>NZ_JAATVV010000001.1 GCF_013184775.1 Martelella sp. HB161492
CTTCGTCTCTTTCCGGTAAGCCAAAAGCCTACCAACAAAGCCGCTCGCCACGTTTCTCTTTCTTCTTTATTCAATTGTCCAAATAACCGACGATCCTAAAACCGTCACAAAATCATCCCGCCGGCTCATCCTTAAAAGTCTAAGCCTGTCCAAGCATCCAGCCTGTCGGTGATTTCGCGTTGAACCGTAAGCTCCAGCTCCGTGGCGCCCCGTCGTTCGGTGAGGCGGCTTATAGACCTACCTAACCAATACCGTCAACGCTATTTCTCCCCTTTTTCCCAAAAATCTCATAACACACTGGTTCTTTTGATCATTTTTCAAATTCATCGCCGGCGAGCATCTTTGCCGCCCTGTGGCGGAACGCCCGGCCGGCTCGCGACCCGACGACGATCACCATCGCGCTTGTGGATTGCCGGCACAAAAAAGAAGCTCGCCTTCAATCCGCCTTTTTGGCATCATCTTTAGATCGGGCTAGATATTGCGCGCGCATGACCGCCCGGCATATGGAAGTAATGGGGACCTGGCATGAGCGGGCGGCTCTGGCGAGCCGCGCGGTTTGACTTTAAAGGTTAACTTAGGCAAATGGGGCATCAATCGATCCTATTCGAGTGAGTGGCCACGAGACGGCAGCTGAATGAAGAAGAAGAAAAATCCCGCCCGTACCTTCGGCACGAAGCGGCCCATCCTCGCTGACGGGCGCCGTGTTCCTGACCGGCGTGAAATTTCGCTGCGCTGGCTCGCGGGCGCCTGCCTGACGGGTGTGACCAGCACAGTGCTGATGGCTGTCGCGCTTTCTGCTGCGGTCGATGGACGGCAACGTCTTGCTGCACCGGCTGCCGCCTTTGCCAAGGCGCGCCTTCCGAGCACGAGCACGGATGGCGATGGTGAGACCCGCGGAAACCGGCTGGTCGCCATTCCCGTCTACGCCAAACCCTCCAACAAGCGCATCATCAATGTGCCGACCGTCGTCAAACAGGGTGATCGCGACGTCATTCATTACGAGCCCTTTTCAGAAGTGAAGATGGCCCTCGCCGCCAATTACGGCGACACGCCAGATTATCCGGCCTTTGATCCCTTCGCGGTCTTTGCCACGGGCAACAAGAGCCCCTCACCGTCAACCGGCGACGTGATCTACGATGCCGACGTCGAGGGCGAGGTCGAGCTGAAGACCGTCGATTTCCCGCTTTCGGGCAGCGACATGCCCTTCGCCGGATCGATGAGCGAGGATGCGATCGCCTCGGTCATCACCCAGAATGAGAACGCCATCAACGATGCCGCCGACGACGTGTCCATGCTCGGTTATGTGGATCCGGATCGTTTCGACGCGGTGCCCGCAAGCATGACCGCCATCGCGCCCGGCCTTGCCGCGCATGTTGTTGATGAAAATGTCTCGGTCAGTCCGCTGCAGACCGTCATAACCCAGGATTTCAGCGATGACATTCTGGCCGTGCGCCAGGCGATCGATGCCAGCACCTTCCTGAAAGCGGCGGGCTATCCGCCGCAACAGGCGGATGACATCGCCGGAATGTTCAAAACGCGCCTCAATTCATCGCAGCTTGATGAAGGTGATGTTGTACGGATCGGGCTGATCCGCTTCGGCAAGAATGTCCGCATCGCCCGGGTCAGTCTCTACCGCAAGAGCCGCCACCTTCTGACCATGGCGCTCAACGACCAGAACCAGTTTGTTCCCGGCACCGAGCCGCCGCTTTCCGATGCGGTTGCCAATGCCGCAAACAGCCCCAATGACTTCATCATCGGCACGTCGCAAAAGCCGGTCAAGGTCTATGACGGCATCTACCGTGCCGCGCTTTCCTATGGTCTGACCGATGATATGGTTGCGGAGCTGATCAGCCTGCTTGCCAGCAAGATTGATCTTCAGGCGACCGCCGGCCCGGACGATCATATGGAACTCTTTTTCTCCGATGCCGACCCCGAAGGCCGGGCCAGCGCCACGTCAGAGCTTTTCTATATCGATGCGCGCATCGCCGACAATGACATAAGGCTTTACCGCTACCGCGACCCGAAAACCGGCGAGGTCGACTATTTCGACCAGAATGGCGAGAGCATCAAACAGTTCCTGCTGCGAAAGACCGTCCCCAATGGCGTCTTCACATCAGGCTTCGGCATGCGCCGCCATCCGGTGCTCAAATATGCCCGCATGCATCCGGGCGTCGACTGGGCAGCGCCGGTCGGCACCCCCATCATCGCTGCCGGCGACGGTGTCGTGGAAAAGGCTGGCTGGGACGGCGGCGGCTACGGCAACCAGACCATCATCCGTCACGCCAATGGCTATGAGACCTCCTATAATCACCAGAGCAAGATCGAGTCCTGGGTCAAGCCCGGCGTGAAGGTCAAGCAGGGCCAGGTGATCGGCCGTGTCGGCGCCACCGGCCTCGTCACCGGTGCACATCTTCATTATGAAGTGATCGTCAACGGCACCAAGGTGGATCCGATGAAGGTACGCTTCCCAAATGCCGATCCGCTGACCGGCGATGCCCTGGTCCGCTTCGATGCCGAGCGCGACCGCATCGATGCCCTGCTCGGCAATCAGAGCGACAACAAGGTCGCCAGCCGCTGATCCCATCAGCGCCGGCAGCATCATCTGTGAAATTGAAGTGATTCAGCGTGCAGCTACAGGCTGCAGCCGTCGCATTGTCGCGCGGGTTTTCGGCGCACTATAGCTATTTTTATCTTTTTGTTTCCCGATTATGACCAAAGATTGCCATAATTTAATAATCGCAACCTGCGGGACTTTTTGCCCGACAGCCCCTGAAACGATTGATTTCAGAGGCTGAACGCGCCTCTCCGCCACAATCAAGATGAACACTTGTTAATATTGTGGCCGGACTTTTGCCAAAATCTGAACACGTAAATTCCGGGCGACGTCGCAGTCAGAAACGCCATGGCATCAGATCCAAACGCTTTCACCAGAAGAAGGGGAAGAAGCGATGAAAAATTTTTGCCCGATGCTGGCGGCCTCAGCCGTCGGTACACTCATGCTTGCGTCCACAGCGATGGCCGACAACATGCAGCCGACCGGCCTTTGGCTGACCACTGATTTTCCCGCGATCACGGAAAGTCTCGGCAAAGACGCTTCGATGGAGCTTTCGCTCACGAATTCCAACCTCCCGCCAGCCCGGGTCAATTTCGATGTTTCGGGGCTTCCCTCCGGCTGGAGCGCCGAATTTGACGGTTCGGGCAAGCCGGTCGATGCCGCCATGGTGTCCGAGGGGAAGAGCGAAAATGTCACGCTCAAGGTCACGCCGGCAGGCAATGCCAAGGCCGGGACCTATAATTTCACGGTCGAGGGCAAGACCGACGGCGGCGAAATCCTGAAACTGCCGATCGCCATGACGCTTGCAGCGGGCGAACCCGATCATATCGATCTGTCAGCCAAGCTTCCGGCTCTCAAGGGCACCCCAACCTCCAATTTCGATTATGATGTCACCATCGACAACAACAGCGCGGAAGCGGCGACCCTGAACCTCGTCGCCGATGCACCGCCCGGCTTCACCACCACCTTCAAGGAACAATATGGCAGCCAGGAACTGACCAGCCTGCCCTTCAAGGCGGGCGAATCGAAGACCATCAAGGTGTCGGTAAAGCCGCCGCGCGGGGCGTCCGCCGGACAATATCCGGTGGTGATCAGCGCCGCGAGCTCGAAGACGGAAGGCAAGACACAACTGGAACTTGACGTCAGCGGTCAGCCCGAAATCGCACTTTCGGCTAAGGATGGCCTGCTGTCTGGCCGCGCCGAGGCCGGAAAGGAACAGACTTTCAACTTCACCGTCGCCAATTCCGGCTCCGCCCCTGCCCAGGATGTCAAGGTCGCAGCCTCTGCTCCGAATGGCTGGAAGATCACCACAACGCCGGCATCAGCCCCTGAAATCGACCCCGGCCAGTCGCAGGACTTCACCGTCGCCATGACCCCGGCCGACAAGGCGATTGCCGGTGACTATGTCGTCAATATCCGGGCATCGGGCCAGGGCGTCAATGACAGCCAGAAATTCCGCGTCACTGTCGCCACATCCACCGAATGGGGCATTGCCGGTCTCGGGCTGATTGCTGCAGCCGTGGTTGTGCTTGGTGCTGCAGTCACCCGGTATGGCCGCAGATGAGCAACCCCGTCATCGAGGTTGAAAACCTCACGAAACGCTACAAAAATGCCGTCGCCGTCGACGGTATCAATCTGACCATCGGGCGGGGCGAGATATTCGGCCTGCTCGGCCCCAACGGCGCAGGCAAGACAACAACGATCCTGATGTTGCTCGGCCTCACGGAACCGACATTCGGCTCAGTGCGCATTCTCGGCCATGACCCGCTGCGCGAACCGCTCGAGGTCAAGCGCCGTGTCGGCTATCTGCCGGATGCCGTCGGGTTTTACGACCAGCTTTCGGCCCGCGAGAATCTGGCTTTCACGGCAAGGCTCGGCGGAATCGGCGCCGAGGATGCGAGTGCCAGGATCGAGCAGGCAATGGCACGGGTGCGCCTCACCGAGGTGACAGACCGACGGGTCTCGTCCTTTTCCCGCGGCATGCGCCAGCGGCTCGGAATTGCGGAACTTCTGGTCAAGGGCAGCGAAGTCGCCATTCTCGATGAACCGACTGCGGGTCTAGACCCGCAATCGACCCAGGAGCTGCTCGAACTGATTGTCACCCTGTCACGCGAAGGCATGACCATCGTTCTCTCCTCGCATCTGCTGTCCATGGTGCAGGCAATCTGCACGCGTGTGGCGCTGTTCAACAAGGGCAAGGTCGGTCTTCTCGGCCGGGTTCCGGATCTGGCGAGCCAGGTTCTTGGCGGCGCCTATGTCATCGAGGCCGATATCGACGATCTCGATGCGGAAGCAACGCTTTCCGGCCTCGAGGGTGTCACCCGCGTATCGCCGATGCAGTCGGGCCTGACGCGCATCGATGCCACCGGCGATGTGCGCAGCGCCGTTGCCAGACGGGTCGTAGAGGCGGGAGGCACGCTGAAAAGCCTGTCGATCAGCCGCTCCGACCTTGACGATGTCTATGCCCGCTATTTCGAGGAGGTGTCTCATGCCGCCTGACGCCACCACAGCCGATCAAAGCCCGGCCGTGCTCTCCGGCACCGGCCACAAGCCTTCGAAAGGATCGCCCTTTCAGGGGCTTGCCACCGTCGCACTGAAGGAAGCGGCCGACCACATGACCTCGCCGCGCATGCATCTGGTCATGCTGCTGATGGTGCTGACAGCGATCGGCGCGATCTATGCGGCGATCGGGCAGATCAAGAACACGGTCAGCGAGGATCCCTTCCTGTTCCTCAACCTGTTCACACTCGCCAAACAGCCCTTCCCTTCCTTTGTCGCCCTGCTCAGCTTCCTCCTGTCGCTGGTCGGCATCACGCTGGGCTTCGACGCGGTGAACGGCGAATATAATCGCCGCACCATGAGCCGCATCCTGTCGCAACCAATCTATCGCGACGGGCTGCTCGCCGGCAAATTCCTCGGAGCATTGCTGGTTGTCGCCATCAATCTGATCGCGCTGTTCCTGCTGGTGACCGGCATGGGTATCCTGATGCTCGGCCTGCCGCCGTCAGGCGAGGAGGCATTGCGCGGTCTCGCCTTCCTGATCACCTGCCTTGCCTATTCCGGTGTCTGGCTGGCGGTGGCGATGCTGTTTTCAACCGTCTTCCGCACGCCTGCCACCTCGGCACTTGCCGCACTCACGCTCTGGCTGATCTTCACATTGTTCTGGAGCATGATTGCACCGGGTGTCGCCAGCCTGATTGCTCCCATCGATCCCTACAATCCGATGACGGCCATTCATCAGGCCGAGATCACCCAGGTGATTTCCCGCTTCTCGCCATCGACCCTGTTCGGTGAGGCGGCAACCGGGCTTCTCAATCCCGCAACACGATCACTTGGTCTGGTCTTCATGAGCCAGATGCAGGGTGCCATTCCCGGTGCCCCCCTGCCGCTGGACCAGAGCCTGCTGCTGGCATGGCCGGAGCTTGCCGGCCTGATTGCCGCCATGGTGATCGTTTATGCCATCGCCTATATCGCCTTCCAGCGGCAGGAAATCAGGGCCTGATACCGTAAGCGTTGTGCGATAGAGCCCCGTCGGATCGCGGTCCGGCGGGGTGTTTTGTGTCAGAGACAGTCACTCAGAGCAACATTCCCCCCGAGGCCTCGATGCGCTGGCCGTTGACCCAGCGACCATCCTCGGAGGTCAGGGCCGCAATCAGCGGGCCGATATCGTCGGGCAGACCGGCGCGGCCAAGCGCGGTGTTGTCGGCGATCATCTTGTTGACCGCCGGGTTATCGCGCACGGTACCGCCAGAGAAATCCGTCTGGATCGCCCCCGGCGCCACGGCGTTGACCGCGATCCCGCGCGGCCCGAATTCCTTTGCCATATAGCGGGTGAGCACCTCGACAGCGCCTTTCATCGCCGCATAGGAACCGCTTCCCGGTGCGGCGAAGCGCGTCAGCCCGGTGGAGATATTGACGATCCGCCCGCCGTCGCTGATCAGCGGCAGCAGCGTCTGGGTGAGGAAGAAAACACCCTTCACATGAACGTTGTAGAGGGCATCGAACTCCGCAACCGTCGTCTCGGCGATCGGCGTATGGTTCGACGTGCCGGCATTGTTGACGAGGATGTCGAAACGTTCGGCACCGAAAGTGGAAAGTGCCGCGCGAAGCTTATCGGCAAAGGCCGACAAACCGGTGACATCGCCGGTATCGAGTGGCAGGGCGATGGCGCGGGCGCCACGGGCCTCCACCTCGGCAATCACCGCATCGGCCGCGTCCTTGCGGGCGTGATAGGTGAAGACGGAACTGACGCCGCGGCTTGCGAGTGCCAGAACGGTGCTGCGGCCAAGGCCCCGGCTGCCGCCGGTAACGACTGCGATCTTCTGTGTCTCGATTGGCATGGTGAACTCCTTTTCTGCCGTTCGACCTGACAGATAGTGGTGGACACCCCGCCTTTCCCTGCCCGATTGCCGCGATTTCATGCCTGATCCTGTCACCGTCCGCATTTTCTGCTGGCGCGGGGCCATCCGGCAGTGCAAGCTCGTTCACATGGAACAAGACCTTCTCCGCCGCGTCGACCGCCTCACCCGAACCGGCACGCCTCCGGTCATGACCGACGTGCCCGGTCTGGTGCTGATGCGCTATGACCATCAGCGCCAGCCGAACCATCTGATCATGCGTCCGGCGCTCTGCGTCACGCTGCAGGGCGCGAAGACGAGCCTCATCGGCGACACGACCCATTTCTACGGCGCAGGTGATGCGCTGGTCGTCAGCATGGAGATGCCGGCCATCGGCACCATCATCGCGGCGAGCCCCTCCGAGCCCTATCTCGGCATCGCGATCATGTTCGATGCCGGGATCATGCACGCGGCTCTGACGGAGATGGACGAGCCGCTCACCAGCCCCGCCCGGCCGCGCAACGCCTTCGTCAGCCGTTTCGACGGCCCGGTCGAAGCTTGCGTGGAAAGACTTGTCGCCCTTCTCGACCGTCCGAAGGCGATCCCCGTCCTCTATCCGGCGATCATGCGGGAGCTGAGCTACTGGTTGCTGTCAGGCCCCGGCGGCGCGGACCTCGCCGCAATGATGTTTGGCTCCGAACGGATACCGAGCGTGCTGACGGCGCTCCATCTGCTGCGCGATCGGTTTCGCGAGACGGTCCGCGTCGAGGAACTGGCGGAGAGCGCCCGGATGAGTGCGTCTGTCTTTCACCGCAGGTTCAAGGCGCTGACGGCGATGACGCCGGTGCAGTACCAGAAGCGCCTGCGCCTCATCGAAGGGCGCCGGCTGATCATCGGCGAAGCGGTGAATGTCGAAAACGCCGCCTTCCGCGTCGGCTATGAGAGCGCCTCGCAGTTCAGCCGCGACTATTCGCGGATGTTCGGCGTGCCACCGCGCGCCGACAAGGGGGCGCCGGCGGCAGAGCGGCTTTCGGAGGCGTGACAGACTCGAAAGGCCGCACCGGTTTCCCGGTGCGGCCTCCCAATCCATCTGGGTTCGCTTAAGCGACGTTTTTCATGCTGCCGCTGACATAGAAGATCAGACGGTCCGAACCGGCGCTGACCTTCACATGCGCGCCATCCTCGATCTCACCACCGAGGATCTTTTCAGCCAGCGGATCCTGGACGGTCTGCTGGATCACGCGCTTCAGCGGGCGGGCACCATAGGCCGGATCATAGCCCTTGTCCGCCAGCCAGTCGCGGGCGTCAGACCCGAGATCAAGCGTGATCTTGCGATCGGCCAGCAGCGCTTCCAGACGCTTGAGCTGGATATCGACGATCGCGCCCATATCCTGACGATGCAGCCTGTGGAACAGGATGATATCGTCAACGCGGTTCAGGAATTCCGGCCTGAATGCCGCGCGGACAACGCCCATGACCTGCTCGCGCGCCGCTTCCGAATCCTCGTTCTCGCCGAGCTGGGTCAGATATTCGGCACCGAGGTTCGACGTCATGATGATGATCGTGTTGCGGAAGTCGACCGTGCGGCCCTGGCCGTCGGTCAGACGCCCGTCATCGAGCACCTGCAGCAGCACGTTGAACACATCCGGATGCGCCTTCTCGATCTCATCGAAGAGCACAACCTGATAGGGACGACGGCGAACCGCTTCGGTGAGCGCGCCACCCTCGTCATAGCCGACATAGCCCGGAGGCGCACCGATCAGCCGGGATACGGAGTGCTTCTCCATATATTCCGACATATCCATGCGCACCATGGCCGTCTCGTCATCGAAGAGGAAGCGGGCCAGCGACTTGGTCAGCTCCGTCTTGCCGACGCCAGTCGGTCCGAGGAAGATGAACGAGCCGATCGGCCGGTTCGGATCCTGAAGCCCTGCTCGCGCACGGCGCACGGCACGCGAGACCGCCTGAACGGCATCGCCCTGACCGACAACCCATTGGGCCAGCTCGTCTTCCATCCGCAGCAGCTTTTCACGTTCGCCTTCCAGCATCTTGTCGACCGGTATGCCGGTCCAGCGCGACACGATCTGCGCAATGTTGTCGGGGGTGACGACCTCCTGCAACATGGCTTCTTTAGCGGCGGAATGATCTTCCTGCTCCGCTTCCGCCAGCTCCTTCTCCAGCTTCGGGATCGAACCATAGGCCAGTTCGCCGGCCTTCTGGTATTCACCGTTGCGCTGGGCAATCGCCAGTTCGTTGCGGGCTGCATCAAGCTGCTTCTTCAGATCGGCCGCCCGGTTGAGCTTGCTCTTTTCCGACTGCCAGCGCGCCGTCAGCGCGTCGGCCTGTTCGGTCAGCGAAGCAAGCTCGCCTTCGAGCCTTTCCAGCCGGTCCTTCGACGCCTGATCGGTCTCCTTCTTCAACGCTTCCCGCTCGATCTTGAGCTGGATGATGCGCCGGTCAAGCTCATCAAGCGCTTCCGGCTTGCTGTCGACCTGCATACGCACGCGGCTTGCGGCCTCGTCCATCAGGTCAATCGCCTTGTCCGGCAGAAACCGGTCGGTGATGTAGCGGTTCGAAAGCGTGGCGGCAGCCACCAGCGCGCTGTCGGAAATGCGCACCTGATGGTGCTGCTCATATTTCTCCTTCAGACCGCGCAGGATCGAGATCGTGTCCTCCACCGTCGGCTCGTCCACCATGACGGGCTGGAAACGACGGGCAAGCGCCGGATCCTTTTCGACATGCTGGCGATATTCATCGAGGGTCGTTGCACCAACGCAGTGCAGCTCGCCGCGGGCAAGCGCCGGTTTCAGAAGGTTCGACGCGTCCATGGCGCCATCGGCCTTGCCGGCACCGACCAGCGTGTGCATCTCGTCGATGAACAGGATGATGTTGCCGTTTTCGGACTGAACCTCGTTCAGCACCGCTTTCAGCCGCTCCTCGAACTCGCCGCGATATTTCGCACCGGCAATCAGAGCGCCCATATCGAGCGCCATCAGCTTCTTGTCCTTCAGGCTCTCGGGCACATCGCCGTTGACAATGCGCAGTGCAAGACCTTCGGCGATCGCCGTCTTGCCGACGCCGGGTTCACCGATCAGGACCGGATTGTTCTTGGTCCGGCGCGACAGAACCTGGATCGTGCGGCGAATTTCATCGTCGCGGCCGATCACCGGGTCAAGCTTGCCATCGCGCGCCTCTTCGGTCAGATCGCGGGCATATTTCTTCAGAGCGTCGTAGGACTGTTCAGCACTGGCGCTGTCAGCCGTCCGGCCCTTGCGGATCTCGTTGATCGCGGTGTTGAGGCCGTTCGGCGTGACACCGGCATTGGCGAGCGTCGTTGCCGTCGAGGCGCTCTTTTCAACAGCAAGCGCCAGCAGCAGGCGTTCGACAGTGACGAAGCTGTCACCGGCCTTCTTGGCTGCCTCTTCAGCGGTGTTGAAAACCTTGGCGAGCGGCTGCGCCAGATAGACCTGACCATTGCCGCCGGCAACCTTGGGCAGCTTGGCAAGCGCTGCATCATTGCCGAAACGCGCCTTGGCGGGGTCGCCGCCGGCCCGCGTGATCAGCGATGCGGCCATGCCCTGCTCGTCATCAAGCAGGACTTTCAGAAGATGTTCCGGGGTAAATTGCTGATGCCCCTCACCCAGCGCATAGGTCTGCGCGGATTGCAGGAAACCGCGAACGCGCTCGGAATATTTTTCGACATTCATGTCTGCCTCCATTCCCGCTCCGCCCTTCATCAAGCAACGGTGCGATCCATGAGTTTGACCCCCAAATCAAGCGGCGGGCCGTTTCAAGCCGACGGGCGATTACCCGCTGTTCGGATCAGATATGGTGGCGCGTTTCTGGCGTTTAAAGAGGGGCTTGGCGGATTTTGTTGCCGATATGCAACAGCCCCGGCGCATCGCTTATGTGTGCGCGAAAATGTCGTTCTGATCCCAGCCGGCAAGGTCCAGCTTGGCCCGCGTCGGCAGGAATTCGAAGCAGGCGCCGGCAAACTCCATCCGCCCGTCACGGATCAGCCGCTCCATCAGCTTGTCGCGCAGGGCATGCAGATAGAGCACGTCCGATGCGGCATATTGCAGCTGAGCATCGCTCAGTGTCTCGGCTGCCCAGTCGGAGGACTGCTGGGCCTTGGAAATGTCGACCTCCAGCATTTCCCGAAGATTGTCCTTCAGACCATGGCGATCGGTATAGGTCCGCGTCAGTTTCGAGGCGATCTTGGTGCAGAAAACATTTTCCGTCGTCACGCCGAATGTATGAAACAGGACAGCAATATCAAAGCGGCCATAATGAAAAATCTTCTGGCGACCGGGATCGGCCAGCATGGCAGCCAGATTGGGTGCCACGGTTTGCCCGGCGGCAATCTGAACCACATCGGCAGTGCCGTCGCCGGGCGACAACTGCACAACACAAAGCCGGTCGCGGCGTGGAATAAGGCCGAGTGTTTCGGTGTCGATGGCGATGGCGCCGGTGTAACGGGCGGCATCTTCCGCCGTGATGTCGTGTTTATGGACGCGGATTTGTGCTGCCATCCGTCTTCTCCGTTTCTATCTGCCATATTGCTGATCGGGTCATACCCTATTGAGCCCCCGCGCGAAAGCTGACCCTCCGTGTCGGCTTGCGCTTTGCAACGCGGCGCGGCAACAACCGTTCCGCCATTCAACCCCAAAGGGCGGCAGCATGACAGTGAAAGTCTACATGGCGGGTCCGGAAATCTTTCTCGAAAACGGGCTCGAAATCATCAAGATCAAGGCGGATATGGCCCGCGCGGCCGGCCTCGAACCGCTCTCGCCCGGAGACCACCCGCTGCCGCCCTGTGAAACGCCCTTCGACATCGGCATGGCGATCAGCGCCTCGGACGAGGCAATGATGCTGGAAGCAGATGCCATCATCGCCAACCTCACCCCGTTTCGCGGCATCTCTGCCGATCCCGGCACCGTCTACGAGGTCGGCTTCATGTGCGCGCTCAACAAGCCTGTCTTTGCCTATTCGAATGTTGCTGACGGGCATACCGCCCGGCTGAAGACCTATTATGGCGGCGCGGTGACACGGGCCAGCGACGGCTTTCTGCGCGGTCCGGACAGGATGATGGTTGAGGATTGCGACATGATCGAAAACCTCATGGTCGATGGCGGCATTCTGCGACGCAATGGCAGGATCGATGCGGCGGAAACCGCCACGACAGCCGCACTTGACGACCTCACAGAATTCCGTAAATGCCTGACGAAGGCGGCCGCGCGTCTGAAAGCGCTCGCCTGAGGCCGCAAAGCGGGGCACACTTATGCCTGGGCCATTCGGGCGCAGCGCAAAAGGAGGCAGGCGATGACATTTCCGTATCGAACGTTGTGGGTGCGCTATCGCGGGCTTTCGGTCGCATTCGTCATCACCGGCCTGCTCACACTGGTCTTCGGTCTGAAATTCATCCTTTCCGTCTATTACTGGCACAATCCCGAACATCAGGCGATGCAGATCAGGGGCTGGATGACACTCGGTCACGTGGCGATGATGAACCATGTCAGCCCGGAGGCGCTGGCCGCCGAACTCAATCTGGCGCCGGGCAGCTTCCATCGCCAGACGCTGGATCAGCTTGCCCGCGACAAGGGCATTACCACCGGTGCGCTTGAGGAGCAGATCATCATGATCCTTCCAGCGCTTGATGAAGACAAGGACCTCTCGCATGAGTGACCAGATTCTGGCGCTGGTGCCACTCTATGGAGTGCCGGTTATGGCACTTGCGGTGATGCTGTCCTGTATCGGCATTCCGATCCCGGCTGCCCTTGTCATGCTGATCGGCGGTTCGATGGTGGCCACCGGGGAAATGAGCCCCGGCCCCTCCTATATCGCTTCGCTGCTGGCCGCCACGGCCGGGGATCAGATCGGCTTCTGGGTCGGCCGGCTCGGCGGCCGGCCAATGATCGAGAAATTTACCCGCGATCGCCCGAAACGCGTCGCCATGGTCCAGCGCGCCCATGACTTCACCGAGAAGCGCGGCGCCTTGGCAATTTTCCTGACCCGCTGGCTGCTGGCCATGATCGGCCCCTATGTCAATCCGGTGGCTGGCGCCTCCGGCATGCGCTGGCGGATATTCTCCATCGCCGCCTTTGCCGGCGAGATCCTCTGGGTCGGCATCTATATCGGTCTCGGCTACACATTCTCGCACAATATCGTCGCCGTCGCCCAGATAGCCGGCAATGCCAGCGGCTTCATCGCCGCAGGTCTGGCGACGCTGTTCCTCGGCTGGCGCATCACCCGCGTGCTGCATATGTCTCTGAAAAACGGCAAGCGCCGTTTCCTCAAGCCGCGCGGCCGGCGCTAGGGCGCCGTGCGTCCTTTTTGGACGCACCAGGACGCTCTATCTTATTGAATCGACGCATCGTTCTTTTCGAAGCAGAACCAGGATTGCCCGAGATCCTGCAGCCTCCCGTAAAGGGACAGGCTGCCGGACAGTTTCAGTCGGCGTAAATTGCCGCCAGCCCCGCCCGATTGCATTGCGCTTCCCCTGGGACACCGACCTTAGCCTTGCTGCTTAGCGCCTTCTCAGCATCTGCTGGGACGCACGATCTCCTCCGCTCAAACCAGTGACAACAAACAGATCTACATCAATAATATTAATTCTATATTTTAACTATAGATCAAAAATAAATACGCAATGTTTTAAATAATCAATAACAACAATAATAAATATTACTATTCAATAAAATCGAAAACATAAAAATACAATACAATTTGATATTTAATTTCACTACATATATTCACGTAGGCAAATAAGCACGACAAGGAATACCTACGATGATCCTAAACCGCTTTCAAGATATAGAAATACAAAAGCAGAACACACCTGCTGCTCCCAATGATCATGCTGCGGCCAGAGCAACAGAAGTTCTCGTCGAGCTTGCCGGACGCGCGCGAAACAGAGGAAATGTCCCCGCCCGCACGGGCAAGACGGATAATGTCCTGAGGCTAACAAGCGATAACTGCAAGGAAATCGCTGAAGGCGGCTTTGGCCAGGTCTTCAGGGTGGTGGGCACGCCCTATAACAACGGCAATCCAGTCGCGATCAAAGTTCTGCATCGCAACGACGCAAAAACTGTCGTTGAGATGGATAGGGAGGCAGCGGTCGGACGATCGCTCGATCACAGCGACAACATCGTCAGGATCTTCGGCAGAACCAAAGTTGTCCTGCCCGGACAAGAGCCGGCATCCGGCGCTATCGAAGCGTTGGTGATGGAACATGTTGATGGTCCGACACTCAGTGACTTGCAGGACCGTGCCAAGTATTTGTACAAAAAAGCAATCATCTCGCACGCAGAATACTGGAGCACAACCCAGTTCCTCCTGCGCGGCGTCACCAAGGGCCTGTCCGACATGGCTGAAAGGAATTTTGTCCACGCTGATGTGAAAGGGCAGAACGCGATTTATGACCGCCATAGCAATACCGTCAAACTGATTGATCTCGGCAGTGCCGTACAGACAGATCAGAAAGATCACCATTGCTATACAGCGATGTACGCCTCGCCTGAGCAATGGAAACACTGGAATTTTGGTCACTCCATGAAGCCGGATGAAAACCGCAAGGTCGATTCCTTCGCCGTTGGACAGATGACCTTTGTCGCAGGAGAAGGGAGCGAGAGATATTTCGGCATCAAAGACGACCGGGATTTCCGCAGCTTCATGACCCAAGTCCTGTATAAAATTAAGGAGCGCGACCAACACGGCCCTGCTTCGCACCTACCCTCCATCCTGATTGATCGCAAAGCCCGGAAAGCAAAAGTCAAACCTAATCCAGATGACATAAATGCTGCCAACAAAGCAAAAGAAGAACCTATTCCAGCTGGCATAAATGCTGCCAACACCGCATATACGGAGTTTGTGAACAATGCGTCGGCCTACAAAGCGGATCAACGAATGAGCCCGCAAGAGTTGCAAGGCATGGATTTTCTGAAAGATCCGCTACTCAGCGACGACAAGGTCAAGGACGTGATAGAACGCATCGTGACCTTTGCAAACACCGAAGTGAAGCCGCTCGCCAAGCCAATCGGCGCCCGCCCGAAATCCGCTGAACCGGCAATTTTCGAGCAAATGATCTCGGGCCGAAAAAGACAGCAGCTGGCCTCGATCGCACGCGAAGCAGCCAACCTTGCCCGCATCAGAAACGCACAAAGAGGCGAACCTTCCCGCAACGGCTCACCCCAGACGCCTGCCCGCAGCGACAGCCCGCAAACGCCACCCCGCATATGGAAAGAGACGACGGTCTAGCGCATCGTTGCGAGAGCCGGAATGACCTTTCGACAAGCACGATAGACCGATTTATAAGCCTTCCACGCCGTGCGCCCGAACGGGCGCACGGCGTTCTTTCGCGGCCTAGCGCATCGGCTCGAAAATCGGAATCGATTTTCGAAAAGAACGATGCGTAGATTCAATAAGTTAGAGCGTCCTTTGTGCATCCGAACGGATGCACGGCGCTCTAAGGCGACAGACTGCCGGCCTCTTCGCTCATCACAAACAACCTGACCGGCACGCGGGCACGCGCGGCGCTGACGGTCGGTTGAGGACACAATGCCGCGCTGTGACGCCCTGTCATCCCTCTGTCATTGCACGGCGCTAACCAAGTTGCGCAGCCAAAACTTCAACGCATCTCGGAAGAGGTCATCATGCGCGCTCGTCTCGCCCTTCTTGCCGCCGCGACATTTCTCGCCGGCGCCGCCAACGCAGCCACCATCTACCCGCTGGACCGGGCAACCGTTCTGGTCGGATCGCCCTTCGACTTCAAGGTCGAACTCGACAAGACCTATACGCCTGACCAGATCGCCGTCACGGTCAACGGCAAGCCCTATGCCGAAATCTTCGGCTCTGATGCCGAATTCGTCGCCGATGAAAAAGGCAAGGACGATGCGAGCCTCGGCTCGGCGCTGATCCTGCGCGATCTGAGCCTCGCCGAACCCGGCGATTACACCGTTGCCGTCAAGGCCGGTGACGAGGACAAGACGGTGACATGGACGGTCTATGGCACGCCGGAAAAACCGGTCGCCAAGAACATCATCTTCTTCCTCGGGGACGGTCTTTCAGTCGCGCATCGCACCGCCGCCCGCATCATGTCCAAAGGCATGACCGAGGGCAAGGCCGATGGCCGCCTCAACATGGATGATCTCGACCACATGGCCTTCATCGGCACCTCATCGACCCATTCGATCGCCACCGACAGCGCCAACACCATGTCGGCCTACATGACCGGCCACAAGAGCCGGGTAAACGCGCTTGGCGTCTATGCCGACCGCACCCCCCCGAGCCAGGATGATCCCAAGGTCGAGACCATTGCCGAGGCGCTGCGCCGCCAGACCGACAAGTCGATCGGCGTCGTCTCCACCGCCGAACTTGAAGATGCAACGCCCGCCGCAACCGTCTCGCACACGCGTCTGCGCGGCGACAAGGCCGATATCGTCGGCATGTTCTACGCAGTCCAGCCGGATGTCATGCTCGGCGGCGGATCCGCCTATTTCCTGAAGTCCGACGTGCCCGGCTCCAAGCGCAAGGACGACAAGGACTATATCGCCATGTTCAAGGACGCCGGCTATACCGTCGTCTCGACCGCCACCGAAATGAACACCGCCGATCAGGACGGTGCTGCCAAGCTGCTCGGCCTGTTCCATCCCGGCAATATGGATGTGAAACTCGACCGCTCCTTCCTCAAGAAGGGCACCGTCGAGCAATATCCTGACCAGCCCGGCCTGCCGGAAATGACCAAGGTCGCGCTTGATAATCTGTCGAAGAATGACAACGGCTTCTTCCTGATGGTCGAAGGCGCCTCGATCGACAAGATGAGCCATCCGATGGATTGGGAGCGCTCGATCGTCGACGTTATCGAATTCGACAAGGCGATCGGAACGGCGATGGAATTTGCCCGGAGCCATCCCGATACGATGATCGTTGTGACCGGCGACCATACCCATGGCGTCTCGCTGATCGGCACGATTGACGACAGCGTGCCGGGCGATGACATGCGCGAGAAGGTCATGACCTATGACAGCGCCGGATTCCCGAACTATGTCGATGCCGACAAGGACGGTTATCCCGACAGCGTCGATGTTTCACGCCGGCTGGCCATCTTCGCTGCCGACTTCCCGGATTATTACGAGACCTGGGGACCGAAAATGGACGGCCCGTTCGAGCCGACCGTCAAGGATGAAAACGGCAATTACGTCGCCAATGACGCCTATAAGGATGTTCCCGGCGCAACGCTGCGCATCGGCAACATTCCGAAGAATGCCTCCGATGCCGTTCATGCGGTCGATGACGTCGTCCTGCAGTCGACCGGTCCCGGCTCGGAAGGCTTCAAGGGCTATATGGAAGAGTCCGATGTCTATGGCGTGATGGCGGATGCCTTCGCGCTTGGCACGAGCCAGAAGCAGGCGCAGTAGGTTTGTGTGACTGGGAACCGGACAGGCCGATCTGCCCGGTTCCCGATTTTCCGGCGGAACATCATGATGAAGACGAAGACCACCTCCCCAGCGCTCTGTTCGCGTCGGCAGGCACTTGTCCTGAGCGGTGCCGCGATACTCGTCGCGGCCACCCGCCCTGCCCTTGCGGCTGCACCGCTTCTGGCCTTTGACGAGATCTATGGCGCCTATTCACCGCTCGGCATGAGCTATTCCGACAAGACCATGGCGCTGACGGGTCAAGAAATCCGCATTCGCGGCTTCATGGCGCCACCGCTGAAGGCCGAGGCGCAGTTTTTCGTGCTGACGGAAATCCCGATGTCGATCTGCCCCTTCTGTTCCACCGACAGCGACTGGCCCGACAATATCATCGTCGTCTATCTGGATCGCCGGCAGACATTTGTTCAGCCCAACCAGATGATCGAGGCAAAGGGGCTTCTGGAACGCGGCTCCTGGACCGATCCCGAAACAGGTTTTGTCAGCCAGCTGCGCCTGCGTGAGGCGCGCTATTCAAAAGTCTGAAACGCGTCATCAACCGGATCTGCCCCATGCCCGCCCTTGAACTTCGCGACATCGCCGTTTCTTTCGAAGGCCTTGCAACGCCAGTGCTTGCCATTGACAGGCTGGAGATTGCCGCCGGGGAGCATGTCGCCATTTCCGGCCCGTCCGGGTCGGGCAAATCGACCTTCGTCAACATCGTCACTGGCCTTGAAAGGCTCAGGGCCGGCCGGGCGATCTGGGGCGATACGGATCTCAGCGCCCTTTCAGAAAGCCGGCGTGACCGCTGGCGCGGCGACAATGTCGGCCTGGTCATGCAGGATTTCCATCTCTTTGCCGGGCTATCGGCCCTCGAAAACGTGCTGTTGCCTGCAAGGCTTTCACACCGCCTGTCGTCCGCGCTGCAGGACCGTGCGGCAGCGCTTCTCGCCGATGTCGGGCTGACGCGGCCGACACAAAGGATCGAGACCATGTCGCGCGGCGAGATGCAGCGGGTTGCCATTGCCCGGGCGCTGCTCCGCGAACCCGCAATTCTCGTCGCTGACGAGCCGACTGCAAGCCTTGATGCCGAGGCTGGCGCGACCGTTGCCGGCCTGCTGCTGAAGCTCGCGGCCCGCCGCGAGACAACGCTGATTGTCGTTTCTCATGACGAGCGCCTGCTTGAGCCCATGCAGCGCCGGCTGAGATTTCATGCCGGGCGCATCGTCGCCGATGACTGGAGGCCCTGATCATGCTGCGTTTCATTGCTGCCGACCTGAAACGCCTCTGGGCAGGTTCACTGGTGATCATTCTTCTGATCACGCTTGCAACGGCACTTGGCATCACCGTCACGCTTTCCGAGCGCGCCTTGCGGCTCGGCAGCGCGCGGGCCTCGGAGAAATTCGATCTGATTATCGGTGCGCCGGGCAGCGAGACCCAGCTGGTGCTGTCATCCGTCTTTCTGCAGGCCGCCGATCTGCCACTGATGCCCGGCCATGTTCTCACCGATCTCGCGCAGAATGATCAGGTCGTCTGGGCCGCTCCGATCGGCTTCGGCGATAGCTATCAGGGTTATCCGATCGTCGGCACGACCAGTGCCTTGATCGCTGCCACCACACCGGGCTTCAGCGCCGGCAGCATGTTTGCCCATGAGGGCGAGGCCGTGATTGGTGCCGCCGTCGACCTGTCGATCGGCGCTGAAATCAAGCCGATGCATGGCGATATCGAGCATGGCGGCCATACCCATTCGGAACTTGCCTATCACGTAACCGGCAAGGCGGGCTTTACCGGCACGGCCTGGGACCGCGCCATCATGGTGCCGATCCGCGCCGTGTGGGACATTCACGGCCTCGAGGACCATGACGATGACGCAGATCATGACGCCGCCGAACATGATGACGAGCATCACGGCATCGATCCGGCCGCCCCGCTCGATGAAGATTTCAGCCAGGCCGAACCGCCGGGCCTGCCTGCCATTCTGGTCAAGCCGAAGACCATTGCCGATGCCTACAAGCTGCGCCAGGCCTATCGCGAGGATCACGACACCGTGGCGGTGTTTCCGGCAGAGGTGCTGACGAAGCTCTATGCCACCATGGGCGATGCACGCCGCGTGCTCTCGGCCATTGCCATTGGTGCGCAATTGCTGGTCGCCGCCGCCCTGTTGATGGTGACCGTCATCCATGTCGGCCAGCGCCGCCGCCAGATCGGCGCGCTCCGTGCCTTCGGGGCGCCCCGCGCTGCGGTTTTCACCATTGTCTGGAGCGAGCTGTTCGCGCTGGTCGGAACCGGCATCCTGCTCGGTTACGGGCTTGGCTTTTGCGCTGCAACATTCATTGCCGACAATATCGCCTCCGAACGTGGCTTCGCCCTGCCCGTCAGCTTTGAACGGGCGGATCTCGCCGGCGTCGCCGCCGTGCTTGCAATCGCCGGCATGCTCTGCGCATTTCCGGCACTGATGGCCTACCGGCAAGCGCCGGCCACGGCGCTCCGGGCCTGAATATTGCATCGCAATATCGATTTCGCGAATGCGAGTTAATCGGCAAGGCTTGACTCCCCTTTAACGGGGGAACATTTTCGCTCTGCGCCTGATCCAACCACTGCCTCCCGGTCGTGACCCCTCCCCAGGCAGGCCCGAGCCCGAAAGTTTCCCTATGCAAGACATCGTCAATAGCGTCCTGCCTCTCTTCATCCTCATTCTGATTGGCTGGGCCATCGTCCGGATCAATTATTTCAAAGCCGATCATGCGGGCATGCTGACGAGTTTCGTCTTCAAGATCGCCCTGCCCATGCTTCTGATGCGCACCGTGGCGGAGGCCAATTTCAGCGATGCCAAGCCGCTGAAGATCTGGCTCTGTTATTTCGCGGCGATCGCCGTATCCTGGACGACTGCGGCAATCATCGCGCGCCGCTTCTTTGGCCGCGACCGGGCCTCGGGCGTCATTATCGGCCTGTCCGGCACCTTTGCCAATGCCGCCTTCATCGGCATTCCGCTGGTCAGCCATGTTGTCGGCAATGAAGGGCTGATCGTCCTGTCGCTGGTGCTCGCCATCCACATGCCGGTGATGATGGTGACGGCGACCGTGCTGGTCGAACACGCCAAGAGCCGTGAAGGCGGTGCCGTCAGTGCCCCGCGGCAGATCGCCTATACCGTCGCCCATAATCTGGTGACGAGCCCGATCGTGGTCGGGCTGTTCTTTGGCGCCCTGATCCATCTGTTCAATATTCACCTGGGCGGCCCGGTGCTGACCGTGATCGACATGATCGCCAGCATGGCCGCGCCCGTGGCGCTGATCGCCATCGGCATGACGCTCACGCAGTACAAGGTTTCCGGCAATGTCGGGCTGTTCTCGGCCGTTACCTTCATCAAGCTGATGCTGGTTCCGGCGCTGGTCTATCTCTTTGCCGTGCTTCTCGGGCTGCCGCCAGCGGCAAAGGCCGCACTCGTGCTGACGGGCGCCACACCTGCGGGCGTCAACTCCTTCGTGCTCGCCAACCAGTTCGGCACCGGCAAGAATGTCGCGGCCTCAACCATCACACTGACCACCGCGCTCGGTGTCTTCACCGTCAGCTTCTGGGTGCTGATCCTGGGGCTCTGAAGCGCGCTACTCGCTCTTTGCCGGCGCCTCGGCCGCAGCCGGAGCCGGCCCTGCTGCGGTATCGGCAGGCGCCTGAACCTCGGGGAACGGCACTGGCGTATCCGAGGCTGTCTGCAGATAGGCCAGAAGATCCGCGCGATCCTTGTCACTGGAAAGCCCGGCAAAGCCCATCGCCGTGCCTGGCACGTCCTTGCGCGGCGCGGCAATGAAGGCGTTCAGATTCTCATAGGTCCAGTGTTTCTGCCCGCCCTCGGCGAATTCCTTCATCGCCGCCGAATAGGCAAAACCCTGATGACTGGCGACCGGCCGGTCGACGACGCCGTAAAGATTGGGTCCGACCTTGTTTGGTCCGCCGCTTTCGATCGAATGGCAGGCCTGGCATCGCTTGAAGATCTGCTGGCCCTGATCCGCACTGGCATTGGCCAGCAGCTCAGCCAGCGGCGTTGCCGCCGGGCTCTGGGCCTTCGGCGTTTGCATGCCTTCCGGAACGGCGATTGCAAAGCCTTCTTTTTCCGGCAGGCGCGGGTCGAAAATCGCCTCGGAAACGAAAGAAACCGACATGAGCACGAATAACGTGCCCAGTAGCGCCGCCAGCACCATGTTCAGGTTAAAATTCATCGCTGTCCCGCTCCCTTGCCCCCGGCCCCTCAACCGGTGTCCCTTGCAATCTTATAGAACCTATGTCTTTTGATGCAGCGATGCAACGGCCATGGACAAGGAGTGCGTGAAGCACCCTGGCTCAGACCACAGAAACAAGAGACATTCCGTGAGCAGTAACCTTTCCGACGAAACCATCATTCTCATCCCGGCCCGCATGGCCTCGACCCGGCTACCGAACAAGCCCCTGGCAGATATTGCCGGCAAGCCGATGATCGTGCAGGTGGCAGAACGCGCCCGCGAGGCCGGCATGGCCCGCGTGGTTGTGGCCGTTGACGATGAGCGCCTCTACAATGTCATTGCCGAAGCCGGCTTCGAAGTCATCATGACCGGCAAGCACCATCAGTCCGGATCAGATCGCATCTACGAGGCGCTGAAGAAAGTCGATCCGGAGGGCCGGGCCAAGACCGTGATCAATGTTCAGGGCGATCTGCCGACCATCGATCCGAACACGATCCGTGCCGTCCTGCGTCCGTTGGAAAATCCGGCCGTCGATATCGCCACGCTGACGGTTGAAATTACCGATGAATACGAAAAGACCGCCTCGCAGGTGGTCAAGGTTGTCGGTGCACCAATCGGCGCCTACCGCCTGCGTGCACTCTACTTTACCCGCGCCACGGCGCCCTGGGGTGACGGCCCGCTCTATCATCACATCGGCCTTTACGCCTTCCGCCGTGCTGCTCTTGAACGCTACGTTTCCCTGCCGCGCTCCTTCCTTGAAGAACGTGAGAAGCTGGAACAGCTGCGGGCGCTGGAACATGGCATGCGCATCGATGTCGAGATCGTCAACACCGTCCCTCTCGGCGTCGACACGCCCGAGGATCTGGAAAAGGCGCGCGCCATTCTCGAGAACCGGAAACCATCGGAATGATCACCAGAACCAATCGCATCTCATTTCAGGGTGAACATGGCGCCAATTCGGACATGGCCTGCCGTGATGTCTATCCCGATATGGAACCCTTGCCCTGCAAGACCTTCGAGGATGCCTTCCTCGCTGTTGAAAACGGCGATGCCGATCTGGCCATGATTCCGATCGAGAACACGCTGGCTGGCCGGGTCGCCGATATCCACTACCAGCTGCCCGATTCCCGGCTGTTCATCGTCGGCGAATATTTCATGCCGATCCGCTTTCAGCTGATGGCGCTGCCCGGTGTCCAGCTCGATGAGATCCGCACCGTCCACAGCCACATCCATGCGCTTGGCCAGTGCCGCAAGATCATCCGCCGCAACAAATGGAACCCAGTTGTTGCCGGAGACACCGCCGGTGCGGCCATGCTGGTGAAGGAACGGGGCGATCGCAGCATGGCTGCCCTTGCGCCCCGGCTGGCATCCGCGCTCTACGGTCTGGATATCCTCGCGGAAAATGTCGAGGATTCGGAAAACAACATCACCCGCTTCGTCGTCCTGTCCGACAAGGAAAAATGGGCTGCCGCCGGCCCGGACAAGAAGATCGTCACCACCTTCATCTTCAATGTCCGCAACATTCCGGCCGCGCTCTACAAGGCGCTCGGCGGCTTTGCCACCAATGGCATCAACATGACGAAGCTGGAAAGCTATCAGATCGGCGGCCGCTTCATCGCCACGCAGTTCTATGCCGATATCGAAGGCCATCCCGATGAGCCGGCTGTCGCGCGTGCGCTGGAGGAATTGCGTTTCTTCTCCGAAAAGGTACGCATTCTGGGCGTCTATGAAGGCCATCCGATGCGACGCCAGCTCCAGGCAACGGGGGCAGCCTGAAGCTGGCGCAGACCGCTCTTAATCGCGGGAGCGGTCTGAAGTGATGGTGGGTACGGTCACGCTCCGCAAACCGGCTTCTCCATGTTCGCCAACCCCGCCCGGATCTGACGCAAAGATTGCAGTAAATCATGACGAAAAATGTCCCGAACCTTGATCGTTTCGGGACATTTGTCTTTTATTTTCAGAAAGTTACTTCAAAATCACGGATTTCAGTCATCCGGCTGGCATACACGAATACGATGACCGTCCGGATCGGCAACGACAAATGTCGGACCGAAATCGCCCGTGTACAAAGGCTGGATAATGTCGAGCCCGTCGGCAACGGCCCGATCATAGGCGACAGAAACGCCATCGCCACCCAGCATGACGCCGATTTCCATCATGCCCGGTCCGCCTTCCGGGGAAGGCTTCACACCCGCCCTGGACCAGAGACCGAGCATCGGCATGCCGGGAGCGTTGATGGCAACGAAACCCGGCGAGAGCGCATTCGGCGCGACGCCGAGAAAGTGGGCGTAGAATTTCGCGCTGACCTGCGGATCATCGACATAGAGCACGATCAGATTGAGGGGCATTGTCGTCATTGGGGTTCTCCTTTTCTGGAATGCCCGATGACTAGCGCGCTGCACTGTCAGTTTCTGTCAGCAGTCTCCGGCCGGACGCCGCTGGCGGCCATATTCGCCCGCCACTGCGCCAGAAGCACGGCGCGCCGCTTGCCGCAACGCTGGCCTGTTTCCTCGAGCGTGTCGATGCGGTCGGTCCTGAAATGGCGGAAGTCCTGCCGCAGTTCGCACCAGGCAACCACCACACGCACACGCTCGAAATAGGCAAGACCAAAGGGCCATATGATGCGCTGGCTGGTTCTGCCGCTGTCGTCGCGATAGGTGATCTTGAGCTTTCTTTCCTGACGGATTGCCGCGCGCAGCAAGGGAATATCGGCCGTTTCGGCCGGGATGTCGCGCGGGCCGACGATCAGCGCGGTCTGATCGAGCATATCGCCCATTTCATCGGGAAGGACGGCTGCGATCTTGGCCAGCGCCTGACTGGCAGCTGCGGCCAGCTTCACGTCCGAAACCTTCTCGACCCAGCGGGACCCCAGAACCAGCGCCTCGATCTCCTCCGCCGTCAGCATGATCGGCGGCAGCAGAAAACCGGGACGCAGGACATAGCCGATCCCGGCCTCGCCCTCAATGGCGGCGCCCTGCGCCCTGAGACTGGCGATGTCGCGATAAAGCGTGCGCAGGCTGACGCCGGTCTCGGCCGCGAGATCGCCACCTGAGACGGGAAAGCGATGACGCCTGAGCGCCTGCAGCAGGGACAGGAGACGTTCCGAACGAGAGCCGGCCAAGGATCAGGCCGGCCAGTCGATGAAATCACGCATCAGCCGATAGGCAATCGCGCCTTCCGGCGGCGCATTGATGCCATCGGGATGGGTCCCGTCGAGAATGGCCTTCAGCTCGGCACGCGAAAACCAGCGGCAATCTTCAAGCTCGGATTCATCGCGGGTGATATCGAAGCTTTCCGCCTTGCCGAAACATCCCAGCATCAGCATATGCGGCATCGGCCAGGGCTGGGAGGCGTGATAGCGTACCGGCCCGACACGGATAGCCGATTCCTCGAAGGTTTCGCGTCGAACGGCATCCTCCAGCGTTTCGCCGGGTTCCAGGAAACCGGCAAGACAGGAATAACGCCCCGGTTCAAAGCGCGGCGAGCGGCCGAGCAGCACCCGGTCGCGCGCCTCATCCACCACCAGCATGATCGCCACCGGATCGGTCCGCGGAAACATCATGTGGCCACAGGCCGTGCATTGCCGCCTGAAACCACCCGCTGCCCCTTCGCTCGGCGCACCGCAAACGCCGCAGAAGCGATGATTGCGGGTCCAGGCAGACAGGCTGCAGGCAAGCGCAAATGCACCAAGCGTCGGCTCATCAAACAGACCCTCGGAATACATCGACCGCGCGCTCGTGGCCTTCAGATGCGCCGGTAGCGCCTCCGGATCGAGTTCGAGATCGATGGAAATCAGCGGCGCGCCGGAAGGCTCGTGGCCAATCAGAACAGCGCTTGAACGATCCGGCGACAGGTCAACCAGTTCGTAGCGGGCGAAATAGGGATCGAGCACCTGGCGTTCATGCTTGATCACGACCTTGCCGCCGGCAAAGGCAAAGAAGCGCGCTTCAGGATCGGCGGCGGCCTTTTGAAGGGCGTCTTCCCCACGATGCTCGGAATCGCGAATGATCCGGCAGCCGGCAAAGGCTGTCAGCGCACTCGCATCACGGTGCGGCCCATAATTTTCGAAAAGTGAGGTCATTTGCTCGACAGAGCCTCCAGAAATTGTCGCGACAGCGCCTCCAGGTCTTCCGGCGTGCGCGCCTTGGCCTCGCCATGGCCCCAGATCGGACCCGGCCAGTTTGTGTCGCCCTCGAACCGGGCAACGATATGAACATGTAGCTGGCGGACGACATTGCCAATGGCGGCAACATTGATTTTTTCCGCACCGGTGATCTGCTTGAGCGCCACCGCCGCCTCGTTGACCTCAAAGGTCAGCATGGTCTGATCAAGCGGCGTCAGGTCAAAAACCTCCTCCATACCCTGGCGCTGTGGCACGGCAATCAGCCAGGGCCAGCGCGCATCACGCGACAGCCGGATCTGACAGAGCCCGAGACAGGCAACAAGAACGCTGTCTTCAGCGAGGCGCTCATTGATCGTGAACCGCTCCATGCCCCTTGTGCTCCTTCACACCCGTTTTTATTTTCGTTGGCCGCCCCCCCGAAAACGGCTGGCCGGCAGGAACCCTTTCCGCCTTGCCAAGGCTTTGGGACTGATTGAACCACCGCGACGGCACCCGATCAAGCAAATAGCGAGAAAGCGGCACCGAACGGCCAGCAATTTGCGAAAGCTCCGGCAACAGCCAGCCAATCCCAAAGATTTTTCCACTGAACGCTTGCATTCGCCTGGCAAATTGCCGATATGTGCCGCGGGAGGTTGGTGGTGGACGAGCCACTCGCCAACCGGGTCAGGTCCGGAAGGAAGCAGCCCTAACGAGCCCGGCACGGGTCACCGTGCCAGCCTCCCACCTTTTCAAGCCGGGCGTTGAAACATGCATTTCCCTGTCGCAATTCACGCTCAGCTCTGCCAGACTGCATGTCGGGCCGGCCGATGCTGACACGCGCCTCGGGCCGCTAGACAGGCCGGCAACCGGCCTTCTGGCCTGGGAACAACAGGAATCTGGCGACGGTTGAGAATGGGCGAAGACAACACCACAGACACGACCAGCACGAATTCTTCCGCCGGCGGATATCGCGTTCTTGCGCGTAAATACCGCCCGAAGGATTTCTCCGACCTGATGGTTGGCCAGGAACCGATGGTCAGAACCCTGACCAACGCTTTCGAGACCGGCCGCATTGCTCAGGCCTATATGCTGACCGGCGTGCGCGGTGTGGGCAAGACCACGACAGCCCGCATTCTCGCCCGTGGCCTGAACTACAAGACCGCCACCATCGACCGTCCGACAATCGAGCTTTCCGAGCTTGGCGAACATTGCCAGGCGATCATGGACGGCCGCCATGTCGATGTGATCGAGATGGACGCCGCCTCCCATACCGGCATCGATGACATCCGCGAGATCATTGATCAGGTGCGCTACCGGCCCAGCATTGCGCGCTACAAGGTCTATATCATCGACGAAGTGCACATGCTCTCGACCCAGGCCTTCAACGGTCTTTTGAAGACGCTCGAAGAGCCGCCGGAACATGTGAAATTCATCTTTGCCACCACGGAAATCCGCAAGGTTCCGATTACCGTCCTGTCGCGCTGCCAGCGTTTCGACCTGCGCCGGATCCCGGCCGCCGATCTGGTGCGGCTTTACACCACGATCTGCGCCAAGGAAGGCGTGACCATCGAGGATGACGCCGTCGCCATGATTGCCCGCGCGGCGGAAGGTTCGGCGCGCGACGGCCTGTCGCTGCTCGACCAGGCCATTTCCCATGGTGGCGGACATGTGGCCGCAACGCAGGTCAGCAGCATGCTCGGCCTTGCCGACCGCGCGCGGATCGTCGATCTGTTCGGCCATATCGTCTCGGGCGATGTCACGGCAGCGCTGGCGGAATTCGAAGCACAGTATGAGGCCGGCGCCAATCCGGTCATCGTGCTGACGGATCTCGCCGACTTCACCCATCTGGTGACGCGGCTGCGTTATGTGCCCGATGCCGGCTCGGATGTTTCGCTGAGCGAGGTCGAGCGTGAACGCGGCCTTGAATTTTCCGCCAAAGTGCCGGTATCGGCACTGTCGCGCATCTGGCAGATGCTGCTGAAAGGCATTCCCGAAACGGAAAACTCCGCCCGCCCCTATGGTGCAGCGGAAATGGTGCTGATCCGGCTTGCTCATGCCGCCCACCTGCCTGCACCGGAAGATGCCGCACGGCGCCTGCTGGCGCTTGAAAATGGTGAGGCCGGCGCGCCGGCGCGCCCGGGTGGCAGCGCGGCCGCTGCTTCTGCAGGCAGCGGCGCCACGTCCAGTGCCGTTTCATCGGCCAGAACGGATGCGCCAGCCCGGCCCTCGGCAACCGTGACCATGCTGCGCCCGGATCGCAATACCGTTGTCGTGCCGGAAATAGCGGTCAGGCCGGAGCCGGAACCGGTCGCCCCGCCGCCGCCGGCCGAGCCGGCGCGGAAATTCAACCTGCGCAATCTTGAGGATGTCTGCGACCTGTGCAGCAAGCACCGCTCGATCAAGCTTCGCGCGGAAATCCGCAATTTTGTTCATCTGGTGCGCATGGAACCGGGCCGGATCGAGGTCAATCTCGAAGATGGTGCTCCGCGCGCGCTGACCCAGGAGCTGGGCTCGAAGCTGAAGGAATGGACAGAGGAAAGCTGGTTCGTTTCCATCAGCAATGAGGAAGGCCAACCGACACTCGTGGCCGCTGAAGCTGCTGCCCGTGAGGCGCTGTTCCGCGATGCCCGGGCTGATCCCGATGTGATCGCCATTCTCAAGACTTATCCCGGCGCGGTGATCCGCGATGTGCGCATCCGTCCCGGCGAGGAAAGTGCTGAACTTGAAGAGGGCGCCCCGGATGCCGCTGTCAACGAAGACGGTGACGTGCTGCCCGGCGACGATCTTGACGACGACAACTGACAACAGAGCGAAACGAAGCAGGAGATTTTCATGCGCGATCTCATGGGCATGATGGGCAAGATGAAGGAAATGCAGGCCAAGATGGAGCAGCTGCAAAGCGACATCGCGGCGCTTGAGGTTGACGGCGTTTCCGGCGGTGGCCTTGTCAACGTCAAGATGACCGCCAAGGGCGAACTCATCTCCATCAAGATCGACCCCTCGCTTCTTTCCGAAAGCGAAGGCGAAATCCTCGAGGACCTGATCGTTGCCGCCCACCGCGACGCCAAGGATCGTGCCGAGGAAGCCGCACAGGAGATGACCAAGGAACTGACCGCCGGTCTGCCGATCCCTCCCGGCATGAAGCTTCCTTTCTGAGGCTGAAGCGATGACACTCGCAGCGCTCGCCCTTTTCGCCATCACCCTCATGGTTGCCGCCGGTTCGCCGGGGCCGAGCGTCGCGGCGCTTGTTGCCCGGGTTCTCACCCGTGGTGCGAGAGACGTGCTGCCTTTTCTGGCCGCCATGTGGCTGGGCGAAGCACTGTGGCTGACACTGGCCGTCTTCGGCCTGGTGGCCATTGCCGAGCGTTTCCATGATATCTTCGTCGTGATCAAATGGGCCGGCGTCGCTTATCTGGCCTATCTGGCATGGAAGATGTGGGTGAGCGACCCTCAGCCCCACGGCGAGGATCTGCCGCAGGCAACCTCACCGGTCAAGATGTTCCTGACCGGGATGAGCGTGACGCTCGGCAATCCGAAGATCATGATGTTCTATGTCGCGCTGCTGCCGACCATCATCGATCTCAACCGCGTCAGTGTGCTGGGCTGGGCGGAGCTGACGCTGACCCTGCTGCTGGTGCTCGCCAGTGTCGACCTGACCTGGGTCTTCATGGCGTCGCGGGCACGGCGCCTGTTGAAAAGCCGGCGCGCCATGAAGATCGCCAATCGCGCCAGCGCCGGCGCCATCGCCGGTGCGGCGGTGGCGATTGCCAGCCGCTGACGGCTGTCATGTCGCTTCTGGCGCGCCGTCTCGCATTGCATCGGCAAAAAGGCGCAGCATCCGCTCGAAATCCGCAACATCTGCGTCGCTCCAGCCCGAAAACAGCACGGCCATGAAACGGTCGCGTGCCGTATCGATCCTCGCAAGCATCGCGCGCCCTTCTTCACTCAGAAACGCCTCGCGCACCCGGCGGTCCTGCCTGCCCGCCCGCCGCTCGGCCAGGCCGAGCGCCGCAAGCTTTCCGATTTGGCGACTGACCGTGGTATAATCGCGGCCGACACGATCGGCGAGTTCGACTACGCCGATTGGCCCGTATCGCCCGGTCAGAACCAGAAGCGGGAACAACGCCCGATCAAGATCAATGCCGGCCGCCTCAACCATCCGATCGTCGCGGTCCGGCCTGTTCATCACGCCCATGATATCGAGAATGGCACCATGAATGGCACGCATTCGCGCGACATTATGTGTATTTTGCACATTTTCTCCTTGTAGAATTGCGGATTCGAAACTATGTGTATTTCGCACATTTAATAACCTTAGCCAAGCAGCAGTCCTCAAAACCGAAGTGCAAGGAAAAACCATGAAGGCAGCGATCGTCACCGGGCCCGACAGCCCTCCCATTCTTTCAGAAACCCCGCATCCAGATCCGTCTGAAGGCCTCGTTCGCATTCATGTCAGCGCTTCAGCGATCAGCCAGGTCACCCGCAGTCGCGCCGCAGGTCGCCATTACAGCGCCTCCGCCCCATATCCCTTTGTCCCCGGGATCGACGGCGTCGGTCGCACAGAGACTGGCGCACGCGTCTATTTCCTCCTCCCCCAAGCGCCGCATGGCAGCCTCGCCGAGATGTCACTGGTCACGCCGGACAATCTCATCGCCCTGCCTGACAGCATTGACGATGTGAGCGCCGCTGCGATCGCCAACCCCGCCATGTCCTCCTATGCGGCACTGATTGAACGTGCACGGATCCAGCCCGGCGAAACCGTGTTGATCAATGGCGCCACCGGCACATCAGGCCGTCTTGCGGTCCAGATCGCACGCCATCTCGGCGCCTCACACATCATCGCCACGGGCCGAAATGCCAGCGCGCTGCAGGAACTCAAGGCGCTGGGCGCGGACCGAACTGTCAGCCTTGCCCAGGACCCTCAGGCACTTGCAGCCGATCTCCGGGATGCGTTTTCAGCCGGCATCGATATCGTTCTCGATTATCTCTTCGGCCCCAGCGCCGAGACCATTCTCGCGGTGGCATCGAAATTTGCTCATCCGCTCCGCTACGTCGAAATCGGTGCGATCGGCGGTGCCGAAATCACCCTGCCGGGGGCAGCACTGCGCGCATCCGCCATCACGATGATGGGCAGCGGCTTCGGCAGCGTCGCACCGGAACGGCTGCGCGCCGCAATCGTCGGCGTGTTCGCGTCCTTCAAGCCAGCCGGCCTGAAGATTGCCACAACAACATTCCCGCTTGCACAGATCGAACAGGCATGGGCGCGCGACAATCCGACAAGCCGAACGGTGATAACCGTCGGCTGACCAAAGCTCCCCCTTTCATTCGTTGCAGAACCGCTCTATTTGAAGGCCATGGCAAAACGAGTCACCGGCCCTGAAATCGAAAAACTGATCCAGCTCCTGGCCAAGGTTCCGGGGCTTGGACCCCGTTCGGCACGGCGCGCGGCGCTGCATCTGATCAAGAAACGCGATCAGCTGATGGGTCCGCTATCAGGTGCGATGCAGGATGCCTATGACAAGGTCAAGATCTGCTCCACCTGCGGCAATGTCGACACGTCCGATCCCTGCACCATCTGTACCGATCCGACCCGCGACCACGGTCTGGTGATCGTCGTCGAGGATGTCGGTGATCTCTGGGCGCTCGAACGCGCCGGCGCCATGAATGCCGCCTATCACGTGCTTGGCGGCACGCTTTCGCCGCTGGATGGCATTGGCCCTGAAGACCTGACCATCGCCGCCCTCATCAATCGTGTGAAGGATGGCGCGGTCCGCGAACTCATCATCGCCGTCAATGCCACGGTCGAAGGTCAGGCGACCGCCCATTACATCACCGATCAGCTCGACGGGATCGACGTGAAGATCACCCGGCTTGCCCATGGCGTACCGGTCGGCGGCGAACTGGATTATCTCGATGAGGGAACGCTGGTGGCAGCGCTTCGCGCCCGCACCTCACTGTGAGCCCGTCGCCCGGATCGGGACCATTTCTGACTCTTCTTTGGTAAATCACTGAAAACGCTGTCTTTGGCATTTTCACCTGTGATTTTTCCGTTACACTCTTACCTGTAAAAATGCGCGGACCCGCACCAGGGCCTTTGCAGACAAGAAGACGTGAACGGATTTCCGGGAGAGAGGCTCTTGCCAGCAACCACTGCATCCATTTGGCCGGGTAACCTGCTGCTTACAATCCTTGCATTCATGATCTGGCTGCTGCCCTGCCCACCGGTCCATGCCGAAGACCTTCTCCTCGCCCAGGCCGCCACGGCTGAGACCGATGCCAAGACCGAGGCAGCACTCAACATCAACGATCACAGTCCGCTTTATCGCCAGATGATCGGCAATCCGATCTCGCCACCAGACACCAGCTCGCCGCGGGCAACGCTTGAGAGTTTCATGCTGATCATGCGCGAGGCGAGCAAGGACTGGATCAGCGTGCGTGATCACTTCTTTGACAGCAAGGAATTCTTTCTCTCGCAAGCCGAGCGCGCCAAGCTGACCCAGGTGCGTGCGCTGCTTGACAAGGCCAGCGAGACCTTCGATCTGTCGCAGATCCCCGCCACGGCGCGTGATCGCGCCGGCGTTGAAACCGTGCTCCAGCTCCAGGAAATTCTCGATCGCATCTACCTGCCCGCGCTCGAGGATGTGCCCGGCGAAGGTCCCGACGCCGAGGCGAATGCATCGGAAAGCGACACCGCCAGCCTGCCTTTGCGCTGGAAGATCCCGGGAACCGATATCGTCATCGCCAAGCAGACCGAGGGCGAAAATGTGGGCAAATATCTCTTCACGCCCGATACGGTCGCACGGATCGGCGATGACTATAATGTCGTGCGCGAATTGCCGGTCCAGGCCGACCACGGCGAAGATCTTTATGACTATTACGTCTATACGCCGGGCAATCTGGTCGCACCGAAATGGTATGATTATATCCTCAAGGGCCCGAAATGGCTTCAGGCCAAACGTCACGGTCAGGCCGTCTGGCAATGGATCGGCCTTGCGGCATTGTGCGGCCTCTATGTCATGACCATCGTGATCTATACCCGCTGGCGGCGGATGCGTGCCATTCCGCTGAACCAGTCGCTGAGGCAGCTCCGCCATGTCGTGCAGCCGGCTCTGGTCATCATTGCCGCCAATCTGTTCCGCTATCTGTGCGAGGAACAGATCAACATCACGGGCCCCCTGCTGCAATTCACGACCACGGCCACCTCCGCCATTATCTGGGCATCCTTTGCCTGGCTCACCTATCAGCTGCTGCAGCTCTTCTATCTCTGGGCCGTGCGCAGCCAGGCAATGACCCGTACCAGCCTTGATGCCAGCCTGGTGCGCACCGGCTTTCGGGTGCTTTCCTTCGCCGTCGCCATCCTGATTGCCGGTTATGGCGCAACCCGGATCGGCATTCCGATCTATGGTGTTGTCGCCGGTCTCGGTGTCGGTGGTCTCGCTATCGCGCTCGCCGCCCAGCCGACGATCGAAAACCTGATCGGTGGCGTGATCCTCTATACCGACCGTCTGGTCCGGGTCGGCGAATTCGTCTCCTTTGCCGATGTCTCCGGCACGATCGAGGAGATCGGCATCCGCTCGACGCGAATCCGCGCACTCGATCGCACGCTGATCACCATCGCCAATTCCGATCTGGCCAAGACCAAGATCATCAATTACAGCCAGCGCGACGTCTTCCTGTTCCGCCACGCCATCGGCCTGCGGTATGAAACCAGTAACGCGGCGCTGACTGCGATCTGCGAAAAAATCAAGGCGATGCTGGAGGAACACAAGGATGTGCGCCCGGACCCCTTGCGCGTGCGCGTCGTCGGCTATGGCGATTTCTCGATCAATATCGATGTTTTCACCACCGTACTGGCCTCAGATATGAACGCTTTCCTGGCTATTCAGGAAGAGCTGCTGCTGTCGATCCGCACCATCGCCGAGGAAAACGGCAGCGGATTTGCGTTCCCCTCCTCCACGCTCTATCTCACCCGTGACGATGGCGTTGGCGAAGAACCTGACTTCACAAAGGACGTCGCGACGGAAACCGACGCCGAGGCCCCGCCCAAGGAAACCTCATGAGAAAAGCCGGCGGTTTCCCGCCGGCCTTCCGCGATTGCTCACATCTGAAACAGCTTACTTTGCGTCCGGCCAGGCGGACGGGTCAGTATCGAGATCCGGGAACTTCTTCGGATCGAAGATCGGGCGATGATTGCCAGCGGCAAGCTGCGCGCGGAAATCATTGATCAGCCGCAATGCGATCGGGAACAGCATCATCATCGCCAGAAGGTTGACGATGGCGAGCACGCCCATCATCGGATCGGAGAAATTGAACACCGCCGTCGCGCCCGGCGCCACGGCACCGATAAAGACAATCACGATGACCGCAAGACGCAGCACATGGGTCGCAACCTTCTTTCCCGTCATAAATGTCAGGGCATTCTCACCGAGATAATAATTGTAGATGATCGATGAGAAGGAGAACAGGAAGATCGCCCCCGTCAGATAATACTGTGCCCAGTTGCCGACATGGCTGACCATGGACTGCTGGGTCAGGGCGACGCCATCGATGTTTTCCGCGCCCGGCTGGTAGACATCGCCGAGCAGAATAATGAAGGCCGTGCAGGAGCAGACCACCATCGTATCGATGAAGACCGAAAAGCTCTGGGTGATGCCCTGGCTGACCGGATGGCGGACATAGGCGGTGGCGGCAACATTCGGCGCTGAGCCAAGACCGGCTTCGTTGGAAAACAGGCCGCGGCGAAGACCATTGGCAACCGCCGCCCCGACACCGCCGGCCACAGCCTCGCGAATGCCGACCGCATTGGCAACAATCTCCCAGATCACCGCCGGCAGCGAGGTGATATTGAGCAGAATGATCAGCACCGCCATGGCGATGTAACCAAGAGCCATAACCGGAACGATGATGTCAGAAGCCTTGGCGATGCGGTGAATGCCGCCATAGATGATGGCCCCAGTGATGATGGCGAGGAAAATGCCTGTCGCAAACCGCGGAACGCCAAGGCTGTCGGCGGCAGCGCCTGCAACCGTATTGCCCTGAAACGCATTGAAGCCGATCGCAAAAGACGCAATCAGGCAGATCGCATAAATCACGGCCAGCCATCGGTAATTCCTGCCAAGCCCGTGAATGATCGCAAAGGCAGGGCCGCCACGATAATCACCACCTGGCATCGTGCGCTTGAAAGCCTGGGCCAGAGTCGCCTCGATCAGACCTGAACACATGCCGATCAGAGCAATGACCCACATCCAGAACACGGCACCCGGCCCGCCGGCCGTGATAGCAACGGCAACGCCGGCAATATTGCCGCCGCCGACACGACCGCCGATCGAGACGAACAGAGCCTCACGCGCACTGATCTTGGACGGATCACCGTCCTCATCGCCGAACAGGACTCCGAACATCCGCTTGAAGAAACGGAACTGAACAAATCCAGTCGAAATCGTGAAGAATACACCAAATATAACCAGAAATGGGACAAGAGCCCAGCCCCATGTCAAATTATTAATGGCGTCGAATATTGTATTAAAAAAATTCATGCGATTGTCCCCTTGTAACGCACGAACGACCAACAGGCATTCGGATGCGAAATCACTTTCATCAAAGAGTATTTCCTCGCCAGAAAGCTCGTTTATTGGCCTGATTTAGAGCGTAGCAGACAAACGCTAGCGTGCTCTATTCAATAGAGCAAGCTTTACCAATCTCAATTCAACCCCATTGCCGCCTGTGTCGCGGCATCCGGCGCCTTGCAGCCATAGACTTCGCCCCACCGGCATATGTCCTTAAGTTCGTCAGTCTTTTCGTCAGACCAATGCGAAGGATTCAGGATTTCCAGCCAAGCATCGATATAGTCGCGGGCCACGTAGTTGTGACCGTAACCTTCGGGCAACGCTTTGGAAAGCGCCATATCAACCGCCAGCTGAAATTCGGTAACGATCGGGAAATATCTGAGTTTTTTAGATACATCGGGCGCTGGCGGCTCGCGCATCCAGCGCGGTTTATGGAAAAACGAATCCGGCTCGAAAAAAACGATCGGATCAGACGCATATTGCAGGAAGATGATTCGCGTTCTGCCCCAGTCGGGACCTTCACGCCCGGCCGCGGCATATTGCGAGGCAAAGCGAACCACTTCTCCGCTGCCGATTTTCGGCAAGACATAGGGGGAGCCGGCGTCGCGGCTGGCCACTGTGCGGTTCCAGAGGTCGGATGGGAAGGGCGGGCCAGCCCACAACGCACCATCCACCGGCTCATTGATCATGTCGAACATGTCAAAGGAATACATGGATGACCAGGCACCGAGACTAATCCCGTGCATGTAGAGCTTGGGGCGATGATCGGCCGGCAGGCTGCGCCAGTAATCATAAACCACCCGCATGGTCGCCGACGCCTGATCAAGCCCGGTACGGGTTTCAAAGATCAAAGCCAGCGGCGACTGCAGATAGGAATATTGCACGGCAACCGATGCAACATCACCGTTTTCGATATATTCGAATGTATCGACTGCGCCCGGATCCAGCCAACCTGTGCCAGTCGGGCTCATCACCAGCAGCGCCTTGCGGTCAAAGGCCTTCAGCCGGATCAGCTCCTTCAGCGCCAGTTCGGCCCGCGCCATCGGATCATCATCCTGCGAACGCCCGACATAGACCCGGATCGGCTGTTTCGCCGGCGTGCCGGAAAAGGCGGCAATATCGGCGGCCTTGGGTGCGCCGGTCACATAATTCCGCCCCGGCTGGCCCATCGCCGCCCAGCTCACCAGCGATGCGTTGCTGCCGGCAATCATCGGATCGTCCGGCTGCGGTGGTGCCGTCTCGAACAGATCCTGCGCAGCCTCATAACTGTTGTCGAGAAAGTCGATCACCGCGGGCAGCACCCAGTCACGCGACGCCGTGAAGCTGACGAAAAGCACGACAACCAGCCCAAGCAGGCTCGCCGCGCGCGGCCGCATGATCCGGTAAAGCCTGAAGCGCAACACATCGAAAATGCGCTGCGCCAGCGCGCCGATCGCAAACAGAACGGCGAAAACGACAATGGCAAGCGCGAGGATGCCGAGATAGGCGGTGCTTTCAACCGGCGCCATGCCGACGCGAAGGCGGACTGAATCCTGCCATTCCGGCGCCATCGCCATGAAGACGATCAGCAGCACAAGCGCCAGTGCCAGAATGCCGAAGCGCAGATAGAGCCGCAGCCGACCTTGAGGCTCCCAAAGCTCCATGCCGCGCCAGACGGAGACCACCAGACGAGCGATCATGTAGCCGATCGCTGTGACAAGCCCGGCCAGCGCTCCCTGAATCAGATAGCTGCGCGGGATCAGCGACGGCGTGAAGGAGAAGGCGCAGAAGACCAGCCCCAGCGCCAGCGAAAACAGGCTTATTGACAGGAACCTGGCCCGATTATCGTCGTCCGTCACTGTTTTCCCTCTCATTGCCCGGTCAGTCTATCCGGACCTCTATCGTTCCAGCAGCGCTGCAATCTTGTGCTTGAAAGCATCACGGCCCGTGTCAGCTGCCGACAGGATCGCCTCCACATCGAAGAAATCCATCGTCGCGAACTGGCCGACAGGCGGGGCGACATAAAGATCCGGCCCACCGCATTTCAGTTTTTCCAGCACGATAGACCGCTGGGTGATGCTGAATGACCCGGCCCAGGTTTCCAGCGAACCGGGGAGATCAGTCCCGTCGCGCGGCAGCGAGCCCGTCACATCGATGCCGACGGTGAAATAACGCCCGTTGTCCAGCACATCAAAGGGCGTCGGATTGACGAAGCCGCCATCGATCAGAACCTTGTCGCCGATAACGACCGGCGTCAGCAGTACAGGCAGGGCCGCCGATGCGGAAATGGCTGGCAGCAGCGCACCATGATCCAGAACCGCCTGGCTCTGACGGTAAAAATCGGTCGCAACCACAGACAAGGGAATGGACAGGCCCGCAAAATCGTCCGGCAGAACCGGTGGCAGCACAGCCTTGAACAGAACCTCCGGATCGATCACCGCAGGCCGCATCAGATTGAACAGCGACGCCCATGTATTGGTGTTGTTGAGCAGGAGCTTGCGCAGCAGCGGCTCTTTTTCGGAAAACAGTTCAAGCGTGCTTTCACGGATTTCCTTGCCACTCATGCCCGCAGCGTAAAGTGCTGCCATGATGGCGCCCATGGACGTGCCCGCAAGCTGTGCCGGGCGCACGCCCATCTCATCCAGGCATTCGAGATAGGGGATATGGGCAAAGCCCTTGGCGGCACCGCCGCCGAGCGCCAGCGCAATCCCATTCTTGTTGTCAGGCAGAGCCGCTTCCTCCGCCCGCGGCCGCGAGCGCGCACCACTGGCCAAAACAGCGGCTCCGGCAGCCATCAGGAAATCGCGTCGCTCGAACATATTGCCTTGAAACCAATGAAAGAAATGTCTTACCACTATAGTAAGCAGCGACAACCGAAGCAAGCGCTCAGCCAGCTGAAACTATAGCTGAAACACATCTTTCCCATTGATCTCCTGGTAATAACGAAGCGTCAGACTATTTCTGGCAGCTCGTTCTGCTTGGCGAATCTCAACGCCAGCCAAGCCCCGGCGCGACATATTTGAGTATCGCTTCGATGACATGGGCGTTATAGGCGACTCCAAGCTGGTTCGGCACGGTCAGAAGCAGCGTGTCGGCCTCGGCCACGGCTTCATCGCCCTTCAATTCCTCAATCAGCCGGTCCGGCTCGGCCGCGTAGGATCGTCCGAAAATCGCCCGCGTGTTCTCATCGAGATAGCCGATGGAATCCTGGCTGTCGCCGCGCCCGAAATAGGCGCGGTCCATGTCCGACACCAGCGCAAAGATCGAGCGCGAGACGGAGACCCGCGGCGTACGGCTATGTCCGGCTTCCTTCCAGGCGGCGCGGTAGGCCCGGATCTGATCGGCCTGCTGCTTGTGGAACGGTTCTCCGGTCTCATCGTCCTTCAGCGTTGAACTTTGCAGATTCATGCCAAGCTTGGCCGCCCAGACGGCGGTGGCATTGGAACCGGCACCCCACCAGATCCGCTCCCGGAGGCCTTCCGAATAGGGCTCCAGGCGCAACAGGCCGGGCGGATTGGGAAACATCGGCCGCGGATTGGGCTGGGCAAAACCCTTGCCCTGAATGACATCGAGAAACACTTCGGCGTGGCGGCGCGCCATGTCGGAGGCATCCTTGCCTTCCTCAGGCACGTAGCCGAAATAGCGCCAGCCATCGATGACCTGCTCCGGTGAGCCGCGTGAGATACCGAGCTGAAGCCGGCCATTGGCAATCAGATCGGCAGCCCCCGCATCCTCAGCCATATAGAGCGGGTTTTCATAACGCATGTCGATGACACCCGTTCCGATCTCGATCTTGCTGGTTCTCGCCCCGACGGCAGCCAGCAGCGGAAAGGGTGAGCCGAGCTGACGGGCAAAATGATGAACGCGGAAATAAGCACCGTCGAGACCGAGCTCTTCAGCCGCGACAGCAAGGTCAATGGATTGCAGCAGGGCGTCCTGCGCCGAACGCGTGCCCGATTGCGGGGCATTCTGCCAGTGGCCGAAGGAGAGGAAACCGATTTTCTTCATAGCAAGGGACCCGCGCTGATCAATAATGCACACGTCTTCGCATGTCTGGTCCGCCCGCTGCAATGTCCAAGCCTGCGACCGATGGTGAACACAGCGTCACCATCATCATCCGCACAGACGAGCCCGGTGCGACGTCATGGCACAGTTTTCGGCAAAACAGGAACTGGCGTCACCGGCGGTGTCGCACCGGCAGGTCCGCAAGATGCCCGGATCGAACGCCAGGACGAAACGAATGCGTGCTATGGCACCTCGCCCGAACCGTCGGAGAAACGAAGTTTTCGCATCGCCTGAGAGGCATTTACCGCCTTATTGACAGCTATTTTCAAGCGTCGTCCACCGCAGCCATGTTTGCGCCATACATGAATTTCCTATATCCGCGTGTTTACGACCTCCTCCGAGGTCACGGTCCGATTCTGCGAAAGAACCCATGACGACGAAGAACACGGCAGAGAAAAGCGAAAAGACGGGTCGGCTGGCCGCTCTGGCACGCCGGCGCGGCGTCAAGGGCGTCCTGATTGCCGTCGTGCTTGCTGTCGTGATGATCTATCACTTTGCGCCGGACATCCTGCCACAGGGCGTCATGAAGAAGCAGGTCGAAGCCGCCCTGAGCGACTGGGTCGGCGCCAAGGTGCGTGTCGGCGGCGATGCTGAGATTTCCTTCCTGCCGCGGCCCAAGGTAACCGTAACCAGCATTGCGGCAGCGCGTCCGGATGGCGCCGGTCCGCTCCTTTACGGCAATGCCAAAAGCCTGACCGCGCATTTCGGCATCTTTTCGGCCCTGCGCGGCAAGACGGTGCTGTCCGATCTGACGATCGATGGCGGCGTTCTGGTTATCGAGGACACGCCGGCTTCTGCCGGAGCGCCGCAGGGCATGCTGGCAAAGATGTTCGCCACGCCCATGCCATCCGGCGCGGGCAACGCTCCCGGCTCTGTCAAATTCATCGATTCCAAGCTTGCTCTGGATCGTCACGGCACCACAGAAGTCGTCAACGGCATCAACGGCGAGATCAAATGGGACCGCTTGTCAGGCCCGATCTCAGCGACGGGCAGTGCGCTGATCGACGGCGCCGCGACCAATTTCGAGTTCAAGGCCGACACGCCGTTCTCGCTTCTTCGTGGCGAAGACAGTTCGATGTCGCTCAAGGTGTTCGACAATCAGATCACGACCAGTTTCAGCGGCCATGCCACGCGGACCAAACCTTATTTTCTCGACGGAACCGTCTCCGTCAAAACGAATAATGTGAAGCGACTCGAGGATCTGCTGCAGATACCGATGCCGATGCTGAAGAATGTCGACAACATGTCGGTATCCGGCACGCTCGGCCGCAGCGACAATTCGCTGCGTTTCTCGCCGGTGACCGTCGTAATCGATGGCACCTCGGGGAACGGCATTCTGGACATCGCCCGCGACAGCGACAATGGCACCCTGCGCGGGATGGCGACGCTCGCCTTTGGCGACGTGAAGCTACCCAACATCCGCACCACCCTGCCGGGCTGGATTGATGATGTGACAGCCTTTGCCGGCCGCGGTGGGCGAAATACACCGGCCCTTCCGGCACTTGATCTGCGGCTTTCTGCCCCGAGCGTCGCGCTCGGTGACATCACGCTCAAGAATGTGGCGGCCAGCATTTTCCGCTCTACCACCCAGACCAGCTTTGATATCGCTGACAGCCAACTCGGCGAGGGCACACTCTCGGCCCATGTCGGCATTACCGCCGGCAAGCAGGGTGCCATTCAGTTCACGGCCGAGAATGTGGATTCCGCCACCTTCCTCCGTCAGCTTGGCATCAGCCTGCCGATCAGCGCGCCACATCTCAATCTCGACGCGGCATTGCAGGCGGACGTCCCCTTTTCCGACCTTGATCGCAAGAAGATCAGCGGCGCGGTCAAATTTTCCGCGACAGACGGAAAGATCTCCGGGCTGGACCTGGCGGCGCTGTTCAAGCGCGCGGAAACGCAGCGCGCCTTTTCGCTCGGCTTCGACAGCAGCCTGAGCCTTCCCTTCAGCAAGCTTTCGGGAACGGCCAAGATTGATGGTGTTATGGTTACGCTCTCAGGGATCAAACTGCAGTCGGATATCGGAGCCATCACGCTGGAGGGTACCCTCAACACCCTGAATGGTGCCTTTGACATTACGCTCAGCCGTGCTCCTGCCGATGACACCGACGCCGAACCGGTTGTCGTCCGGGTGAGCGGCAATGCAATCGCGGCCCTTGCCATCAGCCAGTCACCGAAGCAACCCTGACGTCCTCTGGACAGGCCCTGACGCATCCAAAAGGACGCGCGGCGCCCTAGAAGTCGAAGCGCGACAGACCGCCCGTCATATCATCGAGCGCCAGCGGCCGCGTGAGCGGCGGCTCCGCCCGAGCAAGACAGCCAGAACGCTCGCACAGGCGACAGGCCGGGCCGATTTCCGTCGCCCGCTCCCCGCCTGGCAGCGCCTCGGCATAAACCACATCATCAAGGCGTGCGGCAGAAAGACCGATGAGAATTGCGGTGCGGCGCACCGGCTCGGCGAAACCCGCCTGCGGCCCGTCCAGCGTTCGCGACAAGGTCAGGTAAGCCGTTCCGTCTGCCATGACCGTGCGGGCAACATCGATCCTGCCAGGTGACGAGAAAGCGTCGTGAACGCCGAGCTTGGGACATTCGCCGCCGAATTTTTCCTGCGGAAAGCCCTTCGCGCCCAGCCGGCGCAGCACATGTCCGGCCTGATCGACCTCCATCAGAAAGAAAGGCAGTCCGGCATTTTCCGGCCGCTGCAGGCTGACAAGCCGCGTCGCGGCCTGTTCGAAGGAGACGGCAAAGCGGCTGCGCAGCAGATCGATGTCAAAACGGACGCGGCGCGCGGCTTCGACAAAGGCACCATAGGGCATGAGCAGCGCCAGCGCTGCATAACGGGCAAGTTCGTAACGCAGCAGCCGGCGCTCCTCATCACCTGAGGGTGAAAGCGACTGAATGGCGGCTTCAAGCGCAGCCGGCATGGCCAGGAACACAGCCTCGATGGCGAGTTCGCGCATCTGATCGGCTGGCGGCAGACGTCCGGAAATGAACAGCCGCATGGTGTGACGATCAAAGCGCCGGCTGTGGCCGCTCATCACATCAGCAGGCAGGAGCCTGACAGCAATGCCATGCGTTTGCCGCAACCAGGCCTTCAGCGCCGCGGCGATATCATCGCCCGGCCCAAGCGCCTGATGCAGAGCCTCGGCCTCCCGGTCAAGAGCATCGAAGAAGAAGGGGCGGCGCGCCAGCGTTTCGCGAACGGCGTCATAGGGCAACCGCGCTGCCGCCAGCTGTGTCTCATGTCCCTCCCGGGCCAGAAGCGCCGCAAGATCCGAGAGCCGCTCAGCCTGTTCGCGATAAGCACGATAGAGCTTGACAATGCCCACCGCCGCATTGGGGGCTGCCTCCGCCACTTCCAGCAGCTCCTGGTCTCCCGGCAGTTCCCCGACCAGCAGCGGATCGGAGAAGACGGCCTTCAGCTCCGCCATGGCGCCGCCGCTCTCACCCTTGAGTGCGGTGATATCAACATCATAGACAGCCGCAAGCTTCATCAGCAGCTGCACCGTCAGGGGGCGCTGGTTGCGCTCGATGAGATTGAGATAGGACGGCGAAATCGCCAGCGCTTCCGCCATCGCCGTCTGTGTCAGTTCGAGACTGTTGCGAACCCGCCGTAAACGCGGCCCGGCAAAGATCTTGTTTTCAGCCACCCTGCACCTCCCAGTCACAGAATGAGACAAAACATGTTTCGGAGAATATTTACATATTTTACAAATTAACAAAACACAATTGCAAAGCCTGTGACAACATAACCCGTTTTGTCGCACCGATATTCGCGTTTCTCTCGCTGTAGCCAGCCTCATACTGTAAATATTGTCACACCGAAAACTGACGATACGCAGTTTCAGGACCCGCCGGATACAGCAACCGGAGGGACGGATTTGAGGAGGAGAAACATCATGACCGATTTTTACAAACTTGTTGAAACAGCCCCTGCCGGTCGCTTTGACGGCATCGCCCGCCCCTATGGAATGGACGATGTCCGACGGCTGCGCGGCTCGGTTCCGATCCGCTACACGCTGGCCGAACAGGGTGCCAACCGGCTCTGGCAGCTCATCCATTCGGAAGACTTCGTCAACGCACTCGGCGCACTTTCGGGCAATCAGGCCATGCAGATGGTCCGGGCCGGACTGAAAGCGATCTATCTCTCTGGCTGGCAGGTTGCCGCCGATGCCAATACCGCTTCCGCCATGTATCCTGACCAGTCGCTCTACCCGGCCAATGCCGGCCCGGAACTGGCCCGGCGGATCAACAAGACGCTGCAGCGTGCCGACCAGATCGAGACATCGGAAGGCGGCGGCCTTTCGGTCGACACATGGTTCGCGCCGATCGTTGCCGATGCGGAAGCAGGCTTCGGCGGCCCGCTCAACGCCTTCGAGATCATGAAGGCCTATATCGAGGCGGGGGCTGCCGGGGTCCACTTCGAGGACCAGCTGGCCTCCGAGAAGAAATGCGGCCACCTCGGCGGCAAGGTGCTGATCCCGACGGCGGCCCATATCCGCAACCTGACGGCAGCCCGGCTTGCAGCCGACGTCATGGGCGTTCCAACCCTTGTCATCGCCCGCACTGATGCCGAGGCCGCCAAGCTCCTGACTTCCGACATTGATGAACGCGACCGGCCATTCGTCGATTACGACAAGGCGCGCACGCCGGAAGGTTTCTACCATGTGAAGAATGGGCTCGAGGCCTGTATCGCCCGCGCCGTTTCCTATGCGCCCTATTGCGATCTGATCTGGTGTGAGACGTCGAAGCCGGATCTGGACCAGGCACGCAAATTTGCCGAAGGGGTCCACAAGGTCCATCCGGGCAAGCGTCTCGCCTATAATTGCTCGCCCTCGTTCAACTGGAAGAAAAATCTGGATGATGCGACCATTGCCAGGTTCCAGCGTGAACTGGGGGCCATGGGCTACAAGTTCCAGTTCATCACCCTTGCCGGTTTCCATCAGCTGAATTTCGGCATGTATGAGCTGGCCCGCGGCTACAAGGAGCGGCAGATGGCCGCCTATTCGGAGCTGCAACAGGCCGAATTTGCCGCCGAAGCCAATGGCTATACCGCCACGAAACACCAGCGCGAGGTCGGCACCGGCTATTTCGACGCCGTTTCAATGGCAATCACCGGCGGCCTGTCATCCACGACCGCAATGCATGATTCCACCGAGGCTGCCCAGTTTCAGCCAGCAGCAGAGTAAACCCGCAAAGCCCCGGCGGGAGCGGGGCCGCGAAACATTATGGCAAGGAGGAGAAAGCCATGAACCCGAAGATCAACGTCAAGGAAAGAACAGAAACCCAGGGCGCGGCGATGAGCGCCGAACGCCAAGCTGCAATCCGCATGATTGCCAATGATCTGCACCGCCTCAACCAGTCGGTCATGCGTGCGGTGGAGGCAGGCCTTTCGGTCGAACTCATCCGCTCGGCCCGCCATCATGGCGGCAAGGGCAACTGGGGCGACCTGATGGTACCGGTCATCTTTGCCGACGACACGGCAGAACCGGACGACCTCGAGAAGATCTGATCCGCCACCCCTGCCTTCAGACCCGGCCACCACCAAGGGCGGCCGGGTCTGCAGCAACCTGACACTATTCAACCGTATTAAAGCAGCGTGATCGGCGCTATACTTGATCTTCATTTGCTGTTGTCAGGAGAGGGGAAACATGAGCGACACCGCACCGTCAGGCCGTGCCCACCGCGTGGTGGGATTTCAGGAGGCCTTCAAACTTGCATTTTCAAACTATGCCAATTTTCGCGACCGGTCGTCGCGCGGCGCGTTCTGGTACTGGGTGCTGGCAAGCTGGATTGTCAGTGTTGTCCTTTCCGTGATCGATTACGTCCTGTTCGGCGGCGCCGACAATGTCGGCATTCTGGAGGGCATCTGGGGCCTTGCCACCCTGTTCCCCGCTATCGCCATCGGCGCCCGCCGCCTGCATGACATCAACCGCACCGGCTGGTGGCAGCTTCTGTCGATATCGATCATTGGCGTGGTGGTGCTGATCTACTGGTGGTGCCAGCCGGGAGAGGCCGAGACCAACCGCTTCGGCCCCGACCGGGAAGCCGGACGCGGCTGAGGCGGTCTATGGCGCGGAACTGCCAGACGCACCAAGTGCCGTTCCGGCAGCAAAGCCCGAGGCCCAGGCCCACTGGAAATTATAACCGCCGAGCCAGCCGGTAACATCGACACATTCGCCGATGAAATAGAGTCCCGGCACCGTCTTCGCCTCCATGGTCTGGGAGGAAAGGCCACGCGTATCAACGCCGCCAAGGGTGACCTCGGCGGTACGATAGCCTTCCGTTCCGGCGGGCTTGATCCGCCAGTCCTGAACGGCGGTCGCAAGTCCGCGCAGGGCTTTGTCCGGCAGATCGGCGAGCGCACCGGAAATCGCCGCTCTTTCGGCAAAGAACTGCGCCAGCCGCTTCGGCAGATGCACGGCAAGCGCCGTTACCGGGGTCTGGCGGCCATTGTCGCGCTTGGCTGCGATCAACGCGCCTGCCAGATCGATATCCGGCAGGATGCGGATCACGATTTCCGCACCGGGCTGCCAAAAGGATGAGATCTGCAGGACGGCTGGTCCGGAAAGACCACGATGGGTGAAAAGCAGTGCCTCGCGGAAGCGTGTCTTGCCGCAGCAAAGCTCGGCTTGAACGCTGATACCGGCGAGCGGGGCAAGAAGCGCCTGCAGCCCCGGCTCCAGTGTGAACGGCACCAGACCGGCCCGCGTTTCGACGAGGGAAAGACCAAACTGCTCGGCGACCTGATAGGAAAGCCCGGTCGCCCCCATTTTCGGGATCGACTTGCCGCCAGAGGCCATGACGAGAGCATCCGCGACGATCTCGCCTGCCCCCGCCATGAAGCGAAACCGGCCATCCTCATGCGCCAGCGCCCCCACCCCGGTCGCAAGCCTGAGATCGACCCTGGCACGACGACATTCGCCTGTCAGCATATCGACGATTTCCTTCGCCGAACCATCGCAGAACAGCTGGCCAAGCGTCTTTTCGTGATAGGCAATGCCGTGGCGTTCGACCATGGCGATGAAGTCGGCCGGCTGGTAGCGTGACAAAGCCGACTTGGCGAAATGCGGGTTCTCGGACAGATAGTTTTTGGGTCCGGCATGAATATTGGTAAAGTTGCAGCGCCCGCCGCCGGAAATGCGGATTTTCTCCCCCGGCGCGCGCGCATGGTCGATCAGCACGACGCGCCGGCCCGCCTTGCCCGCCGTTAGGGCGCACATCAGGCCCGCAGCGCCTGCGCCAATGATCGCGACATCGAAATGTTCCATGGCCTGCCCCGCCTTATTTACGCTATCGGGCTTGTCCGTCGGGACGCAAAGAAAGTCAACGTTTCCCCTCGCCAAGTCGCGAAGCGCCGCTATGATAGATTAAGATAGCAAACCGCGACCGGCGAGAATCATGCCCAGCAAAAAAATGACACTGAAAACAGCAGGCAAAATCAGCAAATCAGCGGCCACGCCGCCCTTCATCAGAAATCTCCGCGGGGTTGAGAGCTTCAAGGATGCCGCCAAATGGCTCGGCTATCGCGGCATCGAGGACATCGAATGCATCACCCCCGATCTCGCCGGCGTTCCGCGCGGCAAGATGATGCCGACCTCGAAATTCACCTCCAACACCTCGCTCGCTTTGCCCTCGGCTCTTTACCGCCATACGATCTCCGGCGATTACCCGGACGAAAGCGGCAATTTCCGCTATGAGCCACGCGACAGTGACCTGAAACTGGTGCCCGACCTTTCAACACTGTCCGCTGTACCGTGGGAGAGCGATCCGACCGCCCAGGTGATCTGCGATGTCGTTGGCGCCGATGGCCGCGAAGTGGCCTACACGCCCCGCAGCGTGCTGAAGCGGGTGATTGACCTTTATGCCGAGCGCGGCTGGAAAGCGGTGGTTGCGCCAGAAATCGAGTTTTACCTCGTTGCCCGCAACGACGATCCGGACCTGCCGCTTGCCCCGCCGATCGGACGCTCCGGGCGGCCGATCCTTGCCGGGCAGGCCTATTCGATCGCCGGCATCAACGAATTCGATGAACTGATTGATGATATCTACCACTTCTGCGAAGGCCAGGGGCTTGAGATCGACACGCTGATCCATGAAGAAGGCCCGGCGCAGCTGGAAATCAACCTGCGCCACGGCGATCCGCTGCAGCTCGCCGATCAGGTCTTCTTCTTCAAGCGCACGATCCGCGAGGCGGCGCTGAAACACGAGACCTTCGCCACCTTCATGGCAAAGCCGATGCAGGGCCAGCCCGGCTCCGCCATGCATATTCACCAATCGGTCGTCGACATCGAGACCGGCCAGAACATCTTCACCCTGGACAATGGCGATCCATCGCCGGAATTCTTCCATTTCATCGGCGGCATGCAGAAATATGTGCCCTCGGCGCTGGTGATGATGGCACCCTATGTGAATTCCTACCGCCGCCTGACACCCGACATGGCCTGCCCGGTCAACACCGCCTGGGGCTATGACAACCGCACCACAGCCTTCCGCATTCCGGTCTCGGAACCCTCGGCCCGGCGGATCGAAAACCGCCTGCCAAGTTCGGACGCCAATCCCTATCTGGCGCTGGCCGCTTCGCTTGCCTGCGGTCTGCTCGGCATCATGAACGCGGTCGACCCCTCGGCCCCTTCGGCCGATACGGCGAATGAGGGCGCGATCGATCTGCCGCGCGGTCTGCTGGAGGCCGTGGCGCTGATGGAAGACGAGCCGGCGCTGGCCTCGATCCTGTCACAGGAATTCATCGATCTTTATGCCGGCATCAAGCGCGGTGAGTTCGAGACCTTCATGCAGGTCATCAGCCCCTGGGAGCGCGAATTTCTGCTGCAAAGTGTTTGAACCGGTTGTATTCTGGCGCAACACTTGCGTTTGGTTAGAAATGGCGACATGTCTGGGGTGAGGCCGGATGTTGTGAAAGGACCGCTCCCCGGACAGGGGACGGCCGGATGTGTGGAGTAACCGAGCGATGAAATGGCAAAGTCCGATTGCCCCTGGACTTTCATGGTATCAGGTGACCGTGCCGGAACGACCGACCTATCCGGCCCTGGATGGCTCGACCCGAGCGGATGTCGCCATTGTCGGCGGTGGTTTCACCGGCCTTCAGGCCGCCTGCCAGCTCGCCCGCGATGGCACTGACGTCGTCCTGATCGACGCGGCCCGCTTCGGCGATGGCGCGTCGGGGCGCAATGGCGGCCAGCTCGGAACCGGCCAGAACTGGTGGCCGGAGGAGATTGAAAAGAAGATCGGTTTCGAACGGTCCCGCGCCCTGTTCCGCATGGCCGAAGATGCCAAGAGCTTCGTGCTCGACTTTGCCAAGCAGAATGACATTGCCGTTGATTTCAGGCCCGGTCAGATTTCCGTCGCCCATAAGCGCAACATGGATTACGGCTTTCACCACCATGTCGATGCCATGGCCGAGCGCTATGACTATCCGCATCTGGCTTTCCTGAGCCGTGCCGAAACGGCGCAGAAGATCGGCTCGACACGCTATTTCTGCGGCATGCGCGACAGCGGCACCGGCCATATACACCCGCTGAAGCTACTCGTCGGCATTGCCAAGGTCGCAGCAGCAGCCGGCGCACGCCTTCATGAAATGACCACGGCGGATGATATCGAACAGCGCGATGGCAAGCTGGTGGTCAAAACCGGCTCAGGCGAGATCACCGCCGATCGCGTGCTGATCGCCGGCAATGGCTATATCGAGCAGCATTTCGACGCCAAGACTGCGGCTCGGGTCATGCCCATCCGCTCCTTCATTGCCGCCACGCCGCCACTGAAGGCGCATAAATCGATATTGCCGGGCGGTGAGTCGGTCGATGACAGCCGCTTCGTCGTGCGTTATTTCCGCAAGACCATCACCGGAGAGCTGCTTTTCGGCGGCCGCGAGGCCTACACCAAGGATGCGCCGAGCGATATTTCCAAACATCTGCGCAAGCAGATCGCCGAGATTTTCCCGCAGCTGAGTGAGACAGACATCACCCACGCCTGGGGCGGCACGATCGGCATCACCATGCCGCGCAAGCCGCTGGTCCACGACATAATGCCTGGCGCCACGGCGATTGGCGGCTTCTCCGGCCATGGCGTGATGCTGTCAAACTACTGTGGTAAACTCTATGCTGATGAAATCAGCGGACGCAGCATGGATCTCGAGCTTTACCGCGAACTGGATATCCCCGCCTTCCCCGGGGGCAGGGCTTTGCGCCGACCGCTGCTGTTGCTCGCACTCAGCTGGTTTGCGCTCCGTGATCGTTTCTAAAGCAGCCTTTTCGAAAAGGGGCTGGCTTTTTTAAATCGATTTGATAATAAGTGATCAACCGTTGACGATTGAGAGAACATATGGCCACCAGCAGTCAAATCATACCCGTCGAACCCTTTGACTATGTGGTTTTCGGTGCCACCGGAGATCTCACCGAGCGCAAGCTTCTGCCTGCGCTCTATCACCGACAGATCGCCGGCCAGTTCACGGAACCGACCCGCATCATCGGCGCATCGCGCTCCGAGCTGACGTCGGAAGATTTCCGCAAGCATGCACAGAAGGCGCTGAAAGAGCACCTCATGCATGGCGAATATGATGATGGGGAAGTCAAAAAATTTCTCGCCCGAATCGAATATGTGCCGGTTGACGCCACCAGCAGCAAGGGCTGGGATGCGCTGAAAAAGCTGCTCGACGAGGGCAAGGAGCGCGTCCGCGCTTTCTACATGGCCGTTGCCCCCAGCATTTTCGGGCCGATCTGTGACGGCATTCGTGACCACAAGCTGATCACCAAGCAGACCCGTATCGTCGTTGAAAAGCCGCTCGGCCGCGACCTGGAATCGGCGCTGGCACTCAACAACATGATCGGCAAGGTTTTCCACGAAGAGCAGGTCTTCCGCATCGACCACTATCTCGGCAAGGAGACGGTGCAGAACCTGATGGCGCTGCGCTTCGCCAATGCCCTTTACGAGCCGCTGTGGAATGCCAACCATATCGATCATGTGCAGATCACGGTCGCCGAAGAAGTCGGCCTTGAGGGACGCGCGGGTTATTATGACAAATCCGGCGCGCTGCGCGACATGGTGCAGAACCATATTCTCAACGTGCTCTGCATGGTCGCCATGGAAACCCCATACTCCATGGATTCTGAAGCCGTCCGCGATGAGAAGCTGAAGGTCCTGCGCTCGCTGAAGCCGATCAATGCCGACAATGCCGGTTATCTGACCGTGCGCGGCCAGTATCGCGCCGGCGCCTCCAAGGGCGGTCCGGTCAAGGGCTATCTCGAAGAGCTTGACGGCGAGAGCAATACCGAGACCTTCGTCGCCATCAAGGCCGAGATCGACAACTGGCGCTGGGCCGGCGTGCCCTTCTATCTGCGCACCGGCAAGCGTCTTGCCAGCCGGGTTTCGGAGATCGTCATCACCTTCAAGCCGATCCCGCATTCGATTTTCGAACCGGCCGCCGGCCGCATCGTCGCCAACCAGCTGGTGCTGCGCCTGCAGCCGGATGAGGGCGTGAAGCAGTGGCTGATGATCAAGTCGCCGGGACCGGGCGGCATGCGTCTGCGTCACGTTTCGCTCGACATGGCGTTCGCCCAGGCGTTTGACGTGCGTAACCCGGATGCCTATGAACGGCTTCTGCTCGACGTTATCCGCTCCAACCAGACGCTGTTCATGCGCCGGGACGAGGTCGAGGTTGCCTGGAACTGGGTCGACCCGATCCTGAAAGCCTGGGAAGAAACGAGCCAGCCCGTACAGGGTTACACGGCCGGAACCTGGGGCCCGAGCAAGTCCATCGCTCTCATCGAGCGTGACGGCAGGACCTGGCACGAGCCCAACTGAGCACAAGAGCAAAGACAGTCAGGATTCGAGATGACCAAGACAATGCACAGTTTTAGCGACCGGTCGGAATTGGCCACTGCTCTGGCCAATGCTGTCGCCGCAAAGCTCGAACTGGCAATTGCTGCAAAGGGAACCGCGTTTATCGCGGTTTCCGGCGGCTCCACGCCGAAGCTGTTTTTCCAGACGCTGGCAACCGCACCGCTTGACTGGTCAAAGGTGACGATCACGCTTGTCGACGAGCGGTTCGTGCCGGAAGACAATCCGCGCTCCAACCATAAGCTTCTGACGGACAATCTGCTGACAGGCGCCGCTGCAAGAGCCAGGATCCTGCCGCTTTACCAGCCCGTTGAGACCGCAGAACACGCTGCCGAAATTGTGACCGGCAAGGCCGCTGAGCTTGCGCCTTTCGATGTCGTGATCCTCGGCATGGGAACCGATGGCCACACAGCATCGTTCTTCCCCGGAGGCGACACGCTTTCACGCGCACTGGACAAGAACACACCGCCGGGCGTCATGGCGCTGCATGCCGATGGTGCAGGTGAAGCGCGAATGACCTTCACCTTCTCTTCACTCGAGAATGCGGGCCTTCTGGTTCTGCATATCGAAGGCCAGGAGAAGATGGATGTTCTGAACAAGGCCCTTGGTGGCCAGGACGAGACCGAAATGCCGATCCGCGCGGTACTGATGCGGGCCTCGTCTCCCGTGGAAATCTACTGGGCGCCCTGAGCGAAGCATTCATTCAGCCGGGCGCGTCCTTCATCTAACCGACACAGGAAAGCCCATGTCCGCCGACCCTCGTATAGCAAAGATCACCGCTCGTATCATCGAGCGGTCAAAACCGACCCGAGAAGCCTATCTTGACCGTGTCAATCAGGCCGCTTCCAAGGGCGTTCACCGTTCTGTTCTGTCCTGCGGTAATCTCGCCCATGGCTTTGCCGTCTGTTCCCCCGCCGATAAGCAGGCATTGTCGGGTGATACCGTGCCCAATATCGGCATTATCACTGCCTATAATGACATGCTTTCGGCGCACCAGCCCTTCGAGACCTTTCCGGCGCTGATCCGTGAAGCAGCCAGCGAGGCCGGCGGCGTTGCCCAGGTGGCAGGCGGCGTTCCCGCCATGTGCGATGGCGTGACCCAGGGCCAGCCCGGCATGGAGCTCTCGCTTTTCTCCCGCGATCTGATCGCCATGGCTGCCGCCGTCGGCCTCTCGCACAACATGTTCGACGCCGCCCTGTTCCTTGGCGTCTGCGACAAGATCGTTCCCGGCCTCGTCATGGCGGCACTGACCTTCGGCCATCTGCCAACGATCTTCGTGCCGGCCGGACCTATGACTTCCGGCATTTCGAACGATGAGAAGTCCCACGTTCGCCAGCTCTATGCCGAGGGCAAGATCGGCCGCGCCGAGCTTCTGGAATCGGAATCAAAGTCCTATCACGGTCCCGGCACCTGCACCTTTTATGGCACCGCAAATTCCAACCAGATGCTGATGGAGATCATGGGTCTGCATATGCCGGGCTCCTCCTTCATCAACCCGAATACGCCATTGCGGGATGCATTGACCAAGGAAGCCACCAAGCGTGCACTTGCGATGACGGCGAGTGGCAATGAATTCACGCCGGTCGGTGAAATGCTCGACGAGCGCTCCTTCGTCAACGGCGTTGTCGGCCTGCATGCCACCGGCGGCTCGACCAACCACACCATGCATCTTGTCGCCATGGCACGCGCAGCCGGGATCAGGCTGACCTGGCAGGATATCTCGGAACTCTCCGATGTGGTGCCATTGCTGGCACGCGTCTATCCCAATGGTCTTGCCGATGTGAACCATTTCCACGCCGCCGGCGGCATGGGCTTCCTGATCAGCCAGCTGCTCAAGGCCGGCCTGCTGCATGACGATGTCCGCACCGTCTTCGGCGAAGGCATGGCGGCCTATGCAATCGACGTCAAACTCGGTGAAAATGGCACGGTCAAGCGCGAGCCGATCGGCGAAACCAGTGCTGATCCGAAGGTTCTCACCACCTTCGACAAGCCTTTCCAGGCCAATGGCGGACTGAAGATGCTCTCGGGCAATGTCGGCAAGGGTGTGATCAAGATCTCCGCCGTCAAACCGGAACGCCGTGTCATTGAGGCACCTGCCCTGATCTTCCACGACCAGCAGGAACTTCAGGATGCCTTCAAGGCCGGCAAGCTCGACCGCGATTTCATCGCCGTTGTCCGGTTCCAGGGCCCCAAGGCCTGCGGCATGCCGGAACTTCACCGCCTCACCCCGCCGCTGGGCGTGCTTCAGGATCGTGGCTACAAAGTTGCGCTCGTCACCGATGGCCGCATGTCGGGCGCATCCGGCAAGGTGCCCGCCGCGATCCATGTGACCCCGGAAGCCAAGGATGGTGGAGCGATCGCCAAGATCCGCGAAGGCGACATGATTCGCCTCGATGCCGAAAACGGTACGCTGGAAGTGCTGATTGCCGCTGACGAATTTGATGCAAGGCCGGCTGTTACCGCCGACCTGTCGCAGAACGAATTCGGCATGGGCCGCGAACTGTTCGCCCCGTTCCGTCAGCATGTCGGAACCGCCGATGAAGGCGCCAGCGTGATCTTCGCCTGACAGCACAGATTTCGCACTGATTTCGAAAAGGCGCCCATCCTGGGCGCTTTTTTTTGCAACGCCGTTTGGGTTCGGCCAATGCCGCTTTCTGGCCGGCACACACCCCGACGATGCCCGCCCTCAAGGCAGGGGACAAAAATCAGCCAAGTTTACAACCAGAAAATATCTTAATTCACACCATATATAAGCCATGTTTCATGCATACTACAGGACTATAAGCAGAAGTTTAAAGTATTTTAACTGTATCAGTTAAGCAACACATACTGAATACACGCGGCAAACCCAGCCAAATATAATTGCTTGTATGAAACAACACTCCTATTTGATCGTTATCGAAATGAACGACAACAGGGAGTTCACTCAATGAAAAAGATTCTTCTTGCATCCGCCGCACTGGCCACCATGACTGGCTCCGCTTTTGCTGCAGACATCGTAACGCCGGCTCCGGTTTACACGCCTCCAGCGGTATCCACGCCTGCTGCTCAGAACTTCAACTGGACGGGCTTCAAGGTCGGTGCGACCGGCGGCTGGAACTGGAACGAGCAGAAGTTCAGCGCCAATGGCGTTAACAGTTCCAAGCACGAAAGCAATGGTGGCACGATCGGCGCGTTCGGCGGCTATGACTATCAGTTCGGAAACAATGTCGTTCTCGGTCTCGAAGGTGACATCACCTACAACCCCGACAACAATTCGAAGTTCGGCTACTCCTATAGCACAACCGATGAGAACGACGCCGAAGTCACTCAAAAAGGTTCAGGCAAGATGGGTTATGACTGGGAAGGCTCTGTACGCGGCCGCCTCGGTTACGCCTTTGACAACACCTTGCTCTACACCACGGGCGGCTGGGCCATTGCCAACGGCTACAACACCGTGAACGGCGACAAGAAGAACGACACCTATAACGGTTGGACGCTCGGCGCCGGTGTCGACTACGCCTTCAACAACAACATCTTCGCCCGCGTTGAATATCGTTACACCGACTATGGCAACGGCAACAGCAGCAACCACGGCGGCTTTAGCGATGTTCAGGGCAAGGACCTGACCTCGAACCGCGTCATGGCCGGTGTTGGTGTGAAGTTCTGATTTCGGCAGCGACTGCCCTTCGCAGTCGCGCCACCTTCAGGCGGCCGACCTCCCGGCCGCCTGATCTGTTCTCGAGTTTGTCGCGAGAGGTTCCGAGGGGGGACTCGGCACCGAAGTGCCGATGTGAAGGAAAGGCCCGATGCCATGCATCGGGCCTTTCCTGTCTGTGACGCCCATCTGGCTCACATCGCCCTGCGGCTCACGAAACGCCTGAAGCGTTGCTGCCGCCTTTCCTCAAAAGGCAGCGCCAGCTCAGCCCTTCGGGTAGAGATAGCTGCGGCCGCTTTCGTCAAAAAGATGCAGCTTGTCCGGTTCTGCGACAAAACGCATCGCATCGCCCGGCTTGCCTTCGTGAATGCCCGGAAGCTTGACGATGATCGGATCATCATCGACCAGCTTGCCCTCGATATAGATCAGCGTCACTTCGCCGAGCGCTTCAAGGATCGAAACGGTCCCTTCAAACAGAAAATCCTCATCTTCTGCGGCCTCGCGCACATCTTCGGGACGGACGCCGAAGGAAACAGGCTTGCCGACATCGCCATCCGGCGTCTTGACCGGCACGTTGACCCGCTTGCCGTCCCTGAGCTCGATCTCCGTCGTCTCCCCCGCCCGCGTGATCACCGCCGGCATGATGTTCATGGCAGGTGAGCCGATGAACTGGGCAACGAAGAGGTTGGCCGGACGCTCATAGAGCTCCAGCGGCGGACCGACCTGCTCGATAAAGCCGCCGGACAGAACAACAATCCGATCCGCGAGCGTCATGGCCTCGACCTGGTCATGTGTCACATAGATCATCGTCGTATCGGGCATGGAATCGTTAAGCTTGGCGATCTCGATACGCGTTGCAACGCGCAGCGCGGCATCGAGGTTCGATAGCGGTTCATCGAACAGGAATACCTTCGGATCGCGGCAGATGGCGCGGCCGATGGCCACGCGCTGACGCTGACCGCCCGAAAGCGCCTTTGGCAGACGGTCAAGATAAGGGGTGATCTGCAGCATGTCCGCCGCTTTGCGCACCCGCTGATCGATCTCCTGCTTGCTTTCCTTGGCGATCCGCATGCCAAAAGCCATGTTGTCATAGACAGACATGTGCGGATAGAGCGCATAGGACTGGAACACCATGGCAATGCCGCGCTTGGATGGCGGAATGTCATTGACCACCTGTCCGTCGATGAAGATCTCACCGCCGGATATATCCTCCAGTCCAGCGATCATGCGCAGCAGGGTCGACTTGCCGCAGCCCGAAGGTCCAACAAAGACGACAAATTCACCGGGCGTGATATCCAGGTCCACACCGTGCAGAACCTCGACCTTGCCATAGCTCTTCTTGACTTGTTTCAGCGTAACGCCAGTCATTTTTCGCCCCTTTCCTTCAGTTTCCAAGGCGGGCGAAGTAAGCGCCCCAGGCCGGGAGTTCAATGGTGCCGCCATCGGCCGCGCTGCTGGCAAAGCCGTGCTCCTCCGCTGCGAGGGCGACAAGGTTTTCATCGGGCAGGCTCGCCGTCTGGGCTTTTTCTGCCATATTGAAGAGTACAAAGACAGTCTCACCGTCTAGACTGCGCGTAAACGCCAGTAATGTCTCGCTGCCGGTCGGCAGGAAGGTGATCTCGCCCTTGGCAAAGGCCGGGTGCTGCCGGCGGAAAGCGATGAAGCGGCGATACTGTTCCAGCACCGAAGCGGCATTGCCCTGCTGCACATCCACCGATTTCATCACATGTTCGGGTGCCACGGGCAGCCAGGTCGTTTCCGCTGTCGAAAAGCCTGCATTGTTTGCACCGGCCTGCCAGACCATCGGCGTGCGGCAACCGTCACGCCCCTTGAATTCCGGCCAGAACTCGATGCCATAGGGATCCTGCAGATCGTCAAAGGCGATATCGGCCTCCGTCAGGCCAAGCTCCTCGCCCTCATAGATGCAGACCGAGCCACGCAGTGTCATCAACAGGGCGCCGAGCATCTTGGCATAGGCGACTTCGTCTTGAACCCCTTCGCCCCAGCGCGTCAGATGACGGACAACATCGTGATTGGAAAATGCCCAGCAGGCCCAGCCTTCAGGGGCTGCGGCATCAAAGGCATTGATCGATTCAATCACGCGCTGCGGCGTCACCTTCTGCGGGGCCAGGAACTCGAAGGCATAACACATCTGCATCTTGTCGTTGCCGGATGTATATTCGCCGACAATCTCCAGCCCGCGCTGCGAATCGCCGACCTCGCCAACCGCCGCAATCGCCGGATATTCTTCCATCACCGCTCTCAGGCGCTTCAGGAATTCCAGATTTTCCGGCCGGCTCTTGTCATAGACATGAAGCTGGTAGTTATAGGGATTGACCGCAGGTGCCGTGCTGTCATTGCGCAGTTCCGGCGCCAAAGGCGGGTTGTCACGCAATTCCTTGTCACAGAAGTAGAAGTTGATCGTGTCGAGGCGGAAGCCATCAACACCACGCTCCAGCCAGAAGCGCGCAACATCCAGCAGAGCATTCTGCACGTCCGGATTATGGAAGTTCAGATCCGGCTGCGACACCAGGAAGTTATGCATGTAGTACTGCAGCCGACGGGAGTCCCACTGCCAGGCAGAGCCGCCGAAGATCGACAGCCAGTTGTTCGGGGCCGAACCGTCGGGCTTTGCATCGGCCCAGACATACCAGTCGGCCTTGGCATTATCGCGGCTGGAACGGCTTTCGACGAACCATGGATGCTGCTCGGATGTGTGCGACAGCACCAGATCGATCATGATCTTGAGGCCCAGGCCATGGGCCTTGGCAATCATTTCGTCGAAATCGGCGAGCGTGCCGAACATCGGATCGATGTCGCAGTAATTGGAGACATCGTAGCCGAAATCCTTCATCGGCGAGGTGAAGAAGGGCGAAATCCAGATCGCATCGGCGCCAAGACCGGCGATATAATCGAGCCGGTTGGTGATACCCTTGACGTCGCCGATCCCATCGCCATTGGTGTCCTGAAAGGAACGCGGATAGATCTGATAGATCACCGCACCGCGCCACCAGTCCTTGTCGACACCCTTGGTTGCTTGTTCGTTGATTGACATTTTCTTGTTCTCGAAAAGGTTGAAGCTTTGAGGCCAGGGGCGTTCAGCCGCCCTTGACCGAGCCGGACAGGAGACCGCGGACCAGGAAGCGGTTCAGCGCGAAGAAGACACAGAGCGGCACGATCATCGAGACGAAGGCCGAGGCCGTCAGGATTTCCCAGTTACCGCCACGCGAACCGAGCAACTCGCGCAGGCGGGCCGTCAGCACCAGGGTCTTTTCGGAGTTATCCAGGAAGACGGTTGCAACCAGAAGGTCGTTCCACGTCCACAGGAACTGGAAAATCGCGAAAGAGGCGAGCGCCGGATAGGACAGCGGCAGGATGATCTTGTTGAAAATGGTGAAATCATTCGCACCATCGACACGGGCCGATTCCATGATCTCGCGCGGCAGGCCGGCGATATAGTTGCGCAGCAGATAGATCGCCAGCGGCAGACCGAAACCCATATGCGCCAGCCATATGCCGACATAGGTCTTTGAGGGCACGCCAAAGAAATTGCCAATGCCATTATACATCCGCAGCAGCGGAATCAGCGACATCTGCAGCGGAACAACCAGAAGGCCGACGACAATGGCCAGCAACAGGTTGCGCATCGGGAATTTCATCCATGCCAGCGCATAGGCAGCATAGGCGGCGACCAGAATCGGGATCACCGTCGATGGCAACGCCACCGTGAGCGAGTTCAGGAAGGACTGGCCGATGCCCTCAGAGCCAAGAACATTGCGGTAATTGTCCAGCGTGAAAACCGGCGGCGTCGTTGCGGTGATGAAGATGCGCTGGCCGCGCGAGCCTTCAAACGCTGTCGGCGAGGCGATGGTGAAATCGCCATTCTTTGCCACCGTGAGCGTCTGTCCGTCCTTCAGATCGGCCGTGTCGCCAACCTTATATTCATCCGGCTTCAGCGACGACGTGCCGAAATGCGACACATGGCCCTTTCCGCCTTCCAGCGCATTGCCGGTGATGGTGAAGGTGCCATCCGCCTGCTCAATCTGGGCATCGGCGGCCGGCGCACGGTAGACGAGGTTCTGCGTTGAGGACGCAAGCGCCGTCCACCAGCCGGACGCAACGATCTGGTCCTTGTCACGCAGCGACGTCACGAGCAGACCGAATGTCGGTACTGTCCACAAGATCACCAGCAGAAGCACGGTGATATGCGAAAACCAGACCAGGGGCGATTTTTTATGGGCATACATGTCAGCGCCCCTCCATCTGTTTGTTCGCATTGCGGATGTTCCAGACCATGATCGGAACGACGAGGACCATGATGACGACGGCAATTGCCGCGCCACGGCCAAAGTCACCGCCGCCGCGGAACATCCAGTCGAACATGAGATTGGCAAGCACCTGGGTATTCCACTGGCCGTTGGTCATGGTGAGGACGATATCGAAGACCTTCAGCACGGTGATGGTGATCGTGGTCCAGACAACGGCAATCGTCGGATAGATCTGCGGGATCATGATCTTGAAGAAGATCTGAAAGCCGTTGGCACCATCGATGACAGCAGCTTCGATCGTCTCTTCAGGAATACCGCGCAGCGCTGCTGACAAAAGCACCATGGCGAAGCCGGTCTGGATCCACAGCAGGATGATCATCAGGAAGAAGTTGTTCCAGAACGGTGTCGCGATCCAGACCTGCGGATCACCGCCAAGCCCGACAACAATCGCGTTCAACAGGCCGATCTGATCGCTGCCGGCACCGCGATAGTCATAGACGAATTTCCAGATCACTGCCGCGCCGACAAAGGAAATCGCCATCGGCATGAAGATCATCATCTTGGCGATATTGCCCCACCAGATACGGTCGGTAAGCCAGGCGATGACGAGCCCGAAAAAGGTCGACATGGCCGGCACGAAGACCAGCCACATCAGGTTGTTGAGTACGGATTCACGGAATTCGGTATCACCGAACATCCATTTGTAATTGGCGAGGCCGACCCAGTTGTTGCCCGAAGCATCGCTCAGCGAATATCCGACCGAGGCGACGACGGGATAGACGAGATAGACACCGAGCGAGAGAAGCGCCGGGCCGAGAAACAGCCAGGGGCGGATATAGCCGGATACACGCAAGTTGCGTGCGCCGGTGGCCGGATCGAGCGTGTTCGACGGAAAGATCAGGTCCAGAACCTTGTTGGTGACATAAAAATAGAGCACCGCCGCAAGGACGCCCACCACCATCGTCGTTAAGGCAAAGAGAACTTGTTGCACGAGTCTTCAACTCCCTAGGTTCGCCTGCTTTCTTCGAGCGGGAAACGATACCCATTTGAAAACCTCGCCAGGCCTGAAGCCAACCGGGCCAGTCGAAACCGGCCCGGGGAATTTCAGCGTCCTGACAGAACTAGCAGTTTACTGCTTGATGGCGTCCCAGGACTTCTGGATCTGGTCAGCAACATCTTCGGCACTCTGGCCGCCGACATAGTCTACCATACCTGTCCAGAAAGCGCCCGCACCGATCTTGCCCGGCATCATGTCGGAACCATCGAAGCGGAAGGTCGTGGCCTGGGTCAGGATCTCGCCTTCGCCGCGCAGCGTGTCATTGGCATAGGCATCAGGATTGACACCCTTGAACGGCGTCAGGAAGCCCGACTGTGCCATCCAGATCTCGTGGGCGATCGGCGTTTCCAGGAACTGGATGAAAGCTTCGGCAGCCGGGCTGTCCTTGGTGATGCCGAACAGCGTGCCAGCACCTTCCACAGGCGAACCAAGATCCTTGCTTTCATAAGGCGGGAAGTAGAAGAAATCGGCATCCGTGCCAAGTTCAACATCATCCGGGAAGAAGGACGGGATGAAGGATGCCATGTGGTGCATGTAGCACTTCGGCGGCGAGGTGAAGAGACCCTTCGGGCTGTCGCGGAAGTCGGTTGCGGCAACGGCAGCTGTGCCACCGTCTACGAACTTGTCATTCTTGGCAAACCAGCCGAAATCCTTGATCGTGTCAACGACACGCGGATCATTGAAGGGGATTTCGTTGGTGACCCACTGGTCGTAGACTTCCGGCGGCTGATTGCGCAGCATCAGGTCTTCAACCCAGTCGGTTGCCGGCCAGCCGGTCGCAGCGCCCGAACCAAGCCCGATGCACCACGGCGTACCGCCGTCGTCAACGATCTGCTGGGTCAGAGCCTTCAGCTCTTCCATCGTCTTCGGTACTTCATAGCCGGCATCGGCAAAGTTGTCGGGAACATACCAGACCAGCGACTTCAGGTCGGCCTTGTAGGGGAAGACATAGAGATTCTTCTTCCCGTCAGGGCCGGGATAGGTCGAAAGGCTGACCCAGCTTTCGCCGGCGGCATAATTGTCCTCGAGGAACTTCGCCGTATCGGCCGGAAGCGGTGTCAAGAGGCCCTTGGCCGCCAGATCGGCAGCAAGGCCAGGCTGCGGAAACACGGCGATATTGGCCGGGCTGCCCGCCTGGGTGTCGATCACGATCTGCTGCTCAAAGGAATCGGAACCGGCGTAGTTGACGGTAACGCCCGTTGCTTCCTCGAAATAGGCCAGAACGCTCGTGAACAGGTCCTTGTCAGGACCGAGCCAGGGGCCGAAGATCGAAAGGGTCTGGCCCTTCAGATCCTGATGGGCCTCGGAAAACTGCGTGAAGCTGTCCCAGTTGAAACGGGAATCCTCACCAGGTGCAAATTTGAGATCGGCGGAATGCGCGGCACCAACAAAGAGTGCCAGCGTGGCAGCGCCGGTCAGAAGGACTTTTTTCATGTGATTTACCTCCCATCACATTCAGGCCCAAGAGGCCAAATCTTGTCAATAAACGCTTTCTCCAAAGCGCTTTGACAATAGCTGAGAATTCTCGTCTGCGGCCTCCGAGTCAACCCCTTTCCCGTAAAATGACCACTTTTTTGCCAAATACAGTTTCAAATTGCGGAAATTTTCGTTTCTTTATGATATTTTCCCTTTTCCCCAGCCCCATTCGCTTGTTAAAAAACTCAAAACGCTTTGAAGGATGCGGGAAGAATGGAGCACCTTTGAAGGCGTCACGGAGGATGTGGGAGTGAACCTTAAGCAACTGTCGTCGCTGCTCGGACTTTCGCCGACAACAGTGTCACGCGCGCTGAACGGATATCCAGAGGTCAATACGGCAACACGCGAGCGCGTGCTGAAGGCTGCGCGCGAAACCGGCTACCGCCCGAACCGCACGGCGCAGCGCCTTGCCACCGGCAAGGCAGGATCGATCGGCCTGCTGATGCCCGTCGGCGCGGATGTCATGTCAGACCTGCATTTCGGTGAATTTCTGAGTGGCGTCGGCGAGACGGCGCGCCAGGAGGATTTTCACCTTGTCATCATGCCGTCCGATCCCGCGGACGAAGTCAGCGCGCTGCGCAGTCTTGCCACCAGCGGCAATGTTGACGGCCTGTGCCTCGCCTATATCCGCGAAAATGACTCACGCGTCGATATGATGCATTCCTTCGGCCTGCCCTTCATCGTGCATGGCCGGTTCTTCGATACCAACCTGCCCTACCCCTCGCTCGACGTCGACAATGAAAGTGCCTTCTACGATGCGACACGCCTGCTGCTGCAGCTTGGCCACAGGCGCATCGGACTGATCAATGGCGATGAGCAGTTTGGCTTTGCCATCCGCCGCCGCGACGGCATGATCCGCGCCCTAGCTGAAATGGGACTGAGCCTGAAGCGTGAACTGCACATGCCGGTGAAGATGACGGAAGCGGCCGGCCAGCAGGCGGCCATGACGTTCCTCTCGCTTCCGGACGCCCCCACGGCCATGCTGTGCTCCAGCATGGTGCAGGCGCTCGGCGCGGTTCGCGCCGTTTCCCAGGCCGGCCTTGCGCTCGGCCGAGACGTCTCGCTGATATCCTACGACGACGTCCTGCCGCTGCTGCGTCCGGAAAATTTCATCGTTCCGCTGACGACCACGCGCTCATCGCTCAAGGCCGCCGGCAAGCGCATTGCCGAAAGGCTGATCCTGCGGATCAATTGCATTGAAAAGGACAATTCTCAGGAGCTTTGGCGCCCTGAACTGATTGTGCGGGCCTCCACCGGCCCGGCACCGCGCTAGAGCGCCGTGCGTCCTTTTGGACGCACCAGGACACTCTATCTTATTGAATCGACGCATCGTTCTTTTCGAAAATCAATTCCGATTTTCGAAAAGAACGATGCGCTAGTCCACCCACGGGCCGGCACGGGCCCGGGGGCAGCCCGATCAGAACTGGTGTATCCACACACTCAGCTTGGCAAAGCCTTCGGGATTTATCGAATAGAACCGCTTCGTGCCGACCGGCGTTACGCTGACAAGATTGCTGTCGAGCAGGGCCTTGAGATGCTGTGAGACAGCAGGCCTGCTGATCGGCAACCCATCAGAGAGCTCCGTGACGGTTTTCGGTTCGCGCCGCAACGCCATCAGCAGATGGCGGCGGTTTGGATCGGAAATAGCAACAAATGGATCGAATCGGGTCATGGGGCGCAATTTACGTAAAAAAGATACAACCCACAACTAAAATTTGATCGGGATGCAACCTTAGAAACGACCGCTGTCGAAGTTCGTCACCGAAGGTGAGCGGTGGGGCACATGGCCAGATTCGAGCACCACAGCGGCCTGGGCGCGCGCCGGTCCAAACAGCTGTCTCTTCGCCGGTGCAACAGGTTTTTCGACGGTGACGACGGCATAGTCCACGTCGCTGACGCGTCCGCCGCGGTCGACACTTACTTTTCCCCTCTGCAGCGCAGCAAGCGCGACATCGGGCTGGAAAACGCTGCGGAAGTCATCAGGCTCGGCATTTGCAACGGCAATCGTGTCGACTGATTCCAGCTGTTTCGCCAGGGCCGTGCGGACGGCGACCCGCGGATCGCGAACCGGCATTGGTACGTTTTCAGCTTCAGCGAAAACGGCTGTCGCAGTCGGGTTGATCGCCGTGCCTGCCGCGTCACCTGCACGCGGGCTTGGCAGCGGCACCGCATCACCGCCGCTGATGATTGCAGCATCGGCTGCGGCCTCCCCCTCATCCAGCGACGCGACCTCAACCGTTGCCGCCGCATCAATCGGCGTTCCGGAATCGGCCTCAAGCCCGGCGGGACGTCCCGCTGGCAGCGGCACAGCGGCAAGCGCGGCAACAGCCGGCGCAGTCTCGGAGGGCGACGGATCGACAAGCGCCAGTGCCGAACCGGTTGCGGCCTCGACCGATCCCGGCCGCGCCTGAGGCACCGGCACATCAATGCCATCAAAGGAAACGGATGCTGTCAGCACCTCGACCGGATCCGGTGCCGGTGCGGCCGGTGCAGGCTGCGCTGCGACTGCCGCAGCCGGCTGAGGCCGGCTCTGCGGTGCTGCAGGCTCATTCTTGCTGCCCCGGCTGAACAGCCGGGCAATCAGGCTCGGGGATTCATCTTCGTCACCATCATCGGCGCTTGCAACAAGAACGGCGCCGGGCGTGCTGACAGAGCCCTTGGCCTTATATTCGGCCAGCGCTTCGGCATAACCTGGCAGCGGCTTGCCGTCGGCCGGCAGGTGCAGCGTGTGACCGTTGGGAAAGAGCTGAACCAGTTCCGACCGGCTCATCCGCGGCCAGGCCCGGACGCTTGCCACATCAAGATGGACGAAAGGCGAGCCCGAGGTCGGATAATAGCCGACGCCACCATCCTGCATCTTCATCGCCGTCGCACGCAAGGTTTTCAGCGGAATGCCGGGAATGAAGAAATCCATCGCCTTGCCCTGCATATGCTGGCTGTTTTTGGCGACGCCCACCGTGGTCTTGCGCAGCATCGAATTGGTGGCGGGAGAACGGTAGGCGGAAACGACGTTGATATAATCCTTGGCGCCGACCTTCTGATAAACTTCCCAGACCAGGTCAAACAGGCGCGGGTCCATTTTTGTCGGCTCGTTATGGCGCCAGTCACGCAGGAACCAGTTGAGCTGCTCGAGACCTTTCTTGTCATAGCGCCCATTGCGCTTGAAGGTGATCTCAGCCTTCTCGCCGGTGTGAATATAATAGAGTTTGAGCGTGCGCGTCTCCGCCCGCGCGCCGGCCGTTCCGAAACTGCACAGGCAGGCGAGCGCGATCATAACGATCGCGAGAAGCCTTGCGTGCGTTGCAAAGAAATTACGGATGAGCAAAACCCAAACTCCCTCTCGGGCGCACCAGACCATCTTCGGCTCCCCACACCGGTACAGTCAGTCTGCAGCCACGAATACGCAATACATACTCATTGATTGCCGTTCCAATGAGGCGCAAACGCGGCAACACAGCCCCCCATCACTTGTCCCAAGTCGTTATGGTCAACATTGGTTTAACGGCATCGGAGGATTTCTACAATCTTATCCTTTAGCAACCGTTAAACACGATGACACACGTCAATGCTTCGAAACATCTCTTGCGAGGGAAACGCCGAGACCATAAATCTGCCTGACGAACGCAATAACACGTCCGAAACAGATGAAAGGCAGATCCGATGATGCACCCACATCCCCCCTTCGCCGCGACTGAAACCTCTGCCGGGGCAGAAACGGAAGAGGCTCTGGGTCAGCTTCCCGTCTGGGATCTCAGCCACCTCTATCCTGCACCAGATTCCGCCGAATTCAAGCAGGCCTTCGACAATGTCGCCACTCAGGCGCGAGATTTTTCCGCCCGGTTTCGCGGAAAGCTCGCAGATGCCGCAGCGGCAACGGGTCCGGACGGGCTTGGCGCGGCCGTTGCCGCCTATGAAGCAATCGGCGACACGCTCGGACGGATCGGCTCCTTTGCCGGACTGGCCTATTACGCCAATGCGGCCGATCCGGCATTGCGCAAGTTTTTCGGCGACACCTCCGCCCGCATCACCGAAATCTACAGCGACCTGCTGTTCTTCGAACTGGAACTGAACCGGCTGGATGAAGAGGTCGTCGAAAACGCCCTGACAACCGATCCCGCCTTCGGCCATTACCGCCCCTGGGTGAGCGATCTGCGTCTGGAGAAGCCGCATCAGCTGGATGACAAGACCGAACAGCTGTTCATGGAGAAATCCATGACCGGCGCCCAGGCCTTCAACCGGCTTTTCGACCAGACCATGGACAGCCTGCGCTTTGACGTCGACGGCACCGAAATGCCGCTGGAAAAGACGCTGAACCTTCTGACCGATACCAAGGAGCCGGTGCGCCACAAGGCCGCCGACGCGGTCTCGAAGACATTGCGGGCCAACCTGCCCACCTTCGCGCTGATCACCAACACGCTGGCCAAGGACACCGAGATCAACAGCCGCTGGCATGGCTTCGAGGATATCGCCGACAGCCGCCATCTGTCCAACCGCGTCGAACGCCAGGTTGTCGATGCGCTGGCGACCGCCGTGCAGGAAGCCTATCCGCGCCTGTCGCACCGCTATTATGCCATGAAGGCAAAATGGCTCGGCATGGAGCAGATGAATTTCTGGGACCGCAATGCGCCGCTGCCGGAAAGCAATGAGCGGCTGATTGGCTGGGATGAAGCCCGCGACACCGTGCTTTCTGCCTACGGCGCCTTCTCGCCCGACATGGCCGCGATTGCGAAACGTTTCTTCGACGAGCAGTGGATCGACGCGCCCGTGCGCCCCGGCAAGCGTACCGGTGCCTTTGCGCACCCGACCGTCCCTTCGGCGCATCCCTATGTGATGCTGAACTACCTCGGCAAACCGCGCGACGTCATGACGCTCGCTCACGAACTCGGCCATGGCGTCCATCAGGTTCTCGCCGCAGAACAGGGTGCGCTGATGTGCTCCACGCCGCTGACACTGGCTGAAACCGCTTCGGTGTTCGGCGAGATGCTGACCTTCCGGGCACTGCTGAACCAGACGACGGACAAGGCCACCCGCAAGGCGATGCTGGCGCAGAAGGTGGAGGACATGATCAACACCGTTGTCCGCCAGATCGCCTTCTACCTGTTTGAGCGCAAGGTCCACACCGCCCGCCGCGAGGGCGAACTGACCGAAGACCAGATCTGCGACATGTGGATGTCGGTTCAGGGCGACAGCCTCGGTCCGGCGATCAGGCTCAGCGCCGGTTATGAGACCTACTGGGCCTACATCCCGCACTTCATCCACTCGCCGTTCTATGTCTATGCCTATGCCTTTGGTGATTGCCTGGTGAACTCGCTCTACGCGGTCTATCAGAACGCCGAAACCGGCTTCCAGGATAAATATTTCGATCTGCTGCGTGCCGGCGGTACCAAGCACCATACGGAGCTTCTGAAGCCCTTCGGCCTTGATGCCTCCGATCCCGCATTCTGGGGCAAGGGCCTGTCGATGATCGAAGGCCTGATCGACGAGATCGAAGCGCTCGACCGCGCCTGACCGCAAGAACCTCATCGCCGGCGGCTGGACCTTCAAAATCCGGCCGCTGGCCCCCTCCGCCATATTGCACGGCGGCACAAACCTGCGCAAAACTCCCTTTACATGACTGGCGGCCGAACACAGGCTGCAAAGAAGGGAAGTTTTGAAAATGCCCGTCGCCGAAGCAAACCTGCCGCGCCACATGCCCTATGGTGGCGCGCAAAAACCCTTCTCCATCGGCCTTTCGGCTCTGGCAGCAGATCAGTGGATCGAGCCGGATGACGCGCTCAAGCGCTATCTCGACGAGAAGCGGCAGCTTCTGCAAAGCGATTTTTCCGGCGTTTTCCGTGCCACAGAGGACAGCCTTGCCGCGCAGGCCGAGGCCCTTGCCATGCTGGCGGATCATCTTGCCACCGACCATCCCGCGATCTATCGGCGCGATGGCGCCCGCATGACCATGGCAGGTCAGACCGTCGATCTTTCCGATGCGGCCCTGCCCCCGCTCCTGCGTGCCGGATTGATGATCCAGGACGATCTGGCCATCCTCATCCGCAACAAGGAGAGCTGGCGCCTTGCAGCCGGGTTCGTTGCCTTTCCCTCGTCATGGTCGCTGGCGGAAAAGGCCGGACGGCCAATGGAAGAGGTTCATGCCAATGTACCTGGCTTTCAGAGTGGCACCCGCAATGCGACGCTGGTCAACCGCATTTTCGACAACCTCCAGCCTGACCTGCCGGCGAGCCGCCTCAACTGGTCGTTCAAGGGCTCAGACAGCCTTGCCATGCCGGTTTCCAAACACCTGCGGGATGATCCCTTCAAGCCGGTCTCACCGATCGAAAGCAATTTCCTGCGGGTCGAGCGTCAGACATTGCGCCGCCTGCCGGAGACGGGCGCGGTTCTCTTCACCATCCGCATCTACGCCGATCCGCTGACGGCCATTGCCCGGCACCCCGACAAAAGCCGGATTGCCGCGTCGATGATCGTCAAGCTTGAAAATCTCAAGCCCGAAGAGCGCAGCTACAAGGACATGTCCGACAGCAATATCGCAGCGCTGATCGCCTATCTTCAGGGCTTGCTCTAGCGCATCGGCTCGAGAATCTGAATCGATTTTCGAAAAGAACGATGCGTAAATTCAATAAGATAGAGCGCCGCACCTTATGGGTTCTGATCGCCCTGATTGCCCGCCGGCCGCTTTGACACCGTCATATCTGCCACGCCGACAATCCGGCGCAGGAGATCGAACCAGAACGGAGCGCCAAGCGAGATGGCGACCGCCGTGATCAGGAGACCGAATATTTTGCGCAGCCAGGTGAGCGGCGACTTCCAGCCTTCCATTGCCAGGAGTGGATCACCCTTCCAGCCGAGAGACACCGGTGAGACAGCGGTGAGCAACGTCGCCGCCTGCTCCTTCAGGCATTGCAACTGATCCGGTTTGGCCACGTCCGCCGGCTGTGCGGCCGAAGGCGTACAGTGATCGACGATCATATCGCCATTTCCCGCAAGGTTCAGAGCGGCGGCCACCATGGCATCACGCGCACCGGAATCGATCGACAGATGGTCCACCATGTTCAGCGTATCGGCATTGAGCACTGTGGCAAGTCCCAGCCCCAGCAGAAAGCAGATGAGACGCTGCCGTCGGCGATAGATGTCGGACAGACGCTGCATCGTCGCATCATACCAATGACCGAGATCGGCCTCGAATGCCTTCAGCGACCCCTCTCCCGTGGCAATGAGGCTGCGCAGGGCACTGCCGAGATGCGTGTCCGCTGAGACTTTGCCAACCGCCTGGCGAAGCTGATCGACCTCAGAGCCGCTGACCTGCGCCTCGTCCTTCACAGTCTCCAGAAGCGAAGACAGCAGCGCCCGCGCGAACAGGGTGGTATCGATAAAGGCAGGATAACCGGCGGCACGGCCAGCCCCGTTTTGATTTGCCGGCAGACAACCTGGCACAAGGCCACAGCGCATGGTCTTTTCGCGTATGGCAACATCATCGACCATGGCATGGATCGCGTCTTTCAGCATTTCTTCCCTGTCCCGCAGCATCGAAGACAGAACAGAACTGGATGACGTTACAACAAGGCTCAGGACAAGAAACACAGCAATCAGTGAAATGGCGATACCAATGTAAATCCCCACAAATCACCCCCGATTTACAACATTAATTTATATTGTACTATAATTTTCGATTTTTGTTCAACAATGACGGAAGAATGAATCAGGCGTAAACGGAATTTTACCCGAAACATCGCTTGAAACAACTCCACGCGAGCCGGATTGTCACAGTCGGCAAAAGCACGCCCCGCTTTGTCAAATATGCTTTACTATCGCTCTCTATTGTGGTTCGGCTAAACCGGAACAGACGGCAGGCTGCTTAGCCTTGTCATTGATTTCGCAGCATGTTCATATTCACCGGTGCAGTACCGGGAAGAGCAGAAGGACAGGGAAATGCAAACAGACTACCCGATCTACGCCGAAATCACCGGCCCCATCGTGATGATCGGTCTCGGTTCCATCGGCCGCGGCACGCTGCCGTTGATCGAACGCCATTTCCGCTTCGACAAATCCCGTATGGTGATCATCGACCCGAATGAGGATGCCGCAAGCCTGGCAACGGCGCACGGCGTGCGCTTCATTCACGCAGGCGTCACCAAGGACAATTACGAGGAACTTCTGGAGCCCCTCCTGACCGAGGGCGGCGGCCAGGCCTTCTGCGTCAATCTGTCGGTCGACACCTCCTCGCTCGACATCATGAAGCTCTGCCGCTCTGTCGGCGCGCTCTATATCGACACGGTCGTGGAGCCCTGGCTTGGCTTCTATTTCGATACCGAGGCCGGCAATGCCGCCCGCACCAATTACGCATTGCGCGAAACAGTGCGCAAGGAAAAGCGCAAGAACCCCAGCGGCACGACGGCCGTTTCCTGCTGCGGCGCCAATCCGGGCATGGTCTCCTGGTTCGTCAAGCAGGCACTGGTGGATCTCGCCCGCGAAACCGGCCGCGATTTCATTGAACCCGCCGCCGATGATCGCCAGGGCTGGGCGGCGCTGATGAAGGACGTTGGCGTCAAGGGCATTCACATCGCCGAGCGCGACACCCAGCAATCGAAATTTTTCCGGCCGACCGGGGTTTTCTGGAACACCTGGTCTGTGGAAGGCTTCATCTCCGAAGGCATGCAGCCGGCCGAGCTTGGCTGGGGCACCCATGAGGAATGGATGCCGAAGAATGGCAAGACCCACAAGAAGGGCTGCAAGGCTGCCATCTATCTGGAGCAGCCCGGCGCCAATACCCGGGTGAGAAGCTGGTGCCCGACGCCGGGTGCACAATATGGCTTTCTCGTCACCCACAATGAATCGATCTCGATTGCCGATTATTTCACCGTCCGCAATGACAAGGACAAGGTGGTCTATCGCCCGACCTGCCATTATGCCTATCACCCGGCCGATGTCGCGGTGCTCTCGCTCGACGAGATGTTCGGCAATGGCGGCAATCCGCAGCCTGAGCTGAAGGTTCTGGAAGAGCCTGACCTGCTGACCGGCATCGATGAGCTCGGTGTGCTGCTCTATGGCCATGAAAAGAATGCCTACTGGTACGGCTCGCGGCTCTCGATCGAAGAAACCCGCAATCTCGTTCCCTACCAGAATGCCACGGCGCTGCAGGTCACCTCAGCTGTGCTCGCCGGCATGGTCTGGGCACTGGAAAATCCCGAGGCCGGCATCGTAGAAGCCGATGAGATGGATTACCGCCGCTGCCTTGAGGTGCAGATGCCCTATCTCGGCCCGGTCGAAGGTCACTATACCGACTGGACCCCGCTCACCGATCGACAGACCCTTTTCGCCGAGAAGCGCGATGAAAAGGACCCGTGGCAGTTCAGGAACATTCTGGTTCAGTTCTGAGCACAAATCGAGCGCGTGGCTGACCCCAGTCGAAAAAAATCCCCCGCTTCAGGCGGGGGACTTGTGACGGCGGGATGAAGTTCCGCTGAAGAGAGAGCGTCAAAAGCTTTTCCCTTCGTCCGCGACAGGACTGGCTGCTGCCTTTTCAGGCGCGGCCGGCGGAGGCCTGATAGGCACGGATGGCCTCGCCGAAGGCTTCGAGAAGCTTGCGCGACGGCGTATCGGTCGTGGCCCAGTATTCCGGATGCCACTGAACGCCAACAGCCATGGCCTTGGCCCCGATCACCGAGACCGCCTCAACTGTTCCATCCGGTGCGACAGCTTCGACCTGCAGGCTGGGCGCCAGCGCGTTGATCGCCTGGCGATGCAGCGAATTGACGGTGATATCGCCCGCACCGAGAACGGCTGCAAGGCATGAATTCTCGGCAATCGTCACTGTCTGGCGTATGGCGAAAGCCGCATCGCGATCATCCGTTTCCGGCTTGCGATGGTCCATGCGGCCTTCCAGGTCCTGCACCTCACTCAGGAGCGTGCCGCCAAGGGCAACATTCAGCTCCTGAATGCCGCGGCAGATGCAGAACAGCGGAATGCCACGCTCAACCGCTCGGCGGATCAGCGGCAGCGTTGTGGCGTCACGGCCCGGATCGAAGGGACCGTCCTTTTCTTCCGCTTCCCGGCCATAAAGCGACGGGTGGACATTGGAGCGGGCGCCGGTGATCAGGACGCCGTCAACCCGGTCGAGAATGGCATCGATGTCATTGCCGTTCCTGAAAGCAGGGATGATGAAGCTCATGGCGCCGGCAACGTCGAGCGCTGCACCGACATATTGCTGCTGGGCGGCGTGCCAGATGGCTTCCTGAAATTCACAGGTATCGGCGGGGACGGCAATGATGGGTCTGGACATGTTTGCTGGACTCGAGGCTTGGATCAAGGATTTGCGCCGGCGAAACTGGCGCGAAGCAACGCTGCTGTCAATCGGCCTTGTTGCGGCTTCAAATTGCGCTTCGTAAGGCCCGGTGCAGAGATAAAATGACGATTGCTCATTATACCTTGGTTTAAGCATAGCCATTTTGCGACGCAAAACAGGCTGTTCGACGATGGCGCGTGCTTGAAACGCCGGTCGCAACATGCTTTCCTCGCCCTGCCGTCCGTTCAGGAGGAATAGCGGGCAGGCACATTGGGAGGAAAATATGGACCGTCGTTCTTTCATCAGGAAGGTCGGCACGGGCAGCGTTGGCGCTGTCGCTGCCACCGCACTCGCCGCCCCTGCCATCGCGCAGGAAAATCCGAAAATCACCTGGCGCATGACGTCGTCGTTCCCCAAGTCGCTTGATACGATTTATGGCGGTGCGGAAGATATCGCCAATCATGTCGCCGCGGCCACCGACGGCAATTTCACCATTCAGACCTATGCTGCCGGCGAAATCGTGCCCGGCCTGCAGGCACTGGATGCGGTGCAGAACGGCACGGTCGAATCCTGCCACACCTGCTCTTATTATTTCTGGGGCAAGGACCCGACCTTTGCCATTGGCACGGCGATCCCCTTCGGCCTCGATGCGCGTCTGACCAATGCCTGGTATTATCAGGGCAATGGCTCGCAGCTGATGAATGACTTCTTCGCCAAATATGGTGTCGTTGGTGAACTCGCCGGCAATACCGGGGTGCAGATGGGCGGCTGGTTCCGCAAGGAAGTCAACACGCTGGAAGATCTGAAGGGGCTGAAGATGCGTATTGCCGGCCTGGCCGGCAAGGTGGTCGAGCAGCTTGGCGTTGTGCCGCAGCAGATCGCCGGCGGCGACATCTACCCGGCGCTTGAAAAGGGCACCATCGACGCCGCCGAATTCGTCGGCCCTTATGATGACCAGAAGCTCGGCTTCTACAAGGTGGCGAAGTACTACTACTATCCCGGCTGGTGGGAAGGTGGCCCGGTCATCCATGCCTTCTTCAACAAGGAGAAGCTGGAAGCCCTGCCAAAGGGCTATCAGGCGGCACTCAAGGATGCCTGTGCCTTCGCCAACACCAATATGATGGCGAAGTATGACATGAAAAATCCGGTCGCGATCCGCCAGCTTGTTGCGGATGGTGCGGTGCTCAAGCCCTACAGCCCCGAGATCATGCAGGCTGCCTTTGATGCAGCCACCAAGGTCTACACCGATATCGGCGCCTCGAATGCCGACTTCAAGAAGATCTACAATGATCAGATTGCCTTCTCGAACGAGGGTTATCTGTGGCTGCAGATTGCCGAATACAGCTATGACACCTTCATGATGCGCCTGCAGCGTGCCGGCAATCTTAAACCACTGGCATAAAGACTATTCAACTTCCCTGGTTGAAACATGAAGACGGCTCCGCATGCTCAGGCCTGCGGAGCCTTTTCATATCGCCTCAGAAGCTGAGGCATGCCTTTGCTTCAAGCGCCGAACCTGCACGGCTGACGCAGTCGCGCAGGTCATTGTCCTTGCGGGCGAGCAGATTATAGCGCGCCGTCAATGCATCATGGTCATCCTGAAGCGCATTATAGGCGTCGATCACCTCGACCATGTCCGATCTGCAGACAAAGCCGCGAATATCGCAGGTATCGGCCGCGAAACACTGGGCATCCGTGTCCACGCATTTGGTGTCCGGCCCGCAGACACGCGATCCTGTCGCGGCACAAAACCCGCTTGTGTTGGAGGGACAGGAAAAATCACCGGATAGCGCGGCTGTCGCCAGAAGCGGCACCGCTGCGGCCATGATCGCCAGAAATCGCATAAAATCCTCCTCATCATCCGCCGCCGACCGGTCTCCCCCCTGTCAGACGACTGAAGCGCTGCCGCATTTCTGCGCATCGCGGAAGCGCTCCATCGCATTGTTTTTCGCGCGCCCTGAGGGAAAACCGGTCTCCGCTTTTCCCAGAAGCACTTCTGGACCATCATCGGACGATCAGCACCTATCATGCAAGAAAAATGGCCGCGTGGTGAACGCGGCCATTGTCGGGAGCTTATGATCAGTTGAAGGCAGGCGGCTGCGACAGGTCCTCGCCTGGCGCCGGCGCTGGTGCCGGGGTCGATGGCGCTCCCAGATCACCACCAAGTGGCGGCAGGCCGAACGGATCGTCGCCGCCATTGTCACCATCAAGCGGTGCAAGGCCGCCGCTGTCACCAAAGCCGAAGCCGGGAACAGTAATGGTGACGGAGGCCGGATCCACGCTCGGCGCTTCATCCTTGTAGTGTGTGACAAGCTGCGGGAAGGAAATGACCGCAACAATTGCCAGAGCCTGGATGACGATGAAGGGGATGATACCCTTGTAGATCGACATGGTCGGCACGCCCTTCATCTTGGCGCCTGTCGCCTTGTCGACCCATTCACCGGCCGGCGTGACTGATCGCAGATAGAAAAGCGAGAAGCCGAAGGGTGGTGTCAGGAAGGAGGTCTGCAGGTTGATACCGAGAATGATGCCGAACCAGATCAGATCGATGCCCAGAGCCTGCGCCGGCTGAACCAGCAGCGGCACCATGATGAAGGCGATTTCGAAGAAATCCAGGAAGCATCCCAATATGAAGACAATGATCGTCACCACGATCAGGAAGCCATATTCGCCACCCGGCAGGCCGGTCAGCAGATCCTCAATCCAGACGTTGCCGTTGATGCCGTAGAAGGTCAGGCTGAAGACGCGCGCGCCCATCAGGATCATCATGACGAAGGCAGAAAGCTTGGTGGTGGAATCAAGCGCCTGCTTCAGCGATTTCAGATCCAGCCGGCGCTTCGCCAGCGCCAGGATCAGCGCACCCGAAGCGCCCATCGCGCCGCCTTCGGTCGGGGTGGCGATGCCCAGGAAAATGGTACCGAGCACGAGGAAGATCAGCGCCAGCGGCGGAACCAGGACAATGATCACCTGCTGCGACAGCTTCGACAGAATGTTGAGCTTCATGCGCTCATTGGCAATGGCGATCAGATAGACCACGACCACCGCAAAGCACAATGCCGCCACCAGGCGCCAGGCGTCATTCGCCGCCGTAAACAGCACGTGATAGCCGAGGAAATAGAGGGCAACGGCCAGTGCGATCATCACGAAGAGCGAGGTGATACCATTGCCGAGCGTGCGGGCCTCGGCGGGCATGGCGGGCGCTGACTTCGGGCTCACCATCGAAACGATGAAGACATAAAGACAGTAGGCCGCAATAATCATCAGCGACGGATAGAGCGCGCCCACATACATGTCCCCGACGGAGCGGCCGAGCTGGTCGGCCATGACGATCAGGACAAGTGACGGCGGCACGATCTGCGCCAGCGTGCCGGACGCGGCAATGGTACCCGTGGCGAAGGGACGGCTATAGTTATAGCGCAGCATCACCGGCAGGGAGATCAGCCCCATGGCCATGACGGATGCGGCAACGACGCCGGTGGTCGCCCCCAGCAGCGCACCGACCAGCACGACAGCATAGGCGATACCGCCGCGCACCGGTCCGAACAGCTGGCCGATCGTGTCCAGCAGATCCTCGGCCATGCGCGAGCGTTCGAGAATGATGCCCATGAAGGTGAAGAACGGCACCGCCAGCAGCGTTTCATTCGACATGATCCCGCCGAAGAAGCGGTCCGGATGCGACTGCAGAAGCGGCCAGAACAGGTGGATCTGCGGCGAATAGGATGAAAGCTCGACGCCGAAGACGAAGAAGATCAGCCCTCCGGCGGCAAGCGTAAAGGCAACCGGATAGCCGAGAAGCAACATCCCCATCACGGAAACGAACATGATGGGTGCGAGATTATGGGCGATGAGATCGATCATGCTTCGTCGTCCGCTGTCTTCAGGGGCATGGCGTGGCTGTTATCGGAATAGAGCGTATCGCGCTCCTGCAGACGGCCCGAAATCACGGCAATACGCTTGATGATTTCCGAAAAGGCCTGCAACAGCAGCAGGAAGAACCCGAACAGGATGAAGAATTTTGCCGGCCACAGATGCAGTCCGCCGGCATTGGTCGACATCTCGCCCGTCAGAAACGAGCGCAGGAACCAGGGCCAGGAGAGATAGACCATCATCGCGGCGAAAGGCACGAGGAAGAAGATGTGCAGGATCAGGTCGATCCAGTCACGGGTGCGCTTCGACCAGTTGCTCGACAGAATGTCGATACGGATATGCTCGTTCTTCAGCAGCGCATAGGCCGCCGCCAGCATGAAGACGGCACCATAAAGATACCATTGCACCTCAAGCCAGGCATTTGACGACAGGCTGAACAGCTTTCGGCTGATCGCATTGCCTGCGCTGATCAAAATGGCGGCCAGCAGCAGCCAGGAGACCGATTTGCCAATGAACTCATTGACCCGGTCGATCAACCGGCTGAGCTTCAACAGTAATTCCATGGGGTCCTCCAAACCGTTCGACCTCCTTAACGGAAGTTGTCAAGGCCGCGCAACATGCCTTTGGTACTATACGGCCGGAAAAATACGATTCTCGTGAAGTTTTCGGCAAGCGAACAGGCCGGAGGACGACCATTTATTGCGTCGACCTTCACTTAATCAAATTGTCGGAGCTGCTGATAGCGCCATCGGCAGGCGCTCGGCAAGGGCAAAAACGCAACAGATACGGTTCGAAGCGCCCGTAGAAACGGTATTTCCGGCTTTTTTACATTTTTATCGCGCCCGTCTGGATGAATGACGCCGGAATTGCGACGCGATACCAATGTTGGTGGGACCCGCGCGAATGTGCTAGCTTTGCCGATGATCGGAGGGAGAGCCGGTCTGCCAGGGTGAAGGCAATGCATGGGTGGAGGACTTGATGCAGCATGCTGACATGAATGATGCCGCAACGGCACGACAGGACGATTTTCACGAACATGAGCACACCTACCGGATGTTCCTGCGCGGAACCCGGATTCTGACCGTGCTTGTGATTGCACTGCTTCTCGGCATGACCGCAGGCCTGATCGGACCGTTCGGATTTCTTGGCGGTTTGATCCTTTTCATATTCGCCAGTGCAATCGGCCTTTATAGTTTCCGCTAACCGGTCCTTCTGCCGGTCTGTTCCGCCGGGTTTGCCGGATGGACAGCGTTGGGGCGTTGCCGTCCCGGCGACAAGCGTTTCACCCTGGTTTTGGGAGTAGATGGTGAGCAAAACAATTTTTGTGCCGAAGGAGAGCGCGCTTGCGGAAACCCGCGTCGCCGCATCGCCCGACACAGTCAAGAAACTGAGTGGTCTCGGCTTTTCTGTCGTGATCGAAACCGGGGCGGGGCTTGCGTCGCAGATCAGCGATGCTGATTTTGAAGCTGCCGGTGCGACAATTGCCGGGCCGGAGGCTGCATCCTCTGCCGATGTGATCTTCCGTGTTCGCCGGCCGGAGGCGGGCGAAATCGCGGTCTACCCATCCGGTGCGGCAGTCTTTGCGATGATGGATCCCTATGGTCAGGAGGAGGCGCTTTCCGCCATGGCCGCCCAGGGACTTTCCAGCTTTGCCATGGAATTGATGCCGCGCATCACCCGCGCCCAGTCCATGGACGTCCTGTCCTCACAGGCAAACCTTGCCGGCTATCAGGCGGTGATTGAGGCAGCCGCGGTCTATGACCGGGCCATGCCGATGATGATGACGGCGGCGGGAACGGTTCCGGCCGCCCGCGTCTTTGTCATGGGCGCCGGCGTTGCCGGCCTGCAGGCAATCGCAACCGCACGCCGCCTCGGTGCCGTCGTCTCGGCAACCGATGTGCGTCCGGCTGCAAAGGAGCAGGTTGCCTCGCTCGGCGCAAAATTCATTGCTGTCGAGGATGATGAGTTCAAGGCAGCGGAAACCGCCGGCGGCTACGCCAAGGAAATGTCTGCTGCCTATCAGGCCAAGCAGGCAGAGCTGGTTGCCGCCCATATCGCCAAGCAGGACATCGTCATCACCACGGCGCTGATCCCGGGACGCCCGGCGCCCCGGCTGGTCTCGCGCGCCATGCTTGCCTCCATGCGCCTTGGCTCCGTCGCCGTTGACCTTGCGGTCGAACGTGGCGGCAATGTCGAAGGCGCTGAAGCCGGTGGCATTGCCACTGTCGAAGGCGTTTCAGTCGTCGGTTATGTCAATCTGCCGGGCCGGATCGCCGCCAGCGCGACGCTGCTCTACGCCAAGAACCTTCTCACCTTTTTCCAGACGCTGGTCGACAAGGAGACCGGCGCAGTGACCATCAATCAGGATGATGAACTGGTCGCAGCCACGCTTCTGACCCATGGCGGCGCGGTCGTTCATCCGAAATTTGGTGCGGTCCCTGCTGAAGGAGATGCATAATGTCCATATCTGATGCCAATTCGGCCATCGACAGTGCAATGGGTTCGCTTGAACAGGCGCGCCAGGCACTTGGCAATCTCGACGCCGGCACCGTGGCCAATCTCGCCCATGGCGCAAGCGGCGGCGCAATCGATCCGTTCGTCTTCCAGTTCGCGATCTTCATTCTGGCGATCTTCGTCGGCTATTATGTCGTATGGTCGGTCACGCCGGCACTGCACACCCCGCTGATGGCCGTCACCAATGCCATTTCCTCCGTCATCGTTGTCGGCGCGCTTCTGGCGGTCGGCCTGTCGGCGAGCGGCCTTGCGACCGGCTTCGGCTTTGTCGCGCTGATCCTCGTTTCGATCAACATTTTCGGCGGTTTTCTTGTCACCCAGCGCATGCTGGCCATGTACAAGAAGAAGGACAAGTGAGGCGTTTGAGCGATGTCCGTTAATCTTGCAGCTTTGCTGTTTCTCGTCTCCGCCGTCCTGTTCATCATGGCGCTTCGGGGATTGTCCCACCCATCGACCAGCCGCAAGGGCAATGTCTACGGCATGGTCGGCATGGCCATTGCCATCGGCACAACGCTGTGGCTGGCGCAGCCTTCCTTCACCGCACTGATCTTCATCCTGCTGGCGCTTGTGATCGGTGGCTCCATCGGTGCCTATATCGCCCGCACCATCGCCATGACGGCGATGCCGCAGCTTGTCGCCGGTTTCCACTCGCTGGTCGGTCTTGCCGCCGTGCTTGTGGCCGCTGCCGCCCTTTACGCACCGGAAAGCTTCGGTATCGGCGTTGCCGGAGATATTCACCTGCGGGCACTGATCGAAATGGCGCTTGGAGCCGCGATCGGCGCGATCACCTTTACCGGCTCGATCATCGCCTTTGCCAAGCTTGACGGGCGCATGTCCGGCAAGCCGATCATGCTGCCGATGCGCCATGCCATCAATATCGTGCTGCTGGCGCTGCTGGTGATCTTCATCATCGCACTGACGGCGACCGCCGCGCCGGTCTTCTTCTGGCTGGTCGTTATCCTGGCGCTGGTGCTCGGTGTGCTGCTGATCGTGCCGATCGGCGGCGCCGACATGCCGGTCGTGGTCTCGATGCTCAACTCCTATTCGGGCTGGGCGGCCGCCGGTATCGGCTTCACGCTCGGCAATATGGCGCTGATCGTCACGGGTGCGCTTGTCGGCTCGTCCGGTGCAATCCTGTCCTATATCATGTGCAAGGGCATGAACCGTTCCTTCATCTCCGTTATTCTTGGTGGTTTTGGCGGCGATGCCGCAGCGGCGGGTGCCGCCGACAAGGGCGACCGCAACGTCAAGCTCGGTTCTGCCGATGATGCTGCCTTCCTGATGGAAAACGCATCCAAGGTCATCATCGTGCCCGGCTATGGCATGGCCGTTGCCCAGGCCCAGCACGCGCTGCGTGAACTGGCGGATCTGCTGAAGGGAAAGGGCGTCGAGGTCAAATATGCCATTCATCCGGTCGCCGGCCGCATGCCGGGCCATATGAATGTGCTGCTGGCCGAGGCCAATGTGCCCTATGACGAGGTGTTCGAGCTTGAGGACATCAACTCTGAATTTGCCCAGGCTGATGTCGCCTATGTGATTGGCGCCAATGATGTCACCAATCCGGCCGCCCGCGATGACAAGACCTCGCCGATCTACGGCATGCCGATCCTTGACGTCGACAAGGCCAAGACCTGCCTGTTCGTCAAGCGTTCACTCGGCTCCGGCTATGCCGGCATCGATAATGAACTGTTCTACAAGGACGGCACGATGATGCTGCTCGGCGATGCCAAGAAGATGACGGAAGATATCGTCAAGGCCATGGGCTGAGTACCGGCCCCCTCCACCGGCTCACAACCGGTAGATAAAGAAGAACATCGGGGCGGTCGCGAAACCGCCCCTTTCTTTGCAGACATCACGATTGCCACGCAAATGCTCGCATCAGCCACAGCTTAGTTCAGGCTGTGCCCCGCATAAGGCGAGTTCAGCGAGCAGCCAGGCAGGGCGATCTCCAGCAGTTCGCCGTCCTCCATCTGCATCAGGCAGTGGCCGAACATGACGCCGCTTGGCGTTTTCAGCGGACCGGCCGAGCTATAGAGAAAATGCTGCCCCGGCCCCAGCACCGGCTGGCCAAGCACGGTAGCGCTGTCACCGAAATCACGAACCAGACCAAACTCATCGGCGGCATGCCAGTAGCGTGCAACAATGCAGATGTGGTGATCGCTGTGATTGATGACTTCGACCGAGCAGGACCAGACATAACAATTGTCGTTCGGCCGTGAGAGGTCCGTCTGGAAAAACGGCTCGACCTTAACTTCTATATCGCGTGTTCGCGCACAAAAAATCATTCAGAAGCCCCCGCATTCTGATGGTTAGCGCTTACCCGTTGGTTGTGTTTTTTATATTGCGTCTATCTAACGGTGTTACCGAGAATAACCGGCAATCCATCAAATGCAATATGCGGGAAGACCTAAAAAGCAGAATGCGGGAGGTATTTTCAGCCTTTGACCTTCGAAAGTGCCGCTGCGAAGTCCTCAACCAGGTCATCCGTGTCTTCGATGCCGGCCGAGAACCGGATCGTTCCGCCAGAAATGCCAAGTTCGGCGCGGGCCTCTTCGGAGAGGTTCTTGTGCGTCGTGGTGGCCGGATGGGTGATCAGGCTCTTGGCATCGCCGAGATTGTTGGAGATCGACACGACGTCCAGCGCATCCTGCAGTGCGAAGGCTGCCTCCTTGCCGCCTTTCAGCTCAAAGGCGATCAGGGTCGAGCCACCGGACATCTGCTTTGCAATGATATCGGCCTGCGGATGGTCGGCGCGGCCGGGATAGACCACCCGGGCAACCTTGTCGCTTGTCGCCAGGAAATCGGCGATTTTCGCCGCACTCGCGGTCTGCTGGCGCACGCGCAGTGCGAAGGTTTCAAGCCCCTTCAGCAGCAGCCAGGCATTGAAGGGCGAAAGCGCCGGACCCGTGTGGCGGAAATAGTCCTGGAAGACATTTTCTATCCAGTCCTTTGACGACAGGACGACGCCGCCAAGGCAGCGACCCTGGCCATCGATATGCTTGGTGGCCGAATAGACGACAACATCGGCACCGAGCTCCAGCGGTTTCTGGAAAAGCGGCGTCGCAAAGACATTATCGATCACAAGACGGGCTCCGACGGAGTGGGCAAGCGCTGCGACACCGGCGACATCGACAACCTCCAGCGTCGGATTGGTCGGGCTTTCAAGGAAAAAGACCTTGGTATTGGGCCGGATTGCCGCTTCCCAGTTCTTCAGATCGCGGCCATCGACCAGGGTGAATTCGATGCCGTATTTCGGCGCCAGTGTTTCGATGACCCAGCGGCAGGAACCGAACAGCGCCCGACCGGCAACGATGTGGTCACCGGCCTGAAGCTGGCAGAGAAGTGCAGCCGAAACGGCGGCCATGCCGGAGGCGGTGGCGCGCGCTTCTTCAGCGCCTTCGACGGCGCACATGCGCTTTTCGAACATATCATTGGTGGGGCTGCCATAGCGGGCGTAGATGAAACCATCATCTTCGCCCTTGAAGCGTGCTTCCGCTGCGGCAGAATTGTCGTAGAGGAAGCCCTGGGTCAGGAAGATGCCTTCGGACATCTCGCCGAACTGCGAGCGAAGGCTGCCGCCGTGTACGAGCTTGGTCTGAGGACGCCAGGAATTCTTCATATCATTCTCCAAACAAAAAAAGCCGGTCTTGACGGACCGGCTTCACCCGGTCTTTTAGCAAGTTGTTTTACGTGGCTGCAAGCCGACCGGCCAAATCACCACGGGATAAATCGGGCATAGTCGGTTCAGGTGCTTGCGTCAATTCTCAAAGATTGGTTTTGTCGGCCAAGAGGTGCAAAATTATGTCCCAGAGACCCGGAATTCTCGCCGATAGCGCCATTGCTGCGCTTTTTGCCACTGGCGCGCTTCACGCCGAGGCGGAACTGGATGCTGATCAGATCCAGCCTGCCAGCCTAGACCTACGCCTTGGCGCCAAGGCCTATCGCGTGCGCGCAAGCTTTCTGCCCGGCCCGACCCATAAGGTCGCCGACAAGCTGGCGCGCTTTTCGCTGCATACGGTCGATCTCACCGATGGCGCTGTGCTGGAGACCGGCTGTGTCTACATCGTCGAGCTGATGGAAGGCCTGAAGCTCGGCCATGACATGTCCGCTTCCACCAATCCGAAAAGCTCAACCGGCCGGCTCGATATCTTCACCCGGGTGATGGGCGATTACGGTCAGGAATTCGATGTCATTCCGCCGGGCTATGAAGGCCCGCTCTATCTGGAAATCTCGCCGCGCACCTTTCCGGTGATTGTCCGCCGGGGCTCGCGCCTGTCGCAGATCCGTTTCCGCGCCGGCCATGCGCTCTTGAGCGAGGTTTCACTGCTGGCGCTGCATGAGGCGGAGATGCTGGTGGCCAGCGATGCACCGAACATCACCGGCGGCGGTATCGCCCTGTCGATTGATCTCGAGGGCCGGGAGGGTGACGATCTGATCGGCTACCGCGGCAAGCATCATACCGGCGTGATCGATGTCGACCGCAAGGCTGGCTATGACATTCTCGATTTCTGGGAGCCGATCTATGGCCGCGGCAAGGGCGAGCTGATCCTCGACCCGGACGAGTTCTACATTCTGGTTTCGCGTGAAGCGGTTCATGTGCCGCCGCTATATGCCGCCGAGATGACACCGTTCGATCCGCTGGTCGGCGAGTTCCGCGTCCATTATGCCGGCTTCTTCGATCCCGGCTTCGGCCATGCGGAGGCGGGCGGCAGCGGCGCGCGCGCCGTGCTGGAAGTGCGCAGCCATGAAGTGCCGTTCATTCTCGAGCACGGCCAGATCGTCGGCAGGCTGGTCTATGAACACATGATGGACAAGCCGGAAAACCTCTATGGCGCAGGCCTCGGCTCCAACTATCAGGCCCAGGGGCTGAAACTGTCGAAACATTTCCGTCCGGACTGAGGCCCAGTGTCCGCGCCGGCATGATCCCAAGGGCGGCCGGAGCCACCCCTGGTGTCTGCCCTGCCCGCTCAGCCCTTGGGCTTGAAGGGCGTCTCCGGCACTGGCGTCAGCGGCGCACCATCATTGAACCAGCTGCGGATATTGTCGCCGACCAGATTGCCCATAGCCGTGCGCGTCGGCACCGAGGCGGAGGCGACATGCGGCAGCAGGCTGACATTATCGAAAGCCATCAGCGCTTCAGGGACATTCGGCTCATCATAAAAGACATCGAGCCCTGCCCCGCCGATCTCGCCCTTTTCCAGCGCGGCGATCAGATCATTCTCATTCACGGTCCAGCCGCGGCCGACATTGATGATGACGCCGGTCGGACCGAGCGCCTTCAGGATCCCGGCATCAATGGTTTTGTGGGTCTCAGGCGTCTTCGGCACAATGGCGATCAGCGTGTCGACAGCCTCGGCCATTTCAGCCAGCGAGGCGTAATAGGTGTAGTCGACGCCGTCCTTTTTCGAACGGGTATGATAGGAGATCTCGACCTTGAAGGGCTCGAGCCGGCTGGCGATCTCAAGTCCGATACGACCGAGACCATAAAGCCCCACTTTACGCCCCTTCATCGACAGCCGCGACAGGTCGAAATTGCCTTCTCGCGCCCAGCGGCCTTCGCGCACCCATTTCTCGGCGCTGTAGAACTTGCGAAGCGTATTCAGCAGCAGCGCAATCGTCGTGTCGGCGACCTCATCATTCAGCACATTCGGGGTGTGGGTGACGATGATGCCCTTCTTGGCGGCATGCGCCGTATCAATACCATCATAGCCAACCCCCGGACAGGCGATGATCTCGACATTCGGGAATGCATCCATCATCGCGCCGGAAAACCCGCCAAAGGCAACAACGGCCCGGATGCGCGCAACCGTTTCTGAAGACAGGCCTGCAGGCCCTTCTTCCGGCATGGCGATCAGGTCGAAATCGTCACGCAGTGCGTCTTGGACGAATTTGTTCAAATTCTGCGACAGCAGAACGGCAATCCTGGACATAAGGTCTCCTGAGAAGGCTAAAGAAACGCGGGTCCAATCGGTTTAGAAGAGAATACGGCACTTGAAAACCATCAATCGCGTGCAAATTGGCCTGCCTGGCCATCGCTGCGCCGATCTGACCGGTCAGATCGCGTAACGGCTTTCTGCCATTTCACGGTGCGGTCCGGTGGACTGGCGGATCCGCATCTCGGGCTTGATCAGATGCATGCCGTTCGGCGCATCGGAACCAGCGAGCTTGTCGAGCAGCGCGCGCGCCGCCAGCCGCCCCACTTCAGCCTGCCCGTTCCACACCGTGGTCAGGGACGGCGTTGCAATCGATGCTTCTTCCAGATCGTCATAGCCGGTGACGGAAATGTCGTGACCGGGCACCAGCCCCGCCCGCGAAATGCCGTTCATCAGGCCGATGGCAACAAGATCGTTCCAGCATACCGCCGCGGTCGGCTTTTGCGGCAGTGACAGGAAATGCACGGCCGCCTCGAAACCGCCCTGCTTGGTGCGGGGACCGGGAATGCGCAATGCCGGATCAATCTCGATCCCCGCCTTGCGCAGCGCATTGACATAGCCCGAATAGCGATCACGACCGGTCGAGGTCTGGTCCGTGCCGCCGATCATGGCGATGCAGCGATGGCCGAGACCGATCAGGTGGTTGGTCGCAAGCGCAATGCCATAGCTGTCATCACCGCGATAGGTTGGGATATCGAGTTCTTCCATGGAACGGGCGACAAAAATGGCCGGCATGCCATTGTCCTCGGCCAGCATCACATCTTCCGGCGGTGTTCCGATCGCGGGCGACATGATGACGCCATCGCCACCAAGCTGCAGCAGGGTTTCGATGAAATTGCGCTGTTTTTCGACCGAATCATAATGGTTTGAGAGAATGAATGTATGCTGGTTGCGGTCGAGCTCACTCTCGATCGCCTTCAGGATCTCACCGTAAAACGGGTTCATGATGTCGTGAACGACAACGCCGATAATGCCCGAACGCGATGTTCTGAGCGACGCGGCGCGGCGGTTGTAGATATAGCCGAGCGCGCGGGCCTGCTCCTTGATCCGCTCCCGTGTCGCTGCCGCGACAAGCGGACTGTCCCTGAGGGCCAGCGATACCGTTGCCGTGGAAATTCCAAGCGATTCAGCGATCGTCGAGAGTTTTACCTTTTGCGCCATGCATTCCGCTCCTCAGAGACCTGAACTCTTATCCGGTGGCGGAACTGTGCGCCGGCACCCAATTAAAATTTTTAAATCAGTTTTGATCAAATTTTCAACATAAAAGTCCTCTTCGCATGAAAAGAACGTCATTTCGCAGGCTTTTCCACCGATATGCCAGTTCACAGCACGAATACCTACAGTCGGCCCCATGCTTTTTCCGCCATGGCTGCGAATGCAATCCGCCGGGAGGCTGCAGACGGCAATAGGTGACAGGTTCAGCCGATCAATCCCGAGAGCCGCCTTGCCCCCAGGTTCACCAAATCTTATATAGGTCTTCAAAATCTCAAGGAATTTGCCATGACAGACACGCAAACGACGTCGCCCATTCCGGTTACCGTTCTGACCGGTTATCTGGGCTCTGGAAAGACCACGCTTCTCAACCGCATCCTTTCCGAAAATCACGGCAAGCAATATGCCGTCATCGTCAACGAATTCGGCGAGATCGGCATTGATAACGACCTGATTGTCGAATCCGACGAAGAAATCTACGAAATGAACAATGGCTGTGTCTGCTGCACGGTTCGCGGTGACCTGATCCGCGTTGTCGAAGGCCTGATGCGCCGTCCGCGCCGCTTCGACGGGATCATCATCGAAACCACCGGCCTTGCCGATCCGGTTCCGGTAGCGCAGACCTTCTTCATGGACGATGACGTGCGCACCAAGACCGCGCTCGACGCCGTTGTCACGCTGGTCGATGCCAAGCATCTGCCGCTGCGACTGAAGGACAGCCGCGAGGCCGAGGACCAGATCGCCTTTGCCGACATCGTGCTTCTGAACAAGACCGATCTCGTGACGCCCGAAGAGCTTGCCAATGTTGAAAGCCTGATCCGCGCCATCAACCCTTCGGCGCGCATCCACAGGACCGAGCGTTCGAGCATCGACCTCTCCAAGGTTCTCAACCAGAGCGCCTTCGACCTGAAGCATGTTCTGGAGAACGATCCGCATTTTCTCGACCACGATGATCCGGATCACGTCTGCGGACCCGATTGCGACCATCATCATCACGACCATCATGATCATGACCACCACCACCACGATCATCATGATCATGATCATGATCACGACCACCATCATCATGGCATGTCGGACCACCACGACATCACCGTGACCTCGGTATCGCTTCGCGCCGGTGAACTCGATCCGAACCGCTTCTTCCCGTGGATCCAGTCGGTCACCCAGAATCAGGGACCGAATATTCTCCGCCTGAAGGGCATTCTGGCCTTCAAGAACGATCCGGAGCGCTATGTCGTTCAGGGCGTACATATGATCATCGAGGGCGACCACCAGCGCGCCTGGAAGGACGGCGAGCGCCACGAAAGCCGGCTGGTCTTCATTGGTCGCGAGCTTGACGCCGAAAAACTTGAGAAGACCTTCCACGCCTGCGAGGCAGCGCACTGATGGCCAGTGTCGCGCCTTTTGATCTCGAAGATCACATCGTCGCCGCGCATTATGTCGGCGACGTTCCGTTCTTCGCCAGCGCCAGCGGCGTCATTCATCGCCTTGATGACGGCGCCAAGGCGACAGAGGCCCATGACGGGCTTCTGACCTGCATTCGTGACCCTTTCAGCCCGAGCCTGGTTACCGGCGGTGAAGATGGCCGCGTCCTGCGCATCAACGCCGATGGGACCGTTACGGAGATCGCTTCCCAGCCGCGCAAGTGGATTTCCGTGGTGGCTGCCGGCCCGCAGGGCGCCGTCGCCTATGGGCTCGGCAAGGAAAGCCATGTCGTGCTCAACGGTACGGAACAGGTCTTCACCGAGGCGCGCAGCGTCGAAGCCATCGCTTTCGCGCCGAAGGGTCTGCGGATCGCGGCAGCGCGCTACAACGGTGCCTCCCTGCACTGGGTCACCACAAGCGCGCCGCCGGTCGATCTTGACTGGAAGGGGGCGCATATCATGGCCTGCTTCTCGCCGGATGGCCGTTTTCTCGTGACATCGATGCAGGAAAACGCGCTGCATGGCTGGAAGCTCGACGTCAAGCCGGGCACGGAGGCCCGCCATATGCGCATGTCCGGCTATCCGGCCAAGGTGAAATCCTGGTCGTGGTCGCCACGCGGCAAATGGCTCGCCACGTCCGGCGCACCCGCCGCCATTGTCTGGCCGTTTGCCGGCAAGGACGGCCCGATGGGCAAGGCTCCGCTGGAGCTTGGGACACGTGCCGATATCATGGTCACCAGCGTCGCATTCCACCCGAGCGACGAAGTTCTGGCGATCGGCTTCATTGACGGCATGGTGCTTGCGGTCCGGCTTGCCGACGAAAAGGAAGCGCTGATGCGGCGCCCCGGCAAGGGTGCGATTACGGGCATGTCCTGGGACCCGAGCGGCAAGCGCCTTGCCTTCGCCTCGGACGCTGGCGATTGCGGCATTATCGACCTGTCCGCCTGATCGCTCAGCGACCTTTCGGTCTGTCAAGGATCGCGGCAATGGATTGCGCCGGAACCGGGCGGGAATAGAGATAACCCTGCCCGGACACACCGCCTTGATGCCGGATCCACTCTGCCTGATCTTCAGCTTCGATACCCTCCGCCACGGTCGGCAGACCGAGGGTGGCGCAAAGACCGAGCATGGAGCGGAAGATCTTCTCGCTCTCCTCGTTCTGCCCAAGCCCCATCACGAAGGAACGGTCGATCTTGACCCGATCGAACGGAAACTCGCGCAAATGCCTGAGGCTTGAATAGCCGGTACCGAAATCATCCAGAACGATGCGGACGCCAACGGATGTCAGCCGCGAAATATTGGCATGCGCCGTCTCGATATTCTCCACCAGCGCGGTCTCCGTGATCTCCAGTTCGAGCCGCGAGGCCGGCAAGCCGGTTTCATGAAGAACGGCGATGGTTTTCTCGCAGAATGTCAGATGCCGTAGCTGGCCGGGCGCGACATTGACGGCAATCGGGGTCTCAGAGGCCCATGACTGGGCATCGCGGCAGGCCGTGCGCAGCAGATGCAGATAGAGCTCGTCTATCAACCCGGCATCTTCGGCGACCGGTATGAACTGCCCCGCCTCAAGAAAGCCGAGTCGTGGATTTTGCCATCGCGCCAGCACTTCCACCGCGTTCACGCTTTCATCATCGAGATTGATGATCGGCTGGTAGAATGGCACGACCTCACCGCGCGCCAGCCCCTTGCGCAGTTCCTCCTCAAGCGTCAGACGCTCGCGGATCCGCTTGTCGAGCAAGGCATCAAAATAGGCGCAGCGATTGCGACCGGCGGCTTTCGCCTGATACATCGCAATATCGGCGCGCTGGATCAGCGTCTGCCAGTCTGAAGCGTCCTGCGGATACATGGCAACACCCAGGCTTACCGTGGTATCGATCACCCGCCCGCCGGCCCGGACCGGGCGGGCCACGGCGGTCAGGATCCTCTGCGACAGACCAGCGACAAGCTCGTCGTCAACTTCCTCATCCAGAATGATCGCGAACTCGTCGCCACCGAGACGGGCGACGAAATCATAGGGCCGCAACGCGCCGCTCAACCGCTCAGCCAGCGCCTGCAGCAGCTGGTCGCCAACGCTATGGCCAAGATTGTCATTCACCTGCTTGAAGCGATCGAGATCGAGAAAGATCAGCGCCAGAACGTGATTGCGCCGTCGCGCCCTGACCATCCGGCGGCCGCATTCCTCCTCAAACAGCCGCCGATTGGCAAGCCCAGTCAGCGGATCATGCCGCGCCATCATCGCCGCCTTGCTCTCGGCGAGCCGCCGCCGCTGCACCTCACGGCGCAACTTGCCCGCACGGATGATCAGTTGGACAGCCAGCGCAATGGACGCGACCATCAGAGCGGTGAAAAACTCATCGAGCTGCCAGCTTTCATGCGCCCGGGAGAACCGGTAGAGATGCTCAAACGAATTGACCCTTATGAGAAGAGCCAAGATGCAGACCGCGCCAAGACTAATAAACAGATATGGCCAGCCACCACGCCTGAGCTGCCGAAGGCGTAACCTGTTCTTCCGATTGTGTGGCAACACTGGTCTCACTTTTTATTCAGGAGACAGACGTCTGATCTCCAAGACCTGCAAAAACATCGTCTAGGCTACAATCTAGATCAGAACTGCGAATTTCCAAGCGCAGAACACACCGTATCACCGGCCCGCCCCGTCTTCATGGGCGCCGCACGCCTGTACCCGCTCAACAAAAAAACCGCTGCCGGACAGCAGCGGTTCCTGTATTCTGCAAAAAGCCTTGATCAGGCTGGCAGAACCGTCTTGTTCAGCTGGGTCAGTTCACCCAGCAGCTGCTCGATAGCACTCTTCTTTTCGTGCTGGGCATGTTCCAAATCGGCGCGCAGCTGCTTGATGCGCCGTTCAATCGCGTTGCTTGCCTCACCGACCGGAACCGCCGATTCAGCCAGCACCGTGCAATTTTCGCCCTGGATGTCGGCAAACCCGCCAAACACCAGGAACTGCACCACATCACCTTCCGGTTTGCGGAACTTGACCATGCCGGCCTTCAGCGTCGTCATCATCGGCGCATGATGCGCCATCACGGTTACTTCGCCTTCGCTTGCCGGAATGACCACAGAGCTGACTTCCGCCGAAGCAAGAAGGCGTTCCGGGGAAACAAGTTCGAAAATCAGCGTGTCAGCCATTGTGCTCTCGTCTCTTGTCTGTTTTCCCGGCGACCATGGCTTCAGACGTGACAGCCGGTCCAAGCGCAATCATTATCGTCCGGGCGTTTGGTCCGCGCCCACCAGATCCTGTCCGGTCAGCGCAAAACCCTGTTCGGATCAGGCGGCAGCCGCAAGCTTCTTGGCCTTCTCGACCGCATCCTCGATCGTGCCGACCATATAGAACGCAGCTTCCGGAAGGTGGTCATACTCACCCTCGACCAGCCCCTTGAACGAGCGGATCGTGTCTTCCAGCGACACCAGAACACCCGGCGAACCGGTGAAGACTTCGGCGACGTGGAAAGGCTGCGACAGGAAGCGCTCGATCTTGCGGGCGCGGGCAACCGTCAGCTTGTCTTCTTCCGAAAGCTCATCCATGCCGAGGATAGCGATGATGTCCTGCAGCGACTTGTAGCGCTGCAGCGTCGACTGAACGGCACGGGCAACCCCATAATGCTCTTCACCGACAATCAGCGGGTCCAGCATGCGCGAGGTCGAATCGAGCGGGTCAACAGCCGGGTAAATGCCCTTTTCAGCGATCGAACGGTTCAGCGTCGTCGTTGCGTCAAGGTGGGCAAAGGAGGTCGCCGGCGCCGGGTCGGTCAAGTCGTCGGCGGGCACGTAAATGGCCTGCACCGAGGTGATCGAACCCTTGGTGGTCGAGGTAATACGCTCCTGCAGGGCGCCCATGTCGGTTGCCAGGGTCGGCTGATAGCCAACGGCCGAAGGAATACGGCCAAGCAGAGCCGAAACTTCTGAACCGGCCTGGGTGAAGCGGAAGATGTTGTCGACGAAGAACAGAACGTCCTGACCCTGATCGCGGAACGATTCAGCAATCGTCAGACCGGACAGCGCGACGCGGGCACGGGCACCCGGAGGCTCATTCATCTGACCATAGACCAGTGCGCACTTGGAACCGGCTGCAGAGCCGTTGTTCTTGTGCGGATCGACGTTAACATTCGACTCGATCATTTCGTGATAGAGGTCGTTGCCTTCGCGGGTACGCTCACCAACGCCGGCAAACACCGAATAACCACCATGCGCCTTGGCGATGTTGTTGATCAGTTCCTGAATCAGAACCGTCTTGCCAACGCCGGCGCCGCCGAACAGGCCGATCTTGCCGCCCTTGGCGTAAGGTGCCAAGAGGTCGACGACCTTGATGCCCGTAACCAGGATCTCGGCTTCGGTCGACTGTTCGATATAGGGCGGAGCTTCCTGATGGATGCCGCGGCGCTCGGTTGTTTCCACCGCGCCGAGTTCATCAACCGGCTCGCCGATCACGTTCAGGATTCGGCCAAGCGTTGCTTCACCGACCGGAACCGAAATCGGAACGCCAGTATTGGTTACCTTCTGACCGCGAACGAGACCTTCGGTCGCATCCATGGCGATGGTACGGACTTCATTCTCGCCGAGGTGCTGGGCAACCTCAAGCACGAGACGATGACCGTTATTTTCGGTTTCAAGCGCATTCAAGATCTTCGGCAGCTCACCGTCGAAAGCTACGTCCACGACGGCGCCGATGATCTGCGTTACTTTACCGACAGAGGCCTCAGCCATGTCAAAACCCTCTTTTTAGTGTCAGAGCGCCTCGGCGCCCGCAATAATCTCAATCAGTTCCGTGGTGATCTGTGCCTGACGCTGACGGTTGTAGGACAGCGTCAGCTTGTCGATCATCTCACCGGCATTGCGCGTCGCATTATCCATCGCCGACATCTTGGCGCCCATCTCACCGGCCACATTTTCGAGCAGCGCCCGGAAAATCTGCACCCGGATGTTGAGCGGCACAAGCCGGGTCAGAATGCTTTCCGCATCCGGCTCATATTCATAAGGCGTTGTCGCTTCCGCGCCCGCCACGTCGGCGGTCTCCGGTGCTGCCGCCGGGATCAGCTGCAGACCGGTCGGCACCTGCGAGATGACCGACTTGAATTCAGCATAAAACAGCGTGCAGACGTCAAACGCGCCATCCGCAAACATTTTCATGATGCGATTGCCGATGTCCTCGGCATTCGAAAAGCCGATCTTGCGGACTTCGCGCAGATCCGCGCGTTCCACCACCAGCTCGCCAAACTCCCGGCGCAGCGCGTCAAAGCCCTTGCGACCGACGCAGAATAGCTTGACCGTCTTGCCCTCGGCAATCAGCTTGCGGGCGTGATCGCGGGCAAAACGCGCGATCGACGAGTTAAAGCCGCCGCAAAGACCGCGTTCAGCGGTGCAGACAACGAGGAGATGGACATTGTCCTTGCCATTACCCTTCATCAGGGCCGGCACATCCTCGCCATTGCCGACGGCGACCGAAAGGTCAGCCATCACCTTGCTCATGCGCTCCGAATAGGGCCGCGCATGCTCCGCAGCCTCCTGAGCACGACGCAGCTTCGCCGCGGCGACCATTTGCATCGCCTTGGTGATCTTCTGCGTCGCCTTCACCGAGGCAATGCGAAGCTTCAGATCCTTCAATGAAGCCATGGATTCACGATCCTCGCTCTAGCACCCGGTTTCAGGAGAAGTTCTTGGCGAATGCTTCAATAGCCGCCTTGAGCTTGCCCTTCAGTTCATCATTCAGCGCCTTCTGGGTCCGAATACCCTCCAGAACGTCGCTGGCTTCACCGCGCAGATAGCCCAGAAGCCCCTGCTCGAACTTGCCGACCTGATTGACCGGCAGCTTGTCAAGATAGCCGTTCACGCCGGCGTAAATGACAGCAACCTGTTCTTCGGTCTTCAGCGGCGAGAACTGCGGCTGCTTCAAAAGCTCGGTCAGACGCGCACCGCGGTTCAGCAGGCGCTGGGTCGCGGCATCAAGGTCGGAGCCGAACTGGGCGAAGGCCGCCATTTCGCGATACTGAGCAAGCTCACCCTTGATCGAGCCGGCAACCTGCTTCATCGCCTTGATCTGGGCCGACGAACCAACGCGCGACACCGACAGACCAACGTTAACGGCCGGACGGATACCCTGATAGAACAGATCGGTTTCAAGGAAGATCTGACCATCCGTGATCGAGATCACATTGGTCGGAATGAAGGCCGAAACGTCGTTGCCCTGGGTTTCGATGACCGGCAGCGCCGTCAGCGAACCTGCGCCACGATCTTCGGAGAGCTTGGCAGCACGTTCCAGAAGACGCGAATGCAGGTAGAAAACGTCACCTGGATAGGCTTCACGGCCCGGCGGGCGGCGCAGCAGCAGCGACATCTGGCGATAGGCCACAGCCTGCTTGGAAAGGTCATCATAAGCGATCAGGGCATGCATGCCGTTATCGCGGAAATATTCGCCGATCGCGCAGCCGGCGAAGGGCGCGATATACTGCATCGGAGCCGGATCGGAGGCGGTCGCCGCGATCACGACCGAATATTCCAGCGCGCCGCGCTCTTCGAGCACCTTCACGAACTGGGCGACGGTCGAACGCTTCTGGCCGACGGCGACATAGATGCAATAGAGCTTTTCCGAATCCGGACCGGAAGCGTGGATCGGCTTCTGGTTCAGGAAGGTGTCGAGAATGATCGCGGTCTTGCCGGTCTGGCGGTCGCCGATGACGAGCTCGCGCTGGCCGCGGCCGATCGGGATCAGAGCATCGACGGCCTTAAGACCGGTCGACATCGGCTCATGCACCGACTTGCGCGGAATGATGCCCGGTGCCTTGACGTCGACGCGCGAACGCTGATCGGCAACGATCGGGCCCTTGCCGTCAATCGGGTTACCCAGCGCATCAACAACGCGGCCGAGCAGACCCGGACCGACAGGAACGTCAACGATGGCGCCGGTCCGCTTGACGACGTCGCCTTCGCCGATATCCCGGTCAGAACCGAAAACAACAACACCGACATTATCCGCTTCCAGGTTCAGAGCCATGCCCTGCACGCCGGAGGCGAATTCAACCATTTCACCAGCCTGCACATTGTCCAGACCGTAAACACGAGCAATACCGTCACCAACCGAAAGGACCTGGCCGACTTCCGAGACTTCTGCCTCCTCGCCGAAATTTTTGATCTGCTCTTTCAGAATTGCGGAAATTTCCGCGGCCCGGATATCCATCAGCCAACCTCTTTCAGTGAAAGCTTAAGTTTGGAGAGTTTCGTACGCAGGGATGTATCGATCTGGCGTGCACCGACCTTAACGATCATGCCGCCGAGAAGCGAAGCATCCTCGGTCAGGGAAAGACTTACATTCTTGCCCGTGACACCTTTCAGCGCCGTCTTCAATTCTTCCTGTTGTTCCTTGGTCAGCGCATGCGCGACCGTCACGTCCGCCGTGAGTTCGCCGCGCTTTTCAGCCACAAGCGACTTATAGGCGGCAATCATGCCCGGAAGGGCAAAAAGCCTGCGGTTTCTGGCGACCAGCTTGACGAAATTGGCAGCCAGGCCTGAAACGCCAGCCTTATCAAGCACAGCCACGATCGCGCGGGACTGTTCGTCGGCGCTGAATACGGGGCTTGCGATAAGACGGCGGAAATCCGCACTTTTCTGGTCAAGCGATTCGATGATCTGAAGCGCAGCGCCGGTCTCATCGATGCTGCCGGCTTCTTCAGCGAGCTCGAATAGCGAAACGGCGTAACGCCGCGCCACGTCGGAAACGGGTTGCGATGCGTCTGTCACAGGCACTTAATCCCCTCAAACCTAAGGCCACCCTTACCCCGCTCCCCATGCGGACAAGTGACCTGAAAACGATCAGTATATCCCCGAGAAACAGCAAAAAAACGGCCTTGCTCTTTCAATAGTCGGCCTCCGTCTAGCACAGGAAACCCTCCCTCGCAACACAGGTTTACCCGCTTTCAAGGCCTCTGTGAGCTTTCTGGGACATAAGTAGAATATGATCAAAAACAGAGCTCTAAAAGAGCGCCTGTCAGAACCATCCCAGACCGTAAAGCAGCATGAATACGCCCCCTACGATCTGAAGGACCAGAAAGATGCCACCGCGCACCGACCGATCCTTGAGCGTCGCCATCCACAACAGCCGGGTCAGAAAGCCGAAAATCAGCGCCAGCCCGATCGTGCGGTAAACCATCTGTTGATTGAAAAGCAGCGCCATCAGCGAAAGGCCAGCATAGGCGCCGCCGATAAAGGAGCGCACCTGAATGCTCTGCATATTCTCTTCGCGCAGGCCGGAAAAGCCGGCCATGGCCAGCAGGCGCAGAGGCGCGAGCGCGACAATCAGTCCCCAAACGAAAATCACGATTGCCATGAAAAGCGCAACCTGTCCGACAAAACTGTCAGGCCAGTAAAGACTCATCATCTCCTCCACATCCTTGCATACCACCCGCCCGTCGCCACCAGGCAACCAGCTTTTATGTTTATTAGTTAGAGGAAGCTTTGGGGATCAATGTCAAGCTGAACATGAACAGAACCCCGCTCTTTTGGACCATTCGCGATCATTGTCGCCAGATAGGACTGGATATCGTCGCCGCGCCGACCATGCACCAGCAGCCGGAAACGATGGCGTCCCCTGACCAGCGCAAGCGGCGCTTCTGCCGGCCCGAGAATAGCAATTGTCGGCACAAAGGGCGCCGCCGCGCGCAAGCCCCGCGCATGCTGCTCGGCATCCTGCCGGGTATCGGCCGAGATGATCACCGCGGCAAGCCGGCCAAAGGGGGGCAATCCGCCCTTTTCGCGCTCGTTGATCTCGCGCTCGTAAAAGGCCTCCGCGTCGCCGGAGACGATGGCCTGCATCACCGGATGCATCGGCTGGTAGGTCTGAATGAGGCCCAGGCTTTTGCGCCCGGTCCGCCCGGCCCGGCCCGTCACCTGCGACAGAAGCTGGAAGGTCCGCTCCGCCGCCCGCGGATCGCCATTGGACAGGCCGATATCAGCATCGACAACCCCCACCAGCGTGATCAGCGGGAAGTTATGCCCCTTGGCCACCAGCTGCGTGCCGATGACGATATCCGCCTCGCCCCTGGCAACAGCCTCAAGCTCCAGTCTCAGCCGCTTGACGCCACCGGCAAGATCGGACGACAGGACGATGATCCGCTTTTCCGGGAAATGCTTCTCCGCCTCCTCGGCGATTCGCTCGACCCCCGGCCCGCAGGCCGCCAGATGATCGAGCGTACCGCATTCCGGGCAGGCTTCCGGCACACGCTCGGCATAGCCGCAGTGATGGCACATCAGCTGACCGCGAAAGCGGTGCTCCACCAGCCAGCTGGCGCAGTTCGGGCACTGGAAGCGATGGCCGCAGACCCGGCACAGCGTCAGCGGCGCATAGCCACGCCGGTTGAGGAACAGCAGCGCCTGCTCCCCGCGCCCGACTGTCTTGCCCATTTCCTCCAGAAGAACCGGCGACAGAAAACCGCCGCGTGCCGGCGGATGGCGCCTGAGATCGACCGTTCTGAGATCCGGCAGCGCGGCTTCGCGATAACGGCCGGGCAGATGGATCCGTTCATAGCGGCCAGCCAGTGCATTGACCTGACTTTCAACCGACGGCGTTGCAGACACCAGAACCACCGGAAAGCCGCCGATCCGCGCCCTGACAACCGCCATGTCGCGGGCATTGTAGAAGACCCGGTCCTCCTGCTTGTAGGCGGGGTCATGTTCTTCATCGACGATGATCAGCCCGAGATCGGAAAAAGGCAGGAACAGAGCCGAGCGCGCACCCGCCACAACCCGGATCTCCCCCTCCGCGGTCTGACGCCAGACCTTTTCGCGCATGCGCGGCGGAAGATCGGAATGCCATTCACCGGGCTTTGCGCCAAAGCGATCCTCGAAACGCTCGAGAAAGGCCGCCGTCAGCGCGATCTCCGGCAGCAAGATCAGCACCTGCTTGCCCCGTTTCAGCGTTTCGGCGATCGCCTCGAAATAGACTTCGGTCTTGCCGGAACCGGTAACGCCATCAATCAGCGAAACCGAAAAGACATGTTGTGCCGCAGCATTGCGCAGCGCCTCTCCCGCCTCACGCTGATCACCGATCAGATCGGCTGGCGCATGATCGGCATCGGGCGCGGCAACAACCGGCGGCGGCGGCAGAAATTCCGTATCGAAGACCCCTGCCTTCATCAGCCCGTCGACGACGCTGGGCGTCACGCCCGCCGCCCGGGCCAGACCGAGCCGTGTCCAGCCCGTGCCATTCTCAGCCAGCTCCAGAACGCGGGCGCGCGCCGGCGTCAGCCGTTCCGGACGTGCGTCCGTCAGCACCAGCCCCTCGACCATCGGCTCCGGCTCAAGCGCTGCCGGTGCGCGCATCGCCATGCGGGCAATCAGACCCGGAGGCGACAATGTATAGGCCGCCACCCAGTCGATGAAACGGCGCATGTCATCCGAAACCGGCGGGCAGTCGAACACATGGCTGATCGGGCGCAGCTTTTTGGGATCGACGCCGCCGCCATCGCCCTCATCCCAGACAACGCCGATCAGCTGGCGCGGCCCCACCGGCACCTGAACGATACTGCCCGGCTGCACCGCCATGCCTTCGGGCACGGCATAGGAATAGGGCCCCTGAACAGGCAAAGGCACGAGGACGGGCACCGTTCGCTTCAACACCGGTGCTTCACCAAAAAGATCGAGCAGTTCTTTTGTCATTGGCCTTTGAGATTGCCGGTCATGGGCCCGAAAGTGAAGCAGCAGACATCACAAAACAGGCAACACCACCTCAAGCGGCGGACTTGAAAGAGAAGACGGCGTCCGGATTGTCAGCCAGCGCATGAACAGTGTGATATTCCAGCGCCGCCGTGGCCGCCTGCGGATCACCATCCAGCTGATCAGGCATGATCATGTTGCCGATGGTGAAGTCGAACCGGTCGCCCTTCTTGTTGAGCAGTTCATGAAACACGGTCATGTCGCGAAGCTCGGTCGACCATTTGGCGAACCAGTAGAACAGGCCGGAATTGCGTGCCTTCAGATTCACCGGCAGCACCGGCAGATTGTATTTGCGCGCAAATCCGACGGCGGAGGTCTTCCAGGGGCGCTCATTGAGCTTGCCATTGGCCCAGTAGGCAATCCGTCCGGAGGGGAACAGCACGGTCGCCTTCTCCTCCTTGATGGCCCGGTTGGTGACCTGCAGCGTCTCACGCGCCTTGAGCTTGCTCTTGAACTCCTCGCGCCATTCCACCGGAATCACCATCTCGACAAGGCGCGGATTGACCCGGACGGCATCCCTGTTGGCGAAGAACATCATGTCCGGCCGGCGATCCTTCAGCAGATCGAACACCGCCACACCATCGGCAATGCCGGTCGGGTGATTGGAGACCATCAGAAAACCACCGCTTGCCGGAATCCGGTCACGCTGCTGGCAATTGATATCGAGCTTCAGCTTGTTGCTGAGATATTCCATCACCTGATAGCCACCCATGGACTGGGTGTCATTGGCAAATTCTATCGCCCGCCCGTAACCGAGCATGGCATAGAGAAAGGGTCGCATGACCGGCCAGAAAGGGCTGTGGACAATCTTCTGACCACGCTCGGCAATCAGGGTATCGACGATATGACCGGGTCGCCCCTGGGACACCAGGGCAATCGCCTCGGCGAACTGCGCCAGGGCTGATGATGACTCACGACGCGCCATTGTAATTCCCGCATCCCTCGGAGGAATTATATGTTATTTCAATATGAAAGAACAATGACACCTCCCTCTGATCCGTTAGCTTTTTGCTAACACACTTTACTGCAAAATCGTCAACCAGCAAGAAAATCCTTGGACCGTCAACGCATGGAAACATTTCTCGTTCCCGCTGATGCGGCATTGAATGCGCTTCGTCAAGACTGGCTGTCATCGCTGACGGACGAACGCCGACTGTCCGACAACACCCTGATCGCCTATGAGCGTGATACACGGCAGTTTCTGCAGTTCCTCTGCGGCCATCTGGCCCACCCTGTCCATCTTGACGACATTGCCACGCTCAGACCTTCCGATCTTCGTGCCTATCTGGCTTTTCGCCGCAAGAGCGGCGTGGAGGCACGAACGCTGGGCCGCGAGCTGGCGGGCCTGCGCTCCTTCCTGCGCTGGCTGGAAAAAAAGGGCCTTGCCAATGCGGCCGGCGCGCGCGCCATGCGTTCACCGCGTCAGCCGAAGTCGTTGCCAAAGCCTCTGGCGCGCGATGAGGCGATTCTTGTGACCCAGGCGGCCACTCAGCGCGCCGAAGAACCCTGGATTGCCGCCCGCAACGCCGCCGTCTTCTGCCTGCTCTATGGTGCGGGCCTGCGCATCTCCGAAGCGCTCGGCCTGACGCCCGGTGCATTTGCCGGTCAGCCGACCGCACTGCGCATCCATGGCAAGGGCAACAAGACACGGCTGGTTCCCCTGCTCGAAATCGTCCGGAAAAGCGTCGAGGACTATATGCACCTCTGCCCCTATACGCCCGGACCCGAGGAAGCACTGTTTCGCGGCGAAAAAGGCAAGCCGCTTCAACCCGCGATCATCCAGCGTGAGATGCAGGCCATGCGCGGGGCGCTCGGACTGCCGGATACAGCCACGCCGCATGCACTGCGCCATTCCTTCGCCACACATCTTCTGGCCGCAGGCGGCGACCTCAGAACCATCCAGGAGCTGCTCGGCCATGCCAGCCTGTCAACCACGCAGATCTATACCGGCGTGGATACGGGCCGGCTGCTCGAGATCTATGACCGCGCCCATCCACGTGGCTGAAACGGCACTGAAAGTCGCAGCGCCCCAGACAGCCGGATAACAAAAAGCCCCGCAGCCGGACTGCGGGGCTTTGGTCACCGTCAATGACAGCGATCAGTGCCGCTGAGCGTGCATGTCAACCAGCTTGAACGTGCCGTTGTCACCGACGCGATAGGTCTTCACAACGTCCTCGTCCATCAAGTCCTTTGCCTCAACCGACACCAGATCGCCAACCTTTGCCAGCTTTGCAAGCGCAACCTCGGCCACACTCTTTTCCGAAGCGTCCGCGGCAGCAAAACACGCACCAGCACTAACCGTGAAAGCGAGAACCGACATCACAACCAATTTCTTCATGATCATCTCCTGTATCAATTATCTTTTGGTAAGATGCTCATGAACCATATCCAGATATATTTCGAACCTATTATATATATACCAATATTCAGAAAAAAATTACGCAATAAAATCATAATCAATACTGATTGATCACCCTATTTGGCACGAGAAATGAAGAAGGCCCCGCAAAGTTTCCCTGCGGGGCCTTCTTCCTGACTGTCAGTCGGTTTTGCCTTAATGGGCAGAATCGAGATGCTGCTGCGTATCAACGAGCTTGAATGTGCTATTCGGGCCGACACGATAGGTCTTCACCATCGGCTTCCCGACAAGGTCCTGACTCTGAACGGAAATCAATGATCCCACCGGAGCCTGACGCTCGGCGGCGACCTGTGCCGGGGACTGTTCGACCATCGGCTGGGCAGCAAAGGCTGCACTGGCGCCAGCGATCAGGGCAATAGCAGATGCGGCAATAATCTTTTTCATTTCAGTCTCCTTGGGTTTTCGCTCAATGCGGCCTTACCGACCGTCTGAGTTTAATTTGGAGCTGACATAGTTTTTCTTCAAGAGTAAAAGAGTCGAAAAAAGAAAAAATGAATATTAATTCTTTTTAACGAAACAACATCAAAGTTTAGCAACAATTCGTTACATTCGCATCACGCCGTCCCACGACAAACAGGCGCGATCAGCCGCGCGTCATTCGCCGCAACACATCCGACTTCCACCAATATTGATGCACGACCACCGCCGCAACATGCGCCACGATCAGCGCCCAGAGCAGGACCTTCAGCGGCCCGCCATGGACTTCACCCGCAATATCGACACCGCCATAATAGGCCAGCATGCCGCTGACCGGCATCAGGATGAACAGGATGTAGAAGGTCCAGTGGGCAATCCGGGCGGCAAGCTGCAGAACCGGCGGCTCCTGCTCGGGCTCGGCCGGAACGCCGCGGCTAAGCCGGAGTGCCAGCCGCAGCAGTGCCAGAACGAGAATCGCAATGCCGACATAAGCATGGATATTGGCCGACGATATCTCGTCTGCCGTCGCCGTCTGGCCGCTCGAGACCAGCCGGGACCAATGTTCCATTCCGTCCGAGAAGATTAGATTGAAGAAAATCAACAGCATCATCGCCCAGTGAAGGATGCGTTGCGACAGTGAGAAGGAAAGTGGAGTGGCAGACACTATTTTTCTCCGATTTTTCAAAGAGATAGATGCGTCGCCAGTTAATAAAAATGCGGCCTGCAAGGCAAGCCGCATTTTCGTCTTCACTAATTTAGCCGTCTGATTACAGATGGATCGGCTTGAAGAAGGTGGCCATGGCGGCTTCCTTGACGGCCTCCGACATGGTCGGATGCGCGTGGCAGGTGCGCCCCAGATCTTCCGACGAGCCGCCAAATTCCATCAGCACAGCCGCTTCGTGGATCATTTCACCGGCGCCGAAGCCAACGATGTGAACACCGAGGACGCGATCCGTAGCCTTGTCAGCCAGAACCTTGACGAAACCGTCCGTCGCTTCCATGGCGCGGGCGCGACCATTGGCCATGAAGGGGAACTTGCCCGAATTGTAGGCGATCCCCGCAGCTTTCAGCTCTTCCTCGGTCTTGCCGACGGCAGCCACTTCGGGCTGGGTGTAGACAACACTCGGAATCACGTCGTAATTCACATGACCTGCCTGACCGGTCAGGATTTCGGCCAGAGCGACACCTTCGTCTTCGGCCTTGTGCGCCAGCATCGGGCCCTTGACGACGTCACCGATGGCATAGATCCCGTCGACATTGGTCTTGAAGTGATGGTCGATCTCAACCCGGCCGCGTTCATCAAGCTTCACACCAGCCTCTTCGAGGCCAAGGCCAGCCGTATAGGGCTTGCGGCCGGTCGAGACCAGAACGATATCGGCTTCCAGCGTTTCCGCATCCCCGCCCTTGACCGGCTCAAAGGTCACCTTGGCGCCCTTCTCGGCCTTTTCGACGGCGGTCACCTTGGCAGACAGCTTGAAGTCCAGCCCCTGCTTGGCCAGCATCTTCTGGAACTGCTTGGAAACTTCGCCGTCCATCGGGCCGAGTATCTTGTCGAGATATTCGACAACCGTGACCTTGGCACCGAGCCGCGACCAGACCGAGCCGAGTTCCAGACCGATCACGCCACCGCCGACGACGACGAGCTTTTCCGGTACGGACTTCAGAGCGATCGCGCCGGTGGAGGAAACGATGGTTTCTTCGTCGATATCAACGGCCACACCGGGGATACCGGCAACGTCCGAGCCGGTGGCAATCACAATATTCTTGGCTTCGATCTCCTGAACCGCGCCATCTTCCGCCGTCACGGAAACCTTGCCGGCAGAAACGATCTTGCCGGTGCCCTGGAAAGCATCGATCTTGTTCTTCTTGAACAGGAAGGCCACGCCGTCGACATTCGACTTCACGACGCTATCCTTGTGGGCCATCAGCTTGTCATGATCGAGTTCGACGCCGGCGAGCTTGACGCCGAGGCTTTCCATGCCATGCGCCGCATGGGCGTAGGTTTCCGAGGCATGCAGCAGCGCCTTTGAGGGGATGCAGCCGACATTGAGGCAGGTTCCGCCATAGGTGGCGCGCTTTTCGACAACGGCAACCTTCAGCCCGAGCTGGGAGGCCTTGACCGCGCAGACATAGCCGCCAGGGCCGGATCCGATTACTACAACATCATATGCCATGGAACTTCCTCTTCTTATCCCGGTGAACCGGACCGGACCGATGCTTTCTGCTTCGCCCGATACCATGGTCCACCCGTTTGAAAAACAGTTAAACCGAATCCGCCTTGCGCATCAGCCCGCCTTCTCTGTGGCAAGCTTCAGCCCGAAGGCGATGAACACAGCGCCACTGGCGCGGTTGATCCATGTGCTGGCCCGTTCAAATCCCGCCCGCATCTGCGGCATCGTCAAAAACAGCGAAACGCCGACAAACCAGGCGATCAGGCAGCTCGCCATCACCAGCCCATAGCCGAATTTCACCGCCGAGGGCGTCGACAGGCTGACGACGGCGGAGAAAATCGACAGGAAGAAGATCACCGGTTTCGGGTTCAGCGCATTGGCCAGAAAGCCGAGCAGAAAGGCGCGACCGGCGCTTTGGCGGGCGGCCGGCACTGCGGCAACATCCTGCTGCAGCGACACCTTTCCGGCACGCAGTGACTGGATGCCAAGAAAGACGAGATAGGCAACGCCCAGCCATTTGACGATATTGAACAGCAGAATCGATTTCGAAATGATCAGGCCAAGACCAAGGATCGTGTAGCTGACATGAAACATCAGCGAGGTGCCGATGCCGAAACTGGTCAGGACAGCCGCCTTGCGCCCGTGCAGCACCGCCTGACGGATCACCATTGCCGTATCGGCACCCGGCGCGACAATGGCGAATGAAAACACCGCCATCAATGATGCCAATTCGATCAGATACTGATGCAGCACGCTCTAAACCTCCGACTGGAACCTGTCACTGCCGCGCGAGCGCCAGCTTCAAACCGAAACCGGCAAAGGCGAGCGCCACCGAACGCCGCATCCAGACCATGACCCGCTCGCTGGAAAGAACGCGGTCGCGCATCAGCGCCGACAGCTGACCATAAATGACGAAGACGATGAATGTCATCACCATGAAGGTCGCAGACAATTCCAGCATCTGCAACAGCGCGCTGCCGCGCCCTGCATCGATGAACTGCGGCAGAAAGGCGAGAAAAAACACCGACAGCTTCGGGTTCAGAATATTGAGCAGAAATCCGTCGCGCACGACACCAGCCATGCTGCGCGTCTTCATGCCGGCGGATGAGACCGCCATGGCGCCACGCTCTTTCAGCGTCATCCATGCCAGATAGACGAGATAGGCGACACCGGCGATCTTGACCGCCTGAAAGGCAATCGCACTGGTGTGAAACAGGGCGGCGAGCCCCAAGATCGACGCGGCGATTGCCGGAACAATGCCGATCGTGCAGCCAAGGGCGGCGGCGATGGAAGCGCGCCGCCCCTGCGAGAGACCGATAGCAAGGGTGTAGACGACACCCGTGCCGGGGATAAGGACCACGACCAGCGCAGTGATGAGAAATTCGACGCTCATGGTCCTGCCCCCAATGCAATCAGGTTTCAGAGATCGAGAACCAGGCGTTCCGGATCTTCGAGGCTCTCCTTGACGCGGACCAGGAAGGTCACGGCTTCCTTGCCGTCAACCATGCGGTGATCATAGGACAGCGCGATATACATCATCGGGCGGATGACGATCTGGCCGTTGACGACCATCGGGCGCTCCTGGATCTTGTGCATGCCGAGAATACCGGACTGCGGTGCGTTCAGGATCGGCGAGGACATCAGCGAGCCGTAGATACCGCCATTGGTGATGGTGAAGGTACCGCCCTGCATGTCTGCCATGGAAAGCTGACCGTCGCGCGCAGCCTTGGCGAGGCGGGCGATATCGGCTTCGATCTCGGCAATCGACATCTGGTCGGCATCGCGCACAACCGGAACGACCAGGCCCTTGTCGGTACCAACGGCAACACCAATGTTGCAGAAGTTCTTGTAGATGATGTCCGTGCCGTCGATCTCGGCGTTGACCGCGGGCAGTTCCTTCAGCGCATGGGTGACGGCCTTGGTGAAAAAGCCCATGAAGCCAAGCTTCACATTGTGCTTCTTCAGGAACAGGTCCTTGTACTTGTTGCGCATTTCCATCACGGCCGTCATGTCCACCTCATTATAGGTGGTCAGCATGGCTGCGGTGTTCTGGGCATCCTTCAGGCGCTTGGCAATCGTCTGGCGCAGGCGGGTCATCTTGACGCGTTCTTCGCGGGCCGCATCTTCGACCGAAGACGGCGCGCGCGGCGCGGCAGAAGCCGGAGCGGCCGGTGCAGCCGTGCCCTTGGCAACAGCGGCGATCACGTCACCCTTCAGGATCTGGCCACGCTTGCCCGAACCGTCCACATCCGCTGCGGCAACATTCTTTTCCGCCATCAGCTTGGCGGCAGCCGGTGCTGCCGGCATTTCGCCCGTGGCAGCAGGCGCAGCGGCAGGTGCCGGGGCAGCAGCAGGCGCAGCCGCGGCAGCCGGAGCAGCAGCAGCGGCACCAGCGCCCTCGGCGATCTGACCCAGAAGCGCGTTCAGTTCAACCGTGTCGCCTTCATTGGCAACGATTTCGCTCAGCGTGCCGGCTGCCGGCGCCGGAACTTCGATGGTCACCTTGTCGGTTTCCAGTTCCAGGATCGGTTCGTCGACAGCGATCGCGTCGCCGACCTTCTTGTACCAGGTGCCGACCGTCGCTTCAGTAACGGATTCGCCCAGAGTGGGAACACGGATTTCAGTAGCCATTGTTTCAATCCTGAATTGACTGTTCTGTTTTAGCAGCGTCTTCCCGCCGCTGCAGAAAGACCGAAAGCCTGTAAAAGTCGGTCCCGGCATGATTGACCGGGACCGTTATATATCAATCGCCGAGCGCGTCGTCGAGGAAGGCGGCGAGCTGCGCCAGATGCCGCGACATCAGGCCGGTTGCCGGCGAAGCCGAAGCCGGGCGTCCGGTGTAGCGAACGCGGGTATGCTTGGCATCGATATGGTTCAGCACCCATTCCAGATAGGGCTCGATGAAGGACCATGCACCCATGTTCTTGGGCTCTTCCTGGCACCAGACCATCTCGGCATTCTTGAAGCGCGACAGCATGTTGATCAGCGCCTTGGCCGGGAACGGATAGAGCTGTTCGACGCGCAGCAGATAGACGTCGTCGATACCGCGCTTTTCCCGCTCTTCGAACAGATCGTAATAGACCTTGCCCGTGCACAGCACGACGCGACGGATCTTGGCGTCCTTCTGCAGCTTGATCGGGCCGTCCTGCTCGACCGCATCATCCCAGAGCAGGCGATGGAAGGCGGTTTCGCCTGCCATGTCGGCCAGGGTTGACTGCGCGCGCTTGTGACGCAGCAGCGATTTCGGCGTCATCAGGATCAGCGGCTTGCGGAAGTCGCGCTTCAGCTGACGGCGCAGGATGTGGAAGTAGTTCGCCGGCGTCGTGCAGTTGGCGACCTGCATGTTGTCTTCGGCGCACATCTGCAGCCAGCGCTCCAGGCGGGCGGAAGAGTGCTCCGGCCCCTGGCCTTCGTAGCCATGCGGAAGCAGGCAGACGAGGCCGGACATGCGCAGCCACTTGCGCTCACCCGAAGAGATGAACTGGTCGAAGACAACCTGAGCGCCATTGGCGAAGTCGCCGAACTGCGCTTCCCACAGCGTCAGCGCATTGGGTCGGGCCAGCGAATAGCCGTATTCGAAACCGAGCACAGCCTCTTCCGAGAGCATCGAATTGATGACCTCGTAGCGGCCCTGACCGGGACGGATATTCTGCAGCGGAATATAGCGGTCTTCGCTTTCCTGATCATAAAGGACCGTGTGGCGCTGCGAGAAGGTACCGCGCTCGCAATCCTGACCCGACAGCCGCACCTTGAAGCCTTCATAGACCAGCGATCCGAAAGCCAGAGCTTCGGCCATGGCCCAGTCAATGCCCTCACCCGTCTCAACCATGTGCGCACGGTTATCCATGAAGCGCTTGATGGTCTTGTGGGCGTGGAAACCTTCGGGAACATCGGACAGCTTCTTGCCCAGTTCCTTCAGTGTCTTCATCGGCACAGCCGTCTTGCCGCGGCGCTGCTCGTCGGCATTGTCGGCGGTCCGGAGACCCGACCATTCGCCATCGAGCCAGTCAGCCTTGTTCGGCTTGTAGGACTGGCCAGCGTCGAACTCCTGATCGAGATAGGCACGCCAGTCGGCCTGCATCTTGTCAAACTCGTCGCTCTTGATCAGCCCCTCGGCAATCAGCCGCTCAGCATAAAGCTCGGTTACCGTCTTGTGGCCACGGATGACCTTGTACATCTTCGGCTGCGTGAAGGCCGGCTCATCACCTTCGTTATGACCGAAGCGGCGATAGCAGAACATGTCGATGACGACGGGCTTGTGGAACTTCTGACGGAATTCGGTTGCTACCTTGGCGGCGTAGGTCACCGCTTCCGGATCATCACCGTTCACGTGGAAGATCGGCGCCTCGATCATCTTCGCCACATCCGAGGGATAAGGCGAGGAGCGCGAGAAGGCCGGATTGGTGGTGAAGCCGATCTGGTTGTTGACGATGAAATGAACCGTGCCGGCGACGCGATGGCCGCGCAGACCGGACAGGCCGAGGATTTCGGCAACGACGCCCTGGCCGGCAAAGGCCGCATCACCATGCAGCAGCAGCGGCATGACCTTGGCGCGCTCGTCCAGCGGCACGATCTCGCCTTCACGGCGGGTGGCGATGATATCCTGCTTGGCGCGGGCCTTGCCCATGACAACCGGGTCAACGATTTCCAGATGCGACGGGTTTGCCGTCAGTGACAGGTGCACCTTGTTGCCGTCGAACTCGCGATCCGAGGAGGCGCCGAGGTGATACTTGACGTCGCCCGAGCCTTCAACTTCATCAGGCTTGAAGGAACCGCCCTTGAATTCGTGGAAGATGGCGCGATGCGGCTTGGCCATCACCTGAGACAGAACGTTCAGACGGCCGCGATGCGGCATGCCGAGAACGATTTCCTGCAGGCCGAGCGAACCGCCGCGCTTGATGATCTGCTCCATTGCCGGGATCAGCGCTTCACCGCCGTCAAGGCCAAAGCGCTTGGTGCCCTTGTACTTGACGTCAAGGAACTTCTCGAAGCCTTCCGCTTCGATAAGCTTCTGCAGGATCGCCTTCTTGCCGTTCTCGGTGAAGAAGATACCCTTTTCCGGGCCCTCGATGCGTTCCTGGATCCAGGCCTTCTGCTCCGGATTGGAAATATGCATGAACTCGACGCCGAGCGTCGAGCAATAGGTGCGGGTCAGAATGTCGACCATCTCGCGGATGGTGGCGTATTCGAGACCCAGGACATTGTCGATGAAGATCGGACGGTCGAAGTCAGCCTCGGTGAAGCCGTAGGCCTGGGGCGACAGTTCGTTATAATCATCATCGGCCATGCCGGCGAGGCCGAGCGGGTCGAGATTGGCATGCAGGTGGCCGCGCATGCGGAAGGCGCGGATCATCATGATCGCACGCACCGAATCGCGTGTGGAGCGCAGCAGGTCTTCGTTCGAGAGCGAAGCCCCTGCGGCGGCAGCCTTGTCCTTGATCTTCTTTTCGACGGCTTTCTCAACCGTGCCCCAGTCACCGTCCAGCGCCGAGATCAGCTCGCCCTTCGGCGTGACGGGCCAGTTGGCCTTTTTCCAGGAAGCACCGGCGGCAGACTTCTTGACCGAAGCCGGATCGTCACCGAGCGACTTGAAGAAATCGCGCCATTCCTCGGAAACGGAGTTGGGATTGTCCTCATAGGCCGCATAGAGCTGCTCGATATAGGTCGCGTTGGCGCCATCGAGAAAGGACGTGAGGAGAAATTGTTCGTTGGCTTCCTGTCTTGCCATGTGCACCTTCGCGGACCAAACCGTCCGCCTCCCGCTTCAATTCGCTTTGCCGGCCTTATTGCCAGGCAAAACGGCGTGGGTTGAAAAAACCCGTTTTCCGGACCGTGCTTCAAATCCCGGAAAAAACGGTAAATGCATGGCGGAAATCATCCCGCCATGCCTATTCATCACAAAATGGTTCAGCCCTTGAGAACTTCAACCAGTGTCTTGCCGAGACGTGCCGGGGAAGGCGAAACCTTGATGCCGGCCGCTTCCATGGCGGCAATCTTGGATTCGGCATCGCCCTTGCCGCCGGAAACGACAGCACCGGCATGACCCATGGTGCGGCCCTTCGGGGCAGTCCGGCCGGCGATAAAGCCAGCCATCGGCTTCTTGCGGCCCTTCTTGGCTTCGTCGATCAGGAACTGGGCTGCATCTTCTTCAGCCGAGCCGCCGATTTCACCGATCATGATGATCGATTCGGTGGCATCGTCTGCAAGGAACATTTCCAGTACGTCGATGAATTCCGTGCCCTTGACCGGGTCGCCGCCGATACCGACAGCCGTGGTCTGGCCGAGGCCTTCATTGGTGGTCTGGAACACGGCTTCATAGGTCAGCGTGCCCGAACGCGAGACGATACCAACCGAACCCTTGCGGAAGATCGAGCCCGGCATGATGCCGATCTTGCATTCTTCCGGCGTCAGGATGCCCGGGCAGTTGGGGCCGAGAAGGCGCGACTTGGACTTTTCAAGCTTGGCCTTGACCTTCACCATGTCCATGACCGGGATACCCTCGGTGATGCAGGTGATGAAGGGGATCTCGGCTTCGATCGCCTCGATGATGGCAGCCGCAGCGCCTGCCGGGGGAACATAGATCACGGACGCATCGGCGCCGGTCTTGTCCCTGGCTTCGGCAACGGAGGCGAAGATCGGCAGTTCGGTGCCGTCAACGCCCGAGCTCCAGGTCTCGCCACCCTTCTTGGGATGAATGCCGCCGACCATCTTCGTGCCGTAATAGGCAAGCGCCTGTTCGGTGTGGAAGGTACCGGTCTTGCCGGTGAGGCCCTGAACCAGAACCTTGGTGTCTTTGTTTACGAGAATAGACATTTTTCGGTTCCTTCCAGATTAGCCGTTGATCGCCGAAACGATCTTCTTGGCTGCGTCGTCGAGATCGTCAGCAGCCGTAATCGCAAGGCCGGATTCGTTCAGGAGCTTCTTGCCGAGTTCGACATTGGTGCCCTCGAGGCGAACGACGAGCGGAACCTTCAGGCCGACTTCCTTCACAGCCGCGATCACGCCTTCGGCGATAACATCGCAACGCATGATGCCGCCGAAGATGTTGACGAGGATGCCCTCGACCTTCGGGTCAGCGGTGATGATCTTGAAGGCAGCAGCCACCTTCTCCTTGCCAGCGCCACCGCCGACATCGCAGAAGTTTGCCGGCTCCTTGCCGTAGAGCTTGATGATGTCCATCGTCGCCATGGCGAGACCGGCGCCGTTGACCATGCAGCCGATATTGCCATCGAGAGCAACGTAAGCGAGATCCCACTTCGAAGCTTCGATTTCCTTGGAATCTTCTTCCGTTTCGTCGCGCAGCGCCCGGACGTCATCGTGACGGAACAGCGCATTGCCATCGAAGGAAACCTTGGCGTCGAGAACGCGCAGACGGCCATTTTCCATGACGATCAGCGGGTTGATCTCGAGCAGGCTCATGTCCTTCTCGGTGAAGGCCTTGTAGAGGATCGGGAACAGACGCTCGGCGTCGTTCACGGCTTCACCTTCAAGCTTCAGCGCTTCGCAGAGCGTCTTGACATTCGAAGCGGTGACGCCGGTTTCCGGGTCGATCGCAACGGTGACGATCTTTTCCGGGGTTTCTTCGGCAACGGCTTCGATATCCATGCCGCCTTCGGTCGAAACGACAAAGGCTACCTGGCCAACCGAACGATCGACCAGCAGCGAGCAGTAGAGCTCGCGATCGATATCGGCGCCATCTTCGAGGTACAGGCGGTTGACCTGCTTGCCGGCCGGGCCGGTCTGCTTGGTGACCAGCGTGTTGCCGAGCATTTCGTCAACAAAGGTCTTGACCTCGTCGACCGACTTGGCCAGGCGAACGCCACCCTTGGCATCGGGACCAAGTTCCTTGAACTTGCCCTTGCCACGGCCACCGGCGTGGATCTGGCTCTTGACCACGTAAAGCGGCCCCGGAAGCTTGCCAACGGCAGCCTCGACCTCATCCTTGGTCAGGATGGCAACACCGTCAGCGACCGGTGCACCGTAACCCTTGAGCAGGGCCTTGGCCTGGTATTCATGAATATTCATACGATATCCGTCCTCTTAGAAAGGGATTTCGGCAATCACTTGGTTTTTGGAGCGGCACTTACTTCAAAGCAGGCGCGATTTCCTTGCAGGCGTCGCACAGGCCCTTGACCGCTGCGACAGACTTGTCGAACCCAGCCTTGTCTTCGCCATCCAGCGGAATTTCCACGATCCGCTCAACGCCGCCTTCACCGATGACAACCGGAACGCCGACATACATGTCGGAAACGCCGAATTCGCCGGAGAGGTAGGCTGCGCAGGGAAGAACGCGCTTCTTGTCCTTCAGATAGCTTTCAGCCATGGCAATGGCCGAGGCTGCCGGCGCGTAGTAGGCCGAGCCGTTCTTCAGCAGAGCAACGATTTCTCCACCGCCATTGCGGGTGCGGTCATAGATCGCTTCGAGCTTTTCGTTCGTGGTCCAGCCCATCTTGACCAGATCGGGAAGCGGAATGCCGGCAACGGTCGAGTACTGGGCAACCGGCACCATCGAGTCGCCATGGCCACCGAGAACGAAGGCGGTAACGTCTTCAACCGAAACCTTGAACTCTTCCGACAGGAAGTAGCGGAAACGGGCCGAGTCGAGCACGCCAGCCATGCCGACGACCTTGTTGGCCGGAAGACCGGAGAACTTCTGCAGTGCCCAGACCATCGCATCGAGCGGGTTGGTGATGCAGATAACGAAAGCGTTGGGGGCATACTGCTTGATGCCGGCGCCAACCGCTTCCATGACCTTCAGGTTGATGCCGAGAAGATCGTCGCGGCTCATGCCCGGCTTGCGCGGCACGCCGGCGGTGACGATGCAGACATCAGCGCCTTCGATGGCGGAATAGTCGGAAGCGCCGGAAAGCTTGGCATCGAAGCCGTCAACCGGAGACGACTCGGCGATGTCGAGCGCCTTGCCCTGCGGCAGGCCATCAGCGATGTCGAAAAGAACGACGTCTCCCAGCTCCTTCAGCCCGGCGAGATGCGCGAGCGTACCCCCAATCATTCCGGACCCGATAAGTGCGATTTTATTGCGCGCCATGAATGTATCCTCTGAAAAGTCATCCTAGACGAACGTCAATGTCCGCCAGTTTCGCAAAGGGGGATACATGCTCTTGTCAGGAAATTCAACCGGTTTTTCTGACATTAATAAATTCAAACGGTTAGATGCATTTTAGTTTACGTACACGTCAATCAAGATGAATTATCGGTCATACTCCTGCGTATTTTTCGTTGTGCAGTGCAAGATAATCAGAACTTCTCATTTCGAAAAGACGGGAAACCGTGCGGTCGAATTCAAACCCTTCTCTGCCTTTGCGTTCTGTCAGGAGGTCCTCCGGCATGACATCGGCCGAAATAACCGTACGGATGGTTCGATCATAAAGCGTATCGACCAGAATGATGAAGCGCTTGACCTCATTGCGCCGGTCGGCAGAGAAAACCGGCACATGTTCAATGAAGATTGTCGTGAACCGCTCGGTGATCGCCATGTAATCCGAGGCGCCGAGCGGCTTTTCGCAAAGATCGGCAAAGGTAAACCGCGCGATCCGGCCAACTGCATGGGGCACATGGACTTTTCGCCCTTTCATCGGTATCTCCACGGCGCCGCCTTCGCGCCCGCCGGTGAGAAAATGCCATCCGGCCTCGATCTGCCGATCGGTATCAGGCCCCAGCGGCGTCAGATAGACCGGACGCCCCTCGAACTTCTCCATGCGATAATCCGTATCGGAATCGAGCGTCGTCACGGTGACGTTCTGCTTCAGCACAGCGATGAAGGGCAGAAACAGACCGCGATTGAGACCATCCTTGTAGAGATCGTCCGGCGCGACATTGGAGGTCGCCACCAGCACACAGCCCCGCTCGAACAGGGCTGAAAACAGCCGCGAAAGGATCATCGCATCCGCAATATCGGTCACGGTGAATTCGTCGAAGCACAGCAGACGCGATTCGGCGATGATCTGGTCCGCAACCGGCGGAACAGGATCATTTTCCTTCGTCTCGCCGCGTTTCAGCTTCTGGCGATGGGCATTGATGCGCTCATGCACATCGGCCATGAACTCGTGAAAATGCGCCCGTCGCTTGTCGGCAACCGGCGCCAGCTCGAAAAACATGTCCATCAGCATGGTCTTGCCGCGCCCGACACTGCCATAGACGTAGAGTCCCGGCGTCACCGGCCGTTCGGACTTGCGCCCGGCCCGAAACAGCCGTTTCAGCGCGCCGCCGGTCTTTTTGGGCGCAGCCAGAAGCCCTGTGAGGACCGAATCCAGCTGTGCGGCAACGTCAAGCTGTGCCGGATCGGCTTTCAGGGCACCCTCTTGCGTCAGCGCTGCAAGGCGCATCAGAACCGTATCACGGGTCAATGAGGCTTCAGTCATGCGAAATCCGTTCACGTCTCCCGGCGTTCAAGACCATTGTCATCCGCGCCGCGCAAAGGCCGCGACTGGCGGGGCGCCTCCCACCCGCCATCCAGATCCGGATCTTCACCCGGCCGCAGCCTGTTGTTTTCATAAAGGAAAGCCCCATCGTCATGACGGGGCCGATACTCGCTTCAGCGCGACAGCGTCAGCTGCTGGCCGGTGCTTGAAAGGCCGCCGACGGCATTGGCTGCGGTCATGTAGAGCCGGCCGATCACATAGCCATTGGCATCCTTGAGAATGACCTGGTCGCCATTGATGCCCCAGGACTTCATCGACGTCAGCGGACCGGAACAGCCGCGCGTCCCACCACGCTGGCCGTCACCCAGATTGGTGAGCGTCAGGAACATGTCACAGGTCCCACCGCCATTATTGACTTTCCAGCTGCCGACAAGTGCCGAGGCCGATACCGGCATGGCACCGGGCGGCGGCGTGATATTATCCATGTCGCCGGCTGCGGCAACTTCTGTCGGCGCCGATGGCGCTGACGGGAACTGGGTATTGGGATCGACTGACGGTGCAGCCCCTGTCGTATTGTCGTAGGTGCCGTTTCCATAGGTTCCCGAAGATGCGCCGGGCGGCGGCAGGGAGCCGCTCTGAACCTGCCCCACAGGCTGGGCTGCCAGCGGCGGCGGCACATAGGCGGCATTGTTCTGATAGGACGTCCTCTGGCAACCACTGGCGGCCAGAACCAGCCCCACGGCAGCGGCGCCCAAAATCTTGTGATTCATCGATACTCACTCCTGATCGCCCTGACGGCTTGGCGGCTATCCATTTGCGTGCCCCATTCATATCCCGCAACAAAAGCTGGCGACAAGGGGGCTTGCCGCACAAAAGCGGCCTTTTGCGCCAAGAGCAAGGCCGGAGACGATCTCCAGAACCATCAATCGCCCGCAAATGAACACGGATGATCATGACCGGCGACGCGGCGCTGTGTTCGAACATCGGGCGATGAACTGGCATCGCCCGATGTTCCAAGGTCTTGTTTTCGCTGCGTCCGCTGAGCGAAAGCCGGCGAGCACCTCTTTGCCGACACATCAGGTCGGGTGAAGGGCCAAGCGGTCTGCAGCTTCCATCAGCGCGCGAGGGCCAGCGCCTCCCAGTGCGGCTGGCGCCCTTGGTTCACGGGGAAATTTGCCACCTCTTGACGCTGACCTCCCGCCTCCAGATCATCAGGCGCCACGCCCCTCAGGTCGTCGAGAATATTGCGCGCCTCCTCGGCAATCTCGTCGCTGTGGGCCGGCAGGCTGGCAACGGCATCAAGTTCTGCCATCAATTCCTTCAATATCGCATTGGCATCGTGAATTTCCTGACGTAACTGCCGGGATTGCCCGGCCATGTCATCATGCCGGCACATTTCCAGACGCAGTTCCGGCTCGTCGAGCTGCCTGATCATCTTCTGCAGCGCGGTCCTGGCTTCAACGGCGTGGCGCTGCATCTTCTCATCAGCGGGTGCAACGGATTCACGTTTCCAGAAGAAGACGCATTCCGGTATCTGCTGCAATGTTTTCTGGATGAGGCCATAACACAATATATTCTTGAGATAGCCGTCACCATCAAACGCGGATCTGATGGTCTGCTGCAGCGGTCCGGCGACGCCCACCTGCATGGTTTTTTTCGCCCAGAACCGCGATTGCGCGGACATATCGGACATCCATTTGCTGCGACCAAAATCGATCCCGCATTCCACCAGAGCGCCGGGAAGATGGATGGCACAGGCGCGTGCCAGTGCGAGCTCCGCCGGCATTCCTGATAGAACATTGGCTATCAAGTCGACCGAAGCCCCCGTCAGTGCGGTTGCCATATGCACCAGGATACTTTTGCCCCTGACGCTATCACGGAAGCTTGCCTGACCTTCTGCGGCACCGCCTTCATCCAGAAGGCTTTTTTCAAGCCAGGGCGACAAAATGCTGGCCACCAGACCGGGGATCAGATTGATAAGGCCGTCGCCAAGGAGGACACCCAGCAACGACGTTCCGGGCGGCAGATAAGCGCTGGTCATGAAGGTGCTGAAGTCACAGCTCTCCCCGCCACTTCCGACATCCACACCCTGGGTCACGGCACTTGTGGTTGCGCATTCCGTCGGACCTGTGGTCGTGCTTTCGGAAAGCATGGCTTTCAAAACATTCGCACAGACCCAAGAAGCAAGCGCGGCATAACCGCACTGCACAAGCAGACCGAGGCAGATCGTCGCTCCGGCCGCACAAGCGCCGCGCCCGAGGTAACCGGTGAATGTATGTCGCCACGTTGAACTCAGCGACCCCTTCAGCCCCTCAAGATCGCCGAACCCGCGATCAAGCAGCATCTGCTTGACGGCTATCTTGTCAGCTTTCAGCTTTTCAATATTCTTGTCAAAATCAGCCTTGTATTGAGACAGCGCCCTACTGACAGGACTGTCAGGGCGCAGTTTCGCCTGAATAGTGTTGAATTTCGACAGCAGCTCCGCCCCGCGCTGCGCCTGAAAACACGACAACCTTTCGGAGATAAGCTGCCCCTTAAAGAGATCATCGACGAGCACTTCCAGATGCGCGCGTGCCTTCCGCGCCGCTTCCGATGCCTGGGCCGCCTGTGCCATTTCTTCGGTACGAGGCTCCAGCCTGACAAGATCGTCCAATTCAGGCAGCAGTGCGATACGACCATCTGGCTCAGCATTGCTCGCCATCCGCTGACGGGCAGCCTCAGCCGGATTGGTTGAACCACGGGAACCATGCCTGACAGTGAGAGGCAGCGGCCTGAAGAGTTGCTGATCCTGCCGCGTTCTCCCCGCCGCGTTCAGTGCGGCGGGATCCAGAAGACGGGGGCCGGTCCGATCACCATTGCCTTGCCGGAACCCGCTCGGACCGGGCTCTCCCTCCGAGGCTGGATGGCGCGCTGCATTCCCCCCGTTTGATCTCGCACTTCCTCTGCGCGAAAGGCCGATGCATTGCGCACGCCCCTTTCCAGCCCCACTGCCGCCGCTTTCGTCAACAAGCGAGACAGTTCCAAGATCATAGCGCGAATGGCTATTACCAATCCTAGGCATTGAACTTCCCCTTTTATATTTATAATTTTCCTTACAATCTCCTTCTAGTTCGCCGCCGGCCAATAGTAATTTTGAAAAAACTGATAGTCTTAATGTTGGCATAAAAAAAACGCGGCCACAGGCCGCGTTTTCATCTTTCATAAGGCAGTCGCGCTCATGGCGCGACCGTGCCGATACTGTCAAACCGCGCGTTCGACCAACATCTTCTTGATGCCGGCAATCGCCTTGGCCGGATTCAGCCCCTTCGGGCAGGCCTGGGTGCAGTTCATGATCGTGTGGCAGCGATAGAGTCGGAAGGGATCTTCCAGATTATCGAGACGCTCGCCGGTTGCCTCGTCGCGGCTGTCCATCAGCCAGCGATAGGCCTGCAGCAGAACGGCCGGACCGAGGTAGCGGTCACCGTTCCACCAATAGGAAGGACAGGAGGTCGAGCAGCAGGCGCAGAGAATGCACTCATAAAGCCCGTCGAGCTTCGACCGGTCATCATGGCTCTGCTTCCATTCCTTCGCCGGTGCCGGCGACACCGTCTGCAGCCACGGCTCGATCGAGCGATGCTGGGCGTAGAAATTGTTGAGGTCGGGAACCAGATCCTTCACCACCGGCATATGCGGCAGCGGATAGACCTTGACGGTGCCCTTGACCTCATCCATGCCCTTGGTGCAGGCAAGCGTGTTGGTGCCATCGATATTCATGGCGCAGGAGCCGCAAATACCTTCACGGCAGGACCGCCGGAGTGTCAGCGTCGGATCGATCTTGTTCTTGATGTACAAAAGCGCATCAAGAATCATCGGCCCGCAATCATCAACATCGATATAATAGGTGTCGATGCTGGGATTTTCGCCCGTATCCGGGCTCCAGCGGTAAATCCTGAACTCGCGAAGATTCTTGGCACCATCCGGCTTCGGCCAGGTCTTGCCTTCTTTGACCTTCGAGTTCTTCGGAAGTGTGAATTCTACCATTTCCTGTTCCTCTCGATCAGTAGACGCGTGCCTTGGGGGCAATCTTCTTGATGTCGATGCCGTCGGCGATGAGGTCCGTGTGGACCGGACGATATTTGAGCGTCACATCGCCTTGCGGGCTGACCCAGGACAGCGTGTGCTTGCGCCAGTTTTCATCGTCACGTCCGGCGAAAGGACCGTCGACATAATCTTCACGCGCATGTGCGCCGCGGCTTTCCTTGCGGGCTTCCGCGCCGAAGACCGTGGTGATGGCGCAGGCCATCAGGTTTTCCAGCTCCAGCGTTTCCACCAGGTCGGAATTCCAGATCATCGAACGGTCGGTAACCTTGACGTCCGGCAGCTCCTTCCAGATCTCGCTGATCCGGCGGCAACCGGCCTCAAGCGATTCCTGGGTACGGAACACGGCTGCGTCTTCCTGCATGGCGCGCTGCATCTTGTCACGCAGCACCGCAGTCGGCTGCGAGCCGGCGGCGAAGCGAATGCGATCAAAGCGTTCCATGATCTTGTCGCAGGCGTCAACATTGAGCGCCGGAATGGGCGCGTCTTTGTCGATCACCTGACCGGCGCGGATGGCGGCGGCACGGCCGAAGACAACGAGGTCGATCAGCGAGTTGGAGCCCAGACGGTTGGCACCGTGAACCGATGCGCAGCCAGCTTCGCCAACAGCCATCAGGCCGGGAGCAACGCGTTCGGGGTTCTCCGGATCGGCGTTCAGCACTTCACCCCAGTAATTGGTCGGAATACCGCCCATATTGTAGTGAACGGTCGGCAGAACCGGGATCGGCTCGCGGGTCACATCAACACCGGCGAAAATCTTGGCGCTTTCGGAAATGCCGGGAAGGCGTTCCGCCAGGATTGCCGGATCAAGGTGATCGAGATGCAGGAAGATGTGATCCTTGTTCTTGCCGACGCCGCGGCCCTCACGGATTTCCATCGTCATGCAACGCGAGACAACGTCACGCGACGCCAGATCCTTGGCCGACGGTGCGTAGCGCTCCATGAAGCGCTCACCCTCGGAATTGGTCAGGTATCCGCCTTCACCGCGCGCACCCTCGGTAATCAGGCAGCCCGCGCCGTAAATGCCGGTCGGGTGGAACTGAACGAACTCCATATCCTGCAGCGGCAGGCCGGCGCGGGCGATCATGCCGGCGCCATCACCCGTGCAGGTGTGGGCAGAGGTTGCCGAGAAGAAGGCACGGCCATAACCGCCGGTGGCGAGGACCACCATCTTGGCGGAGAAACGATGGATCGTGCCGTCATCAAGGTTCCAGGCAACAACGCCGGTGCAGACGCCATCATCGCTCATGATCAGATCGAGCGCGAAATATTCGATGAAGAATTCGGCGTTGTTTTTCAGCGACTGGCCGTAAAGCGTGTGCAGAATGGCATGCCCGGTACGGTCGGCGGCGGCGCAGGTGCGCTGGACCGGCGGGCCATCGCCATAATTCTGCATATGGCCGCCGAAGGGGCGCTGATAGATCTTGCCTTCCTCGTTACGCGAGAAGGGCACGCCATAATGTTCCAGCTCGTAAACGGCCTTTGGCGCTTCCATGACCATATACTGCATGGCATCGACATCGCCGAGCCAGTCGGAGCCCTTGACGGTATCGTAAAGGTGCCACTGCCAGCAGTCCGGCGTCATATTCGTGAGCGATGCGGCGATGCCGCCCTGGGCGGCAACCGTATGCGAGCGGGTCGGGAAAACCTTGGTGATGCAGGCCGTTTTGAAGCCCTGCTCAGCCATGCCAAGTGTAGCGCGCAGACCGGATCCGCCGGCGCCGACAACAATCACATCATAGGAGTGATCGACATATGTGTAGGCCTTGCCGCCCTTTTCGTCAGATTTAGGTGTAGCCATTTGTGATCACCCCATAAATGCAATCTTCACGATGGACAGCAGACAGAGCGCGCCGATCAGAACCATGAAGCAAGTGTTTGCCATCAAGAGAAGAAACTTGATGAGATCGTTGTGAACGTAGTCGACGATGATTTCCTGCATGCCGATGTGAACGTGAAACAGTCCGGCAATAACCATCAGACCCATCAGGGTCGCGACAAACGGATTGGAAAGACCCGCGATAACCTCGGCATAGGGTGCCCCGGCATAGCGGATCAGGAAAATGAAGAAAAAGACCGTCAGCGGCACGAGGGCAAGCGCAGTCATACGCTGAACCCAGAAATGGTCAGTCCCCTTGCGCGAGGTCCCCAGACCGCGAACCTTCTTGAGCGGTGTGCGCATATCCATGGATCGATCCCCTCACTCAGATGGCCAGGCCAACGATCCAGATCACCAGGGTCAGACAGACCGAAGCAACCGGAAGCGCGACCGCGACCTTGGTGGAAAAATGCTTTTCAAGCCCGTAGCCCATATCCCAGCCGAAATGGCGGAGGCCACCGAGAAGATGGTGAACCAGAGCCCAGGTGTAGCCAAACAGGATCAGCAGCCCGAGCCAGGAACCGAAGAACCAGTTGACGATGTCGAAAGCCCCCTCGCCCGATGCCGCGGCAATCAGCCAGGCAGCAAGCAGAATGGTGCCGAAATACATCGCCGCACCGGTAATGCGGTGCAAGGTCGACATGATCATCGTCGGGATGAATTTGTAAACTTGAAGATGCGGCGACAAAGGCCGATTGCTGGTTGGACTGGCCATCAAAACCTCGCGGCGTTTTTAAAAGGCGCATTTCCGGGCATTCGCTAGCCAGATCAGCCGAACCGGACAGAACCGGGTGTCGTGGCGCGCGGTGCCAATGCTCTGTGGTGGTTTACTCATCACAAGCGCCTGCGACAAGCCCAATTGCCCCCCTCTGGCGATTTAATCGGTTTGACGGATGCCAGTTTCAGCTTGAAGGTTGGTACGGAGACGCGAGTTACGACCAAAGTTGCACAAAAAAACGCCGAGATCCATGCGCATCGTTAAGTTTCAATGATTTAAGTTGTCTTTTAAAATCAAGATAAATCAGGGAGTTGGAACATCGCAGCCGGCATTGCCATTTCTTTAGTCATCAAACGGGGCTGGCCGCGACTCAGTGCCAAGACAGCCTGAAAGCGGTATCTGGCTGCCAGTGTCCTGCACCGCAGTCTGGCGTTCGTCAGTTCGGCAACGCCACAGCATCGGTCAAAACGGCATCAGTGGAAGAAGCCGATCATGACCCCCATGATCGCAGCCGAACCGATCCACTGCGCTGCATCAAGCAGAAAAAGGAGAACAGGCCGTTCGTGACGACCTGGATGGGCAGCCATGGCGGTGATCCCAAACCCCAGACCGGCAAAGACCGACCAGCCAATGCCACCGGCAAAGGTCAGCGCCGAAGGGCCGAGCCGGTAGAGCAGAACCGAGAGAAAGATGGCCATGACCAGTTTGGCGGCGGCGTCCCGTATGAGGGCGCGGCAACCGGACGGCCTTTCAGTCAACCCCGCGCCGTCCAGCTGCACCCGCAGCCGCCCAAAGACGAGATGATAAAGGCCACCGAAAAGGAGCGTCGCTGACGTGGCCGCAACGATGCCGATAGCGATCATTAAAAGCAGAGCCGCCCCCGAGAAAAACAACCATAGGATTACGTGAATCCGGAACGAACTGCAATCCCTACATGTACTACAAGTGAAATTGTCACTGTCAGTCTCAGCTCTGCGACTGAATAGTCCAGACAGTGGTATTCTTGATCTCGCTATCCTCCAGCATCCGCGTGACAGGCACCTGATAGCTGGCGAGCGCGACCAGCCCCGCCTTCGGCAGATAGGCCCGCCCCGGATCACCGATCAGCACCATCACGCCGTCCGCCGCCAGATCGCGGAACCAGGGCAGAAGCCTTGCGGCAAATTCCCGGTCATAAAAGACATCGCCGGCGAGCAGCACGTCGGCGTCGGGACGCGTGCCGATCAGATCGTCCGTGCCGATATCCAGCGTGACGTCATTCAGCGCGGCGTTCAGCGCCAGGGCCGACGCTGACCAGCGATCGATATCGACAGCCAGAACCGAGGCAGCACCGGCCTTGGCTGCGGCGATCGCCACCAGCCCGGAGCCGGAGGCAAAATCGACGACCCGCTTGCCCGCAACGACAGTCGGATGATCAAGAACATAGCGCGAAAGCCCCTGCCCACCGGCCCAGGCAAAGGCCCAGAATGGCGGCGGCAGGCCGATCTCCTGCAGTTCCTCTTCGGTTTTCAGCCAGAGATCATGCACCTCACTGGCCAGCCGCAGCCGGATCTCAGGCACATGCGGCGGGGCGAGAATATCGGTATTGTCGAGAATGAAGCGGTCAGCGTCTCGCACCGGAGCACCCGGCCTCAGTCACGGTCAACGCGCGGCCAGCGGGTCGTCGCCATGACCCAAAGCCCGATGATATTGCCGAGCGGGACAAAGCAGAGCAGCACCCAGAAGCCGGAAAAGCCCATGCGCCGCAGGATCTTTGCCACCGGCCAGCCAAAGATCAGCCACCAGAAGACAAAGAAAATGGCCAGCTGCCAGACGCCGAAATGCGCCAGCATCCAGTAACTGTCGGAATATCCATGCCCGTTCACGGTCTTATCTCCTTGTCGGCTGAACCTGCATGCAGGTCTGACGCTCTGACGTGTTGAAACTGCGCATCGTGCCTTGCGGAAAGCAAAACCGTTTTCCATGCCGCTGCGCCGGAGCGTTTCCGCTTCTATGCGAATCGCGAAAGCGCTCTATCTCGCCATTTTTACACGTTTCCCGGCTGAAAACGGCATCCGCTTTTCGAGAAACGGCGCTAATCCGCCAGCGGCGGATTGTCGAGACCGCCCATGCGGCAGACTTCCAGCCATTCGTCCCTGGTCACCGGCTGCACGGAAAGCCGCATCGAGGTGACCAGCGACATCTCGGCAAGCTTCGGATTGGCCTTCACATCCTTCAGCGTCACCGGCTTTGGGACCCCGGTCACGGCGCGGATATCGACACATTCCCAGCGCGGGTCATCCGTCGTCGAATCGTGGTGCGCAAGCGCGCAGACTTCGCAGATACCGACAACTTCCAGCCCCTCATTGGAGTGATAGAAGAAGCCCTTGTCGCCGATCTTCATCGCCCGCATATTGTTGCGTGCGAGATAGTTGCGCACCCCATCCCATTCCTCGCCGTCGGCTCCCTTGGCCTTCAGCATTTCCCAGGAAAACTTGAACGGTTCGGATTTGAAAAGCCAGTAGGCCAAAGGATCACGCCTCCTCGGGATTGTTGTAGAGCCACTTGAAGGGACGCACTTCCGTCTTTGCGAAAAGCCCCGCCTTGGCATAGGGATCTTCAGCGGCAAGCGCTTCGGCATCGGCCTGACTGCCGGCTTCGATCAGAAGCATCGAACCACAGGATTTGCCCTCGTCATCCAGGAACGGCCCGGCGATCTTCAAGATGCCGTCGGCATTGAGCCTGTCGACCCAGGCGAGATGGGCCGGACGTGTTTCCATACGGACGGAAAGATGGTCAGGCTTGTCGGTGCAGAGCACGGCATAGATCATGATTTTCTCCCTGATGCGTCATTCGGTGGTGATCGGGCGCGCCATCAGTTCCTCAAGCGCTGCCGGAATGGAAAGCTTGCCGTCGAGAATACGGGCGACCGCATTGCTGATCGGCATCTGCACGGAATGGCTGGCGGCAAGTTCGGCGGCAACCGAGGCAGAAAAGACGCCTTCAACCAGTGCCGAATTTTCATCCGTCCGCCCCTCTGCCAGCTGGACGCCGTAACGGAAATTGCGCGACTGGCGCGACGAACCGGTCAGCACCAGATCACCAAGGCCGGAAAGGCCGCGCACGGTCTCCGCCTCGCCGCCCATGGCAACGGCAAGCCGCGACATTTCCGCAAGTCCGCGCGAAATCAGCGCAGCCCGTGCTGATTCCCCAAGCCCCGCCCCTTCGACAATGCCGCAGGCGATGGCCAGCACATTCTTCAGTGCTCCGCCGATCTGCACACCAACGGGATCGCCGGAACCATAAATGCGGAAGGTCTTGCCCGAGAGGATTTCAGCCGTATCACGCGCGATCTGGCGCGAGCGGAAGGCAAGGGCCATGGCGATCGGCTTGCCGGTGGCAAGATCACGGGCAAAGCCCGGCCCGGACAGCGCACCGGCACTGTGATGCGGCAATTCCTCGTTCAAGACATCGGTGATCAGTCGTCCGGTCGACCGTTCGATCCCCTTGGATGCAGAAATGATGACCGCATCCTCGCTGTAATAAGGCCCGTAATAGCGTGCGGCGGCGCGCTGCGCCTGGGCAGGAACAGCAACCACCACCGTATCGGCGGTGCGCAGAACCTCGGCATCATTGGTGAAGATCAGCGCGTCCGGCAGCGGCACACCCGGCAGGGAGCGTTCGTGAATGCGGGTTTTCTTCAGCGTTTCGATCAGCGCCGCATCCCGGCCGAGCAATGTCACCTGATCTTCGCCCTCACGCGCGAAAACCGCCGCCAGCGCTGTTCCGAACGAGCCGGAACCGATCACCACAGTCTTTTTTGTCTCATTCATGCCTTGGCACCTTTCCGGCCGCTGCCGATCAGCGCGACCGCATTTTGATCCAGCGGCCAGCGTGGACGCGGCGCAATCTTCAGCCCATCGGCGGGCTGGCCCGCCGCTTCCCGTTCCAGCCCCGCCCAGGCAATCATCACCGCATTGTCGGTGCAGAGCCTTAAGGGCGGCGCCACGAATCGGAAGCCATGTTTGCCGCATAATTCGGTCAATGTCTGGCGCAGCGCCCGATTTGCTGCAACCCCGCCAGCGACCACCAGCGCCGGCTCGGGCTGGCTGTCGCCATATTCCGCGGAAAACCGCCTGAGCGAGCGCGAGATCCGGTCGGAAAGCGTATCGGCAACGGCCTTCTGGAACGAGGCGCAGAGATCCGCCACATCCTGATCGCGCATCGGGGCAGCGGCCTCCGCCGCCTGGCGCACCGCTGTTTTCAGGCCGGAAAAGGAGAAATCGAGCCGCTCCTCGCCCTTCATCGGCCGCGGCAGGCGAAAGCGGTCGGGATCGCCCGTTTCAGCCGCCTTTTCCACCGCCGGGCCACCCGGATAGGGCAGACCCAGAAGCTTCGCCGTCTTGTCGAAAGCCTCGCCCAGCGCATCATCGATCGTGGTGCCCCAGCGCTCGTATTCGCCAACACCCCTGACCAGCACGATCTGGCTGTGGCCGCCGGAAACCAGCAGCATCAGATAGGGGAAAGAGACGCCATTGGTCAGCCTCGCCGTGAGCGCATGGCCTTCCAGATGATTGATGCCGTAAAAGGGCTTGTCAGCCGCATAGGCAATTGCCTTTCCGCTCATCGCGCCGACAATCAGCCCGCCGATCAGCCCCGGCCCCACCGTTGCAGCAACGCCGTCGAGATCGGCAAGCGCCACGCCGGAACGCTCCAGCGCTTCAGCGATCAGCCGGTCCATCGCCTCGACATGGGCACGCGCGGCGATTTCCGGCACCACGCCGCCAAAGGCTGCATGTTCATCCAGCTGACTGAGCACCACATCGGCCAGCACCTCACCGCCGCCATCCGGCCGGCGCATGACAATGGCCGCTGCGGTTTCATCGCAGCTCGATTCGATCCCGAGAAAGAATACGTTTTTTTCCATGGTTCCAAGCGATGGTTTGCGGTCCGTCGCATTCCGTTTTAGAAACCCTCCGGTAACAACGGTGAGTGCAGGATGCAAATGAAACCTTTCCGGATCGGTACACGCGGCAGCCCGCTGGCACTGGCGCAGGCTTATGAAGCCCGTGACAGGCTGATGCAAGCGCATGGCCTTGGGGCCGACATGTTCGAGATCGTCGTGCTTTCGACCAAGGGCGACCGGATCACGGACCGCGCGCTGGCAGAGATCGGCGGAAAGGGGCTTTTCACCGAGGAGCTGGAAGCCCAGCTTGCATCCGGCGAACTCGATTTCGCCGTGCATTCTTCCAAGGATATGCCAACCACCCTGCCCGACGGCCTTACCCTTTCGACCTTCCTGCCGCGCGCCGATCCGCGCGACGCCTTTATCGGCAAGACCGCCGGACGCCTGATCGACCTGCCGCATGGCGCCGTTGTCGGCTCGGCGTCGCTGCGCCGCCAGGCACTGATCCGCAAGCTCCGCCCCGATATCGAAGTCATCATTTTCCGCGGCTCCGTGCAGACAAGGCTCGACAAGCTGAACGCCGGCGACGTGGACGGCACCTTTCTGGCCTTTGCTGGCCTCGCCCGCCTCGGACTCGCCGACAGGGCAACGCAAGTCCTTGATGTCAATGACTTTCCGCCAGCACCAGCGCAAGGTGCAATCTGCATTGAGCAGCGTGAGGACGATGAGCGCATCGCATCGCTCCTGGCCAGGATCAACGATCCCGACACATTTGATGCCGTCACCTGCGAGCGAGCCTATCTCGCCGTGCTTGACGGGTCCTGCCGCACGCCGATCGCCGGTCATGCCACAATCTCGGGGGATCATCTTCGCTTTTCCGGCATGATCCTGACGCCAGATGGCACCATCTGCCACGAGGTCGCCACTGAGGGTCCGCGCCGCGATGCCGCGCGCATCGGCCGTGAGGCCGGCACTGAGCTGCGCCGCCGGGCCGGGCCCGGATTTCTTGACGGCTGGAGCTGAGCGCCATGCGCGTGCTGCTGACAAGACCGGAACGACGCGCACAGCCATCGCTCGCCCGGCTTGAGGCGGCCGGCCATGCGGCCGAAAACATCGCGCTCACATATCCCCAGCATGATCCCGCAGCCGTTTGTGCCGCGCTTGACACGGACTTTACGGCGCTGGCTGTCACCAGCAGCGAGGCCGTTCAGGCGCTGGTGCTGGCAGAGGTGAACCGCGACATCCTGTCGCGACCCCTCTTTGCCGTTGGCGACACGACGGCAGCGGCCGCCGGACAGGCAGGCTTTCACCGGATCATCTCCGGGCCAGGCGATGGCCTGGGACTGGCCGAAACGGTCATTGCCAGCGGCCTTGTCGCGCGAGACGGACCGGCGCTGCTTTATCTTGCGGGTGAGCCGCACGCGAAAACCTTCGAAGCAGCTCTGGCGCAGGCCGGGCTGCAGACGACAACCGTGATCGCCTATCGCATGATGCCGGTCGATTTTGGCGGGCAAGACCGCGCGGCCCTGCTTGATGGCTTTGCCCCCGATGCGATCGCCTTTTACTCTCAGGCCACCGCCGAACGCTTTTTCTCGGTCTTCGGCAGCGAAATCGCGCAGCCGGACAGGCAGAGCATGATCTTCGCCTGCCTCAGCGCCCAGATCGCCGCCGCAATCCCGAAAGATCTTCCAAACCGGGTGCTGGTTGCTGAAACAAAGCAGGAAACGGCGCTTTTTGCGCTTCTCGCCGAAGGCGGATAAGCGCTTCAGCGGGAAACGAAGTCTGGAAAGATTGCAAACAAAAACCTTTCTTTAACGCCAGTCGGCCACTAACTTACAACCGACCAGCGCGAGAGAGGTTATCATGGTTTCGGACAAATCATCGCGACCCGAACAGGATGAAAAAGCAGAGACGGGTGCCGAGCCTGCCCCGGTGAAGCCGCGCGAAAACGAGGAGGATGTGAAGGCCGCCATGGCCGATATTGCCGCCGCGATCCATCGCCACGGCAATGGTGACGCTGGCCCTTCGCCGACAAAACCTGAAACGGAGGAGACGGACATGCCCAGCGAAGCTGATGCGGCCAAGGCAGAAACAACCGCATCCGAACCGGAAAAGCCTGAAACGGTCGCCCCGGCGCCAGCCGCGCCAGCCAAAGCCCCCGGAGCTGCAGCCTATCTGGCCGCAGGCATCGCCGGCGGCATCGTCGCGCTCGCCTGCGCCGGCGCCCTGCAATATGCAGGTTTCCTCGGCACGCCCGGCAACAGACAGGCAAATTCACAAACCGCCGCCAGCATTGCGGCGCTGCAAAGCGATCTGGCCCAAGTGAAGGCCTCGCTTGCTGCAGCACCTGCCGAGGCACAGACCGCCCTTTCAACCCTTGGCGGCCGCCTTGACACGATGGACGCGAAAATCGCTGATCTGTCATCGCGTCCAACCGGCGGCAGCGGTGTCCCGGGTCAGACCGTCGAAGCGCTGAAAGCCGATCTTGCCACGCTGTCAACCACGGTCCAGGCCAATGCAACCAGCCTTGCCAATCAGTCTCAGGCCGAGCAGGCACAGGGCGATGTGCTGAGCAAGCTTGAGAGCCAGGTCGCCGCGCTTGACAAGAAAGTCAATGATCCCGGCAAGGAGCTGATGATTGCCCGCGCGATTGCCGCAGCGGGTCTGAAGGCCGCGATTGACCGGGGCGGCAGCTTTGCCAGCGAGTTGCAGACCTATGCCAGCGTCGCGCCGGACGACCCCGCGCTCAGCGCGCTGAAAAGCCTTGCCGCCAGTGGTATTCCCACCCGTGATGCACTTCTCGCTCAGTTCGAAACGCTGGCAACGCCGATCATCAATGCCGCCGATGCCCCGCCTGCCGATGAAAGCGTGACGACGCGGCTCTGGAACTCGGCCCGCCACCTCATCAGCATTCGCCCCGTCGGCGATGTCGAGGGCAGCTCGACCGGGGCTATCGTCGCACGGATCGAAAATGATCTTGAAACCGGCAAGCTTCAGGCCGCCGCCAAGGAATGGTCAGCTCTGCCGGCAGCCGGTCAGGACGCCTCCCGGGATTTCAAGACCGCGCTTGACGCCCGCATCAAGGCGGAGGGTCTGCTTGGCCAGATGCTGAGTGATGCCGCGAGCGCCGGAAAACCTGTCACCGCAGGCGCCGACGCCGACGCGGCAAACGCCGCCGAAACCGGTACAGGAGCAAACCCATGACCAGACTGCTTGTTTTTGCGCTTGTCGTTCTGGGCTTCGGCCTCGGTTTCTCCTGGTTTGCCGACCGGCCCGGCGAATTGTCCCTGAACTGGCAGGGTCAGCTGTTCCAGACCCCGCTGACCACGGCACTCGCCATGCTGGTGGCGCTGATCTTCATCATCATGCTGATCTGGTGGCTGATCCGCGCCATCTGGACCTCGCCGCATTCCGCGCGCCGCTATTTCCGCGCCCGCAAGCGGGATCGCGGCTATCAGGCAATCTCCACCGGCCTGATCGCGGCAGGCTCCGGCAATCTCGTCATGGCACGCAAGATGAGCGCGCGCGCCCATGCCCTGCTGAGTGCCGATCAGGAGCCGCTGATCCATGTTCTCGATGCCCAGGTGGCCCTGATCGAGGGTGATCACAACAAGGCCCGCAGCCTGTTTGAGGCGATGGTCGACGATCCCGAAACGGAGGAACTCGGCCTGCGCGGCCTCTATCTCGAGGCCCGCCGCGCCGGCGCCGATGAGGCCGCACGCCAATATGCCGAACGCGCCGCCGACAAGGCGCCCTATCTGACCTGGGCCGCCAAGGCGACGCTTGAAACCCGCTCGCGCCAGGGCCGCTGGGACGATGCCTTGCGGCTGATCGACCAGCAGCGCGTCGCCAAGGTGATGGAAAAGGATGAAACCGCCCGGCTGAAATCTGTCATCCTGACAGCCCGCGCCGAAACGAAGCTGAATGACGACCCGAAGGCCGCCCTTGCCGACGCCCTGCAGGCGCTGAAGCTTCGCGACGACTTCCACCCCGCCGCCATCGTCGCCGCCAAGGCCTATCTTGCCCAGGACAATCTGCGCAAATCGGCGGGCGTGCTTGAGGCGGTATGGAAAAAGGAAGCGCATCCGCAGGTCGCCGCCCTTTATGTCCGCGCCCGCGGCGGCGATACGGCCACCGACCGGCTGAAGCGGGCGGAAAAGCTGGAAACGCTGAAGCCCAATAATGCCATCGCGATGATGGCCGTCGCCCGCGCAGCCCTTGATGCGCGCGAATTTTCCAAAGCCCGCGAAAAGGCCGAAGCGGCCGCGCGCATGTTGCCGCAGGAAAGCGCCTTCCTGCTGCTCGCCGACATTGAAGAGGCAGAAACGGCGGATCAGGGCCGGATCCGCCACTGGATGGCCCAGGCGCTGAAAGCATCGCGCGACCCGACCTGGGTTGCTGACGGGCTCGTATCGGAAACCTGGCGTCCGTTCTCCCCCACCAGCGGCAAGCTCGACGCCTTCCAGTGGAAAGTCCCCTATGGCGAGATTGACGGCCCGGTCGAAGAGGCCGAGGCGTCGCGCCTCGATGCCGCACTGAAGACCCTGCCGCCGGTCGGCGGCCGCCGGGCCGAGACCGAGAAGACCGGTGAGGCTGACACCGGTGCGACCGTGGCAGACGACGCCAGCGAAGAGACGGCCGCCGTCGCGCCTGCGGCAGCAGAACCGCTCGTGATTGTCGAGCACGCGGAAACCGCAGAAACGGCGGACGAAGGAATCATCGCGCAGAAGCCCCCGGTGGTCATTGACGATATGCCCGACGACGCCGATGCGACCGGGACGTCAGAACCGTCCGCACCCGATATTGCTGGCGAAAAGCAGGTTGCCGACGATCCGCCGACAACCCCCTTTGGTGGCCGGGCGCCGGATGATCCGGGGGTGAAGGCCGGAAAGCCATCTGAAGTGGCGCCAAAGAAGAAACTGGGGCTATTCTAGTTTGACGAAAATCAAGAATTATATGAGATGGTGGCAGGGAAAGAGCCTCTTTTTTGGCCCAATCGCGCTCTAGTTGATGAAAAACGCAGGACATGACCGGAATGTTTGAAAAGATCAGTCGCTTTCTTCAGGAAATGGCAGGCGATGAAGGCGGCAGGCAGCAGCAACCTGATGATGCCCGCATCGCCGTGGTTGCGCTGTGCTTTCAGGTCATGGAAGCCGATGGCCGGATCAGCGACAGCGAACAGAAGCGGCTCCGCGATCTTCTTTCGGACAAATACGGCATTGACGGCGAGAGCCTCGACGATCTGATCGAGGCCGGCGAGGCGGCGGGCAGCGAGGCCGTCGATTTCTACCGCTTCACATCCGATGTGAAACGCCATCTCGACGAGGAACAGCGCATCGGACTGATCAGCCTCTTGTGGGACATCGCCTATGCCGACGGGACACGCAGTGAAATCGAAGATAATGTGGTCTGGCGGATTGCCGAACTGATGGGCGTTTCCGACCGCGACCGTGTGCTGGAACGCCAGGCCGCAAAGCAGCGCGCCGGACTTGAGACCAAAGGAGACATGCATGCCGGGGATCCCGGAGACAAGTGAGCATCGCCGACCGATCCTGATCGTCCTCCACCAGGAACGTTCGACGCCTGGCCGCGTTGGCCAGATCCTCATGCAGAAGGGCTATGCCCTCGATATTCGCCGCCCGGCCCTTGGCCAGAGCCTGCCCGACACGCTGGAACGCCATAGCGGCGCAGTGATTTTCGGCGGACCGATGAGCGCCAATGACGGTGATGATTTCGTCCGGTCCGAGATCGACTGGCTGTCAGTCCCGCTCAGGGAAAACCGCCCCTTTCTCGGCATCTGCCTCGGAGCGCAGATGCTTGCCCGCCACATCGGCGGCAGCGTTGGCGGCAATGGCGATGGTTCGGTGGAAATCGGCTGGTATCCGGTCCGCCCGACCGAAAAGGGCCGGCTGATGATGAAATGGCCGAAGATGGTCTATCAGTTCCATCGTGAAGGCTTTGAGCTTCCCCGCAGCGCCGATCTTCTGGCCGAGGGTGACATTTACCCCAATCAGGCCTTCCGCTACGGCGAGAATGCGTACGGCGTGCAGTTCCATGCCGAGCTGACCCGGATGATGATGCATAGCTGGGTCGTGCGCGGCTCCTCGCGTTTCACCCTGCCCAGGGCGCAACCCGGCATTCAGCATCTGGAAGGCCGCATGCTGCATGACCGCGCGCTGAAAGCCTGGCTGTGCGATTTCCTCGATGTGGTTTTCAACCGGGACGAAGCGGCGAGCCTTCAGCGGGCTCCGCGTGCCGCATCCTCATAGCCGGCCGGCCTCACTGCTGGTGGATGTGATCCGGCGCATCAAGGCTGTCAATGGTTCTGAGCCTGGTGAAATGCGCGGCCCACAGCCCCGCCACGACCAGCGAGCCGATGCCGCCGAAGACAACGGCCGGAACGGCACCGATCAGCGATGCCATCGAACCGGCGCGGAACTCGCCAAGCTCGTTCGACGCGCCGACGAAGACAGAATTGACGGCGTTGACGCGGCCGCGCACCTCATCGGGCGTCCACAGCGCGATCAGCGTTTCGCGGACATAGACCGACACCATATCGGCGCCCCCCATGACCACCAGAGCCGCGATTGACAGCCAGACCACGTGCGACAGGCCGAACACCACCGTCGAAGCGCCGAACAGGGCGACACCGAAAAACATGAAATGACCTGCGTGATGGCGGATCGGAAACGACGCCAGCATGAGCGCCACGACAATCGCGCCGATACCGGGTGCAGCACGCAGCAGGCCGAGCCCCCAGGGACCGAGATCGAGAATATCGCGGGCGAAGATCGGCATCAGCGCCACGGCGCCGCCAAGCAGCACGACGAACAGATCAAGCGAGATCGCCCCGAGCACGACCTTCTCGCCCCAGATGAAGCGGAAGCCAGCCAGAATGGTTTCCTTGGTTACCGCACCGGCGGCTGAATGCTGGGCCGGCTTGGCAACCAACAGCATCAAAAGCGCGGCACCACCAAAGAAGGCAAGCGCCACGCCATAGGCAAGCGAGGCACCAGCGCCATAAAGCAGGCCGCCCGCCACCGGACCGACAATGGATGCGGTCTGCCAGGACGAGGAATTCCAGGCAATTGCGTTGGCCAGATCCTTTGCCGGTACAAGATTTGGCGCCAGCGACTGTATGGCCGGGTTCATGAAGGCGCGTTCGATGCCGAACACCAGCAGCACGGCGAAAACCAGAAAAGGCGAGAAGCTTCCCGTCAGTGTGATCGCGAGCAGCGTCGCCGCGCAGGCGCTCGAGACGGCAAAGCAGAGTGCGGCGATGGCGCGCCGGTTATAGCGGTCGGCAACCGTGCCGGTGACAAGCGTCAGCACCAGCGCCGGCAGGAACTGGAACAGGCCGATCAGACCGAGATAGAGCGCGCTGCCGGTCTGGTCATACATCTGCCAGCCGACCGATACCGACACGATCTGGATCGCGAAGGTCCCGAGAAAGCGTGCAAAGAAAAAACGGGCGTAGGATTTATGCTTGAAGGCGGCGAAACGAGCGCCGGGTTCGGAAGAATGCATCACGGTTTCCATCACTGTCAGGCCGAAGCCAGCGGGCGGCGTTGCCGGGCGCGCAAAATGCCAATTGCAACGGAATTCCAGCGAAAGGAACCAGCAACCCTTGTCCGTTAAGTCGCTAATGTCTAAATGACTGTCAAGCTGGAACCGGAGACCGATATATGTTTGCGCTATTCAAGACGATTGATCTTGTGCTGAATCTCTACACCTGGATCATTATCGCCAGCGCGATATTGTCCTGGCTTTACGCCTTCAACATCGTCAACGCCTCCAACGGTTTCATCAACACCGTCGGTCGCATGCTCTACAATCTTACGGAACCGGTCTATCGCCCGATCCGCAATATCCTGCCCAATCTCGGCGGCATCGATATCTCGCCGGTCATCGTGCTGATCGCCATCTATTTCATCCGCGTCCTGATGTGGAGCTCGATCTGGCCGATCTTCGCCCGCATGGGCTGAGCGCCCTCACCCTTGCCAAGGACCATATCGAGATCGCCATCAGGCTGACGCCGAATGGCGGCCGGGACAGTCTCGACGGTATCCGCGAGGATGCCGCCGGAAATGCCTATCTGGCGGCGCGCGTCAGCGCCGTTGCCGAAAAAGGCAAGGCCAACAAGGCGCTGATCGCGCTTGCCGCCAAGCGGCTGGGAATTGCCAAATCTCTGGTCAGCATTGTCAGCGGCGAGACTTCGCGCATGAAAAAACTCCGGATCGCGGGCGATCCGGAGTTGCTTGTGGAAGCGCTGAAACGCGCATTGCCGTAATCGGCTGAAGGGCTCAGCCCTTGGTCTTGGCGCGCTCGATCGCCTCGACGATCAGCTTCTTGGCTTCTTCGGCACCGTGCCAGCCAAAGATCTTGACCCATTTGCCGGGTTCCAGATCCTTGTAGTGCTCGAAAAAGTGCTCGATCTGCTTCAGCTGGATTTCAGGCATATCCTGATAGTCGCGGATCTTGGTGAAGCGGGCGCTGACGTTTTCCGACGGCACTGCAATAATCTTCTCGTCCTTGCCGGAATTGTCTTCCATCATCATCACGCCGATCGGGCGGACATTGATGACGCAGCCGGGAACCAGCGGGCGCAGGTTACAGATCAGCACGTCGATCGGATCGCCATCATCGGAAAGCGTGTGCGGGACGAAGCCATAATTGCCGGGATACATCATCGGCGTGTAGAGAAAACGGTCGACGACCAGAACGCCGGCATCCTTGTCCATCTCATACTTGATCGGCTGGCCGCCAAGCGGAACCTCGACGATGACGTTGATATCTTCCGGGGGATTCTCACCGATCTTGATGGCATCAATACGCATTAAGCTTCTCCATTGGGAATTGGAAATTTTGCCACTTGGATAATCAAAATCGCCCTATAAAGCAACCAGCCGAACTGACTTCGGCAAATTTGACGGGGCTGCCATTTTCCGCAAAAGATCATAAATCCGTTTCAAACGATTAGCAGCGATCAATCCCAGGCAAAAGCAACCTTGTCGAGACATTTGTCGCCAAACCGCTCGATGCTGAGCGCCTGACGGCGCCCGCCAAGAGCGGTGAAAAAGCCGGTCGCCTGATCGAGATCTTCCAGGCACCAGGCGATCACGCCCTTACAACCGAGTGAAGCCAGAAGACGCTGGGCCTCGCGAAACAGCCGCCGTCCGAAGCCCAGCCCCTGATAGGTCGGCAGCAGATAGATCTCGTAGATCTCACCTTCCTGGAGCAGCGACCGCGCCCGGCTGAGCCCGACGGTTGCATAGCCGACCACCCGCGCATCCACTTCCAGCACCAGCAGCGTCGCAGGCCCGTCAACCGCTTTCAGCCACCACTGGCTGTTGCGGCGGGTCAGCATATGCTGCAGCGCAATATGAGGAATGAGACCGGCATAACCATGCTGCCAGGCCTGCCAGTGAACATTGGCTATGGCTTTGGCGTCCGCCTTTTCTGCACGACGGACGTCACTTGAAATGATCGTCATCGTTTCCCACCGGAGCTGATACCGTTTCTGCGCTCTGATCATACGGCAATTGGCCGCAAATGCCATTCAATTCGGATTGAACGCCGCGCCTGATGGTTCGACACGCCGGGAAAACCCGTCAATCGCCGCCAGAACAAGGGCTTCGGCCGCCCCCTTATCGGCAAAGATCATATCGATCTCAAGCACATCGGCCGCCGCCGCCAGAGCCTTCAGCGCCGGATCGGATGCGCCAAAAAGGCGTGCCATGTCCTTCGCCGTTGTCACCACGGCAAGCCCGCTGGCCTCTGCCTCGGCGCAGAGCGCCCGGGCGGTCTCAGCTGCAATCGCCTGATGGTCGGCAAGCGGCACCGCCCTGACGATCGTGGCGCCTGCGGCGCTGAGCGTGTCGAAGAATTTCTGCGGATAGCCGATACCGGCAAAGGCAAGGACTCGCCTGCCTGCAAAACGCCCGGCATCGCGCGGACGGATATCGGCATCGAGACAGGCAAGGCCCGTACGCCCGGCAAGTGCGGCCACCGCCTCACCTTCGCCGTCTGCTCCGACAAGGACAAGCCTGTCTGTCTTTTCAAGCTGAACAGCGAGCGAAGCCCTGAGCGGGCCGGCAGGCAGAACCAGGCCATTGCCGAGACCGCGCTTCCGGTCAATCACGGCGAGCGCCAGATCGGGCTTCAACCGGCCGCTTTGCAAGCCGTCATCCATGATGATGATATCGATGCCCGCTTCAACCAGCAGCTCTGCCGCATCATGTCGCTGCGGTGAAACAGCCACCGGCGCGACGGCGCTCAGCATCAGGGCCTCATCGCCGACGTCAGCTCCGGTGTCGCGACCTTTGTCGACGATCCGCGCCGCGCCGCCGCGTCCTGCGAAACCGCGCATGACGATGCCGGGCTTGCGCCCGAGAGACCGGGCGGCATGCGCGAGTGCTTCAACGGCGGGCGATTTCCCCGCACCTCCGGCCGTGAAATTGCCGACACAGATAACCGGCACGGGCATGATGGCGCCGCTTGCCCGGCGCATGCGCCGGTCTGCAACCGTGGCGTATAGCCAGGACAGCGGCCTCAGAACATAGGTGATTGGATGGCGGCGCTTCTGCCAGAAATCAGGCGCTCTGAGCAGCGATGTCACGTCCGCTCTCCTGTCATGACCGCCATCAGCCGCAAGCTAGCGTGACGCGCGCATGCGGCCATGCACGGAAGAGTCCCGATCGGCATCAGCCGAAGCTACGCCGCCCCCCTGCAACGCACGCCGCGCGCTCAGCCGCGCCTCCAGCACAAGCGGGGAAAGATGCCGGTCGAGATGCTTCATCGTTTCGGCAAGCGCACCGCGCATGACCTCCACCGTACGATAACCCGCGACCACCATGTCGTCGCGGGCCTTTTCGGCCGTGAACAGCTGATAGACATTCCGCGCCAGCTGTTCGACCGTATCGGCGGTCCGGGCTGCACCTGCCGCACGCAGTCTCTGGTAAGCTTCCTGAAAATTCTGAACATTCGGACCGCTGATAATGGCGATGCCCAGCATGGCTGGCTCAAGCGGATTCTGTCCACCCGTCGCCGTCAGCGAGCGCCCGACAAAGGCAATCCGGGCGAGACGAAGGTAAAGCCCCATCTCACCCATCGTGTCACCAAGCAGAATGTCCGTCTCAGGCGTGATTGCCTTGCCTTCGGATCGGCGAATGACGTTGAGCCCCTTGGCCTCGAACAGCGCCGCCAGCTGATCGCACCGCTCCGGATGACGCGGCACGATCACCGTCAGCAATCCCGGCACGCGGCTTTTCAGCACACGATGAACGTTGGCAACGGCCTTTTCCTCCCCCTCGAAGGTGGAGATTCCGGCCCAGACCGGCCGGTCACCGATTTCAGCGCGCAATCGCGCCAGCACGGCTTCATCGGCAGAGGGCGGGTCCCGGTCGACCTTCAGATTGCCGGTGACCGAGACACGCATGGCACCGAGATCGCGAAACCGTTCGCCATCCAGATCGCTCTGCGCCAGGACGCTGGTAATCTGGGAGAACAGGCTGCGGGCAAGATCGCGCCGCTTCAGCCAGCGGGCATAGGATCTGTCGGAAATCCGTCCATTGACGAAGATCTGCGGAATATTCCGCTTCGAAAGCTGCGCCATGGTGGTTGGCCAGATCTCGCTTTCGACATTGATGGCGACGTCCGGTCGCCAGTAATCGAGAAAGCGGGCCACCGCGCGCGGCACATCGAAGGGGACATATTGATGGATCACCTGATCGCCAAAACGCTCTGCGGCAAGCTTTGCCGATGTGACCGTTCCGGTGGTCAGGAGCACGTGAATGCCAAGTGCGGCGATCTTCTCCATCATCGGAGCGACGGCCAGCGTTTCGCCGACGCTGGCGGAATGAACCCAGACCAGAGGACCTGCAGGCCGCGCAACACTGGCGCGGCCAAAGCGCTCGGCCCGGCGGTCACGCTCTTCCTTGCCCTTGCGTGCGCGGACGCGGTAGACAAAGGGCAGCGCGGGATAGGCCACCACTCCGGCAAACCTGTATCCCTGCGTCGCCAGCCATATCGAAATGCGCGCCTTCATCGTCAAAGCCAGAAGCACTCCAGAAAATCCATCTGCCGGGGCCGAATCGTTCCGTCAGGGTACCATTTCATCAGCCGAATGCACACGCATTGATGGCAGCGACAACTGAAGCCCGGCACCACAAAAGAAGAGACGTAAAATCAACATTTTACGCACTTGTCCTGCAAACGGCAGCGTCTTCGCCGGGATCGTAACCGTAAACCGGGGCCGAATTAGGACCTTCGACCGGCCGAATCAGTTCTCGGGATCGAGCAGGCGATGCAGGTGGACGATGAAATAGCGCATATGCGCATTGTCGACGGTCTGCTGGGCCTTGGACTTCCATGCCGTATGCGCTGCGGCATAGTTGGGATAGATGCCGACAATGTCCAGCTGGTCAAGGTCAGAGAACTTGACACCATCCAGATGCTCGAGTTCGCCGCCGAACACCAGGTGCAGAAGCTGTTTGTTTTCAACCGTATCGATCATGAGAAACCTCGCTTGCAAAAATCGTTGCAGATGCGACCACTCGTGTCGCGGTAATTGATGCGGATGTCAAGCAAAGGGTTTGCGATCGAACGTCCGCACAAGCGCATCCACCATATCCGGCGCTCCGGCAAACAGCGTATCCTTCGAGACATCCGCCAGATTGTATCGCGGCGCCAAGCCGTCGCCGTCAACAAGCTTGCCGCCGGCCGAGCGCAGAATCAGATCGGCAGCCGCAATATCCCAGTCATGTGAATCCGTCCTGACCAGCGTTCCATCGAGCCGCCCGTCCGCGACCATCGCCAGCCGGTAGGCCAATGAGGGGACGTGACCGGCACGGCGGATACGCCTGCGAAACTCCGGCGCGATCCGCTCCACCAGATTGCCCGGCGCAGCAACGTCCAGACTGTCGTGAGCGCCGGCAACCCGGCAGGCAATCTCAGTGCCGTTCTTGACGGCAGGACCGCCCCGGCAGGCGGTAAAGACCTCATCCAGCGCCGGTGCAAAAAGGACCGCAGCCACGGGCTCACCGCGACTGACCACAGCGACGGAAACGACCCAGCGTTCGTCTCCGGCCAGGAAGCCACGGGTTCCGTCGATCGGATCGACAACGAAAGCGCGCTCACAGTCAAGCCGCGCCGGATCGTCCTCGCTTTCCTCCGAAAGCCAGCCATAATCAGGCCTTGCTTGGCGCAACACCGCTTCGAGCCGGCGATTGGCGGCAAAATCCGCCTCGCTGACGGGCGAAGCGCCATTATTCTTCCACCAGGTCTGCGGGTCATGGCCGAAATAGCCGAGCGCAACATCACCGGCTTCGCGCGCCGCCGCATCAATCAGTGCGAGATCGTCTGACCAGTCATCATTGCCGGTCGCGTCCCTCATGCTGTCAGGCACCATGTCAGCGCCCTGCCAGGGTCAGTCCCTCGACCAGGAGGCTGGGTGCGGCGATCGAATAGCGGCGGTCAATATCGCTGGCCGGCGTCATGTTGAGATACATGTCCTTCAGGTTTCCGGCGAGCGTCATCTGCGAGACGGGATAGGCAATCTCGCCATTCTCGAACCAGAAACCCGATGCCCCGCGCGAATATTCACCCGTGACCATGTTGACGCCGTGACCGATCAGCTCGGTTACCAGGAAACCGGATCCGAGTGCCTTCATCATGGCTTCCGGCGTCTCCGTGCCCGGTTCCAGAATCAGATTGGTGCCCGTGGCAGACAGCGAGTTGCCGGAGCGCGCACCGCGACCATTGGTCACAAGTCCAAGCTCACGGCCGAGCGCCGTCGACAGGAACCACTGTTCAAGAACGCCGTCCCCCACCATGGTGAGCGGCAGGCTTGCCACGCCCTCGCCATCGAAAGGCTGGGAACCGGCCCCGCGCAGGATCGTCGGATCATCGATCAGGCTGACCCCGGCCTTCATGACCTTCTTGCCCAGACTGTCCTTGAGGAAGGAGGTCTTGCGCGCGATCGCACCGCCGGAAATGGCTCCGGCCAGATGACCGACAAGGCTGGTGGCAACACGCTGATCGAAAATGATGCCGATGCCGCGCTGCGTTTCGAGCTGACGCGGATTGAGGCGTTCGACGGCGCGCCGGCCAGCATTGCGGCCGATCTCCTCCGGCGCCGTCAGATCGGCATCAAAGGCACGGGTATCAGAATCGTGATCGCGCTGCATCGCCGTGCCGTCACCGGCGACAGCCGAAGCGGAAACGGAAAAATAGGATCGCCGATAGCCGCCGGCAAAACCGCCACTGGTCACCAGCGCGAAGACGATTTCACCGCTTGCGGCACTCGCCCCGGAACTCTTGCTGACGCCCGTCACGGCAAGGGCAGCACTCTCCGCCGCCAGTGCCCGCTCGGCCAGCTTTTCCGGTGGCACGGCAGTCGTATCATAGAGCTCCAGATCGGCGCTTGCATGGGCCAGCCGATCGGGTTCGGCCAGACAGGCATAGGGGTCTTCCGGCGAAACCTTGGCCATGGCAATGGCCCGTTCGACGAGCGCGGAAACATCATCGGCGGAATTGGTCGACACGCTGGCAATGCGCTGACCGATGAAGACCCGCAGCGACAGGCCCTGATTTTCAGAAGCCTGCGCATTTTCGCGTTTGCCGTCGCGCACGGAAATCGCGTTGGAGACGCCTTCTGACACCACCACATCGGCGGCATCGGCACCCGCCGCTCTGGCGGCATCAACAATCCTGGAAGCGTTTTTGATCAAATCGCTGCTAGCGTCATTCACAGACATGGCATGGCCTTTCCTTGCGCTTCCATTTATTGTTCGCTTTGTATTCCATCAAGTGCCGTTTTGAAGACGCTCGATTTTTATTAACCTATAGGGGGCTATGCGCATTATGGCGAGCGAGGCGAGCATGTTTTCCGAATTGCTCTGGATGCTGGGGGGCGCTGCCATCGCCGCCCCGATATTCAAGCGTCTCGGTCTCGGCACGGTCCTGGGCTATCTGGCCGCCGGGGTCATCATCGGTCCCATGCTCCAGCAGATCACCAATGGCGAAGAAGTCCTGAGCGTCGCCGAACTCGGCGTTGTCTTTCTCTTGTTCATGATCGGACTGGAACTGAAGCCAGCGCGACTATGGACCATGCGAAAGGATATTTTCGGCCTCGGCCTGGCACAGGTGCTGCTGACGGGTGCGATCCTGGCACCGCTGGTGATGCTGACCGGCAAGTTCGACTGGAGCGCCGCCATCATTGCCGGCTACGGTCTGGCGCTCTCCTCCACCGCCTTTGCCATGCAGATCCTTGACGATGCCGGCGACGTCAATACCCGCTACGGCCAGCGCGCCTTTTCCATGCTGCTGTTTCAGGACATCGCCATCGTGCCATTGCTGGCGCTGCTGGCCATCCTGTCCGGCGGTGCGGATGGCACATCAGGAAGTGACATGCTGGCCAATGCTGCGCTCGCGCTGATGGTCATCGCGCTGATGATCGCCGCCGGCCGCTATGTTCTGACACCGGTCTTCCAGATCATCGCCGCGACCGGCGCGCGCGAGGTGATGATTGTTGCCGCCCTGTTCATTGTCATCGGCGCGGCGACCGCCATGCATCTCGTCGGCCTTTCCATGGCCATGGGGGCGTTTCTCGCCGGTGTCATGCTGGCCGAATCGTCATACCGCCACGAGCTTGAGGCCGACATCGAGCCCTTTCGCGGCGTCATGCTGGCCATTTTCTTCATCGCCGTCGGCCTGTCTCTGGAACTTGAGGTTCTGTGGGAAAACATCCTCCTCATCATCCTGGCTGTACCGGTGCTGGTGGCGGTCAAGTCGGCAGTGATCTACCTGCTCTGTCGCCTCAGCGGCTCCTCGCATGCCGATGCGATCCGTATCGCCGCCCTTTTGCCACAGGGCGGAGAATTCGGCTTTGTCATGTTCTCGACGGCAGCGGCGGGCGGGCTGTTTTCCAATGCCACCGCCTCCCTGCTGATCACCATTGTGACGCTTTCCATGGTTGTCACGCCGCTTTGCGTGCGGCTTGCCGCAAGACTTTACCGGACGGAGACCCATCATGAGGAGATGGAGGAGGATTTTGCCGGCGCCGGCGCCGATGTGCTCATGGTCGGTTTTTCCCGCTTCGGCCAGATCGCCGCGCAGATCCTTCTGGCAAGCGGCCGCGATGTCACCATCATCGACTATTCTGCGGAACGCATCCGTCAGGCATCGGCCTTTGGCTTTCACATCTATTTCGGCGACGGGACCCGCAAGGATGTGCTGATTTCAGCCGGCATCGAAAAGGCCAAGATCGTTGCCGTCTGCACCCAGAAGCGCGAGATCACCGATCAGGTGATAGCCATGATCCAGGAAAACTTCCCCCGCGCGCATATCTATGCCCGCTCCTATGACCGGGGCCACACACTGGCTCTCAGAGCCCGCGGCGTTGAATACGAGCTGCGCGAAACCCTCGAATCCGGCCTCACCTTCGGCCGCGAGACCCTGATTGCGCTCGGAACCAGCGAGGAGGACGCCCAGGCGATTACCGACGACATTCGCAAGCGGGACGCCAAGCGGCTGGAAATTCAGGCGGTCGAGGGCATTCTGGCCGGGGCGGACATGCTGCATACCGAACCTGTGCGCCCCGAACCGCTGATGCGCCCCAAGCGGCGGCTCGCCGCCAATGATATCGATGTGACCGGCCGCGACATGGCGTGAACGGTCGCCAGCGCATCGGCGCGAAAATCGGAATCGATTTTCGAAAGGAACGATGGGTAGATTCAATAAGATCGAGCGTCCTGGTGCGTCCAAAAGGGCGCACGGCGCTCTCGCTCCGATCAGGCCGGGCGGCGGCCGTGACGCAGCACCAGAGCGCATTCAAGCACCGCAGCGACGCCATAGGCCCCCGCCAGGAACAGCAGGCCGACCGGGTCTGTCTGAAAGGTGTGCCAGACAAGGACGAGAAAGCTCGCGAAACAGAGCAGGCAACCTGCCAGCGGCACAACCGGCTTGATGGCGATCCGCCGCGACAGCCTGAAGGCCGCCAGATTGACCGCGAAAAAGATCAACAGAAATGTGGCGCTCGCAAAGAGAGAGATCTCCTCAAGCGGCGCGAAAAGGGCAAAGGCCAGTGACAGAACCGTCAGCAGAATCAGTGCCACGTAAGGGATCGGCCGGTTGCGTTCGCGCATCGAGAAAATCGCCGGCAGGGCTCTTTCGCGCGCCATGACCATGGCGAGCCGGGCGGCGCCGAAAAGCGTTGCATTGATTGCCGAAGCCGTCGACAGAAGCGCGGCAGCAGCGATCAACGTGAAACCGAACTGACCGAGCATCGGCCGCGCGGCAACAGCAAGTACATATTCCTGATCCTTCGCGATTTCCGCCGGTGTAAGATTGCCTAGCGCAACGACCGCCACAGCCACATAGATCAGTGTCGTGAGGCAGATGGCAATCACGATCGCCCGTTTCAGGTTCCGCTCGGGTGCGGCCATCTCGTCAATGGCATTCGGGATGAGCTCAAATCCCTCATAGGCGACGAAGATAAGGGCCACGGCCGAAAGCGCCGCCGGAAAACCGTGATCGAAAACCGGCGTGAAATGCGACGCCTTGATGCCCGTCGCGGCAATCACTGCAAAAAGCGCCAGAATGGCAAGCTTGATCGCGACCACGCCAAGCTCGACGCCGCCCGACAGCTTGGCGCCGACAAGATTGATCACCAGAAAGCCGGTGAGCACCACGGCCGCCAGTACGCCGGCACCGGCGGCACTTTCAGGCAGGAACGTCGCGCCATAGGCGCCGAAAGCCGAGGCGTAAAGCGCCAGCGTGCCGACATAGCCCGCAACCAGCAGCCATCCGGCGAAACCGGCAATGCCGGGGGCTGTGAAGGCCTTTTCAATATAGGTGAAACTGCCGCCGTCATTTCTGAACTCAAGCCCGAGATGGGCATAGGAGATACCGGTCAGAAGCGCGATCACGCCACCGGCCAGAAGGGCGAACGCCACGGCATGGCCGGCAACGGCGATGGCAAGACCAAGCACGGCGAAAATGCCGCCGCCGATCATCCCGCCGATCCCGATGGCCGTCACCTCGGCCAGGCTGAGTTTTTTCTGCACGCTGCAAACCTCTTTCAATGCATCAAGCAGAGATACCGGTCAGCCCGCCGCCTTTTCAAGCCTCAAGTGGAAAGCGAGCGGCCAATGCCAGTCAATGTTCGGCGATCATCCGTCGTCTTTTCGGGAAAGCAGGCAATTCCGATGGCGTGGCAGCCGCATTGCGCTCCACAAGGACAATCTGGTCGCGACCGTGCGTCTTGGCCTGATAGAGGGCACGGTCGGATAGTTCCAGCGCCGTCTCCATCGGCAGGCAGGCGTGGCTCCAGCATACCCCGATACTCGTCGTGATGGCGAGCGTATCGGTATTGTCCGAGACGGCGATTTCCGCGATGGCGCTGCGCGCCCGCTCGGCGATTTCACGCGCCTTCTCGCGCCCGGTATTGGGCAGGAAGACAGCGAATTCCTCGCCGCCGAGCCGCGCAGCCAGGTCAGTGCCCCGCAGGCTTTCGCGCAACAGTGCCGCCACAGCAACGAGCACCTGATCGCCGGCGGCATGGCCGCAGGTGTCGTTGACCTTCTTGAAATGATCAAGATCGATCAGCAGAAGCGCCGCGCCGCGCGGTGTCTGACGCAAGGCCGCAACGCGATAGGCCTCCTCAAAGGCGCGACGGTTGGAAAGCCCGGTCAACGGATCGACCGACGCCAGAACATGAAGCGCCTTTTCACGCAGGTTGCGCCGGCGCTCACGTTCGAGAAAGCCGCCAAGCACAAAAGCGCCGATAATATTGGTGATGACAAGGAAAGGAATGGCATTGGAAAACACCGGAGCCCAGTCCGAACGCGGCAGCAAAAAGCCGCAGACAAAGGAAAGGCTGATCGTCGGGCCAAGCAGCAGAAGATGTGTCCTGGTGATCTCACCGGCGCGGCTGACCACCTTGCGCCAGACAAGACCAAGGCAGGTGGCGACCAAGAGCGAGAGCACGCAGACATTCGCGGATGGCCCCTCTTCAAGATAGCGCGTCGCTGCCGCCATGGCGAAGCTGATCAGGCCGCCGATCGGCCCGGCAAAGGCACCGGCACAGCCGACAAACAGGTTGCGCGGATCGATCTGCAGCCCGTTAATGTGCATGACCGGCTGAAATGATGCCAGCGCAGCCCCCAGCCCCAGGCTGAAACCGAGGAGAACCTGTCTTGCAGAGGCAACCGTCACCGAACGCATGACAAGTGCGAAGGCTATGGCTGTCAGCGCCATCATCCCCGCAAAATTAACGATCAGAATCAGGTATTGCGACATCGTCCGGTTTTCTTTCCTCCAGAACCGCCGACGACGGTATGAGCAAGGAAGGGTGCTTCGATTTTACGTTTTGATCAAGTCTATTGGCGCGAACCGTTCACCGATGCAACCACAACAGCTGCGAAACAAGCCCATTTTGCGGGCTTTTTATGACCAGGATCAAAATTTTACCGTTTGATAAAATTTTCAAACCGGGTTAGTCTTTTCTCAGAAACAAAAAAAGGGGAACCATATGCAAGACACCGAACCCGCACGCGCGGGCGGGCGTCTGACGCCTGCCGATTACGAGCGCAATTTCTCTGATCTGCATCCGCCGTTGCAGAAGCATGAGGCAGCCGTTGAGGCTGACCGCTGCTACTTCTGCTATGATGCGCCGTGCATGACAGCCTGTCCGACGGCGATCGACATTCCGCTGTTCATCCGCCAGATTTCGACCGGCAATGCCACCGGCGCGGCGAAGACGATCCTTGACCAGAACATTCTCGGCGGCATGTGCGCCCGCGTCTGTCCCACCGAAACGCTGTGCCAGGAGGCCTGCGTGCGCAATACCGCGGAGGAAAAGCCGGTCGAGATCGGCCTGCTGCAGCGCTACGCGACCGACACGGTGATGGCCGAAGGCACACAGTTTTATGCCCGCGCAGCCGCGACCGGCAAAAAGGTCGCCGTGATCGGCGCCGGCCCGGCAGGCCTTGCCTGCGCCCACAAGCTTTCCATGGCCGGTCATGATGTCGTGATCTTCGAGGCCAAGGCCAAGGCTGGCGGCCTCAACGAATATGGCCTTGCCGCCTACAAGACCACCGGCGACTTCGCCCAGCGCGAGATTGAATATCTGCTGGAGATCGGCGGCATCGAAATCCGCAACAACATGGCACTTGGCCGCGATTTTGCCCTCGGTGACCTCAGCCGCGATTATGACGCCGTCTTCATCGGCATCGGTCTTGGCGGGGTCAACGCGCTCGGTATTCCCGGCGAAGATCTGGATGGCTGCGAGAATGCCGTCGACTTCATCGAAACGCTGCGCCAGGCCGATGACAAGGCCGCCGTCAAGGTCGGCAGCCATGTGGTTGTCCTCGGCGGCGGCATGACCGCCATCGATGCTGCCGTTCAGGCCAAGCTGCTTGGCGCGGCCGAGGTAACGCTGTGCTATCGCCGCGGCGCAGAGGCCATGGGCGCCTCGGCCTTCGAGCAGGAACTTGCCGCCGCGAAGGGCGTCTTCATCCGCCATTATCTGGCGCCGAAGGAAATCCTCGGTGAGAACGGCGCCGTTTCCGGTGTCCTGTTCGACAACACCGCCATCGAGAATGGCAAGCTGATCGTCACCGGCGACACAGGCATTATCGCTGCTGACCATGTGCTGAAGGCGATCGGCCAGACCTTTGTTGCCGATCACCTCGACGGGGTGAAACTTGAAGGCGGCCGCATTGCCGTTGACGAGGATGGCCTGACATCGCTTGCCGGCGTCTATGCCGGCGGTGACTGCATCAAGCGCGGCGAGGACCTGACTGTCACCTCCGTTGCCCAGGGCCGTGACGCGGCCATTGCCATCAACAAGATGCTTGCCAGCGAAGCACACGCAAGCGCCGTCGCCTGAAGGAGGGATGAAACATGGCTGATCTTTCCAATAATTTCGTCGGCATCAAATCGCCCAACCCCTTCTGGCTCGCCTCCGCGCCGCCAACCGACAAGGCCTATAATGTCGAGCGTGCCTTTCGCGCCGGCTGGGGCGGTGTCGTCTGGAAGACGCTCGGCGAGGAAGGCCCGCCGGTCGTCAATGTCAACGGTCCGCGTTATGGCGCGATCTGGGGCGCCGACCGCCGTCTTCTCGGCCTCAACAATATCGAGCTGATCACCGACCGCGATCTCTACACCAATCTGCGCGAGATCAAGGAGGTCAAGCAACGCTGGCCGGACCGGGCGATCGTCGTCTCGATCATGGTGCCCTGCGAGGAAGAGGCCTGGAAGGCGATCCTGCCGCTGGTGGAAGAAACCGGCGCCGACGGCATCGAGCTCAATTTCGGCTGTCCCCACGGCATGTCGGAACGCGGCATGGGCGCCGCCGTCGGCCAGGTGCCGGAATATGTCGAGATGGTGGTGCGCTGGTGCAAGCAATATACCCGCATGCCGGTGATCACCAAGCTGACGCCCAACATCACCGACATCCGCCATTCAGCCCGCGCCGCCTTCCGCGGTGGCACCGATGCGGTGTCGCTGATCAACACCATCAACTCGATCGTTTCCGTCGATCTCGATGCCATGGCCCCAGTGCCGACCGTTGGCGGCAAGGGCACGCATGGCGGCTATTGCGGCCCGGCCGTCAAGCCGATCGCGCTCAACATGGTTGCCGAAATCGCCCGCGATACGGAAACGCCGAACCTGCCGATCTCCGGGATCGGCGGTATCACCACCTGGCGCGATGCGGCGGAGTTTCTGGTGCTGGGCGCCGGCAATGTGCAGGTCTGCACCGCCGCCATGACCTATGGCTTCAAGATCGTCGAGGAGATGATCACCGGCCTGTCGAACTGGATGGACACCAAAGGCTACCGCACACTGGATGATATTTCCGGTCGCGCGGTGAAGAATGTCACCGACTGGCAGTATCTCAATCTCAATGCCATCGCCAAGGCCCGCATCGACCAGGATGCCTGCATCAAATGCGGCCGCTGCCACATTGCCTGCGAGGACACCTCGCATCAGGCAATCACGGCGATTGTCGACGGCGCGCGCCGTTTCGAGGTGAAGGAAGAAGACTGCGTCGGCTGCAATCTGTGCGTCAATGTCTGTCCCGTCGCCGACTGCATCACCATGGTGCCGCTTGAACCCGGCGAGATCGACAAGCGCACCGGCAAGGCCGTTTCCGCCGATTACGCCAACTGGACGACCCATCCGAACAACCCGATGGCCCCGAAGGCCGCCGAGTAGCACCGCATTCTGTTCCTTTTCTCTGGTAGACTTGCCCCGGTTCCGACCGGGGTTTTTTTTGGCAACGGATCCCCACGCGCGCGCCCAGCATCAAGAGTTGCAACAATTCAAAACATACCCTATTGATTGAAAATTCAGCATCTTTGTGAATACCCCACATCAGATGAACGGAAGCCTATGCATGGAGCCTGCCATCGACGAAGAGCCGAAAAAGTACAAACGATGGCAGCCGACATCGGGAGACCTTCTGGCTCTGGCGGTTGTCCTGCTCGTCGCGATTACTGTCGTCTATTTCGATCGCCTGTCGTCGCATGAATATCGCAACAATCTCCGCGTCGATGTTGCGGAAACGTCAGCCCTTGTCAGCACCCGGCTTGCCGGCCAGATCATCGCCAATGTCGCGCTCGGCCAGGGACTGGCATCAGCGATTGCGACCAACCCTGCCATTGACGAGGCAAAGTTCTCGCACCTTGCCGAAAGCATGCTCTCCAGCCCCTCGGCTGTTCTGGCTGTCGCGCTGGCGCGCAATAACCGGATCGAAATGGTCTATCCGCGGACCGGCAACGAAGCAGCCATCGGCCTGAACTACAATGACCAGCCGCAGCAGGCCGCTGCCGTGGCCCATGCCATCGATGCGGGCACACCGGTCGTCGAGGGCCCGCTGGCGCTCGTTCAGGGCGGCTCACAGCTTGTCGCCTATTACCCTCTCTTCGATGGACAGAACAGCAAGGCCTGGGGCGTGATGTCGACGATCATCGACTTTGAACGCATCCGCAATGACAACCTCGCTTTTCCGCTCAAGACACCCCTGCGGGTCAGTATCGTCCGGACAAACCCTGTCACCCAGGACCAGGAGCTCATCTTCGGCAGGCCGGAGGTCATGACGGAAAGTCCGGTGACGCAGCCGATCGAATTCGCCCAGCGCAAATGGACGCTGGGTGCGGTGCCCGCCCTTGGCTGGCAGGAACCTTTGGGCCATTCGCTTGCGCGCCGAATCCTGATCGGCTCCATCGCGGTCATTCTGGTCGGCGCGGTGTTTGGCATCGCCCTGCTGATGCGCGAGCGGCTGACCCATTTCCGCACGCTGTGGCGTCGCGAACGGCAGCTGGAACAATTGTCAAACCGGATGCAACTCGCCCTCGATGCCTCCCGCATCGGCGTCTGGGAATATGACCTCGACAGCGGCGCGGTCGTCTGGGACGAGCGCATGTATGCACTCTACGACATCAGCCCTGACGAAACGCTGAAAGATATCTCGCTCTGGAGTGACAGCGTCTATCCGGACGATGTCGAGCGGGAGCAGCGTGCCTTCGACCGTGTCGTCGAAGGCAAGAGCAGTGAATATCACTCCACGTTCCGCGTCGTCCATCGGGACGGCTCGCTGCACCATATCCGCGCCTTCGGCATCTCAAACACGCTGAAGGATGGCACCCGCAGGATGATCGGCGCCAATTGGGATGTCACCGAAGACATTCACCGCCAACAGGCTCTGCGTGCCGCCAACCGTGAGACCAAGGAGAAGAATGCGGCACTGGAACGCGCCAGCCGCGGTCTGGAATATCGCGCGCTCCATGACGGGCTCACCGATCTGGCAAACCGGAGATATCTCGAAGACCTGATATCGGCTACGCGGAGCGAGGCTGCACTGAGCGCACCGTTTCTGCTGCTCCATATCGATCTCGACAGGTTCAAGGAGGTCAATGATACGCTCGGCCATGAAGCAGGCGACCGCATCCTCCGGCACACCGCCCGCACGCTGAAATCGCTTGCCCGCGATGGCGAATTCGTCGCCCGGATCGGTGGCGATGAATTCGCCATCCTGTCGCACTGGGATGGCGATGCCGAGGCTGCTGAGCGGCGCGCGCGCTCCATTCTCGCAGCGCTGCGCCGTCCCGTCGACCTTGGTGTCCATAGCTGCCGCACCGGCGCCTGTGTCGGCATTGCCTGGAGCGATCCTGGAAGCAGCGATGTTCTGGCCAATGCGGATATCGCCCTTTACGAGGCCAAGAAAGCCGGGCGCGACCGCTACGCTCTCTTTAATGCCTCGCTGCGCAATGCCGCCGTGGAGAGCCGGCGCATCGCCGACGAAATTCTGGCGGGCCTCGACCGCAATGAATTCGTGGTGCATTACCAGCCACAGGTCAATGCACGAACCTTCACACTGGAGGGTGTCGAGGCGCTGGTGCGCTGGCATCACCCGAGCCGCGGCCTGCTGACGCCGCAGCATTTCCTCGCCGCAGCCGAAACCGTCGGCGCCATATCGCAGATCGACCGGGCGGTGATGGTGCAGGCAGCCCGGCAATATCACAGCTGGAACAGCAACGGCATCATTGTCCCCCATATCGCAGTCAACATTTCGGCCCAGAGACTGGGTGACGGCAGCATTTTCGACGGCCTCGACACGCTTGATCTGCCGCGTGGCGCGCTTTCCTTCGAGCTGGTGGAATCGATTTCGTTTGATTCCAGCGACGGCACGTTCGAGCAGGTCGTCCAGCGGCTGAAGCATTTTGGCATCGATATCGAGATCGACGATTTCGGCACCGGTTATGCCTCGATCATTTCGCTGCTGGCGCTGGCGCCGAAACGCCTCAAGATCGACCGGCAGCTCGTCACCCCGATTGTCCACGCCCAAAGCCAGCGTCAGCTGATCAGCTCTATCGTCGAGATCGGCCGGGCACTCGGGATCGAGATCATCGCCGAAGGCGTCGAAACCGTCGACCATGCCCGCATTCTCTGTGGGCTCGGCTGCGACATTTTGCAGGGCTATCTGTTCGCCGAACCGCTCTCACCGGCCGATTTCGAGCACTGGGTAACGAGCCGGAACTGGCTGGCCCTGCGCGAAACTTTGGCCGGGACCTGATGCGCCGGCAATCAATCTCCCGGTTTCTGCCATTTTGGCATCGGCACCCCGTCTCCGCCTTTCAAGGCAGCGCTTCAGCGCGCCCGCTGTGATGGCGAGAATTCGGCCACCAGCGTGTGCATGTCGCCGGGATAGGTCAGCCGGACATGGGTAATGGCGCCGGCGGCATTCCATGTGCGGCGGCTGATGACAAGGCATGGCGTACCGTTTGCAAGCTCAAGTGCCGAAGCCGCCCTGCCCTGGGCACCGATCGCACGGATCCGATGTTCGGCAGCACTCCAGGGCACCTGTTCCAGAAGCCAGGTACCTGGCGGCGTGCTGGCAAAATCAGCCTCGCGCGCCGCCGGTACGACGCCAAGATTGATCAGCCGCTCCTCATAGCAGAACAACCGCTCCCCGGCCTTGTGCAGGCTGGTGACGGACAGAACCGGTGTCGGAGCGTCGATGGACAGGCGCCTCTGATCCTCGTCGCTGGAAAGGCTTTCTGACTGCGCGAGACGGCGAAAGGAATAATGCAGCCCGAGCGCGGTCACCTCCCGGTCAAGCTGATGGATTTCCATGACTGCAGACAGCACTTCCGGCTGACAGACAAAGGAGCCGGATTTGCGCCGTCGCTCGATAAGCCCCTTTTTCGAAAGCTCGCTGAGCGCCTTGTTCACCGTCATGCGCGAACATTGATAGGTGTCCGTCAGTTCATGTTCGAAGGGAATGCGAAATCCCGGCGGCCATTCGCCCGACATGATCTTGCTCTCGACATCGTGCTGGATCCGCGCATGCAGCGGCAATGCCTCCGCTTTTCTGCCATTCTGCCCTGCGGCCGCCATATGCTCCCCTCTCCCGCCAGATCAGCCGCGCGCAACAGCAGCGATGACCTCGGCGCGGATCTCTTCGGTCAGCTTCAGTCTGAGCCGGGCAAATTCCGGGTCCGCCTTCAGCGTATAGTCGCGCGGATGGCCAAAATTGACCGGTGTGACCGAGGAAATACGCCCCGGCCGGGCCGACATTGTGACAACGCGCGAGGCCATGAAGACCGCTTCCTCGATGTCGTGGGTCACGAAGATGACCGTTTTCTTCTCCCGCTCCCAGATGCCGAGCAGAAGCTCCTGCATCAGGCCGCGGGTCTGGTTGTCCAGCGCGCCGAAAGGTTCGTCGAGCAGCAGGATTTTCGGATCATTGGCCAGTGCGCGGGCGATGGCGGTGCGCTGCTGCATGCCGCCGGAAAGTTGCTTCGGCCAGTGATCGGCAAAGCCAGACAGGCCGACGCGATCGAGATAATGATCGACGATCGTCCGGATCTCCCTGTCCTTCATCCCCTTTTCGCGCAGGCCGAAACCGACATTCTGACGGATCGTCAGCCAGGGAAACAGCGTGTAGGACTGGAACACCATGCCGCGGTCGGCGCCAGGTCCCTTGACGACGTTGCCATCCAGCAAGACGCGCCCGGTGGTGGGTTTGTCGAGGCCAGCGACAATGCGCAGGAGTGTTGATTTTCCACAGCCGGACGGACCGAGGATCGTGACGAAATCATTCTTTTCCAGCGTCAGATCAGTGGGCGCCAGCGCCTGCACCGGCTCACCGCCGCGATTGCCGGCAAAAACGCGCGACACACCTTCGATGACGAGTTCGGGCGCGCTCATGCGAACCTCCATGCGAAAAGCCTGCGGTTGATCATCTTGAAGGCAACATCGGAGATCAGGCCGATCACGCCAATGACGATAATGCCGAAAATGATCTGGCCGGTCGCCATCAGCGACTGCGAATTGATGATCATGTAGCCGATACCGGAAGATGCGCCGATCAGCTCGGCAACAATGACATAGGTCCAGGCCCAGCCGAGCACCAGACGCAGCGTTTCAGCGATATCCGGCGCGCTCGCCGGCAACAGCACCCGCCGTACCACACTGGAATGCGATGAGCCGAGCGTATAGGCCGCCTCGACCAGATCGCGCCTGGTATTGGCGACATAGACGGCGATCATCAAAATGATCTGGAACACCGAGCCGATGAAGATGACGAGCAGCTTCTGCATCTCGCCAATGCCAGCCCACAGGATCAGCAGCGGCACGAAGGCAGACGCCGGGAGATAGCGCGCGAAAGACACGAAAGGCTCGAGAAAGGCCTCGATCGGCTTATAGGCCCCCATGGCAATACCGACCGGAACGGCCACGATCGTGGCCAGCACAAAGCCGCCGACAACGCGCCAGACCGTCATGCCGATATCGCCGAGGAAATGACGCTTGGTCAAAAGCCACCAGCCATCGCTGAGCATGGTCAGCGGATCGGCCAGAAAGGTCTTCGACACAAAACCGCCGAAAGTGGCGACGCCCCATCCGGCAAAAAAGATGACGAAGAACAGGATACCGAGGGAAATCCTCAGCTTGGGATCGATAGGTTCGAGGGGTTTCATCGCGCTTCCGTTTCAAACGGCAAAGGGCGGGGGCTGACAGCAATCAGCCCCCGCCGGCATGGTCAAAATTACTGCTGGATATAGCTCGGATCGGCCAGAACCGTCAGATCCGGAATTTCCCTGATGACGCCGGCATCAAGCAGAAGCTGGGCAGCATCTTCGGAGAACTGCTTGTAAGGACCGTCGAAGAAGGCGATCGCCGCATCGCGGTCCTGCCATTCCAGATATTCAGCCGAAGCCTTGAATTCGTCTGCTGTCTGGTTCACGTCGGCACCCATGATCTCATAGGACTTGTCCGGCTCGGCAGCGATCATGTCCAGCGCCTGATAATAGGAGTTGGCCAGCGCCTTGGCAGCATCCGGATTGTCAGCCAGGAAGGCCGGCGTGCAGCCGAAGGTGTCGATAACAGCCGGATAATCAACAGTTGTCGCCATGATCTTGCCGGCATCGCCCGCATCACGAACCGAAGAGAGATAGGGCTCATAGGTCATGGCAGCGTCGTTCTGGCCAGCCAGGAACGCCTGGGCCGCCGGACCGGGCTCCAGATTGACGACCTTGACGTCATCCATGGTCATGCCGTTCTGCTTCAGCATGTAAGCGAGCAGGAAGTAAGGCGACGTGCCGGGTGCGGAGGCCGCAATGGTCTTGCCTTTCAGATCAGCAAAGGAGGAAATGTCGTTGCGGACAACAATGCCATCGGCGCCGTGCGACTGATCGAGCTGGAAGATCTGCGTCGTCGGAACACCGGCAGCAGCCCAGACGATAAAGGTCTCGGTGGTGGTGGCCGCGCACTGGATGTCGCCGGATGCCAGCGCCAGATGGCGGCTTGCCTGCGGGATCTTGACCAGCGTGACATCAAGACCGTTCTTCTCGAAGATGCCGGCTTCCTTGGCCAGCGTCAGCGGTGCAAAACCGGTCCAGCCGGAAAAGCCGATGGCAACCTTGGTATCGGCGGCATGGGCGGCGGTGGCCGCCATGAAACCGCAAAGCGAGGCTGCGGCAATCCACTTCATGTTCATATTCGAACCCCTCATTCTGTGAAATTTTATGCAGGCGGGCATTCTGCCCCTTCCATGGGCATACTAGCCATGGCCCATATATTTTGTCTAGACAAATTACAGGAAGTTTGTGCGCTGCGATGCCATCACATCATGCGTTGTCATTTGCGGTCCAAAGTCATTTTATGTATATACAAAATAAGACAATGGGGATGAGGCCGATGACACGGATCTTTGCCGAGACGATATTGACGCGAAACGGCCTGGTGAGCAATGCCCGGCTGACGGTTCGCGAGGGGCTGATTGACGCGATCGCAACGGACGTAGCGGCCGAGCCAGGCGATGAGCGGCACGGGCTGATCATTCCCGCCATACCCAACCTTCACAGCCACGCCTTCCAGCGCGCCATGGCCGGCATGACCGAGCGGCGCGGCATGACGGCCGACAGCTTCTGGAGCTGGCGCGAGCTGATGTATCGCTTTGCGTGGAAGATCCGGCCGGATGAGGTCGAAGCCATTGCGGCACAGCTCTACATGGAAATGCTGGAAGCAGGCTTCGGCCGGGTCGGAGAGTTCCATTATCTCCACAATGGCGAGGATGGCGGCCACTACGACAACATTGCCGAGATGGCGGAGCGGATTGCCGCTGCAGCGACAAAAACCGGTATCGGCCTGACGCTGCTGCCGGTTTTCTACGCCCAGTCCGGCTTTGGCGGCCTTGCCCCACATGAGGGCCAGCGCCGCTTCATCCATGACACGGAAAGCTTCGCGCGGCTGATGGCGGCGGCCCGGCAGGCGCTTTCTCCGCTTCCCACATCACGCCTGGGCGTTGCGCCCCACTCGCTGCGCGCCGTCACGCTTGAGGATCTGGGAAGGGTCGCCGCGCTCGCCGGCGATGGACCGATCCACATTCATGTCGCCGAACAGCTGAAAGAGGTCGAAGACTGTATCGCCTGGAGCGGTACGCGCCCGGTCTCGCTACTGTTTGACAATGCCGCCGTCGACGGGCGCTGGTGCCTGATCCACGCCACCCATATGAGCGCGGAAGAAACCGCCCGCTTTGCCCGCTCGGGCGCGGTCGCCGGTCTCTGCCCGGTCACGGAGGCCAATCTGGGTGACGGAACCTTTCCTGCCGCCGCCTTCCTGGCGGCGGGCGGGCGGCTTGGCGTCGGCTCTGATTCCAATGTGCTGATCGGTCTTGCCGATGAATTGCGCCAGCTGGAATATTCGGCACGCCTTGCCGAACATGCCCGCAATGTGATCGCCCCGGCCGGCGGCTCCACCGGGCGTCACCTCATCGATCTCGCCGTCGATGGTGGCGCGCGCGCCCTTGGTGCTTCCGCGGCGATCACGGAAGGCGGTGCTGCCGATTTCGTCTCTCTCGATACTGCAACGGCCCCGTGGCTTCAGGGGGATGCAGCCCTTGATGGCTTTATCTTTGCCAATGCGGTGAAGGTTGACAGCGTCTGGATCGCCGGACGGAAGCTGGTCGAAAACGGCCGTCACCGCGACCGCGATGCCATCACGGCCCGCTTCCACAAGGCCATGGCGACACTGATGGCGGCCTGAGGCCATGCGCCCCCTTCCTGCCTGATGGCCCGGCATGATAACAAGGCGGCAATTTCAGCCCTGCCGCCTTCAGCTCCTGTCCGGGCGGCTTATTTTCAGGAGGTTTGCCTTGTCTGAGGACATCCGCCGGCCACGCGCCGATGAACTCCCCTATCGCCCCAATGTCGGTGTCATGGTGCTCAATCGTGACGGCAAGGTCTGGGTTGGCCGCCGCCTGTCGGAAAACAACAGCGAAAGCGATGGCCGCCCGCAGCTGTGGCAGATGCCCCAGGGCGGCATAGATGCCGGTGAGGCTCCGCTGCCCGCAGCTATGCGCGAACTCTATGAAGAAACGGGCATGAAGACCGTAACGCTTCTGGCCGAGGCCTCACGCTGGATCAATTATGATCTGCCGGAAGCGCTGATCGGCATCGGCCTGCGCGGCAGATATCGCGGCCAGACCCAGCGCTGGTTCGCCTTCCGCTTCGAAGGTGACGAGCGCGAGATCGCCATTGACCCGCCGCCTCAGGGCCACATGCGCGAATTCGATGCCTGGCAATGGGTCGACATGGAGGCCCTTCCCGACCTGATCGTGGACTTCAAACGTGCCGTCTACCAGGAGATCGTCGCCGAATTCCGCCACCTTGTGGCCTGACGAAAAACCCCGGCCTCATGCGGGCCGGGGCTCTTCTTCATCAATGATCAGACTGCACTGCAGCATAGATGATCAGTCTTCCGCCTCATTGGTGGCGGCAGCGTTGAGCATGGCGTATTTCTTGTCGCCAAGTGTTTCAAGCAGCTCAAGCTGGGTCTCGAGGAAGTCGATATGGCCCTCCTCATCAATCATCAGCTCCTCGAAGAGCTTCATGCTCACATAATCACCAGCTTCGTGACAGATATCACGCGAGGCCTTGTAGGAATTGCGGGCCTCATATTCACCGGCAAGATCGGCTTCCAGCACTTCCTTGACATTCTGGCCGATGCGCAGTGGTGCAAGTGTCTGCAGATTGGGATGACCTTCGAGGAAGATAATGCGATCCACCAGCTTGTCGGCGTGGTGCATTTCCTCGATCGATTCGGCGCGCTCCTTGGCGGCGAGCTTGGTTAAGCCCCAATCCTCAAGAAGACGGTAATGCAGCCAATACTGATTGACCGCACCAAGCTCAAGAAACAGTGCTTCGTTCAGCCGCTCGATGACTTTTTTGTCGCCTTTCAATGTCCGCTCTCCTGTTTTGTTCATGGAACTGTTTGAGGCGGCTCATAAAATCAAAAATCTCCGCCTCGGTCGAGTCACGTTTCAGATGATACGCCTCTGTCGTGCGGATGATAATGTCGACGACGTTCGGGAAGCAACCGCAGCAACGGCCGCGCTTTGCCATACGGTGGTAGACTTTCGCCGGTACGATAAGCTGCCAGCAATCTTCTGCGAGGAGCTCGTTAACCGTGTCCTCGATCTCTTTTTCAGTGATGAAATTGCAGCTGCAGACGAGCATGACCTTAACCGATGGCTGTTAAACCTTCCTTTTCGAGGCGACTTTGCCGAAAGAAGGTGACCACTGTCAAGATTTTTCTGGAGTATGAAAGTTCACATTTAGGCGACGCAGTGTTCATGTGGACGCGGCCGATGACGCTTAAGCGGCTTTTCAGCGACCGGGCGACATACTGTGCGCCGGGCCTCCCACCTCTCAGACACGCGACAAAATACCGCATGCCACACGGCAGCGGATTTTACATGTAGAGAAAGGAGAAGGGAGGAAATGCTCTGGTCCGATCCGCCCCCAGATCAGAACCGGTCAGTGAATTGCCGCAGTCGCACAAGGATCGATGCCATAGGCCGGTGCACAGCCATCCTTGCCGGCAGCGACCGTACCCGGCGCAGCAAGCGAGGCGGCGATGATAACCAGCGCAGCACCAACAAAGAGGAAGGCAATCGATTTACCCATCGCGAAAGACCTTTCAGTATCTGATCGCTCAATCATGATCACGCCCAACATGTCAACAAAGCGTAAACAACGTTACCCTTGTGACAGCAGTATCACTACGTCTATGACGCAGAGGTGAAAATTTTGTTCCAATTATGATGCCATGAAGCGCATTTTGCCCTCAGGCGACACGCCCGAACTGCCCGTGTTCGCGGTACTGCACCAGATATGACGGCAGGACTGAACCGAGCACGACCGGCGTAATGCCCGCCGCCTCGAGTGTGCGTCCTTCCGCAATCGCCTCGGCAGAGACGACATTGTCATGCTTCAGCAGCCGAATCTGATCCGGCGTTACCGGCGGCCTGACCAGCGGCACCGCGGAGGCGATGCCGGCAAACAGCGAGGCCAGCCCGAAAGGAACAGACACCAGCCGGCGCTTGCGCCCGGTGATCTTCAAAATCATCTCGAGACACTGACGGAAATCGACAACGTCGCGACCGCCAAGTTCGTAGATTGCTCCGTTGACGAGCTTACCTTCGACAGACAGCGCGACAGCCTCAGCAACATCACCGACATAGACCGGCTGGAATTTCGTCCTGCCTCCGCCGATCAGCGGCAGGAAGGGCGATGACAATGTCATGGCTGCAAATTTGTTGAAAAACTGGTCTTCCGTACCGAAGACCAGTGACGGTCTCAGGATCACGGCATCGCCGAGCGTATCCTGCACCGCCCTTTCGCCGGCAGCCTTCGTGCGCGCGTAGGAAGACGCTGCGCTGGCACTGGCACCGATGGCAGAAACATGGGTGAGCGCAGCACCTTCAGCCCGCGCGGCTTCGGCAACGAGCGCGGCGCCCTTGGCCTGCACGGAATCGAACTTGTTCTTGCCGCTCTCGAACAGCAGACCGACACAATTGACGACATGGGATGCGCCGGAAACGGCATTTTTGACCGAATCGGGATAACGCAGATTGGCCTGAACGAACGTGATCTGCCCGACATTGCCGAGCGGCTGCAGGAAACCGGCAAGATCCGGCCGACGGACCGCAACACGAATGCGATAGCCACGCTTGGCAAGCGCACGCACGACATAGCGCCCGAGAAAACCCGACCCACCGAATACCGTCACCAACGGGGGAATATTCGAAAGCGTCATAGCTCGCTCCTGACTGCACACATGTTCATGATAGATTGCAATTCCCTTAGCCCAATCCGACAGCAAGGTGAAGTGCCTAACGCCGCTGCGGCCCAAAAGGCAGTGTTTTTTCCGCCTCGTGGCTTTGCCGTCACAGGTAATTAATGCCCGACTTACCGGTTGGCCGGCCAGATGGCCGTTTCAACTTCTCCGAGAATGGCGCGCACGGCTGCCTGCGGGTCGTCTGCCTTGACCACAGGGCGTGCGACGACAAGATGGGAGGCCCCGGCCTTGACGGCATCATGCGGGGTGACAACCCGCTTCTGATCCCCCTGGTCCGCGCCGAGCGGGCGGATACCAGGCGTCACGACCGCCATGTCCGGCCCGACGATCTGGCGCACGATGTCAGCTTCTGCAGCTGAACAGACGATCCCGCCCATCCCCGCTTCAGCCGCCTGCGCCGCGCGCTTTTCCACCAGGCTCTTCGCATCGATTGCATACCCGGCCTCAAGCAGATCCTCGTCATCCATGGAGGTGAGGACGGTAACGCCGAGCAGGCAGAGGCCGGAGCCCTCGGCGGCAGCCACGGCAGCCCGCATGGCCTTGGGATAAGCGTGCAATGTCAGCATCGACATGCCCATCTTGGCGATATTCTCGACACCCTTGGCAACCGTGTTGTCGATATCGAGCAGCTTCATATCAAGGAAGATCTTCTTGCCGTCGGCAGCCAGCTCGCGGGCGAAATCCAGTCCGCCTGCAAAAGCCAGCTGATAGCCGATCTTGTAGAAATCCACCGCATCGCCCAGCAGCGTGACCATGGCTTCCGCCTCGGCCACCGTCGGGATATCCAGCCCGACAATCAATCGATCCTTCGCACTCATTTCGGCCATCCTTCCCATCGTTCCATCGGCGTCCAGTCGCATAAAAGCCCGCCATCGGAAAGGCTGAAGCAGAAAATATTTCCGCCACCGGCCGGCTGATCCTCATCGGCACCGATCGCCACACCTTTCAGATGGCACTTCAGCAGCGTTCCAACCGCGCCATGGCCGACAAAGGCGATGGGGCGTTTCCACCGCCGAAGCGCAAGCACGGACTGAACAGCTTTGACAATGCGCGCCTGCGCATCCTCAGCCCGCTCCCAGCCGCGATAGGAGACATCCGGCTGCCCGAGAAAGGCGAGCCGTGCAGCCTCGAAATCCGCACCAGCCAGATAGCCGGTGGCCGAGCGGTCATTTTCATGAGTCTCTGCCACAATCTCGAAACCACGTCCCGCCGCTGCCGCCAGAATGCCTGCGGCCTCAACCGCCTTGGTTTCAGCACTCGCGATGATATGGCCGAGGTCCTGCACGACTGGCCGCGCGGCAAAGGCCGCCATGCGCTTTCGCCCGAGAGCGGAAAGCCGCCATTCAGGCACCGGCACGGCAGGATCCTGGTCCACCTGGGGATGCGTGACGTAGAGTGCGTAAATCGTCCCCTCCCCGTTGGTCGGCCTAAACGCGCATCGGCATCAGGACATAGAGCGCTTCGGCGCTGGCCGTATCACGGATCAGCGTCGGCGATCCGGCATCGGCAAACAGGAAAACGGCATCCTCGCCGGTCAGCTGCGAGGTAATGTCGAGCAGATATTTGGCGTTGAAGCCGATATCCATCGGCTCGCTGTCATAGGAGACGGCGAGTTCATCGGTGGCGCTGCCCGAATCGGGATTGTTGACGGTCAGCGTCAGCTGGCCTTCGGAAAGCGACAGCTTGACGGCGCGGCCGCGCTCAGATGACACCGTCGAAACGCGGTCAACGGCCTTGGCGAAGCCCTGGCAATCAATGCGCATCTCGCGATCATTATTGGCCGGAATAACACGCTGATAATCCGGGAAAGTGCCGTCGATCAGCTTCGACGTCATGACGATCTCGCCAATGGTAAAGCGGATCTTCGCATCGGAAACCTCGACCTTGACGCTTGCCTCCGGGTCGTCAACCAGCTTCTGGATCTCGCCCACCGTCTTGCGCGGAATGATGACGCCCGGCATGTTTTCGCAACCCGCAGGCGCCTCGATCTCGGCGCGCGCCAGACGGTGACCATCGGTGGCGACAGCACGCAGCTTCAAAGACGACCCCTCGCTCATGGCGTGGAAGAAGATGCCGTTCAGATAATAGCGGGTTTCCTCGGTGGAAATCGCGAACTGGGTCCGGTCGATCAGCATCTTCAGCTCGGAGGCCTTGATGGTGAAGGCATGGCTGAAGGTGCCGGCGGTCAGATCCGGAAAATCGGCTTCGGGCAGGCATTGCAGCGAAAACTTCGACCGGCCCGAGGCAACCGAGATCGACGCCCCATCGGGATCGGTCGCCAGCATCACCTCCGAACCGTCCGAAAGCTTGCGGACGATTTCATAAAGCAGATAGGCGGGCACGGTGGTCGCACCGGCCTTTTCCACCATGGCAGCCGTTGCCTCGGTGATTTCAAGATCCAGGTCGGTTGCCTTCATGGTCAGGCTGTTGCCTTCGGCCTTCAGCAGCACATTGGAGAGAATCGGGATCGTGTTGCGCCTTTCGACCACGCGATGAACATGGTTCAGGGACTTCAACAGGTTGGACCGCTCCAGGGTGATACGCATGACTTTCGCTTCCACTCAATCTCCGCCGCACGGGCGTTTGGAACCAGCGGCCACGATCAGGTGCCGCCGCAGGTTTGGGGGCTCAAATTGACAGGAAAGCCGGGTGAAAGGCAAGGGCCGGTTTTCACGCCATACCCATAATTCACATGAGGACGGCTTCAATATCCTTGTCGCCAGTGCAAAGCCGTGATCATAAGAAGACATGAACAGGGACAACAACCATGCAGGATAACGCCGGGGCGCCAACTTTCGAGATTTCCGGGCGCAAACTCGATGCCCGGCCGCTTGCGCCCGGCCTTTATCTGGTGGCAACGCCGATCGGCAATCTCGGTGATATCACCCTGCGTGCGCTGGAGACGATCGCCGCCGCCGATATCCTCGCCTGCGAGGATACCCGCGTGACCCGCAAGCTCATCGACCGCTATGTCATCCGCGCCCGCCCCTTTGCCTATCACGAGCACAATGCCGAGGAAGCCGGCGAAAAGCTTCTGGCAGCACTGCGCGAGGGCAGATCGGTGGCGCTGGTTTCCGATGCAGGAACGCCGCTGGTCTCCGATCCCGGCTATCGTCTTGCCATACGTGCCATCGCCGAAGACCTGCCGGTCTTTCCGATCCCCGGCGCCTCGGCACCGCTGGCAGCCCTCGTCGGCGCCGGCCTTCCCAATGATGCCTTTTTCTTCGCCGGCTTTCTGCCGTCCAAGGACAAGGCGCGGCGCGACCGGCTTGCAGAACTCGGCGCCATCCCGGCCACGCTGATCTTTTTCGAATCACCGCATCGGATCGCCGCCACGCTTGCTGCGGCCGCCGATGTCCTGGGCGGCGAACGCCCCGCCACCGTCTGCCGGGAACTGACCAAGACCCATGAGGAATTTTCCCGCGACACGCTCGGCCTTTTGGCCGACGCCTTCGCGACACGCGATGTGAAGGGGGAAATCGTGCTGGTCATCGGCCCGCCGCTGCCCAGGCAAGCCCCGGCAGAAGAAGATGTCGATGCGCTTCTGAAGCGCCTGGTCGCCGAAATGCCCGCAGGCAAGGCCGCAAGCGAGGCCGCCCAGATGACCGGGCTCGCCCGCCGCGACCTCTATCAACGGCTACTGACCCTGAAGGACAGCGATGACGCGTGAGCCGGCCTCGTCCCGCGTCAAGGCAGAACGCCGTGGCCGGCGGGCGGAATGGATCGCTGCGCTTTACTTAACATGTAAGGGCTATCGTGTTGTCGCCATGCGCTACAAGACGCCATCGGGAGAGATCGACCTGATAGCCCGCAAAGGCGACCTCGCGATCTTCATCGAGGTCAAGGCGCGCAAAAGCCGCGAAAGCGCCATTGATGCGGTATCCTTTGAGGCGATGCGGCGCATCCGGGCGGCATCTGACCTTTGGCTCGCGCGCCAGAGGAACTGGCAGGCACTCTCTTCGCGCTTCGACATCATCGCCGTCACGCCCGGCAGGCTGCCACGGCATATCCCTGACGCATTCTGACAAGCGTCAGGCCAAATTGGCCATTTTACAATTCTGCAACAAATCCTTAGCGGCACCGTCATGAAGAGCCGCTACCCGTCCTGCATTCGAATTTGCAGTTTTCCTACACTTCGAACGGGGACATTCATGATCAAGAAATTTGCGCTCGCCGCCTTTGCGGTCGGTCTTTCCGCATCAACCACGCTGGCCGCCACCGACATCACCTGGTGGCACGGCATGGGGGGAAAGAACCAGGAAATCATCAATCAGATTTCCGAAAAGTTCAATGCATCGCAGGATGCCTGCCAGCTGACACCCATCTCCAAGGGCACCTATGAAGAGGCGCTCGCCGCTGGCATTGCCGCGTTCCGCTCGGGCGAGCAGCCCAATATCCTGCAGGTCTTCGACGCTGGTGCCGCCACCATCATCAACGCCAAGGGCGCCGCCGTCCCGGCTGAAGATCTGATCAAGAACGCCGGTTACGACTTCAACCGCGAAGACTTCATTGAAGGCGTGCGCTATTTCTACGCCGACAGCACCGGCAAATTCGTCGGCATGCCGTTCAATTCTTCGGCGCCGATCATGTATATCAACACCGAAGCCATGGAAAAGGCCGGCATCACCGAGCCGCCGAAGACCTGGGAAGAGTTCGAGGCCATGGCCCCGAAGCTGAAAGCAGCCGGCTACACCCCGCTGGTCCAGTCGCAGCTGACCTGGGAAATGACCGAGAACTTCTTCTCGCGCAACAATATCCAGTTCGCCTCGAACAACAACGGTTATGACAGCATCGACGGCACCGAGATCATGGTGACCAATCCCGAGCATGTCATGATGTATAAGAAGCTCAAGGAATGGTATGACGAGGGCTATTTCGGCTATTACGGCGCCGGCTGGTCCGACAATCAGAAGCCCTTCGAAGAAGGCAAGGTTGCGTTCTGGGTCGGTTCGTCCGGTTCGTTTGGCGGCCTGCAGACGTCAGCCCAGATGCCGTTTTCGGCAACCTTCCTGCCCTATTGGGGCTCGATCGAAGGTGCTGGCACGCATTCCTTCATCGGTGGCGCCGCCCTCTTCGCCCTGTCGGGCAAGTCAGATGCCGAGAACAAATGCACCGCCGCCTTCTTCGAATTCCTGACCTCCCCGGAAATCCAGTATTTCTGGCACAAGTCGACCGGCTATGTTCCGATCACCAAGGCCGCCTATGAACTGGCCAAGACGGACGGCTGGTACAAGGAGCACCCGGTTGCCGAAGTCGGCATTCAGCAGCTGTCCCTGCCCGACGGCGAGTGGGCCCGTGGCTATCGCATGGGTTTCTACCCGCAGATCCGCGAAATCATGGAACGCGAATATAACCGTATCTTCGCTGGTGAAACGACCGTTGAAGACGCCATGCAGACGATCCAGGACGAGGGCAATGCCCTTCTGGCCCGCTTTGCCAAGACGGCCGGCTGATCGCATCTCCACGCACCTGACATCCGGGGGTCTTCAGACCCCCGGATTTGCCGTATCGGAAATCAGCTCATGAAGCGCGTCCAATTCTCCAGGCCCCTGCTGCCCTACCTATTCCTTCTGCCGCAGATGGCCGTGGTGTTCATCTTCTTCTACTGGCCCTCGGTGCAGGCGGTCCAGTCGTCGTTCTACCTCGAGGATCCCTTCGGCTTCGGTTCCACCTTTGTCGGCTTTTCGAATTACCGCGATGCAGTCACCAACAGCCAGTATCTGCGCATCTCGGCCTTTACCGTGGTCTTCACGCTGCTCGTGACGTTTTTTTCACTCGCTTTCGGCCTGCTGCTCGCGACCAAGGCGGACGCTGTGATCCGTGGCTCAAGCACCTACAAAACCCTGCTCATCTCCGTCTATGCCATTGCCCCCCCGGTGGCGGGACTGATCGGCATGATGTTCTTCGACCAGCATGTCGGCCCCTTTGTCGCATTTGCCCGCTATTTCGGCTGGGACATGAAGGTCGGCATGAATTATTACGACACCGCCTTTGCGATGATCGTTGTCGCCGTCTGGAAGCAGATCCCCTATAATTTCATCTTCTTCCTGTCGGGCCTGCAATCCATTCCCGTTTCGGTCAGAGAAGCAGCGGCCATCGACTGCCGCGCACCGTTGCGCCGTTTCTGGACGGTGACCCTGCCGATGCTGGCGCCGACGGCCTTTTTCCTGCTGATCATCAACATGACCTATTCGCTCTTCGACACGTTCGGCATCATCGATGTGATCGTGAAGGACAAGGCGGCGAACAATCCGATCACCCTTGTCTACAAGGTCTACATGGACGGCTTCCGCGGCAATGATATCGGCGGATCGGCCGCACAGTCCGTCATCCTCATGCTCGTCGTCTTCGTGCTGACCATCTTCCAGTTCCGCTTCATCGAGCGGCGCGTCCACTACAATTGAGGAAAGCGCCCATGCACAGAACCAGATTTTTCGATCACATCATCCTGCTGATTGGCGCCTTTGTCATGATCGCTCCGGTCTTCGTCGCCTTCATGACCTCGACCCACGAGGCGGTGGATGTTCATCTTAACGGCCTGCAGATCAGCTGGGGCGACGATTTTTCCTCCACCTATGGCGCCGTCCTGACACAGAAGGGCGGGTTCACCGGCGAGGTGACCGGTGCCCGCATGGTGATGAACTCCTTCATTCTCGGGATCGGCTTTGCCGTCGGCAAGATCGTGCTGTCGATGATGGCGGCCTATGCCATCGTCTATTTCCGTTTCCGGCTTGGCACATTGTTTTTCTGGATGATCTTCACGACACTGCTGCTGCCGCTCGAAGTCCGCATCCTGCCCACCTATGACGTCATGACCAAGCTGCATCTCGTCAACAGCTATACCGGTCTCATCCTGCCGCTGCTGGCCTCTGCCACCGGGACCTTCTTCTTTCGCCAGTTCTTCAAATCCGTTCCTGACGAGCTGCTTGAAGCCGCGCGCATCGACGGCGCCGGGCCGGTGAAATTCTTCTTTGATATTCTTGTGCCGCTGTCACGGACCATGATCGCGGCCATCTTCATCATCATGTTTGTCTATGGCTGGAATCAGTATCTCTGGCCGGTGCTGATGACCAATGACGAGAGCTTCTACACACTGGTGCGCGGCATCAAGCAGATCCTGCTCGTCTGGGTCGGCAGCCAGATCCCCGAATATAACAAGGCCTTTGCGCTGGCCATTCTCGCCATGCTGCCCCCGGTTCTGATCGTCGTGATCTTTCAGAGCTGGTTCATCAAGGGTCTGACGGAAAGCGACAAGTAAGGAACAGCCAATGGCATCGATCGAAATCTCCAGGGTCTCCAAGACGTATACCGGCCAGACACGGGCGGTGAGCGATGTCGACATTTCCATCCGGGATGGCGAATTCATCGTTCTTGTCGGACCGTCTGGCTGCGGCAAGTCCACCCTTTTGCGCATGGTGGCAGGCCTGGAAGACATCTCGGAGGGCACCATCTCCATCAACGGCCGGGTGGTCAACACCATCGACCCGGCCGACCGGGACATTGCCATGGTGTTCCAGAATTACGCGCTCTACCCGCATATGACGGTCTATAACAATCTTGCCTATGGCCTCAAGAACCGGGGAACCCCCAAAGCGGAAATCACCGCGCGCGTGCAGGAGGCAGCGCGGATGCTGGAGATCGAGCAATATCTCGAGCGCAAGCCGCGTGCCCTTTCCGGCGGCCAGCGCCAGCGTGTCGCCATGGGCCGCGCCATCGTGCGCAAGCCGGCAGCCTTCCTGTTCGATGAACCCTTGTCCAATCTTGACGCCAAGCTGCGCGTGACCATGCGCGGCGAGATCAAGCGGCTGCAGAAGCGGCTTGGAACGACATCGCTCTACGTCACCCACGACCAGCTGGAGGCCATGACACTGGCCGATCGCCTTGTCGTGCTCAATGCCGGGCGGATCGAGCAGATCGGCACGCCGCTCAAGGTCTATCATGAGCCGGCCTCGACCTTTGTCGCCAGCTTCATCGGTGCACCAGCCATGAACCTCATGGACGGGCATATCGAGGGCGGCAACCTCAGGATCGGTGATCAGACGATCGATCTTGGTGGCGTGGCGGAAGGGCTCTCCGGCAATGTCACCATCGGCATCCGGGCCGAAGACCTGAAAATCGAAACAGGTTCCGGCGCAGCACTTCGTCTCGAATTTGACTATGCGGAAGAACTCGGCGCCCTGCGGCTTGCCCATTTCACACTTGCCGGCAGGACAGTGACTGCAGCCCTGTCCCCGGATATCCCCCTCACTGGCACCATGATGCTCACCATTTTGCCCGAAAAGATGCATTTCTTTGACGCTGCAAGCGGCCAGCGCCTGTCATCCTGCGGCGCTTGCCTTGCGGCCTGAGGCGATCCCCGGCCGGGTTTTCTGCCCGGCCGCGGCTGACCCGTTGCCAAGCGGCGGCGCCATCATTACATATCTTTCCGTTTTGGATGACATTAACGCGGAAACAGTGCTCTCATGGCCAATATCAGGAATGTCGCGGTCCAGATGGACCATATCTCCACGGTGAAGATCGCAGGCGATTCCACTTTCGCCATGTCGCTGGAGGCGCAGGCCCGGGGCTACAAGCTGTTCCACTACACGCCCGACCGGCTTTCCATGCGCGATGGCAAAGTGTTTGCAGAGGTCGAGGCGATGACGCTGCGGGATGTCGAGGGGGATCACTATGATCTCGGGCCGCGCGAACGGGTCGATCTTTCGACCATGGATGTCGTGCTTCTGCGTCAGGATCCTCCCTTTGACATGGCCTATATCACCACCACCCACATGCTGGAGCGCATTCACCCGAAGACACTGGTGGTCAATGACCCGGCCTGGGTACGCAATTCACCGGAGAAGATCTTCGTCACAGAATTTGCCGATCTGATGCCGAAGACGCTGATCACCAAGGACCCTGGCGAACTGGCACGGTTCCGCAACGAAATGGGCGACATCATCCTGAAGCCGCTTTACGGCAATGGCGGCGCCGGTGTGTTCCACTCAACCCGCGACGACCGCAACTTCACATCGCTGCTGGAAATGTTCGGCCAGATGTTCCGGGAACCCTATATCGCCCAGCAATATCTGCCGGCCGTCCGCAAGGGTGACAAGCGCATCATCCTCATCGATGGCGAATTTGCCGGCGCAATCAACCGTGTCCCGGCGGAGACCGACAGCCGCTCCAACATGCATGTCGGCGGCCGGGCCGAGCCGACCGAACTGACCGCACGTGAGGCGGAGATATGTCGCCGCATCGGCCCCGCCCTGAAGGCGCGCGGCTTCATACTGGTCGGCATCGACGTGATCGGCGACTATATGACGGAAATCAACGTCACCTCCCCGACCGGTATCCGCGAGGTCCAGAAATTCGGCGGCGCCGATATCGCCGCGCTCTTCTGGGATGCCGTCGAAAAGAAGCGCGGCTGAGCCTTCACGCGCGGCGACCTGATTAGCAAAGGCCTTCCTGGATCATGGGGAGGCCTTTTTCTTGCGACACGCATTCAGACCACCAGAACGTGTATATTTTCATTGCATCCTGACACAACCGGAACAGATCGTTCCGCCAGCACCAGGCTGACGCACAGCCTTGTGGCCTTCTCAGTGAGTGCATCATTTGTTCCCCCAAATACAACCCGAGACAACCATAACACAACCCATAAGCTGCGCAAGTTCTATTTTTGTTCTTGCTTGATCGCGATATTCATGCGAGGGTTGCATCAAGACTTTGGTTCGCGCAGATTTCGGGGGACGGCGAGATTATGGTTTCCAGGGTGAATACGGTCGCATTTCAGGGGATAGAGGGCGTCCCTGTTGATGTTCAGGTGATGGTTGCACCCGGCAAGATCGGCATGCAGATTGTCGGGCTGCCGGACAAAGCGGTGGCGGAAAGCCGCGAGCGTGTCCAGGCGGCACTGCATGCCTCCGGCCTTGCCCTTCCCGCCAAGCGCATCACCATCAATCTGGCGCCGGCAGACCTGCCCAAAGAAGGCTCGCATTTCGATCTGGCAATCGCACTCGGACTGATGGCGGCGCTTGGTGCAATCCCGGCAGATGTGCTCGGCAATTTTCTCGTCATTGGCGAACTCAATCTCGATGGTACCATTGCCGCCGTCGCAGGCGCTCTGCCCGCCGCCATGACCGCCAATGCGCTGGACAAAGGTCTGATCTGCCCGGCCGATTGTGGCCCTGAAGCGGCCTGGGCGGGAGGCGATCTCGACATTCTGGCGCCACGGAGCCTCATTGCCGTCGCCAATCATTTCAAGGGCACACAGGTGCTCTCAAGACCACAGCCGGCGATCCGCCATCCCGGCGGTTCCGGGGGCGATTTTTCCGAGATCAGAGGCCAGGAAAGCGCCAAGCGCGCGCTGGAGATCGCCGCCGCCGGCGGTCATAACCTGCTGATGGTCGGGCCGCCCGGCGCTGGCAAGTCGATGCTGGCTGCCCGCCTGTCATCCATTCTGCCGCCGCTCGCCCCTGCGGAGTTGCTTGAAGTCTCCATGATTCATTCAATTGCCGGCCAGATTGCCGGGGGCAAGCTTTCGGACCGCCGCCCCTTTCGCGCACCGCATCATTCCGCCAGCATGGCATCACTTGTAGGTGGAGGACTGAAAGCGAGGCCGGGAGAAGCCTCGCTTGCCCATCATGGTGTTCTCTTTCTCGATGAACTGCCAGAATTCTCGCCCCAGGTGCTCGATGCATTGCGCCAGCCGCTCGAAACCGGCGAGTGCGTGATAGCACGGGCCAACCACCGCGTCTCCTATCCGGCCCGTTTCCAGCTGATTGCCGCCATGAATCCCTGCCGCTGCGGCATGGCAGGCGAACTCGGCCATAGTTGTGCGCGCGGCGAGCGCTGCGCCAGCGACTATCAGGCCCGCATTTCCGGACCATTGCTGGACCGCATCGATATCACCATCAATGTCCCTGCTGTCTCCGCTCTCGATCTGATGGGACCGCGCAGCAGCGAACCGAGCAGCGATATCGCCCGCCGCGTGACCCGCGCCAGGTCGGTGCAGACAGAACGCTTCAGGAAGACAGATGCCACGGGGACCAATGCCCGCTGCAGTGCCGGACAGATCGAGGACATCGCCATGCCTGATCCTGCCGGCCTGGCACTGCTTCAGGAAGCAGCCGAAAAGCTTCAGTTTTCCGCCCGCGCCTATCATCGTATTCTGAAAGTGGCGCGCACGATCGCCGACCTTGATGGCAAGGATCATGTCGGCAGATCCCATGTCGGGGAAGCGATTGCCTATCGGGTCGCGACGCGGCAACCATCAGGCCTGCAGACGGCGAAAAGCGCCTGAAATCAGGGCACAGCCCTGTGCGGCCACCGTCTGTCGGCTGGACGCGCAGGCATTTCCGCGATTTGCGCCAGCGCACGGACATATGCCGTTTGCCGCGCATGCGTGAATGGTGGCGACCGTGTCGCGATCATATGATCGGCTGCGCCAAGCGGCCAAACCCGCAGTGGCGACCTGCGAATAGGGATCGAGGGTCCGTTTCAGGCTGAAAGCTGACAGAATCTCGCCAACCTTTATCCCCGGCTTCTGCCATCCGCTTAATCTTGGCCATGAAACTCTTTCTCAATGGAGACGGCCATGTCGGAAAATACTGCCAATCTCGGACTTCCCTTCATCATGCCCGCACAGGCACAAAAGCACGTCACCCACAATGAAGCACTGCAGCGGCTTGATGCGGTCACACAACTTTCCATTGTATCCACACGGACAGTACCGCCGCCGGCGCCGGCCGAGGGTGAACGCTATTGCGTCGGCACTGGCGCAAGCGACGCCTTCAGCGGCTCAGACAACAAAATTGCAGTCTATCAGGATGGCAGCTGGACCTTCATCGCGCCCGCTCCGGGCTGGCTGGCATGGTTCGAAGATGACGAAAGTTTGCTTTGCTATGACGGCACCGCATGGAGACAGCCGCCACTGCCCGCATCAGCCGTTTGCGACATGCTCGGCGTTAACGCCAGCGCCGACAGCACCAATCGCCTCACCGTGGCAGGCGCGGCCACACTCCTGAACAATGCCGGCAATGGCCACCAGCTGAAGATCAACAAGGCAGCAAGCACAGACACGGCATCGCTGCTGTTTCAAACCAGCTGGTCGGGTCGGGCAGAAATGGGCCTTGCCGGCAGCGACAACTTCGCCATCAAGTCCAGCGCCGATGGCAGCAGCTGGTACGAAGCCCTTCTGGTTTCGGATAATGGCACGATTTCCATGCCGCAACGCCCTGTCGTTCGCGCGGCACCATCATCTTCAGCCGGCGTGATCCCGGAGGGCAGCGAAACCGGCGTTGACACGCTCCACCTGCATCAGGCGGGTTTCGCACTTGCCAGCGCCTGCGCCGGCGGCGGCTATGCGCTGCATGTCGCAGTAACCGGCTATTATCATCTCTCGCTTCTTGTTACCGCGTCGGCCAGTGCCGCCCATTCCGTTGAACTGCGTAGAAACAGTTCAGAGACCATTTTCACCCTGATGGGCGCTTCCAGCGGCGGAATATCGGCAAGCAGGGCGGGCAGTGCCATCGCCTATCTGAGCGCCGGCGATACATTGACCTTGCTCCATCATGGCGGTGCCACCTATGAACTCGGCTACGGGAAAACGGAAATATCGGCCTTTCGGCTCTAGCCGTGCAGCCTTACGGGGCTGTCGCGGTCAGGCGCAAGACGCCTGGTTCCGCGATCGGCCCGGGTGTCGCCTTCACCCTTTTCGCAGCTTGCCACCAAACGCGACGCTACGGTATCAGGCAGACCTTCTTGTGGGCGTTCAACTGGTGTCTCCGGCGCGTGGCGAAGGATGGCAAGCCGCTTCCTTCCCTTCTGCACGGCGCCGGACGACCTTGCGATCATGCGGCGCTGGTCGCCTGCAGTGCCTGCTGCAGGCTCTGTCCCGGCCGAAACGGCGATCCGTTGCCGCTCTCGCACGGTGAGCACAGCCGCAGAAACTTGAAAATGTGACCAGTAAGACACAGCGATAGCTATGCATACAGCGCATGGCTACCATTCGTATATGGGACGCACATTCCGAAAAATACAACTATTGGGGTTTATCATTATAAATACAACATGTTAGTTGTTCGATGCGCGGACGCCGGGCGATGCCAACCGCTCTGCTCCGGTGAATGACGTTAATCATTTTCTGCTTCTCCCTGCTGCACCCCTTGATTTGAGGCTTTTTCTTGGTGACAAAGAGACCGGAAGATATTAAAACAATCCCACATCAGGAAATTCTAATACAATTTTTATTGAGGGTATTTCCTTGACCGTGACAGATTTTCAAAATTCGAATTCGATCTATTTTTCAGATATAAATACATTGCCGACTCGCGCCTTTGGACATGAGGTTTGTGTTGCAACATCTTCGAAGAGGCGAACCGTCCAGTTGATGGTCAAACGTTTGTTCGATCTTGTCGTCTCATTCGCCGCAATCATCGCTTTATTCCCGCTGTTTCTGATCGTCGCGACATTGATCAGGATTGACAGTCCCGGCCCCATATTCTTCACGCAGACGCGATGGGGTCAGGGCGGGAAGAAGATCAAGATCTTCAAATTCAGATCGATGCGAACCGATCTGGGTGACGAAAGCGGTGTTCAGCAGACGGTCGCCAATGATCCGCGGATCACCAAGATCGGCGCCTTCATGCGGCGCACGAATATTGACGAGCTGCCGCAGCTCATCAATGTGGTGAAGGGTGACATGTCGCTGATCGGGCCGCGCTGCCATGCAGTCGGGATGCTTGCCGGCGGCATGCTCTATGAAGAACTGGTTCCGGAATATCACATGCGCCATCTGATGAAACCGGGCCTCAGCGGCCTGGCGCAGATTCGCGGTTGGCGCGGACCGACGACCCGCAGGGGTGAAGCACGCGCCCGCGTGATGTGCGATCTCTATTATGTCGCAAACTTCAATCTACTGCTCGACGTCAAGATCTTTATCGCCACAATTCGCTCTGAAGTTGGTCGCGGGACCGGGTTCTGACGCTCCATCCTTCCGGATGCTGCAGACGGCCCGAAACCCGGGCCGTTTTGTTCTTTTGGGACGATGCCTGGTCCGATCGTGCCCGGCCGGTACAGCTCACGTAAGTCCAGCACAACAGATACCGTATTCTGCAGCGCCCCAGGTCAGTCCCCGGCAACGCGGTGTCTGGTTACCGGAAGGTTACCTCCCCTTTAGGTAAATCTTAAAAATGTGGCGTTAGCGTCTCTCATGTTGGTTGTGAGTTTATGTAGAGAGTACGATGACCGAACTAGTCCGCTCCCGCGCGAAGTATGTAATAGGCCCCGACGGAAGTCCGCTGACCGTAGCCGATCTTCCACCGGCCAATACCCGCCGCTGGGTCATTCGCCGCAAGGCTGAAGTCGTTGCCGCCGTGCGCGGTGGTCTGCTCAGTCTCGAAGAGGCCTGCGAACGCTACCGGCTGACGGTGGAAGAGTTCCTGTCCTGGCAGACCTCGATCGACGATCACGGCCTGGCTGGATTGCGGACAACGCGGATCCAGCAATACCGGAACTGACCGCGGGCAATTTTCCGCCGCAGGACCTGCCGGCGCGCTGATCAGTCGAGGATCACGCAGCAGGATGGCGCCGGCCATAAAGACGTCCACAAGACATCGATGTGCGAGCAGCACTGCCAGATCCCCGCTCTCGACTCACCTTTTCCGTTCCTTCGGCTTCTCTTGCAGATCAACGGCGCACGGGCGGCGGCCGACGCAAAGGCCCTGCGCTTAAAAGCGGCGAAACACATGCTCCATCAGAGATTTCCGCTTCGGCCAATGAAAAAGGGACCGCATCACGGTGATGCGGTCCCTTTTTGCTAAGCTGGCTGCCGGACGCTTCAGGCGCGTTTCCGGCTCACCCCATCACGATCTTCAAGCGCCGCCAGGCGCTGATACTCCGTGTCGAGTTCAAGAAGCTCGCTTTCACCAACGGCTCTCTGCTCAAGAAGGTCACGAACAGAAACGTTCAGATTATCTGCCCGCTGCCGCGCCGACTTGGCAAAGGTGGAATAGGCGAAATGCGCAGGATCCGTGATCCCGGTCTTCTGTTCTTCCGCGTCAATCTGTCGCTTCAGTTCATCGGACATACGCTCGAACTCGTCGATCATCAGCTGCAGCTGCTGCAGCTGCCGCCTTTTTTCCTTCACCTGAAACGCCTTTAGGCGCAACAGACTGTTTCGTGCCTTCATACGCAAATACTCCCCGGCTAACGAACGCATATCCGAAAGGCCCCCCCAACATTTGATTCGCTCCTGCGTCAGCCGGATATGCTTAACGAAAAACGAATGCTGGTAACCTTTCGTTTACAGCCATGGCAGATCATAGGCGACATGACTTAAGGGTCGGTAAACCCGAAGCACGGAAACAGACGAAAACTAGCGAGTCTTATGAATCACTTAGCGAAATTTTCTCACCTGTTTTCTCGGCTCTCAGGCGCCTGAAACATGAGCAAAATCATAAGGCTGACCAATAAAATTAATAAAATCTGACCATCTTGCCAGAGAGAATCAGAATTTGTTAACCATTAGGTGTCAGCTTCACGTCAGGTCATCACTGAGTCCGTATCGCGTCGGGGCGAGATCAGACCTTTTAATAGCGGCGGTTTAAGGGGAAAGACATGCGGGTTCTTTTAATCGAAGACGACAGCGCTACGGCTCAAAGCATTGAGCTGATGCTCAAGAGCGAAAATTTCAACGTCTATACGACGGATCTCGGCGAGGAAGGTGTCGACCTCGGCAAGATCTATGATTACGACATCATCCTTCTCGACCTCAATCTGCCGGATATGTCCGGCTATGAGGTGCTGAAGGCCCTGCGCGTGGCCAAAATTGCGACGCCGATCCTGATCCTCTCCGGCATGTCCGGCACGGATGACAAGGTGCGCGGCTTCGGCTCCGGCGCAGACGACTATCTGACCAAGCCGTTCCACAAGGAAGAACTGGTTGCCCGCATTCACGCCATCGTCCGCCGTTCCAAGGGCCATGCCCAGTCGGTGATCTCGACCGGTGATCTGACGGTCAACGTCGATGCCAAGACCGTCGAGGTCGGCGGCCAGCGCGTGCATCTGACCGGCAAGGAATATCAGATGCTGGAACTGCTCTCACTGCGCAAGGGCACCACGCTGACCAAGGAAATGTTCCTTAACCACCTTTATGGCGGCATGGACGAACCGGAACTGAAGATCATCGACGTCTTCATCTGCAAGCTGCGCAAGAAGCTGGCCAATGCCGCCGGCGGCACCAATTTCATCGAAACAGTCTGGGGACGGGGTTATGTCCTGCGCGATCCCGATCAGCAGGAAATGCAAAAACGCGCCTGATCGGGCCAATCCCGGAACAATTTCTCAAAGAGCGTCGCAAGCCAGAAGGCTTCCGGCGCTCTTTGCGTGTCGGCAAGCGCGGCGCGTCCCTGCCCCTGCCGCGCGTCTCACCCCTCGACGATCGGAGCACATAGGAGTCGCAGCTCGGCCTTGATGCCATCAATCCTGAACAGCGCCTGCCGCACCGACTTTTGTGCCTTGGCCAGAGCGACCCGGTCATTACAGGCCGTCAGCGGCTCTTCTGTCTTTACCGCATTTTCAGCGTGGACAAGGGCAGAGCGGGCCGTTGCGAGACTGCTCTCCGCCTCGGCCAGCTTGAGCCCGAGCGAATCGAAATCGCCCATGAAATCGCGGCGGTTGTCGCGGGCCGTCAGGATGGTTTCCATCAGCGAAAGGCGGGCTTTCTGGGTCAGCCGCAGCGAATCGCCCTGATCGATCAATGGCAGGACATAGGAGATCAGGAACTGCAGATTGAAGCCGCCGGTCTGGGTCATGAAATTCGGGACGGATGTGGTGAGCTTGGTGAAGCGTGACTGCTTTGCCAGCTGCAGCTGTGCTCCGGCCGCCGCCACCAGCAGATCTTCAAGCTGGCGATTGCCTGAATGTTCAAAACAGGCGGCGCCATCATCCGTCACCACGTTTGGCAGCGCTTTGAGCGCCGGCAGCATCGACTGGCCGGGCGCCACATCATAGCCGCCCTCAGCAAGGCCGGCCAGTGCCAGCAGCTGGTCCCGGCCCGATGCCATAGACTGCTTCACCGCCTCAAGCTCGGCATCCGCAGCCTTGATCTGACCGCGCAGTGCGTCAAGCTCCGATGGGCTGGCATTGCCAAGCGCAACCTCCACTTCGAGGTCATCGACCTTGCAGGCAAGCGCCGCCTGATCATTCAGCACGTCCTCGCGTTTGAAATCGAGCGCCGAATAGTCGACATAGGCAGAGAGCAATCTGGTCATCGCCTTGTGCTCCGCCACCTGATACTGAACCGGGATCAGGCGGCCGGCAATGGCAACGGCATTCCGGTCGAGACGCAAGAGCGCGCGCATCACGTCCCAGTTCACGCCAAGAACGATGTTGGAGTAGGATGTGATGTCATCGACATCACCGGTATAGTAGGAGATCCGCCGGGCCGTGACGCTGACGCGCGGATAGCGCCCGGACTTGGCCGCATCAAGCTCCACAACGGCTCTGGCCTTGCTGATCCGCGCGCGCAAAAAATCCTTTCCGCGATCCTTCGCTGTCGTCATCAGCCGGTCGGGATCAAGCACGGCCTCATCGGGGGGCGGCGGTGCCGGCGGCGCGTTGATCTCCCTTTCCATCTGATCAATCTGGCGGACAGTGTCACGCAGTTCTGGTGACGTGCAGCCCGACAGCATGATGCCGATGGCAAACAGACCCGGCCACGAGAGAGCGCCGTGCGTCCTTTTGGGCGCACCAGCACGCTCTATCTCATTGAATCGACGCATTGTTCCTTTCGAAAATCGATTCCGATTTTCGAGCCGATGCGCTAGCCTGCCCACGAGCAGGCTGGCGTCATTTCTGATCTTACTTGAGAACAAGGTCACCAGGCCTCAGCCCTGACAGAACGCGAACATAATTGTCCGAAATTTCGCCCAGCTCGACCTCCGTCAGGGTCGGATCGCCTTTGTCGAGCTTGCGAACATAGGAATGATCATTCTGGATGAAGACGGCCGAGACGGGCACGCCCGGTTCCTTCTGCGGCAAGGGCCGCGAAAAGCTGCAGGTTGCGGCGCTGTTCAGAAGCCCTGCCGCGTCATCCGCCGGAAAGACGATCGAGACTTGCGTCTCGAATCGCCCGTCGAGACTGTCAGTTCCCGTTTCCACCGAGCGGATGGCGGCGATTTTTGCCGGGCGCGGAAGGTGATCGCGATCAGCCGTGACCACGATCTCCGCGCCGCGAACGCTGCGCATCTCTTCAGGACGAAAGCTCAGCCGGGTTCCCAGCCGCGCCGGATCAGCCAGAAGCGCGATCCGCTCGCCGGCATGGACATTCAGGCTGCGCCTGCCGGCATCAACGGTTTCGACATCAACCAGATGGCCGGCAACGGGGGCGCGGATGCTGGCCTGCGCGATCCTTGCCTGGACCTCGCTGAGCGCGCTCTGCTTCGCCAGAACCGCATTGGCGAGCCGCTGGACCTCGAGCACGGTCTCACGATCTGCCAACTCGTCCTGCCATTGGGCGCGCTTCAGTTCCGCTGATGCCGTATCCAGTTTGCGCTGCGCCTCCTGAAAGCGTGACAGCGCCAGCCGCCCGTCATTGAAAAGCCGCTTCATTTCGGCGACCTGAGCGGCCATCTGGTCACGTGCCTGCTGCCGCGCATCGATATCGAGATGACGGATCGCGCTCATATTATTGCGATAGACACCCGATTTGTAATCACGTTCGGCATTCAGATAGGCAATGTCGCGCTCCAGGGCATCCCGCTGATGCTCGAATGCTGTCGTGTCGTAGCGGGCGATGAGCGTGCCGGTTTCAACACTGTCTCCGGGGGGCATGATGGTCAAACGCCCATCCATCGGGGCGACAACCGCCACCAGTGTGCCATAACCAATTTCGCAATCACGTGTGATCCGCTCCTCAAAGGGTCTCAGCTCGACCTTGACCGGAGCAAGACCATCATCGCTGCGGCTTGCGGCAATTTCCGGCAGATCCGACGCTGTCTGGGCAAGGCCTGCGACCGGGAAGAGGCCGATCGCCACAGAACCGGCCAGACCGGCACGTCTGAGGATCGGGGCCCGCCGCCATTTCAGACGCCAGCCCGGATCATCTCGCCACCGCCCATAGTGTGACGCCAGAGGGGCACCGGCCTTCGGGATGCGATATCGCATGCTCTGCTCCCTTGTCTGCGTTTTGCTGCAACGCGGCTTCTGGAGACAAACGCCGCCATGGCCGAAAAGTTTCGACGGACTGGCAACGTAAAAATCATGGATCGCCTGATAGGAACGCGAAAGCGTGACGAAAATTGGGAATTCCGCCAACATGGGCGACAAAAGCCAAAAAGCCAGCGGCAAAGCGCTGGCTTTTAAACTTGTTCGCAGTCGCGAAACGTCATCTGATGCTCTGTTTGGCCCGCCGCTGGCCGCAAACGGCCTTAAGCGACGCTTTGCCCTTCAAACAGCACCTCACCCTCATTCAGGGTGAACCGGATATCCGTAGCGGTCAATTCCGCTAGCAGCGCCGTGTAGTAGGGCTGCACATTATGCGACGTCACGGGTTGCTCCATCACGCCGGAATGGATGCGGGCAAATTCCGACGGCGGCTGAATATGACCGCCGCGCGTGCGGATGGAAAAGCTGAATGGCGCGTCGACGGATGCGATCATCACTTCGATGGTGCCGCCACGCGGGATCGTCGCCATGGCGACCAGCAGCAGGTTGAGAATGAGTTTCACCCGATCCTTGTCGGCATTGGCATGAGGCCCTGTCCATTCGATGACCAGCCGCTTGTTGAGGGCAACCAGATCACGTGCGGCCCGTTCAGCTTCACCGGTATCGAGCGGCGCAGCAATCGTGCCCGATGCGCCAAAGGCAAGACGCGCGAATTTCAGATGTGTGGCGGCGCTGTGGGTACTCTGACGGATGAGGCTCAGCGCTTCTTCATCCATGCCCCCTTCATCAAGAAGTTCGAGACCGTTTCCGGCCGCACCGATCGGGTTGACGACATCATGGCAGATACGGCTCGCCAGCAGTGCCGCCAGATCAGGCCCGCTCAGCGTCAGATTGGGGTTCCTTGCCATAACATCTTCCTTTCGGTTGCTCACCTGCGGCCCAGCTGCCGGGACCCTTCGGCCATTGTCGAGCCCTTTTCAGCGCCGCCCCCTGAAAAACACCACATTTGGTAAATCCATTGTTAATAGGTGGCGGTCACAATGATGCTCGAGCACACGCTTGTCAGATTCGCGAGAAATCGCAATGCCCGATCATGAAAAGAATGGAACTGCCATGCGCGCAATAGCACCCCTGATCCTGAAGCCGGTCCTGATGACCGCGCTTTTTCTTGCCCTTTGCGTTGCGCCGTCCGGAGCGGCCCTCGCCCAACAGACCCAGCAGCAACAGAATAACAGCTACTCGGCCGATGAAATCGTCGCCGCTGGCAGCAACTTCTTCGGCGAGGCAAGTGCTGGCCTCGCCACCGCGCTGCAGAATGCCTTTTCCAAATATGGCCTGCCGAATGGCTATGTTCTCGGCAAGGAAGGCTCCGGCGCATTCATCGCCGGTCTGACCTATGGCGAAGGCACCCTCAACACCAAGAATGTCGGCCAGCACCCGGTCTTCTGGCAGGGTCCCTCCTTCGGCTTCGATTATGGCGGGGATGGTTCGCGCGTCATGATGCTGGTCTATAATCTGCCTGCAGTCAGCGAGATCTACCATCGTTTCGGCGGCGTTTCCGGATCGGCCTATGTCGTCGCGGGCTTTTCAATGCAGGTCTACAAATTCGGCAACATCATTCTCGTTCCGGTCCGCTCCGGCGTCGGTGCCCGGCTTGGCGTCAATGTCGGCTATCTGAAGCTGACCCAGAAGCCGACCTGGAATCCTTTCTGATCGCGAGCACTCATGCGTGAAACCAAAGACGATGCATTGAAACGGGATATAGAAGGGCGCAGCCGCGCCCTTCGCCTTGCCATCGCCAAGGCGCAGGACAGCCAGGACGATGACGCCATGCGGCAGGGCCTGGCCGAACTCGGCGCGCTGATGATCGCCCATACATGGCTGATCGAGGGCGCTGATCCCGCCCTTGCCGAAAAACTGAAACTGGCCGCCGCTCACGGCAGCCGGAAAAGCCTTGCCGCGCGGGCGGCAGACCTGCTCGCATCGCTTCAAAGCGAGCGCTGAGGCCGAAAGACCCGCGCTTCAGCCGATACGTCCCTTTTTCAACGCCAGTTCATAAAGCGCGATCCCAGCCGCCATGGAAACATTGAGGCTGTCGAGGTCCGGCGACTGGGCGATACGGACAGGACTGAAGCGCTGCATGATCGATGCCGGCAGCCCCTCCCCCTCCGTGCCGAGGATCAGCGCCGTCCGCCGTGACGGCTGCAAACGGTCGATTGTGGTTGCACCGGCCGGCGACAGGGTGACGATCTGAAAACCGGCCGCCGCCAGACCGGTCAGCAACCCCTCACCGTCACTGGCCCGTATCCACGGCATTCTCAGCACCGAGCCGACCGAAACTCTGAGGCTCTTGCGATAGAGCGGATCGCATGAAGTCTCATCCAGCAGCACGGCATCAGCACCAAAGGCCGTTGCATTGCGAAACAGGCTGCCAGCATTGTCGTGATTGGAAAGGCCGATTGCCGCCGCCACCAGCGCATCGTCAGGCAATGCCTCAAGAAGCTCAGCAGGGCTTGGCGAAACAGAGGCCAGGCGTGTTCCAAGGGCCAGAACACCGCGATGCATATCAAAACCGGCAATGGCATTCATCACCTGCGTATTGCAGGCATAGACGGGCACATCAGCTGGAAAATCCGCCAGAATGTCGCCGATCCCGGAAAGTCGGTTCTCCAGCACGAGGATGCGCTCGGCCCTGAAAACGCGGCCATGAACCTGCGACAGGACGCGAAGAACCACTGTTCCTTCAACAATGAACTGGCCGCGACGCCCGACCAGATCCCGCTCCCGGATCGCGCGGAACGGCGCAACCCTTTCATCGTCCGGATCGGTGATGGTTTCGACAGTCATGGCTGTATCAGGGTATGGTCACCGTTGCCGCCATGCGGCCGGTCGCAAGATCGAAGATGTAGACAGCCTGCCTGCCATCGGCGCGAGTGCCGAAAAAGGTGACAGAACCGTCGCCATAGGACACCTGCAGCACCTTGAAGCCGTCCGGCAGCGGTGCGACAAATTCCAGCGGCGCGCCGGATGGGACGGCGAGCGCATGGGCGCTCGGTGCCTTCGCCTCATCCCGCGACGAAATCTTGTATATGATGGCTCCGAAGACAGCAAACAGGCTGACAATCATGATCACCGCAGAGATGATCTGCAGTCGCAGCATCTTGCGACGAACGATATCAAGCGCCGGGTCGAGCGGCTTTTCATCCTCGGCGTCGTTGCGATCATGTGCCATAGTCAATTGCCCTTGAGCCTTGTTTGCCTTAAAAGCGCCAGTTCCTCAATGTCAGGTTCAGAAAAGAAATGACGGATAAAGCCCCCTTTAAACAAGCCGAGCCCAATAGAAAAGACTTTCTCGTTGAAGAAGGCGGGAAAGAGCGGCTTGACGCATTTCTTTCCCGGCAGATGGGCGATGCCACATCGCGCAGCCGCATCAAGGCGATGATCGTCAAGGATGCGGTCACGATCAACGGTACGATCTGCAGCGATCCCTCCCGCAAGCTGAAGCCGGGCGAGACCGTGTCGCTGGATGTGCCGGAACCGGAAGATCCGACGCCGTTGCCGGAAAACATTCCGCTCGACATCCTCTATGAGGATGACGACCTGATCGTGCTCAACAAGCAGGCCGGGCTGGTCGTGCATCCGGGTGCCGGCAACTGGACGGGAACGCTGGTCAATGCCCTGCTCTATCACTGCGGCGACACGCTCTCCGGCATTGGCGGCGTCCGACGTCCGGGCATCGTACACCGGCTCGACAAGGACACGACGGGCGTCATGGTCGTCGCCAAAAATGATCGCGCCCACCAGTCGCTGTCAGCGCAGTTTGCCGATCATGGCCGCACCGGTCCCTTGGAGCGGGCCTATCTCGCCCTTGTCTGGGGCCGCCCGAAAACGCTGACCGGAACCATTGACGCGCCGCTCGGGCGCAGCGGCGACCGCGTGCGCCGTGCCGTCAAGTCCGCAGAAAGCGCGGACGCCGATTTCGCCATCACCCATTACTCGGTGGTCGAGCGCTTTGGCGAAAAGCCGGATGGAACCGCAACGGCAAGCCTGGTCGAATGCCGGCTGGAGACCGGACGCACCCACCAGATCCGCGTTCACATGGCCCATATCGGCCACCCGCTGATCGGCGATCAGACCTATGGCGCCGGCTTCAAGACCAAGGCGAACAAACTGGACGATGACGCCCGCATGACGGTGACGGCATTTCCGCGCCAGGCGCTCCACGCCTATCTGCTGGCCTTCGAACACCCGGCAACGGGGGAAACCATCCATTTCGAGGCGCCGCTGCCGGAAGACATGGAAACGCTTTGCAGCGCATTCCGCCACGAGCGCTGAGCCCTCAGCTCCCCCTCTTGAAAGACCGGAGCAGCGACCCCATATCTGAATTTCCCTTTGCGCGGTTCGCATGAACGCGCCCAACCTTGGAACCTGCTGAAACTTCAATCTTACCGTTTGAAAATAGGGGTTCAACTTACAGGGGTCTCTGCATGGCTAACAATATCATCCCCAGCATTCGTGCCGGCGAGAATGGCCTTAACCGTTATCTCGAAGAAATCCGTAAATTCCCGATGCTCGAGCCGCAGGAAGAGTACATGCTCGCCAAGCGGTTTCAGGAGCATGACGACCGCAAGGCCGCCCACAAGCTCGTCACCAGCCATCTGAGGCTCGTTGCCAAGATCGCCATGGGCTATCGCGGTTACGGCCTGCCGATCGGCGAGGTCGTTTCCGAGGGCAATGTCGGGCTGATGCAGGCGGTGAAGAAATTCGACCCCGAGCGCGGTTTCCGTCTGGCGACCTACGCCATGTGGTGGATCAAGGCGTCGATCCAGGAATATATCCTGCGCTCCTGGTCACTGGTGAAGATGGGCACGACCGCCAATCAGAAACGTCTGTTCTTCAACCTGCGTCGCCTCAAGGGCAAGATTCAGGCGATTGAAGATGGCGATCTGAAGCCGGAACAGGTCACCGAGATCGCCACCAAGCTCAATGTGAGCGAGGAGGAAGTGGTTTCCATGAACCGCCGCCTCTCGGGCGACGCCTCGCTCAACGCACCGATCCGTGCATCCGAAGGCGATGCCGGCCAGTGGCAGGACTGGCTCGTTGACGACAGCGACAGCCAGGAACAGATGCTGATCGATCAGGACGAGCATGATACCCGCCGGCAGCTGCTGGTCCAGGCGATGAATGTGCTGAACGATCGCGAAAAGCGGATCTTTACCGCCCGCCGCTTGAGTGAGAACCCGGAAACGCTCGAAGAGCTTTCTGCCGAGTTTTCGATCAGCCGTGAACGCGTTCGCCAGATCGAAGTCCGCGCCTTTGAGAAAGTTCAGGAAGCCGTTCAGAAACAGGTCCTTGCCAATGCACGCGCGCTGCGCGCCGTGCGCGAGGAAGATGCCTGAACCAACCATTGCTTCTGACATGACAAAAAAGAGCCGCGACGTTTTCACGCCGCGGCTCTTTCGTGTCCGTTCGCTCCCATTCCGATCAATCGGAATAATAGCCTGAATAGTAGTAGTAGTAGTTGCCGAACAGATTGGTCCGCTCGAGCTGGTTCATGATCGCCAAAAGCGAACCGTCATCCTTCATATTGGCCCGCAACGCATTGGTGGAACGGCGTGCGCTCTGCTGCGACGTGCTGGCCCACTTGATCACATAACCGACGACATCGGCAAAGCGGGCAAGATAGAGCCCATCAACAACCGGTTCAATCGGCGGCGTGTCGAGGATGATGAAGTCGAAATGGCGGCGTGCACTCTCAAGCAATTTGGCAATCCGTTCGCCCATGAAGAGCTCGTCGGTCGCAAAATCCGTCCGGCGGCTGCCGAGCAGCACGGTCAGGCCCGTCAGAGGGTCGTTGACCGTCAGATTGGCGAGCGACGAACCGCCCGATGAACCGCGCAGGAAGTCGACCAGACCCGAACTCGGCTCCATGCCGAGATAGCGGTGGACGCTCGGCTTGCGCAGATCGCAGTCAATCAGAAGCGTCTTCTTCCCGGAGATCGCATAGGTGCGGGCAAGCGAAAGCGACATCGTCGATTTGCCTTCACCGGGAACCGCAGAGGTCATCATGACAATGGTTCCAAGACCGTCTTCATGGTCCATGGACTGGCCCGCGGCGAGCGCCGCCTTGCGCTTGTTATATTGCGCCTGTTCGATCGCGACGCGAACGCGCCGGATCGACTCGGCGAAGGTCGACAATGGCGATTCAACCACGAGATTGGCAAGCGACGTTCGCCCGCCCGTGCCATCCTTGACCTCTTCATTGCCCGAAGAAGAGCTTTCGCGCGGCGTCAGGGTCGCCAGCGGCAGATGCAGCACCGATTCCACCTGCTCTTCCGTGGTAAAGCCGCCGACATAGTGCTCACGGATGAAGGCGAGCCCCAGGCCAAGGCCAAACGACAGCAACAGCGCAGCGGCAAAGATCAGCTGCTTGTTGGGATAAGACGGGCTGGCCGGGACCATGGCGCGCGAGACGATGCGGCTATCGGCAATCTGCAATGATGACAGGTTATCGAGTTCCTGCTGCCGCGACAGAAGGTTCTGATATTGCGTTCGTGCGATATCAGCAGACTGGCGCAAACCATAGATCTCCGTCAGGACCTCAGGCGGCAGATCACTCTGCAACACGGAACTGCGCAACTGCGACCGCAGGTCTTCCGACTGCTTTTCCTGAGCGTTGATCTGACTGCGCAGGTCGTTCGCGGTGCTCTGTGCCTGTTCCTTCAGGGAGTTCTCGATCTTCGCAAGTTCAGCCCGCAGATCGACAGCGCGGGAACTGTTTTGCGCAACATCGCCAAGTTCCGCATTGACCTGCTGCCACTGCCCCTGCAACGCCGCAGCGGCTTCGGTCTGAAGCGAGGAAACAAGCGTCGCGAAATCACTGCTTCCCATGCTGCGGTTGATGATTTCCAGCCGCGACTGATCGTCGCTGCTTTCCTTTGACAAGGTATCGAGCTGATCGCGCAGGGCCGCGAGATTGGAAGCCCCGGTTTCATTCTGAAGGCTGTCAATATTGTCGAGAATGTAGCTATCAAGCTTCTTCTCAGCCTCGACGACCGCCTGGCTGGCGGTCGAAACGCGCGCCTGAATGACGTCACGCGCGGCGACGATAGACGAAATCTTCGCCTGTACCTGCTGCTTGATATAGGCATCGACCAGGGCATCGGCCAACACTGCGGCCTTCTTCGGATCCTGTGATGTGACCGTCACCGAGATCAGATAGGTCAGGCCACTGCGGCTGACGGAAATGGACGCCTTGAAACGGTTGAGCACCTTCGACAGGGCATCGGCACCTTGCTCGCCCCCCGTCTCGGAGAGGTGCAATTTACTCAAAATCCGCTTCGTTAGCGAGGTCTGAACGCCAAATTCAGGATCCTGAACGAGGTTCTGATCGTTGATAACGTCCAGAAGAACGCTGTTCGATGTGAGAATCCTGACCTCTGAATCGACCCTCGCATTGTCGCTTGAAGCGGCACTGTACGAGGTCTGCGGATCAAGCAGGTTCTTGGAACTCGTATCGACAAAAACGAGTGCAGTGGCGGAATATTTCGGTGTAATTGAATAAACTGCGGCTGATGTGATGGCGGTTATGCCGATGACCACGGATAGGATAAGCCAAATCTGCCGCCTAATCATGGCTATCAAGCTGCGAATATCAATTTCATTATCCATAATGCACTCAACGTTTCAAAAAGGAAATGACAGGATATCTCTGGAATGATTTTACATAAGCAACATTCAATACCAGAATCCAGTGCGGAGTAAACTCTTATCAAGAATTGCCGCCGCCGACCTCCAACACGGAATCAGGTTTGTTTCCAGCAAGTTTCAGGCAGGAAAGACGGCCTGTGAAATAGGCGCCGGTGTCGAGATTGATGCGGTTACCAATCCGTTCGACCTGCTTCACAGGTGTATGCCCATGGACGACAAGAGGCCCGTCCATGACGGGTCCGCCATGCTCAGCCTCCTCACGATCAGGCCGGATCCACAAAAGATCGGCGTCAACCTGATCTTCGAGGGCGACCCCGTGTTTCAGCCCGGCATGAACGAAACAGAGGCCGGGGAACCGGATCATCGACGGCAGCCCATCGAGGAATTCGATATGCTCCTCCGGGATATGGCTGGCAACGACGGTCGGAAGCTGCTTGCGCAAGCGCTGCAGATCCTGCACGCCATAGGACTTCAGTGTCTCTTCCCCACCGAAATTGAGCCAGTGGTGGTCTCCCGCCGGCTTCAGCATAAATGACAGCATCTGCTCTTCGTGATTGCCGGCCAGACACAATCGGCGCAGCCCCGCCCCTTGCCGTGCCATGAGAAAATCGATCATTTGCGCACTTGCGGGACCGCGATCAACATAGTCCCCAAGATAGATGATCCAGCTTTCTCCAGCTATATTTGCGGCGACATGCGCGATCTCATCTTCCATCCGACGGGCAAGATCGATGCAGCCGTGGACATCGCCAATGGCGAATATCGCAGCCGGCACCGTGTCGAAGACCAGATGACGCCGGCCTGCGACCGGCTCCGGCTTCTTTTTGAAGAGCTTGCCCAGAAACTGCATATTCAGGATTCTTTAGCCTCCGCCGTCTCGCTGCGCTCACGCGGCAATCGTGTTTCGCCTATACCATTGGCAATAATTGCCACGAACAGCAAGGTTACGCCTTCCATCTCAAGGCTGAAATCAACGGTCGAATGCACCGCCGCCGTGACGATGACACCGATCGCAGCGATACTGCCGGCAGCATCGTCGGCCAGAGAGAAGTCGGATCGGAGAATCCGCCAGAAGATCAGTGCGACGATCACCAGCGGCATGGATCCAAAGACCAGCCCATATTCGCTCCACAGCGCCATATAGGTGGAATGGGCAAGATCCCAGAGATAGTCGGCTGAGAGTGCCCCCTGATGGAACAGCGGAAATGCAAACTCAAAGCCGTTGCCGCCGAAGCCAATCAACGGACGGTGCATGATCATATTCCATGTCTGCTCGTAAAGCGTCGTGCGGACGGCGACCGAAACCGAAGCCGTGTCATAGTTGAAGCGGTCGACCAGCACGGGACCGTAGAACATGACAACCACCCCGAAGCCGACCAACAGCAGAGCGAGAAAACCAAGAATGCTCCGCGCCGAAGCGCCGGAGCTGGAACTGGCAATCACGATCGCACAGGTCACGGTCAGCCCGGCCAGCGCAGAGATATTGCCCATGCGGGAATCCGTGGCAACAAGTGCCATGACGATCAGAAGCAGGCCCGCGACATAGAGAATGATCCCGTCGCGCGCCGTCAGCAGGTCGATCAGCTTCCCGCGGTTATTCTGACGATATTTGGCGACCCGCGTGCCGATCAGAGCGGCACCGAGCGAAACACCGAATGCCAGGAACGTGGCGAAAGAATTCCGGTTGACGAAACCGCCCGTCACCGAACCAAGATAGGCCCATTTATGTACAAACAGGATCTTGTCGCCGAACTGAAAACGCAAGAGCAGCCCATAGACCGCGTGAGCGACGATGATTGCAAACAAAACCCTGGTAAAGAAGGCCGACCGGCCCGGATTGGCAGCGATCTGCAGCGCCAGATAGAAGACAGAGCCGTAGGTCAGCCAGCGCAGCAGCGCCAGAAACGTATCGCCGCGCGCGACCGAGATCGTGTCGCCGCCGCCATGACCGGAGGGAAAGGCCAGAATATTGTTCGACAGGAACGAGAATACAGGCAGGATCTGAACCAGATTATAGGCGGCAAAGGCGAAAAAAAGACCGGCAATCACCGGGAATTGCGAAGGAAGAACCCGCGGCGTGATGTCATATCGCATCACACGCCATACATAGAGCACCATCCAGGCGAAGACGAACATAGCATCCAGCGCCCACACGGCAGGCCGGTTGCCGCCGAGCATGAGCGGCGTGACCAGCAGCAGCAGAGCCAGAACGAAAAGCGTCCGGTTGTTCAGAACGGACCGCGCCTGACGGCTTGGTTTGGATCTTCTTTTACTCATATTCGACTATCGACTTTTCCTGCCTCAGATCTCGAAGCCAACCACAAGCGGTCATTGACCGGACTGCGCATTTGCAAACTTCCTGACGCGGTAGAGAAAGCGCTTCTGCTCTTCCTGCGGAAGCGTTTCGATAACATTCACGGCGCGCGATCGAAATGCTTCATTGGTCACATAACGGTTCGCCAGCATATTCCTGCCATTATAGGCGCTTGCCAGAAGCGCGATGTCATCATCCTCCAGCGCACGGTTTTCCGCGGAAATCTGCGCACGATAGGATTCGATGAACCAGAATCGCGAACCTGCCAGCCATCCCTCATTGGGCCCCAGCGCGAAGGCTTCACCCAGCAACGTGTTGGAAAGTTCCGTATTACCTTCGATCATCGCGGCATAGGAGCCGACAAAGCGGGCAAAACTCATCGAAGGCATGACGTCACCGATGGCAGCGGCGGTCTGAAGGCAATTGTCGACGAGCTTGTGCGTCTGATCTTCAGCCGTCGCATAGCTGTAACGCGCCTGCAAGACTTCATAACAGCGCTTCAGCGCTGCCTTCTTCGAATAAGACGAAGGGGCAAAGGCGAGCGGCCCGGACAGAAGCGCCACACCATATTCCGGTTCGGCAGGATCCGGGGCCATAATGCTGTCAAACTCACGCCAGAAAGTCGCGGCAGAAAGCAATGTCGCGAAGGCAAAGCCGGAAAGAGCAGCCCAGCGCCAGACTTGAACCCTCACCTTCACCTCTGGCCTCCCCACGCGATGTCCTCAGATATGATCTCAAACCAACGTGTCCGGCTCAAGCTATTTCTCCTGTATTCCTGCAGCGTGGGCAGATGTCAGCGGCTTTCGATCCGCTCAATACCGAAACCAGGATCCACAACTGACCCCTTGTTCACTCATTGCTCATATACGGTGAGTATTTAAATTAGTACCCAAAATTCCGCCGTCGATGGCAGACAGCGTTATCAATCCGAAAAAAATGCTCATCACGTTTCTTTCGGCTTACCCTTTTCCGCGATCGCAATACCTGTAATTGCGAGAATCAGAGCAACAATATGAAAAGGTTGCAGGTCTTCACCCAGGAGAAAGACCGCCAGCAAAATGCCGAAGACCGGAATCAGGTTAATAAAGAGCCCGGCACGGTTGGGACCGATCAGTTCCACGCCCCGGATGAACAGTGCCTGCGACACCAGAGACGGCAGAAGCCCCGTATAGATGACAGCGAGAATGCCGACCGTATCGGTCGGGACCTGCAGATCGCCGCTCTTCGCCTCCATGAAGACCATGGGCAGGGCGGCGAGAAAGGCGCCTGAACAGCAGGCCATCATCATCGAACGCCAGTCGAGCTGAGGCTTCCAGCGCAGCGAGACGGTATAGAGAGAATAGCAGAGCACGGCCATCACCATCAGGGCGTCGCCGAAATTGATGGTGAAGCGGGCAAGGTCGGCCGGATGGCCATGGGTGACGGCGATGATGACACCGACAAAGGTCAAAAAGAAACCGAAGAGCTGGGCAAGGCTGGCCCTGATCCGGAAAAGCGCGAAATTGAGCAGGAAGATCATCAGCGGAATACCCGCCTGATCAACGGCTCCATTGATCGCGCCGGTATGTTTGAGGGCTGAATACAGGAATGCATTGAAGGCCGAGAAGCCGACCGCGCCATAGGCCAGCAGCAGCAGCCAGTTGGCACGGATGACCGGCCAGTCACGGCGGATCTGCGGCAGAGAGAAAATCGTCACGGCAAAGGCTGCAATGGCCCAGCGCGATACATTGAGCATCATCGGAGACACATGGCCGACAGCGAGCTTGCCCGCGACCAGATTGCCCGCCCATAAAAGCGTGGTTATCGTCAGCAGGCTATAGGCCTTGATCTGCATGGATGATTCGCTCCCTCCCGCTTTGGCCGCGGTAAATTGCTGCCAAAGGTGTGTTTTTATTCGTTTCCGGCCTTCGAATAAACTGCGGCTTGTGCCATTGTCACGCGAAAACATAGCCCGGTCATCTTGAAAGAGTCGCATTCTTGGACACAGGTCTTTATACATGCGCACGTTTTCAGTATCCGGGACAGACGGTCCTTATAGGTAGGTAAAATGACGAATGTTGTGGTGGTCGGCTCGCAATGGGGCGACGAGGGCAAGGGTAAGATTGTGGATTGGCTTTCGGAGCGCGCTGATATCGTCGTGCGCTATCAGGGCGGCCACAATGCCGGTCATACGCTGGTGATTGATGGCGTGAGCTACAAGCTCTCGCTGCTGCCTTCAGGCGTTGTACGGCCCGGAAAGCTTGCGGTTATCGGCAATGGCGTTGTCGTTGACCCCCATGCACTGATTGCCGAGATCGGCCGCCTTGAAGCCCAGAACGTCAAGGTTTCGCCTGAGAACCTGCGGATTGCCGATAATGCGACACTGATCCTGTCGCTCCATCGCGAGCTTGACGGAATGCGCGAGGACGCTGCCTCCAATAGCGGCACGAAGATCGGTACAACGCGCCGCGGCATCGGCCCGGCCTATGAGGACAAGGTCGGACGCCGCGCAATCAGGCTGATGGATCTGGCCAATCTGGACACGCTGCCGGCCAAGGTTGACCGCCTGCTGACGCACCACAACGCGCTGCGTCGCGGTTTCGGTGCAGCTGAAGTCAGCCATGAGACCATCATGGAAGAGCTGACATCGGTGGCCGAGCACGTTCTGTCCTTCCGCGAAACGGTCTGGCTGCTGCTCGACAAGGAACGCAGGCGTGGCGCACGCATTCTGTTCGAGGGCGCACAGGGCAGCCTGCTCGACATCGACCACGGCACCTATCCCTTCGTGACATCGTCCAATACGGTCGCCGGTCAGGCCGCCGCCGGTTCCGGCATGGGCCCGGGCGCACTCGGCTATATCCTCGGCATTACCAAGGCCTATACCACCCGCGTCGGCGAAGGCCCCTTCCCGACGGAACTCACCGATGAGGTCGGCCAGTTCCTAGGGGAACGCGGTCGTGAATTCGGAACCGTGACCGGGCGCAAGCGCCGCTGCGGCTGGTTCGATTCGGTGCTGGTCCGGCAGGCCGTCGCCACCAATGGCATTACTGGCATTGCACTGACCAAACTGGATGTTCTCGACGGCCTTGACGAGATCAAGATCTGCGTCGGCTATGAGCTCGATGGCAAGGCTCTGGAAAGTCTTCCGGCAAGTCAGGGCGATCAGGCGCGTGTCAAGCCGGTCTATATCAGCCTGGAAGGCTGGAAGGAATCGACCGTCGGCGCCCGCAAATGGGCTGATCTGCCGGCACAGGCGATCAAATATGTGCGCCAGATCGAAGAACTGATCGGCGCACCGGTGGCCCTGCTTTCCACCAGTCCGGAACGGGACGATACGATTCTCGTCACCGATCCATTTGAAGACTAGACATAGTCACATTATTGTTCCGGCCCGTGACCGGGCAATTGGGGTTTATGCATGGCGGATTTCGCTTCAGTCATTCGGCGGGCGGTAGAAGGACTACCGGACAACACGCCCGAACTGCGTGCACGCGTTTATGAAAAGGCGCGGGCCGCAGTGATCCGGCAATTGGAGAACATGTCTCCAAAGCCACCCGAATCCTTGATGAAACGGCAGATCGACAAGATCGACACGGCCATTGCCGAGGTCGAAAGTGAATTTGCCGAGGCGATTGGCGAAGACGGGGCGATGGACGCCTTCGAAGACGCGCCACCGCCTGTGACAGAGCCGCCCGCCCCCAGACAGACGCCGCAAAAGCCCGCGCCGGAACAATATGCACCGCAACCGCGGCGGCTCGAACCGGAAGAAGCGCCCGCTCCGCAAGCAGCGCCCGAGCCGGTTGAACGGCGGCAGGACCCCGCTCCCTCCAGGGTGCAGGAAACATCCTGGTCGAAGCAGCATCGCGACGTCTGGGAAGAGCCCGCCGCAGCGGCAGAGCCTGCCGATAACGCGCCGGAATATGACGACACCCATGATTTTGACGATCGCTGTTCAGCGGCATCGCCAGGCCGGGGCCCTGCACAGGAGCCGGTTGAGGAAGAAGACATTTTCGCTCACGCGCATGATGCGCGCAGCATAGATGAGCCGCTGACCCGCGCGCCGCTGACACCGAGCCATGATGAAGGCTGGGGCAGCCCCGACGAAAGCGACATGCCGGAGGATGACGTCTGGCAGCCTGCGGCGCAGCAAAAGCAGACAAATCGCCAGGAGCCTGAGCACGAGGCCTTCGATCCCGCCTATTCGGGTGGAACGATACCCTTGGCACCGCCGCCGCCAAGCCGCCCGGCCTCGAATGCCGAATGGGACCATGTTGATACCATCCTTGGTCTCGCGCCCGGCGGCGCCCATGCCGATTTTGACGATCTCGATGACGATGAGGACGACACGCAGTGGCGCGACGATGACGATGAAACCGGCAAGGGCAAGTCCTTGCTGCGCCGGCTGCTGGTGCCGGTCATTGCCCTCGTCGTCGTGATAGCGCTTGGCATTGGCGGTTATTTCAGCTGGATGCACCGCGACCAGCTGCAAAGCCTTGTTGCCGGCGGCGAAAGTTCACCTGCGGCCGAAACGGCCACGCCTGCAGACTCGGCCACGGCGCCCGCCGATGCCGAAAATACGCCCGTTGTCGCGGCTGGCCAAAGCGGCACTGTCGACAAGCCCTATACCCAGCGGCTGCTGCCGGATGGCAATGAGGTTGATGAGGGGCTTCCTGCGGAAGGGTCCGGCAATGGCACGACCCAGAGCGTTGCCGCCCAGACGACACCGAGCGCTTCCGCCGTGCCCGAGGGAACCGATACCTCCACGACCCCCGCCCCGCCGGTTGGCTCTGCACAGAAGATGTATCTTTATGAAGAGCAGCTCGGGCAGTCCGTACCGTCGGCCTATCAGGGCACGGTCGAGTGGAACCTGAAGCAGCAGAACAACAATACCTCGGTGCCGGAGCCGGTGATCGAAGGCAAGATGAGCGTTCCCGACGCCAAGCTTTCCGGCACGATCACCATTCGCCGCAATGACGATCCGTCGCTTCCCGCCAGCCATCTGATCGATATTTCGTTCGATCTCGGAGATGGATTTGACGGCGGCGCCATCGACAACCTGCAGCGGATCTCGCTGAAGGAAACCGAGGCGGCACGCGGCGATCCGCTGGTCGCGGTCTCGGCCAAGATCACCGACAATCTCTACATGGTCGCACTCAATGATTTCGATCAGGCCCGCAGCCAGAACCTGAGCCTGCTGCGCGACCGCAACTGGATCGACATTCCGGTGACCTACAGAAATGGCCGGCGGGCGCTGCTGACGCTTGAAAAGGGCACGACCGGCGAAGCGATCTTCGACCGGGCCATCCAGGAATGGCAGGCGCTTGGCGATATCACCAGCGGCAGCAACTGATCGGCAATACCTCGGCATCATCGCCTGGGGCTCCGCCTCTCACACAAACCCGCCGGCCACGCCGGCGGGTTTTGTCGTTAACGCAGAACCCGCCGCGACCGCGTTCAGCACTCCGCTCTCTATTAGGCATCATGCGGAGCGCAAAACGATGCTTTTGCCCGCCCCATATTTTCCCTAAGCCTTGATAAGACGCAACAGGCGCTCCGATTTCACCTGCTCCGGCAAGCCTGCCGGGCGGGACAAAACCTCAATGCGGTAGGGAACAATGGCGAAACGATTTTACTGGAATGAACTGATCAGCCGCGAATTTGCAGCACTCGACCCGAACACGACGATTGCCGTTCTTCCGGTCGCCTCGACCGAGCAGCATGGCCCGCATCTTCCCGTCGCGACCGATGTGGCGATCGCCCGCGGCATGCTGGATGCGCTTCAGGAGCGCCTGCCGGATGATCTCGACGTGCTGGTTCTGCCCGTTCAGGAAGTCGGCAAGGCCAACGAGCATATTTACGGCCCCGGCACCCTGTCGCTGCCGGCGGAATTGCTGATCCAGGCCTGGACCACCATTGGTGAGAAGGTTGCCGCTGCAGGTCTGCGCAAGATGGTGATCATCAACAGCCATGGCGGCAATCTCGACGTGATGAACATTGTCGCCCGCGAATTGCGCGTGCGCTACCAGATGGCCGTGGTCGCCACACAATGGGGCCGTTTTGGCCATCCGGAAGGTCTCATCAGCGAAGATGAGCGCAGCTTCGGCATCCATGGCGGCGAGGTCGAGACATCACTGATGCTCAAGTTCCGCCCGGAACTGGTCAGCATGGAACACGCCAAGGATTTCATTTCCCTGGCCAAATGGCAGAAGGAAAACACCAAGCACCTGCAGCCGACGCCGCCGCATACACTGGCCTGGATCGCCCATGATCTGAACCCTGATGGCGCCCTCGGCAATGCCTCCATCGCCACCGTGGAAAAGGGCGAAGCCATCTGCGCTCACCAGATCACCGGCGTGATCGAACTGCTTTACGACCTGAAATCCTACCCGCTCGACAAGCTCTACAGCCCGGCCTGAAGCCAGGCGACGCGCATTATTGCGCCGACGGCGGCAGATATTGCTGCTCCTGCAATTCATCGATCATCGCAACCAGCTCTTTCAGAAGGTAATCGACGAAAAGGCTGGTTGCGGCATCGAGCGGTGCCCGCGACCTGGAAAACAGCTTCATCGGCTGATGGCGCACATGGGCATCGGCGAGCGGCCGGAAAGCGAGCTCGCCCCGCTTGCATTCGGAATAGACATCCAGCGGATTGAGGAAAGTCAGCCCCGTTCCGGCCTTGACCAGAAGCTTCAGCATTTCCGAGGCATTGGTCTCAAGCACCGGCTCGATCGGCAGAGACAGCGGCGACAGCGCCAGATTGATGACATTGCGCAGGCTGGTGCCCGATTGCGCCAGCACCAGCGGCTCCTGCACCACATCCGACAGATTGACCTTTTTAGCCGATGCCAGCGGGTGATCCGGCGGCATGACGACGCCGATCGGCACATCAAAGGAGGCGAGTGCGCGGATGCCGGGCGTCGCCGGAATATTGAAGCCAAGGCCGATATCGACATCGCCTGTCAGCACCATGGCAATCGTGGTCGTCCCGCCATCGGAGCGCAGATTGATGCGCACGCGCGGATTATTGCGGATGAAACGCGCGATGACCTCCGGCAGCGGCCCGGCGGCCAGCCCCACCGTCGTCACCAGCGTCACCTTGCCGGCCTGCGGCATTTTCAGCGCGCGTATGCGGCTTTCCAGCTTCTCGTAGCTTTTCAGCACTTCGCGGATATGCTCGACGCACATCTCGCCGGCCGCCGTCAGCCGCAATCCGCGCGGCAGACGCTCGAACAGGGGTGCCCCCAGCTCTTCCTCCAGCGCGAGGATCTGTCGATTGACCGCAGACGAGGCCACATTCAACCGCGCTGCCGCCTTTCTGATTGAGCCACAGCGGGCGATTTCATCGATATATTGCAGTTTTCTGGAATGCAGCATGTCAGCACCCGCGACCCTTTTTGGCACGTGTCGGGCATGCTTAGCGCAATTTCGCGACAGCTGCAAAAAAAGCATCGTCCTGATCGTTTTTAGACCCTTTTCAAGATACGCGAAAAGCATTCATATAAATTTGCTGATATTCAATTCCAACGGAAAAACGGGGAACAGCGACATGGTGAAACACGCAAAGGCAACGGCCCTTTCGGCCGCTGCCATCTTTACGCTATTGGGCGCGAACGCGCCGGCAATGGCGCTCGACAAGGTCAAGTTCGGCACGAACTGGCTCGCCGAGGCCGAACATGGCGGCTACTATCAGGCCGTGGCCGACGGCACCTATGAGAAATACGGACTTGATGTCGAGATCGTGCAGGGCGGCCCGCAGGCGGCCAATAGTGCACTGCTGATTGCCGGCAAAATCGATTTCTACATGGGTTCGCCCCAGGGCTCGATCAACGCCATTATCCAGCAGATCCCGATCATGGATGTTGCGGCCATCTTCCAGAAGGATCCGCAGATCCTGATGGCGCATCCGGATCAGGGCATCGAGACATTTGCGGATCTGGCAAAGCTGCCGACCATCCTGATGGGCAAGGACGGCTTCCTGTCCTATTTCGAATGGATGAAGGCCAATTTTACAGGCTTTTCCGACAGCCAGTATAAGCCTTATACCTTCAACCCTGCGCCCTTCATCGCCGATCCGAAATCGGCCCAGCAGGGTTACCTGACCTCCGAACCCTTCGCGGTTGAGCAGCAGGCCGGCTGGACGCCGAAGGTCTTTCTTCTGGCCGATCAAGGCTATTCGCCCTATTCGGAAACCATCACCGTTCAGAAAAAGCTGGTGGAAGAGAATCCGGATCTGGTTCAGCGCTTCGTCGATGCCACGATCATCGGCTGGTACAATTATCTCTACCACGACAACAGCGCCGCGAACGCCCTGATCAAAAAAGACAATCCCGACATGACGGATGAGCAGCTGGCCTATTCGATCGCGAAGATGAAGGAATATGGCCTGGTCGAATCCGGTGATGCCGATGACGGAGGCATCGGCTGCATGACGGATGCGCATTACAAGAAATTCTACGACGAGATGGCCGCCGTCGGACTGTTTGAGACCGGCGTTGCTTTCGACAAGGCCTACACCACCGATTTCGTCTGCAAGAATGTCGGTGCCGATCTGAAACCGTAACAGATCGCACTCATTTTGCGTGCGCTACCGGAGCGCGTGACGATATGCGTCAACATCGCTGCCATGCCTCACCTCCGGCGGTCCAGACCCCGCCGGAGCATTTCGGCGGCGAAAATATACACGCATAGGGAAGTGTCGTAATACATGTAAGTTTCCAGGGTTGTATTTCAACGATACAACGTCCGGCGCACTGTGTTTCCACTGCGACATCTCAGCACGTAAATGCGGCGATCGGCATAGTTTTCAAAGGGAAATCCGGCGGATAAACCCCTCAGGAACACAGCAATTAAGCAGGCGCTGTTCAATTTTTACGCATAACGAACACAAAAGCTTCAATTTACCAATTGGTGCAAAAAAGAGAGCGATGTGGACGAATTTTGGTGCTTCTCAAGGCGCAGTCCAGCCGCTCAAATAGAATTTCGGATCGTCAATTTCGTGACACCGTTACAGCGAAGGGGAATAGCTAAATGTCCATTTTTTCGAAAACCAGTTTGCTTGGCGCAGCAGCAACCGTTGCCGTAATGGCAGCGGTATCCAGCCCGGCAATGGCGCTCGACAAGGTCAAGTTCGGCACCAACTGGCTCGCAGAAGCCGAGCATGGCGGCTACTATCAGGCGGTTGCCGACGGCACCTATGAAAAATACGGCCTCGATGTCGAGATCGTTCAGGGCGGCCCGCAGGCTGCCAATAATGCGCTGCTGATCGCCGGCAAGATCGATTTCTTCATGGGCACGCCACTGACCAATCTGAATGCCGTTGCTGAAGGTATTCCGATTGTCGATATCGCCGGCATCTTCCAGAAGAGCCCCGAAATCCTGATGGCACACCCCGATCAGGGCATCGACAAGTTCGAGGATCTGGCAACGCTGCCGACCATCCTGATGGGCAAGGACGGCTTTCTGTCCTATTTCGAATGGATGAAGGCCAATTTCGAAGGCTTCAGCGACAGCCAGTACAAGCCCTACACCTTCAACCCGGCCCCCTTTATCGCCGATCCGAAGTCTGCTCAGCAGGGCTACCTGACCTCCGAACCCTACGAGATCCAGAAGCAGACCGGCTGGGAGCCCAAGGTATTCCTTCTCGCCGACCAGGGCTATTCGCCCTACGCCGAAACGATCACCGCCCAGACCAAGCTGGTCAAGGAAAACCCTGATCTGGTTCAGCGTTTCGTCGATGCAACGCTCATCGGCTGGTACAACTATCTCTATGGCGACAACACTGCAGCCAACGACCTGATCAAGAAGGACAATCCGGATATGACGGATGGTCAGATCGAATATTCCATCGCCAAGATGAAGGAATATGGCATCGTTGAATCCGGTGACGCCGATGAAGGCGGTATCGGCTGCCTGACCAAGGCCCATTATGACGGCTTCATCGCCGACATGGTCAAGGCCGGCGTCATCAAGGAAGGCCCGGATTACACCGCCGCCTACGATCCCGAATTCGTCTGCAAGAAGGTCGGCATGGAGCTGAAGAAGTAATTCTTCCCATCTGAACGCCGCCGGCCCGCCGCTTTACGCGGGCCGGCTCCAGCAACGCCCAAGAAACCGGATCGAAGCGAATGTCGCAAACAGGCGCCGCACTTGCGGATACTACTCCTCCATCGCTCGCCAAACCGCTGGTCAAGATGGAGCATGTGAGCAAGATTTTCTCCAATGGAACGCTCGCTCTCAACGATATGTCGCTTACCGTGGAACGCGGTCAGTTCATCAGCCTTCTCGGTCCGTCGGGCTGTGGCAAATCAACGGCCCTGCGCATCATGTCGGCGCTCGGCGATATCACGACGGGCACGATCGACTGGCCGAGTTCGCGCATTTCCTCCAAGGGCCGTCCGGAAGGCGATATCAGCTTTGTCTTCCAGGAGCCGACCCTGATGCCCTGGAAGACGGTGTTCGGCAATGTCTATCTGCCGTTGAAACTGCGCGGCGTCACCAAGGCAGCTGCAGCACCGGAGATCGAGAAGGTTCTGAAGACCGTCGGCCTGCAGGACTTTGCCAATGCCTATCCGCGCGAATTGTCCGGCGGCATGAAGATGCGCGTTTCCATTGCCCGCGCGCTTGTGACCAAGCCAAAGCTGCTGTTGATGGATGAGCCCTTCGCGGCCCTTGATGAAATCACCCGTCAGCGCCTCAATGACGACGTGCTGAAGCTGTGGCGCGAGACCGGTATCACGGTCATCTTCGTCACCCATTCCGTTTTCGAATCCGCTTATCTTTCCAGCCGCATCGTTGTCATGCGCGCCCGTCCTGGCCAGGTTTTCGACGACTTCCCGCTCGTCACCAGCGCCGAGCGCGACGAAGACTATCGCACCTCGGAAGAATATCGCGCCGCCTGCGAGAAGGTCTCACACTCTCTGCAGGGCGCCATCCAGGCAGCCGGAGGACACCACTGATGAGCGATCAGGCCATTGATGCCGCAACACTGCGGCCACAGCAGACTTTCTTCACCAAGAACAAGGATCTGATCCTGCAGATCGGCATTCCGGTGCTGGTCATCCTGTTTCTCGTCTTCGTCTGGCAGATGATCGTCATCATCTACAAGACGCCGCCCTATATCCTGCCCGGCCCGACGCTGGTTGCCGAAGCCTTCGTGCGGGACTGGGGCATTCTGGCACCGGCACTCTGGGTCACCACCAAGATCACCTTCATCTCGCTGTTTCTCGCCCTTGTCGGCGGTGTCGGCCTTGCGGTGATCATGGTCCAGTCACGCTGGCTTGAACTGGCGCTCTACCCGATCACCGTCATCCTGCAGGTCACGCCGATCGTTGCCATCGCACCGCTGATCCTGATCTATACGCCGACCACCCAGGTCGCGCTTCTGATCTGCGCCTTCCTCGTCGCCTTCTTCCCGATCCTGTCCAACATGGCCCAGGGCCTGAAGAGCGTCGATCACAACCTCATCAACATGTTCGAGCTCTACGGCGCCTCGCGCTGGCAGACGCTCATTCATCTGAAACTGCCGGCCTCGCTGCCCTATTTCATGACCGGCCTCAGGATCGGCGGCGGCCTTGCCCTGATTGCCGCTGTCGTTGCCGAATTTGCCGCAGGCTCTGCAGGCGCTGGCTCAGGCCTTGCATTCCGCTTGCTGGAGGCACAGTTCCGCCTTAACATTCCGCGTCTCTTTGCAGCGCTGATCATGCTTGGCATGCTGGGTGTCGCAATCTTCGCGCTCACCTCCTTCATTGCCTGGCTCAGCCTGCATCGCTGGCATGAGAGCAGCATCAAGCGGGAAAACTGATGTCCACGAATTTCGTTGAACTTCCTTCAGCGCGTCATTTCGCGCTGAAGCACTGCACATTGCCCAAAATCAGCGTCAATGGCGCCGATGATTTCGCGGCCCGCGAAGGTCTGATCAAGGCCGATCTCATCATCGCCGATGGCAAGGTCGATCAGATCCTGCCCTATGGTTCAGCCGATGCCACGCTTCCCGCGGCCGATCTGCGTGACGGCATGGTCTGGCCCTGCTTTGCCGAACTCCACACCCATATCGACAAGGGCCATATCTGGGAGCGGCGGCGCAATCCCGACGGCACCTTCATGGGCGCACTGGAAAATGTGAAGCTCGACCGCGAGGCCAACTGGTCGGCGGACGATGTGGCCGCGCGCATGGAATTCTCGCTGAAGACAGCCTATGCCCACGGCACCGCCCTTCTGCGCACCCATCTCGACAGCCTGCCACCGCAGCATCGCATCTCGTTCGAGGTCTTCTCCGCGATGCGCGAGAAATGGAAGGGCCGAATTGACCTGCAGGCCGTCGCGCTATTCTCCACCGAGATGATCTTCGAGCCATTCTTCGACGATCTCGTTCAGGTGATCCGCGACCATGGCGGTCTTCTTGGCGGTGTCACCATGATGCTGCCCGATCTCGACGCCCAGCTCGACAAGATGTTCCGCACCGCAAGTGATAACGGCTTCGATATCGACCTGCATGTCGACGAGACCGAAGAGCGCGAAGTGCTGACGCTGAAGAAAATCGCCGAGGCCAAGATCCGCAACGGCTATGAAGGCAAGGTCACGGTTGGCCATTGCTGCTCGCTGGCGCGCCAGGATGAGGAAACCGCGAAACGCACCATTGATGTGGTCGCCAAAGCCGGTCTTTCGGTCGTCTCGCTACCGATGTGCAACATGTATCTGCAGGACCGGCACACGGGCCGCACGCCACGCTGGCGCGGTGTCACCCTGTTCAAGGAACTGACCGCCGCCGGTGTTCAGACCTGCGTCTCCTCCGACAATACCCGCGACCCCTTCTATGCCTATGGCGATCTTGATGGTGTCGAAGTCGTCCGCGAGGCAGTCCGTATTCTTCAGCTCGACCATCCTCTCGATGAAGCCGCGCGCATCATGACCCGCACGCCGGCCGAAATTATGGGGGTTGCCGACCGCGGCGTGATTGCCGAAGGCGGCCCCGCCGATCTCGTCTTGTTCAGCGCCCGGCGCTGGAGCGAGTTTCTGTCCCGTCCGCAGGCTGACCGCATCGTGATGCGGAATGGCATGGGCATCGACCGCAGCCTGCCGGATTATCGCGAACTTGACCCGCTCATGGATAAGTGAACATGACTGACTATCAGCAGATCAAGGCCGAACTTGAAGGCATTGCCATCGAAGACAATCCCGCAATGGTTCTGCGCAAGAGCCGGGACTTCTACTGGTACTCGCCAATTCTCAAGGCGCAGCTTGAACATGTCACCGGCGACCTGATCGTCTCCCCGGAAAATGAAGACGAACTGATCAAGGTGCTGAAGGTTGCCTTCAAGCATGACGCGCCCGTGACCGCGCGTGGCGGCGGCACCGGCAATTACGGCCAGTCCATGCCGCTGTCCGGCGGTATCGTGCTCGACATGACCAAAATGAACCGGATCAAGCTGATCGAGCCTGGCCGCGTCATTGCAGAGCCAGGCATCATCTGCGCCGAGCTTGATCGCCAGACCAAGGCCCATTCCGGCCAGGAACTGCGGTTCCACCCTTCCACCACCGGTCAGGCAACCCTCGGCGGCTTCATCGCCGGTGGCTCCGGCGGTGTCGGTTCGGTCCACTGGGGCGGCCTGCGCGATCTCGGCAATGTGCTGCGTCTCAGGATCGTCACGCTGGAGGCCGAACCGCGGGTGATGGAGCTGACCTCGCTCGATCTGCTCAAGGTCTCCCATGCCTATGGCACCAACGGCATCATCACCGAAGTGGAAATGCCGCTGGCACCTGCCTATGAATGGGTGGATGTGATCGTCGGCCATGACAGCTTCATGGATGCGGTGCGTTTCTCCGATCATCTGGCAAGCTCCACCGGCATTCTCACCAAGGAAATCGCCCCGATTGCGGCACCGGTTCCCTATAACTATTTCACCCGGCTGAAGCCTTTCCTCGAAGAAGGCGAGTCGATCTCCGTCGTCATGGTGGCGCCGCACTCGATCGAGCCGTTCAAGGCGCTGGTCGAGGTGCATGGCGGCACGATCCGTTATCGCTCGGACACGGCGGAGAACACCAAGGGCGTGCCGCGCGCCTATGAGCTCGGCTGGAACCACACGACGCTGCGCGCGATGAAGATGGAGCCTGACAATTTCACCTATCTTCAGGTTCAGTATCCGAGCCCCGGCCATGTCGCCAAGGTTCAGGAAATGTGCGCGATCTTCGGCGACGAAGTGATCGGCCATCTGGAATTTCTGCGTTTTGACGGCGCAATCCAGTGCTCGGGCCTGCCACTGGTGCGTTACACCACGCCGGAGCGCCTGGAAGAGATCATCCGTATTCACGAAGAAAACGGCTGCCCGGTGTTCAATCCGCACCGCTATACGCTGGAAGAAGGCGGCATGAAGCAGACGGACGAGCGACAGCTGGAATTCAAGAAGGAAACCGATCCGAAGGGGCTGCTGAACCCCGGCAAGATGATTGCCTGGGACGACCCGGAATTCGATTTCAAGGCCGGCAAGAACTACCTGTTCAAGGGTATCACCGCCGTTACCGGAGAATAGCATGCGCGTCCTGGTCCTCTTTTCGCATCCGGTGGAGACGAGCTACGGCGCAGCACTCCACCGCCAGGTGGTCGAAAGCCTGACGGCGGCCGGCCATGAGGTGGATGATTGCGATCTTTATGCCGAGAATTTCTCCCCGGTCCTGACCCGTGAGGAGCGGATGGGCTACCACACCTATCCGGAAAACACCGAACCGGTGAAATCCTATGTCGAGCGGCTGAAGGCGGCGCAAGCGCTGGTCATCTGCACGCCGATCTGGAATTTCGGTTTCCCGGCCATCCTGAAGGGTTATTTCGACCGCGTCTGGCTGCCGGGTGTCAACTTCTCGATCGAAAACGGCAAGGTGCAGCCGTCGCTGCGCCATATCCGCAAGATCGCCGCTGTCTTCACCTATGGTGGCGACCGCAAGCGGGCCTTCCTTGCGGGTGATCCGCCGAGAAAGCTGTTCATGCGGGCCATCCGCGTGCAGGTGAAGCTCGGCGCGCCGGCGAAATTCCTCGCCCATTACGACATGAACAACTGCACACCGGAAACAAGGGCGAAGTTCCTTGCCAAGGTAAAGCGGGAAATGGAAGCGTTCTGAACTGCGCTTGCCTGTCGGCGGAACACGACAGCACCGGGCGAGACGCCCGGTGCTTTTTTGAATTTGATGCCGCCGAAGGGACCGACGACGCGCAGAGCGTTTCCAGGAAGAGCGGATACCGGTTTTCCGTCCGGAAACGCGAGGAAACAAAGACTTGGAGCGCCGTGCGTCCTTCTGGGCGCACGGCGCTCCAACTTATTTGGTCAGCGGATCGAGACGCCTCCTAGAGCGCCGTGCATCCATTCGGATGCACAAAGGACGCTCTAACTTATTGAATCTACGCATCGTTCTTTTCGAAAATCGATTCCGATTTTCGAGCCGATGCGCTAGTTCGGGTTGTTGATGATATAGACCGGGCTTTCCCGATAGTGCTTGCTGACGAGCGCAGGTGGGTGCTCACCGGGATAGATAACGCCAAGGAAAAAACCGAGATAGGCCGACGAGGGATCGCCATTGCATCCCTGCATCCGCTCCACGATCCAGGAAAAGCTCGGATTCCAGCGCCAGAAGAAAAAGCCGTCAGGCACAAACTCGACGTCACTGAAATAGGCCTTGTCTGAATATCTTATCGGATCGCCGCTCTGATAGGGATATATTAGAAGGTCCGTCTTGTTGTTTGCATAGGCGCAGCGATAGTAGACTGCAGCTCCATCATCCTGGATCAGTGGCAATTGCGTGGTCTTGATCAGGAACGACTGCCCGGCGGACTGCCACATAAGCTGTGACATGAAATTGTTGGCGTATTGCGATTCGGGGGTATAGTTGAAGATGTTGCCTGAGATTCCCGTTGCATCAATGACGAATCCGAGGATTGCAAAGGCCGGCTCGATGAGGCTCGGATAATCCTTCGGGTCGATGCGCCCGTGGCCGACATTCGGCATCTGAACGAGGGAAGCATAGGGATCGAAACCGCCAATCCAGAAATCTTCCATGACATAGGCAGGAGCGATGGGCGTGAAATAGTCATCATGCGTCGCCGCGACTTCAAGGATCGGGAATCCATTCAATATCCCGGAACTCTGCCGGAGATAGGGAGCAATATCCACCTGAGCCTCCCAGGCGGCAAAGCTTCCGCTGGAAATAACGTCGAGAAGGTTGCGATCGCTTGTGTTGTATTTCTTGTCGCGTTCATAGGGTTGCAGGTCGTGAGACCACCCGTGGTATTCAGACGGGAAATAGAAATTGGCACTGATGGACGACAGCACGGGCTGCAGATCGAAGGGCATGACCATCGGAATTGCGGCCTTCGACATCTGATCATGCGTCAGATCATACATCAGCGCCAGGTAAAGCGCCCAGCCGCGCTTCGATGCACCCGCCAGCACATAATTCGTGGCCCGCGGGAAATGCGCCAGATCCGATATCTGTCCGACCGAAGCCATCCCCGCCTCCATTCCATGGACCAGCGACGAGGCCATCGGAAACAGCGTCACATAGTCCATATACTCGTTTATCTGGTCCAGGTGCTTTCCGGGATACATGATACTTTCGGCGATGAGATCATCTTCGCTCCGGAGATAATAATTGCCGTCAATCGGACTTTTGATCTCGACCGGTTCAACCGGAATATCGAGCTGCACGATGATCGGAACATTCGTCGACGCCGAAATCAGCGAAGCGAGATTGGCGGTAACGCAGTTGACATCGGTCGAAGTAATCCTGCAGCCACTTGTCAGAACGGCATCGATATCCTGCGGCTGCATGCCGTAGGATGGCAAGGTTATGATCTCAGCCAGAAGATCGTGGAACAGGGCATAGTAGAATTCCGCATCCTCGGTACCGCCCGCGCCAAGATAAAGATATTCGCTGGAGCCTCCGCCGAAATTCGAAGGCTTGGTCACAATCACCTTCTGGGTCCAGGCGCCGCCGCCGCTGTCTGCCGAAATAAAGTCAGAAGCAGTGTTGTACCAGCTCGTCTGTGCAACAAAGTCGCAGAGGTAAGTTTCCGAAAGGGCTGTCGCCAAGGTGTTGACCGATTCGCAATTGCTATAGGTGCCCGCGGCTCCGACCGTGTTGTCGATAAAGTCGAACAATTGCGCAAGTGGCTTCGGTTGCTCAGCGAGCACGGGGCTTTCCGCCACAAAGGAAGCTGCAAAAACTATCCCAATGGCGACGAGCTTTCTCGCCGCCAATGCAGTCAATACGTGCATTTTCGCCTCCAGGCTTTACGTTTGAAGAACATCTGATTTCGTGCCGCGCTGTATCTGCGGCCATGCATATGGACTTTCATCGCCGAGCCTGATCGCTTCACGCTCCAGCCATGCGTAAGAGGAAATAGACCTGTATACTACTTTAGCGATTTATTTAATTTATTGCTATTTATGATTGCAGTCAATATTCCCGTTCAACCGCGCGGAAATTTCGTTCACGCCTGCCTTCTGGATCCTCGCAAGAGCCATCCGCGCCGGACGCACCGGATGGTGCCGGGACAACAGTCTGCGGCAATTTTCCCGGTCGAGACGGAGGGGAGACCGAAAGCGGGAAATCCAAGCCTTCCGATACTTTTCTTGCACCCGCCCTTTACAAAACGGGTCATCTGACTAGGTCTAGAAGAGGCCCTGCCGTCAGCAAACCACGGCAGGGCCTCTTGATCGTTTTGCGGGAGGGGAGACGGAAAGGAAGAGAATGGCCGATCAGTTCATCGTCGACGAAAGCCGGTTGCGGAAACTCCGCGGCCATGTCCCCGTCAACGCCGTGCTTCACGTCTGGCTCAAGGCGACACAGCCCCATGCGGCAGCAGAGCTTCGTCTGGCCCTCAACGACCGGATTTTTGGCAATGTCTTCGTCGAAAATGCCGAGGAATATGAGTTCCGCATGTTCTTCATGCCCCATGGCGGTGAACTCGAATGCGCCTATGATCCCGAAACCACGACGATTTCGGTTGCCTACTGGTTCACGGATGCCTCTGTGCTTGAGGAAGGCATCACGGTTTTGCGCACCCATGCCGCCAATGCCCCAGCCCCGGCCCCCGGCAGCTATCACTTCCGCCCGCCTTTCGGCTGGATGAATGATCCGAATGGATTTGGCCGCTTCAACGGCTCGGCTCACCTGTTCTATCAGCATTACTCCCATGGGCTGACCTGGAACACCATGCATTGGGGTCACGCCATTTCGGAGGACTTCCTCCACTGGCGGCATCTGCCGATCTTCCTGTTTCCGTCAGAAGATCTGACCCACCGGCCGGACCGGCGCGGTGGCGCCTTTTCCGGCTCGGCCATTCCGCTCGACGACAGCGCCGGAATTCGCGTCTTCTTCACCGAGCACGTCATCGAGCGGGCGCCCGAACGCGAAATCCAGATGATGGCGACATCGCAATCGCTGATTTTCGCCGGCGCGGCAAAACTTCTGATCGGCGAGCGTCCGGCAGACCAGAATCTGACCCAGGATTTCCGCGATCCTTATGTGTTCCGCGGACCCGATGGCTACTGGAAGATGCTGCTCGGCAGCCGCAGCGGCGAGGCCGGTGTCGTGCTGCTTTACGAAACCGCCGATGTCACTGCGGCGTCAGGCTGGGAATTTGTCTCAATTCTGCATTCCGAGAGCCGCTTCAACACCCAGGTGATCGAATGTCCCTGCCTGCTGCCGCTTGACGGACCTGCGGGTGATCCGGCAACCCACTGGGTGCTGATTGCCGGCCTGATGCACAGCCATGACGAGGTGACGGGGCGCAAAAACCTGACCTCTGCCACTGTCGGCCATTTCGACGGCAAGCAATTCACGCCGGACTTCGAGCAGGAACTGGATTTCATCGCCGACAATTATGCCTTTCAGGCCTTTCTCGACCACGGAACGCCGGTCGGAATCGGCTGGCTTGCCAACTGGGCCGATGCCCGCCCGGAAATCGACTTCCCGACCGCCATGACGCTGCCGCGCAATATCGTCTACGAGGATGGAGTCCTGAAAACGCCGCCGATCGCCGGCGTCGAAGCCTTGCGCGCCGCGCTGGTCGACGACAGCGCCCTGGCCGGCGGCGAAACGGTGGAGCTGGAACATGGACAGGCAGAGATCATCATCACGCTCAATGACGATGACGCGCCCTTCGAGCTTGATCTCTACCACCACAATCTGGAAATCATTCTCCGGCTTGATGGTGATGGCCTGCGCCTCACCTATCACGACGACACGCATCAGCCAAAGCCTGACTACGTCTCTCCCCACGCGAAACCGAAGGAATTGCGCATCTTCCTTGATATCGGCTCGATAGAGGTCTTTGCCGACAACGGCCGCTGGACCGGCACCAAGCGCATTGCCGGCTTCGACCCCGTCCATTCGCTGAGGATCCGTGAGGGCAATATTGCCTCGGCAAAGATCTGGGCGCTGGCGCTATGATGAAAGGGCGCCCGAAGAGGCGCCTCAGCCTGCTGACAAACCTCGCCACCTTTTCTGACGTCATGCCTGTGCTGGTCACAGGCATTAAGCCGCTGCGCGTCCGCGCGGCGAAAGAACTTTTCTATTCAATGTCTTGCAAATCTGGATCCCCGTGACGAGCACGGGGATGACGACGGAGGGGCGGCCATTTCACCCCGAACAGGCAATCTGAACGACTGTGTCAGCAGGCTGAGACGCCCGAAGGGGCGCCTCATCAGTTCCGTTCAAAGCACCTTCGCCGCCGTCACTTCCACCTCGACGAGGAATTCAGCGCGGGTGAAGCCGCCGACAACCAGCAGCGTCGAAACCGGCAGCGGATCACAGGTGTAGCGGTCGCGCACTTCCATGTAAGCAGGGAAATCCTCGCGCATGGTGACATAGCCGTTGATGCGGATGACATCGGCGAAGCTCATGCCGCCCTCTTCCAGGATCTTGCGGATCGCCTCGAAGCACAGTTCGGCCTGTCCCTTGACAGTGCGCGGGATCACGTCATCCGGTCCGATGCCGAGCTGTCCGGAGGTGACCAGCAGTGATGCGCCGGGCGGCACGTAAAGGCCATGGCTGTAATTGCCGAATGGTTGGCGCACGCCGGGCGGGTTGATGCTCTTTTTCATCAGGATTGCCTCCGAAGCCAGCACATCGCCGATGCAGCCACAAGGCGGCAAACGGAAAACAATGTGCAATCTCACGATGTTGTTGCGCCCCGCATGTGTCATTTCAGGCCATGAGGGGCGCTTTATGTCAGTCACGCATGGCCGGGATGGTCCGCGCTGTCAAGACTTTACCGCAATATGCGAGGCCTCACGCGCCATAGCCGCGCACGCCCTTGATCTCGAGAAAATCATGCATGCCCCAATCGGCAAATTCCCTTCCGTTGCCGGACTGCTTGTAGCCACCGAAGGGCACCTTGGTGCTCCAGGCCGGACCATTGATCGAGACATTGCCGGCACGCAGCTTCGCAGCCACATCGCGCGCATGCCCAAGATCACCGGACTGGACATAGGCGGCCAGCCCATAAACCGTATCATTGGCAATCTCGATCGCCTGTTCTTCGGTTTCGTAAGGCAGGACCGACAGGACTGGGCCGAAGATCTCCTCGCGGGCAATCGTCATGTCATTGGTGACATTTCCGAAAATCGTCGGGCGGACATAATAGCCGCGGTTGAGCCCATCCGGGCGGCCGGGGCCGCCGGTCACCAGTTCGGCGCCTTCGGCGATGCCCTTCTCAATCAGCCCCTCGATCTTGTTGAACTGTACCTCGGAGACGACCGGACCAAGATCGGTCTGTTCGCTGGCCGGATCACCGGTCACCAGACTTTCCGCCGTCGCCTTGGCGATCGACAGCGCCAGATCATGCCGGCTTTCCGGCACGAGCAGACGCGTCGGCGCATTGCAGGACTGGCCGGAATTCTCGAAGCATTCGGTGACGCTGTAGCGCACGGCTCTTTCCAGATCGGCATCGGCAAGGATGATGTTCGGCGATTTGCCGCCCAGTTCCTGGCAGACGCGCTTGACCGTATCAGCCGCCGTCTTGGCAACGATGATGCCCGCCCGGGTCGAGCCGGTGAAGGACACCATATCGACATCCTCATGACCGGCCATGACCTGCCCGACATCAGGGCCGGTCCCGTTGACAAGGTTGAACACGCCCTTGGGCACACCGGCTTCTTCCATGATCTCGGCAAAGATCAGCCCGCTCAGCGGCGCTACTTCCGAGGGTTTCAGCACCATGGTGCAGCCGGTGGCGATGGCAGGGGCCACCTTGGCGGCAATCTGGTTCAGCGGCCAGTTCCACGGCGTGATCAGGGCACAGACACCGATCGGTTCCCTGAGGATCATTGCCTCGCCGCAAGGATCTGAGAAGGAAAACTCCGCCAGCGCTTCAAGCGTCGATTTGATGTGGGACGCGCCAACCGGCACCTGCGAGCCTTTCGCAAGGTTGACCGGGGCACCCATTTCCAGCCGCACGGCCTCGCTGAGATCATCAAAGCGTGCCATGTAGCAATCGAGAATCCGCTCCAGCAGCGCCATGCGCTGATCGCGGCTGGTCCGGGAAAAACCGGCAAAGGCGCGCTTTGCCGCCCTTACGGCCAGATCGGCATCTTCTGCCGAACCGCCGGCAATCTCCATGAACGGCTCCTCGGTCGCGGGATTGATCACCGGAATGATCTTTTCCCTGAGCGGCGAAACCCAGACGCCATCAATGTAGAATTTCAGATTATTGCTCATGAACTGCTCCCTCAATCGCGCGATACGGGGCGTATGCCCGGTTCTCATAGGCCGGCAGAAGATCTCAACTTTCCGGATTTTCCGGGAGCTGCCAATCGATCGGCGTCATGCCATTCTTCTCCAGAAACGCATTGGCTCTGGAAAAGTGCCGGCAGCCGAAGAAGCCATTATGCGCCGAAAGCGGCGAAGGATGGGGCGCCGTCAGCACCAGATGGCGATTACGATCGACAAAGGCCGCCTTTTTCTGCGCATAGGCGCCCCACAGGATGAAAACCACATGCGGGCATTCCTCGTTGACTATGCGGATCACCTGATCGGTGAACTGTTCCCAGCCCCGTCCGCGATGCGAGGCGGCCTGTGCCTGCTCGACCGTCAGAACGCTGTTGAGCATCAGCACACCCTGCCGCGCCCAGTGTTCGAGAAAACCATGCCGCACCGGCTTGAAGCCGACATCGGTTGCCAGTTCCTTGTAGATATTGACCAGTGACGGCGGCGTGCGCACGCCGGGCTTGACGGAGAAGCAGAGCCCGTGGGCCCGCCCCGGACCGTGATAGGGGTCCTGTCCAAGAATGACGACGCGGACCTTGTCGAGCGGCGTCAGATCCAGCGCGCGAAAATATTCCGAGCCCTTGGGATAGATATGCTTCCCAGCCTCTTTTTCCGCCATCAGAAATGCGCGCAGCGACTGCATATAGGAAGCGGAAAACTCGCCCGAAAGCCTCTGCTTCCAGCTATCCTCAAGCCTGATCTCGCTCACCATCCAGCCCTCCTGCAGCCATTTCGACCCCTTCTGGTTAGCCAATCGGTGGCGATTTTGCAAACCGCGTCAGCGGAATAGAATCAATGCGCGTTTTTCGTGTGTTTGCAATCTTTTGCGCTCGACTTTTCCTGGCGGCATTGCGCGCAAAATCGAGCGTCCTGATGACGGAGACAGTCATTCCCCTTGGGAAAAAACGGCTTGAGACGAACAGTGTCGCCCTGCCGCATAGCGGCGGGGCGGAGTGAAAATGCCGTTGCTATGCGCGTCAACTCCGAGGCTGATTCGGCCGGGTTTCTCCGTTGTTCGAAGAACCTGCATTGGGCTGCTGATTGTTATTCAGCCCGCCCCGATCATTGCGACCCATTTGCTGCTGTTGATTCTGATAAATGTTCGAGAGAAGTTCATTCGCATTGTCGATGATGGCTTTCGTGACCGCAGTGGTTGAATTTACAAGATTTCTTATGTTCCGCTCCTCCCTCCTTTCATGAACAAGATTTCGCAGCCCCTGAGATTGGCTCATTTGTGCTCCGGATGAATTTTCAATCGGCATATCTGAAACTCCATGTTTTCTTGACGCGTGAACAATTGACCGAAACAGCGCGAAGACATATTCGATCATTTTTATGTAAACATAAAAATACATAAATTCCGGCAGTATATCCTTTCCCCGTCAAATTGTAGCGGCACTCCGCTGATCTCAGGAAACATGCAAAGTCTTGTCTTGAGTGATTGACCACGACAGCGCCGCGCGCCAAACTGCCGCGCGTGATCAATCCCTATTACAGACAATCCTGACTGAAGGATTTGAAATGATGCGCATGATGAAGAAGATGATGCTGGCTGCCGCTGCCAGCGCGACGCTGTTTGGCCTTGCCGGCCCGCTCGCAGCACAGGATGCAACCGAAAAGACCGTGGCCATCACCTATATCGTCGAGCACCCGGCTCTCGATGCTGTCCGTGAAGGCATTGTCGCGGGGCTGGCCGATGCCGGCTTCACCGAAGGCAAGAACCTCAAGGTTGTTGCGCGCTCGGCCCAGGGTAATATGACGACTCAGACGCAGATCGCCGATGAATTTGCCGGCCTGAAGCCCGATGTCGCGGTCGGCATTTCCACACCGTCGGCACAGGCGCTCAAGGCATCCATGGGCGACAGCCCTGTTGTCTTCGCTGCCGTGACCGATCCGGTCGCCGCCGGTCTCGTGACCGACAAGGAAAAACCGGAAGCCAACATCACCGGAACCTCGGACCAGCAGGACTATGCGCCGATGCTTTCGCTGATCAAGACGCTCCTGCCCGAGGCAAAGAAGATCGGCGTCATCTATAATCCGGGCGAAGCCAATTCGGTCGCCCAGGTTGACGGGATGAAGGCCGTTGGCGAAACCATGGGCTTCACCATTGTCGACAGCCCCGCCGCCCAGTCGACCATGGTACCCGATGCCGCCCGCAATCTTGTCGGCAAGGCTGATGCCATCCTGCTGCCGACCGACAATTCGGTCATTTCAGTGCTTGAAGCCATCATCACCGTCGGTGAGCGCGCCAAGCTGCCGGTCTTCACCTCCGACACGGAATCAGTTGAACGCGGCGCCGTTGCCGCCCTTGGCTTCAACTATGGCGAAATGGGCAAGGTGACCGGCAAGATGGTCGCCGACATTCTCAACGGCACGCCGATTGCCGATATCCCTGTCGTCGTTCCCGGCAATCAGGACCTTTATCTCAACATGAAAGCCGCAGCAGGCATGGGCGTCACGATCCCTGACGACGTCAAGGCATCGGCCAAGAAGGTCATCGAATAATATGACGCTTTTCGCTCTTGCCGGTGCGCTGGAGACGGGGCTGCTCTATGCCCTCGTCGCGCTCAGCATCTACATGTCATTTCGGGTTCTCGATTTTCCCGATCTGACGGTGGACGGCAGTTTTCCACTGGGGGCGGCCGTTTCGGCCGCTTCCCTTATTCACGGCATTGACCCGTTCATCGCGACGCTTTTCGGCGCTCTGGCAGGGGCGCTTGCAGGCTTTGTCACCGCATTGCTCAATGTGCGGTTCAACATCATGAACCTGCTGGCAGGCATTCTGGTGATGGTGGCGCTGTTTTCCATCAATCTGCGCATCATGGGACGGCCGAACCTGCCCGTTTACGGGCATGACACGGTCTTCACCCGCGCCGATCACCTGTTCAATGCGGGGCTGTGGAGCAATTCGATCGTGCTGCTGATCATTGCCGTTGCCGCCAAGCTGATCATCGACTGGTTCTTGAAGACCGAGCTCGGGCTTGGCCTTAGAGCATCGGGAGAAAACCCGGCCATGGCAGAGGCACAGGGCATCAGAAACGGGACGATGACGCTTTTGGGCATGGCGATCGCCAACGCGCTTTGCGCCCTTGCCGGTTCGCTCTTTGCCCAGATGCAGGGCGTTGCCGATGTCACCATGGGTGTCGGCACCATCGTCACCGGCCTTGCCGCGCTGATCATCGGTGAAGCGATTCTCGGCCGGCGCACGGTTTTCCTGGCGACACTCGGCTGCATCATCGGCGCTGTCGTCTATCGCGTTTTCATCGCTCTGGCGCTTTCCGCCGGCTTCATCGGCATCCAGCCGCAGGATCTCAATCTGATCACGGCCATTGTCGTTGCCGTCGCCGTTATCCTGTCGCAGCGACGCGGCCGGAAGGGCCGGATCAAACCGCTGTTCAATTTCCGCCTTGTCAAGGCGCCGGAACAGGCTGAGGAGAAGGTGGACTGATGCTGAGGCTCACCGATATTCACATCACCTTCAACCCGGGCACGGCAACCGAAGTACGGGCACTGCGCGGCGTCAATCTCGATATTCCCGAAGGCGAATTCGTGACCGTGATCGGCTCCAACGGCGCCGGCAAGTCGACGCTTCTGTCGGCGGTCGTCGGAACGGTGAAACCCGATACGGGATCGATCTGGCTCGACACCGATGATGTCACCGACTGGCCCGCTGCCAAGCGCGCCCGTCATGTCGGACGCGTCTTTCAGGAGCCCCGCCTCGGCACATGCTCATCGCTGACGATCGAGGAAAATCTGGCGCTTGCGGCTGCGCGCGGCAAACACCGTTCGCTGAAGCTTGCACTGGGTGGTCGCGGACAGAAGACGCTTTTTGCCGAACAGCTGGAAAAGCTCGGCCTCGGCCTTGAAAACCGCATGGGCACGCCGATCGGCTCCCTCTCGGGTGGCCAGCGCCAGGCCGTCAGCCTGCTGATGGCAACGCTTCTGCCAATGAAGATCCTCGTGCTTGACGAGCATACGGCAGCGCTCGACCCGTCTGCGGCGGACAAGGTGCTGACGCTTTCCGCCGAGATCGCCGAAACCCGCAAGCTCACCACGCTGATGGTCACCCATTCCATGCGCGATGCCCTTGCCTATGGCAGTCGCACGCTGATGATGAATGCGGGCCGGATCGTGCTCGACATCAAGGGCGAGGAACGGTCGAAGCTCACCGTCACCGACCTGCTGGAGCGCTTCGGCAAGGCGGCAGGCACCGTGATCGACGACGACCAGCTGATGCTGGCATGATCGCCTCCTTGGCGATGCCGTGAAGACGCCGCCTCCGGGCGGCGTTCAGATTGCTGACAAAGTCATTCAGCTTGTCTGCTTGGGGTGGAATAGCCATCGCCTCCGTCGTCATCCCCGTGCTTGTCGCGGGGATCCATATTCTTAAGGATTTGAATAAGCTCAGTCTTTCGCCGCGCGGACGCACGGCGGCTGGATGCCTGTGACAAGCACAGGCATGACGCTAGAGAAGGGGCTAGGGTTTGTCAGAAATCTGAGCGCCAGCAATCTGAGCACCACCTCCGGACGGCATTTTTCTTTAGCGCAAAAAAAGGGGCGGCCGGTCCCAAGCCAGCCACCCCTTCGCAGGAAAGCATTTCGATGCGCGCGGGCGTTCAGTCCGCCGCGCGCAGCACTTCGGCAAAGGCCATCATGAATGGCCCGACACCCTTGATGTCGTCCGGATTGATCATTTCCGTCAGATAATAGCCCGGCGTGCCATCACGGAACACACCACCGAAGCCGCCAAGGCCGGCAACGCAGACAATCCTGCCCAGCACGCGCCGTCCCTCAGCATTGGTCTCGAAGGCATGCGCATAAAGCGCGTCGAAAGCCTCGCGGCCGACCGCCGGATCGACATCGGAAAGACCGAGCCTGCCGCTCTTCATAAAGGCATAGGCGAACATGACCGAGGCCGAGCTTTCGGCATAGTTGCCGCCGAGCTGCGGCATATCGGTCACCTGAAGCCAGCGGCCATCGGCTGTGCGCAATTCGGCAAGCCGAGCGGCAAGCGCCGTCCAGCGGGCGATCAGCTGGTCGCGTTTTGTGCCGGCGGGCAAAGCTTCGATCTCATCGACCAGCGCCATGGCCAGCCAGCCGATGGCACGGGACCAATGGGCCGGCGCCTGACCGCTTTCCTTGTCGGCCCAGGGCTGGACCTTCTTGGAATCATAGGCGTGGCGATAGAGCCGGCTTTCAGGATCATAGGTCAGTTCGAGCCCGGTCAGAAGCTCGTCCGCCGCCTCTTCGACAAGTGCCTGATTGCCATAGGCCTTGCCATATTCCAGCTTGAACGGCAGGCCCATATAGAGCCCGTCGAGCCAGACCTGTTCGGGATAGCGGAACTTGTGCCAGTACGGCCCTTCCGCCGTGCGCGGATGGCGCGACAATTGCAGCGCCAGCGTATCGGCGGCCTTGCGGTAGCGCTGGTCGCCGGTCTTTTCCTCAAGCCAGACAAGGGCCCGGCCGGACAGCACATTGTCGATGTTGAAATCTTCCAGCGTATAGCCGGCGATCTCGCCATCCTCGCTGATCTGGCCGTTGACCAGCCGGAGCAGATGCGAAAGCCAGCGCTCCTCGCCCGTCACCTCGTAAAGCGAGATCAGCCCGCGATAGAGGCAGCCATCCTCATAGCACCAGGAGCCACCCTTATAGGGGCTGTAATCGCGGGCATAGTCATCGCAATAGCGCAGCAGTGCCTGCTTGTAGAAGGGCGTCATCGCCCCCTCACGCTCGAACACGACATTGCTGGCCGAGACGAAGGCATTCTCGGCGATGATGCCGCCATGACGCACAGGATCGATATTGCAGGCCATGACCGGCGGCTGGGCTTTCGCCTTGGCTGCGTAGGTCACGGTGTAATCCTCGATCGTGACGTTCTCGATCGGCATTTCCGGCAGGCCGTAAAAGGCGGCCGCGGCGGTGTGAACATTGCGGGCGACGATGCGGCGGAAGGTGATGTCGGCCATCAGCGGCGTGCGCTCATCGACTGGCAGCGGATCGCGGGACTGGACATAGTCCGACTTGCCATCGGCATCGCAGAAATAGAAGCCGTTCATGACAAAGGGACTGGCGACATTGTCCATGACGCAATCCTCAACGAGAATGCGAGAGACGAAGCCGCCCCGGCCGCGCCGGGTCTTGACGCGCAGGCCGCGATCGGTGTCGCGCATTTCGCAGCGTCGAACCGCGACGCCGGACACCGAGCCGCTCATTTCCGAACCGATGACAATGCCGCCATGGCCGCGTTCCATGAAACAGTTCTCGATCGTAACATTGCGGGTCGCGCCCTCAAGGCCACCCTTGGGATCACGCTTGCCTGCCTTGATGGCAATGCAGTCGTCCCCAACGGAAAAGCGGATACCGCGCATGGCGACATCGGTGCAGCATTCCGGATCAAACCCGTCGGTATTGGGCGAATGGGCATCGCTTTCGATCTTGATGTCGGCCGCGATGATGTTGCGGCAATAGACCGGATGCACCATCCAGGACGGCGAATTGCAGACGGTGAAGCCCGTGAGCGTCAGATTTTCGCAGCCCGAAAGGAACAGCGAACGGGCGCGGCGCGCACCATTGCGGCTTTCCTTCGCCCATGTCCACCAATCGCCCCGGTCGCCGCCGGCATCGATACGCCCCGTGCCGGTAATGGTGATGTTGTTCTGATCAATCGCGGTGATCAGCGAGGCATAGCAGGCTTCCGCCACCCCCTCCCAGGTGCCGAGCACCCGGCCATCGTCGTGACGGGCCGGCAGGATCTTGTACTGATCGCGGTCGGCAATGCCCCAGAGCACCGCGCCCTCATCCAGCAGAACCGTAAGGCCGCTCTTCAAAAACAGCGGGCCGGACTTCCAGACACCCGCGCCGATCCGCAGCGTTCCACCCGCAGGCAGATCATCGATAGCCGCCTGAATGGCGCTCGCATTATTTTCAGAAACCGTGGTCGCGCCATGATCGGCGATATCGGCAAAGCCCGTTTCCACGGAAGTTGAGAATTCGAATGTCTCGCCGGCAATCGCCAGGCGGTATTTCGTGTCCGGCTGCAGGCCGGTTACGGTGAAGATTGTTTTCCCGGTCCTGCCCGTTTGCCGGGCTTCGTCCAGCGTTTCGCTGACGAGGTGCCAGTCAAGCGGCTGCTTGAGAAAATAGTGATTTTGCGACGAAAAAGCAGCAAAAGTCGCCGTCCTCGCCGAAGCGGCGAGCAGCTCTATGGCAGTCATGTCCTTGATCCAACTTGGAAAACCGGGGCGGCAGCAGCAAAGGCCGCCGCCCCTTCGTTGACGCTATCAGTTATTGATGCTGTCGAGGACGTCCTTGAGGTTATAGACGATTTCCTCGGCAGCCGTATCGGAGTCGATCTGACCGTAGGCGAATTCTTCCATCACATCGCCAAAGGCCTGAACGACCTGCGGATGCTCGTTGAGCGGCGAGATGGTCGGGCCGGTGGCATCCATGATGATCTGATGTGCTTCGATCTGTTCCGGCTCGATTTCGCCAGCTGCGCTCAGCTGCTCGTAAGCCTTCTTGGAGGCCGGAATACCGCGTGTGGTGCCCAGAATTTCAACGGCCTTTTCGTCGTTGAGCAGGCAGTTCACCACAGCAGCAGCGTCCTTCGGGTTCTTCGAATTCTTCGAGATCGCGAACAGCATAGAAGGCTTGCGATAGACACCGTCATTGGTGGCACCGTCAGCCAGCAGGATCTTGTGCGGCACCAGCTTCTGGCCTTCCTGCAGCGGATCGGAGATCTTGAAATAGACCGTATCCCACTGGAAGGTGCCGGCGATGTGACCGTCAGCCCAGTTCGGGTTTTCGTTCAGGGCCAGGTTACCGGCAGCAGCGACGTCCGGCCACGGAATGATGACGCCTTCGTCCTCGAACTTCTTGTAGAGGTCGAGCGCATCCTTGAAGTCTGCCTCGGTATAAAGAAGCTCACCCGTATCGGCATCGATCATGGTCTTGCCGGTCTTCTGCGTGAGGTAGGCCATCATCAGAAGGCGGGCATCGAGACCATCCTGACCGGTTGCTTCATAAGGGAAATAGCTGTCGCCAAGCTTTTCCCTGAAGGCCGCGGCTGCGGTTTCCAGATCGCTCCAGCTTTCCGGCAGAGCCACACCGGCCTTGTCGAAAGTGGTCTGGTTGAACCAGGGCAGACGACCGGTGGTCGACAGTGGAATGCCCTGCAGGTGACCGTTGACGGTGGACGAGGCCAGATCAGCATCGGAATACTGCGACAGATCGATGATGTCGGCAAAGTCGTTCAGATCGGCAAAGCCTTCGCCGGTCGGCGTGAACAGCGGCAGCCACGGCCAGTTGATCTGCATGATGTCGGCTTCCGTGCCGCCAGCAAGCTGCGTGGTGATCTTTTCCTGATGGCCCGACCAGCCGGTGAATTCCGGAGCGATCGTGTCGCCAAGTTTTTCACCACAATATTTCAGCGCTTCCTGCGTCGCGACGTGGCGGCTGTCGCCACCCCACCATGACATGCGCAGATCTGCGGCATGGGCTGCGGAAAGGCTGGTTGCGGCCATCAAAGTGGCCAGTACAGTCATCTTCAGTTTCATAAAATCCTCCCTGAAAAGATGAACATTGCGATAGTCAGGCCGACAGCGAGATATTCTCGCCCGAACGGCGGTGGAAAATGTGCATGGCATCCTCACGCGGTGCGATGCTGATCTGCTGATCACGCAGATATTGCTGGCGGAACCCCGTGGCAGGCACCACGACCGTGAAGCTCTGATCCTCGATCGTCAGATAGAGGAAGATTTCATGCCCCATGAATTCGACATGGGAAACGCGGCCGTTGAGGCAATTTCCGGCACCGGGCTCGACAACTTCGAAATGCTGCGGGCGAAGGCCATAGGTGACCTCGGTCGGAGCATCCTTGTCGAGACGGGCAAGCGTCTTGTCATCAAGCTTCAGCGTCTGGGTGCCGATCTTGATCGTGCCGTCATTGCCAAGCGTAGCATCGCCGATATTCATTTCTGGCGAACCGATGAAGCCGGCGACAAAGGCGTTGGCGGGCTTCTGATACAGCGTATAGGGGTCGGCCACCTGCATGATACGGCCTTCCTTCATCACGCAGATGCGGTTGCCCATGGTCATGGCTTCCGTCTGGTCATGGGTGACGTAGCAGACGGTGGAATGCATGCCTTCCGAAAGAAGCTGCTTGTGCAGATCGGTAATGCGCACACGCATCGAGGCACGAAGCTTGGCATCCAGGTTTGACAGCGGTTCGTCAAACAGGAAGACCTGCGGCTTCTTGATCAGCGCGCGGCCAACGGCAACGCGCTGGGCCTGACCACCGGAAAGCTGCTTGGGCAGACGTTCCAGATATTCCTCGATCTCGAGAATATGCGAGACATCTTCAGTCGCAGCCGCGATCTGATCCTTGGGCGCATGCTTCAGACGCAGGCCGAAGGAGAGATTGTTCTTCACCTTCATATGCGGATAGAGCGCGTAGTTCTGGAACACCATCGCGATACCGCGCTGGCCGGGTGCCTTGTCGTTGACGAGATCCTCACCGATGCGGATTTCACCGCCGGAGATCCGCTCCAGGCCTGCGATCATACGCAGGGTGGTCGACTTGGCGCAGCCCGACGGGCCGACCAGCACCATGAATTCACCGTCCTGGATTTCAAGGTTGATGCCATGCACGGCCTTGAACTTGCCGTAGACTTTTTCGAGATTCTTAAGCTCAACTCTGGCCATGGTTGTTATCCTTTGACTCCGCCAGCGGAGATACCTTCGATGAAATACTTCTGTGCCATGAAGAACACGATGAGGGCGGGTGCGATCGCGAGCACGGACATGGACAGGATCTTGTTCCAGTCAAATGCTTCCGTCGTATCGATTGACAGTTTCAGCGCCAGCGAGACCGGGTATTTGTCGACCGATGACAGGTAGATCAACGGGCCGAGGAAGTCGTTCATGGTCCACATGAACTGGAACAGGCAGACCGAGATCAGCGCCGGGGTCAGAAGCGGTACGACGATATAGACCAGCGTCTGCCAGCTCGAAGCACCATCCACACGGGCCGCCTCTTCCATATCGCGCGGAATGGCGCGCAGGAACTGAACCAGCATGAAGACGAAGAACGCATCACCGGCCAGTGCCGAGGGAACCCACAGCGGCAGGAAGGTGTCCAGCCAGCCGAATTCGCGGAACAGCAGATATTGCGGAATGCGGGTGACGACGTTGGGCAGCAGCAGGATCGCAATCAGCGATGCAAACAGCGGGCGCTTGCCGGGGAATTCGAAACGGGCGAAGCCATAGGCGACAGCCGTTGCCGAAATCGCGGTTCCGATCATCTTCGGGATCAGGATCCAGAAGGTGTTGAGGAAGAAGCGGCCGAACGTATAAGGTGTCGAGGTCTTCCAGCCTTCGATATAGCCCGAAAGCGTCGGATTCCTGGGCCAGAAGCCGGCACTGGAGAAGATCTCGGCATTGGTCTTGAACGATGCGCCCACCAGCCAGATCAGCGGGTAGAGCATGATGAGACCGACTGCGAACAGAACGATATAGCGAATGATCGACGAGATCAGCATTTTACGCTGTTCCCGCTTGCGGGCCTCAATGGCTTCAAGATCGCGGGCGCTCATGGTTGATGACAAGGTTTGCTCGGTCATGATCAGCTCCTCTTGTCGCCGGCATAGTAGACCCAGTGACGCGACGACCAGAAGGCGACCAGCGTCAGGACCATGATGATGGCGAACATCACCCATGCAATGGCCGAGGCGTAGCCCATCTTGAAGTGCTTGAAGGCCTCGTCATAAATGTAGAGCGGCAGCAGATAGGTAGCCTTGAGCGGCCCGCCCTGGGTGATGATGTAAGGACCGTTGAATTCCTGGAACGCCTGAACCGTCTGCATGATCAGATTGAAGAAAATGACAGGCGTGATCAGCGGCAGGGTGATGAAGAAGAAGGTCCGCCATTTGCCGGCACCATCGATTGCCGCAGCTTCATAGAGCGAGTTGTCGACACTCTGCAAAGCGGCCAGGAAGATGACCATTGCCGAGCCGAACTGCCACAGGCGCAGGAGCGTGATGGTGAAAAGGGCATTGGTGGGATCGCCGAACCAGTTGATCGGATCAAGGCCCATGCCCATCAACGCCATGTTGACGAGGCCTTCATGGCCCGCGCCCGACTGGAACAGATAACGCCACAGAACCGCAATCGCGACCGAGCCGCCGAGAATGGACGGAACGTAGAAGGCCGTGCGGAAGAAGTTGATGAACTTCAGCTTGTAGTTCAGGATCACCGCGATGAAGAGGGCGAAGGCCAGCTTCAAAGGAACGGTACTGAACACGTAGATCAGCGTGACGTTCAACGACTTGGTGAAGGTACGGTCATGGGTGAAGAGCTTGATATAGTTCTTCAATCCCACCCAGTGGGGCGCACTCATCAGACTGTAGTCGGTGAACGACAGCACGAAGGAAGCGATAAAGGGCACTGCCGTGAAAAGCAGAAGGCCTATGATGTACGGAGACAGATAAGCCAAGCCCATGAAACGATTTTCGCCGCTCATGACTTAGTTCCCATTTCTGCGGTCGCGCCGCCTTGATTTTTATCTGTGGTCGCGACCAGTTCGCCCGGCATCGTGATGGCCGTGTCAGGACCGATGAGGGCAGTGAGTGGATCGGATGCAATCAGCCTTGATGACCGGTTGCAGGCGTGCGTCAATACGGCGTCGAGAACCTGATGAAAGGGTTCTTCCGGCAGATGCTTTGACGCGGGAAGAAAGGCAGCGCGGAAGCCGGCATCAGCATTCCCACCGCTCAAACCCGAATGTCGGGTGTTGGTCCCGGCAGCGCCGGGGGCAAAAGCCCCCGGATCGCGCCGGTTACTCAGTCCGACCGCGTCAACGGTCCTGCCAGCCGTCAGTACGGTGCGCGCCGTGTCGGCGACATGCTTCGCCTTGACACGATCAACACCTGGGAGGATGGCCGCGGCGGCATAGCCAGCGCGGGTCGGGACTGCAGAGCACCGGGCATCCTTCTGGACGCGCGGCAGCGCTCTGGAAATAGTGTGTGCAGCGATGGTGCAGGCAGCGGGCGGGAAACCCTCATCATGCCCGGCAGCATCAGCGCCGAAACGATCGCGGTTACGCGTAACTCTTTGTGCGGAAGCGAAGTCTATGCCATAACGACGGGTGAGGGCAGGAAGATGCCCGTCACGTGCCAGATCGTCCGGACGGCCGGTCGCCAGCTGCAAAGCGGCGCTGCCGAATACGGCGAATTTGACTGTTTCGATATGGTCTGAATTGTGCATGACACAATCAGGTCAACAGGACATTCTAAACCGATTTAAGGTTAACCTCTGCCACGCTGACCTCTTCCTCCCGATGAAATTTTCACTCCTACGCCGGTTTTCCGACGTTCCGAGAGCTAATATCCTAGTCTATTACTGGAATGTGAATAGAGGGTTTGGGACAAAAGGATGGATAAAATCGAAGGCGGCGTTCTTGATGGCATCGCAGTCAATGCGCTAAACCTCACGCTTACGCGTTCGGCCATCAAGATGCTCCATACGCAGACCTGGAAAACCGACAAGATCAACCAGGTTCACGATCTCGCCATTTGCCTGACCGGTCGCGCGGAATATAAGGTTGCAGACGAGACTTTTATCATGCAGCCCGGCCGGGCACTACTGATTCCTGCAGGCACCCGCTTTGTCGGCAAATCCCTGTCGGAAGAGCTTTACACCGGCGTCGCCCAGCACTTCACGGCGGAAGTTTTCGGCCGGATGGATCTTTTCGACCAGATGGAATGCCGCATGTGGGTCGATCTTCCGCGCTGGGCCATGATCGCGCCGCTGGTACGCCATTACCGCGAATCGTCGCCGCTCTCCTCCACCACCTTCACCCAGCACCATCTGTTCATGGTGCTGCTGATCGAATTCATCGAGGCCGCTTTCATCCGCTGGCATCCGCAACAGGATGTGTCGGTCAACAACCCCGACAGCCTCTCGCTTGCCGTCATGGTGGCCGCCAGCCAGATCGCCTCCGATCCGATCAGCGACGACACGGTTGAGCGTGTGCTCGACGGCGTTCCCTATAATGAGGACTATTTTCGCCGCGAGTTCCGCAAACAGGTGGGGCTCACCCCGCAGAAATATCACGAATTCAAGCGCATGGAGCGCGCCATGGCCCTTTTGGCCAGCGGCCAGTCGGTCAAGCAGGCCTCCGCCTTTGTCGGCTATGGCGATTCCTATTATTTCTCGCGCATGTTCAAGCGCTATATCGGTGTCAGCCCGGCCGGCTATAAAATGCTGCAGAAACGCCACCAGGAAGGGGGCTTCCCGCGCGGCGAGGAAGACGGCATGACGCCATTCCCGCTGTTGAGGCCGAAGCTCTGACACGAAAAACCGGCCAGGAATGATGCCCCGGCCAGCCTGAAACCCGTGAAACGCCTGAACCTCAGGCGATGGCGTCTTCGACAAGCGCACCACGCGCACCGATGACCCGTGCCGACAGGGCCGACCCCTTGGCCAGCGCGTCAACCAGCGCGTGGCCGGTCATCAGCGCCGAAATCATCCCCGCATTGAAACTGTCACCGGCAGCCGTTGTGTCGACGACATTTTTCGACGGCGTTGGCGAGAAGGTTACCGGGCCTTCCTCGCTGTCCTCGGCATAGATCGTCTCCGGCCCGTTCTTGACGATGACGGTATTGACACCGATGCTCCGGTAGCGGGCGATGGTCGCCTTGGGATCGGCATCTCCGAAAACCACGCCATCCTCATCAAAGGATGGCAGAACGATATCGCTGACAGCCGCCGAGCGCATGATCGTCTCGGCCATGATGTCCTTGCTCGGCCACAGCCGGGCGCGCATGTTCGGATCAAAGGCGACAATCGTGCCTTCAGCGCGCGCTTCCGACAGGACATCAAGCAGGTTCTGCCGATGTTCGGCATAGATCACGGCCATGGTGATGCCGGAAAACAGGATCATTCCCCTGCCCTTCACCGCGGCACGCAGCGCATCCTTATCTTCGGCCAGAAGCTTGGCAGCGGAAACATCGCGCCAGTAGGAGAAGGACCGCTCGCCATTTTTCAGCGCGATCATGTAAAGGCCAACCGTACGATCGGCGATGCGCCGAATCGACGCCGTGCCGACCCCGGCATTCTCCATGAAGGAAAGCATCTCGCCGGAAACCGCGTCGTTGCCGGCGCCGCTGAAGTAATCGACCGTGAAGTGACCCGGCAAAACCTTGGAGAGGTACCAGGCGGAATTGAACGTATCGCCGGCAAAGCCGCGATTGTAGGCGCCATCTTCGCGCGGCGCCATTTCGACCATGCATTCGCCGATGCAAAGAATGTTCTCGGGCAGTTTTTTCATTTTTCGTCCATTTCGAAAAAGGCGGGATGACTGAGATGGATCCGCTCGACGATCGTGCCGATCCTGGACAGGTGGTCTCGCATCGCTTCTACAGCTGCAGTTCCGTTCCCCGCCTTGATCGCGCTCACGATGAATGCGTGTTCGTCAATTGCTGCCTGTGCACCGAAGGAAAGACTGAGATAACGCACCCGGTCCATATGCGCCTTATGGTCGCGGATCAATGACCAGGCATAACCGTGGCCGGAAATTTCGCTGATGAGTTTGTGAAAATTGTCATCAAGCTCATGAAAGCGCAGCTTGTCACCGGCAGCGAGTGCCTGTTTCTGCTCTTCGAGCAGGTGATCAAGCGCCTTGCCGTCATCGACGGAAATCGCATCTGCCGCCGCCTGAACCGTAGCCATTTCCAGTGCGGTTCTGATAAAGTGCGCCTGCATGACCGCTTCTTCCGAAATATGGGTCACCAGCGTGGCACGCTGTGGCCTGATCAGAAGAAAGCCCTGCTGCGACAGGCGATAGAAGGCGTCACGCACCGGCTGGCGCGAGACGCCGAGCTGACGGGCGACCTCGACTTCGGACAGCTTCGCCCCCGGCGGCAGTTCAAGACCGACGACCTGGTTATAGAGATGCTCGTAGACCAGATCCGTGACCGAAGGCAGACGCTGAGGTTCAAGCGAGCCAATTTTAAGTTTCTCGGCCATGCGACCTCCATTGACACTCAATGCATACTAACATATTAGTTTTCTGGTAAATTGCAATCGCGCTTTTTCCGCGCGAGACAAAAGCCCTTTAGGGGAGGCCAAAAAATGCTCGATAAAGACCGGCTTTTTCCGATCGAACCCGGCGCGCGAAACATCGCCCGCGCCCTCTACAATGAAATCGCAGACCTGCCAATCGTGTCGCCCCACGGCCACACCGATCCGCGCTGGTATGCCGAAAATCTTCCCTTTCCGGATCCGGCCAAGCTCTTTGTCGTACCCGACCACTATGTCTTCCGCATGCTCTGCTCGCAGGGCGTTGCCCTGACGGACCTCGGCGTTCCGCGCATCGATGGCGGACAGACGGAAACCGACAGCCGCAAGATCTGGCGCCTGTTTGCCGAAAACTTCTATCTGCTGCGCGGCACACCGAGCCGCGGCTGGCTGGAACATTCCTTCGAACATGTGTTTGGCCTCACAAAGCGCTTCGGCCCGGATACGGCCGATGAGTTTTATGACCATATCAGCGACTGCTTGCAACGTCCGGAATTCCTTCCGCGCGCATTGTTTGAACGTTTCAACATCGAAGTGATTGCCACGACCGAAAGCCCGCTCGATGATCTGAAGTGGCACCAGATGATCCGTGATTCAGGCTGGACCGGCGGCAAGGTCGTCACCGCATACCGTCCTGACCCGGTTGTTGACCCGGATTTCGAGGGTTTTGCCGAGAATATCGAGAAGTTCGGCGAGATGGCCGGCATCGATGCCACCAGCTTCGACAATTATCTCGAAGCCCACCGCATCCGCCGTGCCTTCTTCAAGCAGTATGGCGCCACCTCGACCGACCACGGCCATCCGACGGCGCGCACCGAAGACCTGCCGAAGGCCGAGGCCGCAGCATTGTTTGACAAGGCGCTGGCGGGAAAATGCACGCCGGAAGAAGCCGATGCCTTCCGTGGCCACATGCTGACGGAAATGGCCCGCATGAGCATCGAGGACGGCCTCGTGCTGCAGATCCATCCGGGCTCTACCCGCAACCATTCCGATGAGGTCATGGCTCGTCACGGCCGCGACAAGGGCTTCGATATTCCGAGCCAGACCAATTATGTCACGGCACTGCGTCCGCTGCTGAACGCTGTTGGCATGAACCCCGACCTCACCGTGATCCTGTTTACCCTGGATGAAACCGCCTATTCGCGCGAACTTGCACCTCTGGCCGGCGCTTACCCGGCGCTGAGGCTCGGTCCCGCATGGTGGTTCCATGACAGCCCCGAGGGCATGCGCCGCTACCGTGAAATGGTCACGGAAACGGCCGGCTTCTACAACACGGTCGGCTTCAACGACGATACGCGGGCATTCTGCTCGATCCCCGCACGTCATGATGTCGCCCGCCGTGTCGACTGCGCTTTCCTGGCAACCCTGGTTGCCACGGGGCGTCTCGCTGAGGACGAGGCCCCGGAAGTCGCGCGCGACTTGACCTATAATTTGGTGAAGCGCGCTTACCGGCTGTAACAACAGCCATTTTCAAGCTGGAGGACAAAATGAGACGCTTGAAAGAACTGGGAGTGGGAATATCAATCGCAGCCGTCGCCATCGCGACGACTGCAGTTTCGGCGGGCGCAGCGGAGATGATGCTGCGCTCATCAGACACGCATCCGGCCGGTTATCCGACCGTCGTTGCAGTTCAGCATATGGGGGAACTGCTCGAACAATGCACGAATGGCAAGATCGGGATCGAAGTCTATGACTCGGCCCAGCTTGGCGAGGAAAAGGACACAATCGAACAGACGCGGTTCGGCGTCATCGACATGCTGCGCGTGAGCCTCGGGCCGTTCAACGGCCTGATCGAGGAAACGCAGATCCCGTCCCTGCCCTATATCTTCCGTTCCACGGACCACATGCACAAGGTCATGGACGGTGAAATCGGCCAGGAAATCCTCGACGCTTTCCAGCCCTATGGCCTTGTTGGCCTGGCCTTTTACGACGGCGGTTCGCGCTCCTTCTACAATCGCGAAAAGCCGATCACGTCGATCGACGATCTGAAGGGCATGAAATTCCGCGTCATGCAGTCGGATATCTTCGTCGATATGGTCGATGCGCTGGGCGCAAACGCCACACCAATGCCCTATGGCGAGGTCTATTCCTCGATCCAGACCGGCGTTATCGATGGGGCCGAGAACAACTGGCCGTCCTACGAGTCGTCCAGCCATTACGATGTTGCACCTTACTACACGCTCGACGAACACCTGATCGTTCCGGAAGTCCTCGTCATGTCGAAGACCACCTGGGACAAGCTGACGCCTGAGGACCAGGCCTGCGTGAAGGAAACCGCCAAGCAGTCGGTCGCCTATCAGCGCGAGCAGTGGAAGGCCCGTGAGGCCGAATCCGAAAAGGTCGTGGAAGCCGCCGGCGTCAAGGTCGTCACCGACATCGACAAGACCCCGTTCATCGAGGCGATGCAGCCGATCTACGAAAAATATGTCACCAGCGACAAGCTGAAGGACATGGTCGCTCGTATTCAGGCTACCCAGTAATCCCGACGGACGCGGCAGTCTATCTGCCGCGTCCGCTCCTTTTGAGAGGGGAGTAAGCATCGTGCAAGAGACTATGAAATCGATTGCCAAGGGATTGGGCGTCTTGTCGACGATCGCGCTGTGGGGCGCTGCGATCGGTCTGGCGCTGATGACCGCCTTCATTGCCTGGCAGGTATTCGGACGCTACGTCCTCAACAATACGCCGATCTGGACCGAGCAGACCTCTGTCCTGCTGATGGGCTGGTTCATCTTCCTCGGCGCCGCCGTGGGCATTCGTCAGGGCTATCACCTGAGCTTTGACATCCTGCTCCATGTCATTCCGCGCCGGGTGAAGCTGATTTTCTACACCATTTCCGACCTTTTCGTCATCGCCTTCGGCCTTGGCATGGTCATCTATGGTTCCGAGCTTGTCGCCGGCACATGGGGGGCCACCATGCCCTCGCTCGGCATTCCCGACGGGGTCGGCTATCTTTCCATCGTTGCCGGTGGCGCCTTAACCGTGCTGTTCTCGCTGGAACGCGTCGCAAGGCGTGCCTGCGGCCTGCCGACGGCCCGCTTCGGCGAAACCGATCTGTTCGAGGATTAAGCCCATGGAACTCCTCGTCCTGTTTGGAACTTTCGCCATCCTACTTTTGATCGGCACGCCGGTGGCATTCTGCCTCGGGATCTCGTCCTTTGCGACGATCATCTATCTTGGCCTGCCGCCGCTCGTGGTCTTCCAGCGCCTCAATTCCGGTGTCTCGGTCTTCGCGCTGATGGCCATCCCCTTCTTCATCTATGCCGGCGAAATCATGGTGCGCGGCGGCATTGCCCGCAGGCTGGTGGCACTGGCCGGCGCCGTGGTCGGCCATTTCCGCGGCGGCCTTGGCCAGGTCAACATCGCCGCCTCGGTGCTGTTTGGCGGTATTTCCGGTTCGGCTGCGGCCGATGCCTCGGCCATTGGCGGTCTAATGGTGCCGCAGATGAAGGAACGCGGTTATGACCCGGACTATGCGGTCAACATCACGGTCACCGCGGCAATGATCGCCCTGATGCTGCCGCCGTCGCATAATCTGATCATCTATTCGATCGCCGGTGGCGGCCGCATCTCGATTGCCGATCTGTTCACCGCCGGCATCATTCCCGGCATCGTCCTGGCATTGTCGCTGATGGTGGCGGCCTGGTTCGTGGCCACCAAACGCGGCTATCCGACCGAAAAGTTTCCCGGCATGAAGATCGCCGGTGCGCTCTTCATCGATGCCATTCCGGGCCTGATCCTGATCGCGATCATCTTCGGCGGCGTCCGCTCAGGCATTTTCACGGCGTCGGAAAGCTCCGATATTGCCGTTGTCTATGCGCTGGCCTGTACGCTGTTCCTCTACAAGACCATGGATTTCAAGGCCTTTGTCGAGGTGACGGTGGGCGCGGTCAAGACCACGGCCATGGTGCTGCTGGTGATCGGCTGCGCAGCCTGCTTCGGCTGGCTGATGGCCTATCTTAGGGTACCGGCCAATATCGTCCACTTCATGCAGACGGTATCCGACAATCCGATCATCATCATGCTCCTGATCAATGTGGCGCTGCTGATCCTCGGTACATTCATGGACATGTCACCGCTGATCGTCATCACCACCCCGATCTTCCTGCCGGTCGCCTCTGCCTTTGGTGTCGATCCGGTTCAGTTCGGCGTGATCATGATCCTCAACCTCGGCATCGGCCTGTGCACACCGCCGGTTGGTTCCGTGCTGTTTGTCGGCTGCGCCGTCGGCAAGATCCCGGTCTCGCAAGCCATCAGGACGATCTGGCCCTTCTATCTGGCGGCCATCGTGACCCTGATGCTGGTGACATACATTCCGGCGCTGACGCTCTGGCTTCCGGCCCTGTTCCACTAGGAAACGGGAACGGCCGCCAGCTGAAATATCCCCTCGCCTCTGGGCGGGGGGAGAAAACAAGAACCGGGGCATCCCACCCGGAACAAAGACCCGTTACCAAGGAGAAAGTGATGCTGAACATCGAAATTCGCCATGCCATTGACCCCGTCACGGCCAGCACCTTCGGCACGGAGGAACTCCGCGATCACTTCCGGGTCAGCGACATATTCGTCGATGGCGAAATCAACCTGATCTACACCCATTATGACCGCATGATCGTCGGTGGCGCTGTCCCCGGTGACGCCGAACTCGAGCTCGACCATGTCGCCCCCTGCGGCACGGCCTCGATCCTCGATCGCCGCGAAATCACCATTGTCAATGTCGGCGGACCGGGCAAGGTCGTTGCCGATGCCGAATATGACATGGTCAAGGGCGACATGCTCTATCTCGGCATGGGCGCCGGCAAGATCACCTTTTCCGGTGAAGGCCGTTTCTACATTCTCTCCGCCCCGGCCCATCAGACCTATCCCTCGCGGCTGATCAAGATCGCCGAGGCCGCCAATGTCACGCTTGGTTCGAAAGAGACCTGCAACGAGCGCACCATCTACCAGTTCGTCCATCCCGACGTGATGAAATCGTGCCAGCTTGTGGTCGGCATGACCAAGCTTGCCGCGGGCTCGATCTGGAACACCATGCCCGCCCATGTCCATGACCGCCGCATGGAGGCCTATCTCTATGTCGATGTGCCGGACGGCCAGCGGGTCTTCCACATGATGGGTGAGCCCGACGAAACCCGCCATCTGGTGCTGAAGAACGAAGAGGGCGCGATCTCGCCGCCCTGGTCGATCCATGCCGGTGCGGGCACGGCGTCCTACACCTTCATCTGGGCCATGGCCGGCGACAATGTCGACTACAAGGACGTTGAAATGGTCTCGATGGAAACGCTGAAGTGATTTCTGTCGCGGTCCCCAGGCGCTGAAAGCCTGCCTGCGGACCGCGAAGCAACCGACACCGGCGGCCCCCGCCGGCGCCATCCCCGGACGGCTTAAGGTACCCTTTCTGCCTGCTGCCCGTCGATAAACGCGACGCGCCATTTGCGAAATGACGATCTGCCGCATCAACAACAATAACTGAAATTCCCAATCTCTATGGAGGCTGGCTTGGCCGATAATATTCAGGATCTCCCCCGTCTGAAGCGCCCCGACGTGAAGCGTCCGGGCTCCGGGATCGTTCACCTGGGCCTGGGAGCGTTCTACCGCTCGCATGGCGCCATCTATTTCTATGAAGCAATGCAGAAGTCCGGCGGCGACTGGGGCATTGTCGGCGTCAACCTGATGACCCCGCCGAAGCAGCGCGAGATCTTCGAGCCGCAGGGCTTTGCCTATACGGCCGTGTCGCTGGCACCCGATGGCATCGAGCCGCAGATCATTCCGGTTTTGAACGACGTCATCGATGCGCCTGATGATCCGGAAGTCGTGCTGTCGCTGATGGCCGATCCGAAGATCAAGATCGTCACCTCGACGGTCACCGAAAAGGGCTATTGCCATTTCCCCTCGACCGGCAAGCTGAACCGCGAACATCCCTTCATCATTGAAGACCTGAAGGACCCGAACAAGCCGAAATCGGCGATCGGCTACATCGTCCGCGCGCTGGACCGCCGCCGCAAGGCGGGCATCCGCCCCTTCACCATGATGAGTTCCGACAATCTACCGAACAACGGCCACGTCGTTCACGCCGTCGTCGTCGAGCTGGCCGGGATGATCGATCCCGAACTGCAGGCCTGGATCGAGAAGGAAGTCACCTTCCCCTGCACCATGATCGACCGCATCGTTCCGGCCACCAAGCCGGAAGATATCGTCCGCGTTGCCGAACTGACCGGCGTCTATGATCCGGTTCCGGTCATGCATGAGCCCTTCCGCCAGTGGGTTGTCGAAGATAAGTTCGTTGACGGCCAGCGCCCGGATATCGGCGCCGTCGGCGCTCAGTTGGTCGACGACGTCACGCCGTTTGAACATATGAAACTGCGCTGCCTGAACGGCACGCATTCCTCGATTTCCTATCTTGGCTATCTCGCCGGCAAGGAAACCATCTTCGACACGGTTTCCGATCCGGTCCTGGCCGCCTATTGCAAGTTCCTGTGGGAAAAGGAAATCATTCCGGCCGTTGATGCCCCTCCCGGCGTCAGCCTGGAAGAGTACACGGCCGCCCTGTTCGAACGCTATTCCAACCCCTCCATCCGGCACCTGACCTGGCAGATCGCCATGGACGGCTCGCAGAAGCTGCCACAGCGCATTCTCGAAACCGTTGCCGAAGATATCGCCGCCGGCCGGCCGATCCCGGGCCTGACGCTCGCGGTTGCGGCATGGATGCGCTATGTCGGCGGCGTTGATGAAAAGGGCAACCCGATCGACGTTCGCGATCCGCTGGCCGAGAAGTTCAAGGCTCTGTCGGATGCAGGCGCCACGCCGCGCGAGAAAGTCGAGGCCCTGGTTGGCGTCTCCGACGTGTTCCCCAAGGCGCTGCAGGACAACAAGGCCTTTGTCGAAGGTCTGGTTGCTGCCTATGAGGGCCTCGTCACCAAGGGCGCCCGCGCCATGGCAGAAGAGGTCGTCAAGTAAAATTGATGCAGGAAGCCGCCTGCGAAGGCATTGGCGGCTTCCTATATGAACATGAAAACAACCGGTTCCGTGGCGCCCCTCCCAGGCGCATCAAAAGCCGGAGAGGAAGACATTCGCTTCCGAATTCAATCGCCGGGCAATCCCCCTCAAAACGCCCGCCTGGAGGTCTATTGTGGCTGAACATTCCGACTGTCTGAAACTGCACCCCAAGGATACGGTCTCGATCCTGACGGTGCGCGCCGATGCCGGCGCAACCCCGCTCGGCTACGGTGTACCACTTGAAAAACCCGTGACCCGCGGTCACAAGATCGCCAATGTCGATATCCCTGAAGGTGGCGAAATCTACAAGTTCGGCCAGCTGATCGGCTATGCCGCACGGGACATCAAGGCCGGCGAGCATGTGCATGTGCATAACTGCACCTTCGGTGATCATGGCCGCGACTATCAGATCGGCGCCGATCTTGAAGCCGCCAAAGCCGCCATTCCCGCCGTCAAGCCGGCGTCTTTCATGGGCTACCGCCGCGCCAATGGCGCTGCCGGAACCCGCAACTACATCGCCATCTGCGGCACGGTGAACTGCTCGGCAACGGTCATCCGCCGCGCCGCCGACATCATCAATCATTCCGGCATTCTCGATCAGTATCCCAATATTGACGGTATTGCCGCCTTTGCCCATGGCACTGGCTGCGGCATGGCCAATTCCGGTCCGGGCTTTGACAATCTGCAGCGCGTTCTGTGGGGCTATGCGACGCACCCCAATGTCGGGGCAGCGCTGTTTGTCGGGCTTGGCTGCGAGCAGATGCAGCTGGCCCGGATGCGCGAAATCCATGGCGAAATGGATGAAAGCCGCTTCTTCCAGATGACCATTCAGGAAAATGGCGGCACGATGAAGTCGATCAACATGATCGTCGATCACATCAAGGCACTGCTGCCGACGGTCAACGACGTCACCCGCGTTGAAATTCCCGCTTCCGAACTGAAGCTTGCTTTGCAATGCGGCGGTTCCGACGGCTTTTCCGGCATCACCGCCAATCCTGCACTCGGCATCGCTTCCGATCTGCTGGTCGGTATGGGCGGCACCGTGATCCTGTCGGAAACGCCGGAAATCTATGGTGCGGAACAGCTGTTGCTGCGTCGCGCCGTCAGTGCCGATGTCGCAGAGAAACTTCTCACCCGGATCAAGTGGTGGGAGGATTACACCGCCGCAGCCCATGGCTCGATGGACAACAATCCGAGCCCCGGCAACAAGCAGGGCGGCCTGACCACGATTCTTGAGAAGTCACTCGGCGCCGTTGCCAAGGCTGGCAGCACACCGCTTGCCGATGTGCTCGAATATGCCGAGCAGATCCGCGAAAAGGGACTGCTCTTCATGGACACCCCCGGCTATGACCCGGTCTCCGCCACGGGCCAGATCGCCGGCGGCGCGCAGATGCTGTGCTTCACCACAGGTCGCGGCTCCGCCTTTGGCTCCAAGCCGACGCCGACGATCAAGATCGCCACCAATTCCGCCCTCTTCGCCGCCATGCCGGACGATATGGACCTGAATTGCGGCGACATCCTCTCCGATGGTGCCGATATTCAGGCGAAGGGGCAGGAGATCCTCGACCTGATCCTGAAATCGGCCTCGGGGCAGAAGACCAAGTCCGAAAGCATGGGGCTCGGCGATAATGAATTCGTGCCATGGCAGGTTGGCGCCGTGATGTGATCACTGCGCGGGACATGCGACAAAAACAGTGCAAGGCCGCCGGCGGGATCCGGCGGCCTTGCTGTCTGGCGCATCGGCCACACTTCATTCATCGCCAGCTTCGGCAGGACAACGAGAACCGGCCGCTCAACTATAAAAATGGAATAATTCTAAAATATCATACGGTTATAAAAAGCTTCGGCAAATAGTTAAGTCTGTTGCGCTTCTCAGACAAAAATGTCATAGATCAGAAGTTGATTTAGACAGGTGGATCTGGCACCGGTCTGAAGTCCGGAAGGCCTTTCAGATGACGGTGCCAGCAGATTTCCAGGACTGGAACTGCCCATGCTTAACAATCCTGCCATGGCTACCGCCCTTGAGGGACGCATCATTTCCCTTGATATGCTCGAACCGGGCGAAAGTGGCATTGTAGAGATTGTCGATAGTGGCGCCTGCGAAATCGGCCTTTCCAACCGTTTGAAGGCGCTGGGCCTTTCCGCAACGCATGAAGTTTCCATGCTCCGCCGTGGCTGGTTTGGCGGCCCGCTGGTCGTGCGCGCCGGCCGCACGACGGAAATTGCCATCCGCCGTTCCGAAGCCGCCCTTGTGCGGGTACGCAGAAGCGAAAAATAGTCACGCGACGCCCGATGCCGAGCGGACCTTTCGACACCATGCTTCGACAAACATCAGGGCGGCAGGCCTTTGAGGCAAGCCAAGCCGCTGACGGCACGATTGCGATAGGCTATTGTCCGACAGATGCATCACCGGAATAGCCATGTCCCATTGTTCGCCCGCCGAAGCCAATCTCTCAGCCAATGATGTGCCGCGCATTGCCGTTCTGGGCCAGCCCAATACCGGCAAGTCGATGCTCTATAACCGCATCACCGGCGCCAATGCCTATGTCGGCAACTGGCCGGGTATCACGGTCAGCCTGTCCAATGCGCGGGTGAAGCTTGGCGGTCAGACCGTTGAAATCGTCGATCTGCCAGGCATTTATGACCTCGAAGGCTATTCCGAAGATGAGACCATCGTTGCGGATTTTCTCAAGACCTATCCCGTCGACATGGTGATCGTGGTCGTCAATGCCAGCCAGATTGACCGGCAGGTGCTGATGCCGCTGCAGATCGCGCGGCTGGGACTGCCCGCCGTCGTCATGCTCAACATGGCCGATGAAGCGCGCAAGAACGCCATCACCATTGATTCGGATGGCCTGTCCCGGCGTCTTGGCATGCCGGTCCATCTGATCAGCGCAAAATATGGTGAAGGCTGTCCTGCGGCGATGGCAAGCGTCGGATCGGTGCTGGCGGAGCGCGCCGGGCTGCCGCCGGTTCTGGCCGATTATGCAACGCTGCGGACAACGCTGATCACCGAGGAGACGTTGCGGGAAACGCTTGATGGCGTTGTCACCTATCCGGACATCCCGCCGAAAACCCTGACGGAAAAACTCGACCGCGTGCTTTTGAACCCTATTTTGGGCCTGCCGCTGTTCTTCGCCGTCATGCTCGGCATTTTTTACCTCATCTGGGCGATTGGCCTGCCCTCGCAAGGGGTGGTCGGCACCCTCACCGACTGGATCCAGGCGCATATGCTGGAGCCGGTGCTCCATCTGGGTCCTGCCTGGCTTGAGAATTTCGTTGTCAACGGCATCTGGCTCGGCGTTGCCACCGTCGCCTCCTTCGTGCCGCTGATCATGCTGTTCTTCTTCTGCATGGCGGCCGTGGAAGACAGTGGCTATCTCTCCCGTGCGGCCTATCTGATGGACGCCTGGATGGGGCGGATCGGGCTCGATGGCCGCGCCTTCGTCATGCAGATGATGGGTTTTGGCTGCAATGTGCCGGCATTGATGGGCACACGGGTGATGCGCTCGCAGCCACTCCGGCTATTGTCGATGCTGATCATTCCCTTCTCGCTCTGTTCGGCGCGGCTGGCGGTGTTCGTTTTCATCATTGCCGCTGTTTTCCCGCCCGCTCATGGCCCGGTGGTGCTGTTTTCCTTCTATGTCATCAGCTTTCTCTCGGCCTTTCTCGCCGCCGCGATCTTCTCGCGCTCGAAGCAGTTCAGGAACACCGAACCCTTCGTGCTGGAACTGCCGCCCTATCGTGTGCCGACACTGCGTCAGGTCTGGCTGCGGGGCTTTGGCGAATTGCGCGAGTTCCTGCGCCGCGCCACCCGGTTCATCATTGTCGGCACCATAGCGGTCTGGTTTCTCACCAATTTCCCGACGGATGCAACAGGGCTTGAGACCTGGGGCGGCAAGCTGGGCGAACTGCTGCAGCCGGTCATGGCGCCGATCGGTATCAACCCCTATCTGACGCTGGCGCTGATCTTCGGCTTCATTGCCAAGGAAGTGGTGATCGGCTCGCTGTCGACCATCTACGCCATGTCGGCCGGGCTGGTGGCACATCAGATCGCCCTCACGGTGTCGCCGGTCGCGGCCTATTCCTTCTGCCTGTTCTGTCTTCTCTACACGCCGTGCCTCACCACGGTCGCAACGGTGAAATCCGAAAGCCGGTCCTGGCGCTTCACGGCATTCACGCTGATAACCTCGCTGATCTATGCCTGGCTGGTCGCGTTTATTTTCTATCAGGGCGCCCGTCTTCTCGGCTTCAACTGAGACATTTCGGTCGCATTTGCGCTGCCGTGCACGTCAAGCATGTCTGCCCATGGCAAACTCGCTCTTTTGTTTTTATCAAAATGTGTGTATGAGCAGGCCCAAGAGCAACTGGCGCCTCCTCCCAATGTGACTGCGCCCCAGCCCCAGAGATACATTTATGGCTATCCGCAATATCGCGATCATCGCGCATGTTGACCATGGCAAGACGACCCTTGTCGATGAACTTCTGAAACAGTCCGGTTCCTTCCGCGAGAACCAGCGCGTCGACGAGCGTGTCATGGATTCCAACGATCTGGAAAAGGAACGTGGCATCACGATCCTTGCCAAGGCAACGTCGGTTGTCTGGAAAGGCACACGCATCAATATCGTCGACACCCCCGGCCACGCCGATTTCGGCGGTGAGGTCGAGCGCATCCTGTCGATGGTGGACGGCGCCATCGTTCTGGTGGACGCTGCCGAAGGCCCGATGCCGCAGACGAAATTCGTCGTCGGCAAGGCGCTGAAGGTCGGCCTGAAGCCGATCGTCGCCATCAACAAGATCGACCGCCCGGATGCCCGCGCGGAAGAAGTGGTCAACGAGGTCTTCGACCTGTTTGCCAATCTTGACGCAACCGACGAACAGCTTGACTTCAAAATTCTCTACGGCTCCGGCCGTGCAGGCTGGATGAACACCTCGCCGGAAGGTCCGACGGATCAGGGCCTCGGCCCGCTTCTCGACCTTGTTGTCGATCACGTTCCCGCCCCGAGCGTCGGCGAGGAAGACGGCGCCTTCCGTATGATCGGAACGCTTCTGGAAGCCAACAACTTCCTCGGCCGCATCATCACCGGCCGCATCCATTCCGGCTCGATCAAGCCGAACCAGGCGATCAAGGTTCTCAATGCCGATGGCAAGACGGTCGAAACCGGCCGTATTTCCAAGATCCTCGCCTTCCGCGGCATCGAGCGCCAGCCGATTGAAGAAGCCCATGCGGGTGATATCGTCGCCATTGCCGGCCTGTCCAAGGGCACGGTTGCCGATACGTTCTGCGACCCCTCGGTCACCGAGCCGCTGCATGCCCAGCCGATCGATCCGCCGACGGTGACCATGTCGTTCCTCGTCAATGACAGCCCGCTGGCTGGCACCGAAGGCGACAAGGTGACGAGCCGCGTTATCCGCGACCGTCTGCTGAAGGAAGCCGAAGGCAATGTCGCGCTGAAGATCGAAGAAGCCGAAGGCAAGGATAGTTTCTACGTTTCCGGCCGTGGCGAACTGCAGCTTGCTGTTCTGATCGAAACCATGCGCCGCGAAGGTTTCGAGCTTGCCGTGTCGCGTCCCCGCGTTGTCATGCACCGCGATGAAAACGGCACGCTGATGGAGCCGATGGAAGAAGTCGTCATCGACGTCGATGAAGAACATTCCGGTATCGTCGTGCAGAAGATGTCCGAGCGCAAGGCCGAGATGGTCGAACTGCGCCCGTCGGGCGGCAACCGCGTCCGCATGGTGTTCTTCGCACCGACCCGTGGCCTGATCGGCTACCAGTCCGAGCTTCTGACCGATACGCGCGGCACGGCGATCATGAACCGCCTGTTCCACGACTACCAGCCCTACAAGGGTGAGATCGGCGGCCGCGTCAACGGCGTTCTCCTGTCGAACCAGGCTGGTGAAGCCGTGGCTTATGCCATGTTCAACCTGGAAGATCGCGGCCCGATGATCATCGAGCCCGGCGACAAGGTTTACACCGGCATGATCGTCGGCATCCACTCGCGCGACAACGACCTTGAGGTCAACGTATTGAAGGGCAAGCAGCTCACCAATATCCGCTCGGCCGGCAAGGACGAAGCGGTGAAGCTGACGCCGCCGATCCGCATGACACTCGACCGCGCACTCTCCTGGATCCAGGACGACGAGCTGATGGAAGTGACACCGAAGTCGATCCGTCTGCGCAAGCTCTACCTCGACAGCAACGAGCGCAAGCGCTTCGAGAAGACCCGCGCCGCCGGCTGATCTTCAAGGCGAAGCGAGAGATTGATGAACCCGGCCTTTTGGCCGGGTTCTTTTTTTGCTCAGACCTGCGCAGCACCGCCATCCGCGAAGATTTCACTGCCGGTCATGAAGCTGCTGTCATCAGAGGCTAGCAGCAGTGCCGCAGCGGCGATCTCCGCAGCATCGGCGATGCGGCCAAGCGGCGTCATCGCCTGGAACCCTGCATAGACTGCCGCCTTGTCCCCGGTCGAGGCGGCCACTTCACTCAAGGCCGGCGTTTCCGTCGCGCCAGGGGAAATCACATTGACCCGGATGCCGGTCCCCTTGAGATCAAGGGCCCAGGACCGGGCCAGGTTACGGATCGCCGCCTTGGTGGCACTGTAGATGCTGAAGGCAGGCGTACCCATCACCCCGGTGGTCGATCCGGTGAGAATAATGGAACTGCCCGGCCCTATCAGCGGCAGCCCCTTCTGTACGGTGAAGACCAGGCCACGGACATTGGTGTCGAAGATCTGGTCGAAATGCTCCGGCGTGATGGCCCCGAGCGGGGCAAACGCACCGATGCCGGCATTGGCAAACAGAATATCGATCCGCCCTGCCTGCTGCCGGACAGCATCAAAGATGCGGTCAAGATCCTCAAGCTTGGTGACGTCGCCCTGAAGGCCCCGGGCCTCATGGCCGATTTCAGCGACTGCCGCATCAAGCGCCGACTGACGGCGGCCCGTGATGAAGACCTGTGCACCTTCTGCAGCAAAGCGCTTCGCACTCGCAAGGCCAATGCCCGACGCACCGCCGGTGATCACGGCAATCTTGTTTTTCAGTCTCATTTTCAGTGTCTCCAGTTTCTGATAGGAGACATCTAGGCAGGCACTTGCTTTTCCTCCAGTATGCACCATTTGGTAAGTATCAATGTTTTTTTCCGGAAAGCCGAAATGAGCGATCAACAGAGCATCTTTACCTGCGGCCTGCATGCCACGCTGGCGCTGATCGGATCCAAGTGGAAACCGCTGATCCTGACCTTTCTTGGCCAGAAAAGCCGGCGCTATGGCGAACTGAAACGCTCGGTGCGCGACGCAAGCGACAAGGTGCTGATTCAGCATCTGAAGGAGCTGGAAGCCGACGGGCTTATCGTGAGAACCGATTTTGGCGAGGTGCCGCCGCGCGTCGAATACGCGCTGACGCCTTTCGGCGAAAGCCTGGTCGCGGCACTGAAGCCGCTCTGCAGCTGGGGTGAGGAAAACCGGACTGAGATCGAGGCTTCAAAGGTCGCGAGCAGGACCCGGCGCATCCCGGTCAATCATCCCATGGCATGATGGTGAGGTCCGGCCACAAGACCTGCCAGCGTTCGGACTTGTCCTCATAGACCGTTCGCGAAACCTGGGTCTTGTTTGGCCGGACAATGCCTGAAACCAGATCGCCAAGACCGAAGGGGGCTTCATATGCGAAGCCGCCGCCTTCAGCAGGCCGCAGGGCAACCGATGTTGCCGTCGTCGGAAAGGTGGCGATTGCATCGCTCATCGACGGATAGGGCGCGATCTCATAGCCGAAGCGGCCCGCATACCATAAATGCACCCGCGCCTCATTCTTGACGTCGATCCAGGCAGGAATGCCGGCGAAGGCTTCGCGAATACGGGCCGCATGCCGCGCCTCACCCCGCTCCGACAGGTCGTCAGAGTCAAAATAGACAATGTCGATATCGGCAATGCCATGCCCCGCATCAAAGCCGAAACTGCGGTTCCACAGGGTCTGCGCCAGCGCGCCAGCCACCAGCCAGCACTGCGGCAGATCCAGAAGCGCCCAGTTTTCCAGAATCGGCGCAAGCAGCGGACTTTGACGCGCGGCGTCGGTCAGCAGCGACAATTCATCCGTCATATGATCACGGCGGTCAGACCGTCTCCGATTGATGGCAGGTTCGAACGATAGCAAGGCAACCCCTTTGACCAAAGTTTAGCCGGATCGAAAGGATGGTCCAGCGGTTTGACGTCTGAAAGAAAACAAAACAGGCGAAAGCGGAATCTTTCAGGCAGGCTTGTGATATTTTCTGACAGGCATCAGTTTTCGGTCTCCCCCCTGCAGATCCGTCGACGCATTCATTGAAAAACTTCATCTTTTGTCGCCCTTGAAATCGCCACGACAAAGGCTTTTCTTAAGGGAGGGATGCGGCCGACGAGCAACGCCACCGCCCATCCCGCTTGCCACTCGAAACGGGGGCAGAAAGGAAGGCGTAAGATGATTTCCACCACCATATTTCCCAGCCGCTATGTTCAGGGCGCCGGCGCGCTTGAGCATCTGACGGAAGAAATTGCCCGACTGGGCAGCAAAGCGCTGGCTATTGTCGATCAGGGTGTTGCCACCTTCGTCAGTGCCTATGTCAAAAGCGATGACAGGGCCGCCATCACCACGGAAATGTTCAAGGGCGAATGCTCAGATGAAGAGATCGAGCGGATCGGCAAGCTGGCAGGCGCCAGCGGCGCCAATGTCATCGTCGGCATTGGCGGCGGCAAGGCGCTTGATACCGCCAAGGCCGTGGCCCATCAGGCTAAATTGCCTGTGGTGATCGCCCCGACGCTCGCCTCCACCGATGCGCCCTGCAGCGCGCTGTCGGTGATCTATACCCAGGAAGGGGCCTTCAAGCGCTATCTGCTGCTGCCGCATAATCCTGATGTGGTTCTGGTCGACACCAAGATCATCATCGGTGCGCCGGTGCGGCTGCTCGTCGCCGGCATGGGTGATGCCTTGTCGACCTATTTCGAAGCCGAAGACTGCCGGGTCTCCGGCGCTGCCAACATGACCGGACGGCCGGGTTCGGCCACCGCTCTCGGCCTGGCGCGCATGTGCTATGACACGCTTCTCGCCGACGGCCCGGCCGCCAAGGCTGCCGCCTCGCAGAAGATCGTCACGCCGGAATTCGAACGGATCGTCGAAGCCAACACGCTGCTCTCAGGCCTCGGCTTTGAAAGTGGCGGGCTTTCCGGTGCCCATGCGATCCATAACGGGCTGACGGCCCTTCACGGCACGCACAGCTTCTGGCACGGTGAAAAGGTTGCAATCGGCACAGAAGCCCTGCTCTTCCTCACCGGACGGCCTCAAAGCGTGATCAACGAGGTCTTTGGCTTCTGCGAGGCGATCGGCCTGCCGACGACGCTCGCCGATATTGGTATTGGCGACGCGCGTGATGCTGATCTGATGGCCGTCGCAAAGCTGGCCTGCGCCGAGGGCGAGACGATCCACAATATCGATGGCGATGTGACGCCGGAACGTGTGGTCGCCGCGCTGCAGGCTGCCAATGCCGAAGGCACACGCCGCAAGGCGATGAAGCTCGTGGCGTAATCAGAGGCATAGAAGCCGGCCGGCTGGCCAGACGTCAGCCGGTCCTCACCCAATCCGTTCGGGACGGGTGAAGACGGAAAAGCCGTCATGTCTGGCGATGGCAACGAGGGTCATGCCCGCTTTTTCTGCCGTCTCGATCGCAAGCGCCGTGGGCGCGGAAATGGCGATCAGCACAGGCGCGCCAAAGATGGCAGCCTTCTGAACCATCTCGACCGAGAGACGCGATGTCACGACAACCGCGCCATTACCGGCCGTTTCGCCTTTGCGCGCCATCGCACCGATGAGCTTGTCGAGCGCATTGTGCCGCCCGACATCCTCCCGCACCATGACAACACCACGCGCAGGATCGAAAAAGCCCGCACCATGCACCGCGCGCGTTTCGGCGAAGAGCGGCTGATGTGCGGCAAGACCTTCGACGGCCCGATGGACATCGACCGCCGGGATGCGAAAATCCGTTTCGGCGACGGCAGGTACGCTCCGCATCGCCGCATCCAGCGATTCCAGCCCGCACAGCCCGCAGCCAACCGGCCCGGCCATGGACCGCCTGCGCCGGACAAAGGCATCGCCGGGCTCATCGGTAAGCGAAATCTGCAACTCGATCCCGGCTTCGAAGGTCAGCACCTCGATCCCGGTGATCTCGCCGGCGCTGGCAATGATCCCTTCCGTCAGGCTGAAGCCGACGGCGAAATCCTCAAAATCCGCGGGCGTGGCCATCATGACGGCATGGCTCGAACCGCGATAGGACATCGCAATGGCCGTTTCTGCGGCAATGACACGCTCAGCACGGACAGCGCCATTTGCTTTCTGCGCGACGGATGGCATCGCCACGGACACCGGGAGCGCATCTTTGCCCACCAGGTTCATGCCATCACTTTGCGAGCACTGGTCCGTTCCCGCAACATGCTGGCGATCATGCCGAGGCTCGCTGTCAGATCAAGTTCGGTCGTTGCCGAAAGCGAAATCCTGACGGCGGCATGCTCCATCGCTTGACGCCCGATATGGAAGGTGGAACCGGGCGCCACGATGACGCCACGGGCGCGCGCGGCCTGGACAAAGGCCTCTTCACGCATGCCGGATGGCAGCGGCAGCCACAGGTGCAGCGCCCCGGGGCTGGTGCGGTAATCAACGCCACGCAAAGCGGCGGCGGCAATGCCATGACGGCGCTTCAGCGCCATGCGCTGCCAGTTGATCAGCTCCATTGCCGTGCCATCGACAATCCAGCGGCTGGCGATCTCGGCCATGGCCGGCGTTGCAATCCAGCTGGTGGCCAGATGCCGGTTGGCAACCGCAGCCGCATAACGTGGCGGCGCTGCCAGAAACCCGGCTCTCAGCCCTGGAATCGTGTTCTTGGAGAAATCGGTGATATAGAGCGTGCGCTCCGGCGCAAAGGCTGCCAGCGGCGGCTGGCGGTTCTCGATCAACGGACCGAGAACATCATTTTCGATGATGGCGAAATCGCGCCGGCGGGCAATGGCGGTGATGGCCCGGCGGCGCGGCGCGCTCATCAACGCCGCATAGGGACCGGCAACCGAGGGCTGGACAAAGACCGCCCGCAACCGTTTCCGTCCGGCCGCCTGATCAAGCGCCTCGGGGATCAACCCTTCCTCATCCATCGGCAGCGGCTCAAGATCGAAGCCGAGATAACTCGAAAGCGGCTTCAGCATCGGATGGGTCAATTCTTCCGCGGCGACAACGGAACCGGGTGGGGCCACGCCCATCAGCGCTGCCGTGATGCCCTCGCTGGCACCATTGGTAACCGTGATACATTGCGGCGGCGCCTTCAGTCCGCAGGCCGCCAGCCAGTTGGCGCCGACAAGACGATAGCGATTGAACAGCGCATTCGGCATCATCGAGAAGGCCAGCTCCGGCGGCATATCCGCGCCGAGCGCGGAAAAGGCGGCCGAGAACTTCGCCAGACTGCGGCTCTCACAGACGGGCTTCAGGATTGACAGGTCGACCAGATCGCCATTGCGTTCATACATATGAAGCTGTTCGGGCTCGCGCGATTGCGCCCGCACATAAGAACCGCGTCCGACCTCGCCGGTGAGCAGCCCGCGTCGGGTCAGCTCTTCATAAGCGCGGCTGACCGTCTGCACCGAAATCTTCAGATCCGCCGCCATCTGCCGTTGCGGCGGAAGCCGCATGCCGTTGATCAGCAGGCCGTCACGGATCGCGCCGGAAATCTGCTCTGCGAGCGAAAGATAGGCGGGACGGTGGATCAGGCGGGGATTGGGCTTCCAACTTGTCATAGTACGATTGTTGATCGAATTGACCTGACTTGACAAGAAGAATTAATTCAACAGGTTGTGGCTGGCTCCAGCCGCCCGCAGGCTGTCACAGAGCCATGCCGGCTGAATTATGACACCTTGCCCAGATGCTTGATGCGCGTGCAGAGCTTATCGGCAAGCATCAGCGAACCGGCAGCGGCTGCGACCATTTGCGGCAGCGCCAGCCATTCCAGCGTCCAGGCAGCACCTGAGCGTTCCTGCTCGTGCACCAGCGCGGTATGCATGGCCGAAAGATTGGCGGCATTGAAACGGGCCAGCGACACCAGCACCTCGGCTGCCACCGGGTTGCGCTTGCCTTCGATATCGGACGATTCACCGCCCTCGATGAGCTCGATTTCATCCCCCATCTCGGCCAGAAGAGCGACATCCAGACCGAACTTGCCGAGATTACCGGTAATCTGCGACATGCAGGAAGCGAATTCCGCCAGCACGTTGCGCTGGTTCTGCCATTGCGGCGCGTCGATGAGACCGAGAAGATCGGCCAGCGCGGCACGGACTTCGACGCCTTGTTCCGGCAGCTTGTCGAGCGTGCCTGCGGCACCGCCGAACTGCACTGCAAAAAGCTGGCCATCAAGACGAAGCAGGAACTGGCGAAGATAAAGGACCGGTTCGCGCCAGGAGCGCAGCCGGTCCGATACGGTGATCTGCAGAGCGGGCTGCATGCGGGTGCGCCCCATCAGCGGATTGGAACCGAAGCGGGCATCCAGCGTATCAATGCGCTGGAACAGATGATCGAGCCGGTCAAGGAACAGGGACGAGACCGTTGAAAGCCGCATCATCAACGAGGTGTCGATCACATCCTGACTGGTGGCACCGAAATGAACATAGGCCGCCGCATCGCCGCCAACGGCGAGCCTGAGCTGGCGCACCAGATCCGGAACGACAATGCCATCGCGGCTTGTCGCCTGCCTGAGTGAGCCGATATCAGGCGCGAAAGTGGCACAGACGGCGGCAATCCGCTCTGCCGCGTCCTCGGGGATCACACCAACACGCGCCTCAGCCTCGGCGAGCGCCGCCTCAAATGCCAGCATTGCCTTGACCTCGGCGTCGAAGCTGAAGCAGGCGGCAACTTCATCGTCACCGACGAGACCGGACAGAACAGGATGGTCAAAAGCAGAATAGCTCATGGAAAATACGATCAATCATGAAATTCGGCATAAATGACCGGCCTGAAACCCGCCATCACGCCGCAAATGCCACTGGGGCATTGCGTTGGACCCTTGCGCCGCTTTCCATGGCGCAGTCTTGTTAACGCGTAACTTGCGCCAATGAGGCGATTTACGCAAGTAGGATGCAGCGTCTTGTTGCGACGGCGAAGGCCAGCACCTCACCGCGAAAGACCGTGCTGCCCAGCAAAATCGGCAACAAGCCCGGCATAGAATTCAGGCCTTTCGATGCAGGGAATATGCCCGGCGCCGTCGATCACGACAAAACCCGCGCCCGGAATCGCTGCTGCGGTTGCCTTGACCACATCCGGCGGGGTCGAGCTGTCTTCGTCCCCGACAAGGCAGAGCACCGGAACAGAGATGGTCGGTGCCACATCCCGGTAATCTGCATCACGGATCGCCATGCAGGTGGCGACATAGCCTTTCAGCGACTGGCGCACCAGCATGGTCGACAGCCCGGCAATCACCGCATTGTCAGGTCTGCGGAAGGCCGCAGTAAACCAGCGCTCCATGGTGACATCGACCAGACCGGCAATGCCCTCACGGTTCAGCAGTGAAATACGCTCGCTCCAGCTTTCCTGGGTGCCGATCTTCGATGCGGTGTTGGATAGAATGATCGCCGAGACAAGCTCCGGCCGCTTCGCCCACATTGCATGGGCGATCAGCCCGCCGACCGACAGGCCGCAGATGATGGCGGGGCCAAGCTTCAGATGCTGCATCAGCGCGATCAGATCATCGGCATGATCATCGATCGACGGCGGCATTTCGCCAAGATCGGAAAGCCCGTGGCCGCGCTTGTCATAGGTCAGAAACGAGAACCGGTCGACGAGATGCGGGATCATATAGTCCCAGATCCTGAGGTCGGTTCCGAGCGAGTTGATGAGCACGATCAGCGGCTTTTGCGCCGGATCACCATGAAGGCGATAATGGAGCGTGACAGAATTAAGCCGAACGAACTGCATCAGATATCCTCCTCAAGACCTGCGAAAGCCAGCATGCCGCATGGAAACGGCGGCTGCGACTATAGCGCAACCGCCGTGTTCGTTAAGTCATTTCGGACAAGGCCGAAACAACAGGGCCGCGCCATCAGGCCCAGTCGCGAATATCGACGAAATGCCCGGCAATCGCCGCCGCCGCCGCCATGGCCGGCGAGACCAGATGGGTACGGCCCTTATAGCCCTGACGACCTTCGAAATTGCGGTTCGATGTCGAGGCGCAGCGCTCTTCGGGCTTCAACCGGTCATCATTCATGGCCAGACACATGGAACAGCCCGGCTCGCGCCATTCGAAACCGGCCTCGAGGAAAATCTTGTCGAGTCCCTCGGCTTCCGCCTGCTCCTTGACCAGGCCGGAGCCCGGAACGATCATGGCGTTCACGGTCGCGGCAACCTTCTTGCCCTTGGCAACAGCCGCGGCCGCACGCAGATCCTCGATACGGCCATTGGTGCAGGAGCCGATGAAAACGCGGTCCACGGCAACGTCCGTCATCTTGGTGCCCGGCTCGAGCCCCATATATTTCAGCGCCCGCCACTTCGAGGCACGCTTGGTCTCATCAGCGATTTCATCCGGGTTCGGCACGGTCCCGGTCACGGAAACGACATCCTCCGGCGACGACCCCCAGGTGACGATCGGGGGCAGATTGGCGGCATCGAGAACGACGACACGGTCATATTCAGCGCCCTCGTCGGATACAAGCGACGACCAGTAGGCAATCGCACGCTCCAGCGCTTCGCCTTCAGGCGCGCGCGGCCGCGACTTGATATATTCGAATGTCTTCTCATCCGGGGCAATCAGACCGGCGCGGGCGCCGCCCTCGATGGTCATGTTGCAGACCGTCATGCGGCCTTCCATCGACAGCGAGCGGATCGCTTCACCGGCAAATTCGATCACATGGCCCGTACCGCCAGCGGTACCGATCTCACCGATGATGGCGAGGATGATATCCTTGGCTGTCACGCCTTCCGGCAGCTGACCATCAACACGCACCAGCATGTTCTTGGCCTTTTTCTGGATCAGCGTCTGGGTGGCCAGAACATGTTCCACTTCGGAGGTGCCGATGCCATGGGCAAGCGCGCCGAACGCACCATGGGTCGAGGTGTGGCTGTCACCGCAGACGATCGTCATGCCCGGCAGGGTGAAGCCCTGTTCCGGCCCGACGATATGGACGATGCCCTGGCGCTTGTCCTTCTCGGAATAATATTCGACGCCGAATTCTGCGGCATTGCTGGCAAGAGCGGCCACCTGGATGCGGCTCTCCTCATTCTTGATGCCATTGACGCGGTCGGGCGTGGTCGGAACATTGTGGTCGACGACAGCCAGCGTCTTTTGCGGTGCATGCACCTTGCGGCCGGCAATCCGCAGACCTTCGAAGGCCTGCGGCGACGTCACCTCATGCACGAGATGACGGTCGATGTAGAGAAGACAGGTACCATCATCCTGTGCATCCACCAGATGATCGTCCCAGATTTTGTCGTACAGCGTGCGGGCTTTGCTCATGATCGTTTGAACCCTGTTCTGATTGGTATAGCAGGCGTGCGCGACGGAACCGTCGCCGCTGGAAAACCAGCGCGATCAGCTAAGTCGGGCGTTCAAGGCGCCGGAGATCATCGCAAAGAATCGGCTCGGCAGGCGCTTACGGTCCTGCAGAACGAAGGCCCTCACGAAACGGGCGTCTTTGCGGTCTGTCATCCTGATCATGGGCTGCTCATACCAGCTTTCATGACATGCGGCAATTCAAAGATTTCCGCACTTTTTGCGCCACATTTTCGCCATCATCGCCGCTGGCTGCCCGCCGAACCGGGTAAAGCCCGGCGCTCTTGCGTGAATTGACATTAAGCAACTGTTCCCGCTCGATAATCGAAAAACATGACTTGTTAAAACTTAGATTAGCAATATCCACTTTTAACACCACTTACGCGTGCTTCTGTGCAATTCATGGTCGCGGAAATCTGTATAATGCAATGAAATGTGGCGAGATCTGCCTTGCTAATCACACGCAGCTGTCATGAACCGGCCCTAGTTTCCGCGACGTCCGACGAAAGGCGACGTTTCAGATGGGCTGCCGCCAATGCTGACAACAGCAGGGAGCGAGCGGCATTATCGAACGGTCATGCGCCGGGCGATCTGTTCCAACCAGAAACAAGGAAATCCGAATGTCTTTCGTTTCTCGCCGCGCAGCCCTAGCGGCCTGCAGCGCGCTCGCTATCGCCTGTCCGCTCAGCGCCCATGCCGCCGATACCGTCATGCGCAACACGGCAACGCCGATCAAGCATCTGGTGGTGATCTTCCAGGAAAACGTCTCCTTCGACCACTATTTCGCGACCTATCCGAAGGCCGCCAATCCGGATGGCGAACCGGTCTTCACCGCCGCCGCCGATACACCGAACGATATCGACACGCTCGCCCATGCCGGTCTTCTCGACAACAACCCCAACAAGACCAATACGGATAATGGCGATGATGCAGCCGCTCCCTTCCGCCTTGACCGTACCCAGGCTGCCAGCGCTGACCAGAACCACGGCTACACCACAGAGCAGGCCGCCTATAACAACGGCAAGATGGATCTGTTCCCGAAATATACCGGTCGCGGCAGCAAGGGCGGCGCCGGCTCCTTCGGCAGCAAGGGCCAGGTCATGGGCTATTATGACGGCAATACCGTCACGGCGCTGTGGAACTATGCCCAGCATTTCGCCATGAGCGACAATGCCTTTTCCACCCAGTTCGGCCCCTCGACCCCCGGTGCCATCAACCTGATTTCCGGGCAGACCAACGGTATGGCGCTGCCACCGGGCTATCGTCTGGAAAAGGACGGCACCTATGATGGCGGCCGCGTTGTTCCTGACGGCAACGGCAACTGGACGATGATCTCCGACCTCGACCCGACCGGCGACGTCTGCTCCAACCCGAAATATCCAACCGCCCTGATGACCGGCCGGAATATCGGCGACATGATGAATGAGCGTGACATCAGCTGGGGCTTTTTCGAAGGCGGCTTCGATCTGACGCTGACCAATGCCAATGGTACGACCGGCTGTGCACGCACCACCATGTCGGATGTCACCAAATCGGCCGAAGTTGACTACATCCCGCATCACCAGCCGTTCCAGTATTACCCCTCCACCGCCAATCCCGGGCATGTCCGCCCGGCCTCGCCTGCGGTCGTCGGCACCGCTGATGATGGCGGCGCCAATCACCAGTATGACATCCACGATTTCTATGATGCCCTCAAAGCCGGCAACATGCCGACGGTGAGCTTCCTCAAGGCACCGGGCTTTCAGGATGGTCATGCCGGCTATTCCGATCCGCTCGACGAACAGACATTCGTGACCAATGCGGTCAACACGATCGAAGACAGTCCGTTCTGGAAGGATACCGCCATCGTCATCATGTATGACGATTCCGATGGCTGGTACGACCATGCCCAGGCGCTGGTCAATCCGTCCAGCATTCCGGTCGCCGGCTATGATGTCCTCAACGGTGACAAATGTGGCAGCGGCACCCCGCTTCCGGGCGTCTCCGGCCAGCCGGTTCAGGGCCGTTGCGGCTATGGCACACGCCAGCCGCTGCTCGTGATCTCGCCCTATGCCAAGGTCAATTTTGTCGATCACACGCTGACCGACCAGACCTCGGTGATGCGCTTCATCGAAGACAACTGGATGGGCGGTCAGCGTCTCGGCCAGGGCTCCTTCGATGCCATCGCTGGCTCGCTCGACACCATGTTCGACTGGACCAGCGGCGACACGGCTGCACTGAAGCTGGACACCAAGACCGGCCAGGCAATGTAATCCTGAAAGAGGCAAACATGCTGCACCTGTTCAAACGGGTGCAGGTCCTGCCCGCCATCGCACTCGCAGGCCTTGCGCTTGCGGGTGCCGTGGCCGCGCTCGCAGACAGTGACCTGCCCCCGGCCAAAACAATACCGGCTGGCACCGACCAGCCGCCGCTCTCCGCCGTGGCGCACCTCGGCGAAGACATGTTCTTCGACACCAGCCTGTCGGGCTCAGGCGAGATGTCCTGCGCCACCTGCCACGATCCGAAGAACCACTATGCGCCCGCCAACGATCTTGCCGTTCAGCGGGGCGGTGCGAAGCTGGATCAGCCCGGCTACCGCACCGTTCCGACGCTGACCTATGCCTATGAGACCCATCCCTTTTCCATCGGGCCGCTGAGTGCGGCTGAAGAGATCAACGAGGCCGCTCCGATGGCCGTTGCCGCCGGTGGGCAGCAATCCTCTGCCAGTGCGCCGCTTGCCGCCACCGGCTCGACACAGCCCAAGGCAGCCGATCCGGCTTTGGCCGCAGCGGCGCTGGTACCGGAAGGCGGGCTGTTTCGTGACGGACGTGTCGATACGCTGGAGGAACAGGCACATGCGGTGCTGCGCACCCCGTTTGAAATGGCCAATGACAGCGACCATGCGCTCTATCAGCGGATCCGGGCGCATTATGGCGCGCCGATCGCGGCCCTTTTCGGCAAGTCCGTTCTTGATGACGAGAGCATGACCATTGCCGAAGCAGCCTTTGCGCTCGCGCGCTACCAGATGGAAGCGCCGGGCTTTCATGCTTTCGACAGCAAATATGATTTCTACCTGCGCGGCAGAGCAGTGCTCTCACCCGCTGAGGCGCGCGGCCTGAAACTTTTCGACGATCCGGCAAAGGGCAATTGCGCCTCCTGCCATATCGACACGCCCTCGCGCGATGGCCGCCCGCCTATGTTCACCGATTATGAATATGAGGCGCTTGGCGTACCGCGCAATCCGGAAATCCCGGCCAATGCCGATCCGGACTGGCATGACCTCGGCATTTGCGGGCCGATGCGCGATGATGCCTTTGCCAGAGCGCCGGAAAATTGCGGACTGTTCAAAACTCCGACGCTGCGCAATGTCGCCACCCGCCACGCCTTCTTTCACAACGGCCGCTATCACACACTTGAGGACGTGCTGCATTTCTATGTCGAACGCGACACCGATCCAGCGGCATTCTATCCGACAAAGGCCGATGGCACGGTCGACAAATATGACGACCTGCCAGCACAATATCACGGCAATGTCGATGTTATCGACGCACCCTTTGACCGCAAACCCGGCGACCAGCCCGCCCTGGATGAGCAGGAGATCAGGGACATAACAGCCTTCCTCAACACGCTGACAGACGGATATCAGCCGGCGCGGTGACACGGTTCAGCGCGCTGAACGCATCCTTGCCTCCAGCCGGCGTAAAATGAGCGACAATCCGATGGTCAGCAGCAGATAGACATAGGTGACGATCGAATAGGTCTCGAAGAAGCGAAATGACGAGGCGGCATAGACCTTGCCCATCTGGGTGATATCAGCAACGCCCAGCACGGAGACGAGCGAGGAATCCTTCACCATCGAGACGAAGTCATTCGACAGAGGCGGCAATATGGTGCGGATCGCCTGCGGAAAAATGATGAAGCGGAAACGGTGGAACCGGCTGAGGCCAAGTGCCTTGGCGGCTTCGATCTGGCCGATCTCAACCGACTGGAACCCGGCCCGGAAGATTTCCGCGATGAAGGCTGCATAGCCGATCATCAGGGCCAGAATCGCCCGCCACATCAGCGAGAAATCGCGGATGACGAATTTCGTCATCACCCCGGCATCAATCAGCGGTGTGCAGAGCGTGTTGACAAGCGCAATGATCGCCGGCGCCCCGACAAATGCGACATAGAACAACAGCACCAGAATCGGGATGCCGCGAATGATCTCGACATAGAACCGCGCGATCTGCCGGGCGACGAGACTGCCGGAAAGGCCAAGAAGGGCGATGCCAAGCCCCAGAGCCGTCGCCAGCGCGAAGCCGACCAGCGTCACGAAAACGGTAATGCCGATCCCCTTGGCGACAATGCTGAAAACCTCACGGTAAAGGCCGTTTACGGCAATCAGCACGGCGCCCGCGGCCATCAGGAGCGCGAAGGCATAGAGCCACCAGGGACGGTCTTCGCCGGCCGGTCCCGGCATTACTGCCCCATCTTGTAGTCGACAAACCATTTCTGGTTCAGGGCATCCAGCGTACCGTCCGCCTTCATCGCCTCGATCGCCTGATTGACCGGCTCTTCAAGATCGGAGCCGATCGGGAAGATGAAACCGAAATCTTCGGCACCCAGCGGATCACCGGTCAGCTTCAGCGCGCCTGAAGAGGCATTGACATAGCCATGCGCTGCCGTGCTGTCGGTCAGCACCAGATCGACATCACCGATGCGCAACGCCTGAACGGCGGCACCGATGGTTTCATAGAGCTTGATACGCGGATTGGCCTCATCGCCATCGAGAACATCATAGACGGCCGTGTAGAACGGCGTGGTCCCGGCCTGGGTGCCGATCAGACCATCAGACAATTCGGCAAAGCTCGCCGCATTGTCAAACCGGTCCTCGTCGGAACGCACCAGCATCAGCATTTCCGAATGCATGTAGGGCACAGAGAAATCGACCATTTCTGCGCGATCCTCGCGAATGGTGATGCCATTCATCGCCATATCATACTGCCCGTCATGGACCGCCTGAATCATCGTGTCCCAGCTGGCATTTTCGATCTCGACATTGAGGTTGAGGCGTTTGGCAATCTCGGCCACCGCATCATATTCCCAGCCAATGGCCTTGCCCGTCTTCGGATCAATGAATTGCAGCGGCGGATAGGTGTTTTCCGTCACGACCGTGATCGTGCGACCCTGCAGATCCGGCAGGGTACCTGCATTGACCGGCGCAGCAACGGCACCGAGTGACATGAGAGCAAGAGCGCCGGTAAAAAAGGCGCGACGGGAGATCATGAGCCCCTCCAGGATTGTTTTTCGTTCTGCCCCTGAAATGGCACCAGCCATGGCAGGGCAAGGCACCCTTTGGCTCATACGACAAAAGGCGCTTCCAAAGAAGCGCCTTTCACAAGCAAATTGGCAGTCTTGCAGATCTTATTCTGCGTTTTCAGCCTTGGCGGCTTCCTTGGCAGCCTTGGCGGCTTCGCGCTCGGCAGCTGCGATGTCGCGGGCTTCGTCGTTCAGGCGACGGGCGCGAACGCTGCTGTCTTCGGCGATACGGGCAGACTTGCCGCGACGGCCACGCAGGTAATAGAGCTTCGCGCGACGGACCTTACCGCGGCGAACGACTTCTACGCTCTCAACCTGGGGCGAGCAGATCGGGAATACACGCTCAACACCTTCGCCATAGGAGATCTTGCGAACGGTGAAGCTTTCGTTCAGGCCGCCGCCCGAACGGGCGATGCAGACGCCTTCATAGGCCTGCACGCGGGTGCGGTTACCTTCCGTAACGCGGACATTGACGCGAACGGTGTCACCAGCGGAAAATTCAGGAATCTTGCGCAGTTCCTGGATGCGAGCGACTTCTTCAGCTTCGAGCTGTTCGATGATGTTCATCGGTTCAACCTTTTCATTTCTTGCTTCAACAGCCAGAGCGCTCTGCTGGCATCCCTTGGTCAAAGCCGCCGGATGTGTCACATTTTCAGTGACTGGAGCGAATTCGCGGTTCTTCATTCAGGCGACCGGTATCTCCGGTCAGCGCGGGTCCATAACGTAATTCTCCGCCGCTGTCACCCCCTTGCGGCCGATTTATCCGGCAATCACAGCGAATTCACCTCGATTGTCAAATGCGACAGCCCATGCAGCCCCTTGAGCCTGGCGCGATAGACAGCAGCGGGCTTGATAGGATCGGACGAAAGCGTGATGACCGCAGCGCGGTGCCCCGGACCCAGATACCACAGATGAAGATCCACAATACGCCCGCCCTCTTCCTCAACCGCCTTGCGGATCGCCGGCGCGAGATCATCATCCGGCCTCTGATAGTCGACCAGCACAGCGCCCGTATCCCGGATCAGCCCCCAGGACCAGCGCGCAATCACCAGCGCACCGACAATGCCCATGAGCGGATCGAGAAAAGCCCACCCCCAGAGCCGGCCGAAGGAGAGAGCGACAATCGCAAGAACCGAGGTCAGTGCATCGGCCATCACATGGAGGTAGGCAGCGCGCAGATTGTGATCCTTCGCCCCGGCATGATGATGGTGATCATGGCCATGGTGGTGCCCGTGATGATGATCGTGTCCCTCATGAAGGAGAACCGCACAGACAAGATTGACAACCAGTCCAATGATCGCGACGAGAATGGCATCGCCGAAATTGATCCGAACCGGATTATTGAGGCGCATGAGGCTTTCCCAGCCGATCAGAAGTGCGATGAGCGCCAGAACGATGGCACTGCCGAAGGCCGCGAGATCTCCGATCTTGCCCGTCCCGAAGGTGAAGCGCGGATTGTTGGCGTTACGGCGGGCGTAGAGATAAGCGAGGGCTGCAATCAGCATCGCCGCAGCATGGGTCGACATGTGCCAGCCATCCGCCGTCAGCGCCATGGAGCCAAACAGCGATCCACAGACGATCTCCACCACCATCATGGTTGCCGTAATCGCGATGACTGCCCATGTCCGTTTCTCGTTACGGCTATGGTTGTCGCCAAGAAAGACGTGATCGGCGCGGCCAGTCAGCAGCGCAACATTCTCACAGGCACCGTGCTCATGGTCGTGCTCATGGTCATGGTGATGGTCGTGGTCGTGGTCGTGGTCGTGGTCGTGGTCGTGGTCGTGGTCGTGGTCGTGAGGGTGCGGGTGATCGTGGCTCATTTCAAGTAGCGCCTTATGACGTCCATGAGTTCATCAGCGCCGGCAGCACTCTGCTCATTGCCGGGTGACATGGGGGTGACCACATGCTCACGCATATGATCCTCGATCAGTTCCAGTGTCAGCCCGTTGGCCGCCCCGCGCACCGAAGCGACGAGGTTCAGGATATCGACGCAAGGGGCGCCGGCCTCGAGCTGCCGTTCGACCGCCTCGATCTGCCCTTTGAGCCGCCTGACCCGGGCCAGAAGCTTTGCCTTGTTGTGCTGTGTATGTGACATAGGATAGGAGGGTACCCTATATCGATGAAGGTTGCAATGGCACATGATCACCACTGCCGGCCAACAGGCATCAGCGGTTCCGGCTGTCCCATTCCTGGCGGAGCATCGCCATCATGCCCGTGTTCCAGCGCTCCACGCCGAAGCGTGCAGATGAGCGGCGCACGCCTTCCAGCTGAAAGCCAGCTGCCTGATAGGCATGGATCGCCGATGCATTGAAATCATAGACATTGAGCTCGACACGCATGATCGCCCGGTCGCCGAAAGCCCTGTCCAGAAGTGCAGCAAGCATGGGACGCGAAAGCCCCCTGCCACGCTCTTGCGGCGCAATCGCAATCCGGCACAGCCGCGCCACACCATCCTCGCGGTCGAATACGATCTGGCCGTGCCCGACTACAGCTGCCCCCCTGATCGCCGAGTAAAGCATCCAGCCTGGCACTTCACCATCACCAAGCGCGCGCATCTCGGACAGCTGAGCATCATCGAGCGGGAAGGAAAGACGCGTACCGCCCCATTGTGCCAGCGCCCGTGCATCGGGAAACCAGCCGCACAGCACGGCGAAATGATCTGCGCTGAAGGGGATCAGGCGCAGCTCCTCAGCCATTGTCATCATCCTGCGACAGGAGATCCGGACGCCGTTCCGCCGTCAGTTTCAGCGCTTCTTCATGCCGCCATCTGTCAATCGCAGCATGATTGCCGGATGTCAGCACATCCGGGATCGTCCGCCCTTCCCATTCGGCCGGCCTTGTATAATGCGGATGTTCGAGCAGCCCGTTCTCGAAGCTTTCATGGGTGCCGGATTCGGAATTGCCCATCACGCCCGGCAATACCCGCACGACGGCATCCAGCAGCGTCAGCGCCGCCGGCTCCCCGCCCGACAGGATGTAATCGCCGATCGAAACCTCTTCGAGCGCGCGCGCATCGATCACCCGCTGGTCGACACCTTCGAAGCGCCCGCAGATGATAACAGCACCCGGCCCCTCGGCCAGCGCACGCACACGCGCCTGGGTCAGCGGTCGCCCGCGCGGGCTCATCAACAGGCGCGGCCTGCCGTCTTCGCCCGAAACCGCATCGATGGCAGCCCCGAGAATATCGGCACGCAGCACCATGCCAGCGCCGCCGCCAGACGGCGTGTCGTCAACGCTTCTGTGCCTGTCAGTGGCAAAATCACGGATATTGACGGCATCGAGCGACCATTGGCCACGCTCAAGCGCCCGCCCCGCCAGCGACAGTCCGAGATGCCCCGGAAACATTTCAGGGTAAAGCGTGAGGATCGTGGCCTTGAAGGTCATCGATCAGGCGCCGTTGCCGCCGGAAAACCCGTCATCACTATCATCATTATGGTCGATCAGACCCGCAGCCGTCGGATCGACGAGGATCCGCTTTGCTTCGAAATCAACCTCCAGCACGGCCTGCTCATTGAAGGGGATCAGCACCGGCCGGCGGCCAGGCCCCTTCAGCTCCAGCAGATCGCCGGCACCGAAATCGAAAATCGCGCTGACAGAGCCATAGCCGTTCCCGTCGGCATCGAAGACTTCGAGCCCTTCCAGATCGGCGTAGAAATACTCGTCATCGTCCAGCTCATCGTCGGGCAGGTTGTCGCGCTCAAGATAGAGCGACAGCCCGCGAAGCGTTTCTGCCGCGTTGCGATCATTCACGCCGCGAAAGCGGATCACCACCATGTTGTTCTTGCCGGGACGGATCTCGAGCACTTCGAAGACGCGACCATCCTCAGCGTGAAGATTGCCGTAATCACCAACGGAAAGCGGGTTACCGGTAAAACAGCGCACACGCACATCGCCACGCAACCCCTGCGCTGCGCCGATGGTCGCCATGAGAACCGGATCCTTAAGCTTGGTCATATCCTTGTCCGCCACGTCTTTTCATCCGCCTGCTTCTAGAACGCCAGAATGGCAGAGTAAACGTTTTTTGCCACGATTGGTGGCCTCTCATCAAAACGAAACGGACCGCACGGCAAGCGCGCGATCCGTCGAAAGCTCAAGTCGCACACCGGCCATGCCGGCGATCAGACTTATTCGGAAGCTTCAGCAGCGGCCTCGGCGGCGGCGGCGGCAGCTTCTTCAGCCTTCTGCTTCTTCTCGGCTTCGCGCTCGATGGCCTTCTTGCCCGGCTTTGCCTTGTTCGGGTTCGAACGCTCGGCACGCTCGGTCAGGCCAGCCTCGGCCAGGAAGCGCAGAACGCGATCGGTCGGCTGCGCGCCGGTCGACAGCCAGTACTTGGCGCGCTCGGCGTCGAAGACAACACGCTCGGCCGAATCCTTCGGCAGCATCGGGTTCCAGTGGCCGAGCTTTTCGAGGAAGCGGCCGTCACGCGGTGCGCGCTCGTCAGCAACGACGATATGGTAGTAAGGACGCTTCTTGGAACCGCCACGGGCGAGACGAATTTTCAGTGCCATTGTAATTCTCCTTCAAGGCATTTCACCGCTTCGTGGGCGGTTCTGTTCTTATGTTCGTTGCATTTCAGGGCGAAAGGACATGTCGGCGCCTTCCGCCAGTTTCAGTTCAGCCACCGTGTTCGGCAGCTATCTGCTCATGATGCCGGATCACTTCCTTGATGATGAAATTCAGGAAGGTTTCGGCGAAATCGGGATCAAGGTCGGCGCTTTTGGCCAGCGCCCTGAGCCTTGCAATCTGCGCTTCCTCGCGCGCCGGATCAGCCGGCGGAAGATCATGCATGGCTTTGAGATGTCCGACTGCCTTGGTGCAGCGGAACCGTTCGGCCAGAACATGCACCAGTGCGGCATCGAGATTGTCGATCGACTGGCGATACTGGGTCAGTTGTTCCTTGACCTTGGGATCAATCATTTCTTCTTCCCCTTGCCGAGACCCGGCATGCCGCCAAGACCGGGCAGTTTCGGCCCGCCAAGCCCCGGAAGCCCGCCCGGCAGACCACCGCCGGGAAGCCCGGCCATGCCACCGCCAAGGCCGGAGCCTTCTGCCTGTTTCTGCAGTTCGGCAAGCTGGCGCGCGTCGAGCTTGGACAGATCCGGCATACCGCCGCCCATGCCGCCAAGGCCCATCTTGCCGCCCAGTGCACCCATCATCTTCTGCATGGCACCGGCGCCCTTGCCCTTGCCGCCCATGGCCTTCATCATGTCGGCCATCTGGCGATGCATCTTCAGAAGCTTGTTGATATCGGCAGCCGACGTGCCGGAACCGGCCGCGATACGCTGCTTGCGCGAATGCTTCAGCACATCCGGATTGGAGCGTTCCTGCCGGGTCATCGACGAGATGATGGCGAGCTGGCGCTTGAACACGGAATCATCAAGACCGGCGGCCGCCATCTTGTCCTTCATCCCGGACATGCCGGGCATCAGCCCCATGATGCCGCCCATGCCGCCCATCTTCTGCATCTGCTTCAGCTGCTCGGCGAGATCGTTCATGTCGAACTTGCCCTTGGCCATCTTCTGGGCCATGGCCTGCGCCTTTTCGGCGTCGATCGTCTCGGCCGCCCTTTCGACCAGGCTGACAATGTCGCCCATGCCGAGAATGCGGTCAGCAATGCGCTTGGGATGAAACTCCTCCAGCGCATCCATCTTTTCGCCGGTACCGATCAGCTTGATCGGCTTGCCCGTCACGGCGCGCATCGAGAGCGCTGCACCGCCACGTCCGTCGCCATCCATACGGGTCAGAACCAGACCGGTAATGCCGACACGCTCATCGAAGTTGCGGGCCAGATTGACGGCGTCCTGACCGGTCAGGCTGTCGGCCACCAGCAGGATTTCATGCGGGTTCGACTGCTTGCGAATGTCGGCCATCTCGACCATCAGCGGCTCGTCGATATGGGTCCGCCCGGCGGTGTCGAGGATCACGACATCATGGCCGCCAAGCTTTGCGGCCTGCACGGCGCGCTTGGCAATCGCCACGGGATCCTGTCCGGCAATCACCGGCAGCGTATCGATACCGGTCTGGACGCCAAGCTGCTTGAGCTGCTCCTGGGCCGCGGGGCGACGCGTATCGAGCGAGGCCATCAGCACTTTCTTGCGATCACGCTTGGAAAGCCGGCTGGCAATCTTGCCCGTTGTGGTCGTTTTACCAGATCCCTGGAGACCAACCATCATGATCACGACCGGGGCCGGGGCATTCAGATCAATGGTGACGCCTTCGGCGCCCAGCATGTCGACCAGCTCGTCATGGACGATCTTGACGACCATCTGGCCAGGCTTGATCGACTTCAGAACATCCGCGCCGACAGCCTTTTCGCGCACACGCTCGGTGAAGGCACGCACGACCTCCAGCGCAACGTCGGCTTCCAGCAGCGCACGGCGCACTTCACGCAGTGCAGCCGCAACATCGGCTTCCGAAAGCGAGCCGCGGCCGGTCAGTCCCTTGAGGACGGAACCAAGGCGGTCCTGGAGGTTTTCAAACATACCTGTCTTCCCTTGTCGTTTCGGCTGATCCCAGACGAAACGTTGGCATCCCTGCCGCCAAATGCAAGACGCAAAGCAAAATTGCATCCGAGGGCGCAACGCGCTGTCGGATGTTGACCTCCGGGCTCTCTTTATACCTTTGCGGGCCCCGGTCGGCTGCTGAACGTCTTCAATGCCAGCTTGATGGCCGGGGTTAAACAGGAAAGACCGGGAAAAGTCAAGACCGGCACCCATTGGTGGCGGAATTGTTACAATTCTTTTAAAAGTAGTATTTCAACATAGGCTGTTCATGCTTTATTAACGCTGTTTTCCGTTCCCTGTCGGTCAGAGAAACCGTAGACAGTTTTCCGGCATTCGGGCCTTGCAGCCGATGACGAAAGAGCGTCAGACAAAAACATGATTTTTTCAGGAACCAAAAACCGTCCCAACCGCTATTACCGCGGTCCCAAAAGCGATCATTTCGACGGGCGCCTGTTCTTTAATCCCGGCGGCAGCGCTCTGCCCGGTTTTCGCGATATGCTGAAATGGCGGTTCCAGTCGAAGCGCGCGCGCTGGCCTGCCCGCTTTGACAGCCCGTTTTCCCCGTCCCTGCCGAGCCAGAGAGTTGGCCGGAATGAGATGAGGATCACCATGATCGGCCATGCCAGCATTCTGATTCAGGTGGCAGGCGTCAATATTCTTACCGATCCCGTCTTTGCCGACCGGGCCAGCCCCTTCACCTTTGCCGGGCCGCGCCGGGTCACCGAACCGGGCGTGCGTTTCGACGATCTGCCGCCCATCGATGCCGTATTGGTGACGCATAATCATTATGACCACCTCGATATTGCCTCCCTGAAGCGCCTGCAGTTCCGCCACCGGCCGCAATTCGTCACACCACTTGGCAATGACAGGATCATTCACCCGAAGATCCCTGATGCCGAAATCTCGATCCTTGACTGGGACGACCATGCGGTGCTGACCGGTGGGCTGAAGGTCACGGCGGAGCCCTGCCATCACTGGTCGGCACGCGGCATCCGCGACCGGCGCATGGCGCTCTGGGCCGCCTTCGTCATCGAGACGCCCGCCGGTGTAATCTACCACATCGGCGATACCGCTTTCTTCTCGGGCCGGAACTATCGCGCCGCGGCGGCAAAATATGGCGGCTTCCGCCTCGCCAATCTGCCGATTGGCGCCTATGAGCCACGCTTCTTCATGGAAAGTGCGCATCAGAACCCGCGAGAGGCCGTCAAAGGCATGAAGCTTGCCAATGCCGCCTATGCAGTCGGTCACCATTTCGGCACCTTCCAGCTGACCGATGAGGCGATTGATGCGCCGTTGAGGGCTCTGGAAGAGGCGCTGCTTGCTGAAGGCATCGAAACCGGGCGCTTTCGCCCGCTTTTGCCGGGGCAGAGCTTCGATGTGCCGCCGCACGGTTGATCGCAAGAGCGCCGTGCGTCCTCTTGGACACACAAGGACGCTCTAGCGTATTGTATTGGCGCATCGGCTCGAAAGTCGATTCCGATTTTCGAGCCGATTCACTAAAGCTTCAGACGCGCGATCAGCCTGTCTGATGTGAGAAATCTGACCGCATCGCGGCCGATCCAGCGCGCCGTCGGATCAGAACTGGCGGCGAGCGCCTCAGCCACTGTCAGTGCTTCGCCATGGCAGGCCCTGTTGCGTTTGCCGATATTGCGCAAGGCCCAGTTCACCGCCTTCTTGACGAAGTTCCGACCGTCACCGGCATGGGCGACGATCAGCGGCAATACAGCGATGAAGGCCTGATCGGGGCACGTCTTGAGATGCACGGCGGCGCCGGCAATCATGGCAAAACCCGCCCTGCGAACGAATTCGCGATCATCTTCGGCAAGACGTGCGACCAGTTCCGGAAAAAGACCGGCCGCGACAAAGCGATCTGCAGCCTCGTCGACAATTTCCCAGGAGGCAAAATCACCGGCCAGCGCAAATGCCTCGTCCTGCGTGAGCCTGTCCGTCTCCAGTGTCATCAGTGCCAGAAGCTTTGCCTCCCGCAGCGGACTTTTCCAGAGCGTGAAGGCACGCGCATGATCGCGGCCGACCGTCTTTGCCAGCGTCCTCAGATCCGGGTTGGAAATGCCGATGGCGTCATCAGTGGCAATGCCGACCCGCACCATGCCGGCGATGATCGCCGGATCGGCCATGGCCCGCAGCCTGTCTTCGATCTGGCCTGCATCCAGTGCGGCCGATGTTTTCTCCACGCCCATGACTGACCTCCCTCAGCCCGGGAAAGCGGCCGCTGTCAGCCAGCAGCCAGACGTTCCCGTCTCTTGACCTGGTGCTCGCGCCAGATCGTGAAGCCGCCGGCGATCACGACGATCACCGATCCGGCCATCATATGCACGGTAAGCTTTTCCGAGAAGATCAGCACACCATAGATCGAGGCATAGACAAGCTGCAGATAGGTCACGGTCTGCACCGTCACCGCCTCGGTCAGCGCCAGGGCCTTGATCATCAGATAATGGCTGGAAATGCCGGTGAAGCAGAGCGCAATCAGCCAGAACCAGTCAATCGGCCTGACACTTTCCCAGAAGAAAGGGCCGATGATGCTGGTGACGATCAGGCCGACAAGCCCGGTATAGAAGAAGCTGACTTCGGCGCTGTCGTAGCGCCCGGCCATGCGGGTGTAGATCGAATAGAGCGAGAAGGTGATGCAGCAGACAACGGCAATCAGCGTTGTCGAGGTGAAATCCGCGCCGAGCGGATTGATGATCACAAGCACGCCGCAAAGCCCGACAGCAATGGCAAGCCAGCGCCGCCAGCCGACCTTTTCGCCCAGAAGCGGCACCGACAGCAGCGCCACCACGAGCGGGGCCGCAGCGAAAACTGCCTGGCTCTTGGCGAGCCCGACATAGGCGAAAGACAGGATCGAGATCAGGATCTGCGCCACCAGCAGCAGGCTGCGCCAGATCTGCAGGCCGAGATGTTCAGTGCGGATTGCACCGAGAATGCCGATCTTCGAGCGAGAGACGATGTAGAATGCGAAGAGACCAAAGGCCCAATAGCGGATCATCGAAATGAAGAAGGGCGAATAGAGCGGGCCGAGATGGCGGCTGATGGCATCCTGGATCGAGAAGATCGTCACCGCTCCGAAAGCATAGAGGATTCCGGAGGCCTTCATTTCGCGACTGCCTTCGCAAACCGGCTGGAAAGGCGGATGCGGGACGGCCCAGCCAGGCGGGGACTGGGTGCGGGACGACGGGCGACGAGGGCAGTCATGCAATTTTCTTTCGATCTGGGCAAGCCTAGAGCAGAACGCATCAGCGGAGCAAAACGGAACACCGTTTGTCACAAAGATCGGTTTTCGATGCGGAGAGCCTGCAGGCGGGCCATGGGGCAGCAGCGTAGGTTCGGTCAAAACGACGCATACGACCATTAAGCATGAAATGGCCGGGCGGCAAAGTGGTACGTACCGCTTTTTTGCCAGCGTTATTTTGCTGCAACACCGCCCCCGCTTGGCTGTAGCTCTGGTAATGGCAGCGCTTTTACGCCATATAGGCGAAAAAGAAACGGACGTGACCATGGCATCTCAGACGGCACCCGCACCACTGCTACGTATGAACGGGCTTGGCAACAAGATCCTGATTATCGACATGCGCGGACGCTCCGACAAGGTCACGCCCGCAGCCGCCATTCGTCTCAATGCCGATCCTGAAACGGCTTTTGACCAGATCATGGCGATCTATGACCCGCAACCCGACGCGCCGGACGGCTGGATTGATATCCTCAATTCCGATGGCTCGATGGCGCAGGCCTGCGGCAACGGCACACGCTGCGTGGTTCACTATCTCAACGGCCAGAACGGTCAGCAGCATTTCGATTTCCGCACCATTGCCGGCGCGCTGGAAGCCAATCTGCTGGCGGATGGCCTGATATCCGTCGATATGGGGCCGCCGATTTTTGACTGGCAACGGATCCCGCTTGCCGGGACGCCGGCGGATACGCGCGACATCATGCTTCCCGAACCGCGCGAAGCCGATCCGGCGCTCAGACATTTTTCCGCTGCCTCCATGGGCAATCCGCATGCGGTTTTCTGGGTCGGCCGCGACGTCGACAGCTACCCGATAACGGATTTCGGACCGCGCTACGAACACCATCCGCTGTTTCCTGAACGCGCCAATATTTCGCTCGCGCAGGTCACCTCGCCCTCCTCCTTGTCATTGAAGACCTTCGAGCGTGGCGCCGGACTGACCCTTGCCTGTGGTTCCGCCGCCTGCTCTGCCGCAGTGCTGGCCGCCAGGACCGGGCGCACCGGGCGCAAGGTGACGGTCTATCTGCCGGCCGGCAATCTCGAAATCGACTGGCGCGAAGCAGACGACCACGTGATCATGACGGGTCCGGCCGAGCACGAGTGGTCGGGAACCGTCAATCCCGTCACCGGCCAGTGGCAGCGCGACTGAGCAATTTTGGCTTGTTTTTGCGTGATTTTCGCCACTATTAGATTATAATACCCTTATAAATTGAAATATTGAATTCCTCTGCTATTGCTGGGGCATGAGCAGACAAACTGATGACCGAAGCAGAGCGAAGAGATGGCCCAAAGCGGGACACACCGCCACACTTGGCACTTCACTGCGCGCTGTCGGCCATATTCACAAAACCGATCTCAGCGTGCTGTGCCTGATCAATATCGCAGCACCAATTCTCTATGGCTTCATCATCGAAGCGCCGCTCAGCGAAATTGACTTCATGCTTGCGGCCATGCGAGCGGAAATTCGCAATGCGCCCGGCGGCATCTCCGAAACCGCCGACCTGATCCGGCTTTCGGCCTTCATTGGCGTTCAGTGCCTCAACCTTTGCGCCGCGTGTCAGTTCAGCAAGGGCAGGCTGGCCTTTCTGACACTGTTTGCCCTGAATTTTCTCGCGCTGCCTGTGGCGATGATCGGTTTTGTCCCGGCCCTGCCGGAAATCCTGCAGCATGCGCCCTTCGCGCTTGGTGACAGCCTCGCGCCGGGCACGCATCAGTCTCAGGGGCAGTTTCTGCTCACACTGCTAACCGCAATCCTCTATCGATGAGCTGAACGCATGCATGTTCCCCGACTGACAGTTATCCCACACGCTGCCACGCTCCTGCCAAAGCGGGGATGGCAGACCATAGCCCGCACCAACTGGTTGGTCCGCCTGAGCATGCGGTTGGGGATGATACAGCCGGCGCTCAGGGCCTTTCTCGCCATCAATATCCTGCTTCCGGCCTTTTACACCTTTTATGTCGTGCCCCTCAGCCGCTATCCGCAATCTTACATCATGCTGCACTATAACAGGCAGCTGCTGAGCGGACTGACATCAGAGGCAGACTTGCTCGACCGGCCGGAAAATATGCTGGTACCGGTTCTGCTGCCGCTGACGGTCCTGCTCGGTTCGTTCCTCATTCTTCAGGCACTGAATCTGGTCTGCAGCATGCGTTTCAGCCGCTACCGCTGCCTCTTCTGCCTGACGACGGGCTTGAACCTGCTGGCGCTGCCGTTCGGCCAGATCAGTTTTACCGCCGTGGCGACCAGCCTGCCCTTTACCCTCTTCAGCATCGCCCGGATCATGTTCTGAACGGCAGGCTGAAGCGGCACACCCTTTTCTTTCCCGGCGGGCTTTGCCATATAGGCGCTGAACAGGGTGAGCAGCCAATGCCGGCCGACACCGCTGGACAAGATCTGACCGATTGCGCGGCGCCTTTCGCGTCTGCGACGCGATGAAGTGCTGAAATGACGATCACAACCCTGACATTCGGCTGCAGGCTGAATACCTATGAAAGCGAGGTCATGCGCAAGGCGGCAGAAGATGCCGGCCTTTCGGATGCGATTCTCGTCAACACCTGCGCCGTGACAGGAGAGGCAGTGCGTCAGGCGCGCCAGGCGATCCGCCGGGCGCGGCGGGAAAATCCGGACGCCCGGATTGTCGTGACCGGCTGCGCGGCACAAACGGAAAGCGAACGCTTTGCCGACATGCCTGAAGTGGATGCCGTGCTTGGCAATGACGACAAGCTGCGCGCCGAGGCCTATCGGGAATTGCCGGACTTCGGCGTTTCTGCCGAGCAAAAGCTGATCGTCAACGATATTATGAGCGTCACGGAAACGGCACCGCAACTGGTCCAGTCCATCGATGGCCACGTGCGCGCTTTCCTGCAGGTGCAGAATGGCTGCGATCATCGCTGCACCTTCTGTATCATTCCCTATGGCCGCGGCAATTCACGCTCCGTGCCGATGGGCGCCGTGATCGATCAGGCACGAAGCCTTGTTTTGAACGGCTACCGTGAAGTCGTCCTGACCGGCGTTGACGCGACCTCCTATGGCGCTGATCTGCCGGGCACGCCAACGCTCGGCCTTCTGGCCAGGACGCTATTGAAACAGGTGCCGGAGATCGCCAGGCTGAGACTGTCCTCGATCGACAGTATCGAGGTGGATCGCCACCTCATGGATCTGATCGCCGATGAGCCGCGCTTCATGCCGCATCTGCACCTGTCCTTGCAGCATGGCGACAACCTGATCCTGAAGCGGATGAAACGCCGCCATGCCCGCGAGGATGCGCTGGCCTTCATCGAAAAGGCGCGAGCGCTGCGCCCCGGCATGGCCTTCAGTGCCGATTTCATCGCCGGGTTCCCGACCGAGACAGAAGCCCATTTCGAGAATACGCAGGCTCTGGCGCAACAGGCCGGCCTCGCCCAGCTTCATGTCTTCCCCTTTTCGCCCCGCCCCGGCACACCCGCCGCCCGCATGCCGCAGCTTGACAGGGCATTGGTCAAGGAACGGGCCCGCCGCCTGCGCGAAACCGGACAGGCGCTGAGCGAGCGCCACCTGACATCGATGATCGGAACGCATCAGCTTCTGCTGACGGAACGCGGTGCGATCGGCCACACCGAGAATTTCACCCCGGTGCGGCTGCCGCCGATCGAACATGGCCGCTTGATCCCGGCCCTTATTACATCGAAGCGCGACGGCATGCTTGTTGCGGAATTTGGTGACTGATCCGCAACAGAAAAGCTGAAAACGACCGTTCCAAATTCATCCGATACGCTATAATAATTCCAGACAACAAGAATTTCCGGCAGCATCGGGTGCCCGACCCACTAGAGCGCCGTGCGTCCTCTTGGACGCACAAGGACGCTCTAACTTATTGAATCGGCGCATCGTTCTTTTTGAAAATCGATTCCGATTTTCGAGCCGATGCGCTAGAGAAAAAGTCGACCGAATCCTGTTCGGTTGCATGGAAGGATATCGATGGCTCTGGGCTTCCTCAAAAACGTCTTCACCTTCGGCAAGGAGAACAAGCCGCAGGGCTCTGATGACGAGACATCCGTTGCGGAGAATGCCGCAGAAGCCAAGCGCAAAGCGCAATATGATGCCGCAAGCGCGTTTGAGCGCGATCTCCTTGATGACGGTTCGGCAAAAAAAGAGCGGGCCTTGCCCGAGGATGATGTCTTCGTGCCGGCCGCACAGGCACAGGATGAAGCGCCGGCCCCCACGATCCCCGATGATGCGGAGCCCGTGACCGAACCGGCGCCGGACCATGCGGCAGCACCCGATCTTGACGCTGACAGCATCGATACAGATATTCCCGACACGATCGCGGCGGAACAGCTTCACGACGACGCGCCCGCTGCAGACGGAGATATGGGCGTTACGCCCGCGCCGCGTCCGGTGGCGGAAGGTTTTTCTTTCGAAGAACAGAGCGAACCGGAAGCCCTCCCGGCCGCCCCGCTTGTCCGGCTCTCCTGGTTTGAACGCCTGCGCGCCGGGCTTTCGCGCACATCGCATCAGCTTGCAGGCCAGATTGCCTCGCTCTTCACCAAGCGCAAGCTGGATGAGGCAACGCTTGAGGAGCTGGAGGATCTGCTGATCCAGGCTGATCTCGGTGTCGAAACGGCGATGCGGATCACGGATACGCTGTCGTCTGAACGTTACGGCAAGGATGTCAGCGGCAGCGATGTCGCGCGCATCATGTCCGGCGAGATCATCAAGGTGCTGAAGCCGGTGGCAAGGCCGCTGGCGCTTGATCTGAAACACAAGCCGCACGTGATCCTTGTTGTCGGCGTCAACGGCACCGGCAAAACCACCACGATCGGCAAGCTGGCGGCGAAGCTTACCCAGTCCGGCCTGAAAGTGACCCTGGGCGCTGGCGACACGTTCCGTGCTGCCGCGATCGAACAGCTGAAGATCTGGGCCGATCGCACCGGCGCCGAATTCGTCGGCACCAAGCTTGGCGCGGATGCTGCAGGCCTTGCCTATGATGCATTCGAGCAGGCCCAGGCCAACGGCTCGGACGTGCTGATCATCGACACGGCCGGACGGCTTCAGAACAAGACCGAACTGATGGCTGAGCTTGAAAAGATCGTCCGCGTGCTCGCCAAGCTTGATCCCGAAGCACCGCACACCGTGCTGCAGACGCTGGATGCCACCACCGGGCAGAATGCCATGAACCAGGTCGAGATCTTCCGCAATGTCGCCGGCGTCTCCGGCCTGATCATGACGAAGCTCGACGGCACGGCGCGCGGCGGCATTCTGGTGGCGATCGCCGCGAAGCATAAACTGCCGGTCTATTTCATCGGGGTCGGTGAGGGCATTGACGATCTCGAACCCTTCGAGGCCGAGGAATTTGCCGCCGCCATTGCCGGGAGCGAGGCGCCGGAATAATCCGAAGAGGCAAAAAGATATTCAATACTTACGGTCACATTCGAAAAACCGCCACTTTTCCAATTGAAGACAGCTATTATATCATGCGTCACCAACAGCGCTGGAAACAGGATGGCGGAGCATGACCGAACGGCCGCCACCGCAGGACGTGGCCGATAAAGCCGCGCAACAAGGAATTTGATAAAGCGATGACAGCCGAAAGAGAGCAGATAAAGACTGCAAAGCGCAAGGAAGACCCGGTCCTGAAACTGGTGCTCGAGCTCGGCCCGCTGATGGTTTTCTTCTTCGCCAATCTGCGCGGTGCCTGGCTTGCCCATCTCTTTCCCGCGCTCACCGCCATCGGTTCACCGCTTCTGATCGCGACCGCACTGTTCATGATCGCCACCGTCATATCGCTGATCGTGTCGCGCATTCTGCTTGGCCATCTGCCGATCATGCCGCTGGTCTCGGGCGCAGTGGTCCTGATTTTCGGCGCTTTGTCGATCTGGCTGCAGGACGAAACCTTCATCAAGATGAAGCCGACCATCGTCAACGGCCTGTTTGCGCTTGTGCTGCTCGGTGGGCTGTTCTTCGGCAAGTCGCTGCTGGGCTATGTGTTCGACAGCGCCTTCAAGCTTGATCAGGAAGGCTGGCGCAAGCTCACCCTGCGCTGGGGCCTGTTCTTCGTCTTTCTCGCGATCCTGAACGAAGTGGTCTGGCGCAATTTCTCCGCGGACACCTGGATTGCCTTCAAGGTCTGGGCGACGATGCCCCTGACCATCATCTTCACCCTGTCGCAGATGCCGCTGATTATGCGCCATTCTCTTGAACCGCTTGTCGGCGAGAAAAAGCCTGAACCTGAAAACGAAGCCTGAGTCCGTCAGTTCATCAGCCGTGATGCCGGGCCGATGGTCCGGTTGATGACGGGCAGGATCTCGTCATTGTAAGACTGCATGTCGATCGGCCCGATCTTCTTGAAGATGATCGTGCCATCCGGCCCGACGATGAAACTCTCGGGGATGCCATAGACACCCCAGTCGATCGCCTTCGCACCATTTTTGTCGATCCCGATGGCGGCGTAGGGATTGCCCAGTTCCCCGAGAAAGCGCAGTGCGTTATCCGGATTGTCCTTGTAATTGATGCCGACAACATTGATGTCGGGATCTTTCGACAGGGCCATGATGAAGGGATGCTCCTGCCGGCATGGCACGCACCAGGAGGCGAAGACATTGACGATCGTGAGCTTTCCCGAGATCTGCGCCGAGGTGAGCGCCGGGCGGTCACTGCCCTGAAGCGCTGGCAGATCCATGGCTGGCGCGGGCTTGCCGATCAGCACCGACGGGATTTCGGACGGATCGTCGGATGACAGGATCTGCGCGGCAAAGGCAACTGCAAGGCCGCCAAAGACAAGAAGCGGAATGGCTGCCAGTGCAAAACGCCATTTCGATCGCGGTGACGGCGCCTGCGGATCGTCACGCATGCCTTGCCCTCGCCGAGCGTCGGCCGAGCCCCTTTTCCTCGAGCGCCGCCAGTTCACGCTTGCGAGCCCGCCCGTCGAGAAAAAGCCATGCGATCAGGCAGGCCATCACCACGAAACTGGCCCCATAGGCACTGAAAACGAAAAAGAAATGGTCCATGGCCTCACCCCTCCGCTCGCCGCGCGGCCAGCCGGCGCATCGCTGCAACGCGCCGCCTGAAGATCTCGTTGCGCATGGCGACGAGATGCATGGCAATGAAGGACAGCGTGAAGGCAATGGTCATGACGAAGAGCGGGCGCAGGAATTCGATATCGATCGCCGGGCCGCCCTTGCGAAAGATGCTCTCCGGCTGATGCAGCGTGTTCCACCAGTCGACGGAGAACTTGATGATCGGGATATTGATCACCCCGACCAGAATGAGGATCGCCGCCAGCCGCGCAGCCCGGCCCGGATCCTCGACCGCGCGATGAAGCGCGATAATGCCGAGATACATCAGAAAGAGCACGAAGAACGAGGTCAGCCGCGCATCCCAGACCCACCAGGTTCCCCACATCGGCTTGCCCCAGAGCGAACCGGTCAAGAGAGCCAGAAAGGTGAAGGCTGCACCGATGGGCGCCGCCGCCTTGTGGGCGACATCGGCCAGCGGATGACGCCAGACCAGCGTGCCAAGCGCCGCTGCCGCCATGAGCATATAGCAGAACATTGCCAGCCAGGCCGCCGGGACATGCACATACATGATGCGCACCGTATTGCCCTGCTGATAGTCCCCCTCGGTCGAAAAGCTCAGATAGAGCCCGACGGCAAAGCCGATCAGGCTGAGGACGGCCAGAACCGGAACGACCCGGCCACTCAGCTGAAGAAAGCGCGACGGATTGGCAAGGGCGGTCAAACCGCCAGTGCGTGCGCTGGTCTCGCTCATCCTGTTTCCACCCCGATTATGTTCCCTTCCGGTTTGGCTCATTCACCGCCCTGGCGCAAGGCCAGCGCAGATGCTGCCGTGCCGACCACCGCTAAAATCATCGTGATCGCGACAAGAATAAGAAAGGGCGGCAAAAAGGGCTGCGGTTCGGTAACCGCCGCATAGGTCGCCCCGACGCCGAAAATCAGCACCGGAATCGACAGCGGCAGAACCAGAACCGGCACCAGAAGCCCACCGCGCGGCAGCGACACGGCAATGGCCGCTCCGGTCGCACCGATGAAGGTCATCGCCGGCGAACCGGCGAGCAGCGTCAGCACCGCCGCACCGATGGCCAGCGGCGTCATGTTGAGCATCAGCCCCATCGCCGGCGACAGCACCACCAGCGGCAGCACGTTCACGCTCCAGTGCGCCATGCACTTGGAGAGAACAACCGCGACAAGCGGGCGATCCGACATCAACAGCAGATCAAGCGAACCATCCTCGAAATCCCCCTTGAACAGCCGTTCCAGCCCGATCAGTGTCGAAAGCAGCGCCCCGATCCAGATAATGGCCGGACCAATGCGGGCCAGCAGCGCCAGATCCGGCCCGATACCGAAGGGGATCACCGCGACCACGGCCAGGTAGAAAACAAGCCCGGTCAGCGCGCTGCCGCCGGCGCGCATGGCAATCTTCACATCACGCAGATAAAGCGCCAGCATCGGCCTAGATCTCCAGACCGGCAAGGAAGGGGTCATCTTCGTCGGCCGCCGGCCGGACAAGCTCCAGCATGGCGGCCGGCGCGAGTGCCAGCGGTTCGTGCGTTGCCGCGACGATCATGCCACCACAGCCAAGATGAACAGCCATCAGCCCCGTCAGCATGCCGCGCGCCGCAGAATCGAGCGCCGTGGTCGGCTCATCAAGCAGCCAGACAGGCCGTCTCACCACCAGAAGGCGGGCAAAGGCGATCCTGCGTTTCTGTCCCTGCGACAGATAGCCGAAGGGCAGATCGAGAACCATGCCAAGACCGACCGCCTCTGCTGCGGCCTCGATCGCCATTCCAGGCTCCACCCCGCGGATATCGCGATCCTCGCTCTTCAAAAAATCACGCCAGAAGGAAAGGTTGTCGCGAACCGTAAGTGTCCGGTTCATGCCGTCCAGATGACCGAGATAATGACTGACAAGCGACAGCGGCAGCGATTCGCCGGTTTGCGAATCGTGAAGAAAACAGGTCCCCGTAATGGCCGGAAGAAGACCGGCCATTACACGCAAAAGGGTTGATTTCCCTGCGCCATTCGCGCCGCGGATGAGAAGCGCATGACCTTCCTCGACGGTTGCCGACAGGTCATTGATGACGGAAACCCCGCCACGGCGCGCAGAAAGCCCGCAAAGTTGAAGTTTTTGGCTCACTTGGTCCCCTTAGCTGCGACCACTTGGCAGTTCCATAAAAAAAATCAATTTTGGCCCTTTGTTGATCTGGTACCTTGCGGAGAAATTATCTATAAAACGCCCAATCACGCCAGCGGTCGGCGTGAAATTCATCCTAGCGCCGAACATGATGCCGAGGGAACGGTGTCACGTGCGGACAGCGGAAATGATCGCACCCGCATCCTGATGTCTTAAGTACATAGGCGTTCGCACGACTTATGTTGGCTAATCAGAAGAAGCGGGGTTTTATCCGTGGCCAAATCCATCGATAGCTTCAACTGTCGCTCCACCCTTACCGTGGACGGCAAGGAATATGTTTATTACAGCCTGCCGAAGGCCGAGGAAAACGGTCTTGCCGGCGTTTCCAAGCTGCCCTTCTCGATGAAGGTTCTGCTCGAAAACCTGTTGCGCAACGAAGACGGCCGCTCGGTCACCAAGGCCGACATTGAAGCCGTTGCCGCATGGCTTTCCGACAAGGGTTCGGCTGGTGCCGAAATCGCCTATCGCCCGGCACGCGTGCTGATGCAGGACTTCACCGGCGTTCCCGCCGTTGTCGACCTTGCTGCCATGCGCGACGGCATTGTCAATCTCGGCGGCGACCCTGAAAAGATCAACCCGCTGGTTCCGGTCGACCTCGTGATCGACCACTCGGTCATCGTTGACGAATTCGGCACACCGCAGGCATTTGCCCGCAATGTCGAGCTTGAATATCAGCGCAATGGCGAACGCTACCGCTTCCTCAAGTGGGGCCAGCAGGCATTCAAGAATTTCCGCGTTGTTCCTCCGGGCACCGGCATCTGTCACCAGGTGAACCTCGAATATCTCGGCCAGACGGTCTGGACCAAGGATGAGGACGGCGAAACCACAGCCTATCCCGATACCTGCGTCGGCACCGACAGCCACACCACCATGATCAACGGTCTTGGCGTTCTCGGCTGGGGCGTTGGCGGTATCGAGGCTGAAGCCGCCATGCTCGGCCAGCCGGTCTCCATGCTGCTGCCGGAAGTCATCGGCTTCAAGCTGACCGGCGAACTGAAGGAAGGCGTCACCGCGACCGACCTGGTTCTGACCGTCGTGCAGATGCTGCGCAAGAAGGGCGTTGTCTCGAAATTCGTCGAATTCTTCGGCGAAGGCCTGAACAACATGACGCTCGCCGACCGTGCCACCATCGGCAATATGGGTCCGGAATATGGCGCGACCTGCGGCTTCTTCCCCGTCGATGGCGAAACGCTGCGCTACCTCGACATGTCGGGCCGTACCAAGGACCGCATCGCCCTCGTTGAAGCCTATTCCAAGGCTCAGGGCATGTTCCGCGAAGGCGATGGCTCCGATCTGGTCTTCACCGACACGCTGGAACTGGACCTCGGCGACGTTGTTCCGTCGATGGCCGGCCCGAAGCGTCCGGAAGGCCGCATCGCGCTGGAAAACATCGCTTCCGGTTTCGCCGATGCGATGGTCAGCATGTATGGCAAGACCGAAGCCGACCTGCCGAAGCGCTATGCCGTTGAAGGCACCGACTTCGATCTCGGTCATGGTGACGTTGCCATTGCTGCGATCACCTCCTGCACCAACACCTCGAACCCGAGCGTGCTGATCGCTGCCGGCCTTCTGGCCCGCAACGCCGTTGCCAAGGGCCTGAAGACCAAGCCCTGGGTCAAGACCTCGCTCGCACCTGGATCCCAGGTCGTTGCCGAATATCTTGAAAAGGCCGGTCTGCAGAAGGATCTCGATGCGCTGGGCTTCAACCTGGTCGGTTTCGGCTGCACCACCTGCATCGGCAATTCCGGTCCGCTGCCGGGCCCGGTCTCCAAGACCATCAATGACAAGGGCCTGATTGCTGCCGGTGTCCTGTCGGGCAACCGTAACTTCGAAGGTCGTATCTCGCCGGACGTTCAGGCCAACTACCTGGCGTCGCCGCCGCTGGTCGTTGCCCACGCGCTTGCCGGCACGGTCACCAAGGACCTGACCAAGGAGCCGATCGGTGAAGACCAGAACGGCAACCCGGTCTTCCTGAAGGACATCTGGCCGTCGGCCAAGGAAGTTCAGGACACGATCGAGAAATACGTCACCCGCGAACTTTACGAATCCAAATATGCGGATGTCTTCAAGGGCGATGAAAACTGGCAGGCCGTTCAGGTTCCCGCCGGTCAGACCTACACCTGGGACGATCAGTCGACCTATGTGCAGAACCCGCCCTACTTCGTTGGCATGGGCAAGTCGGCCGGCGGTGTTTCGAACATCGAAAACGCCCGCGTTCTCGGCCTGTTCGGCGACAAGATCACCACCGACCACATTTCCCCGGCCGGCTCGATCAAGGCAGCTTCGCCTGCCGGTGCCTATCTCATGGATCATGGCGTCGGCGTTGCCGACTTCAACCAGTACGGCACGCGTCGCGGCAATCACGAAGTCATGATGCGCGGCACCTTCGCCAATATCCGCATCCGCAATCACATGCTCGGCCCGAACGGCAAGGAAGGTGGCTACACCATCCACTATCCGTCCAAGGAAGAGATGTCGATCTATGATGCGGCCATGCAGTACAAGGCCGAGGGCGTTCCGCTCGTCATCTTCGCTGGTGTCGAATACGGCAACGGTTCGTCGCGTGACTGGGCTGCCAAGGGCACCAACCTGCTTGGCGTCCGCGCCGTGATCGCCCAGTCCTTCGAGCGTATTCACCGTTCGAACCTGGTCGGCATGGGCATCGTTCCCTTCGTCTTCGAAGAAGGCACGACCTGGGCATCGCTCGGTCTGAAGGGCGACGAAGTGGTGACGATCGAAGGTCTCGACGGCGAAATCAAGCCGCGCGAGAAGAAGATCGCCAAGATCACCTATGGCGACGGCACCGTGAAGGACGTTCCGCTGATCTGCCGCATCGATACGCTTGACGAGGTCACCTACGTCAACAATGGCGGTATCCTGCAGACCGTCCTGCGCCAGCTGGCTGCGTAAAGCTCAGACCGCGCTCAGCGCTGAAATTGCAAGACCGGGCGGCCAAAAGCCGCCCGGTTTTCGTTGCGGCACGAACAAATAAGGTCTAGCCAGAAGGAAAAGGTTTCACGGCAAGCGGGAGGAAAAGGCCATGGCCCCGATACAATTTGGTGTTGTCGGCTCGGGCTGGCGGGCGGAATTCTTTCTGCGGGCGGCGAAAGCCCTGCCGGCGCATTTTTCCGTCGCAGGCATCGTCACCGGCAGGGATGCTGCTGATCGGAAGGCACTTTCCGACACGTGGCAGACCCCGGTCTTTGCCACGATCGACGACCTGCTGACCGCCACGAAGCCCGCCTTCGCGGTCCTGTCGGTCAAGCGGGAGGCGATCTTTGCACGGATGGCCGAGCTTGCCTGGGCCAATATGCCAATTCTCGCCGAAACACCGCCAGCAGCCGATCTTGACGGTCTGAAACGGGTTCATGATCTGGTTCAGGCCGGCGCAAAGATCGAAGTCGCCGAGCAATATTTTCTCCACCCGGTTCTAACCGCCATGCGCACCCTCATCGGCGAAGGCATGATCGGGACGCCGAGCTACGCCCATGTTTCGATCATGCAGACCTATCACGGCATCTCGATGATGCGGAAGCTGCTCGGCATCGGTTTCGAGAATGCGACAGTCACCGCGACGCGGGTGTCGCTGCCGGTGGTCAAGGGGCCGGGCCGCTACGAGCAGCCAGCGCAATACGAGGTGATACCAGCAGATCAGACCATCGCCACCTTCGATTTCGGCAACCGGATCGGCCTTTATGATTTCGCCGACAGCCAGCATAGAAGCAGGATCCGGGCACCACGGATCACGGTGCGCGGGGAGCGTGGCGAAATCACGCCGGAGCGGCTGGATCACCTGCTGGACGAACGAACACCGCTCTCATTGCCGCTGATCCGCAGGGATACCGGCCATTTCGTCAATTTCGAGGGTTACCGTCATGCCGGGATTACGGCCGGCGACCGCTGGGTCTACCAGAACCCGTTTGCCGATGTCTCGATGGCCGATGACGAGATCGCCGTTGCAACCTGCCTGCTGAACATGCGCCGCTATGTCGAAGACGGCATATCGTCCTACAGCTTTGCCGAGGCGGCGCAGGACTGCCATCTCGCCAACGCCATGGCGCAAGCTGCGGAGAGCGGACGGCCCGTGACGACGACGGATCAGCCCTGGCGCTTCTGAGATCCGCGCATAGTCGGCACATCCTGCCGGCCCGAACTGGAATGTGCCCTATCGCGGCAGACGCGCTTCATATTCCTCCTTGAGGTCGAGCCAGCAGCTCCAGAACGGGCCCGTCCTGCGCCCTTCGATGAGCGCCAAGAGGAGGTCGAGATGGCGATGCCAGCCGGAGCCGAGCATCACGGCGGCGGTGCGATCATCCGCACGTCGATGAACGAGGGTCAGCAGCACTTCGTTTCCCTTCTCTTCGAGATCGATCTCAACGGCAGAATGTTCGCCCCAGCTGAAGACGAGGCGAAAGGGCGGATGCGCCTCGATGACCCGGCTATCCATGGAATTCTCCTCGGGGAAGCCCTCGGGCCGGGTCTCGGGCACATCGCTCAGCGCGTCATTGCGCCAGGTCAGCGTGAAGGCCGAGCCGGCCACCGGGATCATGTCGCCCGACGCCAGCCATTTCGCCCGCTTGTCGCTCTCGACGAGATAGGCCCAGACCCGCTCGACCGGGCCGGGCAGCAGCCGCTCGAAGCGCAGGGTTGCCGGTTCGATGAGCGCGGCATAGGGATCGGGAATGGTCACTCCGGTCATGTCGTCTTGCCTCCTTCATTGTCGGTTTCCCGTGCGCTGTTCTCCGCACGCAGCAGATCTTCAAGTCTGTCCAGCCGATGCATCCAGAACGCCTCGTAATGACTGAGCCACTCGGCAGCACTGGCGAGCGGTCCCGGCTCCAGCCGGCAGTGATGCACCCGGCCCTTCACCTCGCGGCGGATAAGCCCGGCCCGTTCGAGCGCGATGATGTGTTTCGAGGCCGCCGCCAGCGACATGGCAAAGGGTGCCGCCAGCTCGCTGACGGTCTGTCCGCCACCGGCAAGCCGGGCAAGCATCTGCCGGCGCGTGGCATCTCCCAGCGCATGAAAGACCAGATCGAGTTTTTGTGCATCATATTCAACCATATTGTTGAATATAGACGACTGGCTTTCATTGTCAACCATATCGTTGAATATTTACTTTCCTGCCGCTGGAGGACCAATTTCACCCCATCGTGACTTTCTGTTGAAAGCGGAACAGGCTAGTTTCAATCGTCCGGCAATGGGCCGGATATCCGCAAAACGCGCTGCCCCGTCAGGAAGGCCTCTCAGAACGTGCTGAAACTCGCGACCCTTTTGCTTCTGGCGGTTTTCGCCTTTGCCCCGGCAAGGGCAGAAGACATCAGCCATCCGCTGGGCGTGGTCGAGCTCTTCACCTCGCAGGGCTGCTCGTCCTGCCCGCCGGCTGACCGGGCAATGGCGACGCTTGCCGATGAGCCGGATCTCATCGTCCTCACCTATCATGTCGACTACTGGAACTATCTCGGCTGGTCGGACACGATGAGCACGGCGCAGAATACCCAGCGCCAATATGGTTACGGCCACACCATGGGCCGCTCCGGTGTCTACACGCCGCAGGTGGTCCTCAACGGTCGCCAGCAGATGAAGGGCACCGATTCCGACCGTATTTTCTCGACCCTCACCACGATGAAGGCAGCGGGCAGCGGTCCGGATGTGCCCATCAGTGCGCGCATGAACGGCGATGAGCTTGATATCCATATCGGCGCCGGCACAGGCAAGGCTGATGTCGTCGTCGTCTATTTCGCCAGCCATGAAGCGGTCAAGATTGAAGCCGGTGAGAACAAGGGCAAGATTGTCGACTACCGCAACATCGTCAATGACATTGAAACGGTCGCCATGTGGAACGGCAGCGCCAAAACCATCACCCTGCCCGCCCGTGTTCTGGAGCCGCGCAAGAGCGATGGCTGTGCCATATTGCTGCAGAAGACCGATGCGGACGGCAACCCAGCCGCCATTCTCGGCGCCGCCCTTTTGACATCGCCGCAAAGCTGACACCCTGATTTTGCCGCAGTGACGAGCGCGCCTGCCACAATCCTATCTGGCAAATGGCCAAAATTAACGTCTTTTTTACCATGTTATCCGAAAGCTATCTGGAACGATCACGGGACCGGAAGGGTCTGCCGCGACGGGCTTTTCAAGCCCTGCCGCCGCGGGCCCCGCCGCTTTCAGGTCCCGTGTCCCGAAAGCGGCCAGGATGACGGAAAAAAGCATGAGAACCGAACGAACAGGCGAACGCTCCTCTCTTGATAGCCTCAGCCGCACGATTGAGGGACTGGAATCGCGACTGAGCGCGCTGATGACGGCCGATGAGAACACGCCGGAACAGCGCCCGGAATATCGCAATGAAGTTCGTCGCAGCCGTTCCCAGCTGGAAGAGGAATTTTCCCGCAGCGATCCGCCCCGCAGCTATCAGCGCCGCGACGAGCCCATGCAGAGCCAAAGCGCGCGCGTGGAAATGCAGGAAATCGGCCGCGCCCTTCGCGACATGCGCGTCCTGGTCCGTCAGGATTTCACGCTCAGCCTCAAATCGGAGCTTTCGGCCCTGCATGAGGCATTGAGCGACATCAGCGAACGCGCCGGATCGCGTCGACTTGACGATGAGACCCGCACCGAGCTTGCCCGCATTGCCGGCGGCATTGACTGGCTGATCACGCATCAGACCCCGGATGATGATCCGCGGCTGATGGCAGAATTCGATCATCTGAAGGAATTGCTGACCGGTCTTGCCAGCAGCCGCGCGGTCGAGCGCGTCGAAATGCGTGTCTCTGACCTGCAGGATCAGCTGCGCGACTTCTCCCCGCAGAAGATCGACGCCAATATTGCCGCTCTCAGCGACGGCCTGACTGAAATCGGTGACCGTCTGGATCGCGATACCAGTCGCCGCTCGCTCACCGAGATCGAAGGCCGCCTGACAGCGCTTGCCAGCGCGATGGAAAAGCTTTGCGCCCACTATCCGCTTTCGGAACGCCGTTTCGATGAACAGTTCTATGACCTTGGCCGCCGCATCGAGGAGATTGGCCAGACCCTGAGCAGGCTCCAGAACGGCAACAGCTACAAGCGTGACAACGATCTCACCCGGATCGAGCAGAAGCTTTCGACCCTGTCGGACCAGGTCTCCACGATCGAGCGATCGGCCGGCAATAATCGCGCCGCCGAACGCGCCGTGATCGAGCGTCTCGAAGCGCATGCCTATCGTCTTGAACAGCTCGGCAAGGGCGGCGACTACAGCCGCCTCGAAAGCCGGGTCGAACAGTTGACCGGACTTCTGGAAAGGCAGCTGCGCCAGCCTGTCTATCCGGCGGAACTGAGCAGAGCCATCGAGGCCCTGAATGGGAAGATCGACCGGTTTGATCCCGAGCGGACCAGCGAGGGCATCATCAAGCAGCTTTCGGCGCTCGATATCTCAGGCAAGCCGGTCACGATCGACCTGTCTGAAACCGAAAGACGGATCAGCGAGAAGCTTGATGCGATCGATCTCGGTGCGACGGAAACACGCCTTGCCGCCCGCTTTGACGCGATCGATCTCGACGGGCTCGAAGGCCGCATTTCCGATCAGCTCAGCGCCGTCGCCAAACGGCTGGAAAATAAAAGCTCAGCCGGTGAGGAAAAGGCTCTCGAACGGCTTCAGCAGCAGGTTGCTGAACTGACCACAATGGTCAGCCGTCCGGCTCCGACCCTGCCGCTTGACGATATGGAACGCCGGATCGGCGAGCGCATTGACGGGCTGATGGCCAGCAATGATGACTATATCATCGAAGCCGCCCGCCATGCCGCAGAAGAGGCGCTGCGCAACCACGCAGCCGGAACGGACCCGGCCGTCAATGATCAGTTGTCGGTGCTGAGTGCGCTGGTCAACGACCTGAAACAGCTTGAGACCATCAGCCGTTCAGGGTCCGGCGACGTCGCGATTTCCGACATTCACGCCACGCTGAACAGGATTGCCGGCCGGCTCGACACGCTGGAAGGAGATCAGGACAGTCCCGAGCCGACAGCGCAGCAGGACCGGCCGCGCTCCAGCTTTGCCGTGCTCGACGCCATTTTCGCCGCCAATGGCGAAGACGACGAGACGCGCGATCCGCCAGTACAGCGCACAACGGATGGCACTGCGGCTGCCGCCAAGGCCCCCGTGGCAACGGCGCCCGAGAAAAAGCGCGCCAGCCTGCCGACGCTGGACGCCATCTTCGCCGGCAACAAGGATGACGGCAAGCAGCCCGCGACCACGGAAGCACAAAGTGCTGCAAGGGCGACCCCGGAAGATGGAGCGCAGGAGGCCGAAACGGCGGATGTGCTCAGCATCATCTCACGGGTCCGTGCCCAGCAGCTTGCCAGGCAGCGCAGCAATGAGCCACCTGCCCGCGCCGACATCAGCGATACCCGCAAACGTGAACCCGGCCGCCCCGCCGGCCTGAAACATGCCGAATCGAACACGGTTCCGCGTCAGGACCTGATCGCCGCCGCACGCCGCGCCGCGCGCTCGGCGACCAGCCACAGCGCCGAGGCCATGAACGGCTCTTCGGGCCGGAAAGAAAAGAAAGACAGCGACGACGACAGTGCCCCTGCCGGAAAGGCAGAACGAGCCCGTTTCCGCCGCCCGGTCTTCCTCGCCGTCGGCGCAGTCCTGCTTGCCATCCTGGCGCTGCCGACCGGTGGAGAGCTTGTCTCACGCGTTCTGAAAGCATCGCCCGAAGCGCCTTCGAACACCACGTCAGACGCGACCCCGGCCGCACAGCCTGCCAGAACCGAAGTCACCCGCGCACCTGCCATCACAGCGCCGGCAACCACCGACAGCCTCCAGCCGGGTTTCAGCACCGACATGCGCGCAGCCGATTCGGCCAGTTTTGACATGACCGGTCCCGACAAAAGCGTCGTCACCGGCAGCATCAAGCCGGACCAGGCGCTGATCGACCAGACGGCCGCAGCACTTGGCGCCAAATCCGCGCCAGCCGTTGCCGCAAAGACACCCCGCGCCCAGGACGATGCCGCAGCCGCCGGGCAGACGATCGCCACGACCACGGCGCAGAGTGACAGCGAAATCAACAGCAAGACAGTGCTGGACACGCTTGCGGCAACCGCCCCGGAGCCGTCTGAAGACAGTGTGCCTGCTCTTGCGGTTCCGGACGGGCTCAGCCCTGCGCCGCTCGTCACTGCGGCCAAGGCGGGAGATCCGCGTGCCTTCTACGAGATCGCCGGTCTCTACCAGGCCGGAACGGCATTGCCGAAAGATCCGGATGCGGCGCGCAACTGGTTCGAACAGGCCGCTGCAGGCGGTCTGATCCCGGCGGATTTCCAGCTTGGCAGCATTTATGAAAAAGGCATCGGCACAGCAGCCGATCCGGCACGCGCCGTCGACTATTATCGCAAGGCCGCCGAAGCCGGCAACGTCAGCGCCATGCACAATCTTGCCGTGATGCTGGCCAATGGCGCATCGGGTACGCAGAACTTTGCCGAGGCAGACCGCTGGTTCGAGGAAGCTGCCAATCACGGCGTCTCCGACAGCCAGTTCAACCTCGCCATCCTCTATGCCCGCGGCGCCGGCATGGCCCAGGATCTGGTGCAATCCTACAAATGGTTCGCCATCGCCGCTGAAGGTGGGGACAAGGATGCAGCCTCCCGCCGCGATGAAGTGGCAGCCGCGCTGTCGAAGAGCGAGCTTGCGGAAGCCCGCAAGGCTGTCCAGGACTTTCATGCTGATCCGATCGACACCAGTGCCAATACGGTCGATATTCCTTCGGACTGGCAGCAGCCCCGCCCCTTGAGTGCGGAAGAGCGCAAGAAGGTGGTCAGCCAGGTGCAGAACCTGCTCAATCAGGCCGGCTTCGACGCCGGTCCGGTGGACGGGCTGATGGGGGCGAAAACGGCCGCAGCCGTGATGGCCTATCAGCGCTCGCTGGCGCTGCCTGTCGATGGTGATGTGACGCCCGAACTCCTCAATCGGCTGAAATCCGGCCAAAGCGCCTGACGGCAGAAAAGCGCGCGGCCGACGCGCTTACGGGTTGATTGACTTGACTGCCTATCAGGCGCATTAAGAACGAACCCGTCCACTCGCCAGGGACAGAAAAGCGTCAGCGTCGCGCGCGCGAGATCGGGTAAAACCGTGCATTCGAGGAAAGTCCGTGACGATCTATCTTCCGATCGCCGAACTGTCGGTCAACATTTTTATCATCCTCGGCATGGGAGCAGCTGTCGGGTTCCTCTCGGGCATGTTCGGTGTGGGGGGCGGTTTTCTGATCACGCCGCTGCTGATTTTCTATCACATCCCGCCCGTGGTCGCCGTTGCAACCGGCACAAGCCAGGTGGTTGCGTCTTCGGTCTCCGGCACCATCACCCATTTCCGCCGCGGTTCTCTGGACCTGAAGCTCGGCTCCGTGCTGCTGACCGGCGGTATCGTCGGTGCCACAATCGGCATCTGGCTGTTTTCGCTGCTGCGCCGGCTCGGCCAGCTCGATCTCGTCGTGTCGATCCTCTATGTCGTGCTGCTGACCTCCATCGGGTCGCTGATGATGGTTGAGAGCGTGCGCGCGATCCGCCGCGCGGCGATGAAGCAGCCCGTGCAGCTGCGCCGCCCGGGACAGCATAACTGGATCCACCGCCTGCCCTTCAAGATGCGCTTCAAAAAATCGAAGCTTTATCTCAGCGTCATTCCGGTGCTGCTTCTGGGCGCGACGATCGGTGTCATGACCTCCGCCCTCGGCATTGGCGGCGGCTTCATCATGGTGCCGGCGATGATCTATCTGCTGCGCATCCCGACCAACATCGTCGTCGGCACCTCGCTGTTCCAGATCATTTTTGTCTCCGCCTACACCACCGTCGTGCAGGCCACCACCAACTATTCGGTCGATATCGTTCTCGCCGCGACCCTGATGATTTCGAGCGTGGTCGGTGCGCAATATGGCGTGCGCGTCGGCCAGAAGCTGAAAGGCGAACAGCTGCGCGCGCTGCTGGCGCTGCTGATTCTGGCTGTCGGCATCCGCCTCGCCTTCAACCTCGTCATCACGCCCGGCGATTTCTATTCGGTTGTCTTTGCGGGGGCGCCGGAATGAGAGCCTTGCTTGCCGCCGCCGTTCTCCTGCTGCCGCTTGCCGGGATCGCATCTGCGCAGGTCCCGACCGCGCCGCCTGCCGATACCACGGCCCTGCCGGCAGAATCGCTGGAACTTGGCACGTCAACCAGCGAGATCGCCATCACATCGGATTTCTCCGGGGCAACGCTGACCGTTTTCGGCGCCGTTAACAATGCCAGGCCCAAGCTTCTGAAAGACGGCGATTATGACATCGTCGTGGTGCTGGAAGGCCCGAAGGCCCAGGCCGATGTCCGCGAGAAAGACCGCTTCTTCGGCATCTGGATCAACCGCAAGGCAGTAACCTTCGGTCAGGTCCCGCGATTTTATTCCATCTCCAGCACAAAACCGCTGAACGAGATTTCCAGCGATGCAGCGATGATCAATCAGGGCATCGGCATCAACAATCTCAGGCTTCCCGCAATCAACTATGTCGGCTCGGCCTCCGACATCCCGCAATTTCGTGATGCCCTGCTCCGGCTGAATAGTGGCCATGGGCTCTACAATGCCGATGAGCATGGCGTGAAATTCGTCTCCAACAGCCTGTTCCGCGCCAGCCTGATGATTTCGGTCAACATTCCCGAAGGCCCTCACAGTGTTGAGGCCTTCCTCTATCGCAACGGCGAGCTGATCGCGACGGCGGGCCTGCCGCTGCGCGTGGTCAAGACAGGACTGGAACAGCAGCTCACCGAGGCAGCCCACAACCACCCCCTGCCCTACGGGCTGGCAACCGTGGCGCTGGCGCTGCTGTCAGGCTGGATCGCCAGCGTCATATTCCGCAAGCCGTGAATGGATATCAGCCGGACAACCGGTTGAACGGCAGGGAATAAACCCGGTCCGCGCCAAGCAGATGGACAGTCAGCCGGTCTTTCGCAAACAGGCCGGCAAAGGCGCGGTGCTTCAGGTCCAACCCGCCAGCAAGCGTGGCAAAGGCAGGCAGCATCAGCCGTTTGTCGTCCATGGCAAAGCATGGGCGGCGCACGTTTTTGTCGCGGCGGCGCAGCGTCGCCGACGGGTGAAGATGGCCGCAGATCTCGGCGAGACCGGGCCCTGGCTCATGGCGAAAGCAAAGCCCGGCAAAATCCCATTGATCCAGAGCCCGGCCGGGAAGATCTGCCACGCCATCGGGATCATGATTGCCATTGATCCAGACCCAGTCACGCCCTTCCACCAGCCCGGACAGGAGCTGGCGGGAATGATCCTGCATTTCGGCGGATCCGCGTCGATCGTGAAAGCTGTCGCCAAGCGAAACAACGCGCTGCGGCTGATAGCGGTCAATGACGGACGCCAGTCGCGACAGCGAAAGGCGCGTATCATAGGGCGGCAGAAGCGAACCGCGCCGGGCGTGCGCCGCACCGCGCTCCAGATGCAGATCGGAGACCACCAGCAGCGACAGTTCAGGAAAGAACGCCGCGCCCGAAGGATCGCAAACGAGGGCATGACCGCAGAACGCGCCCGTCGCAGTCATGGTCCCAATGCGCGCCTCGTCCTGCCTCGCATTCATTTTCATGCGTCCGTCTCACCGATTGCGGCCAGAATATCCTCAACCGCCTCATTTAGCAGTTGATCGCCTGCACCGCCATTCACACTCTCGCGGCCGATCTCCAGAAGAACCGGTATCGCAAGTGGCGACACCCGTGCCAGCCGATAATGGCTCAGATGCCCCTTTATCCGCTTCAGCATGGCACCGAGCCGGGCGATATCGAGCAGCCCGGCGGCGGCATCGGCGCGCGTGGCCTCGAGCAGGATATGGTCCGGCTCATGGCTTCTGAGCACGTCATAGACGAGATCGGTCGAGACCGTCACCTGCCGTCCGCTCTTTTCTTTGCCCGGATGCCGCCTTTCGATCAGGCCGGCAATCACCGCGCAGTTGCGGAAGGACCGTTTCAGCATGAAGCTTTCATCAAGCCAGGCTTCCAGATCATCGCCCAGCATGTCCTCGTCAAAAAGATCGGCAAGTCTCAGCGACCGCGCCGCAATCATCGCACCCAGATCCTCAAGGCCCCAGACCGCGATCGAGTAATCGGTCGAGACAAAGCCGAGCGGCTGGGCACCGAGGCGCTCAAGCCGCCTGGTCAAAAGCATGCCGAGCGTCTGATGCGCCAGCCGCCCCTCGAAGGGATAGGCGACCAGATAGAAGCGGCTTGCCAGCGGAAAGGTCTCGATCAGCAGCTCATCCCGCTTCGGCAGATGCGAATGCTCGCTTTGCAGGCGCAGCCATTCCCGCACGGCAGGCGGCAGAACCGCACGGCGCGCGGGATCATCCAGCATGGCGCGCACGCCGTCTGCCAGATAGGTCGACAGCGGAAACTTGCCCCCGGCATAGGCCGGGATCTTCGGATCGGCTGCATAGGCGGCAGAGGCCAGACACTCGTTCTCCCGCAAGCCCTCAAAACGCAGGACCTTGCCGGCGAAGAGAAACGTATCGCCCGGCGTCAGCCCTTCGACGAAATATTCCTCCAGCTGCCCCAGAACCGGACCGCCGCGCGCGGCAGCGCTGCGCTTGCCGGGCTTCACCATGCGGATATTCAGCATCGGCATCTCGATGATGGTACCGATGTTCAGACGGTATTGCCGGGCGATCTCAGGATTGGCGATCCGCCACAGCCCGTCCTTTTGGCGGCGGATCTTGGCATAGCGCTCATAGGCGCGCAGCGCATAGCCGCCGGTGGCAACAAAATCCACCACGCGCTCAAACGTGGTCCGGGTCAGATGCCGGTAGGGCATGGCGGAAATCACCTCGGCAAACAGCGCCTCGGCCGCAAAGGGTGCCGCACAGGCCATGCCAAGCACATGCTGCGCCAGGACATCGAGCGCACCCGCGCCAATGGGGCTGGTATCCTGCGCGCCGACATAATTGGCATCGAGCGCCGCCTGGCACTCCATCACCTCGAAACGGTTGGCGGGAACGAGAATGGCACGGCTCGGTTCATCCATGCGGTGATTGGCGCGGCCGATACGCTGGGCCAGCCGGCTCGCTCCCTTCGGCGCGCCGACATGGATGACGAGATCGACATCGCCCCAGTCAATACCGAGATCCAGCGTCGATGTGGCGACGACGGCGCGCAGACGCCCGGCCGCCATCGCCGCCTCGACCTTGCGGCGCTGGCCGGCATCCAGCGAGCCATGATGCAGGGCAATCGGCAGATTATCCTCGTTGATCGTCCATAATTCCTGAAACAGCAGCTCGGCCTGCGAACGGGTGTTGACGAAGATCAGCGTCATCGTCCGCCGCTTGAGTTCGCCATAGACATCCGCCACCGCATAGCGGGCGGAATGGCCTGACCAGGGAATCCGCTCGGAGGCGCTCAGAATAGTGATCTCGGGCCTGGCGCCGCCGGCAACCGTGATCAGCCCGGCATGGGGCGGATCATCCTCATCGCCATCCTGCGGTTTCAGCCAGCGCTGCAGCTCCATCGGATCAGACACGGTTGCCGACAGACCGATCGCCGTCATCTTCGGCGCCAGCCGGCGCAGCCGGGCAAGGCCGAGCGCCAGAAGATGCCCGCGCTTGGAGGTCACCAGCGAATGCAGCTCGTCGAAAATCACATAGCGGAGATCGGCAAAGAAACGATCCGCATCGGTTCCGGCAATCAGCAGAGCGAGCTGCTCGGGCGTGGTCAGCAGGATGTCCGGCGGTCTCAGCTTCTGGCGCTGCCGCTTGGCCTGCGGCGTATCACCCGTGCGGGTTTCGATCGCGACAGGCAATCCCATGTCAGTGACCGGGGTTTCGAGATTGCGGGCAATATCGACGGCCAGCGCCTTCAGCGGTGAGATATAGAGCGTGTGAATACCGGGGGGCCGGGTGCCGGGCTTCGCCTTTCCCCGGGCGGCAAGATCGACAAGGCTTGGCAGAAAGCCGGCCAGCGTCTTGCCCGCTCCTGTCGGCGCGATCAGCAGCATATCCTCGCCGGCGCCGGCGCGATCCAGCAATGACAGCTGATGCGGGCGCGGCTGCCAGCCCTTTGCCTTGAACCAGACGGCGAAGCGCTCCGGCAAGACCGCCGCCGCGGAAAGCGGGATTGTTTCCGTTTCGTTCATGGCGTCACCATGACAGAAGCCGCGGCAAATGCCAGCGCCAAATCGCCTTACATGGCAATATAGCGGTCGCGCCGATGGTTGATGGCCAGGACGACATTGATCACCACGGCACCGACAACCGAGCAAATGATGATCAGGGGGCTGGCGACGAAGAAGGAGGCAATCAGCACCATGCCATCGAGGCAGAACTGGATATAGCCCGCCTTGATGCCGAAGCGGTCCTGAATATAGAGCGCCAGTATGCCGAAACCGCCGAGGCTGGCGCCATGACGGAACAGCACCAGCAGCCCCGCCCCGACAAGAATGCCGCCAAACAGCGCTCCGGCCAGCGGATGGGTATCGCCGAGCACCAGAAACCGCGGCACGATCGCCGTCAGCAGCGAGGTCAGGCCGACGGCCGCAAAGGTCTTGAAGGTGAAGAACAGCCCAAGCCGGCGCCAGGCAAAATAGTAAAACGGCAGATTGACGACAAAGAAAGCGAGGCCGAAGCTGATCCCCGTTGCATAAAAGGCGAGAAAGGCAAGGCCCGCCGTGCCGCCGGTCAGAAGCCCGCCGGCTTTGAGCACCAGAATGCCCATGCAATTCAGCATGGAGCCTGTGACAAGCCCCTGCAGATCCTCAAGAAAGGAATGGTTTTCCGGCGTGGAGATGGTGATGCCGGACAAGAATCTGTTCTCGGACAAGGTTTTCTGGCTCCGATGAGGGCCGCCTGGCGGCCGGTTTCCCGGCCCCTTATTGGCGCGAAATGCGCCCGAGGTCAAACGGCTTCGCGCGCCCCGCCTCGTGCAGATATCAGCGCAAGGCGATGTAACGGTCGGCCCGGTGATTGAAGGCGATGAAGATATTCATGATCGCCGCCGAGATGACGGAAAGTGCCACCAGCTTCACATCGGCAACACCGAAAGCGGCAACCATGACACAGGCATCAAACGCCAGCTGGACCAGACCGGCGCGAATGCCGAAACGCTCCTGGACATAGATCGCCAATATGCCCATACCGCCAAGGCTGGCGCGGTGACGATAAAGCGCAAGCAGGCCATAGCCAACAAGAAGCCCACCGAGCACGGCGCCCCAGAGCGGCTGGATGGCACCGATTTCGAAGAACCGGGACTGAAGGTCCGTGAGGACGGAGGTGATGGCAATGGCGATGAAGGTCTTCAGGGTGAAATCCAGCCCCATGCGCCGGAAGGAGAGCCAGTAGAAGGGCAGATTGAACAGGAAGAACATCAGGCCGAAATTGAGCCCCCAGCCATAATGGGCAAGAAAGGCAAGACCCGCCGTACCGCCGGTCAAAAGCCCGGCCTTGCCGAGGATATAGAGCCCGAGTGCGGCCACCATCGAGCCGGTCAGTATGCCCTGAATATCTTCAGCCAGGGTGTGACGCGCGGGATTGTCATTCCAGAAACCGGCGCTGATATTCGCCATGGATAAACTCCGTCGCTGGGCCCGCTCGCCAAATGGCGATGCCCACATTCTTCGCGTGAATTGTCTTTATACCCGTCCCGCCGCCCCTGCGGCCCAAGGTCCCGTCCCGGAGACCGGATCACCTGTTTCGGTGTCTCTATGGCTTGATGATGCGCAAGGAATGCAGGGATTGCAAGCGAAATAAGTCAGCAAAGCTGACCTATAATGCAATTGGCAATTTTACTGCGTCCGGTCCGTTCTGGCCGCAAGAAACAGGATGCCATGCACCGGCTCACCGCCATCCTTGCGCAGTGCAGCACGCTCTTCGGCCAGAAGAACAAAGCCATAATCGGCCAGCGTGGTCTCGACATAGTGATGCGCATGGGCATAGCGCAGCGAGGGCTGCAGGGCGAAACTGGCCGCAGTGCCGCCATCTTCGACCGAAAACAGCAACAGGCCGTCCGGCGTCATCAGCCGCATGATATTCTGGAAACAGGTCTCCAATGCACCAAGATACATCAGCACGTCAGCAGCCATGACCAGATCGGCGCGCCCTTCGCCGCCCTCGTCGGAAAACAGCCCGCTGGTCAGCGGCGGCGCCAGCAGATCGGCCTGTGCGAGGTGGTCATAGAGCCCCTTCTCCTCCGCCTTGGCCAGCATGTTCTGCGACAGGTCGAAACCTTCCAGCCGCACAACACGCGCACGCAGCACCTCGCCGGACAGGCCGGTTCCACAGCCAAGATCGACTGCACATGAAAAACGGCGCCCGGTCCCGATCGCAGCATTCAGCAGCCGCGCGAGCCGCTCCGGCGATGAATAATCGAGCCGTTCGACAAGCGCTTCATCAAACCGGTCGGCATAGCTGTCAAACAGCGCCTCGACATAGCGGCCGGGCGGATGCCGCGGCGCGCTTGCGGCCCCCAGAACCGCAAGCTTCAGCCTTGCTGCAAAAATGTCGTCGCGATCAAGTTGATCGAGCCGCGTCCAGCTGACGATTGCGCCGGCAATGTCTCCGGCATGTTCCTGATAGGCAGCCAGAAGCGCCAGTCCGGCCGGCCAGTCGGGCACAAGCTCAAGCGCCTGCAGCATCAGATCTGCTGCAGCGGAAAAATCGCCCGCCTCGTCAAGCATGCGGGCATAATCAGCGCGGCGATCTGCAATCAGATCACCAGAGGAAAGGAAGGATGCATTCATGTCAGAAAACCGATGGAAGCTGAAAGCCATTCGCCGATGCCGCATCAAAAGGCAAGTGCTTTTCGCACATCGGCGCTGCCATCTTGAATGGGCCGCAAAGGCGCTTTATCTGTGGCAGGAAACGGAGACCTGATGATGGGCAATGACGTGAACAGATTCCTCGGCGGCACGGTGGCGGGAACGATCGTGAAGCTGCTTGTCCTGTCGCTGATCGTCGGCTTCGTGCTCTCCGCGCTCGGCATTCACCCGGCCGATCTTTTCCATGGCATCATCGACTTCTTCCGAAGCCTCTGGTATCGCGGCTTCAGCGCGCTTGGCGAGATCGGCCGCTATCTCCTGATCGGGCTGAGCGTCGTGCTGCCCGTCTTCATCATCATCCGTATCCTGAGTTATCGCCGTTGACCATCTCATCATCCCTCACCGGCCGCCGCACCGTTCTGGTCGGCAGCCTCGCCCTGCTTCTGTCCGGCTGCAGCCTGTTTTCAGGCTCCGGCAACGCCCCGATGCCGTCCGGCAGCGTGCGTGCCGAGGATATGACGGCAACCTTCCTGCCGATGGTCAACGCGCTGCGCCAGCGCCACGGATTGCCGCCGCTCAGCGCCTCACGCGTCTGCGCCGCCACCGCGATCGATCAGGCCAAGCGCATGGCGCTCGCCGACAAGATGAACCACGTGACCAGCCGCAGTGAAAACCCGCTGCAGCGCTTCAAGCGCATGGGCGTGCCGCTGCCGGCATCGGAAAACATTGCCATGCATCAGGCAACGCCGGAACGCGCCTTTCAGGCCTGGGTCAACTCGCCCAAACATCTGGAAAACATGCTGGGCGATTACCGCCATGTTGGCGTTGCCCGGGCTGACAGCCCCAATTCGGGCAACCAGAACTTCTGGTCCATGTGCCTCAGCCAGTAGCCGTCCGTTGTGATAAGCGTGGCTCTAGAAGCGTTTTGCCGCCCATTCGGCAACGCTTTCGTCACGAAGGGCGCGAAGATTGCCGGCGCCGGCCTTTTCCAGTGCCGCAACCATGGCCGAAAGGCCGTCGGAGATCAGCTTCGGTCCTTCATAGACCATGCCGGAATAGATCTGCACCAGATCGGCACCCGCACGGATCTTCTCCAGCGCCCGCGCACCGGTGGAAACGCCACCGACACCGATGATCGCCATGTCAGGCCCCAGCCGCTGCCGCATCCCCGCCAGAACCGCCGTCGAGCGCTCGAACAGTGGCGCACCGGAGAGTCCGCCAGCCTCACCGGCGAGCTTTGCCGATCTCAGCCCGTCGCGTGCAAGTGTGGTATTCGACACGATGATGCCATCAAGCTTCTGTGCCAGAACCTCTGCGGCAACGTCGTCAAGCTCGGCCTGATCCAGATCGGGCGCGATCTTCAGAAAGACCGGCGGCTGCGCCGTTGCGGCGGCGCGGGCTTCAAGCACGCGTGACAGCAGGGTCGCAAGTTCGCTGCGCGCCTGAAGATTGCGCAGGCCCGGCGTATTGGGTGACGAAATATTGACCGTCAGGTAATCGGCCATGGCGGCAAACCGCGTCGTACCGGCGACATAGTCGGCAATACGGTCCTCGCTGGTCTTGTTGGCGCCGATATTGATGCCCAGCACCCCGCGACGCTTGGCGCGGGCGACGTTTGCCGCCAGCGCCTCGTGGCCCTCATTGTTGAAGCCCATGCGGTTGATGACCGCCTCGTCCGCGACCAGCCGGAACAGACGCGGCTTCGGATTGCCCGGCTGCGGCTTGGGCGTTACCGTGCCAACCTCGACATGCCCGAAACCAAGGCCGAACAGCCCGTCAATCGCCTCACCATTCTTGTCGAGACCAGCGGCAACGCCAAGCGGATTGGCAAAGGACAGACCTGCCAAGGTCACGGCCAGGCGCGGATCTGATGCGTGACAGGCACGCGGCAGAAGACCGGTTCCAATCCCCGTCAGCGTCAGCGCATGGGCGCGTTCTGGATCGAGCAGAAAAACAGCCTGGCGCGCACCAAGCTTGAACGGATTGATCATGGCAGAAGTCCCGTAAAATCATGAAGCCCGTCGGCGCCGATCGGCAAGGCGCGCTCCAGTACAACAGCGCCGAAATCCAGCGGCGCATAGAGATGGGGAAAGGGCTTGCCGCCGCGGGAAATCTCGTATTTCAGTGCCGCACCGAGAAGGGCTGCATCGACACCGACAAGCAGGAGATCCGTCTTGCCGGCAAAATGCCGGTGCGCCGTCTCGACCACCTGACTTTCGGTTGAGAAATGAATAAAGCCGTCGGAAAGATCGATGGCTGCGCCATCGAAACGTCCGGCGGCTTTTGCCGCCCGCCACTCAGCGGCCGAAACGATCTTGTAGATCACACGATCCATGGATCCGGCTCCCTTTCCATCTTCGTGCCAGCATGTGCCGCATTGCGCCTTGAAAGTCCATGCGGCAGCGCAGAAAAACAGTGCAGGGACAGGCGGAACCCGCGACTGATCGACGCATTTACGGGGATAAATATGACATTAGCTGAGAATTTGCCGTCACTGCCGGCCCTTTTGTTGAAATCTAGCCATTTTAGAGCTAAGGAATGGTCTTAAGACCTTGGTTGTACAACTGCCTTTGGGAGGGGGCATGAGATGACCGCACAAACGATCCTGATCGCTGATGACCATCCTCTTTTTCGCGGTGCGCTGAAACAGGCCATTGGCGGCATGGCAGCTTACTACGCTGTCGTGGAAGCCGGTGATTTTGAGGGCGCACGTGCCGCCGCCGCCGAAAATGCCGATGCCGATCTCATGCTGCTCGACCTCTCCATGCCCGGCGTCAGCGGCTTTTCCGGCCTGATGACGTTGCGCGCCGAATATCCGTCCCTGCCGATTGTCGTTGTCTCTGCCAGTGACGACAGCGCCACGATCAGGCGGGCGCTGGCACTTGGCGCCTCGGGCTTCATCTCGAAATCCGCCGGACTTGACGAATTGCGCACGGGCATCCGCACGGTTCTGAGCGGCGGCACCTACCTGCCGGAATCCTATGACGGCTCGGCCGAAACCGATCCTGACGTCGCCGATATGCTCGAACGGCTGAAAAGCCTCACGCCGCAGCAGTCGCGGGTGCTGCGCATGCTCTGCGAAGGCCTGCTCAACAAGCAGATCGCCTATGAGCTCGGCGTCTCGGAAGCGACGATCAAGGCGCATGTCTCCGCCATTCTGCTGAAACTCAATGTCGACAGCCGCACCCAGGCGGTCATCCAGCTTGGCAAGGTCAACATGGCAATGGTCGCCTGACGGCAAAACAGGCCGTCAGGAATAAAATCCTGACGGCATCTTTACGAATCCATCGGTCTTGTCTAGATTTCGACGAACAAATATTGTTTTGAAGACGGTGTGACCGAAGGCGGCGCCAATGCTTTCGCATGAGATGATCTGGTCCGCGATCGACACGCTGGCCGCCCAACACAAGCTGACGGCTTCCGGGCTCGCGCGCCGCGCCGGGCTGGACCCAACCTCATTCAACCGTTCGAAACGCCTTGGCCCCGATGGCAGGCTGCGCTGGCCGTCGACGGAATCACTGTCCAAGGTGCTTGAAGCCACCCAGACGGATCCGGAAGTGTTCTTCGCCCTCGCCCGGCACGGCAGTGCCACCCCTTCCGGCAGCTTCCCGCCCCAGCAGAGCACCATTCCGCTCCTGGGTTTTGCCCAGGCAGGCTCCGGCGGGTTCTTCGACGATGGCGGCTTTCCGGCCGGCCAGGGCTGGGACATGGTCGATTTCCCGACGTCGATCGGACCGGGACCGGGCGTCTATGCCCTGGAAGTTCAGGGCGACAGCATGATGCCACTCTACCGCGACGGCGACGTGCTGATTGTTGACCCCAACAGCCAGACCCGCAAGGGCGACCGCATCGTGCTGAAGACCTGCGAGGGCGAGGTCATGGCCAAGGTGCTGGCACGGCGTTCAAGCGTTCAGGTCGAGGTCATGTCGCTCAATCCGGAACACCCCAACAGAACATTCGACCTTTCAGACGTCGAATGGATTGCCCGCATCATCTGGGCCAGCCAATAGCATTTCAGGGACGAGACACCATGCAAAACACCACAAGGACACCGCTCAACCACTACGATGCCCTCATCTATGTCATGGTGATGGCCTCTGCCGTCGACAACGGCATGAGTGACACGGAACTGCGGCGGATCGGTCTTGTGACCCGTTCACTGCCGATTTTCGAAGGCTTTGACGAAGAGCGGATCACCGATGTTGCCCATGCCTGCGCCGATATTCTCTCCGGTCCCGAAGGCATGGAGATCGCGCTCGAAATCATCAAGGATGTTCTGCCGGCGCGACTTTACGACACCGCCTATGCCCTGGCCGTGGAAATCATGGCCGTCGATCACAAGGTGCGGCCGGAGGAAATCCGCCTGCTGCAGCTTTTCCGTGACCGCTTCGGGCTGGATAAGCTGACCTGCGCAGCACTTGAACGCGGGGCAATCGCGCGCTACCGCCATATCTAGCGCATCGGCCCGAAGATCGGAATCGATTTTCGAAAAGAACGATATGTAGATTCAATAAGATAGAACATCACGGTGCGTCCAAAAGGACGCACGGCGCTTTCGCTTGGCGGCAGCTGCCCGGTTTTCGCACAGTTGCGCCAGAACCGGTCAGATGGACACACCCTGTTTGAGCGCCTCCAGACGGGCCACCGTTTCCGGCGGCAGCTTCAGCTGCGGATTTTCGGCAACCGTTTCCACCAGCAGGCGGTCGCTTTCGCGCTCCATGGTCTCAACCAGTTCCTTGAAGAAGACCTTGCCATCAAGGCCCGGCGCGATCGCCGGAAGAATGCGGACGGTGAAATGCCCGCCCTGCCGGCGCCAGTTGCCGCGCGGCCAGAACAGGCCGGGATGCATGACCACCGGCACGACGGGAATGCCGAGATCCTTGTAGAGGCGGACAATACCGCGCTTGTAATCAGGTTCGGCGCCGGGCGGACGGCGTGTTCCTTCCGGGAAGATGATCAGCTGGCGTCCGGTCTCAAGCTCGGCCTTGGTGCGGGCCATGACCTCAGCCATGGCAGCCCCCTTGGCAGCACGGTCAACCCCGATCTGGCGCTGTTTCTTCAGATACCAGCCGAAAAGCGGCAATTGCAGCAATTCGCGCTTCAGCATGAAAACCGCATCGTCAATCCAGGGCAGAAGCAGCACCGTGTCCCAGGCAGACTGATGCTTCGGCGCGATAATGCAGGCGCCCTTGGGCAGGTTCTCCAGCCCCTCGATGGTAAAGCCGGCACCGGCATAAAACTGCATCTGCCGATTGATCGACGCCGCCCAGCCCTGCACCACGGTGCGATAGGCGCGCTTGCGCGAAACCGCGAAGTAGAATGGCGACAGCACGATCATGCGCACAGCCGTTCCCAGATAAAATGCAATATTGAACGCGATCGATCGCAACGCCGTCATGCCAGAGCCTATGCTTCAGTTGGGACAGGACACTCTCTAGAGCAAATCCGCAGAAAGTGGAAACCGGTTTTCTCCGCCTGTTGCTGACACGGTTTGCGCGCGGCGAGGAAACACGAGGTGACGACAGCGCTCAGCGTCCGTTCGCCAGCATTGCCATGGCCCGATCGACCCCGGCATAGACGCGAATATGCGCGCCGATATATTTCAGATATTCGGTGGCCAGAAGCCGCAGCAGGCGCGGATTTGCGTACCAGGCAGAGCCTTCAAGATCGAGATCGACGGGATAGCCGACGTAAACGGTTTCGGGATCAAGCGTGCGCATCTCGAACAGGCTGCGCGGCAGGTGATAGCTGCTCGTGACAATCAGGATGCGCCGGTAGTCATGCGCCCGGATCCATCGGGCAGCTTCGCTGGCATTGCCGCGCGTGTTCAGAGCTTCATAGCCGACATCGACGCAGCAGTCGAACAGGCTGCCATCCGAACCGGTCACCCGGCGAATGCTCTCACGGCTTGTCGACGGATTGACGCCGGAAATCAGCAGACGGTCGCCCACACCTTTGTCCAGCAGCTCAAGTCCCGCCTCGATCCGGTGTGAACCGCCCGTCAGAACGATGATCGCATCGATATTGGCAAGATCTGGCTTGCGCGCACTCAGAACATTCGCGGAAAACCAGACGAAACCTGCCGCAACCAGGATCAGCACAACAATGGCCACCCCGAAAACCCGGCCAAGAAGCCGCCGCAGCGGCTTTGCCGTCTTCGCTGACGCCGCTGCGTTTTCGCCTGTTTCGTTCTGCCGATGCTGCACGCAGCACTCCTTTCGGTTCAGATCCTTACGGATCTGCATTTCATTTTAATTGACCGGCAATCGCACACCGGTTCACCGCCTCTGCTCCTGTTTCGAAGCGGCTGTTGCTCCTGATCTCAAGGCCGATGAAACAGCGTCAGAACCGAGCACAAGTCAAGGGACAGACACGCTTACTATGGCGCATTCGGGGCAACAAACGGCGACATCGCCATTTCCCGGTTTTCCCCGGCATATCCGCAGGCGGCGCTCCCCCTTTCGGGGCCGCGCCGTCTTCCTGATCATCCCCCATTGAAAGGCCGCTTGCTCAAAGCCCGTCGAGACGCTCGGGATCTGAGCGGACAAGGTCGATTTCGCGGATTGTTCTGATGACCGTGATCCGGGCTGTCAGCGTCGACAGAACCGAGATCATCAGGATCGTCAGCGCGATACCGAAATAGGCGCCGGATCCGACCGAAATGGCACCGAAGAGCGCCGTTGTCTGATCGGCCCCCGGTGTTGCCAGATAATGGCCCTGCCAGAAACCGACCGCAAAGAAGAACAGGCAGACCAGCACTCCGCCGGTGATCGCGCCCTTCAGCGCGATGCGGAAGAAATGCCGCTGAAACTGGTTGGCGACGAACGCGCTTTCCGCGCCGACGAAATGCAGCACCTCGACAATATTGCGGCTGCCGGCCAGTGCGCCGCGCGTGGCAAAGATCACCGTCAGGATCATGGCGAAGAAGACCAGCGCCATGATTGCCACGCCAATACTGGTCGTCGCATCCGCCATGGCGGAAAGCCGGTCGACCCAGGCGCGGTGATCGTCGAGATAGGCATTGGGAAGCGCATCGGTGAGCGCCTTGCCCATGGCGGCAAAATCGGGCGGGTTCGACTCGTCAATGGTGACGATGACCAGGCGCGGCACCGGCAGCTCATCAAAATCCAGCCCGGTTCCGAGCCAGGGCTCCAGCAAGCGCTCCGTTGCCGCCTCATCGACAATCCGCCCGTCCAGCGTGCCGACGAATTGCAGGGCAATATCGCGCGCCTTGAGAAGATCAGCATTCATGTCGCGGCCTTCGGACGGCTTGATCTGGATCGTGATCTCGCGGGAAATGCCGCCCTGCCAGGCTGAGGCCGTCGCGCGCACCATGGAAACCCCGCCGAGGGTGAGGCAGGCCAGAAAGGACATGATCGCAATCACCGCCATCAGCGCCCGCGACTGGACATTGCCCGGCGGCACGATTGGCGAAGGCCGCTCGGGTGCCGGCGCCACCGGCGCCGGAGCAGCCCGGGGCGTGCCCTGCCGAACCCTGTCATCACGGCCGGTTGCGCGGCTTTTCTGTTTGCGGGGCGGGCTACTCATAGATCTCAAGTCTTCCTTCCGAAAGGATCATTCGGCGGGCATCATAACGGTCCATCAGCGCGATATCATGGGTGGCGATCACCACCGCCGTGCCGAGCCGGTTGAGCTCGACGAACAGGCTCAAGATCCGCCGCGCCATGGGCGGATCGACATTGCCGGTCGGCTCGTCGGCCAGCAGCACTTCCGGCTGATCAATCAGCGCGCGTGCGATCGCCACACGCTGCTTTTCACCGCCGGACAGAACCGGCGGTCTGACATGCAGCCGGTCGCCAAGTCCGACCCAGCGCAAAAGCTCGATCACATCAGAGCGATAGGCCATCTCGTCCTTGCCGCGCACCCTGAGCGGCAGCGCGACATTTTCATAGGTCGTCAGATGGTCAAGCAGGCGAAAATCCTGGAACACGATACCGACCCGGCGGCGCAGCATGGGAAATTCCTTGCGCGGGATGACGGCGACATCACGCCCGAACAGCCGGATCAGCCCACGGGTCGGCTGCAACGCCATCAGCATCAGCCGCAAGAGCGTGGTCTTGCCGGCACCGGAGGGGCCGGTCAGGAACTGAAAGGAATTCTTTGGTATATCGAAGGTCAGGTCGCGGAGAATTTCCGGGCCCATCCCATAGCGCAGTCCAACATTTTCGAAATGGATCAAAGCCATCGCTTCCCGACCGTGTCGCTTTTGCATCTGGACCTCCATGTTAACGATCATGATTAACAGCCGGTAAACATGATGCGACAGACGCCCTATTCCCGACCTTCCTGTCGCATGGCGCCAAAATACAACTTTCCACCGCTCTTTGCCCTGCAAGTCCGGCGATTGCGACCGGCAAGATTGCTACCGGCAGATAAAAACACTAATAACCCTGATCTAGGCTTACCCAGGGAGCATGTTGATGCACGTTGTACGCGGAAAAAAGATCGAGGAACTCTACAGCGCCGAAACCATTGCGGCTCGCAATGAGGAGCTGGCGGTCGAGATCGCCTCGGGCCCGGTGAGAGATCTGCTGGTGATCGCCATCCTCAAGGGCTCTTTCGTTTTCGCGGCCGATCTCATCCGCGCCCTGCACAAATCCGGCCTGGCCCCGGAAGTGGAATTCATGACGCTTTCAAGCTACGGCACAGGAACTGTGAGCCAGGGCGTGCGTCTGGTCAAGGACATAGACAGCGATGTCAAGGGCCGCGATATTCTGCTGATCGACGACATTCTCGAATCCGGCCGGACGCTGCAATTTGCCAAGAACATGCTGTTCGAACGCGGCGCTGCCAATGTTTCGATCGCGGTTCTGCTCGACAAGCACGAGAAGCGCGAAGAGGCGCTTGAGGCCGATCATTACGGTTTCCGCTGCCCTGACAAGTTCGTCGTCGGCTATGGCATGGATGTGGCTCACGCCTTCCGCGAACTGCCCTTTGTCGGCGTCGTTACGGGTGATGCTTAATAGATGCTGAAGAGCTGCAATACAGCTTGTTAACTACAGCAGAACGGGACTTTGCGATGTTTACTTCTCGCAAAGAAAGTTCTGGTGATCTCTCTGTCAACAAAGCCTGTGGAACAACAGGCGAGCAAATAGGTTTATGAAAGACAGAGAAAGCGGGAAACCGACATGGCCAGGATCCTGATCACCGAAGATGAAGTATCGCTGCGCGCCTTTGTGGCAAGGGCATTGCGCCTTGATGGCCACGAAACGGTGGAAGCCGGCGACGGTGCGGAAGGACTGGAGCTTCTGGCGGAAGGCGATTACGACCTGCTGCTGTCGGACGTGCGCATGCCGATCATGGATGGCATTGCGCTTGCCCATGCCGCCCATTCGAACCATCCTGGCATGAAGATCCTGCTGATGACCGGCTTTGCCGAGCAGCGCGAACGCGCCGACGACCTGATGGAAAAGATCATCGACGTGGTGCAGAAGCCCTTCGCGCTGCCCGATATCCGCCGCGCCGTCGCCCGGGCGCTCGCCGCCTGATCTTTCCCGACTGCAAGACAGAAGACCTCAAAACCTGCCCGGCACCAGACATGGTGCGGGCAGTTTTTTATTGGGTGTCATCGGGCTGCAGCAGCCGCTCCAGATAGGGCTGCTCACTCGGCAGAACCGCATCACCGCCGAGCTTGCGGCGGATTGCATCAAGGATTTCGCGTGCCCGCTGCACGGTGATTTCATCTGGCACCTTGACCGACGAGGAACCGAAATCCATGCCGTTCTGCCCTGGATTGCGGCCGAGCGGATCACGGCCCTGCTGATTGCCGAAACCGAACGGCATGGAACCGCCCTGCCCGCCCTCGCGGCCATTGGCCATGAGGCTCATCATCATCTGCTGCGCGCCATCGCGCAGCGCCTGCAATGCCTTGCCCTGGCCATCAAGCGCCTGGCTGCCTTCGCCATCGCCCAGCGCCTCGGAGGCTCCCTTCATCGCCTCGCCGGCCTTGCCGAAGCCGTCCTGTTCGGGAACGCCAAGATCCTTCAACCCCTTCTGGAGCGACTGGAGCTGTTCACCCAGCTGATCCTGCCGCTCGCGCAGCTGCTTCAGCGCCTCCCGCAATTCGTCCGCACTCATATCCTGCGGTGCCTTCTGGCTGCCGTCAGCGCTTTTGCCCTCCTGCCCATCATCACTCTGGAAATCACCCCATTCGAGGCGATCCTGCAATTGCTGTTCGAGCGTGTGGGTCTCGCCCATCAGCTGCTGCTGCTTCTGGATCAGATCGCCAAGCTTGTCGACCTGCTGGCGCATCTTCGAGTTCTGCTGACTGTTGCGCGCGTCCGCCGATGAGGGCGGCTGGATATTGTTCATCATCCGCTGCAATTGCGACAGAAGATCCTGCGCCGCCTGCCGGTCTCCCGAACGGGCAAGGTTCTCCAGCTGGTTCAGCAGGTTCGAGAGATCGTTCTGACGCAGCATTTCCTGAAGCCCCGGATCAATTGCCTGGTCCTGCGGCATATCCTTCATCCGGCTGGCCATTTCCGAAAGATAGTCGGTCATCGCCTGACGCAGTTCTTCCATCAGCTTGGCGATCTCCGCATCCGACGCATTGTTCTTCAGCGCCTCGCTCAGCGCATCCTGCGCATCGCGCAGGCGCCGCTCGGCATCGGAAAGGCTGCCATCCTCGATTCCCGTGGCGATCTGCCACATATAATCGGCCACGTCACGATAGCTGGCCTTGTCATGGGCAAGCTTCATGCGCGTCTGGGCAGACTTGATCAGCAGAAAATGGGTAATGTTGGGAATGGTTTCCTCAGGCCGCAGCGTCATCGCCTCGCTGTAGGAGATCGCCTTCGGCATGGCGCGCATATCAAGGCTGAAAATCCGCCGCTGTTCGGCAACGGCGGCCGCCAGCATTTCATGGAAATTGCGCTCCGGCAGAATGGTGCTGACCGGCTGGGAGCGGCCGATATTGCCATGCGCATCCTCGGCGACGAGCGTGATCGTCACCGGCGCGCCGGACATCGGGTTTTCGGTGATATCGCGACTGGTGACAGCCTTGTTGTCATCGCTGTTGCGGCGCGGCAGGTTCAGCGGAAAATCCGGCGGAGGATAAAGCGGGATCGCGCCGCTCGTGTCTGCATCCGCTGGCTTGATGTCAGCATAGGCCTTGGTCACGCCATAGTCGTCGCTGACCGTGTATTCAAGCTCCAGCGCGCCATTGGCGGCGCGGCGCGGACGGCCGGCAAAGGCAATCACTGGCGGCTGGTCGGCCACCACCTGCACCGGCCAGGACCGGCCTGCCGCCTCCAGCGTGCCGTCTTCCGTCAGACTGAAAGCCGCACTGGAGGCCAGCTTTTCGCGCTTCGCCGAACCGTCATCAGGATCAGCCGCCGTGCCATCCTTGCCGACGAAACGGATCGGCGAACTGGCGCCCTGGCCGGAAAGCCGCACGGTCAGCACCGAACCTGCCGGCACGCTGACGGCATCGCCGGCCCCGTCAGGCGCCAGATAGACCGGTGCCTCACCGGTATAGGCCGGCGGTGAAATCCAGGCATCGACCCGCAGCGCCAGCAGGGTCTCGCGGCCGGGGGCCGGCGGCGCGAATGCGTCGGCGATCCGTCCACTGTCACTGGACGACGCATAGAAAAAGCCGATGAACAGCAGAAAGACCGGTATGGCGCGCAGCCCATGAGGATCATAAAGCGTCAGATCCGGCGCAGGAACGCCGCTGTCGAGATGGCGGATCTTCGCCGCAACCCGCCGGCGGTGGGCATGCCAGAGCGCAAGTGCCTCGGATGACGCAGTGGCCGGACGGTCATCAAGAAGCGTGATCGCCTGATGCGCCAGTCCGCTCTTTTCCTCCAGCCTGCGATTGCCAGCAGCATGATCCGGGAATTTCAATCGCCGGAGCGGAAACAGGCTGGCGACGAACGCAGCCGCAAGACCAGCAAGAAGCACGAGCCTGATTGCAAAAGGCAGCGCGGCGAAAAGGCCAAGCCAGGACAAGGCGAGAAACAGGAAAAGCAGCGAGACCGGCCAGACAAGGCGCGGCACCAGCTGATCGATGAAGAGCGACAGCCTGGCGCGATTGCGCTTGACCGCCACCCGCCGCAACAGATCTTCCGGCAGGTCATCACGTTTCGCGCTGGTCTCGTTCGGCTGTTCCGCCATGGCGTCCTTTCGCCCCGACGCATGTCACGTGCTGCGCCTATTTCATCATCAAGAATAATGCGCAATGTGTCGAGAGCGAGGTAAACCCCCGCTCATCCTTTTCGGTACATTTCCGCATCAAAAGACCGTGTGGTCAGAGCCAGTCCGGAACGGAATCGAGCGCAATCAGCTCTTCATAGGTCGCACGCGGCCGGATGATATGGAAACGGTCGCCATTGACGAGCACTTCGGGAACCAGAAGACGGGAATTATACGTGCCCGCCTGCACGGCACCATAGGCACCCGCCGTGCCGACGGCCAGAAGATCACCGGGCTCCGGGCGCTCCAGATCACGCTCCTGCCCCAGGAAATCGCCGGTTTCGCAGACCGGGCCGACGACATCTGCGACAATGCGATCGGCCTTGGGTCTCAGCGTTACCGGGCGGATATCATGCCAGGCTTCGTAAAGGGTCGGGCGAATCAGATCATTCATCGCGCCATCGGTGATGATGAAATTCTTGCCTTCCGTCTCCTTCACATAGATCACCTCGGTGACGAAGATGCCGGCATTTCCGACGATCATGCGCCCCGGCTCGGTGACGATGGTGCAATTGAGCCCCTCCAGCGCCTCGCGCACGACGCCGGCATAGGCGACCGGATCCGGCGGCGGTGCATTGTCGCCCTTGTAGGGAATACCGAGCCCACCGCCGACATCCACATGATCGATCTCATGGCCATTGGCACGCAGCGTCTCAACCAGCGATGCCAGGCGCTGGAAGGCGGCCTTGAAGGGGGAAAGATCGGTGATCTGGCTGCCGATATGCATGTCGATACCGGAAATGCGGATGCCTTCCATCTTCGCGGCATTGGCATAGACCTCCTCGGCCCGGGCGAAGGGAATACCGAACTTGTCGCCCTTCTTGCCGGTCGAGATCTTCGCATGGGTCTTGGCGTCGACATCGGGATTGATGCGGAAGGAGACCGGCGCGCGCTTGCCGAGCGCCTCGGCGCGCGCATTCAGCACTTCAAGCTCCGGTTCGCTTTCGACGTTGAAACAGGCAATGCCGGTCTTCAGCGCCAGATCGATCTCGCGCACCGTCTTGCCAACGCCGGAGAACATGATCTTGTGCGGCGGCACGCCGGCAGCAAGCGCGCGGCGCAGTTCGCCCTCGGAAACGACGTCCATGCCGGCGCCAAGCGCTGCCAGTGTCTTCAGCACGGCCTGATTGGAATTGGCCTTCATCGCATAACAGACCAGCGCATCCGTGCCCTCGAAGGCCTTGGCAAAGACCTGATAGTGCCGTGTCAGCGTCGCTGTGGAATAGACATAGAAAGGCGTGCCGACGGCATCAGCGATCGCCGGGACAGGAACGTCCTCAGCATAGAGAATACCATCAGAATAGTGAAAATGGTTCACCTTGAGACCCTGAATTTCTGGGGCATAATCCGACCGGAGCGAAACAAGGGCCGATAAGGTTATGCGGCTAAACACATGAATGAAGCGCTGTTCTTATCCTGTCATTCCGGCGCTCTAGAGGAGCGAATCGAGGAAGAAAGAATTGTTGCTCGCGCGGTTCAGATTTTCCGGCGTGACATTGTCACCGGAACCATCAAGAATGATCGGCTTGTTGCCCGGCGTCACCTGAACCTGTGGCTGATCGCTGTCGGCGGCCTGACGCTCGGCATCCCGCGCGGCCTGGGCTTGCGTTTTCGGCTGTGGCACCTCAAGAGGGCCCTTTCGCCCGCAGGCGGTCAGTGCGATGGCGGCCAGCAACATGGCCAGAATGGCGGTGGTGGAAGTCTTCATGATCGCCCTATAGCAGACTATGCCTTCTGATCTAGACTTGGTGATAGCCGATTGAGGGCCGCTTGTGCACCCTCAATCGCGCCGCACCGGAGCTTTATCAGTTACGCGCTTTCCACCAGGCGATCTGCTTCTTCACCTCTTCGGGCGCCGTGCCGCCGAAGCTCTTACGCGAGGCGACCGAGGCCTCCACCGTCAGCACGTCGAAAATGCCTGCGGTGATCGCCGGATTGATCGCCTGCAGCTCTTCCAGCGACAGATCGGCGAGGTCACAGCCCTTCTGTTCGGCAAGAGCGACGGCATGGCCGGTGGCGTGGTGGGCATCGCGGAAGGGAAGGCCTGCCTCGCGCACCAGCCAGTCGGCCAGATCCGTGGCCGTGGAAAAGCCGGAACCGGCGGCTTTTTTCATCGCCGCGACATTGACGGCAAGGTCACCGATCATGCCGGTCATCGCGGCAATCGCCAGTTCAAGGCTCGCAGCGGCATCGAAGACCTGTTCCTTGTCTTCCTGCATGTCCTTGGAATAGGCGAGCGGCAGGCCTTTCATCACCGTCAGCAGCGCCACCAGCGAGCCATTGATGCGGCCGGTCTTGGCGCGCACCAGCTCGGCGGCATCCGGGTTTTTCTTCTGCGGCATGATCGAGGAGCCGGTGGAAAAACTGTCGGACAGGCGGACGAAATTGAACTGCGGCGTCGACCAGATGACGATTTCCTCGGCAAGCCGCGACAGATGCGTGCCGCAGATCGAAGCCAGCGACAGGAATTCCAGCGCGAAATCGCGGTCGGACACCGTATCGATGGAATTGCGGGTCGGCCCGCCGGCAAAGCCGAGCGCCTTCGCCGTCATGTGACGGTCGATCGGAAAACCGGTGCCGGCAAGTGCGGCAGCCCCGATCGGGCTTTCATCGAGATGCTCGATGGCGTGACGCACGCGGGAACGGTCGCGGCCGAACATTTCCACATAGGCCATGCAGTGATGACCGAAGGTGACCGGCTGGGCCGTCTGCAGATGGGTGAAGCCCGGCATCACCGTTTCGGCGTGTTCTTCGGCGCGACGGAGAAAGACGGCGATCAGCCCTGTCAGCGCCGCTTCGGTCTTCACCAGCTCCTTCTTGACCCAGAGGCGGAAGTCCAGCGCCACCTGGTCATTGCGCGAGCGCGCCGTGTGCAGGCGGCCAGCGGCCGGTCCGATCATCTCGCGCAGCCGGTTTTCGATATTCATGTGAATATCTTCAAGCGCACGGGAGAAGGTGAAGCTGCCGGCTTCGATCTCACGACGAATTGTCTGGAGACCATCAACAATCGCGGATCTGTCATCTTCCGAAATGATGCCTTTTGCGGCAAGCATGGTGGCATGCGCGATAGAACCGTCAATGTCCTCATTGTAGAGTGCCTTGTCGAAACCGATGGAGGCATTTATCTCCTCCATGATCGCATCGGGACCTGAGGCGAAACGCCCGCCCCACATCTGGTTGGAGGTCTTGTTGGAGGAATTGCCGTCAGCCATGATGAGCCTATCTGGAGAATGAAATGACGAAGAAAAGACAAAAACTCATCTCCGCCAGACTGGTGATGATCGCACTTGTTGCCGGACTTTTGGCCGGCGCTGTCGCGGTATACGTGAAAAATGCCTTCACTGGCAATGGTTCGGACCAAACGGCAAGCGCCGGACAGTGCCAGAGCGCGAAGGACACGGCCGAAAAACTGCGGCCGCTGGCCGCCGGCGAGGTGGCGGCCTTCGTCGTTGCCGATACGCCGAAACCCGTCACCGACCTCGCCTTCAATAAGGAAGGCGGCGATACCACGCTCTCCGCCTTCAGGGGCAAGACGGTGCTGCTCAATCTCTGGGCCACATGGTGCATTCCCTGCCGCGAGGAAATGCCGGCACTTGATACGCTGGAAAAAGAGCTTGGCGGCGATGACTTCCAGGTCGTTGCCGTCAACATCGATACCGGCGGCGACGAAAAGCCCGTCCGTTTCATGGACGAAATCGGCATTCAGTCACTGGCCTTTTACCACGACCCGACGCTTGCCACCTTCAACACGCTGAAAAAGGACGGCCTTGCCTTCGGCCTGCCATCAACGGTGCTGATCGACCCGAACGGCTGCCTGATGGGCTCGATGAGCGGACCGGCGGAATGGGCAAGCGATGATGCAAAGGCGCTGATCAAGGCCGCGATCGGATCCTGACCCCGGCGTGCCGTTTCGGGAAGGCTTATCCCGGATGCGCCTTAAAAGCCAATCGCTCTCAAGAGCAGGAAACAGCCGGCGGACATCAGCGCTGCTGCCGGCACGGTGATCACCCATGCGGCAATGATGGTCATGAAATGCGAGCGGCGCACCAGCTTGCGGCGTGTACGCTCCTGATGCGGCATGTCAGAGACCGGGCGGTCGCGCTCGATCTGCTGGGCGCGCCGCTCCATGTACCACTCCCGAAAGAAACCGACGCCGAACACACCGCCAACGGCAATATGCGTCGAGCTGACCGGCAGGCCGAGCCACGACGCGGCAATCACCGTGACAGCGGCGGAAAGCGCAACGCAATAGGCACGCATGGGGTTGAGTTTGGTGATCTGGTTGCCGACCATGCCGATCAGCTTCGGGCCGAACAGAACCAGACCGAACGAGATTCCGAGCGCTCCGATCAGCATCACCCAGAGCGGGATCGCCACCTGACCGGCCACTTCAGACGTTTCATGCACGGAGGCAATTGCCGCCAGCGGTCCGACCGCATTGGCGACATCATTGGCGCCATGGGCAAAGGACAGCAGCCCGGCCGAGATCACCAGCGGCAGACGGAACAGGACTTTCAGCGACGCCTTGCGGTTTTCCAGCCCGCGTGACTGACGCCTGATGAAGGGCACAGAGACGAGACCGAGGATAATACCCGCGACGATGCCGATCAGAACGGCATGGGAAAGATCGATCGCGATCACCTTTTTCAGGCCCTTCAGGGCCAGATAGGTGGCGAAGGCGGCGCTCATGATGCCGATCAGCACGGGCACCCAGGTGCGCGCGGCGGCAAGCTTGTCATCGACATACATGATCCGCCACTTGATGAAGGCAAGCATGCCGGCGGCGAAAATACCGCCGAGCAGCGGCGAGATCACCCAGCTGGCAGCAATACTGCCCATGGTCGGCCAGTTGACCGTTCCAAACCCGGCGGCAACGATGCCGGCTCCCATGACGCCGCCGACAACGGCATGGGTCGTCGATACCGGCGCTCCGATCCAGGTGGCGATATTGACCCAGATGGATGCGGCAAGCAGTGCGGCCATCATCGCCCGCACGAAGATCGTCGAACTCGAAAGCGCCTGCGGATCGACAATGCCGGTCGAAATGGTTGAGACCACATCGCCACCGGCAAGCAGGGCGCCAGCACTTTCGCACACAGCGGCAATGGCGATGGCACCGAGCATGGAGAGCGCCTTTGCCCCGACAGCCGGCCCCATATTGTTGGCAACGTCATTGGCACCGATATTCAGCGCCATATAGGCACCGAAAGCGGATGCAACAATCACCGCCAGCCCCTGCGGTGAACCACCGGCAAACAGCGCTGCAGCAACCGCGGCGAGCGAAACGAAAACCAGGCTGATGCCAACACCGACCAGAGGGCGGGATGTGTGCATGGAGGCTTGCTCGAGACGCGACAAGCGATTGAGGTCCTTGTCGAGCGTCTTCCACTGCCGGGTGGAGTCATCAGTCAATGTGAGTTTCCTTGAAGTCCTGCAGCCAACCTTGCCGCTGCGCCAGCTTCGATATTACCGCGCCTTTTCAAGCAGTCCGGAAAGATCCATCAGGATCGCCTTGAGCTGTTCCTCGTCCACAGCCTTCGCCGCAGCTTCGGGTTTCATCCATTGCCGCTTCCGCTGATCCATTTCCGGAAAGTTGTCAAGCAACTTCTCGACCTCGATGGCGTAGACATCGACGATGGTCGGAACAGGCAGCCCGCCATCAACGATCTTCTTGTAACGATAACTGCCGATACGGACCGGCGCACCGCCGCGCGGTTTCACCCCAGCTTCTTCCCAGGCCTCCTGCAATGCCGTCCCGCCGCCATCGGTGCCATAAAGGGGCCAGCCTTTCGGGATGATCCAGCGTCTCGTCGTGCGCGATGTGATCAGCAGAACCTCCGGCCCGGCCTTTTCCAGGCGGAAACACAGTGCGGCGATCTGCACACGGGCAGGCCGGCCCAGAAGCGGGGCAAGGTAGTTATTCCAGATCAGAGAAAACATCGGCAAACCGTTCAGGAGCGGGTTAATCTCTTGCTGTCTAATCAAAAGCAGCCAGAACCTCAAGCGCACAAAGCAAAACAGGCCAGAAACCCAGGCCGACCGACCCGGCTGCCGTCGGCCGCCGGCCCGCCCATGCTGCCGGCTCAAGAGACTGGGCTTCAGGGGACCGGGTCAGGTTCCGGTGGCAGGCGGTCCACCTCGAGGCGCGGCAATGGGCGGGAATAGAGGAATCCCTGCAGGTCATCACAGCCGATCCTCGTCAGCCCCTCATCCTGCAGCGGCGTTTCGACCCCTTCCGCCGTTGTCTTCAGACCCTTTGCATGGGCAAGATCGACGATGGCGCGGACAATGGCCGCATCATTGATGTTCTGCCCCAGCCCGCGGACGAAGCTTCGGTCGATCTTGATACGGTCGACATTGAGGCTTTGCAGGCGGCCAAGCGAGGAAAAGCCGGTTCCGAAGTCATCAATGGCGATCTGAACCCCGATTTCGCGCAGGACCCGAAGGTTCTCGACGGCTGCGTCGGTTTCGCCGGTGGCCGTCGTTTCGGTGATCTCCAGTTCGAGCCGCTTCGGCAAAAGCCCCGTTTCCGCAAGGACCGCCTGCACCTTGGCCGCATATTCCGGATTATCCAGTTCAACACCCGATACATTGACGGCGATGGTCATCGCCTGCCAGTTCACCGCCGCGCTGCAGGCATCCTTCAGCACACGCGCGCCAAGCGCTTCGATCAGGCCGGTTTCCTCGGCCACGGGGATGAAGAGTTCAGGCGAGATCATGCCACGCTCGGGATGTTTCCAGCGCAGAAGCGCCTCATAGCCGACTGTGCGCCGCGTCCGGGCCGACCGGATCGGCTGATAGTGGACCTGCAGCTGGTCATCGGCACGCAGGGCCAGACGGAGATCCGCCTCGGTCTGGCGGCGTTGCTCGATCGTTTGGTCCATTTCCTGCGTGAAGAAGGAATAGCGCGCGCGCCCGGTCGTCTTCGAATAATAGAGCGCGACATCCGCCTTTCTGAGCAGGCTGACACGATCGACGCCATCAACAGGGGCAAGCGCGGCGCCAATGCTGACGCCGACAAAAACCGTATTGCCATCGATCTCGAACGGCCGGCGCGCCACATCGACCATCTGTTCGCACAGCCGGTTGATCTCCTCGATCTCGCCTCTGAGCAGGATCGTGAATTCATCTCCGCCAATCCGCGCGATGATGTCGCCCGGCCTCACGGTCGCCTGCAGCCTCTGGCTGAACTCGCGGATCAGCGCATCACCCATCGGATGGCCGAGCGTGTCGTTGACCTGCTTGAACCGGTCGAGATCCAGATAGACCAGCGCAATCGGCTCATGGCGCCGCAACGCAAGCGCCTGATCGACCTCATTGTTGAAATTCAGGCGGTTGGGAAGGCCCGTCAAGGGATCATGCAGCGCCAGATAACGTATCTGCTCCTCGCTGTCCTTGAGTTCTTCCGAGCGGCGATGGTGGAGAATGAGGAAAACAGCGATCACGATCAGCACCAGCAGGAACACGGCCACGAGCACCGGAACGACGTTCGCCATCACCGCGGAACCGGGCCTGTAGGGATGCCAGACCAGATAGCCGATGATCTCTCCCTTGGCCGATTTCAGCGGCTGGCTGGAAACAGCCGGCTCGCTGCCCGGGGTCCAGGAAAAGTGAAGATCGGCGAACAGATAGTCGTTCTGCAATTCATCGATCAGGGAACCGTCGAGAAAGCGGATGGCGACATGGAAATACTCATGGCCCGGCGCCTGGCTGAGCGCGCCGGTATCAGACACGATCGGTTTGACGCTGACGATGGCCGGATGTTTTCGCACCACGACCAGATCGGAAACGCCAGGGCTCAGCACCGTGTCGCTGACCTGGCTGTCATCGCCATCGCGCATCTTCTCGCGCAGGGCCTTCACCAGTGGAGCGACCTTGTCAGCGATATCAGAATAGACCGACGGATCCGCCATCGCGCCGCTTGTGAAGGCAAACACCGGCCTGTCAGCCGGATCAAGCACATAGGCGCCGTCAATGCCGAAATAGTCATGCATCCATTGGCCGAGATTGTTGTTGAGCCAGTTCTGGTCACCGGCGCGGGCCATTGTCACGGAATCATCCCAGACCGTCGCGCTCTCCTGGTCATGCGCAACCGCGGTCTGCAGCTGGGACACCACCAGCTCAACCAGCCGCGCCTGGCGGTCAAGGGAGATCCGATCGGTTTCGTGACTGGACCAGGCCAGAAGCGCGAGAACACCAACCCCGATCATAATGGTCACAATCAAGGCAGGAAGCGCGCGCGTCAGCAGAAAATGTGACGGGCGGGAAGTCTGTGTGTGCTTGCTCATCCATGGGTCCGAGATGCTAATATACGGCCGAATATGAGCAAATCTGCACATGAGGCAAGTAAATACTGGGTTACCTGTAAGGTAGCAGGACCTCATCGTGACACCCCCGTGTCATCGGCAAAATCACCGCTTTCGCCACATTCCCTGTCCCTGCGGCTTGCCTAGCGGCGGCTTCACATCTATTAACTTTTATCAATGAACCACGGACCCGGTGAAAATCCGGGTGGCTCTTCCGGCCGCCGATCCGCCGGACAACCTCTTTAATTTTGAAAATTCGCGACCCCGAACACGCCCCTATCGTGCCCGGACGTCAAAGATTTTGAGACAAGATGGCTACAAACACCTTTTCGCTTACCCGTTATCGCCAGGAATGGTTCGGCAATCCGCGCGCCGACATCCTCTCAGGCCTCGTCGTGGCGATGGCGCTCATTCCCGAGGCAATCGCCTTTTCGATCATCGCCGGCGTCGACCCCAAGGTCGGACTGTTCGCCTCCTTCTCGATTGCCGTGATCATCGCCTTTGTCGGCGGCAGGCCGGGCATGATTTCGGCCGCAACCGCCGCCACTGCCGTGCTGATGACGCCGCTGGTTGCCGATCACGGACTGGAATATCTGCTGGCTGCCACCGTGCTTGCCGGTGTGCTGCAGGTGATCTTCGGCATTCTTCGCCTGGGTTCGCTGATGCGTTTCGTGTCGAAATCGGTGATGACCGGCTTCGTCAACGCGCTGGCGATCCTGATTTTCATGGCGCAGCTGCCGCAGCTGATCAATGTGCCGTGGCTGACCTATCCGCTGATCGCGGCTGCGCTGGCAATCATCTATCTTCTGCCCTATGTCACCCGCGCCGTGCCCTCGCCGCTGATTGCCATCATCGTCATCACTGCGCTGTCGATGATCTTCGGCTTCAATGTCAACCATGTCGGAGACATGGGGGCACTGCCTGAAAGCTTCCCGTCCTTCCACATGCCGGCCGTGCCCTTCACGCTTGAGACGCTGAAGATCATCCTGCCCTATTCGCTGGCGGTCGCACTTGTCGGCCTGATGGAAAGCCTGATGACGGCCCAGCTGATCGATGATCTGACCGATACGCGCTCCAACAAGAACCGCGAATGCGTTGGCCAGGGCGTTGCCAATTTCGCCACCGGCTTTATCGGCGCCATGGCCGGCTGTGCCATGATCGGCCAGTCGATGATCAATGTGAAATCGGGTGGCCGCGGGCGGCTGTCCACGTTCATTGCCGGCCTTGTGCTGCTGATCCTCGTCGTCGTGCTCGACAAATGGGTGAGCCAGATCCCGATGCCGGCACTGGTGGCGGTAATGATCATGGTTTCGATCGGCACCTTCTCCTGGTCGTCGATCAAGAACCTGAAGCACCATCCGCGCTCGTCCTCGATTGTCATGCTGGCAGTGGTTGCCGTTGTCGTTGCCACCCACAATCTGGCGCTCGGCGTTCTGACCGGCGTGCTTCTGTCCGGCATTTTCTTCGCCGCAAAGATCGCCCGGCTGTTTTCCGTCTCCTCGACACTGTCGGATGATCAGACGGTGCGGACCTACAATGTCCATGGACAATTGTTCTTTGCTTCGGTCGAACGCTTCAACCAGGCCTTCGATTTCAAGGAGGCGCTGGAAAAGGTCGTCATCGATGTCTCCCGCGCACATATTTGGGATATATCAAGTGTCTCCGCACTGGACATGGTAGTGTTGAAATTCAGGCGTGAAGGCGCCGACGTGGAGGTCATCGGCCTCAACGAAGCGAGCGCCACGATCGTCGACAAGCTGGCCGTGCACGACAAGCCGGATGCGCTTGAGCGCTCGCTCGACCAGGGCCACTGAGGTGCCCGCGCGTGGGGGATATCTCCCGCGCGCCCCGGCCAGTTTCAACACTGTTTACAAGGTCCGGCACCCAAGGCCGGCCAGAGGGGGAACCCCATGGACAAGCTGACAGCCTTTATTGATGGTTCGATCTATGCCGAAAGCGTGTGCGACCATGCTGCCTGGATGGCAGGCCGCATCGGAGCGCCGATCGAACTCGTCCACATTCTCGAAAAGCCGGTGGCAAACCAGGCGCCGGTCAATCTTGCCGGCACGATCGGACTTGGTGCTCGCACCGCCCTTCTTGAAGAACTTGCCGATCTGGATGCCCGCAATGCCCGCACCGCCCAGAAACGCGGCCGGTTGCTGCTGGAATCGGCCACCGAACGGCTGGCGCTCGGTGGCGTCGCCGACGTAACCACCAAGCTCAGAAACGGCGACTTCGTTGAAGCCGTTGAGGAGACCTGCACGGATTCGCGGGTGATCGTCATCGGCAAGCGCGGTGAAGGCGCCGATTTTGCCTCCGGCCATCTCGGATCCAATCTTGAGCGCGCCGTGCGCTCAGCCAAATGCCCGGTCTTCGTTGCCGCCCGCTCCTTCAAACCGATCCACAAAGTGCTGATCGCCTATGATGGCGGCCCGAGCGCCGAAAAGGCAATCGAACGCGTTGCGACAAGCGATATTCTCGAAGGCTGCACCTGCACGCTGGTCTCGGTCTGCGAAGACGGCGATGCGCTGGCGAAAAAGGCAAAGCAAGCCATTCACCGTCTCGAACATTCCAAGGTCGAGGCCAGCCTCATCATCCGCTCCGGCCACGCCGAGAAGGTGATCGAGGATATCGCTGCTGAGGAAAAGACCGATCTTCTGGTGATGGGCGCCTATGGCCATTCGCGGATCCGCTCGCTGATGATCGGCTCGACGACGACGGCAGTGCTGCGCGCCTGCCACATTCCGGTTCTGCTCCTGCGCTGAAGCCTGTCAGATCCGTTTACTCTGCCTTTCGCCCGGCTGCGATCTTGCGGATCAGCCGGGCGAAATTCTGCGCGGTTGCAGATGGCTGCGCCCGGCGGTGGGCAACGGCCAGCAGCTGCGCCGGCGCCGGCGCGATGACATCAAGAAAGGCAACGCCGCGAATATTGAACTGGCGCATGGTCTCCGGCACCAGCGCAACACCGGTCTCCGCCGCGATCAGCGACAATATCGTGGCAATCTGCGGTGCGGGCTGACCGAGAACCGGCTCAAATCCGGCCGCCCGACAGGCCGCAAGCGTTGTGTCATGCAGGCTGACACCGATGGCACGCGGCGTCAGAATGAATGCATCATCCTTCAGCGCCATCAGCTTTACCGGCTGCTTCGCCGATGCTGCGGCATGGCTGGACGGCACGGCGGCCACCAGCCGCTCAGTCATCAAAGGCCGGATGTCCAGACTGTCAGGATCGGCCGATGACGGACGCACAAGACCAACATCAAGACTGCCATCAACGAGGCGGGCAATCAGCCCGACCGAATTGATCTCGAAAAATGTCAGCTCGACCTCCGGATAATCGCGTCTGAAAGCGCGGATCGCGGCCGGGAAAAGCGGGTTCAGCGCAACAGATCCCGAATAGCCGAGCGAAAGCTGACCGGTCATGCCTCCAGCCGCACGGCGGGCTGCCTGTTTTGCCTGTTCCGCAGCCCCCGGAAGCCCCTTCACGGCAGCCAGGAAGCTTCGCCCTGCCTCCGTCAGCTCCGCACCATGCGGCACGCGGTGGAACAGCTGCACGCCGACCTCCCGCTCCAGATCGCGGATCTGCAGGCTGAGCGGCGGCTGGCCGATGCCAAGCCGGGCAGCCGCACGGGTGAAGTTCTCTTCCTCGGCAACGGCCAGGAAATAGCGGATATGACGGAGCTCCATGCGTCATTTAAAAAACATATCATAAATGCCAATGCAAGATATTGGACATATGGAAGAGGCAGTCATATTTTCCGGGCAACGAACGGAAAGGTTTTGTCATGTCCTCCCATGCACCATCCGCCGTTGCCGGTTTTTCCATTTCAGACCCCGGAAGACAGCCAGTCGAGGCGATCGCGCCTCCCATAGCCGCCCCCGTCGCTGACCAATGGATCCGCTACGGTACAAAGGAATTTCGCAATGCCGGTATCGCCCTGTTTCTCGGCGGCTTTGCCAGTTTCTCGCTGATCTACTGTGTGCAGCCGCTGCTGCCCTCTTTCGCGGCGAGCTTCGCCATTTCCCCGGCGGCAAGCTCACTGGCGCTGTCGCTGACCACCGGCCTGCTCGCCCTCTCGATCTTTCTCGCCAGCGCCTTCTCGCAGGCGCTTGGCCGGCGCGGGCTGATGTTCATTTCCATGCTGCTGGCTGCCGTCTTCAACATTGCCGCCGCTGTGTTGCCAAGCTGGCACGGCCTGCTCTTTGCCCGGGCCATGGAAGGTCTGGTACTCGGCGGCGTTCCCGCCGTCGCCATGGCCTGGCTGGCGGAGGAAATCGACCCCGCCCATCTCGGCCGCGCCATGGGGCTTTACATTGCCGGCAACGGATTCGGCGCCATGATGGGCCGCGTCGGCATGGGGCTGATGACGGAGTTCACCACCTGGCAGATCGCCATGGAAGCGCTCGGACTGCTTTGCCTCTTCTCGGCAATCGGCTTTTTCCTGCTCCTGCCGCGCTCACGCCATTTCGAAGCGCAGAAGGGCTTTGATCCCTTCTTTCATCTGCGCGCCTGGGGCGGACACCTCAAGCGTGGTGAAATGATCCGGCTGTTTGCCATCGGCTTTCTTTTGACCAGCATTTTCGTAACGCTGTTCAACTATTCGACCTTCCGCCTTTCGGCCGATCCCTATGATCTGAGCGGTACCGCCGTCAGCATGATATTCCTGGCCTTCGGTTTCGGCATCGTCTCCTCGTCGGTTGCCGGCGCCCTTGCTGACCGCTTCGGCCGCGCACCGCTGATCATCTCCGGCTTTCTCGTCATGCTGGCCGGGGTAGTGCTGACGCTGATGTCCGGCCTCGTTGCGATTTTCTTCGGCATTGCCCTGGTGGCGACCGGCTTTTTCATCGGCCATTCAGTCGCCAGCGGCTCCGTTGGCCGCGCCGCAAAGGGCGCGAAGGGCCACGCCTCATCGCTCTATCTCCTGTTCTATTACATGGGGTCGAGCCTGTCCGGTTCGGTCGGCGGCTTTTTCTACCAGCATGGCGGCTGGGGCGCCGTTGTCAGCCTGACGGCAAGCTTTGCGATTTTCGGACTGGTCCTTGGCGGCGTCGCGCTGCTGAGCAGGAGGGCATAAAAAGGACCGGGCGGCTTTCGCCTCACCCGGCCAGTCCAAGGAGCGGTGGAAGATCTGAAGGGCGCAGCGATGCGCCCTTTCGAAAACAAAAAAGGCCGGGGAAACCCCGACCTCTCATGATCCGCTTCAAGAGCTCGTGTGCCAGTACATCCGTGGTCACACCCTCGAAGCGGAAGAACCTCGCCACCTCGTTTTACGCATATTTCCGTCACAGCTTCGTGACAGTTGCTACGCAGGCGAAGGTTAAGTGCGCCGCTCGGCGTTGATCCTCATATGGGAAGAGCATCGCTGAATTACAAGCCCCATCGGCAAAAGCCATGGAACCTTGCGGTCTGCCTCGTCTCAATTCCTTGTTCGGGAAAGAAAACTGGTGCTGCTAGAGAGATTTGAACTCTCGGCCTCTCCCTTACCAAGGGAGTGCTCTACCCCTGAGCTATAGCAGCCCTTCCGTCGCCGGAAGCCGCAGACAACATGTCGTCGCTGCAGGCAAGCGGCCTATTGCCATAGCTGGCGCACAAGTGCAAGACGCTATTTCGAATTCTTTTTGACGCATGCAGCAGTTTTTGTGAAGAACGCTGCCGCGACACAGACGGAAACGGAACGGATGGCCACCAGCAAAGACAAGGCAGACAAGGCGCTTTCGCCGACAGAGCAGCGCAAGGCGCGCGAGGCTGCAAAGCTGAAGGAAAATCTGAAACGCCGCAAGCAGCAGGCCCGAGCCCGCCGCGCAGGAGACGCCGAATCGGAAAGCGGCATCCCGGCTGCCCGCGACCCAGAAATGAAGTGAAGCCGGACAGAGCTTCGCCATTCAGGCCTCTTCAGCACAGCCGGTAGCACTTTTCATGGTTTGCAAACACTTTATCAACTCTGGCGTGGCATTTTGTCCTGCCGGCCATGGGATGGCCACACTGGCCTGTTCTGACGTCGTCCACGCTATCGCTTGTCAAGCGGCGTGATCGATCATATCAGGCGGACAACTGGCGCTTAGCGTCGCAAGCATTCTAGAGGCGGGGCGACCCGGGATTACCCAATGGACAAGATTAGAATCATCGGCGGCAACCAGCTCAACGGCATCATTCCGATTTCCGGTGCAAAAAACGCAGCCCTGCCCTTGATGATCGCATCGCTCCTGACCAGCGACACGCTGACGCTCGAAAATGTTCCGCATCTGGCCGATGTCGAGCTGCTGATGCGCATTCTCGGTAATCACGGCGTCGACATTTCCGTCAACGGCCGCCGCGAGCGCCAGGAAGAAGGCTATTCGCGCACCATCCATTTCACCTGCCGCACCATTGTCGACACCACCGCCTCCTATGACCTCGTGCGCAAGATGCGCGCATCCTTCTGGGTCATCGGACCGCTTCTGGCACGTGAAGGCGTTGCCCGCGTTTCGCTGCCGGGCGGCTGCGCCATCGGCACGCGTCCGGTCGATCTTTTCATTGATGGCCTGCGTGCGCTCGGCGCCGACATTGAAATCGAATCCGGTTATGTCGAGGCCAAGGCGCCGAAGGGCGGCCTGATCGGCGCCCGCTATGCTTTCCCCAAGGTTTCCGTTGGCGCAACCCATACGCTGATGATGGCGGCAACGCTTGCCAATGGCACGACGGTCCTGGAAAATGCAGCCCGCGAGCCGGAAGTGGTCGATCTTGCCAATTGCCTGAAGGCCATGGGCGCGAAAATCGAAGGCGCCGGCACCGGAACCATCACCATTGAAGGCGTCAAGGAACTGTCGGGCGCCCGCCACAGCGTGCTTCCCGATCGTATCGAAACCGGCACCTACGCAATCGCCGTCGCCATGGCCGGCGGCGATGTGGTGCTGAAGAACACCAGCACGGCGCTGCTGCCGACGGCCATTGAAGCCATCGCGGCCTCCGGTGCAAAGGTGACGGCGCTCGATGACGGCATCCGGATCCTTGCATCCGGCACGGATATCCACCCCGTTGACATCGTCACCAAACCCTATCCCGATTTCCCGACCGACCTTCAGGCCCAGTTCATGGCGCTGATGACCCGCGCCAATGGCGTTTCCCACATCACCGAAACGATCTTTGAAAACCGCTTCATGCATGTGCAGGAACTGGCGCGCCTGGGCTCCAGGATCGCCCTGTCCGGCCAGACGGCCACGATTACCGGCACGCCCGAACTGCATGGCGCACCGGTCATGGCGACCGATCTGCGCGCCTCCGTCTCTCTGGTGATTGCCGGGCTTGCCGCCAAGGGCGAAACCACGGTCGGCCGGGTCTACCACCTCGATCGCGGCTTCGAACGGCTGGAAGAAAAGCTGACCCAGTGCGGCGCAATCGTCGAACGCATCAGCGACTGAGGCCGATTTCGGGTGAAAGGCGGGCAAAGGCCGGCTTCAAGTGGTTGCGAAAGCAGCCAAGGCGGCTTATCTCGGGAGTGAACCGAACCAACCCGCCGGAGCCCAACCATGTCTGCCGATCTCCTGAAACTGATGGCGCTGGATGAAGAAGACCTCGCCATCCTGTCGGCCTACATGCAGGATGCCGTCTTCCTGACGAAAGATGCACGCTTCTCGCAGGAAACAGGGCTGTTTGAACTGCGCGCCAATCGTTTCGTCTGGGAGAAGAAGCGCTCTTTCTTCCGCAAGCCCGAACGGCGGCGCACCAGCCTCATCTTCAAGCGGGTTCAGGCCGTGCGCTCCGTCGGCATCACGCGCGGCGCCACGGACGAAGTGTCCAACCTGCTTGCCATCCAGTTTGAGAAGAACGGCGAGGGTCCGGACGGATCAATTATTCTGTCGCTTTCCGGCGGCGGCGAGATCATGCTCGATGTCGAGGTGATCGAAGTCGCGCTGAGCGATATTTCCGGCAGCTGGGAGGCACGCGCAACGCCCCGTCACAGGGGCTGAACCGCCCACCGGTAACGGATCATTCAAGGCAAGGGGACTGACGTGGTAAAGTGGCTCGACGCGGCGGAAGCCGGTTTCGAAGACGATTTCAAAACGCTGCTTTCAATGAAGCGCGAAGTATCAAAGGATGTCAGCGACACCGTTGATGCCATCCTGAAGGATGTGCGCGAGAATGGCGATGCAGCGCTTGCTGCCTATTCCGCGCGCTTCGACAGCGTTGATTTTGCCGCCACGCCGATGGCGATTTCCGCAGAAGAGGTCGACGCCGCCATCGCAATGGTCGACCCGAAGGTGATCGAGGCGCTCACCATCGCCGAAACCCGGATCCGCAGCCATCACGCCCGCCAGATGCCGCAGGACGATCTCTACGAAGATGCGATCGGCGTTCAGCTCGGCAGCCGCTGGACCGCCGTCGAAGCCGTCGGGCTTTATGTACCGGGCGGCACGGCCAGCTATCCAAGCTCGGTGCTGATGAACGCCGTGCCGGCAAAGGTTGCCGGTGTCGAGCGCATCGTCATGGTCGTTCCGGCGATGAAGGGCGAGGTCAACCCCGCCGTTCTTGCCGCCGCCCGCATTGCCGGCATCAGCGAAATCTATCGCATTGGCGGCGCCCAGGCCGTCGGCGCACTCGCCTATGGCACCGAAACCATCAAACCTGTTTCCAAGATTGTCGGCCCCGGCAATGCCTATGTGGCAGCGGCAAAGCGTGCCGTGTTCGGCACGGTGGGTATCGATATGATCGCCGGCCCTTCGGAAGTGCTGATCATCGCCGACGGCGACAACAATCCCGACTGGATCGCGGCCGACCTTCTGGCCCAGGCCGAGCACGATACCGCCGCCCAGTCGATCCTGATCACCACCGAGCGCAGCCTTGGCGAGGCAGTCGCAGCCGCCGTTGAACGCCAGCTCAAGACCCTGCCGCGCGGCGCGATCGCCGGTGCCAGCTGGCATGATTACGGCGCGATCATCACCGTATCGGATCTTGATGCCGCCATGCCGCTTGCCAACCGCATCGCCCCGGAGCATCTGGAGCTTGCCGTTGACGATCCCGAAAGCCTGATCCCGAAGGTGCGCAATGCCGGCGCCATCTTTGCCGGCCATTTCACCCCGGAAGCGATCGGCGATTATGTCGGCGGCTCGAACCATGTTCTGCCGACCGCCCGTTCGGCGCGTTTTTCCTCCGGCCTTTCCGTGCTCGACTTCGTCAAGCGCACCTCAATCCTGCGTCTGGGACCCGATCAGCTTGCAGAGCTTGCGCCTCCGGCCATAAAGCTTGCAGAATGCGAAGGTCTTGGCGCCCATGCACGATCGGTCGCCATCAGGCTTAACCGCGGAGAATGAGGCCATGGCAGGCGACTTCAGGCTGAGCGATGTTGTGCTCGATGAGAGCATCGGCCGCGCCTCGCCCGATGTCGAACACGAACGGGCGGTCGCCATTTTCGACCTGCTGGAGGAAAACAGCTTCCATCCGCTCGGCCATGATGGCGGTCCCTACAAGCTGACCCTCTCGCTCGCCGAGAACAAGCTTGTCTTCGATATCAGGCTTGAAAACGGCGATCCCGTCGCCACCCATATCCTGTCGCTGACGCCGTTCCGCCGGATCGTGAAGGACTATTTCATGATCTGTGAAAGCTATTACGAGGCGATCAAAACCGCCTCGACCGCGAAGATCGAGGCCATCGATATGGGACGGCGCGGTGTCCACAATGAAGGCTCGCAGACATTGCAGGACCGGCTGAAGGGCAAAATCGAGATCGATTTCAACACGGCAAGGCGGCTTTTCACCCTGGTTTGCGTGCTTTACTGGCGCGGTTGAGCGCCCTCTTGCCGCGCGGCGCGCATTCCACTAAATAGGCGCTAACGTTCACGACCGGCCGCTTCATCGTTTTTTGCCCGCATTTCGCGCATAGCCCCGCAAACTGCGCGCAAAAGCGGCCTGATCGCCATGAAACAAGGTTCACAAATCTGACGGGAACGTGTAGTTTCCGCCGCAAATCGAAGAGGGATCGGCAAAAGCGCCTTGATCCCGACAAGGAAAGACAAAGACTAGATGGCAAAAGAAGAAGTCCTGGAATTCCCCGGCGTCGTCGTCGAGCTGCTGCCGAACGCGACATTCCGGGTGAAGCTGGAAAACGAACATGAAATCATCGCCCATACGGCGGGCCGCATGCGCAAGAACCGTATCCGCGTTCTCGCCGGCGACAAGGTCCTGGTGGAAATGACCCCTTACGACCTGACCAAGGGCCGGATCACCTATCGCTTCAAGTAAGTGGCGCCGCGAGCCATCGCGACCCTCAAGACCCCGCAGGCAGAAAGACAGGTTTATCCGTGGCCGCGCACCGATTGATACTGGCCTCCGCCTCTCCGCGCCGCGTTGACCTGCTCAGACAGGCTGGCATTTCGCCGGACCGGATCATTCCCGCCGATATAGACGAAACACCGCTTGCCGGCGAAACGCCGCGTGCGCTGGCCGGCCGGCTGGCCCGCGGCAAGGCAGAAGCTGTCATGGCCATGATGAAGCCGGCCGGGGATGAAGCGGGGACGCTTGTTCTTTCGGCCGATACGGTGGTTGCCGTTGGTCGGCGGATATTGCCGAAGGCGGAAACGGAAGCGGAAGCGCGCCATTGCCTGTCCCTGCTTTCCGGCCGCACGCACCGAGTCTATACCGGCCTTGCTGTGGCTGTGATCGGCGGCGATGCCCCCTCACTCAGGATCGTCGAAAGCCGCGTGAGCTTCAAACCTCTTTCACCGCATGAATGCGATGCCTATATCAGAAGCGGCGACTGGAAAGGCAAGGCTGGTGCCTATGCCATTCAGGGTCTGGCGGCAACCTTCGTGACCCGCATCCTCGGCTCCTATTCCGCCGTGGTCGGCCTGCCGCTCTACGAGACCGCAAACCTGCTTTCCGGCCGTGGTCTGGATGTCGCAGCGGGATGGACAGAAGAGAATAAATGACTCAGAAAGCCTCGATAGAACCACTTCGCAAGCCGCATCCCTGCCCGGAATGCGGGCGGCCCTCGAACCGTGAAAACTACCCCTTCTGTTCCGATCGCTGCCGCGACCTCGACCTGTCGCGCTGGCTCAAGGGCTCCTACAGCATTCCCGTCGCCGAAGACGAGTCGAAGCCCGACGGCTTTGACGGCGAATAGGGCCATTCCGCCGGGAAACGGCCTATTGCGATCGATATCCGATCATTTTTGAGATCTTTTCAACGTGAAGGCGCCCCGATGGCGCCTTTTCGCGCATCTGCAAACGACAAAGCGCTCTCGTAAACCGGCCTGACATTTTGCGACTGTCCTGACGCGCCAGAACATCACCTGGCGCGCTCCACATGCGGTTTCCGGTTCCATTCCGCGAAAGTCGATATAATTCACTTATAAGGTCGGACCGGATTTACTCAACCTATTTTTGACAGATTTCGCGCTTAGGATGATATATACGAATGATTAAATCATGTTTAGGTTGTTACCAGATAATCAAGCCTTCGGGCTATCAATGATGATGAACACCGTTCGCGCAAGTCGTTCCACCACCCAGTGATGATCCCATGACCAACAGCCGCACGACCGTGGAAAAAGATGTGAGCCAGACACTCACCGGAAAGATTGGTTCAGAGTGCCTCGAGCTGAAATCCGGCGCACGCAAGTGGCACCACGTCCGGCCTAACCGCATCGGCACCGCGGAAATGCTCCGGCTGCGGCCGCCGACAGAGGATCCCGTGGCTGTTGCCGCACAGCTGAAAGCAGCGTCGTTCTGGCGGCGCAAAGCCCTGCTTGCCAAAACCATTGCCGCAACGCCAGCGGCAGACAGATCGGCGCTGCTGAAGGCTCTGGCCGCCGATCATTGGCTGCAGCGGGATCGCCGCCTGCGTGATGCAGTCATGTTTGCCGCGCTAGAACATGCCGACGGCAACGACCTCACGCGGATCATGGGCTCGCTCTCGCCGGATCAGACGCTGAAAGCGCTTGTCGACCGGCCTCTGCCGGCAGCTTTATGCACCGTCGAGGAAAACGGCATTGCCGACGCTCAGCCCCGCCGCTGGCGCCTGATGTGCATGTCTGCCGTGCTCCTGTCCTTCACGCTCGCGGCCTGCGGACTGACGGAACTCGTCTACAGTCTTCGCTAGAGCGCCGTGCGTCCTTTTGGACGCACCGGGACTCTCTATCTTATTGAATCTACGCATCGGCCGGAAAAGCGGCGAGAGGCTCTGCAGCCGCAAACACGTGGCAACGAAGTGCACGCCAGCGCCGCGCCCGAATGGCACGCCCGTGCATTCGCCCTGTGAAGATCCCGCCGCCGCTCTCTGGCCCTTTGCCTTAACCCGCCGTCATGTCCACAGCATATTGCTGCCAGGCGCCGCCCGGAGCCATCGCGGCGGACAGGGCGGCAAGATTGGCGCGCGCCTGCTCTGCCGAGACACCTGATGTCGCTATCCGCTCGGCCTCGGTAAGGTCGCCATTCAGTGCGACGACAATGGCCAGATTGAGCCGTGTATCCGGCGGAGCATCTGGTTGGGCAAGGGCCTGGCGCAGAGCCTTTTCCGCCGCACCAAGATCATGTGTCAGCACATAGGACGTGGCCATGTCCGTTAAAACCGCCGGATTGCCGGGCGACAGATCCAGCGCGTGACGATAGGCCATCCGCGCATCAAGCTGCTGGCCAAGCTGATCAAGGACCTGACCTTGCTGATCGAATCCGCGCCAGTCACGCGGATCAAGCGCGGTGGCGCCACGGGCGCTGCGCAGGGCATCGGGATAGTGGCCGAGCGCAGACTGGGCCTTCGAAAGATAAAGCTGGCCAGCCATGGACCTCGGATTGCGCTCCACCACCGCCTGCATGACGGTCTCAGCCTGCTGATACTGGCCTGTCGCCTTCAGATATTCAGCATAAGCGATGCCGCTTGCCGGATCGCCCGGCGCCATCTGATACCCCCTCTCAAGTCGCGGACTGATCGCCGCCAGCTCCGCCGGCGTCATTGTCGCTATCCCGTCGACAGGACCCGCCACGGGCGAGGAAAGCCCGTCTCCCCGATAACTGGCGCAAGCCGAGACAAGCACCATCGCCGCGCCCAGAGCCAGTGCGGCAATTCCAGAACCATATCCAGATAGAACCAAAGCCTTTTCTCCCCCAAAGCAAGTTTATCTCGTGATAAGCATGAGAATCACGTCTGTTCGACCTTGCTGCAGTGTTGCAGAATCATTCCCGGCAGAACAGATTCATCAGTGTCATCGACGCGGAATGATGGACGGATTTTGATGCAACCGAGACGGCGCCTAAATCACAAGACAAACATGTCAGCGCCCGCCTTTCCCCTCTCGCCTGCCGCAGACATATGTGTTGCGGACCATAAACGGATCCCGGAGTGCTAATTCATGGAACTTGACCGGCGCCTGCATGCCTTTCGTAGCGACCTCGCCGACAGCAGATTGTCCGGGCTGATCAGGTCTGAACGCTTCGTCTCGCCGGAAAAGGCACAGGTGATCGTGCCTGTCGCGCCATTGCGGCCCGAACCCAGAGCCAATGCCGGGATCGACACCCAGCTTCTGCTCGGCGAAACGGTGGATGTCTTCGAGCAGAATGATGGCTGGGCCTGGGTCCAGGCCCGTTTCGATTCCTACGTCGGCTATCTGCCCGCCACCATGCTGTCGCTGCGCGAACCGGCCGTGACCCATATTGTCAGCGCCCCGCGCAGCTTTCTCTACCCGGAAGCCGATCTGCGCACAGGCCCGGTCAGCGCACTGTCGATGGGCTGCCGGCTCGTCTTCACCGGAGAGGCGGAAACACGCGGCGCCCGCTATCTGACCTGCTCGGATGGCACTGCCGTCTTCGCCGATCATTGCCACCCTGTCGACACGGTGATCGAGCCCGACCCGGTGAAAACCGCGATCCGGCTGATCGAAACACCCTATCTTTGGGGCGGACGCTCCGGGCTTGGCATCGACTGTTCCGGCCTCGTGCAGATGGCGATGATGCTGGCCGGCTACACCGTGCCGCGCGACAGCGACATGCAGGAGCTCATGGATGGCGAGCCCTTGACCCGCAAGGCGCTGAAACGCGGCGATCTCGTTTTCTGGAAGGGCCATGTCGGCATGATGGAAGATGAAAATATCATGATCCACGCCAATGGTGCGACCATGCGCGTCAACCGTGAGCCGCTTGACCACGCCATCAGCCGCATTGCCCGCCATTACGGCCGCCCGACCAGCTGTCTGCGGCCGGCCGCTTTTGTCTGATCCGGCCTCAGTGGCCCAGACCGCGCGTTCGGGACAATTCAAATGAAAATGCGCCGCGCATCATCCCTGATGCGCGGCGCATGGCCTCTAGAAGGTAGCGGTCGGCTTTACTTGCGCGCCTTCAGCGACACAACAGCCCCGTTTTCTTCCGCCCCCTTGGGCTCCTCATAGGCAACGCCTTCCTGGTAGGCTCGGCCATAATAGCTGTCCAGCAGGACCTGACGGATTTCCGAGATCAGCGGGTAGCGCGGATTGCTGCCCGTGCACTGATCGTCAAAAGCCTGATCCGAAACATGATCGACCTTGTCGAGGAAATCGGCTTCCGGCACACCGGCAGCCTGGATCGAAGCCGGAATTTCGATTTCCTTCTTCAATTCCTCAACCCAGTTGATCAGGTTCTCGACCGACTGTTCGTCCGTCTTGCCGCCGAGACCCAGATGGCGGGCGACTTCGGCATAGCGGCACAGCGCCTTCGGACGGTCATACTGGCTGAAGGCCGTCTGCTTGGTCGGATTGTCAACCGCATTGTAGCGAATGACATTGGCAATCAGCAGGCCATTGGCCAGACCGTGAGCGAGGTGGAATTCCGCGCCGATCTTGTGGGCCATCGAGTGCGAGACACCGAGGAAGGCATTGGCAAAGGCGATACCGGCAAGGGTTGCGCCATTGTGGACCTGTTCACGGGCCTTGGGATCACTGGCACCATTCTTGTAGGCCGAAGGCAGATATTCCTTCAGGAGCTTCAGCGCCTGCAGTGCCTGACCATCCGAATATTCGTTCGCCATTACCGAGACATAGGCTTCAAGAGCGTGGGTCACGGCATCGATACCACCGAAAGCGGTGAGCGACTTCGGCATATGCATGACGAGATCGGCATCGATGATCGCCATGTTCGGGGTCAGTTCGTAATCAGCGATCGGATACTTCACGCCGGTCTGTTCATCGGTGACAACGGCAAATGGCGTCACTTCCGAACCGGTGCCCGAGGTCGTCGGGATGGCAACGAACTTGGCCTTCACGCCGAGCTTGGGGAACTTGTAGATGCGCTTGCGGATATCCATGAAGCGCAGCGCCAGATCGGCAAACTCGACTTCGGGATGCTCATACATCACCCACATGATCTTGGCGGCATCCATCGGCGAACCGCCGCCCTGGGCAAGGATGATGTCCGGCTCGAACGAGCGGGCCAGTTCCCAGCCCTTGCGGACAACCGCCAGCGTCGGATCGGCCTGAACGTCGAAGAAGGTTTCGACTTCGATGCCAAGGCCCTTCAGCACGGTCACGGTTTCATTGATATAGCCGTTTTCGAACAGGAAGCGGTCGGTAACGATCAGGCAACGCTTCTTGCCCTTGAGCTCTTCCAGAGCAAAGGGAAGCGCACCACGACGGAAGTAGATTTCCGGCGGAAGCTTGTGCCACAGCATGTTTTCAGCCCTCTTGGCGACCGTTTTCTTGTTGATCAGGTGCTGCGGGCCGACATTTTCCGAGATCGAGTTGCCGCCCCACGAACCGCAGCCGAGCGTCAGCGACGGCGCCAGGCGGAAGTTGTAGAGGTCACCGATGCCACCCTGCGAGGCGGGCGAGTTGATCAGGACACGGGCGGTCTTCATCTTCTCGCCGAAGCTGGCGACGCGACCCTGCTGCAGATCCTGATCGGTGTAGAGCACCGAGGTGTGGCCGATACCGCCAAGGGCGACCAGATCGGCTGCCGTCTGGCAGGCCTTCTCGAAATTCTTGGCGCGGTACATGGCAAGCGTCGGCGAGAGCTTTTCATGCGCAAAGACTTCCTCGTCGCTCACATCTTCCACTTCGGCGATCAGCACCTTGGTGCGCGGCGGAACATCAATACCGGCCATCTTGGCGATCTTGACGGCCGACTGACCGACGATATCGGCGTTGAGTGCACCGTTCTTCTTCATGATGATGTCGCGGACGGCACCGGCTTCATTGCCCGACAGGATGTAGCCGCCATGGCTGATGAAGCGCTCACGCACGGCATCATAGACCTTGTCGACGACGACAACCGACTGTTCCGAGGCGCAGATCACGCCATTGTCGAAGGTCTTCGACATCAGGATCGAGGCAACGGCGCGCTTGATATCGGCGAATTCGTCGATCACGGCCGGCGTGTTGCCAGCACCAACGCCGATCGCCGGCTTGCCCGACGAATAGGCCGCCTTGACCATGCCGGGACCACCAGTGGCCAGGATCAGGTTGATGTCTGGGTGATGCATCAGGGCGTTCGACAGCTCAACGGTCGGCTCATCGATCCAGCTGATGATGTCCTTCGGCGCACCGGCCTTGACGGCGGCTTCAAGCACGACGCGGGCGGCCTGGCAGGTCGAGTGACGGGCACGCGGATGCGGCGAGAAGATCACGCCATTGCGGGTCTTCAGCGAAATCAGCGCCTTGAAGATTGCCGTCGAGGTCGGGTTGGTGGTCGGCACGATCGCGCAGATCAGCCCGACGGGTTCTGCAAGCGTGAGAATGCCATATTCGGGCTCTTCCGAGAGCACGCCGCAGGTCTTCTCGTCCTTGTACTTGTTGTAGATATATTCCGAGGCAAAGTGGTTCTTGACAACCTTGTCCTCCATCACACCCATTCCCGTTTCCTCGACCGCCATGCGGGCGAGCGGAATGCGGGCGTCAGCGGCGGCAAGCGCCGCGCAGCGGAAGATGTAATCAACCTGCTCCTGAGTGTAATTGGCAAACTTCTGTTGCGCCGCCTTGGTCCGGGCAACAAGCTGGTCAAGTTCGGTCGTGCTGATGGCCGGCATGGGTTCTCTCCTGCGCTTCAACGCCATTACGACAATGGCTTCCTGATCATGTGGCGGATGTCTGAAGCCGGTCTTGGGAACCCGACCTCATCACGTTCAAATCTTCACTTCCGATACAGGGTCTTTTTGGCACCTGTACGACAGACGCCTTGCCCGTTCTATCCGGACCGATGAAGACCTTCCGTCTCACCGGGGGCAGATATAAATCGTTTTAAACGGCGTTCTTTTGATCGGGATCAACCGAACGGCGCTTTTCTTTCCATTTTCGGAATTTTCTTTTGTCAATTTTGTGAAAGGCGGTTTTCCGCCATCGCGGAACACCCCCGCCACCGCATGCGACATGGTTATCGAAAAGAAAAGAGACTTCAAGCCCCAAGTCAGACAAATCAAAAAAAGCCCGGCTGAACTGTCAGCCGGGCCTGGTAATACTGCTTTCGAATTATCTCAACTCTGGAAACGCTTCAGCCGCAGCGCATTGGTCAGGACGAACACGCTGGAAAGCCCCATGGCGGCGGCGGCCAGCATTGGCGACAGCAGCGTGCCGTTGACCGGATAGAGAATGCCGGCGGCAACAGGAATGAGCACGACATTATAGGCGAAGGCCCAGAACAGGTTTTGCGCGATATTGCGCATGACCGCCCGCGACAGGCGGACCGCCGAAACGACGCCGCCGAGATCGCCCGCCATCAGCACCACATCGGCCGTTTCAATGGCAATGTCCGTTCCGGTACCGACGGCAATGCCGATATCGGCCGAGGCCAGTGCCGGGGCATCATTGATGCCGTCCCCGGCAAAGGCGACGGGGCCGAACCGGGTCCGCAACGCCTTAAGCGCCGAGACCTTGCCGTCGGGCATGACGTCGGCAATAACCGTGTCGATACCGACTTCAGCCGCGATCGCGCGCGCCGTCTTTTCATTGTCGCCGGAGATCATCGCCGTTTTCAGCCCTGCATGATGCAGGGCGGCAATGGCGTCGCGGGCTGAAGGCTTGACCGGGTCGGCAACGCCGATCACGCCCTCAAGCCTTCCGTCGACCGCGACGAAGATCAACGAGCGGGCCTGTTCCGAAAGCTTTTCAGCCCCGGCATCAAGCGCGGCCGTATCGACTGCGAGCGAGCCCATCAAACGCCTGGCGCCGATTGCGACCCTGGTGCCATCAATGGTCGCCGTCAGCCCCAGCCCCGGCAGGGCTTCGAATGCGCTGGCGGCCGGAACCGCCAGCCCCTTCTGTCTGGCGGCGGCGATAATCGCTTCAGCAAGCGGGTGCTCCGACCCGGCTTCGGCGGCGGCTGCGAGCCTCAGCAACGCATCGTTGTCACCGCCTTCGCGCAGCAGAATATCGGTCACTTCGGGGCGGCCCTCGGTCAGTGTCCCGGTCTTGTCGAAGGCAACCAGCGCAGTGTCGCGCAATTGCTGGAGCGCTGCGCCATTGCGGAACAGCACCCCGATCTCGGCTGCCCGGCCGGTTCCGACCATGATCGAGGTTGGCGTGGCAAGCCCCATGGCACAAGGGCAGGCGATGATCAGAACGGCCACCGCATTGATCACGGCAAAGGTGAGTGCCGGCGACGGACCGACAAGAAGCCAGATCAGGAAGGTGATGAAGGCGGCCGTCAGCACGGCGGGCACGAAGACGGCGGTCACCCGGTCAACCATGGCCTGGATCGGCAGCTTTGCCCCTTGCGCGGTTTCAACCATCTTGACGATCCGTGCCAGAACCGTGTCGGAACCGACAGCGGTGGCGCGGAATGAAAAGCTGCCGGTCTTGTTGATCGTGCCGCCGGTCACGGCATCGCCGTCCTTCTTTTCGACGGGGACCGGCTCGCCGGAAATCATCGCCTCGTCAACATAGGATGAACCCGAGGTCACGACACCATCAACGGCGATCCGCTCGCCGGGACGGACGATGACGACATCACCCTTCTTCAGTTCACCGATCGGCAGATCGACCTCGCCATCGTCCCGTCTGACCCGCGCGGTTTTCGGCTGCAGTCCCATCAGATGACGGATTGCCGCCGAGGTTCGCCCCTTGGCCTTGGCCTCCATGAACCTGCCGGCCAGAATCAGCGTCACGATGACGGCGGAGGATTCGAAATAGACCTGGGCCGAGCCTTCGGGAAAGATCTGCGGCGCAAAGGTCGCGACGGTGGAATAGAGCCATGCCGCACTGGAGCCCAGCATCACCAGCGCGTTCATGTCCGGCGACAGCCTGCGGAAGGAGGCGATCCCATGGACATAGAAACGCCGGCCGGGGCCGAACTGAACGATGGTTGCCAGCACGAAGTAGAAGAGATGCAGCGGAAAGGTCCCGACCGAGGTCATCAGCTGGTGGCCAAGACCGGGAATGAGATGCGACCCCATTTCCAGAACGAAAAGCGGCAGGGTGAAGATGGCAGCAATGCCAAGATCGCGCTTCAGCGCCTTGCGCTCGGCCTCGCGGGCCTCATCCTGTGCGGCGGCGGCATCCTGAACATTGCCGATCCGATGCGGCTCGAAACCGGCTTTTTCAATCGCGGCCTCGATATCATCGAGTGCCACCGTGGCAACGGCTGAGACCTGTGCCCGCTCGGTCGCCAGATTGACATTGGCAGCCATCACGCCCGGCACTTTCATCAGCGCCCGTTCGGTGCTTTTGACACAGGATGCGCAATGCATGCCGGAAACGCCGATCTCGAATTCGCGACGCGGCACGCCGTAGCCGGCCTTCTCGATCGCGGCAACGACGCGCGCACGCGCCGAAGGATCTGAAAGCGCGACATCGGCGGCCTCGGTCGCCAGATTGACGGAGACCGTTTCCACGCCCTCGACCTTGCCGACCACACGTTCCACGCTCCGGACACAGGATGCGCAGGTCATGCCCGATACGGGGAGGTGAAGTGTGAGCCTGCTGTGGCTGGCAGGCTTTTGAACTGCCTGTTCCATGAAAACGCTCCTTGGCTGGTTCTCTGCGGGCGGCGCGGACGGCTCAGCCGACCACGTCGTAGCCCGAATCTTCCACCGCCTCGACCGCCTGATCACGGCTGGCGGGGCTTGCAAGCTCGAAGCTTGCCGATTTACCTTCGAGATTGACGCTGACGCCGGAAATGCCGTCGATGGCATTGAGCGCCTTCTCGACCTTCTCGACACATTTGCTGCAGCCCATGCCATCGATGGATAATGTCATTTTCTCAGTCATGTTTGATACTCCCGTCTTGAGGATGATCTGAAGATGGGGCTTCCAGTGACTGGAAGGTCAAGAGGCTTTCTCGACTTTTCGTGCAGCAGGGCAAATTGCCCCTTGCCCTGAGGCAAACGCGCTGTCTTTGCTGCAGACAGGACCAGCCTGCAGGAGGAATGACATGGACCTCAATCTCTGGATCGCCTTTGCCGCCGCTTCCACCGCGCTTGTCTTCATACCGGGGCCGACCGTGCTGATGGTGCTGAGCTATGCGCTGAGCCAGGGCCGCCGGGTGGCGCTGGCAACGGCGGCTGGCGTCGCCGTCGGCGACCTGATCGCCATGACAGCGTCCCTTGCCGGCCTTGGCGCACTGGTTCTCGCATCGGCAGAGCTGTTCTCCGTGCTCAAATGGATTGGCGCTGCCTATCTCGTCTATCTCGGCATCCGCCTCTATCGCAGCGCCGGTCAGTTCTCGCCCGACCCAGCCGCGACTGCGGCAACTCTGCCGTCGAAACGCATTTTCCTTCACGCCGCGATGGTGACCGCACTCAATCCGAAATCCATCGTCTTCTTCATTGCCTTCGTTCCGCAGTTTGTCGATCCGGGCCAGGCGCTCATGCCGCAATTCGCCATTCTGATCTCCACCTTTGTCGGCCTCGGTGCTGCCAACGCCCTGATCTATGCGCTTCTGGCAGACCGGCTGCGAAGCCGGCTCCTGTCCCCGGCTTTCGCGGCGCTGGTTCCGCGGCTCGGCGGTGGGGCGCTGACGGCGATGGGCCTTGCCACCGCGATCTCCGTGCGGACACGCTGATGGAGAAAGTGCTGATCTATGGCGCTGCCGGCGACAGGCTTCTGGTCTTCGACGAACCCGACTTTCCGTTCGTGCCCATGCAGGTGCCCGGTGGGACGCTGGAGCCCGGCGAAGATGCACTGACGGGTGCCCAACGCGAATTCTACGAGGAAACGGGGCTCAGCGGAGCGGCGGTGTGGCAAAGTCACGGATCCTATCTGTCCGTTCGCTGGGACAGAGACGGTCAAAAGCACCGCTACCGCCGTCATGTTTTCTCCGTTACGCTTGCCGGCACGCCGCAGCATGAATGGATCCACTTCGAAAATCATGCTTTCGACGGAGGTCCGCCGATCCGCTTTCGCCTGTTCTTCCTGCCGTGGAAGGAAGCCCGGGCACAGATCGGTCTTGCCATGGATGCCCCGCTTTTCTGGCCGTCACTGCAATCGGTTTTCGCCTAAAGCGGAACATATGAAAGCCTTTGCCTTGCGCAGCCAAGGACAACAAGATTGACGTCCGGCAGTTCCAGCGCTAAATAGCGCTCTCCTGTGGTGATTTGGCCGGCCGGCTTGCAGCCACGTTAAACAAGTCGCTAAAGGGCCGCCGGGTGTCTTTTTATTGCCCCTTGCGACCGGCCTTGCGATTTGCCTGCGGCCGGTTTTTGTTTGGGATGGTGAAGACGATGCCTATCAAGATTCCCGATGCGCTGCCCGCCTATGAGACGCTTGTTGCCGAAGGTGTGCGGGTCAAGACGGAAACCGTTGCCGCGCGGCAGGATATCCGCCCGCTGCAGATCGCGCTACTCAATCTCATGCCGAACAAGATCAAGACCGAGCTGCAGATCGCCCGGCTGCTCGGCGCTTCGCCGCTGCAGGTGGAACTGACGCTGGTGCGCATCGGCGGCCACCAGGCCAAGAATACGCCGATCGAGCATCTGCTGAACTTCTACAACACCTGGGAGGAGATCAGCGACCGCAAGTTCGATGGCTTCATCATCACTGGTGCCCCGGTGGAAACCCTCGATTTCGAAGAGGTCACCTATTGGGACGAACTGAAGCAGATCCTCGACTGGACCACCACCAACGTCCATTCAACGATGAATATCTGCTGGGGCGCGATGGCCGCCATCTACCATTTCCATGGCGTGCCGAAACATCTTCTCGACAAGAAGGCCTTCGGTGTCTTCCGCCACCGCAACCTGAAGCCGGCCTCGATCTATCTCAACGGCTTCTCCGATGATTTCCAGATCCCGGTCTCGCGCTGGACCGAAGTGCGTCGCAATGACATCGAAAGAGCCGACGGCATCGAGATCCTGATGGAATCCGATGAGGTCGGCGTGTGTCTTGCCCATGAGGAATTCGCCAATCGCCTCTACATGTTCAATCATGTGGAATATGATTCCTCCTCGCTGGCGGATGAGTATTTCCGCGACGTCGCCGCCGAGGTGCCGATTGACCTGCCATTCAATTATTTCCCCGGCAATGACGAGACCCGCGCGCCCCTCAATCGCTGGCGTTCGCACGCACATTTGCTGTTTGGCAACTGGATCAACGAGATCTACCAGACCACCCCCTATCTGCTCGAAGAAATCGGTCAGGAACGTCAGGCCCCGCTTGCGGGCTGACAGCTTCCGGCGCACAATCCGCGCCACACAAATCGATTTGAATTCGCATTGGAGGAGTGAGCACCATGGCTCAGCCGGAACGGGAAGTCTTCGGGACGACGGAGACGGGGGAAACGGTTTACCGCGTCACGATCACAGGCGGCGGACTGACCGCCAAGATCATCAACTGGGGCGCGGTCATCCAGGATCTGAGAATGGACGGCCATGATGCGCCGCTGGTGCTCGGTTATCCGACCTTTGAACCCTATCCGGCCCATTCTCCCTTTTTCGGCGCGACGCCCGGACGATGCTCCAACCGTATCGGCAACGGCGTCTTCACCCTTGATGGGGTCGGTTACCAGCTCGACCTGAACGAGAATGGCGTCAGCCATCTGCATGGCGGTTTCAACAATACCGCCGTCAGCCTGTGGGAATTCGAGGAAATCGCCGAGGACCATGTCACCCTCGTCATCACCGACCAGGAAGGCCGCGGCGGCTATCCCGGCAATACGGTGATCCGCGCCCGCTATGCGCTGTCCGGCAATGGCACGCTTTCGGTGATCTACGAGGCAGAAACGGACAAGGCGACGCTCGCCAATCTCTGCAATCACTCCTATTTCAATCTTTCCGGCGAGGAGACGATTTTCGGCCATGAGCTGATGATCGCCGCCGAACATTACCTGCCGACCGATGACAAGCTGATCCCCACCGGTGAACTGCGCCCGGTAGACGGAACCGAATTCGATTTCCGCGTGGCAAAACCGATTGGTCAGCTTGGCACGGACGGGCTGCAGGTGCCCTATGACAGCAATTTCTGCCTGTCGTCGGAGCGCGGCGCCAAGCGCAAGGTGGTTGAGGCGTTCTCACCGGTCTCCGGCATCCGTCTCAGCGTTGCCACAACGGAGGCAGGCGTGCAGTTTTATGCCGGCGTCCATGTCGGCGATCCTGCCCCCGGCCTTGCCGACAAGCCCTATGGCCCCTATGCCGGCTTCTGCCTTGAAACCCAGGTCTGGCCCGATGCCATCAACCATCCGGGTTTTCCCAATGCGGTTCTGCGCCCCGGCGAGACACTGGTGCAGGACACGGATTACATCTTCGAAAAGGCGTAACCCTGAACGCGTCAGCTTTAGATGCGTTATCGAATGAAGGCGGCGATGTTTGTCTTTTCCAAACTGTTCTGGATTGCCATTCAGCCGCTGGTGATGAGCCTGATTCTTATCTTTTTTTCGCTCCTCGCTCTTGCAGCGGGGAGCAGCGTGCTGTCCGGCCTTTTCGGCGGGCTCGCGGCACTCATCCTTACAGTGACATTATTTACCAATGCCGGCACCATGGCCATGCTGGTGCTGGAAAAGCGCTTCAGCCGCCCCCTGCTCGAGCAGCCTCCGGCGGCAGCAATCGTGCTCGGCGGTGGCATCAATACCAGCCTTTCGGCCGCACGCGGCGGCTATGCGCTGACCCGTGCGGGCGAGCGCTATATCGAGGCCGTGCGGCTGTCACGGCTCTATCCGGCGATGAAAATCGTCGTGTCAGGCGGCGATAACGCCATCGGCCGCGCCACGGAAGGCGAGACAGCCCCGGCGCTCCGGCTTTTTGCCGCCCTCGGGGTCGAGGAGAAGAGCCTGCTTCTGGAGCCCGCATCACGCAATACGGCGGAAAATGCCGCCTTCACCGCTGAATTGCTGCAGCAGGCGGATTTCAGCGGCGCAGTGCTGCTGATCACCTCCGCCTATCACATGCCGCGGGCCATGGCGCTATTTGCCGCGCAAGGGGTCGCGGTCCGGCCATGGCCGACCGATTTTCGCACCCGCGGCGACGAGCGCTTTGGTTTCAGCCTTGACCGGCCATCTTCCAATGCGGACATCACCAGCTCGGCAATCCGCGAATGGTTCGGCCTCGTGACCTATCGGATGATGGGGCGTACGGGGGAATTTCTGCCGTCAGAAAAAACGTGAGCCGGCGCGTCAGCCGCGCTTCGGGCGCAGCCGGACAACAATATCGACATGGGCGATTTCCATGCCTTCAGGCGGCTTGGGCAATTGTTCCAGCGACAGACCGCTATTGGGAATGTCGATCACCTCATTGTCACCCTCGATGAAGAAATGATGGTGATCGGAGGTATTGGTGTCGAAATAGGTTTTCGCCCCTTCGACGGCGAGCACGCGAATCATGCCCGCATCGGTGAACTGATGCAGCGTATTGTAGACCGTCGCCAGCGAGATCGGGAAGCCGGCGGTCAGCGCCTCGCCATGCAGTTCCTCAACCGTCACATGCCGGTCGCCCTTGGCGAAAAGCAGATCGGCCAGCGCTACACGTTGACGTGTCGGCCTGAGGCCGCACGCCCGGAGCCTGTCTTCAGACAGGTGATTTTCGATTGCAACCGACACTTTCGTCAATTCAGAAAACCTATACGCTAACAAAAGCCAATTACCATCAGCATATAACCGGATTGAGAATCGCTTTCAATAGTCACACCCTTGCGATGGCGGAAATTAGAGGCCAAATACGGTGCGAATACGGATTCGCTCTGGCGGCAGGCAATCGCTTCCTGTATGCGGTCGGGTGGACCGATCTGGTGACGGTTTCTGAGATTTTGGTCAGGAAGCGCTTGCGTGGAGTGTCGCAACGTGTTTTCCCCTTATCTTGAACAAGCGAACGAGAAACCTTCGCCGAACGAAGGGAAGCAGAGTTTTTATGGAAAAAAGACAGTCGCGTTTCGATTATGAGGATCTTCTCAAATGTGCCCGGGGCGAGCTTTTCGGTCCCGGCAACGCGCAATTGCCGCTGCCGCCCATGTTGATGGTCCATCGGATTACGGAGATTTCGGAAACCGGCGGTGCCCATGACAAGGGATTTATCCGCGCCCAGTACGATGTAAGCCCCGATGACTGGTATTTTCCCTGTCACTTTCAGGGCAACCCGATCATGCCGGGCTGCCTCGGGCTGGACGGCATGTGGCAGCTGACCGGCTTTTTCCTGGGATGGCTGGGTGAGGAAGGCCGCGGCATGGCGCTTTCCACCGGCGAAGTCAAATTCAAGGGCATGGTTCGCCCTACGGTCAAACTTCTGGAATATGGTATCGACTTCAAACGCGTCATGCGTGGCCGCCTGGTCCTTGGCACAGCCGATGGCTGGCTCAAGGCCGATGGCGAAACGATCTATCAGGCAAGTGACCTGCGCGTCGGCCTGTCCAAGGACAAGACTGCCTGAGGCAGCCCGCCTGACGCGAGATATGAGGAGAGGTCTATCAAAATGAGACGTGTCGTCGTCACAGGTTTGGGCATCGTGTCGTCTATCGGCAATGATGCGACCCAAGTCACAGCTTCGCTGCGCGAGGCAAAATCCGGAATTTCATTTTCACCTGACTTTGCCGAGCACGGTTTTCGGTGCCAGGTCTGGGGCCGGCCCGATATCGACACATCGGATATGGTCGACCGCCGCGCCATGCGCTTTCTGTCGCAGGGCGGCGCCTGGAACCATGTTGCGATGAAGCAGGCAATCGCCGATGCCGGCCTTGAGCCGGCCGATTACGAGGCCAATGAGCGCTGCGGCATCATCATGGGCTCGGGCGGTCCGTCGACACGCACCCTGGTGGATGCTGCCGACATTACCCGCAAGAATACCAGCCCGAAGCGGATCGGCCCCTTCGCGGTTCCAAAATCCATGTCGTCGACGGCCTCGGCAACGCTGGCCACCTGGTTCAAGATCCATGGTGTGAACTATTCGATTTCCTCGGCCTGCTCGACCTCGGCGCATTGCATCGGCAATGCCGCGGAGATGATCCAGTGGGGCAAGCAGGACATGATGTTTGCCGGCGGTCACGAAGATCTCGACTGGACCATGTCGAACCTCTTCGATGCCATGGGCGCCATGTCGACGCATTTCAATGAAAGCCCCGCCACGGCTTCGCGGGCCTATGACAAGGATCGCGACGGCTTCGTTATCGCCGGCGGCGCAGGCGTTGTCGTGCTGGAAGAGCTGGAACACGCAAAGGCCCGCGGCGCAACGATCTATGGCGAACTCGTCGGCTATGGCGCGACCTCTGACGGCTATGACATGGTTGCCCCTTCCGGCGAAGGCGCAATCCGCTGCATGCGGCAGGCGCTGGCGACGGTTCACGGCGAAATTGACTATATCAATACCCATGGCACCGCCACCGAAGTGGGCGACAGCAAGGAGATTGGCGCGATCCGCGAAGTCTTCGGCGACAAAATCCCCCATATCCAGTCGACCAAGTCGCTGACCGGCCATTCGCTCGGTGCTGCCGGCGCGCAGGAAAGCATATATGCGCTGCTCATGATGAAGGAACGCTTCATCGGCGAAAGCGCGCATATCGAAACGCTCGACCCTGAATTCGAAGGCGTTCCGATCGTCAGAAGCCGAATCGATGATGCAAAGATCGATACGGTTCTCTCCAATTCTTTCGGCTTCGGCGGCACCAACGCCACGCTGGTTTTCCAGCGCTACAACGGATAAGCATATGACCGGACTTATGCAGGGCAAGCGCGGCCTGATCATGGGCGTTGCCAACGACCATTCTATCGCCTGGGGCATTTCCAAAGCACTCTACGAACAGGGCGCCGAACTTGCCTTCACCTATCAGGGCGAAGCCCTCGGCCGGCGCGTCACGCCGCTGGCAGCTCAGGCAGGCTCCGATCTCATTCTCCCCTGCGATGTGGAGAATCTTGACAGCGTCGATGAAACCTTCGATGCGCTCAAGACCCGCTGGGGTTCGATCGATTTCCTCGTTCACGCCATCGGCTTTTCAGACAAGAGCGAACTGAAGGGACTTTACGCCAACACGACGCGCGAGAACTTCGTCCGCACGATGGTGATCTCCTGCTTTTCCTTCACCGAAATTGCCAAGCGCGCAGCGGTCCTGATGAAGGATGGCGGCTCGATGCTGACGCTGACCTATGGCGGCTCCACCCGCGTTGTGCCGAACTACAATGTCATGGGTGTTGCCAAGGCGGGGCTTGAAGCTTCGATGCGCTATCTCGCGGCCGATTATGGCCCGCAGGGTATTCGCGTCAACGCAATTTCGGCCGGTCCGGTGCGCACGCTGGCCGGTTCCGGCGTTGGCGATGCCCGCCTCGTCTATGCCTGGCAGCAACGCAACACGCCGCTGCGCCGCTCCACCACGATCGAAGACGTCGGCGGCTCGGCGCTCTATCTTCTTTCCGACCTTTCCGCAGGCGTGACCGGCGAGATCCACTTCGTCGACAATGGCTACAATGTCATGTCGATGCCGATTCCGGAAATGATGCGGCGCGGCGAACCCGAACGCTGAACCAGCCAAGACAGAAATTGACGTATTTCAACCGCCGGAACCCGTTTCCGGCGGTTTTTTGTATGCGCATTGTCGTGGACGCACCCTGGCTCGCGACAAAAATGCTGCACTTGCGAACAAACAAAGCGAAAATCTGAAACGTTTTCGGCCCCGACGATCATCAGTTGATCTCAATCATGGAACAGCAACCCAAACAGGAATGTAACGCGAGACAGAATTAAACAGGACCGCGACGGTCCACTTCCGGGAGCGGAAAAATGCAGATCAAGAAAACAATTGAAAGAATCCCTGGCGGGCTCATGCTTGTCCCGCTTCTGCTTGGCGCCCTGTGCAAGACGTTTGCGCCCGGAGCCGGCGCCTATTTCGGCTCCTTCACCAATGGTCTCATCTCGGGAACCGTGCCGATCCTGTCCGTCTGGTTCTTCTGCATGGGGGCAACCATCAGCCTGCGCGCCACCGGTACCGTGCTGCGCAAGTCGGGCAACCTCGTCATCGTCAAGGCGCTCGTTGCCTGGGGCGCAACCTTTGTGGCGGCAACCTTCCTGCCGATCGGCGGCGTTGAGGCCGGGCTTTTCGCCGGCTTTTCGGCACTCGCCATCTGCTCGGCGATGGATATGACCAATGGCGGCCTCTACGCCGCTGTCATGCAGCAATATGGCAGCAAGGAAGAGGCTGGCGCCTTCGTGCTGATGTCGATCGAATCAGGCCCGCTGGTCTCGATGTTCATCCTGGGCTCGGCCGGCGTTGCAAGCTTTGAACCGCATGTCTTTGTCGGCGCCGTCCTGCCCTTCCTGATCGGCTTCGCACTCGGCAATATCGACCCCGACCTGAAGGAATTCTTCGGCAAGGGTGTGCAGACACTGATTCCCTTCTTCGGCTTCGCGCTCGGCAACGGCATCGACCTGCACGTCATCCTGCAAACCGGCCTCGGCGGCATTCTGCTCGGCGTCATCGTCATCATCATCACCGGTGTTCCGCTGATGCTGGCCGACAAGTTTATCGGTGGCGGCAATGGTACGGCTGGCCTTGCGGCCTCGTCGACGGCTGGCGCCGCGGTCGCCAACCCGATGATCATCGCCGCCATGGTGCCGGAACTCGCCCCCGCGGCAGCCTCGGCCACGGCTCTGGTCGCGACCTCGTGCCTGATCACCGCCATCCTGGTGCCAATCCTGACCGGCATTTGGGCCAATCACATGAAGAAGAGGACCGGCGTCCCTGCAGAGGAGGTTGCCCTCACCGCAGGCCCGACACCGGCCAAGCCGGTCTAGCCGCCGGTCGATCCTCGCGCCTTACTGCCGGATCCCGCTTTCCGGCAATGCATGAAATGGCCCGCCCCCAAGGCGGGCCATTTGTTTTCCCGTCCGGGTCGGCATCGTCCTCTTTCTGCCCTAATGACCGGCGAAGGAGGACGCAGGCCGCTCAGGACCTGGCAATCATGTCCGAAACATGTTTGTGCGTGCGAGATAGGCATCTTAGATATGCATAATATGCATAGCTATAGTGCAGATATAACTCGATTATCGATCTTAAAATTTAGTCAATCGATTGAACTTATAGGTTGAGACACAAATAAGATCGCCCTAAAGTATATTTTTATTAATTTTTTCAATAGATTAGTGTCTCTTTGATGTCACACCGGGAAAATATGAGCATTTCGAACCAGCATAATCGTCCATGCAATATTGCATCTCTCGGCAAATGAAGCGCTTTATGTGGCGCGGCAGGCGGCGTCATCAGATTCTCGCCAGCCCACTTACTTGCGACGGACAGGAGCCCCCTCCTCCGCCTGAGCTAATTGGAGACATATATGAAACTGCAAAGCGCACTGCTCGCTTCGGCCGCCCTTCTTGCGGCTGCTTCCGGCGCCCGCGCGGCCGACGCCATCGTGGCTGTCGAGCCCCAGACCACCAACAACTACGTCGAAGCCTGCGATGCTTTCGGCAAGGGATATTTCTACATCCCTGGCACCGAGACCTGCCTTGATATCGGCGGCTATGTCCGTTTCCAGGTTGAAACGCAGGACAACAACGGCTGGGACGTCTATTCCAAGGGCCAGTTGGACATCCAGGCAAAGACCGACACCGAGCTTGGCGCCCTGACCAGCCGGATCGCGCTCAACGCCTATGCCTATAGCGACGGCACCAGCGACAATGTTGAGATCTCGCAGGCCTATTTGGGCCTCGGCGGTTTCCAGGCCGGTTACTTCAAGACCTATTGGGATGAAGATCTGACGGGTGAAGTCGATCGTCTGTCCGGCAACACCAAGATGACCGAAATCCGCTACGGCTTCATCGGCTCGGGCTTCTTCGGCGGCCTGGCTGTTGACGCCCTGACGCCTGACATGGTCGGCATCAAGACGGCAGATCCGGACACGGCAAAGATCGGCGTTGCTGGCCGCATCGGCATGGCCATGGGCGGCATCAACGCCAAGTTGGATGTCGGCTACGACACCTTTAACGAAGAAGCCGGCCTGCGTGCCATGAGCGACTTCGCCATGGGCCCCGGCTCGCTTGAGCTTGCCGCTCTCTACAACACCGGCGCAAACGCTTACAGCGAAACCTGGGACCTCAACGACGGCAACGACTATTACGGCTACACTGAATGGGCTGTTGCAGGCGGCTACCGCATGAACGTCACTGACAAGCTGACGATCACCCCGCAGGTCCAGTACAGCAAGCTGAAGACCGACAATGCCCTTTCCGGCCTCGACAGCGACCCGGATCTGTGGAGCGGCGGCGTCTACTTCGAATATCAGGTCGTCGACAATCTTTGGGCCAAGCTGAATGTCCAGTACACGGACTACAACAGCACGCTGAAGAACGACGGCAAGAACAACTGGGACGGTTATTTCCGTCTCGAGCGCGATTTCTGATCGCAGGTTCAAGACACAGGAGATGCCGGGAGACCGGCATTTCCACGCATCCCCGTCTCGCGCCGCCCTGGCAGAAATGCCCGGCACCTGTCCCTGCGGTGCTTCCGGCATTTTTGGCTGCAAGCGGTCAGACGGTTTGTTCCGGCATGTATGTCGGGCACATGGTTGCAGCGTAACGAAAGCAGAACCGACCTCCTTCCTGCTTTCGTAAACAGTATTCTTCCCTCTGTCGCCTTGTGCCCGTCTGCTGGCCCTTTTTCAGATAATTCGATTTTCCCGCCATCGGCGCTTGACCTCGAGTGCACTCGAAGGCGTAGCTTCCCCTGCGTCAAGTGACAGGGATGTGATGGCTATGAAAATTGGAGCCCTTGCCCGCCGCTCCGGGCTTTCCGTACATACGATCCGTTACTACGAGCAGATCGGCCTGCTTCCGCCGGCCACCCGCGACCGCTCGGGCCATCGTGACTATGACGACATGGTGCTGACCTGGATCGCCTTTCTCCACAGGCTGAAGGAAACCGGCATGCCCATCAGCGAGATGGTGCGTTATGCCGAATGGCGCGCGCAAGGCGACGTCACGATTGGCGAACGGATGGAACTGCTTGAAGCGCACCGTGACAGCGTCGCAGACAAGATCCGTGCCCTGCAGCAATCCCTTGAAGCGCTTGACGACAAAATCAGGACCTATGCCACCATGCGCGAAAGGACGACAAAATGACATCCATGGATGAGGAAAGCAGGCTGGAACGCGGCCGCAGGGCATTGGCTGCAATCGATGGCAGCGCCGGTGAAGCGGTCGTGAACGGCCTTGCCGATATCGCCCCCGATTTTGCCACTTACCTGCTCGAATTCCCCTTCGGCGACATCTACAGCCGGCCGGGCCTTTGCCTGCGTGATCGCGAAATTGCAACGGTTTCAGCCCTTGCCGCCATGGGAACGGCGGCGCCGCAGCTGAAAGTCCACATTCAGGCGGCCCTCAACGTCGGCGTCAGCCGTGAGGAAATCATCGAGATCCTGATGCAGATGGCCGTCTATGCCGGTTTTCCCGCAGCGCTCAACGGCCTCAATGTCGCCCGTGACGCCTTCTCAGCCCATGAGAGGCTGAACGCTCAGCCCGTCTGATATTCGACCAGATGAACCCCGCGGCCGATGCGTTCGCCAACAGCCTTTATAAGCGCATCGGCCGTGCTGACACGGGCAAAACCAAGCCCGTAAGCCCTGGCGACATGTTCCATATCCGGTGGCGTCGGCATCACGCCGACCGGGGCGATCCCGGCCTCGCGCATATAGGTCTCGATCTCGCGATAGCCGAAATTATTGTGCACGAGAAAGACCACATCGACCTTCTCATCCACCGCCGTGCCGAGCTCAGCAAGCGAAAACTGAAGTCCGCCATCGCCGACAAGGGCAATCACCGGCGTCTCGGGCTCGCCGAGAGCCGCACCGATGGCCGCGGCCGGTCCGTAGCCGAGTGCGCCAAATCCGGTCGCCGCATTGAACCAGCGACGCGGCGCGGCCGCGTCAAAAAAGAGATTGCCGGCATAGACGAGCTGGGTCGAATCACCAACGAAGCGGGCCCTGGCGGCGACATCGCCAAGGGCTGAAAGAAGGCTGACCTCACCATCAAGCGCGGCCGGCACTGCCTGGCGCGCCGCCCTGCGCAGGCTCTCCGCCCGGGCGCGCCCTGCTCCGGTCTGTTCCGGCGTGAAACGGGCTGCCAGCTGCGCCAGCAGATCGGCCGCATCGCCCTCAAGCGCCACAGACGGCTTCGGACCGCATGCAAGCTGGCTCTGACTGCGATCGATGCGGATAAGCGCCGGCAAGACAGGAAAGCCGCCATCGACATACATGTCGTAATCCGTCTGACCAAATTCAGTGCCCACGGCAATGACGAGATCGCTTGCAGCAAGCGCCTCCCGCACGGCAGGCAGCGACGGGCTTGCCGGCACAGCAAGTCCGGTCGCCGCCGCAAGACCCCGTCCGTTGACGGTGGTGATCACGGGGGCGTCCAGTTTTGTCGCCAGCGCCGACAGGGCTTCATCGGCAAAGACGGCGCCGCCGCCCGCCAGAACAACCGGCGTCCGCGCGGTTTTCATCAACGCTACGGCCTGCTCCAGCGCCGCCGCACCGGTTGCCGCCAGGGGCAGAGGTGCCGCCGGTTCGGACTGCGACAAGACCGGCTCGACCATCACATCAAGCGGGATTTCGATATGCACCGGGCCGGGCCGGCCAGAGCCCAGAACGGCAAAGGCACGATCGAGAACGTCAGGCAGCAGGCCCGCTTCTTCCAGTCTCTCGGAATGAAGGGCGAAGCTTGCAATCAGGGCCCGCTGGTCCGGCAATTCATGCAGGCAGCCCATATTCTGGCCCAGCGTCGCGCGATGATTGACACCGGAAATCACCAGCATCGGAATGGAATCGGCCCGCGCCTGCGCCATGGCGGTCACCGTGTTCAAAAGCCCCGGACCGGTGATAACGAAGGCGACGCCTGGCCTGCCGGTTACCCGCGCATAGCCATCGGCCATGAAACCGGCCCCCTGTTCGTGACGCGGTGTCACATGGCGGATCGATGAGGCGGCGAGCCCGCGATAAAGTTCTGCCGTGTGGACACCCGGAATGCCGAAGACGACTTCGACGCCGCGCTTTTCCAGCAGGCGTACCAGCGCCTCGCCAACCGTCATTGCCACCATGGTCAGCCTGCCGCCCGCTGTTTCGGCACCAGACGTCCGGCAAAACGGGCGATCCGGCCTGCTGCTTCTTCCAACATTTCATCCGGCACCGTCAGGCTCACGCGGATGAAACCATCTGCCTCGAGCCCGAAAGACGAGCCGGGCATGACTGCCACACGTTCGCAGTCAAGCAGCTGATGGGCAAAGCTCTCACCGGAAAGCCCGGTCGCCGCGACATCAATCACCATGAACATACCCGCCTCGGGCATGAAGCAGGAAAGCTCCGCAACGCCCGAAAGGCGCTGACCAAGAAGGGCGGCACGGCGTGAAAAGGCGGCCCGGAGCCTGGCGGAAACACCGCTCGGATGCTCAAGCGCTTCTGCCGTTGCATCGGCAATGAAAGGCTGGTTGCCGAACAGCATGGTTTCGGCGACCGGCAGCAGCCTGTCGCAGAATTCAGCCGGGCCGACACACCAGCCGCTGCGAAAGCCCGGCGCCGCGTGGGACTTGGAAATCGAGGAGGTGACAATGGTCCGCTCGGCCAGATCGGCAAAGTCCAGCGGCGAGGCGAACTGACCGGCAAAGATCAGCTCCTCATAAACCTCATCGGCAATGATCCAGAGGTCATGCCTTTTGGCAACGGCACCGATCGCGACGATTTCCTCGGCCGAAAGAACGGCACCGGTCGGATTATGCGGCGTGTTGAGAAGCACGACCCGGCAATCGGGCGTAATCGCTGCCTCCAGCGCGGCGGCCTTCATGTGAAACCCGTCTTCCGCGGCGAGGCACACCGGCTGCATGCGGGCGCCTGTCGCACGGATAATGCCTTCATAGGTCGCGTAAAGCGGATCGCCGACCAGAACGGCATCACCACTTTGAACGAGGGTCAGCATGACGGCGAAAAGAGCCGTCTGCGTCCCCGGAAAACAGCAGATATTGTCCGCCGTGACCGGGCGGCCGGAGCGTCGGCTGTAACGCCTCGCAAGCGCATCCAGCAAGGGCTGCTCGCCACGTCCGTTGGAATAGCCGGTGCGCCCGGCGGCGAGCGCCTTGTCCATGGCGGTGTAAAGCACGGGATCAGGCGGCAGATCCGGCTCTCCAACGGTGAGTTCAATCACGGCTTCACCGGCGCGGGCAAGCGCGCGCGCCTTGTGATGAACGGCCCATTTGGTCGAGCCCAGCCCGCCAACGCGTTCGGAAATAGCGGCATAGCGCATGATCTACTCCCTGACATGATCCTGTTTGAGCCCGATACCGGTGATCGCCTCGACCGATTCGATCCCGGCCTCTTTCAATTCTTCGTCGTTGAAAAGGCTGTGGGCGAGACAGCCCTCAAGCCACAAGCCATCCAGAACGGCGTTGATCCGGGTGGCCAGACGCCGGCATTCCGCCGCACCGACAGGGCGGCCCGCTGCGGCAAAGGCATCGGCCAGAATGATCTCGATCGCGCTGCGGAATTCGACATAGGCCTCGCGATGGATCGCCTCCATGGCCGGGTCAACCCGGACCTGGGCGATGAAGGCGGCCCACAGCCCCAGCATGCGGGCATCGATCATGGGCGGCGACAGCGAGGCGACGATGAAGGCGCGTAACCTGTCTGCCGGCGTCTCGCCAACGTCTGCAGCATCACAGGCAATCGCCGTCATCCGCCCCATGATGCGGCGATAGGCGGCCTGCAGCAGCAGATCCTTGCTGGCGAAATAATGCCGGATCAATCCACCGCTGACCCCGGCGCGCTCGGCAACCTGGCGCACCGTGGCGCTGGCCAGTCCCCCTTCGGCGATGCAGTCCAGCGTCGCGACGATCAGATCGTCACGACGCTCGGCATCCGTTGCCCGTCGAAAGGGTTTGCGGTTCATCGCTCAGCCCCGGAGAATCGGGCGCGTCAGGCAGGTCGGCCCGCCTTCGCAGGCAATGCAGAGCGCATCGGCCTCGAAGGTTTCAACCGTGCAGCCGGCGGCTTCCATGGCCGCTTTGGTCTTGTCGAAACCGGCAACGGCGATGACCTGGCCGGGGCGCGTCGGCAGAACATTGAGGTTCAGCCCGTTGCTCGCCATGAATTCATCGGTCGGCGCTTCAACCAGCGTGTACCCCTTTTCCTTCAGCAGGAAGTAAAAGGCTGCCGGCAGAAGCGGCGCATAGACCAGAGCCAGCCGGTCGGCAAGCGGCGAGATCACGCTCATCAGATGAAGACAGGCTTCTTCGCCCTGCCAGAGCGGCAGATCGAAACCGAGGACCGAAATGCCGAAAGGCGCCAGCATCGCCCGGATCTGCGCGATTCCCTCTTCATTGCTGCGCACGCCACGGCCGATGGCAAGCGTCTTCTCATCAACCCAGACGCAATCGCCGCCTTCCACCGTGGCCGTGCCGCTCAGGCGGCCAAGAACGGGAATGCCGGCCTTTTCATAAAGCCTCGCATGGCCCGCCACTTCATCGCGGCGCAATGCCTTGCCCATGTTGAGCAGGATCGCACCATGATCGGAAACCAGCGACGGATCATGGGTGAACATGGCGTCAGCGAGGCCGTCGCCCTCATCCTCATACCAGAGGATTTCCGCACCGGAAGCGGCGACCAGACCGGCAAAGCGCTCATATTGCGTGATCGCGCGGGCGGCATCGAAACTCGCTCCGTAATGCCAGACCGCCGGATCGGCGGAAAGAAGGCTCTTGCCTGGCTTGCGCATGATAACCCGCTTGACGGGCAGCGCCATGGTTTGCGCTCCGAACTGCATGTTCAGAATTCTCCTGAATGTAAGGCGTGACGTGGTGGTAGTTATACACTTGCATAACAACTTCGCAAGTGTATCAATTGATCCCGCGCAATGATTTTGCAACTGCGCCAAGACAAGAACGAAGGGTAACCATGACAAGGCCGGCAAATACCGGCCGTGGCTGGAGAGACTTTAGATGACGATCATGACCACGGAGGCAAAGCAGGCCTCCGCTGAAGCGGTGCGAGTCGAGGGCCTGCACAAGTCCTTTGGCCAGCTGGAGGTACTCAAGGGTATATCGCTTTCTGCTGCGCAAGGATCGGTGGTCGCCATTATCGGCGGATCCGGATCCGGCAAGTCAACGCTTCTGCGCTGCATCAACATGCTGGAATGGCCGACCAAGGGCGCGGTTCATGTCCATGGCGAGGAGATCGCCCTCAAGGCGGATGGCCATGGCGGCCTGATGCCGGCCGACCGCAGACAGATCCAGCGCATCCGCACCCGGCTTGCCATGGTGTTCCAGAGCTTCAATCTGTGGCAGCACATGACGCTGATGCAGAATGTCATCGAAGTGCCGGTCCATGTTCTTGGCCGCAAGCGCGACGAAGCGATTGCCGAGGCGGAGGTGCTGCTGCGGCGGGTCGGCCTTTATGAAAAGCGCGATGCCTATCCCGCCTTTCTGTCCGGCGGACAGCAGCAGCGCGCCGCGATTGCACGGGCTTTGGCGATCCAGCCCGAAGCGATGCTGTTTGATGAACCGACCTCCGCGCTTGACCCGGAACTTGTCGGTGAAGTGCTGACCGTCATCCGTGATCTGGCTGACGAAGGCCGCACCATGCTGCTCGTCACGCATGAGATGAAATTCGCCCGCGAAGTGGCCAGCGAGATTGTCTTCGTCCATGGCGGCCTGATCGAGGAACAGGGACCGCCGGAAGAACTGTTCGACCGGCCGAAATCGGAACGCCTGCAGAAATTCATCAGTTCGGTTCAGTAAACGCCCATGACGGGCGACATTTTGAAAAAAAGAGGGATCATCATGAAGAAAATCATCGCATTGCTGGCCGGCACGGCCGCCGCAATCACGATTTCGGCCGGCCTTGCCGCCGCTGCCGATACCGTCAAGGTCGGCGTTGCCGCAGAACCTTATCCACCCTTTACCGTTCCCGATGCTTCCGGTCAGTGGACCGGCTGGGAAATCGACTTCATGGATGCCGTCTGCGCCTCGGCTGAGCTGGATTGCGTCGTCTCGCCGATCTCCTGGGACGGTCTGATCCCGGCGCTGACCTCCGGCAAGATCGACGCGATCATGTCCTCCATGTCGATCACCCCCGAACGCGAGAAGGAAATCGCGTTTTCGGACAAATATTACAACACGCCCGGTGCCATCGTTGCCGCCAAGGGCATGGGCATCAAGCCCACGGATGAGGCCCTGAAGGGCATGGTCCTTGGCGTTCAGGTTTCCACCACCAATGAGGCCTATGCCAAGAAGCATTTCCCCGATGCGACGCTGAAGACCTATCAGACCCAGGACGAGGTCAATCAGGATCTCTATTCCGGCCGTATCGATGCCGAAATCGCCGATCTGGTGACACTGCAGCCCTTCCTCGACAGCGATAACGGCAAGGATTGCTGCGAGCTCGTCGGCAATGTGCCCGCCGATGTGGAAATCTACGGCCCCGGCATCGGTATCGGACTGCGGCAGAGCGATACCGAACTGAAGGACAAGTTCAACGCGGCCATCGCCGCCGTGCGTGCCGACGGCACCTATGATGCCATTTCGAAGAAATATTTCAGCTTCGATATTTACGGCGATTGATCAAGCTCCGGGCGATCTTCAAAAGAGATCGCCCGGACGTCTAAAACCGGCGTATGGTTGCAAAGACACAATCAGGATTGCGCCGGGCCGGGCAGACAAACACGCGATAACGCACATCGCCCGGAACACCAGAAGGCTGAACAGAGGCGAAATCCTGCGGGGATGGCTGACATGACGAAACGGACGAGATGACGGGACTGGAAAATCTTGCCTTGTCGCCGCCGGGCTGGGGCGGCGCACTTCTGCGCGGACTTCTGACATCGCTGGAGGTTGCCGCCGGCGGCTATCTGCTGGGGCAGGTGATCGGCGTTGCCGGTTCGTCCGGCAAGCTGTACGGCGGCCCGATCATCCGTGACCTGCTGGAAATCTACACCACCGTCGTGCGCGCCGTGCCGGAACTGGTGCTGATCGTGCTGCTCTATTATGCCGGCACGGCAAGCCTCAACAATCTCATGGAGATCCTCGGTTTTTCCTCCGTTGACATATCCGGCATGCTCGCCGGTATTCTCGTCATCGGCCTGGTGCAGGGGGCATATTCCACCGAGGTCCTGCGTGGCGCGATCCTCGCCGTACCGCAGGGGCAGATCGAGGCCGCCCGCGCCTATGGCATGCCGCCCGGCATGATCCTGCGCCGCATCACGCTGCCGGCCATGCTGCCGCATGCCATTCCGGGACTTGCCAATCTCTGGCTCGTGACCACCAAGGATACCGCACTTCTGGCTGTGGTCGGCTTTACCGAGCTGACACTGGCGACCCGTCAGGCCGCTGGCGTGACTCATGAATATTTCCTGTTCTTCTCGGCGGCCGGCGTGCTCTATCTCGCTGTGACGCTCGTCTCCACAATTCTTCTGCAGATGCTTGAAAAGCGCGCCCGGCGCGGGCTCACACGGAGCCAGTCATGAGCGGCGAGAACGACGATATCACAGCCGATCTCGCCGAGATCGAAACGCCACCGCCCTTTCCGCGGCTAGCCGCGCTGATGCGCCCGCACCGCATTGTCCTGATGCTGATCGCGCTCGCTCTTCTGGTGCTGATGGCGGTTGAAATGCGCTGGGACTGGCTGCCGCAATATGCCGGCCTGCTGCTGAAAGGCCTGTGGGTGACGGTGCTGCTGCTGATCTTCTCCACCATTTTCGGCTTTATTCTGGCCGTTCCCCTCGGCCTCGTTCAGGTCACGGGACCGCGCTTCCTGGCCTGGCCGGCGCAGATCTTCTGCACGCTGATCCGCGGCACGCCGCTGCTCTTGCAGCTATGGCTGCTCTATTACGGTCTTGGCTCGCTGTTTCCCGGTATTCCCGGCATCCGCCACTCTTTCCTCTGGCCCTATCTGCGCGAGGCATGGCCCTACGGGCTGCTGGCGCTGACGCTTTCTTACGCCGGCTATGAGGGCGAGGTGATGCGCGGCGCCCTGAAAGGCGTACCGCATGGCGAGCTGGAAGCCGCCCGCGCCTACGGCATGAGCCGGTTTACCATGCTCTGGCGGATCTGGCTGCCGCGCGCAATCCAGCGCGCCTTGCCGACCCTTGCCGGGGAAACCGTGGTGCAGCTGAAATCAACCCCGCTTGTTGCGACCATTACCGTCATCGATCTCTATTCGGTGGTCGGGCAGATCCGGCAATCGACTTATCTCACCTATGAGCCGCTTCTGTTCCTTGCCTTTCTGTACTTCTGCCTCACCGGCATTCTCGTGGCAATTTTCCGCCATTTTGAGAAAAAAATACCGGTCCGACGCTGAAAAGCCCGGCGATGCCATCGCCGCCAATTCCGTCAGCTATAGGAAAAAGCAAATCTGCTATTCCACAGGCACAATGTAATACCCCTTGTAATGCCCCGAAGCCTGACACATTGGCCGATGCCAGCCGATCGTGTGGTGCTGCGAACACATTATGCCACAAGACTGGAGCGGGTCCGCCCACTCAAAAAATAACTTTATTTTCAATATCTTAACAAAGATGAACGGCAGACACTCAATGCGAGTGACTGCGTTTTGAGAAAACCTGCCGCTGATCAGGCGCGCCGGACAAGGGGAAGCTTTGCATGACCATTACCCAGAATACAGCCAGTACAAGCAATCGCAGTTCCAGCTACGGAACATTTGCGCAGGAGATGACCACATTTGCCGACGTTCATCAGAGCGAGCGCCGTCCTCAGCAACCACTCAATTTGGTGACGCTCGCCTCCTTGCACCGGCAACAAGCCGATGCCATTGAACCGGCGCCTATCGTTCGGCCAGCCCATTCCGACAGTATCCGGACAGCCAGCGAAATCAGCCCTTACGGCCGAGGCACAAGCTTTGGAGCACGGGCACCAGAGATGACCACATTTGCCAGCGTTCATCGGAGCCGACAGCGCCCTCAGCAACCACTCGATGCAACGACGATCACGTCATCTCAGCGGCAACAAGCCGACACCATTGAATCGGCGACGGCCGTTCAGCCAGCACAGTCTGACAATCCGCACACTGAACCGGCTGCGGCAGGTGACGTTGAAAAGCTGAAGTCACTTATCACGCCACTGCTCGCATGCATGTATGAAAAACTCGGGGACGCCATGCGCTACATAGAGAACGGACACAATATCGTTATTGTCCAGCTGGGCGCCTTGCCGAATATTTTCCCAACCGGCGTTGCACCGAAGTTTCTCAACGATAAGTTCGAAGCGAACATGTGGGCGAAATACGCCATTCAGATGCAAGTGATGGTGACCAAGCATCACGCCGTAACAGAAGACGATGACGGACGACGGATTCATCTCGTCGTCTATTTGCATGACGAAGCCGGCATCGGCGCTAAATGTTGCAGCCCGCTGGGCGGCAATGGCCCCGATGACAAAGTCCAATGGGGCGGTCCCGTACAAGTCTCTATGCTTGGCGTCGACCAGTTCGGTTTTGGCATGGAGCTGCGAACCAAGGGGCTGAAATTAGGGGATTGGGAGAATTTCAAGGATCATGTTGAAAATCCGCATTTTCGGCGCGAATGGCTTGGACGCATTGATGCATCGATCCCATATATTTCCGCAAGCAACATGACATCGTCGTCCTCCGTCTTAACCGACGTCTGTTCTGTTTTGGCGTCTGTGGTTCCGAGCTGCGGGGCGGAAAGGGGTTCTGTCTCCGAATGGCCGCTGATGAACGAGGATGGCTCAACGAATCACGATGCCTATAAGGCATTGGGGCTCTGGATGGGCGCGACCCTGGCAGGAGGTATTTCAGGGCAAGTGGCCGGTACGGCGATCTCCGGCGGCGGCGCGGTGGTCAACGCGGCAGGTCCTATGCGCTTCGTCTTGGCATCGGCAGCGCGCTGCCTTGTTTTTCTCCCTCCGTACCTGCAATACAAGGGATATAACATGCCAAGCTTTTTATCCTACGCCCCGGCGCGGCGAATTGTCTGGAAAAACCATCCGGCCCTCGGGCCAATGGATATAAGCGTGCAAGCCAATGGAGGAGCCGGCAAAACGAGCGGGTTTGCAGCGCTTTTCCCACGTGTGAACACACAGCCGTTTGGCAAGGCGCAGGATCGGCCAGAAAACCCCAGACAGGACCAGCCTGCCCCCATAACGATACAGCCGGAGCACGCAGAATCGACGGAATCGATCAACATGGAGGAACTGATTGAAATGATGGACTTGGCACCGCCGCGCAACAATCGCGAACGAGAAATGCCACCCCCCCGGAACGCGGAGCCGACGCCCATCGTCACCATTGCCGAGATCAATCCACGCCGTCCTGATCTCGTTGACGTCACTCTGGAGGACGATTTTGCAACGGACGAAGGTTCTTCGGCCAGGCTGATACGGGTGAACCATTTCACCGACACGGCGCAACGTCTGGGCACACAACGACCGACCGCGCGGCAGCAGATCCCGATGACTGAAAACGACGCAACGGCGACAAGCCGCTTCTGATCGACAGGGCAAATCGGTGCCGGAATACCGGCACCGGTCCAGCCTGCTCCTGCCTGCCCGTTTATTCTGTCCTTGATCCGGTTTCAGGTCGCCCGGAACCGGTTTTTGCATTATCGGGAGGGGAAACAACAGGAGATGACGATGCTGGTTCTGCCGATCCCGCTGGTGACAGCGCTGGTGGTGGGGTTTATGGCCCTCAGACTGGCGATCAGCCGGGAACGCCCGCCAGCAATCACGGTGATGCTGTTTGCCTTTGCAGCGCAGAGCCTGATCGTCGCGCTGGTCCAATATTACGGTCTCGCTTTTCTCCGGCCGGTTCAGCCGGTCACGGCAAGCCTGATCCCGGCCGTGGCCTTCCTCGCCTTCACACGCTCCTTCATCGCCCCGCTGCACCCGGCCCGTGACAGCCTGCACCTGCTCGCCCCCCTTTTCACCCTGTTTGCCGTGCTGTTTGCCCCCGCAACGGTCGATGCCATCATTCCCGGCCTGTTCCTGCTTTATGGCGGGCTGATTCTTGTCGCCTTGAAGACCGGCGGCGATGCCCTTCCGCTTGCGCGTCTGGAGGCTGGCCGCCAGCCGCAATGGCTGTGGACCGGCATTGCCGCAAGCCTGATTTTGTCGGCGGTCAGCGACACGCTGATTGCCGTTGCCCTTGCCCATGGCGATCCTGCATTCCGTCCGCTGATCGTCAGCATTTTCACCTCAGGCGCCCTGCTGGCAGCGGGCCTGTTTGCGCTCTCGCCCAATGCCTTTGGCAGTGACACGGAAAAAGAGCCCGCGGCGCCGGCGCCTGTCGCTGAAGATGGCGACCGCGATCTTGTCGCCCGGCTCGACATGCTGCTCGAAGAGGAACAGCTCTTTCTCAATCCGGAGCTGACACTCTCCCGTCTCGCCCGCCGGCTCGGCATTCCGGCCAAACAGCTTTCCGCAGCGGTCAACAAGGTCACCGGGGACAATATTTCCCGTCACATCAACCACTTCCGCATCACCCATGCCTGCGCCATCCTGAAGGCCGGAGAGACCGTGACGTCGGCCATGCTGGCCAGCGGCTTCAATACAAAGTCAAATTTCAACCGTGAGTTCTCCCGCGTCACCGGTCTCAGCCCGACCGTCTGGCTGGCGCAGCAATAAGATCCTGCCGGATCACACAGAAGCAGTGCGCTCACGCTTTTGTTCCCTTTTCATTCTCATTCATGCTGCGATATAATGGTCGTCATGAACGCGCTTGATGCCATTTTTCCGCTCCGCGCCGGCCGCACCCATGATGTGAGCGGGCCGGGCGCCCGCTTTTTCGCCGCCGCCCTGATGGGGGCGTGCGGTGGCGATTGCCTGTGGGTCAGAGCCGAATTTCTGCCCGGCATGATCAACCCCGTGGCACTTTCAGCCTTCGCCGATCCGAAGAAACTGCTGCTGGCCCGTACGAAAGACCAGACGGAGACCCTGGCCGCTGCCGAGGAAGGTCTGCGCTCCGGCGCGCTTGCCCTCGTCGTGCTGGAACTCGACAGACCGCTTGAGCTCACCCCCGGCCGCCGGTTGCAGCTTGCCGCCGAAGCCGGCCATGCAACGGGCCTTTGCCTGTTTCCCGAAGCCATGGGCAACCCGGCCGCAGAAACCCGCTGGCTCTGCCGTCCGCTCTTTTCTCCCACTGACTCGACTCTGCAGCTTTGGTCCATTATAAAGAACAAAACAGGAACAAATAAAAGCTGGACTGTCCGTTTCGATGAAGAGACGCATCGTATCCATATGGTTTCCGAGACTGCCGAGCGAGCGGGTCCTCAGAAGACGTCCGATCGAAGGTCCCTTCGCGGTCACGCTTCATGAAGGCAATCATGACCGGCTCCATTGCCTCAACCAGGCTGCAGCAGCCCTCGGACTGGAGCGCGGCATGGGGCTCGCCGATGCCCGCGCCTATGTCCCCGATCTCGTCACCCACCCGGCCGACCGCCATGGCGACGCCCGTTTTCTGGCGCTGCTGGCGCGCTGGGCGACACGCTATACGCCCTTTGCCGGGCTCGACGGGGATGACGGACTGATCCTCGACATGACCGGTGCGCTCCATCTTTTCGGAGGAGAGGAGGCCATGCTCGGTGATCTCAAGGCGCGTCTTGCCCGGGCTGGCTTGAGCGCAAGGCTGGGCCTTGCCGATACCAGAGGGGCGGCGGCAGCGCTTGCCCGCTTTGCCCCCGGCATTGCCGCCGAAGGTGAAACGGCTGCAGCACTGAGCAGGCTTTCCGTTGCCGCACTCAGGGTTGCCCCCGCCACGGTCACGACGCTGAAGCGGCTTGGTCTCGACACCATTGCCGATCTGACCGCCCTGCCGCGTGCCAGCCTTGCCCGCCGCTTTGGTATGGAACTGCTGGAGCGGCTTGATCAGGCGACCGGGGCACGCGGCGAGGCCATTTCCCCGCTTGCCGAACCGCCGCATTACGGTGTCAGGATGAACCTGCCCGAGCCGATTGGCCTCAAGGCGGATGTAACGGCTGTGCTGGCGCGGCTGCTGGCGCGGCTTTGCGACAGGCTGAAGGCCCGCGAGGCCGGCGCGCGCGGGCTGGTGCTCACCCTTTCCCGTGTTGACCAGTCGGACGCCATTGCCGAATTGCGCCTTGCCCGGCCAATGCGCGATGCGACACGGATTGCCCGGTTGTTCGAGCGTTCGCTGGACAAGATCGATGCCGGTTTCGGGATCGAGCGTGCCCGGCTGGAGGCGATTGACGTCGAAGACCTGCCGGCCGAACAGATCGGCGCCGGCGGCGCCGTCAAAGGCGAAGCGCTGGACGATCTTGTCACCCGGCTCGGCACCCGGATCGGACTTGACAATATCCGGCGCTTCCAGCCGGCTGAAAGCCATATTCCAGAGCGCAGCTTCTTCATGGCGCCAGCCGCCTGGTCGAAACCGGAGGGCCACTGGACCGCCCCGCGTCCGCGCCCGCTGACACTTTTTACGCCGGAGCCGCTGCTCTCCGATCAGGCCGCACAAAGCCGCAACCCGCCAGCCCGCTTCACCTGGCGGCGCATCGGCCTTCACACGGCCCGCGCCGAAGGACCGGAACGCATTGCCCCGGAATGGTGGTTCGATGATCCCGACTGGCGTTCGGGCCTCAGGGATTACTGGCGGGTGGAAACCAGAGAGGGGTTCCGGCTCTTCATGTTTCACACGCCCCAGGCGCCCAACTGGTTCGTGCAGGGCCAGTTTGCGTGAGGTTGCCCCATGAATTACGCCGAGCTTTGCGTCACCTCCAATTTCACCTTTCTGACCGGTGCATCGCATCCGGAAGAATTAATCGCACGCGCGGCGGCTCTCGGGCTGGAGGCGATTGCGATCACCGACCGCAATTCCTTTGCCGGTGTGGTCCGAGCCTTTTCCGCCCTGAAGGAGATCCGCCGCAAGCATGACGAAAAGCAGCAGGAACAGACAATCGCCCTGCGCGCAGCCCATCGCACGGATCCTTCCTCGCGCCAGCCGCTTTCCAAGCAACCGGGCCTGCCCGTCACGGTCCAGCGCCTGCCACGGCTGATCACCGGCTGCCGGCTGGTGCTTTCCGATTGCGCGATCGAATTCGTGGCGCTGGCGACGGACCGCCCGGCCTATGCGCGGCTGTCGCGGCTCTTGAGCCTTGGCAAGCAGCGGGCGGAAAAGGGCGAGTGCACACTTTTTCTCAAGGATCTGATGACATGGGCAGAAGGCGCGATCCTGATCGCATTGCCGCCCGATACCGGCCCGCAGACGACCGATATCATTGCGCGGCTCCTGAACCGCTTTCCCGGCCATGTCTTTGTTGGCGCGGCGCCGCGCTATGATGGTTCCGACCAGGCCTGGTTTGCCCGCTTGGCCGCCCTGTCTCACCGGACAGGAGCGCCGATGGTTGCGGTCGGCGATGTGCTGATGCACCACGCCAGCCGCAGGCAGCTCGCCGATGTCCTGACCTGCATGCGCCACCATATCACCATCGACGAAATCGGCCGGCTGGCGCTGCAAAATGCCGAGCGCCGGCTGAAGGGAGCGGCCGACATGGCCCGCCTTTACGGCGACTATCCCGCTGCCATTCGCCGCACAGTGGAAATTGCCGCCCGTGTGAGCTTCGAATTATCGGAGCTCTCCTATGAATATCCAGACGAGATTGCCGATGGCGAAAGCCCGATGCAAAGGCTGACGCGGCTTTGCTGGGAAGGCCTTCAGCGGCGCGCGCCCGGCGGCATTCCCGAACGCTACAGGACCCTGGCAGAAAAGGAGCTGGCGCTGGTCGAGGAGCTGAAATTCCCGGCCTATTTCCTGACCGTGCGCGATATTGTCGATCATGCCCGCTCGCTCGGCATCTTGTGCCAGGGGCGCGGCTCGGCCGCCAATTCGATCCTGTGCTATGCGCTCGGCATTACCGATGTCAGTCCGGACATGATCGCCATGGTGTTCGAGCGCTTTGTCTCCAAACATCGCGGCGAACCGCCGGATATCGATGTCGATTTCGAGCATGAACGGCGTGAGGAGGTCATTCAGCACATCTACAAGAAATATGGACGGCACCGCGCCGGGCTCTGTGCCACGGTGATCCATTTCCGCTCACGCTCGGCCATTCGTGAGGTCGGCAAGGTGATGGGCCTCAGCGATGATGTGACGGCAAGCCTGTCCGGCCAGATCTGGGGCATTTCCAATCAGGGGGCAGATCCGGAACGGCTGCGCGAGATCGGGCTCGATCTTTCCGACCGCCGGCTTTCCCAGACCATCAGGCTGATCGGCGAGATCATCGATTTCCCCCGGCACCTGTCGCAGCATGTCGGTGGCTTCGTTATCACCAGAGGCCGGCTCGACGAGCTCTGTCCGATCGAGAATGCCGCCATGGAAGACCGGACCATCATCGAATGGGACAAGGATGACATCGACGCGCTCGGCATCCTGAAGGTCGATGTGCTGAGCCTTGGCATGCTGACCTGCCTGAAGAAGTCTTTCGATCTTGTTGAACAGCACTACGGGCGGGAACTGACCATCGACATGGTGCCGCAGGGTGACGAGGCGACCTATGACATGCTCTGTGCCGCCGATGCCATCGGCGTGTTTCAGGTGGAAAGCCGGGCGCAGATGAATTTTCTGCCGCGCATGAAGCCGCGCAGCTTTTACGATCTGGTGATCGAAGTGGCGATCGTGCGTCCCGGACCGATCCAGGGCGGCATGGTCCAGCCCTATATCAGGCGCCGGCAGAAGCTGGAAAAGGTCAGCTATCCGGATACCGCCTTGCGTTCGGTGCTGGAGAAAACCCTCGGCGTGCCGCTGTTTCAGGAACAGGCCATGATGATTGCCGTGGTGGCCGCCGGTTTTTCCGCCGAGGATGCCGACCGGCTGCGCCGCTCGCTTGCCAGCTTCCGCCGCATGGGCACGATTGGCGGGTTCAAGGAACAGTTCATTACCGGCATGCTCAACAACGGTTATGACGCTGATTTTTCCGCCCGCTGCTTTGCCCAGATCGAGGGCTTTGCCGATTACGGCTTTCCCGAAAGCCATGCCGCCGCCTTCGCCATGCTGACCTATGTCTCGGCCTGGCTCAAATGCCATTACCCGGCAGCCTTTGCCTGTGCGCTGCTCAATGCCCAGCCGATGGGTTTCTACGCTCCGGCCCAGATCATCCGCGATGCCCGCGAGCATCAGGTCGAGGTGCGTCCGGTCTCGGTCAATCACAGTGCCTGGGACTGCACGCTGGAACGGCGCAGTGACCGCGACCATGCCCTGCGGCTCGGGCTGCGCCAGATCCGCGGCTTCCGCAAGGAAGATGCCGAATGGCTGGAACAGGCGCGCGGCAACGGCTACCAGACCCCGGAGGATGTGTGGCTGCGCGCCGGCCTCGCGCCCGCCGTGCTGGAACGCCTGGCCGAGGCGGATGCCTTTGCCGATGCCGGGCTCTCCCGGCGCGATGCGCTGTGGCGGGTCAAGGCAATCCGTGCGCCGAAGCCGCTGCCGCTGTTTGCCGATCCGATTGACGGCGAACATATCCGCGAGCCGGATGTCATCCTGCCGGCGATGAACCTCGGCGAGCAGGTGGTGGAGGATTATGTGGCGCTGCGGCTCAGCCTCAAGGCGCATCCAATGGAGCTGCTGCGCCCCCGGATTGACGGGCTGACACTGCATTCCGCCCTTGCAACAACGCCTGAACGCCGGGTCAGCGTTACCGGTCTGGTGATCACCCGGCAACGCCCCGGCACCGCCTCCGGCGTGGTGTTTTTAACGCTTGAGGACGAAACCGGCGTTTCCAATATCGTTGTCTGGAAGAAGGTTTATGAACGCTACCGCCGCATTGTGATGGGCGGCAGGCTGCTGAAAGTGACCGGCCCGCTGCAGCGCGAAGGCAGCGTGGTGCATGTGATTGCCGAGGTGATCGAGGACTGTTCGCATCTCTTGAGCGAACTCGGTCACCCGATGGATGATGCGATCGGCATCACCGATCCCAAGAGTGATGACGCGCCACGCCGGCCAAAGCTCGGCCCCCGCGCCCACCATCCGCGCGAGCAGGCCAAGAAGCTGTTTCCAAGCCGGGATTTCCATTGAGGCAAGGCCTGAATTTAAAATCAACGCCCGATTTCCGACAGACCGGCTTATCGCGCAATGCTATCAACAATGCATGCTGTTTGATCTACCCGACCACGAGACACTTTATCAGGCGCTTCTGGCCCGCGACCCGCATTATGACGGGCAGGCCTATGTCTGTGTCGCAACCACCGGCATTTTCTGCCGGCTCACCTGTCCGGCGCGCAAGCCGCGCCGGGAGAACTGCAGCTTTCAGGCCACCATCGGCGCCTGTATCGAAGCCGGGTTCCGCCCCTGCAAGCGGTGCCATCCGCTGCAGGCAGCGGCCAGTCAGGACCCGACAATTGCGGCCCTGCTCGAAGCCCTTGATGCCCGTCCGGATATCCGCTGGAGCGAAGCACGCATCGCAGCGCTCGGCCATGATCTTTCCACCGTCCGCCGGGCGTTCAAGCGCCATTACGGCATGACATTCCTGGAAATGGCGCGCCAGCGACGCTTAAGGGAAGGTTTCGAGACGCTGGCCGGTGGCGGCAAGATGATCACCGCCCAGCATGAGGCCGGTTTTGGCTCGCCAAGCGCATTCCGGGCGGCTTTTGCCCGTCTTCTCGGCTGTTTGCCGTCAGAGCTGCGCGGCCCGGCCGTGCTGAAGGCAAGCTGGATTGCCACCCCGCTTGGCGACATGATTGCCGTCGCCAGCGAAACCCATCTGCATCTGCTTGAATTCACCGAGCGAAAGGCACTTCCGGCGGAACTGAAAAAACTGCGCCAGGCGAGCCGGGGCTGCCTCGGCATTGGCCGCACCGCCATCACAGAACAGGCGGAAACCGAACTGGCCGCCTTCTTCGCCGGCCGCATGGCCCGGTTTCAGACGCCGCTTCACCAGGCGGGCAGCGCCTTCAGCCGCGCGGTCTGGGATGCGCTATGCGAGATCCCGGCCGGCGAGACCCGCTCCTATGCCGAGATTGCCCGGCTGATCGGCAATCCGGCGGCGACACGGGCTGTCGCCCGTGCCAATGGCGCAAACCAGATCGCCCTCATGGTGCCCTGCCACCGGGTCATCGGTGCCGACGGGTCGCTGACCGGTTATGGTGGCGGGCTGTGGCGCAAGCAGCGCCTGCTGGAGATCGAACGCGACTATCGCAGGCCGCCTCCAGCATCGCATCAGCCATCAGAGGCGCTGAGCGGCGGGCCTTTGCCCCCGCCCGCCCGCTGAGCCGCAATCAGGCAGCGGCAACCTTGTCCAGAACATCCAGCGCCTCGACAACGGCGGCTGCGGCCTCGCGGCCCTTGTTATGGGCATCGTCGGCCGAACGGCGGAAGGCCTGATCAGCGGTATAGGTCGTCAGAATGCCGAAGGAGAGCGGCACGCCGGTTTCCAGCGATGCCTGCATCAGCCCATGGGCCGCGGCATCGGAAATATATTCGAAATGGGCTGTTTCGCCCTTGATGACGGCGCCGATGCAGACAACGCCGGCAAATTTGCCGCTGCGCGCGAGCGTCTTAGCCACCAGCGGAATTTCAAATGCGCCGGGTGCATTGAAGATATCGTCCTTCGAAACGGCATGGCCGCGCGCTTCAAGCTCGGCCAGAGCCCCGGTCAGAAGGCCGGAGGTGACGCGCTCATTGAAGTGACTGATGACAATGGCAAGACGGTGCGACATGGTTTTTCTTCCTTGTTATCCAGATTGTCTGGCGATGGGGCTTATTCGGCAGCGGGCAGGAAATGCCCGAATTTCAGCCGCTTGGCGGCAAGGTAATCTTCATTGAACGGATTGGCCGCGATGATCAGCGGCATCCGCCGTTCCACAGCGATGCCGAAAGCGGCGAGGCTGTCGGCCTTGTCGGGATTATTGGTCAAAAGCTTGACCCGGCTGATGCCGAGATGGCGCAGGATATGGGCGGCCGGCCAGTAGCTGCGCTGATCGGCCGGCAGGCCAAGCGCCAGATTGGCGGCATGGGTATCAAGCCCCTGTTCCTGCAGATGATAGGCGCGGATCTTGTTGGCAAGGCCGATGCCGCGCCCTTCCTGCCCGCGCAGATAGATCAGTACTCCGCCATTCTGGCCAATCAGGTCCATGCTGGCGGAAAGCTGCTCACCGCAATCGCAGCGGCGTGACCCGAACACATCCCCCGTCAGGCATTCCGAATGAACCCGCACCAAAGGTGCATCCTCAAGCGGCCCCTTGACCAGCACCAGATGCTCCTGCCCGCTCAGGGTCTCGCGGAAGGCATGGGCGACGAATTCCGTATTCGAAAGCCCGGCCGGCAGCGCTGCATCGGCGACTTCCTCCACCAGCATCTCGTGGATCTGGCGATATTCGGCAAGTTCGGCAATTGTCAGCAAGGGCAGGCCATGCTTTTCGGCAAAGGCGACCAGATCCGGCCGGCGGGCCATCTCGCCATCATCGCGCATGATCTCGCAGATCACGCCGGCCGGCGTCAGTCCGGCAAGGCGGGCGAGATCGACGGCCCCTTCCGTATGGCCATTGCGGGCCAGAACCCCGCCATCCTTTGCTTTCAGCGGAAACATATGGCCGGGTGAGACGATCTCCTGCGGCCCGGACGCCGGATCGGCGGCAATGCGGGCTGTCAGGGCTCGCTCACGCGCCGAAATGCCGGTGGTGACGCCATGACGTGCCTCGATTGACACGGTGAAAGCCGTTTCATGCGGCGCATCATTCTTTTCCACCATCGGCTTCAGACCGAGCTGATCGATCTTTTCCGCCGTCAGCGCCAGGCAGATCAGCCCACGTCCGTGCGTTGCCATGAAATTGACTGCCTCGGTGGTGGCAAATTCGGCCGCAACCACCAGATCGCCCTCGTTCTCACGGTTCTCGTCGTCGACAAGCACCACCATGCGGCCAGCCTTCAGCGCGGCAAGCGCGGTTTCAACAGTGTTCATGGTCGTCTTCCTTTTCATCAGGTGCAGCGATCAGGCCGCACTTTCGGTCACAGCCGAAAATTCATTCGAGGACCGCCGCTGAATGCGCACATCATCGGCGCCAGTCCCTGCGTTCCGGGTGATCACCACATGCTCATCCCACAGACCCGCCGAAAGCACAGCCTCTGTCAATGTCGGCCCGGCTTCCACCAGCACTTCCAGCACCCCGGCAGCCCCCAGCCTGAAAAGCGCCTCGTCAATCGTGGCCGCAGGCAACAGCTGGAAACCGCGATCGCGGGCCGCCGCCAGATAGGACTGCGAAACGCGGCCACGGCGATCGAGAATGGTCAGAAATCGTGTCTTTTCAGGGAAATCGGCAACACGGCGCACGGTAAAGGCCGGATCATCGGCAAGCACAGTGCCTGAACCGGTGAGGATTGCATCGGCCCGCCGGCGCAGCCGATGGGCAAGATCGAGCGACGCCGCACTGGTAAAGGTCTTCTGCCCTTCAGGCGGGATCATGCTGCCATCAGCCGTCAGGGCCTGCTTGACGGTGACAAAGGGACGCCCGGTCACGCTGTGCTTGGCAAAGGGGGCGATCAGACGCGCCGCCTCGTTTGCCAGAGCCTCTGCCGCAGCACCGCCAAGGCTGGCAATCAGACCGACCTCCAGCCCTTCGGCACGAAGCCTGGCCATGCCGCCGCCTTCGACATGCGGATTGGGATCGGCGGCACCCACCAGCACATGACGCGCGGGGGACGCAAGAATAGCCATGCTGCAGGCCGGGGTGCGCCCGACATGATTGCAGGGCTCAAGCGTGACGACGACGGTGTGAACCGCGGACAATGTGCCATTGGCGCGCGCCGCAGCCAGCGCCCGCGCCTCGGCATGGCCGGTGCCGGCCCGTTCATGGGCGCCGGTTGAAAGAACCCGTCCCGTATCATCCAGCAGGACACAGCCGACCGGCGGGTTGGGCGCGGTTGCGCCAGCATAGGCGGACGCAAGGTCAAGCGCCTGACGAAAAGCGTCAAGCAGCACCTGCTGCGGCAGACTGCCGGATTCCTGGCGAAAAGCTTTCTCACTGCCCATCATCAACTCGTCCTTTGCAAAAGACGCAATCAGGGCATCAACAGACGTTTCGACCGCTCCTGTTTCTCCAAGGAGCAGCCTCCGCGCCTGATTTCAGCAAGGCGCAGTTTTCCGTCATGTCGTTCTCTTCCATCCGGACTTTAACCGTCGGCTCCGGGTTCACACCGGATCTGCTGACCCTGCCGAAACGGCAGGCGCTCGCGGGCTGATGCCAGAAGGCAAATACCGCCGGTGGGGAATTTCACCCCGCCCTGAGAACATCACCGGTCATCACCGGTAGCAGGAAGATAGGCACAAATCATCGCCGGCGCAAGATCGCGCGGCATCGCAGCCGTAACCGAAGATTGAACACTGTGTTTCAACGTCAGTTCAGACTGCCCCGCGCGGCCCGATCACCGCTTTCAGTGCTGATGCGGCAGCCGGTGTCACCGCCAGCACAGGCTGACGCTTACTCCAGTCGCCATGCGTTGAAAAACCTTCCGTTTCCCCACCCGCCTCACGCACAAGCAACAGGCCTGCGAGGCAGTCCCACGGACTGAGCGCGGGCTCATAAAAGCCGAGCAGATTACCGGACGCAACCATGGAGAGAGACCGCGCCGCCGAGCCGAAACGCATATACATGCCGCCTGCCGCCATCAGCCGGGTGATGACACCACCGACATGCGCGGCAAAATGCGGGGCACCGGGACCAATCACCACCAGCCCGCCATCGAGCGGCGTCGCGTGATCAATGCGGATCGGGCTATCATTGCAAAATGCGCCCTTGCCGGTTTCGGCGAAAAACAGCTTGCCTTCCGCCGGTGCAAAGATCAGGCCCGCCACCGTCTCGTCATCCTTCAGCAGTGCAATGACGACGGTCCAGCTTGGCATGCCATGCAGAAAGGCCGCCGTGCCATCAATCGGATCGATGACCCAGCTATAGGCTGAGGCGCCATCGCGCCGGCCATGCTCCTCGCCCCAGAGCCCGTCTTCGGGAAAAGCGGTCGAAAGTGCCGTGCGAATTTCGGTTTCGACATTGCGGTCAGCTTCGCTCACCGTATCCTGCCCTGAGGTCTTTCGCTCAACACTGAGCGTGTGAAACCGCTCGAAATAGCCAAGCGCGGTTGCTCCTGCCTTGACGATGATGGACTTGGCGACGGCGATGCGTGCTGCCTGCGGATCTGAAATGTCATTCATACGGATGCTTGTCTCTTGGCTTGTCTCTTGGCTTGCAGAAATTACAGGGCACGCGTCGTTGCGCGCCGGATCAGTTTGACTGGCAGAATGGTCTCGCCCGTTTCTTCCTCGGCCATGGCGCGACCGAGTGACGTGAGGGCCTCGCTGGCGACTGCGGCCGGGTCCTGGCGCACCGTGGTCAGGTTATAGCTTGCCCATGCAGCCTCGGGTATGTCGTCGCAGGCGACCAGTGCAAGATCGTCCGGCAGGCGAAGACCGCCTTCGCGCCTCAATCCATCGAGAAAGCCGAGCGCAAAGAAATCATTGGCGCAATAGACACCGTCAACCGATGGCATGGCGGCAAGGAAGGCCCGCGCCGCCTCTTCGCCGCCCTCATGGTTCTGCCGTTCGCCGAAAAACGGATCGGTGAGCGTGATGCCAAGCTCTGCCGCGCGCAGAGCGAATGCATCACGGCGCTGGCCGATCGAGTAGGAAAGGCGTCGCTGGCCGGCATAGGCCAGCCTTCGGCAGCCGGAGCGGTAAAGCTCGTCGGCGGCCAGCCTGCCGGCCTCGGCGTGATCATGGCGGACACTGGCGACATTGCCGCCGACGGGCGCCTTTTCCACCAGAACCAGGGGCACGCCATGGCGGATACATTCCTCAGCAATCGCACGCGGCGGCGTGTCGGAGGTAACGATGGCGCCGGAGACGTTATAATGTAGCATCATGTCGATCAGCCGGCTGATATTGTCGCCAGCGCTCCACGGCAGCAGGAAGGGACGGAAATCCCGTGCCACCAGGCCGCGCGCCAGCTTGTCGACCAGAATGGACCGCAGCGAATGCTCCAGATCCGAAACAACCATGGCAACGAGATTGGTGCGCTGGGTGGAAAGGCTGCGCGCAAGGAAATTGACCCGATAACCGAGCTTTTCGGCGGCTTCGCGGACCTTTTCCCGCGTGGCCGGCGCGACACTTGCACCCGGCGTGAAGGTGCGCGACACCGCGGATCGCGACACACCGGCGAGCCGGGCGACGTCATCCGCCGTCGGCTGGCGGCAGCGCTGCTGGCTGTCATCGCCCATCAGGAAAGCCTTTTCAGACAATCGAGCAGCATGTCGGCACGGTTGAGATTGATCATCTCCGGGGCGAGCTTAGCGATCCGCGCAAAGACGGCCGGGTCATCGCCGAAATAATGCAGCATCGGCGTGATACCGCGCGCCCGGCACAGAGGGGCCTCTTCCTCCCAGTCTTCCAGCATTATCTCCGCGATCACCGGCTGTAGCCGGTCAATCATCGCATCGATCGAACCATGATGGGCAATATTGGATTTCAGCCGCACATCCGGCGAGACCGCACGCATGCCGTCCATCAATGCCATATCGGCAGACCAGAAGAAGCACTGATCGAGAAAGTCCATCTGCCTGACAAGCGCGACAAGCTTTTCCGGCCGGACCGCCTTGTTCTCGATATACATCTGCCGCCCCCGCGCCTTGCAGAGCGCGATTGCCGCCTGCAGGGTTAGAACACTCTCACCGGCATAGAAGGGCGAGAACCAGCGCCCCGCGTCAACCCCTTCGAGTGCTGAAAGCGCGGTTTCAACCACAAAACCCGTCGCATCCGTGGTCCGGTCCAGCGTTTTGTCATGCAGGACCACAATGACGCCATCGGCGGTCTCGCGGACATCAAGCTCCAGTATGTCAGCGCCGAGATCATAGGCGAGAACAGCGGCGGCCTTCGTATTTTCCGGCGCCAGATGATTGACCCCGCGATGGCAGACAACCACCGTCCTTCGCGATGGCAGGGCCGAGAAGCCGCCGATCAGTTCCGGCTGGTTGGAACAGATGCCAAGCACCGGCAGGGTCACAAGATCTTCAAGCACCGCCGGCCTTTCCTCATGCCAGAGCACGATGCCGATCCCTTCGCCAGCGGCTCTTGCGATCAGTTCCGGCGTCACCAGATCCTGGGGCCGCTCGCTTGCCTTTTCCCAGCACAGATGGATGATCCCGGCGCCGGTATCGCGTTGGGCCTCAAAAGGGTCTTCGCCTTTGCGCACCAGCACCGAGATCTGATAGCGGCTTCCGACCGCCGCCATGGCACGAACCTCATCATGGTTGAAACTGCCGAAGACGGCGGCGTCAAAACCCCATTTCTCAAGCGCTGCGAGCGCCACGACGCCCGACCCCTTGCCCTTGATCTCGATATAGAGCGCCTGATCGCGCTGCCGTGCCAGATCCACCACGTCACGCAATGTCGGAACGCCCGGCACATCCCGCCGCAAGGTCTGAAAATCCGTGTCCGCAATCACATGCGCGATGCCGAACACGGCCTCGGTCGAGGCATCATGCGAGATGACCGGCACGCCATCGGCGGTCAGATGCACATCGATTTCCCACATGTCGGCGCCGAGATCAGCCGCCGCCGCATAGGCGTGAAGCGTATTCTCGGTCGCATGCGCCGAGGCGCCGCGATGGGCGATGACGGACGGGCGTCCGGCGAAACGCCTCGCCGGCCACAACTGATCGATCGCGGTCATTCAGAGCCTCGCACCGGACTCGTCGAAAACGAGGACGTGATCTGTGTTGACCTTCCAAGAGACGGAATCGCCCATGCCGACATCGGACCGTACCGGCTGGATCGACCGAAGCATCACGCCGGGGCCGACCTCGACATCGAACAGCATTTCACGGCCCTGCGGCTCGATGAAGCGCACCCGCCCGTCAAGCGTCGCATTGCCATCCAGGCCAAAGAATTCCGGGCGGATGCCGAGCGCGATCGTCTTGCCCGTTTCGATGCCGCGAAGCCGTTCGGGAAGCGGCATCGAGATGCCTTGTTCCATCGCGAAGACGCCGTCGCCATCGGTCCTGCCATCGAGAAAGACGATCGGCGGATTGCCGAGAAAGCCTGCGACGAAACGGTTTTCCGGCTCGCGATACATGTCCGTGGGCCGTGCGATCTGCAGGATCTCACCCTTGTTCATGATGGCGACGCGGTCACACATCGACATGGCTTCGACCTGATCATGGGTGACGAGGATGGCGGTGATGCCGGTCTCAAGCTGGATGCGGCGGATTTCCGAGCGCATCTCGAGACGAAGCTTGGCATCGAGATTGGCGAGCGGCTCATCGAGCAGCAGCACATCCGGACGGCGGACGATGGCGCGGGCCAGCGCCACGCGCTGCTGCTGACCGCCGGAAAGCTGGGCGGGCCGGCGCTGCAGCAGTTCCTCGATATGGATCAGCTCGGCGATCTCGCGCACGGCACGGTCGATCTCCGCCTTCTCCTTCTTCTGCACTTCCAGCGGAAAGGCGATGTTCTCATGGACGGTCATATGCGGATAGAGCGCGTAGTTCTGGAACACCACGCCGACATTGCGCTTCTGCGAGGGAAGGTTGGAAACATCCTGATCACCAAAGAGGATGCGCCCGCCATTGACCCGGTGGATGCCGCAGATGGCGAAGAGCGTTGTCGACTTGCCGCAGCCGGAGGGGCCGAGCAGCGCCAGCATCTCGCCGTCCTCGACGGTCAGGTTCATGTTCTCGATGACTTTGACGTCGTCGAAGGTCTTGGTGAAATTGTCGAGTACGAGACGCATTAGCCCTTCGTGCCTCCGTTGAAGATGTTCATGAGCCGGTTCTGGAAAAGGACGAAGAGAATGAGCACCGGCAGGGTGTAGAAAAGGCCGACGGACTGGAACAGCGAGAAGTCATAGCCGATACTGTCCGTGGAGCCGAGTTTTGACAGCAGCACTGACAGGACCTGGAAATTGGCACTCGGCGCCAGGATCCGTGGCAGCAGGAACTCGCTCCAGCCGTCGAGAAAGGCAAAGACACCGAGCGCAACGAAGCCGGGTTTGACCTGGGGCAGGACCAGACGCCGCCAGACGGTAAAGCGGCTGGCGCCATCCTGAACGCCGGCCATCTCGATTTCCCAAGGAACAGCGTCGTAAAAGCCCTTCATGATCCAGACGCCAAAGGGCAGCATCAGTGCGCCCTTGACCAGAATGACCCCGGTCATGGTGTTGTAGAGACCGGTGAAATTCAGCACCAGAAAGATGCCGATCAGCAGCGTGACCGCCGGAAATGCATGCAGCACCAGAAGGCCGCCCAGAAAGAAGGAACGGAATGGCAGGTTGAGACGCGACAGCGCATATCCACCGGTTGACGAAATCGCCAGAACGAACACCACCATGGTGGCGCCCAGAATGAAGGAGTTGCGCGTCGCCAGCCAGACATTGCCGGCAACGGTCGGATCGAAAAGAAAGCGCCAGTGTTTCAGTGTGAATTCGTTCGGAAACAGCGCCCCGGGCGGGGTGATCGAAAAGGTGTCGATCACCAGGAAGGCATACATGATGATGATCGGCGCGCTTAGGATCAGGAGAACGAGGATCACCGGCAGCATCTTGAAATTGCGGGTCATGGCGGTCTCCTCAGAATTCGATCTTCGGTCGTGAGACCAGCTCGTTGAACTTGAAGAGCCTCAGATAGACGATCGACAGCAAAAGCCCGATGACAACCAGCACCAGCGCCATCGCCGCGCCGAGCCCGTATTGCAGGTTGCCGGTATAGTTGAAAAGCGCGGTCTGGAAGGTTTCAAGCGCCCAGACCATGGTCGATTTGCCCGGACCGCCATTGGTCGTCAGCCAGATCAGGTCATAGGACGAGAGCAGCGACAGCGTCTGATAGGAGGTGACGAACAGGATCGGCCAGCGAAGCTGCGGCAGGATGATGCGGCGAACCTGCTGCAAGCGGTTTGCCCCGTCCACTTCGGACGCCCAGAGCTGCTGCACCGGAATGGCGCGCAGCGCGCCGGAAAACAGGATCATGCCGAAGGAGGCGCCGATAAAGCCGTTGGCGCAGATCATGATCACCCAGGCGGAGCCGATCGAACCTGTCATATAGTTGAAGCTCGGCAGGCCGATGACATGGGCGAGCGTCGGCAGGAAGCCCGAATCCCAGGTGAACCACTTCCACAGCACCGCATAGATGACGACCGGCGTGATTCGCGGCAGAAGCCAGAGAGCGGAGAAAAGCCCCGTCACCTGCTTCGGCAGATAGAACATCAAAAGCGCGAGCACGAGGCCGAGGGTCACGTTGAAGAAAGCAAGCGTGAACCCGACATAAAGCACGGTATTGAGCACCAGCCGCAAGGTTTCCGGCTGGCTGGCGAGCTTGCGGAAATTGTCGGTGGTCATCACCGGGCCGGTATAGGATCGCTTGACGATCATGTCGCGCGTCTCCTGCTTCACCTCCGGCGCAACGGCCGTCAGCATCGCCGAAAGCTGATCGGCAGAAGCGTAACGGATATTGACAGCTGTCTCGGTGAAGGCCTTCTGCGCATCCTTGAGGGCGCGCGGCGAACGCGGCGCCGATTTCAGTCCGCGCAGGGCCTTTTCGAAATCGCGGGCGCTGGTGAAGCTTTGCCCCGAAAGCGTGGTGCCGATGTCGTCGGCAAACCTGCTGTCGATGCCCGCAGCCTTCGCGGCCGCAACGCTGTCGGCATCGACGCGATAGGTCTCGCGCGAAACCGCATCAAGCACAGCCTGATCAACACCTTCGGCCTTCAGGTCGCGGATGAGGTTCGGCGTCAGCACATAGTCGCCTTTGCCGATCCCGGTCGAGGTCGACATGTTGGTGAAGGAGAAATAGCCGGTGAAAATCACCGGAAGAATGAAAAAGGCCGCCAGGAGGATCAGGGTCGGAGCGAGAAACGCCAATCCCATCAGGCTCGTTCTGTGTCGCATTGCTTTGCCCGCAGAGAAAAGGAAAGGAACCGGCGGGTGCCGCCGGTTCCGGATCAACCAGCCATCAGCGGATGATGATGCCGTCGCCGAAATCGGCCTGAACCTTGGTCTTCAGCTCGTCGACAGCCTGTTCCGGCGTCAGCGAACCGGTCCAGACGGACTGCAGGTCGGCGAAATAATCGTTCTGATAGAGACCGACATTGACGTTGTTGGGAACCGAGTTGACGTCAGGCAGGAAGGCACTCGCCTCGGAAAGCCACTTGTCATTGGCGTAAAGCGGAACCTTGACCTCGTCCTCGCCGATCGCCAGATGGCCGGACTTGACGGCGTGAAGCGCGTTCAGTTCCGGGTTCGAGGCGATCTCGATCAGCTGGGCGGCGATTTCCGCGTCATCCTCGCTGCCGAGCGATGACACCATGTAGACGAGCGGATGGGTGATCGAATTGGCGCGGCCATCCTTGTCGCCGGCCGGGATCAGCGTCGCCTGCACGTTGTCAAAGAAGTTCTCCATGTTGTTGGTACCCGTCCACTGGGCATAGTGCCAGGAACCGCCCATCCAGGCACCATACTTGTAGGCGGCAACGGAAGCGTGCCAGGTGTCCCAGGGCAGGCCGAGATAGGTCGAGGAAACGACACCATCCTTCACCGCATCGGCGATGAACTGATAGGCCTTGGTCATGGCGGCGGCGTCGAGCACCAGCTTGCCTGTTTCGGGATCGGCAATCACACCACCGAAGGACTGGTAGAACTGCCACTGGTCGAGACCGTTGGTCGGACGCGGGCCAAAGCCATTGCCGGCCTCGACGGCACCGGCGTCCTGCTCCTTCTTCAGCACATCGACCATGTCATACATGGTGAATTCGCCGCTCTTGACCTTTTCCGGCAGCGCCGCGATCTGGTCGTCGCTCCAGCCGATCGCCTTCAGTGCCGGGATATTCCAGAACATGATGCGGGCTTCAGCGTCTTGCGGAACCGCCCAGACCTGACCGTTGACGGTCGCGACGTCCCAGAGGTTCTGGTAGATCTGGCTCAGCGGATAGGTGTCGAGATAGACATAATCCTCGATCGGACGCAGCAGGCCGGCCTGGGCCCAAGGCGCGATGTCGTCATGGCCGGCGACGATGATGTTGGGGCCGTTGCCCGCTTCACCAGCCAGCGTCACGGCCTGACGGAAGTCATCCCAGCCCGACCAGACCTGCTTTTCGACGGTGACCGTCGTGTCGTCGCCACGGATGGCAGCTTCGCGGTTAAATATGTCGGCGGCGATTTCAATGTTGTCGACGCGGTAGTTGGCGCTGTCGCCAGTGCCACCGGCCCATACGGTGATGGTGTGGTCTTCGGCTGCTGCGGAAAGCGCGGTGCCGGCGAGAAGCGCCGCGGCAATGGCAAATCGCTTGGTGAAATTCGTGATGGTCATAACGGTCCTGCCCATTTGGTGTCCGGTTTTGCACGCGCGTGCAAACAATATTGCACGCGTTTGCAATGCCCTTATGAACCCGGTACGCGACAGAAAGATTTCAGCTTTTTGAAACTTTTCCGACAGGCGGGAGACTATTCCGCCTCACCCGCAAATGTTGCAGTGAAATGGCAAAACGGGCAGCGCAGCGCACCACCCGTCAGACTGTTGACGAAGCTTTGCAATACCCACTGGCGTCATGGCTGTGCCTGACACAGCTATCCATCAGCCATGCGTCTGCACGGCGAAAGCGCCTTTCAGTCCAATGTCCTGAAGAGCCTGGATCCCCGTGGACCAAGCACGGGGATGACGATGGCGGGCTCAGCGGTCCAGGGCCGCGACAATGCCACGCAGTTCGGCAAGCCCCTTGAGCCGGCCGATGGCCGGATAGCCGGGCTGGGCCTGGCGCGCCTGATCATCGAGAATATCGAGACCGTGATCAGGGCGGAAAGGAATGTTCCAGTCCGACCTTCCGGCTGCCTTTCTCTTGTTTTCCTCGGCAAGAGCGGCCGCCACCAGCGCCACCATGTCGGTATCTCCGCCGAGATGTTCCGATTCATAGAAGGAACCGCGAATATTGCCGGTCTCGCGCTTCACATTGCGCAGATGCAGGAAATGGACCCGGTCGCCCAGCCGCTCCATCATGCCGGGCAGATCATTGTCGGGCCTGGCGCCGAGCGAACCGGAGCAGAGCGTGATGCCATTGGCCGGGATATCGACGGCCTCCATCAACGCCTTGTAGTCGGCTTCCGTCGACATCACCCGCGGCAGGCCAAGCAGACCGAACGGCGGATCGTCGGGATGGCAGCAGAGCCGGATGCCAAGTCCCTCGGCCACCGGCGCGACCTCTTCCAGAAAGGCAATGAAATTTGCCCGAAGACCGTCCGGCGACATTTTCGCATATTCGCCGAGGTGCAGACGCACATCATCCAGCGAAAAGCTTTCAGCCGAACCCGGCAGGCCGAAGACGACATTCTTCGAAAGCTCGGCCTTTCGCGCATCGCTCATGGCGGCAAAGCGCGTCGCGGCCAGCGCCTGAATGTCGTCGGGGAAATCCTCCACCGCGCCAGCACGTTTGAGAATATGGATATCGAAAGCAGCAAAATCGGCATAGTCGAAGCGCATGCAGGTGGCGCCCGATGACAGGCGATAGGCCAGATCCGTGCGGGTCCAGTCCAGAACCGGCATGAAATTATAGCAGATGATCTTGATTCCGGCGCTTGCGAGATTTTCCATCGAGACCTTGTAGTTCTCGATATGGCTGCGCCAGTCGCCCTTCTGCTTCTTGATGTCTTCTGAAACCGGCAGGCTTTCGACAACCTCCCATTTCAGACCAGAGGCGGCGCCGTCGCGCATTTTTCCCAGTTCATCCTGGCGTTTGGCGATTTCCGCCGGCGTCCAGACCGCGCCCGTCGGCACATGATGCAGTGCCGTGACCACACCTTCGACGCCTGCCTGCAACATGTCATCGACCGATACCCGGTCAACCGGGCCGAACCAACGCCAGGTCTGCCTCATCCTACTCTCCCTGCTTCGTTTCTCATTATGTCTGACAGCCCGTCCGCATCATAGGCAACGCACTGACCGCCTCCACATCTGTTTCTTACCACTCTCAATGCCTGTTGACTAGTATGGAAGTATGGTGCAACATCCTTATCAGGAGGAAGACGCGATGACAGAGACCATTCTGCCCTTTCCGGCATCGATCGAGCCCAGCGGCCCCGTCGCCGCTCAGCTGCATGTCATCCTGCGCGACCTCATTCTCAGAAATGAGCTGCCGCCTGGCACGCGGCTTTCAGAATCGGAGATTGCAGCCCGTTTTTCGGTCAGCCGCCAGCCGGTGCGTGAGGCATTCATCAAGCTTTCGGAGGAAGGCCTGCTGGAGATCCGCCCGCAGCGCGGCTCCTTTGTCCGCCGGATCTCGCAGGCCGCCGTCATGGATGCGCGCTTCGTGCGCGAGGCGATTGAAGCCGACATCGTCCGCCTTCTCGCCCGCAAGCCGGATTCCGCCGTGGTTGCCGATCTGCGCGCCCAGCTGGTGCGGCAGAAGGACGCTGCGCGCAATGATGCCAACGCTTTCATCAAGCTCGATGAATTGTTTCACCGCACGCTTGCCGAAGCCGCCGGCAAGAAGCGCGCCTGGGAATTGCTTGAAGGGCTGAAGGTGCAGATGGACCGGGTACGCTATCTGTCGCTGTTGCGCTTTCCCATGCTCAAGCTCACCGCCCAGCACGAAGCCGTGGTCGATGCCATCGAGGCCTCCGACCAGACATCGGCGGAAACCGCGATCCGCGGGCATCTGCGCGAGATCCTCAGCGATCTGCCAGCCATTTTCGGCGATAAGCCGGAATTCTTCGAGGACCAGAGGGACTGATCCTTTTCATGCGTTATCATCAAAGGGAGGACTTGGATGACCGCTTATTTCAAACTGACCGCACTCGCCGCCGCAGGCATTGCCGCAGGGCTTATGGCTTCAAGCGCGCTTGCTGCAGACTATACACTGAACGTCAACACGGCGCTTGCCACCTCGGACCCGCTCTACAAGGGGCTTGAGGCCTTCCAGGACAATGTCGCCAAGGCATCGGACGGCAAGCTCGAAGTACGCCTGTTCCCGAATTCGCAGCTCGGCCCCGATGAGGACGTGCTGGAACAGGCCCGCGCCGGCGCGCCGGTCGCTGTGGTTGTCGATGGCGGACGCCTTGCCGTCTTCGAAAATGAATTCGGCGTGCTCGGCGCGCCGTTCCTGGCATCGGGCTATGACGGTATCCGCAAAGTGGTCATGTCCGACCAGTTCAATGGCTGGGCCAAGAAACTGCATGACAATTCGGGCCTGCAGGTGCTCTCCTTCAACTGGTGGCAGGGTGAACGCCATCTGCTGACGGAAAAGGAAGTCACCGTTCCCGCAGATCTGAAGGGCATCCGCATGCGCACGCCGGGCGCGCCGGTCTGGACCGAGACCATCGCTGCCATGGGGGCAACCCCGACGCCGCTGCCCTGGGGCGAAGTCTATTCAGCCCTGTCATCGAATGTCATCGATGGTGCCGAAGCCCAGCTTCCCGCCGTGGTTGGCGCCAAGCTGGATGAGGTCATCAAGGTCGTCACCAAGACAGGTCATATCAACCTGATCACCGGCCTGATCACCTCGGCCGGATGGTTCGACAGTCTGCCGCCGGATCTCCAGACCGTGCTGACCGATGAGGCCGTCAAGGCGGGCGATATTGCCTCTTACGGCACCCAGGATGCGCTGGCCGGCATCGAGAAACAGCTGATTTCCGAAGGCGTTGAAGTCAACGAGATCGATGTGACACCGTTCAAGGAGGCCACTGCCGGCGTTTATGACAAGCTCGGCTATGGCGAACTGCGCGGCCAGCTGCAGGCGATTGCCGCAGGCCAGTAAGCACGCCGACGGAATGCCCTGAAACAGAAGGCCGCGCCCTGAGCCTTTCAGCGCGCGCGGCCTTTTCCCTGTCACGTCATGGGGGCTTTCATGCCTGGATTTCTCGCACGTATCGAATTTGCCGTCGGCGCAATTCTGCTGGGTGTCATCACCATACTGGTGTTTGTCGCCGCCTTGATGCGCTTTTTCGGCCATCCGCTGATCTGGTCGGTCGACCTGGCGCAGCTGCTCTTCATCTGGCTCTGCTTTTTGGGCGCCGCCCGCGCCATGCGCGAGCGCGCCCATCTCGGCGTTGATTATCTCGCCCGCAAGCTTTCCCACCGTAACCGGCTGATCCTGGAAACACTGCTGACGGCACTGTTCATCGGCTTCTTGATGCTTCTGGCGGTGGAAGGCTACAAGCTCACCATGCTCAATCGCGAGCGCCAGTTCGGCGATAGCGGCCTTTCCTATGCCTATGTGACGATAGCGGTTCCCGTCGGCTGTGCCATGCTGTCACTGTCCATGCTCGGCAATCTCTACCAGTCATGGAAGCATCTGAAGGAAAAGCGTTATCTCGTCTTCTCACGTACCAGCACGGCCGACACGCTTGAAGCGGCGGCTCAGAGTGAGGTCTAAGCCATGGGTCTGATCGGCATCGTCTTTTTCGCCCTCATGGTTCTGGGCGCTCCGATCGCCTTTGCGATCGGCATTTCCGGTTTTGTTTTCTTTCTCACCTCCGATGTCATGCCGGTCTCGATCGGCGTGCAGAAGATTGCCACCGTGTCGCAGAGCTTTCCGCTGCTGGCAGTGCCCTTCTTCGTGCTGGCCGGGCATCTGATGAATGAAAGCGACATCACCGACCGGCTGTTCAAATTCTCCAAGGTCGCCGTCGGCTGGATGGCCGGTGGCCTGGCGCAGGTGGCCATCATCCTGTCAACGCTGATGGGCGGCGTCTCCGGCTCGGCCGTGGCGGATGCGGCCATGGAAGCCCGCGTGCTCGGGCCGCAGATGATCGAAAATGGCTATTCCAAGGGCTATTCGTCGGCCGTCATCGCATTGTCCTCGCTGATCACCGCGACCATTCCGCCCTCGATCGGCCTGATCCTTTACGGCTATGTCGGGCAGGTCTCGATCGGACGGCTGTTCATGGCCGGCATCATTCCCGGCCTGTTGATGATGGTCTTCCTCATGGTGACCGCCTGGCTCGTGGCCCGCAAACGCGGCTATGTGATGCAGGACATGGAAAAGCCGACGGCCCGCGCCTTCGGCAAGGCCGCCTGGGATGCAAAATGGGCCCTTTTGTTCCCGGTTCTTCTGATCGGCTCGATCCGTGGCGGACTGTTTACCCCGTCCGAAGTCGGCGCCTTTGCGGTGGTCTACGCCATCGCCGTCGGACGTTTTGCCCATGGCGTGATGAGCTTTGAGGCGATCAAGCGCGCCTTCGGTCACGCCATGTCCGATATCGGCCTGATCATGCTGATTATCCTGATGTCCGGCATGATCGGATTTGCCATCATCTTCCTGCAGGTGCCGCAGAGCGTGGCGCATTTCATGCTGGAAAGCCTGTCGAATCCGATCCTGATTGTCGCCGTCATCCTGATCGGCCTGTTCATCGCCGGCCTGTTCTTCGAGAGCACGATCCTTGTGCTGCTGCTGACACCGATCCTGGTGCCGGTTGTGGTCAAGGCCGGGGTCGACCCGGTTCACTTCGGCATTTTGATGATGACCATCGTCACCTTCGGCTCGATGACGCCGCCGGTCGGCGTCGCCATGTTCACCGTCTGCAGCCTGCTCGACACGCCACTCGAGGAATTTGTCCGCGAGGCCCTGCCCTTCATGGCGGCGATCATTCTGCTGGTGGCATTGCTGCTGTTTGCACCGGGTGTCGTGCTGTTCCTGCCAAATCTTGCCTATGGCGGCGGCTGACGCCGGGCCGACGCAATGGAAAGGCCGCGCCGGAATTCCGGCGCGGCCTTTTTGTGTCTCACAAGCGCGCCGAGGCGCGATCACGACTTCGGCGTGACGCCCGGGATCGTCCAGCCACCGGCGATCATATGCGGATCGGGCCAGTAGATGCGCAAGGTCATCGAGAAGCCACCGCTTGCGGGCGTTGGCAGCCAGTTCGGCTCCTTGTCGGCGCCGGGGCTCTCGCGCTGGATGTAAATGTCGAGCGAGCCGTCGTCATTGTATTTCAGCGGGTTGCGGTCACCGAGCGTATAACGGTCGATCGGATCGGCGGCGAAGGACTGCGCGTCGTTGTACATGGTGATCGACCAGAAGGCGCGCGCCTGGGGAACCTGATCCTTGTCGAAATGCAGCACATAAGCCTTGCCGCTGTCGAGCGGGTCGCCGTTCACGTCATGATCCGTGGTCGGATAGATGGCGTCGACCGGCTTGTTGGCGCCGAGCCCAAAATAGGCCACGGAGGCCCGGGCGATATAATCGGCGCCATAGGTGCCGATGCTGTTGATATTGACGTGCCAGTTGTTGATCTTGACACCGGAATGTTCGGCCGCCTCCTTGATGATCGGCAGCGCGATCGACGGTGCAGCCTCCATTGCCTGCTGGACCATCGCCGGCAGCGCGTCGAAATCGAAGCTTTCGCCGGGAACGAGACCGATCCGCTTCATCCGGTCGAGCGTCGGATAGTCGTTGGCATGCGGCGGGTTGGCCTTGAGCACTTCGGCAAAGCGCGTGAAGAAGGTCCGCCCGTCCATGCCGTTGACCTGATTCATCGGCGCGCTCATGTCGATCGACGGATCGGGCTTGCAGGCCGGTGCCTTGTAGTCGGTCCCCCAGGCGCTGAGCGGCACGGCCTTCAGCTGATCCTGAAACGCATGGACATTCTCGTAATCGGCGGCGCCATTGGTCTGGGTGCGCCCCAGAAGCCAGCCATGACCGGTTGGGCTTTCATAGCGCTCCACGCCGTCCGGCAGCGTTCCCTGCCAGCCGGCAGGCACCAGCGCGAAGGACTGCGCCTCGTTGCCGGTCGCGCGCGAACCGGGTGTCGCGAAAACGTCGGACCATTCATCCATGATCTGCATCAGCCAGTAGCGGCCGCCCGAAGCCGGAACCGAGATGATCAGGGGTTCGCTGGTCACGTCATACATCAACGACGAATAGAGCGTGTCCGAATTGGGCCGCACGACCTCCGTGAAGGTAGCGTCCGGAAATTCCCTCATGTTGGAGAACTGGTTGATCGCCGCACCAAGGCTGCCGGTCTCGACGCCGCAGTTGGTCGTTACCTTCTCGCTGACATCCATCGTCACGAGCGGATAGGCATAGAAATATGCGCCGACCGCAATCTCCTTGGCATCAGCTTCGGTCAGATTGCCAGCGGCATACGCGGCGAATGACGGAAAAACGGCTGAGACGGCCAGCACGACCGCAGAACCCCACCTGATAAACCTTGTGCTCATGAACGCTCCTCTCCCCTGAACGCCGTGTCGGCGCGGCGGGCGATCCCGCCGGGAGCGGACTATAATTTCACCTATGGTCGAAGTATATACAGAATACAACCGGCACATCCGGAGGCTGTGCGCGCGCAGGCAAGAACCCCGGATCTGCCGGACGCGTCGGAACTGCCGGGAGCCCACCTGCGACGATCCGTCTCACCGACGCGTCCCGGGTCGCACTGCCCTGCCCTCGCCGACCGGGCGAAATTGCGCAATACCGGCAATGCTTCGCACAAGGCCGCACCGGATAACCGGAGCGGCCCATTTCATGTCAGCAATAGCGCTCGGAAGATCAGGCTGCAGCCTGTTTCAGCTTTTCGCGCAACAGCACGCAGACAGCACCGGGCAGTTTCAGCGCCTCGGCCGCGGCAACACGCTCCGGCGTATAGAAACCTTCCTCATGCAGGCAGTTGATCGTGCCGATGACCTGACCATCCACCGTGACGGGGACATTGATGACCGACTGGCAGCCAAGTTCGTTGATCAGCTTGTGATCGAAAAAGACCTCCGCAATCGCTTCAATCGTGTTGGCGACAAAGGTTTCCCGGCGCTTCAGCGTCACATCCGACCAGTAGGTTTCATTGTAAGGCTTGGTGCCCGATACCGGATAGACATCGGGCATGTTGGAATAGACCCGTTCGGAGACGCGCGCATCCGTATCCGCGATCATCACAGTGAACAGCTTGACGCCGACAACGTCCTTTGCCAGCGCTTCCAGCGCCTTGAAAGCGGTTTCCGGCTGCGCCGTGTCGGATGCCATTGCGCGGGTGAAGGCCAGGTAGTCAGGATTACTCATTCTCGTCTCCGTTATGCGCCGGTGGCGCGTTTTCTTGCCCCGGATGCACGGCGGCTGTCCGGGCAATGACCAGACATCTCCTCGCACGCATGCGGCACCGGTACGGCCAACGGAGCGGCGGCGGACAGATGGGGGTCAAAGATTGTAATACCAGGGCGCCAAAAGCGCGAAAGAGATCGTCATCAGGATCAGAAGCGGCGTTCCGGCCCGCACGAAATCACCGAAACTGTAGTGCCCCGGCCCCATGACCAGCATGTTGGTCTGATAGGCGATCGGGGTGACGAAGGAGCAGTTGGCAGCGTAGATGACCGCTGCGACGAAAGCCATGGGTGGCGCACCGACCCTTTCAGCCATATCGAGTGCGATCGGCATGAACAGCGCCGCCGAGGCATTGTTGGACAGGATATTGGTCAGCAGAGCCACCGTGACAAACAGAATGGTGATCACCCCGACAGCGGATGTATCGCCAGCCAGCGACACCGCGCCCCTGGCGATCAGCGCAGCCCCGCCTGTCGCCTGCAATGCCGTTGCCATGGCAATCGATGCGCCGATGAGCAGGAAAAGCTGCCGCTCGAAGGCCCGGGCGGCCTGTTCCAGCGTCAGGCAGCCGGTGAGGATCATCAACAGCGCACCGACCACGGCATTGACCACAATCGGCGATATGCCGGTGGCCGACAGCAGGACGATGGCGCCGAAGATCAGGCTCGCGATCAGCGCCTTGTCACGCGGGGGCACGCTTTCGGCGGAATGCTCGAGCAGCAGGATATCGTGATTGCCGCGCATCGAGCCGATCGCTTCGTGGCCGCCACCGACGAGAAGCGTGTCGCCGGCCTCTAGTCTCAGATAGTCAAGCGCGCCGCGGCCCATGCGGTTTTTCCGCAGCACGCCGTAAATGGCGACGCCAAAAGCGGCCTGAATGCCGCAAAAACGGATTGTCCGCCCCTCAAAACGCGAGCCGGGCGCCACCACCGCTTCTGCCAGATGATAGTCCGCACCGACCCTTCGGGCGCCGGCCGTCTCGGCCTTGCCGGTCTGGGCAATGCCGGCAGCCTCGCCCTGCGCGGCCAGCTTCATGAAGGCCTTGCGCGTACCGGTCAGCTGCAGCTTGTCGCCCGCCGCCAGTTCCAGCGTGTCGTCATAGGGTGGCAGCATCAGCCGTCCGTCGCGCACCAGCGAATGCAGCGTGAAGGGCGCCAGTTCGGGAAAGAAGCCGGATGTCGGCTTGAGCCCGAGAAAGCGGCTTTGCGGATTGAGTGCGATCTCGCCCAGAAACAGCGCGCCCTTCTGCTTCGGATTGGCAATCAGCTCGGACTGGCGGCTGCGCAGGATGCGCGGCAGCACGAACAGCACATAGGCATAGCCGATCAATGCCAGAATGACGCCGAGGCCTGAAATGTCGAACAGACCGATATCGATCCCGCTCTTGGCTGCCATGCCGACGGCGATCATGTTGGTCGACGAGCCGATCGTCGTCGTCATGCCGCCAAGAATGGTGATGAAGGACAGCGGCATGAAGATCTGGTAGGCGCGCAGGCGAAAACTCGCGGCCAGTGACGCCAGAACAGGAATGAAGATCACCACGACCGGCGTGTTGTTCAAGAAGGCCGAGGTCGTACCGGCAACGATCAGGATCACCGCCACCGAAATGCGCGGCTTGCGGCTGTAGAGCTTGCCGATCCGGTTGGTGATCCCTTCCAGCGCGTCGGTGGCAAACAATCCCTTGCCGACAATCAGCAGCGCCAGCACCGTGACCAATGCCGGCGAGGAAAAGCCGGACAGCAGATCTTCAATCGAAACCACGTGGCCGCTGGTCCCGGTGTAGGGAAAAACCCCGAACAGCAACAGCAGTGTGACCAGCACCCCAAGTGATATGGTTTCTATCGAGAAGCGATCAATCGCAAACAGCACGATCGTGAAGAGGACGATGGCAAATGTCGCGGTGAGATGGAAATATTCCATTCCTGCAAACGATCCTCTGAACAAAAAAACTAATCAAGCAATGAAAGCCACAGACTAAACGCTGTCTGCGCGCGCCTGTCAATTTGGCAGTAATATGCCGCATGGGCGAAAGTCCGAAGAATGGCGGCGGGCAACCGGCAAAGCCCCCAATTACGGAACATTGTCACGGCAGGTGCCGGGACTGCAATGGCGAGGATTTTCTCGTCCTGTTGCCCTGTCAGCCAGTCTCAGCCGTGCTGGCGGCCGAATCGCCTCGTGATCAGACCGGCAAGCGCGGGCACTGAAAGCGTGATCAGGATCGCCGCCGCGCTCATGGCCATGCCAAGGCCGACGGAGCCCTGCTCGAACTGTTTCCAGATGAAAGTCGCAATTGTCGACGTGCCGAGCGGCGCCAGCAAAATGGTCGCCACCAGTTCACGCGAGGCAATGGCAAACACCAGCAGCATGGCGGCAATCATATTGGGAATGATCAGCGGAATGATGATGCGGAAAATCACCGTCAGTGTCCCGGCACCGCTGACGCGTCCGGCATTTTCAAGCCCCGTGCCCATCTGCCGGACCGCCGTCGTCGCATAGCGCACCGTATAGGGCAAAAGCAGGCAGCAATAGGCGAAGATCAGCACCAGCGGCGTGTTGTAGACGGTCAGGGGCAGCCAAGGCTGGTTCCAGGCGAGAATCATGCCGACAGCCAGGACAATGCCGGGGATCGTGTTGGGTGTCAGGCTCAGAAAATCGAGAAAACGTGCGGTCCTGGTCTTCTGGCGCACAGTCACAAGCGCGGTCAGAACACCGATGATTCCGGTGATCAGCGCGGTGGAAGCGCCGAGAATGAAACTTGTCGTCAGCGCTTCGATCGCCCCGGACGTATTATCGGCAAGCGCGCGGAAATTGTCGAAGGAGAGGTTGGACAGCTTGAGACCGCCGGAGATCGTCCGCGTCGAGGCGGTCAGCAGAACACCGGCAATCGGCATGGCCGTGCCGATGAAGGCGACGGCACCGAAAAAGACCAGGACCGGCAGCCGGAAGCGCTTCAGCGCCATCGGTTCGGCCCGCGACGGCTTGCCCGACATGGTACCGTAATCACGCTTGTTGACGATGTAATTCTGGGTCATGAAGGCGGTAAAGGCGAGGCAGACGAGAATGATCGACAGGATCGAGGCACCCGGCAGGTCGATCGGGTAATCGGACAGCCGCTGTTCGACGCCGGTAACCAGCACCAGAAAGCCGGAGCGCGCGGCAAGCACGGCCGGCGTGCCGAACTCTTCGATCGACATCGAGAAGACCAGAAGCAGGCCCGCGGCGATTGCCGGAACCGCCATCGGCAGAAGAATGCGCAGGAAACTTGTCCAGGCGGAGGCACCATGAACCCGGGCCGCCTCGAGATAGCGCCCGGAAATCGCCGCAACGCTGCGCGAAACGGCGAAATAGACCACCGGAAACACATTCATCGTCATCACGAAGACGACGCCCCAGTAGGAAAACAGGAAGCGTCCGAGATTGATGCCGGTCACCTGATCGAGATAGCCGTGGGACTGGAGCGTGAAGATCCACCCCATGGCAGCGATGTAAGGTGGAATGGTGAACGGCACGAGAAAGATCAGATCGAACAGCTGGGCGCCCGGCACTTTGAACAGCCCGCGCAGCATGCCGAGCGGCACACCGATGATGGCCGCCCCGAACACGACACCGGCGCCGAGCTTCAGCGTGTTCAGCGTCCAAAGCGCGATCTTGGGATCGTCAAGGGTTTCGGCAAAGGCTGAAAACGGCCCGGCCAGCGAACCGGCACCGATGTTCGGGAAGATTGCCTGCAGCAGGATGAAGACCAGCGGAAAGGCGATCAGAATCAGAAGCACGGGTATGACGAAGGCGGCTATGGAGCCGCCCCCGATCGTATCGTCCATCTTGTGACTGCGCGTCAGTTTCAAGGCTTATGCTCAGTTGGAAGCGAAGATATCCGCGAATTTGGTGAGCGTGGCCTCGCGATCGCCGCCGGCATCAACCGTCAGCAGCTTCAGGTCGGAAATCAGCGGGCGGTCGGCGGAAACATCGGTCCGTGCCGGCATCAGGAAGGCACTGGCAACGGCGGCCTGCCCCTCATCAGACAGAACATAGTCGATGAAAGCCTTGGCTGCATCCTGATGGGCCGAGGACTTCAGGATCATCATCGGGCGCGGCGCAATCACGGTACCGGTGGTCGGGAAGATCACCTTCATGGTCTCGCCCTTTTCGATCATGCCCATGGTCTGATAATCGACCGCACCGAAGACAACGGCGCGCGAGCCCTGCAGAACCGGGTTCAGCGCCTGGGCGTTGGCACCCGGGACGATCATGCCGTTATCATGCAGCTTCTCGAACAGATCCCAGCCGATCGCCGGATCGGAAACCAGTGCCGAAACCAGCTCATAGGCAGAGCCGGAGCTGGCCGGATCGGGCATGGTGACCATGTCCTTGTAAGCCGGGTCGGCGAGATCGGCCCAGTCCTTCGGCTCGGGAACGTCGCTCGTTGTGTTCCAGGCCAGTGCCAGAGCGGAAATGCCCTGAGCGACGTAATCGGAGGACTTCAGAAAATCAGGCACCATTTCGGCGTTCGGGCTCTGATAATCGAGCAGCAGGCCCTGGGCGTCGAAATCGGTGGCCGTGTCCCAGGAGGCCGAAATCACCACATCGGCAACCGGATTGGACTGTTCGGCAGCAAGGCGCGCCATCACCTTGCCGGTGGTGGCCTGGAAGACCTCGACATCATCGCCGGTCTTGGCCTTGAAGCCAGCAGCAAGCTTTTCGATCAGCGCACCGGGACCGGCGCTGTAGACCGTCAGTGTTTCAGCCGATGCGGTTCCGGCCATCAGCAGTCCCAAGGTCGCGGCTGCGAAAATGCCCAATGTCTTATTCATACTGTCGTCCCCTATCCAGCAATGGGTTGAATGCAAAATCAGTTCAGTTATCGCCAAACCAGCGCGCGGTTTCCCAGGCAAATGAAAGACTGACCGCCGCGCCGTCGGCGAGCGGTTCCGCACTGGCAAGATCGGCATCGATGCCGCAATCAAGCTTCAGGCGCAGCGCATAGCCATCGCCGCGAAACATCGAATGCACAACGCGGCCAGAAAGGCTTGCCTGCCCGGCACCGCGCATTTCAAGAGCCGCACGCGGCACGAACAGGTGCCCCTTGCCATCCGCGCCGCCAAAGCCTGCAGGCGGCTGAAGCACGGTCCCTTCACGCTCGACGACAATGCCGGCCGCGCCCTTGCGCGCCGGGATCAGGAGACCGAGCTTCAGGAAGGATGCGACCTCGGCCGAGGCCGGTTGACGAACCAGCATCTCCGGTGCGGCGATCTGCAGAATATAGCCATCGGCCATGACAGCAACGCGATCGGCAATGGCAAAGGCCTCGGCATGATCATGGGTGACATAAACGCCTGTCATCCCGAGGGACCGCACCAGCGCGGCGATATCGACCACCAGCTGTTCACGCAGTTCACGATCGAGATTGGAAAGCGGCTCATCGAACAGAATGAGCGACGGCTGTGAAACCACCGCACGCGCCAGCGCCACACGCTGCTGCTGCCCGCCGGACAGGGTGGCCGGGCTGCGGCCGGCAAAGGGGCCGAGCGCCACCAGATCCAGCGCTTCGGCCACACGCGCCTTGCGTTCGGCACGGTTCACATGCTGAACCTCCAGCGGAAAGGCAACATTGCCGGCAACGCTCATATGCGGCCAGAGCGCATAATCCTGAAATACCATGCCAATGGACCGCTTTTCCGGCGGCACGAGCTTTCCCGTCGCGCCATCGGCCACAACCATATCGCCAATGGCTATGCGCCCGTCGCTCGGCGCCATCAGCCCTGCCAGCAGACGCAGCAGGGTGGTCTTGCCGGAGCCGGATGGACCAAGCAGGGCCACGACCTCGCCAGGTGCAACCGAAAGATTGATGGATTTCAGAACGGCATTGTCGCCAAAATGCTTGGCAACACCCGACACGTCAACACGGGCTCCGGCCGAATGTGACCGTTCCCGCACCAAGTCAACCGGTGCTGCGCTAGCAGGCGACATCGAATTTCATTCCCCTCATCGTGCCGCCTTAGACCAATGGAGGACAGGCGCCGATCACAAAATGCCGCCTGTGTCATAGGCAATTCACATAACAGTTTTATGACCGGCGAATGCCAGCGCTCGCAATTTTCCATCGTCCCCCCTGTCCCGCCCGCTCCGACTCATGGCAGCCCGCTGGTGAGCGAACGAAAATGGCCGGTGCGTTTCCGCACCGGCCTGATGCCCTTGCCTCAGATCGTGATGCCGGCGTCAGAGAAGCGTGCGGTAAAGCGCACGGACCTCCTCGATCTTTGCCTCGCGCGGGTTGCCGCCCGTGCAGACATCGGCCATGGCAGCTTCGGACAAGGCATCGACATCCTCCGCCTTCACCCCGACATCGCTGAGCTTGGTTGGAATTTTGACGTCGACCGAAAGCTGGCGCACGGCATCGACAGCGGCCTTGCGAACCTCGGCGAGGCTCATGGCTCCGGCGCCCTCAACACCCATGGCGACGGCGATATCGCGGTATTTCTCGGCGGTGAAATCCGCATTATAAGCCATGATGGTCGGCAGCAGGATGGCGTTGGCGACACCATGCGGCGTGTCATAGAAGGCGCCCAGCGGATGCGCCATGCCGTGGACAAGCCCGAGCCCGACATTGGAAAAGCCCATGCCGGCGACATACTGGCCAAGCGCCATTTCCGCCACGCCTTCAGGATCACCGGCGCAGGAGGCGCGCAGCGAGCGGGCGATGATCTCGATCGCCTTGATATGCAGCGCATCCGTCAGTTCCCAGGCCCCCTTTGTGATATAGCCCTCGATCGCGTGAGTCAGCGCATCCATGCCGGTCGCCGCCTTCAGTGAAACCGGCATCGATGCCATCAGCTCGCTATCGATGATGGCAACCTGCGGAATGTCATGCGGATCGACACAGACGAATTTGCGCTTCTTTTCCTCATCCGTGATCACATAATTGATGGTGACTTCCGCCGCCGTGCCAGCCGTCGTGGCAAGGGCAATAATCGGCACGGAAGGCCTTTTGGTCGGCGCGACACCCTCAAGCGAACGGATGTCAGCATATTCGGGATTGTTGATGACAATGCCGATCGCCTTGCAGGTATCCTGCGGCGAACCGCCACCGATCGCGATCAGATAGTCGGCACCGGCCGCCTTATAGGCATCGATACCGGCGGTGACACAGGCAATCGTCGGGTTCGGCATGACCTTGTCATAGATGGCATAGGGCAGTCCCGCATCATCCAGCAATGCCGTCACCTTGGCAACGACGCCTGCTTTGGTCAGCACATCATCAGTCACGATCAGCGCCTTGGTATAGCCACGCCGCTGAACCTCGCCCACAAGCTCGGACCGGGCACCGGCACCGAAATATGACGTCTCATTCAGGATCATCCGATACATTTTGTTTCCTTCCCTGCGGCATCGCCGTCGAGCACGCGCGGCGTTTCGCCTTGAAACCTGGTCTGCCAGGCCGTGCCCCGAGCGGTCTTGACGTTGAAGAGAAAGCGGACAGGAGAAGGCATTTTCGTCCCCCGCCACCGGACCGGAACATTCGAGGCATCAAGACCCCGGCCGCGCCTCAAGATTAGCAGCGCCAACAGCGGGTGCGCATTGCCTTTGCGCAATTGATGTGGCCTCCGGCAGGCAAAAATGACCAATCCGGCACACCGGATCACCGGTTCTGGCAAGAACCGGACAGAAAGGGCTGTGGAGCGGTTACCGAAACGTCCCGCCAAATGCCGCCATGGCCATCGCTGTGCTTCTCACGGGAACCCGGTTCTGCAATGCATTGATTGGAAAAGTCGCCGCCCGGCGGGAACGCTCGGCCTGTCACCGGTCCTGCCCCCGTAAAGGGGGCGTTTTTCGTCCGCACCGGTCAGGGAGGATCGAGCGCGGCAAGCTCTTCTTCAGAAAACAGACGTGAACGGGTGAGGAAACGTTTCTCACGTCCATTGTCGAGACTGAACATGCCGCCGCGCCCGGGAACGACATCGAGGATCAGCTGGGTATGTTTCCAGGCTGCAAATTGCGGGCCGGAAATATAGACCTCCGCCCCTTCGACTTCACCAAGGCGCACATCGCTTGTGCCAAGGTGGAATTCTGATTTCGGGTAGCACATGGGCGACGAACCATCGCAGCAGCCACCCGACTGATGAAACATGATGTCTCCATGGTCGGCCCGGATCTCACGGATCAGCGTCCGCGCCGCATCCGTCGCCGTAACGCGACAGTGGCGCGTCGCGCCATCCGGCAGATCCTGATCGGTCACACAGCTGATCGCTTGCTCGTCCATGAAAGCCTCCCGCGTTCGCTTTGCGAGGCAACGGGCGAAAACCATTCCGCCCGTTGCGAACCGGAAATATCCGCATCGCCACTGAAGGTGACGGCTTAGAAAAAGCCGACCTTGTCCGTCGAGTAGCTCACCAGCAGGTTCTTGGTCTGCTGATAGTGATCGAGCATCATCTTGTGGGTCTCGCGGCCGATACCGGACTGCTTGTAGCCACCGAAGGCAGCATGAGCCGGATAGGCATGGTAATTGTTGACCCAGACGCGGCCCGCCTGAATGTGACGGCCGAAGCGATAGCAGGTATTGGCATCGCGCGACCACACGCCGGCCCCGAGGCCGTAAAGCGTGTCATTGGCGATCTCGAGCGCTTCCGCCTCGTCCTTGAAGGTGGTGACGGACACGACCGGGCCGAAGATCTCCTCCTGGAACACCCGCATCTTGTTGTGGCCCTTGAGAATCGTCGGCTGGATGTAATAGCCGCCGGAGAGATCACCGCCGAGATCGGCAGCAGCACCGCCGATCAGCACTTCGGCACCTTCCTGACGGCCGATATCGAAGTAGCTGAGGATCTTTTCCTTCTGCTCGCTGGACGCCTGGGCGCCGATCATGGTGTTATCAGCACGCGGATCGCCCTGGATGATCGCCTCTGTCCGTGCAATCGCCTTTTCCATGAAGGCATCATAGATATCTTCCTGGATCAGCGCACGGCTGGGGCAGGTGCAGACCTCACCCTGATTGAGCGCGAAGAACACGAAGCCTTCAATCGCCTTGTCGAGGAAGCCGTCATCCTCGCGCATCACATCCTTGAAGAAGATGTTGGGCGATTTGCCGCCGAGTTCCAGCGTCACGGGGATCAGGTTTTCGGTGGCATATTGCATGATCAGACGGCCGGTCGTCGTCTCGCCGGTAAAGGCGATCTTGGCGATGCGCGGGCTCTGCGCCAGCGGCTTGCCGGCCTCAAGACCGAAGCCATTGACGATATTGAGCACACCGGGCGGCAGGATATCGGCGATCAGTTCAGCGAGCACCATGATCGAGGCCGGTGTCTGTTCCGCCGGTTTGATGACCACGCAATTGCCTGCGGCAATGGCCGGTGCCAGTTTCCAGGCGGCCATCAGGATTGGGAAGTTCCAGGGGATGATCTGACCGACAACGCCGAGCGGCTCATGGAAATGATAGGCGATCGTATCATCGTCGATCTCGCTCATCGAGCCTTCCTGGGCGCGCAGCACCGAGGCGAAATAGCGGAAGTGATCGGCGGCGAGCGGAATATCGGCATTCATCGTCTCGCGGATCGGCTTGCCATTGTCCCAGGTTTCCGCTGTTGCCAGCAGCGCCAGATTGGCCTCGATCGTATCGGCGATCTTCAGCAGTGCACGGGCGCGCTCGGTCGGCGCGGTCGAGCCCCATTTGCCCTTGGCGGCATGGGCGGCATCAAGGGCGAGATTGATATCATCGGCATCGGATCGCGCGATCTCATTGATCGGCGCACCGGTGATCGGTGTTGTATTGGTGAAATAGCGCCCGTTCTTCGGCGGAACAAACTTGCCGCCGATGAAGTTGTCATAGCGCGCCTTGAAGGGGGACTTCAGAAGCCCTTCGGGTTTCAGCATTTCGTTCATGATTCTCCTCCCAGATCTTTCAGAACTGACAGGAAGTGTGGGCCGCCTGTTCTTCGCTGTCACCGCGGCGATGTCATAAATTGCGTCAAGCTGTCTCAGCGGCGAGACAGTTTTGCGACAAAAGCGAAATGCCAGGCGCCAGATCATGGCGCCGCAGATCAGGGTGCCATGCCGAGCCGCTTCATCCGGCGGTAAAGCGTTGCCCGGCCGATCCCGAGATCGCGTGCCGCCCGGCTGGCATTGCCGCTGTGCCGCGCCAGCGCCTGCACCAGAACGGCCCGCTCGGCCGGATCGAAGCCGCGCCGCTCATCACCATGCCCCAGAAGATCCCCGGCGGGCATGGGGGCAAAGCTGCCTGAAAGCTGCAGCCCCAGTGCCTGGCGGGCCGCCCGCGTGGCGCCGACCACCAGATCATCGGCGCTGAGCGCCAGAAGCGCCGTCGCCTCGCCGTTCTCCTCATGCCCGTCGACAAGGGTGATGCGATGACCGTCATGGGCGCGGCGAAAGCAATCCGCCTCGATCAGCCGGGCCGTCTGCTGAACCAGAGCGGCAATCATCTGATTGGCGGACGCAGTCTGATCGCTGCGGGCCGACGAGATGTCGAGCGCGCCGATCAGCGTGCCGTCGGGCCCGAAGATCGGTGCATCAATGCAGCTCATGGCGATGTTGCGATCGAAGAAATGTTCGTCCCGATGGATGATCACCGGACGAAGTTCGGCAAGGCAGGTGCCGATGCCATTGGTGCCTTCCACCGCTTCCGCCCAGACGCGCCCCGGGCGCAGCCCCCATAATTCGAAACTTTCCTGATCACCGTCCCGCCAGCGCTTGTCCAGCACAACACCGTCGCGGTCACTCAGAAACACGCCGCAGGCCGATTGCCCGACACAGCGGAACAGGAAATCAAGCCGGCCGGCCGCAGCCGAAAGCATGAGATCGCTGCGCTGGCGGCGCTCCTTCAGCGCCTTAGCATCCAGCCGTTCAGGCCGCATGCCTGCGACACCCGACGGATCGAGATTATGCTGAACAATGGAACGCCACCACGAGGCGGCAATGGGCGATGCAGCCGGTCCGCGTGCCGAAAGCGCCGTTGCCAGCACCCTGTCGGCATGCATGCCACCAATCGCCGTCTGTCTCGTCACGGCCATGGATATCTCCTCCCGATATCGATGCGGCCTCTTTCATCGCTCATGTCAGGACGCCGGGCCGCTTGGATCAGCCGCCGGCTCCTCATTCCGGTGACTGATCGCATGATGATACAGGAAAGATCGGCGCCCGTCAGCCTTGACGAAAGACAAATGCAAGCGGGGCGCAAATGCCACAAATCCGGCAAAAACGCGCTCAAGGCCTGATTTTCGCCAGAACGACTGACAGAGGCGCTCGCATGCCCTCGCCCGCCGCCCTATAGAACCGGCACGAAATGCCGGGACAGCCACCCCGGCGGGAGCACCTTGCCATGACCGAACTGCCAGATCGCCGATCCGAACTTCTGATGCCTGCCGGCTCGCTGGAACGGCTGAAGGTCGCCGTCCTATACGGCGCGGATGCCGTCTATCTCGGCACGCCGGACATGTCGCTCAGGACCAAGTCGCAATTCTCGCTTGAAGACGTGAAGGAAGGCATTGCCTTTGCCCATGCCCATCAGGTGCGGGTCTATCTGACGCTGAATCTTTTCACCCATAACAAGGATATCGAAAAGCTTGGCCTCTATGTCGAAACGCTGAAAGAGATCCGGCCCGATGGCGTCATCATCGCCGATCCGGGCGTGTTCCATTATGTGCGCAAACACGCGCCCGGCATCCCGCTTCACATCTCCACCCAGGCCAATGTCTGCTCCTCGCTGACGGTCGATTTCTGGAAGGATCAGGGCGCCGATCTGGTGGTGCTGGCCCGCGAGGTGACCTTTGCCGAAATGCGCGAGATCCGGGCCCACTGCCCTGATGTCCGGCTGGAAAGCTTCATCCACGGCGCCATGTGCATGACCTATTCCGGGCGCTGTCTTCTGTCGAATTTCATGGCCGAGCGTGGCGCCAATCAGGGCAATTGCGCCAATTCCTGCCGCTGGCAATACAAGGTCCACATGCGGCTCAAGGACGGCACCATCAAGGAGCTGCCGCTTTCGGAAGAAAATCTCGAATTGTTCGAATTCGTGCTCGAGGAAGGCTGCCGGCCGGGTGAGCTGATGCCGATCGAGGAGGATCAGCGCGGCTCCTATATCCTCAATTCCAAGGATATGTGTCTGCTGCCAAAGCTTGACGACCTGCTGTCGATCGGCGTCGACAGTCTCAAGGTCGAGGGGCGCAACAAGAGCGCCTATTATGTGGCGAGCGTCGCCCGCGCCTATCGCCGGGCCATTGATGCCTGGTACCGGGACCCGGAAAACTGGTCGCCCGAACCCTATATGGAGGCACTGGAAGGCGCTGGAAACCGTGGCTATACCATCGCCTTTCACGAGGGCCGGCTGCAGAACTATGCGCATAATTACGAAAACACCCGCACCACTGCCCCTTGGGAATATGCCGGGATCGTGCGCGAAGCCCGCGAAGACGGACTTGTGGTGGAACTGAAGAACCGGCTCGATGCCGGTGATGTGTTGGAATTCCTGCCACCCGACGCCGATGCCCAGCCGGTTCTGCTGCGCCTTTACGGCTTTCAGCTGGATGGTGCGCCGGACGAGACGCTTGCAACCGTGGAAGGCGCCCGCAAGCACCGCATTTTCGTGCCCTTCACCGCCTTCGACCATGAAGCCGCTGAGGATATGCGGACAAAATTCCCGCCTTTCACAATCATCCGCAAGGAAAGCCTTCTGAGCGAGGAAGAATGGCGGCGGCTGAAGCTCGACCGCCTCGCCCAGAAGATCGAGCTGGGCGATACCGCACGCGAGGGCGCGTGGCGCAACCAGGCGAAAAAGCTTCAGGATGCCATCAGTGCCGAAACCATGGACAAGCGCGCCCGCACCTCACGCCGCGGCGTCGAAGGCTGCTGCGGCCGCGGCTGCAATGGCTGTCTGATCTTCTGGAACGATCCGGACTATGCAAGGGCCCGCGCCCTTCTGGAAAAGAAGAAGCCGGGCGAAATGCTGGAGCGCAATATGCGCGAACGGATGGGCTGATCCGTTCTCGAGCGCTGTGCGTTCTTTTCGAAAATCGATTCCGATTTTCGAGCCGATGCGCTAGCCCTTGCCGGCTCTGACCCTGACCGGACGGCCAAGTTTCTCGCTGATCCGTCCGGCCGCCTTGTGCAGTTCGGCAATGATCGGTTCGAGCAGGCGGTGAAATTCCGGACCATCGGAATTGCCGAGACTGATGGCGGCGACCACATCACCGCGCTCGTCATGCACCGGCACGCCGACCGCAAAGATCCCGTCGAGATTTTCTTCCAGGCAGGTCGCATAGCCGGCGATGCGGCAGTTCTCGACTTCCTTCAGGAAATGGCCAATATCCGTAACCGTCTTGTCGGTATGCCGGCGGAAATCCAGCCGGCGCACGCAGGCTTCGAGCTCGTCGCTGTCCATTCCGGCAAGAATAACCTTGCCAAGTGCCGTGGTGTGGATCGGCACGGTGCGGCCGGGCTGCGGATTGACCGACATCGGCGCACCGGGCAGCGACAGGAAATAGACGATCTCGGTATCATGGAGAACGCCGAGATAGGCACTCATCTGGAACTTGATCGAAAGCTGCTGCAATTCCTCGAGCGCCGCATCGGCCAGCGTGCGCTGCATCAGATAGGACTGCCCGGCGCCGTAAAGGCCGAAACCGACGCGGTAACGCATGGTGCGCGGGTCCTGCTCGACGAAATCATGGTTCTTCAGCGTTGCCAGAAGCCGATGCACCACGCTTGGCGGAATCGACAGCCTGCGGCCAAGTTCGCGCACGCCGATATCGCCCTCGGTGGCGCTCAGCATCTTGATGATCTGAAGCGCCTTGGAAAGCGACTGGTTGGCGTCGAGATCGGTCGTGGACTTCGGCAGGTCGGTTATTCCTTGTTCGCCCAATTCTAGCAAAGCACTTTCCAATCGTCAAAATGAGTTGACGTGGCGGGACCGCCCCACCTCATCGTCCAATGTTCATATGATCAAGCAGATGCCGGAGCTCGGCGGCCGTCTTGACGCCGGAAATCACCAGCTGGTCAAGCCCGACCGCTTCATAGTCGCCGATGCGCTGCGCCGCCTCTTCCGGCGTTCCGGCGATGGCGTGACGGCGCACGACTTCATCCGTGACGAGCCGGTCGACCGCCGCCCAGTCGCTATCCGCATAGGCTTTCGCCAGAGCCTGCTGATCGAGCGTGGCACCGCCCAGCACGATATTCTGTCTGTGGTGCATGCCGCGCAGAATGAAGGCCATCTTGCGCCGCAGACCGTCATAGGCCTTTTCCGCCTCATCCTCGATGGCACAGTAGACGAGACCGATCCGCTTGCCACGCTGGCCCGCCTCGGCCTCGCCATCGGCCACATGCCTGAAGCAGCTTTCGATGAATGGCACCGACGTTGCCGCGCTGATCAGCAAGCCGTCGGCGTGGGAACCCGCAAGATGGAGCATCTTCTCGCGTGAAGCGGCAAGGATGATGGGGACGGCACGCTGCCCGGTTTCCAGCGCCCGGCCGCTAACATTGAAATGACGTCCCGCAAAGGCCACCGTCTCGCCAGACAGCAGCGCGCGCACCAGATCGACCGTCTCGCGCATCACCGGCAATGGTTTTTCCGCAGCAATGCCGGCGGCATCAAGGTCACGCGGCGCGCCGACGCCGAGGCACAGCGTGACGCGGCCGGGAAACATCTCGTCCAGTGTTGCCGCCGCCATGGCGATATAGACCGGATGCATGCTGAAAGGGCTCATCGCCATCAGCGCGACCTTGAGCCGTTTCGTCGCCCCGAGAATGGCCGTTGCCCGGGCAATCGGCTCGCGCTGGAACAGATGGCAGGCCAGCCAGAGCGTATCCACCCCGCCCTCATCCATCATCGTCGCCATGGCCAGCGTTTCCGCCCAGCTTTCCCCGCCTTCAAGCGAGAACCCGATTTCATGCGCCATCGACTGTTCCTTCCCGCAATGTCTCGATCAGCCCGTCAAGCGTATCCTCGCCGTAGATTTCGGCCCCCGTCGGCGTCACGTCCTTCAGGCCTGACGAGGTCATGATGGCCACCACCTTGCCATCCAGAACCAGCCCGTTTTCGGCAGCTTCTGAAGCGGCAGCAAGACCGGCAACCCCGGAATATTCCTGGAAGAGGCCGCGTCCGGCAAGACGCCGGCGCATGGTGGCAATGCCAGCCTCGGAGGCCGGCAACGCCCGGTCAGCCCGGTTGTCGATCGCCATGGCGCCGCGATAGCTGCTCACCGCGCAGGCAATGCCAACCGCAATCGAGGCGGGGCCGGAAACCTCGGCTGCCGCTGCATTGGAGGAGACGGCACGCCGCAACGGACCGCGTATCGCCGGTTCGCAGGCATAGATTTTCGGCAGCCGGTCAACCAGACCGAGCCGCTTCAGCTCCTGAAAACCCTTCCACACGCCAAACAGCATTTCGCCATAGCCGGTCGGCGCCAGGATATGGTCCGGCACCGTATGATCAAGCTGGAGAAACAGCTCATAGGCTATGGTCTTGTATCCTTCGGGGCCATAGGGATTGCCGGTGTGAAAGCGCGTCAGATTGCTGGCCGGCATGAAGCCGGTCTCGTTGACAATGCGGCGCAGCACCGGCCAGCGGCGATTCTCGGGCGTGACGACGACACGGGCGCCAAGCGACATCAGAAAATCGCGGAACGCGGGCGGCATGCCACCGCTGGTGACCACCACGCACGGCAATCCGGCGCGCGCCGCATAGGCTGCAGCCGCCGCCCCGTGATTGCCGGACGAGGCAACGGCAATGCCGCGGGCGCCTGAGGCAATCGCGGCGCTGACGACACAGAGATTGAGCCTGTCCTTATGGCTCCAGGTCGGATTGCGGCTTTCATCTTTCAGATAGAGATCGCCGGTAATGCCGATCGAGCGGCCGAAGGCTTCGGCAGCAATCAGCGGCGTTCCGCCCTCGCCCATCGACAGCCCTTTGGCCAGAGGCGGCAAAAGCGGCGCCCAGCGATCCAGTCCGGGGCCGGGGGCCTGCTCAAACAGACGGCGATCCACCGCATCATAGTCGTAATCGATTTCGAGCGGATATTGCATCGCCTCATCCGATGATTCCGGGCAGCCGTCAACGATCACCGGTGTCAACGGAAAGAGACGGCTCGGATCACCGAGCGAGCGCTGACCGATGGCCAGCGAGCCCGGCGCGATTTCCAGCGCCGGGCCAGCGTCATTCAGCTTCGTCTCAGACGACATGCGGCATGACTTCCTCTGCAAAGACCTGCATCTGATCAAGCAGTTCCGGAACGTCATTGGCGGCGAAATAGAGGCCGAGCAGATGGGTCACACCGGCAGCCTTTGCCTTCAGCGCCTTTTCAACCACCTCTTCCGGCGTGCCGATCAGATTGATTTCCTCAAGGTTCTGCGCGCCCTCATTCTTCATCGTCGATTTCTTCAGCGAGATCAGATGCTTGCACATCTGGCTCTGGCGGAAACGGGCATAGGCTTCCTCGCGGGTCTTGCCGATATGGCAGACATATTGCGGCGCGATCTCGATCGTCTCGGGGTCACGTCCGGCCTCGGTTGCCATGGCCTTCAGCTGGTCGACCAGACCGCCAAGCTTGGTGACATCCATGCCGGCCGGGATCCAGCCATCGGCCGCACGGGCGACACGGGCGAGATGTTTCGGGCTGTTGCCGCCGAAATAGATCGGCAGCTTCTTCTGCATCGGCTTCGGCCACAATTCGACATCGCGGAACTGGTAGTATTTGCCGTCGAAACTTGCCGCACGCTCACTGAACAAGACGTTGAGCGCATCAACGCCCTCTTCGACCATATCGCCGCGATGGGCGCCGGAATCCGGCCAAAGCGCATCAAATTCCTCGCGATAGGCGCCGACGCCGACGCCGATCTCGACGCGGCCGCCGGAAAGATGATCAAGCGTTGCGATCTGCTTGGCGGTCACCACGATATCGCGGCGCATCGGCAGCACCAGAACGCCGGTGCCGAAGCGCAGCGTCTTGGTATGGGCGGCCAGATAGGCATAGGTGATCAGCGGTTCCCAGAAACGCGGCGGTGTTGGAAATTCCTCACGCACATAATGCTGGGTGGTCATGTGATCATTGCCCCAGACCGAGTGATAGCCGTGTTTTTCGGCATGCTGGGCAATCTGGAGAAGGGTTTCGGGTGATGAGAACGGGATCGGATAGGTCAAACCTTCCATCCCCGTGGGCAATCCTGCGCTGACCAGCATGCTTATGCTCCCTCGTTGGCGGTGTCTGCAACACCTGCTTTTTCAATCATGGCCTGCCGCAGCAACGCCGTTTGTTCATGGTTGATGGCAAAAGCCTCATCCAGCACGACGCCGTAATCGCGCCGTGCCGCTGCAAGCGAGACCCGCCCCTCGGCAACATCGTCCTGCACCTTCTCCACGGGGCGCAGGAAGGGGTGGCCGATACCGCCGCCGCCGGGCATCTCGATCAGGAGACGGTCTCCGTAGGGGACAGTCTGCTGACCCTTGCCGCGCATTTTCTTGCCCGACGAAACGCTGAGAATACCCGCCGCGCCATCCAGCCCGCCATCGCGGCCGCGCGGAGGGAACTCGACACGGTCATAATTGGCGCTGATGGCGAAGGGGGCTTCGTCCAGCGTGTTGACCTCCATCACCTGGCCAAGGCCGCCGCGGTAGAAACCGGCGCCGCCGGAATCGACGCGATATTCCTTGCGCAGGAAGATGATGGGAGAACCGGCCTCGGTGATTTCAACGGGAACGTTGCGAACCCCCGAGGGAAATGCAGTCGCTGACAGACCGTCTTTTCCAGGGCGCGCACCTGCCCCGCCGGAATGGAAACTCATCACAGTGAAGGTCTTGGCCTTCGCCAGTGTTTCGGGACTGGCTTCAACCCGGCCCGGACCGCCCATGGCGAACAGGTTCCACAGACATGATGTGCCCTCGGCCGGAACCGGCAGATTTTCGCCGGTCTTGGTTCTGGCCTGCGCCAGGCAGCCGAAGGTGACGTCCGGCAGCAATTGCCCGGTGATGTGGCGGGTCGCCACCGGCAGCGGGTGTTTGGCGTTGAGGATGCAGTTTTCCGGCGTGCGGATGATGATCGGCGCCAGCGAGGCGGCATTGTTCGGCACCTTGGGCGCGACAATGCACTTCACCCCGAAGCTCGTATAGGCCTCCGTATAGCAGAACGGCACATTGATGCCGAAGGAGGACGGCGGCGAGGTGCCGTCGAAATCGACGACGATGTGATCATCGGCAATCGTCAGTGTCGCGACGAGATCGATCGGCCGGTCATAGCCGTCAACCCGCATCGTGTTCGAATAGGTGCCGGGCTCGACGGCGGCGATTGCCTCGAGCATCGCCACTTTCGTCTTTTCGAGGATATGTTCGCCCAGGACATCGAGCGTGTCGATGCCGAACTCTTCCATCATCTCGATCAGGCGGTTGCCGCCAATGTCGTTGCAGGCTGCCAGCGAATAGATATCGCCGACGACCTGAACCGGCTCGCGCACATTGGTGCGGATCAGCGCGGTCAGCGTCGCATCCACTGTGCCCTCGCGCGCGAGATACATCAGCGGCACATGAATGCCTTCCTCATAGACCTGCCGGGCATCGGGGCCCATGCCGCGCCCACCGACATCGACCACATGGCAGGTGCAGGCGAACAGGCCCACCACCTGGCCGCCGAAAAAGGTCGGCGTCACCACGGTGAAGTCATGCAGATGGCCGGTGCCCTTCCATGGATCATTGGTGATGAAGCTGTCACCCGGCTTCATCGTCTCGACGGGAAAGTCATGGAGGAAGTGAACGACGGCGCGCGCCATGGAATTGACGTGACCGGGGGTGCCGGTCACCGCCTGGGCCAGCATTTCCCCCTTCGTATTGAAGACACCGGCCGAAACATCGCCGGCTTCGCGGGTGGAGGTGGAAAAGCCGGTCCGGATCAATGCCTGGGCCTGTTCCTCGACAACCGAGATCAGCCGGTCCCACATGATCTGGAACTGAATGACCGAGAAAGTATTATGCTCTGACATTAGACGTCTTTCCGTTCAAGAATGATGTGGCCGAGCGAATTAACCTGGGCGCGATAGCGTGCCGTCACGACCGTGGTGGTCTCGTCCTCGACGATGATCGCCGGACCATCGACGACGACATCGGGGGTCAGTGCAGCCCGTTCATAAACCCCGGCTTCAACCATGGAATTGCTCAAGGGGTCGGCGACCTGCCGGGTCTTTTGCGGGGCAAGCAGCACAGGATTGGTTGAAAACGCGGCCTTTTCTGCCGGTTTCATCGCCGTCGCCAGCCGCAGCGACCAGCCACTGACCTCGACACTCAACCCCGGAATGGAGCGGCCGAACTTTTCCACATAGGCCTTGATGAACAATGCCTCGAGCGTTTCAGCCGCTGCATCGTCGAACGGCGTCTCGGGAATATCGACGGTGATCTCGTGACCTTGGCCTGCATAGCGCATATCCGCCGTCCAGGTGGCGACCAGCGGCTGATCACCGGCACCGGGGGCGACGATTGCATGCGCCTTTTCATAAAGCGTTTCGCGCAGTGCATTGATCGCGGCGACATCGAAGCGCGTATCAAGGCTGGTATAGCGGCTCTGGGCGATCTCGAAGGCAATCGGTGCCAGCAGGAAACCGACCGCCGAGCCCACACCGGCGCTGGCCGGAATGACGACGCGGGAAATGCCGAGCTTCTCGGCAAGCCGGGCGGCATGAAGGGGAGCTGCGCCGCCAAAGGCGATCATGGTGCGCCCCTTCAGATCGCGGCCTAGCTCGACGGCATGAACGCGCGAGGCATTGGCCATGTTTTCTTCCACGACCTCGGAAATGCCGAGTGCGGCATCGAAGAGTTCGAGATCAAGCGGATCGCCGACATGGGCCATGATCGCCGCTTCCGCCTTGGCCTTGTTCATCGGGATGGTGCCGCCGGCAAAGTGATCCGGGTCGATGCGGCCAAGCACGACATTGCCATCCGTCACGGTCGCCATGTCACCGCCGCGGTCATAGCTTGCCGGTCCCGGTTCGGAACCCATGCTGTCCGGGCCGATCTGGATGCGCGCCATCTCGTCCACACGGGCAACCGAACCGCCGCCAGCACCGATCTCGACCATATCGATCACCGGAATGCGGATCGGCAGGCCGGATCCTTTCAGGAAACGGTATTGCCGCGCCACCTCGAAGGAGCGGGAATAATGCGGCTGGCTGTCCTCGATCAGGCAGATCTTGGCGGTGGTGCCGCCCATATCGAAGGAAACGATATCGTCAAAGGCACATTCAGAGGCCACATGGGCGGCCAGAATGGCGCCACCGGCCGGACCGCTTTCGACAAGGCGGATCGGGAAACGGCGCGCCAGATCGACATCGGTCAGCCCGCCAGCCGAGGTGATCATGAAGAAGGGGCAATCGGCGCCCATCTGCGAAAGCGCGATCACCAGACGGCTGAGATAGCTTGCCATGACCGGCTGGATATAGGCATTGGCAGTGGCGGTCGACCAACGCTCATATTCACGGATTTCCGGGCAAACCTCGGAAGAAAGCGTGATTGAAATATCCGGAAGCTCTTCGGCGATGATGTCGCGGGCACGCTCTTCATGGCCCGAATTGGCGTAGGAGTGGAGGAAGCAGATGGCGACAGCGCCAACCTCTTCTTCGCGAAGCGACGCGCAGACGGTGCGGATTGCCGCCTCATCCAGCGCTTCGATTTCGCGGCCCCCGGCCGCAATCCGCCCGCGAATGCCGTAGCGCAGATGGCGCGGCACCAGCGAGGGCGGGCGATCCATCATGATGTCATATTGCTCGAAACGGTTCTCATAGGCCATTTCGATGGAATCACGGAACCCTTCGGTCACCAGCATTGCCGTCTTGGCGCCCTTGCGCTCGATGATGGCATTGGTGGCAAGCGTTGTGCCATGGATGATGATTGAAAGATCGGAGGCCGGAATCCCCGCTTTTGTCAGAATCTGGCCGATCCCCGTCAGCACGCCCTCTTCAGGGGCGCGTGGCGTGGTCAGTACCTTGGTCGTGACCCGCTCGCCGCCTGCCTCCAGGGCAAGGTCGGTGAATGTGCCGCCGATATCGACGGCCAGCCGCGCCTTTGCAGTCATTCGCTTATGTCCTTCGTGATGTTGCCACCCAGATAGGCGTGGCGAATATTCGGGTCGTTGCGCACGTCGTTCGCCGGCCCTTCGAGAAATTTGCGTCCCATTTCGAGCACGATCGCCGTATCGGAAATCAGCAATGCGCCGTGGACATTCTGCTCGACGATCAGCACGGTAACGCCGCGCGCGGCAATTTCGCGCACCATGTCAAAGACCTCGCCCTGTGTTTTCGGCGACAGGCCGAGCGAGGGTTCGTCCAGCAGCAGCATCGAGGGTTCGGCCAGCAGCACCATCGCCGTTTCAAGGATCTGCTGTTCGCCACCCGACATATTGCCGGCCTTCAGGCGATATTTGCGCTTGAGCACCGGAAAGGCTTCCAGCATGTGCTCGATGCGCTTTGCATGTTCGCGGGCGGGCAGCGTGTAGCAGCCCATCTTCAGATTTTCCGACACCGTCATCTCGGCGAAATTGCAGCGGCCCTGCGGCACGAAGCCGATGCCCATGCGATGGCGGTCGAACGGGTCAGCCTTTTCGATTGCCTGCCCCCTGAAGACGACCGAGCCGCCCAGGTGATCGCAGGAGCCGTAGATTGCCCGCATCAGCGTCGATTTTCCGGCACCATTGCCGCCGACCAGCGTGGTGATGGAACCCTTTTGAAGCGCGAAGGAAACGCCGTGGACAATTGCCTTGCCGCCATAACCGGCCGAAAGGTCTTTCAGTTCAAGAAGCGTTTCCAAGATAGGCCTCCAATACGCGCTGGTCGTTTTGAACCGTTGCCGGATCGCCCTCGGTCATCTTCGTCCCGTTGACGAAGACGACGACGCGTTCGCTGAGCCGCATGACGAATTCGACATTGTGCTCGACAATGACGAAGCTTTCGCCGGCGGCGTGAAGGTTGAGGATAACCTCCTCGATCTCGCGGATGCGGCTTGGATTGACGCCCGCCACCGGCTCGTCAAGGATCAAAAGCTTGGGCCGCACCATCAGACCGGCGGCCAGCGCCACAAGCTTTTTCTGTCCATAGGACAGGATTCCGGTCGGCGCGTCGAAATAGCGCCTGAGGCCGATCATGTCGGTCAGCTCATTGGCACGGACCATGGCTTCCTCGACCGCCCGGCGCATGGCCGGCGTGCGCAGAAAATCATCAAGCCAATTGACCTTCTGAAAAGGGCGCATGGCCTGAAGCAGGTTTTCCTTCAGCGTCATCTGCTCGTAGATGCGCACGGTCTGGAAGGTGCGGATCAGCCCGGCCTTGGCAATGGCTTCCGCCGGAAGCCCGGTAATATCCGTGCCGTCGAGAATGACCGAACCGGAATCGGGTTTCTGAAAGCCCGACAGGCAATCGATCGTCGTGCTCTTGCCCGAGCCATTCGGCCCGATAATGCCGGTGATCGTGTTATGCGGCACATCGAAGGACATGTCTTCAACCGCATGCACACCGGCAAAGCTCTTGTGAAGGGCGCGAACCGTCAGCAGTCCGGCCGCCTTGTTTGCGGTGGTCATTGGCGCAGCTCCAGTCGCATTTTCTCTTCACGGCGCCGTCTCACGAAGCCCGCGAGCCCTTCCGGCAGTTTCAGCACGAAGACAAGCAGGATGACGCCATAGAGGATCATTCTGAGATCGACTGAAAAGCGCAGCACTTCCGGCAGGATCGCCATGATGGCACCGGAGATCAGCACGCCGGTAAAGCTGCCGCGTCCGCCGACGATCACGATGATGAGGAAGGCCTGCATGAAGTAGAAATCGAAGATCAGCGGATCGATGACACGCATATGGAAGGCATAGATGCCGCCCGCCATGGCGGTGAAGAAGGCTGACAGAAAGAAGCCCAGCAATTTGTAGGGCGTCGGATTGATGCCCTGCGAGCGGGCCAGCTCCTCGCTCTGGCAGATGGCACGCATGGTCCCGGCCAGCCGCGAGGTGAAGAAGATATACATCAGCCCCAGCGATACCGCGGCAAAGGCGAAGGACAGATAATAGAAGCCGAGCGGGCCATCGAGACTGATGCCGAAGAAATTCGGCGCCGGAAGCCCCGGAATGCCCATCGGACCGCGGGTGACCCCCATCCAGTCCCGCGACACGAGCGTTGCAAGAAGGGTCAGGCTCAGCGTCACGACAACGAAGGAATGGCGATTGAGCCGCAGTGCCGGATAGCCGACCAGAATGGAAAGAATGCCGGCCGCAAGACCTGCAAGCGGCACGGCCAGCCAGAAGCTGACGCCGTGATCAACCACGGCAATGACCGCGACATAACCGCCAATGCCCCAGAAGGCGACATGGGCGAGCGACAGCAGACCGAGCAGACCATAGATGATGTTGAGCGACATGGCCGAAACGAGATAGGCGAAGACCAGGACGCCGACACCGAGAATATAGCTGGACGCACCCAGCACCGGCGCCAGCGCCACAACCACGCCAACGGCAAGAATGGGAAGAGATTTCTTCATCCGACCCGCACCCCACCACGCGAAAACAGACCATTGGGACGCAGCATCAAGACGACGATCATGACGATGAAGCCGGCCGCTTCCTGCCAGATGACATCAAAGAAGCCACCAACCCAGCTTTCCAGAACCCCAAGGCAGATCGCCGCGACGGCAGCCCCCGGAATGGAGCCCATGCCGCCGATGATGATGATGGCAAGCGCCTTGAAGACCAATGTCTGCCCGAGATAGGGCTGCACCAGCTGGATCGGCGCGATCGCTGCACCGGCAAGCCCGCAAAGGGCCGCCGCCAGCAGCACCGAATTGCGCCCGACACGGCGCGGCCGGATGCCGACCATCAGCGCCGCCTCACGGTTTTGCGCGACCGCCCGCATGGCACGGCCGAACTGGGTGAAATTCAGCACCGTGATCAGCCCGGCAAAGGAGAGGATCGCAACAATGCCGGCGGCAATGCGGGTCCAGGCGATGCGGATCCCGCCAATATCGATACCGGCAAAGCCGAACTGGGTTTCGACCATCCGCGGCGTTGCGGTGAAGAAATACTGAAAGCCGTTCAGGATGATGATCGACAGCGCCATGGTGATCAGGATCGAACGCTCGAATTCGCCGGGACCGATCTTCGACAGAAAGGCTTCATAAAGAATGAGGCCGAAGATCAGCGCCCCGACCACAGCAACAGCGAGGCCCGGAACATAGGAGAGGCCGAATAGCGGCAGCGCAAACACCATGCCATAGGCGCCAACCAGAAGAAATTCGCCATGGGCGAAATTGACAATGCCAAGTACGCCGAACAGCAGCGCCAGACCGACAGCGATGAGTGCATAGATCAGCCCCATCACCAGCCCGTTGGCCGTTATCTGAAACAAGTAGTGATAGTCCATTTTCTCTCCGTCGCTGCAGCCATTCCCACACCTCCCTGCCTGGTCAGGGCCTGACGAAGGTCAGTTCCGGCCGGCATTTTTTGTTTTCGCGAGTGGATTGGTGATTTTGAACTTGGGTCCTGCACGGAAAACCCAAAACAAAACTGCCATGTTCATTCCAAATATTACAGACAATCACTGCAATATTAACCGGATTACTTAAACCCAAAAAGAATGAAAAAATCACTTGCGTATCCGTTTGTATGCATACATTGTGTGCTCGTTGACATCATGTCAATATAAAAATCAGAACGGACCTCACAAATTGCATTTGATGGCCCGATATACGCAATTTGTACTTGTCCCGATAAGAGGAACAGATGAAAATACTATCAGCTACCCTGTTTGCAGCCGCAATTTTAGGCACGCCTATGGTTGCAAATGCCGAAAATATCGTCATCGGCATCTCAAATCCCTATACCGGCCCGGCTGCCATGGCGGCCGAGCGTGAAAAATGGGGCATCGATCTGGCGGTGAAGGAAATCAACGAAAAGGGCGGCGTCCTTGGCAAGCAGATCGAAGTGCTGCCGATGGATAATCGCTGCAACCCGTCGGACGCCGTCAACGTCGCCAACCGTCTGGTCGAGGCCAAGGTTGTCGCCATTATCGGCGCCCATTGCTCGACCGCTGGCCTCGCCACCATGCCGATCATCGAAGAGGCCGGCATCCCGATGGTTTCCGGCGTTGCCTCCAGCCCCAAGATCACCGAGCTTTCCGGCGTCGGCGGCAATAAGTGGGCCTTCCGCATCAACCCCTCCGACCAGGCGATGATGGAAACGCTGGTGCGTTACCTCGGCGAAAAGAGCGATTTCAAGAAGGTTGCGATCATTGCCGAAGACTCAGATTTCGGCCGCGGTGGCGCCACGTCCTTCGAACCGCTGGCAAAGGATGCCGGAATCGAGATCCTGTCGACCGATTTCGTGCCGCAGCAGACCCCGGACTTTACCCCGGTTCTGACCCGCGTTGCCCGTGAAAAGCCCGACGCGATCGCACTGTTCCAGCTTGGCGGCGACCAGCTGAACATGCTGCGCAACGCCATGCAGCTCGGCCTCACCATCCCCTATACGGGCCGTGCGGAACTGGGCGGTGAAAACATGCAGATCATCGAGGCAGGCGGCATGGAAGGCTCGGTTTCAGCCTGGTCCTATTCGGCCGAAATCCACAGCGATCTCAATGATGCCTTCGTCAAGAACATCGAGGCAGATCACGACATGAAGCCGGTGCTGCAGACCTGGGCCGGCTATGATTCCGTGCGCATCATCGCCCAGGCGATCGAAGAGGCCGGCAGCGCCGACCCCGCCGCCATTCGTGATGCACTGCAGAACATCAAGTTCACCAATGTTCTCGGCAAGGAAGTCACCTTCGACGACCACAATCAGGCCGGCAAGGTTGTCGTCATTCAGGGCGTCAAGGACCGCGCCGTCGATATCCTCGACCTCGCCGACGTCAAGTAAATCCGAGATTAAGGGGGCGGGTATCGCCCGCCCCTTCCCCGAATTACGCGTAAACCATGCTGGCTGAGCCCTTCGGTGAAACATCGGCTTTTCGCGAAGAAACCGGAAAAATATCCTCATCTCACGGTGCAACGGAAAAAAACAGCGCGCCGATTGGTCCTAGATTGCAGTGAGTGCCACCCGGTCTTTCGACGTTTGGGGTGGAACGTCATTGAAAGGATAGAACTGCAATGCAAAATTCCAGCATGGGAACGGCGTCCGTCTGGGCCGGCGAGGAAGATCTCTTCGCCGAGGGCGCCATCTGCACACCGGTCTTCAATTCCGTAGCCTTCGGCTATGAGGACATGAACGAATGGTTTGACGTGGCGCTTGGCAAGAAGCCGGGCCATATTTACTCGCGCAACACCAATCCCACCGTACGCGTGCTGGAAAACAAGATCCGTCTTCTCGATGGCGGCGATGATGCCACGAGCTTCTCCACCGGCATGGCGGCGATCAGCAACACGCTGTTTGCGCTTCTTGCCGCCGGCGACCGCGTGGTCGCGATCAAGGACACCTATGGCGGTGCCAACAAGGTGTTCATCGAATTCCTGCCGCGCATGAATGTCGAGGTCAGCCTCTGCGATACCTCCGATTTCGATCAGATCGAGGCCGAAGTCGCCAAGGGCTGCAAAGTCCTTTATCTCGAAAGCCCGACCAATCCGACGCTGAAGGTGGTCGATATCGAACGGCTGGCGAAGGCTGCCCATGCCGTGGGCGCCGTCGTGATCGTCGACAACACCTTTGCCACACCGGTCAACCAGAGGCCGCTGTCGCTCGGCGCCGATCTCGTCGTCTACAGCGCCACCAAATATCTGAACGGCCATTCCGATGTGATGGGCGGGCTGGTGACCGGACGGCAGGATCTGATCGATGCCATTTATCACTATCGCGAAATCACCGGCGCGACACTGCACGCGCAATCGGCCTACATGATCCTGCGCGGCATGAAGACGCTTGATCTGCGCATCAAGCGGCACAATGAAAATGCCATGAAGGTTGCCGCCTTTCTTGCCGCCCACCCCAAGGTCGATCAGGTCTTCTATCCCGGCCTGCCGGACCATCCGGGCCATGAAACGGCCAAGAAGCAGATGACCGGCGGCTTTGGCGGGATGATGAGCTTTTCGCTGAAGGGCGGCTTTGAGCCGGTGGTCACGGTGCTGGAAAATCTGCGCTACGCCCACAAGGCGGCCAGCCTCGGCTCCGTCGGCACGCTGGCCGGCCCGCCAAAAACCACAAGCCATGTCGAGCTGACGGCCGAAGAACGCGCCGCAGCCGGCATTCCCGAAGGTCTGATCCGCTATTCGGTCGGCATCGAAGATGCCGATGATCTGATCGCGGATCTTCAACACGCGCTTTCCCTCTTGTGACGCGGGACGCGTGACAAGCGCGTCCATTCCAGGGGAAACGACAACAGACTGCCGTCCGGATGGCGCTTGCCACCGGATGGCCGATGATCACTAAGGGCGGCAATCCGCCCTCAGCAAGGACCATGATTGATGCTTACATTTGGCTACAAGGCCTCGGCCGAGCAGTTTTCCCCTTCCGATCTTCTGCGCTTCGGCGCTGCTGCCGAAAAGGCAGGCTTTGATTCCGTTTTCATCAGCGACCATTTCCAGCCCTGGCGGCACACGGGCGGTCACGCGCCGTTCTCCATGGCCTTTCTTGGCGCCCTTGGTGCATCGACGTCGCGCATCAAGATGGGCACCAGCGTGCTGACGCCGACCTTCCGCTACCACCCTTCCGTTGTTGCCCAGGCTTTTGCCACGCTCGGCTCCATGTTTCCCGAACGCATCATTCTCGGCATTGGCACCGGCGAATCCCTAAACGAAGTCCCGGCGACCTGCGTCGAATGGCCGGACGGCAAGGAACGTTTTGCCCGGCTGCGCGAATCGGTCCGGCTGATGCGGCAATTGTGGCGCGAGGAGCGCGTCTCCTTTGAAGGCGACTATTACCGCACCGAAAATGCCACCATTTACGACCGCCCGGAAAAGATGGTTCCGATCTATGTCGCCGGCGCCGGGCCGATGATCAGCCGCTATGCCGGCCGCTTTGCCGATGGTTTCATCTGCACTTCAGGCAAGGCACCCTCGCTCTATCTCGACACGCTTCTGCCCAAGGTCGAGGAGGGCATGGCGATGGAAAAGCGCAACCCCGGCGCGCTCGACAAGATGATCGAGATGAAGGTATCCTTTGACGAAAGTCTGGAGCAGGCACTGGAAGACACACGCTTCTGGGCCGCTCTTGCGCTTTCCCCGGAAGAGAAGATGTCTGTCGAGAACCCGCAGGCCATGGAAGAACTCGCTGACCGGCTGCCGATCGAGCGTGTTGCCAGCCGCTGGATTGTCTCGAACGATCCGGACGTCCATGTCGAGCGCATCCGCCCCTATGTCGAGATGGGCTTCAGGCATCTGGTCTTTCACGCACCGGGTTTCGATCAGGAACGCTTCCTCACGCTCTATGCCAGGGACGTGCTGCCGCGCCTGCGCAGGGAATTTTGCTGAACGGAAACGCCGGCGCACAGATGATGAGGGTGAAGCAAGGCATGATCACAGCAGTGGTACCGCTCAAATCGTTCAGCAAGGCGAAGTCACGGCTTGCAGACGTATTGCCGCCGGACCTGCGCGCTCAGCTTGCCAGAGCCATGGCGGGTGATGTTCTTGCCGTCCTTGCTGAGATTGCGGAAATCGACGCGGTTCTGGTGGTCACCGAAGATCCTTCGGTGGCCCGGCTTGCGCGCGCCGCGGGCGCAGACGTGCTGCTCGAGCCCAGCCTCAATGGCTATAACAGCGCCGCCCGCGCCGCTGCAGACTTCATCGGTGCAGACAAGACCATGCTGCTTGTGCCGGGCGACCTGCCCGCCCTTGCTGCCGGCGACATCCGCCGGCTGATCGCAACCCATGGCGCGGGGCCCGGACTGACGCTTGTGCCCGACCGGATAAGAGACGGCACCAATGCGCTGATGGTGACACCGGCCGATGGACTGACCTTCTGCTTCGGTCCGGCAAGTTTTGAACGGCATCAAGAGGCCGCCCGTGAGGCCGGCCTTGCCGTTCAGGGCCTCGAACTTGAAACCATCGGCTTCGATCTCGACCATCCCGAAGATCTGGCAGCGCTGTGCGTGCTGCCGCTGGGGCCGCTGAGCCGCAGCGCCTTCGCGGCGCTGAAGACCGCTGAACCAACGATAAACAACAAGAACATCCGCCGTCCCCTCGGGCTTGAGACGGATGCCACCTCCCGAAGGGAAACAATCATGACCACAACGCTAGAAGACATTGTCAGCAAGGCCGCCGGAGGCATCCGCATCAGCGATGATGAAGCGCTGGCACTGCTTGACCTCGATGCAACCGATGCCTTGACAGACGCCAGCAGGACGCTGCGCGATGAAGGCCACGGCGATATCATCACCTTTTCGCGCAAGGTCTTTATTCCGCTGACGCATCTGTGTCGCGATGTCTGCCATTACTGCACCTTTGCCCATCCGCCGAAAAAGGGCGAAAGCGCCTTCATGACGCCTGCCGAGGTTCTGGCGGTCGCGGAAGCCGGCAAGCGCGCGGGCTGCAAGGAAGCCCTGTTCACGCTCGGCGACAAGCCGGAGCTTCGCTACCGCGCCGCGCGCGAGCAGCTTGCAGAACTCGGCTATGCCGATACGGTTTCCTACATCGAGGCCATGGCGGCAATGGTGCTGAAGGAAACGGGACTGCTGCCGCATGTCAATGGCGGTGTGATGACGGCAGGTGAGATCGCCCGACTGCGCAAGGTCTCGGTATCGCAGGGCATCATGCTGGAAACGGTCTCGACACGGCTTTCGGAACGGGGCGGCCCGCATTTCGGCTCACCCGACAAGCTGCCCGCACCGCGCCTGCAGATGATGCGCGAAGCAGGCGCCGCCGCCATTCCCTTCACCTCCGGCATTCTGATCGGAATCGGTGAAACCCGTCAGGAGCGGATCGAATCTCTGCTGGCTTTGCGCGATATCCACGAAAATCACGGCGGCCACATTCAGGAAATCATCATCCAGAATTTCCGCGCCAAGGCCGACACCAAGATGGCCAATGCGCCAGAGCCGGATCTTGACGAGCAGGTCTGGACGATTGCCATGGCGCGGCTGATCTTCGGCGCAAGGATGAATATCCAGTCACCGCCGAACCTGCGCCCCGAAGAACTGGCAGCACTCATCAATGCCGGGATCAATGACTGGGGCGGCATTTCCCCGGTGACGCCCGACCATGTGAACCCGGAAGCCCCCTGGCCGCAGATCGTGGCGCTGGAGCGGGAAACCGAAAAAGCCGGCAAGATCCTCGCCGAACGGCTTGCCGCCTATCCGCCTTATGCACGCGACGCCGCGCACTGGGTCGATGCCGGCCTTCACGGCGCGCTTTTGCGCCATCAGGACAGCGAGGGTTACGCCCGGCCGGATAACTGGATTGCAGGATCGGGCACGCAGCCGCCAACGCTTTTTGCAAAGCCCCCGGCCATGCGCGCCAATGACACGCTTCACGCCATCGTCGACCGCGCCTTTGCCGGAAAGAGGCTGTCGGAAGACGAAATCGTCCGGCTGTTTGCCGCACGCGGCGGAGAATATGAATTTGTCCGCGCAAAGGCTGACGAATTGCGCCACGCCGTCTGCGGCGATGATGTTTCCTATGTCGTCACCCGCAACATCAACTACACCAATATCTGCTACTTCAAATGCCAGTTCTGCGCTTTCTCCAAGGGCAAGATGAGCGAGAACCTGCGTGGCCGCCCCTATAATCTGCCTCTGGAGGAGATCCGCCGCCGGGTCGTCGAAGCCTGGCATCGCGGCGGCACCGAGGTTTGCCTGCAGGGTGGCATTCATCCCGAATATACCGGCCAGACCTATCTCGACATCTGCGAGACCATCCGCAAGGCCGAGCCCGCCATGCATATTCACGCCTTCTCGCCGCTGGAAGTGTGGCAGGGCGCCGAAACACTCGGCCTTTCCGTGCCGGATTTCCTTGTCGCACTGAAGGAAGCAGGCCTAAGCTCCATGCCCGGAACGGCCGCGGAAATTCTTGACGACGAGGTGCGGCGCGATCTCTGCCCCGACAAGATCAACACCGCCCAGTGGATGGAAGTGGTGGAAGCCGCCCATCGCGCCGGCATCCGCACCACCGCCACCATCATGTTCGGCCATATCGACCGGCCGGAGCACTGGGCGCGGCATATTCTGCGCGTGCGCGATATCCAGGAGAGAACCGGCGGCTTCACCGAATTTGTCGGACTGCCCTTCGTACCGATGGAAACGCCGATCTATCTGAAGAACCGGTCGCGCCTGGGCCCGACCTATCGCGAGGCGATGCTGATGCATGCGATTGCCCGCCTGGCGCTCAACCCGGTTCTCACCAATATCCAGGCCTCCTGGGTCAAGCTCGGCGCGGAAGGGCTGTCCGATTGTCTGACGGCGGGCGCCAACGATGCCGGCGGCACGCTGATGGAGGAAACCATCACCCGGGCGGCCGGTGCCGTTCACGGCCAGGAAATGGCGCCGCACGAATTTGTCGAGATGATCCGCGCGCTCGGCCGCACACCGCGGCTGCGCAACACGCTTTATGAAACGGCGCCCGAAAGCCGCATGCAACGCGCTTTCCAGGCGCCGCCGCTGGAGCCATCCATCAACACACTGGCATCGAAATATGACCGCTGACCTTCCGCAACCGTTTGATCGGCATTCCGCATGAGCACGCCCCTCACCCTTTCTCCGGTCGATGGTCTTCCGTTGATCAAGCAGGGCGATGACCTCGCCGCGCTGCTGATTGCCGCCATGGCAGAAGACAAGCTCGCGCCCAAAGCCGGCGACGTGCTGGTTCTGGCACAGAAAATCGTCTCCAAGGCGGAAGGCCGCGCTGTCAGGCTGTGCGATGTGACCCCAGGCCCGCAGGCGCAGGAACTTGCCGCTGCGATCGGCAAGGATGCGCGCATGGTCGAACTCATCCTCGGCGAAAGCCGCCGTGTGGTGCGCACCGGCCCCAACCTGCTGATCGTTGAAAACCGCAATGGGCTGATCATGGCCAATGCCGGGATCGATCGTTCGAATGTTGCCGATGATGCCGAGGAAATCGCGCTTTTGCTGCCGCTCGATCCGGATGCAAGCGCCGCGCGGCTGCGCACGGCGCTGTCGGACCATTTCGGCATGGCGATTGCCGTACTGATCAACGATTCCTTCGGCAGGCCATGGCGGCGCGGCACGGCGGGCACAGCGATCGGTGTCGCAGGCCTGCCGGCGCTCATCGATATGCGCGGCAAGCCCGACCTGTTCGGCACACCATTGCAGCATACCGAAATTGCCTTTGGCGACGAGATCGCGGCTGCCGCCTCGCTGCTGATGGGGCAGGCCTCGGAAGGACGGCCAGCGATCTTGATCAGCGGGCTTTCCTGGCAGGCAGACGCCAATCCGGCCTCGGCCCTGCAGCGCCCCGCCGGGCAGGACCTGTTCCGATAAAAATCCGGCAGGGTGCAATGCTGCCGGAACAAAATTCCGGCAAGCCCCGCCTGCGGCGATAACAATGCCCTTCTGCTTCGGCTAATCTGACGGCACAATCAGAAAAAGCCTGTCAGAAGTGGAACGCAAGCATGAAAATCGGCGCCCTGTTTCCCCAGTTCGAAATCGGAACCAATCCGAAGGATATTCGCGACTTTGCCGTGATCGCCGATGAACTCGGCTATACCCATCTGACCGCCTTTGACCAGATCATCGGCCTGAACCAGCACAGCCGGCCGGGCTGGACCTATGTTCATGATGCCGAAGACATGTTTCATGAGCTGTTCGTGCTTTACGGCTATCTTGCTGCGGTGACCAGGCAGATCGAGCTTGTCACCGGCGTGCTGGTGCTGCCGATGCGGGGCACGGCGCTCGTTGCCAAGCAGGCCGCCGAAGTTGATCTCCTCAGCGGTGGCCGCCTGCGTCTCGGCGTCGGCGTCGGCGTCAAGCCCGAGGAATTCGAAGCCTGCGAGCGCGAATTTCGTGGCCGCGGCAAACGCATGGACGAGCAGATCGACGTGTTGCGCAAGCTCTGGTGCGCCGACCTCATCACCTATGAGGGCAAATATCACCGTATCGAGGATGGCGGCATCAATCCGTTGCCGGTCCAGCGGCCGATCCCGATCTGGATCGGCGGCGTCTCCGATGCCGCGATCAAGCGCGTCGCCACGATCGGCGACGGCTGGCTGCCGAATTTCCAGGCCGACGACACCGGCAAACGCGGCATTGCCCAGATGAAGGAGATCGCCAAAGCCGCAGGCCGCGACCCGGAGGCGATCGGCATCGAGGCGACGCTGACGATCATCGACCGTTCCTATGCCGAACTGCGCGAGGAGATCGAGGAATGGCGCGCCATCGGCGCCACCCACATCACCGTCAACACCATGCCGGAACGCTGGGTTGAGGAAGAGAAGCGCTGGAACAAGGCCGAGATGGACGGACTTGCCCACCCGGAAGAGCATATTGATGCAATCCGCCGCTTCCATGCCGCGATGAAGGATTATTTCTGAGCCGATGCCGGTCTTTTCCTCATCCGAATATCAGGCCCGGATCGCCCGCATTCGAGACCTTATGCGGGCCAGGGGGTTCGATGCGCTGATTGCTGCCGATCCGGCCAGCATCAACTATCTGACCGGCTATGATGGCTGGTCCTTCTACGTCCACCAATATGTGCTGCTCGATCTCGACAGCGCCGAACCCCTATGGGTCGGACGGGCCATGGATGCGCCTGGAGCCCGGCTGACAAGCTTTCTGTCTGCGGATGCAATCCGCCCCTATCCGGAACACTATGTTGATACCACCGCGCGCCATCCCGCCTCCTTTCTCGCTGAAGTGATCGCCGGACAAGGACTTGCACGCGCCCGGATCGGGATCGATCTCGATGCCTTCTACTTCACCGCCAAGGATTATCTGACCCTGTCATCCGCCCTTCCCGCCGCAACGATCGGCGATGCCGAGGGGCTCGTCAGCTGGGTCAGGCTGGTGAAATCGGATGCTGAAGTGGCACTCATGCGCGGCGCTGGCCAGATCGTCTCGAAGGCGATGGAAGCCGGCATTCAGGCGATCCGTCCCGGTGTGCGCGAATGCGATGCCGTAGCCGAGATCACCGCGGCCCAGTTCCGCGGCACGGACGATTTCTGGGGAGACTATCCGGCCGCCCTTGCCGCAGTGCCAAGCGGTGCCAAGACAGCCGCCCCGCATCTCACCTGGTCGGGCGACCCTTATCAGGCCGACAGCATCGCCTATCTCGAGCTTGGCGGCTGCCATGCGCGCTATCATGCCGCACTCGCCCGCACCCTCTATATGGGCGATCCGCCCGAGGCCCTTCATCGCATGGCCGGTGTGGTGGCCGAGGGGCTTGAGACCGCGCTGGATGCCGCGCGTGCCGGGGTCACCTGTCATGCTGTCGAAGCGGCCTGGCGCGGGGTGATTGCCAAGGCCGGCTATGAGAAGGCCTCACGCATCGGCTATTCGATCGGCCTCAACTACCCCCCTGACTGGGGCGAGCGCACCGCGAGCCTGCGCGAGGGCGACATGACGGTGCTGGAACCCAATATGTGCTTCCACATGATCCTTGGCATGTGGATGGATGACTGGGGCTATGAACTGAGCGAAACCTTGTGTATCCGGAAGACCGGAGCACCCGAAATCCTGACCTCCTTTCCACGGGAACTGACGATCAAGCCATGAGCGATGCTGCAGACAAAGCCCTGACCGAAGACATACCGGCACCTCTCAACGCCAAAGTTCTGGCGATCTGCGGCGGCGTTGGCGGCGCCAAGCTGGCGCTCGGCTTCTATCGGATCCTGAAACAGGACCAGCTCACTGTCGCCATCAATACCGGCGATGATTTCGAGCATCTGGGCCTGCATGTCTCACCGGATATCGACACCGTGACCTACACGCTTTCCGGCCTCAACGACACCCAGCGCGGCTGGGGGCTGAAAGATGAGAGCTGGAATTTCATGACCGGTCTTGGCCGGCTTGGCGGGGAGACGTGGTTCAATCTCGGCGACCAGGACATGGCCACCCATGTGCTGCGGACGGCGAAGATGAAGGCTGGCGAAAAGCTTTCCACCATTACCGCCGATTTCGCCCGCGCGCTGGACATCCGGGCAAAGCTCCTGCCGATGAGCGATGATCCCGTGCGCACCATGGTCGACACCTCCGAAGGCGAATTGCCGTTTCAGCGCTATTTCGTCGGCCGCCAATGCGAACCGGAAATCCGCAGCATCCGCTTTTCCGGCATCAATGCCGCAAGACCGCATCCCGCCTTCATCAAGGCGCTCGCCGACCCGGAGCTTACGGCCATCGTCATCTGCCCGTCCAACCCTTATCTGAGCATTGATCCGATCCTGGCGCTGCCCGGCCTGCGCGACGCGCTGTCGATGGCACCAGCCCCGGTGATTGCCGTTGCCCCCATTGTCGGCGGCCGGGCGATCAAGGGACCGACGGCAAAGATCATGCAGGAACTGAGAGTGCCGACGACGGTCTCCTCTATTGCCCAGCACTATACCAGCCTGATCGACGGCCTGATCGTCGACAATGCCGATGCCGCCGATATCCTGTCACTGACCGTGCGCGTGGCCGTGACCGGCACGGTGATGGACAGTCTCAAGGACCGCGAGCGGCTGGCCCGCACGGTAATCGACTTCGCCCGATCGCTGAAGCTGGAACAGGCCGCAAGCGCGCGCTGAAGCCGCCTTACGGCAGGCGGCCGAGGCGCTCCAGCATCAGATCGTAAAAGGGCGGGTTGTCCAGTTCGCGCAGCACCATGCAATTGGGTGCCTGCTTGGTGACATTCCACCAGTCGACAACCGTCATGCCGATGGTCATCGGCGATGAGATCTCGATCGTCACATAGCAGTTCTTGCCGCCAAACAGATCGGGCCGCAGCAGATAGCCGATCACGCAGGGGTCATGCAGCGGATATTCATCCGTGCCGAATTTCTGATTGCCCCATTCCTGGTAAAACGCGGCCATGCCGGCGGCCTGGATCGCCGTATTGGTGCCGACGGCGCGCAGTGTTTCCAGCCAGGCGGGCGTCATCACCGCCTTGTAGGTGCAGTCGATCGGCACCATGGTCAGCGGAACGCCGGAGGTGAACACGACATGGGCAGCATGGGGATCGACGAAAATGTTGAATTCAGCCGCCGGTGTCGTATTGCCGCCCTCGAAGAAGCCGCCGCCCATGAAAACGATCTCGCGGATCTTCGGCACGATGGCCGGTTCCTTGACCATGGCCATGGCGATATTGGTCATGGGCCCCAGCGGACACAGCGTGATCTCGCCGTCCTCTGACGCCATCAGCGTGTCGATGATGAAATCGACGCCATGCCGGTCTCCCAGCGGTGCGGTCGGCTCCGGCAGTTCGCAGCCATCAAGGCCGCTGTCGCCATGGACATATTCGGCGGTGAACAGCTTTTTCACCATCGGCCGCTGGCAACCGGGATAGACGGGAATATCAGAGCGGCCGGCAAGGGCCAGCACCTGCTGGGCATTGCGGGTGGTGCGCGACAGAGGCACGTTGCCCGCAACGGAGGTGACGCCGACAACCTCCAGTTCCTCAGGCGATCCGAGCGCCAGCAATATGGCAAAGGCGTCGTCCTGGCCGGGATCGGTATCAATGATGATTTTGCGCGGGGTCATGACATGCTCTCTCAAAAATCGTTTGTCCCGGCCATTCCGTCGCCCCGCCGGAGGCAAAAATCTGGAACGACCGAAATTCCTTTGGGGGAAATCGGATGGCCTGCGGGAAAATACTGGCCTCTGCAGCGGGAAAGGCCCTCATGAAGCCTTATAAAACACAGTCTGGCGGGATCATCTCCGAAACTTCGGCCGGATCCCGAAACTTATTCGGAAACCGCTTTGCCTCGGTGATTGTTTTTCCGCAAACCCGCTTCTAGGGTTTCAATCAGCCGGGACAGCGCCTGTCCTCGCGCAAAAACAACAATAAAAACAACCATAAATTCAAATTCCAGAGAGAGAACAAGCAATATGAGAAAATGGATCCCCCTGACGCTTGCGGCCGTTGTAACCGCCGCTGGCCTCCAGACCTCTGCGCGGGCCGAAGACGCGCCGATCGAAATCGGCGTGATCGCCAACCTGACCGGCCCCGACGTCAAGACCAGCCTGCAGATGAGCCGTGGTGTCGAGCTTGCAGCCGATGACATCAACGCCGCCGGCGGCATTAACGGCCATCCGGTCAAGCTGATCGTGGAGGATTCCGAATATCGTGCTCAGGAAGCGCTGAATGCCGCGACCAAGCTCTACACCGTCGACAAGGTTCCCGCCGCCATCATGTTCGGCGGTTCCAGCCTGATGATCCCGGTTGCGCAGATGGCCAAGGAGCAGGGCAAGATCCTGATCAACACCTCTTCGTCCTCGCCCAAGCTCGGTGAATATCCCGGCACGCTGTTTTCCATCCTGCCGCTCGACGACATCGTCTCCAAGGATCTTGGTGACATGATTGCCGATGCCGGCATCAAGACCGCCGCCGTCGTTGTTCCCAACAATGCTTTCGGTCTCGGCGTTGCCGATGCCGCGACCGCCGAATTCGAAGCCAGAGGCGGCAAGGTTGTCGAAAAGATCGCCTATACCGAAGGCCAGCCCGATTACCGCGCCGATGTGCAGGTTCTGGTCGGCGACGATGTCGGCGCCATCATTGCCACCGGTTACGGCGATGACAGCCGCACGGTATTCCGCAACATGCGCGAACTTGGCATCGACGCTCCCTGGTATGCCGCCTATCCCTCGATCCTCGACGTTGAAAACCCGGAATGGATGAACGGCAAGCTGACCGGTGTCGACAATGGCGGCTACGGCCAGGGTGTCGGCGAGAAGGTGCTGGCCGAATACAAGGCGAAATACGGCGATGAAGACGTGCTCGCCCACATCTATTACGGCTATGACGCGCTGATGGTGCTCGCCAAGGCCATGGAAAAGTCCGGCACCGAGCCGGCCGATATTGCCAAGGCGCTGCCGGAAGTGGTCAAGGACTATCAGGGCGCGACCGGCACCATCGTCTGGGATGATCGCGGCCAGCGCATCGACCCGCCGATCGACGTCATCACCTATGAAGACGGAAAGTTCGTGACCACCGGTCATCGTAACTGATCTTAAAAAAGACGCGCTGGCTGCCGCAACGGGCTGCCAGCGCTTCCTTTCACCTGCGCCGCTCCGGCGGATCAAGGGTTTGCTGTGCTTCAGGTTCTCGTCAATTCCATCGTTTATGCGAGTGAGATCGCCGTGATCGCCGTTGGCGTATCGCTGTGCTATTCGATCCTTCGCTTTGCCAATTTCGCCCATATCCAGCTGGCGGTCGTTGGCGGCTATCTCTGCCACGCCTTTTCAACGCTGGCGCATTTTCCGCTGCCACTGGCGATCTTCGCCTCGGCCATTGCCACCGGTTTCATCGCCATTCTCATCGATATGCTGGTCTTTTCGCGCATCCGCGACATCTCGCCGGAAGGCAAGATGATCGTTTCCTGGGGCGTGGCGCTGTTCATCCGCTCCATGGTAGCGGCGATCTGGGGCGGCTCCGCCCAGACCTTCAATGTCGATTCCAAGGTGATCGTCTGGCACAAGACGGTGTTCACCTCGCTTGATTTCACCATTGTCGCGGCGACGATCGTGCTGATGGTGGCGCTGCATGCCTATCTCTACCGCACCCGGATCGGATCGGCGCTCCGCGCACTTGCCAGCAACTGGGAACTGGCGGTCACCCGCGGCATTCCCGGTGAAAAGCTGATCCGGCTGATGTGGTTTCTCGCCGGTGCGCTGGCGGCCGTCGGCGGTTCGCTGATGGCGATGCAGACACGGCTGCAGCCGAGCCTTGATCTTCTGATCCTGCTGCCGGTCTTCGCCGCAGTCACCATTGGCGGCATGTCCAATGTCTTCGGCGCTGTGCTGGGCGCAATCGTGCTCTCTTTCGCACAGAATTTCCTGATCTGGTTCGATTTCGGCAGCCTGTTTGGCGGATCACCCTGGCATATCCCGACGCAGTTCCGCGACTATGTCGCCGTTTTGGCGCTGGTGATCGTGCTGTTGTTCCGCTCCGGCTCGAAATCAACGGCGACGAGGTGATAAATGCTTGATTTCACGATCTACTGCACCACCGTCATTGCCATATGGGCGGTGCTCGCCATCAGCCTCAACATCCAGTTCGGCATGACCGGCCTGGTCAATTTCGGCCAGATCCTGCCCTTCGCGCTCGGTTGCTATTCAGCAGGCATCGCCGCCTCGATGGGGTATGCTTGGTGGGCCGGCACGATCGCCGCACTTATCATCGCACCCATCATCTCGCTGCTTGTCATCCTGCCGGCGAAACGCCTGTCGCAGGATTACTGGGCACTGATCACACTGGGGGCAGCCGAACTTTTCCGGCTGACCATGCAGAACACGCCGTCTTTTGCCGGTGGTGCGGACGGCATCAACGTGCCGCGCTTTTCCGATCCGAAGATCGCCCTTGGCGTCGCCCTTGGTCTGCTCGTCTTTTCCTATCTCTTCGCCCAGCGCCTGAGCGGTTCGCCGCTTGGCCGCATGCTGCGCGTGCTGCGTGAGGACGAAATGCTGGCCTCCACGCTCGGGCGTGATCCGGCGCGCTATCATGCGCTGGTCTCGATGCTGTCCTGGATGATGGCGGCCGCGGCCGGTGTCGTCTATGGCCATTTTGCCGGCTATGTGGCACCGACAAGCTTTACCGTCACGGAGACCTTCATCATCTGGACAACCGTCATCCTCGGCGGGCCGGGCCGCAATATCGGCGTCATCATCGGCGCTGTCATCGTCCAGCTGATCGGCGTTTCCTCGCGTTTCGTCGCCGGCTGGGTCGATCTGCCGCCGGATCTGATCGCCAATCTGCGGCTTGCCGCCTTTGGCCTGATCCTGGTGGTGATGTTCATCTACCGGCCGCAGGGCCTGATCCCGGAAAAGAAGGAGGTCCACCATGCTGAAGGCGACTGATATCAGCCTGGCCTTCGGTGGCTTCAAGGCACTGAACGACGTCAGCATCGAAGCGGCTCCCGGCAGCATTACCGGGCTGATCGGACCCAACGGCTCGGGAAAGTCGACGCTGCTGAACGTCATCAGCGGTGTCTATGTGCCCGACCATGGCACCGTGACGCTCGATCGCAATCCGCTGCCGCTCGGAAAGCCAGAGGAAGTCGCCGCCCGTGGTATCGGCCGCACCTTTCAGGTGCCGCGTCTTGCCCGCAGGCTGAGCGTGTTCCAGAACATGCTGGCCGGTGAGCCCAACCATGCGGGTGAGAACATCTTCGATCTGTTCCTGCGACCGGGCCGGGTGGCGGCACAGGAAAGAACCGCCACGAAACGGGCATGGGCGATCCTGAAGCGGCTCGGCATGGATCTGAAGGCCAATGATCCGGCCGGCAGCCTTTCCGGTGGCCAACAGAAGCTGCTGACCATGGGCATGCTGCTGATGGCCGATCCCGCCGTGCTTCTGCTCGATGAACCGGCGGCCGGCGTCAATCCGGTGCTGATCGCCCAGCAGGTGGAATTTCTGAAATCCCTGAAGGCGGAAGGCCGTACCGTGATCCTGATCGAGCATAATATGGAAATGATCGCCAATGTCTGCGACCGCGCCTATGTGCTGGATGCCGGCGAAGTGATTGCCTTTGGCACGCCGGCTGAGATCCGCGCCAATGAGCAGGTGATCCGGTCCTATCTCGGCCAGCCGGCCGAACAGGAGTAAAGGCGCATGAGCGAAATCCTCTCCTTCCACAAGGTGACGGCCGGCTATGGCCTGATCACTGTCCTGAACGACCTCTCGCTTTCCCTCAGGAAGGCCGAAATCCTGACCGTCCTTGGCGCCAATGGCTGCGGCAAGTCGACAGTTCTGAAGACCGCCATGGGCCTGACACAGACGTCGGCCGGAACATTGATGCTGGCGGGAACGGATATCACTGCCATGCCGGCGCATGAGCGCGCCAGGGCCGGGCTCGGCTATGTGCCGCAGAACAAGAATATCTTTGCCGACATGAGCGTTTCCGACAATCTGCGCATGGGGGCCTATCTCTATCCGGGTGAGCTTTCACGCGATGTCGAGCAGGTCTACGCGCTGTTTCCGCGCATCCGGGAGAAGCGCAATGACCGGGCAGGCAATCTTTCCGGCGGCGAGCGGCGCATGCTCTCGCTCGGCCTGACGCTGCTGCTGAAACCGAAAATCCTCCTGCTGGATGAACCGAGCAGTGATCTGGCGCCTTCGACCGTGGATCTTGTTTTCCGTTCCATTCAGGATATCCATAACGAGATGAATATTCCGATCCTGCTCGTCGAGCAGAATGTCAACAAGGCGCTGGAAATCGCCGACCGGGTCTGTGTTCTGGCGCGCGGGCACGAAGCGCTGATCGCGCCGAAAGATGACGTCGACACCCAACAGCTGCACGCGCTGTTCATGGATGGCAGTGTCAAGACCAGCTGAGAAAGGCCACAAATGATCGACAACCCGCCCCCTTGGCCAGATGGCGCACGCATGGCGGTTGCCTTTTCCTTTGATGTCGATGCCGACAGCGTCGTCCATGCAAGCCATGGCGCCGAGGCGATCCACATGCCGCATGCGCTGGCCCATATGCGCTACGACCCCTTTGTCGGCACGCCACGGCTTTGCAAACTGTTCGCCGCGCGCAATGTGCCGATCACCTGTTTCGTGCCGGGCTGGGTGGCGGAAACCTATCCAGGCGTGGTGGAGGCGATCCTCGACAATGGCAATGAGCTTGGCCATCACGGGCATTTCCACGAATGGCCGAGCCGGCAGACGGCCGCGGCCGAGCGCGAAACGCTGGAACGCGGTATCGAGGTGCTGACGCGGCTTTCGGGAAAACGCCCGCGCGGCTATCGCGCGCCCTATTACGGCCTGTCGCAGACGACCTATGACCTGCTGATCGAACTGGGCTTTGCCTATGACAGTTCGCTCTTTGCCGATGACATCCCGATTCTTCTGGACAATGGCAAGGGCAGACTGGTGGAAATCCCGGTACCGGCGACGATCGACGATTACAATCACTATGTCTCCAGCCGCGCCTTTGACTATCTGATGAAAGTGTCATCGCCGAAACAGGCGCTTGAGGTCTATCGCGCCGATTTTGACGCCATGTATGAATTCGGCGGGTTATGGGTCTCCTGCTGGCATCCGGGCGTCAGCGGCCGGCCCGCCCAGGCCATCGCGATCCGTGAGCTGATCGATTACATGCAGGAAAAGGGCGACGTCTGGTTTGCCACGATCGGCGAAATCACCGATCATGTGAACGGCCTGATCGCCGCTGGCACATGGTCGCCCCGCGTTGAAACCATTCCCTTCTATTCGTCGCCGGTTCTCGGCGGCCGAGATCAAGAAACACCATGACAGATCCGCTGAAACACACGCCCTCCGGCCTGCCACGCGCCCGCAATTACGCGATCGCCTTTGATGGCGAGACCGGCAGGAACAATGCCATCACCGATGTCGCCGGGGTTTCCGTTGGTTACAGAACACTGATTTCAGGCGATGGCCCGCTTGCCGTCGGCAAGGGCCCGGTGCGCACCGGCGTCACCGCGATCCTGCCGCGCCCGCGGGCGCAGATCACAGAGCCCGTCTTTGCCGGGCTGTTCTCCGCCAATGGCAATGGCGAGATGACCGGTTCGCACATGATCGAGGAGGTTGGCAGTTTCACCTTCCCGATCACCATCACCAATACCCATTCCTGCGGAATTGCCCGCGACGCGACGATCCGCTGGGTGACGGACACGCTGCCCGGCGCGCTCGACGATGCCTGGGGCCTGCCGGTGGCAGCGGAAACCTATGACGGTTTTCTCAACGATATCGATGGTCATCATCTCACATCCGCCGATGTCGCCGCGGCGATCGACAATGCGACGGACGGCGCCATCGAGGAAGGCAGTGTCGGCGGTGGAACCGGCATGATTGCCTTTCAGTTCAAGGCCGGTTCCGGCACGGCATCGCGGATGGTGCCGTGGCAGGGCGGTCGCTATACGGTCGGTGCCTTCGTGCAGGCCAATTTCGGCAAGCGGCGCAATCTGATGATCCGTGGCGCGCGCGTGGGCGAGGCGCTCGCGGAGCCTGCCATGGTGGAAAACACGCCGCGCAAGGAAAAGGGGTCGATCATCGCCGTGATCGCGACCGACGCACCCTTCATGCCGCATCAGCTGAAGCGGCTGGCGCGGCGCATTCCGCTCGGCATCGCCTGGACCGGTGGCCTCGGCTACCATTCCTCAGGCGATATCTTTCTCGCCTTTTCCACGGCCAACGGTCCGGCGGCGGCCGGAACATCCGGCACGTTGCTGGAAGCACGCTATATCCCCGACGCGGATATCGATCCGTTCTTCGATGCCGTCGTCCAGTCCGTTGAGGAAGCCATCCTCAACGCCATGATCGCCAATTCGGACATGACCGGCCGGGACGGAAATTTCGTACCCTGTCTGCCAAAAACCTGGCTGGACAAGCGATATAAAGTCATAACTTAATAGCAGGAAGGGGGACGAATGGAGAATTGAATGATCGGTGAAAAACTGGATGCGGTGGATGTCAGGATCCTGTCGCTCCTGCAGAAGAATGGCCGCGCCAAGAAAGTGGAACTCGCCGAGGCCGTCGGCCTTTCGCTTTCCTCCTGCTGGGACCGGCTGCAGAAGCTGGAACAGGCCGGCCTTGTGAAAGGCTACCACGCCGAGATCGATCTCTCCCGCATTGTCCGCTGCGAGTTCATCTTCACCACGCTGTCGCTGCAGAATCACACACGGGCGCATTTTGCCCGTTTCGAGCAGGTGGTACGCCAGACGCCCGAAATCATCTCCTGTTTCGCGGTTGGCGGCGGCATCGACTATATCCTGCATATGGCCGTGCTCAGCATCAGCCATTATCAGGATATCATTGACGGGCTGCTGGCCCGCGAACTCGGCATTTCCGTCTATTTCACCTATGTTGTGACCAAGGCCGTCAAGCCCTATGACGGCTATCCGCTCGCCCACCTGCTGGAAGTCGATACGGCGGGTTAAGGCCCGCGCCGGGCTACAGCATTTCCAGCGCTTCAGGTCCGTTCGGCGGCGCGAAAATCCGGTCGAGCATGGCCAGAGTTTCCTCGCTGAGGCTGATTTCGGCAGCTTTGGCATTTTCTTCCACATGATCCGGCCGCGCCGCCTTGGGGATGGCGATCACATGGCTGCGACGCATCACCCATGCCAGCGCCAGCTGGGCCGGTGTCAGATCGAGATCGCCGGCAAGCCGGAACAGCCCGGCCTCACGCAACAGCCTTGCCTGCTCGACCGGTGAATAGGCCATGACCGGAACGCCTTCCTCCTGACACCAGTCGAGAAGGTCCCACTCGATACCGCGCCGCGTGAGATTGTAGAGCACCTGGTTGACGGCAACGGCATCGCCGCCCCCGGTCGCAACCAGCGTCTCCATATCCTCGACATCGAAATTGGACACGCCCCAGTGACGGATCTTGCCCGCCTGCTGCAACCGCTCGAAAGCCTCGACCGTCTCTTCCAGCGGCACGCTGCCCGGCCAGTGCAAAAGATAAAGATCGAGACAGTCCGTACCGAGACGTTTCAGCGAGGCCTCGCAGGCAGACACCGTTCCCTTCAGCGACGCATGATAGGGCAGTACCTTGGAGACGAGGAAAACCTCGTCTCGCCGTGTGGCAATCGCCTCGCCGACCCGGCGTTCGGACCGCCCGTCGCCATACATTTCCGCCGTATCGATCAGCGTCATGCCAAGATCGATGCCGCGATTGATCGCTGCGATTTCCTGGTTGCGCAGGGCCGGATCATCGCCGACATACCAGGTGCCCTGCCCCATCGCCGAAACCTTTTCTCCACCCGGAAGCGTGACCGTCTTCATCGCCTACCCCTTGCCGTTTTCGCGAGCCGTGCCCGCTTCATTGCATGTGTCCATGCTATGCCGGTTATCGGTCGCAAACAACAAAAAGAGCCGGCGCCAGCGCCCGGTCCTCAGACTGTTGACAACATCATTCAGATGACCTGCTTGGGGTAAAATAACCACCCCCTCCGACGTCATCCCCGTGCTTGTCACGGGGGGCGAGGCTCTTCAGGGTATTGGACCAAAAGGGGTTCTGGCCGTGCAGACTCACGGCGGCGTCATAGTTGTGTCAGGTCCAGAGATGATGCCAATTGGGATTGGAAAGCTCTGTCGACGGTCTGGAAGCCTATTCGGCCTTCTGGCTGCTGACAAACCTCGCCCCTATTTTTTGACGTCATGCCTGTGCTTGTCACAGGCATCCAGTCGACGCGCGTCTGCGCGGCGAAAGAACTTTTCTATTCAATGTCTTATGAATATGGATCCCCGTGACGAGCACGGGGATGACGACGGAGGGGGCGGCCATTCCACCCCGAACAGGCAATCTGAACGACTTTGTCAGCTGTCTGAAGGCCTATTCGGCCTTTTCGATCAACAGATCCTGTGCACCTTCCCAAAGGCAAAGACGGCCGATCTCGGGCAGTTTGTCGAGATTGGAGGTGATGGTGATGAAATGGTTGCCGGCAAGCTGGCCCATCTTGGAGGAGAAATCGACGCCACCATAGGCGAGCAGGATTTCAGTCTCGGAAATGCCGCCCGGATAGAGAATGAACTGGCCGGGGGCCGGATGGCTGGTGTGGTTTTCATAGCCGACGCCGAAATCGGTTTCGCCGAGCGGCACCCAGACACCTTCACCCGACCAGCGCACATGCACGACCTGGCTCTTGTAGGGCAGGTGCGGCGCGAAGGCGGCAGCGGTTTTCGGCGCCTTTTCAGTTTCCAGAACGGCGTCGAAAACGAGCGGCCCGGCGGTGATTTTCAGCTTCATTTCATTTCCTTTCAGTGGGCGCAGGGTCAGATCTTGCGGGGGGTGGCGGAGCGGTATTTGCCCTGCCCCTTTTTGCCGGTCAGTGTGCCATTGTCGATGACAACGTCGCCGCCGAGAATGACGGTGGTGGGCCAGCCATTAATCTCCATGCCTTCATAGGGCGAATAGTCGGAGGCATCATGCAGATCGGCGTGGCGGATGGTGCGGGAAACCTCGGGATCCCAGATGGCGATATCGGCGTCGGCGCCAATCGCGATCGTGCCCTTCTGCGGGTAGAGCCCGTAGGTCCTGGCATGGTTGGTCGCTGTCAGTTCGACGAAGCGCTCCATCGAGATCCGCCCCGTGAGCACGCCCTTGGAAAACAGGATCGGCATGCGGGTTTCAACGCCGGGAATACCGTTCGGGATATGGCGGAAGCTGGTCTTGCCCTTGGGCGAAAGCTTGCCGCGCTCGTCATTGTAACGGAAGGGGCAGTGATCGGAGGAAAACAGGTCGAATGTGCCGTTTTCAATGCCGATCCAGCATTCTTCCTGTTCCTTTTCATCGCGCGGCGGCGGTGAGCAGACGAATTTCGCGCCTTCCCAATCCATGCCGTCGAGGTCATCGGCCGTCAGCGTCAGATATTGCGGGCAGGTCTCGCCGGTGATCTTCAGGCCGCGCTGGCGCGCACGGGTGATCTCGTCGCGGGCCTGGCCGTTGGAGACATGAACGATGACGATCGGCACTTCAGCGATCTCGGCGAGCGTGATGGCGCGGTGGGTGGCTTCGCGCTCGACCGCGACCGGACGGGTCGAGGCATGGGCGCGCGGCTTCACATCGCCTTCCAGCTCATGTTTTTCAATCAGGAAGCGGATCGCATCCTCGTTTTCGCAATGGATCATCACCGTCGCGCCGGTCTTGCGGGCAACATCCAGCGTCTTCAGGATCTCGCCATCGGAAAGCCGCAGATCCTCATAGGTCATGAACACCTTCAGCGACTGATAACCATCGGCGACCAGCGCCGGCAGATCCTGTCCGAGCAGGGAATCGCTCGGATCATTGATGATCAGATGGAAACTGACATCGGTGTAGCAATTGCCTTCGGCCAGCGCATGATAGGCTTTCAGCGTTTCACGAAGCGGCTGGCCCTTTTCCTGCAGGCAGAACGGCAGAACGGTCGTGTTGCCCCCGTAAAGCGCGGACAGCGTGCCGGTTTCGAAATCGTCGGCCATCTCGATACCGGGCCCCTGCGGCTGCGAGATATGGACATGGCTGTCAATCCCGCCCGGCAGAACATAGCGCCCAGCGGCATCGATGACGCGCGCCGCGCCTTCGAGCTTTTCGCCGATCTGGACGATCTTGCCATCGCGGATGCCGATCGAGGCGGTGAAGCGGTCCGAAGCCGTGACAACCGTTCCGTTTTCGATAATGAGATCAAAGCTGTTCATCGCTGTTCCTGACTTTCATGCTTTTGGCGTGTCACGTGGCGCTTACGACATCCCGGCGAAGCGGCCAAGTGAAAAGGCCGCAACGGCCCGGCCGCTATCCTGCCCCGTAATGAGGTCGGCGGTGATCTTGCCGACCATCGGTCCGAGCGTATAGCCGTTTGACGTGACGGCGTTGAAAAATCCTTGCCGGCCCGGCGCTTCTCCGAGGATCGGCGCACCATCAATATTGATGTTCATCGCCGCCCAGCTGCGGATAACATGCAGCTTGCGCAGTCCGGGGATGACGTGCTGTGCCACCCAGGCATTGCCCTCCAGGCTCTTCATCAGCGGGCGCGGATGCTGGTGAACGGGATCGAGCCCGGCCGTCCAGCCGCCGCCGATGAGGAAGTTGCCATTGGCGGCCTGTTTCAGCGTCAGATGCCGGTCGGCATGGGCGATCAGCGTCGAAACGGCCGGTGCGGCCGCTTCGGTCACGATCATCTGCAGCGGTGCCCCGAAGACCGGCACGTCGAGCCCGACCATGGCGCCGACACGGGACGAGAAGGCGCCGGCCGCATTGACCACCCGCCCGGCGCGGATGGTGCCGCGCGATGTTTTGACCAGGTAGACGTCCTTCTCGGCCGAGATCGCCGTCACCGCGGTGCGGTCGATCAGGCGCGCACCGGCGGCACGCGCGGCATCCAGCACATGCTGGGTCGCGACCAGAGGATTGATCTTGCCTTCCTGCGGGCACCAGGCCGCACCGACGAAGATCTCGTTCAGCGCCGGCTCCATCTTGCGCAGCATATCGCGGTCGATCACCTGGCAGTCGATGCCATTGGCACGTTCAACGGCCGTCTTTTCCTCCAGAAATCGCAGATGCGCTTCGGTTTCGGCGACCATCAGTCCGCCGGTGATCTTCATTTCGAAGTCCTTGCCGGTCTCGTCCTGAAGCTGCTTCCACAGCGCGATGGAATCACGCTGCAGCGGCAGCGTGCGCGCCGCAGGTCCGCCACCGGCCTCCGCTTTCGCACCATGATCGAAGGACAGAAGCTGGGCGTGGAGACTGCCGGCATTGCCGCCGGAGGCAAGATTGTTGGCAAAGGCGCGTTCAATGACGACGACGTCGACACCGGCACGCGCCAGAAACAGCGCCGTCGAGACACCGGCAATGCCCGCGCCGATGACCACGACATCGGCCTTTTTGACCGGCAGGGGTTCGGCATTTTCCAGTGGCAGTGCGTCCGGCAGAAGCGCGCGCTTGTGGCCGCCCCATTCCGGCTTTTCCACCGCCAGGACGGAAAGCGGTACGGGTCTCAGCGGCATTTGCGGTGCTGCAATGCCGCGTGTCTCGTCCGTCTGCGGCCCCTGGCCGGACAGACGGGCAAGCGTGTGCGAACAGAACCGACCCTGACAGCGGCCCATGCCGGCCCGCGTCAGCCGCTTCAGCGTGGCAAGGTCGGGGGCGATGTCGCCGGAAAGCGCCTTCATCTGGCCATAGGTCACGCCTTCGCAGCGACAGATGACCGTGTCGTCAGCGAGCGCATGGGCGGGATCGGGATCGCGGAACACGGCCCACAGCGCATCCTGAAAGGCGCGGTGGCGCTGGCGCCGTTTCAACAGGGCAGCGGCATCGCCAGCGACCGGCGATTTCAGCTTGGCGGCGATCGCCCGGCCGGCAAGTTCGCCCTCGGCAAGGGCAATCAGTGCCCCGCCGAAGCGGCCGGCCTCACCGACAATATGGACGTGATCCAGCGAGGTCGCACCATCCGCCGCGCGGCGGGCAACAAGCGCGCCGTCAATCACATCATGCGCGCAGCCCAAAAGCCGGGACAGTTCATTGGCCGGCGTGAAATAGCCGCCGATCAGCACGGCATCGGCAGCAATGCGGGTCTCGCCCGCAGGCGTGCTGATCACGGCGCCCTCGACCCGGGCCGTACCGGTGATGGCGGCCAGCCGTGATTTCCAGTGGATCTTCACACCGCCCGCCATCAGCGCGGCAATCTGCTTCGTACCGGCAATCGCCAGCACCGGATCGGCCGCCATCAGCTTCATGCCCGAAGCCGGATGGAGCCAGGGTGCATCGGCAGCCTCGACGAGACCGACGATCTCGGCACCGGCCTTTTTCAGTTCCCGCGCAATCTGGATATTCAGCGGGCCGTTTCCGGCAATCAGGATGCGCTTTCCGGGCAGCGTGCCATAGGCGCGCAGCAGGGTCTGCGCCGCGCCCGCAGTCATGGCGCCCGGAAGCGTCCAGCCGCTGACGGCCGGTGCCCGCTCAAATGCGCCGGTGGCGATGACGATCATTTTCGGAAGGATATAGAAGGCGCTGTCTGCACGAAAGGCGGCGATGCGATGGGTGCCGTCTTCTTCACGTTCCGCACCAAAGACCAATGTCTTGTCGGAGATCGCGACACCGGCAGCAATGGCATCGGCAATCAGCGCCCGGCCGCCTTCGGCCTGCTGATCGCCCTTCAGCCGGCGCGCCGCATCATCCGTCGCTGGCTGCTTGTAAAACTGCCCGCCCGGGAGCGCCCGTTCATCAAGCAGCACAACCTGCAGGCCCGCCAGCGCTGCGGTTCTGGCGGCCTTCAGCCCGCCGGGACCACCGCCAATGACCAGCAGATCGGCAAAGCGGGTTTCCAGCTTTGCCGGCGGGACGGCAAGATCGGCAAGTGCCGGAGAGGCAATGTCAGGCCGGGGCGCGACCCGGGTCACCGCCATGCCGGGTTCAACCGTGGTCATGCAGGCGCGTTGGCCCGTTTTGCCGTCAACCGTCACAAGACAGTCCTGACAGGCGCCCATGCCGCAATAGAGCCCGCGCGCCTCGCCGGATTTTCCGTGCGCGAAGCCCGCTATATCGGCGCTTGCAAGGGCGGCAGCGATGGAGGCGCCGCTTTCGGCGGCAATCGTTGCCCCCTCGAAGGTGAAGGCGATATCGGACCCGTCTACGGACATGACATTTTCCTCAGATCGACACGCTGTTCAGCCCGGGAATTTCAGCCCGAATTCGGCAACCAGCGCCTTCATTGCCTGGTCCTGCGCCTCCGGCAGCGGCAGACGCGGCGGCCGCGGTGCACCCGCCTGAAATCCCATATGGGTCAGAAGCGACTTCGAACCAGCCACATAGGCCTGACCACCGACCGCCTGAATGACGGGAACCCATTTGAAATAGAGTTCGCGTGCAGCGTCATAGTCCTTCTCATCGGCAACAAGCTCGAAAATCCGTGCCATCGGTCCCGGCGCCACGTTGGAGGCAACCGCCACCCAGCCTTCAGCGCCGAGCGTGAAGGATTCATAGCCGAGAATACCGCCAAACACGGTCATGTCATCGCCGGCGAGACGGATGATGTCGCGCACACGGGTCGCTTCCAGCGTCGATTCCTTGACATAGTCGCAGCCCTTAATGGTGGCGAGACGGGCCAGAAGCTCCGGCTTCAGATCGACATTGGAAGTCGCCGGATTGTTGTAGACCATGATCGGAATCGAGATCGCCTCGGCAATCTTCGAATAATGCACGAACAGTTCATCTTCCGTCGGCGTCGAATAGAAGGGCGGGATCACCAGAACGCCATCGGCACCCATGGCCTCGGCTTTGCGGCTGAGCCGAACAGCCTCCCTTGTATCTTCAGCACCCGTGCCGATCAGCACCGGAACGCGGCCGGCAGCGGTCGAAATGACCGTGCGGATGACATCGTCACGCTCGGCCTCGCTCAGCGAAAGGAATTCCCCGGTAGAGCCGAGCGGAATAAGGCCGTGAACGCCCTCGGTGATCTGCCAGTCGGTGAAAGCGGAAAGCGCCTTGAGGTCAACAGCACCGCTTTCGTCATAGGGCGTGATCATCACCGTAAAAACGCCGCGGAATTTCTTGGTCATCTTGGTTCTTCCTGAAGTCGCCAGCCTCGATACCAGGTTCGGTCGCGGCGGATGCGCCGTCTCGGCCGGCACGATCCTGAAACCGCACCGGCTGACCCTACCCACAGAGGCTGCAATTGCATTCTATTGGTATCCCACTTTAATACGCTTGAAATCCACTCCGTGCAAGTCGGATTTTTTCCTTTCGTTCAAGCGCCTTAGCGTAATCGCCGGGCGCAGCGGCATGCCCCGCAGACGCAGCAGGGAGGGTGAACGCTTCGATACGCTGCGCTCAATAATTCTGCAGCACACCTTCCCGCACGACCACCAGATGCCGGCTCATCGCCTGCCGGGCCGCTTCACCATCGCCACGGCGCAGTGCGCCGAGAATTTCCTCATGCTCATGCATGCCGGGTTTGGCCCGCACCACCGGAAGCTGGCGTTCGAAAATCGTCGTGTAGCGGCGCATGTCGTTGATGACCGCCGCCATGAAGGGATTGCCGCTTCTGGCCGCGACATAGCCGTGCAGCGCATTGTCGAAGGCCCAGACGGCTTCGGGGTCGGGCGCGGTATCACCGGCAAGGCGGTCACATTCGGCGGCAATCGCCTGCAGCATCTCCGTCTCGGCATTCTCCGCCGCCCTGGCGGCGGCTTCCGGCTCCAGCAGCTCACGCATGGAAAGGCTGTCGAGATAGTCTTTCAGCGTCACCGTGCGGATGACGAGGCCGACACTGCCGTCGCGGATCAACAGCCCCTCGCCCTCCAGACGGCTGATGGCATGGCGCATCGGCGAGCGGGAAACCTTGTACTGCTCGGCCAGACGCCGCTGCTGAACCGGGCGCCCGCCCGGCAAGCGCGCCGCCAGAATATCCGCCAGCATGGCCTTATAGACCTCTTCGCCCAGATTGACGTCGCTCTCGGATGGTTCACTCATATCCGCTCCCGGAAGGCTTGCATTGAAAGAACAGGCCTCAGGACCTGAGAAAAGACAGAAATAAGGTCCCATTGAAACGGACCATAGGATTTTGCAAAGGCATTCAGTATGCTGGCCGGAGGCAAGGTCTTGCGAAACGGGCCCGATCGTTGCAATGGACAACCTCCGGCATTTCCTTCCTCAACCGATAGACCAGAACCAGTCAAGTGAGCAGCATGCAATTTCAGCACGAGGGCCAGCTTCCGCCAGATGGCAAGGACAAAACCGGGCATAATCTGACGACGCTGACCTATAACGCCATTTCCGACATGATCCGCGACCGCCGGCTGAAGGGCGGCCACGTCATTGTCGAGGCGCGGCTGGCCGAGCTTCTGGGCATTTCGCGCACGCCGCTGCGCGAGGCGCTGCAGCGGCTTGAGGGCGAAGGCATGGTGCGCAAGGGTCAGGGACGAAACTATGTCGTCCGCAAGGTCGATATCGGCGAATATCTGCAAAGCCTGCGGCTCAGGCTGCTGATCGAACCGGAAGCCGCGGCGCTTGCCATTCCGCTGGTGCCGCGCCGGCTGCTTGACAGTATCCGTGCCGAGATTGACGCGCTGATGGGCGCAACCGCCTACCACACCGACGCGCACTGGTTTTCCGATGACCGACTGCACAACATGATCATCGATTTTTGCGGCAATGCCGTGATGGGCAAGGTGCTCACCGAACTGCGCGTCACCACAAGGCTGTTCGAGATCGACCGGCTGAAGGACAGGCTGCAGCCCGATTCCACCGAACATCTGGCGATCCTTGCCGCCATGGAGGCCGGCGATGCCGCAGCGACGCGGCAGACGGTGGCCGCCCATGTGGAGAGCCTGATCGCCTTTGCCCGCAAGAACCTCTGACCGCCGCCGGGCGAACCAGCGTTCAATGCGACAGGATCTTGCCGAGAAAGGCTTCGGTTCTGGCATTATGCTGCTCGCTGAAAAATTCGCCCGTCGGGCGATCTTCGAGGATCTCGCCCTGATCGATGAAGACCATGCGGGTCGCGACATTGCGGGCAAAGCCCATTTCATGGGTAACAATCATCATCGTCATGCCGTCGCGGGCGAGCGATGTCATCACATCCAGCACTTCGGAAATCATCTCCGGATCGAGCGCCGAGGTCGGCTCGTCAAACAGCATCGCCATCGGGTTCATCGCCAGCGCCCGGGCAATGGCGACGCGCTGCTGTTGCCCGCCCGACATCTGGCCGGGATATTTGCCCGCATGGGCGGCAAGGCCGACACGGTCCAGCAGGTCCATGGCATTCTTGCGCGCGGCTTCCTCGCGGCGTCCGAGCACGATCTGCTGCGCCAGCATGACATTCTTCTCGATCGTCAGATGCGGAAACAGCTCGAAATTCTGAAACACCATGCCGACCATGGCGCGCAGATTGGGAAGATCGGTTGCCGGATCATTGACCTCGATCCCGTCGATCTTGATCGAGCCCTCCTGAAAGGGTTCGAGTGCGTTGACGCATTTGATCAGGGTGGACTTGCCCGAGCCCGACGGTCCGCAGATGACGACGACTTCGCCCTTCTCAACCCGGGTCGAACAGTTCTTCAGAACCTGAAAATCGCCGTAGCGCTTGGAAACATTGGAGATTTCGATCATGGTCGCTCTGCCTTGAAAATTTAGGGAAACAGGATGAGGCCAAGGGCCTCAGCGCTTGTCCGCCAGATTCAGCGGACCGGTCGACTGACCGAAATGTTTCTCGATACGCCGCTGCACCAGATCCCAAAGCGTTGTCATCAGCAGATAATAGATCGCCGCCACGGCAAAGAGTTCCAGCACCATGAACTTTTCCTGGATCAGCATCTGCGTGCGGCGCAGCAACTCCTCCATCGAAATGACCGAGGTGACCGAGGTGGTCTTCAAAAGACCGTTGACCGAGTTGCCGAGCGGCGGAATGATGACCTTGAAGGCCTGCGGCATGACGATATAGCGCATGATCTGACGCTCGGTCATGCCCAGGGCGCGGGCCGCGCGCGACTGGCCGTCCGGCACCGCTTCGATACCCGCACGGATGATCTCGGCAAGATAGGCCGCCTCATTGAGCGCGAGGCCAAGAAGGGCCGCCTGCACCACGGAAAAGCGGATCCCAAGCTGCGGCAGGGCCGTGTAGATGATGATCAGCTGCACCAGAAGCGGCGTGCCGCGGAAGAGCCAGATATAGAACTGGGCAAGTCCCCTGACGCCCTTGACCTTCGAGCGCCGCATCATCGCCAGCACAAAGCCGAGCGCCAGCCCGCAGATCAGCGAGACAACCGTCAGCCAGATCGTCGTGACGACGCCGCCAAGGATGAAGGGATTGACCAGATAACCGAAAAAGCCGGACCAGTTCCACAGTGACATTTGAGACCTTTCTGGACGCTGTACCGGGGCCAGCTTGCCTGCGAAGCGGCGCGCCGGGAACAGTGAATACAGGCCGGCGCCCGATCATGGCGCCGGCCCGGACATCAGATCTTAGCGGTTCGGACCGGCAACGGCATAGTCACCGTCAACCATGGCCAGACCATAAGACGAGAACAGGGCTTCAAGCGAACCGTCCGCCTTCATGTCCTTCAATACACCGGAAACGGCGTCCGCCAGCGCCGGGCTCTTGAAGGCGAGCGCGACGGGGGTCGGGAACAGGCCGGAAATCGCACGCTTGAAGTCGCCGCGCGCATCATATTCCTCGGCAACGGCATCGAGCGAAACCACGCCCTGAACCTGACCGGCCCGCAGCGCCTGATAGGCCAGCGCGAAATTGTCGAACGTGCGGATATCAAGGCCATCTTCGCCCTTGGCACGCAGTTCCTTGTCGAGTGCACGGGCCTGGTTTTCCTCGAATCCGCCGATTTCGACGCCGATCGTCATGCCGGCGAGATCATCCTCGGTGGCAACCGTCTTGTCGAAATCATTGCCGACGGAAATGCTGATCGCCTGGTTTTCATAAGGGATCATCTGCATCATCGCGGCACGCTCCGGCGTGAAGAAGATGCCGGTATTGATCATGTCCCAGCGGCCGGATTCGAGGCCCGGGATCATCGCCGAAAATTCGATGCGGACATATTCCGGCGTCAGGCAAAGGCGCTTGGCAATATCCTTGCCGAGCTCGATGCGCATGCCCTGAAGCTCACCCGACGAATCGACGAACTGCAGCGGCGGCAGGGTCGGGTTGGTGGACATGACGAGCGTACCGGGCTTGATCAACTCGGAATCAGCTACTTTGGGGGTGCAATCCTGGGCAAGGGCGGCAGTGCCAAAACCGGTCAGGACGATGGCCGCGCAGGCGGCAAGACTGTTGGAAAGGCGCATGTGATCCTCTGGAGCATTTGGTTTTCGATCGTGATACCGCATCGGCAAATCCTATTTGCGCGCAATTGGTATCCCACTATAATACACAAACCGTCCTTCAATATGCAAGCGTCAATTGCCATGCTGGAAAACAGACCGGTTTTGCCTGATTTCCGTATTAAAAACAGTATGATCGATAAAGGTGAGAATTTGGTGTCGCGATCACTCACGCGTTTCGCCGTCACGCCGACCGGGAATAAAGGCCGGATTCGCACGCCGGCCTGACACCGAGATCCGGCGCGCAGATCCTGTTCGCGAGGACCAGCCCGATGCTTGCCCGACGGACCGCAGCGTCACGGCCAGAAATTCACGGACCGGTCTCGGCGAGACGCTCAGCCTCTGCGACGGCAAGGGCCGCCATCTGCAAAATCGCCTCGCGCGTGGCCGCCACGGCAATGAAACGGGCATTGTGGCAGAAGCGCGCGCCCTTGACGCCTGAGGCGGCTTCGAGATCGGCATCGGTCAGCCCAGCCCAGGCCGCCGGCAGATCTGCACGCTGCTCGAAGCCCTCGTCAAATTTGCGGATGCCGGTGATCGTCCAATCCTTGTCACGCGGGTTGATGACGAACAGCAGATGATCGGCGCCAGCCTTCTTCACCGCCGACTGGAACGGCATGCCGCGCGGCAATTCAAGCACCCGCGACGCCCCGGCAGCGGCAATGGCATCCATGACGATCTTTTCAGCCCGGAATTTTGCCGCCCGCCCGGCAATGACGGCTTCGACAATGGTGCGGGCAATCTGCAGTGCGGTCTCGAACGCGCTTGTCTCCGCATCCGGATCCGTCTCGTCAAAGGCTGGTTTCAGCGATTCGAGCAGCCCCGGAAGCGTCATCTCGGCGAGCAGAGGATCGATGGCAGCCGGCGAGAAAACGCCATTGTCCATCAGATCGATCGGCAGCACGAAACCGCTGTCAAACCGCTGGTGGATCGCCTCCAGATCAATTTCGGGAACATCGAGTGCACGCAGATAGTCCCGGCCGAAATGCCGCCAGATCAGGCCGAAGGAGCTCAAGGGCTGACCGTCATCGCGCAGCGGTGCTTCACGCTGATGATGATCGAAGATCCGCAATCCTGCATCATAGGCGCGTCCGACATCATAGACGACGCGGTCGGGCGCAGGCGTGATCCAGTCCTTGTCTCTGCTCCGAATGATTCTGGCCTCGGGAAACAATCGGGTCAGAATGACAGAAGAGAGCAACTCGTCCGCATGAAATCCTCCGGAATGCGTGACGAGGAAGTCAGTGGTCATCGTTCTGGCGTCTTTCGGCAATGGTTTCAGGTATCAGGCTGTTTAATCAGGCAGCGCATATTAGCGCAATTCCCTATATGCACGATTCTTCTGATGAAGCACGCCTCTTACCATCTCGCAAACGGTTGTCGCGGTCAAACACCGACAATGCCTATCCTGATGTCTTGCCGCTCCCGTTTCCGGCGGGAAATGCCCGGCCGGGCGAACCGCTCTGCTGAAGCCAGCGGCTGCGCCGTTTTGGCGACCATGCAAGCGCAAAACATCAAAGGATCTTCACCGGTTTTTCCCATTGGATCAGCACGACACACCCGTCTTCGGACTGGACAGAATGGATCGTGCCCTCCGGGTTCAAGACCAGCGAGCCCATCGGATAATGGCCGCATTCATCACGCTGCGATCCCTCCAGGACGAGAATGGTCTCGAGCCCCTGATGCAGATGGCGCGGCACGCAGGCGCCGGGCGCATAGCGCAGAAGTGCCACTTCCGGCTCACCGGCCTTCAGGCGGCAGATCTCCACCCCCTCACGGAAAAATTCGAAATCATAGTACCGCCAGCCGCCGCTGAGGAAATCGGAAAAAACCGCAATCTCACTCATGCAAGCGCCTCCACGATCTGATCGGTCTCGGCTGCCCAGCCGACGATCGCGCCCTGGGCGGTGATCATCTCGATCGCAGCCGCCTTGAACGCCGGAAAATAGCTTTCCGTCGCGTCGACCGCCAGCAGGCATTCATAGCCCCGGTCATTGGCCTCGCGCATGGTCGTCTGTACACAGACCTCGGTGGTAACACCGGCAAAGACGAGATGGGTGATGCCGCGCTCCTGCAAAATGTCGGCAAGCGGTGTCGCATAGAAGGCACCCTTGCCCGGTTTGTCGAGCACGATCTCGCCCGCGACCGGATAGAGCTCGGCAATGATATCGGCGCCCGGCTCACCGGCAATCAGGATACGCCCCATCGCCCCCGGATCGCCGATCCTGAGCTTGGGGTTGCCGCGCGCGCGCTTGGCCGGCGGACAGTCGGAAAGATCCGGTCGGTGGCATTCACGTGTATGGATGACGGTGAGACCTGCGGCGCGAAATCCCGCAATCAGCCGCGCCGTCGCCGGAATGATGGCCTGCAGCAATGCCACCTCATTGCCAAGCGTCTCGCCGAAACCGCCGGGCTCGATGAAATCGCGCTGCATATCGATGACAATCAGCGCCGCATTTTCCGACTTGAGATCGAAATCGAAGGGTCTTGCCTTGATGATTGCCATCAGTGATGTCCTGCCATGTGCCGGCCTATCTCACCGATATCGGCACCGGAACCTTGTGTCTCATAGGTGATATGCCCTTCCGACATCACCAGAATGCGGTCGGAGAGTTCGAGGATTTCATCCAGATCCTCGGAAATCAGCAGGACGGCTGCGCCCTGATTGCGCGCGGCCATGATGCGCGCCCTGATTTCGGCAACGGCGGAAAAGTCGAGGCCGAAGCAGGGATTGGCGATGATCAGCAGATCAACCTGACCCGACAGCTCGCGCGCCAGCACTGCGCGCTGGACATTGCCGCCCGAAAGCGCGGCAATTGGCGCAGACAGGGACGCCGTCTTGACCTTGTAGGCGCCGACCAGCCGGTCTGCCTCTCGCATCATCCGCCGCCCATCGAGCCAGAACTGCGGCTTGCCGGCGGAAAAATCGAAATCGCGCAGGAACATATTCTCCGCCACCGTCATCTTCGGCGCGCAGGCATTTTTCAGCGGCTCCTCCGGCAGGTAGCGCACATTGAACCGACGGGCCTCCCTCCGGCTGGCGTGAAATGGCGTATCCTTGACCTTGATCGCGCCCGCTTCCAGCGGCCGCTGACCGGTCAGGATCTCCATCAGCTCCATCTGGCCATTGCCGGACACGCCGGCTATGCCGACAATCTCGCCGGATTTCACCTTCAGATCGGCGATGTCGATGGTCTTGAAGCCCGAGCGGTCAGGCGCTCTTGCGCCTTCGACGCTCAGCACCGGCGTGCCATCAATCGCGACCCGGGCAGCGGGGCGAACCAGTTCCTTCTCACCGATCATCATCGCCGCCATGTCGGCGGTCGAGAGCACAACAACCTTTCCGCCGCCGACATGGACGCCGCGCCGGAGCACCGATACCGCATCGGCAAAGGCGGTCACCTCACGGAATTTGTGGGAAATCATCAGGCAGGTGAGAGCGCCCGCCGTCGTCAGCCCGCGCACCATGCCGAGCAGCTCATCGGCCTCGGACGGCGTCAGCACCGAAGTCGGCTCATCAAGGATCAGGAACCGGCGGCCGAGATAGAGCTGTTTCAACAGTTCCAGCTTCTGTTTCTCGCCGGCCGCAAGCCGCCCGACCGGAATATCGAGCGGCACCTTGAACGGCATGCGTTCCATGAAGCCGGCCAGCGCCTGCTTCTCTTCTCTCCAGTTGATCCGCGCCGGGGCGTCGGCCCGGCTGATCACGAGATTTTCCGCCGCCGTCAGCGACGGAACCAGCGTGAAATGCTGGTAGACCATGCCAAGGCCAAGATCGTGGGCGGAACGCGGATCGGCAATATCAACCTCCCGGCCATCCACCATCATCTGGCCGGATGTCGGGCGGTAGAATCCCATCATGCATTTCACCAGTGTCGACTTGCCAGCGCCATTCTCGCCGAGCAGAACATGGAAGGATCCTGGCTGAACCGTGATCGAGACATCGTTCAGCGCCGTGAAACTGCCGAAACGCATGGTCATGCCATGGGTTGAAACGCCAATGGCGCGGTCTGGGACTTTCGGGGCCTTCAGCGCTGTGATCATGGCAGCGCGCTCACGAGTTTCTCGCTATCGGAGACCGAACCGAACACGCCGCCCTGCATCTTGACCATGTTGATGGCTGCGGCATGATTGCCCGGATCTGTTGCCCCGCAGCAATCCTCCAGAATGACGCACTCAAAGCCGCGGTCATTGGCCTCGCGCATGGTGGTATGGACGCAGACATCGGTGGTGATGCCGGTCAGGATGATGTTCTCGATACCGCGCATGCGCAGGATCAGCTCCAGATCGGTCGCACAGAAAGATCCCTTGCCGGGCTTGTCGATGATCACTTCGCCCGGCAGCGGTGCCAGTTCGTCAATGATCTCCCAGCCCGGCTCGCCGCGCACCAGTATCCGCCCGCAGGGACCTGCATCGCCGATACCTGCGCCGATCTGCTGCGAACGCCAGCGCTTGTTGGGCGGCAGATCGGAAAGATCCGGCCGATGGCCTTCGCGGGTGTGAATGATGTGATAGCCTTTTTCACGCATCGCCGCGAGAACCGCCTTTATCGGTCCGATCGGCGCGCGCGTCAGGCTCAGATCATAACCCATCTTGTCGACATAGCCGCCAACCCCACAGAAATCCGTCTGCATGTCGATAATGATCAGTGCCGTATTGTCCGGGCGAAGATCGCCATTATAGGGCCAGAGATAGGGATCGGCCGTTATGGTGGTCATGGTTCCTTGCTCCTTGCTATTTGGTGATGCTCAGTTCGCCGGGTGCTGCCGTCATCTGCCGTGTGGTCGAGCTGGTGGCGATCAGAAGGCCAAGGGTGAGCACATAGGGTGCGGCATAGAAGAGATAGTAGCCCTGGGTAACGCCAACGGATTGCAGCGCCGGACCAAGCGCGCCCGCCCCGCCGAACAGCAGCGAGGCATAGAGGCAGTTGACCGGGCTCCAGCGGGCGAAAATCACCAGCGCCACGGCCATCAGGCCCTGTCCGGAGGAAATTCCCTCGGTCCAGCTGCCGGGATAGTAAAGCGAGAGATAGGCACCGCCGACACCGGCCAGCGCCCCGCCCGCCGCCGTTGACCAGAGCCGCACATGATTGACATTGATGCCGAGCGCCCGCGCCGCGTCGGCGCTGTCGCCGGCAACACGGATGGTAAGACCGATACGGGTATTCTTCAGCATCCAGGACGCGGCAATTGCCAGCACGATACCGGCCAGAAACAGCACATTGACGTTCAGCGCGGCCCGGATCTGCGCAACATCCGACCACCAGCCGAACGGAATGGCTGGCAGATCAGGGGCGACCGGCTGGACATAGGGCTTGCCGAAGAAGAAGGCGAGGCCCGAACCGAAAATCATCAGCGCGATACCGATGGCGATGTCATTGACTTTGGGCAGCTTGCAGATCCAGCCGTGGAAAAGGCCGAACAACAGGCCGAAACATCCGGCTGCAAAGGTGCCGATCCAGGCAGAGCCGGTGTGATAGGCGACGGCGTAGCCACTCATGGCGCCGAAGACCAGCGTGCCTTCAAGGCCGAGATTGATGCGCCCGGAGCGTTCCGTCAGGCATTCGCCGACGCTGACGAAAATGAAAGGCGTGGAGACGCGGATTGCTCCGCCGAGGATCGCGAGGGGCACGCCCCAGAGGCCGATATCTGTCATGGCACGCGCCTCCACGCAAAGAGTTTGCTGAAATCGATGCGGTCCTGCAGCGCATCGGAAAGCAGAATGGAAAGGAAGATCATGCCCTCGAAGACGACAATGGTGGCATCCGGCAGATCGAGCCGGCGCTGTACCAGACCGCTTGAGGCTTCGAAGCCAGCAAACAGGATCGAAGCGGGGATGATCGCAAGCCCGTTATGGCGGGCGAGAAAGGCAATCAGGATACCGGTATAGCCGTAGCCGGCCGCAAGCGAGGCGTTGGCCGAACCGTGAACGGCCGCCACCTCGAACATGCCGGCAAGTCCGGCGAACACACCGCCAAGCGCCGTGAAACCGATCATCAGCAGCCCGGCCGGGAGCCCCTGCACGGCAGCGGCGCGAACATTGCCGCCGACAATGCGGGCGGCAAAGCCCCATGTGGTGCGCTCGATCAGGACCCAGCATAAAATACAGGCGAGAATGCCGACCGCCAGCCCCCAATGAACCCCGACGCCGGGGATCTCGCCGATCCGCCAGGCCGCAGGCAAAGGCGCGGTGGATGGCTTGTTGAGGCTTGCCGGATCGCGCAGCACGCCTTCGACAAGCTGGTTCATCAGCGCGATGGCGATATAGGCCATCAAAAGGCTCGATATGGTTTCGTTGACGCCGCGATAATGCCGGAGCGCACCGATGGCGCCGATCCACACGCCGCCGGCAACCGCACCGGCCAGCGCCATGGCGGCAATGCCGAGCGGACCGGGAAGACCGGGCGCAACACTTGCAACCGCACCGGCGGCGACGCCGCCAAGCACAATTGCCCCCTCGCCGCCGATGATGACGAGGCCGAGACGGGCAGGAAGCGCGACGCACAGGGCTGCAAGAAGCAGCGGCGCGGCGCGCGCCAATGTATTGGTCCAGGAAAAGGCCGTACCAAAACCGGCCTTGTAGACCAGGGCATAGAATTCGAGAGGCGACTTGCCGAGAAAAAACAGAAAGACCGAAAAGACGATCATTCCTGCCAGAAGTGCTGCAAGCGGCAGCAGCACGGGTTCAAGCTTCCGGCTGACACCCTCGGCGAAAAAACCGCGCTTCAATGCGGCATCCGCCGCCATTTCACTGTGCGTGGTCATGGCAGGCCCCCTCTCGCTTCGCATTGTCAGGAGGTCGAACCGACAACGCCTTCGACCAGATAGTCCATGCTTTCCAGCGCGACATCGGTCTCGACGAAGGCCTGTCCCGCCGTCGCAACGACATTGCCCTTATTGTCCTTCAGCGGCCCCTTGATGACGGCAAAACCACCCAGCATGATCTCATCCAGCGTTGCATCGAACTGCTTTCGGGCAGCCTCCGTCACCGCCGGGCCGAGCGGGCTCATCTTGACGAAGCCTTCGGCAAGGCCGCCACGGACGAAATTGTCGATCGTGCCGCCATCGAGCGTGGTGTTGACCATGTCGGTATAGACCTTGGCCCAGTTCCATTCGGCACCGGTCAGGTATTTTTCGGGCGCGAGCCGGCTCTGATTGGCATGGTAGCCGCACAGATACATGCCGCGGCCGGCACCGGTTTCCATGACGACCTTCGGACCGTCGACATGGCAGGTGATGACATCGACGCCCTGATCGGCAAGCGCATTGGTGGCCTCCGCCTCCTTGACGGCCAGCGACCACTCACCGGTGAAGATCACCTGGCAGGTGATCGCCGGATCGACGGCGCGGGCACCGAGCAGGAAGGAATTGATGTTGAGCAGCACCTGGGGAATGGGCTTGGCGGCGACAAAGCCGATCTTCTTCGACTGCGTCATGTGGCCGGCGACGACGCCGTTCAGATATTGCCCCATGCCAATATAACCGAAATAGGAACCGACATTCTGCGGCTTGTCCGGCGTCCACAGACCGCCGCAATGCTCAAAGCGGACATCGGGATATTTCGGCGCGACCGCCAGGATATGGGGATCGAAATAGCCGAATGAGGTCGGAAACAACAGGCTGGCGCCGTCAAAGTTGATCATGGATTCCATGGTCTTTTGAACATCGACCGTCTCGGGAACGCGCTCTTCCTCCACCACGGTCACGCCTTCGATGGCCTTGACGGCGGCGGCTCCTTCGGCGTGGGACTGGTTGTAGCCATAATCATCCTTCGGGCCGACATAGATGAAGCCGACGGTCAGGCCCGCTGCGCGGGCGATATTGAAGGGCAGCGCGCTGCTGGCGGCTGCGAGACCGGCGAGGCCTGCGGAATTGCGCAGAAACTGACGGCGGTTCGGTGTCAGAAAATTGGTCATCGGAAATCGTCCCCCAAAAGGTCGAAATGAAACAAACTGTGATGCTTTAGGCCCGGCCGTCCTCATCTCGACCATCACCGTGCCCATTCCGTTTGCCAGTAATTCAGATGCCGCTGCGTCTGTCTTGTGCTAGTTTTTCGCCAAGCTGGTGCAAAATTTGCAGCAGCACTCGGGAAAGGAACCTGATGCGCCATCTGACTTCGTTTCGCTATATCGACGCCGTGGTAAAGGCCGGCTCCATCCGCGGTGCCGCCGAAACGCTGGCGATCACGTCCACCGCCCTCAACCGTCGCATCCTTGCCATGGAGGAAGAGCTGGGCGTGCCGATCTTCGAACGGCTGGCCCATGGTGTGCGGCTTTCAAGTGCTGGCGAGATCCTGATCCATCACATCCGTAACCAGATTTCCGACATGGAGCGGGTGAAATCGCAGATTGCAGATCTCGAGGGCGTCAGGCGCGGCCATGTGGCGATCGCCTGCAGCCAGGCGCTCTTGCCGCAGTTCCTGCCCCACGAAATCGCGCTCTATCGCAAGGATCATCCCAAGGTGACCTTTGGCGTGCATCTGCGCGATCGCGCCGCTGCCGAACAGGCTTTGCTCGATCACACTGCAGACATAGCCCTTGTCTTCGAGCCGGTACGGCTGGCCGATATCATGACGATGATGCGGGTGCGCCAGCCGGTCCATGCCGTGATGGGACGCAAGCACCCGCTTGCGCAGAAGACACCGCTACGCCTTGCTGACTGCCTGGCTTATCCGGTGGCACTGCCGACCGCCTCCTATGGTGTGCGCCACCTACTTGATATCGCGGTGCAATCCGCCTTGCTCAGGCTGGATCCGGTCATCGAGTCAGACAGTTTCGAATTTTTGCGCAATCATGCCGTTGCCGAGAATATTGTCACCTTCCAGATCCCGCTCAGCCTCGGCAATGCAACGGCAAACGGGGATCTGGTCTCGCGCCCGCTCGACAGGCGCGATATCCCCTCCGGTGTTCTCTATATGGGACAGCTGAAGGGGCGGACCCTTCCCGTCGCCGCCGCCCGTTTCGCCGATCAGATCACGACCAGCCTCGCCAGCACCTATGAGGTCTGCTGAGCCCGTCCTCTGAAAGAGAGCGTCCAGCCGATCACGGCCTGCCGGAAAGCAGCCTCGGCCTGCCGTTCGCCGTCATCACCCTTCTTCCGAATGATGTGGGATTGACAGGGACAGACAAAGGTATAATGTGATTTGCGCAAACGATAGCTCAATGTTGGTTTTACGTTTGCTCAAGGCATTTAGGTGAGTGAACAATGGCAGACAGCGTTGAGACAGAGCCGGAGATCACGACCTATCAGCGCAGCACGATTCGCGATGTCGCTGCCAAAGCCAATGTCAGCGTCACAACAGCTTCGCGCGCGCTCAATGGCACAGGCCGCATGGCTGAAGAAACGCGCGAGCGGGTGCGGCTCGCCGCTGCGGCGCTTGACTACAGACCGAATTTTATCGCCCGCGGGCTTGTGCAGCAGCGATCCTTCACGCTTGGTCTTCTGACCAATGATACATATGGGCGCTTCACCCTGCCCGTCGCCGCTGGTCTTTCTGCGGCCATGGCGGATCGCGGCGTATCCGTGTTTCTGAATGCCGGAGATTACGAGGCTGACCAGCTGCGGCTGACCCTGAGGGCGATGGAGGATAAACGCGTTGACGGCCTGGTGATCACCGGAAAGCGGATTGATCGCGGCCTGCCGATCACCTTGCCGGATCTCGGCATGCCGGTGGTCTATGTCTACGCATCGACGCCTGAAGGCGCTGTCGGTTTTGTGCCCGACGATGTGAATGCAGCCAAGATCGCCGTACGGCACCTGATCGGTCTTGGACGCCGCAGGATCGCCCACATCACCGGGCCATCGGACTTCAAGGCGGCGCATCTGCGCGCTGAAGGGTGGCGCCAGGCGCTGAACGAAGCCGGCCAGACGCCGCTGACGGATGCCATTTTCGGTGCCTGGTCTGAAACCCACGGTTTCGAGACCGCCAAGCAGCTGATTGCAGACGGCCTGAGACCGGATGCGATTTTCTGCGGCAATGACCAGATTGCCCGCGGGGTGATCGACGCCTTCGCCCTGAACGGTGTTCGGGTGCCGGATGATGTGGCCATTGTCGGCTTTGATAACTGGGAAGTGTTTGCAGCAGCAACACGGCCGCCGCTGACAACGATTGACATGGGGCTTCCGGGCCTCGGACGCAGCGCCGGCCTGGCGCTTCTTGATCTGATCGACGGCAAGCCCGTTGCGCCGGGTGTGCGGGAAACGCCCTGCGCGCTTGTTGTCCGGCAATCCTGCGGCGCGACAGGGGTGTGAGGCCCGCGCCGGCACGATCCTTCAATCTGTGAGGACAGACATGAAGGAGGAGGATGCGCATTTTGCGCAAACGTTAGCTCACTGGAGATGTGCTGACGTCTGACGAAACCTGGGAGGTAATGGAAATGAATGTCAAACTTTTGCTGAGCGGCATTGCCCTTGCTGCAACGATAGTGCCGGGCCTTGCCCAGGCCGAGACTTTCACGCTCTGGGCGCGCACTGACGATTCAGAATTCATGCCGAAACTGGTCGACGCCTTCAACGCCAAGGGCGGTGATCAGGCCGAACTGCAGCTGGTTCCCACCGGCCAGCTGGTGCAGAAATATGCCATTGCCGCGGTTGGCGGTTCGGCGCCCGACGCCCTGTCGCTGGACCTGATCTACACGCCGGCCTTTGCCAAGGCGGGCCAGCTGAAGGATATCACCGACTTCGCCAAGTCCCTGCCCTATTTTGACAGTCTTTCACCGGCCCATCTTTCTGTCGGCACCTATGACGGCAAGGTCTACGGCCTGCCCATGTCCGGCGATGCCTCCGTTCTGGTCTGGAACAAGAATCTGTTCAAGAAGGCCGGTCTGGATCCGGACAAGGCGCCCGAGAACTGGGATGAGGTTCTGGCGGACGCCAAGGCCGTCGGCGCCATCGGCGACGATACCTATGGCTATTATTTCTCCGGCAATTGCCCGGGTTGCCAGATTTTCACCTTCATGCCGCTGGTCTGGGCCTCTGGTGGCCATCTGTTTGAAGACAACGGTCAGACGGTAACGGTCGATACGCCGGAAATGGCGGATGCCGTCAATTTCTATCGCGGAATGGTCAAGGACGGCCTGGTGCCGGCCGGTTCGCAAACCGATACCGGCTCGAACTTCTTCGCCGCCTTTGCCGGCGGCAATATCGGCATTTCCACCTCCGGCTCCTTTGCCATCGGTGCGCTCAACAACCAGTATCCCGATCTGGATTATGGCGTCACCATGCTGCCCGGCAAAACCGGCGGCTGGTCCTCCTTTGCCGGCGGTGACAATTTCGTCGTCTCTGCCGGGACGGATGATTCCAAGCTTCCGGCAATCGAAGCCTTTGTCGAATTTGCCTATTCGCCCGAGGGCCAGCAGCTGATGGCGAAAAACGGTGCGCTTCCGGTGCGCGGCGATATCGCCAGCCAGTCGCTTGCCGATCTCGATCCGCGTTATCAGATTGCCGAAAAGGCCATGGCCGGCGGGAAAACGCCGTTCACGCCACTGTTCAACGATCTGATCAATTCGCAGAACGGCCCCTGGGCGACGATGCTGAATGATGCCTTCTTCGCCGATAGCGATGCGGCAGCGCAGAAGGCGATCGAAAACGGGCAGAAGCAGATGACGTCGATCATCAATTCGGCTGGCTAGCCCTCTCCCGCTATTCCGGCCGGCTGCCGGCAGCCTGGCTCTTTCTGAGGGTGCTGCCGGCGGTGACCGGCCGTTTCCAGGCGGCGGTACCGCCTGCCGCCCGCAATGACCTGACAACAAATGGTTGCGTTAAGGTGCCGGCTTTCGCGGCGCCCTGACGGCCCCGTGAAAGGAAATGTCATGTCTGTCACCACGATCGCAGACCATCATGCGCCGAGCCGCAAAAGGCGGCGGCGACGGCCGCAGCTGGCAGGCCTTCTCTATGTTCTGCCAGCCCTGGCGCTTGTCGTGATCTTCTTTCTTGTGCCGCTGGGCATGACGGTATGGATGTCACTGCATAACTGGCCGTTGCTCGGACTGCCGCGCTGGGTCGGCTTTGCCAATTACAGCCGATTGTTTTCCGATGCCAGCTTCTGGACGTCGCTCTGGTTCACCGTCGAATATACCGTTGTCGTCACGATCGGCCTTCTTGGTGTCGCGCTGCTGCTTGCCTTGATGGTGCAGCATCAGGGCCCGGCGGTCGGATTTTACAGAACCGTTTACTTCATGCCCGTGGTGACGGGCTTTGCCTCGGCAGCGCTGCTCTGGGTCTGGCTGTCGAATGTCGATTCCGGTCTGTTTCCGCCGCTCCTGCGCGGGCTCGGCTTTTCGAAGGAACAGTCCAATATCCTGGCCTCCTTCTCACCGGCCTTCTGGTCGGTCATCGTCATGGTTGTCTGGAAAATGGCCGGCTTCTACATGGTCATCCTGATGAGCGGACTGCAGGCAATCCCGACGGATTACCAGGAGGCGGCCCGCATTGACGGCGCCAGACGGCTCCAGCGGTTCCGCTACATCACCATGCCGCTGATCCGCAAGCCCTTTGCGCTGGCTTTGATCCTGTGCGTCTCCGGCTCGATGCTCGCCTTCGACCAGTTCTACATCATTCTCGGCGGCGGTCCGCAGAACCAGACCATCACGGCCGTCTACAAGATCTTCAACGAAAGCTTCGTCTCGTTCCGCCTTGGTTATGGCGCGGCGCTCTCGGTTGTGCTGCTCGTCATTCTCATGGCGCTGAGCCTGATCCAGCTCACGCTGCTCAGCGACAGGAAGGAGAGGTAATGTCCGCCTCCACCGCACTCATGGACCAGCTTGATACGGCGGCACCGCGCCGGCGCGGCCGGATGCGCTATCACCGCCTTGTCTTCCATCTGACCGCCCTGCTGGTCGCCTTCATCTTCTTCGCGCCGCTGCTCTGGCTGGTGCTGGCAAGCTTTCGCCCGGCCGCAGAAGCCGCAAAGCCGCCGCTTCCGCCCTGGCCGGTCGAAGGGTTCAGCATCGCCAGCTATGAGCGGCTGGAAAATTTCGGCCAGTCAGTGCTGCACTATGCCGGAAATTCGCTCTTTGTCGCCATTTTCACCGCCCTGCTCACCATTGTCGTCTCGCTTCTGGCCGGCTACGGGTTCTCGCGCTACCGCTTCCCCCTCAAGGGCCTCGCCTTTGTGCTGATCCTCTCCACCATCATGGTGCCGTTCCAGTCGATCCTGACGCCACTGTTTCTGCTTCTGGTGAAGATGGGCCTGCAGAACAAGCTGATCGGCCTCGTCTTCCTTTACACCACGCTGCAACTGCCCTTTTCGGTCTTCATGATGCGCAACGCCTTCGACGCCGTGCCAAAGGAGATCGAGGAAGCCGGCCGCATGGATGGCGTCAAGGGCGTGCGCATGCTGGTGCAGGTCATGGGGCCGCTGGTACTGCCCGGCGTCGTCACTGTTGGCCTGTTTGCCTTTCTCAATGCATGGAACGAGTTTCTGGCAGCGCTGGTGCTTCTGACGGACCAGAGCAAGTTTACCCTGCCGGTGATGATGACCGCCGTTCAGTCGGGGCGCTACGGCTCCGTCGACTGGGGTGCCGTTCAGGCCGGCGTCACGCTGATGATGATCCCCTGCCTGTTTCTCTTTCTCATTCTGCAACGCTCCTACATCCGCGGCCTGACGGCCGGAGCGGTCAAATAGACCGCGCCCAGCGAAAGGATAGATCCATGAACAAGAACTCCGCCATCTCAGTCGCCAATGCGCTTCAGCCAAAGTCGAAGTTCCGCCCGCCGGCCGTCAATCAGGTTCAGGTTGAAGGCTTTTTCGGGCCGCGCATCGATGTCATTGCCTCACAGACGGCCAGGATCCTGTTTGACCGATGCGTCGAAGCCGGCATGCTGGATCAGATTGATCCCGACAGGCCGAACCCAGGTCTGAAAATCCCCTACGGTCCGGGAAATACCGTGACAACACAGATGTTCTGGGATTCCGATCTCGCCAAGAGCATCGAGACGGCAGCCTATGCACTCAACCGCCATCGCGACAGCGCCCTGGAGGCGCGCATCGATGCGGTCATCGACAGCTATGGCCGGCTTCAGGCTGATGACGGCTATCTCAACTCCTTCTTCCTGCGCATCGAGCCCGGAAAGCGCTGGGTCAATCTGCGCGACCAGCACGAGATGTATAATGCCGGCCATCTGATCGAGGCCGCCGTCGCCTACTATCAGGCAACCGGCAAGCGCAAGCTGCTCGATATCATGTGCCGCTACGCCGATCTCATCGACAGCGTCTTCGGTCCGCAAGCGGATCAGAAACATGGCTATCCCGGCCATCCCGAACTCGAACTGGCGCTCGTGCGACTGGGACGGACAACCGGCGAACGGCGCTATCTCGATCTTGCCAGATATCTGGTCGATGCACGTGGCGAAGCGCCGCATTATTACGATCAGGAAGCGATTGCCCGCGGCGAAAGCCCGAACGACTATTATTTCGACAGTTACGAATATTGCCAGGCCCACAAACCCGTGCGCGACCAGCGCGAAGTGGTGGGTCACGCCGTGCGGGCGGCCTATCTCTATTCGGGCATGGCCGATGTCGCCACGGAATTTTCTGATGACAGCCTGGAGCCGGCGCTTGAGGCGCTCTGGTCGCATCTGACCGACCGGAATCTCTATGTTACGGGTGGATTTGGACCGTCGAAGGAAAATGAAGGGCTGACCTTCGACTATGACCTGCCCAACGACACGGCCTATGCCGAGACCTGTGCCGCTGTCGCTCTGGTGTTCTGGGCCAGCCGCATGCTTGGACGCCAGCCTGATGCCCGCTTTGCCGACGTCATGGAGCGCGCGCTCTACAACAATGCGCTGGCCGGGCTGTCACTGGACGGGACGCGCTTCTTCTACGATAACCCGCTGGAAAGCCATGGGCGTCACCATCGCTGGATCTGGCATAACTGCCCCTGCTGCCCGCCCAACATATCCCGCCTCGTCGCCTCGGTGGGAACCTATATGTATGGCGTCGCCGATGACGAGGTGGCCATTCATCTCTATTGTGAAAATGTCGCCGCACTGGAGATTTCCGGCACCAGCCTTACCCTCACGCAGAAGACCCGCTATCCGGCGGATGGGCGGATTTCCGTTTCGGTCGATCCTGAAACTGCCATTGCCTTCACGCTGTCGCTGCGCGTACCGGGCTGGGCCAGAGGGCACCATATGGCCATCAACGGCGAGAGCATCGAAACCGCTGCCGAGAAGGGCTATCTGCGCATTCATCGTCTCTGGCAGCCCGGCGACCAAGTCACGCTCGATCTCACCATGGAGCCTGAAATGCTCTACGCCAATGCGAAAGTCGCTGCCGATCAGGGGCGCATCGCGATCCAGCGCGGGCCGATGGTCTATTGCGTCGAGGAAACCGACAACAAGGCGCCGCTGAATGCCTATGTGGTGAAGGATGGCGCTGCGATCGAGACCGTTCCGGTCGATGGCCTTGCCGATGCCGTCGGCCTGCTGATCGAGGCCGAGCGGGAAAGCCAGCCGGATGAGAGCCTTTACAATACGGTTCCGCCCGGCCGGCAGGCGGCCCGATTGACGGCCGTTCCCTATTATCTCTGGGACAACCGGGCGCCGGGCGAAATGCTGGTCTGGCTGCGCAGGGAGGCATGATCATGGACAGTCTCGCGACGTTGAACAAGGTCAAGGCGCCAGCCGGCCTCAGCCTCAACAAGGTGTCGAAATCCTTCGGCGCAATCAAGGTTATCCATGATGTCGATCTGAAGATCGACGGCGGCGAATTCGTTGTCTTTGTCGGCCCCTCCGGCTGCGGCAAGTCGACGCTGCTCCGGCTGATCGCCGGGCTGGAGGACGTGACCAGCGGCGATGTCCTGATTGCCGGACGCGATGTGACCGATGAGGACCCCTCCGACAGGGGCATTGCCATGGTGTTTCAGACCTATGCGCTCTATCCGCATATGAGTGTCGAACAGAATATGGGGTTCGGCCTCAAGGTTGCCGGACGCCCCAGGGACGAGGTGCGGGAGAAAGTGCGGCAGGCTGCGGACATTCTCAAACTGACGGACTATCTCGACCGCCGGCCGGGCCAGCTGTCCGGTGGCCAGCGCCAGCGCGTCGCCATTGGCCGGGCGATCGTGCGCGATCCGGAAATCTTTCTGTTCGACGAGCCCCTGTCCAATCTCGATGCCGAACTTCGGGTCGGCATGCGCATCGAAATCGCCCGCCTGCATCAGGAACTCGGCAACACGATGATCTATGTGACCCATGATCAGACCGAAGCGATGACGCTGGCCGACAAGATCGTCGTTCTGCGCGGCGGGCGGATCGAACAGGTCGGCTCGCCCGCAGCCCTCTATGACGATCCCGACAACATGTTTGTCGGCGGCTTCATCGGTTCGCCGAAAATGAATTTCCTGCCGGCAAGCTATCGCGGCGGCGCCGTGGAAATCGCTGACGTTTCCGTTCGCGCGCCGGTTCTGAAGGCGAAACCACGCGACGGAACATCGGTCATGGTTGGCATTCGTCCCGAGCACTGGCGGATTGCCGAAAATGGCGAGCCGGCCATTTCCTTCAGGGTCGATTTCTCCGAATTTCTCGGCGGCACGTCCTATCTCTACGGCACGATCGGGCAAACCGCCTGCACCGTGGCCGTCGCGCGCACGGCCATTTCCAGACCCGGAACCACATTGAAACTGACCGCCGCCGCCGAAACCATGTGCCTCTTCGACAGCGCCGAAAAGCGGATCCGATAGCGCCTGCCCTGCAGATTGCGCCCGGTCATTCCTGGCGCGCCATCGTCAGTCGGCGGCGATTGAAAGCACCACGGATCCGCGAAGATCGCCCGCTTCGATGGCGCGATGGGCGGCAGCACATTCGGCAAGCGGCATGAGGCGGGCGATGCGGTGCTGCAGCCGCCCCATTTCCAGCGCATCCTGAATGTCGGAAATCGCATGCGCCTTGGCTTCGTCCGGCATGGCATAGACGATGACCATACGGATCGTGAGATCAAGATACATCATCCTGAAAAAGGGCAGCTTCGGCTCACGCTCGGTGGTCGAGGAATAGGTGGCGATCACCCCGCCGGTGCGGATCAGGCGCAGCACCTGGTCCAGATTGGCACCGAATTCGACATCGACAACCCGATCCACCTTTTCTCCGCCGGTTGCCGCCAGAAGTGCCTCGGGCCAGTCGGGATCGCGGTGATTGACGATGATCGAAGCGCCGGCATTGCGGCAGGCATCCGCGTCAGCATCATTGCTCGCCGTGGCAATGACCCGTGCGCCGGACAGCGCCGCCCACTGGATGGCATAGAAGCCAACCCGACCCGCGCCGCCGGTGACCAGCACCGTTTTTCCCGAAACCGCCCCATCGGCAAAGACGCAGCGATGCGCGGTCATCGCCGGAATGCCGAGACAGGCCCCCACCTCGAAGCTGGCCTGCTCGGGAAGGCAGGGCGCATGGGCGGATGGCAGGGCAACATATTCGGCCGCGGTGCCGAAGCGACGACCATATTGCGCGTTGAATGTGAACACCCGCTCGCCGATCCGGCTTTCGGGCACGCCCTTGCCGACGGCTTCGATCACCCCGGCGCCATCGCTGTGGGGAATGACATAGCCCTCATCGAGCAGGTTCGGAAAGGACGCCATGCGCTTCTTCGTATCGGATGGATTGACGGCGCTGGTGCGAAGTTTCACCAGCACCTCGCCGGCCGCTGCGACCGGTGTGTCGATGTCACGATAATGCAGCACATCGGCTGCCAGGCCAAACTCTTCGTAGCAGACAGCTTTCATGTCATTCCTCCTGAGGAGAGCGTTTAAAGGGGAACCGAGAGGCTTTCGGTGTGGCCATCAACGGCGATCACCTGCCCGGAGACCATGGCAGCCGCATCGGATGCGAGAAACACGCACATGCGGGCAATATCCTCGGCGTTGACGAATTTCCGCATCGAGACCTGGCTTTCATAAATTCGCCGTACCGCGCTTTCGTCCATGCCGCGATTGGCTGCATCCCGCCTGATCACGCCGTCGATGCGCGGTCCTTCGACCGAACCGGGGCAAATGGCATTGGCGCGGATATTGAAGGGTCCAAGCTCCATCGCCAGTGTCTTTGTAAGCCCGATAATGGCCCATTTGGAGGCAGCATAGGAGGTCCGGTTCGGATAGCCGAAAAGCGCCGCCGTCGAGGCGATATTGATGATGGAGCCGCGCCCTTTCGCCTTCATCGCAGGAACAGCCTGCCTGAGGAAGTAGAAAGGACCGTTGACATTGACATCCATGGTGCGTCGGAAGTCTTCGGCATCTGTGTCTTCCACCGGTGCATTCATGCCGGAAATCCCGGCATTGTTGACCAGAAGATCGAGCCTGCCGCCGGTCGCGTCAAGCACATGTGCGACGCATTGCCTGACCTGTGCCTCATCGGACACATCACACAGCATGGCGTCGATGCCATCGTCCCTTGCGCCGATGGCCACCACCGCCTGCTGATCGGCATCGCAGATGAATACCCGCCAACCGTCTGCAGCAAGCGCCAGAGCGATTGCCTTGCCAATTCCCGCACCCGCACCGGTCACAAGTGCTGCAGGGCGGTCTTCGTCTGTCATGATTTCGGACACTGTCAGATCCTTGTGGGCATGTCTGTTTTCAGGCGGGCCAGTGAGCATCAAGGGCTTCAAGCGTGTCTTCCAGCCAGCCGATCCGCATTTCCGGAACCGAGCGCATCAGCAGCTCGGTATAGTCATCAAAGGGCGGCGTCAGCACTTCGTGCTTGCCGCCATAGCGCACCACCTTGCCCTCATACATGACCGCGATCGTGTCGGCGACTTCACGCACGGCGGCAATATCGTGGGTGATGAAGATATAGGTGACGCCGTCGCGGATCTGCAGATCGCGCAGAAGCTTCAGGATCCCCTTGGCCACAAGCGGATCCAGCGCGCTGGTGACTTCATCGCAGATGATCAGCTTCGGTTTCGCGGCAAGTGCACGGGCAATGCAGACACGCTGTTTCTGGCCGCCGGAAAGCTCGGCAGGATAGCGATCGATGAAGGCTTCACCCAGCTCGATCCGTTCGAGAAGCTGGATCACTCGATCACGCCTCTCCTGCCCCTTCATGCCGAAATAGAATTCGAGCGGCCGCCCGATGATCGTGCCGACGGTCTGGCGCGGATTCATTGCCACATCGGCCATCTGATAGATCATCTGCAGCTGCTGCAGATCCTGCTTGGAGCGCCCCTTGAGGGCGGGCGAAAGCGTCGCCCCGTCAAATTCGACATCACCCGTATGCGGCGGCAGCAGGCCGGTCAGGACCCGGGCAAGCGTTGATTTTCCTGAACCGCTTTCACCGACAATCGCTAGCGTTGTGCCTGGCTGGACCTCCATAGTGATGTTCTTCAGCACATCGAAATCCAGCCCGCGATACCGTGCGGAGATGCCGTTGAGCCGCAGCACCGGCTTTTCATCCGGATCGCGCTCCCGGCGTTCGACATTGACGGCGGAGACCAGATCGCGGGTATAATCCTCCTGCGGATCATTGATGATCTGATCGCAGCTTCCATATTCCACGGTCTCGCCGCCGCGCAGAACCATGATGTCATCGGCAATCTGGGCGACAACCGCCAGATCGTGGCTGATATAGAGCGCGGCGACACCGAAATCACGGATCGCCTTCTTGATCGCGGCCAGGACGCCGAGCTGGGTGGTGACATCCAGTGCCGTGGTCGGTTCGTCGAAGACAACGAGATCCGGTTTGGGACACAGCGCCATGGCGGTCATCGCGCGCTGCAGCTGACCGCCGGAGACCTGATGCGGATAGCGTTCGCCGAAGCTTTCCGGGTCCGGCAGTCCGAGACGGGTGAAGAGATCCACCGCCCGCTCCCGGGCCTCGGCCCGGCTCATGCGCTTGTGTTTGACCGTGGCTTCGATCACCTGATCGATCAGCTTGCGCGCCGGATTGAAGGCAGCGGCGGCCGATTGCGCCACATAGGTGACATCCGCCCCGCGTGCCGCGCGCAGGACCTTGCCCGGCGCGCCGCGCATTTCGCGACCATTGAGGCGGACCGAGCCGCCGGTGAGCCGAACGCCGCCGCGGCCATAGCCCATGGCCGACAGGCCGATCGTCGACTTGCCGGCACCGGATTCACCGATCAGCCCCAGCACTTTTCCGGCTTCCAGCTGCAGTGACACGCCGTTGACGATGGTGACCTTCTGCGGCTTTTCGCCCGGGGGATAGCTGGTCGCCTCGATCTTCAGATTTTCGATTGTCAGAAGGGGCTCAGCCATTGCGGCCTCCTTTCAGTGAGGTCGTGCGCTCAAGGATCCAGTCCGCAACCAGATTGACGGAGATGGCCAGTGCGGCAATGGCAACGGCGGGCAGCAACGCTGCGGGAATGCCATAGACAATGCCATCCTTGTTTTCCTTCACGATACCGCCCCAGTCTGCATTCGGCGGCTGGATGCCGAGACCAAGGAAGGACAGCGTTGAAATGAACAGCACGACAAAGATGAAGCGCATGCCGAGTTCGGCAATCAGCGGTGAGATCGCGTTGGGCAGGATCTCGCGGAAGATGACCCATAGGCGGCCTTCGCCGCGCAGGCGTGCCGCCTCGACGAAATCCATCACCGCAAGATCGACGGCAACGGCGCGCGACAGGCGATACATGCGCGTGGCTTCCAGAAGCCCGATCACGACAATCAGGATCGGAACGGTCACCGGCATGACCGAAAGCACCACCAATGCGAAGATCAGTGCCGGAACCGCCATGATGAGATCCACCAGACGCGACAGAAGCTGATCGACCCAGCCGCCGATGGTTGCGGCAAACAGGCCAAGGGACGTGCCGACGACAAAGGCGACAAAGGTGGCGGCAATGGCAACGAAAATCGTCGTGCGGCCGCCATAGATCAGCCGTGACAGCAGGTCCCGGCCGATATTGTCGGTGCCGAGCCAGTGGGCGGCCGATGCCGGTTCCCAGACATCGCCAACCACTTCACTCACGCCATAGGGTGCAATCCAGGGGGCAAGCAGGGCGGTGGCGAAAAAGCCGATGGTGATGATCAGCCCGAGAAGGGCGGGCAGTGGAATTCTTTTCATGTCCTGAGCCTCCTCATTTCGGGTGCCGGAGGCGCGGATTGGCCAGAATGGAACAGATATCCGCCAGCATGTTCAGCGTGATATAGACGGCAGCAAAGATGATGCCGCAGGCCTGTACGACAGGCACGTCGCGCTTGGCGACATGATCGACCAGATACTGGCCCATGCCGGGATATACAAACACGACCTCGACAACGACAACGCCGACCACGAGATAGGCCATGTTGAGCATGACGACGTTGACGATCGGCGCAATCGCATTGGGAAAGGCGTGCCGCCAGATCACTTTGAACCGGCCAAGACCATTCAGTTCCGCCGTTTCGATATAGGCGGACTGCATGACATTCAGAAGCGCGGCCCGGGTCATGCGCATCATATGCGCGAGCACCACCATGACCAGCACCGCCACCGGCAGCGCGATCGCATGCAGCTTGGCGAAGAATGACATGCCCGGATTGAGCATGGCGACCGAGGGCGCCCAGCCAAGCTGCACACCGATGTAGAAAATCAGAATATAGCTCAGCATGAATTCAGGCACCGAAATCGACGCCAGCGAGATCATGGAGATGAGCTTGTCCGGCCAGCGATTGCGGTAGAGAACCGAAACCAGGCCCAGGATAATGGCAAGCGGAACCGAAATAATGGCGGCGCATCCGGCCAGAAACAGCGTGTTGGACAACCGCGTCCCGATGGCTTTGGCGATATCCTGACCATTGGTCAGCGAGGTGCCGAGATCACCGTGAAGCAGGCCGACCAGCCAGGAAATATAGCGCTGATAGACCGGGATGTTGAGACCGAGATCAGCGCGCAGATTTGCAAGCGCTTCCGGTGTGGCGGACTGGCCGAGAATGGCCTGGGCAACATCCCCCGGCAGCATCTGCGTGCCGGCAAAGATCAGGATCGATACGAGAAAGATCAGCATGAGGCCCAGCGCGATCCGCTGGGCCACAAGCTTGAAAAGGGAGGCGTTCATGCGCGCGCCTCAGTTCTTCCAGCACTTGACCGGGGCCAGACCGTTCATCAGCTCGAAGACGCCATTTTCTTCCCAGCCCTGAACATCATCGCGCACGGCCTGCACGAATTCGTTGAACATCGGGCAGATCAGACCGCCCTCGTCCCTGAGAATATAGGCCATTTCGCTGTAGAGCTTCTTGCGCTTGTCCTGATCCAGCTCGCCCTTGGCTTCAAGCAGCAGGGAATCGAACTTGGCATTGTCGAAATGCGTGTCGTTCCAGTCCGCACTCGAAAGATAGGCGGTGGTGTACATCTGATCCTGCACCGGACGGCCATCCCAGTAGGATGCGCAGAATGGCGTATTGTTCCAGACATCAGACCAGTAGCCATCATCGGGCTCGCGCTTGATCTCCAGCGGAATGCCGGCAGCCTGGGCGCTCTGCTGGAATAGCTGCGCCGCGTCGACAGCGCCGGGAAAAGCGGTTTCGGCAACGCGCAGCACGATCGGGCTGCCATCATGGCCGGAAGCCTTGTAGAGCGCTGCCGCCTTTTCCGGATCATATTCACGCTGCGGGATCGTGTCGTCGAATAGCGGATAGCTGGCATTGATCGGGAAATCATTGCCGACGGAACCATAACCCCGCAGGATCTTGTCGACCATTTCCTGCCTGTTGATGGCATATTTCAGCGCATTGCGCATTTCCTTGGTATCGAAAGGCGGCTGATCGCATTCCATGATGAAGACATAGTGACCGCGCCCGGCAACATGGTCGACGCGTACGCCGGGGGCGCGATCGAGCAGACCGGCGACCTTGGGGGCGACCTGGTTGACGATATCGACCTGCCCCGACTGCAGCGCCGCATTGCGCGCCGTCGCATCGTTGATGACGGTCATCTCGACCGTCGAGAAGTGACCACGGCTGTCATCCCAGTAATTGCCGAATTTTTCGAAGGCATAGCGCACGCCCGGCTCGACCTCGACAATCTTGTAGGCGCCGGTACCGATACCGGCGGTCGGGTCTTCGCGGCCGCCGTCTGGCTGGATCAGCAGGTGGAAATCCGAAAGCAGGTAAGGCAGATCTGCCGTCGGCGTGTCCACTTCGACAATCAGATTGTCGCCGTCAACGCGAATGTCGGAAATGCCGCGCATGATGCCGAGTGCACCTGATTTCGAGTTCTCGTCCGAATGGCGCAGCAGCGTCTGGCGCACATCTTCCGGGGTCAGGGTCTTGCCATTGTGGAACTCGACCCCCTTGCGGATCTTGAAGGCCCAGGTCTTGGCGTCATCGGAGGCTTCGAAGCTTTCCGCCAGGCGCGGATTGAGCGAACCGTCGGCATTGACCTCGAGGAGCTGTTCGCCATAGGTGCGGATCACATGAAACGGTACCTGGCTGGCAGCAAGCGCCGGATCCAGCGAGGAGGTCGACGAACCGCCGCCAAGCCCCATGCGCAGCGTGCCGCCCTTGACGGGCTCCTGCGCCTGGGCCACCCGCCCAAGCATCGAACTGGCGGCCACCGCCCCGATGCCGAGCGCCGAGGTGCGTCCCATGAATTCACGGCGCGACATGCCGCCGGTCAAAGTGCGTGTTGCCAGAAATCTCAGATAATTATTCATTTTGCTTCCGTCTTGCTTTGGGTTTGTCCGCAAAGGAGGCGGCTCGTATGCCTCGCAGATAGGGCGGAATGAAATTCGTATCGAAACGAGCCCATGATTTTTCCCGCTGGCGCCGCTAACGGCTACCGGGGCGTTCGCCGACAAAGCGCCCGGCGCCGTCGGCAGGTATATCGGCATGCAGGCGCGTGAATTCCGCCAGCTTTTCGGCGACATCGGCTGTCGGCATCGTGCTGCGCCGCGCTTTCAGATCGGTGTGCAGCAACAGCGTCTCCACCGTCGCAGAAAGCGTTCCGTCCCCGCGATAGATCCGATGGAACAGATGCATCTTCTTGCCTTCGCCATTCAGCAGCTGCGTTGTCACGGTCAGCGTGTCACCGGCGTGGACCTCATCGAGATAGCGCACGTGGCTCTCAACCGTGAAATAGCTCAGCCCTTGCGCGATATAGTCCGGGCCAGCTCCGATCAGGGCCATGAAACCGTCGGTCGCCTTGGAGCCGGCTTCCAGATAAAAGGTTTCGTTCATATGACCATTGTAATCGGTCCAGGACGCAGGGACCTGACGCTTCTGCGTCACCGGCAGCCCCTCATGCATGCCCGACACGGCAAGCCCGACCTCATGCGCCGCGATCACCTTGCCGGCAGCATTGCCGCTGACTTTCAGCGCCCGCAAAATGCCGACAAGATTGTCATCCCGCTCACGTTCGAGCCTGCGGATCGTTTTGTCGCCGGACTGGGCATCGGACTGGCCGGCGATCAGCGAAACCAGTTCATCGTTGAAGGCAGGAACATCCATCAGCTTCGTCCAGGGCCAAGACAGGGCCGGACCGAACTGGGCCATGAAATGCTTCATCCCCGCTTCACCGCCGGCGATCCGGTAGGTCTCGAACAGCCCCATCTGCGCAAAGCGAATGCCGAATCCCATGCGGATGGCTTCGTCGATATCTTCGGTGGTGGCGACGCCATCCTTGACCAGCCACAGGCTTTCGCGCCAGACCGCCTCCAGAAGTCGATCGGCGATATGAGCGTCAATCTCCCGCTTCAGCACCAGCGGATACATGCCGATTGCGCGCAATAGCTCAGCCGCGCGGGCGCAATGATCGGTATCGCCGACGAGCTCCACCAGCGGCAGGAGATAGACCGGATTGAAAGGATGCGCGACAATCACCCGCGCGCCCCCGCTTGTCAGTTCTGATGGTTTGAAGCCGGATGTCGACGAGCCGATGACAGCATCGCGCGGCGCGGCTGCAGAAATCGCTGCATGGATCTCATGCTTGACCGCCAGACGTTCCGGTACGCTTTCCTGCACCCATAAAGCGCCTGAAACGGCATCTTCCAGCCGGTCACAGAAGGTGAGACGCCCCTCTTCCGGCAAGGCATGATCGTAAAGGCCGGGCAGCGCATGACGGGCATTGGCGAGCACCGCGCCAATCTTGCGCTCAGCTTGCGGATCCGGATCAAAGACCGAAACGTTATATCCATTCAGCAGAAACCGGGCCACCCAGCCACCGCCGATGACCCCGCCCCCGATGATGGCGGCTTTTCTGCCGCCATCCGGCGTCATGACGAGGCTCCCTTCGGTGCGCGTTTGACCAGACCCAGTTTGTCGCGCACGGCAGCCGGGCCGAGCACTGAGGCCCCCATGTTCTCGGCAATGGCGACCGCCTTTTCGACCAGTTGCGCATTGGTCGCCAGAACCCCCTTCTTCAGGTAGAGATTATCTTCCAGTCCAACGCGGATATTGCCCCCGGCCAGCACAGCGGCGGCGGCGAAGGGCATCTGATCGCGCCCGAGCGAGAAGGCCGACCAGTTCCAGTCGTCGGGCACATTGTTGACCATGGCCATGAATGTATTGAGATCATTCGGTGCGCCCCACGGCACGCCCATGCAGAGCTGAACCAGAGCCGGAGACCCCAGAACGCCTTCTTTCACCAATTGCTTGGCGAACCAGAGATGGCCGGTGTCAAACGCCTCGATTTCGGGCTTCACCCCAAGCGCGGTCATCATCCCGCCCATGGCGCGCAGCATGCCGGGTGTATTGGCCATCACATAATCGGCTTCGGCAAAATTCATCGTGCCGCAATCCAGCGTGCAGATTTCCGGCAGGCATTCGGCAATCGGCACCATCCGCTCGCTGGCGCCAACCAGATCCGTTCCAGCCGCATTGACTGGCAGCGGGCTTTCGACCGAACCGAAAGTAATATCGCCGCCCATGCCAGCGGTCAGATTGAGCACCACATCAATTTCGGCATCGCGAATACGCTCGGTGACCTCACGGTAAAGCGAGGGAAGACGCGAAGGAACGCCGGTTTCAGGGTCGCGGACATGACAGTGAACAATGGCTGCACCAGCCTTGGCCGCCTCGATCGCGCTCGTTGCGATCGCTTCCGGCGAGCGCGGAACATGGGGAGAGCGGTCCTGCGTGCCGCCGGAACCGGTAATGGCACATGTGATAAAGACATCCCTGTTCATTGTCAGTGGCATGCATGCTCCTTGATCGGTGCGGGCGGGCCCGCAACAGATTGCAATCCTATTCACAGCCGCTCTATCGACGGCGTTCAGGCAAACTCAAATTGTCTCCACGCGAGACCAGTCTCCGCGCGGCGTTCAAACGTGCTAATCACAAAAATCGGACATGAGACGCGAGACGTCCTGAGCCCACAACGCGATCGCAATGGGCGTGATCCAGTGGAAAAACAGTCAAGCGCGCCTATCTCAAGCGCGTCCCCCGTCAGGGAAAACTTCATCACCGGATCGTCCGATTGTCCCTGCAGCGGACCGGAAGGCAGCGACTGCGAGAACATGACGGTTTCGATGGGCCGGAGAATACGGTAGCCAGCCCGACAAGTTTTATCCTATAGTGCCAAAATATTATCCAATAATGCCAAAAGTGCCGCATGAATGTCACATTTCTGCTTTTCGACGGGTTCTCGAACCTGGTTTTTTCCTGTCTTCTCGAGCCATTGAGAATGGTTCACGAGCTCTATCAGGAAGACATCAGCTGGAATGTCGTCAGCGTCGATAACGCGCCTGTCGAGAGTTCGTCGCACCTTCTTCTGACGCCGAATGCCGGCATTGAAGATGTGGAGGTCTCGGATCTTCTCGTGATCATTTCAAGCAATGGCTATCGCCAGCACCCGACACCGGAAAATCAGCGTCTCGTCATGTCGCTTGCGCGTCAGAGCCGTACGGTTATCGGCGCGGATGCCGGTGCCTGGATCCTTGCCGCCACTGGCCTTCTCGACGACCTGACAGCGACACTGCACTGGTCCGTGATCAGCGAATTTGCCGAGACTTTTCCGCAGGTCCGGGTCAGCCAGAGCACCTATGTCATGGACGGGCGGATCTGGAGCTGCGGCGGCGCATCAACGGCGCTCGAACTGATCCTCGCCTTTATCAGTGAACAGTTCGGTGCGGCCCGCGCCTTCATGACCTCTTCGATGTTCATGCATGATGCAAGCCCGCATAAGGACGGCGTGCGCATGACAACGGCACTGTCCATCCCCGGTCGCAACCGCATGGACCAGATCATCAACATCATGGTCGAAACGATCGAGCACCCGCTGTCTCTTTCCGCCCTGGCCGAACGGGCTCACATGTCCACCCGGACACTGAACCGGCTGTTCAAGGCAGAGCTTGGCATGGCCCCCGGCCAGTATTACCAGAACCTGCGGCTTGTGCATGCGCGCGAGATGGCCGAAAATACCACGCTCGGCCTGCGCGAAATCGCCATCCGCTCCGGCTACTCGGACGCATCAGCGCTCAGCAAGGCGTTCCAGAAGACCTATGGACACCCGGTGCGCAGGGTTGAGAAGAAGATATCACAGGGCAGTGGCTAGAGCGCCGTGCGCCCTTTTGGAGGCAGCACGACGCTCTATCTTATTGAATCTCCGCATCACAGTGACCTTCGCCGCCTGGCGGACGGATCGCCTCAGCCAGCGCAGAAGGCTGCGATCTTGCCGGCTATCCCGGCAAAGGTCCGCGCCGCACGCGTGCTTTCATGCCGCGCCCGCAGCCAGCCATGAACCAGTCCTGCCGATGTCTCGACGGTGATATCGGTTCCACATTTTGCCGCTGCCTCGGCATAGCGAAGCGCGTCATCATGCAGCGGATCACATTCGGCGGGAAAAATGAAGGTCGGCGGCAAGCGGGCCAGATCGCCGGCGCTTGCGGTCGCACGCGGGTCATCGCGCTCGCCGCCGCGCACGGCGCCATAGGCTTCCACCTCATCGCGGCTCAACAGCGGAGCATGGGCATGGCGCTCAAAACTGCCGCCTTCTGGCGCAAAGCCGAGCGCCGGGTAGATCAGGAACTGGCCGATAATGCGGGCGTCGTGCCAGCAACCACAAAGACAGGCGCATAGCGATGCACCGGCGCTGTCACCGCACAGCACCACGTCGCAGGTTTCGACCAGTGATTTGACAACGGCCAGCAGGTCATCATAGGCGGCCGGGTGACGATGTTCCGGGGACAGGCGATAATCGACGGATACGACGCGGCGCTGTGTTGCAGCGGCGATCTCGGCGCAAACGTCATCATGACTGTCGAGGCCGCCGAGCACGAAGCCCCCGCCGTGAACATAGACGATCACCGTTGCCGTTTCCTCACCATAGATCCGGACCGGAACATCGGCGATCCGGCCATCGGAAACGGCAAGCCCGGCGGGACGCCCCGCGTGAAAATGGGCCGCCATCCGATCATAGGCCGCACGCTGTCCCTGCCAGTCATCTGCGGCGAGGTCTGCGCTATAGAATGAGAGCGTCTTGTCGATGAATGCGACGACATCCTGATCCAGTATGGCGCGGTAATCCAATTTTCATATCCTCATTGCTCGTGTCGGACGTCTTTCCCGTTCGCGCCCGCCCTTGACGCTCGCCCCTGTTTCGCAATCGGCATGCGGCAGAAGATCTGCTCCTCCGGGCATAGGCAGAATGCCATAGACCCTCCAGAGACAAGCGGGCAAAATATGTGGAAAAGCCGGTAGGAAATGGCTGGCGGCCAGCGCCAGCAGCCCCGCCCGAAGGATAAAACCCGCAAAGGCCGGGCCGATCATGGACGGGATCCTCGAACGGCATGGCCTAGAGCGCCATGCCTCCCTTTGAACCCACCAGGACGCGCTATCTTATTGAATCGACGCATCGTTCTTTTCGAAAATCGATTACGACTTTCGAGCCGAACCGCTAGATCTTGATCGCGATGCTCTTCGTCTTGCAGTAGGAGAGCATGCCTTCAAGCCCCTTCTCGCGACCAAAGCCTGACATCTTGTTGCCGCCGAAAGGGAGTTCGACGCCGCCAGCGAAATATTCGTTGACGAAGATCTGGCCGGCGTCGATGTCGCGGGCAAGCGTCAGCGCCTTGGAAATGTCCTGCGTGTAGATTCCACCGACGAGGCCATACTGGCAGTCATTGGCAAGCTTGAGCGCGTGTTCGGCATTGTCGGCGATCTGCACCGTCAGCACCGGACCGAAGATCTCTTCCTGCACCAGATCATCGCTGGAGGGCGTGTCGGCAATGATCGTCGGCCTGTAGAACCAGCCCTTGCCGGTTTCAGGATCGGCTGCGATCTCGCCGCCGGTGAGAATTTCGGCGCCACGGGCCTTTGCCTGATCGATGATGCCGGCGACTTTTGCCAGATGGGCTGCGGAATTGAGCGGACCGAAATCCGGATCGCGCAGGCCGTGGCCAAGGCGGTATGCTTCAGCCCGGCGAACGAGCTCGGCGACGAATTCGTCATGGATCGAACGTTCGATGACGAGCCTGGAGCCTGCCGAACAGATCTGCCCGGCATTTTCGAAGATCGCACCAAGCACGCCCTCGATGGCCGCTTCGCGATTGCAGTCGCCGAGAACCACGACCGGTGACTTGCCGCCAAGTTCCAGCACCAGCCGGGTGACATGTTCGGCGGCGCTCTGCATCACCCGCTGGCCGGTGACCACCGAACCGGTGAAGGTGATCTGGTCGATATCGGGATGGGCGACAAGTGGGGCACCGACGGCAGCACCCGTTCCGGTGATGACGTTGCAGACGCCGTCGGGAAGGCCCGCCCGCGACAGGAGTTCGGCGAGCATCAGCGCCGTGAACGGGGTTTGTTCGGCCGGCTTGGCGACAACTGAGCAGCCCGCGGCAAGCGCCGGGGCCATGCCGCGGGCTGCAGTCGAAATCGGATAGTTCCACGGGATGATCTGCGCGGAAACGCCCATCGGCTCGTTCAGGCTGAAGCCGAGATAACCCTTGGCGAGCGGGAAGCTTGCGCCTTGCAGCTTGTCTGTTGCGCCCGCGTAATATTCAAAGGCGCGGGCCGCGCCCGCCACATCGCCGCGGGCTTCGGAAAGCGTCTTGCCGCAATCGAGTGTTTCGACGATGGCAAAGCGTTCGGCTTCCTCGCGCAGCAGGCCAGCGGCCCGGCCCAGAATGCGGCCACGCTCGGCCGGTGCCATGTCGCGCCAGACCTTCATGAAGGCTTTTCTGGCGCTGGCAACGGCCTCATCGACATCAGCGGCGGTGCCGTTGACGAAGCTTGCAAAAGCCTCGCCGCGCCCGGCATCGAAGCTTTCCATCATTGCGGCGTCGGATGCGCGGCGGAACTGACCATCAATGAAATGGCCATCGGGGAGACCTTCCGGCCTCTTGCCGGCGAGAATGTCTTCGATGTTCATGGTTTTCACCTTCAGTCTGCTAGCTCGCTGACCTGATAGCGCGACCTGGCCAGCCATTCCGGATTGATTTCAATGCCCCATCCCGGCGCGTCCGTCACGGTCACCTGGCCGCCTTCAACGCGGAAGGGATCGTTGAGGAAGAGACCTTCCTGCCAAGGATAATAGTCGCGACCCTCGATCGAAAATTCAAGATATTTGCCTGCCGTCTTGATGGCGCGCAGATAGTGCATGGTGAACAGCGTGACCAGAGACAGGTTGGCGGCGTGTGGCGTGACCGGCATGCCGGCGGCTTCGGCCATCCGCGCCACCCTCAGGCTGCGCGAAATGCCGCCCAGATAACAGATATCGGGCTGCAGCACATCGACAACCTGGTCCTTGATCATCAGCCGCCAGTTTTCGATCATGCAGTCCTGCTCGCCCCCGGTAATGTCGATGTCGAGCGCTTCCTTGACTTCTTTGGTCTGGTCGAATTCCCAGTAGGGGCAGGGCTCTTCGTAGTGGGAAATGCCGTTATCCTGGAGCAAATGCCCGATTTCGATCGCCTTTGCCGGGGAATAGCAGGAATTGGCGTCCACCAGCAGAGCCGCCTCTTGCCCCAGCGCACCGGCAATCATCGGCACGATTTCCTCTGTGCGTCCCGGCCATTCGTCCTGATTGTGGCCAACCTCGGCGCCAATGCGGAATTTGAAGGCATCGAAACCATATTCGCCCCTCAGACGCAGGAAGCGCTCCCGCTCATCGGCAGGGGTGATGTCGCGCTTCATCGAGGAGGCATAGGCCCTGAGCGTGCCGGGCGTGCCGCCGATCAGCGAACAGACCGGCTTGTCGGCACGCTTGCCCGCCATGTCCCAGAGCGCCGTGTCAACGCCGCCCATGGCGCGGCGCAGATAGGCGCCGGGAAACTTGTGTTCCCTGTCGCGGGCATGATCAACCATCGCGTCGATATCGTTGCAATCAAAACCGAGCACATGCGGTGCAATCTGCCGGTGAAGGACCTCGGCGGTGATATCGGCGAAATAGGGAGCGACCTGCCCCCAGCCGGTGGCCCCGTCCTCTGCGGTGGCGCGGACAAAGCAGATGAATTGGTCGGTGAATGTTTCGATCTTGGTAAGTTTCATAAGACTTCGATTGCTCTGGTCAACTTGTACTTCATCTCATTTGCGGCATAATTGGCGCATCAGACATATCCATTTCGGAACTTGTTCCAGACCAATTTCATCTTAATCGCGAGGTTTGCGACGTATGAAGCATTCGGCCGGTGCGCTTCTTTCCTTTATCAAGCTCGACCGCACCTCTCGCAAAGGTGTAGGCGTCCAGCTCTATATGGCGCTGCGTGACATCATCCTTTCCGGTGGTCTGCGTGCCGGTGACCGCCTGCCGGCGACGCGCATTCTGGCGCGTGAGCTTGGCGTATCGCGAACGACGGTGATTGATGCGGTCGAGCGCCTCGTCGTTGAAGGCATGCTGGTGTCACGGGTCGGAGCCGGCACATTCGTCAGCGATGCGCTTGATGCCCAGCGCCCGCAGCAAGGCTTGCCCGAGCCGGCGAAAACAGTGAGCAAGCCGCGGCTTTCCTACGCCATCACCCATGCCGAGCCAGCCTATGCTCGACGAACCTGGCTGCCACATGAAGCGCGCGCCTTCATCACCGCACTGCCGGCACTCGATGCCTTCCCGATGACCAACTGGGCGCGCATTTCCGCCCGACAGCTGCGCGGCGCGCGCAGCAAGGTCATGGGTTACGGCGAGCCGAAGGGCATGCGGGCGCTGCGAAGGGCGATTGCCACGCATCTGAGCGCGCTGAAAGGCATTCGCTGCCATGAAGAACAGATCTTCATCACCTGTGGTGCACAGCATGGCTTCGCGCTGATCGGGCATATGCTGCTCAACCCCGGTGACCGGGTGTGGATGGAAAACCCCGGCGCATCCGGCGCTCGGAACGCATTTCTGTCGCAGGGGGCGGAGCTGGTTCCGGTCAATATCGATGAAGAAGGCATGGTCGTCGCCGATGGCCTGAAGAAGTCACCGCATTTCCGCCTGGCCTTTGTGACGCCGACGCATCAGCAGCCGCTCGGCCATGTCATGTCCCTGGCGCGGCGTTTCGAACTGCTACGTGCCGCCGAAGAAGCGCAGGGCCTGGTCATCGAAGATGATTATGATGGCGAATTCTACTTTGACAATGCGCCACAGCCCGCGCTCTACAGCACCGATACATCCGGGCGCGTGCTCTATGTCGGGACCTTTTCGAAGTCACTGTTTCCAGCGCTCAGACTTGGTTTCATCCTGGTACCCGAAAGCATGATCGATGCCTTCGACCAGACCTTTGCAGCCTGGGCCAGCGGCCCGGCAACCGCCACGCAGGCGATTGTCGCCGATTTCATGGATGAGGGTCATTTCGCCACGCATATCCGGCTCATGCGCAGGCTTTACAAGGCCCGCTATGATGCCCTGAGAGATGCCGCAAGCTCGCTTCCTGAAACCGTCCGGCTGCAGGAAACCAGAAGCGGATTTCACGCAACCGCCGACCTCGCGCCGCATATCGACGCGAAACTGGTGGTCGAACAGGCACGCGAACGCGGTGTCATCCTGGCACCGCTTTCGCGCTATTGCCTTGCCCCGATCGAGAAGAATGGACTTGTGTTCGGCTTCGGCAGTGCGCCGCCGGAAGAGTTGCGCAAGGGGATCGACATTGTGCGCGATCTCCCGGCACTCCAGTCAAATTGGTCTGCATAATTTGTCAAATTGGATATCACGACCAATCCATTCCTTTCATAGTTTTCATTTACCGGTCACGCCAGCCTGACATGACCATCGAGCCAAGGAACTTCTGAAAGGACCGAAATATGCAAGTGCTTGACCGCGTCGAGCTCTATCTGGTGAAAACGCCATTGCCTGCGCCGCACGCGCCGTCTTGGATCCCCGGAACAATCAGAACCCATGTCTCGATGTGTATTGTCCGGTTCATCACCGATGACGGCGTTGAAGGCTGGAGCGGTTTTCCGGCGTCCGGGCGCGAACGCGCCGGCCTTGGCGACCTTCTCGCCGGCCTGTTTCTCGGGCAGGACGCAAGTGACATCGATAACCTTGCCGAGCGGATTCAGATCCTGGCTGCCGGAGGCAATTTCAACTGGTGGCTGGAGCCGGCATTCTGGGACATCAAGGCGAAGACGGCCGGAATGCCGCTCTACAAATACCTTGGCGGAACCGACGACCGGATCAAGCTCTATGCCTCTGCCGGAGAACTGAAAGCACCGCCGGCGCGCCGCGAGGAAGCTGAAGCCCGTTTTGCCGAGGGCTTCGACACGATGAAGGTCCGTGTTCACGACTTTGATGAGGCGGTCGACATCGCGCATATCTCCGACATCGCGACCTATATGCAGGGCCGGATGAAGATCTCGGTCGATTGCAACCAGGCCTTCCGGCTGACCCAGAACGGCAAGGCGCCGCTCTGGTCGCTGGAGCGCGCCAAGCGTTTTGTCGATGCGGCAGCCGATGTCGGCCTTGCCTGGGTGGAAGAGCCGCTGTTCGGCGAATGGCACGAGGAAATAGCGCAGCTGACGACCCATTCGCGCGTCCCTGTCGCCGGTGGCGAACTACATGTCATGGGTTATCGCGAACTGGCGCGGATGCTGAAAATGGGCTGCTACAACATCTATCAGCCCGATGCGATGTGGGCCGGCGGCATCAGCCAGAGCCTGAAGATGGCGGCCTTGTGCCGGGAGAAGGGGCTGAAGTTCACGCCGCATTGCTGGTCAAACGGATTCGGCTTCATCGTCAATGCGCATGTCTTCGCCGCCAGCGGCTTTGCCGGCGAGGCGCTGTTTGAATACCCGATCGCAGCGCCCGGATGGATACCGGAAGCCCGTGACATGATCTTCACCCAGCCTTTCCTGCACGACAAGGGCTGGTTCAATATGCCGCAAGCACCCGGCCTTGGCTTCGAGATCGATCCTGACAGCCTGGAAAAGTATGGACAATGCTTCTTCAGGGCCAGCCGCAAGGACATCCATTGGATGCCTGAGGTTCTCTCCGGATTCTGACCGGCATTGTGAATGTGCAGATCCCGCCGGCCTGGTCGCGGGGTCTGCGTATCATCGTTTTTCAGCAGAAATGGTCTGATGAAATCATCAAATTGGATATCACGAGCCGTCCATTTCTCTCATACGGTTTTCTTAACGAAGATCAAAGCCGTCCGTTACCCGGCAACCGAGCGGATAGGCCACCGAACATAGGAAAATCGCATGCGCGCCGCGCAACCAAGCACAACGCCATACTGGCACATGGATCTGGGTCCTGCCCCCGTCACCCTATCAGAGCCGCGCAAACAGGCGGATCTGGTGATTGTCGGTTCTGGCTACACGGGTTTGAATGCCGCACTGGTTGCCGCGCGCGGCGGGCGCTCCGTTCTTGTGCTTGATGCCGAGGCACCGGGTTTTGGCTGCTCAGCGCGCAATGGCGGTCAGATCAGCACCAGCGTGAAACCGTCGCTTTCAACGCTGGCGGCGAAGTTCGGAGAACGAAAGGCCCGCGCCATTCGCAAGTCCGGTGTCGACGCTCTGGACTGGTTCGGCCAGTTTGTCACCGCTGAGGGCTTCGACTGCGATTTCGAGCGCAATGGCCGCTTTCATGCCGCCCATACGCCCGAGCATTACGAGGTCCTTGTGCGGGAAGCGGAAAAGCTGCGGCGCGACGAAGGCATCGAAACCTTTGCCGTTCCGCGCGCCGAGCAGCATAAGGAGCTCGGCAGCGACACCTATCACGGCGGTGTGGTCTATCCGAAGCATTGTGCGCTTCAGCCGGCAAAATATCACCGCGCCCTGATGCAGCGGGCGCTCGCGGCCGGCGTCGAGATTGCCGGACATTGCCGGGTCACGGGTATCGAGCGCAAGGGCAGCGGCTTTAAGGTGAGAACGGAAAAGGGGCCGGTTTCGGCGCGCAATGTTCTCGTCGCGACCAATGGTTACACGACCGGCGCAACGCCATGGCTGCAACGGCGTGTGATCCCGATCGGCAGCTACATGATCGCGACCGAGGAATTGCCTGAGGGCGTGGTTGACCGCCTGTTTCCGACAGGGCGGATCGCCAGCGACACCTGCAAGGTGCTTTACTATTACCGCGCCAGCCCTGACCGGAAGCGCATTCTCTTCGGTGGCCGCGTCTCCGCGTCCGAGATGGATCCGTCGGTCAGCGGGCCGAGGCTTCGAGAGGCGATGATCCGGATCTTTCCGGAACTGACGAGCGCCTCGATCAGCCATTCCTGGACCGGCTTCGTCGCCTACTCGTTTGATGAACTGGCCCACACCGGCTGCCATGACGGCGTTCATTATGCGCTCGGCTATTGCGGCTCGGGCGTGTCGATGGCGAGCTATCTCGGCATGAAGGCCGGGCTGAAGATACTGGGATCGCCGGAAGGGAAGACCGCCTTCGACGATCTGACACACCCGACCCGGCCACTCTATTTCGGCAAGCCCTGGTTCCTGCCCGCTGCGGTGACCTGGTACCGCTTTGTCGACAAGCACCCATGGGCCGGGGGAAAGCCGCACGTCTAGTGCCACGCGACCCGAAAATCAAAACAGATGGCGGATCTGAGCATAACGAGAAAATCGAAGACTCCAAAAAGAGAAAGAGGGAAAATGAACAGCAGATTGACTTTGACACTGATAGCAACGCTGCTTGCCTCATCGGCGATGGCGCAGGACAACGAATTGACGGTCGCCTCCTGGGGCGGCTCGTTTCAGGACGCTGAAAGCAAGGCACTCTTCGAGCCGGCTGCCAAGGCGATGGGCATCAACCTGACGCAGGAAACCTATAGCGGCATGTCGGATGTCCGCCTGCAGGTCCAGACGGGTCAGGTCACCTTCGACCTGGTCGCCAGCGGCACCGGTTCGGCGGCGCGTGCGGGCGCAGAAGGCCTGCTCGAGCCGATCGACTATAATGTCGTTGACGTCTCCCATTTCCTGAAGGGCACCTATTCCGACTATTGCGTCGGCAGCGACGTGTTCTCCACGACCTATGCCTGGAACACCGACACCTACGGCGCGGATGGTCCCAACAGCTGGGCCGATTTCTGGGACACCGAGAAGTTTCCCGGCAGCCGTGCCTATCGCGGCAACAGTGTCGCCGGTGTTCTGGAGCCGGCCCTGATGGCCGATGGCGTTGCGCCTGAGGATGTCTACAAGGTTCTCGATTCCGAAGATGGTATCAAACGCGCCATCGACAAGATCCGCGAACTGAAGCCGAATATTGAAGTCTTCTGGTCTTCGGGTGCCCAGCAGGCACAGCTGATGAAGGATGGCGAGGTCGACATGACCACCGGCTGGAACGGCCGTTTTGACACCGCCGCCAGGGATGGCGGCAAGGTCGCCTACAGCTTCAACCAGGGCCTGGCCGACGTTGACTGCTTTGCCATCCCGAAGGGCGCGCCGCACAAGGAGCTGGCGATGAAGTTCCTGGCCGAAATTTCCAAGGCTGAATACCAGGACGATCTGCCGAAATACATCACCTACGGCCCCACCAACACGCTTGCCTATGAGACGGGCGAGATTTCGCCGGAAGTTGCCGCAACGCTTCCGTCCTCGCCGGAGAATGCAGCCAAACAGCTTCCGATCTCGCTTGACTGGTATATCAAGTGGGAAACGACAGCCAATGAAATGTATCAGGACATGCTGACCGAATAGTGGTCCGGGTCCGAGTTTGAAAAGGGGGAGCGGAGCGCCCTTGTCTGGTGCCCGTTCCCCCGCAATGCTGCCTATCCAATCTCTGAAGCTCCCTTGGGAGGAATGGCCTTGACGGCTCGAAATACCGAAGCGCTGCCGATTAGCGTCAGCCACATTACCAAGACTTACGGGAAAGTTCACGCGCTTGACGATGTCTCGCTGGAGGTCAGGAGCGGTGAATTCCTGACCCTGCTCGGTCCGTCCGGCTCGGGCAAGACCACGCTTCTGATGGTTCTTGCAGGCTTTACCCGGCCCGACAGCGGCAGCCTGAAATTCGGCGATCGCGAAGTGATCCGCCTCGCCCCGCACTTGCGCGATGTCGGCATGACGTTTCAAAACTACGCGCTGTTTCCGCATATGACCGTGGCAGGCAATGTTGCCTATCCGCTGAAGCTGCGGAAAGTGCCCAAGGCCGAGATCGCCACGCGGGTTGAGCGCGCCCTGGAAACGGTGCAGCTCGGCGGTTATGGCAATCGCCGCATCACCCAGCTTTCCGGCGGTCAGCGCCAGCGCGTCGCCCTCGCCCGCTCGATCGTCTTCGAGCCGCGCATCCTGCTGATGGACGAACCGCTCTCGGCGCTCGACAAGAAGCTGCGCGACCAGATGCAGATCGAGCTTCGCCATCTGCATGAAAAGCTCGGCATGACCACGGTCTATGTGACCCATGACCAGCGCGAGGCGCTGACCATGTCCGACCGTATCGCCGTTGTGAACCATGGCCGGATCATGCAGCTGGCTGCACCACGCGATCTCTACGAACAGCCCGCCAACCGCTTCGTTGCCGATTTCATCGGCGATTCGACCTTCCTTTCGGTTCGCCGCAGCGGCAAAGGCGTCGCCTTCGGCGATATGCCGCTGAAGATCGCCGGTTCGGTGCCGGATGCCGAAGACCTGCAGCTGATGATCCGCCCGGAGCGCATTACACTCGCCCGCGACAATAACGGTGAAAACAGCAACCGGTTTCAAGCCATTGCGCGTGAAGTGGTCTATCAGGGCGACAGCTATCTGCTGCAATCCGAACTGTCGGATGGAACGCTGATCACCATGCGCGGCGCCGTGCGCGGCGCCAATCTCTCGGTCATGCCGTCGGTTGGTGACAAGGTGATGCTCAACCTCGAGCCTGATGATGCGGTTGTCATCGACGGAAGCGAGGACTGATATGGCCGCATCCCTTGCCAACCAGACCAATGCTGCGGGGCTGAAGCACGATGAGCGGATCGAGAAGCTGAGACTTTTCGGCCTCAGCGCGCCCGCATTGCTGATCGTTTTCGTGGTTCTCGTGATCCCCGTCGGCTGGCTGTTTTATCTGTCCTTCATCGGCGCGGATGGCAGCTTTTCGCTTGAGAACTATGCGCGGATGATCAGTCGCAGTTCGTACCGCCGCATCTTCGAAATGACCTTCGAGGTCAGTGTCTTCACCACCGCTCTGACGATCCTGATCGGCTATCCGATGGCCTATTTTCTGGCGCAGCTGCCCAACCGCCTCGCCAGCATTTTCATGATTGCCGTGCTGCTGCCGTTCTGGACCTCATTGCTTGTGCGCACCTATGCCTGGCTGGTGCTGCTGCAGAAGCAGGGACTGATCAACCAGTGGGCCATTTCGCTCGGGCTCTGGGATGAGCCGATCAAGATGGTCCATGACATGAACGGCACGCTGATCGGCATGGTCCATATCATGCTGCCCTTCCTCATTCTGCCCACCTTCGGGGCCATGAAGGCGATTGACCGTGACCTGATGAAGGCCGCATCCAATCTCGGCGCCTCCCCGAGACATGCCTTCTGGACGGTATTTTTTCCGCTGACCATTCCGGGCCTCTTCGCCGGAGCGCTGATGGTCTTCATCCTCTGCCTCGGCTTTTATGTCACGCCGGCCGTTCTCGGCGGTGGCAAGGTCATCATGGTGTCGATGAAGATCGTTTCCAATATCGAGATGTTCGTCAACTGGGGCGCTGCGAGTGCGCTTGGCGTCGTGCTGCTGGTGATGACCATGATCATCCTCTGGATCGCCTCGAAATTCCTCAACCTCGACCAGATTGCGGGAGGCGGACACTGATGCTGAAATGGCTTGATACCCCCGCAACCGAGACGCAGATCACCCATGGCGGCAGGCTCTGGCTCTATGCGCTGGCAACGCTGATCATCCTGTTCCTCGTCGTGCCGACGCTGATCGTCATTCCGATGTCATTCTCCGACAGCCAGTATCTCGAATTTCCGCCGCAGCACTGGTCGCTTCGATGGTATGAGCACTATTTCGGCTCTGATGAATGGATGCGGGCAACCTGGACCTCGATCAAGGTCGCAATCCTGACCATGCTGGTCGCGACGCCGGTTGGCGTGCTCGCTGCCTATGCCTTCCATACCGCGAAACTGGCTTTCGTGCGGATCGCCTTCGTTCTGCTGATCACGCCGATGATGGTGCCGGTTGTGCTGATTGCTGTCGGTGCCTTCTATGTCTACGTCAAGCTGAACATCCTCTATACGGTCACCGGCCTGGTTCTGGCCCATACGGTGCTGGCGCTGCCGCTGGTGGTGATTGTCAGCGGATCCGCCTTCAGGACGTTCGACATGGCCCAGGAAAACGCCGCGCGCTCGCTCGGGGCGCCACGGTGGAAGGCCTTTCTGACCGTGACCCTGCCGCAGATCCGCTTTGCCGTGGTCACCGCAGCGCTTCTGGCCTTCCTGACCTCGTTTGATGAGGTGGTGGTGGCGATGTTCATCTCCGGCGGCGACAATCCGACGCTGACCCGCAACATGTTCAATGCGCTCAGAGACCAGATCGACCCGACGATCGCCTCCATCTCGACGATCATGATCCTGGTCACGACCTCGATGATGGTGCTGGCGCAGATCTTTGGCGGCAACAGGCCCTCCGAGTGAGCACGAGGTATATGCAATGACAAGTCTCGAAGCCTTCGCAGCACTTGACGATGTGGCGCTCGGCCCGTTCCAGCCGAAACCGACGACGCTGACCGCTGGTCAGGAAGAAGCCTCGGCAATGCTATGGTCTTCGCCTGACGGATCCACCAGGATCGGCGTGTGGGAATGCACCCCCGGCCGGTTCACCGCAGATCGAACCAAAGCCGGCGAATATTGCCACATCATCTCCGGCAGCGCCTCGGTGAAGAATACCGATGGCAGTGGTGAGCGCAGGCTTGCCGCCGGTGATCTTCTGGTTCTGCCGCAGGGCTGGACAGGTGAATGGGAGATCCATGAGCATGTCCGCAAGCTCTTCATCATCGAGGCGCGCTAAACCCATGGCGGAGTTCGACTTCATCGTCACCGGGGCAGGCTCTGCCGGATCGGTGCTTGCCAACCGGCTTTCGGAGGATGGCCGCTATTCGGTCCTGCTTCTGGAGGCAGGCGGCTCGGACCGCTCCTTCTGGCTGATGATGCCAATCGGTTATGGCAAGGCATTTTACGACAAGCGCTATAACTGGATGTACATGACCGAGCCCGATGAAGGGCTTGGCGGCCGCCCCAGCTACTGGCCGCGCGGCAAGGCGCTTGGCGGCTCCAGCGCCATCAATGCGATGATCTTCGTGCGCGGCCATCGCTCGGATTTCGATGGCTGGGCGGCGATGGGCAATCCCGGCTGGGGGTTTGACGATGTTCTGCCCTATTTCAAGAAGCTCGAAAGCAATGATCGCGGTGCAAATGACATGCGCGGCGGCGATGGTCCGCTCACGATCGAAAGCAAGGATAAGGATATCCACCCGACCTGCGGCAATTTCATAAGAGCGAGCACCGAAGCAGGCTTTGCCGAGAATGACGATTTCAACGGGTCGTCTCTTGAGGGCGTCGGCATCTACCAGATCACCACCAAGGGCGGCATGCGCATGTCGACAGCGCGGGCCTATCTGCGCCCGGCCCTGAAACGCAGGAATCTCAAGGTCGAAACCCATGCGCTGGCCGAGAAGATCCTCTTCGACGGCACCAGAGCCGTCGGCGTCCGGTACCGTCAAAACGGAGCGGTGCATGAGGCAAGAGCGCGCCGGGAGGTGATCGTTTCCGCCGGCGCCATCAATTCGCCGCTGCTGCTGCAGCATTCCGGCATCGGACCCGCCGCCTTGCTGCAACGCCATGGCATCCCGGTTGTCACAGCGCGCGACGGCGTTGGCCGGCACCTGCAGGATCATCTCTGCATCGATTACATGTTCACCTCCAGGGTGCCGACACTGAACGACCAGCTGTCGCCGCTTTCGGGGCGGCTGCGCTTCGGGCTGCAATATCTTCTGACCCGCAGCGGTCCCCTGTCGCTCGGCATCAATCACGCCGGCGGCTTTGTCCGCTCGCGGCCGGCGCTCGATGCCCCGAATATGCAGCTTTTCTTCTCACCGATGAGCTATTCAAAGGCGCCGCCCGGCGAACGCCCGCTGATGAAACCAGATCCCTTTTCCGGTTTTCTGCTGGGCGCACAGCCGACACGGCCGACCAGCCGCGGGCATCTGGAGATCAGAAGCGCCGACCCGGCGGCGGCCCCGCTGATCCACCCGAACTACCTTTCGACGGAATTCGACCAGCAGGAAATGATAGCCGCCTCCCGCCTTGTGCGCAGGCTTGCCGAAGCGCCGTCCCTAGCGGCGATCATCAGCTCGGAAGTCGAGCCGGGACCGGATGTGCGCTCGGATGAAGCACTGCTTGAAGATGCCCGCAGGCGGTCCGGCACGGTTTTTCATCCCGTCAGCACCTGCCGCATGGGTCCGGATCCAGTGACGGACGTCGTCGATGCTTCGCTGCGGGTTTACGGAACGGAAGCCTTGCGGGTTGTCGACGCCTCGATCTTTCCGACGCTGACCTGCGGCAACACCAATGCGCCAACCATCATGGTCGCGGAGAAGGCTGCGGATCTGGTTCTGGCCGGGCAGCGCTGAAAAGCCCGGCAGCTCTTGCGCCTGGGCAACGCCATCAGGACATGAGCGCCCGGAAAGCACTCAGACACAGGGACACAGGCGATGAGCTATCGCATCAATGCCGGAAACACGCTCTGGCGCTTTCCGGACCTCAAAACGGTCATGGCAAAGGCGACGCCGCTGCGGTCCGGCGATGTTCTGGCCGGGGTCGCCGCGCAAACGGCCGAGGAAAGCGTTGCCGCCCGCATGTGCCTCGCCGATATTCCGCTGAAGGCATTCCTGTCGGAAACCATCATACCCTATGAAGATGATGCCGTGACGCGTCTGATCCTCGACAGCCATGATCACGCCGCCTTTGCAGAAATCGCGCATCTGACCGTTGGCGGTTTTCGTGACTATCTGCTTTCTCATGGTTCAGACAGCCGGACGCTGGCGCGGATCGCCCCCGGAATCACACCGGAGATGGCGGCCGCCGTTTCCAAGCTGATGCGCAATCAGGATCTCATTCTGGCGGCCAGGAAATGCCGGGTGGTGACCCAATTCCGCAATACGATCGGCCTCGAAGGCCATATGTCGGTCCGCCTGCAGCCGAACCATCCGTCCGATGACCGGCGCGGCATTGCCGCCAGCATCGTCGACGGTCTTCTCTACGGTACGGGTGATGCCGTCATCGGGATCAATCCGGCCTCCGATAATATCGCAGTGCTGAGCGATCTCGTCGAGATGATGGCAGAGATCGTCGCCCGCTACGAAATCCCGACACAGACTTGCGTGCTGACCCATGTGACGACATCCATCGAAATGGCGAACAGGGGCATGCCGGTTGATCTCGTCTTCCAGTCGATTGCCGGAACCGAAAAGGCCAATATGTCGTTTGGGATCTCGCTTGAAATGCTGCAGGAAGGCTACGAGGCTGGGCTTGCGCTGAAGCGCGGAACAGTCGGCGAAAACCTGATGTATTTCGAAACCGGACAGGGTTCGGCGCTTTCTGCCGATGCCAATTTCGGCTGCGATCAGCAAACTCTGGAGGCGCGCGCCTATGGTGTGGCACGCGCCTACGCGCCGCTTCTGGTCAATACGGTGGTCGGGTTTATCGGTCCGGAATATCTTTACGATGGCAAGCAGATCATTCGCGCCGGCCTGGAAGACCATTTCTGCGGCAAGCTGCTCGGCGTGCCGATGGGCTGCGATATCTGTTACACCAACCATGCCGAAGCCGATCAGGATGACATGGACACACTGCTCACGCTTTTAGGTGCTGCGGGAATCAATTTCATCATGGGCATTCCCGGTTCTGATGACGTGATGCTGAACTACCAGTCGACCTCGTTCCACGATCAGCTCTACCTGCGGGAGGTGCTCGGGCTGAAGCGGGCGCCGGAATTTCAGGCCTGGCTTGAGCGCATGCGGGTGACAGATCCGCTCGGCAAGCTGCTGCCGCAGGATAATGCTCAGGCGCTGCTGGAGATCGCGTCATGACCGGCGGAAGCGACCGGAAGAGCCAGAAAAACCGCGTTTTGAACGATCCCTGGGAGCGGCTGAAGCAATATACCGATGCGCGCATTGCCATCGGGCGCTCCGGCTCGTCGCTGCCGACGCGGGAAGTGCTCGGTTTCGCGCTGGCGCACGCCCGGGCGCGCGATGCCGTGCACACGCGCTTTGACGCCGATGCCGTGGAACAGGGGCTCAACGCACTTGGCCTCCAGACCATCCGGGTCAAAAGTCGGGCCGCCGACCGGGCGGAATACCTGACCCGCCCGGATTTCGGCAGGCGGCTTTTGCCGGAAGACGCGGATCGTCTTGCCGCGCTTGATGGCAAGCCCTGCGACATCGCGCTGGTGGTGGCCGACGGGCTGTCTTCGGCGGCCATTGGCGAGAACGCGGTTTCTTTCATTTCCGCGCTTCTGCACGAACTGAAGGAATCCCGCTTTACAATCGGAACCGTTGCCATCGTTGAAAATGGCCGGGTCGCAATAGCAGATGAGATTGCCGCGCATCTGCACGCGCGCCTGGTGGTGATGGCGATTGGCGAGCGGCCAGGCCTGTCTTCCGCCGACAGTCTTGGCGCCTATCTGACCTTCGCTCCGAAGGTGGGGCGCTCGGATGCCGAGCGGAACTGCATTTCCAATATCCGCAAGGACGGGCTGAAGCTGCCGGTTGCCGCCGGAAAGGCGGCCTGGCTGATCCGCGAGGCCATGCGCCGCGGCCTCACCGGTGTCAATCTGAAGGAAGAAACCGGGCGCTTCCTTTCCGACCGGTGACGTGCCGCCCTGCCCCTTGGCGCTTACCCGCGCGAACCGCCCCCCACGATCACAGCACACGAACTGAAAGCGCGCATCGAACGTCGCGCTGAACCTCGCCGTCAGGCCTTGCGCAGCGGAAACGAAGCAAGGCCCGGCGATCGGCGGCCCAGCACGCAGTACGTTACTTATCGTTACCATTTATTACTTATCGTTACTTCGTATTTTTAGAAAGATTCAATTATATACATTGACAATCAATGTATATATAAACATGTAAGTTACGACAAACTGGATCCGGATCATCCCGATCTTGCAATAGTCCGTCTGGTGAAACCATGGAGATAGCGATTATGGCCGAAGAGAAAAAACATTCTGGCGAAGCAGAAATGGCGCAGCTTGATCAAAAGGATCTGGAGTCCGCTTCCGGCGCCGGTTTCTTTGGTGATGTAGAAGCAGGCCTGGAAGGCGCGTGGGAAGGGGCTGCGGACAGTGTCGTGGGCTACTCCGAGGTCTTGTACCATAGCGTGAAAGAGTTTGGCATCGGCGTCGCGGCAGCCGCCGACTATGTCGCCGGGGACAAGTCGGGCGCGGCAAACAAGGTCGCAGACATCAAGAATGATTTTAACAACAACCTGATGAATGACTGGCTTCCCTATCCCGTTCCGGGGTCTAGCGAATCCAGCTGAGGGTCTGACATCGCCTCTTTGTGATGCCAATGGCGGAGCAAAGGCGGGAAACATCGGGATATCATAGCCCGAGCAGCGTTTCCCGCCTGCGGCCTCTATGCCGCTCTCGAACGTTCCATCGGAATGACATTGTCACCACTCTGGCGGGGTCTGGAATAGGACAGCCAGAGACCGAACAGCATGGCAATGGTGATGACAACGGTGAGAAAGCCAAAGAAGCCGCTGGCATTCAGCATCAGCAGCGACGGCGCAAAGATGGCCATGATCGCCGCCAGAACGCGGGCAAAGGCTATCAGGCTGCCCTGTGCCGTCGCCAGGAGCAGAACGGGGAAGAATTCCTGCGTCCAGACCTTCATCATTCCTTCAAAGGCAAGCGCAGCACCGAAACCGGAAAGAATCGAACTGATGAACAGGGTCTCGACCGTGACCCCGAAAATGGCGGGAACGGCGAAGCTCATGATGAAGCCGAGTGCGCCGGCAAGGAACCATTTGCGCCGGTTCGGGCCGTCAACCACCCGCATGAACAGCAGCATCGTGATCAGCCCGACCACCATCACACACATATAGGCGAAGGAGTAAGTGCGAACGGTGCTGTGGGCGACGTTCACAAACATGTAGCTGAGGAACTGCGCCTTGATGCTGGCGGCAATCTGGGCGAGACCATAGAAGAGGCCGAGACCGACAAACAGCGGCAGGAACGGCTTCGTCAGCAGAACCCGTATCCGCGACAGGCTGACATTGCCGTTGCCGTCCTGTTCGACCTTCGCCTTGCTCTGCTTCCAGGCCGCCGATTCCGGCAGACTGATGCGCAGCACCAGCACCACGATCGAAACGACGATGAGATGCAAAAACAGCATGCGGGCACCGAAGGCCCCCATGTCGGATACAATCGCGACGATGATCTGCGTGATCAGAATGCCGACATTCCAGAGCACCTGGGAAAAGGTGATCAGCTTTCCGCGCGCCCCCTTGGGCGCCGTCTCTCCGATCAGCGCCAGCGATGCCGGGAGATCGGCACCGGCAAAGAAGCCGAGGATCGTGCACCCGGCCAGCAGAACGGCGAAGGAACTGGCGCTTGCCATGATAACGCAGCCGACCGCCAGGCCGAACATCGTCACACTGAAGACGCGCTTGCGCCCGAAGCGATCCCCCATCCGGCCCCCCAGAAGAGCACCGACGGCCATGAAAAAGGCCAGCGACGACGAAAGATAACCAATATGCAAGCTGTCGAGATTGAGCGCCCGCTGATACATCACCAGAGCGACGCTGGTCGATGCCACGGCACTTGAATCAATATAGGATGCCATCCCCGCGACGCCGGCAACGAACCAATCCCGCCCGGTAAGACGAACCGAAACGTCAGCCATGAAATTCCTCCCGATGCCGAACCGGCCTCCCGCCAGCGGCATGTATGTCATTGTCTCATGTACTTGTCTTCAGCCGGTATCAACCCTGATGGAGAAAGGTCGATGCCGGCCGCAAAAAGGGAGCGTGCACCCTGGTCCGTCACGCCATTGCCGGAAAGAACCGATGGACAATCCAGCAAAAACCGACGCCCACTGTGCGGTTATCCTCCCGAGAAAACCGGGTGCACGCTCCAGATCCCGCGCTGGGCCTTCCGGCGCGGGAAAGCAGTCATCAAAGCACGTCGTGACGAACGGCCGTTGCAAAGATCTGCTGCGACTTGGGAAGCGGTGCAGCGGCGCCGCGAATGCCGACTCGATTGCGCAGAATGCCGATCCCCTCGGCTTCGAGCTCAACCACGGCGCCTTCCGGGAACCAGCGGTCCTGTTCGCTGCCGCTGCCGCCCGGCACAGTGCCGCTGGTGAACACGTCGCCGGGAACGATGGTCTGTACCTGGCTCACATATTCGATCAGATCTTCAAAGGACGAGCGCAGTTTGGATGTCGTCTCGGTCCAGACCTCGCCGTTGATACGCGCGACGAGACGGGCATTTTCGACGTCGAATTCATCGGGTGTCGCGATGCATGGGCCAAGGGAGCTGGCGCAGTCCTTGCACAGACCCGGTCCCATATTGATACTCATCTCACGCTGCTGGAAATCCCGCGTGCTCCAGTCGGTATAGAGCATGTAGCCGAAGATATAGGGCTTGGCATCGGCCGCAGCGATGTGGCGGCCGCTCTTGCCGATGACGGCGGCAATCTCTAGCTCATAATCGAATTTGCCTGTCAGCGCCGGCCACGGCACCAGTTCTTCCGGTCCATAGACTTCTTGAACGGTCGTCTTGTAATAGGCCGGCAGATTGTACCATTCCGGCGGAATCCGCGTCAGCGATGGCTCCATGCCGCCGATCTTCCTCTTCATGGTCTCGATCGAAGACAGCATGTGCTGTTCGGAGAGCGAAAAGTTGCGGATCGAGCGGGGAACCGGAAGCGGCGTCAGCAGACGCACCGCATCCAGCGGATGAACGACGGTCATGTCCTCAAACTGCATCAGAGCCTTTGCCGTGACAAATTCGACGGCTTCGCGCAATGCGGCAAGGGCATCGTCGCCGCGATCGATAAAGGTCAGGAGGTCGCTCGGGCATTCGAATGCCGCGGCGGCGGCGGCATTGTGGTGGCCGTTTTCGGACAGAAATGCCTCACGGGCCGCGGTGATGTCGATGACGGTGTCATCAGCGCCGAGAACACCGGCGCGGCGGACAGGCCCGACCGCTGTGCCGACTTCGTATGTTACAAATCGCATGGTGTTTATTCCTTCTCTTGCATGCGTTGCAGGCTTTCACGCCCGCTCTGGTGCGGATGCCTCAATGTCCACGCAGGACATCAAGCGCACGTACATCCGCAAAGGTGATGGCGACTCCGGGAAAGGGAGACGCGTTAAAGTGATATTCCCCGACATCGCCGTGTTCGGCGGTCCCGCGAAGCTTGGGATTGAGGGCGGCGATATAGCGCTCGGCATCATCCACCTCAAAAGTGATGCCAGTGACGACCGGGCCGATCGCCCCTTCCGGCGCGGGCAGGACGCGCAGAAAGCAATCCCGTGTCAGGGTGATGAAAGAACCGTCCGGCAGCTGAGCGACCGACCCGGTGAGGATTTCAGCCAGCCAGTTGCAGACGCCCTCGCCATCCGGTGCGACGATGCTGACACCGGCCATCCGGCGAATACCGAAATGGTGGCGATGAAAGCCGGCGCGGTGATAGGTGGCGATTGCGTCGGCATGGGTCGCATTCACCATCATCGGTGCGGAAGGCGACATGGAAAGCCGGCTGGCGCGGATCGGCTGGCGGGAGCCATCCGTTGGGTCGAGCCAGGTTCTGTCCGGAACGCTGACGGAGGCACCATTGTCGAGCCCCCGGCCTTCAAGCCAGAGCCTGGTCGCCTCAAGATCGGGCGAGGCCGCCACCAGAACCGGCGCCGGCGGTCCCGGCTGCGACAGCACGATCATGTTGGCGACATCATCATGCCCGTTGACGGTTTCGAAGACGAGATGGCGAACGCCCGGTACGCAATCATCCGACCGTCCCGCAAGCTGAGGCGGAGCTGCCACGAGGCCGAAGCTGAACAGAGCACTCACGGCGTCGGAGAGGTTGGGAACCGTGAGCACGACATGATCGAGATCGATGTAGCCGATGCCGGAAGAGGTGCCTGACACCCCTTCCCCTGCTGCACGGCCGAGAGAAGCCGTGATGTTCATTTCTTCGGTCCTTCGCCATCGGGAATGCCGGACGGCGCGGCCTGCGCAGCATAGCATTCGGTTGCCATGCTGGCGCGGATCGCCTTGGCATAGGCCTCGCGGAAGGGCTGGATCAGGGTCTCACGCGCCATACGGCGATGAATGCGCGGCACCGGCATGATGGTGTTGCGCGCAATCTCCCAGGCTCGTCCCAGAACATCCTCGATCGGCAGAACCTCGGTGAAGATGCCCAGATCCTTTGCCTTTGCCGGGCTGATCTCGGTTCCGAGATAAAGGGCGGAACGGGCCAGGTTGTGGCCGAACAGCTCGTCATAGAGAATATTGGTGCCGTCTGTCGGAACCAGGCCCGCATCCTTGAGGTGGCGGTCAACGATCACCGTCGTCTCGCTGGCAATCACGATATCGGAGAGCAGGACGATCTCGGGATGGATCGATACCGGACCATTGACGGCGGCAATCACCGGCACGGGAATATCGATGAGCGCCGAGGGCATGCGGGTCTGAACCGTCCACCACCAGTCATAGGTCACAAGCTTCGACCGATCGGTCGCCGGCTGGGCCGTTTCCTTGTCGAACTGGTTGAGAAAGGAATCGCCCGTTCCGGTGATGATGATGCATTCATTTTCCGGATCATGCGACAGATCCGCGAAAAAGGGGATCAGCGCACCGTGAACGGCCTCGTTCCAGCGCCAGGGTCCGTTGTTCCAGTGAAAGCGGACTTCGAGAATGCCATCTTCGCGTTTCATGTGGGCGAGTTCAGCCCACTTCTGCTGATATTCGGAAAAATGGGTGCGGTAGGGAACCGTTCGGTCAAATGTATAGGACATCGCTTCCTCCAGATGTTTGTTGTTTGATGTCAGGAATGGAGCCCGCCCCGGGATGAGGCGGGTAAAGTCTTGGCGCAAGGCTCATGCATGCACGGAGGGCGCCTTGCCGTCGGGTGCAGCGTCCCTCCTGCGGATCACGGCGCGGCCGCTGAATGCCGCAATCAAAGCACATGCCGTGGTGACCATCATTGCGATACCGCAGGCCTTGCCGACAGAACCGGTGGCCTTGACCGAGCCGATATAGGTGGTGACGCCCATCGAGAAGCAATATTGCGCAAAGCCGCAAAAGGCCGCTGCCGATCCCTTGATGTCGCCGGATTCGCTCAGCGCAAGCGAGAGGCCGACCGGAATGACGATCGAGGTGGAAAAGGCGATGAAGCCAAAGAGAACCGCAATCACCGGAATGGTTGCCATGCCGGTCTTGAACAGGAAGACAACGGCCGCCGCATCGAGAAGCTGAAGAAAAATGACCGTGACGACAAAGGCAAAGGGTTCCAGCCACCTGGTAAAGAAGCTGCTGACGAGGCCGCCAACGACCATCGACGCGGCAAGGCCGGAAAAGATGACAGAGAACTGTCCGGCACTGATGCCCAGCTCATTCTGGAATACGAAGGATGCGGCGCCGACATAGCAGAAGAATGTTGAAATGCCGAAGCCGAAGGTGATCGCGAAAAGCAGGAAGCCAGGCTGGCTGAAGACAACCCGGACATCATGGGCCAGCGCAGAAAATGCGCCGCTGCGGCCCGTCGTTGTCGCCGTTTCCTTGAGGAACAGGCCAACGGCGCAGAACAGGGCGACATTCATGATCGCCATGGTCCAGAACACGGCGCGCCAGTCAAAGGACGAGGCAACGGCCTGCCCCAAGAGCGGCATGACGATCGGCGTGCAGGATGAGACGACCTGCATGATGCTCAGCATATTGGCCGAGGCCTTGCCCTTGCCGGCATCGCCGCCGACGGCGCGGCCGGTACACATGACGGCTGCACCACCGAGCCCCTGAAGCGCCCGGCCGACCAGAAGCATGGTCATGTCTGATGACAGCGCACAGGTTGAACTGCCCACGGCCAGGACGGCAAGGCCGAACAGGATCGTCCGCTTGCGGCCAAAGATGTCGGAAAACGGGCCGATCAGCAGGTGGCCGATCATCATGCCGAAGAAAAAGGCCGAGACCGTATAGGCGGTGGCGTTGGCAGGAACGCCAAGCGCCTTGGCCATGGCCGGCAGGGACGATGCGATCGGATCGAGATGCAGCGCCCCCATGGAGACAAGAAAGCCGAGGGTGATGATCATTGGCCAGGAATAAGCGATCCGGGCCCCCTCCGTATGTGATGTGTGAATGTCTTTCGCCATTCATCTACCCTCCCTGGGTTTGATATCGGCGCCTCCCCGGCTCCGCCCTCCCGATCTGATCGTTGTGGCTGGCTCGTCAAAACGCCTGTAGACATCACATAAAATATATATATATATTTTTTCGTCAAGCGACTTTCGAGCATGATTTTCATTCGCAGCCAACGACGACATTGAAGCCGGCCAACGGCCTCCGCTTCACCTCGGAAACGAACGTATTTTCAAGCTCTTAAGCCACTGAACATCAGCGCGCGGAGGAGTAACGCATGCTCGAATCACGGTCTCTCATCACCACGTTCATGCCGACAGATACTGTCGCCCGAACGGCCGGAACCGATCTGAATCGGCAGCAGAATCGTGCCGTCCGCAAGGCCGGACGCAGGGGGAAAACAAACCATCTGACCTGCATCCGGCACCGGACAATGTTCCTCCGGCACAGTTTTCCCTTTCGTCTCCCAGGACGGCACGCCTGCCGGCCAGCGCCTCGCGGCAATGGCCGGCAGGCGGCGCATGAGCGGATGCGCATCAGCCCCTGGGAATGACCGTTTGCGACACCGACCGTCCCGAAAACGGGACCAGCAACCAAAAAGAGGTAGAGAGGATGCAAACCAAGATCACAGAAATTTCGGAGGTCATGACGCATTTCCGCGATGGAATGAGCGTCATGTTCGGCGGCTTCATGGGCAATGGCTCACCGCCTGCGCTGGTGCAGGCTCTGCTCGATTCAGGCGTCCGGGACCTGACCCTGATTGGCAATGACACCGGCTTTCCGACCACGGGCGTCGGCCCGCTCATCAGCAATCGGCGCGTCAGGCGGCTGATCGCCTCCCATATCGGCACGAATCCCGAAACGGGAAAGCAGATGATTGCCGGGGAGATCGATGTCGAACTCATCCCCCAGGGCACACTGGCTGAACGGATCCGCTGCGCTGGCGCCGGCCTGGGTGGCGTCTTGACCCCGACAGGGGTCGGAACAACCGTCGCCGAGGGCAAGCAGGAAATCACGCTCGACGGCAGGACCTATCTGCTCGAACTGCCGCTGAGCGCCGATATCGCCATTCTGAAAGCAACGCAGAGCGATGCCGCCGGCAATCTGATCTACCGGCTCTCCACCCGAAACTTCAATCCCCTCATCGCCCTGGCGGCCGACTATGTCGTGGCCGAAGCGGACGAGATCGTCGCCATTGGCGCGATTGATCCCGACGCCGTCATGACCCCGGCTGCGCTTGTCGATGCTGTTGTAAGGAACTGAGACCATGAACAACAAGGAACGTATTGCCCGCCGTGTTGCCCGCGAATTCAGAAACGGCGACATTGTCAATCTTGGCATCGGCCTGCCGACACTTGTCGCCAACTACCTGCCTGATGGCATCGCCATCACGCTCCAGTCCGAAAATGGCTTTCTCGGCATCGGACCGGTGACCGATGAAGACCCGTCACTGGTCAATGCCGGCGGGCTTCCCTGTGGCATTCTGCCCGGCGGCTCGACCTTCGACAGCGCCTTTTCCTTCGCCCTCATTCGCGGCGGCCATATCGACGCCTGTGTTCTTGGCGGCCTTCAGGTCGATGAGAATGGCGACCTCGCCAACTGGATGATCCCCGGAAAAATGGTTCCGGGCATGGGCGGTGCCATGGATCTGGTCATCGGTTCCAAAAAGGTGATCGTTGCCATGGAACACTGCACCAAGGATGGCGGGCCGAAGATCCTGCATCGCTGCTCATTGCCGCTGACCGCCCGCAACTGCATCTCGCTGATTGTCACCGAACTTGCTGTCTTCGCCTTCATCGACGGCGTTCTGACACTCACCGAAATCATGCCCGGTTCGGACCTGGAAACCGTCAGGGCCGCGACGGAAGCGGACTTTGCCGTTGCGCCGAATTTGAAGAGCAGCAGGCCCCTTGCTGCCGAGCTGGAGGAAATCTGAAATGAACGATATTGTCATCGTCAGCGCCTTGCGCAGTGCCATCGGCAGCTATGGCGGCGCCCTTTCGCCGGTTCCGGCGCGCGAACTCGGAGCCATCATCGTCAGGGAAGCGATCGCCCGGGCCGCCATTTCAGCGGAAAGCGTCGATGAAGTGGTGCTCGGCAACGTCCTGCAGGGTGGGCTCGGCCAGAATCCGGCGCGCCAGGTCACGCTGGATTCAGGACTTCCCGACCGCGTTCCTGCCACCACCATCAATGTCGTCTGCGGCTCGGGGCTGAAATCGGTCATCACTGCGGCCGAGATCATCCATGCGGGTGACGCCGAAACCGTTATCGCCGGCGGCATGGAGAATATGTCCGCCTCCCCCTATGTCATCGAAAAGGCCCGCTGGGGCTATCGCATGGGCAATGGCGAGATCACCGACATGATGCTGAAGGACGGTCTGTCCTGCGCCTTCAACAATTATCACATGGGTGTCACGGCCGAAAATATCGCCGAAAAATACGCGATCAGCCGCGAGGATCAGGATGCTGTCGCCCTGCTCTCGCAGCAGCGGGCCGCAGCGGCGATCGCTTCGGGCGCCTTCAGGGATGAAATCGTTCCGGTCACCGTCACGAAGAAAAAGCAGGAGCTGCTGTTCGATACCGATGAACATCCCCGGCCTGATGTCACGAGCGCCCAGCTTGCCAAACTCAGGCCCGCCTTTCGGCCGAACGGATCGGTGACGGCCGGCAATGCCTCCGGCATCAATGACGGTGCAGCTTCACTGGTTGTCATGAGCGGACAGAAGGCAAAGGACCTCGGCCTTCAGCCTCTCGCAAGGATCCGCGGCTATGCCACCGCCGGTGTCGATCCGGCCTATATGGGCATGGGGCCGGTTCCAGCCTCCCGCAAGGCGCTCGCCCGGGCAGGACTGACGGTGAAGGACCTGGACCTGATCGAAGCGAATGAGGCCTTCGCCGCCCAGTTTCTCGCGGTTGGCCGTGAACTGGGCTTTGATCCGGAGAAAACCAACGTCAATGGTGGCGCAATCGCACTTGGCCACCCGATCGGCGCCTCGGGTGCCCGGATCCTCGTCACGCTGCTGCATGCGCTGAAAGCGCGGGGCCAGGCGCTCGGTCTGGCGACCCTGTGCGTCGGCGGCGGTCAGGGCGTTGCCGTAATCGTCGAACGCATCTGACCTTCTGCGCCCAAGCAACGCGGTTTCCCGCATTGCCGGACAGGCCATTCGGACACCTTGATCCTCAAGGCTCCGGATGGCATTTCGATCAGAATCCGAAAGGAAATGCCGACCCGATATCGCTTGACAGGCAGACATGCTTCTCCCATCGGCCATGCCCGCAATGGACCGGTCCGCTGCGCCGGAGCCCGCAATTCGACGATGTACGCATTCGAGACTTATGCTAAAGCGTGCATATCGAACCAGCCCCTGTCAGGCATATCCCGCAAAAGCTGCTTTCAATGTGATTGATAGCCTCTGCCCTTTGAGGGTCTGAACCTGTCATCCAGCGAGAGCCCCAGATACAAGGCCAGACACAAGGCCAGATACGAGGCTAGACACAAGGATTGTTGCGATGACCAAGGAAATGGTCTCGAAAAAGGACAAGAAGAAAGCCGCCCCTTCGAAGAAGGCAACCGCGCCGCCGGCCAATAAGAGGCCGACCCTTGTCGAACAGGCGGTCACCTTTCTTCGCGATGAAATCATTTCCGGTCGCATGGAACCGGGCCAGCGCATTCATCTGTTCGAAACCGCCGAACGCCTTGAAATGAGCATGGTGCCGCTGCGTGAGGCGCTCGGTGTGCTGGTCTCCGAGGGCCTGGTCGTCGCCCTGCGCCAGCGTGGTTTCCGGGTGAGCGAAATCGACCTCAGCGACATGGAGGACCTCTACCGGATTCGGCTGATGCTGGATCCCCTGGCAACCCGGCTTGCCATGCCGGTCCCAAGTCAGGACGATCTTGACGCGGTGACGACCGCCTATCAGGCACTCATTGCCGCCAGATCGACGGAACAGATCCGCACCGCCAACCGGCAGTTCCATTTTGCCATCTACCGGCACTGTCGTTCACCATGGCTGCTTCGGATCCTCAATCTTCTCTGGGATAATTCCGAACGCTACCAGGTTCTGTCCGCCGCCAACAAATCGACCTCGGCCCATCAAAGCAACGAACATGACCAGATCTATCAGGCCGTTCTGAAAGGCGACCCGGCTGAGGCAGAGCAGAACATGTATCTTCATGTCCTGGCGACGGTCGAGACCTTGCGGGAAGGCTTCGGCTCCGACATGGCCGATACAGAGGAAACCGAAACCTCGCAGGATCAGGGCGCCCGCACGGAATGACCCGACAGACCAGGGCCGGTCGCCCCGGATGGGTTGGTGCCGGTACCCACCGGCCGGGCTGACACGCGGTGACCCAGAGACGTTGAGGAAGAACCGGTTTTGACAGCCATCCTGCACGGCCTGTCGGTGCGGGATCTCGGGTAACCTGTTGCTTTCGCCCCCTTGCCGTCATTCAGCTCAACCACGGTGCGTTCGGCGCTCAGCTTTGCCTGGGAACCGTTCGCAGCGCCGTCAGCGCCTCGCTCCTCCAGCGCTGCCAGCGACGCCGGAGTTCATCCAGACGCAAACCGATCGGTTCATCCAGAATTTCGACGCGCTCGATACGCTCGCACCGAAAGTGGCGAAAGCCCTGGCGAAGTTCGCACCATCCGATCAGCAAACGGCTGGTCTCTGCATAGCCGAGGGTGACAGGCCAGACCACTCTGTCGGTCACGTTCCCGGTCCCGTCACGGTAGATGAGCCGTAGCTTGCGCCTGTCGCGAATGGACTGGCGGAGCGTCGCGGCAAGAGCATCTGCGGGCTCCGGAACCAAAGGCTGTCTGGCGGCAACACTCGCTTCGGCAATGAAGGGGCGAAGCTCTTGCGGGATAGCAGCGGCAATCTTGACGAGAAGATCCCGGGCGGCATTGGCGAGCAGGCGGTCGGAATGCGCCGACACCCATTGCGCACCGAGGACAGCGGCCTCGATTTCGTCAGCGGTGAGCATCAGCGGTGGCATTTCATAACTGCGGTCAAGCACGAAGCCGAACCCTGCCTCGCCCTGAACCGGAACCCTCTGGCCGATCAGATCGGCGATATCACGGTAGACCGTGCGCTTGGAGACTTCCAGCTCTTCGGCAATCGCAGCCGCCGTCACCGGCCGATCCGAACGCCGCAATATCTGAATGATTTGAAATAAGCGATCTGCGCGGCGCATGGCAACTGACTCCTGTTGCCATAATGGTGGCAACAGGCCTGTGCGACAAGCTCCCAAACAGCACTTCAACGCAATGTCCTAAGGGAAGGGAGAGAAAATGAAACTCGCATCCGTCCGCCTTATCGCCGCCAATCCCGAAGAGATGGTCGCCTTTTATGAGATGATCCTTGGCCGGCGCGCCGAATGGCTCGCTCCGGTTTTCGCCGAAATCGTCGGGCCGGGCGCAACGCTTTCAATCGGCGCAGTGCAGACCGTTGCCCTCTGGAAAGAAGGAAGCGGTGAGGCAGGCGCAAATCGCACGGCCTATCTGGAATTTGAGGTCGAGGATATTGATGCCGAATTCGAACGGCTGAGGGACAGGGTGGAACTGGTGCACGACCTGAAAACAATGCCATGGGGCAACAGGACATTTCAGTTTCGCGACCCTGAGGGCAATCCGGTGTCGCTTTACATGCCGGAAACGGAGGCCGCCAGGAAGCGCTTTGCCGCGCGATAAGCTTCCAGAGCGCGTCGCAGGTCGGAGACTGATGCTCTGCGCATGAGCAACACGACGCGCCCTCCGGCCAAAGCGGCGCGGGATGAGTGGCAAAACGAAACTCGGGAGCAGAAAAACAGTTTCGAAAATCAATGAATCATTGATTTAAAATGATAATTTTCATGTCTGATCTGGGAAAATGGCGGACAGAGAGGGATTCGAACCCTCGATACGGTTTCCCGTATACACGCGTTCCAGGCGTGCGCCTTCAACCACTCGGCCACCTGTCCTTGATACCGCCCGAACCGGGCAGGTCGGCGCGATATATACCGATGGCGGCGCGGTTATCAACCCGAATCTGACAGATTTTTGAAATCATGCCGTAAAAGTCGGCCGGCGCGGTCCAATCTCCTGTTTTTGCCGGCATCCCTGCCGCCCGGGACCGTGATGCGTGATCTTGCCGCAGGCCATGTGAGGCATTACCTAAGGCAACAGACATCCGGCGCCGGGCATGGCGACAGCCTGTTCCCGCCAGCGTCTGGATCTTTTTCCAGGAGACCGCCATGCTTTTCAATGCGCTGAAACGCGACAAGCTTTCCCTGCCCACGGCCGAAACCGCGTTGCCCGGCCGCGCCCAGCCGATCCCGACGGCCATGACCCATTTCGTCAGCGGACGGCCGCTTGCGCCACCCTTTCCCGACCAGATGAAGGAGGTGTTGCTCGGCATGGGATGTTTCTGGGGCGCGGAACGGCTGCTGTGGAACACGCCCGGCGTTTACGTCACGGTTGCCGGCTATTCCGGTGGCATCACCCCGAACCCGACTTACGAGGAGACCTGCACAGGGCTGACCGGCCACACGGAAGTGGTGAAGGTTGTCTATGATCCCGCCGTCATCTCCCTGAAGGCGCTGCTGAAGATCTTCTTCGAAGCGCATGACCCGACTCAGGGCATGCGCCAAGGTAATGACATAGGAACAACCTATCGTTCCGCGATCTATCTGAAAGATAAGGATGAACTGACTGAAGCGCGGACCATCGCCGCAGCCTTCGAAAACGCACTTGCCGAAGACGGGCGCCCGAATAAGGTTACAACCGAGATCGCCGAGGCCGGAGCTTTCTACGCGGCCGAGGATTATCACCAGCAATATCTGGCCAAAAACCCCAATGGATATTGCGGTCTGCGCGGCACCGGGGTCAGCTGCCCGATCGGCTGATCGCCACGACCTGCCGGATCACCATTGATAGAATGAAGAAAAGGGGCTTTGCGGCCCCTTTTCTTTTTCTTCGCGACCGCGGCAAAATTGGTCGTGCAAATTTTGACCAGTCAGGAAATTTTGTGATGAAATTTTGTCAAAGCCGTGCAACGATGCTTACGGCCTGGCGGATTTCTGCCGGGGGGACGCGTTTGAACTTCCCGTATAGATCGGGACAATACGCGCTGGACCAAGATCTATTACAGGGAACAGAGCTGCAACATGAAAAAAATCATCCTGAGCCTTATTGCCGTTTCGGCCTTGTCCTCGACAGCGCTTGCTGCGGACATCAAGCCGGCCATCGTTTACGGCACCGGCGGCAAATTCGACAAGTCCTTCAATGAATCAGCCTATAACGGCGCTGAAAAGTTCAAGGCCGAAACCGGCGTTGACTATCGCGATTTCGAGCCGACCGACGACACCCAGGGTGAACAGGCGCTCAGAAACTTCGCCTCCAAGGGCTTTTCGCCGATCGTCGCCGCCTCCTTCGCCTGGACCTCGGCCGTCGAGAAAGTCGCGGCTGAATTTCCCGATACCCAGTTCATCCTGATCGATTCCGTCGTCCCGGCCGACAATGTCCGTTCGGTCACCTTCAAGGAAGACGAAGGTTCCTATCTCGTCGGCCTGCTGGCGGCGATGCAGTCGAAAACCGGCAAGCTTGGCTTTGTCGGCGGCATGGACAGCCCGCTGATCAACAAATTCGCCTGCGGCTACACCCAGGGTGCCTCCGCCGTTAATCCCGACATCGAAACCTTCCGTGTCATGACCGGCACCACGGGCGCTGCCTGGAACGATCCGGTGCGCGGTGGCGAACTGGCCAAGAACCAGATCGACCAGGGCGCCGACGTGATCTATGCGGCAGCTGGCGCCACCGGTCTTGGCGTGCTGCAGACGGCAGCCGACAACGGCATCTACTCGATCGGCGTCGATTCCAACCAGAACTACCTGCATCCGGGTTCGGTTCTGACCTCGATGGTCAAGCGCGTCGACAATGTCGTCTATGACGGCTTCAAGGAAGCCATGGATGGCACCTTCACCACCGGCGTCCAGAGCCTCGGCCTTGCCGAAGACGGCGTTGGCTATGCCGTTGACGACAACAACAAGGCGCTTCTGACCCCGGATATGGTCGCTGCAGCCGAAAAGGCGAAGGCTGACATTATCGCCGGCACGATCACCGTGCACGACTTCACCACCGACGACAGCTGCCCGGGCTGGCAGTAATCAAATGGCAAGCCCGCTCCTGCCCCGCGACAAGGGCCGGAGCGGGCTTTTCCGTTCACTTGCTGGGGCCGGACATTGTTCATGTTCCGGTCCTGACCACGACGACGGGTCATTCCGGCGGCACTGCGCCGGCCGGAAGCGTCGTAACGCTTTTCAGGGGCAAGCCTATTGACCACTTCACCCGCTATTGAACTGATCGGCATCGACAAGAGCTTCGGCGCAGTTCACGCCAACAAGAATATCGACCTCAAGGTCGAAAAGGGAACGATCCACGGCATCATTGGCGAAAATGGCGCCGGCAAATCGACGCTGATGTCGATCCTTTACGGCTTCTATCAGGCCGATTCCGGAAAGATCCTCGTCAATGGCAAGGAGACCACCATTACCGACAGCCAGGCTGCCATCGGCGCCGGCATCGGCATGGTGCACCAGCATTTCATGCTGGTCGAAAATTTCACGGTCCTGGAAAATGTCATGCTCGGCGCCGAGGACGGCAGCCTCTTGAAGCGCGGCATTGCCAAGGCGCGGGCCGAATTGAGGAACCTCGAGGAAAGCTACGGGCTCAAGGTCGACCCCGACGCCATCATCGAGGAACTGCCCGTCGGCCTGCAGCAGCGCGTCGAAATTCTCAAAGCCATGTATCGCGGCGCCGAGATCCTGATTCTCGACGAACCGACCGGTGTCCTGACACCGGCGGAAGCCGACCACCTGTTCCGCATTCTCGCGGTGCTGCGCGAACAGGGCAAGACCATCATCCTGATCACCCACAAGCTGCGCGAGATCATGGCGATTACCGACAATGTCTCGGTCATGCGCCGCGGCGAGATGGTGGCAACCCGCAAGACTGCCGAGACCACGGTGGAAGAACTGGCCGAGCTGATGGTCGGCCGCCGGGTGCTGCTGCATGTCGACAAGGGCCCCGCCAATCCGGGCGAAGTGCTGCTTTCGGTGCGCAATCTCACCGTCAAGGATATGCGCGGCGTGACCATGGTCGACAATGTCTCCTTTGATGTGCGCGCCGGTGAGCTTGTCGGCATTGCCGGTGTTGCCGGGAATGGCCAGTCGGAACTGCTGGAGGCCATTGCCGGCATCCGCAAGCCCCATTCCGGCGAGATCTATGTCAATGGCCGCAAGCTGGAACGTCCCGACCCGGCGCTGATGCGCAGGCTCGGCCTTGCCCATATCCCGGAAGACCGTCACCATATGGGCCTCGTCCTGCCCTTCGAGGAGCAGGAAAATGCAATCCTCGGCTATCACAATGATCACCGCTACGGCAAAGCCGGCATGCTGGATCGCCGTGCGATCCTGAAGGATGCGCGCGACAAGATCGAGAAATACGATATCCGCCCGCCATCGCCGACGCTGAAGACCGCCAATTTCTCCGGCGGCAATCAGCAGAAAATCGTCGTTGCCCGCGAAATCGAGCGCGATCCGGATATTCTGGTGATCGGCCAGCCGACACGCGGTGTCGATATCGGTGCGATCGAATTCATTCATCGCCGGATCATCGATATGCGCGATGCCGGCAAGGCAGTGCTGCTGGTCTCGGTCGAGCTCGACGAGATCCGTTCGCTCTCCGACCGAATTCTGGTGATGTTTGCCGGCAGCATTGTCGGCGAGAAGACGCCGGATGCCGAAGAACAGCAACTGGGCCTGATGATGGCCGGCATCGCGGCGTGAGGACGAGATGAGCACTGACAGTAAAAGCATTCCCGGCTGGATCAATTACGCGCTGATCCCGCTCGTAAACCTCCTCTTCGCCTTCTTCATTTCCGGCATTGTGATCTTCATCATCGGGGTCAACCCGTTCTACGCACTGAAGATCATGGTTCAGGGCGCCGTTGGTTCCGGCATGGGGCTCGGCTTCACCCTGTTCTATGCGACGAGCTTCATCTTTACCGGGCTCTCGGTTGCCGTTGCCTACAAGGCGGGCCTGTTCAATATCGGTTCCGAAGGTCAGGCCTATGTCGGCGGTCTTGGCGCTGCATTGGTGGCGCTGGCGCTTGATCATTACGTGCCGTGGTATGTCACCATGCCTTTCGCGATCGTTGCGTCGGCCGCCTTCGGTGCGGCCTGGGCCTTTATTCCGGCCTGGCTGCAGGCTACCCGCGGCAGCCATATCGTCATCACCACCATCATGTTCAACTTCATTGCTGCAACGCTGATGGTCTATCTGCTCGTCAATGTGCTGAAGGTTCCCGGCCGGATGTCACCGGAAACCCGGACCTTCCTGCCCGGCGGACAGTTGCCCGATCTTGGCTGGCTGATGGCGCTGTTCGGGCTGAAGCTTGGACCTGCGCCCTTCAACGTGTCATTCCTGATCGCGCTCGTCATGGCCTTTCTCGTCTGGCTTTTGATCTGGCGCACCAAATTCGGCTATGAGATCCGCACGCTCGGCGCCTCACCCTCGGCTGCCGTCTATGCCGGCATTCCCTATGTTCGCACCGTGATCCTGACCATGCTGATTTCCGGTGGTCTGGCCGGCATGATGTCACTCAATGTGGTGATGGGCGCGTCGCAGCGCCTGCAGGTGGATTTCGTCTCAGGCGCCGGTTTTGTCGGCATCGCCGTGGCGCTGATGGGCCGCAATCACCCGATCGGCATCATTCTCGCGGCCTTCCTTTTCGGCGCGCTCTATCAGGGCGGCGCCGATCTCAACTTCGAGGTTCCGGCGATCACCCGCGACATGATCATCGTGATCCAGGGTCTGGTGATCCTGTTTGCCGGTGCGCTGGAACACATGTTCCGACCGGCAATCATCCGCACCTATCTGCGACGGGCCAAGGCGTGAGGTGAGCATCATGGAACACTACGAAATCTTCATCAGCGTCCTTGCCTCCACCATCCGTCTCTCGGTTCCGCTGATCTTCACCGCCCTTGCGGGCCTGTTTTCCGAACGTGCCGGCATTGTCGATATCGGTCTTGAGGGCAAGATGCTGGCATCGGCCTTCGCCTCGGCCGTGGTCGCCTATCTCACCGGTTCCGCCTGGGCCGGGCTCGGCGCCGGTATCCTCATATCCATCTGTTTCTCGCTGGTGCACGGCTTTGCCTCGATCACCCATCGCGGCGATCAGGTGGTTTCGGGCGTGGCGCTCAATTTCGTCGCGGCCGGGCTTACCGTCGTGCTCGGCAATGCCTGGTTCCATCAGGGCGGACGCACACCCTCGGTGAGCAATGATGCCCGCTTCACCGGCATCACCCTGCCCGGTGCGGATGCCATCAAGGATGTACCCTTCATCGGCCCGCTCTATGCCCAGGTGATTTCCGGCCATAACATCCTGACCTACATGGCCTTCGCCGCCGTGCCGATCGCCTGGTGGATCCTGTTCCGCACGCGCTTCGGCCTCAGGCTCCGCGCCGTCGGCGAAAATCCCGGCGCCGTCGACACCGCCGGTATTTCGGTGACGCTGCAACGCTATCAGGCGCTGGTGCTTGCCGGTTTCATGGGCGGCTTTGCCGGAACCTATCTGTCGATTGCCCAGTCCGCCGCCTTCGTCAAGGATATGTCGGCCGGCAAGGGCTATATCGCACTGGCAGCGCTCGTATTTGCCAAATGGAAGCCGGTTCCGGTCATGTTTGCCTGCCTTCTGTTCGGCTTTCTCGATGCCTTTTCCAATTTCATGCAGGGCAAGCCGCTGCCGCTGATCGGCGTGGTGCCGGTGCAGGTGTTCCAGTCGCTGCCCTATATCCTGACCTGCGTGCTTCTGGCCGGCTTCATCGGCGTGTCGCGCCCGCCCAGGGCAAGCGGCCAGCCCTATACCAAGGAGCGTTGAGATGAACGCCACCAAAACGCTGTTCGAAGCGGCAAAGGCTGCGAGCGGCAAGGCCTATGCGCCCTATTCGAAATTCTCCGTCGGTGCGGCCATCCTTGGCGATGACGGTATCCTCTATGCCGGTGCCAATATCGAAAATCTGGCCTTTCCCGAGGGGCTCTGTGCCGAGGGCGTCGCCATCGGCCACATGATCATGGGCGGCGCCAGAAAGATCGCTGCCATTGCCGTTTATGCGCCGAAACTGGCACTTTGCCCGCCCTGTGGCGGCTGCCGGCAGAAGATCGCCGAATTTGCCGATGCCGAAACGCGGATCTATCTGTGCGATGACGGCGGCGTCGCCAAGGAGATGACGATTGCCGAACTTCTGCCGCATGTGTTTGAAACAGGTGCGATCGGATGACGGCCGCAGCCGAACTGCTTCGGCACAGCCTTGGCGGTTTTTCAGCCGAGACGGCGCTCATTCTCGGCTCCGGTCTCGGTGGTCTCGCCACAGAGATCGAGCATCCGAAAAGCTTTGATTTCGCCGATCTTCCGGGGTTTCCGCAAAGCCAGGTCAGCGGCCACGCCGCCCGGCTGATCGCCGGCATGCTTGCCGGTACGCCGGTGATCGTCCTGTCTGGCCGGGTACATTATTACGAGCAGGGCCAGGCCGATGCCATGCGCGTGCCGCTTCAGACCCTTGCCACGCTCGGCGTGAAAAACCTCGTCCTCACCAATGCCGCCGGGTCGTTGCGCGACGATATGCCACCCGGCTCGGTCATGCTGCTTTCCGATCACATCAACTATTCGGGCCTGAACCCGCTGATCGGTGAAAAATCCGACCATCGCTTTGTCGGAATGACCCATGCCTATGACTTGGGCTTGTGCGAAAGCTTGCGCGAAGCGGCACGAACATGCGAGATTGACCTTGCCGAAGGCGTCTATATGTGGTTTTCCGGTCCGAGCTTCGAAACGCCGGCTGAAATCCGCATGGCACGCATTCTCGGCGCCGATGCCGTCGGCATGTCGACCGTGCCGGAGGTCATTCTCGCCCGCTTCCTTGGTCTCAGGGTAGCTGCGGCCTCGGTGATTACCAATTTCGGAGCCGGCATGACGGCCGGCGAACTCGGTCATGATGAAACCAAGGAAATGGCGCCTGTCGGCGGTCACAAGCTGACAGCAATCCTCAAACAGGCGCTCGGGGGATAACACCATGAACAATCCCAGTCTGCAGCAGACCGCATCCGTCTCGCTTTCGCTGCTCGATCTGACCAATCTGCAGGATGATTGCACCGAGAACGATATCAAGGATCTGATCGCGCGCGCCCATTCACCCTATGGCCCGACAGCCGCAATCTGCATCTGGCCGCGTTTTGTTGCGCTCGCCCGGCAGATGCTCGGCGATGATCACATGATCAAGATCGCCACGGTGGTGAATTTTCCGGGCGGCAATCTGCCGATCTCCGCGGTTGAGGAAGAAACCGAACGCGCCATCCGCGACGGTGCCGACGAAATTGATCTCGTCATCCCCTATCATAAGCTGAAGGCTGGCAATGAATGGGCCGTCAGCGAGATGGTCCGCGCCATCCGCTTCCAGTGCCGCGAACCGGTTCTGCTGAAGGTCATTCTCGAGACGGGCGAGCTTGGCGATGCCGCACTCATTCGCCGCGCCGCCGAAATTGCCATTGAGGAAGGGGCGGATTTCATCAAGACCTCGACCGGCAAGGTCGCCGTCAATGCCACGCTCGAGGCCGCCGATATCATGCTCGGCGTGATCCGCAACACCGAACGCCGGGTCGGCTTCAAGCCGGCTGGCGGGATTTCCAGTGTTGCAGATGCCAGGCTGTATCTCAGCCTTGCCGAAACCGTGATGGGCGAAGGCTGGGTGCTGCCGTCAACCTTCCGCTTCGGCGCATCGAGCCTGATGACCGATATTCTCAATATTCTCGATGGTCGCCAGTCGACCGCCATGTCCGGCGGATACTGACGGCGATGCTGCCGCAGGAAACCATTCGCAGGAAACGCGATGGCCTGGTGCTTGATGAGCGCGAGATCGCCTCATTCATCGCCGGGCTGACCGATGACCGCGTCACCGAAGGCCAGGCGGCAGCCTTTGCCATGGCGGTCTATTTCAGCGGCATGAACCGCGACGAGACCGTGGCGCTGACCAAGGCCATGCGTGACAGCGGTGATGTTCTCACCTGGCCTGAAAGCGAGCGGCCGGTCGCCGACAAGCATTCGACCGGCGGCATAGGCGACAACGTCTCGCTGATGCTGGCACCGATCGCCGCAGCGGCCGGTCTGGCCGTGCCGATGATTTCCGGGCGCGGGCTCGGCGCCACCGGCGGCACGCTCGACAAGCTGGAATCCATTCCCGGCTACAACACGACACCGGATGAGACACTGTTCCGCAGGGTTGTGGCTGAAACCGGCGCGGCGATCATCGGCCAGACCGGCGATCTGGCCCCGGCCGACCGCAGGCTCTATGCCATTCGCGATGTGACTGCGACCGTGGAATCCATGCCGCTGATCGTCGCCTCGATCCTGTCGAAAAAACTCGCAGCCGGCCTGCAAACCCTCGTGCTCGACGTGAAGAGCGGCAGTGGCGCCTTTATGGACACGGCGGAAAAGGCGGCGGCACTTGCCCGTCTTCTGGTCGACGTCGCCAATGGTGCTGGACTGAAAACCACGGCGCTGATCACCGATATGAACGAGCCGCTTGCCGATTCCGCCGGCAATGCCGTCGAAGTCCGCAATGCACTTGCCTTCCTCAAGGGCGAGAAGAAGGGCACGCGGCTTGAAGCCGTCACCATTGCCCTTGCCGCCGAAATGATCGCCGGCGCAGGCCTGGTTCCAACGCCTGCAGATGCCGAGGCACTGGCACGCCGGGTTCTGACCGATGGATCGGCGCTGGATCATTTTGCCCGCATGGTCACGGCGCTTGGCGGACCGCATGACTTTGTCGAGCGGCCCGAACGCTATCTCGGCCTGTCGCCGGTCACGCGTGCAGCCCCGGCCCCCAGGGCCGGCTATCTCACACGCGTCGATGCCCGGGCCGTCGGGATGAGCGTTGTCGCGCTTGGCGGCGGCCGCACCCGTCCCCAGGACAGGATTGACCATTGCGTCGGCTTTTCCTGCCTGCTGCCGCTCGGCACCTTTGTGGAGAAGGGCGACCCGCTCGCCCTTGTTCATGCCCGCAGCGACGATGATGCCCATCAGGGTGAAGCCGACATCATCGCTGCTTACACGCTCAGCGATGAAAAACCAGCGGAACGGCCGCTGATCGCCGGGCGGTTTCAGTGAAGGGTCAGTTCTCCTGAGAGCTGCTGGCATTCTTCCGGACCGATCAGACGCTGATGCGTATAGCGCACCGAGTGCAGCGGTCCATCGAGATTTTCTTCCCAGAATTTCAGGAATTTGCGCATTGCGGGGAAATCCGGCGCGACGTCATAGTTCTGCCAGATGAAGCTTTGCAGCAACGTTTCGAAGTCGGGAAGGCGGTAAAGGATATGGGCGGTGGTCAGGCCGTAGCCGGCGACAAGCAATTCACGTTCAGATGCCAGATGCATGCAGATGTCCCCTTTTTCTCAGAAGCAAGGCTTCCGTTTCATGTTGACATTTGCCAAGCCTGCCGTATTTTCCCGTCGGCATCAATTGGTAATTCTATTTTCTTATTAAAAAACAAATATTTAGCAGCACTCTTGGGCGAGTGCTGCCAGTTTGCCATGCCCTCAGTCGAAGGTCGGCCCCCATTCCGGGCTGACAATGCGTGCGCCGCTGTCGAGCTGCTTGAGCCGCTCCATCTCAGCTGGTGACAGGCTGATATCAGCAGCGGCAAGGTTCTCCGCCGCGCGGTTTCTGTCGCTTGAGGTGGGGATGGCGATGATGCCGAGATGCAGGAGATAGGCAAGCGCGATCGCACCAGCGGAAACGCCATGGGCACGGGCGATCTCGTTCAGCAGCGGATCATCCTTCACCTTGCCCTGGGCCAGCGGTGAATAGGCGGTGATCGGGATGTTGCGCGCCGCGCAGAAATCGGCAATCGGGCGGTTGTTCATGAAGACATGGCACTCGACCTGATTGGTGGCGATCTTGCGGTCACCGAGCAGGGTCTCGGTTTCGGCGATCAACGCTCTGGTGAAATTCGAGACGCCGATCCGCTTTGCAAGGCCGGCATCATAGACTTCGGCCAGCTGGCTGACATAGGTCTCAAGCGGCACTTCACCATGCTTCGATGGCCAGTGCAGCAGCAGCAGGTCGACGTGATCGACCCCGAGCTTTTCAAGGCTTTCATGAACGCTCGGCATCATCTTGCCGGCGCCATAGTGGTCAGGCCAGACCTTGGTGGTGAGGAAGACCGCCTCGCGCGGCAGACCGAAATCGCCGAGCGCCCGTCCCACCTCGGCCTCATTTTCATAGATCTGCGCCGTATCGACATGGCGATAGCCTGCCTCAAGTGCTGCGATCAGCGCGTGATAGCCCTCATCGCCCTTGCGTTTCCAGGTGCCGAAACCAAGCTGCGGAATACCGTTGATGGTTGCGATCTCGCTCATGATAGTCTCCTTCAGGCAATGGGCGGGGGAATGTCGTTCAGGCCCCGGGCAGAACAGGACCGGTTCCGGCACCGGTCTTCTCAATGGCGGTGGCGATGTCCCTCATGTCCTCAGCCGTGAGTTCCAGCGAGGCGGCGTCGATCCAGCCATCGATCTGCTCCGGTGCGCGCGCGCCGACAATGGCGCCGGTCAGTCCCGGCCAGGCCAGCACCCAGCCGATGGCAACCGCTGCCTGGCTGACGCCGTGACGCGCGGCCACCGGCTTCAGCGCATCGGCGAGCGCCAGATTGGCGGCAAGCTTTTCGCCGCTGAACTGCTGATTGTTGCGGCGCCAGTCATTCTCCGGCAGGCTGGCAGCACGTTCCTTGCTGAAACGCCCGGTCAGAAGCCCGGCCTGCATCGGCGAATAGCAGATCACGCCGGTCTGGTTCTCCAGGCACCAGGGCAGCAATTTCTCACCGCTATCGCGACGGATTGCCGAAAACGGCGGCTGCAGCGTATCGACATGGCCGATGACTTCGGCCGCTTCGAGTTCGGCAACGGAATGGTTGGAAAGGCCGATGGCCCTGACCTTGCCCTCGCGCCGCATCTCGCACAGCGTGCCCCAGTAGTCAGCCAGCGGGACATCGCCGGAGGGCCAGTGCACCTGATAAAGATCGATCCGCTCAACCCCGAGACGTTTCAGCGACGCGTCAAGCTCACGTCTCAGGCTGTCGGGATGGCCGATCCGCTTCGGCGGGGCGGCATGATCGGCCTCGTCCCAGACGACACCGCATTTGGTGAAGACATAAGGCCGCTCCGACAGGGGAATATCGGCGAGCGCCCGCCGGACCACATCCTCGGAGTGGCCGAGGCCATAAACGGCAGCCGTGTCGATCCAGTTGACGCCAAGCGCCACAGCGCGGCGAATGGCGGCAATCGATGCGCTGTCATCCTGATCGCCCCAGCCGGAGGCCCAGTCACCGCCGCCGATCGCCCAGGCGCCGAAACCGGTCCGGGTAATCATCATGTCTGTCTTGCCGAAGGCGCGTTTCGGCAGGTCGGTTCCTGATTGTCCTGATTGCGTCATGACGTTTCCACCGCGGCCAATGCCGCGGTCCTTCTCCAGAAATGCAATGAACGGGACCGGCGCAGAATGCGTCTCCCGAAAATGGAATTCAAGACTAACGCATCGGCTCGAAAATCGGAATCGATTTTCGAAAAGAACGATGCTTGGATTCAACAAGATAGAGCGTCCTGGTGCGTCCAAAAGGACGCCCGGCGCTCTAACGGACGGACAGCAAAGGGTCCATGTCATCCGTCAGAAAAGACAAAGGCCGGGCTCAGCTGTCCCGGCGCTTTTTACCCGTCGCATTGCGGGTGAAGAGAAAGGCAAGGCCGGCAATGGCCGCCAGGCCGGAAATCGGCCGCTCCCTGATCATCGCCGGAAACAGGCCCAGCACACCGGTCAGCATCTCGGCATTGGCGATCCGGGCTTCTTCATAGCGCAGCTTGTCTGCCCGGTTCATCAGCATCAGCCAGACAAGCGCGAACAGAGCCAGCGCCAGCGAGGCAAGTGCAAGGGTCAGCACGGCCCCCAGCGCACCGAGTTTTGTCGAAAGCCAGATGGCCAACGCCGCCACAGCCCAGCCATAGGCTGAGAGCAGCAGGACAAGAATGATCACGCCGGCCACGGCATTTCGCCGCGCCGCGCGACCAAGGGTCCGCCCATCAAGACTAAGAGCGATGGCAGCGAAATCGATGATCCGGTTCATCGATCAGCGCCGGGTGAAAAGCGCGGCCAGAAAGCCAATGCTGGCAGCAATGGCAACCGACTGGATCGGCTTCATGCGGATCCGCTCTTCGACCTCTTCCTCGAAGGAAATGGCTTCATCGCGGGCGCGCTCATAGGCTTCCTGGGTCGCCGCATAGGCCTCGTCGCGAATCCGCTCGGCCCGGGCCTTGGCGGATGCGACACCTTCCTCGGCGCGCGCCTTGGCCTCTGCCGCCTTTTCCGTGCCGAGATCGCCGATCAGCTTGGTCAGCTGTGCGATATCGTCGCGAAGCTGATCGATCTGAACCTGGATATCCTCAGGCGCCGTCTTGCCTGTTTCGCCCGTGTCCTTCGCCGTCGCTTTTGCTGCAACCATGTTCTTTCTCCGTCGTTGAAACTGGCAACCTAACTGTAGAATGCGCAAGCTGCCCTGTCAGTTCCATCGCGAAAAATGCGCATTCCTCAGATGCTCAGAAAAACATATAGGAAGTGCTGGCGCCGTTCACAGACTTCTTTCGTCTCCCATGACGAAAAAACGCCGCTTCATCCGGCCGCAGGCAATGGCATTCCCTCGATATTGCCCTTGCCCACATGCGCCATGATGGCGCGTCTGAGCTCGTCCATGGTGTTGTAGAAGCGCCCGTCGAGCTCATGGACATGAAATTTCACCGCGACAAAGCGCAGCCGCCCGTTATCGGGCACGACTATTCCCACCGGTTGCCCGGCATATTCCACCATCTGCTTTTTCATGATCGTGTCCGGCAATCGCGAAGACGACTGCCTGGCCTTTCGATTTTCAACCTTGAGGAGAATTTGCGACTATTTTGTAAGCTGAAGACAGCACATTCGCATGGTACTCCGGCGATAGCAGGCGGCCGGAATCGATATTTTGCGCATCATGGTAGACATCAAGCGCTCCCTCTTGCAGTCGTTTCGACGGCGGTTCGCATCGTTGTTTATAAACCGAACCATTCACCGCGAAAAGAATTGTAAACCGTCAGTGTGACGGATTTCTTTCGGAAAATTGTCAAAAACCCGGCAGGTCCTAAAAGAAATTTTCAAATTTTCGCAAGACCGGTCATTCACCCGATTCGCCCAACGGGCAGATAGGCGCAGGGCGCATTATAACAAGAGGGGGCCGACAAAAAAGTCAGCCCCCTTCCGGTAAAAGCACAACCTGGAGATTATTTCGGTTTCACCCGAAAGCGTCTCACCCCATACGTTCTGAGGCATAGGACCCAGCCGAGGGCGGGAAAACCACGGTGCGGTTGCCATTGATGAAGACACGGTGATGAATATGGGCATGGACGGCCCGGGCCAGAACCAGCGCCTCGACATCACGGCCAAGCGCGACATAGTCATCGGCGCTCTGGGCATGGGTGATACGCACCGTCTCCTGCTCGATGATCGGACCTTCGTCCAGCGCAGCTGTGACATAATGCGCCGTCGCCCCGATCAGCTTCACCCCACGCTGATAAGCCTGCTTGTAAGGATTGGCGCCCTTGAAGGACGGCAGGAAGGAATGGTGGATATTGATCACCTGGCCTTCCATATGCTCGCAAAGCCTGTCGGACAGGATTTGCATGTAGCGCGCCAGGACGACAAGTTCGGTCCCGGTCTCATCAACAAGCTCCAGCAACTTTTCCTCAGCCGCCGCCTTGGTCTCCTTGCGCACCGGAATGTGGTAGAAGGGGATATCGTGATTGACCACGAGTTTCTGATAATCCAGATGGTTTGAAACCACGCCGACGATATCAATCGGCAGGGCGCCGATACGCCAGCGGTAAAGCAGGTCATTCAGACAATGACCGAAGCGCGAGACCATGATCAGCGTCTTGATGCGGTGCTCGCCATCATGCAGCTTGAAATTCATTTCAAAAGGCGCGGCAACCGGCTCAAATCCCGCACGCAGGCTCTCCAGACTGGCACCGGTCTCCGGAATGAAGCTCACGCGCATGAAGAACTTGCCGGTTTCAAGATCGTCAAACTGCGAACTGTCGACAATATTGCAACCTTCATTGGCCAGATAGCCGGAAATGGCGGCCACGATCCCGCGGGTGGAGCGGCAGGTTACGGTCAAGACATAGTTCTTCATTTCAGGTCCCATCTAAACCCGCCCGATATGGCGGCAATCCGCTCTAGAACATCGCAATCAGGCTTGCAACCGCAAGACAGCCCGATGCCGCTTTACCAGCCCATCAAACACGGCAAGCGTTCGACAAGCAGCCACGTCCGCGACGTGAAAATGTGCGTCGCCGTCATTTTCCGGTACACGGACCCGCAAAAAGACATCGCTTTCACGTTTATTTGACCTTTTCTTTCGACTATTCTTTCTGAGTAAGCTTGCCCGGACACTACGGGCTGAGATGGAGTAGACGATGCCCCCGGGATTTCGGCCATGGACCTTCCCTTTGAGACATTACCGGACATTTGCGCATATGGCGCTTGCCGCAGTGCTGGCTTTTGCGCCGTTTTCGACGGCAGCGGCGGCCTGTGAGATGAGCCTGCGCGGGATCAATCTTGCCAGCGCCGAATTCGGCGTTCCGGGCGATGCCTACGGCACCGGTTATATCTATCCGACCGAATCCGTGATTGAAAAATTCGCCGATGCCAAATTCAATACGATCCGACTTCCCTTTCTCTGGGAACGGCTACAGCCGACACTGATGCAGCCGCTTGATTCCGATGAACTCGACCGGATCCGTGAGACGGTGAAGCTGGCGCATAAATACAATATGGCGATCATTCTCGATCCGCATAATTATGCCCGCTACTATGGCAATCTGATCGGCAGTCCGCAGGTACCGGTCGAAGCCTTTGCCGATCTTTGGAAGCGGCTCGGCGCTGTCTTTGCCAATGATGACGGCGTCATCTACGGGCTGATGAACGAACCCTACGACATCGAGGCCAATGACTGGCTGACCGCCGCCAATGCCGCCATCAATGCCATCAGAATGATCGGCGCCGGCAATCTCCTGCTCGTTCCCGGCACCGCCTGGACCGGCGCGCATAGCTGGGAGCAGACCTTTTACGGCCCGTCGAATGCCTCGGTCATGACCGGCGTCGTCGATAGCAGCAACAACTTTGCCTATGAAGTCCATCAATATACCGACAGCGATTATTCCGGCAAAGCCGCCGATTGCTCCAATATCGCCGGCGCTGTCGACAGCCTGAAACAGTTTACCGACTGGCTCAACGCCAACAATGCCCAGGGTTTTCTCGGCGAGTTCGGCACCACCGATGGGCTGAACTGCCTGGTGGGGCTGAAGCAGATGGTCGATATCATCCACAACGATCCCAAGGCCTGGATCGGCTGGGCCTATTGGGCCAGTGGCGACTGGTGGCAAAAGGGCACGCCGATGATCATCCAGCCCAATCCGCGCGATGGCGGCAGCCAGCAGCTGCGGACGCTGGAACCGATCCTGAACGATCCCGATACCGACAGAACCAGCTGCAACGGCTGACCCTGACCCGGGGCCACATCCCCGATGCCCTATTCAGCAACCGGCGCCCACAAGACATCCTCGATGCGACGTGCGCCGGTTGCCAGGATCACAAGACGCTCAAAGCCAAGTGCAATGCCGCTGGCCTCAGGCATGAAAGACAGGGCGGCGAGAAAATCCTCGTCCAGCGGATAGGTCTCACCATAGATGCGCTGCTTTTCGGCCATATCGGCGCTAAAGCGCAGGCGTTGCTCCACAGGATCCGTCAGTTCGCCGAAACCATTGGCAAGCTCGACACCGCAGACGTAAAGCTCGAACCGCTCCGAGACCCGCGGATCCCCCGCATCCCTGCGGGCCAGCGCCGCCTCCGGCGCGGGGTAGCGATCCAGAAAGGTCGGCCGCTGATGACCGAGATGCGGCTCGATGCGCTCCACCAGAACGCGGGTGAAGAGGTCTGACCAGTTGTCATCGGCCGAATAGCCAATAGCGGCGCGCTCCAGCCCCTCGGCAAGGCGATTGCGATCCGTCGTGCCATCGGGCGCGATCGTCGCCAGAAGATCAATGCCGGCATGGCGGAAGAAGGCGTCGGCAACGCTGAGGCGCTCCGGCTCGGCAAAGGGATCACAGCCAATGCCGCGCCAGCTGAAGGCCGTCACGCCGGCAGCATCGGCAGCCATCTGCATGATGGCACAGCAATCTTCAAACAGGCGGGCATAGGGCTCTCCGGCGCGATACCATTCCACCATGGTGAATTCGGGATGGTGCAGCGGTCCGCGCTCGCGGTTGCGCCAGACATGGCCGAAGGAGAAGATCCGCCTCTCGCCAGCGGCCAGAAGCTTCTTGGCGGTGAATTCAGGCGATGTATGCAGATAGCGGCGCTGCGGCAGTCCGTCATTGCCGATCATATCGGTGGCAAAGGCGTGAAGATGGGTTTCGTTTCCGGGTGAAACCTGCAGCGCCGGAACGTCGACACCGACGAAATCGGCATTGGCGAAATAAAGTCTGAGCCCGGCTTCGATGCGATTGCGCGCCAGAAGAATGGGACGACGATCGGCATGCCGGTCCGGATGCCACCATTGAGAGGGCTGAACTTCGCTCATTTAGGCTGCTTTCTGTCGTTCACGGGCTTTGCAGACTGGAATTTCTTTCGGTTTTGCGCTAGTCCCCGCGCAGGTTTTAAAGTTTTGCGGGCCGCGTTGCTGATCCATTAAGCAGATCGCGCCGACGTTACAAGGAAGTCTCATGGTTAAGGTCATCGCCTCTTCGCTGCGCAAGGGCAATGTCGTCGATGTCGACGGCAGGCTCTATGTCGTTCTTACCGCCCAGAATTTTCACCCCGGCAAGGGCACGCCCGTCACCCAGGTGGACATGCGCCGCATCGCCGACGGTGTGAAGGTTTCGGAGCGCTGGAAGACGACCGAGCAGGTCGAGCGCGCCTTTGTCGAAGACAGCAACTTCACCTTCCTTTATGCGGATGGCGAAGGCTTCCACTTCATGAACCCGGAAAGCTACGATCAGGTCACGATGAGCGCTGATGATGTCAGCGATGCCGCATCCTACCTCTCGGAAGGCATGGCCGTCGTCCTGTCGATCCATGAGGGCAATCCGATCTCGCTGGAACTGCCGCGCCACGTCACGCTGGAAATCACCGAGACCGAGCCGGTCGTCAAGGGCCAGACGGCGTCGTCGTCCTACAAGCCTGCCATGCTGTCGAATGGCGTGCGCACCATGGTGCCGCCGCATGTCACGGCCGGTACCCGTGTCGTCATCCTCACCGAGGATGGCTCCTATGTGGAACGCGCAAAGGACTGATTGCAGACCTTCGGCATGTCCTGTTTTTCGCGACCCCGGCCTCACCGCCGGGGTTTTCTTTTGCGTCGCGGCAATGCCGACCGGCGGGCAGGACGACAAAGCACTGAAATCCGACGGCTGAATTCGTTGCGCGCCAATTCATCGCTTGACGCCTGGCAGGGTCGTAACGTCATATTCGGGGTGTAATAGAAGTCCGGTTCTGGAGGGAAACGGCGGCCTGTCCGAGGGGGCTGGCCGGAGACCGGATTTCGCTCTTTCCCCTGATCAAGAGGAGCTTTCCATGACGAAAATCTTTGCCGCGGCGCTCATTGGCGCGTCCGCCCTTGCCATCTCTGCAGGATCGGCCTTTGCCGAATATCAGCTCAACATCCTGCACACCAATGATCTTCATTCCCGTATTGAGCCAATCACGAAATATGATTCGACCTGCGCACCGGAAGACGATGCTGCGGGCGAATGCTTTGGCGGCGTTGCACGCCTGAAAACCGCAATCGACCAGACCAGAGCCGGTCTTTCCGGGCAGAATGTCCTGCTTCTGGATGCAGGCGATCAGTTTCAGGGTTCGCTTTTTTACACTCAGTACAAATCCGGCCCGGTTGCCGAATTCATGAATGCCATGGGCTATGACGCCATGGCGATCGGCAACCACGAGTTCGACGATGGCCCGGAAGAACTGCTCAAGCTTATCGATGCCGTCGATTTTCCAATCATTTCGGGAAACACCGTTCCGACGGACGACAGTATCCTGAAGGACAAATACAAGGGCTATGTCATCAAGGATATTGGCGGTGAGAAGGTCGCCATCGTTTCAGTTCTCGCCACCGATACCGGCGAGACCTCGTCTCCCGGCCCGACAATCACCTTTGAAGACGATATCGCCTATCTGAAGAAAGCTGTCGGCGAGATTGAGGCCGAGGGCGTCAACAAGATCATCCTTCTGTCGCATGTCGGCTATCCGCGCGATCAGGAAATTGCCGCGCAGGTCGATGGTATCGACGTGATCGTCGGCGGCCATTCCCATACGCTTCTGTCGAACACTGACGACAAGGCCGCCGGCCCATACCCGACCGAGGTTACGAACCCGGCGGGCGTTGAGGTGCCAATTGTCACCGCCTATGCCTATTCGAAATATCTCGGCGACCTGAATGTCACCTTCGACGACAACGGCGTGGTTACGGCCGCATCCGGCGACCCGATACTGCTGGATGCGAGCTTCAAACCGGATGAGGCAATCGCCGCACGGGTCGAGGAGCTGAATGGCCCGCTCACCGAGATCAAGAAAAAGGTCGTCGGCGAGGCGACGGCCGAAATCGTTGGTGACCGCACTGTATGCCGCGCTGCCGAGTGCCCGATGGGCGATCTGGTTGCCGATGCCATGCTGGACCGCGTTGCCGATCAGGGGATCACCATTGCCATCCAGAACGGCGGCGGCGTCAGGGCATCGATTGGCGCCGGCACCGTGACCATGGGTGACGTGCTGACGGTTCTGCCCTTCCAGAACACGATCGCCACATTCCAGCTCAAGGGGTCGGATGTCGTCGCGGCGCTCGAAAATGGCCTGTCCCAGATCGAAGACGGCGCCGGTCGTTATCCGCAAGTCGCGGGCCTGAACTACACTTACGACTCCACCAAGGCACCAGGCAGCAGGATCGTCTCTGTCGAAGTCGATACCGATGGCGACGGCGACTTCAGCCCGATCGAGCCAGACACCGTTTATGGCGTTGTCAGCAACAATTACATGCGCGCCGGTGGCGACGGATATTCGATTTTTGCCGAAAAGGGCATGAATGCCTATGACTTCGGCCCCAATCTCGAAGATGCCGTTGCAGCCTATATCGGCGCCAACAGCCCCTACACACCGGCGATTGATGGCCGGATCACCGATGTTGCCAAATAGGCAGTGAAGTTGATGAATTTCAAAGGGCCCGGTTGCTGATGCAGCCGGGCCCTCAGCTTGCCGACAAAGTCATTCAGCTTGTCTATTTGGGATGGAATAGCCATCGCCTCCGTCGTCATCCCCGTGCTTGTCACGGGGATCAATCCTCTTAAGGCTTTGAATTAGCAGAGTCTTTCGCCGCGCGGACGCGCGGCGGCCGGATGCCTGTGACAAGCACAGGCATGACGCTAGAGAAGGGGCTAGGGTTTGTCAGAAATCTGAGGGCCCGGTTGCTGCTGCAGCCGGGTCCTTTTCTTAGACGCCCGTTTTCAGGCATTCCAGAACGATCAGTCAAATCTGAATCTTGCCGATTGTTAACATTGTGATCACGATTCAGCTCTTGTCGAAACGCAAAACGAGGCCTATTTAATTAATCAGTTGAACAATTTTAGCCGATATGGAGTTTGTCATGATGAAACTGACCGCTTCGCTGGCTCTCGTTTCCTTTGTTGCTTCTGATGCTTTTGCCACCGAGATTGCCACCCGAAACGCCAGCCTGATGCCAAGTGATACTGAAAGCAGCATCGTTGAAATGGCTGCTGAAAGCCCCGTTGCCGACGATGCCGCAATCACCTTCGAGGCCGAGCTTCGCGACTGACCATAACGCCCCTCACAAGGGCCACCGCGCGATATTCCCCCCTGCATCGCCCCTGGCTAAAGTGAACGGACGTCAAAGCAGGACAAGAACTGACCTCCTCCAACTTGTCCGAAAACACAAAACCCGGCCTCCCCCCTCGGCCGGGTTTTGTGCATTTGCACGGCTGCGCTCGTCCAGCCTTTTCATGCCGGTCCGATTGCCGCAGAGGGAAACCTTCGTCGCGACTTCAACAAACGCTCCACCTTCCTATATAAGGTCGTATCGAGCCCGCCATGCAAACCGGGCCAATGTCAGAGGAGCGTAATGTCAGAGATCCATTCAGCCTGGCCGGACAATCACCCCACCGTTGCCGTTGGCAAGGTCGGTGTCCTTCTTGTCAATCTCGGAACACCGGACGGGACCGATTACCGTTCCATGCGACGCTATCTCGAAGAGTTTCTGACCGATAAACGCGTGATCGAATGGCCGCGCTGGCTCTGGTATCCAATCCTCTATGGCATTGTGCTGTCACGCCGCCCCGGCAAGGTCGGCAAGGCCTATGAGACGATCTGGAACAAGGACCTGAATGAAAGCTATCTCAGGACCTATACCCGCAACCAGGCCGAAAAACTGGCTGCTCACTTCGCCGATCGCCCGGCGCTGGTTGTCGACTGGGCCATGCGCTATGGCACGCCTTCGATCGCGGCCCGTCTCGATGCCCTGAAATCGGCCGGCTGCGAGAAGATCCTCGTCTTCCCGCTCTATCCGCAATATTCCGCCTCGACCACAGCCACCGTCAATGACAAGGTCTTCGAAGCGCTTCTGAAGATGCGCTGGCAGCCGGCGATCCGAACCGTTCCGCCCTATCACGATGATCCGGCCTATATCGATGCGCTCGCCAATTCGGTGACGACCCATCTTGCCGGCCTCGACTGGGAGCCGGAGGTGATCCTCACCTCGTTCCACGGCATCCCGCAATCCTATTTCAAAAAGGGCGATCCCTATCACTGCCACTGCCAGAAGACGGCCCGGCTGCTGCGTGAAAAGCTTGGCCTGTCCAAGGAAAGGCTGATGATCACCTTCCAGTCACGCTTCGGACCGGAGGAATGGCTGCAGCCCTATACCGACAAGACGGTTGAGCGGCTGGCAAAGGAGGGCGTGAAGCGGATCGCGGTCATGAATCCGGGCTTCGTCTCCGATTGCCTGGAAACGCTCGAGGAAATCGGCGAACAGGCACGCGAAAGCTTCATCGAACATGGCGGACAGAATTTCACCCATATTCCGTGTCTGAACGACAGCCCGTCGGGAATGGGTGTGTTGTCAGCAGTGGTTCAACGTGAAATTGCCGGCTGGATCTGATATTATCGCCGCATTCGGGGAAAAGCCCGAATGGACTTCGAAAGGATACTGAAATGGCAGTGCTTACGGGCTTCTCCATCACCATTATCATCCTTGCCGTGCTCGTCATCCTGACACTGGTCGCCGGTATCAAGACCGTGCCGCAGGGCTATGGTTACACGGTGGAGCGTTTCGGCCGCTACACGCGCACGCTGACTCCGGGCCTTAACCTGATCGTGCCGTTCATCGATCAGGTCGGCAAACGCATCAACATCATGGAACAGGTGCTCGATGTGCCGACCCAGGAGGTGATCACCAAGGACAATGCCAGCGTCGAAGCCGATGCGGTCGCCTTCTACCAGGTGCTCAACGCCGCCAAGGCCGCCTATCAGGTGGCCAATCTCGAGCTTGCCATTCTCAACCTGACCATGACCAATATCCGTTCGGTGATCGGCTCGATGGATCTCGACGAGATGCTGTCCAACCGTGATGCCATCAATGAGCGGCTGCTGCGCGTTGTCGACAACGCCGTCGAGCCCTGGGGTATCAAGGTCACCCGTATCGAGATCAAGGATATCCAGCCGCCGGCCGATCTCGTCGCCGCCATGGCGCGACAGATGAAGGCGGAGCGCGACAAGCGCGCCCAGGTGCTTGAAGCCGAGGGCCAGCGCAACGCCCAGATCCTGAAGGCCGAAGGCGCCAAGCAGGCCGCCATTCTCGAAGCCGAGGGCGAGCGCGAGGCCGCCTATCGCCAGGCCGAGGCGCGCGAGCGCCTGGCAGAAGCCGAAGCCAATGCAACGCGCGCCGTCTCCGACGCCATTGCCGGCGGCAATGTCGAAGCGATCAACTATTTCGTCGCCCAGAAATATACCGAAGCCATGGCCTCGATCGGTACCGCCAAGAATGCCAAGGTCGTGCTGATGCCGATGGAAGCATCCTCGCTGATCGGCACACTGGGCGGGATCGGCGAGATCGCCCGCTCGGTTTTCGGCAAGGATGGTCTGGGCGAAAGCGAAGAACCGCGCCCGGTGCGTTCGACCCCTTCGATCCGCAACGAACCGGAAAGCTGAGGGGGCTGAATGATGGAAGGGCTTATCGGCCTGCTCGACCCCTGGCTCTGGTGGATTGTCGGCCTGGTTCTGCTGATCGCAGAACTGCTGCTGCCTGGCGTATTCCTGATGTGGATCGGCATCGCCGCGCTGGCGCTAGGCATCCTGTCGCTGGCCTTTTCATCCTTCGCCTTCTGGATATGGCAGTTGCAGCTTCTTCTGTTCGCCGCCTTTTCAGTGCTGGCAATCCTTGGCGGACGAAAGCTGCTCGCCAAGGGGGATGCCCCACCGGATGAACCCTTTCTCAACCGCCGGACCGCCAGCCTTGTCGGCCGCAGTGGCGTTTTGACGGAAGCGATCGACGGCGGGCGCGGGCGCATGCGCCTCGACGACACGATCTGGATCGTCGAAGGCCCCGACCTGCCGGAGGGCACCCATGTCAGGGTCATCTCCGGCGAAGGCGAAAGACTGTCGGTGGAACCGGGACAGAAAGCCTGATTGGCCCCTCAGGCTGCACCGATCTTGAGAAAATCATGGAAATGGACGATGCCAACCGGCCGGCCGGCCGCATCGACGACCATGAGCGCCGAGATATTGTGCTTGTGGATCAATGCCAGGGCGCCAGAGACCAGCATGTCCTGACGGACAACTTTCGGATCCCGCGTCATGATGTCGTCGATCTTCAGCGTGCTGACATCCCGCCACAGATTGCGCGCCAGATCGCCATCGGTGACGATACCGGCAAGCCTGCCATCATCATCGACGGCACCAACGCAGCCGAACCGCTTCTCCGACAGAACCATGACCGCCTCTGGCAACGCTGTTCCGAGCTTCACCAGCGGCATGGACGTGCCGACATGCATGATATCGGCCACCTGCGACAAGAGCGCACCCAGTTTGCCGCCCGGATGGTAGACCTTGAAATCCCCGGCGGAAAAGCCGCGCGCTTCCAGAAGCGCGATCGCCAGGGCATCCCCGATGGCAAGCTGCATCGTCGTCGATGTTGTCGGCGCCAGCCCGTGCGGGCAGGCCTCTTCGGCTTTCGGCAGGGCCAGCAGGATATCAGCGGCGCGGCCAAGCGTTGACTGGGCGCCGGCGGTGATCGCGATCAGCGGAATGGCAAAGCGCCGTGTATAGGCCACCAGCGCCGATAATTCGCTGCTCTCTCCGCTCCACGAGAGCGCCACGACGGCATCCCTTTGCGACACCATGCCGAGATCGCCATGATTGGCCTCGGCCGGATGAACGAAGAAGGACGGGGTTCCGGTGGAGGCAAAGGTGGCGGCGAGCTTGGAGCCGATATGGCCGCTTTTGCCGACGCCGGAAACGACCACGTGACCTTCGATCTGCTTCAGCATGGCAACGGCGCGGCCAAGCGGCGCGCCAAGCCCGTTCTCCAGCGCGGCCGATACCGCTTCCAGCCCCTTGCGTTCAAAGGCAAGTGTTCTGAGGGCCGACTGACCGGCCGCCGCGATCATTTGCATGTCGTCTTTTTCAACCATGGCTGATGCTGTTAGCCCCTTCATTGCCCGCAGGCAATCGCAATTAAGCGCGTAAATTGTCCAAAATGGGAAAGCGACAGATCAGATTTTCCGCTTCATCCAGTCCAGTGCCAGCGCCGGCCAGGCGGCCTGGCTTCCCTCCAGTGAACGCAGGGCGAAACCATGCGGTGCTTCACCGAAGACATGGGCATCGACCGGCAGGCCCGCCTGCGCCGCAGTCGCCAGGAAATTCAGCGCATGCTGCAGCGGAACGGATGTGTCGTTCAGCGCATAGGCCAGAAAGACAGGTGTTTTCGGCCAGCCATGCGGCTGCCCGTAAATGCCGATCGGCCAGTCGTCATAGAAAGCCTGTTTCTCCACCGGCGGATAATCGGATTTGCCCGGCGGAAACTTGTAGTCCCGATGATTGGCGTTCAGTGGTGCATAGGTAATGATGGTGCCGGACGCCCCGAGCGCGTGATCCTGACAGGACATGACGCCGGCGAGATGTCCGCCCGATGACAGGCCGACATGGAAAAGCGGCAAGGCCGGTCCAGCGCTTCCCAGCTGATCGAGCGCCGAAAGACCATCGGCAAGCGCGATATCCTTCGGATAGACCCCGCCCATGCCGTTATCCTGACCCGGCAGGCGGTGGACAAGAATGTGAGGCTCGATACGATTTGCCGCCAGCCAGAGAGCGACTTCCATGCCCTCCTTGTCATAGACCAGCTTGGTGTAGCCGCCTCCGCCATAGACGATCGCGCGGGCCAGCGGTTGTTCGACAGGAAAAGAATGAAGCTCGGCCCGGCTGACGGTACCGAACTGTCGATCGGGCCAGGAACCCGACAGCCGGTTTTCGGCGCCCTGGCTCAGGATTGTGACGACCGGTTGCGGCGGCTTTTCAGGAAGAGAATTGACGGTATCAGTCATGGCACTTTTCAAAAATGAAACGGCGGCGCGAATTGCGCCGCCGGACTATAACACCGCAAAGGGATCGATGGCTATTTCAGCGCGGCGATCAAAGCTTTCAATTCGTTCTCGACCTTGGGACGGATATCCGGACGTTTCAGCGCCAGCGCCACATTGGCAATGATGAAACCTTCCTTGGAGCCGCAATCATAGGTCTGGCCGTCAAAGGCATAGCCATAGAAGGCCTGTTCCTTGGCGAGCTTCAGCATTCCATCCGTCAGCTGGATTTCATTGCCCGCACCGCGCTCGAGATTGGCAAGGATCGGGAAGATTTCCGGCTGCAGGATATAACGGCCATTGATGAAATAATTCGACGGCGCGGTTCCGGGTTCCGGCTTCTCTACCATTTCCGTGATCTTGAAGCCGCTGCCAACGCTTTCGCCGACGCCAACGATACCATATTTATGTGTCTGGGACGGGTCACATTCCTCAACCGAGATCACGTTGCCACCGCTGACATCATATACATCCATCATGCCCTTCAGGCACGGGACGTCCGCAGCCATGACCATGTCCGGCAGGATCAGCGCGAAAGGTTCGGGGCCGATGATCTCGCGGGCACACCAGACGGCATGGCCAAGACCGTGCGGCTCCTGCTGACGGGTAAAGGTCGAGGTGCCGGCCTTCGGCAGCATATCGGTCAGAAGGCTCAGCTCCGCCTTCTTGTTGCGTGCCTTCAGCGTCGCTTCCAGCTCGTACTGAATATCGAAATAATCTTCGATGACGTGCTTGTTGCGGCCCGTGACGAAAACAAAATGCTCAATGCCGGCGGCGATCGCTTCATCGACCACATACTGAATGATCGGCTTGTCTACGACAGGAAGCATTTCCTTCGGCACAACCTTGGTCGCCGGCAAAAACCGGGTCCCGAGCCCGGCGACAGGGAGAACGGCTTTACGCACCTTACGAAATTCAGACAAGTAAACCTCCAGTTAAATTACCAGGCCAGCATATAATTATCAGTCTCTAATATGAACATTGGATAACAAAATCAGAGCAATGGTGCAATCATCGTCGTTCAGCTGAAACGATTAAATATAAATGAAAACGGGGGCGGAAAGTTCCGCCCCCGTTGAAATTCTCTTACCGTGGCAGGAGGCTGGTTCCCATCAGCGTCTCGTCAATCGCGCGCGCCGCCTGCCGCCCCTCGCGGATGGCCCAGACCACCAGCGACTGGCCGCGCCGGATATCGCCGGCCGTCCAGAACTTGTCGACGGATGTCTTGTAATCGGTGTCATTGGCGACAACATTGACCGAGCCGCGACTATCGGTATTCAGCGTCAGCCGACCTTCCAGTTCCGACAGGATGCCGGTCTTCAGCGGGCCGCGGAAACCGATCGCAATGAAGGCAAGGTCAGCCTTGATGACGAATTCAGTGCCGGCGATCGGCTTGCGCCGTTCATCGACATGGCAGCATTTCACGCCCGTCAGCACGCCTTCTTCGCCGACGAATTCCAGCGTTGCGACCTGGAATTCGCGAATTGCGCCTTCTGCCTGAGACGACGAGGTGCGCATTTTCGTTGCCCAGAATGGCCAAACGGCCAGCTTGTCTTCCTTCTCCGGCGGCTGCGGGCGAATATCAAGCTGGGTGACCTTGACGGCGCCCTGACGGAAGGCGGTGCCAACGCAGTCAGACGCCGTATCACCACCGCCGACAACGACGACATGCTTGCCACCGGCCAGAATTGGCTCGGACGGCCAGCCGGTCGATTCGATGTTTTCACGGCCGACCCGGCGGTTCTGCTGCACCAGATAGGGCATGGCATCATGCACGCCATGCAGCTCTTCGCCGCCAATGCCCGATGCGCGCGGCGTTTCCGAACCGCCGCAATAAAGCACGGCATCATAATCGGCCAGCAGCTGCTCGACCTTGACGTCAACGCCAACATTGACGCCGCAGCGGAAGGTAACGCCCTCGCCCTTCATCTGCTCGACACGGCGATCGATGAAGTTCTTCTCCATCTTGAAGTCGGGAATACCGTAGCGCAGCAGACCGCCGGGCTTGGATTCACGCTCATAGACATCGACATCGTGACCCGCACGGCCAAGCTGCTGGGCAGCCGCCATGCCGGCAGGGCCGGAACCGATGACCGCCACCTTCTTGCCGGTCTTGACCGTTGCCGGGCGTGGCACGATGAAGCCAAGCTCATAGGCCTTGTCGGCAATCGCCTGCTCGACCGTCTTGATCGACACCGGAATATCTTCCAGATTCAGCGTGCAGGCTTCCTCGCAAGGTGCCGGACAGACGCGACCGGTAAATTCCGGGAAGTTATTGGTCGAATGGAGATTGGCAATCGCCTCTTTCCAGTTGCCATTATAGACCAGATCGTTCCAGTCCGGGATCTGGTTGTGAACCGGGCAGCCGGTCGGTCCATGGCAGTAGGGAATGCCGCAATCCATGCAGCGGGCCGCCTGTTTCTGCACTTCCGGATCCGACATCGGAATGGTGAATTCGCGAAAATGGCGAATGCGGTCGGAAGCCGGCTGATACTTCGCAGTCTGCCGGTCGATTTCCAGAAATCCTGTTACCTTGCCCATCTCTGCTCCTGCAGCTATTCAATCACAACGGCCGTACCCGAGGCCGAAACCATCAACATCGCCCCGTTGCCGGAATCGATGTTCTCATAATCAATGTCCACGCCGACAACCGCGTTGCCACCCAGCCTTTCAGCTTCACGCTGAAGTTCGGCAAAGGCGATCTCGCGGGCTTCGCGCAGCGACTTTTCATAGGCACCGGAGCGCCCGCCAACGATGTCGCGAATGCCGGCCAGGAAATCCCGGAAGATGTTGGCGCCGAGGATCGCTTCCCCGGTCACCACGCCCTTATAGGCGCGGATCGTCTTTCCTTCGACTGAAGGTGTCGTCGTCATCAGCATGCAAGACCCGCCTTCCCTTCGGCATAAGCCCGGTCTGCCTCCTTGAGGCAGCAACCAGCAGTTTTACATTTTGAGCAGAAAATACGAACCGTCCACATCTTTTGTGCCTGCCTCCTTACTTCCTTCTGCGGGCGCGTGAGTCAAGCCTTCCACGCCGTTTGAAGTCCATAAGCCAGCGTCCCGGCTCCGCAGACAGGCTGCAGGGCCGGAAAACCGCTTATTCCGCAGCGACACCCATGCGCATGCGCTCCATATCCTCGAGCGCACGGCGATATTCAACCGGCATGACCTTGCGGAACATCGGACGGTAGGTCGCCCAGTCGTCCAGAATGGCCTTGGCGCGGGCCGAGCCGGTGTAGTGGAGGTGTTTCGAGATCAGCTGAACCAGACGCTCCTCGTCATGACGTGTCATGTCTTCGGAAACATCGACGCGGCCCTTATGCATCAGATCGCCGCCATGATGGTGCAGCTTTTCCAGCATGTCATCTTCTTCCGGCACAGGCTCCAGCATGACCATGGCCATGTTGCAGCGTTCGGCAAAATCGCCGCTCTCATCGAGAACATAGGCAACACCGCCGGACATGCCGGCCGCGAAGTTCCGGCCCGTGGGCCCGAGAACGACGACGACACCGCCGGTCATATATTCGCAGCCATGATCGCCGACGCCTTCGACAACTGCGATCGCGCCGGAGTTACGCACTGCGAAACGCTCGCCTGCAACACCATGGAAATAGCACTCGCCCGTGGTGGCGCCGTAAAGCACGGTATTGCCGACGATGATCGACTGTTCCGGAACGATCGGCGAATTCGCGGGCGGCCGGACGATGATCTTGCCGCCCGAAAGCCCCTTGCCGACATAGTCATTGCCATCGCCGACGAGATCGAAGGTGATGCCATTGGCAAGGAAAGCGCCGAAGGACTGGCCGGCCGTGCCATGCAGCGTGACCGAAATCGTGTCTTCCTTGAGCCCCTTGTGGTTCCAGCGCTTGACCAGTTCGCCCGACAGCATAGCCCCCGCCGAACGGTCGACATTCTTGATGTCGATGTCAAAGGCGACCGGTTCCTTGCTTTCAAGTGCCGGCATGGCCTTCTCGATCATCTTGCGGTCGAGAATATCGTCGATCGGATGCTTCTGGCGCATGGTCCAGCAGGTTTCGTCCTTTTCGGCCGGAACCCGGTGGAAGATCCGCGAGAAATCGAGCCCGCGGGATTTCCAGTGGGCAATCGCCTCATCCTTGTCGAGGATTTCGACAGCACCGATCACGTCATCCAGACGGGTGAAGCCAAGCGAAGCCAGGATCTCGCGCAGCTCTTCTGCAACGAAGAAGAAGTAGTTGACCACATGTTCCGGCGTGCCCTTGAAGCGCTTTCTGAGCACCGGATCCTGGGTGGCAACGCCCACGGGACAAGTATTCAGATGGCACTTGCGCATCATGATGCAGCCCGCCGCGATCAGCGGCGCGGTGGAGAAGCCGAATTCATCGGCACCAAGCGCTGCGCCGATCAGCACGTCGCGGCCGGTCTTCAGACCGCCATCAACCTGCAGGGCAATGCGCGAACGCAAGCCGTTCAGCACCAGCGTCTGCTGGGTTTCGGCCAGGCCGATTTCCCAGGGGCTGCCGGCATGTTTCAGCGAGGTCAGCGGCGAAGCGCCGGTACCGCCATCAAAACCGGAGACAGTGATATGATCGGCCCGCGCCTTGGCGACACCGGCTGCAACCGTGCCGACACCGACTTCGGAGACCAGCTTGACCGAGACATCAGCCGTCGGGTTGACGTTCTTCAGGTCGAAGATCAGCTGTGCCAGATCCTCGATCGAATAGATGTCATGATGCGGCGGCGGCGAAATCAGGCCGACACCCGGGGTTGAGTGACGGGTCTTGGCGATCGTCGCATCCACCTTGTGGCCGGGCAGCTGGCCGCCCTCACCGGGCTTGGCACCCTGAGCGACCTTAATCTGCATCATGTCGGCATTGACGAGATATTCCGTCGTCACGCCGAACCGGCCGGAAGCAACCTGCTTGATCGCCGAGCGTTCAGCCGGATGCTGACCATTGGCGAGCGGCAGATAGCGCTCGGCTTCCTCGCCGCCTTCACCCGTATTCGACTTGCCGCCGATCTGGTTCATCGCCCGCGCCAGCGTCGTATGGGCTTCACGCGAGATCGAGCCAAAGGACATGGCGCCCGTGGCGAAACGCTTGACGATTTCGCTGGCCGGCTCGACATCTTCAATCGCCACCGGCTTGCGGCCAAGTTCTTCCGCCGACTTGACGCGGAACAGGCCGCGGATGGTGTTCATCCGGAGCGCGCTCTCGTTTTCCATCCGCGAGAAGGCGTCATAACGGTCGCGCGCATTGCCGCGCACGGCGTGCTGCAGCTCGGCCACCGCATTCGGCGTCCAGGCATGCGCCTCGCCGCGCATGCGATAGGCATATTCGCCGCCAATATCGAGCGTCGAGGACAGGATCGGGTCCTTGCCGAAAGCAGAGCGGTGACGCATCACCGTTTCTTCAGCGATTTCGCTGAGGCCGACGCCTTCGATCATCGATGCCGTGCCGAAGAAGAAGCGTTCGACGAACGCCGCCGAAAGGCCGATCGCATCGAAGATCTGCGCGCCGCAATAGGACTGATAGGTCGAAATGCCCATCTTGGACATGACCTTGAGCATGCCCTTGCCGATCGCCTTGATATAGCGATAAATCACTTCGCTGGAATCGACTTCCTTGGGGAACAGACCCTTGCTGTGCATGTCTGCCAGCGTATCGAAGGCGAGATAGGGGTTGATGGCCTCGGCGCCATAGCCCGCCAGACAGCAGAAATGATGCACTTCGCGCGGCTCGCCCGATTCCACCACGAGACCCACCGAGGTTCTCAGCCCCTTGCGGATCAGGTGATGGTGGACGGCAGCCGTCGCCAGAAGGGCGGGCAGCGCGATACGATCCGGTCCGATCTGGCGATCCGACAGGATGATGATGTTGTAACCGCCGCGCACGGCCGCTTCCGCCCGCTCGCACAGCCGGTCGATCATCGCCGGCATGCCCGCATCGCCCTCACTCGCATCATAGGTGATATCGAGCGTCTTGGTGTCAAAACGATCCTCGGTATGGCCGATATTGCGGATCTTTTCCAGGTCGCCATTGGTCAGGATCGGCTGACGGACTTCAAGACGCTTTTCGCGCGAGGCGCCATCGTGATCGAGAATATTGGGCCGCGGGCCGATGAAGGAGACAAGGCTCATCACCAGCTCTTCGCGGATCGGATCGATCGGCGGGTTGGTGACCTGGGCGAAGTTCTGCTTGAAATAGGTGTAAAGCAGCTTCGACTTGTCGGACATCGCCGAAATCGGCGTATCCGTCCCCATCGAGCCGATCGCCTCCTGGCCGGTGGTCGCCATCGGCGACATCAGCAGCTTGGTGTCTTCCTGGCTGTAGCCAAAGGCCTGCTGGCGGTCGAGCAGCGACACGTCGCGGCGCAACGCGCGCGGTTCAACCGGGTTCAGCTCTTCAAGGATCAGCTGGGTGCGGGCCAGCCAGTCCTGATAGGGATGCTTGCCGGCCAGTTCCGACTTGATTTCCTCGTCAGAGACGATGCGGCCCTTGTCCATGTCGATCAGCAGCATCTTGCCGGGCTGCAGGCGCCACTTGGCCGCAATGTTTTCCTCGGCAACCGGCAGAACGCCGGCTTCGGAGGCCATGATGATGCGGTCATCCTTGGTGATCAAATAGCGGGCCGGGCGCAGGCCGTTGCGGTCCAGCGTCGCGCCGATCTGACGGCCATCCGTGAAGGCAACGGCGGCGGGACCGTCCCATGGCTCCATCAGCGAGGCATGATATTCGTAAAAGGCCTTGCGTTCCGGGCTCATCGACTGGTTTCCGGCCCAGGCTTCCGGGATCAGCATCATCACCGCATGGGCGAGCGAATAGCCGCCCTGCACCAGGAATTCGAGCGCGTTGTCGAAACAGGCCGTATCCGACTGCCCCTCATAGGAAATCGGCCACAGCTTGGTGATGTCCTCGCCGAACAGCGGCGAGGAGACCGAGGCCTGACGTGCCGCCATCCAGTTCACATTGCCGCGCAGCGTGTTGATCTCGCCGTTATGAGCGACCATGCGATAGGGATGCGACAGCTTCCAGGACGGGAAAGTGTTGGTCGAGAAGCGCTGATGCACCAGAGCCACGGCCGTTTCCACCCGCGGATCGGACAGATCCTTGTAATAGCTGCCGACCTGATAGGCGAGGAACATGCCCTTGTAGACGATGGTCGATGACGACAGCGACACGGCGTAAAAACCGGTCTCCTCGCCATTGCCCTCATTATAGATGGCGTTGGAAATGACCTTGCGCAGGATGAACAGCCGGCGCTCGAAGGCGGCATTGGTATCGGCACGCTTGCCGGCGCCGATGAAGACCTGCAGGTGATAGGGCTCGGTCGCAGCGATATCCGGCGCCTTGGACAGCGACGAATTGTCGACCGGCACTTCACGGAAGCCGATGAAAACCTGATCCTCGTCTTCGATGACCTTGCGGATCACGTCCTTGTAATGGGCGATCTTGGCTTCGTCGCGCGGCAGGAAGAAATAGCCGACGGCATATTCGCCAACCTTGGGCAGCACGATGCCTTCCGCCGCCATTTCCTCACGGAAAAAGCGATCGGGGATCTGCATCAGAATGCCGGCACCGTCACCCATCAGCGGATCAGCGCCGACGGCGCCGCGATGGGTGAGGTTTTCGAGAATGAAAAGACCGTCCTTGACGATCTGATGCGACTTCTCACCCTTCATGTGGGCGATGAAGCCGACGCCGCAGGCATCATGTTCGTTGCGCGGATCATAAAGGCCCTGACGTTTGTTCAGACGGCCTTCGGCAGCTTTGTTGGCGGCAGCTTTCACATCAACAGCAGCTACGTTTTCACCAGTGAGCGCGGATGGCGTCATCTTCGTCATTCAAGACCTCCTTCAAGCCTGACACAGGCAGGCGTTACCGGACCGCCCGGACTTCGGCAGCGTTCCAAACGCAGCTCACCGGACGTTGCACGTAATTCTTATTTCCCTGATACCGGACCCGACCAGAAACCGAACCGGTGTGTCACACGACCCGCCGTTTTTTTCGGCCACGCCGCAACCTTGCCGCTTCCGGTTCGATTATAGACGCAAAATTCGGCCTGCGTCAGCCCCTCGGAAATGTTGCGCGACAATTCTGCTACTCCAGACAGAAAAATAGGACAGCATAACTGTCCTATCACCGCTTGATATGCCAGAAAGTTTTGATGATGGCAAGTGAAATCGTAAACATTCTGTCGCCGATGCGAGCGTAAATTACCAAACATAACCGGATCAAGCAACTTTCTTGCGCAAACACCACCCATGCGGGACAGAGTGAGAAAATTGCGGCCAAATATGCGCGAAATTCAGCCCAAAGCCGCCGCCAGCGCAATTTCCTGCATCATTCCGCCTGCGGCCGATCTTCAGGCCGCGCCAAGCATTAGCCCTTTTCTTCGATCAGGACTTGGCCGATAGTGCCGCCGCCCTCCCGAGCGGACATAGAATATAAAGTCAGGATCGATCATGTATTTTGCCTCAGACAACTGGGCCGGCGCCCACCCCGCCATCGGCGAAGCCCTCAATCGCGAACAGTCGGGCTTTGCCGCAGCCTATGGCACTTCAACGCTGGACCGGCGCATTGAAGACCGTTTCAACACGCTTTTCGAACGCGAGGTTTCCGTCTTTTTCGTCGGCACGGGCACGGCGGCCAATTCGCTGTCCCTGTCTGCAATCGGCCGCCCCGGCGGGGTGGTGTTCTGCCACCGCGAGGCCCACATCGCCAATGACGAGGGTGGCGCGCCGGAATATTTCACCACCGGGGGCCGGCTGGCGACCGTCTCCGGCGCCAATGGCAAGATCGATCCGACGGCGCTGGAAAAGACCATCGCCCGCTATCCGGCCGGCTTCATCCATCACGGCCAGCCCATGGCGGTGTCGCTGACCCAGTCCACCGAGATCGGCACCGTCTACAGTCTGGATGAGATTGATGCCGTCGCCGACATCGCCCGCCACCATGAATTGCCACTGCACATGGACGGCGCCCGCTTTGCCAATGCGCTGGTCGCGCTCGGCTGCACGCCGGCCGAAATGACCTGGAAGCGCGGCGTCGACATTCTTTCCTTCGGCGGCACCAAGAATGGCTGCTGGTGCGCGGAGGCGATTGTCTTCATGCATCCGGAAAAGGCCCGGGAAATGCCCTATATCCGCAAGCGCGCCGCCCAGCTTTTCTCCAAGACGCGTTTCATCTCGGCGCAGTTTGACGGCTATTTCGAAAATGACCTCTGGCTCGACCTCGCCCGCCATTCCAACGCCATGGCCGACCGTCTGCGCACCGCGATCACAGCGTCAAAAACGGCACGGCTGGCCTGGGACACCCAATCCAACGAGGTGTTTGTCATCTTGCCGGAAAAAAGTGTTCAGGAGGCCTGGGGCGCCGGCGCCCGCTTCCATGACTGGCTGGTTCCCGTCGATACGCCCGACCTCGTCAAACCCGGCGAAATGCTGGTCCGGCTGGTGACTAGCTTTGCCACGACCAGCCAGGAAGTCGACCAGGTGCTGACCTACATGAAGTGACACAACGCTCACGTGCAGGTGAACGCCCGTGTTCGCCGGATGACGGCTCCGTCATCCGGCGTGATCCCTGAGTGCCGCGGCATTGATTTCCAGTTGAAGGCCGAACGCACCACACTTCTCCTCGCAGGCAGATGCCTGAGGGACGGCCCCCGACGGGCCGAAAACGAGGAGAAGACCATGACCGATACGAAACTGACCGCGACCGCCCTTGCCGGTGCCCTGATGGTTGCCGCTGCCGGCCTTGCCACCACGGCGCCGGCCAGCGCTGCCGATGCCAAATGCTATGGCGTGGCCCTTGCCGGCCAGAATGATTGCGCCGCCGGCCCCGGCACCACCTGCGCCGGCACGTCCAAGGTCGATTATCAGGGCAATTCCTGGAAATATGTCGCCGAAGGCTCCTGCACCAAGATGATGCTGCCGGGCGAACGCATGGGCTCGCTCACCCCGCTGACGCGCGACCTGCCCGAAATGTGATCCCCGCCGCGGACCGGAGCATCCCGCGCCGGTCCGCGCATGGTGCAGGAGGTGACCATGCCCAATTTTCAGGACAATGCGACCATTCCCGCCCGCGCCGGCGCCGGTTTCAAGACCAGCCATGCCGACGCCATTCTTGCGGCCGAGCACCGGATTGGCTTTCTCGAGGTCCATGCGGAGAATTATATGGGTGCCGGTGGCCATCCGCACCGGATCCTGTCGCGCATGCGCGCGGATTTTCCGCTCTCGGTTCACGGCGTCGGCATGTCGATCGGCGGCGGGCGCGATCTCGATTCCGCCCATCTTGGACGGCTGAAACAGGTCGTCAGCCGCTATGAGCCCGGGCTGGTATCCGAACATCTGGCCTGGTCCACCCATGAAAGTGCCTATTTCAACGATCTGTTGCCGCTGCCCTATAACCGGGAGACGCTCGATCGCGTCGTCGACCATATCGATCAGATCCAGACCGCCCTCGGCCGGCAGATCCTGCTTGAAAACCCCTCAAGCTACCTCGTCTTCGACAGTTCGACACTCAGCGAGACCGAATTCCTCGAAGCGGTGAGCCGCAGGTCCGGCTGCGGACTGCTTCTGGATGTCAATAATGTCTATGTCTCGGCCATCAATACCGGCTTTGACCCGCTTGCCTATCTGAAGACCTTTCCCTTGGAGCGGATCGGCGAGATCCATCTTGCCGGCCATGCGGAAGAAGACGATGACGACGGCCACCGGCTGCTGATCGATGCCCATGACCGTCCGGTCGCAGACCCCGTCTGGGCACTCTACGCCTTTGTCATCGCCCGCACCGGTCCGCTGCCGACACTGATCGAATGGGACAACGCCATTCCCGAATGGCCGGTGCTGATGCGCGAGGCAATCCGCGCCGAAACCATCATGAATGAAGAAGGCAACCGTCTGCTTCTGGGGGTGCGACATGGGTGAACCTTACCGCACGGGATCCTTTGCCACCGCCCTGCTCGACCCCGAAGCTGTGGCGCCGGACACGATCCGCCACCCGTTCAGCGGTGCTGCAGCCACGCGCCTTGCCGTCTACCGCAACAATGTAACCGTCGGCCTGACCGAGGCGCTGCGCGCCATTTTCCCGGCCACCGCAGATCTTGTCGGCAGCACGACATTTGCGACACTGGCGCGCGACTTCATCCGCAAAAGCCCGCCGGCCTCACCCGTTCTGGCGGAATACGGCCATGATTTCCCGGACTTTCTCCAGCACAGTCCGCTTTCGCAAACCTTGTTCTTTCTCGCCGATGTCGCCCGGGTCGAACGTGCGGTGCTGACGGCCTTTCACGCCGCGGATTGCCAGACACTTGCTGCAGAGACCCTCACGGCAATCCCCCCTGAAAAGCTTGGCGCCCTGCGGCTTGCCGCGCACCCGGCTGCTGCCCTTATCTCCCTTTCCTCTTCGGCGGCAACCATTGTCAAACGCTTCAGAAGCGGCACCGGTCTGGATGGCTTTGACCCGTCACCGCGGCAAACGGTGCTGGTAACGCGCCCGGCCTTTGATGTGGAACTGGACATACTGGAAGGCGGCGCCATTCCTTTTGTCACCGCGCTTCTCAATCGCTGCCCCCTTGCCGAAGCCCTCGATGCGGCCCTGGAATTCGACCCGGACTTCGCACCGTCAGCCGGCTTCTCGGTGATGCTTTCATCCGGCGCCTTTGCCGCCATCGCGCAGGAGATGCACTCATGACAGCGATCCACCTTCTGAGACGCCTGCACAACTGTGCGGTGGCATGGTCTGACAGGAGACTGAAGGACTGGCTTCCCGGGCTTTTCGCGCGCTTCGTTTTTGCAGCCGTGCTGCTGCCTTTCTTCATCAGCGCGTTCCGCACCAAGGTGGAGCCCGGATTTTTCGGCTTCTTTCATATCCGTGCATCGGCCTGGTACCAGATCGCCTTGCCCGCCGTTGACGCTGCCGGCGGCGATCTGTCTCAGATTGGCCCCTTTCCCTGGGGGATGATCGTCCTGCTCGGCACCTATGCGGAAATCACTTTGCCGCTGCTGATCGTGTTCGGGCTTTTCACCCGGATCGCAGCGCTCGGCATGATCTGCTTTCTCGCGGTGATGAGCCTGGTCGACATCACCGTTCATCAGGTCGATGCGGCGACGATCGGTGCGCTTTTCGACCGCTTCCCGGATGCAGTCATTCTGGATCAGCGTCTCCTGTGGACCATCCCGCTGGTGCAGCTCGCCTTTTATGGTGCTGGTGCCGTGTCGCTGGATCGGCTTCTGGCGACATTGTGCCATGTGCATCGACCAACGAAGACGGCGCCCTGAACGGGCGCCGTCACAAAAATCTGCAGGGCAGGATGGCCTTATCAGGCGGCCGTCATGGCCTCTTCGCGTTTCACTTCGGCCGGAATGGTCTTCATCCCTTCGCCGGCGCTCGTCTCAATGGCGATACGGCGCGGTTTCATGGCTTCGGGAATATTGCGGAGCAATTCCACATGCAGCAGGCCATTCTTCAGTGAGGCGCCACGCACTTCCATGTGATCGGCAAGCTGGAAGCGGCGCTCGAATGCGCGCTTGGCAATGCCGCGATAGAGATATTCGCTGCCTTCATCCTCTTCCTCGAGCTTTTCACCCTTGACCGTCAGCACATTGGCATGGGCTTCGATCGAAAGCTCGTTTTCACCGAAACCGGCAACGGCCATGGAGATGCGATAGGCATTCTCACCGGTGCGTTCGATATTGTAGGGGGGGTAGGCAGGCGACTGGTCGGGCTGGCCCATCGTGTCCAGAAGATTGAACAGGCGATCGAAACCAACCGTGGAACGATAGAGCGGCGAAAAATCAACGTTACGCATGATGTCCTCCTTTGAGCGACTTTGCGATGTTAACCAACCGGTGTCCCGTAAGCGGCAACGACCGGTGGCGGATGCGAACCCATTCGGCATCCGCGTATCGAAAAGTTGGGTATTGCCTCAAACCATTTCAAGAGGCTACAATTGCGCTCGGACAAGAGGAGCGGGGGATCGAACAGCATCTGATGATCAAGGCATTTCCAAAACGGTTTGGCGTTTATGAACCGGATCTGAATAGCCTGTTGTCGTTGCGTTCAGCTTATCTGTTGCATCTCTTTCTGGCCGGGATTACGGCGCACCCGTCCCGGCATCGTCAATACTCTTGACCCAGTATTGGCGATCTTCTTGACCGGAACCTCCCGCTTCTACCCCTGTATAAGCGGACGGTTCCGGTTCTTTTCTGATCCTCGTCATGATCGATTGAAACAGCTGGCGCAGCGACTATATGCCCGTTCAGGCATTCTTGATGCCGGTGACCCGTTTCAGACTTTGTCGGCATTGCCATTGCAAGATCACACGCCCCAGAATCACATGCTCCAGAATCACGCCCCCAGGGGCCACGAGACGAATTGGCTTTCCCGCCCGGACGGGATCCGGCTGCGCTTTGGCCTCTTTCCCGCGCCCGCCGCATCGGCAACGGTCCTGATTGTCACCGGACGCTCCGAATATATCGAGAAGTACCACGAGACCGCTGCTGATCTTGGCCAGGCCGGCTATGCCTGTGCCGTGCTTGATCTGCGCGGCCAGGGCGGCTCGACACGCATCACGGCCGATCAGCGCGCCGGGCATGTCAACCGCTTCAGCGACTATACGGAAGATCTTAAGGCTTTCATCGATCAGGTGCGAAAGGCCGGCCTGCCGGCGCCCTTCTTCCTCATGGGCCATTCGCTTGGCGGGTTGATAGCACTTTCAGCAGCCGCACAATTGCAGCATAAACTTGCCGGACTGATCCTTTGTGCGCCCTTTACCGGCCTGGCCGGGCGACAGCTGCCGGCGGCTGCGCTGCGTCCGATTGCCCGCGCACTGGCGATGATCGGCTTTGCCGCACGCCCCGTCGGCCGCCATGAAGAACCGCCCGGCTTTGCCCAGCAATCGCTGACCTCGGACCAAGACCGCTATCAGCGCAATATGGAGGCGGCCCGCGGCACGAATTACATTCTCGGTGCCCCGACCTTCGGCTGGGTTGCCGAGGCACTGGGGCAGATCGCCCGCATCACCCGTCCGCATGCGCTGTCCCGGATCGAGTTGCCTGTGCTCTTGCTGTCGGCCGGGCGCGACACGATCATCCCGCCCGCCACCCAGCGACGCATTGCCAGACAGATCAAGACATGCCGGCTGGTGGAAATTCCCGGAGCGGGCCATGAAATCCTGCAGGAGAGAGATCCGTTGCGGGCAAAGGCAATAACCGCCATCGTTGATTTTCTTGGTGAAAATCTCAACCGTTGAGAATTGCCAGCGCTTCTGCATGCAGGCCGGCACTTCCGGCGGCGACGATATCACCACCCTGTTCCGGCCGGCCGCCGCTCCAGCTGGTGATGACACCGCCAGCCTGCTCGATCAGCGGAATAAGCGCTGCAATATCATAGGGTTTCAGGCCACTCTCGACAGCCAGGTCCACATGTCCGGCCGCGACCATGGCAAAGGCATAGCAATCCGTCCCGTAGCGGGCGAGCCGGACCTCGTTCTCAAGCCGGTTATAACGCTCCAGCGCCCGAGCCTCCATGATCCGCGGAGAGGTGGTGAAAAGCGTGGCATTGGCAAGCCCGCCGCAATCGCGCGTCTTGAGGGTCACATCGCCGCCGGGCCCGGCATAATGCGTCATCTCGCCGTCAGCAAAAAAGCGCTCGCCGGTGAAAGGCTGATCCATCAGCCCCATGAAGGCGCGGCCATTGCGATAGAGCCCGATCAGCGTTCCCCAGACCGGCAGCCCGGAGATGAAGGCGCGCGTTCCGTCAATCGGGTCGATGACCCAGACATATTCGCGATCAAGGCCGACATTGCCATGCTCCTCCCCCAATATGCCGTGATCGGGAAAGACTTCGGAAATCAATGCCCGGATGGCTGCTTCCGCTGCGCGATCGCCCTCGGTCACCGGATCGAACCCGCCCTTCTCCTTGTTGTCGATGCTGAGCCGGCTGCGAAAACGCGGAAGGGTCTCAGCTCTGGCGGCGTCAGCCAGGCGGAAAAAGAAATCACGATCGGGAAACATCAAAAGGGTCCTTGCAGAAATATTCGGCGGTCATGCCCATCCTAGCGCATCGGCTCGAAAACCGGAATCGATTTTCGAAAAGAACGATGCGTAGATTCAATAAGATAGAGCTTCCTGCTGCGTCCAAAAGGATGCACGGCGCTCCAGAGAGCTTTTTGATCCGATGGAATCAGATCGTCGCGCTAAGCGTTATTTTTGCCGCAGGCTCCAGCCGATCACAGGATCTTTCCAGACAGATCAACCTCACCCGCTGTCGCGAGCGACAATGCGGCTTGCGCCGATCAAAGAAACGGCAGAAAGGCTATTTTTTGAGCACTATTGCCCTTTGCGTAAATTTCAGGCAGCCAAGCTTGACATTATTGTAAGGCGACAGTATTGTGAACTTACAGTCTTTCGACTGTGAATACCCTCCTTGGGTGTTTCCTCCCTAGACTTAACCGCGCCCGAGGCGCGGTTTTTTTTCGAAACATGACCGGCAATAGGGCCCGTTATTCGGCAGCGAGACGCGGCGCGCCGAGAATTTCGGCGGCCTGCAGCGCGAACTCGGCAATAAAGAGGGTCAGCGCCTGTTTCAGCGCAGGAAATTCCGGCCGGCGCTGAAGCGTTTCCTCATCGACATAAAGCCTTCGTGACACCTCGACCTGAAGGGCATGCACGTCATTGGCGGGCCGCCCGTAATATTCGGTGATGAAGCCGCCGGCATAGGGCTTGTTGTAGACGGTTGAAAAGCCCATCCGCTCGAAGATCGATACCGCCGCATAGGATAGTGCGCGCGATGCGCTGGTGCCAAACCGGTCGCCGATGATGATATCCGGCTTACGCCGATAGCTGCCGGCCGACACCGAACCGGGCATGGAATGACAATCGACCAGAATGGCATGACCAAAATCGCGTTTTGTCTCGCGCAGCAATGTCTTCAGGCTGGCATGATAGGGCTTGTAGATATTGTCGATGCGAAATGCAGCCTCTTCCGCCGGCAGACGGTCTTCATAGATATCCATATTTTCCGCAACAATGCGCGGAATGGTGCCAAGACCCGCGGCAACGCGCACCGATGTCGTATTGGCATGAGCCGGCAGATCGCCATCAAACATGCGCGGATCGAGCTCGTAAGGCTCCCGGTTCACATCGAGGAAGGCGCGCGGAAAGAAGGCGCGCTGCAACGGCGCCCCACAGGCCGGTGCCGCTGCGAAGAGCTCGTCAACGAAGACATCCTCCGATCGGCGCACCTCATGCGCATCAAGACGCGCGGCGGCCAGAAAGGCCGGCGGATAGACGCGGCCCGAATGCGGCGAGTTGAAGACCAGCGGCACGGTCTGCACCTCCGGCCGGATCACCTCGAAATATAAAGTTTCACCCACAGGGGCATCGCCCCCCTCATTGTCGTCGTTCATGTTGCCTTCTGTCGCTGTTTTCGGCATGAAATCTTAAGCGGTCGATTCGACGCTGCCAAGCCCTGCACTGATGCAGGATGAGGCGACGTCTTCACCGCTTGTTTACCCGGCCAGGCCTATCAAGGGGGCTGGGATAAATGCCGGTATTCCGGGGATGGTTAAGCTCAATGGTACTCAAGATCCTTCTTGCCGAAGATGACAATGATATGCGCCGCTTTCTGGTCAAGGCGCTGGAACGGGCGGGCTATCAGGTCGCATCGTTCGATAACGGCGCCAGCGCCTATGACCGGCTGCGCGAAGAACCCTTCTCGCTGCTGCTGACCGATATCGTCATGCCAGAGATGGACGGGATCGAACTGGCACGCCGTGCGACCGAACTCGACCCGGACCTCAGGGTGATCTTCATCACCGGCTTTGCCGCTGTCGCGCTCAATGCCGATTCGCAGGCCCCGCGCGACGCAAAGGTGCTGTCCAAGCCCTTCCATCTGCGCGATCTGGTTGACGAAGTGGAAAAAGTTCTGGCGGCCTGAACGGCGCTTTTGCCTGTAATATCGGCCACCGACAAAAAAGCTTCAAAAAGCTATTGACGCGGCGGCCAGATTTTGAAATACACCGCGCCACGGATGGGCGTGTAGCTCAGCGGGAGAGCACTACGTTGACATCGTAGGGGTCACAAGTTCGATCCTTGTCACGCCCACCATCCAATTCTTTGTTTCAAAAAGGCTTTCGGGAAAAACGAGAGCCTTTTTGCTTTTCAGCTTCGTAAAGACCGGATACGCCGCCGGCATTGCCGGCAGAACAGTTGACGGCAGCGCAATTGGCAGTAATTCTCCTGCCTGCACAGCCCCAGAAAATCGCTGACATCACCATTCGGTGCCCCTGCTGAGATTTAGACGAAAACAGGAAGAGGCGTGATCATGGACGAAGTTGAAATCGACGGTATGGCGGCTGACGCGATCATCGTGATGGGTGTCAGCGGCTGCGGCAAATCTTCAACCGCCGCGCTGCTGGCGGCGCGGATCGGCGCCCGTTTCATCGAGGGGGATGCCCTGCACCCGCGTGCCAATATCGAGAAGATGCGCAAGGGCATTCCGCTTGACGACGATGACCGCTGGCCCTGGCTGGACAAAATCGGTGCCGTCCTCAGTGAAGCGGTTGCCAGCGGCACGCCAGTCATCGTCAGTTGCTCGGCCCTGAAAAGAGCCTATCGCGACCGGTTGCGTAAGGCCACCGGCGGACCACTCGCCTTTGTCTATCTCGAGGGCACGGAGGATGTCCTTGCCGCCCGCATGAGCCGGCGCGAAGGCCATTTCATGCCCTTGTCGCTGCTGAAAAGCCAGATCGCAACGCTGGAAGTGCCAACGGGCGAAACCGGCGTCGTTGCCGTGCCGATCGCTGGCACACCGGAAGAGATCTGCGCGGCCGCACTGCAGCAACTTTCGGCACTGCGCTTCACCTGAGCGCCAAGCCGCAACGCTCAAGCGCCGACAGACGGCGGATCGCTTTCACCTTCGACAAGCTCCATCGGCCAAACGATCTGCGGCGCCGTTCCGGCATATTCCTCGGCAAAGGCCGGCAGGGTCGACAGCAAGCTTTCGCCAAGCCGCGTCCCCACGGCCTCGGCATCCAGGCCGAAGCAGGTGACCCGCGGCAGCAGAAAGCGGCCGACCGGGCTTTCGCGTTCGGCGATGATGGCCAGATCCCTGCCCGGCACAAGCCCTTCCTCGCCGAGCCGCCGATAAAGCCCGACCGACATCATCTCGGCATTGAGAATGATGGCGGTCGGCCGCGGCTCCAGCGCAAGGATGCGGCTTGCCACCGCATAGCCGCCACTTTCCTGCCCCGGGGCCCGGAAGACCAGCTCCGGATCGAAGGCGAGACCGCGTGCAGCAAGGCCACGGCGGTAGCCATTGAGGAACAGCTGGCAGAGATTGACCTCGGTATCGGGAACAGCAACCGCGATCCGGCGATGGCCGCGATCATAAAGCCGCTCGACCGCCTGTTCAGCAATGCCCTCGAAATCGAGATCAATCCAACGCGCATCGGCTCCGGCCGACTGGCTGCGCCCGAGCGCGACAAAGGGCATGCCGGCCCGCTTGAGAAAGGCAAAGCGCGGATCGACAACCCGTGTTGCCGAAATGATCACCGCATCGACAATCCGGCGCGCAACCATGCGCTTCAGATAGGCATCCTGCGCCTCATCACGCGGACAGAGCAGCAGGATCAGATCAAGGCCATGGCGAGCCAGCACCGCCTGCAGACCACTGATAACGCGCGGAAAGAAATTCTCCGACGCTGAACCGACCGCCGAATCCTGCTCCAGGATCAGCCCGACCGTCCGGCTCGCGCCCTGCCGCAGGCTTCGGCCGGCCTGGTTGGGCACATAGCCGAGCCGCTCTGCCGCTTCCAGCACCCGGCGCCGCGTTTCGGGATTGACATCCGCCTTTCCGTTCAGGGCCCGCGACACCGTCCCGATCGAGATTTCGAGATGCTCAGCGAGCTGGCGAATCCCTTTCATTTCACGTTTTCCTCCCGTGAGTGACGTACATCTATTGACACTTCGCATTCTGCAGGTCTATCGTCGTAAACGTTTACGGCGCCCGTTACGAGCATTTTCCAACGTGAAGAGCCGAAATTGCCTTGAAAGCAATCAGGCCGCGAACTGGGAGAATCGCCCGAGCCTGCGCCGACGAGCCATCAATTCTGACATCGAAGTTTCGGGAGGACTTCATGACGCATTTCCACAAGATTGCCCTTACCACGGTAGCCCTGGCCAGCCTTTCGGTTGCCGCACCGGCCTTTGCCGATCCCGTCAACATCCAGCTCTGGGCTGTCGATCGCACCGGCCAGCCGGCGCCGCAGATTGTCGATGACTTCAACAAGAGCCAGAGCGACATCCATGTCGAATACCGTCAGCTGCAGTTCTCCGACCTGTTGAGCGACGTGATGCGTGCCTATGCCGTCGGCAAGGCGCCCGATATCTACGCTGTTGATGTGCCCTTCAATGCACTGATGGCCTCCAAGGGCGCACTCTACGACATGACCGACATGGTGAAGGGCTCCGACGTCATCCATATCGACGACTATTATCCCGGACCGGTTGCCTCGGCGACGTGGGACGGAAAGCTTTATGGCGTGCCGAAATCGACCAACACGATTGCGCTCTACTATAACGAGGACATGTTCAAAGCCGCCGGCATTGCCGAGCCGCCGAAGACCTGGGATGAACTGGTCGACGACGCCCGCAAGCTGACCGACAAGGACAAGGGTGTCTACGGTCTGGCCTTTTCTGCCGAGGCCACGGAAGAAGGCACGTTCCAGTTCCTGCCCTGGGTGCAGATGGCCGGCGGCAGCTGGCAGAAGGTCAATGGCGAAGGCGGCGTAAAGGCGCTGACCGTCTGGAAGACCATCCTTGACGAAGGCCTCGCCTCACCCGACACCATTTCGCGCAGCCAGTGGGATTCGACCTCCACCTTCATCAGCGGCAATGCCGCCATGTCGATTTCCGGCCCCTGGGAGCTGGACCGCATGTCGAAAGAGGCCAAGTTTGACTGGAAGGTCGCCCTTCTGCCGGTTCCCGAAGAAGGTGCCGAACGGTCCTCAGCCATGGGCGACTATAACTGGGTGATGTTCAAATCGACCAAGCACCCGAAGGAAGCCTTCAAGGTTCTGGAATATATCGCCTCTCAGGACCCGGAAATGTTCCAGCGTTACGGCCAGCTGCCGCCGGAAGAGAACGTCGATATTCCCTCCACCGGCAATCCAAACATGGATGAAGCGCTGGCGACCTTCCAGGAGCAGCTGAAATATGCAAAGCCGCGCGGCCCGTCGCCGGAATGGCCGGCCATTTCAAAGGCCATCCAGGATGCGCTGCAGCAGGCCCTGACCGGTGCAGAGACACCGCAGGCCGCGCTTGATCAGGCCCAGGCCAAGATCGACAAAGTCGTCAACTGATCTCAGACGGGCACAAGATGTCCACCTTGATGCAAACCCGTACCCCTGAAGGGGTGCGGGAACGGACCGGTATTGCCCTCGGCCCCTAGGAGTTTCACCGCCATGCGCAACCGACTATCGACATTGTGGGACGGGCGCGGATTCGACCTCATACTGATCGGCATTCCGCTGATCTTTCTGATCGCCATCTCCGGCAGCGCCATTCTCTACAATATTTTGATGAGTTTCCAGGATGTTGACATGTTCAGCCTGGGTCAGCTCATCCGCCCCTTCGTCGGGCTCGACAATTACAAGCGGATCCTGTCGGATCCCCAGACCTGGCCGATCTTCGGCAATACGCTGATCTTCGTGGTCGGCTCGATCGCCGGCCAGTTTCTGCTCGGGCTCGGGCTCGCGATCTTCTTCCAGCAGCGTTTTCCAGGCTCCACCTATCTGCGTGGACTGTTCCTCGTGTCCTGGGTCATGCCCGGGCTTGTTGCCGGTGCCATCTGGAACTGGCTGCTGTCGGGCGATTTCGGGGTCATCAACTATTTCCTGATGCAGCTCGGCATCATCGATCAGGCGATTTTCTGGCGCTCCAATCCGGATTTTGCCCTCTGGAGCGTGGTCGTTGCCAATGTCTGGCTCGGCACCTCCTTCAACATGATCCTGCTCTCGGTCGGCCTTGCCGGTATTCCCAAGGACCTCTATGAGGCCGCAGCCCTCGACGGCGCGGGCCCGTTCCGGCGCTTCTACACCATCACCTTGCCGATGATGCGGGCAACCATTGGCGCGCTGTTGTCGCTGGGGCTGATCTTCACGCTGCAGCAGTTCGACCTGTTCGCCTCGATCACCGATGGCGGGCCGAACAATGCGTCCAACGTCGCCCAGTACTGGGCCTGGCAGCTGTCGTTCCAGGAGTTTGATTTCGCTGGCGGTGCAACCGTTTCCGTCATGATGATCGTGATCGTGATCGCGGCGGCCGTCTACTATGTCCGCTCGACGCGCCAGGAGGTTCGGGGATGACCAATACCACCCTTCGCAACACCGTCCTGATCGTCTGCGCCCTGCTGCTTGCAGTCATCTATCTCTTCCCGCTCTACTGGATGTATGTCACAGCGATCAAGACGTCGTCGGAAGCCTTTGCCTCTCCGCCGATCTTCATCCCGACTGTGGCACAATGGCACAATTTCGCCGATGTCTGGGTCAGCCGCGGCATGGGGCGCTACCTCTGGAATTCGTTCTATATCGCCACATGGTCGGTGGTGCTGATCGCCATCCTCGGTTCGGGCGCCGCCTATGTCCTGGCCCGCTATCGCAATCCCTGGATCGATATCGGCCTGTTCCTGATCCTGATGCTTCAGGTGCTGCCGCCATCGCTGATGGTGACGCCGATCTTCGTCGGCTTCTCGCAGCTCGGTATCCTCGACTATCCCCGTTTTGCCACCGTGCTCGGCATCACTGCAAAGAGCATGCCCTTCTTCGTGGTGCTGGTGCGTGCCACCTTCATGAGCGTGCCGATGGAACTTGAGGAAGCGGCGCTTGTCGACGGCAATTCGCGGATCGGCGCCTTCTTCCACATTGTCCTGCCGCTTGCGCGCAACGGCATCCTGGTCAGCGGCATTCTCATCTACATGCAGGCCTTCGGCGAATTCGTCTATTCCAAGACCTTCATTGCCGACGCCATCTACCAGCCGGCCAGTGTCGGCCTGAACACCTTCATGGGACCGAACACGGTCGAGTGGGACAAGATCATGGCCTATTCCTCGATCTATGTGACGCCCATTCTCGCCGTCTTCGTCCTTCTGCAACGCAGAATCGTCTCCGGCCTGACCTCGGGAGCTTTGAAATGACAGCCCAGATCGAATTTGACGCGGTCGAGAAATATTATGGCCGCTACCACGCCCTCAAGAACATCAATCTCAGCATTGAGAAGGGCTCCTTCGTCGCGCTCGTCGGCCCGTCAGGCTGCGGCAAGTCCACGCTGCTGCGCTCGCTGGCCGGGCTTGAAAAGATCAGCCATGGCGAGATCCGCATTGCCGGTGACCGGATGAACGAGGCCCCGCCCCGCCGCCGCGACATTGCCATGGTATTCCAGTCCTATGCCCTCTATCCGCATATGACGGTCGAGGAGAACCTCACCTACAGCCTCAGAACGCATGGTGCAAAGAAGAAGGATGCACAGGCCAAGGCCCGCGAAGTGGCGGAAACCACCGGGCTTTCCAATCTGCTGACGCGCTATCCGCGTGAACTGTCAGGCGGCCAGCGCCAGCGTGTGGCGATGAGCCGGGCCATCATCCGTGACCCCAAGGCCTTTTTATTCGACGAGCCGCTCTCCAATCTTGACGCGGCCCTGCGCGTTCACATGCGCAAGGAGATCCGTGGCCTGCATGACCGGCTGAAGGCAACCTCCGTCTATGTCACGCATGACCAGATCGAGGCCATGACCATGGCCGACAAGGTGGTGCTGATGCGCGCTGGCGAAATCGAGCAGGAAGGTGCGCCGCTCGACCTTTACGACAATCCCGTCAACCGCTTCGTTGCCGGCTTTGTCGGTTCACCGGCGATGAATTTCATCCCGGCAAAGGTCGCGGAGAACGGTCATACGCTGATGCTTGAGATCGCCGGCGGACAGCTGCTGGACTATCCCGGCCGGCTTGAGCCCGGACGGGCGGTGACGGTGGGCCTGCGCCCCGAACATCTGATGTTGGTGCCGGAGGGCGAAGCGCAGCTGAAACTGCGCCTGCGGCTGGCCGAAGCGACCGGCGCGACCACCTATCTGTTCACCGACAGCGACCCGGAAATCGCCGTTGTCATCAACGACCGCGAGAGCGTCACGCCCGGTGCAACGCTCGGGCTGAGGATCGCCCCTGAACGCATTCACCTCTTTGACCAGGAAACCGGCGTCAGGCTCTGACGCCGCCGGCCACGAGGACAGCCGGAACAGCTGCGACGGGGATGGCCGCACGGTTCCGGAGAGAACACAAGGATCTGAGACAATGAAATTTGCTGATGGCAACTGGCAGGTGCCAGACAATCTCGACCTGATGCATCCGGTCGACTTCTATGAGGCCGAGGCGCGCGATGGTGCGCTCATCGTTTATGCATCGGCCTGGCCGCTGGTCGAACGGGCCGCCCAGATCAACGCACGGCTCTTCACCATGCGTTTCTTTTCGCCGATGGAAGGCGTGATCGGGGTCCGCACCGAGCATTTTCGCGGCGGCGTCGATCGCAGCCCGAAATTCGAACTGAGCCATGACGACGGCTTTGCCGCCGACATTCAGATCGGCGATGCCTTCGTATCCCTGACCTCGGGCAATCTGACGGTCAGGATTGCGACGAAGGGGCCGTGGCGGCTTGATTTCCTGCGTGACGGCAAGGTCATTTCCGGCAGTGACTACAAGGCCGGCGGCTATGCCGTTGATCGTGACGACAATGACCGGAAATATCTGTTCGAGCGGCTTGAACTCGGCGTCGGCGGCCTGGTTTACGGGCTCGGCGAGCGTTTCACCAACTTCGTCAAGAACGGACAAAGCGTCGAGATGTGGAACCGCGATGGCGGTGCCAACACCGAGCAGGCCTACAAGAATATCCCCTTCTTCCTCACCAATCGCGGTTGGGGCGTTTTCGTCAATCACCCGGGCCGGGTCGAATTCGAAATCGGATCGGAGAAGGTGTCGAAAGCCCAGTTTTCCGTGCCGGGCGAGACGCTGGAATATTTCATGATCGACGGCCCGGACCCGAAGGCCGTGATTGATCGCTATACCCGGCTCACCGGCCGCCCGGCACTGCCGAAGCAATGGTCGTTCGGTCTGTGGCTCACGACATCCTTCACCACCGAATATGACGAGGCAACCGTCACCAGTTTCCTCGATGGCATGAAGGAACGCGATATTCCGCTGCATGTGTTCCATTTTGACTGCTTCTGGATGCGCGGCCTGCACTGGTGCGATTTCGAATGGGATCCGGAGACCTTCCCCGATCCGGAAGACATGCTGACCCGCTACAAGGCACGCGGCCTGCACATCTGTGCCTGGATCAACCCCTATATCGCCCAGCGCTCGCGCCTGTTCGACGAAGGCAAGGAACACGGTTACCTGCTCAAGCGTCCGGATGGTTCGGTCTGGCAGTGGGACATGTGGCAGCCCGGGCAGGCCGTCGTCGACTTCACCAACCCGGACGCCTGCGACTGGTATGCCTCCTATCTCAAGGCGCTGGTGGCGCAGGGGGTCGACTGCTTCAAGACCGACTTCGGCGAGCGCATCCCGGTCGAGGTCGCCTATCACGACGGCTCCGATCCGGAGGAGATGCATAATTACTATACCCACCTCTACAACAAATGCGTCTACGACGCCCTGGAAGAGGTGAAGGGCAAGGGCGAGGCCGTTCTGTTTGCCCGCTCAGCGACAGCCGGTGGTCAGCAGTACCCGGTTCACTGGGGTGGCGACTGCTATTCGGACTTTGAATCCATGGCCGAAACCCTGCGTGGCGGCCTGTCGCTCGGGCTTTGCGGCTTTGGCTTCTGGAGCCATGATATCGGCGGCTTCGAGGCAACGGCTGAAGCCGACGTCTACAAGCGCTGGTGCGCCTTCGGGCTGCTGTCGAGCCATTCGCGCCTGCATGGCTCGAAGTCCTATCGCGTGCCGTGGCTCTATGATGAAGAGGCCGTCGACGTCCTGCGCTTTTTCACCAAGCTGAAGCTGTCGCTGATGCCGACGATCTACGAGGCGGCCGTCGAGGCACCGAAAACCGGTCTGCCGGTGATGCGTGCCATGATGCTGGAATTTGCGGAAGACAGGGCCTGCGATCCGCTTGATCGCCAGTATATGCTCGGCGAAAAACTGCTGGTCGCCCCGGTTCTCGATCATTCAGGCGATGCAGAATATTATTTGCCGAAGGGGCAATGGACCCACCTGCTCACCAATGAGATCGTCGAAGGCGGCAGCTGGCGGCTGGATCACTACAGCTTCATGAGCCTGCCGCTCTTTGTCCGGCCGAACAGCCTCATCATCTGGGGCGGCCGCGATGACGTGCCCGATTATGACTATGCCGAAGGCGCGACATTCGCGCTTTATGCCCTTGGGGACGGCAGGAGCGCCACAGCAACGGTCTATGCCGAAGGTGGCGAAGTTGCCCAGTCCATCACCATAGACCGCAAGGACAGGACACTGAGCGTGACAGTCAGCGACGGAAGCCGCCCGTGGCGGCTCCGCCTGCAGAATATCGCCGCCGTTGCCGCCGTTGCCGCCGGCATTTCGCAAACGGCAGAGCCAGAGGGCCCGCTCCTTGAAGGGCGTGGCGATACGGTCATCACGCTCTGAGCCCAGACAACAGGAATGCAACAAAGGGGCGGGAATACCCGCCCCTTTGCCATTGTCCGGTCGCATGCAGTCATTCAGCTTCCGGGGCAGGGATAGGGGGTCTTGCGGCCGCCGTCATAGCTGACGGCAAGTCCTTCGCGCAGCAATGTCGTGGACAGATCGCTGCGATCGGTCAGCGTGACATCGGCGACCACACGGCCGAAATATTTGTCACCGGAAATTTTCTCGAGCTCCACCTCGTCGCCGTCATGAACCAGCGAGGCAACCAGATCGCGCGCCTCGCCGGCTGCCCGCCGCTCATCGGCACAGGAGGAATGCAGCTCCGGCGTATCAATGCCGCGCAGCCGCACATAGGTTTCGATAATCTGCCCCGGCCAGGGCCGCGCGTGAACGAGGATCGTATCGCCATCAATGATACGAACCACCTCGGCCCTTACGGGACCGCTATAGATATCCTGCGCCGCCGTCCCCTCACGCGCAGTGGTGAGGACGGAAAAAAGCAGAAAAGGGATCAGAGTCAGACGTTTCATGGCAAGGAATATATTCCTTGCTTAATCGCGGCGTCAATGGGATTTATTTCCCAACATGGTTAAGATTTTCCTGCACCATCAGAAATCAATTGCCCTGCCCTTGATTTCCCAGTCGCCGAACCGGGCAGGATCGAGACCGCCGCGTCCGCCGACTTCCTTGGCACTGGCCGCCTTATTCTCGGCAGCGCGCCTTTCCTCGGCTTCGGCGAGCGCCCGCTTGGCAGCGTCCGGCAGGCGTTTGCGGCGCTCCTCATAGGTTTCCTCGGCGACGGGCATGTCGTTGCCGGCCGTCAGTGCCGCAAGGGCTGCCACATCAGGCGCCCCGACATCGGCGTCAGCAGCGCGCCGATCGGCCTCTTTCTCGTTTTCCTGCATGGAAAGCACCTTTCTGAAAGGTAACAGATAAGACTGGCCCGACATTATTGATCTGGCAGCCTTGGCAGACCATCTATATAGAGCAAACGAGCGCGCGGCGTAAACCGTCCTGCAAGCGAACCACGGAGACCTTGATGAATCTGGTGCGAACGGCCATGCTACTGGCCTTCATGACGGCCCTTTTCATGGCGATCGGCTATATGATCGGCGGACAGAGCGGCATGTTTATTGCGCTTCTCATCGCCGCCGGGATGAATGTCTTCTCCTACTGGAACTCCGACAAGATGGTGCTTCGCATGTATTCGGCCCGCGAGGTCGATGCCCAGACAGCACCGGAATACTACAACATGGTCGCCGAGCTGACAGAACGCGCCGGCCTGCCGATGCCGAAGGTCTATCTCTACGACAACCCGCAGCCAAACGCTTTTGCCACCGGCAGAAACCCGCAAAACGCCGCTGTAGCAGCCTCAACCGGGATTTTGCAGATCCTGACGCGCGAGGAGCTTGCCGGCGTGATGGCGCATGAGCTTTCCCATGTCCAGCACCGCGACACGCTGACCATGACGATCACCGCCACGCTTGCCGGTGCAATCTCCATGCTCGGCCATTTTGCCTTCTTCTTCGGCGGCGCGCGGCGCGACAACAACAATCCCTTCGGCTTTGTCGGCGTGCTTCTGGCGATGATCGTCGCACCGATGGCGGCGGCCGTCGTGCAGATGGCGATCAGCCGCACCCGCGAATATGCGGCCGACAAGCGCGGTGGCGAGATCTGCGGCAATCCGCTCTGGCTCGCCTCGGCGCTGCAGAAGATCGCCCATGGCAATGCCGTGGTCCATAACCCGCAAGCCGAGCGCAATCCGGCAACTGCCCATATGTTCATCATCAATCCACTGGCCGGCGGCGGCCGGGACAATCTCTTCTCCACCCACCCCGATACCGGAAACCGCATCGCCGCACTGACCGAACAGGCCCGGGAGATGGGCATTGCCGGCATGTCTTCCACCGCCATGTCCTCCAGCGGATCAATGCCGGAGCCCTCGCCCATGGTCGAGCCCGGACGGGCAACGCGCGCATCGCGTTCTGTCCCACCGACGGGACGCGGCAAGGATGGTGAACCGCCGTTCAAGGGGCCGTGGTCGTGAGTTCCGAACAGTCGAAAAAAGCCAAGGGCGGACGCAAAGCGGGTGCCCTTCCTGAAAATGCTAGGCCGGAACTGAAGCCGGGCTACGCCGTTCGCGCTGCCGCATCGAAAATCCTTTCGGCCGTTCTCGACCGCAAGGTGCCGCTTGACGGCATGCTCGATGCCGATCATGGCAATGCCGCCTATCTGGCGCTTTCAGGTCCGGATCGTGCGCTCGCCCGCATGATCATCAACACGGTACTGCGTCACAAGCCGCAGATCGATGTCGCCATTGAGGGGCTTCTGGAGCGCCCGCTGCCATCCGGCGCGCGCGCGCTTTCCCATGTGCTGAGTGTCGCTGCGGCCCAGATCCTCTATCTCGATGTACCCGATCACGCCGCCGTCGACATCGCCGTGGAACAGGCGGGCGCCGATCCGCGAAACCGCCGCTTCGCCGGCCTCGTCAATGCCGTCCTGCGGCGCCTGTCGCGGCAGAAGGACCGTATTCTGACCCGCATCGCCGATGTTCCGGCCATGCCGCAATGGTTCTACGACCGGCTGGTTACGGTTTACGGCGAGAATGACGCAGCCATTATCGCCAATGCACAGCTGACCCCGCCCACCATCGATCTGTCCGTCAAGTCGGATGCTGCAGGCTGGGCTGAAAAACTCGGCGGCACCGTCCTTCCGGGCGGCACCGTCCGGCTGGCGACGATTTCCGCTCCCGTACCGCAATTGCCTGGCTATGAAGATGGCGAATGGTGGGTTCAGGATGCAGCAGCGGCCATTCCCGCCCGTCTGTTCGGCGATCTCTCCGGAAAACGCGTGATTGATCTTTGTGCCGCCCCCGGCGGCAAGACAGCCCAGCTGATCCAGCAGGGCGGTGATGTGACGGCGCTGGAACGCTCGAAAAGCCGGCTGAAGCGACTCAATGAAAATCTCGACCGGCTGAAGCTGTCCGCCGTCACGCAAGCCGCAGACATGCTCGATTACAGGCCGGACGCCTTGTTCGACTGCGCCCTTCTCGATGCCCCCTGCTCATCCACCGGCACGACCCGCCGCCACCCGGATGTGCTGTGGACAAAGGATGACGCCGATATCGAAAAACTGGCCGACGTGCAGTTCACCATGGTCATGGCAGCACTCAATCTGATCCGGCCCGGCGGCGTGCTGATCTTTTCCAACTGCTCGCTCGATCCGCGGGAAGGCGAAAATGTCACCGCCCGCGCCATCGCCGAAGGTGCGGTACAGATTGCCTTTCCGGCCGACGGCCTGGCCGGCCTCGAGGGTCTTGTCAATGCAGACGGGGCCATCCGCACCACGCCTGCATCACGGCCGGGACAGGAAGCGGAAGGCGCGCTTGACGGCTTTTATGCCGTTGCCCTTACCCGCAACTGATATAATCTGTTAACCTCTTGTTTGGACGGTTGCTTTAGTCCAGAAGGGGTTTTCCGGAACCGCTTTGCGTTCCGCATAAGAACGATAATAATCAGGGATGGGTCAATTGGTTTCTGGCTTGGCCGAGACATGGCGCTATGCTGGGCTTGTCGCGCGCGAGACATGGCTGCGGGCCACGCGGCGCGGCGCCATCGGAAGGCTGACATCGGTCAGCCTTGGTGGAACGTCGCCAAACCGCCTGCTTGTCGCCCCGACAGATCTGCATGCCGCCGACCCGATCGAGGCGGACCATATTCTGTCCGGTCTGATCTCCCTTGCCGATGGCGTTCTGGAAACGGAAGGGGTTTCGCCCTTCGAGCTCGATCCGCCGACAGAGGCCTTTGCCGAGGCGCTTTTGAGCTTTTCCTGGCTCCGGCAGCTGCGCGCGCGCCGCGATGAGGAAACCAGCCTCTATGCCCGCCAGATGGTGCTGAGCTTCCTGCGCCACCACGGCCGCATCTCCGGGCCAGCCTGGGAAACGGATGTGACGGCGCGGCGTCTGATTGCATTTCTGTCCCATTCAACGGTGATCCTGCGCGGCGCAGATACCGGTTTCTACCGTCGCTTCCTGAAAGCGATCGGCCGGCATGAAAAGCATCTGCGCAGCGAATGGCGCACCATGCCGATCGGTGAGACACGGCTTTACACGGCGATCGCTCTCGCCATGGCCTCGATCTGTGTCGACCTTCCCGAGACCCGCCGCAATGCCGCTGCCAGACGGCTGGATTTCGAGCTCGAATGCCAGATCCTTGCCGATGGCGGCCATGTATCGCGCAATCCACAGGTCTTGCTCAGGCTTCTGTTTGAACTTCTGCCGCTGCGCCAGACCTATATCAATCTCAACCTGCCACTGCCCAAACGCCTGGTTCCCGCGATTGACCGGATTTACCCGGCCTTGCGTTTCTTCCGCCACCGCGACGGCGACCTGGCGCTGTTCAACGGCGCAACGCCGACGCTTGCGACCGAGCTTTCGGCGATCCTGCGCTATGATGAGAGCGGCGGTCAGCCCTTCCGGGCCCTGCCGCATACCGGTTTTCACCGGCTCGAAGCCGGTGCCACCGTGGTGATCGTCGATGCAGGCAGGCCGCTCTCGACCGAATTGTCGAAAACCGCCCATGCCGGCGCCACCGCATTTGAAATGTCGGCAGGCAGCAGCCGTTTCATCGTCAATGCCGGCCTGCCGCATTTCGCCAGTGCCGAAATCCGTTCGGCGGTGCGTGCAACAGCCGCCCATTCCGCAGTGACGCTGGAGAACACCTCGTCGATGCGCTTTTCGCATTCCGATTTCCTTGGCCCTGTCGCAACCAGCGGCGTCAGCCTCGTGGATGTTGCCCGCGAAACGGATGCCGATGGCGAGGACCAGCTGCGCATGCGCCATGACGGCTATCTCGGCCGCTTCGGCCTGTTCTGCCGCCGCTCCATTTCACTGACGCAGGATGGCGCACGGATCACCGGCCGCGACAGCTTCACCCGCAAGGCGGGCGGGCCCCCGCCGGAAGGCGAACAGGCGATCGCCATCGCCCGCTTCCACATCCACCCCTCGATCTGGATTACCCGGGAAAGCGACGACGAAATTCTGCTGACGGCCCCCGATAGCACGAGCTTCCTGTTCGCCGCGCCGGGCCTGATTGCCGACATTGAAGACGACGTCTTCTTCGCCTCTTCTGCCGGACCACGCCCGTCGCGACAGATCGCGGTGCCTTTCCGGCTCGGCATTTCGTCTGAAATTCTCTGGTCCTTCGAAAGACAGAGCTGAATTTGGCAGAAGCGGTTCCTAAAGCATCAAAGGCGTGATAACGCCATGTCCGGAAGATGACGGGCGGGCAGTGGAATATCCGCTGCCGGGATCAGATCGCCGAACCGCTCAATTTGTCTCATGTCCTGCAATTCCCGACAGGCTTTGAAGGCTGACGTCGGCTGATGAATTGCCCGAAGAAGGAAAGTGCCATGGCTGTTGCCTCGAAGAAAATCCCCGCTCCGGATCTCGTGACTGTAAAGACTGCGCTTCTGTCGGTCTCCGACAAGGCCGGTATTGTCGACTTCGCCAGAGCGCTTTCCGCGCGTGGCGTCAAGCTCCTGTCCACCGGCGGCACGCATAAGGCGCTTTCGGCAGCCGGACTGGACGTCACCGATGTTTCCGAGGTCACCGGCTTTCCCGAAATCATGGATGGCCGCGTCAAGACGCTGCATCCCAATGTCCATGGCGGCCTTCTCGCCATTCGCGACGATGGTGAACATCAGGCGGCTATGAAGGAGCACGGTATCGAGGCAATCGATCTCGCTGTCATCAATCTCTATCCCTTCGAAGAGGTGCGTGCGGCTGGCGGCGACTATCCGACGACCGTGGAAAACATCGATATCGGCGGTCCGGCGATGATCCGCGCCGCTGCCAAGAACCACGCCTATGTGACCGTCATCACCGATCCGGCCGATTATGCGGAGGTTACCGCCGCGCTTGAAGCCGGTAACGGCAAGATCGGCTATCAGCTGCGCCAGCAGCTCGCCGCCCGTGCCTATGCCCGCACCGCCGCCTATGACGCAACGATTTCGCGCTGGTTTGCTGAAGCGCTGGAGATCGAAACCCCGCGTCATTTCGCGCTCGGCGGCACGCTCGCCCAGGAAATGCGCTATGGCGAGAACCCGCATCAGCACGCTTCCTTCTACGTGACAGGCGACAAGCGCCCCGGCGTTTCCAATGCGGTCCAGCATCAGGGCAAGCAGCTTTCCTACAACAATATCAACGATACCGATGCCGCCTTCGAGCTGGTTGCCGAGTTCGATCCCAAGCTCGCACCGGCCTGCGCCATCATCAAGCATGCCAATCCCTGCGGCGTTGCCCGCGCTGAAACGCTGAAGGAGGCCTATGGCCGCGCACTTGCCTGCGACAGCCAGTCGGCCTTTGGCGGTATCGTCGCGCTCAACCAATGCCTCGACGCCGAAACGGCAGCCGAAATCGTCAAGCTGTTCACCGAAGTGATTATCGCGCCGGAGGCTTCCGACGAGGCGAAGGCGATCATTGCGGCAAAGAAGAATCTGCGGCTTCTGACCACTGGCGGCCTGCCCGATCCGCGCGCCAAGGGCTTCAACCTGCGCACCGTTGCCGGCGGTTTCCTGCTTCAGGGCCGCGACAATGCCATGATCGACGCTATCGACCTGAAGGTCGTGACCGAGCGCGCGCCGAGCGAGAAGGAGCTGGAAGACCTGAGAATGGCCTTTGCCATCGCCAAGCACGTCAAGTCGAACGCCATCGTCTATGTCAAGGATGGCCAGACGGCCGGGATTGGCGCCGGCCAGATGAGCCGGATCGATTCCGCCCGCATTGCCGCCATCAAGGCGGAAGAAGCCGCCAAGACCGCCGGCTGGGCGGAACCGATGACCAAGGGGTCAGCAGTCGCCTCGGAAGCGTTTTTCCCCTTCGCCGACGGCCTTCTCTCAGCGATCGCCGCCGGTGCCACCGCGGTGATCCAGCCCGGAGGTTCGATCCGCGATCAGGAAGTGATCGATGCAGCCAACGAGCATGGCGTCGCCATGGTCTTCACCGGCATCCGGACCTTCCGTCACTGAGGTTTGCCAGGCGGAAGCCGGATAGCGGCTTTCGCAGAGCATGATGCATCGGCGCTCTATCTTATTGAATCGACGCATCGTTCTTTTCGAAAATCGATTCCGATTTTCGAGCCGATGCGCTAGGTCCAAACGCCGCCGATCCGCATGGCCTGTTCTCAGACCGACCGGCCGACGGGGGTCCTGCCCCCGTCCCGCCTGACGGTCAGGAAAATGGCGAGCCCGCCCAGCAGAAAGATGATGATCGTCGCCATGCCGGCACTGGCGGACCCGGTCAGCCCGGTGACGATGGCAAAGGCACCTGTCCCGAGAAAACTGGTAATCCGGCCGGTCAGCGAATAGAGGCCGAAATAGCGTCCAGCCTCGGAAACCGGCACCGTGCTGGCCAGAAAAGCCCGCGATGCGGACTGCACCGGACCAAAGGCAAAGCCGATCAAAAGGGCAAAGCCGACACAGATCTTTTCCGCACCCGAGCCGAACAGCCCGCCCGTATCCGCCGGCGCCGCGATCAGTCCGAACAGGGCGCCATCCCTTGTGGTCGATATGAAGCCAATATTCGCGACGACCAGGATCAGCAGCGATGCCAGGACCATGGACCGGGCCGTGAGGTGCCTGGAAAGACCCGACGCGAACAGGCAGCCGATCAGCGCCGACACATTGATCAGAATACCGAAAAGTCCGATCTCGACGATGCTCCAGCCAAACCGCGCTGCGGCAAAGGCAGGCCCCAGCGTCAAGATCGCATTGACGCCGTCCATGTAGAGCATGCGCGCCATCAGGAAGCGAAATGTGTCCTTCCTTTCCGTCAGCACGGAGATGGTGTGCCGAAGATCGGCGATGCCGGTTTTCAAAGCTTTTTTCACCGGCATCGACCTGACCGTTTCCGGCGTGAACAGAAACAGCGGTACCAGAAAGATCAGATACCAGAGCGCTGCCAGCGGACCGGACAGCCGTTCCGCTGCGCCTGCGGCCGGATCGAGCCCGAACAGCGGCGAAAGGCCGATCATCGTCACCCCGGTGTGCGGATCGGCCGACAGGAACAGAAAGAAGAAGACCAGCGGGATCATGCCGCCGAGATAACCAATGCCCCAGGCCGCATTGGATACACGGTTGACCGCCTCTGCCGGCACCAGCCGCGGCAGCATGGAATCGTTGAACACCACCGACAATTCGGCCGCCATCGTGGCGATGACAATCATCAGCGCCGGCCAGAAATAGCCCGTTCCCGGCGCAGCAAACCAGAGAGCGGCAAGACTTGCCGACTGAAAGATCGCCAGAAAGCCGATCCAGCGCTTATGGGCACCGATGCGATCGGACAGTACTCCGGCCAAGGGCGCGGTGAGGGCAAGACCAATGCCGGCAATCGTTGCCGCATGGGCCCATGCCTCCTGACCGGCAACGGAATCACTGCCGAGCCGGGTGACAAAATAAGGCCCGAAGACAAAGGTCAGAATCATCGTGAAAAAGGGTTGCGCTGCCCAGTCGAACAGCACCCAACCCGTCAGGCCAAGCCGGCCGCCCCCCGCCGACAACGCTGCTGCATCGTCTTCCACCATCGCCATGATCTGTTCCCGCTTTTGTCTCGCTTTCTCTGGCTTTACCCGTTTTACTTGCCAAATGCCAGATCCCAGACAGCCGGCATTGCGGGCGACCGGGCGGGAGCCGCCGTCGTCCGCAATGCGCTATCAGCAAGACGCGCCGATCCGATCAAGGCCGATCGGCTGCTTGGCCTGTCAGGCGGCGAGCTCGCGCACCAGATCCGAAAGCAGCCCCGCCGCCACGGTGATGCGGGCAACCGAGATATCGCCGCCCTCGGCGAGCTGGGCAAGCTGCTCGGTGATCTGCTCGATCCGCACCGCATAAGCGGCCTTCAGCGCTGCCACCGGCTCGCCCTCCCCGCCATAACGCAGCAAGGCAATAGCGGCCAGATCGCGGCGCGCTGCAGAGATCTGGTCCATGGAGCGCAGCAGCGCCATGCTCTCGTAGAAATCCGACAGCGAGATCCGGCTGGCAGACGTCAGAAGAGCGGAGACGCCGAAGCTTCGCGTGATGGAAAAATAGCTATCCGCCGCCTTCTCCAGCGATACATCGGCCCGTCGGGCAATCTGCAGGGCTTCCGGCACGAACAGCATGGCGACATGGCGGGCGATGTTGTCGGCGATTTCATCCGGCACGCCCGCCTCCGCCCAGCTGGCCCGCTGATCGGACAGCCACTGCGCCCGCGCATCCGGCAACAGCGTATCCGCGTGATCTCGGAAGATCGCAAGGGCTGTCGAAAGCTGACTGATGGCCGCTGGAATATCACCATCGACAAGGCCGTTCTTCAGCAGAAGATGGGTGAGCACGCTGAACAGATAGCGCAGCCGTGCATAAAGCGCATTTTGAACCGCGCCATCGACCCGGCCGTCAAGGCTGTCGACGGCCTGCCACAGCGCCTCCAGTCCGAAACCGTCCCGAACGATGATCGCGGCCTTGACCACCTGTTCCGGCGTCATCGCCGTCGCATCGCAGGCTTCGATGACAAAGGAGGCACCGCCACGATTGATCACATCGTTGACAAGCCGCGTCGAAATGATCTCGCGCCGCAACCGGTGGCTTTCAATGTCGGCGGCAAAGGTTTCACGCATGCGCACCGGGAAATAGGTTGAGAGCGTCTCGGCGAAATAGGGTTCATCCGGCAGATCGCTCGACAGAACCTGATCGAACAGCACGATCTTGGCATAGGAAAGCAGCACGGCAATTTCCGGCCGCGTCAGTGGCTGCCCGGCCTGGTGCCGCGCCTTCAGACCGGCACGGTCCGGCAGGGTCTCAACCTTGCGATCAAGCTGCCCGGCCTTCTCCAGCACATCCATCAGCCGTGAAAGCGACAGGACGCCGTTATCGCCCTCACCCAGAGTGAGCGAGATGGACAGCGTCTGGCGATAATTGTTTTCAAGGCAGATGGCCGCCACGTCATCCGTCATCGCCACCAGCAGATCATCCCGGTCAGCCCGGTTGAGACGGCCCGCCCGCATCGCCGCGGCCAGCGCGATCTTGATATTGACTTCGACATCAGAGCAATTGACGCCGGCGGAATTGTCGATCGCATCGGAATTCGACCGGCCGCCCTTCAGCCCATAGGCGATGCGGCCCTTCTGGGTCACGCCGAGATTGGCGCCTTCACCGATCACTTTCGCGCCGACCTCATCGGCATTGATGCGGATCGGGTCATTGGCCCGGTCGCCGGCTGCCGCATGGCTCTCCTCCGGCGCCTTCACATAGGTCCCGATGCCGCCGAACCAGAGAAGGTCCGCCGGCGCCTTGAGGATCGCCGTCATGATCTCGAAAGGCGTGTACTGGCCCGGTGCCAGACCGATGGCCGCCGCTGCCTCCGCCGAGAGTGTCGCCGATTTCAGCTGGCGCGAAATGATGGTGCCGCCCTGCGACAGGCAGGTGACATCATAATCCTGCCAACTGGAGCGCGGCAGCTCGAAAAGCCGCTTGCGCTCGGCAAAGCCGGTCGCCGGATCAGGGTTCGGATCGATGAAGATATCGCGGTGGTCAAAGGCCGCGACGAGCCGGGTCTGTTCCGACAGCAGCATGCCATTGCCGAAAACATCGCCGGACATGTCGCCGACGCCGATCGCGGTGAAGGGCGTTGTCTGGATATCCATGTTCATTTCACGGAAATGGCGTTTTACCGCTTCCCAGGCGCCGCGCGCGGTAATGCCCATCTTCTTGTGGTCGTAACCGGCCGAGCCGCCGGAGGCAAAGGCATCGCCGAGCCAGAAACCCGCTTCTTCGGCAAGACCATTGGCAGTATCGGAGAAGGTGGCTGTGCCCTTGTCAGCGGCAACAACAAAATAGGGGTCATCACCGTCGCGCCTGACGGTCGATGCCGGCGGCAGCACCGTCTGGCCTTCAATATTGTCGGTGACGGACAGCAATGTGCGGATATAGCTCTTATAGGCTTCGCGTCCGGCCTCAAACACCGCCTCGCGGCTGCCCCCTGCCGGCAGACGGCGCGGAAAGAAGCCGCCCTTGGCACCCACCGGCACAATCACGGCATTCTTGACCTGCTGGGCCTTGACCAGACCCAGAACCTCGGTGCGGTAGTCCTGGCCGCGATCCGACCAGCGCAGGCCACCGCGGGCAACCGGGCCGAAGCGCAGATGCACGCCCTCGACCTCCGCACCATAGACGAAGATCTCGCGGAAGGGACGCGGCGCGGGCAGGATGGAGATCGACCGCGAGGCAAATTTCAGCGCCAGATTGGCCGGCGCTCCGCCCGTTGCGCCGCGCTGGAAATAGTTGGTGCGCAGCGTGGCATCAATCAGCTTGACGTAGAGCCTGAGGATCCGGTCGTCATCAAGGCTCGGCACGCCGGATAGGCCTTCATTGATGCTGTCGTGAAGCCGTCCGAGCCATTCTTGCCGTTCGACCTCGCCGGGACCGGGGGTGAAGCTTGCCGCAAACAACGCAAACAGCGAACGGGCCAGCTGCGGATAAAGGCAAAGCGACTGGGCGATATAATCCTGCGTATAATTGATCCCGGCCTGACGCATATATTGGGCATAGACACGCAGCACATTGGCCTCACCGGCTTCCAGGCCAGCAACCAGAACCAGCCGGTTGAAGCTGTCATTGTCGATCGCGCCGGACAGCACCGCCAGGAAGGCCCGTTCCAGACGCGGGGCATCGGCGGCAAGATCGAAGGGCGCTGACGCCTCTACCGTGAGCGCCATGTCATGTAGCACCAGATCGCGAGGCTGATCGAAACCGTTATCCAGCGTCAGATCGAAAGTGCGTTCGGACTGAACCGTAAAACCCAGATTTTCAAGCAGCGGCACACGCTTCGACAGCGCCAGCTGCCCGTCGCCCTTGAAGATCTTCAGACGCAGTTCTTCAGCGCCGTCCCCGTCCGCCGGACGATAGAAGGCAATCTGCGGCGCCCCGCTCTCGCCGGCAGCGACAATGCGGTCGAGATCGGCCACGGCCTCATCCGGGCGGAAGACAGCGCGATAGGCCTCCGAGACGCCAAGCCGCGTCGTGCCGGGCCCGGCAAGCTGGCGGAAGCGTTCGGACCAGTCAGATGCGAGATTGGTGACCGTTTCTTCCAGCACCGTCTGCGCGATTTCCGGTGTCTTTTCGCCGCTTTGACGGGCGATAATGAAATGCACCCGCGCCGAATGGCCTTCGGGAAAGCCCGGATAATAGGCAGACACCCGCCCTTCATAGACCCGGGCCAGATAATCGCCGATCTGTTCGCGCAGGCGCGAATCGTAAAGCTGACGCGGCACATAGACCAGCACCGAAACGAAGCGGTCGAAACTGTCGACACGAACCAGGACGCGGATCCTCGGCCGCTCGGCCACTTCCAGGATCTGGCCGCAGAATTCCGTCAGTGTTTCAACCGGGGTCTGGAAAAGCTCGTCACGCGGATAGGTCTCGAGAATATTCTGCAGCGAACGCCCGGCATGGCTCTTGTCCTCAAAACCGAAACGCGCCACCACCTGATCGACCTTGGCCCGCAGAAGCGGAATGCGCCGGGCGGCTTGGGTATAGGCGGTGAAGGTGAAAAGGCCGACGATGCGCAGTTCGCCGACCACCCGGCCTTCGGAATCAAGACGTTTGACGCCGATATAGTCCATATGGGACCGGCGATGCACCGTGGATATCGTGTTGGCCTTGGTGACGATCAGATAGTCCTGGCCTTCAAGAAAGGCCAGGATTTCCGGCGTCGAGACCACCGGCTTGGCCCCACTGCGCAGGACCCGCATCTCCGTATCGGCAAGAATTCCGATGCTCGAGCCTTCCACATGTTCAACACGGCTGCCGGTCTCATCGGCGACGTAAAGCAGGTCACGCATGCCGAGAAAGGTGAAATTGCCATCGCGCAGCCATTCCAGAAAGGCATAAGCCTCATCACGCTCGGCCGTCTTCTTTGCCGGCACCCGGCTCACCAGCTCACCCATTGCTGTTTCAAGCTTGCCCAGCATCAGCGGCCAGTCGGAAACCGCCAGATCAACATGATGCAGGACCTGTTCGAGCCGTGCCTTCAGCCGGTCTGCAAGCCCCGGGCCAAGGCGGGCGATATGGATCTGAACATGGGACACACGCTTGTCGGCATCATGCGAATGTTCCGGCGTGAAAGCCCTGATCGTCGCATCCGGCGTGACGACCAGAATGGGATGGATGGCGAGCAGGATATCCGCCGTGTGCTCGGCAATCTCCGCCACGACCGAATCATAGATGAAGGGCATGTTGCTGAGCGTGATCGCGATCACGTCGATGGCAGCACCACCCGGCACCACGCCTGCGACCGGGCCGATGCTGACCCGCGGCGCGGCGCCGTTCCAGGCCGAAAGCTCCGATGCCGCATGGGCGGCGACGGCACCAAGCATGGCCGGCTCGTAACGATCCAGATCCTCACGACTGGCCCGGGCGAACATGATATCCGGGCTGATATAGCGCAAGCCACTATTACGGGCGCTTTCCTCGGCTGCCTCCAGCTTCTCCCGGCGCCTGGTGTCATTGGTCGTGTACATGTTTCCTCCTGGCGCCTTTCGCCATGCCGCGCCGACCGTCTCAGCACTCTGCCTGCCGTCGGCTGCAATTTTAAAGCGTTGTTTCCGCGTTCATTACGTCATTGTGTTGACAGGATTGCGCCAAACACGGTTTAGAGCAGATCGAGAACATGATGAAATTGAGTCCGCCCTCCACCATAGGGTGTTATAGCCTTAAAGAGGACACTTTATGATAAATGTGCCTGATGGCGCAATCGTCTCGATATCGAGCCATGTCATGCGCGGCAGGGTTGGCAACCGGGCCATCGTCTTCGCGCTGGAAACGCTCGGCTTTACCAGCTGGGCCGTGCCCACCATCGTCCTGCCCTTCCATCCGGGCCACGGCCGCGCCACCCGGCTGACCTTCGAGGCAACCGGATTTTCCGGCGCGCTTGCCGATCTTGCCGGCTCGCGCTGGCGCGGCGAGATCCGCGGCGTGATCTCCGGCTATCTCGCCGATGCGGCCCAGGCTGAGGCAATTGCCGGCTTTGTCACCGCCCTGCGCGCAGAAAATCCCGCGCTCATCTATCTCTGCGACCCGGTGATCGGTGACGCCGGCGGCCTTTACGTTGCGCAGGAGACGGCCATTGCCATCCGTGAGCGACTGCTGCCGCTTGCCGATATCGCAACACCGAACCGTTTCGAACTTGCCTGGCTGACAGAAAAGCCTGTCGACGATAACAACGCCATCATCGACGCCGCCCTTGCTCTTGCACCCGGCGCCGTTGCCGTCACATCCGCCCATGCCATGATCGCCGACAGCATCGCCACACTTTTTGTTGACGATCGTCAGGCGATCCTGGCAGAGCATCCCTTGGCGAAAAATCCGCCCAACGGGCTTGGTGACCTGTTTTCCGGCCTGTTCCTCGCCAGGCATATGGCCGGTCTGCCCATTGCCGAAACGCTTGAAAAGACGACCGCCAGCGTTTTCGAGGTACTTGCCCATGCCGTGCGCGCCGGTGCGGATGAGCTGATGCTGGAAAAGGATCAGCAATCACTGCGCACGCCGATGGCAAAAGTTGGACTGCGTCAATTGATGCATCCGTCACGGCGGCGTAAAAGACAGTAAGGTCGTCGCGGAAAAATGCGCGCGGCTCCGATAAAAGGGATGATATCGCATGGAACTGTTCCCCAGGCCGCTTCTTGACGGCTACAAGAATTTCATGTCCGGACGCTATGTCGAGGAGCGCGAACGCTATCGCACATTGGCCGAGGAAGGGCAGAAGCCGCAGACATTGATTATCGCCTGCTGTGATTCACGTGCCGGACCGGAGATGATCTTCAATGCACGGCCGGGTGAACTCTTCGTGGTGCGCAATGTCGCCAATCTGGTGCCGCCCTATCAGCCGGATGAACATTATCACGGCACATCGGCTGCCGTTGAATTCGCCGTCGAAGGCCTGAAGGTCAAGAACATCGTCGTGCTCGGCCACGGCCGTTGCGGCGGTATTCACGCAGCGCTCTCACCGGAGGCCGAGCCGCTCTCCCCCGGCGATTTCATCGGCAAATGGACGTCGATGCTGCGGCCCGTCGCCCAGCAGATCAATTCCAACGAGATCATGACGCCGGGTGAACGGCAGACCGCGCTGGAGCGCGTTTCGATCCGCAATTCGGTCAACAATCTGCGCTCCTTCCCCAATATTGCTGACGCTGAGAAGCAGGGCAAGCTGAAGGTCTACGGCGCCTGGTTCGACATTTCTACCGGCGAATTATGGGTGATGGACGCCAAGACCGGCGATTTCAAACGCCCCGAATAACGATGACGGCCCGAAAGCCGGGCCCGGTTTTCGCCAAGCAGGATGCGGCGATCGGGAAGACGCCAAAGCATCCGCCTGATTGACAAAAGGCCGGCCTGACAGATGTCAGACCGGCCCTTTTCATGACGGCAATCGCATTGAAGGCCCGGGCCGGGGCTCAGCGGCCAAGCGCCTGATCGGCGTTCTCCTCGATCCGTTCCATATCATCATCGGACAGACCGAAATGGTGGCCGATTTCGTGGATCAGCACATGGGTGACGATATCGCCGAGCGTTTCTTCATTCTCCGCCCAGTAATCCAGGATCGGCCGGCGATAGAGCGTGATCCGGTTGGGCATCTCACCGGTCTCCACGGTGAAGCGCTCAGAGACGCCGCGCCCCTCGAAAAGACCGAGAAGGTCGAAAGGGGTTTCCAGTGCCATGTCTTCAAACACGTCATCACTTGGAAAGTCGGCGATTTCGATAATGATGTCTCCGGTGAGCGCACGAAAGGTTTCCGGCAGTTTGGCATAGGCCTCAATTGCCAGAGACTCGATTGCCTCCAGACCCGGTGCATAACGTTCGCGCCAGTCTTCACTCTTGTTCATGCGGCCCATTGTATCTCCTTGAATGGAGTTCATATAGAGCGTTTCCCGTTTCATTTCGAGCCGTTATTGCCGGCTTTCTCACCCATTGCGCCGCTTTGAGCGCTGCTTTTGCGGGCGGAGACTGCAAATTTGCCGCCGCCAAGGAAAAAAAGCCCGCATAATTCGCTGGCGCTGCGCTTGACACCCCGCCTGCAAGGCCCTAATAACGCCGTCGTTCCGGGCGCCGACGCCCCGGGAACCACGCTGACAGCAGCTTTCGGCAACGAAAACAGCGAAGTCGGTATGGCGGAGTAGCTCAGTAGGTTAGAGCAGAGGAATCATAATCCTTGTGTCGGGGGTTCGAATCCCTCCTCCGCTACCAAAAATCTTTAAATAATTCAGATGTTTGCGTGTTTAATCGCGACGGAGAATGTGCGCGCGGATGGGCCGGGGTGCCATTCTGGGTGTCAGGTGCCTTTGGTGGGAAGATTAGCTTTCTGAATTTCAACGCTTCTGGTCTAAGGTAGCTTGCAGTTACATTAAGGGCACTTTGGTCACACGCGATCTAAGCTCGAATAAGTAATTGAGCTGTTCCGCCGCTATGGTTGACACGCTAATGTTAGCGCAGGTCTATTGGATGTTAGAGCGGTGTTAGTTTAGCTTATTAGAAGAGACGGCGGAAAAATACTATAAATCTGGAATGAGCTTGAACGCTCTTTATGAGTTCTTGATCTTTTGCATGCGCGATAGAAGCTCAAATGCATGTGAATATGTTTATAAGCTTTTTGTGGATGACTACGGTGGCCACACCTTCAAGTGGGAGTTCAAAGAGCCTGCCGGCATGGCCCTCTTGGCTTGGGGGGAACTTGGCGTCGAGGCCATAAAACGCGCGTTTTCCGAGAATGATAGCTTTGCCAATTGACCTGAGCCCATGAAGCTTGTTCATGCGCAGCAATACGCTCTCGGTTCCCTTCCAGTCCTTGGTGTGCCGTTTCGCGTGTTTTTCGATGAACTGAGGGATGACATCGCCAAGCGTCAAGGATTTCGGCGCTGGCTCATCCTCGTGGCGCTGAAACAATCCCAATTGAATATCGCGCAGGATCATTTGCGCCTTCTCACGTGCATCTTTCAGCGAAAGGACTGGCCATGACCCGAGCTTGATGCGCCGGGACCGTCCATCGATGCGTGTTGCCAGATACCAGACCTTTGCGCCTGTGGCTGACACACGCAGCAGCAGCCCAGTCAGTAATTCATCGCGGACCTCGTAGCGCTTGCCTGAGGCAGGCGGCAAATTCTCAATCAGTTTCGGCGTCAGTTTTTTCTTCATGACGCGCAAAATAAGATTGCAACGTCAAATTGTCAGGGTATGGTTTGAGAAGCTTTCGCACGAGGGAATTTGTCCATCCGACACCGTTGCAGAGGTTGTAGGCCCTACGAGAAGCGTCTAAAGCAAATCAGGAATTCATCTGCCATGCGGTTGTAGAAATCTATAATCGCAGTTTGAAATGTGTGCTTAGACATATAGTCATTGCCGAATTGGGTGAATGTCCTTTCTACGATTTCGGGCAATGTGATCTTGCCTGAGGCTAATTCTATTAATGCTTTTTCAAGTGCTGAAAAACGTAACAAACGCTTACGACGCAACCAGATGAATTTATCCTGCGAAGATGACTCCATTGCCATCGTTCGTGTTGGGATGATCGCAGAGAGCTTGCTTTCCTCAGGACTGATTTGCTTGTCATAGCCTCGTCTACGAAAGTCAAACCATCGAGCTAGGATTCCATCCTCAACTAAATATTGATGCCAATTTGACGTGAGTCCGAATAACCCCATCTCTAGTTGTCGTCTAATAATATCGCTACTAAGAGACGGGTATATTTCATCCATCGCGTTGCGGTGCGCGGAATAAAACTCTTTGCCCATGCTAAGTACCTGTTCGCTTGTAAGGTGCTTTGAGCGAGCGAAAATGTAGGAGTCGCTTGAACCGGTGATGAACTGGTCATCTACCAACTCAACATCGTAGCGTTCTGGATTCAGCCTGATGTCGGTACCGCTGTAGGGGCTTAGAAATGTTGATGCACACTCCAAAACACCCGGCGCTGCATGCATCAAAGACAAAGCTAGCTCCAGCGATTCTTCAAAGGTTTTAATTGTTTCGCATACACCACCGATGATGAAATTTGTGAAGATTGAAACTATGCCACTGTCGTATAGCATTTCGGTGGCTTCAACGATTTGCCAAGTTTCAATTTCCTTTCTGTATAAATCGAGGATATTCTGATTCCCAGATTCAGATCCCACCTGAGCGCGAACTAAGCCAGCGCCCACCATTGTCTTGGCCATATTAATATCGCGACAGAGGTCACTTACTTTCGCTTCGCAGTACCAAGTTGCGTCGACGTGCGGATGGAAATTTTCTGCGATAGCCGCAGATAGATCATAGACTTTCCGCGCATCCGAAGTGAAAGTATCATCCGTAAATGCGAAGTATTTAGTTGCAAAGGTATTTTGCAGGTATTTCATTTCTTCGATAACACGCGCGACCGAGTGACGCCGCAACTTTACCGAAGTCCCCTCAAAACAAAATGTGCACTTCGAAACACATCCTCTGGCCGTGGCAATCATGGAAGGGTCCATGTATCTTGGATCGAAGCTTTCTCGCTTTGGAATTGGAAGTCGATCGAGATCCAAGTTTGCTTTGCTATGTGGAGAGTGACCGAATTTTAGCTTATCACCGTTCAAATACGCCAAATTTGGAACCTTCTCCAAAGTTCCGTTGTTTCGGAAGAGAACGTTCATGAGGTCTAAGACGCAATCTTCGCCGTCGCCTGTGCAGACATAGTCTGCAACTTTGTTATTCAATATTTGTTCGGGTTTAACCCTCGCTTCCGGTCCGCCAAAGATGATCGGACAGTCTGGATGCATAGACTTTACTACGGTTGCGCATCGAATTACTTCGTGTTCATTATCCGCCGATACATAAAAACCTAGCAGTGGCTTTTCTTGGCTTCTTTCCAATTCCCATATTATGCGTTTCGTAACATTTTCACCAACTAAGATTTTTGTCCTGAAGCCTTTTTCTTCGACATAGGTAGAGATATATAGAAGGCCCAGCTGAAATCCGCGTTCACGGGAGTCTATTCCGTCGTAAAGCGCATTTACCAATATTAGATTTGGGGTTTCATCCGATTTCATTCCGAAGCCTTTGAGCCAGTGCATTCTCAATTCCCTGGAAGACGCGTGACTCAAAGTCTGGGGGGAGAGGGTCGGTCCATCTTGGCTGTCCCGGCACAACCGGGCCTCCACCTCCTCTTCTAGGTGGAAAAATAACTGGTCCATCGTCCGGGCCGAGTGGAGGACCGTTGGGGTCCCACCCATCCAATTGACCGTCGGCAACTTTCTTAGAAATGATTGAATGTACCTTTTTGGCTCCAATAACCGCGACTACACCTGCAGCAACATATGCCCATCCGCTTTCCGCACCGCCTTCATTACCAAATCCATTACGCCTGCTGTTGGAATACAGGCGGTCAAATTCTTCTCTCGGGATTTCGTCTAGTCTGAACTCTGGCAGTTCATAGATTTCATTTGGCTCGTTCAAGCCTAGCTCCTCAATGCGAGAAACCAGCTTCGATGTATATTGTTTGATCGGTTCGGAGGCACTTCCTTCTTCGAGAAAGCCGAAGTTGAATGAGGGCAGGGCTTCGCTTGATGGCCTTCCAGTTTCAAGGGTGTGAGCGGCGAACGCTTCGCCCACCTTGACAGAGAACTCTTTCAATTCATTTTCGCGCATTAACTCCCCCTTGCGATGCTGAGACCAGAACCTAATTGACTGGTTGCAGTGTTGGACGATCTACTCATAATCCTGTGGCTTGATATTCAAGTCAAGGTTGTACGGTATTCTTCTGATCGTATCTATATCTACGCTGTAGTTGATCTGTCTGTGTAGTTACAAAACGGCCAGATATCAAAACTGTCTAGGAAGGGATTTAGTGAGGTTAAATGTTGAAAGTTCTAGCAGGAAGGAAAAGGCTATCGGTTGGGGTGTCACGGGGGAGCCAAAAGCGTCGCGCTTGAATGAACGCATTTGGAAACAATAGAGACGGATCGGAAAGTCCGACCCCAACCAATTCAACGATCTATCGATACAAGCTGCTCACACCTGAGCCAGATCGCGCAGACACCTTGGCCAAATCATAATCCTTGTGTCGGGGGTTCGAATCCCTCCTCCGCTACCAACAACTCCAATGACTTAACTGAAAATCAGCCCAAAATCATGTTGCAGATTCCCTGCATCGCGCGCTGTGAATCCGGCCATCACACACCACTTTGTCGCTTCCGGTTTTTCTGCCGTCTTTGTCTACGGTTTTTGTCTGAGTGCCGTTATGCTGCCTGCATCATGGCCATGCTGAAGACAGCTTCGCTACCGATACCACACGAAGAGGAGACGGCTGATGGAATGCCGATTGCTGGGATTGCCGGTGCAAAGCGGCGCCGGACGCAGGGGATGCGAGATGGGACCGAGCGCGCTGCGCACCGCTGGCCTTGCCGAAGCGATTGCAGCGCTCGGCCATGAGGTGCGCGATTTCGGCGATCTTACGCCCGCCCCGCAACGGCCGGTCGCCCATGACAATCCGGTCCTCAAACAGCTCGGTGAGACTGTGGCCTGGCTCGATGCCATCGTTGAACGCGCCTATGCGATCAGTGAGACGGGACTGCCGATCTTCATGGGCGGCGATCATGTTCTCTCAGCCGGCAGCGTTGCCGGTGTCGCCCGCCGCGCACAGGAACGCGGCCGCCCGCTCTTTGTGCTCTGGCTCGACGCCCATCCCGATTTCCATACGCTCGCGACGACGGAAAGCGGCAATCTGCATGGCACCCCTCTCGCCTATGTCTCCGGCCTGCCGGGCTTTTCCGGCATCTACCCCGACCTTATCGCTCCGGTCGACCCGAAGAATATCTGCATGACCGGCATTCGCAGTGTTGATCCGGCGGAACGCATGGCGCTGCGCCAGAATGGCGTGACGGTGAACGATATGCGCGCCATTGATGAAAACGGCATTGCCGTGCTGCTTTCGGCCTTTCTCGACAAGGTCGCCGCCGCCAATGGCATGCTGCATGTCAGCCTCGATGTCGACTTCCTCGATCCGCAGATCGCACCTGCCGTCGGCACGACGGTTCCGGGCGGCGCGACATTTCGCGAGGCGCATCTCGTCATGGAAATGCTGCATGACAGCGCTCTGGTCACCAGCCTCGACCTCGTCGAACTCAACCCTTTTCTTGACGAGCGCGGACGCACGGCGACGCTTCTATGTGATCTCACGGCAAGCCTGCTTGGCCGCCAGGTGATGGACCGCCCGACCCGCAGCTTTGGATGACCGCCTCACGGGCCGAAAACAGGCCCGGTGCCGTGAACGGCAAGATAGCGGGCGAATTCCTCCGCCGGAAGGGGCTTCGAAAAGGCAAAGCCCTGGAAGGTTTCAATACCGATATCGCGCAGGATCTCGGCATGGCGCAGGGTTTCAACGCCTTCGGCCACGAGCCCGACCTTGCGCGCCCGGGCGATATCGACAATTGCCGCAATCACCTGACGCTGCACCTCATCGTCAACAATCGGCGCGATCAGTTCGCGGTCGATCTTCAGCCGTGACGGACGCAGCCGCAAAAGCGAGATGATCGAGGCAAATCCGGTCCCGAAATCATCGACTTCAATGTCGATGCCATGCGCACGCGCGGCCGCCAGATTGCGCGCCATCACCGCATTACCCTCGTCCAGATAGACGCTCTCCAGCACCTCGAAACCGAGCCGGCCCGCTGGGAGGTCGAGCATTTCGAGATCCTCAAACAGACCCGGAGAGGAAAGCCGCGGCCCTGAGACATTCACGGAAAGTCGCGGCAGAAAAAGGCCTGACTGCTCAAAGCCACGCAGATAGGCCAGTGCCTTTTGCAGGACGATTGCGTCAATGCGGGCCGTCAGATTCATCAGTTCGACGGACGGCATGAAGACCGCCGGCGCCAGAATGCCGCGCTCGGGATGCCGCCATCGCACCAGCGCTTCCGCGCCACTGACCCGATAGCCTCTGGCTGAAACCTGAGGCTGGAAGAAGACATCGATCTGATCTGTCTCGATCGCAGCGACAATCTCGTCGGCGATCTGCCGGATCCTGGCCGATTCCATGCGCATCGCCTCGTCGAAAAAGCAGATGCTGCCCCGGCCGGTCATGGCGCCGCGCGCCAGGGCGATATCAGCCCGGCCCAGCATTTCAGTGCGGTTCTCGTCACCATCCGCGGCGACCGCAATGCCGATGATCGTGCCGAGCCGGATGAGATGCTCACCAGCAGCGACTGGTTGTTCGACCGCCGTGACGACGGCCTGCAAGCCGGGCGGCAACGCGCCTTCGACAATCGCCCCGCTGAAAATGACAAGGAACTTGTCGCCGCCGATCCGGACCGCAATGGCATCCTCGTCAAGCACGTCGCGCAGGCGTGCACCGATCGTCGCCAGAACCCTGTCCCCGGTGTCCGGCCCATAGGTCAGATTGACATTCTTGAAGTGATGGATGTCGATCAGAAAAAGCGTGAAGGGACCACGGTCCCCGACCTGGCCGTTGCGCCACTGTTCCAGATAGGCATAATTCTTCAGCCCCGTGGCCTCATCATGATCGGCAAGATAGGCCAGCCGGCGGTCGCGGCTGCTCAGCGCCGACGTGCTGTCTCTCAGCCGGTCGTTGCTCCGCCCGCGCACCCACGAAAAATAGAGCGCCAGTATCACTGCCGAAAAAGCCACGGCCGCAGACATGCAGATCACCGCATAGACACCGACCCTCTCCAGAAGACTGAACCCCCAGCCGTTCCGCGGAACAGCGGCCAGCACCCAGTCCGCGGGCAGCAGCCGCAATTCGTCCGGCCCTGGCCAAGACGCCTCAAGCGGCAGCAGCTCCGGATCATTGTCCTGAACGGACAGCGATCCCAGCACGACCTTGCCATCCGCATCGATCACCACGAACACGGCGTTGAACGGGGCGATCTCGTTTGCAAGCCGGGCGAAAAGGGCTGCGACATTGACGACGAAAACCAGACTGCGTCTTTCCGGCGCGACCTTGTCCTGAAGCCGCGACGGTGCCAGCGACTGGACCAGCGCCAAAAAAAATTCACCATTGTCCCGGCCTTGCGAGGTGATCAGGCTGAGGGATGCGTGATGATCGACCAGGGCCCGCGGATCCTGAAACGGCGCACCATGATGAAGCCAGTCGAGGGCCGCAGCATTCACGCCGTGGCTGAAATGAATACCGTCCCTGTCGACAAGTGCTTCGGCGGCGACATCGCTGTTGCGGCCAAGGAAATCCTCCATCAACCGGCTAAAGGCCGGGGCGGAAACCTCGCCGTCCTGTTCGGAAATCACGTTGGCAATGCCATGCTGCAGGGCGGCGATATTGGCAAAGGAGCGCAGCGCATGCTCGCGGACATGAACCAGCACCCGCTGCGTTGCCGCCCGCTGCTCCGCGACCCGCGTCCCCTCGGCCCAGCGGCCAAAAAGCAGCGAGGCGACAAGGATAACAGCGAACATCAAAAGACCGATCAGCACATGAATGCGCTTGCGCAAGCGCAATCTTTGCGTCGGCCCAGACGCGTTGCCTGTCTTCATATATGCGGATCCACCCTCCCGAACAGACACGGATTGAGAATACAGGTGCGCCGGGCATCTTTACAAGCAAAAGAAACAGAACTGCTGATATACAAGCGCATCAGCAGATAAAGGCCGGAACTGTCAGAACTGGCTTCAGCCGCCGCCAATCAGAATACCGGCTGCCAGCACCAGGCCGCCACCCAGAACGACCTGAAAGGCCGCGCGCAGAAAGGGCGTTTCCATGTAGCGGTTCTGAATGAAGGCGATCGCCCACAATTCGCAGAATACGACAACGATGGCGACTGCGGTCGCAACCCAGAAATCGGGGATGAGATAGGGCAGCGCATGACCAAGACCGCCAACGGCGGTCATGATGCCGGAGGCAAGGCCGCGCTTGACCGGCGAGCCACGCCCGGACAATTTGCCATCATCGTGGGCAGCCTCGGTGAAGCCCATGGAAATGCCGGCACCGACGGCGGCGGAGAGACCGATCAGAAAGGTCTGCCAGGTGTCCTGCGTGGCAAAGGCTGCGGCGAAGATCGGCGCAAGCGTCGAAACGGAACCATCCATGAGGCCGGCAAGACCGGGCTGCACAAAGGTCAGAATGAACTGGCGCTTGGCGTGAGAATTCTCCTCCTCCTGAACATCGGCCGGCGTATGTTTCTCGGTGAGCTCCCGCGCAATCGCGCCGTGACCCGCTTCTGCCGCCGCCAGATCGCCCAAGAGCTTGCGCGTGTCGGCGTCGCAGACGCGCTGCGCCGCCGCCCGGTAAAAGCGCTCCGACTGTGCCTCCATGTCAATGGTAGCATTGCGGATCTTTTCCAAAGACAGCGTGCCCATCAGCCAGTCGGGCCGGCGATCATAAAAACCGCGCACATGGCCGCGCCGGATCAGCGGGATGTAATCCCCGAAACGGCGCTTATGCATGTCGATCAGAACCTGGCGATGCCGGTTCTCCACCGCCGCCATGTCTTCAAACACCTTGGCCGATTGCGGAAAATCCACCTTCAGCCGGCTGGCATAGGCCTGATAGATACGGGCGTCATCCTCCTCAGAGGAAATGGCAAGCGCCAGCACTTCCTGCTCGGACAGACTTTCAAATGAGCGCTTGGCGCCGGGGAAAAACGAGGGAGACATTCAGAACCTGTAAAACTTGCATGCATTAGTTTAGAATTATTCTAAACTAATTTGCAAAAATGTCAATCACCCCGCCGCTTGGCACGGCCAGCTCCGCCGCCGCAATGCGGCGCAACGCGGAACGGAGAAGAAGGCGCGGTCAGACTTCTACGGAAACATCGCTCAGCGGGCGCGAGCAACAGGCAAGCACATAGCCCTCATCGATCTCGTCATCGAGGATGCCGCCATTATGCTGCATATCGACCTTGCCGGAGAGGCACTTGACCCGGCAGGTGCCGCAGATACCGCTCTCGCAGGCCGAGGGAATGCGAATCCCCGCCGCGCGCGCGGTTTGCAGCAGCGTGAAACCGGGCTCAGCCTCAACGGTCTTGCCGGTTTCAGTGAAAGAGACCGAAAGGCGCGCATCCGCCTCGCCGCTATCGCCGACAACCACCATCGGCGCCGGCTTGTCGGGCTTGAAGCTCTCCTCGAAATAGCTCTCGGCCATGGGAAAGCCGGAGCCGGCAAGCGATTCCCGAACGGTTGCCATAAAGGGTTCCGGCCCGCAGCAGAATACCTTGCGATCGAGAAAGTCCGGCACCAGAAGCGCAATCTTGGCCTTGTCGATCCAGCCCTTCAGCCCGGACCAGAGCTGGGTACGCTCCAGTTCGGTGACGATGAAGCCGAGATTGAAGAAGGGCATGTAGCGTGCCTTGTATTCCAGCTCCCAGCGGAAAATGATGTCACTGGGTGAGCGGGCGCAATGGATGAAGGCGATATCGGCATCGGGATCGCGGTCACCGAGATCACGCGTCATCGACATCATCGGCGTGATGCCCGAGCCGGCGGAGATGAACAGATATTTGTCGGCCGGATGGCGCACATAGGAAAAATCGCCGAGCGGTCCGATGGCCTTCAGCTTCATGCCAGGTTTCAGATGCTCGAACATCCAGCGCGTGCCGATGCTGTCGGCCTGCATCTTGACCGTAACAGCAATGGTGAACGGCCGCGAGGGCGACGAGGAGATCGTATAGGTGCGCAACACGGGTTCCGGCCCGACCGGCAGTTCAAGCGTGATGAATTGCCCCGGCAGATAGCGGAACCAGATATTCTCGGCCTCCGCGCGGAAGGTGAAGGTCATCACATCCGGAGCTTCCGGCGTCCAGGCCACGCATTCCAGCATATGCTCGCGCGCATTCCAGGGCACCATTTCATCGATATGCTTGAACAGTGGATTTTTCGCCATGAATTCTCAGCTTCCGGGACTTCTCGTTTTCTCAGGCAACGACGGACAAGGGCTGCGCCGGGCCGGAAAGCCGGCGCTCGAGCATATTGGTGTACCATTCAACGAACTGCATCACGCCGCCCTCATCCGCTTCACTATAGGGGCCGGGCTCATAGGCCGGCGAACGGATGCCGCGGGCATTTTCCTCGACGATCCGGCGGTCCTGATCGTTGGTCTCGGTCCAGACATGGGTCAGCTCAGCCAGATCATAATCAACCCCCTCGACGGCATCCTTGCTGACCAGCCAGGTGGTGGTCACTTCGGTTTCTTCCGGTCCGAGCGGCAGGACCCGGAAGGAGATCGCGTGATCGATCAGGAAATGGTTCCAGGTCGTGGGATAATGGAACAGCAGCAGCGTGCCGATATTGCGCGTCGTCACATCCGGCGACAGAAGTTTCCGCACCGCCGGCTTTCCGGACATCGTGTAGCTCTCCGCCCCCTCGATCAGCGGCATGCGGGCGACACGATACTGGCCTTCCTTTTCCATTTCGAACCGTGAGGGCAGACCGCCCGCCTCGCAATGGGCCCAGTGGGCGAGAATTTCGGGATCATCCATCATGCCCTGAACCCCCGTCACGGACGAGGCTTCGGGATAGGTCCGGCAGAGCTCGGGATGATTGGCGGCACAATGGTAGCATTCGCGGTTATTTTCCCAGACGAGCTTCCAGTTGCCCTTCTCCACAATCGTCGACTTGAAGGCGACCTTGGCCTCGGCAATGCGATGGGGCGCCATGTAAGGGCCGATCGCGGCGCGCAACGGGGCAATGTCGGGTGCGTCATCGGCGAGACAGATGAAGATATAGCCGGCAATCGTCTCGCAATGGATGGGCTTCAGTCCGAATTGCGACTTGTCGAAATCGTCACCCATATGGCGGACAAATTGCAAGGTGCCATCGAGATCATAGGTCCACTGGTGATAGGGGCAGACCAGCTTGGCCGAGGTTCCCTTCTCCGTGGTGCAGACCCTGGAACCACGATGACGGCAGGAATTATGCAGCGCCCGGATCTGCTGATCACGCCCGCGGGTCAGGATCACCGCATATTCACCCACCTGAAGGGTGAGGAAGTTTCCGGGTTTCGGCAACTCGCAATCATGACCGACAAACAGCCAGTCGCGATAATAGAATTCCTCCATGTCGACGCGAAAGAAATCCGGATCGGTATAGAAGGGCCTGGCAAGGGTGAAGCCGTCCCTGCGGTTCTTCAGCCCTTCAAGCATCTGCTGGCGTATGGTCATGGCGGCCTCGCGCGATGAAATGAAAGCAATTGTGATCATTAAAACACCGCCCGGTTGCGGCCTGCATCTCATCTACGACATGACTTTCGTGAATGACGACACGCCGTCGCTGACGCGGAAATGCCGGTCGCGCGGCGAATACGCCCGATAGGCGTATTTTTACGTCAACGACACCCAGGGACGCATCCTTTCTGTCCATGATTTTCGGCAGGCCGTCGTGAGATTTCGCCGAAAATTCGCAATTTTCCCAGTTGCAACGGCAATTTTCTGGCTTATCATTTCTGCATACTTGCATATTAGTTGCTGCAAGTTGGATTTTTTGAAGACTTTTGGGAGGTCTCTTGATGTCACAATTTTCACAGCGGACCGTCGCACGGCTGACGGCGTCTGCTGCTCTTGCAATGCTTTCAGCGGGCTTTGCCACTTCGGCGCTTGCCGCAGGCGCCGATCCGTCGCTGTTCAATATTGAAGGCTATGCGGCCGTTGCCGGTGTGACCGGTGGCGGGGTCTATTCGGAGGATGACCCGCGCTATATCAAGGTCGCAACGGCCGATGAATTCCTCAAGGCGCTTGCCAGCATCTCCGATACGGACAATGAGCCCTATCGCGTCATCGAAATCACTGCCGATCTTGATCTCGGCTATGATGAAGCTGGCGGCGATGCCACGGCAGCGAAATATCCCTTCTTCAAGGCGCATAATCCCGCGCTCACCAGCGCTGTGCTGAAGAAAACCGGCGTTTCGAAGATCAATCTCACCGGCTTTGACGGTCTGACGATCTATTCGAAGAACGGCGCGACCATCCGCCATGCCGGCTTCAATATTGATGACGGGCAGAACCTGATCATCCGCAACCTCACCTTTGACGAAATGTGGGAATGGGATGAGAAAACCGCCGGCGATTATGATGAGAATGACTGGGATTACATCACGATCGGCAATTCGAAGGAGACCTCGGTCGGCGCCGTCTGGATCGATCACTGCACCTTCTACAAGGCCTATGACGGGATCGTCGACATCAAGCGCGGCGCCTCGAACCCGGCCGATAGCGGACCGGACACCCAGGCGCAGAATGGAATCACCATTTCCTGGACCAAGATCCTGCCCGGCAGCGGCAATCCGGATTTCATGAAGGAACAGTTCGACGCGCTCGAGGCCGACCGCGCCGCCTATCCCTTCTATGATTTCCTGCGCTCCTTCATGACCGAGGACCAGATCATGGCGGTCGAGATGCCGGTGAAGAAGGGCCACCTGATCGGCTCCTCCTCGAAGAAGGAAAAGCCCGGCTTTGTCGTCACCCTCGCGCATAACTATTACAAGGATCTGCAGGACCGCATGCCGCGGCTGAGAACCGGCGATGTTCAGGTCTATAATCTTGTCGCCGATGCCTCGGATGTGCGTGAAACCATGGCCTGGTACGACAAGCTTCTGGCCGACAACCCGGACAAGGCGGCAAAGCTGAGCGGCGATCCCTACAAGCTGAAGCTCTACACCAATGGCTCGATCTCGACGGAGAGCGGCGCAGTCATGGTGCGCAACAGCGTCTACAAGGGGGTCCAGACGCCGCTGCGCAACAACCAGTCCAAGCCCGAAGATCCGAGCTATACCGGTGCAATCGAGGCCTTCAACACCAGGATGGAACTGCTGGCCGGCGCCGATGACAATCTGATCCCCGCACCACAGTCCACCATTACCGATGAAAGCGGTACGCAATGGATCGTCTGGCAGGGCGACAGCGGTCTATCCGGCACGCCGCTTGGCCCGACCGAAGCACCGCCGATCCCGTTCAAGTGGAACAATGGCGAACCGCCAGCCCCGCAGAACCTGTTCGATACGGACAAGGTGGAAGCCGTCGTCACCAGCGATGCCGGTGCCGGAGCGATCTCGCTTTCAACCGCCGAATGGCTGAACCCGATTAACAAGTGATCGAGAACCGGGACGCCGGCAAAGCGCCTGCGCCCCGGTCCCTTCGGGCTTTTGTCTGATCGCGTCCCAAGAATTTCCTTTCGCTTGGCGGTCCGCCGTTCTAAACGGACAGACCGAAAGGAATGCGAAAATGGCGCAGATCATCGATTGCAGGCAAAATATGGACGCGGCCCTTGTCGCCGGTGTCAGGACACTTGGCGAAGGGGCACTGGTCGCCATTCCGACCGAGACGGTTTACGGACTGGCGGCTGACGCCACCAATGCTGAAGCCATCGCGAAAATCTATGCGGCCAAGGGCCGCCCTGCCTTCAATCCGTTAATCTGCCACATGGCCGATCTTGCCATGGCCATGCGCTATGCCATTTTTGACGAAACCGCGCTGACGCTGGCGAAAGCCTTCTGGCCCGGCCCACTGACGCTGATCCTGCCGCTGAAGGCTGACAGCGGCATTGCCGCCGCGGCGACTGCGGGTCTGCCGACCGTTGGCATCCGCGTGCCGATGGGCTTTTCCAACCGCCTGATTGCAGCCCTTGACCGGCCGCTCGCGGCGCCGTCGGCCAATACATCCGGACGGATCAGCCCGACAACGGCTGCCCATGTGGCGGCCGATCTCGGCGAGAAGATCGCACTGGTGATCGACAATGGCGCCGCCGATGTCGGCGTGGAATCGACCATTCTGAAGATCGGCGACGGCGGGATCACCCTGCTGCGTCCCGGCGGCATAGACCTTGATGCGGTTGAGGCGCTGACCGGCATCGCCATCACCCGCAAGGAAAGTTTCGGTGCCATCGAAGCGCCGGGGATGATGGCGTCCCATTACGCCCCCAACGCTCCGGTCCGGCTCAATGCCACATTCGTTCTGCCGGGCGAGACGCTGGTCCTGTTCGGCCATCCAGACATTGCCGATATCGGCAATGCCGCACGGATCCACCAGCTGAGCGCGACCGGCGACCTTGCAGAAGCCGCTTCCCGGCTTTACGACATCATGAAACAGGCAGATGCGGAGAAGGCCTCGCGGATCGCCTTTTCGCCAATCCCGAAGACGGGTCTCGGCGAGGCGATCAATGACAGGCTTTCGCGCGCCGCCGCCCCGCGCCCCTGACGCACAGGAGATCCCCGTTGACCGACCATCTGCCCGAACCCGCCCTGATCGCGCGTTTCACCACCATTGTCGGCGCGGCCCATGTGCTGACCGATGCCGCTGATCTCGAACCCTATATCACCGAAAATCGCGGCCTTTATCGCGGCCGCACGGTGCTGGTGCTGAAACCCGGCTCGACCGAGGAAGTCTCGGCGATCATGAAGCTTGCCAGCGAAACGAAGACGCCGGTGGTGCCCGCCGGAGGCCGCACCGGCCATGTCGGCGGCCATGTCCCGCGCGAGGCAGGGACCGATATCGTGCTGTCGCTGGAGCGGCTGAACCGCATTCGCGAGGTCGTGCCGTCGGGCAACTTCCTCGTCTGCGACGGCGGCACCATTCTTGCCGATGTGCAGAAGGCGGCTGAAGCGCATGACCGGCTGTTTCCGCTCTCGCTCGGCTCGGAAGGCTCGTGCCGTATCGGCGGCAATCTCTCCACCAATGCCGGCGGCACGGCGGTTCTTGCCTATGGCAATATGCGCGCCCTCTGCCTCGGCGTTGAAGTGGTGCTGCCGACCGGGGAAATCTGGAACGGGCTGCGCTCGCTGAAGAAAGACAATACCGGTTATGATCTGCGCGATCTCTTTATCGGCGCAGAAGGCACGCTTGGCATCATAACCGGGGCCGTTCTGAAGCTCTTTCCACGTCCGCGCGGCCATCAGGTGGCACTTGCCGGCGTCTCGTCACCGGAAAATGCGCTGGCGCTGTTCAACATCGCCACCAGCCGCTGCGCATCGGCGCTCACCGGCTTTGAATTCATGGCCCGCATGGTGGTCGGTTTCACCATCAGGCATACCGAAGGCGTGCGCGACCCGCTGGCTGACGCGCATCCATGGTATGTGCTGATCGACGTCTCGACCCCGGATACCCAGAAATCCGCCGACGACATGGTGGAAGCCGTCCTGGAGGAAGCCTTCGAGAAAGGGGTGATCGAGGATGCGGTGATTGCCAAGTCGCAAGGCGAGATCGACCAGCTCTGGCATATGCGCAACGCCATGTCGGACGCACAGAAACCGGAAGGCGGATCGATCAAGCATGATGTCTCCGTACCCGTCTCCGCCATTCCCGCCTTCCTGCATGAAGCCGACGCCGCGGTGATGAAGACCGTGCCGGGCGCGCGCATCTGCGCCTTCGGCCATCTTGGTGACGGCAATATCCACTATAACATTTCCCAGCCCGTCGGCGCCGACAAGGCCGAATTCATGGGGCGCTGGGGCGAGGTCAACAAGGTCGTGCACGCCATCGTGCTGGCCCATGGCGGCTCGATCTCGGCCGAACACGGCATCGGCCGGCTGAAGCGTGATGAACTGGCCGAGATCCGCCCGGCGATTGAAATGGATCTGATGCACCGGATCAAGCGCGCCTTCGATCCCGCAGGCATCATGAACCCGGACAAGGTGCTGAAGAGCGAATAGCAGCAGGCCTTCAGGCGATTGTCGTCCATTCGGTCAGGCGTCTTTTCATTCGGCTGAGCGCGGCCAAAGCGGTGTTTTAGTCACCCTGCTCTGCGGCCCGGGTCCTGCTGACGAAATCCGGATCCAGGATGGCGCGGCGAAACACCGCGCCCTCGTCGCCGTCATCGGGATAATCGAGATGATCCGGTGTTCCGGTCTCGATATGGGCGAACAGCGTCTCGGCGACGGGGGCGCAATCGAGCACATCGAAGAAATCGGCCGGCAGATCGCCGCTCTTCCAGGCCTCGAATTCATCGGGATCAAAGAATTCAAGAAGCCGGGTGAAGCTGTCCTTGTCGAACTGCGTCGTCAGGGTCAGCTCGCTGTCGAGCATCATCAGATCGCAGGTTTCAACGCGCGTCTCGGCATCGAAGCGGCACTGCCCGTCATCGGTCCTGACGTAGGATACGCTCCCATTCTCGGCAAACAGCGCCTCGTCAACGGCGTATCCCGTATAATGCCCCGTCGCATCCTTGGCGTAGAATTTTACGAAACAGGGATCGAGCGGCGACATGTTGAGCGGCGCGATGCCGTGATCGGCGAGAAAGCGGTTATTGTCATCGATCCGCGCCTGCCGCGCGGCCTGATCCTCCGGCGAAAGCGCAAGGGCCGGAAAGCCGAACACACCGGAAGGCGGATAGCTTGCCGGGTCGATGGCTGGCATTTTCGCGGTCGCGGAAAAGGCCGTGCCGGTAAAGAGCAGAACGGCAATCGGGAACTTCAGCATCCTCATCCTCTTCCGGGCGCGCCCTGCCGCTCGCCCCCCTTAGCCTGCAAGACTAGTCACCACATCCCGCTCAGGCAACCCATGACGGTCGTGCACAAGGAAGCCATAATTGGCAAATAATCCTGAAACGCCCCTTGCGTATTATCCAAATTTGAATACTCTATTCACATAAGAATGACACCGGACGAAGCGATTTCGCCCGAGCCTGAAGGAGGAGCAGGTTGTCAGAGGAGCACAGCACCGTCGCCCAAAGCTGGCCGGCGGTTGAAAATCCCCATCCGCTTGTGATCATCGGCGCGGGATCCATCGTCACCGACGCGCATCTTCCTGCCTACCAGATGGCCGGTTTCAGTGTCGCCGGGATCTACGACATCAATGGTGAGCAGGCGCGGAAAGTGGCTGACAGCTGGGACATTGCCGCCTTCAAGACGCTTGAAGACGCCATGGCTGTTGAGGACGCGATCTTCGATCTGGCACTGCCGCCCTTCGCCCATCTGTCGGTGCTGGAAAAGCTGCCGCCGGGATCCGCCTGCCTGATCCAGAAACCGATGGGCCGTGATCTTGGCGAGGCAACGGCGATCCTTGAGGCGTGCCGTGCCCGCAATCTCACCGCTGCGGTCAATTTCCAGCTGCGCTTCGCCCCGATGATGCTGGCGATCCGTGACCTTGCGGCAAGCGGCGCTCTCGGCGAGATCGTTGATGCCGAAATGCACGCCAATATGATGACACCCTGGCATTTATGGCCGTTTCTAAAAGGGATGGAGCGGGTCGAGATCCTGCTGCACTCGATCCATTACCTCGATCTCTTCCGCCATTTTCTCGGCAATCCGAAGGGCATCCACGCCAGAACCCTTGGCCATCCCGACACCACCGTGTCACAGAGCCGGACCGCGGCCATTCTCGATTATGACATGCCGGTCCGTGCCGTCATGTCGATCAACCACAATCATGATTTCGGCCCGAAATTTCAGGATTGCTCCTTCCGGCTGGAAGGCACGAAAGGCGTGGCGATTGCCACGCTCGGCGTCAACCTCAACTATCCCAAGGGCGTGCCGGATGAATTGTGGTTCTGCGAGAAGGGCCGGGACTGGCAGTCGCTGCCGCTTACCGGCACCTGGTTCCCGCATGCCTTCATCGGCACGATGAGCAATCTCCAGCGCTTCGTTGCTGGTGACGATGCCACCCTTCTGACCAGCGTCGAGGATGCATGGAACACCATGGCCCTCGTCGAGGCGGCCTATGAAAGCGCGGCTGCCCCCGCAACGCCCATCAAGGAAAAACCATGAGCGACATTGATGACGACCTGCCGCTTTCGGGCGTGCTGGTGCTGGATATGTGCCAGTTTCTCTCCGGCCCCTATTGTTCGCTGCGCCTGCAGGATCTCGGCGCCCGGGTGATCAAGATCGAGCGGCCGGATGGCGGTGATCTCTCCCGCCGGCTTTATCTTTCCGATACCGAAATCGGCGGCGATTCGACGATCTTTCATGCGATCAACCGCTCCAAGGAGAGCCTGGCAATCGACATGAAGAGCGCGGATGACCTTGCCGCCCTGAAGACCCTGATCGGCAAGGCCGATATCGTGCTGCAGAATTTCCGGCCCGGCGTGATCAGCCGGCTTGGCCTTGATTATGAGACCGTGAAGGCCATCAATCCCGGCATCGTCTATGGCTCCATCACCGGCTATTCCGAGGACGGCCCGTGGGTGATGCGTCCGGGCCAGGACCTTCTGGCCCAGGCCCGCTCCGGCGTGATGTGGCTGAACGGCGATGAGGATCAGGGCCCGGTGCCCTTCGGCCTTGCCATTGCCGATATGCTGGCCGGTGCAGCCCTTGCACAGGGCGTGCTGGCCGCTCTGGTGCGCAAGGGCCGGACCGGGCGCGGCGCCCATGTGGAAACCAGCCTGATCGAGGCGCTGATCGATTTCCAGTTCGAGGTTCTGACCACGCATCTGAATGACGGCAAGCGGCCGCCCAAGCGCTCCAGCTTCCGTTCGGCCCACGCCTATCTTTCCGCGCCTTACGGCGTTTACCAGACGGCGGATGGCTGGCTGGCGCTTGCCATGATGCCGATCGACCGGCTGGAGGATGTGCTCCAGATCGAAGCGCTCCGGCCCTATTGCGGCCAGCCGGCCAGCTGGTTTTCCGCGCGCGACACGATCAAGGCGATCATTGCCGAGACACTGAAAACCCGGACCACCGAACATTGGCTGTCATTGCTGGAGCCGGCCGATATCTGGTGCGCGCGCGTGCTCGACTGGCCGGCGCTCCTGGAGCATGAGGGGTTCAAGGTGCTGAACATGCTGCAGACCGTCACCCGCGAGGATGGCGTATCGATCACCACCACGCGCTCGCCGCTCAGGATTGACGGCAAGCGCGGCGCCACCGGGCGCGCAGCACCGCTGATCGGCGAGCAATCGGACCGGATCCGCGCGGAGTTTAACCTATGATGACGATGCTGAAGGGCATGACCTGGAGCCACCCGCGCGGTTACGACCCGATGGTGGCAACAGCCAAGCAATGGGCGCAGAAAACCGGCGTGCTGATCCGTTGGGACAAGCGATCGCTGCAGGATTTCGAAAGCTTCCCTGTCGAGGAGCTGGCGCGCCGGTATGACCTGATCGTCATCGATCATCCCCATGTCGGTCAGGTGACGGCGGAGGGCTGCCTCCAGCCGCTGGATGTGACCGGCCGTGAAACGGAACGTCAGGCACTGGCACAGGGGTCCGTCGGCGCCTCCTACGACAGCTATCATTTCGACGGCCGGCAATGGGCCTTTCCGATTGACGCGGCAGCCCAGGTGATGGCGCTCAGCCCCGCTTTTGCGGGCGACACGCCCGCCGATTTCGATGCGGTGCTTGCCCTTGCCCGGGAAGGTCGCGTTCTGCTGCCGCTCCGCCCGCCGCACAGCCTGATGACGTTCTTCACCCTTGCGGCAAATTCCGGCTTTGCCTGCCGCAATGACGGGCCGGGCCTGTTTGTCGACCCGACGGGCGGCGAAGCGGCATTCGAGCGGCTTTCGGAACTTGCCCGGCTGGTGCCTGAAGACAATTTCAGCCACGACCCGATTGCGGTTCTGGAAGAAATGGCACGGGCCGACAGCCCCTTCCTCGCCTCACCCTATATCTACGGCTATGTCTCCTATGCCGTGCCCGGCTTCAGGGCGCGGCCGATTGCCTTTACCGACATGCCGGGCATCGCCGGCAACGGATCACGCGGCTCCGCCCTCGGCGGCACCGGCATTGCCGTTTCCGCCTTCTCGAACAACCCGGAAGCAGCGCTTGATTATGCCTACTTTGTGGCCTCGGGCGATGTGCAGAAGGACGGCTTCGCCAAAGCCGGCGGCCAGCCGGGCCATGCAGCGGCCTGGGAGGACGATGCGGTGAACGCAGCGACCGGGCAATTCTACCGCAAGACACGGCAGACGCTGGAGAAAGCCTATCTGCGCCCGCGCCACGACGGCTATATGGGCTTTCAGGCCAGAGCCTCCGCCATCATCAATGACGGGCTGACACAGAAACGCGCCGCAGGCGCGGTGATGACCCGTCTCAATGCCGCCTATGAGGAGAGTTTCAATGGAACGGCCGCGCTATCTTGAAGACATCGAGCCCGGCGAGAGCCGCAAGACCTATGGCCGGACCATTACCGAGACAGATTTTGTCGTTCATGCCGGCCATACGGGCGATTTCTTCCCCCATCACATGGATGCCGAGCACATGAAGGCAACGCCCTTCGGCCAGCGCATCGCCCATGGCACCATGACCTTTGCGATCGGCATCGGCCTGTCGGCCTCCGAGATCAACCCGCTTTCCTTTACCTATGGCTATGAGCGGCTGCGCTTCCCCAAGCCGGTCTTCATCGGTGATACGATCCACACGGTGTTGACCATTGCAAGCCGTGCGGATGATCCCAAGCGCCCCGGCTACGGACGCGTGGTTGAGGAGGTGCGTGTGATCAACCAGCGCGACGAGGTCGTTATGGCCTGTGATCACGTTTACCTTGTCGAAAAGAGAAAATCATAATCGTTTGATTTCATAACAATAATTTTGTCCGTCTGCGACCAAATTGCCGGGCTTGCGTTTTTTGATTTACGTACATCAGAAATCACGCTATAGCTTGCCCATTCAAGGCGGAAGACCGCCTTGTCGGGAGTGAAAGACGAAAGGCGGAAGACCGCGCACAACACGGCAAACCGCACCGTCGATCAGGAGGCAGCGTACCGGCCCGAAAGGCTGGCGGCAGACGGGATTTTTGACAATGCGGCCAACGGTCCACGATATTGCATCGGAAGCAGGTGTCAGCCTGGCGACGGTCGATCGCGTGCTGAACGGGCGGCCGGGTGTCCGCCAGAAGACCAAGGACAAGGTCGAGGCGGCCGTTGAAAAGCTCGGCTATGTCCGTGATGTCGCTGCCGCCAATCTGGCTAAGGGTCGGATCTACCCCTTCACCTTCATTCTGCCGCTCAATGACAACTCCTTCATGCAGGCGCTCGATGAGGCGGTTCAGCAGGAACGGCTGCGCGGTCGCATTGACCGCACCCAGATCGATATCGTTCGCGTGCCTGCCTTTGATCCTGCAGCCCTTGCGGCCGCCATTGACCAGGTGGCCGAAACCGAGATTGCGGGCGTCGCCCTTGTCGGCATCGAAGCCGCGCAGGTGTCTGCGGCCATTGGACGGCTGCGCGCCCGCGACATTCCCGTCGTCACGCTGGTTTCCGATCTCGAAGACAGCGCCCGCGACCATTATGCCGGCGTCGACAACGAGGCTGCAGGCCGCACGGCCGGCACGCTTCTTGGCCGGTTCCTGACCGGGCGCAGCGGCAAGATCGGCATTCTCGCCGGTTCACTCGCCGTGCGCGACCATGCCAATCGCCTGAAGGGCTTCCGCCATGTGATCGAGACCGGCTTTCCCGATCTCGAAATCCTGCCGGCAATCGAGGCGCAGGACGATAGCGCCCGGTCCCGCGCCATGGTGAGCGAGGCGATTGCCGCCGATCCGGACATGATCGGCATTTACAGCCTCGGCGCCGGTAATCGCGGTCTGATCGGTGCGCTGGAGACAGCGCGCGGCAATGGCCGTGAAATCGTCACCATTGCCCATGAACTTTCCGACCACGCCCGCAAGGCACTGGAAAGCGGCATTTTCGATGCCGTGCTCAACCAGGATGCCGGCCACGAGGTCAGAAGCGCCATCCGCGTTTTGAAATCGCGCGCCGACGGACTGGATGTCATCGCCGCGCAGGAACGCATTCGTATCGATATCTTCATCAAGGAAAATCTGCCGTAACGGGCCATAAGCCCCGGCAGAAAGGGAGGACAACATGTATCTCGGCCTCGATCTCGGCACATCCGGCCTCAAAGCCATGCTGATCGACGACGCCCAGAAGGTGATTGCCAGCGCCGATGCGCCGCTCACCGTCCAGCGTCCCCATCATGGCTGGTCCGAACAGAACCCGGCCGACTGGGTTGCCGCCTGCGAAGCCGCCGTCAGCCGGCTGCAGCAGCGCCACCCGGCGGAACTTGCCGCCGTCACCGGTATCGGCCTTTCCGGCCACATGCATGGTGCAACGCTGCTGGATGCTTCCGGTGCGGTGCTGCGCCCCTGCATCATGTGGAATGATACCCGCAGCTTCGCCGAAGCGGCAGAACTCGATGCCGATCCGCGCTTCCGTGCGATTACCGGCAATATCGTCTTTCCGGGCTTCACCGCGCCGAAACTCGTCTGGGTGAAGAAGAACGAGCCGGCGCTTTTTGCCAGACTGGCCAAAGTGCTGCTGCCGAAGGACTATCTGCGCTACTGGCTGACCGGCGAATATATCTCCGAAATGTCGGATTCGGCCGGCACATCCTGGCTCGACACCGCAAAGCGTGACTGGTCCGACGAACTGCTGGCCGCAACCGAGCTGAAGCGCGAGCAGATGCCGGCGCTGGTGGAAGGCTCCGCCCCCGGTGGCATATTGAAGGCGGCCCTTGCCTCGGAATGGGGCATGACCGGACCGGTCGTGGTTGCCGGCGGCGCTGGCGACAATGCAGCCTCCGCCTGCGGCATGGGCACGGTCAGGGATGGTTCGGCCTTCATCTCGCTCGGCACTTCCGGCGTCTTGTTCGCCGCCAATGACCGCTATCTGCCGAAGCCCGAAAGCGCCGTTCACGCCTTCTGCCATGCGCTGCCCGAAACCTGGCACCAGATGGGCGTGATCCTGTCGGCGACCGACGCGCTGAACTGGTATGCCCGCGTCACCGACAAGAGCCCGGCGGCGCTGACCGGCGAGATCGGCGAGACGCTGGTTGCCCCCGGCGACATCACCTTCCTGCCCTATCTTTCCGGTGAGCGCACGCCGCACAATGACGCGGCGATCCGCGGCGCCTTTATCGGTCTTGCCCATGAAAGCGACCGGGCGGCGCTGACCCGCGCCGTGCTGGAAGGCGTCACCTTTGCCCTGCGTGACAGCCTCGAAGCGCTGAAATCGGCCGGCACTTCGCTCACCCGCATCACGGCCATCGGCGGCGGCTCACGCTCGCGCTACTGGCTGAAAGCCATCGCAACTGCGCTGGAACTGCCCGTCGAACTTCCCGCCGACGGCGATTTCGGCGCCGCCTTCGGTGCGGCCCGCCTGGGCCTCATCGCGGCAACCGGCGCGGACCCGGTCGATGTCTGCACACCACCGGCCACCGCAGAAACAATCCTGCCGGAACCGGGTCTCACAGCCGCTTTCGAGGCGGCCTACCAGCGTTACCGGGCGCTTTACCCGGCGATCAAACCCCTGTCTGCCCTCTGACATTGTCGTGTGACAATGCACGTCCGCAACAGAATGAAACCTTAAAGGGAGAAACCCATGAGCACCGGATTTTTCGGCGATATCGCCAAGATCAAATATGAAGGCCCCGACAGCGACAATCCGCTGGCCTTCCGTTACTACAACCCTGATGAGGTCGTGCTTGGCAAGCGGATGGAAGACCATCTGCGCTTCGGCATCGCCTATTGGCACAGCCTGGCCTATGAAGGTCTCGACCCGTTTGGCGGCCGCACCTTCGACCGTCCGTGGTATGACGGCGGCATGGACAAGGCCAAGCTCAAGGCCGACGTTGCCTTCGAACTCTTCACCCTGCTCGGCGCCCCCTTCTACTGCTTCCACGATGTGGACGTCCGCCCGGAAGGCGCAACCTTCGCCGAAAGCACGAAGAACCTGAACGAGATCGTCGATTATTTCGCTCAGAAGCAGGAAGAAACCGGCGTCAAGCTTTTGTGGGGCACGGCCAACCTGTTCGGCAATCGCCGCTTCATGGCTGGTGCTGCAACCAATCCGGATCCGGACGTCTTTGCCTATTCGGCCGCGACCATCAAGACCTGCATGGACGCCACGATGAAGCTCGGCGGTCAGAACTATGTTCTGTGGGGCGGTCGTGAAGGCTATGAAACGCTGCTGAACACCGATCTGGCCCATGAATATGACCAGATGGCCCGCATGCTGCACATGGTTGTCGAATACAAGCACAAGATCGGCTTCAAGGGCGCGATCCTGGTGGAACCGAAGCCGCAGGAGCCCTCCAAGCATCAGTATGACTTCGACGTCGCCACGGTTTACGGCTTCCTGAAGAAATACGGCCTGGAAAACGAAGTGAAGGTCAATATCGAACAGGGTCACGCCATCCTGGCCGGTCACACCTTCGAGCATGAGCTGGCCATGGCCCGCACGCTCGGCATTTTCGGCTCCGTCGACATGAACCGCAACGACTATCAGTCCGGCTGGGATACCGACCAGTTCCCGAACAATGTTCCCGAACTGGCTCTCGCCTATTACCAGGTTCTGATGGCTGGCGGCTTCACCACCGGCGGCTCCAACTTCGACAGCAAGCTGCGCCGTCAGTCGATCGATGCCGAAGACCTGCTCTACGGCCATATCGGCGGCATGGACACCTGCGCTCGCGGCCTGAAGGCTGCCGCTCAGATGATCGAGGACAAGGCGCTTTCCGGCCCGCTCGCTGAACGCTATGCCGGCTGGGACAAGCCCGTCGCCAAGAAGATGCTGGCTGGCGAAATGACGCTCGCAGACATTGCCGACATGGTTGAAAAGGACAACATCAACCCGCAGCCGAAATCCGGCCGCCAGGAATATCTGGAAAACATCGTCAACAAATACGTCTGAGACCAGACGCATCCATCGATGTGGGAATGACAGGCCGGGGGGTGAAAACGCCCCGGTTTGCTGTATTGACGAACCGACCAGCCCCCTCTGACATCATGCCTGTGCTTGGTCCACAGGCATCCAGCGGACATGCGTGGGCACGGAGAACGGCTCTTTCTATTCAATATCTGCTGAAGCTGGATCCCCGCGACAAACGCGAGGATGACGACAGAGGGGGCGGACTATTCCACCCCGAACAGAAAATCTGAATGACTTTGTCAGCGCCCCGTTTTTACCCCCCTCAAAACGCAGTGAACACACCGATCACCAGGGCATTGGCGAGGTCGACAAAGAAGGCGGAGACCAGCGGCAGGACGATGAAGGCCAGCGGTGCGGGCCCGTAATGCTTGGTCACCGATGACATGTTGGCTATCGCCGTCGGCGTCGCGCCCAACGTGAAACCGGCGACGCCGGCTGATAGCACGGCTGCGGTGTAATCCCGCCCGGCAAGCCGGAAGAAGACCAGCAGAATGAACAGGGCGGTGATGACGACCTGCAGCATGAGAACAGCAATCAGCGGACCGCCGAGACCGGCAAGCGTCCAGAGCTGCATGCTCATCAGCGACATCGCCAGAAAGATCGACAGCGAATAGTCGGAAATCAGGGCCAGCGCCTTGGTGCGGGACGGCCATTCAAGCTTCGGCATGAAACGCGGCACCGTGTTCGACAGAAAAATCGCCATCAGCAGGCAGGAGACGAAGGCGGGGAGTCTCACGCCCGTTCTTGCGATCAGTCCGTCAAGGCCATAGCCCAGCATGATGGCGATGTTGGTCACCAGCAGCGCCCGGATCAGGCTGACATGATTGATGGCACGGTGCTCCGGCCGGTCCTCATAGCCAATGCCCACCAATTCGGCAGAAACCGCCTCCGTCGCCGGCGTTAGTCGGTTGCGCTCGATCAGCAGCTTGGCCAAAGGCCCGCCGAGGAAGGATGCGACGACAAGACCGAGCGTAGCGGCGGCAATACCGACCTCGCTCGCTGCAGTGAAGCCGGTCTTTTCGGCAATGGTCGGCCCCCAGGCGATCGCCGTGCCGTGGCCGCCGATCAGCGAGGCCGAGCCCAAAAGCACGCCGATATCGGCTGGCAGGCCGAAGGCAAGCGCGCCGATAAGCCCGACAATATTCTGGACGAGGATAAAGCCAAGCGTGACGGCCAGCAGGATGGCGAGCAGCCGGCCGCCCGATACCAGATCGGAAAGCCGCGCATTGAGGCCAATCGTGGTGAAGAACACCACCAGAAGCTCGTCCCGCGTGTCGAGTGTGAAGGAAATCTCGACATGAAAGAAGCCGTAGATCGCCCAGGTGACAAGCGCGACGGCAAGTCCGCCAGCGACCGGCTCTGGAATGTTGAAATTGCGCAGAAATGCGATTCTGCGGGTCAGAAGCGCACCGAGAAAGAACACCACCATGCCGATTGTCAGCGCCTGAAAATCGGGAATGACTAACTGGCTCGCAGTCACTTCGTCCATCGGCAATCCCCCCGGCCCGAAATAGAACTGCCCGGAAGCCTAACGCCACCAGCCGCTAAAGAAAAGCACCGGCCTAGCCGGCGGAAAGCATCTCCATCACACCGCGTGCCAGCAGAATGACGGAAAGAATCAGCAGCATAGACTGGATCACCCGCATGTAGATGGCTTCCGGCAGGATCTTCGTCAGGGCGCGGCCGAAGAAGGTGCCGATAATGCCGGTTGCGGCGAGGCCTGCAATCAGCCACCAGTTCAGCCCGTCGAGCTGGCCGATGGCATAATAGGCAGGCAGCTTGACCAGATTGCCGATGGCGAATGATATCGCCACCGTGCCGGCAAATTCGAGCTTCGGCAGCCGCTGCGGCAGGAGATAGGCCTGGGAGGGCGGCGCGCCGGAATGGGTGATGAAGCTGGCAATGCCCGTCAGCGTGCCCCAGAAGATGCCCGGCAGGATCCGCGCCTGGTGTTTTTCCTGCTGCTTGCGCTTGAGCCAGGCACGGGCGCAGTACCAGACACCGATCAACCCGGTGAAGATCAGCAGTGCCCATTCCGGCGTATAGGGCGTGATCAGCGTGGCAATGGCAACGCCAAGCAGGATGGACGGCGTCAGAATGAGGACATTCCGCTTCGAAAAACTCTTGCGATAGAGATAGACCCCGATCCAGTCGGTGACGATATAGACCGGCAGCAGGATCGCAGCGGCCTTCACCGGGTTCATGTAAAGCGCCAGAAACGGCACTGAAATCGCCGCCGCCGAGGCCAGCCCGCCCTTCGACATGCCAACGATCAGCGCTGCAGCGAGAAGAAGAATATCCTGTGTCACCTTCCGTCCTTCCGCCCGGACGCCGCAGCATGGATGCGCAGCGGGATGTTTCGGCTCATCATGGGCCTGTCCTGTTCTTTTTACCTGTCCCTCCAAACTTGTCCTTTTTCCGGGAAATGGAACAGGCCGCTTCAGCAAAGCTGTTTTCGAAAATATCGAACAACCCGCCTTTCAGTGTCTCAGCTGCGCGCGCCACACCGGCACGGCTTGCCCCGGCGATCACTTCATGCTTTCCTCCGGCAACGTTACAGCCCGCCAAGGAAATACGGGTTGAGGGAGATAAATCATGAAAACGATCAAGGGTCCGGGGATATTTCTCGGCCAGTTCGCCAGCGATGAAGCCCCGTTCGACAGCTGGGACGCTATTACCAAATGGGCCGCCGACTGCGGCTATAAGGGCGTTCAGGTGCCGACCTGGGCAAGCCAGCTGATAGATCTGGAGAAAGCCGCCGGCTCAAAAACCTATTGTGATGAATTTGCCGGCCTGGCGCGCGAAAACGGTGTCGAAGTGACCGAGCTTTCGACCCATCTCCAGGGCCAGCTGGTGGCGGTGCACCCGGCCTATGACGAAGCTTTTGACGGCTTTGCCGCAGCGCATGTGCGCGGCAATCCGAAGGCGCGGCAGCAATGGGCGGTGGAGCAGGTCAAGCTGGCGCTGAAGGCCTCGAAAAATCTCGGACTGACGGAACATGCCACCTTTTCCGGTGCGCTGGCCTGGCCGTTTCTCTATCCCTGGCCGCAGCGCCCGGCCGGCCTCATCGAGGCCGCCTTTGACGAGCTGGCGCGCCGCTGGCGGCCGATCCTCGATTTCGCCGACGAAAACGGCGTCGATCTCTGCTACGAGATCCATCCCGGCGAGGACCTGCATGACGGGGCCACATTCGAGATGTTTCTCGACCGGCTCGGCCAGCACAGCCGCGCCAACATGTTATACGACCCATCGCATTACGTGCTGCAATGCCTTGATTATCTTGATAATATCGACATATACAAGGATCGAATCAAGATGTTTCACGTCAAGGATGCCGAGTTCAACCCGACCGGGCGGCAGGGCGTCTATGGCGGCTATCAGTCCTGGATCGACAGGGCGGGCCGGTTCCGTTCGCTCGGCGATGGCCAGGTCGATTTCGCCGCAATCTTTTCCAAGTTGGCCGCCAATGATTTCGACGGCTGGGCCGTGGTCGAGTGGGAATGCTGCCTGAAGCACCCGGAAGACGGCGCCCGCGAGGGGGCCGAATTCGTCAGGCACCACATCATCCGCGTCACCGACAAGGCTTTTGACGATTTCGCCGGTTCCGGCTCCGATGACGCCGCCAACCGCCGCATGCTGGGAATTTAAGGGAGAATCCGATGGTCATTGAAGCATCGAGGAATGAAGCGAGCCGACGCATCCGGCTTGGCATGGTGGGCGGCGGCGCGGACGCCTTTATCGGCGCCGTGCATCGCATGGCCGCCCGGCTTGATGACCACTTCACCCTCGTCGCCGGCGCCCTTTCCTCGACGCCCGAAAAGGCGATCGCCTCCGGGCACGCACTGGGGCTTGACCGCGTTTACGGCACGTTTACGGAGATGGCCGAGGCCGAGGCCGCACGCGAAGACGGGATCGAGGCGGTCGCCATCGTCACACCCAACCACATGCATTTCGCCCCGGCAAAGGCCTTCCTCGAAAAGGGCATCCATGTCATCTGCGACAAGCCGGTGACCGCGACGCTGGACGAGGCCAAAGCCCTGAAGGCCATCGCCGACAAGGCCGATGCGCTGTTCATCCTCACCCATAACTATACCGGCTACCCCATGGTGCGTCAGGCCCGCGCCATGGTGGCGGACGGGCTTCTCGGGCCGATCCGGCTGGTGCAGGTGGAATATGCGCAGGACTGGCTGACCGAACCGGTGGAACAGCAGGGATCGAAACAGGCCGAATGGCGCACCGACCCCAAGCGGGCCGGCGCCGGCGGCGCGCTTGGCGATATCGGCACCCACGCCTTCAACCTCGCCAGTTTCGTCTCGGGGCTGACGCTCGACAGCCTTGCCGCCGATCTCGACCATTTCGTCCCGGGCCGGCTGCTTGATGACAATGCCCATGTAATGCTGCGCTTTGCCGAGAAGAACGGTGTCTCGGCCAAGGGCATGCTGTGGGCAAGTCAGGTGGCGCCGGGCAATGAGAATGCGCTGACCTTGCGCGTCTACGGCACCAAAGGCGGGCTCGCCTTCGATCAGGAACATCCCAACCAGCTCTGGTACACGCCGTTCGGCGCGGAAAAGCGGCTGATCACCCGCAATGGTGCCGGTGCTGGCGGCGAAGCGGCACGGGTGTCGCGCGTTCCGGCCGGCCACCCGGAGGGCTATCTCGAGGCCTTCGCCACGCTCTACAGCGAGGCAGCCCTTGCGATCGCAGCCTTCAGGGATGGCACAACCGCGCCTGAAGCCATCTACCCGACCCTTGGCGACGGGCTTACCGGTCTTGCCTTTGTCGATGCCTGCCTGCGCTCGGCAGCGGCAAACGGCGCCTGGACCTCCCCGGTCCTCTGATTTCAGAAGCCTGCGGCAAAGCGGCAACGGCCACGGACAATTTGCTGTAACGTTACAGTTTGTCCGTCTGGCCGCTGTACAGACATGTTATTGTCGCCTAAAACGACCTCCAACCATGATCGGGCCCGCGACGCATTGTCAGGATGCGGCTTCTGCCGGGCGCGAATGGGGTGCGCCGGCGCGACAGCGGCATGGCTTGTCGCGTGGCCTTTGCGCTCCACATTCCCCCGAAAGCCAGAGACAAGACCCGGCTTCAAGGTTCAGCACAGCCGGGACGACAAGAAGGATAGCTGAGAATGATTGATCCCAAGATCCTTGCCGGACGTTTCCCGGACGACTTCCTCTTCGGGGTCGCCACCGCCTCCTACCAGATCGAGGGTGCCGCGCGCGAGGATGGCCGCAAACCATCCATCTGGGATGCATTCTGCAACATGCCAGGCCGGGTCTATGGCCGCCATAACGGCGATGTCGCCTGCGATCATTACCACCGCCTGGAAGAGGATCTCGACATGATCCGCGATCTTGGCATGGAGGCCTACCGCTTTTCCATTGCCTGGCCGCGCATCATTCCCGATGGCCGCGGACCGGTGAACGAGGCCGGGCTGGATTTCTATGACCGGCTGCTGGATGGCTGCAAGGCGCGCGGGCTGAAGACCTTTGCCACGCTCTATCACTGGGACCTGCCGCTGACGCTTGCCGGTGACGGCGGCTGGACGGCCCGCTCGACCGCCTATGCCTATCAGCGCTACGTCCAGACCGTGATGAAGCGCCTTGGCGACCGCATCGATACGGCCGCCACCTTCAACGAGCCCTGGTGCGTGGTCTGGCTCAGCCATCTTTACGGCATTCATGCGCCGGGTGAGGCCAATATGGATGCAGCGCTTGCCGCCCTCCACACGGTCAATCTCGCCCATGGCCTCGGCGTCGAGGCGATCCGCAGCGAAGCGCCCGATGTCAAAGCCGGCATCGTCTGCAATGCCACCGCCGTTGTCGCTGCCTCCGACAGTGCTGCGGATCAGGCAGCCTGGGAGCGCGCCTTCCAGTTCAACAATGGCGCCTTCTTCGATCCGATCTTCAAGGGCGAATATCCGGACGCGTTCATGGCCGCACTCGGCCATCGCATGCCGACAATCGAGAACGACGATCTGGCGCTGATTTCACAGAAGCTCGACTGGTGGGGCCTGAACTATTACACGCCGGAACGCGTCGCCGATGACCCGCGCGAAGGCGCTGAGTTTCCGGCTGTGAAGAAGATGCCCGCCGTCAATCAGGTCTTCACCGATATCGGCTGGGAGGTCTTCGCCCCGGCGCTCGGCGACCTGACCAGAACGCTCTATGCGCGCTACGACCTTCCCGAGGTCTACATCACCGAAAACGGTTCCTGCTACAATATGGAACCGGTTGACGGCGTTGTCGACGACCTGCCGCGTACGGAATATTTCGCTGACCATATTTCGGTGGTGGCCGACCTTATCGATGAGGGCATTCCGCTGAAGGGCTATTTCGCCTGGAGCCTGATGGACAATCTCGAATGGGCCGAAGGCTACAAAATGCGCTTTGGCATCGTTTTCGTCGATTACGAGACGCAGGAACGCACGGTCAAGAATTCCGGCAAATGGTATTCGGCGCTTGCATCGCAATTCCGCAAGGAAAACATCAAGGCCGCCTGAGCCTTTGTGCATGATCCGCCCGGCGCCAAGCGCGGGGCGGATGGAAAGACATGGGAAAACGCCGATATCAACAGGTCAGATCGATCTGCGCCGCTGGACCGGCACCAGGCTCAGCATCGGTGCAGGCCTTGATTTCGGCCTGGGTCCCAGCGCCTTGCCGGACAGATCAGCCGGCCGTTTTCTGGTGTCCTGTCCCCGTGCCACGCCAGAAACGCTGGCAGAACCGTGTACCGGATCTGCCAGCCTTGCCGATGGCTGCGTTGACTGACATGTTTCACGTGAACAGACGCCGTGCTCCGCCCCGTCAACCGGCGTCTCGGCCGCCTTTGCCGCAGGCCGTCTGCGCAAAATATCCTTCGGCCAGATATTGAGGGCATCCACCGCATCGAAATTGGAGTAGCACTCGAGCGCAAAACCAAAGACTTCGCTGCGCTCCCGATAATAGGCGCGCTCCTCGTCGGTCGACGCCTGGCTCGCGCGCGCTTCTGCCTCGGCCACCGCATAGGCCATGCTGTTCCAATCGACAATGCTTTCCGAAGCAGGATAAAAGCGGCCGATCTCGGCGCGCCGGAAATATTCCAGGGTGGCGTTCACACTATCATGTCCGAATGGCAAGGCTTGTACTCCTGAAAAGGACGACATATCATTTTACTAATATTTTAATAAAATAAGATATTTAAATGAGCTTTGAGACTAACATTCATGACAAGATGGCGCCTGCGCCTGCGCGTCTGAAAAGCAAATGCCTCCGCCGCAACCTGACATGCGACGGGGGCATCCGCGATCGAAAGAGAATGTCTTCCGGGAACCGATCAGCCGATGACAGCCTCGACCTTGACGGCATGAATGCCTGCGGCAGGCGGTGAGACAAGATCACCCGCTATCGCATGGCCATCAACAACGAGCGAAACCGCATTGCCGGGCCCCTTGCGGGTTACGGTGATATCGTAGGTCACGCCACGCCATGTACGGCTGACGGAGAAACCGCTCCAGCGCTCCGGGATCACCGGCGCAACCCGCAGCCCCTCATATTCCGGGCGAATGCCGAAAATGAACTGGGTGATGGCATAGTAATTCCAGGCGGCGGTGCCCGTCAGCCAGGAGTTCTTCGCCTCACCGTGGCGGGTGGCATCACGTCCGGCAATCATCTGGGCATAGACATAGGGCTCCAGCCGGTGCGTATCGGAAATCGCCTCGCGCGCCGACGGGTTGATGCGGTTATAATAGTCGAAGGCCGCATCACCATTGCCGAGCACGGTTTCGGCAATCATGACCCAGGGATTGTTGTGGCAGAAGATGCCGGCATTCTCCTTGTAACCCGGCGGATAGGTCGAGATCTCGCCATATTCGATGTAGTATTTGGTGTAAGCGGGCTGCAGCACGACAATGCCATGCGGGGTCGCCAGATGCTTGGCAACGGAATCGAGCGCCTTGCGCGCCTTGCCGTCATCAACGCCAACGCCAGCCAGAACGCAGAAGCCCTGGCTTTCGATGAAGATCTTGCCTTCCTCATTCTCCTTCGAACCAATCTTGCGGCCGAAGTCATCATAGGCGCGCACGAACCACTCACCATCCCAGCCATGGGCGCGGATCGTCCCATCCATGTCGGCGGCCACCTTGGCATAAAGGTCCGCATCATCAGCCTTGCCAGTCTCGCGGGCGATGTCGGAAAGTTCACGTGCGGAGAGCACCATCAGACCGGCAATGAAGACACTTTCGGCAACCTTGCCATCCTTGCTGGTGGTGGTCTGGAAGCTCTCACCGGGCGTGTCGGAAAAGCAGTTGAGATTGAGGCAGTCATTCCAGTCGGCGCGGCCGATCAGCGGCAGGCCATGCGGACCGATCCTGTCGAGTGCATATTGCATGGCGCGGGTCAGATGGGCGTAAAGCGGCTCTTCCGTGCCGGGCTGATTGTCGAACACCACCGGCTCTTCAAGAATGGAAAAGTCGCCGGTTTCCTTCAGATAGGCAGCAACACCGATGATCAGCCAGTGCGGATCGTCGTTGAAGTCACCGCCAATGTCATTATTGCCCTTCTTGGTCAGCGGCTGATACTGGTGATAGGCGCCGCCGGAGGATAGCTGGGTCGCGGCGATATCGAGAATGCGTTCGCGCGCACGGGCCGGCACCATATGGACGAAGCCGAGCAGATCCTGATTGCTGTCGCGGAAGCCCAGACCACGGCCGATCCCGCTTTCAAAGGATGAGGCCGAGCGCGACATGTTGAAGGTCGCCATGCACTGATAGGCGTTCCAGATATTGACCATGCGGTCGGCATGGATATCGGGCGACGTCACCTGATAGACGCCGAGCAGATCGTCCCAATGCCGCTTCAGCGCCGTGAAGGCCGCCTCGACATTTTCGATCTGACGATATTTCTCGATCACCGGCGCCACGGTTTTCTTGTTGAGGCGCTGCGAGCCCGGCGGGTCGAATTTCTCGGCCTTGTCATTTTCATGATAGCCGAGCACGAAGATCACCTGGCGGGTTTCGCCGGGAGCCAGCACCATCTTCACATGATGTGATCCCATCGGTGACCAGCCATGGGCCACTGAATCGCGTGACCGGCCTTCGGCAACGGCGACCGGCCTGTCCCAGCCACGCCACGGACCGAGAAAATCCTCGCGGCTCGTATCAAAGCCTGCAAGCGTCTCGGAGCAGGCAAAATAGGCAAAGTGATTGCGGCGCTCGCGATATTCGGTCTTGTGATAGATGACCTCGTCTTCCACCTCGACCTGCCCGGTGGAAAGATTGCGCTGGAAATTGGTCATGTCGTCCAGCGCATCCCAGAGGCAGAATTCCACCGAAGAGAACAGCGAGACATCGGCTGGCACCAGCCGTTCGTTGGTGACGGTCAGCTGCCAGATTTCCAGCGTCTCGCCAAGCGGCACGAAATAGCGGTTGGAAACGCGGATGCCATTGCGCTTGGAGCCGATCGTCGAGTAGCCCATGCCATGACGGCAGCTGTAATCCTCGACCTCCGACTGGGTCGGCATCCACGAAGGCGACCAGAAGTCGGCCGTCTCATTGTCACGGACATAGACATAGCGGCCTGACATATCGAGCGGCACATTGTTGTAGCGCCCGCGGGTGAGGCGGCGGAGCCTGGCATCACGGTAATAGGAATAGCCGCCCCCCGTGGCCGAGAGAATGCCGAAATAGCCTTCGCAACCGATATAGTTGACCCAGGGATAGGGCGTATCCGGCCGGGTGATCACATATTCGCGGGCCGTGTCGTCGAAATAACCGTATTTCATGATGCAATCCTGTTCAGCGTGCCTGTCTCTTCAAATCCTGCGGCAGCGCGACAGCCTCTTCCCAAGAGCAGATCCCAGGCAAACGGGCACCTCCTGGCGTCCGGTTTGGCACGGAAACATGGCCCGGACATGCGCCCGATCGGCACATGGCTCAGACCCGGCTTTGATGGGCAGGCCGGCTCGCGTCCTCCTGAAAGGCCTGTTACCACAAAATCGCAGCCACCAAAAGTGAAACGTTTTAGATTTAGTCGCCTTCTGCGTGTCAAACTGAATTCTCAATTTTGCGCATCGCAAATTTTGGAGATACATATTATTGTTTTTATTCACTTAAATATTCACGCATGCGCAACCTTCACATGCTCATTTTTTTCAAAGCGGTTTGAGAATGATACCTGTAACGTTACAGAAAATGCGGCTTGATGCTCATCCTGCAGCCGTACGTCACCGGCTGCGATGCGCATCCGCTCCGGCAACACCGAGGTGAGGCTTGCGCATCTGCAGCCGGCCGAGGCGGGCCGGCGCTTCGGAAACCGGAAACGCCGGAAAGGCTGCGGCAACCCGAAGACGCTGTTGCAAAAGCCACGCCCCATTGCCGGAAAGCGCTGACGGACAGGGCCTTGCCCTGCTTTCCCGATTGACAAGTCGCGCCGCCATGGTCCAGCTTCACTTCCAATTTCAAGCCTTGACCTTTTTCAGGACAGACAATGACGAGGGGACGTCTCCATATGAAGACCACGTTGAAGATCGCAACTTTTCTGACGGGAACGATGCTGGCCGGACAGGCCTTCAGCGCAGAAGTGCTGACGATCGCCAACTGGCTGCCGCCGACCCATGCGCTGGTTGCCGATGTGATGGTGCCCTATGCCAAGGAAATCGCCGAGGCGACTGATGGCCGCGTCACCGCCAACATTCTGCCGGCCCCGCTTGGCCCGCCACCGGCGCAATACGACCTTGCCGTCAACGGCGTTGCCGATATTTCCTTCGGCGTGCAGGGCTATACGCCCGGCCGTTTCAAGACCACCAATCTGGCGGAGCTGCCCTTCTGGGGCGATACGGCCGAAGCGAACTCAGTCGCCTACTGGCGCACCTGGAACGACCTGCTGCAGAATGCGCATGAATATGACGACGTTCATGTTCTCGCCGTCTTCACCCATGGCCCCGGCCAGACCTTCATGACCAAGGGCGATCTCTCCAGCCTCGATACGCTGAAGGGCGCGAAGATCCGCGTCGGCGGCGGCATTGTCCATGAAATCGCCACCGCACTCGGCGCCGTGCCGGTCGAGGGCCCGTCCTCGCAGACCTATGAGCTGATGTCTCAGGGCGTTGCCGATGGCATCATGTTCCCGTTTGAATCGGTCAACTTCTTCGGCCTGACCGATCTTGTCAGCCAGGCGCTGGTGGTGCCGGGCGGTCTTTACAACACCTCCTTCTTCATCGTCATGAACAAGGCCAAGTGGGAAAGCCTGTCGCCGGAAGACCAGGCGGCAATCGACAGTGTTTCGGGCGAGGCGCTCGCACGGCTTGCCGGCCAGGCCTGGGACAAGGTGGATGCCGAAGGCCGCGCCGCCATGGAGGGCAAGGTCACCATCCATGATGCAACGCCGGAACAGGTCGCCGAAATCACCACCATGGTGCAGCCCGTCGTCGATGCCAAGCTCGCTGAAATTGACGAGACCGGCATCTCCTCGGCCGAGGCGGTCCAGATGATGAAGAAGAATCTGGAAGAACTGCAGGCTCAATGAGCGATACCGAATCTTATAGTTTGCATGACAGGGCCGCGCATCCTCTGGTGCGCGGCATTCGTATTGTCCTCAGTCTTGTCGCCGGCATCCTGCTGATGGTGCTGATGATGCTCACCGTCAGTGATGTCATCGGCCGCTATATCTTCAACGCACCGATCACCGGGGCGTCGGAACTGTCCGAACTGCTGCTGGTCTCGATCGTCTTTCTCGGCCTGCCGGCTGTCTGTCTCGACGGCGGTCATGTTACCGTCGATCTGGTGACGAAGGCGCTGCCCGCCCGCATCGAGGAGCCGCGCGTCTTTCTGACCGGCATCATCTCGGCGATCGTGCTTGGCGTCGTCTGCTGGCGGCTCTTTGCCTATGGCGATCAGGTGGCAAGCTATCTCGTCACCAACAGCCTGCGCATCCGTGTCGCCCCCTTCATCTGGTTCTGCGCCGTCATGACCGGAGTTTCGTCCGCGATCACCCTTGTCATCGCGCTTGCCGCACTCAGGAGGCGCAAGCCATGATCGAATGGCCCGTCGGTATTGCCGTGCTGCTCGTGCTTTTGCTGAGCGGCGTGCCCATCGCCTTTGCCCTGACGCTGATCGGCGTCGTCGGCACGGCCTCCATCATCGGCTTCAAACCCTCCTTCGCCCTGCTTGGCTCGACCTTTTTCGACAATGGCCGCTCCTACACGCTGACGGTGATGCCGCTGTTCCTGCTGATGGGCAATTTCGTCGTCCAATCCGGCATCGCCCGCGATCTCTACAATTCCGCCCATGCCTGGCTGCGCCACCGGCGCGGCGGCCTGGCGCTGGCAACGGTTGTCGCCTGCGGCGGCTTTTCCTCCGTCTGCGGCTCGTCACTGGCAACGGCGGCCACCATGTCGAAGATCGCCCTGCCCTCGATGCGCCGCTTCGGCTATCCCGACAGCCTTGCCACCGCCTCGATTGCCGCCGGCGGCACGCTGGGCATCCTGATCCCGCCCTCGGTCATCCTGGTTTTCTACGGCATCATGACCCAGCAGAATATCGGCAAACTGTTCATTGCCGGGATCCTGCCCGGCGTGATCGGCATTCTGTTCTACGCCATCGCCGTGATGATCTCGGTCCGCTTCACGGCAAAGGACCTGCCGCGCGAGGAACGCCTGCCGCTGAAGGAGCGGCTTCTGGCACTGAAGGGCACGGCCGGCGCCATCGCACTCTTCGTCTTCGTCATGGGCGGCATCTATCTCGGTGTGTTCACGCCGACGGAAAGTGCCGGCATGGGTGCCTTCGGCGCCTTCATTCTGGCACTGGCGAGCCGCAAGCTGACGCTGGCCTCGCTTGGCGACATTCTCTATGGCACCGCCAAAACCTCGGCGATGATGTTCTTCATCCTGTTCGGCGCCATGACCTTCACCAATTATGTCAATCTGTCGGGCATGACCAATGACATCCAGTCCGCCCTCGGCATTTTCGGTGACGGGCCGCTGCCGACCATCCTTGCCATTCTGGTGATCTATCTGCTGCTCGGCTGTGTGCTGGAAGGCCTGTCGATGATCACGCTCACCGTGCCGATCTTCTATCCGATCGTCGCCGCGCAGGGTTTCGATCTGATCTGGTTCGGCATTTTCGTGGTCGTGATCACCGAGGTCAGCTACATCACGCCGCCGGTCGGCATGAACGCCTTCGTGCTCAACACCGTGGTGCGCGACGTCAGTCTGAGGACGATCTTTGCCGGCCTTCTGCCCTTTGTCGCCATGGATCTGCTGCGCATCGCGCTTCTGATCGCCATTCCCGGCATCGTGCTGTTGATCCCGTCGATGATGTGATCCGCGACTTTACGGGTCAGGCCGCGCGCCTGACCCAGGACGGGAAAGGATCGGTCAATCCTTCATAGTCGCGCTCGTTGAAGCCGGTGCCCGTGTCGATGAGGCAATCGTCCAGCGCCTGCCGGATCGCCGCCTGATCCATGCCCGTGCCGATGAAAACGATCTCCTGACGCCGGTCGCCATAGGCCTCGTGCCAGCAATCCTCGATCATGCCGCGCAGTTCCGGATTGTCGGGCCAACGGCTTTCCGGCACAGCTGCCCACCAGCGCCCGAGCGGGCCGGAGCGGACAATCGCACCGGCCAGCGAGAACTCGCCGGCGAAATCCGGGCGCGTTGCCAGCCAGAAATGCCCCTTGGCGCGGATCAGTCCGGTAAAGCTGGTCTTGGTAAAGCGGTCGAATTTTTCCGGGTGAAACGGCGCGCGAGCGCGATAGACGAAGCTGGAAATGCCGTATTCCTCCGTCTCCGGCACGTGATCGGCAAAACCGTAAAGCTCCTTGGCCCAGAGCGGATGCTGGCTCGCCTTGTCTTCGCTGAAAAGCCCGGTGTCGAGCAATTCTTCCAGCGCAACTTCAGAGAAATCCGTCTCGATGATCTTCGCATCGGCGTTCAGCGCCCGCACCACCTTGACGACGTTTTCGCGTTCCTGCGGCGTCACATCAGAGATCTTGTTGACGACGACGACATCGGCAAATTCGATCTGCTCGACATGAAGGTCGACCAGCGTGCGGTCATCACCTGAGCCCGCCACCTCGCCGCGATCGCTCAGGAATTCATGACCGCCATATTCGCGCAGCAGGTTCACCGCGTCCACCACCGTCACCATGGTGTCGAGCCGGGCGAGATCTGAAAGGCTCCGCCCCATCTCGTCGCGGAAGGAAAAGGTGGCGGCAACCGGCAGCGGCTCGGCAATGCCGGTACCTTCGATCAGCAGATAGTCGAAGCGGTTTTCTTCCGACAGCCGCCGGACCTCGCTCAAGAGGTCGTCACGCAGCGTGCAGCAGATGCAGCCATTGGTCATTTCGACCATGGTTTCCTCGGTGCGCGACAGGTCTGCACCGCCCTGGCGCACCAGATCGGCATCGATGTTCACTTCGCTCATATCATTGACGATGACAGCCACCCGCCGCCCTTCGCGATTGTTGAGAATGTGATTGAGCAGGGTCGTCTTGCCCGCACCGAGAAAGCCTGACAGCACGGTGACGGGCAGGCGGTTATCCTTTTTGTTCTGCAACATGGCAGCCTCTTCTGATGAATGTCGCAACGGTCGAAAGCGCGACGACACTGCCAGTCGCGCTATATAAAACGTTATAACATTACGTTTAGCGAACAGAACCGCCCGTGGTCAAGACCCTTGTTTGCCATGTGCGTGCGCAAGGCGGGAGTCGCGATCGTGAGACAGTGACCGCATCAGACAGGCCATGCTGCCGGTGCAGCGCGGAACGGGCCGGCGCGCCGGGAAAACTCTGGCCCCCGCCCATCGAGGCTTGCCGGAAAGACCACCCGGCGGGCAGGTCCCCAGAACGTCTCTTCGGCCTGCATCGCCACGCCGTCATCCCCGGCCTTTCCAGGGAGCGGCGGAGAGCGTCCGGCCGAAGCCAGCAGATGCGCCGTGCGCGCCAGCGACAGCCGGGCGCGGCGGCCTTTGCCATCCGCCCGTTTCAGCGCCAGCCCGCGCAACACCGCGGCGGCCATCAGATAGCCCGTGCCGTGATCCAGCACCTGCACCGGCAGCGCTACCGGCTTGTCCGCATGGCTCAGCCGCATGCCCTCTTCGGCCAGCCCCGTTGCCAGTTGCAGCACGCTGTCAAAACCGCGCCTTTCCCGCCATGGCCCGGTCCAGCCATAGGCCGAGAGCGACACATCGATGAGGCCGGGATTGAGCGCCCGGCGCCGCTCTGCATCATAGCCCAGCCGGTCCAGCGCGCCCGGCCGGTAGCCATGCACCAGCACATGCGCCTCACTGAGCAGACGTTCAAATATGCGCCGGTCTTCTGAGCGCTTCAGGTCCAGCCCGGCGCAGGCCTTGCCGAGTGTCACCTCGGCCTCAAGACCGTCTTCCCGCCAATCGGGCGGATCGATCCTCAGCACCGATGCACCGAAGCCTGCAAGAAAACGCGTTGCAACCGGCCCCGCCAGCACGCGGGTCAGATCCAGCACCTTCAGTCCGGCAAGATCACCCGCAAAGGCAGGCAGCGGCGGCTCCTCCGCCGCGTCGCAATGATCCCAGCAGATCAGCGGTTCGCCTGCCACCGCCTGCCCCTGCGGGTGAGCCGACCAGCTCGCAAGCCCGGTCATCGCCGCCGCCACGCCACCGGCCGCCGTGACAGCTTCGGCAAGCGCATCGCCCTCCCATCCGGCAACAGCACTTTCCACCGCAGAGCGTCTCGCCTCGACGCCGAGAACACCAAGCGTCGCCTGACGATGCGCCGGCACATTTGTGTGCAGCCGGATCCAGCCGTCCTTGGTGCGATAATTGCCGGCAACAGGATCCCAGGCCTCAGGCAGCGTCCAGCCCTCGGGCGTCACGGTCATGCCGCACCAAAACTCCACCCGGCGCCGGTCCAGTGTGATCACATCATGGCCGATCAGGACGGCAAGCTCGCGCAGCGCAGCAGCCATGGTCGCCAGTGCCAGCTCTGAAACGTGGAAAACAGATGAAAGCCCGAAATGCCCGCTTTCGTGAACAGCCGGCAGCGGCAGGTCGGGAATGCCGAGCGCCTGTTCGATCTCAGCCCGAAAAAAAGCTGCAGCGCTCCCCGTCATCTCGCTCTCCCCGCCCGATAGGAATCGGATCCTCGCAGCTTCGGCAAGGCTAATCAACGCCGTTGCCGATCAGCGCATCGGAGCGATGGACAGCACGATAGGGACGCGGCGAGGATGGCAGGCAGCTTCGCAACACCGGCCGCACGGCTTTGGATGTCGATTTCGCCGGCAAGGTCAGTGTGGCTGGCTTGCCCCGGACCACCAGCGAAGACGGCAACAGCATCTATATGAAAAAGTGAAGTTTTCTTTGCCGCGACCTCATTTAGCTTCACTGGCATAGGACAAAGGACATCGCTCCGGCGAAAGACCAGGGAGTGGAGCATGAAAGTAGACCTCGGTACCCAGAGCTTTCCGATTTTCAGGGAAAGACCCTTGCAGGACACTGTGCGGCAGGCAGGCAGACGAAGTCTCTCGCTTGGCGCACGGACGGAAACTTCGGGCAGAGCCGACGACCGCTCTGCCGAAACGTTCCGGCATGCCGCGAGCATCAGTGCTCTGGCCAGGATGCCGGCGCGCTCATTGTCAGACGGTTTGCGCGATCACGATGCGGCGAAAGCAGAGGCCGCAACCAGCTCTTCGCTGCCGGCAGTGGCTGGCAGTTCGCCTACGGCGTCGGCACCGGCCGGTAGCGGGATTGATTTCAATGCGTTTCCGGATCTTGTTGCCAGAATTGCCGCTGCGGATGATGCCGGCCCTCTTCTTGAAGCACTTTTCCTTCCATATCGCCAACTTCGTTTCGAGGCCTTATGGGAAGAAGTCCGGTGCGGCGGCGGCGATTTTTCCTTTGAGGCTGTTGAAAATTTCGCCAAGGCCGTGAACACCGCTTTCAGGGCAGGGCTTGATAGCCTTGAGGCACTTAAGCCGGAAGAGCGGTACCCGTTTCTGACCAACGTCCTGATGCCGTTGTTTCAGGACGCCTGTGCCGTCGGACAGGAAGACCTGGTGACCGATGTCGTCGACAAGGTGACAAGCCTGCTGACGCCGGAAGAGCAGTGGAAGGCCTTGAAGATGATGGGAAGGATAATACTCGATCCGTCCTATGAGAGCAGTTTGCCAGACGATGACAAAAGCCGGCTCAACCCGGCTGGAAGCACACCGGATGTACGGACACGGCGACAGACTGACGCCTTCTTAAGGGCCATTTCGCAACTGAAACAGCCGCTGCGCGCCACTTTGATGTTTACGACATTGGAGCTCATCAACCATCACGTACGCAATGCGGCACAGCAAGGCCCATTACTTGAAATGTTCAGGCACTTCAGCAAGATGGCTCCCGAAATCGAAACGGACGTGCCGCTCGCCGGGCGCGTTCTTTCGAACGGGCCCACCTCACCATTGACGATCGAGGAGGCCAAATGCCACATTGATCTATTGAACGCGCACGGACAAAGCGCCGTTGTTGATACGCTGATGGCGGAACTCCACCTGAACCTTCGCGGCGTGACGGGGCACCGGCCAGAAGATATTCCTGACCATGTCCTGCTCTGGCGAACGGCCAGAGGCGAGATTCAGATCACACCGCGGCGACATCGTATTTACAATCAGAAATTGAATGATTTCAAAGAGGCCTTGCGGAAACCCGGCATACTACGGTCAGCCGAAGTCGCTGTTCGATCTGACCGAGATGACAACAATCAGGGCAGCGCGTAGAGCGTTCTGGCGGTGGGCACGATGCTTCAGCGCATCCGCGCGATGGAGAGCGCGATATGGGCGCGGCGCAGATGGCAGACAGACATGAGATCGCCGGCCTCAAGCGCGGCGAGAATATCCGCCGTCTCGCCGGCATAGATCTCGATTTCGCTTCTCAGGTCGATCCGGTCGGCGGTGACCGCCTGCAGCCAGATCCGCGCCGTGCGGAAATAGAGCTGCTCGCTGATATCCTTCAGCGGCCGGTTCAGCGAGAGCGCCGTCAGCGCCAGAAACATATCGCGGTCGAGTGCCGCAAAGGCGCGGGGAGACGGATCATGCTTCAGCGCTTCGGCGCGATGATGAAGATCGGCAAAATCTGCGATCACCGATGGCGTGATCGCCACCGGATCCAGCCTGCCGATCAGAATGATCAGTTCGGTGCGCAGCTGATAGACCTGATCGAGCTCGTCCATATCGACATCGGTGACGAAAGTGCCGACCCCATGAACCGAGCGCAGCAGCCCGTCATCTTCAAGCCGTGCCAGCGCCCGGCGCAGCGGCGTGCGCGACACGCCGAATTCCTCCGCCAGTTCAGCCTCGGAAAGCCGCATGCCGGGCGGGTAATCAAGCATCAATATCCGTTCGCGCAGCGCATCATGGATCTGCTCGAAGCGGTCACGCCCGGAAAGGGCGTGCTCCCCCGTCACTGATTTGTCCATATGCCACCCAGCCTTTCGAACATGGTGAGGCAGCGGCTCAGCTGGTCAAGCGTGATGAACTCGTCCGGCTGATGCGCCTCGCTGATCGACCCCGGACCGCAGACCACCGCGTCCATGCCGATCTCCTGATAGAACCCGGCCTCGGTGCCGAAGGAGACCAGCGATGCTTCCGCCTCGCCGGTCATGGCAAAGGCAAGGTCACGCGCTGCATTCTCACGCTTCGGCAAAAGGGCCGCCGCCTCGCCGATCACCGCCGTCGCAATGGCGCTCTCCTTCGCCACCGCCTGCATCATCGGCAAGAGCCGATGCTGGCAATAGTCGGAAATGTCGTTCTTGACCAGCGCCATGTCCTCGGCAATCACCGGGCGCATCTCCCATTTCAACACGGCGCGCGGCGCAATCACATTATGCGACAGCCCGCCTTCAATACCGCCGATATTCAGTGTCGAAAACGGTGGCAGGAAGCGCGATCCTTCCGGCACGCGATCGATCAGCCGGGTGCGAAGCTCGATCAGTCTTGCGATATAGCGGGCGGCATATTCAATCGCGTTGACGCCGAGCTCCGGCCGCGAGGAATGGCCCGACGTGCCGGTAAAGGTCACGGTATATTCGCAGCATCCCTTGTGCCCCTCGATCACCTGCATTCCGGTCGGCTCGCCGACAATGGCAAGAGCCGGGCGGATCGCCCGTTTGCCAAGCTCCTTGACCAGCGATCGCGCCCCGAGGCAACCCACCTCCTCATCATGGGTAAAGGCAAAATGGATCGGCCGCTCTGTCGCCATCGCCGCCAGGAGATCAAGCCGGGCGAGACAGGCGGCGATGAAACCCTTCATGTCACAGGTGCCGCGCCCGAACAGCTTTCCCTGCCGCTCTGAAAGCGTGAAGGGATCGCTGCTCCAGTTCTGGTCGCTCACCGGCACGACATCGGTATGGCCGGCCAGCATCAGCCCGCCATCCCGCTCCGGCCCGAGCGTTGCGAACAGATTGGCCTTCTGCCCGCTTGGATCGGTCATGATCTCGATGCGGGCACCCTGGTCGGCAAGCCTTTCAGCGATATAGGCGATCGCCGGAAGATTGCTGTCGGAAGAGACGGTCGGAAAGGCGACGAGGTCGGCAAGGATCGACCGGCAGCGGGAAAGCGCCCCCTCCATCGGCTAGTCCTTGACGAAAAGCTGGCGCGGCACGTTTGCCAGTGCTTCTGCCGGGCCATCCTCGCGGATCAGAATGGTTTCGGTCGTCTCCATGCCCCAGTCCTCCATCCACAATCCGGGCATGAAATGGAAGGTCATGCCCGGCTCCAGCAGCGTCTCGTCACTGGAGCGGATCGATACGGTGTGTTCGCCCCAGTCCGGCGGATAGGCAAGGCCAACCGCATAGCCGGCGCGATGCGGCCGCTCGATGCCGATCTTCCACAGCACCTTTTCCAGCGCCAGCGCCACGTCGCCCGCCCGGTTGCCGGGACGCGCCGCTTCGATGCCGGCGGCAAGGCCTTCGGCAAGCGCGTCTGCCGCATCGCGCATGAATTGCGGTGGCTTGCCGAAATAGAGCGTGCGGCAAAGCGGAGCGTGGTAACGGCGAAAGCATCCGGCCTGCTCGATGAAGGTCGCCTCACCCGGTTTCAGCACATCGCCATTCCAGGTCAGATGCGGCGCCGAGGCATCCGCGCCTGACGGCAAGAGCGGCACGATTGCCGGATAGTCACCCCAGGCATCGCCGACACCGGTTGTCGCCGTCTTCTGCAATTCCGCGACGAGATGGTTCTTGGCCATGCCGGGTTCGGCGATCTCGATCGCGCGGGCAATCACCGCTTCGGAGATCGACGCCGCCTTGCGCATGAAGCCGATTTCTTCCGCCGACTTCACCAGACGCTGCCAGTTGACGAGGCTTGAGGCATCGACAAAATCGGCCAGCGGCAACCCTGCCATCAGCGCCAGATGCCCCTTGGCGGTATAATAGTAATTGCCGGTCTCGACCCCGATCCGCGCCTTCTCGAAGCCAAGCCCCGCCAGCTGCCCGGCCAGATCATCCATCGGATGACAGTCGGTCGCCTGGATGTAGCGGTCAGGATAGTAAAGCAGATGATCCTCGGGCAATGTCGTGGTGCGCTTGGCACCGTTCACATCCATCAGCCGGCCCCACCAGTAGGGCGCGCCCTCGCCGGTGATGATTACGCCCTGATCGACATAGAAGGACCAGCCGTCATAGCCGGTCAGCCAGTTCATCGCCGTCGGCGCGGTGACGAAAAGACAGTCAATCCCCTCGCGTGCCATGGCTGCCCTGACGAGCAGCAGGCGCCGCCTATATTCCTCACCCGAAAAGGGCAGCCTGACTGTAGACATGCCGACTCCTGTTGTGCACGACATAGCTGGATTTTTCCAAAAACACGATCAAAATGGGCTTCAAAGTTCCGAAAAACGCTTTCAGGGTTGACTTTCCGCGCCTTCATGCTGTTGTTGTACACAACATAGGAGCCAATTGTGCCAACCGTCAAGCGGCCTGAAGGCGAAAGCGAAAAGGCCTGCCGGGCCGCCACGAAGAGAGGAGCCGCAGCGATGCTGACCAATGACCAGCTCGACCGGTTTGACCGCGAAAACTTCTTCCATCCCTCGACCCATCTCGCCCAGCATGCGCGCGGCGAGAGCCAAAGCCGGATCGTCACCGGCGGCAAGGGGGTCTTTATCGAGGATCGCGATGGTAACCGCCTGCTCGATGCCTTTGGCGGCCTCTATTGCGTCAATGTCGGCTACGGCCGCGCGAAGATCATCGACGCTATCGCGGACCAGGCGAAATCGCTCGCCTATTACCACGCCTATGCCGGCCACGGCACCGAAGCCTCGATCACGCTGGCCAAGATGGTGATGGAGCGGGCACCGTCGCACATGTCCAAGGTCTATTTCGGCCTGTCCGGCTCGGATGCCAATGAGACCAACATCAAGCTGGTCTGGTATTATAACAACATCCTCGGACGGCCGGAGAAGAAGAAGATCATTTCGCGCCGCCGCGGCTATCACGGTTCCGGGCTGATGACCGGCTCGCTCACCGGTCTGCCGGGTTTCCAGCGCAAGTTCGACCTGCCGCTCGATCGGGTATTCCACACGGAAGCGCCCTATTTCTTCCGCCGTACCGACCTTTCTATGAGCGAGGCGGATTTCGTTGCCCATTGCGTCGCCGAGCTGGAAGCGCTGATCGCCCGGGAGGGTGCCGACACAATCGCCGCCTTCATCGGCGAACCGGTGCTTGGCACCGGCGGCATCGTGCCGCCGCCTCAGGGCTACTGGAAAGCCATTTCAGCCGTGCTGCAGAAACACGATATCATGCTGATCGCCGATGAGGTGGTCACCGGCTTCGGCCGGCTCGGCACCATGTTCGGCTCCGATCATTACGGCCTCAAACCCGATCTGATCACCATCGCCAAGGGACTGACGTCAGCCTATGCGCCACTGTCCGGCACGATCGTTTCCGACATGGTCTGGGAGGTTCTGGAAAAGGGCACCGACGAAAACGGTCCGATCGGCCATGGCTGGACCTATTCCGCCCACCCGATCGGCGCGGCAGCCGGTGTCGCCAATCTTGAGCTGATCGACGAACTTGGCCTTGTCGACAATGCCCGCGAGACCGGCGCCTATTTCCGTGCCGCCATGGGCGATGCGCTGGGCGATCATCCCCATGTCGGCGATATTCGCGGAGAAGGCATGCTGCTTGCCGTGGAATGCGTGAAGGACCGTGGCAATCGCACCTTCTTCGATGCCGACGAGAAGATCGGCTACAAGCTGGCCGCAGCGCTGCTGTCAAAGGGCGTCATTGCCCGCGCCATGCCTGAAGGCGATATTCTTGGCTACGCCCCGCCGCTTTGCCTGACACGTGAGGAAGCCGACCAGATCGTCGACGCGACCAGACAGGCGGTGATCTCGGTTCTCGGATCGTAAGCGGGGAAGAGCTCCGGCGGGACAGGCAGCAAAAAGGCCGGACGGCGAGCACCGTCCGGCCTTCACATCATTTCGCCTCAATGATTGATCACCCGCCGCAGCAACTGCACTGCTGCATGAAGGGCCAGGAGCCCTAGCCCGATGAGGATCGCGAGACGGCTGACCGGAATGAACATGCTGTTCTGAAGCAGATCGACCGTATCGACATAACCAAAGAAGCAGACATTGATGGTCCAGGCCGCAAGGCCGACGACCACAAGCGCAAGGCCTGCCATTTTCATTACCCGATCTCCCTTTGCCACATGCTGGGTTAATGAGACCGGTCTTCGAACCGGAGGCTCGCCTCCGAAGAAGGATGCGAAGAACCGAAGGACATCCTAAAGGACATCCGTTGCGATCTTCCTAACTGGCTTTTGTGGCAATTTTGAAACCTTGCATTATGACAGGTTCAGTTTTTTTGCAGAATTCTCAGGGCAGTTCGACGGCGATGTCGCTGACGGCAGGCGCCGCCTTGATCAGGCCATTTTCCACCATGAATGCGCCGAACCGCTGGTAGCGTCCCGTATCCAGCGCCGCCGGCCGTTTGGCAAAACGAGCAACGCTGTCGATGAAGGCCTGATGGTTGAGATCGTCATCGAGATCCGGATAGGCTTTGGCAAACAGCTGCCAGGCGGCATCCGGGTGATTGGTGATGTAGATCGTCGCCTGCTCGACGGCATCGAGAAAGCGCGGCAGCCGGTCATCGGAAAGCATGTCCCGGCGTGTCACATAGATCAGCTCGTCATAGGCAGGAACACCGTTTTCCTCCGGATAGAAGGCCTTGCCCTCGGCGCCGTCCAGCTTCATCTGGGTCAGTTCGAAATTCCGGAATGCGCCGATCGTGGCATCGACCTGACCGGACATCAGCGACTGGGTCAGGGCGAAATTGACATTGACCAGCGTGATATCATCGCGGGTCAGTCCGGCATCCTTCAGCATCGTGGCAATCAGTGCATCCTCAATGCCGGCAACGGAAAAGCCGACCTTCCTGCCCTTCAGATCGGCAAGCGTCTTCACCGGCCCGTCAGCAAGGGTCATCAGCGTGTTGAGCGGTGTCGAAACCAGCGTGCCGAAGCGGACGATATCAACGCCGGCATCATGATCGAGATAGAGGTTCGGCTGATAATGGATGCCGATATCGGCCTTGCCCGAGGCCACCATGCGCGGCACCATGGATGGATCGGATGGCGGCACCAGCGTGACGTCAAGCCCGTCTTTTTCAAACAGGCCAAGACTTTGCGCCACGACCATCGGCGCATGATCCGGATTGACGAACCATTCCAGCATCACGGTCAGCTTGTCATTGGCGGAAGCCAGCCCCGGAAGGGTAAGGCTCAGGGCGGCAGCGAGGATGAATTTACGCAACATTCGAGAAGTCTCCAGAGTGAGTGCCGGAAGAACCGTCAAGCTTCAGGCGGTTGCTGCCCAGCGTGTGAAAAGGGGGGCGGCAAGATCCACCGCCTTGCGAAACAGAACGGCCTCAGCCGCCAGGATGACCATCGCCGCAAACACCATGTCCGTTTGCATGCGGGCATTGGCCTGCACCATGACGAAACCGAGCCCGCCGGCCGCCCCCACCCATTCGCCGACCACCGCGCCGAGCGGCGCCAGCGGTGCGGCAATCCTGAGACCGGAAAAGAGAGCGGGCACGGCAAGCGGCAGGCGGATGAAAAACAGAAGATCAAGCCCTTCCGCACCATCCAGCCGCGCCGCCCGGATGACGTTGATATCCGTGCGCATCAGCCCGTCGGCAAAGGACGACGCGACCGGGAAAAAGACGATGATCGCCGTCATCACCACTTTTGACGAAAGGCCGAAGCCGAACCAGAGCACCAGCATCGGCGCAATAACGAAGACGGGGAAGGATTGCAGCACGACAAAGACCGGCCAGACCAGCCGTCCGAACCGCGGCCAGGCAGCAACCATGAGTGCGGTCGCCGCGCCGAAGCCGACACCAGCAGCAAAGCCGGCGAGGATTTCGCGCAGGGTGATCAGCGCGGCGGCGGCAAGCGTCTGATGGGCACTCAAAAGCTTGCCCGTCACGGCAAGCGGTGCCGGCAGGATATAGGGCGGCGGGACCAGAAAGAAGATCGCCAGCTGCCAGACAAGAAGCACCAGAATGGCGGCGCGAAGGCCGAGATAAAATGTCTCAAGCGTGGATTTGAACACGTCTTCTCCCCGGCATGACAACCGGGCGCTGGCAATATCGCACCTGCTGACGGAAGCGGTCTCCGGCCAGGCGGGAAGGCGATATTGCGGCAGCGATGCAGCGCGCGGCAGATGTTGAAGGAACACCGCCCTGATGAGCCGGCAATGAGCCGTGCCCGGGCGATGCGCCTGACGGTTGAGCCGACGCGCAAAATGAGCCAGATTTTCTGATGGCAATGGCCAAGATGAAACTCCGTTCCTACGCCGGCATGACCCGGATCAGGTTCAAGGGTTCGGCTCATGGCCATCTCAGCGCCTCAAAGGACACACCCCTCGGATGGCCCATCTATGCCCAGTTCAGTCCGCCCGGTCAAGGGCAGGCAGGCGAATCACACAAGGGGCCGGGTGACAGACAGGCCGGCGGATTCCACCAAGCGAAAGCGGTGTTGAACGGAATAATTGTGTCCAATCAAGTCCAAGATATTACAAGCTACAAAGCATTCTAAGAATTGGCGCGATGCCCGCTTGCCGTCCTATTGCTGCCACTATAGAAGACAGACAAAAAGGGGCGACTGAACAACAACAACCTCTCACCAACCGTATCCCGTTTCTCAGGGGCTTCGGCAATACGGAGGAGAATAACATGCTGATTGCCATCGTTATCGTGGCTGCGCTTTTCGGTTTGCTCTTCGGTTTCGACCAGGGCGTTATTTCCGGCGCGCTGCCATTCATCAAGCAGACCTTTACCATCACGCCCTTCATGGAAGGCGTGGTGACGTCGGCTGTGCCGCTGGGGGCGGTTGCCGGCACCATTATCGCCATGGTCACCACCGACCGCTACGGCCGCAAGCCGATGCTGGTTCTGGGTGCGGTGATCTTTCTGGTCGGCTCGATCATTTCCGCACTGGCGTTCAACCAGTATTTCCTGACCCTCACCCGGCTTTTGATCGGTGTTGGCATCGGCGCTTCCGCCATGACCGCACCGATGTTTCTGGCGGAAGTTGCCCCGGCCCGTATCCGCGGCACGATCGTCGCCGCCTTCCAGCTGATGATCACCATCGGCATCATGGTCTCCTATATGAGCAATGCCGCCTTCGGCCAGTCGGGTGACTGGCGCTGGATGATCGGTGTCGGCGTTTTCCCGTCGATCATTGCACTGGTCGGCATCCTGATGTCGCCGGAGACGCCGCGCTGGCTGACACTGAATTCCAATGCTGACAAGGCGCGCGATATCATCACCAAGCTGCAGCCCGATGCCAGCAAGGCGGATGTTGACCGGATCATCAACGAGATCAAGGAATCGGCCAAGGACGAGGAAGCAAAGCCCGCCTGGAATACCTTCCTGAAAAAGGGTATCCTGCCGGTCACCAGTTTCGCCATGATCGTCTTCGTGCTGCAGCAGCTTTCGGGCATCAATGCGATCATCTATTACGCGCCCGAAATCTTCAAACATGCAGGCTTTTCGGGCACCACCACCCAGCTTCTGGCAACCGTCGGCATCGGCGTTGTCAACGTCGTTCTGACCGTGGTGGCGATGTATCTGGTGGAATCGATCGGCCGCCGCAAGCTGTTGATCATCGGCTTTATCGGCACCGCCTGCTCCATGGCGATCGTCACCGGCGCCACAATCATCGACATCCCGGCAACGCCCTATATCGCGACATTCGGCATCTTTGCCTTCATCGCCTTTTTCGCCGTCAGCCTTGGCCCATTGCCCTGGCTTTACATGGCGGAGCTGTTTCCGCTTCGGCTGCGTCCGCGCGGCATGGCGCTCGCTTCGGTCTCGAACTGGTTCTTCAATTTCGTCGTGGCGCTGATGTTCCCGGTGCTGCTGAATGAGGTCGGCATTGTCGGCACATTCGCGATCTTCACCGTCTGCTGTGTGTTCGGCATCTTCTACGCCATTGCCGTGGCGCCGGAGACCAAGGGCATCACGCTTGAGGAACTGGAACAGCGCACCGTCGGCCTCTGAAGGCCAGCGTTTGAGCCAGAGTTCAAAGCCGCCGGTGCAAGCCGGCGGCTTTTCTGTTTGCCGCGACGTGTTGCGATCATGGAACCGAAAACCGTCTCCACGCGTTGATGCGGCAGAACAAACACCAAAGAGAGGTTCCTCCCCATGCTCATCAAACGCGCGATTGCCGCCCTGCTCGTCTCCGGCTGTGCCCTTTCGGCTGCGGCCTGCACCTCCACCCAGCAGGGCGCTGCCATCGGCGGCGGCGGCGCTGCAGCAACCACGCTGCTGCTTGGCGGCTCCACCGGCCAGGCCGTTGCAGCCGGTGCCGTGGGCGCTGCTGCCGGTGCACTGATCGGCCATGCCAATGACCGGGGCAAGAACCAGTGCTATTATCGCGATCACAATGGCAACAAATATGTCGCCGCCTGCCCTTCGGGTTACTGATCGCGAGATCATCTGAACGAAACGGAAAAGCCCGGCAGCAGGCCCCGGGCTTTTCTGCCATGAATGGCGACAGATTGACGGACCGGTTGAAATTCCGTCCTGCGCGATAATATGCACCGGCGATTGCCGCCGGACCGGCCGCATTTCCGCCTAAGGCTTGATTACGACGCGTTTTTGCGAAACCCTCTGCCTGTATCAAGGACCAACGATCAGAAATCTCTTCAAAAGCGCGGATGAATGTCACCCGGTTCAAGCCTTGCCCTGCTCTATATCGTCATCGCCGCCTTTGCCGGACTGAGTGCCCATGTCATCGCCCAGCAGGTCTTTCATGTCCCCTATCCGGGTTATGATGACTTGCCGCAGCAAATGCAGCTGCTCCAGATTGTCCGCTTCTTCGCCTTTTACGCCATCTCGGTCATTCTTGCTTTGAGCCTGCGCGAAAGATCACGCCCGGCAAAGCTTGGCATCGTCTTCTTCTGCTCGGCCGCCTTTTACGAGCAGCTTCTGCGCGTTCCCGTCATGGAAGGGATCGTCACGAATGCCTGGGCCTACGCCTTTCTGCCTCAGTTTGCGCTCTATCTGAAAGTCTTCCTGTTCTCGGTGATCGTGGTGCTGACGGCAGAATTTGCCGAACAGAGCAGGGACAGCGTCCGGCGCATCGGCATTCTGGTCATCGGATGCGCTGTCGTGGCGGCCTTTCTGATCGCCTTCGAAAAGGTCGGTCCCGGTTTTGAGCTCTATCTGAGACAGCTGGCCCGCCCGCCGCGCCCGGACGATGTCGCGCTGCCGCAGGATTATGGGTTCGCCATTCTGGTCCCGGCCTATCTCACCTATATTGTCCCGACCTTCGCCATGTATCTCTATTTCAGAGCCTTTTCGCAGGTCATCAGCATGGGGGCAATTGCCGTAACATTGCTCTACATGACGATGCTGTCGCTGGCACGCGGCACGCTTCTGATCGCACTCATTTCAATCGGACCGCACTTCCTGTCGGTCTTCCAGTTTTCGGCTGAGGTACTGATTGCCACCGGCCTGATCGCCTTCTTCTTTCGCGATCGGCAGGACGGGCGGACAAAAAGTCACGGCTAGCTCTTTCCAGCACATGCCAATGCCGGCCTGCCAACCGGCAACGCGCCAGCAAGGCTGCCTTCATCGAAGGGAATGGCGGAAAAAAGTGCGGGTGAAATATGGTTCCAGATCTGCGTCTTACCTGTTACCGCAGGCATGGCGCAAAAAGACTGGTGCCGCTGATAGGAATCAATAATGCGAAATTTATCCAATATATTCAATGGCATTGATGGACCACGCTGCCAGATTACCCCTCCTTTCAAATCAATAGCTTATAGCGGCGGTGTCCCACGGTGTTTTTTTCCGAAGGACCATCATATCCACTAAAATCGAGGGCTGTGGACAAGCGTACCGGCCCGTCAGGTGGACGAACAAGCGCTAAAGAGAGAATTGCTCTGCGGCTCCGCAGGGGGCATTTCGCTGCTTTCCAAATACCTTGACGCAACAGTGAATAGGCAACGATCACTTATTTGACCAAGTGCTGTGGAATATCGTAAACTTACAACCTTTGCCTGCAAACAAGGGAAGAAGTGATCGCCTACCATCTCTTTCTTCAACGCCTGATTTGAGGCCAGACGTAGACTATCTGCTTCGTAGCGTAAAACGTCGTGCAAGCTGACTCAAGAACGCGTCCAAGATGCGATCAAGCGGCCACTACTTAAGCAAGAGCCCGTTCAGGTGCTTGAATGCAGCCTCGAATCGATCCTTTGTTTCGTCCGACACCATCGGCCAAAGCGTGGCCAGCTGCTCGGTAAAGTAGCGCGCTGGTCTGTAGTGGCCGAACGAACCGGACTTCATGGGATTGTCGGCTAGCCAAGCATCAATCGCCCGCAGCGTCCGCGGCACATTCTGGTTGAGCTTCGCAAGCGTGATCTTCGACGCAAGCTGCTTGCCGTACTCGCCGTTGACCAGTTCTAGGTAGAACGACCGGTCAAACATGTCCTCTACGTCAGCTTCAGCTGTGCCAGTGAAGTCCGCGTAGGTCGACACGTGCTTCTTGGTGAGCAGGTTCTTCTTGTACAGATCCGCAACGAACTGCTTGTCGCTATTCTGAATGTCTAGCAACGTGGCAACATTGATTCCCTTCTGCGAGCCGAGGAGCGCCACGAACGTGGGCACCTTCCCGCTACCGCCGACGGGCGTGATCACCCAATCCTCAGACAATCCTTCGCGCCCTTCGCGCGACAGTTGCGCAGCAACCGCTCGTAGGTATAGCATATCGGCTACGCCCTCTACGACAAGAGAGTTCGGCCCGATGAAAAGCGTTTGCTGGATTTCGTAGCCGAGCGCACCCTGCAAGGGGAACAAGCTATCGTCGGTGGCGTCGAATACATTGGCAAGCACCTTGGTACCATCTTCCTCCTTGGCAAGGGCCTCGGGTGCATCGATGCCCAAATCCTGCACGATGCGAACCCGCTCGAATTTGGTCGGGTCGATCATAAACGGAGAGTGCGTGGTGTACAGCAGTTGGTGACCCGACAACTCGGCGTCGAAATACCGCAGCAAGTCGGCCTGCGCACGGCCGTGCAGCGACAGTCCTGGCTCGTCCAGCAGCAGGATGACGTTTTGACCTCGGCGTTTCACATCCTCGTACCATGCAAGAAATGAGAAAAACCATACGAAGCCCCGCGAGCGGTTATTCAACGGCGTGGTAGCCCAGTGCACGGAATCGTACACTTCCCCCCAGACGTTGACCCCCTGCCGCATTCCTTCGGGGTCTCCAGCTTTGGCGTCGCGCACGTCGAATCGCATCTGTATGTGCCTGTTCTGAGACCAGTACTTGACAATACGCTGCGTCAAATGGTTCCCAGCACCTTGGAGCTTATTCTTAAGTTCAACCGTGTTGTTGGTGGCCACGAGCTTGCGGTGATCGAGGCGCGCAAGATTGATGAGACCGATGAGCGGGTAGTCTGAATCGAGAAGTTTGTTTTTATCTTCACGTTCGATGAGGGCATTGAGGTTGGCTTGCCCTTCCATCTGGTAGTACTCATCGAAATACAGGAATTTGGGCGCGCGCGGCCAGACTAAAGTGTTGAAAATGTAATAGCTAAGACCGTGCTCCTGGACGTTAGCCACAAGCTTCTTTATAGCACTAACAGCATCCGTCGCTTCCTCCGCATCAAGCGCAGCTGCGAAGTCCGGCCAAGTCGCAGTGGCTCCCAATGCTGCACGAAGATCATCTGAAAGTGCTGGGTTACTGGCAAGGTACCGGCGTGCGGCTGCGTCGTCGCATGGCATCGTATAGCGGCTGTTCGCCGTCCCGTAATAAGTCGTCCGCTTGAATGCGGTCCCCTTTAGCACCTTAGGACCGAACACGTCTTCGACAGCCAACAAGTCTGGCTTTTCGAGTTCGTAGGTACACTCAACAACGCTGGCTTCCGCACGTTCACCGTTCTCAACAGCGAAGCGGTAGTCTTCCACCTCCCGCTTCGGGTAGTCGTAGGTCTCGTCAAAGGCAGCATCGGCCTTGCGGATTGGGTTCGTGCGGTAAAGCGCGGTGAGGACCGTGGTCTTGCCCGCCTCGTTCTTGCCAACAAAGCAGGTGGTTTGGTCATCAACCTCAATCGGCCCACTATCCCAAATGCTGCGATACTCACGCACCCAGTACTGCTTCAATTTCATCTAAAGCCCCCCCCTATTGCTTCAACATATGATGATTGCACGCCCAACTATGAAGGAGCAGAAATCGAACGGCAAGATTGACGTCGAGGCTTGCTAGAAATTAAAAAAAGATCATAGGTTACGAAGAATCAATATAAAGCTGGGAACAATGTTAGAGCGTGCACGCCCACACTTACGCCGCGCTAGGTACGGTGACTTGACGCAAGGTACTGTGTTCTCTTGTGCAAAAAGCATAAGATACTCAAAATGCGATGTTTTCGGTTTAACGATCACCGCGAGATGCGACGTCGCCCAAGACAAATACCCTGTCTTAAATTACCTGCCTGTGGTAAAATTGCAGGATTGGTTAAGACGTGATGGTCTGGATATTTTAGTCAGCCAGGAACGAAACGAACAAAACGGAAGATTACGCTCTATATTAAAAAGTGCTGATGTTTCAGATGCGTTAATAGGCTCAATCCCACTGAGTGACATAGCGGAAATCCATTTCCCTATTAAAGAGGGTGAAAAAACAAAAAATAAAATTTCCGAACAATTTCGAGACCATATCGTTTCAATGAAAGAATTTGAAGAATTAAATGAAAAAAATGATTTTAATTTAATTTACACTTGGTTTAGAGACAAAAAGCCAAAATCCATCGAAACACTAATAAAACGCCTCATCCGCCATGAAGTTCTCGGATATTATATTTTGGAATCACTCTCTATAGACGATACCCGTGAAATAGGTTTCGTATGCCTACTTCGTGAAGTACAGACTTTACCCAGGTCAATTTCTACGCAACTTGGAAAAGGGATCGATCACGAGACCTACCATGATCTATGCGAAAACATTTCTCTGGCATTCAATCTTGATATTCCTCGAGGAGAAATGGCGATGCCAATTGTTGAAGTTTATTCCCCAACTATCGAACATATACTACAGGCATTCTCCCATCTGTTCGGTAGGATAGGAGTAGCAGATCCCCGTCCTGAGAGCGTATCTGCTTTCCTGTCAGACAGTCTTAAAAATAACAGAGGGGGACAAGAGGAATGAAATACATATGTATAGACGATGGCTCGATCTCCGAATTGATATCTGGCAGGGAGTATCAATCGATTGACTTTGAGGAGGGAGATCGACTTATTCAAGCATTAAAGGGACGAGTACAATTTCTTGCTAGAATTGGAAAAATAACTTTATTCCAAGATGGTGAAGGTGCTTTTTTAACAACCCACGGAAACTGGAAAAAGAAAAAATTTCTTGTAATAGACTGCGAGCAGTCATCGCTATTCACGCAACTTCGATCATCAGAAACGCTTACATCATTTCAAAAACTTCTTAGATTTTGCACAAAATATTGGTCAAATAATGTACTTAATGCTTCTGAAAAAATAATATTCGGAAGCACAAAAGCTGTTTTATTTCCATTGCCATACTCGAATGCCTCACCATTCCGAATTGCCATTGAACGAGCACCACTGCACGAGCGTCTAAAGAAGCGCGATATGGATGGCTCCTTCCTGTTGGTATACAAATCCGGCCACGAAGGCGCAGATTCGACAAACGAAGTTGCGAATGAAGCCAACATACGGAGGGTGGTAGATCGTCTTGCAGATATCTATCGAACTACAGCAGAGGCGGCAAAAGGTTCAACGCTTGCGGGTAGCCCAAGTGCTGTAGGATCGACTCAGTTGGACTCAACAGCCGTTCTCGGTCGTTCAATCCACATGCCATTCCGTGAATGGTTTCCACTTACAACAACCCCTCAAAAAAGGTTCATTTACTCATCGGCAGATACACCCCACCGCCTTTTCGGAGCTGCGGGTACGGGAAAAACACTCTCGCTGATATTGCGAGCGCTTTACCTCCTTGACCGAGCCGAGAGGGCAAGTGAAACCTTTCATGCACTTCTAGTCACGCATAGCGAAGCAACTCGGGAATCCATAGCCAATGCTCTCGCCACCATTGACACAATGGGATTTCATCAAAGAGATTCGAAACAAGATTCGGTAGCCCTCAAGGTGGAAACTTTGGCATCGCTCTGCGCTGATTTCTTAGGACGTTCCATAAGCGAGACTGAATTCGTTGATCGTGACGCCCAAGATTCAAAGATACTTCAGCAAATGTACATCGAGCAAGCGATTGCCGTATCGAAACAACTCGACTATCCTTCATTCAAATTACACCTTAGCCATGAACTAAAGCGCCAGATCGATTCGCTTTCTGACGCTGATCTGGCACCATTGATTCAGCACGAGATCAGTGCCTTAATTAAGGGGCGAGCTGGAGACTCTTTCGAAGTCTACAAACGCTGTCCTTCATTGATGTTTGGATTGAATATATCCAACGACGCCGACAAAGGTTATGCATTTAGCGTATTCAAAAGATACCAGGAGCAACTTGAGAAATCTAATCAATTTGATACAGACGACGTAGTTATTTCGGCAATAGGCCAACTAGACACCCCCATCTGGAGGAGACGAAGAATCCGAGAGGGGTTCGATTTTATTGGTATCGATGAAACGCACCTATTTAATATAAATGAGCTCCATGTATTTCATCATTTTACACGGAAAGTAGGTAATTTTCCGATTTCCTTCACTATGGATGAATCTCAAGCCGTTGGCGACAGGGGATGGAATGATTCAGCATCCCTTTCAGAACTTTTTGGTTCGGACAATAAAACTGCGCCAGAAATTACCGAATACTCGGCTGTCTTTAGAAGCTCTCCTGCTATAACTGCATTTTCTGCTTCCGTATTAGCTTCTGGAGCAACGTTGTTTACACATTTTAAAAATACACTACTTGGCTCGCAAAGTGTTTTTACCCCTGATGAAGAACGGCGTTCTCAACCAGTCACATACAGAGAATTTTCCGATGACGATTCGATGGTTGAGGAAGCATTCACGATTGCAGAAAACCTTCGAGGAGAAACGAATTCTGCTAGATACCAAGTATTAATTACTACCCTATCGGATCAAATTATGGAAAAGATCCGCGAACATACGATAAAGACAAATAAAGCTGTGACATACTTAGAGCGTCGTGGAGACTTCACGAAAGTCAAACAAGCTGAAAGGTCCGGCCATTTGGTTGCAGGTCATGTCGATTTTGTCGGCGGTTTGGAATTTGATGTCGTGTTGATCGTCGGAGTGGACAGGGGGCGTGTACCACTTGAGGGTGAAACGGAAGATTCCAATTCTAGAAATTATGCCGCTTACTCCGCGCATAACAGGTTATATGTTGCAGCTTCCAGAGCCAAATATGCTCTAGAAATACTGGGAGTTAAATCGCGAGGGCCAAGTGACTTGCTTCTTAATGCGGCAAACAATGATCTTATCAAAGGAGTACCGATGATTTGATATTTGTTTACCCTCCCTTCAACGCTCTGAGCATCTGCATAAGCCCGTCGGATAGCCACACGCCGAAGCCGGTTCCGGCCATGGCGGCGCCGAGGATGTAGCCGCGGCCGATCTGCTTGATCTTCTGATACTCGGCGACAAACTCCTCGGTCTCGCCCAGACGCTCGGATAGCGCCCGGTTCTGTTCCAGCAAGCGCTCGTTCTGGTGCTCGACCGTGTTCAGCCGGTGATGGATATCCGAATGGCTGGCGCTGTTTTCGTCCACCTTCTGGATCAGGGCATCGAGCTTGCCCTGCACTTCGCCCAGCTGTCGCGCCAGATCGACCGTCATGTTGATGCCCCGCTATTTCAGGATTGCCCGCAGCCCGGCAACGCCGGAGCCGATATAGAAGACCCACTGGATCATGTTGCCGGCCCACTCATCGAGCGGCGCCGGGAAAGCGGCGATCGTCCAGGATTGCGCATAGACGCAGTCGGGGCACCACAGCATGTTGTAGAGGCAGATTGCCGCCCACCAGATGGCAAGCGGCACCAGGAAGAGCGCGGCGAAGATCCAGAACCACGGGACCGCAAGTTTTTTCGCGTTGAGATCGGCAAGTGTCCGGGTCTCTTCGATGACCTGTTTCAGATATTCCGCCGTCAGATCGGCTTCGATCTTCTTCTGGTCGATCGCTTCGGCGGCGCGGCTTTCCAGAAGCGCCACCGCCTTGTCGAGGATCCCGCCAGCACCGATCTTCACCAGAAGCGTGAGGAGTGCTGCAATCATACCTCAACCTCATGACCGGTGACGGTGTTGATGCGGCGGGCGAGAATGTCGCGGTATTTCCACGCGAACCAGAGGATGGCCGCAGCGGCGACACCGGCAGCAATCCAGCCCCATGGCAGGCCTGCCGTCCAGGCGGCGGCACTGGCAGCGGCGGCAGAGGCGCCGGATTTCGCGGCAGCATCTTTCAAGGCCTTTGCATCACGGCGCAGCTGCGCGAGTGTGGCCGGGCCGATAATGCCGTCATTGACCAGATGCGGATGCGCCATCTGATAGGCGAGCACCGCCGCCTTGGTCTTCTGCCCGAACCAGCCATCGATCGCACCCGGATCAAAGCCCCGCGCCGTCAGCAGTTCCTGCGTTTCCTTCACCACCGGGTCAGCGGTGACGGCGGGCTTTGCCGTGGCCTGACGCGGAACGCCTTCGGGTGCCGGGGCCACGGTGTCGACACCGGTATAGATGCCCTTTTCGAATAGCAGCGCCTCTTCCTTGCGCCTGCGCACCAGACCGGGCAATTGCTTGCCGCCGGCGGTGTTGTAGTGGCTGCCGAGATAGGCGGCGGCTTCTTTCAGCTTGCCAGCGCGCCAGAGCTTGCCGAACTGCCATTTCGAGACGACACGTCCACCGAGGTTATAGGCGGCCGAGGTCCCGGCATCCATCTGGGCTTGTGTGCGATCATCCGGCGAGTTCGCGACAACTTCTTTGCCATAGCCGTTGCCCAGAACGACCTGCAGGATCCGGTCGCAGTCTTCCGTCGCGATTTTGGTCTTGCCGGGAACAAGCCTGGTGATCCCGATCTTTTGAAGCTCGGCCTTGCAGTAGGGCGAGGCCATGGTGAAGCCCGGCCCGATGGTCGGCACGCCGACGGGATCGAGATAGGCGGTTGTCGGGCAACCTTCATGCAGGCGCACAAAGGCAGCGCCCCGGCTGGAAACCGTGGTCACAGTCATTTTGATGGTCCTCAACGAATAGTAAAATGGTCAGGTTCAGACCTTCAGGGTCTGTTCGTGTTCCGTTGCCGGATTGGTCACGTTTACATGCGCCAGATCAGAGATAAGAACGCATGTTCTCGCCTCAGGCGAAGCGCTCGGCTGGGGTTTGCGGTGCGATATCGAAACCGGCAAGGCCTGCCGGAACATCGCCGTCAAAGCGCATATTGATGTGATAGCCGGACACCACCGTCATCTCTGACCGGCTATTATCTTCGCCAGTTTCCGCATTGACGTCTGTGATGGTGTTGCCAGTCGGCTCGTAAACTGTGCCCGATCCCTGGCCGCAGACGTGCAGCACAAAGTCGGTGCCATCAGAAAGCGCGCCCATAGTCGGGAGCTCTCCGCTTTCGGTGTCCTGGGCGATACTCTCGGAGGCAAGCGCAGCGATGGCCGCTGCTTCATCGGTAAACTTCAGGAAAACATCGTTCATGAGATTGCACTCAAAGCTTGGAGCGCCGCGTCGGTCGCGGCCCCATCGTAGACAGAGAATTCATTGCGGAGCAGGTTGATGCTATTGGATCCGCCTAGTTGCGCCCCAATACGGCCCGTAG
>NZ_JAATVV010000010.1 GCF_013184775.1 Martelella sp. HB161492
GTGATTTCGCGTTGAACCGTAAGCTCCAGCTCCGTGGCGCCCCGTCGTTCGGTGAGGCGGCTTATAGACCTACCTAACCAATACCGTCAACGCCTTTTTGAAGAAAAAATGACATTTTTTGTAAGGTACTGATAACATAGCATTTTTGTCATTTTTTCGATCTGCCGGGACCTTAAGAAAGCGTTAACAGTCACCCTTGCCCACCGGTAAGGCAGAATATCCGAATGCTGTTTTTTTAGGCGCTCCACCGACCTCCCGGACCGGCCCTCCCGGCCAGTTCCTGTTCGCTATCGTGCTGATGAAGACTATAGCGCTTTTGCGCCGCAGCGGCTTTTGCATTAATCAAGGCGCGCGGCGGATTTTCATTGAACTGTCGCATAATATCGATGTCCTTCATGGGAGCGCTCTTCATGGGCACATTGCCGGATCTGCCAGTCACAGAGATACTTGATCCGCTGGCCGAAGCACTCCTGACGGGCGGACTTGCCGTCTTGGCGGCCCCGCCAGGTGCGGGAAAGACGACATTGGTGCCGCTCCATCTTCTCGCGGTCGCAGCCATGGGGCCCGGCAAGATCATCCTGATCGAGCCTCGCCGGCTGGCAGCACGGGCAGCCGCCAACCGGATGGCGGAACTGCTGAACCAAGAGACAGGCGAAACGGTCGGCTACCGGATGCGGCTCGACAGCAAGATCTCGTCGAAGACCCGTATTGAAGTGGTGACGGAGGGCGTGTTCACCCGCATGGCGCTGGATGATGCCGAGCTTTCCGGGATATCCGCCGTCATTTTCGACGAGTTTCACGAGCGTTCTCTGGATGGTGATTTCGGCCTGGCGCTCGCACTGGACATCCGCGCCGGCCTGCGCGAGGACCTGAAGATCCTCGTCATGTCGGCGACCCTCGATACGGCCGGCATTTCCGCGCGGCTCGGCAACGCCCCGGTGATAGAAAGCGCCGGACGGGCTTATCCGGTCACGCTCTGCTACCGGCCGCGCCCTGCCGGCGAACGGATCGAAGACAGCATGGCGCGGGCCATTTCCACAGCGCTTGCCGAAGCGACCGGATCGATCCTCGCCTTTCTGCCCGGCCAGGCCGAAATCACCCGGACCTTGGAGCGGCTTTCCGGCCGTGTTGGCGCGCATGTGACGCTGACCCCGCTCTATGGCAACCTGTCGCGCAGCCAGCAGGATGCCGCGATCCGCCCTGCGCCGGCCGGCACCCGCAAGGTGGTGCTGGCGACGGCGATTGCCGAGACCTCGATCACCATTGATGGCGTCACCATCGTGATCGACAGCGGGCTGAAACGTCTTCCCGTGTTCGAGCCTTCGACCGGGATTACCCGGCTGGAGACCGTACGCGCCTCGCGCGCCGCCACCGATCAGCGCGCCGGCCGCGCCGGACGCACGGCGCCAGGCACGGCGATCAGGCTCTGGCATGAGGGCCAGAATGCCGCTCTTGCCGCCTTTGACCCGCCGGAAATCCTGTCGAGCGATCTGACGGACTTTGCCCTCGACCTGGCCCATTGGGGGGTCACCGACCCGGCCTCCCTGCCCTTCATCGATCAGCCACCAGCCCCGGCACTGGCGGAATCGCGCCAGCTGCTGAAGCGCCTTGGTGCGCTCGACGATGACAACCGCATCACCGCGACCGGGCGAGACATCCGCGCGCTTTCGCTGCCGCCGCGCCTTGCCGCCATGGTGCGCCATGCCGCGCGCGAGGGCATGGCCGAAGACGCCGCCCGCCTTGCGGTGATGATGGGCGAACAGGGCCTGGGCGGCAATGGCACGGATCTCGCCGCACGGCTGTTGCGCTTTGCCGGCGAGCGCGGCCCGCGCGCCGAGGCCGCACGCAGCCTTGCAAGGCGGATCGCCGCAACCCTTGGCCAAAAGGCGCGGAGCGGAGCGATTTTCGATGTCGCGACCGCCCTGACCCATGCCTTTCCCGACCGGATTGCCATGCGACGCGGCGGCGCGGGCCGCTTTCTGCTTGCCAATGGACGCGGGGCCGAGCTGGCGGATGACGATGCGCTGGCAGCAGCGGATTTTCTCGTCGTCGCCGATCTTACCGGCGCGGCCGCCAAAAGCCGGATCCTCGCCGCTGCAAGCCTTTCGCGCCAGGCGCTGGAAACCGAAATGGCCGACGCCATTGAAACCGCGGATGAGTGTTTCTTCGACAAGCCGAGCGGCACTGTCCGGGCACGGCGGGTAAGACGGCTTGGCGCCCTGCTGCTTGAGGACACCCCGCGCGGCAAGCCCTCTGGCGCCATCGCAGCGGCGGCCCTTGCCGATGGCTTGCGGCAGACCGGACTTTCAGCGCTTTCTTTCTCGAAAGATGCAAACCATCTGCGCGAGCGGGTCAATTTCCTCCATCGCAAGCTCAGCGACAGCTGGCCCGATTTTTCAGACGCAGCGCTGCTGGCCGATCTCGATGCCTGGTTCACTCCGTTTCAGACGGGTGTCACCGCGCTTGGTGCCGTGACGGCCAGAAGCCTGTCCGATGGCCTTGCCGCGATGCTCGGCTATGAACGCGGCCGTGAACTCGACCGGCTGGCGCCGACCCATTTCACCGCGCCGACCGATGAGCGGCACCCGATTCATTACGACGGCGACGAACCGCGTCTTGTCATAAGGGTGCAGGAAATGTTCGGGCTCACCCGCCATCCTACGATTGCCGGTGACGTGCCGCTGCTTCTGGAACTGACCTCGCCCGCCCACCGGCCGATCCAGACAACCCGCGACCTGCCGGGATTCTGGGCCGGTTCGTGGAAGGATGTGCGTGCCGAGATGCGCGGACGCTATCCAAAACATGTCTGGCCGGAAGACCCGGCCAGTGCGACACCGACACGCCGGGCCAAGCCGCGCGGGACATGATAGGATCGCGCCAGCGCGCAGACATCGCACGGACATGGAGAGGCGGATGAGAACCCCGATACCCGACATGATGGAAGGCGAAGGCCGGCGTACCCTGCGCCTGGAAACGCTTGTCCGGCTGCGCTGGCTTGCCGCCGCAGGGCAGGTCGTGACGATTGCCATCGTCGCCTTCGGCCTTGGCTTCTCGATGCCGCTTGTGCCGGTCATCGTGCTGATTGCAGCGCTTGCCGTCGGCAATCTGGTGCTGGCGCTGCGTTTTCCGCTGACCCAGCGGGTCAGCCCCGGCAGCGCCTTTGTCATGATCGGCTTCGACATTCTCCAGCTCTCCGCCCTGCTCTTCCTGACCGGCGGCCTTGCCAATCCCTTCGTCGCGCTGATCTCAGTGCCGGTGATCATCTCCTTCACCGCCCTGCCGCTGAAACATGCGCTCACCCTTCTTGGCCTTGCCATCATCTGCGTATCCGGCTTCGCGCTGACGCCGTTTCCCCTGCCCTGGTATGACGGCGAAATGCTGGATGTTGATCCGGTGCTGCGCCTCGGCATCTGGATCGGCATTCTGGCAATGCTGGCCTTTGCCGCCTTCTACGCGCGGCGGATCTCGCTCGAAGCCCAGCAGATGGCCGACGCGCTGGCGGCAACCGAACTGGTGCTGCAGCGCGAGCAGCATCTGTCCGAGCTGGACGGCCTTGCCGCCGCCGCCGCCCACGAGCTTGGCACACCGCTGGCGACCATACTGCTGGTGGCCAAGGAAATGGCCGCCACGCTTGGCACCGATGAACGCCACGGCGAGGACGTGATGCTTTTGGTCAGCCAGGCCCAACGCTGCCGTGAAATTCTGGCGCGGCTCACCGCCATGTCGAAGGAGGACGAGGCCCATATGCGGCTTCTGCCGCTCTCCTCGCTGGTGGAAGATGTGGTCGCGCCGCACCGCCCCTTCATCAGCAACATCGAGATCATCTATGAGAACGCACGGGAGGATGAACCGGTCGGCATCCGCAATCCCGGCATCATCTTCGGCCTTGGCAATATCGTCGAGAACGCCGTCGAACATGCCGAGGAAAAGGTACGCCTCACGGTCGCATATGATGACAGCACGGTCACGATCGTCATTGAGGACGATGGCAGCGGCTATGCGGCAGAGATCCTGCCGCGCATCGGCGATCCCTTCGTTTCCGGTCGGGGCCGTGAAGCGGGAACGGCGCGTGCCGGAGGCATGGGCCTTGGCCTGTTCATTGCCAAGACCCTTCTCGAACGCTCCGGCGCAACCTTGAGATTCACCAACCGGGAGCCCGAAGGATCGGGCGCCCGGATTGCCGTTTCTTGGCCGCGCCGGCGCATGGAAGCCGATTCCGCACCGCAGACGGCCGACTAACCTTCAACGGCGGGACGGATTTTCGCCGTCAGCACCGCACCTGCCGCCAGCAGCGAGAACACCGCCAAAAGCCATGCCGGCGGCAGCGTGCTGCCGGTGGTCTGGATCAGCCAGGTGGCGGCAAGCGGCGTCAGACCGCCGACAATGGCAAAGCCGATATTGTAGACGAAGGCAACACCGGTATAGCGCACATCGGTCGGGAAGATCGCCGTCAGCATCACCGGCCCGACGCCCCAGGCAAAGGCGCCGATCAGCGAGATCACGATCATCGCCGGCATCAGCGCCGCAATGCCTGACCCCATCCAGATATAGAGCGGGATGGCGGCAATGCCGAGCGCCAGGGCAGCGATGAAGGCTGGCACCTTGATGCCGATATAATCGGAAATCAGCCCCGCCAGCGGCATGGGCAGCGAAAACAGGATCGTGCCGACAAGAACGGCACTGGCCACCGGATCGGCCTCATAATGCAGGAATTCGGTGAGGTAGCTGTTCATGTAGAGATAGAGCAGCGGCACGGCGGCAGCACCGAGCCCGGTGATGAACAGCCCGGTGACGACCTGCCCGCCATGCTCTTTCAGAAGCGGTACAAGCGGAACCTTATGGGCACTGTCCTCCATCTCGGCAAAGGCCGGGCTTTCCGAAAGACGGGCGCGCAGCACGAAGCCGACAATGGCAATCACGCCGCCAATGAAGAAGCCGATCCGCCAGCCATAGCTCAAAACCGCTGCATCGGAGAGGCTTTGCTGGATCGCCCATTGCACGGCCTGAGCCGCCAGCATGCCGACATTGATGATCATGAACAGCACGCCGCAGGCAAATCCGCGCCGCTTCGGCATGGTTTCGGTAATCAGCGTCATGGCGCCGGGGATCTCGCCACCAAGGCAGAGCCCCTGCACCATGCGCAGCACCACGAGCGCCACAGCCGCGAAAACACCCCATTCGGCATAGCCGGGCATCAGCGCGATCAGAAAGGTCGATCCCGCCATGCCGGCAATCGAGATGCGCAGCATCATCTTGCGGCCGTGGCGATCACCAAAATGGGAAAACAGCACCCCGCCAATCGGGCGGACCAGATAGCCCGCAGCAAAGACGGCGAAGGCGGCCAGCATGCGCGCGGCGGCGTCTTCGGCGGGAAAGAACACCTGGCCGATCTGGGCGGCAAAGGTTGCGTAGATCACAAAATCATAAAATTCCAGGCCGCCGCCAAGGCTGCCGAGAAAAAGAGCGCGATTGCGCGCGCGTGCATTGCCGTCCATGCGCCGGATACCCCCTTGCAATTTATCAAGTGAGCGAAGGTGACAAAGCTTGCCAGCGAAGGCAAGCGCCATCACCAGTGATGCCTTTCCGACGTCACTTTGCGGAAAAACCGCCTGTTATGGGGTTTACCCCCACGAAAGGGAGGTTCATAAGCGTTATAAGGCGAGGAAGCAGAAAGCGGGCCGTACCCGCAACGAGATTGCACCATGACGAAAGTTGGCGAAGACACGACACTGGCAGCAGGCAAGGAAAGCACGCATGACGATTCATGGCCGGAGGAGCTTGGCCAGGAACGCAGCCTACTGATCGTAGATGACGACGGGCCATTTCTGCGGCGTCTCGGCCGTGCCATGGAGATCCGGGGCTTCGAGGTCGATATCGCCGAAAGCGTGGCCGAAGGCATCGAGAGCGCCCGCAACCGGCCACCCAAATTTGCCGTGATCGACCTGAGGCTTGGCGATGGCAACGGACTTGACGTGATTTCCGACATCCGCCGGCTGCGTGAGGACACGCATATCATTGTGCTGACCGGTTATGGCAATATCGCAACCGCTGTGACGGCGGTGAAGCTCGGCGCGCTGGATTATCTGGCCAAACCCGCCGATGCCGACGATATCTTGAATGCGCTGCTGCAAAAGCCCGGCCATCGGGTCGAGCCGCCGGAAAACCCGATGTCGGCCGACCGGGTGCGCTGGGAACATATTCAGCGCATCTATGAGATGTGCGATCGCAATGTGTCCGAAACCGCCCGCAGGCTGAACATGCACCGCCGTACCCTGCAGCGCATTCTGGCAAAGCGCGCGCCGCGCTGACGGCCCGGACAGGATAGCGGCAGTCTCAGCCGCCCTGCTCTTTCTCGAATTTTTCCAGTGCCCATTCGGCAAGCGTCAGACGCTCGGCCGCCAGGCGTGAAAATTCCAGCGTCAGCGCCTTGCGCCTGGCCGCAGGCAGGCGATGCTCCGGAGCCTCGCGCAGGATTTCCGCGCCGAATCGATCGGCCAGAACAAGGCCGCAATCGTCCGGAAACACCTCAAGCGGCACCGCCGCATGGGTGGCAAAGAACAGCCGGTCGCAATAAGCGCGATAATCCGGCCATTTATGATCGACGCGAAAATCCTCCAGTGACGACTTGATCTCGATGATCCAGATCTCACCCTTGTCCGAAATGCTGATCAGATCCGCCCGGCGACCATTTCTGAGGGTCATTTCCGCAATCGCTGCGTGGCGCATGTGCCGCAGCAGCTGCTGAACGCCACGGCGCACCAGAAGCGCATTTTCCGACTGCCGGCCATCAGCCATCGGATTCTTGTTGTGCAGATCGATGATTGCCATCGCCCACCTCCGGTTAATCGATGCATTTTGACAACATGACACGTCCTGCTTCCGTCGCAATGGAGCCGAAGCTTCTACTCGTGCTTGAATATAGACAAATTATTAACCATAAACTGTCTAAAATCCGCCGTAATTGCACAACCCACGGTTAACGCCCGGAGCACGAGTCTGTACATGTATATGAAATCCACCTTTCTTGCATTGTCCCTGACGGGGCTTCTGGCCGCCACCGGCTGCACCACCACGGCAGAAACGAAACCGGTGATGGCACCGGTTTCTGCCTATGCAGCCACCGTTGACGACGGTTTCCAGGTCCCGCGTGTTCCGATCCATCAGGTTCCCGACGCCTATCACCGCCAGATTGTCGAATACAAGACCGACGAAAAGCCTGGCACCATCATCGTCGATACCAAGGACCGCTTCCTCTATTACGTGCTCGAAGACGGCAAGGCCGTGCGCTATGGCATCGGCGTTGGCCGTGATGGCTTCCGCTGGTCCGGCGAGGCCTATGTCGGCCGCCGCGCCGAATGGCCGACCTGGTATCCGCCCTTTGCCATGATCCAGCGCCAGCCGGAACTGAAGGAATATTCCGGCGGCATGGATCCGGGTGTCATGAACCCGCTCGGTGCCCGCGCACTCTATCTCTACCGCAACGGCAACGACACCATGTTCCGCATTCACGGCAATCCGGACTGGACCTCCATCGGTCAGGCCGTTTCGTCGGGCTGCATCCGCATGATCAATCAGGACATTATCGACCTCTATGCCCGCGTCGACCCCAAGGTCCGCACCAAGGTCATTGTTCTGGAAGGCTGATGAACCCTGCCCTGCCGGTACCGTATCCGGCAGGGTCTCCCGCTTGCGCTTCAGGGCGGCGATGCGTAAACCTTGCCTCAAATGTCGGCAGCGCCATGCGATCTGATGGAACAGGACCGCTGCCCTGACACATTTGTGGAGCTGCATGAGCCTGCCGATCCTCTTTTGGTTCCGGCCAGATCATGCGCCAATGAGGCAGGAGGGGATCATGACCGAAGATAAGGGCACAGGCCTTTTCACGATTCCGCCCGGCGCGCCCTTTCTCGCCACCCTTGCCAAAGCCCTTCTTGCCGGCCGGCTTGCGCCCGGCTTTTCCTATCAGCCTGACAATCCGCTCAGCCTTGCCGATGTGGTGATCTTTCTGCCCACACGGCGTGCCGCCCGTGTTCTGCGCGCCGAATTTGCGCAGCTGCTGGGCGGCGGCACCGCCATTCTGCCGCAGATCCGTCCGCTCGGCGAAACCGATGAGGACGAGGCGCTTCTTGCCGAAGTGCCGGGCGCGATTGCCGACAGCATGGAGCCCATTGCACCCGTCGAACGCCTGCTTGAGCTTGCCGGCCTCATCCTGCCCTGGCGCAACCGTCTGTCGGAGGCGCTTGCCGGCCTGCATGGCGGCTCGCCGCTGATTGCGCCGGCAAGTCCGGCTGACGCCGTCTGGCTCGCCCGCGATCTTGCCGAACTGATCGATGCCATGGAAACCGAGGGCGTCGACTGGGCGCAGCTGAACACACTGAATGGCGAAGACTATGCAATCTGGTGGCAGCTGACCGCTGAATTCCTCAATATCGCCGCCCTTTACTGGCCCGAACGGCTGGATGAGCTGGGCCGGGCTTCCGCCGTCATGCACCGAAACCGGCTGCTTGCTGCCGAGGCTCTGAGACTGTCTTCCCTTTCCGGCACTGCGCCGGTCATCATTGCCGGCTCGACCGGTTCGGTTCCGGCAATTGCCGATCTGATTGCCGCCGTCGCCAGCCTGCCACAGGGTGTCGTGGTGCTGCCGGGCCTTGATCTCGCCATGGAAGATGACGCCTTTTCCGCACTGACGGCACCGGATGCCGATCTGTCGCAGCCCGAGCCCTCAAACCGCGCCCATCCGCAATATGAAATGGCGCGGCTGATCGAACGGCTCGGCGAAACACGCGCCGCCTTCACAAGCCTCGGGCAGGCCACGCCCGAGATTGCCGATCGCAACGCGATATTGGCGGAAGCCTTTGCGCCCGCCGAGAGAACGGATGGCTGGGGTGCTGCACGCCTCCGTTTTGACGCTGCTGCCCTCGATGCCGCCTTTGCCGATACAAGCCTGATCGAGGCATCGAACGAGCGTGAGGAGGCCCTGTCTATTGCCATCGCACTCCGCCTCGCACTCGATGAGCCGCGGGCCGATGGCAGACTCGCAATTTCAGCACTGATCACCCCGGACCGCGCATTGGCGCGCCGTGTGACCGCCGAATTGAAGCGCTTTGCCATCGATGCCGATGATTCCGCCGGTACGCCGCTGTTGCAGACCCTGCAGGGCACGCTGATGGTGCTGATGCTGGAGACGGCGCTGAAGCCCGGCGATCCGGCGGTTCTGGCAGCGCTCATCAAGCACCCGCTCGCCCGTTTCGGCCTCTCGGCCCGCGATATGCGGCTTTCAGGCGCGGCACTGGAGCTGATCGCCCTGCGCGGCGGCACGCGGATGATCGATCCGGGCCAGCTTGAAACCATCATCGCCGAGGCGCTGGAGAAAGAGCAGGACCAGCGCCACATACCGCGCTTCCGCTCTGCCCTGCCCAAACAGGCACCGGAAAAGGCACTCGACCTTGGCCGGCGGATCCAGGAAGCCCTTGTGCCGCTCTGCGAAATGCTGGTGGCGCGCGGACCGGATGCAGCGCCGATGACCGAGACGATTGCCGTCTCCGCCTGGGCGGAACGCACCGGCCGCGCGCTCGAGGCCGTTGCCCTTTCCGCCGATGGCGATCTCTCCGCGCTCTGGGGTGGCGAGGCCGGTGAACGGCTTTCCACCATGCTGTCGGAATGCATGGCCTCGAAAACGCCGATGGAAGCTGACGGGCCGCAATGGATCGATATTGCCGCTGCCCTGATCGCCTCCGATGCGGTCAAGCCGCGCTCGATGGGCAATCCGCGCGTTTTCATTTTCGGCGCGGTGGAAGCCCGGTTGCAGGAGGCGGATACGATTGTCATCGGCGGCATGAATGAGGGCGTCTGGCCGACCCAGCCGAAGAACAATCCCTTTCTGTCACGCGGTATGAAGGCCGAGATCGGCCTGGAACCGCCGGAAAAGCGCATCGGCCAGCTGGCCCATGATTTCACCATGGCCGCCGGCACGAAAAGGCTGATTTTCACCCGCGCGCTGCGCCAGGGCTCTGCCCCGACCGTTGCCAGCCGCTGGCTGCAGCGGCTCGGCGCCTTTGCCGGTGCGGATCTGATCGAAAAACTGGCCGAACGGGGTGCGCTTTATCGCCATTATGCCGCCGAGCTGGACCGCAAGGAGCGCCAGCGGCCTGCGCCGCGGCCTGAACCGAAACCTCCGGCGGAATTCCAGCCGGAACGCTATTCCTTCTCCGAGATCGGCAGGCTGCGGCGTGACCCCTATGCGATCTATGCTGCCAAGGTGCTGAAGCTCGACCCGCTTTTACCCTTCAATGCCGATCCCGGCATGGCCGAACGCGGCACGCTCTACCACGCCATGGCCGAGCAGTTTCTGAAATCGGGCGCCGATCCGAAAAGCGAGGCGGGCAGGGCTGCCATGACGGAGATCGTCAACCAGCTTCTGATGGAAGCGGAACTGCCGCCGCATCTAGCGGTGAGCTGGGAGCCGCGCATCCGCAGCGTCGCCGAGGCGCTTCTGACCTTCGAGGCTGACCGGCAGGCCCGCCTTGCCATCGACAGGACCATGACGGAAGCAGGTGCGGGTTTCGATATCCCGCTCGCCGGGGTGCGGCTGACCGGCATTGCCGACCGGATCGACCTGCTGAGCGATGGCAGTGCGGAAATCATCGACTACAAGACCGGCCTTTCCCCTTCCGTCAACGAAGCGCGGGCGCTTCTGGAACCGCAATTGCCGCTGGAAGCCGCCGCCCTTGCCGCCGGCGCGTTCCGCGACCTGCCGGCGACGACGACGGCGAGCCTGAAATATGTCCGGCTGCGCCCCGGTCGCCGCTTTGATGTCGACCAGCTGGAAAAACCGGCGACCAAAACCGAAGATGCAATCACCGCCATGACGCTGGCCGAAGATGCGCTGAAGCAGTTCTCGCGCTTCATCACGCTGCTGAAGACGAATGAGAAGCCCTTCACATCCCGGCTGATCCCAGCGCGCCAGCGCGACTTCGGCGGGGAATATGACCACCTCGCCCGGGTGGCGGAATGGATGACGGCAGAAGACGAGGAGGGCGGCAATGGCGAATGATGCCTCTGTGCCGGGGCTCGATGCACCGGCTGAAGACTGGCTGTCCTGGACCACAGGCCAGCAGCGGCTTGCCTCTGATCCTGCCCGCACGGTCTGGGTTTCGGCCAATGCCGGTTCCGGCAAGACCCATGTGCTGACCCAGCGCGTCGTCCGCCTGCTTCTGGCCGGTGCCAGACCCTCTGCCATACTCTGCCTCACCTATACCAAGGCGGCGGCCTCTGAAATGTCGAACCGCGTCTTCGCACGACTTGCCGAATGGGCAGTGATGCCGGACGACCGGCTGGCGGCCGTGATCGAAGAGATCGAAGGGGCAAGGCCCGATGGCCTGAAGCTTGCCATTGCCCGAAGGCTGTTCGCCCGCGCACTCGAAACGCCGGGCGGGCTGAAGATCCAGACCATCCATGCCTTTTGCGAGAAGCTGCTGCACCAGTTTCCGCTGGAGGCCAATGTCGCCGGCCATTTTGCCGTGCTGGATGACATTGCCGCCGCCACGCTTTTGGAAGATGCGCGCCGCCAACTTTTTTCCGCCGCCGCCAGAGGCGAGGATGAAGCGCTGGCCGCAGCCTTTGCCCATGTGCTCGATACCGCCGATGACAGCGGGCTGGAACGGCTGCTCGGCGAGATCGTTTCCGCCCGCCATGCGCTCAGGCCGTTTTTCATCAGCGCCAGGGCCGCGGCATCCGGGGGAAAGGCCCTGCGCCGGTCGCTCGGCCGCCAATACGGCTTTGGTGAAGACGAAACGGCTGCAACCATTGCCGCCTCCGCCTGGCCGCTGCCCGATCTTGACGCCGCCGCCATTGCAACGCTGATCGAGATTGCCCGCGCCGATGGCGGCAAGCGTTCCGCCGATCTGGCAAAGGCCCTGAGCACCATCAGGGCCTGCGACGATGCGGCCACGCGGCTGACGCTGCTGCAGGACGCGCTCTTGACCAAAACCGGTGCGGCAAAGGCCGAATCGACCCTTGCCTTCAAGTCTCTGCGGGAAACGGCCCCCGATATCGCCGAAGCGCTGATTGCATCGGCGGCTTTCATCGAGCAGCTTTCCGACCGGCTCAACAGCTTCACGATCTTCGAAAAGACTGTCTCGGCGCTGGTGATCGCCGAAAAGCTGGATCAGCGCTACGAGGAATTGAAGAAACGGCGCGGCAAGCTCGATTTCGAGGATCTGATCGCCCGCGCCGCAGCCCTTCTGACCCGCGCCGATTCCAGCCGCTGGATCCACTACAAGCTCGATCAGGGCATTGACCATATTCTGGTTGACGAAGCCCAGGACACCGCCCCCTTGCAATGGGATGTGGTGCGCTCGCTGACCGAGGATTTCTTTGCCGGCGAGGGCGCGCGGGCGCAGACCCGGACCATGTTTGCCGTCGGCGACGAGAAGCAGTCGATCTATTCCTTTCAGGGCGCCCGTCCCGAGCGCTTTGCCGCCGAAGGCCGGGCAACGCAGATCCGCGTCAGGCAAAGCAGTGCCGATTTTTCCAGGATCGGCCTGCCGCTGTCCTTCCGTTCGACGTCATCCGTGCTTTCCGCCGTCGATCAGGTGTTCAAGACGGCTGAAAACCGGCGCGGCCTCTCCGCCGAGGATGAGGCGCCGGTTCATATTTCCAACCGGCTCGGCCATCCGGGCTTAGTGGAAGTGTGGGAAAAGATCGCTCCGGCCGAGACGGACGAGGACGAGGACTGGACCGCCCCCTTTGACGCAACGCCGGAAAGCGCGCCACCCGCGGTTTTGGCGCGCCGGATCGCCGCGCGGATCGCCGCGATGATCGGCACCGAAACCATTATCGAGGGTGGCCATGAGCGGACGGTGCGCCCCGGTGACATTCTCGTTCTGGTGAGAAAGCGCGATGGCTTCGTCAATGCGCTGACCCGGCTGATGAAGACGCCCTATGACATTCCGGTTGCCGGCGCCGACCGGCTGAAACTCGCCGATCATATCGCGGTGAAGGACCTGATGGCGCTTGGCCGCTTCGCCATTCTGCCGGAAGACGACCTGTCGCTTGCCGCCATCCTGAAAAGCCCGCTGATCAATCTCGATGAGGACGATCTCTTCGCCATCGCCGCCAGACGCACCGCCGGCGAGCATGTCTGGTCAGCGCTGCGACGGCTGTCGGGCGAAGGCGAACAACGCTTCGTCGTCGCCGTTGAAAGGCTTGAGCGGGCCATCGGCCTTGCCCGCCGCCGTGCCGCCTTTGATTTCTATGCCGATATTCTCGCAAAGGAGGGTGGCCGCCGCGCCTTTCTCGCCCGGCTTGGCAGCGAGGCAAGCGATATCCTCGATGAATTTCTCAATGTCGCGGCGGCGCATGAGGACAATGGTCTGCCGGGTCTGCAATCCTTTCTCGATGTGCTGGATCAGGGCGGGCTCGAGGTCAAGCGTGAACAGGACAAGGGCCGAAACGAGGTTCGGATCATGACGGTGCACGCCTCCAAGGGGCTGGAGGCGCCGGTGGTCTTTGTGGTCGACAGCGGCGGCAAGGCCTTCGTGCCGGGCCATCTCTCGGGTTTTCGCATGATGGAGGGTGGACTGCCGGTCTGGCATGGCGGCAAGAAAGGGGCAGATGCCCGGGTGCTCGCCGACCTTGGCCACCGCGAAAGCGAGGCAGAGGAAGAATATCGCCGCCTGCTCTATGTGGCGATGACCCGCGCAGCCGACAGGCTGATCGTTACCGGCTATCGTGGCAAGCGCGACAATGACGCCTCCTGGCATGCGATGATCGCATCAGCGCTTTCCGCCGATGACAAGGGCAGGGCAGAGACCGTGACCGTCACCGGCCCGGATGGCGATTACCAGACGCTTCTATGGCGAGAAGCCGTGCGACCGCGCACATTCGACGCTGCGACCGTCACGGACGGCGAAACAAACAACATGCCGGAACTGCCGGCCCGTCTGCTCGAACCCTTCCGCGATGCCGAACGGCCGATCCCGCCGCTCAGCCCGTCGCGGGCGGGGCTGGAGGTGGAAGATCCCGCGCCGATGACGGCCTCACCGCTCTTCTCCGCCGCAAAACCCGGCGACGGGCTTGAGCGTGGCCGGCTGGCCCACCGGTTGCTGCAGCTGTTGCCGGGCCTTGCCGAAGCCGAGCGCGACGCCGGCTGCCGGCGCTATCTCGAACGTGCCGGCCATATGCTGTCGCCTGAAGCCCGCGCCCGTCTCGGCGACGATGTGATGGCGCTGCTGAGCGATGAACGACTGGCGCCGGTCTTTGGACCCGACAGCCGGGCAGAGGTCTCCATCACCGGCACCGTGACGCTGGGACGCGATGCCTTTGCCGTTTCCGGCCGGCTCGACCGGCTGGCGATTGCTGACGACCGGGTGCTGATCGTCGACTACAAGACCAATCGCAACCCGCCGCAGGACGCCGCCAGCGTGCCTTTTTCCCACGCCGCGCAGATGGCGGTCTATGCCGAGATCCTGAAACCGCTCTATCCGGGCAAAGCGGTCGAATGCCTGCTGGTCTATTCCGAAAACCGCGCCGTCATTGCGCTGAGCCCGGCCATGCTTGATGAAACCCTGGGGGTGCTCTCGACAAAGTGATCCCTTGCCATTGATTTCCCGGCAGGCCATGCTCACATGAGGCACCAAACCGAATATTGCAGCGACTGCGGTCGCGCGCGGGCCTTAACGGCCCGACAGAAATTGCCAAGGAGCAATAAGATGGCAACAGTGAAAGTCGACAGCGTCAATTTCGAGGAAGAAGTCCTGAAGTCCGCTGAACCCGTAATCGTCGATTTCTGGGCGGAATGGTGCGGCCCGTGCCGCATGATCGGCCCGAGCCTTGAGGAAATTGCCGAGGAAATGGGCGGCAAGGTCAAGATCGCCAAGCTCAATGTCGATGACAATCCCGATCTGGCCGTCAAATACGGCGTCCGCTCGATCCCGATGCTCGCCATGTTCAAGGCTGGCGAAGTCGCGGACGTCAAGGTCGGCGCCGCGCCGAAAACCGCTCTGTCAAGCTGGATCAACGGCGCCATCGCCTGATCCCTCCAAAATCAGCTGAATGCATCAGAGCCCGTGCGGAAACGCGCGGGCTCTCACTTTTGATAAACCTACCTGCACGTTCAGACGTCATGCCTGTGCATGTCACAGGCATCCAGCCGCGATGCGTCGGCACGGCGAAAAACTCTCTTATTCCAATGCCGTGAAGAGCCTGGATCCCCGTGGACCAAGCACGGGGATGACGATGGGTGGAGTGGCTGTTCCAGCCCAAACAGGCAATCTGAATGACTTTGTCAGCAATCTGACCCAGTGCGGAGACGCGCGGGCTTTTTCATGTCCGCTCATTTGACTTCGCGCATTCGTCTTACGATCGCTTTTGAATTACACAGACTTGAGATATCGTCACTTCGCACACCACCACGACCGGTTTTCCATGACAGACAATAGCGCGCTTCTCCGCGCCGATACGCTTGCCGCGTCGGCCCAAGACACCGAACAGCCGAACAGCCTGAAGGCGATCTTCAGGCCCTATCTTCCGCTGGTTCTGGTGCTGTTTGTCTGCCAGATCGGCCAGGCAGCGGCGATGCTGATGCTGCCGAACCTCTCCGCCGACGTGATTGACAAGGGCATTCTCGCCGATGATGTGCCGCATATTTTCCGCGTTGGCGGCATCATGCTTGCCGCAGCCTTCATCCAGCTGATCCTCAGCGCCGCGGGTGTTGCCATCGCCGCTCATATTGCCATGAGCGTCGGCCGCGACATCCGCCGCGCGCTGTTTTTCCGGGTCCAGAGCTTTTCGCTTGCCGAGCTGAACGGCTTTTCTATTCCCTCGCTGATCACCCGCAACACCAATGATGTGCAGCAGCTGCAGAACATGCTGGTGATGCTTCTGACCATGATCATGATCGCCCCGATCATCGGTTTCGGTGCGGCGATCATGGCGGTGCGCCAGGATGCCTCGCTGTCGCTGCTGCTGCTGGTCAGTGTTCCGATCCTGATCGTGACGGTCGGTCTGATCCTCGGCCGCACTTTACCGCTCTTCTCCCGCATGCAGGGCCAGATTGACCGGGTCAATGCCGTGCTGCGCGAACAGATTGACGGATTGCGGGTGATCCGCGCCTTTGTCCGCGACGAAACCGAGCAGCAGCGCTTTGCCACCGCCAATGATGCGCTGACCGGCACGGCGCTGAAAACCGGACGGCTGATGGCGCTCAATATGCCAGCCGTCGTCCTGGTGCTGCAGATGACCTCGGTTGCCGTGGTCTGGTTCGGGGCAGGGCGGATCGGCGCTGGCGCCATGCCGGTCGGCGCGCTGGTGGCGTTCCTGTCCTATATCGTCCAGATCATGATCTCGGTGATGATCGCCTCGATGCTGTTCGCCTTCGCACCACGCGCACTGGTTTCGGCCCGGCGCATTTCCGCCGTGCTGTCGGTCGAACCGGAAATCCGCGCACCGGCCGTGATCCGCCACCCGTCCGCCGATGCCCCGCTTTCGCTCAGCTTCAATGCCGTCGACTTCGGCTATCCGGGTGCCGAACGCAGCGTTCTCAGCGATATTTCCTTCTCGCTCGAACCCGGCGAGACGGTTGGTATTATCGGTTCGACCGGATCCGGCAAATCGACGCTGATCAACCTGATCCCGCGTCTCTATGATGTCAGCGGCGGCAGCGTGACGATTGGCGGCGTTGATGTGCGCGACCGCGATCCTGATCTTTTGCGCCACGATATCGGCCTCGTGCCGCAAAAGGCCTTTCTGTTTTCCGGCACCATCGCCTCCAATCTGCGCTTCGGTGCGGCCGAGGCAAGCGACGAGGACCTCTGGCACGCGCTGGAGATTGCCCAGGCGCGCGACTTTGTCGAAAATCTGCCTGATCGCCTAGATGCACTGGTGGCGCAGGGCGGCGACAATTTTTCCGGTGGCCAGCGCCAGCGTCTGACCATTGCCCGCGCTCTTGCCGCCAGGCCGAAAATCTATCTTTTCGACGACAGTTTCTCCGCGCTCGACTATGCCACCGACCGGCGGCTGAGAACCGCGCTGGGGCCTGAAACCCGCAATGCGGCAACGCTGATTGTCGGGCAGCGCGTCGCAACACTGCAAAATGCCGATCGGATCATTGTTCTCGACAATGGCCACATTGCCGGAATTGGCGGACATGAGGAACTGATGCGCACCACCCCGGCCTATGCCGAGATCGTCGCCTCCCAGACACGCCGGGAGGGCGAGGAATGAGCGATAAACGCAACAATACGCAAAATCCGCCTGTCATTCCCCGACGCGGCCCTCCCGGTGCAGCCATGCATGCCTCCGGCGGCAAGCCGAAAAATACCGGCGCGGCGCTGAAGCGGACGACGGCTTTCCTGCTGCAGTCCAGAGTGAAGCTTGCGCTTGCCGTTTTCATGACCGCCATCGCCGTGACGCTCTCCACGCTTGGCCCCTGGCAGCTTGGCAAGGCGACCGATCTGGTCGTCAGCTCCATGCTTGCGACGGGAACGGTCGATTTTGCCGGCATTGCCGTTCATCTTGTCATTGTCGCCATTCTCTATCTCGGCGCCTCGGCGCTCAACTGGCGCCAGGCCTGGCTGATCAATGATGTTGTCCAGTCGCTGAGCCGCAATCTGCGCCAGCAGGCGGAAAACAAGCTGTCGCGCCTGCCGCTGGCCTGGTTTGACCGCCAGCCTCACGGCGAGGTGCTCAGCCGTGTCACCAACGATATCGACAATATCACCCAGAGCCTGCAGCAGCTGATGAGCCAGCTCCTGATGGCGACGCTGACACTGATCGGCGTGATCGTCATGATGCTGATCCTTTCGCCCATGGTCGCGCTGGTCGCACTCGCCGCACTTGCCCTTGCCGTCGTCATCACCCGACTTCTGGCGCGCAGGGCCCAGCCTGGCTTTGCCGGCCAGTGGCGCTATACCGGCGAGCTCAATGCCGAGGTGGAAGAGGCGTTTACCGGGCACACGCTGGTGCAGGTTTTCGGCCATCGCCGCCGCACCGAGGTGCGTTTCGAAAAAGCCAATCAGGCGCTGAAGGATCACGCGTTCCGCGCCCAGCTGATTGCCGGTGTGATCCAGCCGGTGAGCATGCTGGTCTCCAACCTTGCCTTCATCACCGTGGTCATCTTCGGCGCCCTGCGGGTCGTCGCTGGCGCCTTCTCCGTCGGTGAATTGCAGGCATTCATCCAATATATCCGTCAGACCGGCCAGCCGATCCAGCAGGTCGCCGGCATGGCAACCCTGGTGCAATCCGGTCTTGCCTCGGCGGAGCGTGTTTTCGAACTGCTCGACATGGATGAGATGCCGCCAGAGACGGATGCCCTTGCCGCGGCTGAGAAGCATAAGGGGCATGTTCGCTTTGAACATGTGCGCTTCCGTTATGAGAAGGACAAGCCGCTTTTCGAGGATGTGTCGCTGGAAGCACTGCCTGGCCAGACGGTTGCCATTGTTGGTCCGACGGGGGCGGGAAAGACGACGCTGGTCAACCTCCTGATGCGGTTCTACGAGGTCGATGGCGGGCAGATCCTGCTCGATGGGATCGATACGGCGAAAATCGCCAAGCCGGCGCTGAGACGCCAGTTCGGCATGGTGCTGCAGGATTCCTGGCTGTTTTCCGGCACATTGAAGGAAAATATCGCCTATGGCCGCCCCGATGCCAGTGATGATGAAATCATCGAGGCCGCGAAAGCCTGCCATGTCGATGGTTTTGCCAGCCTGCTTCCCGATGGCTATGCCACAGTGATGGATGAGACCGGCGGCGCACTCAGCGCCGGGCAGAAACAGCTGGTGACGATTGCCCGGGCCTTTTTGATGCGCCCCGCCGTGCTGATCCTTGATGAAGCGACGAGCTCGGTTGATTCCCGCACCGAGCTTCTGGTGCAGCAGGCCATGAACCGCCTGCGCACCGGGCGGACCTCTTTCGTGATCGCCCACCGGCTTTCCACCATCCGTGACGCCGATGTCATCGCTTATATGGAAGGCGGCAATGTGGTGGAAAAGGGCAATCACAGCGCATTGCTGGCGGCAAAGGGACGCTATTTCCGCCTTTACCGCTCGCAGTTCGAACGCGCCGAGATGGCCTGATCAATCCGCAACGATCCACCCCTCGGCGGCGACCTCGCCAAGCGCCCTGCGATTGCTCGGCACCTCGCGGGCCTGCAGCTTTTCCGGCAACGCCGTGACCGGGCCAAGCTTGCCGACGGCAAAGGCCATGTTGACGCTATAATCATCCGAGAGCTTGAGGTATTCGGCAATCGCATCCTTTAGGATCCCGCCCATGCCATGTGTTTCATAGCCCATCATCTTGGCCTGCATTGCCGCCATGCCCCAGGCACAACCGGAATCGAAGGCATGGGTGGCAAGCGGCGTCGCTATACCCTCATGATTGATATAGGTCTTCTTCGAGACGACAAAGACCAGCGCTGAAGCCCTTGAGGCCCAGACACGGTTTCCCTCCATCAGCAATTCCACGGCATCGGCAAAGAGCGGCGTGCCCTGCCGGAACCAGGCGAAGCGCCAGGGCTGATGATTGCTGGCCGACGGTGCCCAGTGGGCGGCATCAAGCACCGTCAACAGATCCTCCTCCGGCATCGCCTCGCCATTGAAGGCACGCGGCGCCCAGCGGTTGAGAAACAGCGGGTCGATCGGATGTTCGGAGATGCGGTGATTGCTTTCGGTCATGGGACGCGGCTTTCGTGTGACAATGACATTGAACAAAGATTGAAGTTGAAATCAGTGGATCCGGACGTTCAGTCAGAATGATAACCGGGGCTCATGCCAGATGAAACCCACATTGATTCCACGTCAAGGCTGGAATACGAGCCTATTTTCGCCCATATTCCTCGCTAATTCTGGAACCAGACGAATTTGACCGCGTTTGGCTTGAAGCTGATCTCGATCATCCCCAGTTAAAGCTTGTAGGCGGTAAAAACCGCTCCATGCAACCGAGGAAGAATGAGATGAACGAAACGGCATTGCTACGTCCGGCATGGACCCCGCTGACGATCGCATTGATGGTGATCGGCTTTGTGGTGTTCTGGCCTCTGGGGCTGGTCATGCTTGCCTATATCATCTGGGGAGATCGCTTCTATCGCCCCGGTGATGACTTCAGCCGGACTTCACGCCGGGCTTTCAGAGCCTGCAAGCGCCGTATGCGCGGCACCGGTGGACCAACGGCAAGAGACAGCGGCAACAGCGCCTTTGACGAATGGCGCCGGGCTGAAATGGATCGCATCGAGGAAGAGCGTCGCAAGCTTGACGAGATGCATGCGGAATTTGATGACTATATGCGGGAGCTGAGAAAAGCACGCGACCGCGAGGAATTCGACCGCTTCATGAATGCCAGAAAGGCACGTGAAACGGGTCAAAATGGTAGCTTATAAGAACAATAAACCCCTCATAATGACCTCCAAAACCAGCTGATATCTCCATCCCTGCGAGATATCAGCTTTTTCTTTGTCCGCTGATTTCGACATGTCAGAACGGAGCGCGACGACAGGCCCGTAGCGGACCATTTTCCCTTTTGCAGAAATTGCTCTATTGATGGCGTGAAGAAGCCATTGCGAGAAAGGGCGGCTTTCCGTGGCAAAGGCCCAAGACAAGACACAGGCACTCAGCGTTAACGGGCGCGAGGTTCCGCTGACCGTGAGGACCAGCCGGCGTGCCCGGCGCATGACGCTGAAGATTGAACCTGGCGGCTACGCGCTCAGTCTGACGCTGCCGCCGGGTCTGCCGCGTCGCGAGGTCGAGGCTTTTCTGACGCGCCATCACGACTGGCTGGCCGAAAGGCTGAAGCGCTTTCCAGGCGATGGCGGCGTCGTGGGCGAGGGCAGCATCGTGCCGATTGGCGGCGAGCGGCATCGCGTCTGCCACTCCGGCAGGCTGCGCGGTTTGACGGAGGCGGTTTCCGAAGGCGGCGAGCGGCTGTTGCGCGTTTCCGGCCCGAAAGAGGCGATCGGCCGCCGGGTTGCCGATTATCTGAAGAAGCAGGCCCGTCATGAGATCACCGAAAGGGTGAAGGTTCACGCGGCCGCAAGCGGCAAGCGCTTTGCCACGATCAGCTTCAAGGATACCAGAAGCCGCTGGGGCTCCTGCTCGGCTCGCGGGAACCTGAATTTCTCCTGGCGGATCGCCATGGCGCCGCCCCACGTGATCGACTATCTTGCCGCCCATGAAGTGGCGCATCTGACCGAGATGAACCACGGTCCTCGGTTCTGGGCATTGTGCGAAAGCCTTTGTCCCGATACAGCTTCGGCACGCGCCTGGCTTAAGGAACGTGGCACCTTGCTTCATGCATTGCGCTTCGAGGCGCAGTAACAACGGATGAAAGAACCGGGGCATGCCCGGCCATGGACAGGGACATGAGACGACCGGATATCAAGATTTGCGGACTGAGCACCCAAGCGGCAATCGACCAGGTGATTGCCCGCCATGCCAGCCATGTCGGCTTCATCTTCTTTGAAAAGAGCCCACGCCATGTGGAGCCGGATATTGCCGCAAGGCTGATCGAACATGTGCGCGGCCGGGCAAAGACCGTCGCCGTCACCGTCAATGCTGACAACGAGCTTCTCGAGGAAATCGTCTACGCAGCGCGCCCTGATTTCCTCCAGCTTCACGGCAGCGAAAGCCCAGAACGCGTGCTCACCGTCAAGGCGCTGTTCGGCCTGCCGGTGATCAAGGCATTTTCCGTCCGCACGGCTGATGATTTGATGTTCGTCAAAGAATATGATGGTATCGCCGACAAGGTTCTTTTCGACGCCAAACCGCCGAAAGGCGCCGATCTGCCGGGCGGCAACGGGGTTTCCTTCGATTGGCGCTTGCTAGAGGGGCTTTCGGAGAATATCGACTATTTCCTGTCCGGCGGACTAAACGCCGACAATGTGGCGGAAGCCCTGACGCGCACCGGCGCGCGGGCGCTGGATGTTTCCTCGGGTGTGGAAAGCGCGCCCGGTGTGAAGGATCCGGCCCGCATCGATGCTTTTTTTGATGCCGTGGAAAAGGCGCTTGCCCGCCCCGCAACGGCCTGATGGAATGGAGATGACCTTGAACGAGAGCCCGAAACCGAACTCCTTCCGCACCGGTCCCGACGATTTCGGGATGTTTGGCATTTTCGGCGGCCGGTTCGTCGCCGAAACGCTGATGCCGGTGATCCTCGATCTTCAGGCTGAATGGGAAAAGGCCAAGAACGATCCGGAATTCAAGGCCGAGCTGGAAAGCCTCGCCAAGCACTATACCGGCCGTCCAAGCCCGCTCTATCATGCCGAGCGTCTTTCCGCCCATCTCGGCGGAGCCAAGATCTATTTCAAGCGCGAGGAGCTGAACCATACCGGTTCGCACAAGATCAACAACTGTCTTGGCCAGATCCTGCTCGCCAAGCGCATGGGCAAGACCCGCATCATCGCCGAGACCGGCGCCGGCCAGCACGGCGTGGCATCGGCCACGGTCACAGCGCGTTTCGGCTACCCTTGCGTCGTTTATATGGGCGCGACCGATGTCGCCCGTCAGGCACCGAATGTGTTCCGTATGAAGCTGCTCGGCGCCGAGGTGAACGCGGTATCGGCCGGCCACGGCACGCTGAAAGACGCCATGAACGAGGCGATGCGCGACTGGGTCACCAATGTCGACAGCACTTATTACATGATCGGTACGGCCGCTGGCCCGCACCCCTATCCGGAGATGGTGCGCGACTTCCAGTCAGTGATCGGCACGGAAGCCCGCCAGCAGATCCTTGAAGCCGAAGGCCGTCTGCCCGATATGGTGATTGCCGCCGTTGGCGGCGGATCCAACGCCATCGGCATTTTCCACCCCTTCCTCGACGATGAGAGCGTTCAGATCGTCGGTGTGGAAGCCGGCGGGCTCGGTCTTTCAGGCGACGAGCACTGCGCATCGCTGACGGCGGGTTCCCCCGGCGTGCTGCATGGCAACCGCACCTATCTGCTGCAGGACGGCGATGGCCAGATCAAGGAAGGCCATTCCATTTCTGCCGGCCTTGATTATCCCGGCATCGGACCGGAACATTCCTGGCTCAATGATATCGGCCGCGTCAATTACGTGCCGATCATGGATGATGAAGCCGTCGCGGCCTTTCAGCTGATGACACGGCTTGAGGGCATCATTCCGGCGCTTGAATCGAGCCATGCGATTGCTGAAGCCATCAAGCGCGCGCCGACAATGGGCAAGGACGAGATTATTGTGGTCAATCTTTCCGGTCGCGGCGACAAGGACGTGCCGACCATCGGGAAGATGATGGGGATGGAAATGTAAAATATGGCAAAAATTGACCGGACCGAAGAGATCGAAGAGATCGCCGATCTCGCAGAAGCCGTCATGGAGCTTCTGGAGGAAGAGGGCGAGCCTGAAGCACCTGATCTCGATCAGGTGATCCTCGATGCGCTGGCGCGACAGAATGTTTTCAATGTCGAGGTCGTGTCGGCCATGGCAGCCCTTACGGCCGGCAAGCTTGGCCAGAGCCAGTTTGATGCGCTGATCAAGGAAATGCGCCAGGTCCATCATGCGGTCATGGATGCCGTATCGCTCTGGGCTGAAACCAAGAGCGCTGAAGATGACTGATCGACCCTTTGGCGCCGCAGGCTGCTGAGACGGCGGCATTCGGGTCGGAACAAACATATGATGGAACCGTTCAGGCCGGAACGGATGCCGTGGAGACTTGCATGACAGAACGTATGGAACAAAGGTTTGCCGATCTGAAGGCTGAGGGCCGTCCGGCACTGATCACCTATTTCATGGGCGGTGATCCCGATTTCGACACATCGCTTGCCATCATGAAGGCGCTGCCAGGCGCCGGCGCCGACGTCATCGAACTCGGTATGCCCTTTTCCGATCCCATGGCCGATGGTCCGGCGATCCAGCTTGCGGGCCTCAGGGCGCTGAAAGCGGGTCAGACGCTGAAGAAGACGCTGGAGCTGGCGCGGCAGTTTCGCCAAGGCGACCAGAAAACCCCGATCGTGATGATGGGATACTACAACCCGATTTACATCTATGGCGTCGAGGCCTTTGTCGACGATGCGCTTGAAGCCGGTATTGACGGCCTGATCGTCGTCGATCTGCCGACGGAAATGGACAGCGAGTTGTGCATTCCGGCCCTGAGCAAGGGGCTGAATTTCATTCGCCTGACCACTCCGACCACCGACGGCAAGCGGCTTCCGGTCGTGCTCAACAACACCTCGGGCTTTGTCTATTATGTCTCGATGAACGGCATTACCGGTTCAGCCTTGCCCGATCCGTCCATCGTCGGCGAAGCGGTGCAGCGCATCAAGGCGCATACGGAACTGCCGGTCTGCGTCGGCTTCGGCGTCAAGACGGCGGAACACGCACGCCTGATCGGCGCCGTGGCAGACGGTGTTGTCGTCGGCACGGCGGTGGTCAATCAGATCGCCGGAAGCCTTGGCAAAAATGACACGGCCGGCCCCGATACGGTTGCCGCCGTCGCCACCTTCGTCAAGGGGCTGGCAAGCGGTGTTCGCGACGCCCGCCTTGCGGCCGCCGAATAAATCTGGCACAGGGCAGGCCAAGAATATCTTACGCGAAGGGAAAACCCTTCGCGTAAGATATGCCTGATTAAGGTTCCGATGACGACCGCGCCGAGAGATGCGCGGTCTCGACAGGGAACAAAAAGGAGGTTCTTGTGGTGAACTGGATTACAAATTACGTGCGCCCGCGGATCAATTCCATGCTGGGCCGACGCGAGGTTCCCGAGAATTTGTGGATCAAATGTCCCGAAACCGGGGCGATGGTGTTTCACACCGATCTGGAAGAAAACAAGTGGGTCATCCCGTCCTCCGGCTATCACATGAAGATGCCGGCCAAGGCACGTCTGGCCGATCTGTTCGATGGCGGTAGCTTTGAGGCGCTGCCGCAGCCCAAGGTGGCGCAGGACCCGCTGAAATTCCGTGACTCCAAGAAATATGCCGACCGGCTGAAGGAAAACCGCGCCAAGGCCGATCAGGAAGACACGATCCTGTCCGGTTTCGGCACTGTTCACGGCCTGCCGCTGGTTGCCGTCGTACATGAATTCAACTTCCTTGCCGGATCGCTCGGCATGGCTGCGGGCGAGGCGATCATCACAGCCTTTGAACGTGCGCTTTCGGAAGAATGCCCGCTGGTGATTTTTCCGGCTTCGGGCGGTGCGCGCATGCAGGAAGGCATTCTGTCGCTGATGCAGATGGCCCGTACCACGGTGATGGTCGAAAAGATGCGCGAGGCCGGCCTGCCCTATATCGTCGTTCTGACCAACCCGACCACCGGCGGCGTCACCGCATCCTATGCCATGCTCGGTGATATTCACATTTCCGAACCGGGCGCGATGATCGGTTTTGCCGGCCGCCGCGTGATCGAGCAGACCATTCGCGAACAATTGCCCGAGGGCTTCCAGACCGCTGAATATCTGCTGGAACACGGCATGGTCGACATGGTCGTCAAGCGTCACGACATCCCGGAAACGCTGGCCCGCACGCTGAAGATCCTGATGCACAGCCCGGCGCCCGGCGTGCCGAGCCTGATCGAACCGCCAAAACCGACATCGCCTGGCGAACAAGCCGACGCTGCCTGACGATAATAAACAATAAGAAGGGCCGCTTGGCCCCTGGCTCCTGCGCAGGAATATCCGTTTCCGACGATATTCCTGGCTGCATCTTCCGGGTCGGGCGCTTTTGAAAAGCGGAAACACCATGGATAACCAGTCGTTCGGCGAAGCCGAACAGGTGATCGAACACCTGATGAAGTTGCATCCCAAGGGGTTCGATCTGTCGCTTGATCGCATTCGCGTGCTTCTGGAAAAGCTCGGCAACCCGCATCTGAAGCTGCCGCCCGTGATCCATATTGCCGGCACCAACGGCAAGGGCTCGACGACGGCGTTCTGCCGCGCGCTTCTGGAAGCCTCCGGCCTTTCCGTTCATGTTCATTCCTCGCCGCATCTGGTGCACTGGCATGAGCGTTTCCGCATCGGCGGCCCGGGCGGCACCAGCAGCTATGTCGATGACATGCTTCTGGCGGAGACACTGCGCAAGGTTGAAGCCGCCAATGGCGGTGCCAAGGCAACCGTATTTGAACTGCTGACCGCAGCGACCTTCGTGCTTTTCGCCGAGATCCCGGCCGATGCCGTCATTCTCGAAGTCGGTCTTGGCGGCCGTTTCGATGCCACCAACATCATCGAAAAGCCGATGGTCTCCGTGGTCATGCCGATCTCGCTCGACCATCAGGCCTATCTCGGTGACCGCGTCGAGCTGATCGCAGCGGAGAAGGCCGGCATCATGAAGCCTGGCATTCCCGTCGTCATCGGCCAGCAGGAATTCGAAGCCGCCGAAGAGGTGCTGATCGCCACGGCGGACCGTCTCGGCTGCCCGCTCCACGTCTATGGCCAGGATTTCTCCGCCCATGAGGAGCATGGACGGATGGTCTATCAGGATGGCGACGGGCTGATGGATCTGCCGCTGCCGATCCTGCCCGGCCGCCACCAATATGCCAATGCGGCAGCAGCCATTGCCGCCGTCAAGGCCGGTGGTTTTCCGATCGATGAAAAGGCGGCCGAAATTGCCATGCGTTCGGTGTTCTGGCCGGCACGCCTGCAGCGCCTGCATGAAGGCAAGCTGTTCGATCTGGCGCCGGAAGGTTCGGAAGTGTGGCTTGACGGCGGCCATAATCCCGGCGCCGGCGAGGTGATTGCCGAGGCGCTGGCGAATTTCGAGGAGCGCGATCCGCGGCCGCTCTATCTGATCATCGGCATGATCAACACCAAGGATCCGTTCGGCTATTTCGAGCATTTCGCCGGTCTTGCCCATTATGTCTATTGCGCGCCGATCCGCGGAACCGAGGCCTTCATCGATCCGGTGGCGCTCGCCTCATCGGCGGCCGATGCCGGGCTGTCGGCCGAGCCCGTCTCGGCGATTACGGAAGCGCTGGAGGCAATCCAGCTGCGTGCCCGCAAGGACGACAGGGCGCCCCGGATCATGATCGGTGGCTCGCTCTATTTCGCTGGCAATGCATTGGCAGAAAACGGCACGCCGCCGCTTTGATGTGGCCTTCTGGAATGACGATGTGAAAAAGGCGGCTCGCTTGAGCCGCCTCAGATTGCTGACAAACCTCGCCCCTTCTGCTGATGTCATGCCTGTGCTTGTCACAGGTATCCAGCCGACGCGCATCCGCGCGGCGAAAGAACTTTTCTATTCAATGCCTTATGAATCTGGATCCCCGTGACAAGCACAGGGATGACGACGGAGGGGCGGCCATTCATTCCATCCACCCCGAACAGTCAATCTGAACGACTTTGCCAACAGTCTGAGGCGGCTCTGCCGAGCCGCCTTTTCATTTCAAGCCTGATAGGTGACCCGGATCAGATATCCAGATTGGCCACGGACAGCGCGTTATCCTGAATGAATTCGCGGCGCGGTTCGACCTCATCGCCCATCAGACGCGAGAACAGGCCATCGGCGCTGGTGGCGTCGGAAACCTTGACCTGAAGCAGCGAGCGGACATTCGGATCCATCGTCGTTTCCCACAGCTGCTCGGCATTCATTTCGCCAAGGCCTTTGTATCGCTGCATGGTCAGGCCCTTGCGGCCAGCCTCGAACACCGCTTCCAGCAGCGCACGCGGACCGTGAAGCACGGTCTCATCGGTCTTGCGCACCAGAACCGGCGGCGTGCCGAAAACCTCATGGAAACGCGGCTGAAGCTGATCGATATAGCGGGCATCGGCAGAACCGATCAGCGCCATGTCGAGAACGGCGACTTCCTTGACGCCGCGCACGGTGCGCTCGAAGCGGAGCCCGCCATCATCGCGAACACTGCCTTCCCAGCCACGCTCTGTCTCTTCGGCGATCACGTCGAGCCTGCGGGCGACGTCTTCGGCAAGCCGCTCTGCTTCCGCCTGATCGGAGACCCTCTCGGCATTGAGCGCGCCGGCAATGGCAGCCTGTTCGACAACGCTGCGGTCATAGCGCGAATGCAGGCCTTCCATCAGATTGCGCAGCCGGATTGCATCGATGATCTGCCGGCGCAGATCCTCGCCCATACGCACTTCGCCATTGGCAAGCCGCAGCGAGGCTTCGTCCAGACCCTGACCGATCAGATAATCTTCCAGAGCCTGCTCGTTCTTCAGATACTGAACCGACTTGCCGCGCGACACCTTATAGAGTGGCGGCTGGGCGATATAGATATGCCCGCGTTCGATCAGCTCCGGCATCTGCCGGAAGAAGAAGGTCAGAAGCAGGGTGCGGATGTGGGCGCCGTCGACATCAGCATCGGTCATGATGATGATCTTGTGATAGCGCAGCTTGTCCGGATTGAACTCGTCCTTGCCGATGCCCGTGCCGAAAGCGGTGATCATCGTGCCAATTTCCTGGCTCGACAGCATCTTGTCAAAGCGCGCCTTCTCGACATTCAGGATCTTGCCGCGCAACGGCAGGATGGCCTGGGTTTCGCGCGAGCGGCCCTGCTTGGCAGATCCGCCAGCCGAGTCACCCTCGACGAGGACAATTTCGCATTTGGACGGATCGCGGTTCGAACAATCCGCCAGCTTGCCGGGCAGGGAGGCAATATCGAGCGCGCCCTTGCGGCGGGTGAGTTCACGCGCACGGCGGGCCGCCTCACGCGCGGCGGCGGCTTCTGCCACCTTGGAAACCAGGATCTTGGCCTCGCTCGGATGTTCTTCCAGCCACTGGCCAAGCGCCTCGTTGACGCAGCTTTCGACCACCGGACGCACCTCGGAAGAGACCAGCTTGTCCTTGGTCTGCGAGGAAAACTTCGGATCCGGCACCTTGACCGACAGAACGGCGGTCAGGCCTTCGCGGCAGTCATCACCGGTCAGTGATACCTTTTCCTTTTTCAGGATGCCGGAAGTCTCGGCATAGGAAACCACCTGGCGCGTCAGCGCACCGCGGAAACCGGCCATATGCGTGCCGCCGTCACGCTGGGGAATGTTGTTGGTGAAGCAGAGCACGTTTTCGTGGTAGCTGTCATTCCACCACATCGACACTTCCACCGTGATGCCGTCACGCTCGGCCGCGATCGAAATCGGCTCGGCCACCAGCGGCTTCTTGGACTTGTCGAGATATTTGACGAAAGCGGTCAGACCGCCATCATAATGCATTTCCTTCGAACGCTCTTCCGAATGGCGGCTGTCGAGCAGAAGGATGCGGACACCGGAATTGAGGAAGGCGAGTTCGTGGAGGCGCTTTTCCAGCGTGTCATAATCGAACTCGGTCTTGGTGAAGGTTTCCGTGCTTGGCAGGAAGGTGATCTCGGTTCCGCTGCGGCCCTCATAGGTGCCTTCCGCTTCCGGATTGGGCGCATAGCTGCCCGTCACGGCCAGCGGCGCATCCGGCACACCATGGGTGAAACGCATCTCATGGATCTGACCGTCACGGCGGATCTTCAGGCTCAGCCACGTCGACAGCGCATTGACGACCGATACACCGACACCATGCAGGCCGCCGGAGACCTTGTAGGAGTTCTGGTCGAACTTGCCGCCAGCATGCAGCTGCGTCATGATCACTTCGGCAGCCGAAACGCCTTCACCCTGGTGGATGTTGGTCGGAATACCGCGGCCATTGTCGATCACCGTGCAGGAACCGTCGGCATTCAGCCGCACGGTCACCAGATCGGCATGACCGGCGAGCGCCTCGTCGATCGCATTGTCGACGGCTTCATAGATCATGTGGTGCAGACCCGAGCCGTCATCCGTATCGCCGATATACATGCCGGGCCGCTTGCGAACCGCATCGAGGCCTTTCAGCACTTTGATCGAATCGGCGTCGTAGGCGGCGGGTTCGCCACCGGACTTCTCTGGGGTTTCGGTCATGAACTGGTCTTTCCAAACTTGACGAGTGATGGGTACGTTGTCGCACCGAATCACGGCAATTTTCAGCAGTCACTCTAGGTCAAAAGCGCCTTTGGCTCAAATCGCCGCAGACCCTTTTATCGCTGAAATATGGGTATTCCCAGTGCATTTGGCCACCCTGCCGCAAAAGGCAGGCAGCTGACCGCAAAACGCAGCCAAAAAGCCTAGATTTCGTCCGCCAGGATCGAGTCAAGCGGGATATCGGCCATGCGCAGACGATGTCCGCCAAAGGTCGCCATTTCCCGTTCGGCGCCATTCTGGGTCAGAATGCCGTTCCAGTGAAGATAGAGATAGCTCTCGCGGATGATCTGATTGCGGAATTCGCCATTGAGCAGATCGGCCTGTTCAAGCTTAATTCCGTCCGTCGGGACACTGTGAAGGCTCATTTTCGTACTCCATAGCCTTTTAGAGTGGGAACCGTTGTGGACGGATCACGGGTAAGCTCGGCAGGTCCGGATTGCCTCATCTTCCTGAATGAAGACCGGGCAGGGGGGGATTTGCCGACACCCCGAAATCCTGCCCCTTAGGCTAAGGGATAATCGACTTTCGTCGCATTGACCTCCCTCAAGTGCCAATTTTCACAAATGTCAGTTCTGACGCCCGGCATAGTCGGAAAGCAGCGCTTCCATGCGGGCAAGGCCTTCCTCATCCAGCGTGCCGATCCGGCGCGCGAGATGATTGGCAAAGGCGGTGTGAGCGGCTGAAAGGCCGGCGGTATCGATAACGACGCGCGGATCGGAAACATCGGCAATATCGAACAAGGCTTCAGCATCGTCCCAGATAACGTTGAAATAGCCGGCAACGCGCTGAAGAAAATCGAAACTCGGCTTGCCGCGGCGTCCATGTTCCAGCGCCGAAAGATAGGCTGCCGAAACACCGATGGCGGCTGCCATCTGTTTCTGCGACACGCCGCGCTCGGATCTGAGCTGCCGCACCGCTTCCCCGAAGGGGGTCATGGCTCCATTCCCTTCCTGCGGGCAAGCCGCACATAGAGCGCGCCCTCGCCGCCGTGATGGCGCGCTGCATCTTCATAGGAGGAAATGAGCGCTCTGAACTCGGGCATAGAAAACCACAGCGGCACGGCCCGTTTCAGCACGCCATCGCTGCCAAGCGATGCGCCCTTTCCGGTAATCACGAGCACATGCCGGAGCCCGCCATAATGGGCGCGGCTGATGAAGGCCAGCAGCCTGACATGCGCGTCAGCCTGTGTCAGTCCGTGCAGATCGATACGCGCATCGATCGGAATACGTCCCTTGGAGAGCTTGCGCTTGACCGGGCGCTCCAGCGGAAAGTGCTCGCGCCGATCCTGCTTCCGCCCGGCTGGCAGTGCAAGAGGTGAAACGCTCGCATCCTTCTGCTCGCGCCGTTTTTTCGGCAGCTGGCTGCCATTCATCAATTCAGAGAAGGTTTCGCCGGGTTCGGGCGGCTGCTCGATTGTCTTGCCGGGGAGCGGCCTGGCTGTTCTTGCCACCTTGCCCCACAGGGCACGCTCTTCCGGCGTCAGCCTGCGTCTTGCCATTCAGGCCACCGTCGCCGGCCGGTATCTCAGCCTTTTGATAAGACGCTGCACGGCCTACTCCGAGGCCGTCGCGATCAGCTTCCAGTTCGGATCGCGTGCCCGCGTGTCACGGGCGAATGTCCAGATATCGCGAACCTCAGCGATTTCTTCGGGATGTCCCTCGACGAGGGTGCCTTCCTTGTCATAGGTGGCGGAAATCAGCTGCGAGACAATCCTGAGGGTGACATGGGCCTCCTGCTTGACCATTTCCGCAGCCGTAACAGTGATTTCCTCGATGCCGACGAAATTGGCCTTGACGCTTTCGCCCTTGGCCTCGCGCTCGCTCATGGCGGCGTTGAAACCGTCAAAGACTTCTTTCGACAGAAGATTTTTCAGCGTGCGCCGGTCACCATCGGCAAAGCCCATGACGATCATCTCATAGGCTGAACGCGCACCCTTGACGAATTCGGCCGGGTCGAATTGCGGATCGGCCTTCACCAGCATGCGCAGCCCTTCATTGGCAGGCGTGCCGACGGCGGTCATCTTGTCGATCGCCTCGAAACGCTGCGCCTCGCGCTCCTTATCGGCGCCGGGAAGGGTAATCACCTTGCCCTCACGGCGGGCCTGCTGCGGCGCATCGGCTGCCTCACGCATCGTCGACTGCTGCTGATAGCGCGGCTTTTCATTGCCGGTACGACGGCCCAGCACGTTGCGGAGCTGAAAAAATATCACCACCGCGGCGACCAGGAAGAACAGGGTAATCAGATCACTTGTGCCCATTTTTGCTTTCTACCGCCGTTTCTATCGTTCTCAAGCCACCATATAGACTTCACAACACCACGATTCAAATGTAGCACTGTAATTCTTCGGCGCTCATACCAATATGAGTTAATGATAACGCCAGATCGAGACAAGCGGGAAGCCCTTTGCCACTTCTCATAACACTCTTCGTCTTTCCCTTTGTGGAAATCGCCGGATTCATCATCGTCGGTCGCGCCATTGGTGTGCTGCCAACGCTTGCGCTGATCATTGCGACAGCCGTCCTCGGCGCCGCCCTCCTCAGGATCCAGGGCTTTTCGGTGCTGCAACGTCTGAATGACGATATGCGCGCCGATGCCGATCCGGGCCGCGACATGATCCACGGCGTGATGATCGTGCTGGCCGGAATCCTGCTTCTGATACCGGGCTTCGTCACCGATATCATCGGTCTCTTGATGTTTGTGCCGCCGATCCGGGATCTGGTGTGGAAATATTTCCGCAAGGACATCAGCGTTTTTTCCCAGCGGTCCTTTTCCTACCGTTCGGGCGGTTCGTCATCACGCAAGCCGGATGCCACGGTTGTCGATCTCGATTCTTCCGATTTCAGCTCGGATACCAAGGCTGATCCCGGTTCACCCTGGATCGACAACAAGAACGACAAACCCAAGAACTAGACCGGCCGAAACTGCAGCCATCGCGAATTGGCTGTAACTTTTCTTTCGTCAGTTTACCACCGGTTTCATCGCAAGGGCCTGACGATAATCGGTCACAGAACAAACAATATCACTGTCAGCGAACCGCTGTTCCCCCGCCAAGGGTTGTATGGCTTCGGGCGAAGTGCTAACTGGCTTTCCCAGATTTACCACTTCGAAAGGAAGCGAAATGGCAGACGAAAACGGCGCACAGAAGCAGGCAGCCCCTTCGCTGAGCATTCTCACGCAATACATCAAGGACCTGTCCTTTGAAAATCCCGGCGCACCGGCTTCTCTTCAGAAGCGCGACGCCGCTCCCGGCATCAACATCAGCGTCAATGTGAATGCCAATCCGCTGGGCGATGACAATTTCGATGTCATCCTGTCCCTGAAGGCGGAGGCCAAGTCCGGCGATCAGCCGCTGTTCCTGTGTGAACTGGTTTATGGCGGTGTTTTCCGCGTTGCCAACTTCCCCAAGGAACACGTGCTGCCGATGCTGTTCATCGAATGCCCGCGTCTGCTCTTCCCCTTCGCACGCCAGATCATCGCTGACGCCACGCGCAATGGCGGTTTCCCGCCGCTGCTCGTCGATCCGATCGATTTTGCCCAGATGTTCCAGAAGCGCATGGCCGAAGAACAGGCCCGCGCCAAGGTTCAGCAGCCGACCAACTGAGCGGCAGCATATCAGAGACATGAAAAAGCCCGGTCAGATGCCGGGCTTTTTTCTTGGCGGAATCCTCGTTCCCGCTCAGTGTTCGAATTTTTCCCACAATGCGTTGCCCTTCATGCGGGCGATCAGCTTGTGATGGGCCTCGATCTCTTCGGGGTGAATGCGCGAGGGCAGGGGTTCGGGCCGGACCAGCGGCGGCAGAACCCGGACATTGCCGTCACTGTCATAGTCGTCGCCCGCCCCGGCATTGACCAGCCGGAAGGCTGCCTGCCTGCCGCCCGACATTTCGATATAGACTTCCGCCAGAAGCTCGGCATCGAGAAGAGCGCCATGCTTGGTGCGATGCGCATTGTCGATCGAATAGCGCCGGCAAAGAGCGTCCAGGCTGTTCGGGCCCATGGGATGCTTGCGGCGCGCCAGCGCCAGCGTGTCCAAGACCATATCATCCGGGATCGGCTTTTTGCCGAGCCGGGCAAGCTCGGCATTGATGAAGCCCATGTCGAAACTCGCATTATGGGCGATCCAGCGGGCGCCATCGAAAAAGGCCAGAAGATCGTCGGCAATTGCCGAAAAGACCGGCTTGTCCTTGAGAAAATCATCAGAAATGCCGTGCACCTGCAAAGCGTCCGGATGCACGCTCTTGCCGTCGGCATTGATATAGACGTGGAAGGTGTTGCCGGTCGGGAAGTGATCGATCAGTTCGACCGCACCGATTTCGATGATCCGGTCGTCATTCCTGTCCATGCCTGTGGTTTCGGTATCGAAAATGATATCGCGAACGCCCTTCATTCTGCCTGCCGCCCTTTATTCCGCAATGTCTCGACAATGGCTGCAACCGCCGCCTGCGCCGCTGCCATGCCCTGACCTGTCTCTATCACAAAATCGGCCCGGGCGCGCTTCTCGCTGTCCGGCATCTGCCGATTGAGGATGGTTTCGAATTTTTCTGCCGTCATTCCGGGCCGTTCAAGCACACGGGCGCGCTGTGTGTCCGGATCGGTTGTCACCACAGCCACGTAATCCACAGCCTGATCCGTGCCGGTCTCATAAAGAAGCGGAACATCGAGCACGACCAGATCGGCCCCTGCCGCTGCCGCGGCTGCGAGAAACAGCTGGCGTCTTGCAAGCACGAGCGGGTGAACAATGGCCTCGAGCGTTCTGAAATTCTCCGCCTTGCCGGCAAGTGCGGCACTGAGACGGGCCCGGTCGATCACCCCGTCGACCGTCACGCCGGGAAAGGCCTGTTCCACAGGCGCCACGGCCTCACCACGATAGAGGTCGTGGACCACCTGGTCGGCATCATGCACCGGCACGCCCTGATCGGCAAAAAACTGTGCCGTGGTCGATTTGCCCATGCCGATCGAACCGGTCAGGCCGAGGATGATCATCCGTTTTTCTCCAGATCGGCAATGATCTCGGCACGGAGTTCCGCATCGACGACCGGTGTCCTGCCGAACCATTTCTCAAAACCCGGCACGGCCTGGTGCAGCAGCATGCCAAGTCCGTCTGCGGTGCGCAAACCCTGATCCGCCGCCTGTTTCAGGATTGGCGTCATCAGCGGCACATAGACAATATCTGCGACCACTGCCTTTGACAAAAGCAGGGAGAAATCGAAAGCCGGAACAGCTGACCCCTTCATACCGAGCGACGTTGTGTTGACGAAAAGACCGGCGCCATCCATGGCCGCACCAAGATCATCCATGACGGTCGGTACAATGCCCGGACCAAAACGGGCCGCCAGCTCTTCGGCCCGGCCAATCGTCCGGTTGACGAGGCGGATATCGGCAATGCCGCGCTTTTTCAGCGCCAGCAGGATCGAGCGCGCACCGCCGCCGGCCCCCAGAACCACCGCCTTTTCCGTCTGGTCCCAGCCGGGATGGCAATCATCAAGGTTGGCGGCAAAGCCATGCCCGTCCGTATTGGTGGCATGGACCAGTCCGTCTTCGACCCAGAGCGTATTGGCCGCGCCGAGCGCCTGCGCCATCTCGTCCGGCCGGTCGGCAAGGCGAAAGGCCGCCTCCTTGTGCGGCATGGTGACATTGCCGCCGACAAGACCAGCCTCGCCGCTGCGCAGACGCGCCATGAAGGCGCCGACATCGTCCGGCGCCACATCAATGCGGACATAATCGCCATCGATGCCGTAGCGTTGCAGCCAGTGCCCGTGCACCAGCGGTGAGCGCGAATGGGCCACAGGGTGACCGATGATAAAGCCGTGTCTGGTGTCAGCCATCAATGCAATCCAGTTGTCTGAGGCCGGCCAGAAGCGGAAGCATCGGCAGACCCAAAATCGTGAAATAATCGCCCTCGACCCTGTCGAAAAGGCGCACGCCCGTGCCCTCCAGCTGGTAGAGGCCGGAGGAGAACAGCACATCATCGGCAAGGCCGGCGAGATAGAGCTTGATCTCGCTTTCCGGCAGCACCCGCAACCTCATCGTCGCTGTTTCCAGAGTTTCAAAGAGGATTTCACCGTCACGCGCAATTGCCACAGCGCTGTGGAGAAAATGGGTCTTGCCAGACAGCAGCCGAAGATGCGCCGCTGCCTGTTCGCGGCTCTCCGGTTTCGAATAGGGTTTTCCCTGAAAGGCCATGACCTGATCGCCGCCAATCACCATGGCGGCAGGCATGCGGCGCGATACGTCCAGCGCCTTCTCGCGTGCCAGAAGCCCAGCCAGAAATTCCGGCCGGACGCCGGCGGAACGATAGGGGGCTTCGACCGCGCGCTCATCCACATGCGGACGGACGCTCGAAAAGGACAGCCCTGCATTTTGCAGAAGCTTGCGGCGCGACGGACTGGTCGACGCCAGAACCAGCGCCGGTCTGATGTTTTCTGTCATGGCTGATCTTCCTTTGTCACGCTGTTGCCGCCGCCCGGACTGGTTACTTGAGCTGATCCTTCAGGGCAAGAATTGCCGCCGCCGTTTCCTCAATTGAACGGCGCGTGACGTCAATGACCGGCCAGTTGTTTTCCGCAGCCAGGCTGCGTGCATATTTCAGTTCCTCGGCGATCACCGCACGATCGGTATATTCGCTTTTCCCTTCATCGGCGCCATGACCGAATTCACGATATTCACGCACCTGCGAGATCCGTCCGGTCGACGCGATCAGGCAGACGATCAGCGGTTTTGTCGCCCTGATCAGGCTTGGCGGCAGCGGCACGCCGGGTACGACAGGAATATTCGCAGTCTTGATGCCGCGATTGGCGAGATAGATTGCTGTCGGCGTTTTCGAGGTGCGGCTGACGCCGAGAATAACGATATCGGCATCATCATAATTTTCAGGCATCTGCCCGTCATCATGATCCATGGTGAAATTGAGCGCCTCGATGCGGGCAAAATAATCCTCGTCCAGCGAGTGCTGCGCGCCGACCCGGCGGCGCGACATGGTGCCGAGATAGGTCTGGAACTTGGCAATGACCGGCTCGAGCACATTGACGCAAGGTACCTCCATGTCGCGGCACATCTCGTCAATCAGCGCGGCCAGTTCCTCGTTGACGACGGTATAGAGGACAATGCCCGGCGCTTCGTCGATGGCGCGCAGAACCGCCAGCAGCTGCTTGCGGCTGCGGATCAGCGGATAGACATGTTCGATCGGTTCATAGGCGCCGAACTGCGCCGAGGCGGCACGCCCAGCCGATATCAGTGTCTCACCGGTCGAATCGGAGATCAGATGCAGGTGGAAGAAGTTTTTTCGGTTTTCCACCATGTCCACCACCTCCTGTTCATAACGCGGGACAACTGAGGATGAAATGAGAAGGCCGTAAACAGGCCTGTGGGAAACCCACCGTCTTATCCACATACGCCATGACCGGGAGATGTTTCACGTGAAAATGTGGGTAACGGGGATAATTCGGAAGGCTTCAGATATTCTCCCGCCCAATCCACAAATACCACCATTGACGGGGCCTCCTCTAACCCATTGATAGAACGTACTTATTCAGAACAATTTTGATCTTTTCCACAAAAGCGTCTATTGCGCTTCCACGGATGATCGCGTTTATCCCCAGATCCGGTGGAAAAGGTGGATGGGCTTTAATCCTTGATCGTCACAGACTCTAAGAAATAAAAGAAAAACCGAAATCATCAGATTCATATTAGGGAAGGCTGGGGAAAATGGTCTCACGCAGGCTGATGCGGGTGCTGGAAGGCAAAACCGAAACCCCGCCACCGATCTGGCTGATGCGTCAGGCAGGACGCTATCTTCCGGAATATCGCGCTGTCCGTGCTGAAGCAGGAGACTTCCTGTCACTCTGCTACAATCCCGCATTTGCGACAGAAGTGACGCTTCAGCCAATCCGCCGCTATGGCTTTGATGCAGCCATTCTGTTTTCCGACATTCTGGTTATCCCCGATGCGTTGAAGCGCCAGGTTCGCTTTGAAAAGGGTGAGGGACCACGGATGGAACCGATTGCAGCGGAGATGATTGGGGCCTTGCCGCTTGACGCGGTCGCAACCCATCTCAACCCTGTCATCGAAGCGGTCTCCAATATTCGTGCCGCCTTGCCCCAGGAAACGGCGCTGCTGGGCTTTTGCGGGGCGCCATGGACCGTTGCCACCTATATGATTGCCGGGCGCGGCACCCCCGACCAGGCGCCGGCACGGCTGTTTGCCTATCGCCACAGGCAGGACTTTCTGAAGCTGCTCGATCTGCTTGCCGATCTGTCTGCCGATTATCTCATCCGTCAGCTTGAGGCGGGTGCGGATGCGGTGCAGATTTTCGACAGCTGGGCCGGTATTCTCGGCGAAGAGGATTTTGATGCTTTTGCCGCAAGGCCGGTCAGGCGGATCATCGACAAGGTCAGGGCCGCCCGTCCCGATGCAAAGATCATCGCCTTTGCCAAGGGTGCCGGAATGATGCTGAAGCACTACCGGCAGAAGACAGGTGCCGATGCGATCGGCCTTGACTGGACTGTGCCGCTTGAATTTGCCGCAGAGCTGCAGAAAGACGGACCGATCCAGGGCAATCTGGATCCGCTCGCCGTCGTTGCCGGCGGCGAGGCCATGGCCCATGCGACAATGCGCATCCTCGACAAGCTGGGTGATGGACCGTTGATCTTCAATCTCGGCCACGGCATTACACCAGAGGCGGATCCGGCCCATGTCGGCGCGCTTGTCGAGATGGTCCGGCAAAAAACGGTTTAGCGGGAGAGCATTTTTTGGCAATTGAGAAAGAGACCGGTGCGAGAGCCGGAAAAAAGGCGGCAAGCCGCGCATTGACGGCGCTGCTTGTGTTTCTGTTCATCTGTCTTGGACTTTTTGTCTTTGATCGCGAGAATTTCTATCTCTGGGCCAAGGCTATCCATGTGATTGCGGTGATCGCCTGGATGGCGGGCATGTTCTACATGCCGCGGCTTTTCGTCTATCATGCCGATACCGCACCGGGATCTGAACAGTCGGAAACCTTCAAGGTCATGGAAGCCCGGCTGATGAAGGTGATCATGAACCCGGCAATGATCCTGAGCTGGATCTTCGGCCTCTATCTCGCCTGGACCGGCTTTCATTTCATGGGCGGCTGGCTTCATGTGAAGCTTCTGGCCGTTGTCGCCATGTCCGGTGTGCACGGCTATTTCGCACGGGCGGTCAAGGATTTTGCACGCGATGCGCGCAACAAAAGCCCGAAACACTGGCGGATCGTCAATGAGATTCCGACAGTTTTGATGATAATTGCCGTGATAATGGTGATTTTGAAGCCGTTTTGATGTTCTTTTGGCCATTGAGGTCAAAAGTTTTTGCAAAACCAGCGGTTTTCTCTTGTATCGCGAGCGGCAAATCAGTATCTTCCCGGCAACTCATCCAGAAAGGCTTTGCGCTCAACGCCCCTGCGCCACAAACTGGCGTCGCAAGACAATCGCAATCAGCCTCATTCAATCTTCCTAACACATCGATACGGTTTCCTTCATGTCTCAAATGAAGCTCCAAGAACTTAAGAACAAGACCCCGACCGACCTCTTGACCTTTGCTGAATCGCTTGAGGTCGAGGGCGCCAGCACGATGCGCAAGCAAGAACTCATGTTTGCGATCCTGAAGATGCTCGCTGCCCAGGACGTCGAGATCATCGGCGAAGGCGTGGTCGAAGTTCTGCAGGATGGCTTCGGTTTTCTGCGTTCTGCCAATGCCAATTATCTTCCGGGTCCGGATGATATCTATATTTCCCCCTCCCAGATCCGCCGCTTCTCGCTGAAGACCGGCGATACGGTAGAAGGGCCGATCCGTGGACCGAAGGAAGGCGAGCGCTATTTCGCCCTTCTGAAGGTCAACACCATCAATTCCGACGATCCGGAAAAGATCCGCCACAAGGTTCATTTCGACAATCTGACGCCGCTCTATCCGAATGAGCGCTTCAAGATGGAGCTCGAAAATCCGACCTCGAAGGATCTGTCGTCGCGCGTCATCGATCTCGTCGCGCCGCTCGGCAAGGGCCAGCGCGGATTGATCGTCGCGCCGCCGCGTACCGGTAAGACTGTCCTTCTGCAGAATATCGCCCATTCCATCACAGCCAACCATCCGGAATGCTTCCTGATCGTGCTTTTGATCGACGAGCGCCCGGAAGAAGTGACGGACATGCAGCGTTCGGTGCGTGGCGAAGTGGTTTCGTCAACCTTTGACGAGCCGGCGGCCCGTCACGTTCAGGTCGCGGAAATGGTGATCGAGAAAGCCAAGCGTCTGGTCGAACATGGCCGCGATGTCGTGATCCTGCTCGACTCCATCACCCGTCTCGGCCGCGCCTATAACACCGTCGTTCCGTCCTCCGGCAAGGTTCTGACCGGTGGTGTCGATGCCAATGCACTCCAGCGGCCGAAGCGTTTCTTCGGTGCTGCGCGAAACATCGAGGAAGGCGGATCGCTGACCATCATCGCCACGGCCCTGATCGACACCGGCAGCCGCATGGACGAAGTGATCTTTGAAGAATTCAAGGGCACGGGCAACTCGGAAATCGTGCTTGACCGCAAGGTCGCCGACAAGCGTATCTTCCCGGCCATGGATATTCTCAAATCCGGTACCCGTAAGGAAGATCTGCTGGTACCGCGTCAGGATCTGCAGAAGATCTTTGTTCTGCGCCGCATTCTGGCGCCGATGGGAACCACGGATGCGATCGAGTTCCTGATCGACAAGCTGAAGCAGACCAAGAGCAATGGCGATTTCTTCGACTCGATGAACACCTGATCGCGGCTCAGATGAATGGCATTATGGCGGCCGGTGTCTCTGACACGGGCCGCTTTTGCATTTTGCTGCAATGCAACATAGTCAATGAAATATTAACGGAGCGGTTCATGTCCAGCGGCAGTGATACAATCTACGCGCTATCGAGCGGAGGTTTGCCTTCGGGTGTTGCCGTGATCAGGCTATCGGGACCCGCCGCCTTTGCGGCATGTACCATCATTGCCGGAAGTGTGCCGTCGCCGCGTTTTGCCAGGCTGATGAAACTGGTTGATGGGGAAGGGGGGACCATCGACCAGGCTTTGGTGCTTTCCTTTCCGGGGCCGGCATCGTTTACCGGTGAAGATTGCGTCGAGTTTCATCTTCATGGCGGGCGTGCCGTCGTCAACCACATGCTGGAATGCCTCTCTGCATTGCCAGATCTGCGCCATGCCGAAGCAGGCGAATTTACCCGCCGGGCATTCGAGAATGGCAAGATCGACCTGGTCGAGGCGGAAGGCCTTTCGGACATGATCGCCGCCGAAACTGAAATGCAGCGGCGGCTGGCGCTCGAACAGGCCGAGGGTCATCATTCAACCCTCTATAATGGCTGGGCAGAGCGATTGATCCATGCCCGCGCCATGATCGAGGCTGAGCTTGATTTCGCCGATGAGGATGATGTGCCGGGTTCGGTCACGGCCGAAATCTGGAAGGATGTTGAAGCGCTTGCCGGAGAGCTTGGTCATCACCTTGACGGCAGCCGGATCGGCGCGATTGTCCGCGATGGCTTCAAGGTGGTCCTGACAGGGGCGCCAAATGCCGGGAAATCAAGTCTTCTCAATGCCTTGGCCAAGCGCGATATTGCCATTGTCACCGATATTGCTGGCACGACGCGGGATAGTATTGAGGTCAGTCTCGATATTGGCGGCTATGCTGTCCGGCTTTACGATACGGCGGGCCTGCGCGAGACCGATGATATTGTCGAGCGTGAAGGGGTGAGACGGGCGGAAGCTCTGCGTGACAGTGCGGATCTCGTTCTGGCTCTCGTTGCGGCTGATCAGCCTGAGGCCGTGGCTGCGGCCGGCGAAGGCATTTTGCAGATCCTCACCAAATCCGATCTGGCCGGTGGAACCGAGCGGGCGGCGGATTTTGACCTGACAATTTCGGTCCGGCGGGGCGATGGGCTGGAGCAGCTTGTCGAGCTGATCGCTCAGCGCCTTGAAAACGTCGTCTCGGGCAGCAATCTCTCGGTTCCTGTGCGTCAGCGGCAGATCGATTGTCTGCGGCAGGCCGGCAGTCATATTGATGAAGCACTGGCCTTGCGGCATCATTCGCCGGAAATACCGGCCGAAGCCTTGCGCAGGGCGGCCGATTCCCTGGGCCGTATTACCGGACGGGTCGATGTCGAAGATCTTCTTGATGTGATATTTTCGAGTTTCTGCATCGGCAAGTAACGCTTGAGTGTTTCACGTGAAACATCCTTGACTTGAGGCCTTTGAAACGGCACAAACAGCCAGAACCGTAAATGGGGTCAATGCATCCGGCGCGTTAAGACAATGGCGCTGTAGAAGCGAGACCCTCGGAGCATTTCATGGACGCAATGAAGTTTGATGTCATCGTCATTGGCGGTGGTCATGCCGGGTGTGAAGCCGCAAGCATGGCGGCAAGGGCAGGGGCAAGAACCGCCCTGATAACGCATAAGGCCGAGACAATCGGTGTCATGTCCTGCAATCCGGCGATCGGTGGCCTGGGAAAAGGCCATCTGGTGCGCGAAATCGATGCGCTGGATGGCCTGATGGGCCGGGTCGCGGATGCGGCGGCCATCCAATATCGCATGCTGAACCGCCGCAAGGGACCGGCGGTGCGGGGCCCGAGAACCCAGGCCGATCGCAAGCTCTACCGCCTTGCCATGCAGGCCGAACTGGCCGAAATCGCCAATCTGACGATCATTGAAGGCGATGTCTTTGATATCGCTTTCGCTGGTGGACGGGTCGAAGCTGTGACAACAGCGGATGGCCGGCGGTTCGCCTGCGGCGCCGCCGTCTTGACAACCGGGACATTTCTGCGCGGTCTGATCCATATTGGCGACAAGAAAATCCCGGCCGGTCGGGTAGGGGAGGCGCCTTCGGTCGGCCTGTCGACAACGCTTGGCCGGGCGGGACTGACACTCGGGCGGCTGAAAACGGGGACGCCTGCGCGTCTCGACGGCAAGACGATTGACTGGGCATCACTTGAAAGCCAGGAGGCAGATCGCGACCCGGTCCCGTTTTCCTTCATGACGGAAACGATCGCTAATCGGCAGATAGCCTGTGGCGTGACCCGGACGACGCCGGAGACGCACCGGATCATTCGCGACAATATCGGACTGTCAGCGATGTATTCCGGGCAGATTGAAGGCGTCGGGCCGCGCTATTGTCCGTCGATCGAAGACAAGATCATGCGTTTTGGTGATCGGGACGGGCATCAGATCTTCCTCGAGCCTGAAGGCCTTGACGATGACACGGTATATCCCAACGGGATCTCGACATCGCTGCCGGAATGGGTCCAGGACGCCTATATCCATTCGATCCCGGGGCTTGAGCGGGTTTCGATCCTGCAGCCTGGCTATGCGATCGAATATGATCATGTCGACCCGAGGGAGCTTACCGCAGGTCTCGAGCTGAAAAAACTGCCGGGGCTGTTTCTCGCCGGTCAGATCAATGGAACGACCGGTTATGAGGAGGCTGGTGCGCAGGGACTGGTGGCAGGCCTCAATGCGGCGCGGCTTTGCGGCGGGCTTCCGGCCTTCCATTTTTCCCGAACCGATTCCTATATCGGCGTGATGATTGACGATCTCACCAGCCGGGGCGTTGCCGAACCCTATCGCATGTTTACATCACGGGCCGAATACCGTCTGACGCTCAGGGCCGATAATGCGGATATGCGGCTGACCCCTCTGGGGATCGAACTTGGCGTGGTCGGGACGGATCGGGCACGGAAATTTGCAGCCCATGCAGATGCATTCGGCCGCGCCTGCGCGTTGCTGAAGTCGCTTTCTCTGACACCGAGTGAAGCCGTCAATCATGGCCTGAAACTCAACCAGGATGGCCAGCGACGGACGGCCTTCGATCTTCTGTCCTATCCGGATCAGGAGCTTGCTTCGCTTGCAGCAATATGGCCGGAGCTTGCCGCGATCAACGGCAAAGTCGGCGAAGCTGTCGAGATCGAAGCGGCCTATGCCGTTTATCTTGACCGCCAGTCCGCTGACATCGCTCAGGTTCAGAAGGATGAAGGGCGGCTTATTCCTGCGGATTTTGACTATTCGGCCTTGTCGGGCCTCTCCAACGAGCTCAAGATCAAGCTTCAGGCGGCGCGTCCGGACAATATTGCCCAGGCCAGCCGGGTGGATGGCATGACACCGGCAGCCCTGTCGCTGCTGATTGTGAGATTGAAATTGCAGGCTGCATGATGGCACCGTTGAAACTGAATGGTCAGAGTGTTTCACGTGAAACACAGGACCGCCTCGAACATTTCGTCGCGCATTTCGAAAAATGGGCCAAGGCCATCAATCTCGTTGCGCCGTCAACAAAAACACAGATCTGGGACCGCCATGTCGCTGACAGTGCTCAGATCTTTCAGCTCAATCCTGGTCCGTATCAGTGGATCGATATTGGCTCCGGTGGCGGCTTTCCCGGCATGATCACGGCCATTCTCCTGGCAGAAGCAGGGGAGGGCTGGGTCCATCTCGTCGAAAGCAACAACAAGAAGGCGTCGTTTTTGCGCACGGCCATCCGTGAGACCGGTGCGCGCGCCTCTGTCCATGCAATCCGTGCAGAAGCAGCGCCTGCAATCATCGACAAGATCGACTACATGTCTGCCCGGGCCCTGGCATCACTCGATGAACTCTTCGGTTTTGCCGAGCCTTTTGCACAAAAGCAGGAAAAATTCCGCTGCTATTTCCATAAAGGCCGGGATTATCAGAGCGAGATCGACAAAGCGCGTGGCCAATGGCAATTCGATTTGATACAACATCAAAGTAGGGTTGAACCCGGCTCTGTGGTTCTAGAAGTCAGCAATCTCCGGCATATTTAGAGCCGGCCAGGCGGGCGGATTTCAAGTATGGTTAACAAAACGCGTATCATTACGGTTGCCAACCAGAAGGGCGGCGTCGGAAAGACGACAACGGCCATCAATCTGGCCACGGCCCTGGCGGCAATCGGCGAAAAGGTTCTGATTGTCGATCTTGACCCGCAGGGCAATGCGTCGACCGGTCTTGGCATCGATCGCGATCAGCGTCGGCTGTCGGCCTATGATGTTCTGATGGGAGACAGGCCGGCCGTTGACTGTGCGGTTCCGACGGCTGTTCCAAATCTCGACCTGATCCCTTCGACGCTCGATCTTCTCGGCTTCGAGATGGAAATCTCCCAGGATCCGCGCCGGGTTTTCCGGCTTCGTGATGCGCTGACAGCGCCTGATATGGCCCGGTATCGTTACGTGTTTTGCGACTGCCCGCCATCCTTCAATCTGCTCACCATGAACGCCATGGCTGCCGCTGCCTCTATTCTAGTGCCGCTTCAGTGTGAGTTTTTTGCGCTTGAAGGCTTGAGCCAACTGCTTGATACGGTTTCGCAAATCCGTAATTCAGTGAATCCTGGGCTGGAGATTCAGGGCGTGGTGCTGACCATGTTTGACTCGCGCAACAATCTGGCTCAGCAGGTGGTCAGTGATGTGCGCGACTATATGGGCGACAAGGTCTATCGGACGCTCATTCCGCGCAATGTCCGGGTCTCGGAAGCGCCGTCCTTTGGCAAACCGGTCATCCTCTATGATCTGAAATGCCAGGGCAGTCAGGCCTATATCCAGCTGGCATCGGAGATCATTCAGCGTGAGCGTGCGCTGGCTGCTGCCTAAATTGCCAATGAGCGGAGCCTCCTGAGGCTTCGCCTGCATGAGAGTGGATGAAGATCATGAATGATGAAACCTCCAAGCGCCGTCTCGGGCGCGGTCTTGCCGCCCTGATCGGCGATATCGAAAAGCCGCAGACCACGGTGTCAGAAACACCGGTCATCCATCCGGATCGGCAGGTTCCCATCGAATTCGTGACCCGCAATCCCCGCAATCCGCGGCGATATTTCGAGGAGGAGGAACTGCGCGATCTTGCTGCCTCCATCCGCCAGCATGGGATTGTCCAGCCCGTTGTTGTTCGCACCATCGCCGAGCAGCGTTATGAAATCATTGCCGGCGAACGTCGCTGGCGGGCGGCCCAGCTTTCCGGTCTGGCGGAAATTCCGGTTCTGATCCGCGACGTTGACGACCGGACCGCGCTCGAGATCGCCATTGTCGAAAATGTCCAGCGCGCTGACCTCAATCCGCTGGAAGAGGCAAATGGTTACGAGGCGCTGATGGCCGAGCACGGCTATACGCAGAACGATCTTGGTGAGATCATCGGCAAAAGCCGCAGCCATGTCGCCAACAGCCTTCGGCTTCTGAAATTGCCGGAAGGGGTACGTGATCTGCTGTCGAGCGGGGCGCTGTCGGCCGGCCATGCCCGGGCATTGATCTCGACGCCCGATCCGCTGTCGCTGGCGCGTATCATTGTCGACAAGGGGCTTTCGGTGCGCGATACCGAGAAGCTTGCCCAGCGGGCGATCGAAGGCGGGGAGGGGCGTCGCAGCTCATCGTCTGCCGTGGAAAAGGATGCCGACACACTGGCGCTGGAGCGATCGCTCGGGGATATTCTCGGTCTGACGGTCACCATCGACCACAAGGCAAATGGCGGTCAGATCAAGATCGCCTATCGCACGCTCGACCAGCTGGATGATATCTGCCATCGGCTTGAACGCCGTCCGGGGTGATTTCCGGTTCGCAAATTCTGGGTCTTCCGCTGGCACCGGCGGCTGGGCGCGGCTTGTCACGGCGATAGCGATTTTGCGCAGAAACGGCGTCTATTTGTATCATAACAAAATATTATGATACAATTTTAAATATTATTTACAGTATATTAGCGGCGCCTTGCGGCGCGTGCAGTTTTCAGTGTGGTGGCAAGCAGGCTCTGCATGACGATGCTGTCTTCAAGCTGCGGATATTGCCTGCTGCGCAGGACGGCAGCCTGTAACAGTGACAGTTCCTGCTTCAGCGCGGCTGAATTCCAGCGTGAGAGCGCGGCCTCGACCAGCGGCTTGCGCCGGAAAAAGATGCCGCGTCCATGGCTCTGCATCACGCTTGAAACCGGGCTGCCATTGCTTTCCATATCGGCACGCATGAGATCGAGCTGCTGAAACTGCCGCAGGCAGCCGTTCAGCACGAGAAAGAGCGGCGTCTTCGACTGGGTGATCTTCGCCATAGCGCGCTTCAGCTGCGCTGGATCGCCGGAAAGAACCGCATCAACCGCCTCGTCGGCGGAGATCGTGCTGGCATCGCCGATGATCTCGCGGACCTGTGCTTCATCGATGAGGTCCATGCCACGGGCGTAGAGCATGAGCTTTTCGATTTCGTTGCGACTGGCCAGCCGGTCGCCGCCAATGAGGGTCAGCAGCAATTGCCGCGCTGCAGGCGTCATCCGCAGTCCGGCGGTTGCGAGTTCGGTATCGATCAGCTGGTTCAAGGCGCGCGCGTCGTCGCTGTAGCAGGGAATGGCGGCGACGGCGCCGCTTCGCTCTGCAGCCTTGCGCAGGGCGGTTCCCTTGCGCAATTCGCCTGCTTCGATAATCAGGAAGGCGCTCTCCGGCGGTGCCTCGCTCAGGATCGACACGGCATCGGCGAGTGGCTTTTCCGAACCGCCACCGCGGATCCAGACAAGGCGCGAACCGCCGAACAGCCCGATCGCATTCATTTCATCGAGGATCCGGCCTGCTCCGGTATCAAGATCGGCGGTCTCCAGCTTCATGACGGAAAACGGATCGGCAAGGTCGACGCCGGTCTGATCGGCAATCAGGGCCGCGCGTTCGCTCACAAGCCCGCGATCGGGACCATAGACGAGAAACAGCCGATATCGACCGGCCTCGCGGCGGACGAAATTGTCGAACTGGTGTGATTTTATCTCGGTCATCGCTCGTCCCTGTTGTCCTGCCGGCTCTGGGACAGGAGGATGATCGCTCTTTTGGAGCCGCAATGGCTCCTGATGTGATCGGCCCGACGATACTCCTTTAGCCTTAAGCGGCCAAATGGCTGAGGCTTTCTATCCACATATGAGCGTGCCGGAGCGGCAGACTGACAAAAGCGGCAGATCCCAAGATCTGCCCGCAGGCTGCTGACAAAGCTTGCGCTTTTCGCTGACGTTATGCCTGTGCTTGTCACAGGCATCCAGCCGACGCGCGTCCGCGCGGCGAAAGACAATAGTCGTCCGGTGTCGTGAAGAGCCTGGATCCCCGTGACGAGCTCGGGGATGACGAGAGATGCCACCACCCGAAACGGACATTCTGAGGGGCAGATCGTCAGATCTGCCCCTGAAATCCGGGTCGAATGGCTGTCGCGGGGCGTCAGTTGGCCGGGGCTGCCGCAGATGCAGGTGGCGGCAGCACGCCTGCCGCGGGCTGTGCCGCGGCTTCCTTGGTGAGCGCAATTGCAAGATCAGCATTGATCAGCTCGGCGACGTCCTTTGCCGCACGATTTTCAGCATCGCGGATTGCGCGCAGCTTGGCATATTCCTGCGACGGGAAGTCGAGCAATGCGATCGATCTGCGCGTACCGGAGGTCAAGAGCTTGTTGTCGGAAACGCGGCGCATCGCATAATTGGCGACCACAATCGTTCGGCCGGCATCAGCCGTATCGGAATTGTCCTCCACCAGCACGTCCGACGTCGCTGCATAGGCACTGACGTCGACACGGTAGAGCGGATTGGCGCTTTCGCCCTTGCCGCGACCGCTCAGAAAGATCAGCTGGTTCTCCACCTGTTGCGCCACGCGTGTTGTCGGCGTGTTGTAGGCGATTGCAGCCATGTTTTCGCTGAGCGCCTTGCCCTGGCTTCCGCCGTAAAGCGGGCGCACCTGGCAGGCCGAAAGGCCGGCAGCGGCACCAAGAAGAACCAGGGAGATAAGGCTGGTACGGGCAGTTCGGGCAAAGCGGTCAGACAACAACGTTCACAATCCTTTGCGGCACGACGATCAGCTTCTTCGGCGCCTTGCCATCCAGCGCCTTGATAACGGCATCAAGGGCCAGAACCGCGGCCTTGATATCATCCTGGCTGGCGTCGCGTGATACGGTCAGTTCCGCACGTTTCTTGCCATTGATCTGTACCGGCAGCAGCACATCATTGTCCGCTGTCAGCGCTGCATCAAAGACCGGCCAGGATGCCCGGGCGATGATATCCTCTCCGCCGAGCACCTTCCAGCATTCTTCGGCCAGATGCGGCATCATTGGTGCAAAACACTGCGTCAGGAACAGGCTCGCCTGCTTTGCCGCTGCCGCCATGTCGGGGCTGGCCTTGCCGGTGGCAATCTCGCTCAGCGGTGCTGCCAGGACATTGACGAGCTCATAGATGCGCGCAATCGCCTTGTTGAAGGCCAGATTGTCGAGATCGTCGCTGATGGCCTTGACGGTCTTGTGGGCGGCGCGCGAGATTTCCAGCGCCTTTCCGTTCGTGCCGGCGGCGGGTGTCACGCCCTCAAGCGCCGGAGCGGCTTCGGAAATCAGCCGCCAGATGCGTTGGACGAAGCGGAACGTGCCCTGCACACCGGCTTCGGTCCAGACCACGTCGCGGTCGGGCGGCGAATCCGAGAGAACGAAGAAGCGAGCGGTATCGGCGCCATAGGTTGCGAGAATGTCGTCGGGATCGATGACGTTTTTCTTCGACTTCGACATCTTCTCGATCGCGCCGATGGCGACGTCCTCGCCGGTCGCGGTCAGCACGGCGCGGCGTCCGTTCTCATCCTCGGTGATCGTCACATCGGTCGGCGACACCCAGCTGCCATTGGTGCCGGAGCCGCCGAGACGATAGGTCTCGTGGACCACCATGCCTTGGGTGAACAGGCCCTTGAACGGCTCGTCGATGCCGACATGGCCGGTTTCCTTCATCGCCCGGGTGAAGAAGCGCGAATAGAGCAGATGCAGGATCGCATGTTCGATACCGCCGATATACTGGTCGACCGGAAGCCAGTGATTGGCGATCTTCGGGTCGGTCGGCGTGTCTTCCCAGGGCGCAGTGAAGCGGGTGTAGTACCAGCTCGAATCGACGAAGGTATCCATCGTGTCGGTCTCGCGCCGGGCGGGCTTGCCGCAGCACGGGCAGGCGACGTGGCGCCAGCTCTCGTGGCGGTCGAGCGGATTGCCCGGCTTGTCGAAGGTGACATCGTCGGGCAGCTTCACCGGCAGATCGGATTTCGGCACGGGCACCACGCCGCAGTCATCGCAATGGATGACCGGGATCGGGCAGCCCCAGTAGCGCTGGCGCGAAATGCCCCAGTCACGCAGGCGGAAATTGACCTTGCGCGTACCGCGCGGGGAACCGGCAAGCATGTCGGTTTCCAGCTTTTTTGCCACCGTTTCAAAGGCATCGTCCGTAGACATGCCGTCGAGGAAGCCGGAATTGATCATCACGCCATCATCGGTGAAGGCTTCGTCGCCGATTTCAAATGTCGCGGCATCGCCATCCTTCGGCATGACGACAGGTGTGACCTTCAGGCCGTATTTGCGGGCGAAGTCGAGGTCGCGCTGGTCGCCGGCCGGGCAGCCGAAGATCGCGCCCGTGCCGTAGTCCATCAGCACGAAATTGGCGACATAGACCGGCAATTCCCAGGACGGATCAAAGGGGTGCCGCACGGTCATGCCGGTGTCGATGCCCTTTTTCTCAGCGGTTTCAAGCGCTGCGAGCGAGGTGCCGGCACGGCGGGTCTCGTCACAGAAGCTGGCGACCTTCTCGTCGTGCTTTGCGGCTTCCCTTGCCAGCGGATGGTCGGCGGCAATGGCGAGGAAGGAGGCGCCGAACAGCGTGTCGGGGCGGGTCGTATAGACCGTCACCTCGTCGAGATCACCGGCCTTGCCGGCCTTGTCGGCGATTTCCCAGCGCACGGCCATGCCTTCGGAACGGCCGATCCAGTTTTTCTGCATCAGCCGGACCTTTTCCGGCCAGTGGTCGAGCGTGTCGAGCGCGTCGAGCAGATCCTGGGCAAAATCGGTGATCTTGAAGAACCACTGGGTCAGCTCGCGCTGTTCCACGAGCGCGCCGGAGCGCCAGCCGCGGCCCTCGATGACCTGCTCATTGGCGAGCACGGTCATGTCGACCGGATCCCAGTTGACCTTCGACTGCTTGCGGTAGACCAGCCCCTTTTCCATCATGTCGAGGAAGAGTGCCTGCTGGCGCTGGTAATATTCGACATCGCAGGTCGCGAATTCACGCGCCCAGTCGAGCGAAAGCCCCATGGATTTCAATTGCCCGCGCATGGTGGCGATGTTCTGGTAGGTCCAGTCCTTGGGGTGGACCTTGTTCTGCATCGCGGCGTTTTCGGCCGGCATGCCGAAGGCGTCCCAGCCCATCGGATGCAGCACGTTGAAGCCGCGGGCGCGCTTGTAGCGGGCGACGACATCGCCCATCGCATAGTTGCGCACATGGCCGATATGAATGCGCCCGGATGGATAGGGGAACATTTCTAGGACGTAGTACTTTTCCCGCGTCTCATCATTCTCGGTCTTGAAAACCTCGTCGGCGGCCCATTTCTGCTGCCATTCGGGTTCGACTTTGCGGGGGTTGTAACGTTCGCTGGCCATATCGGTGTAACTTTATTCCTGTCGCTCGATTGCGGGCTGAGCTTCACCACGAAAGACGAGAGGCGTCAAGCAAATCAGGCCGTTTTCAGGGGATCGGCAGGCTTTGCAGGGCGCCGTGGCCAAGTGTGGCGTTGAAAGGTAAGGCAGGGCGTGGTTGATTGCAGCCGGCTGCTTCGCTTCGCGTGGCAGATATAATGCGGATGACGGGAAAGGAAAAGACCGATGGGTGTGACGGAAAACCTCAAGACTGTGCGCGACACCATCGCTGCTGCCGCCCATGAGGTCGAACGGCCGGAGGGTTCAGTGACCCTTGTTGCCGTGTCCAAGACCTTCCCCGTTGACGATATCCGCCCCGTTCTTGCCGCCGGCCAGCGGGTCTTCGGTGAAAACCGGGTTCAGGAGGCCGAGGCCAAATGGCCGGTCCTGCGCCAGGAAACCGATGGCATCGAACTGCATCTGATCGGGCCGCTCCAGTCCAACAAGGCGGCGGAAGCGGTGGCGCTTTTTGATGTGATCGAAACCGTTGACCGGGAAAAGATCGCCCGCGCTCTGGCCAAGGAAATCGAGAAGCAGGGCCGGCATCCGAAGCTGTTTGTTCAGGTCAATACCGGCAACGAGCCGCAGAAGGCGGGCATTGATCCGCGTGAAACGGCCGATTTTCTGGCGCTGTGCCGCGACGAGCTGAAGCTTGCGATCGAGGGGCTGATGTGCATTCCGCCGGTTGATGAAAATCCCGGACCGCATTTCGCCCTGCTTGCTGATCTTGCCCGCGAAAACGGCCTTCACAAGCTCTCGATGGGCATGTCGTCGGATTATCAGATTGCTGTTGCCTTCGGCGCCACCCATGTGCGTGTCGGTTCGGCCATTTTCGGCCATCGCGACTATCCGGCCTGAGGACAGGTTTTGACCGGCACGCGGAAGGCCCGCGTGCCGAAAGGGTTCACGTCGTGAAGTAATAGTCCTCGGCGAGGTCTGAGAGCAGGGTCTTTTCAACCGGCTGCCAGCCGAGTTTCGCGCGGGTGAGGGCGCTTGAGGCGCGGCTGTTCATCATCGCGAAATGGGTGAACATGCCATAATAGGCCTCTGCCTCTTCAGCCGAAATGCTCTTCACCGGAACGCCAAGGCCCTTGCCGATGGCCGAGGCGAGGTCGCGCATGGCAATGCCTGTCTCCGCCACGGCGTGGAAACGGTCACCGGCTTCGCCCTTTTCCAGGGCCAGGGTGAAGACCTTCGCTGCATCGAGCCGATGGCCCGCTGCCCAGCAATTGCCACCGTCGCCGACATAGGCTGCATGGCCTTTTTCGCGGGCGATATTGATCAGCCAGGGGGTGAAACCATGATCGCCCCTGCCATGGGTGGTCGGCGGCAGGCGGACGATCATGGCCCGCACATTCTTGTCCAGCCCGGCAAAGCTGGCCTTTTCCGAAATCCGCGGGAATCCCGTGTTTTCCGGGGCCATCATCTCTTCCGTTGCCAGTTCGCTTGTCTGCAGCACCCCGGTTCCGGAGGTGGCGATGAAGGGCTTGCCAGTGCCTGAAAGCGCATCCACCATGGCGGCAATGGCCTTGCCGTCAATGGCGCAGTTCTCGGCGAAATGGGCGAAATCATGAATGAAGGCCGTGTGGATCACGCCATCGGCGGCAGCGGCCGCCTCGGCCAGAAGATCATAGTCCTCGATCGTGCCGCGCAGCACTTTCGCGCCAGCGGCCTCAATCTTTGCGGCGGCGCCATCGGAGCGGGCAAGACCGGTCACGTCATGGCCGGCGGCAACAAGCGCGGCCACGGTCGGCGTTCCGACCCAGCCAGAGGCTCCGGTTACAAAAACACGCATGGTGAAATCATCCTGTCAGTCGTTTCGGTAAATTCATCGGATCCGATGCTTGCAGGATAGGGGGCGGAGGCGATACGATCTATGCGTTGTCGTCCGTATTTCTTTCGCAATCGTCCGGAGACTGGTTATGGATCCCCTGTCTGACGTCCTGTCGCTGTTGCAGGTGAAGAGCTATATGTTTGGTGGTTTCGAAGTTGGCGGACCCTGGTCTGTCAGCTATGGCGGCCATAAGGGTATCAAATGCTATGGTATTACCAGCGGCGCCTGCTTTCTGGCTGTGGAGGGGGCGGGCGCGCCCGTCCGGCTGGTTGAAGGCGATCTTTTTATCCTGCCGCGCGGCCTGCCTTTCCGCCTGGCGACGGATCTTGATCTTGAGCCGGTTGATTTCCGCGAATTTCTCAAACGCCCGGCGGATGGCGGCGTATTGATGATCAATGGCGGTGGTGATTTCGGCATGATCGGCGGACATTTTGCCATCGCCGGCGGAAGTGCCGGCATGCTCATCGATGTTCTGCCACCCGTCGTTCACATCAACCGGCAAGATGATCGTGAGGCATTCCTGTGGTCGATTGCGCGCATGCGCCAGGAGCTTGCGGAACCGCGCCCGGGTTCGTTTCTGATGGGCGAACATATGGCGCATATGCTGCTGCTGCAGGCTTTGCGCGCCTATCTGGTGGGCAATCAACATCGTGATGCCGGCTGGCTTTCAGCCTTGAGCGATCCGCAGATCGGCGCGGCGATCGGCGCCATTCATGCTGATCCGTCCCGACGCTGGAGGCTTGCCGGACTGGCGGAGCAGGCGGGCATGTCGCGCTCCTCCTTTGCCGAGCGCTTCCGGCTGCTGGTCGGATCAACGCCGATGGATTATCTGACGCGCTGGCGCATGCTGCTGGCGGCCGACCGGCTGAAGAGCGCAAAGGAACCGGTGGGGCAGATCGCGCTGTCGCTTGGCTACGAGTCCGAGGCTGCCTTTTCCACCGCCTTCAAGCGCGTCATGGGCACATCACCGCGCCAGCATGAGCACACAGCCGCCTGATGCGACGCAGAAAGGGCGGCTGACGCCGCCCCGATCATGTCCGTCAGTAAAGCTCGGCCAGTGTTTCACGTGAAAAGGCTTCGAGCTTGTCGGTCTCGCCGTTCTTCACCTTTTTCACCCATTCCGGGTCCTTGATCAGCGCCCGGCCGACGGCGATCAGGTCGAATTCGTCCTTTTCCATCCGTTCCACCAGATTGGTGATCTCTTCGGCTGAGGCCGCCGTCTGCTGGCCGCCGAACGAGCCGAGGAAGTCGGCGCCGGAAAGGCCGAGCGAGCCGACCGAAATCGTCGGGACGCCGGTGATCTTCTTGGCCCAGCCGGCAAAGTTCAGACCCTTTTCGCCGTCGATTTCGGCAAATTCCGGTTCCCAGAAGCGACGCTGCGAGCAATGGAGAATATCAACGCCTGCATCGACCAGCGGCTCCAGCCATTCGGCCATCTCATCCGGATTGCTGGCGATACGGGCCTTGTAATCCTGCTGCTTCCACTGGCTGAGCCGCATGATCACCGGCATGTCGTCCGATACGGCAGCGCGAACCGCCTTTGCGACCTCAACGGCGAAGCGGACGCGTTCGGAAATCGATGCGCCGCCCCATTTGTCTTCACGCAGGTTCAGCGGTGCCCAGAAGAACTCGTCGATCAGATAGCCATGGGCTCCGTGGATTTCGACAACGTCGAAGCCCAGCCGCTCGGCATCGGCGGCGGCTTTGGCAAAGGCTGCGATCGTATCGGCGATATCGGCGTCACTCATGGCGCGGCCGCGCGGCTTGCCGGGCGCAACAAGGCCGGAGGGGCTTTCCGTCTGGTCGGGATCGGGAAAGTCCGGGCTGTTGATGGTCGGGCCGACATGCCAGATCTGCGGGCCCATCCGGCCACCGGCGGCGTGGACCGTGTCGATGACATTTTTCCAGCCGGCCAGTGCCTTTTCGCCGTAAAAATCCGGGATGTTCGGATGGTTCTTCGAGGTCGGGCGGTCAATCACCGTGCCTTCAGACAGGATCAGCCCCACGTCGTTTTCAGCGCGGCGGCGGTAATAATCGGCGACATTGCTGCCGGGCACGCCTTCCGGCGAGAACTGGCGCGTCATCGGCGCCATCACAAAACGGTTCTTCAGGTTCAGTTTTTTGAAGCTGAAGGGTCTGAAAAGCGTGTCAACGGAGCTGGTCGGCATGGGAGAACCTCGAAATTGGTTTGAACAGGCCTTAGGTATAAATTATAAACCTAGTGTCAATAAGGCACTTTTACGCACCCAGGTATAGGCGAGGAAACCACCATGGATCGATATCAGCCGGACAGCTGCCCGCAATTTGATGTGTCCTGCCAGTCGCGTGCGATCCTTGACGAGATTTCGGGCAAATGGTCGATCATGGTTCTGGCGGTGCTGGCCTATGGGCCGCAGCGTTTCAACGGGCTGAAGCGGCGGCTGGACGGCATTACCCAGAAGGCGCTGACCCAGACGCTGAGGCGCCTGGAGCGCAATGGCCTTGTCTCGCGCAGCGTGATCGATACATCGCCGGTGGCGGTCGAATATGCGCTGACACCGCTCGGCGCATCGCTGAAATCGCTCTATTGCGCCCTTTACGGCTGGACCATCGACAACCGCATCGAGATCGATGAAGCGCGGCGGCGTTTCGATGAGAAAAATGCCGCCTGAAATGAAAAAAGGGCCCGAACGGGCCCTCAGGTTGCTGACGAACCTTGCCCCTTTTTGCCGACGTCATGCCTGTGCTTGTCACAGGCATCCAGCCGACGCGCGTCCGCGCGGCGAAAGAATCCGTCTATTCAATATGTTATGAATCTGGATCCCCGTGACAAGCACGGGGATGACGACGGAGGGAGGGGCTATTTCACCCCAAACAGGCAATGTGAACGAATTTGTCAGCAGACTAAGGGCCCGAACGGGCCCTTTTGTTATCCGGGATCGAAAGCGATCAGAACTTGTCGTCTTCCTCTTCCTCGTCGTCCTTCTTCAGTGACGAAAAGCGCGAGAAAACCTCATCAGCCGACATTTCGCGCTCTTCGCGACGATCGTCGTAATCATTGCCGAGGCCTTCGGTATCACGGGCCGAGACCAGCGTGGCTTCCATTTCCTCGGGCGAGGGCAGCGGCCGGTCCTTGGCGGAGCGCTCAACTTCGAGGTCAAGGTCGATCTGGCTGCAAAGGCCGAGCGTCACCGGATCCATCGGCGTCAGATTGGCGGCGTTCCAGTGGGTGCGCTCGCGGATCTGCTCGATGGTCGATTTGGTGGTGCCGACGAGACGCGAAATCTGCGCATCCTTCAGTTCCGGATGGTTTCGCACCAGCCAGAGAATGGCGTTCGGGCGGTCCTGGCGCTTGGAAACCGGCGTGTAGCGCGGGCCCTTGCGCTTGGATTCCGGCACGCGCACGCGCGGCTCCGAGACCTTGAGCTTGTAGTTCGGGTTGCCTTCGCCGCGGGCGATCTCGTCACGCGAAAGCTGGCCGGTCGAGATCGGGTCGAGGCCCTTAATGCCCTGTGCGGATTCACCATCGGCAATGGCCTTCACCTCGAGCGGGTGCAATTTGCAGAGTTCGGCAATCTGATCGAACGACAAGGCTGTGTTGTCTACGAGCCAGACGGCGGTTGCCTTGGGCATGAGCAGCTTCTGTGCCATTTGGATAAAGTCCTTCTGTCGTCCGCGCCGGTGTCGCGGGCCGTGGGTCGTTACCACATTTTCCGGGAAATCATGGCATCTCTATAGTGTGAAAGTTCGCCAATTGCAAATCAGAAGCCAGAATTGACGAATGTCTTATTGATGCCACATCCGATGTTGTTATGAATCAGGATTAACCCGTGCGCTTGCAGGCGCCGGTCGGAGAAATGCTGAACAACTTCGGAGGAGGAAGCCATGTCAGCCAAGGTCTACCCGGTTTCGAAATCGGAAAAAGCGCGCGCCCTGATCGACAAGGCGAAATACGACAAGTGGTATGAGGAAAGCGTCGAGGATCCGGTCAAGTTCTGGGACAAGCATGGTCGCCGGATCGACTGGTTCAAGCCTTACACCAAGGTGAAGAACACGTCCTTCAACGGCCGCGTCTCGATCAAGTGGTTCGAGGACGGCCAGACCAATGTGTCCTATAACTGCATTGACCGTCACCTGAAGACCCATGGCGAGAGCACCGCCATCATCTGGGAGGGTGACAACCCCTATATCGACAAGAAGATCACCTATAACCAGCTTTATGATCAGGTTTGCCGCATGGCGAACGTGCTGAAGAAATATGGCGTGAAAAAGGGTGATCGCGTCACGATCTACATGCCGATGATCCCGGAAGCGGCTTATGCGATGCTCGCCTGCGCCCGTATCGGTGCCATTCACTCCGTGGTCTTTGCAGGCTTTTCGCCGGAAGCGCTGGCGGGGCGTATCGTTGACTGTGAATCGACCTTCGTCATCACCTGTGATCAGGGCGTGCGTGGTGGCAAGCCGATCCAGCTGAAGGAAAATGTCGACCTCGCCATCGATATCGCCGCCAAGCAATATGTCTTGGTCAATCACGTTCTGGTGGTGCGCCGCACCGGCGGTCATATCGGCTGGGCGCCGGGCCGCGATGTCTGGTATCACGAGGAAATCAAGACGGTGAAACCGGAATGCCCGCCGGTGAAGATGAAGGCGGAGGACCCGCTGTTCATTCTCTACACGTCCGGTTCCACCGGCAAGCCGAAGGGCGTTCTGCACACCACAGGCGGTTATCTCGTCTGGGCCTCCATGACCCATGAATATGTGTTCGATTATCGCGAGGGCGAGGTGTTCTGGTGCGCGGCCGATGTCGGCTGGGTCACCGGGCATTCCTATATCGTCTATGGGCCGCTCGCCAATTGCGCCACCACGGTGATGTTCGAAGGCACGCCGAATTTCCCGGATTACGGCCGGTTCTGGGAGGTGATCGACAAGCACAAGGTCAATATCCTCTATACCGCGCCGACGGCGATCCGCGCCCTGATGGGCGCTGGCGATGACCTGGTCAAAAAATCCTCGCGCGAAAGCCTGCGGCTGCTCGGCTCGGTCGGCGAACCGATCAACCCGGAAGCCTGGGAATGGTATCACCGCGTGGTCGGCGAAGAGCGCCTGCCGATTGTTGATACCTGGTGGCAGACGGAAACCGGCGGCATCATGATTTCGCCGTTCCCGGGCGCCACCGATCTGAAGCCGGGGTCTGCCACAAAACCCTTCTTCGGCATCAAGCCGCAGCTGGTCGACAATGAGGGCCAGGTGCTGGAGGGCGAGGGCATCGTTGACGGCAATCTCTGCATCACCGACAGCTGGCCCGGCCAGGCCCGGTCCGTCTATGGTGATCACAACCGCTTCATCCAGACCTATTTCTCCACCTATAAGGGGAAATATTTCACCGGCGACGGCTGCAAGCGCGACGAGGACGGCTATTACTGGATCACCGGCCGTGTCGACGATGTGCTCAACGTTTCCGGCCACCGGCTTGGCACGGCGGAAATCGAGAGCGCGCTGGTTTCGCATCATTTCGTCTCCGAGGCTGCCGTGGTTGGCTATCCGCATCCGGTCAAGGGGCAGGGGATCTACTGCTATGTGACACTGATGAGCGAGCATGAGCCGAATGAGGCACTGCGTCAGGAACTGGTGAAATGGGTGCGCGCCGAAATCGGCCCCATTGCAACGCCGGACAAGATTCAGTTCGCTCCCGGCCTGCCGAAAACCCGTTCCGGCAAGATCATGCGCCGCATTCTGCGCAAGATCGCCGAGGATGATTTTGGTGCGCTCGGCGATACATCAACGCTGGCCGATCCCGGCGTGGTTGATGATCTGATCGAAAATCGCCAGAACCGTTCCGCCGCGGCGGCATAAGACTGACCCGGCATTCAGGTTGAAGGTCCGCAGCTGAGACAGGCTGCGGGCCTTTTCTTATGCGTCATCGATTGCAATCATGGTTTCGCGGATTATGCTTTCCGCCCAAAATCATGGTTCTGAAACATCGGGAAGGAAAACGGCATGGCACTCGGCTTCATCGGTACCGGCGAAATCACCAAGGCGGTTGTGATCGGGCTCAGCACGGTTGCGGGAGACAAGCCGGACATCATCCTGTCGCCACGCAATGGGCAGATTGCCGGAGAGCTGGCGGCACGTTTCGCGAATGTGACGGTGGCGGCAAGCAATCAGGCGGTGATTGATGCTGCAGACATGCTGTTTCTGGCGCTGCGCCCGCTTGGGGCTGGCGAGATCCTGAAGACGCTGACCTTCCGCGCTGGCCAGCATGTCGTCTCCTTCATGGCCACCTATGATGTGGCGGCCATCAGGGCGCTTGTCGCACCGGCTGACACGGTGACGCTGGTAACGCCGCTCCCGGCGGTTGCCTTCCATGGCGGACCGACGCCGATCTATCCGCCCGATGATGAAATCGTCGCGATGTTTTCTCCGCTCGGCACGGCAGTCGCGGTTGAGACGCCTGAGGAATATCAGGCGCTCTGCGTTGCCACTTCGACCCTTGCCGGGGCCTTTGCCTATTACGAGACGATTGCCGATTGGCTGGAGGCGAAAAATGTCCCGGCCGACAAGGCGCGTGCCTTTTCCGGTGCGGTTTTCTACGCGCTGGCGGCGACCGCGAAGAACGCACCGCATCTGAATTTTTCCGAGCTGACACTGGAATCGGCGACCAAGGGCGGCACCAATGAACAGGTGGTGAAGCTGCTGAAGGAACGTGGCGTCTATAATGCGCTCAATGACGGCATGGATGCGATCTGGGAGCGTTTCGAGAACGCCAAGAAATGATGCTCGATTCCGAACTGACGGAAATATTGAAGACCCGGCTTCTGGCCCTTGAGCCGGGCGATTTTCATTTTCCCGCGCTTTACGGTGAAGGCTGGGATGATCTCTATATCGGCGACAAGGTCCGCCTCGGCCGCGAATTTCTTGCCGCCGTGCGCAAGGGCACATTCCCCGGTGTCAGCGATACCGGGGAAAAGAAGGGCGGCGGACGGATTTACCGGAAGGACTAGGCGGCTTTACTCCGCCGCCTGGCTTCCCGCACCGAAGCGTTTTTCAATGTAATCGGCGACCAGGCCTTCGAAATCGGCAGCGATATTGGGGCCACGCAGGGTCATGGCCTTCCTGCCGTCGATGAAGACCGGAGCGGCGGGGGTCTCGCCGGTTCCGGGCAGCGAAATGCCGATATCGGCATGCTTGCTTTCGCCCGGTCCGTTGACGATACAGCCCATCACCGCGACATTCAGCGCCTCGACGCCCGGATATTTCTCACGCCAGACCGGCATGTTCTTGCGGATATCGGCCTGGATCTTGGATGCCAGTTCCTGAAACACCGTCGAGGTGGTGCGGCCGCAGCCGGGACATGCGGCGACCACCGGCACGAACTGGCGGAAGCCCATCACCTGCAGCAATTCCTGCGCCACCTGCACTTCGCGGGTACGGTCGCCGCCGGGTTCCGGCGTCAGCGAGACACGGATCGTGTCGCCAATGCCATGCTGCAGCACGTAGCCCATGGCGGCCGAGGAGGCGACAATGCCCTTTGTGCCCATGCCGGCCTCGGTCAGACCCAGATGCAGCGCATGGTCAGACCGGGTGGCGAGCATGGAATTGACCGCGATCAGGTCCTGAACCTGGCTGACCTTGGCCGACAGGATGATCCGGTTGCGCGGCAGGCCGATCTCTTCGGCAAGCTCGGCCGACAGAAGCGCCGACTGGACGATCGCCTCGCGGGTGACCTCACGGGCGGAAAGCGGCGAACCGTTCTCGCTGTTTTCATCCATCAGCCTGGTCAGGAGCTCCTGATCAAGCGAACCCCAGTTGACGCCGATGCGCACCGGCTTGTCGTAGCGGATCGCCATTTCGATGATCTGGGCGAACTGCTTGTCACGCTTGTCCTTGAAGCCAACATTGCCGGGATTGATGCGATATTTGGCCAGCGCCTCGGCGCAGGCCGGGTGATCGGCAAGCAGCTTGTGGCCGATATAGTGGAAATCGCCGATCAGCGGCACATCCATGCCAAGCCGCAGCAGCCGCTCGCGGATCTTCGGCACGGCGGCAGCGGCCTCATCGCGGTCCACGGTGATGCGCACCAGTTCCGATCCGGCCCGGTGAAGGGCTGCGACCTGGGCAACGGTTGAATCGATATCAGCCGTATCGGTATTGGTCATCGACTGCACGACCACCGGCGCCCCGCCGCCGACAATCACACCGCCGACATCGACGGCAACGGAGGAACGGCGGGGTTTGGGATCAAAATTGTGCTCGGCTGTCATGACAGTCTCCGGCTCGGCTATTTTCATGTCCTTCAGGTGGATCAAAGCTTGGCTCATGTCAACATTGTCGAGATCCTGCGATCAGCCCCGATCCGCATGGCGGGCGAGCGGAGCCAGTGCGAAAACCACCACGTGAAGCAGGGCAAGTCCGGCATAGACCGGAGCAAAGCCGGTATGTTCGGCGATGAAGCCGATGGCGGACGGCGCCACCAATATGCCGGAATAGCCAAGCGTTGTCGTGACGGAAAGGCCAATGCCGGGTGCAAGGCCCGGCAGGTTGCCGGCAGCCGAAAAGGCGATCGGGATCATGTTGGAAATGCCGATGCCGGCAATGGCAAAGCCCAAAATCACCAGCGGTACGGAAGGCGCAAGACCAATCATGAGAAGGCCGATAACCGACATGGCGGCGCAGAAGCGCAGGGTCGAGACGGCGCCGAAACGGTCGCGCACCTTGTCGCCGGCAAAGCGCATGGCGGTCATGGCCAGCTCGAATGCGGCAAAGCCGAAGCCGGACCAGGCGATGGCGACCATCCGCTCATCTTTCAGGTAAAGCGCGCTCCAGTCCATGATTGCCCCTTCCGGGATCATCGAAAACAGCGCCATGATGCCGATCAGCCATGGAAGCGGCGTCAGCGGCAGGCGCAGTTTTTCGCGTTTGGCCTCCGTTTCCGGCGCATCCGGTGTGACATTTTTCCATGCTAGGGCGATCAGGCCGCCGCCGATCAGCGTGGCGATGATGGCGTGGCCGAAAACACCGATGGCGGCGATCAGCATGCCGCCAAGGGCAGCACCGATCAGCCCGCCAAGGCTCCAGAAGGCGTGGCAGGACGACATGATCGAGCGATGCTCGACCTTCTCGACGCTGACCGCATTGCCGTTCATCGATACATCCATCATCGCCATGGTGGAGCCGAACAGGATCATGATGATGACGGCGAGCGGCACGCTGGTGACGAGTGTGATCAGCAGCAGCATCGGCAGGAATGAAAGCGCCACGGTTTTCAGCACCCGGGCCGAGCCAAACCGGGCAATGGCGATGCCGGTCACGGGCATGGCGGCAATGGAGCCGACACCGAAGGTCAGGATCATCAGCCCGAGTGCGCTTTCTGAAAGCTGAAGCCGTTCGGCAAATTCCGGGATCTTCGGTGCCCAGGATCCGGTGAAGAAACCGTTCATGAGGAAGAGCAGCGACACGGCGCTCCGTTTCTTCGTCATATAGCGCGTCGGACGCGCAATGGAGGCAAATTCGGTCATAGCGTTCTCATCAGGGCGTGATTTCAATCGGATTGCCGTCAGGATCGGCAATCACCGCTTCGTAAAAGCCATCGCCCGTCCGGCGAGGCGGGCTTTTCAGAAAGCCTTCTGTCTCGGCCCTGCGGGCCATCCGGTCCACCGCATCGCTGCTTCCGAGTGCGATCGCCAGATGCGCATAACCTTGCCGTTCCGCACCGGCGATCGCGGGCTTAAGTTGCGGCAGCTGCATGATTTCTATGGCAGGACCCTGAGACAGGGTGATGAAGCGGGACACGAATCCGGGTCTGCGCCGGCTTTCATAGCGCGGACCGATCACAGCGCCGAAGTGATCTCGGTAAAATGCCGCCATCCGTTCCAGATCACCGGTCCACACCGCCACATGGGCAATCATCGTCATGGCGCTGTCTCCTTTCCGGCGGAGATCAGCCTGGCACCGGCAGATCGCAGCGCCGCCCATGCTTCGCCATCAAGGGCGGGATCGACGATCAGCCCGTCCAGGGCGGTGAGCGCGGTCACCGCATGCGGGGCACGGGTTGCGATCTTGTCCGCGGTGACCGCTGCGATCATCCGGTCGGCACGGGCGGCGGCGGCGCGCTTGAACAGTGCATCGTCATAGTGAAAACAGGTCACTCCGGCCTCGATATCGACGCCGCAGGCGCCCAGCACGCAGAGATCAAAATGAAATTGCGAAAGCTCCGACACCGCTTTGGCGTCCACCGCACCGCCGACGGATCGGTGGATGACGCCGCCGATCATGATGACGGTCACGGCGGCATGGGCATCGAGCGCCGCAGCGATGGCCGGTGCATTGGTGACCAGCGTTACATCTGCATCGGCCATGGCGCGGGCGGCGGCGATGTTGGTGCTGGAAGCATCGAGGAACACGCTCATGCCCGGCATGATTTCGGCGGCGATGGCGCGGCCAAGCAGCGCCTTGACGTCGCTGTTCTCATGATCGCGGCGGCCAAGCCGGCCGCTTGATGGCGTAACCGGCAGCGCACCGCCATAGACCCGTTCACACAGGCCGCGTGCGGAAAGCTCCCGCAGGTCCCGCCGGATCGTGTCTTCGGACACGGCAAAATCTGCCGCCAGATCGGCGGCAATCACCCGCCCGTCCTGCGAAAGCCGTTGCATGATGGCCGTCTGCCGCTCGCGCATCAATATATCATTCATGCCGATTTTCCGGATTAATCGCGTTTGATCATGCATAAACGTGCATGAACCGGCATGCAAGCCCAAAAACAAAGGGCCGCTTTCGCGGCCCTCTCGATCGTCAAGCTGAAGGTCGGTAAGGCTTAAGCCTCGTAGACCACCAGAAGGTCCTTGGCATCGATCTGGTCACCGGCTTTGACATGGACTTCCTTGATCACGCCGTCACGGTCGGCATGAAGCGCGGATTCCATTTTCATCGCCTCGATGGAGACCAGAACGTCGCCGACGGAGACCTGCTGACCTGCCGTAACGGCAACAGTGGAGATCACGCCCGGCATCGGCGCACCGACATGGGCGGTGTTGCCGACCTCGGCCTTCGGCCGCGCGCCGGCGCCGGCGGCACCATGGGCGCGGTCGGGAACCTTGATCGTGCGCGGGGCGCCGTTCAGTTCGAAGAACACCGAAACCATGCCCTTCTCGTCCACCGAGGTGATCGCCTGGTTCTGGATCACCAGTGTCTTGCCGCGTTCGATCTCGGCCAGCAATTCGTCGCCTTCACCAATGCCGTAGAAATAGGATGGCGTTGGCAGGACGGCGACGGGACCATAGGTTTCCAGCGCCAGTGCATAATCGACAAAGACCTTGGGATACATGAGATAGGCAGCAAGCTCGAAATCATCGAGCGGGCGGCCGATCTTTTCAGCACCTTCGGCGCGCTCGGCTTCGAGATCTGCATCTTCCAGCAGCGATCCCGGGCGCACGACATAGGGACTGTCGCCCTTCAGTGCCTTCTTCTGCAGCGCTTGCGGCCATCCGGCCGGCGGCTGGCCAAGATCGCCCTTCAGCATCGAGATGACGGAATCGGGGAAGGACATGTCCTTGCCCGGATTTTCGACATCGGCGACCGAAAGATCCTGGCTCACCATCATCAGCGCCATGTCGCCGACAACCTTGGAGGACGGCGTTACCTTGACGATATCGCCGAACATCTGGTTGGCGTCGGCATAGGCCTGGGCCACTTCGTGCCAGCGGCTTTCAAGACCGAGCGAACGGGCCTGTTCCTTCAGATTGGTGAACTGGCCACCCGGCATTTCATGCAGATAGACTTCCGAGGCCGGCCCCTTGAGATTGCTCTCGAAGGCCGAATACTGGTGGCGAACGGCCTCCCAGTAGAAGGAGATGCGGCGGATATAGCCGGTATCGAGACCCGGATCACGCTCATGGCCCTTCAGCGCTTCGACGATCGAGCCGAGGCAGGGCTGCGAGGTGTTGCCGGAGAAGGCATCCATGGCGGCGTCAACCGCATCAACGCCGGCATCGACGGCAGCCAGAACCGTAGCCGCTGCCACGCCCGATGTATCATGGGTGTGGAAGTGGATCGGCAGGCCGATCTCTTCGCGCAGCGCCTTGAACAGCACCTTGGCGGCAGCCGGCTTCAGCAGGCCTGCCATATCCTTGATGGCGATGATATGGGCACCGGCGCTTTCCAGCTCCCTGGCCAGATCGACATAATATTTCAGATCATATTGCGGACGCTTCTCGTTGAGAATGTCGCCCGTGTAGCAGATTGCCGCTTCGCAGAGCTTGTTCTCCTCGATCACGGCATCCATGGACACGCGCATATTGTCGACCCAGTTCAGGCAGTCGAAGACGCGGAACAGGTCGATCCCGCCCTTGGCCGCCTGGCGGACGAAAAACTTCACGACATTGTCGGGATAGTTCTTGTAGCCGACGCCATTGGCGCCGCGCAGCAGCATCTGCAGAAGCAGGTTCGGCGCCTTTTCGCGCACCAGCGCCAGCCGCTCCCACGGATCTTCCGTCAGGAAGCGCATGGAAACGTCAAAGGTGGCACCGCCCCAGCATTCGAGTGACAGCAGTTCGGGCAGCGCCCGGGCATAGGTGCCGGCGATCGTGGCAATGTCATGGGTGCGCATGCGGGTGGCAAGCAGCGACTGGTGACCGTCACGCATGGTGGTGTCGGTGAAGAGCACGCGCTTTTCGTTGCGCATCCACTTGGCGAATTTTTCCGGCCCCATCTCGTCGAGAAGCTGCTTGGTGCCGGCCTTCGGCTCACTGTCGCCGATATGGGGTACAACCGGCGGCGCAATCTCATCGGACGGCCTTGGCCGGCCCTTGACCTCCGGGTGGCCGTTGACGGTCACGTCGGCGAGATAGGTCAGAAGCTTGGTGGCACGGTCCTGACGTCTCACCTGTGAGAACAGCTCCGGCGTTTCATCGATGAAACGCGTCGTATAGCTGTATTCCATGAACTTCGGATGGGTGATGATCGCCTCAAGGAAGGTGAGGTTGGTCGCCACGCCACGGATACGGAACTCGCGCAAGGCGCGGTTCATCCGGCGGGCGGCCTCTTCCGGCGTCGGTGCCCAGGAGGTCACCTTTTCCAGAAGCGGATCATAATAGCGGGTGATCACCGCACCGGAATAGGCCGTGCCGCCGTCAAGGCGGATGCCGAAGCCGGTGGCGCCGCGATAGGCGGTGATGCGGCCGTAATCCGGGATGAAATTATGTTCCGGATCTTCCGTGGTGATGCGGCACTGCAGCGCATGACCGCGCAGCTTGATCTCCTCCTGCGGCGGAACGCCGGATTCCTCCGTCCCAATGGCAAAGCCATCGAGGATGTGGATCTGCGCCTTGACGATATCGATGCCGGTCACGGTTTCGGTCACGGTGTGCTCGACCTGAATACGCGGATTGACCTCGATGAAGTAGAATTTGCCGGTATCGGCATCCATTAGATATTCGACGGTGCCGGCGCCGACATAATTGGTCGCCTTGCCGATACGGATCGAATATTCGGCAAGTTCGGCGCGCTGTTCTTCCGACAGATAGGGCGCGGGCGCACGCTCGACGACCTTCTGGTTGCGGCGCTGGATCGAACAGTCACGTTCGAACAGGTGAACCACATTGCCATGGGTGTCGCCGAGGATTTGGCTTTCGACGTGGCGGGCACGCTCGACCAGCTTTTCCAGATAGACTTCATCCTTGCCGAACGCGGCCTTGGCTTCACGCTTGGCCTCGGTCACCTCGCGGGCGAGATCGTCTTTCGAACGGATGACGCGCATGCCGCGGCCACCGCCGCCCCAGGAGGCCTTCAGCATTACCGGATAGCCGATTTTCTCGGCCATCCTCGCCACTTCATCCATATCTTCGGGCAAGGGCGGGGTTGCCGGAACCACCGGAACGCCGACCTCAACCGCGAGATTGCGCGCGGCAACCTTGTTGCCGAGCCGGCGCATGGTCTCGGCCTTGGGGCCGATGAAGGTAATGCCGGCTTCTGCACAGGCATCGACGAATTCGGGGCTTTCAGACAGAAGGCCGTAGCCTGGATGAATGGCGTCGGCGCCGGAAAGCTTGGCGACGCGGATGACTTCTTCAATCGACAGATAGCTTTCGATCGGTCCGAGATCGTGGGAAAGATGCGGACCACGGCCAACCTGATAACTTTCGTCGGCCTTGAAACGGTGAAGCGCCAGTTTGTCTTCCTCCGCCCAGATGGCAACCGTTTTTATATCGAGCTCGTTTGCAGCGCGAAAAACACGGATGGCAATTTCTGAACGGTTGGCAACAAGAATTTTGGAAATCGGCAAGGACGGCCTCCTCAACAGCACGGGCGGAAAATTCGCTTGATAAAATTCATAGTCAATGACCCGCTGAAGCGCAAATCGCTTACAGGCGACATGGACGTAATTCTGGCGCAATCAGGAGATTAGCCCAATTCGGAAGGCAGATGCTATCAGATTTTGTCGGTTGCGTGCGCCAAGTTTTTCCTGCAGGCCGTTCACATACCAATCGACCGTATGGTTTGAAATGCCGATCGAGCGACCGATCTCGATCGAGGTCATGCCCTCCGCCAGCCTGGTCAAAATGCTTTGCTCGCGTTCGCTTAGCAGCATATTATTCTTGCCGGTTGCGCGTGGTATTCTCGGCTTGGATGCGCCGCCAAACTTTATGTGGCAATGGTAAGCCACATGCGCCATGGCAGAAAACAGCGTCAGTTCGAACGGCGACAAATCGATCTTGAGATCCGAGGCGATCCAGAGATTGGCGACGAGCCCCTCGCGACGGAACACCGGCAGGCAGAAGCCCGAGACCAGGCCCCAGCTGATGGCCTCGGCCCGCAGCATTTTAACCTGTGAATAATTCGGGCTGTCGCTGTTTATGACCTGATAGGCGGTTTCCCAGGAAAAGGGTGCTTGCGCTGTCTCGAGGTGGAGCATGGTCGGATCAACGCGATAGTACTCCTTGTCCAGATAATGCTCGAACGAGTAGGGCGGCAGAACCTGCCATATGGGTTCCGGGAACCGGGCGCCATCTATGACGACAAGCTGATGAAGGCCGAAATGCTTGAATTGATAGGCGTTGATTGCCTTTTTGAGCGCAGCACCAACGTCGCCATGGCGATTGACCTCATGCGCGATGACGAGAAATTCCAGAATCGAATTAATCTTACTCAAAGGACGCTTTGTTCCCTTGCTTAGCCTGACGAGCAGGAAACCCCATTTTGACACCTCCCTGAAAGGTGCATCGCAAAAATGTCCGATGAACGAACGGAATGCAAACTAAAATAGAATAGCGGCCCCCTGCTGGCAGCAATGCGGGTAAAATGGAGCCTCTTTTCGACAGCGTCGGTCACGGCGAAACCATGCGGCCGCTATCCGCAGATCGGTGACCGGGCCGCGCTTCAGGACGCGGCCCGGCCTGTTGTTCAAAGTCTCCGCCTTCAGGTTCGCAGTACCCGGTAGATGGCGGGAATGATCAGAACCGTCAGAAGTGTCGACGAGATCAGCCCGAACAGCAGCGAGATTGCCAGCCCCTGGAAGATCGGGTCGGCCAGGATGACGGCCGCACCGATGATGGCTGCGAGTGCCGTCAGCAGGATCGGCTTGAAGCGGATGGCGCCAGCCTCGATCAGGGTTTCCGTCAGCGGCACGTCCTCCGATTTCGCATGGCGGATGAAATCGACCAGCAGGATCGAGTTGCGCACGATGATACCGGCGAGCGCGATGAAGCCGATCATCGATGTCGCGGTGAAGGGCGCATGGAACAGCCAGTGCCCCGCCATGATACCGATAAAGGTCAGCGGGATCGGCGTCAGGATGACCAGCGGCACCTTGAACGAACCGAACTGGGCGACGACGAGGATATAGATCCCCAGAAGCGCCACCATGAAGGCCGCGCCCATGTCACGGAAGGTGACCCAGGTCACTTCCCATTCGCCATCCCACAACAGCACAGGTTCGGCCTCGTCTTCCGGCTGGCCATGAAGCTTGATCACCGGCTTCGGCAGGTTGCCCCAGTCCATCTTGTCGATAACGTCCTGAACGGCCAGCATGCCGTAAAGCGGCGCCTCGAAATCGCCGGCAAGCTCGCCCGTGACCATATCGGCGAAATGGCCGTTATGGCGGAAGATCGTGTAAGAGGTCGGCTCCTCGGTGACCTTCACCACGTCGCCAAGCTCGACGACATCCGAAGTCGTACCGTCACTTTGCGACGAGGGAACCGGCGTTGCCAGGAAGCTTTCATCCAGCACCTTGTCACCCTTGGGACGGGCAATCTCGATCGGGATCGGCTGGCGGCCGCCGCCGCGATGCGAATAACCGACCGTGGTGGTGGCATTCAGCGCCTGCAGCGTGTCGAAGACATCGTCTTCCGAAACACCGTAATATTCGAGATCGTCGCCGGAGATTGTCACCCGCAGCCGCTTGGTCTGCTGACCATAGCTGTCATCGACATCGACAATGAAGGGCACGGAATTGAAGGCTTCCCGCACCTTTTCGGCAACGGCGCGCCGGGTTTGGGCATCGGGCCCGTAGATTTCCGCCAGAAGCGTCGCCATGACCGGCGGTCCGGGCGGCGGCTCGACGACCTTGAGCGACGTGCCATCCGGCACGCTGACGTCGGCAAGGATCTGCTGGCGCAGGTCAAGCGCGATCTCGTGGCTGGTGCGCGAGCGCTCCCCCTTGGGCGTCAGGTTGATCTGCACGTCTCCCTGCTGCGGCTGTTCACGCATGTAGTAGTGGCGGACGAGGCCGTTGAAGTTGAAGGGATCGGCGGTGCCGGCATGGGTCTGCACCGAGACTACTTCCGGCGTTTTGAGGACGACGGCGGCAACGGCCTGGGCAACCGCATCGGTTTCTTCGACCGATGAGCCTTCCGGCAGGTCCAGCGTGACCTGCAGTTCCGACTTGTTGTCGAAGGGCAGCAGTTTCACCGTGACATGCTTGGTGTAGAACAGGCTCAGCGAGCCGAAGGTGGCGATGACGACGATGGCGATGAAGCTCCAGGCCCTGAACTTGGTTTTCAGGATCGGCCGGGCAACGGCTGCATAGGCCCTGCCGAGAAGGCCGCCGCCATGGGCATCCTCATTGTGCAGCTTGGCCGTGCCGGCAATCTTCACCATCAGCCATGGCGTGATCATCACGGCAACGAAGAAGGAGAAGATCATTGCCGCCGAGGCCACGGCCGGGATCGGGCTCATATAGGGGCCCATCATGCCGGAGACAAACATCATCGGCAGCAGGGCGGCAACCACGGTCAGCGTTGCGACAATGGTCGGATTGCCGACTTCGGCGACCGCATCAATGGCGGCGCCAACGCGCGAGCGCCCGTCCTTCATCGCCCAGTGGCGGGCGATATTCTCGATGATGACAATCGCGTCATCGACGAGAATGCCGATCGAGAAGATCAGCGCGAACAGCGAAACGCGGTTCAGCGTGTAGCCCATGATATTGGCGGCAAACAGCGTCAGAAGGATCGTCACCGGAATGACGATGGCAACGACCAGCGCTTCCCTCAGACCAATGGCGATGGCGACCAGAATGATGATCGAGATGGTTGCCAGTGCCAGGTGGAACAGCAGTTCATTGGCTTTTTCATTGGCGGTCTCGCCATAGTCGCGGGTCACCGCGACACTCATCGTGTCGGGGATCAGCCGGCTCTTCAGCTCATCCACACGATGCAGGATCTGATCGGCCACGGTCACCGCATTGGCGCCCGCCCGTTTGGCAACGGCAAGGGTGACGGCGGGAACGCGATCGACCGAGCCATCGGCATTGAGCGAGACATTGGCGGTGATGGCATCGGAATCATTGGTGATGAAGCTGACATTGGCGACATCGCGGACATAGACCGGCCGGCCGTCATTGGTGGTGATCAGAAGGTTGCCGATCTCCTCCGGCGTCGACAGCGTTTCGCCCGCCATGACGTCGATCTGCATATTGCTGTTGCGCACGGTGCCGGTCGAAAAGGCGCGGTTTGCCGCCGTCACCTTGGCCGTCAGGGCCTGCAGGCTGACGCCGTACAGCGCCAGCTTTTCCGGATCGGGCGCGATACGGATCGCATCGCCGGTCTCGCCGACGAGATAGGTCAGACCGACATCGTCGATCTTGGTGAGCTCGGTCTGCAATTCGCGGGCGACGCGTGACAGATCGGCCGCCGTCACATCCTGGCCCTTGTCGGCGCTGGGCGTCAGCGTCAGCGCGACAATGGCAACATCATCAATGGTGCGGCCGACAATGGAAGGCTCGGGAATGCCGACGGGGATTGCCGACATATTGGCCATGACCTTGTCATGGACGCGCAGCACCGCTGAATCGGCCGGCGTGCCGACCTTGAAGCGGGCGGTGAGCATGACCTGGTTGTCATTGGTCTGGCTGTAGACATGCTCGACATCATTGATGCCCTTGATGATGGTCTCAAGCGGTTCGGTGACCAGCTTGACCGCGTCCTCGGCCTTCAGGCCCGGGGCCTCGACAATGACATCGACCATGGGAACGGAGATCTGCGGCTCTTCCTCGCGTGGCAGCGTGAACAGTGCCACAATACCAAGCGCGAGCGCTGCCAGCAGGAAAAGGGGCGTCAGCGGCGAGGAGATGAAACTCTTCGTCAGACCGCCGGCAATCCCGAGCTTTTGCGGTTTCATGGCAGGATCACCTCATCGCCGGTTTCGAGCCCGGTCAGCACCTCGACCATATCCTTGCCATCGACCGTGTTGTGGCGGCCGGTGATCACGGTTTTCTCGCGTGTTTCGCCATTGCCGGCGTCAACGGTCACGAAATCGAGGCCATAACGCGTGGTGACAGCGTCTGCCGGCACCATCAGCGCCTGCCGGGAGCCGATCGGAACGCGCACCAGAATGCGCTGCCCGACATAGGCGGCCTGAAGATTATCGGCGGTGACATCGACATCGGCGATGATCCGTCCGTTCTCGAGTTCGGGATAGAGCTTGACCAGCCGGCCCTGCTGCAGCGCGCCGTCGGTGGCGCGGCTGATTTCCAGGGTCGAACCCTCCGCGAGCAGACTGGCATGACGCTCGGGGATCGACAGGCGCAGGAAAATGCCGCCGGAGCCGATCGTCGCCACGGTTTCACCCGACTGAATGACGGACCCCTTGACCAGCGGCACGGTCAGAACCTTGCCGGTGGCCGGTGCCACGACTTCACCCTCATGCATCTGCTGCGACACGACTTCCATATTGGCCTTGGTTGCCGCGATATTGTTGGTGACCACGTCGACATTGGTTTTCAGCGTATCGAGCTGCTGGTTCGACAGCACGCCGCGTTCATTCAGCTGCTGACCGCGGTCCAGTTCCGACTGGGCGTTTTTCAGCGAGGCTTCCAGCCCGAGAAGCTGGGCCTCATAGGCCTTGATCTGATAGTCGAGCTTGTCATCCTTCACGGTTGCGATGACATCGCCCGCCTTGACGGCGTCGCCTTCGGTCACCACCAGTGTTTCCAGCGTGCCGCCAATGCGCGCGCGGGCGGGAATGGTGTCGCGTGCCTCGACGGCGCCATAGACCGCCTTCCATTCCGGAACGGTCACGGGCTCAAGCTTCAGTGTCGCGGCCATGGCGGGCCATGCGGCGAGCACGGCGCCGGCGATCATGGCGGAATGCCAGAACGGAATTTTCATCATCATTGCCCCTCGTCAGGCTTTCAGAACGCGCAGCCGGGTTTGAAACCGAGCTTGCGGAAGATCATCGCGGCCGGGCAGAAACCGGTGAAAGCCGACTGCAGCATATTGATGCCGATAAAGGCCGTGAACCAGAGAAAATAGATGCTGACAAGCGCAGTCAGCAGCACGGAAATCAGAACCATAATGCCGGCAAAGGCCAGAACCATACGATCAAGCGACATGACGAACTCCCTCGTGTTAATATACGTAGTTTCGTATATACGATATTATTGAAAATTTGCAAGGACTGTTTCGACCCCCGCGGCCGGTTCTCTTCCGGCTGGCGCGGCGAGAATAAGCGCCGATCACATCCGCGTGATCTGGAAACCGCGGCGGTGAATGCCTAAATTTCTGCAAACAACGCAACGGATGTTGCCTTTGAACGGAAATCAGGATGGCGCAGAACGAAACCAGAAACCCCTATGACGTGCTTGGCGTCGCCAGGGATGCGAGCGAGGCGGATATCAAGAAGGCCTATCGCAAGCTGGCGAAGACCCTGCACCCCGATCTCAATCCCGGCGACAAGAAGAAGGCCGAGAGCTTTTCGAACGTGACCGCTGCCTATGATCTTCTGTCTGATCCGGACAAGCGCCGGCGCTATGATGCCGGCGAGATCGATGAGAACCAGCAGGAGCGGCCGCAGCGGCAATATTATCGCAGCCATGCGGAGGCCGATCCGTCGGGCCGCTATGGCTATGACGGCAATTTCGATGATCTTGGCGATTTCTTTTCCCAGGCCTTTGGCGGCCGCCGCGGCGGCTTTGGGGCCGGTGGCGGCGCGCGGATGAAAATGCGCGGTCAGGACCGGCAGTTCCAGATGACGGTCGGCTTCATCGAAGCGCTTCTGGGAACCAAAAAAACGGTCGATCTGCCCGAAGGCGGCCGGATCGAGCTGTCCATTCCCGCCGGTATCGAGGATGGCAAGACGCTCAGGCTTTCCGGCAAGGGGGAACCCGGCCTCAATGGCGGCCCGGCCGGCGATGCCTTTGTCCGCATCAGCGTCGCGCCGGATCCGGTGTTTGAACGCATTGGCGATGATGTGGCGATGGAACTGCCGATCTCTGTCGATGAGGCCGTGCTGGGTGGCAGCGTTTCCGCGCCGACGCCGACGGGCCGCGTCAATCTCAAGGTGCCTGCGAACTCCTCCTCCGGCCGGGTCATGCGGCTGAAGGGCAAAGGCGTGCCCAAGTCCGGCGGCAGCGCCGGCGATCTGCTGGTGACCCTCAAGATTGTCTTGCCGCCGAAGGCGGATGAGGCATTGGCAGAGGCAATCCGCAGCTGGCGGGTCGGCAATGCCTATGATCCGCGCGCGGGCTGGAAGGGAGAGCAAAGATGAGCATGCTGAGCGAGAATGAGGTTCTTCAACGGCTCGACAGGCTGACGGTGGAGCGTTTGTCCATCTGCATCACCCGCAGCTGGGTCAGGCCGCAGCCTGGCGCCCTTGGTCCGACCTTTGACGAAACGGATGTTGCCCGTCTGGCCCTGATTGTCGAACTGACGGAGGATATGGAGGTCAATGACGAGGCGGTGCCGCTCATTCTGGGGCTTCTGGATGAAGTCAGCACGCTGCGCGGTCATGTGCGCACACTTGATGCCGCCGTTCTGGCGGAAGGGCCGGAAACCTGTTCGGCGATCCTGCAGCGGATCAGAATGGCAGGCTAGCCTGGGCGACGAAGCGTTCGGCAATCCAGTGCGCCAGCCGCTCGGCAACGGCATCCTTGCTCATGTCCGGCCATTCCTCGGCGCCCGACTTTGTCACCAGGGTCACCCGGTTATGGCCGCCGCCCATCACGCCCTCTTCGGAGACGTCATTGGCGACGATCAGATCCGCCCCCTTGCGGGCAAGCTTGTCGGTGGCATAGGCGGTGACATCGCGGGTTTCGGCGGCAAAGCCGACCACAAGGCGCGGTCGTCTGGCGTGATGGCCGATGGTTTTCAGGATGTCGGGATTTTCCGTGAGCGCCAGCGGTGGCGGCGCTTCGCCCGGCTTCTTCTTCATCTTCTGTTGCGCCGTATCGGCGGCGCGCCAGTCGGAGACGGCCGCGACCATCACGGCAATATCGGCAGGCAGGGCCTTTTCCACCGTCTTCAGCATGTCGCGGGCACTTTCCACATGGAGCGTCTCAACACCTGGAGGATCGGCAATGGCGACCGGGCCGGATACGAGGGTGACCTGAGCCCCCAGCCGCGCAAGCGCTGCCGCAATGGCGTGGCCCTGGCGTCCCGATGAGCGGTTGGCGATGTAGCGCACCGGATCAATGGCTTCCACGGTGGGACCCGACGTCACGATCGCGTGCTTTCCGGCCAGCGGTCTGGGGCTGTCATCCAGCCGCTTTTCCGCCGCCACGACGATTTCCATCGGCTCGGCCATGCGGCCCTTGCCGGCTTCGCCGCGTTCGGCCATCTCACCCTTCATCGGGCCGATGGTCTCGACGCCGTCCATCAGCAGCGTTGCGAGATTGCGCTGTGTTGGCGGGGCCGACCACATTTTCGGGTTCATCGCCGGTGCCAGCAGCACCGGGCAGTCGCGGGCCAGCAATACGGCGCTGGCGAGATCATCGGCAAGACCATGGGCCATCTTCGCCATCAGATTGGCGGTTGCCGGTGCGACGATGATCAGATCATTCTCACGTGCAAGACGGATATGGCCGACATCCTGCTCCTGGGTGCGGGAGAAGAGATCGGTAAAGACCGTTCCGCCGGACAGCGCGCCGACGGCAAGCGGGGTGACAAATTCCTCTGCCGCCTTGGTCATCACCGGTGTGACGGCCGCGCCGCGCTCCTTCAACCGGCGGATCAGGTCGAGGCTCTTATAGGCGGCAATGCCGCCGGCAATGATCAGCAGAATGCGTTTGTCTTTCAGTGACATGTCTTGTCCGCCCGTTTCGTCGGGACGGTTTTAGCACGAAGCAGCAAAAGAAAAACCCCGCCTTTGCGTTCCGGCGGCTGCTGTGTTGCGACGGGCTGCAGCGCCGGCTCCGGCGCCTCTTGTCGGGCGATCGGTCCGCTGAAGCGCCATGCCTCCGTTCGGATACATGGCGCTCAGCACATTGAGACTGCGCATCGTGCCAGGCAAAACCGTTTCCGGCGTCCGGCGCGACAGGTCAGGGCGCTACTTCGAGAAATCGATTGCCCGGTCGCCATTTTCATCCCTGATCCGGGTCGGCAGGCCGATATGGTTCAGGATATGCAGGAAAGGCTTGGGATTGAGTTCCTCGACATTGACCATGGTCCTGGCATCCCATTCGCCGGAAGCAACCAGCATGGCCGCAGCCACCGGCGGAACCCCGGCCGTATAGGAAATGCCCTGCGAGCCGACTTCCTCGTAGGCTTCCTTGTGGTCGGCGACATTGTAGATGAACACTTCGGCCGGCTTGCCGTCCTTGGTGCCCTTGACGAAGTCGCCGATGCAGGTCTTTCCGGTATAGCCGGGCGCGAGCGAGGAGGGATCAGGCAGCACGGCCTTGACCACCTTGAGCGGCACAACCTCCTGGCCTTCAGCGGTCTTCACCGGCTGTTCCGACAAAAGGCCAAGGCTTTTCAGCACGGTGAAGACGTTGATGTAGTGCTCGCCAAACCCCATCCAGAAACGGACATTGGGTGAACCCATATTTTTGGAAAGCGAATGGATCTCATCATGGCCGCTCATATAGGCCATGCGCTTGCCGACCACCGGAAGGTCAAATTCCTTGCCGATCTCGAACATCTTGTTGGTGGTCCATTCATTGTTCTGCCAGGCATAGACCACGCCGGTAAATTCCCGGAAATTGATTTCCGGGTCGAAATTGGTGGCAAAATACTTGCCGTGGTCGCCGGCATTGATGTCAACGATGTCGATATCCGTGATCGTGTCGACATAATCGTCCTTGGCGAGGCGGGCATAGGCATTGACGACGCCGGGATCGAAGCCGGCGCCGAGAATGGCGGTCACGCCTTTTTCCGCGCAGCGTTCCTTGCGTTGCCATTCATAATTGCCATACCAGGGCGGCGTTTCGCAGATCTTGTTCGGCTCTTCGTGGATCGCCGTGTCGATATAGGCCGCACCGGTTTCCAGGCAGGCTTCCAGAACCGACATGTTGAGGAAGGCGGTTCCGACATTGATGACGATCTCAACGCCGGTTTTCCTGATCAGGGCGACGGTGGCGGCGATGTCGAGCGCATTGAGTTCATGCGCTGCAATCACGCCCGCAACCTTCATGGCCTTTTTTTCACGGACGCTTTCGACAATGGCCTCACATTTGGCACCGGTGCGCGAAGCGATATGAATTTCGCCGAGCAGGTCATTGTTCTGTGCGCATTTGTGGGCCACCACCTGGGCCACCCCGCCAGCGCCGATAATCAGTACATTCTTCTTCATCGGGCAAACACCTCCGGTTCAAGCAGCATGGCGGGGTTCTTCCCGTCCGGCAAGACTGCGAAAAGCAAGGTTCCGGCAGGCCTTTTCCGGCCTGCCATGAGATTCAGTAATGCGTCCTTTTTAGGGGCGCGTCGGATCGGTTTCATGACAGGCTTGCGACATAATCCTCAAAGCCGAAGCGGCGGACCTCGCGGATCGTGCCATCGTCTTCGCGGATCGCGATGGCCGGCATGGCAACCCCGTTGAACCAGTTCTTTTTGACCATCGTATAGCCGGCGGCGTTCTCGACCGACAGGCGGTCACCGACTTTCAGGGGCTTTTCGAACGAGAATTCGCCAAAAATATCACCGGCAAGGCATGATTTGCCGCAGACCATGACCTTGTGCGGGCCGGTATCCGGCAGGATTTTCGCTCTTTCACGATAGATCAGGAGATCAAGCATATGCGCCTCGATCGAGCTGTCGACGATGGCGAGATCCTTGCCATTGTTGAGCGTGTCGAGAACCGTGACTTCCAGTGTTGCCGCCCCGGTGATGGCCGCCTCGCCAGGCTCGAGATAGACCTGGACACCGTATTTCTCGGCAAAGGCTTTCAGCCGCGCCGAAAGCTTCGCGAGCGGATAGTCGGGACCGGTGAAATGGATTCCGCCGCCGAGTGAAACCCAGTCGAGCCGGGCAAGCAGATGGCCGAAACGCTGTTCGATCACGCCGAGCATGGCTTCGAACCGGTCAAAATCCTCATTCTCACAATTATTGTGGAACATGAAGCCCGAAATCCGGTCCATGACGGTTTCGATCCGCTCGGGATCATGTTCGCCGAGCCTCGAATAGGGGCGCGCCGGATCGGCAAGGTCAAAATCGGACGATGAGACTTGCGGATTGACGCGCAGGCCGCGGATCCTGTCGCTGGAGACGTCTTCAAAACGGGTGAGCTGACCGATCGAGTTGAAGATGATCTTGTCGCAATTTGCCAGCACCTCACCGATTTCATGATCGGCATAGGCAACGGAATAGGCGTGGGTTTCGCCGGGAAATTTCTCGCGGCCGAGCTTGACCTCATAAAGCGAGGACGAGGTGGTACCATCCATATAGCGGCTCATCATCTCGAAGGCGGACCAGGTGGCAAAGCACTTAAGGGCCAGAAGCGCGCGGGCGCCGGAATGCTCGCGCAGCCAGGCGATCTTTTCCATGTTGGCCTTCAGGCGCTGCATGTCGATCAGATAATAGGGCGTCTGCATAATGTGCTTTCGGCCTTTCGCTGGAGGCAATGTTTCGTCCTTTCCGGTTTCAACCGGAAATCTGCGGCGCATCTGTCGCGCCGCAGGCACCGTCTATCTATCGAAGGTACCGGCAAAATCAAGCGAAGTTGGCATTTTTTGCGCAGGCAGCGCGTTCAGGCGTAGCGTGATTTCTGCCGGACACGGCCTGGCGGCAGGCGTGACGCTGTCGATGGCAAAGGCGGTATCGGCCGTCATTTTCAACAGATGGTCGCGCCCGCCCACCGTCAGCGTGAAGCGGTTTCCGTGCGCTTGAAGCAGCGCTGCGGCCGGTGGATCATGCCCTAGAGGAAACCGTAAGGCAGATCGGCACGGCGGTCGGCGTCGATGACGATGCTGCGTTTCAACGGTGGCTGGGCGCGGCTGGGGCAATCCGCCCGCTCGCAGATCCGGCAGGAAATGCCGATCGGGTCGAAGCGGCTGCGGTCGGATGTTGCCAGATCGTCTGCATAGACGAAGGCATCGGCATGGGTGATCTCGCAGCCGAAGGCCAGCACATGGTTGACGCGCGAGCGGCTGAAGCCGCCTGGCCCTCTGGAAACGGCGGTGGCGAGTGACAGGTAGCCGACGCCATCCGGGGTTTCCGCCAGCTGACGGATGATGCTGCCCTGAGCCTCGAAAGCGAAATGGGCGTTCCACAAGGGACAGGCCGAGCCGAAACGGGCAAATTGCAGCCGCGTGGCGCTGTGGCGCTTGGTGATATTGCCGGCGCGATCGATGCGGGCGAAGAAAATCGGCACGCCCTTGTCGTTTGGCCGCTGCAGGGTGGAAAGCCGGTGGCAGACCTGCTCCAGCGAGGTTCCAAAACGCAGCGACAGCAGTTCGATATCGTGGCGCATCTCGCGTGCGGCCCGGGCAAAAATGCCGTAGGGCATCAAGAGCGCGCCGGCAAAATAATTGGCAAGGCCGAGGCGGCAGATCGCGCCTGCCTCCTCATTGCGGAAACCGGCATCGGCGATCAGCCGGTCCATGATCTCACCGGCTTCCTGCTGGGCAATGGTGATTGAAAGCTGAAAGGCCTGCGACGAGGGTGGGGCATAGGCATTGAGCGTCAGCACGCCGGTCTTGCGGTTGTAGTCACGCTGCAGCGCCGTGTCGGTGGCATAGGCCACGCGAATGCCATGGGCGCGCTTCAGATGATCCGCCAGCGCCGGGCGCTGATCGTGGGAGGCTGCTTTCAGCGTTGCCGCGCGGCTTTCGGCAGCCGCATCGAGGTCATGAATATAGTTGTCGACGAAGTGGAAGAAGTCGCGCACTTCCTCATAGGCGGTCATCTCGGTCAGGCCGCGGCCGAGATCGCGGTCAATGCTGACCAGCTGCTCCGAATTGCGGCGATAGGCCTGGTGGCAGGCAATCAGCGCATGGGCAAAGCCTGGCGCATTCTGGGTGATCAGCTTCAGTTCCTGCGGGCTCGGGCTGTAGGCTTCGAACAGCGGATCGCTGAGGGCTTCCGAAAGGGCCGACAGCAGCCGGTCGGTTTCGCCGCTGGCCAGTTCCGAGAAATCCAGCTTGAACTTGTCGACCAGCGCCACAAGCACGGTGGCGGAGACGGGGCGCTGATTGCTCTCGATCTGATTCAGATAGCTGGTTGAAATGCCAAGCCGCTCGGCAAACTGCGCCTGGGTCTGCCTGCTGGCGAGACGGAGTTCGCGCACTTTCCGGCCGATGAAGAGCTTGCCTGTTGCCATGGGTCCATCCGGATTTTGCAAATTCGCAATTTCATATTTCCTATTTTATAATTCCACAATCGCACATTCTCAACTCTTTTCGAGATCGCCCTTCGATTGTAATTTGCGATCGTCAATTTCGGAGGAGGAAATTGTGCGTTCAGTGATAGCGGAGGTGGAGCGCCGCCGGGCCGAAGCATGGCTCGGCGGCGGAGAGCATCGTGTTGACGCCCAGCATGGCAAGGGCAAGCTGACGGCGCGCGAGCGTATCGAAGTGCTGCTTGACGAGGGCTCGTTCGAGGAATTCGACATGTACGTCACCCATCGTACGGTCGATTTCGGCATGGCATCGCAGAAGATTGCCGGCGATGGCGTGGTGACCGGCTGGGGCACCATCAATGGCCGTCAGGTCTATGTCTTTTCCCAGGATTTTACCGTGCTTGGCGGCTCGCTATCGGAAACCCATGCGGGCAAGATCTGCAAGATCATGGATATGGCGGCAAAGGTCGGCGCGCCGGTGATCGGTCTGAATGACAGTGGCGGCGCGCGCATTCAGGAGGGCGTTGCCTCGCTTGCGGGTTATGCCGAGGTGTTCCGCCGCAATGCCGAAGTCTCGGGCGTCATTCCGCAGATTTCCGTCATCATGGGCCCCTGCGCCGGCGGTGCGGTCTATTCGCCGGCCATGACCGATTTCATCTTCATGGTCCGGGATACCTCCTACATGTTCGTAACCGGCCCGGATGTGGTGAAGACGGTAACCGGCGAGGTCGTGACAGCGGAGGAATTGGGTGGCGCAAAAACCCATACGCAGAAATCCTCGGTCGCCGATGCCGCCTTCGACAATGATATCGATGCGCTGATGGAAGTCCGGCGGCTGTTTGATTTCCTGCCGCTCAACAACCGCGCGCCGGTGCCGGTCCGGCCCTTTCATGACGATCCCGAGCGGCTGGAAATGCGGCTTGATACACTGGTGCCGGAAAGCGCGAACAAGCCCTATGACATGCGCGAACTGATCACGGCGCTCGCCGATGAGGGGGATTTCTGCGAGATCCAGGCGGCGCATGCGAAAAACATCCTCACCGGCTTTATCCGGCTGGAAGGGGCAACCATCGGCGTCGTCGCCAATCAGCCCATGGTGCTGGCCGGCTGTCTCGATATCGAGACCTCGCGCAAGGCGGCGCGCTTCGTCCGTTTCTGCGATGCCTTTTCGATCCCGATCCTGACACTGGTCGATGTACCGGGCTTTCTGCCGGGCGTGGCGCAGGAGACCGGCGGCGTCATCAAGCACGGCGCCAAGCTGCTGTTTGCCTATAGCGAAGCCACCGTGCCGATGGTGACGCTGATCACCCGCAAGGCCTATGGCGGGGCCTATGATGTGATGGCCTCGAAACATATCGGCGCCGATATCAATTATGCCTGGCCCACGGCCGAGATTGCCGTGATGGGTGCCAGGGGGGCGAGCGAAATCCTCTACCGGTCGGAGCTTGGTGATGCGGACAAGATTGCCGCCCGCACTGAAGAATATGAGCGCCGTTTCGCCAATCCCTTTGTCGCTGCCGAACGCGGTTTCATCGATGAGGTGATCCAGCCGCATGCCTCCCGCCGCCGCATTGCCCGTGCCTTTGCCGCGCTCAGAAACAAGCGCCAGGCAACGCATTGGAAAAAGCACGACACGATCCCGCTTTGAGGGTGAGGACTATGATCAGGAAAATTCTTATTGCCAATCGCGGTGAAATCGCCTGCCGGGTCATCCGCACGGCGAAGAAGATGGGCATCCGCACGGTTGCCGTCTATTCCGATGCCGACCGCGATGCGCTGCATGTGGCCGAGGCGGACGAGGCGGTTCATATCGGGCCGGCGCCGTCATCGCAGTCCTATCTGGTGATCGAGCGGATTCTGGCGGCCATTGCGCAAACGGGGGCCGATGCGGTTCATCCGGGCTATGGTTTTCTTTCGGAAAATCAGGCCTTTGCCGAGGCACTGGAACAGGCCGGTGTCACCTTCATCGGTCCGCCAGCCGCCGCCATCGCAGCGATGGGCGACAAGATCACCTCGAAAAAACTGGCAGCGGAAGCGGGTGTCACCACCGTTCCCGGCCATATGGGCCTGATCGCCGATGAGGACGAGGCGGCGGTGATTGCCGGAAAAATCGGCTATCCGGTGATGATCAAGGCCTCTGCCGGCGGTGGCGGCAAGGGCATGCGCATTGCCTGGAATGACGCTGAGGCCCGGGAGGGCTTTCGCCTGTCGAAGAGCGAGGCGCGCTCAGCCTTTGGCGATGATCGCATCTTCATCGAGAAATTCATTGTCGAACCGCGCCATATCGAGATCCAGGTTCTGGGCGACCGGCATGGCAATATCGTCCATCTCGGCGAGCGCGAATGTTCGATCCAGCGGCGTAACCAGAAGGTGATCGAGGAGGCGCCATCGCCCTTTCTCGATGCCGAAACCCGCGCTGCCATGGGGGCGGAGGCGGTGGCGCTGGCGCGTGCCGTCGGCTATTTCTCCGCCGGAACGGTTGAGTTCATCGTTGATCGGAACCGCAACTTCTATTTTCTCGAGATGAACACAAGGCTCCAGGTCGAGCATCCGGTGACCGAGCTGGTGACAGGCCTTGATCTGGTCGCCGAGATGATCCGCGTCGCCGATGGTGCGGAACTCGGCTTCTCTCAGAGCGACATCACGCTCAAAGGCTCGGCAATCGAAAGCCGGCTCTATGCCGAAGATCCCTATCGCAGCTTTCTGCCCTCGATCGGCCGGCTGACGCGATACCGGCCGCCGGAAGAGGGGCCGCAGCCCGACGGTTCGGTCATCCGCAACGATACCGGCGTTTATGAGGGCGGAGAGATCTCGATGTTTTACGATCCGATGATCGCCAAGCTCTGTGCCTTCGCAGCCGATCGCGAGCGTGCGGTCGCAGCCATGGCAACAGCGCTGGACCGGTTCGAGCTTGAGGGGATCGGCCATAATCTGCCCTTCCTTGCCGCCGTCATGCAGCAGCAGCGTTTCCGCGAAGGCCGGCTGTCGACGGCCTATATCGCCGAGGAATTTCCGGACGGGTTTTCCGGTGTTGCCCCTGACGGCATGGCTGCACGTGAGCTTGCTGCGATCGCCGCCGTTATTCACCACATGCTGGAACTGCGCGCAGCCTCGGTGTCCGGCACGATCGGCAATCATACGCGCAAGGTCGGCAGTGACTGGGTGGTGCGCTTTGGCGGCCACGCGCAGCCGGTTCATGTGGCCGTCGATGGGGCCGATTTCTTCCTCAGCTTTCCGGGCGAGCAGGGCTTCGGCCTCGGCACGGACTGGAAGCCGGGCCGCACGCTCGCCCGGTTCGAATTCGGCAATGATGGAATTGATGCCAAGGTCGAGATCACCGGCACGGCGATCCGGCTGCGCTTCCGCGGCATGGATGTGACGAGCCGGGTCTATCGTCCGCGCGTGGCGGCTCTGGCCCGGCTGATGCCGGAAAAGGCGGCGCCCGATACGTCGAAACTGCTTCTCTGCCCCATGCCGGGCGTCATTACCTCGGTTGCTGTCCATGAGGGCGAAACGATCGAGGCGGGGCAGACGCTCGCCACCGTCGAGGCGATGAAGATGGAAAACGTGCTGCGCGCCGAGCGCAAGGCGGTGGTGAAGCGGGTTGCCGCGCAGGCCGGCCAGAGCCTTGCGGTCGATGAGCTGATCATGGAATTCTGCTGAAGGGGGCGGGACGATGGCGAAGGAGCAGCTGGAAAACTGGAACGCACAGGCCGAAAAGGAACTGAAGGCGTCACCCGAAACGCTGGTCTGGCAGACCGCCGAGGGCATTGCCGTCAAGCCGGTCTACACAGCGGATGATCTCGAAGGCATCGGCCATCTCGGCTCCATGCCGGGCGAGGCGCCGTTTCTGCGCGGTCCGCGCGCGACCATGTATGCCGGACGGCCCTGGACCATCCGCCAATATGCCGGGTTTTCGACGGCGGAAGAATCCAACGCCTTTTACCGCCGCAATCTCGCCGCCGGGCAGAAAGGTCTGTCGGTTGCCTTCGATCTCGCCACCCATCGCGGCTATGACAGCGATCATCCGCGTGTCGAGGGTGATGTCGGCAAGGCGGGCGTGGCGATCGACAGCGTCGAGGACATGAAGATCCTGTTTGACGGCATTCCGCTGAAGGAGATGTCTGTTTCGATGACGATGAATGGTGCCGTGATCCCTATCCTGGCTGCCTTTATTGTCGCCGGAGAGGAGCAGGGCGTGTCACGCGCCGAGCTTTCCGGTACGATTCAGAATGACATTCTCAAGGAGTTCATGGTCCGCAACACCTATATCTATCCGCCGGGACCCTCGATGCGGATCGTTGCCGATATCATCGCCTATACGGCGGGCGAAATGCCGAAATTCAACTCGATTTCGATCTCCGGCTACCATATCCAGGAGGCCGGGGCGACACTGGTGCAGGAGCTTGCCTTCACCCTTGCCGACGGGCGCGAATATGTCCGCGCGGCGTTGAAAAACGGTCTCGATGTCGATGCCTTTGCGCCGCGACTGTCCTTCTTTTTCGCCATCGGCATGAATTTCTTCATGGAGGCGGCGAAACTGCGCGCGGCGCGGCTGCTCTGGAGCCGGGTGATGGAGGGGTTCGATCCGAAGAAGCCGACGTCGAAGATGCTGCGCACCCATTGCCAGACCTCCGGCGTGTCGCTGGCCGAGCAGGATCCCTATAACAATGTCATCCGCACGGCTTATGAGGCGCTGGCGGCGGTGCTGGGCGGAACCCAGTCGCTGCATACCAATGCGCTGGATGAGGCCATCGCGCTGCCGACGGATTTTTCCGCCCGCATCGCCCGCAACACCCAGCTGATCCTCGCCCATGAAACCGGCATTTCCCGGGTCGTCGATCCGTTGGCCGGCTCCTATTATGTCGAGAGCCTCACCCATGAACTGGCGGAAAAGGCCTGGGCGCTGATGGAGGAGATCGAGGCCGCCGGCGGCATGACCAGGGCGGTGAGCGATGGTCTGCCGAAGCGGATGATCGAGGCCGCAGCAACCGCCAGGCAGGCGCGCATTGATCGTGGCGAAGAGGTCGTTGTCGGCGTCAACCGTTTCCGTCTGGAAAACGAGGCACCGATCGAAACGCTTGCCATCGATAATTCCGCCGTGCGCGCAGCCCAGGTGAAGCGGCTGGAAAGCATGCGCCGCTGGCGCGACCCGAAAAAGGTTGAAGCCTGTCTGACGCGGCTGGAAGAGATTGCCCGGTCCGGCAATGGCAATCTTCTCGAGGCCGCCGTGGACGCAACGCGGGCGCGGGCCAGCGTCGGCGAGATTTCCGATGCCATGCGCCGGGTCTTCGGCGAGCATGATGCCGCCCCGAAGGTCGTCAGCGGCGTCTACGGACCGGCCTTTGCAGGCGATGCCGAATATGAGGCGCTGGTGAACCGGCTTGATGGCTATCAGCAGGAGAAGGGACCGGCAAAGGTTCTGATCGCCAAGCTTGGCCAGGATGGCCATGATCGCGGCGCCAGGGTGATTGCCTCGGCCTTCGGCGATATCGGCTTTGATGTTGTCGCCGGCCCGCTGTTCCAGACCCCCGATGAAGCGGCCGATCTGGCGATTTCCGAAAAGGTCAGGGTTGTTGGCCTGTCTTCGCTTGCCGCCGGGCATAAAACGCTGGCGCCGCAGCTGGTCAAAGCCCTGAAGGCAAGGGGTGCAGAGGATATTCTCGTCGTGGCCGGCGGGGTGATCCCGCGCGATGACTATGATTTTCTGATTGAAAATGGTGTTGCGGCCGTCTTCGGCCCCGGGACCAATGTGCTGCACGCGGCCCATGCGATCGTTGATCTTCTCGAGGGAAAGCGCCGCAATGTCTGAGGGGCAGATGATCGGGCGGCTGAACCATGTTGCCATCGCCGTTCCGGATCTTGAGGCGGCGTCAGCGCTTTACCGCGCATTGGGCGCATCGGTCAGCGCCGCCGAGGCGCTCAGCGAACATGGCGTCAGCGTCGTGTTCGTTTCTCTCGATAATACCAAGATCGAGCTTCTTGAACCGCTGGGCGAGGCATCGCCTGTTGCGGCCTTTCTGGCGCGCAATCCGGCGGGCGGCGTGCATCATCTCTGTTTCGAGGTCGATGATCTCGATCAGGCGATGGCACGGCTTGAGGCCGCAGGCACCCGTCTTCTCGGGGCACCAAAAATCGGCGCCCATGGCAAGCCGGTGATCTTCGCCCATCCGAAGGATTTTGCCGGAACGCTGGTGGAGTTCGAACAGGCCTGATGCGGTGATTGTGCCGCTTCATTTCGTCGCTTGCCGGACCATTTCTGGTTTTTCATCCCGCAATTTGTAGACATTTGCCCGGTTGCCTTCCTAGCTTGGCGCCGTCCTTCTGAGAGGAGGATGCAATACTGGCAATCATATTCAGCTTCGTTGCAGGGGAGGCAAACCTCCGCTTGCAGAAGCAAAGGGAGAGAAATCATGACATCCCGATTTTCAAAAGGCATGCGCCTTGTCGCGGCCGCCGTTACGGCTGCCATGCTGTTCGGTCCGGCCGCCGAGGCCTGCACCGGAATCACACTGACGGCTGAGGATGGTGCGGTGGTGCGTGCCCGTACCATGGAGTTCAACGTCGATCTCCACGCCTCTGTCATCGTCGTGCCGCATGGCCTCAAGCGCGTTGGCGAGACGCCGGATGGCAAAACGGGCCTGTCCTGGAATGTCAAATATGCCAGCGTCGGCGCCAATCCCATGGGCCTGCCCTATCTGGTGGATGGTGTGAATGAGAAAGGTCTCTCCATGGGACTTTTCTATTTTGCGCAGTCGGCTGAATACCAGCCCTATGATGCGGCTGATGCCGGCAAGACGCTCGCCTCCTGGCAGCTCGGATCCTATATCCTCGACAATTTCGCCACGGTCGACGAGGTAAAGGCAGCGCTCGGTAACATCGTCGTCGCGCCGGTGATTTTCAAGCAGTTCAACATGGTTCTGCCGGTCCATTTCGTTGTCACCGATGCGTCGGGCAAGACGATCGTGATTGAATATGTCGGTGGCAAGCTTCAGGTGAGCGATGATCCGATCGGCGTCATCACCAACAACCCGCCCTTTGACTGGCACATGACCAACCTGCAGAATTACGTCAATCTCGGCCTCGACAATGTGCCGCCGCAAAAGCTTGGCCCTGTCACGATCAACGGTCTTGGCCAGGGCACCGGCCTTCTGGGCATGCCGGGCGATTTCACCTCGCCGTCACGTTTTGTCCGCGCCGCGATCTTCTCGCATGGTGTCGAGCCCAGCAAGACCGGCGATGATGCGATCTTCGAGGCTTTCCACATCCTCAACAATTTCGACATTCCGCGCGGTGTCGCCCGCGACGCGGAAAAGGATGAGCATGGCAATTTGGTTGCCGATTACACCCAGTGGACATCGGCTGTCGACACCGTCAACAAGCGCTTCTATTTCCGTACCTATGACAATAGCGATATCCGCTTTGTCGATCTGGCCAAGCAGGATCTCGATGCCACATCGGTAAAGACCTGGCAGATGGATGGTTATGAGGTTGCCCACGAGCTCGGCACACCGGAATAATCACGGACGAAAATGCCGCCCGCGCCTCGCCAGTCCGGCCAGGCGCGGGTTTTTTTTGCTAAACGGTCAGAACCAGCGAGCCGCGCGTCTTGCGCCCTTCCAGCGCGTCGTGGGCGGCGCCTGCCTCTTGCAGCGGCATTTCGGTGATCACATCGGCCTTCACCGCACCGCTTTTCAGCTTGCCGAAAAGATCGTCGGCGCGGGCCTCGAGATCAGCGCGGCTCGCAACATAGTCGAACAGCATCGGCCGGTTGGCCGACAGCGACCCCTTGGCGAGGTCGGAAAGCTTGAAGCCCTCGATCATGCCCGAAGACTGTCCGAAATTGACGAACATGCCAAAGCGTTTCAGCGAAGCCAGCGAGCCGCGCCAGGTATCCTTGCCGACACTGTCATAAACGGCTTCACAGCCCTTACCATCGGTCAGTTCCATCACCTTTGCGGCAAAATCTTCCGTGCGGTAATTGATCACATCGCTATAGCCGTGGGACAGCGCCAGCGCCACCTTCTCCTCCGAGCCCGCCGTGCCGATGGCGCGGGCGCCAAGCGCCTTCAGCCATTGCCCGAGAATGAGGCCGACACCGCCGGCCGCAGCATGAACCAGCACAGTCTCGCTGGGTTTGACGACATGGGAGGCGGTGACCAGATATTGTGCCGTCAGCCCCTTCAGCATCACGCTTGCCGCCAGCTTTTCCGAAATCCCGTCGGGCAGTTTCACCAGCCGCTCGGCCGGCATGATCCGCCTTTGCCGGTAGGCGCCGGTGCGCAGCACATAGGCCACCCGGTCACCGGGTTTGAGATCGCCGACACCGGGGCCGATCTCTTCCACCACGCCTGCGGCTTCTGCGCCCGGGATCATTGTGTCTTCCGCCCAGGGGTAAAGGCCGGAACGGAAATAGACATCGATGAAATTGACGCCGATGGCGGTGTGGCGGACCAGAACCTCGCCGTCGCCCGGCGTGCCGGTTTCAAGCGCAGTCCATTCCATGACCCCGGACCCGCCGGGTCGCGTGGCGACAAGTGCCATGTCCATGATCTTCAGTCCTCAGGCGACAAATTCGGGATCGACGGGAACCTGCATTCCGGTCACCAGATGGTTGGTCTGGCCGGCAAGGGCAACGATCGACAGAAGCTCGGCATATTCGGCGTCGCTCATGCCTTTCGCCTTGGCCTGAGCGGTGTGGGAATGGACGCAATAGGTGCAGGCATTGGCAATCGACACGGCGGTGTAGATCATCTCCCGCGTCTTGGGATCAATGGCGCCGGGAACGGTCATGACCGCTTTCAGCCCTTCCCATGTGCGTTTCAGCAATGCGGCATCAAAGGCCAGTGCACGCCAGAAATTATTGATGAAGTCGGTCTTGCGGGTGGCGCGGATATCGTCAAACACCGCCTTGACCGCAGGGTTTGCCTCCGCCTCTTCATCACTCATCAGTTTTACGGTCGCCATGTTGTCGCTCCCTATGATCCTTTTGTCAGGCTTGCGCCCAGTCCATGTAAAGTTGCCGGGCCTTCTTGGAGATGGGCCCGTATTCGAACCTGCGGTCGTCAAAGCCGCTCACCGGCACGACCTTGGAAATATTGCCGGTCGAGAAGATTTCATCGGCTTGCCGGAAATCGTCCACCGTCAGCGAAATCTCGTGCACGGCAATGCCGGCATCGCTGAGCAGGCCTGCCACACGCTGGCGGGTGATGCCATTCAGAAAGGTGCCGTTGGCAACAGGCGTGAAGACGTCGCCGCCTTTGACCATGAAGACATTCGAGGTCGCCAGCTCGGCGACATTGCCGGCAAAGTCGGTCACCAGCGCGTTCTGGAAACCCCTGGCCTTGGCCTCCCGCATCATCCGCGCATTATTGGCATAAAGACAGGCCGCCTTGGCATTGACGGGCATCACAGACAGCGTCGGCCGCATGAAGCTGGTGGTGGTGATCGAAAAGCCCGTCGGTTCGACCATCGGCATCTCTTCCAGACAGAGCGCGAAATCGGTGGAGGAGGCGAGCGGCGGCACGGTGCCGACATCGCTTTCCTCCGCCCAGTACATCGGCCGGATATAGACATCGGTGCCGGGCGCGAATTTCTTCAGTCCTTCACGAGTCAGAGCTTCGATATCGCTGGCGGAAAGGGTCGGGATCAGCCCCAGTGCCTCGGCTGAGGCATTGATGCGGGCCGAATGACGGTCGAGATCCGGCGTCACGCCATTGAAGAGCCGCGCGCCGTCAAACACCAGCGATCCGAGCCAGGTCGCATGGGATGCGGCACCCAGAATGCGCACGTCGCCCTTGCGCCATTCGCCGCGCCAATAGGTCCAGGTGGTGCGTTCCGCTGACATGATTGTCTCCTTCAGCTGTTTCCTCTGATTGTCTGCCTGCCGTCAGTGGACGGCGGCATACATGATTTTTGCTTCTGTTGCCTCGGCGGGCGAGAACTCCTCGACTATACGGCCCTGACGGCAGACCAGAATGCGGTCAGAGAGATTCATGATCTCCGGCAGGTAAGACGAAATCACCACCACGGCGAGGCCGTCATCGGCGAGCTTGTTGATGATCTGGTGGATTTCCGCGATGGCGCCGACATCGACGCCGCGCGTCGGTTCATCGAAGATCACCAGTTTCGGCTGCTGCACCAGCCCCTTGCCGATCACCACTTTCTGCTGGTTGCCGCCGGAAAGCTCGACCACACGGGCATTGTCATTGATGGCGCGGATATTGAGCTTCTTCGACCAGTCGGCAGAAACCGCCTGCATCTCGGCACTGCTGACATACCAGGCCTTGTCGTGCCCGGCGGCGATCAGCCCGCCATAGATGTTCTCGGCAATCGACATGGTCTCGAAGAAACCTTCCGATTTGCGGTCCTCGGTGACATAGACAATGCCCTCCTTCACCGCCTCGCTCGGGACATAATAGCGCACTGGCCTGTCATTGAGCACGATCGAGCCGCCGCGCAGGAAGTCGCGTTTCTCGATGCCTGCAACCACCTTGAAGGTTTCGGTCCGGCCCGAGCCGATCAGCCCGAACACGCCGGTGATCTGGCCGGAAAACACCGAGAAGGAATTGTTGCGCACCATCGCGCCCATGGAAATATCCTGGACCGAGAGCACCTTCTTGCCAGCCTTGCGCACGCCGGTTTCCGAGCGGTCGCGATAGAGCGCGCCGGACAGCTGGCGGCCGACCATGGCGGCGATGATGCTGTCGCGGGTGAAGTCGCTGGTCTTGCCGGTGGCAACCAGTTCGCCATCGCGCAGAATGGTCAGCCGGTCGGAAATCATCAGCGCCTCTTCCAGCGCATGGGAGATGAAGACGACCGAGACGCCGCGCGCCTTCAGCCGTCTGATCAGCGCGAAAAAGTGGCGCTTTTCCTCCGGCGTCAGCGTCGCTGTCGGCTCGTCGAAAATGATCACCTCGGCATTGTGATGCACGGCCCGGGCAATCTCGACCATCTGCTTCTTGGCGGCACCCAGTGTTGCCACCAGCGCGGTCGGATCGACGGCGAAATTGAGCGACTGCAGAAACTGCTGGGCGGAAATATAGGTGCCGCGCAGCCGGTTCAGGAACTTCTCTGAGCCGAGATAAAGGTTCTGCGCCACCGTCATGGAGGGCACGAGACTGGTTTCCTGAAACACCATGGCGATGCCGGCATCAAGGGCAGCACTCGGTGAGGCGAATACGGTTTCCTGGCCGTGGAAGAACATTTTTCCGGCAGTCGGCTCGACAACGCCGGCCATCATCTTGGTCAGTGTCGATTTACCCGCGCCATTCTCACCGAGAAGCGCGTGGATTTCGCCTTTCTTCAGTTCGAAATCGACCTCTTTCACCGCAGGCACACCGCGATAGGCCTTGGTGATTTTGTCCATGCGGATGATCGGTTCGTCCATGTCAATGCACCTCGCTTGTCTTGTCGGCAAGGCTGACGATGATATCGCCGCCCCTGGACGCTGCGTGGATTTCGCCACCAAAGGCAATGGCGCTGCAGATGCCATGGCGCTTGCCATCGGCGCGGCTGTGATAGCTGGAAACCGGGTTCATCTCGCGGTCGAGCCGCACCACGAGCCCGTAGGAGCGGCTCGGTGACCAGGGCTTGTGTACGCCCATGGAACGGATACCGCCGCATTGCAGCGGTTCAAGAAAGCTCTTGCCGGAGGAGAGTGCCGGGGCGATCCAGTAGGCGCGCGGCACGGTGGCGATCATGTCGAAGCGGTAATGGCTTTCCTGCAGCACAAGCTCGATCAGCCGGTTGCGCGGGGCGAAAACGGCCATCACGGCCCCGCCATCGTCGCTCGGCATCAGCCGCGCCGGATAGCCGGGGATCTGCTCGATCAGTGCCGAAATATGGCCGTCGGCGTCGATTTCCATCAGCCGGTGACGCCAGCTTTCGGAAAAGACGACGCTGCCGCCGGCGCGTGGCAGCAGCCCATAGGGGAAGGCGAGGCCTGATGCTTTTTTGTGAAAGGCCTCGCCTTCCTTGCGGCGCACCCAGAGCGAGCCGGTGGCCCGTTTCTTCATCAGGTCGGTTGCCCAGTCGGAGGCGGAATGTTCGGAAGAGCCATTGGCGAGCCAGAGCGAACCGTCGGCGGCAAAGGCAAGCGCCGTGATCGCCCGGATCTCGGGAAGCAGGTGGATCGGCTCGTCACCGACAAGCAGCACCGCGGTTTCCAGCGCCACGGCAAGCTTGCCGGTCGGCGAGACGGCGAGCGCGGTGATCGGGGCGTCAAAGCTTTGCACCGCTTGCGGCGCTTCGCCTGAGGCAAGCCGGTAGAGCGCATTGCCGGAAGAGCAGTGCAATACGCCGTCAAGGACAATGAGATTGTCCGGTTCGCTGAGCGTGGCAGCGACCTTGGCCTGTTCGAGCCCGGAATTGGGGCGGAAGGCGCCATCGAGCGGGGGAATGGTGACCGCCTTGCCGCGGAAGAAATCGAGGATCGGATCGAAGATCATGCCCGGCCTCCCCAGTAGGAATCAAAGCCTGTCCAGTTTTTGTCCGCCCCATCGATCCGGTAGCGGCCGATACGGTTGTTCAAGATGCCGCCGATGAACAGCTCGCCCTTGTGCTCGCGCATCGAGGTCACCATCGGGTGGGACTGGCCGGAAAGGTCGCCGAAGGCATGGATGATCTTCGCGTCATCGTCGAATTTGACGATACCGCCGGTATTGATGTTCGGGAACAGCCAGTCATCCTGCGGCAGCCGCCGCGTCATGCGCTTGCGCATGGCGGGATGGCGCAGCGACAGGTCGAAGCTCGGCGTGCGCATGCCAAGCCAGGCCATCCAGTAGGTGCCGTCGGAGGCGCGGTTGATATTGTCGGTATAGCCCGGCATGTCCTTGATGACGCATTCGGCGGTGCCGGCCTTCGGGCCTTCGATCCAGTAACGGTGAATGCGGCAGGCCCAGCTTTCGGAGAAGAACAGCGACCTGCCGTCATGGGCCATGCAGACGCCATTGGTGTAGCGGTAGCCATCAAGCAGGGTCTTGGTTGAACCGTCCTTCGGATCATAGACGAGCAGGCGCCCGGTGCCGCGGTTCTCGATCGAATCCAGCGTCCATTCATGGGCGTCATAGCGCTTGGTACTGTCAGTGAAATAGATCTTTCCGTCCGGGGCGATGTCGAGGTCGTTCGGGTCGCGCAGGCGCGCATCATCCACGATTGACGTCATCGAGCGCTTGGTTTCCGCTGAAAGCCGGGTGACCTCGCGATCGGGTGAGATCTTGTACAGCCCCATGGCGCCAACGCAGGAAATCAGGTTCTGGTCCTTGTCGAAGGCAAGGCCGAGCGGGAAGCCGCCGACATGGGCAAAGACTTCGGAACGGGTGTAGTCCGGGGCAAAGAACCGGACGATCTCGCCGTGCCGCGTGCCGCAGTAAAGATGGTCGTCATTGTCGAGGATGACGTCTTCCGGTCCTTCCAGTTCGCCAAGGCCGATGGCATTTGCTTCGGAAAGCTGGTTGTTGAGCGCATAGGCGGTGCCGGAGCCGGGTTCTGCCGAAAGCGCCTCGCCCATTTTCAGATAGACCGGAGCGACATAGACCTCGTTCAGCACCTTGTGGCGGTTCTTCAGCCAGCGGATATCGATGGTGACGGCAACCGCCAGCATGATGCCAAGCACCATCTGATTGGTACCGGTGCCATAGCCAAGCCGGATCAGGCCGTTATTCATCACCAGAACGATAATGGCGCCCATCAGTCCCTTGGTGACCGAGCCGCGCCCGCCGCCAAGCGCATTGCCGCCGACAACGGCTGCCGTCAGTGCCAGAATTTCCAGCCCCGAACCCGTGCCGGGACCTGCGCCTGATAGTCGGCAGGCAATGAGAAAGCCGGAAAAACCGGCGCACAGCCCGGAAAAGACATAGGTGAGAAACACGGTGCGGCGGACGCGGATACCGGCATTGTGGGCCGAGCGGCGCGAACCGCCAACGGCCAGCACATGCCAGCCGGGGCGTGAGCGGGTCAGTGCGATATGGGTGATGATCGCCAGAATGATGGCGGAGAGAACCGGCACGGAAAGGCCGAGAACCGTGCTGTCGCCGATGAAATCCCAGGCATCCGACGACATGAAGGACATCTGGATCTCGGCGCCGAACTGCACGATCAGGATGTCGAACAGCGCTCTGCCGATGATGAAGGTCACAAGCGTCGTCAAAAAGGCGCGCAGCCGCAGAAATCCGATCAGATAGCCGTTGATCGCACCGAAGACCGCACCCGTTGCCAGCGAGGCCAGCAGCGAGACCCAGACCGGCTGTTCGAGAATGAAGAAGGTCGAGACGGCCGAGAAGGTCGCAAGCGCGAAGATCGAGCCGACCGAGAGATCGATGCCGCCGCCGAGCATGACCACCGTCAGGCCGATGACGACAATGGCGAATTCGCCGAGCTGCCGCGTCGATTCCTGCAGTGAGAAAGGCTCGAAGAAGCCGGGGATCGCCGTGCCGAAAATGGAGACGACGACGACGAGCGCCACAAAGGGAATGGCGTTGTCGGTCCAGCGCTTGGTCAGGATCTCGCCGATCAGATGATCGGGAATGAGATTGTAGCGCAAGGCCTGAAGGCGTTCGCGAGAGAGCATCGATTATGACCGTAAGAAAAGGCTTTTGGGATATGGGGGAGGCCTTCGGGGAGGCCTCCCGTTTCGTCATGCGCGGGCAATCAGCCGTCGATTTCGGCCTGCAGCGCCTTCAGGTCCCAGCAGCTGTCAGGCTGCAGCGTGTCCTTGGTGGTCGCCTTCAAAAGCGTGTAGATATAGGGCGATGCCGTACCGGCCGGCTGACCGCTCTGCAGGAGATATTTGATGATGGTGACCATGTTGAAGCTTTCCTGCTTCAGCTCGGTGGTGACGACCGCATCATAGGTGCCATCCATCAGCGTGTCGCAGTCCGCCGTCTTCTCGCCGCCGCCCGTGGTGACGAGGTAGATCTGATCCTGCATGCCGGCATCGCGGATTGCCGCTGCCGCGCCGGTGGCATCGCCATCCCAGAAATCGATGATGCCGCAGAGATCGGGATGCTGCTGCAGCATGGTCGTGGTGACATTGCGCGATGTGGTGGCGTCCCAGTTGCTGTCGGGCTTGGCGACGACTTCGAAATCGGGATTATCCTTCAGCACGTCCATGATGCCGGCATACTGGAACAGGCTGGTGGCGTTGACCTGATCGCCCTGAACGAGACCGATCTTCTTCGATGAATCCGGGCCGCAGCCCTTGATGACAGCCGAGGCTTCAAGGCGGCCAAGCTCGGTCCAGTCGGAGCCGATATAGGCATCCGCCTTGAAGTTGGCCGGGTTGTCGATCAGGATCACATAGATGCCGGCGGCCTGCGCCTTCTTCATCAGCTTCGAATAGGAGTTGAGGTCCGGTGACATGACGACCAGCACATCCGGCTTTTCGGCCGAGGAGATCGCTTCGGTCAGCGCCTGGGCACCGGCTTCAACGCTCCAGTTCGGATCACGCGTTTCGAAGGTGCCGCCGAAAGCCTTGACTTCGCGTTCCAGAATGGCGGCCCAGCCCTGGGCCAGGTCAAAGCCCATGGCCATCGGCACCAGCATGACCTTCTTGCCGGCAAGGGCTTCGGAATAGATGCCCGGACCCGGATCGCCAGCGGCCTGAGCCGCTGAAATGCCGGTGAAGGAGAGGGCGGCGAATGCCGCCGCGGAAAGGATGGTCTTCGTCAGTTTCATTGTCGTCGTTCCCCTGGTTCGGTTCTGGTTTCCGCCCGGATGCGTTGCCGGGCGGGCATTCAATGCGTCAGATATCGCCCTGCTGGGCGGTCTGTTCGTCACGCGGGTTCAAAAGCCCGTCGATGATGATGGCGGCGAGCAGGATCGCCGACTTGATCAGGTTCTGATAAAGAAGCGGAATATCGAGGATGGTCATCGCGTTGAGCATGATGCCGATCAGCGCCGCGCCGACGAGCACGTTGCGCACGCCGCCCTTGCCGCCGGAAAGGCCGATGCCGCCGATCACGGCAATCAGCACGATGTCGTAAAGCAGCGTCGAATTGACGACGCGGGTATTGATCGACTGCAGGCTCCCGGCCGTCAGAATGCCGGCGGTGAAGGCGGAAATGGCCGAGAGCACATAGCGCAGCACCATCATCGGCCTTACCGGCATGCCGGCATTGCGGGCAGCTTCCGGATTGTCGCCGGCGTAATAGACGTAGCGGCCCCATTTGGAAAAGCGCAGGAAGATGAAGGCGGCGAATGCCAGGGCCGCGAAAATGAACACCTCGATCGGCACATCGGCAAAGCGCAGACTACCGATAAACTCGATCCAGTGGCCATCGGGCACGGGCACGGCATCCGTGTCGATCAGCTGCGAGCGGACGAAGCCGAAGACGAAGGAGGCGGTGGCGAGCGTGACGAAGATCGCCGGAACATCGGCATAGGCGACGAGAAAGCCGTTGATCAGGCCAATGGCAATCACGCCGGACAGCGCCAGCAGCAGGGCGAAGCCATCGGGCGTGCCGTCATTCAGCATCTGCAGATACCAGGCCACCGTCATCGCCATGATGGCGACCATGGAAAGGTCAATGCCGCGGCCAATGATGATGATCGACATGCCAAGCGCCAGAATGCCGAGCACCGAGATCGAGCGGACAATGGCGACCAGGTTTTCCGCCGAGAAGAAACCCGGCAGCATCAGCGAGGCCAGCGCGAAAATCGCGATGGTGATGGCGAAAACGATCCGCTCCTGATTGAGGTTGCGCAAGAATGCCATGTCCCCGTTCTGCTCCTGCTTGAAATGCCTTGTCTGGGTGCAGTTTTGTGTTTTGCACAGCCGTTAGGCAGGCTAGCGCCAAGGCGAAAACATCGTCCAATGAATAATTCAGCGAAAAATCCATGCACAAACGGCATGAATGGATGACGAGACGCTTCAGATCACCTGAAGCCTTCCGTAGCGGGCGCCGGGCAGGCTTTCCGCGGATATGGCCTGATCGGCGCGGATATGCGCGCCCAGCGCATCGATGAAACGGCGGCCATAGGCCGGCAGCGGCTGACGCGTATTCCACATGGCACAGATGCCGAATTTCACAGCCGCACCCTTGAGCGCGATCGGCCGGCTGGTCAGCCGTTCCGATGGCGGGCGGGCGGAGGAGGGCACCACGGCAACGCCGTTGCCGCCATCGGCCATGGCAAACAGTGTATGCGGCGAATAGCTTTCCAGCACGATCTCGGCCACGGTGCCGGAAACCCGGCAGGCAGCATCGAACACCTCGCGTGAGGCATGTTTGCGGTTGAGTGTCAGGATCGGCATGGTGAGAAGGTCAGAAAGCTCGACCGGTGCATGGCTGGTGCCGAGATAGTCCGGGCTGCCAACCGCAAGAAAGCCGAGTGTTCCCAGTGGCACGGCCTCGAAAATATCGATTGGCTGTGAGGGTTCGGCGCTCACGGTCATGTGCAAAAGCCCGTCCTTCAGCTTGCCGGCAAGCTCCGGCCCGCCGCCATCTTCCAGCCGGATCTCGATGCCGGGATTGTCCTGCCGCCAGCCCTTGAGAAACGATGGCAGGTAGCGCTCGATCAGCTGTGAGCAGGCGCCGATGCGGATCAGCCCGGTTTCGCCGCGACCGATGTCATCGGCAAAGATCCTGAGATTGCGCTCGGCAACCAGCACCTCGTTGATGCGCGAATAAAGCGCCTCACCCTCCGGCGTCAGCCGGATATTGCGGCCCGATTTTGCCGTCAGTGCCACACCCAGTGACGCTTCCAGCGCCTTGATCTGACGCGAGAGCGCTGGCTGGGTGATGTTCAGCGTCTCGGCGGCGCGCGTCACATTCATGGTTTCCGCGACAGCGACGAAGGCAGTATAGTTGCGGATATCCATGATCCGTAACCCCGCTATGTTCCCCTTGTTATGACATGAGGCTAAGCCCGCTTGGCCGGTGATGTCAATATCTCTTCACAGTTGACGATATTTCTTCATTCTGTATTTTCCTCTACAGAAATGACCACAGCACGGATCAGCGCCACCATGGCAATCAGGGACATTCTTCTCAGCGGCGGCCACGCCTTCACGCCCTCGGAGGAGAAGATCGTGCGTGTGCTGTTGACCGATTATCCGGCGGCAGGCCTTGGCCCGGCGACAGCGCTGGCGCGGCGCGCCGGTGTTTCCGATCCGACGGTCGGGCGGCTGGCGGTCAAGCTTGGTTTTGACGGCTATCCGGCTTTCCAGCATACGCTTCTGGCAGAAGTTGAAGCCCGGCTTCATTCGCCGCTTTTGATGATGGAGGCCAAGCGCCCGCCCGCGGAAGCCGGTACGGCCGGTGCCTTTGCCGCCTATTTTGCCTCGGTGATCGACAGTCTGGAAAAATCCGTCTCGGCGACGCCGCCGCAGAGTTTCGAGCGGGCGGCAAAGCTGGTGATGGATCCGAAGCGCAAGGTCAGCCTGGTCGGCGGGCGCTTTTCCGGTTTCATCGCCTCGATGCTTGCTGCCTATCTTGGCCAGATGCGCGCCGATGTCCGTGATCTCGGCCCTCTGTCTCCGGCGCGCTTCGATCTTCTTGTCGATATTGGCCGGGCCGATACGCTGATCGTGTTCGATTATCGCCGTTATCAGGCCGATATCGTCTCCTTTGCCGAACAGGCTGCCAGCCAGGGGGCGCGGATCGTGCTGTTCACCGATCCGTGGTGCTCGCCGGTCACGGAGGTGGCCGAGGTGACGATCATGACCCAGGTTCAGGCGGCTTCACCCTTTGACACGATGGCGCCGGTCATGGCCCAGGCAGAGGCTTTTGCCTCCTATCTCATCGCCGATCTCGACCCGGCCGCGCGGGAGCGGATCGAGCGGCTGGAGGCTATCAGGGACAATAACCGGGTGACGCTTGGCGGCGGCAACCGGCCGCCGCGCAGCATCGGCCCGGGCGGACCGGTGGATGAAAATACGCAAAATGGGGAATAGTGCGATGAATTCAGGCATGCTGATGCGGCGCGATGCGCCTTATGAGAAGGGCGCGACAGCCCTGCTTCTGGTCGATATGCAGCGCATCTGGCTGGTGCCGGGGGCCGATCCGCATCATCCGGATCGCGGGGCGGATCACTATTTCTACCGCATGACGGCAAGCGAAACCGTACCCAATGCCATCGCGCTGGTACAGGCGGCGCGTTTCGCCGGCGTTGAGGTGCTGCACACCATCATCCAGAGCCTGACGGAGGACGGGCGCGACCGCTCGCTCGATCACAAGCTGACGCCGATCCATATTCCGCCAAGCCTTGAAGACGGGCTGCCGCTGCCGGACTTGATGCCGGAAGGCGATGAAATCATGCTGCCCAAGACCTCGTCGGGCGTCTTCAATTCGACCAATATCGACTACATCCTGAAAAATCTCGGCATCCGTCAGCTGATCATTTTCGGCATCATGACCGATCAGTGCGTCGACATGGCAGTGCGTGATGCGGCCGACCGGGGCTATTATGTCACCTGCGTCACCGATGCCTCCATGACCGCGACGCCGGAACGCCAGGCGGCCGGTCTTGCCGCCTTTTCCGGCTATTGCTGGCAGGCCGATACGAAAACGGTGGTCGAAAGGCTGAATGCGCTTGGCAAGGGGGAGTGAGGTTATGACTTACGAGGCACTGACCGGAATTGTCACCACCGATTTAACCGCCATCACCCGCGGGCGCTTCGTCGCCGCCAAGGTGCTGGAAAAGGTGGAGAAAAACGGCGTCGGCTGGCTGCAGGCCAATCTGTCGCTGACACCGTTCGGCACGATTGCCGATCCCAATCCCTTCGGCTCCACCGGCGATCTGAAGCTGATGCCGGACATGACGGCGCGGTTCCGGACTGAAAACAGCGGCGCTGAGATCCCCTTCGACATGATCTGCGGTGATCTGGTGGAGCTTGATGGCTCCCCCTGGGCCTGCTGCTGCCGCACCATCCTGAAACAGGCACTGGCGCTTCTGGAGGCTGAGACCGGCTACCGGCTGAAAGTGGCCTTCGAGCATGAATTCCAGCTTCTGGGCGCTGATCTGCCCTTCGGTCATGTGCTTTCCTTTGCCGGTCTCAGGCGCGCGGGCGGCTTTGCCCCGCAGCTGATGGCGGCGCTCGACGAGGCGGGCGTCGAGCCGGAAGTGGTGATTGCCGAATATGGGCTCGATCAGTTCGAGATCACCCATGCCGCCTGTGACGGGCTGGCGGCCGCAGACCGGGCAGTGGCGATCCGCGAGATCACCCGCGAAATAGCGCAGAACAGCGGTTTTCGTGCCAGTTTCGCGCCCAAAACGGCGCTTTCAGCTGTCGGGAACGGCGTGCATATCCATTTCAGCCTGATCGACCGCGCCGGCTATCCGGCAAGTTTCGATCCCTTCGGACCGGCCTGCATGTCAGAGGCGCAGGGGCATTTTGCCGCCGGCATTCTGGCCCATATGCGTGCCCTTGTGGCGCTGACGGCGTCGAGCCCGGCCTCCTTCTTCCGGCTGAAGCCACACAGCTGGAGCGCGTCCTATACCTGGCTTGGCGACAAGGATCGTGAGGCCTCGCTCAGAGCCTGCCCGGTGTCCACCGCGGGCGGGCGCAATCCGGCCAAGCAGTTCAATCTGGAATATCGTGCTGCCGATGCCACGGCCAATCCCTATCTGGCGCTTGCCGCACTGGTCCTGGCCGGACTTGAGGGGTGCAAGAAGCGGCTCGGGCCGCCGCCGGTCTTTTCCGGCGATCCGGCCGCGCTTTCGGATGCAGAACGCGAAGAGGCGGGGCTTTATCGCCTGCCGGAAAATCTGCCTGATGCGCTTGCGGCCCTTGCTGCCGATCCGGTCGTCTGCGGCTTCTTCGATCCGCTTTTCATCGAAACACTGATCGGCGAGAAGCAGGCTGAACTGATTGCCTGTGAGGATTTCGATGACGATACCGTCTGCACCCTTTACCGGGATGCCTATTGATGGGCGAAAGGGTGCAGGACTGGCCGGCGCCGGTCGAGATTGTCAATGCCGGTGGCGCATCGGAATTCGTGCTGATCTGCGAGCATGCATCGCGCTTCATTCCGGCGGAATATGCCGGGCTTGGCCTGCCGGAAACCGAACTTTGCCGCCATATTGCCTGGGATATCGGCGCGGCTGACGTCTGTCGCGCACTGGCGGCGGCACTCGATGCCCCGGCCTTTCTCGGCACGGTTTCACGGCTGGTGCTCGATCTCAATCGCCCCAAGGGCGCTCAAAGCATGATGCCGGAGCGCTCCGAGGCGACCGATATTCCCGGCAATCGTGATCTGAGCGCCGCAGCGATCGACAGACGCATGCAGCGGATCTTCGATCCGTTTCACGCAACCATCGCCGATTGTCTCGACAGCCGCCAGGACGCAGGCCGGAAGACCCGGATCGTCACCATCCATTCCTTCACGCCGGTCTTTCTCGGTGTTGCCCGGCCCTGGCATGCCGGCGTGCTTTATGGCGCGGCTTCAGGCTTCGGCGCGGCTTTGCTGTCGGCGCTTGGCGCGGATCAAAGCCTCGTGCTCGGCGCCAATGTGCCCTATTCGATCGATCGGGAAAGCGACTATGCCGTGCCGGTGCATGGCGATGATCGCGGTCTTGATGCCGTCCTGGTCGAACTCAGGCAGGATCTGGTGGCAGAGCCTGCAGGCGTCGCGCTCTGGGCCGAGCGGTTGGCAAAGGCGCTGGTGCGGATCTGAGCCTCAGTCTTCCGGCAGCATCGTGCCGGTCTCTTCCTTCAGATTGACGCCGGTCAGCCCGCGGCGCAGGCCCTCGCGGGTGAGCCAGAAGGCCTTTTCGGCGGCAAGCGGCGGCTTCAGCCCGCCGGCGCGGATATTGGAGATGCAGTTGCGCTCCGCATCTGAGCGGCCAACCTTCGGTGCGAAGGTCAGATAGGCGCCGAGACTGTCGACCGAGGAAAGTCCCGGCCGCTCCCCGATCGCCATGATCACCATGCGGGCTTTCAGGATTTCACCGATCTCGTCGCCGAGCGCCACCCGGCCGTTTTCAACAATCGCCACCGGTCCGACAGAGAGTTTTATCGTCTTCAGCATCGGCAGGAGATGGCTGACGAAACCCAGCGCATTGGCGGCAATGGCGGTGGTCGAAAGCCCGTCGGCAATCACCAGCGCGATGTCGCACGGTTCTGCGCCAAGCGCTGCAATGGCCTCTGCCGAGCCTCTGGAAAGCCGCCGCCCGAGATCGGGGCGGGCCAGATAGGTGGCGCGGTCGGGCACCCGGCTCGTTGCACGGATGGTCGCAAGGCCGAGCGCCTGAAGGCCCTGTTCCAGCGGTTCGGGATCAAAGGGCGTGTGCACGGCATCGCGGGCGCGGGCATGCGACAGGGCAAAGGACAGCACTTCTTGCGTCGGCAGCGATGATCCCGCCCGGCCAATGGCGATGCGGGCATCGGTGAAGCGTTTCAACCCCTCCCAGGGATCGTGGATGTGGCCGCTCCTGGCCCCGTCTCTGGCAGAATTGTCATTCATGAGGCGATCCTCAACAGGCTCTGGCTGGTGTCCTGCGGCAGAAGCTGGCCGGCCGTGTCGGTGACCTTTACCTTTTCCAGCCAGGCTTCGAATTCCGGCGCCCGTTTCAGCCCGAGCACCTGGCGCAGGTAGAGCTGGTCGTGGAAGGAGGTCGACTGATAGTTCAGCATCACGTCGTCAGAGCCGGGAATGCCCATGATGAAACTGACGCCGGCGGTGCCCAGCAATGTCAGCAACGTATCCATATCGTCCTGATCGGCCTCGGCATGATTGGTGTAGCAGATGTCGCAGCCCATCGGCACGCCCATCAGCTTGCCGCAGAAATGATCCTCCAGCCCGGCGCGGATGATCTGCTTTCCATCATAGAGATATTCCGGGCCGATAAAGCCGACCACGGTGTTGACGAGCAGCGGCGAAAAGGCCCGCGCCACGCCATAGGCGCGCGCTTCCAGCGTCTGCTGGTCGCAGCCGAAGAAGGCGTCCGCCGAAAGGGCCGAGCCCTGGCCGGTCTCGAAATACATCACATTCTCGCCGACCGTGCCGCGCTTCAGCGACAGCCCTGCCTCATGGCCCTCGCGCAGCATGTCGAGCGATATGCCGAAGGAGCTGTTGGCTTTCTCGGTACCGGCGATCGACTGGAAGACCAGATCGACCGGCAGGCCGCGATTGGCCATTTCGATTGAGGTGGTCACATGGGTCAGCACGCAGGATTGCGTCGGGATCTCGTAGCGGGCGATGATCTCGGCCAGCATCTCGACGAGATCGGACAGCACGGCGACATTGTCGGAGGCCGGATTGATGCCGATCACCGCATCGCCGCAACCATAAAGCAGCCCGTCGACAATCGATGCGGCGATGCCCATGCGATCGTCGGAGGGGTGGTTCGGCTGCAGCCGCACGGCCATGCGGCCGGGAAGGCCGATCGTGTTGCGAAACGCCGTCACCACCCGGCATTTCTGCGCCGCCAGGATCAGATCCTGATTGCGCATCAGCTTGGAAACGGCGGCGGCCATTTCCGGCGTGATCCCGGGGGCGATACGGGACAGCACGGTGCTGTCGGTCGTATCCGACAAAAGGAAATCACGAAAATCGCCGACGGTCAGGTGCGCGATCTCGGCAAAGGCGTGCTGATCATGGCTGTCGATGATCAGCCGCGTCACCTCGTCGTCTTCGTAGGGGATCAGCGCCTCATTGAGGAAGGTCGAAAGCGGCAGTTCGGCGAGCGCCATGCGTGCCGCGACGCTTTCTTCGGCACTGTCGGCGGCGACGCCTGCCAGCCGGTCACCGGAGCGCAGCGGCGTTGCCTTTGCCATCAATGTCTTCAGGTCGGCAAAACGCCACAGCGTGCCGCCCGCCATCATCGCATAGGTCATGTCTCACCAGATCGCGGCCCTTCGGACCGTCCGTCCCCTTGTCTTATCGGGGAATTAATGCAGATTTTGCGGTGCGAAGGAAGAAGCCGTGACGAATTTTACGATCCTGCCGCCTCCAGCGGAAAATGACAGGCAACGGCCCGGCCATCGGCGCGTTTTGCCAGCTCTGGCCGCTCGGTGCGGCAGCGCTCGGTCGCCAGCGGACAGCGGGTGGAAAAGACGCAGCCCTTCGGCGGGTTCATCGGGCTTGGAATTTCGCCGGTGAGCAGGATCCGCCTGCGCCTGCCGCGGTTCTCCGGCTGCGGGATCGCCGAGAGCAGGGCCTGCGTATAGGGGTGCAGCGGCGCGGCATAAAGCGCGTCTGTCTGACCCGTTTCCATCAGCGTGCCGAGATACATCACCGCGACCCGGGTCGAGACCTGGCGGACGACGGCGAGATCGTGGGCAATGAAGACATAGGTCAGGCCGAGTTTCTCGCGCAGTTCGGTGAAAAGATTGACGATCTGCGCCTGGACAGAGACATCGAGGGCCGAGACCGGCTCATCGGCAACGATCAGCTCCGGCTCCACGGCGAGTGCTCTTGCAATGCCGATCCTCTGGCGCTGGCCGCCGGAAAATTCATGCGGGTAGCGATCGAGATATTCCGGGCGCAGGCCGACCAGATCCATCAGCTCGTCCAGCCATTCATTGACCGCCCTGCCGCGGCGCAGTCCGTGCACCCGGACGGCATCGCCGACAATATCACGCACCCGGCGTTTCGGATTGAGCGAGGCGGAGGGATCCTGAAAGATCATCTGCATGCGCCGCCGCACCGGCAACAGCCCGCGCTCGCCGGTTCTGGTGATATCGGTACCGTCAAATTCGAGCCGGCCCGCCGTCGGCTCGTAAAGCCGGGTGAGGCAGCGGCCGAAGGTGGATTTGCCCGAGCCGGATTCGCCGACAAGGCCGAGTGTTTCGCCCTTCATCACATCGAGGCTGACGCCCTCAACGGCGTGAACAATGCGGCCTGAGCCGGGGCGGATCGTCTTGCCGACGGTGAAATGCTTGGTCAGACCGACGGCGGAAAGCAGTGGTTTTTCCATGGATTATGCCTCCGCCATCCGGTTGGACCAGGCAATGCGCATGGCGTCTGTTTCCTTGTCGTCAAGCACGCAAAGCGCGCTGTGGTCATTGTCGCGGCGGATCGGCGGGCGGGCGGCGCATTCCTGACGCGCATGGGGACAGCGCGGAGCAAAGCCACAGCCGGCGGGAATGTTTTCCGGCGTTGGCGGCATGCCGGGAATGGCGGAAAGCCGGGCGAGTTTCGGTCCCGTCAACGGCGGTATCGAGGACAGGAGGCCGACCGTATAGGGATGCATCGGTCGTTCGAACACGTCTTCCGTCGTGCCCTTTTCGACCATGCGCCCGGCATACATGACATGAACCCGGTCCGCGACTTCCGCCACGACCCCCATGTCATGGGTAATGAGGATGATCGCCGATCCGAATTCATCGCGCAGCCGCAAAAGCAGGTCCAGCACCTGTGCCTGCACGGTGACATCGAGGGCCGTTGTCGGTTCGTCGGCGACCAGAAGGGCGGGGCGGCAGGCAAGCGCCATGGCGATCATCGCACGCTGGCGCATGCCGCCGGAAAGCTGGTGCGGATAGCGGTCGACGGCCTCGTCAGGATTTGGCAGGCCAACGGCGGCGAGAAGCTCGACGGCGCGTGCTCTTGCGGCTTTCTTCGAGACGTTTTCATGGGCGCGGATCGCTTCGGCGATCTGCCAGCCGATGGTGTAGACCGGCGTCATCGCCGTCATCGGATCCTGCGAGATCAGCCCGATCCCCGCGCCGCGAATGCGCCGCAGCTCCCGGTCCGGCATTTCGAGGATATGCTTGCCGCGAAACGAGACCGCGCCTTCGACAAAGGAGGTCTTGCGGTCGTTGAGGCCCAGAAGCGACATCAGCGTCACGGATTTGCCCGATCCGCTCTCGCCGACGATCGACAGGATCTCGCCCTTGGATACGCTGAAGGAGACATCATCGATCGCCTTCACCCGGCCGCGGTCGGTGGCAAAGGAAACGGAAAGGCCCTGAACATCGAGAAGTGGTGTTGTGTCGCTCATCAGCGGCCCCTCACACGCGGGTCGATCACGACATAGAGTATGTCGACAATGGCGTTGGTGACGACGACGAAGAAAGACGCGTACATCACGGTGGCGAGGATCATCGGCAGGTCGAGATTGAGCATGGCCTGATAGGTGAGGCGGCCAACACCATTGAGCCCGAAGACCACTTCGGTGAGTAGCGCCGCTCCGCCGACCAGCACGCCGAAATCAAGCCCGAACATGGTGACGAAGGGGATCATCGACATGCGCAGCGCATGGCGCAGCATCACGCGGGAGGGGGCAAGCCCCTTGGCGCGGGCAGTGCGGATATAATCCTCCTGATAAGCCTCGACCAGATTGGCGCGCAGCACCCGACCGTAAATGCCGATATAGAGCGCCGCCAGCGTGAACCACGGGATCACCAGTGTCTTGAACCAGAGGAAGGGGCCATCGAAGAAGGGCTTGTAGCCGAGGCCCGGCACCCAGGAGAACAGCCAGGTATCATGGAACCGGCTCTGCGAGACGAGGTTCATGATTTCGCCGAACCAGAAGACCGGCATGGACACGCCGATCAGCGCCAGCACCATCAGCCCCTTGTCGATCACCGTGTCGCGGGTGAGCGCCGCCAGCACGCCGACAATGATGGAGCCGATGACCCACAGGACGGCAGCACCGAAGACAAGGGACAGGGTAATCGGCGCCGCATTCATCACCTGCGGCACGACCTTGAGGCCGCGATTGACGAAGGAGGTCAGGTCCTGGGTGACGAACAGCTTCTTCATCATGATCACGTACTGGACCGGCAGCGGCTTGTCGAAGCCGAAATCGGCGCGGATTGCCTGCACGGTTTCCTGAGCCGCATTGCGCCCGGCGATACGCGCTGCCGGGTCGGAACCCGGCGTGGCGAAGAAGATCAGGAACACCAGAACGGAAATGCCGAACAGGACAAAGACCATCTGGGCAAGGCGCTGGAGAATGGCAAGGATCATCTCTTTTCTCCCTCAGCGCAGCTTGGTGCGCGGATCAAGCGCATCACGCACGGCATCGCCCAGAACGTTGAGCGCGAGCACTGTCAGCACGATCGAAATGCCCGGTGCCAGTGACACCATCGGCCGCGTGTAGAGCAGCGACTGGCCGTCCTGAATGATCGTGCCCCAGCTGGCATCGGGGGCCTGCACGCCGATCGAAAGGAAGGAGAGCGCGCTTTCGGTGACGATATTGAGCGCCATCATGATCGGGATATAGACGATCAGCGTTGTCGTCACATTGGGCAGGATATCCTTGATCAGAATGCGCCAGCGCGGAATGCCAAGTCCGCGCGCGGCGAGCACGAATTCGCTTTCGCGCATCGCCATCACCCGGCCGCGCACCGGACGGGCGATATAGGGCACATAGATGATGCCGATAATGCCGATCGGCAGGATCAGGCTGCCGGAGGTAATCTCGAAGGGGCCGATGGCAAAGCCCTGCGAGAGCAGCACGATCGAGAGCGAAATGGCGAGAAGATAGACCGGAAAGGCCCATAAGACATCGAGAATGCGCGACAGGACCATATCGACCCAGCCGCCGAAAAAGCCCGCCGTCACGCCAATCGCGGCGGCGAGCACCAGACAGATCAGCGTTGCGGCAGAGGAGATCAGCAGCGAATTGCGCCCGCCATAGAGAAGGCGCGCGGCAACGTCGCGGCCTTGCGTATCCGCGCCGAGCATATACTGGCCCTGCCATGTCGGTCCGATCGGCGTGACACCGAGACCCAGCCCGGTGGTCGAGGCCTGCATGACCTTTTCCTTCTTGCCGTCAAGCGTGATCGAGCCGTTGAGATTGGACCGGAACGGATCGGTCTGAGCGACATAGCGTGCATAAAGCGGCGCGGCGAGGCAGGCCGCGACAATGGCCACGAGCACGACAAAGGAGGCAATCGCCGCCCGGTCGCTGAGCAGGATGGTCCAGGCGCGGCGAAACGGGCTCTGACCGGCGCGCGGTGCTGCGTCGGGCTCGCCTTCGGGCTGAACGGCAAGGGCTTCGGACATTCCGTCTTCCGTCATCTTCAAGGGAAAGGAGCAGGCGCCGGAAAACCGGCACCTGCCGTGTCGGATCGGGTTACTGAACCCAGGACTGATCGATCACCCAGCGGAACTGGTTGGAGAACATGAAGTTTCCGACCCGCTTCGAGGTGAAGTCGACATTCTTCGGCGTAAACAGCGGTGCGACCGGTGCTTCAGCCATATAGGCCTTGTCGATATCGGCCCACATGGTGTTGGCGCTTTCCGGATCGGTGATCGCCGTCTGCATGGCGTCCGTCATCTTGGCGTCGATATCCTTGTTGCAATAGCCGGCAATGTTGATCGAGGCATCGCTGCCCGGTGTGAACGAGGCGCAGGACAGCAGCACGTTGAGGAAGTTCGAGGCTGCCGGGTAATCCATGTACCACTGCGATACCGAGATCTGGACATTGTTGTCCGTGTTCTGGATGTAGGTGAACTGGATATTCGGCGAGATCGCCTTCATCGTTGCATCATAGCCGAGATCGGCAAGTACCGACTGCAGATAGGTGCCGATGGCGCGCGATGTTGCCGTGTCTTCGGCAATCACGGTGACCTTCTCGCCGGCCGTGCCGGACTCTTCGACCAGCTGCTTGGCCTTTTCCATGTCCGGTGCAGACCAGCTCTCGCCCGGATCCTTGGTGTAGATGCAGCTGTCGACATGGCCGGGGAAGTCCGGCGGCAGGATCTGGCAGGTCGGCTGGGCCAGAACCGGGCCGCCGAAAATGTTGACCAGCGCGTCACGGTCGATGGCGTAGTTCACCGCCTGGCGAACCTTGACATTGTCGAAGGGGGCCAGATTTGTGTTCATCGGCGCATACCAGAAGGCGGCCAGCGGATTGACGTGAACCTGATCGGCATATTGGGTGCCAAGCTCGTTCAGACGGTCAGCCGGCGGGGCATCGAACATCCAGTCGATCTGGCCATTCTCGATCGCCGTGATCGCGGATTCTTCCGTCATGCCGAAACGATAGTCGATCTCGTCGGGGAAACCGTCGGGCTGGGCGTCCGCGCTCCATTCGGTGAAGTTCGGATTGCGCTTCAGCACCATCTTGTCGTTCGGATCGTAGCTTTCGATCATGTAGGCGCCGGTGCCGGGAATATAGGCGGTGCCGGCATCGGTTGCAGGCGTGTCAGCCGGCAGGATCGAGGCGTGCGGAACCGCAAGCTTGTCGAAGAATTCCGAATCCGGCTGCACCAGATGGAAGGTGATGGTGTTGGCCGCGTCATCGGCGACGATACCGCCTTCCAGTGTGCAGTTGTCCGCATCGGCAAGGCATTTGTCGGCGCCGACGATGTTGTTGTAGAAGCTGCCCGAGGTCGGGCCGTGGATCTTGAAGATGCGCTGGAACGAGGCTACCACGTCTTCCGGCGTAACCTCTTTGCCATTGGCAAATTTGATGCCCTTGCGCAGCGTGAAGACATAGGTCTTGCCGCCATCCTGGGGCTCGGGAATAGCCTCGGCCAGATCCGGCACGATTTCAAAGCCATCGGCGCGCGAGGCCTGCTTGAACTTGACCAGACCGTCATAGAGCATCTGGAACACCTGCCAGAATTCGGCGGTGTAGTTGACATGCGGGTCGATGGTACCGGCGGCCGATACGGCCGAGAGCGTCATCGTTCCGCCGCGATGGGCGGCCATCAGGTCGGCGCGCTCATCGGCATGGGCAATGCCGGAAAGGGCAGTCTGGCTCAAAAGGCCGATGGCAAGCGCGGTGCCGGCCATGCGGATCGTCTTGGCGAAGGTCATCTAGCTGTTCCTTGTTCTTGTTTCATGGTTGTTGTTTCGGTTTTCATGCGTCGGGGCGGGCGGCAGGGCTGCCACCCGTATTGCAGCAGAGGTCAGCAGGTCTTTTCATCGAGATAGGCGGCAACCGAAGCCATGCAGGCAGCCCGCTCTTCGACATGCGGCATATGCGATGAGCTGCCGAAGACGATCCAGCGCACATCCGGGATCTCATCGAGATAGGGGGTGACACAGGCCTGCGTCGCCTCGTCATGACGGCCGGAAATCAGCAGGGTCGGGGCGATGATGGTGGAAAGCCTGCCGATGATCGACCAGTCCTTCATCGTGCCGATGACATGAAATTCATTCGGGCCGTTCATGGTGTGGTAGACGGTCGGGTCCTCGTCGATCTGGTCAAAGGTATGCTTGACCTCCGGTGGCATCGGCACGATGCGGCAGACATGGCGCGCGTTGAAGACGTCCGTCGCAGCCTTGTATTCGGCGCTGTCGGTGGTGCCGGCCGTCTCATGCTTCAGAAGCGTTTCCTGCACATCGGCGGGAAGGGCTTCACGCAGCCGGTTGGCTTCCGAAATCCAGGTTTCCATCTTGGCGGGAGAATTGGCGATCACCAGTGCCTTCAGGCCTTCCGGCTGGTCGACGGAGAATTCCGCACCGAGCATGCCACCCCAGGACTGGCCGAGCAGGCAGTAGCCGTCACGGATGCCGAGATGATCGATCAGATTGTGCAGCTCCTTCTTGAAGAAATCGACGGTCCAGAAATCGGCGCCCTTTTCCGGCAGATGGGTCGATTTGCCATTGCCGATCTGATCGTAATGAATGACGGCGCGGCCGGTTTCAGCGATATCCTTGAAGCTGTCGACATAATCATGGGTGCAGCCGGGACCGCCATGGGCGACAATCAGGGGCGGCTTGCCGGATTTGAGATCCCCGGTAATCCGGTACCAGGTCTGGTAGTCGCCATAGGGCGCGAAACCTTCCGCGATCGTCACGTATTGTTACTCCTTTTGCCTCAGGCACCACGCCTGGTATGTCCGTCATCGCGGCAGATCGCTTCTGCCGCCTCCTCGATTGTCATCCGCCAGGTCATGGCGATGGCGCGCAATGTCTTCATCGCCGCCTGTTCGTCGCGTGCACCGTCATGCATCAGCTTCAGCACCGCATGCACGACGGCCGGGCGCTGTCTGAGCCTTGTTTCAAGGGCGCGGATATCGTCTGTCCGGGTTCTGACCGCCTCGAAGGCGTGGGCGGCCATCAACAGCGCCGAATAGGCCCCGGTCGAGCCGATCGGCTTCATCAGATGGGCGTTGGAGCCCTGCGACAGTGCCCATTCGATCCGCCCTGGCGCCTCGGAGCCGACCAGAGCGATCAGCGGCATGGGGGCAAAGCCGGCCGGCCAGGGAAACTGGCCGTCATGGCCGCTGTCGGCATCGAAAAAGATCACATCGGCGTCGGCGTCGGCTTCATCGAGCTGCGGCCACACATGGCGGACCGAGACATGCAGCATTTCCAGCTGGCGGATCAGCTGGTCGACCGAGGCATGCGGCGGATGCAGGATGATCGCCCGCCACGCGGCGAGGTCGGGACGGCGGCGCTGGGTCATTTGATCACCGTCAGCCGGCCGGGCCGGTCGCTGTTGCGCTCGGGGGGTGGTTCAAGGGCGGCGCGCGCCGCAGGTGAGGCCAGATAGGGATCGGCGGGCATGGCAGCATCGCTGGAGGCGAAGATCGAAAAGCGCCCGTCGGTCCCGGCTTCCGCCAGATGATAGGGCAGGGCGGCATGCAATGTCTTGCGGCTGATGCTGATCGGGCCGATCGGCGTTGAAAACTGCCGGGTGGTGACGATTTCGCGAATGACGGAAGGGTCGTCGCTGCCAGCCTCGGCAATGGCCTGGCCGAGGATTGCGGTGGCCGAATAGACCGAGGCAAACGGCGAGGAAATCGTCTTGGCGGCGCCATGGCGCTCACTCATGCGCGCCTTGAAAGCCCGGTTTTCTGCCGTGTCGAGCGCATCGAAATAGGGCGAGGCGGTGATGTGGCCGGCACCATCGTCGCCGAGCGCTTCAAGGTCGACATCGGTCAGGTTGCAGGAAATGACGGGCCGGTTTGCCGGTGCAAAATCGGCATTGTCGCGTCCAAGCGCGGCATAGGCGCGGACAAAGGCGCTCTGGCTCTCGCCCACCAGATTGGAGAGGATGAAATCGGGACGCTTGTCGATGATTTCGGCAATCAGATGCTCGGTGGTCTGGATGCCAAGCGGCAGGTAACGTTCGGCCAGAACCGTGCCGCCCTTTGCCTCCGCCAGTTCGCGGGCGATGCGCGCCACTTCCCAGCCCCAGATATAGTTGGACCCGACAATGAAAACCCGCGATCCGTAGCGCGGCAGGACATGAGCGAAAAGCGGCAGAAGATGCTGGTTCGGGCAGGCGCCGACATAAAGCGTCCGGTCGCTGGCCTCATAACCCTCATAGGGAAAGGCATACCAGAGCAGCGCCGCATGGCGCTCGACCACGGGAATGACTTCCTTGCGGCTCGATGAGGTGATGGTGCCGACGACATGACGCGCACCGGTTCGGATCTCGGCTTCGGCAAGCGTGGCATAGAGCGTATCCGAGCCGCCGGGATCGGCAATATGCGGCTCCAGCCGGATCGCGAGACTGTCATCGGCATTGATATCGGCAATGGCGGCAAGGCCGCCGGCCAGCGCTTCACGTCCGAGCGCCGCATAGGCGCCGGATGTCGAAAACAGCAAGGTGACTGGGTAGACCGGAATTGCCATCGAAATCGGGTGCGCTCTTCAAAAAACAAAAAACCCCGGCCTCATCCGCAAGCGAATGATGATCGGGGCGCAATTGCCATCGGCCGCCAAGGGCCTGTGATGTTTCCAACATTACGGCGGGGTGAAATTCTAGTCAAGTGAGGATACTGCCTAAAAAACGCGCTTTCACGTGCATTTCTGCGAGATGCCACATTTTTCCTGCGATGCCACACATTATTTGCGGTCTTTTCATTTCTGGAGTGCGATTTGCCTCAAAAGGTCACATTTTTCGGGATTTTCCATCCCAATCAATGGTGTAGTTGCCGATGGGGCGTTCAAATAGTCGGCTCTTTTTCCATGGTCAGGACTTTTGGGTTAAGAGATTTCTGTTGCAGATGCAACGGCAATCATGTTGTATATCCCAAAAATGGGGAACGACAGACGGTTGGCGAATGCTCTATAGCGATGATTTTCTCAAGCGGCTTGAAGACGGTGTGCGCGGCGCGATCCCGACCTGGGGCATGCCGCCGGATATGCAGGTGAAACTGCTCACCATTTCGGAAAATGCCACCTATCTGGCGCAGGATCCGGCAGGCGGGGACAGGATGATCGTGCGGGTTCACCGGCCGGATTATCATACGCGGGAGCAGATCCTTTCAGAACTGGCCTGGATCACGGCGCTGCGCGAAGACGGCGTGGTGGAAACCCCGCAGCCGATTGCCACGACCGGCGGTGATTATCTGACCCAGTTCTCCGATGGCGAGCATCAGCGCCACGCTGTTGCCTTCTCCTTCATGTCGGGCAGCGAACCCGATGCCGACAGCGACCAGGTGAAGTGGTACGGACGGCTAGGCGCCATCAATGCCCGCCTTCATGGCCATGCGCGGCAGTGGCAGAAACCTCAGGGCTTTGACCGCAAGGTCTGGAATTTCGAGACCATTCTCGGTCCGTCGGCCCATTGGGGTGACTGGCGTGATGCCCTTGGCCTGACGGCCGGCGGCAAGGCGGTGCTGGAGCGGACCCATGAGGTGCTCAAGGCCGATACCGCCCGCTACGGCGAAGGCGAGGATCGTTTCGGTCTGGTGCACTGTGATATGCGGGCTGCCAATCTTCTCGTCGATGGCGACCGGCTGGGCGTGATTGATTTCGATGACTGCGGCCTGAGCTGGTATGCCTATGATTTCGCAGCAGCGATCTCATTTCTTGAACATGAGCCGGTCGTGCCGGAACTGATGGCGGCATGGCTTGACGGTTATCGCAGTGTTGCGCCCTTTTCTGCAGCGCATGAGGCGGCGCTGCCGATGTTCATCATGCTCCGGCGCATGCAGTTGACGGCCTGGATCGCATCGCATGCCGAAACGCCGACGGCCGAGGCCCTGGGCACGGATTATACCGACGGCACGGTGGCGCTCGCCGAGCGCTATCTCAGCAATCATCATTGAGGAAATCCCATGGGCATGCATGAAGGCATTCTCGATCACAACCGCTTCGATCCGGCCAAGGCCGGGGAGCTGGATGGCTCGCTTGCCGAGCGGATACGCGCGCGTTCCGCAACCTTCGGACCGGCCTCGGTACTGTTTTACGAAAGGCCGATCGAGGCGGTCCGTGCCGAGGGCGCCTATATGTATGACGCTGACGGCAAGGCCTATCTCGATACCTATAACAATGTCCCCTCGGTCGGCCATTGTCATCCGCATGTGGCCGAAGCGATTGCCCGCCAATCGGCAACACTGACGACGAATACCCGCTATCTGGTGAAAATCGTTGAGGATTATTCGGCGCGGCTGCTGTCGACCTTCCCCGGTGATCTGTCCAATGTAATCTTCACCTGCACCGGCAGCGAGGCCAATGACATTGCCATGCGGATTGCCCGCGAGGCGACCGGCAATGCGGGCTTCATCGTCACCGAGGCCGCCTATCATGGCAATACCGCCTTTGTAACCGAGATCTCGCCCGATATTTCGCGCAATCGCAAACCGGCCGACTGGGTGCGGGTCATTCCGGCACCTTCACAGGCGGATGCGCCGCAAGGCGATGTTGCCGGCTGGTTCACGGCCCATGTGAAAAAGGCCGCAGCGGAGCTTGCCGAAGCCGGTTTTGGCCTGGCGGCCTTCTTCGCCGACTCCATCTTTTCCAGCGATGGCATCCACGCCGATCCGGCCGGCTTTCTGAAGCCTGTGGTCGCAGCGGTGCATGACGCCGGCGGTCTCTATGTCGCCGACGAGGTTCAGCCCGGCTTTGGCCGCACCGGCGGCGGGCTCTGGGGCTTCATGCGGCATGGCATCGAGCCTGATATCGTCACCATGGGCAAGCCGATGGGCAATGGCTTTCCGATGGGGGCCTGTGTCACCCGCCCGGCATTGTTGCAAGCCTTCTGTGCCGACACCAATTATTTCAATACCTTCGGCGGAAATCCGGTGGCAGCGGCCGCGGGCATGGCAGTGCTGGATGTGATCGAGGGCGAAGGTCTGGTGGAGAATGCTGCCCGCACCGGCGCACTGTTCCTCGATCAGCTGAAGGGGCTCAAATCCCGGCATGCGCGCATCGGTGCGGTGCGTGGTGCCGGTCTCTTTGTCGGCCTTGATCTCGTCGATGGCGCCGGCGCGCCGGATGCGGCCCTGTCGAAAAAGATCATCAATGCGATGAAGCTCAAAGGGGTTCTGGTCGGTGGCGCAGGACGCTATGCCAATACGCTGAAAATCCGGCCGCCGCTGATCTTTACGGCGGAACAGTCAGAATTCTTCGTCTCGGCGCTTGATCAGGTGCTGTCAGACGTCAGCTGATTATAGGTTTTGCGCGCACGAAAACACCGCATCGACGAAGCGACGCGGTGTCTCGGACCGTCGCCGGGGAAAGCGCGATCAAAACCGTTTCACCGGTATGTCATGGCGGCGCAGCGCATAGCCAACCTGGCGCGGTGTCAGGCCCAGGAGCCTGGCGGCCTTGGCCTGCACCCAGCCAGATTTTTCCATCGCCTCAATCAGTCTCTCGCGCTCCGTCAGCCTTGCGCCCTTGGCGGGACAGCTCGGATCATCCGGATCGCAGGCCTTGCTGGGATCGTTATGGGGATGGGGATCGGGGCGCGGCGGTGTCGCGCCCATCGGCATGGTCCGGCCCTCGGCGAGCGCTGAGATCTGTTCGCCGCCGCTCATCTGTTGGCCCGGCCCGGTCCAGAGCAGGGCGGACAGACAGTGGCCACTGGAGCAGGCGAGATCGCGCGCCTGGATCACCTCGTCGCGGGCAAGGGTTGCGGTGCGCTGGACGCAGTTTTCCAGTTCACGGACATTGCCGGGGAAGAAGCATTTCGACATCAGGTCGAGCGCGCGCCCGTCAAAGCTCAAATGACGGCGGTTCTCCTGATTGAAGCGGGTGAGGAAGCTTTCGGCCAGCGGCGGAATATCACCGGACCGCTCCCGCAGCGGCGGCAGGATGATCGGCACGACATTGATGCGGTAGTAGAGATCGGCGCGGAAATCGCCCTTGCGCACCGCTTCTTCGAGATCCTTGTTGGTGGCGCAGATCAGCCGCACATCAACCTTGATCGTCTTGTTGCCGCCGACGCGTTCGAACTCGCCCTCCTGCAGCACGCGCAGCAGCTTGGCCTGAAAGGCCGGGGAAATCTCGCCGATCTCGTCCAGCAGAAGCGTACCGCCATTGGCGATTTCGAAGCGGCCCATGCGCTGGCTGGTGGCACCGGTAAAGGCACCCTTTTCATGGCCGAAAAGCTCCGATTCCAGCACGCTTTCGGGCAGGGCAGCACAGTTGAGCTTGATGAAGGGGGCGTCCTTGCGCTTCGACAGCGCATGAATGGTCTGGGCGAAAAGCTCCTTGCCGGTGCCGCTTTCACCGCGCAAAAGCACGGTGGAATTGGTGCCGGCAACGATCTCGACCATTTCAAGGACGCGCTTGACCGCAGGTGACGATCCGACGATGCCGCTGGCCATTCCGTCAAGGCCCGCCTTGCGCAACCGCCGGCGCGAGCCATCTTCCAGCGATTTTTCCAGCCGCCGCTGCTGTTCCAGCATGCGCTGCCGGTCCTCGCTCAAAAGCCGGTGCAGGCGGATGGTCTGGCCGACCAGATTGGCGACCATGGTGAGAAAGCGCACATCGTCGTCATAGCGAAAGAGATTGGAGCCATCGCGCTCGCGGTCGATCGACAGTGTCCCAAGCACCTTGTAGGCCGCCTTGACCGGCACACCGATGAAGGCAATGGGCTTGCCGTCGCGCTGTTTGTGAAACAGGCCGCTTTCCGCGACATCGGGTATCACCAGTGGCGTTGCCGTGGCGACGATCTCGTCAATCACGGCCTGCGGCACCGGCGGGCTGTGCTCCGTATCCGTCGGCAGCGACGTTCCGGCAATGGCAGAAAGCTCCGGCAGGCCGTTCTCATCAATCACGACAATGGCGCCGCCGCGCATCTGCAGGAACGACGACAGGATGTTGACGACATTGGCAAGCGTCAGCTCAAGCCGGGCGGGCTCGGCGAGAATCTTGGAAATCTCGTAAATGCCGCTCAGTGAAATATCGGCCGTTCGCGCCGGGCGCTGAGTTGTATTAGCATTTGCCATGGACACCGCCTTTTGCGGTGCAAAGAGCGCAACAGGCGCTTCGCGACCGCATCAACCTGGATGCCATTCGACAGCGAAAAGTCCCGGGCAGTGTCCTCAAGGGTTGTATTTTTCTGATTTCTGACAAGGATAGAATGGTTCTCATTATTGTCAATTATGAATCGTCAAAAAGCCCGAAATTACGGGATTTTTGCGCAGTGCAATGTAAAAATATTCGTGCCGGGACGGCCAATTCACCAGATATTCGAACAGGATAAAGTCTCACGGAAAGATCGATTTTCGAACCTGATGCCCGGCTGAAATTTATGCCGCAATGCGCAAATTTCGATCCGGACCGATGGTGCGACCGCGCTCGACCAGAGCGTGCAAGCGCTGTCGTCCGATCAGATGCCGGCTTTTCAGCGGCGCAATAGCCGTCAGCCGAACTTGAACAGCACGCCGTAGCCGCCGCGCGGCCAGTCCCACTGAATGTCGCCGGCGGCCTCACACAGAACCCGACAGGTCCCGCATTCCATGCAGCCATCGGCGGTGATTTCCACCTGGCCCTTGTCGTTGAGTTCATAGCATTTGGCCGGGCAGACCTTGGTGAGGGCCAGAAGATTGGCGCTCGGCGTCTCATGCGGCATGACCTTGATATGCGGGCGTCCGACATCGACCAGATAGCGGTTCTGGTAGAGCTTGTCCTCGACGCGGACCTTTTTCACCATGGTTGTCATTGTCGTCTCCGGGATCTGGTTGGTTTCAACGCCAGGCAAAGGCAAAGCGCACGGCATCGGACATCAGTCCGACGGCGGAGCGCCCGCGGATGAAATTCTTCATGATCGAAAGCTCGGCAGTGCGTTTCGGCGTGCCGTCGACGCGCAGGAAATTCTGCATCGCCTTGTTGGTAAGCTCGGGATAGGTGAGGAAGAAGTTCTTCGAATTGGTATGCATCAGCGCCGGCATCTGCTTCAGCTTCTTCAGGTCCTTCATGACAAAGGAATTGTCGAGCTTCTTCTTGTAGAGCGCCAGATTGGCGCTTGTCATCGGCTCATGCCGGGTCTTGATATCGAAGATGGCCTCCGCCGCCATCCGGCCAGAGGTCATCGCCAGATTGGAGCCCTCGCGGTGGACGGCATTGTTGAAATGCGCCGCATCCCCCACCTGCACCCAGCCATCGCCATAGAGCTGCGGCACGGCCTTGAACCCGCCCTCCGGGATCAGATGCGCCGAATATTCCTTCACCTCGGAACCGGCGATCAGCGGCTTGATCGAGGGATGGCGCTTCAGCACCTCCAGCATGTCATAGGGGCTTTCCTGCTGTTCGGCGAATTCGGAGACCAGGCAGCCGACGCCGAGCGAGATCGATTCCCGGTTGGTGTAGAGGAAGGCAAGACCGGTCATGCCCTTGGAAAAGGTGCCGATCGCCTCGACCACGACGCCCTCATTGCCGGTCAGGCCGAAACGCTGGCAGATCACCTCTTCGGGGAGGAAATGCATTTCCTTCACCGCCAGCGCCACCGTTTCCGCCTTTGGCGTGTGGCGCAGCCCGGCGCGGGTGGCAAGCAGTCCGTTGACGCCTTCGGCGAGCACAACGACATCAGCCATGATCGCGCCGCCGGTGCGGTCGGTCTTGACCCCGATCACCTTGCCTTTGGTGTCGCGCACCAGTTCGGTCACCGTCGTCTCGCAGAGCACGGTGGCGCCGGCCTCACGGACCTTGGCATTGAACCACTTGTCAAATTGCGAGCGGATGATGGTGTAACGGTTCGGCTTCTCTTCGTTGAAATCATCCGAACGATACTGCATGCCGGTATGGGAGGTATCATTCATCATGAAGAATCGCTGCTCGACGATGTGACGCTCCAGCGGCGCATCCTCGCGAAAATCCGGAATGATCTTTTCCAGCATGTTGGCATACATGATGGCACCCTGGACATTCTTGGAGCCGGAATATTCGCCGCGTTCCAGTTGCAGCACCTTCATGCCCTTCTTGGCCATGACATAGGCTGCCGCATTGCCGGCCATGCCGGCGCCAACGACGATGGCATCGAATTTTTCATCAATCATGGTCCACTCTCCGTCAGCTTGCGAGCTTGTCGCGGTTATGCGGCGACAGGCGCCGCTTGAAGGCTTCCGTCAGTGCCGGCAGGAACCTGACGGCATCGGTTACGAGCCCGACATGGGCGAAATCGAAGATCGGCGCCGAGGGATCGGTATTGATGGCGACGATCAGATCGGCGCCCTCGACGCCCACGCGATGCTGGATCGCGCCGGAAATGCCGGCGGCGATATAGAGTTTCGGGCGGATAGTCTTGCCGGTCTGTCCGACCTGACGTTCCGCCGGCATCCAGCCTTTCTGCACCACGGGCCGCGAACAGCCATATTCGGCGCCGAGCGCCGCCGCCAGGTTCTTGACCAGCTGCATGTTTTCCAGCGCGCCAAGTCCCATGCCGCCGGCAACGACGACATCGGCATAGGCAAGATTGGCCTTGTGCGACTGGGCATCGGGAATAAAATCCAGGATCTTGGTGATGATGCTTTCTTCCTTGAGATCAAGCTTCACCTCGACGACCTTGCCGACCGGGCGTTCGACGCGTTCGGGCATCGACATCACGCGGGGGCGGACGGTTGCCATCTGCGGCCGGAAATTCAGTGTATAGATGGTGCAGAGCAGCGAGCCGCCGAAAGTCGGCCGGGTGGCGGCCAGCGACTTGTCATCGTCGACATCGAGCTCGGTGCAGTCGGCGGTGAGGCCCGTCTTCAGCGTGGTGGCAACCGATCCGGCAAGGTCGCGGCCAAGCGTGGTGGCGCCAAGCAGCAGGATCTCGGGCTTGTGAGCGTTGACCAGATCGGTCAGCGCCCTGGTATAGGGTTCGTTGCGATAGTCATGGAGGATGTCGTCTTCCACCAGATAGGCCATGTCGGCGCCATGGCAGAAGGCTTCGGCCATGGCATGGCGTGTTGCTTCGCCCGGCGGTCCCATGACGACGGCGGCCAGCTCGACACCAAGCTTGTCGGCGAGCTTGCGGCCTTCGCCCAAAAGCTCGAAGGAAACCGGATGGACGATGCCACGTTCCATCTCGACGGCAACCCAGACATGGCGATAGGCCTTGAAATGGTCCGGCAGTTCTTTCTTCATGCCGCCGCGACCGGCAGCAGGACGGGGGGCGGGTTTTGCCTCGGGCATGGTCTTGTCCCTTTCAGCGCTGGGCCAGCTCGGCCAGATCGGCTTCGAGATGGGGCTGTCGTTTCATCAGATCTTCGATCAGCGCCTCGGCGAGATCGCGGGGATTGTCATCGGCAACGGCAAGGATGGCCGCTTTTTCCGAGCGCGGCTGCGGCGAGAAAATCCGCTTCACCACGGTGGGCGAGCCGCGCAGGCCGCATTTCAGCAGATCCTCGATGCCAGCCTCTGCCGCCGACCAGGTGATCACCTCGGCGCGGGCAGCGCGCAATGCGTCGTTCAACGATCCGCGGCGGATATCATTGGTGCCTTCCAGCATGGTGATGAGGCAGGGCAGTTGCGTCTTCAGCACCTGCACGCCGCCTTCGGCACGGCGCTCGACAGTGATGGTGCGCTCTTCCAGCTGAAGCGATCCGATCCTGGCGACATAGGTGAGCTGGTTGAGACCGAGCCGCTTGGCAATGCCGGGGCCAACCTGCGCGGTGTCGCCGTCAATCGTCTGCTTGCCGGTGAACACGACATCGGGGGTGCCGAAATCGCGGCCGATCTTTTCGATGGCCGCCGACAGCGCAAACGAGGTGGCCAGCGTGTCGGAGCCGGCGAAATAGCGGTCCGTCAGCAGCACGGCGCGGTCAGCGCCATAGGCGAGTGCCTTGCGCAGCGCGTCAGCCGCCATCGGAGGCCCCATGCTCAGAACGGTCACGGCGCCGCCATGGGTATCGCGAAGGCGCAGTGCCTCTTCCAGCGAGAAGAGATCATAGGGATTGATGATGGTCGGCACGCCCTGTCGCATGATCGTATTGGTGACCGGGTGGACACGGATCTGCGCTGAGTCTGGAACCTGCTTGATACAGACGACAATATGCATGTTTGTCCGCCTTTCGCGCTTGAAATATCTCTGGCAAAGAAAAAGCATAAAGCGTGCCACGCCTCGGCCTATGGATTAAATTATTGATTTTTATATGTTTATTTTCGGAGTGTGGCAGGACGGGCTGGTCTTTGTCGGCCTTGCGACACAGCCGCGTCGGATCAGCGACAGCCAGCGTCCGGGGTGAAAAAAGGGCGGGTCCCGAAGAACCCGCCCAAGTTGGCACAGCCTGCGCTTCAGCGAACCTAAATGTCGTCGATCGGGCCGAGGATGGCCGAAAGCGGCACGAAGGCACCGCGTTCCTCTGCCGGCCGGTCGGGATCATGGTCTTTCAGCACCTTGAAAACCCGCTTCGACAATGGTGAGGCGCTTTCAAATTCGCCATAGGCGCGCTCCAGCGTCGCGCGGGCACGGGCGGCAATGATGCTGTCGGGAAGGTCGTCAAAATCCTCTTCCGCCAGATATTGTCCCATGCGCTTCAGAATATGCAGCCGCGCCACATCCAGCACTTTCGGATCGTAGAAGACACCAAGTGCCATGAAGAAATCCTCTGCCGAGGACAACTGCTTCAGCCGCTTCAATATATCCTTCACATCGATTTGTGGTGTCGATGAACATGAACTCATGGACCAGTCTCCCTGCTGCCGGCGGAAGCCGGGCTTTCGCGTTCAAGGGTCGAATAGAGCCGGACAAGATCCTCCGGCGGGATGGTGCGGCGCGTATCGACGGCATGGCGGCGGATCCGCGCGACGAGAAGGGCGGCAAGTTCGGGATCGGCGGTAATGCCTTTTTCCGCCAGAACGTGGCAGACGGCCGCGGCGCCGGAATGCTTGCCGATGACAATGCGGTGGCAGCGGCCGATGATGGCCGGGTCGATGCCCTGATAGGTGCGGCTGTCCTTCAGCAGACCCGCAACATGGATGCCGCTTTCATGGGTAAAGACATCGCGGCCGACGATCGCCTTGCCCGGCGCAATCGCCCGGCCTGAGGCCTCCGCCACCTGTTCGGCCAGTGCCGTGAGGCTTTGCAGATCTATGCCGGTGACGCAGTCATTCCGGGTGGAAAGCGCCACCGCGATCTCCTCAAGCGGCGTATTGCCGGCGCGCTCGCCAAGGCCGCCGACGGTGACTGAAAGGTGGCTGACCCCCGCTTTCACCGCGGCCAGCGCATTCGCCGTTGCCAGTCCGAGATCATTATGGGCGTGAAATTCCAGCGGAACCGGCGCGTTTTCGCTGAGCGGCTGCAACAGCCCGAAGGTTGAGAACGGGTCAAGAATGCCGACCGTGTCGGCGATCCGGACACGGAAGGCACCGGCTTCAGCGGCGACACGGATGACGTTGCCAAGATGGGCAGGATCGGCGCGCGAGCCATCCTCGCAGCCAACCGCCACCTCAAGCCCGGCCTGTTTGGCCTGGCGCACCATCTGGTCAATCCGCGCCAGTGCGGCTTCTCGGCCAATGCCGAGCTTGGCGGAAAGCTGCAGGTCTGAGGCGGGCAGCGACAGGTTCACCGCCGTCACGCCGGAAGCCCGGGCGGCTGCCAGGTCTCGCTCGCTCATCCGGCACCAGGCCATCAGCCTGAGCGGCAGGTCGAGGGCCGAGACGGCGCGGATCGCGGCGATCTCGTCAGCCCCCATCACCGGTGTGCCGATCTCCAGTTCCGGCACGCCGCTTGCCGCCAGCGCCTCTGCAAGCTGCAATTTGTCGGTCAGGCTGAAGGCGACGCCTGGCGCCTGTTCACCATCGCGCAGCGTGGTGTCGTTGAGGAATATCATGCGCGGTTCAGACAGCGGATCGTCAGACATGGGCTTCAGCCTTTTCAGGACGGGAAGGTGTCTCGGCCTTCAGGATTTGCGGCAGAACGGCAAGGACGTGATCAATCTCCGCAGCCGTGGTTTCGCGTGACAGCGAAAAGCGCAAGCCGGCGCGCGCATCCGCCTCGCTAAAGCCCATGGCGAGCAGAACCGGGCTTGGCAGCAATTGCCCGGCCCCGCAGGCCGAGCCGGCGGAACAGCAGATGCCGGCGCGATCAAGCCTGGTGAGCAGCGCATCGGCATCGAAACGGCGGAAGATGATCAGTGATGTATTGGCAAGCCGGTCAGACCCGCGGCCGAGCGGAAGCGCCTGCGGCGAGAGGCTGAGAATGCCCGCTTCGAGCCGGTCGCGCAGTGCCGCCATCCGGCGGGCATCGTCAGCCATCCGCAGCACGGCGAGATCGGCGGCGATGCCGAAGCCAACGGTTCCGGCGAGATTTTCGGTGCCGGCGCGGCGGCCGCGCTGCTGCGTGCCGCCATGGATCAGCGGTGAGAAGCCAATCCCCTTCCGCAGATAGAGCGCGCCGATCCCCTGCGGCCCGTGCAGTTTGTGGGCCGAGAGTGTCAGCATGTCGATATCATCGGCGACGATATTGACCGGGATGCGGCCCGCCGCCTGCACGGCATCGACATGGAACAGCGCACCGGCGGCATGGGCGATCTCGCCGATCGCCTTCAGCGGAAAGGTGATCCCGGTCTCATTATTGGCGGCCATGGTGCTGACGAGTGCGGTTTTCGGGCCAATGGCGGCTCTGAGCGCTTCGAGATCGAGCGCGCCATTGCGATCGACCGGAACAAGCCGAAGCCGCACGCCCTCACGCGCCTCGAGGTGGCGGCACAGCGTCAGGATGGCGGGGTGCTCGACGGTGGTGGTGACGATCTCGCTGCGACCGGGCATGGCGGCAAGGCCGGCGCGGATGGCGGCGTTGTCGCCCTCGCTGCCGCCGGAGGTGAACAGGATCTCGCTATCGGAACGGGCGCCGACCAGATGCTGCACCGATCTGCGGGCCTTTCGAACCGCCGCTGCCGCTGCCGCACCGGCCTGATGCTTCGCCGAGGCATTGCCGAAATTCGCGCCGAAATAGGGCAGCATGGCTGCGACGACGGCCGGATCGGGCCGGGTCGTGGCATTGTTGTCGAGATAGGTCAGCATCGTCGTCATCCCGTTGAAGTGGCGTGATCGTCCCGCTCAGGCGCTCATCACCGGCTGGATCCTGAGCGGAAGATTGGTTGCCTCGATCAGCTTCTGGCGAATGCCGTTCATGGTGAGAGCCGCCAGCTGGCAGCCGACACAGGTGCCGGTGAGCTTCAGCTTCACCGTATTGCCCTCGACGCCGACGAGCTCGCAATCGCCGCCATCACGGGCAAGACGCGGCCGCAAATCGTCGATTGCCTTTTCAATCAGCCGGTATTTGACAGCGGCAAGCGCGTCTGCGGTGTCTGATGTGTCCGCAGCATCCGGGCGGGTCATGATCGCGTCCATGATCGTCTCCTCAACCGAACGACTTGCCGCAGGAGCACTTGTTGCTCGCATTCGGGTTCTCGAACACGAAGCCTGAGGATTCCAGACCGGTGATGAAATCGACCGTCATGCCGGCCACATGGGCCTGCGAGGCCTGATCGACGAAAACCTTGACGCCACCGCTTTCGATCACGGCGTCGCCGTCACGGGTCGCCGTCTCCAGCCCCATCATATATTTGAACCCGGCACAGCCGCCGGCCTCGACCATGATCCGAAGCCCCTCGGCCGGACCCTTTGCCTGGGAAAGTGCGGATTTGACGGCGGCTGCCGCGTTGTCTGTCAGTGTGATCATCGCTCAACTCCTTGAAACGGGTTTTTCGCGATGATGACCATGCAGATATCGTGCCACTGGAAATAAGCATTATATGTCAGTGTGTTATGCTTATTTTGTCGGATGTCGAGAATCCGACAACGTCGTGTCTGCGACAGAAAACATGTCTTTTGTCAAAAGTCCGACATCAGCCAAGGCGGGTCGTCAGGACCTTGATGGCGGCCAGGCCGAAAACGGCCGCAAAGCAGGCCTCGAAGACACGGTTGAGCCGGCGATAGAGGCGGGCCACACCAGAGAGCGAAAACAGCATCGCATAGGTGACGAAGACAGCCGTGCTTTGAAGACCAACGGCGATGATGACCTCGGCCAGAGTTGCAGCGCCCGCCTGTGCTGGCACGCCGACGGAATAGAGCGCCGCAAAGAAGAAGATCGCCTTGGGATTGGTAAGATGCAGCATCAACCCCTTTATATAAAGGCGCCTGGTCGAGGCAGCGGCGAGCGCGCGGCTGGCAGGCTCACCCTTTTTCATGGCCGCGCGGGCCGCCTTATAGGCGAGAAAACCGAGATAGGCCGCACCGGCATAGCGCAGAACCTCAAACAGCGTGACGCTGGCCGCCATAAGGGCGGCAAGGCCGAAGGCTGCGGCAAGCGACCAGCTGAGCGAGCCGGTGGCAACGCCCAGCGCCACCGCCAGTCCGGCGTGCCTGCCGGACGACAGGGATGTTCCGGCAATGGCAAGTGTTGCCGGTCCCGGCGAGGCGGTTGCCATGAAGGCCGCCAGCAGGATCAGCGGCAGGTGAAGGCTTTCTGTCATGGTGCCCGGGTCTCGCTTGTCTCGCTGTTTTCAGGGACCAGTCTGACAGTGCCACAGCGATTGCGCAACTGCCCAAACGGACAGGAACTGTCGCTTTTGTCGGGTGTGCGACAGGAACTGTTTGGCGGCTGTTGGGTGCGGTTGCGTGCGTCTTAACGAATTTAAATCATTGAAAATAAACATATAATTTTAGTCATGATACTGCGGAATGCAAACTGGCACGGCGCTTGAAAGGTATGGATCGGCGGCGGTCGAGACTGCCGGCCGGAGGAGCTCAAGGGAATGAACCCGCTCCGTTTGTCACAAGCGAAGGAAGGAAGACGATATGTCCGGTCTGCGTCAGATCGCATTTTACGGCAAGGGTGGCATCGGCAAGTCCACCACCTCCCAGAATACGCTGGCCGCACTCGTCGATCTGGGTCAGAAGATCCTGATTGTCGGCTGCGACCCGAAGGCGGACTCCACCCGCCTCATCCTCAATTCCAAGGCCCAGGACACGGTTCTGCATCTCGCCGCCCAGGAAGGCTCGGTCGAGGATCTCGAACTCGAGGACGTCCTGAAGATGGGCTACAAGGGCATCAAATGCGTTGAATCCGGCGGCCCGGAGCCGGGTGTCGGCTGTGCCGGCCGCGGCGTTATCACCTCGATCAACTTTCTCGAGGAAAACGGCGCCTATGATGATGTCGACTATGTTTCCTATGACGTGCTCGGCGACGTCGTCTGTGGCGGTTTCGCCATGCCGATCCGCGAAAACAAGGCGCAGGAAATCTACATCGTCATGTCCGGCGAGATGATGGCGCTCTATGCCGCCAACAACATTGCCAAGGGCATTCTCAAATACGCCAATTCCGGCGGCGTCCGCCTCGGCGGCCTGATCTGCAACGAGCGCCAGACCGACCGCGAACTGGATCTGGCCGAAGCGCTTGCTGCACGCCTGAACTCCAAGCTGATCCACTTCGTGCCGCGCGACAACATCGTTCAGCACGCCGAACTGCGCAAGCAGACGGTCATCCAATATGCGCCGAACAGCCAGCAGGCCGAAGAATATCGTCAGCTTGCCAACAAGATCCATGCCAATTCCGGACAGGGCACCATCCCGACCCCGATCACCATGGAAGAGCTGGAAGACATGCTGCTCGACTTCGGCATCATGAAGACCGACGAGCAGATGCTTGCCGAGCTCGCCGCCAAGGAAGCTGCCGCCGAATAGGCGTGGCGCAAGCGGGGGCGGCGGCCTTGACCCGCCGCGCCCGCGACATATCCACCGGCGCCGACGGCGCGTTTTTCTGACCCGTTGAAAAAGGCAAAGCCATGAGCCTCGATTACGAAAATGACAGCCAGCTCCACGAGAAACTGATCGAGGACGTGCTGTCGAAATATCCCGACAAGGCGGCCAAGCGCCGCAAGAAGCACCTCTCGGTCGCCAAGGCCACCGAGGGCGAAGGAAGCGCCGAGCCCGTATCGGAATGCTCGGTCAAGTCCAACATCAAATCCATTCCCGGCGTCATGACCATCCGTGGCTGCGCCTATGCCGGTTCCAAGGGCGTTGTCTGGGGCCCGGTCAAGGACATGGTCCATATTTCCCATGGTCCTGTCGGCTGCGGTCAATATTCCTGGTCACAACGCCGCAACTACTACATCGGTCAGACCGGCATCGACAGTTTCGTCACCATGCAGTTCACCTCCGACTTTCAGGAGAAGGACATCGTTTTCGGCGGCGACAAGAAGCTCGAAAAGGTGATCGACGAGATCGAAGAGCTGTTTCCGCTTGCCAAGGGGATCTCGGTCCAGTCCGAATGTCCGATTGGCCTCATCGGGGACGACATCGAAGCGGTGTCGCGCAAGAAGAAGAAAGAGCTCAACAAGACCATCGTTCCGGTGCGCTGCGAGGGCTTTCGCGGCGTGTCCCAGTCGCTTGGCCACCACATCGCCAATGATGCGATCCGCGACTGGGTGCTGGAAGACGAAGACAAGCACGCCGATTTCGAAACCGGTCCCTACGATGTGAACATTGTCGGCGACTACAATATCGGTGGTGATGCCTGGGCCTCGCGCATTCTGCTGGAGGAAATGGGCCTTCGCGTTGTCGGCAATTGGTCGGGTGATGCGACGCTGGCGGAGATGGAGCGCGCCCCCAAGGCGAAGCTCAACCTGATCCATTGCTACCGGTCGATGAACTATATCTGCCGCTACATGGAAGAAAAATACGGCATCGCCTGGATGGAATATAATTTCTTCGGCCCCTCGCAGATTGCCGCCTCGCTGCGCGCGATCGCCAAGCATTTCGGCCCGGAAATCGAGGAAAAGGCGGAAGCCGTCATCGCCAAGTACCAGCCGATGGTCGATGCGGTCATCGCCAGATACAGGCCGCGCCTCGATGGCAAGACGGTGATGCTCTATGTCGGCGGCCTGCGCCCGCGTCACGTCATGACAGCCTATGAGGATCTCGGCATGAAGATCGTCGGAACGGGTTACGAGTTTGCCCATAACGACGACTACCAGCGCACCGGCCATTACGTGAAGGACGGCACGCTGATCTATGACGATGTCACCGGCTATGAGCTGGAAAAGTTCATCGAGGGTATCCGCCCCGATCTGGTCGGCTCCGGCATCAAGGAAAAATACCCGGTCCAGAAGATGGGCGTTCCCTTCCGCCAGATGCATAGCTGGGACTATTCCGGCCCCTATCACGGCTATGACGGCTTTGCGATCTTCGCCCGCGACATGGATCTCGCCATCAACAACCCGGTCTGGGGTCTTTATGACGCCCCCTGGAAGAAGAAGGCAAATCCCTCGCAGCTTCTGGCGGCGGAATGATTTCGGCCCGGGCCGTCCCCGTCACGGCCCGCCATGCATGAGAACCGGGCTCCGAAAAGCCCATCAATTCCCCTTTCAAGCGCCCGTGCCGCCGAATGGAGCTGCCGGGCAAAGAGGTGATCGTCATGCCACAGTCGGCTGATAAAGTACTCGACCACGCGCCCCTGTTCCGTGAGCCCGAATATGTCGAAATGCTCAGGAACAAGAAGGAAAACTTCGAATGCCCGCATCCGGGCGAATGGGTGGATGACCAGCGCGAATTCACCAAGTCGTGGGACTATCGCGAGAAGAACCTCGCCCGCGAGGCGCTCGTCGTCAATCCGGCCAAGGCCTGTCAGCCGCTCGGTGCGGTGTTTGCCGCTGCCGGCTTCGAGCGCACCATGTCCTTCGTTCACGGGTCGCAGGGCTGCGTCGCCTATTACCGCTCGCATCTGTCGCGCCACTTCAAGGAGCCGGCTTCGGCCGTCTCCTCGTCGATGACCGAGGATGCTGCGGTGTTCGGCGGGCTGAAGAACATGATCGACGGTCTCGCCAACACCTATTCGCTCTATGAGCCGAAGATGATTGCCGTCTCCACCACCTGCATGGCCGAAGTCATCGGCGATGACCTGCATGGCTTCATCGAAAATGCCAAGAATGAAGGCTCGGTGCCGAAGGACTTCGATGTTCCCTTCGCTCACACGCCTGCTTTCGTCGGCTCCCATGTCGATGGCTATGACAATATGGTGCGCGGTGTTTTCGAGCATTTCTGGAAGGGCAAGACCCGCGAGGAATTGACTGGCCGGTTCAATCTGATCCCCGGTTTCGACGGCTATTGCGTCGGCAATAATCGCGAGCTGAAGCGCATGCTGGCGCTGATGGGTGTCGACTACACCTTCATTCAGGATGCCTCCGACACCTATGACACGCCCTCGGACGGCGAGTTTCGCATGTATGACGGCGGCACGAAGCTTGACGATATTGCCGATGCGCTGAACGCCGAATGGACGTTGTCGCTGCAGCATTACTGCACCAGAAAGACGCTGGAATATTGCGCCGAACAGGGCCAGAAGACCGCTTCGCTGCACTATCCGATGGGCGTTCGCGGCACGGATGATCTGCTGATGAAGGTCTCGGAAATGACCGGCAAGGAGATTCCGGAAGCGCTCAGAATGGAGCGTGGCCGCCTCGTCGATGCCATGGCCGACAGTCAGGCCTATCTGCATGGCAAGCGCTATGCGATCTATGGCGATCCGGATTTCGTCTATGCCATGGCCCGCTTCATTCTGGAAACCGGCGGCGAGCCGGTCCATTGCCTGGCCACCAATGGCGGCAAGGCCTGGGCGCAGGAGATGCAGGATCTGTTCGACACTTCTGCCTTCGGCAAGGACTGCAAGGCCTGGCCGGGCAAGGATCTCTGGGCCATGCGTTCGCTGATGTTCACGGAACCGGTCGATCTCCTGATCGGCTCGTCCTATGGCAAATATCTCGAACGCGATACCGGCACGCCGTTGCTGCGGCTGACCTTCCCGATCTTCGACCGGCATCACCATCACCGCTTCCCCACCATGGGCTATCAGGGCGGGCTGCGCGTGCTGACCGAGATCCTCGACAAGTTCTTCGACATCGCCGACCGCGAAACGGAAATCCCCGGCAAAACCGACTACTCCTTCGATCTCACTCGATAGGCGTAGTCGACCGGCCGCACAGTCCCTTCGTGCGGCCGGTTTTCACCGCAAGTGACATCAAAGCGGAAGGTGTACTGACATGGCGGAACTGAAGGCGAAACTGGACGATCTCTTCAACGAGCCGGGCTGTGACAAGAACCAGGCCAAGGGTGAAAAAGCCCGAAAGAAAGGCTGTTCCAAGCCGCTGACGCCCGGGGCGGCGGCCGGCGGCTGCGCCTTTGACGGTGCCAAGATCGTGCTGCAGCCGGTGACTGATGTCGCCCATCTGATCCATGCGCCGCTGGCCTGCGAGGGCAATAGCTGGGACAACCGTCATGCGGCGTCCTCGGGCCCGGATCTGTGGCGCCGCTCCTTCACCACCGATCTCACCGAGCTCGATATCGTCATGGGCCAGGGGGAGAAAAAGCTCTTTCGTGCCATCCGCGAGATTGCCGAGAAATATGCGCCGCCGGCGATCTTCGTCTATTCCACCTGTGTCACCGCACTGATCGGTGATGACATCGACGCCGTCTGTCGCCGGGCAGCGGAGAAATTCGGCCTTCCGGTCATTCCCGTCAATGCACCGGGCTTTGTTGGTTCGAAAAATCTCGGCAACAAGCTTGCCGGCGAGGCGATGCTCGATCATGTCATCGGCACGCGTGAGCCTGACGACATCTCGCCGCTCGATATCAACATTCTCGGCGAATATAACCTTTCGGGCGAATTCTGGTCGGTGAAGCCGCTGATCGAAAAGCTTGGCATGCGCATTCGCTGCGTCTTTCCGGGCGATGCGCGCTATCATGACATCGCCACCGCGCACCGTGCCAATGCGACGATGATGGTCTGTTCCACAGCGCTGATCAACCTCGCCCGCAAGATGGAGGAGCGCTACGGCATTCCCTATTTCGAAGGCTCTTTCTATGGCGTTTCCGATACGTCGGAGGCGTTGCGGCAGCTGGCGACCATGCTGGTGTCACGCGGCGCACCGCGCGATCTTCTCGCCCGCACCGAGGCGCTGATTGCCGGGGAAGAGGCGCTTGCCAATCAACGCCTTGCTGCCTTCCGCCCGCGTCTGGCCGGCAAGCGGGTGCTGCTCAATACCGGCGGGGTGAAAAGCTGGTCGGTGGTCAATGCGCTGCAATATGCCGGCATGGAGATCGTCGCCACCTCGGTGAAGAAATCGACCGACGAGGACAAGGAGCGGATCAAGGCGATCTTCAAGGGGGAGAACCATTCCTTCGAGGCAATGGCACCGAAGGAGATCTACGCCATGCTGAAGGAAAACCGCGCCGATATCATGCTGTCGGGCGGGCGCACCCAGTTTATCGCGCTGAAGGCCAAGATGCCCTGGCTCGACATCAATCAGGAGCGCCACAACCCCTATGCCGGCTATGACGGCATTGTCGAACTGGTGCGCCAGATCGACCTTGCCATTCACAACCCGGTCTTCGCCGCAGTGCGCGAACCCGCTCCCTTTGATGCCGACGGCAATCTTGTCGTCTGCAGTGATGACGATGGCGGGGCTGTCGACGCTGAAATCACTGCGCCGGTTCATGCATTCCGAAAATTCGAGACCAGTGTTGTCGATGAGACGGGAGACTGCTGATGGTCGAAATTGTCAGCCAGAGCAAATATGCGGCCGAAAATCCGCTGAAATCCTCGCAGACGCTGGGGGCTGCCTATGCCTATCTCGGTGTTGACGGCGCCATGCCGCTGTTTCACGGTTCTCAGGGCTGTACGGCCTTTGCGCTTGTCCTGTTTGTCCGCCATTTCAAGGAAGCGATCCCGCTGCAGACAACGGCGATGGATGAGGTTGCCACCATTCTCGGCGGTGCCGATCACATGGAAGAGGCGATCCTCAACATCAAGAACCGCTCCAAGCCGAAGCTGATCGGGCTTTGCACGACGGCACTTGTCGAAACGCGCGGCGAGGACTTTGCTGGCGATCTTGCGCGCATCCGGAAAAAGCGTGCGGCGGAGCTTGAAGGCACCGAGGTCGTCTTTGCCTCGACGCCCGATTTCGAGGGGTCGATCGAGGAGGGCTGGGCGCGGGCCGTGACCGCGATGATTGAGACCATCACGCTTGAGACCATCGCCCCGCGCAATCCGCAGAAAATCGCGATCCTGGCCGGATCCAATCTCACCGTGGCCGATATCGAGGACCTGCGCGACAGTGCCGAGGCCTTCTCGCTCACGCCGGTTATCCTGCCGGATATTTCCGGTGCGCTGGATGGCACGGTGCCGGATCGCTGGATCCCGACCACCTATGGCGGCACCACCGTGGAGGATATCCGTGATCTGGGAAGCTGCGCCCATGTGATTGCCGTCGGTGAACATATGCGTGGTCCGGCAGAGGCGCTGAAGCGCCGAACCGGGCTTGATTACACGCTGTTTCGCCAGCTGACCGGCCTGAAGGCGGCAGACCGTTTCATTCAGCTGCTGGCCACCCTTTCAGGGCAAAAGGTGCCGGCAAAGATCCGCCGTCGCCGGGCGCAGCTGCAGGATGCGCTGCTCGACGGGCATTTCTTCTTTTCCGGAAAGAAGATCGCCATCGCCGCCGAGCCGGATCTTCTCTACCAGTTCTCGACCTTCTTTCTCGGGCTTGGCGCCGAAATCGTCACTGCCGTCACCACCACGGGCGCCTCGAAGGTTCTGCCCCATGTGCCGGTCGACAAGGTCAAGGTGGGTGATCTTTCCGATTTCGAGGCCATGGCGGGCGCTGCCGGCGCTGATCTTCTCGTCACCCATGCCCATGGCCGACAGGCCGCCGCCCGGCTGCACCTGCCGCTGATGCGGGTTGGCTTTCCGGTATTCGACCGGCTTGGCAGCCAGCACCGCAAGACCATTCTCTATGAGGGCGCGCGCAACCTGATCTTCGAAACCGCCAATATTTTCCAGGCTGTCGATCACCATGCCACGCCTGAAGACCTGAACCCTTTCCTCAAACGGGAGCAAGACCATGACAGCCACCGTCCGCCGTCTCTCGCTCGTCACTGATGCCGAGCGCGGGCCTGCGCCCGAGCGTCCTGCCGGCGCGCTTCGCATCGCCATTGCGACGCAGGATATGAAGAACCTCAACGCCCATTTCGGCTCGGCGCGGTTTTTCGCCCTTTACGATGTGACACCGGAGGAGGCGCGCTTTGTCGAGGCGCTGGCCTTTGATGATGTTTCGGCGGAGACCGGCGAACATAAAACCGATGGCGATGACCGGATCACGCCCAAGGTCGATGCGCTCAAGAGTGCGCATCTGCTCTTCTGCCTGGCGATTGGCGGTCCGTCCGCGGCGAAAGTGGTTGCCGCGAAAATCCACCCGATCAAGGTCCCGGGGGAAAGTCCGATCTCAGAGGTGATCGCCCGCACCCAGACCATGCTGAAGAACGCGCCGCCGCCCTGGCTCCGCAAGGTGCTGGCCGAGGCCGGCGTTGCGCCAAAGAAACCCGATTTCGATGATGATCAGGAGTGAGAGAATGACAGAGACTGCGCCCCTTGCCACCGCATCGCCGGCCATCACATCGCCGGATGGAGAAATGACATCCTTCATGAAAAGCCTGGTGCAGCTGATGCGCGCCCAGGATGTCTATGACACCTGGGAGGGGCGCAGTGATGCCTCGATCCTGGAGGATTACATCGTCACCAAAGCGCAGCGGAAGGTTATCCCGATCATCGGTGATCCGGACCCGGATGTGCTGTGGCGGCTGGAGATTTACTATTCCGCCATTGGTCTCGCCATCGAGAAGGAAACCGGCATTATCGCCTCGCCGATGATGAAGATGCATCACGAAGGCTTCGGCCGTGTGCTGCTGACCTGCGGGCGGCTTGTCGTGCTGGTGAAATCGCTGCGCGATGTGCATCGTTTCGGCTTTGAAAGCCTGGAAAAGATGGATGAGGCAGGGTCGAAACTGGTGGCCGAGGCGGCGGCGATGGTCGCGACCTGGCCTGATGTCGCAAAGCTTTGAGGGCGGACCGATGAGCGATCTGGATGATATGCAGAAGAAGGTCCGCAAGCTGAACTCGCGTGCTGGCAATGCCAAGATGGAGCTGCATGATCTGGCCGAGGATCTGCCGGTCAACTGGGGCGAGATCGTCGCCGTCGCCGAGAAGACCTACAAGGTCTTTGCTGAGCTTGACGCTGCCAAAAAGCAACTGGCGGCGATGGAGGCCGAGGCATGAGCGAGGATTTCAAGACCCGCGACGGCTCGGCCTGGATGCCGGACTATCTCACCGCGATTGACGGGGCGACCTGCATTGGCTGCGGCCGTTGCTACAAGGTCTGCTCGCGCGATGTGATGCATCTCTACGGTGTTGATGATGAGGGCGCGATTCTCGGCATCTGCGACGAGGATGAGGATGATGATTTCGACGGTGAGCTGAACCGCATGATCATGGTGGTGGACAAGGCGGGGGCCTGTATCGGTTGCGGCGCCTGTTCGCGGGTCTGTCCCAAGGGTTGCCAGACGCATGTTCCGGCGGCAGCGCTTGCCGCTTGAGACGTCCCCAACAAGACGGGGATGAACGGTGCGGAAGCGTGCTGGCGCTTCGAAGCGCTTCCGCACCGGTTTGAAGACTGACGGCATGAGAGAGAGCAGGTTTTCGAGATTTGGAGGCGATGGCTCAAGCGCCGGGTCAACAGAAGTCGGGTCTTAAGAAGAAGGAGAGCGAAATGTTTGCCGATACCTATGCCTATCTTCTTGCCGCGCAATGGCCGGCGATTGATGCGGAAACCGGTTTTGACCGTCACGTGATGGCCTGCGTGCTGTCGCTTGCCCGCTACGAGGTGGAAGAGGGGGCAAGTCCCTCCATCAGTGCGGCAACCGGTCTGACGCTCTCGGAGCTCTCCCGCCTCATCAATCGCAATTTCCCCGGCCTTGATCGCCGGCTTTTCGATTTCGTTGCCTGCGAAGCCCCCGTCATGGATGAGGAAGAGGAGATGCTCCGGCAATTGCTGCTCCACCATGCTGCGCCCGGTCTGGAGCTTGCACCGCTCTTTGCCAGGATCGTGGCACGCCGCGCCATGCATGACGACCATCTCTGGCAGGATCTCGGCCTTTTCGCTCGGCCGGAACTGTCGCGAATGCTCTATCGGAATTTTCCGACCCTTGCGGCGGGAAACACCAGAAACATGAAGTGGAAGAAATATTTCTACCGCGCATTGTGTGAGGCGGAAGGCTTTGTCCTCTGCACGGCGCCGTCCTGCAAACAATGCGATGATTTCGGCGATTGTTTTGGCGCGGAAGATGGGGAAAGCCGCCTGGCACGGATCCGCAATGCGACACCGGCCGAGCGCCTGTTTCACGCCGGGGCATGATTCGGCAGCAATGTCGGCCTTGGTGTCAGGTTTCCGACCTGAGGGGGCCGTGATTGTAGGCTTTGTAACACGGAAAGCCGATATCGCCCGGCAGAATGCCCCTGAGCGAAGCGTTTCCGTTCTGGCACAGGGTTTGCTTTGAGTCTGTCATGCGTTATGTAGTTGAACTACATAACGCTCAAACCAGGGGATCGAAGGATATGGTCAAGGGCAGCATTCAGCCAGCACTGACATTCGAAAACCAGACCGGCGACCGCGCCGGCGAGGAGCGTTTCGCCCTTCTGGCCGAGATTGACCGTCTCGGCTCGATTTCGGCAGCCGCAAAGGCAGTCGGCCTTTCCTACAAGGCCGCCTGGGATGCGGTGAACGCCATGAACAACCTGTTTCCGCGTCCGCTGATCATCAAGCGGCCGGGGGGTGCCCATGGCGGCGGTGCCGAGGTGACGGAGGAGGGCCGGCGCGCGCTTGCCGTTCACCGGCTGCTCACCGCCACACTTGGCGAGATCATATCCGGTCTTGAAACCACGATTTCGGGTGATCCTTCGATTTCCTTTCCCGCCAACTCGCTTCTCTGGAGCCCCGTTATGCGAACCAGTGCCCGCAATTGCTATCACGGCACGATCGAGGCCGTGACCCACGGTGCCGTCAATGCCGAAGTGCTGCTAAAGATCTCACCCGATGTCACGCTGACGGTGATCATTACCGAGCAGAGCGTCGCCAATCTGAAGATCGCGCCCGGCGTTCAGGCCTATGCGCTGATCAAGGCCTCGACCCCGATCCTGATCGAGGACGACGACAAGATCATGACTTCGGCGCGCAACCGGATCACCGGCACGGTGATCTCGGTTGAACCCGGCGCGGTCAACGCCGAGGTCGTGCTCGATATCGGCGAGGGCAAGACGCTCTGCGCCATTGTCACCGATGACAGCGCCGAAGGTCTGGCGCTTGTCCCCGGCAAAAGCGTCACCGCGCTGATCAAATCCTCCCAGATCATTCTCGCGCTCGGCTGAGCGCCCTTTATCAGGACCGAAACGATGAAAAACACATTTGCCCTTCTTGCCGCCGTTGCAGCGTTTGTTCCAGCCTCCGCCTTTGCCGGTCAGATCAATGTCGCCGTTGCCGCCAATTTCACCGAGGCCGCCAAGGATATTGCCGCCGCCTTCAATCAGCAGACCGGCGATGACGCCGTGCTGTCCTTCGGCTCTACCGGCAAGCTCTATACCCAGATCGCCAACGGCGCGCCCTTCACCGTCTTTCTCGCCGCCGATCAGGAGCGTCCGGAAAAGGCCGTGACGGAGGGCCTCGCCGTCGAAGGATCGGAATTCACCTATGCGATCGGCAAGCTGGTGCTTTACAGCAGCGATGCCGGACTGGTGGATGATGACGGCGCCGTTCTCAAAAGCGAGGATGGTTTCGACAAGATTGCCATCGCCAATCCGGATGCCGCACCTTATGGCGCTGCCGCCGTTGAAACCATGAAGGCGCTCGGTCTCTATGACACGCTGACGCCGAAGATCGTGCAGGGCGACAGCATTTCCCAGACCTATCAGTTCGTCACCACCGGCAATGCTGAGCTCGGCTTTGTCGCTTTGTCGCAGGTGATTGATACCGAAGGCGGCTCGCAATGGGTGGTTCCGGCCGATCTCTATACGCCGATCAAACAGGATGCCGTTCTGCTCAAGACCGGAGCCGATGACGAAACGTCGAAGGCCTTTATGGACTTCCTGAAAAGCGACACCGCCCATAAGATCATCGAAAGCTATGGCTACGCCGTCGAATAACGCCGCGTTGCCAGTCACCACGCCTTGTTGGATCTCCCCATGGCCGAAGCCGTCTTTCTGACCTTGAAGCTCGCAGTCCTCACCACCTTTTTCCTTCTGGTGGTGGGGATTCCGATCGCCTGGTGGCTGGCGCGTTCGAAAGCCTGGTGGAAGGAGGCGGTGGGCGCCATTGTCTCCCTGCCGTTGGTGCTGCCGCCGACCGTGCTCGGCTTTTATCTTCTGCTGGCCTTCAGTCCGCAAAGCACCCTTGGCCAGGCGCTGAAATCGGTGATCGGCTTCACGCTTCCCTTCACCTTTGCCGGTCTCGTGGTCGGTTCGGTGATCTATTCGCTGCCCTTTGCCGTGCAGCCGATCCGCAATGCCTTCGAGGCTTTCGGCGAGGAACCGCTGGAAGCGGCGGCAACCCTCAGGGCAGGCCCGCTCGATCGCTTCTTCACCGTTGCCCTGCCGCTTGCCCGGCCGGGCATTCTCACCGGTGCCATTTTAGGTTTTGCCCATACGGTTGGCGAATTCGGTGTCGTCTTGATGATTGGCGGCAATATTCCCGGCAAGACCAAGGTGCTCTCGGTGGCGATCTACGATTATGTCGAGACGCTGGAATGGGGCAAGGCCCACATCCTCGCCGGCTCCATGGTGGTCTTCTCCTTCATCGTCATCCTGTCGATGATGCTGATCGAAAAGCGGCTGAGGAACCGGCTGTCATGAGTGATCCCATGCTTTCTGCCCGCTTTGCCGGGCCGCTCGGTTCCTTCCGGCTCGATGCCGATTTTGTCTTTCCGGCCAATGGCGTCACCGCGCTGTTCGGTCCGTCGGGCTGTGGCAAGACCTCTATCCTGCGTGCCTTTGCCGGGCTGAACCAGCTGCCGGAGGGACATTTTGCCATCGGCGGCGAGACCTGGCAGGACGGCGGAACCTTCCTGCCGGCCCACCGTCGCGCCGTCGGTTATGTCTTCCAGCAGGCCAATCTGTTCGCCCATCTCTCGGTCAGGGACAATCTCGTCTTCGGCCTGAAGCGGCTCGACCGGGCCGCGCGGGAAAAGGCACAGGCCCGTTTTGACGATCTGGTTTTGCTGCTTGGAATCGGTCATCTGCTGCAGCGCGCGCCACGCAATCTGTCCGGCGGCGAACGGCAGCGCGTTGCGATCGGCCGCGCACTGCTGACCGAGCCGAAACTTCTGTTGATGGATGAACCGCTGTCGGCGCTTGATCTCGCCTCCAAGCGCGAAATCCTGCCCTATCTGGAATCCTTGCGCAAAAACCTGTCGATCCCGGTTGTCTATGTCACCCATGCGCCGGACGAGGTGGCGCGGCTTGCCGATCATCTGGCGGTCGTGGAGGCGGGGCGGGTGCTGGCCTCCGGCCCGCTGACCGAGACGCTTGCAAGGCTCGATCTGCCGATCCGCCGTGATGAAAATGCAGGCGTTGCCATCACCGCCACCGTTGAGGCGATCGACCTGCAATATCATCTGGCACGGGTCAGCTTTTCCGGCGGCACGCTTTTTGTGCGCGATCCCGGACTACCGGTCGGTTCGTCGCTCCGGGTCATGGTGCTGGCCCGCGATGTATCGCTTGGCCTTGGCGCCAGCGATACGCCGTCGTCCATCATGAACCGCTTCCCGGCAGTGGTCACCGAAATTGCCACCGGCGAGCATCCGGCGGTTCTGGCGGTGAAGATCGATGCCGGCGGCACGCCGCTTCTGGCGCGGCTGACGGCACGCTCGGCCGATCTGCTCGGCCTTCGTCCCGGCATGGACGTCTTCGCCCAGGTGAAATCCGTGGCGATTGTCGAATAGGTGCCCTTTTTTCGTCATCTGCGGGTTACAGTCTGCGGCAAACGCCGTCCTGTCGCAGGTGACGGCAGCGACCATTGCCAGAGGATCCCAGAATGCTCAATATCGCTCTTATCGGACTTGGTCATATGGGCCGCGCCATCGCCGTCCATCTGGCCGAAACCGGCGCCTGCAAGGTCAGCGCCTGGAACCGCTCCGGCGTCACGCTTGATGGTGTGGCGGTGCTTGGCGACCCAGTCGATGCCTTTGATGCCGATGTGGTGATCACCATGCTGTCCGATGATGATGCAATCCGTGCCGCTCTTCTCGACAGCGGCGCTCTGGAAAAGGCGGGCAAGAGCGCGATCCACATCGTCATGTCGACGATCTCGACCGGATTTGCCGCTGAACTGACCGGCCTTCATGCCCGTCTCGGTCTCGAATTTCTGATGGCGCCGGTTTTCGGCCGGCCCGATGTGGCAGCGGCTGGCAAGCTCAATATCATCGCCGCCGGGGATGCTGCGGTCATCGCAAGGGCAAGGCCGGTTCTCGACCTGATCGGCCAGAAGACCTATGTCGTCGGCGAAAGACCCGAAATGGCAAGCGCGGTAAAGCTTTCCGGCAACGCCATGCTGGTCAATGCGGTGGAGGCGATGGCCGAGGCCGCGGCCATTTCCGAGACCCATGGTGTCTCGCGCGCCGCCTTTCTCGATATCATGCTCAATACGCTGTTTTCGGCGCCGGTCTACAAGGGTTATGGCGCCAAGATCATCAGCGGCGATGACAGCGTCGGCTTTACGCTCACCCTTGCCGCCAAGGATATCCGTCTGGCGCTGGCGGCGGCCGGTTCCGATGCCGACGTGCCGCTGATTGCGCTTCTGCGTGACCGGATCGCGCAAGGTATCGACGAGGGACGCGGCAATGAGGACCTCGCCGCCCTGTCAAAGGTCAGCCTCAGGGGGTGATGAGGAATTTTCCCCAGCGTTTCAGGCGGATGGCGGGGCCAGGCCATTCGGCAGTGAAATCCAGATCACGGTCTGCGCTTCTGGCGAATGACGGGAGAGATGTCCCTTGCCATGCGTGTCCTCAACCAGCACGAATGTTCCGGCGGTGACGTGGCGAACCGCGCCGTCGCTTGTTTCATATTCAACCGCACCGTCGAGCCGTACTGTCAGAACCGGTTCCGGCACGGTGTGCCAGGCAACTTCGCGCATGCCGGCCGGAATATGGGTAATGCGCATACGCGATGCCGGATAGCTGGCGGTGACGTCGAAAGCAACCGCATCCGGATGCACGGCGGTCTTGGTCGTCGGCAGATCGATCTCGCCGAAATGAGATTCCCCGTCTGGCGTGGCATAGATGCGCAAGCAATGCATGGCTGCAGCCTTTCCGAATTTTGGATCGAGGGCGGCGGAGGTCTGTTGTTGAAGTTTCTACCAGCTCTTCAGGGCCCGCAATTCGGGCGTCTTCTTGAAGATATGGGCGTCCATGCGGGTGAGCAGACGGTCGAGCACGGAAACGGCTTCGCCGATCGCCGGGCCCTTGTTCAGCATCACGCATTCGGCGCGTGCGCCCATGGCGGCATCGGTCATCTCGCCGCGTGAGGGCACGCCGGATTTGACCAGGCTTTCCAGCACCTGGGTGGCCCAGATCACCGGCACGCTGGCCGCTTCGCAGATCCACAGGATCTCTTCCTGCATCTCCGCCAGCCGTTCGAAACCGATTTCGGCGGCCAGATCACCCCGCGCGATCATCACCGCGAAGGGGCGTTTGCCCGCAGCGCGTGCGATCAGCGCCGGCAGGTTCTTCACCGCTTCCGGCCGTTCGATCTTGGCCACCACGCCAAGGCCGGGATTGGCCGCGCCCCCGGCAGACAGTTCCCGGTCGAGAAGGTCGAGATCTTCCGGCCGCGAGACGAAGGAATAGCCGATCATGTCGGCCAGGCCGATCACGCTTTTCATGTCCGCCTCGTCCTTGGCGGTGAGCGGCGACAGGCCGAGCGCCGTGTCGGGCAGGTTCAGCCCCTTTTCCGGTTTCAGCTTCACCCCACCGGCCTTGACCCGCACGGCGCGGATGATCGCCTCATTGTCGCTGATGCTTTCGACCACCGCTTCCATCTTGCCGTCATCATAGAGCAGCCGGTCACCGACCTTCAGCCGGGTCACCATTTCCGGCAGTGAAACACAGGCGGAAAAACGGATGGTCTCGTCAATGCGCGGCACATCGCCGGTCAGAAGGCGGATCCTCTCGCCGGTCTGGAGCTTCATTTTCTTTTCCGCCATCGCCACGTCGCCGGTGCGGATTTTCGGTCCGGCAATATCCATCATCAGATGCAGCTGCCGGCCGGTCGCCATGCGGGCGGTCTCAAGGTTTTCCGCCATGGCTTCCCAGTCCTGCGCACTGTCATGGGCGCAGTTGATCCGGGCAATATCCATGCCGCGCCGGGCAAGATCGCTGAGAAGCGCCGGGTCCGTAGCAGCGTCCTGAGGCAGGGTCACCATGATGCGGCTGCGTCGCGCGCCGCCCGTCCGGCCAAACATCAGATCTGCCGCCTCCTCCAGACGCCGCTCGCCGTCAAAGAAATCGCCCTGGTCCGGCAAAATAGCGGTGCTGTCGCGGCCGGCGAGGGCGGCGAGCGCCACAAGCACCGCATCAAGCGTCGGCAGAACGCGGGCTTCAAGCCGGCCGAGCGAGGAAAGGCCATGGCGCATCAACGCCTTCTGCAAGGGGCGGAGGTCGTGATGGCGCAGCGCCAGATAATGGGCGAGATTGCGTATTCCCGGCATCGCGGCGGCGTCCGGGCCGAAACCGGTCAGGATCGCCTGCGCCTCGCTCAGCACCATGCCGCGCAGTGCAAAGACGCGGTCATGCAAGCTCCACAGATCGTCCATGTCGGTGAGATCGCTGAATTCGGCCATGAGGTCCTCCCGTTTTCTCCGAGCATAGGAATGATCCTTGACCGTTCAATGACCGAGCAGAGACGCTTTGTCACCCCGGCATATCGAAGCATGCCGCTTTCAGCGTTATGTCGGGCTTTCCTTGCCGGCTGTCAGCCTGCAATCTGGCACGCGGATTGCAGCGAGATCGTCAGCTTTTGAAATTGTGCACAAAATAATAAGAAATGAGCACAATTTGAAAGTGACGTGTTCAAATTTTACGCAAACGCTTACTGGAGAGCCAATATGACCGCATTTTCATTTCGCCCCGCCCGCCATCTCGGTGGCTTGACCGCGGCCCTTGCCCTGTTCGCCCTTCCGGCCGCAGCCAATGCCGTGGAGCTGCAGATGGCGTCGGGCTATCCCGATACCAATTTCCTCACCCAGACCGTCCAGGCCTTTATTGCCGATGTCGAAAAGCGCACCGATGGCGATGTCACCATCACGCTGCATAACAACCAGACTTTGGTGAAGCTGCCCGACATGATCCGTGCCGTGCAGACGGGGCAGGTGGCCATGGCCGATGTCCGTCTGGGCAATTACGGCAATGACGATCCGGTCTATGTGGTTGATGCCATCCCCAATCTGGCGGGCGATTATGACAGCGCGCTGGAGCTATGGGATGCTTCCAGGCCCTATCTCACCGACAGTTTCGCCAAACGCGGCCTCAAGGTCCTGTTTGCCATGTGGAACCCGCCGCAGGGCTTCTTCACGGAAGAACCGCTGGAAACGGCCGAGGATTTCGACGGGCTGAAGATGCGCATCTATTCCACCGGAACCTCGACGATGGCTGGACTTCTCGGGGCCGAGCCAAAGGAAGTGCCGTTTTCTGAAGTGGCGCAGGCCTTCTCCACCGGTCTGATCAACTCGATGTTCACCAGCCCGCAGACGGGTATCGATACCCAGGCCTGGGATTTCACCAAGGATCTGACCATGGTCGGTGCGCTGTTCACCAAACAGCTCGTTTCCATCAACGCCGATGTCTTTGACGGCCTGCCGAAGGAAGACCAGGATGCGATCCTGGCGGCTGCCGCCGATGCCGAGAAGAACGGCTTTGCGCTGATGCAGTCGCTTGCCAAGGACCAGCTGGCGCTGATCGCTTCCAAGGGGATGACGGTCAGTGATGCCGATGAAGCGGTCATGACCAAGATGAGCGAAGTTGGCGCCACCATGCTGGATGAATGGATGAAGGCGGCAACGCCGGAACAGGCCAAGGTCATCGAAGACTACAAGGCGATGAAATAAGGGCTGAAATCGTGCTCAAAGCGGGCCTTGTCCGAGGCCCGCTTCCGCCTGCCGGCTTGCCGGTTGTCGCAACAGGGAGCGGCGCGTCTGCGCCAGCATGACATGAAAATCCTCTCCAATGCCTCCGGCATCGTCGCAGCGCTCTGCCTGGCCGCCATGGTGCTGATCCTGCTGGCGGAAATCATCGTTAGGCCCTTCGGCATGATCATTCATTCCGCCGCCGACATCGCCACCTTCCTGATGGTTGCGGTTGCCTGGTTCGGCTTTGTTCATACCTTTCTCTCCGGCAAGCATATCCGGGTGGAGCTGCTGACCCGGCATCTTGCCGCGGGCCCGCGCCGGTGGCTCGAATGTCTGTCATTGATCGGCGCAACGGTGCTGCTCGCCTGGCTGGCCTTTGCATCGGCAAAGCTCGTCCATACCGCCTGGCGCTTCAACGACATGACCGACACGGTGATGCGGATCCATCTGTGGATCCCCATGAGTGTGGTGCCGATCGGCCTGGCGCTGTTTGCGCTCGCCACATTTGGCGAAGCCGTTTTGATCATCCGCGGCGGCGCGGCAGCCGCGACGCTGAGCGATGAGGACGAGGCGCTGGCGCTTGCCCGCTCCGGCGATGGAGACCGCGCATGAGTGCTCTTGCCGTCTTTCTCTTCATGATCGCCGTTCTGGCTGTGCTTCTGTCGCTTGGCTTCTGGGTCGGTCTTGCGCTGGTCGCCACCGGCATCACCGGGCTTTTTCTGATGGGCGCGCCCAATATTGGCGGGCTGATCGGCTCGACGCTGTTTTCCGCGATCAATTCCTGGCCGCTGACGGCGTTGCCGCTGTTTCTGCTGATGGGCGAGATCCTGTTTCGCTCGAAGATTTCCGAAGACCTGTTCAGGGGCCTCGCGCCGCTTACCCGCCGGCTGCCGGGCGGTCTGCTTCATGTCAATATTCTCGGCTCCGGCATATTGGCGGCCATCGTCGGGTCATCGGGGGTCTGCTGCGCCACGGTTGGTCGGATGTCGCTGCCGGAACTCAAAGCCCGTGGTTATGATGAGCGCATGGCGATTGGCACGCTGACCGGTTCCGGAACGCTCGGCCTGCTGATTCCGCCGTCGATCATGATGATCGTCTACGGCATTTCCACCCAGACTTCGGTGGCACGGCTGTTTCTGGCTGGCGTCGTGCCGGGCCTTCTCATGGTGGTGCTGTTCATGGGCTATGTCGCCATCTGGTCGCTGATCCATCGCGACCGGGCGCCGGTGCACCCGGCGGGCGAGGAAACGCGGCTGGCTGATCTCGCCCGCATTGCCGCGCCCGTTGTTCTCATCATTGCCGTGATCGGCTCCATCTATGGCGGCCTTGCAACGCCGACGGAATCGGCCGCCATCGGCGTTGCCGGTGCCTTTCTTCTGGCGCTGGCGCAGCGGGCGCTGACGCTGAAGACCTTGCTGGAAAGCTTCATGGCGGCGGTGCGGTCCTCGGCGCTGATCATGCTGATCATGGCGGGCGCTGCGGTGCTTTCAACCGCGCTTGCCTATGCGCAGATCCCGGTCAAGGTGGCCGCATTCGTCACCGCCATGCAGCTTGGGCCGATCGGCTTGCTGCTGGCGCTGACCGTGCTCTATGTCGTGCTCGGCTGCTTTCTTGAGGGCGTGTCGATGATCGTGCTCACCGCTTCGGTGGTCATGCCGATGGTGGCTGCCGTCGGCATCGATCCGGTCTGGTTCGGTATTTTCGTGGTGATCATCGTCGAGATCGCCCAGATCACGCCACCGGTCGGTTTCAATCTTTTCATCGTTCAGGCGCTGACAGGGCGCGATATCGCCACGGTCACCCGGGCGTCGCTGCCCTTTCTCATGCTGATGCTCGCCGCCATCGTGCTGATCACGGCGGTGCCCGAGCTTGTTCTGTTTCTCCCGCAAACCATGATTGGTCAATGAGGTCGCAAATGCGAGATTTTTACGGTTACGGACGCGATCTGCCGCAGGTCCGTTGGCCGGGCGGCGCCCGCGTGGCGGTATCTTTTGTCCTGAATTTCGAAGAGGGCAGCGAATTTGCCATTGGCGACGGCGATGACCGCAATGAAAGCGTTTATGAGGTGATCGACGGGCTGCCGGTTGCCGACGGCTGCATCCAGTCCCATTTCGAATATGGCACGCGGGTCGGCTATTGGCGGATCATGGAGCTGATGGAGAAATACAAGGCCAGGATCACCGTTTCAGCCTGTGGCCGGGCGGCCGAGCGTTCGCCATGGCTGGTGCATGACGCCCGCGAACGTGGCCATGAGATCGCTGCCCATGGCTATCGCTGGGAAAGCCATGCCGGCCTTGAAATCGGTGAGGAGCGCCAGCGCATCGCTGCCGCGCGCCAGGCGATCGAAGCGGCATGCGGTATTGCCCCGGTCGGCTGGCATACGCGCTCGGCGGCAAGCGTGAATACGCGGCGGCTCCTGGTGGAGGCGGGTTTTCTTTATGACAGCGATGCCTATAATGATGACACACCCTATGAGATCAACATAGACGGGCATCGTCACCTCGTGCTTCCCTATGCCTTCGACACCAATGACATGCAGTTTCAGCATACCCAGCGCTTTTCAACGGGCTGGGAATTCGCGACCTATGTCAGCGATGCCTTCGACTGGCTGTGGCGTGAGGGCAAGACGCGGCCGCGAATGCTTTCCATCGGCCTGCATCTGAGGATGATCGGCCGGCCGGGACGGATTGGCGCGCTGCAGACGATCCTGTCGCATATGCGCCGCAAGGGCGATGTCTGGATTGCCCCGAGGGCGGCCATTGCCGCCCATTGGCGCGCCGAAATGGACAAGCTTGGATAAGGCCTCAGGATAACGGCAGTGAATGAGACGCAGATTTTCGATATTCTCTCAAAGCTTCTGCTTGGCGGCCGCCTGCCGCCCGGCACCAAGCTGGTCGAGCAGAAGATCGCCCGGGTTTTCGGTGTCTCGCGGGAGCGCATCCGCAAGGTTTTGCACCGGCTCGGCCATGAACGCCTGCTTGAACTGATCCCCAATCGCGGCGCTTTCGTTGTTGAGCCGACGCTGGATGAGGCGCGCAAGATCTATGATGCCCGCCGGGTCGTCGAGGCCGGTATTGTTGTCAAGCTGACAGACAGCCTGTCTGACCGGGACATAGCGGCGCTTGAGGCGCATGTGGCCGAGGAGGCGCGCGCGGTGGAAGCCGGCGACCGCCCGGCTTCAATCCGTCTGTCTGGTGCCTTTCATCTTCGTCTGGCCGAGATGACGGGGTCCGATCTCATCGGCCGGCAGATGCAGGAACTCGTGTCCCGCACCGCCATGCTGGTGGCCTTTTACGAACATGGCAGCCTGTCGGGCTGCGCCTGCAGCGAACATGCCAGCATCGTCTCGGCGCTGAAGGGCCGTGAAACCATGGGCGCGGTGAGGGCCATGACCTCGCATCTCTCGCTGATCGAGACACGGCTTCGTCCCGCGTCCCAATCGGAGGACGGTCGCGATCTTGAGGAATTGCTGCGTGTCGAGATCGCCAGATTGCTGGTCGAAGAAACCGGGGTGGAGACGGCGAAGTCCCGCTTTTCTGCTGAAGAGGTCTGACGGTTTGCCGATGCGGGTGCTGATCATCAATCCCAATACCACTGCTGCCATGACCGCGACGATCGTCGACGCCATGGCGCCGCATTTTCCCGCAGGCACAGATATCCTGGCCGAGACGGCGCCTTTTGGTCCGCCGGTGATCGCCTCACGCGCAGGCTTTGCCATTGCCGCTCACGCCGTGCTGGAGGCCTATGCACCGTATCATGGCCGCGTCGATGCGGCGGTGATCGCCTGTTTTGGCGATCCGGGGCTCGCGGCACTCAGGGCACTTTCCGGCATTCCCGTGACCGGCCTTCTGGCGGCATCGCTCCAGGCTGTTTCGGGCAGCCGCTTCGGCATCGTCACGGCGGGCGCGGCGTGGAAGGACATGCTTTGCGAGCAGATCGCGCTTTCCGGCGGGAAAGACGACTGTGCGGGGATTGAAATCCTCAGCGGCAACGGCCTTGATGTCCGCAATGATCCCGATGGCGCGCTTGTTCAGATCAGCGCGGCGGCGAAGCGGCTGCAGGCGCAGGGCGCTGAAAAGGTCATTCTAGGCGGCGCAGCCATGGCAGGCCTCGCCGAAAGGCTGGATTTTGCCGCAGTGGACTGCCTGCAGGCCGGCGCCGAGGCCGTTTTCGCAACTGGAGCCATGCCGCGCGAGACGCAGCCACCCGGCAGCAAAGGCCTTGCCGCCGCGCTTCAATCGCTGCTGGATGGCTGAGGATCAGGCAAGCGGAACCAGCGGCGCTGGCATTTCGGATGTTTTTTCCGCCGCCTTGCAGAGATCGGCGATGACGCAGGCCTGACAGTCCGGCTTGCGCGCCTTGCAGCAATAGCGGCCATGCAGGATCAGCCAGTGATGGGCGTGAAACAGGTAATCCGGCGGGATCACCTGTTCGAGGCTCGCCTCCACCTTGTCCGGGGTTGGTCCGGGTGCAAGGCCGATCCGGTTGGCGATCCGGAAAATATGGGTATCGACGGCGATGGTGGGAATGCCAAAGGCCATCGACATGACGACATTGGCGGTCTTGCGGCCGACGCCGGGCAGCGTCACCAGTTCTTCTCGCGTCTTCGGAACTTCGCCGCCGAAATCGGTCATCAGCTTCTCACTCATGGCGATGACATTCTTCGCCTTGTTGCGGTAAAGCCCGATGGTCTTGATATAGCCGATCAGCCGTTCCTCGCCGAGATCGAGCATTTTCTGCGGTGTGTCGGCCACGGCAAAGAGCGCCCGCGTCGCCTTGTTGACCCCGACATCGGTGGCCTGCGCCGAAAGCGCCACCGCCACCAGAAGCGTGAAGGCATTGGTGTGGTCCAGTTCGCCCTTGGGTTCCGGCCGCTGGATCGAAAACCGGCGAAAGATCTCGCGGATTTCCTCAGGCGTATAGGATGTCAGCTTCGTCCTTGCGGATGAACGCCTTGCAGGATTTGACTTTCGCGTGGCGGCGGTGCTGGATACGGGTCTGGCTTTTTTGATCATTCTCAAGTTCCCATGAGCGAGCACGTTATCGACATTTCCGGCGAGCCGCCCGTCTTTTCGGCGGAACTTTTCCCCCATCGGTCGCTGGGGCGCAAGGGTTTTCGCGCCCTGATCGGGGTTTCGGGGCTTGTCGCTCTGGCCGAGCTCGGCACCTTTCTTCATCAGGGCGCCTGGCCGATCGCGCTTTTCTCGATGCTGCCGGTCGCGGCGATCATCATTGCCTTTGCCGTCTCCAACCGCGCGGCGCGCATGCGCGAGGCCGTTTTTGTCAGCCGCGAGACCATTCTGGTGCGCCGCCATTTTCCCTCCGGGCGGCTGGAAGAGATGCGCTTCAATCCCTTCGGCGCGCGGCTGGATATCGATCGCTCGGCCGGCATCGGCATCGTCGCCATGCGGATCACGGCAAGAGGTGAGGGGACGGAGATCGGCGCCTTTCTCAACCCGGCCGATCGCGAGAGCTTCGCGCGTGCCTTCCGGACTGCGCTTGCCAGCGTAACGCGGCGGATCTGAGCCTTCGGCAAGAAACGGGTGGCGGCATGTTCACCGGCGTGCTTTGCTCGCATTCCCGCAGGAGAACGTGAGATGAATGCGCATCTGGAACGCATGACAGGCCCAGCAACGGATATTACGCCCGCCGGCGATGATTACCGGATCATCTGCGATGTGATCGCACTGATCAGCGAGGATTACCGCGATCAGCCGGGCCTTGAGGAAATTGCGGCCAGTCTCGGCCTCAGTCAAAGCGTGCTGCAGAAAACCTTCAGCCGCTGGGCCGGGCTTTCGCCCAAGGCCTTTCTGCAGGCCGTGACGCTCAACCATGCCAAACGGCTTTTGGGGGCTGAGCAATTGCCGCTGCTGGAAACCGCCTATGAGCTCGGCCTGTCCGGTCCCGGCCGGCTGCATGATCTCTTCGTCACCCATGAGGCGATGTCGCCCGGCGAATGGAAGGCGCGCGGCGCCGGGCTCGAAATCCGCTATGGCTTTGCTGCCTCGCCCTTTGGCCAGGCGCTTGTCATGGCGACCCGGCGCGGCCTTGCCGGCCTTGCCTTCGCCGATCCGGGCGAAGAACAGGCCGCCTTTGACGACATGGCGGGCCGCTGGCCGGAGGCGACCTATATCGCCGATGATGCGCTTGCCGCCGGCTATGCTGCCCGCATCTTCAATCCGGCCGAATGGTCGGCAGACAAGCCGCTGCGTGTGGTGCTGATCGGAACCGATTTTCAGGTGAAAGTCTGGGAGCGGCTGTTGCAGATCCCCATGGGCCGCGCCGTCACCTATTCCGCTATTGCCGGTGATATCGGCCAGCCCAGGGCCTCGCGAGCGGTTGGCGCGGCGGTTGGCCGCAATCCCGTTTCCTTCGTCGTGCCCTGCCACCGCGCGCTCGGCAAAAGCGGGGCGCTGACCGGCTATCACTGGGGTATCACCCGCAAACGGGCAATGCTCGGCTGGGAACAGGGACATCTGTGAGGTGAAAATTTCCCTACATGGACTTGAGCGCGGTCAAACAGTCATCTAAATCGATTGATATGATGCGTTGACTTGGAAATGACGGGAGAGCCGCCCGCCCGATGCCGTTTGTTGTCAAACCTGGCCTTGCGTCCGGCGCCTTTTATTGCCAACAGTCATGCAACAAACATCACAGCGCGCTATCCCTCGGATAGGGCGTTGCTGCTGTTATAGCGGCCCGGGAGGCTCGCCGCGCCCGACCGTTCAAAATGGGTTTGCCGGCAAGAGATATGAAGGAAATCATCATGACCTCTAAACTTGACCAATTGCGCGAAATGACCACGGTTGTTGCCGATACCGGCGACATTGAAGCGGTTGCCCGGATCAAGCCGGTCGATTGCACCACCAATCCCAGCATCGTTCTGAAGGCGCTTTCGACCGAAATGTTCGCCGATGCCGTTGAAAGTGCTGTCAAGTGGGGCAAAAGCCAGGGCGGCGACAAGGAAGCTGTCATCGGCGCCGTCGCCAGCCGTCTTGCCATCGATGTCGGCGAAGCGCTGGTCAAGATCGTTCCCGGCCGCGTTTCGACCGAAGTTGATGCCGACCTGTCCTTCAATGTCGCGGCGTCGATTGACAAGGCGCATGAAATCATCGCTGCCTATGAGGCGCGCGGGATTACCCGCGATCGCATCCTGATCAAGCTTGCCTCCACCTGGGAAGGTATCCGCGCCTGCGAAGTGCTGCAGAAGGAAGGCATTGACTGCAATCTGACGCTGCTGTTCTCCAAGTGCCAGGCCATTGCCTGCGCTGATGCCGGCGCATTTCTGATCTCGCCCTTCGTCGGCCGCATCCTCGACTGGTACAAGAAGGACACTGGCGAAACCTACACGACCGAAACCGATCCCGGCGTGCTTTCCGTCCGCTCGATCTACAACTACTACAAGTCCAACGGCATCAAGACCGTCGTCATGGGCGCTTCCTTCCGCAATATCGGCGAAATCGAAGGTCTGGCCGGCTGCGACCGTCTGACCATCGCGCCGAACCTGCTTGAAGAGCTCGCCAATGACCAGGGCGATCTGCCGCGGGTGCTGTCGCCGGAAAAGATCACCGACGAGCCCAAGGTCGACATGGACGAGAAGACGTTCCGCTGGATGCTGAACGAGGATGCCATGGCCACCGAGAAGCTGGCAGAGGGTATCCGCAACTTTGCCAAGGACCTCGGCAAGCTGCGCACCATCGTTTCTGCCAAGCTTGATGCCTGATTTCAGCAAAGTTCGGTAACAAATCGAAGGGCCTGACGGTTTTCGTCAGGCCTTTTTTTAATCCCGATCAACCGGATTTCAGGTTTTTTTTGCCAGATCTGATTTTTTTCAAGCTTGGCCAGCTATTGTCAGGTGCTGCTGTTCACATCTTTGGCAATTGCAGATTAAATATTTAGAATCAGTAATATAGCGGATGAGGGCGTGGCGTAGGCGCGTGACCATAGTTCGTGCATTTGCTTATTCTTTGGGCGCATTCACAGATTTTGTGAACAATGCGGTTACAATTTTCGACTTGTTAAGGCAGCTTCCCCTTCCTATTTAATCAATCGAACAAACGAACAAGTGCAGCACGGCACGAACCGAGCCTGCACACCCAAGGAGATGGAAATGACCAAGATTATTGCTTCGCTCGCCGTTGTCTCAAGCATTGCGCTTGCTCCGGCTGCTTTCGCCGCTCAGCCTGTTTCCCCGGTTGCCCCCGATGCCAGCCACCTGACCAAGTCGCCCGCTGGCAGCGTCGTCGAGATTTCCGGCCAGAACCAGTATGGCAACACGACCAATTACGTCTACAAGGTTCAGCAGGACGGCTCGCTGAAGCTCGTCTTTGCGGCTCAGCAGAACGACTGATTGATCTTGTAACAAATCGGAACTCTAATCGCTGTGCCCCGTTTTATGGAACAGCGAGGCAAATAAGGAGCATCATCATGAATAAGCTGATTGCATCCGCTGCATTTGCTGCCGCTCTTGTCGCAGCCCCGTTCGCCTTTGCCGCCCAGTCAGACAACCCGGTGGCACCGGATGCGGCACATCTGACCAAATCGCCTCCGGGCAGCTTGGTCACGATCGTCGGCACGAACAACGCCGGTAATGAGACCAATTTCTACTATCGCGTCCAGCCTGATGGCTCGTTGAAGCTCATCTTCCAGGAAGCGATCAACGACAGCGACCGCTGATCTTCAGGGCTCTGGCCCTGCAAAGATCCCCGTCGCCTCGATGGCTCCCGATCAAGCCCCGGTCACAGAGGGTGGGAGCACCCAAGGAGAGATAAAATGAACATGAAGATTGTATCGGCCGCGCTTGCCGCTGGCCTTATCACTGCCCCTGCCGCTTTTGCCGCCCAGCCGGTTGCTCCGGTTGCCCCGAATGCGACGCACCTGACCAAGTCCCCTGCCGGCAGCGTTGTCGAAATCACTGGCCAGAACCAGTTCGGCAATGAAACCAACTACGTCTACAAGGTTCAGCAGGACGGTTCGCTGAAGCTCGAGTTCCAGAACCCGGTTACCGACAGCGACAACTGATCGGCGACGGCGGATGACCGCCGGTCCCGAACCAAGAACCAATATGGCTCCCGATCAAGCCCCGGTCACAGAGGGTGGGAGCACCCAAGGAGAACGAACATGAACATGAAGATTGCTTCGGCCGCACTCGTTGCCGGCCTCATTGCCGCCCCTGCCGCTTTTGCCGCTCAGCCGGTTGCTCCGGTTGCTCCGAATGCGACGCACCTGACCAAGTCCCCTGCCGGCAGCGTTGTCGAAATCACTGGCCAGAACCAGTTCGGCAATGAAACCAATTACGTCTACAAGGTTCAGCAGGACGGTTCGCTGAAACTCGAGTTCCAGAACACGGTTACCGACAGCGATAACTGATCGGCGACGGCGGATGACCGCCGGCCCCGAACCAAGAACCAGTACGGCTCCCGATCAAGCCCCGGTCACAGAGGGTGGGAGCACCCAAGGAGAACGAACATGAACATGAAGATTGCTTCGGCCGCACTCGTTGCTGGCCTCATCGCCGCCCCTGCCGCTTTTGCCGCTCAGCCGGTTGCCCCGAATGCGACGCACCTGACCAAGTCCCCCGCTGGCAGCGTCGTCGAGATCTCCGGTCAGAACCAGTTCGGCAACACGACCAACTACGTCTACAAGGTCCAGCAGGACGGTTCGCTGAAGCTTGTCTATCAGGCTCAGCAGACCAACGACTAAGGCGGCGTGCGTCCTTTTGGACGCATCAGGACGCTTTAACTTATTGAATCGACGCATCGTTCTTTTCGAAAATCGATTCCGACTTTCGACCCGATGCGTTGAGGGACTGAATTGATCACCTGGTGTGCCACTGAACGTGCCGGCCTGCCAGGTGGTCCTTGGAAAAAGGCGGCAGACGCCGTCTTTTTCATCTCCTGGGGATAGCCCGTGGCGGGAAACCGCCACGGGCTGTTTCCGTATGTGCTATCGCGCCATTGAAAGCAGGGTTGCGACCAGACCCTTTGTCGAGCTGTCGTGCCCATCGGCGGTCTCGGTCCCGGAGACGACCGGCAGAAGTCCGGTGGCGAGTTCCTTGCCGAGTTCCACGCCCCACTGATCAAAGGAATTGATGTTGAACAGTGCACCCTCGACAAAGACGCGATGTTCGTAAAGGGCGATCAGTCGGCCAAGCGCGAAGGGCGTCAGGCTGTCATAGACAAAGGTGATCGACGGGCGGTTGCCGGAGAAGACCCGGTGCGGGCCGATCTTTGCTGCCGTTGCCGCATCGGCGCCCTTGGCAAGAAGCTGGCCCTTGGCCTCTTCCAGCGAACGGCCCTTCATCAGCGCTTCTGACTGGGCCAGGCAATTGGCCATCAACAGCTGGTGCTGATGCCTCAGCTTTGGCTCGAAGCCATTGGCGGCGATCATGAATTCGATCGGGATAATATTGGTGCCCTGATGCAGCAGCTGGAAAAAGGCGTGCTGGCCATTGGTGCCGGGCTCGCCCCAGACGATCGGGCCCGTCGGCGTCGTGACATCCTTGGAATCGATCGTTACCGACTTGCCGTTTGATTCCATATCGAGCTGCTGCAGATAGGCGGCAAAGCGCGACAGACGCTGGTCATAGGGAATGACCGCGCGCGACGGATAGCCGAGCACGACGCGCTGGTAAAAGCCGAGAAGGCCCAGCATGAAGGGCAGGTTCTCACGTGTCGGCGCGGTTCGGAAATGATTGTCCATCGCATGGGCGCCGTCAAGGAAAGCGAGGAAATCCGCCTTGCCGATGGCGATCATCAGCGGCAGGCCAATGGCCGACCAGATCGAGTAGCGCCCGCCGACCCAGTCCCAGAAACCGAAGATCCGGTCCGAAGCGATGCCGAATGCGGCCACCTTGTCGAGTGCCGTTGACACGGCTGCGAAATGGGCGCCGACGGCCTCTTCGCCCAGCGCATCGGCGATGAAGGCGCGCGCCGTCTTGGCATTGGTCATCGTCTCGATGGTGGTGAAGGTCTTGGAGGCAACGATGAACAGGGTCGTTGCCGGATCAAGTTCCTTGATCGTATCGGCGATATGGGCGCCATCGACATTGGAAACATAATGGAGCTTCGGGCCGTCATGGAAGGGCGCCAGCGCCAGCGTGGTCATGGCCGGGCCGAGATCGGAGCCGCCAATGCCGATATTGACGACATCGGTGAAGGCCTTGCCGGTGGCACCTGACAGGGCGCCGGAGCGGATGGCTTCGGCAAAGACGCCCATGGCATCGAGCACGGCATTGACGTCCGGCATCACATCGGCGCCATCGACCAGAACCGGTGTGTTCGAGCGGTTGCGCAGCGCGGTATGCAGAACGGCGCGATCCTCGGTCAGGTTGATTTTCTCACCGGCAAACATCGCCGCACGCTTGCCGGCAACGTCGGCCTTGTCGGCAAGCGTTTCCAGAAGCGCGAGGATCTCGTCATTGACCGCCGATTTGGAGAAGTCCATCACCAGATCGTCAAAACGGATGCTGTAGCGCGAAAACCGGCCAGGATCGGCGGCAAAAGCGGCGCGCAGGTCGGTCGCGCCGGTCTTTTCGGCGGCCGTCTTTAGCTCTTGGATGATTGCGTCCATGGGAAAGCTCCTTGGGAATGTCCGGGGAAATTGCCGGAAGATCGCTGCAATTCTAGACTGTAATTAAACCGATTGAATGGACAAATGTCAGCTTCGGAACGATAAATACCTTTACGCCATGACATTCAAGGCAGCCATAACGACAAAATCAAGCCCGCGATCGTCTTTTCTGGCGGCAAAGGGGCGGCCTGACGCGCTTGTGCGGAGGCTCCCCATGGCGCGGTCTTTCCAGGTGAAAGGGCTTTTTCCCAAGGTGGAACGGCGCGCGGCACGCGCCGCCTGTTCAAAAAGGGCGCTTCAGACCTTCTTCAGCCTCGAATGCGCATTGCCCTCGGCATCGCGCCGGTGCGCGAACAGCATGAAATAGATGAAGAAGAAGGGGATTGCCGAGAGATAGCAGATATCCTTGTGGTGCCCCATATCATTGGCCCGGAAAACGGTGAAGCGCCCGAAAGCCAGACCGGGAATGATGGCATAGGCCGAAAGGCCGACATAATAGGCAGTCGACAGTGCCAGGCCGGTGCCACCGACGGCACTTTCCAGCGGAAAGGCAAAATCAAGCAGATAGGAAATCACCAGATTGACGACAAAGATCAGCCCGGCGCGCAGAATATAATCGGTGCGGTTGTATTTATACTTCCCGGTCGTCAGAAAGACACCAATCAGAACACCCGCAGCGCTGGTCGCATAGGGCAAAAAGAAAAGTCCAGACATTTCAATTCCTCCCGATGTTCTTGTTATGCGATGATCGTCGCATGTGTCAGATTGTCGCACATCCGTGCGCGCTTGTCGATTATTATGACGTGAACGTCAAATCCGGAGCATTTCGCTGCAAATGTAAGCAGCAATGGGCCTTGCCGGAACGACAAAGAGTGGCAGCTTTAAGGTTGATGTGGGTCAATGCTGACCGATATCGTAGGTGTGGACGAACGAAAAATTCCTGATATCGGTCAAGTCCGCCTTTTAAAACAGGAAAAAGAGTGATGAAATCCGGTCACAAGGATGACGAAAATGCGGCCTTGTGCCAAAATGCCACAGTGGCGGGACTCACGTTTTCTTGAAAACTGCGGTAAGAGGCCGCAAAGCGCTTGTCTCTCCGAATGGCGGGACAGGCTTTATTATAACTTTCACGTGCATTCTGGCATGATGGCAGCCGTCGCGGGGACCGGCGGTCGCGAAAGTGTCAAGTGCTAAGGGACAACCCAGTCCGGATCCTCCGCGCGGTTCCGGCATGTCGCTAGAGAGTGAAGACGATTGTGAACCTTCTTAAGTTTTTGAAACCGGCGCTGCTTCTACCTTTTGCGCTTCTCCTTTCGGGCTGTCAGCTGGTGCTTCTCAATCCTGCGGGTTGGGTAGCAGCACAGGAACGCGACCTTCTGGTGGTCTCGACGATCCTGATGCTGATCATCATCATTCCGGTGCTGATCATGGGCGTCTACATGCCCTGGCGCTATCGCGCCTCGCGTCCGAATACCGATGATTACGATCCTGAATTCGAACATTCTTCCGTCTTCGAAGCTTTTATCTGGGGCGTACCTGTTCTGATCATCATCGCGCTCGGCGCGCTGACCTGGATCTACACCCACAAGCTCGATCCCTATAAGCCGCTCACCCATATCGACGCCAAGCCGATCGAGGTCGAAGCGGTATCGATGGACTGGAAATGGCTGTTCATCTATCCCGAGCTGAACATTGCCTCGGTCAACGAGCTGGTGGTTCCCACGGGCCGTCCGGTCAACATGTCGCTGACCTCGACCTCGGTCATGAACACCTTCTCGGTTCCGGCCCTCGCCGGCATGATCTATTCCATGGCCGGCATGGAGACGAAGCTGCATTTCGTCGCTGACGAATCGGGCAAATATTATGGCCGCTCGGCCAATTATTCCGGCCCCGGTTTCGCCCACATGGATTTCACGACCTATGCGGTGAACGAGGACAATTTCAACAGCTGGGTCGACAAGGTGAAGAGCCAGGGCTCTGATCTTTCGATCGACAATTACCGCGTGCTTGAAAAGCCCTCCGTTGCCAACAGCGTTTCCTATTACAATGGCGTTGCTGATGGCCTGTTCGACAAGATCGTCGGTCTCTGCGTCGATCCGGGCAAGGTCTGCCTCGGTGACATGATGATGCAGGACATGATGGGCGGCGGTGGCCTTGATGGCATCAAGGACAAGGAAAAATACGTCTATGACGAGTTTACCCCTGGCGAAGGCTTTGACAGCCACGAGTTCCAGGAAACGCTTCATGGCAATCCTGATGAGCCGACCAAGGGCCCGCTCGATGTCCGCAATCCCGACCAGACCGCCATGCTGATCAAGAACGGCACGACGCTCAACAATGACAAGGCGAGGCAGGAATGAGCTCTGAAAACCTTCAACACCTCTTGCTGGGCAAGCTGGACTGGTCACAGATCCCCTATAATGTCCTGATTCTCGACTTCACCTTTGCCGGTGTCGTCATTGCCGGTCTCGCCGTCCTCGGCGTGATCACCTACTACAAGAAGTGGGGCTATCTCTGGAGCGAGTGGTTCACCTCGGTTGACCACAAGAAGATCGGTATCATGTATATCGTTCTGGCCCTGGTCATGCTGTTCCGCGGCTTTACGGACGCCATCATGATGCGTGCCCAGCAGGCGATTGCCGCCGGCGGGGCGCAGGGCTATCTGCCGCCGCACCACTTTGACCAGATCTTCTCGGCCCACGGCACGATCATGATCTTCTTCTTCGCCATGGCCATGCTGGTCGGGGTGATGAACGTGGCCATGCCGCTGCAGATCGGCGCGCGCGACGTTGCCTTTCCGTGGCTGAACAACTTCTCCTTCTGGATGACGGTGTCCGGCGCGATCCTGATCAACCTGTCGCTGTTCATCGGCCTGTTCTCGCGCACCGGCTGGCTCGCCATGCCGCCACTGTCGGGGATTGCCTATTCACCGGATGTGGGTGTCGACTATTACATATGGGCGCTACAGATAGCGGGCATAGGTACGACCCTATCGGGCGTGAACATGATCGCGACCATCTTCAAGATGCGCGCGCCTGGCATGACGCTGATGCGCATGCCGGTCTTCACCTGGACCACCCTTTGCGCCAATGTTCTGATCGTCGCAGCCTTCCCGGTTCTGACGGCAACGCTCGCCATGCTCGCCCTTGACCGTTATTTCGGCATGCATTTCTTCACGAATGACATGGGCGGCAATCCGATGATGTATGTGAACCTCATCTGGATCTGGGGCCACCCGGAAGTCTACATCCTGATCCTGCCCTGCTTCGGTATCTTCTCCGAAGTGGTTGCGACCTTCTCGGGCAAGCCGCTGTTTGGCTATCGCTCGATGGTCTATGCAACGGCCTGCATCATGGTTCTGTCGTTTATCGTCTGGCTCCACCACTTCTTCACCATGGGCTCGGGCGCCAACGTCAATACCTTCTTCGGTATCGCGACGATGGTCATCGCCGTGCCGACGGGTGCCAAGATCTTCAACTGGCTGTTCACGCTCTATCGCGGCAAGGTTCGCTTCGAGACCCCGATGTACTGGACGGTCGGCTTCCTGATCACCTTCACCATCGGTGGCATGACCGGCGTCATGCTGGCTGTTCCGCCGGCTGACTTCCAGCTGCACAACACGCTGTTCCTGATCGCCCACTTCCATAACGTCATTATCGGCGGCGTGGTCTTCGGCCTGATGGCAGGCTATACCTACTGGTGGCCGAAGATGCTCGGCTTCCGCCTTGACGACAAGTGGGGCCGCCGGTCCTTCTGGTTCTGGTTTGTCGGCTTCTATTTTGCCTTCATGCCGCTCTACGTCCTCGGCCTGATGGGCGTCACCCGCCGCCTGCAGAGCTACTCGGATACGTCCTGGCAGATCTATTTCGTCATCGCCTTCTTCGGTGCACTGCTGATTGCCTGCGGCATCGCCTGCACGGTCATTCAGCTCTTCGTCTCGATCAAGAACCGCGAGCAGCTGAAATGTGGTCCCGATCCGTGGAACGGCCGTACGCTCGAATGGGCAGCGGCGTCTCCTTGCCCGCCCTACAACTTTCCGGGCGACATCGAGGTCCATGGCCGTGACGCCTTCTGGCAGATGAAGAAGGACGGCTTCAAGTGGCCGACCGACTACAAGCCGATCCACATGCCGAAATACACCTGGGCCGGTATCATCCCGGCGGGTATCTGCCTCATCCTCGGCTTTGCTCTGGTGTGGCATATCTGGTGGCTCGTGATCGTCGCCTTCCTCGGTGCGATTGGTTCCATCATCGCCCACACCTTCAATTTCGATCGTGACTATTACATCCCGGCCGAAGTGGTCGCCGAGACCGAAGCCAAGGCCAAGGAGGCTTACGTATGACGAGTGCACACGCCACGGCTGACGCTCACCACGACGAGCACGAGGGCCATCACGAAAGCCCGACGGCGCTCGGCTTCTGGATCTACCTGATGAGCGACTGCCTGATTTTCGGCACGCTCTTCGCAACCTATGCCGTGCTCGGCCGCGCCTATGCGGGCGGCCCGGCGCCGCAGGACCTGTTTGAACTCGACTTCGCGCTGATTGAAACCGCGTTGCTGCTGTTCTCCTCGGTCACCTTCGGCGTCGGCATGCTGAAGATGGACAAGGGCGACAAGGCCGGCCTGATGAAGTGGCTGGTGATTGCCGGGCTCTTCGCCATCGGCTTTCTGGCGATGGAACTCTATGAATTCCATCACTTCATCGAGATCGGCGCCGGTCCTGACCGTTCGGCCTTCCTGTCGGCCTATTTCACCCTGGTCGGCACCCACGGCCTGCACGTGACCTTCGGCACGATCTGGCTGATCATTCTTCTTGTTCAGCTGTCGCGCAAGAATCTGAGCGAGGCCATGCGCCGCCGCGTCGCGACGCTGTCGATGTTCTGGCACTTCCTTGACTTGGTCTGGATTGGTGTCTTCTCGCTCGTCTACCTCACGGGAGTTGTTCTATGAGTGGTGCCAACCAACACGCTTCCCACGGCCATGGCAGCATGAAGAGCCTGATGACCGGCTTTGTGCTGGCCATCGTGCTCACCATCATCCCCTTTGGCCTGGTCATGGCCGATGCGATCTCCAGCAAGGCCTTCCTGCTGACGGTGATCATGATCTGCGCCGTTGCCCAGATCCTGGTGCATCTGAAGTATTTCCTGCTTCTGTCCTCGTCGCAGGAAGAAGGCTTCACCATGGCGGCGGCGCTTCTGGCGCTGATCCTGCTGCTGATCATCCTCGCCGGTTCGCTCTGGGTCATGCACAACATGAACGAGAACATGATGCCGATCCCGTCGCAGGGCGTGACCTATCTCGAAGATGGCACGATCATCTGCGAAACGCCGGAAATCGCACAGCAGCTGCGCGATGCAGGTGTTACCGGCAATATCGTCGTCAAGCCTGCCCAGTAAGGCTTGCTTCGGCCCATCGATCTTGCGCCTCCCTTCGGTCCGTCCGCGGGGAGGCGTTTTGTTTGAAGCGGCAAATCGTCCGCCGGCCCGATCGGCTTTGCCCTCTCTCCAGCGGGCCGCTATAAGCCATTTCAGCGCCGTCACCGATAAGGAATTCTCATGTCTGCCAGCATCAACAACCGCCGCCGCATCGCCGTTGCCACGCTGCTTGCCGCATTCTTCTTCGCGGTTTTCGCCAGCCTCGGCATCTGGCAGATCTACCGGCTGCAGTGGAAGCTGGATCTGATTGCTCGCGTCGATGCCCGCGTCACCGCCCCGGCTCAGCCTGCACCGGGCAAGGCGGAATGGGCCGGGATCACCAGCGAAAAGGACAGCTACCGCCATGTGACGGTCCATGGCAGCTATCTGAATGATGATGAGGTACAGGTCTATTACTCGACCTCGCTTGGTCCTGGCTATTTCGTCATGACGCCGCTGAAGCGCGATGACGGCACGATCGTGATGATCAATCGCGGCTATGTGCCGGAGGAAAAGCGCGATCCCTCGACGCGTCAGCCGGTATCCGGCGAAACGACCGTGACGGGGCTGCTGCGCATGTCGGAGGATCATGGCTGGCTGTTTTCGCAGGACAACAAGCCGCAGGAAGGTCGCTGGTACCGCCGTGATGTCGGCGCGATCGCCAAGGCCAAGGGGCTTTCCGACGTCGCACCCTATTTCATCGATGCCGACAATACGCCCAATCCGGGTACCTATCCGATCGGCGGGCTGACGGTGGTGTCCTTCCGCAATGCGCATTTAAGCTATGTCATCACCTGGTTCGGCATGGCGCTCGGCACGCTGATCGTCTACGGCGTCGTGTTGCGCCAGTTCGGTGTCTGGGGCAAGCCGGTGCGGGACCCGGAAGACGAGGACTGAGAGCGATGGATCTGTGCGGAGGCTTCATCCTCGCCGATGGTTTTCATGCCCCCGTCGCCGGCGCGGTGGATGTGCTGGACAAGGTGCTGATCGCCATTGACGGCAAAGGCGTGATCACCGCGGTAACGCGGCCGGATGCGCCCGACTATGCCGCGCGGCTGGCCGCAGCGGAAGCGTCCGCCCGGTTGGAACGGCTGGGTGACGGGCAATATCTGCTGCCGGGCTTCGTCGATTGCCATGTTCATGCCCCGCAATATCCCCAGCTCGGCAATGCGCTCGATGTCCCGCTCGAAGTCTGGCTTAAGACCTATACCTTCCCGCTTGAAGCCCGTTATGCCGATCTGGATTTTGCCAGAACGGCCTATCGTCTGCTGGTCGATGACCTGATTGCCGGCGGCACCACGACAGCGCTCTATTTCGCCACCCTACATGCGGAAGCGACCGAGTTGCTGGCTGATCTCTGCATCGGGAAAGGCCAGCGTGCGCTGATCGGCAAGGTGGCGATGGACAATGCCGAAAGCTGCCCCGATTTCTACCGCGATGCATCGCCCGAGGCTGCCATTGCCGGCACGCGGCGGCTGATCGATTACATCCGCAATCACCCCGAAAACCGCGAGAACCGGGTTCTGCCCGTCGTCACGCCGCGTTTTGTCCCCGCCTGCAGCGATGCGGCGCTGGAAGGGCTTGGAAAGCTGGCGGCCGAATGCGACTGCCATGTCCAGACCCATTGTTCCGAGAGCGACTGGGAGCATGGCTACGTGCTGGAACGGCACGGCGTCAGCGACACCGAAAGCCTCGACCGTTTCGGCCTTCTGACGCGCAAGACCATGCTGGCCCATTCCAACCTGATGTCACCTGCCGATATGGACCGGGTGAAGGCGCGCGGCGCCGCTGTTGCCCATTGCCCGCTCTCCAATGCCTATTTTGCCGGGGCGGTCTTTCCCCTGCGCCGGGCTCTGGAAAAGGGCGTTCATGTCGGGCTGGGGACGGATATTTCCGGTGGACCCAGCGCTTTCATGCTGGAAAATGCCCGTGCTGCCGTCATGGCGTCGCGGATGCTGGAGACCGGCGTGGACCCGGATGTGAGCCCGGAGAAGCGGGCCAGCGGCGCGCCGGCGCGGATCGATTTCCGCCATGCCTTCCATATCGCCACCGCGGGTGGCGCTGAAGCGCTGGATCTGCCGGTCGGACGGTTCGAGCCAGGCTGTCATTTCGATGCCGTGGTGGTGGATACAAGGGCCAGGCAGGGCACGATCCGTCTGTTCGACGGGCTCGATGTCGCGGAAGGCATATTGCAGAAGATCGTCTATACCGCGGGCCGCGCCAATATCGCCCGTGTCTTTGTCGATGGACGGCTGGTGCACGGCGATCACTAGCGCATCGGGCGCTTCAGATCAGAGGCCCGGTGAATTAGGGCAGATCGAGGCCGTTCAGGCCTCGCCCCAGCTCTTGGCCAGAACCCGCAGCCAGTTGTCCTGGCACAGCTTCTTCATCAGCGCGTCGTCATAGCCATGCGCTTTCATCGCCGCGCGCAGTTTCGGCAGGCCGGCGACATCGCCGATTGCATTCGGCACCATGGCGCCGTCGAAATCGGAACCGAAACCGACCCGGTCCTCGCCAAGGCGGGCAATCAGGTGGTCGAGATGGCGCAGCATCACCTCCAGCGGCGTTTCGGAGACCATGCGGCCATCCGGGCGCAGGAAGGCGGTCGCGAAGTTGAGCCCGACCATGCCGTCGCTTTCGGCAATCACGTCAAGCTGCCGGTCGGTCAGATTGCGGGCATGCGGCGAGACCGCATGGGCGTTGGAATGGGTGGCGACGATCGGTGCATCGGTGATGGCGGCGACATCATCAAAGCCTTTCTCGTTCAGATGCGACATGTCCAGCATGACTTTCAGCCGGTTGCACTGGCGCACCAGTTCCTTGCCGAGGTCGGTGAGGCCCGGGCCGGTGTCGCCGGTCGACGGGAAACGGAAGGGCACGCCATCTGCAAAGATGGTCGGCCGGCTCCAGACCGGTCCCAGCGAGCGCAGCCCGGCGGCATAAAGCGTCTCCAGTGTATCGAAATCCGGGTCGATGGCTTCGGCGCCTTCCAGATGCAGGATCGCAGCCAGCCGGTCGGTTTCAAGCGCCGCGCGGATCTCGGCCGTGGTGGTGCAGCCGGTGATCATCCCGGCCGCCTCGAGGCGGCGGAAAACGGCGATCTCGCCGATCACGGTCTTGATGGCATCACCCCATTCGACCATTGGCGGCAATGGCACGTCGTAGCGAAGGCCGGCCATGGCCTCGTTGCTCGAGCGGCCGCCTGCGGCTTTTGAGGGAACCCATATGGCGAAGAAGCCACCGCCAAAGCCGCCGGAGCGTGCACGCGGCAGATCGATCTGGCCGCTGTCCACGCCCTCGATCGCCTGGTCGATGGTGATGGCGCGGGTCAAGATCCGCAGCATGAAATCATTATGGCCATCAAAGATCTTCGGCAGCCTGTCTGCGCTCATGATATCGATCCTCGGCAAGGGTGTCGCCTGATATTGAAAAGCAGGGGAAGGGCGCCGGTTTCAGGCCTTTTCTTGCGGGAATGCGGCGCCATCAAACAGGCGGCTATAAAAACACTGGCTGCCCGCCTGTCAAGCATGCTCTCGGCCGCCGCCTGCTGCAATGCGCTCTTCGGTGCAGCTGGATCAGCGCAAAGCGGCGCCCATGTGGAAAAGGAGGATTTTTGACCTCCTTTTGTGAGTTCAACCTGCAGTCGGTGGAGTGCGGGCGGGGTGTGGAGCGACAACGGGTCATGACTGAAATCAAGTCCCTGTCATGCAGGCCAAAATCGCCGGTCAGGTGATTCGCGACCCTTTCCGAAGGGGGCTTGAGGCGGCCGCGGCGTTTCAACCCGCAATCGCCAAAATTCATCTTCCTGTTACCGAATTGTGTGAAATATGATAATCGCTAAAACAACATGTTGACCTTCAGGCATGGTGTATTACGATATCTTGTGTTGTCGATGGTTCCTGTCGATTCGTCCCAGCGTAACCTTGTGTGACCACCAGCTTCCCTTTGTGATGTGTGCGGCGGTCTTTTTCAGGCGGTAGCGAGTATTCGGTTCTCCGCCTGCGGGTTTTTGCCGCCTTTTGCGTGGCTCGGGACGGATCTTGGAGTGATCGGGCAATGCCGGGGATGGGCTTGCAGCATGAAGCGTGATCGCGCTCAGCGTGTGGTCTGTTGCCGGGTTCGGGACAACCGCCATTCAAGACGGTCACCGCTTGTTGATGCATAAAATTTGCGAGGACGAAATGAAGATCACTGTCTATTCGAAGCCAGCCTGTGTGCAGTGCAACGCCACCACCCGCGCGCTGGAGCGAAAGGGGCTGGATTATGAGATCATCGACGTTTCGGTCGACAGTGACGCCTATGACTATGTCGTCGGCATGGGCTATCGCCAGGTTCCGGTCGTGGTTGCCGGTGAACAGCACTGGTCCGGCTTCCGTCCCGACATGATCGGTTCGCTCGCCTGATACAATTGAAACGGCAGATCGGGGAACGGCAATGGCGGGGCTTCTCGTCTATTATTCCAGCGCTACGGGCAATACCCATCGCTTCGTCGAAAAGACCGGGCTGAAGGCTCGGCGCCTGCCGCCGCAGGGAGAGACGAGCGAGGTCGATGAGCCTTATGTGCTGGTGGTTCCCACCTATGCCGGCGGAGACGGGCGGGGCGCTGTTCCCAAGCCCGTCATCCAATTTCTCAACAAGCCGGAAAATCGCGCTCACATCAAAGGTGTGATCGCGGGCGGCAATTCCAACTTCGGCGAAACCTTTGGCATTGCCGGCGATATCATCGCAAAGAAATGCCAGGTGCCGTACCTCTACCGTTTCGAGCTTTTGGGAACGCAAGAGGATGTAATCAACGTCAGACAGGGACTGGAAGAATTTTGGAAACGGCAGAACTGACGACGGCAAGCCGCGCCGAAGCGCCGAAGCGCACGGAAAAGACCGCCAAGCCGCAGGGCACGGCGCTCGATTACCACGCGCTCAACGCCATGCTGAACCTCTACGACGCTGATGGTCACATCCAGTTCGACAAGGACCGGATGGCGGCGAAGCAGTATTTTCTGCAGCATGTGAACCAGAATACGGTGTTTTTCCATAATCTTCGCGAAAAGCTCGATTATCTGGTCGATGAGGGCTATTACGAGCAGGAAGTGCTTGATCAATATGCCTTCAATTTCGTCCGCGATCTCTATGATTACGCCTATGACAAGAAGTTCCGTTTCCAGACCTTCCTCGGCGCTTTCAAATATTACACCGCCTATACGCTGAAGACTTTTGACGGAAAGCGCTATCTCGAGCGCTACGAAGACCGCGTCTGCATGGTCGCCATGTCGCTTGCCGCTGGCAATGAAGAGCTGGCGCGCGCGCTTGTCGATGAAATGCTGTCGGGCCGGTTCCAGCCGGCAACGCCGACATTCCTCAATGCCGGCAAGAAGAGCCGCGGCGAGCTCGTTTCATGCTTCCTGCTGCGCGTCGAAGACAATATGGAAAGCATCGGCCGCTCGATCAATTCGGCGCTGCAGCTCTCCAAGCGCGGTGGCGGCGTTGCGCTGTCGCTCACCAATATCCGCGAGGCCGGCGCGCCGATCAAGAAGATCGAGAACCAGTCTTCCGGCGTCATTCCGGTGATGAAGCTTCTGGAAGATTCGTTTTCCTACGCCAACCAGCTCGGTGCGCGCCAGGGCGCCGGCGCGGTCTATCTCAATGCCCACCATCCCGATATCATGCGCTTCCTCGATACCAAGCGCGAGAATGCGGATGAGAAGATCCGCATCAAGACGCTGTCGCTCGGTGTCGTCATTCCCGATATCACCTTCGAACTCGCCCGCAACAACGAGGACATGTATCTGTTCTCGCCCTATGACGTCGAACGCGTCTACGGCAAGGCGATGACCGAGATCTCGGTCTCCGAAAAATATCGCGAAATGGTCGATAATCCGGAAATCCGCAAGAAGAAGATCAATGCCCGCGCCTTTTTCCAGACACTGGCCGAACTTCAGTTCGAAAGCGGCTATCCCTACATCATGTTCGAAGACACGGTGAACCGCGCCAACCCGGTCGCCGGCCGGATTTCGATGAGCAATCTGTGCTCGGAAATCCTGCAGGTCTCGGAAGCATCCGAATTTGCCGATGATCTGTCCTACACCCATCTCGGCAAGGATATTTCCTGCAATCTTGGCTCTATGAACATTGCCATGGCCATGGACACGCCTGATTTCGGCAGGACGGTCGATACCGCCATCCGGGCGTTGACCGCCGTTTCCGACATGAGCCACATTTCGTCGGTTCCCTCCGTTGAGAAGGGCAATGATGAAAGCCACGCCATCGGCCTCGGCCAGATGAACCTGCATGGTTTCCTCGCCCGCGAGCGCATCTATTACGGCTCGGAAGAAGGCGTCGATTTCACCAATATGTATTTCTATGCCGTGACCTATCACGCGCTGAAGGCGTCGAATCGCATCGCCGTTGAACGCGGCGTCAGTTTTTCAGGCTTCGAGAATTCGAAATATGCCAGCGGTGAATATTTCGACAAATATACCGAGCAGGACTGGGCACCGGCGACCGAAACCGTGCGGGCGCTGTTTGAGAAGGCGGGCATCGAACTGCCGACGCGGGCCGACTGGGAACAGCTCAAGGCCGATGTCATGGCGGGCGGGCTTTATAACCGCAACCTCCAGGCCGTGCCGCCGACGGGTTCGATCTCCTATATCAACAACTCGACCGCCTCGATCCATCCGATCGTCTCGAAGATTGAAATCCGCAAGGAAGGCAAGATCGGCCGCGTCTATTATCCGGCGCCGTTCATGTCGAACGACAATCTCGATTATTATCAGGATGCCTATGAGATCGGGCCGGAAAAGATCATCGACACCTATGCCGCTGCCACCCAGCATGTCGATCAGGGCCTGTCGCTGACGCTGTTCTTCCGCGACACCGCGACCACGCGCGATGTCAACAAGGCGCAGATCTATGCCTGGAAGAAGGGCATCAAGACCATCTATTACATCCGCCTGCGTCAGATGGCGCTTTCGGGCACCGAGGTTGAAGGCTGCGTTTCCTGCAGCCTGTAAGACCTGATTGACGGAGAGAAACATGAATTTTCAGGTCAAACCCTCAGCCGGCATCCGCGCGGTCAACTGGAACCGCATCGAGGATGACAAGGACCTTGAGGTCTGGAACCGTCTGACCGGCAATTTCTGGCTGCCGGAAAAGGTGCCGCTGTCCAACGACATTCCCTCCTGGGCGACCTTGAAGGAAAACGAGCAGCAGCTCACCATCCGCGTTTTCACCGGTCTGACGCTGCTCGACACGATCCAGAACACGGTTGGTTCGATCACGCTGATGCCCGATGCGGTGACCCCGCATGAAGAGGCGGTGCTGTCGAACATTTCCTTCATGGAAGCGGTCCATGCCCGCTCCTATTCCTCGATCTTCTCCACGCTCTGCTCCATGGCCGAGGTGGATGATGCTTATCGCTGGTCGGAGGAAAATGCTTTCCTGCAGGAAAAATCAAAGCTTGTCCTGTCGGAATATCGCGCCGGTGATCCGCTGCGCAAGAAGGTTGCCAGCGTCTTCCTGGAAAGCTTCCTGTTCTATTCGGGCTTCTATCTGCCGATGTACTGGTCGAGCCGCGCCAAGCTGACCAATACCGCCGACCTCATTCGCCTGATCATCCGTGACGAGGCCGTGCATGGCTATTATATCGGCTACAAGTTCCAGCAGGGCCTGAAGAAGGTCAGCGAGGCCGAGCAGCAGGCAATCAAGGATTTCGCCTTCTCCCTGTTGTTCGAACTCTACGAGATCGAATCCAAATATACCGAGGCGCTCTATGACAGTGTCGGCCTGACCGAGGACGTGAAGGCCTTCCTGCATTACAATGCCAACAAGGCGCTGATGAATCTCGGTTATGAAGCGCTGTTCCCGGCCGAGGCCTGCAAGGTCAATCCGGCCATTCTCTCTGCGCTTTCCCCCAATGCCGATGAAAATCACGACTTCTTCTCCGGCTCGGGTTCGTCCTATGTCATCGGTAAGGCTGTTGCGACCGAAGACGAGGACTGGGATTTCTGATCCTTCTGTCTGATCCGACGATTTGACGATCAGGGCCCGCCATTGGCGGGCCTTTTGACGTCTGGCCATTCATCAGAATGTGGTTTTGCCGAAAACCGGAAATGTCAGCGATTTCTGTCATATTAGTTGACGGGAATCAAAGACCGGAAGCCTCGGTAGCGCATGATGGTGACATCACCGGAGAGGCGGATCGGCTTTCACGCCTTAGAGACAGAAAAACAAGGAGACCCATCATGGCCGAGACCAGCGACATCAAGATCATCATCAGTGGTGGCACGGGCGGTATTGGCGCGGCGACGGCGCGGCTTCTGGTGGCCGCAGGTGCAAAGGTCATGATCGGTGACCTGAATGACGCAGCCGGAGCGACGCTGGTTGCCGAACTTGGTGAGAACGCCCGATTCTGCCATCTCGATGTTACCCGGCCGGAAGACTGGGAGGCAATTGTTGCCGCCGCGGAAGAGGCCTTTGGCGGCATCAATGCCCTGTTCAACAATGCCGGAATTTCCTTCTTCACCGGCGTGGTGGAATCCACGCCCGAGGATTTCCGCAAGATCATGGACATCAATGCCAATGGGGTGTTTTACGGCATGCATTTTGCCGCACCCGCCATCATCCGCGCCGGCGGCGGTGCGATCGTCAACACCTCCTCCACGGCGGGCCTGCAGGGCTATGCCTCGCTGATCGGCTATACCGCTTCGAAATTCGCGGTGCGTGGCATGACCAAGGCAGCGGCGCTGGATCTGGCGCGCGACAATGTCCGCGTCTGCTCCATTCATCCCGGCCCCATCGCCACGGCGATGACGGAAGGCATGAATGAGGCCGCGCTTGCGGGCCAGCCGCTGCCGCGTTTCGGCAAGCCGGAGGAGGTCGCGCGTCTGGTCCGCTTTCTTGTCACGGAAGCGACCTTCTCGACGGGCACCGAATTCGTCATCGACGGTGGCGCGACGGTCGGCATGCTGGCGGCGGTGAAGTAGAAGGCGCCAGACGAACAAAAACGCCGCCCGGTCGGGGGCGGCGTTTGTCATGAAGGCAGGAGAAGATCAGACCGTGCGGCGGTTCAGCTGCGCCAGCATGCTCTTCTGCAAGCTTGGAACCGCGACGATGTAATCGACCTCGTTCTTTCTGAAGGCTTCGAGGAACTTGTTGTAGTTCTTGAACACGAGGCAGCCGTGCGAATCGCCGGGCGTTGACAGCATATAGGTATGGGCGAGAAGCCCTGTGCGACCAAGCGGATCAGTGCCGTCGACGGAGGTCATGCGCAGTGCCTGGACACCGTGGAACAGCGATTCGCGCAAGGTCAGCTTGTAGGTTGCTGCCGGCACGGCGCCGGCCATCTTCAGATGGGTATAATCCGGGTTGTCGCGATATTTGCCGCGGCCGGAATGCGCCTCGAGAACAGTGCCATCGGGCATATAGACCTTTGCGGTGGAGATATCGTAGACGGCGACCTTGGTGGTCGTTTCAGGCACGGCGTTGAAGAGCGTGCCAAGACTGTCGGTCTTGAGCGCGGCATAGGCCAGAGCCGTTCCGGCCGGCCGCGGCTCGGGGACGGGGACCTCGCCTGGCGCCATGCGGTTCTTGTCAGCCCCCTGCAGGACCAGCTTGAAGGCATTGCCTGCATCGGTGCCGGTATCGGCACTGGCGACGAGCGCGGTCGCCGCCGTTTCGGGTTCGGCCTTTGCGGCAGGGGCAGCCGCGGGCCTGCTTTCGGCAATGGTGCGGCTGGTTGTGGACCTGGTCTGAAGCTCCGGCGGCGGACTGGCCAGGGCAAGCTGCACGGCTGCCCCGTTTTCCTCGACCTGCTTGTTGATGGCGTCGCGCTGGTGATTGGCAAGGGCGATCTGGCCGAACTGGGCCAGCTGCTTCTCAAGTGCCGAGGTGCGAATCTCGTCAGCCGTCAGGCCACCGACGCGATCCTGTCCGGAGCGGGCGGCAACGAGGCGGGCCGACTTGTCGCTCTGGGCCCGTTCGGGCGCGCGGAAGGAAGGGGTGATCATCAGGCGCGAGAGGCCGGCCGTTTCGCTACCGCGCCCGGCAACGCTGCCGATCAGCACGGGCGCTGCCGCTATGGTGATAAACGCACCGCCGACCACGATAAAGGCGGATGCTGCGGCGGCAAGGCCCATCAGGCCGCTTTTCGCTTTTCGGGTCCGTCCCGGGATTTCGTTGTTTTTCAACGCCACGTCGCAAAACTCTCTACGCATTACTCGAAGGTGGCGAACCAGCCGCCGAGATGAGGATAAGAGAAACAGGGTAAATAAATCCTTATGCGATGTATGACTGCTCTGAACACGCACCGTCTTTTCCGGCCGGCGCGGAACAATAAGTCCGCCATTCCGTTGTCCTTAGTTGTCTGTCCTTTGTGATGCGGCGTGATGGTGTCACCCCTGCCGCATTTTCGCTCTAGAAAAGAAAACAGGCAAAAATAAAGCAGCTCGGCCTAATTTAGTAAAGGCTGCATTAATGAAAGTTAGCGCTTACACCCTTATGGCATCGATAAAACCGCGCCATGACAAAGCCGGCGCAGCAGCGCCGGCGTCGTCATCTTGACTGAAAGCAAGAGCAGAGGCGTTTCAGCCGGGCAAAAGCCTTGCGGTGTAGATTTCGCTGGCGGCAAGCGGCAGCAAGCGGTCTGCCATCTCGCGCTTCAAATTTTCGTGACGAGCGATTTCGGCGGGGCTCTTGTCCCTCTTCGCGCCGAGCGTGACGAATTCCTCCAGCACGTGACCGGGCCTGATCACGGCTTCGGCGGTTTTTCCACGATAGCTGAAGCGGAAAAGATACGGGCCGGGCGGATCGGAAATGACATCGCGACCGCCAAGGCTGCGTTCAACGCTCAGGCGCCCGTCCGTGAGCGCACGCGTCACCATTTCCAGCGCATCGCGGCCACCCGGACCGGTGAATGCGGTGACGATCCCGATCTCGCGGCGTTCGGGCGGCGTGTCGTCCAGCAGCGCAAAGGCGGCCTGCATGGCCTTCAGCCCATGGACCACCCCACCGGGAAAGCCGCCGCCGTGATAGGCCAGGATGTCATCGAATGAGAAGGTCAGTTCAGTGCCGTTTTCGCAAACGGTGATGGTGTCATGCATGGATGAAGGCTTTCAGATTGGGAATGAAGCGATCGAGAAACCGGGTCGTTGCCGGCATGAAATGCGAGCCGTGGTGAAACATCGGATCCAGAGACGAGACGATCATCCGGCCATTGGTGGAAACCGTATCGACATAGAAAATTGCCCGGCCCGCACCATCCCGCACCAGCACGTCGGCATCGTCAGGCGGCGTGAACCAGCCATGCAGGTGCCAGGTGACATCGCGGTCTTCCATGCCGCGCATCAGCGGATGGTCGCGGTTTGCGATCGAGACGCCGAGATCGGCCTCGGGATCAAGCCACCACCACCAGTTCGTCGGTGTTGGGGTGAAGGCGATGTTTGGCAGGAACAGCTGTGACTGGCTCTCGCCAAGCGCGATGACCGTGCCTCCGGCCTCAAGATGACGGTCAATCACGGCGCGCTGTGCCATCATGCGCCTGGCCGGCGTCCGGCATGGCACCCAGAGCACATCGCCGGGGGTGAGGACGTCGCCCAGCGCCTCGGGTGTTGTGATCACGTCGAAAGCATCGCCATAAGCGGGGCCCTCAAGACTGCGGATATGATAATAGGTGCCGGCGGATGCCGTGACGATACGCCGGCCGCTCCGGGCGCCCACGCGATGGCCGGCAAAGGTCTCGGCGCTGTCAAGCGGCAGTTCTTCCAGTGGTGTCGCCGGCCGGGCTATGGCCGGATCGGCGCAGGCACCGCCTTCAGTCCAGGCCATGATGCGCTCCGCCAGAAGTGGCGGCAGGCCGGTTTCCTGCCCCATGGTGGACAGGTCGTTGCCGGCATGGGAAAAGATCCGGCCGCCATCGGCGCGCGGCCAGACCCAGTCGACCGGAACGCCTTTTCTGCCAAGGCCGTTGATGGCGATGGCACCGGAGGGCAGTGGATTGCAGCCGCGTCCGTAAAAGCCGGCAACGCCCCTGTTCGTCTCGATCGCCTGCAGATCGACCCTTGCGAAAATCGGATGCGGATTGATGCTGGCAAGGTCGAAATCGGCGCGCTTCGGATGGGCGATCGGGCGATGCTGTGCCATGCCGTCGACAAGCGGCCGCACCATCAGCCCGTTGAAGAACCAGCGTCCGCCACGCGCCAGAAAGGCCTCGAGCGCCGGCTTGAAGGCCAGCATGGCATCCTGATCGAGCTGATTGCCGGTGATCAGGCCGGAATGACTTTCAAGATGGGCCTCCGTCAGGGCCTCCTGAGGGATGATGGTGAGCCTGCCATCAGCAGCGGCCTGGCGAAAGGCGGGTGAGGGCCCTTCATGGGCCGATTGCAGGTAAAGTATCGACATGTTCAGTGTTTCCTTCCGGCAAAAGCCGGCACGATGGCGCGGCGCTTGCCGCCATCATCGCCTTCGACATCGACCCAGCGCATCGTCACATCGTAAAGCGCGGAAAGCGGTGCGGGCTGGATCATCTCGTCTACCGTTCCGAAGCGCTCGTGCCCGTCAGGCATCATCAGCAGCACGTCATCGGCCGCCGCCAATGCGTGATTGGGGTCATGGGTGGTAAACAGGATCGCCTTGTCGCGGCGGGCGCGCAGAAGGTTCAGAAGATCGAGGGTTCTGGCCTGATTGCCGAGATCGAGCGCCGAGGTCGGTTCGTCGAAAATCAGCGCTTCAGAACCGGTTGCGAGCGCGCGGGCAATCAGGATCATCTGCCGCTGGCCGCCAGACATCCGGTCATAGCGCAGTTCGGCGAGCTTCGACGCCCCAACCGTTTCGAGAGCCTGATGGGCGGCCTCGATATCATCTCGGCCCGGCTGGCCGAACAGGCCGATCCGCGCGGCATGGCCCATCACCACGACATCGAGACCGGAGAGTTTTGCCACCGACGCCCCGTGCTGCGGCACATAGCCGGCGATCTTGGGGGCCTGGCGGCGGCCTTCCTTCAGGGGCTGAAAGCCGAGCAGGGCGCGCAGCAGCGTGGTCTTGCCGCGGCCATTGGGGCCGAGCACTGCCATGGAACGCCCAACCGGAAGCGTGAAGCTCACATTTGCGAAGATGGTTTTGGCGCCGAAGGCGACACTGGCATTGTCGAGCCCGATCATGGCCGTTCCGCCTTTGAAAAATGCCGGCGCAGCAGCAGGCCGAAAACCGGTGCGCCGATCAGCGCCGTCAGCACGCCAAGCGGAATTTCCGCAGCTGTCAGTGTGCGTGCCAGCGTATCGATGAAGGTCAGATAGGCCGCGCCCAATATGGCCGATGCCGGGATCAGCACGCGATGATCCTCGCCGACGAGAATGCGTGCCGCATGCGGGATGACAAGGCCGATCCAGCCGATAATCCCGGCAACGGCAACGGAGGTTGCGGTCGTCAGCGCCGTGGCGATGAAGATGATCCAGCGCTCGCGATCCGGATTGACGCCGAGCGAGCGGGCTTCGGTATCTTCCAGCGCCAGAAGGTTCAGCCGGTAGCGGAACAGGAAGATCACCGCCATGCCGATCACAAGGCCGGGAAGTCCGAGAAAAAGGCGTGGCCAGGTCGCCGTCGAAAAGGAGCCCATCAGCCAGTAGACGATCGCCGGCAGCGAGGTGTTGGGATCGGCGACAAACTGCACGACAGAGACGAGCGCGGCAAACAGCGCACCGATCACCATGCCGGACAGAATGACGGTGACCACCTCGGTGCGCCCGTTGATGCGGGCGAGAAGGCCGACCATGACGAGAGCGGCAAGGCCGAAGAAGAAGGCAATGCCGAGAAGCGTCACGCCGGAAAAGCCGACAAGGATGGAAAGCGCGCCGCCAAAGGCTGCGCCCTGGCTGATGCCGAGCACCTGCTGGGAGACCAGCGGATTGCGGAACACACCCTGAAGGGCGGCGCCGCCGACCCCCAGCGCCGCCCCGGTCACGGCGGCGAGCAGCACGCGCGGCATGCGCACCAGAAGGACGATGCGCTGGTCGATGGTTTCAAGCGGGGCCGATGGATCGGCAAGCCAGGCCGCGATGATCGCGATGATCCTTGCCGGCGAAACGGCAAAGCGTCCTGCGCCGATGGCAAAGATCATTGCCGCGATGAGGGCGATCACCATGGCGGCAAAAAGGCCGAAACGAAGGGAGCCGGCCACGCGAAGGCTGCGCGGTCCGGCTGCAATATCGGTCATGACCGGCTCTTGAACTGATCGTAATTGGCCGCGCCTGCATTGAGATCCATCCACAGGATCTGATCGATATCCTCATCGCTCAGATCATAGTCGTAGATGGTCTTGTAGGCCGTCTTCATTTCGGTGCGCAGATCGAAGTCGAAGATTTCGGGATGCAGAAGGTCGGCGAGCCACATCCAGGTCAGCGGGCTTTCCTGGTTCGGCGGATCCCAGCGATAGCCGCCCATCGGCATGCGATAGACCTTGTGGTTCTGGGCTGCATTGGTGAGCGACAGGATCGGATCGGAATAGATCCGCTCCGGGGAAATGTCGCTCTCGAAATTGTTGAGCAGGATGACATCCGGGTTCCAGCTGGCGATCTGCTCGGGATTGATGGTCACGCCATTGCCTTCCAGATCGGCGGCTGCGTTCTGGCCACCGGTAAGGTCGATATACCAGGCATTGTAGTTGCCGATCGTGCCGGAGGCCTTGATGCCGTCCATGGCGCGCAGCAGATAGAGCACCTTCGGCCGGTCGCTGCTGGCAAGACCGTCCGTCTTTGCCTTGATCTCCGCTTCAACCTCTTCGCGCCAGTCGATCAGCGGGGCAATGCGCTCGGGCTTGCCCATGGCTTCGGCCGTCATGGTCATATAGGCGCGGGCCTTGTCCTCGGTGCCGTAGGAAATCAGCATTGCGGTCATGCCGGCATTGGTGATCGGGTCGACATAATCGGGGCCGCGATCGGCCCACTGGATCACAAGGTCAGGATTGGTGGCGGCCAGTTCCTCGACATTCGGGATGAAATTCGGGGCGGTGATATCGGAGGGGATATCCTTTGCCTCAGGGAAGATCTTGCCGAGAATGCCGTCCATGATCGCCTGCTTGGCCGAAGGGTTCATGCCGACCAGCCTGTCGGTGCCACCGTCAATGGCAATCAGCGTCGAGGCCATCGGGATCGGGATAGAGGCGATGCGGCTTGCCGGCGCTTCCAGCGTCACGGTCCGGTTTTCCTGGTCGGTGAAGGTGATCGGGTCGGCGAGTGCCGGTCCGGCGAGGAGCAGAGCAACGGCCGCCCCGAAATGGCGTGCCTTGACGATAGTCATTGGTGAAATCCTGAGTTTTATGGTCAGCTATTGTCTGATCTTTTTACAAACATGATTACTTTTATCAAGATAAAAAACAAAAATCTGTCGCGCCGTCAGCACCGGCTTTGCGGCGAAGGCTTGGGGGGCGTATCCTATCGGCTGATGAAAGAAAGGCGCAGCTGTGCCAGATTGGCGGGGTGCGCTCGCGGCGCGAGCTGATCCGGGGGAGTTTACATTCCAGCGCTGGCAAGTGCATATGTCACTATATTGAATTTCTACTTTTCATTCCGTTCCGTTTTCTGGGGCTCTTTGTTTTCATGGATTCGATCCATCTGATACTCACATTTGTCATTATTGCGGGTGCGGTGATTGCCTTCGCGCTTGACCGTTTTTCCATCGAAGTCGTCTCGCTGGGCATCCTGTCTGCCCTTCTGGTCCTGTTCGGTACTTTCCCCTACACGTCTGACAGCGGCGCAGCGCTGTCCATCGACCAGCTTCTCGCGGGTTTCTCCTCGCCGGCACTGGTCACGGTTCTGGCGCTTCTGATCGTCGGCAAGGGGCTCTTTGCCACCGATGCGCTGGAAGGGGTTGCCGATATCATCGGGCGGATGAACCGCGGCAATCCGAAGCTTGCCGTGGTGGTGATCCTCATTGTTGTCGGCGTTACCTCGGCTTTCCTCAACAATACACCGGTGGTGGTGATCTTCATTCCGGTGCTGACCTCGCTGGCGGCGCGTTACCGCCTGTCGCCCTATCAGATCTTCATGCCGCTTTCCTTCGTCACCATTCTCGGCGGCATGACGACGATGATCGGTTCGTCGACCAATATGATCGCCGTCGGCCTGGCCAACCAGCTCGGCGTCAAGATGGGGTTTTTCTCGATCACCGGCATGGGCGTCATCCTGGCGGTGGTCGGCTATCTCTATGTGCTTCTCGTGATGCCGCGGGTGCTGTCCGGGCGCAAGGCGGAGGTCAAGGCCGCCGAGGATACCGATGGCACGCAATTTGTCGGCGATCTGGTTGTCCTGCCCAACAGCCGCTTCATCGGCGAGCGTCCGCGTTCCGGCTTCTTTCCCGATCTCGCACCGATGGCGCTGCATGTGCTCACCCGGGCCGATGGCACGACGCTGCTGCCGCCCTATGATGACAGTCTTGTTCTGGCGCCGGGTGACCGGCTGCAGCTGATCGGCACCCGCAAGGGGTTCATGGATCTGATCGCCAAGAGCGAATTCGATCTGGCAGCACCGCCGGACGGCTCGCTGCCGCGTGATCCGCGCAAGGCCGGGCCGCGCTACCAGCTTGTCGAGGCCGTGGTTGCACCAGGGTCGATGTTCGAGGGCCGGACGGTGCGCTTCAGCGGTATCCAGGCGCGCTTCAACGTGACGGTATTCGGCGTCCGCCGGAAATCGCGCATGGGCCGAATTCCGCTGACCTATATCCGGCTGGAGGCGGGCGACACGCTGCTGCTCGGCGGCACGGAGGAAGATTTCGCCAGCACCCGTGGCAATCACGATATCCTGCTTCTGGAACATTCCGCCGAGCCGGTGCCGCCGCGTGACAAATCAATCCTCGCGGCGCTGATCTTCATGGCGATCGTCATCTTGTCGGCAACCGGGATTTCGCCGATCGCTGTCAACGCCGTTGCCGGTGCCGTGATGATGGTTGCCTTTGGCTGCCTCACACTGCAGCAGGCAGCGCGTGCCTTTGACCGGCAGATCTTCCTCCTGATCGGTGCCTCGATCGCCATGGCGACGGCGCTGGAAGCGACGGGAGGGGCCAGGCTGATTGCCGAAACCGTTGTCAATCTCAGCGGCGGTGCCTCGGCGCCAGTGGTGATCACCATCCTGTTCATCACGGTGGCGATCCTCACCAATCTCCTGTCGAACAATGCCGCCGCAGCACTGTTCATCCCGATCGCCATCAACATGGCGCGTCAGGTCGGTGCGCCACCGGAAGCCTTTGCCGCCGCCGTCATCTATGCCGCCAACTGTTCCTTCGCCACGCCGATCGGCTATCAGACCAACCTCATGGTCATGGGGCCGGGCCATTACAGCTTCAGGGATTTCATCCGCGCCGGCTTTCCGCTGGTGCTGGTGGTCACCATCACCTTCGCGCTTGTGGCGCCCTGGTATTACGATCTCTGAGCCATCGCCGTGTCCGGCCGGACCAATTCGGTTCGAGAGCTTCAGACTATGGGTGACGAAGCGCGGAAATGGCTTGCCGAAACCGGATGGAACAATAACGCCTGAGCGATGAACGGGCGTGCTGGCGGTGCGCGCATCGCCTCAGCCTGGCCGCTCACTCTTCTGACACGAAATCAAGGCCGATATCGAGGATGGGCGCGGAGTGGGTGAGCCAGCCGACCGAGATCAGGTCGACGCCGGCACGGGCAAGCGCTCCGGCTGTCTCCGGCGTAATGCCGCCCGAGGCTTCGGTGATCGCGCGGCCATCGACGATTGAGACAGCCTCGGCCAAAAGCTCCGCACCCATATTGTCGAGCAGCACCGCATCAACGCCGATTGCCATGGCCGTGCGCAGCTGATCGAGCGTGTCGACCTCGACTTCGATCTTCACCATATGGCCCGCATTTTTCTTCGCCCGTTCGATGGCGATGGCGATATCGCCGGCAATGGCGATGTGGTTGTCCTTGATCAGGACCGCATCGAACAGGCCGAAGCGGTGATTGCCGCCGCCGCCCATGCGCACGGCGTATTTTTCCAGCGCGCGAAGTCCGGGTGTTGTCTTGCGGGTGCACACCACGGCAGCGCCCGTGCCTGCAACCGCCTCGACAATGCCGGCGGTGACGCTGGCAATGCCGGAGAGATGCGACAAAATGTTGAGCGCAGTGCGTTCCCCGGTCAGAAGTCCGCGCGAGGGACCGGAAAGCGTTGCGATCCGCGTTCCCGGTGAAACGGCGGCGCCATCGTCCACATGGCGGGTCATGGTGATGGCCGGATCGACCAGTTCAAAGGCAAGCGCCGCGGCGTCGAGCCCGGCGACAACGCCCTTCTTCCGGGTCGCCATCGTTACGCTGGAGCGATGACCGGACGGGATCACCGCATTGGAGGTGATGTCGCCGGCAAGCCCCAGATCCTCGACAAGCGCGTTGCGGATCACGGGTTCGATCATCGGGCGAAGCAGGGGGGCAGTCATGGTTCAGGCACTCCGGGCAAGGGGGGTGAGATTGCGGGCATGGTCGAGGATTGCATCGAGGCCCATCCGGTTCCGGATCGCTGCCGGCCGCTTCTGCGGAAAGTCGGCGCGGGCATGGCCGCCACGCGTCTCGTCGCGCAGATCGGCGAAGACAGCGATCGCCAGCGCCACCAGCGCCGGATCGGCATCGGCACCATCGGCGTCATAATGGGCAAGCAGCGCCGGGATCGCCTGATGAATGCCTTCAGCCGAGCGCAGCACGCCGAGGTGGCGGCTCATGATCGGGCGAATATTACCGGTCGTCGGGGTGACACTCGGCAGGGACCGGCCGGGGTCGGTTACGGCAATGGCGCGGGCTGGTGCTGCCTCCGCCGCTGCGGCGATATCTGCCGCTGCCAGTGCGCCCGTCACCACCGCCTCGGTCAGCGAATTGCTGGCGAGCCGGTTGGCCCCGTGCAGACCGGTCGCGGCGCATTCACCGGCGGCCCAGAGGCCGGAAACGGAACTGCGGGCGTTGTCGTCAACATCAATCCCGCCCATATGATAGTGCTGGGCCGGTGCCACCGGGATCGGCGCGTGCGCCGGGTCAATGCCGGCCTGACGGCAGATTGCGGTGATTGCCGGGAAGCGGGCGTAAAAGCCTGTGCCAAGGCAGGCCCGGGCATCGAGAAACACCTTATTGCCGCGTGAAATCTCGGCGAAAATCGCCCGCGCCACCACGTCGCGCGGCGCGAGCTCGCCGCCTTTGGTTCCGGCCATGAAGCGCTCGCCATGATCATTGATCAGCACCGCACCTTCGCCGCGCACCGCCTCGCTGATCAGCGGAACGGGGCGGGCATTGACAGCAAGGCCGGTCGGGTGGAACTGGACGAATTCCATGTCGGCAAGACGGGCGCCGGCGCGCGCGGCCAGCATCACGCCCTGGCCGAAATTGCCGGGCGGGTTGGTCGAGGCCGCATAAAGTCCGCCAATGCCGCCGGTTGCCAGCAGCACGCGGTCGCTCGCAAGGGTGAAAAACCGTCCGCTTTTTTCGGCAAGCACGCCTGCGATCCGGCCCTCGTTGACAATCAGCCGCCGGGCCGATGTGTTCGTCATCAGCCGGATCGAGGGCGTTGACAGGACCTGACGGACAAGGGCTGCAACAATGGCGGCGCCGGATCTGTCGCCCTCGGCATGCAGTACCCGCCTGCGGCAATGGGCAGCTTCCAGCGCCAGCGCATAGGCGCCGTCGCCATTGCGGTCAAAACGGACGCCGTGGCGTTCCAGAAGCTGGATTGCGGCCGGGGCCCTGGTGAGGATTGCGGTGGCGGCTGCCGGATCGCAAAGCCCGTCGCCGGCCCGAAGCGTGTCTTCAAGCTGCAGCTGCGGCGTGTCGTCGGCACCAACCGCAGCAGCGATGCCACCCTGGGCCCAGGCGCTGGAGGTTTTCTCGCCGGCGCCGGCCCGGGTGATGAGGGTGACCGGCAGCGGCGCAAGCTCCAGCGCCGCCACAAGACCGGCAATACCGCTGCCGATAATGATGACGGGCGTGTTCATAGGGCCAGCATCCGCTCCACGGCACGGCGCGCATCGCCGGCGATTGCCGGGTCGACAGTCACGGCGTGGCGGTTGTTTTCCAGCGCATCACGGATGTTCTTCAATGTGATCCGCTTCATATGCGGGCAGAGATTGCAGGGCCGGACGAAATCGACCTCCGGGTGATCGACGGCGACATTGTCGCTCATCGAGCATTCGGTCAGCAGCACCACACGCGCCGGCTTGTTGTCGCCGACATAGGCTGACATCAGCGCGGTCGAACCGGCGAAATCGGCTTCAGCCACCACATCGGGCGGACATTCGGGATGGGCCAGCACCTGAACGCCGGGCCAGGCCTCACGCATCTCGCGCACATCCTCGGCGGTGAAGAGTTCATGCACTTCGCAATGGCCCTTCCAGGTGATGATCTCGACATCGGTCTCGCGGGCAATGTTCTGGGCGAGATATTCATCCGGGATCATGATCACCTTCGGCACGCCGAGCCCTTCGACGATCTTTTTCGCATTGCCGGAGGTGCAGCAGATATCCGAGGCCGCCTTTACCGCCGCCGAGGTGTTGACATAGGTGATCACCGGAACGCCGGGATGGGCGGCGCGCAGCAGCGCCACATCTTCAGGCGTGATCGAATCGGCGAGCGAACAGCCGGCCGCCATATCCGGGATCAGCACGGTCTTTTCCGGGTTCAGGAGCTTGGCGGTTTCGGCCATGAAATGCACGCCCGCCAGAACGATGATATCGGCCTCCGCTTCTGCCGCCTTGCGGGCCAGCGCCAGGCTGTCGCCGACAATGTCGGCGACGCCGTGGAAAATGTCCGGCGTCTGGTAGTTATGGGCGAGAATAACGGCATTCTTCTCACGTTTCAGCGTTAGAATGGCCTCCACGTCATCCGCATGGCTCAGCCATTCGGCCTTTGGCATCACCCGTGACACGCGCTCATACAGTCTGTTGGCGTCAAAACCGGCATTCATCGCTCTCTCCTTAATACTCTATTTGAGTATATTTAGAGCGCGATTCATATTCTCCCATTGAGTTTATGTCAATGCCGGGTGGTGGGGAGACGTGATCCGGAGAGCGCGCGCTCTTCGAGGATGGCATGGCGGTAGCGAAACAGCTTTGCGGGTCTGCCGCCGGTTTCGGCGGTCACGGCGCCGGTTTCCTCGATCAGTGCCTGCTGGTCGATCTGGCGGCGGAAATTGGGCTTGTGCAGCCTCAGGCCCGCCAGCGCTTCGACGGCGCGCTGCAATTGCAGAAGCGTGAACTGCTCCGGCATCAGCTCGAAAACAACGGGGCGGTATTTGATCTTGGCGCGCAGCCTGGCAATGCCGGTGGCGAGAATGCGCCGGTGATCGGCGGCCATCGGCTTGCCGAACCAGAAAGCCGGTGCCGAACCGGCCTCGGCCACCAGCTTGGCCTCATACATCAGCTCATAGCGCTGCAGCACCAGATCCTCATTCCATGCGGCGCCGTTGAGGCCGAAGGCAAAATCGAGGCGATGGCGGCGATAATCGCGGCCGGGCCGCTCGCTCTCGGCCCATTGGCTGAGCATCTCGACGATGTTTTCGAGGATGTCCGGGCGTCCGCCGCGCAGATCCTCCCAGGGAAAATAGCTGTACCAGTCCTTCCACAAGGGGCGCCCGCCGCCGGGTGGGGCCTGTTCGCGCACCAGTCCGAGATAGGAGATCGAAATGATGTGACGGTCATCTTCGTTGCGTACGCCGCCGCGATCGCGATCGGCAAAGGTGTAAAGCTGTTCAAGATAACCGACCGGATGGCCGGTCTGGTCCTCGACCCAGTCGCGCAGGCCGGCCTGCAGGCTGCGATGCCCGGAAATAAACGGGCCGGAGGGCAGTTTCACGCCGGCCTCCACCGTCATCACCCGCGGTGCATCCTCCGTCACGGCGGTAAGCACGGCAATCAGTTCGGCGTGGGCATTGGCATCGGTCACGGGCGGCTTGTCCTCCATTCTCCATCAATGGCGGTAGCACGGATGGGCCGGTCCGCCAATGACAGCCGACAAAAGGATGAGGCTGTTACGGACATGTCATGCAGAGGGCGTAGAGAGCGAAGACCCGCGTCAAACAAAGATATTGCCATGCTCCGCTTCTTCCCAGCCTTTCTGATGTCGCTCTTCCTCACATTTCCGGCCTTTGCCGTCACGCCGCTCGATCACGCCCACGCCCATAATGATTATTGGCATCAACGCCCGCTTTTCGATGCGCTGGACCGCGGCTTCATGAGTATCGAGGCCGATATCATGCTGCGCGACGGCAGGCTCCTCGTCGGCCACACGGCTGCGGAACTCGGCGATGAGCGCAGCTTGCAGGCGCTCTATCTTGATCCGCTTCTCGCCCGTGTCCGGGACAATGACGGCAAGGTCTATGCCGACCAGGATCAGCCGCTGATCTTGCTGGTCGATCTGAAGCAGGATGGACCGGACACCTATCGGGCGCTTGAAAAACTGCTGCCCGCCTATGCCGGCATGCTGACCAGCTATCGCGATGGCGTCGTCACGCCCGGCGCCGTGACGCTGGTGCTCACCGGCTCTTCAGCCTGGCAGGTGCTGCGCATGGAGAAAGAGCGCTACGCCTTCACCGATGCAAGCTATGTCGAGCTGAACCTTAACATGCCGCCCGAAGCCATGGTGATGCTGAGCCAGAAGTGGACGCAGATTACCCACTGGAAGGGCGAGGGGCCACTGAACGACAACGAGGATCGCTTCATCCGCAAGATCATCGCCAAGGGCCATGAGCGTGGCGCCAAGGTACGCTTCTATGCAACGCCGGATGAACCGGGGCCGGGGCGCGATGCGGTATGGACCTATCTTCTCGATGCCGGCGCCGACCTCCTCAATACCGATGATCTTAATGGGCTGTCGGCTTTCTTTGCCGCACGCGCGGCCTCAGCCGAAAAATAGCGGCAGGCGCGGCCTTATGCGTTCATCCACCGTATCAACGGCCGTAACGGGAAACCATTCGGCCGCCTTCACCTCCGCCAGATCGGGGGTGAGGGTGCCGGACAGCCGGGCGGCGAAGCGGATATCGAGGTGATAATGCTCCGGCTCCTGCCTTTTGGGATTTTCGGCAATCCGGTGGAGATCGATGCTGATCGGCGTGGCGTCGGGCTTGAGTTCGGCCATCAGCCCGGTTTCCTCGCGGGTCTCGCGAAAGGCGGCACCCGTCAGGCTCTCGCCGGGTTCCAGGTGCCCGCCTGGCTGAAACCAGCGGCCGATGATCTTGTGATGGATCAGCAGCACGGCCGAAAGATCCGCTGAAAACCCGAACAGCGAGGCGGTGACATGGACCGGAAAGGTCGAGCGCGCCGTGTAGTCCCGGTCCTGCGCCACGAAATCGGCATAATGCGTCCAAAACCGGGCATCATAGGCGGCGATCACCTGGCGGATATGGTCGTTCTGCTCCACGGTGCCTGTCTCCTCTCTTGCCGGGCGAGTTTCAGCGTCTTGAAGCGCTGAAATCAAGTCCAAAAAATCCGCCCGTCCGGGGAGGGCCGGACGGGCGGTCAGTGACACCCGGACATGGGAGGGAGGAGAACCGGGTGCAATGCCATGCCTGACCTGCGGTCAGGGTGTTTCGATCCAATTCCTTTCAAGCGTCAGCGTCAGCCGGGCGCGGATATCGGTGGCACTGGCGGCGATGGAAATGTCATAGTCCCCGGCATCGGCCCTGAAAGCCTGATCTTCAACGGAGAAATAGGCCAGATCGCGCAGCGACAGCGACAGGCCGGCCGTGCGTGTCTCGCCGGGGTCAAGCGTCAGGCGGGCAAAGGCTTTCAGTTCCTTTACCGGGCGCTCGGCCTGAGGGTCTGTCTCGCCAACATAAAGCTGCACGACATCGGACCCGCGGCGCGTGCCGATATTGGTAACGTCGATCTCGACCGAGACGCCTTCCTCACCGATTGTCGTGGCCGAAAGGACCGGCGTGCCCCAGCGAAACGCAGTATAGGAAAGCCCGAAGCCGAAGGGGAAGGCGGGTTTTGTTGCCGTGCGGTCGAAATGACGGTAGCCGACGAATATGCCTTCGCGATATTCCACATGGCCATCGCGGCCGGGATAGCCGATCGTGTCATTGCCAAAGGCGGAAACATCGTGGAGGCGGGACGGAAAGGTTTGCGGCAGGCGGCCGCCGGGCTCTGCCGCGCCAAACAGAAGGTCGGCTGCGGCATGACCCAGTTCCTGGCCGGGATACCACATTTCCATCACGGCGCGGACGCGCGACAGCCAGGGCATTTCCACCGGACCGCCGGTCTGAAGCACCACGACCGTATCAGGATTTTCGGCTGCAACACGGTCGATCAGTTCGTTCTGACGGCCTGGCAGCTGCATATCCGGCAGATCGAGGCCTTCCGTATCCCATTCCCCCTGACGTCCGACGAACAGCACGGCGATGTCAGCAGCTCTCGCGGCCTCCACTGCAGCATCAATCTCGGCCTCGCCCAGCACATATTCAATGCCGAAGCGCATGGCGCGGATATTGATGCCGTCCTCCTTCTCGTCGACCGGGCGGTATTCGGCGGTGATGTCATAGCGCCGTCCGGCGAGAAGCTCGACCGTGGCGCGGCGTTCGTCATTGCCTGTGCCGAAATAGTTATTGCCGCGTTTCCAGTCGGTCTCGCCATCAATCACCCTCTCACCGTCAAGGAAGAGATTGGCAAGACCGGCATTGGTGAGGCCTAGCTCGTAAAGCCCGGTCCGCTCTGCGGTGAAGCTGCCGGAGATGCGCACCGAAAAATCGTCGAGATCGATTTCCTTGTTCGGCATATCGAACCAGAAGAAGTCGCTCGCCTCTGCCGTGGTGACATGAACTGGCGTGCCGGCCAGTTCGGTGCCCTGATAGAAGGCGACGGTGAGCGGCGTCTCCACAAGGCTTGCCAGGCGATTGTTGGAGCAGCCGATCGCGGTCAGCACCGCATCATCTCCGAGAAGCGCCTTCAGTCCGTCGACCGGGCTGATGCGGTAATGCGCGTTGATCTGGGCGCTGCCGCCGCCCATGATCCGGGCGACTGTCGCATTGGGGCCGATCGCGGCGATTGTCTTCACCCTGGCCTGCGCCAGTGGCAGGATGCCGTCATTTTTCAGCAGCACGCTGCCATCGGCGGCAAGTTTGCGGATCAGGGCGCGGATTTCCTGTGTGTCAAGCGACGTTTCCGCCGGAATTTCGGGATCATCGAAGGCGCCGACCCGCTCGATCAGCGTCAGCATTCGCGCTGCGGATGTCTCAACGAAATCGGCGCTGAGCGCACCGCTTCTGACGGCGTCGACAAGCTTTTCGCCGCGGTCGCGCGTCGGTCCCGGCATTTCAAGGTCGAGCCCCGCTTTCACGGTGCCGATGGTCGAGTGGGAGCCAAACCAGTCGGACATGACGATGCCGTCATAGCCCCATTCCGCGCGCAGGACCGTGGTCAGAAGCCAGCCATTTTCGCTCGTATAGGTGCCGTTCAGCCGGTTATAGGATGACATCACCGCCCAGACGCCGGCCTTTTTCACCGCGGCCTCGAAGGGCGGCAGGTAGATTTCACGCAGCGTCCGTTCGTCAATGTCGGAGGAGATCGTCTGGCGCTGATATTCGGAATCATTGCCAACGAAATGCTTGATCGTCGCCGCAACGCCATTGTCCTGCAGGCCGGTGATATAGCCGACAGCAAGACCCGCGGTCAGCGCCGGATCTTCCGAATAGCATTCGAAATTGCGCCCGTTGAGCCCTGAACGGTGGATGTTGACGGTGGGCGCCAGAAGCACGGCCGCCCCCTTCGAGCGCGCCTCTTTGGCCAGCGCCGCGCCCATCGCATAGGCGGCATCCGCGCTCCATGAGGCACCGAGCGAAATGGCGCAGGGAAAGCAGCTCGCCTTGACGCCGCCAACCAGAGAACCGCCGCCGCGCGCGCCATTGGGACCATCGGAAACCTTGATCTTGGGGATGCCAAGCCGTGGTACCGCATTGGTGGTCCATGAATCGGCGCCGGACAACAGGGAAACCTGCTCCTCAAGTGTCATGTCCCTGACCAGCGCTTCGATGTCGCGCCCCGCGGCTACGGCCTTATCCATGAAAATCCTCCAGCTTTCCGTCCCCATGAAGATAATGGGAATGCGAGAAAAAGCTACCAATAAGTAGGTAAAATATTCATGATTGTGCTGTCATCGGTTTTGCGGGAGAAAGAGGCAGGAAAGAGGAGTGCTGATGGGAACGCAGGATATGGGCCGTGCGGCGCCGCAAAGAGGCCGGGGCGAGGCGGTGCGCAAGCGCTCGGCAAAGGGCGAGATGCGCCGCGCCGAGATCGTCGCTGCCGCGGTCGAGATCTTCTCGCGCGAGGGCTATCGCGGCGCTTCGATTGCCTCCGTGGCGGCGCAGGTCGGCCTTACCCTTCCGGGCCTTCTCCACTATTTCCCAAGCAAGGTTGATCTTCTGCTTGAGGTTCTGGCCTGGCGGGACCGCCAGTCGGAGCGTAGTTTCGATCCGGATGTGGTGCATTGGCGGGCGCTGCTCGATCAGCTGGTTGCCGCCAACCGCGCCAATGCCGGCATTCCCGACATGATCCGGGTATTCTCGGTTCTGAACGCAGAAGGGCTCAGCGATGATCATCCAGCCCATGCCTGGTTTCGTGGCCGCTTCGATCGGATCACCCGGACGATGGCGGGCGCTTTTGCCCGCGGTATCGAAGCCGGCGAGGTCCGTCCTGAATGCGATCCTGAAGGCCTTGCCGTGGAAATCGTGGCAATGATGGACGGATTGCAGGTTGCCTGGCTCAGGGCGCCGGAAAAGGTCGATCTCGTTCAGCGCTTCGAGGCCTATGTCGCCAGGCTCGCTGCCGCGATCACGGTTCCGGCACGCTGAAAAAGCCGCAAGCTGCAGCTGTCCGTCTGGCTTTATTCACGCTTTCCACATGAACATGACAGGTATCAACCTTTGGGTTGTGCGCAACAGACGTAAAATTGTGGCAGCTCCGGCGACATGAAAATGCGCAATGCCGGGGCTATTTTTTCGTGATCCCTGTTTTCATGGGAAAATTCAGCGCCCTTGTGGTTGTGGCGTGATCACAATGGCCGAAATCGGGCTAAATTTGATTGCATGGTCAAAAAAAAAGACTAGTCTCCCAGCACGCACAGCGCGTGACGCCGGGCCAGATTGTTGCAACGGTCCCGTCACGAAGGCGCGTTACTCTCGCACGGTGGGTCGCGCGGGGTGCGCTTCTTCTCAAAGGCTTGGTTCGGAGGAAACATCTTGCAGATAGGCTGGTCTGCCTGATCACAGGCGTTCTTTCGGACCGTGATGAGTGGGGCCGCCAAGGTGGAAACAGGCGAGGCCCCGGTTTATACAAGGGGAAAACCATGAAAAATTTCAAAGCTTTGGCTTTGGCGACCACGGTCTTCGTGGCGCTTGGTGGTGCAGCAAGTGCAAAGACGCTGGTCTATTGCTCGGAAGGCTCGCCAGAGGGCTTTGACCCGTCCGCCTATACCAGCGGCACGACCTTCGACGCATCCTCGCGCACGATCTTCAATCGTCTGGTCGAATTCAAGCATGGCAGCACGGAGACCGAACCTGGTCTTGCCACCAGCTATGACATTTCCGATGACGGCCTGACCTACACATTTCACCTGCGTCCGGGCGTCAAGTTCCAGACCACCGACTTCTTCACGCCGACGCGTGACATGAATGCCGATGACGTTGTGTTCTCCTTCGAGCGCCAGCTCGACAAGGATAATGCATGGTATGCCTATGCACCGGGCATTTCCTGGGAATATTTCGATGCGATGAGCTTCCCGAGCCTGATCAAGAGCGTTGAGAAGGTCGACGACATGACGGTCAAGTTCACCCTGAACCGTCCGGAAGCGCCCTTCATCGCCGATCTGGCCATGGATTTCGCTTCGATCGTGTCGAAGGAATATGCTGATCAGCTCGCCGCTGCCGGCACCAAGGAACAGTTCAACCAGAAGCCGGTCGGCACGGGTCCGTTCCAGTTTGTCGCCTATCAGCAGGATGCTGTGATCCGCTACAAGGCCTTCCCGGATTACTGGGCCGGCAAGCAGAAGATCGACAATCTCGTCTTCGCCATCACCACGGACGCCTCCGTGCGCCGGCAGAAGCTTGAAGCCGGCGAATGCCAGATCATGCCCTATCCCTCGCCTGCCGATGTCGAGGCGCTGAAGGGCAATGACAAGCTGAATGTCGAGGAAAGCGCCGGTCTCAACATCGGTTACCTTGCCTATAACACCACCCAGGCGCCCTTCGACAATCCGAAGGTCCGCAAGGCGCTCAACATGGCGATCGACAAGCCGGCCATCATTGATGCCGTCTTCCAGGGGACGGGCCAGGTCGCCAAGAACCCGATCCCGCCGACCATGTGGTCCTATAATGATGCGGTACAGGATGATCCCTATGATCCCGATGCCGCCAAGAAGATGCTGGAAGATGCCGGTGTGACCGATCTGTCGATGAAGATCTGGGCCATGCCTGTTCAGCGTCCCTATAACCCCAATGCCCGCCGCATGGCAGAATTGCTGCAGGCCGATTTCGCCAAGGTCGGCGTCAAGGCCGAGATCGTCTCTTATGAGTGGGGTGAATATCTCGCCCGCTCCGGAGAAAAGGATCATGACGGTGCGGTTCTGCTCGGCTGGACCGGTGACAACGGCGATCCCGACAACTTCCTCGCCACGCTGCTTGGCTGCGATGCCGTCGGCACGTCGTCAAACGTTGCCGAATTCTGCTATCAGCCTTACGAGGATCTGATCCAGAAGGCCAAGGTCACCTCGGACATGGCCGAGCGTACCAAGCTTTACGAACAGGCACAGGTCATCTTCAAGGAACAGGCACCGTGGGCGACGATTGCCCATTCCACGGTCTATATCCCGATGACCAAGTCGGTGGAAAACTTCGTCATCGATCCGCTCGGCTATCACCGTTTCGACGGTGTCGATATCGCTGAGTAAGGTTTCAGAGACAAAGAAGAGGGCCGCCTGAACGGCCCTCTTCCCTATCAGGGCATACCCATGATCAAATTCATTCTCGGCAAGCTCCTGCTGATTGTGCCGACCTTTATCGGCATCACCATTGTCGCCTTTGGTTTCGTCCGCGTTCTGCCGGGCGATCCGATTCTGCTGATGGCCGGCGAACACGGCATTTCGCCCGAACGCTATCAGGAACTGGTGCACCAGTTCGGCTATGACAGGCCGATCGTCATACAATATTTCGATTATGTCTGGGGGCTGTTGCACGGTGATTTCGGCATTTCGCTGTCGACCAAGCAACCGGTGCTGACCGAATTTCTGGCCCGTTTTCCGGCAACCGCCGAGCTTTCCATCTGCGCCATGATCCTGGCGGTCGCAATCGGCCTTCCCGCCGGCGTCCTTGCCGCTGTCAAGCGCGGCTCCTGGTTCGATCAGGCAGCCATGGGCGCGGCCTTGACCGGCTATTCCATGCCGATCTTCTGGTGGGGGCTGCTGCTGATCATCCTGTTCTCGGGTGTGCTGGGCTGGACACCGGTTTCGGGGCGTATCTCGCTGCTCTATTATTTCCCGGCCGTCACCGGCTTCATGACCATTGATTCCCTGCTGTCAGGCCAGGAGGGCGCGTTTACCTCGGCGCTGTCGCATCTCATCCTGCCGGCCATCGTGCTCGGAACCATTCCGCTGGCGGTGATTGCGCGGCAGACGCGCTCGGCCATGCTGGAAGTGATGGGCGAGGATTATGTCCGCACCGCCCGCGCCAAGGGCCTGTCGGGCAATCGCGTCATCGGCGTTCATGCGCTCAGAAACGCGCTGATCCCGGTGGTCACCACGATCGGCCTCCAGGTCGGCATGCTGATGGCGGGCGCGATCCTGACAGAGACGATCTTTTCCTGGCCGGGTATCGGCAAGTGGATGATCGATTCCATTTCACGCCGCGATTATCCGGTTGTCCAGGGCGGCCTCGTCCTGATCGCCGGTCTCGTCATGCTGGTCAACCTTGTGGTCGATCTCATGTATGGCCTCATCAACCCGCGCATTCGCCACCAATAGGAGGACCGCCATGACCGATAACGTCACCGTCACCGCGGCCCAGCGCAGACATGTCCGCCTGCAGATGCTCGCCGAATTCTGGCATTATTTCAGCCAGAGCAAGGGCGCCGTCATTGGCCTTGCCATCATTGTCGCGCTCATTCTCGTGGCGATTTTCGCCCCCTTTCTTGCACCGCATAATCCCGATCAGCAAAATGTCGCCATGCGGCTGACGCCGCCAGTCTGGGAAGCCAAGGGCACGTTCACCTATCTGCTTGGCACCGATGCGCTCGGCCGTGATATTCTCTCGCGACTGATCTTCGGTTCACGCTTTTCACTGCTGATCGGCATTGTCGTCGTTTCCATCGCGCTGTTCTTCGGCATCGTTCTCGGCCTGCTTGCCGGTTTCTTCCGTGGCTGGGTCGATGTTGCGATCATGCGCGTCATGGACGTCATTCTTGCCTTTCCGCCACTGCTTCTGGCGCTTGTGCTGGTCGCGGTTCTCGGCCCCGGACTGTTCAATGCGATGATTGCCATCGCGCTCGTCCTGCAGCCGCATTTCGCCCGTCTGACCCGTGCCGCCGTCATGGCGGAGTCGCGTCGGGAATATGTTGTCTCCGCCCGCGTCGCCGGAGCCCGCAACGGCCGGCTGATGTTTAGAACCATCCTGCCCAACTGCCTGTCGCCGCTGATCGTGCAGGGCACGCTGTCCTTCTCGGACGCGATCCTGAATGCCGCTGCCCTTGGCTTTCTCGGCATGGGTGCCCAGCCGCCGACCCCGGAATGGGGCACGATGCTGGCTGAAGCGCGCGAATTCATTCTCTCCGCCTGGTGGGTCGTCACCTTCCCCGGCCTTGCTATCCTGATCACGGTTCTGGCGATCAATCTGGTCGGCGACGGCCTGCGCGACGCCTTTGACCCGAAACTGAAGCGGAGCTGAGCCCATGTCACTTCTCGATGTGAAAAATCTCTCCGTTTCCTTTCCGACCGCCTCGGGTCAGACAACGGTGCTGCACAAGGCCTCCTATGTCATCGACAAGGGGGAGGTGCTCGCGATCGTCGGTGAATCGGGCTCCGGCAAATCGGTTGCCATGCTGGCGGTGATGGGACTTCTGCCGCCAACGGCAACCGTGACCGCTGATCACGTGCTGTTCGAGGGCCGCGATCTGATGACCATGCCGGTCAAGGAGCGGCGCAGGATCATCGGCAAGGATATCGCCATGATCTTTCAGGAGCCGGTTGCCAGCCTCAATCCGTGCTTCACCGCCGGCTACCAGATCGACGAGGTGCTGAAACAGCATCTGAAGCTTGACCGCAAGGGCCGCCATGCCCGGGCACTGGAACTGTTGAAGGCCGTCGGCATTCCCGAGCCGGAGGAGAAGCTGAAGGCCTATCCGCACCAGATGTCGGGCGGCCAGTGCCAGCGCATCATGATCGCCATCGCCATGGCCTGCGAGCCGAAGCTGCTGATTGCCGACGAGCCGACCACCGCGCTCGACGTGACGATCCAGAAGCAGATCCTCGAACTTCTGGCGCGGCTGCAGCTGGAAACCGGCATGGCGATGATCATGATCACCCATGACATGGGCGTGGTGGCGGAAACCGCAGACCGCGTGATCGTGCAATATCACGGCCGCAAGATGGAAGAGGCCGATGTGCTGTCGCTGTTCGAGGCGCCGAAACACGCCTATACGCGGGCGCTTCTGTCGGCACTGCCGGAAAACGCCACGGGCGACCGGTTGCCGACCATCGATTACACGGCTGAATTTGCAGGAGATGGCGAATGAGCGATATCGTCGCCGAAGGCAGGAAGATCACCCGCGACTACATCATTCCCGGTGGCATGTTCGGCAAGCCGCGCACCGTGCAGGCGCTGAAGGGCATCGACTTTTCCGTCGAGCGCGGCAAGACGCTGGCGCTGGTGGGGGAATCGGGCTGCGGAAAATCGACGCTCGCCCGCATCATCACCATGATTGATCCGCAGACTTCGGGCGAACTGAAGCTTGGCGGCCATGTTGTCGATATCGCCAGGCACCGGCCGACGGCGGAGATGCGCCGCCGGGTGCAGATCGTGTTCCAGAACCCCTATGGCTCGCTCAACCCGCGTCAGAAGGTCGGCGATGTGCTGACCGAGCCGCTGCAGCTCAATACGGATCTGTCCGCATCTGACCGCCGCGACAAGGCCCATGACATGCTGAAAAAGGTCGGTCTGGGGCCGGAACATTACGAGCGCTACCCGCACATGTTCTCCGGTGGCCAGCGTCAGCGCATCGCCATTGCCCGGGCGCTGATCCTCAATCCGAGCCTGCTGGTTCTGGACGAGCCTGTCTCGGCGCTCGATCTTTCGGTACAGGCACAGATCCTCAATCTGCTGGCGGATCTGCAGGATGAGCTGCAGCTCACCTATATCTTCGTCAGCCATGATCTGTCGGTGGTGCGCTATATCTGCGATGAGATCATGGTGATGTATTTCGGTGAGGTGGTGGAACGCGGCACGCGCGACGAGGTGTTCACCGACCCGAAGCATGATTACACCAAGACGCTGTTTGCCGCGACGCCGCGCGCCGATGTCGATCACATCCGTGCCCGTCTTGCCGCCAAGCAGGCAAGGCTTGCCGCTGGCGGCTAGAGTGCCGCGCGTCCTTTTGGACGCAGCATGACGCTCTATCTCATTGGATCTACGCATCGTTCTTATGGGCGCGGATCGGCGTGACCCAATCGGACCGCGCTCTTCGCCGGCCGGACCTCGTTCCGGCCGGAACGGCCTTCTCTCTATGGCTTTGGCGGTTGCAGAAGCGGTCTGACCGTCAAAGCTCCTTTGGAAAATCGTCGCCGGCACCAATCAGCGCCAGCCCATGGGCAATGGACAGCAATTCGCCGCCGGTTTCGATCCTGGTCCTGTCAAACCGGTTCTCGAAGATGCGCCGCACCGCTGGCACGAAGGATGAGCCGCCGGTCAGGAACACCTTGTCGATATCGCCGGCCTGAAGGCCCGAGGCGGCGATGCCTTCATCAAGAGCCTCTTCCATCTGCACAAGCTCGGCGCCAATCCAGCCTTCAAAATCTGCGCGGCGCACCGTGGTGCGGCTGTTGCGGCCAAGCGGGGCGAAGAAGAATTCCGCCTCCTCCGCATCCGACAGCGCCCGCTTGGTCGCCGAGACCGCTTCATAGAGCGGATAGCCTTCGTCATTTTCGATCAGATCGATGAAGAGCTCGAGCTTGTCAGGTTCGATGGCGTCGCGCGTGAGGCTCTTCAGATCGGTAAAATCGCGCGTGGTCTTGAAGATCGACAGCTGGCTCCAGCGACCGAAACTGGCGTAATAGTTCGACGGCACATCAAGCAGCTTGCCGAAGCTCCTATATTGCGAGCCCTTGCCGATCATCGGGCTGACGACATTGTCGATCAGGCGATAGTCGAACATGTCACCGGCAACGCCGACACCGGAATGCGACAGCGGTTCGGCGGCGAGTTTGCCAGCCGTCTTCGAAAAGCGGATGATCGAATAGTCGGTGGTGCCGCCGCCGAAATCGGCGACCAGAACATTGGCATCGGATGTCAGCCTTTCGGCGAAATACCAGGCCGCGGCGACCGGTTCGAGCACGAAGCGGATCTCGGGAAAGCCGAAGCGCGACAGGGCCTCGTTATAGCGTTCAAGCGCGAGGCTCTCATCCGCGCCGATTCCGGCAAAGCGCACCGGACGTCCGGCCACGACCCGGCTCACATCTGTGGGCCAGTTATCACCGGCATAATTCATCAGCTTGCGCAGAAAAACGGTCATCAGATCGGCAAAGCTATGACGCCTGCCATGCACGGCGGTTTCCTTGAAGATCGGGCTGGCGGCATAGGTCTTGATCGACTGCAGAAAACGGCATTCACCAGGATGGTCGATCAGCGTGCGGATGGCGGCGGCTCCTGCCTCCGTCAGAAGCGGGGCGGCCGGCTGGCGGTCGCGCATGAAGGACAGGCAGGTGCGCATCGTATCGGTCTCGCCGGCAATGCTCTCGAATCGCAGCGAATGGGTCACACCGGCATTGCTGCTTTTGGTGTCTGGCATGGCAATCACGGTATTGGTCGTGCCGAAATCCAGTCCGAGAGCGGTCATGGCGACATCCTTTCGCAAAATGCATCAACAAGAGGGAAGGGGCGGCGTTTATACGCCTGTTCCTGTCGATTGCAATGGCCGGACGGCATAAAACCCGCCGCCATGGAATGGCGACGGGTTTGAAACGAGCAGCGCTTGCGATGTTACGGGGCAATCCGAACGAGGGCCAGACCAGCCTGACCGTCAGGGATCAGTCCCGGGCGCATGTCACAGCGCAGGCATGCGGCCGTTGCGGCGGGCATCCGCCATCAGAACGGCGATCGCGCAGGAACCGATGCGCGACTGCGCACCATCGGCGCGGCTCGTGAGGATGACAGGGATCCGGGCACCGAGAATGATGCCCGAGGAGGTGGCGCCGCCAAGCAGAACCAGCTGCTTGGCCAGCATGTTGCCGCTTTCCAGATCCGGCGTCAGCAGGATGTCGGCATCGCCGGAAACGACCGAGGAAATGCCCTTGATCTTGGCGGCTTCGAGGCTGATCGCGTTGTCGAAGGCGAGCGGGCCGTCAACAATGGCATTGGTGATCTGGCCGCGATCGGCCATTTTCGACAGGCAGGCCGCGTCGATCGTGGACTGAATGGCCGGGTTGACCGTTTCCACGGCGGACAGAACCGCGACCTTCGGTGTGATCGGGGTTTCGGAAATGCCGATCATCAGATCGATGGCGTTCTGGGCGATATCGGCCTTGGCGGCCAGGTCCGGCTTGATGTTCATCGCTGCATCAGTGATGAAGAAGGGCTTGGGATATTCGGGATCGACCATCGCGAAGACATGGCTGATGCGACGGCCGGTGCGCAGGCCGGCATCCTTCTTCAGCACGGCACTCATATATTCGTCGGTATGCAGGCTGCCCTTCATCAGGGCTTCGACTTCACCCTTGGAGGCAAGGGCGACGGCCTGGGCGGCGGAAGCATGGCTGTGCGGCGTGTCGACGATCTGGTAGCCGTCGATATTGATGCCGTTTTCCTCGGCAACGGCCTTGATCTTGGCTTCGGGGCCAACCAGAATCGGGATGATCAGACCTTCGTGAGCGGCTTCAACGGCACCCAGGAGCGCATCGCGGCTGCAGGGATGAACGACGGCAACGGTGATCGCGGGCTTTTCGGCAGCGCGTTTGATGAAATCCTTGTTGAACCCTGCGACGTCGAATTTGTCAGCCATGGGAATGAACTCCTTTTAGAAATTCTTTGAGAGGAAGCTTGGGAGAGCGGTGAGGCAAGCGAGCGGAAGAACAGCGAAACCTGGCCCGATATATCTTGTCATTCTGGCCTTCATTTTCTCGATCCGTCCTGCCATCCTTGCGCATCTGAACTGTCGCTTTCGGTCTGGCCGCAAGCAGAAAGTCGCATTCGTTGCATCGGCATCCCCGTCGGCGGCCGCAAGGCGCCTTTCCGGGACTGTCTCGCTGGCCTGAATGACGTTATGACGAAAGCCCGGACATGGGCAATCATGCGTTTGAAACAGGCTCGTATGCAAGTTGAGTTACGACTTAAGGCTAAGGCTTGGGCCGGGCCTTGAGCAAGATCAATCGGAAAGGCAGTGATTTGCCATTTCCGGAAATCAATGTATCGGGAGACGGTCGGATCATCAGCCGGCCCAAAGGAGACACACATGAAAGCCCTCATCGCTCTGGCTGGCGCCAACTTTGCTCTTGCGCTTCTTGCTGTCACGCCGGCGCTTGCCGAAGACGCCATCACCATTCCGCTGCCTGCCGGGGTCACGGCCGCGACCATTGATGCTGATTACGATTGCGGCGGCACGTCGGTCAAGGCGCAGTATATCAATGCCGGCGATGTTCATCTTGCAACCCTTGCCTTCGACGATCAGTTCACGGTCGCATCGGAAGCGATCGCCGCGTCAGGCGCGCGTTATGTTTCGGGCTTTTATGTCTGGTGGACAAAGGGCGATGACGCCACGCTTTACGATATGCGCAAGGGCGAGAATGATCCCGGCATTGCCTGCAAGGCTGCCGGTTGATCCGCCGTCCGGGTGTCATACACTGATATGGATCGCTTTATCCTGATTTCGGGCTGTTCGGGCGGCGGCAAGTCCAGTCTCGTCGACGCCCTCGCCGCGCGTGGCTTCAACACGGTGAGCGAACCCGGACGGCGGATCGTCGCCGAGGAAATCTCCGGCGACGGCGCCAATCTGCCCTGGAAAAATCCACGTGGATTTGCCCTGCGGCTGGTTGCGGTCGCGCTTTCAGATTACGCGGCGGCAACACGGCTTGAAGGTCCCGTCTTCTTCGACCGCGGTCTTGTCGATGCCATTTCAGCGCTCAGCCATGCGACGGGGCAGGCGGCGGATATTGCCCGCGCCCACCGCCATTTCTGTCACCGGCAGGTCTTCATGGCACCGCCCTGGCCGGAGATCTATGTGCAGGACGCAGAACGCCGGCACGGGCTTTCAGCGGCGATGGACGAATATGAGCGGCTGGCAGCCTTCTACCCGCAGCTCGGTTATGACGTCGTGGCCTTGCCGAAGACGGATATTGCTGCCCGCGCCGATTTCGTTCTCGCCCGGATCGGGTTTTGAAAGCCCGGCGTTACCTGAAACGTCCGCCGCGCTGAAGCACTTCGATCTTGTAGCCATCGGGATCGGTGATGAAGAAGAACCGGGCAAAGTCTGCGCCGTCGCGCTCCATGGTGACAAGCTTGCCGAGCGGCAGGCCGATCTTGGTCAGGCGTTCATATTCGGCATCAATGTCGTCGACCGATACGGCCAGGTGGCCATAGCCATTGCCAAGGTCATAGGCTTCGCTCTGGCCGTCATTGACGGTGAGCTCCAGTTCGAAGCCGGTGTCTTCATTGGCGAGATAAATCAGGGTGAAACCGTCGAAAGGATAGCGGTCGACGGGCTTCAGCCCGAACACGACATCGTAGAAATCGATCGAACGGGCCTCGTCGAGAACGCGAATCATCGAGTGGATCATCTTGGCCATGGTTTTTCCTCGGGTCATGGTGAAATGGCTGTGGGCACTTGGCCCCCGGCTTGCCAGAAAATTGGCTAGAGGCCAAGCCGCCAGGGCAGCTGGCGGGGCGATTTTGCCGTTGGCGCCGGCAGCCTTGACGGGTAATGTGCGGGCCGCTAACGGCATTTGCTGGCCGCAGCGCAGACGAGCGGACCGGGTGCCGGAGGGGGTGTCATGCAGAAATATGGCGTTGCGATCATCATGCCGATGTGGTCCGGACGTGCCGTTGCCGGTTCCGGTGCATCGCAATGACGGTATCAGCGCCGTCCGTCTCAGGCGTTTCCGGGGCCGGTTTTGCCATTGTGGCGACGCTGTTTTTTTCCGGCGTCGATGCCTTGGCCAAGAGCCTCGGGGCAGAGCTTTCCAGTTTTCAGGTCGTCTTTCTGCGGACAATGGGTTCGGCACTGTTTCTGGCTGTCTTCATGGGGTTTTTCCTCCGGCGCGGGATCCGTCCGGGATATATGAAAAGCCATGCATTGCGCGGTTTTCTGATGGCGGTGACGGCAATGCTGTTCTTCTATGCGGTTGCCAGGCTGCCGCTTGTCATGACGCTGGCGCTGGCCATGACCTCGCCCATCTATCTGGCGCTGATGGGGGCTTTCTTTCTCAAGGAGCGCCTGGGGAAGGCGACGCTTGGCGCCGTGCTGCTGGCAATTTCCGGGGCCGGCGTGATCACCTTTGCCCGGGTGGACGGTGACGCGGGCAGCGCTGTCGCCATGTCGCCGCTGCTGGCAGCGCTTCTGGCACCGCTGACCTATGCCGCGGGCGCGCTGGTGATGAAGATCGATTCGGTCAGCGATCATCCGGCGGCACTCTCGATGATGCAGAGCGCGTTTGCCGCCCTGTTCGCCCTGCCGACAGCGGCGATTTTCTGGCAAAGTCCCGATGCCGGCCTTTACTGGCAGATTGCGCTGATCGGGCTCTTCGGTGCGATCGGCTATCTGCTGCTGATTGCCGGGCTGTCTCGCATTCCGGCATCGGTCTATGCCGTGATTGATTATACCGCGCTCGTCTGGGCCGGGCTGTTCGGCTATCTCTTCTTTGGTGAAATCCCGACGGCGGCAACCCTTGCCGGCAGCGCGCTGATCCTGTCGGCCTGCATCCTTTCCGCGCGCGCCATGCGCCGGCGCAGCGCGATGTGAACTTTGAGGCCGCGAACCGGATCGGCCCTGCTGGCGGGCTGCGGCGTGCTTTTGAAAATCGATACCGGTCAGTCGCCGGATCGGCCAAGGCGGTTCCGGCGGCAACTGCTTTTTTTCACTTTCATGGGGGAATGCGCTTGAAAAAGCCGCCTATTCCCTGTAACAGCCCCTCTGCATTGATTGCCGCTGTAGCTCAGTTGGTAGAGCACGTCATTCGTAATGATGGGGTCGTAGGTTCGAGTCCTATCAGCGGCACCACACCGCCCTATAAAGACAAGCAATTTCAAGTGCTTGGCGCGCGTTGTGTACCACGTCAAACCCATGCGTGGGACAGGTTGACCTTGTCCATGGCCGTCAGGGCCAGTTTCCAGCGTTCAACTCGGCGGGTGTAGATCTCACTTGTTTTGGCCTCTGAATGGCCAAGGATGGCCATAATTTCATACTGGCTGCATCCGAGTTCTGCGAGCAATTCAGCCAATCCCTTGCGCACACCATGTGCGGAAAGATGCGGCAATCCGGCATCAACACACCATCGCTTGAACATTGCGGACATGCTGTCGCCGCTGGCAAATGGCTTCCCGCCACGCCCCAGCACGTAGGTTATGCCTTCGACCTTCATCGACCGCGTGGCATCTTTCAGCGGTGGCAACATGGGGATCGTCACTTCTGTCGATCCCTTCTTGCACGGCGTGAAGCGAATGGCCTCGATCCCGTCAAGAATGCATTCATGACGGCGGCCGAGAATTGTCAGATCCTCGATACGGCAGCCTGTCCAAAGCAGAACGGACATGGCGACATGTGGCTTTGTTCCAGGCTTATGCTTGGCGAAGAAAGCTTTTACGTCAGTCGCTTTCCATGGGGTGGACCCGCTGCCCTTGATGTAGATCTTCTCGATGCCGTGTGCCGGGTTTTGCGACAAATAGCGCCGCTTCGCAGCCCAGTCATACATAACCCCGATGGCTGCGATGAAGGCGTCCGCCTGCGCAGGCGTGGCGCTCATTTCGTCCTGCATCTCGATCAGTTTTTCCTGAGGTATCAGCATCACCCGGTCGGGGCGCTTAAGCAGTCGGGCAAGTAGGTTTTTCTTTTTCTTCAGGGTCTTTGCACTTGTTGTGCCGGCTTCAACGCGCTTGGCGAGGTATTCGAGGTAGCTGTTGACCAGCCACCCGATTGATTTTGGCTTGGCATAGTCTGATGCCTGACGCAGTGGCTCCGGTTTCTCGCCGCGCCGGGCCGCCAGATATTGCCGCTGAAAGTCATCATCCCCCGGCTGGCAATGGATCTTGATCTTGCGTTTCGGGTTTCCCTCCGGGCGCACGCGATAGCGAAAATTGCCGCTGGGAAGCTCTTCGCGAACAAGTCCGGGGAAATCGACTTTCATTGCATGACCTACCATTTTTCAAGATCCCCATCATCTATCGGTCTTCGAGGGCTCTCCAGATCGGCAAAGTGGATTTCAACCTTTCCACCGTCTATGCACATCTTATCCACAGTCAGGCCGGCTTCGCGCGCAACCTTCAGATACGAGCGAACTGTCGCTGGGCTGGCACGCTGCTTTCGGTTTTGTGGCAATATGGTCATGGTCTTGCTCCTCAAAACGGAAAGTCGTCATCAAGATCGGGCGGGCTTTGGTGCGTTGTCGCGCCTGAGCGCGTGCGCTCATGCCCATAATCAGATGGATCTGGCGCGGGCGGCGGGCGGTTGCCGCCTGGGCCGTCGAGCATGGTCAGCGCCGCGTTGAAGCCCTGCAGCACGACCTCGGTCAAATAGCGGTCCTGGCCAGCATTGTCTTGCCATTTGCGGGTCTGCAACTGGCCCTCGATATAGACCTTCGCTCCCTTCTTCAGGAATTGCTCAACGAGCTTCACCAGTGGCTCGCTGAAAATGACGACGCGGTGCCATTCGGTGCGTTCTTTTCGCTCGCCAGTTGTCTTGTCGCGCCAGCTTTCCGAGGTGGCTATGCTGAGATTGGCGATCTTTCGACCATTCTGTGCGGTGCGGATATCGGGATCGGCGCCGAGATTGCCGATCAGGATGACTTTGTTGACCGATTCGGCCATCTCATTCTCCTTTGTGCGGGCGAACCGACAGGATGTCGGCATATTGATCGAGCGCCAGTGCCTTTCGGCGCGCTTCCTCTGCGGTCTTTGCTTCTACGATTTGGTCGTGCGGCGGGGTGTCGTAAGGCCAGGCTCTGTTTTCCATGCGAACAACGAAGCGCATGGCGGCTTCAAAGGCTGTTCAGCGCTGCATGTGCCGCCGCAGCGTGGGATTGATCCAGAAGACGGTCACGGCCGATGAGATCGCCCAACAGCGAAAGAAAAGCCTCCTCGGCCTTCATCGGCCCCCATGGCACGATTGCCCCACGGGTGAGCGGCCTTTTCAGCCGCGGAAACGCCTTCGCGGCTTCAGGCCCGAAAAGCGCGATGGCCGCATAGCAGGTCATGCGTCGATCCATTGTTTCGACAAGATAGCGCTGGCGGTTGGTCCAGATGTCGGGCGTGGGGAGGCCGGCTGCGGAATAGATAGCTTTATCCCAATCAGATTTCAGCGTCGCCAAGCCGTGGCGAAAGGCTCGCCCTGCGCCAGTAAGTTGCCGTTCTGCATGTAGTGCGATCGCATCCTGGGCGGGCATAGTGATGTCTCCGATAAAAGCTTCGTAGGCGTCATGCAGTATGAACAGCGCAGCCGTTACGTCGTCCGCTCTCTCACAGCGTAGGGCTTCTGCACCCATGACGCAGTGCTGTGCTATTGAATATGAAGGACCGACATGCTGACTATTGAAGCGTGGAAACTTAGAAAGAGTTCTTGAGATTGTCGGGAACACGATTTCTTGGCTCATTAATGACATACATTTCATCATTCTAGCAGGTGTCTGAAACAACGATATCGGAGCAGAAGTGCAATGACCTTTCATCGATGATCCCCTTTTGTTCCTTTGCGCATACCAATTGGTGAGGAAAAGCGGTCACGTGTCCCCATGGAGCATATTGACCGACCGTAAAATGAAAGCATATCTTTCATTTTACGGTCGGTCAATATGCTGTCTAATCAGAAGAGCGGAGGTTGGCGCAATTAGCGCAGATTGTCATCCTAGACTGCTATGTTGTGGTAGATAAAATCTATCAAGCAGATGTCGGGAAGTATCTAGACAATGATCTTAAAATCAATATTAGGAATTTTTTTTGCAGAGATGAAAAATAATGACGAGTAATTAGAGATATATCTGAAGACACATCGTTTGAGAGCACGTTTCCCCATTCGTCAGGTCTGTATCTCATGATATTTGAGAACGTGCTAAGTATTAGAAATTGAGTGGCGATCTCCGGTAATATTACCGGAAAGAATGGGTTTTCAATAAACCAAAATTTCCCTCTAATGTCTGTGTATATCGTGGCGCGAATATCACTGGCAGATGATGCAGGGACTGTTACAATGGCTTTTCCATGGCTTTCAGACTGGGGGAAGCCCGGGAATGATTTATCCAGCTCGGTCTTTGAGGGTTTCCTATTGCCGTCACCGATTTGAAACTCCCACGTCACTGTCCTTGGATTGCTCGCGTTAACAATTTCGAGCGGGTAGCATCTGCTTTGCCTACGCGTCGTTAACTCATAGTATTCTGACATCTCGGGTATCATACTTAAAAGTGTTCCGAGAGCGGTCGTAAATCTTGTGTTGTGATAATTTATAAGGGAATCTCGACAGTCAATGCTGAACGATAAATTCGCCGACGTTATTGGTTGAGCCGGAAATGATCCTACAAGGTCACTGAATGTTCCCTGTGGAAGGTCTCCACCAAACTGAGATACTATGTCTTGCGGTAGGTAGGACATTCCGTGCGACCCGGGCAGCATGTCTTTCCTGAATCTGAGGGGATTATTTAATATTATGATTCCGTAAGAATATGCAGTCATTGAGTAGAATAAGTTGAGTGGCTTAACCATTAATGATCCGTCTCGGCCGGCTACAAATAGCTCTCGACCTTGTGTTAAGCAATTTTTTATTCTGGATGCCTCATTTTCATTTATCCCTGATTTTTTATCTCTTCCAGAGCATAGCTTTCTAATCTTGTATGTAGATTGAATTTCCTTTACATTCTCTATACTTTCAACTAATTCAATTGTCGATGCATCAAAATCCAATGGATCTATTACGATGTGGCTTCTCGGGTCGTATTGATTGCATCTCTCAGTAGTTTCTTTCGAAATGAGATTATAATTTTTGGCGGGTACGAGATTTGGGTCTTTTAAGTCTTTGAGCTTAAGGCTTTCTTTGTACTTAACAATATCTTTGAAAGTCTGACGTTCGTCTGCTTTGAAATTTGCCCATTTGTTGTCGGCTTCTCGGTGAGCTCTTTGGAGAGCTTCGTAGTCATATTCTGTGTCAAACGTTGCTTGATTCGAGGCCGTTGTCGTATCGATGCGATCGAGTGCTATTTCTTCGAGCATGGGAAGTACCAGTTTTCGATGACTAATTTTGCCAAAAAAATAGTATTTTCAACGTTACAAGTAAATATCTCAAGCAGGATGTTTCTATAGATAAAGAGTGGAAAGCCTATATTTTGGTGCGTTAGCGTCGAGCAATCACACCACAAATCCGTCCAATGATCGTCAGACGCTCCAGTTCAACAGTGAAGCTCTGCAGGCTCATATTGTCTGAGATAATGATCACCTCCGGCGGGTTGCTGAAGGGCACGCGCTGAAGCCGCTTGATTTGTGGCTCTCCGTAGCCGTCAGAAATCGCATAGACCGTGTCGGAAGAGAGTGTCGTCTGCGCAAGGTCGACCAACACGCGGTCGCCGGGCTGGTAGGTCGGAACCATTGAGTCGCCAACGATTTCCATGACGACAGTGTGCTTAGGAGAGGCCTTGGCTTCGTTGCGCAGGTAATCGACCGGTAATGTCCATTCCGCCTTCACTGCATGTCCTGAGATAGTCTCTCTTCCGATCGGAAGGTTGATGACTTCGCCGAGTTGCCCTTGGCCCGCCCCCAACTTGCCGTCGATTTCTGGAATCGAACCTTCCTGCGATCCCTTCCAATGTTCTCGTGTGAATACGGGGATTGCCTCGTCCTGGTCTTGCGATTCTGGCTCAAAGCTCGAAATACCCACTGGCTTCGGCGTGCCCCGATTATAGGCGAGCCAGTCGAGGCTGACCTTGGCGACCTGGCAGATGCGGGTGAGGTTATCGAGGCCGACATCCTTGCCCAGTTCCCAGTTACCAACGGCGCCGCGCGTAATGGGCTGGCCGTGCTGGCTCAACAGGTCGGCAAATTCCTCCTGAGATCTGATCTTCAGGATTTCCTTGCGGACGAAGCGGATGCGCGCGCCGCGCTCTTTGTCTGTCTTTCGCTGAGCTATCATGCGCGCACTATGCCCGACGAAAGGCAACCTTTCATCGAAAGATATGCTTGCATTAAAAGGAAAGAAATGCTTTCATTATCGTCATGAAAGCGATTTGCGAACAAGCTAAGCAGCGGGCCGGTGGTCCAGCCGCTCTTGCCAAAGCTCTGGGCGGCGTGAGCTGTCAGGCTGTTTCCCAGTGGAAACGGGTACCTGTCGGTCGCGTCCTTGCTGTTGAGGCACTGACAGGTCTTTCGCGATATGCGCTTCGCCCTGACATTTTCGGCTCTGCTCCGGAGGTCAATCTGAAACAAACGGAGCGATCCTGATGCACTTTCTTCCATGCGGCCCTCCGTGATCTGAGGCTGACCATATCACCCTAGCGGCGGGGGAAACGCCGATCACCGAATGACACCGAAACACTCATTCCGAAAGCGGATGCTTTGCGGGAGCAGGACAGTTGCGCTCAATTTCCGAAAAGACAGGTCAGATGTTGAAGGCAGTTTGCCGCCGGGCGGTCGATATCGTCGGCGGGCCGGAGAATTTTCAGCATTGCACACGGGTAGGGCAGGCCCAGCTCTCGCGCTACACGCTGCCATCGCCCGACTTTGCCAAATATTTCATGCCGATCGACGTGGCACTGGAAGCCGATCTCGAGGCAGGCATGCCGATCATCACCGCAGAGCTTGCGCGGCTGCAAGGCTATCGGCTGGTGCGCGATGATGTTGCGTATGACGGGGAGCCACTTGGATACAGGGATATTGGCGAACTGAACCGAGGCGTTGGCGCTCTCTTGAATGCGGCTTTTGAGGCCATGGAAGACGGCAGCGTTGATCCGCAAGAAAAGCGTCGTCTGCGCCGGCTTCTCGACAAGGTCCGTAGATTGCTCGCGATGTTTGCCGATCGGGTGGAAGGAAGCTGCGAATGAGCTTCTGGACCGATGCGAATGTTGTCCGCGCCGCTGCGCTAAGCCGCCAGGGCATGAGCTACGGGCAGATTGCCACGCATCTTGGCGTAAGCCGCAATGCCGTTGCCGGGCTTGCCCGTCGCAAGCGCGATCTCTTTCCGAAAATTGCGCATGAGCCGGTAGCCGCGGCCAAATCTGCTGCGCCGGCGAAGCCTGCGCCTCGAACGAAAGCCAAGGCTGAGCGTTTCGCCTGGACGGATGAACTGCGCCAGCGCGCCGCCGCGCTTTGGGCTGATGGCAAGAGCTATCGGGCAATCGGCGAGACGCTTGGCTGCGATCGGACAACGGTTGGCGTGCTGGCGAAGCAGCGGCGCGATCTGTTGCCGAAGCGGGAAAAGAGCGAGCCTGCCGCCGCTTCGAAAAAGCCGGCCAAGGCAACGGCCCGCATGGCGCATTTCGGCCTGCCATTCCGTCACACGACATTTCGGGGCACGGAACGCGACCTGTCCGAACACGCAATTGAAGGTGTTGAACCGAAGACTTTTGCGGCGCTTACCGCGCGCGAATGCCGATTTCCGCTGGTCGCCTTTGATGCCGCTGGCGGGCCGGACATGCCGTGTTGCGGCGCTGAGACCATGCTCGGCCAAAGCTGGTGCGCGCACCATTTCCGCATCGTCTTTCCGGGAAGGGCTGCGCCATGACGCGCCCTTTGCCCCGCGATCTTTACGACGTTTTCCCGTCTCACAGGAGCAAGACCATGAATGCAATGCCACGCGTGACACGTATCATCTGCCCGGAATGCATGGGCGAGGGCTATCTGGCTTATAAGCGCCAGCGCTGCCAGACCTGTGCCGGAAATGGCCGGGTGAGCGTCAAGGACGCCACAGACTACGCCATCAAGTGCCGAATGACCGCTGAAGCCATGGAAATGGGGCCTCTGCGCGATCCGGTACGCGAAGAGCTGTTTCGGATCGCCGATCAGGTCTTTGACACGGTCGGCCTGGTCGCGCCCTGGCGCAGCCACAAGGTGCTGGATCGCACCGGCGGCTATCGGCCGGCAGAAATCAGCCGTTCCGTAAGGCTTCGCATTCTCGACCTTTGGGAAACCGAGCTTCTGACGACGGCGGAAATCGGCCGCGTGTGCCGCGTGGCTGAAGCGGATGTTTGCCGGGTTCTCGATCGGGCAGGGCGGGGCGATGACTGAGATCCGCCTCTATCTGGCAACCGATGCCCCGGAGAAGGCGTGCCTGATGGTGTTTCATCGCGGGCTTTACGGCCTGCCGGAATGGGCGGCCGTGGCTGACAGCGTGGCGGCGATAGAGGCCATTCCGGCCGGTTCGCGGGTGCAGGGCTATTGGTTCACCGAAACGCTCGACAGCATTGAAATGCAGGAAGCCTATCGCCGCCGTTGGCAAAGCGGCGCGGTTGCCGGGATGACGGCGGAATTTGCGGCCCAGTTGGATGACTGGTGCGCTCGGCGCGATGCGGCGGAAGCGGCGTTGATTGCTCGCCCGGCGCCAGCTGTTGAAGCACCGCTGCACGCGGCAGGGGGCAGAAAATGGAGCTGACCCGACTGCCAAAGGAGGCGCGCGATCACCGCTTCGGCGAGTTTGAGATTGGCGAGGACTTTCGCCATGCGCCTGACCGGTTCCAGCTGGAAGCACGCCTTTTGCTGGAAGAAAAGCTCGATGAGCGGTTGAAGCGCAGAAGTGAGATAACGGAATGCTTCTAAATCCTGCCGATCGATATCCGCCGATGTTAGCGAAAATCGGGCTCAATTGCCCTCATTCGCGTGACCAGGCTCTGATTGTATTCTGTGGCGTCTCGCCCGAAATGCACTCGCCTGTGGCAATTGGGACAAAGAGAAATCACGTGGGCCGGATGATCAGGCCCCCCATCGCTCAATCGACGCAGATGGTGTGGCTCAAGATAAGGTTCCCCATCTGGCTTGATGAATGGTGCTTCTTCTCCGCAACCTTCGCACTGACCTTTTGCACGCGCCAATACATAGGTACGGACCGCTTTGCTTCGATCATAGACATTCACAGTTTGACGTTGAGCGGGCTTGTTCTCAAGCCGAATTGCGGCGCGCGCGCGGTCTTTCAGTTGAAGAAGGTCAGCATTGGGGTCGAGATCGGTACTATTATCCGCTGCAACAACCGCTTCAAGCCACCTCAATTCGAAGACTATGGCTTGCCGCATTACGCCGCGGCTATCTGGCGCTTCACGCCAATGATGGCCACTGTAGACCATCTGGCCCAGGAAGCGCACGCCATGCTTTTCTTTTTCGAAAAGCAGAAGATCCTTTCCGTCTATCCAATGGTCACGAATTGCGCGGTTTCCACTTTTGAAAACCATATCGCCTTCGGAGCCTCTGCCGAAATACTCGAATACTCCGTCGTCACGAAGTTCATCGTGGTAGCCGTTTTTTATACCTGGTTTACCCGTGAAAATCACGATCAGCTGATGTTCTGTAAAAGTGACAATACCGTCCCGCTGGCTCCCCTTAAAGCGCGCGTGAATATCGTTTCGGCGGTTATAGACTTGCCCGCGCTTGAAACCCCAGTTCATTCATTCCCCCATCAAAGTTCGAAGGTGCATTCAACATCGCGCCGCCTAGCTTGTCGAGCTGGTTTGTTCTGGAGCCTACGTGATGATTCCTTGGAGACTTGCGTATGACAGAGCTGATTGAAGCCTTTGTTGAAGAGGCGCGCGCGGTCTCGCTTGCTGTCGCTGCCGTCCAGTTTTCCCGCATGGCTGCGCGGGGCGCCGAATGGACCGGGGCCTGCCCGGTGATGGGCGGCAAGGATGCCTATGCCGTCAATGTGGTCAAGGGCGTCTGGAATTGCCGCAAATGCGGGGCCGGCGGGCATGATGCCATTTCTCTTGCCGCCCATGAATGTGGTTTCGATCTTTCCTGCCGTTCGGGCTTTCTCGGCGCCTGCGCCGAAGTACTTGGCCGCCCGGTTCCCGATGGGGCGGGCGAAGAAAGCGAGGCGGAGCGTGCCGCGCGTGAGGCGAGACTGGCGAAGGCGCGGGCGGAAGCCGAGGAGCGCGCGGCACTGGCTGACAAGCGGAAACAGTATTTTCGTGAGAGGGCGATGCACAAGGCGCGTGGCATCTATTTCGGTGCTGCCCTGGTGATGCCGGGCGAGGGGCTGGAACTGCGCGAATATCTGCGGCTTCGCACTGGTCACGACATGCCTGAAGCGGTGTTTGAAAGCATCCGTTGCGATCTGCGCCATACCTATTGGCACGGCGTCGATCCATTTGGACGCCCAGCCCACATCTATACGGGCACAGCGATGATTGCGCCGTTCATTGATCTCACTGGCAAGGTCTACGGCTGCCATGAGACTTGGATCGACCTCGAGGTCGAGCCAAAGCGCCGGCCGGTGATCCTTGATGAGGATGGCGTGTCCCTTCCGACCAAGAAAATGCAGGGGCTGCATAAGGGCATGCTGATCCCGGTGCTGGGTGATCTGCGCTGCTGCCGCTGGGTGGTGGCTGAGGGGATTGAGAACGTTGCAGCCGTTGCCGGCCTGGAACGCTTTCGCGATGACACCTTCTATTGCGCAGCGGGGTCGCTGGGCAATCTGGCGGGCCCTGCGGCGTCGAAGGAAAAGCATCCGAGCGAGAAGCGGATCGACAAGCGCGGATTTGAGCGCCCGGTGTTCGTTGATGGCCCCTTGCCGAAAGCGGATGCGGATCCCGCCTCCGCCTTTCAGGTGCCGGATCACGTTGACGACCTGGTGCTGATTGCTGACGGCGACAGCGAGCGGTTGATGACGGCTTTCGCGATGAAGCGGGCAGAGCTGCGGCTTTCTGCTCCCGGCCGCGTGGTGACGACCGATTGGCCGCCACAGGGCGCCGGCGATTTTTCTGAACTTTGCATGGAACTGGTCGATGGCTGACAAGAACAAGACGGGCGGCCTGTCGCCAGAAGCACGTGCTGCGATTGCCGAAATGGAGGCAAAGCGGGCCGCCTATTCCAATAACCCGGACCCTTTGCCGATTGCTGAGCCAGAAGCGGCAGAACCGTCCCTGACGCTTTCGTCTGAAGAGCTGACGGAAGAATGCGCGGGCGAGCCGGAAACTGACATCGGCAATGGCCGCCGCTTCGTCTCGCGTTTCGGTGACCGGGCGCTGAACGTCATCAATGTGGGCTGGCATGGCTTTGATGGCATGCGCTGGAAGGAAGATCCGGCCGGATCAATCGTGCGCTCCTGGGCGCATCGCACCGCCGAATTTATCGATGACGAAGCCATCATGCTCGATTGCTCTGACGATGAGCGGGCCAAGATCGACGCTGGCCGGCTGGCACGGGAGCGTATGCGCGCCATGGGCAAGCCCCCGGCCGTGAATGACGATGCCGGCGGCGAACGTCTGCGCCATCTTGAAAGCCTGATCGCTGATGCCGGGGAGGCTGAAAAGGAACGGGTGCGCCTCGGCCCTGCCAAGCAGGACTGGGAAGACGAACAGCATGAAGCGCTCGCCGCAATCAAGGTGCGGATCAGGAAAGGCCGCGATGCGGAACGCGAAAAGCGCAAACTGGTTGATGCGACCGCCTCCTGGTCCTCGGAAGACTATGCCGAATATGGACGGCTGGAGAAGGATGTGGCGGCACTGGAGGAGGTTGAGGAAAACCGCAAGGGGCGCATGTCCTCGCGGCACAATCACGCCAAATCCTCCTGCTCGACCAACAAGCTGAACTGCATGCTGAGCGAGGCCATACCGTATCTTTCGCGGGAGGTGAGCGCGTTCAACCGCGACTATTATGCGATCAACTGCCAGACAGGCACGCTGCGTTTCATCTGCGATGAGATTGACGGCAAGCGCCAGTGGAAGGCGCGGCTTGACCCGCATCGCTCCGGAGACCTGATCAGTAAACTGGCTGAAGTGGAATTGAAGGGCGAGGCCATGGCTCCCGTCTTCGAACGGTTCTTTCAGCAGGTCATGCCGAATGCCGATCTGCGCGCCTATATTCAGCGCTATATGGGCTATTGCCTGCTGGGCCTGACCACCGAACAGTGCCTTTTGTTCTTCTATGGCGCCGGGCGGAACGGCAAATCGACCTTTGTCGACCTCATGGTCGAGATCCTTGGCGACTATGCGGTTTCCATGTCGATCGACAGCTTTGCCGGTGACAAGCGGCGCTCTGGTGCAGAAGCCACGCCGGATCTCGCCCGCCTGCCGGGCGCGCGTCTGGTGGCGGCATCCGAGCCGGAAATGGGCGTGCATCTCAAAGACGCGCTGGTGAAAAGCCTGACGGGCGGCGAGGTGATCGCGGTGCGGCGGCTCAATCAGGACTTCTTTGAGCTGGTCCCACAATTCAAGATCATTCTTTCCGGCAACCACAAGCCGATTATCCGCGATGATAGCGACGGGATCTGGCGGCGTGTGAAGCTGGTGCCGTGGGATGTGCAAATTCCTGAAAGCGATGTTGACCGGGATCTGCCGCGCAAGCTGCGCGCCGAAAAGGCTGGCATCTTTGCCTGGATGGTGCGTGGGGCGCTCGACTATCTCCAGCGCGGGCTGATGGAGCCGGAAGGCATTTCAGCGGCAACGCGGGAATACCGCGAAGAGAACGATCCGCTCGGTGCATTCGTGCGCGGCGCCTGCATCGTGACCGGATCCGACAGCGACAAGGAAAGCCCGCTCGATTTGTTCAACGCCTATTCGCGATTTGCGCGGCGGGAAGGGCTCTCCGAGTTCAAGCAGGCGACCTTTACCAAGCGTTTCCCAGATCAGGCGCGGAAGAACTGGCAGGGCGAGGACGGCATGATGCACATGTTCCGCAAGGGCAAGGCCTCGGCCACCTTCTATTACGGGATCCGTATTCGTGACGAATTCCGTGAACAGGCCGGTGTGGCGCCGCTCCATCGCGACGACGAACCGCTGCCGGAGCCCTTCTGATGCTCGCTGAACCCGGACCCTTTGCCAAATCTGAACCGCCATTTTCGGCATTTGCGGGCGTGCCTGCCCGCATGTGGGAAGGACAACGGGAGGAATGGGAGGCTACGGGCGGCAAAAGCGAATTACCTTCCCGGCCAAAAGGTTTGGAAAATCAATGGGTTTGGAAGCTAGGGAAGGTAGGGAGGCAAATTGCGACCCTACGCATGACGCGCGCGCGTGAATTGAATTGAACCTCTGCGGCGAGGGCCGCGCTTTTAAAAAACAGTTCACGGCTTCGCACATGTAGAGGGTGATTACTTATCTTCCCTAGCCTCCCTATCGTCCCACAGGGACGGAATTATCTAATGAAAACAATAAATATAAGAAGCGGCTTATGGGAGGCAAAATTGAAAGATGGGAAGCAAACGGCAAATCCGGGAAGGAAATGGGACGCAATGACAAAACTGACGATCAAAGAGCTTCTGACCTGGGCTTTCACGGAAGAGCTTTGCAAGGAAGGGGCAGGGCCTAAGGCTTTTCTCGGCCCGGCCATGATCAAGAGTGCATGGTCGGCCATGTCGGAAGTGGAGACTTTGGGCACGATGGTGGACCGCTCGCCCAATGGCTTTGGCGTGATCCCGATTGATATTGATCTCGGTGAGCCGCATGAGGATGCGCTGAAGGTTGCCGAGGCGGTGAAGGCGTTGACGCGGCATGGCTTCGATATTCCTGACGGCTGGCAGCCCTTCCCGGAATGGGATGATGAGCGTGGGCTGATCGCGGCCGAGGTGGCTCGGGTGCTGGTGCATGAAAAGCTGCGCGGCGAGCGCCAGACCGGACGTCACGCCTATAACCTGATCGTCACCTGTGCGGTGCTGAAGCGTGGGCCTGACTGGTTTGCCGAGCGGCCGGCAGAGAAGATGATCATGCGGCTGGGCAAACCCGCATGGTTCATGATGAAGCAATCGAAGGACCGCTTCGGCAAGATCCACCGGCTTGAGGTTGATGGCTATGATCGCCGGGCGCAGCGCCCGAAGAAAGGCGCCTATCGCCGCTATGAGCTGGATGGCTCGCTTCGGGGTGCCATCGCCGCACGGATCGACTGGCTGGTCTGGCAGGCGGCGCTCAAGATACTGGAGCGTGAGCTTGGGGGCGAGCTGTCGCGACACAGTCTGGTGTCGATGAAACACGACACAGCACCATGGTTAGGTGTTGCGTCTGTATCGAATCAAGATATTGAAATGACAGCATAATTTATGCGTCACTTTTTCCTTGATCGACAGCAGCTGTTTGACATAGCTTGAGCACACTGAAAAAGATCAGAAAACACCCGCTTCGGCAGCCGCCTGAGCGGGTTTTGTTTTTGACGGTGGTAATAGCCGTACTTATTGCCTGTATTGGTTGTTTTTGCTATCTTTACACTACCTTCTTGAGCCTGGGACAGAGGTCCCCAAATTCGCCGACGCCCCCATGACGGCGAACGGGTGCGAGTGCTCTGAAGGCCCCTGAGAGAGGCGGCCATACCCCCATGGTCGCCTCTCATTTTAGGTTTTGCAGTTTAGGCCGATGCCTTAAATGTTGATTTACTAAAATACAAACTGAGTAACTACGTCAGCTTGTCTTTTGGTAGGTCGTGGCGTACCCATGGGTTCGATTTCAGTATTCATTTGACGACCTTGGCGCAGAGACCTGATGTTGTGCCATGGTTTTACGAAATCTTACGGCGCACCCTGATTTTTAGGACGGCGCCCGTCTGGCAAATGCCAGACGGGCTATTTGCTTATGCTTTCAGCCCACATTGATATCGACCTTTCCCGCTTCGAGGCGAAGATGACCTCGGTGCAACGCGAGCTTCTGCCGAAGGCGGAAGTGCTGGCGTTGAACTGGCTGGCCTACGACGCCATGCGGGAGGTGAAGGCGCGGATGAAGACGGTGTTTGACCGGCCGACGCCTTACGCGGTGCGTGGCATCGTCTACGACAACGCGACTTTGGCGAATCGGAACTCTGCCGTTGTCGCGACGGGTGACCGCACGAAAGGCGGTCTTCCGGCCACGGCCTTCCTCGGCCCGGAGATTGAGGGCGGTATGCGCGGGCACAAGGCGTTTGAACAACAGCTGATCGGGCGCGGGCTGATGCGGCGCAATGAGGTTGCCGTGCCAGCAAGACAGACGCCGCTCGACCGATACGGCAACATGACGCAAGGCTTTCTGAACCGCGTCATGCGTGATCTGAAGATCGACTATCGTGGTTCGGGCACCACCCGTGTGTCGAAAGACAGCAAGCGGCGGAAGCGCAAGGCCAAGGCCTATCAGTTCTTCGTGCCTGAGGGGCGGTCTGATCTGGCACGGGGCATCTGGTTCTCGGGCCGTGCGCCGGATCGCGGCTTCTATCCGGTCATCCTGTTTGTCACGGCCACGGCCTACACCGAACGGCTGAAGCTGAACGAGATCGTCGCCGAGGTAGTGCGGGCCAAGATGGATCGCACCTTTGAACGGGCATTCCGCAAGACCTTCGCCAAGCACTGACGGCGGGGCTTCAGCCCCTCGGCAAAATGTCGCGGGTCCTTCCTGGGGCCGGTCACCACGCGGGTATTTGGCACCGCGCGGTCTGGCCAGTCTGAGCCGGATTTTTGAGCCTAAAGTCCAAGCCTAAACTAAAGACAGGGTGAGTTTAGCCACCATGGAAGCCATGCCGGAGAGCATGACCAAGGCCGCCTTTGCAGCGCTGATTGCTGTCTCGCCCGGCCGGGTCTCGCAATATCTAAGCGCCGGGCAGATCCATGGCGATGCGATCGAGGGCGAGGGGCGCTTTGCCCGGATCCGTCCTGGTCCAGCCATCGCCCAGCTCGGCCTTTCAATCGATCCCGCGCAAGGATTTGGCGCCAACGGGAAAGCAGCGACAGCCACAGTTCGCAAACAGGCTGACTTCCCCCGTGCCGAAGCACGGCCGGGCGGGGCGGGGCAATTGCCGCTCCGCCCGCCGTCACCCGAGGAGGATCTGGCCGAGCTTCTCGCCCGCGAGCGGCTGCAACAGCAAAAATACAAGACCGCCCAGATGGCGCGGCAGGAACGTGAAGAGGCGGGCATTTATGTCCGCACGGAAGACGCAAAGCGCGAGGCCGGCCGGGGGATCTCGGAAGCCTTCAAGGTGATGGAGCAGGGGCTGCCGGATCTGGCAACGACGCTTTCTGAAGAGTTCGGCCTGCCGCAGCGGGACCTGCAAAAGGCACTGACCCGCAAATGGCGGTCGATCCGGCAGGCCGCAGCGGAGGCGTTCCGCGCCATCAGGGACAAGACCCCGGAGACGCTTGAAGCGCCGGATGACGAGGACATGCCAGATCATGACGATCCTGTTCAACCCGCTGCGGCTGATCTATGAGGCGCTGGCGGAAGTCTGCGAACCACCGCCACCGGTCGACTATCTCGCCTGGGCAAAGGACAACATCGTCTTCTCCGAGCGGATCTCGGCCTTTCCCGGCCCTTATCGCGAGGATATGTTTCCATTCTTCTCAGAGATCCTGAAGGCGCTTTCGCCGGATGATCCCTGTTCGATTGTCTCGCTGGCCAAATCCGCCCAGGTCGGTGGCACGGTGCTGGCAAACATCTTCCTGCTCGGTACGCTGGAACTCGACCCCTGCGACTTCCTCTATGTCCACCCGACAGAGGAAAACGCCTCGCGCTGGTCGAAGACCAAGCTGATGCCGCTGTTACGCGAGACGACCTCGGTCAGAGCATTGTTTGCCGATGGCAGCCGCGACGGTGGCAATTCGATCCTCTACAAGGAACGGATCGACGGGCGCGGGGCGGTGCAGGCGGCGGGTGCCAATTCGGCGGCCGGCCTGTCGATGATCTCGCCGCGCGCCCAGGTGCAGGATGATCTTGCCAAATGGGGGATGAATGAAGCCGGTGACCCGGAGGTGCAGGCCGACAGCCGGTCGAAGGCCTTCTTCAATCGCAAGGTCTTCAAGATCTCGACCCCGCTGATTGCACCGGGC
>NZ_JAATVV010000011.1 GCF_013184775.1 Martelella sp. HB161492
TAGGGCTGAAGACGAGCCATTTGCTCGTCCGTCAGCCAAAACAAATTACTCATCAGTCAGGCTCCTGCACACCCGTCTGAATCATAGTCGTCAATTCAAATCAATGGGTCCTGACCCTAGGTAGCGACAATTTATAATCAGAAAAGGATCAAGCTATAGCTAGTTCTATAGTTGATTTTGGGGATCTCCTAAAATCCCTTTATCTGATCTAGACCCATTCAAGGTAGTCTCGACAAATGCCGCACCGACGGCACCACGCCGAATGACATGCCGCCTAAGGCGAGAGACCGGTCAGGATTATCGCTTCTCTTGGAGGTCAATTTGCGCGCCGGTAACAGGTTTTGTTACACACATAGTGCCAACTACGCATCTTGAATGAGGGTGTAGAATTTTAATGAAATAAAATTAGAAACTTAGCGCACTATGAGTGGCTAGTTTTTGGTGCGGTCGAGAAGACTCGAACTTCCACGGGTTGCCCCACAGCGACCTCAACGCTGCGCGTCTACCAATTCCGCCACGACCGCATCGTGGTAGGTGCCGGTTTGTGCCGGCGCCGCAGCATGTAGCAAAAGCGATGACGCCGCACAAGCGCCTGTGACAGATTTTTTTCATTTATTCCGCAATGCCTGATCCGCCGGTCTCGCAATGGCTCTGGCGCGGGCTGGCGAAGCTTGCCGCAAAGGCCTAAATCTGCGAAGAAACGGCCAAAAAGGACCATTTCATGCAAAGACAGGATCTCGAGATTGCCATGCGGGCGGAAGAAGGCTCCGCCGCTGTGCGCTGGTGGATAACCGATAATCCGGTCTCTTATCCGCAAGCTCTGGCCGTGATGGAGCGGGAAGTCGACAGAATCGCCCGTGGCGAAGCTGACGAACTGGTCTGGCTGGTCGAGCATCCACCGCTCTACACGGCTGGCACCAGTGCCAATGCCGGTGATCTTCTGGCCCCGGGCCGATTTCCCGTCTATGAGACCGGCCGCGGCGGTGAATATACCTATCACGGCCCCGGACAGCGCGTTGCCTATCTCATGCTTGATCTGAAACGCAGGCGCCGCGATGTCCGCGCTTTCGTTTCGGCGATCGAAGAGGTGATCATCCGCACACTTGGCAGCATGAATGTGCGTGGCGAGCGACGCGAGGACAGGGTTGGTGTCTGGGTGCGTCGGCCCGAAAAGCCGCTGCTGCCGGATGGCCAGGTCTGCGAAGACAAGATTGCCGCAATCGGCATAAGGCTGCGTCACTGGGTCAGCTTTCATGGGCTTTCCATCAATGTCGAGCCGGAACTGGAGCACTTCAGCGGCATCGTCCCCTGCGGAATTTCCGGCTATGGTGTCACCAGCCTTGTCGATCTGGGCCTGCCGGTGACCATGGGTGATGTCGATATTGCCCTCAGGGCCGCATTTGAAGAGGTTTTCGGCCCGACAATACGATGTCCCGACACCGGTCCGGCCGAGGCCTGACCGGACCCGCATAACGCGTTCTCTTCTTGCTGTTGCAATCTTTCTGTAGTCTTATGGAAAAGCCTAGATTGCGGGAGGAGACCCATATGGACGGGCAATTCATCTGGTATGAACTCATGACCTCCGACACGGCGGCGGCGGGCGATTTCTACTGCAAGGTCATCGGCTGGCAGCTGCGCGACAGCGGCATTCCCGGCATGGACTACATGCAGTTTGCCGTTGACGGATTCGAGATGCCGATTGGCGGATTGATGGCCTTGTCCCCGGACATGGTTTCGCCCGGCGTGCCGCCGAACTGGAGCGGCTATGTCTATGCTTCCGATGTCGACGCGAAGGCGTCCGCGTTCGAAACGGCAGGCGGCAAGATTCTCATTCCACCGACCGATATCCCGAAAACCGGTCGATTCGCGGTTCTGGCTGATCCGTTCGGCGCTGTGATCAATCTTTTCTGCCCGGTGCCCATGGAGGGGCCGATGCCGGAAGGGCCGAAACCGCCCTCACCCGGTACCTTCGCCTGGCACGAGCTCTATACGGACGATCCCGATGCAGCGATGGCCTTTTACGCCGAAATGTTCGGCTGGCAGGCCGATGCGCCTTTCGATATGGGGGAGATGGGCAAATATCTGCTGTTTTCAGCCGGTGGCAGGCAGATCGGCGGGATCATGCGAAAATGGCCGGCCATGCCCATGTCCTTCTGGAACTACTATGTCGTCGTCGATGCAATTGATGCCGCGGTTTTACGTGTCACAGACAATGGCGGCACGATCGTCAACGGTCCGCATGAGGTGCCGGGCGGCAGTTTCATCGTGCAATGCAACGATCCGCAGGGCGGATTGTTTTCGCTCACCGCATCAAAGCGATAGGCCTCGCGCCCCAGAATAACGTGATCGTGTCGATTTCCCGGCCTTGATTGTCGCTGCGGGGCTTGCTGCATGCTTCACCTCCGTGGCAAATGTCCCGAGAGGAAACACTTACCTATTGTGAAGGAGAGGTCCACCATGGACGTTCGCGCCGCTGTAGCCGTAGAAGCCGGCAAGCCCCTCGAAGTCATGACCGTTCAGCTGGAAGGCCCTCGGGCCGGTGAAGTGCTGATCGAGGTCAAGGCGACCGGCATCTGCCACACGGACGATTTCACGCTTTCAGGTGCGGATCCGGAAGGCATCTTCCCGGCAATTCTTGGCCATGAAGGCGCGGGCGTTGTCGTTGATGTCGGTCCCGGCGTGACTTCGGTGAAGAAGGGCGACCATGTCATTCCGCTCTATACGCCGGAATGCCGCGAATGCCCCTCCTGCCTGTCACGCAAGACCAATCTCTGCACGGCCATCCGCTCGACCCAGGGCCAGGGCCTGATGCCGGACGGCACGTCGCGCTTCTCGCTCGATGGCAAGCCGCTGTTTCACTATATGGGATGCTCGACCTTTGCGAACTACACGGTCCTGCCTGAAATCGCAGTTGCCAAGATCAATCCCGACGCACCGTTTGACAAGGTCTGTTATATCGGCTGCGGCGTGACCACCGGCGTTGGCGCCGTCATCAACACCGCCAAGGTGGAGGTCGGCTCCACGGCGATTGTCTTCGGTCTTGGCGGCATCGGCCTCAATGTCCTTCAGGGCCTTCGGCTCGCCGGCGCTGACATGATCATCGGCGTGGACCTCAACAATGACAAGAAGGCCTGGGGCGAGCGTTTCGGCATGACGCATTTCGTCAATCCGAAGGAAATCGGCAAGGATCTTGTGCCCTATCTGATCGATCTGACGAAGCGTGGTGCCGATACGATCGGCGGTGCGGATTACACCTTCGATTGCACCGGCAATACCACGGTCATGCGTCAGGCGCTCGAATCGTCCCATCGCGGCTGGGGCAAATCGGTCGTTATCGGTGTTGCTGGTGCCGGTCAGGAAATTTCCACCCGCCCCTTCCAGCTGGTGACCGGCCGTAGCTGGATGGGAACCGCTTTCGGTGGCGCACGCGGGCGCACCGATGTCCCGAAAATCGTCGATTGGTACATGGACGGCAAGATCGAGATCGACCCGATGATTACCCATCTTCTGAAGCTTGAGGATATCAACAAGGGCTTCGACATGATGCATAGCGGCGAGAGCATCCGTTCGGTCGTGGTGTACTGAGGCCTTCATGACCACGATCTATGTCGATGCCGATGCCTGTCCGGTGAAGGACGAAGTGATGCGGGTGGCCGAGCGCAACGGGCTGCCGGTCATTCTCGTCGCCAATTCCGGACTTCGGCCATCGCGTGATCCCATGGTCCGCAACGTCATCGTCGGCGCCTCTTTTGACGCCGCCGATGACTGGATCGCCGAACGTGCCGGTACCGGCGATATCGTCGTGACTGCCGATGTGCCGCTGGCGGAGCGCTGCGTTCACGCCGGTGCGCTGGTGACCGGGCCGACCGGCCGTATCTTCGATGCCGCCAATATCGGCATGGCCCGCGCGATGCGTGATCTCGGGCAGCACTTGCGCGAGACGGGCGAGAGCAAAGGCTATAATGCCGCCTTCTCGGCGCGCGACCGGTCGCAGTTTCTTCAGACGCTTCACCGCTTGTGCGGTCAGGCGAAAAGCCTGCCCAAGGGCATGGCGTGACGTAAAGGAGTTTTCATGAAAATCCTGTCCGAGAGCACCGCCTTTGGCGGCATGCAGGGTGTCTTCGCCCATGATTCGGAGGTCTGCGGCTGCGAGATGACCTTTGCCGCCTTTATTCCACCGCAGGCGATCAAGGGGCCGCGTCCGGTTCTGTGGTATCTGTCCGGCCTGACCTGCACCCATGCCAATGTGATGGAAAAGGGCGAATATCGCCGCCTTGCTGCCGAGCACGGACTGATCGTCATCTGCCCGGATACCAGCCCGCGCGGCACGGATGTCCCCGATGAACTGACCAACTGGCAGATGGGCAAGGGTGCCGGCTTCTATCTCGATGCCACCGAGAAGCCCTGGTCCGAAAACTATCGGATGTACAGCTACATCACCGAAGAACTGCCGGCGCTTGTTGCATCAAGCTTCCGCGCGGATATGGATAAGCAGGGCATTTTCGGTCATTCCATGGGCGGACATGGCGCGATGACGATTGCGCTGAAGAACCCGGAGCGTTTCAAAAGCTGCTCCGCCTTCGCCCCGATCGTCTCGCCGTCGACCTCTGACTGGTCGATACCGGCACTGACGAAATATCTCGGCCCCGATCAGGCTCAGTGGCGCAGCTATGACGCCTGTGCGCTGGTGGAAGATGGTGCGCGTTTTCCCGATTTCCTGATCGATCAGGGCAAGGCCGATGGCTTCCTCGAAAACGGCCTCAAGCCGTGGATGTTCGAGGATGCAATCAAGGGCACGGAAATTGCGCTGACGCTGCGCATGCACGAGCGCTACGATCACTCATATTATTTCATCTCGACCTTCATGGATGATCATATCCGCTGGCATGCCGACCGCCTGCTCTGACGATCTGCTTGGCGCCAGACAAAAGGCGACGCGGAAATCGCGTCGCCGTCCTTGAAATCTCAGTTTTCGCGAAACTCTGTCAGGGCTGCATGGCTTTCAGCACCGTATGGGCTGCCACCATGTCGGTATAGCGCAGTTCCCGCCGCTGGTCGGCTTCCGCGTCGTGGCCCCAGTGTTCGATCGTCCAGTCCTCTTCCAGATGGGCAAGCTCCCAGGCCTGCTCCAGACTGATCTGTTCGCGCGCCACCGCCAGCGCCAGAATTGCCGATCCGGTCAACGTGGTCATCACATGCAGTGCGGCAAGCGCAAACGGATCTTCATGCCGCTGAAGTTCACGCTTGAATATATCAATGCTTTCAGCGGGTTGCTGCACAAACATCACGCTCTTTGTGACTTTGAACGTGGCGGAAAAATCACGCGCCATCCATCCCAGCAGCGGATCCCAGCGATCCTGCTGGCGCTGAACCAGTTCGGCCGGGCTTGAAGCACGATAAAACAGCAGATCGTTTCCGCAATAAGAGACGATCTCGCCGAGAACCGCAGCGGCATTGTCACTGATACCATCAAGCGTGGTATTGGCCAGTCTGGTCAACGGCATGGATGCCGGATCGATCACATCAACCTGGTCTTTCCATTCCTGGCAGATGAGTTCCGCCAGAACAGTATTGGGCAGCTTGAGCGCCTGGCCGGCCGGCGTCTTGACGCCGCGCCCATCCAGTTGAATGGAAAAGTGACCGTCATCGGCCGGAACAAAGCTGACGTCGCTGTAGAAACGCCGCGGCAATTCGGAGCGCATCAGCTCCTGAGAGCGCCGAATCGGATCGATTGCGGCCAGTTCCTTTTCGAATTGCTCAGTGTTCAAGTCGTCTCGCATGATCTTCTCCGATCAGCTGCTTCAAGATGTCATTCGGCGATGCCAGTATCCGCTCGGCGCCTGCGGACATCAGTGCATCGGTTTCACCGTAACCCCAGCTCACGCCGAGTGCCCGCGCGCCAGCTGCCCTCGCCATCTGCATGTCGAAGACGGCATCGCCGATGACGACCGTTTCGGCCGGATCGATCCCGGCGTCCGAACAGCATTCCAGAACCATCGCCGGATGGGGCTTGGACGGGCAGTCATCAGCCGTGCGCGTTACTAGAAATCTGGCGGACCAATTGTGAACTTCAAGCATGTGATTGAGGCCACGGCGTGATTTTCCGGTGACCGCGCCAAGGACAATGTCGTTTTCGCCGAATAATCGTTCCATGACATCGGCTATGCCATCGAACAGGCTTTCCTGCATCGAGGGATCCGCTCTGACGTCAGAAAACAACGAGCGGTAATGCGCCATCATGGCGCGTGCCTCTTCGTCAATCGCCGGCTTTTCAAGCAGGCCCGCAATTGCCACATCCAGCGTCAGGCCAACTGTCGAGCGCGTCGCCGCGATATCCGGGGCCTGATAACCGAAGTCCACGAAGGTGCGCCTCATCGTTTCATGAATAATGATAAGGCTGTCAACCAACGTGCCGTCACAGTCAAAAAGAACCAGTTTCATTCCCGTCCTGTCGTTGCAGGGGCTGAATTGTCCTGCATATCAACTGCTTGCAATATACCACAACATAAAAGAATGGCGAAGTAAAATTACTAGATATAGTTGAGGATGTCCGCCGGGTGACCGACCGTCATATCTGCTCCGGCTGTCTTCAGGGCATCGATCGTTCCGTACCCCCAGGCAACGCCGATGGCATCGGCGCCCGCAGCCTTGGCCATCTGCATATCGAAGACAGCATCACCGATGACAAGCGTCTGTGCCGGGCTGAAATCGAGTTCTGCGCAGCATTCCAGAACCATGGCCGGATTGGGCTTGGAGGGGCAGTCATCGGCCGTGCGGGAGACGCGGAAATGTTCGGAGAAACCGTAGAGGCTCAGTATGTGATTGAGCCCGCGCCGGGAATTGCCGGTCACGGCGCCGATGATCACGTCATCGCGTTGCGCCAATGCGCCGACAAGCTCTGAAATGCCTGGGAAAAGCTGTTCGGTCATGGCCGGGTCGGCATGAACTTCGGCAAAGAGCGACTTGAAATGCAGCCGCATCGCCATCGCCTCGTCGTCCACGCTCGTGCGTCCGAGCAGCCGCGCAAAGCTGACATCCAGCGACAGACCGACGACCGACTTGACATCATCAAGGCTCGGCGCGGGATGGTTGAAGGCAAGGAATGTACGGCGAAAGGTTTCATGGATCCGCTTGACACTATCGACAAGCGTTCCGTCACAATCAAATAATACGAGCTTCATTCTAGTCCTTGTCGAGATCATCCCGGTTGGCATCGAAGCCGAGCAGGTTCCAGCTCTGCACCATATGCGGCGGCAAGGGTGCGGTGATGCGCAGCCGGCCGCCATCGGGATGGGGTATGTCGATATGGCGGGCATGCAGGTGGAGACGCTTCTGCATGCCGCCGGGGAAATCCCAGTTGGGATCATCGTCGAAATATTTCGGGTCGCCAATGATCGGGTGACCGATGTGGAGCGCATGAACGCGCAACTGGTGTGTGCGTCCGGTGTAGGGCTCCATTTCCAGCCAGGCCAGGCGGTTTGCCGCCGTCTCGACCACCCGGTAATAGGATACGGCGTGGTCGGCGCCATCATCGCCATGTCTGGCGATGCGCATGCGGTCGCCATCCGGCGTCTGCTCCTTGGCAAGCCAGGTGGAGATCTTGTCTTCGCTTTTCCGTGGCACGCCCTTCACCAGCGACCAGTAGGTCTTCTTGGTGGTCCGTGCGCGGAAGGCTTCGGTGAGCTTCTGGGCAGCACCTCTGGTGCGCGCAATCACCAGGACACCCGAGGTGTCCCGGTCAAGGCGGTGGACCAGGCGCGGCTTCTCGCCCTTCTTGCTGGTCCAGGCTTCCAGCATCTTGTCGATGTGGCGCACCACGCCCGACCCGCCCTGCACCGCAAGGCCGGCCGGTTTGTTGAGCACGAAAAGCCGGTCATCTTCATGCAGCAGCATGCGGGCCAGAAGCTCCGCATCGGGCGAATGTTTCAGTGCCTTGGAGGCAATCGGTCCGCTGGCCTTGTGATCGATGCCCATCGGCGGCACGCGCACCATCTGCCCCGGCTGTATGCGGGTATCCGTCTTGACCCGGCCGCCATCGACGCGAACCTGTCCGGACCTGAGGAGTTTTTGCAGCGCACCAAAACCAAGGCCGGGATAGTGGATCTTGAACCAGCGGTCGAGGCGCATGCCTGCCTCGTCGTGGTCAACCTTGATATGTTCGATACCCGCCATTGGAATTGTCGTCCTTCAGAAACACGGCCACTGCGGGCTCCATTCACAATGGTGACCCGAGTCATGAATGACATGCTCTATCGCATATTCGCATTCATTGAAACGGGGCCTCAGAAGGCGGCGCGTCCGATCATCAGCCCGGCAAAGGCAGCGACAAGGCCGAGAGCCACGCTGGCAGCAACGTAGAGCGCGGCCGTAGCATAGTCGCCGCGTTCAACCATGGTCATCGTATCGAGCGAAAAGGACGAAAAGGTGGTGAAGCCGCCAAGCACGCCGGTGACGAGGAAGACACGCATATCCGCTGACTGGTTGAGCAGCCGCGCGACAACCTCGACCAGAAGGCCGATCATCAGCGAGCCAACAATATTGACGATAAAGGTTCCCCAGGGAAAGTTGGGTCCGGCCAGCCGAATGGCGGCGATACCAACGAAGTACCGTCCAGCCGCACCAATCCCCCCGCCAAGCGCCGCAAGAACGGCATGCGCAAATGTCTGAGACAATTCTGTTTCCTGAATGTCGTTCCAATTTTCCTGCAACATTCGCATGCCGCCGCGCACACGGCAAGAGGCGCGTGCGGTTCGCAGCGCGCCGGCCTGCCCTTCCCGGTTTGCCCGGCTGTGGGAAACAGGCACGCAGCGACGCGAATTTCGCATCTATGGGGCATGAGGCTCTTGCAAATCTTTCCATCTGGCTGATAATCGGCTGCAACATCGTGTTGGGAGAATCCGCGGGAATTTTCGCGGTGCCGAAGGAGCAACTGCCCCGGAAACTCTCAGGCCAAAGGACCATCGCGGTGGCTAGACTCTGGAGACAAGGCGGGAAACCGCTGGCCGAAGGGATAATATTCTCAGGCGAACAGGACAGAGGGGGCTCATTCGCGCGGCACGTCTTCAATCGTTGCCCAACCCCATGAGCCAGCGCCTGACCCGCGCTATCCGGAGGCATTTTTGACCACGCCAGATATTCTCAAACAAACGCCGCTTCATGCGCTGCATCTTCAGCTGGGCGCGCGCATGGTTCCCTTTGCCGGCTATGACATGCCAGTGCAATATCCAGCCGGCGTGCTGAAGGAACACCTTCATACCCGTGAAAAAGCTGGGCTTTTCGATGTCTCGCATATGGGGCAGGTTCACGTGCGGCCGATCTCGGGCAATCTCGGCGATGCTGCCATCGCGCTTGAGCGCCTGGTGCCCGTTGATGTTGCGGGACTCAAATCCGGCCGGCAGCGCTATGCCTTCTTCACCAATGAAGCGGGCGGCATTCTTGACGATCTGATGATCGCCAATCGCGGTGACTATTTCTATGTCGTCGTCAATGCGGCCTGCAAGCACGCCGATCTCGCTTATATGAAGGCGGCTCTGTCCGACCTCTGCACCGTTGAGGACCATTTCGACGACCGTGCGCTGATCGCCCTTCAGGGGCCGCGCGCCGAGGCTGTGCTGATGGGCGTGTTCGATGGCGCTGCGGCGATGAAATTCATGGATGTCCGCGATGCCTCCATTTTCGGCGCGGACTGCATCATCTCGCGTTCAGGCTATTCCGGCGAGGATGGATTTGAAATCTCGATGCCAGCGGAAAAGGCGGACGAAATCGCCCGTGCGCTTCTGGCGCATGAGGACTGCGCGCCCGTAGGCCTTGGCGCCCGCGATTCCCTGCGCCTGGAAGCCGGTCTCTGCCTCTATGGCAATGATATTGACACCACCACGACGCCGGTTGAGGCGGCTCTGGAATGGGCGATGCAGAAGGTGCGCCGGAATGGCGGTGATCGCGAGGGTGGTTATCCCGGCGCTTCCGTCATCCTGCCACAGCTTGCATCGGGCGCATCGCGCCGCCGGGTCGGGCTGAAGGCCGAAGGCCGTGCGCCGATCCGACCGCCGGCGAAGCTCTTTGCCGATGATCAGGGTGCCCGTGAGATTGGCCATGTGACCTCCGGCGGCTTCGGCCCCTCGGTCGGCGCACCGGTTGCCATGGGCTATGTGGAAACGGCCCTCGCCGTCTCCGGAACCCTTCTCTATGCCGAGGTGCGCGGCAAATACCTGCCTGTCACCGTCACCGATACACCCTTCGTCACCGCCACCTACAAGCGCTGAACCGCGCCTCTTTTAGCGAGATCTGAGCAATGACCATCAAATTTACCGAAGAACATGAATGGCTGAAGATTGACGGCGACGTCGCAACGGTTGGCATTACCGCCCATGCCGCCGAAGCGCTGGGTGACCTTGTTTTCGTCGAACTGCCGGATGTCGGTGCCAGCTTCGACAAGAATGACGACGCGGCAACGGTGGAATCCGTCAAGGCTGCTTCGGATGTCTTCTGCCCGCTTTCCGGCGAGATCATCGCAATCAACGAAGCGATCGTCGAGAACCCGGCACTCGTCAACGAGGCGCCGATGGGCGAAGGCTGGTTCTTCAAGCTGAAGCTTGCCGACGTCGCCGATGCCGATGGCCTGATGGACGAAGCCGCCTATATGGAGTTCATCGCCTGATGACGACGCCTTCCGATTTCAAATTCACCGATTATCAGCCCTATGACTTTGCCAATCGGCGTCATATCGGCCCCTCGCCCGCTGAAATGGCCGAGATGCTGAAGGTGATCGGTTATGACAGCCTTGATGCCATGATTGACGACACGGTTCCCGCCGCAATCCGACAGCGTGAACCGTTGGCTTTCGGCCCCGCCATGAGCGAGCGCGAGGCGCTCGACAAGCTGCGCGAGACCGCTGACAAGAACAAGGTGCTGGCCACCATGATCGGTCAGGGCTATTACGGCACGATCACGCCGCCGGTGATCCAGCGCAATATTCTGGAAAACCCCGCCTGGTACACAGCCTATACGCCCTATCAGCCGGAGATCAGTCAGGGTCGGCTTGAAGCATTGCTCAATTTCCAGACCATGATGTCGGAACTGACCGGCCTCGATATTGCCAATGCCTCGCTTCTGGACGAGGCAACGGCGGCGGCTGAGGCCATGGCCATGGCAAAACGCGTTGCCAAATCGAAGGCCAATGCCTTCTTCGTTGACGCAGGCTGCCACCCGCAGACCATTGCCGTGATCGAAACCCGTGCCGAACCGCTCGGCTGGGAGGTGATCATTGGTGATCCCCTCACCGATCTGAAGCCCGAGGCCGTGTTCGGTGCGATCTTCCAGTATCCCGGCACCTATGGCCACGTGCATGATTTCACGAGCCTGATTGCCGGCCTGCACGAGGCCAAGGCGATCGCCATCATGGCCGCTGATCCGCTGGCACTGACGCTGTTGAAATCACCGGGCGAAATGGATGCCGATATTGCCATCGGCTCGACCCAGCGCTTCGGCGTGCCGCTTGGATTTGGTGGACCGCATGCCGCCTATATGGCGGTCAAGGATGCCTATAAGCGCTCCATGCCGGGCCGCCTCGTCGGCGTTTCCGTCGATGCGCGCGGCAACCGCGCCTACCGTCTGGCGCTGCAGACCCGTGAACAGCATATCCGCCGTGAAAAGGCGACGTCGAATATCTGCACCGCCCAGGTGCTGCTCGCCGTCATGGCTTCGATGTATGGCGTATTCCACGGACCGGATGGCCTGAAGGCCATCGCCCAGCAGATCCATCGCAAGGGTGTGCTGCTGGCCAAGGGGCTGGAAGCGCTCGGCTTTGTCGTCGAGCCGGGGAATTTCTTCGACACGATGACGATCGAGGTCGGTGCGTTCCAGGCGCTGATCATGAAGAATGCCGTCGACAATGGCGTCAACCTGCGCAAGGTCGGCGAAACGAAAATCGGCATCTCGGTCAACGAACGCACCCGTCCGGCGCATGTTGAGGCCGTCTGGGCCGCCTTTGGCGGCAATTTCGCCATTGCCGAGTTCGAAGCCGACTATCGTCTTCCGAAAGATCTCCTGCGAACAAGTGCTTACATGACGCATCCGATCTTTCACATGAACCGCGCCGAGAGCGAAATGACGCGCTATATGCGTCGCCTCGCCGACCGCGATCTGGCGCTGGACCGGGCCATGATCCCGCTTGGCTCCTGCACGATGAAGCTGAATGCAACGGTGGAGATGCTGCCGATCACCTGGCCGGAATTTTCCGACATGCATCCTTTCGCGCCGGAAAATCAGACGATGGGCTATCGTGAGATGATCGCCGATCTTTCAGACAAGCTCTGTGCGATCACGGGCTATGATGCTTTTTCGATGCAGCCGAATTCCGGTGCGCAGGGCGAATATGCCGGGCTTATGACCATTCGCCGTTACCACAAGGCAAACGGTGAGGATCATCGCGATGTCTGCCTGATTCCGACATCGGCACATGGCACCAATCCGGCCTCGGCCCAGATGGCCGGCATGAAGGTCGTACCCGTCAATTCACGCGACAATGGCGATATTGATCTCGATGACTTCGCCGCCAAGGCCGCCCAATATGCAGACAATCTTGCTGCCTGCATGATCACCTACCCCTCGACCCATGGCGTGTTTGAGGAAACGGTGAAGTCGGTCTGTGAAATCACGCATCAGTTTGGCGGCCAGGTCTATCTCGACGGCGCCAATATGAACGCGATGGTCGGCCTGGCGCGGCCTGGCGATATCGGCTCCGATGTCAGCCATCTGAACCTGCACAAGACATTCTGCATCCCGCATGGCGGCGGCGGTCCCGGCATGGGGCCGATCGGCGTCAAGGCGCATCTCGCACCGCACCTGCCCGGCAATCCGGCACTTGATGCTCTGGGGGGCGCTGTCTCTGCCGCAGCCTTCGGCTCGCCCTCGATCTTGCCGATTTCATGGTCCTACTGCCTGATGATGGGTGGCGAAGGCCTGACGCAGGCAACCAAGGTGGCGATCCTGAACGCCAATTATATCGCTGCCCGGCTCAAGGGAGCCTATGAGGTGCTCTACAAGTCCGAGAAAGGCCGGGTTGCGCATGAATGCATCATCGACACCCGCCCGCTGAAGGACAGCGCTGATGTCAGCGTCGATGACATCGCCAAACGCCTGATCGATTGCGGCTTTCACGCACCGACCATGAGCTTCCCGGTTCCCGGCACGCTCATGGTTGAACCGACGGAGTCGGAGACCAAGGCAGAGCTTGACCGGTTCTGCGATGCCATGCTGTCGATCCGCGCCGAGATTGCCGCGGTTGAGGACGGCAAGGCTGACCGCGCCGATAATCCGCTGAAGAATGCACCGCATACGGTTGAGGATCTGGTCGGCGAGTGGACGCATCCTTATTCGCGCGAGGAAGCCTGCTTCCCGCCGGGCGCCTTCCGGGTCGACAAATACTGGCCGCCGGTCAACCGCGTCGACAATGTCTATGGTGACCGCAACCTTGTCTGTGCATGCCCGCCCATGAGCGACTATGTGGAAGCGGCTGAATAGGCAATGCCAGACTGATTAGCTCGAAAAGCCGGCGGAAACGCCGGCTTTTTCATGATCCGTTCGTGTGACATCGGCGCCATAGGGCCGGATGTCCCTGTTAGCGCGATCAGTGCAAAGAGTCTTATGTTCTCCAGAAATTACTTTTGGAATTCTGATTTCAAATTACGGCACATCAATGCGAACACAGCGGCAGGACAACTGATATTCGGAGCCATGCTGGCTTGTGAGGGCTTCGGGGGGAGCGATCACGATTCAGGGCAGCAGTGCCGATTAATTCGTGAAATCGCCCGGCCCGCACGCCTGTAAGAATTGGCGTTGCCGGGATCTCATCGCCGTCGAGGCAGACGTTTAGATGCGCGACCGTGATCCTTTTGCGGTCAAAGTCGCCGCGCGTCGTGGAAATCAACGTATTCACAATTCGAAAGTAAGCGCCATGCCTTTGCCGCCCGCACCCTCAACTTTGAGTTCGACTTCCCACGCTGCAGATGGCAGTTCGTCTGCCGCTGAAGCGACACGTTCAGTGCCGCGCCCCGTTCGGCGCCGAAGACAACAAGTCCGCATTGAGCTGGTGGCTCCTGATTCTCCTCCGGCAAAAATAAGCCCGAACTCGGTTTTTTCTGAAGTGAGCGGCCTGGGGCAACCACGTCCCATTGTTTTATCGGCCGTGGCACGGGATCTCGGCGCAGGGGATCCCGGCGTCCGCAAGCCGGCGCTCGATGCACTGAAAGGGCTATTGGCGCAACGACACGGGCTGGTGAAACCCAAGATCGAGCGTTTTTCCGTCGAAGACAGCCCGGAACTGGTCCACAACCTGACAAATGTGCTCAACGCGAATGATTTATGTGATGACGCCGAATCTCGAGAAGCGATTCTTGTTGCTTTGGCCAAGCTGACGCGCGAGACCAAAGATTCAGTCGTCTTGGTTCGGGATCCAGTCGTCGTGAATGCGCTCGTCGAGCGCCTCCAGAACGAGAGCGAGATGTCGGTTCGATCGGCATTGACCGGTTGTTTGGAGAATTTGGTATATGACAGTCTTAACAAGACACCCTTGCTGAAAAATAGCGCATTCTTGCCTGCCTTGGTAGCCCAGCTCAACCGCCAGGACGGGGCGGAGTCGGCTGATGTGCGCGCCCGTTCGTCGAGGATGCTGGAAGCATTGGCAGCCCTGGAAGGTAATCGCCGTTTCTTCACAGAAAATCCTGACCTTCTTGACGGTCTGATTGCGCATATTTCTGCAAAGGGCGAGCCCGATGCAAAGGTGCGAAATAACATCCAGAACGTAATGTACTCTTTGTCATCGCATGTGGGAGAGAAACTTTCCCCGGAACGCACTCAAGCACTCGTCAATGCTGTGCTCGACGCCTCGCAGACGAAAGACGGTGAATCGGATTATTTGGCTGGATCCGCTTTCAGACTGCTCGCAAAATTGGCTTCCGGTCCCCGTAATTGTATCCTGATGCGGGAGAACGACCGGCTGGTGAGCGCAATAACAGATGGGCTCGGTAATGCGTCGCGTTTCGATCGGGTGGATGCGGCTGACTTGCTGAAGCGGCTGGCGTTCGCTCGTGAGAACGTGAAACCACTGGCGGAGAATACGGAGTTAATGAAGGCTCTGCAGGTTTGTCTTGAATTGCATGGCAGCGAAGGCACCCCGACGCAGATAAGTGCCGCGAGGACAATCCGATTTCTCATGCTGAACAAAGATGTCAGTGACCTTCTCCTTTCAAGCCAACCAGATTTTTTGGATGTGTTGCAGGAGCAACTGAACAACAAGGATTATTCCGTTCGGACAGATGTGTTTTTCGCTCTGCTAAATCCAATTCGAAGGTCAGTTAATATAGACAAAGCCATAGAAAATGGAGCCATAGAGAGGGTCTTGCACGAGGTACTTAGTGATGGCGGGAAAGATCTCCGGGAGAATGGCGCATACATGGCACGTTCGCTAACGACGAATGCTGCTTTTCGCGCGAGAATCGAAGCAAATCCGGATATATTAACTGACATTTTGAGTCTGACCGCCCCTGAGGAGAAAGCAAGCATCCGGATAGCCGGACTTGGCGCACTGGGAAGTCTGGCGAGCGATCCTCAAAGTGCCCAAAGGTTATCAGCAAATCCGAAGGTGCTGAATGCTCTGGTGGCCACTCTTGATCTTCCCGACACGCCGATGACAGATCCGAATGCAGCTTATCAGGGTGTGCACGGCAAAGCATCCATGGCACTGGCGAACATTGCAAGCTTTCCTGAAACGCATGCAAATTTGAGGAGAGCGCCGGGCCTGAAGGGCGCCCTGGAACGTAACATGAACCATGAAGAGGATCTTGTTCGCGACAAGATCATGGCTGTTGCGACCGAACTGGGACTTGTTTCCGAGAGATTTGATCCGCAGAATACACACAGAGGAGAGGTCCACGATCGTGCATCAACCAATGCCAGCTTGCTCAAGTCCAGGTTCAGTGGACGTGATCTGGAGCAGGCGTTCAATGGGCTATGCAAGGACATCAAACGTCTCGATATTACCGGAGCAGCCATCGATCCATTTCGCCACGCCAATCAAGGATATCGGCGACAGGTCGCTCAGAAGTGGCTCGTCCCGGTAGAACACGCCTTGGTCGAGGCTAAATCGATATCACTGGCCGACGCGGTACAGGCGTCCAGCGCAGCAGAACAGATAGCGAAGCGTGCGCGGACTGCCGCGAAAAGCGCAGCACTGGAAGCAAGAAACGCTGAAGCGGAACGCGCTGCAGACCCCGAAAACCAGGCCCTGGTGGAAAAGGCAGAAAAGGCGGCAGAGAAGGCCGCGCGCCTCAAATCTGAAGCCGACGCAAAAGCAGAATCTGCTTCATACGCGGTGCAGATTTCCCATTTTGCGCATGTCGATCAGGCATCCGGCACAAGCGTGCAAGACTTCCTCGGCTTGTTCTGGCTAGCCGTCACTGATGAGGCCAGTCGTGAAAAAGACGTAACGCAAGACGATGGTCTCGATGCGATCGCCAATGCACTTTACGAAATTGCCAGAGCTTACAATCTCAGCGAAAATGAGCCACCCGAGGATGATGGCGAAGCAGCGAGAAGTAGTTGTTCTGGCGGTGCCTTCAACAAAATCTCCGAGAAAATGATTTCTGTGATCGCCGGCATCGATACGACTGCGCTGACCCCGCAGGTCGTCAGGGACAGACTGCATTTTGTCATCCGGCAACATGTTGCGGAACTGAGTGCCACGGATCCTGACGTGGATCAGGCGATCAGAGAGAATGACAACTATCTGACCCAAGGCGTCTGGGAGCGGATAAAGGATGCTGTTCTGACGAAAATCCGAGAGGACCTCGACACGGTACCATCGTCGTCCGCTGATGACCTTAACGCGCGACTTGAAACCGAGGCCGATTTTCCCACAGCGCTGGCCTATCTGCATTGTGGGCCCCGCTCGGAGCGCTGATCCGGCCTTATTCCCCTCACCGTCCGGTTTCTGGAAGACTGGAACGGGATCGCATCCGCCAGGGCGCCGTCTTTGTCGCCCTGGCAGATCGCCGCATTGACCGGTCTCAACGCCTGCGCGAACCGCATTTCAAGTATGTAAATGATAGCTAACTCACCATTGACATTTCGGTCGCGGACATCTCAGATCAGCCTGTCAGGAAATTCCCATATTATCTAACATTGAGGCGCTTCGAGCGCCGTTTTCTGTGAGGGGAAAACAATGCGGATTTTCACACCACTCCTTTGCTCAGCGCTGGCCCTGATCGGCCTGGCCACGTCAGCGGCTGCAGCCGAGCAGACTGTTTCCTTCGATGTCGACGGCCAGACTGTCGTCGGAACCCTGAATGTCCCCGATGGCGCTGAGGCGCCGCCGGTCGTGCTGCTGCTACATGGTTTCACCGGCAGCCGCGACGAACTTGAAATCCCCGCGGTCAGCGAAGGGATTTACCAGCGGGCGGCACGCCTGTGGGCGGAGAAGGGCCTTGCCAGCCTTCGGATCGATTTCATGGGCAGCGGCGACAGCGATGGTTCCTATGCCGATACAACCATGCAGGTGGAAATCGCCGATGCGCTGGCGGCACTGGATTTCCTGTCGGACCGCACCGATATCGATCCGGCCAAGATCTCTGTCGTCGGCTGGAGCCGTGGCGGCGCTGTCGCGGCATCGATTGCCGGTCTGTCCGAGGTGCCGCTGACGAGCGTTTCGCTCTGGGCCCCTGCCGTCAACATGGCTGCGACGATCTATTCCCTGTTCGGCGCAGAGGCCGTCAATAAGGGGCTGGCATCCGGTGATGAGGCCATTGCCTACAAGCTCCCCTGGGGGGCGGAGGTGACGCTGAAAGGGCCATTCTTCAGAAGCCTGTTCGAAGTCGATCCGCTGGTCGATCTGACAAATTACAACGGTCCGCTATTCGTCGCCGTTGGCACCAACGACCCGATCGTTTTCCCGCAGCCTGAGACTGGTGAGATGATTCTCGATGCGCATGACGGCCCCGAACAGCTCTGGGTGCAGCCGATGGATCACAGCTTCAATTCCTATGAAGGTGTCGGCATGGTCGACAGCCTGATCACCACGACCGGTGATTTCATCGCCGAAGCGTCGAAGTAAGACATCATGATACCGTGCCGGCTGGCGTCCGAAGGGCGTCAGCCGGGCATCTCACATGCAGCTCTCTTCAAGTGCTTCCAGCATGGCAAGCGTATCATCGTCCTGCAGCGTCTCGAGCAACTCGCGCAGCGTTGACACGTAGTTATGCAGCACCCTGAGGTCGTCGAACCCCTGTGACAGGGCCTTGTCGCGCTGCTGGAAGAAATAGGGCCAGAACGGGCTCGTCTCACGCGCCCTGTGGGCTTCAAGCTTCGCCATGATCGCGGCACTGCGGTTCTCCCAGTCAGCCCCTTTGAAGCTGACATAGCGGTCGTAGTTGGATTCGCTCATCTCGTCTTGCTCCTGTCCGTTGACGGGATGATAGGTCAAGTCAGTGCCGTCGTCTGTCAGCTGGCCGACAGTAAATGTTGCATCGCACCAATTAATGACTGTCAGATCTCGGCTTCGCCCGCCCAGCGGCGCAACCTCTCGGGCTGAAGAATGACCAGTGCATTTCGTCCCTGACGCGCGATCGCGCCGTCGCGCAGCATGGCATTCAATTCCGTTGACGCCGTCTGCCGGGTCGTGCCGATCAGCGTGGCGATCTGCTCCATGCTAAGATCAAGCTTGACGGTCGTGCCGGCAGCAAGCTGGCTGGTCTGAGTTGAACCGAGACGGATGAGGTAGCGGGCAAAGCGCCCGCGAACCGGATGAAAGGCCAGATCCTCGATGATTGTCATCGTCTTGGCCAGCGTTGCCGCGAGCACCCGAAGAATGGCCTCCTGCAGCAGCGGGTAGTGGGCGAACTGCCGTTCGACCACTTGGCGCGGCGCGATCAGCACCGCACTGTCTTCCTGGGCGCTCAACTGCGCCCGTGTATGGGTACTGAAGACATCGCCGGGCAAGAGATAGCCGAGACTGAGCTCACGATCCTCATTCGCCAGATAGAGCCGCAACCGACCCTGACGCACGATCAGGATCCGATCCTCCCTGTCATCCGGTAGCAGCATTCCCGCAGTGAAATGCTGTTCGGTGAACAGCCTGCGCAATTCGGCCCCTTCTTCGCCGTCGATAAACGCGGCAAGCGAGGGATGTTGGGTCGTGGTCCGCATCAAAAATGCCTGAGCTGGCGCCAAAGAGCGCGAAGACGGGAACAGAGTGCAATAGTTTCACAACCGGAGCATACGGGCAACAGACAGACATGCACCGGCAGACGCATCATCGCGCAACCGGTGCCTTGCATGCCCCCCCGCGCTCTATCTTATTGAGTCTACGCATCGTTTCTTTCGAAAAGCGATTCCGATTTTCGAGCCGGTGCGCTAGTGGCAGCCAAACGACTTTTCCAAGGCTGCGATCCGGGCAACCTCGGCTCGCTCTGCGACGGTCAGCGGTGCATTGGCTGCAGTCACCCCGGCAATGCAGTCGGCGTTTGAAAAGGCGGCCTTGCCGCGTGCGCTGGTAAAGCAATAGCCGTATTTGTCAAACAGCGTGTTTCGCGCAAGCCACAGTGACTGGCACTGATCCTCTGCCGCCGCCGGCGCGGTCGAGCGGTTGGCCTGCCGGATCCAGTTGGAATGGGCCCACCCCTCCTGCCCCGCTTCCGTTGCGACATGGATCCAGGCGCCGTCCACACCAAGCACGGCAAGCGCGGTGCCTTCCGAGAGCTTGCCAATCATGGACGCGTTCGACGCAGCACCGGAACGAAGTGCGAGAAACCCGTCGCCACCGGGATCAAGCCCCGTGACGCGCCAGGAAAAATCCCGTGTGGCCGGCGCCGGCGGAACCGTGGCGGGCTTGAGCTGCGGCATTGCGGCGACAAGCGACTGAGCGGCTTTCTCGCCGGCAGCGCGCCCATCGTCACTGCCGAGAAAAATCTCTTCGATCAGCGACGAGTTTTCCCAGGGAACCTGACTTCCGTCGGTCGCAGACACCACATCGGAGCGAACCTTGCGCATCATCGCATGGAGATCGTCGTCGGGCTCGGAAAGATGCGTCAGCAGCGCTTCGGTGAAAGGGCTGTTGCGGCCATTGCCGTCGAGCGCAACGTTTCCGGGTTGCGTCGAGAATGCGATATAGGAGCCGACTCCGGCATCGATGCGTGCCAGCCCCCGGCTCGCACCGCCAACAGAACGTGCTTTCAGACCGACGAGAAACGGGTTGTTGCGGCAAGCATCGAGGATAACGATGTTGCGGTCGGCCCGCATCTCCATCTCACGCAGAATGGTCTGGAGACTGACCGAGGAGGCTTTCAGACGCACCTCGTCATCGCCACGGGCATCAACGGGCAGAACGAAATTTTCAGCACCGATCTGAATGCCATGACCGGAAAAGTAGAACAGCGCAACGGCATCCGGCTGCAGGGCATCCGACATGCGCGACGTCAGCTGCAGCATGTCGACCCGGTTCAGATCATAGCCATCAAAGACGTCGAAGCCCAGTTGCCGCAGCGCCTCGGCCACGTCACGGGCATCCTGCGCCGCATTGGGAAGAAAGGGTACGTTTGAATAGCCGGAATTGCCGATCACCAGAGCAATGCGCTGGCTGGCCTGCACGCAGGTCCATGACAGGAGAAACAAGACAAATCCGGCGAAACCGGCACGCAGAGCTCTGGCCGTCATTCCGTCGCATTCCCCATGACCACCTTAAGCGGCAGCATGGCACAGCCCCGGAAAGCGATCAATTGTGAAAATGCGCGTCCAGCGCATCGTTCTTTTCGAAAGTCTGAATCGATTTTCGAAGAGAACGATGCGTCGATTCAATAAGATAGGGCGCGCTAGAGTGACGTCCGGTTCGCCACGAACCGTGCCAGCATCGGCCCCAGTGCCATGACGAAGAAGAAACGGGCGATCTGCATCGACATGACGAAGGCGACATCGACATGGGTGGTGGCGGAAATGATGGCAACGGCATCGGCGCCGCCGGGGCTGGTGGCCAGATAGGCCGTCAGTGGATCAACGCCGGCAAAGACGACGAGAAGGCTGGCAAAACCGGCACAGATGAGAACGAGGCAGACGATCGACAGCAGAACCCGTGGCAATGCCTTGCCAGCGTGACGGATCACGTCGCGATCAAAGCGCGAACCGATCCCCCAGCCGACAAGTGCATAGGACAGTGCCAGAAGCAGCTGCGGCAATTCTATGGTGATGAGGCCGGCAATGTTCAGTGCCGAACCCAGGATCACCGGAACGATCATCGGGCCGGCGGGGATGTTCGAGACACGGCCGATCGCCACGCCGACAACGACCATGGCCAGCGTTGCACCAAGCGCCTGCCAGTCCGGCTGCACCAGCCATGAAACGGTTGCGACCGCCGGTGCCCCGCTGCTCGCCGCCCAGATGGTGGCCACCGTCGCTGCAACGATGGTGACGATCACGACACGGGTATACTGCATGAAGGCGACGAGACGCATGTCAGCGCCGAAGGAGGCAGACATCAGCGTCATCACCGTTGCGGCGCCCGGAAAGGATCCCCAGATCGCCGTCGTTCCCGGCAAGACCTGCAGCTTTGCCAGCACCCAGCCAAGCAGAATGGCGGCAAACACGACAGAGAGGACACCGCCGATGAAGATCGGCCATTCCTTGCTGATCTCCGTGACGATCGGCAAGGTCATCGTCCGCGCGATCAGGCAGCCGACGACCCCTTGCGCCAGGTTGAAGGGAAGGCGCGAAACCGAAATTCTGTTGCCGAAAAACGAAAAGCAGATCGCTGCGATCATCGGTCCAAGAAGAAGCGCAGCCGGCAGACCGACCCATTCGAGACCGACAATCAATACAAGTGACGTGGCAATCAGCCCGGCCCAGATCGCAACGTTTCGTGTGGTCGAATTCTGATCCTCAGACATGCGTGCTCACCTTCATCGCAACAAGCCGCATACCGGGCGCGGCGCCCTCTCCTCCCCATTCCAATGCGGCCGCAATGCTTCGTCGCCGGCCGGACAATGCGATGATCATGAGCTGTCTCCAGATAGTGTCGCTGGCATTCAAGTGATCCGATCAAGCAGCCGGATGGCATCGGCAAGGTGATCCCGCTCCGCCTCGGAGAAACGCTCCGCCAGCACCGTGGCAAGCCAGCTCTCACGGCGGGCACGGTCTTGCCCCAGCCAGGACACGGCCTTTTGCGAGAGTGTCAGAAGCTGGCTGCGGCCGTCGGTCGGATCGGGGCGACGCTCCAGATAGCCCTGCTCGCCAAGCTTTGCGACAACGGCACTCATGGACTGCGCCGTGACCCCTTCCGCACGCGCAAGCGCACTCATCGTTGCCGCACCATCACGGTCCAGCCGAACGATCACACTGATTTGAGATGGCGTCAGCCCGCCCCGGTCAACCTCGTCACGCAGCCGCCTGCGGATCTGGCGCATGGCAGCCTGAAGCGCCATTGCAAGATGCGCAGGATCGTCGTCGCGCTCGGTTTCATTGTCGGAAAGCATGGAAGAACTCTTCAGCTAAGATGATCAGTTTAGCTGAACATTTTGTTTTGGCAATAGCAAACCGCGCTTGTGCGCTGTGCGCCAGCTACGGGGCATGGAGAACGAACGAGAAAGAGATGGTGGGTGATCACGGGCTCGAACCGTGGACCCGCTGATTAAGAGTCAGCTGCTCTACCAACTGAGCTAATCACCCGGAAGCGACACTGTCGTGTCGTTGACCGCGGCTATAAAGATGATTCGCCGATTCGGCAAGCACCCATGCACACGGAAAATGAAAAAAGTCGGGACTATTTTAGTCCGGTGCAGAAACGAAAAAACGACGCCAGGCGTCGTTCTTCAAATTCTTGATATACAAGAGAAATTGGTGGGTGATCACGGGCTCGAACCGTGGACCCGCTGATTAAGAGTCAGCTGCTCTACCAACTGAGCTAATCACCCGGAAACAACACTGTCGTGTCGTTGAGAGGCCGTATAAAGAGGATTATCGGTCTTGGCAAGCACCTGCGAGCGTTTTTTTACACGTTTTCTGTTCGGGCCCTTTCACACCGGCGCGATTCATCCGCCGGAACCGAAAGATCATGCGGCCAGAAAGGTCCCGCGCATCGTGCAAGCGGCGAAACCGCCAATCCTCGCGCCCGAAATGGCGCCCGATTCGACATCGATATGAAGATGGATATAGGACGGGCGCCCCATTTCCACGCCCTGCTCGATCAGCACCGCATGGTGTCCATCGCCCAACTGGTCGAAATGATGAATGGCACCGGAAAAAGCCGCCGCAGCCGAGCCTGTGGCGGGATCTTCGGCAATCCCCATATCGCCGCTGAACATGCGGGCGTGAAAGCTCGAATCATGCCGGACGCCGCCGCGCGTATAGATATAGGGCGATGCAAGGCGGCCATCCACAAGCGGCGCGATCGAGCGCCAGACACGCGTATCGAAGTCAATGGCTTCCATCGTCCGCAGATTCGTGACGGGGATACAGATGAAGGGCACACCTGCGGACCAGAGTGTCGGCACATGATTCTCAAAGCCGATCATGGCTGGCTCGAGTCCGAGCATTTCGGCGAGTTTGGCCCGATCGAGCGTCTCACGGGCCTGGCGGGAGAGCTGTGGCAGATCGAACTCAGCAAAACTTGTCTTGCCGGGCCGCAGCTTCACCGCACATCGGACCGGTCCGACCTTTTCGGCCAGTACCGAGACCATGTCGACAGCGGCATCGCCTTCCCGGTTACGCTCGGCAAGAGCAATTGCTCCGCCAACAGTCGGGTGGCCGGCAAAGGGCAGTTCACCGCCTGGGGTAAAGATCCGCGCTGTCGCGGTCTGCGAACGGTTTTCGCTGGCCTTGAAAAAGATTGTCTCGGAAAGATTGAACTGCCGGGCTATGGCCGCCATGGCGTCATCGGACAGGGCATCGGCATCAAAGACCACCGCGAGCGGGTTGCCGGCAAGGGAATGATCCGTAAAAACGTCGTATATCGCAAAATCCAGCGCCATGAGGCTTCCTCCTAATCCGGTAGTCCGGTCGTCTTTTGATCGAAATACAGCGCAAGCGCGGGTGGCATCGAATGAGAATAATTAAAGGAGAACCGGTTGTCGCGGTTGATCGCAATAACGTCGTCAATTTCCTTTTCCTTGTCCACCTGCATGTGCGCCCGGATCTTCGCCATCACCGCTGCAGTCGAAAGCGATGTGCGGAAGAAACGGTAAAACATCAGGCATGAATCTTCGCGGGCGCAAAAGAGCGTATTGCCGGTTTCGAAATCGGCGAGATCAAGCCCGGTTTCCTCGCTGACTTCACGCCGCATATTGGCCTCGATATCAACCCTGCCAGCGATAATATCGTCTGGTTCGAGCGAGCCAGAGGCGCAGTAGACCTTGCCCGGATTGGCCGTGGTCTGGCTCATGCGAATGGCGATGATGTCACCATCTGCCGAAATCATCATTGCCATGGCGAAGGAATGAAAGCTTGCAGGACGCGGTTGCTGCCGGCGCCACCAGAGATGATAGGCATAGGGAATGACATAAGCCCGCGCGACAATCTGTCCGGCCTCAAGGCTGGCCGCATGCAGTGTCAACAATGAACCGTTGAAGAGATGCGGATTGGCTGCTGTCTCCTGCTGCCAGTTGGCGTCCACCGCGGCACGGTTGGCCGCAAGCACCGGGCTTTCGCCCGGATCAACCACAATTTCCAGCCCCGAAAGCGCAAAAGCCACGCCCTCTTCGGGCCAGTCGTCAAAACGGAATTTTGCTGAAGCGCTCATCTTGTTCTCCCCTGCCTGCCGGCCAAATCACGGTCCGGCGCGAGAGAACCACGTTGCGCCGCCGCAAACAAGGCCGACGGCACCATTGGCCGTCCGCCATCTGACAGATAGACAAAAACCCGCCGGCAATGCGGCGGGTTTCTTGATTGTGACAATGCTGAAAAGGATCAGGCTGCCGCTGAAAGCTGGTTGCTCAGCAGCGAGCCAAGCCGGCCGATCCCCTCGTCAATCATCGCCGGTTCGGCGCAGGAGAAGCTCAGACGCATGTGGTTGGCGCCCGTTCCGTCGGCATAGAAGGCCTGTCCCGGGACGAAGGCCACCTTGGCTGTCTTCAATGACAGCTGCAGCAATGCGGCCGCATCCATGGTCTCCGGCAGGGTGATCCAGACGAACATGCCGCCCTCCGGACGGGTCCATGTGACGCCGGCGGGCATATGCCTGGCAAGCGAGGCGAGCATGGCATCGCGCCGCTCCTTGTAGACCTTGCCGATCTTTTCCGCCTGGGCATTGAAATAGCTTTCGGCAACGCGGGCAATCGCCATCTGGTTGATGGTCGGCGAATGCAGATCAGCGGCCTGCTTGGCCAGAACCAGCCGGCGGATGATCGGCTTTGCGGCACAGACCCAGCCAACGCGAAGTCCCGGAGACAGCGTTTTGGAGAAGCTGCCACAATAGAGCGTCCGGGTGTTTTCAATACCACCGCTGCGTTCGCAATCAAGCGTCAGAAGCGTCTTCTGCCGTTCTCCGTCATAGCGCAGAGCACGATAGGCGGCGTCCTCGATAACGGCAACATCCAGCTCTTCGGCCAGATCGAGAAGCCGTTCACGCTCCTCAAGCGTCAGGGATTCGCCGGTCGGATTGGCGAAATCTGCCGAAAGATAGGCAAATTTGATCTTCGAGCCGTTCATCTGTGCATCGGCTGCATAGGCCTGCGGCGTCGTGTTGCCCTTGATGTCGAGCTTCTCGTAGCGCGGTTCATAGGCGTTGAACGCCTGCAGTGCGCCGAGATAGGTCGGCCAGGTCACCAGCGCGGTATCGCCCGGCGACAGGAACATCTTGCCGAGGTAATCGAGCCCCTGCTGCGAGCCTGATGTGATGAAGATGTTGTCGATCGTGCATTCGATGCCGCGCGCCTGCATGCGCTTGACGATCCACTCACGAAGGCGCGGATAACCTTCACTGATCGAATACTGAAGTGCCGCACCGGCTTCCGGCCCCGACAGAATGTCGGAATAGGCAGCCTGAAAGGCATCGGCCGGGAACAGCGCAGGATCAGGAATCCCGCCGGCAAACGAAATGATATCAGGCTGCTCGAGGAGTTTCAGCAGTTCACGGATTTCCGACGCACCCATCCGTTTGGCGCGCGACGCGTAGATTTTTTCCCAGTCAAGCATGGGCGTTTCCTCAAGTCTTTTTTAAGTAGCGCCTAAAAACCACATGGCCTTCATTAAGTCAATAATGCTGACCTAATTTTTGGCAATAAAAATGAACTTTCTCTTCCCTGTCGGTAATTTTGCGTCGCCATATGCGCCTCCCCCGAAATTTTCAGGAAAGCACGGCCAGCTGCATGGGGTAAGGGCGGCGCGCTTTCGACGGCTGCCGCACCAGCATAAAAGACAGATCAAATTGTGGGATCAGGCTTATTCAGTCTGAAAATTATGTATGGTATCAATTCTTTGTGAGATTTATTCAGGAGATGAAAATGAATAAATTAGCATTTGCATCACTTCTACTGTTTTTTCTGGCAGGATGCTCGAAATCTGCCATTGTTGATCTCAATTATGCTCAAACCAATCTGGGTTACAGAAATTCCGGCGGGCTTGCGCCCGGAAAGATTTTCCTGTGGGACAGTGAAGACAATAAATTGGTGGATCTTCACACCATTGCCAGTCTGGGCTCCGAGCCCCTTGCTGCACCGGCATCTTATCGGGCGAGCAGTGTCCGGGGCTACAGTGTGGCGCTCGGCGGCCAGTCTCCGGGCATCAATCCGGCTGTCGAGGCGGATATTTCCGGGGCGGTCAGCAGGAATATTTCCTACACTGTTGAAGACGCGATCCGGGTCAACAACAACAAGATCTATACAGCCATGAAAGACGCCTATACGGCATTGGGCGAAGATGGCTACCGGCTCTGGCATGTTGATGATCTGCGGAGCGGGCCGCGATACAAGCTCGTTCTTCTTGTTGATCCGGTTCTGGCATCAAGGGAAACCCTGACCTACGACAAATCTGCCGTCGCAAATGGTCGCTTCACCCTTAAGACGGCGGCGATCGGAAAAATCACCCTGACGTTTCCGAATACGGGCACGTCGTCATGCAAGGCGGCGGGTTCCGAACGCGCCGCATGTTTCATCAATGCCTTTGTTTTGGATGCGTGGGTGAAGCCTGACAAACTACTGGGCTTCAGTCCGGCGACGGATTTTGATCCATCGGCGCTGTCCTCTGCATTTCGCAAGCTTTAGCGCCGGGGGATCATTCGTTTGCCGGACATTGCCACTGCAAGCTTCGGCAGGATTGACCTTCCCGCCATTATCGCCCCAGCGCGCAATGGGCAATGAAGAAGGACCGGGCGTTGACCGCCCGGCCCCAGATGACCGACCCAAAGGTCGCTCAGGATCAGTTGCGGGTCTTGTCGACCAGCGCACCCTTCTTGATCCATGGCATCATGCCGCGCAGCTTTTCACCGACTTCTTCGATCTGATGCGCATCATTGTTGCGGCGGATACCCTTGAAACGGGCAGCACCCGAATGCCATTCCTGCATCCACTCGGAGGTGAACTTGCCGGTCTGAATGTCTTTCAGAACGCGCTTCATCTCGGCCTTGGTTTCTTCCGTGATGATGCGCGGACCGGTGACATATTCGCCCCACTCGGCCGTGTTGGAGATCGAGTAGTTCATGTTGGCGATACCGCCTTCATAGATCAGGTCCACGATCAGCTTGACTTCGTGCAGGCATTCGAAATAGGCCATCTCCGGCGCATAACCGCCTTCAACCAGGGTTTCGAAGCCAGCGCGGATCAGTTCGACCAGACCGCCACAGAGGACAGCCTGCTCACCGAACAGGTCGGTTTCGCATTCTTCCTTGAAGGTCGTCTCGATGATGCCGGCGCGGCCGCCGCCAACGCCGGACGCGTAGGACAGTGCAACGTCAAGCGCATTGCCGGAAGCATCCTGATGAACGGCAACCAGGCAGGGGACGCCGCCGCCGCGCTGATATTCGCCGCGAACCGTATGGCCGGGGCCCTTCGGTGCGATCATGATGACATCGACCGTTGCCTTCGGCTCGATCAGGCCGAAGTGAACATTGAGGCCGTGGGCGAAGGCAATCGCAGCACCGTCACGGATATAGGGAGCGATTTCGTCCTTGTAGATGGCGCCCTGGAGCTCGTCCGGCGTTGCCATCATCATCAGATCGGCCCATGCGGCAGCTTCAGCCACGGTCTTGACTTCAAAACCATCGGCTTCGGCCTTCTTGGCCGTGGCCGAACCCGGACGCAGCGCGATGGCGACATTGTTGGCGCCACTGTCCTTGAGGTTCAGTGCATGGGCGCGGCCCTGCGAACCGTAACCGATGATGGCGACCTTGCGGCCGTTGACGAGATTGATATCAGCGTCCTGATCATAATAGACACGCATGTTATTTCCTTCCCTTGCCTGTCGTTATCTCAAAAACCGCGAAATACGGTCATTCCGTTGCGAAAAGTGCCCAGAAGCGATCCACCGCCTTGCTGGCACGGTCTGCAAAATCCCTCGGCTCCAACCGGTCGCCAAGCAGCATGCGCACATGCCAGTCGCCGACAATCAGGCCGTAAAAGACGCGATAGGCGTCATCACCGTCATCAAAGACCAGAAGTCCCGAGCGGCGGCCATCTTCAAGAAGCGCGCGTGCACGCTGGTCGATCTGAGCACGTCCGCGTGTCAAAAGCATGGGGCCAAGCTTCACGCCATCGCGCCCTGCCCGGCCGATTGCCAGCCGGTTCAGCGCGAGCGATACGTCGCCGGCCAGAACCGCCAGCAGATCGACGGCGAATGCACGCAGATGATCCTTCAGCTCGGTGGCCGACAGCCGGTGGCCGGCACTTTCAAATGTGCGGACCTTGCTCGCCTGATAGGCGATCATCGCCGAAAGCAGGCCTTCGCGATCACCAAACCATTTATAGAGACTTTCCTTGGAGCAGCTGGCAGCCCGGGCTATGCCCGCCGTCGTCACTGCCTTTTCGCCACCTTCGACAAGCAGATGCAACGCCTGCTCCAGCACGGCCTGCTGTCGCGGGGTGAAACGCTGATCTGCATGACGATCATCAATCAAGGCATATTCTCCGTAATTGGTACTGTACGGTACGGTACCGGTCTTTTGCCGGAAAATTCTGCCGAGGTCAAGACGGAATTCATGCGCAGAATGGCATTGGGATGACGAAAATGAAGCCGATATCAGCGTCCTGTGAGACCCGACCGCGGATGGCGAACACTGCGTAAACGTCAAATCACTTGAAAAACGAACGGCGAAAGCCCAGATATTGATCAACCGATTAAGAAACGGATGATTCGTTTAGGTGTCATCATGAAGAACACAATGAAGAAGGTCGCCATGCTGGCGACCGTTTTGCCGCTTCTGGCTTCTCCCGCTTTTGCGCTGCAGCCGGTTCAACTCAATCTGGATGACCAGATTCCGGGCGTGAATGCGCCGGAAGACGCTGTCATCGGTTCGGTCGTGCATCAGGACGGCCAGGACCGCAACGGCAAGTCCTATACCGATATCTATATGGTCGCCCCCGATGGCAATCTCCACCATATGGGCCGATTTGCCGGAAGCAAATAGGAACATCGCCTTGCTGGCGCAAAACGGCCGGCAATGAAACTTGAAAATGGCCGGGCCTAGCCCGGCCATTTTCTGTTTCGGATCCATCTGCAGACAGATCGTCAGCCGTAAATCTGACGAAAATGCCCTTCATTGAAGCAATGATTACAAATCCGTAACCTTTCAAAGTCAATCGAACTTGAAACCGAGGTGGGGCATATCAATCATGGAATTTCGTTTAGGTCTCAGACTTGTCTGGGAAGAGAGTTTTTCGCTTCTATTTGCGAATATCAAATCTGGGTTTCGGCTTCTCTGGCCGATACTGGCACTTGTCATCGTTACTCAGATGTTTTTTCCAACTGACATTTCTTTGACTGAACTCAACTCAATGTCATCATCGGCTAGAACGATAATACTATTCCTGTTTCCGTTCGGTACGATCGTTGGTTTTGTCGTAATCCCGTCATTTCTGATTGGCTGGCACCGCTTGATCCTGCTGGATGAGCAGCCCGGATGGTTCAGCTATCGACTGGGCGCGCGGCAGTGGCGATATATTCTCGCCTGCTTCCTTTTCTGGCTCATCAGTCTGCTTCTCATCATTCCCGCTGGTCTGTTTCTTGTTTTCATAACAAGTCTCGGCGCGCAGGGTGGTTTGATCTTGGCTCCGATTTTCGCATTGATCGGCCTCGCGATAGCCTATTTCGCGACTGCACCGAACCTGGCGCGTTTTGCTCTTGCTCTTCCTGCGGTAGCGCTGGACAGGCCGATTGCCTTCAAGGCAGCGCGCCGCATGGGGGCAGGACTTGGATTGCCAATGGCCGTTGCTTTCTTGGGGCTGTTTCTGGTGGGCTTGCTGATAAGCATGTTTCTCGGCCTTGTAGCCTTCGTGCTCTCACTTATTGCCACGCTCATGGGCCCTATCACGTTTGTGGTCCCTGTCATCAAACTCATCGCCGCGCTCCCCATGGTTGTCACCAACGTCTATTTCCCGCTGGCCGAAGCGACCCTGATCACGGTCGGCTATCGCATCGCGCTCAAGCAGAGCGAGACGAACGAGGCGCAGCCGGCGTCCGATGAGACTGGTGCTCCCGTCCCGGCATGAGGCGTCGCTGAGCCTTGCCTGAAAGCACGACACAACCGCGTGACGAGACGGCCGGGCAGTTCCGGCCGTCTTTTGCATCCGTTGCGATGCCGACCCCTGTTTTCTGATCTGATTATATTTGAACTCTTCCATCTCTGATTGTATCTGGCCCGTCTGTTTGAAAAAGGGGACATCGGGCTCATGACGTCTGCAACGCGGCTGAAGCTGGTTTTCAGGGATACCGGCCGCATGGTTACGGCCAACATGATGTCGATGATCGTGCTGCTATGGCCCTTTGCCGCTCTCGGCCTGCTGGAATATGCATTGCTGGTCATGGTGATGGAAAACGGCACGCTGGCGGGCATATTCAGAAGCCACCCCGAATTCTTCGCGATCCTCTTCAGGCTCTTTCCCTTTGTCCATCTGCTGCTGGCAGCCTCTGCAGCCGTTGCCTTGCACCGTTGCCTGCTGCGCAACGAAAGACCCGGCTGGACCGGCCTGCATTTCGGGATGCGCGAATTCATCTACTGGCTTGTCCTGCTCGCGATCTATTCGTTAGGCCTCGCATTTGATCTTGGACGAACCAGCGCCATGAAATTTGTCGATGGGCTGACCGTCGCGGATCAACTGAGCGGTTGGTATCCGGCGCTGTTTGAGGCGCTGGGCGTGGTGCTCTGTCTGGTGATTGCACCGCTCGGCCTCAGGCTCGCACTCATTCTGCCAGCCATCGCGACGGATCGGCAGATATCCTATCTGCTCAATCTGCGCATGAAGGATCTTCATGCCTGGTATTGCCATTTCGGACGCGGTTTCGGCCTGCCCATGGCCATGAGCGGGCTGGTTCTGATCGTCCTCTTTCAGGCGTCAGAGCCACTTTTCCACCATGGGGCGGTTCTGGCTTTCAGACTGACTGACAGTCTGGAGCGGCACGGCGTTCCCTCAATACTGGCCGCACAGCTGAAAGCGCTGATGCCCGCGCTTCAATATGCATTCGACGCCTTGCTGTTTCTCTTTGTCGTCACCATCATCAGCGCCACCTACCGGATCGCCCTCAGGCAGATCGGCAATCGCGACAATCTCTGCCAGAGCCAGACGGCAGACTGACCGGCGCACGGGTCCTCCGACGGCGCGTTACCGGCCGTCGGCATCTGGGACAAACTCACTTCTTGCGCATCGCCGCAGCCAGGGCCGCACCGAAAGCACCCTGCCCGCCCGTCTCCTGCCGGCGGCCGCCATTGTTGTTGCGATTGCGGTTGCCGCCGTCCGGCCGCGGGCCGCGCGGTCCAGACGCGGCGGCATCATCATTCTTCTTCATCGACAGGGCGATACGCTTGCGTTTCACATCAACATCAAGCACTCGCACCTTGACCACATCGCCGGCCTTGACCACCTCATGCGGATCCTTGACGAAACGATCCGCCAGCGCGGAGACGTGAACCAACCCGTCCTGATGCACACCGATATCGACGAAAGCGCCAAAGGCGGCGACATTGGTCACCGTGCCTTCCAGCATCATGCCGGGCTTGAGATCCGAGATCTCGTCAATGCCTTCGGCAAAGCTGGCAGTCTTGAATTCCGGACGCGGATCCCGGCCGGGCTTTTCGAGCTCGACGAGAATGTCGCGCACCGTCGGCAGGCCGAAACGCTCATCGACAAACTGGCGCGGATCGAGGCCCTTCAGCGTGCCGCTGTCGCCCATCAGCGCCCGCAGATCGCGCCCGCAGGCCGCAATGATCTTCTTGGCGACGCCATAGGCTTCGGGGTGAACCGAGGACGCATCGAGCGGCTCGGCGCCATCACGGATACGCAGGAAGCCGGCGCATTGCTCAAAAGCGCGCGGACCAAGCCGCGACACTTTCAAAAGCTCCTTGCGGCTCTTGAACGCGCCGTTGACATCGCGGTGCACGACAATCGCTTCGGCCAGCGATGCACCAAGGCCGGAGACGCGGGCCAAGAGCGGGGCCGACGCGGTGTTGAGATCGACACCGACACCGTTCACCGCATCCTCGACGACGCCGTCAAGCGAGCGTGACAGCTTCATCTGATCGACATCATGCTGGTACTGACCGACGCCGATGGATTTCGGTTCGATCTTCACCAGTTCGGCCAGCGGATCCTGCAGCCGCCTTGCGATCGAAACCGCGCCACGCAGGGACACGTCCAACTCCGGAAATTCCTTCGCTGCCGTTTCCGAGGCCGAATAGACCGATGCTCCGGCTTCCGAAACGATCACCTTCATCGGTCTGGGTTCGGGAAGTTCCCGCATCAGCTCCATCACCAGCTTCTCTGTCTCGCGGCTTGCCGTGCCATTGCCGATGGCGATGAGATCGACCTTATGGCGCGCAATCAGTGCCTTCAGCACCGCCCGGGCGCCGATGACGTCGTTCTTCGGCTGAAACGGGTAGATCGTGGCGGTGTCCAGCAGCTTGCCGGTCCCGTCAACGCAGGCGACCTTCACCCCGGTGCGGATGCCCGGATCGAGACCGAGCGTCACCCGCGAACCGGCAGGAGCCGCCAGAAGCAGATCTTTCAGGTTACGGGCAAATACCTGGATTGCCTCGTCTTCGGCGCGTTCGCGCATTTCCCGCATCAGATCAAGTGACAGCGAGGTCGACAGCTTCACCCGCCAGGACCAGCCAGCAACGCCCATCAGCCATTCATCGGCAAGGCCGCGACTGCCGATATCATAATGCCGGGCAATCATCTTCTGCGCCGGCTTCACCGGTGAGGGATCATCGCGATCGGCTTCGATGGCTATCGTCAGCACTTCCTCGTTCCAGCCGCGCAGCATGGCGAGGATACGGTGGCCAGCCGCCGTGGCAAAACGCTCCGAGTGGGCAAAGTAATCGGAGAATTTGGCGCCTGCCTCTTCCTTGCCGGAAACGACCGTGGCGTAAACGACGGCATTGTCGCGCATATATTGCCGCAAGGCGCCAACAAGGGCTGCATCTTCGGAAAACTGCTCTGACAGAATGTCGCGCGCTCCATCGAGCGCTGCGCGGATATCCGCTACCGTCTCGCTGACATAGGCCTTGGCCAGCGCTTCGGGATCGGCGGTCCGGTTATCGAACAGGGCATCGGCCAGCGGCTGCAATCCGTTCTCGCGGGCAATCTGGGCGCGGGTGCGGCGCTTCGGCCGATAGGGAAGGTAAAGATCCTCCAGCTCCGCCTTGGTGGCGGCGGCCTCGATCCGCCCCATCAGATCGTCGGTCATCTTGCCCTGACCGGTAATGGACTCGACAATGGTGTGGCGCCGCGCCTGCAATTCACGCAGATAGGTCAGCCGCTCGGCCAGAAGGCGCAGCTGACCATCATCGAGACCGCCAGTCACTTCCTTGCGGTAGCGCGCAATGAAGGGAACCGTCGCACCTTCATCCAGCAGCGCGATCGCTGCAGCAGCCTGCTCGGGCCGGGCATTCACTTCCGCTGCGATGATATGTGCGAGATCTTTGCTTTGAGCAGGCATTGCGGCCATCCCTCTTCCTGAATTCTCCGGCAGCGCCGGAATCATGCGCCATGAATGACGAGATTTAGTCGCAGGGCCTGACGAAACAATGGCCATGTGACCGGAAAAAAGTGCCGATCCACAATATTGCCACCATCCCGCCCCGCTTTGGCGCTTGACCTTTGCGCTGGCTCTGCTTACCCCATCGGCCAAGACGGACCACTGGAGACGCATCACGATGAATGTCCTTCTGATCGGCTCGGGCGGGCGCGAGCACGCGCTGGCCTGGAAACTGGCTCAGTCCCCGCGGCTTGAGACGCTTTACGCCGCCCCTGGAAATCCCGGTATTGCCCGCCATGCGACCTGCGTCGCGCTCGATATTGATGATCACGCCGCCATCATAGCCTTCTGCCGCGAGAAAGCGGTTGATCTGGTTGTCGTCGGCCCCGAGGCACCTCTGGTCGCCGGTCTTGCCGATGACCTGCAGGCAGAGAATATCGCGGTCTTCGGTCCGAGCCGTGCGGCTGCACAGCTGGAGGGATCCAAGGGCTTCACCAAGGATCTCTGCGCCCGGTTCAATATTCCGACGGGTGCCTATCGGCGGTTCACCGATGCCGAGGCCGCGCGGATCTATCTTGAGGAGATCGGAGCGCCGATCGTGGTCAAGGCCGATGGTCTCGCCGCCGGCAAAGGCGTCACGGTTGCCAAGACCAAGAAGGAGGCGCTGGACGCCATCAATGATTGCTTTTCCGGCACCTTCGGCGCCGCCGGCGCGGAAGTGGTGATCGAGGAGTTTCTGATCGGCGAGGAAGCGAGCTTCTTCTGCCTGTCCGATGGCAAGCATGCGCTTGCCCTTGCCACGGCACAAGATCACAAGGCCGTCGGCGATGGCGATCTTGGCCCCAATACCGGCGGCATGGGCGCCTATTCGCCCGCGCCGGTGATGAGCGCGGCGATGATCGAGCGGACGATGACGGAAATCATCGAGCCGACGATTGCCGGCATGGCTGAGCTCGGCCATCCCTTCCAGGGCGTTCTTTATGCCGGACTGATGATCACCGACACCGGCCCGCAGCTTATCGAATACAATGCCCGCTTCGGTGATCCGGAGTGCCAGGTGCTGATGATGCGGCTGAAAAGCGATCTGCTGGATCTGCTGGAAGCATCGAGCAACGGCACCCTCGACACGGTTTCAGCCGAATGGGCAAGTGATACAGCCCTGACCGTCGTCATGGCAACGAACGGCTATCCGGGATCCTACAAGAAGGGCAGCGTCATTTCGGCCCTACCCGATGACACCGCAACGGGCCGCACCTTCCATGCCGGCACGGCATTCAGGGACGGCAATCTTGTTGCCAATGGCGGCCGCGTTCTCAACATCACCGCACTGGGCCACAATGTGACCGAGGCGCAGACAGCGGCCTATGAAATGATCGAGGACATCGATTGGAAGGATGGCTTCTGCCGTCGCGATATCGGCTGGCGCGCCGTTGCCCGTGAACAGGGCGAACCCGGCTGAGCCCGGTCCGATTCACCAGGACCTGAATGAAATCGCCTGGCGCCAAGCGTCAGGCGATTTCGCTTTCAGGGGTGCAGTCAAAGCGCTCCCGGGCCGCCCTCACCGCTTCATGGTGATGTCCTGCCCAATCCATCAGCGCTGACAGCGGCTCGAGATAGGACCAGCCGAGCGCGGTCAGTGCATAGTCGACACGTGGCGGCTTGGTTGGATAGACGCTGCGGCTGAGATAGCCGTCACGCTCCAGATCCTTCAGTGTTTTGGTGAGCATGCGCTGGGAAATATCCGGTACAAAACGGCGCAGCTGCGAAAACCGCATCGGCCCTTCGCTGAGCGCGACGATCAGCAACGAGCTCCATTTGCTCGACACCGGTGCAAGCACATCGCGCATCGGACAGTTTTCCAGCGCACCGCTGTTGATGGAGACGGTCAGTCGCTGGCGGATGGTCGGCGATGCATCGGTCATGGTTCCGGTTCCCTCGGTGTAACTCCCTTACAAAATAGTGCCTTCTTTACAAAAAGACCATGGTCTCTATTTGAATAGTGATCTCAAAATGAGACCAGCAATCGGGCGAGAGCCGGTTGTCGTGGAAACAAGGGAAGACGTAAGATGAGCAACAAGAAACTCCTGGTCACCGGCGCATCCGGCAAGCTTGGCCGCGAAGTGCTGGACCAGTTGCTGGCTTCCGGTGTGGCGCCGGCCAACATCATCGCAACCACCCGCGATCCGTCGAAGCTTGGCGACTATGCAGCCAAGGGCATCACGGTTCGCCCGGCCGACTTTGACAAGCCGGAAACGCTTGAGGCTGCATTTGCAGGCGCTGACCGCCTTGCGATCATTTCCACGGATGCGCTCGGCCCCGATGCCCATCGCATCACCCAGCACGCCAATGCCGTTGCTGCGGCAAAGGCCGCGGGTGTGTCTCACATCATCTATACATCAATGCCGGGTCCCGAAACCTCCAAGATCAGCTTTGCGCATGAACATCTCGGATCGGAAAAGGCCGTGAAGGAAAGCGGCCTCAGCTACACGATCCTGCGCAATGCCTGGTATCAGGAAAATCTGCTGATGGGGTTGCCGAATGCTTTCGCGGCCGGAAGCTGGGTCAGTGCTGCCGGTGATGGCAGACAGAACCTTGTCGCGCATCAGGATTGCGCAGCAGCCCTTGCCAGCGCACTTGCCGCCGAGACCACGCAAAGCGCCACCTACACGCTGACCGGACCTGAAGCTCTGTCGATCCCGGAAATCGCCGCCCTCGCATCGGAAATCGTCGGCAAGCCGCTTTCGGTGCAGGCTGTTTCCACCGATGCTCTTGCCGAGGGTCTGGGCAAGGCCGGATTGCCATCCTTTGTCGTTGACCTCCTGGTCTCGACGGATGCCAATATCGCTGCCGGTGGTTTTGACATTGTCACCAATGATTTCGAGACGCTGACCGGCCGCAAGCCGCGCAGCCTGAAGGCGTTCTTCGAACGCAACAAGGCCGCGTTCTGAACGCGGCCCTGAAGGACAACTGCGAATGCGGGCCGGCTCAGGCTGGCTCGCCACAGGCCCGGCGGAACCGCAGCACGCTTTCACGCATGCCATATTCCAGTGCATCCGCCGTCAGCCCATGACCGATCGACACCTCGGCCAGATGCGGAATCTGACGTGCCAGCAGCGGCAGGTTGGCAACGGTCAGATCGTGACCGGCATTGACGCCGAGACCGAGTTCATGCGCCATGATCGCGGTCTGACTAAGCTCGATGGCGATTTCCTTTTCCTTTTCGGGATCGTCGTAGCAGGCGCCATAAGGCCCGGTATAGAGCTCGATCCGGTCCGCGCCGGTCGAGGCCGCGGCGCGAAGCTCTGCCATAGAGGCATTGCCATCGGCGAAAAGCGAAACGCGGGCGCCTTTCTTCTTCAGTTTCTCGACCACCCGGCACAGCGTTTCGCGCTGCTCGACGAAACGCCAGCCATGATCTGAGGTCGCCTGCGCCGGGTCATCAGGCACGAGGGTGATCTGATCCGGCTTGTTGGCGCAGCACAGGCCGATAAAGTGATCCGTCGGATAACCCTCAATGTTGAACTCGGCACCACCTTCAAATTCCTGCGTCAGTTTGCGCAGAACGGGCAGATCGGTAAAGCGGATGTGACGCTGATCCGGGCGCGGGTGAACGGTAAGGCCGTGCGCACCGGCTTGCAGGGCGACAAGGCCGAGACCGGCGACGCTTGGCCAGGGCAGATTCCGGCGATTGCGAAGCTGAGCGATAGCATTGAGATTGACCGATAATTTAGCAGGCACGCGGGCCTCCGACGTTCATGAAATCCGTGATTTGGCGCGCACACCATTAGGGGAAAGGTAGGCCAGCACCAATCGTTTTTTTTGATGATAGTATTCCGGCGTCTGGTTTTTTCCGCTATCAGCGCCGAAATATGTCGTCGCAAAAGACGGTATGCCAAAGCTAATCTGTCATCCACCGCAAACATAGGCGACAATTTGCCATTTGGAAGATTGCCAGGTATCCGGGCAATCAATATCTGCCAATATTCATGGATAGACTAAAATCATCCGAAATATCTGCGCAAGATATGGTAACATCTTACCAAGATTTCGTGACGCAGACGCTTGTGGCGGGCGGGCGGGTTGCCGCAATTTCCTAGCGACCCGGATCACGGAAATGCCTGAAATAATTTTCCCGACATGCCGCGCCCGTCAGCAATTGCCCGTTCTTCAACATCGATAGTGGCCTGTTCCACGACAGGTCAGGCCGGATCAGCAGGATGTTGCTGATTCCCGTTGCGCCGCATGTCAGGAAAAAGCGGCGTCCCTTCAGAAATGATGTCAGGTCGGGCGATGGTTCTGGCGGGCGTTGTTTATGCTGTTGTCAGGATCACGGCGCCATCTGGCCATGGTGATGGCGCTGATCTAGTGCATCGGCTCGAAAACCGGAATCGATTTTCGAAAAGAACGATGCGTAGATTCAATAAGATAGAGCGTCCTGCTGCGTCCTGAAGGGCGCACTGCGCGCTAGCGGACGATCGTCAGCGTTTCTGCGGCACGGGTGACGGCGGTGTAGAGCCAGCGCTCGCTCATGTCGCGGAAGGCCCAGCTTTCATCGAACAGCACGACATTGTTCCACTGCGAGCCCTGGGCTTTGTGAACCGTCAGGGCATAGCCATAATCAAAGTCGTCGTAGCGCTTCTTCGTCGACCAGGGAATTTCCGTCTCACTGTCTTCAAACGCGGCTTTCAGCAGCTTGATACGCGCCGCACCGCGGTCAATATCATCATCATCCGGTTTGACGAGCAGGTTCATGCCCGGCTTCACCGTCTCGCGCGACGAGGACATGACCTGCCAGAGCGAGCCATTCAGCAGCCCCTTGGCCGGATCATTCCTGAGACAAACCAGCTTGTCACCCGCCTGCGGATGGATCTGGGTGAAGCCTTTCAGCTCGCGCAGACGCTGATTGTAGCGCCGTCGGGTGCGGTTGGTACCGACCAGAACCTGGTCGGCATCGAGCACCAGATCCTGCGTCACCTCGCGGCGCGAAATCACCCGCGCCGTACCGAAATCACCATAGTTCAGCTCCTCGCCGTTGCGCACGCGCATGGCGAGATCGATAATCGGATTATCCCGCGCCTGACGATGAATTTCCGTCAGCAGAAAATCCGGCTCTTGCTCGGTGAAATAGCCGCCACCGGAGACAGGCGGTAGCTGGCCGGGATCGCCAAGCACCAGAACCGGCGTACCGAAGCTCATCAGATCCTGGCCAAGCTTCTCATCCACCATCGAGCATTCATCGATCACAATGAGGGCGGCTTTGGCCAGCGGGCTCTGGCGGTTGATCGAGAACATCGGCGAAACCGAGGTCTTTCCGGTTTCCTCATTCTCGATCATTTCCTCGCCCTTGGGGCGATAGATCAGCGAATGAATCGTACGGGCATTGCTGGCGCCGCGCGCGCGCAGAACCTGCGCCGCCTTGCCGGTGAAGGCAGCGAACAGCACATCGCCATCAACATGTTCGGCGAAATGGCGGGCAAGCGTGGTCTTGCCCGTTCCGGCATAGCCGAACAGTCGGAAAATCGGTCTGCGCCCTTCCTTCAGCCATTTCGAAACGGCCTTGAGCGCCTCATCCTGTTGCGGTGAAAACTCCATGGCGCGAATTGGCCGGATTCGGGCCCAAAAGGCAAGCCTCCTTTATGCGATCTGTCGCGCGGAGCTTCAGATGCGCATCTATAGCCGGCATCGCAAGGACGATGCGCTAGCGCAGCATCGGCCAGAGACTGGCCAGCAGCAGAACAGCCATGGTGATGTTGAACACTCTGAGGCGTCCGGGATGCGCAAGCCACTGGCTGAGCGCAGAGCCGAATCCGGCCCAGATCGACACCGAAAACAACGAGACAATGCCGAAGAAGCCAGCAACCAGAGCAACGCTGGATATATAGGCAGACTGGCTGGTATAGAGGGCCATCGCCGTCATGCCCATGATCCATGCCTTGGGGTTGACCCACTGGAAGGCGACGGCCTGCAGAAAGCTCAAGGGCCTGCCCCTGGAATTGGCCGTCCCCTCGCCCATGCTGCGCGTGGTGGCGATCTTCCAGGCAATCCAGACAAGATAGGCGCCGCCTGCGATCTTCGTCGCCAGGAAGAGCGGCGGAAACGCCGTCAGCAGCGCACCGAGCCCTGCACCGACGCAGGCCAGCAGAAAGGCAAAACCGAAGGCGATGCCGGCGATATGCGGCAGGGTGCGGACATAGCCGAAATTCACGCCGGATGTGAAGGCCATCATGTTGTTCGGCCCCGGTGAAAGCGAGGCTGCGATGGCAAATCCCGACAATGCGAAAAATGTTTCCAGAGGCATGGTGATCTCCAAGGGCCAGGGAAATGCTAGTCCCGGCCCGCAGTGATCTCAAGCACCCCAGGAATAAAGCCCGCCGTCTACTTCAGCATTGGCCAGAGACTGAGCACCAGCAGCGTTGCCATCGACAGGTTGAAACCGCGCAGATAACGCGGGCGCTGCAGATATTGGCGCAGTGCCGTACCGAAACCGGTCCAGACAGACACGCTGATCGTCGACATGGCTGCGAACGACAAGACGACCAGCACAGCCATCACCGCATAAGGGCCTTCGCTTGTGAACGCCGCCATGGCCGCGAGCGCGGAAACCCAGCCCTTCGGGTTGACCCACTGAAAGGCGGCGGCCTGGGCGAAGGTCATCGGGGTTCGGGCAGCATCGCTCTTGGCAATCGTGTTCCGCGTTGCCAGACGCCAGGCCAGGTAGAGGAGATAGAGACCACCGGCGACTTTCAGCGCGTTCAGCAGCGGCGGAAACGACGTGATCAGGATGCCGAGCCCGGCGCCAACGGCCGTCTGCAGCACCATCGAGCCGAAAATCACACCGCTCATATGCGGCAAAGTGCGTTTGAAGCCGAAATTGGCGCCGGAAGCCAGCAGCATCATATTGTTGGGCCCGGGCGTGATCACGGCGGCAAAGGCAAAGCCGATCAACGTCAGAATAATACCCAGCGCCATGGAAAGACCTCGATGATTTCGGCCGTGCGGCCGTGCTGATCTATTGGTCTTTCGTAGTAAGCAAGCGGTTTGAAAGCTGACAACTGACAAGTGTGCATAGCTGCCTCACGCATTTTGCGTGCGTTGCAGCATGAGCGTATCGTGATGGTGCGGCGTTACCAGAACAGCCAGAGCGGAACCTGTGTCGCGACAAGCAGCAGCACCGGCGCGGTGCGCCCCAGCTTCGAACATTGCGTCCGGTTGCAGATGGCCTGCATCTGTCGCCCGGCCAGCAGCCAGACTAGGCTGGCGATCAGACGGACCGAGGCGCAGATCGCAATGGCGACCGGAAACCACCTCAGGAATCTAAGGTCATTGGCATAGAGCAGAAACAGTGCCAGCGCGGTGAACCATTGCCGCGGACTGATCCATTGCAGCATCAGCGTCTCGGAGAAGGACCGGCAATCGTGGACGAAAAGCACGCGATCGGCCGGCAGGGAGCGCCAGAGCGAGAGGGCCATGAAGATGAAGATCACCAGGCCAATGACGCGCAGAAAGAGACCGATGTGCGGCAATGCAAACATCAGCGCTCCGGTCAGACAGGCGGCCCAGGCCTGCAGGCTGACCTGACCGATCAGCGAACCTGATATTGACGGCACCGATAGCGTGTCGCCGGCCTTTGACGGCCAACGACATCATGTAAAAATTATCAGGCCCCGGCGGCAGAAAGGCCGCCAGAGCCAGCCCGGTAAGGGCCAGAAGAGCTTCCTGCGTCATCTCTCCTCCCTGGAGCTGGACGCCATGCAAGTCTTCACATTCCCTGCGCGCCACGGTTCATCGAAGCTGGTCCGGTTCTGCAGATCTCAACCAGCCCAAGCGGCCGCAAGACCGCGATGAACTGATCCACTTTCGACACCTTGCCCGTCAGTTCGAACATGAAGTGCTCCACTGTAGCATCAACGACCTTGGCATTGAAAGCATCTGCTAGTCGAAGCGCTTCAGCGCGCAACTCGCCACGTCCAGCGATCTTGATCAGCGCAACCTCCCGTTCTACCGGGCCATCCTGGCCGAGTTCGCGGGCGCGCACCGAAAGATCAACGACCTTGTGCACAGGAACAAGGCGGTCCAGCTGTGCCTTGATCTGCTCCAGCACTTCCGGCGTTCCCTTGGTGACGACGGTGATTCGCGAAACATGCGCCTCGTGCTCGGTTTCCGAAACGGTGAGGCTCTCGATGTTGTAGCCGCGGCCTGAAAACAGGCCGATGACCCGGGCAAGGACGCCCGGCTCGTTGGCAACGAGGATGGACAGCGTGTGGCGCTCGGCAATCGTATGCTGCCGGCTGATGAAATAGGCCGAACCGGTCGGCTGTAGCTTGGCATTCATTGTCTTTACCCCTTCATCAAACCAGCTGGCGACCCTTGGCGTCGATGGCCGTGGCAACGGCCTCGTCGCTGGCTTCGTCCGGCAACAGCATTTCGTTATGCGCCTTGCCCGACGGGATCATCGGGAAGCAATTGGCAAGATTGGCGACGCGGCAATCGAAGATCACCGGCTTCGGGCTCTCGATCATGCGGATGATCGCCTCATCGAGATCGGCCGGATCGTCGCAATAGATGCCCTCGCCGCCATAGGCCTCGGCCAGCTTGACGAAATCGGGCATTGCCTCGGTATAGGAATGGGACAGCCGGTTGCCATGCAGAAGCTGCTGCCACTGGCGCACCATCCCCATATACTGATTGTTCAGGATGAAGATCTTGATCGGTGCATTGTGCTGGACCGCCGCCGACATTTCCTGAATGCACATCTGGATCGAGGCGTCGCCGGCAACATCGATGACGAGGCTCCCGGGATGGGCGATCTGAACGCCAAGCGCTGCCGGCAGACCATAGCCCATCGTCCCGAGACCGCCCGATGTCATCCAGCGGTTCGGCTCGTCGAAGTCGATGAACTGCGCCGCCCACATCTGGTGCTGGCCGACTTCCGTGGTGATGTAGAAGTCCCGGCCCTGCATATGCGCATTCAGCCGCTCCAGCGCATATTGCGGCATGATGACGTCCTTGCTCGGCGTATAGGCAAAGCAGTTGCGCGCGCGCCAGCGTTCGATATCACTCCACCAGTTCTTCAAAGACGGCCTGGCCGGTTCCTTTGGCAGCGCCCGCCACAGACGGACCATCTCCTCCAGAACGTGGGCGACATCGCCGAGAATCGGAATATCGACGCGGATATTCTTGTTGATCGACGACGGATCGATATCGATATGGATCTTCTTCGAATTGGGCGCGAATGCATCAACCCGGCCGGTGATGCGGTCGTCGAAACGGGCGCCGATACAGACCATCACATCGCATTCATGCATGGCGAGATTGGCCTGATAGGAACCATGCATGCCCAGCATGCCGAGCCAGTTCTTGCCCGATGCTGGATAGGACCCCAGTCCCATCAGCGTCGAGGTGATCGGAAAATCGGTGATCTCGACCAGCTCGCGCAGCAGGCGAACTGCGTCCGGCCCGGAATTGATGACACCGCCACCGGTATAGAGAACCGGATGCCTGGCATTGGCCATCAGTTCGACGGCGGCCTGAATGGCAGCGGCATCGCCTGAAACACGCGGCTGATAGCTCTCGCGGACCGGGTGATCGGCCAGTGACGTATAGCGCCCCATGGCGAACTGGACATCCTTCGGGATATCGACAACAACCGGGCCCGGCCGGCCGGTCCTGGCGATGCGGAAAGCCTCATGAATGACGCTCGCCAGCTCGTTCACATCCTTGACCAGCCAGTTGTATTTGGTGCAAGGGCGCGTGATGCCGACCGTATCGCATTCCTGAAAGGCGTCCGAGCCGATCAGCGAGGTCGGAACCTGGCCGGACAGGCAGACGATCGGGATCGAATCCATCAGCGCATCCTGCAGCGGCGTCACGGCATTGGTCGCGCCCGGGCCGGAGGTGACCAGCATGACGCCAACCTTGCCGGTGGAACGGGCATAGCCTTCGGCCGCATGGCCGGCACCCTGTTCATGACGCACGAGCACGTGCTGGATATCGTCCTGCTGGAAGATTTCGTCATAGATCGGAAGCACAGCGCCACCCGGATATCCGAAGATGTGCTCTACCCCGTTCTCTTTCAGCGCCTGGAGGACGATCTCCGCGCCCGTCATCATGTTTTCCTTAGCAGTCATCGCTTCATTTCCGTCTCGATGGTCCGTTGAATGGATGTTTCCGGTTGTTTTCAGGCATAAAAAAAGCCCCCTTGAGGGAGCCGTTTGTCGCGCATGGGAGGCTACTGCCGAACGGTTACACCGTTCTGCCCATGCGCGATCCCACCACAATAAGGAGTGCCTTGATAATCATGGAAGCCTGATACCCTCTAAACGCCACCCCGTCAACAAGGACTGCAAGAAAAATAGCCAAATGCGACCTTCTGTGAAATATTATTAAGCAAATGTCAGTTTGCCGCCCCGGACAGCGGATCGAAACGTGCCCAATCCGCGCCCATCTGATTGCGAAACCACGTCATCTGACGTTTGGCATATTGCCGGGTTGCCGCACTGGCCTTCTCAATGACCTCTTCACGCGTCATCTTCCCGTCCAGCATGGCGGCGATTTCGCGCACACCGATCGCTTTCATCAGCGGTTGTGCCGGGGACAGGTCGAGCGCCATCAGCGCCCTCACCTCCTCGACCGCGCCCTGATCAAGCATGGCCGCGAAACGGCTGTTGATGCGCTGATGCAATGCGGCGCGCTCAGGCAGAACGACAATCTTCTGCGCCCGGGCCGCATCGACAAGCGGAACTGAATTTTCCGCCTGAAACGTCGCAATCGACCGGCCCGTGCTTTCAAGAACCTCCAGCGCCCGCACGATCCGCTGCGCATCGCCCGGCCCGAGTTTCGCTGCCACGGTCGGATCCCTTGCCTCAAGCTCGGCATGAAGGGCCTTTGCGCCGCCTGCCTGCTGCAGGCCGCGATAATGGCCGCGCACGGCCGGATCAATCGCCGGCATGACCGCGATGCCTTCCGTCAGCGCCTTGAAATAGAGCCCGGTTCCACCGACGAAGACCGGTTTCTTGCCATCCAGCTGCTTCATCACCTCGCTGACGTCATCCAGCCAGCGGCCGGTGGAATAATCGCCGGCAGCCGGTACATGGCCGTAGAGCCTGTGCGGCCGGATCGCGAGATCGGCTTGCGCCGGCCGGGCTGTCAGCACCGCGAGCGTGTCGTAGACCTGCATGCTGTCGGCATTGATAATGATGCCATCAATGCGCGCAGCAATGTCGAGCGCAAGCGCAGACTTGCCGCCCGCCGTCGGTCCCGTTATCAGATAGGCATCAAAACTGTCGTTTAAGGAAATATCCATGGCTCTCGTTGCCACGCTCATCACCAATCCGTCAAACCCGATTTTGAGCGAAGCGCTGGTGAAAGCAGCAGCGGCTGCCTCCGGTGCCGAAAGCACCGCCTGGCTTGCCGAAGGTGTTGCGGCCGATCTCTTCTTCTCCGCTGATGCCGATCGCGCCGCCATCGAACGGGCGCTTGATGGTGCACCGGTTGATATCGTCATTCAACAGGCCGAAACCCGCCGCAAGAAGGCATTGCTTGCCGATATGGATTCCACCATGATCGGTCAGGAATGCATCGACGAGCTGGCGGCCGAAGTCGGGCTCAAGGAAAAGGTCGCAGCGATTACCGCGCGCGCCATGAATGGCGAGATCGAGTTTGAGCCGGCGGTGCGCGAACGGGTCGGCCTCTTGAAGGGGCTGCCGATTGCAATCGTCGACGAGATCATCGCCAAACGCATCACGCTGACGCCGGGCGGACGCGAACTGATCGCCACCATGAAGGCCAATGGCGGCTACACTGCGCTTGTGTCCGGCGGCTTCACTGTCTTCACCAGCCGGATCGGCGCCATGATCGGCTTTGACGAGAACCGCGCCAATATCCTGAACGAGGAAGACGGTCTCCTGACGGGAACCGTTGCCGAACCTATCCTCGGCAAGCAGGCCAAGGTCGAGGCACTCCATGACGTGGCGAAGAAGCGCGGTATCGGTCTTGAGGATGTCATGGTTGTCGGCGACGGCGCCAATGATCTCGGCATGATCCAGCTAGCCGGCGCCGGGGTCGCGCTGCATGCCAAGCCAACAGTCGCGGCGCAGGCGGAAATTCGTATTGATTACGGTGACCTGACCGCACTTCTTTACATTCAGGGTTATCGGCGCGAAGACTTTGCGACCGATTGAGGGGATAAGATGCTGATCGCCGAGACCGACCGCCTGATCATCAGGAACTGGCGCGATAGCGACCGCGATCTCCATTTCGAGATCAATTCCGATGAGCGCGTCATGGAATTCTTTCCCATGCGGCGCAGCCGGGAGGAATCCGATGCGATTTTCGACATGGTGCGTGACAAGATCAGCAATACCGGTCTCGGCTTCTATGCCCTCGAACTGAAGCGGGACGGCGCGCCGATCGGCTTTTGCGGGCTCAATGACCGCTATTCCGCACCGGTGGAGCCCGCCGGCACCTATGAGATCGGCTGGCGGCTGGCGGCCCGCTACTGGGGCAAGGGCTATGCCAGTGAAGCAGCGCGTGCGCTCATGACGCTGGGCTTTGAAACGCATTCTCAGCAGCAGATCGTTGCTTTTGCCGTGGCCGGCAATCACCGCTCGACGGCGGTGATGGAACGGCTTGGCATGAAGCGCGATGTCGCTGCCGATTTCGACCATCCGGCGGTGCCGGACAGCCACCCGCAGCTGAAGCGCCACGTGCTCTACCGGATCTTTCGGGAAGACTGGCGGAAAGCCGCTATTCCAGAACGAGGCTGACGACTTTCAGCGTCCCGTCGGGCGATGTGACCATCACAGACACGCTGCGGCGGCCTTCGGAGACCAGCTGGGTCAGCCGCTCGGTGACGTCTGTCGGCGTGTTGACCGCCTGCTGGCCGATTTCCGATATCACCATGCCGGGCAGAATCCCCTCTTTCGACGCTTCCGAGCCCGGCTCGACAGCCGTGATGAGCACGCCTTCCACCGAAGGGTCGATGGCGTGAACCGCACGCCCGTTGTCATCAAGAAGACCGAGTGTCATGCCATAGGCCGCAGATGTCGGCACGGTTTCACTGGCTTCCGGCGGAGCGCCCTCCTCGGTCGCACCGTCATCCGGAACGGACTGCGCCTCGTCTCCGGCCTTGTCTTCCGGCGGCGGTACATCTGCCTCATCGCCGGCCACAAGTGCCGGCGCCATGCGCACCGTCATGCGCTTTCCGTCGCGCATGATCACGATCGGCACATTTTCGCCGGGAATGCTTTCAGCGACGAAGCGCGGCAGATCTTTGACACTGTCAACATTCTGACCATCGTAGCTGAGAATGATGTCACCCGGTTTCAGCGGACCGTTCTCGGCAGGACCGCCTTCGATCAGGCTGGAGACCATCACCCCATCGGGATCATCGTCGCCCAGTGACTTGGCAAGATCCTCGCTGACGGCCATCACCCTGAGGCCCAGCCAGCCGCGCCGGGTGTGCCCATAATCGATGAGCTGATGCACCACCTTCTCGGCGAGTTCGCTCGGAACGGCAAAGCCGATGCCGATCGAACCTCCGGACGGCGACAGGATAGCGGTGTTGATCCCGATAACATTGCCGTCCATGTCAAACAGCGGCCCGCCGGAATTGCCCTTGTTGATCGCAGCATCGGTCTGGATGAAATTGTCATAGGGGCCATCCAGCGTGCGGCCACGGGCCGAGACAATGCCGAGCGTGACGGATCCGCCGAGACCGAAGGGGTTGCCGATCGCCAGCACCCATTGTCCGATCCTGACCTTGCGGGAATCACCGAAAGAAACCGCTTTCAGCGGCTCTTCCGGGGCAACCTTCAGCACCGCCAGATCGGTTTCCTTGTCGACGCCTAGCAGCGTCGCTGGCATGGAGGTGCCATCGGCAAGCGTTACCTCGATCGAATCGGCGCCGTCGATGACGTGATTATTGGTGACGATGATGCCGGACGGATCGATGATGAAGCCGGAACCGAGCGATGAGATCGGGTTCTTCTGGCGTTCGCCATCATGATTGTCGAAATAATCCTTGAACAGATCCGAAAATGGCTGACCTTCCGGCACCTTTGGACGCGGCGCCGAGTCCGGATCGCTTTCGTCGGAAGCGGCGTCGTCCTTCTGCGAAATGGAAATATTCACCACTGCGTCCAGCAGTCGTTCCGACAGATCTGCAACCGAGACATCGGCGAGGCTCTCCGGCTGCGGCTTGGCGGCTGCAAAACCGGGCCCGGGCGCGGCGGCTGCCAGCACGGTTGCAAGACTTGCGCATATCAGGCGCTGGCGATGACGGAGCAACATGGACTTCACCGTTCAAACCTCCCGAACCGAGCATTGGAGTGGCGCATCGGATGTGATGGAAGCGCCGTGCGGACATACCGCGAAGGAACCGCACGGCGAAACACTAGCATGGCAGGCCTTAAGCTTTCCTGCTGCAGACGATCAGGGCATTCATATCCCCGTCAATCTTATGTGAACCAGCCACACAAGACCGACGCCGAAAGCGACAGCGACAACACCCACAACACGCAGATATCCCTCATCTACCGAAGGAATACGGCGCGCCACCGCCTTAACGAGAGAAGGGGCCAGTGCATAGACCAGCCCCTCGATGACCAGAAAGAATGCCAATCCGATCACAATATCACGAAGCGGCATCAGTTGCCGGCTCCGGCTTTCGCTGCGGCAGGCTTGCCAGCCGTTGCCGGTGCGGCAGCTGCACCATCGCTCGAACCGAAATAATCAAAGAATTCGGAATTCGGCGACAGAACCATGGTCGAGTTCGCACTGAAGGCGCCCTGATAGGCCTGCATCGACCGGTAGAAGTCGAAGAAGGACGGATCCTTGCCATAGGCTTCACCGAGGACACGGTTGCGCTCGGCATCGCCCTCACCGCGCAGGATCTCCGATTCCTTGTTGGCTTCAGAGCGGATCTCAACGACCTGGCGATCGGCGACAGCCTTGCGGCTTTCCGCCTTTTCACGGCCGCGGGCACGCGTGGCTTCCGCCTGGGCCAGACGTTCCGCCTTCATACGGGCATAGGTCTGTTCGGAAACCTGCGGCGTCAGATCGGTCCTCAGAATCCGGACATCGACGATATCGACGCCGAGCGATTCTGCATCGGGACGTAGCTGATCGCCGACTTCCTTCATCATCGAACCGCGTTCGGTCGAAAGCGCCGCCTGGAAATCCCTGAGACCGTAAACACGGCGCAGCGACGAATCGAGGCGGGTTCTCAGCTGCGATTCCGCAATCGTCCGGTCACCGGATACCGCCTCGCGGAAGCGGGTCGGATCAGTGATCTGGTAGATCACGAAGGCATCAACGTCATAGAACTTGCCGCCGGAAACCTGCACGCGGATATCATCGAGATCGAAGCGCAGATCCTGCCGGGACAGATACTGGACTTCATCCGCACCGGCAAAGGAGAAGGGCAGCTTGAAATAGATGCCCGGCTCCTGCTTGACGCTGGTGATCTGGCCGAAGCGGATCACCAGTGCCTGTTCACGCGGATTGACCACAAAGATCGACCCATAGATGAGAAGAGCGACAGCAATCAACGCTGCAGCGATGGCGAATATACGATTCGAGTTCATCAGTTCGCCGCTCCCTGGGTCATTGACTGCGTTGACGTGGACGTCGCCGGCCGCGCCGTGCTCTGCGTTGCCGCCTTGTTGATCTGGTCAAGCGGCAGATAGGGCACAACACCAGTTCCGTTGTCATCAACGATGACATTGTGGCTCTGCGACAGGGCTCCCTGCATGGTTTCGAGATAGAGGCGCTTGCGCGTGACGTCCGGAGCAGTCTTGTAACTGTCATAGATGGACGTGAACCGCTGTGCCTCACCTTCCGCTTCCTTGGTGACGCGATCCTTGTAGGCCGCGGCATCTTCACGGATCTTGGCAGCCTCACCGCGTGCGGCACCCAGTTCCTTGTTGGCGTACTGGTTTGCCTCTTCCATGTAGCGATCTTCGTCCTGCTCGGCGCGCTGAACCTCATCAAAGGCGTCTGCGACTTCCTTCGGCGGCGAAACATCCTGAAGCGTCACGGCGGTGATCGTGAGGCCAGCACCGTAGCGATCCATGGTGTCCTGGACGATCGCCTTGACGTCGGACAGAATGCCCTCGCGATCATCGCGGAAGACATCATCGGCCGGACGACGGCTGACGACCTCGCGCATGGCGCTTTCGGCAACCTGCTGCAGCGTCTGAACCGGACCCTCGACGTCAAAGAGATAGTCCTGCGGATCGGTGATCGTGTAGAAAACCGAGAAAGAGATATCGACGATGTTCTGGTCGCCCGTCAGCATGGTACCCGCGCGCGACGATGTGCCGGTACCGACATTGATCTGCTGCTGGGTGACATTGACAAATTCGACCGATTCAATCGGCCAGATCATGAAATGCAGACCAGGCATCTGCACTTCCTGCTTCGGCTTGCCGAAGCGCAGTTCAACACCGCGCTGTTCCGGCCGGACCGTGTACATGCTTTGCAGGACCCAGAAGGCAGCAATCACCACGACCACAATCGCAACAAGGCCGATACCGAACCCGCCAGGGAACATGCCCTTGAACTGGTCCTGACCGCGCTTGAAGAAATCCTCGATGTCCGGAGGTCCACCATTGCCGTTGCCGCCGCCATTGCCACGGGGACGATTCGGTCCCTGTCCCCAGGGCCCGGGATTGTCGCCGCCGCCACCTCCCCAGGGACCGCCGCCATTCTGATTGCTCCAGGGCATTAACACCTCTAAAAAAAGAACCCTCTCGGATCGCGCCGACATGACGGCGACCCGTTTGACGCATAGTCGCGTCTGCACCGTTATAGGTATGCGCGTGTGGGCTTTCAACGCGAGCGTTACAAAAGCGTCAGAATTTTCCGTGAATTCGCCTCAGACGCGACGTCCATAGACGACGAAGCGGGTGGCAAAGTCGTCCTTCGGGCCGGACGGCAGCCTTTCTTCCTCAAGTTGAAGCCAGATCGCCGGATCGATCGGCGGGAAGCATGTATCGCCTTCGATCAGGGTTTCGACATGGGTGATATAGAGCCTGTCAGCGAGCGGCATCGCCTGGCGATAGATTTCGCCGCCGCCCTGAATGCAGATCTCGCCGAGATCTTTCGCTTCGGCGTCCTGCCTGGCCAGCGTGATCGCTTCCTCCAGCGTCGACGCGGTCAGGCAACCGGGACAGGCGAAATCGCCGTTGCGGGTGACGATGATATTGGTGCGCCCTGGCAGCGGGCGCCCAATCGATTCAAAGGTCTTGCGACCCATGATCTGCGGCTTGCCCATGGTGAGCCGCTTGAACCGCGCAAAATCGGATCCCAGATGCCAGGGCATCTGATTATCTTTTCCAATCACCCCGTTACGGGCGATCGCTGCGAAACAGACGATATCGATTTTTGCCATGGGCATTTCCTCGCAAGACGGCTTCAGACCGCGATCGGTGCCTTGATCGACGGTGCGGCAACATAGTTTTCGAGCGTGAAATCGTCGAAAGTGAAGGCGAAGAGATCGGCCACATCCGGATTGATCCGCATTGTCGGCAGCGGGCCGGGTTTACGGGTCAGCTGCAATTTCGCCTGTTCGAAGTGATTGCTGTAGAGATGTGCGTCGCCGAGCGTATGGATGAATTCGCCGGGCTTCAGCCCCGTGACCTGGGCAATCATCATCGTCAGCAGGGCATAGGAGGCGATGTTGAACGGCACGCCGAGAAAAATATCAGCGGAACGCTGATAGAGCTGGCAGGACAATCTGCCGTCAGCCACATAGAACTGGAACAGGCAGTGGCAGGGCGGCAGAGCCATGTCGTCGACCTCGGCCGGGTTCCAGGCTGAGACGATATGCCGCCGGCTGGCCGGATTGGCACGGATCTGGGCGACGAGGTTGGCCATCTGGTCGATCCTGCGGCCGTCAGGCGCTGGCCAGGAGCGCCATTGCGCACCGTATACGGGACCGAGATCGCCATTTTCATCGGCCCATTCATCCCAGATCGAGACGCCGTTCTGCTTCAGATAGGCAATATTGGTGTCGCCTCTGAGGAACCACAGCAATTCGTGAATAATCGAGCGCAGATGCAGTTTCTTGGTGGTGAGAACCGGAAAGCCTTCGGCGAGATCGAACCGCATCTGGTAGCCGAAAACCGAACGGGTCCCCGTGCCGGTCCGGTCGCTACGGTCGCTTCCTGTGTCCAGCACATGCTGAAGAAGGTCCAGATATTGCTGCATGGTCCTGCCCTGCTTTCGTTCCAATCTCTCCCTGACATAAGGCAAAGCATCGCGGCCTGCGATGGTTTCCTCGAGACACTCACAGGAAATGACCTGCTCGTCGTTTCACCGGATCGGCGGGTTTTTCATCCTGCCCCCCTTTGCGAACGCGTCTGAAAGCCTTATATGACACCTGCCGGCTCGACCGGCTATGGTGATAAACGGCAATGTAATAAGCTTATTGGACCCGGGGGCGGTACCCGGCGCCTCCACCATAACCAGGCGGACAAGGCCTTGTTATGATGGGGGCGAAATAGGATCGACAAGAGTGTAAAGATTGACCTTTTGCCCGGCATGATACCACCGTTATCGGGTCACTAGAGTAGTTGCAAATGACAACAATGCTCAGGGTTACGCTGTAGCTGCCTAATGGCGGTTCCAGAAACCCAATTTAAGTCCTTGCGGGTAGCACTGTAAGGCGGGGTCCGGAGGCACCTGGCAACAGAAGCCTCCACCGAAATTTGAACATATTCCATACACATAATTGCCGATAATCATCCGCCAAAGGGTTTTGACGCACTGGCTTATTGTCGATATAGGCTTTAGCTAGAACCGAGTTTTGAAAGCGGGAAGGACAGTATGGCTCAGGACCACATTCGCTACGATATTCTGGCGCAGGATGCCTTGCGCGGTGTCATCCGCAAGGTCCTGTCCGAAGTTGCAGCAGCGGGAAGACTTCCCGGTGAACACCACTTCTTCATCACCTTTCTGACCGGCGCCCCCGGTGTGCGGATCTCGCAGTTCCTGAAGGAAAAATACAGCCAGCAGATGACGATCGTCATCCAGCACCAGTTCTGGGATCTCAAGGTGACCGAGAGCCAGTTCGAGATTGGCCTGTCCTTTTCCGACAAGCCGGAAAGGCTCGTCATTCCCTTCAACGCGATTGTCGGCTTCTACGATCCCTCGGTCAATTTCGAACTTGAATTCGACGTTGCGGCCCTTGAGGTCGATGATCCGGAAGGTCAGCCCGTCAGCGATGATGACAATGATGATCAGCCGCCGCCGACGAGCGATGATGACGGTTCGTCCGTTGTGTCGCTGGATGCATTTCGCAAGAAACACTGATCCTTGATGACCGGTCCGCAAGACCGGAACAGGAGTGTTGAATGAGTGCAGATATCGTCAACCTTCGTCAGTTCAAGAAACGCCGCCAGCGTGACGACGACAGCCGCAAGGCTGAGGAGAACCGGCGGATTCACGGACGGAGCAAGTCCGAACGTTCGCTGGAAGAGGCCGAACGTTCGATGTTTGAAAAGAAACTCGATCAGGGGCGGATCGAGCGCAAGCCTGGAGATGACGCGGATTGATTCGCAAGCACTCTGTGAGCCTACACGGCCACAAGACCAGCTTTTCCCTCGAAGACGCCTTTTTTGACGAACTGAAAGCCATCGCGTCCGCGCGCGACATCGCTCTTGCAGCCTTGTTGCGCGAGGTTGACGATGACCGTCCCGCTGAAGTGAACCTTTCCTCAGCGCTCAGGCTCTATGTGCTGGCCACCCTGAAACAGCAGTCAACGCACCACTAGCGCATCTGTTCGAAAATCGGAATCGATTTTCGAACAGATCGGTATGTAGTTTCAATAAGATAGAGCGACCTGCTGCGGCCAAAAGGACGCACGGCGCTGAAGCGCGATGAACTGACCGGCGACCGGCCTCGTTACGGCTGTCGCCGGATGATCGTCTGATGCGCGCTGAACACGGAAACAGGCCGCAGGCACGGCCTATTCCGCAGCATCACGCCCGCTGTTTGCGGAAAGCGGCGCATCGGCATCGCCCGGCGATGTCTGCGCATCGAAATCCGGGAAGGCGACGATCCGCTTGCCCGAAAAATCGCTATGCAGCACGATCAGTCCCTGCTCTTCGAAATAGTCGAGAAACCGGCGCGCGCGCCGCGTGGAATGCGTGCCATAGGCCTGGGCAATCCGTGCGTCGGACGGACAGGGCTCGCCGCCAAGTGCAGCCTTGGCCAGCATGAGAAAGACACCGGCCAGATCATCGGTCACCCGGGTCGCAAGGCCAAGGGCCATCTGCCAGGCTTCGCTTTCAGCCATTGCCTCATCGACACCCGAGCGGCCGATCGCCAGCTTGAGCCGGAATTCAGACATGGAAAGCGGTGCGCCGGCGATCCGCTTCATGCGACCACGCATCAGAAAGTCCTGATAAAGCACTGAATCAGAACGGAAAGAGGATTGAGGATCAGAAGCGATCTCGGCCATGGTTGCGGCGATCCAGGCCTCTTTCTCCTCGTCATTCATGGCCGGAGCGCGGGTGCGGCGATGCTCGCTGTCGTCACCATGCTCGCCGGCGTCAGCTGCCCGGCTGAGCTCTTCCATGAGGTCGGGCATCGGCCGCACCGTATGGACCGGCCGGCTGCGCGGCATGGCCGGTCGCGCCAGATCTTCGGGATCCGGTGTCATGATCAGGTCTTCGATATCTTCAGGCTTGTCGGGCAGCGGCATCAGCTTCGGGCTTGATGAGCGCGCCGACGTCTCGACATTTCCGATCACCACCTTCAGCGGCCGGCGTGACATCGCCGGACCAAGCGCGACGAAGTTGCCGCGTTTCAAATCCCGGAACTGTTCGGCCTGGCGGCGATCCATGCCCAGAAGATCGGCCGCACGCGCCATGTCGATGTCGAGAAAGGTGCGCCCCATGAGGAAGTTGGAGGCCTCGGCCGCGACATTCTTGGCCAGCTTGGCAAGACGCTGGGTGGCGATAACGCCTGCCAGGCCGCGCTTGCGGCCGCGACACATGAGATTGGTCATGGCGCCAAGCGATGCACGCCGGGCGTCTTCGGCAACCTCGCCACCGGCGGCAGGAGCAAACATCTGCGCTTCGTCGACGACGACGAGGATCGGATACCAGTGTTCACGATCGGCATCGAACAGCGCATTGAGAAAGGTGGAAGCCGCCCGCATCTGGTCGTCGATTTCCAGCCCCTCCAATGTCAGCACGCAGGAGACGCGGTGCTGACGGATGCGGTTGGCAATGCCGATCAGCTCGCCTTCGCTGCGATCGGCGTCAACAACGACATGACCGAATTTGTCGGCGAGCGTCACGAAATCGCCTTCCGGATCGATCACGACCTGCTGCACCCATTTGGCTGACTGCTCGAGCAGGCGGCGCAGGAGGTGCGATTTTCCGGAACCGGAATTGCCCTGAACCAGAAGACGCGTCGCCAGCAGTTCCTCGATATCGAGTTCGGCCACATCGCCGGTGGACGTCGTTCCCATATCGATATTGATCTGCAATTTACCTATACCTTCATCCGTGCTGGTCGGTTCTTTCTACCAGTTTAAAAGCCCGGCCAGACGAGGCCCGGCAGGTTTTCCCCAGCGCATTTTCCGATTGGGTTATCGCTCATCCGGCATCGAGGTCAAGCACTTTGCCGGAGAGACCGAAGGCCTTGCCGAAGCCCGCCTGCCCCTTGCGGGTCAGCACCAGTGTGCGCCCGCTTTCGAGACGTCGGACAAAGCCCAGTTCGAGACTTCTCGACAGGATCGACGCGCCAAGCCAGCCGCCAAGGTGATGCCGCCGCTCGCTCCAGTCGAGACAGGTGCGGCACAGCGCGCGGCGAGACTGCCGGGCGTCATCGACATCAATGCCGAAGCAGTGGAAGGTCGCCCGCCCCTGATCCGTCAGCATGCCTGCCCCGTCGGCAATCACCAGATCACCGCTGTCGATCAGCCGGTCGGCAAGGGCGACGGCAATGCTGCCTGCCATGTGATCGTAACAAGTCCGCGCCTTGCGCATCGCCAGATCTTTCGGGCCTGTCGGGCGGTGTCGCCGGGGGCCGGTTGCTGCAACCGCGGACAATGTCTCGATCAGCTCGGCAATATCGGCGGAGGCCAGCCGGAAATAGCGGTGACGCCCCTGCTTCTCAACGCTGACCAGATGGCCGTCAACCAGCTTGGCCAGATGGCTGCTGGCCGTCTGCGGCGTCACGTCAGCCAGTGAGGCGAGCTCACCAGCCGTCAGCGCCTTGCCGCCCATCAGCGCAGACAGAATATTGGCTCTGGCGACATCGCCGATCAATGCGGCGACAGAAGCGAGCGCGTTACCGGAAATCTGATTGATCATCACCGGAGATTATCACCGGCAGCGAGCGTCGTCAGCAGACAAAGCTTCGATGCCGGTCGAAACATCATCGTCCATCAGGCGGCTATTGCGATTGGCGAAACCAGCCATGGAGGCAGATGATGACGACCATCCGTGAAGATGTGATTTCCACGCAGGACAAAGATGTCAGCGGGCCGGGTCGATGGATCCGGCATGCATGGAACCTGTATCGCAAGGCCCGCAGGCGGCGCCGGCAGCGACGCCAGCTCAGCGATCTGGAAGATTATCTGCTCAAGGATATCGGTGTCAGCCGGCGCGACGCCCGGGCCGAGGCCGACAAACCCTTCTGGCGCTAGATCAGGATGACCGGGCGATAAAACGGGCAAAGGCAGACAGCGTTTCTTCCGAGACGTGATGCTCGATACCCTCGGCATCGAGTTCGGCGGCATCGGCGGGAACGCCGATCGCCAGCAGGAGCTCCAGCACGATCCGGTGACGCTCCCGCGCCTTGACCGCCATGGCCTCCCCCTCCGCCGTCAGAAACACGCCGCGATAGGGCCGCGACGTTGCAAGACCCTCACGCTTCAGCCGTCCGATCGCCTTGGTCGCGGTCGGATGGGCAACCCCCATATGCCGGGCAATGTCGGTAATCCGCGCCTCGCCATGCTCGGCGATCAGATCGGCAATCAGTTCGGTGTAATCTTCAAGCAGCGCCTGCGAACGCTGGTTGCGCGCCTGCGAGAAGCGATCTGCTTCCGCCGCACAGTTTTCCATTGATTCGCTGTCGTCTTCCATCGCCCGCTCCCAAAGCCGACTATGCCGGTGAAAAACCGTATCAACGGCTACACTTTATAGCGCGACATAACACATTGATCCCTGTCTTGACAATTTCGACGCAAAAATCGCCGGAAATACTTGAGATGAGCCTCATTGACAAAAATGTAGCCAAGGCTATATTCGAAATCATAACCTGTTAATTTCGCGTCCTCCCGGCGGAAAAGATGACTGATTTGAGCAATAGACGTCCTACCCTTACAGAACGAAATGCAGCCAAGATCAACGCAGTGATGGCCGCAGGCCGGGTGCGTCCGCGCTCGGCGCTTCTCTTTGCCGGTCCTGCGGTGATCGCATCGATCGCCTATGTCGATCCCGGCAATTATGCGACCAATATCCAGGCCGGCGCCGGTTACGGCTATACGCTGCTCTGGGTCGTGCTCGTCGCCAATCTGATCGCCATGCTGTTTCAGGCGCTGTCGGCCAAGCTCGGCATTGTTACCGGCAAGAACCTTGCGGAAATGTGCCGCGACGAGTTTTCCAAGCCGGTGGTGATCCTGATGTGGATCGTCAGCGAAATTGCCGCCATGGCGACCGATCTTGCCGAATTTCTTGGCGGCGCCATCGGTCTTGCTTTGCTGTTTAACATGCCGCTGATGGCTGGCATGGGCATCACCGCCATTGTCACCTATGGCATCCTGATCTTTGAAGGTCGCGGCTATCGGCCGATGGAGCTGATCATCGGTGCGCTGATCGCCGTCATCAGCCTTTGCTATGTGGTTGAGCTCTTCATCGCGCCGATTGCCTGGGGCGAGGCTGCCACCCATCTGGTGTCACCCGAGATCCCGGACACCGCCGCACTTGCAATTGCGGTCGGCATCATCGGCGCGACTGTGATGCCGCATGCCGTCTACCTTCACTCAGGTCTGACCCAGCATAGGTTTCACATCGACAATGAGCATAACCGCCGCCGGCTGCTGCGCTTTTCCAATCGCGAAGTGGTGATCGCCCTGGCACTTGCCGGCGTGGTCAACATGGCCATGGTGATGATGGCGGCAAGTGCCTTCCATCAGGGCCATTCCGATGTTGCCGAGATCGAGACCGCCTATCACATGCTGACGCCGCTGCTCGGTGGCTTTGCCGCCGCCGCTTTCCTCGTGTCGCTGATCGCTTCGGGCATCTCGTCTTCGGTTGTCGGTACCATGGCGGGCCAGATGATCATGCAGGGCTTTGTCGGCTTCCGCATTCCGATCTGGCTGCGCCGCCTGATCACCATGGCACCGGCCTTCATCATCGTTGCGCTTGGCGTCAACGCGACGCAGGCACTGGTCGTCAGCCAGATCATCCTGTCGATCTCTTTGCCGGTTCCGATGATCGCGCTGGTTCTCTTTACCCGCCGCCGCGACCTGATGGGAACCTACGCCAACAGCAAGCTGATCGATGCGCTGGCAATCCTTGGGGCAGTCGCGGTTCTGTCGCTGAATTTCGTGCTTCTGGCGCAGACCTTCGGTCTCGACATTCCGGGCCTGCCGTCGGCCTGATCACGGCACGTTGAGATCAAGGCCGAAGCCGTGCAGCAGCCGCCGCGTCTGCGGGCTGATGGCCGGATCGGTAAACAGCGCGACGTCGTGGTTATGGGAGAGTTCGGCAGGCCAGTCAGCGGCCGCCAGGACCCGGCGTGCCTGACGGGCAATGGCTTCGGCCGGATCGATCCAGTCGACCGGCCATGGCGCCAGACGGCGAAATTCATTGGCGAGAAAGGGATAATGGGTGCAGGCCAGCACGATGATATCGGTGCGGCCTTTCTCACTGCTCTGAAAGCAGGGCAGCACCTCGGCCTTGAGTGCGCCCTCGTCCACCAGCTCACCGCGAATATGCGCCTCGGCCATCGCCGCAAGCGGTTTTGACCCGACGAGCGTCACCGTACAGCCTGCGGCATAGCGATCGATCAGGGCGCGGGTATATTCGCGCGACACCGTGCCAGGCGTCGCCAGGACGGTGATCAGACCGGAACGCGTGCGCTCGGCAGCAGGTTTTATCGCCGGAACCGTGCCGATGAAAGGGGTTTCGGGAAAACGGGCGCGCAGCGCCTCACCGGCGAGCGTGAAGGCGGTGTTGCAGGCAATCACCACCGCTTCCGGACGGATTTCGGCCAGGAGGCGCTCGAACAAGGTGACGATATGCGCAAGCAGCGGCGCCTCGTCCCAGTCGCCATAGGGGAATCCGGCATTGTCAGCGACATAGACGAAACGCCGTTCCGGCATCTGCACGCGCGCCTCGCGCAGAACGGTGAGACCGCCAATGCCTGAATCAAAGATCAGAACCGGCCGCGCGACACGCTCTGCGCTCATCTCAGTCCTCCGAGGGCGGATTGCCGCGCGGTGATTTGCGGGTGAACCGGTCGAGTGAGGAAATCACGCCGCGGATAAGGTTGATTTCCTGCAGCGACATTTCACGGCGGGTAAACACCGCGCGCAGATTGTCGATCATCTTCGGCTTCTTGTCTTCGGGGCGGAAATAGCCGCGCGAATCCAGTGCGTCTTCCAGATGGCCGAACAGGCCGAACAGATCATGCTTGGTGGCGGGCGTCTGTTGAAGCGGCGCAAAGGCCGTGGCGCTCTCGTCTTCCATGCCGGATTTCATCCATTCATAGGACATCAGCAGCACGGCCTGGGCGATGTTGAGCGAGGCAAAGGCAGGATTGACCGGAAAGGTGACGATCTCGTCGGCCAGCGCCACTTCCTCATTGGAAAGGCCCCAGCGCTCACGGCCGAACAGGATGCCGGTGCGCTCCCCCTTGGCAAAACGCTGACGCAATGTCTGCGTCGCGACCGTCGGCGCGCGCACCGGCTTGAAACCATCGCGGGCGCGCGCCGTTGTCGCATAGACGAAATTGAGATCGGCAATCGCGTCTTCAAGCCGGTCATAGACCTTGGTATTGTCGATCACATGATCGGCCTTGGAGGCGGCGGCGCGGGCGGTATCGGATGGCCAGCCGTCGCGCGGTTCAACCAGACGCAGTTCCCAAAGACCGAAATTGGCCATGGCGCGGGCGACCATGCCGATATTCTCGCCGAGCTGCGGATTGACCAGAATGACCACGGGTCCCTCGGTGATCAGTTCAAGCTCGCTATTGGTGCCTGCCATGTCGTCCTGTTCTTCATATCGTCGCAGTTGAGGGGATGAACCCGGCTTATCCACCCCGCGCGCATGAAATGCAAGTCTTGCGATTGTCAGGCGCGATATTGCGCTGGCGGCCAGTTGCCATCGGGCATTTCAACACTGGTGAGATCACCCACCAGTGCCGCAAGGGCCGTTGCCGCATGGTCGAGCAGTACCCTGCCCTTTTCCGCCGTCGCCCGGCTTGCGTCACCGGTGACGCCATCGGGGTGCAGATCCTGTGCCTTCCAGCCGAGCCCGCCAACACGTCCGCCGCCAGGATTGGCGGAAAGCTGCGCTGTCTTGCCCTCGATCTCATCAACGGCGGACCGAAAATCCTCAGCCCTGCCCATCGCCACAAGATCGGGATGCAGCGCCAGCATCATCGATGTCTCGATATCGCCGCCATGGAAGCCGGTGCGAATTTCGTCATCGGTGAACAGGCCTTCCGGATAGCCGCTGTCGAACCATGTCGCATAGGCTGCGAGGATATTGTGACGGACCCGCTGATCCAGCGCCACAACAGACAGCAGGCCGGACTGACCGCCATGGCTGTTGAAGATCAGCAGGCGTTTCAGACCGGTGGAGCGCACTGCACAGTCCAGGATCCGGGTCCAGGACTGCATCAGATCGGATGCCGGATGCGCCAGCGAACCGGCATAGTCGAGATGTTCCTGCGAGGCGCCGACCGGCTGCAGTGGCAGCACCACGGCGGGCACGTCATCACCGAGCTTTTTCAGCATGGCGGCGATGATGCTATTGTTGATCAGGCAATCGGTTCCGACCGGCAGATGCGGCCCATGCTGCTCGACGGCGGCGACCGGCAGAATTGCAAGCGTATTGTCCGGCAGCGCCGCATGTTCGGGGCTCGAAAGTTCCATCCAGTAGCGTTTCATTTCAGGCTCCCTGAGCAAAGCGTGCATTATAGGCGCAAAGCCCTGCGGCAACGGCGGTGAGATCAAGGCCGTTGACGGCGACAGCCTCGTCGATCAGTCCGGCCGGAACGTCCGCTGCGCCATTCCAGGCCGCGGCAACAGAGCCGGCGATCATCGCAATCGTGTCACTGTCATTGCCGCCATTGACGGCGGCAACGATCGCGCCCCAGGCCGACCCCTTCGCTGCCTTGACCAGGCCGAAGGCATGCGGCACGGCCTCGGCCATGGCAACACCGTTACCGACCACTTCGGTCAGTTCGGAACGCGCCGCCTCGATATCACCCGCGTAACGTTCGGCTATTTCGAAGGCGAGTTCAATGCGGCGGATGACGCCGGTTCCGCCGACAATGCGGCCGGTTTTCAACGCTTCCGCCTCGCCAAGCCGCGCGGCTTCAAGCGCTGCATCTTCCAGCGACATGCGGCGATCTGCAGCAAGCCCGACGGCGATCGCACCGGCAACGGCCGAAGCACCCGAATAGGCGATCTGGGTATTGTGGGTCGGCGCTGAGAGCAGGCAGGCCAGCCGCACCGCCTCGTCCAGATTGCCCGCAGCCGCACTTCCGGCGGTTGGCGCCCGCATGGCGCCGCCATTGGAGGTGCCAAACATGCAGGAATAGGCGGCGGGTGTGGCGACATCTTCAGCCCTCGCGCCCGCACGCATGGCTTCCACGGCGATGCGGGTCGTCGGACCGGCGAATCGCTGGAACATTTCCTCATCATTCGACCAGTCGATGAAGCCGGCAATTGCATCGTCGGGACCGGCCGGCCGGTCGAGCGCGATCAGCCGCCGGGCCATGGCCAGCATCTGGGTTGCATCATCCGTCAGTCGTCCCGGCGCCAGGCCCTTGGCGAAGGGCGCATGTTCCGGCGGCTGGCGATAGGTCACGACCGGACCGCCAAAGACCTCACAGATCAGTGCCGGATACATGCATTCCGTCGCAGCGCCCAGCGCATCGCCAACGCAGGCGGCGGCCAGTACCGCTTCGATTTTCTGGGCCAGATCCGAACTCATGATACTGCATTCTCCCTGTCGCGCAGCCGTTCGGCTGCCTTGTCATATTCACATTTTCCGGTTTCGAGGAAATGGGCGGAACAGGCCGTTGCCTGTCGCAGTGCCCTCTCGAAGGCGCTTCCGCGGCGCAGCGCGGTTGCGAGGCCGGCGAGAAAGACATCGCCGGCGCCAGTGGTGTTTTTCGGCCTCACCTTCAGCGCAGTGACGGTCTGGACCGCTCCATCGGCGAAAGCGATCAGCCCTTCGGCTCCAAGCGTCACGATCGCCCGGCCCGCGCCTTTCTCAACGAGTGTTTGCGCCAGCGTACTGGCGGCGTCCTCAAGGTCTGCCGTCACGGAATTGCGCTTCATCCAGGCTTCAAGCATCTGCCTGTTGGTCACGGCGATATCGGTCTGAGGCAGGACGCGCTCCAGAGCATCCCAGCCCCAGCGTTCGATCTCAGGCAGTTCGAGATCGATCATCCGCGACAGGCCGAGCGGCTCGGCCCGGGCAAAGATGGCCGCGACGGCTTCGGGATGGAAAAGATTGGCAATGACGGTATCGCCCGGCTGAAGCTCCACTTTGGTTCCGATTGCCTCAAGCGCTTCGATCCGCATCGGATCGATCAGGATCGCCTTTTCGCCGGTTCGATCAACGATGATCAGCGCCGAAGCCGTGGCGGCATCGGCCTCCACTTCGACCGCCTCGGTCGACAGATCATGATCCGCAAGCCACTGCATCAGCTTGGTGCCGTCGCCATCATCACCGATGGTGGAAACGAGGCGGGCATCTTCGCCAAAACGCGACAGGGCAAAGGCACAGTTCAGCGGAGGCCCGCCAGCCCGTTCGTCCTTTTCCTTGATGAAGGCTTTCTCGTCATGGCCAGGCAGATCATCGACCGTCAGAATACGGTCGAGCACCAGCGGCCCGAGGCAATAGACTGCACCCTTGGTCATGCGGCCTCCAGCTTCTGTCCGGTCTTTGCATCGAAAAGCAGAGGTGCGGCATCGGCAATGCGAATATGCGCAGGCGCGCCGAACTGCGGCGGCTTTTCGCGCGATGGCACCGCGAGACGGTGTTCACCGAGAGCGACGTGAACGAGCCATGCCCCGCCGATATATTCGCTGGAATGGACCTCGCCCGAAACCGTTCCATCATCGGCCGCATCGGCAAAGGACAGGCGGTCGGAGCGAAGACCGAGCAGCAGCGACCGGCCGGGCGCCGCATCAACGGCGCGCCGGAGCGCAGCCGAGGGCGCAAATGCGGCCCCTCCAAGCGTGAGACCGCCGTCCTGCGCCTTTTCCACCGGCAGAAGGATCGCCGGCGGATTGCCGACGAAGGTGGCGACGAAGGCGGAAGCGGGCTGCTCGTAGATGGTCTCGGGGCTGTCATGCTGCAGCACATAGCCGTTCGCCATGACGGCAACCCGGTCAGCCATGCTCATGGCCTCCTCCTGATCATGGGTGACCATGACCGTGGTGAGCCCGATACGCTCGTGAAGCTCGCGGATATCGACGCGCACGCTCTTGCGCAGCACCGCATCGAGATTGGATAGCGGCTCATCAAGAAGCAGAAGCTTCGGCCGGATCACCAATGCACGGGCAAGCGCCACGCGCTGCTGCTGACCGCCGGAAAGCGCGTTGGGCATGCGCGCGGAAAGCCCGTGCAGCTTGACCAGATCGAGCGCTTCGGCGACCCGGTCATCGGCCTCTTGCCCCTTGATCCCGCGCATATCGAGGCCGAAACGGATATTCGCATCGACGCTCATATGCGGAAACAGCGCATAGGACTGGAACACGATGCCGATATCGCGCTTGAAGGTCGGGATCGCATCAAGCCCCGCGCCGGCCAGCGCCATCGTGCCCTGGGTCGCCTTTTCAAGCCCGGCAATGATCTTCAGAAGCGTGGTCTTGCCGCAGCCAGACGGGCCCAGAAGCGCAAGGAACTCGCCCTTGCGGACCGAAAGCGAAACGCTTTTCAGCGCCGGCTCGGCTCCGCCATAATTCTTCATCACCTTGGAGATGACCAGGTGATCGGGCGCGTGTTTTTCAGCCATTCGCATCCTCCCGGTGCAGGCGGGCAAGCGCCTTCAGGCCCACGGAAATCGCCGCCGTCTGGCCGGAACCGGACTTGTGCAGCTCACCGGTCACGACATTGTCGCCGACTGAGCAGACTGCACCGCCGCGTCGGCCGTAAAGGCTGCATAGCGTCAGGATTGCTGCACTTTCGCGGTCCGTGTTGAGGATGCCGGCCCGGCTCCAGTAATCGATGATGCCTTTATGATCATCTTGAAGATAGCCGCCCGGCCCCGGCTTGCCCCAGCCGCAATATTCGCTGTCGCCGGAACGGGTGATGCCGATGTGATAGGGATGGCCAACTGTATCAGCGGCAGCCTTCATGGCCGCAACCACCTGCCAGTCGGCAATCGCCGGATATTCCATCCGCACATGCGCCTTGGTCATCCCCTCATCGCGCACCGCGCCGGACGAGATCACGACATCGCCGACGCCGACTTTCGGGCTCCATGCGCCACAGCCGCCAATGCGGATAACCGTGGTGCAGTCGGTGAAATTGAACAGATCCATCAGCGCCAGTTCCGCTTCCGGCGAACCGGAACCACCGGAAACAACGGTGACCGGCGAGCCCTCATAGGTCCCTGTGATCGAGGTGAACAGCCCGGTTTTCGCGGCAAGCTCAGGATTGTCGAGGGCAGAGGCGAGAGAATCCTCGGCTGCGCCATCGCCGACCACCAGCGGATCGGCAACGGCCAGCACCACATAAGGCGCGATCCGGTCACGCTTGAAGCCCGTCAGAAGCGGAATACCGTCACGCACGAAATGCGGCATGGTTTTCGTATATTTATATTCTTCAGACATTTATATGACTTTCTTTACAGTCTGCGTGACCATTTGAACAGAAATTCACCGATCAAGGCGGCAACGAGGATGAAGGCGACGATGGCGGAGCCGATTGCCAGCGTAATCGGATCAATGCCCTGGCTTCTGAGCTGGGCGTAGAGGCGCACCGGAAAGGTGATCCAGCGCGCGCCGGCAATCAGCGAAGAAACGATGACATCGTTGAAGGAGATCAGCAGCGAGAATGCTGCGGATGACACAAGGCCCGGCATGGCGAGCGGCAGGGTGATGCGTCCGATCACCCGCATCGGAGAGGCGCCAAGCGTTGCCGCGGCCTGTTCCAGCAGCGGATCGAGATCGGCAAAGGTCGAGACCATGATGCGCACGGTGAAGGGCATGGTGATAACCGCATGCGCCAGTACCAGCGCCGGCAGCGTGCCGGACATGCCAAGCTTTGAATAGATCTGCAGCAGCGCGATCGCCCAGACAATCAGCGGCAGCACCAGCGGCGTCATCAGGATCGCCTCGATGATCCGCCCGCCTGCCGGTTTGAAGCGCACCAGCGCGAAGGCGGCAAGGCCACCAAAGATGACCGAGACGAAACCCGCCAGCACGGCGACGATCAGGCTGACGGACAGCGCACTCTTGTATTCACGGCTCTCAAGGGCTGCCTGATACCAGCGCAGCGAATAATCCTTCGGCGGAAAACGGAAGAAACTGGCGTCATCGAAGGAGGCGAAGATCAGCACGGCAATCGGCGCCAGCAGGAAAATGAAGGCAAGGATGGTCCACAGAAAGCGGGCCGAGACGGCGAATCCATAGGTTTTCATGCCGTTACTCCCGTTTCAGCGGAAACCGGGTCGGGTTTGCGCGCAAGAAGCTTCGAAAGCGCCGAGCCGATGCCGAGACCGATCGCCAGAAGCGCAAGCATGACAACGGCAATCGCCGAGGCAAACGGCCAGTCCAGCACCAGCGAGGCCTGTTGATAGGCCATGGTGCCGAAGGTGGCGATCTTGCCCTGGCCGAGGATCTGCGGCGTGACGAAGGAGGTGAGCGACGCGCAGAAGACCAGCACCGAACCGGCGACGACGCCGGGCGCAATCAGCGGCAGGATAACACGGCGCCAGACGACAGGCATCGGTGCGCCAAGCGTGGCCGCCGCCGCCTCGACATCCTTCGGCAGGTGCGACAGCGCATTGACCAGCGGCAGCAGCATCAGCGGCAGAAAGGCCTGAACAAGGCCGATGACGACGCCGGGTACCGTGCCGAGAAACTTTATGCTGGATCTGATCAGCCCCATCTCCTTCAGGACCGAATTGACGACACCAAGCGGGCCGAGAAGATGCAGCATGCCAAGCGATGGCAGCAGCGCGCCGGAGACGAGCGGCACCAGAATCAGCGCCAGAAGCAGACCTTTCGCCCGGCCGGCGCTGACGGCGATCTGACGGGCGACAGGCAATGCGATGATGAGGCACAGAATGGTCGCAAGCGCGCTGAGCCAGAGCGTGCGGAAGAACACCTCGGCGAAATAGCTGTCGGAAACGAGGCGCGCATAATTGGCGAGGCTGAAGCCATCAGCCATCAGCAGCGATCCCTCGCCGCGCACCTTGAAGGAGGTCACGACCAGCCAGAGGAAAGGCAGCAGGAAAACGCCCCCGGAAAGAATGAGGGCCGGAGCCAGAAGAAGCGTGGCGCGTCTGTTCATCGGCATCACAATCGAAAAATCTTGAAGGGCATGAGCGCCCGCCGCACGGGGGATCTGCGCGGCGGGCCGTTCAGGAACTTTTCAGGCCGGGATTACTGGCCGAGAAGGTCCTTGTTCCAGCGCTGGGTCCAGTCGCTGCGCTGGCTGATGACATAGGGCCAGTCGAGCTGAACCAGGCTGTCGACCTCTTCCGGCGTGTCGATCACATCGGCAGATACCGTTTCAGGCAGCTTCACATTCTTGTTGGTCGGGCCGAAATAGATCTGTTCGGCGTAGTCTGTCTGGTTCTTCACGCCGAGCGCCTTTTCGGCAAACATCTTGGCCAGTTCCGGCTCGGGCGAATTCTTGACCAGGCACAGCATGTCGCGCACCAGAACCGGACCCGGATCGGTCGGGAAGGAGAATCCGATATCGGGATGTTCCTTCAGCGCAGAGAGCACATAGCCCGAGATCATCGGCGCCATGACAACTTCGCCGGCATCCATCATCGCAAAGACCTCGTCCAGATTGGTGTAGGTCATGGCGATCGGCTTCAGCTCTTCAAGCTTGGCGAAAGCGGCATCGGGATCATGCTCATCGGCTCCGGCAAGGCGGGCGGCAACGCCGATCAGGCCATCACCTTCCGAACCCGGATACTGCGAAACGGCGATCTTGCCGTTATATTGCGGATCCCACATATCCTTCCATTCCGGCGGATGGTCGACCAGCGTCTTGTTATAGGCAATGCCAAGGCCGACCAGAGACATGGCGTAGCAGCCATTGTTCATGCCATCCCAGATGTTCTTGTACATGTCGCTGTCCGGATCGGGCGCGTCGACGACACCATCGGCCAGAGCCTGCGGTGCCTCATACATGTTGAGGAAGGCCACATCCATGGTCGGATTGTCCTTCTCGGCATAGATGCGGGCCATACGGTCGCCCGTGCCGCCAAGCACGAATTCGACCTTGGCACCGGTTTCCTTTTCAATCGGATCGGCGGCATTCTCGCGCAGCAGACGTTCGATATCGCCGCCCCATACGCCGACAACCAGCGTGTGACCGGAATAGTCTTCAGCCGCAAAGGCGCTGACGGCCGAAAGGCCGATCGTGCCGGCCAGAAGCATGCTCGTGAGAGACTTCAGCATGGTGGATCATTCCCCTTGTTTGTTTTGATCGGGTTACCCCGGCGCATGGAACGCAGCGAGCCAGATGCAGCGACAGATCGGGGCCGCGGACATGTCTGGCTGGCGCTCTCCGGATCCGATTAAACGGCAGGAATTGACAAACCATAAGTCCCTTGAGGCTAATACAGTCTATTAGTCCAGACGAATGGGTTCAGGCGAAGTTTCACTTGAAGGAACGGTATCGAATTCGCTTATCTCTTGAGCAACCCGGCGCAGCAATTTTCGGAACCACTGATTGCCGGGCGAGAGATGCGACCTTTCATGCCACAGCGTGTAGAAACTCATTTTCGCCAGTTCCTCGGGCGCCGCCACAATGGTGAACTTGCCAGACAGAGCCATCTGTTCGGCAAAGGGGCGCGAACTGGTGAACACGAGATCGGTGCGCTCCAGCATATGCGGCACCAGCGTGAACTCGGCCACCGACATGGCGATGTTGCGCTTCACATCCAGCTGCGCCAGCTGTCCGTCGATCGGGCTGATGGCCGGGCTGGTATGCGGCGTCGGCGACAGATGGTCCAGCGTCAGATAGTCCTCGAGGCCGATGCGATGCCGTCCCGCCAGCGGGTGATCATTGCGCATCACCAGCACGATATCGGTTTCCAGAAGCGGGGCGAAACGCAGATAGTCACGCGGGGTCGGCCAGTTGCCGATGACGAGATCGAGCTTGCCGCTTTCCAGCTCGGAGAAAATCTCGCTCTCTTCCGGGATAGAGCAGAAATCAAGCGGCATCATCGGCGCTTCGCGGCGCACCAGTTCGGCAATGCGCGGCATGAAGAAGGTGCCGAGACAATTGGCGGCGTAAACGCGGAAGCGCCTGTTGTAATGCGCCGGATCGAAGCTTTCGCCACTATCGGCGAGCGCATCGATATCCTGAAGGATCCGCGCCACCTGCCCCCTTATGCGAAGTCCCTTTTCCGTCGGGATCAGTCTGACCCCGCTTCTGACAAGCAGCGGATCGCCCAGAATTTCGCGGAGGCGCTTCAGCGAGAGCGATATGGACGGCTGGCTCTGCCCGAGGATGGTGGCGGTTCTGGAAACACTGCACTCATCCATAAGAACATTCAGAATGCGCATCAGGCGCAGATCAAGACCATGGTCGCCGGCAAGATTTGCCATGAGACATGCTCCCTTTTTCATCAAAGGGTTTCACAATGCCGGCGCGCGGCCCACCACAGGCGCCCCGACGGCGCAATAATCATCCCCGTCTTTGACAAAAGCAAGCTTTGTGCCACGCAGCACAACATGACATCGCAATGGAGAATGAAATGGCAATCCTGATCAGGAACGGTCTCGTCATAGACCAGTCGCTTCCCGAACATCCCTTCACGCGCGGCGACCTGCTGATCGACGGTGACCGGATTGTCGCCCGCGGAGCGGATCTTTCAGAACGTGCCGCCGGCTTTGCCGATCTCGAGACAATCGACGCCAGCGACAAGCTCGTCATGCCCGGCTTCATTGATGCCCATATGCATTCCAATGAAGGTTTCGAGATGGGCCGCTATGACAACCTGCCGCTCGAAATCTGGCTCTCGGAAGTCTATCCGCCGCTTTTTGCAAATCAGATGTCCTGGCGTGACCATTATCTGCGCGCCATGCTGGTGGCGATCATTTCGCTGAGATCCGGCGTCACCACGCTGCAGGACGATGTGATCAACATTTCCGGCACACCGGACGCCGTCGATGCAACGGCAACCGCCTTTCGCGATGTCGGTCTGCGCGGCTGGATCACCGCGTCGATGTGGGATGAGAGCTATTGCAACAGCCTGCCCTTCATCGGCGATCTGGTGCCGGCAGAGCTGAAAGCCCGGCTTGAGGCGACGCCTGCGCCGGACTGGAAGGCGCAGATCGAACTGTTCGAGGAACTGTCGAAGAACTGGCACGGCAAGGACAACATGCGCATCATTCTCGGTCCCTGCGGGCCGCAGCGCTGCTCCGAGCGTCTGCTGCAGGAGGTCGCCAGCCTGTCCGAGGCGCGAAACCTTCCCGTTCACTGCCATGTTCTGGAAACCAAGACGCAGGCCGTGACCGGCCAGGAAAAATACGGCCGCACGCTGGTCGAATTCCTCAAGGATATGGGCTTGATGACCCATCGCCTGACGATGAACCACGCCATCTGGCTGACCGACAGCGACATTGCCACCATGGGCGCTGCCGGATGCTCGACCACCCACAATCCGCTCGCCAATCTCAAGCTCGGCTCAGGCGTGTCCCCGGTCCGCAAGATGATGAAGGCGGGCGTCAATGTCGCGCTCGGCTGCGATGGCGTTGCCTCCGCCGATACCGCCGACATCTTCGTCGCCTTCAAGGTTGCCGCTGGCCTGCACAAGATCGGCACATTCGACTACAACGACTGGATCTCTGCCCATGACGTCTATGACATGGCAACGACATCCGCTGCCCGGACCAGCCTGATGCAGGAGGACGTCGGCACGCTGGCGGAAGGCAAGCTCGCCGACATCATCCTCATGGACAGGAATGACTGGGGCTTCATGCCGCTGCATGATCCGATCAAGAAGATCGCCTTTTCGGTCAATTCGGACGTGGTGACCCATTCCATCGTCGGTGGCAAGGTTGTCATGCGTGACCGAAAGCTCACCGCCATCAGCGAAGATGATCTGCGCGGCGAGATCGCTGAAGCGGCTGCCCGCTTTGAACGCGACATCTGCCCGGCCATGAGCAAGGGCGCCGCCGATGTTCGTCCCTATCTCGACCAGATGTATGCTAAGGCGACGGAACGCGCGCTGCCAATCCATCCGCGCGTCAACAGCTGAACAAAATCCGGGCAGGACGCGTGCAACTGCGCGCCCTGCCGCATAAGGAGAACATCTATGCGCATCGCCGTTATCGGCGCCGCCGGCATGATCGGCCACGCGCTCACCCGCGAACTACTGACGGCAGGCCGAATCAAAGATCAGGTGATCGATCAACTGATTCTCTGCGATATCCGCCCGCCGGAGCCCGGATTTGACGACGGACGGGTCACGCAGGTGCTCGGCGATGCCGCAGACAGTCGCATTGTCGAGACCGTGCTGGCCTCACGCCCGGAGATGATTTTCCACGTTGCCGCCACCGCCATGGGACAGGCTGACCGTGACTTCGCGATCGGCTATCACATCAATTTCGACACGGTGCGCGCGCTTGCCGAAGGCCTCAGAAAGGCGGGCAGCAGCTATTGCCCGCGGCTGGTCCACGCATCCTCGATCGGCGTGTACGGCGCGCCCTTTCCGGCTCTGATCGAGGACGATACCATGCCGCGTCCCGACAGCTCCTATGGGGCGCAAAAGCTGATGAGCGAGACCCTGATTGCCGACTATTCGCGCATGGGGTTTCTCGATGGAATCTGCCTCCGGTTGCCGACAATCGCCGTCCGCCCCGGCGAAGCAACACATGGCAATTCAGGCTTCTTCTCCAACATCATAAGGGAACCTCTTCATAATCGACATGCGGTTCTTCCTGCCTCCGATGACGTGCGCCACTGGCTGGCCTCGCCGAAAACGGCTCTCGCCCAGCTGATCCATGCCGCAGCGCTTCCAGCCCCGGCCCTGACGGCGTGCCGCGCCCTCACAATGCCCGGAGTTTCGGTGACGGTCGGCGCGCTGCTGGAGGCGCTCGGCGCGGTGGCCGGCGAACACGGCGTGTCGCTGGTAAAACGTCAGACCCCTCCTTCTTATGAGGCGCGCGACTTCCCGCAGCGCTTTGCCGCCGGCCGGGCTCGGGCGCTCGGATTTCCGCTTTTCGAGCGCACCGCATCCGATCTCGTTCAGGACTATATCGCGACACACGATGTCAGCCAAAACCCTGACAGATAGATACTTTTTCACCGGATCGCTTGCAGAACACATAAGGAACAGATATAGTCCGTTCCGTATTTGTTTCGAATTGGTGGTGACCACAAATGCTGACGCGCAAGCAACAGGAACTGCTTTTATTCATCCATGAACGGATGAAAGAGACGGGGATCCCTCCGTCCTTCGACGAGATGAAGGAAGCCCTTGATCTTGCCTCCAAGTCGGGCATCCATCGCCTTATCACAGCGCTGGAGGAACGTGGCTTTATCAGACGCCTGCCCAACCGGGCGCGGGCACTGGAAATCCTGCGCATGCCGGAGAGCTATGTTGCCAGCCAGCAGCCCCGTCGCGGCTTTTCACCCAGCGTGATCGAAGGCAGCCTCGGCAAAAAGACAGAAAAGCCGGAGGTCAAGGCAGCATCCGTTCCTGAGAATGTGGCTCAGGTGCCGATCATGGGACGGATCGCCGCCGGTGTGCCGATCTCGGCCATTCAGGAAAATACGCATGATATCGCCGTGCCGGCGGAAATGCTCGGTACGGGCGAACATTATGCGCTGGAGGTTCAGGGCGATTCGATGATCGAAGCCGGCATTTTCGACGGTGATACGGTCATCATCCGCAATGTGAACTCTGCCACGCCCGGCGACATTGTCGTTGCCCTCGTCAATGACGAGGAAGCGACCCTGAAGCGGTTCCGCCGCAAGGGGGCTTCCATTGCGCTGGAGGCGGCCAATCCGGCCTATGAGACCCGGATTTTCGCCGCCGATCAGGTCAAGGTGCAGGGCAAACTTGTCGGGCTTATCCGGCGCTACCACTGAAGCTGACATCGGCAGGGAGTGGTGATGGCGTCGCAAAGGACCGCGAATGCCAGTCATAGAGACGGTGCTGCTGCCATGCACGGGTGATATTGCTGATCGCGGGCGTCACGGAAAAGCGAATGCAGCCGGATCGCTGCAGGCTGGATTTGCCCCCGTCGCAGCTGAAACTGTTGCCTGTCTTGCGGTCATCGCCGAAGGGTCGTTCCGAATAGGCATTCCGGTCGGTGGCTCCTTGTGCATCAATGCTTCGCGGTTTGGCGCCTGCAGGATCGGGCGCCGCGGCCTTAGTCGTCTGCAATGCCGCGGAGACGGAATTGGCTTTCGGCGCGACGCGATCGAGACGCAGAGCACCGGCCTGGCGCAGCAATGACGGCGTGACGAGAAAGCTGCCCGAACGGCAGCGGTCAAATCCGGGATTGCGGGTTGTGATGATGATCTCGGCGTGATCGCAGGCCGTCTGGGCATAGGCTTTATGACCCGTAATTACAGCAACGGCCGGGCCGTCGGGCGTGACGGCGATACACCATGTCTTGTCGCGGCAGACGAAGCGGCCGATGGTTCTGCGCGCCTCATTGAGGGTTTCATCCATCTCGCGTCCGGCGGCGGCAAACTGGTCGGCGGCAAGCGGCGCGTCGGCATCGGGAACGGCCGTCTCGGCCTTGGTTGTGAGCGGGTCGACCGCCTTTTTCAGCCGCAGCGCCTGCTGCCATTGGTCATAGATGAAGGATGGCGGGCGGCTGCGGCTGAGGCTCGGTACCCGATCCGAGACAATCGCGACCAGACTGGCATTCTCTGCGATCAGAATGGCGGTCTGATCGGGTGGGCGCGTCAATACGAACAGCAGCATTGATGCTGCGATTGGCAGCAGCCCAAGCCAGCGCAATCTGGTCTTGAGGAAGACCGCGATGACAAAGCCGGCGCTGAACAACAGCAGAAAGCCCCGTGGCGGCTGCCCGGTATTGATCATTCCACCCAGCGCGTCGACATGCCGGGCGATGGAAATCACGACGTCAAGCCCCTTGCCCATCAGGATGAGGAAGGGCGCATCGAGGCCAAAGGGCATGGTAAGCATTGCCATCAGCCCGGCCGGCATGACGATCAGCGTGATGACCGGCATCGCCAGCAGATTTCCGAGCAGACCATAGGGTGCCGCGCGGTGAAAGTGCTCAAGCGCATAGGGAGCAGTCGACACACCGCCGATCAGGGATGTCAGCATGATGCCGCCCAGAAATGCGATCGGCAGCTGGACATAGGCCGGAAGTCTTGCCAGCCCCTCCCCGCGTTCCGCCGTGCGGCCGACCCAGAGGCCGTAACCGGAAATCAAGGCTGCGGTTGCGGCAAACGACATTTGCAGGCTTGGCCCCAGCACTTCGGAAGGCCAGAAGAAAAGGACGATGATCGCCGCCACGGCAACATTGCGCAGGCTGAGCGCCGCGCGATCGAAGATCGCCGCGATCAGCATGATGGCCAGCATGATGAAGGCACGGCGGGCAGAGACCTGCATGCCCGATATCGCCAGATAGAGGGACGCCGTGCACAAGGCACCGCCAGCCGCGATCTTCTTGGTGGCGACGGCTTCGGCGAAGCGCGGAAATAGCGCAAAGCCGATCCTGAGACTGGCGAAGAATATGCCGGCAGCCAAAGCCATGTGCAGACCGGATATCGCGATCACATGTGCAAGCCCGGCATTGCGCAGCGCATTCAGTGTCGTGTCGGCCATGCCGCGCCGTTCGCCGATGATGATCGCATTGGCGAAAGCCCCTGATTCGCCGGGTAGAACCGCTCGAACGCGTTCGCCGATGGCATCACGCAATTGTTCGATCGCCAGCGCCATCCGCCGCGCTAATCCATCGGTTGCAGCAATATCATGGGCAAGCTGCGGCGGCCCATAGAAGAAACCGATGGCACCGATGCCGTCAAAATAGGACAGGAAGGCGAAATCGACGAGCCCGGGCAAAGCCGGCCCCGAAGGCGGCGACAGCCGCGCCGTGCCGCTGATGACACTGCCGACAGCAAAGCCTGCCGCATCGCCGCCCCGCGCCACCAGCGTGAGGCGTTCGGGCGGCCGCTGAATGACAGGATCATCCGTCTTGAGCAACTGGATCTGATAGCGCCAGCTCGTCTCTCCCGTTCGCTCGCGCGCTTCGATCTGACCGGTGACATGGGTCGTGACCGTTGAATCGAGCACGGTCGTTGATCGGCGTGCCGTTTCGAGCTGAGCCAGCAAGCCGCCCGCCAGAAACAGCGCCACGGCCGCGGCGGCAAAGGCCAGAGCACGTCGGGAATAGCGCAGACTCACCGCGGCCAATGCCGACAGCAATGTCAGCAGGATGAGACTGATGAGCCCGGGCGAGAAAGGCCGTGCCAGCCACCACGCAGCGCCAGCGCCGATGAAAACCGGCGAAAACAGGAAGGCGCGGCCATGGGCGCTTTCGTCAGCCAGTGATGACGCGACGAAACGACGCGCTCTGGCAATCTGGCGCAAGAAAATATCTGAGAAAAGCGGCCTCTGGCGCAATGGATGATGGGGCAGCTGCTGGCTCTCCGAGGCAGCCTCCGTACGGTTCCCCCCGCGATTTTCGCCCCCATTTGCCGGGCGTTCCCACGTCAGATCGCTCAGCCAGGCATCACGTTCATCCATAGCGCGTACCCATCACATGTTTCAACGCTGCATCGTGACGCGTCAATCGGGCTTTTGCAATCGTTGCAGATGGCGCCCTTGATAAAAATCCTCTTTTCAGACCGGCAAAAAACTTGCTAAACGCAACTATCAAAGATCAATTGCGCTGCTTTATCGCCCTTTGGGTGGCTTGGCAGCGTCCTCTCGATCAGATAGCTAGTTATTATAATCCATGAATATTCAGCAGGCGCTGTCAGCCTGCCAGTTTGGAGGATAGTATGACGGAAACGAACACGCTGAAGCTCGCCGACAAGGATCTCGAGCTCACGGTAGAATCCGGCACGTTCGGCCCCAAGGTCATCGACATCAACGCGCTGTACAAAGAAACGGGCATGTTTACCTATGACCCGGGTTTCACCTCGACGGCGTCGTGCAAATCGAAGATCACCTATATCGATGGTGACGAAGGAATCCTGCTGCATCGCGGTTATCCGATCGAGCAGCTGGCCGAAGATGCCGACTTCCTGGAAGTCTGCTACCTGCTGCTTTACGGTGAACTCCCCACCGCAACGCAGAAGAAGGATTTCGACTTCCGCATTACCCATCACACGATGATCCATGAGCAGATGACGCGTCTGTTCTCCGGCTTCCGTCGTGATGCACACCCGATGGCCATCATCTGCGGCGCTGTTGGCGTCATGTCGGCCTTCTACCACGACTCGATCGACATCTCCGATCCGCGCAAGCGCATGATTGCCAGCATGCGCATCGTCGCAAAGATCCCGACGATCGCCGCGATGGCGTACAAATATTCGGTTGGCGAGCCCTTCATCTACCCGCGCAATGATCTCGATTACGCTGCCAACTTCCTGCATATGTGCTTTGCCACGCCGTGCGAGGAATACAAGGTCAATCCGGTTCTGGCCCGCGCGCTCGACCGCATCTTCATTCTCCACGCCGATCACGAGCAGAACGCCTCGACCTCGACCGTCCGTCTGGCCGGTTCGTCGGGCGCGAACCCGTTCGCCTGCATTGCAGCCGGTATTGCCTGCCTGTGGGGTCCGGCGCATGGCGGCGCCAACGAAGCAGCCCTCAACATGCTGCAGGAAATCGGCTCGGTTGACCGTATTCCGGAATTCATCGCCCGCGCCAAGGATCGCAATGATCCCTTCCGCCTGATGGGCTTTGGCCACCGCGTCTACAAGAACTATGACCCGCGCGCCAAGATCATGCAGAAGACCTGCCATGAAGTGCTGACCACGCTCGGCATCAAGGATGATCCGCTGCTCGACGTCGCGATGGAACTCGAAAAGATCGCTCTGACCGATCCCTATTTCATCGAGAAGAAGCTCTACCCGAACATCGACTTCTATTCCGGCATCACGCTGAAGGCGCTGGGCTTCCCCACGACCATGTTCACCGTTCTCTTCGCTCTGGCCCGTACCGTTGGCTGGATCGCCCAGTGGAGCGAAATGATCGAAGATCCGGAACAGCGTATCGGCCGTCCGCGCCAGCTTTACACCGGTGCTCCGAAGCGCGATTTCGTTCCGATCAGCGAACGTTGATCAGAACCGCATTCTTGAAAAAGGCCGGCGCCATGCCGGCCTTTTTTGTTTGTGTCCGGCCCGACGAAACGAACTGAGCCAGCAGAAACGCGATACAAAAAACCCGCCGGAGCAAACCGGCGGGTTTTTCGCAACCGCTGATGCGGTCAAAATTGCTGGCCTTAATTGCCGGTCGTTGCCGGAGCGGCCGAACCGGTCGCGCTCTGCTGGGCCTGCTCAATCTTCTTGCGACGATCATCGGCCATCTTCTTGACCGATTCGTCGAGATTGCGCTGGCTCTCGACCAGATCAGGCTGGCTGATCGGATCGCCGTCATTGGCAGCGGTGAAACCGCTCAGCGTGACTTCCACCGGATTGGGCTGCCCGCGGAAATTGACAGATGTGAAGGTAACCTTGCCGCCCTTTTTCAACGCATTGACGAGATCGTCCGTCAGCTGCGCATGTGCAACGCACTTGTCGCTGGTGCAGATGGCATAGGGAAGCGTGACCGGCTTGTTGTTGTCGATCTGCATGGCAATGCCGGCCGGAATGGCGCGGAACGTCGGAACCGTGACTTCCAGGATGCGCTGATTCTGTGCGCCCGTCGCTGTGATGAGGCCAACGGCCGTCAGAATCTGACCATTGTCAGCGCGTGCAATGTTCTGGACAACGCAGACATTGACATCGCCAGCCGGGTTGCAGGTCTTGAACCAGCCCCGAGCCGGAGCGCCGCCCTGTGCAGCAGCCGGGGCCGGAGCCGCCTGCTGTTCCTGAGCCGAAGCCCCCGTCGCAGCCAAACCGGCAATCGCGAAAACGCAAAGCGCGACATGCTTCATTTTATTGGCTCGTGAAAGCATGAAAATTCTCTCCTAGTCTTCTGCAATCAGATCAATTTGATTTGACCATGACGTGGCATTGTTACCGAATTGCGGCAACCTTCGCCGCAAAGTCACTCTCTGATAGCCTTGGATATCACACAGAGAAAGCCCCGATCGCAGAAAAATGCGCGTTAAAGCGGAAAATGCGTTTGATATTTCCGTCCTGCAGATCGTCATGATACGCTTGCGAATGTCATTATTAATACAAGGTGAATCGATGCGTCCCGGTGTTCCGCTGATTCTGGCCCTCCTGCTTTCTAGCCCGGCACTTGCCGATCCGCTTTATGGCATCGCCATGCATGGCGATCCTGCCCTGCCTGCCGATTTCCAGCATTTTCCATACGTCAATCCGGACGTCAAAAAGGGCGGTGAAATCACCTATGGTGTCATCGGCTCGTTCGACAGCCTCAATCCCTTCGTCATCAAGGGCATGCGGTCTTCAGCGCGCGGAACGTGGGAAGAACAGTTCGGCCATCTCATCTATGAGCCGCTGATGGAGCGCTCGCGCGACGAACCCTTCACGCTTTACGGTCTTCTGGCCGAATCGGTCGAATGGGATGAAGCGCGAAGCTATATCCAGTTCAACCTCAACCCGGACGCCAAGTGGTCCGATGGCCAGCCCGTGACACCGGAAGACGTCATGTTCACCTTCAAGCTTCTGGCGGAGAAGGGCCGCCCGCCCTATTCCAACCGGCTGAAACTGGTCGACAAGATGGAAAAGGTCGGCGCGCATTCGGTGAAATTCACCTTCAACGAGAATGCCAACCGCGAGACGCCGCTGATCTTCGCGCTGATGCCGGTCTTTCCCGAACATGCGACCAATGCCGACACGTTCGATACGGATACGATGGCGATGCCCGTCGGCTCCGGGCCCTATCTCATCGACAAGATCGAGCCCGGTCAGCGCATCGTCTACAAGCGTAATCCGGATTACTGGGGCAAGGATCTGCCGTCCAAGGTTGGTGTCGACAACTACGACAAGATTACGGTCGATTATTACCTTCAGGATTCCTCGCTGTTCGAGGCCTTCAAGAAGGGTGATGTCGATGTCTATCTCGAATCAGATACGAGCCATTGGGATCGCGCCTATGATTTCCCCGCCGTCAGCGACGGCAAGGTGGTCAAGGATGTGTTTCACCCCAGGACACCAACCGGCATGATGGGTTTCGTCTTCAATACGCGGCGGCCGATTTTCGCTGACGAGAGGGTGCGTGAGGCGCTCTCGGACGTGTTCGATTTCGAATGGGTGAACAAGACGCTGTTCAGCAATGCCTATCAGCGCACCGAAAGCTTCTGGCAGAATTCCAGCCTCGGCGCCTATGGCAACAAGGCCAGCGATCATGAGATCGCGCTTCTGGGCGATGCCGCCAAGACCATGGACCCTGCTTTGCTCGACGGCACCTATGCCATGCCGGTGACCGATGGCTCGGGCGCTGACCGCAAGGTGCTGGGTGCGGCGGTGAAGGAACTGGCTGCCGCCGGTTACACGATCCAGAACGGCAAGATGATCGGTCCGGACGGCAAACCGCTTTCCTTCGAGATCATGACCACCAACGAGCTGACGGAAAAACTGGCTCTCGCCTATCAGCACTCACTCAATCTGATTGGCGTCAATCTCGATATCCGCACGGTCGATGACGCGCAGTATCAAAAGCGGCTGAACACATTCGACTACGACATGGTCGTTCTGGCAGCCCCGGGATTTTATTACACATCATCCCTGTCTCCGGGGTCGGAACAGATCTATCGCTGGTCCTCGCAGTCGCGCGATATGGAAGGGTCCTTCAATTTCGCCGGCGTTGACAGCCCCGATGTCGACCATCTGATTGACTCGATGGTGCAAGCCAAATCAACGGAAGATTTCGAGGATTCCGTTCGGGGCCTCGATCGGTTGCTGGTAGCCGGCCATTATGTTCTGCCGCTCTATCACGATGATGGCCAGCGGGTCGCACGCTGGGCGGATATCGAGCATCCCGAAGAAACGCCGATTTACGGTTTCCAACTGCCGACCTGGTGGGATAAGACCGCGCAGTAATGTGCTGCCCCGCGTGGCGGCAGACGACCGTCTGTCGCCGCGCCCGAACAGAAAGGAACGGCATGAAAACCGTCACCGTTGACGCCATTATCGATGTCGTCTGCCCTTGGTGCTATCTGGGCAAGGCCCGCCTCGACAATGCGATCCGTTCGCTCGGCGATGAAGCTGAGGTTGTTGTGCAGTGGCGCCCTTTCGAGCTTGATCCCACCGTGCCGAAAGAAGGCGTCGACAATCAGGCGATGCTGGCGGAAAAACTCGGCTCGGCCGAGCGCCGCGACGAGATGCATGCCCAGCTGACCGAGATGGGCAAGGCCGAGGGCATTGAATTCCACTTCGAGCGTATCTTGATCCGGCCGAACACCTTCGACGCGCATCGTCTGTTGCTCTGGGCCCATACCGAAAGCATCACGCTGCAGAATGATGTGATCGACCGGCTCTATCGTGCCAATTTCACCGAAGGCCGCAATATTGGCGACCACGGCGTGCTGGCGGATATTGCCGCCGAAGCAGGCATGGACCGTGAACTGGTGATGCGGCTGCTGGCCAGCGATTCGGATGTCGATATGGTCCGCCACGAGATCGACAACGCCAACGAGATGGGCGTCACCGGCGTGCCTTTCTTCGTCTTTGACGGACGTTTCGCCGCAAATGGTGCCCAGCCCGTCGAGGTCTTCAAGGATGTGCTCGGCCAGCTGGCCGCTGCCTGAAGCAAAAGCCGGGGCGTCAGGCCCCGGCGATCTTTGCCAGCTTCGACATGATGATGGCCGCCTGGCCGAGACGCTTTTGCGGCGTCGGCAGGTCGCGGTTGAAATAGACGCTCTGATCGGCGCGGATCTTGGTCGACACGCTTTCCGAAGCGATCAGCTGCACCAGCCCGGCCGGATTCGGGAATTCGGCATTGCGGAACTGGACGACAACGCCCTTTGGCCCGGCATCGAGCTTTTCGACATTGGCGATGCGGCAGAGCGACTTGATATAGACCACCTTCAGCAGTGACTGCAGCTCTTCCGGCATTGGCCCGAAACGGTCGATCATCTCGGCGCCGAAAGCATCGATGTCGCGCGCGTCCGACAATTCGCCGAGCCGGCGGTAAAGCCCCATGCGCAGATTGATATCCGGCACATAATGTTCCGGGATCATCACCGATGTGCCGAGCGCGATCTGCGGCGACCAGTCGGCGGAGCCGAAATCCTCATCACCCTTGGCTTCGGCCACGGCTTCTTCCAGCATCTGCTGATAGAGCTCAAAGCCGACTTCCTTGATATGGCCAGACTGCTCCTCGCCGAGCAGATTGCCCGCCCCACGAATATCCAGATCGTGGCTTGCCAGCTGGAAACCGGCGCCAAGCGTGTCGAGCGACTGCAATACCTTCAGCCGGCGCTCGGCCGTATCGGTAAGCTTCTTCTTCACCGGCAGGGTGAAGAGCGCAAAGGCGCGGATCTTGGAACGGCCGACACGGCCACGCAGCTGATAGAGCTGAGCGAGACCGAACATATCGGCGCGGTGCACGACCAGCGTATTGGCGGTCGGCACATCGAGGCCCGATTCGACAATGGTGGTCGACAGCAGCACATCATACTGGCCGTCATAAAAGGCATTCATGATGTCTTCGAGTTCACCGGCGGCCATCTGGCCATGGGCAACCGCGACCTTCAGCTCCGGCGCATTCTCGCTCAGGAAGTCCTGAACCTCGGCCAGATCAGCCAGACGCGGGCAGACATAGAAACTCTGGCCGCCGCGATAATGCTCGCGCATCAGCGTCTCGCGAATCACCAGCGGATCGAAGGGGGAGATGAAGGTTCTGACCGCCATGCGGTCGACCGGCGGGGTGGTGATCAGCGACAACTCGCGAACGCCGGTCATGGCGAGCTGCAGCGTGCGCGGGATCGGCGTTGCCGACAGCGTCAGCACATGAACATCGCTCTTCAGCTCCTTCAGCCGTTCCTTATGCTTGACGCCGAAATGCTGCTCCTCGTCGATGATCAGCAGGCCGAGATTGGCAAATTTGATCGATGACCCAAGCAGCGCATGGGTGCCGACCACCACGTCGAGCTTGCCATCGGCGAGATCCTTCTTGGTCTGCGCCAGCGCCTTGCCGGATACCAGGCGCGAGGCTTGGGCAAGCTTGATCGGCAGCCCGCGAAAGCGCTCGGCGAAGGTCTTGTAGTGCTGGCGGGCCAGAAGCGTCGTCGGCACGACGACGGCAACCTGCACGCCGTTCATGGCGGCAACAAAGGCAGCGCGCAACGCGACTTCCGTCTTGCCGAAGCCGACATCGCCGCAGACGAGCCGGTCCATAGGCCGGCCGGCGGCAAGATCTTCCCGCACCGATTCGATCGCGTTGAACTGGTCTTCCGTTTCCTCATAGGGGAAACGGGCGGCAAATTCGTCGTAAAGACCTTCCGTGGTCGTCAGGGCCGGCGCCGAGCGCGTCGTCCGCTTGGCGGCAATGGCAATCAGCTGATCGGCCATATCCAGCAGCCGCTTCTTCAGCCGTGCCTTCTTCGCCTGCCAGGCACCGCCACCCAGCCGGTCAAGCGGTGCTTCGGTGCCTTCCGCGCCATAGCGCGACAGAAGCTCGATATTTTCGACTGGCAGAAACAGCTTTGCCTCATCGGCATAATGCAGTTCGAGGCAGTCACGCGGTGCGCCTGCCGCCTCAATGGTGCGCAGGCCGACAAAACGGCCAATACCGTGCTCGACATGGACGACCAGAACGCCCTCTTCGAGACCGGAGACTTCCGAGATGAAATCGGCCGCACGCTTGCGCCGTTTCGACTTGCGGATCAGGCGATCGCCGAGAATATCCTGCTCGCCGATGATGACGAGATCGCCGGTCGCAAAACCCGCTTCAAGATTGAGAACAGCACTCGCCGCCTCGCCCTTGTCGAGACGCTTCATATCCTTCAGCGCCTTGACCGGCTTGATCCGCTCAAGCCCGTGTTCCTGCAATACCTGCAACAATCGGTCGAGCGAACCCTCCGACCAGCCGGTAATCAGCACTTTCGCGCCATCGGAGCGCTTTTCGGCGATGTGCTTCACGGCCTGTTCGAACACATTGACGCGTGGCTCGCCTTCCGCTGCCGGTGCATCGCTCTTGACCGCCCAGCGTGGGCCGGCATGGGCCTCAACGGACAGAACCGGTTTGCCGAGTGATGATGGCTCGTTGAAGGGCGACAGCCGGATCGAACCACGCGAATCAAGGCCCGCGCCAAACTGGCCGTCGCTGAGATAGGCAAGCTCGGGCGGAACCGGCTTATAGGGAGCCGCCTGACCGACCGATCCTGCGGTCAGATTTTCTGCGCGTGCACTGTAATAGTCGCGGATCAGCGTATAGCGCTCGGCGGCAGCTTCGCGGGCGGTGTGATCACAAAGAAGGGTGAAATCATCGAGATAATCAAACATCGTCTCGAGATTTTCATAGAAAAGCGGCAGCCAGTGCTCCATGCCGGCATAACGCCGGCCTTCGGAAATCGCCTGATAGAGTGCGTCATCGCGATTGGCGGCGCCGAACATGCTGAGATAGTTCTTGCGGAAGCGCGAAATGGTCTCATCGCTCAGCGCCACTTCACTCATGGCATTCAGTTCCAGCGACGTGACCGTACCGGTGGATCGCTGACTTGCCGGATCAAAGGCACGGATGCTTTCCAGCGTATCGCCGAAGAAATCCAGCCGGACGCCATTTTCGGATCCCGGCACGAAAATATCGAGAATACCGCCTCTGACAGCAAATTCGCCCACCTCACGCACGGTCGGGACACGTTCAAAACCCGCCTGACCCAGCCGGTAGATGATCGTGTCCATCGAGATCACCTGACCGGCGCGGGCCGAAAGGCCAAGCGTCTTGACGATCTCGGCCGGCGGCAGTTTCTGCAGCATGGCGTTGACGGTGACCAGCAGGATCATCGGATAGGGCTTTTGCCGCCGCATGGCGAGCGCCGAAAGCGTCGACAGCCGTTCTGCGGCCGTTGCAGAGCCCGGAGACACCCGGTCATAGGGCAGGCAGTCCCAGGCTGGCAGCCGCATCACCGGGATGTCCGGTGCAACGAAGGACAGCATCTGCTCGAAATCGGCAATCCGCTGCCCGTCAGACATGACAAAGGCGACGGCTTTTCCGGCGCGCGCCATTTCGGCCAGAACAAGCGGTTCAGTGCCAGGCACGGCATTGGCAATGGTAACGGCTCCGGTCAGGCCATCGAGTTTTTTCGGGTTAAATCCGGCGATCATGTCGTGTCGTATCAGACTTTCACCACCGGATCGAAATCCGGCTTGTAGGCTGCAATTTCTTGAAAGAGCGGGATCTGCAGATGTTCCGGCACGGGTCTCGCGCCATTGATCCAGTTGATCAGATCATTGTCCTCTTCGGCCATGATCATCTCGAAGAGATCGAGCGTCGCCTCGTCCATGGTCTCAAGCCGTTCTTCGGCAAACTGGCCGAGGATCAGGTCCATCTCGCGGATACCGCGATGCCAGCAGCGAAAAAGCATGCGGCGGCGGCGCGGCTCGAGATCGGCACTGGTGCGTTTCAACCCTGTCATGTTCAAAACCTTCCCTGTTGGAATTCTCTATATCGTCTCGTTTCGCGCTTGTCAGCCTTGTCAAAAGCGTCTTGTCAGTCCATTTGAATATCCATGCGTCCGGCTTTGCTCGATCCACTCTTTGCGCCCGTCACCAGCCTCACCGGTATCGGGCCGAAACTCGCCAAGCTCATCGCCCGGCTCACCGGTCGCGAGGATGAGGACGATTGCCGTATCATCGACCTTCTGTTTCATGCCCCTTCCGGGGTGATTGACAGGCGCCTGCAGCCTGGCATTGCCTATCTGCCGGAGGGCGCCATCGTCACGGTGCGCGGTTTCGTCGACCGGCATCAGCCCGCGCCTGCGCGCTCCAATGCGCCCTATCGCGTCTATATTCACGATGAAACCGGCGAACTTGCATTGACCTTTTTCCATTCCAAGGCCGACTGGCTGGAAAAAAGTCTGCCCCTTGGCCAAGAGGTGCTCGTCAGCGGCAAGGCGGAATGGTTCAACGGCCGCCCCTCCATGGTTCATCCCGACCATATGGTTCCCGCCGAAAAGGCCGACAGCCTGCCGGTTGTCGAAGCGGTCTATCCGCTGACGGCCGGGCTTTCCGCCAAGCTGCTTAACCGCGCGATCGAGGCGGCCCTGCCGCGGCTGCCGGATTTCCCCGAATGGATTGATCCGACCGTGGTGAAGCAGCAGGGCTTTCCGGTCATCCGCGCGGCGATTGAAAGCCTGCACAACCCACGCGATGAGACCGATATCACCTTCGAAGCACCGGCCCGCCGCAGGCTCGCCTATGATGAGTTTCTCGCCGGCCAGCTGTCGCTGGCGCTGGTGCGTCAGCGCATGCGCAAGATCCCCGGCCGCCCGGTGCACGCATCCGGCATGCTGTCAGGACGGGTGCGCGCTGCCCTGCCCTTCGCACTGACCGCCGGGCAGGAAGATGCCATTACGGCCATTCTTGCCGATATGCGCAAGCCGGAGCGCATGCTGCGCATGCTGCAGGGCGATGTCGGCGCCGGCAAGACAGTGGTGGCGCTGATGGCCATGCTGGCGGTTGTCGAAGATGGTGGTCAGGCGGTGATCATGGCACCGACGGAAATTCTGGCGCGCCAGCATTTCGAAAGCATCTCCGCACTGGCGGAAAAGGCGGGCGTCGGCGTGGCGCTGCTGACCGGAAAGACCAAGGCACGCGAGCGCCGCGACATTGCCGAGCGCTTGACAACGGGCGATGCAAAGATCGTCATCGGCACCCATGCATTGTTTCAGGACAATGTTGACTATGCCGATCTCAGGCTGGTGATCGTCGACGAGCAACATCGGTTCGGCGTCCATCAGCGCCTGAAACTCGCAGCCAAGGGCGCCTCGCCGCACCTCTTGGTGATGACGGCAACACCGATTCCGCGCACGCTGGTACTGGCAGCCTTCGGCGACATGGATGTGTCGAAGCTGACCGAAAAACCGGCGGGTCGCAAACCCATCACCACGGTCACCATTCCCTCGGAGCGTCTCGGTGATATCGTCCAGCGTCTGCGCGCTGCGATTGCCGACGGCAAGAAGGCCTACTGGATCTGCCCGCTGGTGGAAGAATCCGAAGTCGTTGATCTCATTTCGGCGGAAGAACGCTTCCAGACACTGGCCAGGGCATTTGGTGCCGCCCATGTCGGGCTGATCCATGGCCGCATGGCAACAGCCGAGAAAGAGGCGGCGATGGAGGACTTCAAGGCCGGGCGGACGCGGCTTCTGGTGGCAACCACGGTGGTCGAGGTCGGCGTTGATGTGCCCGATGCGACGATCATGGTGATTGAACATGCCGAACGCTTCGGCCTTGCGCAATTGCATCAGCTGCGCGGCCGTGTCGGACGCGGCGACGAGGCCTCAACCTGCATTCTGCTCTACAAGGGACCGCTGGGAAAGGTCGGCAAGGCGCGGCTGAAGATCATGCGCGACAGCAATGATGGCTTCCGCATTGCCGAGGAAGATCTGAAACTGCGCGGCGAAGGCGAGTTACTCGGCACACGCCAGTCCGGCATTCCGGGCTTTCGCTTTGCAAGCCTTGAGGCGCATGCCGATCTCCTGGAGATTGCGCGCAAGGATGCCGCCTATCTCGTCAGCAAGGATCCACAGCTTACCGGCAGTCGCGGCGAGGCCCTGCGGGTTCTGCTGTATCTCTTCCGCCGCGATGAGGCGATCCGCTATCTCAATGCCGGATAGGGCACCACGTGCCAGCACGGAGGCCGGCTTTTCGCCAGTCCGATGCGCATGGCGAAGGATCGTGAACACGACAGGTCATTAACCGCCAGGACCGCCCTTCGTCTGCGTTTATCGAATTTCAGCCAGTTCTGGTCCGGAAGCCAGTTTCCCGAGACATCAAGCGACGCGCCACGACGTCCTATCATCAAAGCCAGTCAAAGTACGCGCTACAGCAAGAAGCAGTCAGCCCCGGAGAACGCTTGATGCGGAAATACACCGCCGCCACGACACATAACAAACACCACAAACTTAACACGCAATATAAATTGCTATTTAATTGTAATACATAATTTTAATTCACTCGACTCGACCAATTTCACGTGCGAAAAGCCGAAAATCGGTCGAATAAACCTATATAGACGTAATTTTATATCAATATAAACCTACCGGCCGACCAACCAGGAGCGATGACCGCATCGTCAGGGAAGGCTATGGGTATATCTTCGAAAATCGACCACCTGAAACTCGCCGCTGCAAACTTCATAGAAGCGGCTCCGCAGAAGATCATTCATGGCGTCCTGCCGGGACAGAAGCTCGCATCGAAAAAGGCCACGTCAGATGCAAGGAATGGCGCATTCCCTGACGAGAACATTCGGGCGCTTCTCGGCGCCAGTATTGCGCCGAAGACAGCCAAGCGATATCGCAAGCAGGTTCAGGTTGACGGTGTCGGCAAAATCGTGTCGCTGATGCAAGACAAGCTGAGCAAACGCGATATTGAATTCTTGGTGAAAAGCCGTATTCGACCGCTCAGCGAAACACCGACCGTTCAGCAATACAAGATGCTGACTCCGGGCGAAGCGCTTGTTGACCTGGCCGCCATGCTGAGCACAAGCGCAAATCATTCACAACAGAAAAGCGATACAGAGCGGGCCATCAAGACCATGTGGCTCGATGGCACTGCCGGGCGTGAGGCCGTTCCCTGGCTCGCCGCAAAGGCAAAACAGACCCTGGGCGAGAACGATCACAGCCTTTCCTCGAAGATTGACAGGGTCGTGCAGAACCTGGAGCCGGGCTTCTTCCAGACGCGGCGGAACGACGGCTATTATTCACGCCTTTTCGACACGGAGCTTGCCAGATACATCGTCGATAACCCAAGCGATGGCGTGTTGAAGACACGCGATCGGGTCGCTACGTATTTGCATGAAGTGCTGGATGGACTGAGCGAGGCCAAAAGAAAAGATTTGTGCAGCGACGTCGCAAGCATGATGTTGACGGATCCGCCTTCATGGCGCGCCAACATTGCCAGCGCAGTCGCCTTTCAGACAAAGCCGGACCCAACGGCATTAAGAAACATGATAGACGATCGGGGACAGTATTCCTTCCCGCTAGTTCTGCATGTCGCCGTCAAAATGATGGCCAGTCCAATTTTCGGAACGCCCGAAACCGATTCAGCGAGCGTAGTATACGCAAAGGTCATCTATCCACAAAAGCAGCTGCGACAATCCACGGTGAAAGATCCGAAGAAGTATGAGGTCAGCCTGCCGGGTGCAGGGAAGGATGCAGGCAATCAGGGTGTGAACGAAGATGCCGACATTGGTGATCCCTCTTCCGCTCACATTGGTTATCCCTCTTCTGCTCAACCTTTCAGACGGACAGGCATCCGCTTAGCCTATCAGGAGGACCGTCGGGAAAAGCCTGAAAGTCAGATCGGCCTCGGCGAGCGCCCGCTGGATCGGAGAATTCTTCAGCCAGCAGACACAGGCCTGTCCCCCCACGATGCCATCGCCCTCACGCATGAAAGACCGATCGCAGAAGGAATTTCAGGGTCTTCCAACCTGTTGGAGTTTGCCTTCAGAATGTTTAGGGAAAAAGATCCGACCTTCCCCGTCGAAGAGGCGCGGCTTGCGACAGCCGCTTGGCTCACTTTTAGTGGCGGGCATTCATTCAATGAAGCCTATTCGGTTTTCAACCTCCCGGCCGGCAATGGCAGCTCCCTGAAACCGGAAACATTTTCTCCGATCTCCTTCAATCGCCTCGCAGAGACGAGTGACCTTGCAGCACGGGCCGTAAACCACGCCTATCAGCAGATAATCGACAGGTCGCAGGAGCTGGCTGGTCTCGAACTCAGCGCCGCTAACGGGCCGAGACGTTCACGCACCGCGCGTCTATTTGGACGCATAAGGACGCGCAAACCAATTGAGCCTGAGCAAAAGATCTGAACCGCCCGATGTTCCAAGGCCTCTCCGCTTCTCGCTGAAACGTCAGAGCGATCTAGATTTCGCCGAAAAAGGCCTTGTGAAAGGCAACCTCACCTTTGGGGAGCTCGCCCTCAAAGGGAAGCGCCAGCAGGTTTTCCGCCGGCACACCCATATGGGTGATCTGCGGTTCGGAGCGAAAGCCGAAACGGTGATAGAAGCCCGGATCACCGACAAGGATCGCCCCATTGGCTCCCGTGTCGCGCAGCAACTCCAGCCCACCAAGCATCAGCGCCGTTCCGATACCCTTGCCCTGATAGTCCGGATGGACGGCGAGCGGGCCGACGCCGTACCAGCCTTCCGTTCCGTCCGCAAAGCCGACCGGCGAAAAGGCGACGTGGCCGACCGGCATATCATATTCCTCGGCCACCAGCGCCAGTGACAGGGCGCCGGCCTTGCGCAGCCGCTTGATGATGGCCGGCTCGCTGCCATCACTGTGGGGATGGCCGTAAAATGCCTTGGCGACAAGCGGATAGATCGCGTCGACATCCTCGGCACGCTCACGGCGTATGATCATCACTCCATCCTCCCTCAATGCTGCGGCGAGGGCATCAAGCCTCCCGCAGGCACGCTGCCCTGTCTCTGACGATTGTCACTCAACAGTAACAGATTTGGCCAGGTTGCGCGGCTGATCCACATCCGTTCCCATGAAAACGGCGGTGTGATAGGCCAAAAGCTGGATCGGCAGCGAAAATACCATCGGCGTGATGAATTCCGGCATATCCGGCAGGATGATGGTTTCCATCGTCGGCAGGGTCGAGGCTTTCGCACCGCTCTCATCGGTGATGAAGATGATTTTTCCGCCGCGCGCTGCAACCTCCTGCATGTTCGACACGGTCTTCTCAAAGAAGCGGTCATGCGGTGCGATCACGATCACCGGCATGTTTTCATCGATCAGTGCAATCGGCCCATGCTTCAACTCGCCAGCGGCATAGCCTTCGGCGTGGATATAGGTGATCTCCTTCAGCTTCAGCGCGCCTTCAAGCGCCAGCGGATAGGAGGTGCCGCGCCCGAGATAAAGCACATGACGGAAGCGGGAAAGATCCCGCGCCAGGCGCTCCATCTGCGGCTGGATCTGGTGCAGAACGCGGTTCATCAGCCTCGGCATTTCCGACAATTCCTGCACGAGACGCTTTTCATCTGTCTCGCTCAGCGTTCCACGCTCACGCCCGGCCCTAAGCGCCAGCGTCGCCATCAGCGCCAGCTGACAGGTGAAGGCCTTGGTCGATGCCACACAGATTTCCGGACCCGCCAGAATCGGGAAGACGGCATCGGATTCGCGCGCGATCGTTGACCCGGTGACATTGACCAGAGCGCCGGTCTTCAGCCCCTCACCCTTGCAATAGCGCAGCGAAGCCAGCGTGTCGGCGGTTTCGCCCGACTGCGAGATGAACAGCGCCACCTGATCAGGGCGAAGCGGCAATTCGCGGTAACGGAATTCTGACGCAACATCGATCTCGACCGGCAGGCGTGCATAACGCTCGATCCAGTATTTGCCGATCAGCCCGGAGAGATAAGCCGTTCCGCAGGCGGCAATGGCAAGGCCCGAGACGTTCGAAAAGTCGATGCCCGTATCGCTCATGGCGATCTTGCCATGGGCGAAATCGCAATAGTGACCAAGCGTATGGGAAATCACCTCCGGCTGGTCGAAGATTTCCTTCTCCATGAAATGCCGGTGATTGCCCTTGTCGACCAGCATCGCAGCCAATTGCAGCGGCTGGCGCGGCCGATGGACGGTCTGGCCATCGAAGGTGACGAAGGTAATGTCATCGCGGTCGACAATCGCCAGATCGCCGTCTTCCAGATAGGAAATTCCATCGGCGAAGGGGGCGAGCGCAATCGCATCCGATCCCACATACATTTCGCCATGACCGTAGCCGACGGCAAGCGGCGGCCCGAAACGCGCGGCATAAAGCCGTTCCGGCTCATCAGCGAACAGGATCACCAGCGCAAACGCCCCGGTCACCCGCTTCAGCATGGCAAGAACGGCATCGGGTGGAGCCATACCGGCCTCAAGGTTCTGCCGGACCAGCTGAGCGACGATCTCGGTGTCGGTTTCGCTCTCGAAACGGACACCGGTAGCCTCAAGCTCGGCCTTCAGCTCGGCGAAATTCTCGATGATGCCGTTGTGGACGATGGCGACCCGTCCGGCGATATGCGGATGGGCATTGGCTTCATTCGGCACACCATGGGTCGCCCAGCGGGTATGCGCAATGCCGGTCAGCCCGTCCACCGGGCTCTCGCTCAGCACATCACGCAGATTATCAAGCTTGCCAGGGGCGCGGCGGCGGGCGATCCCGCCATCGGCAATCACCGCGACGCCTGCCGAATCATAGCCGCGATATTCCAACCGCTTCAGCGCATCAACCAGCCGCTCCGTGACATTTGCCGAGCCGACAATTCCAACGATACCGCACATATGGTCGCTCCTTCAGCCCTTGTCTTTCGCCCGTTCAGCCTTCAGCGCACGGGTGCGTGCGCGGATCACTTCGGCACGGCCATCCTTCACCGTCTGGCGCGCGCGGCCGAAGGCAAGCGCATTTTCCGGCACATCTTCCGTGATCACGCTGCCGGAACCGACATAGCTTTTCGCTCCAACCGAAACCGGCGCCACGAGTGCGGTGTTCGATCCGACAAAAGCCCCCTCGCCGATGACCGTGCGCCACTTGTTGACGCCATCATAATTGCAGGTGATCGTGCCAGCGCCGATATTCACGTCCGCGCCGACATCCGCGTCACCGATGTAGCTCAGGTGATTGACCTTGGCGCCGACGCCGAGCGTCGCATTCTTCACTTCACAGAAATTGCCGACCTTGGACTTCTCACCCGTCACGGCGCCCGGACGCAGCCGTGCAAAGGGACCGATGGCGCTTGCCGCGGCAACCGTTGCACCTTCGATATGGCTGAACGCATGGATGACGACGTCACCGGCAATCTTCGCCCCCGGTCCGAAAACGACATTGGGTTCAATCACCGTGTCCGCGCCGATCTCCGTGTCATAGGCGAGAAACACCGTTTCCGGTGCGATCATCGTCACGCCGGAAAGCATCAGCTCTTCGCGACGGCGCTGCTGCCAGAGCCGTTCCAGCACTGCAAGTTCAGCCCGGTTGTTACAGCCTGCGACCTCGTCAACGTCAGCCATGACAACGGTGGCGCGGCCGCCTTCGGCCAGCATCACTTCCACAATGTCGGTCAGATAGAATTCGCCCTTGGCATTGTCGTTGCCGATCGCATCCAGAAGCGCCAGCGCCCGGCGGCCATTGATCGCCATCAGCCCGCTATTGCAGACCGTCACCTCACGCTCCGCATCGCTTGCATCCTTTTCCTCGCGAATGGCGTAAAGCGCGCCATCGCGGGTCAGAAGCCGGCCGTAACCGGTCGGACGATCCGTCTCAAAACCAATCACCACCACATCATTGCCTTCGGCCAGCTTTTCACGCGCGGCGGCGAGCGTCGCTGTCGTGATCAACGGCGTATCGCCATAGGTGACCAGCAGGTCATCATAGCCGCGGGCAATCGCCGCACGCGCCGAAAGAACGGCATGCGCCGTCCCCAGCCGTTGCGTCTGCTCGAAGGTTTCAAGCGCCACACCCGGCAACCGGCAGGCCGCCTCCACCATCGCACCATCACGTCCGACCACCAGGGCGATATCGTCAACGCCGGCACCAGCGACGCTGGCCACCGCATGCGCAGCCAGCGGCCGGCCAGCGATTTCATGCAGCATCTTGGTTTTGGCGGATTTCATCCGGGTTCCGTCGCCGGCGGCGAGGACAATGGCGAGACTGGTGCGGGACATGGGGCCTCCGATATTTCAACGGACCTGCTTTTATCCCAATATGCGCTGCGACCTATTCAAAAAATGTGAAGATGCGTCACGAATACCAGTGAAGCGCTGGCGGGCAAGCAGAAACAACCGGTCTCGAGACATAATACGCATCAGAATCAGTTGATTAACAACGCATGTTCATAAATGAAAAGAGGCGCCCGAAGGCGCCTCTCGATAGGAACAGTCCTCGTTCACTGGGCAGATGGCAGCGAACCTTCGACGCCTTCAACCAGAACATTCAGACCAAGCAGCGTGCCGTCATCGGCTTCTTCGCCGGCTGCGAGCCACGGCGAACCGTCCTGCAGGTTGATCGGCCCGGTGAAGGGCTTCAGCTCACCAGAAATGATCTTGGCTTCGGTTTCCTCGGCCAGCGCCTTCACATCGTCAGGCATGTTGGTATAGGGCGCCATGGTCAGGATACCTTCCTTGAGGCCATACCAGTTCTGCACCGGCTCCCAGGTGCCGTCCATCACCGCCTTGACCCGTTCGATATAATAAGGTCCCCAGGTGTCGACGATCGCGGTCAGCTGGGCATCCGGACCGGCTTCAATCATGTCCGAGGCCTGGCCGAAAGCCTTGATGCCGCGCTCTTCGGCGACCTGCATCGGAGCCGTGGTATCGGTGTGCTGGGCCAGAACATCGACGCCCTGATCGATCAGCGCCTTGGCGGCATCCGCTTCGCGGCCGGGATCGAACCAGGTATTGGCCCAGACGACCTTGGTCTTGAAATCCGGATTGACGGAGCGGGCACCGAGTTCAAAAGCATCAATACCCATGACGACTTCCGGGATCGGGAACGAGCCGATATAGCCGCCAATGCCGGATTTCGACATCTTGCCGGCGATAACGCCAGAAATGTAGCGGCCTTCATAGAAGCGCGAATTATAGGTGCCGACATTCGGCGCCGTCTTGTAGCCGGTGGCGTGTTCGAACTTCACATCCGGGTATTTCGCCGCAACCTTCAACGTCGGTTCCATATAGCCGAAGGAGGTCGTGAACACGATATTGCAGCCGGAACGGGCCATGCGCTCGATTGCGCGCTCGGCGTCCGGACCTTCCGGAACTTCTTCGATATAGGGCGTTTCGATGTTCAGGGCTTCAGCCAGCTGCTGGCGGGCCTTGTCATGACCTTCGGTCCAGCCACCATCCGTGGCGGTTCCGAGATAGACGAAGCAGGCCTTGAAATCACTGTCGGCAGCGGAAGCCTGGCTGGCGCCAAAACCGGCAATTACGGCCGCCGAAGCGGCAAGGGCAATAGCGAGCGTCTTCATTGTTCACCTCTTTGCAATGAATGCGGAGTTCTTGGTTGATCACATCAGCGGTCAGGGACAAATGGCTTGCCCAGCGCCGCCGGCGTGTTGATGAGGGTCATTCTCCGGTTCTGGGAGATGATGACCAGCACGACGATGGTCACGACATAGGGCAGCGCCGAGAGGAATTGCGAGGGTATCGCAATACCAAAGGCCTGCGCGTGAAGCTGCCCGATGGTGACCGCACCGAACAGATAACCGCCAAGAAGAACGCCCCAGGGCCGCCAGGACGCAAACACCACCAGCGCCAGCGCGATCCAGCCGCGTCCGGCCGCCATGTTTTCCACCCATTGCGGCGTGTAGACGAGTGACAGCTGCGCCCCGGCAAGACCCGCCAGAGCACCGCCGAACATGACCGCGAGATAGCGAATGCCGATCACATTGATGCCCAGCGCATGGGCCGAGGCGTGGTTGTCACCGACTGAACGCAGCACCAGACCCGGACGGGTGCGAAACAGGAACCAGGCCGTTCCGGCAACCAGCGCGAAGGTCAGATAGAAGAAGATATCCTGATCGAACAGCAGCGGGCCGATGAAGGGAATATCGGCCAGAACCGGGATATGGATCGACGGCATCTTGACGCCTGCCTTGCCGACAAAATCCTCGCCGATCATGGCTGACAGACCTTGCCCGAGGATGGTCAGCGCCAGACCGGTGGCCACCTGATTGGCAACGAGGGTCAGGGTCAGGAAGGCGAAAAGCAGCGAGAAGATCATGCCGGTCAGAAGCCCGGCAATCATGCCGATCCAGGGCGATCCGGTGAAATGCGCGGCAACGAAGGCGCCAACCGCCCCCATCACCATCATGCCCTCAACGCCAAGATTGAGAACGCCCGCCCGCTCTGTCACCAGCTCGCCGAGCGCTGCCAGCACCAGTGGCGTGGAGGCGGTAATGACGGTCAGAAGGATCGCTTCAATAATCATGAGCGCACCTCCTTGCGGTGATGACGGGAAAAGACGATGCGCACGCGATAAAGGATCAGCGTATCGCAGGACAGCACGAAGAACAGCAGCATGCCCTGGAAAACCCGGGTGACCTTTTCGGAAACGCCGATGGTGAACTGTACCCCTTCGCCGCCAATATAGGTCAGCGCCAGAACCAGACCGGAAACGATGGCACCGAGCGGGTTCAACCGCCCGAGAAAGGCGACGATGATCGCGGTAAAGCCGTAGCCGGGTGAAATGGTCGGCTGCAGATAGCCGATTGCACCGGACACTTCACAGATGCCGGCAAGACCGGCGAGCCCCCCTGATACCAGAAAGGCAAACCAGACCATGCGGCGAGAGGAAAAGCCGGCAAAGCGCCCGGCCCGCTCCGACTGCCCCATGACGCTGACTTCAAACCCTTTCAGTGTGTAGCGCATCATGAACCAGACCGCGATGGCGGCGAGAATGGCGAGCGCAAACCCATAATGGGCCCGGCCGGAGGAAAACATTTCCGGCAGGATCGCCGCATCAACGAACTGGCGCGATTGCGGGAAGTTATACCCCTCAGGATTGCGCCAGGCGCCGCGGACGAGCCAGTCCAGAAACAGCTGTGCCACATAGACCAGCATCAGCGATGTCAGAATCTCATTGGTGTTGAAATAATTCTTCAAAAGCGCCGGGATCGCCGCATAGAGCATGCCGCCGGCAATCCCCATGACCAGCATGATCGGCAGAAGCAGCGGCGACGACCAGCTGTAGAAATAGATCGGCACGACCGAACCGACGATCGCACCGGCAATAAACTGGCCTTCCGCACCGATATTCCAGATATTCGAGCGGTAGCAGATCGACAGGCCGACCGCGATCATGATCAGCGGCGCCGCCTTGACCATCAGCTCATGCAGCGACCAGATGTCAAAAAGCGGCTCGATAAAGAAGTGATAGAGGGCCGAAAGCGGATCCTTGCCGAGTGCGGCAAACAGGATCGCCCCGAAAACCACGGTCAGCGCGAAAGCGATCAAGGGTGACAATATGCCAAACAGACGCGACCGGTCCGTCCGCTTTTCAAGTTCAATGCGCATGCGCAGCCTCCGTGGTCTCGCCGTGGAAACCGCCCATCAACAGGCCGATCTTCTCGCGTGTCATGGTCTCGGCCGGATAACATTCGGAAAGTTCGCCCTCCGAGATCACCGCAATCGTCGAGGCAATCTCGAAGATCTCATCAAGATCCTGCGAGATGATCAGGACGGCGGAGCCGGACTTGGCCAGATCGACAAGCGCCTGACGGATATGTGCGGCAGCGCCGGCGTCAACACCCCAGGTTGGCTGGTTGACGATGATGACTTTAGGCTGCCGGTCCAGCTCCCGGCCGACGATGAATTTCTGCAGATTGCCGCCCGACAGCGATCCCGCCTGGGGATTGTCGCCGCTCTTGCGCACATCCATGACCTCGGAAATTTCCCGCGTCCGGGCCCTTGCCGTTGCCTTGCGGATGATTTTCAGAATGCCGCCGGAGAGAAACACGCTGGCCTCGGAAAGATTGCGGGCAAGAATCAGGTTTTCCGACAGCGACATCGCCGTCACCGCCGCATGTCCATGACGTTCTTCCGGCACGAAACCGGCGCCCAGCTTGCGGCGCGCAGTGATGTTGCGGGTGCCGACGGCCGTGCCGGCAATCTTCACCGCATCGGCGCGAGACACCGGAAATTCGCCCGAAAGCGCATCAAACAGTTCCGACTGGCCATTGCCTGCAACACCGGCAATGGCAAGGATCTCGCCCTCCCGCACGTTGAGATCAATATCCTTCAGCGCTGTCGCGAAGGGCGTTCGCGCGGGAACGGAAAGCAGTCTCGTTTCCAGAAGAACCTTGCCGCGCTCGATCTTTTCCGGTCGCGCAACCTCGGCCACATCATTTCCGACCATCATCCGCGCCAGCGAGGCCGGGGTTTCCTTGCGCGGGTCGCAGGCGCCCGTCACCTTGCCATGGCGCAGCACGGTTGCACGATCGCAGATGCGCTGAACCTCTTCCAGCCGGTGCGAGATATAGAGAACCGACCGTCCTTCGGCCTTCAGCTTGTCGAGCGTCTCAAACAGGCGATCGGCCTCCTGCGGGGTCAGCACCGATGTCGGCTCGTCAAGAATGATCAGGCTCGGATTTTGCAGCAATGCCCGGACGATCTCGATACGCTGGCGCTCGCCAACCGACAGATCGGCAACATGCGCACGCGGATCGAGCGGCAGCCCATATTGCACCGAAAGCGTCCGCGCTTCTTCGGCGACCTTGGAAAGCGAAATGCCGGGATCGAGCGATAATGCGATATTTTCCGCGACGGTCAGCGCTTCAAACAGCGAGAAATGCTGGAAAACCATGCCGATCCCCAGCTTGCGGGCATGGGCGGGCGCCTCGATCTCGACGGATTTTCCGTCCCAGATGATCTCTCCATCTGACGGTTCGAGCACGCCGAACAGCATCTTGACGAGCGTTGATTTGCCCGCACCATTCTCACCGAGAAGCGCGTGAACCTCACCCTTCCCGATTTCCAGGTCGATGCCTGAACAGGCTGCAAAATCTCCGAAATACTTCGTCAGTCCACGCACTGAAAGCAATGCGTTTCCGACAGACGGTTGAATTTCCGCCACCCGGCCCCTCCGGTTTTATCAACAGCTCAAAAAAAAACTGAATTCACGTCTTTGGCCGCCGCGTCCCACACTTAACGCATTGGCAAACCATCCACACCACGCTGTAATCTGGCACAGTTTCGCCACAAACCGCAACAGGCTTTGCGCATTGCACACCAGTGATCACATTCGCTATTTCTAAAGTTCGGCGGCCTTTTCCAGCGCCTTGGCGTCAAGTCCGGGAAAGAGTTGCAGCACTGCACCGATGACATAGAGATAAATGCCGCAGGCGATGAAGATCACATCCATCCAGAACGGCTGCTGAAATGCAGAGATCAGCGCATAGGCCCCCGTCAGCGACCAGAGAGCAAAAACGGTGAGGTTCAGTGGACGCAGTCGCTTGACCCGCACGGGATGCAGGAAATTGACCGGCAGGAAGGTGAGCACGACCGAAATGACCACAATCGCCATGGCCACGCTTGCCGGCGGATCGATCACGAAAAGCGCAAACACGACCATGTTCCAGACCACAGGAAACCCCGAAAAGAAGTTCTCTGCCGTCTTCATCCCGCTGTCGGCGTAATAGATCGCGCTGGACACCACGATCAGGGCCGCGGCGACGAAGGACATGGGCTCGCCGATCATATGGCTCTGATAGAGCGCGAAGGCCGGCAGCAATACATAGGTCACGTAATCGATGATGTTGTCGAGCATCACGCCTGACCAGTTGGGCAACACCTCGCTCACGCGCAGACGCCGCGCGATCGGGCCGTCGACACCATCGACAAAAAGGGCGAGCCCTAGCCACCAGAACATCGTCACAAAGCGCCCTTCAGCCGCCGCGACAACGCCGAGGAAAGCGAGATAGGAGCCTGAAGCCGTCAAAATGTGAACGGAAAAGGCGCGAATCTTCGCATAGGGTACCTTCCGCTCTCTCAGCATGCCCATCACCTTGACCTTCACCCGCCTTTTTGAAAAACGCATCATTACCAGTTCGCTTCGCGCGAAGCATGCACTTTAATTGCGCTGGTGGTGCGAAAAAAACCCGTCTTTCCCAAATTTTCTGACGCGCTATGCCACATGTCACACTATATTCCTGACAAATGCGAATGCGATGCCGGAGGTTAATCCATGTCTGATTACGAAATTGCCATTGTCGGCGGCGGCCCTGCGGGCCTGATCGCAGCGCTTGCGCTTTCGCGCGCGTCCCGCAAGGTTGCTCTGATCGGCCCTGCCCCGAACCGCAAGGATCAGCGGACAACCGCACTGATGGATCATTCGATCCGCTTTCTCGATCGTCTGGGATTGTGGGAAAATCTCGAACCCGCAACCGCAGCGCTTTCAACGATGCGCATCATCGACGGAACCAAGCGGCTGATTCGCGCCCCGACGGTCAATTTCCGTGCCGCCGAGATCGACCTGCCGGCCTTCGGCTACAATATCCCCAACGGCATGCTCAATGCCGCGCTTGCCGATGCGGTTGCCAGCGAGGCCAATATCGCCTGGTTTGAAACCGTGGTCAGCGAAATCCTCCCCGGCGACGACGCCGTCACGCTGACGCTTGAAAGCGGCGACAGCATTTCGGCAGATATGATTGTCGGTGCCGATGGCCGCAATTCCAAGGTTCGCGCCGCCGCCGGAATCGACACCAAAACCTGGGCCTATCCGCAGACCGCAGTGGTGCTGAACTTCGCCCATGCCCTGCCCCACCGCAACATTTCAACCGAGTTCCATACGCCGACTGGCCCCTTCACCCAGGTGCCGCTGCCCGGCGATCGCTCCAGCCTCGTATGGGTCGTCAGCGCGGCGGAGGCTGATGCGCTGATCGAAAAGGCGCCCGAAGAACTTTCGCAGCTGATTGAAACACGCATGGCCTCCCTGTTGGGCGCAGTCACGGTCGAGGGAGCGCCGCAGAAATGGCCGCTCTCCTCCATGGTTGCCAATCGCTTCGGCAAGGGCCGGATTGCCATTATCGGCGAGGCCGCCCATGCCTTTCCGCCGATCGGGGCGCAGGGGCTCAATCTCAGCCTGCGCGATATTCTTGCCTTGACCCGCATGCTGGATGGCGTCACGGCAAAGCCGATTGGCCGCCATGCCGGCGACCGCTTTGATCTGCAACGCAAGGGCGATGTCTGGAGCCGCACCGTCAGCGTCGATATTCTCAACCGCTCGCTGCTGGCCGGTTTCCTGCCGGTGCAGATGGCCAGGGCTGCCGGCCTGAAGCTGCTTGGCGCTTTCCCGCCCTTGCGTCAGTTCGCCATGCGCGAAGGCGTTGAACCGCTACGCGGCTTCAAGGCGCTTCTGCCACACTAGCGCATCGGCTCGAAAGTCGCTGTCGATTTTCGAAAGAACGATGCGTAGATTCAATAAGATAGAGCGTCCTGCTGCGTCCAGAAGGACGCACGGCGCTCTAGGGTCGAAACCCAATCAAATTTTTGATTAAATTATCCATCCATTTCCTGACAACACGCGGCACGCAACCAGTCATTCCCAACAATCCAACCCGAAAGAGGATCAGGCCGTTTGACCCGGTCGCCTACCTCAGACGCAATATCATCGAGCGAACATTCTGCCCTTTCAAAGACTGGAGACGTGTCGCGACGCGATACGACAAGCTCATGATAAACTTCGCCGCAACCAGCTATATCGCAGCTATCGTCACATGGTGGATCAATTGAGTTTCGCCCCTAGAGCGGCAGAAGCCCCGACGACAGCAGGATCAGCAGCAGCGACAGCGTTGCCGCTGAGGCGACCGTGGTAATCAGGATCGTTGCCGAAGCGCGCTCATACCAGATGCCATATTGCTGGGCGATGACGAAGACATTGGTGGCCGTGGGCAGTGCCGCCATGACAATGGCAGCCTCGACCCAGACCGGCTCGAAACCGCCATGCAGCAGCATCGCCACAAGAACGATGATCGGATGCAGGATGAGCTTCGCCGGCACAATATAGCTGATTTCCACCGGCACCCGCTTCAGCGGTCTGAGCGCCAGAGTCACTCCCATGGCAAACAGCGCACAGGGGGCCGCCGCCTGGGCCAGATAGTCGATCAGCCGGCTGAATGCCTCGGGCGGCGCGACACCGGCAGCGGCAACGGCAAAGCCCAGTGCCGTCGAGACGACAAAGGGATGCAGCAGAGCCTTGCCGAGGATCAGCCGCACCAGTCGCGCCGGATGGGCAACACGATCACCGAAAAGCGCCATCATCGCTGGCGCGACCATGAAATGAAGCGCGTTCTCGAAGCATATGATCAGCGCCACCGGAACCGCCGCAGCCTCACCGAGCGCCAGAATGGCAATGCCCGGCCCCATATAGCCGATATTGCCATAGGACGCGGCAAAGGCCTGGATGGTGCTTTCCTTCAGGCCATTCTTCAGCACAAGACGGCCGGCAACGAAAATCAGCGCGAAAACACAATAGGTAGCGGCGAGGTCCACCGATATGAAATCGACCCTCGTCAGCTCATCGAAGGGCGTCCGCGAAACGAGTTTGAAAAACAGCGCCGGCAATGCGGCATAGATGATGAAGATATTCAGCCAGGCGAGGCCTGCCTCGGGCTGACGAAAGATCTTTGCGGCGGCATAGCCCACCGCGATCAGCCCGAAAAAGGGAAACAGAAGTCCGAATATGCTGGCCAAGTGGTCGCTCTCTCATTATCGCCCCGACCGGCAACAGTCTCAGCCGATCGTTGAGAGAATCGGGAAGGTCGACTGGAACCAGATCGCTATATCGGCGACGAAACCGAACAGGAAGGCAAGCCCTGTCAGGATCAAAAACGCCCCCATCAGCTTCTCCACCGCGCCGATATGGCGCCGGAAACGGGTAAGAAAACGCATGAAGGCGCCGGAAAAGAAGGCGGCGATCCAGAATGGCACGGCAAGGCCGAGCGAATAGACGGACAGCAACAGCGCACCATCAAAGAGCGTATTCTTCGATGCCGCAACGGCAAGGATGGCGCCCAGCACCGGACCGATGCAGGGCGTCCAGCCAAAAGCGAAGGCAAGACCCATCACATAGGCTCCGGTCAGGCTGGCCGGACGTCCGGCGCCGTGAAACCGCGCCTCGCGCGCAAGGATCGGGATCTTCACCACGCCGAGAAAATGCAGCCCCATCACGATGATGATCACGCCGCCGACCTTGGAGAGAATATCCATCGACTGACGCAGCAACTGACCGATGGACGACGCGCCGACGCCGAGCGCGACAAACACGGTGGCAAATCCGAGCGTGAAGAAGAAGGCCGGCAGAAGCACGGAAATGCGGGAGGCACGTGTCTCTTGATCCGCACCTTTCAGCTGCTCAAATGAAATTCCGGCCATATAGCAGAGATAAGGCGGCACCAGCGGCAGCACGCAGGGTGACAGGAATGAAAGCGCACCGGCGAAAAGTGCACTCACAAAGGAAATCTCGATCATCGACAACGCGCACTTACCTTTTCTGCTCTCTCTGCCCGTCCCGTTCATACCCGATCAGAGACGTGCGACGCCAGCCTGCTACTCAGTCAATAAGGCACAACTTGGACGCGTCGGGCGATGGCATGCCCGTAACAGCTTCGTATTAGACCAGAGCAGTGCAGCTTGCCAATCACCATTGCACCTGGGAAAAACCACGGAAATGTCATCCGGATGCTGATATTTCGGGTTGACCTTGCTCAAGACCCTGCCTATGTTCCGCGCACTTTCAGCCGAAAGCTTCGTGCATCACGGCTTGGGAGCGCGTAGCTCAGCCGGTAGAGCAACTGACTTTTAATCAGTAGGTCCAGGGTTCGAACCCCTGCGCGCTCACCAATAAGATCGACAAAATCAAGATATTCCGGTTTCAGGCCTGACCCGTTCGTGCCCCTTCGACAAGCCGGCGTGTGGGACAGTGATTCCCCGCAACCCACAGTGTTTATATGGATTTGAGTGTCACCCGCTCCTGAAGCTTCGCCGCTGTCTCCCTGCGTTCGCTGTAGCGGTCCGTCAGGTAATGGGAGGCATCGCGGGTCAGGAGGGTAAATTTCACCAATTCCTCGCAGACATCGACCACACGGTCATAATAGGGGGACGGCTTCATCCGGCCGTCCGGAGAAAATTCCGTAAAGGCTTTCGGCACGCTGCTCTGATTGGGGATGGTGATCATCCGCATCCAGCGCCCCAGCAGCCGCAGCGTATTGACAGCGTTGAAACTCTGCGAGCCTCCCGAGACCTGCATGACCGCGAGCGTCTTGCCCTGGGTCGGGCGGATGGCACCGATTTCAAGCGGGATCCAGTCGATCTGCGCCTTCATGATGCCGGTGATGGCGCCATGGCGCTCCGGGCTGACCCAGACCTGCCCCTCGGACCATTCCGAAAGACTTCGCAATTCCTGAACCTTCGGATGGCTCGCCGGCGCATCATCGGGCAAAGGCAGGCCGGACGGATCGAAAAAACGTACCGTGGCGCCGAAATATTCAAGCAGCCGCCCAGCCTCCTCAGCCAGCAGCCGCGAATAGGACACCGTACGCAATGAACCATAGAGGATCAGGATGCGCGGCGGATGCGTCGAGAAAGCGGGGCGAAGCGCTTCCAGATCCGGACGCTTGAGAAGCGACAGCTCAACTGCGGGCAGGTCAACCAATACGCTTCCCCTTTTCGTCCAGAACCTTTTCGCCGTCCTCCTTGGCGAAAGCGCCGCCAAAACCATCCTGCGGCAGGATTTCCAGCACCACTTCCGACGGTCGCGAAAGACGCGTGCCCAGCGGCGTGATGACGAAAGGCCTGTTGATGAGGATGGGATGGGCCACCATCGCATCCACAAGCTGATCATCAGTCAGACTGTCATCATCGAGGCCGAGCTCTGCATAGGGCGTGCCCTTCTGGCGCAGGGCGGCCCGCACCGTCAAACCCGCATCCGCGATCATCTTCACAAGCACTTCGCGTTCTGGCGGGTGCTTCAGATATTCGATGACGGTCGGCTCGATACCGGCATGACGGATCAGCGCAAGCGTGTTGCGGGAGGTGCCGCAGGCGGGGTTGTGATAAATGGTGACGTCCATGATCAGACCTTCTCACTGGCAGATAGCGTGGCAATTGTCTTCGAAACGGCGGGGCTGCGCTCATACCAGCCCTTCGAGCGATTGACGATCCAGACGACCGAGAGCATCACCGGCACTTCGATCAGGACACCGACCACCGTCGCCAGTGCTGCGCCTGAATTGAAGCCGAACAGGCTGATTGCAGCGGCGACAGCCAGTTCGAAGAAATTGGAAGCACCGATCAGCGCTGAAGGCCCGGCCACACAATGCTGCTCGCCGCTCAGCCGGTTGAGCAGATAGGCAAGGCCCGCGTTGAAATAGACCTGAATCAGGATCGGCACGGCCAGCAGGACGATCACGGCGGGCTGCGCGATAATCTGCTCCCCCTGAAAGCCGAACAGCAGCACCAGCGTCGCCAGAAGCGCCACTAGCGACAGCGGCTGGATCTTCTGCAGCAGCTGACTGAGCCTTGTCGCATCGCCGTCCCGGATCAGCATGCGCCGAACAATTTGCGAGATGATGACCGGGATGACGATATAGAGCACGACGGAAAGGACCAGCGTATCCCAAGGCACGGTGATTGCCGATAGCCCCAGCAAAAACGCGACGATGGGCGCAAAGGCCACCACCATGATCGCGTCATTCAGCGCCACCTGGGAAAGCGTGAAATGCGGCTCTCCCTTCGTCAGGTTCGACCAGACGAACACCATCGCCGTACAGGGCGCAGCGGCCAGAATGATCAGGCCGGCAATATAGGAACTGATCTGATCGGCAGGCAGCAGCGGCCTGAACAGCCAACCGATGAACAGCCAGCCGAGAAGCGCCATGGAAAATGGTTTGATGGCCCAGTTGACCAGCAGCGTGACGCCAATGCCACGCCAGTGCCGACCGACCTGGCCAAGCGCCGCGAAATCGATTTTCAGCAGCATCGGGATGATCATCAGCCAGATGAGCACGGCAACCGGCAGGTTGACCTGCGCCAGCTCCACTGCGGCCACGCCGTGGAAAATCGCCGGGAACAAATGTCCGAGCGCCACGCCGACAACGATGCAAAGAGCCACCCACAGCGTCAGGTAGCGTTCGAACAAGGACATTCAGATCCCCTCTCCGTCAGGCCCGGCGGCACCATCCATGCCGCCGCGTGCCCGCGATTTCCATTCAAGGCCGCCATACGGCCGGCCGTTACCGCGCCCGTAACGGCGCCGATATGCGCTAGTTCTCCGAACCCGCTCAGTCTTCAGGAAACGTCCCCGGCGGCTGCGTCTTCTTGTTGCGCCGGCGCACATGACCGGCATTCCTGCGTGAGGTCTTCGATCAGCGGCGCGCACAGGCCCTGATTGCCGCCACAGCAATCCTGCAGCAGATGCAGGACAATGCCGCGAAAGGCCTCGAGATCGACCCGGTAGAGGATCGACCGGCCCTGCCGCTGACCGATCAGCAGACCGGCATTGGTCATGGTCGCGAGATGCGCGGACATGGTGTTTTGGGGAACCCCCAATGCACGCGCCAGCTCTCCCGCGGGAACCCCCTCGGGTTCGCGCGCGATCAAATGGCGGAAGCAGCCGAGCCGCGTCGTCTGGGCAAGCGCACTGAGCGCCGTGATCACATCGTTATCATCCATATATCCAGAATAATAGATATATTCTGTCCGTCAATGCCTGTTCTCGCGGCATCGACAGAAAGCCGGGGCAGACTTCGCGCCGGCCACAGTTTTGTCGAACATTTCGCTTAGGTTGTAAATATATATCTATTGCTCGCTTGGGGAAGTGCCATGGACGCCTTCGAGACCTGCCTTCAGGCCACACTTCAGGAAGAAGGTGGTTATAGCAATGATCCGCAAGATCCCGGTGGCGCGACCATGCATGGCGTCACGCAGCAGACCTATGATCGCTTTCGCCACGACCAGAACTTGCCGGTTCAAGCGGTAAAAGACATCAGCGATGACGAGGTCTCGGCAATCTACCATCAATATTACTGGGTGCCGATCGGCGGCGACCAGCTGCCGAAGGGTGTTGATCTTGCCGTCTTTGACGCTGCGGTCAATTCTGGTCCCAACCGCGCAATGTCCTGGCTGCAGCAGGCGCTCAACCAGCTACTAAACCTTGCGCCCCTGCTCACGATTGACGGAGTCCTGGGCCCCCAGACCCAGCTTGCGCTTCAGCTTGTCGAGGACGCCGTGCCGATTGCCGGTGCCGTTTCCGACGAACGCCTCGATTTTCTCAAATCGCTGCCCGACTGGTCACGGTTTGGGCCCGGATGGAGCAATCGCGTTCAGCGCATCCGCGAAGAGTCCTGTGAGCGTGCCCGCGAAACGACATCGACTGCGACCGCCTGACCATTCTGGACCTGTCACCGACCTCTAGTCTGGCAAAGTCAGCCGCGAGCGTCCGTTCGTGTATTCAATCACCATGGCCGCTATTCTGACGCACTCGTCTTCAGCGATCTCAAGCAACATGAGGGCGCCCTCTGCATCGAAAATGCGATCGCACACCGTTATCGCGGGTTCGGCAGCCAGACGGGCATCCATGAGAGCAATGTCACTGAAGGCCAGATGCAGGCTTGCCGGAACGGTGGGGATGATCTGCTGCTTTTCCGCCTGCCGCAGGCATTCGGATGCCGTGCCGCCATAGGCCCGGATCAACCCGCCAGTGCCCAGCTTGATGCCGCCGAACCAGCGCGAGACGATGACCATAACCCGGTCGATCGCCTGGCCTTCAATTGCCTGCAGGATTGGTTTTCCGGCCGTGCCGCCCGGCTCGCCATCATCCGAGAAACGGTAGGTGACGCCAATACGGTAGGCCCAGCAATTGTGATTGGCGTCGGCAAAACTGTTCTCTGCGAGAAATTTTCGCGCCTCTTCTTCGCTTGAAACCGGGGCGGCAATGGCGGCGAACCGGCTTTTGCGGATGTCCTGTTCGAAAGCGAAGCTTGTTTTCAGTGCATAAAGGGGCATGACAGAACCGTCTGATTTCAGCACGGTTTCAACCCCTGCGCCGACGAATGTCAAGCGGGGCGCGACGAAAGCCTGCAGGCCGCAAGCACCGCAATGGCGCTGGCGAGCCCCGTCGCAAACATGCCCCAGACCATATCAACGGCAACAACGGCCCAGCTCCATCCGGCAAGCGTGGCCATGTTGGTCAGATCGTAGGTGCCATAGGCAAACAGGCCAAAGCCTGCACCACGCAGCGCCGCGATGCGCGCCGACCGTCGATCAAGGCCTGCGCGAATGACGAAGACATAGATGCCGATCAGATAAAGCCCGTAAAAGGAAAATGCAGCGCTCCATTCTGGCTCAGCCAGCAAAAGAGCGCCGATCCTGGCTTCATAAAACGGGAAAGCCACCGTGCCGAGCCATATGAAATCAAGCGCCGAGAAACAGATGACGAGCACGGCACAGGCGATCACATGCAGCTTCATGACGCGCACCTATATGCCGAGAAGCGGCTGCACGAAACGCACCAGCCGGCTCTTGAATTTCAGCGGCGCATCGGTCACTGCAAGGCAGATGCATTCACTCTCCGGGGTCGCGATCGGCTGATGTTCGCTGTCGCTGTCTTCCTCTTCCAGGTCGCCCGGACCGAAATAGTCCCCTTGCGAGGTGAAGGCACCCGACAGCACCAGCGTCAGTTCACGTCCGGCATGGCCATGTTCGGGAACCGGCTTGCCGGCGGGAATGCGCAGCAGCCGCGCCGAAGCGCCACCCTCGCCGGTCGTGATCGGAAAATGGTAAGCGCCAAGCCCGAGCGGACGCCATTTCACCGCCGCAAGACCGCCGCCGAGATAGGAGTTCAGCGGCTCGGGCACGGCGTGATCTGCCTTGATTGTGCGGGTGGCGACCGCCCGCTTCGGCGTCGCAACCGGTTCAGAACGGGAAAGCGTCTGGCTGAGGCGCTCCCAGCCGCGATCATCGGCGAGCGGTTCGCAAACCATTGATGCGAGCATCGCACCACCGATCTCTTCCATCGCGGACAACCGCTGACGACAGGACGGACACAAGGCCAGATGGGTTGCAACAGCAATGCTGAAGCCTTCCGCCAGCGCGCCGGAAGCATATTCAAGCAGCAGGTCGTCGCTGATATGGTGCATGATGTTCTGCTTCATGATTGCTCTCCAAGCGATTGACGGAGCTTGGAAAATGCTGCACGAATGCGAGACTTCACCGTGCCGAGGGGAAGTCCGAGACGTTCAGCAATCCCGCTATGCGGTATCTCTTCGAAAAATGACATTCTCAGCAATTGCGCCTGTTCTTCGGGCAGTGTTCCAAGAGCGTCCCGCAGCCGCTCCGCACTTTCATCGGCTTCGAAACCGGCATCAGGGCTGATTGGCTCGTCCGGCACGAAGGCCGGATCATTGGGATCGAAGCTCGGGCGATTGACCTTTCTGATATGGTCGATGCGCACATTTCTGGCGATCGTGAAGATCCAGCTTGCCGCTGTACCACGGTCGGGATTGTACTGGCCTGCCTTGCGCCAGACCGTCATCATGGTTTCCTGCATCAATTCCTCAGCAAGCGAAGCATCCGAAGCGCGGCGCATCATGTAGGAACGGATCCGCGGCCCAAAAAAGCGGAACAGTTCCTCAAAGCTGGCGACATCGCGTGTCGCAGCCACATGAACCAGAACCCTGCCGAAATCGTCCGCTGCACTGTCCTGCACGTCGTTGGGGTCCTTTGCTTGCGATTCCTGTCCCGCTACAAAATTCCGTAGACCGGCACGTCTGGACGGGCCGGGCCGGGTTTTCGCGGATGCTTTCATCGTTCGAGCAGCGGTTTGCATATCCGCTACTACGGCCCTCGAACGCAATTGGATCAAAATTCAGATAATTTTTTCTAAAGCTCGATCCAGCTTCATCAGCCGACCGTAATGCTTGATGTTAACTGGAGGTCACCAACACATGCAATTCGGGTCTCATCCCTATACCACCGGACAAAAGATCGCTGTCGTCGGCTCAGGTATTTCCGGCCTTTCTGCTGCCTGGCTTGCAGCAAAGCAGAATGACGTGACGCTGTTCGAGGCTGACGACCGCCTTGGCGGCCATTCCAATACCGTGGATGTGACATTCGGCGCGCGGACCGTTGCGGTCGATACCGGCTTCATCGTTTTCAATGAACGCAATTATCCGAACCTGACGGCGCTGTTTTCCCATCTTGGCGTTGAGACCGAGGCATCCGACATGTCGTTCTCGGCATCGCTCAACCAGGGCGCCTTTGAATATTCGGGAAGCAATATCGCAACGATGTTTGCACAGAAGTCGAACCTGCTGCGGTTTTCCTTCTGGCGCATGATCTATGAGATATTCCGTTTTTACCGCGATGCCCCTGAAGCTGCGAGACGGGCCGAGCTGGAAAATGTAACGCTTGGTGACTATCTCGACGCCCAGGGCTATTCCCGCCGTTTCGTTGAAGATCACATCCTGCCAATGGGCGCGGCGATCTGGTCGACGACCCCGAAGAAAATGCGGGCCTACCCGTTGATCGCCTTTACGCGCTTCTTTGAAAGCCACGGGCTGCTGACCCTGTCCGACCGCCCTTCATGGCGCACGGTCACCGGCGGCAGCCGCAGCTATGTCCGTCGCATGATTTCAGATTTTTCCGGCACGGTCCGGCTGTCGAGCCCGGTGACGCGGATAGAACGGCGCGGACCCAAGGTGCATGTTGCAACGCGCAGCGGCGGCCCCGAGATCTTCGATGCTGTGATCATAGCCACGCATGGAAATCAGGCGCTCAATATGCTGGCGGATGCCACGAGCGACGAATATGCCTTGCTGTCAGCCTTCAAATATACGCAGAATGATGCCGTGCTTCACAGTGACGAGGCGCTGATGCCCAGACGACGCAAAGTATGGTCCAGCTGGAACTATCTCGATACGGGCGGTGACCCCACACACCGGCTCTGCGTCACCTACTGGATGAACCAGCTGCAGAATATCGACGCCGCCTGCCCGCTTTTCCTGACCCTCAATCCCGGACGGCCGATCGCCAAAGACAGCATCCATGCGCGTTTCAACTATTCCCATCCGTTGTTCGACCGCAGCGCAATCGCCGCCCAGCGCGAGCTCTGGTCGATCCAGGGCAATGGCAATGTCTGGTTCGCCGGCGCCCATTTCGGCAGTGGTTTTCACGAGGACGGCTTGCAATCCGGCCTCGCGGCGGCCGAGGCAGCAACCGGAATTCAGCGCCCGTGGCGCGTTGAAAACGAATCCGGCCGGATCTTTCTCGGTCCGGAACAACCGCTCATGGCTGCAGAATGACAGAACAGTCGGCGATCTATCGTGGAGAGGTGATTCATGTTCGCCACCGGCCGAAGGCGCACCGGCTTCGCTACCGCGTGTTCAGCCTGCTGGTCGATCTCGACGAATTGCCGGTTCTGTCAAAGCGGCTCCGCCTGTTTTCCCACAATCGCTTTTCCCTGTTCAGCGTTTACGATCGCGACCATGGCAAGCTGGATGGCTCGGACCTCAGGCACTGGGCCGAAGCGCGCCTTGCAGAGGCAGGACTGGACGGCAAGGGCGGCCGCATCACCATGCTCTGCTATCCGCGCATCCTCGGCCATGTGTTCAATCCGCTCACCGTGTTCTACTGCCATGATGCCGACGGGGCGCTGATCGCGATCCTCTATGAGGTCTGCAATACATTCCATGAGCGTTTCACCTATGTCATCCCCGTCAACGGCGATGATGACACGGTGCGGCAGAGCGCGCCCAAGCAGTTCTACGTTTCCCCCTTCATGCCGATGAACTGCGACTACCACTTCAGCCTCGCCCGCCCGGGCGAGGCGATCGCCGTCAGAATCAACGAGACTGACGAGCACGGACCTCTGCTCTATGCTGCCTTTCAGGGAAAACGCCGGCCGCTCACCGATCGCGAACTTTTACGCGTCATGCTTGCCTATCCGCTGATGTCTGCGAAAATAGTTGCCGGTATTCATTTTGAAGCCCTGCGTCTGTTCATCAAGGGGGTTGGCGTGTTTCGCCATGAACCGGCGCCAGCCAAGGTACAGCATGTGATCGCCGAACGGCGGCGACAGGAGAGAGGAAACCATGTCGAGCGCGATTGTGCGTAAAACGGGAAGGCTGACGGTCTGGCAGCGGATGATCCTTGCGATTGCAGCACGGATCACCCATGGAACCCTGACGCTCAGATTTGACAATGGCAGCACCGCGACAATCAAAGCGCCCGAGGATGGGCCTGTGGCCGAACTGGTGCTGCACAATCTGCGCCCGCTGATACGGCTTGTCTCATCCGGCGATCTTGGTTTTGCCCGTTCATTCATGGACGGCGACTGGGAAAGCCCGGATCTTGGCGCCTTTCTGGCCCTTGCCGTGATGAATGAGGCGGCGCTGGACAAGGCGCTCAAGGGTCATGTGCTCTTTGCCCGGGTCGAGGCGCTGCGCCATCGGCTGCGCGGCAACAGCAAGAAGGGCAGCAAGCGCAACATTGCCTATCACTACGACCTCGGCAACACCTTCTATTCAGCCTGGCTGGACCAGACAATGACCTATTCCAGCGCCCTTTACGAGGGTCGTGACATCTCGCTCTCCGAGGCGCAGATTGCCAAATATGATCGCATCCTGTCGCGCCTGCAGATTGGACCGCAGGATCGCGTTCTGGAGATCGGCTGCGGCTGGGGCGGATTTGCCGAATATGCAGCGTCGACAACCGGATGCCACGTCACCGGTCTCACGCTTTCCAAGGAACAGGCCACATTCGCACGCGAAAGGCTGGAACGATGCGGCCTATCGGATCGCAGCGATATAAGGCTGGAGGATTATCGCGACTGTGAAGGCGCCTTCGACAAGATCGTTTCGATCGAAATGTTCGAGGCGGTTGGCGAGGAACACTGGCCGGTTTTCTTCGAAACCGTCAATCAACGGCTCAAGCCCGGCGGATCGGCGATGATTCAGTCGATCACCATCGAGCATGATCGCTTCGCCCATTATCGCGACAATGCCGACTTCATTCAGGCCTATATCTTTCCCGGCGGCATGCTGCCCTCCTTCGAGACATTCCGCGCCGGTGCTGAACGCGCCGGTCTGACAGTGAAAGACCTGTTCGCCTTCGGAAAGGACTACGCCAAGACGCTGCTGGAATGGGAAGAGCGCTTTCTGGCAGAATGGGAAAAGATCGCACCGCTCGGATTTGACGATCGGTTCAAGCGGATGTGGCGCTATTATCTGAACTATTGCGCGACAGGTTTTTCTGCGGGCAGCATCGATGTCGCCCAGTTCCATCTGCAGAAATCAGCCATCAAGATCTGACGCGGGGACGCCGGGCGCTGCGCGGAAAGCGCAGTGCCATGAAGGCAATCAGGGCCGCAGCGCCAAGCAGGTTAAGCTTGAACAGGTTGGCGGCGTCATCCGGCATGATCTGTCCGAGCCCGCTGCCGTAGCGGCCGTGCAGCACTGCGAAGACACAAAAGATCGCGACCACGGAAAGCCTTGAGGCCAGCGTTTCGTCGCGGTAAAAACACAGTGACGCCAGCAGCATGCAGGCAAACAGGAAAAACTCGGCCCCGCTTGCCTGCCCCAGCACGAAGCTGATGGCAACCGTGTCCAGCAGACCTGCCAGCACCAGCCCCTTCCGCGCCAGATCCGGTGCCCTTTTCGCCAGCCGCGCGATCAGCCAGTAGGCCGGCATTGACAACATCGTCAGCAGCGATGGCAGCAAGGCGCTCGGCGCCAGAAACCAGAGATAGAGCGGATAGACAGGCTTATTGATGAGCAGCAGCATCGCTGTCGATCCGACGGCCTGTTCAACGCTGCTCTCCTGCCGCAACGCGTTGACCCATGTCCGCACTGGACCGCGCCCTGTCATTTCTCGGCGGCCCCGATATCGCCAGCAGCAGCTGACAAGGGTCGGCGCGGTCCGGGAAAGAAGGCATTCACCCGCTGCTGGTAGACACGGAATGCCGCGCCGCGCGAGCGCAGCATATGTTCCTCGAGATAGGGAATCCCGGACACGTGATTCAAAAGCCAGTACATCATGACCGGGGCAAGAAAGGCGGCGACGCTATGAAGGCCCGGCATCAGACCTGACAGGGCGATCAGCGGCCAGCTGCACCAGTAGAGCCATTCGAAAAAGTAGTTCGGATGCCGCGAATAGCGCCATAGACCGACGTCACAGACGAGCTTCTGGCCAACCACGCTCTGGGAATGCCGGAAACGAGTCAGCTGCCAGTCCGATATGCCCTCACCCGCGATGGCAGCGATGGCGATCAGCCCGCCGGCGACATCCAGCATGCCGGGGAAGGCCGCCGGATTGAGGACGGCGCCATAGATTGACAGGATCAATATGAAGGAGGCCACCGCCTGGATCTGCAAGAACCACCAGAGCCGCAGTCCCGCATGCGCGCCCCAGCCCTCGATCAGTGCCCTGTAGCGCGGATCATCACTGACAGTGGCGCTTCGCAGTCCGATATGCCCCGCCAGACGCAATGACCAGAGCGCCACCAGCACCAGGGCCAGCAGCACCCGCCCGGTGAGCGCGGGCCCGCTGAGAAGGACGATGGCGAGGCCGCCGAGACCGGTCGAGACAGACCAGGTCACGTCAATCCAGCCGCTGTTTCCGGTCATCCTCTGGATGGCCCAGGCGATTGTCATGGCGACGATGAGCCAGACGAAGATCGAGATGAGGAGTGCGAATGACATGGTTCTTTCCGCATTGGTTTGAGCTTGTCCTCAATACGCAATGCGGCGGCCACCGGATCACCGCCGGCAGGCGCTTTCGCATCTGCTGACTGCAGGTCTGCACCGGGCGACCCGAGGATAACTGCAGACCGACCATTATAAGATCAATCGAATTCGGTTTACCGCGTAAGTGAAATACAGCTTACGCGTCAACAAAACGGAGGGAAAAATGGGAAACAATGTCTCCACATCCAACACGAACTCGTTCGCGAGAGCCGATTCAGGCCGCCGGGGGGAAGTCTGCCAGCAGCCGCATTTCTCCGGCGCTGGAACGGCGAATTCAGCGCAGAAGACCAGCTCGAAAAAATCGGAAAGCCCGGCCTCATCCGTTTACCAGTCAGCCAGCAACAATGCCAACAAGTCCTATGTCGAAGCTGGTCATTGCGCGCTGGTGACCGGGACTGCGGTCATCACGCCGTCGAACAGCACAGGCAGTGACCAGGCGAAGGCCAAGAAGAACTGAACCGTCAGTGATCAAGCAAGAAGGGCCGTCGAGCGGCCCTTCACGCTAAAGCTGCGACCGACATTGAGAAGGTCGCAGCGCCATGTCTTCATATCAGCCTGGCGTCAGACCGCGCTGGCGTTCGGAACGCCTGCGGATCAGCTCAAGCACGCAGAGCAATGCCACAGACAGGGCAACGAGGATGGAAGCGACGGCCAGGATTGTCGGCGAAATCTGCTCGCGCAGCCCCGTGAACATCTGCCATGGCAGGGTTTTCTGCGATGCGGAGCCGACGAAGAGAACCACAACCACCTCATCGAAGGATGTGATGAAGGCAAACAAGGCACCGGAGACCACGCCCGGCAGGATCAGGGGCATCTGCACCTTGAAGAAGGTGATCACCGGATTGGCGCCGAGCGACGCCGCTGCACGTTCAAGCGAACGGTCGAAGCCCACCAGCGTCGCCGTCACCGTGATGATCACGAAAGGCGTACCGAGCACGGCATGGGCCAGAACCACGCCCCAATAGGTGCCCTGGATGCCGATGCGGGAATAGAAGAAATACATGCCGGCAGCGGAGATGATCAGCGGCACGATCATCGGTGAAATCAGCACCGCCATGATGGCGCCGCGGAACGGAACATGCGCACGCGACAGACCGATGGCTGCCAGCGTGCCGAAGGTGGTCGCCATGATGGTTGCCGCCGGGGCGATAAGAACGGAATTCTTCAGCGCCGACTGCCAGTCGCGGTTGGTGAAGAAATCCACGTAATGCTTCAGCGAATAACCGGAAGGATCAAGCTCCAGCATTTTCGGCGTGAAGGTGAAGAAGTTCTCCGCATTGAAGCTCAGCGGAATGATCACGATGATCGGGAAGACCAGAAAAAAGAAGATCAGCCCGCAAATCACCAGATAGCTGTAATGCCAGATCCGTTCGATGGGCGATGCATAGGGTGGCAGTTGCATAGTTTCCCTCCTCAGCCCAGCTTCACATTATCGATGCCGACGACGCGGTCATAGAGCACGAACATGAACAGCACCACGACCAGAAGCAGCGTGCCGAGTGCGGCCGCCAGCCCCCAGTTCAGCGAGCTGGAGATGTGATAGGCAATGCGGTTTGAAATGAAGATACCCGATGTGCCGCCGACCAGTTCCGGCGTGATGTAGTAGCCGATGGCAAGAATGAAGACGAGCACCGCGCCGGCGCCGATACCCGGCAGCGATTGCGGGAAATAGATGCGCCAGAACGCCGTCCAGCTGGTGGCGCCAAGGCTGCGGGCCGCGCGCACATAGGTCGGCGAGATTGTCTTCATCACCGAATAGAGCGGCAGGATCATGAAGGGCAGCAGGATATGCGTCATGGCGATGATGGTGCCGGTGGCATTGTTCATCATCACGAGCCGGTTGCTGTCCGACACCAGACCCAGCCAGACAAGCAGATCATTGATCACACCCTGCTGCTGCAGCAGCACCTTCCAGGCCGAGGTGCGCACCAAGAGCGAGGTCCAGAATGGCAGCAGAACCAGGATCATCAGCAGATTGGCGCGTCTGAGCGGCAGATGCGCCAGCAGGAACGAGACAGGATAGCCGAGCACCAGACAGGACAGCGTGATGACCAGGCTGAGGATCAGCGTCCGCACGAACAGGAAGAGATAGATCCGCTGATTTTCCGGCTTCATCCTGATGCCGTCCGTCGTCAATTCGGCATCAACGGCGTTGAGGAAATAGCCGGCGGTATAGCGTGGTGAATAGAGCTTGAGGATCTTCCAGGTCTCAGGCTCACCCCAGGCCTTGTCCGCCGCGATGAACTGGTCCTTGTAGTCGCCCTCATCCATTTTCTTGACGGCACGGCCGCTCTTGCGGAACAGGCTCGACATGCCGGACTGCTCGTAGTTCAGCCGTGAGCCAAGCCGGGTATAGGTCTTCTCCTCGACCGCCACGACCATGTCATCATGAAAGGCCGCGTAAACCGCCTCGTCGGGCAGATCGGTCTTTTGCGGATCCCAGGACGAAAGCGCAACAACCGTCTTTGGCAGCGTATCGGCCACAATTCCGTTTTCGACCGAACGGAACAGCATATCGACGATCGGCGCGACGAAGCCGACCAGAACAAAGGCCAGAAGCGGCGCGATCAACATCAGGTTTCGCAATTTCTCCTGCCGGAGCGCACGTCTCAGAGCCGCCTTCAGCGGCTTGCCATCCGTTGTCAGAAGCTGTTCCTGTGCCAAATTGACTTTTCCCCTCAACGCCGCCGCCATGTCGCCCTGCCCGCAAACAGTATTCCAGCCACGGGCAAGACAACATCATCGAACGGTATCTATTTTTATTTAAAATCAATAAGATAAATGCGCCGCCTGAAGCGGCGCATTCAGAAATTACTGCGTCAGCCAGGCCTGGAACTTCTGTTCCACGTCGTCCTGGTTGTCGGCCCACCACTCGATGTTGTTGACGAGATAGTTGCCCATATTGTCCGGGTTGGTCGGCATGTAGGGCTTCATCGCATCCGTCACCAGCGGCTGCGACGACGCACGGGCCGGACCATAGGCGATGTACTTGGCCTGGTCTGCCAGGCGCTGCGTGTCTGTCGCAAAGTTGATATACTGCTTTACGGCAGCCAGCTTCTCATCTGAAAGGCCGGCGGGGACGACCCAGCCGTCATAATCGAACACCTGCCAGTCCCAGAGCATCTTCACGGGCTGCTTGTCTTCGGCAATCAAGCTGTAGAGACGGCCATTATAGGTCGATCCCATGACGATTTCGCCGTCGGCCAGAAGCTGCGGCGTCTCGGCGCCGGCCGACCACCAGATCACGTCACTCTTGATGGTATCGAGCTTCTTCAGCGCCCGATCGATGCCTTCAGGCGTCGACATCACGTCATAAAGATCGTCCTTGGCAACGCCGTCGCAGATCAGAGCCCATTCAATGTTCTTCTTCGGACGCTTTTCCAGTGCGCGCTTGCCCGGGAAATTCGTGGTGTCGAAGATATCGCAGAGGCTGGTCGGCTCCTTGCCATTCCATTCGGGAACATTGGTGCGGTAACCGAAGGTGGTGGAGAAAACGATCTGCGGAATGAAGCAGTCATTGATGACGGCATCGCCGAAATCGACCGTCGCGGTCGTGCCATCCGGAGCAGCCTTGGCCCAATCGTTCAGGTCGATTTCCTGGGCAAGGCCTTCGTCACAGAGACGCTGGCTGTCGGGACCTTCAACGTCAACCAGATCCCAGGTGACGTTGCCGGCTTCGCTCATGGCGCGCAGCTTGGCGACGGCCTCGTTGGAGGATTCATCATTGATGATGTTCACATCGGGATGTTCGGCCATATAGGGCTGATGATAGGCCTTGTCCTGCGACGCGGAATAGGCCCCGCCCCACGAAACGATGGTCAGGTCCTCGGCCGACGCGGCACCAGCCAGTGCAATGGTCGCAACCGAGGTCAGAATAGTCCTGCGGAATGTCATTTCAAGTTCCCCTTCGTTGATGGAAAGTTCTGGCTGCACAGGCGCAGCCTGTCCCGGCCCCCGAGGGGCCAGGAATTTATGCGGCGTAGTCGAGCGCCTTGCAGTCGCGCGCGGCAAATCCGACTATCTGCATATCCCCGACGGCGAGCGTCCGGCGCTCACCCCGATTTCTGACCTTGACGACAAATTCGTCATTGCCGCACACATTCATGCGCACGCGAATATGGTCACCGAGATAGATGAGTTCCTCGATCCGGCCGGTAATCTTGTTTTCGGCGCTTTCTTCCGGCACCAGCTCCACGCGTTCCGGGCGCAGCGAAATCGTCGTCCGGTCGCCCACCTTTGCGACATTGACGCGATCGGCAATCAGGATTGTGCCATCCTCAAGCTCGACGGAACATTCCGTCCCGCGCACCTCTTTTACCGTTCCGTTCAGCTTGTTGTTCTCACCGATGAACTGGGCAACGAAGGAATTGCGCGGTGCTTCATAAAGCAGATCCGGCGCCGACAGCTGCTGGATAACGCCATCATTGAACACGGCTACCCGGTCCGACATGGTCAGCGCCTCGGTCTGATCATGGGTCACATAGACGAAGGTGACGCCAAGATTATCGTGGATGTGCTTGATTTCATACTGCATCTGCTCGCGCAGCTGCTTGTCCAGCGCCCCGAGCGGTTCGTCCATCAGCACAAGCTCAGGATCGAAAACCAGGGCACGCGCAACAGCGACACGCTGCTGCTGACCGCCGGAAAGCTGTGCCGGACGACGGCTGCCAAAGCGATCAAGCTGCACCATTTCCAGGGCCCGCTTGACCTTTTCTTCCTGCTCGGCCTTGCCGACCTTGCGCAATTGCAGCGGAAAGGCCAGATTTTCGGCCACGCTCATATGCGGAAAAAGGGCATAGTTCTGAAACACCATGCCAATACCGCGCTTGTGCGGCGGCACATTATTGATCGGCTTGCTGTTCAGATAGATCTCGCCGGATGTCGCCGGCTCAAAACCCGCCAGCATCATCAGGCAGGTTGTCTTGCCCGAACCCGAAGGACCGAGCATGGTCAGGAACTCCCCGGGGGGAATATCCAGATTGAGCTTTTTTACGACGAGCGTCTCGCCGTCATAACTTTTCTGTACGCTATCATATTTAACCGCTGCGCCCCGGTTTTCAGCCATGTCTTCCCCGTTATTTTTGGTTTGTGACGACGCGTCGCTGTCTTAACTCTTCAGTCGTTTCCCTTCAGACGATATTGCTCGAATACAACCGATTTCGCCGATTTCGTGCGTTCTGCGAGCAACAAATCAGGATTCGTTCCAAATTCAAAGGCTCAATTCGAAAAAAGATCGAAATTTAATCACATTTCCACATTGACTATTCAGCGAGCATAATACCACTACAGGCAGCGGTTCAAGCTCTTATCCGACCTTGGATAGACATCACAGTTCCATGACAGGGCCAGCTTTCGGATGGTGCAGCCAAGTAAACGGGCCTGAGCGCCAATTAGCGACACGCCGGTCACTGATTGCGCCAAAGCTTAAGCAGTTTGACTTATATGATGAAATGCGCCGCAAGCTGACGACAATCAAGGGATGCGACCCTATCGCCTCAACCAACAGGACGCTGCAATCGCTTCGGCGAAACGCCGTTTGGTTCGCTCGCAGGATGAATCCAGGCAAACGGCATCCACTCAAGGGAAAACAGGTTCAGCCCTGAAAGACACTCAGACGGCGGGCGGCGACTGCTGCGGCCAGCGCCTCCGGCGCGACCGAAAAAATACTGTCCGGCCGGCCAGCGGCGCACCAGACGATATCGTGGACGAAAAGCTGCTCATCGATATAGACGGGCAATGGCGCGAGATGGCCGATTGGTGCAACCCCGCCGATGGCAAAGCCTGTCTCGGCTCTGACCCGCTTGGCATCCGCGCGATCGAGTGACAGACCATGAACAGCCTGAAGATGGGAGAGATCCGCATTATGCGCACCCGACACCAGGATCAGCACCAGTTCACCGGTATTCTTGTCAGCAAAAATCAGCGACTTGACGATCTGGCTGACAGCACAGCCGGCAGCGTTGGCTGCGTCTTGCGCCGTTCGCGTGGACTGTTCCATGGTGAGAATGGCGATATCAAGCCCCTTCTCCGCCGCCTCGTCACGAACACGATCGATGCTCGCGCGCTTTCCGCCAGTCTCGCTCATAATTGCCCTTCCCCCAGCGCGTACTCGATCACCATCTGGTCATAGGCAGGCTCGACATTGGACGGCGTTTCGGCCTGAACCGTCGCATAATCGAGCGGAATATGCATGTGAGTCAGCACCGCGCGTCTTGCGCCGAAATAGGTGATCCAGCCAAGCGCCTGCTCCAGCGACAAATGGCTGGGATGACGCCGATATTGCAGCGCATCGATAATGATGAGGTCAAGTCCCGCAAGCCGATCGATGGCATCTTCGGGAAAATCACTGACATCCGTGCAATAGGCAACATCACCAAGCCGATAGCCGAGCGAAATAATATCGCCATGCTGCTGGCGATGCGCGAAAAAGCGCATCGAGCCGCCAGCGCCGTCGATCACGATCGGCTGGTCGATGTCCTCGATAATATGAGGATCGGCGATCGGCGGATATTCGCTGCCTTCCGGTGTCTGCAGACAATAGCCAAAGCCGGCAACGATACGCTCCATCGTCACCGGTTCCGCATAGATCGGGATCCGGTGATGCTGGGAGTGAAAATAGCCGCGAATATCATCAATGCCGTGAATATGATCGGCGTGCCCATGGGTATAGAGCACCGCATCGATCGCCGCCACGCCGGCGCGGATCATCTGCTCCCGAAAGTCCGGTCCGGTATCAACCACCACCGTTGTCGTGCCGCCATCCGGGCCGATCTGCTCGATCAGAAGCGCAGCGCGGGTGCGCCGGTTCTTCGGGTTCTGCGGATCGCAATCGCCCCAGTCACCGGTAATGCGCGGCACGCCCGGTGAAGAGGAACAGCCCAGAATGGTGAAGCGGCGCCGATATCCCACGGATCAGACCCGCGTCATCTTCGAAAAGCAGCGGAAGGCATTTTCGGTGGTGACGGCGGCGATAGCCGCCGCATCGAGCCCCTTGACCTCGCCCAGAACGCGGGCAGTGTTGACCACATAGGAGGGCTCGTTGCGCTTGCCGCGATAGGGCGTCGGCGCCAGATAGGGCGCATCGGTCTCGACCAGTAGCCGGTCGAGCGGAATATCAGCGGCAATATCGCGAATGTCCTGCGAATTGCGGAAGGTCAGGATCCCGGAAAAGGAAACATAGCCGCCAAGCGCGATACCGGTCTCGGCAAGAGCGCGACCGGCAGAAAAACAATGCAGAATGAAGGGAAAGGCCCCGTTCGTTTCTGTCTCTTCCGTCAGGATTGCTGCCATATCCGCATCCGCATCGCGGCTATGGATCACCAGCGGCAGGCCGGTCTGGCGGGCAGCCTCGATATGACGGTGAAGGCCGATCTTCTGTGCTTCGGCCTTGTCGGCATCATAGTGATAATCCAGCCCCGCCTCGCCGATGGCAACCACTTTGGGATGCCCGGCGAGGCGGATCAGGTCTGCCGCATCAACATCGAGTTCCTCATCGGCATTGCTCGGATGCGTACCGACGGAACAAAATACACTTTCATATTTCTCAGCAATCTCAATTATTTGCGGAAATTTCTTTACGCGTGTTGAGATCGTCACCATCTGCCTGACACCCGCGGCATGCGCGCGCGCAACCAGCGCATCACGCTCCTCGGCAAAATCGGGAAAATCCAGATGGCAATGACTGTCAATCAACATTTCAGGCTTCATCCTCAGGAGCAACATAGCGCGGGAAAACCGGCGTGGGCTTTTCCAGCGGCGTGCCGGGTTTCAGGCGGCCAGCCTCTCCCAGATGGGCAAAGTCGCGCGCATCGGCAGGTGCGGCAACGAGATCCAGCAGCTTCGCCGACGAGTCGGGCATATAGGGCTGCAGCAGGATCGCCACCTGACGCACGACTTCCGCAGTGACATAGAGCACGGTCGCCATACGATCGGGATCGGTCTTGCGCAGCGCCCAGGGCTCCTGACCGGCGAAATAGCGGTCGCCTTCGGAGACGACGGCGATGATGGCAGCAGTGGCCTTGTGAATGGCCTGCGCATTCATTTCCGCACGCACCGTCTCGATGACACCGTCGGCCATGGCCAGCATGGCCTTGTCCTCATCGGTGAACGGCCCCGGCGCGGGCACCTGACCATCGCAGTTCTTGACGATCATCGACAGCGAGCGGCTGGCAAGATTGCCGATGCCATTGGCGAGATCGGCATTGATGCGATTGCCGATCCCCTCGTCGCTATAGGAGCCATCCTGGCCAAAAGAAACCTCGCGCAGGAAGAAGTAGCGGATCGGATCCAGACCGAAATGCGAGACGAGATTGAACGGGTCAACGACGTTGCCGACCGACTTCGACATCTTCTCGCCCTTGTTGAGCAGGAAGCCATGGGCGTAAACGCGCTTCGGCAGCGCCACACCGGCCGACATCAGGAAGGCCGGCCAGTAGACCGTGTGGAAGCGGATGATATCCTTGCCAATGATGTGCATGGCCGGCCAGTAATCCCACAGATCACCGGTTTGATCGGGATATCCGAGCGCGGTGATGTAGTTGGTCAGCGCATCGACCCAGACATACATCACATGTTTGTCGTCGCCCGGAACCTTGACACCCCAGTCGAAGGTCGTCCGCGAGATCGAGAGATCCTTGAGCCCTGACTTTACGAAGGAGATCACCTCATTGCGGCGCTCCGCCGGGCCGATGAAATCAGGGTGCGTCTCGTAATATTCCAGCAACCTGTCGCCATAGGCGGAAAGCCGGAAGAAATAGCTCTCTTCCTCGACCCATTCGACCGGCGACCCCAGCGGCTCGCGGCGAACGCCATCGTCGCCGAGCGTTGTCTCGCCTTCATCGAAATAGGCTTCCTGACGCACGGAATACCAGCCGCCATATTTGCCGAGATAGATATCGCCATTCGCCTGCATCTTTTGCCACAGCGCCTGAACGGCAATGCGATGACGGTCCTCGGTCGTGCGAATAAAGTCATCATTGGAGCAGTTGAGAAACTTGAGGAGATTGCGAAACACCGCCGAGTTGCGATCGGCAAGCTCGATCGGCGCAATCCCTTCCTTTTCCGCCGTCTGCTGCATCTTCTGGCCATGCTCGTCCGTGCCGGAGAGAAGCCGTACATCAAGACCGTCAAGGCGACTAAAGCGTGCCAGTGCATCCGTTGCGATCATGGTATAGGCATGACCGATATGGGGCGTGCCATTGGGGTAGAAGATCGGCGTCGTAATGTAATAAGGCTTCTTGTCGGTCATTCCCGCGGTTCCGATGCGCAAAGCCCGTGTTGTCCGCAAGCGATGCAGCGCGCGGGATCTTCGGGCGATTGGTGTTTCATCCCGGCCGGTGTCCGGAGCGGACGGCCGTTTTATCTCGAGCGGTCTTAACCCCAGACCACGGCGGCTTCAAGTCCAACCATGCCGCAAAACAGCATTCAAGGGGCGGTGTCAGCCAAGATCACGGATCGCGCCGACGAGATCAATCATCAGCTGCTTCTGATCGAGGTTAAAGGCGCGCGCCTGACGGATCTCTGCCGTTGCATCGACGGAGAAACGGGCAATCGCCTCGGCCCGTTCCAGCTTGCCCTCAAACGCGGCTTCACGCGCCTTGGCCTGCAGATCCTCCTCGAGATAGGAGAGGAAAAAATCGGCAATCGCCTCGTTCTCGCGCTTGGAAAGCGTGTCAGCCAGCCGGTGTGTCATCAGCCGCGCTGCGCCATCACCGCCCGTCAGTGCCTCGTGATAGCCGGCGATGATATCGCGTCCGCCATAATTGATCAGCTTCAGTGCCTGACCAACGCTGCCGGCCGAAAGCATGGCGATCTCGTCACGCTCGTCTGCCGGAACGCTAATCCCGAGATTGGCCAGCGCCGCCATCAGATCATCGGTTGCAAGCGGGCGGAGCCGTAGCGGAAGACAGCGGGACCGGATGGTTGGAAGCAGCCGCCCAGGCGCATGAGACAGCAACATAAACAATGCGTTACGTGGCGGTTCTTCAAGTATCTTCAAAATCGCATTGGCGGCATTTCGGTTCAGATCATCGGCGGCATCGACAATGACGATACGCCAGTTGCCCGTGCCGGAAGTCTGCGCGAAGAAGTGCCCTGCCCGACGCACCTCATCCACGGTGATCGCCGATTTCACCTTGCCGGTCTTGGCATCGACAGGCCGGCGTAAATGCAGCAGATCATGCGACGCGCCAGAGATAATCTGCCGTGTCACCGGCGATGCAGGATCAGGGTCGGCAAGCGTCAGCGGAGCTTCGGCTGCCACCCGATGATGCAGAATGTGGTTGGCAAAGCGAAAGGCAAGGCTGGCCTTCCCGATCCCCTCGGGCCCCTCAATCAGGATGGCGTGATGGTTCTTGCCACTCCGATAGGCTTCCGCCAGATAGGATTCGGCTGCCTTGTGTCCGAAAAGCCTGGTATTTTCGGCCGGCGCAACCGCACCGTCGAGCACGTCTCCCTCAGCCATGCCTGACCTCGCCGAGCAAGGGTTCGACGGCCCGCCAGATGGCCGCCGCCACCTGATCCGCCCCGCCCGCAGCATCGATGACGACGCAGCGTTCCGGCTCGGTGGCAGCAATCATCAGATAGGCCTGCCGCCGCGCTTCATGCACCGCCACATCTTCCTTTTCAAAGCGGTCGGCCGCACCGCCAGCGCGGGTCTGGGCTCGCGAAAGGCCCGTCGCAGCATCGAGGTCCAGAATCAACGTGCAGTCCGGCTGAACATGATCAATGGCGATGCGCTCAATATTGGCAACGAATGCAGGCTCCAGACCGCCCGTCGCGCCCTGATAGACGCGGGACGAATCCATGAAACGGTCGCAGAGAACCATGGCGCCGCGCTCAAGCCCCGGACGAATGACCTCTTCAACGTGATCATTGCGCGCTGCGGCGAACAGCATCACCTCCATCGCCACGCCAAAGGGTTCGGCCGCACCGGACAGCAGCACATGGCGCACCGCCTCACCGCCATCAGAGCCGCCTGGCTCACGGGTCACGACGACATCGTGCCCCAAAGTGACGAGCCGATCCCGCAAAAGACGGATCTGAGTCGACTTGCCAACCCCCTCGCCGCCTTCGAATGTGATGAACAATCCGCGCTTCAATGAAACCTCTCAGCCAAAACCTGTCCGAGCTTTAGAGCAAATACCGGTTTTGCAAAAGGCCAGCAGCCAAAATCACCCGCGCAATTGGAACCAGGCCCCTCAAGCGCGGCGCGAAACTCAGCTATTTTTTCAGCGGAATGGGAACCGTTGCCGGGATCACGACGTTCTTGGACATGACAGCAAAGGCATCTTCAGCCTGAACCTGCGGCTCGGTGCCAACAGGCCTGGATGTCTCAGCAAGGGCGAGCTGTTGCGGCGGCGATGCTGCCGGCGCCAGCATGCCGGGATCACGCGTCGGGAGCGGCACGACGCTTGGAATGACAACCTGTGACACGGTGATCTGGGCCACAGGCGCAGCCAGTGTCGGCTTGAGTGCTTCCTGGGCGGCAGCGGCAGCGGCCGCGGGGGCGGAAGCCTTCTGCGGCTCGGCAAAGGCGACAGCATCCGCGGGCACAGACTGACTGACCTCTGAGGGTGTCTCGGCCTTGGCGATCGCGGCATTGTCGCCAAAGCGTTCGGGATCGATAATATGCTGATCCGTCTTGCCTTTTTTGAAGGAGGCCAGAAGGAATTTCATGTCATTCGGTTTTTCAGGGGCCGGGCCGACATAATCGACACGGACCTTGGCAACGCCATCCCCGGTCATATCGAGGATCTGCGCTGTCTTGTGCGAGACATCGATGATCCGGTCATCAACGAAAGGTCCGCGATCATTGACGCGGACGATAACGGAATAGCCGTTGGAAAGATTGGTCACGCGGGCGTAACTCGGCAACGGCATGGTCGTATGGGCAGCGGAAAGATGGTCGGCATCAAAGGTTTCGCCATTGGCCGTCAGAGAACCGTCGAGAGAGCCGCCATACCATGAGGCGAGCCCAACCTTGCTGTAGTTCGGGTTTACGGCAGGCGTGTACCACCGCCCATTGATCATGTAGGGCTTTCCGACCTTCTGATAGCTTCGGATGCCGGCATTACTGTCGGCATCATCATCGGCCTTGGCGACTTCTTTCTTGCTGCCCATCTCCAGAGACTTTGCCGTCTCGGTAATGCTGTTACAGCCGGTAAGAAGAACGCTCAGCGCGATCAGAGCCACGGGGGCCTTGAGGGCCCCAGAGAAACGGAAATCGTCCATGCAGTGCTTTCTCGACTACGCACACGCTTGCCGGCGTGCTTGACCTCATGAAATGATGCGGACGCGCAATGTGCCGCAAACATAGTGCCATGTCAGCCCAGAAGTTGACCGATTTATGGCATACTTAATTTGTCGTAGGATAATACTCGAAATAGGTGCATCGTCAATCATCCTCAACTTTTTTGAATTTCATCATTTATTGGCTGCCGCAATGCTGACAGCCATTGACCGCAACGAGCCCCCGATGATAAAGCCGCCAGCAATGTGCTTCAGGCACTTTGGCCGGATGGGTGGCCGAGCGGTTTAAGGCACCGGTCTTGAAAACCGGCGTGCAGGAGACTGTACCGTGGGTTCGAATCCCACCCCATCCGCCATTCACCACCGATTGCTGCTTGCCCCCCCGGTACCGCCATCACCGCACAACGGCAGTTGGCGCTCACGAGCGCGTCTTCTTGGCAGCATGCGGAGCGAACCGGCAAACGGCAGGTCGGCATCGGCGATTTTCTTCATACCCATCATGACTGCCTGCGCACGCCCCGCCGCCACCCGGTCGGGATCGGACAGCATATGGGCGAGAGCCGTCGGGATGATCTGCCAATGCACACCGAAGCGATCGCGGAGCCAGCCGCAACGCCCTTCGCTGCCGCCAGCGCTCAACGCATCCCAGAGCCGGTCGGTTTCGCTCTGATCGAGTGTGGCAATCGAAATCGAATGATCGTGTTTCGGCGCGAAACTGTCATTGCCATCCATGAGCATGTATCGCGTAGCCATGCAGGTCCAGAAGACCATCGCCATATTCGGCCGTATGTTCTGAACATGATCGACAGTGGTGTCGGGCAGCGTTGCCGCGTAAAAGCGCGCGGCGACTTCAGCCCCGTCCTTGAGAAAGATGCACAGGCGCGAATTCGGTCGGTCAGTCATTTCGGTCATCCTGAGTGGGCGGGCGCAGGAGCGCTGAACAGGCAGCGAACATAACGGTCGAGGTGGTCCAGAGCCTCTCGTGCGAGTTCCGGGTCATTGCCGGCTTTGGCAAGGATGAAACCGCCCTGAATGACGGTCTGAAAATGCCGGGCGAGTGACTTTGGCGTCTATCCGTCCGGGTCGATGCCGCGCGCCGCAATGGCGGCGGCAATATCAGCTTCGAGCGTTGCGGCATGGCTGAAGATGCTGGCACCGGCCGCATCGCGTATCTCCGGCGCGGAAGAATGGACTTCCTGGGCAAGGGGGCCAACCAGACAGGTAAACTCCGGTATTCTGTCGGTGATGATCGCGCGACGGAAGGCGATATAGGCCAGGACGCGCTCAACCGGATCGCCTGGCGCGTGATAGGGCGCACCTTCGAAGAAGGCGCTTGTTGTCTCAGTCCAGAAATCTGCCACGGCTACGCCGAGAGCATCTTTCGATTTGAAGTGATGAAAAAACGCCCCTTTCGTGCCCCCTGCAGACTTGCAGAGATCATCGACCGTTGTCGCGGCGAACCCCTTCTTTCGCACGAGATCGCGTGCCGCTTCAAGCAGCCTGGTCCGGGCATCGCCGCGCTCCGGCGCTTGTTTCGCTGGGAGTGACATCTAGAATTAATACCAACTGGTCGGTATTGAGTTAATTCAAACGCAAACCGAGGCTGCCAAGGCCAGACGGAGATGGTCGGTCGATGCGCACTCAAACCATCGATCAAAGGCCATCATATTGTGGTTTCCAATTGACCGGCCGTAAGGTGCAAGATACATAAAATAGAAAATCACCGGGGTGAGATCTGCTCAGTCTGAAAGAAGCCCGCTTTCAGTTGATCATCGTCACGCCGCTCGAAATTCATAACAAGGTTCAGGAAAGTCATGTTGAAAGCTGCCCGGAAAACATCATTCGCTTTGGCAACAGCAGCGTTTCTTTCCTCCGTAACCCTTTCAATGGCGCAGGAACTGCCGGATTCGCTCAAGCCGATCGGCAATCTGAGCGGCCCCTATAATCTTCTGATCCCCAACTATGAAAACGCTCCGGTCATGTCGTCGTGGACGGGCTTCTACATCAAGCCGAATATCGGCTATGGCGAGATCTCCTACGATAATTCCCTGCTGAAAAATGACGATGGCTTCACGCTCGGCGTGTCCGGTGGATATGATTTCCTCAAGGGCCATCTGCTGTTTGGTCCGCGCGTCGACGTGAACTACGATTTCTTCGACGGCAGTGCGTCCAGCAATGGCGGCCCCTATCGATACAAGGCTTTCACGGATCTCGACGGCTCTGTCGGCGGTCGAATCGGCTACATCTGGAAGCGGACGCTGCTTTATGCGACGGGCGGCTACGCCTTTGCCAATACCAGCGTGAAGAACGATACGCTGGCCATTTCAGACGCCAAATTCATGTCTGGCTGGACCGCCGGCGGCGGAGTCGAATATCTCTGGAGCAATACCAACGGCCTTCGCCTGGAGTATCGCCGAGTCGAATTTCCCTCCGAAAAATTCGACATTCTCCCGGCCGGCAATGACAGCGTCAGTGCCAGCATGAACAAGATTTCGGTAAGCTTCGTCCGCCGTTTCTAGAGCGCCGTGTGTCCTTTTGGACGCAGCAGGACGCTCAATCTTGTTGGATCTCCGCATCGTTCTTTTCGAATATCGTTCCGGTTCTCGAGCCGATGCGCTAGGCGGCTGGCTCTGCTGGCGGGATCGCAAGTCTTCGAACAGATCTTTGTGGATGCAGGCGCCGGACCCTGCCGTTCAGGCATTTGCGGCTCCGGTGGCCCTGCAGTCCATTGCTCTCGGATGACCAAGGTCCTGCAGCCTGTGCTTCACGGCCCTCGCCTTGCTGGCAATGTCGCCTGCGCGCCGCCAGATACCTACATTTCATGTTCGGCGTCGGGCAGCGGAGCGTTGAGCACCAGAGCATAGTCAAGCGGCTTGCGCTGCGACACCGGCACCTTGAGTTTTTCAGGCAAGACGCCGAAACCGACCATGGTGATGACCAGTTCGCTTTCCGGCAGATTGATCAGATGCCTGAGTTTATCGTCCTGATCATGGGTGACGGACCAGTTCAGCATCACCGCGCCAAGCCCCTCGGCATGCAGACCGTAGGCGAAGCTCATTGCGAACATGCCTCCGTCGATCCAGCCCTGATAGCGCTCATGCGCATGTTCCCAATGGGCCAGATCCGAGGTGATGATCGCGATGCCGCCGAGCTGGTCGCCAAAGCCGCGATTGCCGTTTTGCAGCGCAGTGATCCGCGCAATATCGGCCGGGTCTGTCCAGATGCGGGCGCGGCATGTCTGCCGGTTGCAGGACGATGGCGATTGCTGCGCGATCCGTACCGCCTGCGCGATCGACGATTTCGGCACGTCCGCCTTCTTGTAGGTCCTGATCGAGTGGCGAGCCTCGGCAAAGGACATGAAATCGATCATGCCGTGCTTCTGAATGTCGTCCGCCGTAACGGTCTCAACGCCGCCTCTGAGCCCGGTGTCGCGACTGTCGCGATGGCGCGCCACGACCTGCCTGATCGCATCGAGATCGATGTCGCTGCCTGCATTGAAGGCCAGATAGCCCTCCAGAGTCCTGAGCGCGATCTCGGTTGTCGCGTCAGGGCCGAAATGGCCGATAAAGGTATCGATATCGGCGGCAAGCTGATTGGCCTTTTCCTGTCCGTGGCCGGGCCTGGCGCCTTCAAGCGCGGAGCCATATTCGAGAAAATGCAGGCCGATGGCGATCCGGGCACGCAGATTTTCACGGCTTCTTGCAGCTCCGGTGAAGGAACTGCGCCAGAAGCGTCGGGCATCACGCAACGTGTTGAAAATCAGCTTGGAGAACAAGTCTCTTCGCTCTGAAACGGGTGGGCGCGGTTCGGGAAGGGATCCGGACATAAGCATGACTCCAGCAGGCTATCTGCCATGAGATTGTTGCGGATCGCGCGGCAACGCAAGGCCCTGCCATTCGGTTAGGATAGGTTTTTGCGATGTGGACGGCGTATATTTACAATACTTAACTTATTTATTTTTATAGATATTTTATACGTCACCTATCCATTTGGATGGTTTTCTGCACAGACCTCATTCAATATTTCGTCCGAATGAATCAAAAACCCATCCGTGAAATCCCTTCTCTCGTCGCGTTCTGGCTCACACTATGACAGTCGTAAAAGACGCCGGAAAAACCTCAGGGAACATAGCCGTGGCCAAGCCAGTACATGTCCGTATCATTTCCCCCATCACCACGCTCGGCTTCCGCTCCGATGCGGCCGTGAAATCGCTTGAGACGGATGGATTGATTGTCTCGGCAACGCAGATTTCCAAGGGCCCGGCTTCGATCGAAAGTGAATATGAAGGTGCTTTGGCAGCACCCGATACCGTTGCCAGGATCATCGAGGCGGAGCGCGAAGGCGTTGATGCCTGCGTGATTGACTGCATGGGCGATCCAGGCCTGAAGGCAGCGCGCGAAACCGTCTCGATCCCGGTTCTCGGCCCCTGCAATACCGGCATGCATATCGCGGCCATGCTGGGGCACAAGTTTTCCGTCATCACCATTGTCAATCGCCTGATTGCCCAGTTCGAAAATGCCGCAGCTCTTGCCGGCCTGTCGTCGCGCATGGCATCTGCTCGCTCGGTTGAAATACCGGTGCTGGAGCTGGAGGCAGACATGGACAAGACCCGCCGCATTCTTATCGACGAAGCGCAAAAGGCCGTCGAACGCGATGGCGCACATGCGATCATTTTCGGCTGCACCGGCCTCTTCGGCTGCGCCGCGGCCGTGCGCGAAGGCCTGCTGCAACGCGGCATCGATGTTCCCGTGATTGACCCGATTCCCACCGCCGTCAACATCGCCGCCGGGCTGGTGCGGGCCAATCTCAGCCATTCGGAACGCACCTATCCTCTGCCGCCCGAAAAACCCATGCCCGGCTATGACATGCCGGACCTGCGTCTGAAGGCAGCGGAGTGATTTCATGACCGATACGACCGTGGCGACTTATGAAAGGACGCGGCCTGCATGGCTGAAGCCCAATCTCTGGTGGCTGGTGCTGCCCGCGATCCTGTTCATCATCCTGTTCTTCCTGATCCCTGTCATTTCGCTGTTTCTCTCGAGCTTTGACAAGGCCATGCCCGGACAGATCACGTTTCAGGGCAACTTCTCACTCGACAATTACGAGCGCATTTTCACGAAATCGCTTTATTACATGGCGATCTGGCGTTCGGTATGGATCGGCGCCGTGGTCTCGGCGGTCTGTCTCTTCATAGGCTATCCGCTGGCCTTCATCATCGCGCGGACCCTGAAGCCCGGCACGGCGACGCTGCTGACGATCCTGGTCCTGAGCTCAATGCAGCTCGACATGGTGATCCGGCTCTATGGTCTCATGGTGCTGATGGGCGACAAGGGACTGATCAATTCCGGCCTGATGGCACTGGGCATCATCAGCGAGCCGCTGCCGCTGATGTACAACGCCTTTGGTGTGATCGTCGGTCTGGTGCAGGTTACCCTTCCCTTCATGGTGCTGTCGCTGATCGGCGCAATCCGCTCGATCAACCCGTCGCTTGAGGAGGCCGCCCGCAGCCTCGGTTCGTCTCGCTGGCACGTGATGCGCACCATCACCTGGCCACTGTCCCTGCCGGGCGTCTATGCCGGAACGCTGCTGGTATTCGCGCTGGCCATCTCCTCTTACGTTGTGCCGGCACTGATGGGCGGCTGGAAGGTCATCACCCTGCCGATCCATATCTATCAGCAGATTGCCGAGGTCGGGCGCTGGCAGTTCGGTGCTGCCGTTGCCGCGATCCTGTTCATCACATCCCTGTTCGCGATGGGGCTTTATATCCTTGCCCTGCGCCGCAATGCCGGAGGCCGCGTCTGATGGAAGATGTCAATCCCATTCCATTCACCTTTCGGGTCATCGCTGCGATCGCGCTGCTTGTCCTGCTGGTGCCCGTTGCCATCGTTGTTCTGGCGGGCCTCAATTCCGGTGATTATCTGACATTTCCGCCGCAGGGCTTCTCGCTGCGCTGGATCAAGAACTTCTTCGTGTCGCCGACCTTCCTGCCCGCTTTCAAGCTGTCCTTCGCGCTGGCACTGGCAACAAGCATCATCTCGACCGTTCTCGGCACGCTGGCATCGATCTTTCTGACCCGCAGTGTCAGCCGGTCGCGCGAATTCCTCCGTGCAATCTTCTTCCTGCCGGTGGTCCTGCCCGGCGTCGTGCTCGGCATTGCGCTTTATGTCTTCTACATCTGGAGCGATGTCGGGCTGGCACGCAGTCTCACGGGCCTGATCATCGGCCATGTGCTGGTCACCATGCCCTTCGTCATCGCGACCGTCACCGCTTCGCTGGTCGACCTTGATCTGTCGGTCGAAGAGGCTGCCCGGTCGCTGGGCGCCTCACCGGTACAGGCCTTCATGAAGGTCACGCTGCCGCTGATCACACCCGGCATTTCGGCGGGCTCCATCTTCGCCTTCATCGTCTCCTTCGGCCAGTTCGAACTGACCCTGTTTCTGTCAACGCCGAACCTGCAGACCCTGCCTTTGGCGATCTATTCCTCGCTGCGTTATGCCTTCGAGCCGACAGCGGCTGCGGCAGGCATTTTCGCAATCTGCCTGGTCACGGTTTCGACACTGATTTCAACACGCCTCTCCAACCTCAAAAAACTGCTGAGCCGGCGTTAAGCCGTCCAACTCCAGAAAGGGAAAAGCATGACCGATTCCAAGAAAGGCCTCACACGACGCACCCTGCTCAAGGCGAGTGCGGCAACCGCAGGCGTCAGCCTGTTCAACATCAACCATGCCTTCTCGCAGGATGTCACCTATGATGGCGGTGTGTTCGATGCTGGCGGCGCCGTCCTCAACATTGCCGGCTGGGGCGGTTACTGGGAGGAAACCCAGAACAAGCTGGTGCTCGATCAGTTCCAGAAGGACTTCAACTGCCAGATCCGCTATGACAGCACCTTCCCCTGGTTCCCGAAATATGTCGCGGCCGGCCCCAAGAACCCGCCCTTCGCCATGAACAACTGGAACATGCCGGAAATGTTCAAGACCGCCGGTGCGGGCGATTACTTCATGCCGGTTGACGAAATCAAGGCCAACGTGCCGAACACATCTCAGCTCTGGGACTTCTCGCTGGAAACCGGCGTTGGCATCACCTGGGCGTTCTCGCGCTACTGCTATGTCTACCGCACCGATACCGGTATCACGCCGAAGAGCTTCAAGGACTTCTGGCTGCCTGATTATTCCGGCAAGCGCGGCACCTACATCACCTCCAACACCTTGCAGATGATGTTCTTCATGGCCTCCTGCGCCCAGTATGGCAGCAGCGAGACCGACTTCGACGCCGGTTACCAGGCGATGAAGGATGCAATGCCGATGAAGATTTCCGATTTCACCGGCAACATGGCAGCGCTGGTCGAGCGCGGCGAAGTCAACATCGCCGTGCAGTCCGATGCCGAAGCCCTGCTGCAGCAGGAAAAGGGCGTGCCGGTCGAGCTCTATTACTGGGATGAATATAAGGGCATCCTCACCCAGACCCAGACGATCAGCAAATATGCCGATCCGACCTCCAAGAAGCTCGCTTTTGCGCTGTTGAACCGGATGCTCACACCCGAGTTCCAGAGCGGCTTTGCCGATGAATTCTGGATGCGCCCGACCAACAAGAACGCTGTCATTCCGGAAAAAATGGCCAAGCGCGGTGTCGAAAACACGGCTGATGCCACTGCTGGTCTGCATATTCCGGACTGGTCGGCCTATCTCGCCAACGAGATCGATATCGTCGAAACCTGCAACGAGATCTTCGGTTCGTAAACAAAAACGCAAGGCGGGCCGCGCGTCGGCCCGCTTCCGCCAACGTCACATCACAAACGAGGCAGCAACGCCGTGTCCGATATCCGGCTGGAAAAACTCACAAAGCAATATGGCGAATCGACCGCTGTCGATTCCCTTTCGCTCGACATCAGGGAAGGCGAGTTCTACGCGCTGCTTGGCCCTTCGGGTTGCGGCAAGTCGACAACGCTGCGCATGGTCGCGGGTTTCGTCAAACCAACGACCGGGCGTATCCTCGTCGGCGGCCAGAACCTCACGCCCCTGCCCCCCGAAAAACGCGACATCGGTATCGTCTTCCAGAACTATGCAATCTTTCCGCATATGTCGGTCGCCGACAATATCGCCTTCGGACTGAAGCTCCGGAAAAAGCCGCGCGCCGAGATCGACAAGGCGGTAAAAAGCGCCCTTGAACAGGTCGGCCTGGCCGGTTTTGAGGATCGCTTTCAGCGCAATCTTTCCGGCGGTCAGCAGCAGCGCGTGGCACTTGCCCGTGTTCTCGTGACCGAACCGCGGATCCTGCTGCTCGATGAACCGCTGTCGGCGCTCGACAAGACGCTGCGCGAGGAAATGAAGTTCTGGATCAAGGATCTGCAGCAGAAGCTCGGCATCACCACGATCTATGTCACCCATGACCAGGACGAGGCGCTGACCATGTCGGACCGCATCGGCGTCATGCGGGCAGGCCAGATCGAGCATTCTGGCACGCCGCGCGAGATCTACGAGGAGCCGGCGACACTGTTCGTGACCACCTTTATCGGCCAGTCGAACGTCGTCAACGTGACCGCGCTCGAGGCATCAGACAGTGTCGCAACCTTCCGCCTCGGCGATCATGTGCTGAAGGCCGGAACGCGACACCACCTCGCCAGGAACATGCCTGCCAAACTGATCATCCGCCCGGAAAACGTGCTGATGGGGCCCGAGGCAGAAGCGCAGGGCGTCTCGCTGGTAAACGCCACGGTGGTCGATGAGACCTATCAGGGCGCGATGCTGCGTTACCGGCTGGATGTCGCGGGTCAGGAGATTGTCGCCGAGCGACAGAACCAGATGCACCTCGCCCGGTGGAGCCGCGGCGATCAGGTTCAGATCGGCTGGACGGAAAAACGGGCGCGTGTCTTGCCCGATGATCCATCCGTAAGCGCAGGCGGTTAGCCTCGGACGCTTTAAAAAGCGAACAAAAACAAGATGAAAACGGAGCCGACGCGAGATGCTTGCGCCGGAACAGGAAACTATTTTCTTCACTGAGAGGATTTCACAATGCGGATAGGCATTGATGTGGGCGGCACAAACACCGATGCCGTCATTCTGGATGGCGACACGGTGATTGCCGGCTGCAAGTCACCGACGACGGAAGACGTCAGCTCCGGTATTTCGGCTGCTCTCTCGATTGTCATGGGCGAGAGCGGAGTCAAACCCGACGCCATCGAAGCGGTGATGATCGGCACGACCCATTTCACCAATGCCGTCATCGAGCGCCGCCGCCTGCTGGAAGTCGCGGCGATCCGCATCGGCCTGCCGGCGACGCGCGGTGTGCCGCCGATGACCGACTGGCCAGCAGATCTTGCCGACACGCTCGGCCGCCACACCTTCATGCTGCGCGGCGGTCACGAATTCGACGGTCGCGAAATCGCGCCGCTCGATGAAGCCGGCCTGCTTGAGGTTGCCAAGGAAATCCGGGAACGCGGGATCCGCGCCGCTGCCATCACCTCGGTGTTCTCCCCCGTCACAGCGGTGATGGAGCTGCGCGCGGCAGACATGCTGAAGCAGGAATGCCCCGGTGTTGCGCTTTCGCTCAGCCATGAGATCGGCCGGGTCGGCTTTCTCGAGCGCGAGAATGCCGCGATCATGAATGCCTGCCTTGCCGAGCTTTCGACCAAGGTGGTCAACTCGTTCCGCTCGGCACTGAAGGAAAAGGGTATCACGGCGCCCTTCTTCATCAGCCAGAATGACGGAACGCTGATGACGCCGGAGCACGTGGAGCGCTATCCGGTGCTGACCTTTGCTTCCGGCCCCACCAATTCCATGCGCGGTGCGGCAAGACTTGCCGGCATCGGCGATGCGATGGTCGTCGATATCGGCGGCACGACCTCGGATGTCGGCATGCTGATGCAGGGTTTTCCGCGCGAGAGCGCTGTTGCCGTAGATATCGGTGGCGTGCGCACCAATTTCCGCATGCCGGACGTGCTCGCCATCGGCCTTGGCGGCGGTTCGCTTGTGCGTGACGATGGTGCCCGTATCGGCCCGGATTCGGTTGGCTACGAAATTACCACAAAGGCGCTGGTGTTCGGCGGCGACACGCTGACGACAACGGACATCATCGTTGCTGCCGGTCTTGCCGATATTGGCGACGCTTCGCTTGTGAAACATATTCCGCAGTCGACCATCGATACCGCGATCGACACCATGCATCGCATGGTCGATGAGGCTGTCGACCGGATGAAGACCTCAGCCGACAAGCTGCCGGTCATTCTGGTCGGCGGCGGTTCGGTGCTGATTTCCCGTGACCTGCCCTCGGCCAGCGAAGTGATCCGCCCGGAAAATGCCGGTGTTGCCAATGCCATCGGCGCGGCGATCGCCCAGGTTGGCGGTGAGGTCGACCGGATCTATGCCATGGAAGGCCGTAACCGCGACGATGTCCTCAATGAGGCCAAGGCAGAAGCCTCCGCCAATGCGGTGAATGCCGGCGCCGTGGCCGAGACCGTGAAGATCATGGATATCGAGGAAGTGCCGCTGGCCTATCTGCCCGGCTCGGCAACCCGCATCCGGGTCAAGGCCGTCGGCGACCTTGCACTCAAGGAGGGCGCGAAGTGAAACTAGGAACCCAGGATCTCAAGGACCTCTCCGTCGGAGCGGCCTTTCTTGGAACAGGCGGTGGCGGCGATCCCTATATTGGTCGTCAGATGGTGCAGAAATGCCTTGATGACGGCTTGACTGTCGAGCTCGTTGATCCCGATACGCTCGATGACGATGCACTTGTCATTCCGACCGCAATGATGGGAGCGCCCACCGTTCTCGTGGAAAAGCTGCCCTCCGGCGAGGAGGCCATCCTGTCCTTGAAGCGGCTGGAAAAACGGCTTGGCAAGACGGCAACACATACGATGCCGATTGAAGTCGGCGGAATCAATTCCACCATTCCGCTTTTGGTCGGCGCGCGCATGGGCCTGCCGATTGTCGATGGCGACGGCATGGGCCGGGCCTTTCCGGAACTGCAGATGGAAACCTTCGGGGTCTATGGCGTTTCCGGCTGCCCGATGGCGGTTTCCAACGAATGGGGCGACTGCACGCTGATCGAGGCGCGTTCCAACGAAATGATGGAATGGCTGTCGCGTGGCGTCGCCATCCGCATGGGCGGCGCGGCCTATATCGCCGAATACGCGATGTCCGGCGCCGAGGTGAAGCGCACGGCCGTGCCGCGCACATTGTCGCTTGCCATCCAGGTCGGCCGGGTTCTGCGCGAGGCCAAGGCCAATCACCAAAGCCCGTTCGAAGCACTGCTCGCCTTCATGCCGAAGACGCTCTACAGCTTTGCGACCATCATCTATTCCGGCAAGATCGCCGATCTTCAGCGCGAGACCCGCAACGGCTTTTCGATGGGCCGGGCAAAGATCGAGGGCTTCGGCGCCTATGATGGTGTGATGGAAATCGAGATCCAGAACGAGAACCTGATCGCCCGGGTTGGCGGCAAGGTCCGTGCCATCGTGCCGGATCTCATCTGCATCATGGACAGCGAAACGGCTGAGCCGATCACGACGGAAGGGCTGCGCTATGGCCAGCGCGTGACGGTGATCTCGGTCTCCGTGCCGGACATCATGCGCACACCGGAAGCACTCGCCGTCTTCGGCCCGAAATGCTTCGGGCTCGATGAGCCCTATACCAGGATCGAGGAGCTATCGGCATGAGAGAGATTCACCCCGAAGATCTGGAAGATATCGCTGTCGGCGCCGCCATTCTTGGCACCGGCGGCGGCGGCGATCCCTATATCGGCAAGCTGCTCGCGCGCTGCGCCATCGAAGAACATGGGCCTGTCAAGCTGATCTCGCTGGATGAGCTGCCGGACGATGCGAAGGTCGTCACCGGCGGCGCCATGGGCGCACCGACGATCCTCATCGAAAAAATCCCGTCCGGCGACGAAATGCTGATGGCATTGCACCATTATGAAGATGTCACCGGTGAGAAGGTCGATGCACTGATGCCGTTTGAAGCGGGCGGGCTGAATTCCTGCCTGCCGATCGTGCTTGCCGCCCAGACCGGCCTGCCGCTGGTTGATGCTGATGGTATGGGCCGCGCCTTTCCGCAGCTCGAAATGGAAACCTTCAACGTCTATGGCGTCAAGGCAGCGCCGGTCGCCATGGCCGACGAACGCGGCAACCTTGCCATGGTCGAGACAGAGGATGCGGCAAAGGCCGAGTTCCTCGCACGCGGTATCTGCATTCGCATGGGCGGGCATGTCAGCCTCATCAATTACCCGATGAGCGGCGAAACGGCGAAGCGGGTCTCCGTTCCGGCGACGATATCGCTGGCACAGGATATTGGACGGGTGCTGCGCGAAGCGAAGCGGGCGAAGAAACCGCCGCTCGCCACCCTGATCGAATTCCTGAAAACCACCCATTACGGCCATGCCGAGGTTCTGGGTTCAGGCAAGGTGGCCGATATCGCCCGCAAGGTTGAAAATGGCTGGTCGGTCGGCATTGTCACCATTGCCCCCTTTGATGGCAGCGAACCCTATTCCATTCGCATCCAGAACGAAAATCTGTCACTGGAACGCAACGGCGACGTGATTGCCGTGGTGCCCGATCTCATCTGCGTGTTGGACATCGATACCGCAGAAGCCATTCCGACCGAACGGTTGCGCTACGGCCAGCGGGTGAACATTCTCGGCATTCGCGTGCCTGAAATCATGCGTACGCCCGAAGCGCTGGCCGTCTTTGGCCCATCCGCGTTTCACATCGACGCCACATACGCACCGCTTGGCGGATCCTGAGCCAGAAGCCCGCTCTGGCGGGCGACGGAAACGGCAAGCGAGCGGCGCGACACGCCGAGCTTGGCAAACAGGTTCTTCAGGTGAAACTTCACCGTCGGCTCACCGATATTGAGCCGGCGGGCAATTGCCTTGTTGGGCAGGCCTTCGGCAAGGAGCGACAGCACTTCCGCTTCGCGTCGGCTCAGCAGGCCACCATTCGGAATGCGCCTCACCTCGGGCACGACGACGGCAGCCAGATATTGCGATGTCGTGTTGCCCATGCGGGAAAGCCCGACGCGCCGCACAAGCTTGCGCATGGTTTCGGCAAAAGCACGCCCCTCATCGCGATAATACTGGATCTGGCCCGAGGCCAGTGCCAATGCGGCCGCCTCACTCAGCGCGGCAACGGCAGCATCATCCTTGCCCGCCTGCGCATAGGCTTCGGCCAGCAGAAGATCGGTGCGCAGCAGATGCTCTGCCCGGCCGGCGCCCCGAACGGTCGCCGCAAGCGCTTCCAGCAGCGCAGCGGCTTCAGCGTGTTCACCCTGACGCAAGCGCAGGCGGCTGATCGCGATCGTGGCATCCCACCATTCCCGGTGGGTCGGCCAGTCGGCAGGGTTTGAGATTGACGGCCAGCTCTGGATGGTCATTTCTGCAGCATCAAGCGCGCCTGCGAAGGTCTGAAGCTCCAGTCTGAGAATGGAAAGCACCTGCCTCAGGCGTGGAAGGTTGCGGGCATGGGCGAGCTGGACACCGCTTTCCAGCACCTCCTGGGCGGCAAACAGTCCGCTTTCGGCCATGCGCGCACGCGACAGCACCGAATAGGCCTCGACATAGAAATCGACCCAGCCCTCGCCATTTTCCATGATCGGCACGTCACGCTGCATCAACTCGCCCGCTTCCTTCACCCGGCCCTGACGGTAGCGGACGCCCGCAAGCGGCACATTGGCAATCGCCAGCAGATTGGCATCATTCCAGTATTGCGCATGGATGATCTTGAAGGCCTGATCCAGATAGTCGAGCGCCGTGTGCAGGTTATTGGCCAGCATGTTCACAAAGCCGAGATGGATGAGCATGAAGGCCTGCGGATAGGTGGATCGTTCCTCCTGATAGAGGGCAAGTCCGCGCTCCGCCGTCGCCGAGGCCGCATCCAGCTCGCCCATGCGGGTGTAGCAGATCGTCAGGTGATTATAGATCCAGCCAAGCCGCCAGGTGTTTTCCCTGCGCTCGCCATCCGCCTCCTCGCGAAGCCAGGTGATGCCGGCAAGGTCCATGGCGCGGTCCTCGTAGACCTCGCTGAGGCTGTCGATGTGACGCAGCATGCCGACCCATTGTTCGCTCGCGGGAATATGGCCCATGCGCGTGTCCTCGAGCAGGGCATCAAGAACGGCACGCGCTTCACCAATCCGGCCGGTCTTGGCAAGCATGACAGCCCGGCAGAGCCGCAGCGACGGGGTCTTGAGCACCACTGCATGCGGAACGGCGCGGATGATGCCGCGCAGAACGGTGTAGCCGGCCCGCAGAAACAGTTCCACACCGCCAGCCTGTTCGATGGTCCTGACGGCGAGGTCATATTCCCCGGCGATCGAGGCATGCAGCACCGATTTCGCCAGATTGCCATTCTCAGCAAAGAGCCGGGCTGCACGGATGTGCCTCTCCTTGCGCGCCCTGTCGCTTTCGCCAGTGTGCAGCACTTCGAGCGCACTTGCCGCAACGGGTGAAAGGCGAAGCCAGCCGGCATTCTGCTCCTCGGTTTCAATCAGCGGTGAGAGCCGCTCGATCTTGCGCAGCGTGCCATAGTCATAAGGAAGGTCCGCAAGTGCGGCGGCAATTTTCAGGGTGAACTCGTCGATCCCTTCAACTGCCTTCAGCACACGCAATTCCATGGCGTCGAGATAAGGGAACACTTCCTCGTGGAGAAACTCGCGGTAGACCCGTGACTGCCCGGCGATAAGGGCGGTCCGCTCCAGTCCCTTGACGCCACGTTCCAGCTCAATCAGGGCAAGACGATTGAGCGCGGGCCAGCCGCCAAGCGTTTCATGCACACGCTCGATCTCTTCATGGGTCAGCCATGGCCCGAGAAGCTGGCGGACTTCACCGCGGCTGAACTGGAGATGCCGTGCGGTCAATTCCGCCAGAAGCCCACGCATGCGCAGCCGCGACAACGGAAGCTCCGGCACGCGGCGTCCGGCGATCGCAATGCGGACATTGTCCGGCAGCCGGTCAAGAAGCCACGCCAGATGGGCAGGATCCTGCATCCGTCCCGCATCATCAAAGTAAAGCTCGATGATCGCTGCTGTGCTGCGGCAGAACGCATCAAGCCATCCGGGCTTTGCAGCGTCTGCGCCAAGCGAAGCCGCGAGCCGTTGCTCGACATCGTCCGCCGCATCTTCCGTCGCGAGACTGAACCACAGCGCCCGCCGCCCGCGCCGTTCGGCGGTACGGAACAGCTTGGCCATCAGTTCGGTCTTGCCATAGCCTGCCGGTGCCTGAATCAGCACGACCTGACCTTCAAGACCGGCGGCGAGCCGGCTTTCAAGTTCGGCACGGGCCAGAAGCTTCAGGGCGTTGCGCGGTGGCATTGGCCGGCTGTCTGGCTGTCCTGTGCTCACGATACCCGTTTTGATGGTCATGCTAAGGCGCTGCGTTTCATGTCAGTTGCGTTGGACGAAAGGATCGGCTGCTACGGTTTCGCTGGCGAATGATCAGTTCCAAGAGATGAATTCTATCTAGCTCAACTGAGAAAATCGCGCAATTTCAGTACGCCGGCACTGCCGTCAATCAATATGGACCAGAGCGCGAAGATCGCCCCGAGCTTTCATGCTGACAGCTCGGGTCACGGCGTTCAAGGTCTTCCTGCGTTCACGTCCGCAACGACGGCCGCGATCGTGTAATGCGGAGTCCCGTCCCAGATCAGGTCCCAGGACGCTCCCGGGCGGACGTTCTGGATGGCGCGTGGCTCAAAGCAGACCAGACAGTTCCCCCCAGGGGCCGGGGCGCGGACCGAGGGGTAAATCAGACCGCGTGACCCTGCCCGGCGGAGCTTGAGAGCGAGGCTTTGCCCTTCGGGATAGCCGATCTCAGGATCCGCATTGAGCGCCGGATGTTCCGGCTCGTCGCTCATGTCATCGAACACCCCGATGAAATCCGCCAGAAGCTCCACGTAACGGGCGCGATCTTCAAAGCAGTTGGTAAAGCGGAGTTCACGCGTCCGGTGCCAGGCCACTTCGCTGATGGAAACCAACATATCCCAGGCGCAGTACCAGGCCCCGCGCTCCCCGGAATTGAAGCGGTTCCCGCCTGCCCGCGTATAGGTGAAGGCGGCGTTGACATGGGTGTCGCCGTAAATGCGCAGATCAAGGCGCCGCCGCTGCCAGGCAAGTTCCCGCGGATCGAAATGCGGATTGCGGCCACGCTCGGCCAGAAGACGGCTGCTTGTCAGGCCTTCGATCTCGGCGAGAATGTCCATCTCATCGTCGCCATCAACGAGACCGCGCAGCGCCGGCGGCTTGTGATAGGTGGAAGGCAGCAGACGAACCAGACCGCGGTCGGAAATCTCGGTCTGTCTCATGCGCCACCACGCAATGCATCCAGATAGGTCCGTACCGAAAGGATCTGCGGCAACCCGCCTTCGATCGCCGTGTCTATCGGCCGGCTGCCACCGAAGAGCGGGCCGGTATTGGGCCGGGTGAACCAGCTGCGGGCAAGCGGTTCGGAAAAATAGAGTTCGAGCGACTTGTAAATGCCGATGACGGCACTGAGCCGGAGGAGCTGGTCCTTCGTCAGCTCACCGGCAAAATCGGGCTTCCTCGCCCGCTTCCATGTGCTTTCCGACATATCGGCCAGGCCCGCAGCCTGCTTCAGGCTGAGACCCCAGGCCTCGGCAATCCGGGCATAGGCCTTCAGCGCAACGGTGTTGACGTGTTCCGGCTTTCGAATTCGCTCTGCGACCTGCATATCGTTCTCCATTGCCCTCAATGTAGTCCATATGGTCCTTTTGTAAAGGCCATATGATCAGAACAGATCGATCGGCTTTCCGATAAAAGCCACCTGCCCGCTGCCGAATGTGACGTGCGAATTCGTCCGGATAGCCCCTGCGGCAGGTCAGTCTTTCTTGGCGGTTTCTGACCGGCAAACAGGCTCCATGCCATTGCGATTGACAGTCTGGTACTTTGGTACCAAAATAACACACATGGCAGAACCGATCCAACGTGTCCAAACCGGTGTGCGCATCGAGAAGCGCCTGCTCAAAGTGCTCAAGGGGCTGGCGGAACATCTCGACATGTCGCTGGGCGATCTCATCGAAGGCATCGCGCTCCACAGTTTCGAGGGCACCGCACCGTTTTCAAAGGAGACCCGCAGGAAGATCGAACAGCTGAAAAGTGTCTATGACCTCGATTTGACTGCGGCAGACAGCCATAAAGTCTCGGAGAAATGCGGCGATGAATGATCTCCAGCAAAGATGCGAAAAGCCTGGTTCCTTCGAGGCATTGACGATTTATAGAAGCGGCGCCTTTGAGATCGACGTCGCGCCCGACAAGGCGCTGCCCTTGTTCACGGCGCCGGGCGAAAAATCATGGGTGCCTGACTGGAACCCGACGATCTTGAGCGGGAACGGATTTGAAAAGGGCACCGTCTTTGTGACAGGTCAACAGGGTGCCAGAACCTATTGGCTCGTTATCGACTACGACACCGCAACACGGCATGCGCTCTATGTCCGCACAACGCCGGAAGTCGACACCGGAACGGTGGACATTTCCGTGGGCTCCGATCACGGCGGCGGAACAACGATCCATGTCACCTACAGCCTCACGGCCCTGAGTGAGGCTGGAAACACAAGGCTTCGTGAAACCTTCAATCCGTCCGCCTATGCAAAGATGATGGAAGGATGGCGGACTTTGATTGCTGAAAACCGGACCCGGATTGCAGAACAGTCCCCGGATTGATCGCCAGAAGGGCAGCGAAGCAGATTGTCCTGACCATGCCGCAGCCGGAACGCCTCAGAAGCCATATGGACAGCCATCGGCAAGAATGCGTTGCCCGTTGTTCGGACGACAGACCGGAGCGCCATCTCGGACTGCAAGGCTGGAGCCGCGACGCTGAACCATGACCACAGCGCCAGACACGACGATGCTGGACGATCCGCTCAAGCCCATCCCTTGCGCTCAGGCATGAAACAAGCGGCAATAATAATCGGCAAAGGCGCGTACCCGAGGCACCATGTCAGCGCGCGTCGGAAAAGTCAGGTTCAGACGGGTCGTGGCGAGCACCGCATCATCCAGCACAACGACAACCCGACCGTCCGCAATCGCATCATCGGTCATTCCCTTCGGCAGCAGACCGACACCACGCCCCTGAAGCACAAGATCGCGGATCAAACCTTGATTGTCCGCCATGATGCGGCCATCCGGCAATTTCGCCTCACCGAGCACAGCCTGTTCCAGAAACGATTTCAGACCGGGCATTGGCGAAATGAAGTCCCTGATGTCGGCAACCGTTTGCGGCGCTCCGTTTCTCGCCACCCATTCCGCGCTGGCGCAAAATTGCCAGGCAATATCCTGCAGCCATCGCTCCACACGTTCAGTCCCGCCGCGCCGGCTGATCCGGATCGCGATGTCGACGTTATCCGCCACCAAATCCAGTGTCGCGTTCGTCAGAGTGATCTCGAAACGGATGTTCGGATGAAGATCCTGAAACGCGGCCATCGCCGCTGCGAGGGTTTCGCTCGGAAAATCAGCAGGCGCGGTAAGTCGGATCAGACCGTTCAGCGCACCGGGCCTGTCACGGATCGAATCCAACGTTCTGGTCAGGATCGACAGCCCCTCGCTGGCCTGCTCGAACAGTCTTCGTCCGTCTTCCGTCAGTGAAAGAGACCGTGTTGACCGTTTCAGCAGGCGGGTTTCGAGCGACGTTTCCAGTTTTTTCACATGCAGACTGACTGTCGAGCGGGGCATGTTCAGGCGTTCTGCCGCGCCCGTGAAGCTGCCAGCATTCACGACTTCCACGAAAGTCAGCAACGGGTCGAGCTTGCTCATTGTCCAGAATTCTGCCTAATCATGTCACCTATTCATGGCTAATCTGCGCAATCATCCGGCGCTAGACAAGAGCAAGACAGCAAAGATCGCCGTGAAGACAGGGAGAACGTTCATGACAAAGACCACCGGCACCCAGCCAGCCATCAGCGGCCGACTGTCCCCCTTCGGCAGGGCCAGCTTTTCCGGGATTGAGGCGGATATTCTTCTCGGAGACGATACCGGCCCGTTCACCGTCATGGACATGGTGGTTTCACCGGGCATGGGGGCGCCGGCACACATATCCTTCCACGAGGACAAGGTTTTTCATGTGGCCAGCGGCTCGCTCTTGTTCCTGGTGGGCGAAGACAGGTTTGCAGCAGGTCCAGGCGAACATATCCATGTCGCCAAAGGTGCTATTCACAGCTTTAGCGCGCTTGGTTCCAGCCCCGCCAGGATGACGCTCATATCGACACCGGCGCAACATGAACGCTTCTTTCTGGCGCTGTCTGCACTGCCGGTCCCGCATCTGCAAGAAGCAGTCGATGCTGTCTGTCAGGCCTATGATCAGGCGATCGTCGGTCCGGTTGTCAGCCTTCGGCCCAGGAAATGACCGGGCCGCAAGGATCGTGACGCCGCTTGCCGCTTATCGCGCAAGCCTTCGCCGGAGAACCTGTTCCAGCCGGTCGACCGCCGGGAGCGACGATGTCGGGTTGCGCATGAGACCGATTTCGAGATCCCGAAGCTTGGGCAAGCCTGCACTGTCATCGGCGCGGCAGAGCGTCGGGGGAATGCTGCTTTCGGCCAGAGCGGCAACGGCAAGACCGGTCTGCACCAGCGCGATCAGACCGAGAAGGCTGGGACTGGAATAGGCACAGCGATAGGCCCTGCCAGCCTCCCCGAGCGCTTCCAGAACATTCAGGCGTGCGGCACTGCCCGGTTCGAACAGCGCTACGGGAAGCAGTTCGCTGTCCCAGGCAACATGATCCGGAGACGTGGTCCAGATGAAAGCTTCGCGCCGCAGGATTTCGACGGATTGCGTCGGCAGCCGTGAGATGAGCGCGAGATCGAGATCGCCCGCATCCAGTGACGGCACCAGCCGGCTGGACGGATCACAGACGAGCTCGATCGAGATCAGGGGATGATCTGCGGCAAATTCCTCAAGGATTGGTGGAAGCAGCGAGATCAGACAGTCTGGCACGCCGATGCGCACGCGCCCCGTTTCCTGCGGCTTGATCACACTCGCCTGTGCCTCGTCCGAAAGCTTGAGCAGGCGCCGCGCATAAATGAGAAATTCCGAACCGGTACTGTTGGGCACAACCGTGCGTGCCTGCCTGATCAGCAGGGTCTTGCCGACATGCTGTTCAAGGCGCTGCATCTGCATGCTGACGGCGGACTGACTGCGGCCGATACGCAGGGCCGCGCTTGAGAGATTACCGCTCTCTACGACGGCGACGAAGGTCTTCACAAGATCGAGGTCCAGAGGTGCTGTCATGATGCTATCAGCATAACGGGTAGAAGGTCTAAAATCTATTCGTTTTTCTGATCGCTCCTTTTTGTTCAGACTGCTGCAACAAATGAAGCATGGCGGGACAATCATGACATTCACAAAGACCGGATTTTCTGCGGGGCGCCTCGCACTGGCGATGGCGATCAGCGGAACAGTGGGCGCATTTGCGACGGAGGCTGCCGTCGGTCCCGTGACAGCTGTGTTCTGGCGCTGCGTCTTTGCCACCGCCTTTCTCGGCCTGTGGTGCCTGTCCTGCGGATATCTGTCAGCGTCCGGAGTGACCATCAGGAACATTGCCACCGCGGTGCTTTCCGGCATTTTCATCGTGCTTGGTTGGATAAGCTTCTTTCAGGCCATGTCGCTGACGTCGATTGGCGCCGCAACCGTTCTCTTTCATGTCCATCCATTTTTCCTGATTCTCATGGGCGCAAGCGTCTTCAAGGAACGGATTGACCGGGACCAGAGCCTGTGGATCGTGGGCGCGTTCATCGGTGTCGCACTGATGGGTTTCGGAAACGCAGACCCGCAGGGTCATGAAACGAACGGGAGCATGGGGGTCCTGCTGGCCCTGCTATCAGCCATGTTTTATGCGCTGGCAACATTGCTGGCGAAGCGTCTGGGTGATTTGCGACCAGAAACGACGGCGCTCTGTCAGACCGCAACTGGCATCGTGATGCTCGCGCCATTCTTCGCAAGCTTCGATCCCGTGACCGGTGCATCCTGGGGATGGCTGATCGGCATGGGCATCATTCAGACCGGGATTGCCTATGTCCTGATGTATTCGTCCTATCCGAACCTCGAGACATCCGCGATCGGCGTGCTTGCGTTTGTTTATCCCATGGTCACGCTCATCATCGATCGGGTCGTCTATGACCAGCATCTCAGCTGGATGCAGGCAACCGGAATCATCCTGATTCTCGTCGGGACTTTCGGTGTTCGCATGGGATGGAAAGTGCTGCGCCCAGGATAGAGTGCCGCGCGGTCAGTGCGGACCGGAGGATGGCAAGCCTCTTCAAAACCGAAGCATGGTTCGCCACCCCGTCGCCTTGGTTCAGAAGCGGAAGCCGAGATTGACCATTCCGGCATTGCTGGACGTCTGATCGCTCCATTGCCCCTGATAGCTGAAGGTCAGCTTGGCCCCGCTTGCCGCGCTGGCAAAGGTCAACCCGACATCCAGCTGCCCGGTCACCCGGCCAATCTGGCTATAATTCTGGAACACCCCGTCAGACGCATTTGCTCCGGCGAATGTGGCGTTGATGGCGAGGTTGTCGCGGTTGGCGAAACTGACGCCGCCGCGCAGATAGGCCTGCATCCTGAGCCCTTCCGAGACAATCGTATCGACACCCATCTCGAAGCTCGGCGTGGCTGAGACAACCCACTGGTCGGTATCCTTCAGCTCAAGTCCGAAACTGCTGCCAGTTTCGGACGCATCGCCCGAATGCAGATAGCTGGCATCGAAGTGAAGGCCCGGCTCGAGATAGATCCCATCGCCGAACGGCTGCACCCGATAGGCCGTGCCGAGCCGCAGGTTCGCCTGCCCGACGCGCTGGCTGGCATGAGCCGTGCCGCCATAAACGGCAGCCCCGCCCGGCAATGTTCCGGCGATATTGATCTGACGGGTCGTATCGTAAAGCGCCGTCTCACCGCTCAGCACGCCGAAGACCTCGAACGGGCCCTGATATTTGGTCAACGAGACGCCGCCCATTCCGCGCGTGCCATCCGCATAGAAGCGATCGCCGCTGGTCATGTCGAAGCTTTCATAGGCACCGCCGAAGCCGAGATAGAGCTCGTTATCGGTGATCGGCACCCGCACGCCGGTGTAGAAACCGTTGCTCTTGGAGCGATAGCTGCGATATTCATCCGAGCCATACCCCTTCAGCGTATTGGTGGTGCCGCTCAGCCAGTAGCAGGCCCGGCTGTCACCAAGCCGGAAGGCCATATTATCGAAGCCGCAATCGGTCAGAGACTGGGCGAAACGATAGCCTGCATAAAGCGCATCCGCCTGCGTCGCTGCGTAATCCTCAGAGCCAAGATTATCAACGGCGGAGACGACATCCGCCTCGGTCGGAAGATTGGCGATCAGCGCGAAGACCGGTCCCATATCGACAGATCCGGCACCAGCCAGAACCCGGTTGACATGGGCAGCCGTCAGCGTCTGGTTGCGGTTCATCTCCGGCATGCGGAATTCTGCATGCGGCACAAGGGTGAGCGTCCCGCCATCGGCGCTGTTGGTCACGCCGATCGTGTAGCTCATCACCGCCGTTCCGACGACCGTCGCACCATTGTCGGCAACGGTGCCGCCGGCATCGATCAGCGTCAGCGCGGCAAGGCGATCAAGCTGGTTCAGCACCGGGATAATGGTGCCGTCAAGGGTCGCATCGCCACTGACCCTGATCAGATCGCTGTCGCCGCCGGCGGCGGCGTCCTGACGGAAGAACACGTCAGCCGTATAGCTGGCGGTGCTGCTAAGTCGCAGCGAACCGGTGAGCTGAGTGGTCTGGCCAACATTCTGTGACACGGAGAAATCGGAGGCCGTCGTTGCCGCACCAAGCGTGGTGCCGGAAAGCGTGGCCGTGCCGCCAAGATAGAGATTGCCATCGATCTGCAGCAGGCCATCAGCACCGAGATTGACCGTATCCTGGGCGTAGAAGGAGCCGCCCTGTAAAACCGTCATTCCATTGGTGCCACCGCCGAGATCGATATTGCCGACGGCCGAACCGGCAAGCGTTACCTGATCGGAACCGCTGCCGCCGTTGATGATCTGACCATTGCCAGAAACAAGCAGGCTCGACGCCGAAAGCGAAAGACTGTTGCTGCTGCCGCCATCCAGCACAATGGCGGCGACACTGTCCGTCGCCCCGGTGCCGCCGGAAATCACGCCATCAAGCTGAACGGTGATGTTGCCGGTGCCTGAGCCGCCCTGTGACTGGGCAAAGACGCCGATACCGCCCTCACCCGTTGCCAGGATATTGCCGGAAAGATCGAGCGTCACATCGCCGCCGCTGCCATCGCCGCCTGCGCTACCGCGGTACAATGTGTCCACCACACCGCCGCCGCCGCCGAGACTTTGCGCCAGAACGCCGACCGATCCGGAGCCGGTGACCACAATGGCACCCGTATTGGTGAAGCTGATATCGCCGCCGTCGCCGCCATTGTCTGATGACAGAACGAGGTCGATATCGGCGGCATCCAGATCCGTTGTGACAAAACCGCCACCGCCGCCAATGCTTTGCAGCACAAAGCCATTGGACAGTGTGCCTGTCGTGCCGGTATCGCCGGTGTTGACGAGCGTGATCGCGCCGCCATTGCCGGTCGAACCATCGCTGGCGCCAAGCGTGATCGTGGCTTGATCAAGCCCGGTAAGATAGGTCGAGCCGCCGCCAGCACCGATCGACTGGATGGTCTGGGCACTGGCATAGTCGCCCGACGTCGTCACGGAACCGGTCAAAGTCAGGGCGATATCGCCGCCATTATTGCTGAAGGACGGATCAGCCCCCAGGGTCACGCTTGCGCTGCGCTCGCCAGAGCCCGCAGCGCCGGTGCCGGCCGTGACGATCGCCAGACCGCCACCGCCGCCAATCGACTGGGTGAGCGCGCCTGTCGACAGATCACCAAGCGTCACGAGGTTGCCATTCCGCACGACGTCCACATTGCCGCCCGAAGCATTGTCGGTGTCGATGGCTCCGAGCAGCACGCTCAGGCTGACGGAGCCTGTTGCTCCTGTCGCAACGGTGGTCACCGACGTCCCGCCACCGCCGCCGATCGACTGGGCGATCATGCCCGATGAGCGGCCGCCCGTCGTTGAAAGATCGCCAACCTGATTCTGGCTGACATCAACGCCGGAATTGCCATCGACATCATTGCCGCCAAGGGCGATCTCGTTGACGACCGAAACATCCGGATCGGCACTCGCATCGCTGGATGTTCCATCTGCCGACGTTGTGAAATCGAGGAACGTCTCGACATTGCCGCCGCCGCCATTGATCGACTGCGCCAGCATCGCCTGGCTGCCCTCGCCGGTGACGATGATCGCCCCCGTATTGTTGATGGTGACAAGCCCGGCCGTGCCATCGGTGCCCAGGCGGGCGCCGATCAGCGTCGAAATGGTATAGTCGGCCGCCATATTGGCCGGTGTCGAGATGGAAAGCCCGGCATTGCCGCCACCGCCGCCGACCGACTGGGCGAAGATGCCGTAGCTGTTGGCGCCACTGACGAGGATCGTGCCGGAATTGTCTACGGTCACATCAGCGCTGTCCGCTCCATCACCGCCCGCACCGCCGACGGTGATCTTGTCGAAGCTTTCACTTCTGGCCTGGGCCTGAAGATCCGTCAGTGACAGGGCGACCGCCATGCCGCCATTGCCGCCGCCGCCGCCGACCGACTGGGCCAGAATGCCATAGGCATCATCGCCGAAGACTGCAATCGCGCCGCTGTTCTCCACCGTGACGAGACCGGACGCATTGCCGCTGCCGCCGGCGCCGCCAATATTCAGCGCCAATGTCGGATTGTCCTCACTGCCGCTTGAGAAGCTGGCTGAACCTGTCATCGACGAACCGCCATTGCCGCCGCCGCCGCCGATCGACTGGGCGATGATGGCATGCGCGCCATCGCCGACGGTGATGATCGTGCCGTCATTTTCAACATTGACCGCACTGCCCGTGCCGCCGGTTCCGCCCGAACCGCCAATTCCGAGCTGCAGACCGTAAAGGTCATTGCTGCGGCCGCTGCCGGAACCAAGGATCGCGGATTCCACCGAACTTCCCGAGCCGCCACCGCCGCCAACCGACTGGGCGAAGATACCGAAGGATTCGTCGCCGGTCGTGAGAATGCTGCTTCCGGCGAGGTTCTGCACATCAACCGCGCCACCGACACCACCAGTGCCGCCGGAGCCACCGATCAGAACCGCATCACGCGTGGCATTCTCGGCGCTCGAACCGGCAACGCGGCTGCGCACCAGACCGCCATCACCGCCGCCGCCGCCGACCGCCTGGGCAAAGATACCGGCCGCCTTGTCACCCGTGGTGGCAATGGCAGCGGCGTTGGAAACCGAAACGTCGCCCGATTGCGCGCCCGTGCCGCCATCACCGCCGAGCGAAACCGTCGCCGTGGAGCTGATTGCCCCGCCTGCATTGATGATCGTGTTGTCGACGGCACTGCCCGCGCCGCCACCACCGCCAACCGACTGGGCAAAGATGCCATGCGAGCTGTCGCCGAGCGTGGTGATGGAACCGCTGTTTGCAACGGAAACATCATCAGATGTCATGCCATCGCCGCCCGAGCCGCCGACACTGATGGTGATGGTTGTGCCGGTATCGGTGCCATTTTTGAAGTCCGTGAGATTGGTGAGCGTGGACTTGCCGGCTTTCAGGTAGCTCGCCGTGCCGCCGGCGCCGCCAAGTGACTGGGCGAGAATGCCAATGGAGCGGTCGCCGGTCGTGAGAAGCTGTGCCGCGCTGGTCACGGTGACAATACCCGACGTACCACCGGTTCCACCGTCAGCGCCGATATTGATGGCCAGTGACGTGCCTTCTCCTTCACTGCTGGAGACACCGCCCGCCGTGCCGCCGCCGCCGCCGACCGATTGGGCAAAGATAGCGTTGGAATCATCGCCGCTGGTCGCGACGAGACCCGCGGCATTGATGGTCACCGCGCCAGCGGAACCACCCTGCCCGCCCTCGCGGCCAACACTGACCGAAACGCTGTTGGACGGCGTTTCGCTGGCGTCACCATTTTCGTCGGTCGTTGAACTCTTGGCAGATGTGACCGAGAACGAGGAGGATGAGGAATTGCCGCCGCCATTGCCGATCGACTGGGCGAAAAGCCCGTTGGCATTATCGCCTGCCGTGACAACAGAACCATTGCTGCTCAAGGCCACATCGCCTGCCGACCCGCCGGTACCGCCAACGCGGCCGATGGTGATACCGATCTGACCATCGTCACCGTTGACCGTCGCCATGTCATAGCCGACATTTCCGCCGCCGCCGCCGATCGACTGGGCAAAGATACCGTGCGAGCCGTCGCCTTCGGTCTGGACATTACCGGTATTGTCAATCGTGACATTGCCACCCGTGCCACCGTCGCCCGTACCGCCGCCGATGGCAAGGCCGAAGCCCTGCTGGTTCGAAGCGTCGCCCGCCTCATAGATCATGCCGCCGTTGAAGGCCGCATTACCGCCGCCGCCGCCGATCGACTGGGCAAAAACGCCGATACTGCTGTCAGCCTGCGTCAGCACATCACCGAAATGGGTGACATTCACCGTGCCGCCATTGCCGGCATTGCCAGCGGAACCGCCGACGGCAATCAAGACCGACTTGGTGGTCTTGGCGCTGGTGCTGTCTGCAGGGTCCGTGGCGGCATCTGCGGTGTCGATCTTCTCGGTGATCTGAGAAACGACGCTGCTGTCGACACCATCATTGACCGTTTCCTTGCGATCAGCCGCCGAGCCGCTGTCGCTGCCCGATCCCGTGGTCTTGCTGACACCGAGAATGGCATTGATGCCGGCATCGCCGCCGCCGCCGCCAATACTGCTGGCCTCGATCCCGTGGGAGCCGATGCCGTCCGTGACAATCGTACCGGCAGACGCCGCAGCCGTACCGCGTGCAATGGCGACACTCCCTGCATCGCCACCCGAACCGCCCGAGCCGCCGATGCCAATCGCGATCGGGCTTGAATCCTTTGTACCGACGGCGGACACATTGATGCCGCCGGTTCCGCCGCCGCCGCCGATCGACTGCGCCAGAATACCGCGCGCGCTATAGCCATCCGTGGAGATATCGCCGCTCGAGATCACGGAAACGTCGCCCGCATCCGCACCATCACCGCCATAGCCACCGAGACCCGCGACGATGCTGAGATCAGTCGCGCCGCCGGAATTGTTGGAACTCTCGAAATTGACCTGACCGGTGACATTCAGGGCACCATTGCCGCCGCCGCCGCCGATCGACTGCGCCAGAATGCCATGCTTGAAGCTGCCTTCGACCGCAATCGTGCCCTGCTGATCGACGGCAACATTGCCCGCAACATTTCCGGCGCCGCCAAAACCGCCGACACCAAAGGTGATCGATGGAACCTTGCCGTCCTTGTTGATGGCAATGCCGCCAGAGACATTCAGCCCGCCATTGCCGCCGCCGCCGCCGATCGATTGCGCCAGCACGCCGGCCGACCCTTGGGTATCGGGCAGGGTCTCATCGCTTTCGAACAGACCGAGATCGACAAGCAGATCCTTGAAACCAAAGGTATCGGCCTGCGCCTTGATGGTATCGACAATCGTATCGCCGACGACGTCGCGCAGCTTGCTTTCAACACTTGCCTCGCTCGGTTCGGCAATGTCGTCCGGATCCGTTGTCACCGCGATATCGGCATGAGCCGTGACCGACACGTCGTCAGCCGTCCCGGCGTTGCCGCCCATGCCGCCGACGCCGACAATCAGCGAGGTGTCAGACACAAGCCCGCCGGAGACATTCAGGCCCCCATCGCCGCCGCCGCCGCCGATCGACTGCGCCAGAATGCCCGAGGCATCCGCGCCATGGGCAATGATCGTGCTGCCATCGGCAACATCGACATTCACCGTTCCGGCGTTGCCACCGGTGCCGCCGAAACCGCCAACACCGATCAGGACACCATAGGATTTGCTGCTGTCACTCTGTCCGGCGCCAGGCTTCGAGCTCACGGCAACGCCACCCGAAACATTCAGGCCGCCATCGCCGCCGCCGCCGCCGATCGACTGCGCAACAATGCCGCTGGCGCTGCCGCTTTCATTCAGCGTCGTGCTGCCATCGCCGTTCAGCGTGCGCGGAAGTGCCGTGAGATTGCCGCTATAGGAAACATCTACCGCGCCGGAATCGCCGCCGCCGCCGCCAAAACCGCCAACGCCCACGGCAACGGAAAAGATCGTGTCGGACCCTGACGGTTTGGTCAGCGACAGTGATCCGGAAATATTGGTTCCGCCGACACCGCCGCCGCCGCCGAGCGACTGGGCAAACAGGCCATCGGATCCATCGCCGAGCGTGTTGATCGTGCCCGTGACATCCAGTGTCACCGCACCGCCATCGCCGCCATCACCGCCGAAGCCGCCGACGCCGAGCGCAACCGCAGCCCCCGACTTTCCGGTCAGGCTGACCGCTGCCGCAGCATTGAGACCACCGGTACCGCCGCCGCCACCAACCGATTGTGCCAGCACAGCGGTGCTGTTGTCGCCAACAGTCGTGACAGAACCGTCAGCACTCACGACCACCGTACTGGTGACAGCACCGCCATCACCGCCGCCGCCGCCGAAACCGCCGAGGCCGAGCGACGCCGCGCCGCCATTGTTCTGCGAAAGGTCCAGCGCCGCCGCGATATTGGCACCGCCATTGCCGCCACCGCCGCCGATCGACTGGGTGAGGATCGCGACACTGTCATCATCAAGCGTGAGCACTGTTCCGCTAACATCGGATGCCGTCAGCAGACCGGCATCGGCGGCCGTGCCGCCAAAACCGCCAACGCCGAGAGAGACCGCACCGCTGCTCTGACGGGAGATCGACAGCCCCCCCGAGACATTGAGCGCGCCATTGCCACCGCCGCCGGCCAGGCTCTGTGTCAGAATACCGGTCGAGGCAGCGCCCGAGGTCACAACCGAGCCGACGACCGTCTGGAACACGGAGCCGGACGCGCCGCCATCCCCGCCGAAGCCGCCGATGCCGATCCCGACTGCGCCGGCAAAATCGGGCGCAATCGAAACACTTCCGGCAATATTGACGCCACCATTACCGCCGCCGCCGCCGAGCGACTGGGCGACCAGTGCACTGGAACGGTTTCCGCTGGTCATTGCGCTGCCCGAATAGCTGCTGACAACGTCACCGCCCGTGCCGCCATCGCCGCCAAAGCCGCCAATTCCGATGGCGGCCGTGCCCGTACCATTACCGGAAATCGCAACGGCGCCGGAAACATTCAGCCCGCCATTGCCGCCGCCGCCACCGACCGACTGCACCAGCACACCGGCCGAATCATCACCATCCGTCGTCACGTCGCCGGTCACCGTGCCGGTCGCCGTGCCGGCATCGCCGCCACCGCCGCCGAAGCCGCCGACGCCAAGCCCGACAGCGCCGCTGTTCTGACTGGAAAGACTGACCGCGCCGGATACATCGATGCCGCCATTGCCGCCGCCGCCAGCCAGAGACTGAACCAGAACCGCGCCGGAGCGATCGCCAAGCGTGATCACGTCACCCGTCAGCGTACCGGCAGCCGCAGCCGAATTGCCGCCATCGCCACCGAAACCGCCAATCCCGAGCGTTGCCGCGCCCGAGCCATTGCTGGCAATACTGAGGCCGGCTGCAACATTGAGCCCGCCATTGCCGCCACCGCCGCCAATCGACTGCACCGTAAAGCCGGTTGAATCCGCACCCGCCGTCAGGACATCACCGGTCACCGTGCCGGTCGCCGTGCCGGCATCGCCGCCACCGCCGCCGAAGCCGCCAACGCCAAGCCCGACAGCACCGCTGTTCTGGCTGGAAAGGCTGACCGCGCCGGACACGCTGATGCCACCATTGCCGCCGCCGCCAGCCAGAGACTGAACCAGAACCGCGCCGGAGCGATCGCCAAGCGTGATCACGTCACCCGTCAGCGTACCAGCCGCCGCAGCCGAATTGCCGCCATCGCCACCGAAACCGCCGATGCCGAGCGTTGCCGCGCCCGAGCCATTGCTGGCAATACTGAGGCCGGCTGCAACATTGAGCCCGCCATTGCCGCCGCCGCCGCCAAGCGACTGCACCGTAAAGCCAGCAGAGTCCGTGCCGAGCGTGACGATGTCGCCGGTCATGATACCGGTTGCCGTGTCCGCATCGCCGCCGGAACCGCCCGTTCCGCCAATGCCGACGCTGACGGCTCCCGATCCGGTGCCCGCCAGGCTGACCGTTCCGGAAATATTCATGCCGCCATTGCCACCGCCGCCGCCGAGCGACTGCACCAGCAGGCCGCCGGAGCGATCGCCTGTCGTGTTGATATCACCGGCAAGACTGGCGGAGGCAGCCGCGGCATCGCCGCCCGCACCGCCCGAACCGCCAATGCCGACGGAAACCGCGCCCGAGCCTGTTCCGGCAGCGCTCAGTGCGCCGGATATGCTGAGCGCGCCATTGCCGCCGCCGCCGCCAAGCGATTGCACCGTCATGGCGACGGAATCATCGCCCAACGTCACGAGGTCGCCGGTCATCCGGCTGGTCGCCGTGCCGCCATTGCCGCCATCGCCACCCGAACCGCCAATGCCGACCGAAAGCGCCCCTCCGCCGGTCCCGCTGAGATTGAGCGCCGCGGCAATATCGACACCGCCATTGCCGCCACCGCCGCCGGCCGACTGGACCAGAACGCCGCCCGCATTGTCGCCGAGTGTCGTCACATCGCCAGTAACCGTGCTGTCTGCGGCTGCCGCATCGCCGCCGCCGCCGCCCGAGCCGCCAATGCCAACGGATACACCGCCGGACCCCGTGCCCGCCGCGGTGACCGTGGCGGAGACATTGATACCGCCATTACCGCCACCGCCGCCGAGCGACTGAACCACGATCGCGCCTGAGCCGTCATCCGTGGTGGTAACATCGCCTGTCAGTACAGAGGTCGCAGTGCCTGCATTGCCGCCATCACCACCAGCGCCGCCAATGCCGACAGAGGCTCCGGCAGACCCCGTGCCCGCCACGGCGATTGCCGCGGAAACATTCATGCCGCCATTGCCGCCGCCGCCGCCGAGCGACTGAACCAGCAGGCCGGCCGCGTTGACGCCGGTTGTCGTCAGATTGCCCGTTACGGTGCTGATCACGGCGCCACCGATACCGCCGGTGCCGCCAGTACCGCCTATGCCGACGCCGATCGCACCGGAGCCTGTACCGGCACCAGCGCCGGCAACCGAAACATTGAAGCTGCCGTTACCGCCGCCGCCGCCGATCGACTGGGCCACCACGGCGGCTGAATCATCGCCACCCGTCAGAACATCATTTTCGACCGTGAGGTTGACCGTGCCGCCATCGCCGCCGCCCGCGCCAGAGCCGCCAAGCCCGACAGACACGGCGCCAGAGCCCGTCCCGGCTGCGGCAATGGTCGGTGCGACATTGAAGCCACCATTACCGCCGCCGCCGCCGACCGACTGCGCCAGAATGCCGGTGGAACCGTCGCCTCTTGTCTCGATATTGGCCGTCGTTTTCGCCGTCACCGCGCCGCCATCGCCGCCGCCCGCACCGGAACCGCCGAGCCCGACGGAAACCGAACCGGCCCCCGTTCCGGCAAGCGCCACGCTGCTGCTCACATCAAAGCCGCCATTGCCGCCGCCGCCGCCGACCGACTGGGCGACGAAGGCGGAGGAAGCAAAACCGGTCGTCAGAATGGTCCCGTTCGAGGTGGCGATGACCGTACCGCCATTGCCGCCGCCAGCACCGTCACCACCAAGACCGACGGATACAGAGCCCGCGCCTGTACCGGCGCCGGACAGGCTGCCGGAAACATTGAAGCCGCCATTTCCGCCGCCGCCGCCAAGCGATTGCACCACGATACCAGCCGAACGATCATCCGATGTCTGAACATTGCCACTGCTTGTCAACGTGACGTTGCCACCATCGGCGCCAACGCCGCCCGAGCCGCCAAGCCCGATGCTGACAGCGCCGCTTCCGGTGCCAGCGCCAGCGATCGCTGCGGAGACATCGAAGCCGCCATTGCCGCCGCCGCCGCCGACCGATTGCGCCAGAATGGCCGTTGCATCCTTGCCTTCCGTCGTGACCGAGCCGGAAAGCGTCGCATCGACCGTTCCACCATTGCCACCGCTCGAACCGTCGCCGCCGATGCCGACCGAGACAGAACCGGACCCAACACCTGATCCGGCAACGCTGCCTGCAACGGAAAAGCCGCCATTGCCGCCGCCGCCGCCGAGAGACTGGATGACCACGCCTGCCGAACGATCGCCCTTTGTAAGGACATCGCCGCCAATATCGGCCGAAACATCGCCGCCATCGCCGCCTGCACCGCCCGTGCCGCCAAGACCGACCGTAACCGTGCCGGATCCGGTTCCGGCAATGGCGCCGCCGGCCGTGACCGAAAAGCCGCCATCACCACCGCCACCGCCGACAGACTGAATAAGCACGGCCTCGGAATCATCATTTTCCGTCAGGACCGCGACATCGACCGTCGCATCCACTGTGCCGCCATCGCCGCCGCCTGCGGCAGAACCGCCGACGCCGACATTGACGGCACCTGCACCGACACCGCCACCGGCCGCGCCGGCCGTCACGCTGTATCCGCCATTGCCGCCGCCGCCGCCAATCGACTGAGCGACGACCCCGCTCGAAAACTGCCCCGTGGTCCGGATCAGAGTGCCTTCCGCGATCAGCGTCACCGCACCGCCATCACCGGCAATGCCGCCACTGCCGCCGACACCGACATTGATGCTGGCGGCCCCTGCTCCGCCAAGCGCGATTCCCGCAGCAACGCTGCCGCCGCCGTTACCGCCGCCGCCACCGATGGATTGCGCCAGCAGCGCCGTCGAAGAATCGCCGCGCGTGGTGATATCGGCATCGGTATAGACACTTACGCCTCCACCGTCGCCGCCGCCCGAGCCCGCACCGCCGATGCCGACGGAAATATTGCCCGACAGAAGCAGCGAGGCACTGCCACTTGCGGCAACGGCAAGACCGCCATTGCCGCCGCCGCCGCCGATCGACTGAAACACCAGGCCTGAGGAACGCGCGCCCGTGGTCAGGACACTGCCGGAAAATCCAGGCGCAACCAGATTGCCGCTGCCATCAAGCGTACCGGCGACAACCGTGCCGCCATCGCCGCCAGAGCCACCTGAACCACCAACACTGACCGAAAGAGAGCCTGACGCCAGGCCCGCCGACACGGCAGCGGAAACGGCATAGCCGCCATTGCCGCCGCCACCGCCGATCGACTGCATCAGCAGGGCATCGGCATCGGCGCCACCGGTCTGGATCGATACATCGCCGCTCCCTGTCAGCGTCACCGCTCCACCATCGCCACCATCGCCGCCGGAACCGCCGACAGCAATGGCTGCAGCGCCAAATCCGCCTGCGGCAACGCTGACCGCGCCGCCGCCATTGCCACCGCCGCCGCCAACGGACTGGACAAAGACGCCGGTTGCCCGGTCACCGGCGGTGGTGATCTTTGAAGGCTGGGCCGGATCCGTATCCGACAGCACAAGATCGACCGCGCCACCATCGCCGCCACCGCCGCCCGTGCCGCCAACGGCAACCCCGACAAAGGCGCCGAGTGCGCCGGACGACCCGCCGTTGCCGCCGCCGCCGCCGATCGACTGGGCAAGAATGCCGATCGCATCGGCCTTCTTTGTGGTGATGATGCCATCATTGGTGACACTGACCGTCGCGCCATTGCCGCCGCCAGCGCCATCGCCGCCAACCGCAACCATGCCGGCGGTTGACCCGCCATCGCCGCCGCCGCCACCGATCGACTGGGCCACAATGCCGCGGGCGCCAACGCCTTCCGTGACGATCTGCCCCTGATTGACGACCGAAACGGCAGCGCCGTCACCGCCTTTGCTGCCAGTACCACCGATGCTGACCAGGCCGAACGCATTGGCGCCCTGACCGCCGGAACCACCGATCGACTGGGCCATGATCCCGTCAGAGAGATCGCCGAGCGTGAGAATTGTGCCAGTCGAACCATTGGTCACGCTGACTGTGCCGCCGGAGCCGCCATTGGACCCGACGCCGCCAAGCGAGAGTGCGATCAGGCCTCCGGCTGCACCGCCGGACCCGCCGCCGCCGCCGATCGACTGGGCGAAGATGCCGCGCGAGGCATAGCCGGTGGTCTCGATCGCGCCGCCATTGACGACGGACACCGCCCCACCATTGCCGCCATTATCGCCGCTGCCAATCAGGGAAATCAGCAGATTGCCGCTGACGCCGGCAGATCCGCCGGAACCGCCGATCGATTGCGCGAAAATGCCATTCGCGAATTCGCCAGTCGTGAGAATTGAGGCGCCGTCAAACGTGTTGACATCAACCGACCCGCCGCTCCCGCCAAAACCACCGCTGCCAGCCGTGCCGACAAAGCCGAACTGGTCGCCGCCTCTGCCACCATTATTGCTGACGCTGAGCGCATAAATGCCATGCGCACTTTCGCCGCTGGTCGCAATCGTTCCATATTGGTTGACGGTTACATCGCCGCCATCCGCCGAGTGGCCGCCCGTGCCGCCGCCAGGCGCGGCAAAACCGCTGCCGCCATTGCCCGCTTCACCGCTGCGGCTATAGGCAAAGATGCCGTAATTATCGGTTCCGCTGGTCACGATTCTGCTGGTGGATTCCTGGGTCGCGGTCACGTCGCCGCCTGCGCCGCCATCTCCGCCGTCTCGGCCACTGAAGAAACTGGCGAAGGAATTGCCGCCATTGCCGCCATTGCCGCCAACACTGCCGATTTCCCAGCCAATGTTCGATGTCGCGTTGACATCGGTGCTGAGCGTTTCGGTGACCGCCGGCCCATCATCACCATTACCGCCTGAACGCGGCGGTACGAACAGTGCACCATTGCGCCCCTTGCTGCCGTTCTGTCCGGTATAGACCTGGCGCACGCCGTCCGCGCCATTGGCAATATCCGGCGGGGTGACGGAACCGGGCGTATCGGAGCCGCTGAAGGAGGCTTCGAAATCAACGGTCAGCTGGCCTATGGCGAAATCTGCAAGCCCTGTCGCGCCCGTGGCCGAAACGGAAGCCGTGCCAGCGGAGATCGATACAACCGTGAATTCAACGGGGGGCGTGTCCGAATTAAAAAAGCTCTCGCCGACCGTCTTGACCAGAAACGTATAGCCGTCGTCCGTCTGGACAAAAGCGGTGTCGCCGGCCGTCGGCGTGCCAGCCGGATCCACCAAAAGCGCTGTTACGGTCGTCGACAGGCCGGTGACAGGATTATTGACAGTTTCGCCAACCACAGATGTCGCCGACGGATCCGGATCAACAGCGAATGCGGCGGTCGGAAAGCCCGAGACCGCCACTGTCGTGCCCAATGCGATGAACGACGCAAAAAAAGCACGCAGAATTACCTTGAGCAACCTGTCTGTCGCAGTCATATCCGCCCCCCGGCCGATCATGTTGATCTCTTGCGCCGCCCTAGAAAATCCGTTTGTCAACACGGCTCTCCGGAACAGGACGGCGTCGATGCTCCACCTGAAAATCCCGGCAGGCCGCATCGATCAGTCTCAATGCTGCGTGCCAGTTGACGACTGACAAGTCGTTTATCAGCAAAAAGCAATATTACGAACTAATCAACCAGAAATTTTACAAATATAGATAGGTATTGATTCAGCGGTCGCATTCTGGATTGCAGGAGCGCGCGATATTCGCAAAAAAAGCAAACTACGTCAGTTATTTAACCTGAATGCTGAACCATCCCTCCGCCTGGGGATAAACGCGCAGCAGCACAACGGCCCCGTGTTGGGCCATCGAGCCAATGCACAGCTTCATCGCAGGAGTTGCTGAAAGGTGGAAAGCGTGACTGGTCGAATCGAAGCCACGTCGCCGGACAGACGATGCGGAATTGCCAATTGCGATGAGATATGCGGCGGCGTGTGCAATGCACGTCAGCTGCACGGCGGAAGCGGCGAGCCAAGGCGCTCGGCCATATCCTGTTCGCGGATCACAACAGGATCACTCAGACCTTCGCAGGAAGCCGCCGTCTGAGAGCTTCGATCTGACGGGCAGCCTGGAGATCGCCCCCCTGCTCGGCGACAACCTGCCCCTTCAGGAAAACATCCCGCGCCAGAACCAGTTCACCCTTTCGATCATATGCCTTGCCGAGCGCGACATAGACTGCGGCATTGGCCGGATCGAGCTGAAGCGCATGGCGCAGATGCTGAATGGCACCGTCGAAATTCTCTTCGGAAAACAAGATCCTGCCGAGCGTCAGCCGTCCAAGCGGATTGTCTCGCCCGGAAGCGATCTGCGCTTCGAGGGCCTGACGGATGCCAGCTGGCACACAGCTCGTTCGTTCAGTAGTCAATATGCTCTCGGCTCCGGAAAATATCGGTTCTAGAAAGGTGGTCGCTGCAACATTTCAAGCCATACCCTGACAAGACAATACGGTCAATTTCTGCGTCCACCCGACCGCCGCACCGCCAAAAGAAGCGCCGGTTTCGCGGCCACGGGAGCAGACAGAGCGGTCGACATAACGCGCCGTTCTCCTGCCGGAAAGGACCACCATGCGCGAATGGCAGCAGGACCGGCCGCATATGGCAGCCGATCCATGTCATCTTGCCGATGGGCTCAGCCCCAGATCCGGCGCGCAAGCGCCTTCACTAGCTGCAGCTTGGCAGCCTGATCGGCCGGGGTCAGCGGATTTCCCTCCCAGGTCGAGGCAAAACCGCATTGCGGCGAAACGCGGAGCTGTTCCCTGGGGAAGACGCGCGCCGCCTCTTCCACCCGCGCTTCCAGTTCATCCAGCTTTTCCAGCCCCGGCAGCTTGGTCGAGATCAGCCCGAGGATGACGCCCTTGTCGTCGGGAATATCGCGGAGCGGTTCGAAACTGCCCGAACGGTGATCATCATATTCCAGCGAGAAGAGATCGTAATTCCTGGTACCGGCAAAGACCGCACGCGAAATGGTTTCGTAGCCGCCCTTGGCAAAGAAGCTGCCCGCATTGTTGCCTCTGCAGATATGCAGGCATTTGGTGATCCCGGAAACACCGGCAACGGCCTCATCCAGAGCCGCCACCCCGTCGGCCAGCAGCCGCGTTGTATCGAGACCGTTGCGGCTGCGGACCCGTTCGCGCACATCCGGGTCGATCAGGATCGCCAGTTCCGGCGCGTCGATCTGCACATAGGTGCAGCCAAGCGCCGCCAGTTCCGCGACCTCTTCGCGGATCAGCCGGGCAACATCCGCAAACATCTCAAAAATGTCCGCATAGGCATCACCGGACTGTTTCGGCGAATAGAAGGACCAGGCCATCAGCGGGCTCGGCAGCGTGATCTTCACCGGCCGATCGGTTGCAGCGCGCAGGAAGGCAAATTCCTCGACACTCAGCGCCCGCGATCTGGCCAGTTTTTCGGTGACAACAGGCAGCTTGACCGCGTGGACAGAGGTTCCGTCATCCCGCTTGCGCGGAGACGCGCAGCAATCATCGGCCGGCTGCCACTCGATACCATCGAAATCGTGGCTGTCGGTGAAATCGATACCGCTCAGAGCATCGGTCAGATAGCCGAAAAAGGTGGTGCGGCGCTGCTCGCCATCCGTCAGGACATCAACACCGGCTTCTTCCTGGATGGCGAGTGCCTCGCGAACAGCCCTGTCTTCGATCCGCTTGAATTCAGCGTGATCGATCTCGCCCGCCTGCCACTGGCTGCGAGCCTTTTTAAGCCAGTCAGGCCTGAGTAGAGATCCGACGACTTCGGCGCGTATAACGGTCATATTCCGTCCCTTATCCTGTTTCAGGCAGTGCGCCGGAAGAGCAAGCCCCCGTTTTCGCGCCAAGGATGGAAGAACGCCGCCGTATACCGGCACGCAGCGCAGATGCGCCTGCTCAACTCCTGAGCTGGTGCCAATGCGCCGAGCCGGGCCCTGAAACCCGCCGCCTTCAACCCTCCGGGACACCCCGCCCATCAAAGTTTATCTGGCCGGGGCAGGTCTCCTGGCTCACGAGTCAACACCGCTGTCGCCTTCCCGGAACATTCCAGTGGCTGGATGACAGCGGCTCGTCGTTCACAGTTGCGGGGGCAGCTCCGGATCACGGACAAACGACCGCTACCGAATTCCCTCTTAGCCCGACCGCAGCAAAGCAGCCGGGAACCTCGACGGTCGCACTCTGCCCCAGCAGCAGTGGTGAGTCAACAAGACATAAAGAATTCGTTATATCTTTATATCATTATGCGACTACCAGTCATTGACGAACTGGCGCAACCGCGGAACGACGAAATCCAGAAAGGCCTGAACACGTTGCGGCATATGGGCACCACCGAGATAGAGGGCATTGATTTCCTCCCTGTCGCTTTCGATCACATCCCCAAGCACCTCGACAAGACGGCCGCTCTTCAGATCGTCACGCATGTGAAAGTCGGCAATACGGGCAAGACCGACACCGGCGACAGCCAGGCGCCGCACCGTCTCGCCATTATTGGCCAGCAGCGTGCCATGGGCGGGAAGCTCGATCGTCCGGCCGTTTTCCCGGATCGGCCAGACCGGCTTGGAGCGACGGAAGTTGAAGCCAAGGCAATTGTGCCGGGAGAGTTCCTCGATGGTCCGGGGCGTGCCGAAACGCTCCAGATAAGCGGGTGCGGCGACGATCATCCGGCGCGCAGCCCCGATATGGCGCGCCATCATGCCCGAATCGGGCAGCCGCCCGATCCTGAAGGCGACATCAGTGCGGTCGAGATAGAGATCGACGATCTCATCAGAAAGCGACAGATCGACCGCAATATTCGGATAGGCCTGCCAGAAGCCCGGCAGCAGCGGTTCAAGCGCCACCGTTCCGAGCCCGACCGAGGCATTGACCCGCACCGTGCCGCCGGTATTGGCGGCGCCGCGCGCCAGCGTCGTTTCCAGCGCCGCCATCTCATCCAGCAGCGCACGGCTGCGCTCATAATACAGCTCGCCCTCCGCAGTCAGAGACAGACGCCGGGTGGAGCGGTCAATGAGACGAACGCCCATACGTTTCTCGGTACGCGCAATCAGCTTGCTGATCGTGGATGGCGTCATCAGCATTTGCCGCGCTGCTTCCGAGAAGCTTCCGGCCTCCACCACCCGGCGGAACACCTCCATCTCACCCGCTCGATTATCCATGCCAACCTCACCCGGTTTGTGAATTATCTTCACAGATTATGTGCCCGGCTGGCTGATTATCAAGCCGCCTCACCTATCCTATCTTCGTATTCGTGAATGGAAACGACAGGTTTTCCACCCTGTCCCATTCAGAACAGCTGTTATAAGTCTTCGCGAAATCCATATCGGCATCGCGGGTGCAACCTTGGAAAACACTCTCCCGTTTTCCGCATTGCACCCGCGATCGCTTTTCATCGCAAATGCCACGATCCCGCGTGGCCAACCTTGGATCAAGATCATGAGCAACGCTTCAGCCGCAACGGCTGAGACCAGCGCCGCGCCGCATGCGCGTTTTGCCCTTCTGGCGCTTGCCGTCGGCGCCTTCGGCATCGGCACGACCGAATTTTCGCCCATGGGACTGCTGCCGCAGATTGCCAGCGGTGTCGACGTTTCGATTCCCACGGCCGGTCTGCTGGTCAGCGCCTATGCCGTTGGTGTGATGATCGGCGCTCCGGTCATGACGCTGGCCTTTGGCCGTTTCGGCAAGCGCACCGCTCTGATGCTGCTGATGACAATTTTCACTGTCGGCAACATCATGTCGGCGATGGCGCCCGGCTACTACACCCTGCTCCTGGCCCGCCTGGTCACCAGTCTCAATCATGGTGCTTTCTTCGGCCTCGGCTCCATCGTCGCAGCAAGCCTCGTCAGCCGTGAGAAACGCGCCGGCGCGGTTGCCACCATGTTCATGGGGCTCACCATCGCCAATGTCGGCGGCGTGCCGGCGGCAACCTGGGTCGGACAGCAGGTTGGCTGGCGCATGGCTTTCGCCGGAACGGCCGTTCTCGGCCTTGTCGCCATAGCGGCATTGTTTTTCGCCCTTCCCAGAAGCAAGGCTGGCAGCCGGCCGGAGATCCGCCGCGAACTGGCCGTGCTCACCCGCAGCAATGTCGTTCTGGCGCTTCTGACGACGGTGACGGGTGCTGCCGCCATGTTCACTCTCTACACCTACGCTTCCGCCGCGCTGGCGACGCTGGCCGGCGCATCCGGCGGCTTCATCACGCTCTGCCTCGTTCTGGTCGGGGTCGGCTTCACCATCGGCAACTGGGCCGGTGGCCGCCTTTCCGCCTGGTCGCTCGATGGGGCCACCATGGTCTTCCTCGTCATGCTGGCGGTCGTCATGTTCATTCTGCCTTTCGCGCTGCAGAACCAGATCACTGCGGCCATCGGCCTGCTTCTATGGGGCATTGCCGCCTTTGCCATTGTGCCGCCGGTTCAGACCCGGGTCATGCATGCAGCCGAAGAGGCTCCGGCCCTGGCATCGTCCATCAATATCGGAGCCTTCAATCTCGGCAATGCTGTCGGCGCTGCCGTCGGTGCCGGCGTGATCGGCGCGGGCCTTGGCTATGCAGCACTGCCTGCGGCCGGCGGCGTTCTCGCGATCATCGGGCTTTGTCTCGTCTGGCTTGGCCGGAGCAGCGAACAGCCCGCACTCGAAGAGGCATCCTGCAAAGCCTGACCCTTGCCGGAACGCCCTGCCAGCCCCGGCAGGCGTTCCGGCGAAAGCGGCGACGGCCATTTTCGGCACGCCTGGCGGTGTGCCTGGCCTGCTTCGCCACAGCAGCCGCAACTATAAACAGAACCGTTTTGTACTTCATTTCACCTGAAGGTACCTGCATCTGCAAATCCGCACGACATGCGTCATGAGACGAAAGCGGAGCCAGTTCAACCGAAAGGCAGAAACCCGAATGTGCCAGAACCATAGCAGAAGAGGCCTGAACCGGCGCAGCTTCGTGGCAAGTGGCTTCGCCATTGCCGCGACCGCAGGCTTTGCGCCCGTTGCATTCGCGCAGACAGCAGAGCCCTACCCGGCATCGCCGGATGAAGCCATTGCACGCCTGCTGGCCGGCAATGCCCGCAGTGTTTCCGGCGACCTCGTGAACAAGCATGACATCAGCGGCAGAGCTGAGCGTGCCAATGGCCAGAAACCCTTCGCCGCCATTCTGGCCTGCGCCGATTCACGTGTTGTGCCGGAAATGATTTTCGATCAGGGACCGGGTGATCTGTTTGTCATCCGCGTCGCCGGCAACTTTTTGACCGAGGACGGGCTTGCGAGCCTTGAATATGGCGTCGCCAAACTCGGGATTCAGGCGATTCTCGTTCTAGGCCATTCCGGCTGCGGTGCAGTGGCCGCCACGATCGAATCGATCGAGGGTCACGAGGCCCTGCCCGGGCATCTCCAGGGCCTCGTTGGCGCCATTGAGCCAGCAGTCTACGAAGCAATGAAGGACCATCCGAAGGACCTTGCCGAAGCGGCAATCACCGAGAATGCACGCATGACAGCCGAACAATGCGCCGGTTCAGCTCCGATCATGTCCGAAGCTGTTGCAAGCGGTAAGCTCAAGGTGATCTCCGGCGTTTTCGATATCGCCAGCGGCAAGGTCATCCTCAGCTGAAAGGCTCCGGAACATTGACGCGGGCAGCGCTTCCGACAGATGTCAGAGCGCTGCCCTTTACTATTCACGCGGATTTGGCGTGTTTGGCAATCCGTGCCCATTCCGGGATCCAGGCATCATGGGCGATCAGCAGATCGTCGACCATGCTCCAGATCTGATCAAGGTCGAGTTCGGCCGCCGTGTGCGGATCCATCATCGCGGCGTGATAGAGATGCTCGCGGTTCTGGTTGACAAGGGCGGCGACCGTCAGTTCCTGAACATTGACATTGGTACGGATCAGCGCCGTCAGCTGCGGCGGCAGCGCACCGACATGCGTCGGCTGAATGCCCGACGCATCGACCAGGCACGGCACCTCCGCCGCGCAATAATCAGGCAGCGAGCTGATGCAGCCATTGTTGCGGACATTGCCGTAGATCACCGATGGTTCGCCGGTCCAGACCGAATTCATGATCGCCGAGGCATATTCCTTGCTCTCCTCAACGTGAATCGCGTCGGCCTTTTTGAATTCCTCGGCCTGCGCTTTCCAGCGATCGACCTGCTCGACACAGCGCTTGGGATATTCATCGAGCGGAATGCCGAATTTTTCGATCAGATCCTCGCGCCCCTCCTTGATGAAATAGGGCGTGTATTCAGAGAAATGCTCCGAGCTTTCGGTGACGAAATAGCCGAGCCGGGTCAGCATTTCGTACCGCACCTTGTTGGGGCAGCGCGGGTTCCAGCCCGAAGGCTTGGGATAACGCCCTTCCCTGTAGCCGCGCACCAGATCGGGATAGAGATCACGATAGGAGCCATCCGGCTGGCGGTGCTCGAAGGCGAGATAGAAGGCCATATGGTTGATGCCGGCGGCGCGATAGCGGATCTCCTCGATCGGGATCTCAAGGTCGCGCGCCAGCTCAGCCGCAGTTCCCTGCACAGAATGGCACAGGCCGACCTGACGGATCGTCGGATATTTCTCCGCAATCGCCCAGGTATTGATCGCCATCGGGTTCACATATTGCAGCATGATTGCCTGCGGGCAGACGGCGAGCATGTCCTCGCAGATCGACCAGAGATGCGGCACCGTGCGAAGGCCGCGCATGATCCCGCCAATGCCAAGCGTGTCGGCTATGGTCTGCCGCAATCCGTATTTCTTCGGCACCTCGAAATCGGTCACGGTGCAGGGTTCATAACCGCCGATCTGAAACGCGACGACGACAAAGTCAGCGCCTTCCAGCGCCCGCTTCTGATTGGTGAAGGTCAGAATGTCCGATTTTGATCCGAGCGTGCGGGCAAGCTTGCCGGCCACGACCTCGCTTTCAGAAAGCCGTTGCTGGTCGATATCCATCAGCGCGATCGTCGCATCCTTGAGCGCTGGACGCTGCAAGACATCGCCGATGATATTCTTCATGAAAACAGTCGAACCGGCGCCGATGAAGGTAATTTTGGGATTTCTGTTCATTATATGATCCTTTTCATGGAATCAGGCTGCAACTTCGAAAGCGGCGCGCACCAGTCGCCGCGTGTAATCGGTCTTGGGATTCTCCAGCACCGCATTCACATCTCCCTCCTCGACGATACGTCCGTGCTGCATGACGCAGACGCGGTGGCAAAGTGCGCGGACAACCTTGAGGTCATGGGATATGAAGAGATAGCTCAGGCCCCGCTCGCTCTGCAGCTTGCGCAGAAGCGTGATAATCTGGGCCTGAACGGAAAGATCAAGCGCTGAGGTCGGCTCATCGAGCAGAATGAATTCCGGCTCCAGTGCAATTGCTCGCGCAATGGCGATACGCTGACGCTGCCCACCGGAAAACTCATGCGGAAACCGCGCGGTGATATCGGCGGTCAGACCGGATGACACCAGCGCGTCGCGCACCCGTTCATCGCGCTCGCGGCCATTCCTGCCGATATTGTTGACGATCAGCCCCTCTTCGACGATCTGGCCGACCGTCATGCGCGGATTGAGCGAGGCAAAGGGATCCTGAAACACGATCTGGATGCGGGAACGGAACGGTCTGAGTTCCGCCCGGCTCATCGTCTCGATGTTCTGCCCGTCAAAGGCGACGCTGCCGCCATCGGCATGCAAAAGGCGGATCAGCGCATGGCCGAAGGTGGTCTTGCCCGAACCGCTTTCGCCGACCAGCCCCAGCGTTTCTCCCTTGTGCAGCGTCAGAGACAGATCATCGCAGGCGACGAGCTCGCTGTAGCTCGCCTTGAGAAAGCCGCCATGCCGCAGGGTGAAGGCAACGCGGACATCCTTGCCCTCAAGCAGGATCTTCGCATCTTCCGGCATGGGATTGGCCCGCCCCGTCGGCTCTGACCCCAAAAGCTTGCGCGTGTAGGGATGCACCGGATTGGCAAACAGTGCCTCGGTCGTATTGTGCTCGCGTACCGCGCCTTCGCTCATGACATAGACATAATCGGAAAAATGCCGCACCACCGTCAGGTCATGGGTGATCAGGATCACCGCCATGCCGCGCTCGACCTGCAGCTCGCGGATCAGGCCAAGGATCTGCGCCTGAACCGTCACGTCTAGTGCCGTTGTCGGCTCGTCGGCAATCAGCACATCAGGATTGTTGGCCAGCGCCATGGCAATCATCACCCGCTGGCGCTGCCCGCCCGAGAGCTGATGCGGATATTGCTTCAGCCGCGCCTCGGGCTCGGGAATGCGCACCTGCCGCAGCAATTCGATCGTCTCCTGCTTCGCCTGCTTCCGGCTCATCCGCCGATGGGTCTGGATCGCCTCGATGATCTGCCGGCCAATCGTATAGATCGGGTTCAGCGAACTCATCGGCTCCTGAAAGATCATCGAGATCCGCGATCCCCGCATCAGCCTGCGCTGGCGGGCGGAGAAGGCCAGCATGTCCGCACCGTCAAAGGTGATCTGCGCACCGCTGCCGATCGTCGCCTTCTTTGGCAGCAGTCCCATCACCGTGCGGGCCGTCACGGATTTGCCGGAACCGCTTTCCCCGACAATCGCGATCGTTTCACCGCGCCAGAGCTGGAAGGAGACATCACGCACCGCCTGCACCACGCCATCCTCGACCGTGATATCGACGGCGATATTGCGCGCATCAATGATCGCGGCACCGTCTTTTTCGGCGAGATCCCGCCGTTCCGCCGGCGCGTTTCTGGTGAATTCCGTTTCAGCCATCATCTCGTCCTTCTCAATAGGGGTCGATCGCATCGCGCAGACCGTCGCCAAATGCATTGAAGGCGAAGACGGTCACAAGCACGAAACCGACGGGCGACAGCAGCCAGGGATAGGCACCGATCACCGAATAATTGGAGGTATCGCGCAGCATCAGCCCCCAGGAAATCATCGGCGGCTTGACGGCAAAGCCCAGGAAACCGAGGAAGGCTTCGAGCAACACGACGGTAGGAATGGCGAGCGTTACCGCGACAATCACATGGCTCATCACATTCGGCAGGATGTGGCGGAAGATGATGCGCCTGTCCGTGGCGCCAACGGCAATCGCCGCCCGCACATAATCCATCCGTACCAGCCCCATGGTCTTGCCGCGCACTTCGCGTGACATCTGTGCCCAGCCGAGCGCCGACATGACGACGATGACAAAGCCGAGGAAGACCTTGGTCGGCGCCGTCACCGGAATGAGCGAGGCGAGCGCCAGATAGAAAGGCAGCTGCGGAAAGGCGAGCACCAGCTCCACCAGCCGCTGTACCCAGGCATCAATCGGCCCGCCGAGATAGCCCGACGTCATGCCGACGGAGGTGCCGACAACGGTGATGACCGAGACAACGGTGAGTGCGATCAGCAGCGATATCCGCGACCCGTAGAGAATGCGCGAGAGCACATCACGGCCCAGCTTGTCGGTTCCGAGAAAATGGATCACCGAGCCGTCGGTCGCACCGATGAAATGCCGGTCCATCGGAATGAAGCCGAGAAGCTTGTGCGGTGCGCCCTTGACGAAGAGGCCGATAATCTGCGGGTTGGCATAGTCGATGCCCACCAGCGGCTGGAACGTGACGGGATCCAGTTCCCCCGTCTCACCATAGGGATAGACACGCGGCGGGAAAACGAACTGTCCGTCCTCGCCAAAGACCGTGACGACCTGCGGCGGCTGATAGCTCTCCCCCGTCACCCGCGGATCGGCCGGTGACAGAAAATCGGCAAAGATGGCAACCACGAGCAGGAAGATCACCAGAACCAGACCCAGCATGCCGCTCCAAGAGCGTTTCAGCCGGCGCCAGACAAGCGCCAGATAGGTTTCATTGCGGTTTGCGGTCATGACATCGCGGTCCGTTTCCGCCGTTTCAAGCGTATCGATGGTCATGCCGCAGCCCCCCCTGCCTGCCGGACGCGCGGATCAAGGGCTGCAAGCAGCAGATCGGCGATGATGTTGCCGGCAATCAGCATCGCCGAAAGCAGCAGCATGAAGGTAGCCGTGACATAGACATCGCCGACGCCCATGGAGCCGACGATGGCCGGACCAACCGTGGGAAGCGCGAAGATGATTGCCGTCTCGATCTCACCTGTGAGCATGTAAGGCAGCACCACGCCCTGATACATGACCAGCGGATGTAGCGCGTTGGGAACGGCGTGACGCATGATCACCGCACCTTCCGAAAGCCCCTTGGCACGCGCGGTCTCGACATATTGCATGTTGAGCGTATCGAGCAGATTGCCGCGCATCACCCGCATATTATAGGCAAGCCCGCCAAAGGTGGCGATCGCCACCACCGGCCAGATGTGCTGAACCAGATTGACGAATTTATCCCAGGACCACGGCGCCCCGCCATAACGCGGCGAAAAGAAACTTCCGACCTCGGCGACGTTGAAATGAAACACAAGCACATAGACGATGATCAGCGCCATCAGAAAGCGCGGCACCGTCATGCCGAGAAAGGCGACGCCCGACAGCACATTGTCGATCCAAGAATATTGCCGCGTCGCCGCCAGAATGCCGAAACCGATGCCGAGGATCGACGCCAGAATGTGACAGGTGAGCGCCAGCGCCAGCGTGCGCGGCAGGCGCTCGGCGACCACGGTCGCCACCGGCTTGTTGTAATAGAAGCTCTCGCCGAAATCGCCGTGAAGCACGATGCCGGAGATCCAGTTGAAATATTGAACGGGGAGCGGGTCGTTCAGCCCGTGGGCAACACGGTAAGCCTCAGCCTGCGCTTCTGCCGCCTCGACCGATGCGCCGCCCTGATTGATCGCCTGGGCCCGGATGTGATCGCTGTAATCTCCGGGTGGCGCCTGGATGATGGCAAAGGTGATGATGCTCAGGACAAAGAGCAAACCGATACCCGCCGTGATCCGCGCCAGAAGAAATCTCGCCATTGTTCTCAAGCGTCCCTTGCCTGCCGGGAACCGGTGACGGCCTTTCAGCCGCCACCTTGCGGTCCGCCGGTATTGCTGCATGAGTGCGGCGACCCCTCATGGCCGCCGCGCCGCTTTTCCTTGAGGTCAGCCGCTGACCGGACCGTCGCCGCCGGGTTTGCCGGGAAGCGTATCGGGGAAGAGCTGATAATCACCCTGAAGATCAGCCGGCACGAACATGCGTTCGCGGATGACGGCATCTTCCGCCCAGTTGAACATGAAGATCGGCGCCCCTGAGGCGACATTGCGGAACCGCTTGTTGATGATCAGCGCGCCGGGGAACTCGGTGAGCCCGATCGTGTCGACATTCTTGGTGGCGACAGTCTGATAGTCCTTCATCAGTTCTGCACGCTTGGCATTGTCATTGGTGGCAATGAACTGGTCGACAATATCAACGAGCTGATCCTCATAGGGCATCAGGTCCAGCGTGCCATCGGTTCCGGCACGGTGATGGGCGCTGGTGCGCGGGCCAACCGGCGCCAGGCCCGACGTCCCCTGCACGACAGCGGCCATTTCAGGCGGATTGCGCATGATCATCCAGTCGAAATCGCCGCGATAGCGACTTGATTCGAACTGGATCCCGTCAATGGAGTTCTGAATCACATGAAGGCCGATCTGCTGCAGCTGTCCGATCACGCCTTCGGACAGGTTGACGTCGGTGTTGTAATCGGAAGACAGCAGCAGAACGATATCGACATCCTTGCCGCCCAGCGTGTCGGCCGGCCAGTTGACGAAGCCGTTGCCATCCGTGTCCTTCAGGCCGATCTTGGCCAGCAGCGCCTTGGCGCCTTCGGGATCATAGGGATAGTAATAGGTCGACTGGCGGTCATAAAAGCTGGTGCCGCTGTCGATGCCGCCGGGATAGATGGCGGTGAACGGTCCCTTGACCAGCGAATCGCCAAGCTTCTGGCGGTCGAGCGCCATGGTGACGGCCTTGCGGAAATCCTCGTTGCGGTTCAGCTCACGAACCGCCTGGGCGCGCTCGTCCGGTTCCCCCCAGCCATTGCCGGAAAGATTGAGCCGCATATTGTAGCCGATGGTGCGCGGGCCGAAAGCGAGCCGCGCCGGCGCGCTCTCTTCTGCTGCACGACGCAGCGACACGACGAAGTTCTCGGGCTGCTCGAGATTGGAGAAGTCGCCGGAGCCGGCAATCGCCTGAACGTCACGGTCAGCCCAGGTCGAGAGCTTGTAATGCATCTCGTCGAGATAGGGCAGCTGATGCCCTTCCTCATCGACCTTCCAGTAATAGGGATTGCGCCTGAGGACGATGATATCATCCGGACGATATTCCACCGGCACCCAGGCTCCCATGACCGGGAAATTCAGCATTTCCGGCGGGAAGCCGTTGCGATATTCGTCATAGGTGGTGTTGGCATATTTCGGATGCTTGGTCTTCAGGATATGCGCCGGACCAGGGCAGAAATTGCCATAGGCCATATTGAAGAGATACTGCCGCGGGAACGCCTCTTCAAAGGTCCATTCAACCGTGTAGTCGTCAATCTTCTTCAGGGTGGTGTTCTTGCCGAACATTTCCTTTGTCGCACCGTTGAGCGGCGTCACATTGGGATCAACGATATTGTCGTCCCAGTAGAACATCACGTCATCGGCGGTGAACGGCACGCCATCCGACCATTTGGCACCTTCGATCAGATGCATTGTCAGCTTGTGCCCATCTTCCGACCAGTCCCAGCTTTTTGCCAGGTTCGGCAGCGGCTCCATATCATCGGCTTCCACCTGATAGAGCGGCGCGGTTCGCGTCAGGCACTCATACATTTCGATATCGATGCCACCCCAGCCCTGCGCCTGGCCCGCGGCATAGTTCCAGCCCTCCGGCCGGCCGCCAACGACATGGCGCAGCGTACCGCCGTAAACGCCGATACCATCCGGCATATTGCCGGTCTTGAACACCAGCGGCTCCTTGGGCAGACGGTCCTTGACCGGCGGCAGCTTGCCGGTATCGACAAAGTTCTTCGTCACCCAGTCCGGCTCGGAATAGGATGGCAGCGCCCTGTATTCCTCAATGGCATCGCGCGGCACATAGGTAATCTTGGCCTGCGCCGGCACAGGCGGCTGTTCCGGCACCACTGTTGCCTCGGAGGCGAACGCGCCGGAAGCAATCGCTAGGCTTGAAATCCCGGCCGCAAGCAGGCCCGTCAGGCACAGGCGGCGTTTATGAAAATGCATCGACTTTCCTCCCATTGAAAATTCATGCTTTCCTTTGAAGACCGTTTCCGCTGCCAGAGCTCCTACCCCACCGGCAGACAAAACGGCGATGCAGGCCCGGTGCCTCATCACCGGACCTGCTGGCACGATGAAAGATCAGGCGTTCTCCGCAGCGCGCAGAGCTTCCTTTTCTTCCCGCATTTCATCGACCGAGCGGATGGCACGGCGCGCAGCACCGTTCCAATCGCGGGTCTTGACCGTGGATCTGGCCAGCCGTTCCCGTGCTCCCGCAACCGCATCAGCATATTGGGGCAGCCATTCAGCCTGGGCAACGACCATCTCGTCGACCATTTGCCACACCTCCTCCGGTGTGCAGACGGCGCCGACCAGCGGATCATGCAGGACTGCGAGCTTCAGCAGATCAAGATCACCGCTGACGGCCGCGTGGACAGACATGCGCTGAACATTGATCGAGGCCATGCAGGTCGCCGCACAGGCTTCCGGCAGCGTGATGCCAGCAGCCATGTTGAGGCCGAAGCGATCGACGAAGCCGGGCGATTCGATGATCGCATCGGCCGGCAGATTGGTGATCACGCCATTATTCTTGCGGTTGAAGTGACCGCGATAGACGCGCCCCGTCTCCAGCCCTTCGAGAATGTAGCTGGCATGTTCGCTGGACCGTTTGCCGGGATCGATCGGCTTGCCCGCATCCTGCAGGAATTCATCATATTCCGTTTCGAACCAGTTGCGGCTCTCGGCCGTGAAGCGCAGATAGCCGCCGGTCTCGCCATGGATCCACTCGGACATGTCGATCCAGCGGGTAATTTCGTCGGGCCGCTTGCGATACCAGGGCAGATATTCCGACAGATGGCCGTTGCTCTCCGTCGAATAGACGCCGAAGCGTTTCAGCACATCAATGCGCACCTTCTCCTGTCGGGAATAGACCGGATGCGCCTCAAATGCGGCAATCAGTTCATCCTTGCCGATCTTGCGGCCATTCACGCGCAGATCAACAAACCAGGTCTGGTGGTTGATGCCGGAGCAGACATAGTCGAACTCGCCGGGCTTGGCGCCCAGCACCTCGGTGATCTGTTCAGCCCCATGCTGCACACCGTGGCACAGGCCGATCGTGTCGACCTTGCCGTATTCGGTCGCCGCCCAGGTGTTCATCGCCATCGGGTTGGCATAGTTGAGGAAGCGCGCGCCGGGCTCGGCGACCTCGCGGATATCCTTGCAGAAATCCAGGATCACCGGAATATTGCGCTGCCCATAGAGAATCCCGCCGGCGCAGATCGTGTCGCCAACGCACTGGTCGACACCATATTTCAGCGGAATGCGGATATCATCGGCATAGGCCTCCAGCCCTCCGACGCGCACGCAGGAAATCACGTAGCGCGCGCCTTCCAGCGCCCGGCGCCGATCCGTGGTCGCCGTGATCTTTGTCGGAAGATTGTTGGCTTCGACGATCCGTTCGAGAATATTCCTGACCATTGTCAGGTTTTTTTCGCTGATATCCGTCAGTGCAACTTCAATATCCGCAAATTCCGGAACACACAGAATGTCCTTGAAAAGCGTCTTGGTAAACCCGACGCTGCCCGCGCCGATAATAGCGATCTTGAAAGCGCTCATGCCCGCCTCCCTTTGTTCAATCATTCACTATTGGGTAAATTCAACTGCGCCCGCCCGCAGGCCCGCCGTCAGTCCAGCTGAAGGACTGCGCTCTCCCTGCATCGCCCACGGCTGCTTGTTTTTTCAACTCCCGACCGTCATTATGCATTGGCAAATACAGGGCAACAGAGAGGGATTATGCTTTCATGGGTAATTCTGTGCTCTCCGAATTGAAGGGCAAGGCACCGATTGGCCGATTGATCTCGCTCCCACGCGGCCATCAGGACCTGCATGCAATGCCGGTCAGTGCCGGCTATGAGATCAGGACAGATTCCAGTTATGACTGGGATGGAAGGCGCCGAGGCCAAAGCCCTTTTTCGGTGATCCAGTATACGATTGCAGGTCATGGCAATTTGCGCTTTGACAACCGCGAATTCCGCCTGAAGCCCGGCGACACCATGCTGACCTGCGTGCCGAGCAATCACCGCTACTGGGTGGAAGACGGCGGCTACTGGGAGTTTTTCTGGATCTCGCTCAACGGCGAAGAGGCGATGCGTATCCAGCAGGCCGTGCTCGCAACCTCGGGGCCGGTGCTGAAACTGAGCCAGACAACCATTGACGGCCTGGCCACCTGCCTTGGTGAATTGCTCTCCCCGCGCGTTGAAACCCCGGCGCGGGCATCGATCATCGCCTATGAGACCATTATGCTGCTTTACGACGATGTATTCGGCGCGCGGGCGATCCCGGCCGTCGAGCACCGGGCGATGAAGCGCGTCGTGCGGTATATCGACAGTAACCTCTCTTCCGCCCTGCCCGTCGATGTGCTGGCTGAGGTTTCGGGCCTCAGCCGTGCCCATTTTTCAAGGCTCTTTGCCAAGGCGGAAGGCATGCCGCCAGCCGAGTTCGTGCTTCTGCGCCGGCTGCGACAGGCAACCCGGCTCCTCTCCAGCGCCGGACTGAGCGTCAAGGAAGTGGCCGGACTGACCGGCTTTGCCGATCCGAACTATTTCGCCAAGGTTTTCCGACGCTATTTTCGCGTGAGCCCGACGGAATTCCGCAATATCGGCCTCGCCGCCGCCATCATGCCCTTTTCCGGCGAACCGATGGTCCATGATGAGACCGGACTGGAAATCACCGATATTGCCGAGACGGAACTTCTGCCGCCGGGTGATGCGTCAGACTGATGCATTCATTGCCAGTTTGATTGCCACAAGATTCCTGATATGAAACTTTTCTGACAGTGAAACAGCAGTAATCAGGCGCAGCATGGCCCGCAATTTCCTCGTAGTCGACCCTGAGAAGGACATGCATGTCCTGAAGGGGCTCGCCGCCCCGGCGCGCATCGCCGTGCTGAAGCTTCTGCGCGCAAAAGGTCCGCTGAATGTCAAGGAAATCGGTGAGTTACTTGCACTCCCCCAGTCAACGGTTTCGCTCAGCGTTCAGCTGCTGGAAGAGGCCGGCCTGATCCGCACGGAGAGCCTGCGCGCCCGCAAGGGCAGTCAGAAAGTCTGTTCCAGCATTTATGATGAAGTTGTTGTCACCTTTGGCGATCCGGCCGAGGAGCGCGGCCGCCAGGCCATTGAGGTGGCGATGCCGGTAGGGCTCTACACGGCCTTCGAGGTCTCCGCACCATGCGGATTATGCACGTCGGAGGGCATTATCGGCCTGCTCGACGTGCCGGATTCCTTTCTTGATCCCGCCCGCATGAAGGCCGGGCTGATCTGGTTCACCCGCGGCAATATCGAATATCAGTTTCCCAACAATGCCCGGCTCAACAATCAGGCAATCAGCGAGATCGAATTCTCGATGGAGCTTTCCTCGGAAGTGCCGGGCACCAACCCCAACTGGCCGTCGGATATCACCATCGCGGTGAATGGCGTCGATATCGGCCAGTGGACATCGCCCGGCGATTTCGGTGACAGGCGCGGCGTCCTGACGCCGGACTGGTGGAAGCTCAAGGGCTCGCAATACGGCATGCTGAAACGCTTCCGGATCACCGCCAACGGCTCCTTCGTCGATGGAATGCGAATTTCCGACATGTCACTGACGGATCTCAAGCTCGACCAGCATCACTCAATCCGGCTGTCGATCTCCGTGCGCGACAACGCCCGCCATCCCGGCGGCATCAATATTTTCGGCAAGGGATTCGGCAATTACGATCAGGATATCGTGCTCAGAATCACCACGGAATAAGCTCTCCGTGCCGGCCCACCGGCACCGGCAGCCATTGCCTGAGACCAGAGCCATGCCTTGATATTTGCGCAATCGCAAGTCGGTTCGGCGACAGGCGACCTGAGACGCAGATTACAACCAAACACGCTTGACGCTTGTCCGGCTTTGGTGTCTATTCTTCACAAAAATTGGTTTACACCATATTTTTGGATGTGGAGGAGTCATCATGCGTTCAACGGTCACCATTCACCGGGACTACACGATATCCGTCATCGACCCCAGGCTTTATGGCTCTTTCATCGAGCATATGGGTCGGGCGGTCTATACCGGCATTTACGAACCGGATCATCCGACGGCGGATGAAGACGGCATGCGTCAGGATGTTGCCGACCTGGTGCGCGAACTCGATGTTCCGGTGGTGCGCTACCCCGGCGGCAATTTCGTCTCTGCCTATAACTGGGAAGACGGCATCGGCCCGAAGGAGGACCGGCCGGTTCGCCTTGATCTCGCCTGGCACACCTCCGAGAGCAATCAGGTCGGCATTCACGAATTCTCCAAGTGGTGCGACAGCGTCGGCACCGAAATGATGCTGGCGATCAATCTCGGGACGCGCGGGCTGAATGAAGCACGCAACTTCCTCGAATATGTCAATCATCCGGGTGGCAGCGAATGGTCTGACCTGCGCCGCAAGAATGGCCGTGAAGCACCCTGGAATGTGAAACTCTGGTGCCTTGGCAACGAGATGGACGGCCCGTGGCAGACGGGTCACAAGACCGCCCATGAATATGGCCGCCTCGCCTATGAAACCGCCAAGGCAATGCGCTCCTTTGACAAGAGCCTCGAGCTCGTGGTCTGCGGCTCGTCTTCCGCCACCATGCCGACCTATCCGGAATGGGAAGCAACCGTGCTCGACCATACCTATGAGGAGGTCGACTATATCTCGCTTCACATGTATCTCGACAATTACGAGAAGGACACGGCCGGCTATCTGGCCAAAAGCCTGACACTCGACCGCTATATCGAGACCGTTGCGGGCATCATCACCTATATCAAGGCCAAGAAGCGCTCGAAGAAGGATGTCTATATCTCCTTCGATGAATGGAATGTCTGGTACCATTCGAAGAAGCGGGACGAGGCAACGCTGGCCGGCGAGAAGGGCTGGCCCTTCGCTCCCCCGCTCCTGGAAGATGACTATAATTTCGAGGATGTGCTGCAGGTCGGCTGTATTCTCAACACCTTCATCAATCGTGCTGACGTGGTGAAGATCGCCTGCCTTGCCCAGCTGGTCAATGTGATCGCGCCGATCATGACCGAGCCCGGCGGCGCCGCCTGGCGCCAGACCATCTTCTACCCCTATTACTTTGCCTCGCGCTTTGGCCGCGGCACCGCGCTGAAGCTTGCAGTCGATTGCCCGACCTATCATGTCGACAATATCGGCGAGGTCCCGATGCTGGACGTTTCAGCGGTTCACAACGAGAAAGACGGCTATATCGCGCTCTTCGCCGTCAATCGCAGCAGCACTGAAACCATCGATCTCGATGTTGTCCTGCAGGGCTACATGCCGGGTTCGGTGATCGACGATCAGGTCATCAGCCACCCGGATATCAACATCACCAACACGGCTTCGAAGCCCGACAACGTCCGCCCCGAAGCAGCGGCGGACGCGACGATTTCGGATGGCCGCCTGACGGCAGCCCTTGCGCCATTGAGCTATCGCTTCATTCGGGTGAAGCTTTGATTTAAAACCATGTTTCTTGGTTTAAATCGAATATCATGTTGACAAACGTGGGAAACGTCCTAACGTTGCATCACGACGTTGGACGTGCATGGGAGGAGCAAATGGAAACGCAGGTTTCCGTTTCGGCACAAAATCCGACAGGTTGGAAAAACACCAACAGAGCCGGTTTCGAAACGTTTCATCGGGCAGAAGCCGCAATGGCCCAGCCGCCACAGGTGCTGTCATGAGCGCCGAGATCGAAATCGACAGCGTCACCAAGCGCTATGGCAATCTGACGGTTCTGGACAATATTTCGCTGTCTGTTGCGGCCAATGAATTCATGGTGTTTCTCGGGCCGTCGGGCTGCGGGAAATCGACGCTTCTGCGCATGATCGCCGGGCTTGAAGCGGTAGACGGCGGCGAGATCCGCATCAATGGCAGGCGCATCGACAATCTGCCGCCCGGCAAACGCGGCCTTGCCATGGTGTTCCAGAATTACGCGATCTATCCGCACATGACAGTCGCAGAGAACATGGCCTTCGGACTGCGCAACATCGGCACCGAGCAAACGGTGATCGATGCGCGCATCAAGGAAGCCGCCCGCATGCTGGAGATCAGCCACCTTCTGGCGCGAAAGCCATCGCAGCTTTCCGGCGGCCAGCGTCAGCGCGTGGCGATCGGCCGGGCAATCGTCAAGGAACCGGAGGCCTTTCTGTTTGATGAGCCGCTGTCCAATCTCGATGCGGCGCTCAGGGTCAGGACCCGTGTCGAACTTGCGCAGCTGCGCAACCGCGTCGCCTCGACAATGATCTTCGTCACCCATGATCAGATCGAGGCAATGACGCTGGCAGACCGGATCGTGGTGCTGAATAACCGCAAGATCGAGCAGATCGGGGCGCCGATGGAGATCTATACGCGCCCTGTCAGCGAATTCGTCGCCCGCTTCGTCGGCTCGCCGACGATGAATTTCCTCGATGTGACGCTTGCCGGCGAAAATGGCCTGGCAAGGGCCAGTCTGCCGGACGGCTCAGCGCTCCAGACCGGTATTGCCATCGCCGGCCTGCCTTCAGGCCCGATCAAGCTCGGCATCCGCGCCGAAGCGGTCAAATGTGTTTCCACGGATCAGACGGCGACCACCAGCGGCACCGTTGATGTGCTGGAACGGCTCGGCGACCGGACATTGCTCTATACCCGACTTGAAAGCGGTGACATCGTTGTCGCCGAAGATATCGGTCTGAGCAGCGCCCGGATCGGCGACAGGGTCAACCTCGCCTTCAACGGATTTTCCGCCCATCTCTTCGATGAAGGCGGCAAGGCCTATCACAATGACGCGGCAAGCGCTGATGAAGCGCGGGAGAGGAGCGATGTCTGACGCCCTTTCCACCGGAAAGAACAGGCAGAACGCGACCGCCAACATCAACGCGCCGCGCTGGCGCAATGGCCTGTTCGTGCTGCCCTATCTGGTGTTCTTCATCGCACTTCTGGTGGTGCCGATGTTCTGGAACATCTGGCTGAGCCTGCACCGGGCCGATGCTTTCTCCATCGGCCGCTTTGTCGGCTTCGGCAATTATGTGCGTCTCGCCCATGACGGCGTGTTCCTGAAATCGGTCTGGAACACCTTCTATTTCGTGTTCCTCACCGTACCGCCTCTGGCACTGGTCGGTCTGTTTCTGGCGCTGGCGCTCAACCGGCAGACCAAGACCGCTGCGTCACTCAGGACACTCTATTTCTCGTCGTCGGTTCTCTCCGTCACCATCGTGACGCTGATCTGGCGCATCGTCTTCATCGGTCAATACGGGCTGCTGGCAACGATTTACGGCTGGTTTGACGCCACACCGCCGGCCTTTCTGTCCGATCCCGATCTGGTGATGATCGGCATCGCCATCGCCACCGTCTGGTGGTGCATCGGCCTGCCGATGATGCTCTATCTTTCCGCCCTTCAGCAGATCCCCAAGGAGATCTACGAGGCTGCCGCCCTTGATAATGCCAGTCGCTGGCGCACCCTCTGGTACATCACCCTGCCCTCGATCAAGCGGACCATCATTCTCGTGGTGATCATTCAGATCGTCATGCAGTTCCAGCTCTTCGGCCAGGCCCGGCTGATGACCCAGGGCGGCCCCAATAACGAGTCCCTGCCGATCGTTCTCTACATTTATCAGATGGCTTTCACCCGCTGGGATATCGGCCTTGGCGCTGCGGCATCGGAAGTGCTGTTCGCACTGATCCTGATTGCGGCCATGGCCCAGTTCGTGATCTCACGCAGGAAGGGAGACAGCTGATGGCGAGTTTCGGTCTTTCCAAGAAGAACACGCTCGGCGACCGCCTGATCCTTGGTGCCGTCATCGTTCTGGCGCTTGCCATGGTGGCGCCAGTGATCTGGGTCCTGGCCCTGTCGATGAAGGACAATGCGGAACTCATGGCCAACATGAATTCCGTGTTCCATGGCCCCTATACGCTGAAGAACTATTTCAACATCTTCGGCAATTCCTCGGTGTTCCGCTGGGTGTTGAACAGCATCATCGTTTCGGGCTGCATCACCATCGGCGTGCTGGTACTGACCTCGCTTGCCGGCTACGGATTTGCGCGGCTGAATTTTCCGTTCCGCAACGTGGTCTTCGTGATCGTGCTGCTTGGCCTTGCCATTCCCGAACAGGCGGTGCTGATCGCACGGCACCAGATCTTCGCCAAAATGGGCCTGCACAACACCTATTATGCGCTGATCCTGCCGGGGCTTTCGGCACCCTTTGGCGTGTTCCTGATGACGCAGTTCTTCCGCGCCATTCCCAAAGAGCTGGATGAGGCGGCACTGCTCGACAATGCCAGCCAGTTCAAGATCTTCTGGAAGGTGCTGCTGCCGCTGACGCTGCCAGCGCAGGCAACGCTTGGCATTTTCACCTTCCTGATCGCCTGGAATGACTATTTCTGGCCTCTGATCACCGCAACCAAGAAGGAAATGTACACGCTGACGGTCGGCATCGCCTCGTCGCAGATGAACTTTGCCCAGACGGAAGGGCTTGGCTTCCTGATGGCGCAGGCGGTCTTCGCCAGCGCACCGATCCTGATTGTCTACCTGTTCTTCCAGAAATACATCGTCACCGCCGTTTCCGGTGCGGCGGAGAAGTGATGCCCGGCGGGCCTGACCTGAAAGACAAGGCCTGCCCCAGTGACTGACCGGAACGAAAGAATGCGTCCGCAGCTGTCGGACGCGGGAGTGAGACCAACCAATTGTTTCGCCCTGCCCTCATGCAGGGTAACGCGGGCAGAAGCCCATCTCGTGGAGGAGAATATGAAACATCGGATGAAATCGACTCTGGCCGGCGCGCTTTCGCTTGCCGCTCTTTGTGCGGCAAGCCCGGCGCTTGCCGACACCACGATCGAGTTCCAGCGCTTCTTCGGCGCCTGCGACGCGGAATTCGGCACCAATACCGACGTATCCAAGGCCGTCGGCGAATGCGGCATCATCACCTCACTGGTCAACGCGTTCGAGGCGGAAAATCCCGATATCAAGGTCAATGTCACCACCGTCGAATGGCCCGGCTACGACCAGCTGACGGCGCAGTTTGCCGCTGGCGATCCGCCGGATGTCGTCACCATTCACCAGTCCGTGCTGGGCGACTATGCCTCGAAGAACCTGCTGATGCCGCTGAATGATCTTCTCGCAAGCGAGGGCATCTCGGCTGACAGCTTCACCAAGGCAAGCCTTACGGGCGTCACCCGTGACGGCAAGATCTATGGTCTGCCGATCGATAACTGGAGCCAGCTCTGGCACATCGACATGGCGCTGTTCAAGGAAGCCGGCCTCGTCAATCCTGACGGCACGCCGATCCTGCCGACCAGCGTCGATGAGTTGATGAGCCAGGCCGCCCAGTTCCAGGAAAAGACCGGCAAGACCTATATGACCATGCCGCTCTCGAACGAAACCGCCGCCTATACCCGCGATTTCTACACATATCTGCAGCAGCAGGGTTCTGATTTCTTCGGCGATCCCACCAAGATCAACATCGAAACCCCCGAAGCCAAGAACGTACTGGAGATGTATAAGGAGCTCTATGACAAGGGCTACATCATCAAGGATGTCGATTACGGCGCGTCCCTCAATGCCTTCCTGGCCGGCGATGCCGGTGTCCATGAGGGCGGCACCTGGGTAATCGGCGACTATAACGCAGAGTCGGAAAAGGACGGGACGGCGCTCAACAAGGGCGGCTATGAGGTCTACACCTATCCGCAGCTCTTCGACGGCCCGCGCTCGCAATATGCCGACGGGCACAGCCTTGCCGTCTCCAACGTCAAGCGTTCGGACGAGGACACCGCCGCGATCGGCAAGTTCCTCAAATTCATGTTCGATCACGATTACGACTGGAGCCGCACCGGCCACCTGCCCGCTGTTCAGGCCGTTCTCGACTCTGACCAGTTCAAGGCCCTGCCGCATCGTGCGACCGTGCTGGACCTCGCCCAGATCGGCACGCCGCTGCCGGGCGCTGTCCAGCGCCAGTTCGCCATTCAGGATATTATCGGCCAGGAAATGAATGCCGCCATGACCGGCCAGAAGAGTGTTGATGACGCGCTGAAGGACATGCAGGATCGCGTCAACGATCTCCTGGCAAATATCTGACCAGATAGGGGCTGGAGGACGCGAAATGCCGGAAACGTCCAATCAATTCCGGCATTTCTGAACACGACAGGTGAAGCATTGCCTGTGTGGGCCCCGCCAACGCGCGGCACTTCGGTGTCGCGCGTTTTTGTGTATGCAAGGTCTGGCTTGCATTTATAGACCTATCGGTCTACAAAATATGCATGACAGCGAGCGCGCCAGTTCCGCAAAGGCCGAAACGCGGCCGCCCACCGCGTGCAGCCGATGATCAGGCGGCGCGCAAGGCACTGATCAATGCCGGCCTGGCGCTTTTGACCGAGCGTGGCTATGCCGCCGTTGGCCTTGACGAAATTCTGCGCCGAGCCGGCGTGCCGAAAGGCAGTTTCTACTATCACTTCGCATCCAAAGCGGATTTCGGCCTCACCCTGATTGCGGCCTACCACGATTACATGGCGCAAAAGCTCGATCGCTGGCTCACCGATGACAGCCTGCCGCCGCTGGAGCGTATCCGCGCCTTTGCAAGCGATTCCGAACAGGGCATGGCCCGCTACGATTTCACCCGCGGCTGCCTCATCGGCAATCTCGGATCGGAGACGCAGAGCCTTGTACCGGAATTTGAAGAGCGGCTGAAAGCCGTTCTCTCCGGCTGGGAGGCCCGGACCGCTCAATGCCTTGCACTGGCACAGAAAGACGGAAGCATTGGCCAGGATCAAAGCATTTCCGATCTTGCTGCCTATTTCTGGATCGGCTGGGAGGGAGCGGTGCTTCGCGCCCGGCTGGAACGGCATGGCGGACCGCTTCGCCTTTTCATCGACGGCTTCATGAAACTTGCAACACGGACAGGACCAGACAGATGACCGACGCCATTCTCATCGAGAAATCCGGAGACGGCCAGACCGTTGCCGTAAAGACCATCGACATAAAATCGCTTGAGGATGGCGAAGTGCTGGTCGACGTCGCCTTTTCGACACTGAATTACAAGGATGGTCTGGCCATCACCGGGGCCTCACCCGTTGTGCGCAGTTTCCCCATGGTGCCCGGAATCGATTTTTCCGGCATCGTCCGCGAAAGCCGCCATCCGGACTACAGGGCCGGCGACCGCGTGGTTCTCAACGGCTGGAGCGTCGGCGAAAAATACTGGGGCGGGCTTGCGACACAGGCCAAGGTGCGCGGTGATTTCCTGGTCAAGCTGCCCGGTTCGCTCTCGTTGCGTCAGGCAATGGCGATCGGCACTGCGGGCTACACCGCGATGCTGTGCGTCATGGCACTGGAACAGGCCGGCGTGACGCCGGATCTGGGTGAAATCGTCGTCTCCGGTGCGACCGGCGGCGTTGGCAGCGTCGCCACCTCGCTGCTGGCCGGACGCGGTTTCAATGTCGCCGCCATCACCGGACGGGCATCGGAAACCGATTATCTCAAAGCTCTCGGCGCATCATCGGTACTGGAACGGGCGGAATTTGAGGGCAAGCCGCGTGCGCTTGCAAGGGAGCGCTTTGCCGGCGGTGTCGACGTGGTCGGCGGCGTGGTACTGGCCAATATTCTGTCGATGATCCGCTATCGCGGCACGGTTGCCGCCTGCGGCCTTGCCGGCAGCATGGATCTGCCGACCAGTGTCGCGCCCTTCATCCTGCGCGGTGTCACGCTCAGAGGCGTCGACAGCGTGATGTGCCCGCTGGACGAGCGCATCAGGGCCTGGGCCCGCCTTGCCGACGAGCTGGACCGCGATGCCCTTGCGGCACTGACGACAGAGCTTGCCTTCGATCAGGTGATCGGCACGGCGCCGCTTTTCCTTCAAGGCAAGGTGCGCGGCCGGATCGTCGTTCCGATCAATTCGGCGCTTGAATAAACGCCGTCAAAACGGCGATCCATCTTGATAAATTTGCAAGACCTACAGGCTTTTACCAGCTACGGTTCATTGCTAACTTGTTAATCAATGCCGCTGGACGCACCGGCGGCGCTTCAACCCGCAAGGGTCCGACCCCCTCGCTAGGCGCCCAGCCCCGCATATGCGGAGACCGATCGGCGCAATTCATCTGAAGGGACTGAAATATGGCGGAAAGCATTGCCCATTACATCGCGCGCTATCTCGGCGAAGCCGGCGTTGAGCGCATATGGGGCGTGACGGGCGACTCGCTCAATGGTCTGAGCGACAGCATCGGCCGGTTGAAAACGCTTGAATGGGTCGGAACCCGGCATGAGGAAGCGGCGGCCTTTGCAGCCGGCGCCGAAGCGCAGCTGACCGGAAAGCTTGCCGTTTGCGCCGGCTCCTGCGGTCCGGGCAACCTGCATCTGATCAACGGTCTTTATGACTGCAACCGCAACCATGTTCCCGTTCTGGCGATTGCCGCCCATATTCCGTCCTCTGAAATCGGCTCCGGCTATTTTCAGGAAACCCACCCACAGGAAATCTTCCGCGAATGCAGCGTCTATTGTGAGCTGATTTCCACGCCCGACCAGATGCCGCGCGTGCTAGAAGTTGCCATGCGCACGGCCATTGCCAAAAAGGGCGTCGCCGTGATCGTGCTGCCGGGCGATGTTGCGCTGAAAGCCATGCCAGAAGGCACGCCGATTCGCTGGAATACGCCGAAACAGCCGGTCATGATGCCGCAGGAAAGCGACATTGCCGAGCTTGCCAAGATGCTGAACGCCGCCGGCAAGGTGACGCTTCTGTGCGGCGCGGGCTGTGCCGGTGCACGCACGGAACTGCTCAAGCTGGCCGAAACCCTGCAGTCGCCGATCGTGCATGCGCTGCGCGGCAAGGAATTCGTCGAATATGACAATCCCTTTGATGTCGGCATGACCGGTCTGATCGGCTTTTCCTCCGGCTATCATGCGATGGAATCGGCCGATATGCTGCTGGTGCTCGGCTCATCCTTCCCCTATCGCGCCTTCTACCCCGACAAGGCAAAGATCGCCCAGATCGACAACCGCGCCGAAGCACTTGGCGCGCATACGCAGGTTGACCTCGGCATTCAGGCCGATGTTGCGGCGACGATTTCAGCGCTGTTGCCAAAGCTCAACGGCAATCGCAGCGGCTCCTTCCTCACGGAAGCGAAAAAACACTACGCCAAAAGCCGCAAGGCACTGGATGATCTTGCCACCGATGACGGGCCCAAGGGCCAGATCCACCCGCAATATGTCGCACGCCTTCTCTCCGAGAAAGCCAGTGACGATGCCGTTTTCACCTGCGATGTCGGCACGCCATCCGTCTGGGCCGCGCGCTATGTCGCCATGAATGGCAAGCGCCGCCTGATTGGCTCCTTCAATCACGGCTCGATGGCCAATGCACTGTCGCAGGGCATCGGTGCCCAGGCCCTCGACAAGAAGCGTCAGGTGATCGCCATGTGCGGCGATGGCGGCTTTTCCATGCTGATGGGCGACATTCTGACCGTGACCCAGTCGGATCTGCCGCTGAAAATGGTGGTGTTCCACAACCGCTCGCTCGGCTTCGTCGCCATGGAAATGAAGGCCGGTGGCTATATTTCCGATTCGACCGATCTCTCCAGTCCCGATTTTGCCAAGGTCGCGGAAGCCGCCGGCATGAAGGGCATCAAGGTCGAGGATGCAAAGGCCCTGCCCGCCGCCATCGACGAGATGCTGGCAACGCCGGGTCCGGTGCTGCTGGATGTGATGACGGCAAAGCAGGAACTCGTCATGCCGCCGCAGATCACGCTCGAACATGCCAAGGGCTTCAGCCTCTACATGATGCGCGCTATCCTCAACGGCCGCGGCGACGAACTGGTGGAGCTGACCAAGACCAACTGGCGCTGATCTGCTTCACCGATCGGCGCTCTAACGTAGTGAATCGGCGCATCGTTCCTTTCGAAAATCGAAACCGATTTTCGAGCCGGTGCGCTAGATTCGAAAACGCCGGCAAGCCTTCTTGCCGGCGTTTCTGGTTCCATCGGCGAATGCGTCTCAGTCAGGAAAATCTGGCCGGCGGAACAGCGAGGACACCATCGTCAGGCCGGCACCGATGGCACCGACGGTGAAGATCACCTGAAGCCCGGCGCTTGTGGTCGAGGCCAGCATGGCATTGAGCTGATCGAGGGGCTGTACGGTCATCTCCAGCAAGCCGATGATCCAGTGTGCAGCAGCACTGCCCGGCACCATCGGAATGCAGCCGGCAACAGCGATCGCATTGCCGACACGGCGCACCGGAAAGGGTGTGTTGTAGGAAAGCTCCACCGCAAAGGCGACGGCAACGGCGGCCCCGAACGAGGCCGCCTCAAGCGGCCAGCCGTGATGCATGCAGAAGGTCTTGACCGCAAGCGCCAGTCCGCCGGCAATGGCCGACCAGCCGAGATTGCGCCAGCCGAAATTGAACAAGACCCCGAATCCGGCAGCAGCGACGGCGCCGAAGAATGTCTGATGCAGGACCGAGTGGAAAGGCTTGGTCGCATCCTCCATGCCGCCGCCTAGCGCAATATGGGCGGCACCAACGCCAACGGTGATGAAAAGCAGGATCATCGTCACGGTGACAAAACGCGCCGAGCCAAGCGTTGGAAATCCTTCCATGATATCCGTCTGCGCATTCATTGACGGCACGCCGGGCACCAGCATCAGCACCGCAGCGCTCATGGAGGTGTCAATCATGCTCGATCCGAGCAGCGTCGCCCCGATCCCGGACAGGACGGCCGCAGCAAAGGCGACGAAGGCGGTGACGACAAAGGCGTTGAAGTGCCGCTCTATCATCATCAGCCGGATATACTGCCCGACCATGCTGGCGATCAGGGTTGGCACGAAAGCCGCCCAGTCGGCGCCCAGCAGCCGGCCGAAGGCCGCGCAGGCAAGGCCCGCGGCGAAGACATTGAACCACCTGGCATGCTTGCCAGTGGTCATGGTGATCTCTTTGAAGCGCCCGAGCACCTCCTCGACGCTCATCCCACCCCGCGCGACAAGCGAACAGACCTCGCGAACCGCGTGGTTTATGCGCATATTGACGCCGTGATGACCGACGCCGAGCATATGCGTGCTGGTACAGACACCGTCGCCGACGGTGACGGCGATAGAGGCGAAGCCAACCCGGACATGCACACTATGCACGCCAAGCCCGCTGGCCACCTTCTGCACCCCCGCCCGCACAACGCTTGATTTGGCGCCAGTCTCCATCAACAGGCGCCCCGCCTCCAGCGCGGTCATGGCAACCTTTTCCAGAACGCGCTGCCTGATTACGAGCGGGTCGCGTGGATGCAATTCATCGTCATTGTCGATAAGCTTTGTGTCGGTCAAAATCTTTGCCTCGGAAATCAACGGAAACGGGCTTTGCGGCCGGCATGTCATTTATGAACTAAGACTATAGTCTGACGACGTCGGCTGCCATGCGCAAAATCAAGGCTAAAACAGGAAGCATCGTTTTGCAGTGCAAAATTCGTCGCACCCGGCTCGGTGTTTCGCGCCTCTGGCACTGTCATCTTCGCACAGTCATGCCACGCAGCCGTCACATTTCGCAAGGCCGCAGGAAAGCCGGCATGAAACCCGTGGTGGCATTTTCCCTAATCTATACTCGCACCCGTCCCTTGTATGACAGTTTTATGACAGTATTTTGAAGCTTATATAAAATTAGATGACACAATAACGACATTTATGAATTTTTTACAACATATCTATTCTTGTTAGACTTTCATTGTTATAGGGGTCCCGTTTTCAACAAAACCTCAAAAGGGCTATCTGATGAAAATCGGACATTTCTACAAGGGCGCGAAGATCGCAGCTGTTGCCGCCGCCATGATCGTTACCGGCACTGTCGCGCAGGCTGCCGACACGCAGCTGACCGGCTCGGGTGCTTCCTTCCCCTTCCCGCTCTATTCGGCCTGGTTTAAGGATTTCGCCGCAAAGTCGGGCATTGAAGTCAACTACCAGTCCAAGGGCTCGGGCGCTGGCATCGAAGATTTCACCAATCACGTTGTTGACTTTGCCGCTTCCGACGCTGCGATGTCCGACGACGAGATTGCCAAGATCGACGGCGGCGCCGTCCTTCTGCCGATGACGGCTGGTGAAATCGTTCTCGCCTACAATCTTGATGGCGTTACCGAGCTGAAGCTGTCGCGCGATGTCTACGCCAAGATCTTCCTCGGCGAGATCACCAAGTGGAACGACCCGGCAATCGCCGCCATCAACGAAGGCGTTGATCTTCCTGATGAAGACATCACTGTCGTTGTCCGCTCGGATTCTTCGGGCACCAACTTCAACTTCACCAACCACATGGCTGCCATTTCCGACGACTTCAAGACGAAGGTCGGCGCTGGCAAGACCGTCTCCTGGCCGAACGCTTCGAACTTCGTTGCCGCACCGGGCAATGACGGCATCACGGCCACCATCAAGCAGACCCCCGGCGCGATCGGCTATATCGAATATGGCTACGCCCAGCAGACCAAGACGCCTTATGCCGAGCTGGAAAACCAGGCTGGCAACTATGTCAAGGCTGGCCCGGAAGCCGGTGCTGCTGCCCTTGCTTCGGCTGAGTTTGACAGCGCCAACCGCGCCTTCATCGTCGATCCGGCTGGTGCAGACTCCTATCCGATCGCAACGTTCACCTGGCTGCTCCTCTACAAGCAGGGCCAGGATCCGGCCAAGGTCGACGCCATCAAGCAGATGGTCGAATATGGCCTGACCACCGGCCAGACCATGTCGGACGCTCTCGGCTACATCCCGCTTCCGGAGAATGTTGTTGAGCTCGACCGCAAGTCGTTGGCTGAAATCCAGTAGATTATGCTAAAATAAACGGGCCGGGGCGGAATGAGAATTTTCGCCCCGGTCTTTGTGCTTGCAATCAATCAACCAAAGATTGTCAGATCGTGAACAGCACGCACGATCATTTCAAGGAGCCCCTTGATGGCCGCCAAGCCGCACTCCGTTGCGATGCATGACCACAGCGTCTCTCGCCCGCCCACTGCCTTCGAATATGGCATGGACAGGTCCTTCCGTTTCCTGACCTTTGCCGCAGGCATCCTGACAGTTCTGCTGATCGTCTACATCTTCTGGAAAATCGGCGGACAGGCTGCGCCAGCGATGCGCAATTATGGCCTGCAGTTCCTGACCAGTGTCGAATGGAATGCCAACACCAACCAGTACGGCATTCTCGCCGAAATCTGGGGGACGCTCTACTCTTCACTTCTGGCCCTGCTCTTCGGCGGCATCCTGGGTGTGGCCGTCGCCATCTTCCTGACCCAGGGCTTCCTGCATCCGCGTCTTGCCTATGTCTTCCGGCTGATCGTCGAGATGCTCGCAGCCATTCCCTCGGTCGTTTTCGGCCTCTGGGGCATCTATGTGCTGATCCCGGCCATTCGCCCGATTGCCAAATGGCTGCATGAAACCATGCCCTTCATCCCGTTCTTCTCGACCAATTTCAATGGCTTCAGCCTGCTACCTGCCGTGATCGTTCTGTCGATCATGGTGCTGCCGACGATCGCTGCCATCTCGCAGGATGCCTTCAAGGCCATTCCGCTGAAGGTGCAGGAAGCGGCCTATGGCATGGGCACCACCAAGTGGGAAGCCATCCGCAAGGTCATGCTGCCGACGGCATCAAGCGGCATCTTCGCATCGCTGGTGCTGGGCTTTGGCCGCGCGCTGGGCGAAACCATGGCGCTGGCGCTCCTGATCGGCAACCGCCAGATCGTTTCGCTGTCACTTTTCTCCCCGGCAACGACACTCGCCTCGCTGCTTGCGTCGACCTTCCCGGAAGCCGGTGAGATCCAGAAGCAGGCGCTGATGTATGCGGCCATCGTGCTGCTGGTCATCACCATGGCCGTCAACATCATCGGTACGCTGATCATGTCGCGCACCGCACGCCAGTCCGTGACGTGATTTTCCGGAGACCGTTATGAGCACCTATGATCAGACATCGCTGGACAATCCGGAAGTCGCAGCACTCGGCCCCAGCCTGAAATTCTCCTTCGCCAACCGGCGGACCATGTCCAACTTCATCCAGACCGTGATCCTGTGGCTTCTCGCGCTGATTGCCGCCGTGCCGCTGATCTCGGTGCTCTGGATGCTGATCAGCCGCGGAGGTGCCCGGCTGAGCCTCGCCCTCTTCACCGAGCTTCCGCCTGCCCCAATGGAACAGGGCGGCGGTATCGGCAATGCCATTATCGGCACGCTGATCATGGTGGCGATCGGCGCACTGATCTCCATTCCCGTCGGCGTGCTCGGCGGCATCTATACCGGCATGATCGCGCCGCGCAGCAGGCTTTCCATCGCTGTGCGGTTCATCGGCAAGGTGCTGACTGGCTTCCCCTCCATTCTTGCCGGTCTGTTCGTCTATGCCTGGCTGGTTGTGGAAATGAAGACCTATTCGGCGATCGCCGGCGGACTGTCGCTGTCGATCCTGATGCTGCCGACCGTCCTGCTGACGGCCGAGCAGGCCTTCCTCATGGTGCCGCAGCGGATGAAGGATGCCGCCTATGGAATGGGGTGCAATCCGACACAGGTCGCACTGAAAATTGTTTTGCCTACGGCGCTGCCAGGTGTTATGACCGGCGTGATGTTGGCTGTGGCCAGAGCGTCAGGCGAATCCGCGCCTATCCTCTTTACCGCAGCCTTTTCCAGCTACTGGCTTAAGAGCCTTACGGAGCCCACTGCATCGTTGTCGATCCTGATCTACAACTTTACGAAGCTGCCCTATGACAACCAGATCCAACTCGCATGGTCCGCATCGCTCGTACTGGTTCTCATTGTACTGGTGTTCAACATCCTCAGCCGCTCCTTCGGTGGACGGCGCGTTTAACGGAAACTAAGGTCTGAAATGATGACTGCGACAATGGAAATGAACAGCTTCTCCGAACAAGCTTTCGCCGATGACGGTTCGAAGGTTGCAATCGGTGCCAAGATCGAAAAGATCTTCTATGGTGACTTCCTTGCCGTCCGTGACGCGAATGTCGATATCGAAAAGGGCAAGATCACCGGCTTCATCGGCCCGTCGGGCTGCGGCAAGTCGACGGTGCTGCGCAGCCTCAACCGCATGAACGATCTGATCCCGAGCTTCCATCTTGAAGGAACCGTTCAGTTTCTCGGCCAGGACGTCTATGGCAAGGAAGTGGATCCGGTCGTGGTTCGCCGCCATATCGGCATGGTGTTCCAGCAGCCGAACCCCTTCTCGATGAGCATTTTCGAGAATGTTGCCTTCGGCCTGCGCCTCAACGGCTACAAGGGTGATATCGCCGAACGCGTTCAGGCCGCTCTCGAGCGCGCCGCGCTGTGGAAGGAAGTCAAGGACAAGCTGAAGCAGAATGGCCTTTCGCTTTCCGGCGGCCAGCAGCAGCGTCTCTGCATCGCCCGGGCGATCGCCACCCAGCCGACCGTTCTCCTGATGGACGAGCCCTGCTCCGCCCTTGACCCGATTGCCACACGTCAGATCGAAGAACTGATGATCGAACTCAAGCATGATTACACGGTCGCCATCGTGACCCACAACATGCAGCAGGCGATCCGTGTCGCCGACAAGACGGCTTTCTTCTCGGTCGAGATGTCGGCCGGTGGCCGTACCGGCTATCTGGTTGAAATGGGTGATACCAAGCAGCTGTTCGAAAACCCGAAGGAAACCCTGACCAAGGAATATCTGGCTGGCGAGTTCAGCTGAGCCGGCAGCGCCGGACATATGATGTTTCAGCAGGGGCGGCACTTGAATTCAGGTGCCGCCCTTCTCGCAGCCGCGGCGGACTGACCTTGCCTGCGGCAGAATGCTATGCGAAAACAGGGCCCCGCAGCCGGCCGAAGTCCAGTGCTGCGCAAGCGCACCGCTTTGCGTGCCGCGCGCTGCCGGCCGCGACTGAGACGGTGAACACTTTAGGTCCGTATCGTTTCAACATGAGGGTTCAGGAAGGCTCGTGAATGTTTCAGCACCGCCTCGACCTTAAGAAGATCGAAGAAAAGCTGCGCGAGACCCAGCGGCGGTTTGATGAAATCAACACGCATCTGACGATGCGGCGCGATGGCATGCCGGACAGCGTCGTGGAACGCATGATGGAGGGCTATTGCTACGTCGATGCCCTGCTCGTGAACCGGACCGACATTCTGCGCCTTGGCGAGCTTCACCACCTGCTGGAACTCAACCATCTTGTCCTTTGCGGCTCTGATGCCGCGCGGCGCCGAGAATTCGCCAATCACCTGAAACAGACGGAAGAGCATTTCTACGATCGCCAGATCGGCGATGTCGGCGGCTTGATCGAATGGTATGACCGCCACAAAAGCAAGCCGGTGCGCAAACGCGCGGCTGGTTTCTACGTTCGCGCGCTGAGCCGGCCGCAGCTCTTCATTGAGGGCAATCACCGCACCGGCGCCTTGATGATGAGCTATATTCTCGGTCGCGAGGGCAAGCCGCCCTTCGTGCTGACGCCGGAAAATGCCGAGGCCTATTTCAACCCGTCAACGCTGGCACGCGATGCCCACAAGGCCTCGATCGACGAACTGGTCAAGATCCCCAAGCTCAAGCGCTATTTCGCCAACTTCCTCAAGGAAACGGAAGATCCCGAGCTGGTCTGCATACCTCAATCACTGGCCGTGGCCTCCTGACAAGGCCACGGCCTTTTGTTTTGCTTCGACTGTTATCGTTTTCCGGCTGCGGCAATGCGGGCCGCAAGGGCAGCGTTGTTCTTCACCAGCGCGATATTGGCGACAAGGCTCTTGCCTTCGGAAAGCTCATTGATGCGGGCGAGAAGATAAGGCGTTACATCTTTCTGGCCGATCCCTTTGCGCGCCACCTCGGCGACCGCCTTTTCGATCGTGCCGCTGATGAATTCATTGGTCAGCGCATCGCTGGCCGGAACAGGATTGGCAATCAGAATGCCGGTTCCCGTTTCGAGGCTGTCATGCAGCGCCATCGCATCGGCGATCTCTTCTGCGCTATCGAGGCGATGATCGGCCTTGTGGCCGCTCTCACGCGTGAAGAAGGCCGGAAACTCATCCGTGCCGAAGGCAATCACGGGAACGCGCTGGGTTTCCAGATATTCAAGCGTCTTGGCGATATCGAGGATCGACTTGACCCCGGCGCAGACAACCGTCACCGCCGTGCGGCCGAGTTCGGTCAGGTCGGCTGAAATATCGAATGTCTGCTCGGCACCACGATGGACACCGCCGACGCCACCGGTCGCAAAAATGCGAATGCCGGCAAGGGCTGCAATCTTCATCGTTGCCGAAACGGTGGTTCCGGCCGTCTCGCCCCGCACCATGGCGACGGCGAGATCGCGACCGGATGCCTTGACGACGTTTTCCGCCTTGGCCAGCATTTCCAGTGCCGCTCTGTCGAGACCGGCATGCAGCTTGCCATCGATCACGGCAATCGTTGCCGGCACGGCACCATTTGCCCGCACCACCTCTTCCACGGCCAGCGCCGTCTCCAGATTTGCCGGATAGGGCATACCATGGGTAATGATGGTGGATTCCAATGCCACGACGGGCTTGCCATCTGCCAATGCGGCTTCGAGCTCTGCCCCGAGGATGATTTCAGCCTTTGCCAATCTCTGTCTCCAATTCCGTTGAAATCTTTTCAAGCCTTGCAAGGTTTTCCGCCACAAAGCCTTCGCAGAGCGCGGGATGCACGCTCTTTTCCGTTTCCGTTGTCAGGCAGCCGATCAGCGCGCCCCTTCGCGCTGCGGCCACCAGATCGTCGCTCGCCGCATAATAATGCAGCGTACCGGCAATCATCGCGTCACCGGCGCCGGTCATATCGACAGGACAGGCCGGAACGACAGGCACGATGACCGTTGCCGTCGCCATTGATACGGCCATGCCCAGAACCCCGCAGGAAAGCACCACCTCAGCTGCGCCCGCCGCCCTCAGGGCCTCCGCTGCCGCGCGCATGCCATCACCATCGCGCGGAAACGAACGCCCGAGACAGGCGCTCGCTTCATCGAGATTCATGAACAGGAGATCGACCCCGGTCAGATCCTTCGGCAGCTTTGCGACCTTGGGCGTCGAAACGGCGTCAATTGCCAGCCGGAAGCGCGACTGCGCCCGCCGCTCTATCAGGCGGGCCAGCGTTTCAGCCGGCAGATTGCAATCTGCAAAGACCCAGCGCGCTGCCGCGATTGATGGCCAGACCCGCTCGAGAAGCGCTGGCGTCAGCTGGTCGAAAATCGCCATATCGGCGATCCCGAAAGCCAGATCGCCGGAGGGTTCAAGAACGGCGACATATTCCGCTGTGGTGGCGCCGGCAAGCGTGAAGACACCCGCCACATCCACATGATGTTCACGCAGGTCATGAATAAGCTGATGACCGCCCTCGTCCTCGCCGACAGCGGAGATGAACCCCGTGACGGCGCCAAGCCGGGCAAGATTTTCAGCAACATTGCGCGCAACACCGCCGAAGGAACGCAGGCTGGAGGCGGGATTCGAGGTGCCGGCAATCAGCGCCTCGCTGGACAGGTATTTGCGATCGATCACCGCACCGCCAATGGCGATCACCCGGTCTTCAGGCGCAACGACATAACCGCGCCCGAGAATATAGCCCTTGTCCATCAGCTGCACGACATGGGCGGCAACCGCCGAGCGCGACAGGCCCAGCGCATCGGCAATCTGCTGCTGACCGGCAAAGGGATTGTTGCGAATGAGGCGCAGCACCTGAATTTCCTGATCCCTGAGATCCGACATTCCGAGACATCCATCGCTTGATTGCGGTCAGATAATAACAGTAGTTATAAAAATAACAACTGTTTTAATCCAGCGGATCCGCGTAACCGATTTAAACCGATTGAGTTCGGCCCGCTCCCGGAAGCGGAATGGATATGCGTCAACAGGCGGCAGGTTAATGATGCAATTTCGCCAAAGTTTACGCGGGAACCGCCTTTTTTCCTCGGCAGCGCGATGCTATAGCCCACAAGACTTTTTCATGAAGCAAGGGCCCGTTTGCGGTCCGGTATAGACGAGGATGAATAATGACGAAGATCAAGGTGGCTAACCCGGTCGTCGATCTTGATGGCGACGAGATGACCCGCATCATCTGGCAGTTCATCAAGGAAAAGCTGATTTTCCCCTATCTCGATCTGCCGATCGAATATTACGACCTGTCGGTTGAAAACCGCGACGCCACCGATGACCAGGTCACCGTCGATGCGGCCAACGCCATCAAGAAGTACGGCGTCGGCATCAAATGCGCCACCATCACCCCGGATGAAGCCCGCGTTGAGGAATTCAGCCTGAAGAAGATGTGGAAGAGCCCGAACGGCACGATCCGCAACATTCTCGGCGGTGTCATCTTCCGCGAACCGATCATCATGCAGAATGTTCCGCGCCTGGTTCCGGGCTGGACCCAGCCGATCATCGTTGGCCGTCACGCCTTCGGCGATCAGTACCGCGCCACCGATTTCAAGTTCCCGGGCAAGGGCAAGCTCTCGATCAAGTTCGTTGGCGACGACGGCACGACGATCGAGCATGACGTCTATGACGCACCGTCTGCCGGCGTTGCCATGGCCATGTACAACCGTGACGATTCGATCCGCGATTTCGCCCGCGCCTCGTTCAACTACGCGCTTCAGCGCGGCGTTCCCTGCTATCTCTCGACCAAGAACACCATCCTCAAGGCCTATGACGGCCGCTTCAAGGATCTGTTCCAGGAAGTCTTCGACGCCGAATTCAAGACCAAGTTCGAAGAAAAGAAGATCTGGTACGAACACCGCCTGATCGACGACATGGTTGCCTCCGCGCTGAAGTGGTCCGGCGGATATGTCTGGGCCTGCAAGAACTACGACGGCGACGTCCAGTCCGATATCGTTGCCCAGGGCTTTGGTTCGCTCGGCCTGATGACCTCGGTTCTGATGACGCCGGATGGTCAGACGGTTGAAGCCGAAGCCGCACACGGCACGGTGACCCGTCACTATCGCCAGCACCAGAAGGGTCAGGAAACCTCGACAAACTCGATCGCATCGATCTTCGCCTGGACCCGTGGCCTCGCCCACCGCGCCAAGCTGGACGACAATGCCGAGCTGGCCAAGTTCGCTGAAACGCTGGAAAAGGTCTGCATCGACACCGTTGAGAGCGGCTTCATGACCAAGGACCTGGCCCTGCTGATCGGCCCCGACCAGCCCTGGCTCTCGACCACGGCGTTCCTCGACAAGATCGACGAAAACCTGAAGAAGGCCATGGCTGCCTGATTTCGGCGGCCACCTTTGCAGACACGATTGGAAAGCCCGGACGAGCGCCGGGCTTTCTCTATTGATTGCAACAGAAAATCTTACCGGGAGGACATTCAATGACAGAGCTGACCTTTTTCACCAACCCGCAGTCGCGCGGTCGGATCGCAAGGTGGATGCTTGAGGAAACGGGCGTGGATTACGACACCGAAATCCTGACCTATGATGGCACGATGAAGGCACCGGAATATCTGGCGCTCAACCCCATGGGCAAGGTTCCGGCGATCCGCCACAACGGCAGGATGATCACCGAATGTGCGGCCATCTGCGCCTATCTTGCCGACACCTTCCCGAATTCCGGACTGGCGCCCCGCCCCGAGGAACGCGCCGACTATTATCGCTGGATGTTTTTCGCAGCAGGCCCTCTGGAAGCATCCACGGCGGACAGTGCCCTGGGGGTGACAGTGCCGCAGGAGCGCCAGCGCATGGTCGGCTACGGTTCACGCGCCCACGTCATGGATGCGCTTGAAAGCGCCGTCGCCGGCAAAACCTATATCACCGGCGACCGCTTCACCGCTGCCGATATCTATGTCGGCATGCAGATCATGTGGGGGCTGCGGTTCGCGACGATCGAGGACAGGCCAGGCCTTGGCGATTATGTCGCGCGCCTTTCGCAGCGCCCTGCCCTCAAGCGGGCCACCACAATGGACGACGCGGCTGCCGCAGCGATGTAGCGAAGGGCGCAGCGCTTCGCTAAGGTTTCAGCGGCAGACAGATCTCCGTCAGCAGATCGCTCGGCGGCACGTCGCGCGGCGTGTTGAGATAGATCTCGAAGGGTGGCCGGTCTGCCGGCTCATGAGACGATGAAACCAGCCATTGCCCGTAGAGCCAACCATAGGCCTTGTGCAATTCGGCATAGGGCCCCCTATGGGTCAGTACGGCATGGGGTCCGCCCGCAAGCTGCACGATGTCCAGCCCGACCGGTGGCGTGAAGCCATCTGAGACGATGACCCCGGCAAAGGCGGACAGCGCTTCGGCGGCAACCAGATCGGGATCGTCATGATAGATCCCGATCATCCGCATGTCCGGTTCGGCCTGCCCGGCGGCAAAGATGGCGCCCATGACCCGTTCAAAGCCTTTGCCGATGTCGATATAGGGACCCTTGTGCAGGACCCCGGCCACGTGGCGCGTTTCGAATATCCGCATTTCTACGTCAAACATGATTTCCGCTCCCTTTCTTAGCGGTTGGTCAAACAGCATATGCCGGCCACGCCCGCGATAGGCTGCCGGTGGCATGCCATATGCTGCCTTGAACTGCCTGTTGAAGGGAGGAACAGATGCATAACCCGCCCGGCTGGCGATCACTGCAATCGCAGTATCCGAATTCACCAGCTGGTCGGCAGCACGGTGCAATCGCAGACGCTTGACCGTCTGCGTGATGGTTTCGCCATAGATGCCACGGTAGATACGGTGCCAGTGCCAGGGCGAGAGGCAGGCGATTTCAGCAATACGGGCAAAATCGAGGTCGTCATCGAGATGATCGTGAATATAGGCCATCACCCGGTTGAGACGGTCACCATAAACCTGAAATATTGGCTGCGCGCTCATCTTGAATTGCTCCCTTTCAACACCGCCCACCACACCACAAACCGTTTTGACAAATCTTGCGGAACTGCGCGCCGCCACGCATTTTCGCAGATTCGCCAGATCCGGCAGCGCTCAGCCGATCCCGGTGCGGAAAACACAATTTACCCACACTTGTGTCAAGATGGAAAACAAAAAAAGAACATCAACTGATAAAATGTTATTTTTCAGTGCCTTAATGGATCTTGCAAAACAGGAACAAAAAGTGTACGAATAAGACATGAAGGCGGACCGCCTAGGCGACGGCGGCAACAAGGGATAAGATCGATGGCAGACAATACTCTCCGACTCGTCGAGGAAAAATCAGTGAACAAGAGCAAGGCGCTGGAAGCAGCACTTTCGCAGATCGAACGCTCGTTCGGCAAGGGCTCCATCATGAAGCTCGGGGCCCAGGACAGCGTGGTCGAAATCGAGACGGTATCGACGGGATCGCTCGGCCTCGATATCGCGCTCGGCATTGGTGGTCTGCCCAAAGGCCGCATCATCGAGATTTATGGCCCGGAAAGTTCCGGCAAGACGACGCTTGCGCTGCAGACGGTCGCAGAAGCCCAGAAAAAAGGTGGTGTCTGCGGCTTCATCGATGCAGAACACGCGCTTGACCCGGTCTATGCCCGCAAGCTTGGTGTCAATCTGCATGATCTGCTGATTTCCCAGCCGGACACGGGAGAACAGGCGCTCGAGATCGTCGATACGCTGGTGCGCTCCGGTGCGCTGGATGTGATCGTCATCGACTCGGTGGCGGCACTGACGCCGCGTGCGGAAATCGAGGGCGAGATGGGCGACAGCCTGCCGGGCATGCAGGCCCGCCTGATGAGCCAGGCGCTGCGCAAGCTGACAGCATCGATCTCGCGCTCCAACTGCATGGTCATCTTCATCAACCAGATCCGCATGAAGATCGGCGTCATGTTCGGCTCGCCCGAAACAACAACAGGCGGCAATGCACTGAAATTCTATGCCTCCGTGCGCCTTGACATCCGCCGCATCGGTTCGGTCAAGGATCGCGACGAGGTGATTGGCAACCAGACCCGCGTCAAGGTCGTCAAGAACAAGATGGCACCGCCCTTCAAGCAGGTTGAATTCGACATCATGTATGGCGAAGGCGTCTCGAAGATGGGCGAACTGGTCGACCTCGGCGTCAAGGCCGGGATTGTCGAGAAATCCGGTTCCTGGTTCTCCTATAACAGCCAGCGGCTCGGTCAGGGACGCGAGAATGCCAAGACATTCCTGCGTGAAAATCCACCATTGGCCGAGGAAATCGAGCTGGCACTGCGCCAGAACGCAGGCCTGATTTCCGAAGGCCTGCTGCAAAGCGACGACAGCGACGAGGCAACGGGCACCTCTGAGGATTAATGGTCCCGACGGCCCTACCGGGTCCATTTCGGCATCTCATCCACAATCTATCCGGCGGCGGCGGCAATCTCACATTGGCGCCGCCCTTGTTTTTCTGGACAGGCAGCAGACGCACCGCTAAAAGCCTGTTGTTCTATGGGCAGTTCGATAACAGAGGCGTGACACAGTATGAGTGGCATGAGTGACATCCGGTCGACCTTTCTCGACTATTTCAAGCGCAACGGGCATGAGGTCGTCTCCTCCAGTCCGCTAGTGCCGCATAATGACCCGACCCTGATGTTCACCAATGCTGGCATGGTGCAGTTCAAGAATGTCTTCACCGGCCTGGAGCATCGCCCCTATTCGCGCGCCACGACAGCACAGAAATGCGTGCGTGCCGGCGGCAAGCACAACGACCTCGACAATGTCGGCTATACGGCGCGTCATCACACCTTCTTTGAAATGCTCGGCAACTTTTCGTTCGGCGACTATTTCAAGGAGCAGGCGATCACGCATGCATGGGAGCTGATAACCAAGGACTTTGCCCTGCCCAAGGACAGGTTGTGGATCACCGTCTACCCCACGGACGAGGAAGCCTATAATCTCTGGAAGAAGATTTCCGGCATGCCTGACGAACGGATCGTCCGTCACGAGGACAATCTCTGGGCCATGGGGCCGGTCGGACCCTGCGGCTTCTGCTCGGAAATCTTTTATGATCAGGGGGAAAAGCTTTTCGGCGGACCGCCCGGATCGGCTGAAGAGGATGGCGACCGCTTTCTCGAATTCTGGAACCTCGTCTTCATGCAGTTCGAGCAGATCGATGAGGAAACCCGCGTCGATCTGCCGAACCCGTCGATCGATACCGGCATGGGCCTGGAGCGCATGACCGCGATCCTGCAAGGCGTCGGCAGCAATTACGAGATCGATCTTTTCAAGACACTGATCAATGCCTCCGTCGAGCTGACCGGCGTCAAGGCGGAGGGCGAGAAACAGGCAAGCCATCGCGTTATCGCCGATCATCTGCGCTCTTCGGCATTTCTGATCGCCGATGGCGTGCTGCCTTCCAATGAAGGTCGCGGCTATGTGCTGCGCCGCATCATGCGCCGCGCCATGCGCCATGCCGAGCTTCTGGGTGCGCGCGAGCCGATCATCTATCGCCTGCTGCCGGTTCTGGTGCAGGAGATGGGCCGTGCCTATCCCGAACTGCAGCGCGCCGAAGCGCTGATCTCCGAAACGCTGAAGCTTGAGGAAACCCGTTTCCGCAAGACGCTGGAGCGTGGTCTGTCGCTGCTTGATGATGCCTCCGGCCATCTTGCCAAGGGCGACAGCCTCGATGGCGAAACCGCGTTCAAGCTTTATGACACCTATGGCTTCCCGCTGGACCTGACCCAGGATGCCCTGCGCAATCGTGGCATCGGCGTCGATCTCTCCGGCTTCAACGATGCCATGCAGCGCCAGAAGGCCGAAGCGCGCGCCCATTGGGCAGGTTCCGGCGACAAGGCAACCGAGCAGATCTGGTTCGAACTGCGTGAGAAATTCGGCGCAACCGAGTTCCTCGGCTATGACACCGAAAAGGCTGAAGGCGTCGTTCTGGCCCTGGTGAAGGATGGTGCTTCTGTCGATAAAGCGGCAGCCGGCGATGAGATTGCCGTGATCGTCAATCAGACGCCTTTTTACGGCGAATCCGGTGGCCAGATGGGCGATACCGGCCTGATCAGCTTTGACGGCGGTCGCCTGATCGTCACCGACACGCAGAAGAAGAATGATGGCCTGTTCATCCACTTTGGCCACGTCGAGACGGGCGAGATTGCGGTTGATGCGCCGGTGGTTCTTGACGTTGACCACAAGCGCCGCGCTCGGCTCAGAGCCAATCATTCGGCAACGCACCTGATCCACGAAGCGCTGCGCGAAATCGTCGGCACCCACGTGGCCCAGAAGGGCTCGCTTGTCGCGCCCGAGCGACTGCGTTTCGACGTTTCGCACCCCAAGCCGATGACGGCTGAGGAGCTCGAACGCGTCGAAGACATGGCCAACGAGATCGTCCTGCAGAACGCTCCGGTGACCACGCGCCTGCTCGGTGTCGATGAAGCGATCGCCGAAGGGGCCATGGCCCTGTTCGGCGAAAAATATGGCGATGAGGTTCGTGTCGTGTCCATGGGTATTGCGACCGAAGGCGAGAAGGCCGGCAAAACCTATTCACTGGAGTTGTGCGGCGGCACCCATGTGCGCGCCACCGGTGAAATCGGCCTGATCAGGATTGTCGGTGAAAGCGCTGTTGGCGCCGGCGTTCGGCGTATCGAAGCGCTGACCGGGGTCGATGCCCGCCATTACCTCAATGATCAGGACGTGAAGATGAAGTCACTCGCAGCCGCTCTGAAGGTCGGCCCGGATGAGGTGGCGCATCGTGTCGAAAGCCTGGTCGACGAACGCAAGAAGCTCGAGCGCGAACTGGCTGACGCCCGCAAGAAGCTTGCCCTTGGCGGCGGCAGCGGCTCAGCCGAAGGACCGGAGATGATCGGCTCGATCAAGCTGATCGCCAAGGTGCTGAGCGGTGTATCGGCCCGTGACCTCAAGGGGCTGGCCGATGACGCAAAGAAGGATCAGACCGATATCGTTGTCGTCTTCATCGCGGTTGACGAAGACGGCAAGGCGAGCATCGTTGTGTCGCTGAGCGCCGATCTGACAGGGCGTTATTCTGCCGTTGATCTGGTCCGGCTTGCCGCAGGCGAAGTCGGTGGCAAGGGCGGCGGCGGCCGGCCCGACATGGCGCAGGCGGGCGGCCCGGATGGCGACAAGGCAGAGGCTGCGCTCTCGGCCATTCGCGCAGCGCTGAAGGGCTGAGCGCCTTGCCATAGAGCGCCATGCGTCCTTTCGGGCGCAGCAGGACGCTCTATCTTATTGAATCTACGCATCGGCTCGAAAATCGATTCCGATTTTCGAGCCGATGCGCTAGCCGGAATGACAGGCGCTGCGATCACCATCGCAGCGCCTCTTTCATGCCTCAGGCGCGCGCTTCGGCAGACAGGACCGCATCAAATGCGGCTGCGATCACGGCGCTGGTTGCGCCCGGCCGCGTTGCGTCGACCGAGAGGATCTGGCGGAAACGGCGGGCACCGTCCCGACCGGAAAACAGCCCGATCATGTGGCGGGTCACCTGCCCCAGCTTGCCGCCTGCCGCCAGATGCCCGTCGGCATAGCGCATCATGCGATCACACAGGATCATGTCATCCAGGGGCTCGCGGTGATCGTCAAACAATGCGGCATCGACCGCTCGCAACACAGCCGGCGTCTGGTAGGCCGCCCTTCCCAGCATCACGCCATCCACGTGCAGAAGATGCTGTTTTGCGATTTCGATATCGGCAATTCCGCCATTGATGCCGATAAAGAGGTTCGGGTAGCGCGCTTTCATCGCGTAGACGAGCGGATAATCGAGCGGCGGAATGGTACGATTTTCCTTCGGGCTCAGCCCCTTCAGCCAGGCCATGCGCGCATGTACCCAAAGCGCATCCGCTCCGGCGCCGACCATTCGGTCGACAAAGTCCGGAAGCACCTTTTCAGGCTGCTGATCATCAACACCTATGCGGCATTTCACCGTGACGGGAATTTTGACGGCCTGCTTCATCGCAGCAACGGCCGCCTCGACCACCGCCGGGGTCAGCATCAGACAGGCACCGAATGATCCCGACTGCACCCGGTCCGAAGGACAGCCGACATTCAGATTGATTTCGTCATAACCGAATGCCTCACCGATCAGGGCAGCTTCTGCAAGTTTTACCGGATCTGATCCGCCCAGTTGCAGGACAACCGGGTGCTCAACCGGGTCAAAACCAAGAAGCTGCTCCCGTCGCCCATGCAGGATGGCATCGGCAACAATCATCTCGGTATAGACCTGACCACGGCGCATCAACTGCCGATGGAAGAAACGGCAATGACGATCCGTCCAATCGATCATGGGTGCGACCGCGAAGCGCCTGCTCTCTGAAAGATTGAATTTATTATCTTTTTTGTCGTTCATGCCCATTCCAAGCTAGGATTTTATGCCTATTTTAGGCCTTTTCGCACCATTTCCAAAATGCTATTGCTACATTGTAGCATCTGAAGGAAAACGTGTAGCAACCATGGGAACCATAACCGCGCGAAAAAGGCGCAAAAGCGGCGTCATTTCATATACTGCTCAGATCCGCATAAATCGGAAGGGTGTAACAGTCCATAGCGAGAGCCAGACATTTGAACGCAAGCGTCTCGCTGAAGCCTGGATGAAAAAGCGCGAAACCGAGCTTGCGCGACCGGGCGCCCTTGAGCGCGTGAAGCATGGCGGCATCACGCTTGCCCATGCGATTGATCGTTATGTCGATGAAAATGCGGCGCCCATCGGGCGCACGAAAGCTCAGGTTCTGCGGGCCATCAAATCCTATGACATAGCCGACATGCCATGCGCCGAGATCACCAGCGCCAGCATCATAACACTCGCACGCGAACTCTCGCTCGACAAACAGCCGCAAACGGTCGCGAATTATCTGTCGCACCTTGCCTCGATCTTCTCTATCGCCCGTCCGGCATGGGGATATCCACTTGACAGAACGGCGATGGAGGACGGTTTCAGAGTTGCAAAACGCCTTGGCCTGACAGCGCGCAGCCGACAGCGCGACCGGCGCCCCTCGCTGCCGGAACTGGAACTGCTGCTCGCCCATTTCGAACAGAGAAAGCAGCAGCTGTCTCAGTCCATGCCTATGGCAGACATCCTTCTTTTCGGCCTTTTCTCAACCAGACGACAGGAGGAGATTACGCGGATCGCATGGCAGGATCTCGATGAAGCACACAGCAGGATTCTCGTCCGCGACATGAAAAACCCAGGCCAAAAGATCGGCAATCACACATGGTGCGACCTGCCTCCGGAGGCGTTGGCCATCATTCAGCGTATGCCGCGAGATCAAGCCGAAATCTTCCCTTACGCTGCAGAAAGTATTAGTGCCAATTTCACGCGGGCGTGTCGATTTCTCGACATAAAGGACCTTCACTTTCACGACCTCCGCCATGAAGGGATCAGCCGGCTTTTCGAAATCGGTTATAACATCCCGCATGCGGCCGCAGTATCCGGCCATCGCTCATGGATTTCGCTCAAGCGGTATTCCCACATCATGCAGGTGGGAGACAAATATGCGGGGTGGAAATGGTCACCAGGCGGCCCGTCATCCGTCACTTCAGTGCCGGAGCCTCTTCATGAGCCAGGCGGACAGTGACGTGCTCCCCTGAAAAGCCCGCCAAGCGTTTCCGCCGGCGGGCTTTTCATTTCAGTTCTTCAGATATTGCAGCCGAGCATAGTCCGCAGCATTCCGATGACGTTGGGAAAATGTCATCAACCTTTCTGCATATTCGCAATGATGTTCTCGACAAACTCTTGCTTTGCCATGAGAGAGAGAAGGTCATCACCGAATTGATATGGTGGCATGAAGCTTGTCACATAGGTCGTTCTCCCAGAGAGGTTGACCATGATCACATGCTCGACCACGCTGCCGATACGCACATACCCAATAAAGGTATTTGCGGGATTTTCTGGCATTTCGAACTTCTTGTTGGTCGATCCGTAATTTTTAAAGAACCGTCGAATTCCTGCATGGCTAACGAAAGGCAGAGCAACAGTTCCATCTGTCTCGCGAGCATTTATTGCCGCAGCCGCCACCTTCTGCGCTTCATTGGAATTGATCCACATTTTCGCGAAGATAAGCGCGATGAGAGATAGTCCATAGGTTGGTATCGCCAAAATGAGAGCGACGACGAACAAAATTCCGAATAGCGACATTTTCTACCTTCACGCCGAAATCAATATTCATTCTCGATACGTGACATTCAAGAATACATCAATCAGAATGAAATATATCGAAAATGACTAAAACATAGGCGCTACCATTCGCTTCACACTGAATCCTATGGCAGGGTAGCTATTATTTCCTTCACGAAGTCTCACCAGCCATAGGCCATGGCAAGCACGAAAACTCCGAACATGAGCGCGATTAACGCTGGACGCGTCTCACGCCATTGCGCAGACCACGCGCGCCTCACGCATTGCTTGTCAATTCGTTTCGTCATGCTCCACCTCGCGAAGGCGAAAGTGCCAGACCTTAACAATGAACTCTACGATGGTCATACCGCCGACGCCCATAACGAAGCCACCGACGGAGGCCGAAGGTTCCAACGGTACATTGGCAAGCCCACCAGCCCATTGAAATAATGGAACCCCAACCGGGCCAAGGAAATACGCCGTGACGCCGCCGACAAAGATGCGGCGGATCGTCGGTAGAAAGCCGCGCCACTCCATAGCAGCCGCTGCCGATGCCCCAAAAAGACCTGCCAGCGCAACATTGCTCTTCTCACTGGCAAGCAAGTCCAGAATGTTCATTTCGTCTCTGCCCCACTCTCTTGATGCCCCGCTATTTCAGGATTGCCCGCAGCCCGGCAACGCCGGAGCCGATGTAGAAGACCCACTGGATCATGTTGCCGGCCCACTGATCGAGCGGCGCCGGGAAAGCGGCGATCGTCCAGGCCTGCGCATAGACGCAGTCAGGACACCACAGCATGTTGTAGAGGCAGATCGCCGCCCACCAGATGGCAAGCGGCACCAGGAAGAGCGCGGCGAAGATCCAGAACCACGGGACCGCGAGTTTTTTCGCGTTGAGATCGGCAAGGATCCGGGTTTCTTCGATGACCTGTTTGAGATACTCGGCCGTCAGATCGGCTTCGATCTTCTTCTGATCGGTCGCAGCAGCAGCGCGGCTTTCCATGAGCGCCACCGCCTTGTCGAGGATACCGCCGGCGCCGATCTTCACCAGAAGCGTGAGGAGTGCTGCAATCATACCTCAACCTCATGGCCGGTGACGGTGTTGATGCGGCGGGCGAGAATGTCGCGGTATTTCCATGCGAACCAGAGGATGGCAACCCCGGCGACACCGGCGGCAATCCAGCCCCATGGCAGGCCTGCCGTCCAGGCGGCGGCACTGGCAGCGGCGGCAGAGGCGCCGGACTTGGCAGCAGCATCTTTCAAGGCCTTTGCATCACGGCGCAGCTGGGCAAGTGTGGCCGGGCCGATGATGCCGTCATTGACGAGATGCGGGTGCGCCATCTGATAGGCGAGCACGGCAGCCTTGGTCTTTTGTCCGAACCAGCCATCGATCGCACCCGGATCAAAGCCCCGCGCCGTCAGCAGTTCCTGCGCTTCCTTCACCACCGGGTCAGCGGTGACAGCGGGCTTTGCCGTTGCCTGACGGGACACGCCCTCAGGCGCCGGGGCCACGGTGTCGACACCGGTGTAAATGCCCTTTTCGAACAGAAGCGCCTCTTCCCTGCGCCTTCGCACCAGACCGGGCAGCTGCTTTCCGCCGGCGGTGTTGTAGTGGCTGCCGAGATAGTCGGCAGCTTCTTTCAGCTTGCCAGCCCGCCAGAGCTTGCCGAACTGCCATTTGGAGACGACCCGGCCGCCGAGGTTATAAGCGGCCGAGGTCGCGGCATCCATCTGGGCTTGCGTGCGATCATCCGGCGAGTTGGCGACGACTTCCTTGCCATAGCCGGTGTTCAGAACGACCTGCAGGATCCGGTCGCAGTCTTCCGTCGTGATCTTTGTCTTGCCGGGAACGAGTTTGGTGATCCCGATCTTTTGAAGCTCGGCCTTGCAGTAGGACGAGGCCATGGTGAAGCCCGGCCCGATGGTCGGCACGCCGACGGGATCGAGATAGGCGGTCGTCGGGCAGCCTTCATGCAGGCGCACAAAGGCAGCGCCCCGGCTGGAAACCGTGGTCACAGTCATTTTGATGGTCCTCAAGGAGTAGTAAAATGGTCAGGAAAAGACCGGCATGGTCTGTTCGTGTTCCGTTGCCGGATTGGTCACGTTTACATGCGCCAGATCAGAGATAAGAACGCATGTTCTCGCCTCAGGCGAAGCGCTCGGCCGGGGTTTGCGGTGCAATATCGAAACCGGCAAGGCCTGCCGGCACATCACCGTCAAAGCGCATATTGATGTGATAGCCAGCCACGGCCGCCATCTCTGGCCGGCTATTATCTTCGCCAGTTTCCGCATTGACGTCTGTGATGGTGTTGCCTGTCGGCTCGTACACTGTGCCCGATCCCTGGCCGCAGACATGCAGCACAAAGTCGCTGCCATCAGAAAGCACGCCCATGGTCGGAAGCTTTTCGCTTTCGGCATCCGGGGCGATACCTTCGCCAGCGAGAGCAGCGAGCGCGGTTGTCTCATCAGTGAATTTCAGGAAAACATCGTTCATGAGATTGCACTCAAAGCTTGGAGCGCCACGTCGGTCGCGGCCCCATCGTAGACAGAGAATTCATTGCGGAGCAGGTTGATGCTATTGGATCCGCCTAGTTGCGCCCCAATACGGCCCGTAG
>NZ_JAATVV010000012.1 GCF_013184775.1 Martelella sp. HB161492
CACGGATTGCAGGTGAAGCTCGAATATGACGGCAGCTTCGCCGATGGCTACCAGTCCCATGTCGGCTCCATCCGGCTCGGTTACCGGTTCTGAGAAAACAGGCGGGATAGAGGCAATGGTCATGCTCTGCTTTGCCAGGGCCGCCCTCGATCTGCGAAAGCGACGCCTCGCGGGCGAACCCGACCCGCTACCGTTGCGGGTCGCTGTCTATTCGATATGTTTGCGCCAGCGGAGAAGTTGCTCTAGATTTGGCTGATCCTAGGTTCCGCGAAGAGCCCGGCTCATGATCACCTTGCCCTGCCCTGCGTTTTCCCTGCCCCGCCCTGGACTGTCGATCCTGATCCTGTCGCTGTGGATCGGCAGCAGCGTCCCGCAGCAGCTTCAGGCTCAGGATTTCGACAAGGGCTATGCCGCAGCCATTCAGGGTGACTTTGCAACGGCCCTGCAGGAACTGGCCCCGTTGGCCGAAGCGGGCGAACCGGATGCGCAATTCGTGCTCGGCGCCCTGAATTACAATGGCAGCGGCGTGCCGAAGGATATGACCAGAGCCGAAAGCTGGTTTCTCAAGGCCGCCGAACAGGGACATGCCCCGGCGCAATTTGCGCTCGGCGTGCTCTATCGCGATGCATCCTCCGGCAGGCAGGACCTCGCCCGCGCCGCGTATTGGTATCGCATGGCTGCCGAGCAGGGGCATATGCAGGCGCAATCGACGCTCGGTTATCTCTATCAGAACGGTTTCGGCGTACCAAAGAACATTGCCGAGGCAATGCGCTGGTATCTGCTGGCTGCCGAACAGGGCGATGTCCTGTCGCAACGGATCGTTGCCCTCAACTATTCGATCGGCAACGGTGTGCCCGAGGATATGACGGAATCGCGCAAGTGGCAGCGCCGCGCAGCCGATCAGGGCGACGCGGCAGCCCAATATGAGCTTGGCAGAGATTATGAGACCGATGGCGATGTGGTGCAGGCCATGCACTGGTATCAGCTGGCGGCCCGGCAGGGCGAGCAGAAAGCGCAGGTCCGGCTCGGCTTCTTCGCTTACCATGGCCTCGGCCAGGCCGCCGATCCCGCGCAAGCCGCGCTCTGGTATCACCGCGCCGCCGAGCAGGGCAATGCGGAAGCGCAATCCCAGCTCGGGCTCCTGTACGAGACCGGACAGGGTGTGACCAGGGACGCCACCGCGGCCGCGGACTGGTATCAGCGTGCCGAAAAAGCGGGGATGAAAACCAATCCTGAGAGAGCGCTGTTCTTCTGGAGAAAGCAGTTGCGCGCGGCGGAAAAGGCTGAGGGCACCGACGGCAAGGCCGTTCTCGAGCCGCTCTGGAACATCGCGCTCGTCCTGACACGCGATCCAGAATTTCATGTCCCGCAACTCGAGCAAGAGGCGCGCGCGATCTTTGGCCGTGGCACCGGGCTGAGCCGGCAGCTCCTCGGCCCCGATCATCCACGGTCGCTCGAATTCGCCGGCAGCTATGCGGTGGCGCTGCACCATGCCGGCCGCAACGACGAAGCGCTGGAACTGAGCCGCGACACAGTGGAGCGCTCGCGCCGGGTTCTCGGCCCGACATCTGAAACGACCCTGATCCGGGTGGGAACGCTGGCGGCGATCCTCGCTGCCAGGGGCGAACAGGCGGAGAGCTATCGTATCCTGCTCGACGGGATAGCCACAGCAACCCGCGTCTATGGCGCGGACTCATCGCTGGTGACAACGGCGCTCGGTACCCAGGTCATGACACTGAATACGGATCAGCCGGACGCGGGCCTGATCAGCCTGTTCCGCTCGGCGGCGGCGGACAGTCTCCGGGAAAACGGGCGAACCAGCCCGAAATACATCTATATGCTCGGCAAGAGCGCGGCGCTGCTCGAAGCAAGTGGCCGCCATGCCGAGGCTTTGGCGGTGCGGCGCGACATCGTCGCGGCGCAGCAGGAACGCCTGCTGCTCAGTTCAACCATGGACGAGGTGCTGCGCCGGGCAGTCATCGGCGAGGCCCGCGCGGCAGGAACAGCGACGGCCGACGCGATCTGGGCCGCGCGTGACGCCCTGCATGACGGCGCAGCCGATACCAGCGCCGGGCCAGCAGAAGGACAGGACAATCCGCAGGATGCAGATCTTTCGGCCGAAGAAGCATTTCACGCAGTTCAGCTCGGGCAAAGCGGCGCGGCACTTGCCGTGGCCCGTTCCACCGCGCGGCTGGCGCTGCAGACTGCGGCGCTGAAGACAGGCTTCAGCGCCTTCGAGGCTGCACAGAAACGGGTACTGGCGCTGACCGAGGCCACAGACCGGGCTCTCGACCGCCGCGCCGCAGGGGATCAGATCGACAAGGACGAGATCCGGCGCCTGCAAGATCAGCGCGACGCGGCGGTGAAGACGGTCAACGCCCGCGCCGAGGCGCTCGCCACCGACTTTCCGCGGTTCTTCGACATGCTGGCGCCGCAGCCGGTTCGCATCGCCGAGATCCGCGGGACGGACGGTGCACCGCCGCTGCTGCGGGAAACCGAGGCGCTGATCCTGCTGATGCCCCCCCATGACGAAAAGCCGGGGCTTGTCTGGACGGTCAGCCGCGACAAGCTGGCCTGGGCCCCGATCAGCGTCCGTGAATCCGAGCTGCGCGCCGATCTGAGCCTTTTTCACAGAATGCTCAGCGGCAGTGGGGCGACCCGGCCCGATGTCGTCGCAATGCGGGCGCGGGGTGCCTTCAGCCTTGAAGAGGATAGCGAAGGGGTTGCAGGTTTCGACCGTGATTTTGCCTATCGGCTCTATCAGAAGCTGCTGGGCGATCCCGCGCTCCAAGCTGTGATCGCGGACAAGCCCGACTGGATCCTTGCGCCACAGGGGATGCTGCTCAGCCTGCCCTTCGCGCCGCTGGTGACCGCGCCACCGCCAGGCGGGAGAGCCGGAGATGCCGATCCCGCCGCCCTTCGGTCCACACAATGGCTCGGGGCCCGTCACGCGCTCTCGGTCATTCCCGCCATATCGTCGCTGCGCGCATTGCGCCAGGCCACGCCCCCTGCCGCCGAAAATCCCCCGCCCCGCGCCGACCGGTCATTCTTCGGGCTAGGGGACCCTGCCTTTGGCGGACGCTCTGGCGCTGACCGTGGCCAAGAAGCAGACGATAACGGTGATCTGTTCCGCTCGGCCGTCGCCAATCCCGATATCGTGCGCCGCCTGCCGCGCCTGCCCGAAACCCGTCGTGAAATCGAAAAACTCGCCTCTGTCTTCGGCGCCTCCGGGGACGCTTTGCTGCTGGGACAGGAAGCTTCCGAATCTGGCCTCGCCCGCGCCCAGAAAGACGGATTGCTGCCGCATGCGCGTGTGGTGGTGATGGCGACGCATGGTCTGATGGCCGGCGCCTTTGGCGGGCTCACCGAGCCGGCGCTTGCGCTCAGCCCACCCGTTTCCGGCGCGGCCACGATTGCCGCCGATGACGCTGCGGCAGCCGAAGCGGGCGCTGACGACGACCCCTGGATCGATGACGGGCTGCTCACCGCCTCCGAGGTGACCCGGCTCTCTCTCGATGCAGATTGGGTGATCCTGTCTGCCTGCGACACCGCAGCGGGTGAAGATCAGACACCGGATGCCGAGGGGCTCTCCGGTCTGGCGCGGGCCTTCTTCTACGCCGGGGCGCGTTCGCTTCTGGTGTCGCACTGGCCGGTGCGCGATGATGCGGCTTCAAAGCTGACGCCCCTTGCCGTCTCCGAGGCGGAACGCGAGCATGTCTCGCATGCCGAAGCGCTGCGGCGCGCGATGGTGCAGGTGATGAACGACCCCGCAACAGATGCGGAGGGACATTCGCTCGCCCATCCATCCGCCTGGGCCCCGTTTCAGGTCACCGGGGTCGATGCCGCCGAGTGAACGGGCGTCCCTCCTGGCGCGGACCCGAACGCGGGGAAATCGCGCGGTCCGCGGAGCTGACGGATCGGCGCGATCGTCTTCTTCTCGGGACAGATAGACGTCCGTGAACCAGCCTCATGTCGCGCTGTGCGACAGTCTTGTGCGACACAGCCGAACACCTGCACCGATATACCCAGTGAATCATAAATGATTTCAATGACGTGATGAAAGAGTTGGCTGGGGTGGCTGGATTCGAACCAGCGCATGCCGATACCAAAAACCGGTGCCTTACCGCTTGGCTACACCCCAGCACTATTGCGCGGACAGGCCGCGACAACCGCCGCCTCATAGCAAAGCTTCCAGAGAACGACAATCTTTATTCGGCTTTTTGGGACAGAAATTCGGCACCGTCCGTCCGACAACGCATCACTTGTATAAAGGATTGCTGCGCAAGCTTGATTTCTACCACGGCGCACCTTCATAACACAGACCGCACCCGCTGAAAGGATGGTCATGACCGAGCCGATCTTCGAGCGCAGTTTTGCGCCACGCCATGAAGAGCCTGTTGCCGTTGCTGACGGGATCCTTCGGGTTACCGCCGACAACCCCTCGCCTTTTACCTTTACCGGAACCAACAGCTATATCATCGGTGACGAAACGGTGATGGTGCTCGACCCCGGCCCGGCGGACGAGACCCATCTTGCCGCGCTTCTGGCTGCGATCGGAAACCGCCGCGTCAGCCATATCGTTGTCACCCACACGCATCGTGATCACTCGCCGCTGGCCGCCCGCCTGAAGGCTGTGACCGGCGCACCGGTTGCAGCCGAAGGCGGTCACCGTCCGGCCCGGCCGCTTCATCAGGGCGAAAGCAATGCCTTTGCCGAAAGTGCCGATATGGAGCTCGTTCCTGATATCATGCTCACGGATGCGAGCCGGATCGGGACGGGCAAATTCGTCCTGGAAACGGTTCTCACGCCCGGCCACACCGCCAATCATGCCGCTTTTGCCCTTGTCGGGACACCGATCCTGTTCTCCGGCGACCATGTCATGGCCTGGTCGACCACCGTCGTTGCCCCGCCTGACGGCGCGATGGCGGATTACATGATGTCGCTGGAAAAGCTGCTGGCGCGCTCCGAGAGCCGCTACCTCCCCGGCCATGGCGGCCCGGTCGAGGATGCGGCAAGCTTTGTTCGCGGTATTCGCTCGCATCGCCGGATGCGCGAGAGGGCCATTCTGGCGCGGCTGGAAGCGGGTGACCGGTTCATCGCCGAAATGGTCGAGGTGCTCTACCGCTCGACGGACCGCGCCTTGCACGGGGCGGCGGCCATGTCGGTTTTCGCCCACCTCGAAGCGCTTGTCGAAAGCGGCACGGTTGTCACCGAAGGCAACCCGTCCATTGCCGGCTCCTACCGGTTGACGGCGTAGCGCTGAGCGCAGTCAGCGCCGCCTGTTTCGGATCGCGGCCTGGGCTGCGGCAAGCTTTGCCGTCGGCACACGGAACGGCGAACAGGACACATAGTCGAGCCCGAGGCCTTCACAAAAGCTGATCGAGGCAGGATCGCCGCCATGTTCGCCGCAGATGCCGATCTGCAGCGTCGGCTTGGTCTGACGGCCGCGCTCGGCCGCCAGCTGCATCAATTCGCCGACACCGTCAAAATCAAGCGAGATGAAGGGGTCGCGCTCGATGATGCCCTTCTTCTGATAAGTCGACAGAAAGGCGGGCGCATCATCACGCGACAGGCCGAATGTGGTCTGCGTCAGATCATTGGTACCAAGCGAGAAAAACGCAGCCGTTTCGGCGATCTCGTGGGCGCGGAGTGCTGCGCGCGGCAGTTCCACCATGGTGCCGACCAGATAATCGATCTCCATGCCGCTTTCATCCATGACGCGGCGCGCGACCTCGTCAATGCGCGCCTTGACGTAGTCAAGCTCCGCGCGAAGGCTGACCAGCGGCACCATGATTTCCGGCACCACCGGTTCGCCCGTTGTCCGTGCCGCGGCAACGGCAGCCTCGAAGATGGCACGCGCCTGCATCTCGGCGATTTCCGGATAGGAAATTGCCAGCCGGCAGCCACGATGACCCAGCATCGGATTGAACTCGTAAAGCGCATCGATGCGCTGCCTGAGCGCCGGCGTTTCCATATCCAGCGCGACGGCGACATCCTCCAGCTCGCTATCGGTCTTGGGCAGAAATTCGTGCAGCGGCGGATCAAGCAGACGGATCGTTACCGGCTGGCCATGCATGATGGCGAACAGTGCTTCGAAATCGCCGCGCTGGATCGGCAGCAGCTGGTCAAGCGCCTGCCGCCGCCCCTCCGCCGTCTCGGCCAGGATCATCCGCCGCATCGTATGGATGCGACCGCCATCGAAGAACATGTGCTCGGTGCGACAGAGGCCGATCCCCTCGGCGCCGAATTCGCGTGCGGCCCGGGCGTCGCCCGGCGTATCGGCATTGGTGCGCACCTTCATCCGCCGTGCAGCGTCAGCCCATTCCATCAGCCGGCGAAAATCACCCGAAAGCGCCGGTTTCTGCGTCGGTGCCTGGCCCTTGATGACCCGGCCGGTCGAACCGTCGATGGTGATCAGATCACCGGCATGAAGCGCAACACCGCCCAGGCCATAGAGAATATTGGCATGGCGGTCGACCCGCATCGTGCCGGCTCCGGTCACACAGGGCACGCCCATGCCGCGGGCAACGACGGCCGCATGGCTGGTCATGCCGCCACGCGTGGTCAGCACGCCTTCGGCAACCGTCATGCCGTGAATGTCTTCCGGGCTGGTCTCGGTGCGCACCAGAATGACCTTGCGGCCCTCGCCATCGGCGGCAATCGCCTCTTCGGCCGAAAACACGATCTGGCCGGTCACCGCCCCAGGTGAGGCCGGCAATCCGCTGCCGATCAGATTGCCTTTATATTCCGGCGCTATCGTCGGATGCAGCATCTGATCCAGGGTCGCCGGATCGATCCGCTCGATCGCCTCCTCGCGGGTGATCAGCCCTTCATCGGCCAGATCCATCGCGATCTTCATGCCAGCCTGGGCCGAGCGCTTGCCCGCCCGGGTCTGCAGCATCCACAGACGCCCGCGCTCAATGGTGAATTCGAGATCCTGCATGTCGCCATAATGGCGCTCCAGCCTACCGGCAACCTTGACCAGTTCGCCAAAGGCAACCGGCATCAGCTTTTCCAGCGACGGCTTTTCTCCCCCGGAGGCGATGCGGCCCGCCTCGGTAACGCTTTGCGGCGTGCGAATGCCGGCAACGACATCCTCCCCTTGAGCATTGACGAGGAATTCGCCGTAAAGCGCCTTCTCGCCGGTCGAAGGGTTGCGGGTGAAGGCAACGCCGGTGGCGGAATCATTGCCAAGGTTGCCGAACACCATGGCCTGGATATTGACCGCCGTTCCCCATTCGAAGGGAATGGAATGCAGTGCCCTGTAGGTGGTGGCGCGGGCGCTGGTCCAGGAGGAGAAAACAGCCGAGATCGCCCCCCAGAGCTGCAGCATCGGATCCTGCGGAAAGCTTTCGCCCAGCTCTTCTTCCAGAAGCACCTTGTAGCGTTCGGTAATCTCCTTCAGCTCTGCGGCCGAAAGCTGCGTGTCGCTCTGATGTCCAAAGGCGTCAACCGCCTCTTCCAGCAGCTCCTCGAAAAACTCCGCGTCGAGCCCCATCACCACATCGGCATACATCTGGATGAAACGGCGGTAACTGTCCCAGGCAAAACGCGCATCGCCGGTGTCGGCGGCAAGCGCCTGAACCGTCTCATCGTTCAGACCGAGATTGAGCACCGTATCCATCATGCCGGGCATGGAGACGCGCGCACCAGAACGCACTGACAGCAGCAATGGCTGCTTGAAATCGCCGAAGCGGCGCCCGGCAATCTTCTCGATAGAGGCGATCCCCGACACGACTTCGTCTGCCAGACCATCGGGAAAGGTCTTGGCGTGATCGTAGAAGTACTGGCACACATCGGCAATGATCGTGAACCCGGCCGGCACCGGCAGGCCAAGTGACGCCATTTCGGCAAGCCCGGCGCCCTTGCCGCCCAGCCTGTCCCGATCGATGATTCGTCCATCCGTTTCGGAAGCACCGAAACCAAAAACCCAATTCGCCATATGACCGCCCGATCCGGAAGCCATGCCGCCGGATATGCCATTCAACCCTTTTGCGCCGACGTTAGTGCATCATGGTCGAAATGAGAATTGGTATTGCAGGGAAATTTTCCCTCCTCCCCCGAAAGACCAATGCCGCACCGGGGTCAGACAGATGCCGGAACATGGCAAGCGGATGGCCTGAAGGCCACGCTTGACCTTGCCGAAACACTGTCACAAACTTGTCATCTTCAACGATACCAGATTCCAGCAAGGGGAAATTTCATGTCCAGGTCAAACCTCCGTTCGGCGACCGTATTTTCCGGTCTCGCCACCTCGCTCACACTCGCATTTCTTGCATTTTCAGCTCCGGCATCGGCTCAGGATGCCACCGTCCCTCAGAACGATCTTCTGAACGCGACCGTATGGATGGAAACCTCTGTCGAATATAAGGCCACCGTCAGCGAGATCTTCAAGCTCGCCAAGATGCAGCTGGGCGATGCGCTGGCCGATACCAGCTGGACGGCTGTCGCCGACAAGCAGCCGGAAGGTTATGCCGATCTGCCGGTTGCGATTGTAACGGACCTGGACGAAACCATGCTCGACAACGGCAATTATGAAGCCTCACTGGTCACGCGTGGCACGAGTTACAGCTCCAAGGAATGGACCGACTACGTCAACAGCCAGACCTCCAAGGCCGTTCCCGGCGCACTCGACTTCCTCAACTATGCCGACAGCAAGGGCGTAAAGATTTTCTACGTCTCCAACAGAAAGGCGATCGAGAAAGACGGCACCGTCGCCAATCTCGAAAAGCTCGGCTTTCCGATGGGCGGCAATGTCGACACCGTGCTCCTGCGCGGGGACAAGGAAGAGTGGACTTCGGCCAAGGAAAGCCGCATCGACTACGTTGCCAAGGATTATCGGGTCGTCATGCTGATGGGCGACAATCTCGGCGATTTCACGGACAAGGCAGAGGGCACGCTCGAAGAGCGCCAGGCCTTCTTCGATGCGTCGGCGGATCACTGGGGCCACGACTGGATCATGCTTCCCAACCCTGAATACGGATCATGGGAGTCGGCCGCCTTTGGTGGCGACTGGTCGAAGTCGCCCGATCAGCGCCGTCAGGACAAGATGGATGCGCTCGATCCGTGGACCCCGGCCGCGCAGTAAATCACCGCTTCCCAACGCAAACGCCTCCGGCCGGACAGTGCCAGCCGGAGGCCGCAACGTCAAAATGGTGCAGGACCGCTATTTGTCGGACTGCTTGTCATCTGTGCCGCTTGGCTTCGAACCATGATGCCATGCCGCAAAGCGTTCCCGTTCCTGGTTAAAGCGCTGTTGCGCTTCCTCACGATTGGCCGGCGGATCCTGCAATACGATCGGCGACGGGTTTGTGTGCACTGCCGGAGATTGCGGCGGCGGTGATGGCGCGCGGCTACTCGCATTGCTGCCTTGAGACAGATAGCCACTGGACGCGCCAGTACCTGCTGGTGAAATTGCCATGTATTTCCTCCCTTGAAAAAGCCGCGCGATGGGGTTCATGCGGCACTCGTGGCCACCTCTCCCGCGATGGCCTGTGATTGGACTGCACTCTGCACTTGCAGTTTCGCGATCCAGCCGGATATCGGCCGATAACGGGCGGCTGCCCCTCCTGCGGTCGGCAGCATTGCCCGACCGCCCGGCCGGCACCGTCAAGCATCACAAACTGACATGTAATTTAAAAATCAGAAATCGTTATAGATTCAGCACCTGCGGCTGATCCTGTTCGACCATGCGTTCGGCGGTCTGCAGATCGACCGAGACCAGTTGCGACACGCCCTGTTCGGCCATGGTGACGCCGAACAGCCGGTCCATCCGTGCCATGGTGATGGGGTTGTGGGTGATGACCACGAAACGGGTTTCGGTCGAATTCACCATTTCCTCCATCAGATTGCAGTAGCGCTCGACATTGTGATCGTCGAGCGGCGCATCAACCTCGTCCAGCACGCAGATCGGCGCCGGATTGGTGAGAAAAACGGCGAAGATCAGCGCCATCGCCGTCAACGCCTGTTCGCCACCGGACAGAAGCGTCATCGTCTGCGGCTTCTTCCCCGGCGGGCGGGCGAGGATCTCCAGTCCGGCCTCCAGTGGGTCATCGGACTCGATCAGCTGCAATTCCGCCGTGCCGCCGCCGAAAAGATGCGTAAACAGGCGCTGAAATTGCTCATTGACCTGATCGAAGGCTGAAAGAAGCCGCTCGCGTCCCTCGCGATTGAGACTCTGGATCGCACCGCGCAGCTTGCGGATCGCGTCGATCACATCGTCACGTTCGCCGACAAGACGTTCAAATTCCTTCGAAAGCTCGGCCTGCTCCTCTTCGGCGCGCAGATTGACGGCGCCAAGCCGCTCACGCTCAACCTTGAAACGTTCCAGTGCGCGCTCAACGGTGATCGGTTCCGGCATAGCCTGATCGGGTCCAAGCCCGGTCAGGCGGAAAGCCTCATGGGGCGGCACCTCAAGTGCCTCGCGAATGCGCGCTTCGCTGTCTTCACGGCGCTGCCGGGCGGAAACCAGCCGCTCCTCGGCACGGCCGCGCTTTTCGCGCGCTTCGGCCAGTTCTAAGAGCGCCTGCGCGGCAACCCGGTCCGCCTCACGCTGCCGGGTTTCGGCTTCGGCGAGCCGATCGGCGGCATCGCGCCGTGTTTTCTCGGCCTTCTCAAGCTCGCGCGTCAGGGTGTAGCGCTGCTCTTCCATTGCTTCCGGCGCTTCCTGGAGCTGCTCCAGCTCGTCATGCGCTTCGGCCGAACGGGCTTTGAGCGTCGCGATCTGGTTTTCAGCGCTTTTCGCACGGTTCTGCCAGCTGCTCCGTTCCTGGGCGATCGATGCGACACGGCGTTTGCGCGCATCATTCTCGCGGATCAACCCGTCATGACGCGCCCGCGTTTCCGCCAAAGCGCCGCGCAATCCCGTCACCTCGGCCTGCGCCGCCGAAAGCCTCATGTCCAGCGCCGAGAAATCGCCAGCGTCTTCCAGCGCTTCGGACACGGTTTCCATCCGCGCGGCAAGATCCTCAGCCTGAAGGGTGAGCTGGCTGACGGTCTCAGCCACAACATCGCGGCGGCGCAGCAGATCCCCTGCGGCCTTCTCCGCCTCGCCAAGCGCAAGCCGTGCATCCGCCGTCATCCGGGATGCCGCCCTGAGCCGCTCACGTGCGTTTCCAAGACCCTGCTCAGCCACAAGCGCCGCCTGTGCGGCGGCATCCTGCAGGCTGACGGCTTCTTCCAGCGCGATTTCCGCCTCATCGCCTTCGGTTTCCAGTGCCATGAGCCGGTTGCGCTGCGCCAGCCGCAGCGCTGCCGCACTCGGCGCATCGGCCCCGGCAACATGGCCGTCCCAGCGGTAGACGGCTCCGCTTCTCGTCACCAGTTGCTGGCCCGGCCTCAGGATCGCCATCAGCGCCTCGCCCTGGCCATCCTCGATGAGACCGATCTGGCGAAGCCGGCGTTGCACCTCTTCCGGTCCTTCGATCAGGCCGGCAAAGCTCTTTACCCCTTCAGGCAGAGGCGGATCCTCATCGCCTGCACCATTGCCATGCCAGAAAGCAGCTGCCGACGGATCGAGCGGCGATTCCAGGTCATCGCCCAGCACCGCGCCAAGCGCCGTCTCGAAGCCGGGGCGAATGCTGATCAGCTCGGCCAGCGGTTTGAAAGCACCCGATGCAGCACTGGCCGCCAGCATGGACGAAATGGTCCTCGCTTCGGTCTCGATCGCGGCAAGCCGCGCCTTTGCCGCTTCGACCGGGGCGCGGGCGGCTATTTCACGCTGCCGCGCAGCGGCGAGCCTCGCCTCGGCCGTCTCAAGCGCCGCATGCGCATCCTCTTCGGCAAATTGCGCCGCTTCCAGGGCGTCGCGCCGGGCCTCAGGATCCGGCAGGGCGGCAATCTGCCCGGCAATGGCGGCGAGTTCTGCTTCGCCCTGCCGAAGCTGCTGATCGAGCCGCTGACGCCGCGCTGAAAGATCGGCAAGTGCCCGCTCGCGCTCGGCGCGGATGGCCTGCGCCTCGGCACGTTCGGCCGTCAGCGCCGAAAAGCGCTGCTCTGCCTCGGCCAGCGCGGTGGCAGCGTCGTCCATGGCATAGCGAGCCTCTTCAAGCGCCTCTCCGGAATAGCCGATCTCCTCGGTCAGCTCGGCCTCTTCCTGCGCCAGCCGCGCAAGGATTGCGGCATTGTCATCGATCATCGCCTGTTCGCGGCGGATATCCTCGTCAAGCTGCACCAGCCGCCGTGAAAGCTCATCGCGCCTTCGCAACACCCGGCCGGCATCTTCCTCCAGCTGGCGGCGTGCGATCTCAAGGCGCTGCATGGCTGCGGCGGCTGCGACTTCCGCATCACGCAGCTGCGGCATGGCAAGACCGGCGACCGCCTGATTTTTCGCCGCCTCCATCTGCCGGTTGGCCTTTTCCGCAACATGAACGGTCAGCTGGTTGAGCAGGCTTTCAGCCTCCCCCTCCTGCGCCTTGGCATCGGCCCAGCGCAGATGCAGAAGGATGGCCTCATGGGCACGAATATCGGCCGAAAGCGCCTTGAAACGCACGGCCTGACGGGTCTGGCGCTTCAGACTGTCGATCTGGGTCGAGAGCTGCGCAGTCACATCATCAAGGCGTTCGAGATTGGTTTCGGCTGCACGCAGGCGCAGTTCCGCCTCGTGACGGCGCGAATAGAGGCCGGAAATACCCGCAGCCTCTTCCAGAAGCTGGCGTCGTGCCTGCGGCTTTGCCTGGATCAGCTCGCCAATCCGCCCCTGACCGACCATCGAGGGCGAACGCGCGCCGGTGGAGGCATCGGCAAAGAGCAGCTGCACGTCCTTGGCGCGCGCTTCCTTGCCATTGATGCGGTAGACCGATCCCTGTTCGCGGGCGATGCGCCGCGAGACCTGGATCTCGTCACTATCGTTGAAGGCGGCGGGTGCCGTGCGATCGGAATTGTCGAGCGAAAGACCGACCTCGGCAGAATTGCGCGCCGGACGGTTGCCCGAGCCGGAAAAGATCACGTCATCCATGCCGGAGGCGCGCATATTCTTGTAGGAATTTTCGCCCATCACCCAGCGCAGCGCTTCAACCAGATTGGATTTGCCGCAGCCATTCGGGCCGACGACACCAGTCAGGCCCGGCTCGATCACGAACTCGCTGGGCTCAACGAAGGATTTGAAGCCGACAAGGCGAAGCCGATTGAATTTCATGACCGTCCCACCCCCATGATCTCGGGGCGCAGCCGGCAGGCAGGGTCACGAAATTGCTCGTTTGCTGTGTTCGAAAGAAAGAAGGTGGAGGCATGCGCAAACCGGCCCGTCCCGGTTCTTGCCGGCCGAAAGACCGGCGCACGATATCGGCCGCGCGCCGGCGTGGTGACTGACGCGTGTTCAGAGCATGCTGTTAATGAGGGCTGACATTGTGTCAACCGGCATGTCTCCCGCATATTTTTCGCCATTGATCAGGAAAGTCGGGGTCGCGTTGACACCAAATTCCTTTTCGGCGCGATCTCTGATGGTGTTCACATCATCGAGAAGTTTCTGATCGGTCAAGCAAGCCTGGAAGCTTTCCTGTGTAAAACCGGCAAGCTTGGCCATTTGCAGCATTGCAGCCGAACCATCCTCGGCCGTGGCCCAGGTGCGCTGCTGCGAGAACATCAGGTCAACGAAGGGCAGATATTTGCCGTTCGGGGCGCAGCGGGCGAGCATGAAGCCGGCCATGGCACGCGGGTCGAAGGGGAATTCGCGGAAGATATAATAGACCTTGCCGGTATCGATATAATCCTTCTTGATCGCCGGATAGGTGACCTTCTGGAAGTTTTCGCAATGCGGGCAGGTCAGCGAATAATATTCGATGATCTTGACCGGCGCGTTCTCGTCACCCTCGGTAATTTCCGGCAGCGGCCCCGGCTTCAGCGCCTCGGCCATGTCAACCTTGCCGATGCTGTCCGGCAGCTTCGCATCTTCGGCAAAGGCCGTACCGCCGGTCGAAAGAAGAGCGGTTCCAAGGCTGCCCATGGCAAGGCCGCCAAGCAGCGTCCGCTTCGTCATCTGGATTTCAGGCATGTCATGTCTCTCGTCAGTAAGGTTGGTCTGTAAATTGCGATATCGGTCAATCTGCCAGTGCACAAGTGCTTGCCGAACAACGATCTTCAAAGATACGTGACCGTCATGTCAGGCTGCGGGGCGTCAGGCCCCTCTTTCTGTTTTCGGTCAATTTGCGCCGCCGCTCGTCGTCCTTGACGCCGGTGGCAAGCCGCAAAATGGCGGCCTTGAGCCTGTCCGATTCGATATCGGCGAGCTTTTCGTCCAATTTCATCCGCTCGGCCTTTGAAAGAGGCTGAAGCTTGCGCCGGCTCGGACCGGCCGGCTGAACCGGTTTTTGCACGATGCGGATGCGGTCAATGGCGGCAAAGCCGAAAAAGCCATTGACGCGGTGGATCAGTTCGTCCTGCCCGTGGGAGAGAAACAGCGCGCGCGCGCCTTCGCAGGCAATCGTCAGCGTGCCGGGACGGAAGGTATCGTCATAGGATTGCGAACGCTGCGGCCAGACGATTTTCTCGGGCCGAGAATAATCGGCATAGGCGTCGCCGGCGATCTCTTCCCAGGCATTCAGCAGTGAGGTACTGATGCCGGCGCGGCGCGCCAGAATGGGATCGATGAGTGCATTGGCCACATCGGCGATCTGATTGACATTATCCCTGCGGCCGTGCTTCATCGCCCCGATCATTCCCCATATTCCGGCAAAACCATGGCTTCGCCGTCAAAAATCGCGACAAACATAGGGCGTTTTGCGGCAAAAGGAAACGCTTGAGCTCTTCATGAATGTCATCGCACAGAAGCTTCTGGACTGGTATGACCGCCATCACCGTGTCCTGCCCTGGCGGATCGGCCCCGGCGACAAGGCACGCGGCATCCGCCCCGACCCCTATCATGTCTGGCTGTCGGAAATCATGCTGCAGCAGACCACCGTTCAGGCGGTAAAACCCTATTTCGCCAAGTTTCTCGAGCGCTGGCCGCGCGTTGGCGATCTCGCTTCAGCCGAGACCGACAGCGTCATGGCCGCCTGGGCGGGACTTGGCTATTACGCCCGGGCCCGCAATCTCAAGAAATGCGCGGAAACGCTTGCAAGCGCGCATGGCGGAACCTTTCCCGATACATTTGCCGGGCTGAAGGCCCTGCCCGGCATTGGCGACTATACCGCAGCCGCCATTGCCGCCATCGCCTTCGACAGGGCGGAACCCGTGGTCGACGGCAATGTCGAGCGGGTCGTGACCCGGCTCTTTTGCATCGAGACGCCACTGCCTGCGGCAAAACCGGATATCCGTGAAAAAACGGCGGAGATCACGCCTGAAACCCGCCCCGGTGATTTCGCCCAGGCAATGATGGATCTCGGCGCAACGATTTGCACGCCGAAACGCCCGGCCTGCGCGCTCTGTCCGCTGAACGGTGAATGCGGGGCGCTGAAAGCCGATGATCCCGAGCGCTTTCCGCTGAAGGCGAAGAAGGCTGACCGCCCGGTCCGGCGCGGTGCAGCCTTTGTGGCGATCGCCCCAGATGGCGCGATCCTGCTGAAGACGAGACCTGCGACCGGACTTCTCGGCGGCATGGATGAAGTGCCGACGACGGCCTGGAATTCACGGCGTGACGGCGAAACAGGAAAGGCCGCCGCCCCGTTTGCCGCAAGCTGGCTGCCCTGCGGCGAGGTCATCCATGTCTTTACCCATTTCGAATTGCGGCTTTCGGTTTTCCGCGCGGCCACCCCGCGTCGAAATGTCGAGGGCGGCCGTTGGGTTGCGAGCCGCGATATCGGTGATCAGGCCTTGCCAAGCGTGATGAAAAAGGCGATCACCCAGGCCATTCCGGATATTTTCAAGGCCCAGTAAGGTCGCGTGACCAGTGAGGACGAGTGAAATGACAACCGAAATACGCCACATCGTTTTCGACATCGGCAAGGTGCTGGTGCATTACGATCCCACCCTGCCCTTTCAGCACATCATTCCGGATGAGGAAAAACGCAAATGGTTTCTCGCCAATGTGTGCAGCCATGAATGGAATCACGAGCAGGACCGCGGCCGATCCTGGGCCGAAGCCGAGGCTGTCGCCATTGCCGCCTTTCCGGACGAAGAAGACAATATCCGCGCTTTCCGCAAATACTGGCACGAAATGCTGCCCTATTCCTATGATGAGAGCGTCGAGATCCTGAAAGCGCTGCTGGCGGGCGGCTGGGACATCACCATGCTGACCAATTTCGCACCCGACACCTTCAAGGAATGCCGCAAGCGCTATCCGTTCCTGGAACTGTCGCGCGGCATCACCGTTTCCGGCGAGATTGGCATGGTCAAGCCCGACCGCGATATCTTCGATCATCACGTCGCAAGCTTCGGGCTGGATCCGGCAGCTACGCTGTTCATCGACGACACGCTGGTCAATGTCGAGGGTGCCAGGGCCGCCGGCTGGCAGGCGGTGCAGTTCACCGACGCTGCAACCCTGAAACGCGATTTCGAGGCGCTCGGAATCCGCTACTAGCGCATCGGCTTGAAAACCGGAATCGATTTTCGAAAAGAACGATACGTAGTTTCAACAAGATAGAGCGTCCTGGTACGTCCAAAAGGACACACGGCGCTCTAGATCACTTTCTTTCCGCGATAAAAGACATCGGGCCCGGATTGATCCGGGCCCGAGCGTCGGCCGTGCGTGGTTCGGAGGTCATGAACTTTGACGCGGCTGGCAGGGATATCTTTTTTGAAAACCCGTCCCGGTTAACGGGAAACGGGCGCTGTCAGAGTGATGCTGCGGCCATTTCGGCGCGAACTTCAGCACGCAGACGATCGATCGGGAACAGTTCACCACCCTCTTCGAAGTGCCAGAAGGTCCAGCCATTGCAGGCATCGAGCCCCTGAACCTTCGCGCCAAGACGGTGGATCGAACCGGCATCGGCCCCGCTTGCAAGCGTGCCGTCGGCGCGCACCACCGAGCGGTAGCGGCCATTGGCCGAGACCAGAACCTGGCCCGGCGACACCATTCCGCTTTCCACCAGCGTGACGAAGGCAACGCGGGGTTCCGCTTTCTTGCCTGGCAGCGGCTTCAGCATCGGCGCCGCCATCGGCTCAACCGCATCGATGCGCTGACGCGCTGCGTCGATATAGGTCTGCTCGCGCTCGATCCCGACGAAATGGCGACCCAGCCGCTTGGCAACGGCCGCCGTCGTGCCGGAACCAAGGAAAGGATCGAGGATCACATCGCCCGGCTTTGTCGATGACAGAATGACACGGGCCAGCAGGGCTTCGGGCTTCTGGGTCGGGTGCACCTTCTTGCCGTCCTCGCCTTTCAGCCGTTCGCCGCCGTTGCAGATCGGAAACAGCCAGTCGGAGCGCATCTGCACATCGTCATTGGCGGCCTTCATCGCATCGTAATTGAAGGTATAGCCCTTGGCATCGGCGGAGGGTGACGCCCAGATCATGGTCTCATGAGCATTCTGGAACCGACGGCCCTTGAAGTTCGGCATCGGGTTCGTCTTGCGCCAGACAATGTCGTTGAGAATCCAGAAGCCGAGATCCTGCAGCATGGCGCCGACGCGGAAAATATTGTGATAGGAGCCAATCACCCAGATCGTGCCGGTTGGCTTGAGCACGCGGCGGCAGGCCAGAAGCCAGGCGCGGGTAAAGGCATCATAGGCCTCGAACGAGGCAAACTGATCCCAGGCATCATCGACGGCATCGACCTTGGACTGATCCGGCCGGTGAAGCGTGCCGCCAAGCTGCAGATTATAGGGCGGATCGGCAAAGATGACATCGACCGAGTGGTCGGGAAGCGCTTCCAGAGCGGCAACACAATCACCCTTGATGATCGTATCGATCCACGAGGTGCTGGATGCATTTTTGACATGCGCGGAAAGGGCCGTAACCGGAACCATAAGATACTCGCCTCAACTCGTACTCGACACAGACTTACACACATGAATGTCGTTGAACTTGGTTACCAAAGCCTGAATGCGGCGTGAGAAAATCGCATCCTGCATGGCCGGGCTTCGCGATTGGCACGGCTCACGCATTGTCCTTTGGCCATGCTTCATGTAGTCAGACGCTATGTTCTGGCCCTATTTTCCAACGAAAGCGGATTTTGCATGAGCAGCTTTGATCTGATCATTTTCGACTGTGACGGTGTTCTGGTGGATTCGGAATTTCTCGCCGCCCAGGTAGAATCAAAACTGCTGACAGAGGCCGGCTATCCGATTACCGCGGGAGAGATCGGCGAACGCTTCGCCGGCATGACCTGGCGCGACATCCTGCTCTCCGTCGAAAAGGAAGCCAGCATTCCGCTGCAGGCAAATCTGATCGATCAGTCCTACGTCATTCTGGATGAGCGGCTGAAACGCGAACTGAAAGCCATTCCTGGCATTCGCGAGGCCGTGTCGGAGCTGTCCGAGCCGCGCTGCATCTGCTCCAACTCGACATTGGAACGCCTCGACATGATGCTGACCAAGGTCGGGTTGATCGACCTGTTCCAGCCGAATATCTTTTCCGCCGAAAGCCTCGGCCCTGACCGGGTCAAGCCGAAGCCGGACATTTTCCTGTTTGGCGCTGAAAAGATGGGCGCCGACCCGAAGAAGACCCTGGTGATCGAGGATTCGGTTCACGGCGTCATGGGCGCAAAGGCCGCGGGCATGCGCGTTGTCGGCTTTACCGGCGGCTCCCACACCTATCCCTCCCATGCGGACAGGCTGACCGATGCGGGCGCCGAAACCGTCATCGCCAGAATGAACGACCTTCCAGCCGTTGCCACCGCGCTCCTGGAGTGGTCAGGCACGCTGTAAAAACGCTTATTTGAACAACAGAGAAAAGGCCGGCTCCGAAGGGACCGGCCTTTATCAATGCTACTTGCCGACACCGACATAGATGCGGGCAAGCGGCCCGGCCGTCGGCGGCAATATGAGATCCGTCTTCTTGAAGATGAACTGAGTCGTCAGTGTATCGGCAGGCAGGTCCACCGGCTGCGTAACGACCTGATCGTAGAAGGTTGTCTTGCTGTCCTTCATCACGACATGGATCGGAACATTGATGGTTCCGGCCTTTGCCTTGGGGCCTCCGACAATGCGGCCCTGGACAGCAATATTGGGCGAAAGCGCCTCACCCTGCGCGGCAACATCGCAACTGCGGATATAGGCCCCCAGCGAGACCTGATAGACGAGATCATCCGGCTTGGTCGAGCTGGCCGGGGAGTAGACCCGGATAAAGGCGTGATCGTCGTCAAGCATGACCGGCGGGCAGATGCGCGCGAGCGCGGTCAAATTAACGCCGGCCGTGACGGTTTCAGCAGGTTTGGCTTCAGGTTCGGCCTGTTTCGTGGTGGAGCAGGCCACAAGTGCAGGAAATACCAGCACCGCCGCAAAACGGCTCAAGGAGCGACTTGGCACGACAAACATCCCTTTCATCGGTTCATTCCGGTAAGCAGGGCTTTTCAACCCAATCCGCTTTGGTCTATATCAGCGCCCGCAGCAAAAATCGATTGTCTAGCGCATTACACGCGCAAGACCGTTACCAAAACCCGATCACACATGCCAGCAGTCAGACGATGCGCTAACAGTCTGGTATGATCAGGTAAACGTGGCAAGCACGAAGGGGTTGTCCGTGGAATATGTTTCAACGCGGGGCGAAGCCCCCTCACTGAAGTTTTCCGATGCGCTTCTCGCGGGCCTTGCCTCCGATGGCGGCCTTTATCTGCCGGTGGATTTTCCGCAGTTTTCGGCAGCGCAGATCCGCGCCTTGCGCGGCAAGCCCTATGCCGAGGTCGCCTTTGCGGTCATCAAGCCCTTCATCGATGGCGAAATCGCCGATGACGTGCTGAAGGCCATGATTGACGATGCCTACGCGACCTTCCGTCACACAGCGGTCGCTCCCCTCGTCCAGAGTGGCGAAAACACCTTCATCCTCGAATTGTTCCACGGCACCACCCTCGCCTTCAAGGATGTTGCAATGCAGCTTCTGGCACGGCTGATGGATCATGTGCTTGGTGAGCGCAACGAGCGCGCCACCATTGTCGGCGCCACCTCCGGCGATACCGGCGGCGCCGCCATCGATGCCTTTGCCGGCAGTGCGCGGACCGATATCTTCATCCTGTTTCCGCACGGCAAGGTGTCGCCGGTGCAACAGCGCCAGATGACGACGTCGAAGGGCGAGAATGTGCATGCGCTGGCGATCGAAGGCGATTTCGATGATTGCCAGAACCTCGTCAAGGCCATGTTCAACGACACGCCCTTCCGCACCGGCATCAAGCTTTCGGGTGTCAACTCGATCAACTGGGCCCGCATCATGGCCCAGGTCGTCTATTATTTCACGGCTTCGCTTTCACTCGGCGCACCGGATCGTGAGATCGATTTCACCGTTCCGACCGGTAATTTCGGCGATATCCTCGCCGGCTATGTCGCCAAGCGCATGGGGCTTCCGGTCGGCCGTCTGGTGATCTCAACCAATGCCAATGACATTCTGGCCCGCACCCTTGCCACCGGGCGCTACGAGATGAAGGGCGTTGCCGCGACGACCTCGCCATCCATGGATATCCAGATCTCCTCCAATTTTGAGCGGCTGCTGTTTGAAGCTGGCGGCCGCGATGCCGGCGCCGTGCGCCGTGCCATGGCAAGCCTGAAACAGTCCGGCGCTTTCGACATCGAGGCCGAAACCCTGACGGAGATCCGGAAAGACTTTGCCGCCGGACGCGCGGGAGAAGACGAGGTGAAGGGCGAGATCGCCCGTACACTGAAGGAAACAGGTTATCTGGCAGACCCGCATACGGCCGTCGGTCTCTATGTCGCCCGACAGCATATGCGCGCCGAAAATCCGATGGTCGTGCTCTCCACCGCCCATCCGGCCAAATTCCCAGACGCAGTAAATTCGGCTTGCGGTATTGACCCGGCGCTTCCATCATGGCTTGCTGATCTGATGGACAGGGAGGAGCAGTTCCATGTCCTTTCCCCGAACCTCGAAGAGGTCGAGAGTTATATCCGTGCGTCCGCGCGGGTCGGACGTTCATAACGAGGAAAGCAGGTACGCATGACCGTAGAGTACACCCGGCTTCCATCCGGGTTGACGATCGTAACCGAGAACATGCCGCATATCGAAAGCGTCGCTCTCGGCGCGTGGATCAAATCCGGAGCGCGCAATGAACTCGAAAACGAGCACGGTATCGCCCACCTGCTCGAACATATGGCGTTCAAGGGAACGAACCGGCGCTCTGCCAGGCAGATTGCCGAGGAAATCGAGAATGTTGGAGGAGAAGTCAACGCCGCCACATCGACGGAGACGACATCCTATTATGCCCGCGTCCTGAAGGATCACCTACCGCTGGCCGTGGACATTCTTGCCGACATCCTGACCGATTCCGTCTTCGACCCGGAAGAGCTGGCGCGCGAGAAAAACGTCATCATGCAGGAAATTGGCGCCGCCAATGATATTCCCGACGATGTCGTGTTTGACAATTTCGCCGGCGCCGCCTTTCGCGATCAGACCATCGGCCGGCCGATCCTCGGCACGCCCGATACCGTGATGGCGTTTCGGCCAGACGACATCCGCCGCTATATGGCCCGCAATTACACCACCGACCGGATTTTCATCGTCGGCACCGGTGCGATCGACCATGACGCCTTTGTCCGCGAGATCGAGATCAAGTTTGACAGCCTGCCGCGTCAGCCCGAAACCCCGCCCTTCATGGAAGAGGCGTCCTATACCGGCGGTGATGTGCGCATTTCGCGTGATCTTTCCGATGCCCAGGTCATCCTCGGCTTCGAGGGCCCGGCCTATCACGCCCATGACTTCTACTGTTCGCAGATCCTTGCCAATGTGCTCGGCGGCGGCATGTCCTCGCGCCTGTTTCAGGAAGTCCGTGAGATCCGTGGCCTCTGCTATTCGGTCTATGCCTTCCACTGGGGCTTTTCCGATTCGGGCGTCTTTGCCGTTCACGCGGCAACGGGTGGCGAACAGCTGACCGAGCTGGTACCGGTGGTAATCGACGAATTGCATCGTGTCGCCGAAAGCGTCGACCGTTCGGAAATCGACCGCGCCCGCGCCCAGATCCGTGCGCAGCTGCTGATGGGGCAGGAAAGTGCGGCCGCCCGTGCGGGCCAGATCGCCCGTCAGATCATGCTCTGGGGACGACCGATCCCGAATGAGGAGATGATGATGCGCCTGGAAAACATCACGCCGCGTCGCCTCACCGATCTTGCCGGCCGCACCTTCTATGACACGCGCCCGACGATCTCCGCGATCGGGCCGATCGGGAGCCTTGCACCGATTGACGACATCATCCACAACCTTTCGTTCCGGGAACGAAGGAAGGCATCGGCGGGGCTTTGAAACAGTCATGCAGCGCGCAAAGAGGTCCGTGACGCCAGCAGAGGGGAGCCTTCCGCGCAAGCGGAAGTGACCCGATGCTGCAGCCGTTTCTAAGCCCGAAGGCGCTCAGACGCCGCAGCTTCGCACTGCATTCGCAAACGCATGTCCTGCGCCTGCCACGCATATCCGATTTTGCTGCATGGAGCGCGTTGCGCACGCGCGGCCGCGCCTTCCTGCAGCCATGGGAGCCGCTGTGGAATGTGCAGGACATGACCGAACCCGCGTTCCGCCAGCGGGTTCACCGCGTAAACCGCGATTTCGATGCCGGTACCAGCATTCAGCTTTTCATATTCCTGAAGGAAACCGAAACACTTGCCGGCGGCATCACCATCGGCCTCATTCAGCGCGGCGTGGCGCAGAAATGCACACTCGGATATTGGATGGGCGAAGAATTTGCCGGCAAGGGCCACATGTTTGCCGCACTCAGCCTTGTAATACCTTACATCTTCAGTGAGATGCGTTTGCACCGGATCGAGGCTGCCTGCATACCGACCAATGAACGCAGCGCCCGATTGCTGCAGAAAGCCGGTTTCAATCAGGAGGGCCTGTTACGCGAATATTTGCGTATCAATGGTGTCTGGCGGGATCATCATCTTTATGCTCTTCTCGCCGACGACTGGAACAAGACAGATAAAGGGACCGAAAGCCAGACATGACGCAACGCCCCACGCTTCGTTCCAGACTGCTTGTGCTGCTCACCCTGCTGTTTGCGGTTTTCATCCTGCAAGAGACTGCTGCTCAGGCTGCCGAACCGGTCGAGGTATCACGCGGGGATCTGGCGATCGACCTGACCAACAGTGTCGATATCTATGACAATCAGGGCGAGACATTCCAGGTTTCCACCGCGCCTGATTCGAATGGCATCCGGCGGCGCATCGAAGTCCGGGCGACCAACGGCAATCACCTGGGTGACTGGGCTGTGTTCTCGCTGGCCAATGTGTCTGACGAGCAGATCGACCGGGTGATCGTTGCGCCGCATTTCCGCCTGCCGGGCTCGCGGCTGTTCTGGCCTGATCTCGGCTCAGAGCGTGTTGTTGCCATCACCCCCAGCGAAGGCTTCACGCTTGAGCGGCAGGACAGCGATGATGCCGATGTGTTCCGCATCACCCTCAATCCCGGTTCTGTCGTCACCTTCGTGGCGGAACTGGCCAGCCCGACCCTGCCGCAACTCTACCTCTGGCAGCCCGATGCCTACAAGGATACGGAAAACGCCTTCACCCTCTATCACGGCATTGTCCTCGGCATTGCCGGTCTTCTGGCGGTTTTTCTGACAATCCTGTTCGTCGTCAAGGGCACATCGATGCTGCCGGCCACAGCCATGCTCGCCTGGTCCGTGCTGCTCTATGTGGCGATCGATTTCAGTTTTCTCGAGAAACTCATACCACTGACAGCAACAGACGAGCGAATATGGCGAGCGTCAGCCGATGTTGCGGTTGCCTTCAGCCTTGTCGTCTTCCTGTTCACCTATCTCAATCTGTCGCGATGGCATGTCCATCTCGGCTATGCGACAGCGGCCTGGGGCCTGGCGGTCATGGCGCTTTTCGGCGTCGCCATCTTCGATCCGTCCGTTGCCACCGGCATCGCCCGGATCTCCTTTGCCGCCACCGTGGCACTCGGCACCGTCTTGATCATCTATCTGAGTATCCGCCGCTACGACCGTGCAATCCTGTTGATGCCGGCATGGGCGCTGATCGTTGCCTGGCTTTTCGCCGGCTGGCTGACCGTAACCGGCAGGATTGACAATGATATTGTCCAGCCGGCGCTTGCTGGCGGCCTCGTGCTCATCGTCCTGCTGCTCGGCTTTACCGTGATGCAGCATGCCTTTGCCGGCGGCGCCTACCAATCCGGGCTGTTTTCCGATCTCGAACGACAGGCGCTCGCACTCATCGGCGCCGATGGTACCGTTTGGGACTGGGATGTTGCCCGCGACCGCATCGTCACCGAGCCCGATTTTTCCGTAAAACTTGGCCTCACGGCCGGCATGCTGAGTGGACCCGCACGTTCCTGGCTGCCGCTGCTGCACCCCGATGACCGCGACCTGTTCCGTTCCACGCTCGACATGCTGCTTGAATGGCGCCGCGGCCGGCTGAAGCTGGAGTTCCGCATTCGCGCTGATGATGGCCATTATCACTGGCTTTTGATCCGCGCCCGGCCGGTGCTGAGCGCAAATGGCGAAGTCGTCCGCTGTGTCGGCACGCTGACCGATCTGACCGAGTTCAAAGCCAGCAGCCAGCGCCTGCTGCAGGATGCCGTCCAGGACAATCTGACAGGCCTCGTAAACCGCCCTGTCTTCCTCGACCGGCTGCAATCGGTCATGGCCATTTCCGAAAGCCTCACCTCGCTGCAGCCGACCGTTATCGTCGCCGACATCGACCGCTATGCCGACATCAACGAGACGCTCGGCATCGCTGCGGGCGACAATATCCTGATCGCACTGACAAGACGCATGCAGCGCCTGATGAAGCCGGAGGACACGCTGGCCCGCCTTTCCGGCAACAGTTTCGCAATCATCCTGCTGTCGGAAAACGATCCGGTGCGGATCGCCGAATTCACCGATGGGCTGACAGCGGCCATCGCCATGCCGGTCTATTTCGGTGAACGCGATATCCAGCTCACCGCCTCGATCGGCATTGCCTCCTGGCATGACGAGCATGAGGATGCGGAAAGCTTCCTCGAAGATGCCCGCCTGGCGATGTACCGTGCCAAACGCGCTGGCGGCAACCGGGTTGAAACCTTCAAGTCCTCCTTCCGCATGTTCGGTGCCGAACGCCTGCAGATCAAGACTGATCTCAGCCACGCGATCGAACGCAGCGAGATGAATGTGCTTTATCGCCCGATCGTCCGGCTCGATAGTTTCGCCGTTTCGGGTTTTGAATGCCAATTGCGCTGGCAGCATCCGCGCCGTGGCGAGATCGCCGCTGGCGAGGTCGAGACCATGGCGGCCGAGGCCGGGCTTTTGCCGGATCTGGTTCTGTTCACACTAAAGCAGGCATTGGTGGATCTGGCTTCCATTCAGGGCGCCATGCCGGGTGCCAGAGCCTTTGTCTCGATTGATCTGGCGACCAAGGACATGCTGCGGACCAGCACGCTCAACGAAATTGAAAGCATGGTGCGCCGATCCGGCCTGTCGCCGCGCCAGCTCATGCTGACAATGCCGGAAAACATCATCCTTGAGGCGCCGGAACAGGCCCGCCGTTCGCTCGAGCAGCTGCGCGCCGTTGGCATTGGCCTTGGCCTTGACCGATTCGGCAACGGCTATGGCTCGCTATCCTTCCTCAACGGCTTCCCGTTCGATTTTGTCAGGGTGGAGCGCAATCTTTTCGACCGGGAAACTGATGACAGCTATGAGCTGACCAGGGCCTTTGTCGCACTGGCCGAGAAAATGGGGATCCGCGTCAGCATACTCGATGTCACGACAGAGCTTCAGGCCCGTGGCCTGTCCGATGCCGGCTGCGCCTTCGCCCAGGGGCCGCTTTATGGCCCCGCCGTGCGCACCAGCCAGGCGCTCAGATTGCTGAGAGACCGCGACGCCTACCACGCGGCGGAATAGCGCTCAGCCGCAGCAAGACGTGCTGACCGGCTCAGTCGCGACAGGAGGTTTGTCGCGGCTTTCCAGTCGCAAGCGCGCGGAAGCAAAGCAACGGTGTGTCGTTGCGGCTGAAGGGCGCGGTAGGACGCTCAATCTTGTTGAATCTACGCATCGGCTCGAAAATCGATTCCGATTTTCGAAAAGAACGATGTTCTAAGCCGTTTTTTGCAGCAGCATCCTGATGAAGCCAAGTTTTCCAACAATGTCCGGCGTCAGCACGAAAGGATAGAAATCATTCTCTCCCATGCTGCGGTGGATGGCATTCATGGCGAGTGTCAGCGGCACCCAGGCGGCAGCCAGCCTGGCTGCGTCCTGACAGAGATAGGGATCCCCCATCGGCTCTTCGGCACCATCAACGGACAGGCCGAAAGATTGCGCCGTCTCCAGCGTGTCAACAATATGCAGAAGATGCGCGAAACTCTCGGCAAAATCCTCCCAGGGATGGGTCGTTGCATAGGCGCTGACGAAGTGCTCCTGAAAGCCCGGTGGCGGCCCCTCATGATAGTGACGTTCGAGCGCTGCCGCATAATCCGCGCGCTCATCGCCGAAAACGGCGCGAAATTCGTCAAAATGCCCCCTGTCCCGAACCAATCTGTCCCAGACATAATGCCCGACCTCGTGGCGAAAATGCCCAAGCAGCGTGCGGTAGGGCTCGTCCATCTGGCTGCGGGCAATCTCGCGGACGACATCGTCCGCTTCGGCCGCGCGCAGCGAGATCAGCCCGTCATCATGCCCGGTCATGGCCGGAGTGACCGAGCCATCCGGATTGACGCTATCCTCGAGAAAATCGAAAACCAGACCGCCATCGGCATCCTCCGCAAGCGTCGGCGTCTGAATGCCGAGACGCATCAGGGAGTAGAACAGATGCCGCTCGGCGGCCGTGATCTGCTTCCAGCGTGTCAGCCCCTCTTCTGTTGCGATGTCGGGCATCAGCCGGTTATGGCGGCAGGCACGGCAATAGCTCTCCGCGCCCTCGCTTGGAACGAGCCAATTGCACACGCCGGCATCAGCATTGGCGCAGAAGCGGAACATCTCCCCCGCGGCCGAGCGGCTTTTCCACCGGCCTTCATCCGCGCCTTCCAGAGCATGCATGCGCATTTCCTCTGGATCGAACCCCAGACGATGACCGCAGGCAACGCAGTTCTGATTGTCGAAATAGACTGTCTGACCGCAATGGTCACAGGAAAAAAGCTTCATCGCCCCTCGCTTGCCCTGACTGGCCCTGAGCCCCTTAGCGCCGGGGCATCAGGTCCGCACATGCTGAGAAAACACGCTCGAACAACGCATGTCCTGCCACGCATGTTCCAAAAGGGGCAAATTCAGGCGTGGCCAATCTTGCTCGAAAGCAGCGAGGGTTCAACACCCATGGCGAGCAGCGCACGCTCATATTTGCTGTCGAAATCATCATCAAAAATGATGCTGTCGGTGGCCGGGCATGTCAGCCAGTCATTATTGGCGATTTCCGCCTCCAGCTGCCCGGGGCCCCAGCTGGCATAACCGAGATAGAGGGCGGCCCGCGCCGGTCCGCGTCCCTCGGCGATGACGCGCAACACGTCAAGGGTTGCCGTCAGGCAGAGATCGTCACTCACCGGTATGCTGGTGTCGCAGGAATAATCATCCGAATGCAGCACGAAACCGCGTCCGGGCTCGACCGGACCGCCGAACTGGACCTTGAAATCCGCGATATGGCGCGGCACGCCCTGAGCCTGCAGGCCATCCGTCAGCTTCACCTGGGCCAGAACTTCGGAGAAGGAGACATCAAGCGTCCGGTTGAGAACAAAGCCCATCGTCCCTTCCGGCGAGTGGGCGCAGATATAGACAACGCTGCGCTGGAAATGATCATCCTCCAGCTGCGGCATGGCGATGAGAAACTGGCCGTCGAATGGACCGCGTTCACGTCGGGTCGTCAGATTTGTCAGCACAGGCGCCTCCGGGCCGTTTCTCTTGGGGTTATCAAAATTGCTCATTTCTTAAAGTATGGCGTGCCTCACGCTATGTTCAACTCAATTTGTCCTTAAAATAATGCACACAGAGTGGCAGAAAACAAAAGTGCACTGTAAACGATCGCGATGAAAAAAAATCTTATCCTCGGACTGGCCCCGACACTCTGCCTGCTTATGTCTGCCGCAGCGCCGGCTTTTGCTGCACCGACCGACTGGGTTTCGGATGAAGGCGGCCGCGTGCGGCTGATTGTTCTGCCTCCGGAACAGGACGGCACGATCCGCGCTGCGCTGCAGGTCGAGCCCCAACCCGGCTGGATCACCTATTGGCGCGAGCCGGGTGACAGCGGCATTCCGCCAAGCGTGACGGTCACCGGCAGCGATGGCGTAGCGCTGCAGCGCATCGATTTCCCCGTGCCTCAAAGGCTCGACATCGCCGGCGGCTGGGACATGGGCTATGATACACCCGTTACCTTTCCGCTGACGCTCACTGCTGACGCCGGCACGCTGCCGTCCCTTGATGTCGCCGTGTTTCTTGGGCTCTGCCATGACATCTGCATTCCCTTCCAGGCCGACTTCAAGGTTGCACCGGACAGCGACAGCTACAGCGAAACCCCCGTGCTGAAGGCGATCATGGCTGCAGCGGAAAGCACACTTCCGGAAAAAAGCACCGCCGATTTCGCCGTCACAAGTGCCGCGATCGATGGCAGTTCCATCGCGATCGCGCTGACCATGCCGAAAGCGGCAGGCAATGCCGCGCCACAGCTGATCCTGGCCAACTCGAAGGGCTTTGTCATTGAAGCGCCACAGGGCGTCTGGAGCGAAGATGGTCAGTATCGCGTCACGGTGCCATTGTCTGCCATTCCTGCGCCCTTCAAGGCCGAGGATGGTGCGTGGCAGTTGCTGGCCAAGAGCGATGGGCGGGCAATGGAAACCGCGTTTTCACTGTCGGCAGCACCACAACAGAACTGAATTCCGATACGGAGCGATATGCGATGGTAATGACCCGCTGCGGCAACAGACCGGCATGGCTGGCAGGCTGGCTCGGCCTCTTGATCGTGCTTATTGCAGCAGCGACACCGGCGAAAGCGGCCTGCGACAATGAGAGCCACAGCGGCCGTGATTATGTTGTCTGCACCTTTGATCCGGCGGTTGATGATATCAGGCTTTTCAGTCTTGATGCAGGCGGAGAGCCCTATCGCTCATTCGGCAATGTTGCAAAGGCCGTTGAAACGCAGGGGCTTGATCTCGCCTTTGCCATGAATGGCGGCATGTATGACGACGATGGCAGGCCGATCGGGCTCTATGTCGAAGACGGAACGACGTTGAAGCCCGCTTCGACCCGCAAGGGCTATGGCAATTTTCATCTGCTGCCGAACGGTGTTTTTGCCCTTGGCGGCGGCAAGGCCGTGGTCGAGGAAACTCGAGCCTATCTTGCCTCCGGATTCAAAGCCGATTTTGCCACGCAATCAGGTCCGATGCTGGTCATTGACGGCAAGCTTCACCCGCGGTTTCTGCCTGACAGCGACAGCTTCAAGCGCCGCAATGGCGTCGGCGTTAATGCCGATGGCAAGGTTGTGCTTGTGATCTCGCGCCAGGCGGTCAGCTTTTATGACTTTGCGCTTGTCTTCCGCGATGACCTTGGCTGCGACAATGCGCTGTTTCTCGATGGCACGATCTCGAGCCTCTATGCGCCAGAGCTCGGCCGCAACGACCGGCTGTTTCCGCTCGGCCCGATCATCGCTGTTGTAACCGCAGCGAAGGGATGACACGAGATCGCCGCGAATGCCTGCTTGTTTTTAGCAGGACGCAATTCTAGACTCCGCTCAGCAGTTTTTCATAACCGAAAAGGATTGAAGCGATGGCAATCGCAATTGGAGACACTCTTCCCGACGTCACGCTGATGGAAAAGACCGAAGACGGGCCGGTCAAGCTTTCCAGCAGCGAGGTTTTCAAGGGCAAGCGGACTGTCCTGTTTGCCGTGCCGGGCGCGTTCACCCCGACATGCTCTTTGAACCACCTGCCGGGCTATCTGGAAAATTACGATGCGATCCTGGCACGCGGCGTTGATGAAATCGCCGTGATTTCCGTCAACGACGCCTTTGTCATGGGCGGCTGGGCGAAAGCAACCGGCGGTGAAGGCAAGATCCGCTTCCTCGCCGATCCCGATGGCGCCTTCACCAAGGCAATCGGCATGGAACTCGACCTTTCCGGCGGCGGACTCGGCATCCGCTCCAAGCGCTTCTCCATGCTGCTCGAAGACGGCGTGGTCAAGCAGCTGAATGTTGAAGAGAATTCCGGCCAGGCAACGGTTTCGGCCGCCGCCACCATTCTCGGCCAGCTCTGATTGCAATGCGGCGGCCCGCCTGAGAGGGCCGCCGCGCTTCTGCCTCTACTTGATGACCGCGCAGGCCATCCGGCCACCGGCATCGCCGGCTGGCTGACTGACATAGTCATCGGCCCCTTCATGGAACATCAGCGCCCGTCCCCGGACACCCGTCACGGCATCATCAAGCGAAATCATCGGGTTGAATATCTGAGCGCGCAGATGTCCGTCCTCCGGCACATACTGGTTCGGCATGTCACCGGCATGAGGCCCCCCGTCGACGAGAAAGCCGTGCTCGCTGTTGTCGGGGTTGAAATGCCCCTCCGCAGATTTGAACCCCGTATCCGGGTCGCATGTCCCGACGGTGTGAACGTGAAAAGCCTGCCATGTCCCGGGTTCAAGCCCCGTGGCATCGACCAGGATAAGGACGCCACTCCCGGTGTCGATCAGCCTCGCCTGGCCAATCGTCTCACCGGACATCGACATGAAATCCGCATGCGCGGTCGGCAGCTTGGTCTGGATGTCCATCCAGTCCGTCGAGGCTTGCGGCGTCTCAGCACGTGCCACGGCATGAAAGGATGTTGCAAGGCACAAGGCCAGTAACAATTTCTTCATCGACAAAAACCTCGTTGTTACAGAAGTTGAATTCTATAGTTTCCAGCGAGATGCGAATTCAATTTTATAAAAGACATAGAAATTCAAGAAAAACTGATATAACGCCAAGGACTTACCCAATAAGATGAACGGCAAGTCCAGTGACGCCTCTGGCAAGCCACTCGATTTTTACCTATAACGTCTGAGAGCCGGAACAAGACGCAATCAACGGGCCTATCGTGACAGTGCGATCCATAAGAGAGACGCTACGGACAGCAAAGGTCAAGCGCAGCATGGCAGCCGGACTTGCCGCCATTCTGGTGATGTCCGCACCCTTTGTCGTTCCCAATGGCATCGAGACCCTGCAGCTCATCGCCGCGCGTCAGGATCCGGTGAAATTCGCCGACATCCGCCTGGCCCGCCTCACGCCCGCCGATTATGAAACCGCCATTGACGAGGCACTGCAGGACGGCGACACCGACCTCGCCGCAAGCCTTGTCGATCTCGCCGAGCAGCGCCAAGTTGCGCTTCCCGGCAGTCTTCTGGATCGGGTAGATACAGAAACGGCGGAAAAGAGCGGGCTCACCTACCAGCTCGGCGAAATCTGGAACGGCGCGATCACCGGCAAGGCCGACAGCGCAGCAGGGCTTGCTGGCGCGGTGGCGCTTGATTTCACCACCATCGGCGATGTCCGTGACATTCTCATGCAGGGTGAGGCCTATCTCAATGGCGAACATTTCGACCCGCTGATCCTCGGCCTGTCCATTGCCGGCCTGACGATGACCGGCGCGGTCATGCTTTCGGTGGGCACTGCCTCACCGCCGCGGATCGGCGTTGCCGCGATCAAGGCCGCTGGCAAAGCGGGCAAGATCAACAAATCGCTGCTGAAATCCTTCGCGCGGCTGACCACCAGAACCGTCAACACCAAGGCGCTTGGCGAGACGCTGCCGCTGCTCAAGGCCGGGGACTTTTCGCGCGCCAGCAAGGTGGCAAGTGGCGCCTTCAATGCTGCACCGCTTTCCACCATGCAGAAATCCGCAACCGAACTCGGTACGGTGATGACCAAGAACGGTGTGCGCGCCGGGACCGACGTTCTTAAGATCGCCGACAAGCCGGCCGATATTGCCAAGCTTGGCAAATTATCCTCCGGCTTCGGCAAGAGGTTCCGCGCGGTACTGGCCCTGCTCGGCTCCGGCGCAATTGCAGGCTTTGGCTGGCTGACCGCGGCGGCAGGCTGGAGCGCGACCTTCCTGACCTGGCTGGCAGGTGCCGCCTGGTTCGGCTTCAAGGCCATCCGCTTGTCCTGGCGGTTTGCGCTTCTGCCGCTTGGGCGGATGCTTGCCCGCAGCCTTGCCTGATCAGGCCTTCAGATCAAAGACCAGAAGACCGGCCGTGCCGCCGACGGCTGCGGCGACGATTTTGGCGCCCACCTCCTTGTGCGCCGGATGCACCAGATAGGCATCGCGGGCGGCGGCGTCTTCAAAGGTGACGATGAAGCCATCATCATAACCGCAATGAAGCCCCTCCGGCGAGACATTCTCGCCGGCCTTGACCTCGACCATGCCGGGGACGAGCGGCCCCAGCATCTCGATCTCGTGATAGATATCCGCCTTCGCTGTCCGGTCGATTTCCGGCCTGAAGCGAATGAATACACAATGCAATATCATGCTTGTCCTCCCCCGACGGTGCAGCGCAGCGTCCGTTTCCGCGTATCCGCTGGACACGCTTATTTCTTGTAGGGCTCCATGCCCTTGCGCGCCAGTTCATCAGCGCGTTCATTCTCATCATGGCCGGCATGGCCCTTGACCCAGTGCAGATCGACGTCATGCCGGTTTCGCTGTTCTTCCAGCGCCTGCCAGAGTTCAACATTCTTGACCGGCTTTTTTGCGGCGGTTTTCCAGCCATTCTTCTTCCAGCCGTGGATCCACTTGGATATCCCGTCCTTCAGATAGACGCTGTCGGTATAGAGCGCGACCTTGCAGGGCTCTTTCAGGGCTTTCAGCGATTCAATCGCCGCCATCAGTTCCATGCGGTTATTGGTCGTCGCCGCTTCGCCGCCGAAAAGCTCCCGCTCTTTCTCACCATAGCGCAGGATCGCGCCCCAGCCGCCGGGACCGGGATTGCCGGAACAGGCGCCATCGGTAAAAATCTCGACTTCTTTCATGATCGCTCCAGCCCGTATTCGCTGGCATGGGCAACCGAGCGATGAAAGCGCGAATAGCGCAGATATTCCAGCGGATCCTTCTTGACCACGAAGGCGCCGGGCGGCGTCATCTGCCAGTCATAGAGCCGGGTGAGGAAAAACCGCAGCGCCGACCCGCGGCACAAGAGCGGCAATGCCTCGACCTCGTCGTCCGAGAGCGGACGCACGCTCTGATAACCGGAAATCAGCGCCCGTGCTTTGGTGACGTTGAAAGCCCCATCCTTCTCAAAGCACCAGGCATTGAGGCAGATCGACAGATCATAGGCAAGGAAATCATTGCAGGCGAAATAGAAGTCGATCAGACCCGAAAGCCGGTCGCCGATGAAGAAGACATTATCGGGAAAGAGATCGGCATGGATCACGCCTTCCGGCAGATCGACCGGCCAGCGATCCTCAAGAAACGCAAGTTCCTCGGAAATTTCCTGTTCCAGCCCGCTCTGCATCTCATCGGCGCGCGGGCCGGCCTTGTCCCACAGCTCGACCCAGCCCTTCAGCGAGAGCGCATTCGCGCGCCGGATGGCAAAATCCTGCCCGGCGAGATGCATCTTCGCCAGCGCCATGCCAAGCTCATGGCAATGTTCGGCGCCGGGCCTTCTCAGCCACATGCCTTCAAGAAAGGAAATCAGCGCCGCCGGACGGCCGCAAAGGCGGCCATAAAGCGCCCCGTCTGCGCGCGGCAGCGGCAGCGGGCATGACAGGCCGCGATCCGACAGATGCTGCATCAGCCCGAGATAGAAGGGCAGATCGCCCTCATCGACACGCTTTTCATACAGCGTCAGGATCAGCGGCGAGCTGGTGGTGTGCAGCAGGAAATTGGAATTTTCGACGCCTTCGGCAATGCCCTTGAAGGACAGAAGCTCACCCGCTTCATAGGCTTTGAGGAAGTCCTTGAGATCGACCTCGTTGATTTCGGTATAGACAGCCACAGGATTATTTTCCGTTCACAAAGGCCATATCATCGACGGTCAGTTCGACATCGCGCAGCTCGCGATTGACGAGGAAATGCTCGTCTTCGACCGTCGTCACGGCAAGCTCGACCTTCGCGGCAAAACGTGCCTTGAAGGCCTCGATAATTTCGTTGACCACCACTTCCGGCGCCGAGGCGCCAGCGGAAATGCCAAGCGTTGCGATCGGCCCGATCGCATCGAAATCAAGCTCTGAGGCACGCTGCACCAGCATGGAGCGCTTCGCCCCGGCCCGTGCCGCCACCTCGACGAGCCGCCGGGAATTGGAGGAATTCGGCGCACCGACAATGATGAAGAGATCACAGCCCGGAGCGGCGGCCGAAACCGCTTCCTGCCGGTTGGTGGTGGCATAGCAGATCGAATCGGCCGATGGCGGCGTCAGCTTCGGAAAGCGCTCGGAGAGTTTCGCGATCACGTCGGCGGTATCCTGCACCGACAACGTCGTCTGGGTGACATAGCCGAGATTGTCGGGATCTTCCGGCTGATAGGCTTCGGCATCGGCAACGGTTTCCACCAGCGACACAGCCCCTTGCGGCAATTGCCCCATCGTGCCGATCACTTCCGGATGCCCGGCATGACCAATCAGGATGACATGACGGCCGAGACGTTCATGCCGCATGGCCTGCTTGTGAACCTTCGAGACCAGCGGGCAGGTTGCATCAAGGTAGAAAAGATTGCGGGTCTGCGCATCGGCGGGCACAGATTTCGGCACGCCGTGGGCGGAAAAGACCACCGGCTGATCGCGATGCTCGGCCGGTATCTCATCAAGCTCCTCGACAAAGATTGCGCCCTTCTGCTCCAGCCCCTCGACCACATAGCGATTATGCACGATCTCGTGGCGGACATAGACCGGCGCCCCGTAGCGCTTCAGCGCCAGCACCACAATCTGGATGGCGCGGTCGACCCCGGCGCAGAAACCGCGCGGACCGCAGAGGCGAATGGTAAGCGCCGGTTTTTCGGCTGATGCTGTCATCGGACCTGCCTGGCTTGAATGCTCAATCGGGGACAACCCCGTTCGCAGACACATTTAGACGCAAGACAGGGCGAAAACAACCGTTCAGGACCGCCGTCCCCGCCCGTATAGAAGCGCGACAATCACCGCGAGCGCGGCGGCCAGCCCATACCATGTGATGGCATATTGCAGGTGATCATTGGGGAAGGAGATCCGCGTCACCCCGCCAACCGGAAGGCCACCCGGATTTGGCGCATCATTGGCATCGATGAAAAAAGGCACGGTCTCAGCCGCATCCAGCCCCGCGGCCTGCCGCATGGCGGCAAGGTCCTTCCAGTAAAAGATATTCTGTGCCGGATCATTTTCCGGCACAAGGAAGGACGGCTTTCGTTGCGGCGCTTCCCGCGCCAGGCCGGTTATGCTGACCGGTCCTGAAACCGCCCCCTCCGCCCGGCCGGCGCGCTCCTTCCGATCAAAGGGCACAAATCCGCGATTGACGAAAATGGCGCGGCCATCCGCCAGCCGCAGCGGTGTGTAGATGTAATAGCCTGACTGGCCTTCGTAAGTGGCGAAATAATCCTGCTCGCCATCATGTTCGAAAGTGCCGGAAGCCGTGACCGGGCGATATTCGATATCCCCTTTCGCTGCCTGAATGGCCTCGATAGCGGCAAGCGGCACCGGTAGGGCGGCAAGCCGTGCATCGATGGTTGCGAGCAGATCCTCCTTCCAGGCGAGGCGGCGAAGCTGCCAGTTGCCAAGCAGGATCAGCGACACGAAGGCGATCAGGGCGAGTGCCAGCCCGGCGCCCGTCCAGAACCGGCTTCGGCCCAGGCTAACGGCCATCGTCTCGCCGGCTCTCGCCAGCCCGGTGATAAAACTGCAGCGCGATCAAAACTCCCTTGGCAAGACGCAGCCCGCCAAGCGACAGGAGAACCGCGAGCGGCAGAAAGATGACGGCATGCAGCCAGAGTGGCGGCTGGTAGCTCACCTCCGCCCACAGAACCAGCGCGATCACGATGAAGCCGACAATCAGGATGACAAACACGGCAGGTCCATCAGCGCTGTCGGCAAAGCCATAATCAAGGCCGCAGACCTCGCATTGCGGTTTGAGCGTCAGAAAGCCGGAAAACATGCCGGCCTTGCCGCAATGCGGGCATCGCCCGGCAAGGCCGGTCGAAAATGGCGGAAACGTTCCTGTTTCATGCTCCGCCATGCCCGCCCCCTCAAGCCTGTTTGCGGACAGGCCCGCCCGAGATCACGTCATCCCATTCGGCATGCTTCAGGCTCTGCGCCTTGAAGAAGGGACAGAGCGGAAAGATCTTCCAGCCGCCGGCACGCGCTTCGGCCACGGCGCGTTCGGCCAGTGCCACACCGACGCCGAGGCCACGCAACGCGTCCGGCACGCCGGTATGATCGATGATGATCAGCTTTTCGGAAGCGCGGGAATAATGCATCTCCGCCTCATGACCGTCGACGACGGTGACATAACGCCCGCCGGCCGCCGATTTTTCTTCCGAGATATTCACGATGTTCCACCTTTCAGGTTTCAAACAGTCAATGTCCGGTCTCCGCCAGCGTCGCACCCCAGCCGCCCCAGATATAGATCGCGAAAAACAGAAACAGCCAGACGACATCGACAAAGTGCCAGTACCAGGCTGCTGCTTCCAGCCCGAAATGCTTTTCCGGTGTGAAGGCACCGTTGAGTGAACGCATCAGACAGACAAAGAGAAAGATCGTGCCGATGATGACATGCGCGCCGTGGAAACCGGTCGCCATGAAGAAGGTCGCCCCATAGATCGAATTCTTGAAGGCAAACGGCGCTTCGAAATATTCAAAGGCCTGCACACAGGTAAACAGAACGCCGAGCAGAATGGTCAGCGTCAGCCCCTGGATGAGGCCCTTGCGGTCGCCCTTCAGCAGCGCGCCATGGGCCCAGGTGACCGTTGTTCCCGACAAGAGCAGAACGATGGTGTTGTAGAGCGGGAAATGCCAGGGATCGATGACCGCAATACCCGCTGGCGGCCAGGTGCCGCCTGTGGCCTCGACGCGCGCCGCCTGAATGGCTTCGCCGGTAAACAGCGAGGCATCGAAAAAGGCCCAGAACCAGGCAACGAAGAACATCACCTCCGAGGCGATGAACATGATCATGCCATAGCGCAGATGCAGCGAGACAACAGGCGTGTGATGCCCCTCCTGCCCCTCGCGGATCGTATCCGACCACCAGCCATGCATGACATAGCCGACAACGACGATCCCCATCAGCAGGATCCAGGGCTGCGCCAGTTCCAGCCCCAAAAGCTTGAACGAGCTGCCACTCAGGTAGCGCATGAAACAGACGCCGCCAAAGGCGGTCAGAAACACGCCGATGGAGCCGACGAGCGGCCATGGGCTCGGCTCGATAATATGGTAGTCGTGGTTCTTTGCCTCAGCCATCTGTCCCCGTCCCTCTTCTCCCGCCTCTCCCTTTAAAAAAGCAGAGTGCGTTGAATTTCCCGGCCTTTCAATCCCCCCGCGCATTTTCTCTCAAAGTGCCGCCGCCGACCGTGCCGGCTCCGCCCCTGCGCTCGTGGCGCCTGCATGCTCAAAAAAGGTGTAGGACAGCGTCAGAACGCGGATATCCTTCGTCTCCGGCGCGCTGGCAATCGCCGGATCGACGAAGAACACGACCGGCATGTCGAGCGTCTCGCCCGGCTGCAGCACCGTCTCGGTGAAACAGAAGCATTCGATCTTGTTGAAATAGGCGCCGGCCGACAGCGGTGTGACGTTGAAGATCGCCTGTCCCGTGACCGGCGCTGTTCCCCGATTGACGGCGGTGAAGGAGACCCTGACCGTCTCGCCAATGCGCGGATCGACGGATTTCTGATCCGGTGTGAACGACCAGTCGAGACCCGGTGCCACATTGGCATCGAAGGTCACCCGGATGCGCTTGTCGAGAACGGTGTTGGAATATTGCTCGACCCGCTGGGCCGTGCCGTTATAGCCGGTGACCTGACAGAAGATGCGGTAGAGCGGAACGGCGGCAAAGCTCATCCCGACCATGCCGAAGACGAAGACGAGACACAGAAAGACCACCGCCTGATTGCGGCCCTTGCTGCCCTCGTCGCCCGCCTCACCAGCCATTGTCTCCTCCCTGGCTGCACATTCCCCTGCTACCTCAGTCCGAATTTTATAATGGTGATGATGTAGAACAGCGCCACCAGCCCGGCCAGGACCAGACCAAGCGCGATATTACGCCCGCGCCGGGCCTTTTTCTGATTCTCGTTCAGCCGGACGGTTTCGACCATGTATCCTCACATCACAAACTGCATCACCGCGCGATCAGCGATCAGCGCGAGGAAGATGGTAAAGAGATAAAGGATGGAAAAGCCGAACAGCTTCTTGGCCGGCACCATCTTTTCGTCGCCCTCCGGCATCTGCCAGACCTTCACGGTCGCATAGACGAAATAGACGCCCATAAGCGTGGCAAACACGGCATAGACCGGGCTTGCAAGACCGGTCATGGCGGGCGCCGCGCCGGCGATGGCCGTCAGCACCGCATAGACCAGCATCTGCCGCTTGGTTGATTTCTCACCCGCGACATTGGGCATCATCGGAATGCCGACATCGCCATAATCACGCATCTTGAACAGCGCCAGCGCCCAGAAGTGGGGCGGCGTCCACAGGAAGGTGATCGAGAACAGGATGATGCTGTCGAGCGACACATTACCGGTGACGCAGGCCCAGCCGACCATGGGCGGAAAGGCACCGGCAGCACCGCCAATGACAATGTTCTGCGGCGTCGAGCGCTTCAGCCACATCGTGTAGATCACGGCGTAATAGAAGATGGTGAAGGCCAGCAGGAAGGCAGCAACCCAGTTGACCGCAAGCCCCAGGACCGCGACCGAGAAACAGGAGAGCGCGATACCGAAGGCGAGTGCTTCCGGCCGCGAGACCCGCCCGGCAGGGATAGGACGATTGGCCGTGCGGGTCATCACCGCATCGATATCGGCGTCGTACCACATGTTGAGCGCACCGGACGCGCCCGCCCCGACAGCAATGCACAGAACCGCGATCAGCCCGATCACCGGATTGATATGACCCGGCGCCAGATAGAGGCCAGCAAAGGCGGTAAAGACGACCAGCGACATCACGCGCGGCTTCAGTAGCGCGAAATAATCACGCGGCGAGGCCTCGGAAAATCCGATTTCAGCTGATGTCAGCGATGCATCACTATCGATTACCGTCATTCTTTTCTCTTCAACTCGGTCGCAAAAAGGGCTCTCCCAAACCCCGTATATGGTCTTCGTTACCGGATCCGCGGCAGCTCCGACCACTGATGATAAGGCGGTGGCGATGACAGCTGCCATTCCAGCGTCGTGGCGCCCTCGCCCCACGGATTGGCTCCGGCCACTCTCTTTTTCAAAAAAGCGTCAAGGACGCAATAGAGGAACACGATTACCCCAAAGGCAGAAATGTAAGAACCGATCGAGGACACGAAGTTCCAGCCGGCAAAGGCATCCGGATAATCGATATAGCGCCGCGGCATGCCGGAAAGCCCGAGGAAATGCTGCGGGAAGAAAACCAGATTCACGCCGATGAACATGATCCAGAAATGCGCAATCGCGAGCCGCTCGTTGTACATGTAGCCGAACATCTTCGGGAACCAGTAATACCAGCCGGCAAAGATGCCGAAGACCGCGCCAAGCGACAGCACATAATGGAAATGCGCGACCACATAATAGGTATCATGCAGCGAACGGTCGAGACCGGCATTGGCCAGCTGCACGCCCGTGACACCGCCGACGGTGAACAGGAAGATGAAACCGATCGCCCAGACCATCGGCGCGCGGAAGGAGATCGAGCCGCCCCACATGGTGGCGATCCACGAAAACACCTTCACGCCTGTCGGCACCGCAATCACCATGGTGGCAAAGACGAAATAGCGCTGGGTCTGCAGCGACAGGCCGACCGTATACATGTGATGGGCCCAGACGATGAAGCCGACCGCGCCGATCGCCACCATGGCATAGGCCATGCCGAGATAGCCGAAAACCGGCTTTTTCGAGAAGGTCGCAACGATCTGGCTGATGATGCCGAAGGCCGGCAGGATCAGGATATAGACTTCCGGATGCCCGAAGAACCAGAACAGGTGCTGATAGAGGATAGGATCACCGCCGCCATCGGGCGAGAAGAAGGTGGTGCCGAAATTCCGGTCCGTCAGCAGCATGGTGATGCCGCCCGCCAGCACCGGCAGCGACAGCAGCAGCAGGAAGGCCGTGACCAGAACCGACCAGGCAAACAGCGGCATCTTGTGCAGCGTCATGCCGGGCGCGCGCATGTTGAGGATCGTGGTGATGAAATTGATCGCGCCGAGGATCGACGAAATGCCGGCCACATGCAGGGCGAAGATCGCCAGATCGACAGCAGGGCCCGGCTGTCCCGTCGTCGAGAAGGGCGGATAGAGCGTCCAGCCGCCACCGACGCCGTAACCGCCAGCCGGTCCTTCGACAAACATGGACAGGATCAGCAGCATGAAGGCGGGAACCAGCAGCCAGAAGGAAATATTGTTCAGCCGCGGAAAGGCCATGTCCGGTGCGCCGATCATGATCGGGATCATCCAGTTGGCAAAACCGCCGATCAGCGCCGGCATCACCATGAAGAAGATCATGATCAGGCCATGGGCCGTGGTAAAGACATTGTAGAGGTGCTTGGCCTGATCAATTGCGGCATCGCCGCTTGAGCCGTAAAGCATCGAAGCCAGACCGTGGAAGATCTGGATGCCGGGCTCCTGCAGCTCCATGCGCATGGCCACCGACAGCGCGCCGCCGATAATGCCCGCACAGATCGCGAAAATCAGGTAAAGCGTGCCGATATCCTTGTGGTTGGTCGAAAAGAACCACCGCTTGAAAAAGGACGGCTTGTGGTCGCCTGCGTGATCGCCAGTCATGTCTGTTCCTGCCATGCTCGCCTCCCGCCGCCTATTCGCTGTCGGCGAGCAGCACCTGGCCCTCGCCTTTCCTGCTGTTGATCGACGCCATCAGCGCCCTGTTGGCGGCATCGATATCCGTCTTTGCCGCCAAGGTCCAGTTTTCGAACTGCTCCTTGCTCACCGCGCGGATCGCGATCGGCATGAATGCATGGTCCTTGCCACACAGTTCGGAGCATTGTCCGTAATAAATTCCTTCCGCTTCCGCACGGAACCAGGTCTCGTTCAGCCGCCCCGGCACAGCATCGACCTTGATGCCGAAGGCCGGCATGGCGAAGGAGTGGATCACATCTGTCGGCGCTGCCGTCACCAGCAGGCGCACGGTCGTGCTGACAGGCACCACCATCTCATTGTCAACCGCCAGCAGACGCGGATAAAGAGCCCGGTCCTCCTTGCCATATTCGGCACGCTGGCCATCCGTCAGCAGATAGGAGGAATAGGAAATGTCGCCATCCTCGATCTCCGGATAATCATAGGACCACAGCCATTGCGTTGCCGTCGCCTTGACCGTGAGACCCGGGTCCTCAGGCATGATCAGCTGATCGTCGAGAAGCTTGAAGGACGGAACAGCGATAAAGACGAGGATCACCACCGGCAGAACCGTCCAGGCCACTTCCAGCGCGGTATGATGGCTGGTGCGCGAGGCTTCATGACCGCGGCCGGCCCGAAAGCGCAGAATAACGATCACCAGCAGCGCCAGCACAAACAGCACCACCGGCACGACGAACCAGAGCGTGTAATGCTCAAACCAGCGAATCTGATGCATGATCGGTGACGCGGCAGGCTGCAGATCAGTCTCCCACGGCTTCGGCTGCGCGGCCCGCGCAAAGCCAGCTGCCGAAAGACAGACCAGTCCCGCCACGGCGGCAAAAGCCCGGCGCAATGCGATCATCTCTCCCTCCTTCAGTTGACCTCAATCAAACCGGGATCGCCAGATCACTGCTATCAAGGTATCAGGGCCAACAGGCTCAAACAGCAGATAGCACAGAAAGGCCGTCCCCTGCCTCCTGTCATGGATCTGTGGCTGCTTTCAGCGATCCTGATTTCATTTCCTCCGTCACAATTATGCCATAGCGAGCCAACATTTGCAGCGTCAAATCGTCTCAAGCTGAATTTTCTGCCCTAAAATGTCCGAACCGATCTGTCACGAACGGCTTTGAAGTCTCCGCCATTCATTGGTAAGACCGTTATCGCGTAATCGCCATTGCGCCGCATTTCAACCAGTCAGGACGTATTCGAATCATGGCCAGCCACTCCCGCTTCCCCGCCCGGGCGCCCATTGTCACAGTAAGCTCAGGCGGACTGCGTGCTGCGCTGACGGGGCTTGCGCTTCTTGCTTTGTCCGGTTCGGCTTTTGCACAGGAAAGCGCACCCGTTCCAACGCCGGCACCGGGTGACAACGCGGCCACCGCCACACCGTCGCAAGACAGCCCGGTCCTGCCCGGTTCCGACACCACCCAGACCAGTATCGTGAAGGAGAATCACGGTGCCTGGTCGCTGATCTGCGACAAGCCGCCGGGTTCCAGCATCGACCAGTGTGCCCTGATGCAGAATGTCATGGCCGATGACCGCCCCGAAGTCGGCCTTTCAATTGCCGTTCTGAAGACCGCCGACCGCCAGTCGAAGCTTTTGCGCATCCTGACCCCGCTCGGCGTGCTGATCCCCGATGGCATGGGGCTCTATGTGGACGGCGCCAATATCGGCAAGGCCTATTTCTCACGCTGCTATCTCGATGGCTGCTATGTCGAAGTGCAGATTGATGACGACCTGATGAAGGTGCTGCGCAACGGCAAGGAAGCCATTTTCACGCTGCGTTTCTCCGCTGACGAGGACATGATCGGCATTCCGGTGGACCTGACCGGTTTTGCCGAGGGCTATGATGCGCTGCCCTGACACCCTATATGGGTGAAATAAGCCCCTTTGAACCTTCCGGAGTCCGCCATGACCGATCGCGACCTGCTCAGCCAATTCGATGCCGATGAGGAAACCGTCCGCGCCCTCGTTTCCGATACGCTGAAGGATGCGGACGACGGCGAACTCTATGTCGAATATGCCCAGAACGAGAGCCTGAGCTTTGACGATGGCCGGCTGAAAAGCGGCTCCTTCAACACCGGCCACGGCTTCGGCCTGCGTGCCGTTGCCGGTGAGGCCAGCGGTTTTGCCCATGCGGGCGAATTGTCGGTCTCGGCACTGAAGCGCGCAGCATCGACGGCAAAGGCCGTGACCAGCGGATATTCCGGCACCTATGCCGAGCCGCCGCGCGGCACCAATACGAAGCTCTACAGCGCTGAAAACCCGATCGGTGAACCGACTTTCGAAGCCAAGGTCAAGCTGCTCGGCGAGATCGACGCCTATATCCGCGACCGCGATCCGCGCGTGCGCCAGGTCTCAGCTTCGCTGGCCGCCAGCCATCAGGTGGTCGAAATCCTGCGCGCCGATGGCTACAGGGTCGGCGATGTCCGGCCGATGACGCGCCTCAACATCTCGGTTGTCGTCGGCGAGGGCGACCGGCAGGAAACCGGCTCTTTCGGTCTTGGCGGCCGGATCGGCTTTGCCGATCTCTTCGCCCGTCAGGACTGGCAGAGCGGCGCCGAAGAAGCCCTGCGCCAGGCCTTCGTCAACCTTGAAGCCATCGAGGCGCCTGCCGGCACCATGGATGTGGTGCTTGGCAATGGCTGGCCCGGCGTGATGATTCACGAAGCGGTCGGCCATGGGCTTGAGGGCGATTTCAACCGCAAGAAGCTCTCCGCCTTTTCCGGCCTGATGGGCGAGATGGTCGCAGCCCCCGGCGTGACCATTGTCGACGATGGCACGATCCCGGACCTGCGCGGCTCGATCTCCATCGATGACGAGGGCACGCCGTCCGGCTATAACGTCCTGATCGAAAACGGCCGCCTGACCGGCTACATGCAGGACCGCATGAATGCCCGACTGATGGGTGTTCAGCCGACCGGCAACGGCCGCCGGCAGAGTTATTCGGAACTGCCCATGCCGCGCATGACCAACACCTACATGCTTGGCGGGGACAAGACCAAGGAAGAGATCATCGGCTCGGTCAAGAAGGGCATTTATGCAGTCGCATTCGGTGGCGGCCAGGTCGACATCACCTCCGGCCAGTTCGTCTTCTCCTGCACCGAGGCCTATCTGATTGAAAACGGCAGGATCGGCGCGCCGATCAAGGGCGCCATGCTGATCGGTAACGGACCCGACGCGATGAAAAGGGTCTCCATGGTCGGCAACGACATGAAGCTCGACAATGGCATCGGCAATTGCGGCAAGGCAGGACAGTGGGTTCCGGTCGGCGTAGGCCAGCCGCATCTCAGGCTCGATCAGGTCACGGTCGGCGGCACCAAGGCCTGACATCCGGGCCTTAGGGCGCACCAGGACGCTCTATCTTATTGAATCGACGCATCGTTCTTTTTGAAAATCGATTCCGGTTTTCGAGCCGGTGCGCTAGCGACGCTCGATCAGACATGCGTGAAGTTCGGCCCGACGGTGAAAACCAGAACGTTCATAGAGGCCGATCGCCGTTTCATTGTCGGCATAGGTGTGGAGAAACACCTGTCCGCCGGCGCGCGTGATCGCGCCGGCCGCGTGGCACAGCAGGTGACGGCCAAGCCCCTGCCCGCGAAAATCCGGGTGGGTACAAAGCCCGCTCAGTTCAACGAAGCCATCCACATGCATGCGCTGCCCCGCCATGGCGGCAAGCCGGCCATCGATCCGCACGCCCCAGAACGGACCAAGCCGCTGGGCGTCAAGGGTGAAGGGCCCGGGCCGGGTCAACAGCGCCAGTTCCAGCATCTCCCCTGCATCCTGCGGGCCCAGAAGCGCGATCCGTTGATCGCTGACCGGCGCAAACTCACCCGTGCCGACCATCTGGGTGATCCGTGCGCGCTTCAAAAGCGTGCAGCCATCCGGCACGGTGATCGGCGCGCGCTCGACCAGCATCACTGTCTCACCGGGGACAAGCATCTGCGTCAGTGCCTGCGCCGAACGGATATCCGTGTCACGCATCGCGGCAAAGGGGATGATGGAGGCGGGATAGCGCAGTGCCTGCCCGTCTCCCTGTGCCAGATGGGCGTGACGGGATGTCAGTGCATTCCAGACCGGGCGATCAAGCGTTTCCATCAGTGCGGCTCCTGCATGTCGGCGCGCCGGGCGAGCGAGATCGCCTCCAGCCCCTGCTCCAGACCGGCGAGCTGATCGAGAAGCGGCCCCTCCAGATCGCGGCAAAGCCCGCGAACGGCGGCCTCAACCCGCGGCCAGACCTGGTCTCTGGCAAAATCCACCAGCACCCTGCCCTCGCGGCTCAACGCCACCACACGCCGTCGCTGATCCTCCTTCGAAACCACCGCCTCCACCAGACCATGCCGCTCAAGCTGCGCCAATGTCCGCGTTACGCCGGGCTGGCTGGTTCCAAGTGCAGCAGCCAGATCACCGACGCTCAGCGGTCCGGCGCGATCGAGAGCTGCGAGATAGGGAAACTGCGCTGCCTGTATCGCCAGCCCGGCATCATCCATGATCTTTTGCGTCTCGGTCTGAAACCGTTCACCAAGGCGGCGCAATCGTGTTCCAAGGGTCAGATAGCCCAATTCCCTGACAATATCCGTCACATCCCGTCTCCTTTTACATAACCAGTTATATACCTTGTTATGTATTTTCGGAAACGAAAAAATGCGTATTGCAGTTTTTCGCGCCTTAGCGGTTTCTTTACCGCTTTGATTGCTGAATGCGGGCAAGTATCGCGTAGCTGTTTTTTGATCTCACATGACCCGTCAACCTTTCGAAATCCGTCGCCTTCTCGCCACCGACACAGAAGCCCTGTGCGGGATCTGGCATGACGCCTCCATCCGGTCGCATTCCTTTCTGCCTGCGGATCTCCTTGCCGATCAGAGACGCATTATCGCCGAGCGCTTTCTCGGTGAAGCCGAATGCTGGGTTGCCGCCTGCGGGCAAACGCCCTTCGGCTTCATCGGACTGATCGATGATTTTGTCGGCGGCCTGTTTGTCGATCCACATGTCCAGGGCCATGGCATCGGTTCGGCGCTTCTCGATCATGCCTTGTCGCTGCGCGGCAGGCTGGCGCTGGAAGTCTATGCCCGCAACGAGCGCGCGATTGCCTTTTACCGGCGGCACGGCTTTTGCGGTATCCGCCGCCGTGAAACAGACGATAATGGCCTGCCCTTTGCACTGATCCTGATGCAAAAAGGCATGACAACCCCGGGACCGCGGCGTTTTGCGCGGGCAAATCCGGACCGCGATGCGCTAACATGCGGACAGGCATGAACACCCGAACAAGGCCTTGACCCGTACCCCGGGGACGGCCCCATCTAGGACGGGACCCAAGCCTTCAGGAGTGATTCCATGCCGCAATCGTCACGTTTCTTCTCCCCCTCCGAGGCTGCCCTCAGGCTTGGCACCTCGATCAAGGCGCTCAGGCTTTACGAGGAGCGCGGACTGATTCATCCGGGCCGCAACCGCTCCGGCTGGCGGGTCTACGGTCCCGCCGACATGACCCGCGCCCGCGAAATTGCCGCGCTGCGTGCGCTTGGTCTTGGCCTTGCCGCCATAAGCCGCATCATGACGGGAGACGGCGCGGAACTGGAGCCGGTTCTGGCGCGCCATCAACGGACGCTCGAAACTGAACTTGCAGGCCTTGCAGACACAATCGCACGGCTCGCAGAACTTCGCAGCGACATCGCATCCGGCGTCAGCCCCGACATTGCTGCCGTCATAAGGCTGACGGGAACACGCACCGAGCCGGCGATTGCCTTTCCGCTGCCCTGGCCATGGGATGGCGAACTGTTCGAGCTGGCCGACATGAAGCCGATCACCTGGGTCACCGGTCCGCTCGGCAGCGGCAAGACCCGCTTCCTGCGCACCCTTTCCCAGACCTTATTCGGCGCGCTGGAGGTCCGGCTCGATCGCAGGATAGAGGCAGAGCCCGGCTCGGCGTCACGCGCCGAAACCATTGTCGGATCCCTCGTTTCCGACGGTGCCACGGCATCGCCGGCCCTGCTCGGCCTCGTGACCGCCCTTTGCCAGGAACAGCCCTCCGCTCTGGTGGTGGACCTGGTCGAAGAGGCACTTGATCACCCGACCCAGGAGGCGCTCGCCGCCTGGCTGCGTCAGCGCCCGGCTTCCGCGCCTGCGCTCTTCCTGATGACGCGCTCGACGGCCATGCTTGATCTCGACGCGGTGACACCGGCCGAAGCACTGATCCTGTGTCCGGCCAATCACGCACCGCCGATCATCGTGCCACCGTTCCGCGGCGCCACCGGCTATGAGGCCTTTGCCTCTTGCCTCGCCTCCCCGGAAGTCAGGGCCCGGACCACCGGCGATCAGACCGGCTGGACGCCGGCCGTCTGATCAGCGCTCAAGCCCCTCAAATACCGAAACGATCATGCCATGATCCTCAGCGCTGGCGAGGCCGGATACGGTGATGGCGGCGATCACCCCGGCGCCAACGACACGGACGGGAAAGCTGCCGCCATGATCAGCATAATCCATCGGATCGAGCCCGATCTGCGGGCCGATTGACGCCCCTTTTCGGGCATGCATCAGCTGGATGGCCATGGAGGCGCGGTGAAAATGGAAGACGACATTGGATTTGCGCATCGCCCAGATATCATTGGCAGGCGTCGCCCCGGTGAGCGCGGCGTGGAACAAGGTCCGGTCGGGCGTGCGAATATCGATCACCACGGGCGCGTTCTCCGCGCGCGCCCGCTCGACCAGACGGCAGCCGACATCAAAGGCGGTCACCTCGGTGAATTCGGAAAAGACCAGCCGTTCCTCCTGAGCGGCCACCTCGGCTTCGGTCAATTCTGCAACTGCCATATCGTCCTCCCTTCGATAGATCCTGTCTGACCTTTTACGGATACATCCGCACCTTCTGCCAGCCGCCTTCCGGATTTTCGCGGCGAAACTCGATCCGGTCATGCAGACGGAACTTGCCATCGCGCCAGAATTCGATCGAGACCGGTTTCAGCCGGAAACCGGACCAGTAGGGCGGACGCGGAATTTCGCCGACGCCGTAGCGGGCGGTATTCTGGGCAACGGCCTTTTCCAGCGCAAACCGGCTTTCCAGCGGCCGCGACTGCTTCGAAGCCCAGGCACCGATTCGGCTGCCACGGGCACGCGAGGCGAAATAAGCGTCCGCTTCGGCATCGGCGACCACTTCCACAGGGCCGCGCAGCCGGACCTGCCGGCGCAGCGATTTCCAGTGAAAGCACATGGCGGCCTTTGGCTGGCCAAGCAGTTCCCGACCCTTCTGGCTCTCGAAATTGGTGTAAAAGACGAAACCGTTGAGGTCAAAGCCCTTCATCAGCAGCATGCGGACATTGGGCAGGCCGTTCTCATCCACAGTCGCGATAGCGACAGCATTCGGGTCGTTCACCTCGCTGGCTTCGGCATCTTTCAGCCATTTTCCGAAAAGTTCGAACGGGTCATTTTCCGCTGTGAAATCAGCGGCGTTCCCTTGTACATCAGCCATGGTGCTACTCCCTGGAATAAAAGCGTTGCCTTATCGGAACGACTGGCGCAAGAACAACGACAAAGAAGCGAACCGGCCTGAAAGGACTCACTTGCAAAAGCAATCCGACGCCCCGAAGGTTCAAAGCGAGTGAGCACAATTCACAGGGGCTTGGCAATAGGCTTTTCCAGGGCTAAAGCGATCGCCACGGGGTTCACACTGCTTGAACCGCATTGCTGCCTATGCCATAGGCAAAGTGGAAGACAGTCTCAAGGAGCACCGATATATGGCTGAAGCATCCGGCCTCATGAAAGGCAAACGCGGCATCATCATGGGTGTCGCCAACAACCGGTCGATCGCATGGGGTATTGCCAAAGCGTGTCGTGATGCAGGTGCGGAGATCGCGCTCACCTGGCAGGGTGACAACCTGAAGAAGCGCGTCGAACCCCTGGCGGCAGAGCTTGACGCCCTGCTGATCGGCCATTGCGATGTGACCGACCCCGACACCATCAACAAGGTTTTCGACGACCTCGAAGCCGCCTGGGGCAAGATCGACTTCGTCGTCCACTGCATCGCCTTTTCCGACAAGGAAGAGCTGACCGGCCGTTATATCGACACCTCGCGTGACAATTTCGCCCGCTCGATGGACATCTCGGTGTACTCCTTCACCGCCGTTGCCCACCGCGCCGAGAAGATGATGAATGACGGCGGCTCGATGATCACCCTCACCTATTACGGTGCGGAAAAGGTCATGCCACACTACAACGTCATGGGTGTTGCCAAGGCAGCACTTGAAGCCAGTGTGCGCTACATGGCTGTCGATCTCGGCGGACGCGGTATTCGCGTCAACGCCATTTCCGCCGGTCCGATCAAGACGCTGGCAGGCTCCGCCATCGGCGATTTCCGCTATATCCTGAAGTGGAACGAATATAATTCGCCGCTGAAGCGCAATGTCACGATCGAGGAAGTCGGCAATTCCGCCCTCTTCCTGCTGTCGGACCTGTCGACCTCGATCACCGGCGAGGTGCTCCACGCCGACAGCGGCTATCACGTCGTCGGCATGAAGTCGGTCGATGCGCCGGATATTTCGGTTGCCAAGGACTGATCATCTTTTCTCGGCGCGGAACCAGATCCGCGCCGAAACTGTTTTAAGCGATGATAGATTTACCGGCTCCTGCCGGGCAAGACCTTACCGGGGACAAGCACATTGCTGATCTATGCGATCCGTCACGGCCAGACGGACTGGAACGCCGAGGCCCGTATGCAGGGCCAGAAAGACATTCCGCTGAATGATATCGGCCGGGAACAGGCCCGCGGCAATGGCGTCAAGCTGAAAGCGATCCTCGGTGCCGATACCGGCCTTTTCGATTTTGTCGCAAGCCCTCTGTCCAGAACCCGCGAGACGATGGAGCGCGCCCGCGCTGCCATGGGGCTGACACCGGAACTCTACCGCACCGATGAACGGCTGAAGGAGCTTTCCTTCGGAGACTGGGAAGGCCGCACCCTGAAGGAGCTTGCCGTCGACTATCCCGAACTGATCGAAGAACGCGAGCACGACAAATGGGCGTTTGTGCCGCCCGGGACAAGCGCTGAAAGCTATGAGATTCTATCCTGGCGGATCGGAGCCTGGATGAAGGATGTCGTCGGCCCGACGGTCTGTGTCTGCCATGGCGGCGTGATCCGCGCCATGTTCCGCCTAATTGCCGGCCTTGAACCCGATGCCGCCGCCATGACCGATATTCCGCAGGACAAGGTGCTGAAGATCGATCTTGCCAGAAACACGATCGACTGGCTGGACTGAGCCAATCACGCGGCAAAGCCTTTCCCTCAGGCGCCAATTGCTTTACAGCGTTGCGGCGTTCATCAAGGAACCGCGCTGGAGAAGGCTTTCATGTCGCATAACACCTTCGGTCACCTCTTCCGTGTCACCACCTGGGGCGAGAGCCACGGTCCGGCGCTCGGCTGCGTCGTTGACGGCTGCCCGCCCGGTGTGAAATTCACGCTCGCCGAAATCCAGCATTTCCTCGACCGCCGCAAGCCAGGACAGTCGCGTTTCGTCACCCAGCGCCGCGAGGCCGATGAAGTGAAGGTGCTTTCGGGCGTGATGATGGATGAGGACGGCGTGACGATGATTGCCACCGGCACGCCGATTTCGATGATGATCGAAAACACCGATCAGCGCTCGAAGGATTATGGCGAGATCGCCCGGCAATACCGCCCCGGCCACGCCGATTACACCTATGACGTCAAATATGGGATCCGCGATTATCGCGGCGGCGGACGATCGTCCGCCCGTGAGACCGCCGCCCGCGTTGCCGCTGGCGCAATCGCCCGCAAGGTGCTGCCTGGCGTGACCTATCGCGCGGCACTGACCCAGATCGGCAAGCACCGGATCAACCGTGCCAACTGGAACTGGAACGAAGTCGACAACAACCCCTTCTTCTGCCCGGACCCCGAGATGGTGCCCGTATGGGAAGATTATCTCGACGGCATCCGCAAGGCCGGATCCTCCGTCGGCGCCGTGGTGGAAGTCGTTGCCGAAGGCGTGCCGGCTGGCCTTGGCGCGCCGATCTACGCCAAGCTGGATCAGGATATTGCCGCGCTGATGATGTCGATCAATGCGGTCAAGGGCGTCGAGATCGGTGAAGGTTTCAACGCCGCAGAGCTGACCGGCGAGGAAAATGCCGATGAAATGCGCATGGGCAATGATGGCAAGCCGCTGTTTCTGTCCAACCATGCCGGCGGCATTCTCGGCGGCATTTCCACCGGAGAGCCGATTGTCGTGCGTTTCGCCATCAAGCCGACCTCCTCGATCCTGACGCCACGCCGCACGATCGACCGTGACGGCCATGATGTCGATCTCAGAACCAAGGGCCGCCATGACCCCTGCGTCGGCATCCGCGCCGTGCCGATCGGCGAGGCGATGCTCGCCTGCGCCGTCGCTGACCATTATCTGCGCGATCGCGGTCAGACCGGACGACTCGACTGATCAGCCGGGCTGCCAGCCATCAAGATATTCGACCCGGGCGACACCGGTGAAGCGGGCAAGCCGGGCAAGCTCGGCGTCAAGCTTTGCCAGACGTCCGGCACTCGCCTTCACGCCCGGCTCCAGCCACAACTGCCTGACCTCCAGCGCATCCCGCTTGCGCTCCGCCTTCATGTCGATCCGGCCGATCAGCTTCGTGCCTTCGAGCAGCGGAAAGACGTAATAGCCATATTGCCGTTTCGGCTCCGGCACGAAGACTTCGATGCGATAGAAAAAGCCGAACAGCCGCTCGATGCGGGCGCGGTCGCGCAACAGCGGATCGAAGGGGCTGAGCACCCTGACGCGTGATGGCGGCTCCGGCACATCGTGAAGGCTGGCGACGTCCTCGGCCAGCGCTACCGCCTGTCGGCTCTTGCCCTTTTCCGCCAGCCCGATCTCGACATCGGCCAGCCCGTCGCGGTTTGCCTCGACCCAGGCCCGTGCCTCCTGCGGCGTGATGATATCGAAGAAGGCGGCAATCTCACCCGGCGTGGCAAAGCCGAGCCGGGTCAGCGCTGCGCGGCAGGCCCAGTCAACAAAGGCGTCATGGTCGACACTGGCATTTCGCCACGCATCCGGGATTACCCGTTCAGACAGATTATAGGCCTTTTGAAAATTGACCCGATGGCAGATGGAAAGATTTCCGGTGCGCCAATGATATTCGAGAGCCGTCTTGCCCGGATGCCAGTTCCACCAGCCGCCGGAGACATGTTCGTCTGACTTCAGGTCCCGCGCCATGACCGGTCCGCTATCACGCACCATCGCCAGCGTTTCCTCGATGACCTCCTCGAAGCCCGCCGCCCGCCATTTGCGCCAGCGCTCCAGAAGCCGGACCTGCTCGCGGGCAAAACGATGCTTCCAGTAGGGATAGAACCGCGTCGGGATGATCGCCGCATCATGAGTCCAGTGCTCAAACAGCGACCGGTCCTTTTCCAAGAGGTCCGCAAGCTGGGCGTGGCGATAGCCGGGAAAGCGCGACCACAGGATCAGGTCATGCGCCCGCTCGACGGTGCGAATGGAATCAACCTGCACGAAACCGAGCATCTCGATCAGCGACAAAAGCCCCTGCCGCCCGGCACCTGCCGGGATCCGTTCGCAAAGCCCCTGGCGGGCGAGAAAGATGCGCCGCGCATCTTCGTTGGCGATAGTGGTGATCATGGAGCGACGTTAGCCCGATTCGGACAAAAGGTGAACAACGCATCCGGATTTTCTTCGAAAGGCGGCCACCGCGCCGGCTTGGCTGTTCAAAGCGCTGCCTGCGGCTTTCGAAACCATCGGCAGGCCTCTATAAGAACCGGCAACGGACACGGAGGCGGATGTGCAGATCATCTTTGAAGATGCAGCGGTGCAACTTGAGGGGCGAACAATCCTGAGCCCGCTGAAGCTGTCGCTCGGCGAGCACCGGATCGGCATTATCGGCCTCAACGGCTCGGGCAAAACCACATTTGCCCGGCTGATCAACGGACTTTCCGCTCCGACGGCCGGTCGTGTCATTGTCAATGGCCACGATACGGTCAAGGACAGGCAGACGGTGATGGCCGATGCCGGCTTTGTATTCCAGAACCCGCAGAACCAGATCATTCTGCCAATCCTGAAGGACGACATCGCCCTTGGCCTGAAGGCCCGTGGCCTTGCGAAAGAGATGATCGATCTGCGCATTGCCGAGACGCTGCAACGGCTTGGCATCGCCCATCTTGCCGATCGCCGCGCGCATGAACTGTCCGGCGGCGAACTGCAGCTTGCTGCCCTTGCTGCCGTTCTGGCGCCGCGCCCCTCGCTCGTCATCCTCGATGAGCCGACCAACCAGCTCGATCTCAAGAACCGCGCCATCGTCCGCACCGCCATCAACACGCTCGCCGAAGATCTGATCGTCATTTCCCACGATCTGGCGCTGATGGCGGATATGCAGCGCGTCCTGCTGTTCGACCAGGGCGTCATCGTCGCCGATGGCGCGCCTGACAGCGTGATCGCGCGCTATGAAGAGATGAATGGCTGATGCAGACGCTCTTTGTCGACGGCAATACGATCTTTCACCGCTTCTCACCGGGTGTGAAAATCGCCGGGCTGGTGGCGTTCTCGGTAGCGCTTTTCGCCAGCACCAGTCCCGCAGCCCTCGCCGCCCTTCTGCTCCTGGCACTGATAAGCTACGCCATTCTGCCGCTTGGCCTGAAAGCCTCGATCGCCCGGCTGCTGCCGATCGTCGGTGCCATCCTTCTCGTCGGCATTGTGAACCTGATTTTCTCCGGCCCTGTGCCAACGGCGGTCATGGTATCGCAGCTGACCGCTCTGATGCTGTTTGGCGCGACGGTGACGGCGACGACAACGATTGCCGACTTCATCGACGTCATCACCCGCTGGGCAAGGCCGCTGGAACGCATAGGTCTCGTCAATGCCGCCGATATCGGCCTTTCCGTCGGCCTTGTGATCCGCTTTGTCCCCGAAATTCTGACCCGTTATGGCGCGATCCGCGATGCCCATCGCGCCCGTGGCCTTGCGCCGAAAACCGGAAGCGTCATAATCCCGCTCCTGATCCTGACCCTGAAGGATGCGGATCAGGTTGCTGCAGCCATTGATGCGCGCGGCATCCGCAGACCGCAAAAAAGAAGGAAGACCGAATGAGCACCCGCGATCTTGTTCTCGTGGCCCTGTTTGCCGCCATCATTGTTGCGCTTGGCGCCCTGCCGCCGATCCCGCTTGGCTTCATTCCCGTCCCCATCACGGCACAGACGCTTGGCGTCATGCTGGCGGGGCTGATCCTCGGCGCCAAACGCGGGACGCTTGCCATTTTGCTGGTCATTCTGCTCGTCGCGATCGGCCTGCCGGTTCTGTCCGGTGGCCGTGGCGGCCTTGCCGTCTTTGCCGGCCCGACGGTCGGCTATCTGATCGGCTGGATCCCCGGCGCCTTTGTCGCAGGCCTGATCGCCGAACGCGCTGCCCGCAATAGCCGCCCGATCGCACAGCTGACGGGTTTCTTCGCCGCCGCTGCCATTGGCGGCATTGTCGTGGTCTATGCCTGCGGGATGGCCTGGCTGGCCTTCGGTGTCGGCATGGGCCTGCCTGCCGCCTTCGTGTCCGGCCTCGCCTTCATTCCAGGGGACCTGATCAAGGCGGGGCTTGCCGCCCTTGCCGCCCGCGCAGTCATGATCGGCTACCCCTTGCTGCCACGGCGCGCCTGAAATACAGAGCGGGCGGGACATCACTGTCCCGCCCGCTTGAAATGCCATTGAGGAACGTAAGGTCCTCAATCGAGGAAAGAATAGAGCCAGTCGCGCGTCGCCTCCGGCAGCGGTGCCGATTCACCGGTTTCATACTGGACGGCGGCCCAGAGGAGATCGACCTCGGCGGCAATCTCGTTTCCCGCTTCCATCACCACGTTGAAACCCACCGTCTTGCCGCCAATCTTGGCGGTTCTGACCGTCAGACGCGCCATTTCGCCGTTGCGCAGGCCGCGATAGAAAGTACAACTGACCTTACGCACCACATAAGCAGGCTCCTTGGCCACTTCCGGGCGGTAGCGCCAGAAATTGGCCAGCGCTTCCTCAGCATGTTCGATATAGGCAGCGGTATGCATGCGCCCATGCATATCGATATCCCGGTAAGGAACCCTGAACTCGCTCCTCTCAGGATGTCTTTCGTCCATCGCGCAAACCTTCTTAAACTGAAGCACCCTGAAACGCCGGGCGCCTTTCGAAGCCAGGAGGCTCCGGAACCGCCGGAAATCTTTGCCGGCAGCGGTCTTAAACTCAATCTATAGAACCTTTGCAAGGTCAAGACCATGCCTGCATTGCATTGCGCGACGACGACGCAGCACCGATGCCAGGGGATCTCGAGATTGAGCAGTGGCTTTTGACCGCCTCTACCTCGTCAGAGCCGCCGAAGACGGCTATGATCCCCGCCAAGCAGAAATGGCCCGAATGGCCGAGAATGACGAAAGAGGACAACCATGACCGATGCCGCCAAACCCGCAAAGATCGCCGACATGACCTTCGAGCGCGCCGTCGAGGAGCTGGAACGCATCGTCGCACGGCTGGAGCGCGGCGATGTGGCGCTGGACGAATCGATTGCCATCTACGCCCGCGGTGAAGAGCTGAAAAAGCATTGCGAAAAGCTTCTGAATGCAGCAGAAGCCCGAGTCGAGAAGATCCGCCTCGATCGTTCCGGCACACCAGCCGGGGCCGAACCGCTCGACGAGGCCTGAACCCAGCAAGGAGGCGCCGATGTCTTTTTTTCCAGGCAAGGATCCGGAACCGGGCGACGCACCATCCTGTGACGCGATCAGCCAGCTGATCATCCCGCGCACCAGCGATATCGGCGATTTCGAGGTAAGGCGGGCGCTGCCGACCATCAAGCGGCGGCTGGTCGGCCCCTTCATCTTCTTCGACCGCATGGGCCCCGCCCGTATTACCGGGCTCAATGCTCTGGACGTGAAGCCGCACCCCCATATCGGCCTCTCGACCGTGACCTATCTGAACGAAGGCGAGATCAAGCATCGCGACACCTTGGGAAACCAGCTGGTGATCCGGCCCGGCGACGTCAATCTGATGACGGCCGGCAAAGGCATTGCCCATTCGGAGCGCACACCGGAAGATCTGCGCGATGCCTGCCACACGCTCTCCGGTGTCCAGACCTGGCTGGCGCTGCCTGAAGCAAAGGAAGAGATGGATCCCTGCTTCGGCCATACCGAGCGGGATCAGCTGCCCGAACTGAGCGACACGGGCGTTTCCGGCCGGGTCGTGCTCGGCAATTTCGCCGGCCTCGCCTCCCGGGTCGCCACATTTTCCGACACGCTGATGGTCGATCTCGCACTGGAAGCGGGCGGACGGCTTTCCTTTGCTGCAGCGCATGAAGAACGGGCGATCTACATTCTTTCAGGCAATCTCGAAATTGCCGATGACATGTTCGGGCCCGAACAGCTTCTGGTGCTGAGACCAGGCGATACGGTCACGCTCACAGGTGGCGCCCCCGCCGGATGCAGGCTGATGCTGTTTGGCGGTGCAGCGCTGGAGAGCCCCCGCCACATATGGTGGAATTTCGTTTCATCCTCCAGGGAACGGATAGAACAGGCCAAGGAAGACTGGAAACAGAAGCGTTTCGGACTGGTCGCGGGAGACGAAACAGAATTTGTTCCTTTGCCCGGCCACTGAAATTGGTTAAGAAGAAATCTTATATTCCGTGTAAGCCGACCCTAAGATGTCAGCGCGATGCAAAACCAGAAACAGTGACCGCGATACGGCCACCAAGAGGCAAGAAACAGTGACGGTACCGTCAAAAACGCGCCTGCTCGACAAGATCAACGTCCCGTCCGACCTCCGCGCGATCGATGATCGCGAGCTGCCGCAGCTGGCTCAGGAAGTTCGCGAGGCGATGATCGACGCTGTGTCGCGCACTGGTGGCCATCTTGGAGCCGGACTGGGCGTGGTCGAACTGACGCTTGCAATCCACAAGGTCTTCAACACGCCTGAAGACCGGCTGATCTTCGATGTCGGTCATCAGTGCTATCCGCACAAGATCCTGACCGGCCGGCGCAACCGGATGACGACTCTGCGCCAGGAAGACGGGCTTTCCGGCTTCACCCGCCGCGCCGAGAGCGAATATGACCCCTTCGGCGCAGGCCATTCGTCCACCTCGATTTCCGCAGGGCTCGGCATGGCCGTTGCGGCGGATCTCAAGGGCGAGACGCGCAATGTCATCTCCGTCATCGGCGATGGCGCCATGTCTGCCGGCATGGCCTTCGAGGCGCTCAACAATGCCGGTGCGCTCGGCGCACGCCAGATCGTCATTCTGAACGACAATGACATGTCGATTGCGCCGCCAACCGGCGCGCTCAGCGCCTATCTCGCCCGTCTCGCCTCGGGGCGCGCTTATCTCGAAATCCGTGATTTCTCCAAGCGGCTGACCCAGTATCTCGGCAAGTCCGTTGATAAGGCGATCTCGCGCGTGGTCGGCCATGCCCGTGGGTTTGTCACTGGCGGCACCATGTTCGAGGAGCTTGGTTTCTACCATATCGGCCCGATTGACGGCCATTCCTTCGAGCACCTGCTGCCCGTGCTGCGCAATGTCCGTGACAATGCCCATGGCCCGGTTCTGATCCATGTCGTCACGCAAAAGGGCAAGGGCTATGCCCCGGCAGAAGCGGCAGCCGACAAGTGCCACGCCGTCAGCCGTTTCGATGTGGTGACCGGTCATCAGACCAAGGCCAAGCCGAACGCGCCGAGCTATACCAGCGTCTTTGCCGAAGCACTGGTGCAGGAGGCAACGCATGATGACAAGATCGTCGCCATCACCGCTGCCATGCCGTCAGGCACAGGTCTGGACAAGTTCCAGAACGTATTTCCGAAGCGGATCTTCGATGTCGGCATTGCCGAACAGCATGCCGTCACCTTTGCCGCAGGACTTGCCACCGAGGGCATGAAACCCTTCTGCGCACTTTATTCGACCTTCCTGCAGCGCGGATATGACCAGGTGGTGCATGACGTGGCGCTGCAAGGCCTGCCCGTGCGCTTCCCCATCGACCGTGCCGGATTTGTCGGCGCCGACGGGCCAACCCATGCCGGCTCCTTCGATACGACTTACCTTGCCACCCTGCCCGGTTTCGTTGTCATGGCCGCTGCCGACGAGGCAGAGCTGAAACATATGGTACGTACCGCTGCCGCCTATGATGAAGGGCCGATTTCCTTCCGCTATCCGCGCGGCGAAGGCCGCGGCATCGAGATGCCCGCCCGCGGCGAAATCCTCCAAATCGGCAAGGGCCGCATCATGACCGAGGGCACCAAGGTGGCGCTCCTGTCCTTTGGCACACGCCTTGGCGAAACCCTTGAGGCGGCACAGCTGCTCAATGCCGCCGGCCTTTCGACCACGGTGGCCGACGCGCGCTTTGCCAAGCCGCTGGACCTTGATCTGATCCGCCAGCTGGCCCGCCACCATGAAGTCCTGGTGACGATCGAGGAAGGTTCCGCCGGGGGCTTTGGTGCCCATGTGCTGCAATTCCTCGCCAATGAGGGCCTGATTGATCACGGCCTGAAGGTGCGGCAGATGGTGATGCCCGATCTGTGGGTCGAACAGGCAAAGCCCGAAGCCATGTATGCCCGTGCCGGGCTTGATCGGGAAGGGATTGTCGACACGGTTTTTGCAGCCCTCGGCCAGACCCGCATTGCCACGGGCACGATCGGCTGAATGGCTGACGCCGAAAGCGCTTGCGCCGGGCAGAAAAACCGTTCAAGGACCGCCTATGTCCGGATCCCTCACCCCAATGCGCCTTGACCAGCTTCTGGTCGCGCTCAACCGTTTCGACACGCGCTCGCGGGCGCGCGATGCGATCCAGCGCGGCACCGTGCAGGTTGACGGCCGGATTGCCAGAAAGCCCGGCGAAACGGTGGCGCCGGATGCCGACATCACCATCGACGATCCGGCCAGCCGCTATGTCTCGCGGGCAGCACTGAAACTGGTCCATGGCCTTGAGCATTTCGGCCTGTCGCCGGAAGGCTGCCATGGGCTTGATATCGGCGCCTCGACCGGCGGTTTCACGCAGGTTCTGCTGGAGGCCGGAGCATCACATGTGACGGCTGTCGATGTCGGACACGGCCAGATGGCCGCGAAAATCGCCGATGACCCGCGCGTCACCAATCTTGAGGGGCTGAATGCCCGTCAACTTGCGCGAACGGATATCGGCGATGGCCCTTTCGATTTCATCGTCTCCGATGTCTCCTTCATTTCGCTGAAACTGGCGTTGCCGCCGGCATTGGAGATCGCCGCTCCGGGGGCCTGCTGTGTGCTGCTGGTCAAGCCGCAATTCGAGGCAGGACGCGAGGCGATCGGCAAGAAGGGTCTGCTGAAGGACGCGGCTCTGGGCGCAGCGGTGGCAAAAGATCTGGAGAGCTGGCTGGTGCAGACCTGCGGCTGGAAAAGTCTCGGAGTGACCACTTCCCCCATTGAAGGCGGCGACGGCAATATCGAATATCTGCTCGGCGGCAGAAAGTCTTGAAAGGACATAAAGACAGCATGAGCGCTGAAACCGTAACGATCGAGAGGCTCGGCAGCCAGGGTGACGGAATCGCCAGGGGACCCGTCTTCGTGCCGTTCACCCTGCCGGGCGAAGAGGTGATGATCGCCCGAAACAAGGACCACGGCACATTGCTGGCGCTGAAGACGCCCGCACCGGAGCGCATTGCGCCGGTCTGTCGGCACTTCGGCCCGGATGGCACGAACGGCACCTGCGGCGGGTGTTCGCTGCAGCATCTGGGGCCTGAGGGCTATCGGGCGTTCAAGACCGCACTTGTCACCGATGCCCTCGCCTTTCACCATATCGACTGTCCCGTCGAACCATTGGTGGAGGCGGCACCGGGTGAGCGCCGGCGGGCCAGTTTTGCCGGACGGAAGACGGAGACAGGAATTGTCTTCGGCTTTTCAAGCCCTTCAAGCCATCACATTGTTGCCATTGAGGAATGTCCGGTCCTGCTGCCCTCGCTGGTGGCACGCTTTTCTGCCTTCAAGCTGCTGGCAGGTATCCTTGCCTCCAGTGCCGAGCCGTTCCGCATCGCGGTTCTGGAGACGGCAACAGGTCTCGATATCGCCTTTTCGGGGCTGAAAAAGCCTTCGGAGAAACGCCGTCAGGCGGCCATCAAGGCGGCGCTGACCCTGAAGGGCATTGCCCGGCTGTCGATCGACGACGAAATCCTCGTGGAACCCGACAAGCCGACCCTTGCCATTGACGGTGTCGCGCTGGTGCCGCCGCCGGCAGCCTTCAGTCAGGCCAGCATCACCGCCGAGGAGACGATGGCACGACTCGTTCTTGCACACCTTGCCGGTTCGAAACGGGTTGCCGATCTATTTTCCGGCTTCGGTACATTTGCGTTGCGACTGGCGCGCGAGGCGCGCGTTCACGCGGTGGAATCGAGCGCTCCGGCGCTTGGCGCACTCGATCACGCCGCGCGCAACCAGCAGGGGCTCAAGCCGGTCAGCGTCGAGCGGCGCGATCTTTTCCGCCGGCCCTTGATGCCGCAGGAACTGAAAATCTTTGACGGTGTCGTCTTCGACCCGCCACGCGCAGGCGCCCGCGAACAGGCGGAAGAACTGGCCCGTTCGATCGTGCCGAAGATTGTTGCTGTCAGCTGCAACCCGGCGACCCTCGCCCGCGACCTGGAGATCCTTGTTGCTGGCGGCTATCGGGTCGACAGCATCACCCCGATCGACCAGTTCCTCTGGAGCCCCCATGTCGAGGCCGTTGCCTGCCTCACGAAACAGGTCTGAGGCAAAGAAAAAGGCCGGAGACGTTGCTCCGGCCCATTTCACATCCGATATCGGCTATTCAGTAATAGGGCGAATAGCACTGCTGACGCGGCCCGTTATAGGGCTGATAGCTATTGTCATAGGCCCGATAGGACTTGTAGCGATCCTCGCACCACTGGTAGTGGCGCGGATTGATGTTGCCTCCGGGCGCAGCATTATTGGCATTGTTTCCTGCAGCAACCGCTCCGCCAATGATCAGCGCCGTGGCTCCGAGCGCTGCCAGGGGAACCCAGGCATTCCCGTTCCAGCCCCAGTTGCTGTGCGGGGGCGGACCTGGCGGCGGGCGATAGCCGCCATGGCCGGGCGGTGGCCCCTGGACCGTGATAATATTCGGCTGATCGCCGGAAACGGGTGTTGCGATGACCGGCATGGCACTGGCTGGCACGGCAACCGCAGCAACACAGACCATGGCAAAGGCACCGACAAGGGTCTTTTTTGCGTAATCGAGCATTCTCATACTCCTCTTGACCGATAACAAACGCATATGTCAGCCATCGGTTCCAGGGAAGATGCTGAATCTGCGTTGCTGCAAGAAAGCTAACAAATGCTTTCTGAACCGCAAATTAACATCGATGGCCCGAGCGCGCCGTTTACACGGTCGATGCATGAAGGGCTGCCCGTTCCATGCACATATGAAAAAGGCCGGAAACGCGTTCCGGCCTTCTTCGCATCTGTCCCCGGTCAGTAATAGGGGGAGTAACACTGCTGCCGCGGCCCGTTATAGGGCTGATAGCTGTTGTCATAGGCCCGATAGGATTTATAGCGGTCCTCGCACCACTGGTAATGGCGCGGATTGATGTTGCCTCCGGGCGCGGCATAGCCGTTATTGTTGTTGCCGGCCGCAATCGCACCACCGATGATCAGCGCGCCCGCGCCCAGGGCAGCCAGAGGCACCCAGCCATTGCCATTCCAGCCCCAGCCATTATAGGGCGGCGGGCCAGGCGGCGGACCCCAGCCACCACGCGGCGGTGGGCCGCCCCAGCCTCCACGCGGCGGCGGGCCACCCCAGCCTCCGCGCGGCGGCGGACCGCCATGCCATCCGCGGCCGGGCGGCGGGCCCTGCACGTTCACAATGGCACCGTGGTGATCCGGTGCCGAGATCGGCATGGCATTTGCCGGCAAGGTGGCAGCAGCCACCAGAGCGGCTGACATCAGACCGATCACAGTGTTCTTCACATATCCACGCATGGTCCTACTCCTATTCATCGGAGATAAACGCTACGGCGGTAACCCGGTTCCAGCAAAACACTGCCGGTCCGCCACTCGATGTCCTGATCTAGCAAAAGCGAGCTGAACCGGAACTTAACGGGGGCCTTGTAGAGAAATGACGGGCTGAGCCGGAACGACAGGGCATTGCCGGCAAAGCAAGAGGCGCAGAATAGAGATGGTGACACCTCCCTTGTGTGGCCGGCGCGAAGGGCAGCGCCCGGCGCGCGCCATGCTCCTAGTAATAGGGTGAGAAGCACTGCTGCCGCGGACCACCATAGGACTGGAACGTATTGTCGGCGGGGCGATAGGACCGGTAGGCCTCGGCACACCAGTCGTAGTGACGCGGATTGATGCCGCTGGTGATCGGCGCGGTGAACTGATTGCTGGTGTTGTTCGATGCGGCGATGACACCGCCCAGGATCAGTGCACCCGCCCCCAGCACGGCAGCGGGGACCCAGTCATCATCTCTGCCGTCGCTTCTGTACCGTTCGGGCGGGGGTGGAGGAAGATCGCGGTAATAATAGTCGTCCTCGTAGTAATAGTAGCCCGGCTCCTCATACCAGTAGCCCGCCCTGGGCCCGTCGTACCAATAGCCGCCCCGCGACTGTACCTTGATCACATGCTGAGCGCTGCCAGTGCCAGGCGCCGCGGCGAGCGGCATTGCTTGGGCTGGCGCCGTGGTCTGCGTGACGAACACCAGCGCCAAGCCGCCAATGAGAGATCTTGCTGCATTTCCGGTCATCATCAATGGTCCGTCGGTTCGAGAGATGAAAGCACAATCCGCGACTGGCGGAAGAGACCGGCGCGTCTGCCTCACGACAAGATCAGCAAAGGAACCGGCTCCAGCTCGGCTCTAGCGACCTAAGCAGACGAATTGCGGGCCTTTTCCCGGCATTGATGAAATATAAGGAAACAATAAGGGCGCCACCCTTCGGCGACGCCCTCCCTGGCTGTCTGCACTGTCGGCGGTGATGGCCGGTCAGTCTTTTGCCTCGCCCTTCAGCCGTGCGGCGACCTGATCCACCAGCGCCTGTTCCGCATAAAGTCCACCTGTCGTCAGATAAAGCAGACCGCCATCGGGATAGATGACCTGCCCCTTTTTCCAGGCGGTGGTCTGGTCGACGAGATCATTGTCGAGCAGCACCGAAGCCGCAGTGCCGGTCTGGCCGATCGTGGCGTCGCGATCGAGGACATAGAGCCAGTCCGGATTGGTCTTCAGAATATATTCGAAGGAAACCGCCTGCCCGTGCGTGCCGACATCGAGGCCCGGATCGGCAGCCGCAAAGCCATAGAGATCATAGACATTGCCAAAACGCGAACCAGGCCCGAAAGCCGAGACCTTGCCGCCGGTGGTCAGCAGCACCAGTGCCGTACCGGCATTCTCCGTCAGTCCCTGCAGCGCGGTCACGGATTGTTCAAGCGCCGAAATCCTTGCCTCAACCTCGTCCTGGCGGTCAAAGATCTGGCCGAGCGTGCGGGCATTGGCCTCAACGCTGTCAAGGAAGTGCGCATTGTCGATGGTCAGGTCGATGGTCGGTGCAATCTTCGCCAGATCGGCATATTTCGGCTGCGAACGGCCGGCGACAATGATGAGATCCGGCTGAAGCGCATTGACCGCCTCGAAGTCCGGTTCGAACAGCGAGCCGACCTTGTCATAATCATCGCCGGCATATTGCTTCAGTTCGTCCGGCAATGGTGCACTCGGGACACCGGCCACTTTCACATCCAGTGCATTCAGCGTGTCCAGCGAGGCAAGATCGAAAACAACCACAGTCTTGGGATCACGCTCGACCTGCGTTGTGCCACTGGCATGGGTGACCGAGATCATTTCAGCAAGCGAGGGCAGCGCGGTGAAGGCCCAAAGGGCCGCCGCAAGAGACAGGCGGCTGAGGGCAGACGGTATCAGGGACAAGGGTGCTTCTCCTATTCTTGACTTTATTCATCAACATATTGAAACCGATGAACAAGGCAAGATCGGAGATCCGTTTTTCACCTCACATTTGCGTGCCCGGTCTGAGGGCGGAACGTGCCCTGAGCCCAGCCAGACACCAGACGGCGGTGAGCGCAACAAGTGCCAACATGACAACAGCGACCAGAGCCACCACGAAACCCAGTCTGGCAAGACAAAGACTGAAAAGCAGCGGCGCCACTGCCGTTGCAAGATTTTGCGGCAGAGCAATCCGCCCGGCCATCAGCGCATATTCACCCGGGGCAAAAAAGCCGAGTGGCAGAACGGCCCGCGAGACCGCCCCCATGCCTGAACCGAAACCGTAAAGCAGCACGAAGGCTATGGCTGCGGCTGGTGAAGGCGCGAGGACGATAGCGACCACGCCCCCCAGAAGCGGCAGAGATCCCGCCAGAAAGGCCGCCGGCAGCGGATCATCATTGCGCCCGATGAAAAGATCGGCAGCGCGGGCGGAAATACCGAGAAACGAACGCATGGAGGCGAGCGACAACGCAAGCGCCGGACCTGCGCCAGCAAGGCCGAGAAGTTCGATCAGCGACGGTGAAATACCGAAACCGATAATGCTGAAGGCCGTTGAGAACAGGGCGATCAGCACAAAGGCGCGCCGCTTTTCTCGTGCCGGAAGCAATAAGGGCATCTGGGCAGCATCGCGGCCTTGCGCCGCTGTCCTTGCCGGACGGGGGCCCGGTCCGAAAAAATTGAGTGGCGCTGCGATGAAAAGCAGGAGCCCTGCACCGACAAAAAGCGCCGTTCGCCAACCGGCATTTTCAACGACGAAGCTGAAGAGCGGCCAGGCAAACCCGGCCGACATGCCGGTAACAATCATCATCAGCCCGATCGCGCGCCGTGCATGGCGACCCTCCCGCTCGACAATCGCGGCATAGGCAGGATTGGAAAGCGCAAAGGCTCCACCAAGTCCGATCACCCCCCAGGCGGCGAAATAGCCAATGGGGCCATGGCAGGCTGCGAGCAGAACAAGGCCCAGCGCCATCACCACCGCACCCGCCGACAGGAAAGGCCTTGCGCCATAACGTGTAACCAGCCGCCCGACCGGTGGTCCGGCGACAGCCAGAACCAGCATGAAAAGCGTAAGCCCGCCGAAAAGCAGGTCATAAGCGATACCGAGTGCTTCGCCCATCGGGCGCGCCGTAACGGACAACATGTCAAAGCCCGCGCCCCAGCCGATCAGCTGCCCCACGGCCAGACTTCCGATCAGGCGCGTGCGCCCCGATGATATGCTCAGCCCCATACGGTCTCCCCTGCTCGCAACACACGATCTCCTGAGATGTGCTTGACCTGTTGCCATCTTATATCCATAAGATGACGAAAATAGTTGACTTCAATGCTCAGAATTTCGATCGCCGTTCCGCTTTCACTGATCCTGATCGCCGCCAGCCTGCTGACCGGCGCGGGATCGGTATCGCTATCCTCGCTTCTTGCCGGCGGCAGTGATAACACTGCCCTGATCCTCGTTGCCAGCCGCCTGCCGCGCACGCTGGCACTGATCCTCGCTGGCGGCAGTCTGGCGATTGCCGGCACCATCATGCAGATGCTGACACAAAACCGTTTCGTCGAGCCATCGACGGCAGGCACGACGGAATCAGCCGCTCTTGGCATGCTGACAGCGATGCTGATCTTCCCGGGCATGCCGGTGATCGGGAAAATGGTCTTTGCCGCGCTTTTCGCGCTGGCCGGTACCGCGCTGTTTTTGCAGCTGGTACGCCGCATTCCCGCCCGCTCAGTGCTGATGGTGCCGCTGACGGGCATCATGCTGGCGGGCATCATCGGCGCAGTGACGAGCTTTCTGGCCTATCGCTTCGACATGCTGCAATCGCTTGGTGCCTGGTCCAACGGCGATTTTTCCATGATTCTGCGCGGTCGCTACGAACTCCTGTGGATCGGACTGGCGCTGGCCATTCTCGCCTATTTCACGGCAGCCCGGTTCACCCTGGCAGGGCTCGGCGAAGCGGTGGCCGTCAGCGCCGGTCTCAATTACCGCCGGGCCATGCTGATTGGCCTCGCCATCGTCGCGCTCGCCTCCGCTTCCGTGGTGGTCACGGTCGGCACCATTCCTTTCGTCGGCCTGATCGTGCCCAATGTCGTCAGCCTGATCTTTGGCGACAATCTTCGCAAGACGCTGCCGATCATCGCCTTCGGCGGGGCAGCGCTGGTGCTTGCCTGCGATATCCTCGGCCGGCTGCTGATCGCCCCCTATGAGATCCCGGTCGGTACCATGATGGGCATTATCGGCTCGATGACCTTCCTTTATCTTCTGCTGCGGCGAGGTGCCCATGCTGGCTGATCCGCGCCGCCGCAAAGCCATCATCACCCTCAGCCTGCTGGGCGTGGCGACATTGATTGCCATTGCACTGTTCATGACGCTGGGTGCAAAAGGGTCGTGGTCCTTTGTACTGGCCTTCCGTGGCGAGAAACTCGCGGCCCTTCTGCTGGTCGCCTATGCCATCGCCGTTTCGACCGTGCTGTTCCAGACGGTCGTCGCCAACCGCATCCTGACGCCGGCGATCATGGGTTTTGACGCGCTCTATGTTCTGCTGCAGACCGTCCTGGTGTTTCTGTTCGGGGCGGCGGGCTTCTCCACGCTGGATCCGAGGCTGCTCTTCCTCGTCGAAACGGCGGCGATGCTGGTGTTTTCACTGCTGCTGTTCCGCTTCCTGTTTGCCGGAACGCGCCGCAGCCTGCATCTCATCATGCTGGTCGGCATTCTGTTCGGCGGTCTGTTCCGCAGCCTGGCAAGCTTTCTGCAAAGGCTGATCGAACCGACCGATTTCATGGTGCTGCAGGACAGCTTCTTCGCCAGTTTCAATGGCGTCGATGCCAGTCTGCTTGGCATTTCCGCCATCACCATCCTTGCCGCCTCACTGATCGCTTTCCGTTTTCTGCCCGAACTCGACATTCTGCTGACCGGCCGCGAGACGGCAATCAGCCTCGGCATTGCCCATGACCGGCTTGTCACGATCACGCTGATCGTTGTGACGGTATTAGTCTCGGTTTCGACCGCATTGGTCGGGCCCGTCACGTTTTTCGGTCTGCTGGTGGCCAATCTGGCCTATATCATCCTGCCGGGCGGAAGACACCGGCTGGTGCTGCCGACGGCGGTACTGATCGCGGCACTGACGCTTGTCGGCGGTCAGACGCTGCTGGAACGGGTGTTTGATTTCAACTCCGCCCTTTCGATCATCATCGAATTTGCCGGCGGGATCGTCTTCATCCTTCTTCTGCTCAAGGGAGTGGCACGATGATCACCATTGACCGCATCAGCAAAAGCTACGGTGAAACGAAGGTGCTCGACGATGTCACGCTTGCGATCCCCAAAGGTGGCGTCACCAGTATTATCGGGCCGAATGGTGCCGGAAAATCGACCCTGCTTGCCATTGTTGCACGCCTGCTGAAACCGGATACGGGCCACGTCACCGTCAGTGGTCTGAATGTCTTTGAAAGCGATGATCGCAAGCTCGCCCGCACGCTGTCGATCATGCGGCAGGACAATCACATTGCGGCACGGCTGACGGTCGAGGACCTCGTCGGATTTGGCCGCTTTGCCTGGTCACGCGGCCGCATGACGGCCGAGGATCGCGATCACGTTGCCCGTGCCATGGCTGTGACTGACCTGACCCCGTTCGCGGACCGCTATCTCGACCAGCTTTCCGGCGGTCAGCGCCAGCGCGCGTTTTTCGCCATGGTGCTGGCGCAGGATACCGAGGTGATGCTGTTCGACGAACCGCTCAACAATCTCGACATGAAACATGCCGTCGCGACCATGCGGCTGATCCGCCGCATGGCGGGCGAATTTGGCAAGACGGTGGTTCTTGTGGTGCACGACATCAATTTCGCCGCGGCCTATTCCGACAGGCTCGTGGCGATGCGCGATGGCCGGTTCTTCGCGGAAGGCACGCCCGACGCGATCGTCCGGGAAGACGTGCTGGAAGCGATTTTCGATACGCAATTTGCCGTCCGCGATTTCGGCGGACGGCGCATTGTCGATTTTTACAGCTGACCCTCAGTCGCCGTCCTTCTTTTCGGTGTCCTGCAGGTTCTTTTCCAGCGACTGGGCCTCAGGTGTCTGCTCGACTTCCTTCAGCAGCGTGCCCTTCGGCTCGCCCGGCATGTCACCCTCATCGTCATCCTCTTTGACGTCAACGCCATCCACAGGTGGCAGCGTATCGTCCGTTTCCGCATTGCAGGGCGGCAGCGGTGCATCACCGCAAGGCCCGGGCGGTCCGGCCTGCACGCGCGTATGCAGCGTGTCGTCGACTTCAGGTTGCAAAACCACTCCGACTGGAGACATGGCGAAAACAGCACCGGCCTGAAATACGAAAATTGTCGCAACAGCCGATAGCGTTGCAATCTTATAGCGATAGGTCACGTCCCGCTCCACATACCAACGAACATTATGAGAAACCTAGCACAAGGCATAAGCGCATATCCAGCGCCTTACGAGCCCTGTTCCAGCCCGATCAGAACATTGGCGACATTATAGCCAATCTCCGCCACGCCATAGCCGCCTTCCATCACGACGGCGACCGGCAGACCAAGCCCTGCAATCATCGCTCCCATCTCCAGATAATCGTCTGTTGCCAGCCTGAAAAAGGAGATCGGATCTTTCTCGAAGGTATCGACACCAAGCGACAGGACAAGCGCATCCGCGCCATAGCCGGCGATGCGCTTCAATGCCAGTGCCAGCGTTTCGCGATAGGCCGGCCAGCCCGTTCCACGGGGCATCGGATAATTGACATTGCAACCGAGACCGGCGCCTGTGCCCTTCTCCTCTGCAAACCCCCAGAAATAGGGAAAGGCATCCTCCGGCTCGCCATGCAGCGAGACAAAGAGAATATCGCCGCGGGCATAGGTGACATCCTGGGTGCCGTTGCCATGGTGGAAATCGACATCGAGGATCGCCACCTTGTCCGCGCCCTTGTCCAGCAGACGCTGGGCCGCGATGGCGGCATTGTTCAGGAAGCAATAGCCGCCGAACAGATCAATGCCGGCATGATGGCCGGGCGGACGGCTGAGCGAAAAGGCAAAGCGATTGGACGCGGCCAGCCAGTCGGCAGCAGAGAGCGCGCAATCCTTGGCAGCGGCAACCGCCCGCCAGGTTCCCTCGGTAATCGAGGTTTCGCAGGAATTGGCATAATAGCCGAGCATGCCGTCGATGTTTTTCGGCGGGCGGGCGTGATCGGAACGGCGCACCTGCAGCGAAACCGGGATCGCCTCGGTGGCAAAACCGGCATCACGCCAGAGCACCCATGCCTTTTGCAGGAAATCGACATAGCCGGCATCATGGAGCTTCAGCGGCACGGAGAGGTCGTATTGCGCCGGTGCGGCGACATCGGCAAAGCCCTTTTCGCGCACCGCCGCCAGGATCCACTCGGCACGAAACGGCCCCTCGAAGGGTTTTGCCAGTTCACCGCCGTGAAGCTCCGTCTTCGCATCGCGGAACTTGTGATCTTCGGAATAAAATACGCGCATCTTTCCCCTCTTGTGCGAACGCCTGTTCAACCGGTTCTAGAACCGGCGGGGCCACGGGGTAAAGACCTCCATCAAACCTCAAGCTTTTTGTAGAAGAATGTCGTTCCGCAATAGCCGCCATCCGGGTAGAGCGCGTAATCGGGAACCGTGCCGACCCGGGTCCAGCCAAGCCCGGGATAGATCGCTTCGGCGGTGGAGCCGGTCGCCGTATCAAGCACCAGAAGGAAGCGGCCCAGCCGCGCGCTTTCGGCTTCCGCAGCAGCCATCAATGCCCGGGCAAGGCCGCGGCCGCGCGCCGAGCGCAGCACAATCAGCTTCATCAGATCACCGCGATGCGGTTGATTGGGTTTTTGGGCAAAACCGATCTGCACCGTGCCGAGAATTTGCCCGGCATCTTCGGCAATCAGCAGGATGTGACTGCCAGCCGCAACGCCCCTGGCCGTTTCGCGCCAGAACCTCTCCGCCGCAATGGCATCGAAGGGCGCCATGAACCCCATCGAGGCGTTGTCCTCGACGCTGTCTTCCAGCAGCGTGACCAGCCCCGGCACCGCATTAACGGCAGTTTCGGCATCAAGAAGACGAATTTCAGCCGTCATGACGGTCCCTTTCCTTCACGCGCCACGCTCGATGATCACGGCGTAGCGCACATCTTCGGCAGTCAGGTTTTCAAAAGCATGGGTGATGGCGATGTCCATGAAGAGACAGTCCCCCGTCTCAAGGCGGTAATGCGCATCCCCGACACGCACCGCAAGCACGCCCTCCAGGACCCAGAGATATTGCCGCGTGCCCACAGCCCCCGGCTCCGGCGGGAAGAAGATGCGCGCACCGGCCGGAAAACGGACCGAGACGATATCGACATTCGACCCGACGCCGGACGGTGACACCGCACGGCGGATATAACCCGTTTCCGGATCGCGCCAGACCGGCTGATCACCGTGCCGCGACAGCGGATCGACCGGCCGGTCGGCATCGGCGAAGAAATCGGACAAAGTCGTGCCGAGCGCCGCGCAAAGCTTGGCCAGAAGCAGTGCCGAAGGTGAGGCCTCAGCCCGCTCGATCCGCGAAATCATCGCCCGGCTGACGCCGGAGACATCCGCCAGCTGGTCAAGCGTCAGACTGCGCAGATTGCGCAGCCGTTTCAGGTTCACACCGATGGCGTGGTCAAAATTGTGATCCAGATCTTCCATGATAAGATCATGCTTTTCTACTATTTGAGAGTCAAGCGCAGATTTGTGAGAAATATGGTCAACGGCCCATGCCCCGAAATGTCGGCCTCACGCCTTCCGCCAGGCCTTATCACCGCAGTGACCGGTGGCATCGAGCACGGCGCGAGAGACCTGATCGAGCTCCCCCGGCGTTCCCTGTCTGGCAAATTCAGGAGAATAGCGTTCATCGGCCGTCAGATAGTGAAGAACAGCAGCGGCGCCCGCGCAATTTCGCTTTGAACACGCTGCATCCACTGCTATATGCGCGGGCATGAGCACAAATGACGATCGCATCCCGCTGGACCATATCCGCAACTTTTCCATCGTGGCCCATATCGACCACGGGAAATCGACGCTTGCCGACCGCCTGATTCAGACATGCGGCGGGCTGGCAGAGCGTGAAATGTCCGCCCAGGTGCTCGATAACATGGATATCGAGCGCGAGCGCGGCATCACCATCAAGGCCCAGACCGTGCGCCTGCACTACAAGGCAGACAATGGTGAAACCTATGTGCTGAACCTGATCGACACGCCCGGCCATGTCGACTTCGCCTATGAGGTATCGCGCTCGCTTTCGGCCTGCGAAGGCTCGCTTCTGGTGGTCGATGCCAGCCAGGGCGTCGAAGCCCAGACACTCGCCAATGTCTATCAGGCCATCGACAACGATCACGAACTGGTCACCGTCCTCAACAAGATCGACCTGCCCGCCGCCGAACCCGAGCGCGTCAAGGAACAGATCGAGGATGTGATCGGCATTGATGCTTCCAACGCCGTGATGATCTCGGCCAAGACCGGGCTCGGCATTCACGACGTGCTGGAAGCCATCGTTCACCGCCTGCCGGCGCCGAAGACGGAAAAGGGCGAGAATGCCCCGCTGAAGGCGCTGCTGGTCGACAGCTGGTATGACACCTATCTCGGCGTCATGGTTCTGGTGCGCGTCATCGATGGCGTGCTGAAAAAGGGCCAGGTGATCCGCATGATGGGTACGGATGCCAAATATCCGGTTGAGCGCGTCGGCGTTCTGACGCCGAAAATGCTGGTCGTTGACGAACTCGGCCCCGGCGAGATCGGCGTGATCACCGCCTCGATCAAGGAAGTGGCCGATACCCGCGTCGGCGACACAATCACCGAAGACAAGCGCCCGACGGAGAAGATGCTGCCGGGCTTCAAGCCGGCCCAGCCTGTGGTGTTCTGCGGCCTGTTTCCGGTCGATGCGAACGATTTCGAGGATCTGCGCGCCGCCGTCGGCAAGCTGCGCCTCAATGATGCATCCTTCTCCTTTGAAATGGAAAGCTCCGCCGCCCTTGGCTTCGGCTTCCGCTGCGGCTTCCTCGGGCTCCTGCATCTGGAAATCATTCAGGAACGTCTGGAACGCGAATTCGATCTCGACCTGATCGCCACCGCACCATCGGTTGTCTATGAAATGTCCATGACCGACGGCTCGGAAATCGAGCTGCACAATCCGGCGGACATGCCGGAAGTGGTCAAAATCCGCGAGATCCGCGAGCCCTGGATCAAGGCCTCGATCCTGACGCCCGACGACTATCTGGGCAGTATCCTGAAGCTCTGCCAGGATCGCCGCGGTATCCAGACCGATCTCACCTATGTCGGCAACCGGGCGATGCTTTCCTATGATCTGCCGCTCAACGAGGTCGTGTTCGATTTCTATGACCGGCTGAAGTCGATCTCCAAGGGCTATGCCTCTTTCGACTATCATCTCGCCGACTACCGCGCCGGCAATCTCGTCAAGATGTCGATCCTCGTCAATGGCGAGCCAGTCGATGCACTGTCGATGCTCGTGCACCGCACGGCGGCAGAAAAGCGCGGCCGCGACATGTGCGAGAAGCTGAAGGAACTGATCCCGAAGCACATGTTCAAGATCCCGATCCAGGCCGCGATCGGCGGCACGGTGATTGCGCGCGAAACCATCTCGGCGCTCAGGAAGGACGTGACGGCGAAATGCTATGGCGGCGACGCGACCCGCAAGCGCAAGCTCCTGGAAAAGCAGAAGGCCGGCAAGAAGCGCATGCGCCAGTTCGGCAAGGTGGAGATTCCGCAGGAAGCCTTTATCGCCGCGCTGAAGATGAGCGACGAATAGAGATCACAGGTATTGCGCAATGCATGAAGGCGGGATGGAAGGCATGGCTTTCCATCCCGTTTCCGTTTTCGCCCGGCCCTTTCCCTGCGATCAGGGGTGGATAAACCGCGATCCCGCCGCCATTCGGCCACGCCCCGTGCCATAATGGCGGCATGAGAAACGAAAGCCTCCCCATGCCGAACCAGACCGCCGCCCTGTTCCAAAGCGCTGCCGAACCGCTGGATATTCTGCGCAACGTCTATGGCTATCCCGCTTTTCGTGGCCGTCAGGCGGAGGTGATCAACCGGCTGGTGGCCGGTGGCGATGCGGTGGTGCTGTTTCCGACGGGCGCCGGAAAATCGCTCTGCTATCAGATCCCCGCCCTTTGCCGGCCCGGCCTCGGCATTGTCATCTCGCCGCTGATTGCGCTGATGCGCGATCAGGTGGAAGCGCTCAAGGGACTTGGCATCAGGGCCGCCGCGCTCAACTCGACCCTCAGCCAGGACGAATTTGCCGATATCCGCAGCGCCATCGCCAGCGAGGCGCTCGATCTTCTCTATGTTACGCCGGAACGGGTTCTCACCCCCGGCTTTCAGAGCCTGATCGGTGGCAGGCCGCTTTCCGTCATCGCCATTGACGAGGCGCACTGCGTCTCGCAGTGGGGCCATGACTTCCGTCCCGAATATGCCCGCCTCAGCGAACTGACGGATAGCTTTCCCGGCGTTCCGCGGATCGCGCTGACGGCGACCGCCGATCCGCACACACGCGACGACATCATTGCCCGGCTGGGACTGCAGGGGGCCGATGTCTTCACCACCTCCTTCGACCGGCCGAACATCTCCTATGAGATTGTCGAGCGGAACCAGCCACGCGATCAGCTCCTGCGTTTTCTCGGCCGTCACAAGGGCGAAAGCGGCATTGTCTATTGCCTGTCGCGCGCCAAGGTGGAGGAAACCGCCGAATGGCTGAACGCGAAGGGCATCCGTGCCCTTGCCTATCATGCCGGCATGGACAGGGATCTGCGCGACCGGCATCAGGATGCATTCATCCGTGAAGATGAGCTTTGCCTTGTCGCCACCGTCGCCTTTGGCATGGGCATCGACAAACCCAATGTCCGCTATGTCGCCCATCTGGATCTGCCGGGTTCGGTCGAGGCCTATTATCAGGAAACCGGACGTGCCGGCCGCGACGGCCTGCCGTCAGAAGTCTGGATGGCCTATGGCATGGCCGATGTGATCCAGCGCGGCCGGATGATCGATCAGGGCAACGCGCCCGATCCGGTGAAACGGGTGGAGCGCGCCAAGCTGGAGGCTCTGCTGTCCATCTGCGAGACCGCTGGCTGCCGGCGCCAGGCACTGCTGGCCCATTTCGGCGAAAAGGCACCCGAACGCTGCGACAATTGCGATACCTGCCTGACCCCGGTTGAAACCTGGGACGGGACGGAAGCTGCGATCAAGGCACTTGCCGCAATCTACCGCACGGGCGAACGCTTCGGCGCCGGCCATCTGGTGGATGTGCTGCGCGGTGTGGAAAACGACAAGACCCGCCGCTTCGGCCATACGGACATGCCGGTTTTCGGCGTTGGCAGCGACCTTTCCGCCACCGTCTGGCGCTCGGTCTATCGCCAGCTTCTGGCCGCCGGCTTCATCCATGTCGACCATGAAGCCCATGGCGCGTTGAAACTTGACGCAGAGGCTTCGCGCCCGGTCTTCCGGCATGAGCGGCAGGTCCTGTTGCGCAGGGACCGCAGCGAAAAAGCGCGCAACACCGCCAACCACCGCCCGTCCGGTGCCAAAGATACGCTGGATCAGAAGGATGGCGAACTGTTTGAAAAACTGCGCGCCACCCGCATGGCGCTGGCGAAGGAAAATGCCGTTCCGCCCTATGTCATCTTTCCTGACACAACACTGGTTGCCATGGCTCGCGAACGCCCATCGGACGAAGACGAGATGCTGGAAATATCCGGCGTCGGACCGTCAAAGCTGGAGCGCTACGGCGAAGCTTTCCTCGCCGTCATTCTCGAAAATGGCTGACGCATTGCGCGTGTCAGCCTATTTCGGTTCAGCCGTCAGCGTGTTGAAGCGGTGCTCATATTCACGGCGCAGCTCGCGGCGCAGTTCTGCCTCACGGTAACGGCGCTCCTTTTCCGGCGAATTGAGATCAAGCTTCGGCACCGGGGTCGGCGTGCCGGAATGATCGACAGCAACCATGGTAAAATAGCAGGAATTGGTATGCCGGCGTTCGCCAGTCGGGATATTCTCGGCCTCGACACGGATTCCGATTTCCATCGAAGTTCGCCCGGCATAATTGACCGAAGCGCGGAAGGTCACGAGTTCACCCACCTGGATCGGCTGGCGAAAGGTGACCTGATCGACAGACAGCGTAACCGCATAGACCTGGGAAAAGCGCGCCGCACAGGAATAAGCCACCCGGTCCAGAAGGTTCAGCAGCGCACCGCCATGCACCTTGCCGGAGAAGTTCGCCATATCAGGCGTCATCAGAACAACCATTTCAATCTGGCTCGGATCATGGGCGCGGTCCATGGGCAGTCCTTCCTCTCCGGAGGTCATCGCGGAGGACGAGTTTTCCGGCAAATCACGATTGAATCAAGTCAAGACAGCAAGCTTCAACATCTTTGCGCGCTCGAGAGAGGCTCATAATGACGAAAGGCCGGCGTAACGCCGGCCTCTCCCCCTCATCATCAGGCTCGTCCTGCTACCAGCGCAGCTTCAGCCCGATATTGGCGCCCAGTCCGTAACTGTTGCCGAAATCTGCAAGGGCCGACGAGGCTCTGACTTCGGCATAAAGCGCATAGTCGACATTTTCTGTCTTCCAATTGTATGACGTGCCGAGACCGACTTCACCGGTCCAGCGGTTTGGCTTGCTTACACTCGGCATGTCGACCAGGACGGCCTCGCTGTCGCCAAGAAACTCGTAATAGAGATTGGCGATGCCGTAGACGTTGGTGCTGCGGGCAAAGCCGCCATCATCCTTCCAGACATTGGACTTCTCAAGTGAGACCCCCATGCGCGCGAGCAGGCTTTCGGCATTCTTGAAATCGACACTGTCGTTATAGGCCCCGGTAAAATCATCCGCATTGACATTGGTGTAGGAGAGCTGCCCCTGCGGCGTCAGCGCAAAGCCACTGTCGAGATCGAACTGCTGCCCTGCTTCGAGCGAAAACGCAATGGCCGTTGCATCCGTTCCATTCACGTGGCGCGACAGATCATCTGTCTTGAGATTGCTCGTGTAGAAGGTCGTTTCCGTCTGCGCATCGGCATAGAAACCGTTGGTTCCGTACCACGTCAGATTTCCGCCGACGCCGTAACCGGATGGCAGCATGTCGCCGGCGCCGTATTTCGAGCCGATCCGGCCAGTGGCCAGACGGTATTGCCCGGTCACACCGGCACGCAATACGCCTTCGGCCCCATCGTAGAACAGACCATCGACACCAAGCTGGGTTTCAAACTGCGAAAGATCGTAATCATAGCCCGTCACACTGGAGGCTGGATTGACATGGCTGCGCCCGCCGACCATGCGCAGCCAGATGCCATCAGAGGCCGGGAGCGTTCCCGGGTCGACGGCACCGGCCATCTCATAACCCTGTCGCTGGCCGGTTCGCTGACGCAGGGTCGGCAGCCGCGACATTTCCATAAGAATGGGCATATAGGCCTCATAGACCGGCAGGAAGGGCTGAAGCGCAGGCTGCCCGCCACCGCCGCCGTTACCGCCGCCACCGTTACCGCCGTTATCGCCACCGCCGCCGCTATCACCGCCGCCGCCGTCGCCGTCGCCACCGTCGCCCTGCTCGGAAACGAGATAAAGCCCCGGATCAAAGCCTTTACCCGCATCATTCGAAAGCACATAGGAATATTTGCCGGACGCAATCTCGCCCTTGTATCCGAGTGAGAAATGGCTGCTATCGACGTTTGAGTTGTCGGCATGATTGACGAGCAGAACCGGAGCCGGCTTTGCCGCAGCGCCGAGATCGGCGACTTCAATGGTCGTATCGCCGTCTATGCTGCCGCCAATGGTGGTGAGGTCGCTCTTGCTTGCGCCGAAATCAACATCCACCGCAAGCCTGCCGCCCTTTGCCGAATAATTGCCACCGACTGCAAGCCGTCCGTCGGCAGAGCCATCCTGCATCGACAGGATACCATTGTTTGAAACATCGCCGGAAACCCGGGTCCGACCGGAGCCGACAGAAATGAAGGCGCTTCCGGCATCGGCAATGTTGACGTTGCCGACAAGATCGAAATCACCGGCCTTGCCGACCTGAACGATAGAATTGTTTTTCAGCGTGAAGTCGCCAAAGCCATTCGGGTTGCCGCCGGCATAGCCGTCGAGAACTAGCCCGTTGTCCGTGAAGGTCAGATCGGCATTATCGGCGGTAAACTTTTCCCAGTTGATGATATGGGCGCCAACAAGACCGTCATTCACCGTCGATGTGAAGGTGATTGCATCGACATCGCTGTTGCTCCTGCCACTGGCCGCATTGCCGCCTGCGTCCTCATCTTCGCCGCCATCAAAAATCACGTCTGAGAAGCCGTCGACATTGCCGACATAGACATAAGCGGTGTCATTGCCACCCTGACCATAATAATTGCCATGCAGCTGGCCACTGTACCAATAGAAAGTGTCGTCGCCCTGATCGTGCGAACCGGTGTCGTTCGGATCATAGTCCGCATAGATATTGCCGGTGACGATGCCATCGCGGAGGAAGAACTGCGAATTCCCCGCCCCGAGCATGCTATCACCTTTGATGGTGCCCGATGTCGACACTGTTATGAGGCTATCCGCACGCTCCGCACCATTCCAGATCGCGAAATGGTGCGTGGAGGTAGACCCGTCGATCGTGCCGTTTGGTCCGACTGCGACTGTTGCGTTGAGCGCCGTCGACCCCACCGGTGTCTGCCGGAACCCGACCGCCGCCTGTGCCTCACCGGTTGCGATCACCTCACCACTGTTAACAAAGATTGACGTGGACGACGTCATATTGGGCCGATCATTCGTATCGCCATATCCCGTCAACGCGAACGAGCCCGCACCGGACACAGTCACCTTTGGCGTGCCTTGTCCGCCATAATCGCCGACGGTGATGGCATCAATTCCGGCGCTATCGTTCGATACAAAGCTGATCCCGTCGGCCCCCGCCCCTTGGGTGGAAATAGAACCATCCAGAAAATCTATCTCCACCATGCCGCCATTGCCTCGCCCGTCATGGGTGACATGAATGCCGTCGGCACCATCCCCGCTCGTGGCGATCGACCCGCCATCCATCGTGACATAGGCAATGCCGTGATCATCGGTATTGACGTCGACACCATGGCTTTGCGCACCAGAAGTGCGGATATCGGCGACACCGCCCTGATCATTCCGGCCAATCGAGAGATTGACGTCGCCCCCCGTGTTGGAAAGCGCTATGGCGCTGGACTGATCGCCTTGCGTCTCAATCATCACCCCGGCAAGTTGAGCGTCGATGGGATTGTAGCTGCCGGCATCCGCCTTGATACCAGCCGAGTGCTCACCCTCGGTCTTGATATTGAGCTGAGGAGCCTTGATCTTGATGCCGGATGCGCCTTTGTGAAGGGCGTAGACGGCAGCGGCGTCATCACCTTCCGTCTCGATAACACCGTCATTTTGCGCATCGCCCTGCAGATCGATCTCAATGCTGCCCAGACCGCTGGCCTCGGCGTAAATTCCATTTGAACCGTTCCCGGTGGTCTTGATCGAACCACCGGACATGGATACCAGCGCGAGCCCGAGATTGCCGCTGGACGTGGCGGAAATACCATTCGCGCCGTCACCATAGGTCTCGACACTTCCCCCGCGCATCAGGACTTTGGCAACGCCTCCCCCGTTGGTGAGCGCAAACAGGCCATCCGAATTCTTGCCGGAGGTTCTGATGGAGCCGTCCGGCCCATCCATAGCAATCGCCGCATCGCCGCTGCCAAGATTATAGGCCGAAGCGCCATAGGCACCACCGCCATTGGCGGACTGGCTGTCTCCATAGGTCACGACACTGCCGCCCGTTATATGGATAAAGGCATCGCCATCATCTTTACTGTCCTCGATCGCAGACCTGATACCTGTTGAATTTTCGCCAAGTGTGGTAACAGTTCCGCTCACCAGGCCAATCCACGCATTCGACTGACCGGTTGCCCGAGCGTAGAGACCGGCACTTGAATCACCTTTGGTTGACACGGAAGCGGCGGAACCCGTTGCGTCTGCGGAAGCATCCCCCATGACGATGACCGCATCGCCCTTGCCGGAAACCACGGCAAAGGCACCATTTGAACCGTCGCCCTGCGTTTCGATGCTGCCGCCGGAAAAATCGATTCTCGATGTCGCGCCGGTGCGGCTTTGCTTCGACGTCGATGACACCAGGCCGCTGCTATTGTCCCCCTTGGTGACAACAAGCCCATCAGTCATGGAGACATAGGCCGAGCCTGTGCCCAGCGCATTTGCGATCAGTGCACTGCCCGTCGTCGGATCCGTGACAGGGGAATCGCCTTCCAGGACAACCGATCCGCCATTCAAATCAACCTCAGCGGATGAGTCACCATAGGCCTCGGCAATACCAATCGTCGCATCCGGACCAAAAGCAGTCAGCTCGCTCCCCTTGCCAATGACGATCACAGCCCGGTCGAGACCAGTCGAAATGTCCGACGTGACGGTCTTCAAGATGGTTTGCCCGGCAATCGGGTCACTCGACCCCAGGGTTATCACCGAATCCGAAACGGTGATCGTGCGCGATCCGGCGCCCAGGTCTTCGCCCCCCACCAAAAAGGCGGTGTTATATTGCGGCCCGTTGAGAGACGTGTTCATGTTTGTCAGATTCAGCGTCATGTCCCCGCCATTACGGGGCCGAACCTCAAAGCGCACCGGCTTGTCATCCCGCCCGACATCCGAGAGCGATGACATTGCAGTCGCATTGAAGAGCTTTACGTTAGCAGAATATGACTTATTTATGCCAAATTTGTCATCTTTATTGACGGTAGAGACATAGGCTGTTGAAGACCCGGTCTTGTCGGCCAGGAAGGGCACTGTCCCCACATTGCCACGCTGATCGGAGCCAGAGCCATTGTCTCCCTTCCCATCAAAATTGCGGCAATCGACAACATCCCGAGCACGGCACTCCCCGGCGCGAGCATCATCATAGCCCCCCAGAGTGAGCGCAGCCATCGTGAGAGCAAACGCAGAAACCGAGCCTTTCAGGGCGGCCGATTTCAGCTGCCGCCAGCGCGACTGATTCGTTTTATTTGATACTCGTATATCGCGTATTATTCCGTAACCGGACATAAATCTCTCCAAGTTGCGACTTTTTTTCTTGGAGACTACGGGTAAATGAAGCCTAATTTTCGTACAATTTTATTTTACTTATTTCGAAATTCAGGAAATTTTATTCGAACTTAATGGACAAAACGCGCATTGCATCAAGACAACTTTAACGATTATAACTTTACTGGTTTAATCGCCCTCAATAGGGGTACCACATGACTTTCACACCCCTGACAATTCAGGTGCACTGCAGGTCAAAATTCAACTCAACCGAACACAACCGGGAGGAAAGGCCCACCGCCCAAAACGCAAGACATTTCAGGTAAGTCAACAGCAACGCCCCACTCAACGCAGCCAGCGATGACGGCAAGACCCAGATGGTGTGCGAACGATTATCGTTCCAGAGCCCACCTCACTATTTCAAAAAAACTGAATTCAGTATCGCAATCTCAGCAACTAGACGATTCCTAGCGTCACCAACTACAAACAGAGATTCAATGATGCGCAACCATGATCAGGACGAAATACATCACGCCAATCCAGCCAGCAATCGCTCTGCCAATGGCAAAATCAAGGCATCAATTCCCCCATATCTGCCACCGCCCCTCACCCGCCTCCAGCCACCTACGAATGGCCAGGTCACGGCAGGCGCTTCCAGATTGACGCGCAATTGCCGCGACAGAAGACCGACGGCACGCAGGTATAGGATGCGCCGCCGGACCGTGATGGAGAGCCGTGGCATCAGGCACACGATCCAGGGCCGCAATTGCGAAAACGACTGCTTACGACTTAACCCGCCGTGGCGATGAGTTTCTGGCCCTGCGACAACGTCGCCTCCTCGCCCGCGCATATGCACACACAGCAGACATGGCCGCGTGCACCTTCACCCCGAAACCAGCCCGCCTCGTCCGACAGTCTCGCCCATACGGATCGCGCTGGCAGCATCCCAGATATTCTTATTATAATGTTATAATATTGATGCAGATATGCCAGCTTATTTTTGGGCTTCATTATGTATTGTACATGTTTTAGTTTATTTTCGATCACGATTTCGCCCATTATTTCTGAAAATGATACCTGAGTCCGACACGAAAGGACAGTTCCAATAGGTTTTGCCGATTATATCGCGCATATAACAATTCGTAGGATACCGATGAACACAATAAGCATAAAGAAAATGTGGGTATTCGTAACCGTTGTCGACTCTGGAAGTTTTTCAGAGGGCGCAAAGAATGCGTTTATTACACAGCCGGCCGCCGCCAGCATCATAGATGAAATCGAATCGACTGTCGGCAAGGAGCTCTTCGTACGAAATGGCAAGAATAGACGCGCCATTCTCACGGAGAAGGGGCAGGAAGCCTATGACGTGTTCGTCCGGGCCCTGACCGTTTATGACGAGGCCCTCTCGACGCTGCTTTCAGAAGATCGCAAGCTTAAAAAGCAGAAAATCATGATTCAGTCGCCCTATGTCGACATTGTATCGGCAACCTGGCTGAACGAGGTCCTGCAAAATGAACAGCAGACGCGGCTGATGATCGAACAGGGAAGCTGGCGCGACATCATCAACGCACTCGAAGACCGGCAGGACTGTATCGCCCTGCTTGATGGTGACGTCAAACCCAAACACGGTGAGTTCATCTCCCTCGGTCAGATCGAAATGGTACTCGCCCTGCCGCAGCACTCCAGTGACCCGGCGCTGAACGACGCGCGCGACATCGACTGGGAATACATCCCCGAAAACACGATCATTTTTTCCGGCATTTGTCCGCAGACACTGCAACAGGTCTACAGCCGTCTACGCGCCGCCAATCACCTGTCCATGAACTTCACAGAGATCGGCTCCACAAGCGTTCTGAGAAGCTGCCTGGAAAAGAGCAACCTGCCGGCGCTCGTTCCACGCTCGCTCATCCCGTCCGGCCCTGGAGAAATCAGGTATCTGCCGCTCTCCTCCTCAAAGGTTTTCGTCCCGCTCGGGCTTTATATCCCGCACGGCAACAGCCTGCGAAAGCTCTTCAGCGAGAAAGCCTCCGCCGAACTCATCTTGTCGGAGAGCCTGAGCTAACAGGGAGCCGTCGCCGCCGCGGAAGCAGCCCCCAACCAGCCGAATATTACAGACAGACACCCCCACAGGTCGGTCGATCTGCGCAAGCCCCCGAGGAATTCGCCATGATGCACCAACACCACAATGTAAATTTTCCGCAAGCCCCTTGAATCGAACATTCCCCTCTCTTCATGATCAATATTACAGATTTTTAATTATTTTCAAAATTAAAAATATTGAATCAACTATAGTAAAATTTTTGATATAATGCTCACAACGAACGAACACGGAATACAACATGTCAGACAGTGATCTTTACGCGAACAAAAACATCGATTTTGACGACATAATATTCAAAAATTCGCTCGGCGGACTTGCGTCCATTCAGAAATACATGGATGCGCGCAAGGGTATTATTACTCGTGAAATTTCGAGAATAAGTAATTCCGGAGGAGACCCAAGCGAATATCTGATCGCCGTCAATATGCTGGAGCGCGCCACAAACCTGCTCGAAGAAGTGCTGAAGCTGCAGCCCGAATAGGGAATGACAGCGCACAGCGCCTTCCTCTGCCCTTCAGATCGAGGGGCATCAGTCATGCACTCCTGAAAGAAGAACAAACGATGATTCTCGCCCGCGTAGGCAAGGAAGGACTGGAAGACCGGCTGTTCTCGATTGAGGACGGGCTGTCGACGCTTGGCTCCGGTCTGGATTGCGACATCGTTCTCCTTGATGACGAAATTCAGCAACAGCATCTGACCTTTCGCGTGGAGGCCAATCAATTTGCACTGATGCTGATGCCTGCAGCCAACGCCTTTCTTCAGCGCCATCAAAGCAAGGAAGAGCCTATCTATCTGCGCGCGCAAGAATGGGTCAGCTGTGGGAATGACGACATGCTGGGCATTGACGGCATCACGATCACCTTCAGCGGTATCGCACCGGTAACGGAATCGGCACAGTCGGCGTCGCCGGCACGGCGCGCCATGTCCTTGATTTCGCTGAAGTGGATGGTCCCGATACTGGCCGGTCTTGGTGTCGCCTGCGGCATTATCCTGGCAATCGGCCTCTCGTCGGCAAGCGACAGCCCGTCATCCGCACGAACCGCGCCGGCGCCAACACAAGCAAGCGAGACGGATCCAGCCCATTTGACATCGGATGCGCCAGGCGCGCCGGTACCGTCTCAGGATACGGCACTGACGGCAGCCTCGCTGGAAAAGACTTTGGCCAGCAAGGGAATTTCGCCGAAAGACCTCGAGGAGAGCAACGGCCTATGGTCTTTCACACTGTATGTGCCCGACGATGCGGCCCGCGAAAAGGTCAGAGAAACGCTGGCGTCACTGAACCTTCCGCTCTCAGCCGACATTATTCTGGACAGTGATCTCGCAACAGCGGTCGAGACCTCACTGACAAACATGCAGAGCCAGGCCGAACTCGTCTCCGTGCATTCCGGCGTTGTCACGCTTAAAGGCCCGGAGGAAACGGCCGAACAGCAGAAGATCATCGCGACACTTCAAGGCGATGTCAGCGACATGGCCGAGGTCGTCTTCGACCACGATGACGCCGAGCAGATCGCAGCAATCAAGAAGCAGATCAGCGGACTTTGGAGCGGCTCCTTCCCATACGTCCTCCTCACCGGCGACAAGATCATCAGACCAGGGCAACCGATCAATGACAGTGCAACACTGATTGGCGTCGAAAAAAATGCGCTGATTGTGGATCTGGACGGGCAAAACAAAAGGATTGAGGTGAATGACAACACCACCGATGAACTACACCAATGACGATCTCTTCATACTCGGCAACATAGCATCACTGGCGGTCAGGACAGGGATCGGCGAACAGGCTCTGCCGCTTCTCAAGCTGGTGCAGCAACACCGGCCAGAAAATGCCGCCGCCTTCATCGTTGAGTCGATGTATCTGCTATCGATCGGGAAAAAGCAGGCAGCGCTTGCGCTGCTGGAAAACTGTGGCGCCTTTGAAGCGGAAAAAAACCGCGACGAGGCCCTCGCATTCCATCTTTACCTGCTCCAGCAGGACGGCCAGTTGCAGCGTGCTGTCAGACTAGGCACCGCCTATCTGGAAGAAGGGCTCATTGAATCGAAATCCGCCATCGAGGCCGCACGCTTCGTCACCACTGAGTGCGAGAAGGCGCTCGGTACCCTGCTTGATGAACAGACCAGTACCAATAGAGGATAAAAATCATGGCCGTAGCTTTCGCGATCACCACTCCGCCGATTCAAAATCATGCTCCGACCGGCCTGAAGGGCGTGGCCGAACAAATCAGCACCGGTCTGAAAGCGACCGAAAACTACATGGTAGGGGACGTCTCCCAGGCTCTTAATCCCAATAACGGGCTTGTGCGGTTGCCGCTGCCGACAGAGCAGATGCTGAACCGGATGGAAAGTCAGGCCACCACCCCTGAACAGCGGAAAATATTCGAGACCATCAAGAAGAATACGCTCGATATCCATGCGCGACAGAACGATATCCTGGAGCAATCCTTCTCGCGCAACATCGCCTCCCAGAAGATCCAGCTGTCGCTCAAAGCCGTGAGCAAGACCATGGCAGGAATACAGCAACTGCTTTCCTCGCAGTAGAATTTCAGACTCCGGCATTCAGCCAAACCATTGCAAGGGTTCACAGAATGACAAGGCGTATCGCAGCCCTCATCCTTATGCTGCTGGTTCTGACATCCTGCAAGGAGGTTCTGAACACAGGCCTTTCCGAAAGCGAGGCCAACCAGATCCTGTCTACTCTGATTCAGTATAATATCGACGCGAGCAAGACCCAGGCCAAGGATGGCACATCGCAAATTCTCGTCGAGCGCGACCAGTTTGCCTATGCGGTACAATTGCTCGACAGCTATGGTTTGCCGAAACAGAAGTTCACCGATGTCAGCCAGATGTTCGACAAGGATGGTCTGGTTTCTTCGCCAACACGGGAATGGGCCAAGCTCAATTTCGCCCAGTCTCAGGAGCTGGCATCGATGATCGCGACGATCCCGGGCGTTACCAGCGCCAAGGTCCAGCTCGCCAATCCTCGTCAGACCAACCCGTTTGAGGACAAGCCGAAGCCAAATGTCGCCGTTCTGGTGCTGGCAGACAAAAACAATATCAGCCCCGATCTGGTGCCCCAGATCAAAAAGCTCGTCGCCAACAGCGTTGACAATATCAGCTACGACAATATCGGCGTCGTCATCTCGCCAATCACGCCGCCCGCGCCGCCGCCGGTACAGTTGAAGAATTTTGCCGGTATCTCCGTTGCTGCGGGCTCCCTGTCTGGCGCATTGCGTCTTTCTCTGCTGATCGCGGCCGCCGGTGCGCTCATCGGCGGCGGTATCGGCGCTGCCGGACTGTATTTCTGGAACCGCAAGAGCAAGAGGAACGCGCAATGATGAACCAGCCCTATGGCGCGTTGACGGTAGATACAACCTTGATGAGACCTGAGGTACTGGCGCGGATCACAGGCATCAGCAAGCCTCACATCCTCTCGGCCCTAGCCGCAAGCAGGCTGCTGCACGACGAGCTTGCGGCCTGCATCAACAGTCGCCTGCCGCCTCTGCCAAGGAATATTCCCCTTGCGCAACAGCGTAACTATGAGCTTTTTTCGCAATTGTCGGCTGCGCAATTTCACCTGATTGCACGACGGATCACACTGCTGATCAACCGTCAGGCAATCCTGATGACGACAGCGGGACAACAGCTTAAAATGCTGAGCGAATGGGTTGGTGACGAAGCCTTCCTGCGCCGGGTCATCCGCAGCCACACGGTCCCGCTGGCGACAGTCTCGCCGCTCTCAAATCTCGACAATGACCTTCTGGACAGTTTCAACGAACTCGTTCTCGGCCTTCTCTTGGGCCTGCTTCACCCTGCCCATCGCGCACGCTTCGTGATGATGCTCGGTGAGGACAAACTGCCCGAAGCCGAAATTCTGCACGACGGTGACATGGCGAATTTCCTGGAAATTCTCCGCCAGGCTTGGCCAACGGCTGAACAGACAGACGAAGAGGAGGACGATGATGGCTCTTCCCAGTCTTGATCTCAGGCCCCTAAAACAGCTTCCGCCAGGACCCGTCATTCCCGCAGCGGTGATCGAAGCCTGCGCGCAGGCGCGCCATATCGAAGAAGACGCAAGGCAGGCAGCCGAACAGATCAAGCGTCAGGCAGAAGTGGATGCGGCGCAATGCCTTGAGGCGAGCCGCCCGAAAGGCATCGCTGAAGGGTTGGCATTGCTGGCAGACGCCACCGCCAAATTGCATGATGAAAGAAAGGCACTCGCTGGCCAGCTGCGTCCGATTCTGCAGCAGTGCCTGGAACATGTCTTGGGGACCATACCGGTTGAGATGCGCGTGCCGGCGATCCTTCAAAACGTCCTTCAAGATTATGAGGACGAGCTCGATATCCGCCTCATGGTTCATCCCGACAATCGCGCTGCCTTTGAAACTGCAGTCAACAGCTTCGTCGCAACCCGGCCGGCACGGACAGCGATCCGGGTTACGGCGGAACCCTATATGTCAACGACCGATTGCCTTGTCTATGCGGGGCCGGATGTCATTGACATCGCTGTGCCGACCATCGCGCAGGAAATGATTGCGGCCCTGACACTCGAGGCCACACCCGCGAACAAGACAGCCACCAGAGGGAAGCGGTAGAATGGTACGGCGCCCCAAAAGCACAGAGGCTGATGAAGCACCAGCGCTCGCCGGACTGGCCCAGCCATTTCGCCGACGCGGACGCGTCACCAAGGTGACCGGGCCACTGCTTCGGGCCACCGGCCAGTTCGGCATTGGCGAGATCTGTTCAATTTCACGCAGCAACGGCGCTCCCGTTCTGGCGGAAGTCGTCGGCTTTGATGCCAATGAAACCATCCTGACGCCTTATGGCCGCACGGCCGGCATTTCCTATTTTTCAGTCATCGAACCGGTCATGAGCGAATTCGAGGTGCCCGTGAGCGAGAGCATCGTCGGCCGCGTCCTGGATTCGCTCGGGCGCCCGGTCGACAACGGCCCGCCTTTGGGACCCTGCGATCGCTACCCGGCCAACCGCCCGCCCCCGGACCCGATGACACGTCCGCCGATCGACAAGCCGTTTTATCTCGGCGTTCGTGCTCTTGATGGCACTCTCACCTGCGGCGAAGGCCAGCGCATGGGCATTTTCGCCGCCGCCGGCGGCGGAAAATCGACCCTCGTCTCCCAGCTGGTCCGCTTTGCACGCTATGATCGCTGCGTTGTCGCCCTCATCGGTGAACGCGGCCGTGAGGTTCGTGAATTCATTGAACATCAGCTGGGGCCTGAGGGTATGGCCCGGGCGGTTGTCATTGTTGCCACATCGGACCGGCCGGCCGTCGAGCAGGTCAAGGCCGCCTATACAGCCACGGCCATTGCCGAATATTTCCGGGATCAGGGCGGGCGCGTTCTCCTCATCATGGACAGCCTGACGCGTTTTGCCCGCGCGCAGCGCCAGATCGGTCTTGCTGCGGGCGAACCGCCGACACGCCGGGGCTTCCCGCCTTCGGTTTTCGAACAGCTTCCTGGCCTTGTGGAACGCGCCGGGCGGACCCCGCGCGGCTCGATTACCGCACTTTATACAGTTCTGGTGGAGGGCGACGATATGAACGAGCCTGTCGCCGACGAAACGCGGTCACTGCTCGACGGGCACATCATTCTTTCCCGCAAGCTGGCCAGCGCCGGTCATTATCCGGCGATTGACGTCAGCCAGAGCGCGAGCCGTGTTCTCAACAATATCGTCAGCCCGTCGCATCTGAGCGCAATCCAGAAACTGCGCGGGCTTATGGCCAAATATGAAGAGATCGAGCTTCTGGTCAGGATTGGCGAATATGCCGCCGGCGCCGACCCGCTCGCCGACGAGGCCTTGGAGCGCAAGCCCGCGATCGACCGCTTCCTGCGTCAGTCGACCAAAGATTTTTCCGACTTCGACGACACACTGAACATGCTTAAGGAGACCGTCGGCGATGCATAACTTCCAACAGATCGTGACCCTGCGCAAACAGCGGACCGAGCGCGCCCGGCGCAACGAGGCGCATGCCCGCCAGGAGCTGGAGAAAAGCAGCGCGGCAGTTATCGAAGCCAAAAAGGCGGTTGAGGCGTTTCGCGAGGAGACGAAGACCCTCGAATGGGATCTGCTGAAGCGACTTATCGGTCACGCTGTCACCATCAACGACCTTCTGGACGTCGAAGTTCAGCTGAAGGCCGCCCAGAAGAAAGCGCAGGAACTCGTCGACAAGGTCACGGTTTGCAAGAACACGGAGCAAGAAGACAAGCAAAGGCTCGAGCAGCGGCGGGCCTTCAGGGTCGCCGCAACGCTGAAGCTCAACAAGAGCGAAGAAATGGAAAGCGAATTTGCTGCGGAGCGCCGCCGCGAGCAGACCTTTGCCGAAGATGCACTCATGGATGAATTTAGCGAAATGGCCTTCAACCGCCAGCGTTCGGGGGCATGATGCCGCATTCATCTGCGCTTCTGGCAACATTGCCCAGCATTGATCCGGCCGCGACGCTGCTGCTGAACCGTCTGTCGGCCCGGCAATGGCAGCTGCCGATAAAGGGTTCGCTTGAAGATCTCCTCGCAATCATGGTCGCGTTCAAACCCTGGCACCGCCAAGGTGTCGGCCCATTCACAACTCTGACGATGAATTGCAATGCGGGCCGTTTCACCCTGCTGATCGAGTCGAAATTCTGCGATCTGATCGGCGACATCATGCTCCCGGCATGGCGCGAAGAGAAGCGCGAGAATCTGCCGACACGCTGGCGGCTTGTTCTCAGTTTCGAGTACTGGCTGAAAGAACTGGGATTGATCGATACAATCCACAATCTTCAAATCGGCAGTCAGGATACCGATCCGACTCCCAAGGGTGCCGGCCCGTACATTGCCTTTCAGTTCATTGTTGAGGAACACAAATTCCTCGGACTGATCAATATCGAACAACTCAACCCGGAAACACTCAGCTTTCTCGATCAGATCCCGCCCGTTGCCATGCTTGGCACTTTCACACCGGATTTCGCCTGCAGGATCACACTGCCGCACATCGTCCTGCCTGCCAGTGAGTGGAGGCGCATCGGCCCTGGTGACCTTATTCGCATGGTGCCTTTGAGCGATGAGGGTATCTCCGCATCCGTGCATATCCATGGCGCAGGCACAGCAACAGCACTGATCGATGAGGACGGGATCGTGACATTGAACGAAGCTCCGAGGGAGATGACACCAATGGAAGACGAAGACGACTTTGCTCTGGACGACGGCATGGAGCCGGAGGAGATGGATTTTGGTGACGGCGGCCCGGCCATGCAGGAGACAGAGGACGCCCTTGGCGAGCTGCCAATCCGCATCGATGTCCAGCTCGCGGAAACTCGTGTCAGCCTCGCCGAACTGCAGACGCTCGGTCCGGGAGCCACGCTGCCGCTTGGAGGACAGCTGACAGACCTGGTGACAATCCGGGCCAACGGGCGGGCGATGGCAAGCGGCTATCTGGTGATTGTGGATGGCGAGCTTGCGGTGCAGATCCACAGTTGGCCGGGCAAGCGGCCGAAAGGGGATTGAAATGGACGAACTGGCGGGAAAATTTGCCCCCCTGCTGCCGACAGCCATTCTGGTCATGTCGTTGAGCCTCTTGCCATTCGTGATTGTCATGGGAACGTCCTTCACCAAGATCTCGATCGTGCTGGTGCTCCTGCGCAACGCGCTCGGCATTCAGGGGGCACCGTCCGGACTGGTTCTCAACGCAATCGCCCTGACTTTGACAGTCTTCATCATGGTGCCGGTTGCCAACTCGATCTTTGTCGATCTGCAGGCCTCAAACATCCGCGTCGAAGATTGGGAGAGCACGGTCAAGGCTTATGATGTCGTTTCGAAGGGCTATTCCGACTACCTGCTCAAATTCACCAATCAGAGCGAGCTCGGCTTCTTCAAGGATGCTGCCAAAAAGATCTGGCCGGCCAGCCTGGACGACACAATCTCTGACACCAATATGCTTATCCTGCTGCCGGCACATCTGACATCCGAGCTGACCCGCGCCTTTCAGATCGCATTTCTGCTGTTTCTGCCCTTTGTGGTCATCGACATGGTCGTATCGAATGTCCTGCTGGCAATGGGCGCGATGATGGTCCCGCCCATGCTTGTCTCGCTCCCGGTGAAGCTGCTGCTGTTCATTTCCGTCAATGGCTGGACGCTGCTGCTGCACAATCTGGTGCTGAGCTATGCACGATGAAATGGATTCAGGCCCGGAGAAAAGAGAAACATGAAAAGAGGAGGATAGGACCATGCTACCAGATGACGTCATTACCGCCGCCCAGAATGCTCTGGCTCTGACATTCTACCTTTCCATGCCGATCATCGCGGCAGCCACGGCCGTCGGTCTGGTTATCGCCATTATTCAAACCCTGATACAGGTGCAGGAGCAAACCGTAGCCTTCGCGGCAAAACTCTCTGCCGTGGTGGTCATCCTGATGGTGGCCGGTGCGGGCATGTCAAGCGCCATGCAGACTTACGCCAAAGAGGCATTCAACAACATCCCGAATTTCTGAGGTGCAGAGCCATGGCGGGATTGCAGCAACTGAATGACGCATTGAGCAGCCAGCTCAACACCATTGTCTATTGCCTCGTGCTGGTGATGTTCCGATTCTACGCCTTCTTCGCGCTTTCGCCCTTTTTCAGCAAATATGCGATGACCGGCTTTGTGCGCATGGGCATCATTGCCTGCGTGAGTATCATCGTTGTCCCCTCGGCCTATGCGGAGGCCATGGCGATGAAGGACGGCCCGACGATGCAACTGGCCTTTGCCCTGAAGGAACTGGCATTGGGATTCTTCCTGAGCATCCTGACATGGCTCCCGGTGCGCGGGCTTGAAATAGCCGGCGTGATCATCGACACACAGCGCGGCGCCACTCAGTCGCAGTCCTTCGATCCCATCTTCTCCGAGCAGACAACACCCACGGCAATCCTTCTGGCACAGATCTTTTCCGGCTATTTTTTCGCCTGTGGCGGCTTCCTGCTGGTTTTGGCGACCATGTACAAAAGCTTCGTAATCTGGCCGGTCTTCCAGCCTTTTCCAGCCATCGACGAGAAACATGTGGCACTCTACCTGCAGATGGCGGGCCATGTCTTCTTTTCGGCCATCGTTCTGGTCGCGCCCATCGCCGGTTTCATGCTGATCGCCGATATCGCTATCGCCTTTCTGGCGCGCAGCGCCCAGAGCCTCAATGCGCTTACGCTCGGCATGCCTGTCAAATCGGCGATCGTTCTCACCATGTTGTTGTTTTACTGCGGCATTATGTTTCCACGCACCATGGAAGTCTTCTCTCAGTCTCTGGACATGTTGGCTAAGGTGTTCCAACCATGAGCGGCGAGAAGACCGAACAGCCAACACAGCAAAAGCTGCGCAAGCTTCGCCAGGAAGGACAGGTTCCCTCCCGCAAGAATGTCGGTGAGTTTGCCCTTCTGAGCTTCACCACATTCATGATCATCGGCTTGATGCCCACTATGATCGGAACCTTGATGGATCTGGCGACAAGCGTGATGACCGACGTTTCGACAAATGCCGAAACACCCAGTGTCACAACCTATAGCGCCCTTATGAAGGTCATCTATCTGACATTGTCCATCTGCGGTGCCAGTGCGGCTTTCACGGTGTTCATCACCCTGATTCTCAATCGTTTTAACTTCTCGATAAAACCGCTCACGCCGAAGTTTTCAAAGTTCAATCCGGTCACCAAGCTGAAGTCGATCTTCGCCAAATCCAACCTCTATAGTTTTATCCGCATGCTGATCTATTTTTCGGCCGTCTGCTATCTGACCTACGCCCTCATTCGCTACAATATCAACAATGTGCTGCAGGCCAGCTATTGCGAGTTGCAATGCGAGGCGCCCCTCCTGATCGCCATTCTGAAATGGCTGATCTACACGATACTCGCCCTGCTTCTGGTACTGGCTGCAGTCGACTACCTCATTCAGTCCAAGCTGTTTCTCTCGCAGAACAAGATGTCAAAGGACGATGTCAAACGGGAATACAAGGATCAGGAAGGCAACCCGGAAATCAAAGCCGAGCGCAATTCCATCGCGCGTTCGGATGCCGACGCCCCGAGCATCAACCAGGCCACGCATGTTATCTACAGCGACAGCCATCTGGTCGCGGTCATCTACTACCGCAACTCCAACATGAAGCCCTATGTTATCGCCAAATACAGCGGCCCTCAGGTACAAACCCTTGTCCGCAAACTGAAGCCAACCAAATTGAAGCTCTTTAACCTGCCCTCCGTCGCCTATGATTTCTATCGTATGGGCCGTCCCTACCAATACATGCCGAGCCCCTCCATGAAAGGTATGGCAAAGGTACTGGAGATTGAAGACAAGCGCGCAGCCAGCAGTGCTGAGCCGGCAGCGACGTCCTAAATCCGGCAGAGTCCGCCGTGACGTCTGAGCAGACCGGGATGAGCTGAAGCCCCTTGCCTGCTCAAGGCCAGCCTATCGCCGCAGGAATTCGATCATCTTGAAGTTACTCTCGGCCTGGTCTTCCGTAATGAAGGGGACGGCCAGCGCCTTTGCTTCATCTTTCTCATTGCTGAGATAAGCCATCAGCGAAAGATTCTGTCTGATCTTGTCATCATTGCGGTTTGAGCGATAGAGCTCGGCCTCAAGTGTATAACTTGACGTGTAGGCACCGGTCAGCATCAAGGACAGTGCGAGATTGTTAAGAGCGCTCTTGTTGTCCGGCTGCGCTGCCAGTATCGAGCGATAGATCTGCTGCGCTTGCGCGTGCTGGCTCAGGGAATCGAACAAGACCCCCTGAAGATTGAGCACGACAATGTCTCCGGGCACACGCTTCAGCAAGGCGTCGATCGAGGCTTGCGCGCCGGAATAGTCCCGTTGTGCCAGCTGAACCCGCGTCACGCCGATCCCGCCTTCACGTGTTGCGCCGAGGGCTGCGGCCCGCTGATAATAGGTGCGCGCCTTGAGATAGGCGCCTTCGGTAAAATAGGCGCTGCCGAGCATCAGCATGGCCTTTTCCGACCGCGGATTGCCTTGGGCAACCCCGTCAAGAATGCCATAGGCCTGATCATAAGCGCCGGAGTTCAAGCCGCTTTCACCCGCGGCAATCTGGTCCGAAACAGCTGAATAGGTGCTGTTCGGGCCCGCGCAGCCAGTCATGAGACTGAAAATCGCAATCGTACTGACAAAACAAGACGCCATCTTACGACGCCACACCAACTGTGAGGCCATATGTTTTACCCACCTCTCCCGAAACGATTGGATCGCGAAAATAGTCTCAAAAATCAACGACGCAGAGCCGAAACAATACTAACTTTCCATTAACCATTCCACAGATATCAAATCATTGTAAATATTATTTTTTTTACAATTAATATACCTATAGAGACATAACAAAAAACTATTTTTTAAATACGCAAAGTTGAAATATAATACGAAATCATTACATTGGAGACTAATCATGGCGCCAAAGAAAAACGAGATATCAATAGATATATTTCCGGAATATATGAATCTTGTGAAAAACGTTTTTCAATTTGATATCATCGATACCGAAAATATAAACAAGCGATTTCCGACAAATTCAGAAATGATCGACGCCATGACTGAACTCAGCCTTCATATCGACGGATCTGATCTTGATGAGGATCTGAAAGCTGAATTGCTGGAGCTCATCGATCAGGAACGTGACGTCATCACTTTCTCGGAAATCTCGCGCAACAGCGTCGTCGCCATCTAGAGCGCCGCGGGTGCTCTTGGACGCAACGGACGCTCTATCTTGTTGAATCTACGCATCGGCTCGAAAATCGATTCCGATTGTCGAGCCGATGCGCTTGCTCGCGCCCATCCTGATCCGAAGCGGATGCAGGACGTTCATCTCTTGCGTCCGCTTTTCGCTCTTGCGCTCCCGGCAGCCGGGTATGGGGCCGGATGACCAGGCCGAAGCGTGACGCTTACTCCTGTGTCGACGTCATTCTTCCGGCGCATCGGCCGTGATGACGCCAACCGGATATATCACGGTCGCCGGCAGCAATTCCGAATAAGCCAGTACGGGAATGTAAACGCCCTGCTCGAACAGCAATGTGTGAAGCGGGAAACGAATATCCTGCTGCGTCAGAAGCACGGGGTGCCGGCCACGTTGATATTCTTCGCCAATCAGCCTGCGGGTTTGCGCTGCGACATGGCTGGAAAGCTGCGGCTCGAGCACCAGGAAGTTTCCTTCATTGGTGCTGCGTATCCCCTCGCGCAACAGCGATTCAATCGTCGGCGCGACCACGACGACCTGCAGCAACCCATCGCTGGCATATCGCCGGGTAATAAACTCCGAGAGGTCATTGCGAACCTTCTGCAGCAGGAAACCAGGATCCTGGGCGCGCTCCGACCATTTGAGAATAGCCTCCATGATCTTCACGCGACTGGAAATCGGGATACGCTCCCTCAGAAGCATTTGCAGAATCCGGCTCACATGATTGTTCTGCATGGCTTCGCGCAAATCGGCAACCAGAGCTGAATGCTCCGTCGACATATCGTTCAAGATGCGGAAGGTGCCCTGGAAATCGGCGAAGACCTCGAGATGTTCGGCGGCGGCGCGCCTCAGATGCATCAGGAACAGGTCCATCGCGTTCCATGAGGCGATGCCGAATTCGCTGAGCTTGTCTGCATATTCCGTCGATACGAGCACGCCTTCACGCAAACCGTAGGTTGCCAGGCAGGGAATTCCGATCGCATCGAGATAGCTGGAATGAGCCTTAACGAACAGGCAATCGGTTCTGTATTCGGCGCGCGCAACCTCTTCGCCGCGAATGAGGATGCGATACTCATTGCTATCGCCCCAGTTAACGTCAAATCGCCAAAAGCCTGCAGGCACGCCATAATCTTCAGCGGTGCGATCCCGGATGCCATCGAAGATGACGCAGAACTCATTGACATTCTGGCTACAGAAGGTGTTTGGGAGGATGACACTGACAATGTCGGTTCGCGTTCCTTTCCGGGCGAGCTGCCGCGCTTCCTCTTTGAGAAAATCGATACGCGCACGCCAGTCGTGAACCATCAGCACCATGGAGCGCCGTCGCCGTCGCCCGGTTACGACAACCCCCCCGATCATCCCCAGACCAACGGAGCAGAAAATCGTCGTCGGAAAGCCGGGAATGAACCCGAAAAGTGAGATCAGCACCCCGGCAATGATAATGGTGCGGCCATTGGCAATCAGCTGCTGAACGATTTCGAAGCCAAGATTGAGACCGCCCGAACTCGTCACACGGGTCACCATCGTTCCCGCGGCAACCGAAATCATCAGCGCAGGTATCTGCGCCACCAGGCCGTCTCCGACGGTCAGCAGCGAGTAGACATGCCCGGCCTCACCGAACGACATCCCGCGTTGCATCATGCCGATCAATATGCCACCGAAAAGGTTAATCGCGGTGATAATCAGGCCGGCGATCGCGTCCCCTTTCACGAATTTCATCGCCCCGTCCATGGCGCCAAAGAGCTTGGCCTCCTGCTCGAGGTTACGCCGGGCGATCGTGGCGTCCTGATGATCCATATTGCCCGCCCGCACGTCAGCATCGACGCTCATCTGCTTGCCAGGCATGCCATCCAGGGTGAAGCGGGCACCGACTTCGGCAACGCGGTCAGCGCCCTTGGTGATGACGAGAAACTGAACCACGGTAATGATCAGAAAGATGACCAGTCCGACGACAAGGTTGCCACCAACGACAACCTCACCAAAGGTCTGAATGACCCGCCCCGCGTCGCCTTTGAGCAGGATCAGACGTGTTGTCGAGATCGAGATCGACAGTCTGAACAGCGTGGTGACCAGCAAGATCGTCGGAAAGGTCGAAAATTGCAGGGCCGTTTCAGTCTGCATCGCCATCAGCAGAATGATCACTGCGATGCTGATATTCAGCGTGATCATGATATCCATCAGCAATGATGGCAGCGGCAAGACCATCATCAACAGAACGAGCGCAAAGACCAGAACCAGAAGGATATCACGCTGCTGGCTCAGCACATGGCCTAGTTTGGCGGTTTTCATGAGATCACTGTCCGCCTAGAGTGAGAGGTGCAATTGGCTGAGTGGCTGTCTCGAGATTTCCAGCGAGCCCCGTCGTGGCGGGTGACGTCATCCCCGGCGCACTTGACATTGCGCCTGCAAAGCCTGTTCGCGCCGTAGCCCCCCGATACACGACCGTCGAGCGCCCGTCCGCAACGTCAACAGCCTTCACGGTGTTCTCCACGAGCCCCACATAACTCGGCGGCCCCGAGACCGTAAGCACCTTGCTTTGCAGGTCATAGCTGAAGATAAATTTCGGCTGAAACAGATCGAGATTCTGCAGAATCGACAAAACGCGCTCGCCGTCGGCCTTCTGCAACGAAAAGACCTTCTGCTCAACATGATCGGTCGTATCGACATAGAGGGTCGCTCCGTCGAAATACCAGACCAGCCTGAACTTTTCTGCCAGGTAATTGATATAATCCAGCCTGGACAGCCCGGTCTGCTCATCGCTATTGCCGACGTCCGGAACGGAGGGATCCATGACCAGAGACACGCCGATATTCAGCGCAAAATATTTCAGGGCCGTCGGCAATGTCTGGTCAGTTCCCGCAAAACTATAGGTTGCTCCGGCATCTGGCAGTTCCGGCGGAATGTAAAGACGGCCATTGGCCGTCAAACGGGCAGAGTTCGTCTGTGCCGCCGATACAGTGCAAGGCGCACCCGGCAGCACGAATACGAGAGCTACCAGGACAAGCCCCATGGCCGCGCTGTTTTGGTACTTCCATTGCAACATCAGTATATAAACCCCGGATTACCATAGAGCCGCACCGCGGTGCCCTTGCCACCCCGCTTGGTCGTCAAAAGATTTTCGAGAATGCTCTGTGGGCGACCGATCGGATCCATTTCCTGCGCCAGCCGCTCCTTACCGAAATAGGGGGTCAGAAGGATGATGAATTCTGTGTCTGATGTGCTGCTTGAAGCGCTTGCCCCACCCCAGATGAGCGCAAGTGCGCCGCTGATCCAGTTGGAAAAGCCACTTACCCCTCCCCGGACTTCGCCACTCAACGACGATTCATACTGAGCATTCTTCAATGTATTGAGGACAAAGCCCTGCCCTGACCTCAGCGTGACCGAGGTCTTGAATGAACGCGTGTTGAAATTGGGTACCGACGCCCCGTTTCCGAGATTTGTACTGGTGCCGCTCTGATTGGACACTTCAGTATCGACCGTAAGTGCGATCCGATCAGCAGGCAGCAGGTCCGGCGCAACATCAATCGTCAGTCCGACATTTTTGTAGTCGACTCCATAAAGCGGATAGGAGCCCGTATTGGTGATTGCCGTCGGGACAGCAACCTTCTCTCCGGCGTTGAACGTCGCCTTCTTTTTGTTGGTTGTTGTCAGAGTCGATTCACTGACGACACTCGCCGCCCCTGAATTCAGCATGCCTTCGACCACTGATGCCGCATCGGACATCGACCCCCAGGCAAGGCCCAGCGCGCCATTGATATTTCCAGACCGGCCACCGCTCCGCCGAACATCGATGATCTTGACATCAATCTGAATGATACCGCTGCCGCGCTCCGCAAGATCATCGACAATCAGCGCATCGGGGATGATCGGTTTCAGACTTTCAAGCAGAGCTTGGTGCACCCGATCATCAGGCACAACACCCGACAGCATCACACTGCCTCGCGAGGCCCTGAGCGTCACCGAGGAATCGGGAAATCGATCGGCGATGAGACGATTGATCTCGCTGAGATTCTGCACCACCACAACATTGATCTTGAAGATCTGATTACCGGCAAAATCAGTTCCGATCAGTGTCGTCTGTCCGCTGCTCACGCCATAGACAAAATAGCCGCTGGTCTGATCGCCCTGCAGATCGGCAACGCTTGGATCGGCAACGAACAAAGCCGATGCCTGGGCGGTACCGCCCACCAGAACTCCCTTGCCCTCTTCCACCAGAAGACTATCGGCTGCAGCACGCGCTTCATGCACCAACAACAGATAAAGCAGGAGTATGCTGAAACACAGCACCTTGCCAGGCAACGGAATTCTCTTTGCTGCAGCCAACCTTCCGGTCATCCCCCTCTCCTTTAAAGATCACTCACGCAGCATGTGCCTTGAGCGGCGCTTCCGTGAAGTGCGGATCACGCATCCACGAAGGGCTGGCCAGGATATTGGTGAGACGCGAGAAAGCCTTCACGCTGACATGGGTTCCGACCTCGGAAATCTGCATCTGCGTTGATGCCAGCATCAGCCGCTCATGCGCCGCCACCAGCGACCGCTCCGGCACCTGCTGCAGGTCGGTCGGTGCAGCCTTCTCTGCAGATTGCACCTCCTTCTTGCGGCGCAAACCGTTGAGGAGTGCTTCTTCGCTCCGCTCCAGATAGCCTGATTTCTGAGCCCGCGGACGCTCCTCCGACTCGCTGACTTCAGTGGATTCGACAGCTTCGCTGCCGTGATCCCCGTGACCTTCGACGCCGTGCGACAGAAGGTGCATCTGCTCCGCCGTATCGCCGTCATAAGCCTCCGACAGCATGGCAGAGAAGGAACCGGCAAAAGTATCGCGGCGCGCAACAAGCTCTTCCTTTAGCTGGGCCGCCGGGCTTGGAGTCGAAGGCTCCGGCACACTGGCCTTGCGTGCCCGTGCATGAACCGTCGTCTCCACCGATTTATTTTTAACATCTGCAATCGACATTTCGAAAAACTCCTACACCGATCAGGCCCTGCAATAGGCCTTAAGTTGAGACGCTGCCTCTTCCGCATCTCCGTTGGCAATTGCCAGACGAGCACGCAGGTAAGCGATATTTTGGGTTTGCAGATCCACATCCTGAAGAAGCACAGCCAGATCGTCGAGACGGCCATCCAGCAGCAATCCGTAGGCATGCATTTCCAGAAACCGAGCTTCATCGGGGAAAAGCTGCTGACCAGCTTTTCCATAGACAACAGCCTTTTGCACAAAGCCACACCGCAAACTGATCGCGGTCAGCATCAGCAGCAAATTCAAAGGCGTTTCTGCTTTCACGACATTCATTTCCGTAACACCTTGCCTGCAAACTGACACAGCCAAATCCTATAGGGAATTATATTTTATTTCATTACATATTTTCAATATTTATTTGATGTTTTTATTTACATGATAATATTGAATAAATATAACTAGTTAATGTTTCTTGTTATATTTGACATAAGTCCCATAACTTGCTTCAGGTTCGATAGAAGACGCTGACTTTCGGCGTTAGCCATCGATCTTGATGCCTCGTAATTCATAATCCAGATGGTTTGATCATTGATCTCCTTGCTATTCTGACTCGTTTGCGCGGCAGTTTCGCGCGTCTGCATCTGCTGCTGCGCGTCCTGCAGACGTGTCATTTCAAGCATTTTGGCGAGCGAGTCACTCTGCCCGGGCATCATTGAGATGTCGTACATGGCCCTTCCTTCTATCGGGTTCGGTTTTACGTTGCATTGCTTCAAAGAAGCAATAATATACATGTATAATCTGAATATAATTCGAGAAAATACATGATAGACAGATATCGATAAATTGAATGCCGCTTATGGTCACTTCCAAAAACACGATAACAGGCAGCATAACCGTCAAGAGCGGATGCACCGATCCTGGCCTTCCAAAGGGCAACCGAGCCTTTCTCAATGCGCCGTGGATATCGCCGCCAAGCCCGGCAGTGCGGACCCATGTCACGCTCGCCGCGACTTGATCGTCGCCTAAGCACCCGTCCGGTCTTCTCTCGGCTTTCTCGATGATGAAACGCCGCGCCGGAGACATCGGCACAGGCATCTCATTACATGTTCAAATATAGATATGTATTACGTTCACTGCAGTGTAATCTAAAGCCGCCAAACCATGGGATAGGAGGAGGATACCATGTGCGAAAACTGCACGACCAGCATCATGAGCAGGCGCGGACTACTGACAGGCAGCATTGCGCTTTCGCTCGCTGCCCCTTTTGCTGCGAGAGCTCTGGCACAGGATATGAGCAAGAGCGAGATGATGCCGCCGGCATCGCCGGAAGAAGCGCTTCAGCGCCTGACAGAGGGCAACAGCCGTTACGCGGCAGGCACGCCGAACAACACCGATCACTCGGCGGCCCGCTACAGCCGGTCCCAGGGGCAGCAGCCCTTCGCCGCCATTGTCAGCTGCTCGGATTCCCGCGTTGTTCCGGAGCTGATTTTCGATCAGGCACCAGGTGACATCTTTGTCGTGCGGGTCGCCGGCAATTTTCTGAATGATGATGGCATTGCCAGCCTTGAATATGCCGCCGCAGTTCTCGGTATCCAGGCAATCCTGGTTCTCGGCCACACCAGCTGCGGTGCGGTCGATGCCACGATCAAGTCGATCAAGGGCAATGAGCTGCCGCCCGGCCATCTTCCAAGCCTCGTCAACGCGATCCGTCCGGCGGTCTATGATGTGATGGGGGACAGCCCGCCGGACCTCCTGGCCGCGGCCACGGCAGAAAATGCCAGGCTGAACGCCGCGAAAGCAGCCAGCACCGGTCCTATCCTGTCTGATTTCGCCGCCAGCGGCAAAATCAAGTCTTATGCCGGGGTTTACGACATCGCCACCGGCAAGGTTGCGCTTCTCTAGCGCATCGGCTCGAAAAACGGAATCGATTTTCGAAAAGAACGATGTGTAGATTCAACAAGATAGAGCGCCATACATCCAAAAGGACGCATGGCGCTCCAGTCCAGAAACCGGGGGTGAGGCGCAGTTTCACCCCCGGAATTGCCGCGATCCGTCAGCCAAGCGAAATGGTGATTTCCTCGACGTCGGCCTTGGAGGCGCCGCGATAGGCAGTGACTTCGATCTCGACCTTGAAGTCCGGTGCGCCAAGCGGCGAGCAGGTGACGGTGCGCTGCGGATCGATGCCGCGGAACCGCTCGCCAACATAGGCCATCACAGCCTTGGCATCATCGACATAAGGAATGAAGATCTTCGACTGGACGACATCCTCAAGGCAGGAATCGACCGCTTTCAGCGCGCCCTCGATATTGTCGAAGCACTGGCGGGCCTGCTCAACCGGATCGGTCGACATTTCGCGGGTCTTGTAGTTGCGGCCAGCGGTGTTGGAAACGAAAATCCAGTCATCAACGCAGACGATGCGCGAATAGCTTTCCTTGGTTTCAAAGACGGAGCCGGATTTGACTTTGGTGATCTTGACCATGATTTTTCCTGTTCGGTTTTAAGTTGAAAAAAGTCAAAGGAAGAGCGCATGCGGCCGAGGATCACATGACCGCATGGCAAAGGATGACGATTGAGATTGGGGGCCGGCGCCGACCGGCCCTGCATAGGTCCTAGAGCTTGTAGAGACGTTCAGCGACATCGGCGCTGATACGGCCTTCCGCAAGATCGCGGCGGACGGCAGCCGGGTCGCGCGCTGCCGGATCGCCATAGCCGCCGCCGCCCGGCGTCGTGATCGACACGATCTGGCCCGGCTTCAGGTCAACCATGCCGGAAAACACGGTCCGGCCATCACCGAAATCGAGCACCGTACCGCGCGCCGCCGTTCCGCCGTCGAGCCCCCAGGGTTCGGATGAAACACGTGAGGCCTCGACGGTGAAGCGGCAGGCCCTTTCGGCGCGATAGACGCGGCGCACGCCCATGCCGCCACGATAGGTCCCGGCACCGGCAGAATCGTCCACCAGCTCATAGCGCAGCAGCGTCAGCGGATATTCAAGTTCCAGCGATTCCACCGGCAGATTCGACGTGTTGGTGAGGCTGACATGGATGCCCGAGAGACCATCGGAAGACGGGCGCGCACCGCCGCCGCCGCCGATCGTTTCGAGATAGACCCAGATCGAGCCGTCCTCATGCGTGCCGTTGAAAATGGCACCGGTGCAGCAGCCGTTTCCGGCAGCCATGACCTTGCCCGGCAGTGCCTTGGCGAGTGCCCCATAGACGAGATCGCAGACCCGTTGTGCCGCAGCGATACGGCCATCAACGGCGGCGGGATGTTCGCAATTGAGGATCGAGCCTTTCGGCGCCGCCACCGTCAGCGGACGGGCAAGCCCTGCATTGGGCAGGATCGTCGGATCGACAACCGATTTCACCGCAAAATAGCTGGCCGCCAGCAATGATGTGTAGATCAGGTTCAGACCGGCCCTGAGCTGCGGCGGGCCATCAAAGGCCAGCACCATCTCATCACCGGAGATGGTAATATCGACCGACAGCCTGATCTGGTCGCCACGCTGATTTGAATCGAACTGATCGGAGAAGCTGTATGTTCCGTCCGGGATAGCGGCAATGCCAGCGCGCATCTTGCGCTCGGCATAGTCCTGCAGAGCCTCTCCTGCCGCCAGCACCTTTTCGGTTGAATATTTGCCGCAGAGATCCTGCATGCGCTGAACAGCAAGCCGGTTGGCCGACATCTGGGCCCTGAGATCGGACAGACGCTCACGCGGCACCTGGCAATTGAGCAGGAACATTTCCTGCAGGTCTTCATTCAGCACGCCCTGCCGATAAAGCCGGACCGGCGGAATGCGCAGGCCTTCCTGATAGATATGCTCATGGCCGCGATCGGCGAAGTCGGAGTGATGCGCGGTGTTGACCGCCCAGGCCACCAGCGTTGCATCAACGAAAACCGGCTCGGCAAGAACGATATCCGGCAGATGGGTCGCCCCACCCGCATAGGCATCATTGGCCATGAAGGCATCGCCAGGCTTGATATCGTCCATCCTGAAGCGGCTGTAGATCGCGCTGATGACGCCGAGAAAGGAACCGAGATGCATCGGAATATGCTCGGCCTGGCACAGCGTGTTGCCGTTCCGGTCAAAAAGCGCCGTCGAGCAATCGCGCCGCTCCTTGATATTGGTGGAATAGGAAGCACGCACCAGCGCTTCGCCCATCTCTTCGACGATGGACTGCAGGGCCGAGCCGATGACTTCAACGGTAATGGGATCAATGGCGGTCATCGTTCAAACCTCCAGAATGAGATTGAGATAGGGGTCGACCTTGCCGGTCATGCCCGGCAGCAGCACGGTCGTCGTATCCATCTGTTCAACAATGGCAGGGCCGGCAATGACATTGCCCGCCTTCATCAGGCTGCGCTCATAGACCGGGCAGATGACGAAGCCACCGGCTTCGGACATGTAGACCTCGCGCTCGCCGATCTTTGCCGTCGAGGCATCAGGACCGGCATCATCCTGCTTCTGGAATTCCGCCTTGTCGACAATGCCTGCCGCCTCGACACGCAGAGTGACGATCTGGATCGGCTCGCCCTCGGCGATAAAGCCGAAACGCTGACGATGCGCCGCCTCAAAGCCCTTTTCAAGCGCCGCGAAGGTTTCACCGGTGACCGGCCCCGCCGGAACCGTGACCGAAAGCTCGTAATTCTGACCGGCATAGCGCATGTCCACCGTCCGGGTGACCACACGGCGATCATCGGCAATCTTTTCGGCGTCAAACCAGACACCGGCCTGTTCCGCCAATGCCGCAAAACCGTCTTCCAGTGCGGACCGGGCCGCGTCTGACAGTTCCATCAGTCGCGACAGGGCAAAATCGGATCGCAGATCGGTCAGCAACAGGCCCAGGGCGCAGAGCGTTCCGGGCGTCAGCGGCACGATCACTGTTGACATGTCCAGTTCGCGCGCGAGCCTGGCCGCATGCAGCGGCCCTGCGCCACCAAACGCCATCAGCGCATAATCGCGCGGATCATGACCGCGCTGCACCGAAATCACCCGGATCGCCTTGGCCATATTGGCGGTCACAACGGCGATGATGCCCTGCGCGGTTTCCATCACATCGACATTGAGCCTGTCGGCCAGCTTCTGGATCGCTGCGAGTGCCAGATCACGGCGGACCTTCATGCGGCCGCCGAGGATCTCAACCGGGTTCAGCGTCTGCAGCACGATATTGGCGTCGGTTACTGTCGGCTCCTCGCTGCCAAGCCCGTAGCAGACCGGCCCCGGATGGGCGCCCGCCGAGCGCGGGCCAACCTTCAGCAGACCGCCAGTATCAACATGGGCGATCGAACCGCCACCAGCACCGACGGTATGGATATCCAGCATTGGCGCCTTGATCGGATAGCCGTGAACATCAGCCTCACCGGTCAGATGGCAAAGGCCGTTCTGCAGCAGCGCCACATCCGACGAGGTACCACCGACGTCAAAGGTAATGATATTGTCAAAACCGGCCATCCTGCCGATCGCCTGCGCACCGACAACGCCGGTCGAGGGGCCTGACAGCACGGTGCGCACCGGCAGGTTGCTGGCCTGATCGAAGCCGATCACGCCACCGTTCGACTGCGTCAGCTGCGGGGCGACCTGAAGGCCGATCTCCCCCAGCCGGTCCTTCAGCCGGCGGATATAGCGCTGCATCACCGGACCGAGATAGGCATTGACGACCGTGGTCGACAGACGCTCATATTCACGAAATTCCGGAGCAACGGCATGCGAGGCCGAAACGAAGACATCCGGCAGCTCTTCCGCCGCGATCGCAAGCGCGCGCTCTTCATGTTTCGTATTGAGAAAGCCATAGAGGAAGCAGATTGCCAGCGCCTTCACATCCTGCGTCGCGAGCGTGCGGAAGGCTTCGCGCAGCGCCTCCTCGTCCAGCGGCACGGCAACGCTGCCATCGGCCTTCAGCCGCTCCGGCACTTCGCAGCGCAGATCACGGGTAACAAGCTGCTCCGGCTTTTCCGCAAACATGTCATAGAGATTGGGGCGCTTCTGCCGGCCGATCTCGAGAAGATCGCGGAAGCCGTCGGAGACGACGAGACCGGTCTTGACCCCGCGCAGCTCGATCAGCGCATTGGTGGCAACGGTGGTGCCGTGACCGAGGAAGGTGAGATCGGCCGCGTTTGCGCCAACCTTTTCCAGCCCCTCGACCACCCCTTGCGCGATCGCGCGGGACGGATCATCCGGGGTGGACGAGACCTTCCAGATCTCGATTGCCCCACTTTCATCGTTGAAAAGGCAGACATCGGTAAATGTTCCGCCGGAATCGACGCCGATTCTCCAGGCCATATCATGTTCCCTTTTGTTTTTACGCGCGTTGCGAACGAAAAAGCCTGCAACTTTCTCTGCCCGCGCTCTCAGCCGTTGCGCCGCTCTTCAGGCGGCCTTGGCAGCGTTCTTCAAGAAGCGTTCATACCGGAACGGAGCCGGATCAACGCAAGGTTTTTCATTGCGGACAAGTTCCGCCATCAGGCGACCGGCACCGGGTCCACTGCCAAAGCCGTGACCGGAAAAGCCCGACGACAGAAACAGACCAGGCACCGCCTCAATCGGGCCGATAACCGGAATGGCGTCCGGCGTTGCATCGATCATGCCGGCCCAGCTATGGGTCAGGCGCGCTGATGAGAAAGCCGGGAAGGCGCGTGCGAGATTGACGAGCGCATTGCGGTTGAACGGTTCATGCGGAACCGGATCCAATATGCGGATCATCTCAAACGGGCTTGTCTGATCCAGCGACCAGCGGCGCGGCATGTTGAGTTCGGTCACGAACTGCCTGCCGACCCGAAGCTTCAATTCACGCCAGCTCGTCAGAAGCGTCGGCAGGAAATCGAAGAACAGACGGAAGCTGTCGGGGGTCACCGGCGCCACATTGGCGTTGCGCTGGGCGATGGTGTAGCCGCCATCCAGGCGCCTGCGGAAGGCAAAATTGCCGCCGCCGACCGGCATGTCAGGGACTGCGCCCACACCGTCGATCCGCGCGGCCGTGCCGAGGATCTTGAGCTGCGGAAAGTCGATGCCGAGATTGCCAAGGAAGAGTCGCGACCAGGCACCGGCGGCAACGACAACGCTCGATGTTGCGACAGTCCCCTTTTCGGTGACCACGGCAGAGATGCGGCCTGCCGCCGTCTCGAGCCCGCGCACGGCACAATTCTCGACGATCTGAGCGCCGAGACGCCGTGCGGCACCGGCCATTTGCGGCACAGCCTGCTCCGGCTCTGCCCGCCCGTCATTGGCGGTATAAAGGCCAAGCTTATAGGGGGAGGTGATGCCGGGCAGCACTTTCTGCAGCCCTGAGGGATCAAGAAGCGTCGAGGGCATGCCGGCGTTGCGGGCATATTTTTCCCAGGCCGTGAACTCGGCAATCTCCGCCCTGGTCCGGCAGACATAGGTGATACCGGTTTCCCTGAAACCAGTATCAATGCCGAAACGCCGGTCGATATCGCGCCAGAGATTGAGGCTTTCAATCGTCAGCGGCAATTCCTTGGGGTCGCGCCCCATCTGGCGTACCCAGCCCCAGTTGCGCGAACTCTGTTCGGCGGCAACCGTGCCTTTCTCACACAGGACGACATTCACCCCGGCTTCAGCCAGGTAAAGTGCCGTGGTAACGCCGGCAATGCCGCCACCGATGACGACAACATCGGCGCTTTCGGGAAGTGAAGCGGAAAAACCCGGCCGTTGCAAATTCGGAAGCGGCATGGGGACAACTCCTCAGAGCATGTCTTCGAGGCGGCAATTGACCAGCATTTCGGCCATTGCAGCATTGTTCGGCAGTTCGATCGCGGTGCGCACCAGTTCAGCCATGGTTTCCGGCTGGATCATGTCCTCCGGCTTGACCTTGCTGGTATAGGAGCTCATCTCGGTGCGCACAAAACTCGGGCAGATCGCCGTTGCACGCACGCCCTTTTCCCAGGCGACATGACGCGTGGTATGGGTCAGTCCCATGACGGCAAACTTGGTCATGTTGTAACCGACAAAGGCATTGCGCACGCGCTTGCCCGACATGGAGACGATATTGACGATGCGCCCGCGGCCGGTCTCCTCCAGATGCGGCAGGCAAAGCCGGGTCAGCCGCAGCGGCGCCTTGACATTGACCGCCCAGAGCCGGTCCAGCGCTTCCTCGTTGTCATCCGTCAGCGATACATGCTCGCCATTGCCGGCATTATTGACCAGACCGTCGATCCGGCCGAAATGCGCTGCCGTCGCCGCCACCCAATCCGTCGCCGTCTGCGGATCATAGGCGTCGAAATGGTGGTAACGCACCATCTCCGTCTCGGGGCCATGCTGCTCTTCCAGCGCGGCGACGTTGCGCGCGCCGAGCGAAAGCCGGTAGCCGTGCTGGAGAAGATCCCTGACGATCGCGGCGCCGATGCCGCGATTTGCACCCGAGATCATGATGACCGGGGCATCCGGTGACGAATTTTGCATTTTTCAAATTCTCTTGCAACGTTATGACGAAATATACCGCATGTTTGCGCACTTACATGATCGTTTATGATCGATTTCACGAAAGCTTGCAACGGTCAATTCGCATCCAAAGCCCATTTTCGGCAAAAAACTGCATAAACAGTAAGCAAAACTGACCGTTCTGGGAGGATTGATGATCTTTTATGCATTTTTAGTTGACAGTTTTTGGGAAGGCTGCTTACTTTGACAAATCCGAAGAAACGAACACGTCTCGGAGCCCCGCCAAAACAAGAGAGCGGGCGGGTGCAAACCTTAAGAAAGGGGAACCGAATGACCATCACCAGACGCGCCCTGATGCGCAATGCAGCCATGGCCGGTGCCGTTTGCGCCTTCGGCCGGAGCGCCTTTGCCGCCGACACCATCCGCTGGGACATGGCGGATGAATACAATGCCGACGCCCTTTCGGGCAAAGCCGCCAATTACTTCATTTCCGAACTGAAAAAGCAGGTCGGCGACCAGCTTGCCATCACCTATCAGGGCGGCGGCGCCCTCGGCTACAAGTCAGCCGACCAGTTTGACGCGGTCCAGGACGGCGCGGTTCAGACCGCCGTGACCCTGATGACCCAGCTTGGTGGCGTTGATCCGCTGTTCAACCTCTCATCCCTGCCCTTCATCGCCAAGACGCCGGAAGAGGCCTATCAGCTGTGGCAGGCCGCCCGGCCGGAATATGAGAAGATCTTCGCCGACAATAACATGGTTCTGCTCTGGGCGATGCCGAACCCGCCATCGGGCATTTTCGCCAAGCAGCCGATCATTTCCCAGGACGCCCTGAACGGGCTTCGCATCCGCACCTATGACGTCAATGGTACCCAGACGCTGATGAAGGCTGGCGCCGCCCCCTTGCAGATCGCCTGGTCGGACCTCATTCCGCAGCTTTCGACCGGCGCCATTGACGCCGTTCTGACCTCGGCCGACGGTGGCGTTCAACTGTCGCTGTGGGATTACCTCAGCGATTTCACCGAGCTGAACTATGCCATGGGCCTGTTCATGTGCCATGTGAACAAGGATGCTTTCGACGCGCTGCCTCAGGATGTCCAGAGCGCCATGCTCGGCCTTGGCGACGCCTGCGACAAATATAACTGGCAGATCATGACCGACAGTATCGAGGCCTCTTACAAGATCCTGCGCGACAACGGCATGACCGTCACCAAGGCTGCCGACGTGCCGGACAGCGTCTTTGCAACGCTCAATGCAGCAGGCGCCGCCGTGCGCGATGACTGGGTCGCAAAGACCGGATCGCGCGGCTCGGACATTCTTGCGACCTTTGATACGATGAAGGCTGGCTAACAGCCCCGTCGCGGCGGCCTGCTGCCCCGATCAAAAGCAGGCCGCCCACAACCCGCATTTCATTCAGCGCAGACGCCCCTGACGGCCTCGCCTTCAGATGCGCCTGCCGCCTGGAGAGCGATCATGGCGCTTGAAGAACACCACACCCACCGTCTGTCCGAGGCCACTGACGATCCGAAATGGCTCAGGGCCATTTCACATCTGTCGACGGTCCTCAATCGCATCGCAGCTTTCGCGGCTGCCTGCATTCTGGTTTTCATGACAGCGTTCACGCTTCTGGAAATCTGCCTCAGGCTGTTTTCCAAATCGACCTTCATGGCCGATGCTCTGGTCGGCAATGGCGTCGCCGCCGTCTGCTTCCTCTCCGCAGCCTGGGCGCTGGAAGAGGGTTTCATGATCCGCGTGAAGGTGATCACGGACCGTGTCGGGCCAAAGATCGCCTGGGCCTGTGAATTCTTCACCCTGATCGCGGTTGAGGCGCTGCTCCTCTTCATGGCGCATTATCAGTGGAAGACCGTCTACAAATACTGGAGCCGGGGCACCGTCTCCGAGACCTATCTGCCGATCCCGCTGTTTATTCCTGAAAGCTTTTTCCTCATCGGCCTTGGGCTGATGGCGCTTCAGATCATCGTCCGCCTGCTCAGGCTTCTGGCCGTCGGCCATGCCGAAGAGCGTGCGCTGACGCTTTGAGCGAGAGGGAAGGAACACAACATGTCAGTCTCCATGTCCATCCTCGTTCTGCTGCTGCTGCTCGTGCTGTTTCTCGGCGCCGGAACCTGGATTTTTGCCGGCCTGATGCTGGTTGGCGCCGGGGCGATGTATTTCGCCCTTGATTTCAGCTGGGCGCGCATCGGCTCGATCGCGACCAAGGTGGTCTCCTCCTCTGCGGTTTCCTGGGAGCTGGCCGCCATCCCGATCTTCATCTGGATGGGCGATATCATCTTCAGAACCGATATTTCCAACCGGTTGTTCCGCGGCCTGTCGCCTCTGGTCTCGCGCATTCCTGGCGGCCTCCTGCACACCAATGTCATCGGCTGCACCATTTTTGCCGCCATCTCCGGCTCCTCAACGGCAACAACCGCCACGGTCGGCAAGATCACGATCCCGGAGCTCAAGGCGCGCGGCTACGATGTGGCGCTTGCCTCCGGATCGCTGGCTGGCGCCGGCAGTTTCGGCCTGCTGATCCCGCCATCGATCGCCATGATCGTTTATGGCGTTCTGGCACAGGTCTCGATTTCGAAGCTCTTTGCCGCCGGCCTGCTGCCCGGCCTGATGATGGCAGGACTTTATTCCGGCTATATCGCCATCGTGTCGCTGATCCGTCCCTCGGTCGCGCCGCCGCATGGCGAGCCGGTGGACTGGCGCAGTATCCTGCTGGGTGTTGTCGATCTTCTTCCGGTGCTGATCCTGATGACCATCGTGCTCGGCGCGATCTATACCGGCATCGCCACCCCCTCGGAGGCCGCCGCCGTCGGTGTCTTCGGTGCCGTTATCATCACCCTCGTCACCCGGCAGTTTTCCTGGTCGCTGTTTGCGGAAAGCCTGAAAAACACCATCCGTGTCTCCTCGATGATCCTGATGCTGATTGCGGCGTCCGCCTTTCTGTCTTCGGCCATCGCCTATCTGCATCTGCCGACCATGATCACCCAGTCGATTGCGGCGATGAACCTGTCGCCCTATGGCGTGCTGCTGATCCTGGCCGTGCTCTATATCGTGCTCGGCATGTTCCTTGACGGCACCTCGATGACCGTCATGACCGTGCCGATCGCCGTGCCGCTGATCGTTCATGCGGGTTTTGATCCGCTGTGGTTCGGCATCTATCTCGTCATCATGATCGAAATGAGCGCATTGACGCCGCCGGTTGGTCTGAACCTGTTCATTCTTCAGGCGCTGACTGGTGAAACCATCGGCAAAACAACACGTGCAGCATTGCCGTTCTTCCTGCTGCTCTGTATCGGTACAGCATTGCTCGCCGTTTTCCCGCAGATTGTTTTATGGTTGCCGAACACGTTATAATCGCGCTTTCCGATCCTGCCGTGCGCTTTCAAACCGGATAAGAAGAATTGAATTTGACCGACGAAAACAACGCCGAAGAGCTCCTGCCCGCCGAACGACGCCAGCAACTTGTTGACTGGTTCAAGAACAACAAGGCGGGCACCAGCCAGGATCTGGCCCGGATGTTCAGCATTTCGGTTTCCACCATCCGCCGTGATCTCGACCTTCTGGCGTCAGAAGGTCTGGTGAAACGCACCCATGGCGGGGCGGTCAGCATCCGGTCGCGCGCGACCTATGAACCCTCAACCGACCTCGCGCGGCGCACGGCGCTGGAGGAGAAGCAGGGCATTGCCCGCGAGGCCTTGCGCTTTATCGAGGCAGACCAGGCACTGCTGATCGACACCGGCGCCGTGACCTGCCACCTGCTCGCCGACGAGATCGCCAATCTCGATCTGCCGCTGACCGTCATCACCAACGATCTCTATGTCGCCAAGGTCTTGACCTACAAGCAGAACATCAAGCTGATCGTGCCGGGCGGTGCCTGCCGTTTCGGTTCCTTCAGCCTGCTTGGCGAGCCGGGCTTGAGCTTTCTCGCCGACATACGCTGCGACCTGTTCTTCATGTCCGCGGCGGCCGTCGATGAAACCTGCATTTCGGAAACCATGCTGGAGCTGGTCCAGCTCAAGCGCGCCATGATCGAAGCGGCCGGCAAGGTGATCCTGCTGGCCGATTCAAGCCGCTTCATGGAACGGGCCCTGCACAAGACCGCAGCAATCGACAAGATCAACATCATCATCACCGATGAAGGGCTCAGGCAGGACGATATCGACAAGTTCCCGTCCCCCGGCCCGACCTTCATCAAGGCCGCGATGAGTTGAGCGCCGGCCTCACGCCGCCGGCGTTTCACCGGGATAGCTGAGGCCGATCTGGGCGCGGATCGCATCAAGCGTTTCCATGATGGCGACGGTCTCGGCAATCGGCATGCGCGATGACGACCGCGCACCGGAGGCAATCAGCCGCTCCATCTCGAAGGCCTGGAACTGCATGCCGCGATGTTCCACCCGGCCGTCATAGGTCTCGATCAGCCTGCCTGCGTAATCGACCACCTTGAACGTGGACGGCGTGTACCAGACGCTGTCGATCTCGATCCGCCCCTTCTCGCCATAGATCACCGCCGTATTGGGCCCGGCACAGTCCAGCGCCGAGACGCTCGAAGACATGGCATCTCCCGCATGGCGCATGTTGACGGCAATCTCGGCATCAACCCCGGTCCCGGTGAAACGTGCCATTGCGCTTACCGCTTCCGGTGCGCCGAGAATGTCGAAGGCGAACGAGACGGGATAAATGCCAAGGTCCAGCAATGCTCCACCGCCCAGTTCCGGCGCATTGAGACGGTGACTGGGATCGGTCGGGAGAAACTGCCGGTGCTCGGCCTGAACCGAGCGCACAGGCCCGATCAGACCGGAATCGATGATCTCGTGAATGCGGATCATATGCGGCAGAAAGCGCGTCCACATCGCCTCCATCAGCACCAGATCCTTTTCACGCGCAAGATCTGCAAGCGTCTTCGCTTCCCCGGCATTCAGCGTGAAGGCCTTTTCCACCAGCACATGCTTGCCCGCTTCAAGCGCCAGGATTGCCGCAGCGGCATGCTGGGGATGCGGGGTCGCGACATAAATGATGTCGACCTCAGGATCGGCCACCAAAGCCTTATAGCTGCCATGGGCTTTGGCAATGCCGAACCGATCGGCAAAGGCGCGCGCCTTGTCTGCAGAGCGCGATCCCGCGGCTGTAACGCTCAGGCCCGATGCCAGCAGGTCGCCGGTGAAAGAGGCTGCAATCCCGCCCGTTGCAAGGATCCCCCAACGCAGTTTCTGTTCCATCGCTCATTCCTCCCGATTTCTGATCTGCCCGACGATGCGTCCTGTCCTCACGGGACACAACAGGCTTATCCGTCATCAGCCCCGAACAAAAGGCCTGGCGACGAAACAAACCGCTGCAGCCTCTCTCAATGCCCGGAAAAGACCAGTTGATTGACGGGCAGCGTGAGCACCTGGATGCGCAGGATGGCTGCGTGGAGCACACCAACCGTATCAACCACATGCAGAAGGATCTTCTTGCCCGTACCGATCGCGGGATCATCATAAAGATCGTGGTTGTTGGTGTAGACATTGGCAATACAAGCGCTGCCCGGCGGGATCCTGGACGCCTGTCCGGGATAGAGCTCATGCATGCGCACCAGAACCGAACCCGGATTGGCCGTGCGCACCGTCGGGTCCAGCAACTCGTCGGTGGGACGGAACTGCCCGGCAGCAATCACATCCTGAACACTGTCGACGACCATGGGGATGATGGCAAAGGGCTGGGATGCACAGGCCAGTTCGCCGATCATGCCGGGATGAATGACCTGCGCCGTCAACTGCGCGAAGCCGGCAATGAACTGGCCGCCCTGCTGCTGCTCGGGCACAAGAATACCGGCAGGACGGACGAAGGGATTGACCACATCGCCGGGGCGAAGCTGGAACTGCTGGATCCGCCCGGTAATGCTTGCGCGGATATTGCGGTTGTCGAGCGCAACCTCGGCCTCTCGAAGCGACGCTTCGGCACTGGCTTTTTCCGTCGGCAGCAATGTCTCGATATGCGCCTCGATCGCATTCTGTCTGGCAATCGCCACATCGACGGCGCTTTCGGCCTCTTCAACCTGGCCGCTCAGCGTATCGATCACCTGCTGGGCGACAGCATTGGCATTCTTCGCCTGCAAACCGAGATTGCGATCAAGCTCGGTCTGGATTCTTGCGCGCACGCTGCGGGCCTGCGCAACGGATGCGATTGCAGCCTGAAGATCCTGCTCGGCGACCACCTGCTGTGCTGCGACATTGGCAACCTTTTCACGCGCGGCATCGACGGAAGCCTGCTGCTTGCGGTCGTCCAGTGTGAAGATGATGTCGCCATCATGCACCAGATCGCCGCTTTTCACATGAACCGCCGTCACCCGTCCGGGACTGTCCGGCAGGATCGTCACCGTGCGGAAAAATGAGGTCACGGCAGTCGAGGTCGGGTGAAAGAAGAACACCGTGGCGATCAGGATGACGGTCAGCATGGCGCAGCCGGTGATACCCCATCTGAGCTCGTACCAGACCGTGAAGAGGTTGATCTCGTGGCCGAAGCGCTTGTTCTGCCGGTAACGCCGGTAAAGATAGTCCGGCAGGATGGTGAAGATCGAACAGAACAATAATTCAAGCATTATCGTTCTCCTTCGGTGCACCAGCCGCATCATCAGCCACAGGGGCGGACGAAGCGGAAGGCGTGGCCGCTTCTGGCGCCGCCGCCTCAGCCGATACCGCCGCCACCACCGGACGCGGCCTGCTCCGGGCAATGCGGTTCAGCGAGCGCGCCATGGAGACCATCGGGGTTAGAAAGTCCGGAATGCGGATCGCAACAATCAGAAGCGCGGCAACCCAGAAGATGTTGTTATGGGTAAACAGCGACAGCAGTGCAAGAATACCAACAAGTTGCAGCTGGATGCTGTTGCTTCTGTGCGCCATCCGTTCAGGCAGTGCATGAAGATGTAGGTAGAATACGCCAATCAGCAGCACGACCACCAATGTCAGAATGATCATTGCCACGAGCAGAACATCAGTCTGTCCCGGCCCGGTTATGAAAAATGGCAGATAAACGCCATGCTCCGTCTGCATTGCGACCCCCAGATCTGATCATCGACCACAAGTAAAGGTAATGGAATTCCTTAAAATATTGAAGACGATATATTTATACACCGACCGGGCAATATCGCACTGTATCGAAACGCCGTTTCTCTGAGCGAAGGCCTGCCGTTTCCTTTCCGTGAGGGACCACATGTCCGGGATAGCATCCCGGACATGGAAAAATGTCGTCCTGTTCACCAGACAACCGGAAATCAGAAACGGTAGCCGAACCGCAGCGACCCGATATGGGACTGATAGTCCTTGGCGAAGCTGCCATCATATTGCAGCTTGACCTCCATGCCCTGCCGCTTGGCCAGATCAAGACCGAGCGAAACACGACCGACCGTATCGGCAATCGGGGTGAAGGTTGAGAAACTGTCCATGGAGGAGAGGCCGGCAAAGCGCGCCGTCGTCTCCCATTCATCGGTGGACAGGAAGGAAACACCGAGATCGGCATAAAGCCGGGCGGGCATATCATCCAGGAAGGCGATCCGCGCGCCGAACTCGATGCCCGGCGTGACACTGAAGGCGGTATCGGAATTGCCATCAACCATCAGATTGAGCGCACCGGCTCCGGTTTCCTGATAGCTGAACTGCTGCATATTGATGACGTCGAAGTCCACCTTGGGCCGCATGTAATAAGCGTCACTGAAGGCGAATTCATAGGATGCGCGGGCCCGGGCGAAGAACATGGCCGAATCCGGCGACCCCTTTGCCGTCGCCGACAACGTATCGAGGTTGATATAGCGCTTTGAATCGCCCCAGTTATAGCCGCCGCCGCCGACCAGGCCGAAAAGCCAGGGGCCGATCTCCTTTTTCAGTGCGATCGCGCCGGTAAAGGAATCCTGATCCAGCTTCTGTGTTCCGCCATCATTGCGGAACCAGCTATTGCCATAGGCAAGGCTGGTGCCGAGGAACCAGCCATCGCCGATATCGACCTGGCCGCCAGCCTGAAAGCCGCTGGTCGACTTCTGATAGCCTTTCAGATCGCCATCATTGTCCTGGGTCGAGCCGCCACCGGTGACCCGCGCCCACACACAGGAACCTTCGTCGGTCATGACACCGGATGTCTCGAAAGCCGGACAGGAAAGCACACTGTTGGCCGCCGAGATTGCCGCCGCCGGTGAATCCGCCAGCGGTGCTGCGGCGGTCTGCGATGCGACAGTCAGCAGCATGTCGGAGAAGCTCTCCGGCGTCGACTGATGGAAGGCACCGAAGACCTCTCCGAGAGAGATTTTGTCGTCAGCGAACTGAACCTCGCTCGCCCGGCCATCAGCAAGCCTGTCCCAGGCCTGTTGCAGCGCACCTGCCGCCGATGTCGCGTTGCGGCCGAGCGTGACCCCGGTTCCAGTGAAATCGGCACTGGCGACCGAGAAACCGGCCCAGCCATCCGATGACGTCGTCACATCGGAGAAACTGAAAACCGTCGAGGACAGGACCGAGATATCGGAAAGATCGGCGCCATCGACTTTCAGGAACTCAGCCCTCGTGTTGGGCAGCAGTGCATTGGCATTGACGTCAACGCCCCAGCGACCGGCAAAGTCGCCTTCCACATGCAGCCTGTCGCTTGTGCCCTTTTCCATGTCGACATCAAGGCCGGCCAGAAGCCCGCCCCTGCTGGATTTCGCACTGCGCCAGATCCGTTCCTGATTGCCGCTATAATAGCTGAAGGCGCTGAAATCAGTCGCCAGTCCCAGGCTCGCGGCATCGTAAACGCTGCCGAGATCTGACGTACCGACACCGACCAGATCACCGGTAATCCGGGTTTCAACCGTGTTCCATTCACCGCCCAGATCGATGGTACCGGCATTGACGACGGCATCGATATCGGCAATCGCCCCCGTCACGAAAGTGCCTGTCCCCTGATTGATGAACATGGCGGTTCCAGCAAGCGCCGCGGTCTGCGCAACGCCATTCGCTGCCGAACTTGTGCTGTCAAATTTATGCTGCACCACATTGCCGGTGACATTGCTGAAACTGTTGATCGTGACCGTCGTCTTGTGGGCCGCCGAGGTGTAGATCGCCCCGCCGGTATAATCACCGTCCGATCCTCCGGCCGTCGAACCGGAAATCGAACCGCCATCCGGCACGTTGATGGTCAGCGTTTCGCCCGTGGTCTGCGCCCAGACACCCCAGGCTGTCGGGTCGGCAACCGTGACTGTGCCGCCAACGGTGACGACCACCCCGCCGGACTGCGAATTGCCGTCTGCCTTGCCGCCTTCCTTGTTGTTGAATCGTCCGAGCGTGCCGGCATAGGTCTTGCCATTGCGCGTGAAGATACCGCCGGAGCCGCCGATGGACTGGGCGACGATGCCATGGGCATATTTTCCGGTCGTCGAAATCGTTGTATCCGCATCGAGCGAGACATTCGTGACGCCGACCGATTCCGAAGTGCCATGGTCACTATAGTAATAGTCGGATCCCTTGGCATGGGAGTTGTTGTAATAGCCGTAGAAGGCATTGAGCCTTTGGGCGAGATCGGCGGCAACGCCGCCGCCGCCGCTCACCGTCTGCGCCAGAATGCCGAAAGCCCCATCACCGCTGGTGACAATCGAGGCTCCACCCTTGAGGTTGACATAGGCATGGTTGGCACTGTTGGGCGCCTGCTTCTTGACGAAGGAAATCTTGTCCATCACCGTGGCATCTGCCGTGATGAAACCGCCGCCGCCGCTGATCGACTGGGCGACGATGCCAGCCGAGCGGGTACCATAAGTGTGGATCGCGCCATAGTGGTTGATCACCACCGCCTTGCCATGGGCCGAGCCTGCTTCACTGTCGGAACCGAGCGTAACGCTGAGAACATCCTTGATCGTGTCGTCATTGACCGATGTCTCAGTGCCGAGCGCCACGCCGGCAAGTCCGCCGCCGCCGCCGATCGACTGGGCGATGATGGCCTGCGATGCATCGCCCTTCGTCACGATCTGGGTATCGGCAAGCGTCTGGACGGTCACGGTACCGGCATAGCCCGAATTCCCGTCCGCAGTTCCGCCAAACGTGATTTTGACCTTCGAGACCGCCAGTCCCGAGGAAAGACCGACGCCGCCGCCGCCGGCAATCGACTGCGCAACGACGCCATTGGCAGAAAAGCCGGCCGTATAGATGTTGCTGGCATGAATGCTGACATCGCCACCATTGCCGCCATCACCGCCAGATGCGCCGATCGTCAGGGAGACGCAGCTGTCCTCGTCATCGGTGCTGGAGCTATCCGACGTGTCACATGTCGAGCTGCTCGAATCGGATGCACTGCTGCCGGTATCGGCATCATCGGAATCGTCACTGCCTGACGAAACAGCGACGGCACCGCCGCCGCCGCCGATCGACTGGGCAACGATACCGGAAGACATCGTGCCGTAGGTACGGATCGATCCCGTCCCGACGATGGCGTTCGAATTGGCGATATCCCGGCCGATGGTGATGGTGCCACCATTGCCGCCGCTCCCGCCGGACGTGCCGATGGTGGCGTTGAAGGTCAGCGTGCTGTCGCTGTCGTCATCATCGTCATCGTCGCTGGTGGCGGTAGCGGTGGCTGCGCTTTCTGCATCATCGCCACCGTCATCATCATCATCGTCCTCATCCTGCTTGATCGAAAGAGAGCTCTTGCCGGACCCGGCAGCGCCGCCCCCGCCACCGATCGACTGCGCCAGAATGGCATCCGACCAGTCGCCGCTGGTTATAATCGTCCCATTGCTCCAGACATTGACCGCTCCGCCGTCACCGCCGTCGGAGCCTTTGGCACCGAGTCCAATGGTCAACGCCCAGTCGGCATCCCCCATGCCGCCACTGCCGGAGGATGCACCGCCGCCGCCGCCGATGGATTGTGCAAAAATGCCGCGCGACACATGCCCCGCGGTCGTCACCTTTGCTGCGGTGGCGTCCAGACCGACATTGACCGTGCCGCCATAACCGCCCGCACCGCCATCCGCGCCCATCGAAATATTGAGCGCAGCCGTTTTAATGCCCTTGGACGCCTTGGTTGATCCCGAGCCGGTTCCGGCATTGCCGCCGCCGCCGCCGATCGACTGAACCACGAGGCCATCGGCATAATCTCCCGATGTCTGAACCAGGCCAGAAATATAGGCTGCAGCAAAGTCGCCATCGCCGGCCGTGCCGCCTTTGCCTCCCAATGCCACATCGACAGAGACTGCAAAATCGGCGCCCTCGCCGACATCTTCCTCACCTTCAGCCAGCCAGGAAGTGATGGATCTCGCGACCGAACTGGCGGTGGAATCGCCACCATTGCCGCCACCGGCGCCGATCGACTGCACCACAAGGCCTGCCGCTCCGTCGCCCTTGGTATCGACCACAGCTGTTTCGTAGACATGTGTCAGCGCCACATCGCCATCACCACCATCACCACCAGACCCGCCATGGGCGACCGATACCGAAAGTGAGATTGTGTTGCCCTCTTCATCAATGGGAACGCCCGCCGTGATCGCCTTGGCCGAGGCCTGACCGCCATTGCCGCCGCCGCCGCCGATCGATTGCAGGACGATCGCATCGGCATCGATGCCGCTGGTCGCCACGGTGCCATTGATATAGGCGAGCGCCTCAGCGCCATAACCACCCTGTCCGCCGCCGCCGCCGTGGGCTATGGAAATGCCGAGACCGACGCTGGCACTGGTGGATTTGGCATTGCCGCCAACACCGCCGCCGCCTCCGATCGACTGAACCAGAATTGCCGTTGCATGATAACCGGAGGTGATAATCTGGCTGGTCGAACCGAACTGTGTGACCTGGGCATTGCCGCCATTACCACCTGCGCCCCCCTTACCGCCCGTGGCGCTGGAAATGCCGATACCCCAAGCGGTCGCCTGGCCGCCAACACCGCCACCACCGCCGACGGACTGGGCAATCACGCCGGAGGCATAATCACCCTTCGTCTGAATGACAACACCGGCTTCCAGACGCACGAAGACATGCCCGCCGGCACCGCCCGGCCCCCCCGCACCGCCGACCGTGTGGAACAGGCCCTTCTTGTTGCGTCCCTGACCGCCGCCACCGCCAACCGACTGGGCAACAATGCCATGGGCCTCGGAACCAACCGTCGTCAGATTGGCATAGTTATGGATATAGACATGGCCGCCATCACTGCCCGCACCGTCCGAACTGCCGCCCGTCCCGGCGCCGATCGAACCGCTCGCGCCGCCGCCATCATTGGTGCCGCCGCCGCCGCCGATCGACTGGGCAAGGATGGCGATGCCGCCGCCAAGATCCGTGGAGTCGCTGCTGGCCGCAGCGGTACTGGCCGAAGCATAGCCGCCATAGGTGAAGATCGCGCCCTTGTTGGTGACCGTTACCGTCGCGGCAACAGAGCCCGAACTCTGTCCGCCAATCGTCTGTCCGCCACTCGTGCCGGACACCGCCTCACCGGTGGAATAGCTGGTCGTCGCCAGCGTGGCAGTAGATGACAACGCGCCGCCGCCGCCGCCGATGGACTGGGCGACGATGCCATGGGAATCGACACCATAGACCTTGATCACGCCCGAATTGGTGACCGTCACGTCGCCACTGGTAGATCCGTCAGAGCTGGTATCACCGAGCGTCATGGCATTGTCGCTGGCGTAGATGAGAATACCGCCACCGGCGACCGCCGAAGCCGACTGCGCGATGATGCCGTGCGAATGCGCACCCTTGGTGGTGATGGCAAAATCATTGGTGACCGTGACGGCCATGGCCGCGCCGCCAATGCCCTTGCTGTGCTTGTAGGTGGACGTGCCGCCGCCGCCAAGCGACTGGACGATGATACCCGAGGAATAGGCCCCCGACGTCTGGATCTGGCCGCCGCCGGTGATGCTGACGCTGGCACCGTAGGAATAGCCGCCCGGCTGTTCGTTGTCCTTCTTACCGCTTTGATAAGATGTCCCGCCCTGACTGACGGCATGGACCGCAGGCGAGTTGTCGCCATAGGTCAGGATTCTTGTCGATGACGCACCATAGACGTCGATCTTTGCGGGCCCCGCCAGCCCGCCCCATGGCGCCAGCTTGCCGCCGCGCGACAGGCCATCGCCACCGCGCGCGATCGCCAGCAGCGCAGCGCCGGTTTCGCGCGTCAATTGCACCGAACCGTTGGCGGTCGAAAAACGCACCGCGCCCGCCGACTGCGTCGAAATGGTTCCCGTCATCGCATTGGATGAAGAGCCAAGCGTGATCACGGCAACCGGGTCGGTAAAATCACCATTCCAGGCACCACCGCCGTCGCCACCGGAGACATCATCGCCAAACTGATTGGTATTGTAGGGTGTGTTGCCGCCATAGGACGCGGCAATGATGGCCGGCCCGCTGGTGGTGGCGTAGACTGACTGGGCCACATAAACGGAGGCGAGGTGACCGATGCCGCTGCCGGACAGATCGTCATGGCTGCTATAGGTGGAGGGTCCGCCAATGCTGAGCGCGGCGATACCAAAGGTGGTGCCGGAAACAACCCCGGTCGAGCGAACCACCACGGACCCGGCCGATCCGCCATAGCTTTTCCCGGTATCATGGGCGTGCTTGGCCGTCCCGCCCTTTGACAGGGCAAGAATGCCGCCACCGACAGTGCTCGACACATCCCCCGAGCTGACAATCTTGACGGTACCGCCATTGCCGGCGCCGGTTTCCATCATGTCGTCCGAACCGCTCCAGTTGAGCGCGCCGAGCGAAACGGCGCTGAGGCCGGCGCTCTGCGTCTTTGCAATCTTGAGATCGCTGACGGAAATGCCATCGCCCGGCTGCATCAGAAGTTCGGTGGAGCTTGCCTCAGTCACCGCAATATCGGCATCGTTGGTGATCGATAGTCCGAGACCGGTCCAGCCCCAGTTGGAATGAACCGAATAGATGTGACCGCGATAGGTATCGCTGTTGCCGCCCCCCTCGCCGGGCCGGATCACCGCCATATAGGAGCCGGCATAGGCATATTGCGATGTCGTCAGGCTCCCTGAATCAATCGTACAGGTGATCGTCTCGACGGCAATGTCACTGTTTCGCTGGTTAAACTGGTCGGTATCGATATTAGAACCGGTTTCCGTTGTCACACTGGACGGTGTGCAGCTGGACTGTGCATAGGCACGGCTGTAGCCGCGCGAATAGAATGGAAGTGGCACCCCGGCCAGCGTGCCGAGAAGCGCAGTTGACTGAAAGAGTATCGAAGAAGCGACAAACCGTACCTTGGCCTTTTCCGGCTGCTGCAATGGTTTTTCACAATCTCGGACAGTAACACCACGTGTTTTTCTATGTATCATGCACCCATCCCCTGGCGATCCGGCCACCTCCGGATGCCCCCTCCAAAGTCGACGAGTGATTACTTTAAAATAAATCCGGAGCGATACAGCAACAGAAAAAATGTAAATATTAAATTTTAATTGCAATTCAGACAGTCAATTAAAATGACACTTAAGCTATAGAGAGTTGGAACTCTGCCTTCCGGAGCTTGAGACGTCCTATACTGGTAAACAGAACAGGCTGAACGGCGAGACGCGATCTTCGGAAACGGCCCCTATGCAGCGGCACCGCTGTCACGGTTCAAGGCCCTTATCGGCCGCATGACCCACACATGCGTCCCGGGACAACTTGTAACTCCTTGCGCAAGCGTGCAGACATGGTTTGCTTGGGGGGCTGAACGGGGAACAGATCAGATGATGCTTTTAAGGCGTTACCGGTTGTTGATCGCAGCCTGCGCATTTGCAGGCGCTGTCCTCTTTCTCTGCGCCTTTGCCTTGTCGAGGATGAATACAGCGGACGCGATCATAAGCCATTATGGCAGCAACGTGCTGCGACTTGCCTATTCGATCGGGAAAGAGAGCACTGACACCTTGGTGGCGCTGAACAGCGAGACAGCCGAAGCCTGCACCGCCACGGATCTCGCAATGTTACGAACCGTGGCTTTTCAAGCCGAATATCTGAAGGATGTCGGCCGCATTTCGGCAGGCAATCTTCTATGTACAGCGCTCTGGGGACGGCTCGATCAGCCTGTTCCCCTGCCATCGCCTGACCATATCGCTCCGGAAAGCCACATCGAACTCTGGCATGAAAAATCAGGAATCCTCCCGGCTGGCCTTGCCGTCGATATAGCGGCAAGCGGCAACAGCGCCGTCTTCACGGCTCCCAATGCTTTCAGTTCGGTGGAGGAGCTTCCGTCCGGCCTCAGTGTCGTTGTTCTCACCCGTGACGGATCACATATTTTCCAACGCTTTGGAAAAGCCGACGACCTCGCCGTCGATCATGACAAGAATTCCGGCCTGCTGGACCTCGGCCGCGACCGTTTTTTCTACAACTGTTCGCCGATCGATATCTGCGCTATCGCCCGCTCACGGCTTGATGGGTTTTACGGTGCCAGCACGGTCGAGGTTCTGGGCGTGGGCCTTGCCGGCATTCTGGCAGGCGGATGGTTTGGACTGGCGATTGCCTATCTCGAATACGGGCGTTCATCGGTTCAAAAAAGGCTGAATCGCGCCATCAGGGAAGACAGGCTCATCATCCTGTTCCAGCCGATTGTGCAGTCAAGGACCAGACGGCTCGTCGGCACCGAAGCACTTGTGAGGCTGATCGACATCGATGGCGCCTTGATTTCCCCCTACCATTTCATCGAACTGGCAGAATCCCTTGGCCTGTCCTATCAGATCACCCGCAGCGTCACCAAAAAGGCGCTGGCGGCGATGAAACCCTATCTTCAGGCGGATCGGGATCTCTATGTCAGTATCAACGTCACAGCCGATGACTTTTTCCAGCAGGACTTTCTGGAATTCATGCAGATGCAGGCCGCCCGCCATTCGGTGCTGCCCGGCCAGATCGCTCTTGAACTGACCGAAAGATCGACGGCCAGCCACGAACATCTCGCAATCAGAATGCAGGAGGTCAGGCAGGCAGGCTTCCAGATCTTTATTGACGATTTCGGAACCGGCTATTCCAGCCTGTCCTATATCGCCAATCTGCCGATTTCAGGAATCAAGATCGATCAGTCGCTTGTACAGATGGCCATGCACAACGATGCCGGCATGTCCGTTGTCGACAAGATCTTCGAACTCGCGCATGCCCTTGACGTCAAGCTGATCTGCGAAGGGCTTGAACGGCAGGACGAGGCGGATCGCCTGTCAGCCGCGCATCCCGAGCTCGTCGCCCAGGGCTGGCTCTATGGCAAACCAATGCCCGTCGAGGGACTGAATTCGTATCTCCGCCAGACAACGGCGTGACCTCGCCATGAGGAAACGCCATCCGGAGCATCGGACATCGATCCCGGGGCGCAGATCCGCGCACCACAAACCTGAGACGCTCAGGCAAAGTTCAGCAATGTCCTGAAAAATGAAGTGGTACGGTTGGGTGGAGTTGAACCACCGACCTCAGGTGCCACAAACCTGCGCTCTAACCAACTGAGCTACAACCGCACACGGGCGATGCATGAAGCATCGCGGGCTGACATAGAGGGACTTGAAACTTTTTGCAAGCCCCTCATCATCATATAACCAAATTCATTGTGCATCACGTGCCAGTCCGGCGCGCCATTGCCCGGTTCTAGGCGGACCTGCAGCAGCGGCTGAAACAGTGAATGACGTTAACCTTGCCCAGCAATTGCAAGAGCGTCGATCTGGACCCGGCCTTTCCGTGCTATTATTAAGAATGTGTTAAGAGACTGACAGAAGCGAGAGGCGGTCCCCGGACCGCCCGCGAGCAAACACAGCGCTTCCGGACAGCATGACGTCCGGAAACGCAGAAAATGGGTGCCAAAGCATGACCACTGAGCCGATTGCCTTTGTCGAATTCGCGACTCATCCGCAGGTCCGTGCAGCCTTCGCGGCGGGTCACACCCTTTTTGCCGTCCATTGCGATGACAACAGCATCGCCTTTTGCAACGCCGCTGGGGCCAGCCTGCTCGGCCATCAGTCCATTGCGGCAGCCACAGACGCCCCCTTTGCACCCGACAGCATCATGCTCCGCCAGTTCTCGGCTGCTGCCGGCAGCCTTGCCCATAACGGCGACACGCGCGATTTCACCATTCACCGTATTGACGGTTTCCGCCGCGTGGCCGTTCCCGCGCGCGCCAGCCGGATTTCGCTTGAGGGAGAAGACCTGTTTGTTTTCGATGCCGATTTTGGCCAGACCGATGCCAGGCTGACAGCAGGCTTTTCCGACGATGGCGCCCAGCTGGCAATCCTTGACAATGATGGCCGGATCATCGAGGAGAGCCAGGGCTTTGCCGCACTCAGTCTCGACCCGTCCGATCTTGCCGCTATGCGGCTGGCACTGCAGGACAGCGACGCCCCCAGCCTGCAGCGCCTCACCGATTCTGCGGCCGGAATATGGCACGCGACCCTTGCCCGCCTCGATGACGAACGCCTGATGCTGTATGTCTCCGGCCAGCATGCCGAGCCCGTACCAGACCCCGTCCCGGCATTCGAAATCGCGCCGGAACCGCAGGAAACGGCGTCCCGCTCGGTCATCGACATGATTGCAGCCATTGACCAGGGCTTTGCCACGATGACGAGCGACGCCCCACAGGCTGAGGCCCCGGTCGTTGCCAGGCGCCCCTTGCGATTCGTCTGGCAGAGCAATGCCGAAGGACGCTTCACCGAAGTCTCGCGTGAACTCACCGATGCCGTTGGCGTGGACGCTGCCGACATTATCGGCCTGCGGTTTGAGGATCTCGAAGATCAGCTCGGAGTGCGCGGCGCAAAGGCAATCGCCGGCTTGCTGCCACAGGCCAGCACCTGGTCCGGCAAGACGGTCGAGTGGCCCATCGCCGGAACGGACAGGCGCATTCCGATCGACCTCGCCGCCCTGCCCAGCTTTTCCCGCGACCGGATCTTCAATGGTTATCGCGGTTTTGGCCTCGCGCGGATCGGCGACACCCGACAGGACCCGGATGCAACAGGACTGGCGCTGGTGACGGCGGAACAGCCGCCGCTTCCGGGCCTCAATGACGCCGAGCGCCAGGCCTTTGATGAGATCGCGCTGACACTCTCCGGTTCACCGACGGCAACGCCAGAGATGAAGGAGAAGCGCTCTCCGGTCCTCAGGCGCACGGTCACGCCTGAAGCCGTCAGCGAGGCATCCCCGCCCGCGCCGGAGAAGCGCAGCGACAGACCCACGCTTGACCGTCGCGCCATCGATGCCCTTCCCGATGCCGTGCTGATCCAGTCCGGTGAGCAGATCATCCATGCCAATCCGCACATGATGTCGCTCAGCGGCTATGACAATCTCGATGAAATCACCGCTGCCGGCGGGCCGGATCAGCTGCTCCAGCGTGATGGCCAGAACCACCTGATCCTGATGCGTGCCGATGGTTCGGTGCTGCCGGTTTCGCTTCAGCTGCAGTCCATCCGCTTTGAAGACAGCCGTGCCCTGTCGATGACGCTCCGGACTGAGCCGAGCGATCACGAAATTCTTGCCCTATCCGGCAGTGCGCCCGCGCTGGCTGCTCCGGCCGTTTTTGACGCCAATGATGAAGATGGCGAAGCGCTGCAGGCCATTCTCGACACCACCACCGACGGCATCGTCATCATTGATGCTGACGGACGCATCAGCTCGCTCTCGGCTTCGGCCCTCGGCCTTTTCGGCCGCGAGAGCGAGACCGTCTGCGGCAAGCGCTTTACCGTACTCTTTGCCGAAGAATCGCGCCGCGATATCGAGGATTATCTTGACCGGGTGATCGACGGGCAATCACTGGCATTGATGCATGAAGGCTGCGAGGTCATGGGGCGCGAGGCCGGTGGCGGCCTGTTGCCACTGGTGATGACGCTCGGCCGGCTGCCACGTTCGGGCGGCGCCTGCGCGGTGCTGCGCGACATTTCCGAATGGAAGCGCCACGAGGATGAGCTGCGCGCCGCGCGCCGCAGCATGGCCCGCATCGAGCAGGAACGGGAAGGTTTCCTCACCATGCTGAAGCTCGAGCTCAAGATGCCGCTTGATGCCATTATCGCGCTTGGCGACACACTGCGTCATGAACCCTACGGCGCGCTCGGCGACCAGCGCTACAAGGAAATCGCCCAGGCGGTTTCGGAGAAAAGCCGGCAGGCCCGCAATGTCGTCGGCGACATCCTCGGCGAGATGCCGGCGCCGCGCGTCGCGGAGGAAGAGGCCATGTCAGCTTCCGGCATCAACGATGTGATCGCCGAAAGCGTGAGCATCGTGCAGCCCCGCGCCAATGCCCGGCGGATCATCATCCGGGCAGCGCTTTCGCCCGGACTGACCGACACGCTCGCCGATGCCGGACGGCTGAAGGAAATCGCGCTCGACCTGCTTTACGAAGCAGTGCATTTCACCCCCGCAGGCGGACAGGTCGTCGTCTCCACAGCCAGGGCACCGGATGGCGGAACGCTGCTGCGGTTTCGCGACAATGGCATTGCCCCGGTGCGCCGCCGCCCGGCCGCAGCAACAGCAAGCGGCAAGACATCCGAACCGGAAAATGCCCGGATCGCCCATGCGCGTCAGCTGGTGGAGAGCATCGGTGGCACCTTCACCATTCATGCCGTGCCGAATGAAGGTATGCTGGTGCAGGTATTCCTGCCAGTCAATGCCGATGCCGCATGAGCCTAGCGGCCGGACACCAGGGATGCGCGACCAAAGCGCTGCTGAATATGCCCATGAAAAACCCGCCATGCCGAGGCATGACGGGTTTTACCCATGAGGGAAGCAATCCTCAGCCGATCTTCGGCGCCAGCGAACCGTCGGCGTAACGCTTTGCCATATCGGCAAGCGGGATCGGCTTGATCTTGCCGGCATTGCCAGCCGTGCCGAACGCCTCGAAACGCGCGATGCAGAGCTTGGTCATGGCTTCCATGGCGGGCTTGAGATATTTGCGCGGGTCGAATTCCGAGGGATTTTCGGCAAAGACCTTGCGGATTGCGCCGGTCATGGCCATGCGATTATCCGTGTCGATATTGACCTTGCGAACACCATGCTTGATGCCGCGCTGGATTTCCTCCACCGGCACGCCCCAGGTCGGCTTCATCTCGCCACCGAATTTGTTGATGATCTCCTGTAGCTCCTCAGGCACCGACGACGAACCATGCATGACGAGATGCGTGTCGGGCAGGCGGCGGTGGATCTCCTCGATCACATCCATGGCCAGCACTTCGCCATCCGGCTTGCGGGTGAACTTGTAGGCGCCGTGGCTGGTGCCCATGGCAACAGCCAGTGCATCGACCTGCGTATCCTTGACAAACTGCACCGCCTGGGCCGGATCGGTCAGCAGCTGATCGTGATCGAGTTTGCCTTCAAAGCCGTGACCGTCTTCCTTCTCGCCCTCTCCGGTCTCAAGCGATCCGAGAACGCCGATCTCGCCTTCAACGGAAGCGCCGGCCCAGTGGGCCATATCCGAGACGCGACGTGTGATGCCGGCATTATAGGCATAATCGGCCGGCGTCTTGCCGTCAGCCTTGAGCGAGCCATCCATCATCACCGAGGTGAACCCATGCTGTAGAGCGGTGACGCAGGTCGCTTCATTATTGCCGTGATCGAGATGCATGACGACCGGGATATGCGGATAGATCTCGACGAGACCGTCAATCAGCTTGGCCAGCACCACATCATTGGCATAGGCGCGGGCGCCGCGCGAGGCCTGGATGATCACGGGCGAAGAGGTCTTGTCCGCCGCAGCCATGATGGCCAGCCCCTGCTCCATGTCGTTGATGTTGAAGGCGGGAACGCCATAGCCATATTCCGCCGCGTGATCGAGCAATTGCCTGAGTGTGATGCGTGCCATTTGAATGACCTCCTGAAATGAGTACGCCTGCCCGGTTCCGGATCGGCAAGCCGATTGCCATTCTTGCCCGGAGCGGACCCGCATTCTTGTAGAATAATAGTGTCTTGGATAAAAATCACAATATGGTTTTATAAATATCACATTCCATGTTATTTTAACCGTTTATTGATGTGATATTTATCAGCTAATGTCGTGTTACATCAAATCTGGTCACACAGGAGCCCGTTTTTGAGAGCCGAGCAGCGCCGCCAAACAATGATGGAATTGCTGATGGAACAGGGAACGGCAACCATTGAGGCGCTTGCCCAGCGCTTTTCTGTGTCGAAAATGACGGTTCACCGTGATCTGGACGAATTGGAGGCTGCGGGGCAGCTGCGCAAGATACGCGGCGGCGCATCGGTACAATCTTCGGCGATGTTCCAGGCCGATTTTCGCTATCGCCGCAAAATGGCTGCCGCCGAAAAGGCGCGACTGGCAGAAGCGGCGGCAAGGCTGATTGAGCCCGGCATGACGCTGATCATTGATGACAGTTCGACGGCTGCCAATCTGTCCCACCACATGGCAGAGCGCCTGCCCCTGACCGTGATCTCCAACAATCTCACCGTCATCACCGACCTCGCCGGCATGGCCGGCATCGAGCTGCTGGCACTTGGCGGCCAATATTCGGGCAAGTTCAACGGATTTTTCGGCCTCTTGACCGAAGACGCGCTGCGCGGGCTCAGGGCCGACCTCAGCTTTATCTCCGTCTCGGCCGTCTATCGCGGCGAGGCCTTTCACCAGGACCCCGAAGTGGTGCAGACAAAGCGGCTGATGGTCACATCCGCCGAGCGCTGCGTCCTGATGGCCGATCATACCAAATTCGGCCGGCCGGGCCTGCATTTCCTGACCGGCCTCAACACCTTCCACGCCGTCTTCACCGGTGATGAACTTGATCCCGGCCTGCGCGAAGACCTTGAAGAAAAGCAGATAGCGCTTCATTGTGTGCCCGGCTGAACATCCTTCATCAATCAGGATCACACATGGAAAAGCTGGAAACCATCAGTCTCTATGATGCAATCGGTGGCGAAGCCGCCGTCAGGCGTCTGACGAAACGTTTCTACGAATTGATGGACACACTGCCGGAAGCCCAGCATTGCCGCGCCATCCATCCGGCAGACCTCGCCGGTTCGGAAGCGAAATTCTATGATTACCTGACGGGCTATCTCGGCGGCCCGCCGCTCTATACGGAAAAGCACGGCCATCCGCGCCTCAGAATGCGGCATATGCCAGCGCCGATCGGGCCGGCAGAACGCGATGAGTGGCTGCTATGCTTCCGTCAGGCGCTGGGCGAAGTGGTCGATAATCCGCGGCTCTACGATATCATCCTGCCGCCGATCGAGCGGCTCGCCCATCACATGCAAAACAAGGTCTGACCGCATGCAAAGCCTCGCCCTTCCCGGCCGCATCCTGTTGTTTTTCGCCGGCCTCATTGGCGCATCGGGTGTCGCGCTTGCAGCCGCCGCCTATCATGGCAGCAATCCGATGCTGCAATCGGCGGCGCTCATCTGTCTGGCGCATGGTCCGGCTCTGATCGGGCTCGCAATGCTGTCGGCACGTCTCAAAGCGGCGCTTGCAGCAGGTATTGTGATGATTTTCGGCACAGCGCTTTTCGCCGGCGACATTGTCGCCAAGACCTATGCCGGCACCAGCCTGTTTTTTCTGGCCGCGCCCATCGGCGGCACGGCCGTCATCTTGAGTTGGGTTCTGGTTGCCGTTGCGGCCCTGATCCCGTCGCGGAGCAATGCCTGACGGGCATCACAGCGCTCAGGACGATCACCTCGGCCGTCTTGCCAGCCAGATGCCGGACAGGACGCCGCCCGGCTGGCGGAAAGACCAGAATCTCTGCCGAAGCCCGAAGGGTGCATCCGCAGTGCCCGGCAAGGCCAAGAAGGGGCGACGCAAGCGATCCGTCTTGATTGAAACCGGTCGCGCGGTGCAGGCCAATCAGGCAGGCAGAGTGCCCGTCACAGCCGGCCCGGATCAATTATTGCGCTCGCTCATGGTCTGCAATGCACGCTCAAGCGAGGATTTTGATCCGTTTCGGAGCGGCACGAACGCCTTGCCGAACTTCTTGCAGCCGGATTTCACCCGGACACAGGCATCATGGCTGATGCAATCGATTGGACAGAAAACGCAATCGACCGATGGCAGCACGCGATCGATCCGCGAGACGGCTTCGCGCAGCCCCCCGTCGTGATGCAGAAGCTCAGCGCCAAAGCTCTCGGCAATCTGGCGCAGATGGGCAACCTGGCAGTCGCGTCCACCAACATAGAGAAAGCTGCGGCCGGAAAGCCCGTCATCCGTCGCCTCCATCGGCGCAACCAGCTCCGTTGCATCTTTGCGCATGTCATCCCTGCGCTTGTTCTTCTTCGCCATCCTGCCCTCCATCATTGCGGCATTTCATGTCGATGATGTGAGGCTACAAAACTTGACTAAAAAGGTAAAGTATAAAGATGAGGAATTTTATCATGTTTGAATTTCGCCGCGAATTTGCGCCAAAATCGCGGAAATCCGGCTATACTGGACCGGGGGATTACGCTGGAGGATAGCCTGATGATTTCGTTCATTCCCGACCTGCCCGATAACTGCCTTGGTATTTCGCTGGCAGGCACCCTGACATCAGACGACTATGAGGACGCTCTGATTCCCGCCATGGACGGCATGCTTGCGCGTGGCAAAGGCCGGCTTCTCTGTGTCATTGCTGAGACCTTCGAAGGTGCGGATGCAGGCGCCCTGTGGGACGACACCAAATATGGGCTCAGTCATTTCTTTGATTTTGAGCGCGTCGCCATCGTCACCGACCACACGACCTATGGCCGGCTCGCACATCTTTTCGGCTTCATGATCCCTGCCAAGGTCAAAATCTTTCCGATGGAACAGATTGCCAACGCCAAGGCGTGGATCATCGCCAGCTGAGGGCTGTCAGCGGCAATAGCGATAGCCGCCTTTTCGCGGCATCACATCCAGATGCATGTGATCCTGATGGGTCGCATCGCTGCCGGGCGAGAGCACCGTCGAAAAATAGAGACAAGCTGACGCGCTCGTCGTGCGCTGAAAGGCGCCAATCAGGGCGCTGTCGGTTTTGCGCGGTTTCATGATGACCTCGCTGCCATCGGAGAATTCGAGCGATCGGATATCCACCGCATTGCCCTTGGCGTGCTCGGAAATCTTGGCACCGGCCACACTGTTGCGACTGCGGCAGGCATAGGTCGAAGCCTGATTGATCGTGGTCAGCTGCACTGACGGACCGAAGGCTGCACGGGCTGCCGGATCAACAAAGCCGCGGGCCCAGTCGGCCAGCGCCAGTGCCGTCTTGCAACGCATCGGCCCTTCCGGCTTGAAGGCAATGCCGCGCGCCACCTGTTTCAGGACAATCGGCCTGGCGATACCACACCCGCCGTCATCACGGATCGGTTCGGCCTCATCGAAGATGGCACCAAGCGCCGACAGAGCGGCGAGACAGGCCGCATAGGCTTGAGGATCTTCGGCTGGCGGCGCTGCGGATTTGGCGGTTTCCGAAGCCTTTTCCGGCGGATTGTCCGCCCGCGCATCCGGCACTGGCGGCGTATCTTCCGGCGTCACCGCCGCATCGTCTGCAGCGGCAGCTGGTGGCGAGACGGTCTCCGGCGCGGGCCGCCGCTGCGGAATGGGCGGATCGTCAGGAAGCGCAAAAGCCGACAGGAGGAAAATCGCGGTGATCAGCAGGCAAGCCTGACTGACGATCTGTTTTCCGGTCATAGAGTCCTCCCTTCAGGCGGCATGTCCGCATCGATTACGTGTGGAAGGATAAAACGTCTTAAGGGGAAGCCTTGTTCCGGCGGCGGCCAAAAGATCAATTCGGGCCGCCGCCGGAGAGCGCATCCGTCAACGGCGCCCGACTATCTGGTTTTCAACATCAGCGCGGCCATATTCCTCTCGCTCATAGACCTTCTGCTCATGGATGAAACGGTTGAACACGTCCTGCGTGATCCGCCCCTTCACCGCCATGAAAAACATCACGAGCCCAAAGACGCCGGCAATAGTGCTGTCGAGCGGATGCGGCACAACACCGATGCCGCCGCCATAGCCGCCGAAATAGGACAGCACTGTCAAGCCGACCATATAGATGCCGAACCAGATCGCACTTTGCGGCTCCAGATCCTCACGTCCGATGAAGGCGAGGCGAAGGAAGAACAATGCAGCACCGACAGCCAGAAGCAGATCGAGCAGCCACATTGTGCTCCATCCGGACCAGTAGATCATCAGCGTGGCAATGACGAAAGCCGCACCGCCGAGCGTCTTGACAGCCGGAACACGGAACGGACGATGCGCCTCTGGCACCAGCATGCGGAACGCCACCATGGAGACAGGCCCGGCAATGAAGGACAGCACGACGGCGGAGCCATTCAATGCCAGAATCGCGTTGAAGGGCAGCAAAATCAGCATGGCCAGCGCGATCACATAGTTGAGCAGCAGCGCCCAGGCGGGCACGCCGAAGACATTCAGCCTGGCGATCAGACGCGGAAAGACGCCGTTGTTCGACATGGCCAGTGCCAGTCGCGCATTGGAACTGGTCGAAACCAGACCACTGCCGGCAGGCGAGATGATCGCGGCAACATTCAGGAGGCTCACCATCCACAAAATGCCGAGCGAGGTTGCCAGAGCGCCCAAAGGCCCGAGATGGTGCGCGGCCTCAAGCTTGGCCCAGCCACCGGAAATATCGGCCGGGCTCTGCGCGCCGATAAAGGCAATCTGCAGGCCGATATAGACGAACAGGCAGATCAGCACCGAAAGGATCAGAGCCAGCGGAATGACGCGCTGGGAATTGCGAACTTCCCCCGCCAGATCGATGGCATGGCGGAAGCCGATAAAGGCAAAGACCACGCCGCCGGTGGCAACGGCGGAGAAAATCCCGGCCGTACCAAAGGGCGCAAACCCGCCAGCCGCCGCATCGGCGAAGTTGCCCTTCTCAAAGCGTGAAGCAATCAAGACGACGATGAAAATCAGCGGCACGATCAGCTTGAACCAGGTCAAGCTCGTGTTCAGCCGGGCAAACCAGGTGACACCAAACAGGTTGACGACGGTCAGCACCGCCAGAAATGCCGCCGCCGCCAGCATGCCTTCCACCGTCAGGTTGCCGGAAGCATCGGTGAGCCACGGAAGGTAGGATGATGCATAACCGAGCGAGGCCTTCACCTCGATCGGCGCCGTGGTGCAGTAGCCCACCCAGGCGCTCCACCCCATGGCCAGCGCCAGAAGCCGCCCATGCGAGAATTGCGGAATACGGGCCAGACCACCGGCAATCGGAAAGAGGGTCGCAATCTCGGCATAGGTCAAAGCGATCAGCAGCATTGCAACCGCACCGATCAACCACGAGATCAAGGAGGCGGGGCCGGCCATCTGCGCCGTATCGAGCGGTGCAAACAACCATCCGGATCCCAGAACGCCGCCCACAGCGACAAATGTCAGGCCAGTCAGGCCAATTTCGCGTCGCATTGCCATTATTATTCTCCTTTGTGCTCTACGCGCTTGGTTTTGCGGCAGCCTCCCCTGTTAGGCCTGCTCACGACATCGCGTGGCCGCAGACCCCACTATTCTGGTTGTATCTGATATATGTCAATCGCTTTGGTTTATCAGAACGAGATTTTCGTTCATATCATGGGTTGCAACAAAATGCCCGGCGAATGCGCTTCGCCGGGCCCGTGTGCCTTCCTTCCGTTCGGACGCCAAAATGCGCCATGACATGCTCGATGAACGCACCGTCCGAAACGCGTTTTTTTGATCCGGGTGCAGCGCCAGCGGCGTCACCCCCAATGCGGTGTCGATTATGCCTGAACGCTGGCGCGGATGCTGACGAGGTCCTCGACCGGGCGGAAGCTGTCTGAACTCGCCGCCCGCCACCAGTCGCCGTAAATCGTGCTGTCCGGATCTTCCAGCAGGATATTTTCCGGCAGAAATGGATGCAGCTTGTCGAGCGAGATCGTTCCGGACGAACCGACCCGATGCATCAGGTGATGCGGTTGCAGGTCCTGAGGATGCTTGAAGCCGGCGGCCGCGACGATATCGGCCAGCGCCTCAAGGGTTTTCTTGTGGAAGCGGGCCGCGTGACGCCCCTGCTCTTCCGGCACCAGCGCGCGCTGGCGCCACTTGTCCTGCGTTGCTACACCGGTCGGGCAGGTTCCCTCATGGCAGCGCTGCGCCTGAATGCAGCCGACAGACATCATGAAGGCGCGGGCAGCGTTGCACCAGTCAGCGCCAAGCGCCAGATTATGCGCAATACCCATGCCGGAGAACACCTTGCCACTGGCCGCCAGACGCACATGTTTCTTCACGCCGCCGCCAACAAGAGCGTTACGCATCAGAAGCAGCCCGTCCCAGAGCGGCATGCCAACCCAGTCGGCAAGCTCCAGCGGCGCAGCGCCGGTCCCGCCCTCGGCGCCATCGATAACGATGAAATCGGGATAGATGCCGGTCGTGTGCATCGCCTTGACCAGCGCAAAGGGTTCATGCGGCTGCCCGACACAGAACTTCATGCCAACCGGTTTACCGCCGGAAAGATCACGCATCTTTGCCGCAAATTCCAGCAGCTGCGCCGGCGTGGAAAACGCCGAATGCGAGCGTGGCGACAGACAGTTCTCATGCGCGGGAACACCGCGCACGGACGCAATTTCCTGCGTCACCTTGGCCGCCAGAAGCATGCCGCCATGGCCGGGCTTGGCGCCCTGCGACAGCTTGATCTCGGTCATGCGGACCTGGTCATTCTTGGCCTTGTCCGCAAACATCGCGGGATCGAATTTGCCATCCTTGTCGCGTGCGCCGAAATAGCCGGAACCGATTTCCCATACGAGATCGCCACCATGTTCGAGATGATAGCGGCTGACACCACCTTCGCCGGTATCATGATAGAAGCCGCCCATACGCGCGCCGATGTTCAGCGCCCGGATCGCATTGGCAGAAAGCGAACCGAAACTCATCGCTGAAATATTGAGAACGGATGCGAAATAGGGCTTGGAACACTGCTCATTGCCCACCAGGACACGCGGCGATTGTTCCGGCTCCGGTTCCGGGTTCATCGAATGACACACCCAGTGATGCGGTTCTTCATAGGTATCGCGCTCGGTCCCGAAGGGGATCGTATCGGGTTCGCCATTGGCGCGGGTCTTGATCAGCTGGCGGGCGGCATAGGAATAGGGCGTACCATGCGTATCATCTTCCACCGCATAGGCGCGGATAAAGGGTCTGAGCTTGAGCGCGCCCCAGCGAATGCGCCCCGCCACGGGATAATTGCGCGTAATGGTCCACTGCGATTGAAACAGGTCATAGGCCGCCAGGCTGATGACCGGGATGGTCAGGATCAGAACCCAGTACCACCCAATCGAGATTGCGCCCGCCGACAGCAGGATCCCGCCGATCGGTACGATGTTGCGAACGAGAATATCCTTCAATGCCGCCCCCCAAAATTCAGGAAATGTCTTTAGGACCAAATCAATTGGCGTTTATCAGCTTTATAGGCGATGCCGCCGTCCCGCACCAGCCGTGCCGAGCACCTCCATGCCTTCTTTCGACAGGCACAGCATTGAACGGCGCACGAAAAGGCTGGCGCATTGCTGCGCCAGCCTCCTGTTGCTCTCGTCTTCAGAGGATTATCCGGCGATCGCAGTCCGCCGGCGCGGACGGTAGACAAGTGCGATGACAACGAACCAATAGGCGCAGAAGGCAAGCAGTTCCATCAGATTTGGCCGGGCACGGTAGCCCGTCATCGCGGCAAAGAAACCGCCGGCCGATGTGCCATCCGACAGCAGCGCATTGCTGTTCCACAGGCTCCGTGACAGACGCGGCAGCAAGCCGAGATCGATCAGACCATCGACGCCGGTCATCAACAGGCCGCAGGCGAGAAACAGAAGCAGGATCTCTGTGACGCGGAAAAACACCCGCCAGGAAATGATCCGGCTGCCGGCCATCAGAAGACCATAGGTGAAAATGGCGAGCACAAGTCCGCAAAGCCCGGCAAGGATACCCGAAAAAACCGATCCCAGCACGCCGGCGGAGAGGATGCCGTAGAGAAAGACAACCGTTTCGCTGCCTTCGCGCGCCACGGCCACCAGCGCCAGCAGGAACACGCCCCACCAGCGCCTGGCGGCAACAGCACCTTCAAGCGACGTCTCCAGATCGTGCCGCATGGAACGGGCATGACTGCGCATCCAGAACACCATCTGCAGGATCAATCCGGCAGCGACAAGGACGATCACGGTCTGGTAGATGGTCTGGGCATCGTCCGAAAGACCGTCCCCCAGCACGAGAAGCACTGCCGCCAGCAGCCCGGCGACGATGATACCCGCGCCAACACCAGCCCACAGATAAAGGCGCGGCTGCCGCGACGCGAGCTGCTGACTGACCAGCCAGGCATCGAGAATTCCGATCACCAGCAGTGCCTCGACGCTTTCACGCCAGACAACAAAGGCAATGGATGCAAACATGTCAGTCCTCCGGTTCGACCGCGACGAGCACGGCCGGTGCGGCATCAGGGTGGAAATCATCAAAGAAGGCATATTCGCCGGGATCGAGATACTTGATCACGATGAAGGTCGTGACCCCCGGCCCGATCACCTTTTCCTTGCGCAGCGGAATGCTCTCAAATTCCGCTGGCGTGGCCCCGTTATTGATCAGCTGGATCTCGAACCGGGTCTCAGCCGGGACTTCGAGACGCTGCGGGGCAACAACCCCGTCATCAAAGGTGATCGTGAAAACAGGATCATCGGCGCTTGCAGCCGGGCCTGAATATCCAGCAACAGCAATTGCCAGGCCGGCAGCGACAAGGCCGCTGCCGAGGAACCGGCCCCTATGATGCAGACGATCAGTAGCCACCCTTCTTGCCCACCCCGGTATAGACAAAATCATAGGTCGTCTCGAACGGCGCAAACCAGGGCGCCACGCCGGTTTCCTCATCCACGTGACGGCCAAAGGCCATGCCATCCGGCGGCGCAATGGCAAAGACCAGATGATATTCGCCGGGTCCATCCAGCTTGACATTGTCGCCGTAATGCGGCCCGTCAGAGGCAACCATCGGCATCAGCGGCCCGGAGGAAACCGTCGCGCCATCCTTGGTCAAAGTGTAGCTTATGACCAGATAGGGCATCCAGTCTCCGGTGGCGAAGCCGTTTTCATTATCCCGTGCCGCATGAATATCAGCCTCCAGATGCACGTCGCTGTCTTCGGCAGCGCGCATCATGCCGGGCGGCTCCATCGCGATCGGCTGCAGGTAAACGGCAGCGACTTCCATGCCGCCAGCCTCCTGCGGCTCGCCGATTGGATATTCAAGCGCTGAAGCGGAGCCCGCGAAAAGAACGGATGCGGCGGTGAATGCGGAGGACAGCAGTACGGTCCGGAACAACATATTGCGGTGCATTGGCGTTTCCTGGTTGATGACGTCGATGCAGTAAATGTTTCACCCGAAGAAATCTGGAGTCAATAAAGAAAGTTTTAAATATCCGACACGACACTTGATGGTTGTCAAATCATTTACTGGTGCGCTGTGCTAAACATGAGAATGTTTATCCTGATTTAGTTTTCATAACGTCTTGAAGACACGACCGGCACCGTTGCTTGCCAAAAGTAGAGACCGACAGCCGAAAGTCTTGAAATGACAGAGATATATCATCACCGGGACTTCCTGCCCGAGCCGAGACGCGCAGTGAGGAAACCGCCGGTCGACGCGGCCCTCCCCCCGCGTCCGCTCTGGCTTGAGCGCTTGGAAGGCTTGGCCGTAGGCTGGCGCAGTCATTTCGGCTGGATTCAGGCCTTGATGTTTGTCGTATTCCTCATTGTGCTCGGCGCGCCGCTTTTCCTGCCGGAACCGAAACCGGAGACGACGCCGCTCTCAGACTGGACGCTTGCACTGCAATATCTTCTCTGGGGGATCTGGTTCCCGCTGGTCTTTCTGTCTGTCATCGTCTTCGGACGCGCCTGGTGCGGCATATTGTGCCCGATGGGCGCAGCTTCGGAACTTGCCAACCGCTTCGGGTTTCAGGCAAAGATCCCGGCCTGGATCAGGTGGGAGGGAACGCCGGCCCTGAGCTTCATCATCATGACGCTCTACGGCCAGACCATTGGCGTCCGCGACCACCCGGAGGCCGCAGCCGGCCTGTTTGGCGGCACCATGCTGCTGGCGATTGCGATTGGTGGCCTTTACGGCCGCAAGAAACGGGTATGGTGCCGGCATCTTTGTCCGATCGGGCGCGTCCTCGGCCTGTATTCGCGCCTCGGTGCGGTGCAGTTCACGCCCAAGATCAGGCTGCCCGGCGGCGATGCCTACACACAAAAGGGTGCCTGCCCGACCATGATCGACCTGCCCCGCAAGGCAGAAAGCCGCCATTGCATCGAGTGCTTTCGCTGCGTCCATCCCAATGCTGCCGGCAGCGTCCGCCTCGACATCCGCCGTCCCGGTCGCGAGATCGAGGACATCCGCGACCACCGCGCCAACCGCGCCGAAGCCTGGTTCCTGTTCATGGATACTGGCGTTGCCCTTGGTGGTTTCCTCTGGCTCGTGCTGCCGCAATATCAGCAATGGCGCCAGGCTTTCGGCGTGTTCGCGATCCGCCATCACTGGACATGGGTCACCGAGGTCGGGCCGGCTTTCCTGATGAGCGTGCACCCCGCGCGCGCGGAAGTGTTCCGCTGGCTCGACTTTCTGATGATTGTCGGCTTCATGCTGGCGGTGATGGCGGTGCTGACGGCGGTTCTGGCCACACTGACCTGCACAAGTGCCTGGCTGTCACGCCGCGCCGGGGCGGATGCCGGCTTTAGCCAGCTCTTCACCGAACTTGGCTATCAATATGCCCCGGTCGCGCTGATGAGCCTGATCATCGGCCTCGGCGCAGAACTGCTCGACCCCTTGCGCTATACCGGCCTCGGCGAAGCTGGTGCCGGTGCCATCCGTGGCGGGCTGTTCCTGACGGGGCTCATCTGGAGCATATGGCTCGGCTATCGCATTCTCGAGCGACAGCAGGTTTCCCCCCTGCGTCGCATCCTGCCGCTTCTGCCCGGCATTGCCGGAAGCCTGTTTGTCGGGCTCGGCTGGTGGCCCGCCATATTCGGACTGTAGTCAGCTCATTATGTGCCTGGGTCGGGAGAAGAGCGAGCTTTGAGACCGGCAGGCCCGCGGCGCTCTATCTTGTTGAAACTACGCATCGTTCATTTCGAAAACCGATTCCGATTTTCGAGCCGATGCGCTAAAGTTTCGAAGGCAGCGGCACATGCAGCCAGCGCAAGGCAATGGCGTTGAGCGCACCGGATTTCAGCGCCTTGTCGATGCTGCTGTTGACCGCCTTCAGCAGGGCCGGCTCTCCCTTGCCAACACCGACGAAACAAGGCGAATTGCTGATCAGGAATTTTGGTTCCGGCCGGCGCAGAAGCCCGGTCTCCATAATGGTCGCGGCAATGATATTGCCGGTTGCAATCGCATCAACAGAGCCGGACAGAAAGGCGCTGATCGTGCCGCCATTGTCATCGTATTGCATGATTGTGGCCCCGGCCGGGGCGATCTTTTCCAGCGCCGTTTCCTCAAGCGAACCGCGCGTCACCCCGACAGTCTTGCCGGAAAGATCCGACGGATCGGTGATCTTGACATCGCCCGGCGCAAAAACGCCGCTGTAAAAGGGGGCATAGGCATGGGAAAAATCAATCTTCCGGCTTCGCTCCGCCGTCTTGCCCAGTGAGGAAATCACGAGATCGACACGCTTATCGACAAGGGCATCGATCCGGTCACTGCTGGCGACTGGCACCAGCTCCAGATCGACGGCAAGATCATCGGCGACGATGTGTGCAACATCGATATCATAGCCAATCAGTGTCCCGCTTGGATCCTTCGTACCAAAGGGCGGAAAATCCTCCGGCACGGCAATGCGGATCGTGCCCTGAGCCTTGATATCGGAAAGCGTGTCTGCCTGCGCCGGCACCATCCGGGCAGACATGCCCAAAGCAAGCGCTAACGCAACAAGCACACAGCGAATTGCCTTGCCTGTCATACTCATTCCCCTGATGCGCACTTTGTGCTCCTCATGCCCGCGCGGAACGGGCCTCCGGATTTTTGTGCGTCTATTACGACCGAGTATGGCCGGGAACGGCCTATTCTTCAAGTTGCAACGCCAATGCAAAATCAAGATAACCCGCAGTCTCGTACAGCTATCGTGCTTGACTTCAACGAAAGACCACGAAAAATTCGCCCGGCCCCTCACAAACGCCAGCAAAACGTGCGACTGACAAAAGGATCCCATCATGACGACAACGCCCTGGAAAGCAGAACCGCTGACATTTGGCCACGGGCCACGCGTTCTCGAGATCTTCCTGGAGCCAACCTGCCCCTTCTGCGTCAAGACCTTCAGCAAGCTGGATGCCTTGCTGGAGGCGGCCGGCGAAGGCCGGTTGACGGTGAAACTGCGGCTGCAATCACAGCCCTGGCACATGTTTTCCGGTGTCATCACCCGCTGCATCATTGCCGCATCCACCCTGCCGGATGGCCGTGAAATGGCGAAAAAGGTCTTTGCCGCTGTCGGCGACCACCGGATGGAATTTGAATTTGAAGGCCACGCCCGCGGCCCGAACATGGATGCTACGCCGAACGACATCATCGCCCGGATCGAGTCCTATTCCGGCGTGCCGCTGAAGGCTGCCTTCGATCAGCAGGGCCTTGAGACCGAAATCAAATGGCATGCGAAATATGCCCGCCAGAACGGCATCCACGTCTCGCCCACCTTCATGATCGACGGGCTGATTGCACCGAAAATGTCGAGCGGCGACACGATCGAGCAATGGATCGCCGAGATCGGCCTCGACTGACGCGGCCCCGTGCCCCGGTTTTTTTTTGCAGGACCGGGGCAAACCGCCGGCCGACTTTCAACGTTTGAACAGCTAAAGCGCATGTTCGAACACAGGAGGCGACGGCCATGAAATTCCTTGCAGCAGCATTCGCCCTGATCACCACGGCCGGTTCAGGCCAGGCAGAAACCGCAAACGAGGCCATGGCCGGCACCTGGGCCCGCGATGACGGCAAGGCGCATGTCGAGGTCAAACCATGTGATGGCGGGCTTTGCGCCACCAATATCTGGGTCAGGCCCGGCACCGCGCGCGAAAGGGTCGGCGACATGCTGGTGATGGACGTCGCGCCGGTCGATGATGAAAAATACGCAGGCTCGGCCCACGACGTGCGGCGCAAGCTCAACTACCATATCGACGTGAGCATCAGCGCCTCGGACGACAGCATGACAACGCGGGGCTGCCTGCTCGGACGGATCATCTGCAAGACGGCAGGCTGGCAGCGGATCAACTGATCAGTCAGGCGGGCCTGAAACCGAGGATCGACTTCACTTCCATGAAATCGAGCATGCCGAATTCTCCAAGCTCACGGCCATTGCCCGACTGGCCATAACCGCCAAAGGGCGCATTGAAATCGAAGTCCGGGTTGTTGATGAAGACCCGGCCGGCCCTGAGCTTGCCGGCAATCGCATTGGCATGGTCCTGATCGCGGCTATAGACATAGGCCGCCAGTCCATAGGCGGTGCCGTTGGCAATCGCAACCGCCTCATCCTCATCCCGGTAGGTCATGACCGACAGGACCGGCCCGAAAATCTCCTCGCGGGCGATCGCCATATCCGGTGTCACATCGGCAAAGATGGTGGGGCGCACATAATAGCCGCGGTTCAAACCGTCCGGCCGACCCGGCCCGCCGGCAACAAGCCGCGCGCCGTCTTCAACGCCGCGGGCAATCATCGCATCAATCTTGTCAAACTGGGCAATGCCGCTGACCGGACCGGTTGTCGTCTCGTCAAGCGTCGGGTCACCGACGCGGTATTTCTGCGCCTCGGCTTCGGCCATTTCCAGCACCTGTTCCAGCTGGCTCTCATGCACCAGCATGCGGCTTGGGGCGATGCAGGACTGGCCGGAATTGATGAAACAGCGCGCCACACCGTCGCTGACAGCGAGATCGAGGTCGGCATCCGGCAGGATGACATTAGCCGATTTGCCGCCGAGTTCCTGATGCACGCGCTTGACCGTCGGTGCTGCGGCCATCGCCACGGCGACACCGGCCCGGGTCGAGCCGGTAAACGACACCATGTCGATATCATGATGCGCGGCGATGGCATGCCCGACCACGGGCCCCGTTCCGTTGACAAGGTTGAAGACGCCCTTCGGTACGCCAGCCTCGTGCAGGATCTCCGCCAGCATCAGCGCACTCAGTGGCGCGATCTCGCTCGGTTTCAGCACCACGGTGCAACCGGCGGCAAGTGCCGGCGCGAGCTTGGTGACGATCTGGTTCAGCGGCCAGTTCCATGGCGTGATCAGCCCGCAGACACCGATCGGCTCATGCACGATCTTCGTCGTGGCAAGCGTTGTCTGCGGCTGGCGCTCGAAATCGTGCTCCTCCAGCACCCGGGCAGCCTCGCGAAAATAGATCACGCTGGAACCGGTCTGCATCACCCGTGACAGCCAGCGCGGCGAGCCCATTTCCATGGTGACGGCTGCCATCAGCGCCTCCTGGCGCGCCTCGAGGAGATCGGCGATCCGTCGCAGAAGCGCCACCCGCGCAGCCCTCGGCGTTGCGGCAAAGACCGGGAAGGCGGCGCGGGCGGCAGCAACGGCGCGGTCGACATCGGCGGCATTGCCATAGGCAACCGTTTCGACGACCTCCTCTGTCGCCGGATTGACGACCGCGCCGGTTTCATCGGAAAGCGGCGCCACGAAGGCGCCATCGATATAGAAGGAACGCGACCGCATCATCAGAGAACCCCGAACGCCTTCGCCGTCGCATCGAGCGCCTCGCGGGCGATGGCGAAGACGGTCTCAAGCTCGTTTTCCGTGATGATCAGCGGCGGCATCAGGCTCATCGTATCGCCGTTGGCCCTGAAGGCAAGGCCACGCCGGGCCGCTTCCTGGCTGCAATATTCACCGATCTTCGCGGCCTCCGGAAAAGCCTCCTTCGTTTTCTTGTCTGCGACGATTTCAAGCCCGCCCATCAGACCGACAACGCGGACATCGCCGATCAGCGGGTGGTCGGCAAAAGCCTGAAGCCCAGCAGCAAAGAGGGGAGCAAGCACCTGCCCTGCCCGTTCGACCAGCTTTTCCTCTTCGAGAATGCGGATATTTTCAAGCGCCACAGCACAGCTCACCGGATGGCCGGAATAGGTATAGCCATGGGCCCATTCACCGCCCTTTTCGATCAGCGTGTCAGCAACCCGGTCGCCCATGACTGAGGCTGACAGCGGCATATAGCCCGAGGTAATCGCCTTGCCGAGCTGGATGAAATCCGGCTTGATGCCGTAATAATCGCAGCCAAACCATTGTCCGGTGCGCCCGAAACCGCAGACGACCTCATCGACCAGCAGCAGCACATCGTATTTCTTGCAGATGCGCTGGATTTCCGGCCAGTAATGCATCGGCGGGCAGATGGCGCCGCCGGCGCTTTGTGCCGGTTCGGCGATGAAGGCGGCGACATTATCGGCGCCGAGTTCCAGAATCTTGTCTTCCAGCCAGGACGCAGCGAGAACGCCAAAGGCCTCAGCCTCCATGCCTTCCGGGGCATTGCGGTAGGGATAGGCGGTCTTCACCCGATGGACATTGCCAAGCGGCAGATCGCCGCCGGCACCATGCATCGGCGTCAGGCCCGAGAGACTTGCGGCCATGTGCGTTGAGCCGTGATAGGCAGCCTCGCGGGCAATGATCAGCCGCTTGTCCGGCCGTCCTTCCAGATCCCAGAACCGCCGGACAGCGCGAATTGCCGTTTCGTTTGCCTCCGATCCCGAACACTGGAAGAAGACATGGTTCAGCCCCTCGGGCAGCATGCCGGTCAGCTTTTCGGCCAGCAGAACGGCGCTTTGATGGGTCGTGTTGAAGAAGGACTGGCAATAGGACAGTTCGGTCATCTGCTGCGCGGCGGCGATGACGAGTTCCGGCCGGCCATAGCCAAGGCAGACATTGCCAAGCCCGGACAGCCCGTCAATCATGCGGTTGCCGTCACTATCGGTCACATAAATGCCCTCTGCTTTCACCGCCACGCGAGCGCCGGCCTGGCGCAACGCCTTGTGATCGGTGAAGGGATGCAGATAGTGGGCACGGTCCATGACCTGCCAGGCTTCGGTTCCGCGGGACAACGTATTCATGGGGCACTCTCAATCGGTTTCGCCGCTTGCTGCGGCCTCTCACCGATTTAGCCGTGATCACACGTCAACCGCCAGCAAAGCGGCTGGCCGCTCAGAGCGGCAAAACATGACGGAGAATGCGTCTGGGAAGATCTGCCGGAAAGATGGTCCGGCAGAGCGCGAAAAGGCAATCACGCAGACGTCGCTGCCTCCAGAAAACGCCTTGCCGCCTTGCCATGCTCTTCCCTGAGCTTGCCGACATCGACGCCGAGCGGATTGCCGTCGATGACCTGCCACTTGCCGGCCACCATCATCCGGTCCGCCGCATGCGCACCACAGAGAACAAGCGCCGCGATCGGGTCGCCGGCGCCGGAAAACCGCAATTCATCCAGCGTGAAGAAGGCGAGATCGGCCTGATAGCCGACGGCAATTTTGCCAATATCGCTGCGACCGATACAGGCAGCAGAACCTTCCGTTGCCCAGCGCAGCACGTCGAGATGGGTGATCGCAGACGAGCCATAGGTCAGCCGGCCAAGCAGCAGCGCCTGACGCACACCTTCCATCATGTTGGAATTGTCATTGGAGGCGGATCCATCAACGCCAAGGCCAACGATTGCGCCAGCCGCCTCGAGATCCTTGGTGCGGCACTGGCCGGAGGCGAGCGTCATGTTCGAGGTCGGGCAATGGCAGACGCCGACACGATGGCGGCCGAGGCGTTTGATCTCGTCATCGGTGAAATGGATGCCATGGGCAAGCCAGACCCGGTCATTCATCCAGCCCACCTCCTCCAGATAATCGACCGGGCGGCACTGGAAGTGATGCATGCAATATTCATCCTCATCCAGCGTTTCGCCGAGATGGGTGTGAAGCCGGCAATCATGCTTTTCCGCCAGAATAGCGGTATCGATCATCAGCTGCTTGGTGACATTGAAGGGCGCGCAGGGTGCAAGTGCGACCGTCGACATCGAACCTTCAGAGCGGTCATGGAACTTGCCGAGCACACGTTCGCAATCGGCAAGCACTACATCGTAATCCTGCATCAGCCGCTCATCGGCAATGCCGCCGCTCTTGGAGCCCATATTGACCGCGCCGCGCGTCAGCGCCACGCGCATGCCCAGCTTCTCCGCCTCTTCCGCCTCGATATCGACAGCATCCGGCATATCGGCGGCAACCGCATAGAGATGATCCGAGGCCGTGGTGCAGCCGGACATCAGAAGTTCGGTCAGCGCGAGCCGGACGCCAAGCCGGAAGGTGTCGCGGTTCAGATGCGTGCCCCAGAGCGGATAGAGCACTTTCAGCCAGGGAAACAGCTCCTTGTTGATGGCGCCGGGATGCGCGCGCGTCAGCGTCTGGAAGAAATGGTGGTGGGTGTTGACGAGACCCGGGATGATGACGTGGCGGCTTGCGTCAAACACCTCGTCACACGGGGCGGACGGGCCATTATTGCCCACCAGTTCGACAATCCTGCCGCCTTCGACAACCAGGCCGCCCGGGGCGTTTTCCGCCAGCATGGCAATGGGGTTCTTGATCCAGATGCGCATCATTTCAACTTTCAAGCATATCGGCGGAAAACAGGTCCTCGACAGCAAAAGCGGTCGAGATCAGCCCGTCTTCCAGCATGTAACGGATGATGGTTTCCAGCATAACCCGGTTGCCGGCAAGGCCCGCAGGCCAGTAATCCTTGCCCATCACCGCTTCGGTTTCCAGAAGCGCTTCCATCTGCCAGGGCAGCATGGTGGAAAGGGCGGCGGCCTCGAACAGTCTGGCGCGGGCAATCTGCTGCGCCCGTGAAAAAGCATCAAAGAGCGCTGGCACAACATGGGGATGGGCCTCGGCGATCGGACGCTTGATCGCCAGAACATGCATGGCCGGGAAGATGCCGGTCTTGTTGAAGTACGCTATCTCGGCGGCCTTTGGATCGGCAAACAGCCGGTCGACCTCGGCAGAGGGCCAGGTGCTCGGCGCCCGGGCGGTATAAAGCGCATCGATTTCGCCCTTGGCCAGAAGCTGCGCCAGCCCCATGTCGCGGCGGTCCTCGAAGGTGAATTTTCCCGGATAGAACTGCGGATGTTCATCGCCGGTGCGCGGTGTTTCAAAGCCACCGATCACATAAGTGGGCGATGTCCGGTCAAGGCCGTAAGCATCGTGGAATATGCCGCGCAGCCAGACGGCGGCGGCCATATCGAACACCGGAATGCCGATGCGCTTTCCGGCAAGGTCGGCAGGCTTTTCAAAGCCGCGGCCGGACTTCACATAAATGCTTGAAAAGCGGAAATGCCGCGAGGGAAAGATCGGGATCGCCAGATAGGGCCTTTCAGCCGTTTCCAGCGTTCGAAGATAGGTGGCCAGCGGAAATTCGCAAACGTCGAAATCATGGGTGGAGAGCTGGCGGTTGAACAGCGCCTGCACCCCCATCATCGAAATCTCGGTATCGATCCCTTCGATCGGTGCCTCACCATTGGCAAGCGGACGGGTGCGGTCGCTGTCGGAAAGCCCCAGCTTCAGTTTGAATGCGCTCATCAGTTCCCCGGTTTATTGTTGTCGAGACGTCTTCTAAAGGCCAAGACGTGCCATCAGCACGTCGAGCAGTTCCGGCAGGGCCAGCGGCGTGGCGTTGGCGCCACCACGGGCATAGATTGCCTGGGCATGGCTTTCGGAAATATCGAGCCGCTGCATCAGCCGCTGAACGGCATCCCGGCACTGATCCAGCGTCGGCAGGCATTCGATCCGCGCGGATTTCGGCAACTGATCATTGGCGCCTTCAAGCGTCAGATAGACCGTGCCGATCTTGCGCCGGGCGACAACCTTGTTTTCGGACCGCTCATCGGCGGCGATGACAAAGGAGCGATGGGTGAGACCGGGCGCGACCCATGAAATGACATCATCATAGTTGCCGCCGATCCGGGCAACGACGGCGGCAACGGCATCGGCCATGGCATTATGCATCAGCACATAGTGGCGCTTTTCCTCATCGCCCCAGCGCCATTTGGTTTCCGACAGCTTCACCGCCGTACAGTCGGCCCGCCAGGGCGAGACCGCATTGCCCCGACCTTCGAACAGGCCCGGATCGTCATAGGCGCAGGCCGGCGAGGCAAGGCCCTTGTAATCAGCGATATGCTCATAGGGAACGACGCCCATCGGCTCGGAGATCACCATGCGGTGGATCACCGTGCCGGCGTCGTTTTTCAGCGGCGACAGATTGAGCACCTCGGGCGCAATGCCGTCTTCAAGCCGCGCCACGAGGTCTTGCGGCAGGCTCAGTTCATCGGTCGGGCGGAACCCTTCGGCGATCAGCCGCTGATTGATGGCCTGATGCTCGGTTGAAAAGGGATAGGGCTTTGTCTTCGTGCAGGGCATGAAGAGCAGGATATGCCGTTTCCCCTCGGGCAGGTCGGGCTGATATTCGTCGCGGACGAAATCGAGCCATGCCGCGATCCGCGGATGGGCAAGCACATCGACATTATCCTGCGGGGAATAGATGCACAGCTCCGGATCAACATGGAAAGGAGCCTGAATCTTGCGCTTGGATTCTTCGATCCGCTGCTCACGGTTTTCAATCGAGACCATCAGTTATCCGTCATTTCATTTATGAGGCTTTGGCCGCCGGCAGTTCTTCCATCATTTCTTCCGGCAGAACCAGCTCCGGCACGTCATAGGCCTTCAGGGCTTCAAAGTGGTCATCCGCCTCGGCCAGGAACAATTCACGGGTCAGCCCGCGTGAAACCCGGTCGATGCCGAATTTGAGCGAGGAGATACCCGCCGCACCGGCAAGGCTCGGCATGGCGCCGTAGGTGTAGTTGAAGACATGGCGCAGGAAGGGGGCCGTGCCCGGCACCTTCTCGGTCATCTGGAAGCAATCGGAGAGATAGGGGAAGCCGGCAATCACCGCATCCTTCATCGGCGCTTCCGGTGTGTAACGATCCCCCCAGACCGCAATCTTCTCGGCAAAACGCGCAAGCTCGGGGCGGGCGGCGAAATCATTGACGAAACCGGTCCCGACGATCAGATAGTCGAATTCTTCCGTTCCATGCGGGGTCGTCAGCAGCACCTTGCCATCCTTCTCGGCAAGACCGTCGATCGGGCTGCCGAGCTTCAGCGCAAAATTGGCAAAGTCGGCGCAGCGCTTGTAGGTATCGGCGGGCGGCGGCTGGTTGCGGTCAAACAGCGTCTTCATGATGCGCCATTTGCGGGCATCGTCGAGATCGCCGAAATGACGCAGGAAGCCGGTATATTCCATCCAGCGATAGGGATTGACGACGGGCAGACGCTTGCGGCGGGCAAAGAGCTTCACGCTTGCCGCACCGGTTTCAAGCGCGACGGCGGCATTGTCAAAGGCCGAAGCACCCGCGCCGATGACCGCGATCTTCTTGCCCTTCAATGCTTCGAAATCAATCATCTCGGAGGTGTGGCCATAGGCCTCGCGCGGCAGGTTTTCAGAGACGATGCCGGGCACGGACCAGTGGCCGGAACCGTCAATGCCGGTCGCCAGCACGATGTTGCGGGCATAAAGCACCTTCTCGCCTTCAGCCGACCTCGTCGTCACGGCAAAGAGATCATCACTGAGCGGCTCGACATCGGTGACTTCAACGCCATTTTGAACCGGAATGCCGACCGTCTCGCGCAGCCAGAGCAGGTATTCGCTCCACAATTCCTTCGGGATCTTGCCGAGCGCATCCCAGCTTTCAACGCCATATTTCGCTTCCCACCAGGCGCGCACCGACAGCGAGCCGATACCGAGTTCCGGCCCTGTCACGGTCTTCGGCGTGCGCAGCGTGATCATGCGCGCGAAGGTGCACCATGGCCCCTCGGACCCGGCCTCACTGCGTTCCAGAACGGCGATATTGGTGACCTTTTCGCGCATCAGCTTGAAAGCCACCGTCAATCCGGTCTGACCGCCGCCGATGATAACGACATCCTTGACCTTCTGCCCCTGATATTCGCGCGGGGCGACCCATTCACGCGCCGGATAATCGGTGCATTCCAGATCATGGCGGGCGCGGGCCTGCAATTGTGAAAGTCTGGTCTGATCGTTCAAGATTTCATTCCCCATAAACTTGCGATTCGAAAAAGGGCGCCTGGGTCTCTCCGCCATTGTCAGCCGGATGAACCATGGCCTTGGTGCCTGCTGTTGTTGCTGATGCCCTCATCGAGAACCGGTCGGAATGACATGGTGCCAACTCTATGCCTGCACCCTGCCCGCTTTCCAGTTTCCTGACATGTCCATCAGTGCGGAAAAGCATAGCCATGTTATTTTGCAACGCAACAAAGTTGCGCGCGACGGTAGTCCCTCGGGGCAACGTCGAAGCGACTGCGAAAAGCGCGGCTGAAATGCGAAAAATCCTTGAAGCCACGCTTGAGCGCGATCGTGGTGATGGGGAGGCCTGCCTGAAGCGGATCAGCGAGATCCGCGCGGATCCGCTCCAGCCGCTGGGCCTTGATCCACGGCACCAGCCGGTCATCTTCGCGCTCGAACAACTCGTAGAGCGAGCGCAGCGACAGGCCTTCCGCCCTGGCGATGACGGCCGGCGACAGCGCTGCATCATCGAGATGATCAAGAATATAGGTCTTGACCCGGCCAAGCTGCGCCTCGCGCCCGGCCGAAAGCGGCAAGGTTTCGGAAAACCCGGTCAGTGCCGTTGCCAGCAGGTCGATCACGTGGCTCTCGATCCGGGCCGACAGCATGGCTGTTGCCTCGTCCTGACGCATATCGGCCAGCGCCAGGACGAAATCGTAGAAAAATCGTCCGGGAACGCGATCCGCCGGAATGGCGCGCGCCAGCAACCTGTCGACATGCGGGATACGATCGACAATCGGCCGGCGCGGCACTTTCAGCGAGATCTGGCGATAGTGCCCCTCGAAAGCCATGCGATAGGGCCTGCGACTGTCATAAAGCACCATGGAACGCGGCGTTGTCACCACATCGCGCCCCCCCTGATTGAAGGCGCTGACACCCTCGACCTGAAGCGTCACTTCAAACCACTGGTCATCGCGGTCAATATGTTCTTCGGCACGGCTGACCACCAGATCATTGGAGACAATATCGGCCATGGTGATCTCACCGAAGGTGAGCCAGGAGAGGCGTCCATAAAAGCCGGCCGGATCCTTGCGCCGCACGCCGGTTGGCGGAAAGACGGCATTGGTCGCGGCGAGCCAGTAGTCCAACCGCTCGGAAGCCGCCACGGCATCGGTGGAAAGCCGGCGCCAGCCGGTTCGGACAGGCTCAAGCATGGGATGCAACCTCCATCGGGACGACGCCATGGGAAAAGCGGCTGGCAAAGAAAACGAGCGGCCGTCCCTCATCGACGCTGAGGGCTGAGACCCGGCCGATCAGAATGCGATGATCGCCGCCATCATAAATCCGGTCGGTCCTGCAGTCGAAATGGGCGAGCGCCCCGGCAATCAATGGCAGGCCGCTTGCAGCCGCAATCGTTTCCACATCGGCAAAGGGATCGGCATGACCACGGGCGAAATGCGCGGCAATCCCGCTCTGGCTCTCCGACAGCACACTGATGGCAAAGCCTTGCGCCGCCTCGAAGACGGCGCGCGAACGGGCATTGTCGCGCAGGCTCCACAAGACCAGCGGCGGCTCCATCGACAGCGACGTGAAGGAGGAAATCGTCATGCCGACGCTGCGCCCCTCATGGCGGGCGGTGACCACGGCGATACCGGTGGCGAACTGGCCAAGGGCGCGGCGCAGATCCGGCTGGCTCACATGGGAGAGATCAGGCATCAAACGAACCCCTTTCCGGACGGATGAAGCGTTCGATGGCCAGCGGCGCGCTCATCAGCCTTTCCGCATGGGAAACAGCAAAGGGTGCGAGCCGGCTGGCAAGTGCCGAAAGATCACGATTATCGGTCCGCAGCTGCGCAACCGCCTCGGAAACCCGGTTCGACAGATCATCAAAAACAGGCGCCGTCAGCACGCCATCGCGCAGGCGGAACCGTCCGCCCACCATGACATCTGTAATGGTATCGGCGCCAGCACTGGTGATCAGCTGGTTGAGCGGATCGTTCAGCGGCAGGAAGTCGATATGATCGAGATCGAGGAAAACCAGGTCGGCATCGGCGCCGACGGCGATCCGGCCCGCATCGGCCCAGCCGATGAGCGCCGCCCCCGCCATGGTGCCCATGCGAAACGTCTCCAGCGCGGTTGGCCAGTGCGCTGCCGGATCGCCATAGAGGCGGGCGCCGAAGGAAGAAAGCCGCATGGCGCGAAACATGTCCAGCGCATCGGAGGAGTTGGCACCGTCGGTGGCAAGTCCGACCGTGATGCCACGCTCCAGCATCGGCCGCACATGGGCAAAGCCGACGCCAAGACGCATATTGCTTGCCGGAACATGGGCGATCTTCGCGCCAGCTGCGGCAATCATGTCAAGATCATCCGGATCAAGCCAGACCGCGTGGGCCGCCACGAATTCCGGCCCCAGAAGGCCAAGATCCTTGAGATAGGCAATCGGCGACATGTCATATCTGTGGAAGGCGGTAACCCGCTGCAACCGGCTCTCCGCGACATGCATATGGATCGGCACCGAAAATTCAGCCGCGATTTCGGCTGACGCCAGCAGGAATGTCTCTGAACAATGGTGCGGAATGGTTGGCGCGATGGCGAGTTCAATGCCCGCTGGCAATTCGTCGCGCCGGGCGAAGATGGCGCGCACGGCATCCAGCACCACAGCGCCGTCGATCGGCGCGGAAACGGCGGCCTTCAGATCATCAGGCAAGCTATCGGCAAGGCCGGGGATCGCCTGAAAGAAGGAAAGATCGGAGATCATCGGCGAAAGCCGCGCCCTGATCCCGGCATCGGCATAGGCGCGGGCGCAGGCGAAAAAGCCCTCGACCGTCGGCAACGGATATTCATAGACGAGATCGAAACAGGCCGTCGCCCCCTTCTTCAGCATCTCGGCAGCCGCGAGAAGCGTCGAGGCATAGATGGTTTCGGGCGAGCGCCGCCCCGCAAGCCAGGATGCATGGCTGAGCGAAGTCTCCAGCATCCAGCGTTCGGCCATGCCCTTGTTGAGGCTCATATGTCCGTGCGTGTGGCTGTTGATCAAACCGGGGACCACCATGCGCCGCGAGGCATCGACCACCGTCTCGCCGACAAGCGTGCCGGGCCTGGCAATGGCATCAATCCGACCGGCTTTGACCAGAAGATCGCGATGTTCGACCGTACCGGACAAGGGATCAGCGACCAGCCCGCCGGAAATCAGCACCGTGTCGTTCATGCGCCTGCCTCCGGCGGATGAGTTGCGATCCAGTGACGCGCGACCTCGGAACGCCCGGCGATCCAGACATCGGGGTGTTGCCCGACCAGATCAAGAAAACGCTGCACCGCCTCGAACCGTGACGGCTGACCGGAAATGCGGGCATGAAGGCTCACCGTCATCATCCGCGGGCGGCGGGCGCTTTCGGCATAAAGCACACGGAAAGCAGAGCCGAGATGCGCATACATGTCCTCGGCCGTACCAAGCTTCGCGGTCGCAAGCCGGTTATCATTATGGGTAAAGGAATGCGGCACGACCAGATGCGAGAAACCGGCCGTTTTCACCCAGAAGGGCAGATCATCGGCATAGCTATCGGCATCGTAGAGAAAGCCGCCATGTTCCACCAGCAGCCTGCGGGTCGCAGCGCTTGGCGAATAGCGGCTCTGCCAGCCAAGCGGGCGGATGCCGACCGTGCGCTGCAGGCTTTCCACCGTGCGGGCGATCACCTTGCGCTCTTCCGATTCAGTCATCAGGAAATGCCGGGCGAAGCGATCACCATGGGCGCAGAGATCGAAACCGGCGGCGGCGATCTCGCGGCCGATTTCCGGCGTCTTTTCCAGCGCCCGTGCACAGGCATTGACGGTGAGTTTGAGGCCCCGGTCGAAGAACAGCTCAGACAGGCGCCAGAAGCCGACCCGGCTGCCATATTCGTAAAGCGTTTCAGCGACGAAATCGCGCGTTCCGGCCGGCACTTCGCCGGGAATGCCATCCGTGAGCCCGACCTCGCTTGCGCTGTCACCATCGGCAATGGAGGCCTCTGCCCCCTCTTCGAGATTGAGCACGACCACAAGCGCCATGCGCGCGCCGCCCGGCCATTGTGGGTCCGGCGGGGTTTTGCCATAGCCGATGAAATCGCGGTCGCCATCGTTGATCATGAGCGCTCCACCAGCGGTCCGAGCGCCTCGGCAAAGGCCAGCAGCCGCTCCTCGCCGCGATGACCGGCGATCACCGACAGCCCGACCGGGCAGTGATCGACCGTGGCCGCAGGGATGGCGATCTGCGGCAGACGGCAAAGGCTTGCGACACAGGTCAGCGCCAGTGTCTTTTCGCGGAAGACGATCTGTGCAGACACATCGGCGTCAAGGAAAGGCGGCAGATCATGGGCCGTCGGAATGACGATCATGCCGTCATCGCCGAGCAGATCAAGAAGCCGCGTCGTCAGATGTTCGCGATTGACGACCGCTTTCGCATGGGCTTCAGGATCGACGGTCCTCGACAGGTTGATGCGCTGGTCGACCGATTCCGACAGCGCCCGGCCCGGCTCCATGCACCAGTTGCCGAGCGTTGCCCAGAGATCGTGGAGCTGCAATGGCCGGAAGGTATCGAGCCAGTGCTCGACGCCCTCCTGATAGAGCGTGATATCCTGCGCCGGGCCAAGCATCTGCGCCGCACGCAGCAATGTCTCGCCAATGCCGTTGACCGGAATATCAAAGGCATCACGGGCAATCATCAGCCGCGGTGCCGCCCTATCGCGCGAAAAAGCGCCGAAATAGGCCTCGCCGACCCGCGCCAGCATGCTGGCATCACGCGCCAGCCAGCCGACCGTGTCGAAACTCGGCGCCATGGCCATGACGCCGGCGGTGGAAATCCGGCCGAAGGTGGTGCGCAGTCCATAAAGCCCGCAAAAACTGGCCGGAACGCGGATCGACCCGCCGGTATCCGAACCGATGCCGAAATCGGCGATACCCGCACCGACGGCAGCGGCCGAGCCGGACGACGAGCCGCCCGGCGCGCGGTCCGGGGCCGCGGGATTGATCGGCGTGCCGAAGGCCGGGTTCATGCCGAACATGCCGCAGGCCAGCTCATCCGTGTGGGTCTTGCCGATCAGGCTTGCACCGCTCATCAGCGCCGTCAGCACCGAGGGCGCGGTCGACAGCGAAGGCTTGCCGTCGCGGGCACGGTCCACATTGCCGCAGGCCGTGACATGGCCCTCGATATCGAAAAGGTCCTTGGCGACAAAGCTGAGGCCTGAAAGCGGGCCAACCCTGCCCTTGGTCATGGGAGTGTCGAAGCGCGTGATGAAAGCGCTTCTGGCAATCGCGTCAGTCGTCGGCATCAGCTCACTCCGCCGCATCGCTGATCGGCGTCGCGAGGTCATAGCTACCCATGAAATCCTCGACAAAGCCCTTCACACCATCCCAGTCGTAGAACCGGAAAGCATTGCCGCGCGTGACGAAGGCGGGGCCGGAATAGAACATTTCATATTGCAGATGACGCGAGCCGAATTCGGAACCGACGGCATCCCAGGCCAGCTTCATCAGCTTGACCCGTTCATGGCTGTCGCAGATGGCCGAGCGCTGGGTCTTGCCGATGATCGCTGCGGTAATCGGATTGTCGAAATCCTCGACCGAGGACGGCACCATGATCAGACCGCCACCGGCGAGTGTACGCAGGGTCTCGACCACTTCCGGATAGGTGGTCTGGGCAATCACCTGCGCGGTGCAAAGCATGGTGCGGTCCGGCACGAAATAGCCGTTATGCACCTCGCCCGAGATTTCCATCGCCGTGATCAGCGCTTCGATATTATTGACCTTGGCGGCCATCAGGCCGAGCGTTTCACGCACCTGCGGATAGTTGATGATGTTGTTGGTCTCGGCAATCTTGCGCATCAGCCCGATCAGAAAACGCAGCTTCACCATCAGCCTGATGATGCACTGGTAGTTCTGATAGACATGGGTACGGGTATTGTGCCACTGCGCCTGCGCCAGTTTCAGATCCTGATTGACGAAAACGCGGTCCCAGGAAATCTTCACATCATCGAAATAGACGACCGCATCATTCTCGTCGAACCGGCTGGAAAGCGGATAGTCGAAAGACGAGGTTGCGTCCTTCTCATAGGAGCGGCGCGACATCAGCGTCAGCCCCCTGGCATTGATCGGCGTCACGGCGGTGAAGGCATAGGCCTCATCCCCCGGCTGCAGGGCCTGGAAACCCGAGACCAGCAGTTCGTCCGCCAGAACGCCACTGGTTGCCAGCATCTTGGCGCCACGGATGGTGATCCCCTCGGAATCCTCATCCACGACCCGGCAGACCAGATCGGGATCGGGCTGACCACCGGCGGATTTCGCCTTGTCCGCCTGCGGGTTGATGATCACGTAAGACAGAAACAGATCATTGTCGCGGGCATATTCATAATAGGATCTGACCGCCGCAGCCCGCTTGGGATCGAACTCCTCGAAGGCCGGCAGCCCCATCCGGAAAGCCGAAATCGTCGAGGCAACATGGTCGGGCGAACGGCCGATCATGCCGCAGGTCTGCGCCGCCCATTTTTCCAGCGCCTTGCGGCGAAAGACGAGTTCTTCCCACGACGTCGGCAGAAACCAGGATTGCGAAACACGCTCACCGGTCTTCGGCGACGAAAAGGTCATCGCTTCGAGATTTTCAGGCTGCGCCTGAAAATCGTAAAGGCCTGCGACCGATTTTACCGCGTTCTGAAATGCCGGATCAGTGACGACATTGTCGACCTTGCGCCCATCGATATAAACGGTGCGGTTGTCGTTGTTGATCTTGTCGAGATAGGCTTGCCCGTTCCTGGCCATGCATTGGACTCCGTGATGATACAGCGGATTCCGGCGCCAAGCTTTTTACCCATTGCAGTCGGAATGTGATGTTGATCAAAGCTAAAAATTGCCTAAACTTTTGTCAAGCCTGCGAAACGGGCACAACCTGCGGCAATTTGCGTGCGCGGTGCTGCCATCCGGGCAGCAGTTGATGCCTGGGCTTCCCATCGCGCCATTTCGGCCTATCTTAGCTGCGTGGATGCAGGCGGCTTTCCGGCTTCATCCTTCAGAAAACCGTCCGTCAAGAAGAGTTTCCCATCATGAAATCGATTGGTTTTGCCTGCACTTCGGCCGATGCGCCACTGGAACCCTATTCTTTCGAACGCCGCGCGCCGCGCGCCAATGACGTGGTCATGGAGATCCTCTATTGCGGCGTCTGCCACTCCGATCTGCACACCGCGCGCAACGACTGGGGCTGGAGTGTTTATCCGGCCATGCCCGGCCATGAGATCGTCGGCAAGGTGATCGCCGTCGGCTCTTCCGTCAGCAAGTTCAAGGTCGGCGATCACGCGGCCGTCGGCTGCATGGTCGACAGCTGCATGGAATGCGACCAGTGTCGCAAGGGCGAGGAACAGCTCTGCCGCCAGGGCAATACCGGCACCTATAATGGCCGCGACCGCGTGACCGGCGAAAACACCCTCGGCGGCTATTCCAAACATCTGACCGTGCGCGAGGAATTCGCGCTTTTCGTGCCGGACAATCTCGATCTCGCACGCGCGGCACCGCTGCTCTGCGCCGGGATCACCACCTACTCGCCATTGCGAACCTGGAATGTCGGCCCCGGCAGCCGTGTCGGCGTTGCCGGCATGGGCGGACTTGGCCATATGGCGATCAAGCTGGCCGTCGGCATGGGCGCCAAGGTAACGGTGATCTCCCGCAGCCCGTCGAAAAAGGCAGATGCCATGGAACTCGGCGCCGATGATTTTCTGGTCTCCGCCGATCCCGATGCGATGCGCGCGGCAGCCTCCTCCTTCGATCTGATCATCGACACGATCCCGGTCCAGCACGATGTTTCGCCCTATATGCCGCTTCTCGACGTCGATGGCACCATCTGTCTCGTCGGCCAGATCGGCCCCATGGCGGCCTTCAGCAGCCTGCCGCTGCTTGGCGGTCGCCGGCGCATTGCCGGTTCGCCGATCGGCGGCATTCGCGAAACCCAGGAAATGCTCGATTTCTGCGGCCGCAAGAACATTCTGCCGGAATGCGAGATGATCCGCATGGACGAGATCAACGAGGCCTACAAGCGGCTCGAAGCCGCTGATGTGCGCTACCGCTTTGTCATCGACATGGCATCGCTGGACATGCCGGCCGCCTGAGCCGCCTTTGCCGATTGCGCAAAAGGGCCGGAGACGATGCTCCGGCCCCAGATGACTGACAAACTCAATCAGATGGCCTGTTTGAGATGGAATAGCCGCCGCCGTCATCCTCGTGCTTGTCACGGGGATCCATATCCTTAAGGAATTGAATAGGCCGAGTCTTTCGCCGCAACGGATGCGCGCGTCGGCTGGATGCCTGTGACAAGCACAGGCATGACACCAGAGAAGAAGACGAGGCCTGTCGGCAATCTGAGTCCGCCCGGAGGCAACCGGGCGGGCTTTTCAATGGGCGGTAAATGCCGGGTTCAACCGCGCGGCATTGCAGCCTTGACGACGATCTCAAAAGCTTCAGCGCCGGCAAATTCAGCCCGGCCGCAGGCGCCAGGCAGCACTTCGTGAATACCGGTGGTCATGCCGGTCAGCACGATATCGCCGGCATGGAGAATACGGCCGCGGCTGGCGAGATTTTCAGCCAGAAGGCGGACGGATTCGAGCGGACCATTGGCAACCTTGGCAGCAGAGCCCTCGCCGACAACAGCACCATCGACCAGCATCCGAGAGGTCATCGCATCAAAAGTCAGCCGCTTCCAGCCGTCGATGACCGGTCCGACAACCGCACCGGCATTGTTGCCGTGATCGGAGACGACGGCGGTCGGGCCGAGCGCATTCAGCGTTGCAAGCGGGCTGGAGGCAATTTCAGCACCCGCATGGATCGCGCCAATGGCATTCAGAATAACATCATCGCTGAAACCGTTCGGGCCGGCTTCGAGATCCTTGGCGAAGACCACCGTGAATTCGGCCTCAAGTGCTGCAAAGCCACCTTCAAAGACGCTGACCTCTGCCATGCCGCCCTTCGGCAGACGACGGATGTTGTCAGCATAGATCGGGCCGACAATGCGGGTTGCGCCGAGCTTTGCCCGCAGATCAGGATGAACGCCAGCGACTTTCCAACCACCGATCGGGCGCATGTCCAGTTCCAGCGCCTTGTCCTGCACGCGATAGGCCTCTTCCAGCGTGGCCGGCAGATCGCCGGGGAAATCATCGAGTTTGGTTGCCTGACGCCGCGCCTCGACAAAGGCTGCGGCAATCGCTTCAATCTCAGTGTCGCTCTTGCTCATCTTCCCGCTCCTCTTCTGGCCATCGTCGAGACGGCCGCATTCGGGTCTTCCCATATAAAGAATGCAGGCGACGCGAACCGCCGCCTGCAATTGATAAAGCGTCTATATAACGCGCGTTTTCACGGTGCCAACCGGTTACGGCTGCTTGCCGATATAGGCGAGAATGCCGCCATCAACATAAAGCACGTGGCCGTTGACGAAATCCGAAGCCTGCGAGGCGAGGAACACGGCCGGACCCTTCAGGTCGCCGGTCGTGCCCCAGCGGTTTGCCGGGGTCTTGGCCAGGATGAAGGAATTGAACGGATGGCCGGGCTCGCGCAGCGGTGCGGTCTGGGGCGTTTCGATATAGCCCGGGCCGATGCCGTTGCACTGGATGTTGTAGGAGCCATATTCCGAGGCGATGTTGCGGGTCAGCATCTTCAGGCCGCCCTTGGCAGCGGCATAGGCCGAAACCGTTTCGCGGCCGAGCTCGCTCATCATCGAGCAGATATTGATGATCTTGCCGCTGCGGCGTTCCATCATCGACGGCAGGACCGCCTTGGCGACGATGAAGGGGGCCGTCAGGTCGATGTCGATAACCTTGCGGAAATCCTTGGCTTCCATCTCGTGCATCGGCGTGCGGGCAATGATGCCGGCATTGTTGACAAGAATGTCGACCGGGCCGACATCTTCGGCAATCTGGGCCACCATCTTCTGCACAGCAGGCTCATCGGTAACGTCACAGATATAGCCCTTGGCTTCGATTCCGGCTTCCTTGTAGGCTTCAAGGCCCTTCTTGAGGAAGTCTTCGTTGATGTCGTTGAAGACGATGGTCGCACCGGCTTCGCCAAGCGCCGAAGCGATGGAGAAACCAATGCCGTAGGACGCGCCGGTAACCAGTGCAACCTTGCCCTTGAGGGAGAAATTGTCTGCAAAACTCATGGATCGGGTCTTTCCGTTCTTGAGAGATCTTCAGTGGGATGGACGATTAACGTCAGCGATCAGCGCAGCTGGTTGATCGGGATGACATCCATGTCGTTGAAGGTCTGGTTTTCGCCACCCATCGCCCAGATGAAGGTGTAGTTGGTCGTGCCGCAGCCGGCATGGATGCTCCAGGACGGGCTGATCACGGCCTGTTCGTTCTGCACCAGAATATGGCGGGTTTCCTTGCCCTCGCCCATCATGTGGAAGACGGACTGATCTTCCGGCAGATTGAAATAGGTGTAGATTTCCATGCGGCGCTCATGGGTATGGGCCGGCATGGTGTTCCAGACATTGCCCGGCTCCAGCTGGGTCAGGCCCATGGAAAGCTGGCAGGTTTCCAGAACGTCGGGATGGATGAACTGGTTGATGACGCGCTTGTTCGACGTGGCGGTATCGCCCATCGGAACCTTCTTCGCGTCTGCCATCTTCAGGAAGGTGGTCTTGCAGGCCTTATGCGCCGGAGCAGAAACCATATAGAACTTGGCAGGCTTGGCCGGATCAGCGCTCTTGAACACGACATTCTTGGTGCCGCGGCTGATATAAAGGCAATCCTGGAAATCAAGGGTGTAGGTCTCGTCATCGGCTTCGATGGAGCCAGCGCCACCGAGGTTGAAAATGCCGATCTCGCGGCGTTCCAGAATGTAGCTGGTGCCGAACGTACCCATGCAGTCGATACCCTTGTCGAGCGACACAGCTTCGCTGACCGGCATGCAACCGAACGTCACCATGCGATCGATGTGCGTGTAGACGGCGACGACTGTATCGGCAACGTAAAGGTTCTCGATCAGGAATTCATCGCGCACTTCCTCGGTCGTGTAACGCTTGAAATCCTTCTGATTGACGGAATAACGGATATCCATTTCGAACTCTCCACAATGTCTCGGGGGACCGCTTCTCCTCCGCCGGCTGACAATGACGCTCTCGTGAACAGATCGCACATTGCGGGTCCCATGGGTGATAGCCGACAGTTTCGCGTGTTAGGGCATAATGCTTTCGTTGAACAAATGACAGAGCAAAACCATCATTAATATGACTGATCTGCAACTAGTATGCATTTTTCTGACATTGACATCGCATTCGTCAAGGCCTGCAGACCGCGGAAGCGTCCGAAACACAAAAAACCCCCTCGCGCGCCTGCGCGAAGGGGTATGGTCAAACGGGGCTGACCGGTAACCTCAGGCTTGAGGCGAAGGCCCGGAAGCGGCATCCCCCGCACCGTCATCCTGTGGCTTTTCTGCCTGACCGGCCTTTCGGCGGAACACCTTCGAGACCAGCACGAACAGCAGCGGCACAAAGAAGATGCCGAGCACCGTTGCCGCCAGCATGCCGCCGGTGACGCCGATACCGATCGAATTGCGCGCGCCTGAGCCGGCCCCCGTGGCGATTGCCAGCGGCAGCACACCGAGGATGAAGGCGAAGGAGGTCATCAGGATCGGCCGCAGACGGGTCTTGGCAGCGTTCAGCGTCGCCTCGATCAGCCCTTCGCCATGCTCCTGCCGCAGGATCGCGAACTCGACAATCAGGATGGCATTCTTGGTCGCCAGACCGATGGTCGTCAGCAGACCGACCTTGAAGTAGACGTCGTTGGTCTGGCCGAAGAGGAGTGCCGCGCCAAGGGCACCCAGCACACCGATCGGCACCGACAGCATGACGGCAAAGGGGATCGACCAGCTTTCGTAAAGCGCGACCAGGCAGAGGAAGACCACCAGAACCGAGATGGCATAGAGCGCGCCAGCCTGATTGCCTGACAGTTCTTCCTGATAGGACAGCCCGGCCCAGGCATAGGAATAGCCCGGCGGCAGTTCGCCGACGATACGGGCGACCTCGGCCATCGCTTCACCGGAGGAAACGCCGTCGGCCGTGCCACCCTGAATTTCCACGGCAGACGAACCGTTGAACCGTTGCAGGTTCGGCGAACCATAGGTCCAGCGCATCGATGAGAAGGACGAGAACGGCACCATGTCGCCATCGTCATTGCGCACCCGCCACTTGTCCAGATCTTCCGGCTGCATGCGGAAATCGGGCGCAGACTGCATGTAGACCGATTTGATGCGGCCATTGTCGTTGAAGTCGTCAATATACTGACCACCCCAGGCTGCCGACAGCGTGTCGTTGATATCCGACAAGCTGACGCCGAGCGCACTCGCCTTGTCGCGATCGATCTCGACCTTCAGCTGCGGCGTATCCTCCTGGCCATTCGGCCGGGTGCCGGACAGAAGCGGGCTCTCCCCCGCCAGCTGCAGAAACTGGTTGCGCACCTGCATCAGCTTGTCGTGACCGGCACCATTGACGTCCTGAAGGTAGAAGTCAAAGCCGCTCGAATTGCCGAGTCCCGGCACGGCCGGCGGTGCCATGGCAAAGACCTTGGCGTCCTTGATCTTGGCAAAGGCCCCCATGGCCCGCCCGGCAACCGCCTGGGCCGAGAGGGACGGATCGGTGCGCTGATCGAAATCCTTCAGCCGGACGAAGACCATGCCGACATTCTGGCCGGTTCCGCCAAAACCGAAACCGATAATGGTCATCGTGCCCTCAACCGCATCCTTTTCATCGTTCATGAAATGATCGGTGACCTGTTTCAGCACACGTTCGGTCCGATCCTTGGTTGCCCCGACCGGCAGCGTGGCGCTGACCATCAGGATACCCTGGTCCTCCTCCGGCAGGAACGAGCTCGGCAGCTTGTTGAACATGAAGCCCATGAGGCCGACCAGAACGAGAAACAGCACGAAGAAGCGGAAGGAGCGCTTGAGAATGCCGGCATTGGCCCGGAAATAGCCGTTGGCACTGGCATCGTAGAGCCGGTTGAACCAGCCGAACGGCCCGCGGGTTGCCGCGTGATGTTTCGGCGGCTTCAGGATTGTGGCGCAGAGCGCCGGTGTCAGGATCAGCGCCACCAGAACCGACAGCAGCATGGCCGAGACGATGGTGACGGAGAACTGCCGGTAGATGACGCCGACCGAACCACCGAAGAAGGCCATCGGAATGAAAACGGCCGTCAGCACCAGCGCAATGCCGATCAGCGCGCCGGTGATCTCGCCCATCGACTTGATCGTTGCCTGACGGGGGGCAAGCCCCTCCTCCCGCATCACGCGTTCGACATTCTCGACCACAACGATGGCATCATCGACCAGAAGACCGATCGCCAGCACCATGGCAAACATGGTCAGCGTATTGATGGAATAGCCGAAAATCGACAGAACCCCGAACGTGCCAAGCAGAACGACCGGCACGGCCAGCGTCGGGATCAGTGTGGCACGGAAACTCTGCAGGAAGACCAGCATGACGATGAAGACGAGGACAACGGCCTCGATCAGCGTCTTGACCACCTCATGGATCGAAAGCTCGACGAAAGGTGTCGTATCATAGGGATAGACGACTTCGACACCGGCCGGCAGCGTCGAAGAAAGCCGCGCAACCGCCGCCTTCACCGCATTCGAGGTGCTGATGGCATTGGCGCCATTGGCAAGGTTGATGGCAAGGCCGGCGGTCGGAAGACCATTATAGCCGCTGGTGAAGTTGTAGTTCTCGGCACCGATTTCCACGGTTGCGACATCGTTCAGACGAACGACGGAACCGTCGGTCGTGCTTTTCAGCACGATGTTGCGGAACTGATCGGCGGTCTGCAGCTGACTGGCTGCCGTGACGGTGACATTCAGCTGCTGGCCGGCGACAGAAGGCTGGGCGCCGAGCTGGCCGGCGGAAACCTGCGTATTCTGCGCCGAAACGGCTGACGACACATCGCTTGGCATCAGCTGGTATTTCGCCAGCTTTTCAGGATCGAGCCAGATGCGCATGGCATGGCTGGAGCCAAACAGCTGGGTGCCGCCGACACCATCGATACGCTTGAATGTGTCATTCAACGTACTGTCGACATAGTCCGACAGATCTTCCGCCGACATGCGGCCATCGGTCGACACGAAGCCGACAATCATCAGGAAGCTGGAGGACGACTTGTTGACCGAAATGCCCGAATTGACCACCGCGTCGGGCAATTGCGAGGTGACAAGCTGCAGCTTGTTCTGCACCTCCATCTGCGCCACGTCGGGATCGGCTTCATTGTTGAAGGTCAGCGTGATCGAGGACGAACCGGAGGAGGTCGAGCTCGAGGTCATGTAATCAAGATTGTCGAGCCCGGTCATGGCCTGCTCGATGATCTTGGTGACAGAATTCTCAACCGTTGTGGCGTCAGCGCCGGAATAGCTGGCATTGATACGCACCGTCGTCGGCGCGATATCGGGATATTGTGAGACAGACAGCGTATTGAGCGCCAAAAGACCGCCCAGCATGATCATGATGGCGATCACCCAGGCGAAGTTCGGTCTTCTGATAAAGAAATTCGACATCGGGGACCTCAATTCGCCTTGGTTGCGGTTGCCGAGGCTTTGGCGGCAACATCGCTTGACGACTGGGCCGTCCCGTTCAGGCTCTGATCCCGGCTTTCCACCTCACCGGTGGTCTCATCGATCGTGACCTCGACGGTGTCGACGTCCTGGCCTTCCCGCACATATTGCGAGCCTTCGACGATGACGCGGTCACCATCTTCAACGCCGCTGCCATTGACCAGCCAGTTATTGCCGACGCTGCGGCCGACATCGAGCACACGCTGCTCGACCTTGCCATCGCCATTGACGAAATAGGCCGTCGCCTGGCCATCGGTATTGCGGGATACGGCGCGCTGCGGCACCAGGAAGGAATTATCGGCAACACCTTCTTCGACCAAGGCATGGACATACATGCCGGGCAGCAGAAGCCGGTCAGGATTATCAAAGACAGCCCTGAGCGTGTAGGTGCCGGTGGTCTCGCTGACCGTCGATTCGGAGAATTCCAGCTTGCCATCGACGGGATAGACCATGCCGTTTTCCAGCATCAGCTTGACCTTGACGCCGTCTCCGGAGATGCGAACCCGGCCCTCGGCAATCGCCTGCCTGAGGTTGAGAAGATTGGTGCTCGACTGGGTCACGTCCACATTGATCGGATCGATCTTGTGAATGGTGGTCAGCGCATCGCTCTGGCTTGCCGTCACCAGTGCACCGACCGTGAGCGATGACTTGTCGATGCGCCCCGAGATCGGCGCCGTGATGGTGGTATGGTCGAGATCGATCTTCGCGGTTTCGACAGAGGCCTTGGCCGCAGCAACCGCGGCATTCGCCTCATCCAGCGCCGCCTTGGCGTCATCGACATCCTGTTCGCTGATCGCCTCATTCTTGGAGAGCTTGGCGTAGCGGTCGGCCTTGGCCTGCGCGCTTGGCACAGCCGCTTCGGCCTGCTGCAACTGGGCCTTGGCGATATCGAGAGCGGCTTTGTAACCGGCCGAGTCGATCTTGTAGAGTGCCGCCCCCTTCTCAACCTCGCTGCCTTCCTCAAACAGGCGATCGGTGATGATGCCGGTGACCTGCGGACGGACTTCAGCCTCCAGCGAGGCACTGGTCCGGCCCGGAAGCTCTGCCGTGATCGTCACCGATTGCGGGTGCAGTGTCACGACGCTGACCTGGGTCTTGCTGGGCGCAGCTCCGGCTCCCACCTTGGACGAGGACTGGTCACTGCAGCCGACAAGTGCAGCACATAGTCCCAGCACTGCGAGGAGTGTGGTCGATCGGGTCAGTCGCATCTAGTAGTCTCCATGGATCATCCACCCTTGCCGGGCAGCAGGGACGGCAACGACGAGAACAGGTGCGCTGACATTCAGGAAAGTCGCGGCGGGGCGCTTCGTCGAATAAGAAAACAAGGTGGAGCGTTGCTGCGACATCTGCCGAGGGGGGTCGAGAAATCCGCAACAACGCTCCGCACCGGGACCTGTTCCGGCCGGTCCCGATTGGTTTTCGATGCTAGAGGGGCTACGTTACTGCGATTGGTCCATCGCTCTCGTTTTGTTTCCGGGAGCGGCCATTTTTGTAACTGAACTTTGCCAGATGCCGGCCGGCAATGTTTCGTCGCAAGAATTCACTGGTTCGGCGACGCGAAATGCTTCCTATTTCGCGTGCAATGAGGCAAGCGAAGAACATGCATAGGGAAGAGCACATACTGATTGTCGATGACGACATGGAAATTCGCCGATTGCTGGCCCGTTATATCGGCGGCCAGGGCTTCCGCGTGAGCCTTGCCGGCGATCGGCGCGGCTATGAAGAACAGATCGAGATCAGCAACCCCGATCTGATCGTTCTGGACGTGATGTTACCGGATGGTTCCGGTCTTGATATCTGCCGCAGCCTCTACAGCCGCGTCCCGCATATTCCGGTGATCCTTCTGACCGCCCTCAAGGAGGATGTCGACCGCATCATCGGCCTTGAGCTTGGTGCCGACGATTATATGGGCAAGCCTTTCAATCCACGCGAACTGGTGGCCCGCATCCGCGCTGTACTGCGCCGCAGCCAGCAGAATACGGCACCGTCGGAGGAAGCAAGGCTCTATAGTTTCGGCGAATATACCGTCGACCCGGAACTGCGCCGCGTCACCCGCGGCGACGGTGCAGATATCGAGCTCACCGGCGGTGAATTCGAGCTGCTTTCGGTGTTTCTCGACCGTCCGGGACGGCTTCTGTCGCGCGATCAGCTGCTGGATCTGACCCAGGGGCGCGAACGCGACCCGCTGGACCGCTCCATTGATGTGCTGATGAGCAAGCTCAGACGCAAGCTGGGCGAAAGCGATGCCGGTCCAATCTTCAAAACCGTGCGCAATGGCGGCTATCAGCTGACGCTTCCGGTCAGGACCCAGGCAATCAACCGATGAACTGGCTGCGCAATCGCATCATCATTCTTCTGGTCCTGTCGATCGTATCCGTCGTCGGCTTCGCCACCTTTGCCGCCATCAAGGCCCTTGAGCATCCCTTTCCCGCCGCCGTCTTCGGTCCCATCGCCAATCAGATCCATATCGATTCGACGCTCGCCCTGTCACAGCCAGAACTGGCCGCCAAGCTCGGCATCAAGCTGGAGGCACAGCCGCCTGACGGCGCCATGGACGAACATTATTCCGAAATGCTGACCAAGGCGATGCGCCACAAGGGACTTTCCAATCAGGTCACCATTTCCGAAAATCGGCATAATTCCAGCCTCGAGGCCGCTGTGCAGCTGCAGGACAACCAGTGGCTGGTGCTGCCCATTCCCGACACCAGACCGCCCCGCGATGCGTTGATCGTGCTGGCCATCTGGGTGGCGCTGATCGTCATGGGCAGCGCGGCGATTTCCGTCTTCGCCGCCTCGATGATCCTCAGGCCGCTGCGCCTGATCCAGGCCGCGATCGAGCGCATCGGCCCTGAGGGGGTGCTGCCGCACGTGCCGGAGATCGGCCCGACGGAAACCCGGATGACGGCCACGGCACTTAACCGCCTGTCGGCGCATCTGAAGGCGGCAACGGAAAGCCGCATGCGCGTCGTCGCCGCTGCCGGCCATGATCTGCGCACACCGATGACACGCATGCGTCTGCGCGCAGAATTTATCGAGGATGAAGAGGAGCGGGCCAAATGGCTTTCCGACCTCGAAGAGCTCGATTCCATTGCCGACAGCGCCATCCGGCTTGTGCGCGAAGAGGTCAGCACCGACATCCTGACGGATATCGATCTCGGGGCTCTCATTGACGAAGTGGTCGACGGGTTGAAGCCGCTTGGCATGGACGTAAGGGCCAAAACGCTGAAATCAATACTGATCTCCGGCGCACCGCTGGCAATCAAGCGCGCATTGTCCAATCTCATCGTCAACGCCGCCACCCATGGCGGCGGGGCAATCATCACGCTTCAGCGCCAGCAGTCAACGGCCCGGCTGGTGATCGACGATAATGGTCCGGGGATTCCCGACGAGTTGCTCTCCCATGTCTTCGAACCCTTCTTCCGGGTCGATCTCGCCCGCCGCAAGACCCTGCCCGGCGCAGGCCTTGGCCTTGCCATCGCCAAGGAAATCATCGAGCGCTTCGGCGGTACGATTACGATCGAGAATCGCCAGAGTGGCGGCCTGCGCCAGACCGTGAGCTTTCCGCTCTGCGCCGATAAAGATTAACCCGGGCGCGAAACAGTCCTGCCAGACGGCATCCAAGTAGATCACACACGGAAACCGCCATTCCACGGGAATCGTGCAATGCACACATTTTTCCCAGGAAAAGTCCAGATATTAAGTAACTACCTAAATGAATATACATACAAAATACGTCAATTAAATTCAAAAAAACGCAAAATCCGATATTCAGTTTGCAACCTTACATGAAAACATAATATTATACTTTCATGGGAGAAATTCTTAGCCGCTTCAATTCTGGATCAAGCGTCCCGCACAAGCTGGGGGGCGTGGCGAGCAAACGGATCGTTCGCCTTCCAACTGCCTCCGAAATGAAGCTAACCGCTATGCTTTTCGTGGGATTTTCTCTGACAGCGCTGATCATTTGGCAACTGGCCCATCAATTCGACAGTGAATTGCGTATGCAACATGATGAGCTCGTTGCAGCAGCAGCCCTTGATCAGTCGAGCCTCTGGATTTCCAGCTTTGTCGATGGCTATGCCGCGGATCTCAAAGTCATCGCCGGCAGCAGCGCATTGAAGACAGTTTCAGGCGGTCCGGACGGTCCACCACGCCTTGCCGGCAATTTCACCGCATGGATCGCGAGCAAACGCGACATTGTTCAGCTTCGCTATATTGATGCTGCCGGAGACGAGATTGTCCGTATCGATCGCAGCGGCTCGGACATTATCGCCACGGCTCCTGACGGTCTGCAGAACAAGATCGGGCGCTATTATGTTTCTGCTGCACTGCAGCTCCCGGCAGGCAGTATCTACGTCTCGCCATTGGATCTCAATATCGAACATGGGGCAATCGAGGTCCCGTGGCGGCCGATGCTGCGCCTCGCCATGCCCGTGAACTTTATCGATGGAGCACCATCCGGAATCATCGTCATCAACCTCGATGCAGGCAGGATTATCGGCGGCCTGAACCGCTTCCTCGCAAGTCCGCTCTCAGAAATAGCCCTCCTGAACGCTGACGGCTATTGGCTGGCCGGCGCGCCAGAGGAAGACCTGTGGGGCTTCATGTTCAACCGCGATGACAGGCTTGCGACAGAGAAGCCGGCTTTGTGGGCCAGCATGACATCGCAGGGAGACGGCACGTTCTTCAGCGCCGGTCAGTACGCGGTATTTCGCCGCCTGGCGCCGTCCGACAACGCAGTGGGCGTCAATACTGCCGATCACCAGAGCTGGTATCTTCTGACCACCTATGCAGAACCCACCGGCATCTGGTCACTGCAGATGTGGCCGCGCTTTCTGCTGATCATCATCGGCAGCTTTGTGAGCGCGGCCTTTGTGGCACGGTTGATTTCAGCCAGCCAGCGCGCCGATGCACAGGTTCGCAAGGCCGAGCTACAGCTGGCCCAGTCAGCCCGGCTGGCAAGCCTCGGAGGTCTTGTCGCCGGTGTCGCCCATGAACTCAACACCCCGATCGGCAATGCGCTCACCATCTCGACAACCATAACCGATCACGTTGGAGCGCTTTCAGCCGAAACGGCCAGCGGACGCATCGGGCGCAACCGGATCGAAAGCCTGATCTCGGAAATTTCCGACGGCACAGACTTGATGCAAAAGGCCCTTGTTCGGGCCGCCGACATCATCCGGAACTTCAAGCAGGTCGCCGTAGACCAGACAAGCGAACGCCGCCGCCGCTTCGTGCTCGACAGCTATCTCATTGATACGCTTCATCTGCTGTCACCGCTTTTCAATGGCAGATCGGTTTCGCTGCGCTATGATCAGCTCGAGCCATTGCCGATAGACGGATATCCCGGGCCACTCGCTCAGGTGATCAGCAATCTGGTCGAAAATGCTCTTATTCATGGATTTGGCGCCGAAGGCACCGGTACGATTACGATCAAGGCCCGCAAAAGCAGTCAGAAGACGGCCGAAATCACTGTCTCTGACAACGGCAAAGGTATGACAGCTGAAGTCCTCGCCCGGTCACTCGAACCATTTTTCACCACGAGCCCGCAGGCTGGCGGCTCGGGTCTCGGCCTTTCAATCGTCCACACCATCGTGACAGAGGTTCTTGGCGGCTCGCTGGAGATTTCCAGTCAGGAGGGTCGCGGAACCTCGGTGACCGTTTCAATTCCACTTGTGATGCCCTTGTCGCCCACGCCCGATACCGTTGAGGAAGATCGCCATGAGACAAGATGAACGTCCGCTTGAACTCTATGATGACCTGCAGGAGAGCGACTGGAGCGCCAAGGCGCAGCGGCGCTGGAAGATCCTGATCGTTGACGATGATGAAGACGTGCATCAGGCAACGAAATTCGCACTTCGGGGCCTCACCATTCTCGGCAGGCCACTTGAGCTCATCTTCGCCGCATCAAGGAAAGAGGCACAGGCCCAGATCGGCGCCCTCGACGATATCGCCGTAGCCATGATTGACGTCGTCATGGAGACGCAGGATGCGGGGCTCAGGCTGGTTGAGGATCTGCGTGGCGCCGGCCTGAGCGATATGCGGATTGTCCTGCGCACCGGCTATCCAGGCTATGCGCCGGAAATCTCTGTGGCCACCAATTATGAGATCGACAATTACCACACCAAGGAAGAGCTGACCCGGACGCGGCTGATCGCCGTGCTGACGACGGCAATCCGCGCTTATGACCGTATTCAAGCAATCTCGAAAAGCCGCAAGGGGCTGGAACAGATCATCAAGAGTGCGCGCCAGATTTTTCAGCGCACAAGCCTCGAGCTTTTCGCTCAGGGTGTATTGACCCAGATCGCGGCCCTGCTCCGGCTGGAACCGTCAGGTTTTGTCAGCCTCCAGTCCGGCGACAGTGCCGAGATGAAGGTCATTCTGGGCATCGGCAATTTCTGCGCTCTGACAGGCGCCCGCCTGACCGATACCGGAGAAACCATGATGCGCCTTTTCGAGACCCATCGCGGCAGCGATGAACCGGTTTTCAGCGACGGCTATATGGGGCTCCATTTCCACAACGAGAATGGCCGCGAAATGTTCGCCGTTCTTGAAACGGACAGCAGCTTTGACAACGAGGACCTCGATCTGCTGAGACTGTTTGCCAGCAATATATCCATCGGGTTCAGGAACCTGGCGCTGATCGAGGCGCTTGACCGGCTGGCGTTTCGCGACACGGTGCTGGATCTGCCCAATCAGAATGCCTTTGAACAGGCTCTGGAGCAGGCCATCGCCAAAGGCAGCGACGGACAGGTCATCGAAATCAAGGTCTCCGCCTTCCAGCCCCTTGTCGCAGCCTTCGGGCGCTCGACCGCAATTCAGCTGATGCAGGAAGCCTATCAGCGACTGGACAGGCTTGGCCAAGGTTATTGCCGGATTTCGCTGGTCGCCGAAGGCGCGCTTGGTATCATCGATGAAGAAAGACGCATGACACCGGAGGGGCTGGCTGAAGCGATGAACCGGCCCTACAGGATTGATGATGTCGAGCTGGCGCCGCAGCCGACCTCAGTTATCGTGCCACTTTCGCAGTTACCGGCAGACCCGGTTCAGGCGTCTCGATCGGCAGCAGCCGCCTTTATTCATGTCCGGCAGAACAATCAGGGACAGCATGTTCTTTATGATGCCGAAAAGCATCAAGCCGTGCTGCGCCAGCAGATGCTGCAAATGGCCCTGAAGGATCACACCCGCGCCTTTGCCGGATTTGAAGTCTTCCTTCAACCAAAGGTCAATCTTGAAAACCGCCTGATATGCGGTGCCGAAGCTTTGCTGCGATGGACGCTGGACGGCAAGAGCGTCTCCCCGGCCGAATTCATTCCCATTGCAGAAACGATCGGCATGACCCGACCATTGACGGATTTTGTGCTGACCCAAATCGCTCAATGGGCAGGCATACGCCGTGCCGCAGGCCTCAGGCTGCCGCCGGTTGCCGTCAATCTTTCCATGGCCGACCTCAATATTCCGGCTTTTGCAGAGTGGTTGATTGCCAGGGTTCACACGCTCGGCCTTTCGCCCGACCTGCTGGAATTCGAGGTCACCGAGGCCGTCGCCATGCATGAGACCGTGGCAACCCGACAGATCGAACAGCTTTCGGCACACGGATTTCGCATTTCCCTTGATGATTTTGGTACTGGCTACTCCTCACTTGGCTACTTCGACAGCCTGCCGATCAGCACGATCAAGATCGATCGCCGCTTCATCGGCACGCTCACGGTCGAATCGGTCTACCAGAACCTCTCGGCCGTGATCATCGCAATGACCGAGCGGCTCGGCGTCGACTGTGTTGCCGAAGGCATCGAGACAGAGGAACAGCTCGAAGCCCTGAAGCTTCTCGGCTGCCGGACCGGCCAAGGCTATCTTTTCGGCCGCCCGGAACCGATCGACAGCTTTTCCAGCAAGATCGACATGTCCGGCTGATGGCTTTCATAAATGCGCGATTGCAACGGCAATGCCAGGCCTTTTGCGTCTTAACAAAACAGCGCAATCACGACAGAAAAATTATAGATTTCATGCTCTTAACTAGAGTTTCCCGATGGCTCCCCCTGAGGGGCCGCCACTCTTTTCACGCGTTCGGAAACCAGTGGTTAAGGTTTATTTTCTATTCATAGTCAGGTGTTTCACAGCGTGTTTGATGGTTCGGCTCACAATGCCTCTTTCCCGATTTCCCAGCCTGAATTCCAACCCCGCCGATAGCGGCAAGACGGATGACCGTGCCCTGGCGGAACGCCGGGAGGAGGAGGCTCAGAACGCTTCCAATGCCGTCATTCTCGATCCCGATAAACTGCCGACCTGGCAGCGGCCGTTTGTTCTGGCACCCAATGTCCGTTTCACACGGACACCAAGCCAGACCTATCCGGCACCGCAGATCCGGCCCGAAGGCCCGGCCCGCGCCCCCCATACCCCGCAAATGCTGGCACCAAATGCCGATGCGGCCGCTGTCCCCTCCATCAGGGATACGACCGCAGGACCCGCAGCCGAGCTCAGGGCCGCGCCCTCGCCCGCAAGCGATCTGCAGCGCCGCATTGCCCGTGCACTGAGCGAGGAACCCGCGACAGTCTCGGCGGCTCCTCAACCGCCGGCCCCGTCACGAAGAGCCGTCGATTTCCTGTCGCATCCCCTGGATCGCACAGAGATCACCCATGCCGCGACAGAAACCGCCGATGCGCCCGAGCCGGAGCAGGTTTCAAAGGCCACAGCCACCGAGGCACCGTCCGCCTTCGGCTTCATTTCCGATGCGCTGGTCTGGGAGATGATGGGGCTTGGGATCCTGGACGAGGCAACCCCGGTGGCCACAACTGCCCCCGCAGCTGCCGATGCGATAGCCGCTGAAACCGCCGCAGCTCAGAGCGTTGATGATGTTCCGGCTGACGCCGAGGATGACACGCAGGCAGATGACGGCCTTGAAAGCCCATCGCCGGTCGCACTCTATCGCCAGATCACGCCGCGTCTTCTGCCGGAACAGAGCCCCGACACCGAAGCACAGATGGCCGATACCGATGATGTCGCTGCCGACCCTATCGCATCGGACGATCAGACAGAGATGGACGCTGAGACGGACGGCGACGCCGAAGCCGAAAGCACCATGACCGCCGCGCACGACGCCGAAACCGCGAGCGACACCGTGGCTGAGGCCGAGCCGATCGACATTCCCGTGCCTGTCCCCGCACGGCGGCTGGCGCTGAAGCATCGTGACCGCTCGACGGAGGATTATCTTTTCCCCTCGATTGACCTCCTGCAGTCGCCGCGTCCGAACCCGGCCGCCGAAATGAGCCAGGAACATCTGGAGCAGAGTGCCGGCCTTCTGGAAAACATTCTCGAGGACTTTGGCGTCAAGGGCGAGATCATCGATGTCCGCCCCGGACCGGTGGTCACGCTTTATGAATTCGAACCGGCCCCTGGCGTGAAATCTTCGCGGGTGATCAATCTCTCGGACGATATTGCCCGTTCCATGTCGGCACTCTCCGCCCGCGTTGCTGTCATTCCCGGCCGCAATGTGATCGGCATCGAACTGCCGAATGAAGAACGTGAGACCGTTTATCTGCGCGAATTGTTCGAAAGCCGTTCCTATGTCGGTACGGATTTCCGGCTGCCGCTCTGCCTCGGCAAGACGATCGGCGGCGAGCCGGTCGTTGCCGAGCTTGCCAAGATGCCGCATCTTCTGGTCGCCGGCACGACGGGTTCCGGCAAATCGGTCGCCATCAACACCATGATCCTGTCGCTGATCTATCACCTGCGCCCGGATGAATGCAGGCTGATCATGGTCGATCCGAAAATGCTGGAGCTTTCCGTCTATGACGGCATTCCCCACCTTCTGACCCCGGTCGTGACCGATCCGAAGAAAGCGGTTCTGGCGCTCAAATGGGCCGTGCGCGAGATGGAAGAGCGCTATCGCAAGATGTCGCGTCTCGGTGTGCGCAATATTGACGGCTTCAACGAACGTGTTGCCGAAGCCCGCGCCAAGGGCGAGACGATCATGCTGAGCGTGCCGTCGGGCTTTGACAAATCCACCGGCGAACAGACTTTCGAAGAGCAGGAACTGGACCTGACCGCCCTGCCGTTTATCGTCGTCATTGTCGACGAAATGGCCGATCTGATGATGGTCGCCGGCAAGGAAATCGAAGGAACGATCCAGCGTCTGGCCCAGATGGCACGCGCCGCCGGCATCCACCTGATCATGGCAACGCAGCGTCCTTCCGTCGACGTCATCACCGGCACGATCAAGGCCAATTTCCCGACCCGGATCTCCTTCCAGGTCACCACCAAGATCGACAGCCGCACCATTCTCGGTGAACAGGGTGCGGAATATCTGCTCGGCCAGGGTGACATGCTGCATATGAAGGGTGGCGGCCGGATTTCCCGCGTCCACGGTCCCTTTGTTTCCGACAACGAAGTCGAGAAGATCGTCGCCCATCTGAAAACGCAGGGCTCGCCGTCCTATCTCGGCAGCGTCACCACCGATGAGGAAGACAGCGGCGACGCCGAAGACGACACGGCTGTTTTCGACAATACCGATATGGGCAGCGGCAGCGACGATGGTGACGATCTCTACGAACGCGCGATCAAGATCGTCCAGCGCGACAAGAAGTGCTCGACCTCTTATATCCAGCGCCGCCTGTCGATCGGCTATAACCGTGCCGCCTCGCTGGTCGAGCGCATGGAGCAGGATGGCCTGGTCGGCCCGGCCAACCATGTCGGCAAACGCGAGATCCTCGAGCCGGGCAACTAACCCTCGTTTTCAGCAGCGGATTTCAGGAGCCGGTCTCGCGCAAACAGACCGGCTCAGACTGTTGACAAAGCCGTTCATATTGCATGCTTGAGGTGGAGCGGCCCCTGCCTCCGTCGTCATCCCCTGCCTCCGTCGTCATCCCCGTGCTTGTCACGGGGATCCAGATTCATAATGCATTGAATAGACAGGTCCTTTCGCCGCGCGGACGCGCGTCGGCTGGATGCCTGTGACAAGCACAGGCATGAGGTCAGAAAAAGGGGCAAGGCTTGTCAGCAATCTGAGCCGGTCTCATGCAAGCAGACCGGCTTTTTGCTGCCGCTTTCAACGCTGCCGATAGCCCGTCATGGCATCGAGCTGTGCCAGAAGCAACGCCAGATGCCGGCTCGCAACGGGTTCGGCGAGCAGATCAATCTGCAGCATATTGTTCCACGAATAGGCATGATCGACACGGAAGCTGGAAATGGCGCTGATGAGAAAGTGTACATCGACAGCCTCGACACCGTGGCGGAAAAGGCCGGCTTCGGCACCGCGGACGAGAATGCGCTTCAGCGGAGCGAAGGCCGCATCGCGCAGGCGCGCCGCGCCCGGCAGTGCATTCAGCATCGTGCCCTGCTGGAAATTTTCCTGAAGCACCAGCCGGGTGAAATCGGCATTGTTCTGGTGGTAGAGAAAACTCTGCCGCGCCAGCGCATGCAGGGCCTCACGTGGCGCCAGCGCATCGAGATGCAGGACGTCTTCTGACGCGCGGATATCGTCATAGGCGCGTTCCAGCACGGCGAGATAGACATGCTCCTTATTGCCGAAATAATAATAGAGCATCCGTTTGGCACAGCCGGCTTCAGCCGCGATGCGTTCCAGCCTGGCACCATCAAAACCGAAACGGGCGAATTCATGCAGCGCCGCGTCCAGCAATCGCCGCCTTGTGTCGCCCTCCTGCGCCGGACCGGCAGTCACCTCATTCAATCGCTCTCCTCCACTACAAATCATCATTATCCGGCGCTGAACCGGCGGCGTAACCGGACCGGAGCCCAGCCCTGGCGCATCGGCTCAAAAATCAGCATCGATTTTCGAAAAGAATGATGCGTCAATTCAATAAGATAGTGCGTCCTGTTGCGCCCAGAAGGACGCACCGGGACGCTCTATCTGTGCCATCCGCAAGCCTGGCAGACAAGCCGCCGGAGGCCGAAAGCCCGTCGAGCCGACAGGCACGACAGCGTCTGGGCGAAGGCAAGCCGACCCGAAGATAGCGTTCACATTGTGGATCGAGAAAAGAACGCTTTGTTCACATTTTTGACACCAAAGCGACGGCGCGAATACTCAGGTCATTGAAAATATTGATGAATTATGTGTTTTCTTTATGTCGCAGCAAAAACTAACAATCTTCAAGCTGGTATGGACTTTATTTCCCATGAGCGCTAAGTGCGGCAAATAGCCCTGTCTCGGGAAGCCTTTTCGCCGCCCGAATGCAGGCAAAAAGGAAAGAAACCCCATGGAAAAATCAGAAAAAAAGCTTTCCGCGCTGGCAAAGGCATGGCTGTGGCTGCTCGGCGTCGTGCTGGCAGCAGCTGCGTTGTTCTTTGTCATCGGCGGCGGAAAGCTGATCTCACTTGGAGGAAGCTGGTACTTCCTGATCGCAGGCATCGTGCTTCTGCTCGCCGCGATCCAGTTTTTCAGGCAGCGGCCCGCCGGTGCCTGGCTTTATCTCATCGCCTTTGCCGGAACGATCATCTGGTCGCTGTTTGATGTCGGTCTCAATTACTGGGGCCTGATCTCGCGCCTTCTGGCGATGACCTTCGGCGCCTTTGTCATCACCGCCTCGCTGCCGCTTCTCAACAGGGCGGCCGGCCGTTCTGCTGCAACCGGCAAGAGCCTGGCCGCCGCCGCCGTGTTCCTGGTGGCCGGCCTTGCAGGCTTTGGCTCGATGTTCAGCATCCACCCGGAGATCACCTCGGCAAAGCCCGCCGCAAGCCGCGTCGCCGTTACCCCGGAAACCGAGCAGAAGAACTGGTCCCATTATGGCAATACGGCCGGTAACAGCCGTTTTGCAGCTCTTGACCAGATCAATGTCGACAATGTCGATAATCTGCAGGTTGCCTGGACCTACCACACCGGCGACATTCCGATGTCCACGGGTTCGGGTGCCGAAGACCAGCTGACACCGCTTCAGGTTGGCGACAAGGTCTATCTGTGCACGGCCAAGAACAACGTCATCGCCCTTGACGCCGATACCGGCAAGGAAGTCTGGCGCCACGACGTCAACGCCAATGTCGGTGGCGTGTGGGAACGTTGCCGCGGTCTGGCCTATTTCGATGCAACGCAGCCTGTTGTCCAGCCGAACGTTGACGGCTCGACCCCGGTTCCGCCGGCAAGCCTGCCGGACGGCGCCGTCTGCGCCACCCGCATCATCATGAATTCGATCGATGCCAATCTTTACGAATTCGATGCTCAAACCGGCGAAAGCTGCACCGATTTCGGCACCAATGGCGTTGTCGACCTCAAGACCGGCCTGGGCCCGCTCGGCAACAAGGCCTATTACACCATGACCTCGGCACCGACCATGGCTGGCACGACGATCGTGCTGGGCGGCCGCGTTGCCGACAATGTCCAGGTGGATATGCCCGGCGGCGTTCTGCGCGGCTTCGACGTCATGACCGGTGCTCAGCGCTGGTCCTTCGATACCGGCTCGGCCACACCGAACGCAGCGCTCAAGGATGGCGAAAACTACACCCGCTCCTCGGCCAACAACTGGGCCGGCAGCACCTATGATGCCGCATCGAACACGGTCTATTTCCCTCTGGGTTCGCCCTCGGTTGACCTTTACGGTGTCACCCGCAGCGATATCGACCACAAATATGGTGCGTCCGTTCTGGCCCTTGATGCCACCACGGGTGAGGAAAAGTGGCACTTCCAGACGGTTCACAACGACCTCTGGGACTTCGACCTTCCCATGGCGCCGTCGCTGATCGATTTCCCTGAAGCCGATGGCACCAAGGTTCCTGCCCTGGTGATCGGCACCAAGTCGGGACAGCTTTACGTGCTTGACCGCTATACCGGCAAGCCGCTGACCAAGGTTGAGGAAAAGCCGGTCAAGGCCGCCAATATCCCCAACGAGCCCTATGCGATGACGCAGCCGGTTTCGGTCGGCATGCCGCAGATCGGCAACCAGCTCCTGCATGAATCTGACATGTGGGGCGCGACGCCGTTCGATCAGCTGCTGTGCCGCATCTCCTTCAAGTCGATGCGCTATGAAGGGCTCTATACGGCACCGGGCACCGACCTTTCGCTCAGCTTCCCGGGTTCGCTCGGTGGCATGAACTGGGGCGGTCTCTCGACGGATCCGAACAACGACCTCATCTTCGTCAACGACATGCGCCTTGGCCTGTGGGTACAGATGTTCCCGCAGGAAAAGAAGGCTGCCCTGTCTGATGGCGGCGAGAGCCCGAATGCCGGCATGGGTGAAGTTCCGCTCGGCGGCACACCTTATGCCGTCGTCAAGAACCGTTTCCTGTCGCAGCTTGGCATTCCCTGCCAGAAGCCGCCTTTCGGCACGCTTTCGGCCATCGACATGAAGACCCAGAAGATCGTCTGGCAGGTTCCGGTCGGCACGGTTCAGGATACCGGCCCGCTCGGCATCAAGATGGGCATGCCGATCCCGGTCGGCATGCCGACACTGGGCGGCTCGCTCGTCACCCAGGGCGGTCTGGTCTTCTTCGCCGGTACGCAGGATTTCTATCTGCGCGCCTGGGATGAGGCCACCGGCAAGGAAATCTGGAAGTCCCGCCTGCCCGTCGGCAGCCAGGGCGGCCCGATGACCTACAAGTCGCCGAAGACCGGCAAGCAATATGTCGTGATTTCGGCCGGCGGTGCCCGCCAGTCCATGCAGCGCGGCGATTACGTCATCGCCTACGCCCTGCCGGATCAGAACTGATCCCTCAAAGAACCGGCCTTCCCGTTTTTGACGGGAAGGCCTCAAAGCATTGGACAAAAGCGACCGCCGGTCCCTGGCGAAACCGATGCGCCAAACCAAGAAATCCACACCATCATGACCAAAGAGAACGATAGCAGCAAAAGGAACGCGCCGACCGCCCGCAATGACGGCCTGCTGAAAGGCCTGCGCCACGAGATCGCAGATCTCGGCGATGGCATTGTCGAAGCGGCGAAATGGGTTGGCAGACGGCCGCTGCATGTCTGGCTTCGCGCCGGCGTTCTCATCGCCGCCTGGTTCATCTGGTCGCTCACCGCAGCGCATCTGCCGCGCGGCTTCTTCACCACGCCAACCGAAACGGCGCGTGCCCTTGCAGACATGCTTCAGGATTTTCGCCAGCTCTATCTGCGCGCCATCGTCAATACGCTCTACGTCTACTGGACCGGGCTTCTCATTTCCGCCCTGATCGGAATTCCGCTGGGATTGTTTCTCGCGGCTGTGCCATTGATGGGGCGCACCTTCACCCCTTATGTGAACGCGCTTGCGGCAACGCCGCTGATCGCTCTGATGCCGATGGTCATCCTGATTTTCGGACTTGGCGACGGCTCGAAAATCCTGATCGTGACGCTTGGCGCCATCATGCCGGTGATCATCAACAGCTATGCCGGGCTGCGCAATGCCGATCCGAAACTGGATGAAATGGCCCGCGCCTATGGATTCTCCCGCATCGCCCTGTGGCGTCATGTCCGGCTGCCCGCAGCCTTCCCCGTCATCATGGCGGGCCTCAGACTTGGCGCGACAACCGGCCTTGTCACCGCGGTTGTTGCCGACATCTACATGGCGATGACCGGTCTCGGTGCGCTGCTGATTGCCTATGGCAACAGCTTCCTGATGGGCAACTATCTGATCGTCATGCTGACCCTGGCCGCCATCGGCGTCGGTACGACCGCGCTTCTCTCGGCCATCGAACGCCTGTTGACGCCGAAACCGGTACGCCGGCGGCTCTATTCCTGAAATTTTAGAAATGACTGGAAAAACCATGTTCCGCACATTCATTCTCGCAGCCATGGGCGCGTTGCTGATCTCCGGCGCTTCGGCGCATGCCGATCCCTTCCGCATCATCGTCACCGAAACGGAAGCGCCGCTGGTCCCCAATTCGCTGATCTACCTTGCCCAGCAGGAAGGCTTTTTCGAGCGCGCCGGTGTCGACGTCACTCTGGTGCCGGTGCAGCAGACGCCGATGGCGATCGCCGCCCTTCAGGCCGGTGATGGCGACATGGCCAATATCTCCCTGTCTTCATTGCTTGATCTCCATGCCCAGGGTGCATCCGATTTTGTCGCGGTCCATTCCTCCGACAAGGCGATCCCCTTCATCATCGCCGGGCGTGATGACGTGACGCTGAAAAACATGGCCGGCAAACGCTTCGGCATCGGTCGCCCCAACAGCCTCGACGCGACCATGTCGTCTGCCGTGCTCGGCACCAAGGGTGTCAGCCTTGAGGCCATGACGCTGATGCCGCTCGGCCAGCCGGCGGTGCGCGGTCAGGCGCTGATGGCGGGCCGTGTCGATGCGACGACGCTTTCCATCGGCAGCTATCTGGCGCTGCCGGACAAGAGCAATCTGCACATTCTGGTGGATGTGAAGGACTATTTCGATGCCGCCCCGGTGGTCACCAAGGTGGATGTTGTCCGCCGTCCCACCCTTGAAACCCGTGCCGGCGATCTGCAGCACGTGCTTGAAGCGCTGACGCTGGCGGCGCGTGATTTTGCCGAAAATCCCGATCACTGGGTGACGGCGATGGAAAAGGCCCGCCCCGACATTGCCCCGGAAACGCTTGAGGCGCTTGCAAAAGCCTATGCCAACAGCTGGACCGTCAATGGCGGTTTCCAGAAAGACGAGTTGCTCTACGCCCAGACCTGGTATCAAAAGGGCGAGCCGACCAATACCGCCTATCTGGTAGACCCGGCCAACTGGATCGATTTTGCCCCGATGGATGCCGTATTGAAAGCGATCGGCCCCTCGGATCTTGGAGACAGCATTTCGCGCTGATTGAGATGAAAACACTCGCCATTGATCATGTTGCGCTCAGCTACGGGAGAGAGCGGCTGGTTCTCTCCGATATCTCGCTTGTGGCGGACAAGGAGCGGATCACCGTCATTCTCGGCCCGTCGGGCTGCGGCAAGACCAGCCTGCTGCGCATTGCCGCCGGGCTTATCGCGCCCGACAGCGGCACGGTCATGATCGATGGCCGACCGCCGGTTCCCGGCCGTGACACGGCACTCCTGTTTCAGGATGCCCGCCTGCTGCCCTGGAGAACCGCGCGGCAGAACCTCATGGTCGTGCCGGGGGCAGGCAGGGCAGACACGGCTGATGCACTTCTGGCCCGTGTCGGTCTTGAAGGCGCCGGCGATCTTTACCCGGAAGAACTTTCCGGCGGCATGCAGCAGCGCCTCGCACTGGCGCGGGCGCTTGCGACACCCGCCCCGCTTCTTCTGATGGACGAACCCTTTGCAAGCCTGGATGCGCTGGCGCGCGAGGAGATGCAGAGCGAGCTGTTGCGGGTACTTGATGCGGAGAAAGAACGCCGCATCCTGTTCGTCACCCATTCGGTCGATGAGGCCCTGATCCTTGCCGAGCAGATCGTGGTGATGCGCCCCGCTCCGGGGCATATCGATCAGATCGTCCGGCCCGCGCTTGGCCCGGCAGGGACCATGCGGCGTGATCATCCGATGTTCGCTGATATCCGCCGCGATCTCGCCGACGCACTGCACCGTTCATAGAGCGTTGCCGCGCATCTGACTGACGATGAAGCGGTCAATCACCCTGCAGACATAGGCGATCTCGACCTCATCGAGTGCCCGCCCCTTTTCTATTCCATGCCATTTTTCCAGACAGCCGCGACAGCAGGTGGCGGTGGCATGCTGGGCGACGAAACAGGGATGGCCGCGCATCGGTGTCTGTTTGCCATCATTGGCCGGGTCGGCAGGCGAGAGCCGCTGACGGATGAAACCATCGACATGATCGTTGATCTCCGCTCTGCCCTTCTGCATCGCATAGGCCTTGTCGGCCGCAGACAGATGGAAGCGGCTGCGAAAGCGCGATTTAGACAGCCGGCCGAAAAGTGAGTCGAGTTCGTCCATTGCCTCTGCGGGCAGGCTCAGTTGATCCTGTCGCCGCTTTCCTTGTCGAAGAGATGCATATGGGCGGTATCGCAGGCGATCCTGATCGGTGCGAAACGCTCGAACATCACCCGCTCGGCCGTCAGCAGCAGGATCTGATCGTCGCCGACCGTCAGCGTCGCATGGGTTTCAGAACCAGTGGTTTCGGTAAAGTCGACCTTGCCGGAAACACCGTCATCGGCCATTGCCACATGTTCCGGGCGCACCCCCATGACAATCTGCCGGCCGGCGGCAAGACCATCGGTGACCGGCAGCGGCCAGATCGTTCCGGCTGCCGTTTTCAGCGCCAGACCGTTATCCGCAGGCACCACCTCGCCCTCGACAAGGTTCATCGGCGGTGCGCCGATAAAACCGGCGGCGAAGACATTTTCCGGCCGGTCATAAAGATCAAGCGGCGTACCGACCTGAATAATGTGCCCGTCCTTCATCAGCACGATCCGCTCCCCCATGGTCATGGCCTCCATCTGATCATGGGTCACATAGATCATCGTCGTGCCAAGGCGGCGATGCAGTGCCTTGATTTCGGCGCGCAGCTGGCCACGCAGCTTGGCATCGAGATTGGAAAGCGGCTCATCAAACAGAAAGGCTTCCGGCTCGCGCACGATCGCACGGCCCATGGCGACGCGCTGCTTCTGCCCGCCGGACAATTCGCTCGGATGGCGCTCCAGCACATCGGTAAGGCCCAGCATTTCAGCCGCCTTTTCCACCATGATGTCCCGCTCAGCCTTGCCCTTGCCGGCCATGCGCAGGGCAAAGCCCATGTTCTTGCGCACCGACATATGCGGATAGAGCGCATAATCCTGAAACACCATGGCAATGTTGCGGTCCTTCGGCTGCAGCTTGTTGGCAACCGTGCCGTCAACCAGGATCTCGCCATCGGTCACCGATTCGAGCCCCGAAATCATCTTCAGCAGCGTCGACTTTCCGCAACCGGACGGGCCGACCAGCACAACGAATTCACCATCGCGGATCTCAAGATCGATACCGTGGATGACTTCGCGGGCGCCATATTTCTTGACGAGCTTGCTGAGCGCGAGACTGGCCATTTTCCTGTCCTTCCGGCGTTTGTCATTGTCGGATCCGGCGCTCTTTTTGGCGCCGAGGGCCGATCAGATCGTTTTTTTGACGCATCGGGTTATCGAAAAACCGGTGCCCGCTCTTTCGATCGATACTCCAGTCCTTACAGCGCTTCGCGCCGCAAGAAAACCTCCCTCCATTTCTCTTGTAATCCACCGCCTGTCTTTGACAACAATCAAGCCGGCTCCAAGGCCGAAACAGGACAAAGCCATTCAGATTGCCTGTTTGGGGTGGTATAGCCGCCCCCTCTGTCGTCATCCCCGTGCTCGTCACGGGGATCCAGGCTCTTCTGGGCATTGGATTATAAGAGTCTTTCGCCGCGCGGACGCGCGTCGGCTGGATGCCTGTGGACCAAGCACAGGCATGACATCAGAAAAAGGGGCGAGGTTTGTCAGCAGTCTGAGCCGCAAACCCTGTGGCTCGCGGCTCTCACATGCCTCATTCAGGACGATGAGATCAGGCGACCGGCCAGACCTCTTGCAGCTTTTCGCCCGCAAGAATGCGGTCGCGCGCCTTTGCCTCTTCGCGGCCAAGCTTGTCGGCCTGATCGGCGACCGCCTTGACCTTAGCCTTCGGGATCACGACCACGCCATCGACGTCGCCGAAGATCACATCGCCGGGATTGACTGTCGCCTTGCCGATGGTCAGCGGCACCTGGCTTTCCTTCGGTTCCTTCTTGCCGGTCACGCCGATCGGGCTTGGCATGGTGCCGAACAGCGGATAGCCGAGCGCGCGGACCTGGGCGAGATCGCGCACCGTGCCATTGACAACCGTTGCAGCCAGGCCGCGCGTCTTGGCGCCGGAACTCATCAGTTCGCCCGAGCAGGAGCCCGGTGCACAGGAAGCGTCGCATACCATCACCCCGCCCTTGGGCGCGCGGTCGATGGCGTTATGGTAGACATCCTGCGGCTCGCCCTTGCGGGTGGACGGCGCGAACAGAACCGTCACCGCCGGGCCGCAGATGACCTCGCCTGGCTTCAGTGCACTCTGCAGCGAAATCCCTTCAAGGCAGCCCCAGAGGCCGAGCGCCTCCATGCTGTCGTGAATATCGCCGGAATACCACTTCTTCAGGCGTTCGATTGCCTCCCAATCGGTGTCCGAATAATCAAAGTCAGCCATTTTCATCCTCTTTTCTGGCCTTTTTCTGGTTTGATTTCTCTATCGCCTGACGCAGATAATCGGCAGAATTGTCGATCTGCGCGCGCAGTCTCAGCTTGGAGCCCTGCTTGTCGCGCTTCATGATCAGGTCATAGATGTCGGCGTGTTCCTGATACGCATCTTGCAGCGATTTGGTCGGAACACGGCTTGTAATGTGAATCACATTGTTGATGAGACCGGCGAGATTGTCGTAGATCAGCATCAGCATCTGGTTGCCGGTGGCATGCACCAGCGCCAGATGAAAACGGGCATCAGCATCGACGAAACCGGCGAAATCCTCCGTGTCCCGCGCCGCCCGCATCGCCTCAAGCGCGTCTTTCACGTCTTCGGTCAGCGGCGCGTCACGCTCCGTCAGAAGCTCGACCACTTCCGTTTCAAGCATCCGGCGCACCACCATCAGCTGCAGAAGATAATCCGGATCGGTGGAAAAACGCTGCTGGACCGTCACCGCCAGCGTGTCGAGATAGCCGTCGACATCGTCACGCACCACTTCGGTGCGCTCGCCATGACGGCGCTGCACCAGCCCCTTGACCTCCAGCTCCTGAACCGCCTCGCGCACGGCACGGGTCGAGACGCCGAACTCCTTGGCAATCGCGCTTTCAGACCCCAGCCGGTCGCCGACTTTCAGATCGCCGTTCAATATCCGGCTTTCGAGGACAGAAGACACGACTGAATGCAGCCGCCCACGCCGGCGCAGCGGAAATTCCGTCCCTTCCGTCATCTCAACGTCATTCGCCATAGCAGCCACCCCGGTGTTTCGATCTGTGTTGACAATACTTATGTCATGAGTCATAAGTCAAGTGTTAAGTCTTACCGGGTTCGCGTGGAGGCGTCGTCCGGCAAGACAGCAAACGGGAGGTTAAGTGATGAAATCCACTATCAGGAACGTAATTCAGGCATCGGTCGCGGCAGCGGCCCTTCTCGGGCTCGCGGGTGCTGCCCATGCGGAATGGCCGGATCGCGCCGTGACCATTATCGTTCCCTGGTCCGCCGGCGGCGGCACGGACGCCACCGCACGTGCAGTTGCGGCCGATCTGCAGAAAAAATTCGGAGAGCCCTTCAATGTTGTCAACCGCACCGGCGGTGGCGGCCTTGTCGGCCATTCGGCCATCGCCAATGCGGCCCCTGACGGCTACACAATCGGCGTCATCACCATCGAAAGCACCATGTACAAGACGCAAGGCCTGCCCGGCGTTGCGCCTGAAGATTTCGACTATATCGGCCGCTACAATGCCGATGCGATTGGTGTCAATGTCAAGGCCGGCTCCAGCTATGACACGGTTCAGGCCCTGATTGACGACGTCAAAGCCAATCCCGGCACGGTGACGGCATCTGGCGCCAATCGTGGCGGTCTGTCGCATCTGGCCTGGGCCGGTCTGCTGAACACGCTCGGCATCGATCCCAATGCAAGCCCATGGGTTGCCTCTGACGGCTCGGCTCCGGCCCTGCAGCAGCTGGCTGCCGGTGCGATCGATGTTGTCTCCACCTCACCCGCTGAAGCCCGTGCGCTTGTGGATGCCGGAGAAGCCAAGACGCTGGCGCTGATTTCCAGTGAGGCCAATCCGCTGTTCCCCGACATTCCGACGACGGATTCGGTCTTCGGCATCAAGTTCTCGCCGCTGCCCTTCCGTGGTCTTGCCGGACCCGATGGCCTGCCGCCGGAGGTGGTCGACAAGCTTTCCGCAGCACTTGAGGAAATCTGCGCCGATCCCGAATTCCAGAAATTCATGTCGTCCCAGGGCTTCTCCGTTGCCTATCAGGATGCGCCGACGTTCAAGCAGACGGTGATGACCGACTACAATGATCTTGCGGCAACCATGAAAGTCCTGGGTCTGGCGAAGTAAGCCGGCAGGAGTAAGTCTCATGAAAATCAGCGACCGGATCACCGGGCCCGCTCTGTCGCTCTTCGGAGCGGTCGTGATCGTGGGGGCCATGCAGCTCCCCACGGTCCCGGGCGTGCGCTTCGGTGCGGATCTCATGCCGACCCTGATCGGGATCGGTTTCATCTGCCTCGGCCTTGCCATTGCGCTGGGTGGTTTTCTGACCGAGAAGGGCAGAACCTTCCTCGACGTTTCTGAGTGGCGTGTGCCGCTGCGCAATTATGCCGCCGCCATCTGGACGCTCGGCGGTCTGGTTATCGGCATTTTCCTGTTCCAGTCCGTCGGCTTCCCGCTCATCGGCATCATCTATATGGCCGGGCTGATGCTTCTGATGCGCGCTCGTATTCTGACAACGGTCATTGTTTCACCGGTTGTGGTGCTGATCCTCTATTACGGCTTCTCCAAGGGGCTGATGGTTCCGCTGCCCGCCGGCATTCTGGGAGGTATCCTTCCATGAGTCTTGACGTCATCGGCCAGGCGCTGGACATAGCGCTGCAGCCCAATGTTCTGATCGCCCTTGTTCTGGGCGCCATCTACGGCCTTTTCATCGGCGCCCTGCCGGGATTGACGGCCACCATGTCGACGGCACTGCTCGTGCCCGTCACCTTCTATATGGCACCGGTTCCGGCCATTGCCCTGATCGTGTCATCAACTGCCATGGCCATTACCGCCGGTGACATTCCCGGTGCCCTGATGCGTGTTCCCGGAACACCGGCATCTGCGGCCTACACCGATGAAGCCTTCCGCATGACGCTGAAGGGCAAGGCCGGCAAGGTGTTGTCGCTCGGTTTCTTCTTCTCCGCCCTTGGCGGCCTGACCGGTGCACTTGTGCTGCTTGTCACCGGACCGCTGCTCGCCAAGATCTCGCTCAACTTTTCCAGTTTCGAGTTCTTCTGGCTTGCCGTTCTCGGGCTTTTGACCTGTGCTCTGGTCTCCGGCAATGATGCCGCGCGCGGCCTCACCTCACTTCTGTTCGGCCTGCTGATCTCGACCGTCGGCCTTGATATCACCACCGGTGCGCCGCGCTTCACCTTCGGCAGCATGGATCTGATGGGCGGCGTTTCCTACATTCCCGTGATGATCGGCATGTTTGCCTTTTCCGAGATCCTGCGCGGCTTCACCACCAATCAGCATGGCAATGGCGGCGAGATGCCGGCACTCGGCAAGATCGTCCCCTTCAAGGGCGTTCTTGGCCTGTTGAAGAAGTACCCCTTCTCCTTCATCCGCGGCGCTTCGCTTGGCACCGTGGTCGGCGCTCTGCCCGGCATTGGCGGCGACCTTGCTGCCTGGATTGCCTATGGCATGAGCAAGCGGCTGTCGAAGACGCCGGAAAAATTCGGCACCGGTCACCCCGAAGGGCTGATCGAAGCGACATCATCGAACAATGCAGGCCTGTCCAGTGCCTGGATCCCCGCGCTGGTCTTCGGCATTCCGGGCGACGCCGTCACCGCAATCGCCGTCGGCGTGCTCTTCATGAAGGGCGTCAATCCGGGGCCGCGGCTGTTTGTCGAGAACCCCTCGATGCCGACCGCGATCATCATGACCTTCTTCATCTCGAACCTGCTGCTCTTCCCGCTCGGTTTCGTGGCCATCAAGCTGGCCCGCCATGTTCTGGCGGTTCCGCGCAATGTCATTGTGCCGATCATCCTGATCTGCTGCTTCCTCGGCTCTTACGCCGTCAACAATTCTCTGTTCGGCGTCTGGATCATGCTGGCAGCCGGCGTTGTCGGCTATATCATGGAACGCAACGGCTTCCCGATCGCTCCGGTCATTCTCGGCCTGGTACTGGGCCCCGTTCTGGAGCGCAACTTCATCATGTCGATGCAGATCGCCAATGGCAATCTGCTCGCCTTCTTCTACCGCCCGATCGCCTGCGGGCTCGGTATCGCCATCATCGCGATCCTTGTCGCCACAGCCGTGCGGTCGATCCTCACCTATCGCCGTGCCGGAGAACCGGTACCGGACAAGAAGGAACTGGCTGACGAAGCACTTTGAACAGGTTTGTTCCGGCGGCATCTGAAAAGACCTCCCCCGACGCGCCGACGACAGGAGCGCCATGCCGCCGGAACAGCCCTCTCACAATCAACTGCATGAACCGAGCGCTGGATGAAGCATATCCGCCCGGCATCACATGAAAGGACGAACCATGGACAAGATGTTTTCCGTTGAGGGACGTGTCGCTGTTGTAACCGGCGGCCTCGGCCAGCTCGGCACCCAGTTTTCAAAATCGCTGGCCTCTGCCGGTGCCAAGGTGGCGATCTACTCGCGCCGCCCCTTCACTGCCAAACAGATTGCCGAGAAATTCCCCGGCCTCGAAGACAATATCCGCGTCTATGAAGCCTCGGTCACGGACAAGGCCGGTCTTGCCGCTGCAACGGATCAGGTGATCGCCGACTGGGGCGTGCCGCATATCCTCGTCAACAATGCCGGCATTGATTCCAAGCCCGACGGTTCCGCCGACCAGAATGCCCCCTTCGAGGTCTATCCGCAGAAATACTGGGACGAAATCATCGACACCAATCTCACCGGCGTCATGCTGACCAGCCAGGTCGTTGGCACCAAGATGGCCGAAGAGATGCGCGGTTCGATCATCAATGTCGGCTCCATGTATGGCATGGTGTCGCCCAATCAGGCGCTTTATGCCTATCGGCTGGAACGTGACGGCGTGCCCTTCATCAAGGCCGTCTCCTATGCCGCCTCGAAATCGGGCCTTTTGAACCTGACCCGCTATCTCGCGACCTATTGGGCACCGAAGAAGGTTCGCTGCAACATCGTCTCCTTTGGCGGCGTCAAGACCGGCTCCTATGACAAGGAGTTCATCGATGCCTTTCTCGAGCGGGTTCCGCTTGGCCGTCAGGCCGAAGTGGACGAATATAACGGCGTGATCCGCTTCCTGGCCTCGGATGCCTCGTCTTACATGACCGGCTCGAATGTCGTGGTCGATGGCGGCTTCACCGCCTGGTAACAGCCAGCCCTGCCGCCGGCGATACCGGCGGCAACCCCGATACCGGCCTTCCGGGGGGAGCCATGGAAGGCCTGCGGCACACGCCGCCCTGATGGAGGATCTGAATGACCCGTATCGCTCTTGTGGTCAGTGGTGACCTGCGCGAAAGCGCCAATACCACGTGCTGGCCGGCACAAAAGGCCATGGAAGACAAACTTGCTGCCGTTCTCGCCGGCATGGGCCATGAATTGTGGCGCGCCCACCCGGTCAAGCCGGAAGGCCACGGCTTCATTGCCTCCCAGCGCGAAGGCATGGACGTGTTCAAGGGCATTGATCCGGACATGCCGCTGATCGTTGCCGAAGCGGTCTGGCAATATTCGCATCATGTTCTGCCAGGCCTTTCCAGCCACAAGGGGCCGATCCTGACGCTTGCCAACTGGTCCGGCCAGTATCCCGGCCTTGTCGGCATGCTCAATCTCAACGGATCGCTGACCAAGGCCGGAATCGCCTATTCGACCCTGTGGAGCCGCGATTTCGACGATGCCTTCTTCCTCTCCGGCCTGAAGACCTGGCTTGAAACCGGAACGCTTGCCCATGACCAGTCTCATGTGAAGGCCTATGATGGCAGCAGTGCTCCTGACAGCGCCCGTGCCACGGCAAAGGCCATTGCCGATGAATGGCGCAGCGACAAGCTGATCATGGGCATTTTCGACGAGGGCTGCATGGGCATGTATAATGCCATCATCCCCGACGAGCTTCTGATGCCGCTTGGCATCTTCAAGGAGCGGCTGTCGCAGTCGGCGCTCTATTATGCGGCAACGCAGGTTCCGGTGGCACAAGGCCGCGCCGCCTATCAGTGGATGGTCGATCGCGGCATGACCTTCCATTTCGGTTTCGACCCGAAAACGGAACTCACCGAAGATCAGGTGATCGATCAGTGCCGCATGTATGTGGCTGCCGTCCGGCTTGCCGACCAGTTCGGCTGCGCGGCCATCGGCATTCAGTATCAGCAGGGCCTGAAAGATCTCTGGCCGGCCTCCGATCTCATCGAAGGCATGCTGAACAATGCGGAGCGGCCTCCCGTCACCCGTGCCGATGGCTCCATCATCCGCGACGGCGAACCGGTCATCCACTTCAACGAGGTGGATGAATGCGCCGGTCTCGACGCCTTGATGATCAACCGCGTTCATGCTGCGCTCGGCCAGCCGGTGGAAACCACGCTGCACGATATCCGCTGGGGCGATGACGATCTTTCCGGCACCATTGATGAATTCGTCTGGGTGCTGGAAATCTCCGGCGCGGCACCGCCTGCGCATCATCCCGGCGGCTGGGCCGGATCGGAAAGCTATCGCCAGCCGGCCATGTTCTTCCCCGCAGGCGGGGGCACGGTCAAAGGCTATGCGAAGGAAGGCGATATCGTCTGGAGCCGGATCTTTGTCGAAGGCGGCAAGCTTCACATGGATATCGGCCGCGGCAAGGCCGTGACACTGCCGCCGGAAGAATGCGAACGCCGCTCGAAGGCGACGGACTATCCCTGGCCGATCATGAGCGCCACGCTTTCGGGGGTCAGCCGCGACACGATGATGGGGCGCCACAAGGCCAATCACGTGCAGGTCGCCTATGCCGAAAGCGAGGCGGCCGCACAGCAGGTGATTGCCGTCCGTGCCGCTCTGGCTGCAGAGCTTGGCATCGCCGTCAACCTCTGCGGTTCGATCTAGAGCGCCGTGCGTCCTCTTGGACGCACAAGGACGCTCTAGCTTATTGAATCGGCGCATCGTTCTTTTCGAAAATCAATTCCGATTTTCGAGCCGATGCTCTGGCCCTTGCAAGCCAAGCCAAGACCCCGGTTCAGTCCGACTGAGCCGGGTTTTTCATGTGCCCTCACGGCAGAAAAAGAGCGGAGAAACCTTTGAGGTTCCCCCGCCCAGGTCCGCCCACCCAAGGAGATTGTGGAGGCGATTGGTGTTACCGAAGCGCCGGGCGCCTGCCCCTCCGCAAGCGCCGGGCCGCTCCGGCGATCAGGCCTTGTTCTTGTTGTAGACGTCGAAGAAGACGGCTGCGAGAAGAACCAGGCCCTTGATGACCTGCTGGTAGTCGATACCGATACCAAGGATCGACATGCCGTTGTTGAGGATACCCATGATGAAGGCACCGACAACCGCACCGACGATCTTGCCGACGCCACCGGACATCGACGCGCCACCGATGAACACGGCCGCGATGACGTCAAGCTCGAAGCCGTTACCGGCACCGGGCGTGGCGATATTGAGCCGGGCGGCGAAGACCAGACCGGCAAGACCGGCCAGCATGCCCATGTTCACGAAGGTCAGGAAGGTCAGCCGGCGGGTATTGATACCGGAGAGCTGCGCTGCCTTCAGATTGCCGCCAATGGCATAAACGCGACGGCCAAACGTGGTCTTTTCAGTGATGAAGGCATAGATGACCGTCAGCACCGCCATGGTGATCAGCACGTTGGGCAGACCGCGGAATGAAGCCAGCTTCCAGGCAACAAAGATCAGAACCGCGGCGACAATGGCATTGCGGGCGATGAAGAATGAAAGAGGTTCGTCCTCCACGCCGTAAGCCTTGTTGCGCTGACGTCCACGGACCGCAAGCCAGATTATGGCGGCCGCAGCAACGACACCGGCGGCAAGAGCTGTCATGTTCGGACGTCCGACCCCGAAGATATCCGGGATGAAACCTGTCGACAGAAGCTGGAAACCGCCCGGGAACGGACCGACGGACTGACCGTCGAGCAGCCAGAGCGTCAGGCCGCGGAACACCAGCATGCCGGCCAGTGTGACGATAAAGGCCGGTATCTTCCAGTAGGCGACCCAATAGCCCTGCCAGGCGCCGATCAGCATGCCCGCGAGAATGCAGACGATGAAGGTCGGAATGACGGGCACGCCCCACTGCACCATCATCACGGCAGCAAGCGCGCCGATGAAACCGACGATCGAGCCGACCGACAGGTCGATATGCCCCGCAACGATGATCATCAACATGCCGAGCGCCATGATGGTGACGTAGGAGTTCTGCAGGAACAGGTTGGTAATGTTGACCGGGCGCAGCAGCACCCCATTGGTCATGATCTGGAAGAAGGCGATGATGATAATCAGCGCCAGAAGGATGCCATAGTCGCGCATGCGCAGCGTCAGATACGACCGGATCGACGACTTCGCAACGCCTTCATTTTCAACGGGTGTATTCATCATCGTAACTTTCTATTTTCTGACGATGAAGGACATGATGCGCTCCTGGCTCGCTTCTTCAGCAGTCAGCTCCGCAACCAGTTCCCCCTCATTCATGACATAGATGCGATCGCACATGCCGAGCAGTTCCGGCATCTCGGAAGAGATCATCACGATCCCCCGCTCCTCCGCCGCGAGTTGGTTCATCAGCGTGTAGATCTCGTATTTGGCGCCGACATCAATGCCGCGCGTCGGTTCATCAAGGATCAGCACATCCGGCTGGGTGAACAGCCATTTCGACAGAACAACCTTCTGCTGGTTGCCGCCGGACAGGTTCATCACCTTCTGCGCCACACTCGGCGTGCGGATATTCATTGCCTGCCGGTAGTGCTCGGCGCGCTGGGCTTCCTCGCCCGAGTTGATCACCCCGTATTGCGAAACACCCTTCAGATTGGCGAGCGTGATATTCTTGGTGATCGGCTCCTCAAGAATAAGTCCGAGCGCTTTGCGGTCTTCGGTCACATAAGCGAGACCGGCAAACACCGCCTTCGGCACGGTCGAGGTATCGACCCGGTTGCCGCCGAGATGCACTTCGCCCGATATGTTGCGGCCATAGGAGTGGCCGAAAAGGCTCATGGCGAGCTCTGTGCGACCGGATCCCATCAGTCCCGCGATCCCGACGATTTCGCCGGCACGAACATTGAAGTTCACGCCCTTGATGACCTTGCGCTCGGCCTGATCCGGATGCCAGACGGTCCAGTCCTTGACCTCCATCAGCATGTTGCCGATGTGACTTTCGCGTTCCGGGTAGCGGTTTTCCATATCGCGGCCGACCATCGCCTGGATGATACTCGCTTCCGAGACCTCCTCCTTGTGGCAATCAATCGTCGTCACCGTCGCGCCGTCACGAATGACCGTAATCTGATCGGCGACCTGCTCGACCTCGTTGAGCTTGTGGGAAATCAGGATCGACGTGATACCGTGTGATTTCAGTTCCAGAAGCAGGCTGAGAAGTTTTGCGCTATCACTCTCTGAAAGCGCAGCCGTCGGCTCGTCAAGGATCAGCAGACGAACATCCTTGGAAAGCGCCTTGGCGATTTCTACCAGCTGCTGCTTGCCGACACCGATCTTCTCGACCATCGTCGCCGGTCTGTCATTCAGGCCGACCTTCTTCAGCAGCGCCTCGGTTTTCTGATAAACTTCAGGCCAGTCGATCACGCCGCCCCTGGCCACTTCGTTGCCGAGGAAGATGTTTTCGGCGATCGAAAGCTGCGGGACGAGTGCCAGCTCCTGGTGGATGATGATGATGCCCTTTTTCTCGCTGTCAACGATCCGCCCGAAGCTTGCGATTTCACCGTCATAGACGATATCGCCGCCATAGGTTCCGTGCGGATAGACACCCGAGAGGACTTTCATCAAGGTTGATTTGCCGGCGCCGTTTTCACCGACGAGAGCATGAATTTCACCCTCCTCGACGGTCAGATCAACATTCTTCAAAGCCATAACGCCGGGGAATGACTTCGTGATTGATCGCATTTCGAGCAATGTGGACATGGCACCCTCACTCGCAGTTGCGTAAGGCCGCCCGCCTCTAAAGGCAGGTCGGGCGGCCCGCTCACATCAGGCAGACCGATTAGTTTTCGATCTGGTCCATCGTGTAGTAGCCGCTGTCGTCGACCAGGATCTGCTTCCAGTTGTCCTTGGTGATCGCGACAGGTGCCAACAGATAGGAGGGAACAACCTTCACGCCATTATTATAGGTCGTGGTGTCGTTGATTTCCGGTTGCTTGCCGTCCTGAATGGCCTGCACCATTTCCACGGTAACCTTTGCCAGCTGGCGCGTATCCTTGAAGATCGAGGAATACTGGTCGCCGGCAATGATCGCCTTGACGTTGGGAATATTGCAGTCCTGCCCGGTGATGATCGGCATCTTCATGTCGCCCGAACCATAGCCGATGCTCTTGAGCGAGGAAATCGCGCCCATGGCAAGATCATCGTTCGAAGCATAGACGCCCTGGATTTCCTTCTGCGTGTAGAAAGCGGAGAGCAGGTTATCCATGCGGGCCTGGGCAGCGGCATTGGACCAGTTCAGCGTACCGATCTTGTCCATGGTCATCTGGCCGGAATTGACGACGATATCGCCCGAGTCGATCAGCGGCTGAATGACAGACATCGCGCCATTGAAGAAGAAATAGGCGTTGTTGTCGTCCGGCGAACCGCCGAACAGTTCAACATTCCACGGATGAACGTCGGGGAAGCGTTCCTTCAATCCCTGAACCAGGCTTTCGCCCTGAATGACGCCAACCTTGTAGTTGTCGAAAGTCGCGTAATAGTCGACATTCGGCGTGTTGAGGATCAGCCGGTCATAGGCAATGACCGGGATACCGGCAGCGCCGGCATTGGCCAGCGGATTGGTGAGCGAGCCGCCGTCAATGGCCGCGATCACGAGGACGTCGACGCCCTTGGTGATCATGTTCTCAACCTGAGACAGCTGCTGCGGGATCTGGTTATCCGCATATTGCAGGTCGGTCTTGTAGCCAGCGGACTGGAACTGGTCGACCATGGACGCGCCGTCCTTGTTCCAGCGGTCAAGTCCCTTCGTCGGCATGGCGATGCCGACATAGCCCTTGTCCGCGGCAAAAGCCGGAACAGCAAGAGAAGCAGCCACGATTGCCGTAGCCGCGAGCAAGGATGTAATGGTTTTCATGTCTCTCTCCCGTTTGAAATCAAAGACTTCAATCAGACTTTGTTTCAGTTGCCCGGACCATCGCCACTCCTTCCACTGGAGATCGACCAAACGGTTTCCGGACAGTCCTGCGCTTCATCTTCACTCCATTTCCCGTTTCAGAAGAAGCAGCAGGACAGATCGGACGATACAGCGTGAGGAACGTGTGTCAATTCGTTTGCGCAACAATTCGATACTATTTTTCGCATTGCAAAAATTTAGTTTAGACTAAAGTTTAAATGCACTGCAAAATCACGCGCTCGATCCAGACTTTCTTCATTAGCTTGGGAATTGTACGGACTTTTATACTCAACTTCGGACAAACCAGTGCAATTTTTTCATGCCGGAACGGCTGACCTTCTCATCGCAACCCGCAGCAAGCCAGAATTACGTCGCGGAGGTCCATTTTGCAGTGCCGCATTAAATCGCTTTAGATTTGTTGGTTTGGCCCGGCGCCAGAGGCACCGGGCCGGTCTTGGCAAAGATCAGTTCTTGATCTGATCAAGGGTATAATACTGGCTCTGATCAACCAGAATCTGCTGCCAGTTGGAGGCATCGACCGACACCGGAGCAAGCAGGTAGGAGGGCACAACCTTGACGCCATTGTCATAGGTGGTCGTGTCATTGATTTCCGGCTTGCCGCCCTGAAGCAGCGCCTGAACCATGCCAACCGTCACCTTCGCCAGTTCGCGGGTATCCTTGAAGACGGTCGAATACTGGTCACCGGCAATGATCGCCTTGATTGACGGCAATTCCGCATCCTGCCCCGTGATGATCGGCATCTTCTGGTCGCCCGAACCGTAGCCGAAGCCCTTCAGCGAGGAAATAATGCCAATCGACAGGCCGTCATAGGGCGACAGAACGCCATTGATGGTCTTGTCGGTGTAGTTGGCCGACAGGAGGTTATCCATACGCGCCTGGGCCACAGCGCCGTCCCAGCGCAGCGTGCCGACCTGGTTCATGCCCATCTGGCCGGAAACGATATCGATCTTGCCGGAATCGATCAGCGGCTGCAGGATCGACATGGCGCCATCATAGAAGAAATAGGCATTGTTATCGTCCGGCGAACCGCCGAACAGTTCGACATTCCACGTCTCGGCATCGGGGAAGCGTTCCTTCAGGCCGTCGACAAGGCTGGTGGCCTGCAAAACGCCGACCTTGAAGTTATCGAAGGTCGCATAATAGTCGACATTCGGGCTGTTGCGGATCAGGCGGTCATAGGCGACCACAGGGATGCCGGCAGCAGCGGCATTTTCCAGCGCGTTGGAAAGGGTCGTGCCGTCAATCGAGGCGATGACCAGAGCATTGACGCCCTTGGTGATCATGTTTTCAATCTGGGCGAGCTGATTGGGGATGTTATCCTCGGCATATTGCAGGTCGGTGTTGAAGCCGGCTTCCTGAAACTGCTTCACCATGGATTCACCATCGGAAATCCAGCGCGAGGATGATTTTGTCGGCATGGCGATGCCGACGGTCTCGCCGGCGGCAAAAACGGGTACGGCAAAGGATGCCGCGGCGACAGCCGCCACGGCCAAAGCCGAAATCACTCTTCTCATATCTCTCTCCCATGAGTCGCAACAAGTGCTGTTCGGCCCTGCACCCGACAGAAAAGTGCCTCACACCACGACGATCAGGTGAAGGATCGCAACTCGCCAAAGCCTCCGGAGCCACGATTTCCCGATGCAGGACAGTGGCGAAATTGTGTCGAATTCAGTTTCAAGTCAAACGGATTAAACCGATATTGATATAGCAGTTTCGCTATATCCTTTAGAAATCAAGCATTCATATCGCCTAAAGCTTGCAACATTAAACAGGCCGCCAGGACAACCTGAGCCGATCAGAGGTAATAGCTGACCGAGCCTGAGGAGTGCCGCCCGCCATGCCTGAGCACGCCACTGCACAGCTGCTTTTTGCACTGGCTGGCATTTTCGCGGTTGAAGCCCGACCGAAGCTGAGATAAAGAGCAGGCAACAGCCCGGTCTGCCGAGAGGCTTCCACCGGACATGCGCCCGTAGCTCAGCTGGATAGAGTGTTGGATTCCGATTCCAAAGGTCACAGGTTCGAATCCTGTCGGGCGCGCCATCTCATTCTCCTTCACACGACCGGGATTTGCACGCGCTTCACGCCGCAGTGTCGGCTGAACCTGTTTCGCGCGATTGCGTTTGCGCGCTCTTCTTGCCTGAGAACGAAATCGCCATAGAAGATTATAAAATCAGAGATTTGCTTGAAATCACCGCACAGGCTGGAGGCACAGACCGCGCGGGCGCGTCAGGCGAAGGGCGCCGCCCGGGATCGATCGCCATGGCCTCACACGGCGGTGCATGGCCTGCCATCTTGCCGAAGCTGATATCCGGCCGGTCACATGGTCTTCAAACATGCACGATGCCGCGGCTGAATGCGCGGCATCGTTTGGCGTCATGGCGTCCGGCATTACGGCAGGGCGTAGACCACAACCTCATCGCCGACCTGGTCCTTGAGGATGGAATTGCCACCGGCGGTGAAGGCGACATATTCGCGGCCCTTGTACTGATAGACCGCCGGAATTGAAACGGCAGGCGCCTGAACATTGTCCGACCAGAGCTCCTTGCCATCGTCGAGCGAATAGGCCCGAACCTTCGCATCCATCGATGCGCCGACAAAGATCAGTCCGCCGGCCGTCACCACAGGCCCACCGATCGTCGGAGAGCCCATGCTCTCGGGCATGTAGAAGCCGTATTGCTGTGATGCACCGATCGGCCTGCGCCATTTCACCGATCCATCATGCATGTCGATAGCCACGAGCTCGCCGAAAGGCGGTGCCCAGCACGGCATTCCGGCCCAGTTCATGGCATTGGTCAACGACATGCCGAAGGGGGCACCTTCCTGCGGGGAGAAACCGTTTTCGTTCCCCGAACCGTTGGCGACCTTGTCGTAATCCTCGCGTGACCAGAGCTTGAGCACCTGCACGATATGCGATGTATTGACGATGGCCGTCTCGTTCTTGGGGTCGAAGGCAACGCCGCCCCACTGCACGCCTCCTGCGCTGTCCGGATAGGTCAGCGTACCGTCCTTCGTGGTTGTCGGCGGTGTGTACATGCCATCATAATTCAGGTTCTTCCACAGCCTCGAGCACGAACCAAAGCCGACGATATTGGCCACATTCCAGATCGGCGGTTTCTTCGACTGGTCGAGAAGCGGCGCTGGCTTGGTCGGGAAAGGCTGGGTCGGCGAATAGACTTCCCCCGCGACATCGCCCTGCGGCACAGGGCGTTCCTCGATCGGCCAGACATCCTTGCCCGTGCGCCGGTCGACGACAAACAGGAAACCCATCTTGCTCGCCTGCATCAGCGCCGGGATGGACTTTCCGTTGACGGTGATATCCATCAGCGTCGGGGCGGAATTGATGTCGTAATCCCAGATGTCGTGATGCACCCACTGGCGCGACCAGACGACCTTGCCGGTATTGACATCCAGTGCCGTTGTCGATGTCGCAAGCGGGATCTGCTCGGTCCGGTTGCCGCCCCAGTAATTGGGAGAGGGAGATGATACCGGCACGTAGACGAGACCGAGTTTGTCGTCATAGGAAACACCGGTCCAGATGTTCGCCGTTCCTGTCTTGGCGGCAATCGCGTCCGGGATCGGTTTGAAAGTCCATTCCAGAGCACCGGTCTGAGCATTGAGCGAGAATAAAGACCCGGGCGGTGCCTGCTCATAGGCCCAGTCCTTGCCAGCCCAGCCGAGAATCAGGTGATTGCCCGCCACCGTCGGCGGTTGCAGCAGGGACAGCGGGAATTTGGCATTCTCCGTGTTCCACTGGTCAACATCGACAACGCCGTTTTTGCCGAAATTGGCGCATGGATTGCCGGTGTCAGCATCGACCGCAAAGAGATGGGCATCCATGGTGCCGAGATAGACGATCTTCTGGCAGGCTTCGCCGGCCACCGGATTTTTCGCCTGCCAATAGGCAACGCCGCGCGATTTCAGCGCTGGCTGGGTCAGCGCCTTCAGCGTCGACTTGGTGTCGAAAACCCATTTCTGCTTCCCCGTCGCCGGGTCGAGCGCGATGATGCGATAAAATGGCGTACCGATGTAGAGCGTGTCATTGGCGAAGATCGGCGTTGCCGACCATACCGTTTCCGGCAGCTTGCCCTTGCCGTCCGCCATGTCGCCGGTATGGTACTCCCAGACCTTTCTCAGCTTGCCCACATTGCCTGTGTTGATTGCGTCAAGCGGCGAATATTTCTGGGCGCTGAGCTGCCCGTGAAATGTATTCCAGCTGTCCGGACTTGCCGGCGAAACCGTGTCATTGGCTGTCGTGCTGCTGCCGTCAGCGAAGATTGGCGCCGGCGGCGTGTAAGTCTGACTTTTATTTCCCTGGTCGGCAGTGCTCGAGGATGATGCGGTTGCAGCAGGCGTCTGCTGCGCGAAAAGCGGCGTCGCCGTGCACAGGATAACGCCGGTCAAAAGTGCTGTATGGGACAGTTTCATGATGCGCTCCTCCTGGATGGGGCAGCAAATGTTTCAATGGCAATGGCGCAGAGGCAGACGGCCAGTGCGACTGACGATCCCCAGCCATGCAGGAAAAGTTCGGCGATCAAGGTCAGGATCGCACCGAGCCAGGAGAGAACGAGAAACAGCGTGCGCCATCGGCCAGGCTCAAGCACAAAGAAAGCCAGGCCGGCAAGGATCAGCATGAAAGCGCCGAACATCGCGAGCAAAGCCCCGCTCGTTCCGGTTATGCCGGAGAGCGGAGCAAAATAGCGCCAGCCGGTCAGCAGCAAGGCCACAGCTGCGGCCAGAACGACAAGGGAGGCGCCAAGAGAAAGGCGCGCGCCACCCTTCTCAGGTGATGAGATGGTTGCCATATCATTCTCCTTTTTCTGATAACGCCTGGATATTCGAATTGTTTCAGAGGTTCTTGAAGATCTGCATCATCATGTGCCGGCAAGCGACTGCCCAGCGCGGCGTCCATCCTGGCGTCCGGTCTCCGGGGCGCCCATCGAAGCGCGCGCCAAAAGGCCACACAATGCGCGTTTCAGCCGCCGCCTGCCCCTCGCCCGCTCACCTGAGCGCCATCGCCACAACAAAAAGCCCTCGCCATGAAACGGCGAGGGCTCAGACTGCTGACAAAGCCATTCATCATGCATGGTCGAGGTGGAATAGCCCCCCCCGTCGTCGTCCCCGTGCTTGTCACGGGGATCCAGTTTCATAAGACATTGAATAGACGGGTTCTTTCGCCGCACAGACGCGCGTCGTCTGGATGCCTGTGACAAGCACAGGCATGACGTCAGCAAAAGGGGGCGAGGGATATCAGCAGCCCGAGCCGCCGCCGTGAAACGGCGAGGGCTTCAAAATCAGCCAAAGCTGCAATCAGCCGACCAGGCTCTCGGCATCGGTGGTTTCGACGCTGCGCTTGGCGGCATGCTTGCGCTCGGTCTCGTCAATGCTCAAGAGCTTGAAGATATCGGCACGGCGGCGGACAAGATCGGCGACAGTGTATTTTTCGAGAACGGCGAAGAAGGCGTTGAGCGCCTCGCGCAGTGCGGAGTTGAGACCGCAGCTATCCACAAGCGGGCAGTCGACATCGCCGGAATCATCGAAGCACTCGGCCATGGCAAAGTTTTCTTCGGTGACGCGCACGACATCGAACAGGGTAATCTCTGCGGCCGGGCGCCCGAGCCGTACACCGCCATTGCGACCGCGCACCGTTTCCATGATTCCGGCCTTGTGCAGAGGCTGAATGATCTTGAACAGGAACAGTTCCGAGACGCCATAGGCCTTTGCAATTTCCGGAATCCGGCTCAGATTACCGTCATTGGCCGCGCAGTACATCAGCATCCGGACTGCATAGTTGGTTTGCTTTGTCAGGCGCATGCCAAACTCCTTCTAGAATGTCTCTACATTCTATAGCGCGTTTCCTTGTTTGGAACAATTCCAAAAAGACACGTTCCGGGCAACATTTCCTCATTCTTGATAAGAAAAATCAAGTTAAAAGATCGTCACCATGCCATCTTCGGGCTTATGGCGGGCAATGAACCGGACGATCAGCCGTCCAGAGATTCGCATAATCGGCCGTAGACACGACAAGTGGATTTACGCTGTACCGCTCCACTGCTATCGTCCCACCATAGGTTGCCGAATACAAGGATCCAACCCGTAGCTGCGGCGGATTGTCCGCCGGCCAGTCGACAGAAGCCAGGAGGCTTGAATGCATGACACGACCGGACCGAAACGCGGCATGACAATGCTGCGCCCGACCGCGCTCAGCCTCAAGGTTGAGCGTTTTCCAGCCGCGATGCGGCTTCTGCATTGGCTGATTGCGGCGCTCATCCTGTGCATCTGGCCGCTTGGCTTTGTGATTCATCTGGTGAAAAACGAAGTGTCGCTGACCTTCTATACCCTTCATGAAAGCCTCGGTTTCCTGGTTTTGTGGCTGATGCTGATCCGGATTGGCAACCGGCTTTTGTCACATTCCCCCGCCGCCGAAGGGTCCGGGCTGGAACGTCTCGCGGCCACAACCGTTCACCTTCTGCTCTATCTGTTCCTGATCATCATGCCGGTCAGCGGCTTTCTGGCCACAAATGCCCATGGTTTCCCGCTGATGTGGTTTGGCGTCATTCCGGTGTGGAGCCCGATCGGCAAGACGCCGGACATTGCCTGGACGCTCTCCGGCATCCATTACTGGAGCTCCTGGATCCTGCTGGCGCTGATCGGGCTGCATATTGCTGCGGCCCTGTTCCACCACCTCATCCGGCGTGATGCCACCCTTTACAAGATCCTCTGAGACGAGAATGCATTCTGTCGATATTGCGCCGGCGCGCTGGGCACAGCTGCTTGCACGCCAAAACCACCCCGAGACACAGCCGGCGGAGAGCGCTGATGCTGCGGCTGCCCTTTACGGGCCGCTGGCCGATGCCAAAGGGCCTTTCGTGCTGGCGCAGGTCGGCCAGTCGCTCGATGGACGGGTTGCAACAGAAGCGGGCGATGCCCGCGATATTTCCGGTCCCGACGGTCTGAAACACCTGCATCGCTGCCGCGCACTGGCCGATGCTGTGATCGTCGGCATCAATACCGTCAAGGCCGATAATCCTCGCCTTTCCGTTCGCCTTGTGGAGGGGCAGGATCCCATCCGCGTGGTGGTCGACTGCCATGCTGCCCTTGATGGCAGCGAGGGTCTGTTCCGCGACAATGGCGCTGACGTCATTGTGTTCCAGGGCAGCGACGCCCCTTTGCGGTCCTATGCCAATGCCGAGGTGATCCGGCTTCAGCCCACCTCCGGCGGCCTTGATACCGGCACGATGCTTGAAAGGCTCAATAGCCGCGGTCTCAACCGTATTCTGGTCGAAGGCGGAGCCGGAACGATCCGGCATTTTATTGCCGAAGGCCAGGTCGACCGGCTGCACGTTGCTGTCGCACCGCTGATCATCGGCGCCGGGCCGAGCGGCATCAATCTTGCCGCTGTCGCCACTCTGGCTGAGGCCATGCGCCCGCCAGTCACGGTCTATGATCTCGGCAGCGACACGCTTTTTGACTGCTGTCTGCGCCCGCAACCGTTATCAAGCCGGTAGCGAGAGCAGGTCAAAATGCCCCACATGGCAGACGCTTCCCGGCTTTTCGATCATCGCCAGCCGGAAGGACAGCCAGGCTTCAAGAGCATCGGCCTCGATCGCGCCGATCTCCAGCAATGGCTGGCGGAAGCCTTCCAGAAAGGACCGCTGCAACGCCACCATCGAGGCATCAAGCTCCCATGGGCTCTTGCGCAGGAAGACCGTTCGGCCACGCCGTGACAGGGCGAGCGCCAACGCCATGGTGGCATCGGGGCCAAGCGCCGGACCGAACCCCTTGTCGCCACGCTGATGGCGGTTGAAGCCCTCGACGATCCGGCAATCCAGTGGATGGGCCATAGACCAGTGCACAGCGCCATTATAGGTGAGCGTGGCATAGAGTGTGCTGCCAGTCCTCGTGATATGCGCCGCTATTCTGGAACAGAACTCATCCGAACACAGATCGAAAAGCGCCGAGGCCGTGACAATCCCGTCCCCGGTCAGCGGCAGATCATCCGGATCGGCAAGATCATGCTGCAGAAACCGGCCGGCCGCAGCCACGCCGGCCAGCCGCCGCCGCGCCACGGCAAGCAGCGCCGGGTCATTGTCGACCATCAGCCAGCGTGCACCATCCGGCAAAGCCGGAGCGAGCGCACGATAGGTCGCGCCGGTGCCGCAACCGAGGTCAACAACGCCCGGATCGGGCAAAGACGCAATATGGCCGGCAAGCATGGCAATGAGATCGCGATCCCGCGCAGTACGATCCGCCGCCTCGCGCAGATCAAGCCAGTCTATCTGAAAACGGCTCATGCCCATCCCTCCAGAATATCCGACACGATTGCCGCCGTTGCCTCCCAGCGCGGCAGATGTCGGCTCGATTGCCGCGCGGCTTCAGCCATCGCGCGGCGCTGTCCGGCATCAAGCAGAAGCGGACGCAGCGCAGCCGCAAAGCCAACAATATCATCAACCGGCACCAGCGTCCCGGCCATATCGGGCACCAGATCAGGCACTGCACCGGCAGCACAGCCGACCACGGGAAGGCCATGGGCAAGCGCCTCGGCAAAGGCCATGCCATAGCCCTCATACCGGCTGGCGAGCGCAAAGAGATGCGCGCTCTGCCAATAGGGTTCCAGCGCCTCAACCGCTCCGGTGAACGCGATGCGGTGATCGAGACCAGCCTTTTTCACCAGCCGCCGCAGCGCGGCGGCCGTCTGACGGTCAAAGGCTTCACTGCCGATGATGGTGGCCTTCCATTCGAGATCTTCAACACTCTTCAGCGCCGCAATCAGCACATCATGCCCCTTGCGCGGCGTCAGTGTGCCCACAGAGAGGATATGCGGCGCGCCCTCACCGGCCTCGGCAAAGGGTGCCGGATCGGTTCCGGGCATCGCAACTGCCAACCGTCCATGCGCAACAGCATAGTCGCCAGCAAGCAGGCGTGCCGTTGCTGGCGACGTCGCAATCACACCCCGGACGTAGCGCAGCGCCATCCTCTCGCTCTGATACAGCCTCGCCTGCTCGTCAGGTCCAAGGCCGGTTTCAAGCGCCAGCGGATGATGGACAAGCGCGACGATGCGAAGTCGCAAAGCCTCGCGCGCGGCCCAGTCGCCCATCACGCCGAAGGCAAGGCCGTCAATCAGCACAAGCCTGTCGTCCGGCACCTCAGACAGAAGCCGCTCGGCCCTAGCGCGCACGCCATGATCCGGCGCCGGAAAGCCCGCGCCAAGCGCCAGCGGATGCACCCGCCAGCCAAGGGCTTCAAGCCCGGAAATCACCCGGCGATCATAGCCATAGCCACCGGTCTTGGATGTCAGCTCCCCCGGATAGGCAAAATAGACCGTGCCTCTCAAAGATCGGCCTCATACCATCCGCGTGCCGCATGGGATTCATGCAGCGTCACCCGGATCCGGCAGATACGATGGCTGCCTGCGCCAAGCTGCCCCTCGTCAACAGCCATGCGCAGACGGTCGAATATGAATTTCGCGACGACCTCCGTCGTCGTCACCTTGCCCGTGAATTCCGGACGTTCGTCGAGATTTTGATAGTTGAGCGGCTTCAGCACCGCAGACAGAACACGTGTTGCCGCGCCGATATCAACAGCCAGTCCGTCTTCATCAAGATCATTGGTAAAAAAGGCAGCATCAACGACGAAGGTCGCACCATGCATCGCCTGCGCCGGGCCGAATACCGGCCTTGGCAGGCTGTGAGCGATCATGATGTGGTCGCGAACCTCGATGGAAAACATTGACTTACCCCTTCAATAGACAACACGGTGACAAAGCGTGGCCGGATCGGTGAGGATCGCGGCGTAATGCGCAGCCAGCGCCGAAAACGGCGTCTCGCCGGAAATCAATGCCTCAAGCCGGTCATCGGCCAGAAGGGTCAGCGCCTTTGCCATGCGCCGCTGCAACGGCCAGCGCGCCCGGCGGTTCGCCGGAACGGCGCCAACCTGCGAGCTGATGAGCGAGAGACGCCGTGCATGGAACGGGCCGCCGAGCGGCAGACAGACCTGCCTGTCGCCAAACCAGCTCGCCTCGACGATCCGCGCCTCCTGCCCGGCATGGAGGATGGCCTCTCCGAGCGCCTCGCCCGAGCCGCTGGCATTGATGGCGACATCGAATCCCGACGCCATATCTGCCGTGCCGAAGGCAATACCAAGCTTTGCGGCCAGCGCCGCCCGATCGCGATTGACATCAACAAGCAGAACATCAGTGCCGGGCACCGCATTGGCGAGGAAGGCGACAAGCGCACCAACGACGCCGGCACCATAGACGACCACCTGGTCACCCGGCTGAACTGCGGCATCCCAGATGATATTGAGCGCTGTTTCCATATTGGCAGCCAGCACGGCGCGGCCTGGCGGAACCTTATCCGGCAAGGGATTCAGCATGGCCGCCGGCAGAACGAAACGATCCTGATGCGGATGAAGGCAGAAGACCATGCGCCCCACGAGGTCAGGCGGACCTTTCTCCACCTGACCGACGGCGCAATAGCCGTATTTCACCGGGAAGGAAAAGTGACCGGCCATATTCGGCGCGCGCATGCGCTCCATCTCGCTTTCCGGTACACCGCCGCGAAAAACCAGCGCTTCGGTGCCCCGGCTGATGCCGGAATAGCACATACGCACCACCGCGCCATGCTGATCGGCAGGCGCCAGATCTTCGCTGCGGATTTCCGCAATACCGGCGGAGACAACCCACAATGCCTGCGCCGTTTCCCCATGGCCTTGCCGGCTGATATTCACGGATACCCCCTCCTGCCGGCCACAAACAGCGTACCGCCAGTCACGTCCACCTGCTCAAGTCAGCCTGTCACGCAGCTTTCCGCTCCGCAACTGAAGGCTGCGAATTCTGCTGCGATATACTTGCCAGTCCCCATAAATTTCGTACCCTGATGCCCTGACCGTCCCGGAATAAAACCCTGCGCGTAAAAACGGGACACTTCGCTGAAACAGTTTGCAAAACAGGCTCATCGGGATGACACGAGGCAGACAAAGGCCAGCCGCCGCAGATCATCGGCGTGAAAGCGCAGCAGCGACGAAACGCGCCCTTTTGATCGACACAGCCTTCTCGCTCGCCCTGATCTATATTCTCTCCGTCATCTTCTATCTGGTTTTTGCTGCCTGGCTTTCGGTATCGGCGATAACAACGGCCCTGGCGTCCGCCGCTCTGCTGCTGCTGTTCGTTCTCCTGCCACTCGGACTTGCCGCCCATGATCATGACCGGTTCGGCTATGCCAATCTCGTCACAGCCATCCGGGCGGCCCTGACCATCCTTGTCATCGCCGTCCTGCTGATCGGCCAGATCCCGAACGCCAATGGCACTGCCTTGCAGATCATCCTTGCCATCATCCTCACGGCACTTGCCCTCGATGGCGTCGATGGCTGGCTCGCCCGCCGCTTCCGCCAGACGTCCGCTTTCGGCGCACGCTTCGACATGGAAATCGATGCCCTGATGATCCTGACCCTGTCCGCAGCGGCCCTGCTTCTGGGCAAGACGGGCTTCTGGGTGCTTCTGATCGGGCTGATGCGCTATATATTCGTCATCGGCCAATCGATCGCGCCGTTCATGCGGCGTCCGCTGCCGCCGTCTTTCACCCGCAAGCTGATCTGCGTGGTGCAGATCGCTGCCCTTTGCGTCATTCTCCTGCCATCCGTCATGCCGCCCGTCTCTTCGCTGATTGCCGGCCTGTCGCTCCTGCTGCTTGTCTTTTCCTTCTCGCGGGACACGGCCTATCTGCTGGCCCATCGCCATGATGATGACGGGATGCCCGTTCATCAGGATTGACAAGACGGGCACACACGGCAAAAACCACGGCATCCGGAGCGAACCGAAAGCCTATTGAAGAAACCTTGGACATCGCCCGATCGGCACGAAACCAGAATCGACAAAGGCATGCGGCTTCACCAGAATGACAGGGCAGCGATCTGATGCGATCGCAGCGACTTGTGCCTGAAGGCAGCCAGAGGACAGTTCATCATGACGATTGATCAGGGCGACAGCCATCGCCAGCGGTCCTTTGGCAGCGTCGGCCTCGCCGCGATCGTCTTCGTTGTCATCACCTTTTTCGTGCTGACGCTGCCTGATTATCCGGCGGCACTGGTGCCGGCCACCTTCCTGCGGATTCCGCTGGAAATCCCGCTGGCAGGCCTCTTGCTGCTGCTGCTGCCGCGCCGTACAGCGCTCGCCCTTGCAGCCCTGTTCACCCTGCTGATTGCCATCCTGCTCTTTCTCAAGCTGGCCGATCTCGGCGTCGAGACCGCCTTCAGGCGCCCCTTCAATCCCTATCTAGATCTGAAGATGCTGGCTGACGGCTGGAATGTCCTGTCCGGCGCGGTCGGAACACTCAAGGCCGCCTTTGTCACCGGCGCAGCCATATTCGGCTATATCGCCATTCTCTATCTCTTCTGGCGGACACAGAAGCACATGGCTGGCGCCGGCAGGGTTGAGGCACATGTGACCGCACTGGCCTTTGTCGCCATCCTCGCGCTCGGTGTCGTGCTGATCATGCTGAGCCAGGTCGTCCCGGTGCGCTCCTTTGCCGATCTCAGAACACCGTCCTATGTCAGTGCAAGAATCCAGCTCGTGCTGCGTTCCGTCGCAGATATGCGCCGCTTCGAGAATGCGCTGTCGCGCCAGGAGGCGCTCCCACCAACCGATCAGCTGTTCCAGGCGATCAAGGGCCGCGATGTGGTCGTCATTTTCGTCGAGAGCTATGGCCGCAGCGCCATTGAGGACCCCCGCTACAAGCCCGTTCTCGCCCCGCGGCTGAGCGCAATCGAGCGAGAGCTCGATAGCGCCGGCTTTTCCTCGGCCAGCGGCTGGAGCCTTTCACCGACCATGGGCGGCCTCAGCTGGCTTGCCCATGGCACGCTGCTGTCCGGCCTGTGGATCAATAACCAGGCCCGCTACGACCGGCTGATGATCAGCGACCGCGACAGTCTCAACCGGCTGTTTCACGAGGCCGGCTGGCGGACAGCCGCGGTCATGCCCGCCATTACCGCGAACTGGCCGGAATCGTCCTATTTTGGCTATGATGACATCTTCACCGCTGCCGATCTCGGCTATAAGGGCAAGCCCTTCAACTGGGTCACCATGCCGGATCAATACACGCTTGCCGCTTTCGACCGTCTTGTGCGTCACGGCGATGTCACCGACAACCGGCCGGTAATGACCGAAATGACGCTTGTTTCAAGCCATGCGCCCTGGACCCCCGTCCCGAGGCTGATCGACTGGGCAAGCGTCGGCGATGGCCGGGTCTTTGACGATCAGGCCACCAGCGGCGAGACACCCGCCAAGGTCTGGTCCGACCCTGACGACATCCGCCGCCACTATATCGCGACGATTGACTATTCGATGCAGACGATCGGCGACTATATCAGCCGGTATGGCGACAACGCCGTGTTCATCATTCTCGGCGATCACCAGCCAGCACCGCTCGTTACCGGCGACAATGCATCACGCGATGTTCCGGTTCACGTCATCACCAGAGACGCACCGCTTGTCGACAGCTTCGAGAAAAACGGTTTCACCGCCGGCATGGTGCCGGCAAGCAGCGCAGCCGACATCCCGATGGATGCGATGCGACAGCTGCTGATCAGGCTCTTTTCGGCATCATAGGATTGCCGAACACCACCGGCTCCTGCTGAAGCGTCACGCCGAAGCGTTGCCGCACCCGCTCCGTGACAAGACGCGCCAGGGCCTCAACATCCCTGTGGGTGGTCGACAGACCATGATTGACCAGAACCAGCGCATGGCCTTCATACATGCCGACCGGCCCCAGCCTTGTCCCTTTCAGTCCGCATTGTTCGATCAGCCAGCCGGCCGAAAGCTTGATCCGGCCGTCATCCTGGGGGTAACGCGGCCCGCCGGCTATCGCCTCGGCAATGGCCGGGGCTACAATCGGATTGTGAAAGAAAGAGCCGGCATTGCCGAGCCGTCTCCAGTCTGGCAGTTTCGAGCCCCTGAGGGCCGTGACTGCCGCAAACACAGCGGCCGGCGAAGGCGCTGAACCCAGCTGTTCAAGCCCCGGATATTGGCAATTGGCTGTCCAGTCGCGCGGCAAAGCCAGCGATACCGAGACAATGATATAGCGCCCGGGCTCATGCTTGAAGACACTGTGCCGATAGGAAAACGCGCAGGCTTGGCGGTCAAAGCGGATCAGCTGGCGCGCTTTGCGGTCGAAGGCCGTCAGCTCATGGAAGACATCCGACAGCTGCACCCCATAGGCGCCGATATTCTGCACGGGTGCCGCACCTGCGGTTCCGGGAATCCCGGCAAGATTTTCCAGTCCACCGATGCCAAGATCAACGGTCCAGCGCACGACGTCATCCCAGACTTCACCGGCGCCAGCCGTAACGATGAAATGTGTTCCGGTTTCCCGCAGCGTCCGCTCGCGGATCCGCATCAGGCCAATGAGCCCGTCAATCTCTTCTGCGAGAACAACATTGCTGCCGCCACCAAGAATATAGAGCGGCAACATCTGGCGCGCCGACAGCTCATCCAGCGCCATGATATCCGCCAGGCCGGTAATTTCCATACCGCCCAGCGCCCGCGAAACAAGCTTCAGCGTATTGCAATGGGAGAGATCATAATCGTGCCGGAAAGGCCCGACAGGCTGCGCATAGGATCCGGACGTCATTCAACCTCGCTGACAATCTCGCGCTGAAACCGGAAAACCGTTCAGGCCCCGCCACATTAGCGCCGCGACAGAGCGACGGCAACCGCTGCGCCGGCGCGCAAGTGCGGACGGCCGTCAGCAGGATCGAGAGCACAACGCTTTGCTTCCGGGCAAAAAAAATCCCCGTCTATTGGACGGGGATCATTGGTTGCGGGGGCAGGATTTGAACCTGCGGCCTTCAGGTTATGAGCCTGACGAGCTACCGGGCTGCTCCACCCCGCGTTATCCTTTGAGCAC
>NZ_JAATVV010000013.1 GCF_013184775.1 Martelella sp. HB161492
GCCCAGCTGCAGGGGTTTTGGCGTTTCTCCGCCAATGACGAGCCGATCACCAGCGAGCTCAGACCCAGCTTCCGCCCGCGCGCTGAGATGCCTGCCCTCTCTCAGCAGGGTGATTCAGGGCCTGGCTGGTATTCGTTTATGATGCGGGTCTTACTGTTCGCCAAATTGCGGACTGCGCTACGAAGCGCTCAAGGATGGCCCCGAGCGTATCATAATCCGGTTTCCAGCCCCATTCGGCCCGGGCACGGCTGTCATCGATCCATCTGGTGGTCACCCGTGGCTCCGTGGTTTCCCGCCAGGTGACCGTGAAGAGCGGATAGTGCTGCTGCAGGAACGCGGCCAGGGCGTCGGCACGGGTCATCATGTTCATGCCGGCAATATTGTAATTGACCTCGTGGATCCCCTCCGCAGGGGCATTCATCAGTTCGACGGCTGCGCGTGCGGCATCGGAAATCTCGATAAACACGCCGTTGTCTTCTCTGGCGGCAAATTCTGCATGGTGAGGCATTCCACTGATCGCATCCTCGATCATTGCCGATGCCCAGTGTCCCTTTGTGCGCACGCCCGGTGCCAGGATGGTCGGATAGCGCAGTGAGCGCACGTCAACAGCGCGGTTGTTGCGGTACCAGCGGCCGATATTTTCGACATAAAGCTTGCCGCAGCCATAAAATGTATCCGGGCGCTGCAGCGTGCGGTCGTCAACCGTATCGCCGATGTGCAGACCATAGACACCGCGGGAGGAGGCAAAGAAGACACGCGGGACATCATGGGTTCTGGCTGCTTCGAACACATTCAGGCTGCCCTTGACATTGACGTCGAAACTGCGCGCCGGGCTCGCCTCTGAAACCCGGTTCAGCAATCCGCCGAGATGGTAGATGGTCTCCGGACGGGACGCCTTCACCACGTCGAGTACCTCCGGCATCATCGAGACATCGCAGGCACGGACAGGAACACGGCCCGCAAGGGCGCCGGGAGAGGCACCGGCAAGGTCGGCAATGATGACCTCGTCACCACGTGCAAGAAGGTGTTCGCAAATGGCCCGGCCGATATGGCCGCAGCCGCCGATCACGAGATTTATCATCTTCATCGCTCCTGAAAATAGAGCCTGTCCGGCGTATCGACGAGGATCAACTGCCGTGCCTCCGCCGGATAGGTTGCCAGCATGTCCACCAGGGCAAGGTCGTCGACCCTGCGAACATTGATATGCGGCCAGTCATTGCCCCAGACGAGGCGGTCGGCAGCATGATCGATCAGCCGGATGACACTGCGCGCGCCAATGGTCAGATCGTCTTCGTCAACCCGTTCAATGCCGGAAATCTTGCAATAGACCCGCGGCAGGTCGAGTGCGCGCAGGACTGAACCTGAAAGCTCCGGCGCCGGATAGGCCATATGATCGATCACCGCCGGGCAATCGAGCCGGGCAATGACGGGCAGCAGTGCCTCGAGCTCGGCCCCGTGCAGATGCAATTCGATATGCCACCCGGCATCCGCGCAAAGCCTGGACAGTCCGAGAAGCTGCTCAGGTCCGGCGGCATTCGGGATATGCCCGGCGATATGGGCCCGGATGCCGACGAAGCCTCTCCTTGCAAGAGTTGCTATTTCATATTGGTCCGTGTCGGCCGTGACGAGAGCAATACCGCGGGCATTTTGTCCGAAGGAGGCGATGGCGTCCGCAGTCACGGTGTTGTCACAGCCATGCGCCAGCGACTGGACGATCACGACGCGATCAAGCCCCAGTCGTTTTTGAAGTGCTGCCAGCGCCTCTGCCGGAGCATCGGGCGGAACTGCCGGGTGAGCAGGATCAACGGGGTATCGCGCCCGGGGACCGACCACATGGCAATGGCAGTTGCAGGCACCGGGAGGCGGTCTGAATGCGGGCGTCTGCGTCATGCCGGTCACCGGTCGAGCGTGCCGGCGAAGATCGAGAGGGCCGGGTGGGCGTCGGGGGCGGTGATGATCTCGATCAGGTGCGGCTTGCGCGCGGCAATCGCCGCCTTCAGAACCGGGGCGATGTCGCCGACGGCATCGATCCGGCTCGAGGCCATGCCGACGGCGCGGGCGATCTCGGCGTGGTTGACCGCGTGGAAATGGCAGGCCGATGTGTACTGTCCGAATTTCACCGTCTCGGCATCCTTCTGGAAACCGAGCACGCCATTGTTGAGCACGATGGTGACCAGCGGCACGGCGTGACGGACCGCGGTTTCGAGTTCGGCCCAGCTATGCGCAAAGCCGCCATCGCCGACAAGGGCGATCACCGGCGCATCGGGGCGGGCAATCGCGGCGCCGAGCCCCATCGGCATGCCCCAGCCGAGCCCGGCAAGGCCCCGGGGGGTAAGGAAGCGTGCGCCCGCCGTGCGCGTCAGCAACTGCCCGACGATCCACATCGATGAATAGGATGCATCGGCTGTCACGATGGTGTCAGGCGTCAGAAGCGGCTGCAGTTCGGCCATCACCCGCTCCGGCCGGATCGGGCTTTCGTTCGATCCGGCATATTTGGCGCGCGCCGCCTCGAAGGCGAGCCAGGCCTGTTTCAGGGTGGCTTCGAGAGCGGGGCGGGCGCGAAGGCGTTTGCCGAGATCAAGGCCCTTCAGCGCCGATACCAGCGCCTCGATGGTTTCGCGGGCATCGCCCTGCAACCGCAGCGCCTCATAGGTGCGACCAATCTCTAGCGGATCGATGTCGATATGGATGAAGCGGGCGGATTTCGGATAGATCTTCCAGTTGTCGGTGCCATTCTGGTTGGTGCGCGTGCCGATCAGCAGCACGACATCGGCGGCATCGAGCAGGCCCTGCGTCTGCCTTGCGATCGAGGCGGGGCCGTTGAGCGCGCCCTGAACGCCGCCTGCAAGCGGATGCGCCTCGCTGACCGCGCCCTTGCCCATATTGGTGGTAAACGCCGGAATATGCGCTGTGTCGATCAGCTGCATCAGGGCCTCGCAGGCGCCGGAGCTGTGAACGCCGCCGCCGGCAATGATGACCGGCGCTTTCGCCTCGCTCAGAAGCCGCGCCGCCTCGGCGATGGCGGCCTTTGCTGCTGCGGTGCGGTCAAGCGGGCAATGACCGAGCGAAAGGGTGCGGGGGAAGGGGGCTTCTGCGGCCGGATCGCGCAGCACATCGGCGGGCAGGAGAAGCGCCACCGGGCCGGGCTTGCCGGTGGTCGCCGCGGTGATCGCCATGTCGATATAATCGTCGATGCGCGACGGGTCATCGAGCTTGCGGCAGAACTTCGTCACGCCGGCAAAGAGGGCGAAATGATCGAGTTCCTGGAAGGCGTTGCGGTCGATCGTCGGCGTTTCCACCTCCTGCAGGAAGGCGATCATCGGAATGCCCGCCTGCTTTGCTTCCGCCATCGGCGCGACGAGAAGGGTTGCCGCAGGCCCGTTCTGGCCGACCACCATGGCGATGCGGCCGGTGATCCGCGCATAGGCATCGGCCATGGCGCCGCCGGTATTTTCCTGACGATAGGATATCTGGCGGATGCCGGCGGCCTCGCAGGCAAGCACCAGCTTGGAAGGAAGGCTCTGGCCGAAGAAGCATTCAATGCGGTGGCGCTTCAGCGCGCTCACGATGCGATCGGCGACGGTGTCAGTGGCTGCAGGCATGTTCGGCAACTCCATGGAACGGTTTTTTCCTGATTGCCACGGCTTGGCCGGCGGGGATTGCCTGAGAGTCGCCGATTTGAGGCTGAGACCTTCGTGAGCCACCCAAAAGCTGGCGACTCCTGATCAAGACCCGTTCGTCATTCTGTCAGAGGCTTGGAGGCAGACACATTCAAGGACGAGGAAACCCATGACCGTGACAATGCCTCAGAGCCCCGGGCACGCCCTTGCCGGCGGCACCCGCCCGCAGACAGGCGCGGAATATATCCAGTCGATTGCCGGTGACGGCCGCGAGATCTGGATGAATGGCGAGCGCATCCACGACGTGACCACCCATCCGGCCTTCCGCAATTCGGTGCGGATGATCGCCAGGCTCTATGACGCCATGCATGACGAGGCCAATGCAAGCGTGCTGCGCGCGCCGCTGCATGAGGGAACCGGCTGGACCCACCCGGCCTTCCAGGCGCCGCGCACGCTTGAGGAAAGCCTGCAGCAGAAGGATGCCTATGCCGCCTGGGCGCGGATCGGCTATGGCTGGCTCGGCCGCTCGCCCGATTTCATCGGCGCCGCCTTCGGTCCGAGCTTCGCCGTCGAATCCGATTATTTCGGCGCGTATCAGCAAAACGCCGCCGCCTTCGCGAAATATCTGCGCGAGACCGTCTCCTATATCGGTCATGCGATCGTCAACCCGCCGATCGACCGCTCGACACCGGGCACCGCCAAGGACATCATGATCCGCGTCGAGAAGGAGACGGATGCGGGGCTTTATGTTTCCGGCGCCAAGGTGGTTGCCACCGGCATGGCGATTGCCCAGCAGGTGCTGATCGCCCACCACTTCATTCCGGTGTCCGACAAGAAATACGCCCCCGTCTTCGTCATCGACATCAACACGCCGGGGGTGAAGATGTATTGCCGCCGTTCCTACGAGCAGGACGCGACGCTGACGGCGACGCCCTTCGATGCGCCGATCTCCTCGCGGCTGGACGAGAACGATTCCATCCTCGTGCTCGACAATGCCTTCGTGCCCTGGGATCGGGTGCTGATGTATGATGCCCAGAAGGCCAACACCTTCATGGCGGTGCCCGGTCAGGCCGGTCGCGGCCTGCTGCAGGCCGGCGTCCGGCTGGCGGTCAAGCTCGATTTCATCTGCGGCCTGTTCATGAAGGCGGTCGAGGTCGGTGGCACCAAGGATTTTCGCGGCGTTCAGGCCGGCGTCGGCGAGTGCATCGCCTTCCGTCATGCGATCTGGGCGATCATGGAGGCAATGACGCGCGACGGCAGGCCCTGGCGCGAGCAGTATCTGCAGCCCAATCCGGTGCATGGCCACGCCTACCGGGTGCTTGCCGGCGATCTCTATTCGAAGATGCGCACCAATATCCTCAAGCATGTCGCTTCGGGGCTGATCTATCTGCCGTCCTCGGCGAAGGATTATCTCAATCCGGAGGTCAAGCCGATGCTCGACCAGTATGCGCGGGGTTCCTTCGGCATCAGTTCGGAAGAGCGTTCGAAGATCCTGAAACTGCTCTGGGATACGGTCGGTTCGGAATTCGGTTCGCGCCACGAGCTTTACGAGCTCAATTATTCCGGCAGCCAGGAACAGGTGCGCGTCGATCAGTATGTCCGCAGCTTCGACAATGGCACGGCGGCGCAGATGCTCGGCCTCGTCGACACCTGCATGGCCGAATATGATCTCAACGGCTGGACCGCGCCGGACCTCTTCAATCCCGGAGCCTGAGGCGATGCGCAATATCGTCAGGAACCCTGAAGCGCAGTTTCCGGAGACCTTCAGGTCGCTGTTCCTCAACGGTCCGGAAGGCGGGCTCGACAGCTGCAACTGCCTGATCTCGCGCGTTCCGCCGGGGCATAAGGGGCCCCGGCTGCATACCCATCTGGTCGATCAGTTCTATTTCGTGCTCGAAGGCGAGACCACGGTGCAGATCGGCCGTGACATCTTCAAGGTCGGGCCGATGACCATGGTGTATTTTCCGGCAGGCACGCCGCATTGCAACTGGAACGAGACGGACGCCTATGAGAAGCATTTCGAGTTCATGGTGCCGCGCCCGCCGAAGGACCGGCTGCTCGATTATTTCGAGGGCGAGGCTCCGGTCGTCGAAAATGCCGGTGACCTGATCACGCCGCTCAGCGAAGACGGCTATGCCATGGGCCGGCTTTTTGCCTCACAGCATCTCGCCCGCCGGGAGACCGGTTCGCAGCACGCCCGCATCTATGCCGCGCGGGTTGCGCCGGGTTCCGGCGGGCCGGCGCTGCATTTCCACGATTTCGACCAGTTCTACTATGTGTTCGGTGGCGAACTCACCGTGCAGGTCGGTCATGAAAAGGCCGTCGCCCGTCCGGGCGATCTGGTGATGCTACCCAGGGGGGCGGTCCATACCAATTTCAACGAGGGCGCGACCGACGAATATCACCTGGCGATCCTGGTGCCCGAGCCGGAGCCGGGAGCGCAGTTCGATTTCAAGGTGGCCGTCACCTATTCCGACGAGAAGCCTTTCATCAACGAGCCGGAGGCGAAACGCCGATGACCCATAACAAGACCCTCAATCCGCTGACCGACGAGAAGCTGAAGGCAGCCTTTGGCGCAATGGCGCATCCGCGCGATTTTCGCCCCTTCGTGCCGAAGGAAAAGGCCCCGGCTTCGCTCAACACCAGTCGCAGGGACCGCACCGACGAGGTGATGGAGACGGCGCTGATCCGCGAGACCCACGATCTCTGGGGCGCGCTGATGGCCGAACCCTACAAGGGCATCACCACCGATGGCACGCTGTGCCCGCCGGGCCGCGTGCTCCAGCCGAACGGGGCGCCACGGGCGGCGATGGAAGAGGCCGCAAAGGCTCTGCTCGCCGTCCTCCGCCCGGAGATTGCGGCAAAGATCCGCTTTGCCGCCGATGCGCCGGAATGGCGGCGCTGGCACAATATGCCGGTGCAGTGGCATCGTGACGGCTTCGGCCTTGAGGAGATGAATGAAGCCGAGCGGGCGGCAACGCATGCGCTGCTCGCCGCATCGCTCTCCAGGGCCGGCTATGCCCATCTTCTGGAACTCATGGAGATCAACCGCTTCTCCGGAGCCCTGATCGGCCGGGAAAAATATCTGAACGAAAACTGCTATCAGATCGGCCTGTTCGGCGAACCCGGCGAGCGGATCTGGGGCTTCCAGATCTACGGCCATCATCTCTGCCTTGCCTGCCGGCTGATCGGGGATACCTATGTCTTGTCGCCGACCTTTCTGGCCGCCGAACCCTCGGTGGTCGATGAGGGCAGGTTTGCCGGAACCGATGCCTTTGTCGAAAACGAGGATGCAGCGCTCGCGCTCTTGCGCGGCCTTGATCCGGAGCTGCGCCGCAAGGCGGTGACGCTTAACAGCATCCTTTCCGCCGATGTGCCCGAAGGCCGGCGTCACTGGGCCGACAGCCTGCATCTCGGCGGGGCCTTTCAGGACAACCGGGTGATCCCGCTGGAAGGCGTCTCGGCGTCGCACTTTCGACCCGAGGACAAGAAACGGCTGATGGCGCTGTTCGAGACCTTCTTCCTGCTGTTGCCGGAAGGACCGAAGGCTTCGCGTCTGGCCGAGATCGAGGCGCATCTCGATGAAACCTGGCTCACCTGGATGGGCGGTTATGATGACTGGGCGCCGTTCTATTTCCGGCTTCATTCGCCGGTGGTGCTGGCGGAATTCGATCACCATCAGGCCGTCTTCCTCACCAATGCCGAGCCTGCCCGCTTTCACATCCATACCCTGACCCGCATTCCCGAGGGCGGGGATTACGGCATGGACCTTCTGTCCGCGATCTGAAGAGAGACCGATGAAATTTGCAACCGTCAGCCATCAGGGCGAAACCCGCTTCGGTCTCGTCGAGGGCGAGGTGATCCACCTCGCCGATGCGGGCCGTCCGCTCAAATCCGTGCTTGCAGGCGATCTCGCCGCCGTTGCGCAAGAGCTGCGCCGGCGTCCCGCCGTGTCGCTGTCCGAAATTACCTTTCTGCCGGTGATCCCCGATGTCGAACAGATCATCTGTGCCGGGCTGAATTACCAGAAGCACCGTGACGAGACCCGGCCGGAAGCCCGCAAGGCCTATCCGGAATTCCCGGTGCTTTTCACCCGCTTTGCCACCTCGCTCACCGGCCATGGCGCGCCGATCATCAAGCCGAAGAATTCGAAGGTCGTTGATTACGAGGGCGAACTTGCCGTGATCATCGGCAAGCCCGGACGCCATATCGACAAGGCCGATGCCATGGCCCATGTCGCGGGCCTTGCCTGTTTCAACGATGTGTCGATGCGCGACTGGCAGATGCGCGGCGAGCAATGGGGGCCGGGCAAGAATTTCCCGACATCCGGGCCTTTCGGTCCCTATCTCGTGACGCTGGAGGAGACCGGCCCGGTCGATCAGCTGGAACTGCGCACCATTCTCGATGGTGAAGTGCTGCAGCAGGCGGGGCTCGACACGCTGATCTTCGATATCCCGACGCTGATTTCCTATTGCTCCGGTTTCTGCGCGCTGTCGCCGGGCGATGTGATCGTTACCGGAACACCGGGCGGCGTCGGCTTCACCCGCAATCCGCCGGTCCTGCTCGAACCGGGCAAGACCGTGGTGGTCGAGGTCACCCGCGTCGGGCGGCTCGAAAATCCGGTCGTTGGCGAATGAATTTTGCGACCGTCAACGGCATCTCCCTGCGCTACGACCTTCGGCCGGGCGATGGCGTTCCGCTTGTGCTTCTGCATGAAATGGGCGGGGCAATCGAAAGCTTCGATCTGGTCGTGAGGGCCTTGCCGGGGCGCACCGTGCTCCGGCTCGATCTGCGCGGCTTCGGCCTTTCCGAAAAGCCGGCCGGACCGCTGTCGATGGAGAATTTCGTCGATGACGTGATCGCATTGATGGATCATCTTGATATCGCCGCAGCGCATCTTGCCGGATGCGCCGTTGGCGGTGGTGTCGCACTTGCAGCGGCGGCGCGGCTTGGCGGCCGCGCTGCGTCACTGACGGCGATGGCGCCAGCGACGGGGGTTCCGCCGGAACGCCGCGACGGCTTGCTGAAACTGGCCGACATGCTGGAAGAAAACGGGGTGCGCGGCTTTCTCGAGGCCGATACGATCCCGAAAGCCTGGCCGGGCGATCATTTCGACCGGGGCAGCGAAGGCTTTGCCATTTTTCTGGCGACCCAGCTCGGGACATCGCCGGCCACCCTTGCCAGGACCTATCGCATGCTCGCAGACCTCGATCTTGCGCCGGCTTTCGCCGCGATTACCTGTCCGACGACACTCATCGCCGGGCAATATGACATCGCCCGCCCGCCGGTGCTCATTGAAACCATTGCCCGGCAGATACCGGGAGCGCGTGCTGTCACCGTTGCGAGCGGACATTTCATGGCGCTGCAAAATCCGGACATCGTTGCCGGACTTCTCGTCCCCTAAACTGCTTTTGCCACCGCCGGAAAGGCTGTTGCCGTCATCGACGGTCGGCGCGCGGCTTCGGCGTGCCAGCGGGCGACCGCCGGTGCATCGTCGCGCCAGGAGATCGCCGGGAAGCGGAAGTCGAGATAGGCAAGCAGCACGGCAAAGCAGATATCGCCGGCATCGAAGCGGGCGTCGGCGAGACGCGGTTCCATCCACAAAATGCCGCGCCGGATCGCAGCGATAAAGCCCTCGCGGTGTTCTGCCGTGTCGGTGTTCTGGACCCGGAACTGCTCGTCGAGAATGCGCACCGCCTTGTCGGTCATGGCATTCGCCATGGCGTGGCGGGTGAGGCATTCCCGTCGTCCGGCGCCGGTCGGAATGAGCGGACGGTCCGACTGGCTCTCGAGGAATTCGAGAATGACGAAACTGTCGAAGATCATCTCGCCGTCAGCGACAAGGGCCGGTATCATCCCGACGGGATTGACCGGCAGCAGCTCCGGCGCCGGGGTCATCGGCGTGGTCACCACGTCGATGCGTGTCAGCCTGCCGGCAAGACCGAGTTCGTGGGCGGCGACCAGCACCTTGGCGACGAAGGGCGAGCGGGGGGAGGAATAAAGCTGCCAGGACATGGAGAGCCCTTGTGGATGATATCTGCGGATGTCCACCAGTTTAAGGTCAAGACCGCCCCGGCGGAAGAGCCGGAACGGCATGCCGGACGGAAGAACAAGAACCCTTCCACCTGAGGCCAAGACCGGTTCGCCCCGCCGCGTCAGTTTCATGAAAATGGAGGAAAAATTCATGATGCATCATCGCCGGATCGGCGCAGCCGACGTCTATAATATTACCGAGATCATCGGTCCGACCCATGATCCGGCGGTCATTTACCCGGCACTTCCGGCGCACGAATTTGCAGCCCTTGCCGAAAAGCTTCAGCCCGCCCATTACGCCCCCGGCAACGGACGGCTGATCATCGGCATCCAGATCTGGCTTGTCCGGCTCGGCAACGACGTGATCGTCATCGATACCGGCATCGGCAATCGCAAGCCGCGCGGCCTGCCGCGCTTCGACCGGCTCAACACGCTGGTTCTCGCCTGGATGGAGGCGGCGGGGGCGGCCCGCGACAGGGTCACCATGGTGATCAACACCCATCTCCACGGCGATCATGTCGGCTGGAACACCATGGTTGATGGTGACGGCTACGTGCCGACCTTTGCCAATGCCCGCTATCTGATGCCGCGCCTAGATTACGACTGGTGGCACCCGCGTTTCGTTGCCGCAAACGGCGTGGGCGAGACCGAGGCCTTCACCGATGCGGTGATGCCGCTGGTGGATGCCGGACGGGTGGAATTCTACGACGCGGGCATGGAATTCGCACCCGGCCTCGTCGCCCGCGCCGCCTACGGCCACACGCCGGGCCAGATGCGCATCGACCTTGAAAGCCAGGGCGCGCGTGGCGTCTTTTCCGCCGATATCTTCCATTCGCCGCTGCAGATCCTGAGGCCCGATATCAACACGGCAATCGACGTTCTGCCCGAGGTGGCGCGCGAAACCCGCGCCGCCTTCCTCGCCGAAATGGCCGACAGCGGCACGCTGGTCATGCCCTGCCATTTCGGCGCTCCCCATTGCGTACGGATAACACGCGAAGGCGATGGCTATGGCTTTGTTGCAGGCGAGGGCTGAGACCGGCGATGGCGCGCTGATCGCCTTCCGTCACAGGCCGGGGCCCGGTCCGCTTGTCGTGTTCTGTCATCCGCATACCGGGCAGATGGCATCCTTCATGCCGCTGCTCGACGTCTGGAAAGGCAATGCGCTGGTCTTCGACCGGCGCGGCTATGGCCTGTCGACACGGGGGAAAGACCCGATGATAACCCAGGACGCGGATCTGGCGCTGCTTCTCGACCGACTCGGCATCGAGGCCGCAGTGCTGATCGGCGTTGCCGCCGGCGGTGCTCAGGCGGCAGGCCTTGCGGTCACGGCGCCTGAACGGGTCCTGGCGCTTGGCCTTGTTTCATCCTTTATCGGTCTGCCGCAAAGCGTCTGGCTGGAGGCGACGGGCGAGGCGCGGCCTGAGGGCGATGCCGCCCGGCGGGAACTCACCGCAGGCTTCCGCGCCGGGCCGCATTTTGCCGACTGGGCGGGGATCGCGGCGGAAAATGTCTCGGCCGGCGCCGGGGAGCCGCCGCAGCCGGTCACGGTTGATGTCGGGGCTCTGTCAGAATTTTCGCCGCTCATGCTGGCAACCGGCGAAGATGACCGGCTCTTCACACCGGCCATGCTTACCCATGCGAGCGGGCTGCTGCCTGAGGCGGAAACCCATGTCTTCGCAGGCGTCGCCCATGCGCCGCATGTTGAAAACCCGGCGGTCTTTGCGACCTGGACGGACCGGCTCGTCAGTCGCGCGTCAGCGTATCGTCCTCGCCCTCCGGCAGGCCGACATCGGCCTCATTGAGGATCATCGCGATCATCGAATAAAGACCGCAGAAGGCGATGAGATCGACGATCTCCGCCTCGCTCATCACGGCCTTGAGGGCCTTCAGCACCGGTTCCGGCGTCGGCGTTCCGGCAGCGAGCGCGCTGACATAGGCATGCACGCGAACAAGGCGTTCATCGAGGCCTTCGGGAAGACGTTTTCCGTTGATGGCGGCAATCTGTGCGGGGGAAAATTCGCCGGCCGCCAGCGCCCGCCGGCGATGCGTCCACCAGGCATAACGGGCGCCGGATTTTCGGGCGAGGATCAGTACAGCAAGGCGGCGGGTGCGGCTGTCGAGATGCGATCCACCACCATTGAAATGGTCGAGCAGGTCCATGACCTTCGCGCCGGTCGCGGGCGATTTCAGCAGCATGTTGAAGGGACCGCCGATCCCGTCCGCCGAAACGCCAAGCGCCCGGTCGGCGAGTGCTTTCGCCGCGCCTTCCTGCGCGTCATAGGTTTCAATCTCGAAGCGCATGAAAAACCTCACTAAAAAGGCCGGGCATCACGCCCGGCCCCGGATGACCCGATCACGATAGCACTATTTGCCGCCCTCCGCCGCGATCGCCTTTTCGATCGCCGCGACATAGTCGGCGTTTTCAGGCGCACTGGCGAGGAAGGCATCGCGCCCGGCGTCGATGCCCCTGGCAAGCGCCTTCACCTCGTCGGGCGTTGCCACCTTCACCTCAACCCCCTGCATGGCGCCGATCTGATTGTTCTCCTCGTCGCGCAGATAGGCTGCCGCCCATTTCGAGGTTTCGTAGCCGGAATTGTCGTCGATCACCTTCTTCAGGTCATCGGGCAATTTGGCATAGAAATCCTTGTTCATCACGGTGATGGTGAGGCCGCCGCCAAAGGGCGCCTCGTAGACTTCCTTGACGAGCTCGTTGACGCCAAAGTCAAAGACCGAGCCCGCCGTGGTCATCAGCCCCTGGACTGCCCCCTTGGATACGGCCTGATAATATTCGGAAACCTTCAGCGCCACCGGAACGCCGCCGAGGCCTTCAACGACCTTGGCGCGGATCTGGCTGCCGAGACCGAGCTTTACGCCATCGAGATGGGTGGGATCGGCAAGCGGCTCGTGCAGGAAGAAGGAGTTGTTGTTGACCACCTGGACCCAGAGCAGCCGGACATCGTCGATCTTGCCAAGTGCGCCGCTTTCATAAGCGTTCCAGAGAGCCCCCGAGACCGGTTCCGGATCTTCGTAAAGGCCCGGAACACCGACGGCGTTCAGACCGGCAAAGCGTGCGCCATAGATGCTCGGAATATCCCAGGCGACATCGGCGATGCCCTGCTGAACCCGGTTGACTGCATCGCCTATCTTGGCGAGCGATCCATCGCAATAGAGCTTGTAATCGATCCGGCCGCCGGACTGTTCCTTGATCTTTTCCGCCCAGACATCCAGATAGTTGTTGCAGACATTGCCCGACGACGATGCGCCGGCGGCGATCTTCATCGTATAGTCTGCGGCCTGCGCCCCTGAAGACGCGAGCAGCGCAAATGCGGCACCCGCCATCCATTTCATCATTGCTTTCATGAACTCCTCCCTGATTTCCGAAAACAAAGCTTGAACCCTGGTCGCCAACAATGAGAATGCGGGCGCCTCCTGTCTTGTCATGGAGTCGCCTACCTCTGGCTTGGCGCGGGAGCAAGTGGCCAGCGATAGGGCCTGGTCGAAAACGCAAGGCTTTGTCGTCTGCGGGACCAAAAGCAGAGGCGGAGGCAGGCTAGTCTCGCCGCGACGACCCAATGGAGGAGATTTAAGCATGACCGACGAGGCTCTTTTTCACCGGCTGGAGAAAGCACTCGGCATCGCCCATCCGGCGCTTGCCGTGGTTGCCGAGATGGATCCGCCGCTGGCGGCAGAATTCACGGCCATGGCCGAGGCGATTGCCGATGCGAATGCGCTTTCGAAGAAGGATCAGGCGCTGATCCAGATCGCCATCAACGCGACGGTCGTTCATCTCAATGCCGACATGCTGCGTGCCCATATCGCCACAGCGCTTGCCGAAGGAGCGACCGCTGGCGAGATCCGCGAGGTGCTCGAACTCACCTCCGTGCTCGGCATTCACGGCACCATTCCCGGCATGCTGATCCTTTCCGAGGATGAGGGTGGCCTCGAGACGATCCGCGAGACCGCCGATCCCGCGCGCAAGGCCAGCGCAAAGGCCGCGCATGCGGCCTTCGAGGCAAAGCGCGGCCCACTCACGCCCGCCTGGCAGACGATGACCTATTTCGCTCCGGAACTCGTCACCGCCTATGCCGGCTTTTCCGGCGTGCCATGGTCGACCTCGCATCTTCCGGCGAAGATGAAGGAACTCGTCTATATCGCCATCGATCTCCTGCCCCAGCATGTCCACATGGAGGGAACGCGGGTGCATGTGCGCAAGGCGCGGGAAAAGGGCGCGAGCGATGCCGAGATCATCTCTGTGGTGCGGATGATCGCGCTGATGGGCGTCCAGACCCATATGCTGGCCCTTCCGATCCTGAAGGAGGAGCTGGAAAAGGCCGGGCGCGGGTGAGCGGCAGGCATCAGAAATCGAGGACGCGGACCGGATTTCCGTCGATGAAGGCGAGAATGTTCTCGATCGACTGGCGATAGAACATGCCCATGCATTCCTGCGTCGCGTAGCCGAGATGAGGTGTCAGCGTCACATTTTGAAGGCGGCGGAAGGGATGGTCCGCAGGAAGGGGTTCCTCCTCGAAGACATCGAGCGCGGCGCGGATGCGCCCCGCCGTAAGAGCTTCGAGCAGGGCCGGCCCGTCCACTAGCGCTGCCCGCGCCGTGTTGAGGATAAGCGCGCCCGGTTTCATCAAAGCGAGTTCGCCCCGGCCGATCATGCCGCGGGTCTGTGGCGTCAGGGGAAGGTTGAGTGACACGATATCGCTCTGCGCCATCAGTTCGTCGCGCGAAACCGCCGTTATGTCACGGGCGGCGGCCTCGGCCCGATCGAGGCTGCGCGACCAGGCAAGCACCTTCATATCGGCGGCAAGCGCCATGCGTGCCAGGCGTCCCCCGATCCGGCCAGGACCGAGGATGCCGAGTGTCCGGCCGGAAAGCCGCCGGCCAAGTCCCGTCTGCTCCATGAAGCCGCCACGGGCGATCGCCGCCGCACCATCAACGATGCCGCGTTCGGCGGCGATCATCAGGCCGAAGGCGAATTCGGCGGTTTCCTCGGGATGATAATCGCCGGACCAGCAGACGGTGACGCCGCGCTCGCGCAGTGTGGCGATATCGAAATGGCGGACCGTGGCCCCGGTCTGGGCGACAAGCTTCAGCCGGTCGAGCGACAACAGCGTTCTGCGGTCGAAGACGCTGCGCTCGCGCAGCGGCACGATGACATCGCTTTGAGAAAGTGCCGCTGCCAGCGCGTCGCCGGCAAGAGCGGTGCGATGGATGATCACGTCAGCCCGCTGTCGCAATTCGCTCCAGTCAGCGGCGCTCTCGGCAATATCCGCCCAGTCGTCGAGTACATCGATGCGCATGGCTTTTCCTCCGCCTTTCCAATTGAGTAGCGTGGGGCAGGCGGGGTCGCTTGATCGCTTGTCGCCATTCTTTTGCTCAGGACGCGAAACCTTCGCCGTGGCTCTGGACATCGCACGCTCCCGCCCGCGAGGGTCAAAAAAACAGTGAGCGAGGAGCGACATGCGATTTGAAGGAAAGACCGCCATCGTCACGGCGGCAGCATCAGGCATATGCAGGGCGACGGCGTTGCGGCTCGCGCGCGAAGGCGCGAAGGTTGCGGCCATCGACGTTTCACCGGCGGTCGAGGAGACGGTTGCGCAAATCCGGGCATCGGGCGGCAGCGCCGAGGCCTATATCCTCGATGTCACCGACCGTTCTCATCTTGCCGAAACCCTCGACAGGGCCGAGGCCAGGCTCGGGCCTTGTGATGTCCTGGTCAACGGCGTCGGCCGTTCCTCCGTCGGCAAGGGCGGCGGCGAGTTCTGCGACAGCAATCCGGAAGACTGGGCCGAGGTGCTCGATCTCTCGCTGACCTCGCAGATGCTGATCTGCCGGCGTATCGTTCCCGGCATGAGGACACGCGGCTACGGAAGGGTGGTCAATATCTCCTCGGTGAGCTGGCTGATGCCGACACCGCGCTTTGCCGATTACGCCGCCGCCAAGGCCGGCGTGGTCGGCTTCACCCGGGTCCTGGCGATCGAGGTGGCGCGTCACGGCGTCACGGTCAACGCCGTCTCGCCCGGGCCGATCGAGACCGCAGCCACGGCGAAGCATCCGCCGGAAACCCGCGCCCGCGTCGAGGCGACCATTCCGATGGGCCATTACGGCGAGCCGGAGGATGTCGCCGCGGCGATCCTGTTCCTCGCCTCGGACGAGGCCCGTTTCATCACCGCGCAGAATATTGTCGTCGGCGGCGGGCGGGGGATCGTCTGATGCGCTACATTCCTGTTCAGGCCTGGGCAAGCCGTGCCGGACTGCTCACCTTGCCACCGCGCCAGCCGGTCACTCCGGATGGTGTTGCGGTGCGTCTTGCGATCGGCGAGCTCTTCGCGCGCTACGGGATCGCCCATGACGAGGTTGACCACGCGGCGATGGTTGAGCTTTTTGCAGAAGATGCGGAGCTGAAGGTTTCCATTGCCGGGCCGCCTTTCGAAACCCATCACGGCGCGGCGGCGATTGCCGCCAATTTCGGCCGGGTTGCGGCGACCCAGAGCGATCAGCGCCGCCATGCCATCACCAATATCGAAACGGCCGTCATCGAATCCGGACGGGCGCAATGCCGCGCCTATGGCATCGTTTCGGCCGCCGATGCCGAAGGCATCCGCCTCGTCGTTTCCTGCGCCTATGAGGCCGAATGCCGGCTCGGGGGCGATGGCCTCTGGCGTTTTTCAAAGCTGTGGATCGGGATGGATACCTATCGGGGCCATGCCCCCGGAACGGACTGAGGGAGGACAATATGCGTAAGTTCAGCGACTACAAGGATGATTACGAGACCTTGCGGATGGAGCGGGATGGCGATGGCATCCTGCTCATCACCGCCCATACCGATGGCGGGCCGCTCCGCTGGGGGGCGCTGCCGCACGAGGAATGGCCGCATGCCTTCCATGACATTGCCATGGACCGGGAAAACCGGGTGGTGATCCTCACCGGCACGGGGGATGAATTCTCCGGGCCGCGCCCGCCGGCAACATCGCGCCAGGCAAGGCCGATTGCGGATATGGACCGGATCGTCTTCGACGGGCGGCACCTGCTTGCCAATCTGCTGGAGATCCAGGCGCCGATGATCTCGGCGATCAACGGACCCTGCATCCGCCATTCGGAAATCCCGCTGCTTTCCGACATCGTGCTCGCCTCGGAGAATACCGTGATCGAGGATGCCGGCCATTTCGACAGCGGTCTTGCGCCCGGCGATGGCGTCAACATCGTCTATCCGGCGCTGATGGGTTTCAACCGGGCGCGTTATTTCCTGATGACCTCGCAAAGCCTCTCGGCGCATGAGGCGCAGGCCATGGGCCTTGTCGGCGAGGTGCTGCCCCGCGATCAGCTGATGGATCGCGCCTGGTACTGGGCCCGCAAGCTTGCCCGCCATGATGACATGCATCTGCGCAATACACGTCAGATCATGACGCTCGAGCTCCGGCGCAAGCTTCAGGATCACCTCGGCTATACGCTGATGCTCGAGGCGATGGCGATGTCGGGGCGGACGAAGACCGCACTCTGACGTGCTGCGAAAGGTGTTCGCCCGGTTGGCGGGCGGCAAGGGCCGATCAGAAGGAGAAGAGCCATGACGACAGGCGACACGGTGGCGGAAGCCATCGGCATTGCTGACTTCAAGCGGGCGATGCGCTCGCTTCCGGCGCAGGTGGCGATCATTGCCAGCCGCTCGGCCGGAACCCGCATCGCCATGACTGCGACCGCGGTGACCTCGCTCTCTGCCGAGCCGCCGCAGCTTCTCGTCTGCATCCACAGGATGGCGCGTCCGGCGGCGGTGATCGAGGCGGCTGGCGCTTTCTCGGTCAACCTCGCAAGCGTCGGGCAGGCGGATGTCGCCACCCAGTGCGCATTGCCGGGCCTTGAGCCCGATGAGCGCTTCGAGCGCGGATGCTGGACCGCTTCGCCATATCTTGCCCAGCCTCTGCTCGAGGGTGCCCTCGTCGGCTTCGAGTGCGAGCTTGTTTCGAAGACAGAGCACGGCACGCATTTCGTCTTCGTCGGCCTGATCCGGCATGTGCGGTTTTCTGACGGAGAGCCGCTTCTCTATCATGACGGAAGCTACCGGGAGATCGGTCGCCGGCTCGACTGGCGCGATCACGAATGGGACAATATCGGTCTCGCTTTCTGACCGCCCGCAACGATTGAGACACGAAAACGGCCGGAGCAGCGCTCCGGCCGTTTCTTTGTGCTCAGTCGACCGAACGTTACATGGTCGACGGCAGAAAGGTGACGATCGCCGGAAACAGGATCAGCAGGATGATCTTGAGGATCGTGGAGCCGAAGAAGGGCCAGCAGCCGCGATAGACGGTTGCAAGCGGGATCGAGCGGTCAAGCGCCGAGATGACGAAGATATTGATGCCGAACGGCGGCGAGATCATGCCAGCCTCGACGCAGATGATCGTCATCAGGCCCCACCAGATCGGATCATAACCGAGATTTTCCACCAGAGGCACGAAGATCGGGATGGTGATCACCATCATCGCGAAGGCATCCATGGCGGTACCAAGAACCAGATAGCAGGCGATCAGCGCAATGATCACGCCGAGCGGCGGCAGGCCGAGCGTGTTGACGAGCGAGACAAAGGCGCCGGGCACATCGGAAATGCCGAAGAAGAAGGAGAGCATGGTGACGCCGAAGATCAGCGAATACATCATCGCCAGCGTCCGGGTCGTTTCCGCCATGGTCTGCCAGAAGCTTTCGACGTTGATCTTGCCGCGTGCAACAGCGATCACGAAGGCTCCGGCCGCCCCGACAGAACCGGCCTCGAGCTCGGTGAAAAAGCCGAAATAGATGCCGCCAAGGACGACGGCCAGCAGCAGCAGCACCGACCATGATTTCTTTGCCGCATCGGCAAGTTCTCCGAGGGGGGCACGCGGTCCGGCTTCAGCATGTTTGGGAAACAGGATCAGCCAGATCACCACAGCACCCATATAGAGGATGGTCGCGAGAATGCCGGGCAGAATGGCGCCGACGAACAGCTTACCGACGGATTCCTGCGTCATGATGGCATATAGGATCAGGGCTGATGATGGCGGGATCAGCTGTCCGAGCGTGCCGCCGGCGGCGATCGAACCGGACGATAATTCCGCCGAATAGTTGCGGGCGCGCATTTCACCAAGCGCGATGCGGCCAATCGACATCTGCGTTGCGATCGACGAGCCGGTCAGCGTGCCGAAAGCGGCGCAGGCGAGGATCGAGGCATGGGCAAGCCCGCCGCGAATATGGCCGACCATTGCATTGGCGAGGCGATAAAGGTCGGAGCCGATGCCAGCCACCGAGGCGAAGGCGCCCATCAGCAGGAACAGCGGCAATACGCTCATGCCATCCTGCAGCACGAAACTGGTGATTTCCGATCCGAGCACGTCGAGGGAGGCGCCACTGTCCAGCATTGTCGCCGTGCCGATGAGGCCGGCAATGCCCATGGCGACACCGATCGGGACCGTCAGCAGGATCAAGACCCACATGCCGATGAAGACGAGGAGCGCCAGGATGAGCGGGTTTTGAGGGGCAAGCACGGTGAATGGCCTGCCGGGCAGAATGCCCATCATCGAGAGCGCGACCCAGGACAGGATCAGGCCGAGCAGAACCGTGCCCGCAAGACCGGGAAGGCCGCCAATCGCCAGCGCTTCGCGGGCATTTCTGACGATCTGCACCGCCATGACCAGCGCGGCGAGCACCAGGGCGATCGTCATGCCATAGACGAAGGGCGCTGTTGCGACATTGGTCATGATCGTTGTCTGACCGGTTCGCTGCATTGTCTGGGCCACCTCGAACACGCGCCAGGCGACGAGCCCGAAGAACAGCATTGTCAGGCTGGCGGCGAACAGTGCCATCAGCTTCGACGCCGTGTGCGAGACCTTCCGTTCGAGAACGGTGATCACCAGAGCGGCGCCGACATGCAGCCCGTAAGGCAGGCAGGTCGCTGCGGCGATGGCGACGAGATAGGCGTTGATCTCGTTCAGCCCATAGAGCGAGCGGCCGAAGCCGTTTCTGAGAATGATGTCGAGGACATTGGCAAAGGCAATGAGCAATATGGCCGCCACGGCCACCGAGGCGACGCGACGGGCCGTACCTTCGAGCAAATGTGTGTGCGAACGGCCGGAACGCAGCTGTTCCGGCACGTCTGTGATTCTGGTGGACGTCAACCTTTCCTCCCCGGTCAATGGCACCGCCAGTTTTTGTCTGCCTCCCATGGTGCTCGGCCAGCAAAGGCCAGTCTTGTTCCAGAGTCCATCACCATTTGCCGATGAATTTATCAAAAGCCAAGTTTTCTTGCGCCGTTTTGCCGCAGGCGTATAGTCGGTTGAAAATGGGAGGAGATATCATGGGAATGGGTTTGTCGGGTGCCGTCAAGGCGCCACCGGCAGAGGCGCCGCTTTACGGCAGTTTCATGCAGCCTTCGGTGAACAGTCTGGAGGTTCCGCCAGCCAAGCGATTGAGTTACTGGAAGAGCAATGTCGATCGCCATAGCGGCATGGATATCCGTTGCAGCACCGCAAATTTCGTTGGCAGCATGGTCACCCGATCTTTCGGTCTTTGCGCCATTCACGGCGTTGAAATTTCAACGGCGCATCGGGCCGTTCGCGCCCGCTCGCGCGAGAACCTCTGCTTCGCCCATGTTCAGGTGCGCAATGACGGCGCCCGGTTCAATGGCAATCGCGAAATGGCGATCCCGCAGGGTTCGATGATCATCTATGACGCGGCGGAACCCTATGAACTGGAATTCGACGGAGCGTCGCAAAGCCTGGTGCTGACGATCCCGAAGAGCGATCTCCTGAAGCGTGTGACCGATCTGCAAATGCATATCGACGAGCAGATCCGCTACGATCCGCACAAGGTGGCGATGCTGGCCGGGCTGATGGGCGGATTGCTGGCCTCGCCGGTCGGCCAGCGGCAATCGGTGCTGGACGGGCTTGCCGAAAGCGTCATCAGTCTACTGGTGGCAACGCTTTACGACTGCGACGAAACCGTTTCGCATGGCGCTGCGACATTCGGAACCGCCGCGACGCTGCAGCGGATCAAGGCCTATATCAAAACGCATATCGACGATCCGGATCTCAACCCGGTGAAGACCGCTGATGCCATGGGCATCACCGTCAGCTACCTGCACAAGATCTTTCTGCAGAACAACACCACGCTGATGCAATATGTGCTGGCCGAACGGCTGGAGCTTTGCCGCCGCGACATCGCCAAGGCCGACAGGACCGGCGGCATCAGCCAGGTGGCCTATAATTGGGGGTTCAACGACGCCTCGCATTTCTCGCGCAGTTTCCGCAAGCGCTTCGGCATCTCGCCGCGCGAATACCGGGCCGAGGTGCTTCAGCGCAATGCGCGCATCGACCACTCGCCTCCCTCCGACTGAAGCGCTGCCATGATTTGGCGACTCTGGGAAGAGCGCGCCAATCGCCGATCGGGGAAGCTGCACGATGATGACAATCCTCAATCGGAAAGGCGATCTCCGTGCAACTGAAAGATCCTTCACTCTTCCGCCAGCAGGCATTTATTGCCGGCCGGTGGGTTGATACCGTGCCGGATACGGCCATTGCCGTCACGGATCCGGCGACCGGCACCATCATCGGTCATGTGCCGGATCTCGGCGCGGCGTCTGCCCGTGAGGCGATTGCCGCCGCCGAAGTCGCCCAGAAACGCTGGGCAGGCGAGACCGCGAAAACCCGCAGCCTTATCCTGCGCCGCTGGTTTGAACTGGTCATGGAAAACCAGAACGATCTCGCGACAATCCTGACGCTCGAACAGGGCAAGCCGTTCGCCGAGGCGAAGGGCGAGATCGCCTATGGCGCCAGCTTCATCGATTGGTTCGCCGAGGAGGCCCGCCGGGTCTATGGCGATATCATTCCCGGTCATCAGACAGACAAGCGCATCCTGGTGATGAAGCAGCCGGTCGGCGTCGTCGCGGCGATCACGCCATGGAACTTCCCCAATGCGATGATTGCCCGCAAGGCGGCGCCGGCGCTTGCCGCCGGCTGCGCCATGGTGCTGAAACCAGCCGAACAGACGCCGTTCTCCGCCCTCGCGCTCGCCGTTCTCGCCGAACGCGCCGGTCTGCCGCCCGGGCTTTTCAGCGTCATCACCGGCGCACCGCGCCCGATCGGTGCGGAGATGACCGCAAGCCCGATCGTGCGCAAACTCACCTTCACCGGTTCGACCGCGGTCGGGGCGGCGCTCTACAGCCAATGCGCGCCGACGATCAAGAAGCTCGGGCTGGAACTGGGCGGCAATGCCCCCTTCATCGTTTTCGACGATGCCGATCTCGATGCGGCCGTCGAGGGGGCGGTGATCGCCAAGTTCCGCAACAATGGCCAGACCTGCGTCTGCGCCAACCGCATCTATGTGCAGGCGGGTATTCATGATGCCTTTGCGGAAAAGCTTGCCATTGCCGTCGGCGGGCTTGCGACCGGCAATGGTTTCGATGAAGGCGTCGTGCTCGGACCGCTGATCGACGAGGACGCCCTTACCAAGGTCGAGGATCATGTCGGCGACGCGCTCGGCAATGGTGCACGGCTGATGACGGGCGGAGCGCGCCATCCGCTCGGCGGAACCTTCTACGCCGCGACCGTGCTGGCCGGGGTCACGCAGGCGATGGCGATCGCGCGGGAGGAGACCTTCGGGCCGGTCGCGCCGATCTTCCGGTTCGAGAATGAGGCCGATGTGATCGCCATGGCCAACGACACGGAATTCGGCCTCGCCTCCTATTTTTACGCCCGCGATCTTTCACGTGTCTTCCGGGTCGCCGAAGCGCTTGAATACGGCATGGTCGGCGTCAATACCGGGCTCATTTCCACCGCCGAGGCGCCGTTTGGTGGCGTCAAGTCCTCAGGTCTCGGCCGCGAGGGCTCGAAATATGGCATCGAGGAATTCATGGAGATCAAATATGTCTGCCTCGGGGGAATCGCCTGAGGGGCGTTGTTTTCAGGGTGTTTCGAGCATTGCGCGCCGGCTGAGGCCGGCGCCTGCAAGCGCGAGGGCGGCGAGCAGAAGATAAAGACCGGCAAGGATCCGGAATGTGGCAAGCCCGCCGAAGGTTTCAGCGAGCGGGAATGTGAATGCCGGGGACAGGAACTGGCCGAGGAAGATGGACGCCGTCATCGCGCCTGCGACGCGGGCCCGCATGGGCGGCGCCGCCCTGGCGACAGCGGTTGCCGACAGGTTGGGGGTGAGAAGGCCGGCACCACAGCCGGTGATCGCCATGGCAAGAATGAGCCCGCCAACGCTGGTGGCAAACGAGGTTGCCGCAAAGCCGAGCGCAATTGGCGCGAAGCCGATCGCGAACATTGTTGCAGTGGATGTGCGCGCCCTGACCCATGGATAGACCATTGAAAGAAGCGCCGAGAACAGCGTCATCGTGCCGAGGATGATACCGACGGTGGCTGTCGAGCGGATACCGAGCTGGCTGGCGCGGAATGGGATCTCGGTGAAGATGAAATAGAAGGCCAGAAAGTGAACGATGCCTGCCAGATAGAGCAGAAGATGGCGCGCATGTTCCTGCCAGATGCTACGCCCGATCCCGTCTTCGGAGGGTGCGCGTGTGCTCGCCTCCGGCTCCCTGATCAAGCGCCAGGCCATTGGCAGGAAGATCAGTGCGACCAGATAGATGGCGAAGGGCGCTCGCCAGCTGAGGCTAGCCAGCGCCCCTCCCGCCACCAGAAACACGATGCCGCCGAGACTGATCGCCGTGGAGCGATGACCCATGAAGCGGATCCGCTCAGCCCCCTCGAAATAGTCGCCGACCAGCGTTGTGGTGGCCGTCATCACGGCACCGACGCCGATACCGAGAACAGCGCGGCTGATCATCAGGGCCTTGATGGAATCGAGATAGAGGCCACCGGCGCCGGCAAGGCCATAGACAAGCAGGCTGGCGAGCAGCAGCTGACGCCGTCCGAAACGGTCTGCGATCATGCCAATAAACGGGGCCGTCACTGCGATGGTGAGCGCCGGGACGGTGAGGATCATCTGGGCGAAGAACGCCACGTCCGGTGTCTCGGAGAAGCGGTCGACAATGCCGGGAAGCGATGGCGCGATCGTCGTTCCGGCCAGAATCGTCAGCGTGCTCATTCCCATGATCAGGGCATTGCGCAGGCCGTTGTCCGATGCCAATAAAAATCCCATGCGTCATACTCCCGGTGGTCCCCTCTGCTAGGCGCTGCAACTCTAGCACCTGGCCTTGGCCGCCACTCGGCTCGGGCGGGAGGAGATTTTGACTGGGAGAGGACACAACCGGTGACAGGCAGGCGGACGCGATGAAACCTTGGTGACGCTGCAATGTGGGCAGAACGGTTGCCCGGGTTGCTCAGATGGAGCGTTTATGCATGCGGCCCCGCGCCATGATCATGTCCATGTGGGCGCCATCTCCGCCGAGAAGCGTGATATCATCGAGCGGATTGCCATCGATCACCAGGAGGTCGGCTGAAGCGCCCGCTGCGACAATGCCGATCTCACCGTCCATCTGGCACAGTTCAGCACCGACAACCGTTGCCGAGCGGATGATCTCGGCCGGTGTGAGAACCCGGGCGAGGATCTCGAACTCCATGCAGTGATATTTGCGCAATTCGCCGAGAAGATCCGAGCCGAAAGCCATTTTGAGGCCGGCGTCGCGCATAATTTCCAGCGAGGCGAGCCCGCCCTGTCTGACGGTCTCGATCTTGGCGAATTCCGAAGCGCCGAGGCCAAGGGCTTCGCCTTCCAGCGCCAGCGCCTCATAGGCGACGAGGGTGGGAATGGATATGCAGCCTCTGTCTGCGGCTTTCTGCGCGGTTTCGGCCGTGATCAGATTGCAATGTTCAAGCGAGCGGACGCCAAGTTCGACACAGCGTTCGATGGCCCGGTCGGTATAGAGATGGGCTGCAACATAAAAACCGGCATTGTCGGCTTCCTCGACCATGGCCGCGATCTCGTCGCGCGAATACTGGATCGAGTGGATCGGGTCATTGGGGGAGGAGACGCCGCCATTGGCCATGACCTTGATGAATTTCGCGCCTTCCTTGATCATGGTCCGGCAGGCGGCGCGGACATTGTCGACGCCGTCGACGATCAATCCCATGGAACCAACCCGGTCCGACAGCAGACCCGGCCGGTTGTCGCTGCGGGTTCTCAGGTCCGAATGGCCGCCGGTCACCGTCAGCCCCTTGCCACAGACGATCAGGCGTGGGCCATCGATCAGCCCATCTTCCACCGCACGGGCAAGGCCTGCATCGGCCCCGCCGAGATCGCGCAACGTGGTGAAGCCGCGTCCCAGTGCCTCTTCCATCACGCTTGCGGCGCGAAGGGCGGCCAGTGAGCCGGGCACGACCATGTTTCCCCACAGATCCAGCGACCACGCCCCGACGTGAACATGACAATCGATCAGCCCGGGCATCAATGTGCGGCCGCCAAGGGCGATCTCGCGCGCATCCGCCGGCGCTTCGACATCGGCGCCAACCGCCTTGATGCGGTCGCCCTCAACCAGCACCGAAAGACCATCAACCAGTGTAGCCGAATGCGGGTCGAGAATGCGGCCGCCTGTGAAAAGCGTGGAATTGATCATGGGAATTATCCGTTTCGTTCAGCGATGATGGCAGGCAACGCGATGTTCCGCCGCTTCCCGGCGCGTCAGTGGCGGATCATCGGTCCGGCAGAGGTCGGTCGCCAGCGGACAGCGTTTATGGAAGGCGCAGCCCGAAGGCCGGTTGGTGGCGCTTGGAATATCATCGCTGGAGGTTGAGAAGGCGTGCCGATGGCGCGGGTCGAGCGATGGCGCCGAGCGCATCAGCAGTTCGGTATAGGGATGGAGCGGCTTTTCGAACAATTGCGTTTTCTCACCGATCTCGACGATGCGGCCGAGATACATCACTGCCACACGTGTGGAGATATGCTCGACAACACCGAGATCGTGCGAAACCGAAAGATAGGAAATGCCGAGATCACGCTGCAGGTCCATCAGAAGATTGAGGATCTGTGCCTGAACCGAAACATCGAGTGCGGAGACCGGTTCATCGCAGACGATGACATCGGGTTTCAGCGCCAGAGCGCGGGCGATGCCGATGCGCTGGCGCTGGCCGCCAGAAAACTGATGGGCGTAATTATCGGCCTGATCGGGTCTGAGGCCGACGCGCTGCATCAGCTCGGCAACCGCTTGCTCGCGCTCCGCCGGCGTGCCGATATGGTGGACATCAAGCGGTGCGCGGATGATGTCGCGCACCTTGTGGCGTGGATTGAGCGATGAAAAAGGATCCTGAAAGACGATCTGCATCCGCCGGCGATACTGCTTGACGGCAGCACGCCTGAAACCCTCGATCTCCTTGCCCTCGAAGCGGACCCTGCCGCCGGTCGGCTTGACGAGGCCCATCAGCGCCAGGCCGGTGGTCGACTTGCCGCAGCCCGATTCGCCGACAAGGCTCAGCGTTTCGCCACGCTTGAGCGTGAAGGAAACGCCGTCGACTGCCTTCACTGCGCCGACCTGCCGCTTGAACACGCCAGCGCGGATGGGGAAATGCACTTCCAGGTCCTGAACCTCGAGCAGGGGGGCTTCATCATGCGGCATTGTCATGCTCCCAGCAGGCGGCCCAGTGGCCGGGGGTCTTTTCTTCAAAGGGCGGGCGTTCTTCAAGGCAGCGCTTCGAGGCACCCGGACAGCGCGGCGCAAAGGCACAGCCTTTCGGCAGATCGAAGAGCGGCGGCACGGTCCCGGGAATATCGGTGAGCCGTCCATCCTCGCGCTCAATGGTGGTGGCACGCGGCATGGCGCCGAGCAGCCCGCGCGTATAGGGGTGAAGCGGGCGGTCGAAGAGATCGTAAACGCTCGCCTCCTCGACCCGGCGGCCGGCATACATGACGATCACCTTGTCGGCGACTTCGGCGACGACGCCGAGATCATGGGTAATCAGGATCTGGGCCGTGCCGAGGCGCTTCTGCAATTCGGAGATCAGCCCGAGGATCTGGGCCTGGATGGTGACGTCAAGTGCCGTGGTCGGTTCGTCGGCGATGATGATCTTCGGGTCGCAGGCGACCGCAAGGGCGATCATGGCGCGCTGGCGCATGCCGCCGGACAGTTCGTGCGGATATTGTTTGGCCCGGCGTTCGGGATCCGGCATCTGCACCAGCTTGAGGACTTCGACAGCACGGGCAAGCGCTTGCCGGCGCGATGTCCGGCGGTGCTGCCGCACGGCTTCGACGATCTGTTCACCGATGGTCAGCACCGGGTTGAGCGCGGTGAGCGGCTCCTGGAAAATCATCGCGATCTGCTCGCCGCGCCAGTCTTCCACCTTGCGCTGCGGCAGCGACAGAAAATCGGTTCCATCGATCTCAATCCTACCGGATGTCACCCGGGCGGCTTCCGGCAGCAGCCGCATCAGCGAAAGGGCGGTCATGGATTTGCCGCAGCCACTCTCGCCGACGATGCAGAGCGTCTCGCCGGGCGCGACCGCCAGGTTCATGTCGGAGACAACCGGGAAGCTGCCGCGATCGCTGCGGATCTCGATATTGAGATCAACAACGCGGATCGCCGGTGCGGCCTCTGCTTTTGTCTGCATCATCTGCGCTCCTGTTTCTCAAAGATGGCCGGCCACCCGTTTCGGGTCTGCAGGTGGCCGGCGAACGGACCGGTTTGAGGCAGGTGAAAGGGGGAGCCTTCCTCACTGCGGTCCGAACTCTGTCAATCGGTTGATCCGTCGAGATTGCCGACCATGAACCCATAATCACCGGCCTCGACGAGGTTACGGGTCAGGTGCTGCATGATCATGATGCCGTTTTCATAAGGGCTCCGGATTTCTTCCAGCACCTCGAAGGTGAAGGGGCTGACAACGCGGCCGAGCAGATCACCGCCCTTGATGAATTCACCATTGGCCGGGCAGAGCGGCTCCAGCCAGCCGCCGCGGGTCGGGCGGATGCCGGTGAGTTCGGTCACGACCGTCTGCTTCGGCGGGGCAACCGGTTCGCCTTCAATGGCACCGAGCGTCTTCAGCATGTTCAGGAGACCGTCGACGATGCGCTTGATATAGGGGCGCTGATCGACGATGCCGCCGCCAAGCTCGATCACGGCAACCGGGATATTGCGCTCCTGGACGGTGACTGCCGTCGTCGTGCCGCCAAAGACCGTGCCGCCCTTGCCCTTGGTCGGGCGGTAAAGCACGGTGGAGCCGAAGGAACGCGACAGTTCGTCATTGTTCCAGATATAGACATAGTCGACCGTCGGGCGATCCGTGCCGGAGTGAAGGTCGATATGAACGTCGATCTTGCGCAGGAATTCATTGGCGAAGCAGTAGGCAAGCTGCTGGCTGTAGGTGCCGGTCGGCGTGCCCGGAAACTGGCGGTTCAGGTCGTTCTCATCGTTCGGCGCGTAGCGATGGTTGACGGCAAAAGCATAGGGATTGACGACCGGCGCCAGCACGATCTTTCCCTTCAGCGGCAGATCCTTGATGATCCGGTAAAGTTCGAGGATGGCCTGCGAACCGGTGTTTTCATTGCCATGAATGGCAGCCGAAATGCCGATTGTCGGCCCGTCGGTCTCGCCGGTGATTTCATGCATCAAGAGCGCGGCTTCATTGCCATTGGCATGATGGGTGAAAACCTTGCGGATCGGGGTAATGGATTTGACCATGTCTATGCAGTCCCTATTTCTAAATGTTATTTCGCCTTGCCGCCGCCGCGGGTGAGCTGGCGCGGATCAAGGATATCTCTGAGCCCGTCACCGAGCAGGTTGAAACCAAGCACGCTCACCATGATGGTGGCGCCGGCAATGATGGAAAGCCAAGGCTCATCGCGGATGAAGCGGGTGCCATAGGCAAGCGTCCAGCCCCAGGTCGGTGTCGGTGGTGGCAGGCCGAAGCCAAGGAAGCTGAGTGCGGATTCGGAGATGATCGCTGTACCGACGCCAAGCGAGGCGAGCACGATGATCGGGCCCCAGGTGTTGGGGAGCAGCTCACGGAAGATGATGCGGGCAGGGCTGGCGCCGATCGCCTTTGCGGCCTGAACATAATTCTGTTCGCGCAGCACCAGTGTCGCCGCCCGCACAACCCGGGCATATTCTGTCCAGTTCACCACGATGATGGCAAAGGCGATGTTGAGAATGCCGGGTCCCATCACGGCGACGATGGCAAGCGCCAGGATCAGCGGCGGAAAGCCGAGAAAGACATCGGTGATGCGCATCAGCACATTATCGACCCAGCCACCGAAATAGCCGGATACAAGGCCGACAACGGTGCCGATGATCGCCGAGACGAGAACCGAAATCAGCGCGATCGACATCGACACACGGGCACCGAAGACGAGGCGTGACCACAGATCCCGGCCGAAATTGTCCGTACCGAGAATATGACCGGCGCTTGGCCAGGCAAAGCGATGCATCATGTCCATCTTCGCCACATCATAGGTGGCGATATAGGGCGCGAAGATCGCGGCCAGAACGATGGCGCCGGAGATCAGCGCACCGATGACGAGTGAGGTGTTGCGGAGAGCTTTTGGAACACGCATGACCGTTACCCCAGCCTGATGCGCGGATCGACCGCGGCATAAAGAAGATCGACGATCAGATTGATCAGCGCGAACAGGATCGCGAAAGTCAGCACGATGCCCTGAATGAGCGGCAGGTCGCGTTGCGAGATCGCGGTGATGGTCAGCTGGCCAAGACCCGGCCAGGCAAAGATGCTTTCCGTCAGCACCGCGCCGCCGAGCAAGGCGCCGAAGCGCAGGCCGATGATCGACAGCACCGGCAGAAGCGCGTTTCGGAGCGCATGACGGATGACGACGCGCGGCCGGCGCAGGCCCTTGGCATAGGCGGTGCGGACGAAATCCTCGCGCATGACTTCGAGCATTGAGGCGCGCACCAGCCGCGAAATCACGGCAGCCGAATTGGCCGCCAGCGCCAGCGCCGGAAGGGCGATATGTTTCAGGGAATCGGTCAGCGGGGTCAGATTGCCGGTAAAGGCGTCACCAAGGGCCGGGACAATGCCCTCGCCACGGCCGACGGCCGGCAGCCAGCCGAGCTGTACGGCGAAGGCGAGCATCAGCAGCAGGCCGAGCCAGTAGACCGGCATCGACACGCCGAGCTGGGCAAACAGCATGGCGAAGGTATCGATCCAGGACCCCTGGCGCATGGCGGCGAGCACGCCGAGCGTCATGCCGATGGCAACAGCGATCACGAGCGAGATAAAGGCCAGTTCCAGCGTGGCGGGCAGGCGGTCGGCAATGATCTTTGCCACCGGCTCGTTCTGGAAGATCGACATGCCCATATTGCCATGCAGAAGATCGCCGAAATAGCCAAGCAGCCGCTGATACCAGGGCAGATCAAGGCCGAGTGCGGATCTGAGGCTGGCAATCGCTTCCGGGCTTGCCTCCTGACCGAGCAGAACGGCAGCCGGATCGCCGGGGATCAGGAGCAGGAGACAGAAGGTGACGATCACCGTGCCGATCGCCATCGGGATCAGCAGCAGGATGCGTCTTACGATATAGGCTAGCATGGCTGCGCACCCCGCACCGCTCTTTCTCTGACGCGATCAGGCAATGATGACCTCCTCGAATGCGCGCGGATAATGGGTCATGCTGTCGGGGCCATCCGGTGTCACCAGAACCGTGTCGGCGATGCGGTAGCCGGCAAAGCCGGGCACGAAGATGGCCGGTTCTGACGAGGTGATCATGCCGGGCTCGAGAATGGTCTCATCGCCGGCTTCCACCCATGGCGGCTCATGGAACATGACGCCCATGCCATGGCCGACCCGGTGCAGGAGATAGTCGCTCATGCCGGAGTTGCGGATATAGGCAAGCGCGCGATTGTCGGCGGAAGCGCAGGTGTGACCGGCGACAAGGCCGGCTGTGCCGAGGCGCTGCGCTTCAAAGGCGACGGCGTAATGTTCTTGCTGGGTCTTGGTCGGCTCGCCGATGAACAAAGTCCGTTCGCTTTCCGCTGCCCGACCGCCGACGCGGCAGCCGAGCGACAGGATGATGCTCTCGCCGCGTTTCACCGGATTGCCGGTCGGCATGCCGTGAGGAAAGGCCGAGCGCGCGCCGGAATAGACCAGCCCGCTGGCAAGGCCCTGCACCAGCATCACGCTTTCATGATCTTCATGCATGATCTTCATCGCATGGCGCGAAACGTGGGATTCAATTTCGATCTCGCTTGGCAGCGAGCCGCCGGAGGCCATGGCTTCGGCGATCAGGGCGACGCCGGCCTTCACCATCTCATCGGAAATGCGGGCAGCCTCGCGGTGCAGCAGGATTTCTTCGGGATATTTCTTCAGCCGCATCTTCTGGACAATGTCCGTCGCGATCACCCGGTCTGCCTGAGGGAAGGCGGCCTTGATCGGGGCGATGCGTGCCAGCGAGATGCTGGCGGAATGGGCGATCGTGCCCTTCACATCGGCAAGGGCGCGGCCGAGGACGGCGGCCCAGGGATCGACGCCGGGGAACTCGAAATAGATGATTGGCTCGGCGGCGATGTTCTGATGCGCCGCATGGGCTTCCTCAAGCTTGGGGATCAGCAGGAAGGTGCGGTCTTTCGTGATGGCGAAGACCACCGGGCGCTCGGTCGTATAATGCGAAAAGCCGGTTGTGTAGATCACATCGTCATTGGAATCGAGCAGCAGAAGATCGATCTCTGCCTCTGCCATTTTCGCCCGGATATCGGCATGCACTTTCGCATAGAAGTCCGGCCCGAGAACCTGTTTGAAGGCCATGGTCTTTCACCCTGATTGAGGAAGGGGGGAGCCGGCCGGGACATGCCCGGCCGGTTATGATGTTGTTTTACTGGCCGATGCCGATCAGACCACGGAAGGTGCCGCGCGGATTGGCGACGACCGGATAGGCGATGTCCTTGGAATAGAACAGCTGATAGCCCTGATCGGAGATGATGTAATAGGGCAGGTCCTTGGCAAGGATCGCCGCCGCCTTCTGATAGGCTTCGGTGCGGACGGATTGATCGAGGCTCGAGCGTCCCTCGTTCAGCAGCTTGTCAACCTCGGGGTTGGAATAGCCACCCCAGTTGGTCGAGCCATTGGTGGTCAGCTGCGCGTAGAGAAGGCGGTCAGGATCAACGATGTTGAGCCAGCCGAGCAATGCGATCTGGTGTTCGCCCTTCTGGACATAATTGGTCGAGAAGGTCGGCCAGTCGGAAATGTTGACCTCGGCATCAATGCCGGCAGACTGGAAGACGGCCTGCAGATATTCCACCGACTGAACGCGGTTCGGGTCTTCCGAATGGGTGGAAAGCGTGATCTTCAGCGGCTTGCCATCCTTGTCGAGAATGCCGTCGCCATTGGTGTCCTTCCAGCCGAGTTCGTTGAACTTGGCAACGGCGCCTTCAACATTAAAAGCCGGCTGCTTGATATCGGGGGAATAGGCCCAGGAGGTCGGCATCAGAACCGAGGTCGCGACCGCATCAACACCCTGATAGATCTGGTTCACGATCGTATCCTGATCGACCAGCATGGCAAAGGCCTGGCGCATTTCCGGATCCGACAGCATCGGGTCTGAAACGTTGAAGTTCAGATAGGTGACGCCAAGGCCAGGCATGATGGCATTGCCGAAACGGTCATCGCTTTCGAGCCGCTTGATATCCTGCGGTGACAGCGGCGACTGGATGGCATCAAGGTCACCGGCTTCCAGTGCCTGGGCGCGGGAGGTGTTGTCGGCAATGATCTGGATCTTGGCATCTGCGACCTTCGGCGCGGCGCCCCAGTAATTGTCGTTCTTTTCCAGTTCGATGTCACTGCCGCGGTTCCAGGCAACAAGCTTCATCGGCCCGGCGCCAAGCGGGTTTGTGGCAAGGTCACGGCCGCCTTCTGCCGCCGCCTTGGATACGATGCCCATGTCGAGATAGGACAGGAGCGGTGCATAGGGAGCCGAGAGCGTGAACTTGACCGTCTGCGGATCGACGGCCTCGACGGCGGAGATCGGCGTGTAGAGCGTGCGCTGCGGTGCATTGAAATCCGGATCAAGGATCGTCTGATAGGTATAGACGACGTCATCGGCGGTCAGCGGCGAACCGTCGGAAAATGTCAGATCGGGACGCAGGTGAAAGATGATCGTGGTCGGATCCGGGCTCTCCCAGCTTGCTGCAAGCTCGGGCTTGGGTTCAAGCGAGGAGGAAAGATCGACAAGGCCCGAATAGATCAGGTTGGCGGTGCGCTGGGCGGTGGTGTCGCGGGTGAGACGCGGATCGAGTGTACCGGCATCGACATCGGTGCCGATGACGATGGTATCGGTTCCGGCGGCAAAGGTGCCATGGGCTGCACCAAGCGCCAGCGCCACCGCGAAAGTCGTGGAAAGCAGGAGTGATTTCATCTGTGTCCCTCTGGTTAGGATCGAAGCGCCGAGGCGACCGCCTTCTCTTGCGGGCTGTGCGGCTCAGCGATTTCGGTTGACATGTGCTGGCGCCGGAGCAGGGCAAGCTGGGGCGTCAGCACACTTTCGATATGCCCCGGATCCGGCGCATGCCGGTATTCGAAGCAGAAGGCGCCAGGGGCCGCGAGTGTCGCGACCTCGTCAGCGCCGGAGGCAAAGACCACGGCATCGCAACGGGCGAGTGTTTCCTTCAGGTCCGGTGCCGAAGACCAGGTCACTGCAATGTCCGAGACATGGGGCGCGAATTCGCGCACGCTCGGCCGCATGATCGCGATATATTCCTTGAAATGCGTGACTGCGGCGATATGGGCGCGCGGATCGAGTCCGGCCAGATTCTGCCGTGTCTGTTGCGAAGGGATGAAGTGCAGTCCCAGAACATTGGCTTTTGGCGTATGGCTGCGCACTTCCGCTTCGCGATGCAGGAAGGTGAGCACGATATCGGCCTTCTCGCAGGCCTCGCGCCATTCCTGAGATTTGCCGAGCAGGTCCAGCGACACCAGACGCACATGATCCTGCGGCGCGAAGACCGGCTTCAACTCCTCGACGTAATCGCGGCCCGGGCCTTCGAAGATGCAGACGAAAATGATGTCGAGCGCGGCTTCCGCCTTTGGCAGGCGCGCCTGGGCATTGATCATCGACACCAGCGACATGGTCGACAGGCCAAAGCTTTCCGCCTTTTCGATCAGGTGGGCAATATCGTGCCTGAGCTCATCAATCGGCAGCGCGTCGCGGTTCTTGTGATGGGCGCCGAGAACGGAATAGGCGCCAAGGCCGGGGCGCATTTCCACCTGACCGGCGTCGCGAAGCTTCTTGTAAACCTCCGCCACGGTCATGGGTGCGATGCCGAGGTCGTTGGCGAGCTGGCGCACCGAGGGCAGCTTGGTGCCGTGCGGAATATTCCCGAAAGCAAGCGTATAGCTCATCAGCCCATGCAATTGCGTTCCCACCGGCACGGGGAGCGACTTGTCGATACTGGACGCTTCGATCGAGAACATGTGTTCTTTCCAATTGATACACCCTCAGCCTAGCAAGCATTTTGCAATTGGCAAGAGGGGGTGCCTATTTTTTGAATACAAATTGCATACGCGCTAATTTTGTGCATTCATGCTATCCGTACGCCCCGAATGGTGATCAAAGCTGACGGAACTCAGTTTCTGCGGTGACGAAACGCCTTTCGATACAGATTGCTGAACAGGAAGTAGTGTACTAATGGATTATATCTCTCTGGGGAAAACTGGTCTGAAAGTGTCGCGGCTGGGGCTTGGCTGCATGACATTCGGCTCACCGGACTGGGCGCCATGGGTGCTGGACGAGGCGCGCGCGCGCCCGATTGTGGAAAAGGCGCTCGATCTCGGCATCAATTTCTTCGATACGGCTGACATGTATTCGCGCGGCGCCAGCGAGACGGTGCTGGGCAATCTCCTGTCCGGGCTTCCCCGTCACAAGCTGGTGATCGCCAGCAAGCTCTATAATCCGATGAGTGATGACCCGAATGATCGCGGCTTGTCGCGCAAGCATGTGTTCGAATCCATCGACGGCAGTCTCAAGCGGCTTGGTACGGACTATCTCGATCTCTGGCAGCTGCATCGCTTCGATTATGAGACGCCGCTGGAGGAAACGCTGGACGCACTGAATGATGTCGTGCGTTCCGGCAAGGTCCGCTATCTCGGCGCGTCGTCGATGTTTGCCTGGCAGTTCATGAAGGCGCTTGGCCTGCAGCGCGCCCATGGCTGGGCGCCCTTCGTGTCGATGCAGCCGCACTACAATCTCATCTATCGTGAAGAAGAGCGCGAGATGCTGCCGATGTGCCGGGCCGAGGGAATTGGTGTCATCCCGTGGAGCCCGCTGGCCCGTGGCCGTCTGGCCGGGCGTGGCGACACGACGCGGGCAAAAACCGATGGCACGGCGGGCGCGCTTTATGACCGCACCGCCGGGCAGGACAGCCAGGTCATCGAAGCCGTGCGGGCTGTTGCCGGGCGTCACGGCCGTTCGATGGCTGAAATTGCCTATGCCTGGGTGGCGACGCGCCCCGGAATCACCGCTCCGCTGGTCGGCATCTCCAAGCTGCATCAGTTTGATGCTGCCGTGGCGGCCCTTGAGGTGGAGCTGAGCGATGAAGATGTCGCCCTGATGGAGGCGCCCTATCATCCCAAGGAGGTCGCCGGCCATGTCTGAACGCGGGCGTGTCATGATGGAGTGTGGCCGGGAACTTGCAGAGATCACCGCGGGGCTGGATCAGCTTTACCGCAGTCTGAGCAGCGCCGATGGCTTTCTGAATGCTGAAGGGCTGATCCCTGTTGCCGTCGCGCCCGTCAATGCCCGTGCCTTCACGGACTATGCCGAGGTGCGCGATGCACTTTCCGGCCTTGCAGAGAAAGTGACAGCCGCCGACATCGTGCCGCTCCGGCGTGACTACATGCTGGAGATGATCGATTCGCTTGAGGCGCTGATCGATACGTTCGAGGCGAAGCCGATCAGCTTTGCCGACCGGCTGCGACGGCAGATCCGCATCGAGCCGGGTCCGGTGTCGGACGAAATCCTTGATGAATACCGCATGGCCATGCGTCAGGCGCTCGATGAACTTGGGTTTCGCGACGGCGATCTTGCGACCGACATCTGCCGCTGGGAAGAGGCCAGACGGGTTGCGCCCGACGACGTGATCTCAGTCCTGCGCGTGATCATGGTCGAGGCGCGGCAACGCACCGTCCAGACCATGTATGATTTTTCACAGGAATGGATCGAACCTGTTGGCGTCACGGACAAGCCGTTTTCGGCCTATTGTGACTATCTCGGCCGCAAGGTCCTGCTCAATCTGGATTTCCCCTATACAACCTATGACCTGAAGCATCTGGCGAGCCACGAGGCTTTTCCGGGCCATCTCGTGCATCTTGGGTTGCGCGATGCCTATGTCAATGATGGCATCATGCCGCTGGACGGTGCGCAGGTGGTCACGTCTTCGGCGTCTAGTGCGCTGTTTGAGGGGATTGCCGATAATGGCATGGCCTTTCTCGACTGGGACGACACGCCCGACGATGCCGTTGCCATTGCCCTGCAACGCCTCAGAAGCGCCCTGCGCTGCAACGCGGCCTGGATGATGCATCACGAGGGCAAGCCGCTTGAAGCGATCGTTCCGGTTATCGCGCAGGCGAGCTTTCAGTCGGAGAAGACGGTTTCAGGCCGCCTTGCCTTCCTCGGTCACGGATTGAGGGCGCCCTTTGTCTATGCCTATTGGGCAGGTGAGCGGGCTGTGAATACAGTCTGGCAGAGCGTTGCGCGTGACGAGCGTCCAGTCTTCTGGGCGGCGCTTTACGGGCAAATGCATACGCCGTCGACCCTGAAGCGCTTCCGGGAGGCGGCGGGCTAGCGCGCCGGCTCGAAAATCGGAATCGATTTTCGAAAAGAACGATGCGTGGATTCAGTAAGATAGAGCATCCCGGTGCGTCCAAAAGGACGCACGGCGTTCCAGCGAGCTGTCAGGGCCGCGGGGCTGACATTGGCGTCCCGCGGCGCGAAGGAGAGCATGTCCAGCAAAACCGAAACCGGTTTTGGGCCGGGCCATGCAGAAACGGCCTCACCATGAGACCCATTTGGGTGCAACCTCAGTGGCAATTATATTGACGATATAGGCAATCATTTGCCTGTAGAACTCGACGGCATCCGGGCTATAGCTACGGGTCAACTCACAGATATTGATCAGGTCGGCACAGCCTTTCTGCAGCACGCCGGGGTGGCGCAGCAGGCAGGCATTGATGACGCAGAGCCTGTCGAGGAGCACCAAGGTCACCTCATATTCGTTCTTGGTGAGGAGTGCCCGGCTGATCTCATGGGAGATCTCGATATAGGCATGCTTCGCGAACGTGCCATCGGCACCATGAAGTGCACTCACGTCAATTGCGGCCAGCGTCATTCTTCGGGATTCGATATAGCGTTCGATGGCACTGGTATAGATCGCCGCAAGCGCCTTGTAGATAATGGTAGCTTCTGCAGGTTCTATCGTGGCGACGCAATAGCCTGAGCGTCCGCTCTGGGTCAGCAGGCCGCGGGCCTTCAGCCGGATCATGGCCTCGCGGACCGGGATGACGCTGAAGACCAGTTTTTCTGCAATTTCGGCAGGATTGAGCAACATGCCGGCGCTGTATTCGCCATCCAGGATTTGCCCGCGAATAAAGGCATAGGCCCTGTCGGCGCAGGTTTCCGTGGCTGTTTTGGGTGGTTCTGCGTGTATCATAGCATTCTCTTTTCGGCTTCGCCGTTCTTAAGGACAACATTCTGCCGAACAGCCACTTCAACCTTGGAGCGCGACGACAGTCTAATTCAATTATTTTTGTCTTTTTGAGATTCTTCTTGGCAACTTGATGGCAAGATGAACTATTGTTCACGCTTTAATAGATTAATTTGATTTTACACGCAAAAAATGCAGCTTGAAATGCGGTGTCGGGCACATGGCGGCCTCAATCCGGACGGCCGTTGCGCGTCAACCTGCCGCGCCGGCGTCATCATCAAACCAGATGTGGCAGGGACGGTGTCCCTGCACGCGCGGGCTGCCTCCTGCCGCAGTCGATCATCCCGGTGGGTCCTGGCGCGGGGCTTTCCAGCTATGCGCCGTGCCTGCCGCGACCGAGGATGCCGCAGCAATCATCCGTGATTGAACGGATGGTGTCGCGAAGACAAGGCGTGAAGCTTACTAACCAAGAGGTTAAAGTGGTGCCCAGACGCGGATTCGAACCACGGACACGCGGATTTTCAATCCGCTGCTCTACCAACTGAGCTATCTGGGCATGACCTGCAATATGTGTTGCCGGTCTTTCCGGAGCCGCTTGCTGCGCCCCGTGAGTGAGCGCGTTTATAGCAGCTTGTTTTTTCAAGTCCAGCGTCAAATGACGCTTTTTTTCAGAAAATTGCGTCAGGCGGTCCGGATGGTGAAACGCCGAAAAGCGGCCGGGGCTCAGTTGAGCTCCGGCACAACATCAAGCTCCGCCAGCGTGTCGAAAAACTGGCCAAAAGCTGGGTTGTTCAGGCGGTAATAGACAAAACGGCCATCGCGCTCGGTCGACACAAGACCGCTGCGCCGCAGCGTCGCCAGCTGCTGTGACAATTGTGCCTGTGCGAGCCCGGTTCTGTGGCACAGTTCCGTGACCGAACATTCTTCATTGCGCAAGGCTTCCAGGATGGCGAGCCGATGCGCATGCGCCAGCGTCTTGATCAGAACCGAAATCCGCGTGATGTCTTCAGTCGACAGAATCAGGGCTGACGGGCCCTCTATGTGATGCGCAACCATGATTTCCCCCTGCATCTTGACACTGCAAGCGCTGTCATTCGTCTGCATAATCGGTTCCAAGCTTAGCAAATGCTGCGCGCTTGCCAAGTCAGGGTAGGGATTTATGGTTCGTTTCGGTGAACTTACCAGAAAAAGTCCGTTCCTAGAGATCAACCACCAGATGCGGTGCACCATCAGAGGTGCGTGCAGCGCTTATGCCGCTCGTGCGGTCGATTGTTGCATTGATCCGGCGGCGGGGGAAAGAAAAGCTTTCAAAGGAAACGACGTCGACCGGGTTGTCAAAGACGATGGTAAGCTTAAGTGACGTGTTACCGAGCGCTTGCAGCGCGATGATCTTTCCCGAGAACGGATTGCCGAGATAGCGCCCTGTCACGCTCTCGCCGAGCGCCAGGCTGGCCCTGCTTTCGGTTGCTGTGGCGGCCCTCTCGGTCCCGTCGGCGTTCCGGGCCGCAAGGGCCCTGAGGGTGTTCCAGTCGCGATAGCCAAGCTGTGCGGCGATCAGTTCAAGCGAAAGGCTGTGGGAAATAACGTGTTCCTGGGCCTGAAGCGCCTGGCGCAGGCGCCGTGCCTGCTTCTTGAGGTCCTCACATGAGGGAAGCTGGCTCATGCCATTATCGGTGTTCATGGGTTGTCTCTCGTCAATGCGCGCTGATACTGCTTGGGCTCCGCATTACCAGCCCGTCACGCCGAGAAAGCCATGATGGGAAAATCGGAAGTCTTCACCTTGTCCTGTTGCCAGGCTGCGGAGGGCGGGCGCTTCCAGCCGTTCTCCTCATAAATCAATAGCGCGGAAAATGGAAGCGGCGCCACGCCGCCTCCAGTTGTTCTACGTCAGTGAAGGCTCGCAGGATCGGATTTCTTGTTGATCTGTTCGAGCGCCATCTTGAGGATGTAGACGAGTGCTTCGTCGTTGATCTCCTCTGCATCCCAAAGGGCAAGCCGGACCCAGCCGCGAATCGCGGCGAGCTTGTTCTGGTCGGTTGCGAGTTTTGTCGTGTCCTGCATAATGCCTCCGTCTATGGGCCGGTCAGGCGGCCGAAGCCATCAGTGCCCTGCCGGGTTGCGGCGCTGAGGCATTGGTAAAAAGGGAATGGGTGACGCCGAGCTTGGCGCGCATGCGCTCCATCACTTCGTCGGAAACTTCGAAGGCGCCGCAGCACACCGGGTGGCGACCGTAACCATCGGCACGGCCCAATTCGTCGACCTCGACGCCCGAGCGCCTGTAAACCCGCTTCATATGCGGCTCGTAATTCGAGATCATCGTATGGATGCCGTGGTCGAGGGCGCATTCGCAAAGGGCAAGGAGCAGCAGGCTGAAGGCATAGCCCGGGCTCATATCCTCATGGTCGCGCTGAACAGCTTCATCGTCGAGGCACATGCGCGTGCCTTCCCAGATGCCGGGGGCGACAAGGTCGATCGAGCCCGGGAAGGTGCTGCGGAAAACATCATAGAGCAGTGTCGGGCCGGTGGTCGGCATCAGCCGCATGCCGCCGTAAAGCGTCTTGCGGTCGTCGCTGCACCACAGAAGGTAAACCGGGTTCATCCGGTCATAGGCATCAGCTTCGCGATCGCCCGAAACCTGAACCTCCCAGCCGAGCTGGTCGGCAAAGGTCTTCTTTCGCAGGCGCAGGAACTGGTCGACGAGATCTGCGTATTGCTGCTGCTGAAACTCCTGAATCGTTACAAACATTGCCTTCTCCTAGTAAGGATTTCGTTTTGAGAATGAAGGCGCTCAATGGATTTGAAAATTGCCACAATTGAACGAGCACCCCTGTACGCGTACATTTGTACGGGGTTTTACGAGTAATTCAGATAGGCTTGCTGCGTTGCGGCGATAAAAATACGCGTTTTACGCGACTGGCCGCAACGCCTGATATACAGGCGTGTCAGCGCGATCAACCGTCCGCTGAAAGCGGACGATTGTCATGATACACGTTTAGGGGGAGGTTCAGGGATTGATCAGCCGCAGGCGGATTGCTTTGGCAACAGCCTGGGAAATGGTGGCGCAATCAAGCTTGTAACGCGCTGAGCGCATATAGGAGCGGACCGTGTGATCCGAGATGCCGATGATCTTGGCGATCTCGCGGAATTCCTTGCCCTGGGAAATCCAGTAGAGGGTTTCGATTTCGCGCGGGCTCAGTCCCGGTGCGGGATCGCTCTCACCGTAGAGCTCGCGGATCGCCTTCTTGTGAATGGCGTGGGAGACCTCCATCCAGCTCTTTTTGTTGCGGGCCACGCGCTGGGGCCAGCCGGTTTCGCCAAAACGGGCATTGAGCGACAGAAGCGCGCGCCGTCCGGCCTTGTCTGTGATCGGGATCGAGTAGCCCTCGTCGGACAGACCATGGGCGAGGAAATCCGCCATCACGGCGCGGGAACCGGCCGTTTCTTCAAGTTCGGACCAGATGAAGGGCAGAGCGCGGCGCAATCCGTCACGTACGACCGGATCATGGGTGACGTAACCGCGGATGAGATAGCGCGATACCCATTCGGCCGGATAGGTCGTTCGCACGAAAGGCGCATCGATATTCATGTCGACCGGAACGGTCTGCGCATGGTGATAGGTGACGTTGCCAAGGCTGTAGATTTCGCGCAACACACGAATGGCAGCGTCAACATCGGCTGCCTTGTCAATCGCGTCAAAGACGCTTTCGTCATCCGGTTCCGTCATCGGACTGTCGCCGGACATGCCCTGCTCCTTTGAATATGTGTGCACACCGTTGCGCAAGCAGTAGAGTGTAGAATTTTCAGTCAGCAATGGACACCTGCCTTACGGCCTTAACCCTAACCATAATGTTTGTCGGTGTTCACCGAAAACAGCTTTCTCGTACAAAACCCAATCAGTGCACCATGCCTGCCATGCTGCTGAAATTGCTGCGCAGCAACAACAACAATGGAAAGCGCTCAGTGCACGTGGAAAGCCTTGCCCTGCCGGGCAGCTCGGTTTCCCGGATCCACTATCGCGAGGCAATGTTACCGTTATCTAAACGTATTTTAGGGTAATTGCACGTAAATTTGCCGTGTTCGCCAGACCGGCGAAGACGCTGTCATCCGCCGCTATTCTTGGTTGCGATGTTGGAGCGGGCGTTGATTGTTGATTGGGAATTGCCAATCAGGCTCGACATGCTAACGTTACCCGCAAGGGGAACGAGAGCTAAATGACGACGACAGATACACCGACCAGAACCACCGTGATCCCGCGCCGCTTGCGTGAGGGCATCAGGCTCCATCTCGAAAGCATTTATCCCGACCGGGATTCCAGGGCGCTGACCCGGCAGGTGCTTGAAGCTTTCTGGGATGAAAATTCTGCACCGCGAAAACGAGGTCGCGTTGCCGGAAACAGCATGTGGAGTGCCGAAAATGCCTATGTCATTACCTACGGCAATTCGCTGATCGATGGTGAGCACAAGCCGCTGGCACTGCTGCATCATTTTCTGACGGAGAACCTCAAGGGGGTGATCCGTGGCGTTCATATCCTGCCCTATTTTCCGTATACCTCCGACGACGGCTTTGCCATTACCGATTATCGTGTTGTCGACAGTGGTCTTGGCGGCTGGGAAGACATCGAGCGGATCGGTCGCGAATTCCGGTTGATGTCGGATCTGGTGCTCAATCACTGTTCGAGCCAGAGTCCGTGGTTTTCCGAATTTCGCATGGGCCACGAGCCCTACAAGGATTTTTTCTTCACAGCCTCGCCGGATGATGACCTTTCCCAGGTGGTCAGGCCGCGCGCCCATCCGCTGCTGCGGCAGGTGGAGACGGCTGATGGCGAACGCTATGTCTGGTGCACCTTCAGCCATGATCAGGTGGATTTCGACTTTTCCAATCCTGAAGTGCTGCTGGAGTTCTTCCGGATCATGCGCTTCCACATCAATCGCGGTGTCCGCACGATAAGGCTTGATGCCTGCGCCTTCATGTGGAAGCAGGTCGGGACCTCCTGCATTCACCTGCCACAGACCCACGAGATCATCCGGCTGATGCGGCTTCTGGCCGATTTCAGTGAGGAAAGCATTGTGCTCATTACCGAGACCAATGTGCCGAATGTCGAAAACTTAAGCTATTTCGGCAATCGCAATGAAGCGCATATGATCTATAATTTCTCACTGCCGCCACTGATCGTGCATGCGCTTCTCAACGGAACATCGCAATTCCTCAATGCCTGGCAGATGGCGATGCCGCCGGCGCAGATGGGCTGCGCCTATTTCAACTTCACCGCCTCGCATGACGGGATCGGCCTTAGGCCGGCCGAGAGCCTTCTCTCCGACGAGGCGATTACCGGCATGGTGGAGACGGTCGAGCGTTTCGGCGGGCGTGTGTCCATGCGCCAGCTCTCGGATGGTTCCGTTCGGCCCTATGAGATGAATGTGTCGCTGTTTGATGCGTTGAAGGGCACGATCAAGGGCGAGGATGACTTCAACATCGAGCGCTTCCTGTGCTCGCAAACCATCGCCATGGCGCTGGAAGGCATTCCTGCCTTCTACATTCACTCGCTGCTGGCAACCAGCAACGACATTACCGGTGTTGAGAAATCCGGTCATAACCGCGCCATCAACCGGCATCGCTGGAACTACGCCGCGCTTGAACATGCACTCGCCGACGAGACAACCCAGCACGCCAAGGTCTTCAATGCGATGCGGCGGCTGATTGGGCTTCGGATCCAGCAGCCGGCGTTCCACCCCAACGCGACGCAGTTCACGCTGCATCTCGGTGAGAAGCTTTTCGGCTTCTGGCGCCAGAGTGTCGACCGGTCGCAGAGCATTTTTGCCATCAACAATGTCTCTGACGAGGAGATCGAGATTCCGGCCATGTCGCTGAACCTGATCGGCGGCGAGAACTGGGTTGATCTGATTACCGGCGAAAGCGTTGCCCAGGGCAACCAGAAGATCAGCTTTTCGCCCTATCAGTGCCGCTGGATTTCAAATCGCATCTGAAATCCGAAGCGGTACGGTCAAGTGTTGAAAAGGGGCGCTTCAGGCGGCGCCCCTTTTGCATGCGGTCCCGGCTGCACCGGTGCGTTCCAGCTTTGCGTGACGGCAGCTGATCGGATAACACGACCTGCCATTGGCAATTGACAAATTCATAAATTCGTATATACGAATTACAGTAAATATGGACGGCTTCCTGACCGACCTGTCCAGAAGGAGACCCTTCTTGCGCGAAATGCTTCCCTTTACACCGGATCTCTCCGAAACCGCTGCGGTTGAGCCCTTTTTTGATGCGGCCACCAACACGGTGACCTATGTGGTCGCCGATCCGAAGACCGGTGCCTGCGCCGTGATCGACAGCGTGCTCGACATCGACTATGCCGCCGGCCGGATTTCGAGCGACAGTGCCGACCGGGTGATCGCCTTTGTCCGGGAGAAGGGGCTTCGTGTTGAGTGGATCATCGAGACCCATGTCCATGCCGATCACCTTTCGGCGGCGCCCTATATTCAGCAACATCTGGGCGGCAAGCTCGGTATCGGCGCCCGGATTATCGAGGTGCAGGATGTTTTCGGCAAGATTTTCAACGAAGGCACGGAATTCCAGCGCGATGGCTCGCAGTTTGATCGTCTGTTCGAAGATGGAGACAGCTACACGATCGGTGGATTGACGGCTCATGTGATGCACACGCCGGGGCACACACCCGCCTGCATGACGCATGTGATCGGCGATGCCGCCTTTGTGGGTGACACGCTGTTCATGCCGGATGGCGGTTCGGCGCGGGCCGATTTTCCCGGTGGTGATGCGCGCGCGCTCTACCGCTCCATCATGCGCGTCCTGTCCCTGCCGGATGCGGTGCGGCTGTTCATCTGCCATGATTACGGCCCCAACGGACGGGCGATTGCCTGGGAAACCACGGTTGGCGAGGAACGCCGCGCCAATATCCATGTGGGTGAGGGGATGGATGAAGAGGCCTTTGTGGCGCTGCGCGAGGCGCGCGACAGAACGCTTGCCATGCCGCGCCTGATCCTGCCCTCGCTGCAGGTCAACATGCGCGCCGGCCAGGTGCCGAAAGACAAGGATGGAAGACCAATGCTCAAGGTGCCGCTCAACGCATTTTGAGCACGGGCAGAAACGCCGCCGGATGCGGCACAGGAGTGAAACGATGCATGCACGTCCCGTCACCCACAATTATCATGTCACTGGACAGCTGAAGCCAGCTGATATGGCCGAAGTCGCCAAGGCCGGCTATGAGGCCGTGATCTGCATGCGACCGGATGGCGAAGGCTTCTTTCAGCCGAAATTTGCCGATGTCGAGACTGCGGCCAAATCTCAGGGTCTGAAGGTCTTCTATCTGCCTGTTGGCGGAACGTCCTCGCCCATTACCCAGGCCCCGAAGCTGAAAGCGATCCTGAAGGAGGTTCAGGGTCCGGTTCTGGCCTATTGTGCGTCCGGCGGGCGTTGCGCCAGTCTCTATCAGCTGGCCCAGCAGGCGGGTTGATCACCTTGGCGTTTCGCGGCGGCGATAGCTGATCGTGTCAAAGCGGGCCGAGAGCGCATCATAAAGCAGCAGCCTGCCGATCAGCGGTTCGCCGGCGCCGGTGACAAGCTTGATCGCCTCCATGGCCATCAGCGTGCCGATAACCCCGGTCGCCGCCCCGAGAATGCCGGCCTCGGCACAGGATGGCACAAGGCCGGCTGGCGGTTTTTCCGGAAAAATATCGCGGTAGCCGGGCAAAAGCCCGCCATCATGCGCCTTCTCATAAGGCTTCAGCACCGTCAGGGATCCATCGAAACGGCCGACAGCTCCGCTCACAAGCGGGATCTGCGCCTGTTCTGCAGCATCGGCGGCCAGATAGCGCGTGTCGAAATTGTCCGAGCCATCGATCAGCAGGTCGAAGCCGGAGAGCATGTTCGCCGCATTGCCGGCGGAGAGCCGCGTGTGGAATTGCCGGCAGGTCACATGCGGATTGAGCCGGGCGATGGCGGCGCGGGCGCTTTCCGTTTTTTCCGCACCGATCATGTCGGAGGAATGGATCACCTGGCGCTGCAGATTGGATAGGCTGACGCGATCGTCGTCGACAATGCCGAGCGTGCCAATGCCGGCGGCGGCAAGATAAAGCAGCACCGGCGCTCCAAGCCCGCCAGCGCCGATCACCAGCACACGGGCCCGTTTCAGTGCCTGCTGGCCAGGGCCGCCGATCTCCGGCAGCACGATGTGGCGGGCATAGCGTTCAATCTCTTCGTCGGACAGGAATTCGCTCATCATGGGGCGAAGATGGCGGTTTTGCGCCGTTTTGCAAGCCCTGCTTGACATCGCCTGTTGAGGAACGGAAGAAAGAGCCTGGAACGGTTCGGACTGAAGCAGGAGCGTTCTGCGGCAAGGAGGCCACTGATGACTGAGAACGACCGGATAACCCAGCTTGAGGAAGTGGTGGCACATCAGTCGAACACGATCGAGGAACTGTCGGAACAGATTGCCGAACAGTGGCGCGTGATCGAAGGGCTGAAGCGGCAGGCCGAGGCCTTGACGGAAGGTTTCCTGGCGCTTGAGGAGCAGGCGCTGGAACGGCCATCCGTGGCACCGCCGCCGCATTACTGAGGCTCAGTCCGCCACAACGCCACCGTCATTCACCTGAAAGAATTGTCCATTGTCGCCGATGGCCGCGAACAATGCCCGGTCGGTGCCGGTCATGAAGGCCTGGCCGCCGATCTCGTCGATCATGGTAAAAAGGGCGGCCCTGCGATTGCTGTCCAGATGGGCGGCGACCTCATCAAAAAGCATGATGGGCGGATGGCCGGAAATCCGTCGCGTGAGCCGCGCATGGGCAAGCACAAGGCCGAGCAGCAGGGCTTTCTGTTCGCCGGTCGAACCAAGGGCGGCCTCGATTTCCTTCTGGGCGTGGTAAACAATCAGATCCGAGCGATGCGGACCATCAAGCGTTCGTCCGGCCGCCGCATCACGGCGTCGTCCCTCTTCCAGCATGACACTGTAGCGGTCCTCCAGATCAATGGCCGGCGCCTGGATGTCGTCGGCAAAAAAACCGGTCAGGCTGGTGCGGGGCGCGGGGAAGGGGGTATCCACCTCACTGACAAGGGCGGTCAGCAGCGACAAGAGCTCGCGCCGGGCGACCGCCATGGCAATGCCCAGGGATGCCATCTGGTGCTCCAGACCGGAAAGCCATGCCGGATCGAACCGTCCCTCCGAAAGCAGCCTGTTGCGGCTGCGCATGGCCTTTTCAAAATCCGTGACGCGCCGCCCATGGGTCGGGTCGATCGCCAGCACCATGCGGTCGAGAAACCGGCGCCGTTCGGCTGCCTGACCGGTAAAAAGCCCGTCCATGGCCGGCGTCAGCCAGATCACGCGCAAGTGTTCCAGCAGGTCCTCGGTGCTTGCAGCCGGTGCACCATTGATGCGTAATTTCCGTGCCGAGCCTTCCGCACCATCCGTACCGGTGCCGATCGAGACCGCGCCGGCCATGCCATCAAGGGTGGCGAAGACGGAAAAGCCGGCCTCGGCACCCTGCCGGCCGATCTGGGCATAGGTCGCCCGTCGCAGGCCGCGGCCCGGCGAAAGCAGGGAAACGGCTTCAAGCAGGTTGGTCTTGCCGGCACCATTATTGCCGGTGAGAACAACATGGCGGCCGTCAAGCTGCAGGCCCGCTTGCCGGTAATTGCGGAAATCGGTCAGTTTGAGACTGCTAAGGCAGATATCTGCTGGCATAAGGCGACGTGCACTTTCGGAATCGGTTCCCCCTCTTAGCGCATCGGCCCAGAAATCGGAATCGCTTTTCAAAAAGCGCAATGCGAAGGCGCAACGTCCCGGCAACCCGCCTTAACCCGCAAGAAGGCCCGATGAAGGCTCTCTCGCCGGGTCTGATCGATAGGACACAGCCTGCCTGCCTGACGTGGCACCTGTCCGGTTTGCTGGCGATTCCTGTTCCGCATCAGGCTGACAGATGCGCGGAAAAGATGGGCTTGGACCACCTCAGAAGGGTGCGAGAAGGCAAACAGGATCGCGATACAGCAATCGGCCGAGGCTGATGCGCTGGCTACTGTCGAAGCCGGGCCGGGCGCAGCGAACGGTCAAGGTCGGCGGACGAACGGTTCCAATTCCGGGGACGGTGCCGCGCTGGCACAGGCCCCCCGCATTTTCCGTAGCGTAGCTGTTAACGTCTTTCCGCCTGGGCGGCAACGTTCGATGGTCTGCCCGCGAAGGCGCCGATCCAGTTCAGGCGGCCGAGTCGCATCCCCCTTGATTTTCAGGTGGGAGATACCGAGGTTGGGACCTCTAACTCAATGGTCGGCGTTATGATCGGCGTTATGATGGGTGTTATGACGGGTGTTTCGTCGGGTGTTGCTTCGGCTGTTTGATCCTGATTCTCACTCTGAGCCTGTTGCGATGTGCCCGGCACGGTCTTGCCATCGGCTGTGTCATTGCTGCTGTTTCCTGACGAACTTTCACTACTGTCAGTTCCGCCGCTCTCAGTCGAGCCGCCGGAGGTCGAACTGCCCCCTGTTGTGCCGGAACTTGGGCCTCCCCCTTCCGGCGAACCTGCTCCGCCGACACTTCCCGCGAAGTCGTCGCCTTCATTGTTCGGTGTCAGATTTCCCCCCGTTGTTCCCAATGCGTTATCGATAGCGGCATTGAGGGCCGCATTGACAGCATCTAGGTGGGACGCCGTGATTGTCACACTGATCGCATTTGCGACTGAACCTCTCGTACCGGGAGGGGCGGCCTGAAGGGCCGCCTGGGCAACCAAGCCCCTGTTCATCGCGGGCGTGGCAGCGACGGCCGCTTTCGTGATCTGGACAGCGGCGCCCGGATAGGCCGTGATGAAGTCACGTGTAATCGCGGCCGCCGCGTTCGGGTTTGCAATGATGACGCGGGCCACCAGCACGGCAATATTGACGTTGGGGCGTCTTAGAAGCAACTGTTGCAAGGCCGTCTGACGTTGTGAATCAGGCATGTTCGCAAGTTGCACGATCAGACTTTCATCGGAGGTGAGGTCTTGTGCCGAAGCAATCCCGGTTCCAATGAATGAATAAGTATGACCTGTCAGCATCGGCATGGGTGCTGTCAGAAAAACAATAGCAACAGTACATGACAATGCGACTTTTCTCATTATGTCTCTCCAATATGTGACATTATGAAATTTTATAGTCTTTTATCACGTCGATTATTGAAAGTTAAATTACCTGTATAGAAAATATTGAATTTTTATAAAATTATATATACATGATATTGAATTTTTATACATGTATTGTATTGAGAGGAAACCATTAACACGAAAGTACAGAAAGATCTCCCACAGAGAAGGGGGGGCGGCTGTGCCTTGCAAAGGCCGGGGCGGAAGCGGGCAATAAAAAACCCGCCATTCGGCGGGTTTTTATTGCGCTATGTCAGGATATTCCAGCGCCCCCGCGAACGGGTTTCGGCGAGGAATGAAAATACTCAGCTCGGCGATGCAGCGGTGGAATCTCCGCTGTTATTGCTCGAGGACGCCGTGGAACCACTCACAGACGTTGTCGTGCTTGTGCCGTTCGCGGTGGTCGTCGTGGTCTGATTGCCCGTCGTCACCGAGGTCGCACCGGTCGTCTGATCGACAACAGTCGTCGTGCCGCCCGAAGTGGTCACGCTGACCGAGCGTGTTGCACTACCGCCGCCGCTGACCTGCGAGGCAGACTGGGTCGCAGCTGCAGCGGTCGTCGAGGTCAGGCTTGCTGCTGCCGGGGTCGAAGCTACCGAAGAGCTGGAGGCAACAGCGGCAACCGCACCAGCGACATCCGGAACGGAGAAGGTCGTGTTGGTTGCGGCTGAAATCTCAGCAACGGCTGCAGCAACAGCTGCCTGAACCTGTGCCGGTGTCGCGTTGACACCAAGCGCAGCAACCTTGGCTGCAATACGGCCAGCCAGAAGGCTCTGTGGCGTTGTTGCTGTCTGTGCGAATGCTGCAGTCGGTACGGCGACGCCCATCGCGGCCGTCGTACCAAGTGTCAGGGCAACGGCAGTTGCCGCAGCGTAGAATGACCGTGAAAGGGGCATCAGGGAACTCCTCTGTTTCTATCTTGTAAGATAGTCAAAACGCTATTTTAGTCAAAGCTCATATTTGGAAATTTCTGCTTTTATATCTATCAAGGCCTACCATCGCTTGTGAGTGTTGCGATGCAGCAACAGAAATTTGCCTTCCTCGTAAGACTTGGCCTTTAACTTACATGGCTTACCTGTATTTTCAAGTATCTGAAGTGCAATCAAATAGTGGTTTGCGCTAACAAAATCAGATTTTTCGTTCCGGGAAGGTTCTGATGCCGATTGATGACATCTGACTGATGTCATGGCGTTGCCAATACAGAGCCATAACTGCAGTGCAAGCGATGCAGCATTTGCTCATTTCGGGGGGGCAAGGATCGCGCCGGGAAAATGCCGGATTTCAGGCCAGTCGAGGTGCCAGGGGGGAGGGTGCCGCGCGCATTCGTGCATGAAACGCGCGGCATGAACTCATTCGGTGCCGAAGAAATCCTTCATCCGGGCGAAAAAGCCGTTCGACTCGGGGCTGTTTTCGCTGGAGGAGATCTCGGCGAATTCTTCCATCAGCTCACGCTGGCGCTTGGTCAACTTCTGCGGTGTTTCGACACGGACCTGAATATAGAGGTCGCCGCGCTGGGATGAGCGCAGCACCGGCATGCCCTTGCCCTTCAGGCGGAACTGCTTGCCGGTCTGGGTTCCTTCCGGCACGGCAACGCGGGACTTGGCTCCATCAAGTGTCGTGACCTCGAATTTGCCGCCAAGGGCTGCCTGGGTCATCGAAATCGGTATTACGCAGTGCAGATCGGCGCCATCGCGCTGGAAGAAGGGATGCGGCGTGACAGAGAGGAATATGTAGAGATCCCCTGAAGGGCCACCGCGCAGGCCTGCCTCACCCTCGCCTTGAAGGCGGATACGGGTTCCGTCCTCGATGCCGGCCGGAATATTGACGGACAGCGAGCGCTCCTGCATCACGCGGCCTTCGCCGCGGCATTTGGGGCAGGGGTCGGAAATGGTTTCGCCGCGGCCGTGGCAGGTCGGGCAGGTGCGTTCGACGGAGAAAAAGCCCTGGGCTGCACGCACGCGGCCCGCACCATGGCAGGTCGGGCAGGTGGTGGGCTTGGTGCCGGGCTTGGCACCGGAGCCCGAACATTCGTCGCAGACGATCGAGGTCGGAACCCGGATCTGCGCCGCTTTGCCCTCGAAGGCTTCCTCAAGGGTGATTTCCATATTGTAGCGCAGGTCCGCGCCACGTTCGCGGCCGCCGGAAGAGCGTCGGCCGCGTGCGCCACCCATCATCTCGCCGAATATATCTTCGAAAATATCAGAGAAACCGCCAGCGCCCGAGAAGCCGCCTGCACCAAAGCCCCCGGCGCCCGGGCCGCCATTTTCAAAGGCAGCATGGCCGAAACGGTCATAGGCCGCACGTTTTTGCGGGTCCTTCAGCGTTTCATAGGCTTCGTTGATTTCCTTGAACTTCTTCTCGGCGTCGGGATTATCCGGATTCTTGTCCGGGTGATACTTCATTGCAAGTTTGCGGAAAGCGCTCTTCAGCTCCTTTTCGTCGGCCGTCTTGGCGACGCCGAGCGTTTCGTAATAATCCGCTTTTGCCATAAAGGTCCCAACCTCTTTATAGGAATGTCCGGCCGCGAATGCGCGGCCGGGCTTGTAGTGATGTGATGTTATCCTGTCAGATCAGGATGCTCAGGCCGACTTCTTCTTGTCGTCGTCGTCGCTGACATCTTCGAAATCGGCATCGACAACATCGCTGTCGGCATCCTTCTGGGCGTCAGCCGAGGCCTGTGCAGTCTCATCAGCCTGCTGGGCTTCATAGATGGCCTGGCCAAGCTTCATGGACGCTTCCATCAGCGTCTGGGTCTTGGCCTGCAGGTCGTCGGCATCCGGCGTTTCGGCAGCAATGGCTTCCTTCAGTGCATCGATGGCACTCTGGATGGCATTGCGGTCGTCTTCGGAGACCTTGTCACCATGTTCTGCCAGCGATTTCTCGCTGGAGTGAACAAGGCTTTCGGCCTGGTTCTTGGCTTCAACACCGGCACGACGCTTCTTGTCTTCCTCGGCGTGCGATTCGGCATCCTTGACCATCTGGTCGATGTCGGCGTCGGAGAGGCCACCCGAAGCCTGAATGCGGATCTGCTGCTCCTTGCCCGTGCCCTTGTCCTTGGCCGAAACCTGGACAATGCCGTTGGCGTCGATATCGAAGGTCACTTCGATCTGCGGAACGCCGCGCGGCGCCGGCGGCAGGCCGACGAGGTCGAACTGGCCGAGGATCTTGTTGTCGGCAGCCATTTCACGCTCGCCCTGGAAGACGCGGATCGTCACGGCCGACTGGTTGTCCTCGGCGGTCGAGAAGACCTGGGACTTCTTGGTCGGGATCGTGGTGTTGCGGTCGATCAGGCGGGTGAACACGCCACCCAGCGTTTCAATGCCGAGCGACAGCGGGGTCACGTCGAGCAGCAGAACGTCCTTGACGTCGCCCTGCAGGACGCCGCCCTGGATCGCAGCGCCGAGCGCCACGACTTCGTCCGGGTTAACACCCTTATGCGGCTCCTTGCCGAACAGCTGCTTGACGGTTTCCTGAACCTTGGGCATGCGGCTCATGCCACCGACCAGAACCACTTCGTCGATCTCGCTGGCGGAGACGCCGGCATCCTTGAGCGCTGCCTTGCACGGATCGATGGTGCGCTTGACGAGATCCTCGACAAGGCTTTCGAACTTGGCGCGGGTCAGCTTCAGCGTCAGATGCTTCGGACCGGAAGCATCAGCCGTGATGAAGGGCAGGTTGACTTCGGTCTGCTGCGACGAGGACAGCTCGATCTTGGCCTTTTCGGCGGCTTCCTTCAGGCGCTGCAGAGCCAGCTTGTCGGATGTCAGGTCAATGCCGTTGTCCTTCTTGAACTCGGCAGCCAGATATTCGACCAGACGCATGTCGAAGTCTTCACCACCGAGGAAGGTGTCGCCGTTGGTGGACTTCACTTCGAACACGCCGTCGCCGATTTCGAGGATCGACACGTCAAAGGTACCGCCGCCAAGGTCATAGACCGCGATGGTCTTGCCGTCATTCTTGTCGAGACCGTAGGCGAGCGCTGCTGCGGTCGGCTCGTTGATGATGCGCAGCACTTCAAGGCCGGCAATCTTGCCTGCATCCTTGGTGGCCTGACGCTGGGCGTCGTTGAAGTAGGCGGGAACCGTGATGACAGCCTGCTCAACCTTCTCGCCGAGATAGGCTTCTGCGGTTTCCTTCATCTTCTGAAGGATCATCGCGGAAATCTGCGAGGGGGAGTAGGGCTTGCCGGCAGCTTCGACCCATGCATCGCCATTGTCGCCGCGCACGATCTGGTAGGGAACCAGGCCCTTGTCCTTGGTCACGGTCGGATCGTCGAAACGACGGCCGATCAGGCGCTTGACGGCAAACAGCGTGTTCGTCGGGTTGGTGACGGCCTGACGCTTTGCCGGCTGGCCGACAAGACGTTCGCCATCATCGGAAAAACCGACCATGGACGGCGTCGTGCGGGCGCCTTCTGAATTTTCGATCACCTTCGCGTCCTTGCCATCCATGATGGCGACGCAGGAGTTGGTGGTTCCGAGGTCGATACCAATTACTTTTGCCATTTTTCGCTGTCTCCTTGTAGCAGGCCATCAGAACCCGTCAGGCATTCAATGGATGGCCCCTTGAGCTATGGTCTTAAACGATTACGCGGCGAAATCACCGTTGTGAGCGCTATATAATGAGCGAAAAAACGCTCTGCAAGGCACGTTCAATGGGTGATAACGGCATTTGCATGGCTTTTCTTGCTGCAAGCCGTTCTCAGCCGCCTCCCAGAAGCTGCAACCAGCCGCCTGAACGGCGGGCAGGCTGCGGCTGGTCCTGTCCGACATCGCCCGGTGGCACCGGCATGGCCTGGCCATTTTGCGATGGCGAACCCGGCGCCGGGGCGGTTTGCTGGCTGTTGCCGGACAGCTTTCCGAGAAGATCGCTGAGCGTTGTCGTTCCGCTATTGTCGCTGCCGGCAACGGCCGGAGCGCTCGAGGGCTCGATCAGTCTGCCACCGCCATAAAGCGGTTTGGGCGTCAGGCCCTTATGGGCGGCTGCCATGAAATTATGCCAGGTTTCCGCCGGCAAGGTGCCGCCTGTCACGCCCTTCATCGGACTGTTGTCATCATTGCCAAGCCAGACGCCAGCCGTCAGATTCGACGTGAAGCCGACGAAAAGCGCATCGCGGGAGGACTGCGTCGTGCCGGTTTTGCCGGCCACCTGCCAGCCGTCGATGGCGGCCTTGCGGCCGGTGCCTTCGGTGACGACATGCATCAGCATGCCGTCCATATTCGCAGCCACTTCCGGGGCGAGGACACGCGGCGGGGCGCCGAAATCTGCCTTGTAGAGCGATTTGCCCGATGAGGTTTCAATCGAACTGACGAGATAGGGCGTCGCCTTGTAGCCGCCATTCATGAAGGCGGTATAGGCGCTGGTCAGCTCCATCAGTGTCACTTCCGAGGTGCCGAGCGCGATCGAGGCATTGGGAGCGATATCGGACTCGATGCCCAGCCGGTGGGCCAGCTTGACCACATGGTCGGGGCCGGCCTCCATCACCAGCTGCGCGGCGATCGTGTTGACGGAATGGGCCAGTGCTTCGGTCAGCGTGATCGGGCCTTCATAGGTCTTTTCATAATTTTCCGGTGTCCAGTCGCCAATCTTGATCGGCGCATCGTTGCGCACCGAATCGGGCCAGTCGCCGATTTCCAGCGCCGAGGCGTAGACAAAGGGCTTGAAGGCGGAGCCGGGCTGGCGTCTGGCGGTGGCTGCGCGGTTATACTGGCTCTTGGCATAGTCGCGTCCGCCGACGACGGCGCGCACCGCACCGGTTGCATCAACCGCCACCAGAGCGCCCTGGCTGACGCGATATTTCTGCCCCTTGCTGTCGAGCGTATTCTGGATCGCCTCTTCGCCGGCCTTTTCCAGATGCGGGTCAATGGTCGTGTGGACAATGATGTCGCCCTTCACATCGCCGATCAGGTCGGGCAGATCGGACATCACCATGTCGGCGGCATAATGCTGCGCGCCGGACCAGTAGCTCGGTGCCTTGGTCGGCTTGCGCGCCATGGCGGCCGTCATGTCCTCGTCATCAATCATGCCCTGATCATGCATGGCCGTCAGAACCACCTGGGCCCGGTCCTCGGCCGCCTTCGGGTCATGGGCCGGCGACAGGCGAGAGGGGGCCTTGACGAGACCGGCGAGAAGCGCGGCCTCGCCCAGGGTGACATCGCTTGCGGATTTGTGGAAATAACGCTGGGAGGCTGCTTCCACGCCATAGGCGCCTGAGCCGAAATAGACGCGGTTGAGATAGAGTTCGAGGATCTGGTCCTTGGTGAACTTGGTTTCGAGCCAGACGGCGAGCAGCACTTCCTGCACCTTGCGCTCCAGCGTGCGGTCCGGTGACAGGAACAGGTTTTTCGCCAGCTGCTGCGTCAGTGTCGAACCGCCCTGCACGGTATGGCCGGAAATCAGATTGGTCACCAGTGCGCGGGCGAGACCGATCGGATCGATGGCGAAGTGTGAATAGAAGCGCTTGTCTTCGATGGCGACGATGGCTTCGGGAATATAGGGCGACATGTCCGAAAGCGGCACAGCCTCGCCGCCGGTCACGCCGCGATTGGCGATCAGCGAGCCGTCGACGGCGACGATCTTGACATTGGGCGGTCGCTCCGGAATGGCCCAGGTCGAGGCCGAGGGCATCTGCGCACCGTAATAGATGACAATGCCGGCAACGGCGACCACGCACCAGACGGCGGCAATGGCACCCCAGTAGAGCACAAACCGTGCGGTACGGGTGATCGGCCCCCTGCTCGTCTTGCGGCGGGCGCTGCTCTTCTTGCTCTTGCCTTTGCCCGAACCTGTGCTGCGCCGCTGTGGCGGCGTCTTGTCATTGTCGAACAGGGAGGGCTCGTGCTTGATGCGCGTTTTTTTCTTTCCCGCCATAAGGCCTCGTATCCATCCTCGTCATTGGTCAGCTGATGCGATCATAGCTCGCGCGGCTTTAAGGCCCTGTTAAGGCGTGCTGGTGATCGGCTGTGAACAAATGATCCATTCGGGATGAATGTAAGATGAAGGGCGGCGGCACATTTCCGGTGCCGCCGCCCCTGATCTGTCCGTTCAGGCCACGTTTTGCCTCAGCTGGCCAGTGCGGCCAGAATGCGGATCCACGAACGGATGCCCTTGTGGAAGGAATTCAGCTCGTATTTCTCGTTCGGCGAATGGATGCGGTCGTCGTTGAGGCCGAAGCCGACCAGCAGCGAATCCATGCCCAGCTTCTGGAAATCCCCGACGATCGGGATTGATCCGCCCATGCCAATGACCACGGCGGGCTTCGGCCATTCGTCGCTGAGCGCCACCTGTGCCTTTTTCAGGAAAGGCGCATCGTAATCGAGATGAATGGCAGGCGAACCGCCATGCGGGTTGAATGTCACCGAGCAGTCGCCGGGGATTTTCGATTGCACATAGGCGCGGAAGCTTTCGCGGATCTTGGCCGGATCCTGACTGCCGACGAGGCGGAAGGAGACCTTGGCAGACGCCTTGGCTGCGATCACGGTCTTGAAGCCTTCGCCGGTATAGCCGCCGGTGATGCCGTTGACCTCGGCCGTCGGCCGGGTCCAGGTCAGTTCCAGCACGGAGCGGCCCTTTTCGCCGGAGGGGATCGCCAGGCCGATCTCGCCGAGGAAGCGCTGATCGGTTTCCCCGAGGCTTTCCCAGCCCTGCTTGATCTGTTCCGGGGTTTCCTCGACGCCGTCATAAAAGCCGGGCAGGGTCACGCGGCCGGTCTCATCGTGAAGGCCGGCAAGGATATCGGCGAGAATATGGATCGGATTGGCGGCCGCCCCTCCGAAAAAGCCGGAATGCAGATCGCGGTCGGCGGCGGTGATGACCACTTCGTCGCCGACGAGGCCGCGCAGCGAGGCGGCAATGGCCGGGGTTTCGCGATCCCACATGCCGGTGTCGCAGACGAGCGCAAAATCGGCCTTGATCAGATCGGCATGGTCTCTCAGGAAGGCCGGAAGCGACGGCGAGCCGGATTCTTCCTCACCTTCGAACATGATGGTGACCTTGACCGGCAGCGTTTCGCCTTCCTCGCGATAGGCCCTGAGCGCTTGCAGGAAGGTCATCAGCTGGCCCTTGTCGTCGGAGGTGCCGCGGCCGGTCAGGATCTTGTGGCCGGGCTCGACTTCCTTGACCTTCGGGTCGAAGGGATCGTCATTCCACAGATCAATCGGATCGACCGGCTGAACGTCATAGTGGCCGTAAAAAAGCACATGCGGTGCCCCCTCGGGAGGCTCGGGGCTGTTGGCAATCACCATCGGGTGGCCGGCGGTCGGAACGGTTTGTGCGGTAAAGCCCAGTGTCTTCAGTTCGCCGACAAGCCAGTCTGCTGCCTTGGCGCAATCGGCCTTGTAGGCCGGATCGGTCGAAATCGAGGGAATGCGCAGGAGCTCGAACAGCTTGTCGAGGCTGGAAGGAAGGTTGCTGTCGGCACGCGCCAGAAGCGCGGAAAGATCGGTCATGTCATGCCTCGGTCATATCCAGAAGAGACGGGATTCGTCGCGCCGACCATAGGCATTTTTATCGGCTGAGGAAACCGCTTTCACCAGCTGAAACCACATGCGGGGCCAGGCAGAGGGGTGACAGCTACAGTCAGATATCGTGATGGGAGAGAATGGAAATGCCGCCATGGCCTGGAGGGGGACGAGCCATGGCGGCGTTTTATGGGATAAAGGCCGGAGAGGGGGGATGGAGCCTTTATCCTTGTCTGAAGAGGCGGGGGACGGGCCTCGTTCAGGCATCGGCGTGATCAATCGCCGCTGGGTTCTAAATGTACTTCGAATTGTGTCGATTCAAGGGACGATTTCGCCCCGTTCGATTACAAATCAGTAATCTATGCTTATTTCTTTATCGCAAAGACCTATCATGATTGTCGGGGGGATTCCCCCTGTCTCAAGGCATTGCGGATGGACCTTTTTGAGCGGTCGGGTTATGGCTTCCAGCATGAAGAAGAACGATCACATTTTCCTGATAGACGGTTCGGGTTTCATCTTCCGGGCCTTTCATGCCTTGCCACCGCTGACGCGCAAGCCAGACGGCCTGCCGGTCGGCGCGGTATCCGGCTTCTGCAACATGCTCTGGAAGCTTTTGACGGCGGCCCGTGACACCTCGGTCGGTGTCACGCCGACCCACCTGGCGGTGATCTTCGACTTTTCTTCCCAGACCTTCCGCAAGGAGATCTATCCGGACTACAAGGCGCATCGGCCGCCGCCGCCGGAAGACCTCGTGCCGCAATTCGCGCTGATCCGCGAGGCAACCCGGGCCTTCAATCTGCCCTGCATCGAGATGGAAGGTTTCGAGGCCGACGACATCATCGCTACCTATTGTGACCTGGCCGTTGCCGCCGGCGCCGAAGCCACGATCATTTCCTCCGACAAGGATCTGATGCAGCTCGTAGGGCCGCAGGTGCACATGTATGACGGCATGAAGGACAAGCAGATCGGCGTTGCCGAGGTGATCGAGAAATGGGGCGTGCCACCGGAAAAGATGATCGACCTGCAGTCGCTGACGGGTGATGCGGTCGATAATGTTCCCGGCGTTCCCGGTATCGGACCAAAGACTGCGGCGACGCTTCTGGAAGAGTTCGGCGATCTCGATACGCTGCTTGAAAAGGCCGACACCATCAAGCAGACCAAACGCCGTGAGAACATCATCGCCAATCGTGATCTGGTGAAGATTTCCCGGCAGCTGGTGACGCTGAAGCGCGATTGCCCGGTGCCGGTCGCGCTCGACGATCTGGCGCTGGAAGCGCAGGACGGACCGAAACTGGTTGCCTTCCTCAAGGCCATGGGGTTCACCTCGCTGACCCGGCGTGTCGCCGAGGTGACCGATACCGAGGCGGCGGAGATCGAAGCCGCCAGCGTCGATGTCGAATGGGGGGCGGATGCTCACGGACCGGATCTCGATCCGGGTGTGGCTGCAAAACCCGCGGATGAGGACGAAAAGCCTGCAGGCAAGGCATCCTCCGCAGCAGCGGTGGAGGGGGCGGAAACGCCATCCGCCTTTGCCGAAGCGCGGATGAAGCGCTTTGCCAGCCTGCCGATCGATCGTGAGGGCTATGTCGCAATCCGCGATCTTGACACGCTGAAGCAATGGGTGGCTGAGGCCAGGGAGCGCGGTCTTGTCGCCTTTGATACCGAGACGACATCGCTTGATGCCATGCAGGCGGAACTCGTTGGCTTTTCGCTGGCGCTTTATGATCCTCAGGCCAAGAGCGATGCGGCGCTGATCCGTGCGGCCTATGTGCCGCTTTCGCATAAATCCGGCACGGGCGACCTGCTCGGCGGCGGGTTGGTGGACGGCCAGATCCCGTTCGATGACGCGGTCGCTGTGCTGAAGGATCTTCTGGAGGACCGTTCTGTGCTGAAGATCGCGCAGAACCTCAAATATGATTATCTCGTCATGGCACGGCTCGGCATCGGGATCGAGAATTTCGACGACACGATGCTGATCTCCTATGCGCTGGATGCCGGGGACGGCAGCCATGGCATGGACGCGCTGTCGGAGCGTTTCCTCGGTCACACGCCGATCCCCTACAAGGATGTCGCCGGTACCGGCAAGGCCATGGTGACCTTCGATATGGTCGATATCACCCGTGCCACGGCTTATGCGGCGGAAGATGCCGATGTGACGCTGAGGCTCTGGCTGGTGCTGAAACCCCGCCTGGTGGCGGAAGGCGTGACCCGGGTCTATGAGCGGCTGGAACGGCCGCTGATGCCGGTTCTGGCGCGCATGGAAGCGCGCGGCATTTCGATCGACCGGCAGATCCTGTCCCGGCTTTCCGGCGAGCTTGCCCAGCGTGCAGCCTCTTTCGAAGACGAGATTTACGCACTGGCGGGCGAGAAATTCAATGTCGGCTCGCCCAAGCAGCTTGGCGAGATCCTGTTTGGCAAGCAGGGGCTTCCCGGAGGCAAGAAGACCAAGAGCGGCCAGTGGTCGACCTCGGCCCAGGTTCTCGAAGATCTGGCGGCCGAAGGCCATGATCTGCCGCGCAAGATTGTCGACTGGCGCCAGCTTACCAAGCTGAAATCGACCTATACCGATGCGCTGCCGGGTTTCATCAACCCTGAGACAAAGCGTGTTCACACCTCCTATTCGCTGGCCGCGACCACGACCGGGCGCCTGTCCTCGTCTGATCCCAACCTGCAGAATATTCCGGTTCGCACGGCGGAGGGCCGCAAGATCCGCACCGCCTTCATCGCCACGCCGGGGCACAAGCTTCTGTCGGCTGACTATAGCCAGATCGAGTTGCGGGTGCTCGCCCATGTCGCCGACATTCCGCAACTGAAACAGGCTTTCGCCGATGGGATCGACATTCATGCGATGACCGCATCGGAAATGTTCGGTGTGCCGGTCGAGGGCATGCCATCAGATGTGCGCCGCCGCGCCAAGGCGATCAATTTCGGTATCATCTACGGCATTTCCGCCTTCGGTCTTGCCAATCAGCTGTCGATCCCGCGCGGTGAGGCTGGGGATTATATCAAGCGCTATTTCGAGCGGTTCCCCGGCATTCGCGACTATATGGAAGCGACCAAGCAGGAGGCGCGCGACAAGGGCTATGTCGAGACGATCTTTGGCCGGCGTATCCATTATCCGGAAATCAGCTCTTCCAACCACCAGGTCCGAAGCTTCAACGAACGGGCCGCCATCAATGCACCAATCCAGGGCTCGGCCGCTGATATCATCCGCCGGGCGATGATCCGCATCGAGCCGGCAGTGGAAGAGGCCGGGCTTGCCGGTGATGCCGAGATGCTGCTGCAGGTGCATGACGAACTGATCTTCGAAGTGAAGAATGACGCCGTCGACAGGACCCGCGATCTGGTCGTCTCGGTGATGGAAGATGCCGCCATGCCGGCCATCTCCATGGCGGTTCCGCTGAAGGTGGATGCCCGTGCAGCGGATAACTGGGATGAGGCGCATTGATCGCGCGAAACAGGACAGGCGGTGAAAGATGATGAATCCGGTTCTGGTGGCTTATGGCGCGCTGGCGATTGCCATTATCTCCGAGGTGATCGGCTCGACGCTGTTGCAGAAGTCGGACGGGTTTACCCGGCTCCTGCCGACACTGGGCGTTGCCGTCTTCTACATCATCGCCTTCTTCCTGCTGTCGCAGGCGCTGAAGGCAATCCCGCTCGGGGTCGCCTATGCGATTTGGGCCGGGCTCGGTATCGTGCTGACGGCGGCGATCAGCGTTGTCTATCTGCGCCAGCCGCTTGATCTTGCCGGCATGATCGGCATTGCCATGATTGTCGGCGGTGTCGTGGTGATGAACCTGTTTTCCTCCACGGCCGGGCACTGAATGCGGCGCTCGGGCTGGTCAAGCAGTGCCGGCAATCAGCCTGGCAGGTAGGCGCGGAGCGTGGTGATGAACATGGCGGCGGCGGTGTCGAGTTCACCGGAATTGTCGATGGATATCACGTCGAAATCGCCATGAACGGCCATATTGGCGCGCGACAGGCGGTTGAGGATCTCCTCCCGGCTTTCCCGTCCGCGTGCCTGAAGCCTAGCGGCGAGAATATCCGGCGTGGCCGTCACATTGATCACGGTCAGCCGCTTGAAGGCATCGCGAAACAGCGGCAGTGCCTTGCGCGATCCGTTGCAGATCGCAATGCCGCCGGCAGAAACAAAATCGCACGCATCGGCGGGAATGCCGTAATGGAGCCCGTGGGCGAACCACGACACGGCGAAGGCGCCGCGCTCTGCCATTTCGATGAAGGCGTCTGGCGTGGTGCTGTCATGATCCTCGGTTGCACCATCGCGCGGCCGTGTAATGACACGGCGCTGAAAGCGGATACCGTCATGGCCGGCAAGACTGACGGCGGCCCGGTTGATCAGACTGTCCTTGCCGGCGCCAGACGGGCCGACAACAACAATCACCCGGCCGCCTTCAGGCTTCGGTGTCACAAGGTTCATCACGCGACCCGCTTTCCGCCACGCCAGACGGCGCGCGTCACCGGCACACCTTCCGGGCGATAGACCCGGACGATATCGGCGCGAAGGCCCGGCGCGATCCGGCCGCGATCGGTAAGGCCAACGGTCTTTGCGGGCGTTGCCGTTACCATTTTCAGGGCCTGCGGCAGGGTGATGCCGTCCACCTCGTCGGCCAGCACGAAGGGCGCGTAAAGCAGGCTGAGCGGCACATAATCCGATGACAGCACGTCGAGAACAGCATTTGCTGCGAGATCGCGCGCGGCGATATTGCCGGAATGGGACTTGCCGCGCACCACATTCGGCGCGCCCATCAGCACCGAAAGGCCAGCGCCGTGGGAGGCACGGGCGGCATCGAAACTGGTCGGGAACTCCGCCAGCTTCACACCATGATCGATCGCTTCGGTGACATGGGCTTCGGTGGCATCGTCATGGCTCGCAACGGTGATCGCGCGGGCGGCGCAATGATCGGCAATGTAGCGGCGATGCTTTTCCGAATAGAGGGCGGAGGCTTCCTGGCGGCGTTTGATGAAGGCACTGAAAGCATCGTCGGACAGGCCGCGCTTGGTCTTGTAATAGAGCGTATATTGTTCGAGCTCGGTAAACTGACGCTGACCCGGGGCATGATCCATCAGTGAGGCAAGTTTCACATGCGGGTCATCTTCGAAATCCGAGAAATGCTCCAGCACGTCACCTGCCGATACCTCGCAGCGCAGATGCAGGAAGTGCTGGGCGCGCAGCCGGTCTTCTCGTTCGGCCCTGGAAATGGCATCGGCCATCTCGCGCATTTCGCCCTGCTTGAAGCCGCCATCCTCGTCGGAGCCGAGGCGCAGGCAGTCGAACACGGTGGTGATGCCGGAGGTGACGATCTGGGCATCATGGGCCTGAACGGCGGCGATCTGGTTCCAGCGCACGCCGGGGCGCGGGGAATAATGCCCTTCCAGATGGTCGGTGTGCAGCTCGACGAGGCCGGGGATCAGGTAGTCACCCTCGAAATCCTCGCCATGGGCGCTTGTTCCTTCAGAAATATCGGCAATCAGTCCGTCGCGGACGAGGACCGAGCCCTGGACGATCTCGTCCTCGAGCACGATCGCGGCATTGGTGAATATGGTTTCCTTGGTCATTTCGGTTCAAGCTTTCGTCTGTTCAGCCGGTCAGTTTCTGCCAGCGTCTTACGGTAAAGGGGTCGCCGCGATTTTCCTCGACAAAGAGTGCCAGCCCGTCAATTGCGAGCGGACGGCCGATGAAGGCCCCGAAATATGCAGCCGCGGCCGAGCGGATCACGGCGGCATCCGTGCCCTGGACCGGCCCGGTCAGCGTCATGTGGAAGCGGAATTCGTCAAAGACATAAGGATAACCCCAGCGCATCAGATTGGCACGCTCGGCATCCGACAGGCTCTCCGGCTTGCGGCGGGCAATATCCGCCTCGGAAAGCGGCGCGCGCATCGGCTCGAAATGATCGACCACGGTCGCGGCAAAGGCCTGGAGATGCGGGTAGCGCTCGGTCGGCACCAGGGCGAAGAAATTGCCGAGTTCGCCAAGCGTGATTTCCGGCAGGGTGAAGGGGGAATGTTTACGGCAGAAAACGTCGAACGCGGCCTCAAGGGCGGACGGGGTGACGGTTTCTTTCAGCGTGAAGGGGGCCTTCAGCGTGGCGTGGAAGCCGTAACGGGCGGCGGCGGCTGTTACAACCTGCATCCGGTCGGGGCTGATCGGCACAGTTTCCGGGAAGGCGACCGGCGCTGCGGAAAAGGCGCTGCGGCCAAGCCAGTTGCTGGCCGCTGTGGTCAGCGGGTCGGTTGCCTCGGGAGTGAAATAGATGGCGTAGCGCAAGAAACGAAATCCTTGAAAACATGAAACCGGCAGCAAGGTGAGGGGATTCGTTGTTTCACACAAGCAACCGATGGGCGCGGGGGCAAAAACCTGAACTTTTGCCCGCACTTCATTCAGTGGTGGTCAGTCTTCGCTGTTCCCATCAGGCGGGACCTGAGGGCATTGGAAATATTGTCGAAGATGAAGACCACAATAAGGATCAGCACCACCATATAGGCAACGTTTTCCCAGTCGGAATTGGTGCGCATCGCCTCCCACAGCTTCAGGCCGATACCGCCGGCACCAACCGCGCCGATGATGGTGGCCGAGCGGGTGTTGCTCTCCCAGAAATAGAGCGCCTGCGAGCAGAACAGCGGCAGAACCTGCGGCAGCACGCCGAAACGCTGGACGGCAATGGGCGAGGCGCCGACGGATTTGACGCCCTCGCGCTGCTTGTCATCGATGTTTTCCAGCGCTTCGGAATAGAGCTTTCCGAGCGTTCCGGTATCGGTGAAGAAAATCGCCGACATGCCGGCCAGCGGCCCGGGGCCGAAGGCGCGGGTGAAGAACAGCGCCCAGATGAACATGTCGACGGAGCGCTGGAAATCGAAGAAGCGCTTGACGATCTGGTTCACCGGCTTGTTGCGGAAGATGTTCCGCGCAGCGAGGAAGGACAGCGGAAAGGCAAGGATGCCAGCGAACAGCGTGCCGACAAAGGCCATGACGATGGTCTGGCCGAGCTTGATCCAGACATCGAGATGCTGCCAGGAGGGATTGTAGAGGAAATCATTCAGCGCCAGCGCGAAATTGCTCTTTTGCGGGTCGATGCGCGGCGCGGCAAGGATCGCCTGCGCCACCTGGCCGAAGGACATGCCCCAGAAGGCGGAATTGGTGTCGAAGAAGAAGTTTTCCCAACCGAGGAAACGGCGATGGACGAGAACCTTGTCATCGCGGATTTCAACATAGCCGGCAAAACCGAAATAGGCATAGACCTTGGCGCCCGGACGGTCCTGTTCAGCCCAGGAGGGCAGCGGATCAAGCGGATAGACACCCTGATCGTGACGAAGTTCCAGACGGAGCTGTTCCCGACCCCGGTTTAGTGTCACCAGCTTCGGCAGAATGGTGACGGATTTCCTGCCGCCAAGACGGATCGCAGCACTGGTGACCACCTCTTCGGTCACTTTTTGCGTGGCCGGTGCCGCCGCCTCTGCTTCACCCTGCTGACCGGCATTTTGCGGTGCCACGAACATGAAGGCAGAGGAAGGCGTTGTGGCCGGTGCGGCCTGCGTTGCCGCGCCGGTGTCGATGGTGCGCGTCATCTCTTCGCGTGTAGTGGAGACCCAGTCGGGATCGGGATGTTCACCGAGCGGCGAGAAGCGCGGATAGCTGACCTCCATCGCGCCATCGGCGGAAATCTCCACGGTCGGTCGCCCCTCATAGGAGATCCAGTCGGCGAGATAATTGCCGGCAATCGCCCAGTTGGCGGAACCGAGTACGGCGCCGACGGAGAAAAACCACCAGCAGAAGGCGAGATAGGCAAGGGTGCCGGCGATGATGGCAATGGCGCGGATACGCGATTTTATCGATCCCCTGAGGAGGTCGGGGTGCCGTGCGGCGACGGCTTCCATTTCGGAAACTGCGATAACGCTCATGGCTTGTCTTCCTCTCACATGGCCGGGGCAAAGGCCTGATTGCCGACAAGGCGGCGTCTCAGCCAGGCGGAGAACTGGTCAACGGCGACGATGGTGCAGAACAGAAGCAGCACGATAGCAATGGTTTTGGCGGCATGGCCGCGGCTGATCGACAGCCTGAGCTGCTCGCCGATGCCGCCGCCGCCGACGGCGCCGATAATGGTGGAGGCTCGCACGTTGATTTCCAGACGCAGCAGGAAATAGCTCATGAAATTCGGCAGAACCTGCGGCACGATACCGAACCAGACCTGCTCGACCCAGTTGGCGCCGGCGGCCCTCAGACCTTCCACGGGTTTCATGTCGGCATTTTCAACCACTTCGAAGAACAGTTTCCCAAGCGCCCCGATCGTGTGGATTGTCACCGCGATCATCGCCGGGATCGGGCCGATCGACAGAATGGCGAGGAAGAAACCGGCCAGCACGATCTCGGGAAAGGCGCGCAGCACTTCCATGAAACGCCGTACCGTGCCGCGCAGCCAGACATTGCGGGTGATGTTCTTGGCCGCAAAGAAGCACAGCATGAAGGCGAAGACAAAGCCGATAATGGTGGAAACGATGGCGATATTCAGCGTTTCGAGCATCTTCTCGAAATATTCGGGCACATAGAATTGCGAGCCGAAGAGATAGATGCGGCCATCGGGATAATCATATTGCAGCGAGCCGTCATAATAGGGGGAGGCGCGGTCGAACAGCGCTCGGAAGGGCTCCAGCGCATCGCGCGGCACAAGCTCGCCGGTGAAATCGAGAAAATGCGGCAGCCGGTCGAAGAATTTGCCGGCATTGGTGGCATTGGCAAACCAGAAGGACCCCGCCAGCGCCAGAAACAGGATAACGAGCGTCAGAACCGTGTAGAACCGCTTCTGGGCCGCGAGCTTTTGCCAGTGTTCCTCGATCAGCGCACCGCTGTCGCTCAATTGTGGCCGGTGGTCGGACGTCTTCATGAATTCTGCCTGGGACAATGTCGATCAACAAGAAGACCCGTACCGCCGGAGCGGTACGGGTTTTGATGGGGAAGGCTGAAATCAGCCGCCGATGGTGGCCTTGCGGGCATTGATGATCGGCTGGTAGAAGTCGACGTTGACATCGGCAAAACCAGTGAAGTCACCGCCTTCGACAGCGGCGAAGCAGTCCGGGTCGGTCTTCGGCAGGTTGACCATGAAATCCTTGACCTTGGTCTTCATGTCGTCGTTCAGCGATGTGCGGACAACGATCGGGCCGTTCGGGATCAGCGGGCTTTCCCAGAGCTGAACCAGATCATCCATGTTGAGGATGCCCTTGTCGACCATCTTGCGCAGATTGCCGGAGGTGTAGCCATCTTCAAAACTGCCAACGCCCGAAGCCCAGGTCGTGCCGGCATCGAACGTGCCCTTGACGACTTCGAGAACCAGGTTTTCATGACCGCCGCCGAAGCCGGTTTCGGAGAAGAACTGGTCAACCGGCATGCCAACGGCTTCCGGCAGCGTCACGGTCGGGATCAGGTAGCCGGAGGTGGAGTCCGGATCGGCAAAGCCGAGCTTCTTGCCCTTCATGTCGGCAAGCGAGGTCATGCCCGAATCCTTGCGGGCGACCATGACCGAGTGATAGCCCATCGAGCCATCGGTCTGAACCGTGGTCAGGATCGGCTCGACCGCGTTCGGGTCGGAGAGGTAAGCCTTGGCATAGCCGGATGCGCCGAGCTCGGCATAATCAAGCGTGCCGCCGAGCAGGCCCTGAATGACGCCGTCATAATCGGCGGCCGGGAACAGCTGGATGCTTTCGACGCCGATGGCGGCCGGCATTTCGTCGACCAGGCACTGGAAGTTGCGCAGGCGGTCAGATTCGTTTTCGCCACCGAGAATGCCGATGCGGAAGACCTTCAGGTCTTCGGCCATGGCCGAGGTCGAAAGAGCGGCAAGGGCTGCCGTGGCCAGAAGAATTTTCTTGAACATGACTTTCTCTCCTAGATGTCCGGCGTCCCTGCCGGATTTTTGGGGGATCGTATTTGCCCGTCACGCGGGCGATCATTGAGGCTGGCCTTCAAGGCATGGCTGCCTCGGCTTCCGTCAGCATGGGGTTGCCAACGGACGACTTCCGGGCGACAGCCGCTGCGGGGAGCTTGTCCTCGTTGATCGTTGTCGAGGTCATGCTCTCGTCGATACCGGCGCTGTTCTTGTCGGAACCGTAGATTTCCTGCACTTTCGCCGCCGTCAGCTGCTGCGGCGTGCCGTCAAAGACCACACGGCCCTGCGACATGCCGATAATGCGCTCGCAATAGGTGCGGGCAGTGTCGAGCGTGTGCAGATTGGTGATGACCGTAATGCCCTCACGCTCGTTGATATCGCGCAGCGCATCCATCACCACCTTGGCGTTGAGCGGATCCAGCGAGGCGATCGGCTCATCGGCGAGCACCATTTTCGGGTCCTGCATCAGCGCGCGGGCAATGGCGACGCGCTGCTGCTGGCCACCGGACAGGGTGCCGGCTTTCTGCAGCGCCGTCTGTTCGATGCCGAGCCGTTCCAGGGCGGCTATCGCCATGATCCGCTCCTCCCGGGTAAAGGCGTTCATCAGCGACAGCATGGTGGAGCGGTGGTTCAGCCGGCCAAGCAGGACATTGGTCAGCACGTCGAGGCGCGGAACCAGATTGAACTGCTGAAAGATCATCGCGCAATCACGCTGCCAGTCGCGCAGCGGCTTGCCCTTGAGTCTGGAGACATCATGGTCGCCGAACAGGATCTCGCCTTCAGACGGGTCGATCAGCCGGTTGATCATCCGCAAGAGCGTCGACTTTCCGGCGCCGGATCGGCCGATCACGCCCACCATCTGCCCCTGCGGGATGACGATGTTGACATTGCTGACCGCAGTCTTGGCACCAAAGCGGCGGGTGACGTTTCTGATTGCGAAGTTCATGCGACAACTTTCAACGAGATTTAAATGCCGGGCGCACCGCGTCCGGCAGGTCGGTGCGAGCGACCTGTTATGCGTTGTCTTAACGGTGCTGTTTGAAGGCCGAATGTCAGTTTTGTATCGGAAATATTACAACCTGAGGCGCGCCATCGCCTATTCGTAGGCGGCCAGGAATTCTTCCGCGCGCATCGTCCGGAAATCGGCGAGTGCGGCACGCAGCCGGTCATGCTCCCAGTCCCACCAGCAAAGCGCATCCATGCGTGCCGCGATCTCTTTGGGAAAGCGCTGCCGGATCGGCTTTGCCGCAACACCGGCAACGATCGTGTAGGCCTCGACATCTTTCGAGACGACAGCGCCGGCGCCGATCACCGCGCCATTGCCGACGCTGATGCCCGGCAGCAGCGTGGCGCCATGGCCGATCCAGACATCGTGGCCAATGACGATGCGCTTGTCGCGCCGTCTGGCAAAGAAGGCATGATCGGGCTCGGCATCATCCCAGTAGTCGTTTGAGCGATAGGTGAAGTGATGCAGCGTTGCCCGTTCGACCGGGTGATTGGTGGCGTTGATGCGCACGGCAGCGGCGATATTGGCGAATTTGCCGATCGTGGCGCACCAGACGGCGCCATCCTGCATGATGTAGGAATAATCGCCCATCTCGACATCTTCAATCCGGCAGCGCGCCTCGATCTCGCAATAGCGGCCAAGCCGGCTTTCCTTCACGCAAGCGGTGTCGTGAATGACGGGGGCAATGCCGAGCTTCGTCATGCAGCGCTCCTGCGGGGCGAGAAGGCCATGACGTCGATCACCGTGTCGGCGACCGCCTCGCGCACTTCAGAATCGTGAAAGATGCCGAGAAGCGCGACACCATCGGCCTTCTTCTCGGCGATCATGTCCATCACCACCTTGCGGTTTTCGGCATCGAGCGAGGCGGTCGGTTCATCCAGAAGCAGGATCGAATGGTTGGTGATGAAGCCGCGGGCGATATTGACCCGCTGCTGCTCGCCGCCGGAAAAGGTCGCCGGCGGCAATTGCCACAGAGCTTCCGGCAGGTTGAGCCGGGACAGCAGCGCCTTGGCCCTGTCCCGCGCCTTTTTCTGGCTGGTGCCTGCAGCCAGCAGCGGTTCGGCAACAACGTCGGTCGCCGAGACGCGCGGAACGGCGCGCAGGAACTGGCTGACATAACCGAGCGTGTCGCGCCGGACAGAGAGGATCAGGCGCGGGTCGGCACTGGCGAGGTCCACCGTCATACCCTTGTGGGCCAGCAGGATCTGCCCCTGATCGACGGCATAATTGCCATAGACCATTTTCAGGATCGAGCTCTTGCCGATGCCCGACGGGCCGCCGAGCACGGCGCAGCTGCCCGCTTCGACGGAGAAGGAGGCATTGTCGATGACGGGCAGTTTCAGCCCGCCGCGGAGATGCATGGTGAAGCTTTTGGAGACTTCGGAAACGATCAGCGGAACGGGCATGGCTTACACCTGCAGGATGGAGGAGACGAGAAGCTGGGTATAGGGCTCGCGCGGGTCATCCAGCACCCGGTCCGTCAGGCCCTGCTCGATGACGCGGCCGGATTTCATCACCATCATCCGGTGCGACAGAAGCCGTGCGACGGCGAGATCATGGGTGACGACAATCGCGGCGAGACCGAGATCATTGACGAGGCCGCGCACCAGATCGAGAAGCCGCGCCTGTACCGAGACGTCAAGGCCGCCTGTCGGCTCGTCCATGAAGACGAGGCGTGGCCCGGTGACCAGATTGCGGGCGATCTGCAGGCGCTGGCGCATGCCGCCGGAAAAGGCGCGCGGCTGGTCATCGATCCGGTCGGCGGCGATTTCGACGCGCTCCAGCCAGTCGGCGGCGGTCGCGCGGATCTGGCCGTAATGACGGTCGCCGATCGCCATCAGCCGCTCGCCGACATTGGCGCCGGCGGAAACGGTCATGCGCAGCCCGTCGGCCGGGTTCTGGTGGACAAAGCCCCAGTCCGTGCGCATCAGCACCCGCCGTTCTGCCTCGCCCATGCGGTAGAGATCGGAAAAACGGCCGTCGCGCATGCGGTATTCCACCGTGCCGGTGGTCGGCGTCAGCCGGGTGGAAATGCAGTTCAGAAGCGTTGTCTTGCCGGAGCCGCTCTCGCCGACGATCGCCAGAACCTCGCCGGGATAGAGTTCAAAGCCGACATCAAGGCAGCCGGGCCGTTTGCCATAGAATTTCGAAACGCCGGTGACCTTCATCAGCGGCTGATCGGGTCTGGCCGTCATGCTGCATCTCCTTCGCCTTTATGTCCCTCGGCGCGCCGGGTCTCGCAATGATCGGTATCGGAGCAGACAAACATGCGATTGCCTTTGTCGTCGAGCACCACCTCGTCGAGATAGACGCCATGGGCACCGCAGAGCGCACAGGGCCTTTCGAATGTCTGGACCTCGAAAGGGTAATCCTCGAAATCGAGGCTGACGACATCGGTATGGGGCGGGACGGCATAGATGCGTTTCTCCCGGCCCGCGCCGAAAAGCTGCAAGGCCCTTGAGCGGTGCATTTTCGGATTGTCGAATTTCGGCGTCGGCGAGGGGTCCATGACATAGCGTCCGTCGACCTTGACCGGATAGGCATAGGTGGTGGCGATATGGCCGTTCAGCGCAATGTCCTCGTAGAGTTTCACATGCATGAGGCCATATTCGGAAAGCGCATGCATCTTGCGGGTCTCGGTCTCGCGCGGTTCGAGAAAGCGTAACGGCTCGGGGATCGGCACCTGGAATACGATCACCTGACCGGGCTTCAGCGGCGCTTCGGGAATGCGGTGCCGGGTCTGGATGATGGTGGCGTCGGCCGTGTGGGTGGTGGTGGCAACATCGGCAACATTGCGGAAAAATGTGCGGATCGACACCGCATTGGTGGTGTCGTCGGCACCCTGATCGATCACCTTCAGGCAGTCATCGGGGCCGATGATCGCCGCCGTCACCTGCACGCCGCCGGTGCCCCAGCCATAGGGCATCGGCATTTCGCGCGAGGCGAAGGGTACCTGATAGCCGGGAATGGCAATGGCCTTCAGGATGGCGCGGCGGATCATCCGCTTGGTCTGTTCGTCGAGATAGGCGAAATTGTAACGTGCGAGATCTGCGGTATGGGCGCTCATTCGGCGGCCTCCTTGCGGTCCCTGTTGCCGGAAGTGTCAAAGGCCGAACGCATGCGGCGCACCAGATCGAGCTCGGCCTGAAAATCCACGTAATGCGGCAGTTTCAGATGCTCGACAAAGCCGGTGGCCTGGACATTGTCGCAATGGGAAATCACGAATTCCTCGTCCTGGGCCGGGTGGTTGACATCCTCGCCGAGCTCGCCGGCGCGGAGCGACCGGTCAATCAGCGACATGGCCATGGCCTTGCGCTCGGCCTGGCCAAAGACGAGGCCATAGCCGCGGGTAAACTGCGGCGGCGCCTTGGCCGAGCCCTTGAACTGGTTGACCATCTGGCATTCGGTGAGCCGGACATCGCCGATCGAAACGGAAAAGCCGAGCTCCGGCGCATCGATTTCAACCTCGACCATGCCGATGCGGATCTCACCGGCAAAGGGGTGGCTGCGGCCATAGCCGCGCTGGGTCGAATAGGCGAGCGCCAGCAGAAAACCTTCATCGCCACGCGCCAGCGCCTGCAGCCGGCTGTCGCGCGCAAGCGGGAAATCGAGCGGCTCGCGGGTGATATCGCCCGGCCGGTGGTCCTCGGGCAGAAAGCCGTCGCCTTCGATCAGGCCTTCCCCGGCAAGGATATCCGACACCCGCATGGCCCTTGCATCATCGGTGTGACGCCGCGCCGGCTCTTCAACCGGTCCGTCTTCAAGCAGGCCGGGATCGAGCAGGCGATGGGTGTAATCGAAGGTCGGTCCGAGCAGCTGGCCGCCGGGCAGATCCTTGTAGGTGGCCGAGACCCGGCGCTCGATCTGCATCGAAGCGGTGTCGAGCGGCAGCGATGCGCCAAAACGGGGCAGTGTGGTGCGATAGGCGCGTAACAGGAATATGGCCTCGATCATGTCTCCGCGCGCCTGTTTGATCGACAGCGCGGCAAGATCGCGGTCATAAAGCGAGGCCTCGCCCATGACCCGGTCAACGGCGAGCGCCATCTGTTCGATGATCTGGTCAACAGAGATGGCGGGCAGCGACCGGTCGCCGCGCCGGCGGTCTGCCAGCAGCCGGTGGGCGTTGTCGATGGCGGCTTCGCCACCCTTGACGGCAACATACATCGTTCAGCCCTCCTTGGTCATGACTGTGGTGGAGCGCGGCAGGCAGAGAATGGCATTGCGACAGGTAAAGATGATGTCGATGCCGCGCGGGAAGCTGGCGCGGTTTCCGGCCCAGCGGGCAAGAAAATGCGGCGGCAGGCCAGTGAGCATCACGTCACGGCTGCCATCAATGCCGGGGCCGGACAGGGTGAGCCGATCGCCCGCATCAAGCGATGCGAGCTCAATGATCAGCGTCGTCGAGCGGTCGGGATAGTCCTGGCTGCCGGTGGCGAAAAGCTCGAAAGAGGGCACGGCTGCGCCTTTCTCGATCACGGCGAAGGCGGCGAGAGCCTTCTCATCCGTCACCGTCGCGCCGGTGTGAAAGGAGATCCAGCTGGCGAGGACGGTGTCGGACAGGCTCTGGGTCAGCCAGCAGGGCGTGTCATTGTCGAGAAGCGTCAGCAGGGCAGCGCTCATGGCGGGCCCGACCGGCCCGGGTGCCTCCGCCGATTCGGCGATGGTCCGGATTGTTCCGGGCTCGGCCATGGCTTCCATGACGTTGCGGAACACGGACTGGGCGTTGAAAACGGGATCTGGAAACCCGCCGTGAAGGATTGCGGCTTTTCCGTCCATCAGTCTTCTCCCCGGACCATTGTGAAAAAGTCGACACGCGTCGCTGCCGTTTCCTCGGCCTGTCTGCTGCGCTCGCCGGCAAGCCGCGTATCAAGCGGGGCGAGCAGTGTCGTGTCGATCAGTGCGGCAAGTTCGGAGCGCTGCATCAGCGCATCGATGATGGCGATCATCTGCGCCTTGCGGCGATCGGCTCCCAGACAATAACCATGTCCCACCCGGCCATCGGCGAGGCGGACCGAAGCGCGGCTGGCGGTTGCCTCGCCCAGATTGAAAGCGGCACCGCCGCCGCCGATCCGTCCACGCAGCATCACAAGGCCGGTTTCGGGACCGCGCAAGGGGCTGACGGCTTCATCGGGGGCGAGGCGGTTCAGGGCGCTGCCCAGTTCTTCGGCGCTGGCGCGGGCCAGAAGACCGGCGGCCTTTTTCCGTGCCTTCTGGCCGGCATTCAGTTTTTCTGCTTCAGCGGATGTCATTGCCAAACCTCTAAATGTCTATTAATATAGACAACTATACATATGCCTATGGTTATAGAACCATGCTGTGACAGGTTTATGAAGTCGGAATATGGATCGGGGGCGGCGTCAGTGGAAAGAAGCGAAGCGGAGATTGCCGGCGTGTCCACGCTTGCACGCAGCAATGGCGTTGCGCTCTGGCGTCAGATTGCCGACCTGATCCGGCAGGAGATTGCCGCCGGCAGCTTTGATTCCACCGGCATGGTGCCGCCGGAGATGGAGCTTGCCGCCCGTTTTGCTGTCAACCGCCATACGGTGCGCGCAGCCCTTGCGGCGCTGGCGCAGGAGGGCGTCGTGCGCTCGGAACGCGGACGAGGGACCTTCATCGCAAGACAGGCCGATTTTGCTTTTCCGATTTCGCGCCGTACCCGGTTTTCCGCAGGGCTCGGCGAGCAGGCACGGGTTTTTTCCGGCAGCCTGCTGGAGGCGGCGCGCGAGCAGGCGCCGGGGCGGGTGGCGCGCGCACTCGCACTGGACGATGGTGACGAGGTGATCCGCACCGAGACCGTGCGGCGCGCCGATGGCGTGGCGCTGTCGCGGGCGACCAGCTTTTTCCCCGCCGACCGCTTCGGCGAGATTGGCGGCGTGCTTGCCGAAACCCTGTCGGTCACTGCAGCGCTGAAGCGTTTTGGCGTCGAGGATTATCTCAGGCGCGAGACAGAGGTGACGGCGCGCCATGCCAGCCCCGAAGACTGCGCAGCGCTGAACCTTTCCCCCGGCGCGATCCTGCTTGTTGCCCGTTCGGTCAATACCGATCTGGCCGGCCGGCCGATCCAGTATTCCGTAAGCCGCTTTGCCGCCGACCGGGTGCGGCTGACGATTGACGCGGCCGATCTGGACTGAAAAAGGGCGGCCCGAAGACCGCCCCCAGACTGCTGACAAAGCCATTCATATTGCATATTTGAGGTGGAGCAGCCCCTCCCTCCGTCGTCATCCCCGTGCTTGTCACGGGGATCCAGATTCATAAGGCATTGAATAGACAAGTCCTTTCGCCGCGCAGACGCGCGTCGGCTGGATGCCTGTGACAAGCACAGGCATGACGTCAGAAAAAGGAGCGAGGTTTGTCAGCAATCTGAGGGCGGCCCGAAGACCGCCCCTTTTGAAATTCCCGCTGTCTGCGGCCTCAGTGGGCGGCGGACATGTCGCCGAGAACCTTCTTGCTGGCGACGGTGGAATCGGCGTTCAGCGTGTAGACCATCGGCACGCCGGTGGCGAGGTTGAGCTTGAGGATCTCTTCCTGGCTCAGGCGGTCCAGCACCATGACGAGGGCGCGCAGCGAATTGCCGTGAGCGGCGACCAGAACCTTTTCGCCGCGGAGAACGCGCGGCAGGATCTCGGTCATGTAATAGGGCCAGACGCGGGCGCCGGTATCCTTCAGGCTTTCGCCGCCGGGCGGGGGTACGTCATAGGAGCGGCGCCAGATATGGACCTGTTCCTCGCCCCATTTCTCGCGTGCATCATCCTTGTTGAGGCCGGCAAGATCGCCATAGTCGCGTTCGTTGAGGGCCTGATCCTTGATGGTCTCAAGGTCGCTTTGGCCGATCTGTTCAAGAACCAGCCTGCAGGTGTGCTGGGCGCGGGTGAGCGCCGAGGTGTAGGCGACGTCGAATTTGATGCCGGTTTCGGCCAGCGCCTTGCCGCCGGCCGTTGCCTCCTGAACGCCGAGCTCGGTCAGATCCGGATCCTTCCAGCCGGTGAAGAGGTTTTTCAGATTCCATTCGCTTTGGCCGTGGCGCACCAGAACCAGAGTTCCGCTCATGACAATGTTCCTTCAAGACTTAGCAGTGTTACATTTAACTATCGGAAAGCCCGAGCACGTCGAGCATGGAATAGAGACCGGGTTTCTTGTCCTTGCCCCAGAGAGCGGCCTGAACGCCGCCCCGGGCGAAAATGCTGCGGTCGAGCGCGCTGTGGGACAGCGTCACAACCTCACCCTCGCCAGCCAGCAGCACCGAATGCTCGCCGACCACCGATCCGCCGCGCAGCGAGGCAAAACCGATCGCACCTTCCGGCCGCGCGCCGGTATGGCCGTCGCGGCTTCGCACGGCCTTATCGCGCAGATCCACCTTGCGGCCCTTGGCTGCCTCTTCGCCGAGCAGAAGCGCCGTTCCGGACGGTGCATCGACCTTGTGGCGATGATGCATTTCCAGAACTTCGATATCCCAGCCTTTTGCAGACAAGGCAGCGGCTGCCTGGCGCACGAGAACGCCAAGCAGATTGACCCCGAGACTCATATTTCCAGATTTGATGATACGTGCATGGCGGGCGGCCGCCTTGATCTGTGTCTCATCGGCCTGCGAAAGACCGGTCGTGCCGATCACGTGGACGATGCGGGCCTGGGCAGCAAGCCCGGCAAATTCAACGGTTGCGGCGGGCGCTGTGAAATCAAGCACGCCATCGGCATGCAGAAAGGCGTCCAGCGGCGCGTCGGTCACGGCAACGCCGAGGGCCTCGATGCCGGCCATTTCGCCGGCATCCCTGCCGATCATCGGGCTGCCTTCACGCTCGACGGCGGCATGAAGGACGGCACCCTCGGTTTCGGCGATGATGCGGATGAGCGCCTTGCCCATCCGCCCGCTGGCACCCACGACGACGAGTTTCATTGCCTTTTCGGTCATGTCTTTTCCTGGTCTGTTGGCCGGGCGGCGGCCCGGCCCTGTTTCGGGCATGGCTGCCCGGACTGCATTCTGTTTGCCTCTATAACCCGCTTTGCGTCAATGGCGAAAGGCCGACAGTGGCCATGGCCGGCCCTCAGTCATCATTCAGGGCCGTGTCGGAACCGGCATTGAACTGCAGCTCGCTCAGATGGGCATAGAGGCCACCGGGCTTCGCGATCAGCTGGCGATGCGTCCCTTCCTCGACCACCTGGCCCTCATGCATGACGATGATCTTGTCGGCGTTGACGACGGTTGAAAGACGGTGCGCGACAACGATCACCGTGCGCCCGCGCATGGCTTCATCCAGCGCCTTCTGGACAAAGGCTTCCGATTCCGCATCGAGCGCCGAGGTTGCCTCGTCGAGAAGCAGGATCGGAGCATCGCGCAAGATGGCACGGGCGATCGAGATACGCTGCTGCTGGCCGCCGGACAGCGTGCTGCCGCTTTCGCCGATCGGTGTGTCATAGCCCTGCGGCTGGGCGAGAATGAAATCATGCGCATAGGCAAGCCGGGCGGCTTCACGGACATCCTCGTCGCTGGCACCGGGGCGGCCATAGCGGATATTGTCGGCAATCGAACCTTCGAAGAGATAGGGCCGCTGGCTTACATAGGCAATCTGGCTGCGCAGCGAATGCTTGGTCACCCGATCGAGATCCGTTCCGTCAATGGTGATCCGGCCGGAGCGGATATCGTAGAACCGGGGAATGAGCGAGATGATCGTGCTCTTGCCGGCCCCTGACGGTCCCACCAGCGCCGTGGTCTTGCCGCCTTCGGCAACGAAGCTCACCGACTTCAGGATTTCCGTGCGGCCATAACCGAAGACGACATCATCCAGCCGGATTTCCGCCTTGCCGACCACAAGCGGCCCGGCATCTTCGTCATCGGGCTGATGCGGGATCGTGTCGAGCACCTCGTAGAGCATGCTGGCATTGATGGCGGCCCGCTCCAGCTGCACCTGCAGCTTGGCCAGACGTTTAGCCGGATCATAGGCCATCAGGACAGCGGTGATGAAGGCGAAAAAGGAGCCGGGCGGAACGGCGTGATAGATGGTGCGATAGCCGGCATAGGCGATGACGGCGGCAATGGCGCCACCGGCAAAGGTCTCCGTCAGCGGCACGGTGCGCTGGGAAAGCTTGGCGGCGCGGTTATTGCGGTTTTCCGAGCGGTCGATCAGCTTGCCGACCTTGTCGCGCAGCAGGTCTTCCATGGTGAAGGCCTTGACCACGGCAATGCCCTGCACGCTTTCCTGCATGGCGGCAAAGGTGCGCGAGCCGATCTCGACCGTTTCGCGCGAGACCTTGCGCATCTTGCGCGAAATGCTGCGCAGCGAAATCACCACCGGCGGGGCGGCGACGAAAACGATCAGCGTCAGCATCGGGTCCTTGGCGATCATCACACCGACGAGCGCGATCACCGACAGCGCATCGCGTGCCGCCGAGGTGATGACGAGGTTCATCATGTCGCGGATACCGCCGATATTCTGGTTCAGCTGGGCAATCAGCTTGGCCGACCGCTCCTCGCTGTAATAGGTCAGCGACAGGTTCATCAGGTGATCGAACACCTTGCGCTGGTAGCGCGCGATAATGTTGTTGCCGATCATGTTGAGCACGACCGACTGGCCATAGGTGGCAAAGCCGCGGATGGTGAAGGCGAGAAAGACCGAAAAACACACCAGCGCGACCAGGTCGCCGCGCTGATTGGCAAAGATCTCGTCGACCACCGTCTGCATGATCCAGGCGGAGAAGGCGGTGCAGCCGGCAACGGCCATCAGGCAGAGGGTCGAGAAGGTATAGCCCCAGAAATGCTCGCGCGCATTTTCCGAGAAGACACGCTTCATCACCGGGTAAAGCCCGACTGTACCTTCCGCATTGTTGAGGTTCCTGGGGTGCTTTGCCAAGGGGTGTAATCCTGTCGTGCTGCTGAGTGGATGTTCAATACAATCAATTACCTGTCGTTTCTAGGGCCTGGTGCGATGAATCGCTAGCGCCCGCTGCGTCATGGCGGTGGCCGGAGGGGTTTGGGCGCCCGATGCCGGCGGGCACGATCCGCCGGCATCGTGGCGCAGGCTTTACCCGTGCAGCTTGCCAAACCTGCCGATTGCGGAGAAATCGGCATCATCAAAATCGATCGAGCGGCTTATGGCCTCCCAGGCTGCCCCCTCCTTCAGGCGCTTTTCGTCGGCCTCCTTGAGGAAAGTGAGTGCGTCGGTGCCGAGAACCAGATGGTCGGGCAGATCATCGCGGCGGGAAAGGTCGAGGATCACGGCGGCAATGCGGTCGGGATCGCCGGTCTCATGGCCGATGACCTGCTTCAGAAGGTCAGCCATCGCGCCCATGCTCGTCTGGTAGTCGGGCAGGAAGGGCGGCACGTCACCACGTGCGACCTTGCCCCAATTGGTGCGGATACTGCCGGGTTCGACGGAAATGGTGTGAATGCCGAACGCAGCGGTTTCCTTGGCAATCACCTCAGAAAAGCCGCTGACCGCCCATTTTGCTGACTGATAGGCCGCCATGCCCGGGCTGGTGACACGTCCGCCAATCGAGGAAATGTTGATGATATGGCCGGAACGCTGGGCACGCATGACCGGCAGTGCAGCATGGGTTGTGTTGACGACGCCGAACAGATTGGTCTCGATCTGGGCGCGGAAATCAGCAAGGCTTGCCTGTTCGAAAGGCAGGAACTGGCCATAGCCCGCATTGTTGACGAGAATATCCAGCCGACCGAAACTTTCCACGGCAAAGTCCACGGCCGCCTTTGCCGCCGCCTCATCGGTTACATCCAGGGCGAAGGGGCGCAGGTTTTCGCCGAATGTCTCAAGCAGCGGCTGCAGTTCTGCAGGCCGCCGCGCTGTTGCGACAACCCGGTCACCGGCTTCAATGGCGGCGCGGGCAATGCTTTCGCCCAGTCCGTGGGCGCTTCCGGTTATGAGCCAGACTTTGGTCATGATCCGTTCCTTTTTATGAGTGAGTAATCAGGCATTTATTTGGCAACATACAGGCCGGCAGATCGGCCTTGCGATGATGCGTGGCATGAAGTCTTCAGGCTGGGACGGCTGGGACGGCTGGGCCGGTGATGCCGTTCCAGAAAATATCGAAGCCTGCTGTGCGAAAATGGCCGGCTTGCTTTGGTTCCGCGGCGATCTTCTCGAAGGTCAGTTCGGCCAGGCCATGGATGAGGGCGGTGATATAGTCCATTGTCAGGTCACTGCGGGCGACACTGCCAATCGCGGCTTCCAGCCGTCCCGATGACGCAGCGAAGCATTGGGCGCCCTGATCATGGCTTGCAGCGCTCACCTGCTCGCTGATCTTGAGTTTCTTGAGCGTGCGCCATTTCTCGCCATTGGCAGCTCCCCAGTCGATCAGTGCATTCCAGATGGCCCGGACGACATCGACGCCGTCGGCGGCCTCGCTGACCGGCGGGTTCAGGGCAGCGGCCAGCTCGCCTTCCAGTTCCAGAAACAGGGCATTGATAAGCACGTCCTTGCTGGCGAAATAGATGAACACCGTCCCCTCGGCCACACCTGCGGCACGGGCGATCTTTGCGGTCGATACGCTCGTGCCTTCCGACGCGATCAGCCGGGTTGCGGCGGCAAGAATTGCCTTTCGTTTTTCTTCGGATATCGGACGCGCCACAGTGGCCTCACTTTTATGAGTGATTGCTTGCTCATTTAAATGGATATCCGAAAGCCGGTTACAAGACTGGCGGGCCATTTTTCTCAAGGAGGGGGCTTTCGGCGCTGTGGGAACACGCCTCCGCCGGATCCGGCCGAGGCGTGGAGGCTTCAGCCGCGCCAGCGGCGGTTTTCAAGCGCCAGTCCGAAACGGCCGGGCGTGCGGGCATAGGTGGCAAGGCCTGCAAGGGCTGCCAGCGGATGGGTGACGACATAGGTCGGGATCGCCTGCATCAGCGCATCATGCGGTGCCTTGTCTTCGAAGGCGGCGCGAAATTCGGGCTTTTGCAGCGCTGGCAGGATCTTTTCCGAAATGCCGCCGGCCAGATAGACACCGCCGCGGGCCATGAAGATCATCGCCATGTCGCCGGCGATGCGGCCGAGATAGGTGGCGAAAAGCGACAGGGTTTCCACCGCCTGCTCGTTGGAGCCATCAAGACCGGCATGGCTGACATCAGAGGGTTCGACAAGACTCGGCGTGATCCCGTCCGCCATGCAGATGGCGTTGTAGAGATTGACCATGCCGCGGCCGCAGAGGATCTGCTCGGCAGCGACGCGTCCCTCAATGGTCTTGATATAGGGGAAGATTTCGAGATCGCGCTTGCTGCGCGGGCCGAGATCGACGTGGCCGCCTTCACCGGGAACAGGGATCCATTTGTGCTGGGCGTAGACGAGCCCTGCAACACCAAGGCCGGTTCCCGGACCCAGCACCACGCGTGAAGCCATCATCGTGTCCGGGCGCGGGGCGATCGCGACGCGATATTTGTCCGGCATGTTGGCGATTGCCAGCGCCTGCGCCTCGAAATCATTGATAATCAGAACATCTTCCAAGCCAAGCTCGCTGATCATTTCCTTCGGCTTGACCACCCAGTCGCAATTGGTAAGCGGGATCTCGTCGCCACGGATCGGGCCGGCAACGGCCAGAATGGCCGAGCGCGGCTGCAGCGACGACTTGTCCATCACGCCGGCCTGGATGGCCTCGCCTATGGTTGCGAATTCCTTGGTGTGGACGATCGGAAAATCGCGCGGCTCGGCATAGGGGTCCACCAGCAGCGAGAAGCGGGCATTCGTGCCGCCGATGTCGCCGATCAGAATCGGAAAGGAGAGGGGCTGATCAATATCACTGGATTTGGCCATGGTGTTTCCCATATCTGCCTTTTCGTCGAAGGCTCTGTGACGGTATCTGACGGCATTTAGACCGGGTTGGACGTCTGCTTCAACCAGTTCGACGTCAATATGGTCGCTCCGGTTGAAACTTTTAAGTCGCCAGGGCCTTTCTCATCCGGTTTCGCCCGTCCGTCCGTTTCGGCTACGAGAACAGTCTTCGAGGGCGACAGCGTCGCCGTGAAAGGTCGAGGCAATGCCCTTCCTTGCGGCTTGAGGTAATACAATCGATTTAGGTTGCTTCAATGACCTACATCAAGCCAAAGCGGTTTGGAAGGGCCAACCGAAAATCGCCTTTCGATTGTTTCAGCCGGCCGGTCTTGGGGTCGGCACGGGGCCGATCTCCGGCCAGGGCGCCAGTGGCGGCAGCGGGATTGCCGGCGTCAGTGCGGCAGCCGGCAGCGGCGAAGGGGCGGCGGCGGTCAGTACGGCGGCGCAGGCCTTCGGCAGGTCCGAGAGGATCTTGTAGGAAGGGCGGCTTGGCTTCTTTGCTGGCTTGGTCGGTTTGGCCGGTTTGACGGGTTCGGCCGGTTTCCATGGCGCGTCGGAAAGCCACCAGGCGAGGTTCTCGCCACAGCCGTCATCCTTCATGTCGACGGCATTCTGCGCCGTGCAGTCCGTCTGGCCTTTCGGGCAGAACAGGCGGATATGGATATGGTCGTCATGGCCCCAATAGGGACGTACCTTGGCGAGGTTGGAGCGGTCGCCTTTCCAGTTGTCGCAAAGGTCCTTCTTGATGCCGGGATGGACGAAAATCCGCTGCACTTCCGGGTAGCTCGCCGCCCGCATGACCAGCTTCTCGCCGGCGGGGGTGAATTTTTTCGGATCGATAAACAGCGTGCCATCATTCTTCAGCACGGATTGTGCTGACAAATCCTCGCGTTCACGCAGTGACAGCCGGTGGTCCGGCATCGGCGTCAGCCAGATATCGACATCAAGGCCGATCTGGTGGGAGGCGTGACCGGAAATCATCGGGCCGCCGCGCGGCTCTGACATGTCGCCGACCAGCAGGCCGGGCCAGCCATCATATTGCGCGGCATCGCTGGAAAGCTTCTCGATCATGTTGATGAGTTCCGGCGTACCGAATCGGCGGTTGCGCGACAGCCGCATTGCCTGCCAGGTCTGCCCGTCGATCGGCAGCGCCTGAGCGCCGGACAGGCAGCCATCGGCATAAAAGCCGATGGCCCGGGCAGGGCCGGCCGACGGGGTCGATACCGAGGCGAACAGAACCTTGGCCGAGGGCGGATCTTCGGCAAGCGCCGGCGCTAGGCTTGCGAGAAGGGCAGACAGAGCCAAAACAAGTTTTTTCAATCTCATCTCTTTCTCCAGAATGCGGTGCAGCGGCGGCTTTGTGGCGCCCTGACCGGGCCTGTCATGCGCAAATACGATAAATGGGTCTTGTGTAGTCTGACCGAATTTTGCTTATTTTCGATTATAGGAACAAAAAAGTAATCTCGGGAAAAGGCTGAATTATGTGGAAACGAGCGCTTGCCGGTACCGGCGTCCTCCTCTGTTGCCTTGTGGCGACAGGTTCTGTCCGGGCGGAGGATGAAAGCCCCTGGCGCACGGCGGTCGCGCTCGTTGGTGATCCGCTCTACCCTGATGGCTTCGATCACTTCGCCTATGTCAACGCCAAGGCGCCGAAAGGCGGCACGGTCACCCTGCCGGCGATCGGCACATTTGATTCGCTCAATCCCGTTCCCGATAGTGGCGTCAAGGCATCCGGTCTTGGCCTGGTCTTCGAAACGCTGATGACCTCGTCTCCCGATGAGATCTCGACCGAATACGGGCTTCTGGCCGAAGCGCTGCGCTATCCCGACGACTATTCGCAGGTGACCTACAGGCTCAGGCCCGAGGCCCGCTTTTCCGACGGGACACCGGTCACGCCGGAAGATGTGGTCTTTTCATTCAACGCGCTGAAGGCCGATAATGTTCAGCAGGCCAATTACTACCGTCATGTGACGAGCGCCGAAGTCACCGGAGACCATGAGGTCACCTTTCATTTCGATGAAAAGGGCAATCGCGAACTGCCGCAGATCACCGGGCAATTGCTGGTTTTCCCGAAGCATTGGTGGGAAGCGAATGGCGCTGACGGCAAGCCGCGCGACATTTCCAAGACGACGCTGTCGGTGCCGATCGGCTCCGGGCCTTACGTGATTGACAGTGTTGATCCCGGCGGGTCGATTACCTACAGGCTGCGCGATGATTACTGGGGCAAGGATCTGCCGGTCAATGTCGGCCGCAGCAATTTCGGCACGATCAAATATCTCTATTTCGCCGATCCCGACGTTGCCTTCGAGGCTTTCCGGTCCGGCGTTCTCGATTTCTGGACCGAGACCCGGTCGAAGCGCTGGGCAACGCAATATGATTTTCCGGCCGTGAGCGAAGGCAAGGTCAAGCGCGAGGAGGTGCAGAACCCGTTGCGCTCGGTCGGCATCATGCAGGCGCTGGTGCCGAACATGCGCCGCGCCCCCTTTGATGATCAGCGGGTTCGCGAGGCGCTGATCCTCGCCTTTGATTTCGAAACGATCAACCGGACGGCCCTTTCCAACGCCTATGCGCGCGACGACAGCTTCTTCTTCGGCACCGAGCTTGCCTCTTCCGGCCTGCCGGAGGGTGAGGAACTGGACATCCTGAACAGCGTCAAGGACCAGATTCCGGCTTCGGTCTTCGATACGCCCAACACGCTGCCGGTCGGCGGTTCGGAGGACAATGAGCGCAAGAACCTGATGGCGGCGCTGAAGCTCCTGAAGGAGGCCGGTTTCGAGCGCAAGGGCACGCAGATGATCAATACCAGTACGGGCAAGCCCTTTACCTTCGAAATCCTGATCTCCAATCCCGGCCTTGATGTCGTTTTGCTGCCCTACACGGAGGAGCTGCGCAAGATCGGCATTACCGCGACGATCCGGGTGGTTGATGATTCCCAGTATCAGAACCGGGTCAATGATTTTGACTATGACATGATCTGGAATGTCTGGGGCCAGTCGCTCAGCCCCGGCAATGAGCAGCTTTACTACTGGGGCTCGAAAGCAGCGGATCAGCCTGGCTCGCAGAATTATGCCGGCATTTCCGATCCCGGCATCGACCAGCTGATCAACCGGGTGATTTTCGCCAAGGATCGGGACGAGCTGGTCGCCGCCTCAAAGGCGCTGGACCGGGTTCTTCTGGCGCATGATTATGTGATACCGCTCTATTATTCGAAGAATTATCGCATCGCCTACTGGGACAGGATCACCCATCCGACCCTTCCCGAATACGGGCTCGACTTTCCGGATTCCTGGTGGTCGACGGATGTCGCCCAGTGAGGCAAGTGAGGAAAGACGTGCTGCATTTTGAGTTTGCAAGGGCCGGGGGCTGATGGGAAGCTATATCCTGCGCCGAATTCTGCTGATGATCCCGACGCTGATCGGCATCATGGCGATATCCTTTATTGTGGTGCAGTTTGCGCCCGGCGGGCCGGTCGAGCAGGTCATCGCCCAGCTCAACGGTCAGGCCGGCGGTGCCGAGGAGCGCATTTCCGGCGGCTCGGATGCCGGCATGTCGATGGATAATTTCGATGGTGGCGGGTCGTCGCAATATCGCGGCGCCCAGGGGCTGGATCCCGAGCTGATCAAGAAGCTGGAAAAGCAGTTCGGTTTCGACAAACCGCCGCTGACACGCTTCCTGCTGATGATGCGGGATTACGCGACCTTCGACTTCGGTGACAGCTTCTTTCGCAACACCTCGGTGATCGATCTGATCATCGAGAAGCTCCCCGTATCGATCTCGCTCGGCGTCTGGATCCTGATCCTGTCCTACGGTATCTCCATCCCGCTCGGCATCGCCAAGGCGGTGCGCGACGGCTCGCGCTTCGATGTCTGGACCTCGGCGGTCGTGGTGGTCGGCTATGCCGTGCCGTCGTTCCTGTTCGGCATTCTGCTGATCGTGCTGTTTGCCGGCGGCTCCTTCTTTGACCTGTTCCCCTTGCGCGGGCTTGTCTCGGATGATTTCGCCTCGCTGTCCTGGTGGCAGAAGATCCTCGATTATCTCTGGCACATCACCCTGCCGATCATTGCGCTGTCGGTGTCAGCCTTTGCGACAACGACGCTTCTGACCAAGAATTCCTTCATTGACGAGATCAAGAAGCAATATGTGGTCACGGCCCGGGCCAAGGGGCTGTCCGAGCGGCAGGTGCTTTACGGCCATGTGTTCCGCAATGCCATGCTGATCGTCATTGCAGGCTTTCCCGGCGCTTTCATCTCGGCCTTCTTCACCGGTTCGCTGCTGATCGAGAACATTTTCTCGCTCGATGGTCTCGGGCGGCTCGGCTATCTCTCGGTCGTCAACCGCGACTACCCCGTGGTCTTCGGCACACTTTACATCTTTTCCCTCATCGGCCTCATTGTCGGCCTGATTTCCGACCTGATCTACACCTGGATCGATCCGCGCATCGATTTCGAAAAGAGGGATGTGTGAGATGGCCGATATCGTGACGCCCGTTCTGCCGGAAGATGCGCCGAAGCGCCGGTTCCTGTCGCCGATGAATGCCAGGCGCTGGCAGAATTTCAAGGCCAACCGGCGCGGCTACTGGTCGCTGTGGCTCTTTCTCGTGCTTTTCATCGTCAGCCTCGGCTCGGAATTCGTCGCCAATGACAAGCCGATCGTGGTTGATTACAAGGGCGAGATCCTGTTCCCGGTTCTCGTTGATTATCCGGAGGAGAAGTTTGGCGGTTTCCTTGCGGTGACCGATTACCGCTCCTCCTATATTCAGGATGAGATCAATGCCAATGGCTGGATGATCTGGCCGCCGATCCGCTATTCCTATCGTACCGTCAATGCCAATGTGCCCTATTCGGCGCCGACCGCGCCATTCTGGACCATGAGCCGTGAGCAGCGTTGTGCCGGTTATGAGAAGGGTGTTGACGATCCGGGCTGCGTGCTTGGCAATATGAACTGGCTCGGTACCGATGATCTGGGGCGCGATGTTGCGGCGCGCGTACTCTATGGCTTTCGCATTTCGGTTCTGTTCGGGCTGATCCTCACCATTCTTTCAGCCATTGTCGGGGTCGGTGCCGGGGCCGTGCAGGGCTATTTCGGCGGCTGGGTCGATCTTCTGATGCAGCGTTTCATCGAGATCTGGTCGTCACTGCCGCTGCTCTACATCCTGCTGATCATCGCCGCGGTGCTGCCGCCGGGTTTCTTCGTGCTGCTCGGCATCATGCTGCTGTTTTCCTGGGTCAGTTTCGTCGGCGTGGTCCGGGCTGAGTTCCTGCGCGCGCGCAATTTCGAATATGTGAATGCGGCGCGTGCGCTCGGTGTCGGCAACGGCACCATCATGTTCCGGCATCTTCTGCCCAACGCGATGGTGGCGACGCTGACCTTTCTGCCCTTCATCCTGTCGGGGTCGATCACGACGCTGACATCGCTCGATTTCTTGGGCTTCGGCATGCCGCCGGGTTCGCCGTCACTGGGAGAACTGATCGCCCAGGGCAAGCGCAACCTGCAGGCGCCCTGGCTCGGGCTGACGGCCTTTTTCACCATGTCGATCATGCTGTCGCTGCTGATCTTCGTTGGCGAGGCGGTGCGTGATGCCTTTGATCCGAGGAAGACGTTCAAATGACCGACACGCCGCTTCTCTCCGTCCGTGATCTCTCCGTTGCCTTCGGGACGAGCCTCGCCGTCGATCACGTCTCCTTCGATATCCAGCCCGGCGAAGTGCTGGCGCTGGTGGGGGAATCGGGTTCGGGCAAATCCGTGACCGCCAATTCGGTGCTGAAGCTGCTGCCCTATCCTGCGGCCAGCCATCCCTCCGGCGAAATCCTGTTTGAAGGCGAAGACCTGCTGACGGTGAGCGACCGGCGGCTGCGACAGGTGCGCGGCGCGGCGATCACCATGGTGTTCCAGGAGCCGATGACCTCGCTCAATCCGCTGCAGACCATCGAAAAACAGGTCGGCGAAGTGCTGGCGCTGCATGCAGGGCTCACCGGTCCGAAAGCGCGCGAGCGGGTGCTGACGCTCATGAATGAGGTTGGTATCCGCGATGCGGAAAAGCGGCTTTCTGCCTATCCGCACGAGCTTTCCGGCGGTCAGCGCCAACGCGTGATGATTGCCATGGCACTCGCAAACCGGCCGAAGCTGCTGATTGCCGATGAACCGACCACCGCGCTGGACGTCACGGTTCAGGCGCAGATCCTGAAGCTTCTGAAAAAGCTGCAGCGTGAATATGGCATGTCGCTGCTGTTCATCACGCATGATCTCGGCATTGTCCGCAAGTTTGCCGACCGGGTCTGCGTCATGACCGGCGGAAAGATTGTCGAACGCGGGCCGGTTGCCGAGATTTTCGACAATCCGCAGCATGACTATACCAGGCACCTGCTGGCCGCCGAGCCCAAGGGCGATCCGCCGCCGCATGATCCGCAGCGCCCGGTCGTGGTGGCGGCTGATGACGTCAAGGTCTGGTTTCCGGTCAAATCCGGCTTCCTGCGCAAGGTGGTTGACCACGTGAAGGCGGTTGACGGCATTTCGCTCCAGCTACGCGCCGGGGAAACGCTCGGCATTGTCGGCGAAAGCGGCTCCGGCAAGACAACGCTCGGCCTTGCTCTGACGCGGATGATCGCGTCTGAAGGCCGGATCGCCTTCATCGGCCAGGATATTGACGGCTTTTCCTTCAAGGCGATGAAGCCCTATCGCAACCGCATGCAGATCGTGTTTCAGGATCCCTATGGCTCGCTCAGCCCGCGCATGTCGGTCGGTGAGATCATTGCCGAGGGCCTGAAAATCCATGAGACCTCGCTTTCGGCGGCGGAGCGTGATGCCCGCGTTTGCGCGGCGCTGGAAGAGGTCGGGCTTTCTGCCGCCACGCGCTGGCGCTACCCGCATGAATTTTCCGGCGGCCAGCGGCAGCGTATCGCCATTGCCCGGGCCATGGTGCTCAAACCCCGCTTCGTCATGCTGGATGAGCCGACCTCGGCGCTCGATATGAGCGTGCAGGCTCAGGTGGTCGATCTGCTCGCCGACCTGCAGAAAAAGCATGATCTCGCTTATCTCTTCATCAGTCATGACCTGAAAGTGGTGCGGGCGCTGGCAAATGAGATTGTCGTCATGCGGTTCGGCAAGGTGGTGGAACGCGGACCGGCGGCCGAGGTCTTTCAAAATCCGAAGGCCGACTATACAAAGTCGCTGCTTGCCGCGGCCTTCGACATCGAGCCGGTCGAAGCCAACTGACACAGACATTTGAAAGCCGGACTGCATGACCAAAGCTAAGGGTACCATCCTTGTCGACCTCAAGTTCACCAATCCGCAGGCCGTCGCGGATGCGCTGCCGAAGGCCTTTGCCGGGCGGGAAGTGGTTAACCTTGCCGATCCGGAACATGCCGGGCGCGATCTTTCCGATTGCCGCTATGCGCTTCTGTGGAAGCCGGATGCCGATCTCTTCACCCGTGCCCGAAATCTTGATGTGCTGTTTTCCGGTGGTGCCGGCGTCGACAGGATCATGGCGCTCGAGGGCCTGCCGGATCTGCCGCTGGTGCGCTTCGTCGACGGTACGCTGACAAGGCGGATGAGCGAATATGTGGTGCTGCAGGCGCTCACCCATCTGCGCCAGATGCCGACTTATGCGCGGCAGCAGCGGCAGGCGCAGTGGCGGCCCTCGGTGCAGCCGGAAGCCTGCGCCGTGACGGTTGGCGTCATGGGGCTTGGCGTGCTTGGCTGCGACGCGGTGGAAAAGCTGAAAATCATGGGCTTTAACGTGATCGGCTGGTCACGGCGCAAGCGCGTGATCGCAGGGCTCGAGACCTTCGATGCCGCCGGGCTGGATGCGTTTCTGGCACAGACGGACATTCTGGTCGGCCTGTTGCCGCTGACGGCGGAAACGACAGGACTGTTCAACGCATCGCTGTTTGCAAAGCTGAGACAGGGCGGCGCGCTGTCCCGTCCGGTCTTCATCAATGCCGGGCGCGGCGGCAGTCAGGTCGAGGCCGATATCGTTGCCGCACTTCAGGAGGGCGTTCTCGGCGGCGTGTCGCTGGATGTCTTCGAGAAAGAGCCGCTCGACGCTGAAAGCCCGCTCTGGGCGATGGACAGGGCGATCCTGACCCCGCATGTTGCCGCCGACAGCGACGTGGCCTCGCTTCTTGCCCATGTGGAGCGGCAGATCGCCCGCTTCGAGGCCGGCGCGGCGCTTGAGCATCTGGTCGATCACGGCGCCGGCTACTGAGCGGAAGACCCGTTCTGCCGCTGTTGCTGCTCGCGCTGAAAGCTTTTCAGCATGGTTGCCACAATCACCCTGTGGGCGGGCGCGACTGGGATCATGTAGAGGCGGCCGAAAAGATTGTGTGTCTTCACCGATGCCGTGACGGTCAGCATGTCCGCATGGGTCGAGATGCAGGTCATAACATCGAGATGGCGGTCGCGCTCGCTCAGGGCCAGAACGGTATCGCTTGCATATTCGACAAGGAAGAAATCAAGCCGGTCGCCGACTTTGGGGGTTTCGTGCCGGGTTCTGGTGAAGCCGCCGATGCGGCGAACGCCGAAGCGCGACGAGATCGCATCCCGGATGCGGAACGCCGTCGTCATGAAGGGCGGGGGATGGGCAATCAGGCGGTTCCATGCCTCGATTGCAGTCATCGGCTCGGCAAGGGCGATGGACGCAGAATGAAAAAAGTCGAGATCTTCCTTCGGCGCGAGCAGTTGCACATTCGGCGGCAAGGTCATGGCGGTTCCATTCTGTCGCAAAGATCGCCCTTCCTAGCGCATCGGCTCGAAATTCGGAATCGATATTCGAGCCGATGCGTAGATTCAATAAGCTAGAGCGCCATGCGTTCAAAAGGACACACGGCGCTCTAGCATGGCAATCGTGGGGCTGACAGGGCGCTCTGGACGACCAGCGCGCGGCATGTCCGCGCGGTGATGCCGTTCGGTACTGGACTTATGCCCCCTTTTTTCGCTAATGCTTGCGACCGGAAGATGCTGCTCGATTGCAGCACAGGGTGATCTGGCGGCATGTGATGCCGGTTCCCCGTGATAATATACTCTAATCGAGTATCCCTGGCAGGCCGCGCCGGGGATTGCCGGCAGGGACGAAACATCATGGCCAAGACCGATATCGCGACCCGCGTCTATGATCACACATGGAAGCTTGATCCGATCATCCGCAGCCTGCTGGATACGGATTTCTACAAACTGCTGATGCTGCAGATGATCTGGAAACTCTATCCGGATGTGCGCGCCACCTTTTCCGTCATCAACCGGACCACCACAGTCAGGCTTGCCGAAATCATTGATGAGCAGGAACTGCGTGACCAGCTCGATCACGCCCGCGCGGTGAAGCTTTCGAAAAAGGAAATGATCTGGCTGGCGGGCAACAGTTTCTATGGCCGTTCGCAGATCTTCGAGCCGGAATTTCTCACCTGGCTCGCCGATTTCCGTTTGCCGGAATATGAGCTGACCAAGAAGGACGGTCAGTATCAGCTGACCTTTCATGGCCGCTGGATGGAAACCACCATGTGGGAAATTCCGGCACTGTGCATCATCAACGAGCTCCGTTCCCGCGCGGCCATGCGAGAGCTCGGGGTCTTCACCATCGATGTCACCTATGCCCGGGCCAAGGCGAAGATGTGGTCGAAGGTCGAGCGGCTTTCGGCACTACCGGGGCTCAAGATTTCCGATTTCGGCACCCGTCGCCGCCATTCCTTCCTGTGGCAGCGCTGGTGCGTCGAGGCGCTGAAGGAGGGGATCGGTTCGGCCTTTACCGGGACTTCCAACGTGCTTCTGGCCATGGATACGGATCTTGAAGCCGTCGGCACCAATGCCCATGAGCTGCCGATGGTGGCCGCCGCGCTTTCCGAGACCGATGCGCAGCTTGCCGAAGCGCCCTATCGGGTGATGCGCGACTGGAACAAGCTCTATGGCGGTAATCTTCTGATCGCACTGCCGGATGCTTTCGGCACGGCGGCTTTCCTGCGCAATGCGCCGGAATGGGTCGCCGACTGGACCGGCTTCCGCCCCGACAGCGCGCCGCCGATCGAGGGCGGTGAGAAAATTCTCGCCTGGTGGAAGAAAATGGGCCGCGATCCGCGCGAGAAACTGCTGATCTTTTCCGACGGACTTGATGTCGATGCGATCATCGAAACCTACAAGCATTTCGAGGGCCGGGTGCGCATGAGCTTCGGCTGGGGCACCAACCTCACCAATGATTTCATCGGTTGCGCGCCGCATCGCGTCGGCGGGCTGAAGCCGATCTCGATCGTCTGCAAGGTAACGGACGCCAATGGCCATCCGGCGGTCAAGCTTTCCGACAATCCGGAAAAGGCGACCGGAGAACCGGCGGAAGTCGAACGCTATCTGAAGTTTTTCGGCAGCGACGACATGGTCTCTCACCCCGTTCTTGTGTGAATTCCGGTCTCTTCAAAACCGCAAAAGTGTGACGGATTAACAATAGCTTGGGACAAAGTGCACGGCCTCTCCGGGCTGGCGTTGACTTAACGATTTTGTTTAAATTATGGTCGCTCCCGGATCAGGTTCCGCCCTTGCCGGCGGATGAAAAGGGAACACGGAAAGGCATTTTGTCTCAGCCGTGGCTGCCCCCGCAACTGTAACCGCAGAGCCATTTCCGTTTAGAGCCACTGGGTTTTTAACCCGGGAAGGTGGAGAAAAGGCGATGACGCGGAAGCCAGGAGACCTGCCCGATCCGGTCACCCATGCTTGAACACGGGGATTTGTTCAGGCGCGGTCGTCCGTCGCGGTGACATTGTTGAAACTGTCGCCGTGAACGGAACCAAGTGCGAGGGGAAATTTCCAAGCCAGTTCTGTTCCCGGATTATGGGCCTGTCACGGCCCGATCGGGGATGAAGATGAGAACGACCCTTTTCGCCGGCAGCGTTGCTGCCATTGCCATTCTTGCCAGCCAGGGCGCTTTTGCCCAGGATGCCGATACCGTCAGCGATAGCGATGTGGTGCTGGCACCGATCACGGTGACGACGCCGCTGCGCCGTACCTCCACGATTGCCCAGTCCACCTCGACCGTGACGGTCATTACCGAGCAGGACATCGAAAAATCAGCGGCGCCTGACCTGCCATCGCTGCTGCGCAAATATCCGGGCGTCAACATCACCACCAATGGCGGGCAGGGCTCGACCGCCAGCGTGACGCTGCGTTCGGCAAGCGCCGATCAGACGCTGGTTCTGGTGGACGGCATGCGCGTCGCTTCGGCGACCACGGGCACAGCCTATCTTTCCAATATTCCGCTGAGCTCGATCCAGCGGGTCGAAATCGTCGAAGGCGCCCATTCGGCGCAGTGGGGTGCCGATGCGATCGGCGGTGTGATCAACATCATCACCAAGGATGGTTCGACCTGCGAGAACGGCAAGTCGGTCTGTACCACGGTCGAGACCGGCGTCACCTGGCCCTGGGGCGGTTTCGCCAATGGCACGGTGCGCGGTCGTTCTGAAAGCGGTGTCGATTTCAATATCGGTCTCGGCATTCTCGGCACGGAAGGCTATGACTTTACCGCACCGGAAAGCGGCTATCTCGAGCCCGACAAGGACGGGTTCCTGCAGGGTTCGTTCAACTATTCGCTGTCGAAAGATTTCGAATGGGGCCGGCTTTATACCAGTGGCTTCTATTCGCGCTCCAACCCGCAGTTTGACGGCCTGTATTCGTCCTACGGAACGCTCTATCCGGGCGCCAACGAATCGCTGCAGACCAATGCTGCCTTCAAGGTTGGTGCAGACATCAACCACAGCCCGGACTGGACCTCGACCTTCGAAATCTATTCGGCGCTCGATTACAGCAAGAGCTTCCTGAAGGGCGACGACGCCTATAATTCCGATTTCAATACCAGCCGCTATGGCTTCAGCGCCAGCACGAAGAAGGAATTCGTCACCGGTGACGTCGCCAATACGCTGACCTTCGGCGGCGAAGCCTATGACGAACATGTCAGCTCTTCGACGGACTACACCAAATCCAGCCGCGCGGTCGGCGCTGTCTACACGCAATATGCGCTGGAATGGGAAGCACTCGATCTCAATGCCGGTCTGCGTTACGACGGCAATGAGGATTTCGGCGGTGCTCTGACCTATAATATCGGCGTCGGCTATGAGATCGTCGACGGTCTGACGGCCCGGGCTTCATTTGCAACCGGCTTCAAGGCCCCGACCTTCAACGAACTCTATTATCCGGGCTATTACGGCTATTATCTCGGCAATCCGGATCTCAATCCCGAGCGTTCCAAGTCCTATGAAGTTGGCGTCAACTGGGCCGCGACGGATTCCAGCAGCGTCGATCTGGTCTGGTTCCAGAACTTCATCAATGACATGATCGATTACACCAGCGATTATGCGACCTATACCAATATCGATGAAGCAACGGTCTCCGGCGTACGCGCGACCTATTCGCAGTCGCTGATTGCCGATCTGCTCGACCTCGATTTCGGCCTGGAATATCGCCTGCCGAAGGATGACAGTTCGGATGAATATATCGCCAACCAGAACCGGCTGAAACTGACGGCGGGGGCGAGCTACGCCGCCACCGACAGGCTCAACCTCAATGGCGACATCGAATATGTGGCCAGCCGCTGGACGAACCAGTCCAACGCGAATCCCCAGCTCGGCGACTATACGCTGGTCAATGTCTCGGCGCTTTATGCCCTTGACGATGCATCAAACGTGAAGCTCGCCGTTGAAAACCTGTTCAACGAAGATTACCAGACGGTCTATGGTTATGATGCCCCCGGCACGACGGTCACCGTCGCCTACAAGAGGACCTTCTGATTGAGTGCGGCGCGGGCAGAACTGTCACGATATTTCAAGGTGCTTGCCCGCGCCGCTTTCGTTGCCTTTCTTTTGCTCCCGGTCGCAGGCCCGGTCCGGGCCGGCGATGATCGTCCGGTGCGTGTGGTCTCGATCAATCTTTGCACCGATGAAATGGCGATGCTGCTGGCCGCGCCCGGCCAGCTCGTTTCGGTGTCGTTCCTGGCTGCCGATCCCAAGGTTTCGGCGCTTTCGGATGTTGCCTCCGGCTACCGGCTGAACCACGGCCTGGCCGAGGAAGTCTTCCTGATGAAGCCGGATCTGGTGCTGGCGGGAAGCTACACGACCCGCGATACCGTCAATCTTCTGAAGCGTCTTGGCGTTCCGGTCGCAGAATTTGCACCGGAAAGCTCGCTCGACGATGTTCGTGCCAATCTCCGGCGCATGGGCCAGCTTCTGGGCCGAGAGCAGGCGGCAGACAAAATGGTCACATCCATCAATACCGCACTTTCGCGGATTGATGCCGAACCGGTCACGCAAATGACGGCCGCCTTCTACTTCGAAAATGGCTACACGGCCGGCGAGAATACGCTGACAAGCGAAATCGCGGCCCATGCCGGGCTGAAGAATGTCAGCGCCACGACCGGTCTTGATGGTCTCGGACGGCTGCCCCTGGAAAAGCTGATCATGCTTTCGCCGCAGGTGATCGTTACCGGTGACGACAGCTATTCCGCCCCGGCGCTGGCGGAGAAGGTTTTTGTGCATCCGGCCTTTGCCGCGCTTGCGAAAAAGAGCCAGGTGGTTGATCTTCCCGGCCGCGACACGATTTGCGGTGGCCCGTTCAACATCACGGCCATGGAAAAGCTCAGAAACGAGGTTGACCGGAGCACGGCGGATGAATGAGACCCATCGTTACCGCCTTGTGCTTGCCGGGCTTTCCCTGCTTGTGCTGCTGCTGTTTCTGGCGTCGCTGACAATCGGTCCGGCGGCGATCGGCTTTTCCGCAAGCCTCAAGGCGCTGTTTTCGCATGATGGTGGTGCGATCATGCTGATCATGCAGCAGGTTCGGCTGCCGCGGGCGATATTGGGGCTGATGATCGGTGCGACGCTCGGTCTTTCCGGTGCGGTGCTGCAGGGCTATCTGCGCAATCCGCTGGCGGAGCCCGGCCTGCTCGGTATCTCGTCCTCGGCCTCGCTTGGTGCGGTGATTGCCATTTACACCGGCCTTTCGGCCGTCTTCGCGCTGGCGCTGCCGCTGATGGCGCTTGTCTTCGCACTCGGCGCCGTCATCGTCGTGCGCGGGCTTGCCGGCGGCGGCCTGCAAAGTCTGACGGTGATTCTCGCCGGTGTCGCCGTCACCGCCTTTGCCGGTGCCATGACATCACTGGCGCTGAACCTGTCGCCCAATCCCTTCGCGGCGATGGAGATCATGTTCTGGATGCTCGGGTCGCTGGCCGATCGCTCCATGCTGCAGGTCTATGTGGCAGCCCCCTTCATGCTGGCCGGCTGGATAATCCTGTTTTCGACCGGGCGGGGGCTGAATGCCATGATGCTGGGCGGCGATGCGGCCGTAAGCCTCGGCCATGATCCGAAGCGGCTGATCAACCGGGTGATGTGGGGGACAGCGGCAAGCGTGGGCGCGGCAACGGCGGTTTCCGGCGCGATCGGCTTTGTCGGCCTGGTCGTGCCGCATCTGTTGCGTCCGCTGGTCGGCTCGGTGCCATCACGGCTCCTGCCGGCGAGCGCGCTTGGCGGTGCGGCGATGCTGCTGATGGCGGATATCGCCGTCAGGCTTGTTGCCCCCGACAGGGATCTGAAGATCGGCGTCGTCACCGCGCTGGTCGGCGCCCCCTTCTTCCTGTGGCTGATCTTCAAGACGAGGCGGTCGCTGCTATGAGTATTTTCAGTGTCAAGGATCTGACGGTCGCGCTTGGCGGAACGACGATCCTCAAGGATGTCAGTGTCGATGTCGGCCATAATGAACTGATCGGGCTGATCGGGCCGAATGGCGCCGGCAAATCGACGCTGCTCAAATCCATGCTGGGCCTGATCCCGCACAAGGGCAGCATCCGGCTGCTGGGTGATGATGTTTCGACCATGGGCTTTGACCAGCGGGCGCGATCGGTGGCCTATCTGCCGCAGGAGCATGAGATCGCCTGGCCGGTCACGGTGCGCCATGTGGTGGCGCTCGGACGGCAGCCTTTCGAAAGCGGCCATCCCTTCGGCGATTTCGAAAGCGGCCGGGTGATCAGCGATGCCATGGTGCGCATGGGCATATCGCATCTGGCCGGCCGCGTGGCGACAAGTCTTTCTGGCGGCGAGAAGGCGCGGGTTCTGATCGCCCGGGCGCTGGCGCAGACAACGCCGCTTCTGGTGGCGGATGAACCGGCGGCAGGGCTCGATCCTGCCCATCAGATCGGATTGATGAAAGTGTTTCGCGACCTGACCAGGGAAAGCCGGTCGGTGATCACGTCGATGCATGATCTCAACCTGGCGGCACGCTGGTGCACGCGGCTGATCCTCCTCAGCAAGGGACGGATCGTGGCAGATGGCCGGCCTGAGGATGTGCTGACGGCTGCGCGGCTGGCCGAGGTTTATGGTATTCGCGCCCGCATTGAGGCGGGCAAGGACGGTCTTGCCATTACCATTCTCGATCTCGCTTAGGTTTTTCTTGCCGCCTGACGGCAAATGCGAACCGAAAGCGTGAACCACGCCATTGCGCGCGTGGCCCGTTTTCGCTAATAAACCGCAGCTTTGCCGACTGTCGCCTTGGCTGACGCCGGTTCCGCGATGGTCGAGTGCCTGCCATCCGTCTCACAGGCGCTTCTTGAATGTTGGAATGATTGTATGGCCCGCATCGTCATGAAATTCGGCGGCACGTCCGTTGCCAATATCGAACGCATCCGCAATGTGGCGCGCCATGTGAAACGTGAGGTCGACGCCGGTCACGAAGTGGCGGTGGTCGTCTCCGCCATGGCCGGCAAGACCAATGAACTCGTCGCATGGACGCGTGAGGCATCGCCCATGCATGATGCGCGTGAATATGATGTCGTCGTTTCCTCCGGTGAGCAGGTGACGTCCGGCTTGCTGGCGATCGTGCTGCAATCCATGGGCGTCAATGCGCGCTCCTGGCAGGGCTGGCAGCTGCCGATCAAGACGGATAACGCCCATGGCGCGGCCCGCATTGCCGAGATTGACGGTTCCGATATCATCAAGCGCATGGGCGAAGGGCAGGTAGCCGTCTGCGCCGGTTTCCAGGGGATTGGCCCGGACAATCGGGTCGCGACGCTCGGCCGTGGCGGCTCCGATACGTCGGCCGTTGCCATTGCCGCTGCGGTGAAGGCCGACCGCTGTGATATCTATACCGACGTCGATGGCGTCTACACCACGGATCCGCGGATCGAACCCAAGGCCCGCCGGATGAAGAAGGTGGCGTTTGAGGAAATGCTGGAAATGGCGTCACTCGGCGCCAAGGTCCTGCAGGTCCGTTCGGTCGAACTGGCCATGGTTCACAAGGTTCGCACCTTTGTGCGTTCGAGTTTTGATGAGCCGGATGCTCCCGGCATGGGCGATTTTAACAACCCGCCCGGTACCCTGATTTGCGACGAGGATGAGATTGTGGAACAGGAAGTCGTAACCGGCATTGCATATGCCAAGGATGAAGCGCAGATCTCCCTGCGTCGTGTTTCGGACCGTCCGGGTGTGGCTGCTGCCATTTTCGGACCGCTTGCCGAATCGCATATCAATGTCGACATGATCGTGCAGAATATTTCCGAAGACGGGACCCACACGGACATGACCTTTACCGTGCCGGCCTCTGATGTCGAGAAGGCCAAGGCAGCGCTTGAGCAGAAACGCGGCGAAATCGATTTCGACGTGTTGCAGAGCGAGACAGAACTGGCCAAAATCTCGGTCATCGGCATCGGCATGCGTTCGCATTCCGGCGTCGCCGCTTCCGCCTTCAAGGCGCTCTCGCAGAAGGGCATCAATATCAAGGCGATCACCACGTCCGAGATCAAGATCTCCATCCTGATCGACGGCGCCTATGCAGAACTTGCTGTCCGGACTTTGCATTCCTGCTACGGTCTGGATAAGAAGTGACCGTCAACGGGCTGCCGGAAATCACCGGGTTTCGGCAGCCTTCCCGGGGCGTCCTCCGTCCCAAAGTCCGGGGATGAAAAGCCATGAGAGATCAAGCATCGGGCCCGCGCATCCTGCTCAAGCGGCTGCGAGAACTGATGGCGGAGCCGCTGGAGCCGCAGGATCGCCTTGACCGTATCGTTGGGCAGATCGCGAGCAATATGGTGGCGGCCGTGTGCTCGGTCTATGTGCTGCGTGCCGACAGCGTGCTCGAGCTCTACGCGACGCAAGGTCTGAAGAAGGACGCCGTCCATCTGGCGCAGCTGCGCATGGGACAGGGTCTGGTCGGCACGATTGCCGCATCCGCCCAGCCGCTCAATCTCTCCGATGCCCAGTCGCATCCCGCCTTCCGTTATCTGCCGGAAACGGGTGAAGAGATCTACCACTCCTTCCTTGGCGTTCCGATTCTCAGGGCAGGGCGGACGCTTGGCGTTCTCGTCGTCCAGAATACCGACGAGCGCGGCTATTCCGAAGATGAGGTCGAAGGGCTGCAGACGGCGGCGATGCTGCTGGCCGAAATGATCGTTTCGGGCGATCTGAAAAAGATCACCCGTCCCGGCATGGAGCTTGACCTGACCCGCTCGGTCTCGCTTTCGGGCGATGCCTATGGCGAAGGAATTGCGATCGGACATGTTGTGCTGCATGAGCCGCGCATCATCGTCAACAATCTCGTCAATGAAGACAGCGATGCTGAAATCAAGCGCCTGCACGAGGCGCTGGATTCGCTGCGGGTTTCGATCGACGACATGCTGAACAGGCGCGATGTTTCCAGCGAGGGCGAGCATCGCGAAGTGCTGGAAACCTACCGCATGTTCGCGCATGACCGCGGCTGGGTCCGCCGCCTCGAAGAGGCGATCCGGCTGGGGCTGACGGCAGAAGGCGCTGTGGAGAAGGTTCAGAGTGACACCAAGGCGCGGATGATCCGGCTCACCGATCCCTTCATGCGGGATCGCATGCATGATCTTGATGATCTCGCCAACCGGCTCTTGCGCCAGCTGACCGGCTTTTCCGGCGATGGCCGGGATGGTTTTCCGCCGGATGCGGTGATTGTCGCGCGCGCCATGGGCGCTGCCGAACTGCTGGACTATCCGCGTGATCATCTCAAGGGTCTGGTGCTGGAAGATGGCGCAGCGACCAGCCATGTGGTGATCGTCGCCCGGGCCATGGGGATTCCGGTCATCGGCCAGGCCGTCGGCGTGGTCGCGCAGGCTGAGAACGGCGATGAGATCATCGTTGATGGCGATGACGGGGAAGTGCATCTGCGCCCGATCGAGGCTGTCAGCACCGCCTATAATGAGAAGATCCGCCTGCGGGCACGCCGTCAGGAGCAGTTCCGGGCGCTGAAACTGGTCGAGCCGGTCTCGCGCGATGGCGTTCGCTTCAAGCTGATGATGAATGCCGGGCTTCTGGTGGACCTGCCGCAGTTTGACGACAGCGGTGCCGAAGGCATCGGCCTGTTCCGGACCGAGCTGCAGTTCATGATTGCTTCACGCATGCCGAAGGCTGCGGAACAGGAAAATTTCTACCGTCAGGTGCTCGATTTTGCCGGCAACCGTCCGGTGACCTTCCGCACGCTCGATATCGGGTCCGACAAGGTGGTGTCCTATTTCCGCTCGCAGGAAGAGGAAAACCCGGCCATGGGCTGGCGTGCGATCCGCCTGGCGCTCGACCGGCCCTATCTTTTGCGCATGCAGATGCGCGCGCTGATGAAGGCGGCGAGCGGAGACGTGCTGCGCGTCATGGTGCCGATGGTGTCCGAGGTGCAGGAGCTGCGCGAGACGCGGGCGCTGATGGCCAAGGAAATCCAGCATCTGAAGCGCTTCGGTCATGGCGTGCCGAAGAAGATCGAGCTTGGCGCGATGATCGAGGTTCCGGCGCTGCTTTACGAGATGGATGAGCTGATGGCCGAGGTGGATTTCGTGTCCGTCGGTTCCAATGATCTCTATCAGTTCATCATGGCGGTTGATCGCGGCAATGCGCGCGTTTCCGATCGCTATGACCCTGTCAGCAAGCCCTTCCTCCGGGTGCTGCGCGATATTGTGCGCGCGGGCGAACGGTCGGGTGTCCCGGTCACGCTGTGCGGTGAGCTGGCCAGCAAGCCGCTTTCCGCCATGGCCTTGTTCGGCATCGGCTTTCGGGCGATTTCCATGGCGCCGACGGCGATCGGCCCGGTCAAGGCCATGTTGCTCGGACTTGATGTCACTGCGCTGTCGGATCTCCTGAATACCGCGCTCGACAATCATTTTGCCGAGGATATGCCGCTGCGCGAAGTGCTGCAGCGCTTTGCCAGCGAGAATAATATTCCGCTTTAGTGCCGCTACTTCCGCCACGTTCTGCCGCTAGCGCGTGCGGCAGGCGTGATGGCTGAAAGACGCGTCACTCAACAGAAACGGAGAGATAAACGGCGTGGCGAGGCTACCTGTCGAAAAGATGAATGAGCTGGAGCGTCGCTTCAGCGAGGTCGAGGCCCGCATGTCGGCTGGCCCGGATGCGGAAACCTATGTCCGCCTGGCATCCGAATATGCCGAGCTCGAACCGGTGGTGAACAAGATCCGCGTCTATAGCGCAGCCGCCAGCGAACAGCGGGATCTCGAGGCGCTGCTCTCCGACAGGACGACCGAACGCGAGATGCGTGAGCTTGCCGAAATGGAACTGCCGGAGGTCGAGACACGGATCGAGGCACTTGAAGGCGAAATTCAGCTGCTCCTGTTGCCCAAGGACGCGGCGGATGAGAAAAGCGCGGTCCTGGAAATCCGCGCCGGCACGGGTGGCTCGGAGGCTGCTCTGTTCGCCGGCGATCTGTTCCGCATGTATGAGCGCTACGCGGCTGGCAAGGGCTGGAAGGTCGAGATTCTTTCGGCCAGCGACGGCGATGCCGGCGGGTTCAAGGAAATCATCGCCTCGGTCAGCGGGCGCGGGGTTTTTTCGCGGCTGAAGTTCGAATCCGGTGTTCACCGCGTGCAGCGCGTGCCGGAGACGGAGGCGAGCGGCCGTATTCACACCTCTGCGGCAACCGTGGCGGTGCTGCCGGAAGCCGAGGATATTGATGTCGAGATCCGCGCTGAGGATATTCGTATCGATACGATGCGGTCATCCGGTGCGGGCGGTCAGCACGTCAACACGACGGATTCGGCGGTGCGGATCACCCATCTGCCGACCGGCATCATCGTGACCAGTTCGGAGAAATCCCAGCATCAGAACCGCGCCAAGGCGATGCAGGTGCTGCGGGCCCGGCTGTTCGACATCGAGCGTCAGCGGGCCGACAGTGAACGTTCTGCCGACCGCAAGAGCCAGGTTGGCTCGGGCGACCGTTCCGAGCGTATCCGCACCTATAATTTTCCGCAGGGCCGGGTGACTGACCATCGTATCAATCTGACGCTCTACAAGCTCGATGCCATCATTCAGGGCGACCTTGACGAGGTGGTCGATGCCCTGATCGCCGACTATCAGGCTGGCCAGCTTGCCCAGCTGGGTGCCCAGGGGAATTGAACCAATGCTGACGCTGAGGGCGATGTTCGACGAAGCCTGTGCCGCTCTTGCCGAGGCAGGCATTGCCGAACCGCGCGAAGAGGCGCGTCACCTGATCAGCGGGCTGTTTTCTCTCTCACTTGGCGGGCTGAGCCTCGAGGGCGCCCGACTTGTGAATGATGAAGATGTTGCGCGCGCGCGCGGTGCGGTCGTGCGCCGTGCTGCCGGCGAACCCGTCTACCGCATCCTTGGCGTCCGCGAGTTTTACGGCCTCGATTTCGCCCTCGGGCCTGAAACGCTCGAGCCGCGCCCGGATACCGAAATCCTGGTTGAGGCAGCATTGGCAGAAATGCGGCAAATTGTCGCCGAACGTGGCAGCGTGCGTTTTGCTGATCTGGGGACAGGGACGGGGGCCATTGCGATAACGCTTCTGACGCAATGTATGCAGGCACACGCTGTTGTGAGCGATATTTCGCAATCTGCCCTTGAAATGGCGCAAAGGAATGCCCTACTACATAAAGTGACTGAACGGTTCGAGACCCGGTGCGGGTCGTGGTATGCACCACTTGACGGGCTGTTCGACATGATTGTGTCAAATCCACCTTATATCAGGACGGACGAGATAGAACGGCTCCAGCCGGAGGTTCGCGATCATGATCCGCGTGCTGCTCTCGACGGCGGCGACGACGGGCTTGACGCCTACCGGGCGATTGCTGCAGGTGCGTGGACATTCCTCGCTCCGGGCGGAATCGTGGCTCTGGAGATCGGCTATGACCAGAAAGTGCCGGTCGTCGCGATTTTCGAAACGGCGGGCTTTGCGCTCAAAAGAGCAATTCGGGATCTCGGCAACAATGATCGGGTCGTGATCTTCAAACCGGCGCGTTGATCGGAATGTCACGCCCGCAATGTTTTTGAAAACTTTCAGAGAAAGGGCTTGGATTTTTCGAGCAAGCGGGCTAGGTTGCAGCCACGTAAAAAGGCGACTGATAAGCGGTAACGATTCGTTCGACCCAGGCAGTCTCAGGTGTTGTGCTTGATGAATATGTTCAAGCCGTGCCGCCTTTGGCGTGATTCAGTGATTTGGATTCCATGATTGGCAAACGGGCTCGATTGGCCCAGCCAGCGGATCTATGCCGCCGGGAAGCGCTTGTACGCTGCCGTGCGGTCTAGCTCGGCCACAACAAAAATCAGGTGTATATTCCATGAGGCCAGGACAGCAGAACAAGCGCAGCCGGGGGCGCGGCAACAACAATAACAACAACTTCAACCGCAAGGGCGCCAACCCGCTGACCAGGACCTATGACAGCTCGGGTCCCGACGTGAAAATTCGCGGCACGGCTCAGCATATTGCCGAGAAGTACCTTGCTTTGGCACGGGATGCACAGGGATCCGGCGATCGCGTCATGGCGGAAAACTACCTGCAGCATGCCGAGCATTACAATCGCATCATCGCATCCGCCCAGGCACAGCTGCAGGAACGCTATCAGCGTGACGATCGCAATGATGGCGATGACAGCGACATCAATGATGATGATAGCCCGGCCGTTGCTGCGCAGCCGCAGCAGAACCGTCAGTCTGAGCGCACAGAACAGCCGAAACAGGCTGCTGCTGAAAAGCCGGTCGATGCTGATGGACCGCAGCCGGTCATCGAAGGCACGCCCGCCGAGGTGATGGCTGAAGAGGCCGACGGTCAGCCGGTCGCAGGGCGCCGCAATACGCGCCGGCGCACGCCGACCGGGGCACGCCCGCGCCGCACCAAGCGTGGCGCCGAAGGCGAGGGTGAGGGCGCAGCTTCCGCCGAGGCCGAGCCGGCCGCTGAAGCCGCAAGCCCGGAAGGTGAGCCGGAAAAGAAGCCGGCCCGTCGCCGTCGTGCCCGCAAGGATGCCGATGATGGTGACGCAGGCAAGCCGGAAATGGCGGAAGCCGCTTCGGAATAAGGTACCTTTCGGCAGAGCGTTTCATGAAACCCGGTTGCTGATGCGGCCGGGTTTTTCGTCGGGCAGTGCGCCGTGAGCCTGGCAGAGATGTGCGGCCTGGATCGCGCCCGCTTTCGGAGAGCATTGCTGCATTGCCAGAACTGACCGGCACCGGATGTCGCGGCAGCGCCAGACCGGCGCGACCTTGCCGCCACCGGTCCGGCTGTTTTTCGAAGGGCAGGGTTCGGTTGTGATTGAAAACCGCGGCCTGTTTTCCTAACTAGTTCGCAACCGCATAAAAGAAGAGAAAAGCATGGGCTTCGTGATCGCCATTGACGGGCCGGCTGCCGCCGGCAAAGGAACGCTTGCGCGCAAGCTTGCCAGTCACTACGGCTTTGCGCATCTCGATACCGGTCTGACCTATCGCGCAACCGCCCATGCCTTGCTTTCCGCCGGCCTGCCGCTTGATGACGAGGCCATTGCTGCCGACCTGGCTGGCAAGGTCGATCTGTCGCGCCTCGATCGAGATGTGCTCTCCGCGCATGAGATCGGCGAGGCCGCGTCCAGAGTGGCGGCGATGCCGGCTGTTCGGCGGGCGCTGGTGCTGGCGCAGCAGAGATTTGCAGGACGTGATCCGGGCGCCGTGCTGGACGGCCGCGATATTGGCACTGTTGTCTGCCCTGATGCGCCGGTTAAGCTCTATGTCACCGCCGATGCTGATATTCGCGCCCGCCGTCGCTTCGACGAGATCGTTGCGCGCGGCCAGACGGCCGATTTCAATGTGATCCTCGACGATGTGCGCCGCCGTGACGAGCGTGACACATCGCGTGAGGACAGCCCCTTGCGCCCGGCTGAAGATGCGTACTTGCTTGATACGTCCAAAATGGGTATAGAAGCCGCGTTTGCAGCGGCATGCGAGTATATCGAGGCTCGCCGCAAAGCATTTTTATGAGGATAGCGGGTGTTCCGCTTCCCGAAAACGGCCTTTCATTGCATCCAGGCGCCGGAATATTCTTGACCATATGGTCAAGAAATGGGTGCTGCGAAAGGCTCTGGTTCAACACCAGCCACCGGCGCATAAGTGCACGTCCGCGCACCTGAAATATGAGCGGAAACGGCACGATTAGGAGTTTTCATGACTGCACAGACCCCCACGCGGGACGATTTCGCCGCTCTGCTCGAGGAATCCTTTGCCGAGAACAATGATCTCGCAGAAGGCTATGTTGCCAAGGGCATTATCACGGCGATCGAAAAAGATGTTGCCATCATCGATGTTGGCCTCAAGGTCGAAGGCCGCGTTCCGCTTAAGGAGTTCGGCGCCCGTTCCAAGGACGGTGAGCTGAAGGTCGGCGATGAAGTCGAAGTCTATGTCGAGCGCATCGAAAACGCGCTTGGCGAAGCTGTTCTGTCGCGCGAAAAGGCTCGCCGCGAAGAAGCCTGGGTCAAGCTCGAAGCCAAGTTCGAAGCTGGCGAGCGTGTTGAAGGCCTGATCTTCAACCAGGTCAAGGGTGGCTTCACCGTCGATCTCGACGGCGCGATCGCCTTCCTGCCGCGCAGCCAGGTGGACATCCGTCCGATTCGCGACGTATCGCCGCTGATGCACACGCCGCAGCCCTTCGAAATCCTGAAGATGGACAAGCGTCGCGGCAACATCGTCGTTTCGCGCCGTACCGTTCTCGAAGAGAGCCGCGCTGAGCAGCGTTCGGAAATCGTCCAGAACCTTGAAGAAGGTCAGGTCGTCGAAGGCGTTGTCAAGAACATCACCGATTACGGTGCATTCGTCGATCTCGGCGGCATCGATGGTCTGCTGCACGTCACCGACATGGCATGGCGTCGCGTCAACCATCCGACCGAGCTTCTGTCGATCGGCCAGCAGGTCAAGGTCCAGATCATCCGCATCAACCAGGAAACGCACCGCATTTCCCTGGGCATGAAGCAGCTGGAAGCCGACCCGTGGGATGGCATCTCGGCCAAGTATCCGGAAGGCAAGAAGATTTCCGGTACCGTCACGAACATCACCGATTACGGTGCATTCGTCGAGCTGGAGCCGGGCATCGAAGGCCTGATCCACATCTCGGAAATGTCCTGGACCAAGAAGAACGTACACCCCGGCAAGATCCTGTCCACGAGCCAGGAAGTCGAAGTTGTCGTGCTCGAAGTCGATCCGGCCAAGCGCCGCATCTCGCTCGGCCTCAAGCAGACGCTCGAAAATCCGTGGGAAGCCTTCTCCTTCTCGCATCCGGCCGGCACGGTCGTTGAAGGCGAGATCAAGAACAAGACCGAATTCGGTCTGTTCATCGGTCTGGAAGGCGATGTCGACGGCATGGTTCACCTGTCGGATCTCGACTGGAACCGTCCGGGCGAGCAGGTCATCGAGGAATATGCCAAGGGCGATGTCGTCAAGGCTGTTGTTCTCGACGTCGATATCGAGAAGGAGCGTATTTCGCTCGGCATCAAGCAGCTCGGCAAGGATTCGCTGACTGAAGCTGCCGCTTCCGGCGAACTGCGCAAGGGTGCAGTGGTTTCCTGCGAAATCACCGCGATCAACGACGGCGGTGTCGAGGTCAAGCTCGTCAACCACGAAGACATCGTGTCCTTCATCCGTCGCTCGGATCTGGCCCGCGACCGCGACGAACAGCGCCCCGAGCGTTTCTCGGTCGGTCAGCTGGTCGATGCCCGCATCACCAACTTCTCCAAGAAGGACCGCAAGGTCATGCTTTCGATCAAGGCGCTGGAAATCGCTGAAGAGAAGGAAGCTGTGGCTCAGTTCGGTTCGTCTGACTCGGGCGCTTCGCTCGGCGACATTCTCGGCGCCGCTCTGAAGAACCGCGACGACGCAGAATAATCGTCATCAGCGATTGTCTGAATGATAAGGCCGCCGGAGGGAAACCTCCGGCGGCTTTTTTGTCCGGACTGGCCGATTGATCGCACTTGATTTTCTGCGTCGAAGGGCGGCAATTGAAACGCTTGGTTCAGGGGCTTTTATCGTGCGGTTTCTGGTTTTCATTCAGCTCATGACAGCGCTGCCTGCGGCGGCTGCACCGGTCAATGGCATTCCTGCAGATGACTGCGCCGTTGTGGTCGCCTCGCGGCCCAGCCTTGACGCGGTCGTCGACTATGTTCGCGACCATCCGCAATATCTGTATGATGCTGTCTATACTTCGCAAAACGGCTGGTATGCCATTTCCTCCGGCCTTCTGCCGCAGCTTCAGGCTACCGAACGGCTGCAGCAGCAAAAGGCTGCGGGTCTGGCGCCCGCCGATGCTTTCTGTTCGAGCGGCGCGCATCTGACGGGACGGATCTGGTCTGCTGACACCCCAGCGGCGGCACCGGAAGCGGGTGAGGTGTTGATGGCGGCTTTCGACGCGCGGGCGCTTAACCGCAGCGAGAAGTGCTTTCTGCAGGCCGGGCTCGCGCTCGCCGGGGATTACACGGGGCAACTCGACTGCGCCTGGGGGAGCGGGTCCCAGGCGGCGCTGGAGCGCTGGTCTGCCCGCAATTTCAGTGCCGAGCCCGCCGCCCTGCATGCGGCCGTGCTGGCCGTGCAGGCTTATGGAATTCTGGATGATGATGGCTGGACTGCGACCAGCATCGATCAATACGGCGTCTCGCTTCAGTTGCCCAACGCAAAGATCCACGTTGTCAACAATGACGAGGCTGGTGTCACGCTTGAGGATGACGCCGGCGGTCTGCGGGTCGTCCTGCAGAAGGACAGCCTTTCTGAAAGCATTGCGATGCAGGAGAAGCTGCGCAAGGCAGTTTCCGGCGGCGCAGACACACCGTACACGCTGCGCCGGGATGACCTGTGGGTCACGTCAGGCAGAGCCGGTGACACCCGGTTTTATCTCCGCAGCGATGTCGACGGTGCTCTGGCGCGAAACTTTCTGGTTATGTCGCCGGCTGAGGCTGTCCCTGACCGTGCGGCGCTGGTGATCGCGAGCTATCGTGCCGGGCCGCAATCCGATCTCATGCCGCTTGAACCGGGCGTCCTGCTTGACCTCGTATCGGCAATGAATCGTCTGCTCCCGGATGATGCTGGCGCAGGAGACGTTCCGCAAGACCGCGATGTGACCGGGCAACCGGCCGGCGCCGGCGGCGATGCGCGCGCCTCGGGCAGCGGCTTCTATGTCGATGCCGCAGGCGATGTGATGACCAATCACCATGTCGTCGGTTCGTGCAACAGCGTAACGGTCGACGGCAAGGCAGCCGATATTCGCTTTGTCGATGAAGGCTTCGATCTCGCCCTGATCCGGCCGCAGGCCGGATTGCCGACGGGCGCCGAACCACTCTCCTTTTCCGATCAGCCGGTCCGGCTCAATGCTGATGTCACGGTTGCAGGCTATCCGTTGCATGGGCTGATCGATACGCTGAATGTGACCCGCGGCTCGGTCTCTGCCCTCAAGGGGGTTGGCAATGACGCGACACGGCTGCAGATCACTGCGCCTGTCCAGGCCGGAAACTCCGGTGGACCGATCGTCGATCGCTTTGGAGCTGTTGTCGGTGTTGTGGTGTCCAAGCTTGACGGTTTTTACGTCGCCGATGCCACCGGTGATCTGCCGCAGAATATCAATTTCGGCATACGCGGCTCGATCGCGCAGATCTTTGCCAGCGCGAATGACGTCAGTCTCACCGTGTCAGCGAATGAGACCCCGATCGCGCCCGAAGACCTTGCCGACCGGCTGCGCCGGGCCACGGTGCTGATCGAGTGCTTTTGAACCTCATGCAGCCTTTGTTTTGACTGGGGCATGCTGCGGCGGTAAGCTCCTCATCTGTCATGTTTTTTGAAAGGATGTGTCATGCCGCGGCTCACATCGATGAAATCGGATCGCCCCGATGCCGTAGAACGCCAGTTCAACGCCTTTTCCGAGGAGCTCCTGAAGGAGACGGCGGAAGCACTTGGCCGGCTCGGGCGTGATCTTGAACAGGCGCTTGCGGCGCTGAAGCGGCACGACGAGACGCCCGGCTCCAATCTGGACCGCGATGCCCTGGTCCAGAATGCCGCGGACAAGGCCTTTGCGCTGTTCATCCAGCGTGACTATCTCGGGCTGAAGAGTGATCACCACCTGACGGCGACCTATGACATTCCAAATGAGGTGATGCTGCGGGTCGGCGTGATCGAGAAGAAGAAAAAGGTCGATGACATTTGACGCCATCGCGATGTCGCACCGGCGCTGGCAGCGCACAAAAAAGCCCCCCGGGCATTGACCATTGTGGCGCGCCGGGAGGCTCTTTCGGACACTTATGCCGAGAGCATCAGTTCGATGCGGTCTGCATCCGTTTCATTTCGTCTTTAAGCTGAAGTTTGCGGCGCTTGAGTTCGGAGATTTCCTCGTCGTTGCTGGAAGGGGATGTCATTACGTGACGCAATTTCTTTTCGAGATCGGCGTGCTTTTCTTCGAGAGAGGCGATGTGAGTCTGAACAGTCATCATTCACGTCCTTCCTTCGTTATTTCCATCCTTATGGATGGTCTCCTTGGTCATCAATTTGCAATATTAGTCTGACACAAGAAGAGGTCGTTGTCGAAGGCGGAATTATGATTCGGGCGGCAATTTTCGGGCATTTTGCCGCTGGCTTTCCTCATTCTTGCTTTGGTGGTATGGCGTCTTCTGGTATCGCAGGATACATAAGCTGTTCGGTACGAACCTATGGTGCCGCTATCATCAAATCTGCCTGAAGACGGAAGCCGATGACCGAGATTGATACACCGCCCGTTGCCATCATCATGGGGTCCCAGTCGGACTGGGACACGATGAAGAACGCCGCCGATATGCTGGAGATCCTCGGTATCGGCTATGAGGCCCGCATTGTCTCCGCCCATCGCACGCCTGAAAGACTTTATGCCTTTGCCCGCGGTGCGCGGGCGGAAGGCTTTCAGGTCATTATTGCCGGTGCTGGCGGCGCCGCGCATCTGCCGGGCATGGCGGCGGCGCTGACGCCGTTGCCGGTTTTCGGCGTGCCGGTTCAGTCGCGGGCACTGTCAGGCCAGGACAGCCTGTTGTCGATCGTTCAGATGCCGGCTGGTATCCCGGTCGGAACGCTGGCCATTGGCCGTGCCGGCGCCGTGAATGCGGCGCTGCTGGCTGCTGCCGTGCTGGCGCTTGCTGACCCGGAGATTGCGCTCAGGCTTGACGAATACAGGGCCCGCCAGAGCGAGGCGGTCGCCGAATATCCCATCGATGAGGACGAATAGAACATGAGAACCATTGGCATCGTCGGCGGCGGACAGCTTGGCCGCATGCTGGCCATGGCTGCTGCCCGCCTGTCGATCCGCACTGTCATTCTGGAGCCTGACCCGGACTGCCCGGCGGCCCAGGTCGCCAATCAGCATATTGTTGCTGCCTATGACGATGAGGCGGGACTCGCGGCGATGGCGGATGCATGCGACATCATCACCTATGAATTCGAGAATGTGCCGGAACGTACGGCAACCCGGCTCGCTGCCCGCCGTCCGGTCTATCCGCCGGCGCGGGCGCTGTCGGTCTCGCAGGACCGGCTGACAGAGAAGCGCTTTCTCAATGAATGCGGCATCACAACGGCCGGCTTTGTCGCCGTTGACACGCTGGATGACCTCACCGCCGCGCTCAAGACCCACGGCGGGCGGGGCGTGCTGAAAACCCGCCGCTTCGGTTATGACGGCAAGGGCCAGTGGGTTTTTGACGGCGAGAATAATGACCCCGAAGGCGCCTTTGCCGCGCTGAACGGTCAGCCTGCGATTTTCGAGCAGTGGATTGCCTTCGAGCGCGAGGTCTCGGTGATCGCCGCACGCGGTGCCGACGGCTCGGTTGTCTGTTTCGATGTGGCGGAGAATGTCCACCGTGAGGGCATCCTGAGAACCTCGACCGTGCCGGCGGCGATTGCGCCTGCCGTGGCTGAGGATGCCGTGCTGGCGGCTGAGCGCCTGCTCGGTGCGCTCGGCTATGTCGGTGTGGCCGGTATCGAATTCTTCGTCACGCCCGACCAGCAGCTGATTGCCAATGAATTTGCCCCGCGCGTGCATAATTCAGGTCACTGGACCGAGGCGGCCTGCGTCATTTCGCAGTTTGATCAGCATATCCGTGCCGTATGCGGTCTGCCGCTGATCGATCCGATGCGTCACAGTGACTGCGTCATGTATAATCTGATCGGCGACGACATGCTGGATATTGCCCGCTGGATGAACACTGCAGGTGCCTATGTCCACCTCTATGGCAAGGCAGAAAGGCGTCCGGGACGAAAAATGGGCCATGTTACTGTGCTGCAGCCGCCTCTCGGCGGTTGACTTGGGCGGAGTCTTTCGCTATTCACACCCCCACGAGCAAGCGCGCCGATCTGGCGCGCTTTTGATATGAAACGGACCGCCTTGTGAGAAGTCGAGCGCGGTTAATTTACGCGGATCGAAAAAATGAAGATCAAGAATTCGCTCAAAGCGCTGAAGGCCCGCCATCGCGAAAACCGTCTGGTTCGCCGCAAGGGTCGTGTTTACATCATCAACAAGCAGAACCCGCGCTTCAAGGCTCGTCAGGGCTGATTGTCCGGTTCCAGCATTTGCTTTGATTTTTCGCCATGACGGGATATGATTCCCGTCATGCGTTTTTCTGTGCTCCCCGTTCTGGCATTCATTCTGCTCTCCGGCACGGCAAGTTTTGCCGAGGAGATGGCGTCTGTTGCTGACCAGCAAGCGCCGCTTTCGAATGAAAGCGAGGCTGCATCGCTTGATCTTCTGTTTTCCTCGCTGAAAAAGACCCGTGATGCCGATGAAGCGGCAACGATCGCCGCGCGGATTGACGAGGATCTCGATTACTCGGACAGCGCTACGGTCCGGCTGCTGATCGCCTGGTCCGACGATGCCAGAAATCAGCAACATCCGGCGGCGGCGCTTGATTTCCTGAGCGAAGCGATCGCACTCGATCCGGGCGATCCGGCAGGGCACCGCAAACGGGCGCAGCTGCATTACGCCGATCACAATTACCACAAGAGCATGGATGATCTGCAGGCGGTGCTGGCGCTTGAACCGCGCGATATCGGCTCGCTGGCGCTGATGGCGACGATCCTTGAGCAATCCGGGCGTATGGAACAGGCGCTTGCCGTCTGGCGGCATTACCTCGAGATCTATCCGGCCGACCGCAAGGTCGCGGCCCATATTGATGCCGAAGACGAGAAGCTCGCCGGAAAGCGGATCTGAGTCGTCTTGGAGCGAATAGCAAAAAGCCGGAACGGTTTCCCGTTCCGGCTTTTCCTTGTCCGCAATGAACTGGATGGGGCAGATCAGCCCTTCTTTTCCTTCGCGGCGTCATCCATCATTTCGTACCACATGGCGTTCAGCACGGCGAACAGTGCTGCCAGCGGAAGGCCGAGGACCCAGGCGAAATACCACATAGTCAAGTCTCCTTGTTCGTTGGAGGAGGAGGGGCCGCGCGGGCGGCCCGCATCCGTCGATCAGTAGGCGTGGCCGCCTTCCTTGGTGATGTCCTTGGGCGTCACCTTGCCCCACATGATGTGGTAGACCCAGCTCGTATAGGCGATGATGATCGGAACGAAGATCACCGAGCAGACCAGCATGATGAAGAGGGTCAGGTGGCTGGAGGACGAATCCCATACCGTCAGGCTGCTGGTCGGATGTTCCGACGAGGGCAGGATGAAGGGGAACATGGCGACACCGGGCGTTGCGACAATGCCGAAGACCGAAATCGACGAGGACAGCATGCCGAAGATTTCCTTCTTCGACTTGAAGCCGATGATTGCACCCAGCGCACCGAGGAAGCCGAGCACGGGGGCCAGGATCATCCAGGGATATTTGCCGTAATTGGTGAACCAGGCACCCTTTTGCCGGACAACTTCGCTCATCAACGGGTTGGACGGGCCAGCGGGATCGACAGCGGCGGTGAAGGCATAGCCGTCAATGCCGTAATAGAGCCAGACACCGGCAAGGGCGAACAGAACGATCAGCACGATGCCGGCAATGGCGCCGTAGCCGCGTGCGCGTTCTGCAACGGCTCCATCGGACTTCAGGGTCAGCCAGGAGGCGCCGTGCATGACGAGCATGGCGACACAGACGAGACCGGTCAGAAGCGCGAAGGGGTTCAGAAGGCCGAAGAATGAGCCGTCATAGAAGACCCTGAGCGAATCGTCGAAGCGGAAGGGCACGCCCTGCAGGGTGTTGCCGAGGGCAACGCCGATGATCAGCGTCGGCACGAAACCGCCGATGAACAGCAGCCAGTCCCAGGTGTTGCGCCAGGCGGCGCTTTCGCGCTTCGAGCGATATTTGAAACCGACCGGGCGCAGGATGAGCGCGAACAGGATCGCGAACATGGCCAGATAGAAGCCGGAGAAGGAGACGGCGTAGATCAGCGGCCATGCGGCGAAGATGGCACCACCACCAAGAATAAGCCAGACCTGATTGCCTTCCCAGACCGGTCCGATGGTGTTGATGACAATGCGTCTTTCAACGTCATTGCGGCCGACGAAAGGCAGCAGCGTCGCTGTGCCAAGATCGAAGCCATCCATGATCGCATAGCCGATCAGCAGAACGCCGAGCAGCAGCCACCAGATGATGCGGAGGACTTCGTAGGAGATAAGATCGTGCAATACCATGGTTTTTTACTCCGCAGGTGCTGCGTTGCTCTTGATCTGGCCGATGCCGAGCATCGGCATTTCCGGGCCGTGATCGGGCTGCGGACCTTTACGGATGCCCGCGAGCATCAGGCCCATTTCGACGATGAAGAGGATTGTATAGATGGCGGCAAAGCCAATGATGGTGAGAAGCACCGTCGAAGCGCCAAGGCTGGAGACAGCGGCGGCGGTCGGAAGAACGCCTTCGATGATCCAGGGTTGACGTCCGAATTCCGCAACGATCCAGCCGCATTCAATGGCAATCCACGGCAGCGGAATGATCAGCACAGCCAGCTTCAGCAGCCAGGGGTAGCTATCCAGACGGCGGCGAGCCGACAGATAGAAGAAGACCAGCATGACGGCGATGAAGCCGAAGCCGCATGCAACCATGATGCGGAATGTCCAGAACAGCGTCGGCACATTCGGAACCAGGCTGTTGGCTGCCATGGTGATCTGGGCGGGTGTCGCATCGCGCGGATCGTCAACCCAGCGCTTCAGCAGATAGGCATAGCCGAGGTCGTTGCCGTATTTCTCGAGCGTGGCCTGATCGGTCGGATCTGCCGTACCGCTTGCCATGCCCGCGCGGACCTTGACCAGAGCATCATAGGCCAGAATGCCGTTTTCAACCTGGGTCTTGCCCTGTTCGACAAGCTGGTTGATACCCTCAATCGGCGTATCAAGCGAACGGGTCCCGATCAGTCCCATGACCCACGGAATGCGCACGGCAAAGTGAGTTTCACGATCCTTCATGTCGGGCACGCCGAACAAGGTAAAGGATGCCGGGGCGGGTTCGGTGTTCCACATCGATTCGATTGCAGCCAGCTTCATCTTCTGATGTTCGGTGGTGAGATAACCACTTTCGTCACCAAGAACGACGACCGACAGCGCCGCAGCCAGACCGAAGGAACAGGCAACCGTCATAGACCGCTTGGCCAGTTCGACGTTGCGCCCCTTGAGAATATACCAGGCCGAAACGCCAAGAACGAAGACCGAGGCACAGACATAGCCGGCCGAAACGGTGTGGACGAACTTGGCCTGAGCGACGGGATTGGTCAGAACCTGGAAGAAGTTCGTGACCTCCATGCGCATCGTCGCCGGGTTGAATGCGGAGCCGACCGGGTTCTGCATCCAGCCATTGGCGATCAGGATCCACAATGCCGACAGGTTGGAGCCGATGGCCACGCACCAGGCGGTGATCAAATGGGCAACCTTGGACATTCGGTCCCAGCCAAAGAAGAACAGGCCGACAAAGGTCGCTTCCAGGAAGAAGGCCATCAAGCCTTCAATCGCCAGCGGCGCACCGAAAATGTCACCGACATAGTGGCTGTAATAGCTCCAGTTCATGCCGAACTGGAATTCCATCACAATACCGGTCGACACGCCCAGCACAAAATTGATGCCAAACAGCGTCCCCCAGAATTTGGTCATCTGCCGCCAGATGGGGCGGCCCGACATGACGTAGACCGTTTCCATGATCGCCACGATCATGGAAAGGCCCAGCGTCAACGGCACAAACAAAAAGTGGTATAGTGCCGTCATAGCGAATTGAAGGCGCGATAGCGCCACGATATCCAGTTCCATTGCGTCTCTCCCGCTTTCAAACCGGGTCTGGTTTTTCAGGCTTCGCCCCCTCGAGCGGAGCCGGAGCTTATGTGATCGAAGAGACCGGACTAGTCCGGTCTCAGGGTGGCAAGGGTGGCCTGAAAGGCGTCCTCACCGCGTCTGGGGCTTGCGATAATCCGCCCCGAAGATATCAGTATCAGCCGGTCTGCCATTTCGGCTTCGCGGCGGATATGGGTGGCAATAACGACCGTGCGGTCGTTGCCGGCCCGGCTTAACAGCCGGGTCATGACGTCGCGCGCCGTCGGCCCGTCAAGGCCTTCGGTCGGCTCATCCAGGAGCCAGACCGGGGTGTCGCGCAAAATGAGACGGGCAAGCGCCAGGCGCCGGGCCTGACCGCCGGAAAGTCCGAGGCCGCTCTCGCCGAGCTCCGTGTCGAGGCCGAGCGGCAAAGCGCGGACCGTTTCGCCAAGGCCGGCGGCATCAAGGGCGTCCAGCAAGGTGGCATCGCCCGCCGTCGGAGCTGCAAGCTTGAGATTGGCGCGCAATGTGTCGCGAAACAGCTCGGTCCGCTGGGTCAGAAGGGTCGTTGGAAGGGCACAGACCAGGCCTTCTTCAGCAATGGTTTCGCCGGCAAAAAGCGCCATCAGCGAGGATTTTCCAGCACCGCTCGCACCGATCAGGGCGACCTTCTCGCCGCAGGCAATGTCAAGCGACGTGCCGGCAAGAGCGGGCTTGCGGCGGCCATCATAGTGCTGCGTCACGGCTTTAAGCGAGAGCGCCAGCCCCTCGCGCGGTGTCTGCGGGCGGCTTGCGGGTTCTCCGGCCGCATCAAAACGGGGGGCGAGCCTGCGTGCCGACAACAGCGTTCGTCCAAGCTCCAGGGCGCCGCGTCTGAGTGCGGCGAAGGGTTCCATGGCGGCAAAGGCCACCAGCAGCGCAAGGGCTGCCAGCGGCGCGGTAATGGTGCCTGCTGCTGCAAGGCTGGCGCCGGCGATCAGCACGCCGGCCAGAATGAAGGCGGTGACAATGTCAAAACCCATTCCGGTATTGGTTTCAATGGCATTGAGGGCAAGATCGCTGTCACGCTCACGCCGGTCGGCATCGGCGACCATGCGTTTCTGGTTCTGAAGGCGTCCTGCAAGGGCCAGTTCGCTTTGTCCGGCAACAAGATCGACCACGCGGGCGCGCAGTGCTTCCTGCGCATGGGCGCGGCGGCGCGCAGGTCTTTCCGCCGTTCTTGCCGCCAAAAGCGGCAGCGCGAGGCCCGGTAGGACAATGGCAGCGGCGACGCCGAAACCGAGCGGCCAGGACAGGATGCCGAGCACGATCAGTGCGACAAGTCCGGTCAAAAACGCCACCGCACCGGGCAGGAGCACGCGCAGATAAAGCGAATCAAGCGCGTCGACATCGGCCGTCAGCCGGAAGAGCAGCCGGGCAGGGCGGAAGGCGAGGGCGCGGGCAGCACCCGGCACGGCGAAACCGCGAAACAGTTTCACGCGCAGGCCAGCCAGAACCCGCAAAGTTGAATCATGGGTCTGCAGCCGTTCGAAATAGCGTGCCGCAGTGCGCGACAGGGCGAGGAAACGGATGGCGGCAGAGGGCGCGAAAACGTCGAAGGCGAGAGCGGCCGTGGCGGAGAGCCCGGCGATGCCGGTGGCCGTGACAAACCAGCCAGACACGCCGAGAAGGGCAATGCCTGCCAGAACCGTGGTTGCGGCCAGCGCGACACCGGCAAGCAGCCCGAACCGGCGTTCGTTCAGGAACAGCCGGATGACCGGGCCGAGTGGCCTTAATCCACCCCGTCTCATGGGCGCCCCCTCATGTTCAACCCCTCAAGGATGATGACACGATCCATGCGTTCTGCAAGGACTGGATCGTGGGTTGCAATCACCATGGTCCGCCCGGAGGCGAGCGTCAGCAAGGCCTCGGTGATTTCGGATGCGGTGGCGCTGTCAAGATGGGCGGTCGGCTCGTCGGCAAGGATAAGCCCTGCCTTTCGGTCGGCCGCAGCACGCGCCAGCGTCAGGCGCAGCCCCTCGCCACCGGAAAGACCGGCGCCGTTCTCGCCGATCAGCGCGTGGCCATGGGCCTCGGCGGTCGTGTCCAGACGGGCAAGCGTCAGCGCCTGGGCGACGGCGCCGGCATCGATGTCGGTGCGGCCGAGCCGGATATTGGCGGCAATCGAACCGGCAAAAAGATGCGGTGTCTGGCCGATCCAGGCGATGCGGCGTCGCAGGGCGCTGGCCGTATCTGATGTCAGGGTCTCGTCATCGATCACGACGGAACCGCGATCGGCTTCAGCAAGACCGGCAATCAGCGACAGAAGCGTGGACTTGCCGCTGCCGGACGGGCCGAGAATGGCCACATGTTCACCGTCGGCGACGGAGAGGGAAAAATCCTCGAACACCGGGTCGGATGCACCGGCATGGGTGAAGCTCAGGTGGCGAATGGAAAGACGGGCTGGCCGGGCCGGGACTGCGGCCATGTCGTCCGCATCACCGTCAACCATCTTCAGGCCGCCTTCGGCCAGCCGGTCGAGCGCTTCAAGCGCTGCGACACCGGAAGCCCGGTCATGCCAGACGGCGGAAAGCATGCGCAGCGGGTCGAAAAAGGCTGGCGCCAGCAACAGGATGAACAAGCCTTCGGCAAGGGTGAGCTTGTCGCCCCAGGCGCCAAAGCCGATCTCGCCAAGCAGATGGAAGCCGATATAGGCGGCGGCCATGGCAACGCCTAGTGCAGAGAAAAGTTCAAGCACCGCAGACGTCAGAAAGGCGACCTTCAGCACGGCCATGGTGCGGATACGCAGGCTTTCGGCGCGCACGCGCAGCCGGTTTGAAACCATGTCGACGGCATCGAAGGCGCGGATCGTGGCAAGGCCGCGCAGCCGGTCAAGCAGAAAGGCGTTCAGCGTGCCCATATCAGCAAGGTGTTTTTCCGACGCGGACTGGGCGCTCCAGCCAATCAGCGCCATGAAAACGGGGATCAGCGGCGCCGCCAGCAACAGCACAAGGCCTGCGATCCAGGAGAAGGGAAAGATCACCGCCAGAATGACCAGCGGCACGATCGAGGCCTTCTTGCGGGCTGTCTGGAAACGGGCGAGATAAGGCACGATATGTTCGGCCTGCTCGGCGAGGATGCTGGCCGCCTCGCCGGACGGGGCACGGGCGGTATCAAGCGGCGAGCGGTGAGCGATGGCGGCAATCGCGGCGTCGCGCTTTTCGCTGAGGATCGAGCGGGCCGCGCGATAGGCAAGCCTTGCACCCTGACGCTCCAGCACGGCTTTCACAAGACCGAGAACCAGTACGATCACGGCCATCGGCATCATGTCGGCAACGGGCTGGCCGCGTGCGATCATGCCAATGGCATTGGCAAGACAGGCAGCCTGCGGCACCCACATCAATTCGGCGAGTGTCTGCAGCCAGGCAGCGGCGGACAGGCGGCGGCTGGTCGGGGTGGTCTTGGTCTTTTCGCGCCGGCGCCGGGGCGTGCGCGGCTTCTTGCCCGCCTTGCCGGCAATGGCTGCGGGCAACTCGAGTGCGACTGTACCGCTGTCGGGGGAAACACGCTGGTCCATCGCTCAGGCCACCTTGCCCTTGTCGCCCTTGGGCGGCTTTCCAAGCGTCATGATCCGGTCCTTGGTCTCGAGCAGTTTGGTAACCTTGGAGCCAAGGGTGAGCAGGGTCAGCAGCCGTTCGGTCTCGAGCGTCTTGATGTCGTCATACCAGCCGGTGAGCTGTTCGATCAGGGCGTGCATTTCATGCATGCGGGTCTGGGCATAGCTGTCGGCTGCATCTTCCGGTTCGCGCTGCAATATATCGCGGAGGACGGAGAGGGTGGGATCGATCTCGCGACGCTTGCGCTCCTCGGCGAGGATCCTCAGAATTGCCCAGACATCTTCCGGGGTGGTGAAATAATCGCGCCGGTCGCCCGGAACATGGCGCAGGTTCAGCAGTCCCCAGGACTGCAGCTCCTTCAGCCCCATGGAAACATTGGAGCGGGACATCTTCAGCGCTTCAACGATATCATCGGCAGAGACCGGTTCCGGTGCGATATAGAGGAGGGCATAGATCTGCCCGACCGTGCGGTTGATTCCCCAACGGCTTCCCATCTCTCCGAAATGTAGGACAAAGTCCTGCGCCATCGGCGACAAAATCATATCCGGTCCTGTCAAATCTGGAATTTCAGTAATTTCTGAAATCCTTGTACTGCGTCACCTGATATGTTGCAAGAGCGTTCCTGCCGGCCATCAAAATGCGCAATCGCGTCCCCCTAATCCTCAAAGGCTTTAGCAGAGCGGCCGCTCCGGTCATTTGATTTATGTCATGCCGCCTTGAAAAGGCCCGGATCGACTTTGGTCGTGGTTGTGATTTCGCCGCTGCGCTGCAAAAACTGGCTTTTGATATTTTTGCCGCCAAGGCCCGACGTCTCACGCCCGCCTTCTCGCGGCGCCCAAAGCTATGGTTCCGGCATCGTTCGGGCAACCATTCTTGAGTATAGGGAGGAGTTCCGGCTTGGAACAAAGAGTGCGCAATGCGAGCCTTCGCGAAAAGATTGTCAGCGCCGGCGAGGCGGCCGCGCTGATTACGGATGGCATGGTGGTCGGCATGAGCGGGTTCACCCGTGCGGGCGAGGCCATGGCGGTGCCGATGGCGCTGGCCGAGCGGGCCAAGAGCGCTCCCTTCCGTATCACGCTGATGACCGGCGCATCGCTTGGCAATGACCTCGACAAGACACTGGCCGAAGCGCACGTCCTGTCGCGCCGCATGCCCTTCCAGGTTGATACGGTGCTGCGTGGTGAAATCAATTCCGGCGAGGTGATGTTCATCGACCAGCATCTGTCGCAGACGGTGGAATTGCTGCGCACGCGCCAGATCGCGCCGGTCAATGTGGCCGTCATCGAGGCCGTCGCCGTGCTGGAACATGGCGGCATCGTGCCAACGACGTCCGTTGGCAATTCGGCCAGTTTCGCCATCCTCGCCGACAAGGTGATTGTCGAGGTCAATACCCATCACCCGCTGTCGCTGATCGGCCTGCATGATGTCTTTATCCCGGCCCAGCGTCCCTCGCGCAGTCCGATCCCGGTGGTTTCGCCGGAAAGCCGGGTCGGCCTGCCCTATATTCCGGTCCCGCCGGAAAAGATCGCTGCAATCGTCATCACCGAGAAGCAGGACAGCGCCGCCAAGATCCAGCCGCCTGATGAGGGCACGCGCGCCATTGCCGGCCATCTGATGGAATTCCTCGAACATGAGGTGAAGAAGGGCCGGCTCACCAATTCGCTGCTGCCATTGCAGGCCGGCATTGGTGCAATCGCCAATGCGGTGATGAACGGCTTTCTCGATTCTCCCTTCGAGAACCTGAAGATGTACTCAGAAGTCCTGCAGGACTCGACCTTCGATCTTTTCGATTCCGGCAAGCTCACCTTTGCCTCGGGCTCGTCGATCACACTGTCCACGCCGATGTATCGCAAGGTCTTTGCCGATCTCGATCGTTACAAGTCACGGCTGATCCTGCGTCCGCAGGAGGTGTCCAATCATCCGGAAGTCGTGCGCCGTCTCGGCACGATCGGCATCAATACGGCGTTGGAATTCGACATTTACGGCAATGTGAATTCAACCCATGTCGGCGGCACGCATATGATGAACGGGATTGGCGGTTCGGGGGATTTTGCCCGCAACGGCTACGCCTCGATCTTCGTCACCAAGGCGCTGGCCAAGGGCGGAGCGGTGTCATCGGTCGTGCCGATGGTCTCCCATGTCGATCACAGCGAGCATGATGTCGGCATTGTCGTCACCGATGTCGGCCTTGCGGATCTGCGCGGTCTGGCACCGCGCGAGCGGGCCCGCTCGATCATCGCCAATTGCGTTGACCCGCTCTACCGCGATGCGCTGAACGACTATTTCCAGCGTGCCTGCCGTCTTGGCGGCCACACGCCTCATATCATGGAAGAAGCCTTCGACTGGCACATCAATCTGAAGCGCCATGGTTCGATGCTGCCAGGGCTTTCGGTGGCGGCCGAATAATCGGCGCGCCGCAGGCTCAGCCGAGCGATGACGAGGCCCGGTGATCCGGGCCTTTGTCGCATCAGGCGGCTGCCCGGCGGCGGGAGACGGCGAGGGCGGTGAAGATGACCGCTGTGGTCGGAATGACCAGCCAGTTCATCAGGCTCCAGCCACCCTCAAGATTGACCAGGCTGCCGGCAAGGAAAGAAGCCAGCGCAACCGAACCGAAAACGAGGAAATCGTTGAGGCCCTGCACCTTGCCGCGCTCTTCCGATGTATGGCATTCGGTGATCATGGCGGTGGCGCCGATAAAGCCGAAATTCCAGCCGACACCGAGGAAGATCAGCGCGATCCAGAAATGAGCGAGCCCCAGGCCGGTGAGGGCGGAAATGGCGCAAAGCGCCAGGAGAACGAGGCCCGTCATGGCAATCTTCTCCTTGCCGAAGCGGGCAATGAGCCGTCCGGTGAAGAAGCTCGGGCCGAACATGGCCAGCACGTGCCATTGGATGCCAAGTGCAGCCTCCCCGACAGTATGGCCGCAGGCGACCATGGCCAGCGGTGCCGCTGTCATGACGAAGGCCATCAGCGCATAGGAGACGACGCCCGTCGAAACCGCCAGAACGAAGCGCGGGCTGCGGGCGATTTCGCTCAGCGGACGCCCGCCGGAAATCCCTTTCGGTCCGGGTGCAGCCGGCTTGGGGAAGCGCAGTCTCGAAATGACGAGAAGTGTCAGCAGCGCCAGCACTGACTGGCCGATGAAGCTGCCGGCATAGGGTATGCCGGGCAGGGCATCGCGGGTCCAGATCACCACCTGCGGACCGATGATGGCAGCGGCAAGCCCGCCGATCATCACGCGTGAAATCGCCTTTGCCTTCATGCCGTCGGCGACTGTATCGGCTGCAGCAAAGCGGAAGCTCTGCACATAGGCATTGTAGAGACCGGCGGCGACAGTGCCGAGGCAGAACAGCCAGAAGGCCGATGTGACGATGCCCGAAGCGGCGATGAGGCCGCCCATCATGCCGATCAGCGTGCCGAAGGTATAGCCGAGCCTGCGGCCATAGCGACGCATGATGAATGCGGCCGGCAATGTTCCGGCGGCAACACCGAGATTGAAGAGGCTCACCGGCAACGTTGCGAGCGTCTGATCCGGTGCGATCAGCTGGCCGACAATGCCGCCGAGCGAAATGACGATCGTCGGTCCGGCGCCGCCCAGAGACTGGGCAAGCGTGAGGGTGTTCATGTTGCGCCTTGAGGCGTCCATGGGGCAGCTTTCTGGATAGGGCGGCGGGACTATTCGTTTGCCGAGGAGAGGTCGTCTTCCATGCAGGCGAAATCGGTGGCGCAAAAGGTCTTGTAAAGCGCTGTCACGATGTCACGCGCTGGCGCGCTGTCGATGCGATACCAGATCGTCTGGCCGTCACGACGCCCGGAGATGAGCTTGTCGCGGCGCAGCAGTGCCAGATGTTGGGAGACGGTGCTATCGCGGATACCAAGAAAATCGGCGAGCTGTCCGACCGAGCGTTCGCTGTCGATCAGCTGGCAGAGTATAAGCAGGCGATGCCGATTGCCGAGCGCTTTGAGCAGCTCGCAGGCTTCATTCGCCGCATCTAGCATTTCTTCGCTTTTAATTTTCATTCTTGCGTATTTACGTTTATTTGCATATATTGTCAATGTGGTAAGTGTCATTTGTAACGTATGCTTTGATGATCGGCAATGATTGCGGTGCAACTTTGCCGCAGGGCAATCGTACCGCTTTCTCGAGGAGGATATTACGTGCAGGAGAGCCGGGAACATGGGGTCGAGGCACCAAAGGCAGCAACCGAAATCGTCTGCAGCCAATGTGGTGCGGTCAATCGTGTTCCGGCGTCGCGCAATGCGGGTGAGGCGCGCTGCGGAAAATGCAGCGAGCCGCTGTTTTCAGCCCACCCGGCCGATGTGGATGGTCAGATGTTCTCCCGACAGGTGAAGCGCTCGGGCGTGCCTGTGCTTGTTGATGTCTGGGCGCCCTGGTGCGGCCCCTGCCGGATGATGGCGCCGCAATTTGCCGAAGCAGCCAAGACACTCGAACCCGGTATCCGCCTGATCAAGCTGAATTCGGACAATGAGCAGACGCTTTCCGGCCAGCTCGGCATTCGCGGGATTCCCACCATGCTGCTCTATTCAGGGGGCCGCGAGGTGGCACGCACCTCCGGTGCCATGTCATCCACGCAGATCATCGCCTGGGTGCGTCAGTCTCTTGCGCCATGAGGTCTCGAGCGCCTTGCGTCCATTCGGGCGCACAGGCGAAATTCTGGCTGTCGTCAGTGGATGAAGTTTGCGACGGCGAAACCGTTCTTCTCCAGCTTGTTGCGGACAGCCTGGGCAATCAGCAGCGCTTCCGGCGTGTCGGAATGGACGCAGACAGAGCCCATCGGCGTTTCGATCCGCTTGCCGGATACGGTGATGATGGCGCCGTCGGACACCATGGCGACGACCCGGTCGCCGGCTTCTTCCGGATCATGAATGAGGGCGCCCTTCTGCCCGCGCGGAACCAGGAAGCCGTCATCGGAATAGGCGCGGTCGGCAAAGATCTCCGGCACCACCGTCAGCCCCATTTCCTCACCGATCCGGGCCTGATGGCCAAGTGCGATCGCCAGACAGATCAGCGCAGGATCAACGGCCTTGATGGCATTGTTGAGCGCGCGCGCCACGGCCTTGTCCTGCTGGGCCAGATTGCCGAGCGCGCCGTGGGCTTTCACATGGGTGATCGGATGGCCGACATAGTCGGAGACCGCCTGGGCCGCGCCGATCTGATAGGCGACCATGCGTTCGATATCGCCGATCGAATAGGGGATGTTGCGCCGCCCGAAACCCATGAGATCGGGAAAGCCCGGATGGGCGCCAACGGCGACATTGCGGTCGCGCGCAATCGCGAAGGTCTGGGCCATGATATTGGGATCACCGGCATGAAAGCCACAGGCGACATTGGCCGAGGAGACGATCTTGAGCATGGCCGCATCGTCGCCCTTTTCCCAGGCGCCGAAGCTCTCGCCCATGTCACTGTTGATATCGATCCGCTGGCGCATTTGGACCTCCCGGAAGTCTTGTTGATCATCTTGGATTTTTGCTTCAGTTTAGGGGCAGGTTTACCTGCACCTCAACGATTTTCTTGCTATAAGCTTCCCACTCACGACATAGCAATTCGGCGCGTTATGCGTAGGGAACATAGAAAAACAAGGCGAAAATCGTGATCAAGGGCTGCGTATGCCAGCGCAATCAATTGAGAAACCTGAGTTCTTGGAAATGGGGGTAAGAGAATGCAGCATCGTTATGGCAATCCTGGAACTGATGAATGCCAATGAACGCCGACGTGACGATCTTGGCGGAGACGATAACCGCCGCATCACAAAAGGTCGGAAACAGACGCCTTGTCATTGGCATTGCCGGTCCACCCGGTTCCGGTAAATCCACCATGGCTGCGGCGCTCGCCGCCGCGTTGATCGCGCGGGACCGTGCCGCGGTGATACTGCCCATGGATGGGTTCCATCTGGCGAACCGGCTTCTGGAAGAGAAGGGGCTTCTGTCCAGAAAGGGGGCACCGGAAACCTTCGACCGGTTCGGCTTCGCCTCGGCCCTCAAGACGGTCCGGCTGGATCAGCAGGAGGTGTTCGTGCCGGAATTTGACCGGGAGCAGGATCTGGCAATTGCCGCAGCGATCTCGATCGCGCCGGAAGACCGGATCGTGATCGTTGAAGGCAATTATCTGCTTCTTGATGAGCCAGGCTGGCGCGATCTGCGCCATATGCTTGATTTCACGGTCTTTCTGGATCCGCCCCTGAACCTCCTTGAGGAGCGTCTCGTCAGACGCTGGCGCGATCACGGGCTTGATGCCGAAGCCGCCGAACAGCGGGCAAGGGAGAATGATATCGTCAATGCGAAGCGTGTTCTGGCACATCGGCTACCGGCAACGCGGGTGTTCGACACGATTGCCTGATCTCGGTCCGTGAGCGATTGCCTCCATGGGCCGGCCAATGCTATGGCGGTGGCGAGTAAAACGCCGAAAGGAAGTCGCCGCCATGGATCGCCTGACACTCCGCCGCCCCGACGATTGGCATCTGCACCTGCGTGATGGTGCCATGCTTGAGGGCGTGATTGGCGACACCAGCCGCCATTTTGCCCGCGCCATCATCATGCCCAATCTGGTGCCGCCGGTGGTGACGGCCGCTGATGCGGTTGCCTATCGCGATCGCATTCTCAAGGCTATTCCGGACGGCGACAGCTTCAAGCCGCTGATGACGCTCTACCTGACGGAGAGCACCGATCCGGCAGATGTTGCCGCAGCCTATGAGAGCGGGCTGATCACCGCGGTGAAGCTCTATCCTGCGGGGGCGACCACCAACTCGCAGAGCGGCGTGCGCAATTTCGAAAATGCCATGCCGGTGCTTGAGAAAATGGCCGAGATCGGTCTCAATCTCTGTGTCCATGGCGAGGTCACGGCGAAGGATGTCGACATTTTCGACCGCGAGGCCGTGTTCATCGAAACCGTGCTTGATCCGCTGCGCCGGCGCCTGCCGGAGCTCAGGGTCACGATGGAACATGTGACGACGAAGGACGGCATCGACTATATTTCTGCTGCGGACAGGAACCTCGCCGGTTCGTTGACGACGCATCACCTGATCATCAATCGCAATGACATTCTCGTCGGCGGTATTCATCCGCATTATTACTGCCTGCCAGTCGCCAAACGCGAAAACCACCGTCAGGCGCTGGTTGCGGCTGCCGTTTCGGGTGATCCGCGCTTTTTCCTCGGCACTGATTCCGCGCCGCATGTGGATCCGGCCAAGGAATGCGGCTGCGGCTGCGCCGGTATCTATACCGCACCGAATACGATGAGCTGCCTCGCCCATGTCTTCGAGAATGAAGCGGCGCTTGACAAGCTCGAGGCCTTTGCCTCGCTCAACGGACCGGCCTGGTACGGATTGCAGCCCAATGCCGAGACGATCACGATGGTCCGGCGTGCGCAGCCGGTTGCCTATCCTGCAAGGATCACGACCGGTGCCGGCAGCGTCACGGTTTTCGACCCGAAATTCCCGCTGTTCTGGGATGTCGAGGCCTAGAGTATCCGTGCGTCCTTTTGGACGCACCAGGACGCTCTATCTTATTGAAACTACGCATCGGCCGGAAAAGCGGAGCCCGGTTTTTCGATAACCCGATCCAGCGCCCTTGCGAGCGGACGCGATGGCATTGCAGACGATCATACGGCGCGCAGCTGTGCCTGGCAGTCCTGGAGAATGAGAAGGCGCTGCATGTCGCGCTCATACAGACGGGTGCGGCGCGGATCGGGCACAACGGTCAGCTCGCTGGCCTGCATCGCGACGGCCGCTGCTGCAAGCCCGGCATGAAGACCGGCGGCAGACGCGGCATTAATGGCCGAGCCCAGCAGAACGGCGTCCTTCTCCCTGGCAAGAACGAGCGTCTTGCCGGTCACGTCAGGATAGATCTCGCGCAAGAGCGGATTGCGCGCATGGCCGCCGGCAAGCAGCAGCGTATCGGCGGCGAAACCTGCTTCAGCCATGGCGCCGATCACCTGTTTCAGACCGAGCGCAATGGCCACCAGCGCCCGGAAATAGAGCCGGCACAGTCCGTCAAAGGATTTATCCAGCGTCAGCCCGGCAATCATGCCCGTCATGGCCGGATCGGCAAAGGGCGAACGGTTGCCGTGGAAATCCGGCACCATGGTGATCCCGGAGGCGAAGCTGTCACCCTCCATTGCGCGCAGCGTTTTGATCCGGGCAATGACCCGGTCATGCAGAGCCTCGGTTGCGGTGCCGCCGGCGCTTGAAGCTTCCAGCAGATGGTTGAGCAGGCCACCGGTGGCCGACTGGCCGGCCTCCACCAGATAGGAGCCGCGATAAAGCGCGGAAAAGAAGGGGCCCCAAAGGCTCTTGCCGTGGTGCGGCACTGCTGACTGGCCAACGAGGCAGCTTGACGTGCCGCCGATCAGCGCCAGCGGCGAAGGGCTTCCCGTCTGCGGCGGCGGCAGGACACCGAGGGCGCCCGCATAGGCATCGACCATGCCGGGGGCGACCAGCACCGCTTCATCAAGACCAAGATCACGCGCGGCATTTGCTGTCAGCGGCCCGATGGCCGCGCCGATGGCAAGGGGCCGACGGTCAAGCCCGTCCCGGGCGGGAAGGTCTTCAAGGCCGACGGCTTTCAGAAAATCATGTGACCAGCCCGTCTCTGTTTCCGGCAGATAGGTCCACTTGGATGCCAGTGTCGAGATCGAACGCTGCGTGCTTCCGGTGGCGAGGAAGGTCAGAAAATCGGCGAGATCGAAGACATTGCCGCCGCTTTCAAGCAGATCGGGCCGGTTGCGGCGCGCCCACATCAGTTTCGGGATCTGCATTTCCGGTGACATGACGCCGCCAAGACGGCTGAGGACATCATGGCCTGTTGCCGTGCATTCGAAAGCCTCCGCACTGGCCCGGTGGTCGAACCAGGCGATGGTATCGAAGCCTTGACGCGACAGTGCGGCAGGTTTCTCGCCAGCGGGCTGAAAGACAAGCGAACAGGTGGCGCCAAAGGCGATTGCAGCAATCTCTGACGCCTCTATGTCCGCCTCGGCCCGCACCGCCCTGACGGTCGTCGCCACGGCCTGCCAGATGTTCTCTGAGGAATATTCGCCGCGCTGGGCCGTGTCACGGGAGAGGTCAAGCGGATATACGCTGCGCGCCTTCATGTATCCGTCGCCATCAAACAGGCCGGCACGGGCGCTTGCCGTGCCAACATCGACGGCAATCACAAATCTGCGCATTGCTGCTTCCTGTTGTCTCCTCACTCGCTAACACGTTGGACGAGTTCGGGCATGACGTCAAATTGTAGATCAGGGTGGAGGGCGGCAATCTGGTTGCGCAGGGGGGCGGAGGTGATGTGACTGCCGCCGAGAAAGGCGAAGATACGCATGCCCGCAGCCTTTGCCGCCTCAATGCCTGCCGGCGAATCCTCGATCACAATGCAGTCAGCCGGATCGCGCTGCATCTGTCTTGCCGCGTAGAGAAACAGGTCCGGCGCCGGCTTGCCATGACGCACCATGCTTGCCGAAAACAAATGCGGCGAGAAGCGCGGCAACAGGCCACAGATTTCCAGAGACAGCCGGATGCGCTCCGGTTGTGATGAGGAGGCGACGCACCAGTCTATACCGCGATCGGCCAGCATCTGCCAGGTCTCGGAAATGCCCGGGATCGGCTTCAGCTCGGAGCGGAAGCGCGCATAAAGCCGTGCCCGCATGCTTTCGAGAAAATCTGGCCCGATGGCAACGCCGAAATCATGGGCGACGACAGAAATCATGGTTGCCAGCGAGCGGCCGAGAAACAGCCGGCTTGCTGTTTCCGTGCCGATCACGATCCCCTCATCGGCAAGCGTCTCCTGCAATACGGACAGTGATATCGGTTCGCTGTCCACAAGGACGCCATCGCAGTCGAAGATGATCAGGGGATTATCGGGCATGGTTTCGTCATCAGATGTGAAGCTCGCCGGCAATATAGCGTTGCAATGTCGCGGCTGTCCCCTCTTTTCTGAGCGACAAAAGCGCCTGTGTGAAACATGCGACAAAAGCGGCATCGTCGGCAACGGAGCCGAAAATGTCGCGCTCGGCCAGAAAGATTGCCGGATCCTCTCTGGAGGCGAGGGCGGCATGGTGCAGCCGGTCGGCGGCCTCATCGTTGAAGCTGATCTTGCGGCCGCTGTCGGATGTGCCTTCGAAATAGCGGCACCAGAGCGCTGAAACCAGTGCCAGACCGGTGACATCGAGGCCTTTCTCGAGCCGGGCGGTCGTTGCCGGCAGGACGAATTTCGGCTGGCGGTTGGAGCCGTCCTGGGCAAGGCGTGCGATCGTGTCGCCGATCTTGGGATTGGCGAACCGGCTGGCGATCAGGGCATAATAGTCGTCAAGATTTGTATCCGGCACAGGCGGAACCACCGGAATGATCTCCTCTTTTTCCAGCCGGTCGAGAAAGGCGGCGATCAGCGGATGTTCCATGGCTTCATGGACGAAGTGGATATCCAGCAACTCACCCGGATAGGCGATCGCCGCATGGCCGCCGTTGAGGATCCTGAGTTTCATCAGCTCATAGGGACTGACATCATCGACAAAGGTGACGCCGACCTGTTCCAGTGCGGGCCGTCCGAGCGGAAAATTGTCCTCCAGCACCCACTGTTTGAACCCCTCGCAGAACACCGGCCAGGCATCGTCGATGCCGTAGATGTCGCGGGTCATGTCGATCTCGCGTTTGCCCGTTGCCGGGGTGATGCGGTCGACCATGGCATTGGGGAAGGCGACATTGTCGCCGATCCAGCGGGCAAAATCGCTGTCGGACAGGGCTGCAAGCCCGGTGACGGTGGCCCGGGTGACCGCGCCATTATGGGGAATGTTGTCGCAGCACATCACGGTGAATGGGGCGGTGCCGGCGGCACGGCGCGCCTTCAGCCCGGCAATGATCAGGCCGAAGACGGTCTTCGGGCTTTCCGGATTTGCCGCATCGGCAAGGATTGCCGGGTGATTCGGGTCGAACTTGCCCGTTGCCGGATCGATGAAATAGCCGCCTTCGGTGATCGTCATCGACACGATGCGGATCGCCGGATCGGCAAGCGCCTTGGTGATGCCGTCAAAATCGGGGGCGGCAATCATGCCGATCATGGCCCCGGTAATGGTCGCTTCGCTGTGGGTCGCTTCCTGTTCCACCACGGTGGTCAGGAAATCCTGGCCTGCGAGCTTGTCGCGCATGGCGGCGTCGGATGGCAGCACGCCGGCGCCGAGAATGGCAAAGTCATGATCACGGCCCATGTCGAACAGCGCATTCAGATAGACCGCCTGATGGGCGCGATGGAAATTGCCGACGCCGAAATGGAGGATTCCGGCCTGCAGGTCTGACCGGCGGTAGCCGGGAATGGCGGCTTTGCCGGCATGGGTGCCGAGCGTTTCAAGCGAGAGTGCGTTTGTCATTCTTCTACTCCAGTGCATGACGCGGACGGGCCGCTCAGCTCATCCAGTTGCCACCGTCGACATTGTAGGTCTGGGCGACGATGTAATCGGCTTCGGCAGAGGCGAGGAACACGGCCATGCCGGTGAGATCATCCGCCGTTGCCATGCGGCCAAACGGCACTTCGGCGCCGACGAGCCGTTTCTTTTCGCCGCGCGGGCGATTTTCATAGCGGGCAAACAGCGCATCAACGCCATCCCAGTGCTCGCCATCAACGACACCGGGGGCGATGGCGTTGACGTTGATGCCATGGGCGATCAGGTTGAGGGCTGCCGACTGGGTCAGCGAAATCACCGCCGCCTTGGTGGCGCAGTAAACGGCGACCAGCGGCTCGCCGCGGCGGCCGGCCTGACTGGCCATATTGATGATCTTGCCGCCCTTGCCACGGGCGATCATGGCCTTGGCCGCTGCCTGCAGCATGAACAGCGTGCCCGCGACGTTGACGGAAAACAGCCGCTCATAGCTTGTCCGGGTGATTTCGGTGATCGGTGCGAGGTCGAACAGCGCCGCGTTGTTCACCAATATGTCGAGCCCGCCCTTCCTGTCGCAGACGGTTGCCACAGCGTGATCGATGGACGCCTGATCGGTGACGTCGAGCGCGACCGGATAGGCCGATGGTCCGAGTGCTGCTGCAGTCTCGCCAGCACGGGCAAGATCGATATCGGCAATCGCCACGCTGGCACCCTCACGAATATAGGCGGCGGCAAAGGCGCGGCCGATGCCGCGCGCCGAACCGGTGACAAGCGCCGATTTGCCCTGCAACCGGCCTGTCATAGCGCCAGTCCCTTCTCATCGAAGCGGTAGAGACGGTTCTCGTCCGGGGTGATGAAGACGGTATTGCCGTGTCTGACCGGAAACTCGCCATCGGTGCGGGTGGTGATATGGCCAAGATCCGGCACATCGATATGCAGGAACGTGTCGGAGCCGAGATGTTCGGCGACGGCGACCTTGCCCTGCCATTGCCCCGCCTCGGTCGAAAGGGTGAGGTGTTCCGGCCGGATGCCGATCGTGTGGGCATTGAAGCGGGCCGCAGTCTCGCCTTCGATGAAATTCATCTTCGGCGAGCCGATAAAGCCTGCGACGAAGAGGTTGGCAGGCTTGTGATAGAGCTCCAGCGGCGAGCCGACCTGCTCGATATGGCCCGCGCGCAGCACCACGATCTTGTCGGCCATGGTCATGGCCTCGACCTGGTCATGGGTGACATAGATCGAGGTGGCGCCAAGCGTCTGATGCAGTTCGGAGATCTCGAGGCGCATGTTGACGCGGAGCGCGGCATCGAGGTTCGACAGCGGTTCATCGAACAGGAAACATTCCGGCGAGCGAACGATGGCGCGGCCGATGGCAACGCGCTGGCGCTGGCCGCCGGAAAGCGCGCGCGGCTTGCGATCCAGATATGGGGTGAGATTGAGGATACCCGCGGCGTCCTCGACCTTGCGGTTGATCTCGTCCTTGGCAACGCCCGCCATCTTCAGCGGAAAGCCGATATTGGCACGCACGCTCATATGCGGGTAGAGCGCATAGGACTGGAACACCATGGCCAGCCCGCGCTGGGCCGGCGGCTTTTGCGTGGCGTCGGCGCCATCGATCAGCACGCGGCCGCCGGAGACATCTTCCAGTCCGGCAATCAGCCGCAACAGCGTGGACTTGCCGCAGCCTGACGGGCCGACGAAGACGACGAATTCGCCGTCATTGATTTCGAGATCGATCCCCGGGATGACCTCATGCTCACCGAAACGCTTGGAGACTTTTTCGAGTTTGATGCTGCCCATTGGTCTTGTCCTTATTTAACAGCGCCGAAGGTCAGCCCGCGGACGAGCTGCTTCTGGCTGAACCAGCCGAGGATCACGATGGGCGCGATGGCCATCGTCGAGGCGGCGGAGAGTTTTGCGTAAAACAGGCCTTCCGGGCTCGAATAGGAGGCGATGAAGGCGGTCAGCGGTGCTGCTTTCGAGGCCGTGAGGTTGAGGGTCCAGAAGGCCTCGTTCCAGGCCAGGATGATGTTGAGGAGCAGTGTCGAGGCAATGCCGGGAATAGCCATCGGCGTCAGCACATAGACAAGCTCCTTGGCCAGCGTCGCCCCATCCATCCGGGCGGCCTCGAGAATCTCGCCGGGGATTTCCTTGAAATAGGTGTAGAGCATCCACACCATGATCGGCAGGTTGATCAGCATCATCACCACGATCAGGCCGATCCTCGTGTCGAGCAGGCCGAGATCGCGGAAGATGATGTAGATCGGGACCAGCACGCCGACGGCGGGGAGCATCTTGGTCGAGAGCATCCACATCAGCACGTCCTTGGTGCGCTTCGTCGGCGAGAATGCCATCGCCCAGGCGGCAGGAACGGAGATGATGAGGCCCACCAGCGTGGAGCCGAAGGAAATCGCCACCGAGTTGAAAAAGTGGTGGAAATAGTTCGAGCGCGACTGCACCTCGGCATAATTCTCCAGAGTCCAGTGGAAGAACAGGAAGGCGGGCGGCGTCGCAACCGCCTCGCTTTCGGTCTTGAAGCTGGTGATCACCGTCCAGAGGATCGGGAAAAAGATCAGAAGACCGATTGCCCAGGCCAGCAGGGTGAAGGCGATCTTGCGGTTGGTGGTAACCTTGCGTGCCATGATCAGTCCTCCAGATTCCTGCCGATCATCCGGATCAGGAAGATCGCGACGATATTGGCGAGGATGACAGCGACGATGCCGCCGGCCGATGCGCCACCGACATCGAATTGCAACAGCGCCTGCATGTAGACGAGATAGGTGAGATTGGTGGTTTCCGTGCCGGGCCCGCCATTGGTGGTGACGAGGATTTCAGCGAAGACCGAAAGCAGGAAAATCGTCTCAATCAGCACGACAACGGTGATCGCACGCGCCATATGCGGCAGCACGATATAGATCAGCCGCGCCAGCGCATTGGCGCCGTCCATTTCCGCGGCTTCCTTCTGTTCTTCGGAGAGCGATTGCAGTGATGTCAGAAGGATCAGCGTTGCGAAGGGCAGCCATTGCCAGGCGACGATGATGCTGATCGAGGTGAGCGGCATGACCGAGAGAAAGTCGACCGGCTGGAAGCCAAGGGTCTGCGCCACCCAGGCAAACAGCCCGTTGACCGGGTTCATCAGCATATTCTTCCAGACGAGTGCCGAGACGGTCGGCATGACGAAGAAGGGGGCGATGACGAGAATCCGCACGATCCCCTGGCCAAACATCGGCTGATCCAGCAAGAGCGCCAGCAAAATGCCGCCGGCAACCGTGGCAAACAGCACGCCGCCAACCAGGATCAGCGTGTTGCCGAGCGCCTGAAAGAAAGCCGGATCGGTGAGAAAGAAACGATAGTTCATGAAGCCGGCAAAGCTTTCCGTTCCCGGCATCAGAAGATTGTAGCGCAGGAACGAGAAGTAGATCGTCATCGCCAGCGGCACGATCATCCACAAGAGCAGAAGGATGACGGACGGTGCCATCATCAGGCGTGCGGCGTGTCTGGTATGGGTGGTGGCCATGTTGGTTTGTCCCGGTCTTTTGTCCCGTTCCTGTTGGAAACGGCGCTGCCGGCCCGCCCGGCGGAGCCGGACGGACAGGACGTGATCTTGACGGTCAGATATGCGGCCGGAGGAGACCCCCGGCCGCCGGGAGGCGTGTCAGTCGCTATTTGATGTAGCCGGCCTTCATCATTTCACGCGTGGTCAGCTGGTTGGCGCTGGAAAGCGCCTGATCTGCAGTCATGTTGCCGGCAAGGGCGGCCGAGAACTGCTGACCGACCGCGGTACCGATACCCTGGAATTCCGGGATCGAGACGAATTGCGCGCCGGTATAGGGAATGTCCTGAACCGAGGGCTTTGACGTATCGACCGCGTTGATGCTGTCCAGCGTCATCTTGGCGAAGGGGGCGGCCTTCTGGTAATCCGGGTTTTCGTAGAGCGAGGTTCTGGTGCCGGGCGGTGCCGCGCGCCAACCTTCCTTGGAGGCGACGAGATCGGTGTAATGCTTGGAGGTTGCCCAGGCGACGAAGGCCTTGGCGGCATCGCCCTTGGTGGTGGAGGCCGGAATGGCGAGGTTCCATGACCACAGCCAGTTGCCGCGATTGCCGAGATCACCCTTTTGCGGGAACAGTGCGAAGCCGACCTTGTCGGCAACCTTGGATTCCTTGGGGTCTGTCACGAAGGAGGCGGCGACGGTGGCATCAATCCACATGCCGCATTTACCCTGCTGGAACAGCGCCAGGTTTTCGTTGAAGCCGTTCGATGATGCGCCGGGCGGGCCATCATTCTTCATCAGCGTCAAGTAGTCGTTGAGGGTCGCCTTCCATTCATCGCTTTCAAATTGCGGCTTCCAGTCCATGTCGAACCAGCGGGCGCCATAGGAATTCGACATGGCGGTGATGAAGGCCATGTTCTCGCCCCAGCCGGCCTTGCCGCGCAGGCAGATGCCGTAGATACCATTGTCCTTGTCGGTCATGGCATCGGCAGCCGTCTTGATCTCATCCCAGGTCGGCTTTTCCGGAATGGTGACGCCGGCCTTTTCAGCAAGATCTGTGCGGTACATCACCATGGCGCTTTCGCCATAGAAGGGCGCCGCATACAGCGTGCCGTCGACGGAAAGTCCGCCGGCTATGGCTGGCAGCAGGTCGGCCGCATCGTAATCGGCTGGCATATCCTTGAGGGGCATCAGCCAGTTCTGCTTGGCCCAGATCGGCACTTCGTAGTTGCCGATGGTCATGACGTCATACTGGCCGCCCTTGGTGGCAATATCCGTGGTGACCTTCTGGCGCAGAACATTTTCTTCCAGGGTCACCCATTCCAGCTGAATGTCGGGGTGGCTGGCAGTGAAATCATCCGTCAGCTTCTGCATGCGGATCATGTCGCCGTTATTGACGGTGGCAATGGTCAGCGTCTCGGCCGAAGCGGATGTGAAACCGGAAATGGCGAGAATGGAGCAGGCGCCCAGAAACAGTGTCTTCAATCTCATTTCTTCCTCCCAGAGAATTGAGCAAATGCATAATGCATGGGCGATTACTCACAATTTGGCTGCGTTTTGTCAAGTGGGCGAATGCCCCAATCGTGGGCAAAAGTCATAAGTCCTTGTCCTGAGAGCAGAAAAACAACCGGGTAAGCCGAAAAGGAGGCCGGCGTGAACCGGCTTTCAGAGCGCCGATACAGTCATTCAGATTGCCTGTTTGGGGTGGGCCTTCCCTCGTCATCCCCGTGCTCTCACAGGGGTCCAGGCGCTTCAGGGCATCGGATACAAGGATCTTCCGTCGTGCAGACGCGCGTCGGCTGGATGCCTGTGACAAGCACAGGCATGACGTCAGCGAAAAGGGCAAGGTTTATCAGCACGCGGCAGGCCAGCGTGAACCGGCTTGGCGCATCGGCTCGAAAACCGGAATCGATTTTCGAAAAGAACGACGCGTAGATTCAATAAGATAGAGCGCATCGGTGATCGGCAACGGCGTTGGCAGCTGTGATCAGCGCCCGAGCAGATAGTGCGCGGCATCTTCGTCGGTGATCAGGGCGTTGATATGGCCACCTTCGAGTGCAGCACGGATTGATGCGTGCTTGCGCCGCCCGCGGGCAAGGCCGAAGACCACGGCCCCCTCATGGGTGGGCAGCGGAATGGAGGCGACCCGTTCATTGATCGGATGATCGAGCAACCTGCCATTGCGGTCGAAGATCCAGCCGCAGATCTCGCCCTCGGCGCCGGACGAGATCAGCTCATCCATTTCTGCAGCGGTCAGAAAACCATCCAGCAGAAGCGGGGCCTTGCGGCCAAGCTCGCCGATGCCGACAAAGGTGACATCGGCCTTGCGCCCGAGTGCGATTGTCGGGCGGACCAGCGGCTGGGCCTGAAAGATTTCGCGTTCTTCGGCCGATGACACCAGCACCGGCAGTGGCATCGGAAAATGGCGGGCATTGATGGCATCCGCCATGGAAAAGATGACGTTGTAATAGGCGGCCGAACCATCGGGGCTGATATTGCCGGTCAGGGACACGATCCGGTGCTGAGGGCAGTCCATCGGCGAAAGCTGGTCAACGGCGGCACGCAGCGTCCGTCCGGTGCCGATCGCCAGAACCAGCGGTTCGGGCCGCTTGAGCCAGCGTTCGATCTCGGCAGCACCGACTTCGGCAATGCCTGTGGTGGTGCTGTCGGAAGCGGGGTCCGCCGGAACGATCTCGACCTGAACCAGGCCATAGGTCTCCTTCAGCCGTTCGGCCAGCGCCAGGCATTCGGCGATCGGGTGGTCAAGCCGCACCTTGATCAGGCGTTCGGACATGGCGAGCGAAACGAGGCGCTGGGCACTCTGCCGTGAAATGCCCATGGCAGCGGCAATCTCATCCTGGGTCCGGCCGGCAACGTAATAAAGCCAGCCGGCGCGGGCGGCGTCGTCGAGTCGTGAAGATGTGCCGTTGCGTTTTGCCATGGGCGCCGTTCCTTTGGTCCTGAGTAGCCAAGGCGGCTTTGCCTGTCAATCGACGCAGGACATGGCTTGCCGAAGCCCGGAGCGCGACTGTGACATCATCACCATGCCTCTGGCTGCGGCCTCCCAAGCATTGCATTTGCCTGATGGTGAAACCGGTCCCGTCATCCGTCGTGATTGCCGCTGGTGGTCAGGCACTCAGCCAAGCCGATCCAGAAGTGCCATTGAGGGGTCGCCGGTGACCGGCAATCCGTTTTCCGCCTGATAGGCGGCAATGGCGGCGCGCGTCTTCGCGCCGAAAACTCCGTCGGCAGTGCCGGCATCATAACCTGCCTGGCTTAGGCGCCGTTGCAGTTCCTTGCGCTGGTCGGCGGTGAAGCCATAGCGATCCGGCGGAAAGCCGCCCTTTATCGGCCCGGCACCAGCAATCCTGTCGGCAAGATGTCCGACGCCGATCGCATAGCTGGTGGCATTATTATAGCGCTTGATGACATCGAAATTGGGACCGATCACGAAAACCGGTCCGCCGTCATGCGGCTGGATGCGACGATCACCATAGGCAGCGCCGGTCGAGCCTTCCTCGCCGCCCCAGGGCTGCCCCTTTTTCCAGCCGGATCGGGCCAGATAGTTGGCCGTGCTGGCCAGTGCATCTGTCGGGTCATCGCTCCAGATGTCGCGCCGGCCATCGCCGTTGAAATCAACCGCATAGGCGCGATAGGTGGTCGGGATGAACTGTGTATGCCCCATGGCACCGGCCCAGCTGCCGGTCATCTGTGCGGGGCCGATATCGCCGTTCTGGATGATCTTCAGGGCGGCCAGGAGCTGGCTTTGGAAGAAGGCGCCGCGTCGCCCATCATAGGAAAGTGTCGAAAGTGCCGCGATCACGGGAACCTCGCCGCGCCGCTCGCCATACATGGTTTCAACGCCCCAGATGGCAACGATGACATGGGCATCAACGCCATAGCGCGCTTCGATCTGGCTCAGGACATCGCCATAGCGGGCATAATTGGCCCGCCCCTTGGCCACCCGCTCGTCGGATGCGGCAATGGCGATATAGTCCTCGAGACTGCGCCTGAACTCAGTCTGATTGCGGTCATGGTCAACCACATCGGGCATATAGCCGACGCCGGAGAAAGCAGCCGCCAGAGTGGCGTCAGAGATACCGCTTGCCGCTGCCTGCGCCTTGAATTTCACGATGAATGCATCAAAGCCGGGGCTGGCGACCGTCTGGAATTTCGAGCCGCGCGTGGCAGAAAATCCGCCGATCAGATTGCTCGAACAGGCTGAAAGAACAGACGCCATCACTCCGAAAGACATTGCGCGTCGTGTCACATACATTCCGCTGCTCCGCTTGCGCGCCGGTTTGGGGCAAGTCTAGCGCATCGCTGCATGACTGCAAGGGGTTGCCTTGCGTGGTGCGATGGCTGCTAGCGTGTTGCGAGCATCGGCAGGACCAGGCCCCATCGGGTCTCCAGCGGCGGGCCGGACGGTTTGAAGCCGAGCTTGCCATAGACGGCAATCGCCCGCTTGTTCCTGGGGTGAGGGTCGGTCGCGATGACCGGTACGCCGGCAGCAAAAAGGGCCTGCATGCGGGCCGCGATCAAGGCCGTTCCATGCCCGCGTCCAAGCATTGTCGGCTCGCCGATAAACTGATCGATGCCACGGGATCCATCTGGCAGACCGGCAAAATGGTGGTCTTCCCATCCATGCACGGTGTAATCCTGAATGAATGCGAAGGGCCCTGCGGCGTCTGAGACGATAAGGCGTGCGACACGGGGATCCGCCAGTTCCTCTTCGCTGTAATACTTTGCGTCACCCCACCATTCCCGCACATGCGGCGACGAGCGCCATTTCATGAGCAGGTCGAGATCAGCCACCGTCACCGTGCGGAAATTATAGGGACTGGACGACAAGATGCGTGACCTCCGATATGGATTTGACGTTCTGGCGGCTTGTTTCGGCGCAATGAGGTCCACCACCCGGATCGGTCGGCGATAGGTCGTTTTCTGGTTCCGACATCGCCCATCCGTCCTGGTTGCAACGACTGTGCGTCCGGTCCGGACAATACACGAAAAAGGGCCGCCCCTGGAGGCGACCAGGCGCCCGATCTAGGCGATCATGCCGAAGGCGGCGCGCCCGGCCGTCGCCCGCGACGAAAAGGCAGCGAGGATCTGCTGCGCGGCGTCTCACCCCGCTGCACGGATGATGTCCTGTTTATGGCGAAGGTGTTTGTGCCGGATCTGTTTCGTCAAGGCCGGAGAGGCTGAACAGCATCTTGTGAATGGCTGAGGCGTTCAGGTCCCCGAGACCGCTATTATTGGCCGCGACGTAGAGCTCGCTGATCGTCGCCGTCACGGGAACAGGGACTTCGAGATGACGCGCAAGGTCGCGGACCAGCCGCGTATCCTTCAACATGTGGCGGAGGAAAAAGCTCGGTGCGAAATTGCCGCTAAGTGTCGACCGACCGACATTGCGGATCAGAGCCGAACTGTAATCGGTCACGTCGAAGACGCCCATGACCGCATCGCCGTCAAGACCGGCCTTGCGGGCAAGGGCCAGTGCCTCGCCAAGCGCGCTCATCTCGGCGGCGACCAGAAGGTTGCCGACCAGCTTCATCGTCGTGCCGGTCCCGGAAATGCCCATATAGTGGATGGATGCGGCGAGCGGTTCAAGGATCGGCCTGAATGTGTCAAAGGCTGTCTGATCGCCGCCGCAGACGAAATCGAGCCGCCCGTCCCAGGCCTCGCCCTTGCTGCCAAAGACGGGTGTGTCGAGATAGGCCGCGCCTCTGGCGGATAGGGCGGTGGCGATCTCGCGGCTGAGCGCCGGTTCCGTGGTTGTTGCATCGGCAAGGATGGCGCCCGGTCTCAGCTGTGCAATCAGCCCGTCCGGTCCGAAATAGATCGCGCGCTGGGCATCGGGGCCGGTCACGCAGACCATGACGCGTTCACTATCCGCGATCGCCTCAGACAGCAATGCTGCCTTTTTTGCCCGCGCAAGCTGCGGCGGGAGGTCAATGGGAGACCGGTTCCAGACGGTGACATCATGACCGGCCTGCAGAAGGTTGGAGACCATGCCTTGCCCCATGGTGCCGAGGCCGAGAAAAGTGATTGTCATCGGATATTTCTCCTGATGTTTCCGGGCGAGCGGAGCGCGGCTGCGGGTGCGCCGCGCCGCGTTTGCGCGGAGGCGCGGCTTATCCCGCCTGGCGCTATTGCTGGCTGACGGTTTCGCTCATGGACTGGATGATGAAGAGGCCGACGGTTGCGCCTGCGTCCTGAAGCCCCATGGATTTTTCCTGAAAGGCAGCGGCCTTGCCGTGCTGGGCAACCATCGTCTTGGTTTTTTCCAGCGCGAGCCCGGCGGCGGCAACGGCTTTCTGCATGGCCTCAGGCAGGCTTTCGCCCGCGGCGGCTGCGGCCTCAAGCGTGGCCGCGATCGGTTCGAGAACATCGACGACGGTCTTGTCACCGACCTTGGCCTTGCCGCGTTCGGCAACCCCGTTGCAATAGGCGCGCCAGAACGCTGCCATTTCAGCGGTTGCGATGGTGTCGGTGCCATCCAGCGCCTTGGAAGCGCGCAGGAAGCCGGTCGCCATCAGCGTGCCCATGGTTGAAGGCGCCGCCTTTGCCATGGCCATGCCGGCGCTTTTCAGCTGTTTCGCAATCGATGCGTCCGGCTCGGCCTTGACCGCATCGTCAGCGGCGGCAAAAGCCTTGCTCATCGTCAGGCCGAGATCGCTGTCGCCAACCTTGCCGTCGAGCGCGATCAGGAAGTCGCGCTGTTCGGCGAAGAAGCGCGCCAGACCCGCAAATATGCCGACCAGCTGTTCGGAATCGATCTTTTCCATCATCACCTCCCTCAGCCCTTGATATGTGTGAAAAACGGCGTGTGGGCAGGGGCGGCGATCAGGGGCTCGAGCTCGTCATCGAGTTTCAGCAGGGAAATCGAGGCGCCCGCCATCTCCATCGCCGTTGCATATTCACCGACGAAGACATGTTTTGCCGTGATGCTGCGTTCGCCAAGACGCTGGGCGATGCGGCGATAAAGGATGTAAAGCTCTTCGCGCGGCGTGCCGCCAAGGCCGTTGACGAGCACGGCGACCTGACCGCCGTCGTAATCCTGTTCGGCAAACAGCCGGTCCATCAGCGCGTCGACCACCGCGTCGGCAGGCTCCAGCGTCCGCCGGCTGATGCCGGGTTCGCCATGAATGCCCATGCCGATCTCCATCTCTGTCTCGCCGATCTCGAAGGTGGGATGGCCGATTTCCGGGACGATGCAGCTTGAAAGCGCAACACCCATGGTGCGGGTGTTCAGCCGCGCCTTGTCGGCAATGCGCGTCACCTCGTCAAGATCAAGGCCTGCGGCAGCGGCAGCGCCGGCTGCCTTGTAGACAAAGAAGATGCCAGCGACACCGCGACGCTTGTGTTCCTCACCGATCACCGAAGAGGCCGCGTCATCATTGCCGACAACGGAGGTCACGCGGATATCCTCGAACTCGGCCAGTTCTGCGGCCATGTCGAAGTTGATGATGTCGCCGGTATAATTGCCATAGATATAGAGGACGCCCGCGCCCTGATCGATATATTTGGTCACTTCGAGCATCTGCTCGGCGCTCGGAGACTGGAACACGCCGCCCACGGCGCAGCCATCAAGCATGCCGTCGCCGACATAGCCGAGAAACAGGGGGAGATGGCCGGAGCCGCCGCCGGTGGCAATGCCGACCTTGCCTGGCTTGGGGCTGGCGGTGACGAGGCAGTGCTTGTCATCCGCGGTGAAGGTGATTGCCGGGTGAGCGGCGTAAAGCCCGTCCAGCATCTCATCGACGAAACGTTCCGGCGCATTGATGAATTTTTTCATGTGAGTCTACTTTCCTGTGAATGTGGCTTCACGCCTTGCGCTGCTGTGTCATGAAGAAGGCTGCGGCGAGCAGGATGAAAAAGCCGACGACGAAACGCTGCCAGGTGCTTGGAATGCCGACCATGACGAGCACATTGTTGATGACGGTGATCAGCAGGACACCGAGAATGGTGCCGAGAACCGAGCCCGTACCACCGGTGATGCGTGCGCCGCCAAGGACCACCGCTGCGATCACGCTGATCTCGCTGCCGACGAGATCGAAGGGATTGGCCAGCCGGTTGCTGGCGACATGGATGATACCGGCCAGACCGGCCAGCGCGCCGGCATAGCCGAACAGGAACAGCTGCACGGTCCTGAGATTGTAGCCGAGCCGTTCGGCGATTGCGCTGTTGCCACCGATGGCGAAGATCGCCCGGCCCATGAGCGTCCGGTTCAGGATCCACCAGGTGAGGATGGCCGCCGCCGGCAGCGCCAGGAAGTAAAGCGGCAGGGTGACCGTGGCACCGGTTGCATTGGTGAACTGCAGCAGCGGCGCCCTGCCGAAAGCGATCATCTGCGGCGGCAGTTCCATGATCCAGACTGTGCCGATGAAGGCCAGCAGAATGCCGCGAAACAGATATTGGGTGCCGATGGTGATGATCAGCGATGGCACCCGCAGATAGAAGGCGAACAGGCCATTGACGAAACCCAGCAGCATGCCGCCGGCAGCGGCTGCCAGAACGATGAGCGGCATGGGCATGCCGGGGAAGTGATTGACCGTCACAAGCGTCACGGAATACATCGAAAGCGCTGCGATTGCGGTAAACGACACGTCGATGCCGCCGGCGGCGAGAATGACGAAGACGCCAAGCGCGAACAGGCCCATGACGACACTGGCGCGACCGATGTCAATCAGCGAGGATGCCTGAAGAAAATCCGGATTGATGATCGATACGGCGACGCAGATGGCGATCAGAAGCGCCAGCGTGATCATTTCGGGACGGTTCTTCAGGAACAGGCTGAAACTGAATCCACCGGCGGCAATCTTTTGCTGGGCGGCGGTGCGTTCCATCTCAACGGTTGTCATTCGATCACCTCCGGTTCTGCTGCCGTCATTGCCTGATAGAGGCTGTCTTCGCTGGCCTGGCTCGCGTCAAAGTTCTTGACCACGCGGCCGCCGAACATCACCAGCGTCCTGTCGCAGTTCTGCATCAGCTCCGGCAGGTCATCGCTGACGATGATCAGCGCCATGCCGGCTTCGGCCAGGGCCTGGATGGCGCGATAGATCGTGTCCTTGGAACCGACATCGACACCGACGGTCGGTCCGTGCAGGACAAGGAGTTTTGGCGTGATGGAAAGCCAGCGACCGATCAGCACGCGCTGCTGGTTGCCGCCAGAAAGCGACCCGACCGGCATGTCGATGTCTTTGGTGTTGAGCCGCATCTGCGCGGAAAGGTCTTCGGCCAGCGCGCGGCCCTTCTTGCCGTTGATGATGCCGAAACGGCTGGCAAGCTTTGCGACAACGAGGGCGATTTCATTGTCGAGGATCGATTTTTCCAGAAACAGGCCTTCGTCAAGGCGGTCCTCCGGCACGTAGCCGATGCCATGGCGGATGGAATCGGCGGTGCGGTGAACGGCAAGGGCCTTGCCTTCCATCATCATGGTTCCCGACTGGGCCGGAACAACGCCAGAAATGGCATAGGCGAGCTCATTGCGCCCGGAATCGGCAAGGCCGGTAATGCCGAGGATTTCCCCCTTGTGGAGGGAAAGGTTCACATTCTCAAAGCCCTTGCCGGACAGTGCCTTGGTTTCAAACAGAAGGTCGTTGCCAGGCGCGCCGCTGCGATAGCGGATCGCATCAATTTTGCGGCCCGTCATGAGTTCCGAGATTTCGCTCTTGCTGTAATCTTCCAGCTTTCCCTGTGCCACGCATTCGCCATCGCGGAAAATGATCGCCTGACCGCCGATGCGGTAGCATTCGTCGAGCTTGTGGGTCACGAACAGCACGGCGACATTGTCGGCGCGCAGCCGATTGACGACCGTGATCAGTTTCTCGACCTCGCGGCGCGTCAGCGATGTCGTCGGCTCATCCATGATGACCAGCTTGGCATTCGTGGCGATAGCACGGGCAATGGCAACGAGCTGGCGCTGTGCCAGCGGCAGATCCGAGACGATCGCCGAGAGAAACGCCCGTGTCGTCGGCAGTTCAACGGCAGCAAGCGCCCGGCTTGCGGTTTCGTGCAGCCGGGTGCGGTTGAAAAGCCGTGCGAGCTTGCCCTTGGCCATGACGAGCTGCTCACTCAGGGCAACATTCTCCGCAACACTGAGATTGGGGATCAGCGACAGATCCTGGTACACGGTCTCGATGCCGGCACTGAGTGCCTGTATCGGGGTCAGCGCCCGATAGCGGTCGCCGTCCAGGATGATTTCGCCGTCACTGGGTTCGATCGCACCGGACATGACCTTGATGACGGTGCTCTTGCCGCATCCGTTTTCGCCCAGAAGGTGATAGGCTTCTCCAAGGCTGATCGACATGTCCACGCCGCGCAGGGCGTGGACGCCGCCATAATTCTTGCGAATGCCGCGCAGTTGCAGGAAAGGTGCCTCGGCGGGGGTGGCTGCTGACACGTTCAAACTCCTTTCATTCAATCGAGTGCCGCAGGCCAAGCCGGGTTGCGCCGGCCTGGCATTTGGCATGGGACCGGGACGCTTCGCGCCGCGGTTCTCAACAGGAGATTTGCAGGATCAGAAGTAGACTTCCTTGTAGGTGTCCTTGTCAGCAAGCACCATGCCGTTGCCGATGGCCAGCAGGCCATTGCCGGCGCCCTTGGTCACGGTAATGCTGTGATAGCCGTCGACACCCAGATCCATGCCATCGACGATTTCCTCGCCGTTCAGGATCTTTTCTGCCGCGGCATTCATGGCCATGCCTGCCTTCATCGGATCCCAGAAGCCGATCGCCGTGATGGCACCGGACTCAAGATAAGGGGCAGACGGGGCGGGAAGACCGGTGCCGACCAGGCAAACCTTGCCGGCGAGCCCTGCTTCCTCGATTGCGCGGCCGACACCGAGAACGTCATTGCCTGCCGATGTCTGGAAGCCCTTGAGGTCGGGATATTTGCGCAGGATTTCCTTTGCCTTTTCATAGGTGCCATTGGCGTCGTCAAAGGATTCATTGTTCGGATCGACCAGCTGCATGCCGGGATATTTCTTGGCGTTTTCTTCACCGGCGCCAACCCATTGCATATGCGTGCGGCTGCCGAGCGAGCCGACAAAGGTGGTCCATTTGCCTTCGCCGCCCATGCATTGGGCAAGGCGTTCGTTGAGTGCCGTGCCGTAAGCGGCATTGTCGAAGGCCTCGATGTCGACCATCGTGTTCTTCTGGTTGTCGGCCTCATGGGTAACAACGACGACACCGCGGTCCATGGCGCGCTTCAGCGTGCCCTCGATCACGACCGGATCCATCGGTACGACCGCGAGCGCCTTGACGCCCTTGGCAATCAGGTCCTGGATGATCTGCAGCTGCTGGGCGGCGTCTGCGGTGGCCGGACCATAGCCCTCGGCCACGACTTCCGGATGTTCCTTGGCATATTCCTCCACACCGGTATTCATCCGGTCGAACCACGGAATACCGCTGATCTTGAAGACGGTGGCGATGACCGGTTTGCTGTCCTGGCTCGCGGCAATGCCTGCAGTGCCAGCGATCGCGGTCGCCGCGAACAATGATGCCAGTGCGACTGTTTTCAGTTTTGATTTCATGCTTTCCTCCATTTTTCCCTCCATCTCCTCCACCGTTGCGCATGAGGGCGTGCGTACGGCTAGCGACGGCCTCCCGGAAATACGAAACCGACGAGGTCATATCGACCGACAATCAGGAAGGCGAGGAGCAGGGCGCCCCAGGCGAAATCCCTGACGAAATTGGAAAATCCACCGAAATTCAGCAGGCTCGACATGAGCTGCAGGGCAATGGCGGCAAGGACGATGTTGATGATCCGGCCATAGCCGCCCTCCGGCCGGACACCGGCCATGACCGCGATCAGAATGGCGATCAGAAGATAGGACGTGCCGTAATCCCATTTCACATTGACATTCCGTGCGGCAATGATCACCCCGGCGATACCGGCGAGAAGGCCGCTCAATGTGTAGGTCGTGGTGATGACGGCGCGCTTGGGAAAACCGGCAAACGTGGCCGCCTTCAGATTGGAACCGCCGAGCATCAGCCATTTGCCATAGGGCATGAAACGGATGATCAGGCCGATGATGACGGCAACGCCAATGAAGATGATGAAACTGATCGGCACACCGAAAATGTAGCCATTGCCGAGATTGTAAAGCGGATCAGGGCTTCCGACCGTGACGGCGCGGCCATCGGATGCGATGACGGCAAGGCCGGTAAAGGCCATCTGCGTTCCCAGCGTGCACAGGATCGGCGTGATGTTCAGGAACGAGATCAGCAGGCCGTTGATAAGGCCGCCGGCAAGCCCCACCAGCACGGCAACGGCGGCAAAGGCCAGGGTAAAGGCGACGGGCTGATCATAGGCATCAAAGATGCGTGTCACGATGATTGCAGAGACAACACCGGAAAGGTTGGCAAGCGAAATACCGGAAAGGTCGATGCCGCCATTGCCCGCGCACATGGCCAGGCCGACACCGATCGCCAGCAGCCCGATCTCCGGCACCTGCGTTGCCATGGACTGCAGGTTGAAAGGTGACAGGAATGTGCCGCCCGAAATCAGCGCTCCGAGCGCAAAGAGTGCCACATTGATGCCGGCGAGCACCAAAAGTTGGCCATCTAACCGACGCATTAGCTCCTCCCGTTTACTAAAATACTCGGTCTTTAGTAAAAACTAGCAGAGAGTTTAGGGATCAACAAGCGGCATTTTGACCTTTCTCAGAGAATCTAGCTTTTCAAGCGCTGAATTGCGCGTTACTCCTTTACTAAAGTTCACTAAACAAATTTGTGTGCGAGACGGTTGCAACAACCGGCTGAACAGGCGACTAAAGACAGTATGAAAACGAAAAATGCTCTGACGATTCGGGATATTGCTGAGGCATCGGGTGTGTCTGCTGCGACGGTTTCGCTCGTTCTGAATGGAAAGGGCGAAATTTCGGAAGCGACCCGGCTTAAGGTGCTGGAAGCGGTATCCCGGCTGAACTACGTGCCGCGGCAGACGCGCAGCCGCGTGGTGGAAACCAAGGAGACCCTGTGCTTTCTGAAAATTGCCCGGCATGGGCGCACGGTCAACCGGGACCACAGCCATTTCATTTCGGATTATATTGACGGCATGTCTCAGGAAGCGCTCCGGCGCGGCTACACTCTGGAAGTCATCAGCCATGAGGGCGGCTCGATTGCCGCAATCGCCAAGTCGATCATTGCCGCCAAGGGCTTGCGCGGCATCATCGTGCTTGGAACCGAGCTTGAAGAAGCCGACATCATGCTGCTGCAGGGTATTGGCGTGCCCGCCGTCTTCATCGACACCTTTCACGAGGTCATCGAGGCCAATTTCATCAACATGAACAATGTTGATGCGGTCTACAAGGTTCTGGAGCGCTTCAAGAACAACGGGTTCAGCGAGATCGGTTTCATCGCCAGCCATGTCGCGACGACCAATTTCCGGCTGCGCCGGGAGGCCTATTTCAGCAGCATGAAACGCCTCGGGCTGACGGTCGACCCATCGCTGGTGCTGTCGGTGGAATCCACTTTTGCTGGCGCCTATCAGGGTGCGCTCAACTATCTGGAGGATGGTGGCCGCGTCGCGGAATGCTATTTCTGCACCAATGACATTATTGCCTACGGTTTTGCCAAGGCGCTGCGCGACAAGGGATATCGCATTCCCGCCGATGTCTCGCTCATCGGCTTTGACAATCTGCCCATGAGTGCCACTGCAGATCCGCCGCTGACGACCATTGACGTGTCGAAACGCAAGATCGGCTATCACGCGGTCACGCTTCTGGATGAACTGATCAACGGTCCGGAGGGTCAGCCATCGGTGAAGACCCTGGTCGGCGCCGATCTGGTCGTGCGTGAAAGCGACCGGCAGAAATAGCCGCCGGTTATTCCGGGTCAAACCGTCATCAGATCAGCTGTCAGAGGCGGGCAGGGCGAAACGAAGCGCTTTCGGCAGGCTGGCGACATAGATGCTGGAATGGTCTTCGTCATCGATCATTTCCCGGCGCAGGGCGATGGCGTCAGGATGTCTCGCCTGACAGTGTTCGGCAAGACGATCGATATTCCTGACCATCTGGCGCCTGCGCCGCAGTCTCGCATGTTCTTCTGCGCGTTCCGGCGTTTCCTGCCGCTGCCATGGCGCTGCATCGCCTTCCCAGCCTCCGGCGGTCAGGAACAGACGGACTGGTTTGTGAGGCTTTGCCGGGTGGGGCAGCGCATGTGCGAAAATCCGGTCCGGATCCCACCAGAGCGAGGGGCTGATGGCGATGTAGCTTGAGAAAAGCTGCGGATGGGTCAGGGCGAGCTCAACCACGAAATAGCCGCCGAGCGAATGGCCGAGTATGGTCTCTTGGTCTGTCCGTACCGGGAAACGGGCGGCGATGAGCGGTTTGAGCTTGTTACGGAGAAAGGCGACGAAAGCGTCCTGACCGCCAAAGGAAAAGGTCGTCTCCGCGTAGAATGCGTCTCTGGTCGGGCCGGCGGTGAAATCGAAATGCCGCCGTTCCTGGTTATAGCTCTCCGTTTCCGGATAGCCGATGCCAACGAGGATGGACGGTTCGACACCGGTCGCGCCGGGCCTGCGCGTCAGCCGTTCCATGACCTGATCAACCAGCGCGAAATCTGCATTGGCATCGAGAAGGTAAAGAACCGGAAAGCCCTGCGGGGGTGGCGGGTGGCGCGGAAGGCTGACGAAGATGTCGTATGGCAGTCCCGTCGCCGATTGCAGCCCGAAGCTGAGACAGTGGCGCCCGGAGGCAGGCGCGCGCATCTCGAAACCGGCGTCGGCGGCTGTCTTGCCCGCCGGGTGTCTGAACAGGTCCTTCACCGTCATGCCTCCGTTGCCTGAAAGTGTCCGGCTGAAAGCTGCGGTGCCGGACGATCGACGGACGGATCGTGCCATGCGGTTGCGGCCGGGGCCTGAGCGGCGGCGAAAAGGACAAGACAGAACAGAACGAGCTTGCGCAGCATGAGAACCATGTTTCCTGCAGAACCGTGAAAACCACGTCAGAAGACGGCGTGAGATGGCGGCGCCGGAGGCAGGCGCCGCCATCTCTTTTACCACTGGTATTTCAGTGTCGCATAGACCGAACGGGTGGTGCCGTAGAAGCAGCGGGTCGTGTAGGTGCACGAGGCCACATATTCGGTATTGCCGATGTTGGTTGCGGTGACGTTGAGTTTCAGTCCTTCATAAGTCGGCCATTTAACGCCGAAATCATAGTCGAAGCCGGCGTCGAACAGCGTATAGGCGGGCACCTTGAAGCTGTTTTCCTGGTCGCCCCAGGTTTCGCCATTGTAGCGGACACCGGCACCGATGCCGAAACCTTCGAGTGGCCCGCTGAGGAAGCTGTAATGCAACCATGCGGACGCGGCATTCTGCGGCACGGCGGCCGGCGCATTGCCGACGAGGGCGGCGGTGGCACTCTTGGTGATTTCCGGATCGGCATAGGTGTAGGCGAGTGTGATATCCCAGCCGTTGGCGAGCGCCAGCTTGCTCTCCAGTTCGATGCCTTTCAGCTGGATCTCGTCGGTCTGGACGTAATAGCCGCTATAGGTCGGGTCAGAGCTGAGCGCGTTCTTCTCGGTCAGCTGGTAGGCCGAGGCCATGATGTAGCTGTCGCTGTCGAGGAAGGGCTGATACTTGACGCCTGCCTCATATTGTTCGCCTTCCACCGGGTCAAGCGTGGTCCCGCCGGTGGCGCTATAGCCGAAGCCCGAGGGCGGTTCGAAGGAGGTCGAGTAGCTGGCATAGGGCGCGATGCCGCTATCAAACAGATAGGTGGCGCCGATCCGCCCGGTGAAGGCGTGGTTCTGATTGTCTGTCGAAGAGGTGACACCGGTCGACAGAACCGTGCTGTCATTGGTGATATCATAATAATCGTAGCGGCCGCCAAGCGCCACGGTCAGCCCGCCATAGGAAATCTCGTCCTGAAGATAGACACCGGTCTGATTGGTGATCTGGTTGGTGTCCGTCGAATAGGCCGGGTCGGTGATCGCCTGGCTGTAATCCGGGTTCAGATAGTCGATCGACGGCGCCTTGCCTTTGCCGAACAGGCGGTTGGCATTGATATAGCTGTAGTCGACCCCAAACAGACCGACATGATCGAGCGGCCCGGTCGAAAAATCCGCTTCGAGCTGGGTATCGACAGCCAGGGTATCGGCATGTTCCTTCAGATGCGACACGCCGCGGCTGAGTGTCGTGCCGCTGATCCCGGAAAAATAGAGCGAGCGATGCTCGGTATCGATGTGGGTATAGCGCAGGTTCTGGCGGAAGGTGAACACGTCGTCAAAGGCGTGTTCGAACTCGTAGCCGGCGGTGGTCGTCTGCCGGGTGAATTTGTCGAAACTGGAATCACCGATGTTGAAGTCATAGGGAATGTCAGGGTAATCGCCATTCGGCAGAACGGTTCCCACCGCCGGCAGGTAGCCCGGATAATTGCTCGACGGATCGTCGGTATAGCTGAACTGCATCACCAGGCTGGTGGCGTCGTCCGGGGAGATTTCAAGCGAGGGGAGAACCGAGATGCGTGAGGAGTCGACGCCGTCAATATTGGTCTCGTTGTAGCGCCCGGACGCGACGAAACGGTAACGGTAGATGCCATCTTCGTCGATCGGACCGCTGAGATCGACACCTGACTTGATGTAGTTGTCCGTACCGATCGTGGTGAAAACCTCTCCGCGTGCCGTTTCGGTTGGCTTTTTGGAAACGAGATTGACCATGCCGCCGGGTGTCATCTGGCCATAGAGGACCGAGGCCGGCCCCCTGACCACCTCGACACGATCGATGTTGTAGAGGTCGATGGTCGGCTCGGCATAGGAGATGCCTTTGAGGATGCGCAGACCGTCAAGATATTGCACAAAATTCTGATAGCCGCCAAAACCGCGTACGGGAACGATGTCGTAACGATCATTGGGCCTTATTTCGGCCTGGACGCCAGCGCTGTAGAGCAGCGCCTGCTGCACCGAGGTTGCGTTATGTTCCTCGAATTCCTTGCGGGTTACCACGGATACGGATTGCGGTGTCTCGATCAGCGCCCGGTTGGTCTTCATTGCCGCGCCGGACGTGGTGGCGACGAAATTGGTGTCTTCCGTCGCCGATCCGTCCGTGGTGACGTTGACCGGCTGCAGGATGACCGGATCGTCATCCTGCGCCACGGCCGGACCTGTGGCTTGCAGTGTCAGCAGGCTTGCGGTGGCAGCCAGTAAGGCGCTTTTCGTCGCCGAGATTCTCATCAAAGACCCCCAGAAAGGACGCCAGTCCCGTTATCGTGATCAAAGGCGGGACGGCGCATAAACTTGATAATAATATTCATGTTTTATATAGAGGACGGGGAAACCGCAAATCTACAGATTGTGTGTTTGCGAAAGCGCCAATTTGTTTTGCAAAACGACCAGACCGGCTGTTGGGAATTGTCATGCAGGATCGCGCCGTTCCGTTTGAAACAGAGAATTTTCTCGCGCATATGCGCCGCGCCAATGGCTCCTTCAGGCTCTTGAACCGGGCCTCGACGGGCGACAGGGCATTTGACGGCCATTATGGCCACGAAAAGCTTCGCGACGGTCTGAGCGTCCTGCATTCCGACACGGTCAGTCTGTGCGAAATGGAAACCGAATCCGAGCTTCCGCCGCATCTGAGTATCAAGCTGTTCTTTGCCGGCAGCGTTGAAGCGAGATTGGCCGATCGCGCACTGCCCATGCCCACGCGTCATTCCGGCCGCCAGACATGGGAGCCGGTGGGGGTCGTCTGTGCGCAAAGCGAGCCGGTCAGATTCTGGCGCAGGGTGAAGAAGGGCGACCGGATCCGCAAGTTCAACATATCGATCCTGCCGGAATGGCTGGCCTCGGGCGATGTCTTCGGCGGTCACGCCGCAGCCGCGATTGAGAATTTCTGCCAGACACCGCTTTCGCTCCACCGCTGGACCCCCAGCCCTTCAGCCATCGCCTTTGCCGAGCAGGCGATGCGCGCGCCCTTCGATGAACCACATCTTCATCGGCTTCAGGTGGAAGGCTGCGTGCTGATGATCATCGCCGAGGCGTTCCGCGTCATTGGCGGAGACAATGGAGCGTCGTTTGCAAGGACCTGCCTCAATCCGGCCGAAAGCGCCAAACTGGCTCGCGCGGAAGAGATGATCGCCGCCGCACACGGGCAGCTGCCGAGCGTCGAGGCGCTGGCCTCGCATGCCGGAGTGAGCGCCAACACGCTGCAAAGGCTGTTTCATGCGGCCCATGGCATGACGGCGTTTCATTATATGCGCAAGACCAAGCTGGATCATGCGCGCACGATGCTCAACCGCGGCGAGGTCTCGATTGCGCAGGCAGCATTTGCCGCCGGATACAGCTCGACGGCCAACTTCTCGACCGCCTTTCGCCGACAGTTCGGAATGCCGCCGGGCAAAATCGGCTAGAGCGCCATGCGTCCTTTTGGACGCATCGGGACGCTCCATCTTGTTGAATCGACGCATCGGCTCGAAAGCGCCGAAGAGAGATTACGAGGCGTTGCTCCGGGCGGGCGGATCGCCATGCCGGTCATGCATGAGGGGCGCATCCCGACTGCCAGCACGACCCGGACATTCACGACGTGGCTGTTGTGGCTTTTGCTGCGCTTTTTTCCTACGGGAAAACCCTGCCGTCAAAGAGCTTGCGCGCGGTGCGGCGGTTCCCGGCGCCACGCATGGTGCCATCGGGGCCGATATCGAGGAAGACATCGAGAAGCCCCGTCGGGTGTTCGATCCGATAGTCGCCGCCTTGCGGCAGACTGGCGAGTTCTGCAGCAACACTGCCTTCAAGCCGCGCCGCCGTTGCGACCGACACGGCTGCAAAAACGCCGATGGCAGCATGCACCCGGTGGGGAATGAAGGACCGGGTCGCAATCACGCCGCCGTTCCTTGCTGCAGAAACGAGCGTCATCTTAGGCACGGAAGCCGCCGAGACGTCGCCCAGCCGCATCATTGGCCCCGCTTTCAGCCGGATCGCTTCCAGCCGCTGCTTCAGCTCGCCATTCGCCGCAAGCATTTCCGGGCTTTCCTGCCCGGTGAGGCCGAAATCTTCGGCCCGCAGGATGACGCAGGGCATGCCGTTGTCGATCAGCGTCACCGCCGTGCCGTCGATCGTATCAGTGACGTTACCGGTCGGCAGAAGCGCACCGCACATCGACCCGGCGATGTTGTGGAACAGCAGCGGCACGGCGGCGTGGTGGCCGGGAACGCCGGCGATTTCGGCATTGCCCGCGTAGTTGACGCGGCCGTTTGGAGTTTCGATCCGGGCCACGGCAATCTCTGCGCTGTTGACCATGTGGATCCTGACTTCGGTCACCGCGCCGGAGATCTTGACCAGGCCGCGTTCGATGGCGGCAGGTCCGACACCGGCGAGAATATTGCCGCAGCCCTGGGCGTCCGAGACCAGCGCCTGATCGACAAAGACCTGCAGGAACAGATAATCGACATCGGCGTCCTCCCGCGATGGCGGTGACAGGATTGCCACTTTCGAGGTCAGCGGATCGCCTCCGCCGATCCCGTCAATCTGGCGCGGATCGGGTGATCCCATGATCCGAAGCAGAAGATCATCGCGTCGGGCCACATCTTCAGGCAGGTCCCTTTTCAGAAAATAGGCGCCCTTGGAGGTGCCGCCGCGCATCCACAGGCAGGCAATGCCGTCCTCAGACATATTTGAGCCCCTTCTCGGCAAGGCGCGGACGCATATTGTAGATATCAAGTCCGAGCTCGCCAGCTGCCAGGCGCTTGCGCTTCATTTCCTCCAGTTCGGTCCGCTTCTCCGCCGCCGCCAGCGTCGCCTCTGCCTCCTGTCGTGGCACGACGCAGACACCGTCATCATCGGCGACGATGATATCGCCGGCATTGACCAGAGCACCGGCACAGACAACCGGAATGTTGACCGAGCCGAGCGTCTCCTTGACGGTACCCTGCGCCGAGATTGCCCGCGACCATACGGGGAAGTCCATCTCGGTCAGATCGCGGATATCGCGGACCCCGCCATCGGAAATCAGCCCGCGGCAGCCGCGCGCCTTGGCCGAGGTGGCGAGAAGATCGCCGAAATAACCGGCATCACAGGGACTGGTCGGTGCCAGTACAAGAATGTCCCCCGCGCGGATCTGCTCGATTGCCACATGGATCATCCAGTTGTCGCCGGGCGGCGCCGAGATGGTGATTGCCGAGCCTGCGATGCGGGCACCGGGGAAGATCGGACGGATATGAGCCTGCATCAGCCCCTTGCGCCCAAGCGCCTCATGGACGGTTGCCGCACCGGCGATGGCGAGGCCGTTGATGATCGCCTGATCAGCGCGGAGGATATTCTGAACGACAACAGCCATGATCATGTGTCCTTGGTTCTGATGGGCGGTGTGCCATGGGTGTGGAAGGTCGAAATGGTTTTGAGCCCCCAGGCCTGACCCTTTTTGCGGTCTGCCTCGCTCCAGCAGACGGGTTGCCAGTCGGGGGCGAGGATCAGCCTGGCACCGGCATTGGCAAGCTCGACGCGATTGCCGGCGGGCTCCCAGACATAGAGGAAAAAGGTACCCTGAATCGCGTGCTTGTGCGGCCCGGTTTCAATATGCACGCCGTTCTGCAGAAAGATGTCGGCGGCGCGCAGGATGTCCTCACGCTGATCTGTGGCATAGGTCACATGATGCAGCCGGGCATGGCCGCCGCCATGTTCCTCGGTGCAGGCAAGATCATAGGTCTTGTTGTTGATGGTGAACCAGCAGCCGCCGATCCGGCCGTTATCGAGCCGGATATATTCGGTGACCCGGGCGCCAAGGCAGGTTTCCATGAAGCGCCGGAATTCGCTGACATCTTCCGCCAGAAGGTTGAGATGGTCGATCCGCCGGGGGGCGGCGCCTGTAAAGGCGGACGCGGTATTCTTGAGCGCTGCCTGTTCTGCTTCCGTGCGCGGGGCATGCCAGTTGGTCTCGTAATAGATCTCGAAGACATGGCCGGAAGGATCTTCGAAGCGGAAGGCCCGGCCATGGCTGAGATCGCCGTCGACCCAGCCGATGACCTTGAAATCTGAGGATTTTATGGCGGCAACGCGGCGCATCAGCGCTTCCGGCGAGGCGGCGCGATAGCCGATATGGGCTACACCGGTCGTGTCTGAACGAGTCAGTTTCAGCGTCGCAAATTCATAATCGTCCCAGGCTCTGAGATAGGCCGAATTCTCATCCTGTCCGGAAAGCTTGAGCCCGTAGATACGGGTAAAGAAATCGAGGCTTTCCGCGAACCTGTCGGTCAGCATTTCGACATGGCCGAGATGGGCGATGTCGAAACTCGGGTTGGTTGGTTCGTTGGTCACCAAAGCTCCTCCACTTTACTGTGATCCTGCAACGGGGAGCTCTCTTTCAGAGTTCGTCAACCGTGCGTGGAAAGATTGACTGGAACCCTTCCGCATATTTGCAATCGCGCCCGCCCGACTGACCGCCGGAATTGCGCTTGAAATGATTGGCACGGTTGAGCGCCACCCGGGTGTAATATTCCCAGAGATGCTCCTGTCCCTGCATGCATTCGATGGCGGCGCGCTTCTTCTCCCAGACCGGCGTGATGTCGAGGAAGGTGTCGGGTTTCCAGCCCATCTGCTCGGTCTGATGCGGCTCGAACAGATAAAGCTGCGGCGCACCGAGCACCTTTTCGCCGGGATTATGGCCCCAGGCCTGGGCAATCATCCGGCATTCAAGCGCAACCTGCGTGGCATAGCTGTGATCGGTATTGTAGGGGTCATATTGCGAATGCGACAGCATGAAAGCGGGCTGTACCCTGCGGATGACATCGACCACCCTGTTCTTGTCGTCGCGGGTAAGGTCGAGCGGATAATCACCGAGATCGAGGCAGACGAGATCGTGCACACCAAGAGCGGTCGCGGCCTTTTCGGCCTCCATGTGCCGCGCCGCCTTCACCCGATCCAGCGTCATGCCCTGCTGCTTCCACAGTTTCGCTGACTCGCCGCGCTCACCGAAGGAAAGGCAGAGTACTGTGACGTCATAACCTTGTGCCGCGTGCAGTGCGATGGCGCCGCCGCAGCGCCAGACGAAGTCGGCGGCATGGGCGCTGATGACGAGGGCGGTCTTTTTCTTGTCCGACATGGTGTCCTCCATATTCCTGTCGCCATTCATCTCGCGCGGACACCTCGCAAATGCCAATTCGGATTGACGCCACCTCCATAAGAAATTGCTATACGTATTAATCGAGAAGAACGATTTCATGTTTTATTACAGTGTTTTGATGGAAGATTTTCTCAAGACATCCAGCGATCGCGGCGAGGATTTCGTGTTGCTATAGCGATAACTTATGATCTGTCCGATCTTCTGAATGGCGTTTTGCCCATGGCATCGGCGAGATTGAGCCACGGAGCGATAACCGGTGCCCGGAGGTCTTGGGAACCTGCATTCGATCGATCCAGCCACGAAGGGTGGCCATGCCACCTCTGAACACGAATGCCAATGCTGACAGTGGAGACGGCGTTTGCATTCTTCTTGAGGAATTATCAGACGCAGGCCTTTGGAACCGCGCGTTCGGACCGGGATGCGTTCAGGGAGGAGACATCATGTTCAATGTAAAGAGCCTCGCCATCGGGGCGGCGATGCTGGCCGTCACGGCCATGGGCGCCAAAGCCGAGGAGATGAAGTTCGCCAATTTCATGGCGGCAACCCATCCCTATGTCGCCGGCGCCTTTGAACCCTTTGCCGAAATGGTCAAGGAAAACACCAATGGCGATGTCACCGTTCGGCTCTACAATGGTGGCGAACTCGGTCCGGGGCCGGTCGAGCAGTTCACCCGCGTCAGCGAAGGCGTTGCCGAATTCGCCATCAGCCTGCCGGGATATACCGCTTCGAATTTTCCACGCACTTTGCTTGCCGAATTGCCGGGCGTTCTTGATACAGCTACCGGCACGGCCGATCTCTGGCAGAATATCGGTCTGCTGCAACCTGAATATAAGCGCGTCAAGCTGATCGCCCTGTGGTCAAGCGCACCGAACCTTCTCTACATGCGCGACAAGGCGGTCCATTCGCCGGATGATCTGAAGGGGCTGAAGATCCGCGTACCGTCACGCAATACCGGCCTGATGGTTGAAGCCTGGGGAGCATCCCCCGTCTCGCTTCCGGTCTCCGACATCTACAACGCCATGCAGACGGGCGTGATCGATGGCGCCATGATTGACGGCACGGCAACCGGCGCCTTCAAGCTGGGCGAAGTGTCGAAATATCTGACGGTCGGCATGGACAGCACCAATTCACCGTTCTTCATCCTGATGAACCGCGATGCCTTTCAGGGCCTCTCGGCCGACGATCAGGCTGCGGTTGAAAAGGCTGGCAAGGATGCTTCGCTCCTCGCCCAGAATGTCCAGCTGACGGTCGCGGAGAAGGGGATCGCCGATTTCGCCGCCATGCCCGATCACGCGGTGATCACGCTGACGCCGGATGAGGCAGCCGCCTTCAATGCTCTATCCGCTCCGATCGTTGACACGGTGATTGCGGAAGAGACGGCTGACGGCATTGAAGCCCAGAAGATCGTCGATGCACTGAAGGCCGGCCAGTAAGGCCGGGTCATGTCGATGAAACAGCATTCCCTGATCGGAAAAGCGTTTCACAGTGCCGCGACCGTCCTTTCGGCGGTCGCAGGGCTCAGCCTCCTGGCCATGGTGGTGCTGATCGCCACCGGTGTGGTGGCGCGCTATTTCTTCAATGCACCGATCCTCGGCGTCAATGAGATCGTGCAGTTCCTCTCCGTTTTGACGGTGATGCTGGCTTTGCCGCTCTGCACGCTTGCCGATGGCCACGTCAATGTCGACATCTTCGACCGCCATCTGGGTGAGATTGGCCGCAGGCTTGCCGATCTTCTGGCGCGGCTGCTCTCCGGCGGCGTGCTCTATGTGCTGGCGCGCCGCGCCTTTCTCAAAGCGCTCGATGCCCATGAATTCGGCGATACGACCAATATGCTCGATCTGCCGCTCTGGCCCACCTATGCCCTGATTGCGCTCGGTGCTGCACTCTGCGTCGCGGTGCTGGCCTTTCAGTTTGTCATTCTTGCCACGGGAAGGCCCGTCGAATGAGTGTCCAGATTGTCGGATTGATTGCCATCGGCCTGTTATTCGTGCTGCTGGCGCTCAGAACGCCGGTTGCCTTTTCCATGCTGATCATCGGTTTTGGCGGCATGTGGTATCTGAACGGCATGCGCTCGGCCGGCGCGGTGCTGATTACCGAAAGCTATGGCTCGGTGACCAATTATTCGCTGATCGTCGTGCCGATGTTCGTGCTGCTCGGCAATGTCGCCTCAGCGGCGGGTTTCAGTCGCGGCCTTTATGACGCCGCCTATGCCTGGGTCGGCTGGCTGCGCGGCGGACTGGCTTCGGCCTCGGTCATCGGCTGTGCCGCCTTTTCCGCCGTCTCCGGGTCTTCCGTTGCAACGGCAGTGACAATCGGCAAGGTCGCGCTGCCGGAGATGAAACGTCTCGGCTATGGCGCGGGGCTTTCCACCGGCGCGATTGCGGCTGGCGGCACGCTTGGTTTCCTGATCCCGCCATCAACCGGCTTTGTCATCTATGCTATCCTGACGGAAGAAAGCATCGGGCGGCTGTTCATGGCCGGTATCCTGCCCGGTCTTTTGATGATGGCGCTGTTCATGGCAACGGTCGGCATCGTCACCTGGATCAACCCGGCCGCCGGGCCGCGGGGCGAACCGATGCGTCTTGTCAGGCGCCTTGCCATTCTGGCCCGGGCCCTGCCGATGATTGCCGTGATCATGCTGTCGATCGGCGGCATCTATCTCGGCATTTTCACCCCGGTGGAAGCCTCCGGCATCGGCGCGGCTCTGGTCGTCATCCTTGCCGTCGTCTCCCGTTCGCTCAGTCGCGGCCAGTTCTTCCATGCGGTGATGGAAACGGTCAGAACCTCGGCAATGCTTTACATGATCGTCATCGGCGCCAATGTGCTCAATCCGTTCCTGGCCGTGACCCATATTCCCGACATGCTGGGCTCCGCGCTCAGCGCCACCGGGCTCGGCCCCTATGGCACGCTTGCGATCATCATCTTCGCCTATATCGTGCTCGGCATGTTTCTGGATGGCCTGTCGATGCTGGTGGTGACAATCCCGATCGTCTACCCGGCCATTCTGGCGGCCGGTTTCGATCCGATCTGGTTCGGTGTCGTCGCCGTGATCGTCATCGAGATGGGGATGATCACGCCGCCGGTCGGGCTCAATGTCTTCGTCATCAAGGGGGTTGCGCGTGATGTGCCGCTCGTCACCATCTTCAAAGGCGTGGCGCCGTTCCTGCTGGCGATGATCATCTGTCTGCTGCTGATCATCATCTTCCCTGAGATCGCGCTGGTGATCCCCAACACGATGTTCGGCTGACACACTTTCAGGAGGCAAAACAATGCAGGAGATCGGTTTCATCGGCTTTGGTGAAGCGGCGCGGGCCATCGTCGACGGCTGGCAGGACGAGGGGAGACATGCCCGGATCTCGGCTTTTGATCTCAAGGTCGCCGATGCGGACAAGGCTGAGGCCATGCGGGCCGCCTGCGCTGAAAGGGGGGTGACCTGCGCTGCCACGGTCGCGGACATGCTTGACCGCCGTGATCTGATCTTCAGCCTCGTCACTGCCGACAACGCGCTTGAGGCGGCCAGGAGCGTTGCGACCGCAATCGGTCCCGGCGCATTCTATCTCGACGGCAATTCCTGTTCGCCGGATACCAAACGCAAGGCCGCTGCTGTGATTGTTGCGGCGGGCGGGCGCTATGCCGATGTCGCCATCATGAGTCCGATCCATCCCGGACGGCATCAAACGCCATGCCTCGTTTCCGGACCCGATGCGGCAGATGCAGCCGCGGCAATGACGGCCTGGGGCATGAAGCTGCGACCGGCAGGGGCGGCTATCGGGGATGCATCAGCGGTGAAAATGGTGCGTTCCGTCATGATCAAAGGCACGGAAGCGCTGATGGCGGAATGTTTTCTGACCGCCTTTCGGGCCGGTGTTCTCGATCAGGTTCTGGCCTCGCTCGGCGCGTCTGACCCTGGCATCGACTGGCCGCGAAAGGCGGCCTATTGCCTGGAACGGATGATGGTGCATGGAACGCGCCGGGCAGCCGAAATGGGCGAAGCGGTCGCGACGCTTCACGAATATGACGTTCCTGCCGGCATGAGTGCGGCCTGCGTTTTATGGCAGAAGCAGATTGGCGCACTGCATCTCGATCCGGGGGCAGATGATCTGGCGACGCGGCTCCAGGCGCTCTCAGGCGCGCTGAATGCCACGCCAGGTGATACGGTTTGATGGTTCCGAAACGGCGCGGCTTTGCGTAAGATCGGCAAAATGACCGGGAGGCCGAATGCCCTATAATCTGCGCCATCTGCGCGTCTTTCTGGCGGTTGCCGATACGCGGTCGGTGACGCGGGCGGCGGAAATGTGCTTCGTCTCGCAGCCTGCGGTTACGCAGGCGCTTGGCAAGATCGAGGCAATGACAGGGCTGTCGCTTTTTTCCCGCACGCCCCAGGGGCTTTATGCAACAGAGGCCGGTGATATTCTGGCCAGGCGGGTGCGGCGCGCGCTCGCGCTCCTCGATCCCGCACTTGAAGACGTGTCTCCCCGCCTCAAGGTCACTGCCACATCGGCGCAGCTGCTGGCGCTGATCGCAGTGCGTGAGACCGAGAATTTCACGCTTGCCGCCAGAAAGCTTTCGCTGGCCCAGCCGACGGTGCACCGGGCGGTCAGTCAGCTGGAGAGTGAGGCCGTGCGGCCCCTGTTCGAACGCACCTCCTTCGGCATCGTCGCCACGCGCGTCTGTGAAACGCTTGCCCGCGCCGCCCGCCTGGCCTTTGCCGAGCTGGAACAGGCAGGCATGGACCTTGCCGAGACCATGGCCCGGGAAACCGGACGGATCGTCGTCGGTGCCATGCCGTTGTCACGCGCCTGTATCCTGCCCGAGGCGATCACACGCTTTCGGGCGAGCGGCCGCTCGATCCCGATCGAGGTACAGGAAGGCCATTATGATGACCTTCTCGCGGCGCTTCGCCGGGGCGAGACCGACGTGCTGATCGGTGCACTGCGAGAGCCTGCGCCGATCGGCGATGTCGTGCAGGAAACACTGTTTCACGACAGCGTGGTGATTGTTGCGGGTCGAGATCATCCACTGGCCGCTGCTTCGGCGATCACGGCGGAGGCCATGGCGGCCTTTCCCTTCATCGTTGCTCCGCAAGGCACGCCGATCCGTATGCACTTCGACCGGATTTTCGAGCAGGCGGGATGTGCCGTGCCGACACGCCTGATCGAGACCCGCTCAGTGATCCTGATGCGTGAGCTTCTGGCGGAAAGCGATCATCTTGGCTGTGTATCGAAACGTCAGGCCGAGGCGGAAATCGCCCGCGGGCTGATGGTGGCGCTTCCCTTTGTCCTCAAGAATACTGAACGGCCGATCGGTCTGACGCTGCGCCGAAACTTCATGCCGTCAGCCGCGCAGGCGCTGTTTCTCGATCTCCTGCGCCAGGCTGCACGGGCTTCTGCGGCAGACTGACGAATGCATCCGGGACGCCACATGGCAGAAACGGTGATGCCGGGCGCCTTGATCTGCCGTGCAGCCGCTGGAGCGCCGTGTTCGTGATCTGGCATTTGCCCACGCCAACTGGGAGCGGCTGTCAGGGGACCGTGAGGACGCGGGGTAGGCGCGTTTCGGCAAGACGCCAAGTTTCAGGGCCGGAAACCCTTGTCGCGACAGGCGCGCGGGCAGCTTTCGGTTTCCTGCATATTGGCGGGCAGTCTTGTTGTGATGAAATCAGGTTGTCAGCGTCAAATACGAAACTAAAATGGTTCCGCAAAGTGGAGCCCTCCCGATCATGTCAGCAACACCGAAGCCGCAGGCCGTCCGTGGCCGACCGAAAACACTTGCGGATGATGACCGGCGGGCGCTGCTGCTCACCGCCGCCATGACTGTCTTCATCGAAAAGGGCTTCGCCCGGGCGACGACCACCGATATCGCCACGCGGGCGGGCATGTCGAAGCGCGATCTC
>NZ_JAATVV010000014.1 GCF_013184775.1 Martelella sp. HB161492
ACTAAAAAGCGTCGCGAAACCCCGCTCACTTTTGTCTCTATTGGAAAAATGCGAACTTGCCCTGCCATTTCACGACAAAGGTCAATTCTGCTTCGCGACAAGACATAAATTGAAGTGGCTCGGTCTTTTTGAGCAAGCCGGCACGTGCTCTCAAGTGGTTTTCGGCACCACTTCTGCTGCTTGACCATGAAAAACTAAAGCGGGGCAGAGCCCAATCCGAGTGGCCGACACTTCCCCAAGGGCAGATATTCCCTCGAAACACGCCAAAACCTGCCAGTCCGTTCACGGCCCCATTTCTGCCGGTCCGGAAGGCGCCCCAATATCGGACGTTCGCGATCTTGGGCGGAACCCCCGTAAGCAGTCGTTTGCTGTGACCTAAAGCTGACCGTGGCGCCAGGCAAGAAGGGACTTTGCAACCACTGGCGTGTCAATCAATTGAATGATGTTCCGTCCCACCGCCGATCTCATCTTTTTCCTGCACCCTATCAGAAAGTCTTGAATAAACACTTGCGGAGTACCGCTCCGCAATACTTCTCATAACTCGTAGACTTTCACATTATCTTGGTGAAACGCTTGTGGCCTCCCTTGATCCCGGTGATAGAACCGAGAGATAAAAGATGGTGATCATTTAGAGAACGGCAGGAAGCAACAAATGACCAAAGAAATTCCGTCGCTGAAAAGCCTTGAACATTTCCTCTTTGAGGTCCCTCTTTACGCTCCCTACAGTCTGAATGAAGAGTTTGGCCACTCGCAACTTTATGGTTGGAGTAAACAGACGCACGAACACGAGATAAAAATTGACGGGCATTGCCCCTACTGCAACCGTCAAACAACATTTAGTGTTAGCTTCCAGCAGATACCCCTCGGCGACGCTCGCAACAAGATCGCCTACCGTGTTTCAAACGATAGAATGGCCGTGCTTTGCAGCCGTAACAGATTTCACTGTATCTACTACTTCTTCCGTATTGAAGAATTGGTCGTCCAAAAGATTGGCCAGTACCCTTCCTTGGCAGACATCGCCAATGATGAAGTCGCGATCTATCGGAAAGATATGGAAAGGCTGGACGCACAAGAATTTCACAAAGCCATCGGTCTTGCTGCCCATGGAGTAGGTGTAGGTTCATTCGTCTACTTACGTCGAGTCTTCGAGCGCCTGATCGAGAGGCGCTTTGAGGAGTCTAAAGATGAAGAAGGCTGGCAAGATGCTCAATTTCACGCAGCACGGATGGAAGACAAGATAAACCTTATGAAAGAACATCTGCCGGAATTTCTAGTGGATAACAGGAAGATTTACTCGATCCTGAGCGTTGGTGTGCACGCGCTCGACGACAAGACTTGCTTGTCCTGGTTCGACGCCATGAAGCAGTCGATCATCATCATTCTCGAAGATGACAAAAAGAAAAAGGATGAGCTTAAGAGGCGAAAAATATTCGCCGGGGCGATAGCGAATTTCTCACCCAACGATGCCGCAAAAAGTTAGTCAGGCACACGCAGCTCATTGCTGCTGCATCAGCGGGGTCAGCCTCGATAGATAGGGCTTGAAGGAGACGATCGGCGGTTGGCGTAAATCAATGGAAGAGTGAGGCGGCTTCTGGTACCAAAGAATCGGAGAAAAACGGAAGAATTTCGGGACTATGCTACGCGGAGGTTAGGAGGAGCGTAAGGCTACGCCTGAAGCTGGTAGAGGCCTGATCTCTCTGCTTGGCCGAACAACGGTCTGAGCTATACATGTTCCGTGTTACATCCGAAAAGCATCGGCGCGTATTGTGTGCACTAGTGTCCGCTTCGCTAATATGTAAGGCAAACCTGCCAGTCAGCAGTCTGCCCTGTTGCAGCCTTTCTGCATTGCGCCGCCGTTTTGGTCGGTCAGCGGCTCTCGGCCCGATCCTAAAAGCTGCCATTCGTTGCGCGACGTGCGAACTTTCGTTGAGGGCGAATAGCGGTAGTTCGCTGCACCTTAAGCCCTCTACGGGAGCGGACTTGGTCCGCGCTTGTACTATTGATTTGTGTCTGTCTCAGCCCGTGCCTCATCCCTGAAGCCGTCGTCTGGATGAACGATAATGGTTTCGGGACACCCCATCTGTAGATAACTAATCGCAGTCGAATTAGCGATCGCCGAGCGCAACTCGTGCCACGCCCGCTTCTCATCAATACCACGATCGGACAATTCCGCGACGACCGTTTCGTACGGCCACTGGTCGCCACCATTAATAGCCAAGTTACCTGCTAGATGAACAGCTCTATAGGTTTCTTGGTCAATCAGACCCTTACTTTTCAGTCGTCGGCAAAAGTCAGTCAGCAATTGCATCCGGATCATACCGCCCATGATCTCCATCCAGGTCAAAGATTGATTGAACACTTTGTGGGATGCCGGAACAAATTCAGCAACGCGATAGAGTAATCTGGCAATAAAGGACGCCGCATCCCGCGCATCGATGGGAAAAACGGAGCCCAGAACCGTGCGCGCACCAATCGCGAGGAACCCATTGGCCGTCGAGGCGTGGTTTCGGTCGGCTGCATGCGTATCGCAAGCACTAAGAATTACAATCGGTGGGACCCGAAGCCGCTTACGTTGCAACTGCCAGATATCGATACTCTCTTCTAAAAGTTGAAGCTCGGCAGGTTTGCCTTTCGCATGCCCGCCGTGTCCATCAAAGATGACTAAAGAGCCATTGTAGGAGTTCAGTGCAGCAACCAAGTCTTCCTCGTTCCGAATTCGCTCTGTCCGGACACAAACTTTATCCGCGAAATGAGGCTCGAAGATAGCAAATGCTTTATCAAAATACATGCTTATGGGGTCGTCATTCCTAAGCGCGCTCAATATCAAGATTTCTTCAAAATCCGATGTCGTCAGGTGTAGGTTTTCTTTCGGCAAGACTTGCTCGATGAAGAGATTTCCAGGCGTGACGGGGATTCTTGAGATATCTTTCTGGACGCAGAGTGGAAGCCCGCGAACATTCATCCATTCAAGGTGGGCATCCGCAATCAGGCGGATTCCATCTTCGGCCTCTTCGACAAACTCGAAAAATTCTGTTGGCACAGACGCCGTGATTGCGCTCTGGGCCTTTTTGAACGCGTCCAGCCTCTTCTTGTCTGTGGTCCGCTTTGCGTGGTAGTGTTGAGCAAATTGCCGGACCTGACCAGATGTTCGGTTGACTGAATTCGGCAGCCTGATGACAGCCGACACTTCCGAAGCAGATAGAGTACTTACGCATTCTGTCGCAAGTCTTAGCTCGGCGGCGCGCTCAGAAATGAGCGGATGTAGTCTGGTTTCTTCGCCGTCCTCTGCCCCGAGTATAGCCTTCGCTTGGGCCTGTGTACTGGCTTCAAGGCCATAGCCATCCTGACGTTGAAAAACACGTCTCACAGCAAGAAAACGTCTCTTTTCTTCTGTTAACAACGGCGCATTAGTTAAGTTTGCTTCATGAAAATGCGGGTATACAGCGGGGGCAAACAAGTTAACACTTGGTGGTCGACGGAAATATTTATTGGCAGCTCGTTCGCCGATGCGCTCCCTTTCCATCAGAACTGAACGTGTGGTTTGAACGATTAGTTCGACGTAAGGAGCGATCCCTTCGTCAATTTGGGTAAATCTACCGTCGATTGTGTTGTGATATCCCGCCGCGTAAAGCGCAGACAGATTGGGGGCTATTGCGTTATGGCCACCGACTTTGTATCCAAGATCGCGTTCTTCCGGTTCGCGCCAATTTCCAAGATGCGTCCGAGCGATCTCCAGAGCATCGGGTTTAACCTGTCCTTTCAAGGCATCGCAGATGTTAAGGAATGCTTCCTTGAGCTTTTCTAGACTGAACTCTTCGTATGTTATAGTGCCCCCTTTTTCGGCGACGACCGTAAGAGGAAATGAGTGAGCGTCTATCCAATCGCGATACGTCTCGATGTTATGCTCACGTCCGAGAAAGAGGACCAAGAACGGAACGACCGGAGGCGTAATCATGCTCTTTAGCGCTCGCGGTGACTGGCCACGCCATATCACTGGAGCTTGGCCAGACATTCTCCGTGGGAGCCGGATTTTTTGCCCCTCCGGCGTCAACTCCCAAATGTCGCTTGGCAATGTGTTTATGAGATGGATGATGCCGGCATTGTCCATCAGGCTGCGGGCAAAACCTTGCAAAAGGCTGGCCTCATATGGGTCGCCATCCTCAACAGGAATGACGTAGGCAATATCCCAAAGAAGATCGTAAAGATCCTTGCCGCTATCGGTTGTCTGGCTCTGAAACGTGTTAATCATCCTTGAACTTTAGCGCAGCGCTACGACCGCTGGAAGTGTAGGATTTTTCCTCCTACGCGCGACAAATGGTCTGTTTAGTGAAGCTGAACTGCGGCACGAACTGGCAAGGCGCCCGACCGCTGTAAGCCTAAAGACTCCATTAGACGATGCGGGGATGAACTATGCTCAAAACGGGATATCGTCATCAAGGTCTCGTGAGAGTTTTGGTCCTTCGATCTGTTTGGGCGGTGGAGGGAGTTTCTTCTTTTGCTCCGGAGGCGGCAACTGAGCCGCCTCCGGCTCCTTGCTCTTCGCAGATGCCAAAAGGTCATTAATTCGCTTAACAAGGTCGCTGAGCGGGTTTAGGGCTTCACCATAAGCCTTCGCGACATACGCGACGTCAAGTGCCATGAGCATAGCGTTGTTGAACGGTGTCCGTGCCCTGTCAACATCAGCGTCGAACGCATTCAGCTTTGCGTAAAGAGAGTTCCTCTTTCTTTCGTCCAGGTCTGCGCCCTCAAGTATGTTTCGGATTTTCTTGACATACCCATGGACACGCTCTTTATCGGCCGCTGACAGTTCCACCGAATAGACCTTCCCCGTTCGAACTTTTCGAAGTGAAACCTTCATAACAAAGCGCTGCAACGCGAGAGAGAATTCGTCGTAAGCTCCGGAGAAATCGTGCTGTATTGGGGGCACATCGAAATTGGCTATCTCGTCAACCTCCAGCGCCCCAGCGGCTGCGACAACTTTATTCATGTAGTCCTGCTGAAAATACCTAGGATCATCACGGTCATCGAGGGATGCTATGTTTTCTCTCAGCTTGGAGTCCAACATTTCGACGACCTGAGTGAAAGCAATCTCGTTATCGTCGTTCAGCGATGCGTAAAAATCGTCGTCAGTCATAACACCCTCATTTTATACTAAAGATAGCGAGGCCAGCGGCGCCCTACAACTTGGACAACTCCGTCACCCACAGTTTAAAAACAACGAATCGGCGGAAGGTTAACCCTGTCTAAGTGCCGCTGGTTCTGTGACTTTTTGAGCAGTTTCATCTCGCTCCTAAACGTGCATGGAGAACGCCCGCTACCGCCATCTTGGAAGCCAAAAGCCGCCAGACCGGTTCCGGCCCCCTTCCCGCCTTCGGCCTGTCCGACTGACTTTAGCCTGCGCTAAACTTTAGCCCTGACTTTAGGCTTTGAATTTAGCCTCAGACTGGGCAGACCGCGCGGTGCCAAATACCCGCATGGCCACCGGCCCGGGGAAGGACCCGCGGTTTTCCTGTGAGGCGGCTTTCGGGGTGAGACAGGGCGGATCACCAAAGCGACCCGCTCTTCGCAATTGTCGTCGCTGGCTGTTGAGGCCAGCCGTCTGCAGCTGGCCGCCTCAGACCTTGCTGATCACAGCAAGCGGCACGACCATCGGCGTCATCCGTCCGAACAGATCCACCTCGATGACGACATCGCCCTTGCCTGTCATATTGGCTGTCACCACCGTCCCCACCTGCCCGGCAAAGATCCCCTCTTCGACTGTGACCTGCTCGCCTGCAGCAACCTGCACATCACTTAGCCGCTCATAGTCAAAGGCACCGTTGTCAGCCTTGCGCATCAGCGCCGAGATCGCATCGGCAGATATGGCATAGGGCGTCTCCCACCCGCCGAGGATTGCCGTGACATGTTCCTGCCTGAGCAATCCCCTCAAAGCCTTTGCCGTGCTGACAAAGCGGACAAGGACATAGCCCGTCATCAGCACTTCGTCCTGCGGCGGTAAGATCCTGCCACGCCGCTTGCGTCGCTTGCCCCGCCGCATCGGCACCAGCGCCTCAGCTCCGATTGCCGTCAGGGCAGCTTCCGTCTCCTGCTCGTGTCCCGGATGAACTGCGGCCACATACCAGCATGCCGTATCGCTCGCCGTGTCTGCAGCAAGCGCCCCCTGCTCGTCCCGCCGGATCTGCCGGGCCGCCTCATCCCGCTCCAGCCTGCGCAGGCTGCGCTCACCCAGTTCCGCTTCAATGCTGCCCGTCGTCCTGATCGTTGCCGCTGCCGTCATCATTGCTGCCATCCTCATTGTGCCGCCACCCCGCTCTGCCCGATCCGCTGAAGCCTGCCGAAGAAGCCGTTGAGCGCTGCCTCTGGCGTTGCCGCGTTCAGCGGCGGGAAGTAGACCCATTCCGCCCTGCCCGTGCCCGGCAGCCACGGATAACCCCGTCCCCTGTGCTCAGCCTCCCATGCCCGCCAGAGAGCGCTTCCGACCCGGACCTGCTCAAAGTCCGCGCCAAGCAGCACGGTCTCCGGAGACACCCGGACACCCCGGCCCGGATAACGCAGTGCCTGCTCGTGCATCGCATTCACCGATGGCCAGCCCATCTTCTGCATCCGCTCATGCCGGAGGGCATCACGATCCGCCCGACCGGATGCAATCTCATGCTCCTGGAACCGGGTCAGCGGTGGCAGCGGTGTGCAGGGCTCTGCAAGCCGGATGAAGCGTTCAGCCATCCAAGCCTTGCCGAAAGTGGCAGCAATGGCAGGACCGGTCGCCGGCGCTTCCATCCCGTCTGGAACCTCCTGCCAGCGTTTGCCCCTGAGATAGGTGCTGGCGGCAAACTTCACCGTCCTGCCCTCCATCGCAGACAGGGTGAGGAAGGCCGGCAGAAGCGAGGAGGCCCTCTCCCTGTCTTCGACAGACAGCCCCTGCCACTCGGCAAAGGCCCGCTCGTCACTGTCATCGCCGAAGGTCGGCCATTGCCTGTAGAACTTCAGGAAGGCCCGGCGCACCGTCCTGCGGTCATCGCCCTCAGCGCTGGTCATCATGCTCTCCTGCCGCTTGCACTGTCCGGCTGGCGGCAATGCCTGCCATCATCGCCCGGACCTCTGCCGCCTTCTGCCGGCGGCGCTGCCGCTCTTCCGGCGAGATCGTGACCGACAGCTGGCGCCGTTCTTCGATACCCCTCAGCCGTTCGCGTTCGATCCGGAGCATATCCCGGTCATGGCGGGCGGCATCATCGATCAGGGCGGAGAGTTCTGCCGGCTTTGGCAGGAAGGAGCGGAAGCGCTCATAGCGGCCGAGCCGGAGGTTCTCGAACACACGCCGCATCGCCCCGACGGGCTTGTCACGGAGCACACCGGCATAAAGCTCCGGTGCCAGTTCCGCAGCGATGCTGTCCGGCACGACGAAGCCGTATTGCATCAGCCTGGCCAGCATCAGGTCAGCGCGATGTTCGCCTGCCGGTTCAAGCGCTGCTCTCAACCGTCCAGTCGCTTCTGTCGATGTCGATGACGTCTGCATCTCTTGTGCCATTGTCCTGCCTCATGCGCTTGCGGAGGGTTTCCTGCACCCGCCTGTTGTGTTCTCGGAGATGATCGGAGCGTGACGGAGCGGATTGGCCCGGCGGTGGCTGGGCGGCACGGCGGACCGATTGCTCAATCCACGCAACCGGATCCCCGATCCGCTCGGCCTCAGCCCTGACGATCCGCTCGAAGATCAGCCGGCAGTCGTCACGGGCTGTGCGGCACCATTTGCCGATCAGCGGACGGGCGCGTGCCTCGGTCAGACCGGTCTGGCGCATCAGTGACGCCACCCCCTCTCCCCAGAGCCGGTCCCGGTAGTCGACCCGCTCCGGCTGAGACGCCCCTGCGTCCGTTCCGTCAGGAACGGTATTCTTAATCTGGCTTCTGGCTTCTGGCTTCTGGGGCTTATCCCCACCCTTAAGCCGGGGGTTATCCGACGGCTGATTATCCGTGTCTTTTGAAAGACTTGGATTACCACCCCTGCGGCCATTCCTGCGCGCCGTTGCCGCCTTCTTCGCCATGCGTGCCATTTTGCGCGAGTAGATCGTGCCATCTTTCGTGCGGGAGAACACACCGGCCGTTTCCAGTTCGCCGAGCAATGCGGTGACCTGGTCGGGCGTTGTGCCTGCCAGCACGGCGATCTGCGCGTCTGCCGGGCAACGGCCGCTGACGAGAAGATGTCCGTAAGGGGTGGCCTCATGCATCAGGCAGATCAGCTCGATCCACAGACCGCGCGCTGCCATGCTGCACATTCTGAGCGCCGGATCGGCCCGCCAGTCCGTCGTGAAGAACTTCAGCCAGGGATCCGACATCAGCCGAGTTCCCGTTCGATCCGCCTGCCGATCCGGACGATCTCATCGGCCTTGCCGGAGAGATCCATGGCCAGCTTCAGCAGCCGGTCATGCTCTTCGCAATGGGTCTTGCGCGCCGCCATGAAGCCGGCATGGAGCCGGTCAAAGCCGGCCTTTGCTTCCGTATATTCATCGAGCAGAGGATTGCTTCCCTCCGGGCCGAAGAAGGCCTCGCGGACCTCACTCACCCATGCCCGGGGCACATTCAGATCCCGGGCCAGCGTCGTATCCGTCCATGATCCCTGATAGCCGCGGTCTCCGTAAACATCATCCAGCTTCTCGGTGATGATCCGCCGGTCTTCCCGGTCCATGGCCGGCGGCGGATCGGCCTGCGGTGCGGTGGCGGCCTCAGGCGGTGCTGTCGGTCTGACGGCAAAGGCCTTTGTGGTCATTGCTGCCTTACGCGGTTTTACTGCTGCCATATCCTGTCCTTTCATGCGGTTTGTGACGGGTGGTCTGCGCCGGCAGGCCGGGCACCGGTCTTCAGCCGGTGTCGCACCGACCCTCCAGCCGCCGGCGCGGAAGTGATCCCTGATGGTGTCCGGCTCATCCTGCCGAAGAGCGGTGCTGAGGATCGCGTAGCCACTGGCCTCACAGCAGCCGCAGACAATCCGCAGCGCTCCGGCAAGCCCCGCACCATGGCTGACGGTGGTGCGTTCGAAGTGGCGGATGGGAGCGCCTTTCGGTCCGGCTGTGGCACTCATGCGGAAGTCTCCCGCGTGACAGCCCCGGCATAGCCGCCCCATTGTCCGCGGCCGGCCGGCACCTTTCGCTTCTCATAAGGCCGGTACATCAGCTTCTGATGCTCCGGGCAGTAGGCGGCGCCCTCAGCCACCGGCCTTCCGCAGCATGGGGCATCCGGTCCGAGCCGCTCACCGCCCGGTGTCAGCACCAGCCGGCACTGGAATTCGCCGCAGTCGATAAACCGTACCGTCGGTTGACCGGGAAGCTGCATATGCTGTGTGTCATAGGCCTCAACCGGGATCAGCTTGCGTAACCGCGCTTCTGCCACTGGTGCTGGCTTCTTCGGCTTCCGCTTCCGCTTCACCAGCAGCTTTGCGGCCTTCGATCTGCGCGCGGCAGCGGCAGCGGCGGCGGCGGCAGCCTTTTCCTCCGCGGACATCTTCTGCCGCACCGGAAACAGGTCCGGATTGCGGCGGGCAATACCGGCAATGACCATGCGTGAGACACCCCACGCCCCGGCAATCGCCGTCAGCGTCCTGCCATCCCGGCGCATTGCCGACATCGCCTCGATTTCCTGTCGGTCCCAGTACTTCACAAGACCTCTCCTTTCCGTTCGGGATGCCCGCCCAAATCTTAAGGCGGGACACCGGAGCGGAACGGGGGTCAGCTGCGGAAGCGACGACGCCAGTCCGTCGCCGCTTCGATCTCCTTCATGCACAGCGCGTCCAGTGCCTCTTCGCTCAGTGCATCGTGTGCAGCGTGTGCATCATGTGCCGCCTGCACCTTTGCTGTGCCTGGCTGCGGCTGAGATAGTCCGATCTCTGGCCTGCAGGCATCTGTCCGGGGCCGGATCTCGTCACGCACAACCCGGTGGGTTGGTGGTTCGGCAAAGGGAAAGCTGCCCTTCATCGCGCGGCCCTCCCGCCGGCCACAGAAAGACCACCGCCGGCAATCGCGCCGATCAGGCAGCGCTTGAGCCGGTCCTCGCTGATTTCCTTGTCGGAGAGTTTCTGCAGGCAGAGATGCGCCTCCGCAGGCGTCACATGGCCGTCGGCCAGCGCCTCGAGGATGGTGCTCATCAGTTCGCTTTCGTTTGCCTGGTCGCCCGCCATGCACTGGATCAGCGACAACGCCACCCGGCTGCGTTCATCCGCTTCCGTCAGCCTGCGTCCCGCGGCAGCCGCCATTGCCTCCGTCACCAGCGGGGCATCGGTATCCTCTTCAAGGATCCGCACCACCGGGATCGGCATGATGTCGGTATCGCGCTTGCCGTTCCAGCGGCCGACGGCACTGGTGGAGCGGTTGGTGATGAGGGCAACGCGCTCAATCCCCCCTGCCCGTTTGATCAGGTCGCGCTGGGCGCAGCGGATGGCGAGGATGAACGGATCGATGGAGGGCTCTTCGGCCATGTCTCTCCCTTTCGAAAGCAGCAAAAAGCCATGCGCGCCGGGGAACACCCGGCGTCGTTTCCCATGGCGGGACGATGGATCGTGGTTTAGGGTCTGCTCAGTCAGGCAGTGCCCCTAGGGCGGGCGGAGCCGGAAAGGACACGAGGGTGACGGACCGGCGAATAAAGCCAGAGCCAGGAACCAGCGCCGGAGCAGACCAGACTGTCGCCTGCTCCGGCGCACCCCGCATCGACCGGCCGGGAGGAAAATGCCGGTCCGATGCCGCGTGCAGCAACAGGCCGAAGATATCACTGCCCGGTGCGCGCGAAGGGAAAAGGAAATCATACAAAGTCCTCCCGCGTTCCGAACGCAGGACGCCCCACCTCTTCGGGCCAAACTGCCCCGGCTGGCCAATTAACCGAAAGCCATTCGACAGCCCGGTCCAGCCTCAACACGCCGATATCACTACCGTTACGAAGCGCTGGTATTCGTTTGCCGTCATTAAACAGCCGAGACGACAACGTCGCCTCAGCAATATGGGCTGTCCCGCAAAAGCGCTCTATGAGCAGAAGAAATGAAGCAATGCTTTCCATGGATACAAAATGCGGGACATATCCCGATTTTGTCAAGGGGTATGTCCCGCTTTTGTATATGCGCAATTTACGGGATAAATCCCGTACATGGTTAGCACACTCGACAAAATACTTGAGCGAATTCAGGCCGAGGCAAGAGCTAAGAAGATAAGCCTCCGGCAACTCGCCTTGCGTGCAGATTTTGGACCAGACCTTTTCCGCGACTGGAAGCGTGGAAAAGCGAACATGCCCAGCCTGGACACTATTGGTCGTATCGCGAATATTCTGGGATGCAGTGCAGGTTGGCTGGCATATGGCGAACCCTCCCCCGGTCGAAAAATACTCGTGCCCGTAGTTTCCTTTATTAGTGCCGGAAAACTGGCGGAACCCAATGGGGCAACAGTAAGGTCACAAGAATATATTGAGCTTCCAGAAAACAGTCTGCGAAATGGAAACTGGATAGCCTTGCGGGTCGAAGGGGATTCGATGGATCTTTACTCTCCGCCCGGATCCATCATTTTTGTGAACCGCAATGAATGCGAAGCAATTGACGGCGGCTTTTATGTCTTCGCGACGGACGACGGAGACGCAACTTATAAACGCTTCCGCCAGGATCCCGACAGGCTCGAGCCAGAGTCGACCAATCGCGAACACAAGACTATCTACCCGACAAATCCACTGACCATAATCGGCAGGGTAAGACATACCCTCTTCACCTTCCCGGCCTGATTCCTCCATCACTCAGACAAAAATGCCCACCCTTGCAGTGAACCAGCTTGCAAGAGTTCAATGAGTCCAATTCTCTTTGAGGGATATATCCCTTAATTTGTGTTGACTGCGGGATATATCCCATTGTACCGTTCTCCTACAGACTGAACGGCCAACTAACTGCGCCAATCGATCTGCCGTAACCATGAGACGGAACGGAGGATGCAATGAGCGTCTACCTGGTAAGATCCTCAACAACCAAACACCTGCACGGCATTGTCTGGGGCAATCTGGACCAGATCTGGGATGTCGTTGATGAGGCGATCGAGCCCGAAGACTTCGAGTTTGCGAAACTCGGCCCCGGCGGCATGTTCTCGGCAAAAGGAATAGCACCGCGCGTTATTGATGAGACCGATAGCCCGGAGGCACCGGCCTTGCCGAATGGCGGATATCTGCCGCCCCATCTCGCGCCCTCGGAGCTGACCTTCGACGCCCTTGTCTATCCCGACGGCCTGCGCTGGCGGCGCTTCGATGACACGCTCGGCAAACATGGTCTCGTTTCCCGTATCTGCGCTGCAGTCGACGCCCGGAAAGGCGGTGAAGCATGAACCTCCACTTCATCGCTCATACCCATCCCCTCACCATGGAAGACTGCATCTTCCTGCGTCGAGTGGCTCTGTCTTCGGTCATTGCTGGCTGTGGTCTTGCTCTCTTTCTCATCGTCCGCGAGCTCGCCGCTCTTGAAACGGCACTTGCAGCAGCTTCGGGGGTGTAGCTGTGACGAAACATGATGCTCTCACAGGCGCTCTCCACGGTCGGTCAGGTGAAAACTCGGTAGGTCCTGTTTCGCGTCCGCTGGTCAGCGCGTTCAAGACTATCCCGGCACATCTTCTGAATGAGGCGAACAACAATGGCTAACCGCCTTCCGGCGCGGGACCGTCTCGACAGATACCGTGCACTGATATCACGGGCCGTCCCACTGGCGGATATTCTGGCCGATACCGCCGGCATGCATCTTGAGGTCAGAGGTCCGGACGAGCCGGAGATCATCTGCTCTCTCCCCGCGACCTGCCCCGCAGACAACAGCGAACTGATCCGCAGACATATCGAGATCCCGGCTGATCTGATCGGCATGCTTGATGCAGCCGCAAGGCGCGACGCCGAGCGCAGACAGGAAATCGAACGACTAAAGCAGGCGCTTGAGGCCAAAGGCGGAAAGCCCGCAAAGGACTATGCCGCCGAATGCGCCATGAAATGCGCCGAGCCAGCCTTCATGCGATTTTTGATCGAACAGCACGACCTGCCGCATCCAGCGACGGAGAAGACAGCCGCGACGCGGGTGCGGTCGATACTCTCGATTGGGAGCCGCAGTCAGTTGAACACCGATCCTGATGCCGCTCATCGTTGGAGGCAGATGGTCAATCAATTTGAAATTTGGAGAAAAACTAGATGACAACCACGGGGCAGCGAACGCTCGGTTCAAATGCGATTTTCTTAACGGAAGCGCAGATCGCCGCCAGGATGGGGCTTTCCACTAGCCAATTGAAGGCAGCACTTCCCGCGCTTACGAAGTCCGGCTTTCCAACGCCGGATCCACTCTTCCTCAACCGCCGCTACTGGCCCGCATGCGAAGCCTTTCTCAATCGTCGTTACGGACTGATAGAATCTGCAATGCAGGCCACTCCCGGCCTGGATGGAGAAGAAACATGGAACTGAAAGCAACTGGCCTCAAAGTAAGGCGAAGAGGAAATGGAACGGTCGCATATTATTGGGTTGCGTCGGCAGTGTCCCGCGACACTGCAGGCTATCCGCTCAAGACCGTTCGCGTTCACGGCGATGAAGACGAAATCAGGCATCGTTGCACTATCCTAACCGCAGAACTGAAAGAGTGGCTGTCGCAACAGGACAAAGGGCAAAACAAACGATATGATGGCACGCTAAAGTCATTAATCCGTCTTTACCAAACAACACCAGAGAGCCCTTACAATCGTGTAAAGGCGAATACGCGTGCAATGTACGATGAGAGTCTTGGACTTCTGGAAAAATCAGTCGGCGCACGCCGCCTGGGAAAACTAACCGGACTCGATTTCATTCGCTGGTATAATAATTTCAAACTTCCTACGAGTTCAGGAAAGCCGGAACGCCAACGCCGAGCATACAAAGCCATGCAGCTACTCCGTATCGTTATCAAGTTCGGCGTAGTTATGAACATCGCCGACTGCTTTCGACTGTCGACAATTCTTTCCGGCATGGAGTTCACTGCCCCAGCGGCGCGCACTAAGTCGATCACCTATGATCAAGCACAAGCCATCTGCGAAACTGCCGCCAAAAAAGGACTTCTATCGATAGCTATAGCTCAAGCTCTCCAGTTCGACCTAACGCTCCGGCAGATCGATGTGATTGGTCGTTGGGAAAAGGCCCATGGCCCGGTGGCTGGAGGTATCGTCGATCGCGGCCAGCGATGGGTCGACGGTTTGCTATGGTCGCACATCGACGCCAATGGCGTACTTTCGAAGCCAACAAGCAAAACCGGCCAGACAGCCGAACACGACACCCGCGCCTACCCAATGCTTGGCCAACTGCTAGATATGATCCCGCAAGATGAAAAAGTCGGGCCAGTCATAAAATCAGAGACAACCGGACTTCCCTATCGCTATCGCTATTTCTACAAGATCTGGCGCGAGGTAGCGACGGAAGCAGGCGTTCCGAAAGACGTTTGGAACCGAGATAGCCGCGCTGGTGGCGTGACGGAGGGATCCGATGCAGGTGCCGATATCGAACACCTGCGGCACCATGCGAACCATAAAAACATCCAGACAACGACTCGCTACAACCGCAAAACGCTGGAGAAAACTCGCCATGTCGCGGAGCTTCGCGTCGCCCGCAGAAAGACCGTGAACACACCGAAAACAGACGTGTAGGAACGCCTTTCGGAACGTGTAGGAACGCATGATAGACTATCTGATTGAAATCTTTGGTGATCCCGACGCGATTCGAACGCGTGACCCTCAGATTAGGAATCTGATGCTCTATCCTGCTGAGCTACGGGACCACTCGACCTTCTCCATACAAAAGCTTAATGGCGAAGGAAAGCCCCGCCGGGAGAAAATCCGATGTGCTTCATCTCGACCTGCAGCACCCGGGATCAGGCCCGCAGCCGGCGCTCGGCAAGCGTGACCCAATAGGAGATGCCATAAGGCAGGGCATCGTCATTGAAATCATAGCCGGCGTTATGGAGGCCGGCGCTGTCGCCATTGCCGATCATGATAAACGCACCGGGCCGGCTCTCGAGCATATAGGAGAAATCCTCGGCCGCCGTCCAGGGACCAAAATCCGTGTCAACCGCATCCGTCCCGGCAACCGCAATGGCCGCATCCGCGGCGTGAACGGCTTCCTCCGCGTGATTGACGGTCGCCGGATAGTTGCGCTTGTAGCGCAGTTCCGCCTTTGCCCCTTGGGCTGCGGCAATCCCCGTTGCGATTGCCTTCAGACGCTCTTCGGCAAGATCGCGGTTTTCCGGTGTGAAGGAACGCACGGTTCCGCCCAGCCTTGCCTGATCGGGAATGATGTTGTGGGTCGAGCCCGCGTGAAATTCGGTGATCGAGACCACCAGCGCATCGATCGGGCTCACCATGCGCGAGGCGATCGTCTGCGCGGCAAGCACGATCTGGCTGCCAATCACCACCGGATCGATCGCCTTGTGCGGCTGGGCGGCATGGCCGCCGCGCCCGGTGACAATGATCTGAAACTCATCGGTTGCCGCCATGATCGGGCCAGAGCGGATTGCGAACTGGCCAAGCGGGATCCCCGGGTAATTGTGCATGCCATAAACTTCGGCGATGTTGAAGCGCTCCATCAGCCCGTCATCGATCATCGCCTTGCCACCGGCCCCGCCTTCTTCAGCCGGCTGGAAGATCAGCACCACTGTCCCGGAAAAATTCCGGCGATCGGCCAGCAGCCGTGCAGCCCCCAGAAGCATCGCCATATGTCCGTCATGGCCGCAGGCATGCATCTGGCCAGGCCGCTGCGACGCCCAGTCGAGGCCGGTCTTCTCCTCGAGCGGCAGGGCATCCATATCAGCGCGCAGACCGATCGCTCTTCCGCCTGCGCCCTTGCCGTGAATAACGCCGACCACGCCGCTCCTGCCAATCCCTTCGACAATCTCGTCAACACCGAATTCCGTCAGCTTTTCGACAATGAAGGCCGCAGTGTCGCCAACTTCGTAAAGCAATTCCGGATTCCGGTGCAGGTGACGGCGCCAGGCGGTTGCCTCACTGGCGATGGCGGCAGCAGAATTGAGCAAAGGCATAGGGAAACCCGAATTTGAAATCGTTCAGTCCAAAGCGGCAATGTGGGACGCCAGAGCCGAACATGCAACATGCTTTCGCATCTGCCGAGTTGATGTATAAAGAAAACCATCGCAAGAGGGGCCAGTGACATTGAGCGGCGGAAAACCCATGACAGGCAGAATAGCGCGGATGCTGCGGCGTCTTCCCCTGACCCTGTTGGCGCTGACTGTCATGGCCCAGTTGCCGGCAGCCGGCGCAAGCGCCAATCCCTATATCGTCGTCGATGCCAAGACCCAGCGCGTCCTGTTTGCCGATGAAGCCTTCAAGCGATGGTATCCGGCATCACTGACCAAGCTGATGACCACCTATCTCGTCTTTGAGGATCTGGTGGCCGGACGGCTGCGCCTCGACACGCCCATCACTGTCTCGGCAGCTGCGGCCAATGAAGCGCCGTCGAAAATGTACTTTTCGCCCGGCACAAGGATCACCCTCGACAGCGCGCTGAAAATGATGCTCGTCCACTCCGCAAATGATGCGGCCAAGGCCGTGGCCGAAAACGAACCGGGTGGCGAACAGGCCTTCGTCGCGCGCATGAACGCCACGGCCGCTTCACTCGGCATGAACAGCACCCATTTCGTCAATGCCAATGGCATGCCGAAGGACGGTCAGTATACCACGGCACGTGACATGGCCGCGCTGGCCATGGCGCTGCAGAAAAACTTCCCGCAATTTGCCTATTTCTTCGACATACCCGGCATCTCAGCCGATAGCGGCCGCTACCGCAATACCAATCTTCTGCTGTCGACCTTCGATGGCGCGACCGGCATGAAGACGGGCTATATCTGTGCCGCCGGTTACAATCAGGTCTCCACGGCGCAGCGGGACGGCCATAGCGTCGTCAGCGTCGTCCTCGGTGCCTCTTCAATCCCTGATCGGACCGAGACGTCCGCCAGGCTGCTTCAGTCCGGCCTGACGGTCGCAAGCGAGAACGGCCCGTTGCTGAGTGCATTCCGTCCCGGCCCCGATGTCGACAAGACCGTCGCCGACATTTCATCCACCATGTGCACGCCCGAGGCCATTCAGGCGCGGATCGGCGTGATTGATGAAGATGGCAATTATCCGCTCAATTCGCCCTATCTGAAGCCGTTGCCTGAGGATTACACCACTGTACCGGCCAAGCGGCTTCCGAATGATACCGACATGGCCGCCGCCGAACTCGACCAGTTGAAGACGATCCCCCTTCCCTATGCACGGCCAGCGCAGTAAAGCTTGGCACCATGTACCAGATTACCAGTCCCATACCCGTTTCCATCATCACCGGCTTCCTCGGTGCCGGCAAGTCCACACTGCTCAACCGGCTTCTCACCGATCCGGCATTGTCGGATGCAGCCATCATCATCAATGAGTTCGGCGAGATCGGCATCGACCACCTGCTTGTCGAGCAATCCGGCGAGAACATCGTTGAATTGTCGAATGGCTGCCTGTGCTGCAGTGTACGCGGCGAATTGATCAATACGCTTGCCGATCTGCTGGACCGGATGCAGACCGAGAAGATCCGCCCCATCAGCCGTGTCGTGATCGAGACAACGGGCCTTGCCGACCCGGTACCGGTGCTCAAGGCCGTGATCGCCCATCCGGCCATCGCCGCAGCCTTTGCCATTGATGGTGTGATCACGCTCGCCGATGCGCAAAACGGGCTCGCCACGCTCGAGAACCACGAAGAAGCCGTGCGTCAGGCCATGGTCGCCGACCGGCTGATCATCACCAAGACCGATCTTGCAGCGTCGGAAAAGACACTGGCACTGAGACAGCGTCTTGCCGCGCTGAACCCCAATGCAGAACTGCTCGACAATGCAGAGCTGAGCAATCCGCAGGCTGCGCTTCTCGCCGCCGGCCTGTTCGATGCAGCGCGGCGCCAGCCTGAGGTCGGCCAATGGCTGAGCGAAGCCGATGCTGCGCACCATCATCATCACCACGACGTCAACCGCCATGGCGACCATATCCGGTCTTTCGCGCTTAACTGCGAGCGTCCGATCGCCCGTGCCGATCTGATGGCCTTTTTCGATATGCTGGCCGCCCGTCACGGCCCGTCCATCCTGCGGATGAAGGGTGTTGTGGCGCTTGAGGGCGAGGCGCTGCCCGTCGCCATTCACGGCGTCCAGGAGATCATCTATCCGCCCGTGCGGCTGAAAGCCTGGCCGCCCGGTGAAAAACCGACGAGCCGGCTGGTGCTGATCACCGCCGATCTGAAGGAAGATGTGGTCCGGGATCTGTTTGACGCCTTTCTCGGCAGACCGGTCATTGATCGGCCGGACCGGACGGCACTTACCGAGAACCCGCTTTCAGCCTTCGGTTTCAAACCCGGCTGACGTCGCGCCTTATCGTGAAGCGGTCATAGCCTTCAGCGCGCTCCTGCTGCACCAGCGCGTGACCATCCTCACGGCAAAGATGCGGGATATCGATGACGGCCAGCGGATCGCTGGTGAGCACAACGAGCAAAGCGCCGGGCTCAAGGCCGGCAAGGCGCTTTTTCGTCTTGAGAGCGGGAAGCGGGCATTTCAGCCCGCGAAGATCCAGTGTTTCAGCCGCGCCGGAGCCCGGCGTCACCAGAACTTCCAGAAGGGCTTCTTCTCGCGGTCACCCTTGTTGGCATCCACCTGCGCATAGGCGGCAAGCGGGCTTGGCTCCGGAATGGGAACCGCCGAGGAAACCGGAACATCGGGAACCGGCGGCAAGGGTGCTTCGGCCGAAGCGACGTCGGTCGGGGCCGCCACCGTGTCACCGGTCGCCAGACCTGCAGGGATACTGTCGCGCAGCGACGGAGTATCATCGGCCTGATTGTTCCCCTGCGCCATCTGCAGCAGGCGGGCAAGCCAGCCGCTATCCTTTTCCGGTGCGGCAGCATCGCCAAGTGCGGTTACGACGGCAGCATCCTGTGCGCTTTCAGCGTCGGGACCATCAGGAATCGCCGCCGTCCGGGTCAGGACATCAATCGTCGGAATGGTCTTCCCGCCATCTTGGGCAAGGGCAACCTGGTACTGCTCGACCGTCAGATAGCGCCCGGCTTCAAGCGAGGGACCGGTCGGCTGATAGAGCGCATCGGTCGGATCGGGACGCGTATCGGCAACCAGCGCCTTGCGCTGAGCTTCCGTCGGATCGATCCAGACCATATCGGCATTCTTCTTCAGTGCCTTGTCATAGTCTTTCTGGTAATCAGCCTCATAGGCGTCGAGCTTGGCCTGATCATCCGCCGAAACCGTTGTCACCATGGCCGGGCACTGCGCGGACGAAACAAAGGTTCCCGCATCGGTCGGCTTTTCGTTGAAGACGTAGCTTCGGTCGCAGACATCCACCTTGGCCGGCTTTTGCGTGACCTCGAAATAGTCATAGCCGGGCTTCAGCATTTCCCAGAAATCGTAATTCTCATTATAGCGGTGACGCACCATATTGGCCGCGGTCATGCGGAAGGGATAGGCCTGCAGCATGATCGACTGCTGGCCGCCCTTGAAGGCGTCACGCGCAAAGGCAAAGATCTCCAGAATCTGTTCATCCGTCATCGAATAGCAGCCGGCCGAAGAGCAGGCGCCATGGATCATCAGATTGCTGCCGGTCAGGGCGTTGGCACTGTCATAGCGGTTGGGATAACCGGTATTGATGGCCAGGAAATATTTCGAATAAGGGTTCATCAGCCCGGTCGTCAGCGGATAGAAGCCTTCCGGCGCCTGACGGTCGCCTTCCTTCTTCTTCGGGCCGAGCTTGCCGGACCAGGCGCAGATCTCATAGGATTCGAGCTTGCCATAGGTACCGTCGCGCTTCTGCTTCCAGATCTCCAGCACGCCTTCTTCCTTGAAGATGCGGATGGTGATCGGCGCATTCCTGTCCATATCGCTGGCGCGCATCCGCGCCTCGATCTTGGTCGGCAACGGATAGTTCATCTTCTCCTGAACGGAGGAGAAGGCGGAACTATCGAAGAAACTGTTGCATCCCGTCAATGCTACGGTGGCAAAGAGCAGAGGGATGAGTGGGTTAAGTCGCATAACAGAAACCTGCCGGAATTTCGCCCTCAGTGCAATGCATCGTGCCTGCCTGGGTCCTTTCTTATGCACTGCCAATGTTCAAAAATCGTTAACCGCAATCAAATTTTTCTTCAATGCAGTCATGTTCACCGATCGGTTTTGACAAATGACATTTCAGCGCCTGGCCGCCGCGTCCCCACCCGCGGCAACAAATCGCATGCCCCATTTATCGTGTTTTCCGGTGCGCCGCTAGCGTCATACGTGTCAGAATGACCCGGCTCACGCAAAAGAGAACGGAAATTGCGCAGGCCTGCACGCCAAAACAAGAAAGGCCACGCAATCGGCGTGGCCTTTGTCATGTTTGAACAGCTGATCGTTCAGAGATTGCGGCCGATCGCCAGGAATTTCTCGCGACGGTCATTGCGCAGTTCATCCGGCGACATGCCGTCCATCGACGAAAGCGCCTCGGCGATCTGATCGCCGGTGGAATCGATGACGGTCTCGGAATGGCGATGCGCGCCGCCGACGGGCTCGGGCACGATATTGTCGATGACGCCGAGCGCCCGCAGATCCTGAGCGGTGATCTTCATATTGGTCGCGGCTTCCTTGGCGCGGGCGGAATCACGCCACAGGATCGAAGCGGCCCCTTCCGGCGAGATCACCGAATAGATCGAATGCTCAAGCATGTAGACACGGTTGCCTGCGGCGATGGCAATTGCCCCGCCGGAGCCGCCTTCCCCGATGACGACACAGGTCATCGGAACGCCGAGCGACAGGCATTTTGCCGTGGACTTGGCGATCGCCTCCGCCTGGCCGCGCTCTTCGGCGCCGATGCCAGGATAGGCGCCGGCCGTATCCACCAGCGATATCACCGGCAGATTGTAGCGGTCAGCGAGATCCATGACCCGGATCGCCTTGCGATAGCCTTCTGGCTTCGGCATGCCGAAATTGTGCTTGATTCGGGTCTTTGTGTCGTGGCCCTTCTCCTGGCCGATCACCGCAACCGGGCGACCACGGAAGCGGGCAAGCCCTGTCTGGATCGCGGCATCATCGCCAAAATTGCGGTCACCCGACAACGGTGTGAATTCGGTGAACAGACGCCTGGCATAATCGATAAAGTGCGGCCGCTGCGGATGACGGGCAACCTGCGCCTTCTGCCAGGGAGTAAGCTTCGAGTAGATGTCGCTCATCGCCTCGGTGACGCGCCCTTCCAGGCGCCGAACCTCGTCGGCGGTGTCGATGCTTTCGTCTTCCCCCGCGATCTTTTTCAGCTCAATGATCTTGGCTTCCAGATCGGAGATGGGTCGTTCGAAATCGAGATAGCTGTACATTCGTTTACGCTTTCTGCTGTCTCCCAAGGGCCGTCCGGGAGAGCATCCCTTACTCTCATTTACATACAGATTGCCGCTTAATCCCGTTTTTTTGCACTTTTTGCAAGGGGGTGATGAGTTTCCACAAGTTCCCGCAACCTTTCCTCCAGCACATGGGTGTAGATCTGCGTGGTAGAAATATCAGCATGACCAAGCAGTTCCTGCACCGCACGCAGGTCCGCGCCATTTTGCAAAAGATGACTGGCAAACGCATGGCGAAGCACATGTGGCGATATGCCTGATGCCTTCAACCCGGCGCGGGCTGCCAGCCCTTTCAGTTCGCGCGCGAAAACCTGGCGCGAAAGATAGCCTTCCTGACCGGCGGAGGGAAACAGATATTCGCTTTCCGCAAGATCGCCGCAAGCAATGGCGGCCCGAAGCGCGGCACCATAGGTCTCAAGCGCTGAAATCGCCCGCGCCGAAAGCGGCACCATCCGTTCCTTGTTGCCCTTGCCGCGGATGGTGAGGAAACGTCCCTTGCGCATCAAGACGGAGGCGGGCAGCGTCACCAGTTCGCTGACCCGCATACCGCTGGCATAAAGCGTTTCCATCAGCGCGGCCATGCGCAGCCGTGCCAGTCGCTCGCCCGCATCCCCCGCTTCAGCGGCCTCGCGCTGCGCCTGGTCGAGGAGCCGGTCGACATCCGCCACCGACATGGTTTTCGGCAGCGCCCAGCCCTTTTTCGGGGTATCGACAATGCCCGTCGGATCGTCACCGCGCATCCCTTCGGCATAGAGAAAGCGGTAGAACTGACGGATGGCCGACAAGCGCCTTGCCTGTGACGTGGCGGCGAAACCGCGCTTTGCCATATCGGAGAGATAGGCCAGCACATCATCGGAGGTTGCCTTGTCCAGCACGACGCCGCGATCGGTCAGAAAATCGCGCAGATCATCAAGATCGCGCTGATAGGCTTCCAGCGTGTTGACCGCCGCGCCGCGCTCGGCACTCAGCATTTCGATGAAGGCTTCCACATGGGCGCCCGACAAATCTGCCGCCATTTACCCTTTTCCCGTATCCAGATGGCAATATGTGCCGCAATCCCTTGACGCTTACCGTGCATTTGCCGATAGGTGAGCCAAAAGAATGGGCGCGAGATGAACGCAATACAAGAAACCGGTCCTCTGAATCTTCGCCAGAAGGCATTGCGCGGCCTTGATGGGCGTAATCTGATTCTCGTCGGGCTGATGGGCGCCGGCAAGTCCGCCATCGGCAAGATGGTCGCCGATGCGCTCGCCATTCCCTATATCGACACCGATGCGGAAATTGAAAAGGCCGCGCGGATGTCGATTTCGGAACTGTTCGAAAAATACGGCGAACCGGAATTCCGCGCGCTTGAAACACGCGTCATCGAACGCATCCTGACGGAAGGTCCGGCCATCGTCTCAACCGGCGGCGGCGCCTTCATCAATCCCGTCAATCGCGAGATGATCGCCAGCGCGGGTCTGTCGATGTGGCTGAAGGCAGATCTGGAAACACTGTGGGACCGTGTCAGACGCCGTTCGACCCGCCCGCTGCTGAAGACCGAAAATCCGAAGGAAACGCTGCGGGCGCTGATGGAGAGCCGTTATCCGGTCTATGGGCTCGCCGAGATCACCGTCATGTCGCGCAATGTTCGCAAGGAAACCGTGATGCGTGACGTGCTGAAGGCGCTCGCTGCACTCTATAATGAAAAGCCGGAGACAAAATCGTGAGTGACATGCTCGACGACAGGAAGATTGTGCGCGTGGATCTTGGCGTGCGCAGCTACGACATTCTGATCGGCACGGGACTGATCGAAAATGCCGGCGGCGAAATTCTCGCGCGGCTGAAATGCCGCAAGGTCGCGATCATCACCGATGAAAATGTCGCGCCGCTTTATCTCGACCGGTTGAGCGAGAGCCTGCAGACCGATGGCATCGAAACCTTTTCGGTGACCCTGCCAGCCGGCGAAAAGACCAAGAGCTTCGACAATCTCCAGACCGTCGTCGACGAAGTGCTGGACGCCAGAATTGAACGCGGCGATGCCGTGGTCGCACTCGGCGGCGGCGTGATCGGTGATCTGACCGGCTTTGCTGCCGGCATTGTCCGCCGCGGCGTCAACTTCATTCAGGTCCCGACCTCACTTCTGGCGCAGGTCGATTCATCGGTCGGCGGCAAGACCGGCATCAACGCCCGCCAGGGCAAGAATCTGATCGGCGTATTCCACCAGCCAGGCCTGGTTCTGGCCGACACCGGTGCATTGAACACGCTGAGTGACCGCGAATTTGCCGCTGGCTATGCCGAAGTCGTCAAATATGGCCTGATCGACCGGCCTGATTTTTTCCACTGGCTTGAGAAGAATCGCAAGGGGATCTTTGCGGGCTCCGATGCGCGCGCCGAGGCGATCGCGGTCAGCTGCCGGGCAAAGGCGGACGTGGTTGCGGCCGATGAGCGCGAAAACGGCGCAAGGGCGCTGCTCAATCTTGGCCATACCTTTGGACATGCGCTGGAAAAGGCGACCAATTACGACAGCGCCCGGCTCGTTCATGGCGAGGGCGTTGCGATCGGCATGGTGCTGGCGCATGAATTTTCAGCCCGCATGAACCTCGCCAGCCCCGATGATGCCGTGCGGATCGCGAAACATTTGCGTGAAGCGGGGCTGCCGACGCGCATGAGTGATATTGACGGCGCACTGCCGCCACCTGATATATTGATGCAGGCAATCGGACAGGACAAGAAGAACAAGGGCGGCAAGCTGACCTTCATTCTCACGCGCGGCATCGGCGAAGCCTTCATCGCAGACGATGTTCCGGCCTCTGAAGTTCTGGCATTTCTGACGGACAAGCATCCCAATGGTCATGGGTGACATTACGCAATTTCTCGCCGACTACGGCACGACACTGGCGATCGTTTTCGCGCTGATCGTGATATCGGCATTCTTTTCCGGCTCGGAAACGGCGCTGACGGCGGTTTCCCGGGCACGCATGTATTCGCTCGAGGAGAAGGGCGATCAGCGCGCGGCAACCGTCAATCAGCTGACGACGCGGCGGGACCGGCTGATCGGCGCCCTGCTGATCGGCAACAATCTGGTCAACATCCTCGCATCGTCGCTGACGACAACGCTGTTTCTCGGAATTTTCGGCGATTCGGGCGTGGCCTACGCCACGCTGATCATGACGACGCTTCTGGTTGTCTTTGCCGAAGTGCTGCCGAAGAGCTGGGCGATTTCGGCCACCGACCGCTTCGCGCTCTTCGTCGCGCCGCTGGTGCGCATTGTCGTGCTGGTGGTCGGTCCGCTCTCAAGCGCGGTCAATTTCATCGTCCGCATGATCCTCGGCGCCTTTGGCGTCACGCTGTCGAAAAGCGGCTCGATGCTCTCGGCGCAGGATGAGCTGCGCGGCGCTGTCGATCTGCTGCACAAGGAAGGTTCGGTGATCAAGGCCGACCGTGACCGGCTCGGTGGCGTTCTTGACCTCGGCGAACTGGAAGTCTCCGATGTGATGATCCACCGCACCGCCATGCGTGCGGTCAATGCCGAGGATCCGCCGGAGCTTGCCGTGCGCACCGTGCTGGAAAGCCCCTATACGCGCCTGCCCGTCTGGCGCGGCTCGATCGACAACATCATCGGCATGGTTCACTCCAAGGACCTGTCGCGCGCATTGGCGGAACCTGGCGCAACGCCCTTCAACATCGATATCGTCAAGGTTGCGCAGAAACCCTGGTTCGTGCCCGACAGCACCAATCTGAAGGACCAGCTGAACGCCTTTCTGCGCCGCAAGGTCCATATCGCCGTCGTCGTCGACGAATATGGCGAGGTGCAGGGCATCGTCACGCTGGAAGATATCCTCGAAGAAATCGTCGGTGACATCGCCGACGAGCACGATCTGGAGATCTCCGGCGTGCAGCAGGAGGCAGACGGTTCGATCGTCGTCGATGGCACGGTTCCGATCCGCGACCTCAACCGGGCGCTTGAATGGAACCTGCCGGACGAGGAAGCCACCACGATTGCCGGCCTGGTGATCCATGAAAGCCAGACAATTCCTGAAGAACGTCAGGCTTTCACCTTTTACGGCAAGCGTTTTATCGTTATGAAGCGGGAAAAGAACCGCATCACCAAGCTGAGGATCCGCCCCGTCGGCGACGAGGCGGCCGCAACGCTTTAGCCCAGTGAATTTTTGTCTGGTGCATTGATCTGAAAATCGGAGACGGTCTTCAGGTCAATGCACCAGTGTCAGCTTACCAACGTGTTGCCTCTCCGGGGGCAGCCGCTTCGATTGCCAGGGCATGAAGCCCCGCGGCAATTTCTTCTTGTAATGCCTCATTGACGGCACGATGCCGTGCAATGCGGCTCATCCCTTCAAATTGGGACGAGACAATCCGAACGCGCAAATGGGTGATCTCAGGTGCGTTCGGCTCATGAAAATGACCGGCATGCCTTTCGCTCTCATCCATCAGGATAAGGCGTTCCGGGTTGAAGAGGCCCTGAAGTTTCTCTTCGATCACGGTTTTTGCCGACATCATTTTCTCCATTGATTGAACATGCTTTGCGCGCCGCAGGATAACCGCTCACAAAGCCAGCAACAAACTCCTTTGTCAATTCTTGTTGTCGAAGGCACTGAGGGTCATAATCAGCCGCTATGAATCTCGACTCCAAATATTTCGACCGCCTCCGTACGCGGCGCAAACGCCCGGCTCAAGCCAAGGCAGAGACGTCTGCGCCCATCTGCCAGTGGGACGGATGCGACAAGCCGGCCAATCACCGTGCACCCGTCGGCCGCAATGCCGAGGGCAAGTTCTTCATGTTCTGCTTTGAGCACGTGAAGGAATACAACAAGGGCTACAATTATTTTGAAGGCCTTTCCGACGGCGAAATCGCCCGCTACCAGAAGGAAGCGCTGACCGGTCACCGCCCGACCTGGACCGTCGGCGTCAATGGTGCGGCGCGCCAGACGCCGCTGAACGGTTCCAAGCGCTCCGGAAGCGCCGCCTCTTTCAACAAGATGCGCGATCCTTTCGGCTTCGTTCATGACGGTGACGGCGCTTCTCCACGGTCTTCCAAGCCTGAACGCAAATTGAAGACGCTGGAAGCGAAAGCTTTCGACACGTTGGGCTTGACCGCATCGGCCACGGCGAGTGATATCAAGAAACAGTACAAGGTGCTTGTGAAGAAGCACCATCCGGACACGAATGGCGGCGATCGCGGTTCGGAAGAAAGATTTCGCGCCGTTATTCAGGCCTACCAATTGCTGAAGCAGGCCGGTTTCTGTTAGGCCCATGGCTTAACTGCGGCAAGACTGAAGGCGACCCCCACGCTTGGGCCGCGACGGAGACATGATGAGCAAGATTGAACTGGATTATTCCAACGGACCGGACACGACCGTTTCGGTTCGTGAAACCTTTGGCATCGATATCGACCTTGAGGTTCCGGCCTACAGCGCCGACGACCCCTATGTCCCCGACATCGACCCGGACTATCTCTTTGACCGCGACACCACGCTCGCCATTCTCGCCGGCTTTGCCCATAATCGCCGCGTCATGGTCTCCGGTTTCCACGGCACAGGCAAATCCACCCATATCGAACAGGTTGCTGCCCGGCTGAAATGGCCCTGTGTTCGCGTCAACCTCGACAGCCACGTCAGCCGTATCGACCTGGTGGGCAAGGATGCCATCGTCGTCAAGGATGGCCTGCAGGTCACCGAATTCAAGGACGGCATTCTGCCCTGGGCCTATCAGCACAATGTCGCGCTCGTCTTCGACGAATATGATGCCGGCCGCCCGGACGTCATGTTCGTGATCCAGCGCGTGCTGGAATCCTCCGGCCGCCTGACCCTGCTCGATCAGAGCCGCGTCATCAGCCCCCACCCGGCCTTCCGTCTGTTTGCAACGGCCAACACCGTCGGCCTCGGCGATACGACCGGCCTCTACCATGGCACGCAGCAGATCAACCAGGCGCAGATGGACCGCTGGTCGATCGTCACGACGCTGAACTATCTGCCGCATCAGGAAGAGGTGAACATCATCCTCGCCAAGGTGAAGAGCTTCAACGCCACGGAGGAAGGCCGCACGGCCGTTTCCAACATGGTCCGCGTCGCCGACATGACCCGCTCGTCCTTCATGAATGGCGACCTGTCGACCGTCATGAGCCCGCGTACGGTGATCAACTGGGCGGAAAATGCCGAGATCTTCACCGATATCGGCTTTGCCTTCCGCGTCACCTTCCTCAACAAATGCGACGAGTTGGAGCGCACCCTGGTGGCTGAACATTACCAGCGCGCCTTCGGCACCGAACTGAAGGAAAGCGCCGCCAACGTCGTCATGAGCGCCTGAGGTAAAACCCATGGCCGGACGCGGCGATAATCACAAGACCAATCCGTATGCGCCGGTGGACCTCGAGCCGTTGCACCGCTCGATCTCCGGCTGCGTGCGCGCGGTTTCCGGCGATCAGGAGACCGAGGTCGTGTTTTCGCACGACCGGCCCGGCATGACCGGCAACCAGATCCGGTTGCCGGAATTCTCCAAGAAGCCGACATTGCAGGAGCTTGCGGTGATCCGCGGGCTCGGCGATTCCATGGCGCTGCGCAGTTCCTGCCACAATCCGGTCACCCATGCGCAGATGTCGCCGGGCGGCCCGGATGCCCAGGCGATCTTCGACGCGGTCGAACAGGCGCGGGTGGAATCGATCGGCGCCAGGCGCATGCCCGGCATGGCAAAAAACCTGTCCGCCATGCATGCCGAGAAATATGACAAGGCGAATTTCGCCGCCATCGACCAGCGCGATGACGCTCCGGTGAGTGAAGCGATTGCCATGCTGGTGCGCGAGAAGCTCTCCGGTGAAAAGCCGCCGGAATCAGCCGGCCATGTGCTCGACCTCTGGCGCGATTTCATCGAACAGAAGGCCGGCGTCGACCTCAACCGCCTCGGTGAAGCAATCGAGGACCAGCATGCCTTTGCCCGCGTCGTCCGTTCGATGCTGTCCTCCATGGATCTGGCTGAGGACTATACCGAAGAAGATCTGGAAACCGACGACAACGCTGAAGAAATGTCGGAGGAAGACCAGCCGCGGTCAGACCGCCAGAACGATGAGAATGTCGAGGAAGATGCCGGACAGGATTCCAGTCCCGCAGAAGATAGCGAAAGCGCCGACGAGGAGATGGATCAGGGCGAGCTCGACGGCGCGGAAGTGGCCGATACCGATCTCGATGACGATGCCGATCCCGATTCGGAAGTGGCGGGCGAAACCAAGCGCCCCAACACGCCCTTTGACGAGCTGAACGAGAAACTCGACTACCGGGTCTTCACCGGCGAGTTCGACGAGGAAGTCACGGCAGAAGAGCTCTGCGATCAGGAAGAGCTGACGCGCCTGCGCGCCTATCTCGACAAGCAGCTCGCCCATCTTCAGGGTGCGGTCGGCCGTCTTGCCAACCGCATGCAGCGCCGGCTGATGGCGAAACAGAACCGCTCCTGGGATTTCGATCTCGAGGAAGGCTATCTCGACAGCGCCAGGCTCACCCGCATGATCATCGATCCGATGCAGGCGCTCTCCTTCAAGATGGAGCGCGACACACAGTTTCGCGATACCGTGGTCTCGCTTCTGATCGACAATTCCGGCTCCATGCGCGGCCGGCCGATCACGGTTGCCGCCACATGCGGCGATATCCTCGCCCGTACGCTGGAACGCTGCGGCGTCAAGGTCGAGATCCTCGGCTTCACCACCAAGGCCTGGAAGGGCGGACAATCGCGCGAGAAATGGCTCGAGGACGGCAAGCCCGCCGCTCCCGGCCGGCTCAACGATCTGCGCCACATCATCTACAAGTCCGCTGACCAGCCCTATCGCCGGTCGCGGACCAATCTCGGCCTGATGATGCGCGAAGGCCTGCTCAAGGAAAACATCGACGGCGAAGCGCTGATCTGGGCACATGACCGGCTGATGGGGCGTCCCGAACAGCGCCGCATCCTGATGATGATTTCCGACGGCGCGCCAGTCGATGATTCAACGCTTTCGGTCAATCCCGGCAATTTCTTGGAAAAGCACCTGCGTGCCGTAATCGAGGAGATCGAGACCCGTTCACCGGTCGAACTGCTTGCCATCGGTATCGGCCATGACGTGACGCGCTATTATCGCCGCGCCGTGACCATTGTCGATGCTGACGAGCTTGCCGGTGCCATGACCGAACAGCTGGCTGCCCTGTTCGAGGAACAGCAGGCCCAGGGCCGCGGACGACGCGGACATTGATCGGCCGTTTCGTCCTTTGTCTCGGCTTTGCCGTCGCGGTTGCCGCCGCGCCGGCTCTTTCCGGCCCGGTCCCGGTCGCAGCAACGCCGATCCCGCATTTTGCCCTTGAGGGCAGCGAGACCCAGTTTGGCCGGCTGACCTATCTTGGCGGGCTGAAACTCGCCTCGCCGAATGCCGCGTTCCAGTCACTCTCGGCCATCCGTTTCCGGCCCGATGGCCAGCATTTCATCGCCGTTGCCGATAATGGCACCTGGATTACGGGCGCCATCACCCGTTCGGCCGACGGCCGGCTGTCCGGTATCCGCGATGTGACCATCAGCCCGATGAAAAACCGCAAGGGGGTCCATGCCGGCAAATCGGCGATGGATTCGGAAAGCCTCGCCATCGATGGCGACCAGCTGCTTGTCGGCTTTGAAGGCGAGCACCGGATCGACCGTTATCCGCTGAAAGGCTTTGAGACCGCCACGGCAAAGCCCGGCCCAAATTTTCTGGTCCCGCGGAAGGAACTGCGCCGGAATGGCAGTTTCGAAGCGCTTGCCGCTGATGGCAAGGGCCGGGTCATCACCGTCACCGAGCAAAGTGTTGATGCCGACGGACATCTGTTCGCGGCCATCATTGAAGGCCCCGACAAGGGGATTTTCAAGGTGGTGAAAACCAACGGCTTCGACGTGACCGACGCCGTTTTCCTGCCCGGCGGCGATGTGCTGCTGCTGGAGCGCCGCTTCTCGCTTCTGGCTGGGATCGACATGCGCATCCGCCGCATTGACGGAGCCGCCATCCGGCCCGGTGCGCTGGTCGACGGGCCGGTCATCATGCAGGCCTCCGGCCGCGAGACCCATATCGACAATATGGAAGGCATGGACCTTATCCGCCGCCCTGATGGATCCCTGAGCCTGATCCTCGTCTCCGACGACAACGCCTCCCCGTTTCAGTCAACCCTGATGCTGGAATTCGCTCTGGAACGCTGAGAGCGCCCGGAAATTGGCGGGCGGTTCGCAGACGCCGTCATCCCCCTGACTGCGTTTTTTCGCCCGGCGCCACCAGATTGCGGATCATCATCAGGCTTTCCTGGTTCAGTCTGAAGGCCTCCTGAGCATCGAGTGACGCCCAGTTTTCGGCAAACCAGCGGTCGATCGCCGTTGCCGCCGCCAGCGCTACGGCAACCAGAAGGCCCTCGGGCAGATCATCGCGAACGGCGGCGCAGGCCTGACCTTCACGCAGCAGTGCTGCCACGGCGGCATGAAGCTCTGCAACCGGACCGGCGGCGGCGGCAAGGCTCGCCGGGCTCTCATAGAGACGACGGCCAAGCGTGGCCAGATCAGCCGCGTCGGTCAGGGTGACGGACAGCCGCCCCATATAGGCGCCAAGAGCAGCCCAGAAGGCCTCCGCATCGCCATCAAAATCATCGCCCAGCGGTGAACCGAGACGCGCGCCGAGTACCGCCAGCGCTTCGGCAATCACGGCAGCGAACAGATCTGCCTTGTCTTCGATATAGTAATAGGCCTGCCCTTTCGAGATACCGGCCGTCTTCAGGATCACGTTCAGCGAGGCGGCCTCGAAGCCATCGGCGAGGAAGGCGCTGCGGGCGGCAGCATAAAGTGCGGCCCGCCGCGCCGGTTTCAGCGCGGTAAGCCGCTGCCTTGCACAATCGCCCTCCGCCATCGCTCTTTCAACGGCCATAAAACCCTTCCTTGTCAATTTTAGACCACTGGTCTAATATGCTCTGAAACCACGCGGCGTCAACGGCGCCGATCACCGGACGAGGGAGAAAGACATGCGCTGGCGCGGCGTCAATCATATCGAATTGTCGGTCCTCGACTACGAAAGATCGGTTGCTTTCTTCGACGAAATGTTCGGCTGGCTCGGCTATAAAAGCTTCTGGACCCTCGATCTCGGCTATCGCTCCACCTATTACATGGCGCGCTTTCCCTTCCCGCATTCCTATATCGGCATCCAGCCAGCGCGCTCCGGCGGCAGGCTCGATCATGAAGCCCGTGCCACCGGCCTGCACCATCTGGCGCTCTGGGCCACGGGGCGGCGCGAGGTTGACCGGTTCCACCGTGACTTTCTGCTACCGCGCGGCATTTCCGTGTCCGATCCGCCAGCCGAATATCCGCTCTACGCACCGGGCTACTACGCTGTCTTCTTCGATGACCCGGTCAACGGCTTTCACCTCGAACTGGCCCATATTCCGCTGATCGCCTCGCCCGGCGCCTATCGCCGCACGGCAAGAGCCTGGAAACAGGCGGCAGCGGATCACCCGGACTGGCCTGCCGGAACGATGAAGGCAGCCTTTCGCACGCTTCCCGGCCGCACGAAAAAATGAGGCCGCCCTTTTGGGGCGGCCGGAATAGCTTCGGGGGGGAGAAGCGAAAGGGTTTCACGGCGCTGAAACCCTTCCCGTTTGTTGTTATTGCTGAGCCGGGGGCGTTTCGGCCTCCTGGGAGGAGTGGCTCAGAGGGTCGCGAGTGCGCGGGCAATGCCGCGCACTTCAGCAAGGCCGCGCAGCCGCCCGATCAGCGGGTAGCCGGGATTGGTCTTGCGGGTCTGGTCATCGAGGATGGCGTGGCCGTGATCAGGCCGGAACGGGATCTGCAGACCATGCGCCTTTTCCACCTCGAGGGCGGCCTTGACGACGGCAACCATGTCGACATCGCCGTCGAGATGCGGCGCTTCATGGAAGCTCATGCCATCCTCTTCACGCTTGGTGGCGCGCAGATGCAGGAAATAGACGCGATCGCCGTGCTTCTTCAGCATCGCCGGCAGATCATTGTCGGCGCGCACGCCATAGGAACCGGTGCAGAAGGTGAAGCCGTTGGCTTTCGACGGCACGTCAGCGACCATGCGGTCCATATCGGCCACCGTCGAGACGACACGCGGCAGGCCGAACAGCGGACGCGGCGGATCATCCGGATGGATCGCCAGCACGGCACCGGCCTCTTCAGCCATCGGCACGACGATCTTGAGGAAGTTGGTCAGCTGCTCGGCCAGCGCCTCGGCGTCGATGGCATCATAGCGGGCGAGCTGGCCGCGGAAATCATCGAGCGTATAGCTTTCCTCAGATCCGGGAAGGCCGGCAATCACGTTGCGGACCAGCTTCTCCTGATCAGCCTCGGTCATGGCCTTATAGGCCGCTTCGGCGCGGGCAATATCGGCGGCCGAATAGTCGGTCTCAGCGCCCTTGCGCTTCAGGATGAACAGATCGAAGGCGACATAGGCAGCATAATCGAAACGCAGAGCACGCGCGCCATCTTCAAGACGATAGGACAGATCGGTGCGGGTCCAGTCGAGCACCGGCATGAAATTGTAGCAGATCGTCTTGATACCGGCCCTGGCCAGGTTCTGCGCCGAACGGCCCCAGGTCTCGGCAAGCTGTTCCCAGCCGGCCTCGGCCGTCTTGATCTTCTCATGAACAGGAATGCTTTCGGTCACCGACCAGGTGAGACCGCTGGCTGCGACCATATCGCGCCGGCTTTCGATCAGTTCGGGCTCCCATAGCACGCCATTCGGCAATTCATGCAGGGCGGTGACGATGTCACTCGCCCCCGTCTGGCGGATCTCCTCGAGGGAAATCGGATCCTTGGGTCCGAACCAGCGCCAGCTTTCCTTCATCGTCAACTCCTGTTGTTCTTCCGAAGCCTTGCCTGAAGACTTCCCTGTTTGTTGCAGTCCGCGCTTGTGCGCCTATCCCACGATCCGGCCGATTTCATCCGAACCGAATACGAAGCCGTCAAAGGCCGGATCATCGACATCGGAAAGCGCCATCAGCGTTTCTCGTACATTCTGGAGATGCTGCCACATGGCCTGGCGCGCCCGCGCCGGATCCTTCATCTGCAGCGCCTGCAATATGGCGCGATGATCAGACAGCCAGCGGCGGCGATAATCACTGTTGAACACACGCATATGCAGCTGCGCCCACATGCGGCTCTTCTTGCGCTTGGCCCAGAGCTCGTCGAGAAGATCGACCATGACGGAGTTCTGCGTTGCCTCTGCAATCAGCCGGTGGAACAGCTCGTCCCCCGCATAGCCATCATCGGAATTCTTCTCGATCGCCTCGCGCTCCATATCGAGCGCCTCACGCATGCGGCGGATATCGGCCATGGAGACCATCTCGGCAGCAAAAGCGGCAATGGTGGATTCCAGCAGCTGGCGGGCCTGCAACAGCTCGAAGGGGCCGATATCGTCGGTCAGGCTGTCATCGGCAGCGACCTCCGGCTCGGGTTCGGCGGCCGGTTCGGCAAGATAGATGCCTGACCCTTTCCGCACTTCGACCAGACCCTCCAGCTCCAGCGTGATCACCGCCTCGCGCACCAGCGAGCGGCTGACACCCATTTCCTCGGCCATCTGGCGCTCCGTCTTCAGCCGGTCGCCGGGCTTCAGCGTCGAAGACGCGACCTCGGCACGGATCGCCTCGGCAACCTCCTGATAGCGGCGTTTTACAGCGTCTCCCATTCCTTGGCCTCCCTTTCGGCCATCGCGTGATAGAACGATGCCAGAATTGCAAAGGCTTCCTTTCTGGTAGCCTTGTCTGCGGCAATCAAGCCCTTGCGGTTGAAGCCGCGCTGGTAGATGCCCTGGCGGCGTTCGGTCCTGAAATCGTAGAGGATCCAGGGCGACATGCCACGAACGAAATCAAGTTCCTTCAATGTGGCGATCTGGCTGCGATAGACTTCTGCCTGATAGGTTTCCGAAAACAGGCCGGCCTTCGGGCCCTTGTCGGAGATATCGGCATCTGCACCGGTTTCCGACACGACCACGGGGCGGTCCGGCTGCGAATTGGCAAGGATTTTCGGCAGTTCGGAAAAATCCTCGTCATACCAGCCGTAATATTCATTGATGCCGATAATATCGAGATGGGCGGCAAGCCGGTCCTCGATCTTCAGCTTGTGATGGTTGACGAGACAGGCCGCAGCGATCAGCCGTGTCGGATCGTTGGCCCGCGCCGTATCCGCCAGATGGCGCATGAAGGCAAGGCGCTGATCGGTATCGGGGTTTTCGTTGCCGACCGACCAGATGACGACACTGGCGCGGTTACGGTCACGCTTCACCATTTCCAGAAGCTGGTTTTCGGCATCGCGCAGTGTTGCCGGATTGTCGAAATCAATCGCCCAGTAGACCGGGATCTCGGTCCAGAGCAGAAGCCCGATCTCATCGGCCAGCGCCACCGCCCGCTCGTGATGGGGATAATGGGCGAGCCGCACATAATTGCAGCCGAGCTGTTTGGCATCCGCGTAGCGACGCCTCAGATCGTCTTCGGTGACGACCTTGCCAAGCACGGCATCATCCTCATGAACGGAAATGCCACGCAGCCACAAGGGCCTGCCATTGAGAAACAGTTCACGGCCGCGCCGCTCGATACGGCGGAAGCCGATGCGGTCGCACACGCGGTCACCACCTGCCGTCAGCACCACATCGTAAAGTTTCGGCCGGTCCGGCGACCACAAGAGCGGGGCTGCGGGAATCGAAGCCGTACCCTTTCCGCCTTCAAGCGGAATATCGACGGCAATGCCAAGCTCGGCAATCTCGAACCGCGCATAGTCAGCGCCCTCTGCCGCAATGGACACGTCGATGTCATTGACCAGCGGATCAGGATTGAGGCGCACGAACAGATCGCGGATCAGGGTCTTCGGCGTCTCGATCAGCGAGACCTCGCGATAGACGCCGCCATAATTGAACCAGTCGGTATTGCGCATCGGCACGCGGTCGGTGGTGCGGACATTGTTGACGCAGAGCATCAGCCAGTTGCGCCCTTGCTGCAGCTGATCCGTCAGCTCGGCAAAGAAAGGCGTCGAGCCGCCATAATGGTTGCCGATGAACTGGCCATTGAGAAACACCTTGCAGTCATATTGCGCCGCGCCGACACGCAGGAAAAAGCGCTTGTCCGCCTTCGGCGTGAAATCAACGGCCCGCGTGTACCAGGCCGAGCCTTCGAAGAAATACCATTTCTCCTGCAGCATCTGCCAGCAGGACGGAACGGGAACTGTTTCGCCCATATAGGGATCGTAGTCCCACGGCTCCTGCCGATCACAAGGATCGGCAGGGTCCATGGCAAACCATTTCTGGCGGAGGCCCGTGTCGAGCAGATCGACGCAGAAATTCCACTCTCCATCAAGGGAGATCACATCACGCCCGCCCATGAAAATCATCGTTTCATGGTTCAGATTCTGCAGGTTGAAGGGACGGTCATAGTCCTCATCATGCAAAGCCTGGAGAGCATTTTCCGCAATTGCCGAACGCTCAAGCATGGTTTCCTCCGCCAGCCATTTTTCATGTAGCAAGCCGCAGACGCGGCTTACTGAGCGCTGTAAGCCTTGCCGGCTTCCTGAATGCGCTTGACCATATCGGCAACCTTCGGCGACTTGGTCGAAAGCTCGTCATACATCGGCTGCACCGCAGCCTGGAACGGCGCCTTGTCGACCTGGTTGACCGTCACACCCATCTGGGACTGCATGTCTTCCATGGCCTGATTGGCGATCGCATCCCACTGTTCGCGCTGGAACTTGGCAGCTTCCTTGGCAGCGGTCTTGAAGGCAGCCTTGTCGTCATCCGACATGGCATCCCAGGCACAGGAGGAAATCACCACCACGGAGGGGATCATCGTGTGTTCATCGACCGAGAAGAACTTCGCCACTTCGCCGTGCCGCGAGTCGGTCATGGCCGTCGGGTTGTTTTCAGCGCCATCGACAACGCCCTGCTGCAGCGCGCTGTAGAGTTCACCATAATCGATCGGCGTCGGGCTGCCGCCCAGAAGCTCGACCATGCGAATGGCCGACGGGCTCGGCTGAACGCGGATCTTCATGCCCTTCAGGTCATCCGGCGTGTTGATCGCCTTGTTGCCATAGAAGGAGCGGGCGCCTTCCATCAGCCATGCAACGCCCTGAAAGCCCTTGCTGTACGAGGAATCGAGGATTTCCTGACCGATATCGCCGGTCAGCACGTCAAACTGATGATCCTCATTGACGAACAGATAAGGCAGGTTCAGCGCGGAATAGGCTTCGTCAAAGGCTTCCATTTCAGACGCATTGCTCTTGGCCATGTCGAGCGCGCAGCTCTGCACCATTTCCATCGATTCACGCTGGGTGCCCAGCTGTCCGTTCGGGAAGATCTGGATGTCCCAGCGTCCATCCGTCAGCTCCGAAAGACGGTCGCTCATCATTTCGATCGATTTGTTGACCGGGTGATCAGGCGTGTTGTTGTCGCTCAAACGCAGGGTACGGGCTTCTGCCGACGCGGCAAAGGCAATGGCTGCAACGCCCGAAACAAGCGCAAGCTTCAAAATCAGTTTCATGTGTCCTTCCTCCCGGCACCCGCAGGACCTTTTGAAAAACACCGCCTTGGGGTGCCCTCGTTATGGCGGCTGGTGAAAAAGGTCGACCAATTTTCGCCCATTGTCAACCACATTCAGATAATTGGTTGACCAATTTTTCACTTTGCGGCATGTTTAGGGCTGACAGTTCCCGTTGAAAGGTCTTCGGGCACCGATTCAGAAATCAAGGGAGGGTCGGATGCAGCAACCACGGCAAACCGACATATTCAGCCGCCTTATTGACGGCATCGCATTCCTGGTGGACATTTTCCTTCGCTTCGTGATCGTTGTCGGGTTCTCCGCCCTCGTCATCTGCGTCGTGTGGCAGGTCTTCAGCCGCTACGTCCTTCAGTCCCCATCGATCTACACTGACGAGATCGCGCGCTTTTCCTTCATCTGGCTGGCGCTGATCGGTGGCGCCTACACCTTTGGCCAGGGGCGCCATCTGGCGATCGACATTCTGGCGCCGGCGCTTTCCGGCTGGAAGCGCCAGACCGCACAGATCGTGGTTCTGGCCATCATCGCCTGGTTTGCCGGTTTCGTCATGATGAAGGGCGGCGGCTCGCTGGTGGCCCGCACACTGATGCATGGTCAGGTCTCGCCGTCGCTGCAGATACCGATGGGCTACATCTATGTCGCCATTCCGGTCTCCGGCGCGATCATTCTGTTTTATTGCGTGCAGATGGCCCTTCGGGTGCTGCATGGCCAGGCCCCGACAGGGGAAGCCGCGGCTGAGGCCGGCGGCCCGCTGGACTGAGGAGGAGCTCTCATGTTTGCAGCCTATTCACCCTTCGTGCTGTTCGGCAGCTTTGCCATCCTGATGGTGCTCGGCGTTCCGATCGCCTTCTCGATCGGTGTTGCCGCCACCGTCACCTTCATGCTCTTTGTCGGCATCGATCAGTCCTATTTCATCGTCGCCCAGCAGATGGCATCCGGCCTCGACAGTTTCACACTGCTCGCCATTCCCTTTTTCATCCTTGCGGGCAATATCATGAACCGCGGCGGCATTGCCCGGCGCCTCATTGATTTTGCCAAGGTCATCGGCTTCGCCCTGCCCGGCTCGCTTGCGCATGTGAACGTGCTCGCCAACATGATGTTCGGCTCGCTGTCGGGCTCGGCCGTTGCGGCTGCCGCCGCTGTCGGTGGCGTCATGGCACCGCTGCAGAAGAAGGAAGGCTATGACCCGTCCTATTCGGCCGCCGTCAATATTGCATCCTGCACCACCGGTCTGCTGATCCCTCCGTCTTCGACCTTCATCGTCTTCTCACTGATCACCGGCGGCACCTCGGTTGCAGCGCTCTTCGTTGCCGGATACATCCCCGGCATTCTGATGGGTCTCGGCATCATGATCGTTGCTGGCGTCATCGCCAAGCGTCGCGGCTACCCAACCCAGCCGCGCCCGAGCGTCATTGAGTTCATCAAGAAGGGCCTCGATGCCATCCTGCCGCTCGGCCTCGTCATCGTCGTCATGGGCGGCATCATCGGCGGCATCTTCACGGCAACCGAAGCCTCGGCCATCGCCGTAGTCTACACGCTGCTGCTCGCCTTCGTCTGGTATCGCGAAACCTCGATCAAGCAATTGCCGTCAATCATTCTGGAATCGGCCGTTACCACTGCCGTCGTGCTGATGATGATCGGCTGCTCGATCGCCATGTCGCGCGCCATGGCTTTCGGCAACATCCCCAACATGATCTCGGACTTCATGCTCGGCCTGTCGGATAATCCGATCATGATCCTGATCATCCTGAATGTCGTCCTGCTGATCGTCGGCACCTTCATGGACATGACACCGGCGCTGCTGATCTTCACGCCGATCTTCTTCCCCGTCGTTCAGAAGCTGGGCATGGATCCGGTTCAGTTCGGCGTCATGATGACCCTCAACCTGTGCGTCGGCATCTGCACGCCGCCGGTCGGATCGGCCCTGTTCATCGGCTGCTCGGTTGGCGGAACGACAATTCCGAAAGTCATCAAGCCGCTGATCCCCTACTTCATCACCCTGATCGTCGTTCTGATGATGGTCACCTTCATCCCGTTCATCAGCCTGGCACTGCCGCGGCTGTTCCTCGGATATGCCGGGTAAAAGACAATGCGTACTCTCAAGAACTGGACCCTCTCATCGCGTGACGCTCATGGCGTCACGCTCCTCCTCGATGGCCGCCACAGCCTCGTCATCACCGTCCTGGAAGACGCGCTTTTCCGGGTTTGCCTCAAGAAGGACGGCAACTGGCGTCTCGACCGGACCTGGTCGGTCGCTCCGGAAGAGGATGTGGCTTTTGAAGGCCGTTCGCGTGATGACCTGTCAGGCTTCACCCTGCCCGACTTCACCGTGGAAGACGGCGAGAGCCTGACGCTTGCAACCGAAACGCTGCGGCTGTCGATCGCCAATCCGCTGACCATGCGCTGGGAAGCCAGGCAGGCTGATGGCAGCTTTGCGCTTCTCGCCGAAGAGCGCCCGACCGGCGCCTACATGCTCGGCATTCGCGATCACCGCGCCAGCCATTTCCTGCTGCGCAAGCCGGGCGAACGCGTCTACGGGCTCGGCGAGAAATCCGGTGATCTGGAACGCTCCGGCCGCCGCTACGAAATGCGCAATCTCGACGCCATGGGCTATAATGCCAGGTCGACGGACCCGCTCTACAAGCATCTGCCCGTCACCTTCACCGTGACGCCGGATGCCGGCTCATTCTCGGTTTTCTACGACAATCTTGCCACCTGCTGGTTCGATCTCGGCAACGAGCTCGACAATTATCACAAGCCCTTCCGCGCCTATCGCGCGCTTGACGGCGACCTCGATTATTATTTCGCCTTTGCGCCGGATGTACTCGATCTTGTCAAGGGCCATACCAAGCTCACCGGCGGTTCAGCCTTCATGCCGCGCTGGGCGCTCGGCTATTCCGGCTCGACCATGGCCTATACCGACCGGCCGAATGCACAGGAAGAGCTTGAAGGCTTCCTCGCCAAGCTTGCCGAGCATGACATTCCCTGCGACAGCTTTCAGATGTCATCCGGCTACACGTCGATCGGCGCGAAGCGTTATGTCTTCAACTGGAATTACGAGAAATTTCCTGACGTGGAGGCGATGACGAAAAAGTTCGCCGATGCCGGGCTGACACTGATCGCCAATATCAAGCCGGCGCTGCTGCAGGACCACCCACGGTTCACCGAGGCGCTGGATGCCGGCCTGTTCGTGACCGACAGCGAGACCAATTCCTATGCCGATGCGGTCTACTGGGACGACAGCGGTGCCCATCTCGACTTCACCAATCCGGCCACCATCGCCTGGTGGAAGGAAGGCGTGACCGAGCAATTGCTGAAGAAGGGCATTGCCTGCACCTGGAACGACAATAACGAATATGAGATCTGGGACGACGGCGCCCGCTGCCACGGTTTCGGCAACGAGATCCCGATCGCGCTGATCCGTCCGCTCCATTCCATGCTGATGAGCCGCGCTTCGCGCGATGCACAGGTGGCCTTTGCACCGGAGGAACGCCCCTACCTCATCTCGCGCGCCGGCTGCCCCGGGATTCAGCGCTATGTCCAGACCTGGACCGGCGACAATTACACCCGCTGGGATACCGTGCGCTACAATATCCGCATGGGCCTGTCGCTGTCGCTCTCAGGCATCTACAATGTCGGCCATGATGTCGGCGGTTTTTCCGGCCCCAAGCCGGAACCGGAGCTTTTCGTCCGCTGGGTCCAGAACGGCATCTTCCATCCGCGTTTCACCATCCATTCCTGGAATGATGACGGCACGGCCAATGAGGCGTGGATGTATCCCGAGATCCTGCCGCTGATCCGCGACGCGCTGAAATTCCGCTACCGGCTGACGCCCTATCTCTACACGCTGACCTGGCTTGCCACCACGGCGCATGAACCAATGCTGCGTCCGACCTTCCTCGATCATCCGCAGGATGCGAAGACCTTCGCCGAAACGGATGATTTCATGATCGGCCGCGATCTTCTGGTTGCCAATGTGGTGGAAAAGGGTGCCACCGAACGGGTCGTCTACCTGCCCGAGAACGAAACCGGCTGGTGGGATTTCTGGAGCGGCAGCTACCATCGGCCCGGAACCGAGGTCACCCTGCCCGTCACGCTCGAGAGCATGCCGCTCTTTGTCCGCGCCGGCGCGGTGATTACCCTCACGGATGGCGCCGATCGCGCCAGCACCGAGGCCGACAAGAGCCGCACGCTGGCGATCTTCCCGGTACCAGGCGATTTTGCCGCCGAGAGCCTTGCCTTCGAAGATGACGGCCGGACGATCGACTGGCAGCAGGACAAGGCCCGGCGGGTGACCCGTTTCGGCCTGTCCGGCACCGCAGACGGCCTTGCGCTTTCAATCGCAAGCCAGGGTGATTTCCGGCCGGCCTATGAGACCGCCCGCATTCTGCTTCCCGCTGGTGAGACGCGTGCAATCAGCATCAATGGTAAAACCGTTGGCAATGGCGATACGGTCAGCCTTTGAGCGTGGCACCTTGATCCCGGACATCATGGTCCGGGATCACTTTTCCCGCATACGCTGCCTGACCTGCGCTTCGAGATCGAAGCAGTTGGCCCGGTCGGTGTCGGTCATCTTCTGATAGGGGATCTTTTCCAGCATGCTTTCGAAATGACGGCGCTGGTTTTCCGACAGCGGCTTGCCATTCTTCGGGAAGTCCAGCGCATTTTTCATCTCGTTCAGCATCAGCCTGCTGCCGCCAACCTTGTCATTGCGCATGACAATTGCCCAGGTCATTTTCTGATTGGCAATCTCGCGCCCTTCCGCGGCGTTGCTGCTGCGCAGATTTGGGGCTGAGGCCGAGCGCGTCATCGCTGGCTGCGCCGGCCGGCTGGCCAGATTTGGCTCCGAGGCGGAACGCTGCATCGCCGGCTGAGGCCGGCTTGCCGCCGAGGCCGTCGAAGCGGGGATGTGCTGAAGGTTGGGCATGCTGGAAGACAGCCCGCCCTTTGCAAGCGCATCCAGTCTTTTCATCATCAGGTCGCGCTGCTCGGTGAAGATCGCACGCTCGCCGGCAGGAAGCCGGTGCGGATGCATGCTGTTGACGAGAGAGCTGAGCTGCCGGGCGGTTGCCGGGCCCATCGTGCCCCTGCCGGATTCGCTGCGGGCCACAAGCGCCTCCGTAAAGCGCATGGCTTTCGGATAGCTCTCTCCGGGACTGTCCTTGGCGATCTGGCTCGACAGGGAAACCACCTTCTGCCGAATGGCGCTCTGCTGCTTCATCTCAAGCTGCTTTTGCTGCAGATTGGCCAGCGCATCACGGGCAACGGCATTCTGCGCCACAAGGCTCTGCTTCAGCTTGGCGACGTCCTGCCCGCTTTGGGCAGCCCGGCTGGTCACCTTCGCCACAGTTGGCGCCCTCGTGCTGGGACGACTCAATGTATTGGCGATTCTTGTAAAAATACTGTTGAGACTGGTCGCCATCTTATACCTCCTGCACGGCCTGCTTCCGGCATTGATGCTGGACACCGATTTCACACCGGCACTGCAATGATGAAGGGGCCAGACGGCTGCAATCATTATCGCCCACATCAATGAAACTTGCCATTCGCTGACTTCCGGCCGCTGACGCAATTCGCGTAGTTGTTTTGTTATATATGTATCTCGCAGAAACGCCCTCTCTAGAGAAATAGTATTTTCATATACCGCTTGTATTTAATCTTACGTATTTTTAACATTCACATTTTTAATCGACGATTTTAATTTCCCAAACAAATTATTCAAATTGATCTTATCATTTATCCTGCTACGGTATTTTTTGAGCTTGCCAATATTTCCCGCGCCAAACTTCGATGATGGGCGTTCAGTCTGCGTGCTGCTGTTGGCAACCGCTCGCGCGCTATTGCTCTGTCCTTCAGCAAAGACGGATCCAGAAGCACGCTCAGCGCCCGCCTTCCTGCCCGCCACCGCCAGGCTTGAGGGCCCTACCTGCAGCGTCGCCGACATTGGCGCCTCGCGACCCGTTGTTGTCCCCGCAACGCGCGCAGACGGCGTCAGAGGGCCAGCCTCGTCAACGTCACCACCAAGCTGAAAGGCCGGCACCGATGTCCGCCCTGAAGGGCCCCATCGATCGACATTCATGCGCCCATTCTCATCACGCCAGAAGACCGGTGTCTCCTGACTGAAATCATAATCTCCGTGCGCGGCAGCGCCCTGCCCGTCATGGTCGAGGGGCGTTTCGGCGTCGAAGTGATCTTTGGCATCAAAATATATCTCATCATCGTCACCACCTGCGGCTGTCGTCGCCATATCCACGCCCGACATGCCCCTCGGCCCGACCGCACCATGATCGGCCTGGCGCAATCCCTGGTCCTGCACCGAAAGTCCGACAGCAAAGAGCTTGCCGACCAGCTTTATTCCACGCTGAGCCAGCCGCTCGCCTTCATCCGCGCCAAGCCTGACGCCATCGAGCAATGACAGGGCTTGCCCGTAATGGGCAATGGAAGCATCCGGGAGCTTCCCGTCCTGTGCCGCGAAATTGAGTTCCTCCTCGATGTCGCAGCACATTTCGTGCGCACCATTTAGGGGGTCTTCAGCAATGTTCTGGCGCCAGCCCTTCATCTGCTGAGCCCGTTCCGCATCACTGCCGAGCCCGGGGCCCTTGCGCGCCACATCCGTGCTGTCTGGATCTTCTTCAAAGAGTAGGTCAGACAAGGCATCGGGATTTCCCGCCACGACCTGCTGCGGCTGACGGGCAGAATGCCCCGCCGTGGCCGCTGGGTCGGCGTGTCGCTGCGGCGGCTGTGGCCCGGCCTGAGACCGGCGCCGTGCAGGTTCAGCAAAGACACTGTCCTGGCCAGACGGGCCACCCCCGCCTTGCCCTTGCGCGTAACCCTGCTTTTGCTGCTGAATCAGCGCCTCAAGCTCCATCGACAGACGGTGAATGATCTGCTGGAGGGAGAAGAGGTTATGGAGCAGGCTGAGCTCGGGGCATATGAACGACAAAAGTCCCCGCCACAAGGATGGCGCCGGCTCAGGATGCGCAATGAGATAGGCCGGCTGATTCCCTGGCATCAGCGTCACCGGCTGCCCTGGTATCAGCGTCACCGGCTGTCCCGGGATCAGCGTCACTGGCTGCCCCGGCATTGGCCCTGGCGCAGACCTGTTTGCAGCAGGTTGAGCCGACGGGGCCGGGCTATGGCTCCAATCGTAAGCACCAGTCTGAGTACTGGACTGCGTAGTGACAGGATTCATCGTGGTGCTTCCTTAAAAATTGCTACGCTTCAGGTTCAGAGCACACCCTTATTAGTCGCCGCCACCTATCAGCTGGGCTGATATAATTCCGCTGTATTGTGTAAAGATAAATTCGTTTTTCCTGAAATTCGCCCGGCTGAGGACCACGCGGCCTTCCCGCCGCGTCCAGCTCTTGCTATTTGTCAGTTTTTCTGGCACCCGCTGAGCGCAGACTGATGTCCAGCTATGCCGATAGCGGGGACGCCTGCAGCGGAGCTGCACCAGCCGCCAATCCTGACGGACCTCAAATCAACCCGGCGGAGACCGACCATGACGGTTCAGAAAATTGCCTCAGACTATGATCGCGCGACGCTCGTCCCGCGCATTCTCCACTTCGGCTTCGGCGCCTTTGGCCGCGCTCACCCGATTGTCTACCTCGAAGACGGCATGAACAAAGCGGGCGGAGACTTCGGCGTGATCGCCGTCCGACTCAATTCGGGCGCGGAAGAACTGACAGCCCTTGATGATGCCGACGGTCTTTACACGGTTGCCGAAGTCGATGGCAGCGGCGTGACCGCGCGCAAGATCGGCGCCGTTATCGGCACCTGTCACCCGCGCCGCGACGGCATCGACACCCTGCTTGGCTATTTTGCCGCCGCGAAAATGGCGATCGTGGCACTGACGATTACCGAGAAAGGCTATTGCATCTCCTCCGGTGCGCTCGATCTCGACAACAAGGGCATCCGGGCAGACCTTGAAACACCGGATCAGCCAAAAACGGCAATCGGTGTCATCGTTGCCGGGCTCGCTCTCAGGCGGCAGAAGGGTCTCGGCGGGCTGACCATCCTTTCCTGTGACAATCTGCCCGACAATGGCCAGCTGGCAAAGATCGCAATTCTGACCTTTGCGGAACGCCTTGATCCGGCACTTGCCGCGTGGATCAGCGAGAACTGCACCTTCCCGGTCACCATGGTCGACCGGATCGTGCCCGCCCTCGACGAACATGGCCGCAAGCTCATTCAGGATCTCAACGACGGCGTCGAAGATCCGAACGGCATTGTCTGCGAACCCTTCCGCCAGTGGGTGATCGAAGATCACTTCGCCGGCGATGTCCCCCCTTATGAGGCAAGCGGGGCGATGCTGGTAGACGACGTCACGCCCTTTGAGATGATGAAGCTCCGGATGCTGAATGGCTCGCACACATTCCTTGCCATGCTGGGCGGGCTTGCCGGCCATGAAACCATCGCCGCCTGCATGGAAGACGGCCTGTTTCGCACGGCGGCACTGACGCTGATGCTGGCCGAACAGCGCCCCACCCTGCCGGACCTGCCCGGCGTCGACACCAATGCCTATGCCACGAGCCTGATCGAGCGCTTCTCGAATCCTGAGCTCAAGCACCGCACCGCCCAGATCGCATGGGATACCAGCCAGAAGCTGCCGCAGCGCATCCTTCAGTCGGTGGTCATCCACCTGGAACGCGGCACGGACTGGAAGCTTCTGGCGCTCACCATCGCTGGCTGGTGCCACTTCCTTGAAGAGGCCGCCGACAAGGGCGCCAAGATAAACGACCATCTGGCCGACCAGTTGCTGACACTGGCGGGGGACTATACCGGCGCCGCTCTGATCGAGCGCCTTGCCGCCATTGAGCAGATTTTCCCGCCGGCGCTTGCCACAAGCCACGCCTTCAAACAGGCGGTGCTGGAAGCCTATGACGCCATCACGGACAAAGGCCCGCGCGGCGCCGTGGAGGCCGCTCTCTAGAGAGCCGTGCATCGATCCGGATGCACAAAGGACGCGCTAGCCCGTTGAATCCACGCATCAAGCGGCTGCTCCTGAAGCGATATTGAAGACAAAAAGAGCGCCTCCAGGGGCGCTCTTTTCATCTGGTTTCAACAGGCAGTCTTTTGCGCTTAGCCGGCGGTCGCCGGCTGCATCGGGCGAATGAAGCTCATCAGCGCCCCATAGGGCAGCAGCATGACGAGCGAGAAGGCGAGTTTGACTGACAGATCGCCCAGCCCCCACGACACCCAGCGCGGTATTTCGGCAACAGGGAAGACGCCGAAAAGCGGCGCAAAACCGAGCGCGAATTCATCATTGGCGCCGAGGAAGCCGAAAATGGCGGCAAAGCTGATCGAGAAGAACAGCACCGTATCAAGGCAGGAGCCGATCACGGACCCCACCAGCGGGGCATGCCACCAGCTTCCGCGCCGCAGCCGGTTGAACAGCGTCACATCGAGCAGCTGACCGACCAGAAAGGCCGTGCCGGAGGCAATCGCAATGCGCGGCACCGAGGCGTAGAAGGAGAAGGCAACACCGACAACAAAGCCGGCGGCCACCACCTTGCGCGCCGCTGAAGGGCCGAAACGGCGATTGGTGAGATCATTCACCAGAAAGGCGAATGGATAGGTGAAAGCCCCCCATGTCAGAAGATCGCTGAGCGAAATTCCGTAAAACATCCCTTCGACCGGATACTGGACGAGGATGTTGGAGGCCAGAACGACGCCTGCCATCAGCAGGCCGAAAATCAGAACGAACGTTGATTGCCGCATTTTTTTATCCTGGGGTATGCCACCAGTTGAAACCAAAGCAAAAGAGCCGCACCGCTTGAGCGGCCGGCTCCCTCTGCACGATAAAGACTGAAATCAGATCAGGCAGCAGCCTGTTCAGCAGTCTTCTTGACGATTTCGCGGCGCAGCAGACGAGCGCGCGTCGAAAGGGTCTTTTCATCAGCCTTGATAAGGAAGGCATCGAGACCACCGCGATGCTCAACCGAACGAAGAGCAGCTGCGGAAATACGCAGACGATAGCTCTGACCGGTGGCTTCGGACATCAGCGTAACCTGGCAGAGGTTCGGAAGGAACTTGCGGCGGGTCTTGTTGTTGGCGTGGCTGACATTGTTGCCGGACTGCACGCCCTTGCCTGTCAATTCGCACGTGCGGGACATGGGTTCACCTATTTTCGTCTGCGCCCGATGGTTCAAAACGAGACAACCTTGCCCCGCGATCCAATTGGCGTGTCATTGGAAAGTTGCGGTTCTATAGTCGCAGGCGAAAAAAAGGTCAAGGCAATGCATCTCTTTTTCGGTGCACGGGACCATTTTGCGCCTGTTTTTTTGCCTTCAGCTGCGACATAAAGGATTGGGACTTACCTTTAAAGAATAGGTTTGCGGGCCGGCGCGATGCTGAAAACGATATATCATACTTTTGTAATTGTTGCATTTTCCTCATTGTTCCTGCCTCAGGCACGGGCACAGGGTGAGGCTCTTCAGACAGATTACACGATCTCATTTTCCGGCATCAAAATCGCTGACGCCAAATTCAAGACCACTTTGAATGGCGATGACTACGCCATCGATGGCCTAGTGCAGGCCAGCGGACTCGGGACATTGATCACATCCCTCAAGGTCGATGCCGAGGTTGAAGGCGCCCTGAAAGACGGCAGGCCCGATTCCAAGAGCTTCAGCCTCAAATATCGCGACGGCGACTATGCGCGCGATTATCTGGCCTATTACCGCAATGGCCGCGTCACGAAAGCGACCATTTCCCCCGACCCTGGACCGCGTGATTCCAACTGGGTGGAGGTCACGAGCCGGCATCTGCGCAACGTTATCGACCCGCTTTCGGCCATGATGCTGCCGGCATCTGCAAATCCCTGCCAGGGTTCTCTGGCCATTTTTGATGGTGAAACCCGCCTTGAACTCAAGCTTGCCCCCGCCGGCAGCCGCCCGTTCTCCACTGATGGCTTTTCCGGCCGTGCGGTTGGCTGCGCCATGCGCTTCCACCCGATTGCCGGCTTTGAGCGCAAGGATGAAGATATCGATTTCCTTGCCCATTCGACCGAGCTCGTCGTCTGGTTCGCCCTCAATGACAGGCTGAATGTCTACGTCCCGGTTCTGGCCCATATCCCGCTCAAGATTGGCCGGATCACCATTTATGCGACGAAGTTCGGCGTTTCATGACACTGGGTGCAACGCTGGTCGGTTTCACCGCAATTATCATGTGGTCGGTCCTGGCGCTGTTTACCGCTGCGTCGGGAACAACCCCACCCTTCCAGCTCTCCGCCATGGCCTTCGCCATCGGATCGCTTCCGGGCATCATTGTTCTGCTGCTCAGGCCGGAACGGCGCGCTTATCTGCGCCAGCCGCGCAAGGTCTGGATAACCGGCATTGCGGGGCTGTTCGGCTATCATTTCCTCTATTTCACAGCACTGCGGAATGCGCCTGCCGTCGATGCCGGGCTGATTGCCTATCTGTGGCCGCTGCTGATCGTGGTCGGCTCGGCGCTCCTGCCGGGTGAGAAGCTCGGTCTGCACCATATCGCCGGCGCCCTGCTGGGCTTTGCCGGAACCGGGCTGCTTGTCACCCGCAATGGCGGCCTCAGCCTCGACAGCAGCTATCTCCTGGGCTATGCCGCCGCCTTTCTCTGCGCCTTCACATGGTCCGGCTATTCACTGGCAACCCGCTCTTTCAACAAGGTTTCGACCGATGTTGTCACCGGATTCTGCCTGGCGACAGCGGTGCTCTCATTGCTTGCCCATATGGCGTTTGAGACGACGGTGTGGCCGACAACCTCCTTCCAGTGGCTCGCAGTGGCCGGGCTTGGCCTGTTTCCAGTCGGACTGGCCTTCTATGCCTGGGATTTCGGCGTCAAGCGCGGCAATATTCAGGCCCTTGGCGCAGCCAGCTATGCCGCACCATTGCTGTCGACCCTGATTCTGATCGCCTTCGGTTTTGCCAGCCCCACCTGGCAGGTGCTGGTCGCCTGCGCGCTCATCACCGGCGGCGCCGTGCTCGCCGCCCGAGAGATGATTTTCTCCCGACGCCCTTCCAGGGGCTAACCGTTACGCCGCACGGACTATGCGCCGGTTTTCGGCGCGGCCCGCCCTTTGCGACAATATCGGGAATTTCGAATTGGTTATAACGCCTGATTGATGCTGTTTTACCGAAAAATGAGCATGAGGAGCGTCGACCGATGACAAATAACAACATCTCGGGCACCAGACACACACCCAGCAAAGCACAGATCGACGACCGGGCTCCAGTAAACACGAAGTCGCAGCGGTCGGAGCTGTTCCGGCCACGGGTACCGAATGTAAATCGGCAAAATCTGACGCCGCTGGATCCTTCCACCCGCGATTCCCTCGGTCAGTATTTCCGACGCGGGCCGGTTGGCGATCTCAAACTGAGCAAGAGCGACACCCTGCTGCGCGACGCCGAGACCCGGTTTGAAACGCTCTGTCGGGCCTTCACGGAATCACCGGATTCCGAAAAGCCAAATATGATCGAGCAGGATCTCGCTTCTGCGACATGGGATCTCACGCGGGCTGCAAAAAGCACAAAGCCGCTGCAACAAGTATTGAGCAGTATCCGCAACATTGAGAGCCCGACGATCAGTGCCAGTGCATTTGACAAGGCCGCCCTGCATTGGGCGGCGGCCGACAGAATGCCATCATTGTCGCCAACCCAGTCCGAGAACCACTATACGCGCTTTGTTGATGCCGCCTCGGGAACGCCCGCCGACAAGCTCACACGGCAGCTCAATTCGGTGGTCGAACTGTTCGGTCATACCAAGCTGCAGCCCATCAAGCTCAAGCAGGCGATCGACACCTTGCTGACGATGCATGACAGCATCCGGGACAATAAGAGCAATTCCGGTCAAGCCGCAGATTTCTCTGCCGGCTTCATTCGCCGGCTGGCCGAAACCATATGTGTTGTGGAGCCCAACGCCAGGGCGAATGTCCGCGAAAAAAACATCGCCCAGGTCGACACGCTGCAAAAGCTCATTCCGCGACTGCCAGCCATCACAAAAATAGACGGTAACGAGATGGCATTCGACGCCTACCGGGCCGTCGCCAAGTCGCTGAGTGAATATGCCAGACGGCGAGGCTCCTCCCCCGACAAGGCGCAGGAACTCAACAAGGCGCTGCAGAAAAGATGCGACGCTTGCAGCCCCGAGGCAGCAAACATGCTGCGCTTTGCGAGCCCGACACCCTGCGAAAGACCGCTGCATGTTTTCACCGCAGCCGGTCGCGAATGGTCCTATCCGGCGCTTGGCCCAAACTTTTCCGGATCCGAACCGGGACGGATCCAGATCGCCATCACCGGGCAGGACTAGCGCATCGGCGATCTGAACGGTCGATCAGAGACTTACACTATCGGCGCCTCACCCTGAAAACCGTCATCCTACGGCAACATTTGAATTTTGAATTTCGCTATACCAGCGAAGCAGTGATCTGTGGGCGCTGATAATAACGCCGAAGGATTGCAAGTTAATGTCGCTATCATCTACTTCCGGATCAGGTATACACAAGAGCCCGATCGTAAGGACCGTGAAGCCGCGGAAAAATCCTGGAAAGCTTTCCGCGGCCCAGACGGCGGCTCAGACTGCGACCCCTCCGTCCTCGCGCTTCATGATGCTCGTGCGCCGCCTCTCCCATCTCGATTTCCGAGATCGCCGGGGCATCGATGTACAGTCGGCGCATGAACGCATCATCTCCGCCGACATCGCCAGGAAATTCTGCCAGGCCCTGTCGAAGATGAAGAGCTTTCCGGAAGCCAGCCGCGTCATGCTGGTTGAAAACACCCTGGCACGGGCAGCACGACATCTTTGCACCGGCGAGAATTCGGAACCTTTGCGCGCCCTCCTGCGGGAGGTTGTCCGGCTGACGGATGCTGAGCTTTGTGAGACTGCATTCCTGAAAATCGTCGAAGCCTGGACGAGCGGACACGACACCCGGTCCCCCTCGACACTGGAATTCACCCTCCAGTTCAACCGCTTTCTTGAGGCCGTCCGCGCTATTCCTGAAGCCAAGATCCGAAATCAGCTCATCTTTCTGGCCGAAAGCCTGTCCGAATACAAGACGACACCGAAGTTGCTGCATCGGGCGGCCAACGCGATTTATCAGACCGAACGCATGCGCGGCAACGTCAAGAGCGAGATCGCCCTTCTGATGGCCTTGGCGCATGCGGCACAGCGCATGAACGGCGCATCCCGGACCGCCGTGGCGAGCATCGTCATACAGGCGCTGCGACCAATCAAGGGGACCGCTCCTCCGGAGGTCTTTGCGCTGTTCAAGGCAGCAAGAGACAGCCTCTACGATTGCGATACCAGCCTGCGAGGGCTGCAATCGGAAATCCTCGAACTCCATGTTCTTCTGGAAGAGGCCGTTCAGGACAGCGACGACAGCGCCCGGATGAAACTGATGTATGGCAGCGAACGCCCGCTGTCATCGGTGATCACACGCCATGACAAGATCCGGGCGAATGCAATCCGCAAGGGCAATCTCCGCCTTCAGTCCTCGATCATCTGATCGGGCGCTCAGGCTGGCCCGCGCGGCGACCAGCCGGGTTCTGCCAACTCAAAATCGGTGAAATCGAAGCCTGGCGCCACCGTGCAGCCGACCAGCGTGAAGTCTCCGAGACTTTCCGCTGCCTGCCAGCAGCCGGCCGGCACGACGGCCTGCGGGCGCTCGCCAGCGGCCAGATCGATGCCCAGCACGAGATCATCATTGATGCCGCCCTTGGCAAAGCGGGACAGAACCAGCGGCGCACCTGCATAAAAGTGCCAGACTTCGCTGGCCGTATGCAGCCGGTGCCAGTGGGAGCGATCACCGTCCTCCAGCAGAAAGTAGATCAGGCTGGAAACGCCACGCTTACTGCCATCGGACAGATCCCGATAGGTTTCCACGTAATAGCCACCTTCCGGATGCCGCTCCATGCCGAGCATAGCAATGATCTCATGCGCATTCATGGCCGCCACTCCGCTCAAAAGCTGTCTTTCTGCCTTCGCATTTCACCGAAAACATCCGCATCCGTTGCCGTTTCCATGGAAAGATGCGCCCGGATGGCCGGGTCGGCAACACGCAGGAACGGATTGGTCTTCTTCTCCAGCCCGAGCGTTGTCGGCGCGGTATATTCACCGGCCTCCCGCAAGGCAGCCACGGCCTCGACCCGCTCCTTCAGCACCGGATTGTCCGGATCGACGCTGAGTGCGAAGCAGCCGTTGGCAAGCGTGTATTCGTGGCCGAAATAGATCTCGGTGTCATCCGGAAGGGTCACGAGCTTGGACAGCGATTGCCACATGTCTGACGCCGGCCGCTCGAACAGCCGCCCGCATCCCATGGCAAAAAGCGTATCGGCGGTAAACAGCAGCTTCTCGCCAGCGAAATGGTAACAAATATGGCCTGCCGTGTGGCCAGGCGTTTCAAACACGGCAACGGGCCGCCCGGCAAATTCCAGTTCGTCCCCTTCACCGACCGCAAGGTCGAGCCCGGGAATAACAAGCGCTTCTTCCACCGGGCCAACGATACGGCAGTCATAACGCGCCTTGAGCGGGAGATTGCCCTCCACATGGTCCTTGTGATGGTGGGTGGTGAAGATATCGGTCAGCTGCCATCCACGACGCTCAAGCTCAGCTGTGATCGCGTCTGCATCCGGTGCATCAATGGCAAGGGTGCGCCCCGTCTCGCCATCATGCAAAAGCACGGCGTAATTATCGGAACGGCAGATGAAGACGGCGATTTCCAATGGGGCCATGATATTTCCTCGTGGTCACTGATTTGACCTGAATGTAGTCACTTCCCCCTTGAAGTCCAACCGACCTCGCGATTAACTCCGCGTCATGAACGCAGACATTGTCGACCTCCGCGCCTTTTATCATTCGACCCTCGGCCGCCTTGCCGCCCAGTCGATCATCGCCGCCATGTCGGCCATCTGGCCAAAACTCCCCGATGAGCGGCTGGTCGGCCTCGGCTATTGCCTTCCCTATCTCGACCGGCTGGGACAGGGAACCGAACGGACCATGTCCTTCATGCCTGCCGCTCAGGGTGCTCTCAACTGGCCCTCGGGTGGACCATCGGCAACGGCGCTCGTTGCGGAAGATGCGCTGCCGCTTCCCGATTCGTCGATCGATCGCTTCTTGATGGTGCATGCGCTCGAATTTTCCGAAAGCCCGGCCGATACGCTTGCCGAGATCTGGCGGGTGCTGGCACCCGGCGGGCGGCTGGTGATCGTGGTGCCGAACCGGCGCGGCGTCTGGGCGCGGCTGGAGCATACGCCGTTCGGCAACGGCCGCCCCTATTCGCGCAGCCAGATCACCGATCTGTTGCGCCAGACCAATTTCACCCCCGGAAGCTTTGCCGAGGCGCTGTTCTTTCCGCCCGCCAAAATCCGCTGGGTCCTCAGGCTGCGCAGCAATTTCGAGCGTCTCGGCCACGCCTTGTGGCCAGCCTTTTCCGGCGTCATCATCGTCGAAGCGCAAAAACGGCTCTATCAGGGGCTTCCAGTGGCACAACGCCAGGCAAAACGCATCTATGTACCGGCCCTTGCCCCGCAGGGCGTGCCGACAACCCGCACAGGTCCGGTAACATAAGCGGTTGCGGACCATTGTCACCTCGACAAACGGCCGCTTCCGCTTTAAACCCTTTTTTCCGTTGAAACCGGCATATCGCCGTTTCTTGTTCGAGGTTTTTGAAAAGATGAGCACCGAGACTTTGAAACCCACGCCCCGCCCTGGCATCATGGACATTGCGATCTACGTTCCGGGCAAGGATCACGCGGAGGGTGTCGCAAAGGTCCATAAGCTCTCTTCCAACGAAACCCCGCTTGGACCGAGCCCCAAGGCCATCGAAGCGATGAAGGCGATCGCCGGCAAGCTGGAGCTTTATCCGGATGGCCAGGCTTCCGAACTGCGGCGGGCGATCAGCAGCAATTACGGCCTCAACTACAACAACATCATCTGCGGCAATGGCTCGGATGAACTTCTGGGCCTGCTCTGCCACGTCTATCTCGGCGAAGGTGATGAAGCGATCATCACCGAACACGGCTTCCTGGTCTACAAGATCCAGATCATGGCCAATGGCGCAACGCCCGTCACCGTGAAGGAAAAGAACGCTGCCGTCGATGTCGACGCTATTCTTGCCGCCGTCACCGAGAAGACAAAAATGGTCTTCCTGGCCAATCCGGGCAATCCTACGGGAACCTATCAGCCGATGTCGGAGATCCGCCGCCTGCAGGCCGCGCTCCCGGCAAATGTCGTTCTCGTGCTGGACGCCGCCTATGCCGAATATGTGCGCCGCAACGATTATGAGGCCGGGATCGAGCTGGTTTCGCAAAGCCACAACACGGTCATGACCCGGACCTTCTCCAAGATCTACGGTCTGGCCGCCTTGCGTGTCGGCTGGCTTTATGGCCCGCTGGACATTGTTCAGGCCCTTGATCGCGTGCGTGGCCCCTTCAACCTGAATGCGCCGGCAATTGCAGCGGCAACCGCCGCCCTCAACGACACGGCCTTCACCGCAAAGGCAGCCGATCACAATGAAAAATGGCGTGCTCTGGTCACGGAGCGGCTGGAGGCGCTGGGCCTCAAGGTCACGCCCTCGGTCACCAATTTCATTCTGATCCATTTTCCCGACGAAGATGGCAAGCGTGCACCCGATGCTGACGCCTATCTGACGTCGAAGGGCTTCATCCTGCGCGCTGTGGCTGGCTATGGCTTCCCCAATGCATTGCGCATGACCATCGGCACCGAAGAAGCCAATCTCGGCGTCATCACAGCACTGGAAGCCTTTCTCGGGCGGAAAGCCGATGCGGCATGAATGATGCAGTTCACTTCGACAGGGTCGCGCTGATCGGCATCGGCCTGATCGGCTCGTCTCTGGCACGCGATATCCGCGCGCTCGGCCTCGCCGATGAAATCATCGTCTCCACCCGTTCGGCCGAAACACTGGCGCGGGCACAGGCGCTTGGCCTTGGTGATCGCTACACCACATCAGCGCTCGAGGCTGTCGAAGGTGCCGATCTGATCATCATCTCGGTTCCGGTCGGTGCTTCCGGTGCGGTTGCGAAGACCATCGCACCGGGCCTGAAACAGGGGGCGATCCTCACCGATGTCGGCTCGACCAAGACATCGGTGGTCTCGCAGATCAGCCCGCATGTGCCGGAAGGGGTTCATTTCATCGCCGGCCATCCGATCGCAGGCACGGAGAAATCCGGTCCCGATGCCGGATTTGAGGGACTGTTTCGCGGCCGCTGGTGCATTCTCACCCCGGAAGAGGGCGCAGATGAAGGCGCGATTGCAAAGCTGACGGCCTTCTGGCAGGCGATCGGCTCCAATGTCGACACCATGCCACCTGCCCATCACGACAAGGTTCTGGCAATCGTTTCGCATCTGCCGCATATCATTGCCTATAATATCGTCGGCACGGCTGCGGATCTGGAAACCGTGACCCAGTCGGAAGTGATCAAGTATTCCGCCTCCGGCTTTCGCGATTTCACCCGTATTGCTGCGTCCGACCCGACCATGTGGCGCGATGTCTGCCTGCACAACAAGGATGCGATCCTGGAAATGCTTGCGCGATTTTCCGAGGATCTGGCCTATCTGCAGCGTGCCATCCGCTGGGGTGAGGGCGACAAGCTGTTCGATCTTTTCACCCGCACCAGAGCGGTCCGCCGTTCGATCATCGAGGCCGGGCAGGATGTCGATACCGCCGACTTTGGCCGGCACGGCGTCGACAAGAAGAACAGCTGAGGCGGACTCCGCGAGACGCTGCCATCACGGAAACTCGGCCGGAAACCCTTGCGGTTCCGGCCGTTTTTCATGGGGCTCTATTTCAGCGGCGGAATTTTTCCGAGCGGGATGAAGCCCATCGAAACCTTGCCGCCATCGACATTGATGCCGATCGTGATGCTCTTGTTGCCCGGCGACAGCGAGCCGGCAAAGCCGACAATCGTGTTGATCACCTGCGCGTAGTCCGGGAAGGCCATCTGTGCCATCTGCCCGGCGACATCGAGCCCCGCGACCTCGAATTTGAAGCGGCCACTCAGGTAACCACTGGTATCGAAGGAGAAGGGCCCGGCGGCGGAAATGTAGGACTCATTGTCGCCAACCGTCAGCTCCACCTGATCGACGACACCGCTCTTGCCCTTGAGCTGCTGGACATTCAGATCGCCGCCCATCAAGGCGCCGCCATCCTTGAGCGAACCGACCAGATTAAGGCTCATCGGTTCCAGAGATCGGGTGCGGTTTCCGGGGCGAACGACGGCACTGTCAACAGACAGTGCCACATCCAGATCGCCATCCTGATTGCGGACCAGGCCCTGAGCCTGTTCAAGCGTCAGCGCGCTCTGATTTCCCGCCGGCATTGAAAGCTGTGTCGACAGGCCGTCGAGACTGAAGGACAGCTGGCGCGGCGCGCTCTTGCCATAGATCATCTTGGTGTCGAAGCTGGTCCATTCGGAACGCAGCAGGAAACCGGCTTCATTCTTCAGTGTCGCCGGCCCCTGGAGATGCGCCATCACCGACCAGGGCGAATAGGCCGGCGCATCGGCGACAAGCTTGGGCAGATCGAAGGTAAAGCGATCATCGCGCTGACGCAGATGCAGGTCATCGCAATAGAAACCGAATTGCAGCGGGAAGCCCTGATAGCCGAGCTTGCCGCATTCCACCATCACATCCTTGGTCTGCGTTCCCTCCAACAGCGTGAATATCCGCGCCTTCACCGTACGGGCAACGTAAAACCAGCCGAGGCCATAGGCCACAATAATAACGACCAGAATAACACCGATAACGCGCAGAAGTTTGCGCGTGCGACTTGACGCTGCCATTCACTTCTCCAATTCTGAAATCATAATGAGGGACTCGCAAAGCATATGGACGAATTTTGGGTATTTGGCTACGGCTCGCTAATGTGGAACCCCGGTTTCGTCAGCGAGCGGCGATCACACGGGCGGCTGACAGGTTATCACCGCAGCCTCTGCGTCTATTCTCATGTCTATCGTGGCACCAGCGAAAAACCCGGTCTTGTTCTGGGACTCGATCGCGGCGGCTATTGCGAAGGGGTTGCCTTTGCTGTTTCGATGAAACGGCAGGACGACGTGATGCAATATCTGCGCGAACGCGAACTTGTGACCGGAGTCTACCGCGAACTCGTATTACCTGTCAGCCTTGAAAATGGACCGATCGTGCCAGCCGTGACTTATGTTGTGGATCTCGCCCACAGCCAGTATGCCGGCAACCTCGACATCGAGACGTCGGCACGGCTGACCGGCAGCGCCGTCGGCCAGGCGGGTTCCAATCGCGACTATGTGAACAACACCCTGCTCCATCTCAAACAGATGGGGATTGAGGACGAGCGGCTGGAGGCTATTGCCGATGCTGTTGCACGGCAAGGCCAGTCCATGCACCCGACCGCCCGGCGCTTCTGATCCCCGGCCACCTTGCCGCCCCACCCCGGACTGACAGGGCGCACGCGACATTCTGACAGACAGCGTTGCGGCATGGATCTTGCCGCGCCGCCCTTGGCTGCGCCCCGATCATGGGCCTTCGCAACGGCCAGCAGCGACATCGTTGGTTCGCCCGAGGTTATGGGCGGAAGCACTGACCGCTTCGATTTCCTGCGTCAAAACAGTAGCATGACGCCTGATTTTATTTATTCTTCAATATTATTGTGCATTGCGATATGCTTCACAAGTGAAGTTCGGCATATACTCAACCATCATCGGGATTTCACTCTCTATAAATACAACGCAAACCGCACAGATTCGGCCATTAATCTGACATTTTCAATTACATTGCATTGTAATTAATATATAATTAACCATACTTGCAATAAGTCATATTTATATTATTATTTCCGCATGGGTTAGGCTCATTCGGGGAGGCCTTTCCCTTCCGGGGGCTTAAATGACAGCGTCATTTTCGAAAGACGCGATCGGATCCTATGTTCCGATCGCCGAAACCTATACTACAACACGTAATTTAATACTAACAGAAAGGGCGCTACTGAAGGCGCTAGACTATCCGCAACCGGCCATCGATGCCGCCAGCCGCAAGGCAATTGCCAACCAGACTTCGGTCGAGACCGAGTTGCTGGCGGGCGAAGATGTGACAGCCGACGATTACTACAGCCGGTTCGCGACCTATCTGGGCCTGCCTTTCGCCACCTCCTTTTCGCCGTTCCGTCTGATCGACAGGCCGAACCTCGATACGCAGATCGTGAAGCCGACCGCCATCCGGCTGGAAGGGCGAAGCGGCGAAAGCCGGATCGCCATCATCCCGTCAGCCACCAGGGCTGAGGCCTTGCAGCGCACGCTTCAGCACTTTCCGGATCTGCGTGAACGAATAGTCGTCACAACCCCTGCAGCACTGTGCAACGCCGTATGGCAGGCGGGCGAGAAACGCCGCACCTATCGGGCAATCAACAGGCTTATTACCTGGAATCCGCAGTTTTCGGCGCGCGTGGTGTTCTGGGGCAAGCAGGGTTTTCTGATCGGCAGCCTGCTTGCAGCGCTATGCGCCCTGCTGGCAGCTTTTCCGGCAACGACTCTGATTGCGCTGCACGTCGTGTTTTCGGCCTTCTATTTTTGCTCGCTGATCTTCCGTGCCGCAGCAATGACCATTGATGCGCCGCCTCTGGAAGCCGCACCGCCGCCGCGGGACGGCAACCTGCCCGTCTATACGGTGATGGTCGCGCTTTACCGTGAGGCGGGCATGATCGACCAGCTGACAGGCGCGCTTCTGGCGCTCGACTGGCCACGGACCAAGCTGGACATCAAGCTCGTCTGCGAAGCGGATGACCACGAGACCATCGCCGCCATCAAGGCGGGTCAGCTCCCTGCCTGTTTTGAACTCGTCTGCGTGCCGCCATCGCTGCCGCGGACAAAACCAAAGGCGCTAAGCTATGCGCTTTCCGGCGCCCGTGGCGAATTCCTGACGCTTTATGACGCCGAAGACCGGCCGCATCCGCAGCAATTGCGTGCCGCCTATCAGACCTTTTCGCACGCATCGAAACGGCTGGCCTGCCTTCAGGCTCCGCTCGACATAACCAATGGCGCCCACTCCTGGCTTTGCGGGCTGTTTGCGCGTGAATATGCGGCCCTGTTCCGCGGCATTCTTCCGCTTCTGGCCCGCAGCGCACTGCCGCTGCCGCTTGGCGGCACATCCAACCATTTCCGCACCGATGCCCTGCGCGCCGCGCGGGCCTGGGACCCCTTCAATGTGACGGAGGATGCCGATCTTGGCCTGCGCCTGCATCGGCTCGGCTATCGCTGCGGCGTCATCGGCCCCGCAACGCTGGAGGATGCTCCCACCAGCCTTCGCAGCTGGACCGGCCAGCGCACTCGCTGGTTCAAGGGCTGGCTGCAGACATTTCTCGTCGCGACCCGGGATCCGGTTGCACTATGGCGGGAACTTGGTGCCAACGCCTTCATGATCTTCATGCTCAACAGCGGCGGCATGCTCGTCTCGGCCTTGCTGCACCCCATCGTCTTTCTTGCTCTGGCGGTCAATCTGGCGCTTATCGCCTCAGGCGGATTTACGACAAACCTTCTGCATATCACGCTCACGGCCGTCGACCTTGCCAATATCGTACTCAGCTATGTCGTTTTCCTGCGTCTGGGCCAGAAGAACCTTACCCCTGAACAGGCCAGAACCCTGAAAGGCGGGCTGCTTCAGGTACCACTCTACTGGCTGTTCCTTTCCTTTGCCGCCTGGCAGGCCGCGATCGAGCTCGTCCACCGCCCATTTCACTGGAAGAAAACCGAACACCGACCGGTGACGCCGGACTGAACATCGGGAAAGACAAATTTATAAGTTATATCAACCTGCTAGCATCTTTCAGATGGCAGAAAGCGGCCCGCTACGGTCCTCAAAACGGGGCTGAGAACGGTTCGCCGCGTCAGCAATTGCCGTCGGTAAGGCTTGATTTTCCTCAAATTAAAATTATATAGCCTACTATCTATTAGCTCATTAACAGATAGTCAGCTATTAATATGCCAAGCGAAATTAACAGACAGGCCATCACATTCATGGAGACGATGACCGTCGCCAGCCGGAAGATGCGCACCTATTACAATGCTCAGGTCTCCCGTTACGGACTGACCTTTGCCCGTGCCCGGGTGATCCTGCTGCTGTCGAAAAACGAGGTCATGAACCAGAGCGCACTCGCCTGCGAGCTGGAACTCGAAAAGCCGACGGTCGTACGCATGCTGGACCGGATGGAAGCCATCGGGCTGATCAGCCGGTCGCCGGACCCCAATGACCGCCGCGCCAATCTGATTTCGCTTTCCGAACACGGCAAGGCCATGGCGGTCAAGCTTGACCAGGTGCGCGTCGAATTCTTTGACGCCCTGTTTGGCCCGGCCGATACACAGAAGCTTGCCGGCGGCATTTCAGTTTTCGAAACGATCATTGCCCGGATCGAGAAGCTGGAGGCGCATGATGGCGACATCTGAGCCTGACACAACGTCTCGGCCGCAGCCCGCGGAAAACGAGCAGCAGGCCCAGCCGGCGCCGCCGCCACGGCCGCTTTATCCAGGCGCGCCGCCGCCGCAGCCGCCAAAGCCGCTGCCGCTGCTATTGCTCTACATGTTTGCCGCCACCGTGGTTGGCGTCACCCAGGGCGTCGGCATGTCCTTCATCTCGGTCACGATCCAGCAGATCGCCGGCCCGCTGAAGGCAACGACGGCCGAAGCCAGCTGGCTGACGGCCGCCTATCTGGCGCCCAATGCGGTATTGACCCTGATGCTGTTCAAGATGCGTCAGCAATTCGGCATCCGCCGTTTTGCCGAGGTTTCGATCGTCATCTATGTTCTGGTCAATCTCTGCCACCTCTGGGTCGACAGCTTCCAGTCGGCAATGATCGTCCGCTTTTTTGCCGGCATTGCCGCTGCGCCGATGTCCTCGATTTCGATCCTCTACATGCTTGAGGGCCTGCCACCGCAGAAGAAGATTTCAGTGGGCATCACCGGCGGCATGACCGTCATGCTGCTGGCGACGCCGCTGGCCGGACTGACGGCGCCGTATCTCTTCAACCATGGCGGCTTCAAGGCGCTCTATATCTGTGAGCTCGGCCTGGCCATGCTGTCGCTGATGCTGATTTTCAAATTGCCGCTGGTCTCCGGCGAGCGCGTCAAGGTCATCAACCGCAAGGACCTGATCTCGTTCACCTTACTGGCCCTCGGCATGGGTGCGATCACCGTTGTGCTCAGCGTCGGACGGATCTACTGGTGGACGGAAGTACGCTGGACCGGCCTGCTCCTGATCCTTGGCGTCATTTCCCTCACGCTCATGGCGCTGATCGAACTCAACCGGCGCGACGAGCCGCTGATCGATATCCGCTGGCTGACCTCGGCGGAAATCATCCACTTTACCGGCGCGCTGATGATCTTCCGCATCATCCTGTCGGAACAGTCAACCGGCGTACGCTCCTTCTTCATCATGCTGGGACTGTCCAACGATCAGCTGGTCGGCCTTTACGCCGTCATTCTGGGCGCAACCATAGCCGCAGGCATCGCCTGCGCACTGGTGATCAAGCCCGGGCGGGTGGCGGCCATGCACGGCTTCGCGCTTGTCCTTCTCATGATCGGCTGCTGGCTCGACAGCCAGTCGACCAGCCTGACGCGTCCGAGCGACATGTTCTTGAGTCAGATCCTGATCGCCTTCGCATCCGGCCTGTTCATGCCACCTGCCATGCTGATCGGCTTTGTCGCGGCATTGCGGCGCGGTCCGAATTACATTCTGAGTTTCATCATCGTCTTCCTGACCACACAGAGGCTCGGTGGGATTCTCGGCTCTGCCATGTTCGGCTCCTTCGTCACCTGGCGCGAGAAGGTCCATTCCGCCGCCCTCGTCCAGGATCTGACCGCAGGCAATCCACTCGTCGCAGCCCGCATGAGCCAGCTTTCGGCAGCCTATGCCTCCGTCATACCGGATCCGGTGATCCGCACAGCCGAAGGAGCGGTGCTGCTGGCCAGCCAGGTCACCCAGCAAGCCTATGTGCTGGCCTATAATGACGCATTCCGTTTTGAATCTCTGCTGGCCCTGCTGGCGCTGATCATTCTCCTCATCGATGTCGCATTCGAGAAGTGGGAGCACATCCGCGCGCGGGCCGAAGGCCTTGCGGCCTGAAACTTCTCCCAAGGACGTCCATCATGACACGTGCACTACGCTCAATCGCATCCTATGCAACACTCGCCATCGGCCTTGCCGGCATTCTTGCCCTGCTGTTTGCCTGGCAGCTTCCGCCCTTCAATTTTTCCGACGCCCGCACCGACAATGCCTATGTTCAGGGGCAGGTGACGCTGATGTCACCGCAGCTCTCCGGCATTGTTGCCGCCGTGCCGGTTCAGGATTTCCAGACGGTGAAGAAGGGCGATCTTTTGGTGAAGATTGATGACCGGATCTACCGCCAGCAACTGGCCGAGGCCAAAGCCGCCCTTGATGCCGCCAACAATGCGCTGGACGCCAATGCCCAGACGCAGGAAACGGCCAAGGCGCAGATTGCCTCGGCCAATGCCGATGTCGACAGTGCGGAAGCCACACTTGCCAATGCCAATTCACAGTGGCAGCGCATCCAGACGCTGAGCGAGAAGCAGGTCGCCACACAAAGCAGCCTCGACACCGCCCGCGCGACACTTGATCAGGCCAAGGCATCGCTGGCCAAGACCAAAGCAGCCCTCGATGTCGCCAACCAGACGCTGAAATCGGCCGTCATCAACCGGGATACATTGAAGGCCAATGTGGCATCCGCAAAGGCGGCAGCCACACTTGCCGAGATCAATGTCGAAAATACCGAGATCACCGCACCGCGTGACGGCACGCTCGGCCAGATCAAGGCCCGGGTCGGCCAATATGTCTCCGCCGGCACGCAGTTGACCTCGCTGGTCCCCGATACCGTCTGGGTTGTCGCCAACTACAAGGAAACCCAGTTGCCTGGCATGAAGGTCGGCCAGAAGGTCACCTTCACGGTCGACGCGCTTGACGGCAAGAAATTCACCGGTCGCATTGAGCGCTTTTCGCCGGCAACCGGATCCGAATTCGCCGTCATCAAGGCCGACAATGCCACCGGCAACTTCACCAAGGTCGCCCAGCGCGTGCCGGTCCGCATCGCCATCGATCCGGATCAGGCCGACGCCGACAAATTGGTACCGGGCCTTTCCGTCGTCACGACAGTCGATATGAAGGATGGCGGCGACGGCAATAACGCGCTCGCATCGCGCTGACGCTGTCAAAAGCACCGGCAGGCAGATGAAGCCTTCTGCCTGATCCCGCGTGGCGCGGCCTATGTCGCGCTCGGCTTCCCGACCGGATGGGCCCCGGCCGGGACAGGGTGCCCCGCCAAAGAAGATCGGTCCGGCCTTGCGGATCTGAAATGCACTGGCTTGTGGCTCGCCCGGATACAATCTGAAACAAGTTTGCAATGATCGCGCAAACTGACCCAAGTAGAAGCGTTGAACCTATCTTCGTGGGCTGCGGGCCGCTGGTTCGCAGCAAAAGTTCTCGCTCCTGACGGTCATCGCGACACCCATGGTTCATTTCCGAATTCCGATACTGGCGGCCGCCCGGAGTGGCGCGCTTCTTGTGATCTCCGCACTTACGCTCAGCGCCTGTGACCGATCCGGCGAAAAAGAGGCCGCGACGATCTATGTCTCTGCCCCGACCATCGAGATCAAGACGATCGCCGCATCATCGACCTATACCGGCGCGATCCAGCCGGAAGAAGAAACGGCGCTTTCCTTCCGGGTTTCCGGACAGATCAAGGCCATCCATGTCGATGTCGGTGATCCCATCAAGCCCGGCGAAGTGCTGGCCGAAATCGATGATCGCCAGCAGCGCGCCGACCTCGATATCGCCGAAGCGGGACTGGAGTCCGCCAGGGCGGAGCTCGAGCAGTCAAAGGCCGCCGCCGCGCGGCAGCAAAGCCTTGTCGGAAAGGGTGCAGCGCCGCAAGCCTCGCTTGAACAGGCGAAAGAGGCACTGACCTCGGCAGAAAACGACGTTCTGGCGGCCGAAAGCCAGCTATCTTCTGCCAGGAAGGATCTGGCGGACACGCGGATCGTGGCAGAAGTCGCCGGTACGGTTTTGAGCCGCGACAGCGAAATCGGCGCGGTCGTTTCGGCTGGTCAGACGGTTCTGACGGTCGCGCGGGGCGGCAGCAGGCAGGCGGTTTTCGACGTGCCGGAGACCGTGATGATGGTGCCCGATCCGAAAGCGATGCCGGTAACCGTGACCGTGCTGGACAACGGCCATCGCCAGATCAGCGGCAAGATCGCGGAGATATCCCCGGTCGTCGATCCCGACACCGGGACAGTGACGGTGAAGGTCGACCTCGATCAGCAGGCAGCAGGGTTCCTGCTCGGCGCCCCCGTCTCCGGCCGCTTCGACAGCCATCAGCAAAAGGGCATCGTCCTGCCATGGACCGCCCTGACCGCATCCGCGAACGGGCCCGCCGTCTGGATGCTCGATCCCGAGACGCACAAGGTCACCCTGCGCGACATCACGCTTGGCAGCTTTGAAGATCAGACATTTCAGGTCCTTGCGGGGCTTGAGGCAGGCGAACAGGTCGTGACCAGAGGCGGCAAGCTGTTGCGGCCGGGCGTCACCGTGGCACAGGCTGAGGAGAATGGACAATGAGAGACCATATCCTTCTGCCTCTTATCGCCCTGATGATGCTTGCCGGCTGTGACAGGGCTGAGCCGGCAGCGGAACCTGTGCGCCCCGTGCTTTCGGTCATCGCGACGCCATCGGCAGGCCGGTCGCAGACCTTCGCCGGCGTTGTTGCGGCCCACACCGAGACGGACCTCGCCTTCCGCGTTCTCGGCCAGATCACCGACCGGGATGTCGACATCGGCGACAAGGTGCAGGCCGGAGACATTCTCGCCCGGATCGATCCGACATCCTACGAACTCTCCGTGACAAGTGCTGAGGCCAATGTCGCCAGCGCCCACGCAGCGCTCGACAAGGCTTCGAGCAATCTCGCGCGTCAGAACAAGCTCTATTCGGCCAACGCCACGAGCAAATCGACGCTGGAGGAGGCCAATCAGGCCTTTGAAGGCGCCAGGGCGTCGGTGAAGCAGGCCGAAGCCAATCTCGCCAAGGCCAGGGAGCAACTCTCCTATACAAGGCTTGTCGCCGCCTTCGATGGCGTTGTCACGGATGTCTCAGCAGAAGTCGGCCAGACCGTCTCGGCCGGGGAGCCGGTGCTGACGCTCGCCAAGCTCGGCGCCAGGGATGTGGTTCTCGATGTGCCCGGAGGCGCGCTGGCGACGGTGAAAATCGGACAGCTTTTCGACACCCGCCTGCAGCTCAACGGCCAGTTCAGCGCCATTGGCAAGGTGCGCGAAATTTCGCCTGACGCCGACCCTGTCACCCGCACATGGCGGGTCAAGCTCGCGCTTCAGGATCCGCCCGAGGCCTATCGGCTGGGCTCGACCGTAACGGCCATTTCAATGAACGGCAGAGATCGCCAGCTATTGCTTCCGGCAACAGCCATTCTTTCCGACAACGGCGGCACGCGCGTCTGGGTCGTCGACCCCGACACCGCCACCGTGCACACCGTGGCAGTGAAGACAGAAGACACGGTGGGAAGCGACACCGTCGCCATCCTGTCCGGCATCGAACCCGGAACGCGGGTCGTGACGGCAGGCATCCACAGCCTCGACGAAGGCCAGCCCGTGAAGATCGCCGGGGGCGCAGATCATGAATAACAAGTTCAACCTCTCCACCTGGGCGCTCGCACATCGCTCGCTCGTCTGGTACCTGATGGCGGTCTTCATGGCTGCTGGCCTGCTCTCCTACGTCAATCTCGGGCGCGAAGAGGACCCCTCCTTCACCATCCGGACGATGACGATACAGGTCGGCTGGCCGGGCGCTTCCGCCGAGGAAATGACCCGGCAGGTGACAGACCGTATCGAGAAGAAGCTTCAGGAACTCGATGAGCTTGACAAGACCCGGAGCATGACAACGGCCGGTCAGGCGATCGTCTACGTCGATTTGCAGAACAATGTCGATGAAGCCGATGTGCAGGGGATCTGGCAGCAGGTCCGCAACATGATCGACGATATCAAGCAGGATTTCCCGCAAGGGGTGAACGGTCCCTTCTTCAATGACCGTTTCGGCGATGTCTACGGCAATATCTACGCCTTCACCGCCGATGGCCTCAGCGAGCGGCAGCTGCGCGACTATGTCGACGAGGCCCGCAACGCCATTCTGACACTCGACAATGTCGGCGACGTCGATGTCATTGGCGCGCAGGACGACGTTATCTATATCGAATTCTCGACGCGCAAGCTGGCGGCGCTTGGTCTCAATCCCCAGTCGGTGCTGAACGCACTGAAGGAGCAGAACGCCGTCACGGCATCCGGCGTCATCGAAACCGACGAGGAGCGGATCGCGCTTCGCGTCGGCGGCGCGTTTTCCTCGGTGGAAAGCCTGCGCGCCGTCAATCTGCGCGTCAACGACCGCTTCTTCCCGCTGGGCGATGTCGCCGAGATCAAACGCGGCTATGTCGACCCGCCGCAGGCGCTGTTTCGCGTCAACGGAGAGCCCGCGATCGGGCTTGCGATCGGCATGCGCTCAGGCGCCAATCTCCTGAAATTCGGCAAGGCACTCGATCGGGAAATCGATGCGGTCGTCGCAAAGCTGCCCGCCGGCGTCAAGGTCTCCCATGTTGCAGATCAGCCCGAGGTCGTGGACGAAGCGGTTTCCGGCTTCACCCGGGCGCTGTTCGAGGCGGTCGCCATCGTTCTTGTCATCAGCTTCATCAGCCTCGGTATTCGCGCCGGATTGGTGGTGGCGATCGCCATTCCTCTGGTGCTCGCCATCACCTTCGCGGTCATGTATTACAGCGGCATATCACTGCAGCGCATTTCGCTCGGCGGATTGATCATCGCGCTCGGCCTTCTGGTCGACGATGCAATGATCGCGGTGGAGATGATGGTGCACCGGCTTGAAAAGGGCGACAGCCTCGACAAGGCGGCGACCCATGTCTACACCTCGACCGCGTTCCCGATGCTGACCGGCACGCTGGTGACCGTTGCCGGTTTCATGCCGGTCGGCCTCAACAGTTCCAATGCCGGTGAATTCATCTTCACGCTGTTCGTGGTGATCGCCGTTTCGCTGATCGTCTCGTGGATCGTTGCGGTGGTCTTCACGCCGCTGATCGGCGTGACGGTGATGCCGAAGACGCTGAAGCAGACCGGCGAACATCGCGGTCTTGTCATGCGGACCTTCCGGCGGCTTCTGATGACCTGCCTGCGCTTCCGGTGGGTGACCATCGCGGTGACACTCGTGGCTTTCGCGGCTTCGATCTATGGCTACGGCTTCGTCCAGCACCAGTTCTTTCCCGATTCCGATCGTGTGGAACTGATCGTCGACTGGAACCTGCCGCAAAATTCGTCGATCCGGGAAACCGATCGTCAGATTGACCGGTTCGAGCAGGAAGCGCTGAAGGGCAATCCCCTCATCGACCACTGGAGCAGCTATGTCGGTGAAGGCGCGCCACGCTTCATCCTGTCCTTCGACGTGCAGCCGCCGGGTCGCTATTTCGGCCAGACCGTGATCGTGCCCCGCAACCTCAAGGACCGCGATGAGCTCAAGGGGCAATTGCAGGACTATCTCGACAGGACATTCCCCGGCACGGACGCATTCGTGAAGCTTCTGGCCATCGGCCCACCCGTCGGCAAACCCGTCGCATATCGCGTCAGCGGACCGGATATCCAGAAAACCCGCGAATATGCCCAGAAGCTTGCGGTGGCGATCGGCAACAACCCCAATCTCGGGCGCCTGACCATGGACTGGTACGAGCCATCGCGGATGATCAAGGTCGATGTGCTGCAGGATCAGGCACGCAAGCTCGGTGTCAGTTCCGAGGATATCGCCACGGCGCTGAACGGCATGACGGACGGCACCACGGCCACGCAACTGCGCGACGATATCTACCTCGTCGACGTGATCGCCCGGGCCAATGACGGAGAACGCGGTTCCATCGACACGCTCGAAAACCTCGAACTGACCTCGACAAACGGACAGTCCGTGCCGCTCGGCGCCGTCGCGAAGTTCCGCTACGAACTCGAACAGCCGGTGATATGGCGGCGGGATCGCATTCCGACAATCACGGTCGATGCGGCGATCACCTCTTCTCTGCAGGCCGCGACCGTTGTCAAACAGCTCGAGCCGTCCATCGAAAAGCTGAAGAGAGCGCTTCCGGCGGGCTACAGAATCGAGCTGGGCGGAACCGAGGAAAAGAGCGCCGAGGCGAATGCCCCGATCATCGCTGTCGTGCCCCTGATGCTGTTCGTGATGGCAACGGTGCTGATGATCCAGCTGCAGAGCATTTCGCGATTGCTGCTGGTGTTCTCGGTGGCACCGTTGGCGCTGATCGGTGTGGTCATGGCGCTGTTCATCACCGGCGCACCAATGGGCTTCGTCGCGATCCTCGGCGTATTGGCGCTGATCGGCATCCTGGTTCGCAATTCCGTGATCCTGATCGTGCAGATCGAAAACCTGCGCAAGGCCGGAATGCAGGCCTTTGAGGCGGTGATCGAGGCCACCGAAAACCGGATGCGGCCGATCATGCTGACGGCGGCGGCGGCAACGCTTGCCCTCATCCCGATCGCGCGGGAGATCTTCTGGGGGCCGATGGCGGTGGCAATGATGGGTGGCATCATCGTCGGAACGCTGCTGACGCTGCTGTTCCTGCCGGCGCTTTACGTGACGTGGTTCCGTATCCGCCCCGAAAAGGACAAGGCATGAGCCGCCATGAGGGGCGGCCGGCTGGCTCTCACCCGGTCGGCGGCACGGAAAGAGAGGCGCGCGGTGGCAGGCCTGAACGAGCACCGCAACACGACCAAGAATCCGGCCGGCAACATTGTATGCGGGACGCGGCTTAAGGTTAAGTCATTGAGATTATTGGAGCGGGTAGCGGGAATCGAACCCGCGCGTTCAGCTTGGGAAGCTGACAGGCTACCATTACATCATACCCGCAGGCAGTATCAGCTCAATAGCACCGCCGCCCCCTGCCCGGCAAGCGCAAAAAACTGCCTCAGCGCGAGGCCGGGCTCTGCAACCCACCCGCAAGGGTTGGCAGCAATTCGGCAACCGTCGGATGAACAGGAACAGCCCACTGAAGATCGGCGATCTGGGCGCCCATGCTGATCATGTTGAGCAGCGCATGAATGGCCTCATCGCCGCCGGGCCCGAAAATGGCACCGCCGAGCAGCCGGCCGGTTTCAGCATCGGCCACGAGCTTCATCAGCCCCTGCGTCTCACCCCGCTCGCGCGCACGGGCGACATTCGCCATCGGCCGGCTCGACACGCTGATATTGAACCCACGCTTGCGCGCCTCGGTTTCGCTGAGCCCGGCCCGGCCCAGCGGCGGATCGATATAGAGCGCATAGCCCGCGACCCGGTCCTCCACCTGTCGGTTCCCGCCGTTCAAGAGATTGGCGGCCACGATCTCGTGGTCATTATAGGCCGTGTGCGTGAAAGCGCCGCGACCATTGCAGTCGCCCAACGCATAGACACCTTTCACGCTGGTTTCGAGAAAGGAATCGACGGTGATATAGCCGCGTTGATCGACGGCAATCCCCGCCCGCTCAAGCCCGAGATCATCCGTGTTCGGCCGCCGCCCGAGCGCCACAAGGACATCGGATCCGGATATGACCGTCTCGTCGGCAGCATGCCGCACGGTTGCGCGCAGGCCATCGCCATGCGGTGCGAGACCGATACAATCTGCCCCGGTCAGGACGGTGACGCCCTCGGCTTCGAGAATCTGCCGCGCCGTTTCGCCGATCTCCGGATCTTCACGGCCGATCAGCCGCTCGCCGCGCTCAATCACCGTGACCCTGGCGCCGAAGCGGGCAAACATCTGCGCAAATTCCAGCCCGATATAACTGCCGCCGAGCACGATGAGATGCTCCGGCACCCGCTCGAGGCGAACCATATCGGCATTGGTAAGGTATTTGATCCTGTTGATGCCCTTGATCGGCGGAATGGCGGGCCTGCCACCGACATTGATGAAGATCTTCTCCGCCGTGATCTCGCTCTCATCGACGATCAGCGTCCGCTGCCCGGAAAACCGGGCATGGCCATGCAGCAGCGTGAGGTTTTCCATGCCGCCGAGCCAGGTTTCAAGTCCTAGCCGCGAGGCCGAAACCACGGAGCGCGCACGCTTCATCACCCTTTTCATGTCGATTGAGACATCGCTACCAATATCGACACCGAAATCACCCGCCCGGCGCGCCATATGGGCCATGCGTGCACTCGCCACCAGCGTCTTGGTGGGCGTACAGCCCGTATTGACGCAGGTACCGCCCAGACGGTGCCGTTCGACAAGCGCAACCTTCTGCCCCGCTTCCGTCAGCCGTCCTGCAAGCGCAGGCCCCGCCTGCCCCGCGCCGATGATAATCGCATCATAGCTCTTCATGCAGCCACCATGATCAAAAGCGCCCCCAATAGCGCGATGGCATCTTCGATCAGCGCTGCCGGCCTGTCTTGACCAAATTTACGGGCAAGCGCACCGCGCGCCCTGGCGCCACCGAGCGTGCCAATCACCGCACCAGCGATACCGGCCACGGCACCGGCGCCAACCCCTTCGGCGACGAAGCCAAGTGCGGCACCGGCAATGGCGCCCATAACGATCCGCGCGCCAAATTGTGGCGGTACGGTACGGCTCGGCGTTGTCGGCAGCTGGTCGGTCACAAGCTCGACCAGTGCAAAAAGCGTCAGCAGCCCGACCGCCCAGACAGATCCGAGAAAGGACAGAAACGTGTTCGAAAGGTCAATCCAGCCGAGATAGGCCGCCCAGGCAATGGCGGCAGGCGCGGTCATGGCCCTCAGGCCCGCGATCACGCCGATCAGCAATGCAAGAAGTAGCGACATAGAGGCAACTCCCGTCAGACATACGCAAGGTTGCATTGACGTGACGTTAGCATAAGCGGACGTAAACGCACCACAAATCTGATATTTGTCAGCCGGGCGCATACATGTAACTGATTTCGCGGCACTAATCGGACCGCACTCTTGACGTGGCGCTTCGAGCGATTACATTATCGCTCATCTTGGACCTTTCAGCATGAAGGCCAGAAACCCGGTGCCGGGCCCCTCTGGCGAGAGTTCGACGGCGCTCTCGTGATGTCGGTACCGTCCGCAGATGAGCCGGCGGACATTGATCACAATGTATCAGAACAGGAATGCCGAGGCGCGGCTCATCGGGCCATCGGTGATGTGTGCCCACTTCAGCTGCGCGCTGGCGACGATTGATCTGCGCCCTTCGAGCGGATCGGGAGTGCGGCCATGACACCATCTTCAAGACCGCTTCACAGCTATTTTCACGGCGCTTTCATCGTCACCGCCATCGGCCTTGGCGGCGCAGCGCTTTATGGCTATCTCAGCTTTGACGGGTTGGGCGGCGCCCTCGCCTTCCTGTTCATCACCGCTGTGCTCGCCGTGCTGGAAATCTCGCTTTCCTTCGACAATGCCATTGTCAACGCCAACAAGCTCAAGGATATGTCGAAGGCTTGGCAGCGCCGGTTTCTGACCTGGGGCATTCTGATCGCAGTCTTCGGCATGCGGCTGATCTTCCCTCTGGCCATCGTCGCCGCTGCAGCGCATATCGGCCCGCTCTCGGCTCTTGAGCTCGCCGTCTATGATCCGCGTGCCTATGCCGCGATCATGCATGAGGCGCATATGCCGATCGCTGCTTTTGGCGGGACCTTCCTGCTGATGGTCGGCCTCTCCTATTTCTTCGATGGCGACAAGGATATTCACTGGCTGCCGGCGGTTGAGCGCCCGATGTGCCGCTTCTCCTCCATCAAGGGGATCGAAATCGGCCTCGCTCTGGTGCTGGTGCTGCTGTTTTCAAGCCTCGTCCCTGATGCCCGTGCCGCCGATTTCCTCTATCCCGCCCTTTATGGTCTTTTGACCTTCCTCGGCGTCGAGGTCCTGAGCGGCTTTCTCGACGCCAGCCAGAAACAGGTTGCCCGCGCCGCCGCCCAAGGCGGGCTTGGTGCCTTCATCTATCTGGAAATCCTCGATGCCAGCTTCTCATTCGATGGCGTCGTTGGTGCCTTTGCGCTGACCAAGAACCTGTTTATCATCGCCGCCGGTCTCGGCATCGGCGCCATGTATGTGCGCTCGCTGACCGTCATGCTGGTGGAACGCGGCACGCTCAGCGAGTTCCGCTTTCTCGAACATGGCGCCTTTTATGCGATCCTGATCCTGGCCGTGATCATGTTCTCCCAGACGCTGTTCCACATCCCCGAGGCCGTGACCGGCCTGGTTGGTGCCTCGCTGATCGCACTTTCACTGTGGTCATCCATCCGGTGGCGCCGTGCCAACGGCCAGATTGCCGGAAGCAGCTGAGGCTCAGCGCCCGGCGACCCGGTGGAACCTGGCGATCTGGCTAAGGAAAGCCTTCAGATTGACGGTTTTCACTGGCTTGTGCTGAAGCGCCATATCTTCTTCAAGCGCGGCGTCGCGCACCTCGCGGGTGCGGTCAGCCGTCAGCAGCATGGCCGGGATATGGCGTGAGAAATGCTCGCGCACCGCCGTCACCGCCTCGATGCCGTTTTCATGGTCAAGATGGTAATCGGCGATGATCACATCGGGAACGAAGCCGGAGCTGATGGCATCGGCCCCGGTCGCTGCCGTTTCCACTACGCCGCCCCAGCCTTCGACCAGAAGCCGCATGCCCTCAAGAATGGCTTCCTCATTGTCGATGCACAGGACCTTCAGCCCGGAAATCGCCTCGACACCGGCAGCATCGATCGTGATCGGCTGATCGTGCTCGCTCTCCTCCTCGCCTTCGGAAAGCGGCAGGCTGACCCGGAAGACCGTACCCTTGCCAACGCTGGAATCGATACTGACGGGATGCGACAGCATGCGCGACAGCCGGTCGACGATGGACAGGCCCAGCCCCAGGCCCTGCGCCGTTCGCGCGCCTTCTTCCAGTCGTGTGAATTCCTTGAAAATGCTTTCGATCTTGGTCTCCGGAATTCCGATCCCGGTATCGATCACCATCACCGTGGCACGCTCGCGGTTGCGGCGGACGCCAACCAGGACCTCGCCCGACACCGTATATTTGATGGCATTGGAGACCAGATTCTGAATGAGCCGGCGCAGCAGGTGGATATCGGACCGGACCTTCAGATGCGAGGGCACGACGATCAGCTTCAGCCCGCGTTCCTGTGCAAGCGGCTGGAAATCGGTCTCAACCCTTCTGAGCAGCTCATCCAGCGCGACGGATGTGAAATGCGGTTTCATCGCGCCGGCATCAAGCCGGGAAATATCCAGCACCGCGCCGAGAATATCCTCAACCGATTGCAGCGCTGAATCCACCTTTTCCGAGAGGACGCGATTGTCGCTCTCGACCGGCATGCGCTCGCCAAGCGCCGCCGCATAAAGACGCGCAGCATTGAGCGGCTGCAGAATGTCGTGACCGGCAGCGGCAAAGAAACGCGTCTTGCCGATATTCGCCTCATCGGCCGCCCGCCGCGCCGCACGAAGCGCCTCGTTGACCCGCGTCAGCTCGGCGGTGCGCTCATTGACGCGCAGTTCCAGCGTCTCATTGGCCTGTTTCAGCGCCAGATCGGCCGCCACACGCCGGGTAATATCGGTAAAGGTAACGACCATCCCCTTGTCCGGCATCGGCCGCGACTGCACCTCGATGATCCGATGGCCGCTTTCCAGCACCATGGGAAAGGCCTTCTCATGCCCGCGCAGGCGCTTGAGAATATCCTCTGCCTCCTGGCCCGTCAGATCACCGCGCGACGACAGACGGCCGATGATGTTGATCAGCGGATAGCCGACCTGTCCCGCCTCGTCCGGCAGGCTTAAGAGCTCGCGGAACCGCCTGTTCCACACGGTCAGCCGGTTGGTGGCGTCAAAAACGGCAATCCCCTGATCCATATGGGCCAGTGCCGTCTGCAGCATGCCCTGATTATATTGCAGCGCCTCGCTTGCCTGATCGAGCAGGAAGGCCGCATCGCCGGTCGCCGCCTCGGCGCGCTGCAACACCAGCGACAGCACCAGCCTGGCCGAGGATGAGCCGATGGCAGAGGCCAGCAATTGCTCGGAGAAATGGATCAGTGCCATGTCGGCCTGATCACCATCATCAAGCTTGCGCCCGGCACTGTTCTCAAATGTCGCAAAGGAGCGCAGCGTGCGCTCATCCCCCAGATAACCGGTGATCGCATCCTTGAGGGCGCCAACCGAAACACCGGTGCCAAGCCCGCGGGCCGAGGACTGCCAGCGCGCCTGACGCTTGACGAAAATGCCTGACTGGATCCGCTCCAGCGGGCTGGAGGGCCGTGACAAGGATCCCAGCACCAGGCCGAGAATATTCAGCGACAGGGAGAGGCAGGTAACATTCAGCAGCGGATCAGCGGCAGGCCCGGTGAAAAGCCCCGTCCCCGGAATGAAGACATCGAGAATATCGCCGGCAAGAGCCGAATGGTCGGGGCCGCCAAGGCTTGGAATGAAAAGCAGATAGGCCCAGACGAGGAAGCCGAGCGACAGGCCGATAATGGCACCACGGGCATTGGCGCGCCGCCAGATCAGCCCGATAATCAACGCCGGGGCCACCTGCGCTATTGCGGCGAAGGCCAGCAGGCCGATGGAGAACAGCCCGCGATCACTGTCGATATGCCGGTAATAGACATAGCCCAGCAGCATGACACCGAGAATCGAGGCACGGCGGATATTGAGCAGGAGGTTGGAAAAATCCTGCTTGCGGCCCGGGATCGCCGTCATGCGCCGTCTGAGGAAGATCGGATTGACGATATCGTTTGACAGCATGATCGCCAGCGCCACCGAGGAGACGATGACCATGGCTGTTGCCGCCGAAAATCCGCCGATAAAGGTAATCAGCGAAATGAATGGCATGCCCTCGGCGATCGGCAATTGCAGCACATAAAGATCGGCATCGACATGGGGGCCGAGGATCATCAGCCCGCCGAGGGCCACCGGCAGAACCAGAATATTGATCGCCACGAGGTAAAGCGGAAACAGAAAGCGCGCGAGGTTGAGCTCCCGCTCCGAGCGGTTTTCCACCACGGTCACATGAAACTGGCGCGGCAAGAGCAGGATCGCGCAGGCGGATAACAGGATCAGCAGGATCCAGCGGCTGATCGGCGTGTCATAGGACAGAGCGGCCATGGCTGCCGAATTTTCTGCGGCCCTGGCGAAGAGATCGGCCGGCCCCTTGAACAACACGAACAGCACGAAGAAGCCGACAGAGCCAAAGGCAATCAGCTTGACCACCGATTCCATCGCGATCGCCAGAATAAGCCCGTCCTGATGCTCGGTCGCGTCGGTGTGGCGCGTGCCGAAAATGATGGCGAAGGAGGCCAGCACCAGCGTCACCGCAAAGGGCAGGCCGATTGGCAGAAAACCGGAACCGGTAAGCGTGCCATAGGGCGTGCCGACCATGGCCGCGACCGAATCGGACACGGCCTTCAGCTGCAAGGCGATATAGGGAATGGCGGCCGCCAGCGAAATCACCGCGACGAGACCCGCAACCGTGGAATTCTTGCCATAGCGGGCGGCGAGAAAATCTGCCGCCGAGGTCAGCTTCTCCGCCTTGGCAAGGCCGACCATGCGGCGCAGCAGCGGCATGCCGAGCGTGAATGCGACGATGGGACCAAGATAGATTCCGAGAAATTCCAGCCCGCGATCCGCCGCAAGGCCGACACCGCCGAAATAGGTCCAGGAGGTGCAGTAGACAGCCAGCGAAAGCGAATAGACGAAAGGCCGGCCGGATAATGGCGCAAGCTGGCGTTTTGCCCGGCGGTCACCGAAACTGGCGACCACGAACAGCAGCAGAATATAAGAAAGCGCCACCAGCAGGATGAGCCAGCTCGGCAACATCGACAGTCCTCCCTGAAGGCCCTGACCTTAGGCGATTGTGGCAGATTTGGGAATGCCCGCCATGCGGCCGGTCTCAGATCACAAAAATCAATGATTCGCCGGCGATTTTTCATGTCATCGCCGCGTTTCTGCGGCTAAAAGAATGCTGTCCAAGGAGTGCACCATGACATTGACCGAAAGCCTGAGCGAGCGCTCTCTCAACGCACCTGAGAGCGGTATTGTCGAGATCATCAACTACGCCTTCGGGCGTGACGGGCTGCTGCCGCTCTGGGCCGGCGAAGGCGATCTGCCGACCCCCGCCTTCATTCGCGAGGCCGCGACCAAGGCACTGGCCGATGGTGAAACCTTCTACACGCTGCAACGCGGCATTCCCGAACTGCGTCAGGCGATCGCCGACTATTACGGCCGGCATTTTGCCAAGACGCTGGCCATGGACAATATCTTCGTGACGTCATCCGGCATGCATGCGATCAAGCTGATGGTCGAAGCGCTGACGGAAGTGGGCGATGAGGCAATCTACTTCACGCCTGCCTGGCCGAATATCTCTGCCTCCCTTGGTGTCAGCGGGGCAAAACAGATCGGTGTGCCGCTGGATTTCAGGGACGGCCGCTGGCAGCTCGACCCCGGCAAGGTCGAGGCCGCAATCACCGAGAAGACCAGCGTCATCTTCGTCAACTCGCCCTCCAACCCCACCGGCTGGACCGCAAGTGTTGAAGATCTGCGCACGCTTCTCGACATCGCGCGCAAGAACGGCATCTGGATCATGGCCGACGAGATCTATGCGCTCTACCACTTCGGCGGTGGCCGCGCGCCCTCCTTCATGGATATCATGGAGGCAGATGACCGGATCGTCTTCGTCAATTCCTTCTCCAAGAACTGGTCAATGACCGGCTGGCGCATCGGCTGGATCGTTGCGCCCGCAGAAATGGGCGATGTCATTGAAAATCTGGTGCAATATACCGTCTCAGGGGTGCCGCAATTCCTGCAGAAGGGGGCTCTTGCCGCCGTGCGCGACGGGGACGGCGTCATCACCGAAAACTTCCGGCGCGCCAGCCTCTCACGCGATATACTCTGCGACCGCCTGCTGGCGACAAACCGGGTGCAGACGCTCAAGCCCGAGGGCGCGCTCTACGCCTTTCTCAAGGTCGACGGCATTACCGACAGTCGCCGTGCAGCACTCGATATCGTCGACAAGACCGGCGTCGGGCTGGCCCCGGGGTCGGCGTTCGGGCCGGGCGGCGAAGCCTTCCTGCGTGCCTGCTTCCTGCGCGATCCGAAGCAGATTGAAGATGCGGCTGACCGGCTCTGCGATTACATCGCCAAGCTTTGAGGCACCGCCTCACCCCGCTTTGACGGGCTTGTAGCCGACCAGCGGCAGGAAAACCGTGTCGACAATATCGATGATCACGGCGTCCGAGGTCGGTTTCATCGTCATCATCATGTCCTGACGCAAGAGATCGACCGGCAGGGAAACGATGCGCGGCGCGATCGCCTGATCTTCAATCTCGCCGCGGGCTGCCGCCCGCGTCAACAGGATTTCCATCGTATGTTGATCGCGCGAAACGATCTGGCGCTTCAATTCCGCCGGACTTGAATTGGTTTCTCGAAAATAATCCGTGAGTTCCACCGAAATCAGCGATCCCATGCGTGATCGCCGGTCAACGATATGCTGCAGCAATGCGATTACATCGTCGCGCAGGTCGCCCAGATCGGGAACGATGATCGGGTTCGCCTCAACGTGGTAGCGCATCGCGGCCACGGCAAGCTCGGGCAGAGACGCCCAGCGGCGATAAAGCACCGGCCGGCTGGTGCCTGCACGTCTGGCCACGGCTTCCATGGTCAACCCGCCATAGCCCTTTTCCAGCAACTCGTCCCAGGCCGCCTGCAGCAATGCGCTTTCAAGCTCTTCGCCCCGCCTTCGTTCCGTCGTCTTCTTCGTCATTCCAGATCCATAAGAAACACTGACGAATCCTATTGACAGAATTCGACACGAATATTAGATACATCAATGTATCCTATTTGCCAAGGATCGATTACCGGTCCCGATTGGCACAAGCGGATGACCCCATTTTACGTCCGCCATGGCGGTTTGTCTTATCAGGAAAACACATTATGAACGCTTCTTCCGAGCAGAAGCCCGCAGAGGAACTGTCACCTTCCGACAGCGACGTCACCATCGTCAAGCCGAAGCCGCGCCGCGCCGGCCGATTCATCCTCATGGCCTCAGTGCCCGTCATTCTCGCCGTTGCCGGCTCCTATTTCTATGTCACCGGCGGCCGCGTCGTTTCCACCGAAGATTCCTATGTCGATCAGGATGTGGTGAAGATCGTCCCGGAAGTCTCCGGCAAGATCGTCTCCGTCGGCCCGGGCGAAAACGACGCCGTCACCAAGGGCAGCCTGCTCTTCGCCATCGACGATTCGGTCTATGTGAATGCCGTCGACCAGGCCAATGCCGCCGTGGCTTCGGCACGCCTCGATGTGGAGAAGCTGAAATCGGCCTATCTGAAAACCGAGGCAGAACTTGAAACCGCCGGCGAGGCACTGACCATCGCCCGGGTGCGCCAGCAGCGCCAGCAGAACCTGCTGAAGCAGGGCGCCGTCAGCCAGACTGCGCTGGATGAGGCCGACCTGACGCTGAAGAATGCCGAAGGTGCCGTTGTCAGCGCCAAGCAGGATGTCGCCAGCGCCAAGGCCGCTCTTGGCGGCAATCCCGATATTGCCACCGACAGCCATCCCGAAGTGATGGCCGCTCTTGCCAAACTGGCTGCCGCCAAGCTGGATCTGGCCCGCACCAAGGTCGTCGCGCCGAGCAACGGCATCGTCACCCAGACCACCTCGTTGCAGGACGGGCAATATGTCTCGACCTCCTCTTCCGTGCTGACGATCGTCACCACGGGCTCGACGGTGATCGAGGCCAACTTCAAGGAAACCGACCTCACGCATATGAAAGCCGGTCAGCCGGTCGAAGTGCGTGTTGATGCCTATCCTGACGTCACGATCAAGGGCACGGTCGAAAGCATCGGCGCCGGCACCGGCTCGGCCTTTTCGCTGATCCCGGCCCAGAACGCATCCGGCAACTGGGTCAAGGTCGTGCAGCGCGTTCCCGTGCGCATTGCCCTGGACCTGACGCCGAAAAGCCCTGACCTTCGCGTCGGCATGAGCGCACTTGTCGAGGTCGATACCGGCCATGCCCGCGGCATGCCTGACTTCATGAAGAACAGCCTTGCCGCGATCGGCTTCGGCGCACCGGCCCTTGCTGCCGACGGGGACGCTGACTGATGAGCGCCGCCGTAACGGCAGAGCCGGATATGACGAAGGTTCCGTTCAAGGGGCTTTTGACCATATCGATCATGCTTGCCACCATCATGCAGGTGCTCGACACGACGATTGCCAACGTCGCGCTGCCCTCCATGCGTGGTTCGCTCGGCGCCAGCCAGGACCAGATCACCTGGGTGCTGACGTCCTATATCGTCGCTTCCGCCATCATCACCCCGGTCACCGGCTGGTTGTCAGAGCGCTACGGGCTCAGGCAGATCTTCATCGTCTCCGCCGCCGGCTTCATCATCACCTCCATGGCCTGCGGCATGGCATCCAGCCTGAACGAGATGGTGGCCTTCCGCGTGCTGCAGGGCCTGTTCGGCGCTTCGCTGGTGCCGCTTTCACAGACTGTCCTGCTCGACATCAACCCGCGCGAGAAGCACGGCCAGGCCATGGCGGTCTGGGGCATGGGCGTGATGCTGGGCCCGATCATCGGCCCGACGCTTGGCGGCTGGCTGACGGATAACTGGGGCTGGCGCTATGTCTTCTACGTCAACCTGCCCATCGGACTGCTCGCCCTTGCCGGCATGATGCTGTTCCTACCCAAGGCGCCGACCCGCATCCGAAGATTCGACTTTTTCGGCTTTGCCATGCTGTCGATCGCCATCGGTGCGCTGCAGATGATCCTCGACCGCGGCCAGGCGCAGAACTGGTTCCAGTCGACCGAGATCTGGATCGAGACCGGACTGTTTGTCTCGGGCCTGTGGGTATTCACCATTCATATCCTGCGCGCCAAGGATCCGTTCATTTCGCTGGCCGTCTTCAAGGACAAGAACCTGCTGATGGCCCTGATCCTTGCCGCTCTGGTCGGCGCTATGGTGCTCGGCGGTTCGGCGCTGCTGCCATCGCTGCTGCAGGACGTGCTCGGCTATCCGGTGGCCCTGTCAGGCCTTGTCATGGCCCCGCGCGGTTTCGGCACCATGGCCTCGATGATGCTGTATGGCCGGCTTGCCAACCGGATCGACACACGCGTCGCCATTGTCACCGGCCTGTTGCTGACGGCATGGTCAATGCAGATGATGACCGGCTTTTCCACCACAATGGGCAAGGAACCGGTGATTGTCAGCGGCATCTTGCAGGGTTTCGGCCTTGGTCTCGTCTTCGTGCCGCTCTCGGCGCTCGCCTATGCGACGCTCGAGGCCCGCTACCGCGCCGAAGCTGCCGGCCTGTTCAACCTGGTGCGCAATATCGGCTCCAGCGTCGGCATTTCGCTGCTGTCGACGGTGCTCGCCTGGAATGTGGCCACCAACCGTACCGAGATGACCGCCAAGATCACCGAGGCGGGGCCGCGTCTGGCCGACATCGCCGAGAAAACCGGATTCTCCCATGATATACTGATCTATCTGGTCAATTCCGAAATCAGCGTTCAGGCGGCCCTGATCGCCTATATCGACGACTTCAAGCTGATGATGCTCGTTACCTTTGCACTGATGCCGCTGGTACTGTTCATGCAGAAGCCGAAACCGAGGCCGGTGAAGGTTTCCGAATAGGCTTCAACGAAAAAGGCCCGCCGATCTGGCGGGCCCTTCCGACCGATCAGGCCTGTCGATTACTGCGCCATTTCCACCGCGCGCTGTGCATCCACCTCAGCCTGTGCTGCATCGACAGCGGCGGTGAAGCTCGCATAGATATCGCCGCCGCCGGGCAGATTGGCGGTAAACCAGTCAAAAACCGGCTCAGCGGCGGTACGGAACGCTGCCTTCTCGTCATCTGTCGGCACGTAGATCTCGCCGCCAGCCTTGGTGAATTCCTGATAGGCCGCAATTTCCTTGCGCTTGGGGCTGGCAAAGGTCGCCTGCTGCAACGCCTTGAAGCCGTCCACCACCACCTTCTGCTGCTCTGCTGTCAGGCTGGCAAAGCGGGCGCTTCCCATCCACCAGAAGGCGGCCATGTAGGAATGCCGGTCAAGGGTGATGTATTTCAGCCCGGCATCGGGAAACTTCATGTTCATGATATCGGTAATGCCGTTGGCGGTTCCTTCAACGACACCGGTCTGCAGCGAGGTAAACAGCTCGGACCAGGGCATCGGCGTCGGCGCACCGCCCAGCGTCTTGACCAGTTCCTGCGGCAGTTCGGCGGGCACGGTGCGCATTTTCAGCCCCGCCATGTCGGCAGGTGTGTGAATGGTGTGCTGGGTATTGGCGAAATTGCGCCAGCCACCGGTATTGCCGATCGTCATCAGCCGGATAGCGCCGCCGCTGTCCTGAAGCGCCAAATCGCGAAGTTCAGTGGCAAAGGGCCCGCTCAGAACGGTTTCAGCGACCCGGTCATCATCCATCAGATAGGGCAGGTCCAGAACCTGCAGATAGGGAAACAGGCCCGCAGCACCTGCTGTGGTCGAGACATAGACGTCAATCGTGCCATCGGCGATCCCCTGCAGGCATTCCTCACCGGTACCGCAGATCTGTGTACCGAGGAAGATATCGACGGCTATCGCGCCATTCGAGGCGTTTTCGACATAATTCTTGAAGACGGCGAGGCCGTCATAATCCTCGTCCGCCTCATTCGAATTGGCGACAGCACGCAGTGTGATGTCGGCAGCTGCGGCGATGCCGCCAAAGGCGACAAGCGACAGCGCCCCCGCCAGAAGCGAGGCCTTGAACATATGCTTGAACATCGATGTCCTCCCATTTTGCCGGGATCCGTGATCAGATTGATCCCGCTTTCAGTCAATCGAGAAAGCCGAACAGCCTTGGCAGGGTCAGGCTCAGTGCCGGAACATAAGTGATCAGGAAGATAACCGCCACCTCAACCGCGAGAAAAGGCAGAACGGCACGCGCGACCGTTTCGACCCGGAGTTTCGAAACGGAAGATGTGACGAACAGAACCAGCCCCATCGGCGGCGTCAGCAGGCCGACCGTCAGGTTCACCGCCATGATGATGGCGAAGTGCACCGGCTCCACGCCCATGCCGGTAAAGACCGGTCCCAGAATCGGTCCGAGCACGATGATGGCAGGCCCGGCATCGAGAAACATGCCGACAACGAACAGCAACAGATTGATCAGGAACAGCAGGATCAGCGGGTTGTCAGACAAGGCGAGCACGAAAGAAGCCAGCATTTCCGGCGTATGGGCGAGCGAGGCCACGGTCTTGAAGGCCATGGCCGCCCCGACCAGCAGCAACACCACGGAAGATGACAGGGCCGAGCGGGTGAGGATACCCGGCACATCGCCGATTTTCAGCGTACGCATGACGAAAAAGCCGATCACAAAGGCATAGGCAACGGCAATGGCGGAGGCTTCCGTCGGCGTGAACACGCCGCCGAGAATGCCACCCAGAATGATGAGCGGCGTCATCAGCGGGAAAAAGGCCTTGAGGCTCGCCCGGCCCCGCTCCCGCAGCGATGCCCGCTTCGTCGCCGGCGGCAGGCCGGCGCGATCTGCCATCAACCGGACCACGGCCATCAGTGCCAGGCCGATCAGAACACCAGGAACGATCCCGGCGAGAAACAGCGCGGCAACGCTTTCCCCCATGACATAGGCATAGATGATCATGATGCCCGATGGCGGGATGATCGGGCCGATAATGGCGGACGCTGCGGTCACGGCGGCGGCAAACTTGCGGTCATAACCCTGCTTTTCCATGGCTGGAATCAGCATCGAGCCGAGTGCCGAGACATCAGCGACCGCAGAGCCCGAAAGCCCGGCAAACAGCATGGACGACAGGATGTTGACATGGGCAAGACCGGCACGGAAATGACCGATCATGGCCTGAGAGAACTCGACCAGACGCTCGGTGATCCGCGCCCGGTTCATCAGCTCGCCTGCCAGCATGAAGAAGGGAACAGCCATCAGCGGAAAGCTGTCCATGCCGTTATAGACATTGCGATAAAGCAGCACGATATCGCGTTCCTGCCCGTTCAGCGCCAGCAGCACGGCAGGTGCCGCGACCAGCGCGATCACGATCGGCAGGCCGAGAAACATCAGCACCAGAAAGAGCGGCAGAAACAGGCTCAGCATCACTCCGTCTCCAGCCCGACCACCGGCGCCAGCGCATCGAGCTTTTCGCCGCCGCCCGCAAGCAGAACCAGCTGACGCAATGCCAGCTCGATCGTCACCGAAAGCATGGCGGTGACACCGACGGCAAGCGACGCCATCATCGCCGCACGCGGCACGCGGATCCATACGGACAAATCGAGCGCACCCGGCACCTTGAGCGCCGGCATGGCGAAGCGGCCGCCAATGCCGGTCACCTCCGCCCAGCCGATCCTGACGGCGAAGGCAAACAGAATGGCGGTGAAAACGAGCAGCAGCAGCGACAGCAGACTGGCAAGACGCAGCGGAAGGAAACGGGTGAGCATGTCGATGCTGACAAAGCCGCCATGGCGCCAGGCAATCGGCGACATCAGCCCGACCATCCACAGCATCAAAAAGCGTGACAGCTCCTCGGTCCAGCTCAGCGCGTCATTCAGGAGATAGCGGAACACGACCTGCGTCAGAATCACGAAAACCATGACGCCGAGCGCCGTGGCGGCGATATGGCGAAAGATCTTCAGCACCATGGTGTTCAGCACGCCCCAGAGATGAGAGAGCGCCACGAGGACATGCATCGCTTCGTTCCGTTTCGGGTTCCTTCAAAGCGCGGCGACTATGCCGCAATTGCACCGTCAACACAAAGGAATAGCGACGATTTACAAGGCAACGAACAGCTTTGACAGACAAATTTCCTCTTCCCGGGGCCGATGACCGGCATCATCCCGCAGGATCATTGCAAAGCTGATTTGTCAGGAAAAAGAAATATTTGTGTGCTCTCACACAAATTGAACTGGTGCCCAGAAGAGGACTCGAACCTCCACACCCTTGCGAGTACCAGCACCTGAAGCTGGCGCGTCTACCAATTCCGCCATCTGGGCAACGAGGAGCGATTTAGAGGGCCAGCACGGGGAAGTCAACAGGGTATTTGACGTTTTCGTGTCAAATTTTTCGCCAGCGCGAAATTCTCGTCCGAAAGCCGTTGAAAACCCGGTCATGCCGGGTCGGAGCGATCGACATGTCCGAGGTCACGGTCAGGATCGACAACATCACGCACCAGCTGCTTCAGCTGCTTCGGGCTCGGGAATCCGCCATCACGCTTGCGTTCCCACACCAGTTTCTCGTCGACATAGATCTCGAAAATGCCGCCGGAGCGCGGCTCCAGCGTCACGGCATGCAATTCCAGCGAAAATGTCGAGAGCAGCTCCTGCGCCATCCAGGCCGAACGCATCAGCCAGTTGCACATGCTGCAATAGACGATTCGAACCGATGGTTTTTCAGTCATGACAGATCCTTAACTTGAGTTTTTTGATCCATATTACCGCAAGGCAAGCATGGCAATGTAGAATTGACGAATCCGCTTGCCCGTCTTCATGGGCCATGCTTTTTGTCTCAACCATAGACAGGAGCTTGGTCATGCGCGTCGCAATCGTTGAAAATATGGATGCCACCGGCCTTGGTACGGTTGGCGCTGCGCTGAGCGGGGCCGATGCCGAGATCGCCGTCTTTCGCCCGTGGCAGGACGATCCGCTGCCCGCGCCTGACTCGGAATTCGACGGGCTTGTCGTCTTCGGCGGTGAGCAGAATGCGGTTGACGACGCCGCGCATCCTTACCTGCCCGCCCTTGCCGGGCTGATGCGCGACTATGTCGAAAGCGGGCGCGCCGTGCTTGGCATCTGTCTTGGCGGCCAGATGCTCGCCCGCGCCTTTGGCGGCCGCAACATTATCGGTGGCGCCAGTGAATTCGGCTGGAAAGAGATCGCACTGACGGAGGACGGTGAGGCTGATCCAGTGCTTTCGGCTGCCGGCAGCAGCTTCTCCAGCTTTCAGTGGCATGACGATACCTTTACCCTGCCAGCCGGTGCAACCCGCCTTGCCGGCAATTCCAGCGTCATGAACCAGGCCTTCCGCATCGGTCGGGCAGGCTATGCAACGCAGTTTCATTTCGAGGCAGACCGCGCCCTGGTGAAGGAGTGGAGCGCCCATTTCGCCAAAGCCGTTGCCCGGCATGATCCGGACTTCATGCAGCATTACGAAACCCTTTCCGATACACTGGGAAGGCAGGCCGACCAGGCGGGCCTGGCTCTGGCGCGCGCCTGGGTGAAAACTATCTGAGGGAGGCAATCATGGCTGAGACGGTTTTCGAGGGTGGATGCTTCTGTGGTGCCGTTCGCTTTCGCATGCATGGACGGCCGATGTTCGTACATGCCTGCCATTGCAAGGACTGCCAGCGTCAGACCGGGGGGCCCTTCGTCGTCAACGGCCTGATCGAGGCGGACCGTCTTGCCGTGACACAAGGAAGCCCACAGATAACCACACTGCCAACCGACAGCGGCTACCCCCATGACGTGGTGCGCTGCAGTGATTGCGGCACGGCGCTCTGGAGCGATTATGGCCGGCGTGGCTGGATGGCCTTCATCCGGATTGCGACGCTCGACGAGCCCGGCAGCTTCCAGCCTGACGTGCATATCTACACCCGTTCGAAACTTCCCTGGCTGCCGCTGCCAGCAGCGGCACGCAGTTTCGCCGAATATTACGACATGAAACAGGAATGGCCGCCGGAAAGCCTTGCCCGGCGCGAAGCGGCCCGCCATAAAGCTGGCGCAAAACGCTAAAATCCTTTGATTGCGACAGGATGCTGTTGCAATTTGAAGCCAGATGATAACAATCGAAGACAGATGAAACTCGCTCGGATGAGACTGCCCGTGAAAACCAGAACCGCTGTGCTCGTGGCCGGCATCGCAAGCCTTCTTGCTGGCTGCTCGACCTATCAGACGCCATCGCCAAGTCAGGGCATGCCAACCTATTCGCAGGCCAGTGTCGTGGACGGGCAGTGGCTTGACCAGAACGGCATTGTCTCGAGCTTCTCAAACGGACAGTTCGAGACCCGTACGGCCGATACCAACCAGATGCTGGCGTCGGGCACCTATACCGACCTTGGCAACAATGTCATCGAGATTGATCTGACCTCGGTCATCCGCCAGACCAAGGCACGGGTCAATTGCGCCGTGGTCAGCGCCTATCTGATGAACTGCACCCCGAACCAGGGGGCCCAGTTCCAGCTCTACAAGCCAGCCGCAGCACCGCCCGGCTATGTGCTGCCATCGGCCGCCGCCGCTGCTTCAACCGCAGGCGACACCTCAACTGGCGCGTCAGACATGCCGCAGCCCTACACCCCGCCGACCTATAATTCCACATCCATGTGATGGAGACAGAAGGCCGCCCGCAGGCGGCCTCTTTTCCCTCGACCTCAGCCAATCCCGCCAAGGCAGATATATTTCAGTTCCGTATAGTCATCGAGGCCGTATTTGGAGCCTTCCCGGCCTGTGCCGGACTGCTTGATGCCGCCAAAGGGGGCAACTTCGGTTGAGATAAGGCCGGTATTGACGCCGACAATGCCATATTCCAGCGCCTCGGCCACCCGGAAGATCTTGGCCATGTCTTTTGAATAGAAATATGAGGCAAGGCCGAATTCCGTGTCATTGGCCATGGCCACGACATCCTCTTCCGTCTCAAACCGGAACAGCGGCGCGACCGGTCCGAAGGTCTCTTCCCGCGCACAGGCCATGTCACTGGTGACCCCCGTCAGGATCGTCGGTTCGAAGAACAGGCCACCGAGATCATGCGGCTTGCCGCCAAGCCTTACGGATGCGCCCTTGGACACGGCATCCTCAATGTGTTCCTTGACCTTCTTCACCGCATTCTCGTCCACCATCGGACCGATCTCGATATTGTCTTCCAGGCCATTGCCAACCTTGAGCCCGGCAACGCGCGCCGCCAGCTTTTCGGCGAAGGCATCATAGACAGCTGACTGCACGTAAAGCCGGTTGGCACAGACGCAGGTCTGCCCGGCATTGCGATATTTCGAGGCAATCGCCCCTTCGACCGCCGCATCGAGATCAGCGTCATCGAAGACGATGAACGGCGCGTTGCCGCCGAGCTCCAGCCCCATTTTCTTGATCTGCTCCGCCCCCTGCCGCATCAGGATGCGACCGACATTGGTCGAGCCGGTAAAGGTGATCTTGCGCACACGGTCATCATCGGAAAAGGCCTTGCCGACCATTGATGATTGCGTCGAGGTCAACACGGAAAGCACGCCTGCCGGCACGCCGGCCCGCTCGGCCAGAACCGCCAGCGCCAGCGCCGAAAGCGGCGTCTGCTGTGCTGGCTTGGCAACCATGGCGCAGCCAGCCGCCAGTGCCGGAGCCATTTTGCGCGCCAGCATGGCATTGGGGAAGTTCCACGGCGTGATCGCGCCGACGACCCCCACCGGCTGGCGGATGACCAGCAGGCGCTTATCGGCCTGATGGCCGGGAATGATATCGCCATAGGCGCGCTTGGCTTCTTCGCCGAACCACTCGACATAGGCGCCGCCATAAAGGATCTCGCCGCGCGCCTCGGCAAAGGGCTTGCCCATTTCCATCGTCAGGATCGTGGCCAGATCATCGGCATTCGCGACCATCAGATCGTAGAGGCGGCGCAGGATCACGGCCCGCTCCTTGCCCGTCTTCTTTGCCCAGCCCTTCTGCGCCGCATAGGCCGCGGCAATGGCCTGATCGAGCACAGCGGCGTCGATATCAGGCAGGACGGCGAGCTGCGCACCATCGGCCGGATTGGTGACGGCAAAGGTCTGCCCAGCCTCGCCGGCGCTCAGCCATCGGCCGGCGACAAAGGCAGCATCAACTGCCAGTGAGGGATCTTTCAGCCTGTCTTTCAGTTCGCCTGCAATCGTCATGTCTTCTCCCTTCGCCAAACGCCGTGACGCAAAATCGCGCACAAAGGAATTCCTCATCCAACACCGGAGAATTCAGCCATTTCGCGCGAGAATGCGTGATTATTTCGAATCTTCGTCGACAAATGGCGCATTCTTGTCAACCATCAATCTGCCGCACGATGCAATCCTATCCGATAAACTTCGTGCGGCAAGACTGAAAACCCTGAGAAAGCCTGCTATAGCTTATCCACCGAAACGAAGCGCAACAGCCAAGAGTTCCACCATGCAGACCATTTTCGTCCAGTTCAAATGCCTCTCCGGCGCGGCCTATGACGTCGCCGATCTCATCGTGCGCTCGCTGGAGGAAACATCGGAGATCTACTCGACCTCCGGCCATTACGACCTTCTGGCCAAATTCTACCTGCCCAAGGATGCCGATATCGGCCATTTCGTCACCAGCAAGCTGCAGACCATTGAGGGCGTGAAGGATACCTTCACCCTCGTCACCTTCAAGGCCTTTGCCTGAGGGCCGGTCAGAAGCCGCGATAGGCACGCGGTGCCAGCAGGAAGCTGACCACCAGCATCGGCAGCAGCAGCAGGAACGTGACCGTGAGCCCGAAGGCTTCAGCGACCGTTCCCATCAGCGGCGGAATGCCGATCGTGGAAATCAGCAGCGCCAGCGACATGGCGGCCAGATTGTCGGCCGCCGAACGGCCGGGAAGCTGGGCGACAGCGGCAACGGCCAGCGGCATGTTGAGCGCGATCCCGGCGCCGATGACCGTTAGCGCGATGGCGCCGGTGATGATGCCGGGAACGGTGACCAGAAAGATAATGCCGCCGAAAACGGACAGCACCGAGGCCTGCAGCAGCCGCACCGACGAAAAGCGCCCGCGCAGCTGATCGCCGAACATCCGCATCAGCCCCATTGCCGCAGTGAAGCAGGCAAACAGCAATCCGGCCGTTCCAGGATCGGCACCGATCACCGAACGGATGTAGAATATGCCCCAGTCGTAAATCGTGCCTTCGGCAATCGCCAGGCCGAAGACGATGGCGCAAACCAGCAGCACCGCCCTGCCCGGCAGCACGAAAATGCGCCGCTTTTCACCCTCAGCGGCTGGCAGCGGCGCCAGAGACGGCAGCAACTTCAGCTCCACGACCGCCAGAACAACGATCAGAGCGGAAATGATCGTCAGGTGAATGACCGGCAACACGCCGCGACTGGCCATGAAGCCACCGAAAAGCGAACCGAGAAGCAGGCCGACAGACCAGAAACCATGGCTGCGCGACAGGACCTTCACGCCGGCAAGCCGTTCGGATTCCATCGCCACCATATTGGCGGCAACGTCCAGCAGCGTGCGGACGAAACCAAAGATCACGAAGCAGATGAAAAACCACCGATAGCTCACCACGCTCATGATCGGCATCAGCGGGCACATGGCCGCCAGCGCGATGGCCGCCGTCACCCGCGGGCTCAGGCGGTTTGTCACCCGGCCGGCAATCGGCAGTGCCGCCAGCGTGCCGATGGAAGCGCCGAAAATCGCCAGGCCCAGCGCCGCCTTGCCAATCCCCATCGCGCTGGAAATTTCCGGCATGCGGATGAAAAGCGAGATATACAGAAGGGCATTGCCCAGGAACAGAAGTGCCGGCGGCAGAAAATGGGGCATGGCAAAATGCTTCATCGGGCCGGGACGGCCGGGCGAGGTTTTAAGGATTTGGGGAGCAGATCGGCGATCGAGAAACGATCTGCACCCTTAGCCTGTTACACCGCGTTCCGCTGCCTTGCAAGATGGCGCGGCAAAGATCTCGCCGACGATCTGAAACGTTTCAGAAGCGCGGAACATCCACGCCCGCCGCGCGGCAGGCTGCTATCACCGTATTGGCCATCAGCATGGTGATCGTCATCGGCCCGACGCCGCCCGGCACGGGCGTGATCGCCCCGGCAATCGTCTCGACGGCGGCGAAATCGACGTCACCGATCAGTCGCGTCTTGCCCTCCCCCTTTTCCGGCGCCGGAACACGGGTGATGCCGACATCGATCACCGTCGCCCCCGGCTTGACCCAGTCTGCCTTGACCATTTCCGCCCGCCCCGTGGCAGCCACCAGAATGTCCGCCTGACGGCAGACAGCGGCCAGATCGGCGGTGCGTGAATGCGCCATGGTGACGGTGGCATTGGCAGCCAGCAGCAGCCGCCCCATCGGACGGCCGAAGAGATTGGAACGGCCGATCACGACCGCCGACAGGCCGGAGAGATCATCGCCACGTTCCCGACGGACAAGCACCATGGCACCCGCCGGCGTGCAGGAAATCAGCCCGGTGTTGAAGTCGCCCGTGGCAAGCTTGCCGGCATTGACGACATTGAGGCCATCGACGTCCTTTTCCGGCAGGATCATCTGCACCACGCGATCCTCATCGAGATGACGCGGCAGCGGCAGCTGCACCAGTATGCCGTGGACGGCGGGATCTGCGTTCAGCGCGGCCACATGGGCTTCGAGATCCGCCTGGCTGGTATCAGCCTCGAGCGTGATCTGGATCGAGTGAAATCCGCATTCCTTGGCACGGCGTCCCTTGGCGGCGACATAGGTGTGGCTTGCCGGATCATCGCCGACAATCACAACGGCGAGCCCCGGAATGACGCCCGTACGTTTCGTCAGGTCCGCCGAAGCCAGCTTGATCTTCTCGATGATTTCGGCGGCAACCGCCTTCCCGTCAATCAGCTTCGCCATGGATGCCACCTTTCAATTCTATCCTTCACGCATTGCCGTCTTCGCGGCCTGCGGAATTTATGCACGAAAAACAAAAAAGCAAGCGCGTGGGGCGCTTGCTTCGTCATCTTCAAACCGTGTCCGGTTCAGTTCAGCCTCGCCTTGACCTCTTCAACGGACTTGGCGAAAAGCTTGGCCTGAACGGCATCGGTGGATTTCTTTTCGAGAACGCTGCGCGCTGCTTCAACAGCCAGATCAACAGCCGCACCACGCACGGCTTCCAGCGCTTCGCTTTCGGCCTGGCGGATCTTCTGTTCCGAGAGGGCCGTGCGGCGTGCAATGTAATCTTCTGTCTTCTGGCGGGCTTCTTCCTTGATGGAAGCGGCCTCGCGCTCGGCAGCCGAGATGATGCCCTTGGCTTCCTGCTCGGCTTCACGGCGCTTGCGCTGGTAATCGGCCAGCAGGTGCTGGGCTTCTTCACGCAGACGCTTTGCTTCGGCGAGTTCGGTACGGATGCTTTCCGCACGCCCGTCCAGCGACTTGGTCATCATCGCCGGGACCTTCAGATAGACGATCGCGACGACAAAAATCACCAGGCCAACGAAGGCAAAAAATGTTGCATCGAATTCCATGGATCAGCCCTCCTTGGCCGCGGTAACGGCGCTGGCGACATCCGCCTTGGCAACGCGACCGCCGATCAGGTGGGTAACGATCAGAGCCGTCGTTTCCTCGGCGATGGCGCCGACTTCAGCCAGCGCCTCGGCACGGACGGCATCGATATGTGCGCTTGCGCCGGCAATCTTTTCGGCCAGCTCACCTTCAAGCTTATGCCGTTCGGCATCGGCTTCGGCGCGTGCCTTCTCGGCGGCGGCGGACGCAATGTCACGGGCTTTTGAGCGGGCCGCGGCAAGTTCGCGCTCATAGGCCGCCATGGCCGCGCTCGCTTCTGAATTCAGGCGGCTCGCCTCGTCCAGATCCTGGGCAATCCGGTCATGCCGGTCTTCCAGAATTGCGCCAACGCGCGGAACGATAACTCTCTTCATCAGAAAGTAGAGAACGCCGAACGTGATGACCAGCCACAGGAACTGTGACGGAAAGGTCGACGCGTCAAAGGGCGGGAAGACGATCTTATCCGCATGGGTGGTCGCTTCTTCCAGCGCCGTTTCCGTTCCGGCGGCTGCACCATGAGCCGTTTCGGCAAATGCCGGTGTCACGAACATACTCATCTCCAAAAGTCTTTGCCGAGACCGGCCACGACACTGAAGCGCGCCGTGGCCGTCAATGGCCCTGTCTTAATTTCCGTTGTGGAAATCAGACGGCAAAGAGCAGGATCAGGGCAACCAGCAGCGAGAAGATGCCCAGAGCTTCGGTAACGGCGAAGCCGAAGATCAGGCGGCCGAACTGGCCGTCAGCTGCAGAGGGGTTGCGCAGAGCGCCGGCGAGGTAGTCACCGAAGATACGGCCAAGACCCATGGCTGCACCGCCCATGCCAACGCATGCGATACCGGCACCGATGTATTTTGCTGCTTCCGCGTCCATAAGTTAACTCCTTAAGATGGGTTGTTGCGGCTTGTTGAGCGACAGGCGAACCGACAGATGAGCCGAAACACCGTCATTCCCGGATCAATGGCTTCCGCCATTGACCGCGTCATTGAGATACATGCATGTCAGAACTGCGAAGACGTAAGCCTGCAGGAATGCGACAAGCAGTTCCAGTGCCGTCAGCGCCACGGTCATGGCGAGCGGCAGGATCGAAACACCGACACCGACAGCACCGAGCGAACTCAGCGCGACGATAAATCCGGCAAAAACCTTGAGCGTGATGTGACCGCCGAGCATGTTGGCAAAAAGACGGACAGAGAGGCTGACGGGCCGGGTCAGGAACGAGATCAACTCGATCAGGAAGACCAGCGGCAGAAGCAGCATCGGCACATCCGGCGGCACGAAGATTTTCATGAAGGCGATGCCATGCTTCTTGAAGCCATAGGCCGTGACGATGATCATCACCAGAAGCGCCAACGAGAATGTCACCAGGATCTGGCTTGTCACCGAATAGAAATAGGGGAACATGCCAATCAGATTGGCCACCAGAATGAACATGAACAGCGTCAGCACAAAGGGGAAGAAGACCATTCCCTTCGCCCCCGCGCCTTCCCTCAGCATCGATGCGATAAACTCGTAAACCAGTTCGGCAACCGATTGGGACCGCGACGGGATCAGCCCGCGCTTGGCGGTTGCGAAATACATGAAGCCAGCCGTGGCAGCCACGGTAAGAACCATGTAGAGCGACGCATTTGTAAAGGAGAGGTCCACCCCGCCGACATTGATCGGCACAATATTATGAATCAGAAACTGATGGGTCGGATCGTTTGACACCTTGAGCTCTCTCTTTCATCACTCCCACCCGGAAAGGGCAGGCAAATCCATCCATAACGGCGCCTCTGTCGAGACCGGCTATTGATTGTCCCCATCTAGCCGATCCTCGGGCTGCCTGACAACGCCAATGGCGCGCAAAACATTCAAAACACCGGCAACAAATCCGAGAAGAATGAAAATCACCATTCCCCATGGACCTGTACCGGCGAAGCGATCGAGAAGATAGCCTATCATGAAGCCCACGAAAACCGCCGAAATGAACTCACTCGACAGTTTCAGTCCCTGCGACATCTGTTTTCTGTCGCTGACCTTTGAAGGTGCCTCCGGCTCGTCCCCGTTCCCTCTTTGCTTGCGAAGCGCCTTTACCTGCTTTTCAAGCTGGAAACGGCGTTCCTCAAGACTTTCTTCTTCCTCATTTCGCGGCATGGCCACCTCGTCCCTATCTGCCGCTGCGCTCACAAGCCGGAAAATGCGGCATAGAGCGCATATTCTCCCTTGTGAAAGTCGGCCGCACCATAGTTTTAGGTTCCCCCCTAGTCAAGGCGTTGACGACCGGCCTTTGCGCCTGACCTGTACGACGAAAGTCTTGTCTTAACAGATGTCTAGAACCAGCCGCGCGAACGGAGCCAGTAGATTGCGAAAAATCCTGTGAGAAACATCAGCCCCAGCGCCGCCGGATAGCCGAAACTCGAGTGCAATTCGGGCATGACATCGAAGTTCATCCCATAGATTCCGGCGATCAGCATCGGCGGAGCAAAAATGACGGAAACCACGGAAAATAATTTCATGATATTGTTCTGTTCCAGATTGATCAGGCCAAGCGCCGAATCAAGCAGGAACGAGATATTCGATGAGACGAAGCCGGTATGCTCGGTCAGCGACTGGATATCGCGCGCGACGATGCGGCAGAGATCCTTGGTGTCCTTGTCATCCTTCACCCGCCGCAGCGACTGCAGATAGGTCGACAGCCGCGACAGCGTCGTCAGGCTGTCGCGGGTCTTGCTGACAAGGCGGTGATAGGAGGAGATCTCGATCAGCCGCTCCTCGAGTTCCGCCGGCGGACGCCGCCGGCCCCTGGCACCCTCGCCGAAAACCGCGATCGAGATATTGTCGATCTTGGCGACGGCCAGTTCGAGAATCTCTGCCGTCCGGTCGACGATCGTATCGAGAAGACAGGCGAGCACCTTGGTGCCCTGACCCGGCGCGATATCCAGCCGCCGCATATCGGCAGCGAACAGGAAGAAAGGCTTGGGCTCCGCATGGCGGATCGTGATCAGCCGTCCGCCCGTCAGAATGAAGCCGACATCGGTCAGATGTGCCAGCCCGAAATCCACATTCATCACCAGTGATGCCGTCATATAGACCGTCGAGCCCTCGGTATAGAAACGGCTGGAGGGCTCGATATCCTTCAGCGATTCGCGCGTCGGCATCAAAATGCCGAGCAGGCTCTCGACATGATGAATGTCGGCCTCGGACGGATCGAGCATGTCGATCCAGACCACGTCGTCATCAAGCGGCAGAGCGGGACCGGAGCTTGCCAGAACACTGCGCTCGCCGCCGGCTTTATAAAGATGGATCATGGGCCTCCAGAAGTCTTTCGAAAGCACGCTTTATCAAAAACTATCCAAGCAGCTTCTTCCGCGCAAGCCGCCATTTCTGAAGTTTCAGCGACAGTTTTCGCCCTGTCGCCACCATGGCGCGACGATGTTTTCTTGGTCACGACGCAGAAGAGGACTCGACAAGTCAGATGATTCAGGCCATGGTTGCTTAAACGATTAATCACGTATTGAACCGATGAAGCGACGCAGCGCCAGCCTTTCCGAGATTGCCGCACGATTGCAGATCTCCACGGCCACCGCCTCCAATGCACTTTCGGGCAAGGGGCGGGTCTCGGCGGAGCTCGCTGCGCGCGTTCGCGCGGTCGCGGACGAGATCGGCTATGTGCCAAGTTCCTCGGCGCGCGCATTGCGCACCGGCCAGACCGGCGTCATCGGTCTGGTTCTGCCTGATATCGCCAATCCGCTTTTTCCACAGATTGCCCAGGCCATTGAACATGCCGCGGCCGAAATGGGCTTCGGTGTTCTGATTGCCGATTCGCGCGGTGCGGTCCACACCCAGACCGAGGCGATCCAGCGGCTGGTTGACCGGCAGGTGGACGGGCTCGTCGTCATTCCAAGGCGCGGCACCCGCATTGCCGCGACGGGCTGCCCCGTGGCAATGATTGATTCGCCCTCCACGCCCGGCAATACGGTTGCCGCCGATCACTGGGAAGGCGGCCGGACACTGGGAAGGCATCTGAAGGAGCATGGCCATCGCCGGCTGCTTCTGGTCGGCAACAATCCCGATTCCATCGTCCAGAATGACAGGCTCGGCGGCATTCGTGCTGGCTTTGATCATTCCGGCATCGTCGAAACCGTCTGGATGGATGATCTGAGACGCTTTCACGGCGCGAATGCGGTTCTCAACCCGTCGGGCTGGCATGCGCGCGGTTTCACCGCCTTTGCCGCAACGTCGGATCTTCAAGCGCTGAGAATTCTCACGGAACTGCAACATGCCGGCATTGCCGTCCCGGCCATGGCCTCGGTCGCCGGTTTTGACGACCTCGTCTTCTCATCATCCGTCATGCCGGCACTGACCAGCATGCGCATGGATATGGGCACGATCGGTCGCATCGCCATCGCTGCCCTGAAATCAGCCATCGAAAACGGTGGCCAGACAGAAACGGGCTCCGACATGGTTTCAGCCGATCCTGACCGTGTCGCCATGGAGCTTGTGATCCGCCGGTCCACCGGTCCGGCACCAGCAGAAGACGGCAGCAAAGCCGTCCCTGAACCTCTCGTGAAGGAGAACTGAAACAATGCGCAAGACACTACTTCTGGCAGGCGCGGCGCTTGCCGTTTCCGCGTCGATGGCCTCGGCCGAGGACAAGACGCTGACCATTTCGGTCTATGCCCTGTCCCAGGACCAGTTCAAGGAACTGGTTTACGACCCCTTTGAACAGATCTGCGGCTGCAAGCTTGTCGTTGAGACCGGCAACAGCGTCGAGCGTCTGGCCAAGATGGAAGCCAACAAGGAGCATCCTGTCGTCGACATGGCCGTGATCTCCATGGCCGATGCGCTGCAGGCCGCCCGCCAGGACCTGATCGCACCGATCGACTATTCCAAGCTTTCCAACTACGACAAGCTCTATGATATCGCCAAGGATCCGAACGGCGATGGCATGAGCGTCGGCTACACCTTCTACGGCACCTCGATCGTCTACCGCACAGACAAGGTCAAGGTCGACAGCTGGGCCGACCTGCTGAAGCCGGAACTGGCCGGCGAAGTGGCTTTCCCGAACGTCACCACCAATCAGGGCCCGCCGTCGCTCTACATGCTGGGTCTCGCCATGGGAGACGACAGCCCGACACTTGAAAAGCCGATCGAAGCCATTGGCGAACACAAGGACGATTTCGTCACCTTCTACGTCAAGTCCTCGCAGCTGGCACAGCTGATGGAACAGGAAGAGATCTGGGCGGCACCGGTCGGCCGTTTTGCCTGGGGCATGTTCAAGAACATGGACCTGCCGCTCGCATGGGCAACGCCGAAGGAAGGCCAGACCGGCGGCATGAACGTCATGGTCATGACCAAGAATTCCGGCCATGAAGAGCTCGCGGAGCAGTTCATGGATTACTGGCTTTCCACCGAAGTGCAGCAGAAGCTGGCAGACGCCCTGGTCGACAGCCCGGCCAACAAGGACGTCAAGGTTTCCGACGAAGTCGCCAACAGCATCACCTATGGTGCCGACACGGCCGCAAGCCTGAAGCTGATCCCCTCGGCCACCGCACTCGACTATCGCGATCAGTGGCTTTCCGAATGGAATGACAAGGTTGGCCAGTAAGGCCTGACAATCCGGCAGGCGGCTTTGCGGCCGTCTGCAAGCTTCAAGACACACGGCGGATGAGACCCGCCGTGTGTCCTTTCAGAGGTTATCGACACATGTTCCAAAGCCGCGCCGAAGCCATGGCACTCGTCCTGCCGGCCGCTCTGTTTGCCGGGCTCGTCTTTCTCGTGCCCGTCATCGTTCTGCTTTCGCAGGGTATCCATATCGACGGACAATGGACGCTTGCCGCCTATATCGACTTCTTCTCGAAGTCGCTGAACCAGGTCGTGTTCTTTCGAACGCTCCGGCTCGGCGTGCTGGTGACCTTCCTCGCTGCCATTATCGGCTATGCCGCAGCGCTGTCGATTGTCAGCCTTCCGCCGGCCTCCAAGGGGCGCATGGTCGGACTTGTCGTCCTGCCGCTGATGATTTCGCCGGTCGCACGCACCTATGCCTGGATCGTCATTTTGGGCCGCACCGGCATCGTCAACAAGGCGCTGGTGGCGATCGGCCTCACCGACGAGCCGATCCGCTTTCTGTTTACCGAGACAGCCATCACCATCGGCCTGCTGCAGCTCTTCCTGCCGCTGATGATCATTTCGCTGGTATCAGCGCTTGAGAACATGCCGCGCGATGCCATTGCTGCTGCCCGCGTGCTCGGCGCCAACTGGTTCCAGGTCTTCTACAAGGTGGTCCTGCCGCTCACCCGCGAGGGCCTCGTCATTGGCGGCACGCTGGTTTTCACCGGCTCGCTCACCGCCTATATCACCCCCGCCATTCTCGGCGGCTCCAAGGTTCTCATGCTCGAAACCCTGCTGTACCAGCGCGTCACGGTCGCCAATGATCTCGTCACCGCGAGCGTGATCGCCTTCATCCTGATGGTCATGAGCTTCTCGGCCAATATGGTGCTGAAACGCGTCGCATCTGCGCGAGGTGGAAAATGAGAGCCGAACGTCTCGCAACCCTGCTGACACTTGCCGCCGTTCTTCTGTTTCTGATCGGCCCCTTTGTCGTCATCGTCATGGCCGGGCTTTCCTCCGGCAACAATCTCGCCTTTCCGCCGCCTGGCCTGTCATTGAAGTGGGTCTACAAGGTCTTCACCATCGACAGTTTCCGCGCAAGCTTCGGCGTGTCGATGTTCCTTGCCATCTTCGGCACGCTGGCCGCCCTCATCCTCGGCGTTCCCGCGGCTTACGCGCTGTCGCGCTACAAGGTGCCGGGTGCTGAGGCCGTCAGGCTGATCGTCTCATCGCCGATCATCGTGCCGGGTATCATCGTCGGTCTGGCGCTTTTGCGCTATTTCGTCGTGCCGCTGCAGCTGAAAGTCTCGCTGGCGCTGTTCTGTGCCCACACGGCACTGATCATTCCCTATGCGGTGCGCGTGGTCTCGGCCAGCCTGCAGAACCTGCGTTCCGATATCGAAGAGGCGGCCGTACTGCTCGGCGCCAGCCGGGTCGGCGCCTTCTTTCGCGTTATCCTGCCGAATATCCGTGGCGGCGTGCTCTCGGCCTTCATCCTCGGTTTTGTAACGTCATTTAATCAGGTTCCGGTCTCGCTGTTTCTCTCCGGCCCGGGCATTCACACGCTGCCCGTCGATATGCTCGGCTATATGGAAACCACCTACGACCCCTCGATCGCCGCGCTTTCCGCGCTTCTCGCATTCCTGTCGATCGGCATCGTCATGATCGCTGAACGCTTCCTGGGCTTTACCCGCTATGTCTGATCTTTCTTATCTCACGCTCGAAAAGCTCACCCTTTCCTATGGCAAGACAGTCGCTGTCGACAGCCTCGATCTCTCCATCGACAAGGGCGAGCTGATCGCGCTTCTCGGACCTTCAGGCTGCGGCAAGACCACGACCATGCGCGCGATCGCCGGTCTGATGAGCCCCACTGCGGGGCGGATCATGCTGGATGGAACCGATATCTCCCGCGTGCCGCCAAACAAGCGCGCGGTCGGACTGATGTTCCAGTCCTATGCGCTGTTCCCGCATCTCTCGGTCTATGAAAATGTCGCTTTCGGGCTGCGCCTGAAGGGCATGCGCGGCGGCGAGCTCGATGCCAAGGTGAAGGGCGGCCTTGAAACGGTTGGCCTTGCCCATCTTGCCGAGCGCAAGCCAGCCGCGCTTTCCGGTGGCCAGCAGCAGCGCGTCGCGCTTGCCCGCTCTCTGGTGATGGAACCGAAGGTCTTGCTGCTTGACGAGCCGCTTTCCAATCTCGATGCGCGCCTGCGCCTTGAAATGCGCACTGAGTTGCAGCGCGTTCAGCGCGACAGCGGGCTGACGATGATCTTCGTCACCCATGATCAGTCGGAAGCCCTGTCGCTTGCCGACCGGATCGTCGTCATGAATGACGGACTGATCGAGCAGATCGGCACGCCGGAGCAGATCTATCGCCATCCCGAAACCGGTTTCGTTGCCGATTTCGTTGGCTTCGAGAACATCTTTGCCATCGAGGGCGGCATGATGAAGGGCAAAGGCGAGGCCTTCATGGCCGAAGGCGTCTTGCCGGAAGAGGCTGCAGGACTTGCCTTCCGCCCGACCGCAGTCCGCCTTGGCGAAGGCCCGCATCGCGGCACGATCATGGGCGCCGCCTTTGTCGGCGAACAGCGCGAATATGTGCTGCATACGCCAATCGGCCAGATCAAGGCCGATATCGATGCCACATTGCCCGCCTACGCCATCGGTGAAACCGTTGCCTTCTCGCTGCCGGTTGAAAATGCCGCCGTGCTGAAGGCCTGACATCATGGGCGTATGGATCGATACCGATATGGGCTTTGACGACCTCGCGGCGGTTCTGACCGTGCGGGCGGCCGGGCTTGCCATTGACGGCGTTTCACTGGTCTTCGGCAATGCTCCGCTTGCGCAGGTGCGCGCCAATGCCGCCGCCGCCGCGCAGGCCTTTTCCTTCCGCTTTCCGGTTCATGTCGGAGCGGATCGCGCCATTCTCGGCGCGGTGGAAACGGCCGAGACCATTCTCGGCAAGACCGGCATGCCGAGCACCGGTGCACAGCTGGAACCGGCGCCGGAAGATTTTTCAGGGCCGGCGCTGGAGGCCCTTGTCGGCTGGCTTGCAGCAGGTGCCGGTCCGCGGCGCATTCTGGCGCTTGGCCCGCTCACCAATATCGCCATTCTGTGCCTTGCCCGCCCCGATCTGGCGCCGAAAATCGATGAACTCATCTGGATGGGCGGCGGCGCGACGATGGGCAATCACACCGCCTCTGCGGAATTCAACGCCCTGGCTGACCCGGAAGCCGTCGCCATCGTGCTGGCTCACGGCCTGCCGCTGAAGATGGCTGATCTCGATTTCTGCAGGAAGGTGACGATCGGCGCGGAGGATGTCGCGGCAATTCGCGAAAGATCCGGCGCAAATGCCGCCCTTCTTGGCGATCTGACCGAGGGTTTTCTCGATATCGCCCGCGCGCGCGGGCGCGACCGGATGGCCTTTTTCGACCCTGCAGCCGCTGTAGCCCTCGTCCGGCCGGACCTCGTCACCATGCAGACGGTTCGTATTGATATGGAACTGGCTGGCGTTCACACGCGCGGCCGCACCGTGGTCGAAAACCGCCCCCACAAGGCCGCTCCCAATGCCGGGCTGATCAGCGGTGTCGATGAACATGCCGCTCATGAATTGATCCTGTCGGCCCTGTTGTCGGAGGCGGACCGATGACCGATCTTCGCGCCGAACCGGAAGACCTTGCCGACGGCCGCCTGCGCACCCGCGCCGTCGCTGCAGCGCGTGGCGATGCCGCGTTCGACCTTCTGATTGCAGGCGGCAGCCTCGTCGATGTCGCCACCGGTGAGATCCGCGCTGCCGATATCGGCCTTGTCGGCCCGCTGATTGCCTCGGTGCATGCGCCGGCCGCACGCAGCGATGCAGCAGAGCTGATCGACGCCACGGGCAGCTTCATTGCGCCGGGCCTGATCGACAGTCACATGCATATCGAAAGCTCGATGGTGACGCCCGCAACCTATGCGAAGGCCATGCTGGCGCGCGGTGTCACCACCATCGTCTGGGATCCGCATGAATTCGCCAATGTCCATGGCCCTGCCGCCGTGCGCTGGGCCATAGACGCCATCCGCGCCCTGCCGCTGCGCGCCATTATTCTGGCGCCATCCTGCGTGCCTTCAGCACCGGGGCTGGAACTGGCTGGCGCTGACATCGATGCCGATGCCATGACCGAGATGCTGGCCTGGCCGGAAATCGGCGGTATTGCCGAAATGATGAATATGGAAGACGTGATCGCCCGCGATCCACGCATGAGCGCCATCATGCAGGCGGGGCTTGCCTCCGGAAAGCCGGTCTTCGGCCATGCGCGCGGATTGAAGGATGCCAGACTTTCGGCCTTCATGGCGGCGGGTGTTTCCTCCGATCACGAACTGACCTCTGCCGCGGACTTTCTCGAAAAGCTGCGCGCCGGGCTTTCTGTCGAGCTGCGCGGTTCACATCCCTATCTGCTGCCGGAGATCGTTGGCGCACTGCAGACGCTGCCGAACTGGCCCTCGACCATGACGCTGGCAACGGATGACGTTTTCCCTGACGACCTGTTGCAGGAGGGCGGGCTTGACGCGCTGATCCGCAAGCTGACCGCCCTTGGGCTGAGCCCGCAACAGGCCCTGCAGGCGGCGACACTGAACGCCGCACATCGCCTTACCCGCCCCGATCTCGGCCTGATCGCCGCCGGACGCCGTGCCGATATCGTGCTGTTCGAAGACCTGGAAACGTTCCGCGCCCGCTCGGTGATTGCCAATGGCGCTGTCGTTGCCGCAAACGGCGTGACCATTGCCCCCTGCCCGGATACGGACTCAAGCCTGCTGGCCGCGTCGGTGAAAGTGCCGCAGCTGACCGCCGATGACTTCAGGGTCAGGGCGCAGGGCAAACGCGTCGAGATCGCCACGATCGACAAACCGCGCTTCACCGAATGGGGGAAGATGGAGGCAGCGGTCGAAAATGGCATGGTCGTCAAACCAGACGGGACCACGCTGATTGCAGTCATCCATCGCCATGGCCGGGCGGAAGCCGTGCCACATACCGGCTTCCTGCGTTTCTGGGGCCAGTGGCAGGGCGCCATGGCAACGACCATCTCCCACGACAGCCACAATCTGACCGTCTTCGGCGGCAACGAGGAAGACATGGCAATCGCCGCCAATGCGCTGATCGAAGCCGGTGGCGGCATGGCGGTCGCGGCTGACGGGGAATTGAAAGCCCTTCTGGCACTGCCCCTCTCGGGCCTGGTCTCGGATCGTCCGCTCGATGCGGTTGCCCGAGATTTTGCGGCCCTGCGCGAAGCGGCCGGCGCGATTGTCGACTGGCAGCCGCCCTACCTCACCTTCAAGGCAACCGTCGGTGCGACACTTGCCTGCAATGCCGGACCGCATCAGACCGATCAGGGTATTTCGGATGTCGTCGCCGGCACTTTGCTGAAAGATCCGGTGCTGAGGGTGTTGTGACCCTCAGCCCGCCTTCAGCTCCGTCTCGGTCAGCGACACCCAGAAAGCGGCGCCCGGGATAATGGCCGCGTCATTGAAATCATAGCCTGTATTGTGATGCAATGCCCCGTCGCGGGCCGGGCCATTGCCAAGCCAGACATAGCAGCCAGGAATTTCCTGGCCGAAAAAGGCGAAATCGTCACCAGCCGTTGACGGCGGAAAGGCCGTTAGGGTCTTGTCCCCGAAGACGGCACGGGCCGCTTCAAGCGCTGTTGCCGTCGGGGAAGCCGCATTGATGACCGGGGGAATGCGGCGCACGAAGCGGTAATCCGCAGAAATCCCGAAAGCCGCTGCCGTACCGCGCGCCAGCCGGCCGATTTCTTCTTCCAGCTGATCGCGGACCTTGGCAGAATAGGCCCGCGCCGTGCCGCCGATCTCGACAAAATCCGGGATCACATTCAACGCCTTGGGGTCGCCTGCCTGCACAGAACAGGCCGAGACGACTGCCGGCTGAAGCGGATCGACGACCCGGCCGATGATCGCCTGAAGGCTGGCAAGAAAGCTGCCGGCCGCCGTCACCGGATCGCGGCCGAGATGCGGCTTGGCGCCATGGGTGCCGATGCCCTTCATCGTTACATACCAGCTGTCGGAGGAGGCCAGCTGCGGCCCTTCGACCACCGCCATCTCATCAGGATCAAGCCCCGGCATATTGTGAAGGCCGTAGACGGCATCGCAGGGGAACTGGCGGAAAAGCCCGTCCTCGACCATCTTCTTCGCCCCGCCCCGCCCTTCTTCCGCCGGCTGGAAGATGAAATGTACCGTACCGGAGAAATCTTTCGTGCGCGCCAGATGGCGGGCAGCGGCCAGCAGCATCACCGTATGGCCATCATGGCCGCAGGCATGCATCTTGCCGGGGACGGTGCTCCTATAGGGCCGCTCTGCCGTTTCCGGCATGGCAAGTGCATCCATATCGGCACGCAGCCCGATCACCCGGGTGCCATTTCCGACCTGCAGCGTGCCGACTATCCCGGTTCCGCCCAGCCCGCGGGTGACGGTGATGCCATCCTGTTCCAGACATTCGGCAACAAGAGCACTGGTGCGGGTCTCCTCGAAGCCGAGTTCGGGATGGGCATGAAGATCATGGCGAAGCGCGGTCCAGAAATCGAGATCGGCGGTCATGGCCGCGTCAATGGTTTCAAGCTTCGTCATTTCGTCCCTTTTCCTTCACCTGAATGCTGCAAAACAGAATGCTGCTGCTATAAGACAGACAGCCTAGCGCATCGGTCTGGAAACCGAAACCGGTTTTCAGCAGGCGCAATGCGTAGATTCAATAGCTTAGAACATGTTTCGGCATCCGGACGGATAGACGAACAACGCTCTGAGAACACAAAACCGGGGCCGGTTTTCCGGCGTGGCATTCATGGAACCGCATCATTTCTGGCAGGAGATCCATCCCGCCGCAAGTTTCGACGCATCGGCACCGCTCGATCGCTTCTATCCCGCAACCCTTGCCGATGGCCGCCAGCTGCTGTTGCCGATCCGCCCGCTTTCCGACGGGACATCGGCGCTGGCCTCGCTGATCGTCAATCAGGCTTCGTTTTCCGTGCTTGATGCGCTCTCCGGCGATGTTGCCGACCGGCTGAAAGCCTATGCGCCGGAGGTGATCGTCGGCCTGCCGACGCTGGGATTGACGCTTGCCGCCCCCGTTGCCCACAAGCTTGCCCATGGCCGCTATGTGCCGCTCGGCACCTCAAGGAAATTCTGGTACCGCGAGGAGCTTTCCGTGCCGATCTCATCGATCACCACGCCGGAACAGCAAAAGCGGCTCTATGTCGATCCGCGCATGCTGCCGCTGCTCGAGGGGCGCCGTGTCGTGCTTGTCGATGATGTGATTTCATCGGGGAAATCGATCTTGGCCGGGCTTCAGCTGCTGCGCTCCTGCGGCGTCAAGCCGGTGGCCATCGCCGTCGCCATGCTGCAGTCGAAGCGTGGCCTTGAAGCCATCGAAGCCTTTGACAACAGTCTCGTTCCCCACGTCCACGCGGCATTTGCCTCCCCGATCCTGACCAAGGGCGAAGACGGCTACTGGCATGGCTGAAACGCAAAAGGCCCACCGGAGCAGCACTCCGGTGGGCCAATCGCGACAGAAGCTGTCGATCAGTTCAGCAGAACCTTCTCGGGGTCATTTTGGAAGGCATCGGCACTGTAGGCGACATGATCCTTCAGTGTGTTCTGGTCGAAATCCGTATCGATGACCAGATTGCCATCCTTGTCCTTCATGATCGTCACCGCCGCCGGCGCAATCGCAACCGGTTTCTCGCCAACGCCAAGGAAGCCGCCGACATCGGCAACATAGGCTTCAATGCCGTCATTGCCCATGATCACATTCGAGACCTCGCCGACTTCATCGCCGCTCTGCGACAGAACCGGTGCCCCCTTCAGCTGATCGGCACTGAAGCCGCCTGGCGCCACCGGCGTCATCTGCGCCAGATCGCTCTTCTTCGGGGCCGTGCCTTCAACCGAATCCGTCATGTCCTTGGCGGCCGAGGCCATGCTGTCGGAGGTCTTTTTCAACGCGTCGCCGGTCTTGTCGGCGGCATTGGCAATGCCATTCGAGAGCTTGTCATAGGCCGTACCGGCAGCGTCTGAGACATTGCGGGCGGTCTTGTGATAGGTCTTTTCAAGACTTTCCATGTTCACGGCGCCAACCCGCAGGACATTCGTGTCATCCGGCTCGAAGGCAGGCGCATTTTCAAGATCTTCCTTGGTGGCATCGACGGAAAGGTAATTGCCCTCGTCACTGGCCTTCCAGCTCACGCGGTCAACCGCGACGGCGACATTCTTTTCGCCGACACCGAGAAATCCACCGACGCCGATCACCAGCGCCTTGGCGCTGCCATCCGGCGCCATGACGATGTCGTTGACATCACCGATGCTCTGCATTTTGCCGTCCTTCGCGCTCATGCCATAGACAGGCCAGCCAAGCACGGTGCTGGCGAGGATCTGGTGATCGCCGGCATCAAAGAAGGATGAGCCGTTTTCGCCCATCTTGTCATCGGGAAACAGCGGATTGGCAGAGGTATCAGCAGGAGCCTGCACCTCCATTCCCACTTTGCCCGTTGTCGTGCTGTCTTCAGCCTGGGCAACGCCCGCTGCCATGAGTGCGACAACTGCGGTGGTCGAAAGAATCTTGCGAAGCATATGAAACTCCTGTTTTCTTCATTCATCTCGAGCGCGCCGGGCTTTGGCTTCCCGACCCGTCTCGCTGATTGGGAAAACGTGTCGGACGCTGTCCGGTTCCCGAAAAACTGCGCTCAAAAGAGGCGCATTGCGGAAAGATGTGCCGCCGGAAAACGCGAAAGGCCCGGACTTCCCGGGCCTTCATGTAATATGAAACAATGTTCTTTTCGGGCCCTAAAAAACAGGGTTCAGCGTGTTCTGAGCGGCATGGTGATATGAACTTCCAGCCCGCTTCGCGCATAGGAAACGTCGACCCGGCTGCCGACCACCTTGTCGAGGCTGCGCTTGATCAGCACCGAGCCGAAACCCTGCTGATCCGGAACCGCCACCGGCGGTCCGCCAACCTCCTGCCAGCTGAGATCGAGATAGCGCCCCTGCTTCCCGACAACGCGCCGCACAGCGATCTTCACCATGCCGCGCTCGGCGGTGAGCGCGCCGAACTTGGCGGCATTGCTGGCCAGTTCGTGGATCACAAGGCCAAGTGCCAGGGCCTCGTCGGGATCGAGATAGACCGTGTCGCCATCAATCTCGATCTGGCGATCAAAGCGATCGGTATAGGGTGCGATCTGCGAGCGCAGCAATCGCTCCACTTCGATGGCGCCCCATTGTTCGTCTGACAGCAGCGTATGCGCCAGAGAAAGTGCCTGCAGCCGCGCCGAAAACGACATGGTGAACTCGGCGGACGAACGCGACCGCCTGAGCGTCTGGCTGGCGATGGACTGGACGATGGCGAGTGTGTTCTTGACCCGGTGATTGAGCTCGCGCAGCAAAAGCCGCGTCTTCTCCTCCGAGGCCTTGGTCGCGGTGATGTCAACCACAACGCCGAAAACCGGCCGGGTGCCGCCGCGCTGGCTGACGGGATTGTCATAGGTGCGGCCAAGCGCCAGAAGCCAGCGGCCGGAAGAACTGACCCTGACCTCACCCTGATATTCCTCACCCCGCGAGAGCGCCCCCTTGAAGGCCCGCATGGTTGACGCCCGCATTGAGGGGGCAATGGCATCAAGCGCCTTGCGAAAGGTCACCGGCTCGCCGACAGGCAGATCGAACATCGCCCGCAAGGTATTGTCGCATTCGATCGCCTCGGACGTTCCGTCCCAGCTCCAGGCGGCGATATTGGCGGCTCTGAGCGCCAGCGAGTGGCGCGTTTCCGCCCGCGACAGGGCGAGATCGGCTGACGCCTTGCCACGTGCGGCATCCTTCAATTCATAGAGAGAACCGGCCAGATCGGCGATCCGTCTGAGCGCGACAAGCGTCTCGACCGGGGTTTTTTCATGCGGCTTAGTATCGAAAACGCAGAGTGTGCCGGCCTTGACGCCGTGGACATAGACTGGCGCACCGACGAAAAACACAGCAACCTGCCCCTGATATTCCGGCACAGACCGGAGGAAGCGCGGATCCTCCTGGGGATTGTGGATCTCGAGCGCCGGCTCCACCCCGCCGGCAATCGGGTAGGCACTGAGCCCCTTCTCCGTCTCCACGTCGGAAATGTCCATGCCGGACGCGGACTGAACCCAGTTGCGGTCAAAATCGATGATCATCAGAAAGGCGAATGGCACAGACAAGAGCCTGGCAGCCTGAGAGGTCACCGTATCGAAATCCGCATCCCCGTCCTCTGAGCGCAAGATATATTGCGACAGGATCCTGAGCCGCGATTCATCCTTGATCGCCTCCACGAGTTCCTGCGGTAAATGTTTCACTGCTCTTCTTCTTCTGTTTCGCCACCACGGGCAACGCCCATGTCAGCCACTTAAGCGCATGTCCGGCCAATTGATTGATGCAAGCCTCGGGCGGGAAACGCAAGCCATGCGCTTTGGTTCCGTGCCCGCACCTTTTTTTTGCCACAAAGCAAAATCCGGATGCAAGGAACAAGCCCGCAGCCTCATTCGTTATTTGAACAAGCGGCCGGTCCTGTGGCTGGCTGACTGAACAGTGCCCAGCGGTGATCCTGCGGGCACAACAGCGAAAGGAGACACCAAAATGGCCAATGTTGCAGCCGTTCTGAAACCCAAATCGCACGAAAGCACGATGCAGACAGGCCTTTCGGAGCAATATCGCTCCGACATGGCGGACCAGCTGTCCAATATCCTCGCAGCCACCTACCGGCTGACGATCAAGACCCACATCTATCACTGGAATGTCGTCGGCCCGTTGTTCCGCTCGCTGCATGAACTGACGGAAGAACATTACAACGCCCTGTTCGCGGCAACAGACATCATTGCCGAACGAATCCGCGCCATCGGCTTCCTCGCGCCGGAAACCGTCAGCGCCAGCAACGGCTTCGCCCCCGATGGCAAGACGATCAGCAGCCTTTCGGCCGACGCCATGGTGCGTGATCTGATCAGTGAACATGAAACAGCCGTACGGCAGATGCGAGAGGCTGGCGCGGCGGCGGGAGAGGCTGGCGACCTTGTCACCGAAGACATGCTGACCCAGCGCCTGACCTTCCACGAAAAGGCGCTCTGGATGTTGCGCGCCATCATCAGCGACTGACCCGATCCGTCCTCATTTCTGACGCTTGAAGCCCGGGCCGGCCATCCTGAGATGGCCGGCTCTTTCTGCTGGCCGCCGCCAAACAAAAAAGCCACGCCGGCAAGAGCGTGGCATTGGGACAGGACCTGTCAGTGAATATGGCTTCAGGCGGTCCGCGCCGAAATCGCTCCGGTCATGGCTGCGGCCGAAGAGGCATCCGGGCCATAGTCACCCTCACCTTCAATCGCCAGCATGTCCTGAAGCTTTGTCCGCGCCCGGGCAATGCGGCTCTTGATCGTGCCGATGGCACAGCCGCAGATCTCCGACGCTTCCTCATAGGAGAAGCCGGACGCACCAACCAGAATGATTGCTTCACGCTGATCGCTCGGCAGGCTGTCGAGGGCCTTTCTGAAGTCCTTCAGATCCATCACCCCGTGCTGGGCTGGATGGATCGACAGCCGGTCGGTAAAGACATTGTCGGGATCCTGGATCTCGCGGCCGCTCTTGCGCATCTGGCTGTAGAATTCATTGCGCAGAATGGTGAACAGCCAGGCCTTGAGATTGGTCCCGACGGCGAAACTGTCCTGCTTGGCCCAGGCCTTCATGATCGTATCCTGGACAAGATCGTCTGCACGATCCGGATGCCCGCACAACGACACGGCGAACGCGCGCAGGCTGGGCAAAGTCTTCAGCAGGTCCCTTTTGAAACTCGGATCATTTGTCGCCATGTTGCCTCAACCCTCTTTCACACTGCGCGCCGCTTCTTCAGCAGCATCGAGCTTTTCAAGAAGATCAAGAAAGCGATCAGGGATCTCCTCCTGCTCTATCGATGAATAGAGCGCTTTCAGGCGCCGGCTGATTGCCTCGTTCGGATTGTCCGAGGCGCCGGGCATCATCATGCCTTGCTGCAGGCCAACCGTCTTTTTCACTTTATCGCCTCGCTATGGTCGAATTTCATTTTCTGTCCTACAAACGTGGCGCTTCAGAAAAAGTTCCGGCGCGGCGGAACAAATTTCACGCTCACGCATTTTTTACGTTTGAAGGACTGTTTCTAACTGCAATTCATACCACACGACGACAATCAGGCAGGAGACAATCAGACATGTCACTTTCTACTCGTATCGCCGCGCATCTGCCGTATCTGAGGCGGTACGCTCGCGCGGTCTCCGGTTCCCAGACGTCTGGAGACGCCTATGTGGCAGCTGTCCTTGAAGCCCTGATCGCGGATGTTTCTCTCTTCCCCGACAAGGGTGACGACAAGGTCGCACTGTATAAACTTTTCACCACTTTATTTAGTTCCACGACAATTGAAATCGGCGAGATCGACTCGCCCTTTTCCTGGGAAAAGCGGGCGGCGGCCAATCTGCTCGCTCTTCCGGCCAAACCGCGCCAGGCCTTCCTTCTGGTCTCGCTCGAGGGATTTTCCGCAGCGGAGACCGCCGAAATCCTTTCGGTTCCGGCAGCGGATCTCAACGCCCTTCTCGACGAGGCTTCCACGGAGATCTCGCGTCAGGTCGCCACCGATATCATGATCATCGAGGATGAACCGCTGATCGCCATGGATATCGAGGAAATGGTCGAGAGCCTCGGCCACCGGGTCACCGGCATTGCCCGCACCCACAAGGAGGCCGTCGAACTCTTCCAGCGGACAAAGCCGAAAATGGTTCTGGCCGACATCCAGCTGGCTGACGGAAGCTCCGGCATCGACGCTGTCAACGATATTCTCGCCAGCCATTCACTGCCGGTCATCTTCATCACCGCTTTCCCGGAACGGCTTTTGACTGGTGAACGGCCTGAGCCGACCTTTCTGGTGACCAAGCCCTTCAACCCCGACATGGTCAAGGCGCTGATCAGTCAGGCGCTGTTCTTTGAAGAACACAGCAGCGCCGAGGCCTGAGCGGCGATCCCGTTCCCGGAAAATGCGAAGATGAAAAACAGGGGCCAGGCGCCCCTGTTTTTGATTCTGCCGCATCGGAACCATTTCCGTCAGCCGTCGTTATTCCTCCAGACAGACAAGCCAGACAAACAAGGAGGTTTACGATGCTTTATTACGCGCTCGTCTTCTTCATCATCGCGCTTGTGGCGGCAGCCCTCGGCTTCGGCGGTATTGCAGGCGCTTCAGCGGGTATCGCGCAGATCCTGTTCTTTCTGTTTCTGCTGTTCTTCGCCGTTGCCGTCGTCGTCAATTTCGCGCGACGATAACCGAACCATGGCAAAAGAAACGGGCCGTTCCCTCAAGGGATACGGCCCGTTTGTTTATCGGCGGTCAGTGCCGCCGCAAATCATGACTGCCCCGCTTTCGCGCGGACGGCCAACCCACCATCAATGATGACGGTTGGCGAGCCAGGAATTCAGTTCGACCTCGGCCTCGTCGCGACCGCGCACATAATGCTGCTGGATCTTCGAGATCAGCTTGTCGCGGCTGCCGGCAATGAAATCGAGATCATCATTGGAAAGACGCGTCCACTTGGCGCGAACCTTCATCTTGCGTTCCGTCCAGTTATGTTCAACATCCTGCCATGCCATGGTCTTGATCCTTTCGAAAACGGGGACCCCATTTCCAGGCTCTTTTCCACGTAAAACGCAGTCTGCGGGTCTGATCCGGGATCTTTCAAGCGGCGCCAGAACAATCCGTCCGCCTTGACTTGTGTCACTCTGATTTATGCTCAATCTGGCAAAATGCAAGCAATCGCGAACATTTGGTCCGCATGGCTGCTATGTGTAAAACTCATATATTTGCAGATGCTTAGCGAGAAGGCATTTGCACCTCGCCTTGCGCACAGAAAAGGCAGCCGCGCCAGGCGCAGCTGCCTTTCACTCAATTTGCGACGTCGTCTTGCCGGCGGATCAGCCGATCAATGCCGCGACATCCACTCATCAACCTCACGCGCTGCCTCCGCCTCGGCCTTGCCGTAGCGCTCCTGAATCTTGCCGATCAGCTTGTCGCGCTCGCCGGCCACGATATCGACGTCGTCGGAGGTCAGCTTGCCCCATTGGGTACGGATCTCGCCCTTGAACTGCTTCCAGTTACCTTCAAGCTGGTTCCTGTTCATGATCTGCTCCTTCCTGGTTTATATCTGTCACACTATAAACGGGCGAAGCCTGTCAGAGTTCCCTGCAGCAACGATACCACTGCACAGCGGCAAGCGAGGACCGCCTGCAACAGGATTGCACAAAGAAAGAACGGCCCGCACAAAAAGCGATTGTATTGCGTGACTTAACCTGTCATCAAAATACATGTCGTCAAACATTTGCAGGCCATGTCAGCCGTCAATGCGCCTGCAGAACAAGACCTTCGTATTTCTACGCTTTGCGCCATCTTGACGCGTTTATTCAGAACTGACCCTGCAAGCGGTTCATCACCTTCATGTTCCGTGCAGTCTTCAGCCATCCGGCCCCCTGGAGTTTCCAATTGAATCGATTTCTACCTGCCCTGGTCTTTCTCGTTGTTGCGGCGATCGGCCTTGGCATGTCACTGTCGCTCTACCGGGCCTCAGAGGTCAAACGCGTCGCCAAATTCGAGGCCTATGCGGATGAAGCCGCCGCGCGGATCGTCGGACGTTACAAGCAGCATCTGTCGCTTCTCGAGGGCACAAAGGCCCTGTTTGAAGCGACATCCGGCGCGATCAACCGCACAGCCTTCAAGACCTATGTCGATGGTCTCGATACCGAAGGACGTTATGACGGCATCCAGGGTATCGGTTTCGCCCGCCTGATTCACGCCGGCAACGAAGGCGTTGTCGAAACCGAGATCAAACGGAATTATGGCAAGGACCGAAAGGTTTGGCCGGAGACAACGGATCAGGACTACCGCACGCCGATCGTTCTGCTGGAACCGAACGATATCCGCAACGATGTTGCGCTCGGCTATGACATGTACAGTGATCCGATCCGGCGGGCGGCCATGTCAGCAGCCTTTGCCACCGACACGCCGATGGCAAGCGGCCCGGTCCAGCTGGTTCAGGAAATCACGACTGACAAGCAGACCGGCTTCCTGATCTATGTGCCGTTCAAGGTCGACAATGACGACAGTTCGCTGCCGCTTTCAGGATTCGTCTATGCTCCCTTCCGCGCCGGCGATCTCTACCACGCCATCAGCACCGAGGAACCGATCCTGCCATTGCAGATAATGGCGACTGACGTGGAAACGAATATCACCATGTTCCAGTCCGATGGTTTCGCGAAGCCGGACACCACATCGCGCCTCTCCGCCGCCCGCGACGTTGATATCGGCGGACGGAAGTGGACGCTGCACATCCAGGCCGATGAGAGTTTCCGGGCCGATCAGTTCGATGTGACGCCCTTTGTGGTCGCCGCCGTCTCCCTGCTGCTGGCGGTGGCCCTGGCACTGTCGGCCCAATCGCAGATCAAGGCGCTTTCAACCGCCCGCGCCATGCATGAACTGAGCGAAAAGAGCCTTCAGGAGCGCGATCTGATGCTTCAGGAAATGAAGCACAGGATCAAGAACTCCATCGCCCGCGTTCTGGCCATGGCCCGGCAGACAGCACGCCATTCCGATGACCTGAAGGCCTTCATGGACAGCTATACGGCCCGCCTTCAGGCCATGTCGACAGCGCAGGATGTGCTGACCCGCTCGCACTGGCAACGCGCCGACCTGAAGGAACTCCTGACCAAGGAACTGGCCCAGGTCTTCGGCGATTCCGATGCCAGCTACGATATCACCGGGCCTGCCGTCGAGCTGGACGAAAAGGCGACCCAGGCCTTCAGCCTCACCTTCCACGAACTGGCCACCAATGCGCTCAAATATGGCGGCGTGTCAGAGGCTGGCGCCAGCCTGAGTGTCGACTGGGCCTATGAGGAAGCTGGCAGGAACCGCAAGCTCAGGCTGACATGGTCGGAAACCGGTAGCGAACCCGTTACACCGCCGACCAAAAAGGGATTTGGCACACGGCTGATCGACGCCAATATCATCGGCGAACTGAATGGCTCGATCGAGCGGCATTATCGCGAGATGGGACTTTCCATTGCGATCATTGTCCCGGCAGCAGAGATGATCACCAAGCGCCGCTGGCGCCGGCGCCGGCGCGCCGGCACGGAAACGGTCTGAGCGGTCAGCCGTTTCCGGCTCATTTCAACAGCGCATCAAGCCCGATATAGCCCGTCGGGTTGTCCGGGCAGAGGCCGAAACCGCATTCGGCCAGCGTCGAAACGCCATTGCCGAGCGCCATCAGCGCAAACAGGCCCAAGACGGCAATTCCGAGCCGGGTGAGACCGCCAACGGCGCCTTTTCCGGCGGGGCGCGTCAGAAGCAGCATCAGCCCGGAGCCGAGGCAGACCAGCACGAACAGAATAAAGGCCCAGCTGTAGAAATGCAGGCCGAGAAAGGGTGCACCATAGCTGCCTGTGCCCGGAACCACATGCAGCGCCACCTGCCTGAGCGCCGCCGCCCCGCCAACGACCGCGCCGACGATCATCACCCCATAATGGCGGGCAGCCGAACCGAACAGCACATTCAGCGCCAGCCCCGTCCCGACAACGACAAAGCCGGCCCGCTGCAGAATACAGAGAGGACATGGCAGTTCACCGCCATAAAACTGATCGGCAAAGGCGAACAGCAGGACGATGGATATCGCCAGAAGTCCGAGAACGTTGAGATGATAGGCGATCCGCTCCGACATATCGGCCTCCTAAAGATTGATTGCCAGAGGATCAGTGGCATGCAGCTTGAGCAGCACCACCAGCGCGGCAATCGCCGCAACGGCAAGCCAGACCGCCGCACCCCGCTGGCCACGCCAGGCAAAGGCCAGCGAAACCGCACAGGCAAAGAATGGTATTGTCATCATGATCCCGCTCCTCCATTGGCTCGATAGATGCACAATTTCAGACCCTTAACACAGAAGCAACCGCGCACCGGCATCTTGCACGGTTTTGGCCCTGCACCTTGCATCGCGCACTGACATGTCAGAGGTGCAAATATCCGGACTTTTTCTGACAATTTGGCCAAACCCTTAAGATCCGGTCCTGTTCTGCCCGCGTCCATGTCACTCGGCGATTGCATAGGCCAGCCGTGGGTGCAATATCTGTCGGGCATAACATGAAAACAGCCGCCTGTGCCGGATCCCCTCGAAAAGCCGGCGGACAGACCAAGAGAGAATGAAACATGAGTGAAGGCCAGCAGCCGCCCCTTTCCGAAACCAGCGGCACGGCCGAGGAAACTGCAAATGCTGAACACGCGAAGGTTCAGCCGGCGGATGCACCCGGCTCCGCCCCGGTCGCCGCCGAAACGCTGCAGACCAATGTCACCTGTTCGCGCGGTTTCCCGCAATGGCTGGCGATGAACAACTGCTCCCTGGCCTTCACCTCCTATCAGACCGGCCAGCTTTTCCTCGTCGGCACGCTGCCGAACGGGTCGCTGTCGCTGCACCAGCGCAATTTCGTGCGCGCCATGGGGTTGATCGCCGATTCCCAGCGCATGCTGCTGGCTGGTCTTGCCCAGATCTGGCGCTTCGAAAATGTTCTCGCCCCGAACGAGCGGGCCAACCAGACCTTTGACAAGCTTTACGTTCCGCGTCGCGGCCAAACCGTCTCCGATCTCGATGTTCACGAGTTGGGCGTCGACAATGCCGGACGGCTTCTGTTCGTGAACACAAAATATTCCTGCCTGGCCACGGATAGCGTGGTTCACTCGTTCAAGCCGGTCTGGCGCCCGCCCTTCATCTCGAAGCTCGCGCCGGAGGACCGCTGCCATCTGAACGGTCTGGCGATGGATAACGGCGTGCCACGCTACGTCACCTCTGTTTCAACCTCCGACATCGTCGACGGCTGGCGCAATCAGCGCCGCGATGGCGGCGTGATCGTTGATATTGAGACGGACGAGATCGTCGCCGAAGGGCTTTCCATGCCGCATTCGCCGCGCCTGCATGACGGCGCGCTCTGGTTTCTTGATTCCGGCAATGGCTATCTGACACGGCTTGACCTGCAGAGCCGGAAGAAGGACCGCATCGCCTTCTGCCCCGGATTTCTGCGCGGTCTGTCCTTCTATAATGGTCACGCCGTCGTCGGGCTTTCGCTGGCACGCCGCGAGGGCGTGTTCTCGGGCCTCAACCTTCAGGACGAGCTGGAAAAGCGCAAGGGCGAAGCATGGTGCGGCCTGCAGATCATCAATACCAATAATGGCGACATCGTCGAATGGCTGCGGCTGGAAGGCGGCATCAAGGAGCTTTTCGATGTCCGCATCATTCCCGGCGTGCGCTGCCCGATGGCGCTGCCGACCTTCGGCCCGGACCTTGCCAGCTTCATTACCATCGAAGCCCCCGACCGCCCCTTGTCAGAACGCGGCTTCCAGGCAGCAGCACTGCCGCAATGACAGAACCCGGCTGCGCGGTCACCATCCGCGCAGCATCACCGGCATTGTGCGGCAACGGCCTGAAATCATCTGATTGTGCGATCAGGTAATTTGGTGCCCCTTGCCGGGATCGAACCAGCACTCCTCTCGGAACCTGATTTTGAGTCAGGCGCGTCTACCAATTCCGCCAAAGGGGCCCTTGAGCTTGGCTAGCGGCGCGAATATACGGAGCCTGCGGTGAAGGTCAACCGGAATTTGATCCTGAACATATAAATCCCCGCCGTCACGCAGTAGTGATTGATTGTGTTCATGCTCGGGATTTATCATTGGTTACGCATACTTTATTCGTTCAACCACCAAAGTCTCAGGATATCCATGCTGCGCCGCCTTTACGACTGGACCATGTCCCTTGCCTCGACACGACACGCCGAACGTGCGCTGTTTGCGGTTTCCTTTGCGGAAAGCTCGTTTTTTCCGATCCCGCCGGATGTGCTTCTGATCCCGATGGTGATCGCCAAGCCGGCCAAATGGCTGAGGATCGCGCTGATCTGCACCATCGCCTCGATTCTCGGCGCCATGCTGGGCTATGCGATCGGAGCGTTCCTGTTCGAGGCAATCGGCAAGCCCATCCTGGCCTTTTATGGCAAGCAGGATTCGTTCGAGAAAATCGCCGAATGGTACAATACCTGGGGTGGCTGGGGCGTGCTCTTCGCAGCGATTACCCCCTTCCCCTACAAGGTGCTGACGATTTTCTCCGGCGCAACCGGGCTCAATTTCGCGATATTCCTGCTGGTCAGCGTCATCGGCCGCGCCTTCCGCTTCTTTATCGTCGCCTTTCTGCTGCACCATTTCGGCCCGCAGATCCGCGATTTCATCGAGAAATATCTCGGCATCCTCTTCACGGCCTTCGTCATATTGCTTGGCGGCGGCTTCTACCTGGTCAAATTCGTCTTCTAGGATAAAGCATGATCCCGTCCGTCATCAGCGCCCATCGTCGGCTTGTCGGCCTTTCCCTGACCACACTTGGCATGGCGGTTTCCGTCGGCTCGGCGCTTGGTTTCGAACATATCGGCGGCTACATCCCCTGCCATCTGTGCCTTCTGGAGCGCAATCCCTATTATATCGGCATTCCGATCGGCATCATCGGCCTTCTTGCCTACCGTTTCGGCTGGGATCTTCTCGCAAGGCTCTGCCTTCTGGTGATTGCCGCGCTGATGATCTGGGGCATGGGCATGGGCATCTATCATTCGGGCGTCGAGTGGCATTTCTGGGCCGGCCCGACCGATTGCTCCGGCTCGACCGCCGGCGTCACCCGCAATGCGGCAAATCTCCTCGGCGACCTCAACAGCATCACCGGCCCGAAATGCGATGAGGCGGCGCTGCGCGTGCTCGGCCTTTCCTTCGCCGGCTGGAATGTCGTCGTCTCGATCATCATCGCCGCGATCGCCTTCTGGGGCATGCTTGGCGGCAAGAAGGCTGCCTGATCCCGGCCGTCTCAAGCCAAAGACAGAGAAAGCCATTCATATTTCATGTTTGAGGTGGGGTGGCTTCTCCCTCCGTCGTCATCCCCCTTGCTTGTCACGGGGATCCAGACTGATAAGGCATTGAATAGACAAGTCCTTTCGCCGCGAGGACGCGCGTCGGCTGGATGCCTGTGGACCAAGCACAGGCATGACGTCAGAAAAGGGGGCGAGGCTTTGTCGCCAGCCTGAGCCCCGATGCAGCGCAGCGGGGCTTTTGTCATTTCAGGGCGCGGCCGCTCAGCGGACCGCCGAAACGACAACCTCGATCAGCACGTTCTTGCCCAGTTCGGCAACGCCGATGGTGGCGCGGGTCGGCAGATGTTCAGCCGGGATCCAGTTGAGCCAGGCTTCGTTCATGCCTTCCTTCTGGTCGAAATCGGTGATGTAGAGCATCGCCGTGACCAGCTTTTCCTTTGATGAGCCGACTTCGGCCAGCAGCTTGTCGATCTTGGCGCAGATCTGTTCGGTCTGGCCCTTCATGTCGAGCGACAGGTCATCGGCAATCAGACCGCCGAAATGCAGGATACCGCCAGCCTCGACGACACGGTGATTGATACGGGTTTGGACATAGCGATTGAGCAAGGTCTTCTCCTTCTTGGCTACTCAGATTGTGTTTGGGTGCGGCGGAGCGCTAGATGGCGGCATCCGCAAAACGGGTAATTGAAAAAGGCGCGATCGGTGCGTTGGTTCTGCCGGTGGCGATCAGCTCGGCCATCAGTTCCCCGACCCCGGGGCCCATCTGGAAGCCGTGGGCGGAAAAGCCGAAGGCATAGAACAGGTTGTCATGGATCGCCGAAGGGCCGATCACCGGAATGTCGTCAGGCATGCGCCCCTCAACACCGGACCAGCTTCTGACAATCGTTGCGCCACGCATGATCGGAAAGATCGACATGGCGGTCTCGGCGGTCAGCTGCAGATTACGGAACAGGATTTCCGACATGTTGCTGCTTCTGTCCGCCCGGCCGCGCCGGCCGCCGCCGATGACGACGGTTCCGTTCGGCATCTGCTTGAACGAGAGCGGCCGGCCGGCCGCGCCGACGACAGCATCGCAGAAATGCGGCAGGCGGGCCGTCACGATCATCATCGGCGCGATCGCTTCGACAGGAGCAGGCTCGCCAAGCATTGCAGAGAGTTCGCCAGCCCAGGCGCCACCGGCAATCATCAGCTTCTCGGCCGAAAATTCCCCGCCTGTGGTGTGAACCTTCCACACGCCATCACCCTTTGCCACGGACAAAGCGCGGGTATTCTCAAAGAAACGCACGCCCTTTTCCTGCGCCTTCCGCTGAAAGGCAAAGGTTGTCTGAAACGGCTGGGCAAAGCCATCCTTCAGGCTCGCCAGCCCACCAACCGCATGATCGGCAACCGCCGGAAGATGAGACCGCAAAGCATCGCGATCGAGGATCACCTCATGCTCAAACCCCATGCTGCGCAGATCAGCAGCACGGTCTGCAAGCTTTGCAAGCTCTGCCTCCGTTTCGGCAACCTTGATCTGCGGCGCGACCTGAAAGCCGCAATCATCGTCCAGCAGATCGGCAATTTTGTACCAGATCTGCATCGAGCGGTCCGAGATCGGCACTTCGGCATAATGCCGACCCAGACGGCGCACGCCGCCGGCATTGACGCCGGAGGCATGGCGGGCAACCGTGTCCTTCTCGATCACCACCACATTGAGCCCGCGCATGGCCGAGAAAAGCGCTGCCGAAGACCCGTGAATGCCACCGCCGATGATGACGAGATCGGCAGTCCGGGCGGCATCCGGCAGGCGCGGATCGGTGCTCATTCGGCTGCCACGCCGCTTGTGGCGGTCTCTTCCGGCTCTTCGGGATGATAGGCTGCAAGCTCTGAAAGCGGGATCGGCTTGAGCGGCGGACGAATACGGTAATATCCGGTCTCATCGGGCGTTTCGCCCTTGCGATCGGCAATGATCCCAGCCACCGCCAGACCGCAGACGCGGCCCTGGCACGGCCCCATTCCGGCGCGCAGCATGGATTTCACCTGGTTCGGTCCCGGTGCGCCCAGATCAGCCATTTTGCGAATGTCACCGGCCGTGACTTCCTCGCAGCGGCAGACGATTGTCGCATCGGCCGGTGCCAGGATCTCAGGCGCCGGCGCATAGATCTTCTCCAGCATCGGCCGGACCGAAATATCCCTGGCGATACCGGCCTCAAGCCGGACCATGCGTTCGGGTGAAACGGCGATCCCATGCGCTTTGGCGATGTGAAGCGCGGCCAGCTTTCCGGCAAGCGCCGCCGATTTGGCGCCGTTGATCGACGCCCCGTCACCGGCGACATAAACGCCCTTGACGCTGGTCTCTCCGGCATCATTGAGAACCGGGCGGAAACAATGCTGCGATGCGTCCCATTTGTGCTCAGCGCGCACGAGCCGCGTGACCTGCTGGTTCGGCACCACACCCTGATGCAGCGCAATCGCTGTTGCGGCGATGCGATGTGTCTTGCCACCCTTCCTGAAGGTGATTGCCTCTGCTGCATCCTCGCCTTCGATAGCAAGATCGGAGGCGCCGGAATGGATCGGCACACCGGCCGCCTTCAGCCGCGCCACCATCAGCGCACCCTTGATCAGATATTCGCGTGCTCTGAGCGCTTTCGGCACCAGCGACATGGCCGACATCACCCGGCCCTTGGGCAGGTTCTCGATGATCGCCTTCGGCGGTGCGCCAGCATTCAGCATCTGCACGGCAACGAGCCAGAGCAGCGGCCCGGCCCCGGCAAGCACGCAATCTTCCCGCACCACACCGGCCGTTTTCATCAGGATCTGCAAAGCGCCTGCGGTCGTCACACCGGGCAGCGTCCAGCCGGGGACTGGAACCGGACGCTCCAGCGCGCCCGTGGCCACCAGAATGGATTTGGCGACAAGCCGGGCTGCGGCCCCTTCCCGGCTGTAATCAACCGTCTTGTCGGACCCGATATTCCACACCAGCGTGCCGGGCAGATAATCCACCTCGGCCAGACGGAAGCTCTCGACCAGCGAACGGCCCGTGCCGTAATCCTTGCCGAGAACCTGCAACCGCTTTTCCGATGCGGTTTCGATGCCGCGATAGATCTGGCCGCCGGGACGCGGCTGTTCGTCCATGACGGTGACCGAAAGTCCGGCTTTCTTGGCTTCAACGGCGGCAGCCATGCCTGCGGGCCCTGCACCGATAATCAGCAGATCAACTTGCCTGACACTCATAGTTCCAGCTCCGCACTGCCCTTTTGACGCTTTACCACGAGGCCTTCGCTTACCTCGGTCATGCAGGCCTGCCGGTTGGGCTGACCGTCGACATTGACGAGACAGTCGAAGCAGGCGCCCATCATGCAATAGACGCCGCGCGGACTGCCCGAGACGACCGATGCACGGAAATCGGTAATGCCGGCGGCCGTCAGTGCGGCTGCAACGCTGTCACCGGCCTGAGCGGTGATGGTCTCGCCCTCGAAGGTGAAGGTGAGCGTATCGGCGCTATCAATGCGCCGCGTTTTCGTCGGTGCCATGACCGAACCTCCTTGCAGAAAAGACATCCATGTCCGGGTCGAGCGCGCCCTTTGCCAGCATCGGCGCCAGCACTTTCGCGTGGACACCGGCAAGCGTGACGCCGGAATGGCAGTTGATCGAAAATGCGCCCGGATGGCTCTCGGATTGCTGATAGATCGGAAATCCATCGGGGCTGAGCACGCGCACCGCTGCCCAGCTGCGGATGATCCGCGCCTTGGCCAGAACCGGCAATGTCTTGACCGCATCACGGGCGATCCGGGTCAGTTCCGGCATGCCGCTTTCGGTGGAATAGCCGGTGTTCTCATGACTGTCGCCCAGCATCACCGTCCCCTCCTCCGTCTGGCGGAGAATATGGGTCGGCATAGGCAGAAGCGGCTTCAGTCGCTCGGTCACCAGGATCTGGCCCTTTTCCGGCACCAGCGGCACGTTGAGGCCGACCGAGGGGCCGAGCCATTTATTGCCATGGCCGGCGGCCAGTACCACCTTGGCGCCCCTGAACGTTCCCTTGGCCGTGGTGACCCGGAAGCCGGAGCCATCCCGTTCGACCGCCTCGACCTTTGAGTCCGAGACATAGCGCACGCCATGCCCAGCTATGTCGGTATGGAGGCCGCGCAGCAGCCTGAGAGGGCTCGCATGACCGTCATGCGGACAGTAGCTTGCGGCAACAACGGCTGGGCCAAGGCCCGGAACGAGTTTCAGAAGCTCGGTGCGATCGATGATCTCGGCACCGTAGCCGGCAGCGCCATTGACATTGTGCATCCGGGCAATATGCGCCTTGCGGGTCTCGACCTCTTCTTCAGAGAAGAGAAACTGCAGCCCCCCGGGCTTGTGGTAATCAGGTGCAATGCCGGTCGCTGCGGCAAGTTCTTCGGAAAATTCCGGCCACAGATCGGCAGAGCGACGGGTCCAGCGCGCATATTCGGGCATTTTCTCGCCCTTGGATTGGACCCAGACAAGACCGAAATTGCCCCGGCTGGCGCGCAGCGCGATATCGCCCTCGTCCAGCACGGTCACGCGTTCGCCAGCACGCGCAAGCCCATAGGCAAGGGCTGCGCCCACCAGTCCACCACCGACAACCAGCGTGTCGGCGGCACTCACATTCTCAGACATGTTTCCCTTCTCCGATCAGAAGCTTGTCCAGTCCATAGAGCCGGTCGACCAGGACCATCACGCCGATGGTGAACAGCACGGCAACAGCCGAAACCGATGCCACCAGCGGATCGGTGGTCTGGGCGATATGCGAGAACAGGCGGACAGGCAGGGTGGTGGTCGACGGGTTGACGATGAAGATCGTCACGGTCACCTCGTCGAAACTGGTAATGAAGGCAAGAACCCAGCCGCCGACAATGCCGGGCAGGATCGATGGCAGGGTGATGCGATAAAAAACGGTCCAGTGCGAGGCACCGAGCGATATGGCTGCCTTTTCAACCGTGCGGTCGAGGCCGGTCAGCGAGGCCAGCACCAGCCGCAGCACATAGGGTGTGATCACAACCGCATGGCAGATGACCAGGCCGGAGAAGGTGCCGTTCAGACCGATCAGCGTCAGAAAACGCAGGAAGGCGATACCGAGCACGACCGTCGGCACCATCAGCGGCGACATCAGAAAGGCCAGCAATGCCTCTCGCCCGGAAAAGCGGCCGCGATCAAGCGCCAGCGCCGCCGGCACCGCAACAATTGTTGCAAGACAGGCCGCCAGAACCCCCAGTTCCAGACTGTTGACGGCCGCCTCGATGAACTCGGGATTATCGAGGATCGCCCGGAACCAGCGAAACGAAATGCCGCTCGGCGGAAATTCGAGATAGCCGGTGGGCGTGAAGGCGACGCCGATGACGACGATGATCGGCGCCAGCATGAAGGCGGCAAAGAGGAGATTGAAAAGCGTTGCGAAAGCACCGTTGCGTCTCATGCGTAGGCCCTCCCGAAGCGGTTTTCCACCAGCCGGTTCCAGGCAACCATGACCACCAGAATGGCAACCATCAGCAGCATGGCAATGGCAGCACCCAGCGGCCAGTTCAGCGTGTTCATGAACTCATCATGCACCGCCGTCGCCACCACCTTGACCCGGCGGCCGCCGAGAATGGCAGGCGTGGCAAAGGCTGACGCCGAGAGCGAGAAGACGATCAGCGAACCGGAGAGGACACCGGGCACGGCCTGCGGCAGCACGATGCGCCAGAAGATGGTGAGCGGCGAAGCGCCAAGGCTTTCGGCAGCGGCTTCGGTCGAGGGATCCTGCCGCTGCAGCGCAGCCCAGACCGCCAGAACCATGAAGGGGATCATCACATGCACCAGTGCCAGCACGATGCCGCCGGAGGTATACATCATCTTGATGGGCCGTTCGATCAGACCGATATTCATCAGGAAATTATTGATCACGCCCTTGTTGCCGAGAATGATCGCCCAGCCAAGCGTGCGCACCACCACCGAGATCAGCAGCGGGCCGAGCACGACGAGGATCATCACCGAACGCGCCGCCGGGCGCATGCGGTTGAGGAAATAGGATGCGGGCACGCCAATGACGATGCAAAAGAACGTCGTTGCCAGCGCAATGCCGAAGGTCCGGCCGAAAATCTCGTAGAAATAGCTATCGCCCAGCACATCTGCATAGTTTTTCAGGCTGTAGCTGTCATCGATGCCGCCATAAAAATCGAACTGGTGGAATGACAGAATGAAGGTCATGACCAGCGGCGCCAGCAGGAAGACGGCAAACAGGATCAATGCAGGCGCCGACAAAAACCAGTGGCCTTGCTTGGAAAGCGCGCTCATGCCTCGGCCTCCTGAACCGGCAGAACACGCATGTCATGCGGGGTGAAGGAAAGCCCGACCGTATCGCCGATATCAGCCTCGTTCATGCCCATGTTGCGCCGGACCACCAGCAATTCGCCGATCGGCGTTTCAATCGTCAGCAGCCACTGATTGCCAAGGAAAACCCGCTCCAGCACCTTGCCGGTAAACCGCGGGTTTTCCGGGCTGAACTGAATGCGTTCCGGCCTCAGCGAAATCAGCGCCGGTCCGGGCCTGAGCTTGACGGGAAGCCCTTCCAGCGTCATCCCGCGACAGTTTAGCACCGAGCCTTCATCACCGGAGGAGATCAGCGTTGCCGACAGAAGATTGCTTTTGCCGATGAAGGACGAGACGAAGGCAGTCCGCGGCGTGTCATAGATCTCGAAGGGGGCGGCTTCCTGTTCGATGCGCCCCTTTTCCATGACCACGACACGATCGGAAAGCGCCAGCGCCTCGGCCTGATCATGGGTGACCATCAACGTCGTGACGCCGGCCTCGCGCTGGATACGGCGCAGCTCGATCTGCATTTCCTCACGCAGTTTGGCATCGAGGTTGGAAAGCGGCTCATCAAGCAGCAGCAGTTCCGGCTCGATCACCAGCGCGCGTGCAAGGGCCACGCGCTGCCGCTGGCCGCCGGACATGGCACGCGGATAGCGGTCTGCCAGATGGCTGAGATGGACCAAATCGAGCGCCCGGTCGACGCGTCTCTTGCGCTCATCCTTGGCAACCTTGCGCATCTCAAGGCCGAAGGAAACATTTTCCGCCGCCGTCATATGCATGAACAGGGCGTAGGTCTGAAACACGATGCCAAGGCCGCGATGGCGCGCCGGAATGGCCGCGAGGTCGCGCCCGTTCAGCGTGATGTGCCCGGAGCTGACATCTTCGAAGCCGGCAATCATCTGCAGGGTCGTCGTCTTGCCGCAGCCGGAAGGCCCGAGCAGGGAAACGAAACTGCCGCGTTCGACATTGAAGGAAATACGGTCAACGGCCGTGGTCGGGCCATAACGCTTGGTCAGCGCATTGAGTTCAAGAAAAGCCATCTCGCCAAAACTCTCAATCTCAGGAAAAACTGATCGCATCGCCGTTTCGGCCTTCCCGCCGGTTCAGCGAGGGGGGAAGCTTTGACGGAAAGGCCGCAACCGGCGGCGCCATGAAGCATGGCGCGCCCGATCCGATCTGTGCAAGGGGCGGAGGTGCCGCCGCGGCATTTTCATACCGCGGCGGCTGCCGTCCATGTTGCGATCAGCGCTCGACCTCGCGGTTCCAGCGCGTCGTCCAGTCCTGACGGTTGGGGTTGATGACATCCCAGTCAACCGTGATCAGCGAGTTGATCTTGTCGCCATAGGGCAGTGTTTCGGCCAGTGCCGGCGGCAGTTCTGCCTTCTTGTTGACCGGACCGGCGCCCATGGCGTCAGCCAGTTTCACCTGGATCTCCGGATCCAGAAGGTAATCGATAAAGGCCTGGGCCTCATCCGAAACGTCGCTGTCAACCACCGGACATGCTGCCAGCATCAGCGCAACAGCGCCTTCCTTGGGATAGATGAAGCCGGCCGGGAAACCGGTGTCAGCCAGCGACTTGGTGCGGCCTGAGCCCCAGACCGAAAGGGCAATTTCGCCGGACTGGAACAGTTCCGACATCTTGCCCGAAGACGGTTCGAACACCAGAACATTCGGCGCAACCTCATCGGCCATGGCCGTAAAGCCCGGATCGATATCATTTTCGCCACCGCCAGCATCGCGCGCCAGCATCACCAAGGCATGCAGGCCATAGGTGTTGCTGATCGGCGGAACCGAGAGGATCTGATTATATTTCGGGTCCTTCAGGTCTTCCCAGCTGGTCGGCAGATCCCAGCCTTCCTTGGCGAACCAGTCCTTGTTGTAGGTGAAGCCGGTCGCGACAAAGCCGATGCCGATCGCATCCGGGCTGAACTTGGCGATGTCGTAGACATCGTCCTTGGCGGCGGACTGGGTCATCGGCGCGCAGAAGCCAAGCGCATCCGCCTGATACATCGGGCCATCGTCAAGGATCACGACGTCGAGTTCCTGGGCACCTTTCTGCGCCTGCAGACGGGCCAGATTTTCCGTCGAATTGCCAGCGACGAAGGCAATCTTCACATCATGGGTCTTTTCGAATTCCGGGATGATCAGCTCTTTCATCAGCGTTTCAAACGAACCGCCATAGCCGCCAACCGTCAGCGTTTTTGTTTCCGCAAAGGCACTCGTGGCCAGCAGCGATGCAGCCGCTGCCAGCAAAATTCCGCTCTTCTTCATCTTTGTTCCCCTTATCGGTTTTGTATGAAGCACAATGAGTGTCCCTTGACCTTTGATATTCCGCAAATGATTTAAGTTTGCTTGTCCATAACCATCGGTTATATTGATCGACATGGCCCGGGCAAATATCCGACAGATCGAAGCTTTCAATGCCGTAATAAAAGGCGGTTCCGTCACCAAGGCGGCCGAAGCGCTGTTCATTTCGCAACCGGCGGTGACCAAGCTGGTACAGGCCTTCGAGCAGTCATGCGGCTTCAAACTGTTCGTCCGCTCGCAGGGGCGCCTGTTGCCGACCCAGGAAGCACGCCGCCTTTTCTCCGAGACCGAAGGCTTCATGACCGGGGTTGAGCGGATCGAAAACACCGCCAATGCCATCCGCACGTCAGAGCGCGGCGATATTTCGGTGGTCGCCTACCCCGCCCTGTCGCTGCGGCTTCTGCCGCGTTATGCAGCACGCTTTCTCGCCAACCGACCGGATGTCCGGCTGACCATCCTGACCCGCAATTCCACCGATATCTCCAATTCGATGCTGGCGCGCGCCGCCGATTTCGGCATTTCGCTGCGCCCGACGCAGGATACGGGCATCATCTGCCGCCCGTTCCGCGAGAACTGGATGTGCTGTGCCCTGCCGGCCGGACACAGGCTCGCCGGCAATGAGGTCATTGATCTGACAGAGATCGAGAACGAACCGCTGATCTGTCTCGGGCAGGACGACCAGTCCAGACGCGTGACCGATGATGCGCTGGCGCGTTTCGGCGTCAAGGTCCGCCGGCTGATTGATGTTCAGATGGCCGATACCGCCTGCATGCTGGTCAGCGAAGGCCTCGGCATTTCGCTGGTGCCCTCCATCGCCTCGATCGGCTGGGAGGGACAGAACATAGTCTTCCGCCCGCTCGCCCAGCCCTTCAGCACGTCGATGTGGCTCTATACCTCGGCATGGGAGGAAATGTCGGAACTGGCCAAACTGCTGCTTGAAGCCGTCGAGAACGGCATTGAAGAGGTCGAGCAGGCCTTCTGACCGCGCTGCAGACAGCATGAAGTCGCATCGGCAATCGCGCGGCCCGCGCCGCGGATCAGGGTTCCAGTTCGCTATCCCAGTAAAGATAGTCGATCCAGCTTTCATGCAGGAAGTTCGGCGGGAACAGCCGGCCATTATTGTGGAGATCCTGCACTGTCGGCTGAAACGGTCTTTGATGCGGGATCATGCCGGCCTGCTTTGGCAGCTTGGATCCCTTTTTCAGATTGCAGGGAGAGCAGGCGGCGACGACATTGTCCCAGGTGGTCTCGCCACCGCGACAGCGCGGTATGACATGATCAAAGGTCAGCTCATCGCGCGAGCCGCAATATTGACACTGGAACCGGTCACGCAGGAACACATTGAAGCGGGTGAAGGCCGGATTGCGCGAAGGCTTGATATAGTGTTTCAGGCAGACAACACTCGGCAGCTTCATGGAAAAGCTTGGCGAAGAGACTTCCTGATCATATTCGGCAATGATGTTAACACGGTCGAGAAAGACCGCCTTGATCGCGTCCTGCCAGGACCATAGCGACAAGGGATAATAGCTCAGTGGCCTGTAGTCGGCGTTCAGAACAAGCGCCGGCAGGGCCTGTGGCGAGACTGCAATCGTCAAGGCACTCTCCTGATCGATTCGGCATCTACATCCTGTATATTAGGCCTGTTGTTACAGCATTGTGAAGCCTGATTAAAACTTCAGTGCAATTCTCTTTGTTTCGCAATTTCAGCCAAGTGGCAGCACATCGCGTTTCATTTCCCGTGCATAATAGGCCCAGAAAAGGCGTGCTGCCACGGAGCGGTGCGGCGCCCAGTCACGCGCCATTGCCCGGACGAAGTCAGCCGATGGCCGCTTGGCATGGGCAAAGGCATGGGCAATGGCTGCACGCAGGGCGAGATCGCCGGCCGGGAAAATATCGCCATGGCCGGCGGAAAACAGCAGATAGACCTCCGCGCTCCATGGGCCGATGCCTTTGAGCCGTGTCAGCGCCGCCATCGCCGCCTCGCTCTCCATGGCGCCAATGGCGGCAAGATCGAGCCTGCCCTCGACAATGGCAAGGGCGAGGCTCTCCAGCGTTTCCCGTTTCGCCCGCGTGAGCCCGAGCGCCATTCGCTGTGCCGGTGGAAGCGAAAGGAAACGCTGCGGCGTCAGCTCTGCGCAGGCAGCGGTGATCCGCGCCAGAATGGCGCTGGCAGCCTGTTTCGAAATCAGCTGCCCGACAACCACACCCGCCATTCCGGCAAAGCCCGAAGGTGCCCGTCGCAGCGGCAGCTGACCTGCCCGCGCGGCGACACGAGCAAGCGCGGGCGCAAGGGCGAGAAGCCGTGAAAGCTCGGTCTCGATATCCTTGCTGTTGTAAATTGCCGCCATTGGCACTACCCGTTGATTGATATCAGAGATCCCTGAAACCTTATTTGACATGACTGCTGCTGCTGATCGACCCGTTTTTCGCTTCGCCCCCAGCCCGAATGGCCAGCTTCACCTTGGCCATGCGCTCTCAGCCTTTGAAAATCAGCACTGGGCGGAGAAAACCGGCGGCCGGCTGCTGCTCAGGATCGAAGATATCGACCGCACCCGCTGTACGGCGGCGCTCGAGGACGGTCTGATTGCGGATCTGGACTGGCTCGGCATCACCTATGAGAGGCCCTTTCGGCGGCAGTCCGAGCATTTCGACGATTATCGCCGGGCACTCGACCGGCTGATCGATATGGGGCTCGCCTATCCCGCCTTTCTGACCCGTGGTGAGGTCCGCAGTATTGTCGAAGCCTATGAGACTGGCAGTGCGGCGTGGCCGCGCGATCCCGACGGCGCGCCGCATTATCCGGGCGGGGAACGCCATCTCGATGTCCGCATAAGCGGGCGACGCATTGCCGAAAAGGCCCGCCACACCATCCGCCTCGACATGGAAAAGGCGCTGAAGCGCGTCAACGCACCGCTCTACTGGACCGCTTTTGACGAAGACGGCACGCGCCTGATCGAGGCCCGGCCCGAAGACTGGGGCGATATCGTGCTGTCACGCTCCGACGCACCATCGAGCTATCATCTGTCCGTTGTCGTCGATGACGCGCTTCAGGGGGTGACCCATGTGGTGCGCGGAAAAGATCTGGAACTGGCGACAGCAGTGCACCGGCTGCTGCAGGAACTGCTTGGCCTGCCGGCACCGCTCTACCGCCACCACCGCCTGATCATGGGCGCGGACGGCCGCAAGCTTTCCAAGAGCAATCACGACACGGCCTTGAAGGCGTTGCGCGACGCGGGCGCCTCACCGCTCGACATCCGGCGTCTTTGCGGGTTCTGACCGGCGCGGGCGGCGTTCAACATGGGTCGCCCAGGGCGCATCCTTGATGACGTTATACTTCAGAAGTGCCGCATTTATTTCTGCACCCAGAAGCAGGATGACGCCAACCGTATAGAGAAAGACCAGCAGGATCATCGGCGTCGCAAGACCGGCATAGGTTGCCGAATATTGCGCGAAATTGGCCAGATAATAGGTGAAGACATAGGCGAAGACCGCCCAGAAAACCAGCGTCAGCACCACGCCGGGCAGAACGTCGATCAGCCGTCTCTTGCCGGCGGCAAGGTTCAGATGCGCAATCATCAGCCCCAGGAACAGCACGATCAGCGTACCGGCTATACGGTTTGACGACAGGGTCTGCAGCAGACCCTCGAGCCAGGGAAACCAGCGCTCGGCAAAATGCAGCGCAATCGGCACGGCCACGAGCATGAAGCTCAAGAAGACGAAAATGATCACCGACATCACGACATAGCCGAGGCTTTTCATCCGAAGCCACCACCAGCTGCGATTTTCCTCAACCCGATAGGCGCGGTTCAGCGACAGGCGCACGGCCTCGACGCCATTGGAGGCGAAATAGGCTGCCGCCAGCACCGAAACCGTCAGCAAGCCGCCGCGCGGCACGGTCAGCACCTGACGGATCTGCTCGGCCACCGGCTGCGCAATTTCCTTCGGCCAGGAGGTCAGGATGAGATTGACGGCGGCATCGGCAAACTGGTCGGCGCCCAGAAAACCGGCCAGCGCCGTGCCGAAAATGACGAAGGGAAACATGGCCAGAAGCGTCGACAGGGCCACATGGCTCGCCATGGCCCAACCGTCATCCTCGGAAAAGTGATATAGCGCGTCATAGGCAACGCGCAGTGCCGTTCGCACGGGCTTTTTCATTGCGTCTCCCCGGAGCGATCCAGTCGGCCCCCCGCATGGATTCGCCATTCACTCTAACTGTGCTCAGCCTATATAGAAAGACCAATGCACAAGGCCCTCAGGAGGATCCATTGCATAACAAACCGGTCATCATCATTACCGGCTGCTCGTCGGGCATTGGTGCCTTCTGCGCAAGGGCGGCCGCCCGCGACGGCTGGCGCGTCTTCGCCACCGCCAGAACGCCCGACGATCTGGCGGCCCTGGAAGCGAACGGGCTTGAGGCACTCTATCTCGATTATTGCGACGAAGCCTCGATCGCGGCGCTGGTCGATGAGGTGACCAGCCGCACCGGTGGACGGATTGATGCGCTGTTCAACAATGGCGCCTATGGCCAGACCGGCGCTGTCGAAGATGTGCCAACCGCGGTGCTGCGCGCCCAGTTCGAGGCGAACTTCTTCGGCTGGCATTCGCTCACCCGCAGGATCATTCCGGTGATGCGCAGGCAAGGGTCCGGGCGGATCGTCCATTGCTCCTCGATTCTCGGCCTGCTGCCCTACCGCTATCGCGGTCCCTACACGGCGTCCAAATACGCGCTTGAGGGGCTGATGCTGACCCTGCGCATGGAGCTTGAGGGCAGCGGCATCTTCTCGTCACTGATCGAGCCCGGCCCGATCGCGTCACGCTTCACCGCCAATGCGCTGACCCATATTCGCGCCCATATCGATCTTGAGGGCTCGGTTCACGCCGAGGACTACCGCCGCCAGCTCGCCCGGCTTGAAGGCACCGGCCCGAAAAACCGTCACAAGCTGGAACCCGATGCCGTCTATCACGTGCTGAAACATGCGCTGAATGCCAAGCGCCCGAAACCGCATTATCCGGTGACGACACCGGCAAAGCAGGGCCTCATCCTGAAACGATTGATGCCGGCCGACTGGTTCTACCGGCTGATGGCGAAGATGAGCTGAACGCTCACGCGCCCTTGCCAACGGCCAGAAATTATCGTCAGATGCGGTGACGGGAGCACCCCTGGGGAGGAAACCTCATGTCGACATTCACCATCATTCTGCTGCTGATCGTGATGATGCTGGTCGTCTTCGTGCTCGGCCGCGGCCTCGTCAACATGATGCGTGGCGGCAGCGGCAATGTCTCCAACCGGCTGATGCAGGCGCGTATCGGCCTCCAGGCGCTCGCCATTGTTCTGATCATGCTGACACTCTGGATCGTCCAGAACGGGCACTGATCCCTGCAAACCTGAAAAATCCCGGAAAAAATGGTCAAACTGAACAAGATTTACACCCGCACCGGCGACGACGGCACGACGGGGCTCGTAACCGGACCGCGCCGCAGGAAATGCGATCTCCGCATGGAAGCCATCGGCGCAGTGGACGAAGCCAATGCAGCGCTTGGCCTTGCCCGCCTGCATGTGGCCGGCTTTGAAACGCTTGAGGCCGCGTTTACCCGGATCCAGAATGATCTTTTCGATCTCGGCGCCGACCTTTCCACGCCGGAGACCGGCGAAAAGCTTGGCTGGGAGCCGCTGCGGATCGTTGAGGCCCAGGTCACCTGGCTCGAAGGTGAGATCGACCGGCTGAACGAAAAACTCGAACCGCTGAATTCCTTCATTCTGCCGGGCGGCAGCGCACTGGCTGCAAATCTTCACCTTGCCCGCACGCTGACCCGTCGCGCCGAGCGCGCCATGGTGGCGCTCAGCGCGGAGGAAGCGATCAGCAGACCGGCGCTCGCCTATATCAACCGCCTGTCGGATTTCCTCTTTGTCGCCGGTCGCCACGCCAATGATGACGGACGTTCCGATATCCTCTGGGTACCGGGCAAGAACCGTTGATTTGCGGAAAATGACCGCGATTGAGACAATGATTCTTTGTCAAAGGCGGCAAATGAAATTATTCATGTCGCCGATTGGCAAGTGAGCGCGTCGAAAAGACCGCAAGCTTTGCCGAATGCCTGCCGCCGTTACCGGCAGGATTTCAGATGGAAATTCAGTCCCGGCCCGAGGCTTTACGTCTTCGGCCCTGTCCTGGAGGATGCAATGAAAATTCTGGTCCCGGTCAAACGGGTTGTCGACTACAATGTCAAGATCCGCGTCAAGGCGGACGGCACCGGCGTCGAACTCGCCAATGTGAAAATGTCGATGAACCCGTTCGACGAGATCGCCGTTGAAGAGGCGCTGCGGCTGAAGGAAGCCGGCAAGGCCGATGAGGTGGTTGTGGTGTCAATTGGCCCGGCCAAGGCGGAAGAAACGCTGCGCACCGCGCTTGCCATGGGCGCCGATCGCGGCATTCTGATTGCAACGGATGATACGGTCGAGCCGCTTGCGGTTGCCAAGCTTTTGAAGGCGGTGGCGCTGGACGAAGATCCGGGCCTCGTTATCCTCGGCAAGCAGGCGATCGACGACGATGCCAACCAGACCGGCCAGATGCTCTCCGCCCTCATCGGCTGGGCCCAGGCGACCTTTGTCTCAAAGCTCGAGCTTGACGGCGACACCGCCACCGTGACCCGCGAGATCGATGGCGGCCTGCAGACCATCAAGGTTTCGCTGCCAGCGATCATAACCGCCGATCTTCGTCTCAACGAACCGCGTTATGCCTCGCTGCCGAACATCATGAAGGCAAAGAAGAAGCCGGTCGACAAGAAGACGCCGGAGGATTTCGGTGTTTCGACGGCCGCTCGCCTGGAAGTGCTGAAGACTGAGGAACCGGCCACCCGCAAGGCCGGCATCAAGGTGGCAAATGCCGCCGAACTCGTCGACAAGCTCAAAAACGAAGCCGGCCTGCTCTGAGGACAAGTGATCATGACCATTCTTCTTCTCGCCGAACATGACGGCAATAAAATCTCCGACCAGACCGCCAAAGCCGTGACGGCTGCCGGCGAAATCGGCGGTGACATTCATGTGCTTGTCACCGGCAAGGACTGCGCGGCCGCCGGTACCGATGCCGCGAAACTGGACGGCATTGCCAAGGTGCTCGTCGCCGATGCCGACGTGCTTTTCGAAAATCTCGCCGAGCCGGTTGCTGCCGAAATCCTGGCGCTTGCCGATGGCTATGACGTGATCATGGCGGCGGCCACCTCGACCGCCAAGAGCGTGATGCCGCGCGTTGCAGCGCTTCTGGACGTGATGCAGATCTCGGAAATCATCGCGGTCGTCGCGCCCGATACCTTCAAGCGCCCGACCTATGCCGGCAATGCCATCCAGACGGTGAAATCGCACGACGCGAAAAAGGTGATCACGGTGCGCGCCGCAAGCTTTGCCGCCAGCGGCATGTCCGGTTCGGCACCGGTTGAGACCATTTCGGTGACCGCCGACGCCGGCCTCTCCGCCTTCGTGAAGAACGACCTTTCCGTTTCCGAACGCCCGGAGCTGACCTCTGCCAAGGTGATCATTTCCGGCGGGCGGGCGCTTGGTTCGGCAGAAAAATTCCGCGAAGTCATTCTGCCGGTTGCCGACAAGCTGAAGGCTGCCGTTGGCGCATCGCGTGCCGCCGTGGACGCTGGCTATGCCCCCAATGACTGGCAGGTTGGCCAGACCGGCAAGGTGGTGGCCCCCGATCTCTATATCGCCTGCGGCATTTCCGGTGCCATCCAGCATCTGGCCGGCATGAAGGATTCGAAGGTGATCGTTGCGATCAACAAGGACGAGGAAGCGCCGATCTTCCAGGTTGCCGATTACGGCATCGTCGGCGATCTGTTCGAAATCCTGCCTGAACTGGAAAAGGCGCTCTAGAATTAAGAGCCTGACCGCATGAGACCAGACGACGGCAGCCCCTGCCGACGTCTGGTTTCTGACAAGGTCATTCAGATTACCTGTTTTAGGGTAGAATAGACGCCGCCGCCGTCGTCATCCCCGTGCTCGTCACGGGGATCCAGGTACGTCATGGCATTGAACTAAAATGCGTCTTTCGCCGTGCAGACGCATAGCGGATGGATATCTGTGTCAAGCACAGATATGACGCCAGGGGAAGTTGGCAAGCTTTGCCAGCAGTCTGACGCCGGCCTTGTGCCGGCGTTCTTGTTCAGGTCGCAGCGCTTGCGAAGGTCTTGCGGGCGAGCCGCGGCAGCATCAGCCGGAAAGCGACGGAGCGCATGCCGACAAAGATCAGCATGGCGATCCAGAGCCCGTGATTGCCGAAGTGCGGCTGCAGCAGCGCAAGGGCTGCAACATAGGTGACCAGCGACAACAGCATGAGATTGCGCATGGCGACCGACCAGGTGGCGCCGATGAAGACACCATCCATCTGAAAGGCGATGACGCCGACAACGGGCATGATCGCGGCATAGGGCAGGAAGTGCGTCGAAAGTGCCGCAGTTGAAGGATCCGGAGCGATCAGCGCCACCACCGAGGGGCCGGACAAAAAGAACACGGCGGACACAGCGACACCGAAGGCAAAGCCCCAAAGCGTTGTCAGGCGCAAGACCCTATCGAAGGCCGGACGGTAAAGCGCGCCGACGGCGCGGCCCGCCAGCTGTTCTGCCGCGGTGGCAAAGCCATCGAGAAAAGCGACACCAAAGAAATAGAACCTGAGCAGGATCGTGTTGGCCGCGAGAATTTCCACGCCCAGCGTACCGCTTTGCCGGGTAAAGAGTGACAGGCCGATCAGCAGCGCGAATGATCGGATCATCATGTCGCGATTGACCGAAAACATCCGCTTCAGCGCAGCAAGATCCGGCCGCGTCCACAAGGACCGCTCGGTGCGCGACAGGATCAGCCAGGTGCCCAGCAAAGCGGTGACCGCCTCTGCCGCGAGACTTGCCGCGCCCGCACCTGCCAGGCCATAACCCATGCCCAGCACCCAGAGAAAACTGAGCGCGATGTTGAGCCCGTTCAGCACCAGCTGCAGCAGGAGCGCCGAAACCGCCTCGCCCCTGCCGATCACCCAGCCGAAGACCACGAAATTGAACAGCGCGAAGGGCGCGGAAAACACCCGCCAGACATAATAGGTCCAGGCCGCATCGCCCACAGCGCCATCAGCGCCAAGGACAAACAGGCCGAAATGACCGATCGGCACATGAAAGACAACAAGTACCAGCCCGGCAACAAGCGCGATCAGAATGCCGCCGCCCAGCATGCGCTGCTCGCCCTCGCGATCCCCTGCGCCGACCGACTGCGCGGTAAAGCCCGTCGTCGCACCGCGCAGGAAATTGAATGTGGTGAACAGGACGTCAAAAATCACCGCTGCCAGTGCCACGCCACCGACCAGCACCTCGCTTTTCAGCTGGCCGATCACGCCGGTGGCGACCAGGCTGACAAGCGGCGTGGAGAAATGCGCAACCATCATCGGCAGGGCGATGGCGAGCACCAGCCTGTGGGTAACGACGAAGGCGCGTCTTTCAGCGCCGGCACCTTTTGACATGGTCGGTGGTTTTCTGTTTTCTCGACAACGGAAAGCCTTTGATCCGGAAACGGAACGAGGCCTGAACGGAAGCTCGGCCCCGCCATTTTCGGCAAGGCGCTTCTCAGTATGCCCGCAGCAGATCCGGCGTCAAGGCGCCGACGGAGACCGTCTATGCCACAAACACGGCTTGCCATCGAGACCCATGGACAGGGGCTTTATGAATTCACCCGCCATGCCGCCGATTTTGTCGCCCGGCACAAGCCAGATGAGGGCCTGCTGACGGTCTTTGTCCGCCACACCTCCTGCTCGCTGTGCATTCAGGAAAATGCCGATCCCGATGTGAAGCGCGATCTTGCCGCATTCTTCTCGCGCCTCGTGCCGCGCGCCACCGATCCGCAGATGGCCTATCTCGTCCATCGTCTGGAAGGCCCCGATGATATGCCCGCCCATATCAAATCCGCCCTCACCCAGACCTCAATCGGCATTCCCGTCGCATCCGGCCGTCTGATGCTTGGCACATGGCAGGGCATCTATCTGTTTGAACACCGCGACCAGCCCCACCGCCGCGAGATCGTCCTGCATCTCTCCGCTTAATCTAAGCGATTGATATCGCTAACAAAGATGAATGCCCTATGAATGGTTCGTTCCGGCTCCATTCATTCAAACCTCCTAATATAACGTCAAGCTTATCGAACAGACGATAGCTGCAACGCAAATGGAGGTTCCGACCATGGGACGCACGCTGACAGCAACATTCACCGCCCTTGCGATTCTTGCCGGTGCCGCGATGCCGGCAGCGGCCGGCGGATTTCACGATGGTCCCGGCCAGCAACACTGGCGCGCTGACGCCCCGCGCGGGCATGGGACCAGCAACGTCGACCGCCGCACGCCGATGCGGGCCTGCGACCCGCGGCAGGCGCTCCACCGCGCCAAATGGATGGGGATCCGCCATGCCCGTGTGGTCGATGTTGACCGGCGCACGGTCACCATTTACGGCCATGGCCGCTATGGCAGGGTCAATGTGAACTTCGCCAATCGCCCCGGCTGCCCGGCCGTCATGGGTTGGTCCTATCGCTGACCGTAACGCCAAGGCCGGCCGCCCCTTTCAGGGCAGCCGGCCTTTTGGCAGATCGAGCAGGCGATCTTTACTGGGCGATCGCGAATGTCATGTTGACGGTGACGTCATAGCTGTTTTCGCCGGTTGCAATCGGCACCGAGCCCATATCCTTCATGGCAAAACTGGCCGTGCGCATCAAAGGCTGCGGCGCGCTGCCGCCTTCGCTGATCGAGAGCACACTGCCGAGCGAAACACCGGCCGCCTCAGCCAGGGTTTTCGCCTTGGCCATGGCCCTGGTAACGGCCTGTTTGCGGGCTTCTTCCTGTGCAGCACTCGGATCGGCATTGGTGAAGGTGATATTGCCGCCGGAATTGACGCCGAGCTTGACCGACTGATCAAGCACCGCGCCCAGATTGTCGAGTGCACGGACCGTCACGTCGAGCCCGTTGACCACCTGATAGCCCGAGACGACACGGCTTTCCGAACCATCATCAGCCGTCACCTGCTTATATTGCGGGTTGATGGAAAAATTGTCGGTCTGGATATCTTTCGCCGCAATGCCGGATGCCTTCAATGCGTCGAGCACGTTCTGCATCGACTGATTATTGTCGGCCAGTGCCGCTTCTGCGGTCTCGGCGCTCGAAACGACGGCCAGAGACACAATTGCCATATCGGGAGCGATACCGGCCGAACCGTTGGCGGCAACACTGATGGTTGCAACCGGCGCCGGCATGGCCTGCTCCTGGGCAAGAACCGGGGATGCGACAAGCGGCAGAACAACAAGCGCTGCGGCCGCGAACTGACGTCCTGAAAAGAACATGTGACTTTCCTCCATTGCGGTCTTGTCCCGCTCATGACGGGTAATTGTGAACGCATTACGGCAGGCTTGCCGAACGGCACGAATTAGGGTAGTTGCAATACTCGCACCGGGTACCATTGCCCGAATTACTACCTTTACGGGTACCTCTGCACTGCCCTTGCGCATCAGATTATCCACAGAAGGGCCTGTAGCTCAATGGTTAGAGCCGGCGGCTCATAACCGCTTGGTTGGGGGTTCGAGTCCCTCCAGGCCCACCACCTCTGTGTAGCTTGACGCGGCCTTTTGCAAATTTGTCAGAGCCTTTTGCAGTGATCGGTTTTTCCACGGTGTAACGCGCGAAATCAGGTCGCACGATTATAAGGGGTCATGAGATGCTCATCGGAGGCTATCATTCCCACTCAAAAGCGAAGCGACAAAACGGCTCAGAAACTCGGACACGTCCATCAATTTACCAAACTTGAAATCCTTCGGTTGTTCCTGTTCAAATGGGTACCGCGACCATTGGAATACGCCCTCAAATGAGTTGAGGCATGCTTCAAGAGTGGGTTCTGGAGCAGGAAACGCCACGACGAATTCTTCCTCTAGCCGGGCTCGAACCATTTCTTCCATTTCGTCTAGTTGCTTCACCAATTTGTGGCTAGCCTGCTTCGGCCTTGCCGTCACTTTTGAGATACCGCTTTGGTCATCCACCGGAGTCCAGATTTCATTCGAACTGAGCGACTTCAGGTAGAGTTCGACGGCGACTATCGCGTTATTTATTGTCGCCATTGAAATCCCGAGGAAGTCACCGTTGTCAGATACATAACGGAAATCGGCGTCACACAGAATTTGCCTTGCTCTTTCGAAATGGTCGGCATTATCTTTGATCTGGTGGTTTGGCATTGCGCTGGGTCGAGGAGGCTGATTGCCTTTTTTTATCTTATTGTTACCTCTTGGACGCTCCCGCAAGCTTTGTTTCCAATCTCCATCATAACCAAAGCCTGGTGCATCCTTGATATCAGCATGCCATAAGGTCGTGAACACTTCGGCGGTGGGCTGGCAATACCAATGCGTTTTACCGTCAGCATCCATTGCCCACCATCGCGCTTCCTTCGGAGCATGCTTCCAATCGACTTCAAACATATCAGGTGCCTCCCCGTATCTGGGATACGATCTTACTGACTTTGAGTTCCAGGCCCCAAACGGTCAACAGAAACATATTTGAAGGCGCTTCAAAGACTGTTTGAAGAGCTTTTGAAGGACCTTCACTGCTCACCTGCGATGCGTAGCCCTGAGAGTTCGCCACGCATATACTGCAGCCAGGCTGACCACGCCGTTACCGGCTGCGTCGGATCTGTCCATCCGATTGGCCAGCCCATCATCCAGTCCGAAAAGCTCGGGTTGAAGGTCAGGATGCCGGTCGAGGATCGGGGCCCACCGTTCAAACTGATGTGGAGCGGGCGGGAATGCGGGAAGCTGAAAGCCGCCGTCGGCTTCGCACCGCTGCGACATTCTGATTTCCATGTTCGAGGAGGCTGCGTGATATGGCCGCGACCAAAACCATTCCGATTGCCAAGATCCATGTGCCCGAGCGGCTGCGCGCTGTCGAGGATGATCAGGCTGCAGCGATCTCCGCTTCAATTGCTGAGCACGGGCTGTTGAACCCGATCACAGTGCTGGCGACGCCTGCCGCAACGCCGTGCTTCCCGCAGGAAGCAGCTGACCCTGTATTTTTGCTGTTTGTTTTAGTGGTACTAAATTCGTACCATAATGTCGCAAGAACCGGACTTCATCAACGAAGCCCGGGAAACGGCGCGCCGCACAACGTGATCGGTGACGGACAGCAGCGCCCCGCCATCCGGGTCAGTCAGCATGATCGAGATGGCTAAGCCCTGTGAGGACGATATTGATCCGGGCCAGGATCTCCTGCCGCTGATGCGTGCGATCCGGTGGCGCTTT
>NZ_JAATVV010000015.1 GCF_013184775.1 Martelella sp. HB161492
CAGCGCCTTCTGCCCGCCGGTTGCAACCCCGCCCATGGAGCGGGTGAAGCCGTACTGATCGCCGGTCGGCTGCTGGATGGTGCTGCCGCCAAGTCCCTTGGCCCAGACGCAGGAGCCATCCGTCAGCATGATCCCGTCGCCCTCGAAGGCGGGGCAGGACAGCACGCTGCTGGCTGCGGCAATGGCGGAAGCGGGCGACAACGCCACGCCGGCGGCTGCCGTCTGCGAGGCGAGCTGCTGCAGATCGTCGGAGAGAGAGCTGGTGGTCGATTGCTGGAACGAGCCGAAGATCTGGCCGATGGTGATCTCGTCGGATGCGGTGGCTGAAGCCGTCTCGCCCGCCGAAAGGCGATCCCAGACCTCCTGCAGCCCGCGGGAAACCTCCGAGGCATTCTTGCCGAGCGACAGCCCGGTATCGGTGAAATGGGCGCTGTCGACCGAAAAGCCCTCCCAGCCATCACTACCCGTCGTCACATCGGTGAAGTCATAGATCAGCGATGACAGCACGGTGATATCGGCAAGATCCGTGCCCTCGACCTTGAGGAAGTCGGTGCGGGTGTTCGGAAGCAGCGACGTTGCATTGACATCCACGCCCCAGCTGCCGGCGAAATCGCCCTCAACCACCAGCGTGTCGCCGGTACCGCTCTCCATATCGACATCAAGGCCGGAGATCAGACCGCCACTGCTGGAAGTCGCTGTGCTCCAGTTTTTCACCGTCGAGCGGCTGTAATAGGTAAAGGCGGTAAAGGCGGCATCAAGGCCGAGCGTCTCGGCATCATAGGTGCTGCCGTAATCGGACGAGCCGATCCCGATGAGATCGCCGGAGAACACCGTCTGGATCACATGGCCTTCACCGCCGAGATTGATGGTGCCCGAATTCAGCACCGTATCAAGGCCGACGATGGAGCCGGTGACCAGCGTCGCTGCGCCGCGGTTGATCAGCAGCGAACTGCCCGAGGCGGCTGTTGTTGAAAGCGAGACAACGCCGTCGGCGGCCGCCACGGTGGTCGAATCATAATTGTCGGAGCTTGTCACGGTGCCTGCGACATTGGTGACGATATTGCCTGAAATCGTTCCGCTGTTGTCGAGCATGACCGTGCCGCCTGTGTCATGGGCCGCATAGATGGCGCCACCGGTTTCTGACGATGTGGTGCTGCCGCTGATCACGCCGGTGGAGCCGACCGTCACGGAAATGGCGCCATCCTGGGTCTGTGTCCAGACGGCCCATGAATTGTCCGATTTTACCTTGACGGTTCCATCGATGGTTATGGCAATGCTTGCATCGGCATTCGAACTGCTGTTGCGGTGCAGCGAACCGGCATAGGTCTTGCCGTTCTTCTGGAAAATACCGCCCGAACCGGCAATCGACTGGGCGATGATGCCGTCGGCATAGTCGCCGGTCGTTAAGATCGATGCGCCATCATCAACCGTCACGGTGACGGTTCCGGATGTGCCATTGGTATCGCCGCCAGCATAGCTGTAGCTGCTGTCGGAATTGCTGACGTAATAGGCATAGAGCCTGCCGGACGAAAGATCGGCAGCAAAGCCACCGCCGCCTGCGACCGACTGGGCAATGATGCCGGCCGCGCCATCGCCGCTGGTGGTGATGCTCCCGCCATCCTTGAGCGTGACGGTCACATCATCGCTGGAAGCGCGATGCTGTGACGTTTCAAAGCTGACAGAGGCGATACTGGTGCTGGAGGCAGACAGCATGCCGCCACCGCCGCCGATCGACTGGGCGACAATGCCGAAGGCGCGTGTGCCATAGGTGGTGATTGCGCCATAGCTGGTGACGTCGACGGTCCCGCCGTTCAGCGTGTCGGAATTCGTCTGATGCGAACTGGATCCAAGTGTCACCGAAATCACGTCGGAGATGGTGTCGTCATTTTCCGTCGCCGATGTGCCAAGCGCCGCAAGGATGATGCCGCCGCCAGCGCCGATGGACTGGCCGATGATGCCGCTGGAATTGTCGCCCTTGGTGGTGATGGTTTCGCTCTTGAGCAGGGTGACTTCGACTTTTCCGCCATAGCTTTCATCCGCGTCCGATTCCGTTGAACCCAGCGTCACGGCAAGCGATGTCGGCGCATAGCCGCTCATCACGCCGATGCCGCCGCCGCCGCCGATCGATTGGGCAATGACGCCGATGGAAGAAAAGCCTGAGGTGTAGATGTTCGAGACATAGGCATAGACGGAACCGCCTGTTCCGCCGGTTTCAGACGATGTCGTGCCAAGTGTCAGTTTGGCGCTGATGGTGCTGTCTTTGCTGATGACGGCGTCGAGTTCGAGCGACTGGTTTGAGGAAAGTGAAACCGAGCCACCGCCCGCGCCGATCGATTGCGCGACAACGCCGCTCGACAGGGCACCGGTCGTGGTGATGGTGCCATAGGCAAAATCGGTCTGATCCTTTTCGGGGAGGCCGAAGATCACGGTTCCGCCATTGCCGCCATTTCCCCCGGATGCAGCGACAGTTGCCGAAAGCGAGGTGTCGATATCAAGAGAGGCCTTGATGGTGACGCCATAGCTTTCGATCTTCTTCAGTTCCTTCTCTATGCCGAAGGAATGGGAAACCGATGACGTGCCGGAGCCGCCAATGCCGCCGCCGCCGCCGATCGACTGGACGACGACACCGCTGGAAGCATCCCCCGACGTGGTGATCTTGCCGGCATTCCAGGCATAGGCCTTGCCGCCGTCGCCGCCGGCGCCGCCTGTGCCGCCAACACCGATGTTGAGCGTCGTATCCGCATCGACATCGCCGTTGCCGGCCGCGCCGATCCCACCGCCACCGCCAATCGACTGGACGATCAGGGCTGCTGAATTATTGCCAGTGGTCTTAATCACGCCGCTGTCGGAGACGCCACCCTTGGCGGTGCCGCCCGAACTGCCCGTGCCGCCGGAGCCGCCGACCGAATAGGTCAGGGTGAAGGTGGAATCGCCGAACAGGCTGAGCGAGCTGCTTTCGCCAGTGCCGCCATTGCCGCCGCCGCCGCCGATGGACTGCACCAGTATGCCGGTGGCGAAGTCACCCGAAGTGGAGACCGTTCCGAGATTATGGGCATAGGCGAAGCCGCCTTCGCCACCGTTGCCGCCCGTGCCGCCGATCGAATTTTCGATGTTGAGGGTCACGGATTTGTCTTCGGCTGCCTTTTCGAATTCGGCCCAGCCGCCGCTCAGTTTTTCCACGACGCTGGCCAGCGTGGCTGTGCCGGAGGCCGCCGTGGAATCACCACCATTGCCGCCGCCGCCGCCGATCGACTGCACCACCAGGCCTTCCGCGCCGTCGCCGGTGGTCGTGATGGATGCGCCTTGCTCAACCCATGCTTCAGCCTTGCCGCCATTGCCGCCATTGCCAGCATTGCCGCCTTGCGATGTTGCGACCGAAAGCGCGAATGTGTTGCCTTCGGGATCGATCGGAATGCCGACGGCAAGCGACTTTGCCACGGACGATCCGCCTTCGCCGCCGCCGCCACCGATCGACTGGACCAGGACGCCGGTCGAATCCGTGCCGCTTGTCGCAATCTTCCCGCCGACATGGGCATAGGCATCGCCGCCATTGCCGCCATCACCACCGGTTCCACCCAGGGCGAAGGAAAAGGACCAGCCGACCGCGTAGGTGTGCGACTTTGCTGTGCCGCCGGAGCCGCCGCCGCCGCCGATCGACTGTACGATGATGGCCGTTGCATTGTCGCCCGACGTCGAAACCGAGCCACCGCTGGTCTTCTCATAGGTCGCCGTGCCGCCATCACCGCCGGAGCCGCCGGATCCACCAACCGCAGCACTAACATGGGTGAAGATCGACCAGGCTGATGCCTTGCCGCCAGCGCCGCCACCGCCACCGATCGACTGGATGATCACGCCTGATGCATAGTCGCCAGAGGTGGTGATCGCCGCGTTGTTATAGACGTAGGCATCACCGCCATCACCGCCCGAGCCGCCAGAACCGCCAACGGCGATAAAGAACCCGCTTTTGTTGCGGCCGGTGCCGCCGCCGCCGCCGATCGACTGGGCGACAATGCCATGCGCTTCAGATCCATAGGTCGTGAGCGCGGCATAGTTCTTGACGGTGACCGTCGCGCCGTCTGAGCCATCGCCGCCCGAGGAGCCGGAGCCGCCAATGCCGCCGATTGCACCCGATCCGGTATTGTCGCCGCCGCCGCCGCCGATCGACTGGGCGAGAATGGCGATGCCGCCGCCGAGTGAGACATTGTCGTCATCGCTGGTGTCGGTGTTGGACGCGGAATAGCCGCCATGGGTAGTGATCGCACCCTTGTTGATGACAGTAACATTGGCGCCATCGGCACTGCCGGCTGAACCGCCAACATTTTGATAGGTGGAGCTGGACGTGATCGCATTATAGCTGTCAGTCGACAGCTTGGAGGTTGATACCAGAAGGCCGCCGCCGCCGCCGATCGACATGGCGACGATACCATGGGAATCGACGCCGTCGGTTACAATCGTGCCGCTGTTGTAGACATAGACGTCGCTGCTGGTATTCGAGGCGATGTTGCTATCGCCCCAGGTGAAGTCGCTGTCGCCGGACCAGGCGTAAACGCCACCGCCAGCACCGGCCGAAATGGCGACAATGCCGTTTGAATTGCTGCCCTCGGTGGTGATGGAGAAGTCGTTCTTGACGGTCACTGCACCGGCCGTACCCCCGGTGTTGCTGGAGGAGGCCTGAGAGGCGATGCGACCGAGGCCGCCCAGTGAGACTGCTTTGATGCCGCTTGACGAGGCACCGTAGGTCTTGATGCTGCCAGCACCGGTCAGCGTGACGGTTACGTTGCCGGATGCGCCGCCCTGTTGGCCGCCGTCATAGCCGTTCTGGCTGGTGCCGCCATAGCTTGCAGCCAGAATGCCGTCTGAGTTGTCGCCAAGTGTTTTCAGCAGCGTCGCCGATGTACCATAGACGAGCACTGTCACATCGGCGCCGTCACCGCCATCGAAGTCAACGCCTGAGCCATTGGTGGTCGTCAATCCCCAGCCGCCGCCGCTGATCGCGGTAATCGCCGCGCCGCTGTCGCGATCTTCCGATTCCCAGGTCCTGGCGATTTTTCCCGACGCTGTGGTGGTGATCGAACCGGCAAAGGCCTGGCTGGAGGAGCCCAGGGTTACACTCACCGTGCCAGCCTGTCCGCCGATGCCGCCATTCATCGTCAAGCCGGGAGCGCCGGTGCTTTTCAGCCCGTTTCCGCCGTAAGAGGCTGCAAATATGCCACCGCCGGCAACTGTCGAGGCAATCGTTTCGACATCGCCGGTGACCGTAATCGTCACCGTTCCGCCGGTGCCGCCCGTGCCGCTATTGGCGGAAGCGCCAGCGCGGCTGATGGCAAGAATGGCGGTATTGTCAGCCGAGATCGAGGCGCTGTCGGTGATCGTTATCGTTCCGGCAGAGCCGCCATTGGCGTCGTCATAGGGGCTGCCACCGGCACTGATGGCATAAATGCCATTGCCGACAGTGTTGGTGATGTCACCGCTATTGGTGATCGTGATGTTGCCGCCATCGCCGCCATTGCTAACCTTGTGCTTCCCGTAATATTTGGAGTTGCCGCCAACCGAAACGACCCGGATCGCGTCAGATTGCTTACGCTTGGCGTCGAAATAATTCGTCCCATAGGGCGGATCAAACGATATCAGCGGCGAGACGGTTGCCGCTTCGGTAATATCGATCGTGGCGTCATTGGTGAACGAAATATTCAGGCCGGGAATGGGTTTCTCAGGCGGCCAGTAATAGCCGGTCTTGTAGTCATAGGGATTGGAGTAGAAAGTCAGCGCGCCGCCATAGACATATTGAGGCGTCGTGACCGTGCTGCCCGAGGGAATTGTGCAGCTGTAGACGCTTGTCGCCTGGGTCCCGTCAAACACATCTGCATGGGGGATCGAAGACGGATTACAGCTCGCCTGGGCATAGGCGCGCGAATAAAAGCCGCGACTGTAGAAAGGCAATGGTACACCGGCCAGCGTGCCTGCAAGCGCCGTGGTCTGGAATAACAGGGAAGATGCAATGAAGCTGAGGCGACGCTTTCTGACCGGGCGCTCGCTGAGCGGTTTCAAGTCATTGTCTTGGGTGGGCGAAGAAGATGAGGTTTGACCTTTATACCGCAACAGTTCTGCCACGCGATTCCCCTGATTATGGCCGTAATATGTTTCGCTGCAGCATATGTTAAGTTTTGTTTACATGTCAGACTTTTTTTGAATACTCGCCGTACTGAAAACCGGATCATTTGAAATTGGCGTTATTCTTTTCTTTTTCCAGCTGGGGGAAGGCGTGGGGCGATTAAGGCTTCAAGCTTGAGGATGCCCGGATGATGTTGTTCCGGAGCCGACTTAAAACTAGAGTGCCGTGCGTCCTTTTTGACGCACGGCACTCTATCTTATTGAATCTACACATTGTTTTTTCGAAAATCGATTCCGACTTTCGAGCCGATGCGCTAGAGCCAAAGCTCCGGCATTTTTGTGCAAACCATGTCCGGTCTGAACCCGCCGGCCTCGAGCTTGTCGAGTTTGTCAAGAAACGCCTCGATCTTCGGCTGCCAGCAATCTGGCCGGTCAACGTGATGAAGCTCTGGGGAAACCTGACACAACTTGAAACCGGCATCTCTCAGTCGCAGAAGCGCGTCATGCGCCAAAGGTTCGCCCGTAAAGCTGTCTACCCAAATCCAGTCGACCCGCTTGTCCTCCTTCTTCAGATAGTCCTGAAGGCGCAGGGCGGTCTCGATGCTTTCAAACTCCGATACGCGAACTGCAAAATTGGGCAGCCCCTGCAGCGCGAATTTGCGGATAAAAGGCAGGCTTTCATCAAGGATGAAATAGTCTTTCACGCCATATTTCTCAAAGAGTTCCAGAAGTTTAGGCTCGAGGCCTTCCTCCTTGACATTGGCAATCATGAAGTGATGGTGGTAGGAAGCCAGCCATTCCTCAAAATTCACTGCAGCATCGTTGAAAGGATCGTGGAACACGATCAGTTCCTTGCCATGATTGCGCAGGTCTATCTCAACGCCATATTCCGGCTTGGTCTGCTGCAGCTCGGCAACAGAATTGCGACGATGGTGAATGATGATCATGGATCTAGTCCTGTTTCCTCAGCGAATCCCGGAATTCGAAAATATAGGCGAAGGTTCTGCGAATGAGCTTTATCCGGGTCTTCCAGTTGCCGCCGCCCTTGGCCTCACCGAAGCGCCTTTCTGCGAAAAAGACAGGAACTTCCAATATCTTGTAGCCATTGGTGACGGCCTGATAGAGCAAAAAGAGATCGAGTGAAAAGTCGTGCGGAGCGCGCTCTTTGACAAAGGTCTCGTAAAACGGTCGGGTGAACACTTTGGGTTGTGCATTGACATCGGAGAGGTGCACGCCAAGCACCATGGATGCGACCAGCTGCATTCCGAACGTGAAAAACTCCTCCAGCTTCTTACGGTTCTGGCGTTTTCCTTTCACGATGATCTTGGCGTCTGCTTGCGCGCTCAGCAAGTCGAAAGCCTTGATAACGTCGTAAGGATCCGTCTGCATGTCTGCATGTGTCCATGCCAGAACATCAGCGTCACTGGCGGCAAGTCCGCTCAGAATTCCGTAGCCATAGCCCTGATTGACGGGCACATGAATGCTGCGGATGAAATCCTTCTCGTTAAGCTCTGCAGCGAGAACCTGCTGCGAGTTGTCGGTCGAGCCGTTGTCGACGAGAATGACCTCAACATCACTCCGCTGTCCGATGGTTTCGCGCAAACGCGACACGATGAGCGGGATGTTCTGGCTCTCATTGTAGCTGGGAATGATAATGGCAAGCTTCATGAAACCCACGGTTCCTTCTTTGCAAACTCTTCCCAATAGCGAATGGTATTCTCATAATTCTCGTATTCTGCAGGCGTTCCCCAGCAGACATAGCGGGAAATCTCGGTGACCCGGACATCACAGCCGCGGTTCACGAGATATTTGAAATTCTGATCAACGTAGAACTCGCCGTTGATGCGATCGTTTTCGGCAATCATTGCTTCGCTCGCCTCAATGAACAGCCTTCCGGTCCTGTACCAGAAGGTGCCGACGACGGCATGATCATTCATCGGTGTATCGCTGATTGGCTGCTTGATCGAAACGCCCGTAACCTGCTCTTCCGCGACCTTGACCCATCCATATGCCTTGGGATTTTCCAAAACGGCGTCATTGTTTCTGAAGGTAAAAATCAGTGCGTCGGCATTATTGCACTGCTCTTCGAAATGCTCACGAGAGATGTCCATGCCGTTATCGCAGGCCGCAATGAGCAGTGGAGCGTCGTTGTCGATATAGGATCGGGCCAGCAGGCAGGTGCTGGCCTGACCTTCGGTCAGCGCGCTGATAGAGACGAAATGCGCGCGCGGAAACCGTTTCAGAAGTATCTGATCGACACCTGCCTCAAGATGAAAATCGCGCACGACGAAAATCAGATTGTTCTCAGGATCGTCCAGATCCACCGGCAGATCTTCAGCAGCAGCCACCACCATCGGCACGGTCTTGTTGACCCAGCGACTGCTGACCGGAATGACCGGCTTATGCTGCTTGTAGCCCGCATCAATGAAGCGCGATCCTGCGCCAGCCATGGGAATAAGGATGTTCATGCTTGGCGCCTCCGCACCACGTCCTGCCAGTAGAGATATTCGTTGAGGTCCTCGGGCGTGCCCCATTGGCAGAAATGCTGGACGTTTGCAGGAACAGCCACAGCCAGCCCGTCCCGGACCAGATGGTTGTAGACCATGCTGACATAATACTCGCCGTTCAGGGCATCATCAGCCTGCATGAGCTTGTTGCAATAGTCCTTCATGATCCGCCCTGAGCCGAAATAATATACGCCGGGAGAATGGAGCGCCTTGGTCTTGTCCTTCTCGAAAGAGTATTTTTCGCGAATTTCCTCAAGCAGGCCGTCTGCATTGACACGGCAGGAGGCATAAAGGTTCTTCGCTGGCAGAAGGTGTGGATGAAAGCCCGTATAGCAAGGGATTGCGCCGGCATAATTGCCCCGCCGCAAGTCGTCCTTGAAGCCTTTGTAGTCCCATTGCATGTAGAAGTCGCAATAGCTGACCAGAACCGGGCGATCATCATCGATGTGATCGGCAGCCTGCATCAGGGCTGCGACCGGACCGAGCTTCGCGCCTTCAATCGCGTGAATACGAGCATCGGGCTTCAGCGTTTCCAGTGTTGCCCGCATGGCGGTTTCATTGAGGTGCTGTTCTCGGCAGATAAATAAGGGAGCGTCCTCCCCCGGAAACATGCGAAGCACCCATTCGATCATCGGACGACCATGCACCTTGATGAGCGGCTTCGGATCTTTATACCCCGCTCTCACAAAGCGGGACCCCAGCCCGGACATCGGGATTACCAACTGCAAATTCATGATCCAGATACTTTCTGCCTATATTTTTCAGATTCCATCTGAAGCAGCCGGTTCCTTTCGGCATCTTCCAGGAATTTCAGTGTCAATCCGATCTTCGGGATGAAACAGGCAAGGAACTGCACGGCCTGCCTTGTCTCAATCCCGGCTCGCGTCTGCTGCAGCGCGGCATTGCTATGATAAACGGCCTGATCGGGGAACAGCAGCCCGTCAACGGCAACAGTTTCGCAAACGGGGAAATCCAGGGCGGTATCAAAATGCGCCCGAATGGTTTCGTTGACCTTTTCATGCAGCGCGAGCGCCGCATCCTCGCTGTCCGCACTCACGATCAGCCCATGATTTTCCAAAAAGAGAATTCCTGGATGCGTGTCATCCGCCAGGACCGCAATTTTCTTGGTCAGGTCCAGGCCTGGTGTCGCGTAGGGAACCCAGAGCATGTCAGGAAAAAGCGCTGACGCCAGTTCTTCGCCTTCCTGCGAGCAATTCAGCAGATTGGCCCAGACCGAATGGCTATGCAGCACGCAGCGGCCGAGAATGGCGTGGAAGCCTGTCTCGATGGAGGATCTGATGGATGGGGTGTCCGACCATGAGCACGCCGTCATCAGCGCCGAATAGTCGTCCTCGCTCATACAGTTTGCGACGTCGCGTTTCATCCGCTGCCAGTCCACAGGTATGAAACCGGTTTCGGCGGAAATCCCGTCCAGCAACCGCCCGGAGGCCTTTACATACATGGTGCGCTCGTCGGTCTTGATCGACGTGTTGCCGCCGCCGCCCTGAACATAGCCGGTGTTCGAGCCCAGATACCGCGAAACATCGACGAGCTTTTGGATATCAGATGCCATTATCAGCCTCCCAGTCGCTGAAGATACAATAGCTTGCGATCAACTGAATGACACCTTGCCAACCCCCTTCCCAGGCGGGATCATATATCCCGAATTGCTGCAGTCCCTTTACGTGCTTTTCACCCAGAGCCGCGATATCCTCCAGCTTTGGTGGCGTGTCGAATTCGATGACCTGGGAGTCGTTCTCGTCATAGTAATGGTGAACTGCGCCTGGATGTGCGTCCATGAGATCCGAAACAACCGGATCAAGGAAATAGGCGTTGGAAAGCGACAGCCGCAGCCATTCGTGGACTTCATAGTCCTTGTTGCCGATCTGGTCTTCCGGAATTTCCTCCTGCAGCATGAAGGAAATGATGATATCGGCATAGCCTTCCTGCTTGATAATGTACTTTTCGGAATCCCCGCGTCGTTGCCGGATTGACGCAAGGACCTCTTCCCTGGGGTAATTGCGATTCTCCATATCCCGTAACACCTTGCGGTGAAGCAGAAGTGTGTGGTCCGGCTTCATGAAGATTTTCAGATCAAAGAGATCGCGTGCCGGCTTCAGGTAGAAGGAATGCAAGCCCTCAAGGATCATCACCGGCCGTGGGTTGACCGGAAGTTCATCCGTGAAGCGACCGGTATCATGGTCATAATGCCGGCGCCGGATCAGCTTGTTTCGCCGAAGCTGCTTCAGGTAAACGAGCTCATGATGCAGTTCATTTGCCCGCGGATCCAGATGAGTCAATTCGCTCCAGCGTTTATGCCCTCTCTGCCACTTGTGCATGTCGTCGCCGCAGATCACCCCGAGAAGGTTCAGGCCGAACAGGTTCTGAAGGCTATCGGAAACCGTAGACTTGCCGGATCCAGAATCTCCGGCGACACCCAGCATGAACGGTCGGGCGATGAGTTTGCTGCTCTGCGGAACATGAATGCCCCTGAAATACATCACCACGCTGCTAAGCAGCAGAAATGTCTGCAGTCCGGTGAAAGCGAGATTCACGAACAGCTCCGGATCCCAGCCGCGCCGGGCAAGCGCGGCATAGGCCGACGGAACGGTAGGCAAGCCCTTAATCTGCAGCAGCTGCGTGAAGTCTGAATTCGGTATCAAACCAAAATAGAGAAAATAGGACCCCTGCAGAGCAACGATCAGCAACTGGTACGGATAGGGAATGCGAGCGTAAAAATAGGCAAAGAACGGGATAACCCAGAAATACCAGCCCTGGGAAGGCGGCACGAACAGCAGAATGATGCTGCAGGCAAAACCGACGAATATCAGGAACAGATCCCTGTTCCGAATATGGATATGGCTGGAATATATGATCAGTCCCGTCAGGACGGACGGAATGATGTAGAAGTGTAGGTCCTGATAACCCGTTGAAATTGCAGCGAGTCCTACCTTGTTCTGCTCGGGGTTCAAGAACACCATGCCGATGAAGCTGCTGCTGGTCAGAAATGGCAGGTTCAAGATGATGAATACTGCGGCCGAGATCAGAAGATATTTGGCGATCGTCGAGCCACGCTGCGCATTCTGCCAAAGATAGACCAGAATGAAGGGCAGCATCAAAAACATGTGCGTTTTGGCACTGATCGCCAGTCCGAACAGGATCGCGGAAGCCAGGGGGCGCCTGGAAAAGAGGAAGTAGGCGGACAAGAGTGCCAATGCCATCGGAATAGCATCAAGCTGTCCATGCAGGTAGCTGATGTAGAACAGGACTGGGCTGGCCCAATAGAGCCAAAGCAATACCTTCACTTTCTGTCGCAGCCATCGGCAAAGAACGAGCAATATTGCCAGATCAGCCAGGAGGAGAGGGATGCGATAGACGAAGAGCAGGAAATTCTCGTTTTCGGAGGTCAGCCCAACAAGTGAAAGCAGCCAACGCGGGAATGCCATAATATAGAGCATCGCCGCCGGATAAGGGAAATTCAGCACATCTCCCCTGGACCAGAAGGTATGATAAGGGTTCCGTGTCGGGTCGGCGACAAAAGCTTCCAGAAACGGAATGAAAAGACCGGTCAGATAGCTGGATCCGAAGAGGCAGGATGCAACAATCTTGATGACCAGAACGGACCAGAAAACCTTCGATCGGATAACGGCCCGAGTCCAGTTCATTATGCGCGCACTGAAGTGCGTGTTTGCTGCTGCTGCCTTTTCGATCATGGCTGAGCTCTGAATACCAACAACCGCGTTCCGAGGAAATTTGTGCAGGTCGTAAGGCAGATCGTGATCAAATTGCCTAAAAGCGGATCCAAGCCAAATACCTCCACCAGCAACCTGAAAAAGGCTATCCCAAGACCAAGAGATACCATGTAAACGGCGACATATTTCGAAACCACCGCGAGGGTGGAGGCTTCGCGCACCTGGAATGTCCAGATTTTGTTGAATATGTAACCGAAACCCAAACCCGCCAGAAAGCCCACCACGAATGCCAGAGAATAGTCGGTGCCGGCAAGCTCAAATAGTACATAAAAAAAACAATAGTTGATAACTGTTGATGCCCCGCCCACGATCAGGAATCTGAGGAGCGGAGAACTGGGAATACTTTTAATCACGCGGCCGCCATTTCATTAAGATCTACCCGATAGCCCCGAATCCCGAGAGACAAAGCGCCTCTCACATCCTTTTTGAAGCTGTCTCCCAACATGATTGCGTCACGCGCATCAATGCCAAGCTTCTGTAAAGCCAGACTGAACATTCGGGCGTCAGGTTTCTCAGCGCCAACTTCTTCTGAGGTGACAAGCTGGTCAATAAATTTCCCGATACCGAGACGGTCGATCTTTCTGATCTGCACATGGGCTGTCATGTCGGTCACAATACAGACAGGGAGTTGCAGTTCCTTGCATCTTGCCAGAAAACCGAGAGCGGAGGCATGGGGTGTCATAACGGACAGAAATGTGTCCCAATAGACCTGATCCAGAGTGAACGCCTGTTCAAAAGGCTTTCTACAGTTGAGGTCTTCGCACATCATTTGAAAGGCGAAAAGCCTTGAGCGGCAGGCACCCTGACCAGCGAGACGTTTCGTCACCGCCGTCCGGCACGCTCTGTATGTGTTGAAGTAGTCATCCTTGGACAGTCCGAGATTGTCTCGTGAAAATGCGGCATCCAGCGCTGAAGCGTGGCAGGGGTCATAGCGGTAGATTGTGTCGTCCAGATCAATCAGAACGCCTCGAACCCCTTCAAGAGCGATATCATCAAATGCAACGGTCCTATCCTTGCATTCCATTCTCGTCCTCCGCATCGCGCTTTCTTTTGATATAGGCAATGATCCGGGCGCTTTGGCCCGTTTGACAGCATTTTCAAGGTTTAGCTAGCTTTTAAACTCAGTTGACCGCCAAGTCATTATGCCTCTTTGCAGGTTTTAGGTTCAAGCGCCGAATGTTGCCGGTCTTCGTTGCAGCCTTATGACGACATCTCGTTCGTCCGTTGACATGCTCGCATGATCGACGACGTCCAGAAAAATGCGCACCGCCAGGCATGCCATGACTGTCGATGCCAAAAGCCATGCTGCTTGGCCGGCCCCCCTGCTGTAACCGAAGGGAAGACGCTTGCCTTGCCTCGTTCACTCGCTCCCGTTCCGTCCGAAAACGAAGCTATAGGGAATTTTCGAATTCTGATCGCGCATTATCTGCACAGGCCTGTCGGGGATCAGCTCAATACTGCGGACATCGGGCACTGGCTTATCGAATGGAATGAACAGCACCCCGCCATTCCCTCCTTTGACCTTGGCATAAAGCGGACCGCGGGCATCAATGGCCTGTCCGTTGACGAGAATGTCGAAGCGCATTGTTTCATCGAAGGCACCGACTGTCCTGACATAGAGTAGAAAGCCCATGACCTCGGCTCCGGGTGCAAGGCGCTGTGTCATGTCGAACTGCATCGGCTGTTCCGGGCTTGCCGTCCCTTCCCAAACCAGCCGGCTCTCGACCGGCGCAGAATCGAGCAGCGCGCAGCCTTTTGTCGAATATGGTGCGTGGAATGTATAGGGTGTGGGAATACAGAAAGCCCGGCCATCCGGGAACTCCACGGAGCGCCAACCATCCTGCCACATCGACGCTGTGGCCTCCGCCCGGTACATCAAATCGGGCGGGGCGATTGACCGGCTCCAGCCGTGCAGCATCGCGAAGGCCAGAACCAGCGGCACGACCCGGGCAAAACCGGGCGCCAGCGGTCCGAGACGACGCGCCAGGCCAGACATCAGGGCATCGACCAGTGCCATGAACAGAACCAGCACGAATCCGTAAACGGGAAACACATGGTAGAACAGCATTCCGTCCGTGGTGAGGGCTGCCCAGTTCAGGAAACGTGTGACCACCATCGCCGCCGCTCCGGCATAGGCCAGGCATATGATCCACGTGCCGAACAGCCCCAGGGCTACGGGGCCACGCCTCAGGTTCACCGCGACAGCGAGTATCAACAGCGCTGCGCCGGCCAGTGCCGCAGCAATGGCAGACAGCCCCTCGACGCCGAGAAGCTGCATCAGTGCAGTGCCAGGAATGGCCAGGCCGGTGGCCAAACGCTCTGGCAGCGTGATGGCCGGGTTCGACAGCCAGGAGCTCATGCCCGGATTGCGGACCGCCACCGTGACGGCAACAGCAAGATTTGCGAGTGTCAGCAGGATCATGATGCCGGCCAGCAGGCGTCCGGTCCCGCGCTGCCGCACAAAGGCCAGCACCTGCAGCGGCAAGGTAATTACCGACAGAATCTTGGTAAGCGAGAGCACGCAGGCAACCATGAGAAGTCGTTCGATCCGCTGCCCCCGCCCCTGGCAGGCGAGTGCAAGGATCAGCGTCATGGCGAAGATCTGTGCATATCCAACATTGTAGACGAAGCGCAGCTGATGATTGCCGATCGTGACCAGGATAACGACGGCGAGCCAGCGCAGCCCGTCAGAACGCACCAGTGCACGAAAGATATTGAGCGCCAGAAGCCCGAGCAGCGCTCCTCGTAGCAGCGCACCGATGACCTGGTAGAAGAGACCCGCCTCGGCAGGCCTGATGTGCAGAAACTCGCCCACTCCGGCCAGCAGGCGCGGGATGAGGGAGATGTAGTTGAAATCCGGCCTGAAGATGGTGCGCAGTCCGTTCCACTCCGCATCCCTGAAAAAGGCCAGCTGGTCGGAAAACAGAGCCGTGCCGGGCTCGAAGAGCTCCGGGTAGCGCAGGTAATCGAGGAACAGTGTGCCAGCGGCGCAGGCTAGAACGATCGCAAACGCATAGCGGGTTCCGAACTCTGCCCGGTCAAAGTCGACCGGTGACAGGATATCCCGTAGCAACCTGAAAACTCGCCGTTGTTCGGTTGCGGCTTGCCTTTGCATGTTGCGCGTCCTCTCACATGCCATTGCGGTGATTCTGAAGCGCAAGTTATCTCAGATTGATGCGGGCGCACAATGTGACTTTCTCATGATTCGAATAGCTAAATACGGTTTCTACTGCTGAAAGCGCAGTATACCGTTTCATCGCCGTTCAGACAGAAAGGTCTCCTCAGATAAAGACGGCAGAAATGGCGATGGAATAGGCTCGCGTATCGCAGCCGCCCTCGGTATCCGTTTTCGTCTCAGAATAGTGACGAAGCTCTCTGCCTGATGGCCCGCAGGCTCATGCGGGGCCCTGAAAGACCGCTTCGATGTTATTTCCGGCCGGGTCGATAATGAAGGCCGCGAAATAGGCATCGTGATACTTCACGCGTATGCCCGGTCCGCCGTTGTCCACGCCGCCGGCGGTCAGGGCGGCTGCATGAAAGGCCACGACCTGCGCGCGGTCGCAGGCGCGAAAGGCCAGGTGAACCGGCGTCGGCTCTGCCCCTGGCGCCCCGCCGATGAAGAACTCGGCACGGTCGCGTCCAAAGCCGGCAATACCGCCCTCGGGTCGATCAACGAAGAACTTCCGCTCAATGCCCAGGGGCGCGAGTGCCGCTTCGTAGAAGCGCTGCATTTCCGTCAGGCGGGTAGTCTTGAGGCTGACGTGATCGAAGATGCTCATTTCGGTTTCCTCTCGTTCATTGTTTATGCGGGCCTGCACGCAAGGGGTCAGGTCGTCGGCAGCATTCCGCCGTCGAGGCGGAGGTTCGAACCGGTGATGTATGCGGCGCGCGGACTTGCCAGGAAGGCGATGGCATCGGCAATCTCATCCAACGTGCCGACCCGTCCGACGGGAACCTCGGCGAACAGCGGCAGGACTTCGGCTTCGATCTCTTTCCATGGCGCATCAGGTGATAGGTTCCTCTTCCGCGCGGCTGCGCGAAACGCCTTGTCGAGCTTTTCGCTGTGGATCGTGCCGGGCGACACGGTGTTCACCGTTATCCCCTCGGCGGCCACTGCCTTGGCCATGGAGGCCGACATTGCCAGCATTGCCGCCTTGGCAGCAGAATAATCCGGGTTCACCGCCGGTGGCATCAGGCCGGCGAGACTGGAGATATTGATGATCCGTCCCCACCGGGCGTGGCGCATCGGCGGCAGCACCGCCTTTGCCAGGCGCATGGCGGCGAGCACGTTGGCATCATAGGTCGATGCCCATGCTGCGGCCTCGGTCGTGCTCCAGTCGGAGCCACCACCCGAACCACCGGCGTTGTTGACGAGGATCTCAATGTCGCCGACAGCTGTGCGGGTCTCGGCCAGCATTGCATCAATCTGCCTTTCGTCAGTGAGGTCGCCGCTGATTGCATGGGCGGCTCCACCGTCCGCCTCAATCTGCCCGGCGACACTGCGGGTCAGGTCCGGGTCGCGCCCGTGGACGATGACAATTGCCCCCTCCCGGGCCAGCCCGCGTGCAATTCCGGCGCCGATGCCCTTGCTGCTGCCGGTTATCAGGGCAATCTTGCCCTTCAGGTCTAGATCCATGATCTGGCTCCTCTTGTCTTACGTCGGTGATGTAGGAGTGCTGTGATGGCTGGCGCAAGAACGCACTAAAAGGTGCCTATCAGTGAACTGGACAGACGCGCCTGTCTCGGGCCGGATGGTGACGTCGCCCATCTGACCCGTTGCCTGATGAGGCGCAAGAATATCCCGTGCGGTATCGCCCTTTGCAGCGCCCGCGATCGCGGCAGTCCCGGCGGGCGTCGGCGGTGCGATCGCAATCACCATTGCGGAATCTTGCGTTCATATGCGGGGTGTCAGGGAGGTGTTCGACCCCGCGGCCCTCCCGATCAGGACGAGACCGATCAGGGCTGGGAGTTCACATTCGCCGACTTTACCGGCGTTTTGAAAGGTGCCAACATCAAGATCTCGTTGGATGGCAAGGGCGCAGGGCGGGTAACAATCATTTTCGACGGGGGGATGTCGTGGCTTCACTGGAACTCAGGCACTGGGCGGCCTTCGTCATGCTCTCGGAAATCCGCCATTTCGGCCTTGCTGCCGAGCGGCTCGGGATCAGCCAGCCGGCGCTGAGCCAGCTCGTCAGGACCGCTGAAACCCATTTCGGAACCAGGCTTTTCGATCGCTCCCGCCGCCGCGTCGGCTTGACCGAGGCCGGCCAGGCGCTGTTGCCGGATGCGCGGGCGACGCTGGAACAGGCCCGCCGCGCCGAGCGGACGGGCGAGCTGTCCGGTCGTGGTGCCAATCGTGTCCTGACCATGGGGTATGTCGGTTCAGCCCCGCTCAATCCGCGCTTTCTCGCACTCGTGCGTGCGCTCAGCAGCCATGCGGAGGGGATCACGCTGTCGCTCGACCAGAGCCCGGTGACCGATCAGGTCGAGGCGGTCACCGAGCGCCGGCTCGATCTCGGCGTCATCCGCTCGCCGATGCCAGCGATCGATCCCTCGCTTGCCTCGGTCAATCTCGCACGTGAAAACATGATACTGGCATTGCCGGCAACGCATGAGCTTGCCCGGGCAGGGGAGGTTGCCCGGCTTGCGGATTTTGCCGCCGAGGTCTTCATCCAGTATCGGCCGCAGACAAGCGGCGGGCTCAACCTTCTGGTCAGGCGCACCTGCGAAATGGCTGGTTTCGCCCCCCGCGTTGTCCAGACCGTGCCGCAGATCGCCACCATGCTCTGCCTTGTCGGCACGGGGCTCGGCGTTGCGCTGGTGCCATCCTCGGCTACCCGGCTCGCGCTGCCCGACGTTGTCTACAAGCACCTTCCGGAACCCGTCGGGACCGATCTCAACCTGATCTACCGGCGCAGTGATACCGCGCCGGCGGTGAGGCTTGCGGTGCAGATAACCCGCCATTTCGATAAGCTGAACTTATGAAAACTACACCCGGCGCGGCTTGGATGCCGCCGCCGCTGGGCTATTCTTCGCAGCGCTCGTCCGTTTGAGGAGTACCGCGGCTCAGATGCCGTGGTGTGACGGAGCGCGCAATGCCAAGGGTTGAGGAGGAACCTGAATGAACGCCTTTTTCAAACTGTCCCTCGCTGGACTGACGCTGGCGCTTGCCGCCGGACCGGTGATGGCCGATGGCTTGCTGCCAGCCGGTGCCCGCCTGGTCGTGCCCGGCCAGCTGACGGTCGCCTATCGCACCGATGACCGCCCGGTCTCCTTCGTCGATGATCAGGGGCGGCCGGCCGGCTTTCTGGTCGATATCGAGACGAAGATTGCCGACGCACTCGGCCTCAAGGTTGAATTCGTTGCCACCGATTTCGCCAGCATGCTGCCGGCGATCCGCAATGATCTCTACGACACCGCCGCCTTTCAGGTTCTGGTGACGCCGGAACGCGAAGAAGTGGTGGCCTTCACCACGCCGGTCGGCTTTTCCCAGGCGCGGCTCGTCTCCCGCAAGGATGCCCCGATTGCCGAAATCACCGGCGCCGTCGGCAAGGCCGTGGCCATCACCCGCGGCAGCGCGCTGATCCCGAAGCTTCAGGAGCTGGCGCCCGGCGTCGAAGTGCGTGAATTTCCCAACATTGCCTCGAGCCTCAACGCGCTGATCGCCGGTCAGGTCGACGGGCTGTTCACCGGGCTCAACACAGCGGCAAGTCTCGTCGAGGAGCATGAGGAGCTGACCGGATCTCAGGTGGTTTCCACCGGCCACAGTGCCTTCCCGGTGGCGATCGACAATCCCGACCTGAAACAGGCCCTCGACGCTGTTCTGAAAAAAATCATGCTCGATGGAACCTTCACCCGCACTTACGCCGAGTGGATATCGGCCTCCGTGCCGATCCCGGATGAGCTCTATGCCCAGTATCCGGGCATGCCGCGACTTGAAACTATCGCCAAGTAACCGGGACGAGGGATGATGTTCGAAAGCCTGAGCCGGGTCCAGCAGACCTTCTTCGACTGGCATATCATTGCCAGGGTGATGCCGCAGCTGATCACAGTGGGGCTACCCAACACGCTTCTTCTTGCCGTCCTTTCCAGCCTGATCGGCGTGGTGATCGGCATGATCGTGGCTGTCGGGCTGTCTTCGCGCAGCCTCGGCATGCGCACGCCCTGTCGCATCTATGTCGATATCCTGCGCGGGCTGCCGCACATTCTCACCGTCTACATCATCGGGCAGGGCCTGCCGATCGCTGGCCTCGCCCTGTTCGGCCGCTCGCCTTACGCCTATGCGGCGATCGCCATCGGCATCATCGAGGCGGCCTATATGGCGGAGATTTTCCGCGCCGGCCTGCAGAGCGTGCAGAAGGGGCAGATCGAAGCCGCGCGCTCGCTTGGCATGTCGAAGGCGAGCACGCTGCGCTACATCATCATCCCGCAAGGGGTGCGCCGCGTGCTGCCGCCGCTGACCGGCCAGTTCATCCTCGTCATCAAGGCGACCTCGCTGGTCTTCCTGCTCGGGCTGACGACGAAACAGCGCGAACTCTTCTCGATTGCCCAGGATGCGGCGATCAATGGCGCCAACCTTTCACCGCTGACCGCCGCCGGCCTTCTCTATCTGATGCTGACGGTGCCGATGACCTATGCCGTCAACGCCTGGGAACGGCGCATGGGGCTTTCGGGATCAAGGGGACAGGCCGATGACTGAAATCACGACAGAAAGGCCGATGAGCGAGATTCGTTTCGACGCGCTCAACAAGAGCTTCGGTGCGCTTCAGGTCCTGTTCGACATCTCGCTCACCATTCCCGCCGCGGCGACGACCTGCATCATCGGCCCGTCCGGCTCGGGCAAGTCGACGCTGCTGCGCTGCACCAACCTTCTCGAACGGCCCGAGAGCGGACGGATCTTCCTCGGCGCGGAGGAGGTGACCGCACCGGCAACCGATATCGACCGGCTGCGTCGCCGGGTCGGCATGGTGTTCCAGCATTTCTACCTGTTCGAACATCTCGACGTGATGGGCAATGTGACGCTTGCCCTCAGAAAGGTGCGCGGCATGGGGCGGGAGGAAGCCGAGGCCCATGCCATGGCCCGGCTGGATTCGGTTGGCCTCAAGGGCTTCGAACGGCGCAAGCCAGCGGCTCTTTCCGGCGGCCAGCAGCAGCGCGTTGCCATTGCCCGTTCGCTTGCCATGGATCCCGACGTGATGCTGTTCGATGAGGCGACCTCGGCGCTCGATCCGGAACTGGTGAAGGGCATTCTCGAATTGATGGGGGAGCTTGCCCGCTCGGGCATGACGATGATGGTGGTGACCCATGAAATGCGCTTTGCCCGCGAGGTCGCCGGCAAGGCGGTGTTCATGGATCAGGGCCGGATCATCGAGGAGGGGGCGCCGGACGATCTCTTTGACCGTCCGCAAAGCCCGCGCCTGAAGCATTTTCTCGACCAGGTTCTGTGAGCGAAAGGCAATTCATGACCCTGAACACCGAAGGGCTACCCACCACGCTCGCCGAGGTCTCCGGCCTGTTCGAACGCCGCGCGACTTGGCAGAGCTGGCTTGATGTCGAAGCCAGTCTGGCCCTGGTTCAGGCGGAGCTGGGGCTGATCCCCGCTGCCGCGGCCCGGGAGATCGCGGCGAAGGCGAATTTCACCGCGATCGATCCGGGAGCGCTTGCCGCCGATATCGAAGAGACCCGGGCGCCGGTGGTTTCGCTCACCCGGGCGCTTGCGGCTGCCTGTGCCGGAGACGCCGGCGGCTATGTCCATTGGGGTGCCACGACCCAGAACGTGATGCAGACCGGGCTCGTGCTGCAGATGAAGAAGGCCGATGCCGCCTTCATGGCGCGCTTCGACGCGCTGCTCGTTGCGCTGGCCGACCTGGCGGAAAAGACCGCGACGACCGTGACGGTGGCGCGCACCAATCAGCGTCACGCATTGCCGGTCACCTTCGGCTTCAAGGTCGCCGCCTGGATCGAGGAGCTGCTGCGCCACCGCGAGCGCTTCGCCGAGGTTCGCAAGCGCGCCTTCCGGGCGCAGTGGGGCGGTACCGTCGGGGCCATGCATGTGATGGGCAGGGACGGGCCGGCGCTCAACCTGGTGCTTGCCGCCCGTCTCGGCCTCGGCGCCTATGAGGTGCCTTCACGCGCCGCCCTCGATGGGCTGGGGGAATATGGCATCTCGCTCGGCCTCTTTGCTGCGAGCGCCGGCAAGATCGCCCGCAATCTCTATCAGCTGATGGGCGACGAGACGGAGGAGGTTCAGGAGGCGCTTGGCGAGGCGGTGGTCGGCTCCAGCACCATGCCGCACAAGATCAACCCGAAATATTCGGTGCGGGTGATCGCGCTTGCCGCCGAGATCCGCGGCCGCGCGCCGGTGATCCTGGAGGCGATGCAGCCGAGCCATGAGGGCGATGCGGCCGCCAATTTCGTGCTCACCGATGCAATCGAGACGCTTTCACCTCAGGCTTTCGCGCTTGCGGATCAGATGGCCGACCTCATCGGCCGGATCGTCATCAATCCGGAAGCGATGCGCCGCAACCTTGCACTCAAGGGCGAACTCATCGCCTCGGAAAACGTGATGATGGCGCTTGCGCCAAAGCTCGGGCGCAACAAAGCCCATGATCTCGTCCATGACGCTGCGACGCAATCGCTCAGGACCGGCGCGCCGCTGATTTCGGTGCTGATGGAGGATGAGGCGGTGGCGGGCCTGGCCGATCAGGAGGCGATCCGCAAGGCCGCCGAACCGGAGCACTATCTCGGCCTCAGCGTTGCGCTGGCCGAGAAGATGGCGGCCCGCGCCCGGGAGGCGGTGGCGGGTTGAAGAGGGGACAAAAGGGAGGGACCCATGACAGTCACGCATCTTATTCTGACCATCGGCAACAGCCACACCATCGGCCGCGACGATGCGCTTTCGACCGACAGCTTCGCGGCAAAGGTGCTGCAATGGACGCAGGCCGGCGTGCTTTCGGCCCCCGGTGCGGGAGGTGCCGCACCAGGGCCGGCCATGCTCGACCATGTCAATCCCTATGACGGTGATTTCAGCCCTGACCTCTCCTTTGCCGAAGACTATCTTGCGGCCAATCCATCGGTCGACCGGCTGGTCTTCGTCCCGCATGCGGAAGGTGCAACGGCATTCTTCTCCGATACCTCCGAGCGCCGCTGGAGCGTCGATGCACTTTCGTCGGACAATCTGCTGAAACAGGCGACCGACCGGTTCAACGCCGCCCATGCCGCGCTCGTTTCGGCGGGCGACACCGTGGTTTCGGCGGCGATCCTGCTGCATTTCGCCAATCCGGACTACGACAACGCCCCCTTGTTTTCGGCAACGCCCTTCACGGCGCATCAGGAACAGATCGAGGCTTTCGTCGCCTATGTCCGTGGCGGGGCGCTCACGGGGGTGACGTCCTCGACGCCGGTGGTGATCGGCGGCGGCATGAACGAGGGCGAGTTCGATACGATCCCGGTCAATCAGGTGCTCTATCAGGCCAATCTCCTGGGATCGCACAAACGCAACGACCATGTCGGCACCTATGATACGATCAATCCGCGCTATGGCTATTCGACCGGTCTGCCCGTGCCGATGGTCGACAGCCATCACGCGACCCGCGCCGGCGACATCACCAAGGGACATTTGCGCTTCCAGGCACTTCAGCGTGCTGCGGCCAACAGTGCCTGCCATGCGCCTTTTTCCGGCCTTTCCTTCTTTTCACCGGCGACGACTACCGCGCTCTGGGATTTCCGCACCGGCACACCGCTCGATATCTCCGGCAATGGCAATCACCTGATCCGCTCAACAGAAAGCAATCCGCCGCTCTACCGGGTCGATCCGAAGACGGGGACGGCGCCGGCGCTCGATGAGCTCGCCTGGACGCGCACCGCCACCTCCACCCATCGGGTGCACCAGCTGCCGATGGCGCTGCCCGCCGCCTACACCATCGCGGTCTATCAGCGCTTCGATCAGCTGACCTCGGCCATGGCCTTCCTGCAGAAGGCCGACGGGGCGACCGCCAGCCAGCACCGCTTCCAGTTCAGCGCCTCCAACAACGATGTCCGCGCCGGCCACGGATCGGCGGCCGATACCGTCTCCTTCTCCGCAGCGGGCGTGCTCGACACGACCAGCTTTCATCTTCTGATGCTGAGTTTCGACGGCACGACGATGCGGCTCTATCACAACGGCACGCTGAAGGATCAGGCGGCCTCGGCCGCGCATGCCTCGCAAGCGGAAAGCTATCTCGGCGCGGCGACCGGCACGCCCGGAAATCCGCTGATCGGCACCATGGCCTTCGCGATGGTCGCTTCGCGCGCATTGACCTCAATCGAGGTCAGCGAACTCTGGACGACTGCACAGTCACTGCTGGCACCCTGAAGCGCCCGGCAATCCCGTTTTGGCACGATGAGCAATGTTCCGTCTCGACGGCTCTGGCTATCGATCAACATGAAACGGGCAATCTACTCCTCCAGCATGGTCATCGGCGAGGCCTGCGCTGCCACCCGTAATGGTGGCGGCGCAAGCAAGGCTGGAAGTCGTTGAGCAAAAGGCAGGGAACTGTTCAGACAACCGTGTCGGTTCTCGGTGTCCAGACGCGCTGCGACACCACGCGCGGGCAGGCGGGGCGGTGATCGGTTGGGCGCGATGCGGTGCTGATCGTCAACTGCCGAAGGGCCCGATTCTGCGCCCGGTGATTGCCTTGCAACACAGAAAGATCATTGCGTTCCGGGGCGTGTTGGGGTAGCAGAAAATCTTGTAAAACGCGTTCGAAGCGGCCTGTATTATTACAGACTACTACATGTCGAGAAGTGATTGATGTCTGATATAAATGATATTGTTATGCTAAAATGTGATGAAGCCGCGGTCAACGCTTATCTGACCGAAGCTGCCAAAAGTGTTTCTGATACGAAGAGCATCGCAGCCGATATCGTTGCGGCTGCTGAGCTCTGCATCGCATCGCTGAAATCGGGCGGGAAAATCATCTTTTGTGGGAATGGCGGCTCTGCTGCTGATGCCCAGCATCTTGCCGCGGAACTGATGGGACGTTTCCTGATTGATCGCGACCCTTTGCCAGCGTTGTCTTTGACCGTCGATACCTCCGCCCTGACGGCGATCGGCAATGATTACGGTTATGAGAAGGTGTTTTCACGACAGCTTCGCGGTATCGCGCAAAAGGGTGATGTCCTGTTTGGCCTCTCGACCAGCGGCAACAGCAAGAATGTCGTTGAGGCATTCGCGGTCGCAAAGTCGCTTGGGGTGAGCACCATTGCGCTGACCGGGGCAAAAGGCGGGAAAATGGCTGAGGGAGCTGATGTCCTGCTTGCCGTTCCACATGACAAGACAAATCATATTCAGGAAGCTCATATTGCCGTTGGACATCTGATCTGTGCTTTCGTAGAGGCCGCATTGTGCTCACCCAAGCTGTAATTCTCTGTGGTGGTCTCGGAACGCGTCTGGGGACGTTGACCGCGTCGACACCGAAACCGATGCTGCCGGTGGCCGGTCGCCCGTTTCTCGACACGCTGATCCAGGAAGTCGCGCGCTACGGTTTCGATGAAATCGTGCTGCTGGCCGGCCGCTTCGGCGAGCAGATCGTCGAACGTTACGATGCCACTCAGGTCCTTGGCGCGACAATCAAGGTTCTTGTCGAGCCGAAGCCGCTGGGGACGGGTGGTGCCCTGCGTTTTGCAGCCGATCATCTCCGTCAGGAATTTGTGCTTCTCAACGGTGATACCTGGATCAATGCCGACCTGACTGTCTTTGCGCAGCACTGGCTGGAGGCGAAGCGGAAAGATCCTGCGCTGTCTGCGCAGCTGCTTCTGCAACATGTGGATGAACCCGGGCGTTTTGGTGCTGTCGAGTTCGATCAGGGTCGTGTCACCGCCTTTCGCGAGAAGGATCCTTCCGCTGCGGCGGTGCCGGGTTACATCAATGCCGGCGTCTACTGTCTGGACCGGAAGATTGTATCGGCCATGGCGCCCGGCGAGGCTATCTCGCTCGAAACCGACATTCTGCCCGGACTGGTCGAAAAGGCGTCGGTGGCAGCTTTTCCTGCGCGCAAGGGCGCTTATTTCATCGATATCGGGGTTCCCGAGAGCTACGCCCAGGCGCAGCGCGAGCTTGAGGAAGAACGGCGGAAGCCTGCTCTCTTTCTCGATCGCGACGGAACGCTGAACGAGGATGATGGCTACACCCACAAGGCCGAGGATCTGCTCTGGAAAGAAGGGGCGCGGGAAGCGATCCGCTTTGCCAATGATGCCGGCTATTATGTGTTCGTGGTAACCAATCAGGCCGGCGTCGCCCATGGCTATTATACCGAGGCCGATGTCATCGCCTTCCACGCCGCCATGAAGGCATCGCTTGTCGAGATCGGCGCTCATATCGATGCCTTCGAGTGGTGTCCCTACCACCCTGAGGCCAAGCTGGAAGATTTCAGGCAGAAAAGCCCGAGACGGAAGCCCGAACCCGGGATGCTGCTCGATCTGGCGACGAAATTTCCGATCGATCTTCCGAACAGTATTATGGTTGGCAATGCCGAATCGGATGTTGCGGCAGGCGAAGCCGCCAATATCCGCGGCATCCTCTATTCGGACGGCTCGCTTCTGGATCTTGTGAAGCGGGAAATACCAAAGCGAGACAACATCAATGTGGATTAGCAAGACCCCCCTGCGTGCCAGTTTTCTGGGAGGCGGGACCGACTATCCGTCGTATTTTCACAAGCAGCCTGGTGCTGTCCTTGGCGGTACGATCGACAAGTTTGTCTACATTCAGGCTTTGCCTCTGGCGCATATCGCCGAGCAGAAGTACCGAATTACCTATCGGACGACTGAGAGTGTTGACAACATCGATGCCATTCAGCATCCGGTGATCCGGGAGGGGCTGCGCCATTACAAATGGGAACAGCCCCTGAATATCGCAACCATGTCGGATCTGCCCGGTGGTACCGGTCTTGGAAGCTCTTCGGCGTTTACCGTTGGGCTGATCAATCTTTTGCACAAGATGCGCGGTATCGAACTGACGCGCTATGAGCTGGCGCGGCAATCCATCTTCATGGAGCAGGAAATCCTGCATGAGAAAGTTGGCGTTCAGGATCAGATCCACGCAGCGTTTGGCGGTTTATCGCGTTACGAATTCGTCGGCGATACGATTTCAATCGAGCCGCTGCGCGTCACCACAAGCCGTCTGACGACACTAAATCGCTCTCTTCTGCTGGTTTATACGGGTGGAGAAAGGCGGGCGACCGAGGTGACGGAAGAGCAGGAAAAGCGCACGCGCGCTGGTGACAATGAGGCCTACTTGCGTGAAATGTACGAAATGACCCGCATTGGCGCCGGTGTTCTGGAAGCCACGGGTGATGATGTGAAAGCGCTGCAAAGGTTTGGCGATCTCCTCAATCATGGCTGGGAACTGAAGCGGAATCTCGGCAATACCATCTCGAATGCGCAGATCGACGAGATCTATCTTGCCGGGCGCGAAATGGGGGCATGGGGTGGCAAGCTGCTTGGTGCAGGGGGGAGCGGATTCGTGCTATTCATGGCCGATCCCGAGCTTCACCCGGCTTTTGTCGAGCGGTTTGGCAAGGATCGTGTGGTTCCGATCGAACTCGTCAGCTATGGTTCCCAGGTGCTCCAGCAAATCTAGTGCATGTTCTTCGGCGGGTGGGATGCGCGAACAGATTTAGAATCCAAAGAGAATGACAGTGAAAGACAATTCAGCAAATCCCTATCGTGAACGCTTGCCTCATTGGCTCGAGGACGAGACTATCCAGAATTTCGGGGATTATCTCTCTGAATACTTTGCCAGCCGTCTTTTTCTGCGGATCCCGCGATTGCCGGGAGAGGTTCGCATCGTCGGAAGCTATCTGGATGACGGTCTGATCTGGCCGACGATCAACGAGCTAAAGACTGATAAATTCCCCCAACGGGCCTGCCTTACGGCATGGGGCGGCGGCGTTCGACAGCCAGGGGGAATCTCGAGTGAAGTTCTGGCCCAGATTGATATATTGTCGGTGCGTGGCCGGTTGAGTGCCAACGAACTTGAACTCGGGGATAGCGTGCCGATTGGTGATCCCGGTCTTTTGCTGCCGGCGCTTTATTCGCCGAAGACCGACAGCCGGTTTCATGGCAAGGGCATTTGCGTTCCGCATTTCAATGATCACCGGGCAGATCTCGAGATTGCGGAAATCACGGGTGCCGACGCGATCTTGAGGCCGACGGTCAAGAGCAATCATCAGGAAATCGAGAATTTCATTGATGCATTGACGACCGCCGATTTTGTGCTTTGCGGTTCTCTGCATGCTGCTATCGTTGCTGCTGCTTATGGAACCCCATTCGCTTTCTGGAACAGCGGGTGCATCGATCTGCCGTTCAAATGGCAGGACTTTGCCGATTCAATCGGGATTCCCTGTCGCTTTGTGGATGATCTCGCCGAGGGGCGGTCCTTTTATCAGACGGACATCACGCCGAAGCTGAACTTTCCATCGATGTGGCCGATGCTTGCCGCAGCACCCTATCCGATCCGCCCTGAAGCGCTGTTGAGCCTGATCGCTTGGGATGCTCAACGTCTGGGTATTTCCGAGACGAGCCTGCTCCGCGAGATTCGCGACAACTTTGGTCGCAAGCGTTGGGCCCAGGACGATATCGCGGCAGATTCGAACCTCCAGGTCGACACACTCTGGGAAATGCATCGGACCAATGCCGAAACGCAAAAGGCCCTGTCCGAAGAGATCGCTGCGCTTCAGCACGAGCGTGCGGAGACGAGCGCCGCGCTAGAGCAGCTGAAAGTTTCTTCTGCCGAAGAACAACAGGCGCTGCTGGAGCGGATTGCCGCTTTGCAGGTCGAAATTGCCGAGCAGGCTAAATCGGCGTCTGCGATAGCGTCAGCAGAGGCCAGCAGCCGGATTGATGAGCTTGAGCAGCAGCTCAGTGCAAGTCGGACAGATCTGTCGAGGGCGGAAACAGTAAAGGCGGAGTATGAAAGGCGAATAGCAGGCCTCATGGGCAAGCTCGCTGCCACGATGAGTGAACTCACTCAGTTGCGGCAGCTCGGCGAGCAGGCCTATTTTCAATTGTACAAGGCCTATCGCCGACCAATGCGGCCGTTCAAACTCTATTTCGAGCGCGCCCTCTTACGACTGGCACTGCTGTTTCGTTTTGCAATGCCGAAGAAAATGTCCCGTCGGTTCAAAAAGTCGCTCAACAAGCGGAAACCGAAAACCTTGCTGCTCGATTGGCAAAAGCGGTCAAGCGATCTCCGTTTGCGGAATGTGACGTCAGAGGCCAACGACGAATCAAGTTTGCTTCTTGGCAGGCCTCCGGCCATGACGGCCGAAGACCGGGTCCGGCAGAACAGCATTCTGGTAATCGATTATCGCTTGCCCCAGCCGGATGTTTCCGCAGGCGAAAAAGCAACCCTGGGCATGCTGCGCGATCTCGCCGCACTTGGATATCGCGTCACTTTCCTTGCAACCGATATGGAAAGACGTTCTCCATATTTCGAGGACGTGCAGGCGCTTGGCGTTGAGGTTGTAACACGCATGAAAGATGTCGAATGGGCTGATCAGTTCATTCGCAAAAACGGACATAAATTCGGCGTTTTCTACATCATGCGCGTCGATGTCGCCGAGCAAACCTTGACTGCCGCGCGCGAAGCTTCTCCATCTGCACGGATTATCTTCCATGCACCGGATCTCTATTTCTTCCGTGAAGGGCGTGCTGCTGCCCTCTCTGGCGATCCGGCTCAGATCAAGCAGGCAGAGGAAACCAAGCTTCGCGAACTATCGATGATGAATGCCGCTGACCATGTCGTTCTGGTCAGTCCGGCGGAGGTGCCGAAGCTCGTCGACAACGGCCTTAGCGAGGACAAGATCTCTGTCTTTCCGGCGCTCTACAGTGCGGTTGTTGCCCAGCCAGCCGGCTTTTCGGAACGCAAGCACATCTTTTTCCTTGGCGGTTTCGGACATACGCCGAATATCGATTCCGTACTCTGGTTTGCACAAAATGTCTGGCCGCAGATCTACGCGGCAAATCCGGAGATCGAGTTTCATGTCATCGGCGCCGAAGCGCCGGATGCAATCCGGGCGCTGGATGAGCAACCCGGTATTCGTTTCATCGGCTTCGTGCGCGATATTGATGCGGCCATGTCTGCCTATCGTCTGTCTGTCGCGCCGCTGATCTATGGCGCGGGTATCAAGGGCAAGGTCGGTGCCGCCATGGGAGCCGGAATTCCGACCATCTGCACGACGATAGCGGCCGAAGGCATGCATATTGTTGATGGAATTCATACGCTTGTAGCCGACAGGCCGGAAGACTTCGCGAATGCTGTACTGAAGCTCTATCCCGATGAGGACCTTTGGAACCGCTTCTCGCAGAACGGGCGCCGGCTGATCGACGAGAATTTCGGCAACGAGGCCAACCGTGCCTCCTATCTGAGGGCGCTTGATCGGGCACGGGCATTGCCGATAGATCGCATCGTCTCCTATTGCCAGGACGAGACACGTACGATCGCATTCCCTGAATATGATGCAGATCAGCCGATCGATGTTTCGGTCATCATCCCGGTCTATAACAAATGGTCGCTGACGAGGGCCTGTCTTGCCTCCGTTGCCCTTGCCGGGCGCGCCGGCGGGATCAGTTACGAGGTGATCATCGCCAATGATGGTTCCACGGACGAGACCGAGCGCGAGGCGGCTCTTATCCCAGGGCTGAAAATCGCGACCACGCCGGAGAATCTTGGTTTCCTGCGCAACTGCAACAATGCGGCCTCCACGGCGCGCGGCAAGAACCTGCTTTTCCTGAACAATGACACGATCGTCATGCCGAACTGGCTGAACGCGCTTGTCGAGACAATGGATAGTGAAGCCAAGGCCGGCATTGTCGGTTCGAAACTGGTCTATCCGGATGGGAAAATTCAGGAAGCAGGCGGTTTGCTGTTCAGCAACGCACAGGGCGGCAATTTCGGGCGCGGCCGGGAGCGTGAAGATCCGGATTGCGTCACCCAGCGCGATGTCGATTACATCTCTGGCGCCTCAATCCTTGTCAATGGCGCGTTTTGGGCAAAGGTCGGCGGGTTTGATGAACGATATCAGCCGGCCTATTGCGAGGATTCGGATCTCGCCATGGCAGCCAGAGCCAATGGCTTCCGGGTTATCTATGTTCCGGGTTCTGAGGTCGTTCATTTTGAGCACAGCTCCTATGGCGATGAACTGTCATCGCGTCCGAAGCAGCTGATGACCGATAACAACAAGAAGCTGTTCCAGAAGTGGCAGGAGCAGTTTGAAAGCGAGCATATTCCGCACCAGTGCGGCGATGTGCTGGCGGCGGCCAATGCCGATCGTCTGCCTTCGCGCAAGGCGCGGGAAAGGCGACGTTCCGGCAGGCTGAATGTCCTCTATTTCAGCCCGTTTCCCCCGCGTCAGGGCGAAGACGGCAGTCAGGCGGCGAGTGAGGCCTTCTGCAAAAACATTCAGGCTCTGGGCCATAAAGTTCATTTCGGGCTCTTGCAGACCCCTTTCTGCGAACGTTCAGTCTTGACTGAGATGTGTTCGACCTGGGATAGCCTCGATATCCTTCCAAACTCCTATCTCCTGAGCGCAAATGGCGAAGACATTCCCTTCGACGGCTGGTATGAGGACGGTCTGGGCGAGAACATCCGTATTCTCTGCGCGCGCTACGATATCGATGTTGTTATCTGTTCCTATATTTTCCAGTCAAAGCTGCTGGAATTCGTTCCGGAACATGTTCTGAAGATTATCGACACCCACGACAAGACGGGTGACCGCTATGACATGTTGCGTAAAAACAAGCAGAAGCTTGAATTCTTTTGCCGCAGTCCGGAAGAAGAAGGCCGCTATCTGCGGCGTGCCGACTATGTCGTGGCCAGAAGACGTGAGGATGCGGAGTATTTCAACGCGGTGAGCGGTCTCGACAATGCGGTCGTTATTCCGCATTTTGAGGAGCCACGGTTCTCTGCGCGCACCTTCTCTTCGCTGAAGCATGTCGGGCTTGTCGCAAGCGCCAACCGCATCGACCTTGACCTGATGCTTGAGTTCCTCAAGTCTCTGGAAAAGAGCCTTCAGGGCAGACCATGTCCCTTCAAGGTTCACATCGCTGGCCAGGTGAAGGACATGGTGGGCGAACTTCCGCAGAAAGATGCTGCCTATTTTGCCGCTGGCCACGTCACCATGCATGGCTTTGTGCGCAATATTGCTGATTTCTACGCATTGGTCGATGTGGTCGTTTCGCCAGTAACGATGGGCACGGGCATCAATGGGAAAACCGTGCAGGCGATGGCGTTTGGCATGCCACTTCTGACCACCGCCGCGGGCAGCCAGGGCATAGAAACAGGCGAACCGTTTCATCATCACGAAACGCTTGATGAATTGTGTGCGAGCCTTCTCGTCCTCAGCGGCGATCCTTCTGCTCTCGAGCGTCTGGCCCGCGTCAGCCGGGAACGCTACAGCGCTTTCCATCAGGATGGTGTCAATGCCATCAACGATCTGATGGCTCGCGTTGAAACCTATGACGATGTTGACCGCGTGGCGGCTGCGCCTGAGCGGGACTTCTACAGTCTTTCCGAAGCGGAGCGCATTGCCGCCACAAAATCGGTGATCGCCACGAAAACAAGTCTGGTCGAACGCTGGAAGATGCTCGGAACGGCCAATCTGGACAAGGAAGGAACGCAACCCTGGTCAGAGCGATCCGCCAAAGCTGCAGATTATCTGTCTGAAGCGAAGTCGGTGACAGATTTCGGCTGTGGAACAATGCCGCTAAAGCAGTTTCTGAAGAGCGATCAACGCTACACGCCCGTCGACATTGTCAGCCGCGATGCGCAGACGATCGTCTGTGATTTCAATGTTGATGAGCCTCCGGTCACGGGAACGGAGGCTGCGGTCTGTCTTGGGTTGCTCGAATATCTCCATGACCCGCTGGCGTTCCTGAAATTTGTCAGCGAACATCATCGCCTGGTGGTTTTGAGTTACTGCACCACGGATTCCCCGATACCGCTGGAGCCGCGGCTTGCGCATGCCTGGGTCAATGCCCTCAGTCAGGCGGAGATCGAAGCGCTGTTTGCCGAAGCGGGTCTGCAAATTGTCACGAGTGAGCAGATCGATAACGGGCAGCGCCTCTGGCAGCTTCTGGGCAAGGCATTGTGATCCTGGCGAAATCTGCTTCCTGCCCGCTGGTTCGCTCTGAGCTGCCGGCGCAGGTGGCGATCCGGGCTGGCGCCCCGCTTGCGCTCGGGGGCGGGCTGTCTGCCCGTCGTGCGCGCACCGCCTGTCGACTGGCTGTGTGATCTGGAAGATGCGCAGTCGGGACGCCAGCGCCCCGGCTGCAAGATCTCTAGGCGGCCGAAATGAACTCAGAACAGGCTAATTTCAGGAGGCCGGGGCGCGGCGGCGAACTTGCTTACGCCACCTGGTCACGACGAAACCAGCAGCAAACCCTTGAGCATCGCGTTCCGCTTTTTCTTGCGGCGCTTGTTGTAGGGCAAAAGAATGTAGCCGGCCATTGCGAACCTTTTGCCGACTCCAACCCGGCTCAGCTTGTCGCGTGAGATGACGCGCTGGTCGCTGTCAGCTGGTGACGCATCGCGGCTTTGCAATGCCAGTGCCATGCAGCGCAGCTTGCGCTTTCTTCGTCCGTTATAAGGTGCGACGATATAAGAGAGCGCCTTAACTCTCGATTTTTTGCGGCCTAGGTGCACCAGTGGTGCTGCCGGGGAGACTGGTACCAGGCTGGTGACATTTTCGGTCTCAAGCGGTTCGTCCGGGTCAGTGGAAACGCCTTCGGTCTCAAACGGCTCGGTCGGGCCAGTGGAATCGCCTTCGGCCCCGGGAGGTTCCGCCTGACCCATGGAATTGCGCGCGTCCGCGGCCTTTTTCTCAAGCCCGGCAAGCGCAAGCTCAAGGTTTCGTCGATAAAGCTCAACGTCATCACGCGACTTCTGAAGCTCTACATGGAGGCTCTCTGCCACATGTGCACTTTCGTTATGCTTCTGCTGCAGCGCTTCAAAAGATGAGCGCAACTCTGACAACTGCCTTTCGAGGTCGACAGTTTCCCTGGAATGCTGGGTCGTCATCTGATCAATTTCGACCTGAAGCCCCCGAGACTGCTCCACCAGCGCAGCCGTGCTCTGCTCGAGTTTCCGCCGCTCTTCTGCCGAGGTCATGAGCCGTTTGACCGCTGCCCAGCTTTCGAGGCCAATCGCAGCCTGAACAGAGGTTCCGACAGAGAGTTCCAGCGCTTCTTCGCCATATCTGCGAAGGTCAGCAATGGCCGTCTGCAGCAGAGGCTGCTGACGCACGGGAAACGGTGCGACGCAGAGAATTGGCAGAAGCGGCGGGATCTTTATTTTCGGCGCAATTTGCTGAGCATAGGCTTCCCTTGCTTCCTCTGCCGTCGCACAAAATATGCAGGGAATACCGACGCTGGCTGAAAAATCCCGCCATTTGAATTCGATATCGATTTCACCACTATCCCAATAGGCAAACGGGATGCCGTAGGCGAGAGCTGCGATTGCCGCATGCAGCGATGCCGTAAGCACAAAATCCGCCGACACCAATTCATCCAGGAAAGCTTCAACCGCCAAGGCGGATCGTTCGATGGATGGGCGCAGGAGTGCGTCGCAGCCACTCATCTTCAGAAGTTCTTCGTCGGATTTTTGGCTGTTGAAATGCGGGACCAATAGCGTACGCCCGGCGAATGTGCGCAGCGTCTTTGGCGTATATAGCGCTGGCAGCAGAAGTCCCGGGTCACCGATCGGAATGCTCTCGCCAAGCTGAAGCGTGGAACGGCTTAGCGGGCCGCGAACGCAGAGTATGGTGCACTCTTCCTTCGCTTCCGCAGACATGCTGTGTTCGGTGCGAAGGCCGCAGCCCCAGAGCGCAACCATATCACCATGGCTGCCGGTCAGTGTAATGTCATGCTCAATGTCACGGCCGATGTGATTGTCATCCAAGGCACTTCCGACAACACGAACCAGTTTGGCCGGCAGTCCGACGCCGTAAAACAGCCGTTCTCTGAAATATTCCGTCAGGTAGTCGCCAAAATTTTGGATCTTTTTGTCTTGCCGCCAGAACGGCATTGCATCATCGAACATTGTGTATTTTTCTTCCGGATCTTTCACCGAAACTAACTCCGTCTATAAGCCACACTTCGGAGAAATCCGTTTCTCCACATTGGAGCCGTTGTGGATCGTCCAAACGCTTCAAGGCGCAAGAAAAGATCCAGAACTGCTTAGTCTGCTCCCCACTAAAAGAGACTTAAGGCATATATCAGGCCGATTCTATCAACATCTGAATGCGCTCTCGATAGTAGCGGTTCGCAACGCCTGCTGGCAATCCAGACATCAACTGGCAGAGGTTGCGGTTTGAGTTTCCGGATCTGCTCACGAAGTCTCGGATCCATTTCAGGAATCCATAGAATGTCTCTTGATTCTGGTTCTCCGAAACAGAGGAAAGAAAATTTATAGCAACTCTTGACGCCTCATCAATTGCGGAATCCTCGCAACTATTGCTCTCCATTCGCCAGATCATATGGCCAAGCAGGCAAATGGCACATTCTTCTTCAAGCGATTTCAGGGAGAATCGTGCAATATTCGAACGGAATCTCTGCCACATCGCGTCATAGCGAAGGACATGCTCACGCGACCAGAATGACCGAGAAATGCTTCCGCCGCGATTGCGATAGCCGATTATGGGGTTCGTTAGAAACAGAACATTGTTTGCAGCAGCATAAAGGAATGGCGCATGACAGAGGTCTTCGTGCTCGCCCGCCGGATAAGCCAGGCCCGTTTCCCGATAGAAATCGAGATCAATCAGCATGCCCCAGGCACGCATTGGCAGATAATTCTCCTTCGACGTTCCCACGGCTGCGCGGAACGCCTCCTGTCCCTTTAGGAACCCACCGCTCGCATTCATTTTCCCGGCGGCGAAATCCGCATCTCTGTCCCGTCTTGAGCCGTCATCCATGACGTCGGTACAGGAACCGACAACGACGTCAGCCCGAGATGCACGCGCATTTTTCGTCAGCAAAGTTAGCGCTGACTTGTCGATAAAAAAGTCATCGGAATCGAGGAAAAAGAGATAGCGTCCGCTTGCGGCCGCCACGCCTGAATTTCTGGCGGGACCAAGCCCCTGGTTCTTCGCGTGGGTCACGATCTTGATGCGTGGATCCGATTTCGCAAAGCGTTCGGCAATCTCGTGGCTGCGGTCCGGTGATGCATCGTCGACCAGAATGATCTCAAGGTTTCGATGATCCTGCTCAACAACGCTCTGCAGGCAGTCCTCAAGATAGGGCTCGACATTGTAGAAGGGAATAACAATCGAAATTAACGGTTGATGCTCCGTTCCAGATGCGTCTTCCGCAGCCAGATCCGAGAGCACTGGTCCGAAGAGGTCAAACATGGTCAATTTGTTCTTGTCGCAGTATTCCGCGTAGATCTGGACGGACTCGTCGCGCAATGCGTCCACCAGCTCCGGTTTGACAACCAGTTCCTCGATCAGACCTGCCAGATCTTCGATCGTCTCCGCGTTATGAAAGCGGCTTTGCGTTTCTATTCCTGCCGCACCAGCGGCCGTGCAGACCAGGGGCACACCGCTTCCAAGTGCCTCCACGGATTTGATCTTTATGCCTGTTCCGCCCCGCTCGGGATTGATAACCACATCACAACGGGCGAAAAAATCTGCCATTGTGCCGACGCGGCCGAGCATCACTGGCTTGGCTTCTTGCAGAAGCTGCGCCCCGCCAGCAACGCTGTTCTCGAAGTCGTCGCAAACACCACCGGCGAGAATCACCTCGCTCTGCTCGCGAAGCGTCTCGCTTTTCAGCCAAGCCTCGAGAAACAGCGCAACATTGGCTTCATTGATCCAGTTGTGAGAGCCGAGATAGCCGATCCTGAGTTTTCCAGTCTCGCTTGGTATGCGCACAAATGGCCAGGTAGGCAGCATTGGCCGGACGATCGGAATCTTAGCCGCCTCGCCGACCAGCTCCTTGAAATACGACGCTTCGTTTTCCTGCAGTGCAACGACAGTGTCCGAGCGAAGGCATGCCAGTTTCTCTCCGCGCCAGTCAAGGCTCGCCCAGCCCTGATCCCCGAAGCCTTCCTTCATCATCCGCCTGTTTCGGTCCGTGAAGGAATCATGCGTAAACAGTATCTTCTCTGTATAAGCCGGAATGCGTTCGAACACTGCAGACATGAAGGGATAGTTCACGACCGCCACATCATATTCAAATTGCTGCGTCATTTCCTCTACGGCGTCGACAAGTTCGGCGCCGCACCAGTCGTCGACGTGAATGTTCAGACCGACCTTGTTTATTTCATACATTTTTGATCGCAGCGGGACCTTCCGGTAAAGGTCGCAGTAGTTCATCGGTTTCAGTTCCTCCTGAGGAGAAACGATCCCGTCATCGACTGCATAATATACAACATGGATCTGATAGCCGGCCGCATGCAGATAGCGCAGCCAGGCCCGCATATTGGTCGTATTGCCTTCTTGGCGTTCCAGATGAAAGCTCGTTATGAAGAGGGCTTTCTTCTGCTTCCGAGGTGCGAATTTCCCATCATCGCGGACGATATCATCAGCATGCAGCGCCGATAGGGGCGCATCCTGGCCAATCCAGCGCCAGGCCGCCTTCTTTTTCAGGGGAAACTGCCGACAAAGATCATAATATGGTGTGTATTCAATACGTTCGGTGAGTTTATGCGCGTCTATATAGTTCCAGATGCTGTAGGTCGTCTCATCAGAACGTTTCCCTGTGATGATGAAATCAACATCGTCCCGAGAGGTCGCTATTTCTCTGAAACAGTTGAGCAGATTCTCGATGCCGCTGCTCTCTTGACCTAGATCTATAGATGCACAAATATATTTTTTGGGGTATTTAAGTTCGACCATATTCAGTTCTTTATGTGCGCAATGATATATATTATCAAAGTTTACATGATCCTCTAATTGCACGAAAGTGGCTTTAGCGCAACTTGACTGAAAAATCCAATAAGCTAATTAGTATAGCTGTTGAATTTCTCCGTTGTCGACATATCCTGATCGTTTTCGGCGAGAATTGTCCACCACTCTGTTTTCATTGTTTAGGTTATTTCGGTGATTTTCGCAGTTCCCGGAAACGGCGTGAATAGCTGGGGCCTCTCGCTGACAGGTCGATTGAAGGACTTATCTTTCATCGTCGCGTAAGTCTCAAGAGGCATATCACGCCGATGCTGCGCTGCACACTCATCTTTTGAGTCTGGCGTCAATGTGCGCATGCGGCGCAAAGCGGAGCGTCGGCGGGGGAGCCTCATAGCCCGGTTGTTGCCGGCTCTCTGGTGAAATTTTAACGATACGATGCCCATCAGATCACGCGTTTGAGGCTTTCCTGAATTTTCAGGAGGGCTGGCAGATAGGTTGTGACGAGGCTTTCGGGATCGTCCTTTGTGGCTGCCATTCCGGTATTCAGGGCTGCGACCGTGCGTCCGCGCCCGTCAATCAGCGGTACGGCGATCGAACGCAGCCCGAGCTCGATCTCCTGATCCACCAACGCATAACCAGCCCTTCTGACGTCAGCGATCCGGGACATTATGGCCTCTGGCGTCGACAGGCTGAAGGGGGTGCGCGGCGCGAGGTTGGCCTGTTCTATCCTCTGGCGGGCATCGGCCTCCGGCAATGCCGACAGGAGGATGCGCCCCATCGAGGTGGCATGGGCAGGAAGGCGCGAGCCCGGCATCAGGCCGATGGACATCACCCGGCGCTGGGCAGCGCGGGCAATATAGACGATCTCGCTACCGTCCAGAAGCGCCACCGAGCAGGACTGAGCGATCTGCTCCGACAGCTGATCGAGCCAGGGCTGCACCAGTTGCGGCAGCGGCAGGGCGTTGAGCGCACTCATGCCCAGCCTGAGCGCCTGCGGTGTCAGGGCGAAATATTTGCCGTCATAGCTGGCATAGCCTTCCTGATGCAGGGTCAGGAGACAGCGGCGCGCTGTCGCCCGGTCAAGTCCCGTTGCCGCGGCGACATCGGCGATCGAAAGGCGCGGGGTGTCCGCCCCGAAACAGGTGATGACGCGAAGTCCCTTGGCAAAGGAGGCAATGTGATCGGTTGGTCTGTTCATGCGATAGGGCCCGGCTTGCCGTTTCACTATGGCGCTGGCCGGGCCATGCTGCAATCACTTAATCGGATATCAGAAGGCCGAAAGCCATGCGGCCATGGCGCGAAACTTCGCCATCGCCGTCGGGCTGTAACCCATGGAACGCAGGTAGCCGTGGATCAGGCCTTCGCCTTCATCGAAGGTGACGGGGACGCCGGCTGCCTCGAGTGCCCTGGCGTAAAGGGCGCCGCTGTCGTGAAGCGGATCATTTTCGGCAACGGCGACGAAGGCGGGCGGCAATCCGGCGTGGCTTTCAGCCAGAAGCGGGGCGATGCGGGGATTGGAGAGCCCGGCCGGATCGGGGCTGTACATCGCATTGACGGCTTTCATGCCGCGTGTCTGCAACAGCGGCGCCTCGGCATTGGCAATCATCGACGGCCGGTCATGTTCGAAATCGCAGGCGGGATAGACCAGAAGCTGGGCGCAATAGCGGACCGCCGAGCCACGCATGTCGAGCGTTGAGGCGGCGGCGAGATTGCCGCCGGCGCTATCGCCGCCAATAGCGATGCGGGCTGGGTCGATGCCGAGAGAGGCGGCCTCGTCATGGGCCCATTTCGCCACGGCGTTGACCTGATCGAGTGCGGCAGGGAAGGGGTGTTCCGGCGTTAGCGCATAATCAACCGAGATCACGGTCTGGCGGTTCCAGTCGGCAATGCGCGCGGTGATATCCCAGTGAGTCTCTGGGCTGCCCTGCATCCAGGCGCCGCCATGGAGGTAAATCAGGCAGGCCTGGGTGCCGCCCGCCTTGTGACGGAAGATGCGTGAGCGCACGGGACCGGCCGGGGTTTCCGTCCATTCGACGCGATCCGTCGAGACATCTTCTGGCGTTGCCAGGCGCATCTCACTGGCGACGATCTCAAAATGGGCACGGCGCTCCTGCGGCGTTGCGCCCTGTTTCAGTCGCGCCCACTTGCCATTCCAGTCGGCAAGAAATGCATCGAGCTCGGGATTGATCATCGGGTCTCCTCCTCCCTTGGTTTTCTGACATAGGCCAGAATGGTCTCAATGACTTCGCGGCGCAGTGCCGCCTGGCCTTTCGCGGTGAAAAGAGCGCTGCCGAAATTGGCGCCGAACGTGTCGGCATTGGCAACGTTGAAAACCGAAAAGGCCGAGATCTGCCAGTGCAGTCGCAGGGGGTCGAGGCCAGCACGAAAGACGCCGTCGGCCTCTCCCCGGGCGATCAGTTTCTCCAGCCGCTCAACGGCCGCACTGTTCATCTTGGGAATGATTTCGGATCTGCGCAGGTAGTCGGCATGATGAATGTTTTCGATCATCACCATGCGCAGAAAATCGGGATTGTTGCGGTGGTGATCAAAGGTGAAGCCGACCAGTTTGGCGATGGCTTCCAGTGGTGGCAGATCATCAAGCGAAAGCTTTTTCTCCCCCTCGCGGACCTTGGCATAGGCATATTCCAGCACCTGGGCATAGAGCCCTTCCTTGTCGCCGAAATAATAGTAGATCATCCGCTTCGAGGTCTTCATCGAGGCGGCGATGCGATCGACTCTCGCGCCAGACAGACCATTCTGAGCGAACTCCGCCATCGCCACGCGAATGATGTCGCGTTTTACCGCTTCGGGGTTCTGCTTCCAGCTCTGTCTTGATTTGTCATTTTCATTCAATGGCTTGGCCAAAGCATCCTCCACTCAATAATTGATCATTATCACGATTGTTTTTAACTATCCAGTACAAAGCGGTTGACATAATTAACTGGCTGGAACAATTTGACGCATGAGGAGGCACCTCGCGAGGTTTGGGAGGACCAGGCGAAGATGACCGAGATGAGCGCAGCCGGCGGCCCGTCTGAAATGGGCCGTTATCCGGCGCAGACTGTCCATGTGGGACTTGTCGGCAAGGGAATTCAGGGATCGCGGACGCCATCCATGCATATGGCTGAAGGCGCGGCCCAGGGGCTTGCCTACCGCTATGATCTGATCGACGTTGACGCCATGGCGGCCGCGGCGACTCTCAGGGAGATTGTCGAGCGCGCCGAGGCAGACGGCTTTGCCGGCCTCAATGTTACGTTTCCCTTCAAGAAGGACGTGATCGCCTTTGTCGATCACCTGTCCGACAATGCAAGGCGGGTTGGTGCTGTCAACACGATTGTGTTTCGTCAGGGCCGGCGTTTTGGTCACAATACCGATTTCTGGGGTTTCGCCGAAAGTCTGCGGCGTGGCCTGGGCGAGGCGGATCGCCGCCATGTTCTATTGCTTGGCGCCGGTGGCGCCGGCGGCGCGCTTGCCCATGCGCTGCTGTCGCTGGGTGTCGTTGATCTGATGATTGCCGACAGCAACCTGCAGGCGGCTGCAGCGCTGGCGGATCAGGTGGGCGGGCGCGTCGCCGTCGATATGGCCGAAGCGGCGAACCGGGCTGATGGCATCGTCAATGCAACACCGATGGGCATGGCGAAAATGCCGGGTACGGCCATTGATCCGTCGCTTCTTCAGCCGCGCCACTGGGTCAACGATATCGTTTATTTTCCGCTCGAAACAGAGCTTCTGCGGCAGGCACGCCTGCGTGGATGCCGGGTTTTGAGCGGCGCGGGCATGGCCGTGTTTCAGGCCGTGCGCGCATTTGAACTCTTCACGGGGCTTGAGGCGGATCCGGCGCGCATGCGTCTCGCTTTCGAAGCATTCGCGAAGACCGATTGAACGCAGCAAGGGAGGAGAGCATGCGTCTCATGACTAACAGGTTCAAGACAGGGGTGGCCGCAATGGCCATGACCATGATCGGCAGTGCGGCACTGGCGCAGCAGCCGATCGAGCTCATCTATTCGGACACGGTTTCGCAAAATGACATACGATCGACCACGCTGAAGGAGCAGTTTGGCGATTGCCTGGGCGATGGCTTTGTTTTCAAACCCTATTTTGGTGCAACCCTGTTCAAGCAGGGCACCGAGCTGACCGCGATGCAACGCGGCAATCTCGATATGGGCAATCTGGCCATCTATGATTTCCAGAACCAGGTTCCCTCGACATCCGTCCTCGGCATGCCATTCCTGTTCCGCGACTATGCCCATATGCGCGCGGTCTATGATGGCGATGTGCTGAACGACATGCTGGCCGAGATTGAGGACAAGGCCAAGGTCAAGGTGCTGGCGTTCCCCTATATCGGCTCGCGCGAACTTGGCTATAAGGGCGACAAGGAGATCATGACGCCGGATGACCTGAAGGGCGTCAAACTGCGCATGCCGCCGGGTGAGGGCTGGCAGTTTGCCGGTGAGGCCATGGGGGCGACACCGGTGCCGGTACCATTCACGGAAGTCTATACCGCGCTTCAGACCGGTGCGATCGACGGGCAGGACAATGCGCTCCCGGCCACCGACGCGATGAAATTCTACGAAGTGATCAACAAGATCGGCATGACCAACCATCTGATTTCGGCGAATCTCTTCACCATCTCGCTGTCCAAATGGAACAAGATGGATGCCGAGCAGCAGGCCAAGGTGCAGCAATGCGCCGATAATTTCGAGGCATCGCTCGACAAGATCACGCTTGATCAGGAAGCAACCCTGCAGGACAAGTTCAAGGGCGTCGGCATCGATATCTATACGCCGGACAATGCCGCCTTCCAGCAGCGCGTGCTGAAAGCCTATCTCGATTCCGACTATTCCAAGGACTGGCCGGACGGTCTCGTTGACCAGATCATTGCCGTCGGCAAGAACTGAAACAGAGAGCAGACGGGCCATGCTGCCCGTCTGCCACGCATCACCAACGCGACAGGAATACGGACATGGCCAGGCTGACAGCGGTTTACCGTTGGTTCGGCAGACGGGCGGAGAATTTGCTTGCCCTTTTGCTTGCCTCTCTTTTTGTGGCATTTCTTCTGCAGATCGTCTTTCGCTATCTGCTGAACCTGCCGGTCGGCTGGACGGTGGAATGGGTCACGATCGCCTGGCTCTGGGGCATCCTGTTCGGCTATGCCTTCGTCATTCGCGAGACGGATATCATCCGTCTTGATATTATCTACAGCGCCTGTCCGCGCGGCATGCGCCGTGCCTTCGATGTCATTTCGGGCGGCATCATTGCGGCGATCTTCATCTACAGTCTCGTGCCGACATGGGATTATATCACCTTCATGTCGATCGAGCGGACCGCATATCTGAGGATCCCGTTCTCCTATGTCTTCGCCATCTACATGCCCTTCGCCTTTTCGGTGATCGTGCGTTCCCTGCTCATGGTCTGGGCGGGACTGAGCGGTTCCGGCCGTCGTCACGACACTGAACATTCAGCCGAAAGTCACGACTATGACTGATCCCTTCGCGCTCTGCCTCATCATCATTGTCGTGCTCTCGCTGATGGGCGCGTCCGTTGGCATTGCCATGGTGGCCGGGTCGATCGTCTATCTCGGCATGGCCGGTTTTGATCCGTCGATAGCATCGGAAACCCTGCTGCAGGGCCTGTTCAACAGCTATACGCTGCTGGCCATTCCGCTTTTCATCCTGGCGGCCGACATCATGAATATGGGCAGCCTTGCAGACCGGCTGCTGGCTTTCAGCCAGGCGCTGGTCGGGCGTTTTCGCGGCGGCCTTGGCCATGTCAATGTCGTGTCCTCGGTGATCTTTTCCGGCATGTCGGGTTCGGCGATTGCCGATGCCGTCGGCATGGGGCGGATCATCATCAACATGATGACCAAGGACGGGCGCTATCCCGCCTCCTATGCGGCGGCGATCACGGCGGCGACTGCGACCGTCGGCCCGGTGATCCCGCCCTCCATTCCGATGGTGCTCTATGCGCTCGTCTCGGATCAGTCGATCAGCTATCTGTTCGCCGCCGGTCTTCTGCCCGGGCTGCTGATGGCGCTGGTGATGGCGGTGATGAATTTCACCATTGCCCGCCGTCGCAATTTCCCGGTCGATGAGGTCGTGCCGATCAGGAAGCTGCCGGGCATCACCTGGCGGGCATTGCCGGCGCTGATGCTGCCCGTCATTCTTCTGGGCGGGATCTATGGCGGCATTACCACGCCGACAGAAGCCGCAGCGGTCGCCGCTTTCTACGCGCTGTTCGTCTCGGTGGTGGTCTATCGTTCGGTCCGGTTTGGCGACTTCTATTACGCTCTTCTCGGCTCGGCGAAATCGACCGCATCGGTCGGCGTGCTTGTTGCCGGTGCCATCACCTTCAATTACGTCATCACCCGGGAGAACCTGCCGGATACGATCTCGGCCTTTATCGCGCACTATCATTTCTCGCAAGTCGGCTTCCTGATTGCCATCAATGTCCTGCTGCTGCTGCTCGGCATGTTTCTGGAGGGCGGCGCGATCCTGCTGATCATCGTGCCGATCCTGATCCCGACCGTGCAGGCCATGGGGATCGATCTTGTTCATTTCGGCGTCATCGTCGTCGTCAACACCATGATCGGCCTGATCACGCCACCCTACGGGCTATTGCTCTTCGTCACGGCCAACATCACCAAGGAGCCGATCAGCGCGATCATTCGCGATGTGGTGCCGTTCATCATCGCGCTGATCGTGGCGCTCGGCATCATTACCTTCTCGCCCGATTTCGTGCTCTTCCTGCCACGTCTGCTCGGATATCAGGGGTAAGCTCATGAAAATGTCGATTGCCACCGTCTCGATTTCCGGCACGCTGACCGAAAAGCTCACGGCCATCGCCGCCGCTGGCTATGACGGGATCGAGATATTCGAGCAGGATTTCATCGCCGATGTCGCCAGTCCGCGGGAGATCGGCAATATGGTGCGCGATCACGGCCTGACAATCACGCTGTTTCAGCCCTTCCGCGATTTCGAGGGCCTGCCCGAGCCGCTCAGGGCCAAGGCCTTCGACCGGGCAGAGCGGAAGTTTGACCTGATGCAGGAACTTGGCACCGATCTCATCCTGATCTGTTCTTCGGTTCATCCCCAGGCTCTGGGTGGCGTCGACAGGGCGGCGGCCGACCTTGCCGCCCTGGGGGAGCGGGCGGCCGCGCGAGGCCTGAAGATCGGCTATGAGGCGCTGGCCTGGGGGCGGCATGTCTCTGACCATCGCGATGCATGGGAGATCGTGCGCCGGGCCGACAATCCGGCGGTTGGGCTGATCCTTGACAGCTTTCACACGCTCAGCCGCAAGATTGATCCCGAGACGATCCGTTCCATTCCAGGAGACCGGATTTTCTTCGTCCAGCTGGCCGATGCTCCGGCGATCGACATGGATCTCCTCTACTGGTCGCGCCACTTCCGGAACATGCCGGGTGAGGGCGATCTGGATGTTGCCCGTTTCATGCGGGCGGTGATGGCGACCGGCTATGCGGGGCCGATCAGCCTGGAAATCTTCAACGATCAGTTCCGCGGTGGTTCTGCCGAAAACATCGCCCGCGATGGCTATCGGTCGCTGGTCGCGCTGATGGATGAGGTGCGGCGTGCCGAACCGTCTCTTGCGATCGATCTTGCTGACATGCCGCCGCCGATCCGTCCGGAAGGCGTATCCTTCATCGAGTTCGCGACCCGTGGCGCTGAAGCCGAAACCCTTGCAAAGGCGCTGGCTGCCATGGGCTTTGTCGCGACAGCCCGGCATCGCAACAAGGCGGTAACGGTCTTCCAGCAGGGCGATATCCGCATCGTTCTGAACGGAGAGACCGAGGGGCATGCTGATACGACCTATCGGGTGCGTGGCACGACCGTCTGCGATATCGGTCTGAAAGTGCCGTCAGAGGCCGAGGCTGTTGCCCGTGCCGTGGCGCTGGGTGCCGAGCCTTTCAGCCAGCCGCCGGGGCCGGGTGAAATGGAGATTCCGGCCATTCGCGGGCTTTCCGGCAGCGTCATCCACTTCGTCAGCTCCCTATCGGGGCGCGACAAGGTCTGGGAGACCGAATTCGTGCCGACGGGTGAACTGCCAGGCCAAGATCTGCTTGCGGTTGACCACATGGCACAGACCATGAGCTATGATGACATGCTCAGTCTGACCCTGTTTTACACGACGCTGTTCGATATGGGCAAATCGCCGATTGTCGATGTCATCGATCCGAACGGGCTGGTGCGCAGCCAGGTGGTGGAAAGCGCCGATGGCGCCCTGCGGGTGACGCTCAATGGCGCCGACAGCCATCGCACGCTGGCGGGCAATTTCCTCACCGAAACCTTCGGCGCATCGGTTCAGCATATCGCGCTCTCCACTGACGACATTTTCGCGACGCTGGAAAAGCTTGCGAAAAAGGGGTTTGCCCCGCTGCCGATCTCGCCGAACTATTATGATGATCTGGCGGCAAGGTTTGATTTTCCGCCGGGCCTTCTTACCCGGCTTCAGGCGATGAATGTGCTTTATGACCGCGATGCAGGCGGCGCGTTCTTCCAGTGCTACAGCCGCTCGGTGCCGGGTGGGCTGTTCTTCGAAATCGTTCAGCGCGAGCCCGGCTATCGGGGTTTCGGCGGGCCCAATGCGCCTTTCCGCATCGCTGCGCAGAAGCGGCTGATGCGACCGAAAGGCATGCCGCTGGCCTGAAGAAAGTTCAGGGCATGATGGCAGGGAAGGGGGCGGCGAGAACCCGCTCCTTCAGCTCTTTCATTTCGCCCGCATCAGCCCTGCCAATGGCTGCGGCAGCGATCCTGCACCAGATTGCGCGATAGAGGATTGCCGCTGTCGCAGTGGCAAAATCATGCGCCTGCGGGCGCGGATCGGCGCATGTCACCAGCTGCTGTCGCCAGCGGTTCCAGCCATCCAGCAGCGCGGCAACATCGCTATCTCCCTGCGACAGCCGGGCAACGAGGCTGGCGAACGCGTCCGCACCGAGGCCCGCCTGATGCGTCAGGCCGCGCGTTGCAATGGTGAGTGCGTGAATGCCATTGGCGCCTTCATAGATGGCGGTGATGCGGGCATCGCGCCAGATCTGGCTCATGCCATATTCGGTGAGATAGCCATAGCCGCCCAGCACCTGAATGCCGAGATCGGCGGCGCGAATGCCTGCTTCCGTCGCGAAAAGCTTCACGACCGGTGTGAGGAAATCGGCAAGCGCAGGCCTTTCGCCGAGACAGGACTCCACCAGCGCCAGATGGGCCATGGCCCGGCTGCCGATCGTCAGCGCCCTCTGTTCGCCAAGCATGCGCCTGATATCGGCGTGGTCGGACAAGAGGGCCGCCGAACCATCCGTTTTTCGCCCCTGCTGGCGTTCGCCGGCATAGGTGCTGGCGATGTGGAAGGCGCGGGCGGCATGGGCAACGCCCTGCAGCGCCACATCGATGCGGGCGTGGTTCATGACGGTGAACATTGCCTTCAGTCCGTCGCCTTCCGCGCCAATCCGTTCAGCCGGCGTGTCAACGAAGGCCATCTGGCAGGTGGGGGAGGCGTGAAGGCCGAGCTTTTCCTCAATGCGGGTGATGCTGAGCGTTTCGCCAGCCGTTATGCGATCGGTCAGGAATAGCGTCAGCCCCTTCACCCCGGAAGAGGCATCGCCGGTGCGCGCCAGCACCAGATGCAGGATATTTTCGCTCATATCCTGATCACCGCCCGAGATGAAGATCTTCTCGCCGGTCAGCCTGTAGCTCTCGCCGTCACGGTGCGCGAGCGTGCGGATGCGCGACAGATCCGAGCCCGCTCCCGGCTCCGTCAGGCACATGGTGGCAAGCGTCGAGCCATCGGCAAGGGGTGGGATCCATCGCTGCCTCTGCGTGTCACTGCCAAAATGAAGAAGTGTCTCGATCGCACCCGGAACGAGGTTGCAGACCATCTGCAGCGCGTGATTGGCGCCGGAAAAAATCTCGGAAATCCCTGCTGCGATCACCGGTGAAAGCCCCATGCCGCCATAATCTTCAGGCGCTGAGAGCCCCTGCCAGCCGGCGTCCGCCAGTTCGCGATAGGCGGCGGCAAACCCCTTCGGCATGCGCACGCGTCCATCTTCGAAATGGCAGCCTTCGGCATCGCCGCCGGCATTGAGCGGTGCGATCACGCCTTCGGCAAAGGCGGCGAAATGGACGAGAATATCGCTGGTCGTCTCCGCGTCGAAGTCGGGCAGGCGGCCGGCATCGGCGATGTCAACGAGCGCGAAAAGGATATCCTCGACGGGAGCGGTAAACGGGATCACCTCAGGCCTCCACACCAAGAAGACGCATGGCATTCTCCTTGAGGATCAACGGTCTGACCTCATCGCGAAACGGGGCCTTGTCGAAGGCGTCGAGCCATTTTTCCGGCGCGATCATCGGCCAGTCGGAGCCGAACAGCATCTTCTTTTTCAGCAGCGTGTTGGCATAACGCACAAGGATTTCCGGGAAGTATTTCGGCGACCATCCTGACAGGTCGATATAGACATTCGGCTTGTGGGTGGCGACGGACAGCGATTCCTCCTGCCAGGGGAAGGAGGGATGGGCGAGGATGATCGGCATGTCGGGGAAATCAACGGCGACATCATCGATATACATCGGATCGGAATATTTCAGCCGCATGCCGTTGCCGCCGCGCATGCCGGAGCCGACGCCGGTCTGGCCGGTATGGAACAGCGCCGGTTTGCCGGTCTCGGCAATCGCTTCGTAGAGCGGATAGGCCATGCGGTCATTGGGGTAGAAGCCCTGCATGGTGGGATGAAACTTGAAACCCTGAATACCGTGATTTTCAACGAGATCGCGGGCTTCGCGGGCACCGAGCTTTCCCTTGGCGGGATCGATCGAGGCGAAGGGAATGAGGATGTCGGATTCCCTGGCGCAGGCCTCTGCCACTTCATAGTTGGAGTAGCGGCGAAAGCCCGTTTCGCGTTCGCTGTCGACCGGGAAGATCACAGCGGCAATGTTCATCGCGCGATAATGGGCGGCGGTCTCGGGAATGGTTGGCGGATGCGCCCAGGGGGCGTTGAAATATTTCGCCATCGATGTCTGCAGATCATCATAGCCATCATCGGCATGGCAGCCGCAGGGCTCTTCTGCATGGGTGTGGAAATCGATGGCGCGGACTTTGGAAAAATCGACCATGGGAAAAGCCTTTATACGCGGATGAGTGCCGGATCCTGGTTGTCATAAAGCCGTTCGAGAAGATCGTGACGGCGGGTGATGATCCGGCGGATATTGAGGGAACCCTTGTCGGTGATCTCACCGTCCTTCAGGCTCGGCGGCTCGGCGAGAATGATGGCGCGGGCGATGCGTCGTGCCGAACCGGTGGCCTTTCGCGCCAGCATCCGCAGTTCCCAGTGGATCGCCGCCTGAAGATGTTCATCAATCACCGCGCCTTCGGACGTGTTGCCATCATGAACCATTTCGGGATCGGGAAAGATGAACAGGCCGATCTCGCCGCGATCATGGCCGCAGACCACCAGATCGCGTACCAGCCCGCGCAGAACCTCCAGTGCTTCCAGGCGAAGGGTTCCGGCCTGCACCCAGGTGCCGGTCATGAGTTTGAAATCCTCCGAGACGCGGCCGTCAAAGACGAGGCCCCGGTCCGGATCGTCGGCGGCAACGAAACGCACCGCATCACCGGTGATCATGAAGCCTTCCGCGTCGAAGGCCTCCGCCGTCTTCTGCGGATCGTCGAGATAGCCTGGCATGACATTGATGCCCTTGACCCGGAGCTCGCAACGCATCTCGTCATCGGGCAGAAGCTTGATCTGTGTACCCGGCAGCGGCACGCCAATGACACCGGAGCGGCCGATCTGCTCATGCAGCATGATGGTCGCTGGTGCCGTCTCGGTCATGCCCCAGGAGGAGATCATCAGCGGCAGCCGGCCCTGAACCTCCATCGCCATATCCTCCAGCCGCGTCCAGATATCCTGCGGCAGCGAGGCACCGGCATAGAAGATCATGTCGAGATCGCCGAAATAGGCACGGCGCAGCGCCAGATCGTTTTCCATGGCATGCACCAGCATGGAAAAGCCGACCGGCACGTTGAAGGCCAGATTGCCGGGATGCATCTTGATGTTTTCGATCGAGGTCGGGAAGGCCTTTGCCGTCGGTTTGCCGTGGTCGATATAGAGCGAGCCGCCATGGGCCAGCATCATGTTGACATTATGCGAGCCGCCAAAGACGTGGTTCCAGGGCAGCCAGTCGCAGATGACCGGCGGGCGCTCCTTGATGAAAGGCAGCACCGAGGCCATCTGGCTCTGATTGGCGCACATCATCTTCTGCGTCGTCATCACCGCTTTCGGGTTTGACGTCGAACCGGAGGTGAAAAGCAGTTTTGCCAGCGTATCGGGGCCGACCCGTTCGTGCGTGGACGCAAGATCGACGCTGGCATCCCCTTTCAAAAGATCGGCGAAGGCGATGACCGGACGCGGCGCGCCTTCAGTGCTGACGGCGATGATGTCGATATCGTCGAATTCCGGGCGCGACAGCGCCGCTGCGTAGCGCGCGGCATCATCGACAAAGGCAAGCGCCGGGCGCAATTTGCCAATCGCATAGGCAAGCCGTCCGTGCGCCTCCTCGATCAGCGAATATTGTTCGGCAAGCGGCGCTGTCGGAATGCCGGCATATTGCGCGGCAAAGGACAGGATGGCGTGATCGACGCCATTGCCGGACATGATCAGGATCGGCCGGTCCGGCCCGTAGCCACGCCCGACAAGGGCGCTGGCAACCGCGCGCACCATGTCGCTGATTTCGCCATAGCCATGTTCGCGCCAGCCGGCGCCCGCTCGTTCTGCCAGAAACACCCGCGACGGCGCCGTTCTGGCCCAGTGATCAAGCCAGATGCCGGTATGGGCGACAACCGGATCCAGCGGCACATTGGATGTGGCCAGCAATGCCCCGTCGGCCCTTTTCTCAAGGTTGACCGAATGCGCGATGAGTGTCAGCTCTTTGGCAAGAACTTCCATAAATCCCTCCTCCAAGGCCATCCCTCCCCGGATCGCCTTTCATGGTCTGTCAGCAGATGGCCTTACCCGCCCTTTAGCCGCTCAGGAGCCAGTGCCGATGCGGCGCAGAAGATCGCGCAGCAGGTTCTGTTCATTGGCGTCGAGCGTGCCGGCAAAGAGTGCCGTTTCATGGTCGCGCACCGTCTGCCGGGCCTTTTCAAACAGCCGTCTGCCCTTCGGTGTGGCCCGCAGCGCGTAGGTGCGGCGGTCGCCGGGAACGCGGTTGCGCGAAATCAGCTCGGCATCTTCCAGTGCGTCGACAAGCACGACCATGCCGGAGCGTTCCAGTTTCAGCGCCTGGCTCAGCTGGGTCTGCGAGATGTCCGGATTTTCGACGATGATCGACAGGACGGAGAAATCCATGATCTTGAGGCCGAGCGGCTCCAGCACACGGCGCATGTCGTCACGGATCAGCAGGAAGGCGCGCTTCATGTTGTAGCCGATGAACTCGCGCAGAATGTCGTCGCTTGGTCCTGTGGCGCTATCCTGCTGTGTGGGTTTCATCCTTGCAGTCTCGCTCATCGTTTCTCTTCCTCTTGCTATCGTGCAACCAGATCCACCAGCCAGAAGCTCAGAGCCGGGAAACTGATCAATAGGATGATGCGCAGCATCTCCGACAGGATAAAGGGCACCGTGCCGATAAAAATGGAGCGCAGGGGTATGTGTTTCGCCATTGATGAAATGACGAAAAGGTTCATGCCGACCGGTGGCGTGATCATGCCGACTTCCACCACCACCAGCGTGATGATGCCGAACCAGAGCGCGGTATGTTCCGGCGTCATGCCGAAATCCAGCGCCATGATGGTCGGGAAGAACACCGGAACCGTCAGCAGGATCATCGACAGGCTGTCCATGACGCAGCCCATGATCAGGTAGAAGACCACGATTGCCAGCATCACCACCATCGGCGAAAGACCGGCCGTGCCGAACCAGGCGGCGATGTCGCTCGGCATGCGGCTGAGCGCCAGCGCGACGTTGAAGATATCGGCGCCGAAGACGATGGCGAAGATCATCGCCGAGGATGCCGCCGTATCGATCAGCGATCCGATAATATCGCGGAAACCGAGGCCGCCGGTCACGACGCCGACGATCAGCGTCAGCACGACGCCGATGGAGGCGCCCTCGGCAGGGGTGAAGAAGCCGCCATAAATGCCGCCCAGAACGACGACGAAGATGCCGACAATGTGCCAGATGCCGAGTGTCGCCCGGATGCGTTGGCCGAAGGGCACCGGTTCATGATCCGGGCCCTGATCGGGGAAAAGCCGGACATAAAGGGCGATGGCAATGAAAAAGCCGATGACCGCGAGTGTTGCCGGTATGGTCGCGGCGAGAAACAGCTTGACGATATTCTGCTCCGTCAGGAGCGCATAGATGATCAGCACGACCGAGGGCGGGATCAGAATGCCGAGCGTGCCGCCGGCAGCCAGTGATCCGGCCGAGAGTGCGCCGGCATAGCCATGGCGGCGCATTTCCGGCAGGGCGACGCGGGCCATGGTCGATGCGGTTGCCAGCGATGATCCCGAAATCGAGCCGAACATGGCACAACCGGCAACCGCCGCCATGGCGAGCCCGCCACGAAAATGGCCGACCCAGGCATTCGATGCGGAGAATAGCCGTGCCGAAATGCCGGAGCGGGTGGCGATATGGCCCATCAGGATGAAGAGCGGCACGATCGCAAGCTCATAGGACGTGAATTTGTCGACCCAGGCGGTATCGATGTAAAAAAGCAGGCTTTGCGGCGTCGACAGCAGCATGTAGCCGACGGCTCCGACCCCACCCATAGCAAGCGCGATCGGCATGCGCAGGAAGATCAGCGCCAGCAGCACGACAATCATCAATATGGCAATCACCATCGGTGTCATCACGACACCTCCGTCGTCTGCCACACCGGCCGGCGCGCACGCAGATCGTCAATCCCGGTCGCCAGCGCGATGATCGCTGAAAGGCCGGTTCCGATAATGGCTGGCAGATAGATCATCCAGACGGGGAAGTTCAGCAGCATTGTTCTGTCGCCATAATCCAGCATGGTCAGCATGCCGTGGCAGAGACGCCAGCTTAAGATGGCCCAGGCAGCGGCGAACAGCAGTGTCCAGAGACCATCCAGACGGCGCTGGCCGCGTGTTGGCATCCATGTGGTGAACAGGTCCACCATCACATGGCCCTTGCTGTATTGGCACAGCGGCAGAAACAGCGACGCACAGGCGGCGCAGACAAGCTGCATGGCCTCGAAATCGCCGCGTATGCCGCCAAGCCCGAGCGCGCGCAGCAGAACCGAGATGGTGACCATGATGGCGGCGGCAAAGGCGGCCAGGCCGCCAAGGCCTGCCGAGACAAGGCTGAGCCGATAGAGCCAGAGGAAGCGGGGACGCAAGTCCCCCGCCGCCTTCAACTCGGCTGGTTTGGTCTCAGCCATTTTCAGCCCTGATCCAGCAGTTCATTGGCGCGTTTCAGGATTGCCGCACCGTCATAGCCCTTGTCATCGAGCTTGCTCTGCCAGGCGGCGACAATCGGTTCGGAAGCCGTGCGCCACATCGCGATTTCCTCGCTCGGGATCTCGACGATCGTGTTGCCATTCGCTTCCACCACGGCCCTTCCGGCGGCTTCGAACTGATCGAAGTTTTCACCCATGCGCTTTGAGAGCGACGGACCGGAATGATCATCGATCACCTTGCGCAGATCATCCGGAAGGCCTTCATAGCGCCGCTCATTCATCACCAGGGCAAAGGTGTTGGTGTAGAGACCGCGTGCCCCTGGGGCCGGGGCTGCGGAGAACTCGGTCAGTTCCTGCAGCTTGTAGGCCGGGACGACCTCATAGGGCAGGCAGCAACCGTCAATCACGCCATTGGACAGGCCGACCACCATCTCCGTGACCGGGAAGAAGACGACATCGGCGCCGAGTTCGGTCAGGAGCGCGCCGGTGGACTGGTTGGGCGCGCGCAGCTTCCGGCCCGCCATATCGGCCTTGGACAGGATCGGCGTATTGCGTGTGTGCAGTTTTCCGCCTGCATGGGTGTGGAAAGCAAGCGGCGTCATGCCCTTATATTCGGCCATGCCGAATTCGCGCATCAGCTGGTCCATGACGATCGAGGTCTTGGCGGCATCTGTCACCATGAAGGGCAGGGCCATTGTTTCAGCGACCGGATAGCGGTCTGGCGTATAGACCGGCAATGTCCAGGCAATGTCGACAATGCCCTGGCGCGCCTGATCGGCAAGTTGCGGTGCCGCGCCGCCAAGCTGCATGGATGGATAGAGCTGCACTTCGATCGCGCCACCCGATGCATCGGCGAGTTCCGCGGCCCAGATCTCGAAGAAATTCTTCTGGATCGGTGCCATGGCGGGCAAAAAGTGATGCAGTTTCAGGGTCACCTCGGCCGCATGGGCCTGGCGCAGAAAGGCGGGGGCCGCAAGCGTTGCACCCAAGGCTGCAAGTGCCGTGCGGCGGGTCATTTTCAGGCTGTTTGTCATGTCGGTACTCCTCCCAGAACCGGTTGATCCGAAACCGCTGCGGCCCGCTGGAGCAAAGCAGAGGCTTCGGCATGTCAAAACCGCGCAGACGTCCAGAGCACAAGCGAGATCAGGCTCCTGCGGCTGCGGCGGGCATGCATCCCGGCCCTCCTCAAGGCCAGGTCTGCGGATCGGCCTAACGAAAGACCGGTGCGCGTTTTTCCAGAAATGCGTTGAGGCCCTCCTCGGCATCAGCGCTTGTCTGGGAAAGGGCGGCGCAGAGGCTCTCGGTAAAAAGTCCGTCGGCGCGCGACATATCGGCGATCCGGCTGATCGCCTGGATCATCATGTAATTCGAGAGCCCGGCATTGCGGGCGATCCTGCCAGCGAGTTTGCGGGCCAGGTCCATCGCCTCGCCATCGCCGACGCTGTAATGGGTCAGGCCGAGGCGCAGGCCGTCCTCCGCGCCATATTTGCGGCCGGTCAGCATCATTTCGCGCATCCGGTCGGCGCCGAGAATGCGGCCGACGCCGACCGTGGCGCCACCACCGACAAAGATTCCGCGCATGCCCTCCGGCAGCTGGAAAATCGTCGAGGGTTCGGCGATGCGCACATGGGTGGCGGAGGCAAGTTCCAGCCCGCCGCCAATCACCGCACCGAACATGGCCGAGACCACCGGCAGGCCGGAAAACTGGATTCGCTCCATCACCCGGTGCCAGTTGCGGGAGTGATACATGGTCGTTTCGGCATCGCGTGCAACATGTTCGGAAAGATCGAGCCCGGAGCAGTAATGACCGCCGGCACCCGTCAGGATCACCACCCGCACCGCTTTCGGCGGGTCCGAGAAAAACCGGTCAAGCGCTTCGAGAAGTGCATCGCACATGGCGTTGCGTTTCTCAGGCCGGTTCATCGTCAGTGTCGCCACCGGTCCGTCAATCTCGATCTGCAGTGTGTCGGATGTTTCCATGTCCGCTTCTCTTTTCATTCCGTTTCATTTCGGCGGCATGCGTGCCCCGCCATCCAGGCGGATCACGGAGCCATTCAGCATCGGATTATCGATGATCTGTTCGACAAGCCGGGCATATTCGTCAGGCAGTCCCATGCGGGACGGAAAAGGAACGGCCTGCAGGATTTCGGCGCGGATATCGTCCGGCAATCCGGCGCTCATGCCTGTCTCGAACAGTCCCGGCGCAATCGTCATCACCCGGATGCCGAAACGGGCCAGTTCACGCGCTGCCGGAAGGGTCATGGAGGCCACGCCGCCCTTTGATGCTGCATAGGCCGCCTGGCCGATCTGCCCATCCTCATAGGCAACGGAGGCGGTATTGATGATCACGCCGCGGGCGCCATCTTCATCAACGGTTTCCGCCGCTGCCATCGCCCGGGCACAGATATTCATCACCGTATAGGTGCCGATCAGATTGACCCGCACAGCCTGTTCGAAAGACGCAATTGTCAGCGCACCGTCACGCGGCAGAATACGGCTTGCCGTGCCGATGCCGGCGCAGGACACCACAATGCGCGGCACGCCGAGGGCGGCGCTGGCGCTGGCAAGAATGGCTTCCATCCGGGCACTGTCGGCGACATCGCCGGCAAAACCGAGCCCGTCCGTTGCCTGAGCCGTTTTCGCAGCGGCATCGGCGGACAGGTCAATTGCGACGATCTTCGCGCCTCTTGTCGCAAGCCTTGATGCTGTGGCCGCACCAAGTCCGCTACCGGCGCCGGTGACAAGTGCCACGCTGCCTTCGATCTGCATGTCTCCTCCCGATCTCCCTGATGTGAGATTAGATGGTGAATTAATTGTTTTGTCAATGAACAGTTATTCGAATAACGTATCATTCCGTAAGGCAGAGGCATGCATGAAGGGGAGGAGACTTTCATGGACACTGAAGTCGTTATCATCGGCGGCGGGCCATCTGGCCTGCTGCTGTCACAGCTTTTGAACCGCAATGGCATTGCGACCGTCATTCTGGAGCGGTCGTCGCGGGCCCATGTCCTGTCGCGCATTCGTGCCGGCATTATCGAATGGGGCGCGGTTGAAACTTTCCGGGAGGCCGGCGCTGGCGCGCGCATGGATCGCGAGGGCATTCCCCATAATGGCTGCGTTCTATCCCATGATGCGCTTGCCGTCAGGATTGATTTCGAGGAACTTACCGGTCGCAAGGTGATGGTCTACGGTCAGACGGAAATTACCGCCGACCTCTATGCCGCCCAGGATGCGATCGGCACGCCGATCTTTCACGATGTTGATGATGTCGTCATCGAGGATGTGCTGACGTCGCGCCCGGCGGTCAGCTTCACGGTCGACGGTGAGCGGCGGCGGCTTGAATGTGCCTTTGTCGCGGGCTGCGACGGTTTCCATGGTGTCTCCCGACAGGTGATCCCGGCGGAAAAGCGCCGTGAATTCGAGCGCATTTATCCCTTCGGCTGGCTCGGTCTGCTGGCGCATACGCCACCGGTCCATGAGGAATTGATCTATGCCGGGTCCGAGCGCGGCTTCGCGCTGGCATCGATGCGCAGCCAGACACTCAGCCGCTATTATATCCAGGTTCCGCTTGCCGACCGGCCGGACGACTGGAGCGATGCGGCGTTCTGGGAAGAGCTGAAACGGCGGCTTCCGGCGGCGGCCGCGCAGCAGCTGGTCACGGGACCGTCCATTGAAAAGAGCATCGCGCCGTTACGCTCTTTCGTGTCGGAGCCGCTGCGCTACGGCAGGCTGTTTCTGGTGGGCGATGCCGCGCATATCGTCCCGCCAACGGGCGCCAAGGGGCTGAACCTTGCCGTCTCCGATGTCTTTTATCTCGCGGAGGCCCTGGTGCCGGCGCTGAAACATCAAGCCAGTGCGGGCATTGATGGCTATTCGGCGCGCGCGCTTGCCCGAATCTGGAATGCCATGCGTTTCAGCTGGCAGATGACGCTGATGCTGCATCGCTTTGATGGCGAGGACAGCTTTGCGGCGGCCATGCGCAAGGCGACCTTCATGCATCTTCAGCGCTCCGAGACGGCAAGGCGCGATCTTGCCGAAAACTATATCGGGCTTCCCTATTGATGATCGGCCTGTCGAAGATCGGCCTGTTGATGGCTGAGGCTCTCGGCGGCGTGGACCAGCGCTTCGAGAAACAGCTTCTGCTCGGCGGTTACGGTGCTGTTCATCCGCATCGAGACGCCGACAGGGCCGCTGAGCAGATTGTCCTCGATCGCCATTTTCGTGAGCAGGCCGCGCGACAGTTCATCGCGCACGACGCCCTCGGAAATGAACCAGACCGTGTCGGACAAGAGTACGACGCGGCGGCCGAAGGAGAGACTGACGCTCTCGTAGGCCGGTTCGGGGCGCGTCAGGCCAATGGAATGAAGATAGGCGCTGACGAGCGGCGCGATCACCGCGCCCGGTGGCGGCAGCATCAGCGGGAAGGCGGCAAGGGCCGTGGCGTCGGGGGGCTTTCCGGCGAGCGGATGATCTGGCCGGACGACGGCGATGATCGGTTCGCTTGCCAGCGGGCGGAAGGACAGGCCTTCCATCACCTGGGCGCCGGCCATGCGGCCGACGACCATATCGAGTGTCCCTTCGCGCAGCTGCGACAGCAAAAGCCAGTTCGGCCCGGTCGTTACCCGCAGCATGCATTCCGGCGCCGTGTCGTGAAGGCTGAGGGCGGCGCGCGGCACCAGATCAGTCGAGGCGGTCGGCAGGGCGCCGACGATCAGCCTGGTGCGCCTCACCGGGCGTTCGCGCACCAGATCCTCCGCCCGGCCAAGATCGATAAAGGCAGCGCCGACATGCTGCTGGAACGTCTTACCTGCGGGTGTGAGCGTCAGGCGACGCGAACTGCGCGCAAACAGGGTGACGTTGAGGATATCTTCCAGCTCACGGATCGTTTTCGATGCCGCCGGCTGGCTGACATGAAGACTGGCCGCCGCCGCGCTCAGCGAGCCGCCACGGGCGGTTTCGAGAAAGCAGCGGAGATGGCGCATGCGAATGCGGGGATCAATCATCCTTAACCTATGGGTTATGCGTTTTTCCGATAAATATAATTTTTTCGACAGGGTTTCCATGGCAAAACGAATGCGGAGGAGAAAGCCATGACTGACCGTTATGCCAATGGCATGCGGGTCCGACGTGCTGTGCTGGGAGACGCGCATGTTGAGCGCGCCGAGGCGGCGAGGACACCGCTTGATGATGCATTTCAGACCCTGATTACCGAAAGCGCCTGGGGCAATGTCTGGGCCTCCGATGCGATCAGCCGGCGCGAGCGTTCCATGCTGACGCTCGCTCTTCTGGCGGCGACCGGCAATTTCGAGGAAATCCCGATGCATATCCGGGCGACCCGCCGCACGGGCGCCAGCCCGCAGGATGTGGTGGAGGCCTTTCAGCACGTGGCGATCTATGCCGGCGTGCCGCGCGCCAACCACGCGCTGAAACTGGCAAAGGCAACCTTTGCCGCGATGGAGGAGGAAGACGATGACTGATCTCGGCGCGCTTGTGCCGCGCAATCGCGCGGTGCATCCCCCGGCCTATGCGCCGGACTACAAGACCTCGGTGACGCGTTCACCGAGCCTGCCGCTCCTGTCGCTGGAAAGCGGTCCGTCCGAGGAGACCGGGCCGGTCTTCGGCCATAACCGCTTCGGGGCGCTGGACAATAACCTGATCCTCAACTGGTCGAAGGGTGCGGCCCCTGCCGTGGGCGAGCGTATCCTCGTTTACGGCCGTGTGCTCGATGAGCGCGGGCGTGCGGTTCCCAATACGCTGATCGAGATCTGGCAGGCCAATGCCGGTGGCCGGTACCGGCATGTGAAGGATACCTATTTTGCACCGCTCGATCCGAATTTCGGTGGCTGCGGCCGGGCTCTCACCGATGATCAGGGCCAGTATCAGTTTCTGACGATCCGGCCCGGCGCCTATCCCTGGCCCAATCGCGCCAATGACTGGCGGCCGATGCATATCCATATCTCGGTCTATGGCCATTCATTCGGCCAGCGGCTGATCACCCAGATGTATTTCGAGGGGGATCCGCTGATCGCGCTTTGTCCGATCGCCAATACGATCCGCGAGCGCAGCAATCTCGATCGCCTGGTGGCGCCGCTTGATATGACCATGGCCCGGCCACTCGATTTCCTTGCCTATAAATTTGACATCGTGCTCCGCGGACGGCGTCAGACCATGTTCGAAAACCGTCTGGAGGGCTTGTGAGATGGTGCAATCGCTGAACAATCTTTCGGAAACGCCGTCACAGACGGCCGGGCCTTACGTCCATATCGGCTGCATGCCGACCTTTGCCGGCAATGCCGGTGCCTATGACGAGGAGATCGGCACCAGTCCGATCGCCGATGGCGTGACAGGCGAGATCATCGAAATCTCTGGTTCCGTCTTCGACGGCACGGGCACGGCGTTGCGGGATGCGATGCTTGAAAGCTGGCAACCGGATGCAGGCGGCCTGTTTCCCGGTCAGCCGGGCGCCGATCCGGCCGTCTCCGGCCTTTGCCGTTTCGCCGCCGACGGCGTGAGTGGCGAATACAGGCTGCGGACCGTCAAGCCGGGTGGTTTTTCGGGCCGGGGCGGCAAATGGTCAGCGCCGCATATCTCGCTCTGGATTGTCGCGCGCGGCATCAATATCGGTCTCAACACCCGCATCTATTTCGACGACGAGGATAACAGCGCCGATCCGCTGCTGAATGCGATCGAACTGAAGGTCCGCATTCCGACGCTGATTGCGAAAAAGACCGGCCCCGGCCAGTATCGTTTCGATATCAGGCTGCAGGGGGAAGGCGAAACGGTGTTTCTCGACATCTGACGAGAGCGGGCAGGGCGCGTGAAAATGCTGCGCTGCCCGGATGAACGCCCAGGCGAAAAGGAGCGACCCATGTCGGTTTCGGTTTTCAGCCACCCATGGCTCGGAGGCTATTTTGGCGATCAGGCCATCGAAAATCTCTGGTCGGGGGAACGCCAGCTGCGCCACATGCTGACATTCGAAGCGGCATGGAGCCGGGCGATGGGGCATGCCGGTCTGTTCGACCGGCAGGCGGCAGAAACGGCGGCAGGGATCATCGAGACCGCCACCATCGAGCCCTGCCGGCTGCGCGCCGGCATGGCCGAAGACGGCGTGCCGGTGCCGGCGCTGGTCCGATATCTCAAGGGCATTGCGCCCGCCGAAGCCGTGCATAAGGGGGCGACCTCTCAGGATGTGGTGGATACGGCCCTTGCCCTGACGCTGAAAGACGTCACCGATATTCTGCTGCGACGGATCTCCACGCTGAGAACGGCGCTTGCCGGGCTTGATGACCGTTTTGGCCAGAAGCCGATGATGGGGCGGACACGCATGCAGGCGGCGCGCATCATCGCTGTCCGTGACAGGCTCAGGACATGGCAGATGCCGCTTGCCGAACATGCCGAGCGGCTGGAGGCGCTCAGGAAACGCGTCGAACGGGTTCAGATTGGCGGCGCTGCCGGTGACCGCGCGGCGCTGGGGGACAAGGCTGACCGGATTGTTGCGGACGTGGCGTCAACACTTGGCCTCAAGCCGACGGCCAAGGCCTGGCATGCCATGCGCGACGGTATTGCCGACTATGCAGCCACGCTCTCGCTGATCACCGGGACGCTTGGCAAGATGGGGCAGGATATCGCACTGATGGCGCAGCAGGGTCTTGACGAGATTGCACTTGTCGGCGGCGGCTCATCCTCCGCCATGCCGGAGAAGAATAATCCGGTTCTCGCTGAACTGCTGGTGACGCTCGCCCGCTTCAACGCCGTGCAGCTTTCCGGCATGCATCAGGCGCTTGTCCATGAACAGGAGCGTTCCGGCGCCGCCTGGAGCCTTGAATGGATGATCCTGCCGCAGATGACGGTGGCAACCGGTCGGGCGCTTGACGCAGCGGTCACGCTCTGCGGCAAGGTCGAACGGATCGGCCGGCCTGAACCGCAATCAAGGCCAGCCGAAGGCGTTTCAGAGACAGCCCGTCCGTCTTCCGATTGCGTCGTTCAGCTAAACGCGTTCAAGCGCGATCGAGATGCCCTGACCGACCCCGATACACATGGCGGAGAGTGATTTTTCGCCAGGCTTCAGATCCAGCATCGCGGTGCCGGTGATCCGTGCACCTGACATGCCGAGCGGGTGACCGAGCGCGATGGCCCCGCCATTTCTGTTGACCCTTTGATCGTCATCGGCAATGCCGAGATCACGCAATGTGGCCAGCGCCTGCGATGCGAAGGCCTCGTTGAGTTCGATCACGGCGAAATCGTCGGAACGCAGGCCAAGCCGGGCCATCAGTTTCTTTGACGATATGGCCGGGCCAAATCCCATGATCCGCGGTGCGACCCCGGCCGACGCACCACCCAGAACCCGGGCAACCGGTGTGAGGCCGTATTTTTGTGCCGCATCCGCGTTTGCGAGAAGCAGGGCGGCGGCGCCATCATTGACGCCGGAGGCATTTCCGGCTGTCACCGTGCCGTTCGGGCGGAAAGGTGTCTTCAGCTGGCCGAGGGCCTCGGGTGTCGTCTCGGGGCGCGGATGCTCGTCGATCTCGATCACACGTGGCTCGCCCTTGCGCTGGGGAATGCAAACGGGCGTGATTTCCCGCGCAAGCCGGCCGTTCTGGGTCGCGGCCCATGCCTTCATCTGCGATGAAAAGGCGAAGATGTCCTGATCGTCCCGGCTGATCTTGAAGTCCTCGGCAACATTCTCGCCCGTTTCCGGCATGGAATCGACGCCGTAGCGCGCCTTCATCAAAGGGTTGACGAAGCGCCAGCCGATGGTCGTGTCGTGGATCTCGGCCTTGCGGGCAAAGGCGCTCTCGGCCTTTCCGGTGACAAAGGGCGCCCGCGACATCGATTCAACCCCGCCGGCAAGCATGATCTCCGCCTCGCCGGCGGCAATGGCGCGGGCGGCGGTGATGACCGCGTCCATGCCGGAGCCGCACAGCCGGTTGATTGTCGTGCCGGAGACGGATTGCGGCAGGCCTGCCAGAAGCAGCGCCATGCGGGCGACATTGCGGTTGTCCTCACCCGCCTGATTGGCGCAGCCGAGGATCACATCGTCGATCGCTTCCCAGTCGACGCCGTCATTGCGGGCCATCAGTGCTGAAAGCGGGATTGCCGCCAGATCATCGGCGCGGACGGAAGAGAGCGCACCGCCATAGCGGCCGATCGGCGTGCGGATATAGTCGCAGATAAACACCTCAGTCATCGCTCAGACCTCCGCCACGGCAAGATCCTCGACCGTGCCGTCAATGTGGAGCGGTGCACCCGTGACCGCCTGCAGATCATCAAGGGACAGCGCGGCCAGTTTTTCGCGCAGCACGAAATGGCGGTCGACAACATCGATCACGGCCAGCGACGTGTAGATGCGGGTGACACAGCCAATGCCGGTCAGCGGCAGCGTGCAGCGCTTCATCAATTTCGGCGCACCGGTCTTGCTGACATGATCCATCACCACGGCGACGCGCTTTGCGCCATGGACCAGATCCATGGCGCCACCGACGGCCGGGACGCCGCCCTTGCCGGTGGACCAGTTGGCAAGGTCGCCATTTTCAGCCACCTCATAGGCGCCGAGGATCGCGACATCGAGATGGCCGCCGCGCACCATGGCAAAGCTGTCGGCATGGTGGAAAAAGGCGGTGCCGGGTTTCAGCGTGATGGCGCGTTTCCCGGCATTGATCAGATCCCAGTCCTCCTCGCCTTCGGGCGGGCTGCCGCCGAAATCGAGCACGCCATTTTCGGTATGGAAAATCGCCTGCCGTCCTGAAGGCTGGAAGCGGGCCACCATTTCGGGGAAACCGATCCCGAGATTGACATAGGCGCCGTCTTCAATGTCCTGTGCCGCGCGCCAGGCAATCTTTGCATTGGAAAGCTTTATCGCTGCGATATCGGTCATGGATAATGTGCCTCCTTTCGGGTCAGGATCTCTTCCTGGGCGGGGTCTGGAACATGAACCACCGTGTCGACAAAAATACCCGGCGTGATCACCTGTTCGGGATTGATCTCACCCGGGGGCACGATGTGGCTCGCCTGAACAATGGTCCGGCTTGCGGCCATCGCCATCAGGGGTGCGAAATTCCGCGCGGCCATCCGAAAGGAGAGATTGCCGTGGAGGTCAGCGCATTCCGCCTTGATCAGGGCGAAATCGGCCTTCAGCCAGCGTTCCTGCACGTAAGAGCGGCCGTCGAACTCCGCCACCGGCTTGCCCTCCGCCAGTTCCGTACCAAAGCCTGTCGGGGTGTAAAAAGCGGGGATGCCGGCGCCACCGGCGCGGATGCGCTCGGCAAGCGTGCCCTGCGGCACGAGTTCAAGCGCGATGCGGTTCGAAAGATAGCGCTCGTTGAAAACCGTGGCATTGGACGAGCGCGGAAACGAGCAGATCATCTTTGCCACGCGGTCCTGTTCTATCAGCGCCGCGAGACCCACATGGCCGTTGCCGGCATTGTTGTTGATGACGGTGAGATCGCGCGCACCGTGGTCTATCAGCGCATGAATGAGCTCAATGGGAGATCCGGCGCCGCCAAAGCCACCGATCATCACCGTTGCGCCATCAAAAATTTCCGCAACTGCTGCGCGGAGCGAGGGGCTTGTCTTGTCCATGGATCAACCTCCGTCCATGGAGCAATCCTAGAAACACGATCAGGTCGGCGCCAGCGAAATGTTCGTAATGTGATTTTTGTTCAATATATGAATGGATCTGTGCGGCATGCGCACGGCGGCTGGGCTCCCGCATGGGCGAAAGCGCTTGCCGGGGTACCCTAAAGCCTTCAAGGCAGAAAATTGCCGTCAGCCGCGCAACGGGCTGACGACATTGGAACAGACCCACAGGATCGTTGCCGGCTGTTGCGATGTGCTGACCAGCGCATGGCCCATCATGCTGTCGAAATAGCAACTGTCGCCGGCTTCGAGTTCCGAAGGAGCATAGAGCTCGGTAAAGAGGGTCAGCTTGCCATCGAGAACATAGATGAACTCTTCTCCGGCATGGGTGGAGAAGGGAACGAATTCCTCGACCGAGCGGGCATTCACCTTGGTGAGCAGGGGGACGAGCTTCTTGTTGGCGATATCGGCGCAGAGCAGTTCATATTCATAATGCTGCGTTTCCATCTTCGCGCCGCCGTCTTTGCGGGTGATGGCGCGGCGGCCGGAGATCGGCGCACTGGGCTTGTGGGCGAAGAGCTCGGACACATCAACGCCAAGCCCTGCTGCCAGAGACAGAATGGTCTCATAGGTCGGCGACATCTGGCCGTTTTCGATTTTCGAAAGCGTCGAAGGTGCAAGCCCGCTACGCTCTGCCAGCTCGGCCAAGCTCAGGCCTTCATCCTGACGAAGCTGCCGCACGATCAATGCCAGCGCCTGATCAGAATGCCTGACCTGCCTGCGACCCTGCCCCCCGTTTTCACCCATATCAAGACCTTTCAAAATGTCGTTTCCTGCCGCAATAGCGCGCGCGTGCGGACTGTTCAATTATACCTGCAAAAATTGCAGGCTGTCCGGACAAGAACAAGCCGCATCAGGTGGAGCCGCCTTGACGCCCGGGAGCCTCATTTCCCGTCAGGGCCGGGTCTTTGCTGCCGCCGCGCCGCCAGCAAGCTGCTGCAGCCGCCGAAGATCAGTGTTTCTGATCAGAATGCCCTTTTCAATAGACTGCCTGCGATTGCGATAGCGCCTCTCGCCGGGCAGCCGGGAGGCGCCGGCCGCTTCCAGCCGGTCGACAAATTGCCGTGCCCGCATCGCAAAATGCGATGATGGTCGTCCCGCATCGGGGTCGATCACGATGATCAGCTGGCCGGTATGCGGCGTTTCGGCACCCGGATGGGCTGACCAGTCGACCTCGAAGGAAAATTTCCCGCCCGTCAGCGCTGCGCAGAACAGCTCGATCATCATCGAAATCGCCGCACCCTTGTAACCGCCGAAGGTCAGCAGCGCCCCGCCGTCCAGCACGGCTTTCGGATCGGTCGTTGGCTGGCCGTGGCGGTCAACACCGTGATCAGGCGGCAGTGCCTTGCCCTCGCGTGCCGCGATCTGGACATCACCATTGGCGATGGCGCTGGTCGCCAGATCGGCAACAATCGGGTCTGCACCGTCGCAGGGGGCTGCGAAAGCGACCGGATTGGTGCCGAACACCGGCTCGTGCGCGCCAAAGGCCACCGCGCAGGGGAAACTGTTGACCATCGAGAGTGCCAGCAGGCCCTGACGTGCAAAAGGTTCCACATCCGGCCAGAGCGCGCTGAAATGATGGGAATTGCGCACAGCCAGAACGGCTGCACCATTCTGTCGCGCTTTTTCGATCACCAGGGCCGTGGCCGCGGCAACGGCCGGCTGGGCAAAGCCATTGGCTGCGTCAACGCGGATGAAGCTGTCGCCTGCCTGCTCGACCACCGGCGTTGCCGCCGGGTCGACCCAGCCACTTTTCATCGATCCGAGATAGCCGGGAATGCGGAAAATGCCATGAGAAAGCGCACCGTCGCGCTCGCAGCCGGCGCAGTTCTCGGCCAGAATGCGGGCAACGCCCGCCGCCGCGCCGGCTTTCAGAAAGACCGCTTCCAGCAGAGCTTCAAGATGAGCAAATGAAATGGCTTGTCGCGTCTGATCCATTGCGTCGATGGCGGCCATATGGAACTTCACTACCTATCGTAAAAATATTTCCTATAGGAAACGATTAGCGGATGTTCCGCGCCTTTGCAAGACCCGTCCATTGCGGGAAGAAAACACAATAAATACATTAAACTATTGAATTAAAATATGAAATATAGATTTCAAGAAATGCGCGCCTCAGGCAGGTGACGATATCGCCGCGGGCTTTGCTGCGGCCCCGGCACGCGTTGTGCCGCTGACCAGCCCGTGACCTGCCGTCGAGCCGGGCCCGGATATGTCCGCCATCTGGATGTTGCCGCGAATATAAAATATCATATTGTAAATAAACAATATAATTCAATTTTCTGGCGCAGGGCTATACGGTGTTGCGCGCAATGCAGATGCAGATACATGCACGTCTCTGTAAGCGCTGACTAGGAAAAAGGCCGTTCGCGTTCCTGTTGACAGTCTTGGAACTTAAGCTAATGTTGGATAGGAAATTAAATAGCTCATCAGAAATGGGAACAGCCCGCTGCGGTCGAAAACGGTAGCGGTCCAATAAAAACCGGAGATGATTTAGTGACCCTGACCAATAAGCTTCCGCTGTTGCGGCCAACCATTGCCGCACTGACAGCGGCTCTTTCGCTGGGTGTTGCGCATACAGCGCTTGCCCAGTCGAACCCGAATATTCTCGTTGTCGCCGTGCCAAGCGACATTCAGAACCTTGATCCAACGCTTTCCAGCGGTGACATCATCACCCAGGAAATGCTGACCAATGTCTATGACTGGCTTGTCGACTACAAGACCACCGATACGGACGGCACTATTACCTCTGATCCGAGTGGCTTTGTCGGCGGTCTGGCGAAAAGCTTTGACTGGAGCGATGACGGCAAGGTTCTGACCTTCCATCTGCGCGATGGCATGAAATTCTCCAACGGCGATCCGCTGGATGCCGAGGCGGTCAAGTTCACCTATGACCGCATTTTCGATCAAGGCGGCGTCACCGCAGCCCTGACCAAGATGGCGGCTGTTCCGGACAAGGATCACGTCAAGGTCATCGATCCGTTGACGGTCGAGTTCGATGTCGATACGCCGAACACGCTTCTGCTCGGCAATATGGCCCAGTTCGGACATTCGATCCTCAATCCGAAGGTCGTTGAGCCGCATATGACGGCCGATGATCCCTATGCCCATGACTGGCTGAAAACGCACACGGAAGGCTCGGAACAGGGGCCCTACAAGCTCGCCCAGTGGACGCCGGGCGACAGCTGGGTTCTGGATCGCAATGACAATTACTGGGGCGAGGCTCCGAAGATCCAGCGGATCATCTTCAAGATCATTCCCGATCCGTCGAGCCGTCTGGCCCAGCTCTTGAGTGGGTCGGTCGACATCGCCTATGATCTGCCGACCACCGATATCAAGACGCTGGAAGACAATCCCGATATCACCGTCCATGCCGATACCAGCCGTACCGTCGGCTATCTCGGCATGAATAATGACGTTGCGCCCTTTGACAACAAGCTGGTGCGTCAGGCTGTCTCCTATGCCTTCCCCTATGATACGATGATCGATCAGGTCATGAACGGCTATGCCATTCAGCTGACCAGCCCGATCCCGGACGGCACGCCGACCCATACCGATGAGTTCTTCAAATACAAGAACGATCCGGCCAAGGCCAAGGAACTGCTGAAGGAAGCAGGTTTCCCGGATGGTTTCGAGACCACGCTGCAGATCCCCTCGGGGCTTCAGCAGGCCAAGGAGGCTGCCGTCTATGCGCAGCAGTCACTGGCGCAGGCCGGCATCAAGGTCACCATTCAGGAAATGCCGGGTGCCGCCTTCACCGAACAGCTGCAGAAGCATACGCTTGGCTTCTTCTATTCGTCGGGCTGGACCTCGATCAACAACGATCCCTATTACCACCTCTACTGGCTGTTCAATTCCAGCTGCTGCAATTACGCCAATTACAAGAATCCCGATCTCGCGGCCGCCATCGACAAATATACGCTGAGCACCGATATCGAGGCGCGTGATGCCGCAGCCGTTGAGGCGCAGAAGGAAATCGTCGACGATGCGCCCTGGATTTTCCTCGATCAGCCGCAAAAGATCGTTGCGACCCGGGCGAATGTGAAGGGCTATGTCTACTACTCGTCCGACAATTACATGCGGTTCAAGTACATCTACAAGGAATAGTCTGTTCCTCATGCCGGCGGCCGTGTGCCGCCGGCCTCTTCCGGAAATTTGATCGGAGAGGGCCGTCCGCGACCTGCAGCCGCTCCGACATCAGACCTTCATGAGGTGCTTCGTGCTCATCTATATCGCACGCAGACTTTTGCTTTTGATCCCGGTCCTGCTCGGTGTCACCATGATCACCTTCGGCCTGACCAGGGTCGTGCCGGGCAATCCGATTGATCTGATGGTCAGTCCGATGGCGACGGAGGAAATGCGGGCCCAGGTCGCCGAGCGCGAAGGGCTGAATGATCCGATCTGGCTGCAATATGTGCATTACATCAACAACGTCCTGCATGGTGATCTGTCCGACAGTTTCGTCACCAGCCAGCCGGTTCTCTCCGATCTGACATCGCGCTTCATGCCGACCTTCGAGCTGACGCTGTTCGCCATGATCATCGCGCTGGTCCTGTCGCTGCCGCTCGGCATTGCGGCGGCCGTCTGGCGCAACAGCTGGGTTGATCACGTTGCCCGGGTGCTGGCGGTTGTCGGCGTCGGCATGCCGGTCTTCTGGCTCGGCCTGCTCGGCATCTATCTCTTCTATTTCAAGCTGCACTGGATGCCGCCGCCGCAGGGCCGCATTTCGCTCTATGTCTTCGCGCCGCCAACCATTACCGGGCTCTATACGGTGGATTCACTTTTGACCGGCAACTGGGATGCCTTCAAGTCGGCCTTTTCCTCGCTGATCCTGCCAGCCGCCGTACTTGGCTTTGCCGCCATGGCCCCGCTTGCCCGCATGACCCGCTCCGGCATGATCGAGGCGCTCGATTCCGATTATGCCCGTGCGGCGCGTGCACTCGGTCTCAGCGAAAAATCGGTCATCATGCGCCACGCTTTCCGCAATGCCATCCTGCCACTGATGACGATGACGGCAATCGTCTATGGCTACATGCTTGGCGGCGTCGTGCTGATTGAGAACGTCTTTGCCTGGCCAGGTCTCGGCCGTTACGTCTTCACTGCGATCACGTCCAGTGATTACCCCGCCATTCAGGGCTTCATTCTCTATTCCACCGCCCTTTATGTGCTGATCTTCCTGATTGTCGACGTGCTCTATGTCGCGCTCGACCCGCGCGTCCGCCTTTGAGGGAACCCGGCCAATGAATGCGACATCCGAAAATCTCTCTACCTCGAAAAACGGCCCGGGAGCGTTGGCAAAGGCGCTGCGCTGGTGCCGGCGCAATCCGATCACGGCACTCGGCATGGCGATCGTTCTCGTCATTCTGATTGCCGGTCTTCTGGCGCCGGTGATCGCGCCCTATGACCCTTACGCGCTGAATCCCGCCGACCGCATGCTGCCGCCATCGCTGACGCATCTGTTCGGAACCGGCACCTTTGGCGAGGATATCTTCTCCCGCGTGCTCTATGGCGCGCGGATCGACCTTGGCATCGGCATTGGTGCGGTGATTGTCGGTATTCTGGTCGGCTGTCCGGTCGGCGCCTTTGCCGGCTATTTCGGCGGCAAGCTCGACGAGGTGCTGATGCGCCTGATGGATATCATCGCTGCCTTTCCTGGCTTCATCCTCGCCATGGCGATCGCCGGCGTGCTCGGGCCGAGCATTCCCAACCTCATCATCGCCATCGCTTTCGTCAATGTGCCGGTCTATGCCCGGCTGATGCGCGCGCGCTTTCTGGTGATCCGCTCCTCGGTCTATGCACTGGCGGCCCGCGGTGTCGGGGCCTCGCGCTGGCGCATCCTTTACTGGCACCTGCTGCCCAATTCGCTGGCGCCGATCTTTGTCCAGGCGACGCTGCAGTTTGGCTGGGCCATTCTGGATGCGGCGGGCCTGAGCTTCATCGGCCTTGGCGTGCGCCTGCCGATGCCCGAATGGGGGCTGATGATCAGCCTCGGCGTACCGCAGATCATTTCCGGCCAGTGGTGGATTTCCTTCTTCCCGGGCCTCGCCATCTTCATCACCGTCATGGGTTTCAATCTGATCGGCGATGGCCTGCAGGACCTTCTGGATCCGAAATCACGATGACGGACGCCATGACCATGCAAGAGACAGCAACCCCGCGTGACAGCCAGACCGGCGCCGAACCTTTGCTTGACGTCAAGGGCCTGCATGTCGCCTTCGATGCGCCGGCCGGCACGGCGCGGATTCTCGAGGACGTGAACCTCGCGATCCGCCCCGGCGAGATCCTCGGTGTGGTCGGCGAAAGCGGTTCGGGCAAATCCGTCACTGCCATGTCGATCATCCGCCTGCTCAGCAAGCCAGGCCGCGTGACCGAAGGCAGCGTCACCTTTCGCAATCAGGACCTCTTGGCCCTGAACAGCGATCAGATGCGGCGCATTCGCGGCAGCGAGATCGCGATGATTTTCCAGAACCCGCGCTCCTCGCTCAATCCGGTCTTCAAGATCGGCCGCACCATGCGTGAAGTCCTGAAGGTGCATGAGGGGCTGAAGCCGAAAGAGGCCGACAGGCGCGCGATGGCACTGCTTTCAAGCGTCGGGCTCGGCGATCCGGCCTCGATCCTGAAGCGCTATCCGCATCAGGTTTCCGGCGGCATGGCGCAGCGTATCATGATCGCTCTGGCGCTGGCCTCGCGGCCGCATCTTCTGATCGCCGACGAGCCGACCACGGCGCTGGATGTCACGATCCAGTATCAGATCATCCGTTTGCTGAAGCAGCTGCGCGATGAGACCGGCCTGGCCCAGATCGTCATTACCCATAATCTCGGCGTTGTTGCCGAACTCTGCGACCGTGTTGCGGTGATGTATGCCGGAAGCGTGGTCGAGGAAGCACCGGTTGTCGATCTCTTTGACAACCCGCGCCATCCCTATACCAGGGGGCTGCTCGCCGCCCGCGCCGCCCATGCCGCGGGCGAAAGGCGGCTGCAGACCATTCCCGGCCAGGTTCCCGATCTGCTGAACCGTCCGTCCGGCTGTGCATTCCGCACCCGCTGTCCCTTTGCTGCCGATATCTGTGCCACGACCAAGCCGCCGGTGGAGGATGACGGCAATCGCAAGATCGCCTGCCATCGCTGGAAGGAAATCGCATGACCCGTCCGATCCTGACCGTTCAGAACCTTGGCAAGACCTATCCGGTGAAGAAGGGCCTGTTTTCCAAGGGAACACTGGTTGCTGCCGAAGATGTCAGCTTCACCATTCATGCCGGTGAGACGGTCGCACTTGTTGGCGAGAGCGGATCTGGCAAATCAACGGTCGGGCGCTGTGTCCTGCGCCTTGAAGAACCCGATAGCGGATCGATCGAATTTGAGGATACCGATCTGCTCAACGTGTCGGAAACCGCGCTTCCGGCACTGCGCGCCCGCATGCAGATGGTGTTTCAGGACCCGCTTGCATCGCTGACACCGCGCCACAAGGTCGGCAAGCTGGTCGGCGAACCGCTGCTGCTGCATGCCACCGTGCCACCAAGAGAAATCGACGCCAAGGTTGCCGAACTGTTTGAGCTTGTCGGCCTCCGGCGCGATCACGCCGAGCGCTACGCGCATCAGATTTCCGGCGGCCAGCAACAGCGCGTCGGCATTGCCCGTGCGCTTGCCACCAATCCGGCGCTGGTTGTTCTTGATGAACCGACATCGGCGCTGGATGTCTCTGTCGAAGCGCAGATCCTCAATCTGCTGATGGATCTGCAGGAGCAGTTCAACCTTGCTTACCTGTTCATCTCGCATGATCTGGCCGTCGTCCGGCTGATCGCCAAGCGGGTGATGGTGATGTATCTCGGCCAAGTGGTCGAGGCCGGGCCGACTGAGGATGTGCTGACCAGAAGCTTCCATCCCTATACGCGCGGTCTGGTCTCGGCGACGCCGATCGAACACCCGCTCGAGGTCAAGCAGCGCATCAATCTCACCGGTGAGCCGAGCTCGCCGATCGATCCCAAACCGCAATGCCGTCTGGTTTCGCGGTGTCCTTTTGCCAGACCAGAATGTTCGCAGGAGCCGACAGAGCTTAAGGAAGTCAAGCCGGGACACTTTACCCGCTGCATCCGCTTCCAGCGCGAACATGTGGATGGCGTGTGGAACCCGGAACCGGTGACGGTCTGACAACAGCCAGGAAAGCAAGAAACAATGACTGACACGAACAAGCGATTTGCCGCATTGCGCGACAGGATGAAGGCCAACGGCGTTGATCTGGTTGCGATCGGTCCCAGCTCGCACATGCAATGGCTGATCGGTTTCCACACCCATGCCGATGAGCGTCCCTGCCTGCTCCTGGTCACGGCGGAGACCGAAACCTTTCTCATGCCGGCGCTGAATGCCGAGGGCACGCGGGAGAAATCCGCTATCGGCTTTCATGTCTGGTCCGATGATGAGGGCCCTGATGCGGCCATGGCCGCAGCGCTTGCCGAACTTGGCGGCGACAAGGTCCGCTCGGTCGTTCTGGATGAGACGATGCGGGCCGATTTCGCGCTATTGCTTCTGAACGCGCTGCCGGAGGGCGTGAAAACGGGCTTTACCGATCAGACGATCGGCCTCTTGCGGACGATGAAGGATGAGGCGGAAGTCGAGGCGCTGAAAATCAATGCGGCGATTGACGACCGTGCCGTCGAACTGGCCTTCCGGTCGATCCGTCCGGGCATGAGCGAAAGCGAACTGGCAACGATCATCCGCACCCAGTTCCAGTCGGAAGGCGCCGAGCCCGCCTTCTGGATCGTCGGCAGCGGTCCCAACGGCGCCTTTCCGCATCATAGTGTTTCCGAACGCCGGATCGAGGAAGGTGACGCCATCGTCATCGATATCGGCGCGCGCAAGGATGGCTATCCGAGCGATATCACCCGTATGGCTTTCCTCGGCACGCCGGGTGAGGACTATCTGAAGGTCCATGCCATCGTCGAAAAGGCGGTCCAGGCAGCCCTTGCTGCGGCAAGGCCCGGCGCGCGGGCGATGGATGTCGATGCCGCCGCGCGCGGCGTGATCACGGAGGCGGGCTATGGCGACTATTTCGTCCACCGCACCGGCCACGGGCTTGGCATTGATGGCCATGAAAAGCCCTATATCACCGCGACCAATGAGACGGTTCTGCTTGAAGGCAATGTCTTTTCGATCGAGCCCGGCATCTATCTGCCCGGCAAATTCGGCGTAAGGCTGGAAGAGATCGTCGTGCTGCGCAGGGACGGACCGGAAATCCTCTCGAAGCTGCCGCGCGACCTCCATGTCATCCCGGTTTGATCGGAGGTCGTAACCATCATGATCAAGATTAGCACCAGTTCCCTGTCTGGCCTTCTCAAGGCAAAAATCGCCGTCGTCGTGCAAGACGGGCCGGGCTTGACCTGTCCGTCGCTTGCCGGCACGGATGCGGGCCGGTCCATCGAAAGGGCGATGGCTGCGGCTTCATTCGGGGGCATGTCCGGTGACGTGCTTGCGATCCCGGCACCGACCGGAACCGATCTCGACATGCTGATCATTGTCGGTGCCGGCGGTGCGCAAACGCCGTTGGATTTCCGCAAGATCGGTGCGTCGATCGCGCTTTTGCCGCAGGTCCTGAAAACCGGCGAGATTGCGCTTTTTGCCGCCGCCAGTGGCCTTGACGTGCTGCGCGGCATGGCGCTCAGGGCCTATAGCTTCGATCTCTATCGCACGGCGCCGCCGGTGCTGAGGTCGGTGACGATCTGCGGTGCGGATCTGGAGGCTGCGGCCCTGTCCGCGCTTGAAGCCGAAGTCTCGGCCATCCATTTTGCCCGTGACCTGATCAATGAACCCGCCAATGTCCTGTCGCCGCTGGAAATGGCCACACGGATTGCCAGAGCCGGCGAGGCTGTCGGTATTGCGGTTGAAATTCTCGATGAAGGCCATCTGAAGGCGCTTGGCTGCGGTCTGCATCTCGGTGTCGGTCAGGGATCGGATAATCCGCCCTGCGCCGTCGTCATGCATCTCGGTCCGGGCGAGAAACCGCCTGTTGCGCTTGTCGGCAAGGGTATCACTTTCGATACCGGCGGCATTCACCTGAAAGACGTCCATGGCATGTGGGAGATGAAGGGCGATATGGCCGGTGCGGCAACGGCTGCAGCGACGATGATTGCCCTGGCGAAGACAGGCTATGCCGGCGATGCGGTTGCCGTGCTCGGCCTTGCCGAGAACATGATCAGCGGTAATGCGACCCGCCCCGGCGATATTCTGACATCCTATTCCGGCAAGACGGTTGAGGTGCGTGATCCCGATTGCGAGGGGCGGCTGGTGCTGGCCGATTGCCTGAGCTACGCCCAGCGGGCGCTGGGTGCGAAGACCGTGATCGATATCGCGACCCTCACCTATGCCGTCCAGATCGGCCTCGGCACGCGTTATGCCGGGCTTTACGGCAATGCGCCGGATTTGCGCGACAGCGTCATCCATGCGGCAGGGCAGGCCAGCGAAAAGATCTGGCCGATGCCGATCGACGACGAATTCCATGCCGAGCTGAAGTCGGATTTTGCCGACATGGTCAACTGGCCCGGCGTCAAATACGGCAATGCCTCGATTGCGTCGGCTTTCCTCGAAAACTTCATCGATGAGGGCACGGACTGGGCGCATATCGATATCGCCGGGCCGTCCTATGTCGGTGCAGGCACGGCCTTCTCGCCGCCCGGCGGCAGCGGGGTCATCATCGAAACACTGATCGGCCTGCTGCGTGATCTGGCCTGAGCGCCAAATGAGAATCGGATAATGATGAAATGAAAGTCTTCCTGAGCGCTGACATTGAGGGAACCGCCGGCATCACCATGTGGGATGAGGCGCGCAAGCATATTCCCGGTGAATATGCCGAGTTCCAGAAATTCATGACGGCTGAAGTGATCGCCGCCTGCGAGGGCGCCCGCGAGGCGGGGGCCGATGAGGTTCTCATCAAGGATGCCCATGCCACGGCGCGCAATATTCTGCTTGGTGATCTGCCGGATTATGTCCGCATCATCCGCGGCTGGTCGGGCCATCCCGATCAGATGATGTTCGGCATTTCGGCCGATTGCGATGTCGCCATCTATACCGGCTATCATTCCAAGGCGGGGGATGAAACCAATCCGCTGGCCCACACCTCCAATCTGCGCATTTCCCGCGTGCTGCTGAACGGTGAGGTGGCCTCCGAGCTGACTTTGAATGCCCGCTGTGCCGCCCTTTACGGCGTGCCCTCGGCTTTCCTGTCGGGCGACAAACGCATTTGCGAGGATGCGATAGCGATGATGCCCGGCATTGTCACGGTCGCGACATCTGAAGGCATTGGTCCGGCGACCAATTCGCTGTCGCCGGTCAAGGCGCGGGCGCTGATTTTCGATGGCGTGAAAAAGGCCCTTTCGGGCGATTTCAGTGCCTGCCTGCCGCCGAAAGCCGACGATTACGAACTGGTGATCGAGTTCAACAACCCGGTCGATGCCTATCAGGCCAGCTGGTATCCGGGTGCGGTCAGCAATGCGCCGCGGTCGGTCTCCTTCTGGCACCGCAACTTCTTCGAAATCCTGCGCGCCTACAAGTTCATGAAGCTTTGAACGCCAGAAATCGCGAACAGAAAATATAAGGGAACGTAAAGCGATGGCAGAGAAGATCACCCGTGTTTCGACCGATGTCGGTGGCACATTCACCGATCTCGTCTATTTCGAAACCGATGTCGAGACGGGCGCCCAGACGGTTCGCACCGCCAAATCCGATACCACGCCGCCCGATTTCGAACAGGGCGTGCTGAACGTGCTTGAAAAGGCGGAGATTGATCTGCCATCGGTGGATTTCTTCGCCCATGGCACCACGGTCGTCATCAATGCGCTGACCGAGCGCAAGGGCGCCAAGGTCGGTCTGATCACGACGAAAGGCTTTCGGGATGTGCTGGAGATCGGCCGTGGCAACCGGCCCGATTTCTTCAATCTGATGTACAAGAAGCCGGTTCCCTTCGTCGAGCGCTATCTGCGGCGCGAACTGCCGGGGCGGATCAATTACAAGGGCGAGGAAACCGCGCCGCTCGACCTTTCAGGTCTGGATGCGATCTTGGATGACTTCCGCGCCGACGGAGTCGAGGCTGTGGCGATCTGCCTTCTGCATGCCTATGCCAATCCGGCGCATGAGGAGGCTGTCCTGCAGGCGGTGAAGGCGCGCTGGCCGGAAGCGACCGCCGTCGCTTCACACCAGATCACCCGTGAGTGGCGCGAATATGAGCGCACCAACACGACCGTTCTGTCGGCCTATGTTCAGCCCAAGGCCGAGCGTTATCTGGAGAAGCTGGAAACGGGGCTTAACGGTCGCGGCTATCGCGGCAATCTCTTCATCATGCAGTCAAACTGCGGCATCGATACGGTTGACGCCATCAAGGCCGTGCCGATCACCATGGTTGAGAGCGGTCCGGCATCGGGTTTCTGGGGCGCGGCCGAGCTTGGCCGGATCATCGGGGAGCCGGATGTGCTGGCGCTTGATATCGGCGGCACGACGGCGAAATGTGCGCTGATCGTTGACGGTCAGGCGACCATCAAGACCGATTACTGGATCGAGCGCGACCGCAAGTCTGCCGGCTATCCGATCATGGTGCCGGTGGTCGATCTGGTCGAGATCGGCAATGGCGGCGGTTCGATCGCCTGGGTCGACGAATTCGACAAGCTGCATGTCGGACCGCAATCGGCAGGGGCGGCCCCCGGACCGGCGGCCTATGGCCGCGGCGGCGACAATGCCACGACCACGGATGCCAATCTCTGGCTCGGTCGGATCAACAAGGACTATTTCTGCGGCGGCACCGTCGAGGCGGACATGACTGCGCTTGAGGGATCGCTGAGGCGGCTCGCCGACAAGCTTGGCCAGGCAAGCGAGGATGTGGCGCGCGGCATTGTCCGCATTGCCAATTCCAACATGGTCAATGCGCTGAAGCTGGTCTCGGTCAATCGCGGCTATGATCCGCGTGATTTCACCCTGGTGGTCTTTGGCGGCGGCGGTCCGATGCATGGCGTGGCGCTGGGGCAGGAGCTGGGCGTGAAAAAGGTCGTCGTGCCGCGCGGCGCACCGGTCTTCTCCGCCTGGGGCATGCTGATGTCGGATCTCAGGCGCGACTACTTTGTCACAAAACTGGTCGGACAGTCCGATCATGCCGCGCTCAGCACGCTTCTGAGCGAAACGATGAAGCTCGCCCGTGACGAATTTGCCGGCGAGGGGGTCTCCGATGAGCGGATCAGCATGCAGCCGCTTTTGCGGGTGCGCTATCAGAACCAGGAATTCGCCGTTGAGGTGCCGGTTGGCGCGGGAACATTCGGACCTGCCGAAATGGCGAAGATGATCGATGATTTCCACGTCATCTATGAGCGCGAATATTCCTATCGTCTGGCCGCCGAGGTCGAAATCATCGGTCTGCATCTGATTGCCGCCGCCGAGATCGGCAAGCTTGAGATCGTGCCGTTGCCGGCTTCCGGGGCTGCGGTTGAAACTGCGGTCAAGGGCCGTCGCGCGGTCGATTATGCGACCGAGGGCGTGCATGAGGCGACGATCTATGATGGCGAGAAGCTGGAGCCGGGCATGTGCTTCGAAGGTCCGGCCATCATCGAGGATCCGGGTACGACCATCGTCGTCCATCCGCAGAACCGGGTGTCGATCGACACCTATGGCAATACCCATATCGAGATCAGGAGATGAGCATGACGGTTGAGAAGAGCTTTGACCCGGTCACCTATGACATCATCCAGAATGCCTTGGTCGCCATTGCCGACGAGATGTTCGTCGCTCAGCGCAAGACGTCGATGAGCGCGATCATCTATGAGGTGCTCGACATGTCGACCGCGGTGCTGGGCCCCGGTGGCGAGATTGCAGCAACGGGTGCGGGCATCCCGGCCTTTATCGGCGTGCTTGACAAGGCGGTTGCCGGGATCATGGAGAAATTCCCGGCCGATCAGGTTTCGCCGGGCGATGTCTTCGCCACCAATGATCCTTATTATGGCGGCGTCACCCATCTGAACGACATGGTTCTGGCAGCGCCAATCTTTGCCGAAGGGCGGCTGGTTGCCTGGCTTTCCAATATCGCGCACTGGAATGATGTCGGCGGGGCGGTGCCGGGGTCGATGTCATCGGATGCGACGGAGATCTTTCAGGAAGGCGTGCGCATCCCTTGCGTGAAGCTGTTTTCCAAGGGGGAGCGCAACGAGGCGGTCTTTGATATTCTTGCCGTCAATTCGCGTCTTCCCGATTATCTCAATGGTGATCTGTGGGCGGGCATTGCCGGCCTGAGGGTCGGTGAGCGGCGCATTCTCGAACTGGTCGAAAAATACGGTGCCGAGACCTTCATCGCCGCGATCGATGATTTCATGGAACTGGGCGAGCGGCGTGCACGCGCGGCCCTTGCCAGGCTGCCGGAAGGTACGTTCGACTTTGCCGAAGAGCAGGATAATGGTGACATTCACCGCCTGACACTCACCGTTACCAGCGACGCCTTTATCGTCGATCTGACCGAAAATCCGAAGCAGAAGGGCTCCAGCAATTCCTCGCGGGAAGGGACCGAGATCGCGGTTCAGCTTGCCTTCAAGGCCTTTGTCGATCCCGACGGGCCGGGCAATGGCGGCTTCTTCCGTCCGGTTCAGGTCAAGACCAGGCCCGGTACGCTGTTCCATGTCGAGGCGCCCGGCGCCATGGGCTATTATTCCGAGGTGGAAATACGGCTTTCGGATATGCTGCTGCGCGCGCTTGCGACGCATTTTCCCGGCACTCTGCCAGCGGGCAACTTCGCCTCGATCTGCGGCACTGTCGTCGGTGGACCGCATCCCGATACCGGCCGCCATTACACCATTGTCGAGCCGCAGGTCGGCGGCTGGGGTGCCTGGTCCGGCCATGATGGTGTTTCCGGCCAGTTTTCCGGTTTCCATGGAGAGACCTTCAACTGCCCGGCCGAAATCGCCGAAGCGCGTTATGGTCTGACGGTTGATCAGATGGCGCTGAGCGCGGCCTCTGGCGGCGAGGGACAGTGGCGCGGCGGCAAGGGGATCGAGGTGCATTACCGGGTGCGCAAGGATCAGAATTTCCTCTCCGTCGGCTATACCCGATCGCGAATTCCGCCATGGGGCGTTGATGGCGGACGCGACGGATCGACCAATTTTGTCGAGGTCGTGCGCGCCGATGGCGACCGAAGCCGGTTCTCTTTCGCCACCAATGTCGAGCTCAACACCGATGATGTCATCAGGATCGTGACCGCCAATGGCGGTGGCTTCGGCCCGCCGGAACAGCGGGACCCGGAGGCGATCAGACGCGACCTGCGTAACGGCTATCTCACGCTGGATGATGCGCGCGCCGTCTATGGCTGGGAAGAATAGGCACAGGCCTTGAAGGATAAAGCGATGAGCGGAAAGACGATCCGCGTGACCACCGATGTCGGCGGCACGTTTACTGATCTTGTTTGCTTTGAAACGGACCATGAGACGGGCGCAAGCCGGATCATCACGGCCAAATCGGACACGACCCCGCCCGATTTTGAAAAGGGCGTTCTCAATGTGCTGGAAAAGGCCGGCGTCGCCGCTGGCGACATCGATTTCATGGCCCATGGCACCACTGTCGTCATCAATGCGCTGACCGAGCACAAGGGCGTCAGGGTCGGGCTGATCACGACGGAAGGCTTTCGCGATACGCTGGAAGTGGCGCGCGGCAACCGGCCGGATTTCTTTAATCTCTATTATGAGAAGCCCAGGCCCTTCGTCGATCGCGATCTGCGCCTCGAGCTTGCGGGGCGGATGAACTATCGCGGTGAAGAGACTGAACCGCTGGATCTCGCCCCGCTTGAGGGCATTGTCGAGACGTTCAAGGCGGCTGGTGTCGAGGCCGTTGCCGTCTCCTTCCTCCATGCCTATGCCAATCCGGCGCACGAAAAGGCGGTTCTTGAGACACTTCAAACGCTCTGGCCGGAGGTTTCTGCTGTCGGATCGCACCAGATCAGCCGCGAGTGGCGCGAATATGAGCGCACCAATTCGGCGGTGCTGTCCGCCTATGTCCAGCCGGTTGCCGCCCGCTATCTGCATCGCCTTGAGGACGGGCTGAAGGGTGACGGTTTCACCGGGCAGCTTTATGTCATGCAGTCCAATTGCGGCGTCGATACGCTGGAGGCGACAGCCCGCATCCCGATCACCATGGTCGAGAGCGGTCCCGCATCCGGCTTCTGGGGTGCTGCCGAACTCGGCAAGCTGATCGGCGAGCCCGATGTTCTGGCGCTCGATATTGGCGGCACCACCGCCAAATGTTCGCTGATCGAGGACGGTGAAGTCACCATCATGACCGATTACTGGATCGAGCGCGACCGCACCTCTGCCGGCTATCCGATCATGGTGCCGGTGGTCGATCTCGTCGAGATCGGCAATGGCGGCGGCTCGATCGCCTGGGTCGACGATTACGGCTCGCTCAATGTCGGCCCGCAATCGGCCGGTGCCTCGCCCGGGCCCGCCGCCTATGGGCGCGGCGGCACGAAGGCGACGACGACCGATGCCAATCTCTGGCTCGGTCGCATCAACCGGGACTATTTCTGCGGTGGCAGTGTCGAGGCCGATATGGACGCGGCCGGATCGGCGCTTCAGGCGGTGGCAGACAGTCTTGCCATTTCCCGCGCGGAGGCGGCACGCGGCATTATCCGCATTGCCAACAACAATATGGTCAATGCGCTGAAACTGGTCTCGCTCAATCGCGGCCACGATCCGCGCGAATTCACGCTGGTGGCTTTCGGCGGTGGCGGTGCCATGCATGCGGTGGCGCTGGGCCAGGAACTCGGCGTGAAGAAGGTCGTGATCCCGGCCGGTGCGCCGGTCTTTTCCGCCTGGGGCATGATGATGTCGGACCTCAGACGCGATTATTTCCAGACCGCGCTTGCCGAGCTGGACGCGGCCGCACTTGCGACGATCGAGGCCCGTTTTGCCGCTGTTGAGGCGGAGGCGCGCGCCAATTTCGAAGCCGAAGGTGTGCCGGGCGACAAGGTGCAGCTGAAGCGGTTTGGCAAGTTCCGCTACCGCAATCAGGAACACACGACCGAGGTTGCGATCGAAGGCGCGGTGACCGCAGCAGCGCTCGATACGATTGCGAATGATTTTCATGCCGCTTACGAGCGCGAATATACCTATCGCCTGCATGCGCCGGTCGAAATGGTAGGATTGCATGTCATCGCCTCGGCCGAGGTCGGCAAGCTGAAGCCGGTCGAGCAGGAGATGGGCGGCGAGGATGCTTCGCAGGCGTTGAAGGCCCGCCGCGCCGTGGACTATGCACTGGAAGGCGTTCATGAGGCCGATATCTATGACGGTGAGCGGCTGAAGGCGGGGATGCGCTTTGAAGGGCCTGCCATCGTCGAAGATCCGGGCACGACCATTGTCATCCATCCCGGCAATTCTGCCCATGTCGACCGCTGGGGCAATCTCCATATCGAACTGAGAAAGGCGTGAGCATGCGTGGCGATCCCTTTACCCGCTCCGTGATCCAGGCCGGTCTGTCGGCAGCGGCAGACGAGATGTTCTCGATCCTGAAGAAGACGGCGATGAGCCCGATCATCTATGAAGTGCTCGACGTTGGCACGGGGGTTACCGATGCGCGCGGTGAGATCGTCTCGTCGGGCGCTGGTATTCCCGGCTTCGTCGGCGTGCTCGACAAGGCGGTGAAATATATCGTCGAAACCCATGGCGATACGATCCGCGATGGCGATGTCTTTGTCACCAATGACCCCTATCATGGTGGCGTCACGCATCTGAATGACGTCGTCGTCGCCGAGCCCGTTTTCGTTGCGGGCAAATGCATCGCCTGGACGGCATCGATTGCCCACTGGAATGATGTTGGCGGCATGACGCCGGGCTCCATGGCAGCCAATTCGACCGAGATCTTCCAGGAAGGCCTGCGGCTTCCTGCCGTCAGGCTGTTTGAAGCCGGGCACAAGCTGCAATCGGTCTTCGATATTATCGCGATCAATTCGCGCCTTCCCGATTTTGTCACCGGTGATCTCTGGGCGCAGATCGCCGCCGGGCGTCGCGGTGCCAAGCCAATCCGCGAAATGGCAGAAGCCTACGGCGTCGAGGAGATTGAAGCGGCGATTGCCGAGGCCTTCGAGGCGGGCGAAAAGCGCGCGCTTGACGGGTTGCGGACATTGCCGGCGGGAACCTATCCCGTGGCGGTGGAACAGGATGAGGGCGATGTCTGGCATGCGCAGCTGACGATCACCCATGACAATTTCATCGTCGATCTGACCAGCGCGCCGGATCAGAAATCCGGCCCTTTCAACACCTCGAAGGAGGGTGCAACGATTGCCTGTCAGCTGATCTTCAAGGTGCTGACCGATCCGACGCTGTTTGCCAATTCCGGTTCCTTCCGGCCGCTTGAGGTCATCACCCGCAAGGGGTCGATCTTCGATCCGATCGCGCCCGCGCCGCATGGCTATTATTCCGAGACGCGGATCCGGCTGTCCGACATGCTGTGGCAGACGCTGGCGCAGCATATGCCCGAACGTCTGCCATCGGGCAGCTTCGGCTCGATCTGCGGCACGGTGGTGGCGGGAAAACATCCCGAAACGGGACGCGACTACACCATGGTCGAGCCGCAGATGGGCGGTTGGGGCGCCACCGACAAGCGCGACGGCCTGCATGCCATGTATTCCCCCAATCACGGTGATACCTTTAATTGCCCGGCGGAAATCTGCGAGGCGCGTTATGGCATTGATGTCGGCTGGCGAAAGCTCTCCGGCAGTGCGGCCGGTGAGGGGTTGCACAAAGGCGGGCTCGGCCTTTCAACCTGCTACAGGCCCCGCGCACGCGCCGTTCTGGCGGTCGGCTATTCGCATACGCGCGTTCCCGTATGGGCGACAGCCGGCGGCGAAAAGGGCGGGCTTAACAGCGTCAGTGTGCGCCGTCGTTCGGGCGATGAGGAGCGCTTCTCCTTCGCCTCTGACGTCATCGTCGAGCCGGGCGACGAGATCCTGATCGACACCGCCAATGGCGGCGGCTGGGGCAAGCGATAGGCGGCCGGCCAGAAAGCAGAAAGCCGGGCCAGTTGCGGCCCGGCCTTATTGACATCAAAACTCTTCGTAACGCGCCGGATCCTGTCCTTGCAGGCGTCCATCCGGGCGTCCAAGGGCGGTCATGGCAGCAAGGTCAGCGTCGTCCAGCGTGAAATCGAAAACGGCGAGATTTTCCTGCTGGCGCTTCGGGCTCGATGCTTTTGGCAGCGGCAGGGCACCGCGCTGAAGGTGCCAGCGCAGGATCACCTGTGCAGGAGTCTTGCCAATCTTCGTGGCAATATCGGCGACCACCGGCTCGGTCATGATCTTCGTGCCACGTCCGAACGGGCTCCAGCTTTCCGTGACGATACCCTGCGCATGGTTATAGGCCAGTTGCTCTTCCTGGGGAAAATAGGGATGGATCTCGACCTGGTTGACGGCGGGGAGAATGCCGGTCTCCTGCTTCAGCCGGTCCAGGTGAGCCGGCAGGAAATTGCTGACGCCGATGGAACGGACGAGGCCGCGCTTCTGGACCTCGATCATCGCCCGCCAGGCTTCGACATAAAGGTCCTGCAGCGGGTTGGGCCAATGGATCAGGTAGAGGTCGTAATAGTCGAGCCCTGCGCGCCAGAGCGATTCCTCGACGGCGGCGATCGCCTGTTCATATTTGTGGTGACGACCCGGCAGTTTTGAGCAGAGCCTGAGCTGTTCACGGGCAATTCCGCTTTTGCGGATCGCCGCACCGAGGGCGCCTTCATTTTCGTAATTGAAGGCAGAATCCAGGAGCCTGTAGCCATTGTGGATCGCCGCCGTGATCGCTTCCACGGCGCTGCTTCCCTTCATCGGCGATGTGCCGAAGCCCAGCGCCGGAAGGGTCGTGCCATCATTGAGGGTGAGCGTCGGGATGTTGGGTGACATTGTCATTTCTCTGCCTTTCCATGTCTGGCGCTGCGGCTGCTTCCGGTTTCAGGGGCAAAACATCTGCAGGTGATCTGCCGGCCGGGCGCGGCCGCCGCCATGTCGCGATGGGTCCATCGCCACAAGAATAATGCGATTTATCGCAATTCGTTCCGTGTCTCGCAAGGTTGACACTCAGCGATCGCCCAGTGCCAGCGAGATCGCGGCGCTGGCCTGTTTCAGCGGTGCAATCAGGCGGGCAAAGGCCGCGCTGTCGGTGACCGAGGTCAGCGTCGAGATGCTGACAGCGGCAACAACCTTCTTGTCGTGGTCGAATACGGGGGCGGCCATGCAGCGCACGCCGCGTGAATGCTCCTCGTCATCCAGGGCGAGGCCTTCGGCGCGCACCGTGCTCAGCGCGGCCACAAAGGGTTCAGCCGCCGTGATGGTGCGCTCGGTAAAGGCGGTGAAGTCATAGCCTCCGAGCAGGCTCCATACCTCTTCGGTCGGACGAAAGGCGAGCAGCACCTTGCCGATGGCGGTGCAGTGGATCGGCAGGCTGCGGCCGATCCGCGAATAGCCGATCAGCGCGCGGGAGCCGTCGACCTTGTCGATATAGACGCCGTTTTTGCCTTCCAGAATGCCAAGATGAACGGTTTCGCCGGTCGCCTGCGACAAAGCGGCGAGCGCCGGACCGGCGCGCTTGCGCAGATCAAGCGAATTGATGACGAAGGTCCCCCGCTCGACCAGCTTCATGCCGAGCCGGTAACGGCCATTCTCGTGATTCTGTTCGATATAGCCTTCCATCTGCAGCGTCTTCAAAATCGAATGCAATGTCGATTTATGAAGGTCCAGCCGGGCTGCAATATCGGTGATCTTCATCTCCGGGTTTTCCTCATCGAAGAGGTTCAGGATCATCAATGCACGCTGCACGGACTGGATGATGGGCATGGGGCGCTCCCGTCGCTGAAAGACGGCGCTGCCGGTGTCGAGGAGATGCTTGCAAACCGCCAGTGCTGTGATAAATTTTATATTATAAACTTGTGTTCTACAATATAAAACAAAAGCGCGATCGACATCCCTTCCATGGCCGACAGGGACGCTTCCGCCGGAGGCTCCAGACATGCAGTATCCCAAATTCTCAGGCATCATTCCGCCCGTTTCCACGCTCTTCACCGACACAGGCGCGATCGACCGCGCCGCCATGGCGCATGTGATCGACATGCTGATCGAAGCAGGCGTCAACGGCCTGTTTTTCCTTGGCACTGGCGGCGAGTTCTCGCAGATGTCAGCCGAAGAACGCCGTTCAGCCGCCGAGATCGCCATTGACTGTGTCAAGGGCCGGGTGCCGGTGCTGATCGGTACGGGAAGCCCGAACATGCGCGAGGCTGTGGCACTGTCGCGTCATGCCGCATCCGCCGGTGCCGATGGGATCGTGGCGATCAATCCCTATTACTGGAAGGTCACGGAGACCAATCTCTTCCGCTATTTCGGGGCGATTGCCGAAAGCGTCGACCTGCCGATGCTGGTCTATAATTTCCCTGATCTGACCGGCCAGGATCTGACGCCGCAGATCATCAAGCAGCTGGCTGATGCCAATGAAAATATTGTCGGGGTGAAGGATACGATCGATTCCGTCGGTCATCTGCGTCGCATGATTGATGTGGTGAAGGGTGCGCATCCCGACTTTTCCGTTTTCTGCGGTTATGACGACCACCTGGTCAATACGTTGCTGATGGGGGGCGACGGGGCGATTTCGGCAAGCGTGAATTTCGCGCCGCAGCTGTCGGTCGGGATCTACCGCGCTTTCCTCGCGGATGATCTTTCGACCATGACCAGCCTCAACCGCCAGCTTCTGAAGCTGCCGAAGCTTTACGGCCTCGATGCGCCCTTCGTGAATGTGGTGAAGGAGGCCATGCGGCTGACAGGCCTGCCGGTTTCGAACTATGCTCTGCCGCCGGCCGGGCCGGTGAGTGCCGAGATGAGCGGGGAGGTTCGTCAGGTACTGGTTTCAGCCGGTGTGCTGAAGGGCTGATTACAGAGGAATAGAGAAGAGGCCACAGGGAGGACAGGATGGCACTGGACAGGATTTTCGATGACGGGGGCGACGCGATCTTCGATATCGCCACCAATGCTCCGGGGCCGGAGGGGTCGCTGCCGCTGACGCCGGACATGCTGGTGAATGCGCCGAGCGGTGATATTTTCGGCCTCACGCTCAATGCCGGCATGGGTTGGTCGCCGAAGCGCATGCGCGGGCCGGAAGTCATGCTGGTCGGCACCATGGGCGGGATACGCCAGCCGGATGGCAAGCCGGTCGCCCTCGGCCTCCATACCGGCCATTACGAGATCGGCCTGCAGATGGACGCCGCCGCCCGTGAAATCGCCGGTGCGGGCGGCATGCCCTTTGCCACCTTTGTCAGTGATCCCTGTGATGGCCGCACCCAGGGCACCACCGGCATGTTTGATTCGCTGCCCTATCGCAATGATGCCTCGATCGTCATGCGGCGGCTGATCCGCTCCCTGCCGACGCGCAAGGCGGCCATCGGCGTTGCCACCTGCGACAAGGGCCTGCCCGCCATGCTGATGGCGCTCGCCGGCATGCACGATATCGCCACGGTGCTGGTGCCGGGCGGAGCGACGCTGCCGCCGACCTTCGGCGAGGATGCGGGCAAGGTGCAGACGATCGGTGCCCGTTTCGCCAACAATGAATTGTCGCTTGAAGATGCCGCAAGTCTCGGCTGCCGCGCCTGTGCGTCGCCGGGCGGCGGCTGCCAGTTTCTTGGCACGGCGGGAACGTCCCAGGTGGTGGCCGAAGGGCTGGGGATGGCGCTGCCGCACAGTGCGCTTGCGCCCTCCGGTCAGCCGGTCTGGCTGGAGATTGCCCGCGCATCCGCCCGTGCCGCCCTCGGCCTGATCGAGAAGAAACTGACGACCAGGGATATCCTGACCGACCACGCGATCGAAAACGCCATGGTGGTGCATGCCGCCTTTGGCGGTTCGACCAATCTTCTTCTTCATATTCCGGCGATTGCCTTTTCCGCCGGGTTGAAGCTGCCGGAGGTCGGCGACTGGACGCGGATCAACCGCGCCGTTCCGCGCCTTGTCAGCGTGCTGCCGAACGGGCCGGAATATCACCCGACCGTGCGTGCCTTCCTTGCCGGTGGCGTGCCGGAGGTCATGCTGCATCTGCGCCGTCTCGGCCTTCTCCACGAAGATGCCATGACCGTGACCGGTGAAACGCTGGGCGACAATCTCGACTGGTGGGAAGGGTCAGAGCGGCGCGCCCGTTTCAGAGCGCTGCTCGCCGCGCATGACGGGGTCGATCCGGATCGGGTGATCATGAGCCCGGATCAGGCCAGAACCCGAGGTCTGACCTCGACAATCACCTTTCCTGTCGGCAACATTGCGCCGGAGGGGTCGGTGATCAAGTCGACGGCGATTGATCCGTCGGTGATCGACGAAAACGGCATCTACCGTCACAAGGGACGGATCAAGGTCTTCACCCGCGAGCGCAATGCCATCAGCGCCATCAAGACAGGGCATATCCGTGCTGGTGACATCATGGTGGTGATGGGCGGTGGACCGTCGGGCACCGGAATGGAGGAGACCTATCAGCTGACCGCCTCGCTCAAGCATCTTTCCTTCGGCAAATATGTGAGCCTTCTGACGGATGCCCGCTTTTCCGGCGTGTCGACCGGCGCCTGTGTCGGTCATATCGGCCCGGAAGCGCTCGCTGGCGGCCCGCTCGGCAAACTGCGTGACGGTGATGTTGTCGAGCTCATCGTCGACTGCCGCAGGCTTGAGGGATCGGTGAATTTTCTCGGAACGGACGAGCAGCCGCTATCGCGGGAGGAGGGGGCAGAGGAGCTGGCGCGGCGTGCGCCGCATCCAGATCTCGCGCCAGAAGCGGCATTGCCGGATGATACCCGCCTGTGGGCGGCATTGCAGGCGGCAAGCGGAGGCACCTGGCGTGGCTGCATCTATGATCCGGACAGGATCATCGCAGCGCTGTCGCGGGGCACTGCGCGGTGATCGCGTCGGCGGGTCTGATGAACTGAATTATGTGCAGGGAGGTGCCTGATGGCGCGGTTTGCAGTTGTAACGGGTGGAAGCACCGGCATTGGCCGGACATTGGTCGAAGCGCTGGCGGGCGAAGGCTATAAAGTGGCCTTCAGCTACCGATCGCATGGCGAGGCGGCGCGGTCACTTGAGGAAAGCGTTGCCAAGGCGGGTGGCGCAGCGCTCGGCATGACCTGCGATGTCGGCGACAGCAGCGACGTCGACAGGTTTTTTGCCGCCGCCTGCGACTGGGCGGAAGCCGCGCCCGATCTTCTGGTCAATAATGCCGGGGTGCAGACCTGGGCTCCGCTTGTCGATCTTGAGGAAGAGGACTGGGACAAGGTGATCCGCACCAACCTCAAGGGCTGCTTTCTCAACACGAAACGTGCGGCCAAGGCGATGATCGCCGCCGGAAAGGGCGGGGCGATCGTCAATATCGGCTCTGGCTGCAACAAGCTCGCCTTTCCAAAACTGGTCAGCTACACCGCGTCCAAGGGCGGAATCGAGCAGCTTACCAAGGTTGCTGCCGTTGAGCTTGGCCCGCATGGCATCACCGTCAATTGCGTGGCGCCCGGTGCCATCGCTCTTGAACGCACGCTCGAAGAGGTGCCGGATTATGAGGACACCTGGTCGAAGATCACGCCGTTGCGGCGCATCGGCAGGCCGGAGGACATCGTCGGACCGGTCATGTTTTTTGCAACACCGGCCGCGGCCTTCGTCACCGGGCAGACGCTCTGGGTCGATGGCGGCGTGTTCAGCCAGGCGGCCTGGCCCTATTGAACGCTGCCCTGGTCAACGACCTGCGGAGGCCGATCCTCGACGATATGGGGTTCAGACAACGTGGCGGCCTGCTGTTTGAAATCGGCGTGGAGGTCTCCGAGTGATCTGACGTGACGGTCGACGACCTCGTCAAGAATTTTCCGACAGGAGGACCTGAAATCTGCAGGGTACTGGGCACACTGATCGATGATGGCCTGAAATGTGCCGCGGGAAATGCGCCGTGTATTGCCAATGAAATTCAGAACCATGTTCTCGAACGCATCGTTGCGTTCCCGGGATGTCGGAATTTCGCTGACTTTCCGAATGGTCAGGTTGAGTGAATTGTAAGATCCAAGTTGGCATATCCATGGAAGAAGTGGCAGAAAGGACGACTTGAAGCGGTTGATTGAAACACTGTCAGCGTTGCTGGTATTGCCCATCATCTTCGTGACGTTGGTGTTGGCGAGAACCTTTTCATAGATCTCGATCATGGCTGAATGCTCATTGCGGTTTTGAACGTTCCCGGATCGCTTCTGTCGCTCATATTGATATTGCTGCCTTGATATGCGCGCCGTGTGTTTCGCAAGCTTCGTCAAGACTTCGTGATTTTGCGGTTCCGGCAGAGAAGACGAGCTCGTTGATGAATCGTGAACCCGGTTGATGATTTCGGCGCAAAATAACGACAGTCCCCATTGCGGTAAGGCGTGCCGCAGGTTGTTGACGACGGCCAGATAGGGTGACTGGCGCAGGAGCGCGTCAGTGTTACCCCGATCTTTGAGCTGCTTGTTGGCACGATGCAGCTTGTCGGCAATTTGCAGCTGAATGCGCATCAATTCACGCTGCGGTCCGGCTTCGGTAACCCGGCTGAGATCAACCCGGTTGTGAAGCTTGTTCATGTTTTCGAGAGAGAGATGTCTGAAATCATATTGGCTGATGCGTGAGTTTCCATGGATTTTAAAATCCAGGCCCTGCTCCAGCGATGAGAGCAAGCCGAGCATTTCTCTCCAGTCACCCCGTTCACTGGTATTCATGAAATTCAGTTCAATCCCGTGAAACTCCTCTCGTTGATGGATCAGCGTCGAAGGAGCGCCACTTGTGCCTGCGACCGAAGGCCCGCAAAGCCGCGGCCGTTTGGGCGTTGCCACGCTTTGCTGCTCCTCCATCGGCAACATCGCAGATGATGTTGGCTGCGCAGTCGCCGGCTGCCAGCTGCGATTCACCATTGCCGCAAAGAGCTGTTGGAACGATTGCATTTGCACCGCGTCGTTGATGATCGGCTGAGGGTTGCTGGTGCTGGGCTGATCGTCATAAGCCGGGCCGCCGGAGGCGGTCCAGGTTTGTGGCTGATGTGAGCCGGGCTCTGCGCGCAGGTGGCCGCCATCGGGCCACTGCTCTTGCCGCTGCCGTATGAGCGAATTTGTTAGATCTGTAGCCGCGGTTATCAACGCGGACTCGACATCTTGCGCGCTGCTTGCTGCGGGCAGGGACCGGGACACACCACTGTCCCAGCCGGTCGATCGCCCCGGCGGGACGAGCGGATTTGCGCTTCTGGCGGTCTGATTGTCATAGGTGCTGCCGGACAGAGCGGGTGCAGTCGGGGCGTCCGGCTGAAGCGGGTATTGTCGTTCTGGCGGCTGAGGGCCAGAGGGCTGTCGGTTTGCCTGATCGATCAAAAACTGCCATAGCTCGGGTCCCGATGCACCGGCTCGCAGCCCGCTCTGCATGGGCTGCAGATCTTGCGCAACAGGCGCGGCACGAATGGGAACGGGGACGTGAAAGGCGGCGATGGCAACGGGTCGCAGCGGCAGTCTTAATCCGACGGGCGCAGGTGCATCGACTTCGCCGGTCGCCAGCGTGTTCGCTGCGGATTCAAACAGCGTGAGAGTGGTCGGGCGTACGGGCCGCGGCGGCGCCTCGATTGCGGATGAACTTGGCTGCGCCATCAAGTGCCGTCCGGGTGGGGGTGTTTCTCCCGTGTGGGATGGCTGTTGCCGGTTGCCATCAATATTGATGTTTGGAAACAACTTGATTCCTCTTCCTGCTATCTCGAAGTCTCAGTATTACATGCCGCTCTTCCAATAAAAACTTCGAAATTTCAGATAGTTCGGTTGGTGCACATCAATGCCGGCCGTATCGCATGATCCATGCTGACGGGATGGGGCAGCATTTAGCGACTGGCTCACGCGGTCATTTCTGATTAGGCTGAGGCGGAAGGGCGATGAACCGCTTTCTTCACCTATCGGCCGCTCGGCCGTCTGACGATTTCAGCACTGATCAGCACGAACGTGATTGCCGCAGTCAGTGCCCTTGATCGGCCTGCAGATCCGGTGTCCGGTGAGCGCGCAAGAAGAAAATGGAGTTTGGAAAACATGGCGGAAGCAAATCTCAATATTCCCGATCTGTCCGGCAAGGCCGTGCTGATCACCGGTGCTTCGACCGGTATCGGTGCAGCCCTTGCAAAAGGATTTGCCATGCAGGGTGCGAAGATTGGTCTGCACTATAACGCAAGCATTGCCGCAGCTGAGGCTGTTGCCGCAGAGATCGAAGGCGCCGGCGGAACGGTGCGCCTCATCCGGGCCGATCTCAGCCGTTCTTCGGAAGCCGTGCGGATGGTTGACGAGATGGTCTCGGCCTTCGGCACGGTTGATGGCCTCATCAACAATGCCGGCGGCATGGTCGCGCGCCGTGCCTATGCCGACATGACCGATGATTTCTACGATGAGGTAATGGATCTGAATGCGCGCTCCGTGCTGGCGGCGACAAAGGCCGCAATTCCCTATCTGAAGCGTCAGGGCGGCTTCGTCATCAACACGACCTCGATTGCCGCGCGCAATGGCGGCGCACTTGGAAGCGGGCTTTATGGATCATCCAAGGCCTTCATTTCCAATGTCACCCGCGGCATGGCCAAGGAGCTGATCCCCTTCAAGATCCGCGTGAATGCCGTCTCGCCGGGGGTGATCCTGACACCGTTCCATGAACGTTATTCAACGCCGGAGCAGCTTGATGCCGCGCTGAAACAGGTTCCGGAAGGCCGGCTTGGCATGGCCGAGGATTGCCTTGGCGCCTATCTGTTTCTCGCCTCGGCGGCATTGTCTTCCTATGTCGTGGGGCAGATCATTGAAGTCAATGGCGGCCAGTTGATGCCGTAATTCCGGTTGGGAGGAAAAATCGTGAACAAGCGTATCGTTTTTACAGGCGGCTCTGGCAAGGCCGGCCGGGAGGTCGTGCCCTATCTCCTGAACAAGGGCTACGACATCCTCAATCTCGACATTGCGCCGCTGGCCATCGCGGGTGTCAACACGTTGAATGTCGATCTGACGGATAGCGGCCAGGTCTTCAACGCGCTGTCGATGCATTTTGATTTCGATGGCTATGAGACGGGCAACGGACCTGCGCCGGTGGATGCCGTCGTGCATTTTGCCGCCGTGCCGCGTGTTCTGCTGAAGCCGGATAATGAGACATTCCGCAACAATGTCATGTCGACCTACAACGTCATCGAGGCGGCAACAAAGCTCGGCATCCGCAAGGTCATCATCGCCTCGTCCGAGACCACCTTTGGTGTGTGTTTTGCCGAAGGGGATAAGGACTATCACAGCTTTCCGCTGGAGGAAGATTACGATGTCGATCCGATGGACAGCTACGGCCTGTCCAAGGTCTGCAACGAGAAGACGGCGCGCGCCTTTTCGATGCGCACCGGGGCGGATATCTATGCTCTCAGGATTGGCAATGTGATCTCGCCGGAAGATTACGCGAAGTTTCCGGCCTTTCTTGCTGATCCGCCGTCACGCAAGCGCAATGCCTGGTCCTATATTGATGCACGTGATCTCGGCCAGATTGTTGATCTCTGCCTCAAAAAGGACGGGCTCGGCTTTCAGGTCTTCAATGCCGTCAACGACACGATCACCGCCCGCGAGCCGACGGCGGAATTTCTCGCACAATACGCGCCGGACACGCCGGTCACGCGAGAAATGGGCGCGTATGAAGCGCCGCTGTCCAACCGCAAGATCCGTGAGGTTCTCGGTTTTCGCGAGCAGCATGACTGGCGCAAATATGTGAAAGACTGACGGGGCAACCCGTCAGTCAGGGTTTTCAGTGCGCTTCGAACAGCCTGAAGGACTTGTCTTTCGCGAGCTCTGTGACGTGATCGCCATAACGCTTTTCAAAGGCGTCCACCTGATTGTTGCGAACCAGATAGCCAGCGCCCGGTGAAAGCGTATCGGGTAGCTGATCGATATCCTGGATCGTGGTGATCTGGCCGTGGCGGTAGAACTCTGCGGAGAAGTCGCGCCCACCGGTGATCGTCAGCGGATGGTCCTGCGGGAAATGCGCGAGAATATCCTGACGTGAGGGCAGGAAACTGTCCTTGCCGATCAGACAGGCGACAATCAGGCCGGCGACCAGGACCATGATTTCGGCCATGCCGATTTTCAGCCATGTGCCGCCGCCCGTACCGCTGCGTCGCCACAAGATGACGCCGAGGGCCGCCGCCGCGGGCAGGGCCGGCAGCGTGTAGGTCACGAGAATATTGGCGGCAGCGGTGAAAAACACCAGCGGTACGATGGCGAAGAGCAGCAGATAAGACAGCAGTCCGTCGCCATCGGCAGGCATGCCGCGCTTGTAGAGACGCCAGCCAAGGATCGGCAGCATCGGGCTCCAGGGCAGGGCCGCCACGATCCAGTAGAGCCAGATGGTCCCCTTGGCATGTTCGCGGCCCGAGCCGTAAAGATCGCCGGTCCAGCCGGGATCCAGGAAGCGCTGGATATGCTCGCCGATGATGAAATATTTCAGGAAGCCCGGCGTGGCGATCTCGGCGGCAACATACCACGGAATCGATATGATGGCGGCGACGGCAAGGCCGGAGACCCATGGCAATTTGCCAAGGTTTGACCATTCACGGCGCCAGATGACCCAGAGCGCGATCGGTGTCATCGACAGGACGACGGATACCGGACCCTTAGCCAGCATGCCGATGGCGATGCCGGCAAAAAATACCCAGGCCCAGCGCCGGTCTCCGCGCATGGCCGAATAAAAGCCGGTCATGCAGGCGACGATGCCAAGCGTGAGCACCATGTCCGTCTGAACAAAGGCGATGGCGACGAAAAACAGCGCGCCGCTGCACAGGATCAAGAGCGTGACCAGCGCAGTCGTCCGGTCGGTCAGCTGTTCCAGCCAGCGCCAGAGAATGAGAAGAAGGGCGATGGTTGCGAACAGGATTCCGAGGCGGGCCGCAAACTCATTGGCCCCGAAAGCGTCAATGCCGAGTGCTGACAGCCAGGTATGCAATGGCGGTTTGGCCCAGAAAGGCACACCGTAATCGAATTGCGGCGTGATCCAGTTGCCGGTTTCCGCCATCTTGCGTGCAATTTCGGCATAGCGCGCTTCTGTCGGATCTGTCAGCGGAACCACGAACATGGCGATCATACGGACCGCGAGCAGCAGAAGCAGTCCCAAACTCAGGGACCGGATGTTTTTGCTTTCCAAGTGACGGCCTTTCATCAGCCCAGAGGGGGTGTCGGCACTTTTTAAGGACAGAGACGGCATATTTCAACACATAACCGGGGAGCCGCTGTTCCGCTATTCAGGACGAACGGACATATTTCAGCCGCAAGACTTCTGGTCGGGCGATCTGTCGTGCCGTAATGTGGTCAACTGATTGGCGGGTTGTGCGTGCAAGACCGGCTCTTCGGCCATTGCCTCGGGGAAGTTTACGTCGTAGGCAGGCCACGATGTTAATGGTGGCGGCTTCGTCCGGTGAACCCGCGTGCGAAGCGGAAAGTCTGGCAGTGTGAACATGATTGCTCTGAACGCTTCCGTGGTGCAGGTGAAGCGCTACATCGTCTTCGGTGGCGGATCCTTGCTGGGCGCCGTGATCGACTATCTCGGCACGCTGGCCCTTAACGACGGCTTCGGCCTGCCGCCGGCGGTTGCGCTCGGCTTCATGATGATCATCAGCGCGACCGTGGTTTTCTATTATCATCACCGCATTACGTTCCGCACGGCCGGCGATGCCTGGCTGCGACGCTATGTTCGCTTCATGCTGCTTTCGGCATTGATCTTCGCATTGCGTGCCGTCGTGCTGGAACTTCTGGTCGCCTGCAATCTTTCCGTGCCGCTGGCCGTGGCGGCAGCCATCGTGCTGATCTCGGTCGTCAACTTTGCGGCATCCTCTGTTTTCGTGTTTATGAAAGGTGGCAAATGAGCGCCCGGACCCTTTCGATTGTCGTTCCCGTCTATAATGAGGCGGCCAATCTGGCCAATCTCGTCTCGCGTCTCAACATGCTGGCGGCAAAGCTGGCGCAGGACCATGGTCTCGAAGTCAGTTATATCTTCGTCGATGACGGCAGCCGGGATGACAGCTATCAGATGCTCGCCGGGCTGGATTTTCAGGGCAATCCGGCGCGCATGCTGCAATTCTCGCGCAATTTCGGCAAGGAAGCGGCCTTGTCTGCCGGTATCGATGCTTCCGTTGGTGCCGATGCGACGATCTTCATGGATGCCGATCTGCAGCATCCGCCGGAACTTGTCGTCGAAATGGTCGAGATCTGGCTGAGGGACGATGTTGACAGTGTCTATACCTACAAGAGCGATCGCCTTGCCTCCGAGGGGCTGGCGCGTTCGGTCTTTTCCAGAATGTTCTACAAGACCATGAACCGCGGCGGGCGCTACCAGCTGATTGAAGGGGCCGGCGATTTCCGGCTGGTCAATCGCCGCTTTGCCGATGCCCTGCGCCGGCTTCCGGAAAGCGAGCGCTTCATGAAGGGGCTTTATGCCTGGGTTGGCTTCACCCAGCGCGGAATTCCGTTGACGCCGCCGCCGCGCGAGCATGGTGTCTCGAGCTTCAATACGCTGCGGCTGCTGACCATGTCCTTTGATGCGCTGACCAGTTTCACGACAGCGCCGCTGCGGCTGATGGCGCTGACGGGTGTCTTCATCGCGCTGCTGAGCGGTTTCTATGGCGTTTACATTGTGCTTGAGCGGCTGTTCTTCGAAAGCAGCGGCATTGGCATCAGCTCGATCCTGACGCTGGTTTCCTTCTTCGGCGGTGTTCAGATGATCTTCCTTGGCCTGCTTGGCGAATATGTCGGCAAGGCCGTGCTGGAGGCCAAAAGACGGCCCTGTTACATCATTGCCGAGGACCGGACGATTGCAGTCTCCAAGCCCGGCGCCACGCCTGAACCGAAGGAAGAGTGTCGTGCCGGTCAAGACTGAGCACAGGAGGCGCTGCGATGATCATCGCCGATGATTTTGGCCTCGGACGGGCGCATGATGCAGTCATTCTGTCGCTGATCGAGGAGCGGCAGATCGATGGCACGTCGGTCATGGTCGATGGTGAAATGGCCGATCGTGATATTGCCCTGTTGCGCGATCTGCGCGCGGATGGCGCGCGTGTCGGGCTGCATCTCAATCTGACCCATGATTTCGGTGGTGGCTCGCCGACCATGCCGCTCGGGTCGCTGATGAAGGCCAGTCTTTCTGGCCGCCTGCCTGCCGCCTTCGGTGCAGATTTTGAACGGCAGACTAAGCGTTTTGCGGACCTTTTCGGCAGCCTGCCTGACTATTACGACGGTCACCAGCATTGCCATTGCCTGCCGGGTCTTTCGCAATGTGCCGCTGCCTTGCCGGGTGCGGGCACGGCATGGATCCGGGTGCCTTTGCCGGCCAAAGCGGCCGGGCTTTGGCTCAACATGCGTGCCGGGGGCGTGAAGGTTGCGGTGATCGCGGCTCTGGCCTGGCGCGCGCGGACGCATTTCCGCGCCGCGGGCTTTGCGACAAACAGCGATTTTTCCGGCTTCCTGCGGCTTGATGATCCCGACGCGGTTGCTGCCTGGCTGCCACGGCTGATGGCGGCAACCGAAGGCGGCCTGATCATGACCCATCCGGGGGCTGCAGACGATCCCGTGCAATGTGATGGGCATGCGGCGCAGTCGCGGGAAATCGAGGCTGACGTGCTGAAAAAGGGCTGCCTGAGCTGACATTGCCTCAGGCGGGAATGACAAGCCTTGCCGCGCTGGCCGTGACTATCTTTGAAATTCTCTCAACCGTTTCCGCGTCGAACCGGGTCACGAGGCCTGAAACGGTGACTGCGCCGCGCAGGTCACCCGCCGTATCGAAAACCGGTGCCGCGACGGCAGCAACTTCGCCGTTGCGTTCGCCATGTGAGGTGGCGTAGCCGGCCCGTCTGATCTCTTCGAATTCGGCCGGCAAGTCGTCGTTCCAGGCCTGCAGAACCTTGCCGGATGCGCCGCGATTGATCGGCAGTTGCACACCCTCGGCGACCGAATGGCGGATCGCGCGGGCAGGCTCAACCCGGTAAAGACAGATCCGGGTGTCGCCCTGACGCACGTAGAACGAGGCCGTCTCGGATGTCTGCTCGACAAGGTCTTCCAGGGCATTTCGCAGCGCATCTCCCAGCGAGAAGCCGGCGCGGTATTGCGCGCCGAGCCGCCAGACGGTGCTGCCAAGACGATAGCGTCCGGTATCGTCACGTTCGATATGGCCGAAACGCTCCAGTGACACAATCAGTCTGAGGATCGTGCTTTTGTAAAGACCGGTCTCCCGTGACAGATGTGCAAGGGGCAGCGGTCCGGGCGTTTGCGAAAAGCAGTCGAGAATGGCAAGCGCCCGCTCCACAGCCTCGACACCCTTTTGCTCGCCCATGCTTTTCCCTCGGTTGAAACTGCCGCAGTTGCCGAAGTGCAAGCGCCCGTCTGCTGCACGGGCGTCACGGCGGGTCTGCGGTGATGTAAGCCAAACGTCGACTAGACGATTATCAAATGTTCTGTTATTGTCAATGGCGTTCTATCAGATAGAACGATAATTGATAAAAACAAGGTTTGCAGTGCATGTCGGGAGAGAATACAGCCATGCTGGCGGGGGTGCGGGTTCTGGATCTGACCAATGTCCTAGCCGGTCCGTTCTGTTGCCATCAGCTCGCGCATCTTGGTGCGGAGGTCATCAAGGTCGAAAATGTCAGGGGCGGGGATCTTGCGCGACAGCTTGGCGCTGATCCGGAGCTTAACCGTCGCGATATGGGCATTTCCTTTCTGGCCCAGAATGCCGGCAAGAAATCGGTGACGCTCAATCTGAAGACGGAAGAGGGAAAGGCGCTTTTGAAGGCGCTTGTGGCCGAGGCTGATGTGCTGGTCGAGAATTTCCGGCCCGGCGTGATGAAGCGCCTTGGCGTGGACTATGATGTGTTGCGCGCCGTGAACCCGAAACTGATCTATTGCGCCATTTCCGGGTTTGGTCAGGAGGGACCCTGGGTCGGCCGGCCGGCCTATGATCAGATCATTCAGGGCAGTTCCGGGGTGATGTCGATCACAGGTGATCGCGACAGTGCGCCGATGCGGGTGGGTTACCCGATTGCCGATACGATTGGCGGGCTCACGGCGGCATTCGCCATTGCCGCAGCTCTGAATGCGCCGGAACGCGGCAGCTTTATCGATGTGTCCATGCTGGAGGCGGTGATCGCCACCATGGGCTGGGCTGTTTCCAACTATCTTGTCGGCGGCGTCGAACCGAGTGCCAATGGCAATGAAAACATGACGTCGGCGCCCTCCGGTGCGTTTCAGGCCGCCGATGCGCTGCTGAATATTGCTGCCAACAAGGATGAACAGTGGCATGCGCTGGCGGCCCATATCGGCCGCCCTGAACTCGTCGATGATCCGCTTTATCTGACGCGTGAGAAACGCAAGGAAAACCGCGCAAGGCTGAAAGCCGAAATCGAGGTGGTGTTGAAGACCCGTCCGGCACGGGAATGGGCGCGCGAGCTGAACCGGCTCGGCGTTCCGGCAGGCGCCGTGCTGACCGTGCCGGAAGTGCTTGCCCATCCGCAGATCACCGAACGCGGCATGCTGGCGACCTTTGAAGAGGTGCCGGGCGTCGGCCGGCCTGTCACCGTGCTCAGAACCGGCTTCAAGGTTGATGGCCGGGCGCCTTCGGTCGCAACCGCACCGCCGGCGCTGGGGCAGGACAATCATGAGATTTACGGGCGTCTTGGCCTCTCCGGCGAGCGGATCGACGACCTGAAATCGCGGGGGGTCATATGAGCGACGTTGCCGATTGGTGGACCACTGAAATCATCGACATGCAGCCGGGGAAGATCCATTTTCGCGGCAGACCGATCGAGGATCTGATCGGCAATGTCACCTTTCCGCAGATGGTCTGGCTGATGACCCGCGGCGATCTGCCGACAGCAGACCAGGCGAAGCTTCTGGAGGCGGCGCTGGTCGCTGCCGTTGATCATGGGCCCCAGGCCCCCTCGATCGCGGCCGCCCGCATGGCGGTGACCTGCGGATTGTCGCTCAATGGCGCCATGGCCAATGCGGTCAATATGCTCGATGACATTCATGGCGGCGCCGGGGAGCAGGCGGTGATGCTCTATCACGAAATCGACCGGGCTGTTGACGCCGGGGAGACGCTGGAAGCGGCGACGGCTGCCGCGATCAGAACATTCCGCGCCGAAAAAGGTAAATATATTCCAGGCTTCGGCCACCGTTTCCACAAGCCGGTTGATCCGCGCAGTCCGCGCCTGCTGGCGCTGGTGGATGCGGCCGCCGAAACGGGGACGGTTTCGGGTCGCTTTGCCGCGATTGGCCGCGCCATTGCTGCGCATCTGGAGGCGGCGCGCGGCAAGCCGGTACCGATGAATATCGATGGCGCGACCGCCGTCATCTATGCCGAGCTTGGCTTTGCGCCACCGCTCGCGCGCGGTCTCTTCTGCCTGTCCCGTTCTGTCGGCGCACTCGCCCATGGCTGGGAACAGATGCAGCAGGGTGGACGCAATAAGGGGCCGACGCCCCCACACTATCGGTGGACCTATAAGGGTCCCGATCCGATGTCCTGAAACGGTCATAGAGGGAGGACTTGATGACCAAACTTCGCAATCTCGCCATGACGATGGTGCTCGGCCTGACGCTTGCCAGCCCGGCACTCGCCTTTGAACCCAGTGCCAGCGAATGCATCGCACCGGCAGCGCCGGGCGGTGGATGGGACTTCACCTGCCGCCAGGTCGGCAAGACGTTGCAGGATCTGAAACTCGTGCCCGGCACGATGCAGGTTGCCAATCTCGTTGGCGGCTCCGGCGGTGTCGCCTTTGCCGAAGTGGTTGGCAAGCGCGATACCGATGACAATCTTCTGGTCGCAGCCTCTTCCGCCACGGCAACCCGTCTCGCCCAGGGAGCATTTCCCGGTTACAGCGCCGATCAGGTGCGTTGGGTGGGTTCCGTCGGCGCGGATTACGGCATCATCGCCGTCGCCAAGGATTCGCCGATCAACACGCTTCCCGAGCTGATGGACAAGATCAAGTCCGATCCCAAAAGCGTTGCCGTTGCGGGTGGTTCTGCCGTTGGCGGCTGGGATCATCTGAAGGTCCTGATGGCAGCGAAAAAAGCTGGCATCGATGATGTCCGCTCGGTCAAATATGTCGCTTTCGAGGGCGGTGGCGAAGCGGTGACCCAGCTTCTGGCCGGTTCCGTTCAGGCATTCTCCGGTGACGCATCGGAAGCCAAGGGGTTTGTCGACAGCGGTGATATCAAGGTCCTTGCCGTGCTTGCGCCCGACCGCATGCCGGGCGACTTCTCGTCTTTCCCGACCGCCAAGGAACAGGGCATCGACGTGATCGGTGCAAACTGGCGCGGCTTCTATGCGCCGGGCAAGATGGATGACGCGGCCTATCAATACTGGGTCGATGCGATCCAGAAGGTCTATATGTCCGATGAATGGAAGCAGGTGATGGCCCAGAACGGCCTGGCACCACTCGACAAGAGCGGCCCGGAATTCACCGCCTTCGTCAATCAGTCCATCGCTGACATTCAGGCGCTTTCCAAGGAAATCGGCATCATCAAGTAAGTCAGAAGGCCCCGGCCCGGAGAGGAGAACCGGGACGGGGCCTTTTTGCAGCAAATGGGAGGAGACGCTGTGAGCGATCGTATTTTCGGCGTGTTCGGCATGATCCTGTCTGCCGTCTATGTCTGGCAGGCCATGCTGACGGAGGAGAGCTTTCTCAGCGATCCTGTCGGGCCGAAGGCCTTTCCGGTGATCATCGGTATCGTGCTGGCCGCAGCCAGCCTGTTCATCATCCTTCTGCCCGACGCGGAGCCGGAATGGCCGCGTCTGAAGGCGCTGGCCGATATCGTCATTTCTGCCGGCGTGATGTTTGCCTATGCCTGGTTTCTGCCGGTTCTGGGCTTTGTGCTGGCGACCATACTGGCTTCCGCTTTCCTGTCCTGGCGGCTTGGGGCGCGTCCGCTGCCGGCCTCCGTTGCCGGTGTCGTCATTTCGCTCGGCATCTATTCGATCTTCCATCTGGTGCTCGGTCTTCATCTGGCCCGCGGCCCGCTCGGCTTTTGATGCCCGGCGCAGAAAGGCATTTCCATGGACACGCTTTCCGCAGTGATGAACGGCTTCTCCGTCGCACTGACATTTGAAAATCTCAGCCTTGCGCTGCTCGGCTGTTTTCTCGGTACGATTATCGGCGCATTGCCCGGCCTTGGGCCATCCAACGGCGTGGCGATCCTGATTCCGCTCGCCTTCACGCTCGGCCTTCCGGCGACGCCCGCACTGATCCTGCTGACGAGCGTCTATTTCGGGGCGATGTATGGCGGGCGAATCTCGTCGATCCTGCTCAATATTCCGGGTGACGAACCGGCGGTGATGACAACGCTGGACGGCTATCCCATGGCCATGAAGGGCCAGGCGGGTGAGGCGCTGGCCATTTCCGGCCTTGCCTCCTTCGTCGGCTCTTTCGCCGCCATCTGTGGCCTTGCGGTTCTGGCGCCGCAGCTGGTCAAGGTGGCACTTCTCTTCGGTCCGGCAGAATATTTTGCACTTTATGTTCTTGCCTTTGCCACGCTGGGCGGCATCACCAGCCGCAATCAGGCGAAATCGGCGCTCGCAGCCGCACTCGGGCTTGGCGTTGCCATGATCGGTATCGATCAGCAGACCGGCGTGCCGCGCCTGACCTTCGGGCAGATGCATCTTTATGACGGCATCGACTTTCTCGTCGCCATTGTCGGTCTTTTCGCGCTGTCGGAGGTTTTTACCTTCCTCGAGCATCATGGCAGCAAGGTTGATACGGCGGGCCATGGCAGCAAGCCCGTTGTCATCGGCCGTATCGTGCCGCGGTTGTCGATGATCGTGCAGACATCCGGTTCGATGGTTCGCGGGACCGTGATCGGCTTTCTCGCCGGGGTGCTGCCAGGTGCGGGTGCCTCGCTCGGTTCGTTCCTCGCCTATGGCGCGGAGAAAAACCTGAAGAACCGTGATGACACCTTCGGCAAGGGCGATCCGCGCGGCGTGGCCGCGCCCGAAGCCGGCAATAATGCCGCGGCCGGCGGCGCGCTGGTGCCGATGCTGGCGCTCGGCGTGCCGGGATCCGGCACCACGGCGGTGCTGCTTGCCATGCTATTGGCGCTGAATGTGACGCCGGGGCCGCTGCTCTTCACCAAGAACCCGGACGTCGTCTGGGGGCTGATCGCCGCGCTGATGCTCGCCAATGTCATGCTGCTTCTGCTCAACATTCCGATGGTTGGCATGTTTGTCCGCATTTTGCTGATCCCGTCGAAATATCTGATGCCGACGGTGGCGATGGTCTCCTTTGTCGGCATTTACGGCATTTCGGGTTCGGTCTTCGATCTCTCCGTCATGGTCGCGTTCGGTCTTGTCGGCTGGCTGCTGCGCAAGCTCGATGTGCCACTGGTGCCGGTGATCATGGGGGTCTTGCTGGGCAATCAGATGGAGGTCAATCTGCGCCGTGCCATGACGATTTCCGATGGCGACTGGTCGGCGCTGTTTGCCTCACCGCTTGCCATCGGGCTCTGGATCGTGGCGGTGGCGGGCTTTGTCCTGCCGATCATTCTGAACATGACCAAGCGGCGCAACCGGGTGCTGATGACCCATAATGAGGAACTGGCGGAAGGCGACTGAGCTGCCGCGCCTCCCGCAATTCAAGCCCGGCCGGTCTGCCCGGCCGGGCTTTCATGTTTCAGCCGTCCAGATTGGCGCTGGTGAGCGCGGTGTAGAGTTCGGGGCGGCGGTGAAGCTTGAAATTGAAGATGTTTTTGCGGATTTCCAGACAGCGGTCGAGATCGCAGTCATAGGTGATCAGCTCATCGCCCAGCGTACCGGCCATGGCGACGATCTCCCCCGTCGGAGCGATGATGCAGCTCTGGCCGATCAGATCGCAGCCTTCTTCCTTGCCGGCCTTGGCAATCCCGACCACCCACATGCCATTCTGATAGGCGCCAGCCTGCAGGCTCAGATGATTGTGGAAGCATTGCAGGTGGTCATGTTCCGGAGCCAGCGGATAATGGACCGGCGTATTATAGCCGATCAGCACCATTTCCACGCCGCGCAGGGCGAGTTCGCGATAGGTTTCCGGCCAGCGCCGGTCATTGCAGATGGCCTGGCCGAAGATGCCGCCAAACACGCTTGCCGCTGAAAAGGGCTCAGGTCCCGGCTCGAAATAGCGCTTCTCCAGGTGCTGAAACGGGCGCCATGGCTCGTGTTCCGGGTGGCCGGGCAGATGGATCTTGCGATAACGGTGGACGATATTGCCCGCCTTGTCGACGATGATCGTCGTATTGTAGCGATGGGTAACGCCGTCAATCTCGGTCAGCTCGCCATAGCCGAGCGAAAAGCCGATCTTGAGTTCCCTGGCGCGGGCAAAGAGCGGTGCCACGTCATCATTCGGCATGGATTTCTCGAAGAAGGCGTCAACATCGGCCTGATCTTCCATGAACCAGCGCGGAAAAAAGGTGGTCAGCGCCAGTTCGGGAAAGGCGACGACATCGCAATGACGGCTGGCGGCCTTTTCCATCAGCGCGATCATGCGCGAAACGACCTCGGCGCGGGTTTCTTCACGGGCGATGGGGCCAAGCTGGGCCGCGCCGACAACAACAACTCTTGCCATCAGGCAATCTCTCCATTGGTTGGCATGGCCTGCTTCAGTGCCACCTGCAACAGCACGTTGGCACCGTTTTGAAGGTCTGCCGCTTCTGTGAATTCCGTGACGTTGTGGCTGATGCCGTTGACGCTCGGAACGAAAATCATCGCAGCGGGCGCAAGGCCGGCGATGATCTGGGCATCGTGGCCGGCGCCCGAGAACATGCGCCGGGTGGAAAGGCCAAGCCCTTCAGCTGCCGCCTCGACACTGTCGACAAGGGGAGGGGCGAAATCGGTCGGCGGAAAATCCGCAAGCATGCGCGTGGTGATGTCGACATCCTCCCGCTTCGCCACATCGGCAATCAATGCGGCCAGCCTTTCATTCGCCTGCTTCAGCGTCGTGGCATCGGGGTGACGAAGATCGACGGTCAGAACGGCCTTTTCGGCGACCACGTTAACGAGGTTGGGCTTCAGGGTGATCGCGCCAACTGTGCCGACCATGTCGCCAGCGATGTCGCGGACCAAATCGCCGACACCAGCGGCAATGCGGGCAGCGGCAAGGCCAGCATCGCGGCGCAGCCGGATCGGCGTGGTGCCGGCATGGGCCGCACGGCCTGCAATCGTGATTTCGGTCCAGGAAATTCCCTGAACGCCGCGCACGACGCCGATCTTCAGCCCTTCATCTTCCAGCACCGGTCCCTGCTCGATGTGAAGCTCGAAATAGGCGGCAATCGCCTTCGGGCCGCAGCCGGTACCGGCATAGCCGGTTGCGTCCAGCGCATCGCCGAGCCGCTCGCCATCAATGGCGATGATATCGCGTGCCGTTTCCACCTTCATGCCGCCGGCAAAGACCAGACTGCCAAGCATGTCGGGCTGAAAGCGCGCACCTTCCTCATTGGTGAAGGCGGCAACGACAATCGGATGTTCGGTCTCGATGTCGGCATCATTCAGTGATGCGACAACTTCGAGACCGGCGAGAACGCCGAGTGCGCCATCATAATAGCCGCCGGTTGCCACCGTATCGATATGGGAGCCGAGCATGACGGCCGGACCATCGGTGCGGCCCTTGCGGGTGCCGAAAATATTGCCGATCGGATCGATCGCGACGGTGAGGCCGAGCGCCTTCATCTCGCCGACCAGATGGTCGCGGCCAAGCTTTTCATCGGCGCTCAGCGCCAGACGGCAGACGCCGCCGCCGGGCAATGCACCGATCTTGCCAAGGTCTTCCAGCCGTTTCACCAGCCGGGCACCATCGACCTGCATGGTATTGACGATCATTTCACAGACTCCACTTCAGCGGCAGTCTGGCCGACGATCTCGGCATAGAGTGCCGGGTCCGTATCGCCTTCACTGCCAAAACACAAGACCACCGAGCTGGTGTTCAGACCCAGCGCCTCACGCCAGTCCTGGTGCTCGCTTGCAACGAGGAAACCCGCAAGCCCGGCGACGCCGCTTTCGCCGCTGGCCAGCTGCGCGCCCGCTTGACCGGAGGCCAGGAGCCGCATGGTTTCAGCTGCGGCCTCATCCTCGATGGCCATGAAGGCGGAGACGCCGCCGTTCAGGATCGGCCAGGCGATGATGGAGGGCTCACCGCAGGCAAGGCCGGCCATGATGGTGTCCAGCGCACCGCCGACGGTAACGGGGCTTCCCGCTTTGGCGCTTTCCTGAAGGCAGGCTGCGTTTTCCGGCTCGACGACGGTGACGATCGGGGCATTGGCGCCGAACGTCTCCCAGAAATGCGCGGTCACGGCGGCAGCCAGTCCGCCGACGCCGCCCTGGATGAAGATATGCGTGGGCTGTCTGCCGCCGAGCTGGCGGATCGCTTCTTCGGCCATCACGCTATAGCCCTGCATCACATTGCGCGGGATATCGGTGTAGCCGGGGTAGGAGGTATCAGAGACAACGAACCAGCCCTGTTCTTCCGCCTGCCGGGCGGCCTCGCGGATGCTGTCATCGTAATTGCCCTTGGCGCGGACAACGCGGGCACCGTAATGGGCGATGGCGTCTTCCCGGGCCTTCGACACGGTTTCATGGATGAAGATCACCGCCTTGCAGCCGAACAGCTCGGCCCCCCAGGCAACCGAACGGCCGTGATTGCCATCGGTGGCGCAGGTGACGGTCAGGTCTGAAACAATGTCGCGATAGGTTCCCGCAAGCAGGTCCGCAGTCTCGGGAGCTTTTCCGGTGGCCGCCTCGATCCGTGCTGCGAGAAGCCGGAACACCGCATAGGCGCCGCCAAGCGCCTTGAAGGAACCAAGTCCGAAGCGGCCAGCCTCATGCTTGTAGTAGATCGCTGCGACACCGGTCTTGTCGGCCAGCGCGTCAAGCGAAACCAGCGGGGTTTCGCCATAGCCCTTCCAGGCTGAGACGGTGTCAAAGGCACGTTTGCCGGCATCAAGGCTCAACGTATGCTGCAAAGCAGGCGGGTAGGGAACGCTTCTGGCCGGATGGCCTGCAACGAGGCTTGCCCGGACGTGCGAAAAGTCAAAGACCATGGGAGACATTCCAAAAATGGCGAAACTGTGCGAAGGATAGCGTGGATGCTTGACCAGTCAACAAGAAATGAAAATAATTTTTCGTAAATTCTATTTTGTGAAAATGAGGCGCCTATGACCGAGCAGGAGGATACCCGTCCCATCGATGTCCGCATCATGGAGATCTACGACGAACTGACGGCATCAGAGCGCCGGCTGGCCGCGGTGGTCATGGAGGCGCAGGCCAATCTGGCGAGTTTTACCGCGGGTGAGCTGGCAGCGAAGGCCGACATTTCCAATGCGACTGCGGCGCGGTTCTTCCGCCGTCTCGGCTATGCCAGCTATAACGAGGCGCGGTTGATGGCGCGTCAGGGTGAGGATTGGGGGTCGCCGCTCTATGAGCTGACGGGGACTGGCGGCAAGCGGCTTTCCCCCGGCGATTTCGGCCTTCATATCGCCCAGGATCTGCAGAACCTGACACGCACGGCCGAGATGCTGGAAGCGGCTGAACTCGACCGGGCGATCGCCATGCTTGCAGGGGCGAAGCGGATCTGGATCATCGGCTTCCGCAATTCCATGGCGCTTGCCACCTATGCGCGGGCGCTTCTGAGCAATCTGAAGCCCGATGTCCGTCTGGTACCGGCAGCCGGCATGTCGATGGGCGAAGAGCTTGCCGGGATCGGGCCTGACGACCTGTTTTTGGTGTTCGGCTTTCGCCGCCGCCCCGCGCAGCTGCGCGAAATCATGGCGGTGGTGCAGGAGGCGGGGACGCCGATCCTGCTGGTGGCTGACATGACGGCGGCCCGGACGGCGCAGCTTGCGACCCTGACATTGCGTTGCCACAACCGCGGTCATGCGATGTTCGACAGCTATGCCGCGCCGATGAGTCTGATCAACTATCTCTGCTCCGCCGTCAGTCAGGCGCTTGGCGACGAGGCGGTCGCCCGACTCGCCGAAATTGAATCGCTTCATGGGCGGCTGGATCAGCTCGGTGCGCCGCTTCTCGGGCGCAAAATGCCCAAGTCTTAGTCAATTGCCAAAAAATGAAACAATATTTTCATATTGATGATTTTATGAAAAAGGTTTTTAATTGATCCAGGTCGAATGAAAAACGTCGGCCACCCGCGCATGACATTGGGGAACCATAAAGGGATCGAGCCTATGACTTTTGAAATCAACCGCCGCGGATTGCTCAAGACCGCCGCCGCAGGCGCCGCGCTCAGCGCATTCTCGCCGCTCAGCCGCGCCTTCGCCGCAACCGATATCGCCTGGATGACCTGGGAAAACCTGGCCAAGCCGGAATATCTGGCTGCATTTCTGAGCGCCAATCCGGGCATCGACATTACCAAGACCTTCATCGGTACAGATGACGAGCAGTTCGCCAAGCTGCGTGCCGGCGGTGCCTCGTCGGTCGACCTGATCACGCCCGGCCTCGACAAGGTCGAGTACTATGTCGCCTCTGACCTGCTGCAGCCGATCGACTTTTCCAAGGTCACCAATGGCGATCTGCTTTACGATACCTTCAAGAATACCGGCCTCGGCAAGAAGGATGGCAAGACCTACGGCATTCCCTTCTATTGGGGGATCAACCCGATCGTCTATCGCGCCGATCTGATGGATGGCGAACCGGACTGGTCGGTCTTCTTTGAAGGCGACAAATATGCCGGCAAGCTCGCCATGCGCGATTATGCGCTGGAAGGCATCATGATCGCGGCCATGTATCTCGGCATTCCGCGCGATGAAATGTTTGTCATGGACGACAAGCAGCTGGCCGAGATCAAAAAGGCGCTGATGGCGCAGAAGAAGCTGCTGCGCACCTATTGGAACTCGATCGGCGATCTGACCAATCTGTTTGCCTCCGGTGAAGTCGTCTGCGCCTTTTCCTGGGTGCCGCCCTATTACGATCTGAAGGAGCGTGGCCTCGACATGGGCATGGCCAAGCCGAAGCAGGGCGTTATCGGCTGGTGTGACACGCTTGCCGTTCCGGCCGGTGTCGAAGGCGAGAAGCTCGATGCGGTCTTCAGCCTCGTCAACTATCTGCTGGGCCCGGCCTACGGCGAAAAGCTCGCCTTTGGTGGTCCCTATGCCCAGTCGACCTCGGCTGCGCGCGATCTCATCCCGGACGATCAGAAGGAAAAGATCTTCATCAGCGATCTTTCGGTGATGGACAGCTTCGTCTGGAAACAGAACCCGCCGCGCTACAATGACTGGGTGGCACTCTGGAACGAAGTAAAGGCCAGCTGAGCATGCTTTCCGCATCCCCGACGAAAAATGCCGGCACAGCCGGCATCGTGAAGCCGGAGACACCGCTCCTGCAGGGCGTTGCCGTTCACAAGGAATATGGCACGGTCCATGCCGTTCGCGGCATTGATTTTGCCATCGAAGCCAATTCCTATGTCACGCTTCTGGGCCCGTCGGGCTGCGGCAAGACTTCGCTGCTACGCATGATCGGCGGCTTCGAGGAAATCTCCTCGGGGCTGATCGAGCTTGATGGCCGCTCGCTTGCCGGAACACCGGCAGCGAAGCGGCCGGTCAACACCGTGTTTCAGAACTATGCCCTGTTTCCGCATCTGAGTGTCAGGGAGAATGTCGGCTTCGGGCTGGCCTATCGTCGTCTTGCCAAGGCCGAGATTGCCGAAAGGGTCGATGGAGCGCTTGCCATGGTGCAGATGGAGGCCATGGCGGAGCGACGGCCACGCCAGCTTTCCGGCGGGCAGCAGCAGCGCGTGGCGCTGGCCCGCGCCATCGTCAATCAGCCGCGGATCCTGCTGCTGGACGAGCCGCTTTCAGCCCTTGACCGGCGCATGCGCAAGGATATGCAGATCGAGCTGAAGGATCTTCAGCGCCGGCTGGGCATGACCTTTTTGCATGTGACCCACGATCAGGAAGAGGCATTTGCGCTTTCCGACCACATCATCGTCATGAATGATGGCCGGATCGAGCAGCAGGGCGCCCCGGCCGAGATCTACCGCCGTCCGCAAAACGCCTATGTGGCCGATTTCATCGGCGGCGCCAATCTCGTTGCCGGCAGGATCGCCGATCTTGCCGCCGGCGGAGCGACGATCAAAACCGTGGCGGGACTGTTCTTCTGCCCTTCAGTCAGCGGTCTTGCCGTCGGCGATGCCGCCGTTCTGACACTCAGGCCCGAGCAGGTCAGACTGAGCGATGATGGCGCGATCGCCGCCACGGTCACCCATACGGTGTTTCGCGGGTCTGAATGGCTGGTCGAAACCGTGCTGGCCGACGGCACGGCGCTCAGCCTGACGACTAGCGCCGATGAAGCCCCCGTGGCGGGCAGTCAGGTTGCTCTCGGCTTTGATCCGGCACGCGGCTGGATCGCTGCGGCCGGGCGGGGCGACTGAGCCATGGAAAAATCCCGCATCGGCGCCTTTCTGGCTGCTCCGGTCTTCGTTGCCATTCTGGCGCTTTGCGTCGCACCGCTGGCGATCCTGTTTGCCTATTCGTTTTTCCGGGTCGATTTCGTCGCCATCGTCACCGATCCTTCGCTGAAGAATTATGCCCGCATTGCCTCCAGCGAGACCTATCGCTGGCTGATCGCCAAGGCCTTCCTCTCCGGCCTTGCCATTGCCGCGCTGACGGCGGTGATCGGTTATCCGGTGGCCTGGTTCATCGCCAAGCGGGTTCTGCATTATAAATCCGCACTTCTGACCCTGCTGCTGGTGCCGCTTTATACCGGCGATATGGTGCGCATTTTTGCCTGGCGGGTGCTGCTTGGTGCCGAAGGTGTCATGAACACGCTCCTGATCTGGGCGGGCATTGTCGATCATCCGGTCGATGCCTTGCTGTTCTCACCGCTCGCCACCCATATCGTGCTCACCTACAATTATCTGCCCTTCATGGTGATCGGTCTCTGGCTCGCCTTCGAGGCGCTGGATGACCGGCTGATCGAAGCGGCTGCCGATCTCGGCGCCGGCACGGGCTCGACATTTCTGCGGATCACATTGCCGCTGACAGCACCCGGCCTTGTCGCAGGTGGACTGATGGTCTTCGTCATGGTGGTTGGCGATTATCTGACGCCGCAGCTGGTTGGCGGAGCGTCGGGCGTCACCATCATCTCGGCGATCAACGACCTGTTCGGCACGGCCTTTGACTGGCCGCTCGGCTCGGCAATCGCCTGGACAATGCTGGCCATCCTGTTCTGCTTCTTTGCCGCGGCGGTGGTGGCGATTGCCCGCTCCTCGCTTGGCAAGGCCATGGTGGGAGGAGAGGCTTGATGAAGAGCCGCGCGACACAGGCCGCGACCCTCTGGGTCTATCTCGTCTTTATCTTCATGTATCTGCCGGTCGCGATGATCGCGATCTTTTCCTTCAATGCTTCCGAGATCATCGCCTTTCCGCTGCAGGGTTTCACCTTTCAGTGGTACCAGGACACCTTTACGGATCTGCGTCTTCTCGGCGGGCTGAAACTCACCTTTCTGGTGGCCATTCCCACCGCGCTGTTCTCCACCATTTTGGGGGCGATGGCGGCGCTGGCGCTGACGCGCTTTCCGATCAGGCGGCGGATGCTGCTGCTGGTCATGATCCTGCTGCCGTTTCTGATTCCGAAGATGATCCTGGCGGTGGCGCAGCTGATCCTTCTGTCCGATCTCGGCATTGCCCGCACGGTCTGGACCATCATCGCCGGGCAGACCATCATTATCCTGCCCTTCACGACGCTGGTGAATGCCTCGGTGCTGATGCGGATCGACAGGCGTCTGGAAGAGGCGGCCTATGATCTCGGAGCAAGCCCGGTCTCGGCCTTTCGGCGGGTGACGCTGCCGCTGATGAAGAACGGGCTGCTGGCAGCCTGGTTCATCGCCTTCGTTCTGTCATCGGCGGAATATGTGCTGACCTCTTTCCTCAGTGGCAGGGCGCAGCCGCTCTCCATTCTGGTGGCCTCGGATTTCCGCTTCAATATTTCCCCCGCCCTTGATGCGATTGCGCTGATGCTGGTCGTCGCCAATATTGCGCTGATCGGGATCGGTGAATTCATTCGCCTGAGATCGCAGAAATAGCGGGCGGTTCAGGCGTGGTTTGTGACGACAGGAGTGTTTCATGGCCGATTTCGACCTCCTCATTCGCGGTGGCACCTGTGTGACCGCCGCCGATACCTTTGTTGCCGATATCGCCGTCAAGGGCGGGACGATCATCGCGACAGGCGCCAATCTCGGTTCTGCCGATCGGGAGATTGATGCATCCGGCCTGCTGGTGATGCCGGGCGGGATCGACAGCCATGTCCATCTTGCCCAGCCGTCTGATCCCGGCGGGCCGCAAATGGCAGATGGTTTTGAGACCGGCACCCGTTCCGCCATTGCCGGCGGCACGACGACGGTCATTCCCTTCGCGCTGCAGCCGCGCGGGGCAAGCCTTCGCGACAGTGTGGCCGCCTATCATGAAAAGGCGCGCGGTCAAGCCTATTGCGATTATGGCTTTCACCTGATCATCACCGACCCGACGCCCGAAGCGCTGGGGCAGGATCTGCCGGCGCTGGTACAGAACGGCTACACCTCGTTCAAGGTGTTCATGACCTATGACGACATGGTGCTGAACGATCGCCAGCTGCTTGACGTGTTTGACTGCGCCCGTGACTGCAAGGCGCTGGTCATGGTCCATTGCGAAGGTTACGACGCCATCCGCTTCATGACCGAGAAGCTGGAAAAGGCGGGCAAGACGGCCCCCTTTTACCATGGCGCCTCCCGTCCGGAAGTGGTGGAGCGGGAGGCGGCGCATCGCGCGATCAGCCATGCGCAGCTGGTCGACGTGCCGATCATGATCGTCCATGTCTCCGGCCGCGAGGCCATGGAACAGATCCGCTGGGCACAGCAGCGCGGGCTGAAGATCTATGGTGAGACCTGCACGCAGTATATTGCCCTGACCGCCGACGACATGAAGGGCTTCAACATGGACGCCACCGGCGGCAAATATGTCTGCTCGCCGCCGCCGCGTGACCGCGCCAGCTGGGACGCCATATGGGAAGGGATCCGTGGCGGCGTGTTCTCGACGTTTTCATCCGACCACTGCCCCTTCTATTTCGACGGACCGAACGGCAAGATGTCGGGCAAGGGCACGACCTCGTTCCGCTGGGTTCCGAATGGCATTCCCGGCGTTGAAAACCGCCTTCAGGTATTCTTCTCCAAGGGCGTCAGCGAAGGGCGGATTTCGCTCAACGAATTCGTCGCACTGACGTCGACCAACCACGCCAAGATGTATGGTCTCTATCCGAAGAAAGGTTCGATCGCGCCGGGCTTTGATGCCGATCTGGTGCTGTGGGACGCCAATCGCGAGGACGTCATCACGCAGGACGGCATGCATCACGGTGCCGACTACACCGCCTATGAAGGGCTCAGGGTGAAGGGCTGGCCGGTGATGACGATCCTGCGCGGAAAGACCGTCTGTGAGGACGGGCGCATTCTTGGTTCGGTCGGTGACGGACAGTTTCTGCCGCGCGCCATTTCCCCTTACGCGGCATCGTGACGAAGGAGTCGCTGGCGCCCGGCAGGGCGCTGGCGGGCATCCTCCCACCGCCGCATCCATTGGCGAAAGCCAAATTCCCAGAAAAAGTCTGCGTTCGTGTAAAGTAACATTTTACTGCCCGCTGGGAGGCTGCTCTTATTGCCTGAACCGCTGATAAATCGGTTTTTTGTACTTGGACTGGTCCTGTTGAAAGGGTAGCGCAAGCATGACGTCGACGAAGATCACATGGAGCTGGGGAACCAATACGGTGCTGGATTTTGATCCGGCGACCGACGTTCTCGATTTTGGCTGGTTTTCCTCCAATTTTTTCACGATCGAAGAGGTCGATGGATCGGTGGTGATCTCGATTCCGTCGAACAACCAGACCTACACGCTGACCGGCGTCAGTCTTTCCGATCTGACGATCGACAATATCACCGCCAGTGATTCGAGTGCCGTCTCTGCCTGGGAAGACGCGCTTGCCAGCAGCAGCAGTGATGACGACGGCGATGCTGCCGTTGTTCCCGATGCGCCGGAAAATCTCTCCGCCACCACTGTGTCCGAAAGCCAGGTGCAACTGAGCTGGGATGCGGCGACCGTGGAGGGGACAGGCACGGTTTCCCAGTACAATATTTATGTGAATGGTGAACTGGTCGGCACGACGAGCGATACCAGCTACACCATCAGCGATCTTGCGGCCGATACCGAATATTCCTTTACCGTCACAGCCGTTGACGAGGCCGGGGAATCGGCCTCGTCGGATGCGCTCGATGTCACGACAGATGCGGCCACCGATGACAGTGACGACACCGGCACGTCGGACAGCGATACGGGGGATACATCCGACAGCGGCAGCGATGGAAGTTCTGACGATACGTCCGGTGACGACACATCTGACAGCGATGACAGCGACAGCTCTTCCTCGTCCAAGACCTTCTCGCCCTATATCGACATGAGCCTGAGTTCGGCACAGGATGTGGTGGATATCGTTTCCGAGGCTGGTCTGACCGCCGTGACGCTGGCCTTCCTGGTCACATCCGGCACGGACACGATCGGCTGGGGCGGTTCCGGTGATGTCGAGGATGCAACGCTTTACAACGGCACCTCCATGGCATCGGTGATTGCCGAGCTGCAGGAGATGGGCGTGGAGGTGACGATCTCGCTCGGCGGTGCGGCTGGTTCCGAGGCGGCAACCACCTTTTCGAGCGTCGACGCGCTGGTCGCCGCCTATCAGTCGATCATCGACACCTACGGCGTGACCAAGCTGGATTTCGATATCGAAGGCTCTTCGCTTTCCGATACCGATGCCAACGACATGCGTAACGAGGCCCTGGCGATACTTCAGGCCAACAATCCGGATCTGGAGATTTCCTTTACCCTGCCGGTGACGACGGACGGTCTCACCGATGCCGGCCTGGCTCTGCTGGAATCAGCGGCAGAGGCCGGTGTCGAGATTTCCTACGTCAACATCATGGCGATGGATTACGGCGATTACTACGACAGCGGCGATATGGGCGATGATGCCATTGCGGCGGCCGAGGCAACGCTGGCTCAGCTGGATGATCTCGGCATCGATACCCAGCTGGTGATCACGCCGATGATCGGCATCAACGACGTGACATCTGAAGTCTTCACGCTCGAAGATGCCCAGCAGCTTGTCGATTATGTCGAATCCAATGATGACATCGCCGGCATTTCCATGTGGTCCCTGAGCCGTGATAATGGCGACACGGAAGGCTATGTCTCGGCCGTCGGCAGCGGTCTCAGTCAGGACGATTACGATTTCAGCACGATCTTCAATACGGTGACGACATCTGACAGTTCGGATGACACGGCTGGCGACGACACCTCCGATGACAGCAGCGATGATACATCGGATACCGACAGTGGCACCGATGACACCGCAAGCGGAGACACGGGCGACAGTTCTGACAATTCTGATACGACGGGCGATGACACGGCCGACGATACGGATGACAGTGACACATCCGGCGACAGCAGCGATGTCGCCGATGACAGCGGCAGCGATGATGACAGCACCGGCACGACGACCTCGATTGTCTGGAACTGGGGGACCGATACGGTCATCGACTTCGATCCTTCCACCGATACGCTGGATTTCGGCTGGTTCTCGGCGTCCAATTTCGACATTTCCGAAGAAGACGGCAATGTCGTGATTTCGATCCCGTCCAACGACCAGACCTATATTCTCGAAGATGTCAGCCTTGCCGACATGTCGATTGACGACATCGTCGCCAATGATGCCTCTGCACTGGCCGAGTGGGAAGATGCGATCGAGGAAGCGCAGGCGGAAGCGGATGCGCTGGACACCACCGACGGTCTGGTGGCTTGAGGCTTTGCGCAAGGCGTCTTCAGGAGGCGGCATGACGCAGGGCAAAGAGCATCCGGATATGGAGCAAAAGGCGCAACCGCGCTCGGTTGCCGCCAGTCTGCGCGCCAGCCCGTCAGCGCTGTGGGGCGTGCTGCTGTTCAGCGGTATGGCCAATCTCCTGATGCTGACGGGCCCGATCTTCATGCTGCTGGTCTATGACCGGGTGCTTGTCACCCGGTCGATCCCGACGCTTGTTGCGATCGGTCTGATCGCAACGGGTCTATATACCGCCTTCGGCCTGATCAGCTATGCACGCGGGCGGGTTCTCGCCCGTCTTGCCGATGCGCTCGAAACGGAAATTGCACCGGTGCTTTTCCGCACCGAAATTGCCGACAGTTTCAGCGGTGTGCGCGCGGGGCGCTATCCGCTTTCCGATCTCGCGACTGTGCGGCGGTTTCTGCCGTCTTCCACGGCGACAGCCCTGTTCGATCTGCCCTTTGTTCCCCTGTTTCTCGGGCTTCTGGCGATCCTGCACTGGTCTTTGGGGCTTGCCGGGCTCATCGGTGCCGTCATTGTCATCTGCCTCGCGCTCATCAATATCCGGCTGACACGGGCGGGCGTCGAGCAGGCGACGATGCGCGGTGCCGGTGCCAGTGGCGTGCTGGAAGAGGCGCGACGCTCGGCCGAGGCGATTACCGCCCTCGGCATGGTGCCGAACATGCTGGCCCGCTGGACATCGGCGCGCGACGGCGTGATTGCCGCCGACTACCATGCCGGCAATGTCGGTGCGCGGCTCTCGGCAATCTCGCGCTCCTTCCGGCTGTTTCTGCAGTCGGCCATGCTGGCGCTCGGCGCCATTCTGGTGATCAATGATCAGGCCAGCGGCGGCGTGATGGTTTCGGCCTCCATTCTGCTTGGCCGGGCGTTGGCGCCGATCGATCAGTCGGTGGCGGGCTGGCGCACGATCGAAGCGCTGCGCGGCGCCTGGCGGCGTATCGATACCGCACTTGCGCGGCAGATGCCGCGGCGGGCAAGCGTCGAACTGCCGGCGCTGAAGGGGCATGTCAGTGTGGAAGATCTCGTCGTCATTCCGCCTGGCGAGGTCAAGCCGGTGTTGCAAGGGGTTGGCTTCACCCTGACGCCGGGGGAGGGGCTCGGCATTCTGGGCCCGAGCGCATCGGGAAAATCATCGCTGGCGCGGTTGCTGGTCGGTCTGTGGTTTCCGGCCTCGGGAACGGTCCGGCTGGATGGCGCGACGCTTGATCAGTGGGACCCGGACAGGCTAGGGCGCCATATCGGCTATCTGCCGCAGGATGTGGAACTGATCGGTGGAACGGTCCGGGACTGCATTTGCCGTCACGCAGAAAATGCCAGTGATGGCGATGTGATTGCTGCGGCCAAGGCCGCCGACGCGCATGAGCTGATCCTGCGCCTCAAGGATGGCTATATGACCCGGCTGGGGCCGGGCGGTGCGAAGCTTTCGGCAGGCCAGCGCCAGCGGATCGGACTGGCGCGGGCATTGTTCGGCAATCCTGCACTGCTGGTGCTGGATGAGCCCAATGCCAACCTCGATCAGGATGGCGATGCGGCACTGACCGAAGCAATCCGGCGCGCGCGCCATCGCGGCGCTGCCGTGGTGGTGATTACCCATCGTGCCACAGCGCTTGCAGCCGTCGACACGGTTCTGGTGCTGAAAGATGGGCGCATGGTCGCCAAGGGGCCGAAAGACGCGATCATGAGGCAGATGCTGCGCGGCCGCGGGGCTTCCGGGGTGGCCGCCGGTTCTGAAGAGAGTATCCGCGCATGAGCGAAGTGAAAAACATCCGTCATCTGGCCGTTTCCTACGGTCGGCCGCTGCGCTTCGGACTGCTGGTCACCGGGCTTGTTGTCTTCGGCTTTGGCGGATGGTCGGCCTTTGCCTCGCTGCGAACGGCGGTCGTTGCATCCGGAACGCTGGCGGCGGAAGGCGAGACGCGCAGCGTGCAGCACGCCGATGGCGGCATTGTCAGCGCCATTCCTGTGCGCGATGGCGATCACGTCAATCGCGGCGATATTGTCATGCAGCTTGACCCCACCCAGATCCGCAGCCAGCTGGCAATTGTCGAAAACCAGCTCTATGAGGCGCTTGCCCGCAAGGCGCGGCTGGAGGCGGAGCGTGACGGCGATGCCGAGATCAGGCGACCGAAACTTCTGGCCGAAATGCTGGCCTCCGACAGGGCCGATATCGTGCCGGATGGCATGGACGAAACCGGTCGGCAGGCTGCAGATCGGGTTTTCCTGGGGCAGCAACGCCTGATGAAGGCGCAGCTCAGCAAGGTCGAGGCCGAAGTCGGCCAGCTGGAAACCGCAATCGGCCAGAGCCGCGAGCAGATCACCGGCATCGAGGGAGAGAAGGCATCCGAAGAGCGTCAGCGCGACCTGATCGTCAAGGAACTCGACAGTATCCGTGAACTGTTCAAACAGCAGCTGGTTACCCTTTCGAGGGTTCTGGCGCTGGAGCGGCAGCAGGCTTCGCTTGAAGGCGATATTGCCGGAAACGTCTCCGATATTGCCGCGCTGAAGCAGTCGATCGGCGAACAGCAATTGCAGATCCTGCAGACGCGGCTCGAATGGCAGGAACAGGTGCTGAGCGATCTGCGTGACGCCGAAAGCGATGTCCAGGATCTGACCGCCCGGCGCATTGCCGCGCTTGATCAGCTGAGCCGTGTCGATATCCGCGCCCCCGTCAGCGGCACGGTCACCAATCTTGCCGTCCATACCATCGGCGGCGTGATCGAGGCGGCCGAGGTGGTGATGGGGATCGTTCCCGATGATGAACCGCTGATCGTTGACGCGAAGGTCGATACATCGGCGGTTGATCAGCTCTGGCCCGGCCTTCCTGCGCGGGTGCGCTTGTCTGCCTTCGACCGGCGGACGACGCCGGAAATCGATGGCAGCGTGATCACGGTTTCGGCCGATCGGCTGATCGATGAGCGCACCAATGGCGCTTATTATGCGGTCAAGGTGCGGCTTGATCAGGACGAGATTGCCGCTCTCGGCGAGACGCTGATGCCAGGCATGCCGGCAGAGGTTTTTCTGGTGACCGGCAGCCGCACGCCGATGAGCTATCTGACCAAGCCGCTGACCGATCAGTTTGCAAGGGCGATGCGTGACGACTGAAGATCGCTTCAGGTCTGCTTCTGCCAGACCTCCTTGTGGCCGAAACCCTTTGCATTGTCCGTGAGTTTGATCATGGATGGCGAAAGCGCCCAGAGCGGCGCCGTCATGCCGGCGATTTCGGGGAAGGCGGCGATAAAGGCGGTCTGAGCGGCGGCTGCCGCATCACCTTCGAGCATGCTTGCATGACCCTCGATCTGGAGGCCGCAAAGCCGGGCTATGTCGCGTTCCTGGCCGGCGATCGCGGCGGCCACGGCACCTGTTCTGATCAGGGCATCGCCGTGACGCGTCGACGCTGCGGTGAAAAACAGCAGGCGCCGGGCGGCAAGATCCGGTACATAAAAGACGCTTGCAGCCCATGGTCTGCCATCTGCGCTGACGGCAAGCGACATGACGTGGTGACCAAGCAGAAAGGCGTCAATCGGATTCGAGAAGGCTGCCGTCATGGCCGGGTCTGTCCTGTTCTGTCTGCAGTTCGGCGAAGCTTGCAATCAACGCCTGGATGATGGCCCGTTCGGCGGTGGAAAGCGCCCGGTCCATGGAAAAGATCACCGAAAGCTGGCCGGAAATATCTTCGGCGGCAATCGGCATTGTCTTCAGTCGTCCCTCGGCGACGTCGCGGCGGACGGACGATGCTGGCAGTACGGTGCAGAGCGGCGCGCGTCTGGCCATGGCGATCGCCAGCGGCAGCGAGCCAACCTCGACGGCCGGCTGCAGCCTGAGATGGCGCGCCCGGACTGCGGCCATGACGGTCTGGTGGATGCTCAGATGCCGGCTGCCCATCACCAGCGGCAGGCGGCAAACCGCTTCAAGGGTCAGGGTCGGGCCGTCGCCAAGATTGATGGCCGGATTGGCGATGACGGAAAGCGGTTCGCTGGGGCCGAGCGCGATGCGCCCGACTTTCGGTCCGGCCATGCCGACGATGGCAAGGTTCAGCGTGCCGGAGCGGACCCGCTCATTGAGTGCGGTGTTGGACGCCTCGCTGATTTCCAGCCGCCAATGCGGATTGAGATCATGGATCCGGGTGGCCATTTCCGCCACGCGTGCCGTCAGCACGCTGTCATGGCCGGAGCTTGGCAGCGTGCCGACCGAAACAATTGCCTGTGTATGGGCGGCAATATCGCGTGACAGCCTGTGCATGGCCGCCTCACGCGCTTCTATTTCCAGCGTGAAGGGCAGCAGCCGGTCGCCGGCATCCGAGATCGAGCTGCCATCGCTGCGACGGGTGAAAAGCGCGCTGCCGACACTTTCCTCCAGCTTCTGCAGCTGGGCGGAAACCGAGGGTTGGGAAAGATTGGCAACCCGGGCCGCTGCCGAAATGCCGCCACTGCGACAGGCAAGGTTGAAAAGCTGGATCTGCCGCATGGTCGTATCCGGCTCAAAGACGATATTGTCCTCGGGCGCTGCGAGATTTTCCTTCACAAGGCCAAGGAAGGTTCTGGCGCGACCGGAGAGCGCACCGCTGATGCGCGTCCCGACATGCGAAATCAAGGGCGGGCTGAGCGGGGTCGCTGCCACCTGATGCAGGCCCATGCGGGCGGAAAGGATGGAGGCGGGCAGCAGGAAGCGCAGATGCGGGTTCTCGGTCAGCAGCTGGCCGAGATCATGCGGGTCGGCATCGATCACGCGCAGCTGATTGCCGAGGCCGTTGAGCTCGACATAGCGGGCAATGGCATTGGCGAGTGCCGGGCGCATGCGGGTGACGGCCAGCCGGTCGGTGACGAGATTGGGCGGTGCATCGCCCGGTGAGGCGCTGACGGAGACCCAGGGATCGGAATAGAGCACCTCGGCAAAGGCGTAATCGCTCATCTCGATTTCCGGATAGGAAAATATGTCGATCTGAGCGGTCCGTTCACGCGGGATCCGCTCATAAAGCCCGACTTCAGCGTCGGAATGATGTGAGCGGACATCGGCAAAGCGGCAGTCGATCAGCGTTTGCGGCGCGATGATGCCCATGTCATGAATGGCGCGGTCCACCGCCTTGGACAGGCGCCCGATCGCGAAGGAAAGATCGATGTCGATGACCAGTTTTTCGAGAGGCTGATCAGCGGTGCGGCCGGCATAGTTGCGGGCCTGATGTTCGAGCTGGAGGATGTGGCAGGCATCGCGGTAGAGCCAGAAGGCGGAGGGCAGAAGCCCGAGATGTCCGCCCTGTCGCGAAAACAGGCTCATGCCGATCCGGGTTTCGAGTGTCTTCAGCGCAGTGCTGAGCGTGGAGGCTCTGAGCCCCTGTCCGGCAGCGGCCTCGGAAATCCTCAGGTTCTGGCAGGCCAGAACAAATTTCGCCAGCAACCTGAACTCGGTGACGCTCTCCATGCCGGCGAGTGTAGATGTGGGGCTGCGGCTTTTCAAGACGGTTGACCGAAGGCAGAACCGCCCGGCGGGGCCGGGCGGTTTCGCTTTCCTGAGTGCTTACTTCAGCGCGCCGATCGCGTCTTCGACAATGGTGAGCACCTTGGTGGAGGTGACCATGTCGAA
>NZ_JAATVV010000016.1 GCF_013184775.1 Martelella sp. HB161492
ATAGACCTACCTAACCAATACCGTCAACGCTATTTCTCCCCTTTTTCCCAAAAATCTCATAACACACTGGTTCTTTTGATCATTTTTCAAATTTTCGATGGATTGCGGTTTCAGGATCGACGCGGCTTTGCCGTCTGCACAGGCAGATGGCAGACATGTAGGGTGCACACAAATTAGGCAGAAACTGCGGGCAAAACCGACGAATGACCGATGATATGCATTCAGCAGAGATCTTCCAGGCGGCTGATCTGCCGTCTGACTTCAGCGATAGCCTCGGGCTGCGCCAATGAGGGCGCATGGCCGCAATCGGCAAAGGCGGTAACGTCAGGTCTCGGGCCTTGGGCGCTCATTCTTGCGACGATGTCGGCCGTGAGAAGATCAGATTGCGTGCCCCAGATCAGATGGGTTGGCAATGTGATCCGGCGATAGCGCTCCCAGCTCGTCAATTCGCTGGCCGATGCGGTGAACTGCACCACGATCTCAGGATCATAATGGGTCGTCAGCCTGCCATCGCTGCACCGGCGCAGTGAGGTGCGGGTCATACGCGTCCAGAACGGCGCCGGCGCCGGTCCGAAGGGCAGATAGGCGGTGCGGAACCAGTTTTCGGCCTCGTGCAGATAGGCGAAGACCGGCGCGCTGCCGGCATAGGCGATGATGCGATCGACCGCCGACTGCGGCAGTTCCGGCCCGATGTCGTTGACCACCAGAAAGGATAGCCGGGCGGCATAGGCGCCGGAGGCGATCCGCATGCCGATCAGCCCGCCCATGGATGTACCGAGCCAGCCGGCACGGGCGATCTGATAGTGATCCAGCATGCCGATGGCCAGATTGGCGTAGGATTTCAGCGAATAGTCGGTCTCCGGCGCCGGCGCCCAGCTGGACAGGCCACGCCCGATCGTATCCGGGCAGAGAACGAAATGGTCCTGCGAAAGTGCTGCCGCCAGTTCGTCGAAATCGCGGCCGGTGCGGGCGAGGCCATGCCAGAGCACGATGGCCGGCGCATCCCGCGCGCCCCATTCGGTGACATGAAGCTCGTGGCGGCCAACGGGCACAAAGGAAAAACGCGGTTGCTGCATCATCGTTTGCCCTTTTCCATCGCCGTTCCGGCAATGCCCTTGGGGAAGAAGTAGACGAGGAGAATGAAGAGCAGGCCGAGCCAGAGCAGCCAGCGGTCCGGGTTCATCAGCGCAGCGGCCGGCGGTATTGGCGCAAGTGCCGTGGCGGCCGCTTCCATGATGTCGCGCAGATAGAACTGGGCCACGACCAAGAGCGCCGCACCGATCACCGCGCCCCACATCGTCCCCATGCCGCCAATGACGACCATCAGCAGGATATCGACCATGATGGCGAAGGAGAGCGTGGTATCCGGCCCGGTATATTTCAGCCAGACCGCATAGACCGAGCCGATCAGCGAGGCAGCAACGGCGGAGATCGTGAAGACGAAGGTGCGATAGGCCACCACCCGGTAGCCGATGGCCTCGGCCCGGCCCTCATTCTCGCGGATCGCCTTCAACACGGTACCAAGCGGAGAGAGCACCAGCCGCAGCATGGCGGCGAAGACGAGGCCTGAAAACACGAAGACGAAATAATAGGCCGCCAGCTTGCCATTGAGCTTCACGCCGAACAGGCTCACCACCTTGCCATGGGCATCGATGAGGAGCTTGGTCGCCGGTTTGAACAGCGCCGGCGCGGCATAGGTCATACCGTCCTCGCCGCCGGTAAATTGCGACATCTGCGAGGCCAGCACCAGCACGACGGAACCGGCAGCAAGGGTGATCATGGCAAAGAAGATCGCCTTGACGCGTAAACTCAGCAGGCCGATGGCCGCCGCCACAATCGCCGAGACGACAAGACCTGCCAGAGCGCCAAGGGCCACCTCTGCCCAGCCGGGACCATAATGCTTGAGTGCGATTGCCACACCATAGGCGCCGAAGCCGAAGAACATGGTGTGGGCAAAGGAGACGATGCCGGTATAGCCGATGAGGAGATCATAGCTTGCCACAAGCGCGATGAAGATCAGCACGCGGGCGGCAACTTCGAGCGCGCGCACATCCTGAAACAGAAAGGGCGCGAAGAGCAGGACGGCCCAGATCAGCAGGGCTGCAATCTTGACGCCGAGCGCGCCATAGGTGATCCGGTTCATCATTTGACAGCAGGCCTCAATCCGTTGGGGCGCCACAGCAGGATCGCCGTCATCAGGATCATGTTCGACGCCAGCGCCATTTTCGGCGCCAGGAAACCGACATAATTGGTGACGAGCCCGACCGTGATGGCGCCGAGCAGCGTGCCGCCGATGGAACCAAGCCCGCCGATGATGACGACGATGAAGACGATGATCATCATCTGGCTGCCAAGGGCCGGCGTGATCAGCGTCTGATAGCCGCCCCACATGGCGCCGCCGAGTGCTGCCAGTGCCGAGCCGACCATGAAGACGGCAACGAACAGCCGGTCGACGCGAAAGCCGAGCGTCTCGACCATTTCGCGGTTCTCGACACCGGCGCGGATCAGCAGGCCGATGCGGGTATGGTTCAGCGCCATGTAGAGACCGACGAAGGCGATCAGGCCAAGCAGAAAGGCGAAGACGCGATAGATCTCGATCGACACATCACCGATGATCCAGGCGCCCTCGAGAAAATGCGGCCTCGGGACGGCGATCGGCGTGCCGCCCCAGATTGCCAGAATGATCTGCTCCTCGACGATCATCGCGCCCATGGTGATGAGGATCTGGCGCAGATGATCACGATAGACCGGCTTGATCACCACGGTTTCGAAGAACCAGCCCGCAGCCAGGCCAAAGGTGAGGGCCGCGACGAAGGCAAGCGCAAAGGCAAGGCCGGACAGAAACACGCTGTCGGCGCCGAGCCAGCCATTGAGGCCGGCCAGAACACTTGCGGCGATGAAGGCGCCGAAGGAGATGAAGGCGGCGTGGCCGAAATTCAGCACATCCATCATGCCGAAGACCAGCGACAGGCCGGAGGCCATCAGGAATACCATCATCCCCATGGCCAGCCCCGCAATCGTGAGCGTCGCGAAGGACGACGGCTGGCCGATCAGCGCGAAGGCAATGACTGCCAGGATAACCGGCAACAGATTGACCCCGCCAAGCCGTTCGAAGAATTTCATCAGTTCAGACATAGCTTTCCCTCAGGCAGAAAGGCTCAAGAGCCGTTCCTGCAGATCCCGGTCGGCGGTGAAATCAGCCATCGTGCCCTGATGGACGACCTGACCGTCCTCGATCACGGCAACGTTCCGGCCGAGCCGGCGGGCGAAATGGAAGTTCTGCTCGACCAGCAGGATCGGTGTTGTTGCGGCGACCTCGGCAAAAGCATCGGCCATGGCGTCGATGATCGCCGGCGCCAGCCCCTTGGTCGGCTCGTCGATCAATATCAGCGCGCGCGGCTCGATAATGGCGCGGGCCACCGCCAGCATCTGCTTCTGTCCGCCCGAAAGCGCGCGCGCCGGTCTGGACCAGAATTTTTCGATGGCCGGGAAGAGTTCGAAAATGCGGCCAAGACGGGTGTCGTCCGGCACACCCGTTGCCGTTGCCAGCACCAGATTCTCCGCCACGGTGAGACCGCCGAAAATGCCCATATCCTCGGGCACATAGGCGATGCCGAGCCGGGCGATATCGGCTGTGTGCAGCCCGGTAATGTCGGTCCCACGAAACAGGACCGAGCCGGGTGATGGCTGCCACAGGCCCATGATCGAGCGCAGCGTCGTGGTCTTGCCGGCACCATTGCGTCCCAGCAGAACGAAAACGCCCTCCTCCGGCACGGCAAAGGAGACATCATGCAGGACCTTATACTGGCCGATATCGGTCTTCATGTTCTGAACCGTCAGAAGCGCGCTCATGCCGCCGCCTCCCCGGATTTGCCGAGATAGACATCGCGGACGATCTGGCTTGCCATCATCTCCGCTGGCGGACCATCGGCCAGAAGCGCGCCGTTATGCAGAACGATGATACGGTCGGCAAGCGCACGCACCACCTCCATCTTGTGCTCCACCAGCAGCACGGTCTTGGAATGGTCATGCTTGATCTCGGCAATCAGATCGAGCACATCGGGCGCGTGGTCGAGCGACATGCCGGCGGTCGGTTCATCAAACATGTAGATATCCGGCTCCATGGCCATCAACAGCGCCACTTCCAGCTTGCGCTGATCGCCATGCGGCAGCGAGGCAGCGGGCTTGTGGGCCGCTTCGGTCAGCCGCACGGCTTCGAGATAGCGTTCGGCCCGTGCATTGATGTCGCGGAAGGAGCCGACGCTTCTGAACATATGCCATCCGGCCCCTTCGCGGGCCTGCACGGCGAGGCGGATATTTTCCAGCACCGACAATGCCGGAAACAGATTGGTGAGCTGAAAGGCGCGGCCGACACCATGGCGCGCGCGCGCCGAGGGTGACAGCCGGGTGATATCGGCGCCGTCCTTCATCACCCGGCCCGACGTCGCTTTCAGCTGGCCGGAAATCAGGTTGAAGAAGGTGGTCTTGCCGGCGCCGTTGGGGCCGACGATCACGGTCAGCTCGCCGGGCCTGAAAGCGCAGCTCACCTGGTCGACGGCCACATGGCCGCCGAACCGGATCGTCAGATCCTCGGTAACAAGAGAGGGATGTATCACGAAACTACCGTCATTTCTGGTTGTTGCGGCCGATCGGGATATTCATCTCGTCGGGCTGAATGATACGGACCAGTTCGGGAATTGCCCAGTCGACATTCGGATCAACCTTGATCTTGAAGTGGATCATCGACTGCAGCGCCTGATGGTCTTCCGGACGGAAGGTCATTTCGCCCTTGGGCGTATCAAAGCTCATGCCTTCCATGGCCGTGATCAGACCTTCGGTATCAAGCGTTTTGGCCGTTTCGATCGCCTTGACCACGGCAAGCGCCGCCGCCATGCCGCCAGCGGTGAAGAAATCCGGCGGCGTGCCATAGCGCGCCTCATGGGTCTTCACCAGCCAGTCATTGATCGGATTGTCGTAGTCCTCGTAATAGTAATAGACCGCACCTTCCATGCCGGGCACGCGCTTATACGTCGGCAGCACCGAGAGAATATTGCCGGTGGTCGACAATTCGATGCCATAGCGGTCCGGCTCCATGGCGAGGATCTTGCCCATCGGGTCACCGCCGCCGGCGACATAGACGAGAATGACTTTGCGGCCCGGCTTGTCTTTCAGCGCGTTGAACATGCGTTCGGTGGCAGCGGTGAAATCGGTGGTGCCCTGCGGCACATATTCCTCATCAACGACCGTGGCGCCGGAGCCATCCAGTGCAGTCTTGAAGGCGGTGATGCCGTCACGGCCGAAGGCATAATCTTCCGCCAGCGTTGCGACATAAAGGTTTTCGTCCGGCTTCAGCGCCAGCGCCTGGGCCTGCATGTCCATAGACGAATTGCGCGAGGTCTTGAACACATAGCGGTTGCTGTCGGGCCCGGTCAGGCTGTCGGCAACGGCCGGCTCGACGATCAGCAGCTTTTCATATTCTTCGGCGACCGGCAGCATGGCCGCCGTGACACCGGATGATGTTGCCCCGACGGCCAGCAGGACATCGTCATCGCCATAGGCTTCCGCCAGCACTGCGCGGGCAACGTCCGGCTTGAACTGCGTATCCTTGTGGATGATCTCGATCGGATGGCCATTGATTTCGTTGGTGCCGTTGGTGGCATATTCCAGCCCGAGCTCGAAACCGGTCTCGCTCTGCTTGGAAAAAGTCTCAAACGTGCTGCCGGAAAGCCCGTGCACCAGGGCGATCTTGATCGGATCACCGGCATGGGCGCCCGTCGCCAGAGCCACGCCAAGAACAAGCGGCCCGAAGAGCCGCGACAGATTGGTCATGATTGTCTCCTCCATGAAGGGCAAGCACGACAGTTGTCGGCACGCTTGCCCTGACATATCCTCCGGCGGGAAGACTACATGAGACCGGCAGGCTTGGGGAATATTGTGAGAATACGTATTGAGGACGCCTTTCGCGATGGCGACTTTGCCGAACTTGCCTTTACCTATGCGCCGGTCGGTCTTGTTGTTACCGAAAACCGGGTGATCCGCGACTGCAACCTGACCTTTGCCCGCATGTTCGGCTATGAGCGCGATGCCCTGAAGGAACAGACCTTCTCCCTGCTCTATCCATCCGAAGCCGAATTCGTGAATATCCGCGATCGTGGCGTCGAACAGCTGAAACAGGGCAACAGCTACTGGGATGAGCGGATCATGGCGAAAAAGGACGGCACGCTGTTCTGGTGCCGGGTACGCGGCCATTCCTTCACACCCGACGAACCGTTGCAGCGCGCGGTCTGGAGCTTTGCCGACCTCTCCATCTCCCGCCCCTATCATGCGCTTACCCGGCGCGAGCGTGAGATCGTCTCATTGCTGTCGGAAGGACTGACCAGCAAGGAAATTGCGCAAAGGATCGAGCTCTCCCACCGCACGGTCGAGGTCTATCGCGCCCGGATGCTGAAGAAGTTCGGCGTTGCCAATACCAGCGCCCTGCTGCAGGCGCTGGGCGATGCCGAAGCTGCCCATATCGTCGAACGCGGCTGAATGAACCTCACTGCTCGCTGTTGAGGAACCATGTCAAAAGCTCGGCGCTGTTGGCAAGGCCGAGGGCGCGGGTCAGTCGCAGCCGGTGCGCTTCAACAGTGCGGGCCGACAGCCCGATCTCGGCAGCGATCGCCGCATTGGTCTTGCCCTGCGAGACCAGCGTCAGGATCTGCCGCTGCCGTCCCGTCAGCTTCATCGTGGCACCTGTCACCGGTCGGGTCATCGGTTCGAAACAGTAGAGCGCTGCAGCGAAGGGATCCGTGAGATCATAGGAGCGGCCGCGCACCCGGCACCAGAAGCGCTGGCCTGAACTGGCGGCCATGATCCGCTCGTCATAATAGATGGCGTGTTCCGGCAGGTTCACCCGCCACATCTCGCCGGTGCGGACGAAATCCTCCAGCCCCGGATAGAGACGCGAGAAACTGCGGTCGATCAGGCTTTCGCGCTCATAGCCGAAAACGGCGGCAAATTCGGCGTTGCAATCGCGGATAATGCGATGCGTGGCATAGACCATGGGCACCGGGATATCGGCGAGCGGGAAGCGGTATGGTGCGGTTTGCGGTGTGGCCATATCGTAGAAATACGACTAACGCCTGACAAATATCAAGCCTATTTTAGTCTTCAGAAACGGTTGGAAACCGGGAGGAGACATCATGAAAAAGCAATTTTCGTCTGCGGCGGAGGCGCTGGCCGGCGAGATCAGGGACGGCATGGTGATCATGTCGGGCGGCTTCGGCCTGTGCGGTATCCCCGAGGCACTGATCGAGGCCGTCGAGGCCTCTGGCGCGCGGGATCTGACAGTGATTTCCAATAATGCCGGCGTTGACGGGATCGGCCTTGGCCGGCTGCTGGCGACAAAGCAGATCCGCAAGATGATCTCGTCCTATGTCGGCGAGAACAAGCTGTTTGCCGAACAGTTTCTCTCCGGCGCGCTGGAGCTGGAATTCAACCCGCAGGGCACGCTGGCGGAGCGCATCCGCGCCGGTGGCGCCGGTATTCCTGCCTTCTTCACCAAAACGGGTGTCGGAACCATGATTGCCGAGGGCAAGGAAGTCCGGACATTTGACGGCGAAGACTATCTGATGGAGCGCTCGCTGTTTGCCGATATCGCACTGGTCCATGCCTATAAGGGCGATAGCGAAGGCAATCTTGTCTACCGCAAGACCGCGCGCAACTTCAATCCGATGATGGCAACCGCGGCGAAGCTGACAGTGGCGGAGGTCGAGCATCTGGTGCCCGCCGGCACCATCGATCCCGACCATATCCACACGCCCGGCATTTTCGTCTCGCGTATCGTCGAGGTGCCGAACCCGAAGAAGCATATCGAGCAGCGCACCACCCGCAGCCGCACCGAGGAGGCAGTCTGATGGCCTGGACACGTGAACAGATGGCGGCCCGCGCGGCGCGTGAACTGCAGGATGGCTTCTATGTCAATCTCGGCATCGGCATTCCGACGCTGGTGGCCAATTACATTCCCGAGGGCATGGATGTCCGCCTGCAGAGCGAGAACGGCATGATGGCCATGGGCCCCTTCCCCTTCGAGGGCGAGGAAGATGCCGACCTGATCAATGCCGGCAAGCAGACGGTGACGGCGCTGCCGGAGACAAGCTATTTTTCCAGTGCCGACAGTTTCGCCATGATCCGCGGCGGCCATATCGATCTGTCGATCCTCGGTGCCATGCAGGTGGCGCAAAATGGCGACCTCGCCAACTGGATGATCCCCGGCAAGATGGTCAAGGGCATGGGCGGAGCGATGGACCTCGTCGCCGGCGTCAAGCGTGTCGTCGTCGTCATGGAGCATGAGGCCAAGGGCAAATCGAAACTGCTGAAACAGTGCGATCTGCCCTTGACCGGCAGCCGCGTCACCGATCTCATCATCACCGATCTCGGCGTCTTCACCGTCGCCCGCCATGGACCGGCAAAACTGACGCTGATCGAGCTTGCCGATGGGGTGAGCCTTGAAGAAATCAGGGCGAAGACCGAAGCCGATTTCGATGTCGCTCTGACGGCGGGAGAACTGGCATGAGTGATATCGTCATTGCCGGCGCCTGCCGCACCGCCGTCGGCGGTTTCATGCGGTCGCTGTCAACGGTGCCCGCCCACGAACTGGGTGCTGCCGTGATCCGCGAAGCGCTGTCCCGCTCAAATGTCTCGGGCCATGAGGTGGACGAAGTCATTCTGGGCCAGGTGCTCACCGCCGGTCAGGGGCAGAACCCGGCCCGGCAAGCTGCGATGAAGGCCGGGATTTCCGAATCCGCCACCGCCTTCGGCATCAACCAGGTCTGCGGTTCGGGCCTGCGCGCCGTTGCCCTTGGCATGCAGCAGATCATTACCGGCGAAGCCCGGATCATGGTCGCAGGCGGCCAGGAGAACATGTCGCTTTCGCCCCATTGCCAGCATCTGCGCGGCGGCACCAAGATGGGCAATGCCACCATGGTCGACACCATGCTGAATGACGGGCTGATGGATGCCTTCGGCGATTTCCACATGGGGATCACCGCGGAAAACATTGCCAGCCGCTATCAGATCAGCCGGGCACAGCAGGATGCCTTTGCGCTCGCCAGCCACCACAAGGCAGCTGAAGCCGATCGTGAAAACCGCTTTGTTGACGAGATCGTGCCTTTTTCCGTGAAAAGCCGGCGCAGTGAAGTGATCTTTGACCGCGATGAACAGATCCGTCCGGATGCCGACGAAACCACATTGGCCAAGCTTCGCCCTGCCTTTGATGAGAACGGCACGGTGACGGCCGGCAATGCCTCGGGGCTGAACGACGGCGCTGCCGCGATGGTGCTGATGTCCGCGACCGAGGCCGATCTGCGCGGCATTCAGCCGATGGCCCGCATTGCTGCCTTCGCCACCGCCGGCGTCGACCCGGCGATCATGGGCATCGGCCCGGTCAATGCCTCGCTGAAGGCGCTCGAGCGTGCCGGATGGTCGATTGATGATATTGATCTGGTCGAGGCCAATGAGGCCTTTGCCGCCCAGGCCTGCGCCGTCAACAGCGAGCTCGGCCTTGATCCGGCGAAGGTCAATGTCAATGGCGGGGCCATCGCGCTCGGCCATCCGATCGGCGCTTCGGGCGCGCGCGTTCTCGTCACGCTCTTGCACGAAATGAAGCGGCGGAACGTGCGGAAAGGTCTGGCAACGCTGTGCATCGGCGGCGGCATGGGCGTTGCCATGTGCGTCGAGCGGGGCTGATTTTCCACAGCAGTCATACGCGGCCCTGCGGTCGCGTATGATTTCCGCGCTCAGAACAATAGCTGACTGGACCTTGTGGCCAGATTCATCTTTTCGGCCTCTAAATCGAACAATAAATCATTTAGTATTTAATATTATTTATCTTCTGATAAATAAATACCAGAATTCATAACTGAAGATTTATTTCATATTTTGAAAATGAATATTATTTCTCTTATATAATTGATCCACCGCAAAACATCGATATGCATATAGACTTCCAGGAACAGTGAGGAAGTTATGAAAGAGCAAATCGAAAACAACGATATTCTTGAAAACGAAGTGATGGACGACATTCGCGAAGAATTGCGCAAAAATGTCGAGGCCTATCTCGAGAGCCACGTGCTCGAGGCAAATCCCAGCAACATGATCATCCATCAGTAAGGATGTGGCCATGCGCCGCCGCACGCTTTGATGCGGCGGCGCATCTGTCTTCAATTCAGGCGGACCAACCCATGAACGGCGATCCTTTTCAGCTGCCCGTCTATAAGACGGAGACGGTTCTTTCTTCCATTGACGCACTTCTTAGCGTCGTCGACCCGGACAGAACGGGTGGGCAGACGCAACGTGCCCGCTTTTTTGCTTTTCTCAACAGGGTCCTCAAGGTTCCTGTCCCGCACGATCCCATCCATGAGCGGCCGCTTCTGATCGCCCGGCCCAACACGCAGGACGAGGAAAAACTTCTGCATGCTCTGATGGGCAAGGGATCGGACGCCGATATTGCCACCGTTCTTTTCGAAGACAACGAGGTCCGCCTGCTGAAGGCGCGGATCAACGATGCACTGGATCAGATTGCGATCCTCTATCCCGAAACCTATCGCGGGATCACCGCCGTGGTCGGCGCCTTCGTCTTCGCCCGCGTCAAGGGCTATGGCGGCGGCACCTCGTCGGATGCGATCGGCGTTATCTGGTGCGGCATGCACAATCCGGCCGCCGACGTTGATGACTATATCGAGCTGATCCTGCACGAATATATGCATCAATGCCTGTTCATCGATGATCTCTGCCACCGGATCTTCCGCTATTCGATGAAGGTGCTCGAGAATTATCCTGCCCGTTCGGCGATCCTCAACCGCGAGCGCCCGCTCGACAAGGCGTATCACTCTGCATTCGTCGCCTATATCCTGATGCGCCACCGGCTCCACACGTCCGGCCAGGTGCTTGAATATCTGGATACGACGCGCCGCTGCCTTGAGGCAACGCGTGCGCAGGAAGCGGGCTTGACCGCCCATGGCGCAGCCCGTCTCGGAGAACTCGAAGCGGCCTTTGCACGGCTCGAAAGGGAGCACGAGGCTGCATGAGCCGCATTGATATCGCACTGGTAAACCCGCCCTTCTGGCCGGCGCTCCATTCCTCGCTTGCGCTTGGCCTGCTTCAGGGCGGCCTGGAGGACCGGGGCTATCGTGCCCGCCAGTTCAGCCTCTATCTCGATCTTGTCGAACGGCTCGGTGTTGAACATTATCTGAAAATCGGTGAGCTGCCCGGTGTTTCCTTCTTTCTCGGCGACTGGATCTTTGCCGAAGCGGTGTTCGGGGCGGATGCTGCGCGTGACGAAGCCTTTTTTGCCTATGCCCGCCAGCCTGACCGGGCCGACCGGACGGTAACCCGGCTTCCACAAGCACTTTTGAACCGCGCCCTGGCACTGCGGGGCGATATACCGGCCATGATCGCGCGCTGGGCCGACGCGCTGGCTGCTTCTGGCGCGCGCATTTTTGCCTTCTCCAATGTCTTCCAGCAGGCCCTCGCCGGCATTGCGATTGCCCGGGCGCTGAAACAGCGCGTGCCGGACTGTCTGATTGTCTTCGGCGGCGCCAATTGCGAGGGACCGGCCGGCCGCGTGCTGATCGACGCTTTCGGCGTTATCGATGTGGTCGTCAATGGCGAAGGCGACCTTGCCTTGCCTGAGATCGTATGCGCCTTCCTTGCAGACAAGCGGTCGGAAATCGCCAGTATTCCAGGCTGCATCACACGCGAGACAGCGCCCGGCCGCGCCGTTCCAGCGCAGGCGATCACCTGCCTCGACGATCTGCCCGAGCCGGTCTATCGCGATCTTTATCATGACCTCACCGCGCGCGGCCTGGCCGAAACGCTGCAGCCAAGCCTCGTCTTCGAGACGTCGCGCGGATGCTGGTGGGGGGCAAAGCACCACTGCACCTTTTGCGGCATCAATTCTGAACGCATGGCATTCCGCGCCAAGTCGCCGGAAACGGCGCTCAGGCAGATCAAAAACGCCGTTACAGCCCATCGCCCGGCCCGGATCTTCACCTCTGACAACATCATGGATGTGAAATATCTCGAAACATTCGTGCCGATGCTCGCCGAGGCCGGGCTTGATCTCGACATCTATTATGAGCTGAAATCCAACCTCAAGCGGCACTATCTGGCAAGTTTCCGCAAGGCCGGGATCCTGTCGATCCAGCCGGGCATTGAAGCGCTTGACGACGACATCCTCGCTCTGGTCGACAAGGGCGCTCATGCCGGTCAGCATGTGCGGCTTCTGAAGGGCTGTGACGAGGAAGCCCTTGAGTGCAACTGGAACCTGCTGTTCGGCTTTCCCGGCGAACGCGCCCCCGCCTATCAGCGGACACTGGCGCTGCTGCCGCTACTGAGCCACCTGCCGCCGCCAGCCGATTTCACCCGTTTCGTGCTGCTGCGCTTCAGCCCCTATTTTGAACGCAGCGCCAATTACGGTGTCAGAAACATCGCGCCCGATCCGGCATACCGGCATGTCTATGCGCTCGACGACCGGCAGCTCAATGATCTCGCCTATTACTTCACCTTCGAACATGACGAGGTCGATGCCGATCTGCTCAAACCATTGTTTGCACGGCTCTACGACGCTGTCGCACAGTGGAAGAAGGCCTATCACTATACGATCCTGATGGCGGGAGAAGACGGACAGGGCGCGCTTCTGGTGCTCGACACCCGCGATTGCGCCAAAACGCTGCGCCATCGCCTTGACCCGGCGACCGCAACCGTCGCCCGTGCCACCCGAGAGGGCGCAACGCCCGAAAAACTCTTCGAGAAACTGAATGGTGTGCTGTCAAGATCCGAGATCGAGACAGCTCTGGAAACGCTGACCGCGCGCAACATGATGGCTCATGTTTCCGGGCAAAATATTTTTCTGCCGGTTGATGTCGATGCCTATGCCATTGGCGGGCGCCAGGCCATGCCGGCGCTCAGAACCTTCAAGCGGGATGCCTTCTACAAGGCCTTTCCCGAGATCGCAGCTTCGCAAGGCCAGAGGCTTTCCGCATGAGAGAGAGTATGAACCGGGTCTTCGGCGCGGCCATTGCCGGCTATTTCGCCGGCAATACCGATGAAAAGCTGATCATCCATCGCGAAGACGGCTTTACGCAGCAATATGACATGGCGCAATATTTCGACAAGGAGCCGGCCGGCTTTGAATATCACGCCCTCAGCCGCGCATCCGGCCGCGTGTGGGATATTGGCTGCGGCGCCGGTCGCACCCTGCTTGCGCTCGCCGAGCGCGGCATTGCCGCAACCGGGATCGACTGTTCGCAAGAGGCGATCGCCGTCTCGCGGGCACGTGGCGCTGCCAATGCCGTCCGGCTTGATATCCTCAATGCCCCGCTCGCCCCCCGCCAGGTCGACAGCTTCATGCTGTTCGGCAACAATATCGGTCTGGCCGGCTCATGGAGCGGTGCGCTCAGGCTGCTGGAGCGACTGCGTCTTGCGGCTGCCCCCGGTGCGCGGCTCTGGTGCGATTCCATCGACATCTGTGCCCCCGCCCTGACACGGAGCCGCGACTATGCCCGCCGCAACATCGCCGCCGGGCGACCGCCGGGGCTCACCATTTCGCGCCTTCAGTACAATTCGAGGCTCTCGCTCGCCGAGGGCTGGCTGTTTCTGTCGCTCGACGAGCTTCAGACCCTGGCCATTCAAACCGGCTGGACCATCGAAGAACAATGGCAGGATGTCGAAAAGGGGCCATGGCTCGCAGAACTGAGGGCGGACTGAATGATGAAACAGAAACGGCTGCCCGGATTGCGCCGGTACCGGCAATGCCATGGCCACGGCGATGGCACCGCCAGCAATCTGCCCGGATTTGATCTGACACCCCCCTGACGCATTGCGTTCATGAAAGGGCGCCGCCAGAGCGCTGGCACGCCCGATCTTCTCTGCAGCAGACAGGCAGACAAAGCCCGTCATCTGCAGCCAAAGGCAATTTGAATCCGATGCCCGGCAGCAGATCTGCAGCCTGGCAAGCATCGAGGGGTAAGCCATGACATTTCTCACGCAATCCTTGCCGGCTCAGGACCACCTGCCCGAACACCGCTATTCCGCGATCTTTACCTTTGCCCGGTTCGGATCACCGCATTTCTTCGTCCTGCTTGGACTGACACTCGTGCAGCAATCGCTTGTCGGCGGAACGGTCTATTCACTGGCCGCTGTGGTCAAAAATGTTGCTGGCGGACAGAACCCATGGCCAATGCTGATATTGACCGCCTGCCTGTTTCTGCTGCCGCATCTACCGGCCTATTTCATTCAGCCGACCCAGGCGCGATGGCAGGTCGCCATCATGGTCGGCCAGGTGCAGCGCTATTCCAGGCGCTTTGCCCGGCAGCCGCTCGATTATGCCAACGGACCGGTGCGCGACCGCGCGCTCGCGGCGGCGGCGTCCGAGGCCTATGTCGTCGCCCAGTCAACCGTGACGATTGTCGAGGGTTTCCTGAGCAGCTTCTTCAATGCGCTCTTCACCATCGTGCCGATCCTGATCTTTGTTGATGCGAAATATTTTCTCGCCTATGCGATGACGGCCGTGATTTCGCTCGTCACATTCCGCATTCTGCATCGCGATATCCGCGTCTGTTCCCGGGCCGCCCAGGAGGCCCGCGTCGCACTCGACAGGGGCATTCGCAGCAGCTGGACGCGGCTGACCATCGGCTCGCAGCGCCAGCGCCAGGCTGCCGCGCAGCGCATGAACGCCGCGCTGAACGACGCCGAACGACGCTTTTGCGCCCGCGAACGCCGGATTGCCGCCGGCACAAGTCTTGTCGGTGCGCTGGCGCTGGCACTGATCCTCACCATCACCTTCAGGCTGTTTTCAACCCATGCCGGCGACATCGCCTTTCTCAGCGTGCTGATCGCCAGCTTTCCCCGCCATATCCAGATCATTTCGCAGATCATCGGCGTGGCTCAGCTTTGCTTTTCCGCGCCACGGCTGCTTGAAGAGATCCGCAATATCGATCTCGACGACCTGCCGTCGCAAACGGAGAAGAATGTCAGCCGCCGCATCAGTGCCGACCGCATCACCATCAACCATGTACCGCTCGCCGGCGATCTCGAAACCATAGATGCCACCCGGTTTGCGCACGGGCGCCATCTGATCGAAGGGCCGAATGGCTGCGGCAAGTCGACCCTGCTTGCCCTGCTCGCGGCGCGGGCGGGGAAGAAGCCCTATGTGTTCATACCCGCAGCGCCTGCCGCCCTTGCCGAACCGGATGCAACCGGCTCCACCGGCGAGATCATGCTCCGCCTGATCAATGAGATGCTGGACGACGATACGGTTGACCTGATCTTCCTGGATGAATGGGACGCCAATCTCGACGCCAATGCGCGCCGGACCATTGAGCACGCCCTTGACCGCCTTGCCGAACGGGTGACCGTGATCGAGGTGCGGCACCCGCGCTGAGACGGCCGCCCGTGCATGGCTGCGCCCGTGAGTGCCGGTCTGGCGCCATCGGACCGGCGCGTAGATTCAATAAGATGGAGCGTCCAGGTGCGTCCAAAAGGACGCCCGGCGCTCTACCGGGTGATCCCGCCGGTCTCTGCCTCAGCCCCGCCTGCCGTTACCCTCACCCGTTTCGTTCCGAGCCCCGCATGGGAGACGGCGATGGTGATGACGCCAGGACCGCGGGCCGTGACCCAGAACCCGGCCGTTCCGCCATTCAGCGACCGCTGAGCGGGACCGGCAAGTGCGCCCGGTCCCTCGATGCTGACCGAGATCGGCTCGAACAGATAGGGCAGCCTGTTGCCGGCCTGATCCAGCACCCGCACCATCACCCGGACGCAGTCATCTTCGCCGATGGCCGCCGCATCGGGCGTCACCGACAGGTCGCTCGGCAGCGGATTGGATATGTAGCGGGCGGTCTTGACCGGTGCGCCATCGACATAGCCGGTGAAGGTGACATCCTGCCAGCCCATGCCCCAATGTCCGAATTCCGGCCCGGGATAATCCTCGCGACGGATGATCACCGGCGCGTGCGGCAGATGCTTGTAGAGCGCGCGGTCAGGCGTGAAGCGGCGTGGCGGATGACCGGCGAAATCGAGTTCCACCTCATCGCAATTGGTCAGGATGATCAGTGGCAGAACACCGCCATGATTGCGGTCGCCGCGCGTCCAGTAGGTCACCGGCATCAGCGTGACACCCTCCTGCGGGTCGCATTGGCTGGCATAGACATAGGCTGCGAATTTCGGCTCGCGATTCATATCCATGACGCCATGATGGCAGATCCGGTCGCCGGAGCCGAAATCCTTGTGGGTATTGTAGTCGAAGGCACACCAGCCGATCGCGCCCGCAATCTCCGGATCGCCATAGGCGGCATCCAGAACCTCAAGATGGCGGGTGACATGTTCTGCCTGCCGCTGCTCCTGATCGTAGACCTTGGTCGGATACATATGGCCATTGAACTCGGTGATCAGATAGGGCACCGGCCGGTCCAGCCCCGTCACTTCTCGGCGTGGCCTGAGCGCCGTGCGCGGTCGCTGGCCGCTGATTTCCTCCATATTGAGGATGAAATCATTCATCGAATAGACGTCTTCCAGAAGCTCGCTGTCGGTGATGCAACGCACGCCGGTGGTCGGACGGGTGCTGTCCAGCGCATGGGCGACGCGGTTGGTTTCGGTGTAGAAGTCATGCACGTCGCGGCTTTCATTGATGCGCACGCCCCAGATGATGATCGAGGGGTGGTTCCAGTCGCGCCGGATCATGGCAGCGACATTGTCCACCGCCGCCGCCTGCCAGGCATCGTCGCCGACATGCTGCCAGCCGGGGATTTCCTCGAACACCAGCAGGCCGATCTCATCACAGCGGTCGAGAAACCAGCTGGACTGAGGATAATGCGAGGTGCGGACGATATTGAGCTTCAGCTCATGCTTCAGGATCTCGGCATCGCGGATCTGGGCCGCACGGCCGAGCGCATAGCCGATATGGGGGAAGGACTGGTGGCGATTGAGCCCACGCAGTTTCAGCGGTCTGCCGTTCAGGCTGAAACCTTCGGCTTCGAAGGCGATAGCGCGGAAACCGAAGCGCACCGATCTGACGTCTTCACCGCTCGCCGTCGTCAGTTTCAGCGCCACGCGGTAAAGCACCGGGCTGTCGATATCCCAGAGTGCCACATCATCAAGCCCGTCAAAATCCAGCGTCACCTCTTCGCCAGAGACCGGCAGAGACCCGGTCGCAATCGCCACGCCTGCCATCGTCTCGATCACCGCCTCGAGCCGGGCGCCATCCAGCGGGCGGGTCTGAGGATTGGCGATCGAAACCACCATGTGAACGCGTTTTGACGGTGCCAGCGCATCCGGCGTCTCGACCTTGCAGTTGGCGATCGATACCGGTGCCCGGACTTCCAGCCAGACATCGCGGTAGATGCCGGCATAGGTGAGATAATCGATCCGCGCACCGAAAGGCGGTATGGCCTTGTTTTCCGAGCCGTCGACCTTGACGGTGAGCAGGTTGTCGCCGACGATGAGGTGCTCCGTCAGCCGCGCTTCGAAGGGCGTATAGCCATCCGGATGCGCTGCAATCTCAACGCCATTCAGATAGACCACGCTGTTGGCCATGGCGCCATCAAAAACCAGCACCACCTCCCGGCCCGCCCAGTCCGCATCTGCCGTGAAACGCTTCTGATAGGTGAATGCCTTCCAGTACGACGTCTCGTCGAGATAGGAAAAGGGCAGATCGACCGCATTATGCGGCAGGGTAACGGCTGAGCCCTGGCAATCCGTGCCGGCAGCAGCGGCGTGAAAGCCGGGCGAGAAGGTCCAGTCCCGGTTGAAAGAGACAATTTTGCGCATTGGTTCACCTTGCGGAGCGGATCATTGAAGCGCCCGGCCGGTCGGGAGGAACCGGCCGGGCAAGAATGGTCTTCGAAAGCGTCAGACGATGCTGATCTTCAGTCCGAAGACCGGATGGCTGAGGTCAATGGCCTCAAGACGGATCGTGAAGACCCGTGGTCCCCAGACTTCCAGATGACGCGGATCGGTGATTTCGACCGGGTCGACGCCGGTGACTTTCAGATTGTCGGGCCTGATCAGCAATCCGCCTTCCCGACCGGCAATCCTCACGCTCCCATCCGCGTTGACGAGGATGTCGCGGTCGGAGACATTCAGCGGCAATTGGAAGTCCGTCAGCGCTTCGCCAAGCGTAATCTCGTCGCGGATATCGATGGTTGCCGCCTGATGATCGAAACTGATCTGGCGGAAGAAGCGATTATCGCGCGGTTCACGGAAATAGGCAGGGCTGGCATCAAGCGACAGAAGGCTCATCGCCCCGTCATGACGGTAGACGACATCACGCGCTTCAGCTCCGACGCCGGCAAATTGCAGCATGCCGTTGACGGCAGGAACATTATGTCCCCTGGAGCTGATATGCCACATATCATAGCGGGTTTCGGTAAAGGTAGCGCGGGAATAGGCGCCCTGACCGAGATCGATCAGCAGCGGCTCGCCGTCAAGACAGACGCTGAAATGGCCGACATCATTATGGGAGTGGTGATTGACATGCGGATCGTTGCTTCCGGCAATCGCACTCAGCATCAGCCCCTTGCCGGGGGTCGTGTCCGAGCGGGCGATCAGCATCTGCATGTCGGCAAGGAAGACGCTTTTTTCGCAGACCCGCGGCGAAATCGCATCCTTGTCCGGCGTCCAGTACAACAGCCGCGTCAGATGAACCAGAAACTGGCGGGCATAGTCATTGCGGCCACGCGCGCGGCCGGGACTGGCGATCTTGCGGGCAGCGATCCGGTCGACATCCTCGCGCACCAGACTGGCAAGCTGGGCTGAACCGATCAGTTGCGCATAGCGGCTGATCAGGCCCTGATCGAGATCGATCTTCAGGCCGCCATCGGCGAAGTTGACGAACAGGTTGCTGCCGATGTTGAGCGGCAGGATATGTTCGCCGAAATTGCGGAACTTCTCATTTTCGCCGGGCTTAAGATCGAGGCCGAAACGCTCCTGAACCAGGCTGACGAAACCGGCAAGCCGGCCGGCGCTGACGACCCAGTAGCCGGGTCCCTCAATGCACGCCCCTGACGGTTCGATCGTGTCAAAGAAACGCTGCATCGGCACCATCAGCTTCAGCGCGATACTGGCCAGCCGCTGCGGATCATCGACGACATAGCAGGCGGTCAAAAGCAGATTATGAGAGCACCAGGCGGTCCAGTTGTTGCGGCCAAGATACCAGCCGTAAAGCTTCGGTCCCTCCAGGAGGCTCAGCACCCGGCGGTCGATCTCGCCATGGATGCGATAATAAAGCGAGGGAACCGTTTCAAGCAGCAGGCTTTTCAGCAGATAGCAGCTTTCCGCAAGCGTTGCCGCCGTCTCGCAGGCGAAGAGATCGAGATAGTCATCGCCGGGAACGGGCAGCGGATCATCCGCTTTCCACGGATTGGGCGCTTTGAACATCACCATGTCATGCTGGCCGGCGAAATTATGCGCCGGCACGCACCAGCTGACCTCGCCGAGAATGTCCCAGATATAATCGATGATCTTGGCGACATAGGTTCCCTTCGCCGTCAGACATTCGGCCATGACGAGATGAGAGAGTTCATAGCGGCGCCGGAAATAATTCTCCTCGTAGAAGACGCGGTCTCCATTGGTCATGAAATTCATGTACATGGAGCCGGTCAGAGGATCGATTTCCTCGTCCAGAATACTGTCGGCGACCGCCAGAATGCCTTTCACAGGCAGAGCAAGGTTCGGATCAGCGGCGATCGCGTCCCAGCGCGTCCGCTCTTCGATACCGGGAAAGGGTTTCCAGTCCGGCCTTTGCTTCAAGCCTTCGAGAAGCTGTTCGACCTTAAACGCTTCGTTAAACATGGCTTACAATTTTCCACATTCTGGCACAGGCCACCGGCACGCCGGCCGGCAGCTGCGCATCTGTTTCATTTCTTCTCTTCGCGTCTCAGCTGTCTTCGCTGCGGCGGATGCGTTTCCCGCTCTCAGCATCAAAAACACGCACCTTTGACGGATCGGGAACGATGGTGATGTCCTGGCCGGCGGCAAGCGGGCGCTGTTCCTTGAACGCCGCCGTCATCCGGAAACCGTCCGCATCCGACAGGATCACCATGTCGGAACCGGTATTTTCGACCGCGTGGATGGTGGCGCTGACGCCACCCGCCTGACGTCCATCGAGCACCCGGACATGTTCGGGCCGGATGCCGTAGAGGATCTGCTGTCCCGGAGCGAAGCCATGGCCCGCGCCGAGCGGCAGCAGCGTGCCGTCGACAAGCCTGGCCGCGGCTTCACCATTCGCCCCCTCGACCGTCGCCGCGATCAGATTGATCGACGGCGTGCCGAGGAAACTGGCGACAAAGGTGTTGACCGGATCGTCATAGAGCTTCAGCGGCGCGCCGGCCTGTTCGACGCGGCCATCGCGCAGCACGACGATCTTCTGACCAAGCGTCATCGCTTCGACCTGGTCGTGGGTGACATAGATCGACGTGGTGCCGAGGCGCTTGTGAAGATCGGCGATCTCGCCGCGCACCTGAACGCGCAGCTTGGCATCAAGATTTGACAGCGGTTCGTCGAACAGGAAAACCGACGGATCGCGGACGATCGCCCGGCCCATGGAAACACGCTGGCGCTGGCCGCCGGAAAGCGCCTTGGGCAGGCGTTCAAGCAGCGGCTCCAGTTCGAGCATGCGCGCCGTCTGCTGGACCTTTTCGGCGATTTTAGCCTTCGGCATGCCGGCAAGCTTCAGCGCGAAGCCCATATTTTCCGCCACCGTCATCTGCGGATAGAGCGCATAGGTCTGGAACACCATGGCGATATCACGCTGTTTGGGCGGCAGATCGGTCACATCCTTCCCGGCAATCGAGACGACCCCGCTCGTGACCTCTTCCAGACCGGCGATAATGCGTAACAGTGTTGACTTGCCCGACCCGGAAGGGCCGATCAGGACGCAGAATTCGCCATCTTCGATTTCCAGCGACACGTCGTGGATGACATCGACCGCGCCGAAGGATTTGTTGACGTTGCTAAGGCTTACTGAACCCATGGTCTTAACCCGAACCTTTCGCTTTAACCCTTGACCGCGCCGGACATCAGCCCGCGGTTGAACTGTTTCTGAAGCAGGAGATAGACGACGATGCAGGGCACCGTGGCGATAACCGTGACGGCGATGAAGATGTTCTGCTGCATGATTTCGTCGACGCGCAGCGAGCGCAGCACCACCGGCAATGTGTAGAGATTGCGATCATCGACAGCGATCAGCGGCAGCAGATACTGATCCCAGATCATCAGGAAGCCGAAGATCGTTGCCGTGCCGAGCGCCGGCTTGACCAGCGGCAGAACCACCCGCCAGAAGATCTGGAATTCGTTGGCTCCGTCGACACGGGCGGCGTCCTCCAGATCGCGCGGGATCGCCTTCATGAATTCCGTCAGCAGGAAGACCGAGAAGGCCCAGCCAACCACCGGCAGGATCATCGCCGCATAGGTGTTGTAAAGCGTGGTGTGCAGAACCGGCAGCTTGGCATGCAGGATCAGGTAGAGCGGGATTGCAATCACCTCATCCGGCAGCATCATGGTCGACAGGATCGCCAGGCTGACAATCGCGGCACCACGGAACTTCTTGCGCGCCAGTGCATAGGCGGCAAGTGCGCTCACCAGTGTCTGCAACACCGTGCCGATGACGACGACAAAGAGCGAGTTGAACAGATAGACCCACACCCTGACCTTGGTCCAGGCATAGGCGAAGTGGTCGAGGGTCGGCTCACTTGGCCAGAGCACCAGCTGTCCGGGCTGCACCGTATTCTTGGTGAAGGCCGTGGCGAGAATGCCCCAGAAGGGACCGCAGAAGACAATGACCAGCAGCGCATAGACGATGCCGCGCGCGATCATTTGCGGAAGCGTGATTTTCATCGGATCCTCCTTACGTCCTGTCGATGCGGTTCTTCACGGTGACATGCAGGATGGTCAGGCACACGGTGAAGGCAAACAGCATGAAGGAAACCGCTGCGGCATAGCCGTAATCGAATTTCTCGAAACCGGTTTTGAAGATGCTGGTCATGATGACTTCGGTCGCATTGGCAGGGCCGCCGCCGGTTGTGGTGTAGATCTCTGTGAAGACGCGGAAACCGCGGATAAGCGAGAGCATGATGACCACGGAGAAGGCCGGAACCAGGCCCGGAATGGTGACATGCCAGAGCTTGCGAAAGGCACTTGCGCCATCAACGGCAGCCGCATCGTAGAGTTCGCGATTGATGCCGGCGAGGCCTGCAATGAAGATCACCATGTTGTAGGGGACATTCTTCCAGATCTGCAGCAGGATGACGATATAAAGCGCCTGATCGGGATTGGACATGAAGCCCTGCGGCGCCACGCCAAAGACACCGAGAATCTGGTTCACGACACCATCGGCACCAGGATAAAACAAGATGCGCCAGATCTCCGCCAGAACCGCAATGGAGGTCACGGCGGGGAAAAAGATCGCCGTGCGGATCAGGCGGATATGGCGCGCCTGGCCTTCAAGCGCCAGCGCCACGGCAAAGGCGAAGATGCCGCCGACCAGCGTTGTCGTGATCACGTAAATCAGAGTGTTGAGCACGGCGGCATGCAGCGCCGTATCGGAGAAGGCACGCTCGAAATTGGCCAGCCCGACCCATTGATCTGCTCCGACGAACTTCACCTTGTAAAAGCTCATGATCAGCCCCTTGATGATGGGGATGAACTTGAACCAGGTGAAGACGATCAGGGCAGGCGCCAGAAACAGCCAGGGAATGAGCCATCTGGCGTTTTTTGATTGAACACGCATGTGTTCCTCCTGTCATGGCAGGCACCGGCATCTCATGCGAAAGATGATGCCGGTGCCTTACCGGCGCGGTTGAAGCTTATTTCGCAAGCACGCCCTGGCTTGAAAGCTCCGCATCGATCAGCGTGTCAGTATCTTCAAGACCGGACATCACGTCTGAATCGCAGCTCGACAGAACCGTGTTGAGCCCGTCGGACGCCGCCTGACGGATCGGCTTCCAGTTCGGAACCCGCGGGAAATAGCGGGCCGTCGTGCCATAGAGATCGGCAAAGGTGCCCCAGGCCGGATCGGGCTGGATCTTGGTCACATCGACATTCTTGTTGACCGACAGACGCACGATGGCGTTGTCGCCGGTCCCGGCAGCCATGCCGGTTTCCTGCCCCTCGGGCGAGATCAGATATTCGATGAATTGCTGCGCCTCGGCGGCATGCTCGGAGGTGGACATGATGAAGGCGGCTTCGCCTTCTGCCAGCTCTGCCTGGCCGGCGGGACCGGATGGCGGGGCGACAACTTCGAACTTGTCACGGCCCGGTTCACGGACGAAAGCGGCAATGTGATAGGGACCGGAGCGGTAGATACCGGCCTGCCCCGAGGAGAACACCGGTGTGGCGTCGCCCGTGGTCGAGGTGATGGCCGCAGGCTGGGCATAGCCATCGCAGATCATCTTGCGGGCAAAATCAATGGCTTTCGCTGTTTCCGGCGTGGCCAGTGATGCCTTGTAGCCATCGCCCTGCTTTTCAAGGAATGAGCCGCCAGCCTGCCAGATCAGATCCGACATGAACCAGGCGGTATAGCCGCGTGTTGACGAAAGCGGCATGACATAGCCATAGGTGTCAGCCTTGCCGTCGCCATCGGGGTCATCTTCGGTAAAGGCCTTGGCCAGATTATAGAGGTCGTCCCAGGTTTTCGGCACGTCATAGCCCAGCTTCTCGCGCCAGTCCTTGCGGATGAAGACGGCAAAGGCCTGCGCCGATGTCGGCACGCCATAATAATTACCATCCGGAGCCTCGACACTCTGCCAGGCAATATCATGCAGCTGATCACCGCCCTTGACCGAAGCACGGTCGATCTGCTTGACGATGCCCATGTCCTGAAGCTGACCCATGGACGTGGCGTCATTGATGATCATATCCGGCAGGTCGCCGCCGGCAGCCGCGCGGGCAAGCCGCGTTTCAAAATCGATATTGGCCAGAAACAGGTCGACCTTGATGCCCGTTTCGGCCGTAAAACCATCGATGATACGCTCAATGGTCGGCCGTTCGGCATCGCCATAACGCATCCAGACATTGATTGTGTCGGCGGCATAGGCCGTGGAAGCCATGGCCGTACTTACCAGCGCTGCGGAAACCAGCGCGCCAATGATTCTCATCGGAATCCTCCTCAAAGCGACGTTCTACCCCGCACGCCTCCAGAATGCGTTCTAACTGCGATTCTCGGCGGGGTGTCCTGTAATTGGACGCGTCGACTATAGACACAGTTTGTTTCCTGAATCAAGAAAACGTTTACCTAAAATAATCTGGTGCCTGCGAACACATTTTATGATAGATTTCGACAACCAGATCGCGAAATCGAATTAAAGACGGGTTTGCAGCGACTTTTCGCGCGGGTTGCAGTTTCGACTCCCTTCCCGGTCTGGCAGAAATTTGATTGCGTTCAGGAAAGCGTTTACTTTAGATGAGCCGCCCAAGAAGAGCCACGATCCGGGATGTCGCCGCCAAGGCCGGCGTCTCCATCGCGACCGTGTCGAAATATGTCAACGGCCAGCAATCCTTTTCCAAACCTGTCGAAGACAAGCTGCGCCTGGCGATCGACGCCCTTGGCTACAGCCAGAACCCGCTGGCCCGCTCGATGGTGACGGGGCGGACAACGGCGATCGGGCTGGCCGTCATGGATATCGCCAACCCGCATTATGCCAATGTGGTAAAAGGCGCCAACCGCGTGGCGCTGGCCAATGGCTATAATCTCTTTGTTGTGGACATGGAGGAAAGCATTGCCGCCGCCCGGCCCCTGCTCGAGGCCCTGACGCCGCGCACGGACGGACTGATCGTCAGCGCCCGCATTCCCGCCGAGGTGGCAGACTGGCTCGCAGGTCTCGACAAGCCGGTCGCCTTTCTCGGCCAGCCCGAGCACGAAAACGTGCTGACCGTCGGGACGGACAGTGTCGAGGTTGCGGCCCTGCTTGCCAATTACCTGGTCCGCCAGGGTTTCACCCGCTTCGGCTATGTCGGCTATTCCCGCGCCGCATGGAATGTCGAGCGCCTGCGCGGATTGCGGCGCGTGCTCGAGCCCGCCGGTGCCAAGCTGATGGTATTCGATGTCGAGGAGCCGACCAGCGAGGCCGGAGAACGCGCCGCCGCGCGGATCCTTCTGCGCCCGGACCGGCCGGAAGTCATCATCGGCTGCAATGATCTCGTCGCCATCGGCGTGATGAGCGAAGCCACGGCCCTTGGCTTCAAGGTACCGGACGACGTCGCCTTTGCCGGCATCGACAATATTCCGATCAGCCGCTACGTCTCGCCGCCCCTGACCACGGTCGATGTCTGCAGCCAGGCAACCGGCGAAGTGGTGATGAAGAAAATCATGGCGCTGATCGAGGATCTTCCCCCGCCGGATGACCTGGTTCTCGAACCGGCGCTGATCATCCGCGATTCGACACAGCGCAAGGCTCCCGACAACCGGTAGAACCAGCCTCAGCTGACAGCGACAACAAGATCGGCGTCAATGCCGGACTGGCGTACCAGTCTGGCATTGACGAGATCATTCTCACGCGCCCGCCGTTGCGCCGCCGCCAGGGTGAAACCCTGCTCCAGCCAGCGCGCCACCAACCGGTCTTCCAGAACCGCCAAGGGAACATCAAGCGCCACCGTCAGATCGAAATGCCGCCGGATCGCCGACCAGGGCGCCTGATCCAGAAGCAGATAATTCCCCTCGACCAGAATGATCGGGCAGTTGCGGCTGATCAGCCGCGCCCCGGCGCGCGCAATCTCCAGATCACGATCAAACAGCGGTACGGCAATTGCATCCTCATCGTTGCGGGCAAGTCGGCCGAGCAGGGCATCGAGGCCGCCGAAATCAAAGGTGAACGGCGCACCCTTGCGCGCCAGCATGCCCTGTTGCGTCAGCACGGTGTCGTCCAGATGGAAACCATCCATCGGCACGACCGCTGCCGCCGGGGTCTTCGCTGCCGCGCCATTGAGCCGGTCACACAGACGGCTACTCAAGGTTGACTTGCCGCTTCCCGGCGCCCCGGCAATCGCGACAAGAAGCCGCGACCGGCCATCCGCCAGCACCCTTATCCGCTCGGCGAGATCATCGACCGCCGCGTGTTGTTCAGCATATGCGCTCATCATCCGTTCGGCCCCGGCCGGCATCCCGTCGGAATGCTCAGGCCCGCCCCTATCCTTTCCTCAGATTTGGCCCTTTGGGACCGCCACGCAACACAGGCCCCTTGCCCGAGACATGAACCGCACGCCTGATCGCCCGCCGCCAGAAACCGACATCCTGCGGTTAACGGCCGGGCCGTCTGTTCCGCTCAGCAGAAGAAACCAGCAGCACCGGCCTGTCAATAATAATTCATTATGAAGTTATTATTGACAGGCAAAATTTACACCCCGGTAGGCCAGCGCTGGTAGCAGACCACCTCGGGCTTGCAATGACGGTATCAGGCCCGCACCCTTTTCGCGGCGCCAGAAAGAGCAGTGCCCGCAACCGTCAATCAAGATAGTCGAGCGCCTGCGAGGCCTCGCCCGTCGCCTTCTTCAGCGCCGCGATGTAATCCGCCTTCTTTGCCTCATCGAAGCGGAACAGCGGGAAGGAAATGCTGACGGCGGCGACGGAATGGCCAACATGGTTGAGGATCGGCGCGGCAATGCATCGCACACCTGCCTCGCTTTCCTCGATTTCCTCGGCATAGCCGTTCAGCCGGGCCTGATGCAGCTGATCAAGAAGGACCTGTTTGTCGCGGATGGTATTCGGCGCGGCAGGCTCCATGGCCATCTTTGCCATCCGCTCGGCAATCTCGTCATCATCCCGGAACGCCAGCAACGCCTTGCCAAGCGAGGTCGAATGCAGCGGATTGCGCATGCCAAGCGTCGAATTCATCGAAAGGCTATAGGTCGAATCATATTGGTGGATATAGACGACGCGCTGTTCGCGCCCGTCCAGCACACCGAGATTGAGCGATTCACCCGTCACCCGCGACAGCTTGCCCATCACCTTGTCGGCAACCCGCAGGATATCGGCCTGGCTCTTGAGTGATCGCGCGGCAAGACTGAAAAGCCGCAGCGACAGCGCGTATTTCTCGGTATCAGGGTCCTGCTCGACATAACCGAGGTCAATCATGGTCTGAAGGAGACGATGGGTCGTGCTTTTCGAGGTCATGGCGCATTGCGCGACTTCGGCAAGACCGCTTGCGCGATTTTCCGCCAGCGTTTCGAGCACGGCAAAAACTTTCAGAACCGCTGCGACATTTTCCGTTTTGGACGGCGCTTGTGCCATTTTTTGTGTTCCATCTTTTTTGGAATAGCATTCTGAAAAATGAAGAAGACAATGTCAATACTTTTGGAATGAAAGTTTAACACACTGAAAAATAAACAAAAATCAATTTGAAATTCCATCACAGAAATGGGTTGCATGGCGTTTCGAATTGTGATCACATAAAAAACGGAATTGAATTTCATTTTTTTCGGTCTGGGAGGCCAGAATGGTGATGCACCCGCTTCTGCGTCAAAAAGAACACTTCATCACCCGGGACGCAGTCTGCGGCCTGATCGACCGGCTTGCCGACAATCTCGTCCACATCAAGGATGAAACGGGGGACTTCCTGTTGCGCCTCGATGATGGAAGGGTGATCGACACCAAGGGCTGGGCGGGCTGGGAATGGACCCATGGCATCGGCCTTTATGGGCTGTTCAAATACTGGCAGCTCACCGGCAACAAGGCTGCCTTTAAGATCATCACGGACTGGTTCTCGGCGCGTCTTGCCGAAGGGACGCCGACGAAGAATGTCAATACCGTTGCGCCGTTCCTGACGCTGGCCTTCCTTTACGAGCAGAACCCCAATCCGGTGTGGAAGCCCTATCTGGAAACCTGGGCGGAATGGGTCATGCATGAAATGCCCAAGACCCGCGAGCAGGGCATCCAGCACATCGTCTACAACAGCGTCAACGATCAGCAGATGTGGGACGACACGCTGATGATGAGCGTGCTGCCGCTGACCAAGATCGGCCAGGTTCTCAACCGGCCGGACTATATCGAGGAAGCAAAATACCAGTTCCTGATCCACACCCATTATCTCGCCGACCGCGCGACCGGCCTCTGGTATCACGGCTGGAGCTTTGACGGGAACCACAACTTCGCCAAAGCGCTGTGGGCACGCGGCAATTCCTGGATCACCATCGCCATTCCCGAATTTCTTGATCTCCTGCAGCCGGCGGACAATGACCCGATCCGCCGCCACCTCGTCTCCACCTTTGCCCGGCAGGCAAAAACACTGAAGGAAACGCAGGATGAAAGCGGCCTCTGGCACACACTGATCGATGACCCGTCAAGCTATGTCGAAACCTCGGCCACCGCCGGTTTCGCCTATGGATTGATGAAGGGTCTCAGAATGCGGCTCTTAAGCGAGGACTATCGTGAGACGGCCGAAACGGCGGTCCGCGCCGTCATTGCCAATATCAGCGAAGACGGCGAGCTGAAAAACGTCTCCTTCGGAACCGCCATGGGGGCCGATCTCGACTATTACCGGCAGATCAAACTGACCTCCATGCCCTATGGGCAGGCGATGGCGATGTTCTGCCTGTCTGAATATCTGCGCGCCTTCATCTGAGGCCCGCAGCACCACCCTTATTCCAATTGATCATGCTGGGAGGACTGAGATGATCAAGACAATAGCATTGCTGGCAACCGTCAGCATATTGGCAAGCGTGTCGGCGGCAGAGGCAAGAAGCCTGCGCTTCGCCTATGCGAGCAACGCCACGCCGACCGTTCAGGCGATGGAAAAATTCGGCGAGCTTCTATCGGAAAAAACCAATGGCGAACTGACGGTGGAATATTTTCCCGATGGTCAGCTCGGCGGCGAACGCGAGCTGGTCGAGATGGTGCAGTCCGGCCTGCTGGACATGACCAAAGTGTCGGGCGGCCTGATGGAGAGCTTCTCACCGGTCTACGGCGTATTCTCCATGCCCTATCTGTTCGACAATCAGGATCATTTCTACAAGGCGATGGATGATGCGGCGATCATGGACCCGATCTACCAGTCGACCGCCAGCCAGGGCATGCTGGGCCTGACCTATTATGACAGCGGCGCCCGGTCCTTCTATACCTCCAAGGTGCCGGTTCAGCATGTCGCGGACCTGAAGGGCCTGAAAATTCGCGTGCTGCAGAGCCCGACCTCAATCAAGATGGTCGAAATGCTGGGCGGTTCGCCGATCGCCATGGCCCAGGATGAGGTCTATACCTCTATTCAGCAGGGCGTTCTCGATGGAGCCGAGAACAATGAATTCGCGCTCACCATCGCCCGCCACGGCGAAGTGGCCAAGAACTACTCCTATGACATGCATACCCGCATTCCGGATATCATGCTGATCTCCAAGAAGACCTTCGACAGCCTGACGCCGGATGAGCAGAAGGCTGTGGTAGAGGCGGCCAAGGAATCAACCGAATTCCAGAAGGGCGTCTGGGGCGAGGCCGTTGCTGCCACCAAGCAAGAAGCCGCCGACAAGTTCGGTGTCACCTATTATTACCCGGACGTTTCCGAATTCCAGGCAGCGGTGCAGCCGATGTATGACGATCTGAAATCGGATCCGGAAAAGTACAAGGTTTATGAGGAGATCCGCGCGGACGCGGGTAAGTAAAGATGCGGATCATCCGTCGGATCCTGGATGGCATCGTGGCGTCGGCCATGGCTATCCTGCTCTCCGCCATGGTGGCGGTTCTCGCCTGGCAGGTATTCAGCCGCTATGTGCTGAATGCACCCTCGACCTTTTCGGAAGAGTTTCTGCGGTTCGGCGTGATCTGGCTCTCACTTCTGGGCGCGGCCTTTTCCACCGGCCGCGGCACCCATATGGCCATCGACCTCCTGACCGAGATGGCCCATGGCAGGACAAAGGCGGCGCTGATGGCGCTGGTACCGGTGTCCTTCATCATCTTCTCGGTGCTGGTGCTGATCATCGGCGGCATGCGCGGCGTCAATATCGCCGCGCATCAGACCAGCCCGGTGCTGGGCGTGCCGATGGGCCTCATCTATGCCAGCCTGCCGGTCTCCGGCGTGCTGATGCTGATCTACAGCCTGCTAAACCTCGTTGACCTCATGACCGGGAAACGGTCCCTGCCGGATACGATCGACAGGGCCGTGACCGCGGGAGACTGATATCATGGCCGGACCCGCCAGCCTTATCCTGATTGCCGTCTTCGGCGTTCTGGCCCTTCTCGGCATTCCGCTTGCCGTTTCGCTTGTGGCCGCCGCCCTTTCGGCCGTCGTCCTCATCGCCCCCTTCGACATGGCGCTGTTCACCTCGGCGCAGAAGATGCTCGCCAGCCTCGACAGCTTCTCGCTGCTGGCCGTACCCTTTTTCATCCTGTCCGGCGTGATGATGAATTCCGGCGGCATCGCCGTGCGCCTCGTCAACTTCGCCAAGCTGATCGCCGGCCGCATTCCCGGCTCGCTTGCCCAGACCAATATCGCCGGCAATATGCTGTTCGGCTGCATTTCCGGCTCGGCGATCGCCGCCTCCACGTCAATCGGCGGCGTCATGGTGCCGATGCAGGCGGAGGAAGGCTATGACCGTGATTTCGCCGCCGCCGTCAACATCGCCTCGGCGCCGACCGGCATGCTGATCCCGCCGACGACGGCTTTCATCATCTATTCGCTGGTTTCCGGCGGCACCTCGATTGCGGCGCTTTTCCTGGCTGGCGCTGTCGCCGGTACCGCCTGGGGGCTTGGCATGATGACGCTGACCGGCCTCATCGCCTGGAAGCGCGGCTACAGGACATCCGGCTGGGTCGGCATGCGCGCCGCCTGGCAGATCACAATCGAGGCACTGCCGAGCCTGATGCTGATCGTTATCATTATCGGCGGCATCATGAGCGGGATCTTTACCGCCGTGGAGGCCTCCGGCATCGCCGTCATCTATACGATGCTGCTGACCTTCGTCATCCATCGCACCCGTCCGCCGAAGGCCTTCTTCGCCTTTCTGGTCGAGACGGCGCAGATGACCGGCACGATCATGCTGCTGCTGGCGGCTTCGGCGGCCCTTTCCTTCACCATGGCCTTCACCGGCATTCCCGCCGCCGTTACAGCGCTGATCCTCGGCGTGTCCGACAATCCGATCATCGTTTTCCTGATCATCAATGCCCTGCTTCTGGTGATCGGCTGCTTCATGGATATCGGCCCGGCGATCCTGATCTTCACCCCGATCCTGCTGCCGATCTTCGTCAAGATGGGCGGCGATCCGATCCATTTCGGGGTGATCATGGTGTTCAATCTGGCGATCGGAACGATCACGCCACCGGTAGGCACCGGGCTTTTCGTCGGCGCCAGCGTCGCCAAGGTGAAAGTCGAACGCTGCATCCGCGCCCTCGGCCCCTATTACATCCTGCTGTTCGCTCTGCTGATGCTGGTCACCTACTGGCCGGCGCTCACGCTCTGGCTGCCGCGTCACGCAGGTCTGTAAAATATGTTCTGCGCTATCAAACTATGGCGCAGAGCATAAAACGCGAATTTCCGCCAAAGATTGAATTAAATTTTTCTTCCAATCCGCATTCCGGCGAAACGTTTTCTTGGTTGCAATCATCGACTTTTCTAGATTGTGGCTGTTTTAGGACAGCCAACAGATCGGTTCATCGATGAAAAAGACCCTCCTCGCCGCCATCGGCGCCGCCCTCTTGATGATCGCGCCCGCCAGGGCCGACGATCAGGTGGAAATTCTCAACGTTTCCTATGATATTGCGCGCGAACTCTACGCGACGATCAACCCGGCCTTCGCCGAATACTGGAAGGGCGAGACGGGGCAGGATGTGACCATCAAGCAGTCGCATGCCGGCTCCTCCAAACAGGCCCGCGCCATCATGCAGGGGCTGAAGGCCGATCTCGTCACCTTCAACCAGGTGCTTGACGTTCAGGTTCTGGCCGATAACGGCTTTGTCGCCAAGGACTGGCAGCAGGCGCTCCCGAACAATGCTTCGCCCTACTATTCGCTGCCGGCCTTTCTGGTGCGCAAGGGCAATCCCAAGGGTATCAAGGACTGGAGCGACCTCGCCCGCGACGATGTCCAGCTCGTGTTCCCGAATCCGAAAACCTCCGGCAATGCCCGCTATACCTATCTCGCCGCCTACGCCTATGCGCTGGAGCAGAATGGCGGCGATGACGCCAAGGCGCGCGATTTCGTAGCCAAGATGCTCGGCAATGTCGCCGTCTTCGATACCGGCGGGCGCGGCGCCACCACCACCTTTGTCGAACGCGGCATCGGCGACGTGCTGATCACCTTCGAGGCCGAAGTGGAAAATATCCGCAAGGAGTATGGCGAGGACGAATATGAACGCGTCGTGCCGTCCATGTCGCTGCTTGCAGAATTCCCGGTCGCCGTTGTCGACAAGGTTGCCAAGGAACGCGGCACGGAAGAGATTTCCAAGGCCTATCTCGAATATCTCTACAGCGAGCCCGGTCAGGAGATCCTCGCCTCCTTCAACAACCGCGTCCATAACCCGGAAGTGGTGGCAAAATATGCCGACAAGTTCCCGGATGTGAAGCTTGTCACCGTCGAGGATGTCTTCGGCGGCTGGGAAAAGGCCAATGAAACCCACTTCGCCGACGGCGGCGTGCTGGACCAGCTTCTGGCAAAATAACACTGCCGGGGAGATCGCGGCCCGCCGCCATCCCGCAGCAGATCGTCTTCGACGGCCGTTCCTCCGCCTGGTCATGGCGGAGGATCATCTGTTTTAACCGCGCTTTCACACCAAGGGTTGATATGAGCCTTTTCATGCCATCAGCAGCGCGCCGTGCCAGCCGCAGCGTCATGCCGGGTTTCGGCCTGACACTCGGCATCACGCTTCTCTTCGTGGCGCTGATCATCCTGCTGCCGCTCAGCGCGCTGTTCTTCCAGATCGGTCAGCTCGGTCCGGCCGACTACTGGCGTATCATCTCCAATGACCGCACGCTCGCCGCCTTCCGGGTGACGATCTCGGCCGCAGCCCTTGCCACGGTCTTCAACGCCTGTTTCGGCCTGCTGCTTGCCTATGTGATCACGCGCTACACCTTCCCCGGCAAGCGGCTGATCGATGCGCTGATCGACCTGCCCTTCGCACTGCCGACCGCCGTTGCCGGTATCGCGCTGGTGGCGCTTTATGACCGCAATGGCTGGATGGGCATGCTCCTGTCCGAGGTCAACATCAAGGTCGCCTATACCTGGTGGGGGATTGCGCTCGCCATGACCTTCACCTCCGTTCCCTTCGGCGTTCGCACCGTCCAGCCAGTGCTGGAAAGCCTTGAGACTGATCGCGAAGAGGCGGCCCGCACCCTGGGCGCGAGCGATTTTCAGGTGTTTCGCACCATCATCTTCCCGCAGCTTTTCCCAAGCTTCATCATGGGGGCCTCGCTGGCCTTCGCCCGCTCGCTTGGTGAGTTCGGCGCCGTCATCTTCATTGCCGGCAATATGCCCTACAAGACCGAGATTGCATCGCTGCTGATCATGATCCGCCTGGATGAATATGATTTCCCCGCGGCAAGCGCGATTGCAGGAACGATCCTGGCACTGGCGCTCATCGTGCTGATTGCCGCCAATATCGCCCAGGCAAGGGCCGCACGTCACCTGAACCGGGGAGCCTGACCATGACACACCAGACCGTCACCCATCCCGGTGTCAAGGCGCTTATCCGGCGCCAGCGGGCCAAGAGGCTGGCCCTTGTCCTGATCGCCATCCTGTTTGCCGCCCTCGTCATGGGCCTGCCGAGCCTTGCCATTTTCGTCCGCGCCTTTTCGCAAGGGCTCTCGACCTATGGCGCTGCGATCTCCGAGCCGGAAACGCTGCATGCCATCAAGCTCACCGTGCTGACGGCGCTGATCGCCCTGCCGATCAATATTGCCTTCGGCCTGTCCGCCGCCTGGGCGGTGACCCGCTTCCGCTTTCCCGGCCGGCGCATCCTGATGACCGTGATCGAACTGCCCTTTTCGATCTCCCCGATCGTTGCCGGTCTGTGCTATCTGCTGGTCTATGGCGCGACCGGGCTTGTCGGCCAATATGCCGATCTTTACGGCATCCAGCTGATGTTCAACCTCACCGGCATCGTGCTGGTATCGCTGTTCGTCACCTGCCCCTTCGTCGCCCGCGAGGTTATTCCCCTGATGGAGGTGAGCGGGCAGGACCAGGAAGAGGCCGCGCTGACGCTCGGCGCCACCGGTTGGCAGACCTTCTTCTTCGTCACCCTGCCGAATATCCGCTGGGCGCTGCTTTATGGCGCCATCCTCGCCAATGCCCGTGTCATCGGTGAGTTCGGCGCCGTCAGCGTCGTATCCGGCAATATCCGCGGCGAGACCATGACCCTGCCGCTGCAGGTGCAGCTCCTCTATGACGATTACAACGTTACCGGCGCCTTTGCTGCCGCCACCATTCTGACCGTGATTGCTGTCATCACCCTCATTCTCCGCTCGGTGATCGAGGCACGGCATCCCGCCACGCACTGAGTTTCAAGGACGACCACAATGGCCCTCAACATTGAAAACATCTCGAAATCCTATGGCGGCAACCCGGTCCTGAACGATGTCCGCCTTGACATCGCCGCCGGTGAGTTTGTTGCCCTTCTCGGCCCCTCCGGTTCCGGCAAGACCACGCTTCTGCGCATTATTGCCGGCCTGCAATATGCCGAGGCCGGGCGACTTCTATTCGACGGCGAGGATATTACCGGCGTTGAGGCACGCCTGCGCCGTTTCGGCATGGTGTTTCAGAGCTACGCGCTGTTCGAACATATGAGCGTTGAAGCCAATGTTGCTTTCGGTCTGAAAATGCGCCCGCGCGCCACTCGGCCAGCACGGCCGGCCATCGCAGCGAAAGCCCGTGACTTGCTGGAACTTGCCGAAATCGGCCATCTCGCCAAGCGCTATCCGTCCCAGCTTTCCGGCGGGCAGCGCCAGCGCGTCGCGCTTGCCCGCGCCCTTGCGATCGAGCCGCGCATGCTGCTGCTTGACGAACCCTTCAGCGCACTCGACGCCAAGATCCGCAAGGGCCTGCGCGGTGCGCTCCGCGACATGCAGAAGCGGGTCGGCATCTCCGCCATTCTTGTGACCCACGATCAGGAGGAGGCATTCGAGATTGCCGACCGGATCGCGGTGATGTCGGAGGGACGGATCGAACAGGTGGGTACGGCTGATGAATTGCTACGCCGGCCGGCAACGCCTTTCGTCGCCGAATTCCTCGAAGGCATGGCCAACTACCAGAGCCAGGGCGCCGGGATCTGACCTTTGCCCTCGCCTATCGCGGCTCGTCAGCCGGATAGACGTCATCGGCGGCGATGTCGAGCGCGGCGACGGCATCGTCGATCTTGCGTCCCAGAACCACGTCATCCCCCGCAATTTCAGCGAGCGGCACCAGCACGAAGGCGCGTTCGAACATCTGCGGATGCGGCAAGGAAAGTTGTGGTGAGTTGATGACCCTGTCATTGGCGTAAAGCAGATCGATATCGATCAGCCGCGGCCCCCAGCGCTCGGCCGGCACGCGCTCCATGCGCAGCTCGATCCGTTTGAAGGCCTTCAGAAGGTCGAGCGGTGCGCGTGTTGTGCGGGCAATCGCACAGGTATTGAGAAACCAGTCCTGATCCTCGTTGCCCCAGGGCGCGGTGCGATAGAAGCGCGATACCGCCGTGATCTCGAAATCATCCTCGGTGGCAAGATGAGCGAGCGCTGTCTTCAGATTGACCGCCTTGTCGCCGATATTCGTGCCGAGCGACATGGCAACCCGGTACTGGCGCCGTCTGTCGACCGAAACGCCGACATGATCAAAATCTGCGGCAACCGGCGCGGAAGGCTTGCGCACCCGGACCACCACCCGCTCCAGCCGCGGGAATTCCTGAAGCGCGGCATCGGCAATGCGCGAGGCCAGCGTCTCGATCAGCTTGAACGGCGCGCCGCTGGCAATTTCGATCGCCCGGCGGGACAGGGCACCATAGCAGACGGATTTTTCATATTCATCATTGGCAGCGCAATCCGTCATATCGAGCGCACAATCGAGATCGATGTAAAAACGCTGTCCCAGCCGGGTCTCCTCGGGCAAAACGCCATGGAAACCATAGACACAGAGGTTCTTGATATTGATCCAGTCGCTCATCGGGCACTCGCTGTCCTGCTGAAAATCCTGACGGCATCCACGTGCTCAGCAACATCGTGAACCCGGATGATATTAGCGCCGCCACAAAGGCCGAGCATATTGGCGGCAAGCGTCCCGGCCACGCGCTGATCGGTCGGACGGCCGGTTGCCTCACCAATCATGCGCTTGCGCGACAGGCCGAGAAGGATCGGCCGGTCGAAGCAGCTGAGCCTCTCAAGCCGGGCGAGAACGGCATAATTCTGCTCCGGCGTCTTGGCAAAACCGATACCCGGATCGAGAATGACATGATGCTCAGCGATACCCGCCTTTCGGGCAATCGTAAGGCTTTGCTCAAAGAAGCGCAGAATGTCATCGATGATGTCGCGATCTGCGTCAATATCATGCCGGTTGTGCATGACGATCACCGCGCACTGGCTGGCCGCCGCCACCGCCGCCATCGCCGGATCGCCCTGCAGACCCCAGATATCGTTGATGATGGCTGCACCGAGCTCAGCCGATCGCCGCGCGACCGGCGCCTTGTAGGTATCGACAGAAATGGCGACCGGGCTTGCGGCACAGATTGCAGCCAAAACCGGCTCCACCCGGGCCAGCTCGTCTTCCAGCGAAACCGGATCGGCGCCCGGCCGCGTCGATTCCGCGCCGACGTCGACCACCGCGGCCCCGGCGCTCGCAATCGCCGCGGCCCGCGCGACAGCGTCGTCCGGCCCGTTGAAGCGCCCGCCATCGGAGAAGGAATCCGGCGTGATATTGAGGATCCCCATCACCACGGGACCGGCCTTCACCGCATCCAGAAACCGGTCACGTTTTGCCAGACGGTCAGTCATCAAAAGCCCTTCCCTGCTTGCCCGGAGAAAGCCTTGAACCACAGTTCGCAGCCGTTGGCGACCCCTGGAACACGTTGTAAACCGGAGACAATGCCTTTGATGGCCGGGCAGGGCTTGCCCGTCAGCCGATCCTGTTTCGCGTCACCATATCGGCTGCATCGACGCCAAGCCGGGTCGCCCTGCCATCGCCAAGGAAGGCAAGATGCGGTGCCAGATTGACAACGACGCAGGCATGGTTGGGATAGATGAGCAGCCGCTCGCCGATTGCCAGATCGCTGCCGTCACGCCGGACCATGCCGTGCTCCTCGGAGAGCTTGGCGACGCTCAGCGGCGCTTCGAGCCTGCTGCTCCATGCTTCGCCGAAGCCTGCGCCCGTGCCGACACTGTGCGCGCCAAGGTCGGAACTCAATGTCTTGGACCCGGCATCGATGATGTAGAAATCGCTGTTTTTCGAAATGATCGTTGCCGAAACGGCCAGCGCAAGCTGATCGCGGGTTGCGATACCCAGCCTGACCGCCGTCATATCGAAAAACACGTAATTACCCGGCCGCACCTCGTCGAGGCCGTCGAAGCCGGCATTGGCAATCAGCGATGGCGTGCTGCCAACCGAGATTTTCGGCACGTCGACGCCCTGCCGCCTGAGGATCTCGCGAAAGTCGAGAAGCAAGCGTCGCTCATCTTCGGCCACCGCGCGCACGGTTTCAGCCGTGCCTGCGGCATAGGCATGGCCGGCATGCGACAGCAGGCCGGCAAAGCCGAGCGACGAGGCGGCCAGCCGCACAACCAGTGCAACGCTTCCGGCGGCCAGCGGATCAACGCCGCAACGGTGCAGGCCGACATCGACCTTGATGAAGACGTCCGGCGCAATTCCGGCAGCAATGGCCCCGCGCTCCAGCGCCTCCAGACCGACAGCACTGTCGGCGATAAAGCGCACGGCAACCCCATGGTCCTGCCCGAGCCGTAGCAATGCCGCCACCGGCTCCGGGTGCACCAGCGGATAGGCGAGCGTGACCGGCGAAAAGCCGGCGCGGATGAAGACGGCCGCTTCACCCGGATGCGAGGCCGTCACGCCGCGCGCGCCGGCATCGCGCTGCATGCCGGCAATGGCGAGCGATTTGTGTGTCTTGATATGCGGATGCATGGCGACATTGCCGGCATCGGCAATCGCCTGAACCGCAGCGATGTTGGCGGTGAGCCTTGCGGTATCGACGACGACACAGGGCGTTTCAAGCGCGTCTGCACCGGCAAAACCGGGTTGTGACGGCATTTCAGGATGAATCGTCATCGCCTACCAGACCACCTTATGTGTTGCACCGGTGGCGACATTGACGAGGCCTTCGGGGGCATAGTCGGAGGGCGCCACGAGCACCCAGCGCCAGGGCGCACAGGTCAGTGTCGCGAAGGCAAGCCGCTCGGGAAAACCCGCCCACCAGCGCGGCGAGGAGGATGGCTCAAACATCCACTCGATCTTCTCGCCCTCGGCATAGAGCGCGCGCATGTCGGCATCGAGCGCCTCGGCCGAACGTTGTGACATCAGCCCGGCAATCTCGTAACGCACCGTGGCAACCACCTTGTTGTCATTGACCAGCGCCCAGCCGCCACCGATCTTGCGAAGCGCATTGACCGCTTCGGCCATGGCCTCGTCAGAAGAGCCGACGCACCAGATATTGTGCTTGTCATGGGCCAGCGAACTTGCCAGCGCACAATTGGGCGTCTTTGGTCCCGTGCCAGCCCAGAACATTTTCGAGACGGATTTTTTGCCCGAAAAGCGGTCGACAATGGCGAATTTGGTGATGTTACGTGACGTATCGCGCTGAACCTGCCCGTCTGCGACCGGCAGTTCATAAGTGAGGAAATCGTCCTCCCAGTGGAAGGGGCGCAGGACGGCCGCCGTCATCATTGCCCGGCCCGGTTCGGCGGCAATGGCGAAGTCCGCCGCGTTGAAGGCACCGCCCGTCTGCACGGTATCGCGTGCCCAGTCGGGCCAGTCAATCTCGGGCACGGGCAGGATATAATCGCTACCCTTCGAGACCTGCCTGCCATCCGCCCAGACCTCGGCGATGGTGAATGTTTCGAGATCGGACAGGAGCACGACATCGGCAAACCGGCCTGGCGCGATCGTGCCGACCCAGGGGGTGAGCCGCATGTGGCGCGCCGGATTGATGGTGACACACTGAATGGCGATTTCCGGCTGCAAGCCGGACTGGATAGCGAGGCGGACATTGTAATCCGTCGCGCCCTTGGACAGCGTTTCCGATGCACTGCGATCATCGGTGGCAAAGGCGATCTGCGACCAGTCGGCAAGGCCACGCTGCAGCAGTCCCTTGATGACATCCGGCATGGAATGCGGCCGCAGCTCGGCGAAAAGGCCATGGGTGAGCTTGTCCCAGAACTCCTCTGCCGTCCATGCTTCATGGTCGGAGGCAAGCCCGGCCGCCGCGAAGGCGTTGATGGTCGGCAGATCCTTCAGGCCCGCCGCGTGGCCTTCGACGACGCCGCGTGCGGCAAAGGTCGCCTCGATCATGCCCCAGAGCCGGTCGTGGGAGGCATTGTCCGGATTCCAGACGGCCGGCCAGTCCATCACCTCGTCCAGGCCTGCCACCATCAGGCTGCCGGCGAGGAAATCGCGCTGCTCATCATAGCCCAGATAGCCGCCGCCATGTTCATAGGCCGTTGGCGGCACGGCAGAGCCCGGCAGCGGGAAAATCTTCAGCGGCGAGCCATGCTGACGGGCTGTCATCCAGAAATCCAGCGTCCTCGACCCGCGCACATTGGAAAATTCGTGGCTTGCCTCGCAGGTCCAGGTATTTCCGCGCGGCATGACCAGAGCCGCTTCCCATTCCGGTGTCAGATGCGAGCTTTCGATATGCTTGTGGACTTCGCCAAGGCCGGGAATGGCCATCAGATCAGGCCGCTCATCAATGATCTCGCAGTCGCCGGGCCAGGAGCCGGCCGGCCCGACATAGGCGATCCGCGCACCCTTGATGACGATCTCGGCATTATCGCTCCATGTGCGTGTCGCCGTATCGAGCAGCCGCCCGACCCTCAAGATCCGGTCTGCGGGTTGCTTGCCGAGCGCGACAAGGGTCAGCTGCTGGCGCAGCCGGACTTCGGATTTAGCATCGATCATGATCACACCGTCAGATGGTCCGGCGCTTCACCGGAACCGGAATAGCAGATGGAAAGGATTTGCGCCTTGCCGGAACCGGCAGAGTAAAAGCCATGTTCGGAGGCAGCATCGAAATAGACCGTGTCACCGGTCGAAAGCGTCATCGGCGCATATGGCGCCATTTCGAACACCACTTCGCCGGACAGCACATAGACAAACTCCTCGCCGGAATGAGCGCTGCGGGCTGGTTCCACCCCTTCCGCGCGCGGCGGCACTTCTATCACCATCGGCGTCAGCGCCTTGGCGGCGAGTTCGGTCGACAGCACACGGTAGAGCCCCATCTCATTGGTGAGCCGTTTGCCCTCACCCGCACGGGTGACAGCCCGCGCCGCCCTGGCAAAGCTTGCCCTTTGCCCCCTGCCTTCAAGCAGATCGGCGAAATCCAGCCCCAGGCCGGCGGAAAGCCGGGTGAGCACGGAATAGGCCGGCTGGCTCTGACCGTTCTCGATCTTCGACAGCGCCGAGATCGAAACCCCGGTTCTTTTCGAGACCTCGGCCAGCGTCCAGCCATTTTCCCGGCGCAGTTCGGAGAGGATGCGGGCTATGGAGCCGCCCTCGTTTGCCTCGCTTTCGCGCATCGCGTCCGGCTGGCTCATGAACTCATCCCCTTTTGAATGCCCCGTATCAACATCTCACTCCGTCACCGGTCCCCTGGTCTCGACGATCAGTCTATAGTGATCCGGCTCGCGATGGCGGGCAAAATCGAAAATGGTCCGGCGATAAAGGGCTGCCATATCGAGATCGCATCGGGCAACAACGACTTCATCCGCCGTCGAGACCGCCATGGCAACAATCTGGCCGGACGGCGCGACAATCATCGACTGGCCGATCAGGTTCGAACCTTCTTCATGGCCGGCCTTGGCTGTTGCCACCACCCAGTTGGAATTCTGGTAGGCACCGGCCTGAATCGACAGCTGATTGTGAAACTGGGTCAGGCTGTCGAAATCGAAATTGCCGGTATGGTCATCCGGCGTGTTGTAGCCAACCAGGATCATTTCCGAGCCCTTCAGCGCCATGACCCGATAGGTTTCCGGCCAGCGGCGATCGTTGCAGATCGCCATGCCGATCCGCGTGCCCATGGTCTTGAACACGTTGAAGCCAAGATTGCCCGGCTCGAAATAATATTTCTCCAGATGCTGAGCCGCGAGATCCGGCTGCGGCCTGTCCCAGCCCGGCAGGTGGATCTTGCGGTATTTGCCGACAATTTCGCCATCACGATCCACCAGAACAGATGTGTTGAAGCGATGCCGGATGCCGTCTTCAACCACCAGCTCGGCATAGCCGAGATAAAAGCCGATCTTCAGCCGCTTTGCCGCATCAAAGAGCGGCTGCGTTTCGGCGCCCGGCATTTCGGTTTCGTAGAACGCGTCGATCTCCGCCGGGTCGGTCATATGCCAGCGCGGGAAAAAGGTCGTCAGCGTCAGCTCAGGAAAGACAACCAGTTCGGCGCCGCGCGATGCCGCTTCGCCCAGAAGCGCGATCAGCCGCTTGACAACCGCCGGGCGCGTATCTGAACGCGCGATCGGGCCCATCTGCGCGGCGGCGGCAACAATTGTCCGGCTCATAATTTCGTTCCTTCATCCTTCAGAATGCAGCATTGGCCAAAATCGAACGCCAGTCCGACATTCTCTCCCGTGGCAATCGGGTTCTGCAGCGCGCCATTTGCAATCAGCACCCCGGCCGCCGTTTCAACCTTATACTGGTAGGCACGACCGAGATAGGAGCGCATCAGCGCCGCCCCGGCAATGGTATTGGCCTCTCCCGCACCGGCCAGCCGCAGGCCCTCTGGCCGCGCACCGATGACAAAGCGATCCGGCAGGGCACCGGTCTCGGCCTCATCCAGCACGATCTCGGTCCCGTCGTCGAGCCGCGCCGTGACCTTGCCGCCCGCCCTTGCGCAAACATGCATCGCGATCAGATTGTCGAAACCGACAAAGCGGGCGACGAAAGCGTTGACCGGCCGCGTATACAGCACTTCCGGCGTATCGAGCTGGACGATATTGCCGGCATTCATGATCGCCACCCGGTCAGAAATCGAAAAGGCCTCTTCCTGGTCATGGGTGACATAGATTGCAGTGCGGCCGTTTGCCTTCTGCAGCTCGCGGATTTCCACCCGCATGTCGACGCGCAATTTGGCATCAAGATTGGACAGCGGCTCATCGAACATCAGAAGCGGCGGGTCGATGGCCAGCGCCCGGGCAACGGCGACACGCTGGCGCTGGCCGCCGGAAAGGGCAGCCGGCAAGCGGTCGGCAAAGGCTGAAAGCCCGACGCGGGCCAGCATATCGCTCACCCGCTTCTGACGTTCGGCGGCCCCCACATTTCGCTGTTTCAGCCCGAAACCGACATTTTCGGCGACGGTCAGATGTGGAAACAGCGCATAGTTCTGAAACACGATGCCGGCATCGCGCTTGTGCGGCGGCAGGCCGGTGACATCGCGCCCGGCCACTGAAATCGTGCCGCCGGTCGGCTGCAGAAAACCCGCCAAAAGGCGCAGCGTCGTGGTCTTGCCGCAACCGGATGAGCCCAGCAATGACACAAGCTCGCCCTCGCCGACGGAAAGGTTCAGACCATGCAGGACCTGGGTTGCCCCGTAATGGGCGGTCACATTGTTCAAGATGACGGCGTTTTCAGCCATTGGAACTCCTATTGAACGGTCTTGCTGAGACCAAGGCTGCGTTCGATCAGCACCATGACGAGAATGGTAACGCCCATCAGCAGCACCGAAACGGCACTCACCGTCGGGTCGAAGAATTGCTGCACATAGGTGAAGACTTCGATCGGCAGCGTCGAGATACCCGGTCCGGTCAGGAACAGCGCCACCGCCATGTCGTTCAGCGAGGTGATGAAGGCCAGCACCATGCCGGCAATCACACCGGAGCGGATATTCGGCAGGACGATGGTCCAGAACGCCTTGACCGGATGCATGCCGAGGCTGACGGCCGCCTCCTGGATCGAGAAATCAAAGCCTGAGAGAGAGGCGCCGATGACCCGTACCATATAGGGCAGACACAGGATGGCATGGCCGAGGATCAGTGACGGCAGGATCGGCAGCTGCAGCTGCACGATCAGGGTTTTCAGAAGCGAAAAACCGAACACGATTTCCGGGATGAAGAAAGGCAGGAAGAAGACCGAGCCATACCAGCCGGGAATCTTCATCTTGTAACGTGTCAGCGCATAGGCCGCGGCTAGCCCGGTGACCAGTGCGATCAGCGTCCCGCCGAGCGCCACTTCCATCGAGATGATGAAGGTATCGAGGAAGCCCGAATGATTGAAAACATTGGCATACCATTTCAGCGTGAAGCCCTGCGGCGGAAAGGCGAGATAGGGCGTATTGCTGATCGAGGTGCCGATGACGATGACAATCGGCCCGGCGAGAAACAGGATGACAAGCCAGCCGAACAGGCGGGAGAGCGGATGAATGGAACGTCCGGTCAATGGATGGTCCTCCGTGCCGAAAGCCTGCCGGCAATGGTGCCGAGCACGACAACACAGAAGATCGCCGTGGCCATCATGATGGCGGCAATCGTGTTGGCGACACCCCAGTCAAAGGAGATCATCGCCTTCTGGTACAGCAGCGTCGCAAGCGTCATCTGCGGTTCGCCGCCCAGAAGCGTCGGAGTGACAAAGGTCGCCAGCGAGCCGGTGAAGACCAGGATCGAGCCGACCATCATGCCCGGCACGGCAAGCGGCAGCGTCACCTGGAAGAAGACGGCAACCGGCGAAGCCCCGAGCGAACCGGCAGCCAGATAAAGATCGTCCTCGATATTTTCCAGGACGCCGACCAGCGACAGGATCATCAGCGGCGTGAAGAGATAGGCAAGACCGGCAATCACCGCGCCCTGCGTGAACAGCATTTCCAGCGGCTGATCGATAATCCCGGCCTTGATCAGCAGCGAATTCACCACACCGTTGCGGCCAAGGATCGCCATGAAGGAAAAGGACCGCACCACAACACTGGTGAGGAGCGGGAAGACGGACAGGATCAGAAGCACACGCTTCAGCCCAAGCGATGCATTGGCGATCATATAGGCGCCGCCGAAGCCTAAAATGAGCGATGTGACCGTTGATAGAAAGGCGATGCGGAAGGAACGGATCATCACCGTGCGATTATAGCTGTCAGCGAAGAAATCCCGGTAATTGGCGAAATAGCCGGCCGGGTTTGCAAAACTTTCCGCCAGCGTGCCGGCGACAGGTACCACCAGAATGAACAGAAGCACCGCGGTTGCCGGTAGAACCAGCAACCACGGGCCAAGCGCCGCCAGACGCTGCGCAAAGGAGAGACGGGCCTTCAATGTCGGATCCGTCAGTGACCGAAGACGTCGTTCCAGCGACGTTCCCAGTCATCATTGACCTTCAGAAGCTTGTCATAGGGCGTCGGCTGCAGGCTGAGGACGGCCTTTTCGCCATAGACGAGCTTGGATGACTGTTCCGGCGTCAGCTCGACCAGCTTGTTGACCGGGCCGGAGCCGCCGCCAAGCTGAACCGATGCATCCTTCTGCGCCTGCTGCGAGATTGAGAAATCGATAAAGGCCAGCGCCAGATCCTTGTGCTTGGCATTTTTCGGGATGTTGTAGGTGTTCATCATCCGGAAGTCGCCTTCGGAAAGCTCCGCCCAGCCGATATTCGGATTGGCCGCCTGGATCGCAGGAAAGGCATAGTCCTGTGCAAGACCGATATAGGCCTCGCCCGTGGACAGGAGATTGGTGAGTTCAGAACCGGAGGAGAAGGTCTTGACGATGTTCGGCTTCAGCTCGCCCATCTTCTTGAAGGCGGTGTCGGGATCTTCAAAGGCATCGGAGCCGGCGCATTTGGCCGCCATCATCACCGTCAGCGGTCCGCCGGTGGTATTGAAGGCCGGCATGGCGATGGCATTGGCGAATTCCGGACGCCACAGATCGCACCAGGAGGTGATCGGCTTATCGGTGCGGGTCTTGTCATAGACAATGCCATAGCGGCCGAATGTATAGGCCGGGCCGTAATCGCCCTGCGGATGCTGCGCGGATTCGTAAAGCTCGTCGAAATTGCTCATTTTCGAGGAATCGATCTTCTCGAAGGCGCCCTGATCGATGCCGATCTGGGAGAACTTGTCGGTCAGCAGGATGACATCGACGCCGCCACGGATGCGGGCCTTGTTGAGCCGCTCCGGCGCACCGCCGGTCTCGACCACGATCTTGACGTCATGCGCCTTCTCGAAGGGCTCGAAAATGTAGGGCTGATAGAAATCGTTCGAATAACCCCAGTTGGAAACGACAAAAGTATCCTGGGCTTCGGCCGAAAGCGCCGGCAGGGTGAGAAGCGCGGCAACGGCTGTTGCACGAGCAAGGCGGGACATTTGCGACATGCAGTATAATCCTCTAGATCTCGGATCGGAAAACTTTTTTCCATCTAGAGAATTTTTCGAATTATGTCAAATTTTATGCAAGGCGATTTTTGCACAATCTGTGGGCAATCTCTGCTGGTGAATTGATCCGTTTCCGGGCTCTGCTGCAAAAATTCTGCCGCTGTCCGAAAGAGTGCTGACAATTTTCAGCGCGACTTTTGCTGAGCGATTTCAGTTGGCGCCAGGATCGCCCGGGTGCCCGCCCGTCCCTGAGGAGCACCGCAATGCTGGATCTCGAAAATCAGTCCCGAGGTGGCAAGGCGCGTCCTTTCGCCTTTCAGGCGTGACACATCCCGGCAATCTCATCCTGCAGCCATTTCGGGATCATCGACCGGGCGTGATCAGATCGACGGTCGGAAAATAGCCTCGATAGCGACCGCCGTCGCGGGTCAGCAGTGGCAGCCTTTCAACGGCGGCCTGTGCGCCGATGAAAAAATCCGGCAGCACCCCCGCGCGTGTTCCCCCTGCCCTGCGATAGCGCGTGAAAACCCTGCCCGCCAGAAACAGAGACGGTCGCGACAGTGGAAGAAAGCGGATGCTGGCCCGATCAATGAAGGCATCAAGCGCCTCTATCTGCTGATAGCGGACGGCAAGTTCGGCATAGATCACGTCATTGATCAAAAGCGGCCCGGCAAGGCTGGCCGTTTCCAGCTGATCGATCGACCAGTCAGCCCAGACGGGATCATCGGTCACCAGATCGAGCAGCACATTGGTATCGACGAGGGTCATTCTTCGCCGCGCGTCAACGCCATGATCGCATCCGTATCAAGTCCGGCCCCGGCATGGCCGCGCAGCTTGCGCAGCGGGCTTTCTGCCAGACCGGTTGCTTCTGTGGTCAGCAAGATCCTGCCATCTTCGGTGCGCTTGAAATCAACCCTGCTGCCCGGCCGGCCAGAGCCTGACGCCATTGATCATGGCCACGACTTCATCAAGGTGCCATTTGTCGCGGCAAAAGGGGCGGTCACATTTGATGCAGCCGGCAAATTGATGACCAAAGCGGTTCGCCCTGAGGCGGATCGTTTCACGGCTGACGATGACGCCGCGCTCAGCCAGAAGATCCGCCACAAAGGCCCATGCGGCGATGCTCATTGCAAACCGGTCAAAGGCCCATGCGGCATAAGCGATAATCTCATGCGGGAAGCCCAAATCAGCTTGGCAATGCCCCGCGACGGCCTGTGCCAACTTCAAACCGTCGCCTGATCCGGCGTCGTCAGCTTTCGGCGATCTCTCTCGACAAAATCCGGGCCGCCGCGTAAGCTTCATCAGTGTCTCGATAACCCTAGGGTGATACACGCCTTCAATGGACAGTCGATCGCATCCGGGCCAACCAATATGGTGAATTCATCAAGATCGCTTCCTCCGGAAGCAGACAGACGGAGCCCGCTTGGTTGCACTCCGCCCCCGGTTTCTCCTTCGCCATGCAACGCCTCTCCGCGACAATCTGCCCGGGTGGTTGGCTCCAGCACGCCGGAGAGAAACCAAACGCTAAGTTCTCTTCTGTCCGCGCACCATGCCAATGCTCAGGCCACTTCCGGACTATCGAACAGGTCGGATATGCCCGCCCCTACCAATCCACCGTGGCGCGCTAACCGCACCGTTTCCGGCGAAACACGCGAGCAAACCGAAGCTCAATGGCGGCGCCCGAGCAGCAGTCCCGACACGGCCATCGCCGTTCAGAGTGGTGCACCGCGAGGCGCGGCAGATGATATGGCTGGACTATGGAATAGCAACCATAATTGCTATGCCTATGCGATGAAATGTATTTCTCCTCGCGGTTATGGCTGCAATGCCAGGCCGGGGAAATTTGCAGGACAACCTGTTGCGACAGGAAATTTTGCGGCGGGCGTTGTGAATGACGGCGCAGCCCAGAATATTCATATCGAGATAGTCCGTTTTGGCGGATCACCGATGCCTGTGCCCCCACGATTCACGGATGGTACATATCTTGTCGCATTGCTGGCGAATAACGTCGGCTACCATTTCCTGCGGCGCAATGAGGCAAGTGGCCTATGGTTCCACAAGAATGGAGCATCGGCTTCCCCCGAATCCTGGTTCGTTGATTTTAATACCCAAAGAACTCATCAATTGACCGATGACGTAGCAGGCAATCTCCTACAGCAGCCTGCACTACTCGGATGTGCAATGCGCTTTCAGGCTTACTTGAAGGTTCCCGATCAGGGGGTTCAGGTGACAGGGTAGCTGTGGGGGCGGCATTGTTCAGGTATTTGACCTGCCGATGCACCGGTTCATCAGGGCATTTGCCTTCGGCCTTCAACGGCGCGATGGCATCTGATGTGAACGGACCCTCATTCACGGAGCCAGCACTGCCCCAGGCATTGCATTGCGGATCATCGCCGATTTCCGCGTCGGAAACCGGGCGATCCCTCAGATTTCCGACAAGAGGGATTTGCGCCGACAAAGGTGATGCAGGTCAGCTCTGAGCCACCGCAATACCGTGGGCGACAACGGACAGGCACGATTCGAGATAGGTCGCGCGGTCTTCTCCACCAGGCCATCCCGGCTCATGGCCCGATTTCAGGCTCGCGGCGCCGAAGACAATATCCATCAGCATCTGCGCCAGAACAGGCGCCGGAACATGTCTGATCCGGCCTTTCTGTTGCTGTCTTTCCAGCCAGCCACACAGAAGCGTGCGCGAATGCGTTGGTCCATGCTGATCAAGCACTGCGCGCAATTCCGGGAACTGCTGGCTCTCCAGATGGAGCCGCGCCATCAGGGTCGCACGCTCCTGCTCCTCGCTTCGGGTGGCATTGACCCGAAAGATGGCCATCAGCGCCTTATAGACAGGCAGGTGATCGTAGTCCCCCGGCAGCGCAATGATGGTCTCGCGATGACGCGAGACAATTGCACCGAAGAGCTCCGGCTTGGCTGGGAAAAGCCGGTAGATGGTGCTGAGAGAAACATGTGCTGCGGCGGCCACATCCTTCATCGTCGTTTTCTTGTAACCGCAGTCGAGCACGAATTTCGACGCGACATCGGCTATTGCCGCGCGCTGGATTTCATCGGAGGCCGGTTTCGGTCTGCCGCGTCCCCGCGCTTGCATCTGGTTCTGCCCTTGAGGATGCTGACTTTTCTTTTCCGAATTCTGATCCATGTATCACCACAAAAAGGCCATGAATGACTTGCCTATAGTTAGGGTAATTGTAATTACTGTAAATACTGCCTATCAATGACACGCAGCCTGAGCCTAAGGCCGGAATCTGCCGAAACCAAGGAGCTTCTAGATCTCATGAAATCGGGATTTGGTTTGACGATCATGGCCTGCCTGACCTTGCTGGCGGCCTGCAGCCAGAAGGATGACCAGGCCGCTGCACCATCGGGCACCAGCACGGAGGTTGGCTATGTCACGCTTCAATCCGGTTCGGTTCCCCTGACCGTAAGCCTTCACGGGCGTGTTGTCGCCTCGGCAGTGGCTGAGGTCCGCCCGCAGGTCGACGGTATTGTCCGCCAGATCCTGTTCACCGAAGGCGGAACCGTTGCCGAAGGCGACGCGCTTTACCAGATCGACGACCGGAAGTTCAAAGCCGCTTACGCCGCAGCCGAAGCCGCGCTGAAAAAGGCGCAGGCCGCGACGACGAGTGCCCAGACGACCTATGACCGGAACGAGAAGCTGTCAAAGACGGAAGCGGTCAGCACGCAGACACTCGACGATGCCCGGTCCGACCTGTTGCAGGCCCAGGCTTCCGAAGCGGCAGCACAGGCTGATCTCGATACCGCCCAGATCGATCTCGACAATACGAAAATACTGGCTCCGCTTGACGGCTCGATCGGCGCGTCAGAAGTCAGCGTCGGCGCACTGATCACGAGTGAGCAGACCGATGCCATGGCGACGATCCGCAAGGTCGATACCGTCTATGTCGATCTGGTCGACAGCAGCACCAATTTCCTCAGGATCCGGGATCGGGTTGAGGCGGGGAAGCTGGAGCAGCGACCCAATGGCCCCCTGCCGATCACCCTGACGCTGGATGACGGCAAGGCCTACGAAAAGACGGGAGAGATCTCCTTTGCCGATATGGTCGTTTCCCAGACGACCGGTACGTTCACGGTTCGCGCAAAATTCGACAACCCCGACAACGTCCTGATCCCCGGCATGTTTGTCACCGCAAGTGTCGACATGGGGCTGATCCCCGGGGCCTTTCTCGTTCCCCAGCGGGCGGTGACACGTGACGAAAGCGGCAATGCGACAGTCTATCTGGTCTCTGATGACAACAAGGCTGAGCAGCGCACGATCACGACCAATGGCACGCAGGACAATGACTGGATCGTCGTTGATGGCCTGACGGACGGCGACAGGCTGATAGTCGACGGCTTTCAGAAATTCTCGGCAGGTGCCGCTGTTTCTCCTGTCGAGGTGACGATCGATGAGGATGGCGTCGTCGAACAGAACGGCAGCAGCGATGCCGCCGGGTCGTCCGGGGAGAATGCGCAGTGAACCCGATGTCCCGCCGCAATGCCCTTGCGAGCTTCTTCATTGCCCGCCCCGTCTTCGCCATTGTTCTGGCGATCAGCACTATGCTGGCGGGCGTCATGGCGATCTATTCGCTGTCGATCTCCCAGTATCCTGACATCGCGCCGGTAACCGTGCGCGTCAGCGCCACCTATTCCGGTGCCACGGCCGAAGCCGTCGAAAACTCGGTCACGAAGAAAATCGAAAGCGCCATGACGGGTCTCGACGGTCTTCTTTACATGGAATCGACCTCGAGCACAGGCTCGGCATCGATCACGCTCACCTTTGAAAACGGCGTGGATCCGGATCTGGCGCAGGTTCAGGTTCAGAACAAGGTTTCCGGCGTCGAAAGCCAGCTGCCCGATGCGGTGATCGATGCCGGCGTTTCTGTCAACCGTTCGCCTTCCGGCATTCTGATGATCGGCAACATCATCTCGCGCGACGGCCGTTACTCTTCCGATCAGCTGGCGGACATCATGTCCAGCCAGATCGAGGACCGTATCGAGCGGCTGGACGGCGTCGGTTCGGTGCAGTCCTTCGGCTCCGGCTATGCGATGCGGATATGGCTGGATCCCAAGGCGCTGCAGAAATATCAGCTGGTGCCGAGTGATGTGACATCGGCGATCAGCGCCCAGAACATTCAGGTTGCCGCAGGCTCGATCGGCTCGACGCCGGTGGTCAAGGGGCAGCAGCTGAAGGCCAGTCTCATTGTCCGCACGCAGATGACCTCGGCCGATCAGTTCGAAAGGATCATTCTCAAGACGGAATCCGACGGATCCATTGTCCGGCTCGCCGATGTGGCGCGTGTGGAGGTGGGGCTGGAAAGCTATGGCCAGAGCTCGACCTATAACGGCATGCCGGCCGCTGGTTTCGGCGTTCAGCTTGCATCGGGCGCCAATGCCATCACCACGGCGGGGCTTGTTCATGCAGAGCTCGACAGTCTTGCCGGCTCGCTTCCCGAAGGGGTGGAAATCGCCTATTCCTACGAGACCACGCCCTTCGTCGAGCTTTCGATCGAGAAGGTGGTCCACACGCTGATTGAGGCCATCATCCTCGTCTTTCTGGTCCTGCTGCTGTTCCTGCAGAATCTCCGGGCCACCCTCATTCCGATGATCGCTGTTCCCGTCGTGCTCATGGGCACGTTCGGGGTTCTCGCCCTTCTCGGCTATTCCATCAACATGCTCACCATGTTTGCCATGGTTCTGGCAATCGGCCTCCTGGTCGATGACGCCATTGTGGTCGTGGAAAATGTCGAGCGCATCATGCGTGATGAAAAGCTGCCGGTGCGCGAAGCCACGGAAAAATCCATGGGCGAGATTACCGGTGCGCTGATCGGAATCGCCCTGGTCCTGACCGCCGTCTTCATTCCGATGGCCTTCTTCTCGGGCTCGGTCGGTGTGATCTACCGCCAGTTCTCGGTGACGATCGCCAGCGCCATGCTGCTCTCGGTGCTTGTCGCGATCATCTTGACCCCTGCCCTCTGCGTACTTCTGCTGCGCCCCACCCATGACGGTTTCTTCGCCCGCTGGCTGGGCTGGTTCGACCGGGGTTTTTCTCGCCTGACCGGCCGCTATGCCACAACGGTTGAGAAGCTTGTCGTTCGTCCGCTGCGCATGTTTCTGGTCTTCGCCATTCTGCTGGTCGCAGCCTTCGGGCTCTACCGGGAACTGCCGACCTCCTTTTTCCCGGAAGAGGATCAGGGCGTGCTGATGACGCAGATCACATTGCCCGACGGCGCCAATGCCGCCCGCACGGAAGCGGTCATCAAGACCGTCGAGGACTACTTCCTGAACGAGGAAAGCGACGCCGTCGCAAGCGTGTTTATGACACTTGGTTTCGGCTTTGGCGGTTCAGGGGAAAATCAGGCTCAGGCCTTTGTCCGGCTCAAGGATTTCGACCAGCGCACGGATGACAGCCTCTCGGCTTCGGCGGTGATGCAGCGTGCCTCGGCCGCTTTCGCCAAGATCCGTGATGCCAATGTATTCGTCGTGGCGCCGCCCGCTATTCAGGGGCTGGGCCAGACCAATGGCTTCTCGATGTATCTTGAGGATACGGGCAATCAGGGGCGGGACGCGCTGCGCGCTGCCGGCAATCAGCTGGCCGACAACGCTAAGGGCAACGCGGTTATCGAGAATATCCGCGGCAACACCCGTACACTGGAATCCCAGCTGAAGATCAATGTCGATGAAGACAAGGCAACCGCTCTTGGCGTCGATCTCTCCGACATCGACAGTCTGGTGACGACGGTGTTTTCGGGAACCGACGTCAATGACTTTGTCTATGATGGCGAGATCAAGCCGGTCTATGTTCAGGGCGACGCGCCCTATCGGATGCAGCCAGGCGACATCGATCTCTGGTGGGCCAAGAACAGCGATGGCGAGATGGTGCCTTTCTCCGCCTTCACCTCGACCGAATGGGTTCAGGGCTCACCCTCCCTTGCGCGCTTCAACGGAACCGCCGCCATTGCCATCAACGGTTCTGCCGCCGATGGCAGCAGTTCGGGCGACGCAATGGATGAGGCCGAGCGGCTGGTCAGCCAGCTGGACGGTGGCTACACCGCCTCGTGGTCCGGCCTGTCCTATCAGGAAAGGCTGGCCGGTTCTCAGGAAGTGCTGCTCTACGCTGTATCGCTGGTTGTCGTGTTCCTGTGCCTGGCGGCGCTTTATGAAAGCTGGTCGATCCCGTTTGCGGTCATTCTCGCCGTGCCGGTCGGCATTTTCGGAGCGCTGCTCTTTGCCAAAGGGTTCGGCCAGGAAAATGACGTCTATTTCAAGGTCGGCCTGCTGATGACGATGGGGCTGACGGCGAAGAACGCGATCCTGATCGTCGAGTTCGCCCGCGACCTGAGGCAGCAGGGGCTAAGCATTGTTGAAGCGGTGACACGGGCCGCACGCATGCGACTGCGTCCGATCGTGATGACCTCGCTTGCCTTCGTTCTCGGCGTACTGCCGCTGGCCATGGCAACCGGGGCAGGCTCCGCGGCACAGAACGCAATCGGCATCGGTGTTGTCGGCGGCATGCTGGCGGCCACCATCCTCGGCATCTACTTTGTACCGCTGTTCTTCGTCACGATCAGCCGGTTACAGCGTGATCGCCAGCCGCGAGATTGACGAGGGCCGAAGCCCGATCCTGTCCACGGGCCGGGCTTCGCCCCCCACCTGAACAGCGCCTTTCGCAAATGACACGGAGGCATCGGACCCGGACGGGCCCGGTGCCTCCGTCAGTTTCAGCCACCGATCGGACTGCGCCTGCCTGACAGGCGGATCATTGGCCCCCTGAAGGATCTGCAACGGCCGCTCGATATCCGCCACCCTGTTGAGCTGCGACCGTTCCTGCCGCATGGCCCGGCCTTCCTCCGTCCTCGGAGATGCGCCAGCCGCACGCACCATCGTCCGACTGATGACGCCAGACAGCAGAGAACGAGGGACCTTCTTTGCCAGCTGTTTTTTTGCGACAGGGCCGTTTCCGTATCATTTTTCGCATGATTGATCTGTTTTCATATCTTCACAACGTTTATCCATTATGGCATGATATGTATGCGGATCATATCATTGCCTCATGATCCCTATAGGTATCGTCATGAAAACAGATTCTGATGTTCTTCACAGCATCGGCGAGACGCTGAGACAAGCACGGCTGGCGGCCGGACTAACGCAAGAAGCGCTGGCCAGCCGCGCTGGCATATCGCGCCCGCGCTACCGCGATATCGAGACGGGCTCTGCGGCGGCACGGACGACGACGCTGATCAATGTCGCCCGTGCGCTGGGGCTGGAGATGATGCTGGTTCCGCAGGCTGTCGTCCCCGCTGTCCTGGCCCTGATCGAGCCCGATGACGACAACGACCGCCCGGCCTTCCTTGCCTTGCCCGACGAGGATGACAATGGCTGAAACGCCGAGGCCAGCACGCGACATCAGCGCGCTCACCATCTCGCTCAACGGACTGCCGGTCGGCACCATCGTTCGGACGCCGGGTGATTTCAACGCCTTCAATTTCGACGCCGGCTACCGGGCAACGGGCGGCTTCCCGGTTCTCAGCCTGTCCTTCCGCGCGGCCTCCGGCGGCCTGCGCCGAGACCCGAAGCCGCTTGCGGGTGCGCTGCCACCGTTTTTCGCCAATCTCTTGCCGGAAGACCGTCTACGTGACGCGATGGAGCGCCACCATGCCGGCGCCGTGCGGCCGGGCAATGATTTCGATCTTCTGGCTGCCCTCGGCGCCGATCTCCCCGGTGCGGTCCGCGCCCTGCCAGCTGAGGCAATGGTGAGGGATCCTGTGGCGACCGCAAGGCCCAGGGCCCGCTTCTCGCTGGCCGGCGTCCAGATGAAGCTCTCGGTGATGAAGAATACCGGCAAGGGCGGCGGCCTGACCGTGCCGCTCGGCGATGGCGAGGGCGAATATATCGCCAAATTCCCGTCCACCGCCTTTCCCGGTGTCTCGGAAAATGAATATGCCAATCTGGCACTTGCCCGCCGGCTTGGCATGGAAGTGCCGGATTGCGAGCTGGTGGAGCAAGCCGATTTCGAGGGCATTCCGGAGGATTTCAACACTTTGTCGGAGGGGCGGGTGCTGCTGGTCAAGCGCTTTGATCGCGCCGACGGACACCGCATTCACATCGAGGATTTCGCCCAGGTCTTCGGCATCTATCCCAACCGGAAATATGACGGCGCCGCCTATCACGACATCGCTGCCGCCCTCGGCATGGCGGTTTCGCCGGAGGCCGGACTGGAATTCGTACGCCGCCTGACAATGATGGCACTGACCGGCAATGGTGACATGCATCTGAAAAACTGGTCCCTCATCTATCGCGGCGAAGGCAAAAGCCCGGAACTGGCCCCGGTCTATGACGTGCTTTCGACCGTGCCCTATCTTCCCGCAGACCGGCTGGCCCTGTCGCTGGGCGGCGAGCGCAGCTTCAGGGCGCTGAGTGTGGAACGCTGGAAGAGCTTTGCCAATCGCGCCCGCCTGCCCGAACCCGCCGTGCTGCGGACGGTTGCCGAAATGGCGGAACAGATCAACGATTGCTGGTGGACCCTTCCCGAACGCGCCGCCATCCCGGAAAGAGTGCGCCGTCGTATCGATGCCCATGTCGAAGCCATGACGCCCATCTTGCAGGGCTGCGCCAGGCGGTGATCCCGCTCAGGCGCTGGTGATGGCATCACCGGCGGCAGCGCCACGGAGCGCACGGGCGGCATCGACATAAGCGCGCGTGTCGATCGTGCGGTCGAAGCCCATCCGGCCGTCAGATCCGGCGCCACGCCCCGCAGGCCGCGCCCTCTCCTGATCAAGGATTTCCAGACTGAGCGCGGACCGGAAGGGACCGACCGAGCCCGCAACCATCTGCAGCAATCGCTGTGAAAAGGCGTCAAAACCCTGCTGGGGTTTGTCGCAGGCACCGACATAGACGGGCAGCAGCCGGATCAGCGCCCGTCGGGCGCGGTAGGCAGCACCGGACTGGTTGGCAACGGTCACCGGCCCGAGGCAGGTTATCGCCCGATCAAGGATCTTACGCATGCCGGTCTCGGAAAACGGATGGCTTTGAGACAGCGTCCGGCACCATCTGTCGTCAAGCTCGGCCAGCACCGTATCGAACAGATCGGCCATGACCGCCTCGTCGCCGGCCCATTTGAATTCCACCGCCTTCTTTATGATGTCATCCAGTGCATCGAGATAGCGCTCCTCCAGCTGCCGCGCGCTGTGTTTCTGCCTGGAAACCGCATCCGCTGCGGCCAGAGTGCCGTCGTTCACAAGCCGGTTCAGCTGCTGCTTCTCCCGCCTGTAGAGACCGACGAGATGGCTGATATTGCGCGCCGCCTGCTTGAGGCAGTCATGACGCCGTGGTGCTGACTGACGGTCAGCTTCCTGCAGCCAGAAATCATTCTGATCGATGAGCCGCCTGCTTTGCTGGAGACCCGGAAGAGCTGTCGGGCTCCATCTGCGCGCCATCAACCGCAACATGGCATCGCGCTGTTCGTCATCCTCTATTCTGACAACGCGCGCCATCACGGCCGTCCATGCCGGCGACATGTCAGCACCCAGGCGATCTTCTGCATGACCGAGCGATCTGACAAAATCGGGGAGAACCGTCCGGCAGCAGGCATCTGACAGATCTGCCAGACTGTCAGCCTGCCGGTTCAAGCGCGGCATGGCTGTCCGCTCGCGCTCGTGCGGCCGCAGATAGGTGAGCAACGCCTCGAGCGCCGCCCCTTTATCCCCCCGCGAGGCGAGAACGCGATCATGCAGCCTGTCGAACCGGGACCACGCCTCTTGCGTCGCGCCGGTAAACAGCGGCTGCACCGTCGTGTCGCCGCAACGCTCGATCAGCCGCCCGGCCAGAGGCTGATAGGGCGATGCCTGCACGGGTTCCCCACTGCAATCCGGCCTGTTGAGATCGTCAGAAAGCGCCAGCATCTCATCAAAGAGGCCATCCTTGATGTCCTGATCGAAGGGATTTGCGTTCATTTCCTGGTAGAAGCAGCCTGGCCTGATCCTTGCCAGGATCTCCAGACGTTCCGCCCGCGTCAGCACATCGGGCCGATCGCCTTCGAGGGGCGCTGCCGCAAACACGGCCCGCAGATTGTCCAGTCCCCGGCGGCTATGCGTATCGCCGATGAAACCTGCGACATTCTTCAGCAGCCTGACCCAGTCTGCATGGTCGGCGGCCTGGCCATTTTCACCGAAAAAAGCATCCGCCGAAAGACATCGCCCGCCCGGATTGCCGGGCATGCGTGCTTCAATGAACTGGCGCATCTGGTCGACGACAGGATCGGCCGCAGCGCCGGCAGGAAGTGCACGGGCCAATGCATCCAGCCCCAATGACCGGTAAGGTTCGGCACTGGCATCGATATAGCCAAGAACACGCTCGCAGGATGGCGCGAGCACTGGCGCCAGGGGCTGGCCGAAATCCAGCGCCGAGCGGATCATGAGCGGAAATGCCCCCATCAGGTGTCCGAAGGCCGACGTGAAAGAAGCAGGATCGATGGCCGAGAGCGGGCGCATGAATTGGCCGGTCACCGCATCGAGGAATTCGTTCATGATCAGGGAGTTCAGCGCGCCATTCCATCCAGCATTTGGGCAGAACTGCCCGAGCGCCGCGAAAAGAGCATCATTGCGCGCGCGAAGCTGAGTATCGTCCTCCGCATTGACACCGATCTCTCGCCTCAACTGCTCGAACATCTCCGTCCGGAACGTAACATTGGCGCCGTCATTTCCGATATGGCTTGAAAACGCGGCCAGTCTTTGTGCACAGAGCTGCAGGCCAGCCGTCTTGGCCGGATCCGGCAGCGTCCTGGCGATGTTGAACGCAAAGAGCAGGCCCTGCTCCAGCACACGCGGATTGATCCCCCGGTCGGCGATATCCGCAAGCCCGACCAGCGTGTCGAACACGCGACCTATGGTGTCCTGCTGAACCTGCGGACCCTGTTCGCCGATCATCCGGCTGATCCGTTCGCGTTCATCCTCAGGGATATTGCCTCCCGATCTTATCCGCTGGCGCACCTGCGGGATGATCACCTGCTGCAGGATCTCCCGGTGTTGATCACCTGAAAAGCGACTGGCTGCCTCAAGGCAACTGGACAGAAACCCCTCGTCGAACCAGCCCTCGGCTTCATGCAGGTGTTTCGCCAGCAGAGCTGCGTCATCGCGCGCGCCGCCCGAAAGCGCCTCGGTCAATGCGGCAGAGAGTTCTGCACGGAAGGCCTGATCTCTCTCATAAAAGCGGCCCTGTAATCCGCGAACCAGGCCGCCATAGGGACTATGCTCCAGCGCTAAACCCTGCCTGGTCTTTCCCATGATATCGTCGGCCAGCGCCCAGGCGCGGCGCATAAGCCCTGGCACGCGATCACGCGGATCTTCCGCCTGGAAGGACAATTGGCTGAGCACCCTGGCCTTTTCACGCGGCGACAGCCGGCCATGCGCGGATCCGTCGGCATTTTCCAGCGCGCTGAGCACGATCTCGCCGAGATAGCCGGAGCCGAGCTTTTCGGCCTCGGCGGCAAGCGCATAGAGAGTTTCGAAATTGCGCCGCTTTTCATTGGACCGCGTTGGCGGATCGGAGAACTGCTGCGACGCCCCCATCAGGGCGGCAAAATCCCGCGTCGTCAGATATTTCTCGAAGGAGGGAATGTGACGCAGAATGTCGCCGAGGCCAGGTTCGGCCGCTCCCGCCGCCGTTCCTGAGTTCACCGGAACCGCTCCGGCGTTGCAGCGGCGCCCGTCTTCACCCTGGCCGACAGAACAGGGCGGGGCCGGACTGGTCTCAACACCGGCCGGACGACTGACCGAAGTCAATTTCTGCATTTCAATTCTCCGACAATTTTCCGGAGAAAATCTGTGACATCGTCCCTATAAAACAATCAGATTCTTCAATGCACCTGATATAAGCCGTTATTTTTTAATACTATTTCTATTCTTGCCATCATATTCGCGCGCAAGCACAGGCGTCGGCCGCGCCGGAGGCGTCCCGCTGCGGCCGTTCGCATGCGCTGCCTGCTTCAGGCGAGATGCTCCATGTGCGGCGGTTCCTTGGCGCCAGTCATGAAGGCAACGGCATCAGCCATCGCATAATCCTTTGGATTGATCACACAGAGCCTGCGGCCGAGGCGATGAACATGAATGCGATCCGCCACTTCGAAGACATGCGGCATATTGTGGCTGATCAGCACGATCGGAATGCCCCGTGCGCGCACATCCTGGATGAGTTCCAGCACCTTGCGCGATTCCTTCACCCCCAGGGCCGCTGTCGGCTCGTCGAGAATGATGACTTTCGAGCCGAATGCTGCGGCACGCGCCACAGCAACGCCCTGACGCTGCCCTCCGGACAGGGTTTCAACGGCCTGATTGATATCCTGAATCGTCATCAGACCGAGATCGGAGAGCTTTTCGCGGGCAAACTGCTCCATCGCCTTGTGATCCAGCATGCGCAGCCAGCGGCCGAGCGGTCCGGGTCTGCGCCGCTGCCGACCGATGAACATATTATCGGTAATCGACAGCGCCGGCGAGAGTGCAAGCGTCTGATAGACGGTCTCGATACCCGCCTCACGGGCCTCCAGCGGCGAGCTGAACCGGATCGGCGCATCCTCGAGATACATCTCGCCGTCATCAATCTGGACGGCACCCGAAAGGGCCTTGATCAGCGATGACTTTCCTGCGCCATTATCCCCGATCACTGCCAGGATCTCCCCCGGATAGAGATCGAAATCGGCGTGATCGAGCGCCACGACACGGCCATAGCGCTTGACGATGTTGCGCGCCCTGAGAATGGGTTTTGCGTTCTTGGTCATGCGGCTGCCTTTCTGATCCACTGGTCGATCGCGACCGCGATAATGATGAGCCATCCGATGGCGAAGACCTGCCAGAGCACATCAACACCCGCCAGACGAAGGCCTGACTGGAAAACGCCGACGATCAGCGCGCCAAACAGCGCCCCCATGACCGATCCGCGTCCGCCGAACAATGAAATGCCGCCAATGACCACAGCCGTGATCGACTGCAGATTGCCATCATAGAAGGCCTGCGGACTGATGGAGCCGACCCGGCCGATGGAAGACCAGGCAGCGAGCGCACAGACGAGACCGGCCATCATGTAGACGGAGATCAGGATGCGGTTGGTGCGGATACCGGCGAGCTCCGCCGCCTCCTTGTCGTCGCCGGTGGCATAGACATGCCGGCCCCAGGCGGTCTTGTTCAGCATGTACCAGAGCGCGATATAGGTGACGACCATGAGGATCGAGCCATAGGTCAGCCGCGCATCGCCGATCTTCAGCGATTCCCCGAAGAATTTGAGAACCGGGGCCGCCGTGTCGATATCCTGGCTGCGAATGGACTGGGCGCCGGACAGCCAGAGGTCGAGCGCGTAGAAAACATTCCAGGTCCCGAGCGTCGTGATGAAGGGAGGAAGCTTGATCCTGGTGATCAGAAAGCCGTTCAGCGCACCGGCCGCAGCACCGCCGACGAAGCCAACAACAATGGCCAGCGGCGCCGGCACACCAAGATAGACGGCGAGATTGCCCATGATGACGGCCATCAGCACCATGATCGCCGCAACAGAGAGATCAATCCCCGCGGTGATGATCACGAGGCTTTGCGCCGCGGCCAGCATGCCGATGATCGACACTTGCTGCATGATCAGCGTCAGATTGAAGGGGGAGAAGAACCGCTCTCCGGCGACAAAACCGAAAGCGATGATGCTGACCAGAAGAACGATAATCGGCACCAGCGTCGGATTGCCGTGCAGAAGGTTGCGCAGCCGGTCAATGGCGGTCGGCGCATCATCATCGAAATGGACCTGATCGCGGTTGCTCTCGGCCAGGCTCGCCTCAAAATCGCTTCCGGCCGTCTTTGTGTTCTGCTCGCTCATGCTTCTATCCCCGAAGGGGCATATCCAAAGCCCACTGTGAAACCGGGCCGGCATCTTCCCACGCCGGACATGAATGACTGCCGGATGCCCTGCGGGCATCCGGTCTGCTGCTCAGGCATCAGCCCCAGCACTTGTCGAGGCCTTCCTGAACCGAGATCGACGGCACGCCGTCGACGGGCTTGTCGGTCACCAGGTTGACGCCGGTATTGTAGAAGTCGAGACCCGGCGTGGTTTCAGGCTTGGTGCCGTCAGCAGCGAATGCGGCAATCGCCTCAATGCCCTTGGAGGCCATCAGCAGGGGATATTGCTGCGACGTTGCGCCGATAATGCCTTCCTTGACATTTTCGACCCCCGGGCAGCCGCCATCGACCGATGCGATGATGACATCCTTCTCGCGCCCCATCGCCTTCAGCGCCTCATAGGCGCCGGCCGCCGCAGGCTCGTTGATCGTGTAGACGACATTGATGGTCGGGTCCTGCTGCAGCAGGTTTTCCATCGCCCGCCGGCCCCCCTCTTCATTGCCGTCCGTCACATCATGTCCGGCAATCCGCTTGTCATCTTCATCGCCGATCTTGGTCGGATCCTTGATGTCGATCCCGAACCCCTTCATGAAGCCCTGATCGCGCAGATAATCGACGGAAACCTGCGACGGATTGAGATCCAGAAAGGCAATTCGGGCATCACCCGCCTTGTCGCCGAGCGTGCCCAGCGCCCATTCGCCGATCAGTTCACCAGCCTTGAAATTGTCGGTGGCAAAGGTGGCATCGGCAACATCGGCGGGTTCAAACGGCGTGTCGAGCGCGATCACCAGAAGTCCGGCATCCTTGGCCTCCTTGATCACCGGCGTCAGAGCGCGGCTGTCGGACGGCGTGATCAGGATGCCGCTGGCACCGGCGGCGATGCAGGTCTCCACCGCCGCGATCTGGGTCTCGACATCACCGTCGATCTTGCCCGCATAGGTATTGAGCTCAATGCCCATGGCCTTGGCCTGTGCCGTCGCGCCCTCCTTCATCTTGACGAAGAAGGGGTTCGTGTCGGTTTTCGTGATCAGGCATGCACTGCCCTGCGCGGAAGCCGCGCCGGCTGCACCAAGGGATGCCATCAGGCTGAAAGCAGCCAGTTTCAGAATTTTCATGATCCTCTCCCATATCGGTTTCCGCCCGCACGGACATTAATATTTCATAGGGAAGTATTTAATGTCCGAGAGATCATCCAGATCGGTCTCCTCACCGCTGCTGATCCCATTCGCCGGACAGTCTCCTCCCTGCCGCGAAGGCTGCAGCAAGGCTAGGTTGAAGCAGAAAAACTGTCAATAAAAACTTTTGAATGAAATATTAATTAGCTGACGCGCACCGTAATATCTTGTGCAGCCCGTGAAGCAGCCCTATGATCCGGGCACGCGCGAGCCGTCTCGCTGGCGCCCGGTCAGGCCAACCCAACATATTGGAAAAAAACGATAATGAACGCAGCCGACAAAGAAGACCGCCTGCTTTCGACGCCGATCAGGGGATCGAACCAGACGACGGTGCGTGGCTTCAATGAGCGTCTGGTCCTGCATCTTGTCCGTCAGTATGGCGCGCTTACCAAGGCAGAGGCGACACGCGCCACCGGGCTTTCACCCAACGCCGTTTCGGTCATCTTCAATGCGCTGGAGGCCGATCAGCTGCTTTTGCGCCGGACACCCATTCGCGGGCGCGTCGGCCAGCCATCCGTGCCCATGTGCCTCAATCCCGATGCAAGGCATTATATCGGTCTGAAGGTTGGTCGCCGCAGTTTCGACATGGTGATCGCCAATTTCACCGGCGCCGTGGTCGCACGGCGAAACCGGCAGCACAATTATCCGACGCCGGAAGGACTGCTCGATTTCGTCAAGACCAATCTTGCGCCGCTGTTGCGCTCGGCGCACAAGAAGCGCGAAGAGATTTCCGGCTTCAGCGTCGCCATGCCGTCGGAAATCTGGCACTGGCGCGATATCTTCGATGCCCCGCGCCAGGAGATGGGCAGCTGGCGCAGCTTCGATATCGTCTCTGCGCTGCAGGGCTTCGTTCCCGGCCCCGTCATCTGCGAGAATGATGGCACGGCGGCCTGCCGTTGCGAGCTCGTGTTCGGACCGCAGACCCACAAGCAGGATTTCATCTATTTCTTCGCGGGAACATTCATCGGCGGCGGCATAGTCCTCAATGGCGGTGTCTTTACCGGACGCAACGGCAATTCCGGCGGTTTCGGCCCCTTGCGGATCCCCGACGAGCCGGGCGGCCACCGGTTGATCGACCATGCGTCGCTTATCGTTCTGGAACGCCAGATTGCCGCGTCCGGCGGCAATCCCGACGCGCTTTATGTCGAAAATCCGGACTGGCAGCAATTCGAGCCGCTGGTCAGCAACTGGATCGCCCGGGCGGGGCGCAGCCTTGGCCATGCGATCGTTTCAACCCTTGCGGTGATCGATTTCGAAGCGGTGATCATCGACGGCGCCTTTCCCGAAGGCATCCGTACCCGCCTCGTTGACGAGGTGACAAGACAGATGGGCCGGCTCGACCTGCAGGGCGTTTCCCGGCCGGAGATCAGCGCCGGGCATTTTGGTGCCGTGGCCCGCGCGCTGGGCGCGGCAGCCTACGACATCTCCACCGACTGCATGATCGACCAGAACACGCTGCAGAGGAAGTGAACCGGAAGACAGCGCCGCCTCAGATCTGACAACCGGCCAGCCATTTCTCCATGCAGACTGATTCGGACCGGCCAGCATATTTTCCGAAATTGGCGATCCGCTGGTAGCCGTGCCTCGCATAAAAGCCCACGGCACGACGGTTGACGATGCGGGTCGACAGAACGATCCGGGAAAAGCCGAAGTCACGGGCAGCATTTTCCAGATAATGCAGGATTTCCGCGCCGCAGCCGGCTTCAGCATACATTCTCTTCAGCTCCGCGGTATCGTCTGCGATCGGCCTGATCGCACCGCATCCGACCGGCACGTCCTTGTCTCTGGCGATCACGAACAGCGCGCGCGCACAACTGACATCCCTGACATCGAAAGAGCTTTCACCGCTGTCGCCGGTGATCTCACGCAACACCAGAGACAATGTTTCGATCAGGGCCAGGGCGTCGGGATGGCCAGGATCCGATGGTACGACAATCATTGGCAAAATGTCCGTGTTGGGCGCCGTCGACAGCGGCTTCGCGATTGAAACAATAATGGCGGCAAATTTCGCTCTCCGCCGCGTGATCGGAGAGAAATTCAGGCTTCCTTTACCATATGGCTTTAGCAGGCCACTCCCCGGCACTTTTGCCGGCAACGATGATGAAATCTAGACTGACATGCAAACCCAGACTGCCGCATCCCTTCACTTCCAGCGTAAAATCGCCGAATTCTGCAATCTCCGCATCGCACCGCTCGTGCCAAAACAGACCCTCGACAATATCAGACCCTATCTCACCCATCTGATCACCTGCCGCCAGCGCCCGCCGAAGAAGCGTAACGGCATTGACTGGCAGTCGATCAGCGACGGCTGCTGCCTTGACGGCGAGATGACGGACGCGCTGAAACGCAATCTCCAGTCGGGCCTGGAAGCCATTGCGCGCTGGGTCGACAGTGAGGAAGCCAGAAGCGTTTCCCGCACGCTCCCGGCGCGCTCGCCGGCGGCATCCTTTGCCCGCAAGCCTGCGGCCGCCGCGCAGAAGAGCCGCAGCACGGCATCGGCGCGATAGCTTCGCGCCGCAGCGTCCGTCTTCCGGCCTCCGCATGGCAGCATGGTCTTTGAGCCCCGGTGCTGCCATTGCGAATGCCAGCGATGACATCGCCAAACCGGCTATAATAATCTGAGATTATCGAAATCGATAGAAAATGCGATTGGAGATTATCGGCGCTTCTCCCTATTCTGCCCGCGAACGAAGAAATGCGTAAAAGCAGACAAGCGTCACATGAAGAACAGGCCTTGTGATACAGTGTTAACGCATTCGAACCAAAGCATAGCGAAAGCATCACACGTGTCTCAGACTGGCGGTTGATGCTTGATCTGCCTGAATGCACGATCGTTTCAGGTCGATGCATCATTTTGGAGGAAGACAGCATGGACGGAAATGGAACCAAGAGTGCCGGCAAGTGTCCGGTAATGCACGGCGCGAACACGGCTTCCAGCGCCTCGGTCATGGATTGGTGGCCCAATGCCCTGAACCTTGACATTCTGCATCAGCACGACACCAAGACCGACCCCTTCGGCAAGGCTTTCGATTACCGCAAGGAAGTGCTCAAGCTTGATGTCGCCGCGCTGAAGCAAGATCTTCATGCCCTGATGACCGACAGCCAGAGCTGGTGGCCGGCCGACTGGGGCCATTATGGCGGACTCATGATCCGCATGGCCTGGCATGCGGCCGGTTCTTATCGCCTCGCCGATGGCCGCGGCGGCGGCGGCACGGGCAACCAGCGTTTTGCACCGCTGAATTCCTGGCCGGACAATGTCAGCCTCGACAAGGCGCGGCGCCTGCTCTGGCCGATCAAGAAGAAATACGGCAACCGGGTCTCCTGGGCCGATCTGATCATTCTTGCCGGCACCATTGCCTATGAATCCATGGGCCTGAAGGTCTTTGGCTTCGCCTTTGGCCGCGAAGACATCTGGGCGCCGGAAAAGGACACCTATTGGGGCGCCGAGAAAGAATGGCTCGCCCCCAGCGATGCGCGCTATGGCAATGTCGATGATCCGTCGACCATGGAGAACCCGCTGGCCGCCGTGCAGATGGGCCTGATCTACGTGAACCCGGAAGGCGTGAACGGCAAGCCTGATCCGCTGAAAACAGCCGCCCAGGTGCGCGAGACCTTTGCCCGCATGGCGATGAATGATGAGGAAACCGCAGCATTGACAGCCGGCGGTCACACCGTCGGCAAGACCCATGGCAATGGCGACGCTGCGGCGCTGGGGCCCGACCCGGAAGCGGCCGGTCCCGAGATGCAGGGGCTTGGCTGGGCCAATCCCAACCAGAACGGGCTTGCAAACCGCGCCGTCACCTCTGGTCTCGAAGGCGCCTGGACGACCCATCCGACCCAGTTCGACATGGGCTTCTTCGACATGCTGTTCGGCCATGACTGGGAGTTGCGCAAGTCTCCGGCCGGTGCCTGGCAATGGGAACCGGTGACAATCGCCGAAGAAGACAAGCCAGTCGACACCTCCGATCCCTCGATCCGCCACAATCCGATGATGACGGATGCCGACATGGCGATGAAGATGGACCCGGTCTATAACGCGATCTGCCAGAAATTCATGGCCGATCCCGCCTATTTCGCCGATACCTTTGCCCGCGCCTGGTTCAAGCTGACCCATCGCGACATGGGACCGAAAGTGCGCTATCTCGGTCCGGACGTCCCGGCCGAAGATCTGATCTGGCAGGATCCGGTGCCTGAAGGTCCGACCGGTTACGATGTCGATGCACTCAAGGCGAAGATCGCTGCCTCCGGTCTTTCGATCGCCGACATGGTGACGACAGCCTGGGACAGTGCCCGTACCTACCGGGGCTCGGACATGCGCGGCGGCGCCAATGGTGCCCGCATTCGCCTTGCCCCGCACAAGGACTGGGAAGGCAATGAGCCGGCCCGTCTGGCCCACGTCCTTTCCGTGCTCGGCCCGCTTGCCGAACAGGCCGGCGCCAGTATTGCCGATGCCATCGTTCTGGCCGGCGGTGTCGGGATCGAGCAGGCCGCCAAGGCCGCCGGCTTCATGGTCACGGTTCCCTTCGCGCCCGGCCGCGGCGATGCAACCGATGACATGACCGATGGTGACAGCTTCGCACCGCTGGAGCCGATCCATGATGGCTATCGCAACTGGCTGAAGAAGGATTATGCCGTCAGCCCGGAGGAGCTGATGCTGGACCGGACCCAGCTGATGGGGCTGACCGCGGTCGAAATGACCGTTCTGGTTGGCGGCATGCGGGTTCTCGACACGAATTATGCCAGAGCCTCGCATGGCGTCTTCACCGACCGCCCCGGCGTCCTGACGCAGGACTTCTTCGTCAATCTCACGGATATGGCCAATGTCTGGAAACCTGCGGGCGATGGTCTTTACGAGATCTGTGACCGGCAGACCGGCGCCGTGAAATGGACAGCAACCCGCATGGATCTGATCTTCGGCTCCAACGCGGTGCTGCGGTCCTATGCCGAAGTCTATGCCCAGGACGACAATGCCGAAAAATTCCTTCAGGACTTTGTCGCGGCATGGGTGAAGGTCATGAATGCAGATCGCTTCGATCTGGCCGCGTGACAGACGATCGGAACGCGCTCATCCGGACCATCCGGTTCGGATGAGTGACGGTCAACGCCAGGATTTGCGCCTGGCGTCATCCGGCCGCGAAAAGGCGCCGATCTGCCGGGTGCAGGTCGGCGCTCTTGCCATTCACAGCCCTGCTCCGGTCGCCCCCTCATTCTGGCGCAGCACATAGCCGCGGCGCTGCTTGGCAGCGGTGATTGTTGCAAGCGCGGCAGCGACGGCTGTTGTGTCGGAAAAACACCGCTCGAGGCGCTGTCCGCCGGAACTGCCGATCCGGCCCCATTCGCGCACCAGCGCCCATTCGCCGAAAAGCGTCGGCTCGACCGTGACACGATAGAAACGCCGCATGCGCCGGGGCGGATCAATCCGTTCCATATAGATCATCATGCCCTCTCCGGCCCGGCCTGTTCACCTGCGGCAGCGCGTTATCACCCCGCCATCCGAGACGCCCGTGAACGTCATGGCCCAGATCGCTCGGTTCAGGGCCGATACGCGCGCAGATTGACTCTGCGACATATCTGCGCGCCGCACAAGAGGCCGAAGATGGCCTGCCGCCTTCAGACCGGCCCGACAAGCCGGCGGCCGCACCAGGCAATGCCGCCGCCCCGGGCCGAGCGCAGTCAGCTCGCCAGCTTATAGATCGCAATGATCTCGTCTTTGCTGATCGGTTTCGAGCCCGGGATCGTCCTTGTTCCGGCAATCGCGAACATGCGCACGACGCTCTCGGCCATCGCGTCGAATTTTTCCTGACCAATGCCATCATCGGAAAGACGGATCAGCATGCCGGTACGGCCGAGCCAGTCACGCACCTTGCCGGCAAGCGCATGCGCCGCCTTGAGGTCATCGCTTTCACTCACACCGAAGACACGCCGCGCCAGCTGGGCCCAGCGATCGGGCCTGACATCGGCGAAATATTCGAGATAGGGCGGAATGATCACGGCCATGCCGCGGGCATGGCGCATATCATAATAGGCGCTCAGCGCCATCTCGATGGAATGCATCGGGATCGAGCCGAGCCGGCCGAGCGCCTGCAGACCCGACCAGCCGAAGATCGAGCAGAGCGCCAGTTCGCCACGCGCCTCGAGATCCGAAGGATCGGCGATGATGCGGTCGAAATTGTCCATCAGATTGAGGATCATCCCTTCGGTCATGCGGTCGGCAAAGCCGCTTTGCCCGTCTGAGGAAAGATAGTGCTCGACCAGATGCGAGAAAATGTCGACACAGCTCTCCCGCGTGATCAGATCAGGCAGCGTGGCCTGCACCTCGGGATCAACGATGGCGACCTTGGGAATGCGATATTCCGAGCGCGAGAAACTCTTCTCCTTGGTCTCCCAGTTGGTGAGAACACCCCCGGCATTGCATTCCGATCCGGAAGCGGCAACCGTCGGAATCGAGATGATCGGATAGGCGCCGGTATATTCGCGCGGCGTCCGCTCGCCGAGCACGACATAGTCCCAGCAGGAACCGCCCGAATAGGAGGTGGCGGCGATATATTTCGAACCGTCGATCACCGAACCGCCACCCAGAGCGACGACGAGATCGCAATTTTCCTGCTTGAACAGGGCAATGGCCCGGTCGATCGTCTCCACCCGCGGATTGGGTTCGATTCCGGTAAAGGTGACGACGTCAATGCCGGCCTCGCGGAGATAGGCGACCACACGCTCGACCGTCGGCGTAAAGGCAGGATGGGGCGCATAGGTCGCCAGAAAGGCCTTCTTGCCCAGGCCGGCGGCGATCGAGCCGATCTCTTTCAGCCGACCCGGCCCGTAGGTCAGTCTGGTTGGAAAATTCCACGCGAAATTCTGCATTGCGATACTCCCGGTCACTTTTGTTGTCTGCAAACGGATAGCACCAGGGTATTTATAATACAATAGGGTTATATGAGCAGCGGAAGGACAATGCGTATACGCGTCCAGCAACAGAGATGCCCATGGCGAAACGCCCGAAAACAGCTCTCATTTTTATTGTTTTACAAGGCTTTTTTCTGGACTCTTATCCATCGTTCATCAGATTCCCGCAAACTGCCTCACTGTCTCCCTGCGCTTTCAACAGCTGTTCGGAACGAATTTCCTCTGGACAATTAGCGAATTTAAAACATATTGTATGATTATTAAAATCGGCGCTACGGCAACACCCACGAGAAACGCCACGCAATAGGCTTGAGATATCAGTCTGAGGTTGCAAGGGGCATGATCCGCATCGGCCATCTTGAAAAACATCAAGGAAATTTACGATTTCGCGCAGGAAAACGCAGTCCGTCAGATTTCACCACTGGTCAGCCTGATCATTCTGAGATACTAGTTTTACAAACTTGGCGATGAGAGGGATTTTGCCATGGTAACTCAAACTATTGAAAAACCAGATATTAAACTGATTCCAATCGTTGAGTTGCTGCGTGATGTCAGGATTGATCCCGATAATAGCAAAGTTACTCAGATATTTGAGATATTACGAGAGCTCATTGTCAGTCTGAAACTTTTGCCGGGCCAGCAAATTTCGGAACTCGAGGTGGCCGAGGCGTTTCTGACATCTAAGACGCCAGTTCGCGAAGCATTGATCCGTCTGGAGGAGATCGGGCTTGTCCACATCGTGCCGAAGAGCGGTACCTATGTGACACCGGTCCGGGTCGACCGGTTTCTCGAAGCCTGTTTCATTCGCCTCAATCTTGAGATCGGCGCCGTGCGCAAGGCGGCACAGCGTGCCCATTTTGCACCTGATATCACCCGCGCGACGTTGCGCGGCATCCTCGCAGCCCAGGAAAAGGCGCTGGAGGAAAGCGATTTCGTCGCCTTTTTCGAGCTGGACGAGGATCTGCACCGGGCCTTCTACGAACTTGCCGGCGTTGCCGGCGTCTGGAAGACGGTCAAGGGATTGCAGTCCGATGTCATCCGGGTGCGTCATCTGAAGCGGCTCTACAATATCCGCCGCGGTCCGCATGTCATCAATCAGCACATCGCCATCATCGAGGCCATCGAGCGCGGCAACCCTGCCGATGCCGAAGCCGCCCTCGTTGCCCATATCGGCTCGCTGGGCCAGGAGATCGAAAGTCTCTCACGCCAGCCGGGCCTGATCGAACACATCGAAACCCTCAACAATGCTGCCGCCAGGTTACAGGGCCAGAGGAAATAGCCGGCGGCGAGAATAAACGGGAGGAATAATGTCTGGGGTATATTTGGAGGGGATCGTCAAGCGCTATGGTGCGCTGACGGTGATCCCCGGCATCAATCTGGAAATTCAGCCGCAGGAATTCGTCGTTCTGGTCGGCCCGTCCGGCTGCGGCAAATCGACAACGCTGCGCATGATCGCCGGCCTGGAGGAAATCTCTGACGGGACGCTGAAGATTGGCGATCGCATCGTCAACCGCGTGGCGCCCAAGGATCGCGACGTCGCGATGGTGTTCCAGAATTATGCGCTCTATCCGCACTTAAGCGTGGCCGAGAACATCGCCTTCGGGCTCAGAATCCGGCGTACGCCCAAGCAGGAGATCGGCAAGACCGTTGCCGAGGTTGCCGAAGTGCTCGGCCTCACCCCCTATCTCGAGCGGCGCCCCGCCGATCTGTCGGGCGGCCAGCGCCAGCGCGTCGCCATGGGACGCGCCATTGTCCGGCGCCCCGATGTCTTCCTGTTCGATGAGCCGCTGTCCAATCTCGACGCCAAGCTCAGAACCCAGATGCGTGCCGAGGTCAAGCGCCTGCACAACCGGCTCGGCGTCACCTCGATCTATGTCACCCACGATCAGGTCGAGGCCATGACGCTTGCCGACAGGATCGTGGTGATGAATGGCGGGATTATCGAGCAGATCGGCGCGCCGATGGACCTGTTCAACAATCCGGCCAATACATTCGTCGCCGGCTTTATCGGCTCGCCGCCGATGAACCAGATTTCGGCAACAATCACCAAGGACGGGCACGGACTGGCCGCCAAGTTCGACGGCGGCAGCATCCGCCTGCCGCAGCTGCCGGACCTCGCAGACGCCGAGGGTCGCCCGATCATTTTCGGCATCCGGCCCGAACATGTCCTGCTGAACGGGACGGCGGATGCCAGCGCTATCGCGATCGAGCTCGACCTTGTCGAGACGCTCGGCTCCGAAGCACTGCTGCACACCCATGTCGGCGGCGTTCCCTTTGTCGCCAAGGTGGAAACGCATGGCCGCATCGATCATCTTCGCGGGGTGGACACCTTCTACTTCCCGCCGCATCTCATCAAAATCTTCGATGCCAAGACGGGACGGGCGCTCGATGCGCCGGTTCTGGCCTGAAGGAGGTCGCGATGACACGCTTCGAGCGGATATCCGATCACCTGAAGCGGGAATGGCAGCTCTATCTCATGCTCGCACCGATGATCATCTGGTTGCTGCTTTTCCTCTACAAGCCCATGTACGGGCTGCAGATCGCCTTCAAGGACTACAGCGTCTTCCGCGGCATTTCCGGCAGCCCCTGGGTCGGGTTCGAACATTTCCAGACCCTGTTCGACAGCCCGCAATTCCTGCGCGCCTTCAAGAATACGGTCATTCTGTCCTTCTACAGCCTGCTGTTCGGCTTCCCGATGCCGATCATCCTGGCACTGATGTTCAACGAGGTGCTGCATCAGAGTTTCAAGCGCACGTCGCAGACCATCGTCTATCTGCCGCATTTCATCTCGACGGTCATCATCGCCGGCATCATCATCACCGCCTTGTCGCCGTCGGCGGGCATCATCAACACCATACTCGGCTGGTTCGGGATCGAGCCGATCTACTTCCTCACCAAACCGGAATGGTTCCGCACCATCTTCATCACCTCCGGCATCTGGCAGGAATCCGGCTTCGGCTCGATCGTCTTCCTGGCGGCGATTGCCGGCATATCGCCCTCGCTTTACGAGAGCGCCGTGGTTGACGGCGCATCGCGCTGGCAGATGATGTGGCGCATCACGCTCCCCTGCATCATGCCGACCATCATCATCATGCTGATCATCCGCATCGGCAATCTGCTCGAAGTATCCTTCGAGAAGGTCCTGCTGCTCTATCAGCCGGCGACCTACGAGACCGCCGATGTCATCAACACCTTCATCTACAGACAGGGCCTGCAGGGCGGACAATATGATCTCGCCGCAGCGGCCGGCCTCTTCAACGCTGTCGTTGCCTTCGTGCTCGTGATGACGGCCAACACCATTGCCAAGCGCCGTTCCGGCACTTCGCTCTGGTAGGGAGCGCGCACATGCAAGCCAATATGAACCTCTATTCGAAGGGCGACCGCTTCTTTGTCGTCATCAACATGGTGCTGATCGCGATCTTCACCCTGTCGACGCTCTATCCCTTCATCTATATCGCAGCTTTGTCCTTCTCCTCCGGCTTTGCCGCCCGCGCCGGCCAGGTCGTGCTGACGCCGGTCGGACTGACGCTCGCAGCCTATGAGCGGGTTATCGCCGAGCCGGAATTCTGGCGTTCCTATCTCAACACCTTCATCTACACGATCGGCGGCACGGCGATGTCGCTGGTGATCATCATCCCCGGCGCCTATGCCCTGTCGCGCCGCAAGCTGTTCGGCCGGCGTTTCTTCAATCTCATGGTCGCTTTTACCATGTGGTTTCATGCCGGCATGATCCCCTTCTTCCTCAACATGCGGGACCTGGGACTGCTGGACAGCTATTTCGGCATCATCATCGGCTTTGCCGTTTCCGCCTTCAACGTCATCCTGCTGCGCAATTTCTTCGAGAATATTCCGCAATCCTTCGAAGAAGCGGCACGCATGGATGGCGCCAATGAATTTCAGATCCTCTGGAAGGTTTTCATTCCGCTGTCGAAGCCGGCGATTGCCACGGTGACGCTGTTCTGCGTCGTTGCCCGCTGGAACGGCTTCTTCTGGGCCATGGTGCTTCTGACCGACGAGGGCAAGATTCCGCTGCAGGTGTATCTGCGCCAGACCATCGCCGCGATTTCGGATGATGACCAGTTTACCGCGACGCTGCTGAGCGCCCCCTATTCGGTCGAAACGGTCACCGCCGCGATCATCGTCTGCTCCATCATCCCGGTTCTGATCTTCTATCCCTTCATCCAGAAGTACTTCAACAAGGGCATCCTTCTGGGAGGCGTGAAGGAATAACCCGCTTCGCATCAGCCATTATGGGAGGAATTTATGCGAAAATTCATACTTGCAACAACGGCGCTCGGCCTGACCCTCGCCACCATTCCAGCACTTGCCCAGGATGGTTCCGGCCTGCTTCAGCTGCCGATCGTGGACAAGCCGCTCGAGCTGACGATCCATATGCATCACAAGCGCTATACGAGCTATAATGAGGACTGGCCGGTGGAGCAGGCAGCCCGCCAGATGACCAACATCTATCTGAAGAATGCCACGGTCGGCTCCAATAGCGACAATTCCGACGAAGCCCTGAACCTGCTGCTCGCATCCGGCAAGATGCCGGATATTGTCGGCATGGCCGGCATCAAGCCGCAGGTTGACAAATATGGTCCCGAGGGCGCGTTCCAGCCGCTGAACGACCTGATCGACAAAGATGCGCCCGACATCAAGGCCTTTCTGGACAGCCATCCCGACATCAAGTCGGCGATCACCTCGTCAGACGGCAATATCTACTACATTCCCTATCTGCCGGACGGCAAATATGGCCGTGGCTATTTCATCCGCTACGACTGGCTGAAGAAACTCGGCCTCGACGTTCCGCAGAATGTCGACCAGCTGCATGACGTGCTGCTTGCATTCCGCAACGACGATCCGAATGGCAACGGGCTGAAGGATGAAATTCCCTATTTCGCCACCCAGTTCAACGAGCTGATCCGGCTTGTCACGCTGTGGGACGGACGTTCTTCGGGCTCTGATACCCAGTTCGACTTCTACGTCAAGGATGGCGAAATCCATCATGGCTTCGTCGAAGAGGGTTATCATGTCGGCATGAGCAACCTGGCCGAATGGTACAAGGAAGGCCTGATCGACCCGGAAATCTTTACCCGCGGCAACAATTCGCGTGAGGCGCTTCTCGGCCAGAATCTCGGTGGCATGACCCATGACTGGTTCGCCTCCACCGCCAGCTACAATGACACGCTGAAGGACAAGATCCCGGGATTTGACTGGGAAGCCATGGCACCGCCCGCCTCGGTTTCCGGCGTGAGGATGGAAGAACATCGCCGCATCCCGGTAAAGCCGGATGGCTGGGCGATCGGCTATACCAACAAGCATCCCGAAGAGACGATGAAATATTTCGACTTCTGGTTCACGCCCGAGGGCAAAGATCTCGCCAATTTCGGCGTTGAGGGGCAGCAATGGACCATGGTCGACGGCCACCCGCAATTCACCACGGAAATGCTGACGAACGGCCAGCCCGTCAACAATCAGCTCTATGCCGTCGGATCGCAGCTGCAGGCGCGCGGCTACCCGCAGGACTATGCCTATGAGGAGCAATGGACCAACCAGACAGCGCTCGACGGCATCGCGCTCTATGATGAGGGCGACTATCTGATCGATCAGTTCCTCGGCGTGTCGCTGAACCCGGACGAGCAGGCCGTTTACGACAAGTACTGGCCGGGCATCCGCACCTATATGCTGGAAAAGCAGCAGGCATGGATCCTCGGCTCGGCTGATATCAATGCGGACTGGGACAACTATCTGAGCGAGGTTGACCGGATGGGCTACAGCAAGGTGATCGGTGCCATGCAGGAAGCCTATGACCGCCAGTACAAGGCGAACTGACCTTTCCCCTGGCAGGCGGCCGCATGGGCGTCTGCCAGGGTCCGCAGCACAACGAACGGATACCGTCGGGGCGGCCCTGCTGGCCCGACCGGTGGAACTTTACCAAAATCAGCCCTTTCGCGCCGAGAACGGCACTCGAACCGGCTTTCGAGCAACAAGGAACTGCGTCGATGACTTCGACACCCAAACCATCACAGCAAACGCTTCTCGACGAGCCGCGCGCGGGCCGGCTGAACATCCAATACGCCCCTGTCAATGACCGCCGCATCACCGAAAATCCGCCGCGCTTCACCTGGCTGCCGGTGATCGAGGAGGAGGCACGCTATGTGCTCCGGGTGTCCACCGATCCGGCCTTTGCTGAGACCGCGACAGAGGTCTTCGCCGATCTGCCGCTCAACTTCCTGACACCGGACCGGCACTTCGCGCCGGGGCAGTATTACTGGTCCTATGCCGTATGGGATCCGGTACACAAGCAGGCAGCGACGAACTGGAGCTCGGTGCGCAGCTTTGTCCTCGAAGAGGGCCTGCCGGACGTGCCGCTTGCCGGGCGCGACACGCGCTATGCCGGCGCCAATATGGCGCATCCCCGGCTCTGGCTGTCGCCGGACGAAATTGCCGCCTTTCGCACGCGCCTGGCCGATGATCCGGACTATTGCGCATGGGGCCGCTTCTTCGAGCACAGCGTCAAACCCTGGCGCGACCGGGCGGTCATGGCCGAGCCGCAACCTTATCCCAACGACACCCGCACGGCCGATATCTGGCGCGAGACCTATATCCGCTGCCAGGAGCTGATCTATGCCATCCGCCATATGGCGATCGCCGGCCGGGTGCTGGAAGACGAGACGCTGCTCGCACGGGCAAAGACCTGGCTGCTGGCCATTGCCGGCTGGGATCCTTCGGGCACGACCTCACGCGCCTATACCGATGAATGGGCCTTCCGCGTGACGCTGGCGCTTGCCTGGGGCTATGACTGGCTCCACGACCAGCTTGATGATGATGAGCGCGAGGCAGTGCGTTCGGCGTTGCTGCTGCGCACCCGTGAGGTTGCCGATCACATCATCAAACACGCCAATATTCACCTCTTCCCCTATGACAGCCACGCCGTGCGCGCCGTCTCTGCCGTGCTGGTGCCGGCGGCCATCGCGCTTCTCGACGAAGCCGAAGAGGCGCGCGGCTGGCTCGATTATGCCATCGAATTCCTGTTCACCGTCTATTCGCCCTGGGGCGATGATGAGGGCGGCTGGGCCGAGGGGCCGCATTACTGGATGACCGGCATGGCCTATCTGATCGATGCCGCCAATCTCTTGAAGAAATTCGCCGGCATCGATCTCTATCAGCGGCCCTTTTTCCAGAAGACCGGCGATTTTCCGCTCTACACCAAAGCCCCTGACTTAAGACGCGGAACCTTTGGCGATGACAGCACCATGGGTGCCTTGCCCAGTCTCAAGGTCGGCTACAACCTTCGCCAATATGCCGGTGTCACCGGCAATCCTGCCTATCAGTGGTATTACGACACGGTCCGGGCCAATGATGCCGGGACCGAGATGGAGTTCTACAATTACGGCTGGTGGGATCTGAATTTCGATGAAATGTGCTACCGCCATGACTTTCCCATCATAAAGGGCGCACCGCCGGCGGACACGGACAGGCTGCGCTGGTTCCGCGGCATTGGCTGGGCGGCGATCCAGCACAAGATGGGGACGCCGGACGAGCATATCAGCTTCATCTTCAAGTCCTCGCCCTTCGGATCGATCAGCCACAGCCATGGCGATCAGAATGCCTTCTGCATGTCGGCCTTCGGGGAGGATCTGGCGATCCAGTCGGGCTATTATGTCGCGTTCAACAGCACGATGCACCGGCAGTGGCGGCGCCAGACGCGTTCGAAAAACGCCATCCTCATCAATGGCAAGGGACAATATGCCGATCGTGACAAGGCCCGGACGATCCAGGCAACCGGCAATATCGAGACGGTCTGCGAGCATGATGACCATATCTATATGCGCGGCAATGCCACGGCAGCCTATCGCTCGCTGTCTCCGGAGGTGACCCGCGTCGAGCGTGAGGTCTATTTCGTCCGCAGCAGCTATTTCGTCATCGTTGACGTGATTGATGCCGATGAGCCGGTCGAAGTCGATTTCCTGCTGCATGCCAACGCGCCCTTCGATCTGGGCAAGGACACCTTCCGCTATTCGGGCGAAAAGGCTGGTTTTTATGGCAAGTTCCTGTTTTCCGAAGCTGGCGAGCCGACGCTCAGCCAGGTGACAGGCTATGCCGATGTCGATCCGGAGGAGATCAAGGGCCTGCCCGTTTCAACCCATTTGCGGGCCACGTTCCCGCGTGCCGACCGACACCGGATCGCCACGCTGATCGTGCCCTATCCGGCGGCCGAGCCCAGACGGGTTTTCTCCTTCATCGATGACCAGGGCTATGACTGCGACCTCTATTTCACCGATGCCGATGAAAACAGCTTCCGCGTTGTGGTGAAGAAGAAGGCGCGCGCCTGAACAGCATCGACAGATCAAGCATCGCCCGGGGCCCGTGCTCCGGGTGGCCCATGAGGGCAGCCCCCGGGGGAGGTTTCTGGGGTTTCTCGTTTCGCATGACCAAGGGAGGACCATATGCGCAAACGACTTTTGATATCCACCATGCTCGCCACGTTCGCTGCCGCCGTTCCGGCGCTGGCCGATGAGACAGCACCGCAGGAAGGCATGGCGCTGCCGATCGTTGCAAGCCCGCTTGCGCTGACGATCCACATGCATCACAAGCGCTATCCGCGCTATGACGAAAGCTGGCCGGTCGAGGTGGAGGCCTGCCGGCTCACCAATATCTGCCTGAAAAATGCGACCGTCGGATCCAATTCCGACGATTCCAACGAGGCGCTGAACCTGCTGATGGCATCGGGCAAGATCCCCGATATTGTCGGCATGATGGGCATCAAGGATGTCGTCAACAAATATGGACCGGAAGGCGCATTTCAGCCGCTGAACGACCTGATCGACCAATATGCGCCGCATATCAAGGCTGTGCTCGACCAGAATCCGAGTATCCGCTCGGCCATCACCTCATCTGACGGCAATATCTATTTCATTCCCGATATGCCGGACGGAAAATATACGATGGGCTTTTTCATCCGCTATGACTGGCTGGACAAGCTCGGCCTCGACGTGCCGCAAAATGTCGAGGAACTGCATCAGGTCCTGCTCGCTTTCCGCAACGACGATCCCAACGGCAACGGCCTGAAGGACGAGATTCCCTATTTCAATCGCGCCTGGCAGGAGTTTCCGCGGCTTGTGACATTGTGGGACGGGCGGACATCAGGGTCGGATACCTATTATGATTTCTATGTGGATGACGGGCAGGTGCGCCACGGTTTCATCGGCGAGGGCTATCATCTCGGGATCAGCAATCTCGCCCAGTGGTATCAGGAAGGCCTGATCGATCCGGAAATCTTCACCCGCGGTGCCTCGTCACGCGAATATCTTCTGTCGGAAAATCTCGGCGGCATGACCCATGACTGGTTTGCCTCGACTGCCGGCTATAATGATTCCATCGGTGACAAGGTCGAAGGCTTTGATTTCCGCGCCTTTCCGCCACCGGCCTCGGTCTCGGGCGTGCGGATGGAGGAGACCCGCCGCAGCCCTGTCCGCCCTGACGGCTGGGCGATGGGCTACACCAATACGCACCCGGAAGAAACGATGAAATATTTCGATTTCTGGTTCTCACCGGTTGGCAAGAACCTCGTCAATTACGGCGTCGAGGGCAAGCAGTGGGACATGGTTGATGGCAAGCCCAGGCTCAAGCCAGAGGTGCTCGGCAGCGGCGAGCCGGTCAACGCGCAGATGTATGCGATCGGCGCATCGCTGCAGACACGCGGCTATCCGCGCGACTATGAGCAGGAGCGGCAATGGACCAATCAGGCCGCGCTTGATGGCATTGCCCTCTATGATCAGGGCGACTATCTGATCGACCTTTTCCCCGGCGTGTCGCTGAACCCGGAAGAACAGGCCGTCTACGACAAATACTGGCCGCCGATTCTCGACCTGATGCTGGAAAAACAGCAGGCCTGGCTGCTCGGCTCAGCCGATGTCGATGCGGAATGGGATGGCTATCTGGCGCAACTGGACAGCATGGGCATGCAGCAGGTGCTCGCCGTCATGCAGGAAGCCTATCAACGGCAATATCAGGCCAACTGACCCTGAAATAGCCATCGCCCGGCGCCATTCTTCAGCGCCGGGCGATGGCGCTTCGCTCCGGAACGGACTTGCACCATGGCGTGCTTCAGCGCATATGATGCCACTAAAGTGCTTTTGTATGATTAATGAACATCTTCAGGGCGCGCGTTTGTCAGGCGGCTTCCCGTCGCCCTGCAGGCGCTGAATAGAGCGCCCCGATTTCGGGCAGAAACAGGAACCGGACCGGATGGCGACAAGCTTCAAGACGATCGAAAGCTCCAAACGTGGCCTGAACATGCAGGTTGCCGCTGCGATTGCCGCCAGGATCCTGTCCGGAGACATTGCCGAGAATGAAGCTATTCCCAGCGAGATGACCCTGTGCGAGCAGATGGGCATCAGCCGCACGACGATCCGCGAGGCGACCAAGCTTCTGGCCTCGAAAGGGCTGCTGGAGTCCCGTCCGAAAACCGGAACGCGGGTCATGCCGCGCACCCATTGGAACGTGCTCGATCCGCAAATCCTGGAATGGATGACGGCGTCGGCCGATCCTGCCGTTCTGCTGACGCAATTTCTCGGGCTGCGCCGCTCCATCGAGCCGGAAGCCTGCGCGCTTGCGGCGGTCAATGCCACGGCCAGTCAGCGGATTGCCATTTCCGAAGCCTTTCAGGGCATGGTTGCGGTGTCGAAAGACTTCGATCAGGCCGCATGGCAGGAGGTCGACCTGCGGTTCCACAGCCTGATTTTCCAGTCGAGCGGAAACCTGTTTTTCATCCCGTTCGGGAATATCCTCCGCTCGGTCTATGCCAATTTCTTCAACCACTCGTCCGAGGAAGGCGGCATGTGTCTCAACGAGCATCGGGCGATCTACGACGCCATCATGGCAGGTGATGCCGAGCGCAGCCGCCATGCGTCGCTGGTGCTGCTTCAGGAAGAAAAGCACCGGCTGGCGACCGGCGCCTGATGCGCGGATAAACAGCGGCCTCAGGGCGCCGCTTGTCTGACACCGGAGCGGTATAGGCGCGGGCTGTCGCCGTCATCAACTCTTCATCATTCGTTTAACGCTTTGTCGTCTTGCGACGATAATTGCATGTGGCACGCACAATGCAATTTTCGTTGCAGGAAGGACATTTTGATGTTGAAACTCTCAGCATTCGCCCTGGCAGGGGCCATCTCTTTCGTCTCGTCCGTCGCCTTTGCCGCAGACACCACTGTCGAATTCTGGCATAGCTTCGCCGATGGTAAGTCGAACGGGGTCGCGCTTTCGGAAATCATTTCCAATTTCGAAGCGGCCAATCCGGACATCCATATCGATGCCCAGTATATCGGCAACTATAATGATATCGTCGCCAAGCTGCAGGCTGCCATTCCGGCCCATCGTGCACCCGATGCGGTGATCATGGAAGTGACCCGTTACGGCCTGTTTGCCGATCGCGGCGTGCTCGATGATCTGTCCGGCAGGCTCGCCAGTGACAGCCTCTCCAGTGACCTGTTCGGCTTTGCCCGCGAGGTCGGCGTCTATCAGGGCAAGAACTACATCATCCCGTTCAATTCCTCGACGCCGGTGCTCTACGTCAACAAGGATATCTTCGCCAAAGCGGGCTATAGCGAAATCCCGCCGCTCAAGACATTCGACGAGATCAAGGCCGCCGCGACCCGGATTACCGAGACACTTGGCGGTGACGGCGTGATGGGCATGACATCGCCCGGTCAATTTGCACGCTGGGGCCTGATCATGTCGAATGACAGCGACCTGATCGATTCCAAGACCGGTGACGTTCTGATCGACAGCCCGAACACGGTTGAAGCCTATGAATGGATGTCGTCGCTGATCAAGGACAAGGTCGCCTCCCCCGACGGCGTGACGGACGAAGCCTCCGACAAGCAGTTCTTCCTTTCCGGTCATGCCGGCATGATGATGAATTCGACCGGCGATTATGGCGACGTCAAGAAAGCGCTCGGCGACAATGTCGAGGTTCTGCCCATGCCCTGCAACAAGGTCTGTGCGGTTCCGATCGGCGGCGCTGGCATCGGCATTCTCGCCTCCGCAGATCCGGCCGTGAAGGATGCGGCTTACAAGTTCATCTCCTTCGCCGCCTCGCCGCAATCGAACGCGATCTGGTTCGCAGGCACCGGCTATATGCCGATCAACAAGAAGACGGCAGCAGAACCCCGCGCCGCCGCGGCGCTCGCCAATGAGGACGGCATCAACGTCGCTATCAACCAGCTCGATTTCGCCCGTGGCAGGCCGCGCCCGCCGGTCGTCACCTGGATGCGCGCCAATGAATATGATGTCTGGCAGGCCATCGCACTCGGGACCAAGGACGCCGATACGGCGCTGAGCGATTTTGCCGAGCGCACCCGTGAAGAAGCCCGCCGTCTCTCCAATTGAGACCCGGACCGACATGGCAGGGTCCGCACGGCGCTGTTGCGCCTGCGGACCGGCCATCTATGAGCATGCCGTTTCTGAAAGAGCGGCCGCACAGAAAGCATCGCCGATGCCGCGCAAGCTGACACCCTATATCTTCGTTCTGCCGCTGATGATCTTCATCGCGGTGTTCACCTATATTCCGATCATCACCAGTATTGATCTGAGTTTCAGGCAATGGGACTTCATGTCGCCCGACAAGCCCTTTGTCGGGTTTGACAATTACCGGATCCTGTTCCGCTCGCATGAATTCTGGAATTCGCTGAAGGTCACCGCCATCTTCGCCTTCGTCTCCGTGCCGATCCGGCTGGCGCTGGCGCTGCTGATTGCTGCGGCGCTGTCGCGCGAGACCTTTGCCCGGCGGATATTGCGCGGGGCACTGTTTCTGCCTTCGGTCACCTCGACCGTGTCGATCGCCGTGGTGTTCTCATGGGTTTTCTCGACCGATTTCGGCATGATGAACGGGTTGCTGGCGCTTGTCGGCGTTGACAAGGTGCACTGGATGCAGAGCCCCGATCTGGCGCTCGGCGTGCTGATCTTCATCAATACCTGGAAGCAGCTGGGCTATGACATCGTCATCTATATCGCCGGGCTGCAGGCCATCCCGCAGGAACTCTATGATGCCGCAGCCGTTGATGGCGGCAGGAAGCGTCACATATTCCGGCGCGTCACCTTTCCGCTGGTCATGCCGACCACCTATTTCCTGCTGGTGATTTCGGTGATCGAGGCCTTTCAGGTGTTCACCCTTGTCGATGTGATGACCGAGGGCGGACCGGCCGGTGCCACCGATCTCCTCGTCAATCGGCTCTACCAGATCGGCTTCACGCTGTTCGATATCGGACAGGGCTCGGCGCTTGCGGTGCTGCTCTTCATCCTGCTGGTGGCGCTTGCCGTCATCAAGTCGCGTATTCTCGGCCGGAGGGTTCACTATGAAGCCTGACAATCCGCTCATCGCAGCTATGGCGCTTGTCGCCGGGCTTTTGTTCCTGTCGCCGGTGCTCTACTCGATCTGGATGTCGTTCCAGACGTCAAACGCCTATTATACAGGGACCACGGACTTCACGATCGGCAATTATGCCGTCGCCATCGGCCAGTATAATTTCGCCCGCTACCTGATCAACAGCCTGATTGTCTCGGGTGCGGTGACCGTGATCGGCACGGCCTTTGCCACCATGGCCGCCTATGCCTTTGCCCGTTATCGCTTTTTCGGCAGCAACTTTCTGTTTGCCGCAACCGTCGCGACACTGATGATCCCGAGCCATATCAGCCTGATCCCGAACTATCTGACACTCGCCAATGCCGGACTGCTGGACAGCTATGCAGGCCTGATCCTGCCGGCAATCTCCAACGGCTTTGCCGCGTTTTTCCTCAGGCAATATATACGCGGCATCCCCAGGGCACTGGATGAGGCGGCCTATATGGACGGCGCCTCGCCGCTGAAAGTGCTCTGGCGCGTGATCGTGCCGATCGCCCGGCCGGCCATCTTCTCCATGGGTCTCTATATCTTCATCACCGAGTGGAACAATTATATCTGGCCGCTGGTCGCCACCAGCCGCCAGGACCTCTACACCCTGCAGGTCGGTCTCGCCCGGCTCTACCGCGTCAATCCCGGCGAGGGACTGATCGACTGGCCATTGGTCATGGCCGCATCAACAATCTCCATGCTGCCCGTGATTGCAGGCTTCGTGCTTGTCGAGCGCCATCTGGTGCGCGGCATCACCATGGGCGCTGTGAAATAATCAAGAACATGACTGGAAAAAACACTGTGACACGCATTGCATCCCACCGCGGCGGAACCCTGGAATTCGGCGACAGTACCTTTGCCGGCTTCGCCGCAACGGCCGCCATGGCCGTTGATGAGGTTGAGTTCGACCTGCATCCGAGCGCCGATGGCCGGATCTTCGTCCATCATGACGCAACGCTTGACCGGACAACCGATCGGAGCGGGGCCATTGCCGATCTGAATGCAGCGGCGGTTCGTGCGGCCATCGTCGATCATGCCGGATCCGGTTTTCGCCATCCGCTTTATGTCGAGGAATTATGCGCCATTTTCGCGGACAGCCCGGTCGCCTTTCGCTGCGAGATCAAGCCCGGACAGCACGGGCAACCCTATGCCGGTTTCGTGCCGGCGGTCGTCGCCGTGCTTGCCGAACACCAGCGTCTTACCACCACCACCTTTTCCTCTTTCCTGCTCGACACGATGCGTGACATCGCGGCGGCAACCGACCGTCCCGCGCTCTGGCTCGTCAGTCCCGCGGTTCTGACACAGCTCGGTGCCCGCGGCGTCATCGACCTCGCGCGGCTGCGCGGCATCGCCGAGATCGGCGTTCATATCGATTGCGCCGATGCCGGGATGAAAATGATGGCAGAAGAAAACGGCCTCGCCTTCGGCTGCTGGGCCGCCCACACCGCAAGCCAGATCGGCAAGGCGCTCGATCTCGGCGTCAAGGTTTTTACAACGGATCGCCCGTCACTGGCCGTCGCGATCCGCGACAGGGTTCGCGCAGAGGAGACCTCGCTATGAGCCGGATCACACTGAAAAACATCCAGAAGTCCTATGATCAGGGACCAAAAGTGCTGCATGGCGTTTCAATGGATATCGAACCCGGCGAATTCATTGTAATTGTCGGACCGTCCGGCTGCGGCAAGTCGACGCTTCTGCGGCTGATCGCAGGTCTCGAAACCTGCCGGGACGGCGACATTCTGATCGATGGCAGGCTCTGCAACAACGTCGCGCCGCAGGACCGCGACATTGCGATGATCTTCCAGAATTATGCACTCTACCCGCATATGAGCGTGCGTGAAAACATCGCCTTCGGACTGGAACTGCGCGGCATGCCGAAGAAACAACGCAACCAGAGAGCAGAAGAGGTCGCCCGAACCCTGCAGCTTGAGGCCTATCTTGACCGCAAGCCGGCGGCGCTTTCCGGGGGCCAGCGCCAGCGCGTCGCCATGGGCCGGGCGATCGCACGGGAGACGTCCACCTTTTTGATGGATGAGCCGCTGTCCAATCTCGACAATGCGCTCAGGATCGTCATGCGCCGGGAAATCAAGGAACTGCACCGCGCGCTTGGCGCCACCATCATCTATGTCACCCATGACCAGACGGAGGCGCTTTCGCTGGCAGACAGGATCGCCGTGATGAAAGGCGGCCATCTGCAGCAGTTCGATACGCCCGAGGCGATCTACGACCGGCCGGCCAACCACTTCGTCGCCTCCTTCATCGGCGCGCCCGAGATGAATTTCCTCGATGCAGCCGAACTGCCGGGCACGAACATCCCTGCGCGGCTGACGGTGGGTCTGCGCGCCGATGCGCTCACGATCTTGGACGACCGCCCCAAAGGCACCGCCCTTCCCGCCCGCGTGACCTTGAGCGAAATGACCGGATCCGACGTTGTGCTCCATTGCGAGACGCCCGCCGGCCGGGTTACGCTCACTGCACATCGCAGTGCGCTGCCCGCAAATCCTGATCAGTGCTGGATTGCCTGTGATATGAAGGCCGCCTATTTCTTTGATCGTGAAACGGGCGAACGCCGCACGATGGCAACGCCTGAAACCCACAACTGGTAAGACATGGACAAGACGGACGAAACGCCCCAGCATCTCAGCGATCTCATCTCACGCAATGCCGAACGGCTTACCGATGCTGATACCCGTCTCCTCGACGTGTTGATGCAGAACCCGCTGCGCGCAGCGCTCGAGAACGGAAAGGAAGTCTCCAGCCGCGCGGGGCTGCATCCCTCATCGGCTGTCAGGCTGGCAAAACGGCTCGGCTTCGAGGGCTACCCGGAATTTCGCACCTTTCTGCAGACCAGTCTTGCCAATGAGGGCGAGGATTTCACCAATGGCGCGGCGCGCGTGGCAGCCCGACTGCTGCGGGCCGATGACGGTGCGCTGGTCTCTTCCGTCATCGACAGTGAAATCGCTGCCCTGCAAAATGCCCGCGCCGTCGTCACCGACACGCAGATCCGGGCGTTTTCGCAAGCCCTGCGCGGATCCCGGCGCATCTTTGTTGTCGGAACCGGGCATTTCGGCGCGCTCGCGCATCTGATCAACCTGCGTCTCAACCGCTCCGGCTACGAAGCGTCCGACCTGACCGCGACACCGAACCTGATGCGCGAAACGCTGATGATGATGTCGGACAGGGACGTGCTGTGGCTGTTTGCCTTCCGCAGCCCGCCATCGCTGATGCATGATATCCGCGCCGTTGCTGCCGAGCGCGGTGCGACGACGCTCGCCATAACGGACCTTGCCGGCGGCCGGTTCACCCCCCTACCCGAACACCATATTATCGTCTCGCGCGGTGCACTCGGCCAATCGCAGTCGCTTGTCGTTCCCATGACGATCGCCAACACTGTCATTCTCGACCTTGCTGCGATCGATGATGGCCGGTCGCTGAAAGCGATCGAACGATTTGACCGGTTCCGCGAGCAGGGCCCGCCCTTTGGCTGGGCGTGACGACGGCTGCATGCGCCGGCGCGAAAGCCGATCTGGCGCTCGCATGAGGAACACGCTCCAGCGATGAACGAGCGGCGATATGTCGTCAGACTAAAGCCGTCGCCGTCTGGTTCTGGACCGCAACAGGCCGGAATCAACTAAAAAGAAACGGTCTTTCGGACTTTTCATTGCGCAAAAATGATTTTATTGATTTCGTGTCATTCGACGGAACAGCAACCGAAATCGACTTGCCCTTGTTTTCGTTTTTATATGCTGTGATAGCGCTGTCTTTTTGCGTGTTGCTCGGGTCTTGAATGTGGGAAAACATCGTTGTTTCATGTTTTGTATTTGCTCCTATGCCTGTTGCTGACCTTCGCGGTTTCGCGTGAGGCGCATGATGCGCCGTCAGGTCTGATCCTGGCGATCGGCGCAATCGGCATCTGGCGCTACACATGGATGATGACCATTTTCATCCGCTCCGCGCTCTATCTGCGCATCGATTTTCCCCGGCTTCGCCGGGTTTCGGAGCGGCTCTACAACCAGCGCCGGAACAAGGCACATGCCTTCTTCCTGATCACCTCCTACAAAATCGATGCTGAAGTCACGCTGCGCGCCTACAGAGCCCTTTTCCTGGCAGCGTCACAGTCGGAGGGCGGCGCCACGGTCGTCGCCGTGATCGTCGACCCGAGCGATATCCGGCTGCTCAAGGCCATCTTTTCGGCCTCTCACATCGACCGGAGCCGCGTCCAGCTGATCTTCGAACATGCCCATGGCACCGGCAAGCGTGATGCTCTGGCTCAGGGGCTGCGCAAGATCAGGCAGCAGGCGCCGACGCGTCACGATCTGGTCTTCCTGGTTGACGGCGATACCTGTGTGCCGGCCGATGTCGTCGGCAAATGCGCCCCCTTCTTCACTGATCCGCAGATCGGTGCCCTGACGACCGATGAACGGTCCGAGGCGACGGGCAGCCGCTGGTTCCGCGACTGGTTCGCCCTCCGCTTCACCCAGCGTCAGGTCATGATGTCATCGCTTGCGCTTGGTGGCCGTGTGCTGACATTGACCGGGCGGCTTTCGGCATTTCGCGCCAATCTGGCGACAGAGCCTTCCTTCATCGAGATGGTCCAGCACGACAGTATCAACCATTGGCGTTTCGGACAGCTTGCCTTTCTGACCGGCGATGACAAATCCACCTGGTTCTGGCTTCTCAAAAACGGTTACAAGATGACCTATCTGCCGGATGTCGCTCCGGTCTCGATCGAAACACAACCGCGCGATACCTTTCTTGATTCCGCCATCACCCTGATGCGCCGCTGGTTCGGCAATACGATGCGCACAAATGGCAGGGCGCTGAAATTGCCGCCGTGGCGGATCGGCTGGTTCACCTGGCTTTCGATTCTGGATCAGCGCATCTCGATGTGGACGACGGTCGCCGGCCCGACAGGCATGGCGATGGCGGCCCTGGTCATCAATCCGCTTTTCCTGAGTTTCTACATCGCCTGGATCATGGCAACGCGCTACCTGTACTGCTTCATTCTCTCTTTGTACCGACGCGGCCCATTTCCGGTGACCTATCCGTTCCTGCTCTATTTCGGGCAGATCGTTGGCGCATCGGTCAAGATTTACGTCCTCTTCCGCCTCGACCGCCAGAAATGGACCCGCCAGCAATCGGCCGGCGCTTCCAAGGCCGGGCCAAGGTCCGTCTGGGCAGGAGAGACCCTATCAATGTATCTCAACGCGCTCGCCGTCGGCTGGATGGTCATGGGCGTATTCTGGCTCGTGAAATTCGTTTAGGGCCGAGAGGAACGATCAAATGCTCGACAGCACTGCAGCACAGGAAACAGCATCCCATATCGCCTCCGCGCGGGTCCGCAGCAATTACGAGACCGAACATCCGCCAATCTGGATGCCGTTTACGGTGATGGTGAATGGCCATGAACTCAAGGGCGTCGGCCTCTCGCTTGTCAACGCCATTGTCAGCGGGCACCTGCCGCCGGAGGCCGTGGATCGCAACCTGATCGCAACCTTTACCTTCCTGTTCCAGGGGTACAGCTTCAATCTTCCCGCAGATGTGCTGATTGCGCGTGAATTCGACCGCTCCGGCTCCTACAGGATTACGTTTCTCAATCCCACCGGGCCGCATCTTCCGCATCTGCGCTATCTGCTGAACTCCTATCTGGCCGGCGATCTCGTGGTGATCGACGAACTGCTCAGGGTGCGGGGCGAGAAAGCCGCGCCATCGCAGGCAGGCAAGGCCGGCGAGCCGAAAACGGCGGCTATGCTGATACGCCGCATATCCGGCGTCGCCTTTGTCACGCTTGCCACGATCGGCCTGCTGGCACTGGTGGGCTATACGCTGCAAAAGCGTGTCTTCGTCCACCAGGTTCCCTCGCTGGCTTCGGTCGAGCCGGTCGGTCTGCCGCTGCGGGCGCCGGAGGCGGGGCAGATCGTCTATGTCAATGATCAGGCGGCACAGGGCGATGTCGTGTTCTCGCTGCAATCCGTGCGCGGAGAGGCGCTGAATTTCACCAATCCCTGTGATTGCGCAGTCTTCGTGACCCAGTATGGCGCCAGTGGCGCGACGGTTCTGCCGGGTGAAGTGATCGCCTATGTCGAGAAAGGTGATGATGAGCCCGTGCTGAAGGCGACCATGCCGTCCGCCCTGACGAAGAAGCTGATGTTTGGCGGCCGCGCCGTCGCCCTCTTGCCCGATGGCGACAAGATTGACCTCCATCTTGTGTCGGCAACGCCGATTGCCGGCTCGTCTCAGGCCGAGAGTGCCGCAACCTTCAGCGCAGACAAGGGCGTCCTGCGGGCCGCCGGCGTTGGCAGCACGCTGCCGGTCGAGGTGATCGACAAGAGCTATGCCCGCTTGCTCTCTATGCTTGGCAAGCTCACCGGCGACAGGACCGGCGCAAGCACCGCTGGCCAGGCTGGCGATGCCGCGACAGGCACGCCGGCGGCGGCCGGGACTTCGGGATCGTGAGCCGCGACCGGCTCCCCTGGATGATTGTGGTCGTGCTGCTTGCTGAAGCGGTCGCAACGGGGCGTGCCTTTGCCTTTGACATGGAAAAGGCCGAGGCGCTCCAGGCCAGGGTCGATGCGATTGGCCAGTATCTGGATACCGGTTCGCCGAATGGCGCTGAAGGGGCGATTGCGCTGGCTGCAAGCCTTCTGCCTGAAACGACGGCAATCAGGCGCGATCCGCCGCAAAGGGCAGCACTGCCGGATCTGCCGTCCGGACCGGCCGCAGACGCATCGCTCATGCCTGTTCAGCCGACGCTCTCGGACATTGCGCTCCAGACCGGATATGATGCGGGTGCAGCGCTTGCGGCGGTAACAAAGCGCAACGGCGGCATGGCGATCATGCTGAACGGTGGCACTTATTCACTCCCCGCACTTCTGACGCAGCTTTCATTGGCCAGTGGCACCGCCATTGTCGAAAACCCGGCCGGCCATTTTCACGTCATGCTGCCGATCGTCATCGCCGCAGATGCGGCCCTTGTGATCAATCCCGGCGAAACGCTCGACATGTCGACGAAAAACGGTGCCTTCCTGATAAACACCGGAACACTTGTCGTGAACCAGGCGACCGTGACGGCCTCGGATGATCAAAATGCCGAGGCGGAATTTCGTCCCTTCATTCTGAGCGTCAAGGGTGGCCGGGTCTTTGCGACCGACAGCCGGTTTGCAGGCCTTGGCTTCGGCGAGCGGCCATCTTTGCGCGGCGTCAGCTTCGTTTCGAACCGCTTCTATCCCGTTCCAACCGAAGCCCATCTCAGCGGCAACCGGTTCGATGATCTGATCTCGCTGGAATTGCGGGGGCTCACCCGGTTTGATATCAGCGGCAATCTGATCGAACATGCCCGCGGCGTCGGCCTGTTTGCGATCAACCTCTCCGGCGGCACCATCGCCGGCAATGTCATTGACCGCTCGCAAAGCCATGGCCTGCGGCTGATCGAGAGCGCCGATATCCGCCTCAACCATAATCTGCTCACCCGCAACGGTCATTCCGGCCTCCTCGCCGGCGACGATTTCATGCTGAGCACGCTTGAAAGCAACGTCTTTCTGTCCAATGACGGCGCCGGACTTGCCATGGATGGTGGCGCCTGTGTTGACATAACCGGCAATGCCAGTGTCGCCAACCGAACGGACGGAGCGGCGCTGACCAAGAGTTTCGACGTCGCGATCACCGACAATCGTCTTTCTGGCAATGGTGGCAATGGTCTGACGATTGCAAACAGCCTGCCCTCCGAACAGCCGACCGAAATTGCGCGCAATCAGATCTCTGCAAATGGGGCGGGTATCCGCGCTGACCGGTTCGGCACGCTGAGGCTGGTCGGGAATGACTTTACCGGTCAGTCCCCGATTCTGTTCTCGGGCGCGCTTTCGGCAGAGATGCCGCGTTTTCTTGCCGCGCAAAAATCCACCGGACCATTCGCCGTCTCGTCATCCGACAAGGGCAGCATAAGCCCGGCCGGCGCGCAGCCATTTGACGGGTTTTCGCTGGTCAAGCTCAGCCAATGCCGCCAACAGGGAGCAGGACAGTGAGAAGACGCAACTGGCCGCTGCTGATACTTGCTCTGGCGATCGCACTCTCCGCGACGGCGCCCGCCGGCCATGCCGATGCTGCGTCATCACTGATGATCAAGGTTGCAAATCCCTACAGCAACCCAGCACTCAGAGACATCCGCAAACGGCTCGGTGCGCATCAGAACGTCTCATCGGCTGAGCTTCGTCTGCTCGCCGATCACGGCGACAGTCTGGCAGCCTTTGCACTTGCCGAAAGGCTTGCCTCATCCGGCGAAGCGGCGGTGAGAGGCGAGGCAGCCTATTATTACGCCGTAGCGGCCCTGAATGGCCGGGCCTATGCCATCAAGCCGCTGACGACGATCCTTGCCACGCCTGGAGTGTCCTACAAATCAGGTCAGCTCAGCTTTATCGAAACAGCTCTTCTGCGGCAGGCACATGCCGGATCGCCGGATGCGATACTGGCGCTTGTCTCGCTCTACCAGCTCGGCCGCCCGTTTGGTGCCAGGCCGGACGACGCTGAAGCGCTGCTCAAATCAAACAGGCTGAACCGCTTCGATTCTTCTGAAGCGCTTCAGCTTGCCGTCAACATTGCCGCAAGCGGGACGCCGGATGCGGTCGAGCTTGCGCTGATGCGCTATTATCTTCTGGTCGCTTCGCGCAGCCAGGAACCGGGAACCAGGGCCGCCGCGCAAAATCTGCTGCGCGCCTATTCAGACCTCAGACCCTGAAGCACCGATCTGATGTGATCAGATCGGTGCTTCAGGTCCCATTTGCCGCATGCCCTTTCCGGCGCTCGTTTCGCTCCGGTCGGGTCATGCTACAGGCAGGAAACATGTGAATGGAACGTCGGACGATGCGAAAACTTGCCCTTGCCTGCCTGCTGCTCGTCACTGGCATTGCCTCCGCTGACGCTGAAGAGGCAACGACATCGGATTACGGTTGCAGCAGTCTTGAAACGCTTGCCAGTCCGAAGGCTGTTGAGGGCAAGGACGGCTTCTTCTTTTCCGTCGATGATGACATCCGCATGCCGCTGATCGGCGGTCAGCCGATGGTCAGCAATATTGCCACCCTGTCGCGACAGCTGGCGGCCAGAGGCACGACGCTTGTTTATGTTCCGGTGCCTTCCAAGGGGCAGGTCATGTCGGCAATGCTGCCGGACAGCGCTTTCGCCCTCGGCTTCGAGGCCGATGCATCGCGGCAACTCTATGATGATTTCATCAGCCAGCTCCGGACGGCCGATGTTACCGCTGTTGATCTGCTGACGCCGTTAAGCGCGGCAGGAACCGAGGCGCCCGCCTTTTATCGCAGCGCCGAATACTGGAGCGATCACGGCGCGCGCATTGCTGCCAAGGCGGTGGCAAATGCCGTGATGGCGCTTCCGGGCTATGGCGCCGCCGACCATACGACATTTGAAACATTGATGTATGGCCCGGTGCTGCGGCCTTCGCCGATGCGCAAGGCGCTGCAGGCCTTTTGCGTGAAGAACCTTCCGCCGGTGACAGGCCATGTCTTTCAAACCAGACCAGTCGAAGGAAGCACTGCCGGTGATCAGGACGCCGCGCCCGCCGCTCTGATCGGCACACAGTTTTCCCGGCCTGAATTCTCCCCTTTCACCGGCTTTTTCGAAGAATTCAGTGCATTGCAGACAGCGTCCTATGCCGTGGCTGGCGATGATCCGCTTGCCGCGATGATCCAGTATGTGAAATCGCAGGCCTTCCGCTCGGACCCGCCCGCCTTTCTGGTCTGGGAGGCCCCTGTCGCCAGCGCGCGATCCGGCCTGCAGGCGATCGGCTGGAGCATTCTACTTGCAGCAGCCGGAAGCGAGTGCCAGCCACTTCCCGCCGCGGGCATGCCCTCCGGCGCACCGGGGCTGAGCGTCGATATGCGCAAAGTGGCCAATCCTGGCGCATCCGTGCTGATGATCAGCACGGTCGACGATACGATGAGCGCAGACGCGGCCAGCCAGAGCATGGTCGATCATATCGATCTCAGAACAACGGACAGCAAGGGCAAGGAACGGCATCTGCGGATCAGCGCCGACGGCCAGCTCGCGGCCAATGGCGACTTCTTCGTGCCGTTGCGCCCGCTTTCTTCCGAAGGCCTTCTCGATCTCTCAGTCGTGCCGGACGGAAAAGCCGATGCGCCGCTTCAGCTCTTCCTCTGCACCCCGCCAGCTGTGCGAACCCAATGATCGGCAGGAGATCCCAATGGTGAAAGGCAAACGATACATCGCCCTTGCGACGATCCTCTGCATGGCTGCATTTCCGGTGCGGGCAATTGGAGCGGACATGGCAGACGTCACGGCAGCAGGCACGGCAGCCGATAAGGCGCCGCCGCCGGCGGTCGACTTCCTGCCACCCGACACGCTGCCGGGCAAGGTATGCGCGCCCTGGCGCTCCGATGATCTCATTCAGCGCGAATGGTCCGTTTTCGACGGCAAGCGGCTGCCGTCCGGCGTGCGGGTCGAGGATATGGATCGCGATCTGGCGCGGCTGCGGGCAATCGATGCGGCCGGCTTTTTCGAGATCATCAAGCAGGGTGCCGATCTGCGACTGCGCATTGATAGCAGCTACAGTTCAGCAAGCTATCTGCTCGATATGGTCAATCTCTATATCGCCGCCGGCCGGATCGCCGATCTTGAAGCGACGGACCTGATCTCGCAGCTGCAGGCACCGGATCTCAAGCGTTCGCCCGGCGTTCTGAACCTGCTGGGTGATCTCTACCTGAACGGTATTGCAGTGGCAGCCGATCAGCAAAAGGGCCTAGACTACAAGATACAGGCTGCCTATGGCGGCAACGGCAATGCGGTTCTCGATCTTGCGTCGCGTTCGGCGACGGGGTCTCCGCCGCCGGGCTGGGCACTTGAGCCGCAGGCGGCATTTCTGCTTGGCTTCGGCGCCATGCTGGGCAAGGCTGATCCGCAGATCTGCGATCGTGCCAAGCGGATTGCGCGGACCTATGAGCAGGGCGAGATCGTGCAGCAGAATTACCCCTATGCCGAGGCATGGTACCGGTTTGCCGCCGAGATGGGGGATGGTGACGCTGCCTGGCGCGTTGCCCAGTATCATCTGGAAAGCCAGTTCATCCAGAAGGATAATGGTCTGCTGCTGCGATATCTGTTGCAGGCGGCGGACAGCGGCGTCGTTGCCGCCCGCTTCGCGCTCGCAAAGGCCTATGTCGCCGGTGCATTGCTGCCTGCTGATCCGGCGGCGGCGCTGAAGATCTACGATGATCTTGCTGCCGAGGGCAATACGGAAGCGGCGATCGCCGCGATCCAGCTGAGAGATCAGCAGGGGCTGACATCCGGCGAAAGCCGGGCTCTGCTGCGCAAACAGCTTGTCGCTCTCACCCAGTCCAAGGATGCGCCCGGGTGGGCCTTCCTGCGGCTTGGGCGGATGATCCTCGAGGACGAGGGTCCCTTTGTCGGGCGCAGCCAAGCCTCGTCACTGTTCAACCAGGCACGGGAGCGCGGCGACGATGATGCAACGCTTGAGCTCGCCCGTCTTAATCTCACGACGCCGGAGGATCCTGCCGCCTACGCTCAGGCACTGGATCTGCTCTACCCGCTCGCCATGGACAAGGGCAAAAAGGCGGCCTTTGACGCCCTCTGGCGGGCGCAGCTATGTCTCGCACCCGATGACCCCGATATTGATCTTGCACGGTTCTGGAGAGCGGAAGGCAGCCGCTACGGCGCCGCCGATCTCGATGGGGACCAGCTTGCCGAAATCGGTAAGACGGGCGGACCGCTTGACCTTGCCGTACTGCAATCAGCAGCACTTTCCGGTAATGCCGATGCCATCCATGCTGAAATTGCCCGGCAAACGCGTCTCAGGCCGAAAGATCAGAGCCTGATCCTGTCGGCCTGGCAGCGGCAGGCCGGGACGATGAAGGCCGGCCAGACGGACACAGGCAACCCTGCCCCGCTCGATGACCTGGATGACAATGCGATAAAGACGCTGCGCAACCAGGCGGCAGGCGGCGATGTTCAGGCGGCGCAGGCACTGGCGCATTATTATCTTCTCAACCCGGAAAAGAGCAGCCTGGCCGAGATTGAAGCGCTGTTTACGAATCTGGGCGGACAGGTTCAGGGCGACGATCTCTGGCGGCTCGATGCCGCTCTGAAAGCGCAACAGGGCAGCGGATATCAACCGTCTGCGACGGTTCTCAGCGCGCTGTCGAATTCCGGCGACTATGCCGCCATTCTTTTTGCCGCCAGCCAGACGACGGACCGGGCGAAATCCCGCGCTCTTTTCCTGAAGGCCTTCGGCACCATGCCCTGCACCTATGCCGCCGTGGACCGGATGGCCCATTTCGCGCTTGATCGCGGTTATCGCCAGGAGGCGGAACACCTTGCCAAGGTGGCCGTCGAGCTGAGCTCCGGCGAACCCTGGCAGGATCTTCACAATGCTGACATCCTGTTCGCGCTTGGTTCGGAACAGTCCCGGTCCGAGGCCTTCGCGCTTTACAAGCGTGCCTATGACGCGGGCTACCAGCCGGCGGCCTACCGGCTGCTGGACTGGTTCTCGCAAGGCGACGGCTTTTACGATGCCGCCCTCGAGCAAAAGATCTATCTGGCGCTTCTCAATGGCGCTACTGCCGACCGGCTCTACAGTGTTGCCAGCCGGCTGAAAAAGGCTCCGAAAGCGGTTCAGGCGGCGGTTCTGGCGCGTTTCGATCTTCAGCGCGCCTACCAGAATGCTGCCGATGCCGGCAATCCCGACGCCATGCGCGAACTGGGGCTGATGCTGCGCCGGCCGAATGCAACGCCTTATGAGCTGTTCCAGTCGACCGCCTGGCTCAAGCGTGCCGCAGAAGCCAATGACATCAAAGCCATGTCGCTGCTGGCTGACGCCTATGCCTTCGGCATTGGCACCGATGTTTCCAGAGACGCAGCGACAAAATGGTTGCAGGCCGCCGCAAAAGCAGGTGATAAAGATGCCCAGCAACGCCTTCAGCTGATGAAGCACCAGTGAAACAGACGAAAGATCAATGGGTCACAAAGCATCCGCGGCCTTTTTCCTGACGATCTCGGCGACGGCAATGGCGATGACCGTGAGCATCGCGCCTCAGGCGCAGGCCCAATGGCAACCTGCGTCAGAGCTGCCTTCCGCGCCGGCGCCGGACGCTTCGGGGCCTGAAAGCCAGGGCTGCCCGGTCTTTCCAGACCCCACGGTCAGGCTCGATTATGGCAGCCGCTACGAGGCCGACAGCCAGGACCGCTCCGATCTGAATGCCGAGGCCGATGCGGCAGTCACGAAAGCGCTTGAGGACGCCGACAATTTCGTGCGCCAGCTTGCTGAACTGAGCAATGCCGCAGTGATCAACCCGGACGTGGCCGCGGACAATGCCGGATGCGTCATCGATGCGGTTTATGCCTGGGCCAGTGCCGGCGCATTCAGCGAGCTGGACAGCGCCAACGCTGAAATGACCTACCCGTCGCGGCTAGGCGGCATCGCCGCCGCCTACCGGCAGGTGATGTCGCTTGTCCCCGGCCGCCAGGACGAGAAACAGGCAATCGGGGCCTGGCTCCGGACAAATGCCAGCGCCATGATCCGTTACTGGAATGATGATGCACCGCCGCTTGCGCGGGTTTCCAATCTGCGGGCCTGGGCCGCCTTCGCCGTAACGGAAGTCGGACTTATACTGGATGAGCCCGGATTTCTCGACTGGAGCGCGGATAGCCAGAGCCAGATCCTCGATACCCAGTCCGATGATGGCAGTCTGCCGGTGGAGATGCGGCGCGGCAAATATGCGCTTCATTACCAGCTTCACGCCCTGGCACCGCTGACCGTGTCACGTCTGCTTCTGTGCCAGGCTGGCCGCATGGACAGCGCCGACCATATGGCCCGGCTTCGCAAGGGGGTCGAATTCGCTCTGGCCGGGATCGACGATCCCGCAAGCGTCGAGCAGATCACCGGTGACCGGCAGTCGCTGCCGCGCGGGCTTGTGAACCAGCAGAAATTCGAGATTGCCTTTCTCGAAGCCTATCTCAGCCTCTTCAATGATGTGCCGCTGGATCTCAGCCTCAGGCCGTTGCGCCCCTTGTCAAATTCAAAGCTCGGTGGCGATCTGACGATGCTCTATCGTTTCAGCAAGGTTTCAGCCGCTGACTGCGCGTCTCCAGATGGCCTGCCAGACCCCGCGAAACGCTGACTGGCGCATCCCTGCGGCGATTGCCTGGACAGGAAAGGCCGGGGCAGATTGCGCGCCCCGGCCTTGCGGTCTTGTCGGTTTATCTGTCTCAGAAGCGGAAATTGAGCTTTCCGGAAACCGTCTGGCTGTTGGAACCGCCGCCGAACAGCCCGGTATAATCCACGCCGATGGAGACGGTCTTGTTGAGCTCCGTGACCCAGCCCAGGCTGACAACCGCCTGATCGGACGCCAGTGGCGTGCCCGCTATCATCTGCATGTCGCCGCCCAGCGCGAAGCCGACATTGGCAAAGGGTTCGACATCGCCATAGGCATGACGCCAGCCAAGAGCCCCCGTCAGCTTGTTCTGCGACGCACCGATATCGAAATCCCATGCGCCACGCAGACCGACGGTCGTGTAGCCGGTATTCATGTCGGAATCGAGGACCGAAAGTGCCAGCGCCCCGCCGGCTTCAGTGATGTTGCCGGCCTGGTAGTGGACATAGGCAGCATCGAGGAAGGGCTCCAGGCGCATGCCATGGCCGACGTCGAACGTATAACCCACTCCGCCAAAGAGCTGGAAGGTGCCGGCTGTATAGTCGCTTTCGAGATCATCCTCCAGATAGGTCATGGCGATGGTGCGGTTGGTGTTGATGTCGTGCCAGGTATAGGCCGCACCGAAATCGACACCGATCGCCCCCCAGCTGCCGCCGCCATAAAGACCGAAGGTGACATCATTGCTGGTGCCGCTGGCATAATGATCATCCGCCTTGAAGGCGGAGTGGCCATAGGCGCCGAGTGCCCCGAGACGGAGATTGCCGAAGGCTGCGGCATCGGCGCCGAAAACGAAGCCGCCGACATTGTTGCTTGCACTGGCAGCGCCAGTGGTGCTGTCGCCGTCGAAGCTGGACCATGCACCATAGCCCGTTGCCCAGAGATCGATACCGCTGTTGCTTTCGGCGAATCCGTCAAAGGCTGGCGTGGTCGCCGCCGCCGGCTGGGCGGCATAGTTGGAGACCGTCGCAATGGCCTCACCGGTGGCAATACCGCCGGAGACATCACGGATATGGCGTCCGGCAACATCGCGCACATAGCGGCTGTTGGCCACCATCGCTGTCGCTTCCGAGGCATAGATGTCGCCCGATAGAATCTGAGCCGCCCAGTCGCGGTGCTCTGCGCTGATCAACGCGTAATTCACCAGAAGATCATGCCGGTTTCCAAGCGAGATCAGCGAGTGGGTCACCGCGGCACTGTTTGTCGTCATCTCATCGGCATCAGCGGCAAGACTATCCGAATTGACTTCAAGAAAGATTTTAAGCGATTTGCCGTCGGATGATAACTCTGGGGAAAGACCAATCGTCTCATCACCACTTGAGAGCACCGTCTGCTGTGGTTCGACATCCACGCCGCCGTTTTCTGCATCGACGAAGTCAATCTCCTGGGTCGATGTAATAATAATCACACCTTTATTGATGATGGAGTCGTCAGGCCAATGGAAATCCAAAAATATCGTGCCCGCGGTGAGGGATACCAGGCCGTTCACCTTGAGCATGGCGCTGGTCGGAGAACCACCGTAATAGTCCGTGAAATTGGCGGCGAAGTGCATTTCGGCATCACTGTCGGCCATTGTCAGGCTATTAGCGTTGGCAACCAGCTGCGGATTGTCCGAAGTAGACATGTCGAGTTTGCCATGCGCCAACATGACGATATTGCCCGCCTGCGCGCCATTGGATACGAATCTGAGAGACGGCAGGTCATCACCACCGACATTGATCGTACCGCTGAGCGAACCATCAAGCTGCAGCGTGCCGCCGGTGATATTGGTCGTTCCATCGAATGCGGAGCCGTCGCCGGTGAACTTGGTGTAGCCCGCCATATGCTCGATCAGATGCGTACCCGGATTCTTCACGGCCAGGGTTTTGGAGAATTCATATTGATCGTCCTCCGTCGCAGTGTGATTGAAGATAATCGTTGCCGTGCCTGCACCGAACTGGACTTCCCCGTTCCCTGTCAGACTTCCCGGCTTATATTTCGCCGTTTCATCGGGATCGCTGCCAAAAAGCAGGGTCGCCTGCGATGATGAAGCATCATAAGTGAGCCAGAGGTTTCCCCACAGATCAAGTACACCTTGATCCTGAAGTATGATCAGGGCAACGGCTTCAGGCGCGGTTGCGGCATTCACGCCCTCTGACTGTCCCAGCGAGCCCAAGCCGCTGATCGCCAGGACACCATAACGCGTGTCGACATATCCGGATAAATCCTGTCCAACTGCGAAGCAGCATTTCTCAATAATGATTTGTCCGCCGCTGAGTATTTCAATCCGGGCCGGATTGACCTTGTTGTGGTTGCCAACATACATTCCCCAGAGCTCTGTATTGTATCCAATTTTTATGATGCCTTTATTGATGACCTGAAGCATGGAGTATTGTTGCGATTCCGCACCGCCAACAACGCTGGCACCCGAGAGCGTAAGGCTGCCGCCGTCGACAATCATGGTCGAGGCACCCGCCGTCGAGGTGCTATCGTCATCCACGATGTCGTTATAAACCTCAAACTTGGTGGCGGTCATGGTGCCTGTGAGCCTAAGCGTTCCCTCTGCCACCTGAAGGTCACCGACGATGTTGTTTTTTCCGGCCAGCGTGAGTGATCCCGCGCCCGTTTTGGTCAGGTTCTGGGCGGTCGATACAGCCCCGCTATAGCTGATAGTGGATGCAATGACCGTCGGATACTTCATTGACGCGACGTCAATAGTGGCGGTTTCCCCATCCTCGGCCCAGGGCACCAGCGTACCGCCGGTCAAGGTGTAGCTTTGCCCATCATCGGTAATCCCAAACTTCAATGCGCCAAAGAACTGGACCGATTCCACCGTGACGGTTCCAGCGTTTGCGCCGGTAAAAATGGCTGTAATCCCTTGCTTATAGGGCCAGATCTCGGGTTGCATAGAGCCATCTTCGTTGGACCAATCGGGCATGCTTTGGCTCCAGGTTCCAGAGCCGCCATAGAGCCCATTCGTGGTCTGGCCTGCTTTGCCGCCATTCCAGTAATAGCCGGAAGTATCGAGTGAATCCCATATCAGGTAGACTACCTTAGCATTATAGTCGATTTGGATTGTATAGTTCTTGGGAACTACATCGAATGATCCGGATATACTGCCGGTATAAGTGATGATCGGATAGGGATCCTGCGAAAAGACGCTCGAAAGTGAAGCTTCCAGCGTACCGCCGAGCGTGACGTTCCCGTCGACGATGATCAGGTCATTGACCACGCCAAAGCGATTGGCAGTGGTGAGTTGAAGCTGGAGGGTGGCTGACGCGTTGAGGGTCAGATCTCCCTCGATCGTCAGCGTGCCATGTGCGTTACCATCGATGTCTCCGGGCGAAAGGTACGGGCTGGTGGACTCGCTTGTGGCATCAAAGGTTATGCCGGCGGTGTCGGTACCAACGACCACACTGCCGACGGTGCCTGAGCCTGCGAGCGTTCCGCCATTGACGATATAGCTGCCCAGCAATTCGTACTGATCGACAATATCAAGATAACCGCCATTGACTTCGACAGTTCCCGAATAGGTGTTATCATCACCATCGAATAAAGTGAAGCCGGCAAGCTGCTGGATCAGTGCATTGTCTACATTTGCGCTGGCCAGGGTTACACCAAAATAATACGAATCGTCTGCCTGCGCCGTGTGATTGAAGATCAGGGTCGATGAACCCAGACCGAATTGCAGAGTATCGACATCAAGTTCACCCGGTTCTGCGGTCGTTGACAGTGACGTATTCGAATAGGCCGCACCGATGACCAGTGTGGCCGCGCTTTGGTTACTGCCAGAGCTTGCGACGGCGGCGAGGCTGACAACACTGTTGGATCCTGAAACTTTTACCGTGCCGCCACCAGACAGAATCAACGTGCCCGTGCCGCCATTGGTACCAATCTCGATTGGCGTACCGCCGGAATAGCTGGTCGAGATCCGCGAGTCTGCGCCGTCTACCGTGACAGTGGCGCTACCGCCATTCGTACCGATGGAAATTGGGCCATTGGTGCGGATCTGGCCGCCCTGTTCAACATAAACTTCTGCAACGCCTTTATCACCAAACGTTATGGTAGCGGTTTTAGCGTTCGTCGTAAGCGTCAGATTACTCTGGGCGCCGCTGATCGTAAGAGTGGCTGTGGCGACTCCCGATCCCACGATAACTCTTGGCGAGGCTCCCGAGCTATTCGCAGATAAACTACTTCCGCCGGTAATCTCCAAACTACCATAGACAACTAGAAAATCGGCCGTAACTGTACTGCTATTTTCAATGACCATTGCACCCGGCGTTTCAGAGCTGCTGCCAATTGCCAGGATGCCGGCCCCCCCGCTGCATTCTTCAGCGTTTCCGCAAATTTGGACCACACCAGCGTCGATGGTCACCGAGGCCTGTTCTCTGTCACTTCTTGCGACCCATAACATGTTGGTATTGAGTGCACCCGTTATGTAAAGCTCACCATCTTCCACGTATATACCGCCCCCTACTAGACTCGTCGACGGCGCGTTAAGAACCAGCTGCCCCCCGCCGGTCTTGTATAACCCTGATCCCAGAGACAAAGCGGAGGCAATCACCGGCGCCAGCCCGTTATCAACATAGATGGTTGCGTTTCTGCCTGCAGTCAGGGTCTGCCCCGTCAGCGTATAGTTGCCGCCACTCTTCATCTGGTTAAAGTCCAGCTCGACGAATGACTGGGGTGAAGCAAGTGTCACCGTCCCGGCCGCGGTCCCGAACACCGCGGTACCCCCGGCCCAGCTTGATACCGTTCCACTGCTGTCTGACCAGTTGCTCGCGCTCGTGGACCAGGTTCCTGAGCCACCATTGCCACTGTTCCAGTATTGGACCTCTGCTGCCTGTACCGGCAACCCGGTCAAGCTCAGGAGACCCGCAGTTGCGATGATCAGCTGGCCGGTCAGCAATGTCCCGGCCCATAATTGCGCCTTGAGGCGGCTTCGCCCGGCAGACTGGCCTGCCAGAACCCTGCGGTCACGGACTTGCCGGCGATAGGCGTCGGACGCGCCCGACCGGGCGGGCGTCACTTGATTTTCGATGAGATGCATGAAAGGTCCCCCGACCTGAAAAACAACCATTGATTGATTTTCATTCCAGCATAAGCCCGGAATGTCATTGTCTTGGGCGACGGTATTGGATAATGGAAATATCAACAATATCGATGTAATATAACAATTTATAATAGTAATATATATGCCGTAAAGCTGTTGCGATTATACAACTATGGCGATAACTTATTAAAGTCTGAACCTATCCAGTGTTCGGCCAGCGGTATCGCCTGGCCCTCGGCGGAGCAGCAACACCAAATTCGCCGCCTGCGCCGGGGACATCGCGTGCGAAAAGATGTTCCACCTTGCTGTAGTTACGCATAGAATATATCAATACTGATTTAATATATAACACATATCTATTTTAGATAGATTTAAGTCTATATATAACACAAACTAAATTTTTATTAATAATACATTGACGTAGAAGGCGATTGTACAGACGAATAAAGGAATTCTGAAAATGATGAATGGAATTGGATCCGGTTCGGGCAATCTCAACCAGATGAATAATTCGCCTATGGTCGACGCACAGCAGCGGTTTGCGAAAGACATACGCAATGCAGGCAGGCCTGGCTACCCTGCCATTGGCAGCGCCGAGTACATGGAAAATGTCCGCAACCTCGGTCAGGCCTCGAAGAATATAGGCGAAGACGCGCGCAGAAACGCCGACGCCGCTATTGCGCACATTCGCCAGAATCAGCAGCAGCCGCAGCAGCCACGCTGAGTGCCTGCGTGATTCTTCGCCGCAGCAAGGCACAATCTTGCCGGCTGCAATAGCCGAACCGGCGGCCGGAAGTTCACTTTCCGGCCCGCCATTGCCTTCGCGCCGGACCGCAATACCAAGCGTCGATGATTAGGACCTCTATGACCGGAGCACTTCTGAAAAAGCGCCAGGCGATGGTGTGATGAACCGCAGCCTGGCCTTTGCCGAGAGCCCGCGACGGTGACAGGGCGTTATTCGATGAAATCCTGAACCCAAATGCACAAGCCAGGCCGGAACCTGAAATCTGACCAGACCCGAAATGCCCGGCGTCATGGTCCGGCGCTCAACCGCTATGGTCTCGTTCCGTCAGACACGGCGGAAGGTCTGGCAGGCTTTGAGCAAAATATGCAACTGTCCGTCAGCCCTGGCGATTAAGCAGCATGATTTTTGGCCTATACTTCCAGCGGTAGCCGAGCATGCTGCATGATCGTACCAACGGCCAGGTTTCAGTCGATCGTCGAGAGGAACTCGGCCGCTTTCGTTCCAACGAGGGCACTGCCTTGATCCTCGGTGTGCTTCTGTCCTGTTCGGATGGATCGGCAACTTCCCTGCCCATGTAACCTGTCAGACAGAGGCGTTTCGGGGCAGGCATTGCTCTGGAAATCCGGCATCGGCAACGCCACCTATGTTAAGAATGGTCGAGAGCCAGCGGCCACGCGGTTAGAAGGAAGCGATGCGGAAAAGATGACGGTAGATTTCGATTTCGACAACAGCTATGCGCGTCTCGATGCCACCTTCCACCGGCCAACCGTGCCGTCACCCGTCGCCGCACCGCATCTGCTGAAGCTCAACCGGCGGCTCGCCGCTGAACTCGGGCTCGACGCGGATCAGTTGGACAATGCTGAAGGGGTTGAAATCTTCGCCGGCAACAGGCTCCCGACAGGGGCCGAGCCGATCGCGGCCGCTTACGCCGGACATCAATTCGGAAACTTCGTGCCGCAACTCGGCGATGGGCGCGCCATCCTCATCGGCGAGGTCGTCGACCGAGAGGGCCGGCGTCGCGATATTCAGCTGAAGGGGGCTGGCCCCACCCTCTTCTCGCGCAACGGCGACGGACGGGCAGCACTCGGCCCGGTCCTGCGGGAGTATCTCGTCAGCGAGGCTATGGCCGCGCTCGGCATTCCAACCACGCGGGCGCTGGCCGCGGTTTCGACGGGAGAGCCAGTCTACCGGGAAACGGCTCTGCCGGGTGCGGTTCTTACGCGTGTCGCCTCCAGCCATATTCGCATCGGCACCTTCCAGTTCTTCGCGGCACGGGGCGATGACGCCGCAGTTCGAAAACTCGCCGACCATGTGATCGACAGGCATTACCCCGAGGCCGCGGGCGCCGCCAATCCCTACCGTGCTCTTCTTCAGGGCGTCTGCGCCCGCCAGGCGGAACTCGTCGCGCGCTGGATGCAGATCGGCTTCGTGCACGGCGTGATGAACACCGACAACATGTCGATTGCCGGGGAAACGATCGACTACGGCCCGTGTGCCTTCCTCGACGCCTACGATCCCGCGACCGTCTTCTCCTCGATCGACCGGAACGGGCGTTACGCCTACGCCAACCAGGCCCGCATCGCGCACTGGAACCTCGCACGTCTGGCAGAATGCCTGCTGCCTCATCTCGATCCGGACGAGAACAAGGCCATTGAAGCCGCACAGGACGTCCTCTCCGGCTTTGCCGACGCGTTCAACACCGCTTATCTCGACGGCTTTCGCGCGAAGATCGGTTTGCAGACACCGCAGGCGGAAGACGCCACGCTGATCGAGGAGCTTCTTGGGCGCATGGCACAGCAGAATGCGGACTTCACCCTGACCTTCCGCAGTCTCGGCAAAGCGGCGGAAAGCGGTGAGGCCGATGGGGCGCTGCGCGGTCTCTTTGCTGACCCAACCGCCTATGACGGCTGGGCGGTTCGCTGGCGTCAGCGCCTCGCGGCAGAACCGAGGAAGCCGGGGGAGCGTCGCGTTGCGATGGATGCGGTCAACCCGGCGATCATTCCGCGCAACCACCTCGTCGAGGAAGCGCTTGCCGCCGCGATGACCGGCGACCTAGCACCCTTCGAACGCCTGAACATAGCACTGGCCACACCCTTCGAGGATCAGGCGGAGTTCACCGATTACGCCGGCCTTCCGCCGGTGCCCGAGACGGCCTACCGAACCTTCTGCGGCACCTAAACGCGCGGCCTGAAGCGACGCAATCTATTTGGCGGACCGGGGAGCGGCGCTTTCAATGGCGGTTAGCGGCATCATTTCTGCCAGTCGGGAAACCGAGCCCAAAGCGACCGTCGCGCTGAGGCCGTTAATGCCGTTGGAATTTCAAGGTACTGAAGTGCCAGTTTTCCCGCGCGCATCCGCACTCGGCGAACACCCGAAGGTGCGCAGAAACGCCTGAGAAAACGCGCTTTGCGACTGGTAGCCGACGGCATGGGCAATGTCGGCGACAATGGCTTCGCCCTGAAGCAACCGTCTACGTGCGAGGGTCATGCGCCAGGAGCGCAAATAAGAAAGAGGCGGCTGGCCGATCCGACGACTGAATTCTGCCGAGAAAGCGGCCCGTGACATTCCAGCGACAGCCGCAATATCGGCCACGGTCCAGACGCGCGCGACATCGGCATGAAGGGCTTGCAGGGCCTTGCCGATCCGAGGGTCGGACAACGCGCCGAACCATCCGCATTGTGCAGGTCCGGCCTGCTCCGCATGTGCGCGAAATGTCTCGACCAGCAGAAGGTCTGCCAGGCGTGCACTCACGATCGTGGAACCGATCGCACCTCGTTCGATCTCCTGCGACATGAAGGACAGGATGGTCGAGATGGCATTGGCCCCTGCCATGTGGCACTGAACAGAGATGAAGTCCGGCAACATTTCCAACAGGAAATCGGCGTTCGGCCCTGAAAAGGTGACTGTTCCGCCAATTGAAACCACCTCATCCCCGCCGACGCGGACGAAGTCGCAACGGGGATCTTCAAAGAGGTGCCGACCGTCCTCCGGCGGCAGCTTTGGGTCGCTGGAAACGGCATAGTCCGTGCTCCCGATCAGGCAGACATCCCCGGCCTGCATCAGCTGCGCCGTGCGTCCCTCAGTCTGCATCCAGCACTTCCCTCGCAGCACGGCCACGAATTTCAACCGATCCATTGCAGGGAACGACAGCGCCCAATCCCCTGCAGCCTCGAGGCGGGTCTGCCGCGTCACGCGGGCGCCGAGCACTTCAAGCACGTCGGAGAGTGGGTCGGGCTGAGATGTAGACGATTGCGACAAATTGATGGACTTCTTAGCATCGATCATCTTGCGTTGGTAACATATATCCGTGGCAAGCGAAACAGAGCGAAAGGATCGCAGCTCATGACACTCGAAGGTAAAGTCGTCGCCATTACCGGCGCAAGCAGCGGGATCGGACGTGCCACGGCAAAACTGCTGGCGGCCCAAGGCGCAGCGATGGTTCTGGGTGCCCGCCGCGAACCGATTCTTGAACAGCTTGTCGCAGAGATCACCGCCGAGGGCGGCAAGGCGGCCCACAAGGCAACGGATGTGCGCCGCCGCGCCGACCTCGAAGGACTTGTTGAAACCGCGGTCCAGCGGTTCGGCAGGCTCGATGCCATCGTCAACAATGCCGGAATCGGACCGATCTCGCGCTTCGACGCGCTGCGCGTTGAGGAGTGGGACGCAATGATCGATGTGAACTTTCGCGGCACGCTCTACGGAATTGCGGCCGCGCTTCCGGTCTTCACCCGCCAGGACTGCGGGCATATCATCAACGTCGTTTCGACGGCCGGGCTGAAGATTCTGCCGACGATGGGCGTCTATGCCGCGACCAAGAATGCAGTGCGAACGGCGACCGAGGCGCTCAGGCAGGAGGCGGGCCCTAACCTGCGGGTGACCGAGGTGTCTCCGGGCATGGTTTCGACCAATTTCACGCAAACGATCACGGATCCTTCTGTCAGAGAGATGATCGACGGTCGGATGGGCGATATCGGAATGGCCCCGGAGGCGATCGCCCGAGCAATCCTCTATGCTCTCGAGCAGCCGGCTGATGTCGAAGTTGGTAGTATTGTGGTCCGGCCAACCGCACAGGGATAACAGGTGAGACAAGCGGCAAGTTTACCGCACTGCTGGCCACGGATGCTTGGAAATGCTGCTTCGAGGCCCGGACGGCCGCTTCGGTAAAGGCCCCGCCGCAGCGGCCCAACAGGACAGAGAATGTCCGCAGAGGGCCGAAAGCGACTATGCGCCTATTGAGCGTAAATGTCTGCTTCGCCAATTTTTGAAGCCGAAAGCTGCCGTTCGTTGCGTCTTGGACGGATGGCGAAGACGCGCAGGAACCGGACGGCCGACCTAGCAGCTGGAATGGTGCCTAGGCTCAGGACTTCGGTAAAGGGGCCGTTCCAGTCAAGCGAAAAGTGACGGCCGCAGCAGCGCCATTGTGCTGCCACTGCGGTAAATAATCCCGACA
>NZ_JAATVV010000017.1 GCF_013184775.1 Martelella sp. HB161492
TGCAGCCGTCAGCGACGTCTTGCCATGGTCAACGTGACCGATCGTACCGATGTTGACGTGCGGCTTCGTGCGCTCAAATTTACTCTTTGCCATTTGAATGCTTCCTGTAACTGGTAACACGGATGACCCGGCGAACCGGTTTAGTGCCGCCGTTTAAGGCTTTCGCGCCCAAGAAGCAAGACCAAATCCAAGACTTTTGCCCATGCGTTCGGTCAAACACACGACGTCGCGCCCCTGAGCGGGCATCTGCAGCGGCCGACCTCTTGAATTAACGCGCGCAACTTTGCCTCAACTCTGCTACTCGCCATCCGACATTCGCAGCGCAGCCGCAGATATTTTCGCACGAGAAAACCTCACCCGCCCTATTTTCGGCCCAAGCGCCGATCAGGAAGAGTGAAACGAAGAGGGAGAACACGGAATGGAAAGTCAGCAATTCGGCACCTTGAAAATGCCGTCATTCATCCTTGCGGCCGCTTCCGCCGTGGCAACCCTCGTGCTGTTTGTTGCCGGCATCTACGCCGATAACTGGTTCCTCGCCTATAATCGCGACGTGCTGCATAATGACACGTTCACATCGCAGAGCGCCGTCACCCATGCGCTGACGGCGCACAGCCCGGTGATTGCGGCCTGCCTGGCCGGACTTTTCGTCCTCATGACGATCATCAACACGGCCTGGCAACAGACCAAGCTGATGCTGCTGTCGACCTTCGTCTACGCGGCGACATTTGCCGCCATCCTGTTCCAGAACCGCTTCTTCTTTGCGCGCGACGTATTCCGCACCATGACGCCCGACCACCAGCTGGTACTCAACCCGATCGCCATCATGCTCTATCCGATGCTGATTTCCGTGGGCGTGGCAATCGCTCTCACCGGCGCAATCTTCCTGCTGCGCATGGTCAAGCAGTCCCTCTCGCCCGACAGAAAACACTGAGCCCAATCTGGACGGGACGGAACGGCCTTCACGGACCGTCCATCAGCGCGAAGCAGAGGGCGCATTGCCGAAACTTGCGGACATGCAGCTTCATCACGGCATCGGGCGAAAAAGTGGTTGCCGGTTTTTCGATAACCCGACGCGGAATTGGAAAAAACGGGATTATCGGACGCTCTAACTTATTGAATCTGCGCATCGTTCTTTCTGAAAATCGATTCCGGTTTTCGAGCCGATGCGCTAGATCAAGCGCCCGATGACCCTGGGTCGTTGGCGCACCGCCTTCAGCTCCGCATGGGCAAACGGGATTCAAAGCCCGAAGACGAATGCGGGATCTTCACCGGTTGTCGGCGCCGTTGCGCTGACAACCCGGTCCCGGCCGATACGCTTGGCCTCATAAAGGGCCTGGTCGGCGAGCCGGTAGAGCGAATCAAACCCGGCCTTGGTTTCAAGATCGCCGACACCGATCGAGCAGGAAAGCCTGAGATCCGCGTCAATGCCAGCAACCGTACTTGCGGAAAATTGCCGGCGGATCCGTTCAGCCATTGCAACAGCCGCACGCGCATCAAGTCCGGGCGCGATGATTGCGAATTCGTCACCGCCAAAGCGACCGACGATATCCATCGACCGCGACTGGCTGGACAGGATCCGGCCGAACTGCCTCAGCACGGCATCGCCAGCCGGATGCCCGCGCGTATCGTTGATCACCTTGAAATCATCGAGATCGAGCAGGATCAGCGCGGTCATTGGCGAATCCGGGGCTGCGAAAAAACGGTGCATGGCCCGCTCGAATCCGGCGCGGTTCAAAACGCCGGTCAGGTGGTCGCGATCGCGCTGACTGTTCAGGCTGTCGAGTGATTCGACAAAATGCGATGCCAGCACTTCAAGGGCCAGCACCATGGCGAACAGCAGGATATAGACCTGCATGAACTGCCAGAAGATGGATTTCGGATCGGCAATATCCGGAGTCACCAACACGCCGAATGTCCGGACCGAATGCATGACGCCAAGCGCCACCAGCGTCCAGAAGATCAGCTTGTCATGAATGCTGTCATCACGCCTGATCCAGAAACGGAACACGGTCAGCGTCATGAAGGCAAAAAGGCCGACATTGATGGCCATGGTTCGCGACGTGATGGTGCCGAACAGGTAGAAGCCATAATAGAGCGTACACAATGCGATGAAGGATGACAGATTCAGCAATATGCCGAATGTTTTGCCGCGCCGTTGCAGCAGCGCTTCGCCGAGCAGGATCTGCGTTGCGATAAACATGAAATTGGCGGCCGGCAGAACCACATCCTTGGACACGTAGTCTCGCAGCAGCATCGTGCAGAAGGCGCAGGCAAGCATGATATAGGCGGCTGACAGAATGAGAAGGTAGGTTCGCCGCGCGCCGGTAAACCAAGCAACAACAAAACTGCCGGCGAGGATAATCAACCCGCCCGGCACCATCAGAGATTGCATGTCTACCACTTGCCGCGCGCCTCCGACACCGGCGCTCCCCTATTTTGCCCCGCCCACCATCGGACACCCGATCATACGCTGCTGAGGTGAAACATCAGTTTACGTTAAGCCCATATAGATCGTAGCAAATCTGGCCGTGAGGGGGAAATGAAAAGATCGTCACTTTGACCGTCTTCCGAGCATGGCTGAAACGGATAGCGGCAATCGCACCTGCATATTCAGCATGGCAGGCTGACTAACGCATCAATCTTTACAGGACAGCTGTTTCACTCAATAGCGGCTTCATGTCAATCCGCTCTGCACTGCTTTTCTGGACCTCGTCACCCGCATCCGTTTCCACGTCAATCCGCGACGCTTCAGGCCGGCCGACAATTCGCGTTGATCCCAGACCAATGATGCATCGCCATCAGTTCCGAAAGACATAGTGTCTGGACAGCGCAAAGTTGAACACCATGCCGCTAATCGTCCCGAGAGCGATCGCGATGACAGGATAGGCCTGCACCAGTTCGGGAAGCATGAACGACATCCCGACCGAGACGGCATAATTGACGCCGCCACCGATCAAATTGGCCGAAAGATATTTCAGCCATTGCCGAACCAGTGTCCCATGACGACTTTTGAACGTCCATATCCGGTTCATGATCCATGCGCTGCTTGCCGCAACGACATAGCTCCCTGCTCGGGCTGCGAAGAACGGAACCCCCAGCCGCAACAGGACAGACAGGCTGAGCCAATCGATCACAAATGCGATCGCACCGACGACGGCGAACCGGATAAACACGAAATCAGGCACCCCGAATGAGAGAATGAATAGAGGCGATCGCAAGATAGCGCATCCGCTTGGCCTCGCGCCGACTGAGCGTCACCGTATCCAGGATCAAACCACAGAAAAGTGAAAGCGCCCCGAGAATTCCGCCTCCGGTCGCCAACATGACGGTCGGGAACCGCGGAACCAGGCCTGTCTGGAAATAGGTCAGAAACACCGGCACCATAACCACCAGAGAAAACAGGAAAAGAAATAGGGCGATCAGGGAGAAGAACTGGAACGGACGCTCGTCCCGCACCAGCAGCATGATCGTCCTGAGAATCCTGAAGCCGTCGTGGAAGGTGCGAAGCTTGCTTGCGGACCCCTCCGGGCGTTCCTTGTACGGCGTGCCAACCTCCGCTGTCGGCATCCGCAGTTCCAAAGCATGCACCGTCAGCTCCGTCTCGATTTCAAATCCCATCGCAAGCGCAGGAAAGCTTTTCACAAATCGCCGCGAGAAGACGCGGTAACCAGAGAGCATGTCGCTGAACTCGTTGCCGAAGATCATGGACACCAGACCAGTAAGCAATCTGTTTCCGAACCGATGTCCGGGTCTGTATGCTTCAACTTTCCCGCCGTCGCGACGTCCGTTGACCATGTCCAGGCCCTCGGAACACAGCACCTCGACAAGCTTCGGCGCCGATGCCGCATCATAGGTATCGTCACCATCAACAAGGACATAAACATCCGCTTCAATATCAGCGAACATACGCCTCATCACGTTGCCCTTACCCTGCCGCTTCTCCAGCCGCACGACAGCACCAGCTTGCGCTGCACATTCGCATGTCGCGTCGGTCGAATTGTTGTCATAGACATAGACCGTGGCACCGGGAAGCGCGGCCCTGAAATCGGAAACAACCTTCGCGATTGTAACTTCTTCGTTATAGCACGGCACCAGGACCGCTACAGATAGGTTCTCTATTTCCATGGATCTCTCGAATCTCGCAAAATTCTATTTGCCGCGAATATGATCAGTTCGCAGAATGAACCGCCGACTTGATCAACTTACAAGATTTCAGTCTCTCGACGTTGTTTTCAATATAGAAACAGCCATCGTCCGCCAGTTTCAGACCAAAGGTGGCGAGAGCGGCGCTGGAGGATTTTTCGTCGAAAGATTCAGGCGACAAGGTCATAATCGGACCATCGTGCGCGGCAACGATATCTCGGATGCGCTTGCCCAAACCGTCGTCTGCAGAGATTGGCAGATTGCCTTCAAACCGGACAAAGCGGTCCGTTGCTGGCAAATAGGGAATGACATAGGCCATCGGTTCGCCTGAGAGCATCACAAAAAGCTGATCTCCTGCCTGCAACTCCGGTGGAAATGCCAGCTCGAACCAGCTGTCCGAGAATTTTGCCTTACCCCAATTGGCAGGAACCGTCGTGACGAGCAGCAACGCGACACTCGCGAAAGACATGATCAGCAATCTGCGCACATCCTGAGTGATCACCGCCAGCAGGCCGATCGTGCAGAGGGGAATGAGCTGCTCCAGTGCCACGGCATATCGGCCAATGCCAAACATCAGCCCCCACAAGAGCAAACTTGTAATAACAAAAATCAAGAGCAGGAGCAGCTTCTTCGAGTCAACAAGACTGGCCTGAGAGACCGACCTGCGACCACGGAGCAAAAGAGAGTCCAGAAAAACAAGAACAAAAATAGAAAGGAAAATAGCGAAAACTAAATATCGCAAATCAACCATACCGACTTCCGTCGTCGGATGCGCCCCCGCTGCAATCTCAATAAACTTCGAAAAAAAGTCATCCACGCCGTGAAAGAGGAAACGAGTATCCTTCAAGGCGACTGCCGGATAGAGATCCGATTTGAAGATGTCATTGTACAGCGGCATCACCGGGTTATCGAACAGCCTGTACATGTACACCATCCATATCGCACCGAACGGAATGAAGGTGACCAGGAAGCCGCCTGCCGCTGCGAGGGCCTGCCTATGGAACCGCCTCGGATTCAGCACAAGTACAGCAAGAGCCAAGCCCGGGATATAGATCAACGCCGTCAGCTTCAAAGCGACTGCCAGCCCCAGACACAACCCCGACCAAAAGAATTGCCGGACAGCGGAATCATCCCGAATAGCGAAGTAAACGGCGGCCAGAAGAAAGGCAGCGACCCAATTGTCATTCATCGTGACTCCGATAAGTGACAAAAATACAGGCCCGGCACCTGCGGCAAGAGCGCAAAGAATAGAGAGAAATTGAACTGCCCAGCGCCGACCGCTTAATGACTGCCGGAATAATTCGGAGGCAATGAGATAGACGAGCAGAATGTTGACCGCAGAACAGGCCGCCATGATAACCGAGCCGATCACCGGCCTGGTGAACATCACGGCGAAATACGGCAGCAATACACCGAAAGGATTGGTCCAGGTCTGACGCTGACCGGGCGCCACATCATAAACCAAGCGGTCATGCAAGAATGCGTAGACCGAATATACGTGATAATTGCGCAGGTCCCAGTTGATATCCAAACCGACATGCAACGCATAGTAAACACAAAAAAGCACCGCACTTCCCAAAACGACAAGCGGCATGATGAGAGACTCGAAAGAGCCCCGAAATTTACTCAGCATTGAACGGCCCCAATCACTCTGATTAGCGAAAAGACTCTTACCTGGCCGTCCTGACGGCTCTTTGAGGTAACGCCCTTAGCAACAATCGCCAACCTTTTCTAGGGTGAGGTCACGGTGATCGGAACCGGAAAATGCCGGCTTCATTGAGGCCGTTGGCAGACAAGGGACCGGCGAAGATCGGTCCTGGCGCGTCCAAAGGGATGCACGGCGCTCTAGACGAAGATTTTCGCCAAGATCCACAAGGCAGCCGGCGTGCGGGGGAAGATTTGGGTGATGGATTAGCGTGCCGGAGCCGTCTCTGAAACGCTTTCGGCAACAGGATCGATTGACCAGCCACAGCGTCCTGCGACACATTCAAGTGCCAGACCGAGCGCCCCCTGGTCGCATGGCGATGGTGTGGACGAATCGCGCAAGGTGGCAAAAGCCCGCGCGGGCAATCCATCCGCAACAGAAGACCTGTGAAACAAGGTGAAACGCGTGAACCGGAAAGACCGCGACGTCATGGAAAAAAGACTGGAGCGGGTAGCGGGAATCGAACCCGCGTATTCAGCTTGGAAGGCTGCTGCTCTACCATTGAGCTATACCCGCGGATCAGTCAGTTGCTGGTGGTGGTGGAGGAGGTTGGATTCGAACCAACGTAGACTAAGTCAACGGATTTACAGTCCGTCCGTTTTAACCACTCACGCACTCCTCCAGTACCAGCCTGGATGGCGCTTGCCATCTCTCGACGCTTGCTTGGCCTTGACCTTCAGGCGCTTGCCTTGGGGCGACTGCTTCGGTTGCGTCGATCTGCGCCGCGTATATGACCGGCTGATCACGCTCTGTCAACACGCCTTCGCAGAAAAAAATGACGAATTCATAACATTGAAACTGTCCCCCTCATTTGTCGCCCCATGCCGCACGGGGGACTAGGCGGACGCCAAGCCGCGACGTATAAGGCGTTATGAGCAAAAGAGACGACGATACTGGCAGCGCCAAGGATGCGCATTACGCAAAACTGCGCCGAAACCACCGCGACGCCAAACGTGCGCGTGGCGAATTGCCGCCGCAGCAGCCCGCCCACCGCAAGGCAGCCGCCGCGACGCGCGGCATCACGCCGCCAGCGGACGAGGTCTATCTTTACGGCCTTCATACGGTGCGTGCGGCAATCGACAATCCTGAGCGCACCCTGCTTGGGTTGAAGGTGACACAGAATGCACTGGCGCGGCTGACGGCAGACAAACCCTTGCCGGAAACGCTTACCGTCGACATGGTGCGGCCGCAGGAGATTGATGCGATACTCGGCTCGGACGCCATTCATCAGGGGGTCATGCTCGTCACGCGCCCCCTGCCCGTGCGCCGCTTCGAGGCGCTGAAGGACAGCCCCTTGCTGCTCGTGCTCGATCAGGTCACCGATCCGCACAATGTCGGAGCCATCCTGCGCTCAGCGGTCGCCTTCTCCGCCGGCGCCGTGATCACGACCATGCGCCACAGCCCGACCGAATCGGGTGTCATGGCAAAATCGGCCTCGGGCGCACTGGAAATGATCCCCTATATCCAGATCACCAATCTGGCCAACGCGCTGGAAGAATTGCACGGACTTGGCTTTTTCAGTGTCGGCCTTGATTCGGAAGGTCCCGCGCCGCTTGAAGACACCATGCGTGGCGGCAAGATCGCGCTCGTGCTGGGGGCGGAAGGCAAAGGCCTCCGGCAGAAAACCCGGGAGACGGCAAGCGCGCTTGCAAGGCTCGACATGCCCGGCGAAATCAAATCACTCAATGTCTCCAACGCGGCCGCCATTTCGCTTTACGCAGCCAGACAGTTTCTCATGCGCAAATGATTCCGGCCGCAAGGCCGGAACCAAAATGCCACCGAAGCGTTTTTCAAAGCGGTTCTCCACCCTCGCCAGAAAGAGCCTCGATCATGAAACTTGTCTTTTCCGATCTCGACGGAACCCTGCTCGACCACGAGACCTATGATTTTGCGCCGGCCCTGCCTGCCCTTCAGCGGCTGAAGGCGCTGGATATTCCGCTGATTCTCGCCTCAAGCAAAACCGAGGCCGAAATGCGCCCTATTGCCGCAGAGCTGGGCTGCGACGGGCCGATGATTGTTGAAAACGGTGCAGGCATTGCCGGCTCGGATCCCGGACATGATGTCAGCACGTACAGGCGCCTGCGCCAGTGCCTTGACCAGATGCCGAAGGATCTGCGCGCCCGTTTTCAGGGCTTCGGTGACTGGAGCGTCGAACAGGTTGCCGAACGCACCGGCATGACGCAGGAAAAAGCAGCGCTTGCCCGCAGCCGCGCCTTTTCCGAACCGGGTCTGTGGTCCGGATCCGATACCGAGAAGGCCGCTTTCGAGGCCATTCTGGGCGAAAACGACTTCCAGGCCGTCAAGGGTGGACGCTTCTATACGCTGATGCCGAAAACGTCGAAAGCCGAGCGTATGGCCGAGATTAAGGCAGCGTATCAGCGCATGAGCGCCGGCCCTGTGATCACCATCGCGCTCGGCGATGCACCGAACGACCTGGCGATGATCGAAGCGGCGGATCACGGCGTCATCATCGCCAATCCGGCCCATGCTCCATTGCCTGAAACCGAACGCGAACGGGACGGCTTCATCCAGCGCTCGGAAAAAACCGGCCCCGCTGGCTGGAATGACATGATCTTGCAATTGCTTGGATAGTATAGTTTTTTTGGTGCAGGGCATGAGCCCCTTCTGTGCAGCGCCCCGGCGCAACCTGGCACCAAATATAACAACATGGAGCGCTTCATATGGCTGATTTTCACCAAAATGGTGTCGTTGCGACACTACACAACCTGAGAGAGCGTTCACTGCACCGCGTCGAACGCGAACTGACCAGCTTCAGCGCGACACGGCCAATCACGCTGATCCTTCCATCGCTCTTCTCCGAGCTGGAAGCCGATGCGCTGGACAATATCGTCAATCACCTGACGGAAGTCCCCTATATCTCCAACATCATCATCGGCCTCGATCGCGCCAATGAGGAGCAGTACCGCTATGCGCTGAACTATTTCAGCCGCCTGCCTCAGAATCACGCCGTCTTGTGGAATGACGGGCCGCGAATGCAGGCCATCCACAATCGCCTCGACGACGCCAATCTCGCACCGGAAGAGCCCGGCAAGGGCCGCAATGTCTGGTACTGCATCGGCTATGTGCTCGGTGCACGCAATTCATCGGTCGTGGCACTGCATGACTGTGACATCGTCACCTATTCGCGTGAAATGCTGGCAAGGCTCGTCTACCCCGTTACCAATCCCGCCTTCCCCTACGTCTTCGCCAAGGGCTACTACCCGCGCGTAGCCGGCGGTTCGCTGAACGGACGGGTAACCCGGCTGCTGGTCACGCCGCTGCTGCTGGCGCTGGAAAAAACGATCGGGCATCAGCCCTATATCGACTACCTCAAGGCCTTCCGTTATCCGCTCGCTGGCGAATTTGCCATGCGCACCCACATTCTCCCCGACATCCGCATTCCCTTTGACTGGGGCCTCGAAATCGGCGTTCTCTCGGAGCTTTGGCGCAACTATTCCAACAGCGCCATCTGCCAGGTCGACATTTCCGATGGCTATGACCATAAACACCAGCCCCTTTCGGCAGAAGATGCCGCCAAGGGCCTGTCGCGGATGTCAACGGATATCTGCAAGGCTGTATTCCGCAAGCTCGCCACCGATGGCGTCACCTTCTCGCAGGAGACCCTGAGAACGGTCAAGGCATCCTATTTCCGCACCGCCCTCGATCTGGTCGAGATCTACCACAATGATGCACGGATGAATGGCCTTTCCACCGACAGGCACAAGGAAGAGCAGGCGGTCGAGCTGTTCGCACGGAACCTGATCGAGGCCGGGAATAGCTTCCTTGATGAGCCGGACGCCACGACCTTGATGCCGCGCTGGAACCGCGTCCTGAGCGCATTGCCGGACATTCTGGACGAAATGCAGGCTGCTGTTGCCGCCGATATGGCCGAAAATCGGTGACCTGACCGGGGCTCCGGCCCTCAAGCGTAAGCCACAGACAACTGATATTGTCCGCCGTCAAATGGCTTGACGGCGGACAATATATTTTATTGACTGACGTAAATTTTGACGATTTCAGCAATTACGCCCTTGTATCTGGCGCCTTTCACATGGCTTCAAAAATATATAACGCCACCGCACTGGAATTCTTCTCTTCAAGCCAATCCCCAAAAATTCACCATAGACTTACATCACAAGCTATGAATATTTCATTATAATCTAGACAATGTAAGTAAATATTCTTAATTTATATATGAATAAATTTCATACTACTTATTTTTCTGTAGATTCTCATTCAGAAACCTGATAGATCCAGTAAAACTACAAAACTGGGGAGAGTGTCTTGAAGCAGAATCTGGGTTAATAAGAAGTATCGATATTTTCTTTTTTCAAAATTGCGGGTCAGGCAGGCCACGAACAATGAATAAGGCTCTGCAACCTGCAACAATCTGATTAAACTTATGATACGGACCGTGAGAAACGGTAACCGCGCTCAGGACGAGTTGCGAACGATTTGTCGCGCCATCAGGTCCATATCGAGCATAGGTAGGCAAATACATGTATTCCAAAATCCAAGATCCAATGCCGGAGAACATTTCATCGCTCACCGCCAACATCGTGACAGCCTATATCAGTAGAAATGACGTGGCGGCCGATGAGCTGCCGGCCCTCATTGCCAGCGTTCAACGTGCACTCGGGCAACCAGAGCAAGGTTCCAGGGACTCCAGCGCCGATGCATGGCCGCAATCCAATAGCGGCCAGACGCCTGCAGTGCCTGTCGCACAGTCGCTTGAAACCGACTACATCATATGTCTGGAAGATGGCCGCAGATTTCGCTCTCTGAAGCGGCATCTGAAATCACAGTATAACATGACCCCCGATGAATATCGGATCAAATGGGGACTGCCGCCCGAATATCCGATGGTGGCACCGTCTTACGCTGCCCGGCGCTCGCACATCGCCAAGGATATCGGCCTTGGCGTCACGGTGTCCAAGCGCACGCCGCGGCAGGAAGACAAATCCTGAGTAGAGAGCAAGAGGCGGGGATTTTCCCCGCCTTATCTGCATGACGGGATGGCGCCCACCCCCACCTTCCGGGCGCCCCTCACCCTTGAGCGCCAGCGGACAGCAAACGCGCGCGCCGCGCCGCCTGCAGCATGATCAGCGCATGAATGATGACGGCAATGGCGAGCGCGAACACATGATGATAGATGGTGACACCGGGCGTCTGCCGCGCCAGCAGAAGCGTCGCCAGGCTCAGCGGCAAGAACAGCACAATCGCCGTCACCAGCCCCGGATTGTAGCAGCGCAGACGGATCGTCGTCACCAGATGCAGGATGGCGTTGACGAGCATGAGATAGGGTGCAGCAAGCCCCAGGCCAGGCGAAATCAGCAGCGCGGCATAGAAGGAAATGAGGTTGACGCCCCAGACCACCGGAAGATTGACGATAATGACATCGACCGGCCGCAGCGCCTCGACACCCCGAAACAGCGTGACATTGGTAAAATGGCGAAACCTGTCACCGGCATGTTCCTCGACCTGATGGAACATATAGATCGGCAGATGCAGATAGATCAGGACGAAGAAACCGGCAAAAGAAACGGCCATGGCTGGGCCAAGCAGCAGAAAACCGACCGCCATGAACAGGGCCGCCGATACCCAGCGTTTTGCCAGCCAGTTTACCACGCACGCCTCCCCGCACGACATGTTGCCAAGCTCCGTTGGCAGGTTGAACGAAGCCCTGAGCAAATGCAAGCCAGGTTCACGCCCCCGGCTCCCGCCTCTGCGGCAGATCGCCACAATCGCGAAAGATCTCCGCGGCAATCGCGCTGGCAAATCCGGCTCCGACGCACTTTCCATTGAGCAGGCGATACCAGAAGACGCCATGGATCATTTCTGACAGGAAAGCAGGATCCCGTGCAGCAGACAGCTCGCCCCTTTGCTGCGCTTGTTGCAAGAGCGCCGTAACGATCGCTTCGCGCGGCTTGACGAAACGCTCGCGGAAAGCCTCACGAAAGCCCGGCGTTTCCTGGGCCGCGGCAATCAATGCCCGCAATGTATCGCCATCAGCACGCACATGCGCAAAGACCCTCATCAGAAAAGCCTCGAGCTGGTCGCGGATCGGCACATCCGCCGCAAGATCAGGCGATGACACCTGACGATTGGCTTCATCGAACACCGCATCAAGCACAAGATCGGCCTTGGTCTGCCAGCGATTATAGAGGGTCTGGCGCGCGACCCCCGCCTGCGCCGCAATCATTGCGATTGAAACATGACCGTAACCATGCCTGCGCACCAGATCGAGCGCAGCCGTCTTCAGCGCGCGTGCCGCTTCCAGGTCGCGTGGCCGGCCGCTGCGCTTGCCAGCATCATCCATCGATCATCCCCCGACAGTCCGTTCACAGTCCGAATTATATGACGGATTGATTTTTAGACTACAGTCTACTAATTAAACAGAGCTCAGTCCAAAAATCAATCAAGGCGACAATTTCACACCTCACCGCCCAGCAGGATCCCCTTATGTCAGCGCATCAGGAAACAGCCCAGGTTACGCTGGGCCGTGCCAGAGCCATTACCGGCGTTCTGGCGCTTTTGTCGATCTTCCCGCCACTTGCGACGGATATGTATCTGTCCGCGCTCGGCGACCTTGCCAGCGCCCTGAATGCGAGCCCAGAAGAGACAGGTCTTTCGCTTTCGCTGTTCTTCTTTGGCCTGTGCATCGGCCAGCTGATCATGGGGCCACTGATTGACGCGTTCGGGCGCAGAACACCGCTGCTGCTGGGGACGCTGCTGTTCACGCTCACCTCCGCGGCTCTGCTGATGGTCGACAACATCGCGATTTTTAACGGTCTGCGGCTGTTTCAGGCTCTTGGCGCCTGCGCCGGCATGGTGGTTTCGCGCGCCGTGATCAACGATCTTTACGATGACAGACGTGCCGCCAAGGCGCTGGGTGTCCTCGTCATGCTGATGACCATTGGCCCGATCATCTCGCCGACGCTCGGGAGCCTGCTTCTGGAGGCCTTTGGCTGGCGCTCGATTTTCGTCACCATGCTGCTGGTGGGAATTGCGGCTCTCTTGCTGTCCTATCTGATCATCCCGGAAACATTGCCGCGCAGCAAACGCGCTGATGCGCCGTTCCGGACGGCCGGACGCAATGCGCGTCATCTGGTTACCCTGCCAGGCTTCATGGCGCCTGCGGTCGTCGCCGGCCTCGTTCAGGGCGGCATGTTTGCCTTCATTACCGGCTCATCCGGCGTCTTTCAGGGCGTCTTTGGATTGAGCAGCCTCGCCTACGGCCTCGTCTTTGCGGCCATTGCCATGGCTCTGGTCCTGTTCACCCAGTTCAACAACAGACTTCTCGACCATTTTGCGCCGCAGCAGATCATGGCGGTCGGACTTCCGTTCTACGTCGTGGTGACCGCCTTAACGGCTGCGGCTTCGGCAAGCGCGTCGATCTGGCTTTTCACAGCCCCCTTGTGGATTGCCATCGGCATGGTCGGCCTGCTTTCGGCCAATGCCATGGCCGTGACCATGGCGGCAGCGAAACAGGGCGCCGGCATCGCTTCAGCCCTTCTCGGCGGCATCCAGTTTGCGCTCGCCTTCGCTGTGTCATCCTGCGTGGCAATGGGCGGCAGCGACACGCCGCTGCCGATGAGCCTTGGCCTGCTACTGCCGGCCGTTCTTGCCTGGCTGCTCTGGTTCGCCAGTCGCCGCAACTCTGCCGTTGCGAGCAAAGCCGCGAGGAAGCAAGACGAGCAAGATCATCCGGCCTAGAGCGCCTTGTGTCCATTTGGACGCACCAGGACGCTCTATCCTGTTGAAGCTGCGATCGTGCTTTGCCAGAACCGGATCCGATCGGGCGCCCGGCAGCGCCGCGTCAGTGGGCAGCAGCAGATGCTTTCTCGCGGATATCATCGCTGCGTTTCTTGCGTGCCAGCGCCGCCTCGCCACCGGTTGTGGCGTGATAGAGCGACAGCTGCTCAAACTCATCCTCCTCCGGCGGTGCAATGGCGATGTCATTGTAATTATAGCGTTCCGGATCGGCGATGACCTGATCGTAGGACTTTTTGACGCCGGCATAGAAGCGCCAGTATTTCCAAAGCTTGATGACCGTTCCGCCCCAATATTTCGGATAGAACACGAAAGGCGATTCCAGCTTCATGCCGTGGCGGCGATCGCGCCGTGATTTCAGCCGCAACGCCCCGCCTTCAAGCGGATGAACGCCCTCATGATCGATCATCAGCTTGAACCAGAGCATGGTCTTGAAGACCTTCTTGGGGCGGCCATTGGGAATCTGCGCGGCGCGCTTCATCACGGTTCGCATATGATCGGCGCTGTAGAACGTGTCCCAGGCCAGCTTGTAGGCCTCTTCCCATTCCGTGTCGGACATTTTCGAATGATGCGTCACACGGTGATTGAGGTCATATTTGTTGATATCGCCATCCATCCATTCACCACGCGCCACCATATTCTTGTGATCTTCCGAGCCGGGAAGCGGCGTCAGGATGAAGAATTCGAGCAGGTCGACGGGCAGCTCGCGTTTGATGATCTCGATGTCGCGAACAATGGTTTCCTTGGTGTCGGCCGGGAAACCGAGAATGTAGCCGGCATAGGTGACAGCGCCATGGGCGCGCCATTTCTGCAGCATGGCGCGATATTCGGTAATCTTGTTCTGCCGTTTCTTGGCTGCGATCAGATTGTCCGGATTGACGTTTTCCAGCCCGATAAACACGGTTCTGGCGCCAGCCCGCGTCGTCTTCTCGATGAAATTCGGGATCTTGTGGCAGAGCGTGTCGACCTGAATGGTGAAACCGACCCTGATCCCCTCCTCTTCGCGCAGCTTGATGACGCGATCCATCAGGATTTCCCAATCGCTGTTGCGGGCGAAATTGTCATCGGTGATGAAGAAGCGCTTGATCCCCTGCGCGACATTGACGCGGATGATGTTCTCCAGATCATCCGGCGTGCGGAAACGGCTCTTGCGCCCCTGAACATTGATGATGGTGCAGAAAGAACACTGATAGGGGCAGCCGCGACCTAGATCGATGCTCGAATAGGTGCCCGACGTGCGCTCCACATGCTTGCGTGGCAGGATGGGCGCCGGCTCGCCATTGAGCGCCGGCAGCTGGTTCATGAAGTTGTAAAGCGGCTCCATGCGGTCATGATAGGCATCGCGCAGAACGTCATCGAGCCGGCCCTCCTCCGTCTCACCGGCAAAGAGCGAGATGCCGAGCGCCTGCGCTTCTTTCAGTTCCGGCGTCAGTTCGGGCAGCATGGCAATGCATCCGGAAACATGAAAACCGCCAATGGCAACCGTAAGCTCCGCCTCCCGGAACTGACGCGCAAGATCGAGCGCACGCGGATATTGGTTCGACTGAACACCGACAATGCCGATCAGCGCCTTGCCACCACGCCGCCTCAGATCACGGATAATCCGCTCCGGATAAACCCGGCGATTGGTCTCATCATAGGTCTCGATCTGAATATCAACCGTTTCACCAAGAACGCGCCTGCTCCGAGCATCTTCTGCAAGGCCGTTCATGCAGGCGAGCGTGTTGGATGGCAGGGCCGAGCGAAACCACTGAATGGGATAGCCTTCATCGTCATAATGCGTCGGCTTCACCAGCACCAGCGTGAACGGCTCATCAACAGCATCCGCGGCAACAGGCTTTTCGGTCAAACTCACATTCATGCTACCTCACAGGAAAGTCTCATCGTGAAAAGAGAAAAGCGTGCTCTCCGGCCAGAGCCTCACTTAGCAGTATAATTGGCAATGATCATGACTTGTAAAACAAATAAGAACAAGTTGATCTGCCGTAACATTTCAGTTCCTGACGATTTTCCGCAAAAAGGCAGGTCGATTGCGCCGAAATTGCGCCGACGACGTGGGTATTTCGCGGCATCGTTTACCTGAAGAGCCAGCCCCGCTCCGGCTTGGCGTAACCCGCGTCCGTCAGGTCACCGGCAATATTCACCCGTCAACATTCAGATCAGGACATGGGGCAACATCTGCATGCCCCACGAACCGGCAACCCGATTCGCCGAAGCGGACGGCGAAGGCAAGCGACCCTTGCCGCTACAGCGGACCCACATTGTTCAGGCCCTGGAGCGCGAGAGCGGCAATTTCGCATTCGATCTGATGGCGATACATGAATGACGGCGAATACCAGCTCCGCCGGCGCCTATGACGATGCGCCCGGCATGGCACTGAAACCGGCATTTGCGAACTCTTTCCGAAAAGTCGGCGAGAACGGACTTCAGCCGGCAGATTTATTCTTGCCGTTCAAGGTGTTGATGCAGATTTTCGGCTGAGAAAGAGAAATGGCGCACCCGAAGAGATTCGAACTCCTGACCCCCAGATTCGTAGTCTGGTGCTCTATCCAGCTGAGCTACGGGTGCTTGCCTTTTTGCGACCGCCGCGTCGTCTGCGGGGTGCGAGACGGCTTCTACGGGTTTCGCATTTGGAATGCAAGAGACTTTGCGAAGTTTTTTGTCATTTTCCCGAAACAAATGTGAGAACCGAAGCCAAAGAGGCATCTAACCCATTGATTTTAAAACTCTTATGAAAGACACCACAGCATGTGAATGTCGACCGGGACCGATATTGCGCCGCGGGCAGAGGCTCAGTGAAAGCTGCCGGCGGAGCTGCTGCGATAGCGCTCCAGCGAAACCGGACGGTCGGGAATCTCGATCCTGAAAAGCGTCCCCTGCCCCGCCTTTTCGACGAGGGCGATCGTGCCGCCATGGGCGAGCACGATTTCGCGGGCAATCGCCAGCCCAAGTCCGGTCCCGCCCGAACGGGCTGAGCCACGGAAAGCGGCGAAGAGGTTCTCGCGCGCCTTTGCCGGCATGCCTGGTCCGGTATCATCCACCGTCAATGCGACAACGGTTCCGTTCCGCTGCGCTGCCACGACCAGACAGCACAGCGCCTCCGGCACGTCTGCGGCCTGCTGACGCAGCGCCTCGGTGGCATTGCGGCAAAGATTGAAGATGACGCGAAACAGCTGGTCAGGATCAGCATCGACCTCCAGATCATCCGGCACCTGATTGATCCAGTCGATTCCGGCATCGCTGCCGATCCCGAGATAGCCATACACGTCCTCCACCAGCAGGCGCAGACGCAGCGCCCCGCGCTTCGGCTCGGCTTCCGAGGCCTGGCCATAGGACAGCACCGCCCGCGAATAGCCGGCGGCCCGGTCGATCGCACGCAGCAGCTTCGGCGCAATCCGCTTGACGACCGGGTCATCCGCATCTGCCAGACGGTCGGACATCAGCTGCGCCGAGGAGAGGATGTTGCGCATGTCATGATTGATCTTCGAAACGGCAAGCCCCAGCTCGGCAAGACGCTTCTGCTGCTTCAGCGTCTTCTGCAGATCCGACTGCATCTCGGCCAGATGCCGGCCGGCAACGCCCAGCTCATCCTCGGTCGCCTGCGGCCGAAACACCGATTCAGCGGCTTCCGGCTGTTCGGAGAAGGTCTGCATATTGGCGACAAGCTGCCGCAGCGGGCGCACCAGCAGCACATTGAGCCGGAAATAGATCAGCATCGCCGTGACCGAGGCAAGCAGCACGGAAAGCAGGAAGACATTGCGCGCATAATGCAGGAGCGCGGTTCTCAGTCCCTCATCCGAGGTCACGAGCTCGATGATCGCATCGCTGTCGCCGACAGGGCCGAAGAATCGAATGGTTCGGTCACCGCCAAAGAGCAGTTCGTCAAAGGCATCCAGCACCGCCTCCAGCGGTCCGACATCGCCGAGATCATACTGGCGGTCGACGCTGGGCGGCATGTCAGCCATGGCAAGGAGCTGCGACATACCGTCCTTGCGCAGCACGATCGCCTTGGTCCCCGTCGCCATCAGCGTCTCGTCCTGCAATGCGCGTGGCAGGGTCAGCGGCTGAAGACCGTCAATCACCGTCACGGCGCCGGCGGCCGAGGCAAGACGGTCCTCAAGATAACGCAGCCGCATGCCGGCGACCGATGGCACAAAGACAATAACGGCTGCCAGCATGATGATAGCCACCGTCAGGACAAGAATCTTGCCCGAAAGCCCGGCAAGCAGTCCCGGCATGGCCGGGCGCCCCGCCTGCTGTCTGCTCTCCGCTCCCCGATCATCCCGTCGCCAATGCATCGCGCGCGCATTCCTGTTCAAAACCACCGCTATTCTAGCGCAAGCGCTCAAAATTGCGAAACAGGGCCGACTTTTACCACAGAAATGACGAAAAAGAGGCGAGTCACGGCCATGGGCGGAAGATCGAAGATTGACACTTTGCCACCGCTTCCCTTATAAGCCGCGCAGTTTCAGCGCCCGCTATCAAGCGTTTTCGCATGCGGATGCTGCAAGCCAATCACCAAGTCGCTGACTGCTCCCTTGAAGGAGCACATCAAGAAGGGCCGCACACCGCGGTATTAAACAAATGTCGACGAAGCGTACATACCAACCTTCCAAGCTGGTCCGCAAGCGCCGCCACGGCTTCCGTGCGCGCATGGCAACCAAGGGCGGCCGTGCCGTTCTCGCAGCGCGCCGCACCCGCGGTCGCAAGCGTCTTTCGGCCTGAGGCCTTCTAGGCCGTTATGGCCGGGTCAGACCCGAAAAAGCTGAAGAAACATGCTGTCGGACGGCTGAAAAGCCGTCCGCAGTTTTTGGCTGTTCAAAAGGGCGAGCGCCGCAAAGGGCGTTACTTTCTTGTGGAAGTCCTTGATCGCCATGAACCGGACGAAGAAGCCCGGGTCGGCTTCACCGTCACGAAACGCCAGGGGAATGCCGTCGAGCGCAACCGCATGCGTCGACGCCTGAAAGAAGCCGTGCGTCTGGACGCCGGATTTGCAATGCGCCCCGGTTGCGATTATGTCGTAGTGGCCCGACGGGACAGCCTCAATGCGCCTTTTGAAAAGCTTTCGGCAGCATTGCGGGAACGTGTCCGTCAGGCGCCGAAAACCGGACAAAGTTCCACGGTGTCTGCACCAGGAAGAGAAGATGGAAAATAACCGCAATTACATCATTGCGATCGCGCTTTCGGTGGTGATCGTGCTGGGCTGGCAGGTCTTCTTCATGGGCCCGCGCGTCGAAGCCCAGAGGCAAGCACAGGAGCAGGCCGCCGCCGAACAGGCCGCCCAGCAGCCGGCGAAAACCGACACGACTTCGGGCGACAGCAATTCCGCCTCTTCCGGTGCCACCGACGGCAGCGGTACGGGGATCACCAGCACGGCCACCCAGACTGCCAATGCGCCGCGTATCCCGCTGGAAACGCCTTCGCTTGAAGGCTCGATCAATCTGGCCGGCGCGCGCGTCGACGATGTCAAGCTCAAGGATTACCACGTCACCGTGGACAAGACGAGCCCGATCGTCACGCTGTTCAGCCCTGCCAACACGCAGGATGGCTATTTCGCCGAACTCGGCTTCGTCCAGGGCGACAACTCCGGCAAGGTTCCCGGTCCCGATACCGTCTGGACGCTGGAAAAGGGCGACAAGCTGACCCCGGATACGCCGGTCACCATCAGCTACACCAATGACGCCGGCCTCACCTTCCACCGCGAAATCGCCATTGACGACAAATATATGCTGACCTTCAAGGATAGCATCACCAATGACAGCAGCAAGGATGTCACCATCTCGCCCTATGGCCGCATCACCCGGTTCAACAAGCCGGATGAGCCGAGCGCATGGGTGCTGCATGAAGGCTTTCTCGGCGTCTTCGGCCAGGATGCGGGCGTCACCGAGGACACCTACAAATCCGTCGACAAGGAAAACGAAAGCTATTCCGACGCCACCGGCGGCTGGTTTGGCGTGACCGACAAATATTGGGGCACTGCGATCATTCCGCAGCCCGATGTCGCCTTCGACACGCGTTTCTCGCATTTCAATGATGGCCGCGCCCGCTATCAGGCCGATTACAGCGGCGTGAAGCCGATCACGATCGCGGCTGGCAAGACCGGTGAACTGACCACGCGCGTCTTTGCCGGCGCCAAGGAAGTGCCGGTTCTGGACCGCTACCAGAAGAGCTACAACATTCCTCATTTCGACCGCATGATCGACTGGGGCTGGTTCTTCTTCATCACCAAGCCGCTGTTCCAGCTGATGGACTTCATCTATCGCCATGTCGGCAATTTCGGCGTCGCGATCCTGATCACCACGGTTATCATCAAGCTGATCTTCTTCCCGCTGGCCTCGAAGCAGTATGCCTCCATGGCCAATATGAAGCGCGTTCAGCCGAAAATGACCGAGCTGAAGGAACAGTATGGCGATGACCGCATGGGCCTGCAGAAGGCCATGATGGAGCTGTACAAGAAGGAAAAGATCAATCCGGTCGCTGGCTGCTGGCCGGTGCTGTTGCAGATCCCGATCTTCTTCTCGCTCTACAAGGTTCTCTACGTCACCATCGAAATGCGCCATGCACCGTTCTTCGGCTGGATCCAGGACCTTTCCGCGCCTGATCCGACCACGGTGTTCAACCTGTTCGGCCTGCTGCCCTACAATGTCCCCGCAGCGCTGCATATCGGCGCCTGGCCGCTGATCATGGGCTTCACCATGTTCGTCCAGATGCGCATGAACCCGACGCCGCCGGACAAGACCCAGGCGATGATCTTCAACTGGATGCCGGTCGTGTTCACCTACATGCTGGCCAGCTTCCCGGCAGGTCTGGTGATCTACTATTCGTGGAACAACTCGCTCTCGATCCTGCAGCAGAGCATCATCATGAAGCGCCACGGCGCCAAGATCGAACTGTTCGACAATCTGAAGGGCATCATCAAACGGAAGAAACCAGCTTCCGAATGAGCCTCTGATCCAAGTAAAGCCCCGGCCCCTTGATCAGGACCGGGGCTTTCTTCAATCTGGCGCCCGGAGCATGTCTGTCAAAACGTCATGCTCCGGCGTATTCTTTTCAGTCATTGCCAATGCAAGGGTGATTGCCACTTGCCGGACTTGCCCGAGGATGAAGCCCGATGACATCACAGACCTCAAACGCGACGGACGCCAAAGGCATGTTCGAACGCCCGTGGATCTTCATTCGCGGCGTGCCCTCGATGAAGTTCCTGCCGCCGGAAGGCCCGCCGGAGATCGCCTTTGCCGGACGTTCCAATGTCGGCAAGTCATCGCTGATCAACGCATTGGTGCGCCAGAAAGGTCTGGCCCGTACCTCCAACACGCCCGGACGGACGCAGGAACTGAACTATTTCGTCCCCGATGGCTATTCCGGTGCCGGCGACGATCTGCCACCCATGGCGCTGGTCGACATGCCGGGCTATGGCTATGCCCAGGCGCCGAAGGAACAGGTCGATGCCTGGACGCGGCTGGTCTTCGATTATCTGCGTGGCCGCGCTACGCTGAAGCGGGTCTATGTGCTGATCGACAGCCGCCATGGCATCAAGTCCAATGACGAGGACGTCCTGTCTCTGCTCGACAAGGCCGCCGTCTCCTATCAGATCGTTCTGACCAAGACTGACAAGATCAAGCCGCCGGCCGTCACCAAGCTTCTGGCGGCAACAGCGGAAAAGATCCGCAAGCGTCCGGCCGCCTATCCGGAAATATTGGCAACCTCGTCGGAAAAGAATGACGGTCTCGACACGCTGCGTGAAGCCATCGCGCTCACCGTCAGCCTCTGAGCCGCCGCACAGACACAAAAAAAGGGCCGCTCCGGGGAGCGGCCCTTGTCGTTCCAGACGGACAAGCGCGGCTTAGCTCGCCGGCAAGAGAACCTTGTCGATGACGTGAATGACGCCGTTGGACTGCTCGACATCGGCAATCGTCACATGAGCCACGCCGCCGGTTTCATCCGTCAGCGTGATCGTTCCGTCCATCTCGCTGGCTTTCAGAACGCAACCGCCAACGGTCGGCACATCATGTTCACCGCCGTCATCGGCGATCATTTTCTCGATCGCGGATGACATCGCATCGGCCGCGACCACATGGCAGGTGAGGATCTTTACCAGCTGATCCTTGTTTTCCGGCTTCAGCAGCGTTTCTACGGTCCCGTCCGGCAGTGCGGCAAAAGCCTCATCGGTCGGCGCAAACACCGTGAAAGGGCCTGGCCCTTCCAGCGTATCAACCAGACCGGCAGCCTTGACGGCAGCGACAAGCGTGGTGTGGTCGTTCGAATTGACGGCATTTTCGATGATGTTCTTGTCAGGATACATCGCCGCACCGCCGACCATCGGATTGTCGGCAAATGCTGCTGTCGCACTCATGGCGATGATTGCGGATGCGGCCAGGCTCTTCAGGGTCATCGATCTCATTTCTGCGTCCTCCTTCGACGTCTCTCACTTCCTTCGTCACCCCTGAAAGGCCGTCCGACCAGATCAGGGACTTGCAAGTAACTACGGCGCCCGGGTCCATGAGGATTGACCAAGAGGCGGACTTTCTTTCCAAGTCGCTGAATTAGCTTAATGATATATTTTATCCTCAGGTCTCGCTGCCCGCATAATCGTCCGATTGAGCAGCCCACGGCCACCTGCTGCCGCCTTCGCTATTCACAGAGCGGCTGCTATGGGCTAAGAAACCGCGACCTCCTTAGACAGACAGGGACCACTGATGGAATTGTCGGAAAGCGAAGTTCAGGCGCGGCTTCTGGTGCAGGCCCTGCCCTATATGCAGAAATACGAAAACAAGACGATCGTCGTGAAATATGGCGGCCATGCGATGGGCGATGTCGAACTCGGCCAGGCCTTTGCCAGTGACATTGCGCTGCTGAAGCAGTCGGGCGTCAACCCGATCGTCGTCCATGGCGGCGGCCCGCAGATCGGCAATATGCTGAAGCGCCTTGGCATCGAATCGAAGTTTGAAGGCGGCTTGCGCGTGACCGATCAGGCGACTGTCGAGATCGTCGAAATGGTGCTTGCCGGATCCATCAACAAGGAAATCGTCGCGCTGATCAACCAGACCGGCGAGTGGGCGATCGGCCTTTGCGGCAAGGACGGCAATATGGTTTTTGCCGAAAAAGCCAGCAAGACGATGATCGACCCGGATTCCAATATCGAGCGCGTTCTCGATCTCGGTTTCGTCGGTGAGGTTGTCAGCGTCGATACCACTCTCCTCGACCTTCTGGCCAAATCCGAAATGATCCCCGTCATCGCCCCCGTCGCGCCGGGCAAGGATGGGCATACCTACAACATCAATGCCGACACCTTCGCCGGCGCCGTTGCCGGTGCGCTTCGGGCCACGCGCCTGCTGTTCCTGACCGATGTTCCCGGCGTGCTCGACAAGAATGGCGAGCTGATCAAGGAACTGACCGTCGAGCAGGCGCGCAAGCTGATTGCGGACGGCACGATTTCCGGCGGCATGATCCCGAAGGTCGAGACCTGCATAAGCGCCATCGATGCCGGTGTCGAAGGCGTTGTCATCCTGAACGGCAAGGTCAAGCACTCGGTCCTTCTGGAAATTCTGACCAAGGGTGGCGCAGGCACTTTAATGACCCGCTGACACCATCGGCTCCGGACCTTTTGAGGCCGCGTCTCAGTGAAGCTGAGGCGCGGCCTTTCGCATATCGGCACCACTTTTCCTCGTGCCGTTGCCCGGCGCGCCCTTGAGCAGCAGCGCCAGGAGAACAACGGCGCCATAGGCACACAGGCTGTAGATGATCGCCTGGGCGAATGCATCGCTATAGGCCAGATGCGGACCGCTGCCGTCGGCCGTCATCGTCGCGATCCGAAGGAAAAAAATGCCGCTCGAAATGGTGATTCCGAAAGCGCCGCCAAGCTGCTGTACCGCCTGCAGCGCGCCGGAGGCCGCGCCTGCATCCTGATGCGGAACGCCGGCCAGAATGGTCTGGAAGATCGAGGCGATCGCCACACCGAGACCGAAACCCGAGACGAAAAGCGGTGCGGCAAGCTGAAGCGCGGGAACGACGTCGCCGATCTTCATCACTTCATTACGCACCCAGAAAAGTCCGACGGCGAGCACAATGGTCCCGCCGATCACCCTCAGCTTCGAGGGAATGCGCCCAAGCCTTCCTCCCAGGAAGGAGGCAATGAAGACGCCGATCGAAAACGGCACCGTTGTCAGGCCCGAATGCAGGGGCGTGAATTCGAACCCGACCTGAAGGAAGAGCGCCATGCAGAAAAAGAAGCCTGGAATGGTCGAGAAGAAAAACACCGACATCGCGGCGCCGGCGACGAATTCGCGGCTTTTCATCAGCGAAAAGGACAGAAGCTGCGGTCCGTCGCGGCGGGCCTGACGGCGTTGCCAGAGGATGAAGATCACCAGAAGCGGCAGAGCGGCAAACATCATGGCGAAGCACCAGAGCGGCCAGCCGAAGCTGCGGCCCTCCACCAGCGGAAAGATCAGGCAGAACATGGCCAGCGCCACCAGGACAATGCCCAGATAGTCGTTGCGCATGCCGGCACGGCGCGGCGCATGCGGGATAAGCCGGCGCCCGGCGATCACGGCAAAGACGCCGATCGGCAGGTTGATCAGAAAGATGGCCCGCCAGCCAAGCCCGAAGACATTGTAATCGATCAGCAATCCGCCGATAACCGGACCCAGCACGGTGGCAAGTCCTGCCGTCATGCCAAACATGCCGAAGGCGCGCGGGCGCTCATGCGCGGAAAACATCACCGTCGCCAGCGCCAGAACCTGCGGTGTCATGATCGCCGCGGATAGCCCCTGGAAGAAGCGGGCCGCAACCAGAAGGTAAGTGGTGTGCGAAAGCCCGCAAAGACCGGATGCGATGGTGAAAAGCGTAACTCCCACCAGAAAGATCCGGCGGCGGCCGATAATGTCACCGAGCCGGCCGAAGGGCAGAAGACCAAGCGCGAAGACAAGGACATATCCCGCGACAATCCACTCGATCGCACTGTCAGATGCCTTCAGTCCCTGCTGGATCGACGGTAGGGCAACATTGACGATTGTTACGTCCAGCAGATTCATGAAGCTTGCACATAACAGTACAGCCAGAGCCGCCCAGCGCCCCTTCAGCGCTTCCGGCTGCGCCTCATGCTGTGCCATATCATTCGAGGCAGAGTTCATCGACGTTCTCTCCAGACGACGGTGCCAGAACCGAACGAATAAGCGCGGTGAAGATGGCCGTCATGTTTATTGCACCGCCCGTTGCGGCGATGTCGGAATCAAAGGAAATCAGCACGGAGACAATGATTGTTGCGAAGGCCGGAGCATCGAGATCCGCCCGGAACGTCCCCTGTTCCCGCCCGGCTTCAAGGATCGCCTCGAAACGGGCGCGCCAGCGGCTCCGCATCGGCCGCAGAAAGGCCGCGACCTTTTCATCGCGCGCGGCATGGCGGGTCAGTTCGAGAAGCGCTGCGATCTGTTCGCGATTACCCTGCCTGAGCTGCTGATAGGCCACGAACTCGGCGCGCAACCGCTCCAGAGGCGTCAGATCCGCCTTCAGCGTTTGCAGATGCGCTTCGGTGAATTCATCGCGCAGCTGCTCGGTCACAAGCTGCACCAGACCATCCTTGGAACTGACATGATAATGCAGCGTCGCAATATTGATGCCGACCCGCTCGGCAACCGCGCGGGTTCTCAGCCCCTCAAGGCCGCGTTCGGCAATCAGCGACCGGGCCGCGAGCGCAATCTCACGCCGCCGCTCTTCACCCGCTTCATGTCTGACCGTTTGCTTTTCCATCAATCAATCACTTGATTGGTAATCGCTTACTTGTCAAGACGCAAAGCCGGCCCGCCGGCACCGCAGATTTCAGAGCAGCATCAGCCCCGCCTCACCATCTTCATTGCCCGGCTGCTGACCGGGGCGGACGGCTGGCAGGAACCAGGCGGCGAGAAACACCGCCGCAGTCACGGCGACCATATAGGTCAGGCAGGCGGTAAAGCCGGCAACATAGGCATCTTCAGTTGCGGCACCTGCGGCCTGTCGGGTGGCAATCGTGGCAAAGAAGAGCTGGCTGGCAATGGCAATGCCGAGCGCGCTTCCCGCCTGCTGGATCGCCTGCAGTGCCCCCGAAGCCGATCCCGCGTCAGGGCCAGGGACATCTGCCAGCATCGACTGGAACAGCGGCGAGACGGTGAAGCCGAGCGAAAAGCCACCGATCAGCAGACCGGGCGCAAAGGTAAAGACACCGGGTGTGCCGGAATGGCGCCAGACGATGAACAGTATCAGCGCCAGCCCCGACGTCATCAGTGCCGCACCGATGAGAATGCGCCCTTTCATGAAATTGTCGGACAGCCTGCGATTGCTGAAGGCAGCCATGAAGGCGCCGAGCGGAAAGGGAATGGTGGCAAGACCGGCCTCCAGCGGCGTGAAGCCGAATCCCTGCTGCAGAAAGATCGCAAAAGTCATGAACAGACCGGCCGGCGTGGAATAAAACAGGAAGGAAATGACCCCGCCCAGCAGATAGGCATGGTTGTGCATCAGCGACACGGGCAGCAGCTGCTCCCGTCCGGCCTTCGCCCGATGCGTCTCCCAGACGTAAAATCCAGCAAACAGCGGCAGCGAGGCCAGAAGCATCACGAAGGTCCAGAAAGGCCAGTCATACCGGCGCCCCTCGACCAGGGGAAAGATCAGGAACAGAAAGGCAAGCGCGACAATCAGCACGCCCGGCTTGTCGAGCCTGAGCGTGCGTTGCCCGGGAAAGCGCGGGATCAGCACGCTGCCGGCAATCACGGCAACAATGCCGACCGGCACATTGATGTAGAAGATCGAGCGCCAGCCCATATCAAAGACATTGACCGCAATCAGCCAGCCGCCGATCAGCGGCCCGCTGACAATGGCAATTCCGCTGGTGATGCCGAACATGGAAAGCGCGGCCGAACGCTCTTTCGACACAAACATATCCTGCACCAGCGAGAGAACCTGGGGCGCCATGATGGCGGCACCGAGCCCCTGCATCAGCCGCGCGACGATGAGAAACTCAATATTGGGCGCGACGCCGGACAGGGCCGATGACAGCGTGAAAAAGCCTACGCCGCCGAGAAACATCTCTTTCTTGCCATAGATGTCGCCCAGCCGCCCGCAGGGCATCAGCGCCAGCGCGAAAACCAGGACATAACCGGCAACGATCCATTCGATCGAACTAGAATGTGCGTTGAGATCCTTCTGGATCACCGGCAGCGCCACATTAACGATTGTCGCATCAAGCAGGTTCATGAAGGCGGCGGCAATCAGCACGCCCATCGCCACCCAGCGTCCGGGATAGCCCTTCGTCGCTTGCGGTTGAGCTGTCGGCATTTGGCGCCCCCCTGGCACTTCGTGTCGCAGGTGACAGACCAAGATCTTGCCTGTCACCCGTCAATTTCCCCTTTCTATCCTTTGGCGAGACTTCGATGTGAAGTCAACCTTGACGGCATCAGGTCAACAGCAGGGCCAGAACGCCGGAGACGATCAGAAGACAGCCGAAAAGCTCGGCCCTCGTGATTTTCTCCTTGAAGATGAAGACCGAGGTCGCAAAGGTGAAGAGCATTTCGACCTGCGCCACCGCCTTGACGATTGCCGCTTGCTGCATCGTCATCGCAGAAAACCAGCCGAATGAGGCCGTCGCCCCGACGAAACCGACGGCCAGCGCCGGTTTCCATGCCTTGAGAACCCGAACAAGCTCACCGCGATCGAAGATCAGCATCCAGGCCAGCATGGCCGCCGTCTGAACCACGATGACAATGGCGAGCGTGAAAGAGGCCTGCATGATGCTGTCAGGCGCAGGCAGGCTTGGCGCAAGCGACAGCGAGGCGGCACGATAGGCCACCGCTGAAAGGCCGAACAGCGTGCCCGAGAAGATGCCGATCGCCGCGGTTCTCGAGAAAACCGCACCGGCAATCGCTTTCACGCTGAGTGCGCTGCGCGAAAGCGAGATCAGCACCACACCGGCAATCGAGATCAGGATGGCGATGACCGCACCGGTGGAAATCCGGTCGCCAAGAAACACAAAGCCGATAACCGCCGCCTGCGCCGGTTCGGTCCGCGAATAAGCCGTGCCGACGGCAAAGTTGCGAAAGGAGAACATATAGACGAGCAGAAAGGTCGCAGCGATCTGCGCAAAGGCACCGACAAGCGCCCAGACGGCAAAGGTTGCGTTCAGCGATGGCACCGGACGGGCGAGCGGTCCGGCCAGCACGAAGAGGTAGATAAGCGCGAAAGGCAGGCCGAAGCCGAAGCGGGTGAAGGTTGCTCCCAAAGTGGCCATCCGGCCCTTCAGGTATTTCTGCAGGGTCGAGCGCATATTCTGCAGAAATGCGCTTCCCAGCGTGATAATGACCCATAATTCCATGGGAAAGTCCTTGCTATTCAGCCATCCGCACCGCCTTCAATGCGGCCGGATCATCATCGGTCGAACGAAAAGAGCCGCCAGACAGGCGGCAATCAGCGATCAGACAAGACGACCGTGGCTGGAGCCGGTGAAAAAGGCGGCAAAGCGCTGCGGCATGCGTCTGCGGTCGTGCAGGACGACGCAGGTAATTCCGCATTCTGCTGTGCGCGTGAGCTTGGACATGACATCTTTCCTATCAGCTTTTGCCGATCCGCAAAAGGTGCAAGATGCGACGCCGTGCCGCAAGGCTGCGGGCGGTTGAAAATTGGCATTTTCCAATTCGTCGGCCTCTGCCATAACTGGGAACCATGACAGATCTTGCAAAAATGCCGGCCAAAGCCGATTTCGCCCATATTGAAGACTGGGTCTTCGATCTCGATAACACGCTCTATCCGCACGAGATCAATCTTTTCGCCCAGATCGACCGCAACATGACCGCCTATGTGGCGGCGCTGCTGCAGCTTGACCCTGTGGCCGCGCGCCGGCTGCAGAAGGACTATTACCGCGATCACGGAACAACGCTCCAGGGCCTGATGATCCATCACGGCATCGACCCGAATGATTTCCTCGAAAAGGCACATGCCATCGACTATTCGGTCGTACCCGCCAATCCGGCGCTGGGCGAAGCGATAAGGGCCCTGCCCGGCCGCAAGCATATTTTCACCAATGGCTCCGTCGCCCATGCCGAAAAGACCGCGGCCGCACTCGGCATTCTCGATGATTTCGACCGTGTTTTCGATATCGCCGCCAGCAATTTCGTTCCGAAACCAGCTGAAGCCGCCTATGCCGCCTTTCTCAGCAATAGCGGCATCGATACTCGCCACGCCGCCATGTTCGAGGATCTGCCGCGCAATCTCGCCCAGCCCAAGGCACTTGGCATGACCACGGTTCTTGTCGTTCCGCAGAACCTCGATTACGGCTCATCCCAGGCCTTTGAGCGTGCGACCGGCGATACCAACCATATCGACTATCTGACCGACAACCTCGCAGGCTTCGTCGGCGCCGTGGCGCAGCTTGTCAGTCATGGTTAAGAATCCGTGAATGAGTGAAGCGTAAGTCTACCTTTCCAAACCTTAATTGGCGGGACCTCGCCCGCAGCTCTAACGTGATGATGCCGAGAGGAAACCGAAGAGGAAACCGTCGATGAATGCGCAACGTTTTGCCTTCACTGCCTTTCTTGCTACCGCCGCCCTTGGGGCGCTGACCCTGCCGGGCTTTGCCGACCAGGGAACAGAGCGCGCCATCAGCCCGCAAAGGCAGGATGAGGCCTTTATCTTTCTCCTGAAAAATGCCGATACCGACAAGAATGGCCAGATCACCAAGGATGAAATGGATGCCTGGCGCGCCGCGACCTTCGCCAAGATCGATGCCAATGGCGATGGCGTGATCACGCCTGGTGAGTTTTCCGACTATCGCAAGGCACAGAGACAGGCCTTCCGTGATGCCCATCCGAAACCGGGACCCAACATCTCAGATGGCACAGACAAGGCGACCGCCGACGCAGCGCCCCCCGCTGAGGGCACGCCGCCGCCACCTGCAGCAGACCAGCAGGCTGACGCGACCATGCCACCGCCGCCGCCGTCCGGGATGATGGCCAGGCGCGGCGCCGGCCCGGATGGCATGCCACCGCCCGGCGCCCATATGCCGCACCGCATGATGATGGCCGATGGCGATGAACGCGGATATCCGCAGCGCGGCTGGCATCATGGCGGCATGGGCGGCTTCGGCCCGGGGACCATGCATCCGATGGCGCCAGATGATCATGACGGGATGAAGCAGCACCATCACGCCATGATGGGGCATATCTTCTTTGCCCGTGCCGATGTTGACCGCTCCGGCCAGGTCAGCAAGGAGGAGTTCATGGCACTTGGCGATGCCATGTTCGCCCGTCTCGACAGCAATGGCGATCTTGTCATCACCGTTGATGATCTTCCCGACAGGCCCTGGCACTGAAACGACGGTGCCAAGAGCACCCAGAACAGGAAAACCGCGCCTTTCTTGTGAAAGCGCGGTTTTTCCGTGACGCCGGTCAAAAGGATGAGCTTTTTGCCGTCACCGTTTGCGGGCGAAGATTGACGCATCGCCGAGCCTCGCTTAGACCGATTTCAACGGCCGAAGCAGTGAGACCGCGCGTTCGGAACGAATTGCGGTCCAGCCTGCCTGCATGACAACAAAGGAATTGAGATGACCGACCTGACCGCACTTGAACACACGATCGAGGCCGCTTTCGAAAACCGCGCCGAAGTGACCATCAGCACCAAGGGCGAAATTCGTGAAGCAGTCGAGGAATCGCTGAACCTGCTCGATGGCGGCAAAGCCCGCGTGGCAGAAAAGCTTGAAGGCGGCGAATGGAAGGTCAATCAGTGGCTCAAGAAGGCGGTGCTGCTGTCCTTCCGGCTGAACGACATGGACGTCGTCAAGGGCGGACCGGACAATGCCACCTGGTGGGACAAGGTTCCCTCCAAGTTCGACAACTGGGGCGAAAACCAGTTTCGCGCCGCCGGCTTCCGTGCCGTGCCGAACGCCGTCGTCCGCCGCTCGGCCTATATCGCTCCCGGCGTCGTGCTGATGCCCTCATTTGTCAATCTCGGCGCCTATGTCGATGAAGGAACAATGGTTGATACCTGGGCAACCGTCGGCTCCTGCGCCCAGATCGGCAAGCATGTTCACCTGTCCGGCGGTGTCGGCATTGGCGGCGTGCTGGAACCCATGCAGGCCGGCCCGACCATCATCGAGGACAATTGCTTTATCGGCGCCCGTTCCGAAGTGGTTGAAGGCTGCATCGTGCGCGAAGGCTCGGTTCTCGGCATGGGTGTTTTCATCGGCAAGTCGACCAAGATCGTCGACCGCGCCACCGGCGAGATCACCTATGGTGAAGTTCCGCCCTATTCGGTCGTGGTTGCCGGCACGCTGCCTGCCGCCAAGCCGATGGGCAATGGCCAGCCTGGCCCTGGTCTCTACTGCGCCGTGATCGTCAAGCGCGTCGACGAGCGCACCCGCTCCAAGACCGGCATCAACGAATTGCTGCGCGACTAAACCACGGCCTTTCCGGCTTTTGCCCTTTCAGTCTCAGCCAATTCAGGCAGACTGAAAGGGCTAAACAGAACCGCTTCCGCAAGTCAGCTACCAGATTGAACGCATGACCGTGACAGATCCCGTCAAAAATCTCGCCGCTCTGATCCGCTGCCCGTCGGTAACACCGGCCGAAGGCGGCGCACTGACCGCCCTCGAGACAATGCTGAGCCCGCTCGGCTTTGACGTGACGCGCATGGTCGAGACCACACCCGGCACGCCGGATGTGGAAAATCTCTATGCCCGTCTCGGTTCTGAAGGTCCGCATCTGATGTTTGCCGGACATACCGATGTCGTTCCGCCAGGCGCGGAGGCCTCTTGGACCCACCCGCCCTTTGCTGCCGAGATTGCCGATGGCAGGCTTTATGGCCGCGGCGCCGTTGACATGAAGGGCGGCATCGCCTGCTTCGTTGCAGCCCTTGCCCGCGTCATCGACCGTCATGGCCCCCTGCCCGGCTCGGTCTCACTGCTGATCACCGGCGACGAGGAAGGTCCCTCGATCAACGGTACCGACAAGCTTCTGCAGTGGGCGGCCGCGCGCGGCGAAACATGGGATGGCGCCCTTGTCGGCGAGCCGACCAATCCGGACACGCTCGGAGACATGATCAAGATCGGCCGTCGTGGCTCGCTCTCCGGCCGGGTCACCGTCATCGGACAACAGGGCCATGTCGCCTATCCGCATCTCGCCGACAATCCCTTGCGTGGCATGGCGGCTGTGATGACCGCGCTGATGGGCACCCCCTTTGATGCGGGCAGCGAAGACTTCCCGCCCTCCAATCTCGAGATCACCTCGGTCGATACCGGCAACCCCGCGACCAATGTGATCCCGCAGGCGGCAAGCGCGGTCTTCAACATCCGCTTCAACGATCGCTGGAACGAGGAAAGCCTGAAGGCCGAGATCATCGCCCGCCTCGACAGCGCCCTTGCCGATGCGCCGCTCAGGCCTGAGGGCATCAGCGCCGATTACACGATTGAATGGCTCGGCCGGACCAGCCAGGTCTTCCTGACGCGCGACAACCGGCTTGCCGGCAGTCTGGCCGCGGCGATTGAGACCGTGACCGGCAATATCCCGAAGCTCTCCACAACAGGCGGCACATCCGATGCCCGCTTCATCAAGGACTATTGCCCCGTCGTGGAATTCGGCCTTGTCGGCCAGACCATGCACAAGATCGACGAGCATGTCGCATTGTCCGACCTCGAAAGTCTGACGCAAATCTACGAGACCTTCATCGACAGGTGGTTTGAGCTTGCCGACAATCGCTGAAATCCGGTTTTATCTCAAAGGCCTGTGGCTGCTCTTCAAGGGCAGCGCCACCGCCTATCACTATCTTGATTTTACCGAACGGGGTTTCCGGCGTTCCTTCTGGGCTTTTGTCATCTGCCTGCCCTTCATGGTTCTCTCGAGCCTTCTGAGCCTGACCGACAGTGCCGGAAACGGCGTGGCCTTTACCGGTCTTCTCGTGTTTCGCACGATCCTGATCCAGGCTGTCAGCTGGATTGTTCCTCTGGTGGCAATCGCGCTTGTCTGTCATTTCTCCGGCCAGGCGAAGGCCTTCTTCCGCATCGTTATCGCCTCCAACTGGTTAAGCGTGCCGGTCAATGTTGTCGCCGCCGTTCTCATCATCGCCATCGCGCTGCTCGGCCCGGCGTTTCTCGTGCCCCTAATCATCCTGCTCCAGGTGGTTATCTTCGGCGCTTTTCTTTTTGAAATCAGGCTCTTCTACGTTCTTCTTGACGACCGGCCGCTGCCCACCGCCGCAACGATCCTGGCCTCGGTCGTCACCACACTGGTGATCAGTGATCTCGGAACGCGCTACATGCTTGGCGGCTGAGCCGGGGGGGAGCCCATGCTTGACAAGTGCAATCATGGCGATAAATCTCGGGCATATATTCTGAGGGGAATTTAGCATGTCGAAGCCTGTTCAGCCGCTTCTTGTCTGCCTGCTGCTCGCTGCCTGCCAGGCCGGGCCGATCAATGTTCTCTACAAAGAAGGCAGCACCCGCGAGCAGCGGCAGGAGGCCTATGATCAGTGCATGATCGAGGCACTGAAGGAAGTACCGCAGAACATGGTCACCGAGATTTCGGGCGGCTATTCCGTACCGGGCTATGTCAGTTGCCAGGACAAGAATGACAGGACCTACTGCACCGAAGTGGGCGGCTACGTCACCCCCGTGACCAGCGAGAGCCACGACACAAATGCGGCGCTGCGCTCACGCGTGATCAATCGGTGCCTGGACAAGAAGGGCTATACGTCGATCGTCCGGCCAATCTGCCCGTCGCAGCAGGAGCGCGCCATGGCTGCGAGCCAGATCGCCCAGCCGCCGCAATCGGCGATCAGCTGTGTTGCCGGTCAGTCGGTCTCGACGCTGTGACCGGGTCTGCCGGATAATCGACCTTCATGAAATAGAGCCCTTCCGGCGGGGCGACAGGGCCGCAGGCCCTGCGGTCCCGCGCCTCCAGTGCCGCGCGCACATCGGCAGCGCTCATCTTGCCATCGCCAGCCAGTTTCAGCGTACCGGCAAAGGAGCGGATCTGATTATGCAGAAAGCTCTGGGCCGAGGCGCGGATCTCGATCACCTCGCCATTGCGCGTGACATCCAGGCGGTCAAGCGTGCGCATGGGTGACTTGGCCTGGCAGTGAACGGAGCGGAAGGTGGTGAAATCGTGGTGGCCGACCAGTTGCTGGGCGGCCTCATGCATCGCCTCGTGATCCAGCGGTTTCGGCACCCACCAGGCCCGCTTTGCCTCCAGAGCGGGATGGGCCCGGCGATTGAGAATGCGGTAGAGATAATGTCGCTTGATGGCGGAAAAACGCGCATTGAAATCCGGATCGGCGACAAGGACCTCCGTCACTGACACCGTCTCTGCGGCAAGGCGCAGATGCGCATTGAGCGCATTGAGCAGCTGGAACGGGCTCCAGTCGCGCTGAAGATCGAGATGAATGACCTGACCGAGCGCGTGCACGCCCGAATCGGTCCGTCCGGCCCCGCGAATGCTGACGGTCTCGCCGGTCAGCGAGAGAACCGCCCCCTCAAGCGCGCCCTGCACCGAGCGGCCATTGTCCTGGCGCTGCCAGCCAATATAGGGAGTGCCATCATATTCGACGGTCATGCGATAGCGTGGCATCAGCCGAGCACCGTGCCCTTGGGCAAGGGATGGCCGCGCAGAAACGCTTCGGCATCAAGCGCCTTGCCGCCTGCCTTCTGCAGCCGCGCCAGCGCTACGGCGCCCGTACCGCAGGCGACAATGCCGGCCTCGGCATCGATCACTGTGCCGGCAGGACCGGATCCGGTGGCAAGCCGGGTTTCGAGCAGTTTCACGCGCTCGGGTTTGCCATCCGCAAAAGCGGTCTCGAACCAGGCACCGGGAAAGGGCGAGAGGCCGCGCACATGATTATGCACCGCTTCGGCAGGGCGTGAGAAATCGACCCGGGTCTCCCCCTTGTCGATCTTGCGGGCATAGGTCGCTCCCTCCGCCGCCTGCTCGCAAAGCTGAAGCGTGCCGGCCTCAAGCGCTGCCATGGCCTTGACCATCAGCCTGGCGCCAACCTGCATCATCCGGTCATGCAGCGCGCCCGCCGTCATGTCGGGCGTGATCGCCACCTTCTCGGTCAGCGCCACCGGCCCGGTATCGAGCCCCTTGTCCATCTTCATCACCATCATGCCGGTCTCGCTGTCTCCCGCCATGATGGCGCGCTGCAGCGGGGCCGCCCCGCGCCAGCGCGGCAGAAGCGAGGCATGGCCATTGAAACATCCATGCCGTGTGCCGGACAGGATTGCCTCGGGCAGCAGAAGACCATAGGCCACCACCACGGCCACATCGGCTTTGAGCGCAGCGAAGGCGGCGCGATCCTCTTCCGCCTTGAAATTCAATGGTGTGCGGACCGGCAGGCCAAGCAGTTCGGCAGCCTGATGAACCGGCGTCTTGACCTCGGCGAGACCGCGGCGGCCCGCAGCGCGCGGCGGCTGGGCATAAACGCAGGCAATCTCGTGACCGGCATCGACCAGCGCACGCAATGTCGGTACGGAAAAGTCGGGCGACCCCATGAAGATTACTTTCATCGCCTTCAGCTCCTTCTCGCTGAGACCGTCATCAACCGACCGGAAGCCGGATCCGCCAGCTGGCTCAAAGCTTTTGCTGGCGCGCCACCTTGGTAAACTTGCGGATCACCCGGTCACGTTTCAGCCGCGACAGATAGTCGATGAACAGCACGCCGTCGAGATGATCCATCTCATGTTGCAGGCAGGTCGCAAGCAGGCCATCCGCCTCCACCTGCTGCTCCTTGCCGTCAAGATCCGTGTAGCGGACCGTGACCATGGCTGGCCGCTCGACCTCGGCGAAGAAATCCGGAATCGAAAGGCAGCCTTCCTCGTAGACGGAGCGGTCGTCCGACATCGAAAGGATCGACGGGTTGATGAAGACCATCGGCTCCTTCTTGTTCTCGTCCTTGCTGACATCGAGAACCAGCATACGCCGCGGCACACCGACCTGAATGGCGGCCAGGCCAATGCCCGGCGCTTCATACATCGTCTCCAGCATGTCGCCGGCAAGCTTTTTCAGTTCATCATCGACCCGCTCCACAGGTGCTGAGACCTTGCGCAGTATCGGGTCAGGAAGAATAATCATGGGCTTTGTCGTCATGGCTCACCCCATAGCGCAAGTTTCGCTCTTGTGAAACGAAAAGATGATGAAGGGTCACAACAGGGCCGGCGAAATTGACCTTCCGTCAATTTGTTCATGATTTGATCTTCATCTTCCAGTAAAATCTGCTAGGCTGACATGATGGAACAAAGCACAAACACTTTCCTGACCGCTCTCACCGGCGCATTTGGTGGCGCCTTGCCGTTTGCTGTCGCGGTGATCGGCGTGCTGACGCTTGCTCTCAGCGTTTTCCTGTTTCTGGCCGGCAGGCGAAACCGATCCGGCCAGGACCATGCACTTGCCGAGCAGCTGAACGGGCTGATGCGCAGCCAGATCGAGATGCAGGGGCGCATGGCAACCATGGCAGAACTGTTCGGCACCCGCCAGGCTGAGCTGAATCAGGCGCTCGGCAGCCGCCTTGACGGACTGTCGCAGCGGCTCGGCAGCTCGCTGAATGAGCAGACGCGCGCCACGCATGCCAATCTCGCCCGGCTGCAGGAACGTCTGGCCGTGATCGATGCGGCGCAGAACAACATTCAGTCGCTTGCCAAAGATGTCGTCGGACTGCAGGCCATTCTCTCCAACAAGCAGACCCGCGGTGCCTTTGGCCAGTCGCGGATGGAAACCATCATCGCCGATGCCCTGCCGGCCGGCAGCTACCGGTTTCAGGCTGGTCTTTCCAATGGCACACGCCCCGACTGCCTGATTTCCATGCCCAATGCCATGCCACCGCTGGTGATTGACGCCAAGTTTCCGCTTGAGGCCTGGAACGCCATGAATGATGCCGAAGACGATATGGCCGTCCGGCAGGAGGCGCAGCGTTTTCGCCGGGATTTCGAGACCCATATCCGCGACATTGCGCAAAAATACCTGATCGCGGGCGAGACCCAGGATACAGCCTTTCTTTTCATCCCTTCCGAATCGATTTTTTCCGATGTCCACGAGCGATTCGAAGGTCTGGTGCAAAAGGCACATCAGGCGCGCGTCGTCATCGTCTCGCCAACCCTTCTGCTGCTGTCGATCCAGGTGATCCAGGCGATGCTCAAGGACCAGCGGATGCGGGAACAGGCACATCTGATCCAGAGCGAGGTCGCCCATCTCCTCGGCGATCTTGGCCGCCTCAATGACCGCGTTGCCAAGCTGCAGAGCCATTTCGGGCAGGCACGGCAGGACGTCGAGCAGATCCAGATTTCATCGGCGAAGATCCTGCGCCGCGGCGAACGTATCGGCGGCCTCGAATTCGAAAAGAACGTGGATGGCGGCGACGAAGCGGCATCACCTTCAAACCCCTTGTCGGAGCAGGGAAAACTGAAGCTGCGCATCGTTGAGGAGGATTGAGCTGCAGCACCATCATCGCAATCTGGACAGATGCCTGCCAATCGGCCATTGATGGCGGCATCCATGCAGCGGCCCGCTCTCATTGCCAGGCGCCGCGCCTAACGACCTTCGATGAAAGGACGCGCGATGATCACTGTCTTCGGTTCCATCAATATGGACCTGATCGCCACCACAGACAGGTTGCCCGAGCCAGGCGAAACCGTGACCGGCAAGAGCTTCTACACCGCTCAGGGGGGCAAGGGCGCCAACCAGGCACTTGCTGCCGCCCGGGCCGGTGCGACGGTCAGGATGGCAGGGGCCGTCGGAACGGACGAATTCGCAGACGCTGCGACCGCCCTTCTGGCTGATGCAGGCGTCGATCTTTCGGCAACCAAACATGTCGCCGGCCCCACGGGCACGGCAATGATCCTGGTTGGCGGCGATGGAGAGAATGTCATCGTCATCAATGCCGCCGCGAATGGCACGCTGACGCAAGACGATGCACTGGCAGCGGTCAACGCCATGGCGCCCGGCGATACGCTGCTTCTTCAGCTCGAGATCCCGGCCGCGTCAATTCGCACAGCCCTGGCAGCCGCACGCGACAAGGGCATCAGGACCGTCCTCAACACCGCCCCGCTGACGGCCGAGGCTGCCGAGCTTGGCCGCCTGGCCGATATCGTCATTGCCAATGAAACGGAATTCGAGCTTCTGACCGGAGCCGATGCGCTTGGCAGCGAAGGTCGGATCAACGTGCTGAAATCCTATCACGATGAAACCGGCCAGACCGTGGTGATCACGCTTGGGGCCGAAGGCGTCATCGCCATGGAAAATGGCGTTTTTCATCGTATTGACAGCATGAAGATCGAGGCCGTGGACACGGTTGGCGCCGGCGATACCTTCTGCGGCTATCTTGCCGCCGGCCTCGATGCCGGTCTCGACTTTGCCGCCGCGGCGCACCGTGCCGCCATTGCCGGAGCACTGGCCTGCCTGAAGCCCGGCGCCCAGCCCTCAATACCGGTCGCGAGCGACATCGACGCACGGCTCTGAAGCCGCAAGCGCGGTTCGGGGTGCTGGATCAGATCGCCCCCCCCATGCCCCATCTGTCCTGACCACATGAACCTCTTGAGCCTCACCTCGCGCCGGTCGGATTATGCCCTGGCGCCAAAAAGAAACCGGCGCTTTTCGCCGGTTTCGTTGTCTCGGTCCACAGCGCCTCGCGCGACTGCGGCAAATAAGCCGATGCGTAGATTCAACAAGATAGAGAGTCCCGGTGCGTCCAGAAGGACACACGGCGCTCTATAGCCGCGCCAGACGCTCGGTCAGCAGCGCGAAGAAGCCATCGGCATCGGCCTTGCCGATAACCGTGGCGTTCGGCTTGCGATCGGTGACCTTCCACCAGTCGACGACCGTTGCTCCAAGCGTCAGTTCAGACTGGGTCTCGATCGCGACATTGCAAAAACGACCGGAGAAAAGTTCCGGCTTGAGCAGATAGGCAATCACCGACGGGTCATGCAGCGGTCCGCCGTCGGAACCATATTTCTCGACATCGAAGCGCTCGTAGAACAGCAGCATCTCCGCCATTGCCGTCGCAGCCGGCCGGCCGATAGCGGCAATCTTGTCAACACGGGACTTGAGGCAGAGCAACTGATGGGTCACATCAAGCGGCATCATCACCAGCGGTACCCCCGCCGAAAAGACAATATCGGCAGCCTCGGGGTCGACATAGATGTTGAACTCGGCGGCGGGCGTGATATTGCCGCCTTCAAAATAGCCGCCGCCCATCAACACGATTTCCTGAACCCGTTCGACAATGTCGGGTGCCTTTTTGAAGGCGGTGGCGATGTTTGTCAGCGGCCCCAGCGGGCAAAGCGTTACCGTACCGGCGGGTTCGTTCCGCAGCGTCTCGATGATGAAATCCACCGCATGCTGTGGCTGAAGCGGCATGGTCGGCTCGGCCAGATCCGGTCCATCGAGCCCGGTCTTGCCATGGACATGTTCCGCCGTGACCAGCGGGCGGGCAATCGGCCGGTCGCAGCCGGCGAAGACGGGCACATCGCTACGCCCGGCAAGCTCGGCGATGATACGGGCGTTGCGCTCGGTCAGACTGAGCGGAACGTTACCGGCGACGGCGGTAATGCCGAGCACGCAAATGTCCTCGGGACTGGCGAGTGCCAGCAGAATTGCGGCTGCATCGTCCTGTCCGGGATCGGTATCGATGATGATATTACGGGCCTTGCTCATGGGTTCCTTCTTTTTCTTGAGGAGCTGCGGCTGATTGCCATTGATGAAAAAACAAGGCTTGGAGCCTGCCACAATTCTTGTCAAGCTGCCATGCGGCTGGGTGGGACGGTCAGGGCTTGCGATCCGGATCCGAAAAAACCATATGGTCGACAGTCAAAGGAAGTGAAGATGGCACGCATAGATCTCAGACTCGACCCGCTTGATATGACCAGCGAGATGCTTGCTGCGCTGTCGCGCGGCAGCGGCGGCTACCCCCCCTTCGACATCGAATATCTGCATGGCGCAGGCGCCTATCTGCGCATCACGGTCGCCGTGGCGGGTTTCGAGGCGGAAGAGCTGGATGTCACGACGGAAGGGCATCAGCTGGTGATCCGCGGCAGCCAGGACGACAAGCCTGATGGCGACTTTCTCTATCGCGGCATCGCCGGGCGGCAGTTCCGGCGGATTTTTCTTCTGACAGAGGCCATGGAAGTCACCCGCGCAAGCCTGCAAAACGGTCTTCTCGCCATAGAAATCGCGCGCCGCCCCGCAGACGTACGGAAAATTAACATTTCCGTTTCAGATTAAGGTTAATCGCGGCTAAAGCCTGAAACAGCCGCGCAGACAATGCCTGATGCGCCGGAGAATGACATGAGCCTCAAGATTGCCGACTGGTCCCGAGATCCAGAGATTTTTGCAGCACTCGGCAATGGTGAATTATGCTACTTCCGCCAGCTCGGCCGCAGCGAGGCGCTGGCAAGCTTTCCTGAAGCCGTGAATATCCGTGCCGATGCCACGCTCTGGGCGCTGTTTGCCGCCGATGGAACGCCGCTGCTTCTCACCGAGAACCGCGCCAGCATCTTCTTCAAGGCCATGGAAGACGATATCCGCACCGTCACGCTGCACTGAACGGAAGCAACCGTTTTTCTCACACCTTCAAAAAGGTCAGATAGGCGCTTTTGCGGCCTTCACGGCGTGCCTTTGCCTCGTAACGCGTCGACGGCCAGTTGTCATAGGGTGACGTCCAGTCCTGCGCCTCACGCGCCTGCCAGGCAAAACCGCCATGCTTTCGGCAATGGAGCAGCGTCCAGTTGACATAGGTATCGATATCGGAAGCGAAACAGAAGCGCCCGCCGGGCTTCAACACCCGATGGAACCGGTCGAGATTGGCTGCGGAGACAAAACGGCGCTTCCAGTGTTTCTTCTTCGGCCAGGGATCGGGATAGAGAAGATCAATGTGATCAACACTGCCGTCCGGCATCCAGTCCAGCACTTCGACCGCATCATCGTCATGCAGGCGGATATTGGTCAGCCCCTGCTGCTCGATCGTGCCGAGCAGCTTGGCCATCGAATTGACGAAGGGCTCAACGCCGATGAAACCGGTATGCGCAAACTCGGCGGCGCGGTGGGCAAGATGCTCTCCGCCGCCGAAACCGATCTCAAGCCGGATCTGAGTGGTGCCTTCGGGGAAAAGAGCCCTCAGGTCATCAGGCGCATCGGACGCGAGATCCAGCGCGAAATGCGGCAGCATCTCCTCCAGATTATGCGCCTGACGGGCGCGCAGGGGCTTGCCCTTGCGCCGCCCGAAAAAGGCCTTGCCCTGGCGGTCACCAAACTCGGCTTCGTCCGTCATCATCCGTGTCCGTCAGCTCTTCAGTGCAAGCTTCAGCGGTTTGACCAGATCAAGCTTCTCCCAGGAGAAGGAGCCGTCGCGGCCGGCCTTGCGGCCGAAATGGCCATAGGCGGATGTTTTAGCATAGATCGGCTTGTTCAGCGACAGGTGACGGCGGATACCCGATGGCGACAGATCCATGACCTGACGGATCGCCTTCTCGACCGCATCCTCATCCACCTTGCCTGTGTCGTGAAGGTCGACATAGACCGACAGCGGCTGCGCCACGCCAATGGCATAGGAAAGCTGAATGGTGCATTTGTCTGCAAGCCCTGCAGCAACGACATTCTTGGCAAGATAACGCGCCGCATAGGCCGCCGAACGGTCGACCTTGGTCGTATCCTTGCCCGAGAAGGCACCGCCGCCATGAGGAGCAGCGCCGCCATAGGTATCGACAATGATCTTGCGGCCCGTCAGGCCGGCATCACCATCAGGACCGCCAATGACGAATTTGCCGGTCGGGTTGACATACCAGACACAGTCTTCGGCAATTGGCAGGTCCGCCAGCGCTTCGCGGATATAGGGTTCGACAACGCTGCGGACCTTGGCTGAATCCCAGCTCTCATCGAGATGCTGCGTCGACAGAACGATGGAAACGGCCTCGCTCGGCTTGCCATCGACGTAACGGACCGTGACCTGGCTCTTGGCGTCGGGTCCAAGCTTGGCAACTTCGCCCTCGCCGGCCTTGCGGGCATCGGCAAGGGTCTGCAGGATACGGTGCGAATAATAGATCGGCGCCGGCATCAGCTCCGGCGTTTCGCGGCAGGCAAAGCCGAACATGATGCCCTGGTCGCCGGCACCTTCATCGCCCTGGCGGTCAGAAGCATTGTCGACGCCTTGTGCGATATGGGCGGACTGGGCATGCAGCAGCACGTCAATGCGCACATTCTTCCAGTGGAAGCCATCCTGTTCATAGCCGATATTGCGGATCGCCCGTCGTGCCGCCGACTTGAATCGCGACGGATTGACGACCTCGTTGCCATTCTTGTCTTTCTTCATCAGACTTTCGGGCAGACGAACCTCGCCGGCAATCACAACGCGGTTGGTGGTGGCCAGCGTCTCGCAGGCAATGCGCACTTTCCAGGGATCGACGCCTGTCTTGGTGGCTTCGCGATATACGAGATCGACTATCTCGTCTGAAATGCGGTCACAGACCTTGTCCGGATGCCCTTCGGAGACGGATTCACTGGTAAAGAGATAATTGCTGCGCATCGGGATTCCCCACATAGAAATTAGCTTGATTTTGTTAGACACTTCACCAGCAAATGACAAGGACACAACAATATAAATATGTCTTTATGCGGATAAGCAGCCTTGCTGTGAACGCATGGCTCACCGCGGAAATGCGGCGTCCCGAAACGCAAAAAGGCAGCCCGGAGGCTGCCTTTTCGCAATGATATCCGATTAACTCACTCTGCCTCTGCGGCCAGAGATTTGACGAGGTCGACCAGTCTGCGGCGCACTTTCGGATCATTGATCTTGACGAAAGCGCGGTTGAGCTGCAGCCCTTCGGAGGACGACAGGAAGTCGACCACATAGCTGGAGCTCGACGCTTCTGCCATACCGGTGGCAGCGCCTGAGCGCTCACCCGGTGCGTCTTCGAAGAAGAAGGATACCGGGACGTTCAAGATCGTCGAGATGTTCTGAAGACGGCTGGCACCAACACGGTTGGTTCCCTTCTCGTACTTCTGAATTTGCTGAAAGGTAATCCCCAGGCTTTCACCAAGTTTTTCTTGGCTCATGCCCAGCATGGTACGGCGCAACCTGATCCGACTCCCGACATGAATGTCGATCGGGTTCGGCTTCTTTTTGTTTTCTGTCATTTTTGTTCCTATTCTCATTAACCCATCGCCACACCAGGCCTGCCGCTTCACAGAGTGATTTTACAACCATCGGATTTTAGCATTGCAGGCCCGACGAGAATGCCAAGGCAGCCCACTATGCAATTTTAGGGTATAGTGGTCAATTGTGGAGGATTTCCAAAACCATTACGTGAATGTAATGTTTTTCCTCGTGCCGCTTTAGTCCGACCTTTTACGCGCTAGAGAACAGAAAACTCGCAATGAATCAACCTAGGGTATGAAAACCGCAACGTCAAGGTAGCCTTTTTCCCCGAAGGACAACCGGCCAACGGTTCTACCATAGGCATCAACCACCGCTGAAACACCGTTTTCACCGACGCGAATCAGCGGCTTTCCTGCAGCCACAGCCTGTAAACGGGCCTCGGCAAAGTGCTGAAATGGGCCAGGTGTCCCTGAAAACCAGCTGTCAAAACTGACATTGAGAAGCGCGTCTGACAGGCCGGACTGCGCACCAACTATGCCGGGAAAAATGGCTTCATAGCAGACAAGCGGGAAAAGCGTCGTCCCATCTGGAAGCAACAGAAGGTTGCGTTCAACCCCTGGCACGTAATTACCCGCAATCGTTGAAAAAAAAGTGAGCCCGAGTGCCTTCAGCGTCTTCGCAAAGGGTAGATACTCACCGAACGGGACCAGATGAACCTTGTCAGATGCCGAAACGATCTGACCATCATCATTCAGAACGACGATGGAATTGTGAAATTGCGGCGCACCATCCCCATCACGACCGGCAAAGCGCGTCGCCCCGGTGATCAGGGTTTGCCCTGATTTCAGCATCTCGCCGATCGCCGTGCGTGCATCCGCCCGATCGTCGATCAGAAAGGGCAGCGCGGTCTCAGGCCAGACGATGATGTCAGGCGCCCGTGACGCACCTCTTGGCGGTGCGGAGGACAAAGCGATCAGCGCGGAAAAGGCCGCCTGCTGCCCCTCGAGACTGCCCCAGCTCGCAAGATCGCTGGCCGGCTGAACCAGCCGCACGATGGTTTCCTTTCCCGGCGGCGATGCCGGCGCATTCCAGAGACGGATGCCGCCATAGGCGATATCGGCCACGAAAAGAGCAAGCGCCACAGAGAAGACCAGATAGCGCCGCTCAAGCCACATCAATGGCGCGGCAAAGACAACCACACAGAGGGCGCTCAGTCCGAAAAGTCCGACGATATGCACGGATTGCATGAGAAGCGGCACAGGAACAGCCGTGTAGGCAAGCGCATTCCAGGGAAAGCCTGTGAAAACATGGCCCCTGAGCCATTCTCCAAGCCCGATCGCCAGCGCCAGCGCCAGAAAACGCAGACTGCGCCAGCGGAACAACGGCGCCGCCAGCGCCAGCGCAAGTCCGTAATAGAGCGCAAGATAGGTAGGAAAACCGAGAACGGCAAAGGGAATGGCCCAGGCGAAGTGCACGGCATCCTGCAGCAGTGCGGCAGCCAGCCACCAGAGGCCAAGAACAAAGTAGCCGAAACCGAAACACCAGCCAGCGGCAAAGCCGCGCTTGACGGCGCTGAAGCCGGTGCGCGCGCCGATGAAGCCGTCAGCCAGAAGAAATAGCGCCGGGACAGTGACAAACATCACCGGAGAAAGGCCAAAAGGCGCAAGCGCAAATGTCGACAGCCCCCCGCAGGCCATCAGCGCCAGCGCCTGAGCACGTCCGCTCAGCCGCCCGACTCTTTCCCGAAGCTTCAGCAACAGGCTCGGATCATTCGTGATGGCGTTGTCAGGCATCGGCGCGCACTCATTCATCAGATTTGCCGGGACACCGCGAAGCGACCGACTTTCCCGCTTCAGGACACGAAAGCCAGCGCCCGGCACAACTGCCGGCGCTGGCTTCCTCTATGCTGGAAGACGCGGCAGATGCCTACCGCGGCGAACCGTCGCTTTCGGCGCTGGCACGCTCCGGCGGATTTCCGGCCGTATCCTTGATCACAAGGTTCGTCTCCGGCGGCGATGAAGGTCTCGCCGCCTCGACAGGCTCGGCCTCATGGCGCAGCGCGGCCGCACGACGCCGAACGGGCGCGCGCCGCCTCAGGATGCGTACCCGGCGGATGCGCCGCGGATCGGCATCGAGAATATGCACCTCGAAACCCGGAAGCGACTGGATCACCTCGCCGCGGGCCGGAATGCGGCCGATGGCGGAGAAGATCAGCCCGCCCAGCGTGTCCACATCCTCGGCATGATCGGAAATGTCGAAATCCGGACCAATCGCCTCGGCGATATCCTCAAGCTCGACGCGGGCATCGGCAACGAAGACATCATCGGACACGCGTGTGAACATCGCCTCTTCGGAATCATGCTCGTCATCGATATCGCCGATAACCATCTCGACGATATCCTCATGTGAGACGAGCCCGTCCGTCCCGCCATATTCGTCAATCACCAGCGCCATCTGCGTCCGGCTCGCCTGCATGCGCTGCAGAAGATCGGACGCCAGCATGGACGGGGGAACGAACAGAACCGGGCGAATGATGCCGGCGTCGGCAACGCTCTTGTCGAGATTGACACGCCCGAGGTCGAGCCCGCTGCGATGGGCGCGGCTGGTCTTTTCCGCCGCCGGCGCCTTTGCCGTGGTTTCAGCCCGGCCACCAGCCTGTGCGGCGGTGCGTGTCAGATTACGGCGGCGACCGCGCGCCTGTTTGGACAGGTAGGCAAGAAGGTCGCGAATATGCACCATGCCGCGCGGATCATCCAGCGTCTCGGAGAAGACCGGCATACGCGAATGACCGCAATTCTCGAAGATCAGCAAGAGTTCGCCGAGCGAAATGCTCTGGTCCACGGCGTCGATATCGGCGCGCGGCACCATGACGTCCTCAACACGAACTTCGCGGAAGCGTAAAATGTTATTGAGCATCGCCCGTTCTTCGGGCGAAAAATCACTGTCCCCTGCACCGTCTGCCGACAATGCATCTTCGAGGTCCTCACGCAGCCTTGAGGCCGTGTGCCCATTGCGCTTCAAGCGCATGAAAAAACCCCTGATGGGAGAACCGTTCTTTTCAGTGTGGCCGTTTTGCGGCCCCGTACTGTTGGGTTCGTCGAGTGCAGAGCCGTCTTCGGCGTCCTGCCCGCTTTCTCGCAGCGGTACGATCTGTTGCTGGTTCATCTTTCCTTAGGTGTCAAACCGGGTCACTACCCTGATAAGGATCAGATAGGTTAAGTGTGGCCAAAATGCGAGTCTCAAGTCCTTCCATGAGCTCCGCATCGGTGTTTTCAATGTGATCGTAGCCCAAAAGATGCAGGAATCCATGCACCAGCAGATGCGTCAGGTGCTCCTCGAAGGGCTTGTCGAGCGCCTCCGCCTCGCGCCTGACCGTCTCATAGGCCACGACGATATCGCCGAGCATCGGCCCCGGCATGTCGCCGGGCGCGATCGGAAAGGCGGGAAAGGACAGGACATTCGTCGCCTTGTCCATATTGCGCCATTCCGCATTGATGACCCTTATCGCCGCGTCATCGGTGAAGACCAGTGACAACTCCGCTTCCGGCTCGAAGAAGGGCTGCCCCTCCTCCTTCGCCAGATAGTCGGACGCAGCAGAAATCGCCCGATAGATGAGGGCTTCGAGGTCGGCAACAGCATCCCACGCGTCGGCCTCGACGGTGATCTGGTAGTCAAATTCTGCCATCATCAGGCGTCACTGGCCTCGCTGGCTTCACCGGCGCTGCGGCTCTCGCCATCATAGGCGGCGACGATACGCGCCACCAGCGGATGACGCACCACATCCGTATCGGTAAAGCGGATGATTGAAATGCTTTCCACGCCCTTGAGGATGCCGAGCGCCTCGACCAGACCGGACTTCACGCCGCGCGGCAGGTCGATCTGGCTCGGATCGCCGGTAATGATCATCCGCGAATTCTCGCCGAGACGGGTCAGGAACATCTTCATCTGCATCGATGTCGTGTTCTGCGCCTCATCCAGAATAACGGCGGCATTGGCAAGCGTGCGCCCGCGCATGAAGGCGAGAGGCGCAATCTCGATCACACCGGCGGTTATCGCCCGTTCGACCTTGTCGCCCGGCATCATGTCGTAAAGCGCATCATAAAGCGGACGGAGATAGGGATCGACCTTCTCCTTCATGTCGCCGGGCAGAAAGCCGAGGCGTTCGCCCGCCTCAACGGCCGGACGCGACAGGATGATCTTGTTGACCACACCGCGCTCCAGAAGCTGCGCTGCATAGGCAACCGCCAGATAGGTCTTGCCGGTACCGGCAGGACCGGTGCCGAAAACAAGCTCATTGCGCTCCAGTGCACGGATATAGGCGTCCTGGGCCGGCGTCCGGGCCGCGATCGACTTCTTGCGGGTCGAAATCTGCGACATGGACAGCTTAGCCTTGCGCTCCAGCGTCGGCAGGCTCAGCTGGTCGTCGGTGGCAACAGCCATCCGGATGGCACCTTCAACATCGGATTTTTCCACATGACCGCCATTCAGAAGCTGGCTGTACAGGAAATCAAGCGCCCTGCGGGCCTGATAGGTGGCCACCGTCTCGCCGCTCAGCGCAACGGAATTGCCGCGCGGCACGGCTTTGACCTTCAGCCTGTCTTCCAGCAGTTTCAGATGCTCGTCGAACTGACCGAACAACTCGCTGGCATAGCGGTTGTTCTCAAAAGTAAGGACGAAATGACTCGCCTCATCCTTGGTGTTGGGACGCGCGCCCTGCGCGGTTTCGGCAACCAGTTCTGTTACGTTCAAGCGGTCAAGCTCCTGAGAAAAAGACGACGACACCTCTGATCGGCACCGGAGTGTTGATCCGCCCTGACAAACGAGCGAACGAGCCCCGCGCTGTTGAGACGGCAAGTCCGCAGGCGGCGCGCATTGAAACGCCCGTCCGGCCGACATGCAAACCGACCCGTTGAAACAACCATATTTGCGTGAAACATACGAAGCCGGTCGGCCCTTGAACGTCTTTGCCGCTGAACTGACTGAGTCTCTTTGAGGTCGCCAAGCTTCATGAACAAAGGCTAAACGCGATCCGCCATTTTGTGAAGCGATTTGTCTTTCGCAACGCACTTTTCATCGCGGTGTCACAAAATCACAGCCGCTCGGCGGCAAGGCTGTTCGGGCCGGCAGCAGTGATGCGCACGCGCACCATATCGCCGATTGCGGCATCTCCGCCCAAAACCACGACGGACTGAAGCCATGGCGAGCGGCCGATCAGCTGGCCGTCCTCGCGGCCCGGCTTCTCCAGCAGGATATCCATTTCACGGCCGACACAGGAGGCGGCAAATTCACGCTGATGGCGGGTGAGAAGCGCCTGAAGCCTTGCCAGCCGCTCGGTCTTGACGTCTTCGGGCACCTGGTCTTCCAGCTCGGCGCCCGGCGTTCCCGGCCGCGTCGAATATTTGAATGAGAAGGCCTGCGCGTAACGGACCTTTTCCACCAGATCGAGCGTCGCCTGGAAATCCTCTTCGGTTTCACCGGGAAAGCCGACGATGAAATCGCCGGACATGGCGATATCAGGCCGGACCGCGCGAATGCGGCCGATCAGCGCCAGATATTCTTCCGCCGTGTGCTTACGGTTCATCGCCTTCAGGATCCGGTCGGAACCGGACTGAACGGGAAGATGCAGATAGGGCATCAGCGCAGGCAGATCGCGGTGGGCCGCCATCAGCCTGTCATCCATATCGCGCGGATGGCTGGTGGTGTAGCGCAGCCTTTTGATGCCATCGATCGCAGCCAGATGGAACAGAAGGTCGCCGAGCCCCCATTCGGTGCCGTCGGGTCCGTTGCCATGCCAGGCGTTGACGTTCTGGCCCAAAAGCGTGATCTCGCTGACACCGTTCTCGACCAGCCGATGCGCCTCGTCGACAATCTGGTTCAGCGAGCGCGACACTTCCGCACCCCGCGTATAGGGCACGACACAGAAGGTGCAGAACTTGTCGCAGCCTTCCTGCACAGTGAGAAAGGCCGAGACATTTTTCGGGCGGTTGCCGCGCTCCTTCTTCGGCAGATAGTCAAACTTGTCCTCCACCGCGTAATCCGTATCGACCACACGCTCGCCGGCCTTGGCGCGCCGCAGGGCCTCGGGAAGACGGTGATAAGTCTGCGGGCCGATCACCACACTGACATCCGGCACGCGGCGCAGGATCTCCTCGCCTTCCGCCTGGGCAACGCAGCCGGCAACGCCGATCAGCATTTCGCGGCCTTCTCTGGCACGTTCACGCTTCATGTCACGCAGACGGCCCAGAGCGGAATAGACCTTCTCGGCGGCCTTTTCGCGAATATGGCAGGTGTTGAGCAGCACCAGATCGGCATCATCCATCGTCTCGGTCGGTTGATAGCCATCGCTTGCCAGCGCCTCGCCCATCCGCTCGGAATCATAGACATTCATCTGGCAGCCATAGGTCTTGATGAAAACCTTGCGCTGATTGCCCGTCGCCGATGCCGTCATATCTGTCGTTCCAGTGGTCTCTTGCGTCATGGCGGGCCTTTTAACCTGCTTTGAAGCGCATGAAAAACGGAAAATGCACGCATTTAGGTGCTTTTGTCGGGGATCTTGTCCGTCTCAACGCCCGCGCAGACGCTCCGAAAGCAGATCGCGCATGCGCGCCTCGATTTCGGCGGCCGCCTGCTTTCGCTTCGTCTCAGCGGTAAATTCGACGCTTTCGCCGAAACAGACATCGATATCGAAACTGCCGGCGCGAATGACACCGGCAAGCGAGGGCAGCATCTCGACATCACCCGGCCAGGCAATCACGGGGCGAAGCGCCCTGCCCATCGGCAGACCGCCAATGCCGGTATAGGCAACAGCCACCGGCTGAACATAGACACGGCCCGTGGGTGAGAAAGGCACCGCCGAGGAGGCTGCGCCGAACAGCGAATATTTCAGCGGCAACAGCCGGTTGCCATCCGACGTCGTTCCTTCGGGAAAGAGCACGATGATCTCTTCGCCGACAAGCCGTTCAGCAATGCTGTTGACCTGATCGCCCGTCCCGCGCCGGTCAGCCCGTTCAATGAAGACCGAATTCTGCAACCGCGCGAACAGGCCGAAGACCGGCCAGTCGCGCACTTCCGACTTGGCAATGAAGGCAAGATCGGCGACCCGGCCCAGAACGACGATATCCAGCCAGGAGGTGTGGTTGGACGATAGCAGCAGCGGGCGGCGCTTATCCGGCGCACCATGCACATGAATGCGGATACCAAGCACGAAACAGGCGACCATGTGCCAGTAGCGCGGCAGCTTGCGCGCCAGAGGCCAGCCACGCCAGAGACAGAGGATCTGCACGGGAGCCAAAAGGATGGTGGCGAGAAACAGCGCAAGCGTGACATAGCTGTAACGAAGATATCTCATCGGCCTTACATTTCCGAAGCCCTGCACCGGCGGTGGAACCGCCCGGCGCATCGCGCTTTCGCGAAATCCGGTGTCCACGTTCTCGCCCGATGCTCTAGCCCAGTTCCCGCCGCATAACAAGCGCGCTCGACCGGCTGCCATCGGCATGTGCGTAATAGGCCTTGCGCCGCCCGACTTCGACAAAACCGAGCTTGCGGTAAAGCCCGATTGCCGGTTCGTTGATCGCATCCACTTCCAGCAGCATGAATTCGGAGCCCCTGATCCCGGCTTCCTGCAGGGCCGCCACCATCAGCCGCCAGCCAATTCCGACGCGCGAAAAGCCTTCGGCGACGCAGATTGTCAGGATTTCGGCCTCATCCGCCACGGCACGCGCCAGCACGAAGCCTGCCAGCGGCGAGCCGATCCAGGCATTGGTCTGGTGCATGACAAAGCCGAAGACGGGGCCCTGGCTCAACAGGTTATGGATCTCGTCGGCGCTCCAGGGATGGAAGAAACGGCTGTGATGCAGATCCGCAGCCGCCTCAAGTTCATCGACCGTCAGCGCCGAAACCTCGAATTCAGGATTGCGCCTGAAGAAGCCAGCCATGCCGGTCATGCCCGCGCCACCTTGAAGCCACCCTGCGGCTTGGCATCAGGGCCGCGCAGATAAAGCGGCGACACCGCCTTGCCAGCAGCCATATCCGCCGCCAGCGCGGCAATGGTTTCAACCCGCACGCCGGCGAGCGGCATGCTGTCCGACAGCCCCGCAGCCGTGGCGCCGGAACCGGCAATGATGGCCTCATGCGCACCGGCAAGGCCCTCAAGCGCTTCATAGGCATAGGCGGCAGGCTCAACAAGCAGACGGCCATTGCCGTCATAGAGTGCGCAATAGGCCTCGCCGCGCCTGGCATCCATGGTGATCAGAACATTGTGGCCCGCCACCTCGCCTCTTGACTGGCGCGCCAGAACGTCAAGCGTCGTCACGCCAACGCATGCGACCCCGAGCGCCAGCGCCAGCGCCCGCGCGGTTGCCACACCGACACGAATGCCGGTAAACGAACCGGGACCGATATCAACAGCGATCCGGTCAAGCGCAGACAAAGGCAGGCCGCTGTCGCGCACCACCTCATCGATCATCGTCATCAGCCTCTCGGCATGGCCCTTGCCGATGGTTTCGCTCACCGCAGACAGAACGCGCCCGCCATCGCTGTCAAAAACGCAGGCTGCACAATCGGCGCCTGCCGTTTCGATTGCCAGAATGATCATCTGCGATGCCCTGCCTTGAGGTCAAACGGCCTCGACATGCTCGACCTCGGGAACGAAATGGTGCAGCAGGTTCTGCACACCATGCTTCAGCGTTGCCGTGGAGGACGGGCAGCCGGAGCATGCGCCCTTCATGTTGAGAAACACCGTGCCCTCGCGATAGCCGCGGAAGGTGATATCGCCGCCATCCTGTGCAACGGCCGGGCGGACGCGGGTCTCAAGCAATTCCTTGATGGTGGCGACAATGGTCTCATCACCGGCATCGAAAAACTCCTCGCCGGTATCGAGATCCTCATGCGAGGCTTCGCCTGCCATGGTTGGCGCACCGGACATGAAATGCTCCATGATCGCACCGAGAATGGCGGGCTTCAGATGCTGCCATTCATAATCGCCACGGGTCACGGAGACGAAATCATAGCCGAACATCACCCCTTCGACACCGGGAACGGCAAAGAGCCGGGTCGCCAGCGGCGAGATAATCGCATCGTCTGCCGAGCGGAATTCGGCATTGCCGCGTTCCAGCACGATCTTGCCCGGAAGAAATTTCAGGGTCGCGGGGTTGGGCGTGGTTTCGGTCTGGATGAACATTTTCGTCTCCATCATCGCCCTGACCGGGCCTGAGGCCACGGGAAAAGGGCTGTTTCGCTGAGGCACGGTTCAAGGTCGTGCCGCGGTGAATCATTCTAATAGCGAGAAGCTAGGCGCCAGCGCTCTGGCTTTCAAGAGAACGCTTAGCAAAGCGCATCAATATCGGCTTCGCTCAACCCGTCCGGCAGCACCGTTACGGGAATGGAAAACGCCTTGCCGCGCCCGGCAAGAAGCGAAACCAGCGGCCCCGGCCCCTCCTTGGCCGAACCAGCGGCCAGAACCAGAATTGCAATATCGCGGTCATCCTCGACCACAGCATTGATTTCTTCGGCGACACTGCCCTCGCGCACCACGATCTCGGCATCGATACCAATGCTTGCACGCACCTCTTCCGCCGCCTTGGAGACGGCAACTTCGGCCTCCTCGCGGGCCTCGGCGCGCATATATTCCTGCACACCGATCCACTGCTGCACATCATGCTGCGGGATGACGAACAGCAGAACCAGGCCGCCATTGGAATTCTTCGCCCGCCGTGCGGCATAGCGAACGGCAAGGCTGCATTCGGGCGTGCCATCCACGATCGCAACGAATTTTCGCCGGTGACCGGCCTCGCCGGAAAGACGCTTGGAAACCATATCAGAAAATCTCCATCTGCCGGGAACGGAATGGACCTCGTCCGGCCAATCGCACGCAACATAGCACGGCATGGCCGGTCAGGACCATTCTGGGCACGCAGCAATAAGGAAAGGTGGCTGACACCGCCCTTTCCGCCCTAGCGCATCGGCTCGAAAACCGGAATCGATTTTCGAGCCGATGCGTAGATTCAACAAGATAGAGCGCCCCGGTGCGTCCAAGAGGACGCACGGCGCTCTAGAGAAGGCCGACGATCTCGTGAACGTCCTTCATGGTGCGCTCGGCAATGGCGCGGGCACGGCCTGCACCGTCCTTCAGGACGGCGTCAATATGGGCCGGATCGTCAAGCAGACGACGCATCTCCGCATTGATCGGCGACAGAACCTCCACGGCAAGCTCTGCGAGCGCCGGTTTGAACACCGAGAACTGCTGACCGCCGAATTCCGCCAGCACATCTGCCTTGGTACGATCGCTAAGCGCGGCATAGATTCCGACGAGATTATCGGCTTCCGGACGCCCCTTAAGACCATCGGTTTCACTCGGCAGCGCGTCGGGGTCAGTCTTTGCCTTGCGGATCTTGCGGGCCACCGTCTCGGCATCGTCGGTCAAATTGATGCGCGACAGATCCGACGGATCCGATTTCGACATTTTCTTCGAACCGTCCTTCAGGCTCATCACCCGCGGTGCCGGCCCGTCGATGATCGGCTCGACCATCGGGAAATAGGCATGGACCGGCTCGTCACCGACGGTGGTATCGATGCCCTTGCCGGCGTCACGAATCTTCTCGGCGAAGTCCATGTTGAACTTCATCGCGATATCGCGGGTCAGCTCCAGATGCTGGCGCTGGTCGTCTCCGACCGGCACATGGGTGGCGCGGTAGACGAGAATATCGGCAGCCATCAGTGAGGGATAGGCATAGAGCCCGAGCGAAGCCGCTTCACGATCCTTGCCGGCCTTGTCCTTGAACTGGGTCATCCGGTTCATCCAGCCGATGCGCGCGACGCAGTTGAAGATCCAGGCAAGTTCGGCATGCTGAGGCACGGCCGACTGGTTGAAAACGATATGTTTCTGAGGATCGATGCCAGAGGCAAGATAGGCCGCCGTGATGGAGCGCGTCTGGGACTTCAGGTCCTTGTGAACAAGCTGCGCGGTGATCGCGTGCATATCGACGACGCAGTAGATGCAGTCCATCTGGTCCTGCAGCGCCACGAATTTACGCAATGCACCGAGATAGTTGCCAAGGTGAAGATTTCCGGTGGGCTGAACACCGGAAAAAATAAGCGGCTTGAATTCGCTCATGTTTTTTCTCTTTCGGACGGGTGGAAGGCCCGGCATTTACGGTTAAAACAAACGAGAGCGCTTATGCACGGAACAGGCACGCTCGTCAAACCGAACTGTCAGCTCTTGCGCCTGGTCTTGCGCTCGACCACACGCAACAGCAGTGCTCGATTGACGCCGCCGGTTGCCAGAACCAGGCCGAAATAGACGATACTCGCCGCAAGAAGCAGAAGCATCAGCCCGCCAAGCTGGGTGAGGAAGGGCGTCTGTGGCTGGAACCAGCCGGAGAAATAATCCGCCAGAAACCAGATCGTACCGGCCATGGCCAGCGCGCTGACGATGATCAGCGGCCCGCGCCGCATCAGCGTCGCATCGACACGCAAATGCCCGCTGATGACCAGCGTGCCGCCAAGCAGCAGAACATTGGTCCAGCCGGAAACCACTTCGGCAAGGGCAATGCCGCGTTCAGCCAGAACCGGAAACAGCGAAATCGCAAGCGCGGAATTGATCACCACCGCAATCAGCGTGAAGCGCATCGGCAGCTTGGTATTCTCGCGTGCATAAAAGGCCGGCTGCAACGCCTTGGTCAGCGCAAAAGCCGGCAGACCGAAGGCATAGACCGTCATGATCGAAGCGACCAGCGCCGTGGTCTGCGGCCCGAAAGCGCCGCGTTCGTAAAGAACACGGGTGATTTCCGGTGCGATCACCATCAGCCCAAGGGCAGCCGGAAGCGTCAGGAACAGCACGAATTCGATCGTCCGGTTCTGCACATAGGAGGCTTCCTTGTCATTGCCGGCCTTCAGTGCCCGTGACAGTTCCGGGAGCAGCACGACACCGCCGGCAACACCAACAACGCCGAGCGGCAACTGGTAGAGCCGGTCGGAATATTGCAGTGCCGCAATCGCGCCATCCTTGCCGGAGGCGACCGCCTGGCCGATGATCTGATTGATCTGGATGACACCGCCGGTCACCGCTGCGGGTACCGCAAGCGCCAGCAGACGCTTTATCTTCGGCGTCATCTTCGGCAGCATGAACCCGAAACGGATGCCCGCACGGCGCACATCGACATAGACGACGAGAAGCTGGATCAGCCCGGCCGCCAGCACGCCCCAGGCCAGAAGATTGGCCATTTCCGCCGGCATGGAACCGCGCCACAGACCGATGCCCAGCACGCCGATCAGGACGAAATTGAGGAAAACCGGCGCAATCGCCGCGGCAAAATAGCGATGCATGGAATTCAGCATGCCACTCATCATCGCGAGCAGCGACATGCAGATCAGATAGGGAAACATGATGGCCGACAGGCGAACCGCCATGTCAAACTTCATGTCGTCGCCGACGAAGCCCGGCGCAATGATGAAGCGCACCAAAAGCGGCATGGCGAGTTCCATCACCAGCGTGATCAGAAACAGCGCCGAGAACAGCACGCCAAACACCTGCTCGGCAAAGCGCTTGGCACCATCCATGCCGTTTTCCTCGATTTCCTTGGAAAACAGCGGCACAAAGGCTGCGTTGAACGCACCTTCGGCAAACAGACGGCGGAACAGGTTGGGAAAGCGGAAGGCTGCGTAAAACACGTCCGCCATCGGTCCGGCGCCAAGCGCCGCCGCCATCAGCGTCTCACGGGCAAAGCCGAAAAGCCGGCTGGCGAAAGTGGCGCCGCCGACTGTAGCAAACTTCCCGACAAGGCTCATTGCGCGGCACCGCCGGCATTGCGGTCAGGTTCTGCAGAGGATGGCTTGAGCATGCCCTGCGGCATGCCTTCGCGGATCGCCTCGCCCTTTTCCTCAAGCACCGCCTTCAGCCGCTTGACGATGGTCGCCAGCCGGTTCTCGCTGGTGATCTTGGTGCCGAGAAGATCGGTAACGTAGAAACTGTCGATAACCTTCTCACCGAAAGTGGTGATGCGCGCCGTCTGGATATCCAGCGACAATTCCGACAGCGTCTGGGTAATATCGGCCAGAAGCCCGGTCCGGTCGAGGCATTCCACCTCGATGACGGTAAAGACATTGGAGAGCTTGTTCGTGACCGAGACATGCGGCTCGATGGCGAAGGCCTTGTTCTTGCGCCGCTCGCGCGAGCGCGTCGCAATCACCTCGGGCAGCGTTTTCACGCCAGACAGCACATCCTCGATCAGCCGGCCGATGGTCTTTGCCCGGCGCAGTTCATCCTCATCGCCCTCAAAGGCGCGGTTGAGCAGGATCGTGTCGAGCGCCCGGCCATCCGTGGTGGTGAAGATCTGCGCATCGGCGATATTGGCACCGGTGGCAGCGCAGGCGCCGGCGATGATCGACAGGAGGCGCGGATGGTCCGGCGCCAGAAGCGTGATCTCGGTGATCTCGTGGAACCCGTTGGTGCGCACCATGGTGGAGAACAATTTGCCGGAACGGTCAGCCTGACGGATGAAGCGGGCGTGGCGGATCTGGTCTTCCAGAGGCACGGTCAGCAGATAATTCTGGTATTGCAGCCCGACATATTTGTCGCGCTCCTTGTCGCTCCAGTCGTCAAGCGCCTCGGTGAGTGCCTGGACGGCGCGCGCGGCGCGCTCCTTGCGGGAGACGGCAGAAAAGCCGCCGGACAGCAGCAGTTCGGTCTCATAATAGAGCGTGCGCAGGAGCTGGCCTTTCCAGCCATTCCAGACATCGGGACCAACAGCGCGAATATCACACACGGTCAGGATCAGAAGCAGGTTCAGATATTCCAGCGACTGCACCCGATCGGCGAAATCGAGAACGGTCTTGCGATCGTTGAGATCGCGCGTCTGCGACACCATCGACATCAGAAGATGATTTTCGATCAGCCAGGACACGGTCTCCGTCTGTTTCGGCGTCAGGCCGAAACGCGGGCAAAGCTTGCGGGCCACACGGGCGCCGGCGATCGAGTGATCCTCCTGCCGGCCCTTGGCAATATCATGGATCAGCACGGCGACATAAAGCGCGGTGCGGTCCTCGACATTCTTCAGCAATTCGCTTGCCAGCGGGTGCAGGCTTTCCGCACCGCCCTTCTCGATCTCCGACAGCACGGCCACCGCCCGGATCAGATGCTCATCGACGGTGAAGTGGTGATACATATTGAACTGCATCAGCGCGACGATACGGCCGAATTCCGGAATGAACCGCCCGAGCACTCCTGCTTCGTTCATGCGTCTGAGATAGAGCGCCGGATCCTTGCGCGACGTCAGGATCGACAGGAACAGCCGGTTCGCTTCTTCGTTGTCGCGGATTTCGCGATTGATCAGCGACAGCGAACGGGTCACCAGTTTCAGCGCATCGGGATGAAATTCGAGATCGTTGATCTCCGCCACATAGAAGAACCGGATCAGCGCGACCGGATCCTTCTTGAACACGTCCGGAGCGGCCAGTGCGATGCGACCGCGATCGGCGACAAATTCCAGCGAACCGGGAATTTTGCGGCGGCGCTTGGAGAACTTGTTCAGGACCCGTCCGATCACCGGCGCCGCCTTGGCCTGCTGCTCTTCCAGATCGGCGCAGAAGATACGGGTCAGGTCGCCGACATCCTTGGCGACGAGAAAATAGTGCTTCATGAAGCGCTCGACAGCGGAAAGACCGGGGCGATCCTGATAACCGAGCGCCTCGGCGATCTCGCGCTGGATTTCGAACGAAAGACGCTCCTCCGCCTTGCCGGTGAGGAAATGCATGTGGCAGCGCACCGCCCAGAGAAAATCCTCGGCGCGCGAAAAAAGCGTCAGCTCCTGGCGCGACAGCACGCCGAGCCGCACCAGCTCAGAGGTTTCGCGCACGCGGTAGAAATATTTCGCGATCCAGAACAGCGTGTTGAGATCACGCAGCCCGCCCTTGCCTTCCTTGACATTGGGCACGACGAGATAGCGCGTGTCGAAGGATTTGCGATGGCGATCATCGCGCTCGGTCAGCTTTGCGGCGATGAATTCCGGCCCGCTATTGGCAACGACTTCCTCATCGAAGCGATGCTGCAGCGTTTCACAAAGCTGCTCGACGCCGGCGATATAGCGCAGTTCGAGGATCGAGGTCCGGATCGTCATATCGGCCTTGGACAGGCGGATGCAGTCGGCAATCGAGCGTGTGGCATGCCCGACCTTCTGGCCCAGATCCCAGAGCATGTAGAGAATATATTCAATCGCCTTGTGGGTTTCCTCCGTCTCCGCCCCCTTGATCAGGAACAGAAGATCGATATCGGAACCCGGTGCCAGCGTGCCGCGCCCGTAACCGCCAACCGAGGCGATGGCAAATTTCTGCCGCGTCGAGGGATGAAGAACAGTGGTGACCAGATCATAAAGGCCGATCAGCATCTGGTCCTCAAGCCAGCAGATCCGACGGGCGCAGTCCAGCCCGCCGCCATCCTCCAGCAGGAGCCTGCGCGCCTCTTCGCGACCGATCCTGTTGACCTCTTTCAGCCGTGCCAGCACGTCAGAACGCAGCTTGTCCGGCTTGCCGGCATGCTTTTTCGCCAGCGCCTCCAGCTCAGCTGTGAGCCCCTCAGGCTTTATCAAGCCCGGCATGGCCAGCGGCACACTGGCCTCACCGGCGCTCGCACGCTGTTCTTTCTGCCTTGGCTTTGCCGTGGCGCTCTCGGACCTAATCTGCTGCATGCTATCGCCTTTTCGTCCGGCCCCTGAAGCGGGACCGACGTTGTTTTAATCCATTTCACTCGCCGACGGAAATGGTCTCGTGCAATTTCGCTTTCAACATGTAGAGCGCATCAAGCGCCTCGCGCGGGCTCATTTCGTCGGGATTGATCGTCTCCAGCAGTGCCTCGACCTCAGACGGCTCCGGCTCAGCCGGTGCGGCGCGCATGGCGACCTGAAACAGCGGCAGATCATCAATCAGCGAGGCAGCCGGGTTCTTGCGGTCGGCGTCTTCCAGCCGGGTCAGCACATCCTTCGCCCGCTTCACCACCTTGGCCGGAAGGCCGGCAAGACGCGCGACCTGAATGCCGTAGGAGCGATCGGCGGCACCGGGACCGACCTCGTGCAGGAAGACGACATCGCCCTTCCACTCTTTCACCCGCATGGTGGCATTGGCAAGGCGCGGCAGCTTTTCCGGCAGAACGGTCAATTCGTGAAAATGCGTGGCAAACAGCGCCCGGCAGCGATTGACATCATGCAGATGCTCAACCGTTGCCCAGGCGATCGACAGACCGTCAAAAGTCGCCGTTCCGCGACCAATCTCGTCCAAGATCACCAGCGCATGCGGCCCGGCCTGGTTCAGGATCGCCGCCGTCTCGATCATCTCGACCATGAAGGTAGAGCGCCCGCGCGCCAGATCGTCAGATGCGCCGACACGGGAAAACAGCCGATCGACAATGCCGATATGCGCGCTTTGCGCCGGCACATGGCTGCCGATCTGTGCCATGACGGCGATCAGCGCATTCTGGCGCAGGAAGGTCGATTTACCGCCCATATTCGGCCCGGTCAGAAGCCATAGCTGTCCATGCTCGCCGCCCTTCGGCGACAGCACGCAATCATTGGCGACGAAGGGACCGGATGATTGCTTTCTCAGCGCCTGCTCGACCACGGGATGGCGGCCGCCGGCAATCTCGAAGGCGGTTGTTTCATCGACTTGCGGCCGGCAATAGGCCTCCGCCTCCGACAAAACGGCAAGACCGGCCGAGACATCAAGAACGGCCAGCGCATGGGCGCCCTTCTTCAGCGCCTCGGCCGCACCGGTCACGGCAGCGCGCATGTCTTCGAAGGCGGATAGTTCCAGCGCCAGCGCCTCGCCCGCGGCATTGGCAATCCGGCTTTCCAGATCGGCAAGCTCGGCCGTCGTGAAACGCATGGCATTCGCCATGGTCTGGCGATGGATAAAGCGCGCCTTCAGCGCATCCGTGCCGGTCAGCGCGGCCTGGTTGAGACTGGTCACCTCAATGAAATAGCCAAGCACGTTATTATGCTTGATCTTCAATCCCTTGACGCCGGTTTCTTCAGCATATTGGGCCTGCAGGCCGGCGATCACCCGGCGCGACGTGTCACGCAGGCCGCGTGCCTCGTCAAGCGCTGCAATCGCGCCTTCGCGGATGAAGCCGCCATCGCGCTTCAACAGCGGCAGCTCATCATCCAGCTTCTGCGCCAGCGCCACCTCAACGCTTTCCGGCAGGGCTTGCAACGCGTCAAGCGCGCCGACAAGTTCGTCCGGCATTTCGTTCATCGCCAGCATGCCGGCGATCTCACGCGCGGCGGCAAGACCGGCGAGAATGGCACCGAGATCACGCGGACCGCCGCGATCGAGCGAGAGCCGAGAAAGCGCGCGCGGCATGTCCGGAACCTGTTTCAGGCAATCACGGATGCCGAAGGAAAGCGCCGGGGCTTCGAGAAAGAAATCGACCGAATCAAGACGCGTGCGGATCGGTTCGGGATGCGTCAGCGGCGACATCAGCCGCTCGGCGAGAAGCCGCGCCCCGCCGCCCGTTACGGTGCGGTCGATGGCCTTTAGCAGCGTGCCATTGCGCTCACCGGAAAGCGTGCGCACCAGTTCCAGATTGGCGCGGGTCGCCGGATCGATGAACATGGCGCCGGCCTCACCGTCATGTTCGGGCACGCCGAGCGGCGGACGATTGTTGATCTGGGTCTTTTCGACATAGGCAATGGCGGCGGCCGCAGCCGACATTTCCGCCCTCGAGAAACGGCCGAAACCATCCAGCGTCGAGACATCGAAATAGCGCGCGATCCGGTCCCTTGCGGTCGCGCTGTCAAACATCACCGCGGGCTGAGGCGAGACGACACGCCCGAGAGTATCAAAGACCGGCTTCAGCTTTTCTTCGGCAAACAGCGTGTCGGCGACGATCAGCTCGCGCGGTTCGATGCGGGCAATATCGGCGGCAAGCCGGGTCTCGTCGGTCGAATAAAGCCTGAATACACCGGTGGAAATATCAATCCAGGCAAGGCCGTAGCTGCCTTCGCCCTCGCCCTTCACCCGCGACAGCGCCATCAGGAAGCTGCTCTCGCCCGGCTGAAGCAACTTGTCCTCGGTCACCGTGCCGGCCGTCACCAGCCGGATCACATCGCGTTTGACCACCGATTTGGTGCCGCGCTTCTTGGCCTCGGCCGGATCCTCGACCTGCTCGCAGACCGCAACCCGGTAGCCAAGCGCAATCAAGCGCTGCAGATAGTCGTCGGAGGCATGAACCGGAACGCCGCACATGGGAATGTCGCGGCCCAGATGCTGGCCGCGCTTTGTCAGCGTGATCGACAGCGCCCGCGAGGCCTCAACCGCATCGTCGAAGAACAGTTCATAGAAATCGCCCATGCGATAGAACAGCAGGAGATCCGGGTTGTTGGCCTTGATCTCGATATATTGCTCCATCATCGGCGTGGCCGTCGCACGACTTTCCTCGGAGATGAGTTCTTCGGTTGTAAAGGCTTTATCCTGGGTCACGGGCGTCCGTCACGATGCTTGGGGAACGGCAGCATCCCTTTCGGAAGGCCCGCCCGCTCCGGTGTCTTGAGCGCTTGCCCGAGACCTTCGCATGCAGCCCAGGCAAAGCTGATTGTTCAATCATGTGTCACACATCCGGGGTAACCGAAAGAGCGAAGCACGATAAAGCTGGGCAAAAACAAAAACGGCCTCCGGGCGCCGGAAGCCGTGTCACCATGAGGCATCAGCCCCGGATGCTCAGGCCGAGAAACGCCCGGCATCAGCCCCATAATAATTGATGTAGCGATCAGAGATTGCCGCAATGGGCAGCACCACCAGCACATCGGTGGTGTTAAACGCATGGTCGATCACAGCACCGTCGCCGATCATCGCGCCAAGACGCAGATAGCCCTTGATCAGGGGCGGCAGGGAAACAAGCGCCTTACGGTCGTTGATGTCCTCGGCCGGCATGAAGTTCATGTCGACAGCCTGTTCGCTGCGGGCCGAAACCGCCCATTCACCAACCGCACGTGCCTTGTGATAGAGGAAGGACAATGCCAGAGCATGCTGCTGCGGATCAGCGCCGTGAAACGAGGCACAGCCGAACATGGCACCGATATTGTGACGCAGCGAATAGGCCCAGTTGCCTTGCCAGAGCAGTTCCACGGTGCGCTTTCCACGATATTCCGGCAAGACACAGGACCTGCCGAGCTCCATGAAACGCATGCCTTCATGACGCGCGATCAGCGGCTCGACATCAAATTCCCCACTGGAATAAAAGCCGCCGCTTGCCATGGCGACATCGTGGCGCAACAGGCGGTAGGTCGCGACGATCTGATCTTCCGGCTCACCCTCAATCTTGCGATCAAGAACGAGAAGATGATCGCAGATCGCGTCCCAGCGATCGAAATCACGCTTGATCCGCATCGCTTCGGGCGGCAGTTGCGCCTGCATTTCCTCGACGAAGACACGGTAACGCACCGATTGCGCCGCATCGATCTCGCTGTCATTGGCAGCAAGCCGCGTCTCCAGCGATCCGATACGGCCGAGAAGTTCGTTGCCCGCCTCATCGTGCAAATGTCCGACGGCGGCACCGGTCTCGGGAAGAATATAGTCAAGCGCTTCGATGGTCATGAACTGGCCCGGAAGGTTCTCTTTATCATTCATAAAGCACTTCTTTACGACACGGTCGTGACATGCCTGACAGTCCAGGCGGCTCGTTCACATGGCGGCCACTTACGCACCATTGCCGAACGAACCTGTTCACGCCTAGCATTGAACTGATAACCCATATTACCGCAGCCCTGCAGCACCGTCCACAATCATGGAGGGCCGTTATCGGCAGACAGGCAGCAAGGCCCGTTTCAGCCGTCCTTCTGCGCGTCTTTCTTGCCTGAGAGGCCCAGCAGGAACTCATCCAGAAAGACCAGAACTGCACCGATGGTGATGAAGCTGTCTGCCAGATTGAACACCGCAAAAGACCAGTTTCCGACATGGAAGAGAACGTAGTCGATGACGTGCCCATAGACAAAGCGGTCGATGATATTGCCGAGCGCACCGGAAACGATGAGCGCCAGCCCGAGCTGCAGCAGCGACCGCCTTGCATCGCTGCGCCACCAGAACCAGCTGACAAAGGCGACAATGACGATCCGCACACCGACGATCAGATAACCATTCGCATCGGAGAACATCGAGAAGGCTATGCCGAGATTATAGGTGCGGTAAAGCGCCAGAAAAGGCAGGATCTCGACCGGCTGATGAAAAGGCAGGGCATATTCCACGGCTGCCTTGATGACCTGGTCCAGCGCCACGGCGACAAAGACGAACAGAATGGCGACCGGCAGCCGTGACAGGGGCGAGATTTTCATCGGCGCGCTTCTCTTTCATCGAGCGTCAGGAGATGGCGGCGCGCCTCGAACAGCATGACGCCTGTTGCAACGGCGAGATTGAGCGAATCGGCCAGTCCCGCCTGCGGGATCCGCACCAGCGACCCGGCGCCATCGGCCAGGAGGTCGGGCAGCCCCTGCTGCTCATTGCCCATCAAGAGCACGACGGGACGCCCTGAATAGTCGACCGTGCGGTAATCAACGGAACCGGCCAGATGCGTCGCGACGACATGAGCACCGGTCTTTTTCGACCAGCTGAGAAACGCCTCCGGCGATGTCTTCGACACCGGCACGGCAAAGACAGAGCCCATCGTCGCCCTGACCGTCTCGATGGAAAAAGGATCCGTGGTATCGCCGATCAGAATGACACCGGCGGCACCGGCGGCATCTGCCGTACGGATGATGGTGCCGAGATTGCCGGGATCGCGCACCCGGTCAAGCGCCACATAGGTATCGCCATTTTTCGGATGGATCGCTTCGAGCGGCTGATAGCGGCTTTCGAAAATACCGACCACCATCTGCGGATTGTCGCGCCGGGTGATGGCCGACAGCACCTTTTCGGAAACCTCCAGCACCAGACCGCCGGACGCAACGGTGCGCGCGGCGGCCCGTTCGACCGGCGCCTTGCCCTTGGCCGCCTTGGCATAGATCAGCGTGCGGATCGACCAGCCAAGCTCCAGCGCGTCGATCACGAGTTTCAGCCCTTCGGCAAGAAAAGTGCCGCTTTCCTCGCGATGCTTCTTCTGTGAGAGCGCGCGAATATCCTTGATGATCGGATTGGCAAGGCTTGTCACTTCCTTGACCTGCCCGACCCGCGGCGTCCGTCTTGATTCAAAACCGTCATTCATCGGGGTAACCACCGCGCATAAAGGGAAGTCGAAAGCGCCCTGCCCGTCTCGTTGCCATCAAGGCCGCCTTCGCGGAGCACCAGTTCACCGGATTCGACCACGCCGCCAAAGCCGCGCATGGTTTCCATCATCAGCTCGTGAATCGCGTAAAAACTGGCGCGGATCGAATAAGCCGTCAGCACCAGGCCGATCCCGTCCGGTTTCATGATCTCGCGGCACAGATCCAGCATGCGCGGCAGATGCTCAAACAGCTGCCAGACCTCACCATTGGGTCCGCGACCGAATTTGGGAGGATCCGTAAGGATGATGTCATAGTGATTGCCGCGCCGGACCTCGCGTTCAATGAACTTCATCGCATCATCGCAGATCCAGCGGATCGGGCGATCTTCAAGGCCTGCCAGCGCCTGGTTTTCGCGGGCCCAGCCAATCGCCTTCTTCGAGGCATCGACATGGGTCACCTCCGCGCCAGCGCGCGCGGCGACAAGCGAGGCAACACCGGTATAGCCGAACAGGTTCAGCACCTTGACCGGCGCATCTCCCTTTGCCCTGGCGATTGCATCCTGCATCCAGCTCCAGTGTGCAACCTGCTCCGGAAATACACCGACATGGCGAAATGATGTGAAACGGCCGAGAAAATCGACATCCAGAAGCCGCATCGGCCAGACCTCGCCAAGCGCGCCCTTGGGGAAGCGCCAGCGGCCCATGCCATCCTCATCGGTGTCGCCGGTGAAAACGGCATCGACATTTTCCCAGGTCGCAGCATCAAGCAGCGGCGGCCAGAGTGCCTGAGCGTCCGGACGGACGATCCGGTAGGGTCCATATTGTTCAAGCTTCAGGCCATGGCCGCTGTCGATCAGATGGAACTGTCCGGCCGCCTTCGATTCGAGAATCACGGGAATGCGCTCTGCCGGCCGCTCACCCGGTTTGAGCGCGATCCATTCGATCGGCTGCGGCTGGGGGGCGGTGTCCTTATGCGCTGCATGCGGACGGCTTTTCTCCCGCCCTGCTTCACTGCGCATTGGAGCCTTGCGCTGGCTGGGCTTGCGCGGCGTATCGGCCGGTCGTTCCTGCCGTTCCCGCCTGTTTTTCTTCGATGGCTTCATCAAACCGGATCACGCTTCCTGCAATTCGAAACTAAGTGGCCGAATAGCATTCCCGCACGCCAAGCGATAGACCACGATCGAGATTGGCAGAGCCTGCAGACAGGCTTATGGCGCGGGCAGCTTGTCTGCAGCTGACGTCAGCCCGGCAATCTCATCAGCACGGGTCTTCTGCTTGTCGGCCTCGCTCTGCCAGGCGACGGCCTCGCGCTGATGGCTCTTGGCGCGCTTGCGGTGCTTGCCTTGCGAAAACCAGGTGGCAAGCGATCCGGCGACCAGACCGACAATGAAGGCGATGAAGATATAGACGAAGAAGGGCGCTGTAACCGACAGAACCTTGTCTGCCGGATCAAACGGATTAAGCGCCAGCGGAACCGGCGCGCGATTGGCAACCGAAAACAGCACCAGAAGAATGCCGAGCGGCAAAAGAATGATGAAATTGATCAGCTTTTTGCCCATGCCAAAACCTCACATGCCATTCAAAACGAAAACACCCGCACGATCAGCGTCGTGCAGGCAGAAACCGCTCAGTCGTCTTCGTCGGCCTGATCGGGATTGAGGCGCTCGCGCAGCTCCTTCCCGGTCTTGAAGAAGGGGACCCACTTCTCCTCGACGAAGACCGTATCCCCCGTGCGCGGGTTGCGTCCGGAACGCGACGGCCTGTTCTTCACCGAAAATGCGCCGAAACCACGCAATTCGACCCTGTTACCTGCTGCAAGCGCGTCTGCAATCTCATCGAGAATGGCATTGACGATATTTTCCACATCCCGGTGATAAAGATGCGGGTTACGCGAAGCGACGATCTGAACCAATTCGGATTTAATCACGCTATTCCCCTCAAGGCGTTGATTACCAATTATTTTGCCAGACGGAAACAAGCCCGTCAACGAAGCCCGCCCCATTCGCGGGGTGCTCGCCCAATAGCGATCCCAAGCCGGCCTTTTGCAACAGGAAAACCGCCGCATTGGCCATATTCAGATCGAATCCATCATCATCTATGACATCCCAGGATTCAATATCAAGGTTTTCCGGCACATCGCGCGTGTGAAGATAGGCAAGAATGTCGTTCTGATCGCCGACTGCGTCAATCAGCCCGTCCTCAAGGGCCTGCCGTCCGGTGACGATACGCCCGTCGGCCAGGGTGAGCACCTTTTCCCGCGGCAGATCACGCCGCTCGGCGACCAGATCGACGAACCAGTTATAGCTGTCGGAAACGACCGACCCCAGCATCGCCCTGACTTCGGGCGTTGCCTCATCGAAAGGCATCGGCTCGGCCTTCATCGGGGCCGATTTGACCGTTCCCATGGTCACGCCGATCTTGTCGAGCAATTCCTTGGCCTGCGGATAGATGAACAACACACCGATCGAGCCGGTAATCGATGTTTCACCGGCAAAGATGCGGTCGCCGGCAAGCGCGATCATATAGCCGGCCGAAGCTGCCTCGGTGCGGATATCCGCAACGACCGGCTTCTTTTCCGCAACGGAGCGCAAAGCCTTGTAGATCCGCTCGCCGCCATAGGTGCTGCCACCGCCGGTAGACAGCGAGACGATCAGCGCTTTTGCATGCGCATCATCGCGAATATCTTCGATTGTCTGCAGCAGCAGCGGATCATCTTCGATCGTGCCGGAAATCGTCAGTTCAGCGATATGCGGGCGCTCGAGAAAACGGTCAGAATCCGGTCCCACAATGATGCGATAGCCGGCTACGATCACTGCCACCGCCAGAATGAGAGCAACAACGCGCCACCTCGTCAGTCGGCGGCGAAGCCTCCGGCGCTCCAAAATCGCAGAAATCGTCAATTTCGTCCCCTCAAGTCAACATTTACGAAAATTTCGAGTGACTTAACCCTTGCCATGGGAGCAGAACATAATCAATTTTCTAAATCGAATGTAAGACTATACCATAATCGGTATTGCCATCCCTTGGACACGTTCAAGCCATGAGCGCGGACAAAATCTACTTTACGGGATGAACGCAATCATCGGACACGACACCCCATAAGAGGGCCGGGAAGACAGAGAATGACAGATGCGATCCACGGCCAGCCGGGTACCAGTGCCGAGCAATACCGGCAGATTCTGGCTCGACAGAGCGCGCGGAACTATCGTCTGGCAGCACGCCATTCCAGGCGGGTGCGCTACCTGAAGTTTCTGCTGCCGCTGCTGGCGCTCGTCATTTCTCTCGGCCTCATTGGCTTTACCGTGATTCGCGCCATGGTTCCCGAACAGCTGTCGCTCGATTCGGCAACCGTTGAAAACGGCATGATCGTCATGACCAATCCAGGCATTTCAGGTCGAAACAGCGATGGTGTTCAATATACGCTGAGTGCCGAGCGGGCACTGCAGCCAATCGACGACCAGAACAAGGTCATTCTCGAGAAGATCAAGGCCGCCGTGCCGATCGACAGCGCCACGACAGCGCGTGTTGCAGCGCAAAGTGCCATCTATGACCGCCTGAATGACCGGCTGACCATCGAGGAACCTTTCACGCTGCGCCTTTCAAACGGTCTGACGGCCGAGTTCAATTCCGCCTTCATTGATATCAAGGCGGGCGAGCTCAAAAGCGATAAGCCTGTCTCCATCACCGCAAGCCAGGCAACACTGGTTGCGCAAAACGTCAATATCACCGATAACGGCAGAAGTATCGAATTCGGCGGTGGCGTACACGTCGTTCTGAAACCTTCGGCTCTCTCTGCGGCCGAACAATGAGGTCATTCATGCTGGTCCTGCGTTCCAGAAAATCCGTGTCTGAAGGCATCGCTGCTCTCTGTCTGACATCCTTGCTGGCAATCGGGGCATCAGCGCCAGCAAGTGCACAAAGCTCGACGATGAACGGCTTCAAGCTGGCCAATGATCAGCCCATCAATATCACCTCGACGGACGCGCATGTGGACGACAAGACCAAAAATATCATCTTTACCGGTGATGTTGTCGCCACCCAGGGCGACAACAAGGTCCAGGCGGCGAAGATGATTGTCAAATACCAGGGTGGCTCGACCGGCATCGCCTCGGGCGGGGGCGATCTCGAGCGGATCGATCTGGTCGACAATGTTCAGGTGAATTCGAAAACCCAGCAGGCAACCGCCGATACAGGCTATTTCGACATGGTGTCGCAGCAGATCGTGCTGGAGGGCAAAAAGGTTGTTCTGACCGAAGGCAAGAACGTCTTCGTCGGCTGCAAGCTTACCGTCAACATGGTCACCAGTGAGGCCAAGCTTGACGCTTGCGGCGGTCGTGTGCAGATCCAGCTCGACCCCTCTTCCCAGAAGAAAAACTGATCAGGCCGGAGTGACGACGTGAAAAGCGTTCAACAAAGCGCAGACGCCCGTCGGCGGCGATCCCATGATGCATCCGGCGGCGGCGGCGCAAGCAGCGGCGATGATCGCTATCTCGGAACATTGATCGCGCGCGGACTGACCAAATCCTATCGTCAGAGACGTGTGGTCAACGGCGTTTCACTCGTCGTCAGACGCGGTGAAGCCGTGGGGCTTCTCGGCCCGAACGGCGCCGGAAAGACCACCTGCTTCTACATGATTACCGGCCTCGTTCCTGTCGACCAGGGCGCAATCGCGCTGGATGGCCGGGATGTCACGCGGCTGCCAATGTATCGCCGCGCCCGTCTCGGCGTCGGCTACCTGCCGCAGGAAGCCTCCATTTTCCGCGGGCTGACGGTGGAAGAGAATATCCTGGCGGTTCTCGAGCTTACGGATCTGAAAAAGAAGGATCGCAAGGAAAAGGCCGAGCAGCTGATGGAGGAATTCTCCATAACCCGCCTGCGCAAATCGCCGGCAGTCGCGCTGTCAGGCGGCGAGCGGCGGCGTCTCGAGATCGCCCGCGCCCTTGCGACCGACCCGACCTTCATGTTGCTCGATGAACCTTTTGCCGGTGTCGATCCGATTTCCGTCTCGGATATCCAGAACCTCGTTCGCCACCTGACCCAGCGCGGCATCGGCGTCCTGATAACCGATCACAATGTGCGCGAGACGCTCGGCCTGATCGACCGTGCCTACATCATCCATGCCGGTGAAGTCCTGACGCATGGCAAGGCTGACGATGTCGTCAGCAACAATGACGTGCGCCGGCTCTATCTGGGTGACAATTTCACGCTCTAAACCCGACAATTCCGCTTTTTTATGTCGGACAAAGCTTGCCGCTTGACCGGATGAAGGTTTTCAAGCAATTTTTGGGCCAGATAAGATACATTCGGCTCACAATCGTTTGATTGTTCGTTGGTTGGGGGAATGTCCGTATGGCTCTCAGTGCCAGCCTTTATCTGCGTCAGAACCAGTCTCTGGTCATGACACCGCAACTGATGCAGTCGATCCAGCTTCTGCAGATGACGCATATGGAGCTTACGCAGTTCATTGCGCGGGAGATTGAAAGCAATCCCCTGCTCGAGAACGCCGCCTCTGATGAAGGACATGGCGACGTCAGCAACGACGAGCAAGGCCCCGCCGAAACCGAGAGCGATGCATTTTCAGGCGACTGGTATGGTGATGACAATGCAGCAACCCAGGCGGTCCTGGCCGATCAGCTCGACAGCAATTTTGCCGAAAGCTATTCGGATGAGGGCCAGAGCGAGCAGCGCCAGGCTTCGGAAGCGATAAGCCAGTGGAAATCCATGACCACGGGCGCCTATGGAGACGAGCAGTTCGATCTCGATGACTTCGTCGCCTCGCGGCCGCGCCTCAAGGACCACCTGATTGACCAGATTGCACTGACATTTCGCGCCCACCGTTCGCAAGCGATTGCCCGTTACCTGATCGACTATCTGGACGAAGCAGGTTATTTCCTCACCCCGCTTGAAGAGATCGCTGCCCGCATCAATGTCTCATCGGAAGATCTCGCCAACATTCTGACGACGCTTCAGAGCCTGGATCCACCTGGCATTTTTGCAACCTCGCTCAGCGACTGCCTGAAGCGCCAGCTGCAGCAAAAGGATCGGCTCGACCCTGCCATGGAGGGGCTGATCGACAATCTGGAGCTGGTCGCGCGCCGGGATTTCACGAAACTGAAGAAGATCTGCGGCGTCAATGACGACGATATTCTCGACATGATCCGCGAGGTCCGCGCCCTCAACCCCAAGCCAGGCAGCTCCTATATCCTGCAGCCGCCAGAATCGGTCCTGCCGGATGTCATCGTCACGCAGGACCGCCTGAATGGCTGGAAGGTGGAACTGAACCAGGACACATTGCCACGCGTTCTGGTCAACCGCGACTATCTCGCCAGCATCAAGACTGGCGGGATAATGTCCGATGCAGACCAGACCTTCCTGAACACCTGCCTGCAGAATGCAAACTGGCTGACGCGCAGTCTCGATCAGCGGGCCCGTACCATTCTCAAGGTCGCCAGCGAGATCGTCCGCCAGCAGGAGGCGTTTTTGAAACAGGGCGTCGACCATCTGCGCCCCCTGACGCTCAAGACCGTCGCGGCCGCGATTGAAATGCACGAATCGACGGTGAGCCGGGTCACCACCAATAAATTCATGCTGACGCCGCGCGGTCTGTTTGAACTGAAATATTTCTTCACCGTTTCAATTGGCTCGACCGAAGATGACGGCGCCAACCGCTCGGCGGAGGCCGTGCGCCACCGTATTCGCCAGCTCATCGCCAGCGAGACGGCGGAAACCGTGCTGTCGGACGATGACATCGTATCGACTCTCAAGGCCGAGGGAACGGACCTGGCGCGCCGCACCGTCGCGAAGTATCGCGAGGCGATGAATATTCCCTCATCGGTGCAGCGCCGGCGTGAAAAGCGCGCGATGGCACGCGTTTCTGCTGAAAACCTGTAGCAACCATCCCGATCAGCGCCGATCCCGACAGATGTCCACAGAAAACATAGTAAACCTGTAATATTGCCCCTCGCTTCACCGAGCGATACTGTCTTCGCCCTACTTAGGTCGAAGTGCATCAGCAAACATGCACGACGCGGCCCGCCAGTCCGTCAACCGCGGGCGGCAAAACGACGGTCCGGACACGCGATATGACCGGAATATCAATAAAAAATCAGTCAGAATCCAACCCAACAGCCATCATTCGGCACTGGGCATCTTGGAGGAGTTCATGGCTTGGCGTAGACTGATTTCCGCAAACACGAAAAGAAGGGAAAAACCATGAGTGTGCGCGTATCAGGAAAGCAGATGGAAGTCGGAGAGGCATTCCGTCAAAGGATCGAGGATCAGATAGAGGAGGCCGTCACAAAGTATTTCGATGGCGGGTATTCGAGCCAGATCACCGTTGAAAAATCCAGCAACGGTTTTTCCGCAGACTGCAAGGTGCACCTCGACAGTGGTGCGGTTCTTCATGCGGCCGGCAAGGCCCATGAGCCGCAGGCCGCCTTCGAGGCCGCCTTCGAGCGCATTGCCAAGCGTCTGCGCCGCTACAAGCGGAAGCTGAAGGACCACCACAATGGTGCCGCTGATTTCGCAGAAGTCGCATTCACAGTTATGGATCTTGCCCCGGATGAAGTGGAGGAAATTCCCGAGGACTTTGCACCAACCATTGTGGCTGAGAGCAAAACTGAAGTTCGCACAATGGCGGTCGCAACCGCCGTCATGTCCCTCGACATGACGGATAAGCCGCTGATGTTGTTCCGCAACCCGGACAACAAGTCTCTGAACATCGTCTATCGCCGCCCGGATGGAAACATCGGCTGGATCGACACGGCCAACATCAAGGGTTGATTGAAACCGGCGGGTATGCTTTAGCATGCCCGCTTTCTTTTCACCTGCGCGCTGCCCTCGGATTGAACTCTTCATCCCCGACCCTGGCAGGGCCGATGCCGACCGGGTTTGCGGCGAAACCAACCCGTCAAGGAATTGGGGTTATGGCACTTACTGACCTGCTCAAACAGGAAGCGATCATTCCCGCGCTCAAGGTAAATTCCAAAAAGCAGTTGCTCCAGGAGCTTGCTGCCCGTGCGGAAGACATCACCGGCCTTCCGGAGCGTGAGATTTTCGAAGTGGTGCTGCAACGCGAAAGACTTGGCTCTACCGGTGTCGGCAATGGCATCGCGATCCCGCACGGCAAACTCCCCAAGCTTACCCACATGACCGGAGTCTTCGCCCGGCTCGACCATGCGGTCAATTTCGAATCGCTGGACGATCAGCCGGTCGATCTCGTTTTCCTGCTTCTGGCCCCCGAAGGCGCTGGAGCAGACCACCTCAAAGCGCTGTCGCGCGTTGCCCGCCTGTTGCGCGACCATGATCTGACCGCAAAGATCCGAGCATCCTCATCACCGACGGCGATCTACACCTTTCTCAATTCCGAGCAGACCCCCAGCGCCGCCTGACCGGTCTGCGCTGCGGCCAAATGACGGCACCGCATGCTTGTCGAAAGCGGCCGTTTCAAAACGACGCCATGGAATTTGGCAGTCGAAAAGCGACAATATAATTATCTGATTTTATTATTATTTCTCAAGAAGCTACCGTCCCATCGATCGCTGACATGTCAGCCATAGGGGGCAGTGTTGAAACTTCAGAGCTTATTTCCATGTTTTCGAACGGCGCGATCTTCCGCGCTGACGCCAACCGAAAATTGCAAACCAGGGCAGAAAACCGGCAGGCCCAGGCTCAATGGCAGTCACATCACCTGGCCGCTCGGCGACGCAAGGCAACAGACCTGCCAAGTTGACGCCGAGGCATTGATACCGCCCCAGCCCAATTTTCCGGCGCCGGGCTGGCACGCGCGCGATGACAAAGGTCCGGCGGAAGGGCCCGAAGACGGGCGCACGCGCAGAGCGCGCGTGGCGGCGCATATCAAGGCCCTGCCGTTGCGCCTTTTCTGTAGATCTTCGCAGTCGCAGCAACGTTTCGGGGTCGGCGCGTCAAGGCCGGTCGTCATTGGTCCGTCGACAGCAGCCTTGCCAAAACATGGCCTAAGCGGAGCCACCATGACGTGTGCGACTGACACCGCCCGCCAGGCACCGGCATCGCCGGTCAGCCATCCACAGGTCAGGCTCCGAGCGCGACCAGCAGGCGATCGGGAGACAATAACCGGCTCATCTGCAGCGGACGATAACCGCAAAAAAACCATCTTCGATCTGGAAATCGCAGCAATTTCGAGCGCTCCACCGCCGGAACCGGTGCCTGACTACGCGCAGGGCCCCGTGCAGAAAACCCTCTGGTTTCCCGAGACGGCGATGGAGAACCGGGCCGCACGCGACACGTTCGTCGTTCATCCAGCCGCAAAGACGGAGAACGATTTTCGTTTGCCACTGGAGCTCAGACAGGATCAGGCGGATTTCGAAGCGATACTCAGACCGCGCAGACGCTTTGCCAGCGCACAGGCGCATTACAGTCGCATGCCGACGATCCCCGAAGAGGCGCCCGCTCAGATCCGGCCTCGAACACCGATGCGCTCTTTCGAGAGCCTGTCCGGCCACCGCGGCGCATCGGCCGGCCTGCAGCAACGACACCAGGGTGCCGAAGAGCAAAGGCGCGGGCTACCGATCCCGGAACCGCGCCGCTGGCCGCAGCAGGATGACGCGACGCTTTACGGAACGAGCAGCATGCTGACGCCGTCAAGTTCGGAAGGCTCCCTGGCCTCAATCGGCAGAGACGCTCCCATGTCCGGCGTGGATGAGCGGCAGCCGCGCCGAACGCCGCAACCAGAACCTGTCGTTTTCCGAGATTTGCTGGCCGAGACAGTCGCAAGTCAGTATTTTGGCTCAGGCACAAAACCGGTTCGGCGACGCCATGTCCAGCCCGGTATACCCGTAGCCCCGCGCCCCTTGGCCAGTGGGCAGCCCCGTTCGGACAAGTCTTCAGCGCCGGAGCCCTCTCACACTTACAGAAAGGGCGGAAATGTCGGAGCCAAACCGCCCAAACGTTTCCACTCGCCCACCAATAGTGCGCCAAAGCGCCGGGCCGAAAAAGCCGTTGAACAGCCAGACGTGCAGGCGACGCCGCCTCTGCGCGGCGCTGTGCCCTTTCGGACATATATGCCGGTCGAAACGGAAATATTCGATGTCTGACGCATCGACACAAACGGGCAGGCAGCGCTGCTGCCCGCCACAAGGCGCTGAACGAACACGCCACTCTGGTGCGGCGACAGATCAGCGACCCTGACTGTCTTTGCTATGGCTACGGACGCAGGTCGGGGCGCGACAAATCGCAGGCAGGCATTGCAGCGCTCCGCGAGCGCCGCCGCCACGACAAGGTTGCAGAGCCGGAACGCCCGAACAAACCCGCCCGGCCGACAAGATGTCAGTCGAAGTCTGCATCGCGGCGACAAGCCCGGACCGTAGACAAATGCGCGCCCCTCCATGGTCAATATTGCGGACTTACATCTGATTTGATGATTTTCCTATCAGGAAAGGCATCAGCACCATGCGGCAGATGCAAATGCAATCACGGTGAGAATGCCGCCATGACCAAACCCTATCTCCCCCCTCGATCGCTGCCGGACCCCGGGCCTCCGCCCCGGACCCGCCATCTGAGCTGCGCGGCGGCCATACGAGCCCCGCTAGAGCGCCGGTCAGGACCAGTTCAGAAGCGCTGATATCTCTCTGGCACAGTTCATGAAACACCAGGCGTTGATCCCGGTCCCTAACGCTTCCGGCCTCTTCAGAGGTCGTTCGGAGCAGCATTCGAGACATGGCTTCACGCCCGGTAAAACTGCAGCAATGACCGCCATGGATCCCCACTGACATTTTCTCAAGGCAAGGACAACGAACATGAACCCAGCATCCCAATCAGCGTCACCTGTTGCAGCGCCACGCAATCAGCCAGCGGCAACCGAACCACCGCCAAAGCCCGCTCGCCGGAACCCGCCGGGTCCCTCGGGCCAGACGGCTGATGCCGCTCCGGCAGGGCGAAAGGACCGCGGCGACGCCCTGACCTTCCTTCTTGAGCGGCTGCCGCCACCTCCGCCTGAAGAGGGTACAGACCATCAGCCTGCGGCAAAGCCCGCAGTTCTGCCAAAACCGAAACTCTCTGCCTTGCAACGCAACGCGCTTGAGCGGGCGGCATTCGGGCTTTCCGGCCCGTCGGCCCATCAGAGATCTGCGAGCGCGGCTCAACTGGCCCCCGCGGTCAAGGCGAATGAACATGCTGCACCGGACATTCCGGCCGAACCAACCTGGCCTGCACCCGCCGCTGACATTATCCCGCCGCAACCGAACTACCCCGCGCCCGCCCCGCCTGGCAATCTACCGCAGCGGGCGCATTCAGATCCAGTCAATCGGGAGCACCGCTATATCAAGAACAAGAATGTCAACGCACGGGGACATCAGGTCAGGCCGATGGCCCAGCAGTTCCAGATCGGCGAAGAGGTCAAAGCGGCAAGACCGAAAGGCCTGTCGGGCCTGAAAGACAAGATATTGTCGAAGATGTTTGGCTGGCTTCGCAGGCCGCCGGGGGCAAAACCGGAGACACTCGCGTCCGCGAAGCAGGGCCATTGGGCCGCAGAGCCGGTGGCGCGCCACATCATTCAACCGCAGCATGGCCGGCAAGGCTCCGCCGAGCCAGAGAACATCATCACACGGCTCTGACCAGCAAAAGGCCGCACCCTTGGGGTGCGGCCAAGGCTGCTGACAAACCTCGCCCCCTTTTTCTGACGTTATGCCTGTGCTTGTCACAGGCATCCAGCCGACGCGCATCCTGGCGGCGAAAGAACCCGTCTATTCGATGTCTTGTGAATCTCGATCCCCGTGACAAGCACGGGGACGGCGGCGGCGGAAGGGGCTATTCCACCTCAAGAATGCAAGATCGATGGCTTTGACCAGCAAAAGGCCGCACCCTTGGAGTGCGGCCTTTGCCGATCGAAATCATGCAGATCGCCAGACGCCTATTCGGCGGAAGCCGGTCCTTCCGAACGCGGCCCGCCCTTGGAAACGCCCACCATTGCCGGGCGCAGGACGCGATCGCCGATGACATAGCCGGCCTGTACCACCTGAACGACCGTATTGGCCGGAATATCGGGATTGGGAACCTCAAACATCGCCTGATGGAAGTTCGGATCAAATCTCTGGCCTTCCGCCTCGATCTGCTTGACGCCGTGGCGTTCCAGAGCAGCCAGCATCGAACGCTCGGTCATCTCCACGCCCTCGGCAAAGCCGGCGACATCACCGGTGCGCTGCTCTTCCGGCATCGCATCCAGCGCTCGCCGCAGATTGTCCGACACGCCAAGCATATCACGGGCAAATGCACTGACAGCGTAAGACTTGGCATCCTTGACATCACGCGCGGTGCGACGCCGCAGGTTCTCCATCTCGGCGGCAAGCCGGAGCATCTGGTCACGCAGCTTCTCGTTTTCGTCACGCAGCAGAGCGATCGGATCGGGCCCGGCAGCGACCTCTTCGGCGCCAGCCTGCGCCTCATTATCGGCAGCGCGCGCAGCGTCCAGATCGATCACGGTTTCGTTCTCGGCCGCGTCAGTTCCGGTCTTCTTGGTCTCGTCGGTCATGACGGTCTCCGCAGGTAAGTGTTCTTGATGTTGTCGTGCCCCGATATCGAGGTTCGTCCCCGAAAAATCAAGACCTCAGATTGTGAGACAGCTGCGTTCAGGACGAACGCGAGAGGCGGGAAAGCATATTTGCCGTGTAATCCACCACAGGAACGATGCGGGCATAATTGAGCCTTGTCGGACCAATCACTCCGACGGCACCAACCACATGATTGTCCGCATCGCGATAAGGCGCCACGATCAGCGAGGAGCCGGAGAGCGAGAACAGCTTGTTTTCCGATCCGATGAAGATCCTGACCCCCGAGCCTGATTCGGCCAGGCTGATGAGCTCGATCAGGCTGTCCTTGCGCTCCAGATCATCAAACAGCATCCGCAGCCGGTCGATATCGCCGATATCGGCGACGCCCTGCAAAAGATTGGCGCGTCCGCGCACGATCAGCCGCCCGGGCTTGCCCTCCTCGCCGCCGCCTGACCAGACGGCCAGACCACGGGCGACGAGATCCTGAGACAGCTGATCAAGCTCGCTGCGCACCTCATCCTTCAGCCGCGTCAGAACACTGCGCAGCTCCGGCAGGGTCTGCCCGTTCAGATGGGCATTGAGAAAATTGGCCGCCGCCGTCAACTGTGACGATGTCGTCCCTGCCGGCAGTTCGACGATCCGGTTCTCAACCTCATTATGCTCGCCAACCAGCACTGCGAGCGCCTTGGTCGGTTCAAGCCTGATGAACTCGACATGTTTCAGCACGGCATCGCTCTTGGTCGTCACGACCAGCCCGGCGCCGCGGGAGAGCCCGGAAAGCATCTGGCTCGCATCATTGAGGAAGGCATCGACAGGGCGCCCGGTCGTAGCCCGGCCCATGTGACGATCAATCTCGGCGCGCTCCTTCTCGGCCAGATCCCCGACCTGCATGAAGGCGTCGACGAAAAAGCGCAGGCCCGTCTCGGTGGGCAGGCGACCAGCGCTGACATGCGGGGAGTAGATCAGCCCCAGCTCTTCAAGGTCGCTCATGACATTGCGCACCGAGGCCGGAGACAGGGACATCGGCAACAGCCTGGACAGATTGCGCGATCCGAGTGGCTCGCCGCTGTCGAGATAGGCTTCAACGATGGTGCGGAAAACATCCCGCGATCTGTCGTCCAGCGTCAGCGCCGGCGTTTCGGAAAATGCGTCGTGATCTTTCTTCATTCTGGCCTTGCGTTCAGCCCAACGGTTTCACGGTGATCAATATCATCAATATAGTGAGCGTGGCGTGCTTAGCAATCGCACAAGTCTGCCGGAGCGCGCAGATGTTTTCCTTTGCAAAAGATGTTGGGCTTCCGTAGAACCCCGGTTAAGTCAAAAGGGAAGGACAAACCATGCGGCCATCAGGCAGACAACTCAATCAGATGCGTAATGTCACATTCGAGCGCGGCTATTCCAAACATGCCGAAGGCTCGTGCCTGGTGAAATTCGGCGACACCCATGTACTCTGCACCGCAACGCTGGAAGATCGTGTCCCGCCGTGGCTGCGCAATGGCGGCAAGGGCTGGGTCACCGCCGAATATGGCATGCTGCCGCGCGCCACCGGCGAACGCATGCGCCGGGAGGCATCTGCCGGCAAGCAGGGCGGCCGCACACTGGAGATCCAGCGTCTGATCGGCCGTTCGCTGCGCGCCGTCGTCGATCTCGAGGCATTGGGCGAACGCCAGATCAGCCTCGATTGCGATGTGCTGCAGGCCGATGGCGGCACCCGCACGGCATCAATCACCGGCGCATGGATCGCGCTCTATGATTGCCTGAAATGGATGGAAGCCCGCAACATGGTCAAGACGGAGCGTGTCCTGAAGGATCATGTCGCCGCCATTTCCTGCGGCATCTTTGCCGGGCAGCCGGTCATCGACCTCGATTATCTGGAAGATTCATCTGCCGAGACCGACGCCAATTTCGTCATGACCGGTACCGGCGGCATTGTCGAAGTGCAAGGCACCGCCGAAGGCAAGCCCTTCAGCCAGGAGGAGCTTCTGACCCTGCTCGATCTGGCCAGAAACGGCATTGCCGATCTCGTATCGATGCAGAAAACGGCGATTGCCGGCTGAAACGGAATGAAGCCATGATTGCCGGGATCCTCGAATCTGCGCTTTATGTTGATGACCTTGATGCCGCCGAAGCCTTTTACGGCGGTATTCTCGGACTGACCAAAATCGCAGCGCAGGCAAACCGGCACATCTTCTTCAAGGCGGGATCTGGCGTTTTGCTGATCTTCAACCCGGAGGAAACGGCCATTCCCGCTCCCAGCGGCGCCCTGCCCGTGCCACCCCATGGGGCAAAGGGCGCGGGCCATCTTTGCTTCACACTTGAAGGCGACGACTTTGCCGCATTGCGGGCGCGGCTTGAAGAACATGCCGTACCCGTCGAAGCGGATTTCCGCTGGCCGAACGGGGCGCGGTCGGTCTATTTCCGCGATCCCGCCGGCAATAGCCTGGAATGTGCGGAAAAACGTCTGTGGAACCTGTGACAGGACAGAAAATGCGTAAGCTTGACGAAAAGACCATCGTTGTCGCCAGCCACAACCGCGGCAAGATTGCCGAGATCGCCGCGCTGATCGCGCCGCTCGGCTTCACCGCCTCCTCAGCCGCCGAACTGAACTTTGCCGTGCCGGATGAAACCGGGACGACATTCGAGGAAAACGCCGCGATCAAGGCCCGCGCTTCGGCAAAGGCCTCTGGCAAGCCGGCGCTCGCCGATGATTCCGGACTGTGCGTCGACGCACTCGGCGGCGATCCCGGCGTCTACACGGCCGACTGGGCGGAGACCGCCGATGGCAGCCGCGACATGCCGATGGCAATGCGCAAGGTCCATGACGCGCTTGTGGCCGTCGGTGCCACGACGGCGGAACGCCGCACCGCACGCTTTGTCTGCGTGCTCTGCCTTGCCTGGCCGGATGGTCATACGGAAACCTTCCGCGGCGAAGTCGAGGGCAGCATCGTCTGGCCGCCGCGCGGCGACAAGGGCCATGGCTATGACCCGTTGTTCCAGCCCACCGGCCATCAGCGCACCTTTGGTGAAATGGAAGCGGACGAGAAGGCCAGCGGTGGCCCGGGCGATGGTGGTGCGCTGTCGCACCGTGCCCGCGCTTTCAAGCTTTTCGTTGAAACGGGGCTTTCACACTGACGACGGATCTCGACCTTTTCGGCCGCATCAATGGCGATGACGGCGAACCCGGCTTCGGCATCTATCTGCACTGGCCGTTCTGTGCCGCGAAGTGCCCCTATTGCGATTTCAACAGCCATGTCCGGCACCAGCCGGTCGATCAGGCGCGCTTTGCCAGGGCCTTTGCCACTGAGATTGCCCATATGCGCGCCCTGTCCGGGCCACGCACGGTCACCAGCATTTTCTTCGGCGGCGGCACCCCCTCGCTGATGGAACCGCAGACGCTCGCAACCATCCTCGATGCTGTGGCCGGAGCATGGCATGTGCCGCACGGCATTGAAGTGACCCTCGAGGCCAATCCATCAAGCGTTGAAGCCGATCGTTTTCGCGGCTACCGCTCAGCCGGCATCAACCGGGTTTCGCTTGGCGTCCAGGCTCTGAATGACAAGGATCTGCGCTTTCTCGGGCGTCTCCACAATCTCGATCAGGCGCTGGGCGCCATCACGCTGGCGCGCGACATCTTTCCGCGCATGTCCTTCGATCTCATTTATGCCCGCCCTGACCAGCGACCGGATGACTGGGCCGACGAATTGCAGCAGGCCATCGGCCTTGCCGCGGATCATCTGTCGCTCTACCAGCTGACGATTGAGGAAGGCACGGCCTTTTACGGCCTTCATCGCGCCGGCAAGATCATCATTCCCGACGAGGATCACGCTGCCGATCTCTACGAGGTCACCCAGGCCGTGACGGCTGCGCATGGCCTGCCGGCCTATGAGGTCTCCAATCACGCGATCCCGGGGGCGGAAAGCCGCCACAACCTCACCTATTGGCGCTATGGCGATTATGCCGGCATTGGCCCCGGCGCCCATGGCCGCCTCGGCAATGGCCGTGAGAAGCGTGCCACAGCCACCGAGCGCCATCCGGAAAACTGGCTCGAACGCGTCGAAGCCAGCGGCAATGGCATTGTCGAGGAAAGCCTGCTGAACGCCGAAGAGCAGGCCGACGAGATGCTGCTGATGGGGCTCCGCGTTACCGAGGGCCTCGATATTGCCCGCTGGGCCGACATTGCCGGGCACGGGCTTGATCCGGAGCGTGAAGCCTTCCTTACAGATCTCGGCCTCATCGAACGGATCGGCAACCGCCGGATCCGGGCAACCGGCCCGGGCATGCTGGTTCTGAACAAACTGGTCGAGGAGCTCAGCCGTGAATAGCGGCGGCAATCGCCCCGAAAACAGAGATTGAACGAGACAAATTGCAGCCGCAATCCTAGAATTGAAGCATCATCGCTCTCTGGATGACTGAACAGATGCAATCCGTTGGCGAACGGTCTGCCGCTATTTTCTGGTACAAAGGATAATCTGGCGTGTCCCATCCTACACTCAGCATCATTTCGGCGGTCTACAACAAGGCAGACATTCTCGCAGAAACCATCGAGAACTGGCGCCGTCAGACGGCATCACTGGGCAATGCAGTCGAATTCGTGCTCGTCGATGATCTTTCGACCGATGGATCTTATGCGCTTGCACAATCGCTGGCGGGTGAGGATGAGCGGATAAAGCTGCACCGCCTGCCGCGCAACTGCGGGCCATCGATCGCATTCAACACCGCCGCGGGCCTCGCCTCGGGACGCTATCTTCTCGCCGCAGACGCCGATGATCTCTTTCCTGACAATGCCATCACGCTGATGCTGGCAGCGGCTGAGAAGCATTGCGCCGATCTGGTGTACGGCCGCTCGAAAAGGACATCGGAATATCCGGCCCTTGCCGACGGGGCAGAGATCAAGCCGATTGACGATCCGCTCGGCTTTGCCGTGCGCAAGAAGCTGGTGCGGATGGGTTTTTTGGCCGAAAAGGCATTATGGACAGCTGCCGGCGGCGCTGATGAAACGATTTTCATCCAGGATCAGTCGCTGCCGCTTCGCCTCGCCAATCATGCCCGCTGCATGGTCTTTATCGACGATTATGTCTATTACCTGCGCCCGACCGGCGAGAGCAACCTGTCGCGCAACACGCAGCAGCAGCAGCATGATCGTTTCCTGGCGCTGGCACCATTTCTGCGCCAAAAGGAGCTGCCCGATGAAACGCGCAAGCAGATCATGCGGCAGATGGTCTCGTCATCATGGAAGAGAAGACGGGAGTCAGATAGCGCCCTGCCCTATCTTTCACCCGAGTTCCTGACATATATCGTGACACGACTGACAGGCCGTTCACCATCGCCAGCCTGGTTTGACAAGGAGACAGAGAAATTCCGCAAACTCCCAAACATCCGTCGGCCGGCCGACGCCTCGACCTGAGCGCCATGCGCATTCTTATTGTTGGCTATTTCGACCGCAAACACCTCTTCAGGAATTATTACAGCGTCGAGAACAAGCTCGCCAATGGCTTCGTCCGTGCGGGTCATAATGCCCTGTGCTTTTCCGATCGCGATCACGCCCGTGAGGCAACGCCCTTCAACACGCAGAAGCTGGGCAAGACGAAGATGCGCGAAAAGCTGATCGAAGCCGCCGGACACTACAAACCGCATCTGATCGTTTTCGGCCATTGCGATCTGATCGACGGCACCACCTATCAGCGGCTGCGCGACGCGCTCCCGGGCGTGCGACTGGCAGCGTTCAATCTTGACCCGATCTTCCGGCCCAAGACGATGGGCGATTTCGCCGAGCGGGCAGCTTATATGGATGCCGTCTTCATCACCACGGCTGACAGGCAGGCGCTGGAAAAACTGGGCCTGCCCAAGGGCAAAACCTTCTTCATGCCCAATCCGGCCGATGCCGGGATCGAAACCGCCCGCGTTTTTGACATCGCCCGCGAAGACCTGAAATTCGACGGTCAGTTCCTCGGCACAGGCATCGAGAAGCGGGAAGAGCAGCTCGACCACATCATCGCCCATCTGAGCAAGGACTACCGCTTCAATGCCGGCGGACGCTCTTTCAATTCCGAACGGCTTACCAGCACCCCCTTCCTTGACGCACTGGCCGAAGGCGCCGTGTCGCCCAATCTGCCGCTTGATGACACCGACCCTGCCAAGACGCCATATCTCTACAGCTCTGACCGTCTCGGCCAGCTTCTGGGACAGGGCATCACCACCTTGACCTTCGCCGCAAGCCGGCATTGCGATCTCTATGAAGACGGTGTCGTTGAATATCGCGACCGTGATCATCTGGTCGCGCTGATGGAGGAGTTGCGCCACGACGATGTGAAGCGCCGCCTCATCGGTGAAAAAGGGCATCGCATAGCCTTGGAACGCACGAGTTCGACTGTGATCGCAGACTATATTCTCGCCGCGACATTCGGCAACGACACGGCGCATTTTGCATGGAACACCAGCCCGGTTTGAACCGTTCTTCAGGGAGGAGAACCCAAATGGCAGATTTTTCGCGTACGCATCGCCTTGTTCGTGACCGTTTACTGGGCGCGCTCTCGGTTATTTTCGCTGTCTATATGGGCTATCTCGCCCATTCGGACGGCGTCGCACTCGGCCCCTCGATCTTTTACGGCCTGCTGGCCTTCGTGATTGTCGGCATCGCGCTTCTGGTGCTGCGCGGGCTGATCTACCCGGTCATACTGGCAGCGCTGGTCATCTGGCTATTCGCTCATTACGGCTATGGCTGGGCCGAAGACATTGTCAGCTATGTCTCTCAGCTTTGCCATGTCGCCTATGTGGAATCGCTGAAACTGTTCAAATCCGCAGACGCCACCATCAGAGCCTGAGCGAGCGCCGCGGCCAGAACCGGCCGCGGCACCGCAAATCGCGGACGCTTTTGCCTGAAACGGAAAGCGCCCTGCCTCAAAGCTTTGCGCGTTCGCGGACGAAAAGCCGGCGCCGGCGTGTCGCGGAAACACTTCAGATCACCGTGGCGCCGGGCAGACCGTCCGATGATCGACCGCATCGCCGAGCACGGTTGTCGTTCAGGCCGCCAGTCCGTCAAGCAGTGAGCGCAGTGCGGTTTCGGCATCTTCAGAGCGCTCGGAGTGATCGATAAAACCGCCCCCGAAAACCCGCGCATCATTGCCGGGCGCATCATAGAGAACGCAGGCCTGCCCGTTGGCAATGCCCGCCTCCCCCTCGACCAGATCGACATAGATGCCTGTATCATCGGCATGCAGCACCACCGGCAGCGGTGGCCGCGTCGAGCGGACCTTGGCAAAGCAGGAAAAACCATCCTTCGCCTGGTCTGCCAGCGGCAGGTCACCCAGCCAGTTGACGTCACGCAGATAGATGCGCCGGGTCTCGAGCGCCTCCCGCGGGCCGACGATCACCCGGCGTCCGCGCGCATCGAGATGCACCACGTAAAGCGGCTCACCGGTGGCGACACCGAGGCCCTTGCGCTGGCCGATCGTGTAACGGACGATACCGTCATGCTGGCCGAGCACACGACCATCAAGATGGACGATGTCACCGGCCAGCGCCGCATTCGGCTTGATCTTGGCAATGACATCGGAATATTTGCCCTGCGGCACGAAACAGATGTCCTGGCTGTCGGGTTTTGCCGCAACCACAAGCCCCATGTCTTCGGCCAGCCGCCGGGTTTCCGACTTCGGCAATCCGCCGAGCGGGAAGCGCAGGAAGTCAATCTGCTCCTGCGTGGTGGCGAACAGGAAATAGCTCTGATCGCGATCGGCATCGACCGGCCGGTACAGTGCGCGGCGCGACGGGTTCCCGGCTGAAGGATTGTGCCGCGACCGGATATAATGGCCGGTCGCCAGCGCATCGGCGCCAAGCTCGCGCGCCGTTTGCAGCAGATCAGCAAATTTGACTGTCTGGTTGCAGGCAACGCATGGGATAGGCGTTTCCCCCGCCATATAGCTTTCAGCGAAAGGATTGATGACCGTCTCGCGGAAGCGCGCCTCGTAATCCAGCACATAATGGGGAATGCCCAGAAGCTCCGAAACGCGACGCGCATCGTCGATATCCTGGCCGGCGCAGCAGGAGCCCGCCCGGTGCACGGCAGCACCATGATCGTAAAGTTGCAGGGTGATGCCGAGGACATCATAGCCCTCGCGCTTCAGAAGTCCCGCAACAACGGAACTGTCAACGCCGCCCGACATGGCGACCACGACCCGCGTGTCCTCGGGCTTCTTCTCGATATCCAAAGTGTTCATTGATCCGCCAGTCCAGTTCAAGGTTGGATGTGGATAGTGCCGGATTTGATCCGGCTTTCGTTCTTTTCAGGCCTCAAAGGCCCGGTTTCGGCTGCAGATATAGAAAGCAGAAGGGCAAGAGGCAAGAAAAATGAATTTTTCGCGCCGAAAGACGCAAAAGGCTACTCGCGCGGATCAAGACAACTGCCATCACTGAACGGCATTTCATAGGCGGCAAGTCTGTCGCTATAGGACGCGCCGAAATAAGTGCCGCGCCGAAGATCGAAAGGCTTCATAAGAACCAGCGCACCGACAATATCGTCCGGCAATTCCTTCGCCACAGGAATGGCAACTCGCTCGCACAATATCCTGGCATCGTCGAACAGCGCATCATCAGCATATCCGACCTCTGCGGGCATATCGGGCACATAGAATTCCATGATCAGCATCGTGCCCCATTGTTCGTTGAAGCTGATCTCCACATCCCCACCGGCCAGATGCGCCTGCCGGCCGGAGGGCAGATCCCACGGACCTGCGGCATGAACGGGCGCACTCGACAAAAGAGCAGTGAAAACCATTCCCGCAGACGAAACAACGAAACGCATGGGCACCCCTCCGCCTAAACCCCGATCGAAGCCCGGTCTGCGCCAGCTTAAGACCTCATGTTGAAAATGAACAGGCCCCGACGGGACCGACAACCACCGCTTGCCGATGGCCTGAGGAAGGGGAAAGGCTTTGCGTTAGGCTGGGCGTCAGATTGCGTTTGCCGCGCCGTCCCGGCTGGAAACGGCAGACAAAAAAAGACCCGGTTCCGTTTCCGGAAACCGGGTCAGTCGCACTCAAGGTCGTGAAATCTTATTCAACCGGAAATTCGAGCGGCTTTGCCTGCTTGATGGCCGGGTTGGACAGAAGCTTGTCGAGAACCGCCTGGGTCGGCTGTTCATCGACATAGAGAAGCGCAATGGCATCGCCGCCCAGGGCATCGCGTCCGAGCTGGAAGTTGGCGATATTGACGCCAGCCTCGCCGAGCGTCGTACCCATGAAGCCGATCATGCCGGGCACGTCGGTGTTGGAGATGTAGACCATGTGCGGGCCGACATCGGCATCGATATTGATGCCCTTGATCTGGATGAAACGCGGCTTGCCATCCGAGAACACCGTGCCGGCGACCGAACGGGTCTGCTTTTCGGTGGTGACCGTCAGCTTGATATAGCCGTCATAGACGCCCGACTTGTCGCGCTTGGTCTCCTGCAGGATGATGCCCTTGTCCTTGAGCATGATCGGCGCCGAAACCATGTTGACGTCGGCGACCATCGGACGCAGCAGTCCAGCAACCAGCGCGCTGGTGAGCGCCGTGGTGTTCAGCTGTGCAACATTGCCGTCATAGAGCACCTCGACCTGCTTGATCGGGTTTTCCGTGACCTGTCCGGCAAAGGCGCCCAGAACTTCAGCCAGCTTGATGACCGGCTTCAGACGCGGGGCTTCCTCAGCCGAGATTGACGGCATGTTGATTGCATTGGTAACGGCGCCCTTCAGGAGGTAATCCGACATCTGCTCTGCAACCTGCAGCGCCACATTTTCCTGCGCTTCCGTGGTCGATGCGCCCAGATGCGGCGTGCAGACGACGTTTGGCAAGCCGAAAAGCGGGCTTTCCGTTGCCGGCTCGGTCTCGAACACGTCGAAGCCTGCACCTGCGACATGGCCGGACTTGATGGCTTCAGCAAGAGCCGCCTCATCGACCAGACCGCCACGGGCGCAGTTGATGATGCGAACGCCCGGCTTGGTCTTGGCCAGTGCTTCGGCGCCGATAATGCCACGGGTCTTGTCTGTCATCGGCACATGCAGCGTGATGAAATCAGCCTTGGCCAGCAGCTCGTCGAGCTCGACCTTGGTGACGCCGATCGCCTCGGCGCGTTCCTGCGACAGGAAGGGGTCATAGGCGATGACGTTCATCTTCAGCCCGATGGCGCGGTTGCAGACGATCGAGCCGATATTGCCGGCGCCGATGACGCCGAGCGTCTTGCCGGTGATCTCGACACCCATGAATTTCGATTTTTCCCACTTGCCGGCCTGGGTCGAGGCATCGGCGGCGGGGATCTGACGGGCCACGGCCAGCATCAGCGAGATTGCATGTTCTGCGGTGGTGATCGAGTTGCCGAACGGCGTGTTCATGACAATGATGCCGCGGCGCGAGGCGGCAGGGATATCAACATTGTCGACGCCGATACCGGCGCGGCCGATCACCTTCAGATTGGTGGCTGCTTCGATCAGCTTTTCGGTCGCCTTGGTGGCCGAGCGGATCGCCAGACCATCATACTGGCCGATGATTTCGAGCAGCTTGTCCTTGTCCTTGCCGAGCTTCGGCTGGAAATCGACGTCTACGCCGCGATCCTTGAAGATCTGCACGGCGGCGTCCGACAAAGCGTCCGATACGAGTACGCGAGGTGCCATGATAGGCCTCCTGTTTTTCTTCTGCGCCGGGCGATCAGCCGCGGCCGGAAATGGGTTCAAAAGCACCGGGCCTCCCGCGGTCCGGCATCAGAAATTCAGTCTCAGCCACCGAGCGACATCGGCTTCTGTCCCGGGTCCGTCAGCCCGAAAAGGCCGCGGACGAATTCGAGAAACATGCCGTAGGGGCGACCAAGAACCAGCATCAGAACGGCGAAGCCCGCCGCCCCCTTGAGGATCCCACCGGCACCGGCACCGCCGATGACCAGGATGACCACATAGATCGGCACCTGAAAGGCCAGGAGCGCGAAGGCGTCGGTCGCAAAATCGAAAAGCCGGCCCGAGGGTTTTACCCGGGCAAACAGCCAGTCTCGCCACACGCCATAAGGTCGCGCCGTCGCGACCATCAGAAGAGCGCCGACGGAACGGGAGACGAGGACCTCGGACCAGTCCATTCCGGCTACGAACCGCTCATTGAGACCGCTGGTGATGGTGAAGAATATCACCAGCGCCAGCGTATCGGCAATGAAACTCAGAACGCGTGTCGAAAGGATCACCGAGGACCTCCCCCGGGGGTTGTCCGCTCAGGCGGCCTTGGCGGAAAGCTTGGCCTTCTCGGTCTCGAAAGCCCATTCGAGCCAGCCCATCAGCGCCTTCATGTCGGCGGTCTCAACCGTCGAACCGGCCCAGATGCGAAGGCCGGACGGCGCATCGCGATAGGCGCCGATATCAAAGGCAACGCCTTCCTTGTCGAGCGCCGAGACAATGCCCTTGGCAAAAGCGGCCTGGGCATCGGCATCAAGCGCCTGAACGGCCGGATCGACGATCTTCAGGCAGACAGAGGTGTTGGAGCGGGTCTCGGCGACTTCGGCGAGGTTCTCGATCCAGTCATGGGTGTCAACGAAATCGAAGATCACCTTGGCATTGGCATCGGCGCGTTCCATCAGCCCCTTGAGGCCGCCAACAGTCTTGGCCCATTTGAGCGCATCAAGATAGTCCTCGACGCAGAGCATCGACGGCGTGTTGATGGTTTCGCCGACGAAGATGCCCTCGATCAGCTTGCCGCCCTTGGTCATGCGGAAGATCTTCGGCAGCGGCCAGGCCGGCGTGTAGGTCTCAAGACGCGCAACGGCGCGCGGCGACAGGATCAGGATACCGTGACCGCCCTCACCGCCGAGAACCTTCTGCCAGGAGAAGGTGACAACATCGAGCTTGGCGAAATCGACATCCTGCGCGAAAACGGCAGAAGTCGCATCGCAGATGGCGAGGCCCTTGCGGTCATCGGGAATGAAATCGGCATTCGGAACACGAACGCCCGAGGTCGTACCATTCCAGGTGAAGACCACATCATTGTCGAAATTGACCTGCGAGAGGTCCGGCAACTGGCCGTAAGGTGCCTCGAGCTTGCGGGCATCCTTGAGCTTCAGCTGCTTGATGACATCGGTGACCCAGCCCGAACCGAATGATTCCCAGGCGAGCATGTCGACGCCGCGTTCGCCGAGCAACGACCAGAGGGCCATTTCCACGGCGCCTGTATCAGATGCGGGAACGATGCCGATGCGATAATCAGCAGGAACACCGAGGATCTCGCGCGTCAGGTCGATCGCTTCCTTGAGCTTCGCCTTGCCGATCTTTGCACGGTGGGAACGGCCAACGGCAGCGTCATTCAACGCTTCGGGCGTCCAGCCAGGACGCTTCGCACACGGGCCTGAAGAAAAACGGGGATTTTCCGGACGCATGTCCGGTTTCGCAAAATCAGTCATTGGAGCTACCCTTCCAGATAGAGGCCTCTCGTTGGGGAGAGGTGTCCCGCTGCTGCGTATACGGCAGGCCCTGAGAATACGCAAGAGAAAAAGAGCAAGGGTAAGGCGGACGTGTAAGTTTGGGCAGGCATGAACGTGAACATTAAGGGAACAAGCAGGAAAAAGTGACACAAATCTGACACAGCGAATCAGTAAGATGTTCTGCAAAAGTTCCCGGAGACTTTCGGTTCTCAGGTACCGATGTCGGAAGCTTGTTTTGCAGGCACAACACCGGCTCAGGCGTCCACTTCACCAGCGATCCTGATGATGGCTGGTGCTACAAGAATTCGAACAGCGGCCAAGATCGTTTGCTGTTACAGCCCCCAATAACGAGCAAGCCCTGCCTCGCCTTCTCTCCTGCATTCCAGCAGTAGATCCAATCACCATCACACCGGCGCCTACGGGGCCGGAAGGGGAATAGCGACCCATGTGCTCTGATCGTGTTTGGCTGACATTCATCGGCCGTGGCTGTGATGGCAATTCCGGCCTAAAGCTGCCGTTGACGTTTCTGACTAGTCCTGCAACGTAGCCCGTCGAAGCGGCCATTAACCTCAAGTAATTTCCCATCGCGGCCCAGAGAAACAAGGAAGCAATAGCCTGCTGCTATTGAAAGAATACAGGGGACGCCCAATTAAAAATATCTTCTGTGGCTTTGAAATTCTCTAGTCGTTCCAATATTTCCCCTTCGAACTGGTATCGCAGAGACGCAACACGTTGCTCCCAAGGTTCGCGAACACGTTTTAGAGTTTCAGCAAATGCTCCAAAATGGTCATTTTGTGCAGCCACCAACTCGGAACAAAATGTCAAACCAAAGGCCGAAGCTACTCGGGGTTCAACGGGCCAGAGGTGCGAAACGGCCGCTTGTGCTGGTGAAGCCAATGAAGGTGCGAGTCCCAGTTTTTGTATACCACCCAAGCCATCCGAAACGCCGCCATCACAAATGTTCAAGCAAAGGAGGCGCCTCCCTTCGCTATCTTGGTGGAGGCCCACTAGGTCGTCTACGGCAACCGCCTCATCCTGGTTGACGAGGATTTTTGAGGAACCGAACTCCCAGTGGTCAAAAACTCCGTGCCCTACTACATGGATGAAGTCATAGGCAGGATCACGGTACATTTCCAGGAAGTTCTTTCGACCAGCCTCCCGCCCAAGATATACATGAGTTTCGACGTCATGCTTATGAAGAAATTCTAACGCCGATTTCGCCTCCATTTCAGAATACCAATCATCACATGAAGCCCAGATGGCTGCCCGCCGAATTTGCCGATCTGGGAGCGGAGTCCTTAGACTGGAACTCAACGGCCAGCATTCATTCGCCTCCCGCGAGATCAACGCTTGAAGCGGGTGAAGGTTATGGGGGAAACATGTAAAGGCGCGAGATTCCGCCAGCTTCTCGACTAAAGCTGGAACATTGTAGAAGTCCTTCAGCGCGTCTTCGAATGCGCTCGCAGAATCTCTGTTCGGCTGCCCGGGACGGGCTGGAACTAGATTTAGTTCGGGGCCCGCTTGCACTGTTCGAGTCGTTCCCAGCGCGTCGTTGGTGGCTTCATTCATCGCTTCCACTACCTTGGCCGTACCGGCAAATTTTCCGCGAAAACCGACCATTTCAGTGTCGTTCCCAAGAAACCCAACACCGGAAATTGCAGTCGGCAAAAGGACACTGAACCCGGCAGAAGCAGTTTCAATTTCACCGCCATACCAAGCGGCAAGAATTCTAGCGAAATCTGCTGCACGATCATTATCTAACGCGAACTTCGCCGCAGGACTCAACAAACTGGACGGCCGATCGAGAGCAATCAGCCAATCTGTATAGGTCGGGAAATCATCTCGAACTCCATCTGAGTACTCTTGAGCGGCTTCAACCAAGCGGTCGATGTTCTCATCCCAGTCCCCGACATCTTCAAACGACGCAAAGAGGTACTGAAAGGGCTCGTGCTGAAGCAGTCGGTCGGGGTAGTCTTGCACTACGATTTTTGCCCATCTGTGGTGGGGCTCCCCAATTAAATCGCAACTCCTGGTCGAAAATGCTTTGGCGATCAGAGCTTTGATGTCTCTCGGTATGGCTTCTATATCGTAGAGGTTTCTGAGTTCGGCAGCGACGCTAGCTGCGCTTTCATGCCCCACGCCTCTGCCCCAACACATCAGACTTATCGAAGCCCTTATTGCTAAGCTCATGTCGGCTGGCAGTTTGAATACTGTGGCTTCCAGAAGCACTGCAATCCTATCTGCCGGAGTCTGCATCGCAGATTGATGACGGGAATAGTAGAAAAAACTGTCAGCCCATTCCAAAAACGTATTTGGAAAGTTTCTCGGCAACATATCCACTAGATTGCCGACGAAACGAAATAGTCGCCCGTAAATGAACTCTCGTTGAACACTTGACACTATTCTGTCGCTCAGGCCGTTATGTATCCAGTCGAAGGCACAATCAAAGCGACCTCTCCTAATCGCAGCCCCAATTGGAGCAACCGAAATCTCAAATTGAAGATATTCGAGCAGAAGTAGCTCAACTTCGTCTACCGCGTGCGCTTGGGCTTGAATGATCTCCTCAGAAATCTCAGTGCTGGCTTTGAGGAGTTCGTCAAATGATTTGGCTTGGGTTGCAGCCTGTAGATTGTTCAGCGCTTCCAGAAAGCCCGGAATCTGAGGGGCTGACATCGGGCTATCTACGGTGGGAAGGAAAAAGCCGTAGTCGGCAGAAAGTTCTCGCCAGCTTAAAAACTGATACAATTGGATTCCCCCAAGAAATTTGGTCTACATCTGTAGCTTTGTATACTTTTCATACTAGCTGCGCCCATGCAGCGCGAACATATAAATTATCGAGAACTGCCTTCAAAGATCAGGCCAGCTATTTTTCGGCTCCTGCGAACGACTGCGTAGCACCTTTTATGGACCTCCGCTTGCAGCACAGCGAACGGCCGCTTTCGGGAGAAGGTCGAGAAGCTGAAAACGTCCAAATTGTCAGCGCATAGCAGCCATCAGAATGCCCTCCCCCTAGAACAGGGGAAGGTTCCTTTCTTCCGCCGTCTCTTTTCCATCCAGGATGATCACCTCACCAACGGTTTTCGGCGGCGCGTTGCCGACCGTGTAGTCGAGCTTCACATCGGCGAAGCGGAAGGCACGAAAGATTTCACGCACCTCCGGCCGGTCATTCAGCGATAGGATGAAACGCCCTTTGATGCCAGCCAGCAGTTCTGCCATTTCGGTAAAATCCTCCCGGCGAAAGCAGTCTTTGCCGTAATCGGTCTCGCAGCCGTAATAGGGCGGATCGAGGTAGAACAGCGCCCCTTCCCTGTCATAGCGCGCGATGAATGCCCGCCAGTCCAGGTTCTCGATCACCACGCCCGAAAGCCGTTCATGGACCTCTTCGAGGATCGGGCCGAGGCGGGTGATATCAAACCTGGCAGGCGCGTGAAGATCGACACCAAAGTTTCGCCCGCTCACCTTGCCGCCAAACGCCAGGCGCTGGAGATAGATGAACCGGGCGGCGCGTTCGAGGTCAGTCAGCGTCGACGGATCACTCGCCGCCAGCCGTTCGAACTCGCGGCGCGATGACAGCTGGAACTTGATCACCTCCATGAACTGCGGATAGTGCCGCTGCAGGATCCTGAACAGGGTCGTCACGTCCCCCGAGAAGTCATTAATGACCTCGTAGCGGGCAACCAGCGAACGGCGGAAGGAAACACCACCCATGCCAACAAAAGGCTCGGCATAGAGATCGTGCGGGGTTTGTTCGATGATGGAGGCAACCCGGCGGGCGAGAAGCTTCTTGCCACCGATATATTTTGCCGGCGGAGAAACCGGCCGAACAGAAATCATTCCTTGCATTGTGTGAATATACCGAATCTGCCACACCGTCTCACGCCTGCGCAGGCGCTCGGGTGCGGTGAGGATTCTTGTGACTTGCCGGACGGGACACGTTTGGCGACTGGCCCGTCGTTTGCAGCCTTGGCGGGCTGCGAGCCGCCCGATGCCGGGCAGAAAAATAGCCGGTGAAGCACACGCTTCGCCGGCTTTTTAGGGCGTTGAAAATCAATGAGTGTGAGCCCATCTGATAAATTAGATTTCGGAGCAACGCTAAGTTCGAATGCTGAGATTTAAATGACACTAACTCCAGTATTTTCGATTGTCGTCTTATCATTGTTAGACTTAATCTTAAATTCAACTGTGAAATCCATCATGAACCAATTTCTGAAAGACCACTACTAACGTCTATGTTTCATTATTTTGCTCTATAATAGAAATTGTCGCCAGTCAGGCCGCAGATATTTCGTGCGTCTCAACGCTATTTCCTCTCAATTCACCTATTCTACTAGGTGGACTTAAATGTGAAATCATGGAACAGCACAAATATCAAATTTAAGAGGGTTTCGATTAAAACTATGGAAACAATTAATTTCCAAAGAGCGCTTGAGATTTCCAAAAAATACAACAAGAGGCATCTACTAATCGGGAACGGCTTTAGTATTGCCTGCAAGAGAAACATTTTCTCCTACGGATCTCTTTTTGAAGTTGCCAAAAAAAATATGTCTACGGAGGTTATCCGCATATTTGAAGCCCTACAAACTCAAGATTTTGAAGAAGTAATTCGTGCTCTTCAAAGCGCTTCTGCAATTTTCAGTGTTTATGATAAAACCTCGACCAATTTAAAAGATAAGCTTATACATGACGCCGAGAACCTAAAGGCTAATTTGATACAAGCGGTTGCGGGACGACACCCTTCCCTTCCGAGCGATATCGACGACGCAAGATATGCTGCATGCCGCGCTTTCTTAAGCAATTTTGTCGGTCATGGTGTTGGCGGTAAAATCTATACCATGAACTATGATCTTCTATTGTATTGGGCCTTGATGCACGAAGAAAATGGTGAGGCGGATCAGATTTCACTCGAACACGACGATGGTTTTCGTACAGATCGCACCAACGACGATGCAACCTACGTCGAGTGGCAGGGGGAAAGGGCTGCTCACGGCCAAAACATTCATTACCTACATGGTGCACTCCATCTTTTTGACGCAGGTTATCAACTTCAAAAATACACATGGATAAATACAGGAAAAACGCTCGTCACGCAGGCTAACGAAGCCCTTGGTAAGAACCTCTTTCCCGTGTTTGTTGCTGAAGGAAACAGTAGAAGCAAGTTAGCGAAAATCCAGCATAGCGCCTACCTACATCACTGTTACAAAAGCTATGCTTCGGTATGCCAGGCCAATGCTAGAAATGGTACGGCCCTCTTCGTGTACGGCCATTCTTTCGCTGACAACGATGCGCACATCCTAAACTTGATTGGTTACGGCAAAATTTCTCATCTATTTGTAAGCCTTTATGGAGATCCATCAGATAGATCAAATGTCGAAATTCGTTCCCGTGTCGACGGCATTGCCGCTTTGAGGCACCACTCAATACCTGCTTTGAAGATAGACTACTTCGATGCAGCATCGGCAGAAGTCTGGGGATAAGGGGCAGATTTAGAACTCACTCGAGTTTCCTCACCCTCCCTTCAGCGCCCGCAGCATCTGCATAAGCCCGTCGGAGAGCCACACGCCGAACCCCGTTCCGGCCATGGCAGCGCCGAGGATGTAGCCGCGGCCAATCTGCTTGATCTTCTGATACTCGGCGACGAATTCCTCGGTTTCGCCGAGGCGCTCGGATAGCGCCCGGTTCTGCTCCAGCAAGCGTTCGTTCTGGTGCTCGACCGTGTTGAGCCGGTGATGGATATCCGAATGGCTGGCGCTGTTTTCATCCACCTTCTGGATCAGGGCATCAAGCTTGCCCTGCACTTCGCCCAGCTGCCGCGCCAGATCGACCGTCATGTTGATGCCCCGCTATTTCAGGATTGCCCGCAGCCCGGCAACGCCGGAGCCGATATAGAAGACCCACTGGATCATGTTGCCGGCCCACTGATCGAGCGGGGCCGGGAAAGCGGCGATCGTCCAGGCCTGCGCATAGACACAGTCGGGACACCACAGCATGTTGTAGAGGCAGATCGCCGCCCACCAGATGGCCAGCGGCACAAGGAAGAGCGCGGCGAAGATCCAGAACCACGGGACCGCGAGCTTTTTCGCATTGAGATCGGCGAGCGTCCGGGTTTCTTCGATCACCTGTTTCAGATATTCGGCCGTCAGATCCGCTTCGATCTTCTTCTGATCGGTTGCCGCGGCGGCGCGGCTTTCCATGAGCGCCACCGCCTTGTCGAGGATCCCGCCAGCGCCGATCTTCACCAGAAACGAGAGGAGGGCTGCAATCATACCTCTACCTCATGACCGGTGATGGTATTGATGCGGCGGGCAAGAATGTCGCGGTATTTCCACGCAAACCAGAGGATGGCCGCCCCGGCGACACCGGCCGCAATCCAGCCCCATGGCAGGCCTGCCGTCCAGGCGGCGGCACTGGCAGCGGCGGCAGAGGCGCCGGATTTGGCGGCCGCCGCCTTGATGGCCTTGGCATCACGGCGCAGCTGGGCGAGTGTTGCCGGGCCGATAATGCCGTCATTGACGAGATGCGGGTGCGCTATCTGATAGGCGAGCACCGCCGCCTTTGTCTTCTGCCCGAACCAGCCATCAATCGCACCCGGATCAAAGCCGCGCGCCGTCAGCAATTCCTGCGCTTCCTTCACCACCGGATCAGCGGTGACGGCAGGCTTTGCCGTGACCTGACGGGGCACGCCCTCAGGCGCGGGTGCCGCCGTGTCGACACCGGTATAGATGCCCTTTTCGAACAGCCGCGCCTCTTCCTTGCGCCTTCGCACCAGGCCGGGCAGCCGCTTGCCGCCGGCGGTGTTATAATGGCTGCCGAGATAGTCGGCGGCTTGCTTCAGCTTGCCCGCCCGCCAGAGCTTGCCGAACTGCCATTTGGAGACGACGCGGCCACCGAGATTATAGGCGGCCGAGGTCCCGGCATCCATCTGGGCTTGCGTGCGATCATCCGGCGAGTTCGCGACGACTTCCTTGCCATAGCCGGTGTTCAGCACCACCTGCAGGATCCGGTCGCAGTCTTTCGTCGCGATTTTCGTCTTTCCGGGAACAAGCGAGGTGATCCCGATCTTTTCAAGCTCGGCCTTGCAGTAGGGCGAGGCCATGGTGAAGCCCGGCCCGATGGTCGGCACGCCGACGGGATCGAGATAGGCGGTCGTGGGGCAACCTTCATGCAGGCGCACAAAGGCAGCGCCCCGGCTGGAAACCGTGGTCACAGTCATTTTGATGGTCCTCAAGGAGTAGTAAAATGGTCAGGAAAAGACCGGCATGGTCTGTTCGTGTTCCGTTGCCGGATTGGTCACGTTTACATGCGCCAGATCAGAGATAAGAACGCATGTTCTCGCCTCAGGCGAAGCGCTCAGCCGGGGTTTGCGGTGCGATATCGAAACCGGCAAGGCCTGCCGGCACATCACCGTCAAAGCGCATATTGATGTGATAGCCGGGTACCGGCGCCCGGCCCTCAGTTTCGATTGGATTGCCGTCTTCATCCGTGCCGGTGACCAGGTCGCCGGTCGGCTCGTAAATGGTTCCGGTCCCCTGCCCGCAGATTGACAGGCCGAAGCGTGTGCCGTCTGCAAGCCGGGACTTGCTCGACAGTGCGGAGTTGCCCGCCTCATCGGCGACAGGAACAATTCCGGCCGTAGCCAGAGCCGCGAGCGCGGCGGTCTCATCATCAAATCTCATCCAAATGTCATTCATGATTGTGTGCTCCATGTGAGCATTTCGGCATCCGTAATAGCGCCGGGCCACATAAGGAAATCGTTCAGGAGCAGGTCCATTGCGTTTCCACCGGTTACACCAGAGCTGATCCTGCCATCCGTTAGTGTGGGATAGCCGTCAGTTAGCGTTGTGGAAGCAATGGCACCGCCGTCGATGCTCATAGATACCGTATCGCCGTCCCGACGAAGGACGGCCCTTGCCCGCTGCCCGCTACTATACAGGGTATCCAGCACGGCCATCACGCCGCTTACGGTACCTCCGCTCAGGATGGTTCCAGTCCACGCATTATTCACCGCGTTTCTGTGGAGAGAAATCCTATTGCTTGCGACACCACCTGAGCCAACGATCTCAATAATACGGCTATAATCGTCGTCCCTGGCATTCGACGGCACGAAGTCAATCAGCATCGTCCATTGATCGCGGTTCAGCATCGCAGTCGCCTTGTCCGACAGCGTGGTTTCGTCAGCGCCACGGGTGACAGCTGCGTCGCTCAGCGTCTGGATCAGCGAAGTCGGGCCGGGCTTCTTTTCCAGCGACCATCCGGCAAGCCGGACAACCTGACCTTTGAACGTGGTCACGCCTGCCGTCATGTTCGCAACCTGGATTGCCGAGCGGACAAGATTGGTCGCCGCCTCGGTCAGGGTGCGTGTCCGCGACAGGCGGGTCAGGCTGGCCACCGGCACCTCACCGGGACCGGTGCCCGTCAGATATGTGTTGTCCTGTTGCTCGTAAACGCCGGAGCCGAGAATGATCCCGTCCGGCCATTCCCCGCTGATCAGCTGCGTATAGATGCTCGCAGTCCATGTTTCGCCAGCGGTCGCAGCGGCATTCGAAAGGCCGGTCTGGGCAAAAGCACCACACTGATTGGCCGTTGCTGTTCCGGTAAGCGCGTAGTCGACATAAGGCATGTCGCCGAGCATGCCATAGCCTACAACTGTCACGGTGATGCCGTTACTCACAGCCCCGTCGTTCCACGGCAGCGCCGCTGTAGGGCTGGACCGCGTCACGACATTCGTAGACTGCCCCTCGACCAGCAACTGCAGCAAACCATTCTTGAAGGTAAGCCGGGCCGTATCGGCCGCTGCCGTCTGGATCAGCCTGTCGCTATCAACATAGGTCGCCTCGTCCAGCTAATCGGTCAGCAGGATTTCATCAAGCCCGGCGACTGGCGCCGGATACCAGATATCATTGCTATTCGCGGCCGGAATGCTGCCCGCAGCCAGCACCGTCTGGCGATAGAGCGCAGCGTTGATGTTGGCGAGCACACCCGGCCAGCCGTGACTGCCATCGGCCATATCGGCGCCATAGGGCGAGGCCGTGACCGTCAGATCATCCTGACCGCCGTAGAATTTGCCACCCTCATTGACCCGCCAGCTGACCGGATAGACACCGGGCAGAGCATTCGGCTTTGCCTTGATCGCCATGCCATCCGCTTCAAAATAGCCGGATGGGTCCGCGGTGATTTCAAGTGCACCCATGGATTACACCTTTCAGAATTTTGGAATGACGACACCGACAACCCGACCGGTCTCATCGTCTGGCCAAGCGGCCGTTGAACTGTTGTCGAGGGCGAAGCTTTCGGCCGCATAGGCATAGACAGCCGCACCGACGAGCCGGGCGTTGTCATCTGCCGGCCATGCCTCGGTCACTGTCTTCGTCAGCCTGAAGCCGATCAGCGGTCCGCCTGCATTGCGCGGTGGCTGCAGGCAGTGCGAGATCGCAAATCCGAGTGCTGTCATGCCGCGCCCTCCGCAGCGGCCGCCATTGCGGCCGCCCAGGTGACGAGATCGTCGATTGTCGGCGCTTCGATATCGGCCGGTTGCCATTCGGTGATCTCGACCTCGCCGATCTGCTCGGCAGAGCCGCGCCTGACCGGGTGCTTTGTCCAGAAGTCGCGGCCATTCCTCAGCGCCGGATACTGCGCTTCGATAATGTCGGCGGCCTCATGCGCCGTGAACTTGAAAGCCATTTATCCAACCCTCAATTTGCGGCCGCGCAGATAGATATAGTCACCCTGCTGGCGCAGCCCGGTCAGCACATAATCGTCAGGAAGATCGACGGGCGAGCCGGACGAGGAGAAGGACGCCACCCGGCCAAACTCATAGAGATCGTCAAAGGCATAGACCTGCTGTCCATGGCCGACGAAACGATCATGCAGCCAGCCATATTGCGAGGCCCAGAGATAGCCTTCCGTCGAGATCATGAAGGTCTGGTTTCCCCACTGGCCGGCATTGCCATCCCAGTAGAAGACGAAGTTGGCCTTCTCGCCGTCGGTCCCGACCTTCATGCCATGCGACCACCAGCCAGCCTCGTTCTTGCTGTACATGATCTGCGGGCCGTCGCTGTTGCCGCGCTCTTCGATATGAAGCCGCTTGCCATAGCCGGAACTATCGCCCGTAAGCCGCAGATTGACGCTACCGGTGTCAATCTGGCTTGGCCCCCACCAATAGGCACCGCCATCCTCGCGGAACTCCCATGTCTTTCGCCCCTGCCCGCCATAAAGACCGAGGTCGAGGTGGACATTCGAGCCGGTCACCTCGGTGACCTGGAACCACGCCCGGTAATTGTCGTTGTCGATCCATCCGCGATCCTGCAGGACGAGATAGACAGCATCATTCCAGAAGTTTGTTCCGTCGCTCTGCTGCCTTCGGCTGGTCACCTGGCCGGTCAGTGTTCCGCCCGTATTCGGCAGATAGTTGGTGCTGATCTGAAGCTTTGAGCGGGCGGAAGCCGCATCACTCGCCGTCAGAAGATCACGGGTGAAGGCCGTGCCACCGGTGACGGTGAAGACATGGCTTGACGGATCAACCGTGCCGATTGGCGTATCGCTGGCTCCGTCAAACACATTCAGCACCCAGGGCGATGACGCGGTGCTGATCCACATCATGCCGGCCGTGGCATAGGATGGCCGGGCAACACCGCTATGCATGGAGAGTTCAGCCGTGCGCCAGTCGTTGATATTGGCGGCCAGCTGCGATCCGTTGGTGACGGCCGGATCGATTGTTTTGGTTGTTGCCTGCGTCATGCATTCGCCTTTCCGTAACCGGTCGCGACAAAGTCAAAGCTCCGCGTCACCGCATTGCCCGACTGATCCCTGAAGATGATGGTAAACCCCGCCTTGCTCTTGGCGGTGATCGCGTAAGTGTCGCCGGTCGCCAGCCCCTGCGCCGAGATCGAGAAGCCGGTCATGCCGTGATAGGGCGGATCAAAATCAATCCGCCGCCCGGATGTGCCGACCACCAGGTCGTTGCCCGAGATGATGCGGTCGGGCATATCAACGGTGAGTTCGGCCCGTGCGACAATCGGGGTGATGTTGCTGTCGGTGCTCGCAAGCTGGATCCGCATCTGATAGCCACGGGCGACAACATCGCCGGTGATCACCTCTTCCCAGTCAGACCATGTTGCCCCGGTATCTGCCGGATCATCCTCGGTGCTGCGCATTTCCATGATGGCGCTCCACTTCGACGCATCCGCCCCGACCATGCCCTCAAGATTGATCAGCACCGGCCATTTCGACATGGTGTCATCGAGATCCTGCCCATAGACCGACAGGATCGGCGTGATCCGTGAGGTATAGACCGCACCGAGATCGATGGTGCGGGCCGAGGTATAGGTGCCACTTTCGACAACGGTGTTGGTTCCCGTTGGCGCCAGCTGCAGCCCGGCAGATTCTGCGACGCAATTGTCGAAAGACCCGCTCCAGCCCGGCTGTTCGACAAAGCTTTCAACCGCATTGGTCGCAGCGCTGCCAACCGAGGTGGTGATGATCGCGGCATTGCTGCTTTCAACATCCTGACGGGTGACCGCCTTGATCAGGTATGTGCCGGGCCGCGTCGGGATCTGCACGCTTGTCGCATCGACATGCGGCAGCTGGATTGCAGAGGAGGCCCAGGAGACATTGGTCAGATCCGGCGAATAGCGGATGATGTAGTGCGACAGGTTCAGCGCCGCGACCGGATCCCAGCGCAATGTCGCGATATCGCCGAGGATCGAGATCCGAAACCCGTCGACATTATCCGGCGGCGCATAGATGCTTTCGAGCCGCTGGCCTTCCAGCATCACCCATGCCGAATACTGGTTCAGCGCGGCAAAGACCGAGCGCACCCGGAAGGCATACATGCCGGCATCGAGATCCTGCTGGTCAATCGAAACGCCCGAGGTCGAGCCGACATCGAGCCAGATCCCGCCCTGTTCCTGATACTGCACCTGGAACAGCGTTGCCCTTGCATCATCCGGCGCCGACCAGCCGATCGTCACCGCACCGCGCACGGTGAGCCCACCGGCGAGATAGAGATATTCCGCCACCTTCAGGTTTGACGGCGGCAGAAGCGGGCCGGTCGGATAGGTCGAGAAGGATGGCTTCTCAAGCTGAAGCCCCTCTTCCACCCGCGCCCATTTGGTGGCGTCATATTCGAGTGCTGCGATATCGAACTGGTGCTTGTCGTTTTCCGTGACCGAGAGAACCCGGAACGGCCGTGGTGCTGCATCCGTGCCCGTCAGGATCCACATGGCACCGGCAACCGGCCGGCCATCAAGCGCCGATGACAAAGTCAGCACATCGGTCTCACCGGCCCCGTTGGTGACGGTGCGATCAGCAAGCGACCCGTCTGCCATGACCACGGTGATCGTGTAGCTGTCGCCGCCTTTGAGCGTCACCGCCGCATCGATGGTGACTGCAGTCAGATCATCCGCCACCGCCTTCAATCGCCCGCCATAGCGCACACCGGCATAGGACGGATCGGCGATCAGCACCACGTCACCCGGCGCCACGTCAGCATGATCAAGCCCGGCGCGATAGGTGACGACTTCGGTCGAATTCTGCTCGGTATCCAGCAGCCAGTCGCCATAGCGATGCGCCTGCCCGCGTGAGCAGCAGCCGATCGCCTGGACATTGGTCTGCCGGGCGCCATAGCGTGAGACGGCTTCGGTGTCCTCGACCACCTCGATCGCCGGATTGTAATTGTTCTCAGGATCAAACCAGCGCACCAGCACCTGCGTATGCCGGGCCGAAAGCGCCGATCCCTGATAGGAGAAGGTGCCATCAACCACATTGGCCGGTGTCACCAGCTTCACCGGATCCGACGGCTTGTCAGCCACGGCCGTCACCGCGCCACTACCCCAATAGACCACGCCCCGGAAGACACCGGCCATGGCGGTCAGAACATTGATCGCCTCATCGCGCGAGGTGATCGCGCCGTTGAAGGTGTAGCGCGGCTCATATCCGCCGAAGCCATCAGGCACCGAACCGTCACACCACTGGGCAATCTCATAAAGCGCCCATTTCGACACCTGATCGATATCGACATACTGGCCAAGCCCATAGCGATCATTGACGACCAGGTCATAGAAGATCCAGGCCGGATTATCGGTGACAGCCGTGTTGAACGTCCCATCCCAGACACCGTTATAGGTCCGGGCGTCCGGGTCATAGTTGGAAGGCACAGCGACCTCGATCCCGGCCCAGTCCGTTGTCACCGTCGGGATCGACCCCGATCCGAACTGTGAGGCATCGAGTGTGACGCCGAGAATGGCGCTGTCGGGATAGGTCAGCTGATAGTCTTCGATCACCGTATAGCTTGACCAGTAGGTCTGGTTGTTGCTGGTGGTGCCGTTGCTGTCCTCCGAGATCCGCCGAACCCGGATATACCACGGCCCGGTTCCGGTAAGCGCGATCCGGTAGGCTCTCACATAGGGCGAGGTGCATTTGCCCGAGATCGTATCGGTGCGGGCCTCTTCCCATGTGCCATCCTCGGTCCGGCGATCAATGGCGATATCAACGCTGTTCGCCTTCACATTGCCATTGTCGGGATCGGTATAGATCAGCTGCGGCACCTGGATCGACACCCGCACCGCCGTGGCACTCAGATCCGTCACCGCCCGCGTGATCGCCAGATCCTGTTTGACCTCGACCCCGACACCCTCCTCACGCTCGACAGCGGGAAAGCCGGCCATGGCCGCCTGATCGGGAAAGCCGTTGCGGGTCTCATAGCCGACACCGTCAAAGTTCCAGCTGCCATCATCATTCTGCAGCGGCACGTCATCAAGGTGGATCGACTTCGCCCCGTTGATCAGCCCACCGGTCACACCCTCGCCAACGAGGAACAACAACCGCATGGTCTGTTTCGAGCGCAGGCTGTTCGGTGCCTCGCTATAGCCGGCAGAAGACGACGACTTGCCGCTCTTGCCGCCGCCACCGCGCCCGGCAATACGCATATGTTGCATGGGATATCCCGTCTGTCAGAGTGCGGCGTCTTCGGTGGAAAGCCCGGCGGCAATCAGCACCGGGGCAACACGAAAGCCCTTGCCATAAACGAGCGGCACGGGACCGCCTTCCGTGGTCACATTCGCACCGCCATTGAAGAGGTAGGAGGACTGATCCTCCGTGCTGGAACTGCTGGTCTTCGCAGACGGCGACAGCATCTGCCCCAGCCCCGACAGGGCCAGCGCCACGCCGAGGCCCTTCATCGCCCCGCCGACCGTGGTGCCCAGCACGCCAAGCCCAGTCAAAGAACCGGGCAAAAAGAACGCCGCCCCGACAAGAAACACACCCGCGACGATCTTGCCAAGGCCGCGATTGCCAGCACCCGCCAGCACCGGAACGATGTGCAGATCGGCCGCCCCCAGCCTGAAATCGAGATCCCCCTGCCCCAGCGGAATACCGCCCTCGACCGGCCCGCGGATCACACGAAAATTCCGTTCCATCGCATAGGCCCGAAACCCCGGCAGCACCGCCGCCAACGCCTGCCCCGCCTCACCCGCGCTTGCGACATCGAGCCGGAACACCGGCCCGAACCGGCGGCCGAGATCGCCATGGAGATGGATGTTACGCATGGGATCCTCCCGCAGATAAATCATCGTTGAATTTGTGCACGTGGTGCACTATATTCGAGCCATCAATCGGGGACCGGAATGCCGACGATCATCAAACTCGGAAACATCGCCATTCAGGTTTACGCCGACGACCACAACCCGCCCCACTTCCACGTGATCACCCCGGATCACGAAGCGGCGATCCTCATGGAAAGCCTTGAGATCATGGTCGGCAGCATGGACAGGAAGAGCCTGAGGGTCGCCCTGGAATGGGCAGAGAAAAACAGGGAGCAACTCACCAATGCGTGGAACCGCCTCAACCCGTGATGACGAGATTATCTCGGTCGGCAAGCGGCTCCCCCGGCTTGAACGGGTCGAGCCACGTGAGGGCCGCAAGCTGTTTGTCCGTTTCGATGACGGAACGGAAAAGATCGTTGACCTTGCGCCAGCGCTTGAAAGCCGCCGCTTCTACAAGCCGCTTCGCGATGACGATGCGCTGTTCAGGTCCTTCAGGATCAGCGAATATCGTAATGCCATCGAGTGGACTGACGAACTCGATTTCTCGGCGATGTGGCTGGAAGCCCTGCCGCCGGCAGAATTCAGCAATGAAGATTTCTGCAGGGCGATGAAGGAACTCGGCCAGACCCAGGAGGGCATGGCGAGCGCGCTTGAACTTTCGCGCCGGCAGGTCGCCTATTACGCCAAGGACCGCCCGATCCCGCGCCATGTCAGCTTTGCCGTCCGCTATCTGCTGGAGCACAACCAGAAGCCTGGCAGGAACGCATCGTGACGAACATCATAACCCCGGTGCATCCCGGCGAGATCCTGCGCGAGGACTATATGGCACCGCTCGGCATGACCGCAGCCGCGTTGGCTGAGACCCTGCGCGTTCCTCAGCCCCTGATCGAAGCAATCACAGCCGAACAGACCACCCTTTCCGTCGACACCGCCCTGAGACTGGCACGGCACTTCCGCACCTCGCCAGAATTCTGGCTGAACCTGCAGGCGAGCCACGGCATCATGGTTCAGGCAGCGGCGCTGGTGGACGAGATTGAGGCCATTCCGCAGATTGAAGTGGTGTGAGACGGAATGTCGGCCTCGCGCCTTCAAAATCAGACGTTCAGAACCGAATCGGTAGTCCCCATAAGGAGACGTTCATAGCTCTGATGCAACCTGGGCGCACTACGTGCCATGATAATTTCTTACGAATAGAACTCTTGAAGTATAAGCGATCCTGATCGAGTTTGTAGGCTGACTGGCGAGAGAACGAAATGCAAACACTGATCTACGAGGGCACAATCGAACCAGCGGCAGCTCCGCTTACCTTGGACTACCGACCAAAGTTTCTACGGCAGGAGACAGAATCTACGCCCGAGGTCGGGTATGAGGTGATCGTGTTTGTGGGCCGGGTTCGTGTCCTGGTTACCACATCGGTTGTCAATGAGGAGGTTGCAAGCGACCTTTTTTTAGTGGCTTGGGACGTCGCCCAAACATTTGTTGAGACCGCCGGATTCATAAAAGGCATTCCGTACTCGATGAGCCTCGACAGGGTCATTCTTCCTAACGGCGAAGTGCGGGGCTACGTATTCGCCGACCGATCGCTCGCCGCTATGCACGACTTCACCGAGGATGATCTGGAGGCCCTCTCCGATATTTGCTTCTCGGATCTCAAGTGCCGACTTGTCCTGTCCGACATATTGATGACACTCGGAAAGGCCCATTATTCGCCAACGGCCTGCGGCAGGGTGGCCGACAGCCTTGCGCGTCTAATCTCACCAGACGTCGAGCGAAAGGAACAATGGAGCAATTTGAGGCGGGCTTTGCGTGTGAATGAGGCTTACGTGAGGTTGCTCTCGGAGGTTTCCAAGGCACCTCGGCATGGAGACAGGATCGAGGTCGATGCGGCCACCAACCAAGAGACGGCGCATCGAGCGTGGTTGCTGCTCGGACGGTATTTACGCTACAGATTGAATGGCGAACTCGATCCCGTAGCCTATCCTATGCTAGAAGGCTAACTTTGGTAGCCTCGACGAGGTTTGGAACGCCAGTTTTCTGATGGGCCTATAAACTTTAATGCTCTGTTATCGCCTCCAAGGCGATCGGTTGGCGATATGCCTTAATGTCAGTCATTTGGGCCAAATGAGCATTTCCAGAAAGCTGTCAGGGGTATTCATCGCGCTCAATTGCTTCAGGGGCGCGCCCGCGGGTTATTGGATTCACTGCACGAAGCTCGGCTAAACCTTTGACAGCAATATCTTCCAACATCGAGAGAAGTTCCCGATAACCAGTCTGAATAGCCCCGGGAACTGTAGACACCTTCCTGCCTAAAAATGAGGTAAGAAGGCGACCATGAGCAAATCGAATTTCAGTGACGATTTCAAAC
>NZ_JAATVV010000018.1 GCF_013184775.1 Martelella sp. HB161492
GCCCAGCTGCAGGGGTTTTGGCGTTTCTCCGCCAATGACGAGCCGATCACCAGCGAGCTCAGACCCAGCTTCCGCCCGCGCGCTGAGATGCCTGCCCTCTCTCAGCAGGGTGATTCAGGGCCTGGCTGGTATTCGTTTATGATGCGCCCGCAATAGACCAGGCCGGACAGAAGAGCCTGAGGCTTGCTTTTGCATCTCGACAGCGGCAAAACTTGTTTTGACAGCGCTCTTGCCGAGGGGTATTGGTTATCAACGTGATGGGAATGGAGCTTCCCGATAACCGCCTTGTTGCTGATAGCTCCTGCTGGAAACGGACATCGATCCGTCTGGCGGGGGTCGTGATTGCCCCCGCCGAGAGCGGGTTTTTTGTTGTCCGTATCCAACCACGAAGAGGATGACGGATGATGCCATGCGCTGACCATTTGACGGAAGTGACGGTCTTCTTGATGCGGAGGCTCTCATGAGGGCGCTGCTGCAATCCTGGCAATTCTGGGCCGTGCTTTCCGCAGCCTTCGCGGCGCTTACGGCGATTTTCGCCAAGGTCGGCGTTGAGGAAATCAATTCCGATTTTGCCACACTGATCCGCACGGTGGTGATTCTGGCGGTTACCGCAGCGATCGTCTGGACCACCGGTCAGTGGCAGGCACCGGGGACGATTACGCCGCGCACCTACATATTTCTGATCCTCTCCGGCTGTGCGACAGGCGCCTCATGGCTCTGCTATTTTCGCGCGCTGAAGATCGGCGAGGCCGCCCGCGTCGCCCCGATCGACAAGCTGAGCGTCGTCATGGTTGCCGTCTTTGCGGTCCTGTTTCTCGGCGAAAGGCTGACGCTGCCCAATTGGCTCGGCGTTGCGATGATCGGGGCGGGAGCGATCCTGATCGCATACAAGGCATGAGAGGAGACCACCATGAGCAGCATTGAAAGGCCGTCACCACACATCATTGTCGCGCTTCTGCCAGCGCCCGAGACGGTTTCCGCCTGCCTTGATTGTGCCAGGGCCGCAGCGGTGCCCTTCGACGCGCGGATTTCCGCAATTCATATCGGTTTCGATGCCGCCGCCGCCTTCGCCACACCGGAGGAGGTTGATATCCAGCAGCTTCGCGCCCTGGAGGAGGGATCGGCGCAAGAGCGTCGCAAGGCGGTGAAGGCCGCTTTGGACAGTTGGGCGGAGGACATAGGCAGCGCGCCTGCCGTCACCTGGAAGGACGACGAGGGGAATGTCGGCGTTCTGGTCGCGGAAGAAACGCGTCGTGCCGATCTGGTGGTCATGGCCAATCCCGCCACGCTCGATGGTCGCGATGCCTTCCACAGTGTGTTGTTTCGCTCCCGGCGCCTGCTTCTGGTCGCACCGTCGTCGGCTTCGCCGCGACATACGGTCGTCGGTCGCAACATCGTCGTCGGCTGGAAGCCCGGCGCGCCGGTGGAGCGGGCTGCGGAAAACGCCCTGCCATGGCTGGCGAAAGCGGACAAGATATCGGTCGTCTGCGTCGAGACGGCCGGGCGGCGCGGCTATGCCGACAACGCACGGAACTGGTTCGACAAGGCGGGCCTGCGCGCCGACATTACCACAGTGACCAAGGGTGATGGCAGCGTTGGCCAGCAGCTCCTTGCCGAAGCCGAAAGGCTGGGCAGCGACAGCCTGCTGATTGGCGCCTTCAAACACGGCGAATTATGGGAAGCCATTCTGGGCGGCGTCACACGGGATGTGCTGGCCGCCGCGCAGCTTCCCGTTTTCATGATGTGCTGAGCCGGAAATGCCGGCGCAGCACGCGATCTTGAACATCTCCGCCTCCGGGTGTCATGCCGGGACGGAATCAGGAACGGAGACAGGAAAATGACCTCCATCGAAACCATCACCGCGCGCGAAATCCTCGATTCGCGTGGCAACCCCACCGTCCGCGTTTACGTCGGCCTCGATGACGGAGCGACGTTTTCGGCTTCCGTGCCTTCCGGCGCATCGACTGGCGAAAATGAGGCGATCGAACTGCGCGACGGCGATACCGGCCGCTTCGGCGGCAAGGGCGTTCTGAAGGCCGTGGCCAATGTGACCGACACCATCGCGCCGGCGCTGAAGGGCTTGGACCCGACCCGCCAGGCGGAAATCGACCAGGTGATGATCGCGCTCGATGGCACGCCCAACAAGGCCAGGCTCGGCGCCAATGCCATTCTGGGCGTCTCCATGGCGGTGGCGCGGGCCGGCGCGGCCGTTTCGAAGCTCCCGCTTTACGCCTATCTTGGCGGCGTCGGCGCAACACGCCTGCCGGTCCCGATGATGAATATTCTGAACGGCGGAAAGCATGCGGCCAACAGCGTCGATTTTCAGGAATTCATGGTCATGCCGGTCGGCGCACCGACCTTTGCGGAAGCCCTGCGCTGCGGCGCCGAGACGTTCCATGCCCTGTCGCATATTCTGGCCGGCAAGGGCTATTCCACGGCGGTCGGCGACGAAGGCGGCTTCGCCCCGAACCTGAAAAGCAACGAGGAAGCCTGTGAACTGATCGTCGAGGCGATCCGCGCCGCCGGCTACGAGCCCGGCAAGGACGCGGCGATCGCTATCGATCCCGCCGCCAGTTCCTTTTTCGCCAAGGGACAATACGACCTGCACAAATCGGGGCAGGGGCTCAAGAGTGCTGACGAGATGATCGATCTCTATCAGAGCTGGATCGATGCCTATCCGATCGTCTCGATCGAGGACGGGCTGGACGAGAACGACTGGACCGGTTTTGCCCGCCAGACGGCGCTCCAGGGCGAGCGGATACAGATCGTCGGCGACGATATCTTCGTCACCAATGTTGATTTCGTCCAGCGCGGCATTGCCGAGAAATCGGCGAATGCGGTCCTGATCAAGCTCAACCAGATCGGAACGGTGACAGAAACGATCAAGACGATCAATCTCTGCCGGTCGGCCGGCTGGAATTACGTGGTCTCCCATCGCTCCGGCGAGACCGAGGATGCCTTCATGGCCGACTTCGCCGTCGCCATGGGCGGCGGCCAGATCAAGACGGGATCGGCCAGCCGCAGCGAGCGGATTGCAAAATACAACCGGCTTCTTGAGATCGAGGCGGAACTCGGTGCGGTGGCGGAATTTCGCTCGCCCTTCGCCTGAGGGTGTCCGGGCATTTGATCTCTCGCTTTTTCAGGGACAATTTTATGGGCTATCTGCTTGTTTTTATAGGGGCCGGCGTCGGCGGCGCGTTGCGCCACGGTGTCAACATGGCCGCGACGAAGATGCTGGGCACGGGGCTTCCCTATGGCACGCTTGCCGTCAATATCATCGGCAGTCTGGTCATGGGGCTGGTCACGGAATACTGGTCGCTGAGAAGCGGCCTGCCTCAACCGGCGCGGCTTTTCATCACCACGGGCATGCTCGGCGGCTTCACCACCTTTTCGACCTTTTCGCTCGACACGGCAGTGCTTTTGGAGCGCGGCCAGCAACTGACCGCATTCGCCTATGCGGCAACGTCGATTGTGGTGTCGCTTGCCGCCCTGTTTGCCGGGCTGGCTTTCATGCGCCTGCTGCTGTCGCCGGCAAGTGTCTGAGGTCGGCAAACCGGCCTGTCCGGCAGTGCCGCGCGGTCGGTTTCAGGCCGGCTGCGTATCTGCATCTTGCGGAAAGATCGCGTCGTAGAGGTCCGCGCCATAGCTGGTCGCCAGCGGCTCGCCTTCCGTCAGGCGGAAGCTGCGGCGACCTTCATCATCGCGTTCGGCCCTCAGAAAGATTGCCGGCCGCGGTGGTTCCTGTCGCAGGCTTTCGGCAAGCTCGAACATGTGGGTGACGAAGAAGACTTTCGATACCTGCTGCAAAAGCGCCTCGACGATCTGCCGGGCGATCTCCGATCCCTCGCGCTCGTTCGTCGAGGCGAAGCTTTCGTTGAAAAGCACCAGCGCGCGCGGCGCGATCAGATCGATCAGGGTCGACATGCGGGTCAGCTCCTCATCGAACTTGCCGCTGCCCATCTCAGCATCCTCCTCTCGTTTGTAATGGGTGAAGACACCCGAAACGATGTTTGCGGTAAAATTCTCGGCCGCGACGAACATGCCACTCTGCAGCATCAGCTGCGCCAGCCCGACGCTGCGCAGGAAGGTGGACTTGCCGCCCTGGTTCGCGCCGGTGATCACGGCCAGACGCTTGCCCAGTGCTTCGATCGTGTTGCCGCCGATGGCCTTTTTCAGCTCGAGGGCGAGACAGACGTCATAGAGCGCGCGGCATGAAAACGCATCGTCCTCGATTGGGGCAGGATCCGGCTGGCAAACGGCGCAATTAAGCTGCTGCAGGGTTTCCCGAAGATTGAGGCAGCCGATATAGAAGGCAAGCTCGGCGCGCATGGTTTCGATAAAGCGCATGACATGGGTTACTGCTTCGCCGAGAGCAGCGGCGGCGATGGCAAGGCCGTGATCGCGCAGGCGCGAAAGCGCCTGGAAACCGGCATCGTCCCGGGGCGGAAGCTGAAAGCTGTAGGTATCCGCTCCCTTGTCCAGAACCCAGTCCGCCGCCTGTTTCAGCCAGCCGGGCCGCGGCGGCGGTTTGCGCAATGTATAATTGCTTCCCTTGTTGCCGGCGCCGAGCTCCGCGCTGATCAGAACACCGCCGCGAAACCCCAACCGCTTGAGGTGATCCTCGATCACGGCGAAATAGTCGTCGTCGAGTTGCGTGAGCAGGGAAGAAAACGCGGTACTGAAACCTTCCGACACGAAAGCGTTTCTATTGCTTTCGACGTGCGCGCGCATGCGCTTCAGCACCTCGAGAACGACCTTGAGCACCTCGATCGAGCGGTGAAGGACAGCCTCTGGCGAATCGCGAAAAATGCCGACATGAATATGCTTTTCCTTTTCAAGCGCCTCGCCCGCCAGCGCAAAGATCTGTCGGATGGCCGACGCGGTCCGGTCGTTGCAGTCGGCGAGGATTTGCTGGCGATAGCGGATTTCCTCGACCGTTGTCGGCGCGGCGGTCAGGACAACGTGCCGCGCGATATCTTCCACGAAAGGGTCGCCATCTGCCATGGTCTGAAAAAGCGTTTCGAGCCCCAGATCCTCCGTCAGACTGGCTGCGTTGGCACACAGATCGGCCTTGAAGTTGAAATTCCGGTCTCTGTGCAGGAGAAAGGCCTTCATGTCCTCATCCTTTCACGCAGGGCGTTCGGGGTGAGCCGGTGTTTTTCGGCGATCGCCATAGCATAGGCATGACCGTCGGCGGGACGACGCAGGATCTTGTATGTGCGTTCGGACGGATCGTCCGGGTCGACGGCGCTGACCATGCTAACGGTCGCCGGTCCGAGCCGCGACAATTCATCGATGAAGGTGACGCAGACGGCGCGCGCGCCGAGCGCCTCGATCTTTTCAAGAATGCGGGTGCCGAGAAAAAGCGCATCACGCAGCGTGGTTGAGGTGAATATCTCGTTCATGATGATGATGCTGTCGCCAGTGGCATTGGCGAGAATCTCGTGGATGCGCTCGAGATCGTCCTGGAGCTTGCCTTTGAGGTCGTGAATATCTTCCTGCCGCTCGAAATGGGTAAAGACGCTGTCGAACCGGGCAAGCCTGGCCCGTTTGCCGGGAACAGGCAGCCCCAGTCCCGCAAGATAATGCAATTGCCCGAACATACGGGCGAAGGTTGTCTTACCGCCCTGATTGGGACCGGAGACGACGAAAATACGCTCCGCGCGCTCCAGAAAGAAGTCATTGGCAATGACCGGCCTTTTGTCTTGCGTCAGCTTGCGTGCCAGCACGATGTCAAAAGCGCCCTCAGCCGAAATCCCTTCGGATCGTTCCGCCAGTTTCGGATAGCAGAAGTCGAGCCCGGCGCGGCGCAACGGTGCGATATAGTCGATATAGGCGACGTAAAATTGCAATTCGCGTTCGAAGCGGACGAGCATGGGATGCACCAGATCGCGGCGGCTGGCGAAGAATTGCTCCAGCGCATCGAAGACTGCCGGGTAAAGATGACGCACGCCATCAAGGATGCCGGCTTCAACATGATCCATTTCGAAAGAGTCTTGCGTGGAAAATTTCGGAACTTCGGCCTCCGCAAGCCGGAACCGTTTGAATATTTCCAGGATTTCGGCGCTGTAATCCTCCTCGTTGGAATACCGGGCCACAGTGACAGTGTCGCCCCGGATCAGGACGCTGTATCGCACGGCGCCGAGCTGCGCCTGCAAGCTTTCGATATCGGCGCGCAGCTGCCGGAATTCCTCCGAGCCGGTATAGCCGGCCAGGAAATCGGCGAATGCCGAAAGCCCTTCCGATTGAAGTGTCGCCGCTGAAAGTCCTTTCGCGAGGGCGTCGACCATCCTGCCATAAATATCCGCTGTTTCGAGGAACAGCGCTGTCTTTTGATGCAGATAGCGAAGCTTTTCGATACGATCGAACTTGTCGCGAATATTGGTCATCCCGCTCATCAAGGCCCGTGCAAGGGGCAGGATTTTCTCTCGCTCCAGATCCTTCATCACGCGCTGGCGGAAATATGCCGTCTCGGGTGAAACCGGCCCCGCTCGCAGCACCGCATCGAGGTGAAAGCGCATGCGTCCGGATGTCAGACTATGTTCGAACTGGTCGAAATTGATGTCATGAAAGCAGGCCGGCATTGCGGCGGTCACCACCGCCTCGGAACCATCCGGTTGCAGGATGCTGAGCTTATGGCCCAACCCCTTCTCTGTGCCGGAACCACGCCCAGCGCCCGTCATTTCGCCGGATGGCTGCCCGTCCTGTTTTCCATCCGACAGCTTGCAGGAAATTCCACTTTCTTCCGCCATGACGAATCCTTCTCTCGTGAGAACCAGAGGAGTCATCAGCCGGTCGTGGCGGTTAAGGGCGAACTCCATCGCCTATAGGTTTTTAGGTAAGCTCTTCGTCTGCGATTTCAATAGTCGGGCTTTATGGATAATCTTTGATTTCCGGTGGTCCTCTGTGCCAATTGATCAAGCCGTTCTCGCAGCTGCCCACATTTGGCGGCACCAAGCCCCATGCGTCCGCCAAGGGCATGGGGCAACTGCGGCCAGAGAAGGCTTTCGCGTTCCGCCCCCACTTCCTCGTCATTCTGACGGCCCCGGATGACACGATGCCCAAGAGCAAAGCGTTGCGCTTTCGATCGGGCTGTCGGCCTGTCATCTGCCAGCAAGGCCTGGCCAGCTGGTGCGCCCCGGCCCCGAAATCGCATGTGCTTTCCGGGCCGGGGCATGATCTGGCGATGCCGCGGCATCAGCGCCGTTTCGGTTCAGCGCGTCTTCTTGACGTCCTCGAAGCGGGAAACCCAGGGATCGATGATCAGGCCCGAAACATCATCCTGATAGGCCGCCGTCACCACGCGCTCGGAAAAGGGTTGGATGGCGGTGACTTTCTGATCGATCAGATCCTGAATGTCCTTGTACATCTTGATCTGCTTGTCCTGATCGCGCTCGACCAGGGCAGCCTCGATCATCGAATTCAGTTCCTCGTCATAATAGCCGGTGCGCCAGCCCTGATAGTTGGTGAGGCCTGCTTCCTGGCTGTTGTCGGGATTATAGACCGTGGCGCGCAGGTTGGAATCGGGATGCGGTTCGAGACCGCCGCCGCCGCGACCGACAAGCAGGTTGAACTTGCGCTCGCGCATGGCCCCATAGATCTGGCCGCCATCGCCGGTGATGATCTCGGCATTGATGCCGGCCTTGGCCAGCGTGCCCTGGATCGCCGTCGCGCTGTCGAGGAATTCCTGGGTCGAGATCACCCGGATCGTCGTGTCGAAGCCGTTCGGATAGCCGCCTTCAGCCAGCAATTGCTTGGCCTTTTCGATGTTGAGCGCATAGCCGGGGTCCGGCAGGGCTGCAAAGGCAGTGGAATTGACCGGGCGCTGACGTTCGACGCCGAAATAGGGCATGATCGCGCTGTTGATGCCCTTATAGTCGATCAGATAGCGCAGGGCTTCACGCACTTTCTGATTGGCGAAATGTTCGTCCCCCATCGACGCAGCGAGATAGTAGAAGCCGGCGCTCGGAACTGTTTCGACGGTGATGCCCTTCTCGGCGGCAAGCGCCTTCAGATCGGGGGCGGCCAGCGAGAAGCCGACATCAATGTCGCCCTGTTCAAGACCGAGGCGCTGGGTCTGCGATTCCGGCAGATGGCGCATGAGGATGCGGGCCATCTGCGGCTTGTCGCCCCAGAAATTATCGTTGCGGGTCAGGATGACATATTCATTGGCACGCCACTGATTGAGCGTATAGGCACCGGAGCCGGCCGAGTTATTGGTGAGCCAGGCGCGGCCCATATCGCCATCCTTGGCATTTTGTTCGACCAGTTTGGAATCAAGGATCGAGCCGACGCCAGCCTGTGCCAGATACATCAGGATCAGCTTGGGGTCACCCGCCTCAGGCAGGTTGATGGTGAAGGTGAGATCATCATCGACAACGAATTCCTTGTCGATATTCTCGGTGGTGAAGCCGCGGCTTTTCAGGCCCGATGCCTGAGCGAGGTTCAGTGTCAGAACGCGCGAAAGACTGTATTTGACGTCATTGGCCGTCAGCGGATTGCCGGAGGCAAATGTGACGCCGGGCTTGAGCTTCATCGTCACCGACATGTTGTCGTCGGAAATCGTCCAGCTTTCGGCGATGCGCGGTTCCAGCGCCTTGGTTTCGGGGTTCAGCTCAACCAGTGCATCATAGACATTGTTGAGGATCTGCACCGTTTCACCGCCGGTAATGGCAGCCGGATCCATGGTCAGCACATTGGTCATATTGAAAGCGGCGACCAGCTGGTTGTCAGGCGTTTCGGCGAAAGCCGGTGCGGCAAGTGTCATCAGGGTCGCAAGTGCGACCCCTGCCAGAAGATGTCTCATGTCTCCTCCCAAAGGTTGTTTGACATCCATTTACAAAAACGGCGCCGCATCAGGCGGCGCCGGCAGATCTGAAGCGTCAGGCGACGCGGTTGTTCTCGATGACGTCGAAATTGATATCCTCACCAAGGCCGGGTCGATCCGGGACATGGACATAACCGTCTGCATCCATCGGGTCGGACAGGGCATTCAGATAGTCAAAGCCGTCATCATATTCGAGGAAGGGATGCAGGAGGCCGCGCTCATACCATTTGCTGGCCTTTGATGCCGCGACCACATGGAGGTTCATCGCCGTGTTGCCATGGACTTCACAGGCAATCCCGAAGCTTTCGGCCAGATGCATGGTTTTCATGGCAGGCGTGATGCCGCCGACATCATTGACCCCGGTCCGCAGGATATCGCATGCCCCGGACGTGATCCATTCTGCGCGGTGCCAGTGCTTGCCGGCCGCACTTTCCGGACCGACAACCGGGATATCGAGATTGTCCGCAAGCCAGCGATAAGAGGACATCGACTGTTCGTCCATCGGCTCCTCAATCCAGGCAAAGCCGAGTTTTTCGAGGCCCCGGCCAAGCGCCAGCGCATCAACGCGGGAATACCAGTGGAAGGCGTCGATCATCAGTTCGATGTCGGGACCAACCGCCTCGCGCACCGCGGCGCAGGCCTTCAGATCCATCTTCACATCCGGCGCCCAGCTGACTGGCGGCATCCAGGTGTGCAGCTTGATGCCCTTATAGCCGCGCGCGACCAGTTTTTCGGCGAAACGGCCATAATCTTCCGGCGTGGCGAGCCCGCCCTCAAGCTCATCGCCGCACATGATCGAGCCATAGGCCAGAACCTTGTCGCGATAGCCGCCAATCAGCTTGTAGACCGGCTGGCCGAGCATCCGGCCGGCCAGATCCCACAGGGCGCAGTCGACCACGGCAAGCGTGCGATCGGTGAGCTGGGCGGCCGAGCCGCGCTGCCAGTGGGCGAGATCCTGCCACAGCTTTTCGCGGTTGCGGCAATCCTGGCCGATCAGCACCTTGCGAACGAATTTATCCAGCACATGCGGGCGCACCACTTCCGGCGGGCAGAAGCTGTAGCCGCTATGGCCGTCCTCGGTGGTGATCGTCACCATGGCCTGCTGGACGAAATGTTCAGGGCCCGGATGGCCGTGCCCGGCGCTGTCACTGTGGCGCCTCGTCTTGTGTTTGAATACGCTAACCGAAACATCCGTAATGATCACGGCCGGTTCCTTCCCTGGCTTCCTCCGACCGTGAACCCATTCTGATGGAGCTGTCGGTCGCTGATAATCTGTATAATAACTTTGTATGATAAATATGCTATACAGGTCAACAGGCAAAGCGCATGATCTGCGCCAAGCCATGCATAAAAACCAGCATGTTCATCGCGATATGGATTTGTCCGCCGCATCTATGCTAAACAGACATATTACACAGACGGGGTTCACCGAGGCCTGAATGACCGATACCGAGACGCTGAAACCTGCCAAGACCGTATCGACACGCACGCGTGTCAGTGAGATTGCCGACGATCTGCGCCGCGGCATCGAGGCCGGACGATTTCGTCCCGGCGACCGGCTGCCAAGCGAATCGGAGCTGACGCGACAGCATGCCGTCAGCCGCACCGTCGTGCGCGAGGCCTTTGCGCTTCTGCGCACCGAAGGTCTGGTGGAAGCGCGCAAGGGCTCGGGCGTCTTTGCCCTGGACCCCGCCAAGGCCGAACGCCGCCGTCCCTTTGCCGATCTCGACATGGAGCGGCTGTCTGGCGTGATCGAACTGTTCGAGCTGCGCAGTGCCTTTGAAATCGCTGCTGCCGGTCTTGCTGCCGGCCGTCGTTCCGCTGCCCAGATCGACGCCATCGTCAAGGCGCATGAGGATGTCGTTCAGTGTTTCAGGGACGGGCGATCACCGCGCGAAGCGGATTTCGCTTTCCATTATTCCATCGCCCAGGCGTCGCAAAACAAGCGCTTTCCCGAATTCCTGTCGCTGATCCGCCCCGGCATCGTGCCGCGGGTCGAGCTTGAGGCACATGACGGTGCGCCGCGGCCCTATGTGCCGAACCCGCAAATGGTGGCCGAGCATGAACGGATCGTTGATGCGATCATCGAGGGCAATGTGGCGGAAGCCGAAGCGGCGATGAAGGTTCATCTTGAGGGCAGTCTCGGGCGCTACCGCGCCATGCTGAAAAGCGGCCGGCAGAACTGAACCCGCCGGCCGCCCTTGCGCGATGGCTCAGTCGTTCTGGCCGATCTCGTAACCTGCCAGCAGCTCCAGTGCCTTGACCATGGCGGAATGGTCCCAGCCGCTGCCGCCATGGGCGGCGCAGGCGTTGAACAATTCCTGGCAATTGGCGGTGTTGGGAAGCGAAAGCCCCATCTGCCGCCCGGCGGTCAGCGCCAGGTTGAGGTCCTTCTGATGCAGATTGATGCGGAAGCCGGGATCAAAGGTCCGCTTGATCATCCGGGCCCCGTGAAGCTCCAGGATTTTCGAAGAGGCAAAGCCGCCCGAAATCGCCTGGCGCACGCGCTCGGGATCCACACCGGCACGAGCGGCAAACAGCAGCGCTTCAGCCACTGCCTCGATATTCATCGCCACGATCATCTGGTTGGCCACCTTGGCGGTCTGGCCAGCACCGATATCGCCGACCAGCGTGACATTCTTGCCCATGATTTCAAACAGCGGCCTGACCGTTTCGAAAATCGCCTCATCGGCGCCGACCATGATGGAAAGCGTTCCATCCCGTGCCCCGACTTCACCGCCCGAGACCGGCGCATCGACATAGGCGCAGCCAAGGGCGGCGATCTTTTCGGCATATTGCTTGGTCTCAACCGGCGAGATCGAGCTCATGTCGATCACGATCTTGCCGGCACTCAGCCCCTCGGCAGCGCCGTTCTCGCCGAACAGAACCGCTGCGACATCCGGCGTATCCGGCACGATCGAGATGAAGACCTCGCAGTTTTCCGCCGCCTCCTTCGAGGACCCACAGGCGGTGACGCCCTTTGCCATCAGCGTTTCGGCCAGCGGCTTGCGGTCATAGGCGAAGATCTCGTGGCCAGCATCGGCAAGCCGTCCGGCCATCTGCGTGCCCATGATCCCGAGGCCGACAAATCCTATTTTCGTCATCACTCAACTCCCTGTAAAATGGTGTTCTGCTTGAGCGCGGCCTCAGGCTGCGCCGCTCTTGAACTTGTCACAAAGCGCCTGGGTGGCGCCGCGGAATGCGCCGAGATCGGAACCGATCGCGACAAAGCTTGCGCCCATCTCCAGATAGCGGCGCGCATCGGCTTCCACCGGCGCCAGAATGCCCGACGCCTTGTTGTGGCTGGCGGCAACATCGAAGACATGGCGGATTGCCGCCTGAACCTCCGGATCACCGGCATTGCCGAGATGGCCATAGCCGGCGGCAAGATCGGAAGGGCCGACAAACAGACCGTCAACGCCATCAACGGCTGCTATGGCATCGGCATTTGCAACCGCAAGCGGGCTTTCGATCTGAACCAGCACAGTGATGTTGTCATTCACCTGCTTCATGTAGTCAGCAACCGTGCCGTAGCGGTTGGAGCGCTGCGAAACCGACACGCCACGAACGCCCTGGGGCGGATAACGCGTGGCGGCCACGGCCTTTTCCGCTTCTTCGGCCGTCTGCACAAACGGAATGAGGAAGTTGTAAAAACCGCTGTCGAGCAGCCGCTTGATCACCACCGTGTCATTCCATGGCGGGCGGACAACGGGGGCGGAAGGGCTGTCCTTCAGTGCCATCAGCTGCGGAATGAGGCTCAGAACATCATTCGGCGCATGTTCGCCATCCAGAAGCAGCCAGTCGAAACCGGCACAGCCAAGAACCTCTGCCGTGATCGGGCTTCCCAGTGCCGACCAGCAGCCGATCTGTACCTTGCGCGCCAGTATGTTCTGGCGAAAGCGGTTTGGAATCCCCTGATAGGGCGTGGTTTCAGACATTGGTTGCTCCTTTCCTCCCGGTAGCCGGATCATGATGTCCGGCGCCGGATCTGGAGCGAGGATTTTCTCCGAACGCTTTTCAGGTCAACCACAATGTGGGTTTATATTGAAAATGAAGCCGATTTAGGCGAATTATGTTTCACATTGTGAGAATCACAACTTTCCTAAATGCGGGAGATCGCGATGAGCCAGAACAGCGCCGTACAAAAACCGGCGATACAGGGCGCCGGGTTGCTGATGAAGGCCTGCGATATCCTCGATCTTGTCGGCGAGGCGCCGGGCCAGTGGACGGTGAGCGCGCTGGTGGCCGAGACCGGGCTTTCCCGCTCGACGCTTTACCGCATCGTCTCGGCGCTGGTGACACGCGGTTTCCTGCGCAACGGGGCGGATGGACAGAGCCTGCTGCTGGGTTTCCACTATCTCGATCTGGCGCAGAATGTCGGCGCCGGGCAGGATCTGGCCGCCCTTGCGGCGGACGAGTTGCGGCGCTTACGCGAGATGACCGGTGAGACGGCCTATCTCGCGGCCCTTGCCGGCAATCAGATGGTTTCGCTCGCCAAATCCGTCGGCGCCCATGAGAATGCATCGACAGCGGCCATGGGCAAGGCAAAGCCGGTCTATGCCACCAGCCAGGGAAAGGCGGTACTCGCCTTTCTGCCGGAACGTCAGGCCGAGCAGATTATGGCGACGCTTGCGTTTCAGGCCATCACCCCCTTCACGCTGACGGATATCTCAAGCCTGAAACGCAATCTCACCCTCGTGCGCCAGCGCGGCTTCGCCATTGATGATCAGGAAAATATCGCTGGAACCCGCTGCATCGGCGTGCCGGTCCTGGATGAAAAGGGGGTGCCCGTCGCCGCCATCAGCGTTTCCGGACCGATCTACCGGATGACACCGGAACGGGTTGAACAGCTGGCACCCGAACTGATCGCCGCTGGCCGCCGGCTGGGGCTCATGGTGCAAAGCCAGACGGCAAAGACGGCCCGGCCGGCACGCAATGATGTTACTGCCACGGGGCCGGCCGCCTTTCACGCGGACCGGCCATTCTGGCTGCCGCGAGAGAACTGCCTTTACTGGATCGACCGGCTGGCACCGGCCGTTTATGTGCTGCCGGAGGGCGGAGGCGCCGAAACGATCGCCCGGCCGCCGGGGCCGATCACCCATGCGCTGCCTGGCAGGTCCGGCGGGCTCGATCTCATTTGCGAGAATGGCTGGTTCAACGTGACCAGAGACGCCGGCTGCGTCGCCATCGACCGGCCGATTGCCGGCGATGAACACGCCCTTGCCCGTGGCCCGGCCGGGTCACTCTGGGCGGCACGACATCTGGGCGGGGTCACGCAGATCGGCCGGCTTTCGGCGCGGGACGGCTTTCAGCCCGCCTGGCGCGTCGGCCATGACATCACCGATATGGCGTTCAGTGAAGACGGCAGCAGCCTTTTCGCGCTCAGCCCGCATGAAGGCACCATTTACGCATTGCAGACCGGGCGCGAGGTGCCGATGGTCTTGAGCCGGATCCCGCGCGGTTCCGGCATTCCGACTGCGCTCACGCTTGACCGGCGCGGCCGGCTCTGGGTCGCGCTCAGCGATGGCTGGAGTGTCGTGCGCCTGGATGAGAACGGCGAAATTGCCGAAGCCGTAGCGCTGCCCGTGCCGCGCCCGACGGGCATAGCCTTTGGCGGCAACGCCGGATCGACACTCTACGTCACCAGCGAACGGATCGGTATTGCGCGCGACATTCTCGAAAATGCCCCGCTCTCGGGAAGGCTGCTGATGCTGGCGGTGAAAAGCTGATCCGTCAGCGCGATGGAAACAGGGCGTTGCTGTGGGTCTCATCCACCGCCGAACGACCGTCGCCCACGGTGAAGTATCGATCGACATAGCATTGGCGCAGAGTCATGTCGCAGTTGACGCCATCAGCAAAGGTGAAGGAGGTGCCGGAGAAATGCTCGCTCTTCATGTCCCTCTGCAGCTGGGCCGCGGCGGCCGGTCCGACATATTTGTCGGTCATCTCAACCGAAAGTCCACCCGTACCCGTAGCGCAGATATACGTGTCGCAAATCGTGCCGGGAACGGGAGAATAGGTGTCCTTGCCAAGCAGTTCGGTGGCGCTGACCGGACGGGCGGCCAGAAGCATTGTCAGAGCGAACAGACCGGCCGCTACCATCCGTGCGTCAATGGCGCTGTCCGTATGCCTGCATCGAGGCGGTTTCGATCCGTGCAACCGCGTTTTTTGTCCGTCCTGTCCCATCATTCCCCCTTTTCTCAGCTTTTGCTGCAGCCAGGACAGAGTGAGCCAGATGGGTGCTCATGACAAAAATTTCCGGAATATATCTCGCTGCGTCAGTCCTTGGCGCAGCCGCCGATCTCCTCTGTCACATGTCCGGCACAGGTCATGATCGTCGCACCGAGTGCGGCGACGCGCTGCTCGGTAATACGCGATGCGGGTCCGGCAATGGAAACAGCCGCATAGGCGACGCCGTTTTCGTCGAACACCGGTGCTGCAATGCAGCGCAGACCGAGTGAAAATTCTTCATTGTCGACGGAATAGCCAAGCTGCTTGATTTTGGCCAGTTCGGCGCGCAGTCCCTCCGGCGTTGTGATCGTGTTCTTGGTGTAGCGCGGCAGGCCGGTGCGTTCGATCACGGCATCGACATCGCGGTCATCCCCCTGCGCGAGGATCGCCTTTCCGGCAGCGGAACGATGCATCTCCACGCCGCCGCCCGGCCGCGAGATCGCCCGGATCATCTGCTGGCTCTGCACCTGGGCAATGCACATCACCTCCTCGCCCTCCAGCATGAAGAAATTCACCGTCTCGCCGGTCTCCTTCATCAGGCGCCGCAGATGCGGAATAGCAAGCGCCACCACATCCCGCGACCGCACGAAGGACGAGCCGACGACAAAGGCCTGAACCCCGATCAGCCAGCACATGGTGGCGTTTTCGAAGCGCACGAAGCGCTGCCGCTGCAGCGTTGTGAGAATGCGGTGCGCACTAGAGGGCGGCAGGCCGACGGCACGGGCAAGTTCGGTCAGCGTCAGCCCCTCATCACTTTCGGCCAGCCGATCAAGAATCGAAAGCGCCCGCACGATCGACTGAACGCCGCCTTCGCTCTTGCTTGCCGTTGTCCTGTCCGCCTTGGCGATCTCATTCATTGCTGCACCCGCTCCGTGATAAAGAGCCGCCACCATTCCACATCGTGAAATTTATTCCAAGATGCATTGCACAAAAAATGCCCCTGCATAGAGTATAGGCAAAACAGGCATGGAGACGATGATGCGCATTGGTGTTCACAAGCTGTCTATGGGCAATCCTGGCGATGTTTCCGCTCTCGAGGCGTTGATTGCGGATGGCACCGTCAAGCCGGAGGAGATCACTGCGCTGATCGGCAAGACAGAGGGCAATGGTGGCGCCAATGATTTTACCCGTGGCTTCGCCACCCAGTCGCTGGCGCTGGCGCTCTCGGCCCATCTCGGCATCACCCCGGACGCGGTGACAAAGCGGATCGCCTTTGTCTGGTCCGGCGGGACCGAAGGCGTGCTGAGCCCGCATGCAACATTGTTCACCCGCAGCCCCGACAGCACGCCCCCCTCGGGCAAGCGCCTGTCGATGGGCATCGGAATCACCCGCGATCTTCTGCCCGAAGAAGTCGGCACCATGGTCGAGGTTGAAGCCGTCGCTGAAGCGGTGAAGGCGGCGCTTGCCGAGGCCGAGATCAGCGATCCGGCCGATGTGCATTATGTCCAGGTCAAAGGCCCGCTGCTGACGCCCGCGGCCGTGCAGGACGCAACAAAACGCGGCGCAAAGCTCGTGACAGCCGATCCCAATGGGTCCAAGCCCTATGCCCGCGGTGCAACCGCGCTCGGCGTGGCGCTGGCGCTGGGCGAGGTGGATGAAGGCGCGCTGAACGATGCTGTCATTGCCAGGGCGATGGATCTTTACACCCTCGTCGCCAACACCTCCGCCGGCGGCGAACTGAAAAATTGCGAAGTGCTGCTGTTCGGCAATTCCGACAAGGCGACCGGCGATCTGAAGATCGGCCACGGGGTGCTGAGAAGTGTGATTGATGCCGCGGGCGTGCGCGCCGCAGTCTGCGATGCGCTCGGCGTTGGCGAGGATGCCAGCATCGACCCGTCGCTGGTAAAGGCGATTTTTGCCAAGGCCGAAGCCCCGGTCGGCGGCCTGCTGAACGGTCAGCGCACCACCATGCTGTCGGATGCCGATATCAATTACGAGCGTCACGCCCGCGCCGCCCTTGGCGCCGTGATCGCCTCGGTCACGGGCGATCCGCGGATCTTCGTTTCCGGCGGGACCGAGCATCAGTGCAAGCCCGGAGAGGCGCCGATTGCGGCGATCGTTTCGGTCCCGAACTGATCCGAAATGGCGCGCCGACGCGCCGCAGCTTCAGGATCGGGAGCACCGGCAGGTCCCGTTCCCACGATATGACGCCGGGGCATGCGCGAAACCGGTACAGATCCGCCGGCGCCGCGTAAAGGAATGCGCATCAATATAACTGAAGACTGAACCAACCAGAGGAACAAATCGCCATGAAGACCCAATCCATCAGCCGTTCGCGGCTGAAGGCAGCCTCCGCTGTTGCCCTCGTTTCGCTCGCTGCCATCGCGGCAACGCCCGCCTTTGCTGAAGACAAGGCGGCCATCCTGCTGCCCGGCAGCATCAATGACCAGAGCTGGAACGCTCTCGGTTACTCCATCATCCAGAGCCTCGGCACGGATGGCTTCGAGACCGCCTATTCCGAAAATGTTGCCGATGCCGACGAGGCCGAGGCCCTGCGCGACTATGCCAACCAGGGCTACAAGATCGTGCTTGGCCATTCCGGCCGCTTCGTTTCCGCCATGGAAGATGTCGCCCCCGATTTCCCGGATACCCAGTTCATTGCCGTCAGCGGCAATGAGGGCATGGATCCGAATGTGATGTCGATCGACTACAACAACGCCCAGTTCGGCTGCCAGGTCGGCACGCTGGCCGCGCTGATGAGCAAGAACCACAAGGTCGGCGGCATTTACGGGCTGCAGGGCGTCTATAACATCACCGCCCAGGCTGGCGGTTTCCGCATCTGCGCCGAAAAGGCGGGCGCCGAAGTGACCATTCTCTATGTCAAGGACATGGAAGATGCCGCCCAGGCCAAGGAAGCGGCACTGACCATGATCAATCAGGGCGTCGACGTTCTGACCGGCAAGCTCAACGCCGGAGAGGCGGGCCTCGTTCAGGCGGCCAAGGAGAACAACGTCTATGTCACCGGCCGTGGCTTCGACCAGACAGCCATCGCCCCCGATCTCGTTCTGACCAATATTGTCGAGGACTGGCCGAAGATGATCGGCTCCACCGCCGACCAGGTGAAGCAGGGCAAGCTGTTCGGCAATTACATGATGTACGGCTACGATACCGAGGGCACGACCGGCGCGACGCTGAAATATAGCGAAGATGCCGAATTCAACCCGATCGTTCCGGCCGATGTTGTCGCCAAGGTCAACGCGCTGGCGGATGATTTCAAGTCAGGCAAACTGAAGCTCGACCCGACGGAAGAGGACGCCCGCAGCGGCAGCTGATGGCGGAAGCGGGGCATGCCCCTTGAGATCCAGGATTGGCGCGGGTGATCCGCGCCACTCTGCCCCTTTTCTTGAGACTGCGGTGAGGCCTTGATGGCAAGACTTCTGGAAATGCGCGGCATCGTCAAATGCTACGGCCCGCTGCGCGCCAATGACGGTATCGATCTTGACGTTCATGAGGGCGAGATCGTCGGCCTTCTCGGTGAGAACGGTTCCGGCAAGAGCACGCTGATGAAGGTCCTGTTCGGCATGGTCACCGCCGATGGCGGCGGCATTGTCTTTCGCGATCGTGAATTGTCCGGCCACCGGCCGCGCGAGGCCATGGCGGCAGGCATTGCTATGATCCATCAGCATTTCATGCTGGTCGAGGCCATGACCGTGGTTGAAAATATCATGCTGGGCTGGCCGCGCGCCGGTCGCGTCCTGAACCGGGCGGCAATTGCTGAAGACATTCGTACCGTCAGCCGCAGGCTTGGGCTTGAGCTCGATCCCGACGCCGTGGTTGCCGATCTGCCGCTCGGCCGCCGTCAGCGCATCGAAATTCTGAAGGCGGTTCTGCGCGAGGCCGAGCTTTTGGTGCTTGACGAGCCGACCTCAAACCTTGCCCCCGTCGAAGTGCAGGAGCTGCTCGCCATCATGGAACGGCTGCGCGACGAGGGCAAAGGCATCATTTTCATTTCCCATAAAATGCCAGAAGTGCTGGCGGTCTGCAGCACTATCGTCGTGCTGCGTGCCGGCCGTGTGACCGGCAGGACCAGCGCCGACAAGGTCACGCGGGCTGAGCTTTCGGCGATGATGGTCGGCCGCGATATTTCGAGCCCGCACGTGCTGAAGCCCAACCGGCCGGGCGCGGACCGGATCGAACTGTCCGCGCTTTCGGCCGATGGTCTCGGGCCGCTGACGCTTCATGTCAGAGCCGGCGAAATTCTCGGCATTGCCGGTGTCGACGGCAACGGCCAGCTGGAACTGGCGGAAGCGATCGCCGGTCTCAGGCCGGTTCGTGCCGGCCATATCACGCTTGATGGCACACCGATCACTGCAATGCCGGTCGCTGCACGCACGCGCGCCGGTCTTGCCTATATGCCGGCCGATCGCTCGACGACGGCGCTGGTGCCGGGGCTCTCGATTGCCGACAATCTGATGCTGCGCGATAGCCGCCGCAGCCCCTATAGCCGCCGCGGCGTGCTGCGCGCCCGCGCGGCCATCGCCAAAGCAAAGGATCTCATGCAGCGTTTCGATATTCGTGCGCCGCAGCCGACGACCCCGGCGCGCAGCCTTTCCGGCGGCAACCAGCAGAAGATCGTGATCGCCCGCGAGCTTGATCGCCAGCCCTCCGTTCTCGTCGCCCATCAGGCGACATGGGGGCTTGATCCCGGCGCAACACGCTTTGTCATGGAGCAGATGATCGCGCTGCGCGATCGCGGCGGCGCTGTCATCTATATTTCCTCCGAGCTGGAGGAAATCATGGCCATCAGCGACCGCATCGCCGTGCTGTCGGGCGGCACGATCGCCGGCACGGTCAACCGCGCTGACGCCGACATGACCCAGATCGGCCTGTGGATGTCGGAGCATGCGGCATGAGCGAGCAGGAGACCATTCTCACCCCGCAACCGCGCGGTTTCGGTCTGCGTTTCCGCCGCGAGGATTTCTTCGTGCGGATCGTCATCGCACTGGCACTCTCAATCCTCTGCGCCGCTGTGCTAGTGGCTCTGGCCGGCAAAAATCCGCTCGTGGCCTTTGGCGCCATCATCAGCGGCGCGTTCGGCTCACCGCACCAGATCGGTGTGGCGCTCAACCGCGCCTGTCCCTATCTTCTCGCCGGTTCCGGCCTTGCCATGTGCTTCCGCGCCGGTGTCATCAATATGGGATCGGACGGACAGATCGCGCTTGGCGGCATTGGCGCAACGGCGACCGTTTTATTCTGGCCGGGCGAGCCCGGGATCCTGACCCTGCTTGCAGCCCTGGCGGCAGCCGCCCTTCTCGGCGCCGGCTGGGCGGCCCTTGCCACCGGCATTCATCTCTATCGCCGGGTGCATGAAGTGCTGGCAACGCTGCTGCTGAATTTCGTCGCCGTCCTGCTCGTGCAGCAGGTTCTCTCCGGTCCGATGGGACAGAAGGGGGCGGGGTTCCTGCAGTCGCCGCGCATGCCGCAGCCCGTCTGGCTGACGCGGATCCCCGAATTCGGCTTCCATATCGGGATTGTCGTCGGCATCGTCATTGCCATCGCACTGTCCTTCATCCTCTGGAAAACGCCCTTCGGCTTTGCACTCCGCGTTGTCGGCAGGTCGCGCCGCGCCACCGCCTATGCCGGCTTTTCCGTCCCCGCCATCACCTGGAGCGTCATGCTGATTGCCGGAGCGCTGGGCGGGCTTGCCGGCGGCATGGAAATTCTCGGCCTGCATCACCGCATGATCGAGGGCTTCTCCGAAGGTTTCGGTTTCAAGGCTGTCACGGTGGCACTTCTGGGCGCAATCGAACCTGCAGCCGTCATTCCGGCAGCCCTCTTTATCGGTCTTCTGGAGACGGGATCGCTGTCGATGCAGCGTCAGATCGGCGTGCCCTCCGCCCTTGTGGTGGTGATCGAGGGGATCACCATGCTCTTCATCCTCACAGCCACGGTCAGACGCGCATGATTGTTGATTTTGCCTCCGCCGCGATCCGTATCGCCACCCCGCTCGCCTTCGCAGCCCTTGGCGGCATATTGTCGGAACGTGCCGGCGTCTTCGCCGTCGGTCTTGAAGGCATGATGCTGATGGGCGCCTTTGCCGCCATCGTCGGCACCTGGGCCGGCGGCAGCGCGCTTGCCGGCATTGCCCTTGCGGCCTTCGGCGGCGCCGTGATCGGCCTCATCATCGCCATCGTCACCGTGCGCTATCGCGCCGACAACATGGTGACGGGACTGACCAGCAATATCCTGACACTCGGGCTCACCACCTATCTGATGCACATCATCGGCGACGGAACGCTGGCGATCAACCTTGATCCTCTGACCGCCATCCATATTCCCGGCCTGTCTGACCTGCCTGTCGCCGGACCGCTGCTGTTTTCGCTGCCGCCCTTCACCTATGGCGTCATTTTCGGCTGCATCGTTCTCGCCTTCGTGCTTTACCGCACCCAGGCAGGACTGCTGCTGCGCGCCGTCGGCGAGAACCCTGAAGCCGTCTTTGCCGCCGGCGCCGATCCGATGCGAACCCGGATGATCGCGGTGATCGCCTGCGGCGCGATTGCCGGCCTTGGCGGTGCGGCGCTGTCGCTTGGCCAGATCGGCACCTTCACCGACGGCATGACCGGCGGGCGCGGCTATCTGGCGCTCGCCTCGCTGATCGTCGGCCGCTGGAACCCCTTCGGAGCAGCGCTTGCCTGCCTCGGCTTTGGTGCCGCAGAGGCGTTTGAGCTTCGGCTTCAGAGCTTCGGCGTGCCGGTCAGTTCCTATATCATCCAGATGGTGCCCTACATCATCGCCATTGCCGTTCTGGCAGGCATTGGCCGGTCAAGCCGCCTGCCGGCTTCGATCGGCAAGCCCCTTTGAAAATCGTGACGGAGACAGACATGATGGAGGACATCAGCAGCCTTTCAGAGGCGCTTGCGAACGGCACGCTTACGGCAGAAGCCTTGCTGGAGCGGAGCCTGGCACGGATCGCAGCCGGTGATCCGGCGCTCAATGCCTTCGTTGCGATGGACGTCGCCGGCGCCCGCAGGGCTGCGAAAGCCAGCGATGCCCGCCGTCAACGCGGTGCTTTGCTGTCGCCCATTGATGGCATCCCCCTGTCGATCAAGGACAATATTCTGGTCAAGGACATGCCTGCGACCTGGGGAAGCCGGGCCTTTGCCGATTTCATGCCGGCAACGGACGAACTGCCCGTGGCCCGCCTGCGTGCCGCCGGTGCCATTATCATCGGCAAGACCAATGTGCCCGAACTGACACTGGACGGTTTTACCAGCAACGATCTTTTCGGCACCACCCGCAATCCCTGGAACAATGCGCTGACGCCTGGCGGCTCTTCCGGCGGCGCTGCAGCAAGCGTTGCAGCGGGTTTTGTGCCCGCGGCAATGGGGACGGACGGCGGCGGTTCGACGCGCAGGCCGGCCTGTCACACCGGGCTGGTCGGCTGGAAACCCTCTTCAGGGCATATGCCGCGGCTTGATGGCTTTCCTGCGATCCTGACCGATTTCGAGGTCATCGGCCTCCTGACCCGCTCGGTCAGGGATGCCGCAATCCTCGATCAGCTTCTGCGCGCGCCTGATCCCCGCGACCGCCGCTCCATGCTGGAAACGACAGCACCGCCGATCCCGGCAGCGCCGAGAATTCTGTTCGTGCCGACATTCGGTGATATCCCCGTCGACCCGGAAGTCTCGTCGGCCTGCCGCCGCTTCGTTGACGGCCTGCGGGAGAGGGGCGCCACGGTGACCGAAAGCGCACTGTTCTTCGACCTCGACAGCGTCAACGAGATCTGGCGGGTGATCTCCCGCTCCGGCGTTGCCTATATGATGGACTGGCATCACGGCGCGCTCAAATCAGGCGCCTCGCCAAGCGTCAGGGCGCTTGCCGAAGACGGTGCGGCCATTTCCGGCGCCGACTATATCGGTGCGCTGGAGAAGACGGCTGCCCTGCGCGCCGGTCTCGCCGGGCTTTTTGCGCAATATGATCTGGTGATCACCCCAACCGCCGGTGCGCTGCCCTGGCCGGTCGAAAAACCCTATCCTGACATGATTGACGGCCGGCCGGCGGGGCCGCGCGATCATGCCGTCTTTACCGGCTGGGTCAATGTCGGCGGCCTGCCCGCCATCAGCCTGCCGATCGCCATCTCGCGGGAGACGCTGCCGATCGGCATTCAGCTCGTTGCCGCCTTTGGCGCGGATGCAGCGCTGCTGGACTTCGCCGAGGGGCTCTGGCAGCACTGCATCGCCCTGCCGGATCTGCCGCAAAGCGCGGCCACTCAGCAGAGCGGCCGCGCCCTTCATGGATCATCAGGCGCCTTTTGAGGGGAGAGGAGGAGCGCGCCTGACGACGGCAGAACCTCACATCGCCTGTTCGTAGGTCAGGCTGGCACCGATCAGCTCCCGCGCGTAAGGGTCACTCGCGCCATTGCCAAGGATCGCCTCGCGCGGCAGCACCTCGACGATATTGCCGGCCTGCATCACCGCGAAGCGGTCACACATATAGTCGATCACGGCGAGATCGTGGCTGACCATCAGATAGGTGAAGCCCTTCTCGGCGCGCAGCCTGACCAGCAGATTGATGATTTCGGCCTGTACCGAAACATCAAGCGCCGAGGTCGGCTCATCGAGAAACAGTACATCCGGCTCCATGATCAGCGCGCGGGCGATGGCAACGCGCTGGCGCTGGCCGCCGGAAAGCTGGTGCGGATAGCGATCAAGAAAATCCTCCGGCAGACCGACATCGCTGAGCGCGCGCGCCATCCGCGCCTCGCGATCACCAATGCCGTGGATCTTCAGCGGTTCGCTCAGCACCGTGCGGATCGAGTGGCGGGGATGCAGCGAGCCATAAGGATCCTGAAACACCATCTGCACCGTGCGGCAGCGCTCCTCCCGCTTCATCTCACGCACATCGCGATCACCGATCAGCACGCGGCCCTGCCATTTTTCCAGCAGCAGCGAGGCACAGCGCAGCACGGTGGATTTGCCCGAGCCGCTTTCACCAACGAGACCGAAACATTCGCCAGGCTCCACGGTAAAACTCACCTCCGGCAGAACCGTCAGCGCGCCGAAGCGGATCGTCATCTTGTCAACGGTAATCGATTTCATGGCCGCATCTCCTCCGCGTCCAGCCAGCTGTTCTGACGATGCAGCACCGGCAGCGGCGTGCGGGCGCCGCCAATGCGCGGCTGGGCGGCAAGCAGCCCGCGCGTATAGGGATGCTGTGCCCTGTCGAGATCGGCCGCCGCCAGCGTTTCGACAACGCGGCCGGCATACATGATCAGCACCCGGTCGCAGAAATTGCGCACCAGATTGAGGTCATGCGAGATCATGATCAGGCCGATGCCTTTCTCGCGCACCAGATCGTCGAGGATTTTCAGCACTTGCAGCCGCACCGTCACATCAAGTGCCGAGGTCGGCTCATCGGCGATCACCAAATCCGGATCGGTCAGAAGCATCATCGCGATCATGATACGCTGCCCCATGCCGCCGGATACCTCGTGCGGATAGAGCTCATAGACCCGTTCCGGATCGCGGATCTGCACTGCTTCCAGCATCGCGATCGCTTTCGCGTGCGCATCGGCCTTTGAGCAATGAACATGGGTCCGGAAGGCTTCCGCCACCTGATCGCCGCAGCGCTGGATCGGATTGAGCGAGAATTTCGGGTCCTGCAGGATCATCGACATATGGGCGCCGCGGATCTTCAGCATTGCACGCTCGCTGGCGGCGAGGAGATCCGTCTGCCCGAACCGCATGTGTTTTGCGGTGATGTCGGCGGTTGGCAGCAGCTTCAGCAGCGCGCGGCCGACGGTGGATTTGCCCGATCCGCTTTCGCCGACAATGCCGAGCCGTTCGCGGCCGAGCGTGAAGCTGACATGGCGCACCGCCGGTTCGGGCGTTCCACGGTAATGGATGGAGAGGTCCTCGACCTCAAGCAGTCTGTCGTCGCTCATGGTCTCACCGCCTGTTCATCTGTTTCGGATCAAGCGCATCGCGCAGGCCATCGCCCAGGAGATTGAAGGCGAGGCTGACGCAGAGGATCGCAACGCCGGGGAAGGTGACGAGCCACCAGCTGTCGATCATGTAGCGCCGGCCGGTGGCAATCATCGCCCCCCACTCCGGCAGCGGCGGCTGGGCGCCAAGGCCGAGAAAGCCGAGGCCAGCCGCCGTCAGGATCACTGTCGCCATGTTCAGCGTCAGCCGGATGATCACCGACGGCAGGCACATCGGCACGATCGAGCGCCAGATGATGCGCGCCGATGACGCGCCCTGAAGCCGTGCCGCCGAAATATAGTCGGCACTGCGAAAGGTCATGGTCTCGGCACGGGCAAGCCGGGCAATCGGCGGCCAGGCCGTCAGCGAGATGGCGATGATCGCATTGTTGAGGCTCGGGCCGAGGGCTGCGACAAAGGCCAGCGACAGGATCAGCGAGGGGAAGGAGAGAAAGATATCGGTGATCCGCATCATGATATTGTCAATGCGGCCGCCGAAATAGCCGGCCACCGTGCCAACGAGGAGGCCGATCGGCCCAACCACGATCGAAACCAGAAAGATGATCCTCAGCGTGATCCGCGAGCCATAGAGAAGCCGGCTGTAGATGTCGCGGCCGAGTTCGTCGGTTCCGAAATAATGCGCCGCGCTTGGCGGCTGCAATGTCGCCTGCAGATCCTGCAGATAGGGATCATGGGTTGCCAGCATCGGGCCGAACAGGGCGCCGATGATCAGGATGGCGAGCACCAGGAGGCCGAAGGCCGAGGTTGGCGATTTCGCCAGAAAGATCAGGATATTCTTGGTCGTGACCAGCGCCTGAGGCATGGTCCTGGAACGGGTCGCCTTGAGCGGCGTGCTATCGGACATGGTCATCGGGTCCTCGGATCGAATACGCGGTAGAGAACATCGGAGAGAATGTTGAGGCCGATGAAGATCAGGCCGACGAGCAGAACGCAGGTCATCACCGCATTCATGTCTCCGATACGCAGGTTGGAGGTGAGATACTGGCCGAAGCCCGGCCAGGCGAAGACCGTCTCGATCAGCACCGCGCCTTCGAGCAGGCCGCCATAGGCCAGCGCGATGATGGTAACGAGCTGGACGCGGATATTGATGAAAACATGAAACCAGATGGTCTGGCGCTGGCTCAGTCCCTTGACCCGGGCCGTGGTCACATATTCCTGATTGATCTGATCCAGCATGAAACTGCGGGTCATGCGGGTGATGTAGGCCGCAGAGGAATAGCCAAGCAGCGAGGCCGGCAGGATGATGTGATCAATCGCACTCCTGAACACATCCCAGTCGCCGGCAAGGGCACTGTCGATCAGAAGGAAATTGGTCCGTTCCGGCACGATGCCGATATAGAACTGGCTCATCCGCCCCGAACCGCCGACCCAGCCAAGCCCGGCATAGAAGATCAAAAGCCCGATCATGCCGGTCCAGAAGATCGGCATGGAATGGCCGAGCAGGCTGAACACGCGGATCACCTGATCCTGCCAGCGATCCTTCTTGATCGCCGCCAGAACGCCAAGCGGAATGCCAAGTCCGGCGCCGACAATGATGGCGAAGGTGGCAAGCTCGATCGTCGCCGGCATGACATGGAGAATATCCTGGATAACCGGCTGGCCGGTGCGCACCGACGTGCCGAAATTGCCGGTCAGGACATCGCGGATATAGAAGAAGAACTGTTCCCACATCGGCCGGTCGAGACCAAGCTGGTGATAGACGTTCTGATAGACTTCCTTGGTCGCATCCTCACCGACAATGGCTCGCACCGGATCCACCGGCATGACGCGCCCGATCACGAAGGTCAGGACAAGAAGGCCGAAAAGCGTGACCAAAATGGACCCGGCCCGCTCGAACAGCGCACCTGTCCGGCCCTGTTCATCTGTCATTGCAACTCCTCCCAAAGTGCCGGAACGGGCCATTCAGGGCAGCCCATTCCTGTATTACATATCCTTATAATCTGTTATACAGGATTTGGGAAGAGCTGAAATGAACAAGGCCGGCGCTGCTGGCACCGGCCTTGGAGTGATGACGGAACAGTCCCGATCGACTGCCTTTGACAAGCGCCGGCTCAAATCTCCGACAGCGCCACCCTGCGACCGGAGGCAACGGACAGCAGCGCCGCTTCGGCAATGATCAGCGCTTTCAGGCCGTCCTCGCCATCCGGCGCGATCGCAGTGCCGTTTTCTATCGCAGCGACAAAATGACTGATCTCGGCGGCATAGGCCTCGATATAGCGTGTCATGAAGAAATCATGCAGCGGCGGGCGGTGAAAACCCTCGGCATCGGCGATCTCGATGGCAACGGGCCGCTGGTTTTCGGCCGAAACGGCACCCTTCGAACCCAGCACCTCGATGCGCTGGTCGTAGCCATAGGTGGCGCGGCGCGAATTGGATATCTGGCATTGCCGCCCGTCCGCTGTCGTCAGGATAATCGAGGCACTGTCAAAATCACCCGCTCTGCCGATTTCAGGATCGACAATGGCCGCAGCGCTGGCCTGCACGGTCTCGACCTCTCCACCGAGCAGGAAGCGCGCCATATCGAAATCATGGATGGTCATGTCGCGAAAGATACCGCCCGAAACAGCGGCATAGGCCGGCGGCGGCGGCGCAGGATCACGCGACGTGATCTGCACCATTTCAACCGTGCCGATCCGCCCCGCGTCAATCGCCGCTTTCACGGCGCGAAAATGCGGATCGAAGCGGCGGTTGAACCCCAGCATCAGCTTCGCTTTTTCCGCCCGCACCACCGCAAGGCAGGCCCGCACCCGCGCCACCGACAGGTCGACCGGCTTTTCGCAGAAGATCGCCTTTCCCGCACGGGCAAAACGCTCGATCAGATCCGCATGGGTATCCGTCGGCGAGCAGATCACCACCGCCGCCACATCCGCGTCAGCCTCGATCGCGTCAATGGTTTTCACTGCGGCATCATACTGTGCGGCGAGACCCGATGCGGCTTCCGCCAGAGCATCTGTCACCGCTACAAGTTTCGCGCCCGGCGTCTGTGCTATGGCGCGTGCATGCACCTTGCCGATCCGGCCTGCCCCGATCAGCGCCAATCCGATTGTCATGAATATCCTCCCAGAAATCGCGGACTTGCCACGATAGAATAAAAATTCTAAAAACACCAATTCTAGAATATGTCAAGGATGAAGCGAAATGGATGTGGCCAGCAACACGCCACCGGAAACAATCGATGTCTTTTTCGACCGCCTGTCGGAAAAGCTGCCGGGCTTTCCCAAGCGGCTCCGGCAATGCGGTGATTATATCGCCGCCAATCCGGAGCGGGTCGCCGTTTCCACCGTCGCTGAACTGTCGGAAGCAGCAGGCGTACAGCCCTCGGCCTTCATGCGTTTCTGTCAGGAGCTCGGCTTTTCCGGTTTTTCCGAAATGCAACGCCTGTTCCGCACCGATTTTTCCCGCCGCTGGCCGGATTATTCCACCCGCATTCAGGCGCTGCGCGATCACGGCAATGGCTCTCCCGCCGCCCTTCTGGCAGAATTCGTCGATGTCGGCCGCATGTCTCTGGAAAATCTTCTGACATCGGTGGATCCGGATGCGCTGCAGCAGGCGGTCACGACGCTCGCAAACGCCCAAACCATCCATCTCGCCGGTTTCCGCCGCGCCTTTCCGATCGCGACCTATCTGGCCTATGCGTTCGAGAAGATGGGGATTGCCTGCCTGTTGCATAGCGGCCTCGCCGATATCGAACTCAGCCATACCATCCGGCCGGGCGATGCGCTGATCGCCATCAGTTTCGCGCCCTATAGCGAGCACACGATTGCCCTTGCCGAAGCGGCGTCCCGACAGGGCGCAACGCTGGTGAGCATGACCGATTACGTGACCTCACCGCTGGTGAAACCGGCGGCAATCCCGCTTTACGTCGCCGAACTGGATGTCGGCGCGTTCCGCGCGCTTTCGGCCAGCCTGTCGCTGGCACTGACGCTGGCCGTGGCGGTCGGTTCGCAGCGCGATACGTTAAAAATGGAAAATAAATATTGAATTGAGAAAATATTGGAATATAAATTCTCTTGCGCAGGAGGGAGTGCCTGCCGCACGGGGCACGGGACGAAATGCCGTTCCGGGGGAATGAGGGAGGAGACATGGAACATGATCCGGTTCATCGCGCCGAAGTGCTGCAATGCAGGACCAGCCAGCACCTAGCGCATCGGCTCAATAAGATAGAGCATCCTGCCGCGTCCAAAAGGACGCACGGCGCTCTGGATCGCATCCGCTTTTCCCCGAAGAGCGCTTCGTCTCATTGTTCTTATGCGGCTGCGGACGGAACAGCAGCGCCCATTTTTCCCGGAAACGCGCCGGGCTGAAAATGCATCTTGTGCCTCGGCGCCGCTCTGGCGGCGCATTTTCCCGGTCAGCAAGTATCACAAGTCGCCGGCCCATCCGGCGCTCAGGCCCGTTGACACCGGGCTGGTGATGAAACCGCGAGCGTGGCGCGGAGGAGATCTTTTATGAATGCTCACGACAAGACACTCGACTGCCTGACGATCGGCCGCTCATCGGTGGATCTCTATGGCGGTCAGATTGGTGGCCGGCTGGAGGATATGCGTTCCTTCGATAAATATCTCGGCGGCTCGCCAACCAACATGGCGGCGGGCGCTTCGCGTCTCGGGCTGAAGGCAGGCGTGATCACCAGAGTCGGCGATGAACATATGGGCCGTTTCATCCGCGAGCAGTTGCAGCGCGAAGGGGTCGATGTCACCGGCGTCACGACAGACCCTGAACGCCTGACTGCGCTCGTCATTCTCGGCATTCGCGACGAGGATCATTTTCCGCTGATCTTCTATCGCGAAAACTGTGCCGATATGGCGCTGAGCGAGGATGATATCGATCCGGCACTGATCGCCCGGACCCGCTCGATTGTCGCCACCGGGACGCATCTCAGCCATCCGCGCACCGAAGCTGCCGTGCTGAAAGCGCTTGGCCTTGCGCGCAAAGGCGGCGCCCGCACCGCCCTTGATATCGACTACCGCCCCAATCTCTGGGGCCTTTCCGGCCATGGCGATGGCGAAAACCGTTTCATCGCCTCCGAGAAGGTCACGGCGAAGCTGCGCTCGACGCTCAATCTCTTCGACCTGATCGTCGGCACGGAGGAGGAATTTCATATTGCCGGCGGCACGACGGATACGCTTGAAGCGCTGCGCCAGGTGCGCGCCGTCACCGCCGCAACGCTCGTTCTCAAGCGCGGCGCGAAAGGCGCTTCCGCCTTTACCGGGGCGATCCCGGACAGTCTCGATGGTGGCATCGCCGGCAAGGGCTTTGCCATCGAGGTGTTCAACGTTCTCGGCGCTGGCGACGGTTTCATGGCCGGATTGCTGAAGGGCTGGCTGGACGATGCGGGCTGGGCGCAAGCCCTGACCTATGCCAATGCCTGTGGCGCCTTTGCCGTGTCACGGCATGGCTGCACGCCCGCTTATCCAAGCCTTGAGGAGTTGCGGTTTTTCCTGAAAAATGGCGCCACCACGCCCGCCCTGCGCAAGGATGAGAAGCTGGAACAGGTCCACTGGTCGACCAACCGCGCCGGCGACTGGCCGGAGATCCGCATCTTCGCCTTCGATCACCGTATCCAGCTGGAGGACATGGCAGCGGAAACGGGTGCCGATGCAGCAGCCATCGCCGCCTTCAAGCGCCTCTGCCTCAAGGCTGCCGTTGCGGTTGCCGGATCAGACGGAGGCTTTGGCATTCTCTGCGACAACCGTCTTGGCCGCGACGCTCTGTATGAAGCCGCCGATACCGGGCTCTGGATCGGCCGGCCGGCCGAATGGCCGGGCTCCTGCCCGCTGACGCTGGAACAGGAACTCGGCGCCGATTTCGGCGGGCTTTCGGAATGGCCGGCCGGTCATGTCGTCAAGGTGCTCTGCTTCTATCATCCCGACGATCCCCCCGACCTCAGGCAGCAGCAGGAGGAAACGCTGCACCGGCTTTTTGTCGCAACCCGCCGCCACCGGCTGGAATTCCTGCTGGAAATCATAGCCTCGAAATCCGGCGATACGGATGATGCGACGCTGTCGCAGGTGATCGAGCGGATCTACGCCATCGGCATCTATCCCGACTGGTGGAAGCTCGAGCCGCTGACCTCCGAGAAAGCCTGGGAGAGGGTCTGCGGTGTGATCGAGCGCCACGACCGCTTCACCCGCGGCATCGTTATCCTCGGCCTTGATCAGCCGGAGGAAACGCTGATCGAAAGTTTCCGCACCGCGAAAGCCTTCCCGCTGGTCAAGGGCTTCGCCGTCGGCCGCACCATTTTCGGCCAGGCGGCACGGCTGTGGCTTGCCGGCGAGATCAGTGACGATCAGGCCGTAACCGTCATGCGCGACAATTTCGAAAGGCTCTGCAGCGCCTGGGACCAGCTCCACCCCGAAATGAGCCATGCTGAGGAGGCCCTGTCATGACAACATGCCGTCTGACGGCTGCACAGGCCATGGTGCGCTATCTCTCGCACCAGAAGAATGCCGAGGGTGAACCGCTCATCCCCGGGATCTGGGCGATCTTCGGTCATGGCAATGTTGCAGGACTTGGCGAGGCCCTCCATGCGGCAGGCGATAGCTTTCCCACCTGGCGCGGCCATAACGAGCAGAGCATGGGCCATGCGGCAATCGCCTTTGCCAAGGCAAAGGCCCGCCGCCAGCTGATGGCGGTGACCACCTCGATCGGTCCCGGGGCCACCAATCTCGTGACCGCCGCAGCACTCGCCCATGTGAACCGCCTGCCGCTGCTGATCATTCCCGGAGATGTCTTTGCCGGGCGCGGCCCGGATCCGGTGCTCCAGCAGCTGGAGGATTTCGACGACGGAACCGTTTCCGTCAATGACTGCTTCCGCCCTGTCAGCCGCTATTTCGACCGCATCACCCGGCCGGAACAGCTGATGACCGCGCTGCCGCGCGCCATGTCAACGCTAACCGACCCCGAGCGCTGCGGCCCCGTCACACTGGCCTTCTGCCAGGATGTGCAGACCGAGGCCTTTGACTATCCCGAGAGCTTCTTCGCTCCGCGCCTTTGGCACCGGCGGCGTCCCGCGCCGGACAGTGCCGAACTGGACGCCGCCCTCGCGGCGCTGAAGCACGCAGAAAAGCCGCTGATCATCGCCGGGGGCGGGGTTCACTATGCCGGGGCCTGTGACCGGCTCAGGGTCTTTGCTGAACGCCATCAGATCCCCGTTGCCGAAACCCAGGCCGGCAAATCAGCGCTCGCCGCCGGCCATCCGCTCAACCTCGGTTCCATCGGTGTCACAGGGTCCTCCGCCGCCAACCATGTGGCGGAATCCGCCGATCTGATCATTGGTCTTGGCACACGGTTTCAGGATTTCACCACCGGCTCGCGCGCATTGTTCAACCATCCCGGCCGCTCCATCATCTCGGTCAACATCGCCCCTTTCGATACCGTGAAGCATAATGCCATTGCGGTGACGGGCGACGTGGCGGCCACGCTTGAAGCGCTTGAGGCACGGCTTGCTGATCATCGCTACGCCCTGCCAGATCCGGCGCTGAAAGCAGGCTGGATGGCCGCGGTTGCCGCCGCGACCGCTGCGCCTGAAGGCAATCAGCTGCCGTCAGACGCTCAGGTCATCGGCGCCGTTCAGCGTCAGAGCGATGAGGACACGGTCGTCGTCTGTGCCGCAGGCGGGCTGCCGGGCGAACTGCACAAGCTCTGGCAGGCGGCCCGGCCCGGCGGCTACCATGTCGAATATGGCTATTCCTGCATGGGCTACGAGATTGCCGCAGGCCTTGGCATCAAGATGGCGGAGCCGGACCGCGACGTCGTCGTCATGGTCGGCGACGGCTCCTATATGATGGCCAATTCCGAGCTCGCCACAGCCGTCATGCTCGGGCTGAAAATCACCGTCGTCCTGCTCGACAATCGCGGCTTTGGCTGCATCAACCGGCTACAGATGGCGACCGGCGGGGCAAGCTTCAACAATCTGCTTGATACCGCCCGTCACGTTTCACCCTCGGCGATCGATTTTACCGCCCATGCGGCGGCGCTTGGCGCCATGTCGGAAAAGGTGGATGGCATCGCGGCGCTGGAGGAGGCCCTCTTGCGCGCACGGCAGAGCCAGCAAAGCCATGTCATTGTCATCGACACCGATCCGCTGCCGACAACTAAGGCCGGTGGCCACTGGTGGGATGTCGCCGTACCGGAGGTCTCAGTACGGCCCGCCGTCAATCAGGCGCGGCAGGCTTATGTCAATGCACGGACAAAACAACGCGTGGCCGATTAGGCGGCCATCGCAGTCTTCTTGGAGGAGGAAGGCATATGATCCTGTTCGGAACCAATCCGATTGCCTGGTCCAATGATGATGACCAGAGCCTTGGCGCGGATACCCCGCTTGAGACCTGCCTCGCCGAGGCCGCCGAGATCGGCTTTGATGGCATCGAAAAGGGCCACAAATTCCCGACCGAGCCTGCAGCCCTGAAACGTGTGCTTGAGGCCTATGGGCTGCGCTTCGTTTCCGGCTGGCATTCGCTCAACCTGCTGACCCGGTCAGTCGAGGCGGAGAGAGCGGCGATCCGGCCGCATCTTGAACTGCTGAACGCACTCGGCTCGAAAGTCGCGATCGTCTGCGAAACGTCGAACGCCATACACGGCAATGATGCCGTCGGCCTGAATGACCGGCCGCATTTGGGTGCTTGCCAATGGCCCGATTTCGCCCGCCGCCTGGAAGAGATCGCCGAATATTGCGACACTTTTGGCATCGCGCTGGTCTATCACCACCATATGGGCACGATCGTGCAGAGTGCCGCCGATATTGACCGGCTGATGGCCGTTGCCGGGCCGAAGACGCAGCTTCTGCTCGATACCGGCCACGCCACCTTCGCCGGCGCCGATCCCGCCGAACTGGCGAACCGGTATATGGATCGCATCGGCCATATCCACGCCAAGAATATTCGCGCCGAGATCATGGAACAGGTGCGGTCAGACAATCTGAGCTTCCTCGAGGGTGTCCGGCGCGGCGTCTTCACCGTTCCGGGTGATCCGGACGGCATGGTGGATTTCGCTTCCGTGCTTTCAATTGCCGCCCGGCACGGCTATGCCGGATGGCTGGTGATCGAGGCGGAGCAGGACCCGGCTGTGCGCAATCCCTTTGCCTATCAGTCGATGGGGCTGAAGGCGTTGAAGGCACTGGCGGCAAAGGCCGGGCTTACGGCAGCTCTTTCGCCAAGCTGAGCACGCGCGCGAGGGAGAAAGCGACATGGCAGACGACAAGCGAGACTGGCGAAAGAATTTCGACCTGAAACACCCGATGCTGAAACCGCTCTGGCTGCGCCTTCTGCTGATCGCCGTCTGCTTCGGCTGGGCTGCTGTCGAGCTGACCATCGGATCGCGCTTCTGGGCCGGCGCCGTCATCGCGGCAGGCCTTTACATGGTCTGGGTCTTCTTTCTGTCGTCGGACAGGCACTATTTCACAAGAATTGATGACGAGGAGGAAAAATGAGCACGCTTCTGGTGAAGCCCGCAGGCGATCACGGCAAGGTCCATGAAATTACACCGGCTTCAGCCGGCTGGGGCTATGTCGGCTTCACCCTCTACCGGCTGAAGGCCGGTGAAACAGCGGCAGAGGAAACCGGCGACCGCGAGGTCATTCTCGTTCTTGTCGAAGGCAAGGCGGAGATCGCCAACAGCGACCGGACTTTCGGCCTTCTCGGCAGCCGCATGGATGTCTTCGAACGCGACAAACCGGCCTGCGTCTACCTGCCGAATGGTGATCGCTGGCACGCAAAGGCGGCAACGGATTGCACGCTTGCCGTCTGCTCAGCGCCCGGCCAGGGCGGACACAAGGCGAGCGTGATCGGCGATATCGGTTCTGAAACCCGCGGCAAGGGCGCCAATACGCGCTATATCCATCCAATCGCCATGGAAGACAGGGATGTCGCCGACAGCCTGCTGGTGACCGAGGTTTTCACGCCCGCCGGAAACTGGTCCTCCTATCCGCCGCATCGCCATGACGAGGACAATTTCCCCGATATGACCTATCTGGAAGAGACCTATTATCACCGGCTCAACCCGGCCAAGGGTTTCGGCTTCCAGCGGGTTTTCACCGAAGACGGGTCTCTTGACGAGACCATGGCAGTTTCGAACGGCGATGTGGTGCTGGTGCCGAAAGGCCATCATCCCTGCGGCACGCCCCATGGCTACGACATGTACTATCTCAATGTCATGGCCGGTCCTCTGCGCAAGTGGCGCTTCAAGAACCATCCTGATCACGACTGGATCGCCCGGCTCTAACGCATCGGGCGAAATAGTGGTCGCCGGCTTTTCGATAACCCGATGATCCGGGACAGGCACCAGCGCTGCGGCCCGGCCTAAAAATCCGGGTCGTAATTGAAATAGAGCGGGTTGGACAGGGCCACCTTTTGCGCCGACTGCGCCATGGAATAGGGGATATCGGCATAGATTGCCTGCGGCCCGTCAATCTCGACGCGATAATAGCTGGTCGCATCCTGGGCCGGGATATCGGAGAAACGGGCAATCCGCGTTTGCGGGTCAATCGCCACGGTGGCGAAAGGCTGGCGGTTCTTGATGATATGCGCCTGATAGGCCGCACCCGCAATGCCGCCTTCGGACAGCCGGATCTCAAACTGGACGGGCCTGCCGGTGGCGGGCGCATTGTCGCCCATCATCATCTCCATCGTCCCGTCGCCATCCGCATCGGCAACAAGCGCGACGCGCGGATTGTACGGATTGGCGCAGATACAGGCGCGCCCGGCGCAAAGCGCCGCAAGGATCGCCGTTTTGGTCCGCTCGGCGGCAAAGACCCAGGTCGTCGGCGTGCCGACATAATTGGCGGTTGCTTCGGGGGTCCATGGCGTCGCATCCGCCGGATCTTCCGGCAATCCATGATGGGCATCGGAGCCGCCGCGCGCACCGATCATCCGCCCCGACAGCAGCATGTTGTCCCAGACCCGGACATTGGCGGCGTTCTTCGGCCAGACACTGGTGTTCCAGATCTCGATGGAATCGGCGATATCGAAGGAAAAGCCGTAGTGATTGCTGGTGACCGGATGATTGGCAGACCAGTGAATGCCAAGATCGCGCTTCAGCGTCAGAAGATCCCAGTCGCGGGCATTGCGATGGTCGAAAACCCGCTGGTGGTTATAGGGTTCAGCGCTCAGGATATTGGCGTGCCCGCGCGGCGCCGTCAGTTCCGCGCCGTAAAACAGCAGCAGTTTTTCCGAGCGATAGGCGGGATCGGCCCATGTATGGCCGGCGACATCGCCGGCAACATGGACATCATGGTCGGTAATGGCGAGATAGTCGAAACCATGAGCCTCGGCAAAGCCGATGATCTTTTCGACCGGATTATGGGATGAATCGCTGCTGTGGCGAGAGTGGAGATGAAAGTCGCCCTTCAGCCAGATGCCTTCGCGCCCCATCAGCCCGCCTCACTGCGGGAAATCGCGTCGACCAGCATCAGCATGGTCAGCGCCTGGCCGTAGGGTGCCGGAATATCGGGGATCTGCTTGTAGAAATCGAGCGTATGGCCCATCGGCGTGCCGTCGGAAACATGGGCGACAATGCCATCATCGCCGATACAGCCGATGACAACGGCGAAAGCCCGCTCGGCCACCGGACGATAGCTTTCGGGCAGAATACCGAGATCAATGCCGCGCGAAATGCCATAGGCGATGCCGGCCGTTGCCGATGCCTCGACCGGCGAGGTCGCATCATCAAGCAAGGTGTGAAACAACCCTCCGGCATCCTGCAGCTTTTCCAGTGCCCGGACCTGTGCCGCCAGCACATTGGCGAGGTAGTCATGGGTTGCCTCGGGCAGATCGCCGACGATGGAGAAAAGCTCCGGGATGGCGATGGTGATCCAGGAATTGCCCCGCGCCCACAGCGCATTGGCGAAATTATGCCGGCCGTTGAATGTCCAGCCGTGGTACCACAGCCCGGTCTTCGGATCGGAGAGATAGCGCGCATGGATGAGAAACTGGTAGACGGCCTCCTCGATCCAGTCTGCCCGGTTGAAGCGCTTGCCCGCATTGGCGAGAAACAGGCAGGTCATGAACAGCGTGTCATCCCATAACTCGCCGTCATTCATCCGCTCCTTGACCACGTGCTGAAAGCCGCGGTCCTCGGTTCTGGCAAGGCCCGTCACCAGCCAGTCGGCCCAGTCCTGCACCAGTTCCTCCCAGTCGGGTCGCTCAACCTCGTCAATCAGCATGGAGAGCGCCAGCATCGGCGCCGTCGAATTGACCTGACGCGGCGGCAGGCCGCGTCCGATCTGCCAGTCATACCAGTTGGCAAGAGCGGCAATCAGAGCCTTGTCGCCGGTCGCACGGGCATGGCGGTAGAGACCGTAAACACCGACGCCGATCTCCCAGTCCCATTCATCGAACTGCAGCGAGAAGGCGCCTTCGGCAATCGGCGCGGTCTCATTGATCCCGCGGATCCGCGACAGCCCGGTGGCGACATTGGAAAGATGGCCGAGAAGTTCCTGTCGTGTCTGATGCATGATGCTCGTCTTTTATGTTTTGGCCGGAAGGGTCGCGGCAGCGTGCCAGGCGATCTCGGGCAGTTGAGATTGGGTCAGAAAGGGATGCGGACGCCCGTCGACGGAAAGGCCATCGCGATAGTCCAGGGTGAGTTCCGGGCGGCCGGGCGCAGTGAAGACCAGCCGCAGCGGACCCGTTTCAAGCCGCAATGCACCTGCTTCCGCCAGTTCGGCGACAGGAGCGAGATCGCCATCCGGCAGATCGCCGATCATGATCGCCCAGCCCGTCGTCCTGCCCTGAACCCGGTGCTCGATCCCGGCGCCGGGGCCGCTGTTCACCGGCAGGATCGGACCGGTCGCCTTCAGCAGCACAAAGCCACCGCCGGCTCTGAGCGCCAGCCAGTCAGGCCCGGTCCTGCAATCGTCGAAGACCGAAAGCGGCGCATAGGCATGGGTAAAGGCAAGACGCGGATTATCGCCGAGATCGCTCAGCACCAGAACGATATTCTCAAACATCGCCACACGCGGCATGATGCCGTTTCCGGCCCAGTACGACGGCCGGTCCTCACCCCAGGGATCGTCGGCGCCGGGATGGTTGACCCAGACCCGCGCCATCGGATGACCGGCCGCCTGGACATCAATCAGATGCTGCTGGTGGCCTTTCTTGCCGGGCGCTGCATCAATGCTGGCGGAAAGCTGCATCGTCGCTGTCTTGTAAAGCGAAAGCTGTGCGGCGCGGCCATAGCCCTGCACATAGCGTGCGGTGACGGCCTGGCCGTCTTCCGGCCTCACCAGCGCTTCAAGCCCGGCCGGCGGCGCATAGCGACCGGCGCAGAACATCGGCAGCGCCGCAACGCCGCGATTGAGCCAGCCCCGGCCAAACGCAACGGTGGCGAAAGGCGCCAGCTCGCTTAACGGTCCGGCCCGCAATTCCTTGTCATAGGCACGGCCCATCGTTCCGGCGGCGACGCCGTTGATCACATGTAGGGCGATCATGGTGAACAGCCGGTCCAGCACGGTCTTCGCCCGCGCCTTCAGGTTATCGCCGACACAATGTTCAAGCGCCAGCAGGCCAATGAAATCGATCGGGTAATAGGCGGCGGAATTCCACTCCGCCAGCCCGTGGTCCTCGATCGCGTCGAACCAGCGGGCAAGCCTTCGCTCGGCCAGCGCGGCGTGTTCACGGCCCAAAAGCCCGGAATTGGTAAAGATCGCGTCAGCAAACAGCCGCCCGGCAATCAGTTCGCTGACATGAAAGCAGAGAACGTGATTTTCGCTCCAGAACCACATGGCATCATTGCCCGGCTCATCCATCCAGTAGCGGTAGCCAAGGATCGCCGCATCGATGCGGGCGCGGACATTTGCCGGCAGTCGATCCGCCCATCTGCTGCGGATCCACAACAGCGGCACCATGACAAAGTCCGAGCAGTCACGCCGGTCCTCGATGGCCGTCAGCGTATCGTCCAGCGCGGCAAAACAGGCGGGCCCGAGATCAAGGCCAAGGGCGAGGCGCGCCAGAACCCGGCCGGGACGCTGCTCGCCATGTTCGGCGAGATAGGAGAGTGCCAGCCGCTTGCGTGTTTCCAGCTCGTCGGCAAACGTGGCCGCAGACTGTTCGCGCAACAGGGCAAAGGCAATATCGCGGTGAACCCGGCTTTCCCCCACGGACAGCGTGACATCAAGCGCATGATAATCGTCGGGCAGGCTGGCGGGCAGGGCCAGCATCACCCGGTCCGACCCTGCTTTCAGCGTTGCTCTGGCTTCCAGAAGCGGCGGCAGGTGGCGCATATGAACGCTCTGATGAACCCTGGCCTCCACCACGACATCGCTGCTGGCGGGGCGGTCAAACGCCAGTTCCAGCGGTTCATCACCGCCAAAGACGACCTTGGCCGGATGAATCGAGCGCGCCAGCGCCATCAGCGTGGTGAGTGTATCCCTATCGGCATTGCCGGGAATGACGGCGGCAAGCGTGCCGGGACCGAGAAAGGTGAGTTCGACGAAATAATTGGTATCGCGCTCGGCCATTTCCTCAACCAGCATGACGACATCGCTGCCTTCAGCCTTCAGCGGCAACGCAATCTCTGTCTCCTGCGCCGCATTGCGGGTATAGGGTTCGAAGGCCGCGACGGCCTTGCCATCAACAAAGATATGCACGCCGCCGCAGGTCGAAAGCCGGAAGCGAAGGTCGCCGGAAGCCTCGGGCACCAGCCGGGTGCGCACGGCGCGCGACAGCCTTGTCGGCCGATGCCAGAAGCCGGAAAACTCCAGCCGCCGGTTGAAGCCGGGAAGATTGGTGGCAACGATCTCGAAGTCCGGGACCGGGACAGCACCGCGCGCGGCGATCTCGGCGCGCACAGCCGTGCGGCAGGGCAATTCGCCAACATCGGTGAAGCCGTTGACGAATTTATAATCGACATTGTCGACGCCACGCCTGACGACACCCGGATAATAGCGCGCTTCCAGCGGACCAAGCGCAAAGGCGGTGACCGTTTCGCCGGCATGGGAGATGAAGATGGCCTGATCAGTCATGGTCCACCTCCCGATCCTCAAGTGCGACCTCGATTGCCTCGATCATCGGCACCAGCTGGTCGAGGCGCGTGATCGAGAAATCCGGCACTTCGGCGGCGCCGGCCGGTTCATGGCTGCGTTTCTTCGACCAGCCGACAAACAGGCTGATCAGGCCGAATTCATTGGCGCCCCTGATATCGCGAGCGAGATTATTGCCCGCCATCACGATCCGCGCGCGGGCATCATCATCAAGACCCATACCGGCCATCGCGGCGGCAAACATGGCGGGCGAAGGCTTCAGCGCACCGACATCGCCGGAAATCGCATGGGTTTCCATCAGCGCCCAGATGCCGCGTGGCTTGAGCAGGTTCTCGAACGTGCCGCGCGGCCCGTCCGCCACCAGGGCCAGCCGGTGCCCGGCAACGCTGAGCGCCCGCACCGCATCCATGGCATCGGGAATTTCCTCGGCACGCTGGACAATCTCGTCGCCCGCTTCCCGCTCTTCCGTCGTCTCGTCAATCAGCGTGTCACCGCAATCGAGGAAGATCGCGGCAAGATGGGGCACCTTGGCGGGAAGGGCGGCAATCAATGCGCGCATCCGCCCGCCGATCCAGCGTTCAAGCTCACCCCAGGGCACCAGCACCGGTTCCGTTTCGCCCGCGCTGAAGCTGAAGGTCGGGGTAAAGGCGGCGCGTTTCATCGCCAGGCGTGCCAGGCGGTGGTCAAGCGCGCGCGCTTCATAGGCGCCGTGCTCGGCGAAGCGATTGCCGAGATGCACGCCCTCCTGCCCGGCATCCGCCCCGCACATGCGCATAATATTAGCGCGGGCCATGAAGGTCATGGCGCGGGCGCAGGACCAGATCGCGTGTTTTCCGGGCTCGACATAGACAACCGGACGCTCCCCCAGCATGTCCGGCAGACCGGAGCCCCGGTCCATCGCCACCCGCAGCCCATGCATCGACCCCTCGACACGGCAAACCGCACCGCTGGCATCGATATGAACCCAGACATGTTCAAGATCGTAAAGGTGCTGGATATCCCAGTCGTGCCAGATCGCATATTCAATCACCAGGCCGCCACTTTGCGGGTGGATCAGAAATTTCGACGATGGCGAGGGGCCTGCTGCGCGCATCAGCGTGTAACCCAGCACGAGCGGCGGCGCCGGCTCCGCCGCATCAAGCATCAGAACGGGGCGATGGCGGGCAGCAAGGGCGGCATCGGCATCCTCGGCAACGCCCACGGGCAGGGGGTAATCGTCAGGTACTGGCAGCGTCATGCCCCCACCCCATCAAGCGTCAGCGTCTCGGCGTGGTGGCAACGCACCTGCAGGCCATCGACGTCGCGCAGCAACGGCTTTTCCGCTGCACAGCGATCGCTGGCATAGGCGCAGCGCGGATGGAAAGGACAGCCGGATGGCGGATCGGAAGCATCCGGCACCTCACCCTTCAGCACACCGCGCTTTTCCGTCGACCGCTGGCGCGGATCGGGCTGCGGCACGGCTTTCAGCAATGCCTCCGTATAGGGATGGCGCGGGCGGGCGAAAAGCCGGTCGGTCTCCCCCATTTCAACTATCTGGCCGAGATACATCACGGCAATCCGGTCGGAAATATGCTCAACCATGCCGAGATCATGGGTGATGAACAGATAGGTCAGATGAAACTGCTCCTGCAGGTCCTGCAGGAGGTTGATATTCTGTGCCGCAACCGAAACGTCGAGCGCCGACACCGCTTCATCGGCCGCGATGAAGGCCGGCGACAGAGCCAGCGCCCGGGCGATGCCGATCCTCTGACGCTGACCGCCTGAAAAGGCATGCGGGTAACGCATCGCATATTCCGGTCGAAGGCCGACGCAGCTCAGCAGCTCGGCAACCCGATCGGCGATCTCCGCCTTGGAATAGCCGTGCACCACCATCGGCTCGCCGATGAGGTCCAGCAGTGTCATGCGCGGATTGAGCGAGGAATAGGGGTCCTGAAAGATCATCTGCATCTCGCGGCGGACGGGACGCATTTCCTTGTCACCGAGATCGGAAATGTCAATGATGCTTTCATCCTTCTGGCGGAACAGAACCCGGCCTTCCGTAAGATTGTAGGCCCTGAGGATCAGCCGCGCCACGGTCGACTTGCCCGAGCCGCTCTCGCCGACAAGGCCGAAGGTCTCGCCCTTCCTGATATCGAAGCTGACATCATCGACGGCCTTCAGCGTCCGCAGTTCGCGGCCGCGATTTCCCCCCTTGACGGTGAAATGCTTCTTCAGGCCGCGCACGGAGATCAGCACATCATCGGGCACAGGCGGGGAAATGGTCTTGTTCATGCTCATTGGCCGGCCTCCGGCAGTTTTCCGGCAAAGTGGCAGAGTGCTGCCTGACCGTTTGCAAAGGGAATGTTCGGCGGCGCATCGCGCCCGCAAATGGCCGGATCGGCATAGTCGCAGCGGGTGTGAAACACGCAGCCCGACGGGACGTTATAGGGATCTGGAACCGAACCGCGGATCACGTTCAGCCGCCTTTGCTTCTGCTGTCCGAGGCGCGGGATCGAGCCGAGCAGCGCCCGGGTATAGGGATGCTGCGGATGATAGAAGATGTCGTCGACCAGCCCCGTCTCGACGACCCGGCCGAGATACATCACCGCCACCCGATCGGCGATATCGGCGACCACGCCGAAATTGTGGGTGATGAAGATGATCGCCATGCCCAATTCCTGCTGCAGCGATTTCAGCAGTTCGAGGATCTGCGCCTCGGTCGTCACGTCGAGCGCCGTGGTCGGCTCGTCGGCAATCAGCAGCGCCGGATCGCAGGCCAGCGCCAGCGCGATCATCGCCCTTTGGCGCATGCCGCCGGAAAGCTGGTGCGGATAGCTGTCGACGAGGCGCTCCGGCTGGGGAAGCTGCACCCGTTTCAGAAGGTCGATGGCCCGCAGCCGGGCCTCTTCCTTGCCGACGTGACGGTGCAGCATCACCGTGCGCATGATCTGGGTGCCGATCGAATGCACCGGCGAGAGCGCCGTCATCGGCTCCTGGAACACCATGCCGATCTTGCCGCCGCGCAGACGGCGCATCAGCCGGCTGTCGCGGGCAACGCCGTCGAGGCGATATTCGGTCTCGCCGTCAGGATTGAAGCGGATCGTGCCATTTCCCTCGCGCGCATTCTTGGCCAGAAGCCGCATGATGGCGCGCACCGTCACGGATTTGCCCGAGCCGCTTTCGCCGACAATGCCAAGCACCTCGCCGCGGTTGACGTGATAGTTGACACCGTTGACAGCTGTCACCAGCCCGTCGCGGGTCTTGAAGGCAACCTCGACATCATCGAGCTGCAGCAGCCGTTCCGGCGGCATCTTTACTGTGTCCAGCATGCGTCACCTATTGTCCGTAGGGATCGGCCGCATCGCGCAGGCCGTCACCGAGGAAATTGAAAGCCAGCACGACCGCGACCACGGCAAGACCGGGTGCAAGCAGCCATGGGGCAAGCGAAATCGAGCGAAGGTTCTGCGCGTCCTGCAGCAGCACACCCCAGGAAACGACCGGCGGCCTGAGGCCGAGGCCGAGGAAGGACAGCGCCGTCTCGCCGAGGATCATCTCCGGTACGGCGAGCGTCATCGCCGCGATGATGTAGGAGGTCATCGCCGGCAACATATGCTTGGTGATGACCCGATATTCCGAGGCACCGGCAAGCCGCGCTGCCATCACATAGTCTTCGGATTTCAGCGACAGGAACCGACCGCGCACGACACGGGCGAGATGAGTCCAGCCGATCAGTGCGAGGATGAGGGTGATCAGCACGTAGACGAACAGCGGATTCCATGAGATCGGCAATGCTGCCGCAAGACCCATCCATAGCGGGATGGTCGGCACGGAGCGGATGAACTCCATCATCCGCTGGATCGCCGTATCGGCAAAGCCGCCGTAATAGCCGGAAATGGAACCGAAGAAGATGCCGAGGACAAAGGAGAAGAACACGCCGACAAGGCCGGCTGAAAGCGTCACACGGGCGCCATAGACGAGGCGCGAGAACAGGTCGCGGCCAAGTGAATCCGTACCGAGAAGATTGATTTTCTCGCGCTTGGCATCGATGCCGAAGAGATGCAGGTCGGATTTCCAGATGCCCCAGAACTTGTATTTCTCGCCATGGACAAAAAACCTGATCGGCTGCGGCTTGCTGGTATTCGCAACATAGGTGACGCGGGCTGTCTCCGGATCTCGGGTGCGCTTCAGTTCATAGACGAAGGGTCGCATCAGCGAACCATCATGAATGACATGAACCATGCGCGGCGGCACGAAGGTCTCCAGCCGCTCGATCGAGCTTGGCGCATAGGGCGCGACGATTTCGGCAAAGACCGCTACCAGATAGGCCAGCAACAGAAATGCCAGCGACACCACCGCCAGCCGGTGCTGGCGGAAACGCCACCACATCAGTTTCCAGGAATTGGCGGTGTAGATGCTGCTCTTGGCGCCGGTGAGCTCGTTTTCTTCCGCGTAGACGGTCGTTTCGTAGGTCATGATGGCCTCACGCGTAACGGATGCGCGGATCGGACCACGCGAGAAGGATGTCTGACAGCAGCGTGCCGATAACGGTGAAGACGCTGAGGATCAGGATGAAGGCGCCGGCGAGATACATGTCCTGCATTTTCAGCGCCTGCAGCATCAAGGGCCCGGTGGTCGGCAGGTTGAGCACGACGGCGGTGATGATATCGCCGGAAAAAAGCGCCGGCAGTGCCCAGCCGACCGTCGAGATGAACGGGTTCAGTGCCACGCGCACCGGATAGCCCCAGACTACCTGCCGCTCGGAAAGACCCTGGGCATAGGCGGTCTCGACATAGGGCTTGCCGAGTTCATCCAGCATGTTGGCCCGCATGACACGGATGAGACCTGCCGCACCACCGGTTGCCAGTACCACGATCGGGATCCAGACATGGCTGAGGATGTTCACCACCTTGGCCATGCTGAAGGGCGTTCCCTGGAAACTTGGTGAGATCAGCCCGCCGACATCGAGATTGAACCAGGCAAAACCGATCCACATCAGGATCAGCGCCAGCAGGAAGTCAGGAATGCCCTTGCCGAGGAAGCCGAAGACGGTGAACACATAATCAAGCAGCGAGTATTGGCGCTGGGCCGAATAGACGCCGATCGGGATCGCGATGATCCAGGTGAACACCAGCGACAGCGATGACAACAGCAGCGTCAGCGCCAGACGGTTCCAGATGAGATCGGAAACCGGTGCATTCCAGTGGAAGGACTGCCCGAAATCACCATGCAGCAGAATATTGCCGATCCAGCGGAAATATTGCACCAGGATCGGATCATTGAGCCCGAGCTGGGTTCGGATCAGGTCTTCCTGTGCAGCGGTTATATATTCGCCGCCATTGCGCAGCTCAGCAGCATAGGCTGTGACATAATCTCCAGGCGGTAGCTGGATGATAATGAAGGAAATGAAGGATACGACGATCAGGGTCGGTATGGCCCACAGAAGTCGTCGCAATAGAAACTGAGTCATCGTCTGCTCTCCGCGCTATGCCATCCACCGACCGCCCGATGAGCACGGGCAGCCGGCTGGCTCCTCCTTCCAGAGAAGCCATCGCTATCGGGGAGGAGGCCCCGGTTCACGCGGCGCCCGCGGGCCAAAATGGCTGCGGCGCCGCGCGATGACAAATTTCAGGTATCCGGATGGATCGCCGGAGCCTCTGTCACTGGCTCTGCTTGATCCAGAACTGCTGCGGCTGGGCGAAGCCAATGCCACGTGTGACATCATCCTGAATGAGGTTGTCGCGCACATTCATGAAGTTGTTCTTGACAATCATGGGTGCCTTTTCCTCGCCAACCAGCCCGATGACGAAGCCCTGATCAACAAAGGTGCCGATCATGTCATTGAGGGCAGCATCGGCATCCGCAACGGAGCCTGCAACCGAAGCCTTGTCCCAATCGGCCCAGATGGTGCGGATCGGATCATCGGCGGGCGGTTCGATACCGCTTTTGCCTTCGGTCGAATACCAGACGTAGTATTGCTGGGCGTAGCTGTCATTGCCCATGGTGTTGCGCGGGTCAGCGGAAACCACGGTGAGACGGTCGACCGGCGTATACTGAATCTGGAAGTTGTTGTTGTCGCGGTTGTCGTCCCACTGGGTGCGGTCGATGATGCGCGGCAGCAGTTCGATGCCGATATCCTTGTAGTAATCAGCGGCAACTTCCAGGATCGGAGCAGCATAGTCCTGATAGGCTTCGACAACGATCTGCAGGCGCTTGCCGTTCGGCAGCAACCGGTAATCATCGGCATCGCGTTCGCTCAGGCCGATCTTGTCGAGAAGCTCGTTGGCAAGATCCGGATCATATTCGGTCCAGTGGGTCTCCCAGTCGGCGTTGAAATAGGGCGAGCCGGAGACCGGAGACACGGAGCGAGGCTCGGCGAGACCGGCAAAACCAAGCTCATTGATCGTCTCACGATCGATGCCGACGGACAGCGCGTGGCGGAAGTCGACATTGTTGAACAAGGTGTGGAGCTGTTCGTCCGTCGTGTTCAGGTTCGGAACGAAAGACCAGACATTGGCCGAGATCGAGGTGCCGACATGGTAGTCACCCTTGGCTTCATTCTCCTTGAAGAAGGTGAAATCACTGGTGTTGACGTAACGCATCTGCATGTCGATCTGGCCCTGAACGATCATCAGGTTGAACGAGTCTGCAGCGTCGAACAGGCGATGCTCGATGTGATCGATATAGGGAAGCTGATTGCCCTCCTGATCGACCGCCCAATAATAGGGGTTGCGCACCATGGTCACGACATTCGCCGGCGCAGGGGTCTCGATCTTCCAGGCGGTAATGACCGGCAGATCCGGATTCTGCCACCAGGACGTGATCGGCCCCTTGGAGCCCCACAGATCAATCCAGCGCTGAACGCCATGATCTGCAGCCGCCTTGGCGAGATCGTCAGCGCTTGCATAATGGTCGTTGAACTGCATCAGATAGTGCTTCGGATACAGGAAGGACGGGCGGTCAAGGCTCGGCTCACCGGTCGAATCCTTGGCAAGAATGTTGAGGAAATAGACATAGGGCTGGGCGAACTTGATGGTAAAGGTGCGATCATCCTTGACCTCCAGCGTCATCGGCACGCCACCCGGCGAAAAGGTCGGGTCGACAGTCGGCGTCAGCGCCTTGTTCATGAAGACGTCATTGTACCAGAATGCAACGTCTTCCGTGGTCACCGGCTCGCCGTCCGACCATTTCATGCCGTCGAGAAGCGTGAAGGTGAACTCGGTGGAATCGTCATTGACCGAATAGCTCTCAATATAGGCCGGCACCAGCGAGATGTTGCCGTCGGCATCCGGCACATATTTGAGAACACGCTCTTCCATCAGCTTGGTCGGACCCCAGCGGTCGCCGGGGCCGGTATAGGCGCGATGCCAGGTGCCGCCATACTGGCCAACCTCGACGGCATTGACGACCATCGGGTGCGTCGGCAGGCGCTGGTCAACCGGCGGCAGCTTGCCGGCATCAACCTCGGCCTTCAGCATTGGCGCTTCCTGAAAGGCATGCGCGACGCCAGCGAAAGCAACCGTCGCCAAAAGCGCTGTCGCCAGCCCGGTGCGGAACGTCCTGCCATCGACATGACGGACACGCTGCAAATCAATTGCAAAAAATTTCATGAACTCCTCCCAATTTGAATCCAGATGTGCCGGAAATTTCCCAATTTTCCTGCTCAATACAGATTTCGATGCCATCTTTGACGGCTCTACGCATGAAAATCAATAAAAAAATTCTATTTCACGCGATAAGCATTCCAAAATGTGTCATAATGCAAACAATTTCATTATTGTTACAAGACTGTCACTGTCTCCTCGCCCTGACCGCAGCGACACTGGCGCGCTCTATCAGGGCACAGCCCAGCTCGAGCCGGTGTGCCGCCCGCGTCTCATTACCGGCGCGCGCGCGCTCCTGAAGGAGATTGAGCGCCGCCGGGCCAAACTGTTCCAATGGAATGAAAATCGTCGTCAGCGGCGGATCATTCAGCGCGCCCAGCGCCACGCCATCAAACCCCATCACCGAGAGGTCATCCGGGACGACAAGCCCCATCCGCTTCAGCGCCCGCATCGCGCCGAAAGCAAGATTGTCGGCCGCACAGAACACCGCCGTCGCACCGGCCAGATCCGGATAATCGGCAATCCAGCGCGTCATGGCGTCGTCGCCATGCTGCGGCTCAAACCCTTCGGCAACAACAACGATGGCGTTTTCCCGGTCGATGCCATTTTCGTCAAAGGCATCAAGAAAGCCGTCGAGCCGCCGCCCCACGGTTTTCCGCCCCTTCCAGGTGAGATGGACAATCCTGCGGTGACCGAGCGCCATCAGCCGCTTCGTCGCCTTCAGCGCGGCAAAGCGATTGCCGGGGGTCACGCTGTCAATATGCATGTCAGGATCCTCGCCATTGATCAGGACGGCGGGAATGTCCGAACGGCCGATCGCATCCAGAAGGGCGCTGCGATCATCATTGATGAGGATGATGCCGTTGGCCTGACTGTCGCGGGCCGCCAGCACCACCGCATTGACGGGCGCATCGCGGCGCAGCGTATGCGGGACGATCTTGATGCCCTGCGCATCGCATTCGCGCGTCAGCCCGTTCAGTATGGTCCAGGAGACGAGGTTCACATCGCTGTCCGGCAGGGCGTCTTCTGGCACCGCCAGCAATATCCGGCTCAGCGAGGCGAGCGAGGCCTTGGCCGAGCGACGGGCCAGATAGCCAAGATCGCGCGCCGCCTCCAGCACCCGTGCACGCACCTCCTCCGATATCGGCGCTGTGCCGTTCAGCACATGTGATACCGTGGAAATTGCCACGCCGGCGCGCTCGGAGACCTCCCGCATACCGATCTTGCTTCCCGTGCCTTTATCTGATTGCCGTGCCATTTTGCCTGCTTCACCATCCTGTCATGCATCCGCCGAAAGCGGATGCGTCGCCATCCGAAACACATGGTGCGCCCCCGCCGCCTGGCTACTCAATCGCCTTTCCTGCCGCGCAGCGCAATCGTCTTGATCTCGAACGGCCTGAAGGAAAGCTGCACCCTGCCCCCTTCCAGCGGCAAGGCCCTCGCCTGTTCCTCAAGCAGATCGGTTTCATGCACTGTGGCGATATCCGCACCGAGCGCAAGGACCGCCTGCTGGCGGGCGCCGTGGCGCTCCCAGAGCCTGATGATCACGGCCTCACTGTCCTCGGCCCGTTTCATCGCTTCGATGGCAATGGCCGGGTTATCGACACTTATGGGTGCCGAAAGGTCCACTTTCGTGCCGGGACCGAGCCCGCCAATGGCCGTGAGCGGTTGATTGAAAGCCTCCGCCCGGGCCGGAATCTGCGAGGCGGCGATGCCGCGATGGAGCATAATGCCATAACGGAAGCGGTGTACGCCCTGATCCGCCCCGTCAAAGGGCCAGGTGGGCGAGCGCAGAAGCGTCAGGCGCAGGGTCGTGCCCCTGGCGTCGTAGCCATATTTGCTATCGGTCAGGAAGGCGGCGCCGAAACCCGGCTCACTCATCGAGACCCATCGCTGCATCGGGCATTCAAACCGGGCGACATCCCAGCTGGTATTGGCATGGCTTGGCCGCGACACATGGCCGAACTGGATTTCGGCCTCGGTTTCGGCGGCGGCAATCTCCAGCGGAAATGCGGCCTTGACCAGCGTGTTTTTCTCATGCCAGTCGATGAAGCTATCAAACTGCAAGACGTCATCATCGGCTTCCAGCGCAACAATCTGCACCAGCGTTGATGACTCGTAGCGCCATTCAAAGCGGATCGCCGCGCGATAGGGTCCGCGCTCGACCACCTCGGCTTCGACCAGCCCGTCAATCTCGAAAAGCTGATCCTCGAAGGTGCGGTCGATATCCCAGGCATCATATTCAGCCGGCAGATCGCGATAGGCCTGAAGCCGGTTACCGGTCATTCCCGCCACCAGCGCGTCGCGACCACTGGCCTTGTCGATCAGGCAGCAGAGACGGCCGCTGGCGTCGAAGCGCGCCAAAAGATGTGCATTCTCCAGACGATCCGGCGCAACCTTAAGACCGCCGCTGCCGGAAGCCGGGGCCGGCGCCGGTCCCACCGGCAGGCGACTGGCGGAGAGGCCGGGAACTGGCGCGACCGGCGCCGCCTCGGCTTTTGTCCCATCTGCGCAATAGACCGTCTGGCTTGCCTTGTCCGCGAGCATCTGCGGTCCAGAGCCCGGCAATCTGACAAGGCCGCCCGTAGCCTGTGCGAAAGGATTGACGACAAGCACCGTGTCACCGCCGGCAAGCCTTTCAGCAAGGCCCTGCCGCAAGACCGCAGCATCCGCGAAAAAGGCGGCATAGTCGCGCGCACTGTCCTCGTAGACCAGGCCAATGGAGGACCCCGGCAGGATATCGTGAAACTGGTTAAGCAAGGCGATATCCCAGAGTGCTGACAGCGCCTCTGCCGGGTAATCGGCAACGCCGCCACGCCATGCAAGTGTGGCAAGCACTTCCAGTTCGCGCAGCGTCGCTTCTGCACGGCGATTGTTGCGCTTGACCTCGCCGACCGAGGTGAAGGTTCCGCGATGGAACTCGAGGTATAGCTCCCCGACCCAGACCGGGTAATCGCTCGGGCTTTGGCGTATGCGTTCGACGATCCGGTTCAGAACCGGGCCCATGAAACCCTGCTCCACTTTCGGGCAGCCCGGAATGCCGCGTTCCATGCGGCGGATATGTTCCAGCATTTCGCGGGTCGGCCCGCCGCCGCCATCGCCGAAACCATAGACGAGAAACAATTCGTCATTGGTCTCCTTCTGGGCATAGCGCTTCCAGGTTCCCATCACGTGGCTGGCTTTGAGATCGGGGCAATAGGTGGTGCCGATCGAGGTGCTCTCCATCGGCTGGGTGGTGAGGAAATAGGTCGGCGCCTGGCTGCCATCAATCCCCTGCCAGAAGAAGGTCTCGTTCGGCATCCGGTTGGTGTCGTTCCACGACATCTTGTGGGTGACAAAGACGTCCAGCCCGGAAAGCTTCATGAGCTGCGGAAAGGCGGCACTGTAGCCGAATGTATCCGGCAGCCAGAGCACATGCGGGCGGACGCCGAACTTCTCGCCATGATAGCGCACACCGCGCAGGATGTGGCGCACCAGCGATTCTCCGCCGGTCATGTTGGCATCGGGCTCCAGCCACAGGGCGCCCTCGATTTCGAACTGCCCGTCCTTCTGCCGCGCGCTGATTTCGTCAAAGAGCGCCGGATAGTCCTGCTCGAGATAGTCAAGCAGCAGGCCCTGATTATACATGAAACGGTACTCGGGATATTGCGCCATCAGCGCCAGTGCCGTTGCCATGGAGCGCGCCATTTTCTGTCGTGTCTCGCGCACCCGCCACAGCCAGGCGACGTCAATATGGGTATGACCGGTGACGGTGATCCGGGGCGCGATGTCACTGTCGCGGGCGGCATAGATCCGCGCGGCGATCACGCTGGCACGCTCAAGGCTTGCGGCAAAGCGCGCCGGATCGCCGGGCCGCAGATCCACGGCATTCAGCGCCTCATAGATCGATTTCAGCAGGAAATCGCGGCGATGGTCATTCTGATCGAGATGTTTTGCGACGTCGAGAGGTGTCCGAAGATCATAATAGAGCGCTTCGGCGGCAAGGTCATGGACCAAAAGCCGGGCACCGAAGCCGAGCTGGCGCCGGTCCTCGATCGTTCCGGCTTCGATCATGATGTCAAAGCAATCGCCGGCCTGCGCCGTCTCCGTCAGCAGGATCTCGCGGTGGTTATAGTCCGCCCCTTGCGCGATCCTGCCGTTGATGCGCACCAGGCATTGCGGGTCCGATCGGCCCATGACCCGCCCGAAGGCGGCTTCAATGCCGAGATAGAGCCGCTTGCCCGCAAGCGCGGCCGGCACGCTCACCCGGCCGGCAAACCAGAAATAGCGTTGCGGCTCACCCCAGACCGTGTCCCGCGTCACGGCTGTCCAGTCCGCATGCGGTCCCGCCAGCATGTGATCGCGCTGCTCCGGCACGGCCTCGGCAAATTGAAAGGCAACGCTATGTTCGGTTGTCGTGAATATGCGCTGCGCAAGCACATCAAGCAGATGTGCGACCTTGGAAAACTGAGCCAGCTTGCCCTCCCTGAACAAACATATGCGAAATTCATAAAATTTTTTGCACCATCTGATCTGAAAACCAGATCCCTCCAAAGATGGTTGAATTTAGCGCACTATTGCAAATCATTGCGGATCAGTCTAGTGACCGCTGGTGCTTATGTTGTCCAGAATGGACGGAATTATAAAAATTTTTTTATGATCGGAGGAGACATGGCGCAGCCACGGGAGATCCGGATCGCAAGCAGTGCGAGCCCTGCGACCCAGCGCATACAAAACGCGATAGACAGCGCCGTTGACGGCCCTGTCCGCATCGTTCTGGAACCGGGACCGCATCATTGCGACGGCTTGCAGCTGCGCTCCGGCGTCACGTTGCATCTGAAAGCCGCGGCCGAGCTGATTTTTGCCGACAGCTATGACGCCTATGCGGGAAACACGGTCGACATCATCGCCGAGGAGAGCGACCGGGCGATGCTGGTTGCCGCAGGCGCGCGCGATATCGCGATTACCGGCGAGGGCCGGATCTTATGCAATTCCGGTGCCTTTGCCAGCGATGACGACCCGGAGATGGGGACGCTGGTCCCGGCAATGCATCGCCCCCGGCTTCTGGTGCTCGACAGCTGCAGCGCCATCACCATAACGGACATCACCATTGTCCATTCGCCGATGTGGACCCTGCATTTCGTCGACTGCAGCGCGGTTGTGATCCGCGGCGTCACCATCGACAATGACTGCCGCATGCCCAATACGGACGGCATCGTCATTGATGGCTGCCACGACGTGACGATCAGCGATTGCGACATCGCCACCGCCGATGATGGCGTGGTGCTGAAGACGACACGGCGGCGCGACGGCAGCCTTGCCGCAAGCTGCGAACGGATCCATGTCCATCACTGCCGGGTCTCGTCGCAGTCCTGTGCGCTGAAGATCGGGACCGAGAGCTTTTCGCCCTTCCGCAACATCGTCTTTGAACATTGCGAGATCGTCGGCTCCAATCGCGGGCTCGGCATCTTTTCCCGTGATGGCGGCACGGTGGAGCGGATCCGCTTCTGCGAAATCCGGCTGGACTGCCGCGAGACGCCGGATGGTTTCTGGGGGTCCGGCGAGGCCCTGACAATCAACGTCATCAGTCGCAGACCGCAAGAGCGGCGGGCCGGCTGGGTCCGTGATGTCGAGGTCAGCAATATTTCGGGCACCATGGAAGGGGCTATCAACATCTGCGCCGAACAGAGCGGCGATATCACCGGCGTCAACCTGAAGAACATCGCGTTGCAGCAGCGTCAGGGCTTCCATGGAACGGCGCGAAGCTATGACCTCAGGCCAACGCCCGCCGATCTTGGCGGCGCACCCGAAGGAGGTGGGCGCATGAATGCCTGGCGGAAAGGCAGCGATGGACGGGTGATTGGGCTGATCGATTATCCGGGCGGCATGCCCGGCATATTCAGTGCCAATGTCGGCGATCTTGCGCTCGCCGAAATCGTGATTTCCCGTCCGGACCCGCTGCCCGACGGCTTCAACCAGCAGGCCGTCGTCGCCGTGGGCCCGGCCTAGCGCACCGGCTCGAAAATCGGACTCGATTTTCAAAAAGAACGATGCGTAGATTCAACACGATAGAGCGTCCTGCTGCGTCCAAAAGGACGCACGGCGCTCTAGCACGGCACACTGGCGCCCGGCCCTCACCGGCCGGCGAGCACCGCGACCGTATCGCCCGTCATCAGCTTGAGCTTGCCGTTGCTGCTGATATCGAAAGCGGTGACCGCGACCAGCGTGTCGAGAAAGGCCTTTTCCTGTGACATCGTGCCGGCGGCGCACATCTTTTCCGTGACGGCGAGCGGACCGATCTTGACGGCGCCCTCGCCATCGATCACGAAAGCGCCGCTGAACTGGTTGCAGCCGGCAAAGCCCGAAACCGTGCCGTCGTCCATCACGGTGAGTGTCGGCGGGTTGTCGACGGCAAGCGCATGGCCGCCGATTTCCTCAACCGTCCATGCCTTGCCGGACAGCAGGCTCAGCGTGTTGCCGCCGCAGCCCTTCAGCGTTTCTGTCAAAGTCTTCAATGTAATCGTCTGGGGATAGATCCGCCCGCTCATATCGTCACGGCAGATCCCGTCGCTGACCGCAAAATCCAGACCGAGCTGCGGGAAACCATAATGATAGGCGCCGCTTTCGATTTCCGGTTCGGGCAGATCGAGATCAAGCCGGTCTGCGCCGTAATTGAGATCCAGCGTCAGGCGCTGGTCATCAATCCGGGCCATCCAGCCCGGCTCATTGCCCTGCGCAGACCAGACCTTGCGGGCAATCGGCTTCAGCGTGCAATCGGCCGGATCGCGGCCCTCAAGTGTCAGGGTGCCGGACTTTCCATTGCCGCTGAAGATGGTCTTGCCATCAAGGCTCTGGTAGCGCACGCCGCTCACCACCACCGTGGGCGCAAGTTCTTCGGCGACACCGTTGCGCTCGAGCACTGCGCCGTCCTGATTGAAGCCGATGCGCATGGTCTCGTCACCACAGATCAGCAGATCCGAATAGCCGGTGTCGACATAGCCATGCAGCATGACGGTGCCAAGATCGAGCGCCCCGGAACCGGCGGCAATATGAACCGGATCGCTGATCCAGCGCACCTGCCCCTCAACGGTGAAGGCAACCCGCAGAAGGCCCTGCATCTTGTCGGGAATATCGACGCTGAAATCGACCGGCACCTGCTTGCCGTCGGTCGGTTCCGTCGTCAGGCCGAGTTCGGCATCCTGAAATCCGGTGACCTCGACCACAAGCTCGGCATCCTTTGGCAGGATGACGCGTTCGCGATAGGCCGCCTTGCCTGAAATGCTGCGCATCTCGTCAGCCAGCGCTGGCGTCACCGCTGCCATGGCCAACAAAACCATCAAAAAGCGCAACATTTTCATCTCCCTTGCTGATTTGCCTGTCGCGACAATGTTGTCTGTCACGCACAGAAAGACAACTCTCAGCGCAAAAGAATATGCCTCTCAGACCGTTTTTATGTCCGTATTGTCAGCGCATACGGACGTTTCGGCCATCGCCTTCCTGAGCGCACGCACCGCGCCCGCATCGGTTTCACGCGGGCGCGGTGCGGTAAAACCGGCAAGCGGCAGAGGCTCTGTCGCGGCAGCCCGGCTGCAGGAGCTGTGCAGCTCGACGATGCCGGGAATGGCCAGAAAGGATGCGGCATTTTCAGCGGTGACGCCACCACCCGGCATCAGCGACACCCGACCTTCCGCACGCGCTGCAAGCCGCGCGATCAGCGCGATCCCGGCAGGCGCCGTCGGTGCCTGGCCAGATGTCAGGATCCGGCCGATGCCGAGCGCCATCGCCATGTCCATCGCCGCATCGGGGTCTGTTGTCAGATCGAAAGCACGATGCAGCGTGATGTCGAGATCGCCGGCGGCGGCAACAAGCCGCGCCATTGCCGTCCGGTCAAGCCGTCGGCCAGCATCAAGCGCCCCGATCACCACACCGGCAGCGCCGGCAGCCCGGCAAAAGGCAATGTCGTCGCACATGATCGCCAGCTCGTTCGCGTCGTAACAGAAACCGCCGGCGCGCGGACGGATCAGAACATTGACCGGCAACCTTGTCTTGGCGGCCAGGGTGATGAAACCCGGCGAGGGCGTCAGCCCGCCGCAATCCAGAGCGGCGCAGAGCTCGATCCGGTCAGCCCCGCTGCGGATGGCCACATCCAGTCCCGCAGCATTTTCCACACAGACTTCCAGCCGGAAAGGATCGTTGGGTCTCTCTGTCATGGATGCCTCCGAAAACCGTCGAGATAAAGAACCAGCAGCGCTCCGGCAAGGCCCGCCGCAGCGGCAAGGATCGCTGCCTAATTCGCTAATCTCTCCCGAGCAACCGTTTCACTGAATAGCTTCTCAAATGGGTACATTATCATCGGTCTCACTTTTGCAGCCAGATAACATGAAATGTTCTGTCGGTATTTCGTAACCACATAAAGTTGGTTGATGAAAAAAGATGTGAAAAATCGAAAAATAAATATTTAATTCCAGTCTACATATGCAAAAGCAGATTAATTTGAGGCTATATTCCCGACATAAATTCGCTAAATCGGGTTCGTATTTTGGGTCTCATCCGCACTGCGTTTCGCGTGATAAAATACACAGTTGGCTTCCTTATAACGTGCGGTACGGTCGCAGCCATCATCAATGGCGATCCTAGACTGAAGCAGGATAACCACGCCCTATGGCTTCTCGACAAAATCTCGCTTCTTTTTCAAACTATCAGTTTTTTGATATTCAATTACCCATTCGGGGTTATCATCGCTCTTGTCTGCACTGTTGTTTTGGTCCATTTGTTCTTCTATATACCCGTGGACAAAGAGCGCTCTGAGTACAATGATAAACTCGAAGCATCTAGGGCAAAAAGAAAGAAGAAACCCAAGAAAGGTAGGAGACGAAATCGATGACCTGGTACGTGCCGCTCATCTGGTCTCTGATTATCGTGGTCACATATGCCTACGCCGGACGGCGATTATCTGGATTTTTCCATCCAGTTAAGATGGAGCTTGTCGACCGCGCTGAAGAACTGCTCAATCATCCCAGGATGAAGGAGCAAGACCGTAATGGGATCGAGATGATATTAGACTGCCTATACAGCAACCGTGCTGCATGGGGTTTTGCGTTTGCGACCATTATCTTCTCTTTTTCTGCTGCAATCATGAAGCTGAAAAATTTTAGCCGCAAACAGCAAACGATAGATCCGCCCTATAAACGCCAGCTTCTCCAGTTTCTGCGGCTCGCCACTCTATCGATCCTGTCAAATAGCCTTGGTGCGTTCATTCTGTTTTTTGTATGGATGGCACTGGCAATCGTGATCACTTTGCCGGTCAAGGAAGCAGCGAAAAAAGCGGCTTTTGCATCAACAAAACACCATACAAAATCCGTTCATCATCATTTCGAGAAAGCTGCATAACAAACTTTCTCATTTGGGAAGACAAACCCGCTATCATTCCCATTGGCGGGTTTTGTTTAGGGTAGCCTCAACGCATGCCGCATCGGTTGCACAATCAACTGCACCACGGCATCTCTGGTCTACGCTAGCACTGCACCGGAAAAAACGGAGAATGCTCTGAGGAAAGGCTGCTTTGCCGCAAGGTCAAGCCTTTCTTCCAACTCCTTCAGCGCGATTGCGAACAAAAATCACCCCACCGTTGGAATACGGATGGCAGGTGTGCTCCGCACGAGCGGGAACATGGCCGACATTGAAGAGGCAGGCGCAACCCCATCAATATAGCCCTCACAAGGCGTTTTGGTCACGCTTAACAGTCCTCGCCATCCGCCGCGGCCCAGCGCGCCGAGCAGCGGACCTGCGGCGCAAAATCAAAGCCCTTCTCGAACGGATAGGTCGGCTTGATCCGGCGTGCATTCGGCAGGGCTTCGATGTCCTGATTGATCGCGCCATCCGTCAGCGCCATCAGGTTGGGCCGTGCAATCGGCGCCAGTTCCGGCGACAGATAGCCGGATTTTACCACCAGAAGCCGCCATGTCTCGGGATCGAAGCCGAAACGGGTGAAATCGGCAATGTTGTGATAGGGACGGCGGCGCGCCGAAAGCACCACCGTGATGCCGCCCGTGGCGACAACGGCCTGCCGCTCGTCCGCGTCACCCGGATCATCAAGCTGCAGCACGTCCACGGCCAGCGTGATGGACGGACTTTTGGGATCGAGCCTGCCGCCGATCGAAAGCGCCATGCGCGCACCGGTCCCGGACGCGAAGCAGGCCTCTACCGCCGCACGGTCGGCGATACCGGCGATCAGAGCGCCGTCGAAATCGCGCTCCACAAGCGCTTTCAGCACATCCGCCCGGTCGCCGACGCCGCCGCCGGTCGGGTTGTCGCCGGAATCGGCCAGAATGACCGGGCGGGTCCGGGCTTTTTCCGCCAGATCCAGCATGTCCTCAAGCGGTCCGGTCACCGGACCGAAGGCAAAGTCGTTGCGCGCATTCCAGTAGGAAAGGGCAATCGCAGCCGCAGCTTTTGCTGCCGCGCCGTGATCGCTCGCCGTCACCACGGCGCAGGCCGTCGCCCGGGGCTCATCCGCCCAGACATAGCCGATCATCAGATTGGCATCCCAGATGCCGTCCATCGCGTCATAGTCCGCCAGCTGGCGATAAAGCGACGCCGCCGGCTCGTCTTCCGTCGACGTGCGTTCGCCCGGCAGCAGCACCGGAACCCTTGCCCAGGCGACACCGGGACGGATCCCGGTTTCAAGCGATTTCACCAGCATCGTGTAGGCCCGCGTCATGGTCTCGCGCACATCGATATGCGGCGCGGTGCGGTAGGCGGCGAAGATATCGATCTGGTCGATGATCGTCTGGCTGACATTGCCATGCAGATCATAGCTGACAGCAAGCGGGCAATCCGGGCCGATAACCGCCCGCGCAGCTGAAATCCAGTCGGCCTCGGCATCGTCCATGCCCTCGACATTCATGGCGCCATGCATGGCGAGGTAGAGCCCGTCGATCGGCAGGCTTTGTTGCAGCCGCATCAGAAAATCCGCCTTGAATGCCTGATAGGCTTGCGCCGAAACCGGACCGCCGGGAACCGCCCTTGCGTGGAGAAGGGGCGCGATCGCAACATTTTCCGCGTTTTTCAGAAAGCCGAAATAATCGGACTCGATCAGGCCGGAGCCGGAAACAACGCGGAAATGTTCCATCTCCATGAGCGCCGGATTTCCCGTCGAACATTCGGTATGGATACCGCCAACTGCAATCCTGAAGGTCATCCCCTTCCCCCTCAAAGCTTCGGACCAAGCGGCGCGATGGCGGCAAAACGCTGCCAGTCCTTCGCCGCTTTCGGCGTCCAGGCCGCTTCCGCAACGGCATAAAGCCGCGGAAAGACCAGATGGTTGAAATAATCCCGGTTGAGAAAATGTTCGCCCCAGATACAGGCCTGCACACCGCGCAGGCGGTGCTGCAGCGCATCGGGAAAATCGCCCGCAGCCTCGTAACTGTAGCTGTGCGCGGGCGGAACGGTGCCTGCCCAGCTGGCGCCCGGCTCCTGAAAGGCCTCATCCTGTACCATGTCGAGATAATAGGCCTGTCCCGGCGTCATCACCACATCATAACCATCTTCGGCCAGTGCGATGCCGACTTCCGGCTTCTGCCAGGCCATCAAAAGCGCGCCTTCGCGCGCAACGCCGCCGCCATGGGAGACTTCATCCCAGCCGGCCAGCAGCCGGCCGCGCGCCGTCAGCATGGTCTGGATCCGCTTCATGAAAAAGGATTGCAGGCCGAATGTGCCCTCCAGCCCGTTCTCGTCCATCAGCCTGCGCGCCAGCGGCGAGGCCATCCAGGTATTGGCCGCCACCTCGTCGCCACCGACATGGATATAGCGGCCGGGGAAAAGCGCGACCATCTCGTCAAACACCCTGCCGAGAAAAACATAGGTTTCCTCAATCGCCGGGTTGAGCGCATTGTTGGGAAAGCCCTGCACCGAGTGGTAGCTTTCCGGTGCTTCCTGACCGTCCGTCAGTTCAGGCAAGGCCGCCAGGATCGCAGTCGAATGACCGGGAATATCGATTTCCGGCACGATTTCAATGCCGAGTGCTGACGCATGGGCAACGATGTCACGCACATCATCCTGGCTGTAGAACCCTTGAGCAGCTTCCGCGCCATCACCAAGCTGCGGCAGCATGACGGTACCAGGCGCACGGGTTGCGCCGATGCCGGTCAGCGCCGGATAGGCCTTGATCTCCAGCCGCCAGGCCTCATCATCGGTGAGGTGCCAGTGGAAGATGTTCATGCGGTGCCAGGCGAGAATATCGATGAGACGCAGGATATCGCCCTTCGGATAGAAATGCCGCGACACATCGAGGTGGGTGCCGCGCCAGCCATAGCGCGGCTGGTCCGAAATCGTACCCGCCGCGGGAAAGCGGAATTTCGAACCCGTGATGCGGGCGGCATCGAGCATCTGCGCCAGCGCGGTCAGACCATATTGAAAGCCCGCATCCGATGACGCCTTCAGGAGGATCACCGGATCATTGAAATCAAGCGCATAGGCCTCTGCGGCAAGCGTAGCATCGCTAACAAGCGAGACGGCACGTCCGCCATCGACCGGTTTCAGGCTGAGCGGCGCGTGGCCAGCGGGAAACAGCCGGGCAAACAGACCGGCAACATTATCGACAGCGCGAAGACCTGCAAGCGTGGTTCCAGCGACCGGAAACAGCGCCACCGGCGGCTGATCGGCAGGCGTCAGTTCGAGGAATGCCGGGTAAGGCAGGAGCGCATAGGGTTCGCTGAGCCTGCCCTCCGGCAGGCCCGCTGGCGGGCGGCGGGAGGGGGAACCGGCCAGCATCAGGTCGTCAACCGAAACATCGGCATAACGACCGCCGGCCAGAATGAGAAATGCGGACTTGGCCCCGTCGGTGCGATGAACGGCAGGCCGCCACAGCCCCTGAACGGCAAAGTCCCAACGCTCGCCCGGCGCCAGCGAAAAACCCTCCGGCGCGGCAAATTCATGATAATTGGCATTGCGCCGGACAAAGACCGCATTGTCACATTGCGGAGCGCCAATGGTGCGCGTCAGCGATGTGTAGACGAGCGAAAACCCGCTCAACGTCTCGTCGGAGAGATTGACCAGCGAAAAATCGAAACACCCGCCGCGATCACCCTCGACGGGGCGCCAGCTGTTTTCAAGACGGTACACGGATTTGGTCATGGGACCCCTCTTTTTTTAAAAATGCCTTTGCGGCTTGGACGTTGTGCGGAAGCTCAGTCGCCCAGCAACTGGCTGTCGTCCTTGTCGCGATGCAGGACCAGCTGTTTCTTGATATTGCGCAATGTCGGCGCCGAGAGCGCACGCGTCTTGTAGGCCACCATATTGGCAATGATGTCCGTAACGGCCAGATAGGCAAACCGCGTCGAGGTGGGGCGGAAAATATTCTGGCCTTCAGGCAGATCAATGCCGATCACCAGATCGGCGGCCCGCGCCACCGGACTGTCGCTCTGGGTCAGCGCGATGGTCCTGATGCCGGCATTTTGCGCGGTCTCCAGCGTATGTGCCAGTTCATGGTTGCGGCCGGAAAAGGAAGAGGCGATCAGCACGTCATCGGCCGTGGCGGATGCGGTCAGCATCAACTGCATGGTCTGATCGGAACTGGCGGTGATGCGCTTGCCCAGACGAAACAGCCGGTTCTGCACCTCAGACGCGATCATCGAGGAATTGCCGCCGGATCCAAAGGCATAGATCATGGCCGCAGCGGCAAGCCATTCAGCCGCCTGCTCCACCTTCGCCGCATCGAGCGAACGATGCATCAGGAACAGCGCATTCTGCGCCTTGGTCACGACATCAGCGGCCACATCGTCAGCGCCGGAGCTGGGAGCATCCGGGTTAAGGTAGCGCACGCCCACATAGGCGGTCTTGGCCAGCTTCACCTTGAAATCGGCAAAGTTCAGGCAGTTGAGACGACGGCAGAAGCGCGTCACGGTCGGCGCCGAAACACCGGCGCGCCCGGCCAGCTCGACGATCGATGCATTGACAGCAAAGTCGAAATCATTCAGCAAAATCTCGGCAATGCGCTTCTCGGCCTGCGAAAATGCAACCTGCTCTTCCTGAATGACCGCGAATATATCCATGCGCCTTGCCGCCCCTCGTCAAGGCTCCCGAACGATCCGCTGTCCGGTCCGGCCGGCCACGCGATGGAAAAGAGCCGATTGTCTAAATTATTTTCTTTGTTCGTTGACATGGCAGCACAAAAGCGCTCATTTGACTAGAGAAAAACCCGATTTACGAAAATAATTTAGATGAAGGGCAGGATGCGCGATCCTTTCACCAATCCGTTTCCCGAAGCGGACACCGATCGCCGGGCGATCTGGAACATGCTTGTCGATCGCGATATTGCCGCCTTTCTTGCCGCCGACTGGACCATGGTCGAAGATGATTTCGTCTCGATCGGTTTCTTTGCGCTCAATGCCGGCGGCAAGCCCGATCCCGATGACTGGAAACTCGGTTTCCCCGATCTTGCCCATTACCGCGATGAATGGCTGCGTCAGGCGAAAGACTTCGCCCGGGGCGCCTACAAGGATGACCCGCGCCAGGCGATTTTCAGCGCCACCACGCTGGAGGAGATCGAGATTGCCGGGCCGAGCGCTCTGGTGCGCAAGAAATTCAGTGGCGGCATCACACGCTCCGATGGCGGCTTTGATGCAATGAACTGGCAAACCTTATATTACTGCCGCTTTGAAGAGGGGCGCTGGAAGATCGCCGGCTTTACCGGCTACCTGCCCTTCCCCTTTCCGGCATAGGAGAGGAACAAAGGGTGCGCATCTTCACCGCAGCACTGGCAACCGAGACCAACACATTCTCGCCGATCGCAATTGATCGCAGCGCCTTCGAGGCCTCCTTTTATGCCGGACCCGGCGCGCATCCCGAGACGCCGACGCTCTGCACGGCGCCGGTCACGGTCGGACGCGACGTCTGTCGAAAGAAGGGCTGGACGCTGATCGAAGGCACAGCCGCCTGGGCCGATCCGGCAGGTCTCGTCAACCGCACGGCCTATGAGGGCCTGCGCGACGAGATCCTCGATCAGCTCAAGGCGGCAATGCCGGTCGATGCTGTCGTGCTCGGCCTGCACGGTGCCATGGTCGCCGCCGGCTATCTCGATCCGGAAGGCGATTTTCTGGGCCGGATTCGCGACATCGTCGGGCCTGGTGTGCTTGTCTGCGCCGAGCTCGACCCCCACAGCCACCTGACGGCAAAGCGCGTCGCGGCGGCTGATTTCTTCATCGCCTTCAAGGAATTTCCCCACACCGATTTTGTCGACCGGGCGCGGGACCTCTGGCGCATTGCCGTTGATACGCTCGAAGGCCGGGTAAGGCCGGTCATGTCGGTCTTTGACTGCCGCATGATCGATGTGTTTCCGACCTCGCGCGCGCCGATGCGCGCCTTTGTCGATCAGCTGATCAGCCGCGAACAGGCCGACCCGGATATTCTCTCGCTCTCGGTCATTCACGGCTTCATGGCCGGTGATGTGCCGGAAATGGGCACCAGGACGATTGCCGTTACCAATGGCAATGCAGCAAAGGGTGCCGCCATCGCCCGCGAGATGGGGCAATGGCTTTTTGAACGGCGCGGCACGTTCCGCATGCCGGAGGTTGACGAGAAAGAGGCCATCCACCAGGCGCTCGGCATTCCGGAAAAGCCGGTCGTGATTGCCGATATGTGGGACAATCCCGGCGGCGGTACGGCGGGGGATGCAACGGTGGTGCTGGCCGAGATGCTGGCTGCAGGCGTGCGCGATGTCGCCGTCGGCACCATCTGGGATCCGGTCGCCGTCTCGATCTGCCGCGCGGCAGGCGAAGGGGCAGAAATTCCCTTGCGCTTTGGCGCCAAGTCAGCGCCTGGAACCGGCAATCCGATTGATGGCACCGTGCGTGTCCTGAAGGTCAACGACACGGCGGAGATGCGGTTCGGCGAAAGCATCGTGCCGTTTGGCCCCGCCGTCACGGTGGCGCTGAACGGCATTGAGATCATCCTCAATACCGTGCGGGCGCAAAGCTATGACCCGTCCCTGTTTTCGGTGATGGGGATCGATCCGTCGCAGAAAAAAATCCTGCTGATCAAGTCGACCAACCACTTCCACGCAGCGTTCTCGAAGATCGCCGCCGAGATCATCTATTGCGCCGCCGGCTCCCCCTATCCGAACCAGCCGGCGAAAACCGCCTACCGCCACGTGCGCAAGGATATCTGGCCGATGGTGGAAAACCCGTTCGAAAGCTGAAGGACGGACGTGCGCCTCACCCCGCCTCGGGGGCGAGGACCGTCTCGAAATCGAAGGCCGTCAGTTCGACCTTGCGCTCCAGCGCATAGCCGGCCGGATCAAACAGATGGCAGTCACCGGCATTGATGCCGATGGTGATCTCCTCATCGACTTTCACCGGCGCGGAACCGGCACTCAGCGAGCAGAACGTCGTCTCATCATCCAGCGCCGCATAGGCAATCGTGTTGATACCGAGGCGTTCGATCACGTTGGGGGCGATGGTAACGGACATATCGCCAGGTCCGAGAACGGTATGTTCGGGGCGGATGCCAAGCGTCAGCACCTTGCCTTCCAGATGCTGACGCGGGGCGACCGGAACCGTGATCGTCTGGCCGCGAAATTCCACCGTCACCCCCTCGTCGCTGACCGATATGCAGGTCACCGGCAGGAAATTCATCTTCGGATTGCCGATAAAGCCGGCAACGAAGAGATTGCGGGGCTTGTGGTAGAGCTCCAGCGGTGCGCCGACCTGGGCAATGTCACCGGCATTGAGCACGACGATCCGATCGGCCATCGTCATGGCCTCCACCTGGTCATGGGTCACATAAATCATCGTCGCCTTGAGGTCGTGATGAAGTCTTGTGAGCTCGATACGCATTTCGGAACGCAGTGCTGCATCGAGGTTGGACAGCGGCTCGTCAAACAGGAAGATCTTCGGCTTGCGGACAATGGCCCGGCCAATGGCGACGCGCTGGCGCTGGCCACCGGAAAGCATGCCCGGCTTTTGCTGCAGCCGCTCTTCAAGCTGCAAGATCTTCGCCGCCCCCTCGACACGGTCCCTGACCTGAGCCTCGGCCATTTTCTGCACCCGGAGCGGAAAGGCGATATTCTCGTAAACGCTCATATGCGGGTAAAGCGCATAGGACTGAAACACCATGGAAATGCCGCGCCTGACCGGCGGCAGATTGTTGACGCGCTCGCCGTCGATGGTGATGTCGCCGCCGGAAATGTCCTCCAGCCCGGCAATCATGCGCAGCAGCGTTGACTTGCCACAGCCCGAAGGGCCTACAAATACGACAAACTCGCCCTCGTTGACATTGAGATCGATGCCCTTGATGACATCGTAAATCCCGTAATTCTTGTAGATTTTCTTCAGTTCAAGCTGTCCCAACGGGCATACTCCTGGCAAAGGCGACCGGCCAACATCGATCATGCCGCCGCCCGGAATTGCCATTCCGGGCGGCGACTGGATTATTTGTAGTCTTCGATTTCGACGGATGCCGCCTTCAGCGCATCGGCGGGTTCCTTGGAGCCGATGACGACGGACTGAACCATATCGATCATCGCATTCTGGAAGGCCTGATAATCGGTGAAGAGCGGTTCGGGCCCACCGAATTCGATGCCATCGAGGAAGGGCTTCCAGGACGGATCTTCCGCGACCATGTCCGCAACACCCGGAACCGGGCGCAGCGGCGTCAGGCCATGGGTCTTTTCATAGTAGAACTGGTTGTCGGGATTGGTCAGCCACTTGGCGAGGCTGATCGCCTGATCCTCGACGCCCGTCCCGTCGAACACGGCGATGCTGTCGGTGATCAGCAGCGTGCCGGGACCCTTGGCCTCGGGACCCTCGGGCAGAAGGGCGACGCCCCAGTTGAGGCTGTCATTGACGCGGTTGCGCACCCACGGGCCCTGCTCGATCATCGCCACCTTGCCGTCATTGAAGAGCGGCGTCAGCTCGTCCTGCTCGTAGGCCGTCGGACCTTCCTCGGAAACGTCAACCATCTTCTTGTACCACTCGAGCGCCTCGAGGTTCTGCGGGCTGTCAAGGACGATGTTGCCGTCGGCGTCGATCACCTGGCCGTTATTGGTGTAAACCCAGTGCAGGAACTGGTGCATGGTGTTGTCGAAGCTCTTCGCCGTCAGGCCATAGCCGGCAACGCCGGTCTTGTCCTTGATGGTTTTCGCCATGTCATACATTTCCTGCCAGGTCTTCGGCGGGGTATCGGGATCAAGCCCGGCCTCTTTGAACAGGTCCTTGTTCCAGTAGAGCGCCTTGGTGGAAAAGGCGGTCGGAACGCCCCACTGCTTGCCGTCGAAGGTGACGGTGTCAACGATATGCGGATAGTAGCTCGCCTTTTCCTCGTCCGTCATCGGGATCGGCACGATCAGGCCGTTCTCGGAAAGCTGCTTCAGCGCGCGCGACCCCATATAGGCAAGCGCGATCGGCGTGCCGGCAGCGGCCATGTTGGTGGCCTTTTCCTGGCACTGGCTCCAGCCAACGACTTCCGTTTCGACCTTGTAGCCCGGATTGTCGGCTTCCCATTCGGAAATGAACTTGTCATAGCCTTCGGCCAGCGTGTCACCGCACTGGATCATCGAAACGACCTTGTCGTCTGCCGATGCAGCATAGGGCGCCGATGCGGCCATGAGCAGTGATGCCACGCCAAGGCACAAATGTTTCAAGCGCAATTCAGACATATTGATATTCCCCTTATGTCTTTCGTCCGGTTCTCCGTAACCCGTGGACGGTGCGGGCTCTTCAGGATGACCGCCGGCATTTCGCTTCGGCGGTCCTTTACCCCGGCGCTCGCCATGATCGTTGTCATGGTTCTCCCGAACGCCGGTTGTGCCAGAGGCGGCGTTTCCGCCCTGTCAGGTTTTCACAGCACCCGCCGTCATGCCGGCGACCAGATAGCGCTGCAGGAAGATGAAGACGATAAAGACCGGCAGAATGCCGACGAAACTGGCCGCCATCAGTTCGTTCCAGATCACGTCCTGGCGGCCGAAGAAGGCGTAAAGCCCGACGGAAAGCGGCATGTATTCGGTCTTCGAATTGAAGGTCAGCGCATAGATGAACTGCTGCGCATAGATCGTCAGGAAGGCAGCGATCGCCACCACGGCGATGCCGGGCATGGCCAGCGGCACGATCACCCGGCGGAAGGTGTAGAAGCGGCTGGCGCCATCGACCAGTGCCGCCTCCTCCAGCTCGCGCGGGATCCGCAGCATATAGGTTCTGAGCAGCCAGATCCCGGTCGGAATGGTGAAGGCGACGCCGGGCACGATCATGGCGAAATAGGTGTTGATCAGGCCAAAGGAGCGCATCAGCCGGAACAAGGGGATCAGGAGCACCGCGCCGGAGAACATGTTGACCGCGAGGAAGGCACCGAGCAGCGGTCCGCGCCCCCTGAAATCGAAGCGGGCGAAGGCATAGGCCGCTGGCGTGACGAAGATTACCGCGAGAATGGTGCCGACGCCGGCAATGAAGATCGAGTTGAGGATATAGCGGCCGAGCAGCGGCACCCGCTTCCACATGTTGAAATAGGCATCAAGCGACCCCTCTTCCGGCCAGAATTTATAAGGCGAGGAAAACAGGTGGTTGAGCGGTTTCAGCGACACCATGAACCCCTCGACAAAGGGGGCCAGCACAAAGCAGAGAAACAGTGCCAGACCGGCGTAAATGCCGACCAGCTCGTACCAGCGGTAGTGATGAATGCGCGCGGTCGGTTTCATCGTGCGGCCTCCCCGGAAAAGCGGCTGACACTGCGGAAATAGACGAAGCTGAACAGCGACAGGAAGATGCAGATCATCACCGCACGCGCCGCACCCGCGCCGAATTTGTAGGAGCCGATCGCCACCTTGTAGGTATCGATGATCATGGTCGTCGTGGCGTTCGACGGCCCGCCCTTGGTCAGGATCCAGATGATATCGAAGGAATTGAAGGTCGAGATCAGCGACAGCATCGACATGGTGACCATGGCCGGCACGATCAGCGGCAGGGTGATGCGGCGGAAGCGATAGAAACGGCCGGCGCCATCGGTCCAGGCGGCTTCGTAGAGATCGCTCGGAATCGACTGCATGGCGGCAAGAAGATAGATCGTCACCATCGGCACGCCGATCCAGACATCGGTGACGATCGTGGCGAAGAAGGCCGATGTTCCGGTTGCCAGGATCGGAAAAGGCCCGTCGAGAATGCCGACACGCTGGAGGATGCCGGAAATCATGCCGAACTGGCCGTTATACATCCAGCCCCACATGAAAATGCCGATCGCCATCGGCACGATCCAGGGCGGCATGGTGAGCACGCGGAAGATCGTCTTGCCCGGCACGGCCGCGTTCAGAAGCGAGGCACCAGCCGTGCCGATCAGCATTTTCAGCCCGACCGACAGGAAGGTCCAGATGAAGGTTCTGATGATCACCGAACCAAAGCCACGCTCGAAGATCTTGATATAGTTCTCGAGGCCAACCCAGTCATAGGTCCGCTTCAACGAGGCGTCGGTGAAGGAAAGCTTGAACGTGTCAACCAGCGGATAGGCGACGATCAGCAGCAGATAGAGCAAAGCAGGAAGCAGCAGGGCCCAGGCGAAAATCACGGCGGAGCGCTTGTGATCCATAGTCCCCCCTCAACCGACCGATGCGGTGTAAATATCTTCGCCGTGAAGAAGCGCGTCATAGCGGGCAAAAATCGGCTGCAGGTCGACAACCTTCCGTCCATGTCTGGCCTCGTCCATGGCCAGTGCCAATATTCCGGCCTCGATGGCATCCAGTGCCGAAACAGGCAGGGCGACGCCGTTCTTGATATGGGCGATCACATCTTCCGCCATCTGCTCGTCAGCACCGTAATGCGCCGAACGCTCCGAGGGGGAGGAATAGGTCTTGCCGATCAGCCGGGTACTGGTGCGGGCGTCATGAACATTGAAGAAACCACGGACGAAATCACCCTCGGCCATGCCCTTGGCACCGATCACACAGAAACGGCGAAACTCATCCGGCACGTTGAGATTGGTGTGGAAGGTCATGGCCACACCATTTTCATATTCGATCGTCGCGGTCTGATAATCGATGATGTCCGCATCGCTGTCGAACACCTTGTCAGACCCCATCCAGCCGCTCGGCTTGCGGTAATAGACCTCCATGTCGTTGATGCCGTTCGCCTCGGGCGCATTGGCCGGAATGAAGCTCTTGCGGCCACCGAAACTTGCCACATAACGCGGCCGGGCACCGACAACACCGTTATAGAGATCCAGGTCGTGGCAGCATTTTTCCAGCATGAAGGGCCCGGCATAGCGGGTATAGCGGCGCCAGTCGCGCATAAAAAAAGCGCCGTGATAGGGCGCTATATGTTCAGAGGCCTCGATCGACACCACATCGCCGAGCATGCCTTCGGACTGGGCGCGGCGCAGATCGCGGTAGAGCGGGGAATAGCGCAGCACCAGCCCGACCAGGAGCCGGTCATGACCATAGGTGTGAAGCAGCGCCGCCAGCGCGTAGCTTTCCTCGATGGTGGCGACAATCGGCTTTTCGGAGAAGACGGTCAGGCCCGCTTCAAGCCCCAGACGGATATGCTCAAGATGCATGTGGTTCGGCGAACCGATCATCAGCAGATCAAACCGCGCAGTCTCGATCAGTTCTTCCGGCGTCGCATAGGTCGTACCCGGATCGATGCCAAAATCCGTCAACGCCTGCAGACCGGCGGGCTGCGGATCGACATGCCCCACGATCTCGAAATCGGGGTCCATTTCGCGAAAAATGGTCCCGAGATAACCAAGACGGAATCCGAGTCCGATAATGGCGACCTTCATAGCTGATTGTTCCCACTGTTTTCGTAATTTATTTTCTTAAGACTGAGACATACTACCGAATTCGTCAATTAATTTTCATAGAAAAATCGACATCATGAAAATCATTTTCATAATGTCGCGACGACACCCGATGCGGCAAGGCATTCACGGCAACACGGCACAGCCCCCTCCCGCCGCTCAAGCGCCTTATCCGGCCGCCTCGCCGTTCCCTGACCACCGCTGGACGGGTCAGAAAGAAAATCGCAGTCCTCTCCCAAGAATCAGACCCTAAGCACAACACCACATTATAGTCTAAATCATATCACTTAATCCGATTTCGCGTTATGTGGAATAAATGAAGCATGAAATGGGATAGATATCTTATATTATGCTCAGCTATACACATATATGAACAAACATACCGTGCATTATTCAAAATCTATAGGCAAATAAATGCAGATAAAAATCTTTATGAATGATTTTTATTAAGACAGAAAGCCGAATATCTCAAGGAATAGTGCGATTTGACCATCGCAGGCGTCCTTGGCAATCGGCCTTCAGATACACGCCCTGAAGGCCAGTACATCCCGATCTTTCCCAATTTCAAAGGAAGGTGAAAACGCATGAGTGGTATTTCTTTCAAGCACCGTGAACCTATCGGCTCCAGCACATTCCCGATGCCCGGCGACGCTGTCGACCTTCAGGTGATCGAGAGCCGTCTCGCCCGCCCCGCCGACCGCTTCAATGGCGCGACGATCTACCTGCATATTCCCTTTTGTGACCAGATCTGTTCGTTCTGCGGGTTCAACAAGGCTGTCAGCACCGAAGCGACCAAGGATCGTTATGTCAATGCGCTGATCCGCGAGATCACGCTTCAGGCGCAATCGCCCTATGTCCAGTCACTCAGCTTCGGCGCGGTCTATCTGGGCGGCGGAACGCCAAATGCCCTTTCAGCCGAGCAACTGGGGCGCATTCTCGAGGCACTCCACACGCATTTCCGTCCGGCCGGCAGCACCGAGATCACCTGTGAAGGCATCGTTCAGAACTTCACCCGGGAGCGGATCGATGTACTCAAGGCGCATGGCGTCAACCGCGTCTCGGCCGGTATCCAGACATTCGACCGGGAGATCAGGGCGGCCCATCTGCATATGCGCGATGGCCGCGAGGAGCTTCTCGAGGGGATTGCCAAACTTCGCAATAATTTCAGCAATTTCAACCTCGATTTCATCTACAACCTGCCAAACCAGACCGACGCGATCTGGGAAGACGACGTGCATATGGCACTGACTTCGGGGGCCACCCACCTGACGCTCTACCCGCTGGTTCTGCTGGAAAACACGATCTTCTATGCCGATTATGTCAAGAATGGCAAATATGCCTCACCCGAGGAAGACCGTGAAATCGCCATGTATCGCGCCGCGATGCGCCAGGTCGCCGACAGTCCGTTCCGCAACCGCTATTCGGTGCGTGATTTTGCCCTTCCCGGGCGCGACTGCCGCTATATCCGCATGAATGCCGAATCCAATCATATTCTGGCGCTGGGCGCGGGGGCGCATGGCTATCTGGCTGGCTTTACCTACCGCACCACACGCTCGACGCAGCACTATATGAACCATGTCGAACAGCACGGCACGATCCCGTTCGATGCCATGCGCCTGGCCACTGCCGACGAGCAGATGCGCCGCTATGCGGTCATGGGGCTGCGCATGCGCGATCTTGACCTTGCCCCTTTCGAGGAACGCTTCGGCAGGTCGTTCTTCGACGTGTTCGCCCGCGAAATTGAAGACCTGTCGGAGGGCGGCTATCTCGTCGTCAATGGCGACCGGCTGAACTTCACCGAAAAAGGCGATGTCTGGGCCAATAATGTGCGCACCTTTTTCGAGGGCAAGGCGGCCACGAATGTCGGCTACACCGATACGGTGAGCATCGGCCAGGATGGCAAAACGCATTATTCGACGATCAGCCGTCTCAAGGCTTCCGGTGATGTCGAAGCCAATGTCTGAGACCGCGCTCGGCGCTCAGAATACGCCGTCCGGGCAAACCCGGGCGGCGCGGCGTTCCCGCAACCAAGCACCGGATTGACACGATCATGACGAGCGAAATTGCAGTTATAGGCGCCGGCATTGCCGGCCTGGCCGCTGCAGCCAACCTGCTGCAGGCAGACCCCGCCTGCCGTATTGTGATCTTCGAACAGGAGCCCAGCACTGGCGGGCGGCTGAAATCCCACAATATCGGCAGCCATCACGGCATTGTTGAACTTGGTGCGGGCCGTTTTGACCCGGATGACCACCATCGGCTGGCGGCGCTTGTGAACAGATACCGCCTGGCGACCAAACCCTTCGACTATGCGCTGTCGCCGTTGCAGAACGGCCTGCACGACCAGGGCCGGCAGATCCTGACCGGACTATGTCAAGCGCTTGAAACGCTCTATTGCGACATGCCGGCGCAGAAACGCCATGCCGTGACATTCGAAAGCGCGGCAAAGGCCCTGATCGGTCCACCAAGCTTTGGTCTGCTGGTGGATATGTGCGGCTACGATACCTTTGCCCATCCGGATCTCAGTTTTGAGGACGGTTTCGGGCTTCTGCGCCATCATCCTGAAACAAATGCGCTCTTTTCAGGCAGCAAACGGCACTGGTCCGCACTGAGAGATGGCTTTTCCGCCCTGATCAGGATGCTTGAGGCCGATCTGGCGCAACAGGCGGAGATCAGGACCGGTCACGACCTTGTCGAGATCGCGCCATCCGCACATGGGAAGGGCTACAGCCTGGTCTTCCAGACCCCCTCGGGCGCACGGGTCCACGAGGTGGGGAAACTGGTTCTCGCTTTGCCGGTGGCCGCCATGCGACAGGTAAAGGGGCTCAACATATCCGTTTCCATCCGCGAACGGATCGGCTCGGTTCCGCTGATCAAGGCCTATTTTGCCTATCCGCATCGCTGGTGGAAAGACATGCAGGTTGAAGGCCGCTGCTTCACGACGGCAAGCATGTATCGCAAGGTCTATTTCCCGGAAGATGCCGACTATCTGATGATCTATTGCGACGGCCAGAGCGCTGAACAGCTGCGCCACAGCTTTCTCAACAATCCGCATCTGCATCGCGATTTCGTCTCCGTCATGCGCGACGCCCTGCCCTTTGCCACCAGGGCCGAAAGCGTGCCGGCGCCGGTCGATCATGGCCATGCCTTCTGGCCGCACGGCATTTCCTTCTGGCGCAGCGGCCTCAATCTCATTCCTTCGGGATGCTGGCGGATCGGCGACAATGCCGTGATCTGCTCCGATCTGTTCACCAGACGTCCCGGCTGGATCGAGGGCGCCCTAGAGAGCGCCGAATATGTAGCCGACGCGCTTCTTTCCCGAAACGAAACCACACCGCCCATCATCGCGCATAACGACAGTTCCCAACAGATGACAAGGACATGGCCCTCATGAACAGGCCCGAACCAGCCGCATTTCACACCGTCGCAGAGAGTGAACAGAAGCCGGTCGTGCTGACCGGCGATCGGACGACGGGGCCGCTCCATCTCGGTCACTATCTCGGCTCGCTTAAGAACCGCCTCATGCTTCAGGAAAGCCATGATCAATTCGTCATGCTCGCCGACGCCCAGGCGCTGACCGACAACATGAACGATCCCGCCAGAGTGCGCGAGAATGTCCTCGCCGTCGCCATGGACTATCTGGCGATCGGCCTTGATCCGGAAAAGACCACGATCTGCCTGCAATCGGCCCTGCCCGCCCTTTCGGAATTATCGATGCTCTATCTCAACCTGGTGACCGTAGCCCGGCTTGAGCGGAACCCCACCATCAAGGAGGAGATCAGGCTGCGCGGCTTCGAACGGGATATTCCCGCCGGCTTTCTGTGCTATCCGGCCGCCCAGGCAGCCGATATCACCGCCTTTCGCGCAACGGTGGTTCCGGTTGGCGAAGATCAGCTGCCAATGATCGAGCAGACCAATGAGATCGTTCGCCGCATCAACCGTCAGACGGGCGTCACGCTTCTTCCGGAAGCAGCGCCGATGCTGTCGCGCATCCGCCGTCTGCCCGGTATTGACGGCCGGGCCAAGATGTCCAAATCGCTCGGTAACGCCATCGCGCTGTCGGCCAGCCCGCAAGACATCAGCCATGCCGTGAAAATGATGTTCACCGACCCCGATCATCTGCGCGTCAGCGATCCCGGCAAGGTCGAAGGCAATGTCGTCTTCACCTATCTCGATGCCTTCGACCCCGATCAGGAGGCGGTTGCCGCGCTCAAGAGCCATTATCGCCGCGGCGGGCTTGGCGACGGTACGGTCAAGGCACGGCTGGAGGCGCTGCTGCAGGCCGAGCTCGCACCGATCCGCGAACGCCGTGCGGCCTTCGAAACGGATCCGGAAAAGGTGCGCGCCATCGTCGCGGCCGGAACACGCCGGGCACAGAAGATCACCCAGGAAACCCTGGACATGGTCAAGTCCGCCCTCGGACTGTTCTGCCTCTAGCGCGCCGTGCGTCCTTCTGGAGGCACCAGGACGCTCCATCTTATTGAATCTACGCATCGGCATGTCCAGCCATGCCGCCGGGGTTCTTGCCGATCCTCGCCCCTGTGCTACAACAATTCCGTTTCGTTGGCAGCCGCGCCGGTTCCGCCGGAATGCGGCAAGAGCGCTGTCCGCTTTCTCGATAACAGCGCTCTTGCCGGCCGCAGAAGGGGATTTCCGTTGCCTGCCGGCAAACGGAGGGATGGGAGGAAACAGAAGAAATGCCCGCACCGCAGAACATGTTCAAACAGGCATTGCAGCAAAACAGGCCGCAAATCGGTCTCTGGGCTGCGCTCGCCAGCGCCTATACGACCGAGATCCTCGGTGGTTCCGGCTTCGACTGGCTGCTGATCGACGGCGAGCACGCGCCCAATGACCTGCCACTGCTCTCGGCGCAGATACAGGCCCTCGCCGCCTCCCCTACACACCCGGTCGTGCGCGTGCCGATCGGAGAGGCATGGCTGATCAAGCAGGTGCTCGACATCGGCGCCCAGACCATATTGGTGCCGATGGTCGAAACAGCAGACCATGCCGTCGCGATGGCGCGCGCCATGCGCTATCCGCCCGCGGGCATGCGCGGCGTCGGCGCAGCGCTCGCCCGCGCCTCCGCCTTCGACCGCATCCCGGACTATCTTGCGACCGCCAATGACGAGGTCTGCCTGCTGCTGCAGGTCGAAAGCCGCGCCGGTCTTGAAGCCATCGATGCCATTGCCGCGACACCAGGCGTTGACGGCGTCTTCATCGGCCCATCCGATCTTGCTGCCGATATGGGCTATCTTGGCCAGCCCGAAGCGCCCGAGGTGCTGAAAGCCATCGAACATGGCATCGGCCGTATCCTCGCCAATGGCAAGGCCGCCGGCATTCTCACCGGAAACCGCGCACTGGCAAAACACTATCGCGATATGGGCTGCACGTTTGTCGCCGTGGGCACGGATGTCGGCCTTCTGGCAAATGCCAGCGCCACACTGGCCGCGGATTTCAAGACTGGCGCGGCAAGCCCTTCCAGCAACAGCTACGGCTGAGGCCTGGCATCTGGATGGCAACCGCAGGCGCAACCCTATGCCTGCCGATGGCGCTGCGCGACGGCATCGCCTCGCATAGAAATCCGGCTTTCCCCCGCCCCTGCCCTGCGGCGAACCGGTCCCGACCGGGGCCGCGACAGCGTGACCGAGAACCGCCTTGCGGCGCAAACGGCAACATGCAAAGGCTTTGCGGCAGGCGGCGTTAGGATTCTGTTAACCAAAAAGGACTGGACCCGACTCGCATTTCATGTCTTTTTTGACGGCGTGAAAGCAATTTATGGCCCTTAGGCCGTCAGAGCAGGAGCCAGCCGTGAGTGACGGGTACGACCCACATGCCGCCACTTTGCCCGCGGACAAGATAGTCCGCCATGCCGAGCAGTTGTCCTATGAGCTGCAGGCGCGGCGCGAACAGATGTATCCTCCGGATGCTCAGAAGAGCCTCCGGCCTTTTCTGACTCATGAAGTTTCGACGCTGACCACCATACCCGAATCGACGTTGCGGACAATGTCGATCGAGGGCAAGGGTCCTATTCCAGACCGGCTCGAAAACAATCATCGTGTCTACACGCTGCAGCAGATCAACGAGTTGCGCACCCTCTTCGCCCAGCAGCGACCGGCAGATGCCTTGCGCTATCTGCCACGCCGACGACCCGGCGACCCGGTGCAGATTCTCGCCATCGCCAATTTCAAGGGCGGCAGCGCCAAGACCACCACCACGGCCCATCTCGCGCATTATCTTGCCCTGCAGGGCTTTCGCGTGCTGGCGATCGATCTAGATCCGCAAGCTTCGCTCTCGGCCATGTTTGGCGCCCAGCCGGAGATGGATGTGGGCGAGAACGAGACCATTTTCGGTGCGCTGCGCTATGACGAGGATCGCCGGCCGATCGGCGAGATCATCCGCCACACCTATTTTGCCGGTATCGATCTCATTCCCGGCAATATCGAGCTGATGGAATATGAGCACGAGACTCCCCGCGCACTCGCGGCGGGTGTCGGCAGTGACAAGGGCATGTTCTTTGAACATCTCCGCCTCGCCATTGGCGAAGTCGAGGACGACTATGACGTCGTTCTGCTGGACACGCCCCCTTCCCTCGGCTTCCTCACGCTGGGCGCGATCTATGCCGCGACCGGGCTGGTGATCACCGTGCATCCCGCGATGCTCGATGTCATGTCGATGAGCCAGTTTCTGCTGATGATGGGCGACCTGATTTCCGTCATTCGAGATGCCGGCGCCGACATGCAGCAGGATTTTCTCAAATATCTGATTACCCGCCACGACCCGAATGACCAGACTCAGGTTCAGGTGGTTGCCATGTTGCGCAATCTGTTCGGCGCCGATGTGCTGCTGCCAACCGCCGTGGACAGTCGGGCGATCGAAACCGCCGGCCTTGCCAAGCGGACACTTTATGAAATCGAATCCGGTCAGATCGGCGCGGCAACGGTCAAGCGTGCGCGCGAGGCCATTGATGCCGTGAATGCCCAGATCGTTCAGCTGCTCAATCAGAACTGGGGTCGTGAATGACCAAGAAGCCCAGAAAGTCTATTCTGGCGAATTTCGCCTCCTATGCACCCGCTGCCCCGCCCTCCCCGGATGGCGAAGCCGAGGCGAAGAGCAATGCTGAACGGCCGAAGGCCCGTGTGGGTGCCGGGATTGTTGAAGCGACCCATCGTTCGCTGACGGAATTGCGAGAGGAGCGCGACAGGCTTCGCGCCCTTGTCGAACAGGGCGGTGGCGCCGAAATCGATCCTGAACTGATCGACCCCTCGCCCTTTCCTGACCGGTTGCCGGACGATGACGCGGCAAGCTTTGCCGCCTTTCGCCAGCAGATCGAGACAGAAGGCCAGGTTGTCCCGATCCAGCTCCGCCGCAAGGCAGGTGCCGAGGGACGCTACGAAATCGTCTATGGTCACAGGCGCTGGCGGGCTGCGCTGGAGCTTGGCCGCAAGGTCAAGGCGCAGATTGTCGATTTCGACGACCGCGAGCTGCTGCTGGCACAGGGGATCGAAAATTCGGCCCGTCAGGATCTGACCTGGATCGAAAAGGCATTGTTTGCCGATATCATGGAGCGGGCCGACATCAAGGCGCGGGATATCCGTTCGGCGCTGTCCGTCGATGACGGCGAGCTTGCCCGTTACCGGGCGGTCTTGAAATCCGTGCCGGTTGCCACCGTTCAGAAGATTGGCCGAGCCCCAAAAGCGGGCAGGGGACGGTGGGTCGAGCTGGGACGTCTCTGCGCCGAGGATCAGGATGCACTCATGCGGCTTGGGGCGGCGCTGGCGAAAACAGAAAATACCGCTTCCGACCAGCGATTTGCCGTGGCACTGGGCGCGGCCCAGTCCAAAAAGGACGGCAGGCGCAAGCCCAGGAAGATATCACTCTCAACCACGACCGGGCAGGAGATTGGCAAAGTCGCCTTCGGCAAGAGCGACGTCAAGATCTCACTGGCTGAGGCTGAGGCTGAGGCCTTCAAGACCTTCCTTGAAGGCGAACTACCCGAACTCGTCAAGCGGTATCTCGCCGGACGGGACTGAGCGAACCTTGGCAGCTGCCAAGGTTGAAACGAAACACGAAGAAAGGAAAGCTGCGCAAAAGAAAAGGCCCCCAAGCGACATGCGCCCGGAAGCCTAGGTATCAGTTAGCACCTTATGCCTCGCATTTCCGGCTCCATCAGTCAAGTGGCCGAGACGATTTCTTTCGTTTCGGGACGGTTTCTTTTGCCTTTTTGAAAGGTGAAATCATGGATACGGAGATGATAACGACGCCTTTCGGGCGGCGGCCGATGACTATTGGCCAGTTGGCCGAGCAGAAGCGTGTTCGCGCCATGCCCGACGGCATTTCGGTCGACAAGTGGAAGGTGTTTCACACGATCAGGACCATCCGCAAGCCGCTCGGTGCCACTGACCGTGCGCTTTCCGTCCTCAACGCCCTCCTGTCGTTTCACCCTCAAACCCTACTCTCAAGCGCCGACAGCCTCATTGTCTGGCCATCGAATGAACAGCTCTGCACCCGCGCCAATGGCATGTCCGAGACCACCTTGCGGCGGCATCTTGCGGTGCTTGTCGGCTGCGGTCTCATCATCCGCAGGGACAGTCCCAACGGCAAACGCTACGCCCGCAAGACGCATGGCGGCGCGGTTGCAAAGGCCTATGGATTTGACCTTTCTCCGCTCGTCGTTCGTGCTGCGGAATTCAAGGCCCTGGCCGCAAAGCTGGAGGCCGAACGCGGAGCATTGAGATCGCTGCGTGAGCAATTGACGCTTTTACGCCGTGACGTTGCCAAACTCATCGAGCTTGGTCTTGCGGAACACCCAGAAGGCGACTGGAATTCCCATATCGTCGCTTACCGCAGCATCATCGACACGCTTCCGCGATCGCCGTGCTTTGAAACGATCGCCGGTGCCATCACCCTCTTGATGGACCTGCGACAGACCGTTGAGGACGTATTGGAAACATTCATTGTTTCGACGAATCCGACTGCCAATGCCCAGCAAAATGACCGGCACATACAGAATTCAGAAACAGAAGATCAGTTTGAATCTGAAATGCCAGGAAATGGCAATCTGCCACAGCCTGAGCAAGCCGAAACACCCAAGCCAGACCGTGATCAGCCATCTCGGCTACAGACCATATCACTTGAAGCAGCGTTGCAGGCCTGTCCAGATATCAGCCAATATGAGAAAGGCGGCCATATCCGGCACTGGGCCGATTTCATCCGTGCGGCCGAAACGGCCAGAACCGTGCTTGACATCAGTGGCAGCGCCTGGACAGATGCCCGCGCCGCCATGGGCCCCATTCCGGCTGCGATAACACTTGCAGCAATCCTTCAGCATGCAGAACGGATCAGTTGCCCCGGCGGCTATTTGCGATCGCTGACCGAGAAAGCCCGGACTGGCAAATTTACGACCCAGCCGATGATCCAGGCATTGCGCAACCGACAGCGTCTGCATTCGGAAACCACTTCTCGCAAAGGCCGGGGAGGGCACGACGCTTCCGATGGTCTTGTCGTTTCCGAGGCGTTGTGCCGCCTGGTCCAGCATTGAGGTCTGTCGATCTTGGCAGCTGCCAAGGATCGCGTTTCGATCAATCCATCCTGATCCGGCTGAGACGGCATCAGGCGCGAACCACACCAGACATGCGCTCACTGCCGATCGCGTTTGCCGCAGGGGTGTATCAGGGCTTCCTGCAAAGACAAGCGCAAGGTGCCTCCTACTATCGCCAGCGGTCGCAGACAGGTCCGTAGCTTGCCGGTGAAACGGTCATCGCGGAGGGGAAGGAAAGGGCGCTACAGCCCCGCTGCCTTGGTGAGGTTGACGCGGAACCTGTCGCGGCGGCGCTGATATTTCCGGGTCATTTCTGCAGAGGCATGGCCAAGCTGCCTTTGCACGTAGCGTTCCTCAATCTCGGCGGAGGAGGCGAGACCGGCACGCAAGGAGTGACCGGAGAAAAGCTTTTGCCGTTCGGCTTCCGGCAAATCGGCACGAATGCCGGCATCAAGGGCGGTGCGTTTCACCAGCCGTGCAACATGCCTGTCGGACAGTCTTTCGACATCGACACGCGTTCCGTCCTTGAATATCCGCCGGAAAAGCGGACCGCGCGCGATTTTCGCATAGTGAATCCACGTCTCGACGGCGGTAAGCGGGCATGATGCCTCGCTCGAGCCGCGCCCGATCTCGACCTCGCGCCAGCCCGTCTTGCCACGCAGTCTGAGGATCAGGCCAGCTTCGGGCACGATCTCGATCCAACCCGTACTGCTGTCCTCTCTTTCAACGTCGAGGGCGACAATTTCTGAACGTCTGAGCCCGCCGGCAAAGCCGATCAGCAGAATGGCCCGGTCACGCAGGCCGCGCAGATCGCGGCCGAGCGTGTCTGTCATGGCGATGATATCGGCGCCCATGAGGGCGTCCTTGCCCTGCGGCGGTCGCGCGTGGCTGCGGCGGATACCAGCAAGGACGGTGGCGATATGGCGGTCCTTGCGATCGAGCGGCTGGCCGCGCTGGGCAAAGTGCCAGCTGAGGCCGGAGAGCCGGCGCTCGATCGTCGCAACCGACAGGGCAGGGGTCTTGCGTCTCTGATCACCGTGCGCGAGTGCACTGATATAGAGGCCAATGGTCTGCGGCACTGGCGGCAGCGGATCCACGCCCATTCGCCGGCACCAGGCCCCGAAATGTTTCCAGTCAGCATCATAGGCGTGCTGCGTGTTTTTCGAGCGTGAGGCTTTCGCGTAGGATCGCGCTGTCTCGACGAGATCCTCTAAATGCGGCGCAAGCGGAAGTGCACCGCCCGCCGGAATAACAGTCGACACATCTGCCGGCTGCCCCGACACGGAAGCATTCTGTTCTGGGATGTCTTGCGGTGATTTTGTCATGAAAACGGAGCCTATAGAATAATGTCCGATAAGGCAAGATTATCGGATGTAAATGAGGGCAGATGTGGTGTGCGGTTATTTTCATATATTCCTCATAAAGTGCACTCACAGAATTTCGGTCAGACAGCTCTCTTGTTTGCGGTGGCGTCTGTGACGCTGTTCTCTCACGACCTTTCCCTTCGTTGCCTGATCTCTGATCGAGGTCGCATGATTTAAGTGGAAGGGAGTTTTTCCGGGGAGAGTACAATGGAGGTTCTCACGATGCGCCGTCGACGGCCTAATGCCCATCGCCAATGGCCTGACGAGATCAAGGCGCCGATCATGTCTGAGAGCTTGCGGCCGGGCGCGACAGTGAATGAGGTTGCTGAGCGCCACGGCTTGAAGGCAAACCATCGATCGTCCTTGAAAATAGTGGCTCGACTGAGAGCGGCGGCGCAAAAGTCGGCCACCTATTTACCTTCTGCATGAGCGCAGGAGGGGTGGGGATTGCTGTCTTGGACTTGTATTTGAAGGTCGGCCTTGCCGTATCGGCGGGCATGAGCCGGCGTGAAGCCGCCAAGCATTTCAACATATCGCGCGACAGCGTCGCCAAGATGATGTCGTATGCGGTTCCTCCTGGCTATCAGCGTCAGTCAGCTGTGCGGCGAGCGAAGCTGGATGCGTTTGTTTCGACGATCGACCATTGGCTTGAATATGATTTGAAGGTCCCGCACAAGCAGCGCCATACGGACAGCACCCTGCCTGCCGCAAGCTGATCCGTTCCCGGCTATGTCCGGAAGCCACGGCGAACGCCGAAGTTACACTCCGCAATGGGTCACGATCCCGGCGCAGCCGCTTTTCCATCTCCGGTGCGTATTTCTGGACCCAGCGATAAATCGTGGAATGATCGACGGGCACACCGCGCTTACCCATCATCTGTTCAAGATCGCGGTAGCTGATCCCATAGCGGCAATACCGCCGCACCGCCCATAAAGTCGCGTCACCCTGAGAATGGCGCCACTTGAAATCGCTCAGTAAAAATCCCGCTGAAAATTGTCAGCACTCTTTCGGACAGCAGCAAAATTTCTGCATCAGAGCCGGTTCGACACACTGAAAACAGTCTATGCGACAATCAAGGGTTTCGAAGTCTGCGCGCTTTAGGCAAGGGCCTGCAGCAATGTCTCATTGTCTGCTGCTGCCCCAAAAGACAGGAATCCGTCTAAAAAGGAGTTACCTTCGACACCAATCGCTGAAGTCAATAAGCCATCTTTCTCGGTGTCTTCTGGCTGCGCTGAATTGCCCTAAATTTCGTCGACATTTGCTCAGCGAACAAGGAAGGGGTCACGCGCGTTTATTCTTGCCAAAGACAATCCCGACCCTGAAGCCGCCTTCAGGTCGATTTCCAAGGTCGAGGTCGCCATGAAGGCGACCGACCGCCATGGCGACGATGGTGAGCCCGAGACCCGTTCCCGCAGTGCTGTTGTTGCTTCCGCGAAAGAACCGGCGCGTGAGGAGCAGAAGCTCACTGTCAGCGACGCCACAGCCTTCATCCTCGATCGCAAAGCCGTCCTGCGTCTTCACCCAGCGGACCACGCGACCTGGCGGTGTGTGCTGGCAGGCGTTTTCCTGAAGATTTCTGAGGATCAGTTCCAGCGTCGCCGGGTCGGCAGCCAGGGCAAGTCCATCCAGTGCGGGATCGATGGTGGTCTCGGTGTTGCAGCGCATGGGGAGTTGCATGAGCATCTCGCGAATGGCCCTGCCGACAGAGATGTTTGCCAGGGGTTCGGCGCCCCGCCCAGCTTCGAGGCGGGCAAGAGCGAGAAGCTGGCGTACGAGACGGCTGGTCCGGTCGACCGAGAGCAGGATCTGGCCAAGCGCCCGGGCCCTGATGCTCTCATCTTCGGTGGCGAGCGCGATCTGGGCCTGGGTCCTGAGGCCCGCAAGCGGCGTCTTCAGCTCGTGCGCCGCGAAAGAGGTCAACTCTCTTTCGTGGCGGCGGGAGGCGTCCACCCGTCCGAAAAGGCTGTTGAGCGCGGCGATCAGCGGTCGGACCTCGCCGGGCGCATTATCGACGGACACGGAGCGCATGTCCTCGCCATCGCGCATCTCGATTTCGCGGGCAAGGCTTCTGAGCGGGGCAAGACCCCGGCCGACGCCGAACCAGATCAGCGCGGCAAAGAGCGGCATGATCAGCACCGCGGGAACGAGAAGGCCGGCGACGAGATCGCGGACCAGCCGGTTCCTGAGGCCGATCCGGTCGCCGACGACAACCCGGACACCCTTCTCCGCGTCGACGATGGTGTAGACCCGCCAGGCCTCGCCGTTGACCTGTCTCTCGCCATAGCCTTCGGTATCAAGGGCGAGGCTCGCATCCGGTGCGCCGCTTGATCGGGCGACCAGACGGCCGTCGAGTGACCAGATCTGACAGGAGAGCTGCTTTTCGTAGTCGACCGTCTTGACCCCGGCAGCAGCGTCGGCTGCCGTGACATTGCCGCCGGCAACCAGCGAATGCACCATGCGCGCCGCTTCCCTGAGCCGCGTATCGAGCACATGTTCAATTTCGGAGCGGCTCCAGAGCGAAATCCAGATGAAGGCGGTCAGCCAGATCACGCCTGTGGCGACGACCAGCAGAACGAAGAGACGGCGACGCAGAGAGCGCATCATGATGCCTTCATGCGATAGCCAAGGCCGCGGACAGTTTCAATCGTCTCGCGGCCGATCTTGGCGCGCAGGTTGTGGATGTGAACCTCGACAGCATTGCTTTCAACATCCTCCTGCCAGCCATAAAGCCGATCCTCAAGTTCACCGCGCGAGCGAATCACTCCCGGTCGTTCCATCAGCGCGAGCAACACCGCGAATTCGCGTCGCGAAAGCGGGAATTCCCCGGTCTCCGTGCTGGCGATCATCGTCGCGGGGTCAAGCCTGATGCCTGCGGCGGCCAGAAGCGTATCGCTGCGACCATTCCGCCGCCGCGTCACTGCGCGGAGCCGCGCCGCCAGCTCATCAAGGTCGAACGGCTTGCCGATATAGTCATCAGCGCCGATATCGAGGCCGCGGATCCGGTCGGCCGTCTCGTCCAGTGCGGTCAGCATCACCACCGGCGTAGCACTGCCGTGCTGGCGCATTTCGGAAAGCAGATCGAGGCCGGAGCCGTCGGGCAGCATCATATCCAGCACGATGGCGTCGAATTCCGCTGTCCGGACCGCCAGACGCGCGTCGGCGAGGTTGGCAACGGCATCAACCGTACTGCCGGCAAGGCCGAGGCCGACCTTGAGGCCATCGGCAAGAACCGGGTCATCTTCGACAACAAGCAGACGCATCTTTTCCTCGGGCTTCTGACGGATGTCCGGGTTGTTTTCCGCCGAGCTTAAGACTGCCTTAAGCTCGGGGAAGATTTTGCGGGCATCAAGACCGAATGAAGGTTTCACCGAACCATGTCCGCGTTTTTCCGGTTCTCTTATATCTGGTTACTGGTTTTTCTGACAGTTCCGGTGATTGCCGCACGGGCTGAAATGCCGCTGCCGGCTGATGATGTGTTCCATCTTTCCGCCGCGCGCGACGGAAAAGACAGGCTCGTGCTCGACTGGACAATTGCGCCGGGAACCTACCTTTATCGCGACGCGATGACGGCGAGCCTTGACGGCAGTGCCATCGCCCTGGCACTGCCGCCCGGCGAGGCAAGGGACGATCCGAATTTCGGCCGGGTGGCAATCTATCAGAACCACGTTTCGGTCGTCGCGGCCGGTCTTCCCGCCGATGGCACACTCTCCATTTCCTATCAGGGATGTGCCGAAAAAGGGATCTGCTATCCGCCCGTCGAAAAGACGGTCGATCTGGCGACACTCGATGTTAACGGAAAGTCTTCTGTTGGGACGTCATCGGGCACCTTCACCGATTGGGCGCCGGAACCGGTAAAGGCCGGGACCGGGGTCGCAACGGCGGCGGAAACCCCGGCGGCGGGCCCTGCGGAGACCTATCTTGCCGGCCATATCGTGCTGATGCTGGCCGGTTTCCTTGGCTTCGGCCTGCTGATGGCCTTCACCCCTTGCATCTTTCCGATGGTGCCGATCCTCTCTGCAATGCTTGCCGGCGCGCGCGGACCGCTTTCCACCGGTCGCAGCTTCGCGCTGTCGCTCTCCTATGGTCTCGCGATCGCGACCGCCTATGGCTTCATCGGCCTCGTCGCCGGCTGGTCCGGCGCCAACCTTCAGGCCGTGCTGCAGTCGCCGGTGGCGCTGGGCATTTCGTCCCTGGTCTTCGTGGCGCTTGCCCTGTCGATGTTCGGGCTCTTCGAACTCAGGATGCCGGATGCGTTGTCACGCCGTTTCCATGGTCGGGGCAGGACGAGCGGATCGTTCGCAGGCGCGGCCATTCTCGGCTTCGGCTCCGCGCTCATCGTCGGTCCCTGTGTCACGCCGCCGCTCGCAGCCGCCATGCTCTACGCGGTCAGCACCGGCGCGGCGGTGCGTGGCGGGGCCGCGCTCTTCGCCCTCGGGTTCGGGATGGCGCTGCCACTCATTGCATTCGGAACCTTCGGTGCGCGGGCGCTGCCGCGCTCGGGGCCCTGGCTCGAACGGGTGCGCCGCGGCTTTGGCGTCGTCTTCCTTGCCGTTGCCATTCTGTTGCTCACACGTCTTGTTCCCGCAGCAGCCGACCTTGCGCTGTGGGGTGCCTTCGCCCTCGGTTTGTCCGTGTTTCTCGGTGGTTTCGATCGCCTCGATGGAGAGAGCGGTTTCGGAAAGCGCGCCGGCAAAGCTGCTGGCCTCTTCTCGGCACTCGTGGCTGTGGTGATGATCGTCGACGCCTCGGCCGGTGGCACAGATCCCCTTCAGCCGCTGGCATCCTTGGCGGGGCGCGTTGCCGTTGAAGCACCCAGCGAGCGCGATGAGGTCCGGGTGAGCGACAGCGTTGCGTTCGACCACGCCCTGAGCGGGCTCGACGGCAAAATCGCGCTCGTCTCTTTTTCCGCCGGCTGGTGCACGGTGTGCAAATCCAACGAACGGCTAATGGCGACCCCCGAATATCAGGGGCGCCTTGACCGGTTGCCGGTCATCACCGTCGACGTGACGCGGCAGGATACCGGCAGCCGCCAGCTGATGGCCCGGTTTGCCGTGATCGGCCCGCCGACACTGTTCCTGATTGATGCCGATGGGCAGGAAATCCCCGGCAGCCGCGTCACCGGCGCGCTGTCGGCAAGCGCATTTTCAAAGCGACTGGCAGCAGCCGGTGTCTGAACAATAACCGACAGGAGATTGCAATGGATCGACGAGATTTTCTGGGCCTGACGTTGACTTCGGCGTTGGCGCTCGCCTGGACAGGTGTTGCCAAAGCGCAGAACGTCGATGTCCAGGCTGTGCTGCATGATCCCGACGCACCGGAAACCGGCAATCCCGATGGCGATGTCACCATCGTCGCCTTCCTCGACTACAACTGCCCCTATTGCAAGAAATCGGCGCCCGATCTTGCCCGCATTGTCAAAGATGATGGCCATGTCCGCCTGGTCTTCAAGGACTGGCCAGTTTTGACCGAAGCTTCGGTTTATGGCGCGCAACTGGCTCTCGGCGCCAAATATCAGGGCAAGTACCTGGATGCCCACAACGCGCTGATGGCGATCCCCGGTCATGGCGTCAGCAAGGATCAGATGCTGGCCGCGGTGCGCGCCACCGCGATCGATATGGACCAGCTCCAGGATGACATCAAGCAGCACAAGAGCGATTTCGCAGCGCTACTTGGGCGCACGATGGGGCAAGCCGATGCCCTCGGCATCGTATCGACCCCGACCTATCTGATCGGTCCATTCAGAACTTCGACACTCGATTATCAGGGCTTCACAGCCGCGCTTGCCGAGGCACGCAAGCGTCAGGCTGCCGGCGACCGGGTGGAGTGATGTGATGGACCTTTACGCCTGTGTCTCCGACGGGATGAGAGTTGTGGTGCTGACCGCAAAGGATGCGCGCATGAAACCATAATACAAACCTTCCGGACAGCCAAAAGTGTGTTCCGTTGATAGTTGCCGGAAGGCAATTTTCCACGGGCTTCACTGCGCGCCCGTGAGGCCGAAAAACCTTAATAAAACCATTATAAATCAATTCGTTAACTGATTTTTTCTTGATGTGGGTCAACCAGTATTCCTTGAATTTTGTCTATTGAACAGTCTGCGGCGGCCACAGGAAGGTCTGCTCTGCTGCCGCGCTCAGCTTCCTCGCTAAAAAGGACAACTCTAATGAAAGCTTTGACATCAAACGGAGACGGGCAAGCGGTCGCGCCGTCGGTCTGGCAGCTTCTCGGTGCTGCCATACTGGCAAACCGCCTTGTCATCGGATGGGTCTACTGGGGCGGTTTCTCGCGCCGGTTCATCTATGATCTGAAGAAGATCGACCCGGATTCTCCCGGCTATCTTGCCAACAAGCTCGTCCATGCCGCGCCAGGCGTGCCATTTGGCGTTGGTGATATTCTTCACTGGCTGCTCGATCATGGCCTTTTGCTGCATATCTCGGTGATCGGCTTCAGTCTGGTGGAACTGATGGTCGGTGTCGGGCTGATGCTGGGGCTTGCGACCCGTTTCGTCTCGCTTGTCGGCATGGGACTTTCGGTCGTGCTGATGATCATCTTCGGCTGGATGGGAACCACCTGCCTCGACGAATGGACGATGGCGGCATGTTCCTTCGCCATGACCGCCGTCGTGCTGGTAACCGGAAGCGGCCCCTATTCGCTCGACAACCTGATCGTCAAATCCGGCCGGACGGCGCGAACGCCATGGTTGGCCTGGCTGACCAGCGGGCCGCTGCCGCTGTCACGCAGCCGCGTGATCAGCATCACCAGCATTCTGGGGCTCGTCGCCTTTGCCTTTACCGTCTTCTTCTACGGCTTCTATTTCGATGCGATCTACAGCCCGCTCGGCAAGCGCTACAACAATCTCGTACCGCATGTTTCGATGTCGCAGGGCCTGATCTCGGGCGATACGGTCTCGGCGCGGCTCTACACCGATGCGGGCCCCGATACGCAGGGCGCCTATATCGTCCGCGCCACGCTATCCGCCAAGGATGGGTCGGGCGCGCCGGTCTTCGACCTGGATGCCGCTGATCTCGACAACAAGAACATCGTCAGCATCTCCGACAATCGCTTCGCGCCCTGGTCCAGCTGCGCCCAGATCGCCTATGGCATCCGCTGCCAGCTCGGCAGCCAGGCGACGCTCAGTTTTGCCTTGCCTGATGGTGCCACAGCAAGCGATGGCCTGATCCTGACGCTCATCGATGTCGAGGGAAAGAAGTTCACTACAAACGTTACTGTGCAGTGAGTTCTTACGCGCTTACGAGGTCCGCTCGGCAACAGGCGGCCCTCAATTTCCTGTTTTCTGGTCTATGTGCAGAAACCCACGGCGGGAAGGGGAACCTTTGCCGAATTGGGCGACTCGAATTGTAAATGCCGAATAGTCGTGTGATCGATTGAAACGAACGCGCAATTTGATGGAATCAATCGGCGGGATTTGCTGAAGCACGACGAGCAAGTGAAATGGCCTTCATCTTAGGAAAGTGGTGAGATGACCAGATCGCGGGATATTGGATCTGGAATTTCTGAAATTGGCGTGAAGTGTCGTTCCGCCCTCAGCCGCAAGCGGTTCCGTTTACCCATCGGCCAGGCGATAGCCAATGCCTGGCTCGGTGAAGATCCAGCGAGGGTCGGCGGCATCGTCGCCCAGCTTGGCGCGTAGCTGTCGGATATAGACGCGCAGATATTGCGTATCGTCCGTGTGAGCCACGCCCCAGATGGCTTTCAGGATCATATCTTGTGTGACGAGCCGGCCGCGATGGGTTGCAAGCAGCCAAAGCAGATCAAACTCTTTACGTGTAAGATTGAGATCTTCATCCGCAAGTGTCGCCCGCCGCTCGGCCCGATCGATTGAAAGTGCACCGAGTGTGATCGTGGCGCTGGCCGCATCCTCGGCATGATCACGCAACAACCCCCGCAGCCGGGCAAGGAGCTCGGCTGTCGAAAATGGCTTCGTTACATAGTCCTGCGCGCCGGCATCGAGCGCTGCGATCTTTCCGTCTTCGTCAGAACGGACCGAGAGAACGAGAACCGGCACCCGTGTCCATTCGCGTATCGTTTTCAGCACGGTGATGCCATCCGCGTCCGGCAGGCCCAGATCAAGAATGATGGCCGCCGGGTTTTCCCGGGCAGCGGCAGCCACTCCGTCACGAGCGGTTGCTGCGGTGAACACCAGATGCCCTTCCGCCTCAAGGGCCACGCTCAGAAAACGGCGGATTGCTGCCTCGTCATCGATAATCAGAACACGCGCGCTCATTCTGGGGTCCCCGTTCTCGCGATTGGCAGCCTGAAGGCAATGCATGCGCCATTTTGCGGAACGGCACTGGCGCTGATCGTGCCACCATGGGCTTCTACAATTCCACGGCAGATAGCAAGACCCAGGCCCGCGCCGGCGGGTTTCCCGTCGCCCTGAGTAGCGCGCCAGAACATGTCGAAAACCCGGTTTTCCTCGCCAGCAGGAAAGCCCGCCCCCTCGTCCTGAATCGCGATCTCGATCATGCCATCAGTCACTTGTGCTGCCACTTCAATCGGGGCGCCAACGCCGGAATATTTGGCGGCATTGTCGAGAATATTTACGAAAACCTGTTCGACCAGAATAGGGTCGACATCGACGGGCGGAAATTCGTTTGGAATATCAATTTTGAGCGGATGATCCCGTAATGGCCCGCGAAGCCGCTGCCGTGCGGCCCCGACAAGTTCGCGCAGATCTGTCGGGCTCGTGCGCGGCTTCAGTGCGCCATGCCCAAGGCGCGTCATGTCAAGGAGGTTTTGAATATAGCGATCGAGCCGCTCGCCTTCGTCACGGATTGTCGTGATCAGTATGGCGCGCAAATTATCTGTGAGGATCTGGTTCTCAAGGCTTTCCGCAGCGCCGAGAATTGATACGAGGGGTGTGCGAAGATCATGGCTCACCGAAGAGAGTAACGCTGTGCGTAGCCGCTCGGTCTCTGACGTAACGCGGCTTTGGGCCAGATCATCCGAAAGACGGATCCGCTCAAGAGCGAGCGCCACCTGATCAGCAAGAGCGTCGGCGAGTTTGCGCTCTTCGGTTGCGATTGTTTCTCCCACTTCATTGCGGATGCCAAGCACGCCGATGCTTTTTCCGGATGCCCTGAGAGGCAGAAACAGCCAGTCCGTTGCTGGAAGCGTTGCAGACCCCCGTCCCGCAGCCTCGCTGTGATCGAAGGCAAAGCGCGCCGCAGTCAGCTCGCGGGCGGCAAGCGTCGTCTGCATCGGTTCGGCTCCGGCGATGTCCAGTGGCCCTGCGCGCCCGTTTTCAGGAGGCACGAGCACCATTGCCTCTCCTCCGATAACTGCCGAGACGTGATGAACGGCGACTTGAATAACCTGGTCGAAGGAGGCTGCCGTCGTTGCCTGGCGTGAAAAGTCATAAAGTTTGGCCGTCCGTTCGGCTGCAGCCTTTTGGGCAATTACCCGTTCGCGCAATCTGGCCGCCAGATTGCCTGTGAGGATTGATGACACAAGCAAAAGCACCAGCGTCAGTAGCTGCGTCCGGTCGAAAATCCGGAGGGTGTAAAGCGGATCGGTGAAGAAGAAATTGAAACAGAGAAAGGAGAGGCCGGCAGCAAGGATCGCCGGCTTTCGTCCCATGCGCGCTGCGATTGCGACCGTCGCCGTCATGAAGAGCAGCGACAGGCTGCCTGTCGGGAAGAACGGCTGAAGACCGGCTGCCAGTCCGGTTGTCGTGACGACCGTTGCCAGCACAATTCCAGGACGGAAAACGCTCAACGGCCCCCCAGGCGGCTTCACGCCAGATGCGTGCTGCACGGTTTCGTCGCCTTCCGACATCAGCGTCAGTTCAAAAGCATCTGCTTCGTTCAGCAACCCCTGATAAAGCCGTTCGTGCATTGTGGGCTGAAAACGGTGCCAAAACGGACGCTTTGCTGGCGGGCGCGGCAATAGAATCCGTCGGACGTTTTCGCGTCGCGCCAGTGCAATCACCTCAGCGGCTGGATCTCGGTCGACTTCGAGGAGCGAGACGCGGGCACCGAGTTGTTCAGCCAATCTGAGTGCATTGGCACCTGCGCCATGCCGGTGCGGTCCCTCAAGAGAGGAAACCCCGATTGCCAGCCACTCCGCCCGAGCCCGATCGGCAGAGCGTTTGCCGGCGCGCACAGCATCTCGGCCTGCCATGTCTTCCGGCAGAATAACCAGGATGCGCTCCTGCGCTGGCCAGGGGCCATCGATGGCATGGTTCGCCATGTGATCCTGAAGCTGTCGATCGATGCGATCTGCGGCGGTGCGCAAAGCGAGTTCTCGAAGCGCTGTCAGATTGCCTTTGGCGAAGAAGTTTGCGACCGCACGGGCTGCCTGATCCTCGATATAGACTTTTCCAGCACGCAGGCGCGCGATCAGTTCATCCGGGGGCAGGTCAATCAAAGCGATCTCATCTGCCTCGGACAAAACTTTGTCGGGAACCGTTTCGCGCACTCTGACGCCGGTTATGCGCGCCACCATGTCGTTCAGCGTCTCGACATGCTGAACATTGAGTGTGGTATAGACGTCGATTCCGGCATCGAGTACGTCCTCGACATCCTGCCAGCGCTTCTCATGCCGGCTTCCGGAAAGGTTGGAATGGGCAAGTTCGTCGATCACTGCCAGATCCGGCGCGTAGGCGATTACGCCATCGACGTCCAGCTCGTGCAGAATGCGGCCGTTATGGAAAAACGGTCGCCGCGGAAGCACATGAAGATCCCGCAGCATCATTTCCGTTTCAGTGCGGCCATGCGTTTCGACGAGGCCGACAACGACGCGAACGCCAGATGCCGCCAACCGCGCCGCAGCGTCCAGCATCGCGTAAGTCTTGCCGACGCCAGGGGCCGCGCCGAGGAAGATCTTCAGTCGCCCGCGTCCTTCCCGGCGCGCGATGTTCAGCAGCGCCTCTGGGCTCGGCCGCCTTGCATCCACCATGCTTTGGTCCTCAGTTTTTTTGAACTGGCGCGTCCACAGCCACCTTGTCAAGCGCCAGATTGAGTGCGAGCACATTCACTCGTGCCGTGCCGTAGAGACCGAAAAGCGGCCTTGCTATCGATCCGTCAATCAAGCTGTCGACCTCTGACTGTCGAAGTCCGCGGGCGGTGGCAACGCGTGCGGCCTGGTTCCGTGCATTTTCGACGGAAATGTCGGGATCAAGCCCTGAGGCGGATGAGGTGACTGCGTCGATCGGGGCGTTAGCATTGTTAGCCTCACGGTATGCGGCGCGGCGCTTTGCGACCTCAGCAACGAGTGTTGCTGAACTTGGACCGAGATTGGACGCACCAGCCGCCGCCGCATCATAATCAACGGCGGATGGTCGCGGATGAAAATAGCGGCGGCCTGAAAAGGACTGGCCGATCAGAGCCGAGCCGACGACACGGCCGTCAGCGACGAGAAGGCTTCCCTGGGCGCTGTTTCTGTTGATGACACCGGCAAGACCGGTCATCGCAAGTGGATAGCCAAGCCCTGTCAAAGCCGTCATGATGAGCGTAAAGCCAAGGGCCGGGCGGATCAGAGTGAACATGTTGTTTTCCTTTCAGGCCAGGCCGAGCGCGCTCACAGCCAGATCAATGAGCTTGATGCCGACGAAGGGAGCAATGAGGCCGCCAAGACCGAAGATCATCAAATTTCTGCTCAGCAGGGCCGCAGCACTTTCCGGTCGATAGCGAACGCCACGAAGCGCAAGCGGGATGAGCGCAACGATGACCAAAGCATTGAAGATGACGGCTGATAAAATGGCACTCTCGGGACTTGAGAGACGCATGATGTTCAAGACCGCAAGCCCCGGAAATGCGGCCGCGAAAATGGCCGGCAGAATCGCAAAATACTTTGCCACATCGTTGGCGATTGAAAATGTCGTCAAGGCGCCACGAGAGATCAAAAGGCCCTTTCCGACCATTACGATCTCAATCAGTTTTGTCGGATCACTGTCGAGATCGATCAGGTTGGCTGCCTCTTTGGCTGCAGACGTACCGGAGTTCATCGCGACGCCGACATCAGCCTGAGCCAATGCAGGGGCGTCATTAGAGCCGTCACCGCACATCGCCACGAGGCGCCCGCCCGCCTGCTCCTTGCGGATGAAATCCAGCTTCATTTCGGGCGTCGCCTCAGCAAGAAAGTCATCGACACCGGCCTCAGCGGCAATTGCTGCTGCGGTCAGCGGGTTGTCACCCGTGATCATCACCGTGCGAATGCCGATACGGCGCAGCTCGGCAAAGCGTTCACGAACGCCGGGCTTGATGATATCCTTCAGATGAACCGCACCCAGAATACGCCTGTCCTCGGCCACGATAAGCGGTGTACCGCCAGAGCGGGCAATGTCTTCAACAGCGGCTCTGAGCGTTTTATCCATTGCGATGCCGGTAAAGCGCTCCACCGCGTCAATCGCACCTTTGCGCAGCTGTCGTCCGTCGATGTCAACGCCGGAGAGCCGTGTGCTGGCAGAGAAGGCAACCGGAACACCGCCTGTGGCAGCCCCACGGTCCAGTCCGGGCATTTCCAGTTCTGCGAGGGTTATGATCGACTTTCCTTCCGGTGTGTCATCAGCAAGCGAGGATAAGAATGCGGATCTGATCAGCGTCTGCGTCGAGACACCGGGGGAGGCGATGAATTCATTCGCCATCCGGTTGCCGAATGTGATGGTGCCGGTCTTGTCGAGCAGCAATGTGTCGACATCGCCGGCCGCTTCAACGGCGCGACCCGACTTGGCGATGACATTGGCGCGCACAAGCCGATCCATGCCGGCGATGCCGATGGCTGACAGCAGCCCGCCGATCGTGGTCGGGATCAGCGTCACGAACAAGGCGCCAAGGGTGATGACCGGAATGATCAGGCCATAATAGCGGGCGAATGGCTCAAGTGTGACCACAACCACGAGGAAAATCAGGGTCAGGCCGGCAAGCAGGATGTTGAGCGCGATCTCATTCGGCGTCTTTTGCCGCTCTGCACCCTCAACCATGGCGATCATCCGGTCCAGGAAACTCTTTCCCGGTTCAGCAATAATGCGGATGACCAGGCTATCGGAAATGATGCGGGTCCCGCCGGTCACGCCCGAGCGGTCACCACCTGATTCACGGATAACGGCTGCACTCTCGCCGGTGATGGCACTTTCGTCGACTGAGGCTGTGCCGGCGATCACTTCCGCATCGGTTGGAATGATGTCGCCCGCTTCCACCAGAACCAGCTGGCCGGCTTTCAAGCCATCGGAAGCGACCAGACGCGGATTGGGGTCATCGATATCAGCCAATAGCTTCACCATGGTCTTTGCTTTGGTGGCGCGCAGACTGTCGGCCCGTGCTTTGCCGCGACCTTCGGCGAGTGCTTCGGCAAAATTCGAGAACAATACGCAGACCCATAGCCAGAAGGTGATCTGAAGATTGATGCTGGCGCCGCTCGCTCCAGATAGGAGATCGCGCAGCGAAAGCAGCGTTGTCATGGCGGCGACAAGAGCGGTCACCAGGATGACCGGATTGCCAGCCAGCGCCCTGGGAGATAGCTTCCGTATGGATGCAATTGCCGCTGATCGGTAGATCTCGGAGGACCCGGTTTCGAAAGAATTCATGATGTTTCCCCGCAATTTTTAAAAGGTCTGGCCAAGGGTGACCGACACCTGTTCGGCGATTGGGCCGAGTGACAGGACCGGGAAGAAGGTGAGTGCGCCGAGGATCAGGATGGTGCAGATGAGCAGAAGGATGAACAGCGGGCCATGGGTCGGGAAACTGGCGGCCGATGTCGGTATGCTGCGCTTGACGGCGAGCGATCCGGCAATCGCCAGCATCGGGACGATGATGGCGTAGCGGCCAACAAGCATCAATATGCCGAGGGCCGTCGTCTGCCATGTGGTTGCTGCCCCAAATCCGGCGAATGCCGAACCGTTGTTGCCGACGGCGGATGAATAGGCATAGAGGATTTCGGAAAGGCCATGCGGTCCCGGCGCTTGTACCGAAGCCAGTGCAGCCGGCACCACCGCTGAAACAGCGCCGCCGATGAGAATGCCCAGAGGCATTGACAGAAAGGCGATGATTGCGAGGGTTACTTCCTTTGCCTCGATCTTGCGCCCGAGATATTCCGGCGTCCGTCCGACCATGAGCCCGGCAAGAAAGACGGTGAGGACGACATAGAGAAGCATGCCGTAGAGCCCGGCCCCGACACCGCCGAAGATTACTTCACCGATCTGCATGTTGATGAGCATGACGAGGCCGGAAAGCGGCATGAAACTGTCATGCATTGCGTTGACCGAGCCATTCGACGCCGCCGTTGTCGCTTCAGCCCAGAGTGCGGAAAGTGCTGCGCCGAAGCGCATCTCTTTGCCTTCAAGGTTGGCCCCAGCGCCCAGCAGGGGATTGCCGGCAAGTTCGGAGAAATGGATGATCAAAAGCCCGGTCACCAACAGGATGCCCATGACGACGAAGAGCGCGATGCCTTGACGCCGGTCGCCGACCATCCGGCCGAAAAGAAAGGTAAAGGCGGCCGGGATAAGAAGGATGGCGAAAGTTTGCGCAAGGTCGGAGGTTACATTCGGGTTTTCAAAGGGATGCGCCGAGTTGACCCCGAAGAAGCCGCCGCCGTTCGTCCCCAGCTGCTTGATTGCAATTTGGCTCGCTGCAGGACCCCGAGCGATGACCTGTTCGGCGCCTTCAAGCGTGTGGACATGAACAGCACCGAGAAGCGTTTGCGGAACGCCCTGAAGCACAAGAAACAGGCCGAGCACGATCGAGAGTGGCAACAGAATGTAGAGGATCGAGCGGGTCATATCGACGAAGACATTGCCAAGTCCCCGGCCAGTACCACCGGCGAAGCCCCGGATAACGGCAACACCGATTGCCATTCCCGTCGCAGCCGAGAGAAAGTTCTCAACCGTCATTCCTGCCATCTGCGACAGATAGGACAGCTGAACTTCACCGGAATAGGCCTGCCAGTTGGTATTGGTGACAAAACTCACGGCAGTGTTGAAGGCGAGGGCTGGAGCCATGGCCCCGATGCCGTCTGGATTGAGCGGCAGGAGATGCTGGAACCTGAGGATCGCGTAGAGTGCCAGAAAGCCCGTAAGATTGACTGCGAGCACGCTGAGGGCATAGCTGCGCCAGCCCTGGCTGCTCTCGCGATCAACCCCGCAAAGACGATAGATTCGATTTTCAAGAGGGACGAGAACAAAAGAAAGCGCATTGTTCTCGCCGGAGAAGACTTTTGCCATATGCGCGGCAAGCGCCCATGCGGCAACAGTCAGAACGACTGCAAAAAGAGCAAAGCCGACGAGGTCACCCATGCTGACCTCCTCGGCTGTTTCCCTGATTGAAGAGTGTCCGTATAAGGAAAATAAAGGTGACTGCTGTCACCGCTAGCCCAAGAAACAAATCGAACATGGCGGGCCTCAGAGACCATCAATGAGGCTGATCGATAGCGCGAAGGCGGCAAAACCAGTCATACCAAGGACCAGATAGATGAGATCGGACATGGCTAAACTCCTGTCAGTTGCTGACAAGGTGTTGCCTCCGCGAGCCGTAAAGTTGCCATGCTGAAGATCGGGCAATGGCGTAAAATTCGCATAAAGGCGAGCGGGGAAGCTGAGCCGGTATTGGGCATTGCCAAGTGATTTTAGGGTGTTGTCACATTCAGTTTGTCAGGTCGGGCAAGGACCCAAGCTCTGGGAATTTTAGGCGATGCATGACGCAACTTTCCATGCGTCGAACGCTTCAGGGCGGTGGTAGCGAATTGCTTGATCTTCCCGGTGGCGCGACGGCACTGAAAAACAATTGCGGGTGGCAGGGTGCATTGAGATGAACCGTTGCAAGGCTCCCGGCGATCGATGTCCCTGCATGGTTCGTTCCCGCTTTCGAAACGGCAGATGGCTATTCTCAGCTCGATTGTTGAGACCCTTGTGCGACCAATGGTCAAGGCTTGGCGCCACATCCGCCTTTGCTGCACCATAGGAGCGAAGCCTGTCGGTGATGATCCGCTTGGGAACTAAGCCATAGCGCTTCATCAGCGCCACCAGCAGGCGCTTGGCCGCCCTTTTGTCACAGCGCTTCTGCAAGATTTCTTCGAGAACAAAGCCATGCTGATCAACCGCACGCCAGAGCCCAAAACTTTGCTCCAGCGACGGACTGTCTCCTAGGAAACGTCGATACCACGCTCAAGCAGCATTTCCTCAACTTCACGCAGGCTCAGATTGAACCGCAGGCAAAGCCACACCGCATGCTGGCTGGCAAATACGCGAAGCGGGCGACAGGACCTGGAGCGCGCGGCTGAAAGGTCCGGCGCGGTCGTTGCCGTTTCCGGCGTGTCGAGATCTGGTCTTTGAGCGATGCTGAAGGTGAGAATTTCGGGCAGGCCGCGCCATAGCTCGTTCGTGTTCCTGCCGGCGATGATAGTCTAGCGGCCGGGACTGCATCCGTTTGCATAACGGTCGATATGTTTTGACATGCCGACTACGGGGCATGCCGCAGAACCGCCCGGCGGAGCCGGGCGGTTTCGCTTTCCTGAGTGCTTACTTCAGCGCGCCGATCGCGTCTTCGACAATGGTGAGCACCTTGGTGGAGGTGACCATGTCGAA
>NZ_JAATVV010000019.1 GCF_013184775.1 Martelella sp. HB161492
CAGCGCCTTCTGCCCGCCGGTTGCAACCCCGCCCATGGAGCGGGTGAAGCCGTACTGATCGCCGGTCGGCTGCTGGATGGTGCTGCCGCCAAGCCCCTTGGCCCAGACACAGGAGCCATCCGTCAGCATGATCCCGTCGCCCTCGAAGGCGGGGCAGGACAGCACGCTGTTGGCCGCGGCAATGGCGGAAGCGGGCGACAGCGCCACGCCGGCGGCTGCCGTCTGCGAGGCGAGCTTCTGCAGATCGTCGGAGAGAGAGCTGGTGGTCGATTGCTGGAACGAACCGAAGATCTGGCCGATGGTGATCTCGTCGGATGCGGTGGCTGAAGCCGTCTCGCCCGCCGAAAGGCGGTCCCAGACCTCCTGCAGCCCGCGGGAAACCTCCGAGGCATTCTTGCCGAGCGACAGCCCGGTATCGGTGAAATGGGCGCTGTCGACCGAGAAGCCTTCCCAGCCATCGCTACCCGTCGTCACATCGGTGAAGTCATAGATCAGCGATGACAGCACGGTGATATCGGCAAGATCCGTGCCCTCGACCTTGAGGAAGTCGGTGCGGGTGTTCGGAAGCAGCGACGTTGCATTGACATCCACGCCCCAGCTGCCGGCGAAATCGCCTTCAACCACCAGCGTGTCACCGGTGCCGCTCTCCATATCGACATCAAGGCCAGTGATAAGGCCGCCACTGCTGGAAGTCGCTGTGCTCCAGTTTTTCACCGTCGAGCGGCTGTAATAGGTGAAGGCGGTAAAGGCGGCATCAAGGCCGAGCGTCTCGGCATCATAGGTGCTGCCGTAATCGGACGAGCCGATCCCGACCAGATCACCGGAGAACACCGTCTGGATCACATGGCCTTCACCGCCGAGATTGATGGTGCCCGAATTCAGCACCGTGTCGAGGCCGGCAATCACACCACTTGTGAAACTGCCGTGATTGAGCAGCAGGGTCTTGCCTTCACTGGCCTCCGTCGCCAGGCTGACCACACCATCTGCATTCGCGGAAACCGAGGAACTGTAATCCTTGACGGTAGTGACGGATCCGGCCTTGGAAACCACGACGTTGCCGGTGATGCTGCCGCTGTTTTCCAGCTTGAATTTGCCATTCTTGCTGTAGGCGGCGTAGATGGCACCGCCATTCTCATCGGAACTGGCCGAGGCGCTGATGGAGCCGGAAGAGCCCACAGTCACGGTGATGGTGCTGTCCTGCGTCTGCGCCCAGACGCCCCAGGAGCCTTCCCCCGTGACCGAGACCGATCCGTCGACCGTCACGTTGACGTCACCTGAACTACTGGTAAATCCGCTGTCCAAATAGCGGTTCAGCGACCCGGCATAGACCTTGCCGTTCCGCTCGAAGATGCCGCCCGAGCCGGAAATTGACTGCGCGATGATGCCATGGGCGTAGTCACCGGTCGTCGTGATGGATGAATCTTCATCAACGGTGACAGTGACCGTGCCGGAATTGGCGTAGCCCTGAAGATAGGCCGTCGAGTAATAGCTGTATTTGGCATCCTTGCTCGAAACGTAATAGGCATTGATCTTGCCGGCGGAAAGATCCGCCGCCAGACCGCCGCCGCCAGCGATCGACTGGGCAACGACGCCGGCAGCGCCATCGCCGGAGGTGACGATCGAACCGCCCGTCAGCGATACCGTGACATCATCCGCCCCGCCGGCATAGGCCTTTTCGGCAAAGGTCACGGAGGAGAAGGAGGCGCTCGATGCATTGACCAGGCCGCCGCCCGCGCCGATGGACTGCGCGACAATGCCGAAGGCGCGCGTTCCCGATGTCGTGATCGTGCCCTTGTTGGTAACCGTAACCGTTCCGCTCTGGATATTCGGGTTTGCCTTCCCCGAACCATAGCTGCCAAGCTGCACCGTCATGACATCGGAGATCGTGTCATCATTGACAAGCGAACTCGTGCCGAATGCCATGATGGCGATGCCGCCACCGCCGGCGATCGACTGGGCGACGACAGCACTCGAATTGTCGCCCTTCGTCGTGATCGCCTCCTTGCTCAGCAGCTCGACATAGACACTGCCGCTTTCGAGACTGTCTTCGAAGGAATTGCTTTCAAGCTTGGCCCCGAGCGTGATGGCAATGGAATCGGGCGCGTAGCCGCTGAAAGTGCCGATGCCACCGCCGCCGCCGATCGACTGGGCGATCACGCCGATGGAGGAAAACCCGGCCGTATAGACATCCGAGGCATAGACGCTGACCTTGCCGCCATTGCCAAGCGCGCCTTCGCCCGATCCGCCGAGCGTGAGTGCTGCCGTCACGCTGACACTGTTCAACCCGTCTATGGCCGCCTTGAGCGCAACACTGCTCTGGTTGGATGACAGCGAAACGGTTCCGCCACCCTGACCGATGGACTGGGCAACCACGCCATGGGAGGTCGGACCATAGGTCTTGATGGAGCCGTGGGAAAAGTCATCTTTGCCTTCTTCCGGAAGCCCGAAAATAACCGTGCCGCCATCGCCCGATGCGCCGCCGGACGATCCTGCGGTCGCTGTCAGCGTCGTTTTAATATCGGCGCTCGCCTTCAACTCGATCTTGGTCTTCTCGTCGCTGGTCAGTTCCTTTTCAATCTCTATACTGTGCGACACAGAACTGGTGCCGGAGCCGCCGATACCGCCGCCGCCGCCAATCGACTGGACCGTGACGCCATTGGCGGCATCGCCGGTCGTAACGATGGTTCCGGCATTCCAGGCATAGGCCGAGCCGCCATCGCCCCCCGAGCCGCCTGTGGTGCCGAGCCCGAGCGTGACAGTATTGGAAGCATCCGCGTCACCGGTTCCGCTGCCGCCCGTACCGCCGCCGCCGCCGATCGACTGGACAACAAGCGCACCGGCGTTGCTGCCACTGGTCTTGATCGAACCGGTATCCGAAACGCCCCCCTTGGCGAGGCCACCTTCACCACCAGAGCCGGCACTTCCGCCAAGCAAAAGCGTCAGGGCAACCGTGCTTTCGCCAAAGGCGTTGAGCGAATCGCTTTCGCCGGTTCCACCATTGCCGCCGCCGCCGCCGATCGATTGCACCAGCATGCCATAGGCAAACTCGCCTTCTGTCGAGATGGTGCCGAGATTATGCGCATAGGCTTCGCCGCCCTTGCCGCCATCGCCTCCAGAGCCACCAATGGACACATTGGTTGTCAGGGAGAGCGACTTGCCCTGCAGTCCGACAACGCCATCCGTTTCCTTTGCGAGCAGGCTTTGCAGCGATGCGGACCCTGACGCAGCCGTCGAATCGCCGCCATTGCCGCCGCCGCCGCCGATCGATTGCACGACCAGCCCGGAAGAGCCATCGCCGGTTGTGGTGATCTTGGCGCCGTCTTCCACCCAGGCATTTGCGCTCCCGCCATCGCCGCCGGTCGCGCCCGAGCCGCCATGGGAGATCGAGACCGAGAGCGAAGCGCTGTCGCCGCCCCACTCGGTAGGTACGCCCGCAGCGATCGCCTTGGCCGTCGATCCGCCGCCATCGCCGCCGCCGCCGCCAATCGACTGGACGAGGACGGCAACAGAATCCGTGCCTGTCGTCGTGACGGTTCCGCCGATATGGCCGTTGACCTCCCCGCCATCACCACCGTCGCCGCCATTGCCGCCGGTCGCGACGGACAGGCTGACGACGCCGCTGTCGCTGATCGATTTGGCAGCGCCGCCGCTGCCGCCGCCGCCGCCGATCGATTGCAGCAGAATGGCCGTCGCATGATAGCCGCTGGTGGAAATGACACTCTTGTTGTTGCGCTCCAGCGTAACCGTTCCGCCGTCGCCGCCGCCGCCGCCACTGCCACCGACCGCAAGCGAGATGCCGATGCCGAACGACGATGCCTTGCCGCCGGTACCGCCGCCGCCGCCGACGGATTGCGCGATAATCGCGCTTGCATAGTCGCCATAGGTCGTGATCGAGCCGACATTGGAAATATCGACATCGCCGCCATCACCGCCATTGCCGCCCGTACCGCCGATCGTGGCGAAAATGCCGAATCCGTTTGTGCCGGTGCCGCCGCCACCGCCAATCGATTGCGCGACAATGCCATGCGCTTCCGCACCATAGGTGACAATCGTGCCGGAATTGGTGACATAGACCTCACCGCCATTCGAGCCGTCCTTGTTGTTGTCACCCGAGCCTCCGAGATTGCTGGAGGTGCCCTGGCCGACCACGATGCCGCCGCCGCCGCCAATCGATTGCGCCAGAATACCAATGCCACCGGTAACAACCGTATTCGCAACCTTTGTTCCGCTGGAATAGGACGTGCCGGCATATTTGGTGATGATCGTGCCGTCGTTGATGACGGTCACCTTCGCACCATCAGCGTTGCTGGCCCCGGTTCCGACCGTCTGTGACGTCGACGAATTGACAGCCCCGTAGCTATCCGTGGAGAGCGTCGCCGTTGCCGTCAAGATCCCGCCGCCGCCGCCAATTGACTGGGCGATGATGCCATGGGCCGAAATACCGTTGGTTACGATCTTGCCGGTATTGAGAACATAAACATCCGAACTGCCCTGAGACGAATCATTGGTATCGCCAAGGGTGATGTCGCCATCGCCGGAATAGCGGAAATTGGCACCGGAATAGGCGGCCGCTGCCGACTGGGCGACAATGCCGTGAGAATAAGCGCCTGCCGTGGAAATATAGAAATCACTGATGACCGTGACCTTTCCGGCATTGCCGGCATAGGTATAATTCTTGCCCTTGGCTCCGCCGCTGCCGCCAAGGGACTGCGCCACGATTCCGGACGAATAGGCACCGCTTGTCTTGATCGTCCCGCCGCCGGATACGGTGACGCTGACAGCCGCACCATTGCCGCCGGGCTTGTAGCTGCCGCTCCACGAGGTGGAATAGCCCATGCCGCCAGCGCTGACAGCAAGGATACCGGCAGAATCGTCGCCACTGGTTGTGACAAGGGTCTTGGAGGTGCCATAAAGCGATACGGTGACAGTGTCGCCATCCCCGCCACCGCCGACATCGCCACCATTGTTGAAGCCATAGCCGCCAATGCTCTTGGCAGCAATCGCCGCCCCTGAGACACGCTGCGCCAGACTGCCGATCGTCGAACCAAGCGCGATCTTTGGCTCGCCATTCTGCTTTATGACGCCATTGCCGACCGTGCCTGATGACTTCGTGGAAATGGTGCCCGAAAACGCCGTTGACGATGATCCGATCGTGACCGTGACCGCGCTGGCATCGCCACCATAGGCTTCGCCCAGATATTGATCCGTCAGGAAGTTACCCGTTCCGGTCCCCTGGCTGCCGCCATAGGACGCAGCGAGAACGGCTGGGCCGCTGGTCGTGGCATAGACCGAACCGCTCACATAGATGCCAACCGTTCCGGCAGAACCCGCAACTGTCTCGCTGGCGGTTTTGCCCGTCGGCTCCATCAATGTGTTGGCGTGACCGCCGGAGCTGATGGCAACAATGCCAAAGGTCGATCCGGTGACCGTGCCTGTCGATTTCACATAGACATCGCCGCCATCGCCGCCAGCGCCGTAGGTCGTATCACCGCCGAGCGAGATGGCGTAGATCCCGCCGCCGACAGTGCTGGTGAGCGTGGCGCTATTGGTGATCGAAATTGCGCCGCCCAGCCCGCCGGAGGTGACGAAGCTCGCATACTGAAAATTGTCCGATGCATGCGATACCACCGAAATGGCCGCACTCTGCGTCGACAGCGCGCGCTGCATGTAGACGGAACTGACGGAAGTTTCGATTATCGACGATGATGATGCGGCGGCTGAAACCGTAATCGCCGCAGAATTGTTGATGGTGATGTTCAGGCCGGGCTGCCCGTTCTTGGCCATCACCTTTGCCTCGGGGATTGGCAGGGTCGCGGCATCATAGGCCATATAGGCCCCGCCATAGGCATATTGCGGTGTTGTAATCGTGCTGGACGACGTGATTGTGCAGGTGAAGGTGGTCGACTGCACGGTGCTGGCATCATTGACCATGCCGCTTGTCGAGGACGGGTCGCAGCTGGCGGCGGCATAGGCCCTTGAATATCCCCGCGCATAAAACGGCATCGGCACGCCGGCGAGCGTTCCGGCAAGCGCGGTCGACTGAAACAGCAATGATGATGCAACCCATCGTGCACGGGCCTTGCGGCTGGACGCCGAAGCCTTCGCAAGAGACGTCCTGTTCCTTTCAGCGTCCTTGGCAGTCACATGCAATTCCTTTTTCTCGATTCAGATCAGGAGAACCATCACCCCCAAAAGTTAGATCTGACTAACGCTATTAGGTCATGACTTCCCAAAAGACAAAATCATTCAGCGGACCTTTTCTGGGAATTGCGGTTTAACAATCGCCCAGAGTTGCATTCCTGACACTCAATGCCGTGGAAATCGATCTGAGGCTGGCCGAAGGGACGAGGATACCGACAGCATCCGAGACGGAACCGGCGCTGCGGTCGAAGATCAGCTGCCGGACGATCGCCCGATGGTTTCGGTCAGATAGTCGATAAAGACCCGAACCTTCACCGAAAGAAACTTCCGGCTGAGATAGACAGCATAGAGGCTGAAATCGCCCATCCGCCAGTCCTGCAGCAATGGCACCAGCATGCCACTGGCAATATCATCGGCGAGAATGAAGTCCGGCTGGACGATGATCCCGCCACCCGCCAGAGCAAGCTCCCGCAACAAGTCACCATTGGTCGCATGAATGCTGGGACTGACCCGCACCGTTGTCTCCGCTCCCGCAGCATTCAGGAGCACCCAGTTATCGCCGGAAGAGAGGTAGGAATAGCTCAGCACCTCATGGTCCGATAGCGCCTGAGGCGTTGCCGGTTCTCCGTGCTTGACCAGATAGGATGGCGAAGCACAGATAATCATCTGGATGGGGGCGATCTTGCGGGCAATCAGGTTCTGGCTTGGCGCCCGCGCAATGCGCAGCGCAATATCAAGGCCGTCATGGGCCAGATCGACGACGCGGTCAGTGAGGTCGATATCCAGTCGCAGCTTCGGATAACGCGCATGAAATTCAGGCAGCAGCCGGGACAGCGTGTGAATGCCGAAGGACAGCGGCGCACTGATCCGCAGAACGCCGCTGGGCATGGCCGTATGCTGCCCGACGACGGCCTCCATTTCCGCCACATCATGCAAGATCTGTTGGCCGCGCTGATAGAGCGCCTGGCCAGGTTCGGAGAGCGATAGCCGGCGTGTGGTCCGGTGCAGCAGACGAACGCCAAAATGGCTTTCCAGTGCCGCGACCTGACGGGAAATGGCGGCATTGGACGTATCAAGCAACGCGGCCGCTGCAACGAAACTGCCGCTGTCGACGACGGTTACGAAGACCTGAACTGCACGAAAAAGATCCATGAGAATGCCATTGTTACGTTTTGCGTAACAGTCTTACACGGCTGGGCCGCTTTTTCCATCGATTCCTTCGATCTAGTTTCACCGCATCGAAACGCGATCAGGCCGGCATAGGAAGCCCTCGCCAGGCTCGGCCAATCCAACGAAAGGACGACAATCATGCGTAAACTCACATCACTTCTGGCCGCTGCCGCGATCAGCCTGCCGCTCGCCACCGCCGCCTCTGCCCAGCAGACAACGACGCCCCAGGATGCGAATGCAGCCATTCCCGCCCTGATGACAGAACTTTCGAAGTATCAGAGCGCCGAGGAGACGACGAAAAAGAACCTTGAGACCTTCGACACCCTCGATTTCGATGTCTACACGCATCAGAAATGGGACCGGCTTCACGAAAGCCACGCCCAGGATATTCTGGTTCACTATCCTGATGGCACCACGACCAAAGGCCTCGACGCCCATATCGAAGCCCTGAAGCCGATGTTCGTCTTCGCACCCGACACCCGTATCGAGTCCCATCCGGTGAAATTTGGCGATGGCGAGTGGACCGGCGTCATCGGCGTTCTGGAAGGCACCTTTACCGAGCCCATGCCAGTCGGTGACGGCAAGACACTGGATCCGACGGGCAAGCCGTTCAAGCTCACCATGGCGACGCTTGGCCACTGGAACAGCGACGGTGTCATGGATGAAGAATATCTTTTCTGGGACAATCTCGATTTCATGAAGCAGATTGGCCTCGCGCAGTAAACGCGCTACCAGATATCAATATCCGGCCGGTGGTCACATTGAGCTGACCCCCGGCCCTTGCGCGATGAATGACCACAGGAAACTACCCCATGTCCGATCTGAACACGGCCTTCGCCAATCTGCCGCCAACGCCGCGGATGCCCGCACTCTTCATCGGTCATGGCAATCCGATGAACGCCATCGAGGACAACGCCTATAGCCGATCCTGGCATGAGGTCGGCGAGAACCTCCCCGTGCCGGCAGCTATCCTGTGCGTCTCGGCCCATTGGATGACATCGGGAACGACACTGGTTCATGTCGGCCAGCAGCCCGCAACGATCCATGACTTCGGCGGCTTTCCGCCGGAACTTTTCGCACAGCAATATCCGGCACCGGGCGCGCCCGAACTTGCACAGGCAACCATAGACCTTGTCCGGTCATCCCACCTGGAAGCCGACACCGAATGGGGCCTCGACCACGGCGCCTGGTCCGTGCTGATCCGGATGTTCCCGAAGGCGAATATCCCCGTATTCCAGCTGTCGCTCGACCTGCGCAAATCCGCCCGCGCGCATTTTGAGCTGGCACAGGAGCTGAAAGTTCTTCGCGAACGCGGCGTTCTGATCATCGGCAGCGGCAACCTCGTGCATAATCTCCGCGCCTTGCGGCCCGGTGCAGCGCCCTACGACTGGGCGCAGATCTTTGATGCGCATGTGGCAAAGTCGCTTGAACAGCGCGATTTCCTCTCGGTTACCGATGCGCTGTCGCTCGGGCGTGTGGCGCAGCTTGCCAATCCGACCCCCGAACATTTCCTGCCCTCGCTCTATTCGATCGGCGTCGCCGATCCAAAGGACGACCTCTCCTTCTTCAATACATCCTTCGACATGGCCTCCCTGTCGATGCGCTCCTTCATTCTGTCCTAAAGCGCCGTGCGTCCTTTTGGACGCACCAGGACGCCCTATCTTATTGAATCGACGCAGCCGCTCGCTCACCGCGGCCCGGCCTTTCGCACCCTCCCAGCATCGCAAGACAGGATCGCGGAACCATGACTGGTTCCGCGCGGGCAGCATTTGTGTCTTGACATAACGATTTCAATTATAGATATTTCTATTATTGAAATGGGAGGATGGCATGATCGTTGAGGGAGCCAGCGCCCCGCGTGACCTCAGAACCCTCGCTATCGAGGCGGATCTGGTGGTGGTGGGCGGCGGTCTTTCCGGCGTCTGCGCCGCAATCGCGGCCGCGCGGGAAGGGCTCAAAGTCACATTGGTGCAGGACCGGCCGGTTCTGGGCGGCAACGCCTCAAGCGAGGTCCGGCTGTGGATACTGGGCGCGACCTCCCATGGCGGCAACAACAACCGCTTTGCCCGCGAAGGCGGGATCATCAACGAGCTGCTGCTGGAAAATCAGTTCCGCAATCCGGGCGGCAATCCGGTGATCTTCGACAGCATTGTTCAGGACTGGGTGGGCCGGGAGCAGAACCTGACCGTGCTCGTCAACACCCAGGTCTTCCATGCGGTTACAACAGACAACCGCGTCCGCGAGATCCATGCCTTCAATTCCCAGAACAGCACCATGTACCGGCTTTCCGGCCCCTTTTTCGCCGATTCCAGCGGTGACGGCATTCTCGTTCACCTGTCCGGGGCGGCCTATCGCATGGGGGCGGAACGGGCCGAGGAGTTCGATGAGCCGATGGCGCCGGGCAATAATTACGGCGAGCTGCTTGGCCATTCGATGTATTTCTACACCAAGGATGTCGGCCATCAGGTGGATTATGTGGCACCCGATTTCGCATTGAAGGACGTGCCGCAACTGATCCCGCGTTATCGCCGCTTCCGCACCAGCGAACAGGGCTGTTCGCTGTGGTGGATCGAATGGGGCGGCAGGCTTGATACGATCCATCAGTCGGAAGAGATCAAGGGCGAATTGCAGAAGATCGTCTATGGCGTCTGGAACTACATCAAGAATTCCGGCGCGTTTCCCGAAGCCGCCAATCTGGCGCTCGAATGGGTCGGCACCATTCCGGGAAAACGCGAAAGCCGCCGCGCGGAAGGCGACTATATTCTGAGGCAGAAGGATATAGTCCGCCAGGTCGTCCACGAAGACGACGTCTGCCATGGCGGCTGGTCGATCGACCTGCATCCCGCTGATGGCGTCTATGGCGATGCCGATGGCTGCAACCAGTATCACGCCAAAGGCGTCTATGGCATTCCCTTCCGCTGCATGTACAGCCGCAACATCGAAAATCTCTTCACCAATGGCAGGCTTCTGTCCGCCTCCCATGTCGCCTTCGGATCAACCCGGGTGATGGCGACATCATCGACCGTGGGGCAGGCGATCGGCACGGCGGCGGCCCTTTGCGTCAAAAAGGGCATTCTGCCGCGCGATGTGGCGACGCCGGACGTTCTTCCCGCCTTCAAACACGCCTTGTCACGGGCCGGCCACTACGTGCCCCATTACGATGCTCTGGCAGACGGTAATCTGGCATGTCGCGCAAAAATCACCGCATCCTCGACCTTCTCGCTCACCAGCCTTGCCCATGATCACGGCTATAGGCGGCTGAAAACGAGCTACGCCCAGCTTTTGCCGGGCCGCAGCGACATCGCCAATGTGATCCATGTGCCGCTGCGCGCCGGGCGGCAGACGGAGCTCACAGTTGAGCTGAAGATTGCCGAGAAGCCTGAAAACCATACGCCGGACATTCTGGTCAGCGCGCTCTCGCTGCCGCTTGAAGCCGGCGAACAGACGATCACCATCCCGCTGCCGGCCCTTGCCCGCGCGCAATATGTGTTTGTCTGCTTTCTGGAAAATCCGGATGTCGAAATCGGGCTTTCGAGCGAATGCATCACCGGCCTCGTCGCGGTCAAGAAAGGCGGCCTTGACAAGGTCTCGACCACGGCCCGGCAGGAAGCCCCCTTTTCGCTCGGCGTTGACAGTTTCGATTTCTGGGTGCCGGAACGGCGCCCCGAAGGCGCAAACATTGCCCTTGTTGCCGACCATCCGCTGCATCTGTTCGATACTGCCAATCTTGTTTCCGGGCCGCTCAGACCGACTTTCGGTCCGAATGCCTGGATGGCCGATCGCGCCGACCCGGCCCCCGAGGTGACGCTCGATTTCGAGACGCCGGTCCGCGCCGCAAAACTCATTCTCTATCTTGATTGCGATTACGATCATCCGCTGGAAAGCGTGCAGTACCGCCACCACGACCGGGTGATGCCGCTTCTTGTCCATGACGTCACGGTCAGTGCCAATGGCCGCGTCGTTGCCGAGATCCTCGACAATCGCAATCCCGTCCTTGCTGTCGATCTTTCGGAGGAAAGCCTGATCGGCAGCCTGAGCCTGCGGATGGCCAACAGACAGGGCCACGCCGTGTCACTGCTTGGAGTGCGTGTAGAATAAACCGATACGTGGAGGAGAGATGATGATGATGTTCAAAGCGGGCGTTGCGGCGCTGGCGCTTTCGGCAAGCGCGTTTGCCGCCCATGCCGCCGATGGCAAGGTGACATTCCTGAACTGGATCACGGCCGAGCCCAGCAATGCGCCGGTGATGGATCAGCTGATCGAAGAGACCGGCGTGCCGGTGGATGTGCTTTCGAGCGCCTGGGGAGATATGCAGAAGACGGTGTTTCTGAGGATCAGGACCAAGCAGCCGCTTGATGTCTACCAGGCGCAGGAACGCTGGCTGCCGACCTTCGCCCAGATGCCGGATGTGGTCGATTTCAACGAGCTTTACGGCGAGGAAAAGCTCGCGGCGATGTTCCCGCCGGAAGTGCTGGCCGCAGGCCAGGTTCAGGGCAGACAGGTTGGCATGCCATGGAATATCGGCTCAATCAGCCTTGTCTCCAACCGCAAGGTGCTGGAGCCGGCAGGCGTGAGCGAACCACCGGCGACGATCGCCGACTTCGTTACCGACCTTGAAAAAGTCAAGGCGGCAAACCCGAACAGCACGCCTTATGCCATGATGACCAAGGGTGATGATCTGGTATCGAGTGATTTTCAGCTCTGGCTCTGGGCTTTTGGCGGCTCGATCTTCGATGATAACGGCAAGCCCGTCGTCAATTCTGAAGCAACGGTTGCAACACTGGACTTCATGAAGGATCTGGTCGATCGCGGTCTCGCTGCCCTGGATGTCGATCGCGGCGCGGCGCGGCGCATGTTCGGCCAGGGAGAAAGCGCCTATTATTTCGATGCGCCGGTTGCCAAGGGCTTTGCCGAGGATTTTTCCGGTGAAGGCGAAGCCTTCATCAAATATATCTACCCGATCCCGATGCCCGTGGCTGAGGCCGGCATGACACCGCATTCGATGGAATGGGGTCACCTTCTGGTGATGCGCAAGACGGACGAAGGCATGGTGGACGGCACCCTTTCAGCCGAAAGCCCCTCGGCAAAGCTGATTTCGGGCCTCACCATGAATGACCAGATCCAGCTTGAATATTTCCAGAAGCTGGGCGCGATACCGGTCACCAACTCGGCGCGGATGAGCGACATCGTCACCTCCGACCAGTATATTGTCGACTGGAACGCCTCGCTCGGCATGCCGAAGCTCAACGAACTCGCGTCTCTCAAGGACAGCGCCAATTATGTCGGCATTGTTTCAGAGGAAGTGCAGTCCGCCGTGCTGGGCAAGAAGGATGCGGCAACGGCCGCGGCCGATATGCAGGCCCGCATCGAGAAACTGATGAACTGAGGACGGTGAGATGGACATGGCGACCACGCGCCAGATGGGGGCGACAAGCCCGGCCCGGCGCAAACCCGGCTATCTGAAACGTTCAGACAGGCGCTTTGCCTATCTGATCCTCGCCCCGGCGATGTTTGCGTTTCTGGTCATGGTGGCCTGGCCCTTCGTGGATGCCATGTCCATGGCCTTCTACCAGTACACGATCTACGACACGGAGCCGATCTTCATCGGCTTCGAGAATTTCAAGACCATCCTGACCGATCCTTATGTACTCGGCTCCTGGGTGACGACGGCGATCTTCGTCGCCGGAACGACACTGCTGACGATGTTTCTCGGCCTGTCCTGGGCGCTGCTCATGTATCAGGATTTTCGCGGGCGCGCCGTCTTCCGCACCATGACGCTGCTGCCCTGGATCCTGCCGTCGACGGTGAGCGCCTTCATCTGGGCCTGGATGCTGAACGGGCGCTACGGCATCGTCAACGTGCTGCTGATGGATATCGGGGCGGTCAGTTCCCCCGTCCAGTTTCTCTCCAATGATGTCGGGGCGATGATGGCGGTGATCCTGACGCGGACCTGGATTTCGATCCCGCTGTTCATGTCCTTCTTCCTTGCTGGCCTGCAGAGCATGGACTTCCAGCAGATCGAGGCGGCGCGCATCGATGGCGCCGGTAATCTGAAGATCGTGCGGCGCCTGATCCTGCCGCATCTCAAACCGGTCTTCCTTGTCACCGGCGCGCTCGGCATGATCGGCAATCTGCAGCAGTTCGATATCATTTTCGCGCTGACCGGCGGCGGTCCGGTCCGGGCAACATCGGTCCTGTCGATCGAGGTCTACAAACAGGCGTTCCAGAACTGGAATCTCGGCATGGCGTCGGCCATCGGCGTGCTCTGGGTCTTCACGCTGATGCCGATCGTCATCTTCTATCTCAGAAGCCTGTTCAGGGAGGATTGAGCCATGCTTGAGCTGCGCAGCTGGCGGGAAAAGACCGGCTTTGTCGTCATTCTCGCCGTCATCGCCTTCTTTCTGTTCTTCCCGGTCTACTGGGCGCTGTCGAGCGCCTTCAAGGCCAATGCCGAGCTCTACCTGTCGAACCCGACTTTCGTGCCACACCGGCCCTATCTCGGCCATTTCATCAATGCCATCACGCAGGGCCCGCTGATCCTGCAGCTCGGCAACAGCCTCATAACCTCCACCGCGTCGGCGCTTCTGAATGCGGTTCTGGCCGCCCTTGCCGGCTATTCCTTCGCCAAGTTCGACTATCCGGTCAAACGGCCGCTGATGCTGCTGATCCTGTCGGCGCAGATGTTTCCCTTCGGCGTCCTGCTGATCAGCATCTATCCGATGCTGCAATCGGTCGGCCTGCTCGACACCCGGATCGGGCTGACGATATCCTATATCGTCTTCGCGCTGCCGGTTTCGACCTATATGATGTACAGCTATTTCAAGCAGGTGCCGAACGAGCTGATCGAAGCCGCGAAAGTCGATGGCGCCAGCAATATGAAGATCTTCCGCCGTATCGTCATGCCGATCTCGCTGCCGGCCTTCATCACCGTCGCGCTCTATGCCTTCATGTGGTCGTGGAACGATCTGCTCTATTCGATGACGCTGATTACCTCTGACGACAAACGCACGGTCGGCCCCGGCCTTCTGCTACGCTATATCAACGAAAACAATGCCGATTGGGGCGGGGCCATGGCAGCCTCCTTCATCGTCGCGGCGCCGATTATCCTTGTCTTTTCCGTGCTGCAGAAGCAATTCATCGGTGGTGTGACATCGGGAGCGGTGAAGTGAGCGACAAACCCCAGACATCCCAGCCCAATCAGAGCCTTGTCGATGGCATCCGCTGCTTTCAGGAGCTGACGACCAGCGACCATCCGCTCGGCACCAAGGAACTCGCCGAACGGCTCGGCATCAACATGATCAAGGTGAACCGGCTGCTCAGGACGCTGAAGGCGATCGGCATGGCCGAGCAGAACCAGCAGAAGAAATATCTGCCCGGCCCGGTGGTGCATGTTCTGGCCGCGCAGAGTTTCCATTCCTCTGCCCTGTTCCGGGCCGCCACCCATGTGGCCATCAGCCATGCCTATGACGACCGGACGCTCGCAATCGGCATTCTGTGGAAGGATGCGGTCGTCTACATGTACCACGCGCTCGCCCATCAGAATCCGGCCGAAGGGCTTGGCGGGTACCATCTCTATCACGCCTCGCAATCATCGATCGGCAAGGCGCTTCTGGCGGAGATGGATGATGAGACGCTGACGCTGTGCATCACTGACTGGTCGGAAGAAGCGCGGGCGGGCCTTGCGGATACCATCGCAGCCATCCGGCGCAACGGCTATGCCTGCCAGCGCGATGCGGCGGGCCGCATCAACAATATCGCGGCCACATTTTCGGTTGGCGGCGCCAGGGCGGGCATCGCCTTCACCGACATCGCCATCGAGGATGGCGCGCTTGAAAACTATGTCGGCGAGCTGAAGACACTGATCCGCGAAATTGAAAGCTACGCCTGACGGGCGGAACCGGGAGGAAAATCATGGCCGATGTGAAACTCGATCGGGTGGTCAAGCGCTTCGGAGAGCTGGAGACCATCCATGGCGTCGATCTCGATATTGAAAGCGGATCCTTCGTCGTCTTTGTCGGTCCGTCGGGCTGCGGGAAATCGACGCTCCTGCGCATGATCGCGGGACTTGAAGAGGTCACCGAAGGTGATGTCTATATTGGCGGCAAATGCGTGACCGAGGCGAAGGCGAGCGCCCGTGGCATCGGCATGGTGTTCCAGTCCTATGCGCTTTATCCGCACATGACGGTCCGCGAGAATATAAGCTTCGGCCTCGAAGTCGCCGGCGAGCCGAAGGATGTGATTGAGGCGCGCGTCGGCGAAGCGGCTGAAATCCTCAAACTCGGTGAGCTGCTTGACCGCAAGCCGCGCCAGCTTTCGGGCGGCCAGCGCCAGCGCGTCGCCATTGGCCGCACCATCGTGCGCCAGCCCAAGGTGTTCCTGTTTGACGAACCGCTCTCCAATCTCGATGCCGAGCTTCGCGTCCAGATGCGCATCGAGATCACCAGGCTGCATGAGCGGCTTGGCAACACGATGATCTACGTGACCCACGACCAGGTCGAGGCCATGACCATGGCCGACAAGATCGTGGTTCTGCGCGATGGTGCGGTGGAGCAGGTCGGGACCCCGCTTGCCCTCTATCACCGGCCGGAAAACCGTTTTGTTGCCGGTTTTATCGGCTCGCCCAAGATGAATTTCCTGCCCGTCCGCGTGGAGGCAGTCGCCGGGAACAGCGTCACGATCACCCTGCCGGACAGTCAGGAGATCACCTTGTCGGCGTCCGGGCCTCTTCCCCCACCCGGCGCAATGCTGGAACTGGGCATTCGACCGGAGCATTTCATCGTCGGCAAGGGCGGCGATTTCGAGGTCATGCTGCATTGCGACGTCGTCGAGGAACTTGGCGGCACCACCTATGTCTATGGCGAATATGGCGGCTGTCAGGTGATCGTCGAAGGTGATGGCGACATGCAGATTGCCCGCGGCAGGGACAGCCTCTTCAGCTTCGAACGGAGCCGCCTGCATCTCTTTGACGGCGATGGCAAAGCGGTCATGCTGCAGCGCGGCACCGATCACGCACCGGCTGGAAAACGCCTGGCCAATGATGCCGCCGCCGATCACATCATGAGCACGCGCTGAACGCGTGGCGCATCCCTGAGGCCATTTCAGCGGAGCAGCTCAAGTCGAGAAGCCTTGGTCCTGCGGTATGAAACAATCCGGCCTTTCGATCCGCCCCGATGCGAACCAGACGCGGGATACGCCATCACGACGGGCGGATGCCTATTGCCGTGGACAGGTCTTGTCGCAGCTGATGGGTTCTATCCGGACGAATTTTTCACATTTCGTCTCGACAGCCGGCGCTGCCAGCTTCGGCTTCGCCAGACCAAGAATGACATCCAGACCACTGCTAAAATCGGCGGTGGACGGTCTGGGCGTATTGCGCCCTGTCGCGGCGGCCTCCTTCTTTCTCAGGCAGTTCAGGCTCCTTCTGTTTTCGACAATCCGTGCGAGCAGCACGCACTTGCCGAAGAAGTCCTTATCGTTCGGATTACAAAAGCCCGACGAATTCAACAATATCACGCTCAGTTTTGCATTCGGCCCGTCCACTTCAGGCGCAAAAGGAAGTCGTTGATACTTCACGGAATAGCCTTTTCGCAGCTCGCCATCGGCAACCACTGCCGTAGCCTCAATGACGAATGGCACCATGAAAAGCGAGACACGCATTCTCGAGACAACCCTGACACCGTCAGCGACCCTTTCCGAAGAGATGATCTCTGGATCTCCGTATATCTCGGTCGGTGCAACCGGAACCGCCCAGGTATTCGGACGAACCACCGGCTGGAGCCCCAGAACAGGCGTTCTGCCAACGCCGAGCTCCACGAAACTCTCACTAAGCTCATTCACATGGAGTGTCCCGGTTCTACTGTTGATCGTCATCCGCATCTCGCCGGATTCATTCTTGCTGAAGAAATCCTCTCTTCCTGCGGTGCACCGCTGACCATCAAGATAAAGAATGATGACGACCATCTGGATCTCACCCTCTGACCCTTTGACCCGTTCGCAATCCACCCAACCCTGCGCCGAAGCCTGGTTCTGCAGCCCGAACAGGATTACCGTCAACAAAACCAGAAAATACATGAATGTCTTTGTGTTATTCACCTTAACACCCCTCACAGGTCGACAGAAAAAATCCCATGATTGCAGAACAAGACTGGATCTATCGATGAACATATTCAGATCTTGGCTAGATATTGCCAAAACAGCCAAAACAAAAATCAGGTATATCTAGTCTTTACTTACGAAGACGGGTGATTTCCGCCACCAGAATGCGAGCATGTTCCGTTCCATCATCCGGCGTGTATCGCTCTCACATCCCAGATCGATCAGGATTGCACCGATCGTGTTCGCGGCCTGCCGCGAAACGTCGGAATCGTTGGTCTTCTCCAGAATGGGCGCAAATCCGTACGGAACCTCGATCGTTCCCTTGGGCGTCTTTACCGGGGTCGTGCTTCCCTGGAACTGGCCCAATCCGTTGCGGTATTCTGTCCAGCTGATCGTGGCGTTGTTCAGTGTGTCCGTCGGCTCGCCGCAGTCTCCCAACACGGACAGGCGAGTGATGCCATACATGGACAGCAATCCTGCATATCTGGCTTCAATCAGCTGCTTTTCGAGCCCTGGCATGAATTCTCGGACAAGCGGGGCCAACGGCCCCAGTTCACCTATACCTACGCGCGCATCCTGCTTCAGCAGCTCATTCAGTGCGCCGAACTGTCCTTTCGAAAACATGCGCATGCGCACACCCCAGAGAGAGCTTCCGAAGACGTCTCCGCTCGCGCCAAGAGCGGCAACCAGTTCCGCTCTTTCCCGCGACACGACCTTCAGCTTGTATTCCTTTTGCTTCTTGCTCGCCGGATCAACGGTAACCACGGAAATCACGTCGCCTTCTGACAGATGTGTCAGAAGCTCGATAATCTGTGCTGGCCCCTCGGTCCTTATGATCCGTCCTTTGTCGGCGCTGATGAAGTGGGCAAAGGTTACGATCACTCCGGGGGGCAGATTTCCGTCATTCGCGTGATCCGGATCGACCTTCACTGCGAAACGGAAGCGCCCATCGGGAAGAACCCCCTTGAAAGGGCTGAGGCTCGACGGGTTCAGGGCCTTCACGATCTCCAGCTCGGTCACCTCGCCCTGGGCGCGAGCTTCACCGGTACCGCAGAGGCTCGCCCATAAAAGAAATGCGACTATCTTGACGCCTGAACCTCTGAGCAAGCCCCGTCCTCCCGGTAGATGCACCTCGCATCAAGCTGGCCATCTGGCCGTTGTTCAAACACGATGTCTCTCTGTGCTAAGCGATATTCGACACCGTCCAGCTTGCCTGCTCTGCTGTCGTAAGGTTCCTGTGCCCGGCCGCTATATTTGCGCCATTTGACGGCGAAGATGCAGCGCATCAGGGGCGCAGCCTCGAAGCAGGCAATCTGGTCCGGGTCGATGTCGCTTTGCTGCAACATCTGGACGCCCATGTCTGCATCGACCGCGCGATCCGTGATGAAACCACCATCCGGCAACACGTGGAACGTCACCGCCGGATCCGTCGCATAGATGAGACGCTGAAGCCGAACATAGCCATCATTGATCATTGCCGGATCAATCTCTTTCGGCCTTGCTGTGGCGATATCGACGAACCACCGCTTGGAAGGATCAAGCATTGCCACCTGGTTCTCGGCTTCCGGATCGACCCTGAACTGCAAGTCCGGCTGAAGCGCGAAGGCGAAAGCGACCAGATAGGCCACCGGCGTCGCGGACCCCTCTTTGAACTTGCTGACGACCTTCGCGATCATCGGTCGCTCATGCGACTTCGACCAGACAATGGCGTAGCAGCCATTGCCGTAACTTTTCTTGATGAATGTTTTCTCGGCCTGAAAGCAGGGAATACCGCGCGCGCTGTCATAATAGGGAACATCTCTCTTCCGCTCGCTCGTGGTGATCGTGATTTTCTGCTTGCTGAAGACAAGCGTAGCCAGTGCCGGGCGCTCCTCCAGCGCGGGTTTCGCCTCGCCTCCGAGGTAAGCCACGACCTTAAGCGTCTTGCCAGCGAGCGATTCAGGTTCCGCCCAGCGCACCAGGATCCTGTCACCCTTGGAAGAAGAGTCAGGGTCATCCTCAGCAGTCAGCAGCGCCTCCGCCCATTCATAGTTTCCGCCTTTCGGCTCTGGAAAACGAAACAGATCAACAAAGCCGGGGTTCAGGTTAAGGGTGGCATCAAAGTAGGGCGGTGAGCCCTTGTCGGCCGCTGCAACTTCGGTAACGCCGCAGACTATCGCGAATATTGCCAGGTAAGCTGCCCTAAAGATTCTACGCATCGGTTCCGCCTTCTCAACCTGGCGGGCGACAGTCCCGCGCCAACTGTGGCCGATCTCAGGTCAACCGCGCCGCTGCAGAAACAATATTTGCCCGCTGCCCCCTGGACAACCTGACAACACTGTCAGGTTTCGAAACGGAAATAGATCTGCCACCCTCGATATCGGGATGGTCTGGCGGACCTGCGGGCAGCTTTCTCACTGCAGAGGAGGCTGCTCACTCCGCACTTCTTCTGTGTTTCGGAGACGCAAACATGCGATTTGGAATCCTGCTTCTCGTGCTGGCATTGTTTCAGGTCCCGTCGGCGGCCGGGGCTCAGCCGAGCTTCAACTGCAAGCAGGCGACGACACCGACGGAAATCGCGATCTGTCGGTCTCAGGTGCTTTCGGCACTCGACCAGCAGATCGCGGAGGCCTACGCCAAAGCCCGGTCAGGAAAGTCCGAACAGACACGAAACAGGATTCGCAGCGAACAGATGAACTGGCTTGGCATGCGCGATCAGTGCGGTGCTGACAGCGCCTGTCTCGACATCACCATGAGCCAGCGGGCGAGGCAGCTCAGTGCGGCGCCAGCCTCGGCAACAGCGCGCGGGAAACTGACCGGTTCTTATTGCGCCAATGGCTTTAGCGACAAGATACTGATTGAAGATTATGGAAATGCACTCGACTTCAGCATTTCAAGCTTTCAACGCGGCTTTAGCTGCGGTACCGGCCGCATTCATGCCGTCAGGAATGGCAACGCCTTTACCGCAAAGGAGAGTGGATGCTCCTTCCGAATCGTTGTCTCTGGTGGAAGTCTCGTATTCACAGCAGGCGGTGAACCAGCCTGCGCCGATTTCTGCGGTGCCCGCGCCAGATTCGGCGAACGTTCCTTCAACCTGAATGCAAAGCATCCGTTGGAGGCCGACTGGATGACCGCCGAAGAATCGGGCGGCTGCTAGAGCGCCATGCGTTCTCTTGGACGCGCCAGGACGCTCTAGCTCATTGAATCTACGCATCGTTCTTTTCGAAAATCGATTCCGATTTTCGAGCCGATGCGCTAGCGTCAGCCCTGCTTCTGATTGATGGAGCGAAGCGTATCCGGAATAATCAGCTTCCGGCGGACAGCCGTGACGGTTGCGGCCATTTTGTTGTTGCTTCCCATCTTCTTGAAAATATTGTTCCAGTGAAAGCGGACCGTTGCCGTCGAGATGCCGGTAATCTCGGCAATCTCCCAGTCGGTCTTTCCCGCGGCTGACCATGACAGGACGTCCTTTTCCCGCTGGGTGAGATGCGGTGCCTGACCTGACCGATATGAACCGAGATAGCTGTCATAGAACATCGAAGACAACAGAAAGATGTCGGCGAGAGCGTTGATGTTATGGTCATCCTCAGCCTGCGGCCGCGAAATGCCGAAGCCCGCGATTTCTCCCGAAGCGTTGACGATCGAGACGCTGATGCCATCATGCAACCCGGCCTCGGCCGCCTCTTTCATCAGGCGGGCCCAGCTGGCATCGGCCTTGCCCTGAAAGCGCGGCATGAGGCTCAGCTTCTCAATCGCGTGAGACCAGAAAAAGGCACCGGGCCGGCTGATAATCAGCTGGAACACCGGGTCAACCTCATGGCAATCCCGTTCCCGGTAATATTTCATCCAATCTTCCGGGTAGACTGTCAGCATTCCGTGCAGTGCCGTTTCGCCGATCGACGGATGATCTGTCATCAGCGAAAAGACAGCCTTGTCATATCCATGATGTGCCACAAAAGCACAATAATGCCTGAACGCCTCTTCTTGGGAACGGGCGTGCATGATGGCTTCGGCCGCGGCTTCCAGTCTGCTCAACGCTCACCCTCTCAATTTTGTCAGTTTTTCCGAATGCTGCACTTCCAATAAATTCTTTGATCATCAGGATGAATGGTTTCAGTCAGACAAATCCGTCATCGCAAGCATACGAATTTCCGTCATTTCAGACCGAATTCAGCAAAATTAAGCGCATACGCAAACAATAGAAAAGTCATTTGAACCAGACGCCGGTTCCCGGCATCGGCATGAAACTGAAAATACCAGAAAATGACAAAACTGTAATATTCAACTTGCCCGGGGGGAGAGGTATTTCGGCTCATCGCCGCGCACTCAAGGCAAGCGACGATGAGACAGAAATCCCGGCGGGAAAGATCCTCCGCCGGGAAGACGCTCGAGGGCATCCGCCGCGCCACGCGCCGGCGGCGGCTGCGTGGCACATCGGACGATCCCGGAACTGGACGGCGATATCAACGCCGGCATCAAACGCCGCGATGAAAACCCGCCCCATCAAATGGGTCAGATCCGCCGATCAAACCCTCACGCACCAACCTTGCGCAGCGTGTCGTCGACATACTTCTTGGCGCGCGGCACATCATCCTCGTCAATATGCTCGATGATCAGCGGGATGTTCGGGTTCAGTTCGTGCAGGCGCTCGATATAGAGCGGGTAGTTGAGAACACCGAGACCGGCACCAGGCAGCTCGACCGCACCGGCACCGCGGAAGGTATTGGCCTCCGGCCCGTCAATCGCGACGTGCTTTTCGCCCTGATCCTCGGCAACCTTGCAGTCCTTCGCATGGGCAATCTTGATCTTGTCGCCGATCGCGTTGAACATCCTGTTGATGGTGCCGTCGACGTCGTTGATCGTGGTTTCGTCGAAATAGTTCGTCGGGTCCATCAGCATGCCGAGACCGGGGTGGCGCAGGTCCGCAAACAGCCGCAGCACCTCATCGACCGAGCCAATGACATTGTTGACGTAGTTTTCGACAAGGAACACTGCGCCGTGGTCATAGGCTTCCTGCGCCAGTTCGGCGATGACCTTCAGCGCCTCCTCGTAACCTTCCTCGGTCTTGTTGCGCGGATCGTGCACCCAGTCGCTCTCGACATTGTAGGTGCCGGTTTCGGAGATCACATAGGGCGTGCCGCAATCGCGAGCGTGGCGGATGATCTCCTTCAGATAGCCGACCCGACGGGCGCGTTCGTTCTTGTCCGGATGGATGATGTTTGTATAGCCCGAGATCGCGCAGATCGGCAGGTTGGCATCACGGAAGGCGTTGCGCACCGTGCTGCATTTTTCCCTGGTGATATTGCCGGCGGAAAAATCCATATCCTTGAAGGACAGGTCAAGCTGCACCGTCGAAAAGCCATTGGCCTTCGTCTTCGCGATCACCGTGTTGAGGTCATAGGGGAAATACCCGGTAAAGATACCGACAGGAATCATGATGTTTCACTCCCTTTTTCTGATTGAACTCACATCCGGCCCTCAGGCCAGAAACTCCGCTTCAATTTCAGCCAGCTTTACCGTCCGCTCCTCCTCGATGGAGCGGTAGCAGGCTTCCACGCAGGCCAGTGTCTTGAGGTTGTCTCGGCCCGAAATCTCCGGTTCGCCGCCGGTCTCGACGGCGCGCAGAAGCTGGGCCATGGTTCCGGCAAAGGCATCGGGAAACCAGACGCGACCAAGTGTCGGGGCAATCCAGCCCTTCGGCATCTGCGCGGTGGTGAACCTGAGTGTCGAGGGCACCAGAACCGGATACTGGAACCAGCTGATCGTGCCCTCGGCGAGCCCTTCCGTGCCGACGACACGCCACTTGATGTAGGGATCGTCCTCGCAGTCGCCGCCGGGACCGACCCAGACATCGTCGAGGCTCGTCGCCATGAAATCGTCGTCATATTTGAAGGTGTATTGCGATATGCCGTCGCGGTGCGGGAAGGTCGTGCGCGGATCCTGGCGGACAACCGTGGTGATCTTTTCCGGATCGCCGAACAGATAGCGGAAGCTGTCGATGTGGTGGATGCCCATATTGAGGATCTCGATACGATCATATTTCCGCAGGAATCCCTGCCAGTCGGGGATCGCCCGCATCTCGATCGTCGCCAGCACCCGCTCGCCGAGCAGCCCCCTGTTCAGAAGCGTCTTCAGCGCCCGGATCGACGGGTCGTAGCGCATGTTGGAATTGACACCGAGCGGTATGCCCGCCTCTTCACAAAGCCTGACGATCTCGCGCGCTTCGGCAAGGTTCATCGCGATCGGCTTCTGGCATAAAATGCCCTTGATATGGCTCTTCTGCTTCACCGCCTCGCGGATGATGCCGAGCTGCTGGTCCGGCGGCACGGCAATATCGAGAATTTCGACGGCCGGGTCGTGCACCACGTCCTGCCAGCTGTCATGGACATTCGGAATGCCGCGAAGCGCGGCCACTTCTTCACTGTTGCTGCGCTCCAGTGAGGTGATCGTGTACGGCGTGAAACCGGCCTCGGCATAGGCGACGAGGTGGCAATCACGCATGATGAAGCCCGCACCAATGCAGCCAATGCGGAAATCCTTGCGGGCGGGAAGTTCCGGCATGATGTCAAGATCGAATGGCAGAAGAGATTGCTGGGACATGATCCTCAGTCCTTCAATTCGGGAACAACATTTTCGCGCATCATCCGACGGCGCTCGACATAGGCCGGCAGGATGTCGATATCGGGCTCGTTGAACCAGGCGAAGGGATCGGTCGCGGCGGTGAGCGCCACATTGGCCCAGGCATTGAAAGAGCCGGAGCGGATGATGACCTTGGCCTTCGGCGCGACGACCTCGACCAGTTCCTCGTGCGGCGTGGCAAGAAAGGGTGCGCCAGCGCCGGTGTAGATCTCCTGAAAGGTCTTGTAGAGATCGGGATGGCGATCGCGCACCGCCTTGTCGAAATGGACGGCCTCGACGAACATTTCCTTGCGCAGCACCTTCAGGATGTCGATGACATCCGGAAGACCTTCGTAAAAGCCGAGATCGATACGGTTTGCATCTTTCGGAATCGGAAAGCCGGCATCGGTGACCAGTACGATGTCGCCATGACCGACGGTGGCCATGGCCTGAGCGAGACCGGGATGCAGGATATGGTTGGGGATCATTTTCTCCTCCTTATGGTTTGAAACGGGTCGCGAAAAGCCACTGCAGACAGGGACAGCCCGGCAGCGGTTGATCGGCGAGATCAGGGAAAGAACCGAAAGGCGCACTGAGCGTACGGGCCAGCGCAAGGCTCAGCCGGGCTCTGTTCGGCAATGCTTTTGAAAACGGCAAAAGACATGGTTTCCTCCCGAAATCTTTTGTGCCGGGCCGTGACGAGAGAACCTCCATCTCCGATCATGACCACGGTTCCGAATTTAGCAGGGAGGCCCTGAGCTGCCGATGGCGGCATCTCTCAAAAACATGGACAAAATTCTCATCCGCTGCGGAAGGAAAAGCTTCACGTTACCAGCTCTCGCTCGCCCTGAAGGCGCGTGGCGACAGCCCCGCATGCTTCTTGAATTCACGGGAGAAATAAAGCGGATCAGGATAGCCGACGGCCATGGCGATGGATGAGACAGGATCATCGGTTTCGACCAGAAGGCGCTTGGCCTGCGCCATGCGATAGTCGCGCAGCCAGGCAAGCGGCGCCTTGCCGAAGGCGGTCTGGAACAGGCGGAACAGCTGCGCCTTGCTGACCCGGCATGCATTGGCGAGCTTGTCGATATCCCAGTGCTCGTTGTAGTGCGCGTGAATCTGCGCCATCAGATCGCCAAGCCCCTTATGCGTGGCGGCCTCCGGTTCCAGAAGACGGTTCTCGCGGGCCGCCACCAGCGCCTCGACAAGCGCCGAGACATGCCGGTCGCAGGCCGCCTGAATCGCCAGGGAAGAGCGGTCGAGCTGATCGAGCAGCTCGATGAGCAGCGCTTCGACATCCTCAGGCTGGGCGAAATGAAAAACGGGATCATCATGCACGGTCAGGACGGCCATCAGCCGCGAAAGATTGGCACTGTCGACGCGCAGCCACAGGATTTCCCAGGGATTTTCCCGCACCGGCCGGTGGGCGTGGGCCTCGCGGACCGGCAGCCATGCCATTTCGCCTGCCCGCACGGCATGTGACCTGCCCCTGACGGTCACCACGCCTTCGCCCCGGACACAGAACAGGAATTCATGACCCGGCACATCCTGTCGCTCGATCCGGTGATCGGGTCCGGCCTGGATATGCCCGGCGCGCAGCACCTGATAGGCAAAGAGCCCCAGCCATCCCTCATGAACAGGGAAGTAGGAGCGAAGAATGCGGGTCTGGGGCACAGATGCAGGCGCCATGGCGCGGGCGGTCTCCGGTTTGTCTTTGACAAGACTTATCACAGAGTTACCGTCCGTCGTCAGATTTCGAAACCGCCTGACGGAGGCAAATGCGCGCGTCTGGAAGCCGCTCACGCAGCCCGCTTCATGAAGGCCTCGACCTCGTCACGCCGATGGTAGGATGGCACGGTTTCCCAGCGCGTGCAGCAAAGGGCGGCAACGGCGGCGGCAAAGCGGGCCGCCTCCTGCAACGGCTTACCTTCGGAAAGCCCAACGGCAAGGGCGGCATTGAAACTGTCCCCGGCGCCATTGCTGTCGACGTGATCGACCCTGAAGGCCGGGATGGTAAAGGTCCCCGCAGCCGTCGCGCCGAACACGCCGTCTTCGCCGAGCGTCATCACCACGGCCCGGCAACCGGTTTGCATCAGCCGACGCGCGATTTCTTCGTTGGGCGTCGGATCATCCGGCGCGAGGCCCAGCACGACGCGGGCTTCCGTCTCATTCGGCGTCAGGAAATCGACCATCGACAGGTCCTTGCCGACAAGATTTTGCGCCGGAGCTGGATTAAGGATGGTCCGCGCACCACCGGCTGCGGCTTTCTTCAACCCATAAAGCGCGGTGTCGAGTGGGATCTCCAGCTGGGCAAGCGCAATATCTGCCGGTTGTGTTATTTCAAGCGCGTGATCGACATCGGCCGGCGAGAACAGCTCGTTGGCGCCCATATCGACGACGATGACATTGCGCGCCGCATTGTCCTTGATGATGAGACCGGCGCCGGTGGGCTTTTCATCCGTGACCCGGAGCCCCGAAATTCCGATACGCTCCTCCTTCATCAGCGCCACGAATTCATGACCAAAGACGTCATCGCCGATCACCCCGGCAAATTCCACCGGGCAGCCGAGCCTTGCGACCTGAACCGCCATATCCGATCCCTTGCCGCCGAATGTCTGGCGGAAATCGCGACCGAGCAGGGTTTCCCCCGCCAGCGGAATTCTGTCAGCGGTCATCACGAGCGCCTTGGCATAGCTTCCCAACACAAGAACCGACATGATCTTTCCTCCCTTCGTCCTTCCATTCACATCAGGCTGGGGGGCCGGAAACCCTGCCCCCTGCCCCATATCACACAGGCGTCAGTAGTCGTTCGGATCGCCTGCGATACCATCAACGATGGCCGGGCCGGAGCTCGTGCCAACCAGTTCGGCACCCGCTTCAAACAGCGACTGCATCTTCTCGCGTGTGTTGACCTTGCCGGACACCTTGACGCGGCAGGGCGCCTTGATGTTGGCGGCCAGGATCTTCACATCCTCCTCGGTGGCGGCGCATCCGCCCTTGCCCCAGCCACTCGACTGTTTCACCCAGTCGATACCTGCTTCGCAAGCGAGCTGCGCGACGCGGGCCTTCATCGCATTGTCGGTGATGTAGCCGAATTCCAGCATCGCCTTGATCTGCATGCCCTCTTCATGGGCAACGCGGGTCACTTCCTGCAATTCCTTTGCATAGGCGGCTTCATCGCCACCGAGGATCAGGCCGGGGTTCGGCGGGAAATCGAACTGGTCGGCGCCTTCCTTGGCCAGCAGCCGCACGACGGCGAGCTTCATTTCCAGCGTATCGTTGGCCATCGGAAAATTGACCGTCGAGGCCACTTTCACACCCGTGCCAGCCAGCGCTTCCTTGGAGAGCTTCACCCAGCACGGCGGCACCATGGCGGCGTCGAAACCATATTCGGCACAGACCTTCACATGAGCCAGCAGCCCTTCCTTCGTCAGGTCGGGATTGACGTTGGTGTACTGGATCGCCTTTGCGACCTGCTCCCGGTTACTGAAATCAATCATCGTTCTTAACTCCTCAGGGTGACGATGACCGGATTTTAGCGGCCTTCCGTCTGCGGCTGGATGGCATGATTTCTCAAAAACATGGACAAAGCTCTCATTCGGACGAATTCTTCGTGGTTGCGAAAAGGCGTTGTTTTACAGATAGAAACCGCTCCGCCGTGACAAACAAAAGCAGGTCCGGCGCAAAAGCCGGACCTGCATGCCAGTGAACCTCAGCGACGCGCAATCGCGTCAGGCAGAAAGCTTCTGAACCGCCGGCGGTTGGCTCAGCACACCGGCTGCAACGAGCATGTCATGCAGACTTTGAATGCTGGCGGGTGATGCCGGTGCGGCAGGCGGCAGGACGGCGGTCGCATCGGCAAAGCCGACCATTTTGATGCCTTCCTTGACGACGGAATAGAACGGGGCCTCGAGCGCGGTCATGTAGGACAGGTGCACAAGCTTCTGCTGCCAGGCGACCGCTGCAGCGTGATCACCACGCCGATAGGCTTCATAGAGCTCGACCGTCAGCTGCGGCGCGAAATTGGCTGAGGCCGGCACGACGCCATCGCCGCCCATGATCAGCGTGCCATGAAGATATTCGTCAAAGCCGGCGAACACCAGAAAATCCGGGCGCTGTGCCTTGATGACGTGAATGGCGCGACGGATGTGGCTCAGCGTATCGACCGTGTCCTTGAGACCGATGATGTTCTTGCAGTCGAGCGCAAGCTTCAGGACAAGCTCCGGGCTCATGTCCTGGCCGGTGACGACCGGGAAGTTATAGATCATCAGCGGCAGATCGACATTGTCGGCAATCTCGCGGAAATAGCGGTAGAGATTGTCCTCGGAAAGCCTGGCGTAGAATGGGTTGATGGCGACGACGGCATCGGCGCCGTGTGCTGCGGCATGCTGGCCGAGCTTGATCGATTCCGTCGTGCTCGGCAGGCCGATACCGATCAGCACCGGCACGCGACCGGCAACATGGGCGATGCAGAATTCGGCGATTTCGAGCCGCATCTCGATCGGCATGTGCTGGGATTCGCCATTGCTGCCGAGAAAGAAGAGCCCGTGCACGCCACCTTCGATCATATGATCGATCAGGCTGGCCTGGCTTTCCCGGTCAAATGCAAGGTCCGGGGTAAAGAGGGTGGAAACGGGCGGGATGACACCATGAAATTTAGGCATTGGAAATCCATTCGGATCAGGCCGGTCACAACTGACGTTGAAAGATCTGCCAGGACCGGCCGGTTGGTTTCAGTGTTTCAGAGCAGCGCGCGGTAGAGCGACTTGACGTCGTCAATGTTCGCGTCGCGCGGATTGCCGCCGGTGCAGACATCGGCCATCGCGGCTTCGGAGAGCGCATCGACATCTTCCGCCCTCACGCCCACATCGGAGAGCTTGGTCGGGATCGCGACGTCGATGGAAAGCTGCTGGACCGCAGCAACGGCAGCCTTTCTGACCTCTTCGAGGCTCATTTCAGCGGCACCCTCAACCTTCATCGCAATGGCGATGTCGCGGTATTTCTCGCCGGTGTAATCGGCGTTGTAAGCCATCAGCGTCGGCAGAAGGATGGCGTTGGCAACGCCATGCGGCGTATCGTAGAAAGCGCCGAGCGGATGGGCCATGCCATGGACAAGACCAAGGCCGACATTGGAAAAGCCCATGCCTGCCACATACTGGCCAAGCGCCATGTCCTCGACCCCTTTTTGATCTCCGGCACAAGACGCACGCAGAGATCGGGCGATGATCTCGATCGCCTTGAGGTGCAGCGCGTCGGTGAGCTCCCATGCCCCCTTGGTAATATAGCCTTCGATGGCATGGGTCAGTGCGTCCATGCCGGTGGCAGCCTTCAGCGACTTCGGCATCGAGCCCATCAGATCGCTGTCGATGATTGCGACCTGCGGAATATCGTGAGGATCGACGCAAACGAATTTGCGGCGCTTTTCCTCATCGGTAATCACGTAGTTGATTGTCACTTCAGCTGCCGTGCCAGCCGTTGTTGCCAGCGCAATGATCGGCACGGACGGCTTTTTCGTCGGAGCGACGCCTTCGAGCGAGCGGATATCGGCATATTCCGGGTTGGCGATGACGATGCCGATGGCCTTGCAGGTATCCTGCGGCGAGCCACCGCCAATGGCGATCAGGTAATCGGCGTCAGCAGCCTTGAAGGCCTCGATCCCGGCCGTGACCGCTGCGATCGTGGGATTGGGCATGACCTTGTCATAAATGGCATAGGCAAGCCCCGCCTCATCCAGCATGGCAGTCACCTTGCCGACGACACCAGCCTTGACCAACGGCCCGTCAGTCACGATCAGCGCCTTTTTATAGCCCCGGCGCTCGACTTCACCGACAAGCTCAAAGCGCGCACCCGCCCCGAAATAGGATGTTTCGTTCAAAATCATGCGGTTCATGCTGTTTCCTTCCCTTGGGCGTCAGTCGTCGAGCCGATAGGCCCTGGCGGCGTTTTCACCGAAAAACTTTGCCTGCCACGCCGTGCCTCGCCGGGCGGTGGCCGAGATCAGAAAATCGATCCAGGGGCGCGACGCCGTCCCCAGCCGGTTGACCGGAAAGTTCGAGGCGAACATCACCCGGTCTTCACCAAAACTATCCACAAGTGCATCAAGTGCGCCTTGCGCTTTCCTAATTCCTGCGTCGTTTGGCAGTGTGAGCCCGGAAATCTTGCAGTAAACATTGTCCAACGCCGCCAGCTGTCGAAGTCCTTGCCGCCACAAGGCGAGCGTCGGCTGATCCATGCCGCCTGCAAAGAAGGCGTCACCTGGATTTCCTGCGTGATCGAGAATGATCGTCGTTTCCGGTGCAGCTTCGGCGGCCTGCGCGAGGTCACTGAGTTCATCCGGGCGCATGCAGGCATCGAAAGCCAGCCTCAGGCGACCGAGCTTCTTCAGATTGGCGATGAATAGCGGCTCGAGGCAGAGACCGGGCGCAGCTGTCGGCATGTGCAACACCTGCCGCGCGCCCTTCAGTCCCTTGTCCGAAAGCCATGGCGCGAGCTGCGCTTCAATATCGCCCTGCGAAAGGCGGGCCGCAATGACGGCGCCCTTCACAGGGTTGGCCGGGTCAGCGGTCATGGAAAACACGATCCGGTTTTCCGTGGCCAGATCCTCCGGTGCAGCGTCGATCTCGACGTAGACCGCAGCGGCAAGGTGGAATTCATCCCCCTCCCCCGCTGCCGCCCGCCATTCCTCAAGCCCGAATGTTCGGTTCAGCGCCGGCGCATCGATCAGCCACGGCGGCGTGACCGTGTCGGGCGACCACAGGTGAATGTGAGAATCGATGATCTCCAGCATGACGTGGCCCTGTCACTTGCCAGCCTTGCCGCCATTGCCCGGCAAAACATCCCAACCGGCGCCGATAACGGGCTCCAGTATGGCCTCCACAGCCTTCAGCAATTGCGGATCGATCTCTTCGCCGGCCCAGCGAATATTGCGCATGACATTCTCAGCGCGGGCAGTGCCAACCACTGTCGTGGCAATATCGAATTCGCCCGCGGTGGAAAGGGCAAACTTGATCGCCAGCTCGGAAATATCGCTGCCCATCGCCTTGCAGTAGCGCGCGGCTGCATTGGCAAGTTCGATGACCTTTTCATTGCCCGGATGCCAGTCTGGCGCGCCCCTTTCGGTCAGCAGCCCCATGCCAAGCGGCGAGGCATTCAACACGCCGATCCCGGCTTCGGACAGGCGCCTGGCCACCGGCCCGAGGCGGCGATCCTGCAATGTGTATGTGCAGTAGGTCATAACGGTATCAACCTGCTGCTCGATGGCGATACGTTCCATGACGTCCAGCAGATAGCCGGTTATGCCAATGTTTTTGACAATGCCCTGCTCCTTGAGCGCGCGCAGCGTCGGCAGGGCCTCATCGACCAGTTGCTGCAGATCGCCGCATTCAATGTCATGGCACTGAATGACGTCGATATAATCCGTTCCAAGCCGCTTGAGGCTGGCCTCGATCGAACGCTTGGTCGCATCCGCTGAGAAATCCCAGTCCTTGTCGCCATAACGCCCGATCTTGGTGGCGATATGGAATGTGCTGCGGTCCTTTGCCTCCAGCGCCTTGCCAAGCGCGGTCTCGGCGGTCGTCATGCCGTAATAGGGCGCAACGTCGAAATAGTTGATCCCATTATCCAGTGCCACCGCAACGGCCTCACTGGCCTCGTCCTGGGAGACCTTGAAATAGATGCTGCCCAGCGACGCGGCACCAAAGGCCAGTTCGGGCACATCAATGCCGGTCCGTCCAAGCGGATGATACTTCATGTTGAAATTCCTCCCATGATAAGACATGGCTTCCTCCAGTTAGGCAGCTTCAACGACGGCGGCTCCCGCGCCGCGGAGAAAACTGCATGGTTTGACCTTCTTGCCGGTCAGCGAACATCGCTGACCGGGATGTTCATGCTTTTGCCGGGGCTCCGAGCTGAAGCCCTGCCCTTTCCGGACGCACATGCGGGCCGGCCTTGTTGGCCCAGCAGCCATTCAGCTGATGCCGGGAAATGGCGACCTCATCGACCTCGAAGCCGAAGCCGGGCTTGTCTCCGAGGACAATACCGCCATCGGCGATTTCCTGATCGACGGCGATCCCGTATGGCGGCGCGATATGCTGGATTTCACAGCCGATATGATTTGGGACGGCCGCCGCCGCATGCGCCACGGGATTTGCGTTGTAGCCGACCGGACTGACCGGCAGATCATGTGCGTGGGCAAGGTTGGCAACCCGCAGGAAATGGCTGATCCCCCAGCAACTTCCTGCCTGAACGATATCGACTGCATTTTTCTGGATGAATGGCCGGTACTGTTCCAGCCCGGTCAGGTTTTCGCCCGTGGCAACGGCGGCCCGACAGGCACCGGTCAGGGCGGCATGACCGTCCGCATCCCAGCGCCGCACCGGCTCTTCGATCCAGGTCAGGTCGATCTGATCCTCGATCGCACTCAGGAAACGAACCGCCTGCTTGCGCGACCAGCTCTCGTTGACATCAAGCATCATCGAAGGGCGCGGCAAATTGACCGAGAGAACGTCGCGGACGGCCTTGAGCCTCTCAATATCCCGCAAGGGGTCGCTTCCGCCTTTGATCTTCGCGGCAGCGAAACCACGATCTGCCCACTGGCGGTAATATGCGACGAGACTCTGATCATCGAGTCCGTAGTCCAGCCCGGACGCATAGCCCGGAACGAACCGGTCCCGCGCGCCGAGAAGCCGCCACAACGGTTCACCAGCAAGTTTTGCCTTGATGTCCCAAAGGGCCATATCGGCAACGCCGATGGCGCCGAAGACAGAGCCGCAATGTCCTGTCTTGAACACAAAGGACTGCATGCGATCATAAAGCGACGTCACCGCGCGGGGATCCTCGCCTTCAAGCGCCGGAAAAACGCGGGCGATATCGGCATGTCCGCCAAGGCCAATACCATTGACCCCCTCATCCGTCTCGATGATCAGGATCGGCACGTCCGTGATGCCATTCTCGATGACACCATTGACATCGCCCACGGGGCGACCCCAATCGCAGATTGTTGTCAGACTGCGGTATCCGGTGATCTTCATGATAGTCCTCATGCGGCACGGACAGGCAAACCATATCCATGCATGCGTTATTTATGATACGTAATATGTAATATGAATTTTCTGAGCATACCAGAACTTTTTGGTCACCGGGCCGATTTTTTGGAAATGCGCCTGCGGGAAAGCGGCATTCAGGCTGCGCTCGGTGATGGTGACGCCCGGCATTTGACGCCTTGCCAGCGGGTTGCAACACAGCGATGAGATTGTCTCAAAGAATGAAAAATGCAAGAACATCAATCATGCGAGATCACGGCGCCGCCATGACCAGGCATTCCGAAAATTGCCAGGCTGGCCTTCGCCGATCCGGCGGTTGTAAAACGCGAAGAGTAACGGGAAAGAGATGACATGGTGAGCGACGGTATTACGGGCACAGCCAGTCCAACCTTTGCAAAACGCGGTCGCCTCGCCGATGCGGTCATCGAACACCTGACCAATGCCATTGTCACCGGCGTCTATCCGGTCGGCAAGTCACTCCCGACGGAGACCGCTCTGTGTGACATGTATCAGGTGAGTCGCACGGTTATTCGCGAGGTCTCGACCACGCTTGCCGAAAAGGGGCTGATCATCAGCCAGCAGGGACGCGGCACCATCGTCCAGGAACAGTCGAAATGGAACCTTCTCGACTCGACCGTGCTTGCCGCCCTGTTTCGCCGCGAAGACGGCCTCACCTATCTCGACAGCCTCATTGAAATCCGCCTTTTGCTGGAATGCGCCATGAGCGCGAAGGCTGCCGAGCGGATCACCGATGACGAGATCACTGCGCTTCGCGGCATACTCGCACGGCTGAAGTCGCTGGCGTCCGATCCCCTCGCCTATGGCAAGGCCGACCTCGACTTCCACGACTTCATTATGGAAGTCTCGGGCAATCAGCTGGGCCGAGCCATCATCAACGGCATTCAGGGGCAGGCACTGGCAACCCGCGACTATCACGGTCACCCGACAGCGACAGATATCAAGGCCACGCACCTCGCCCACGAAGCGATCGTGGATGCAATCGCCCGGCATGATGCCAAGGGCGCTTCACAAGCCATGCACGACCATATCGAAGGTTCGTGGAAGCATCGCCGCCGCATCGCCGACTGATGAGCCCTCTGCACGGCTGACGACCAGCTGCACTGCGGCTCTCCCGCCCAATTGCGGCTGACGACCTATCCGTGTGCGGATTTTTCTCTTCTGTATGACTGGTTTCGCTCTCATGGCCCCCGCCCGGCCCATCAAGGCAGCGTCATGACGTCGCACCCGAAGCTCGGCCATGGCGAGCAGCCCTGCCGATCACTCAAAATCCAGCCAATCCGAATTTCAACCATAGGCAGGCAACAGGTTTTTCCGCGCCAATACAAAAAACACTTGCGTCCGGAGCGATTAAAGATAATACATATTACGTATTACCTCATATAAAGTTTTGCTATCACCATGGGAGGAGCATAGCATGACCATTCAAGTAGCATCCGATGCGGCGGGCGAACCCGTTGTGGAGGAACCCGCCAACGGCGCGCATGTCCACGGCGCCGCCCGCAGCAAGCTTCTGTTTTCTCTGATGATCAGCAACTTCGTCCTGCTCGCGCTCTATTGCGGAGTGCTGGGTGTCTTGCTGCCCAATCAGATCGCCGCACTTGATCCGGACAACAAGACGGCCAATCTCGCAATCCTGTTTGCCATCACCTCGGTCTTTTCGACGCTGACGACACCGATTGCCGGCGCGTTCTCCGACCGGACGCGCAGCCGCTGGGGACGACGCACGCCATGGATCGCTGCCGGCGCTCTGATCGGCGCAGCGGCACTCTTCGGTGTGTCCTTCATGACCACATTCGTGTCGATCACGGTCATCTGGGTGATCGCATCAATCGCACTGAACTCCATGCAGCCTGCGCTGACAACAGTGGTGGCGGACCGTTTCTCGATCTCCTCACGCGGCATTGCCGGTGGTTTCGTTGGCGCGGGCATGACGGCGGGCGTTGCCGCCGGCCCCTTCATCGGCGGACGACTTGCAGACAATATGGTGCTCGCCTATGGCGTTTTTGCCGCCGCGATTGCCGTCACCTGCATCGCCTTCGTCATCTTCAATCGCGAAAAACCTTCGCTTGAAGAGGTCAGGAAGGAAGAATTCCATATCGGCGAATTCCTGCATGGCTTCTGGGAACCGCTGAAAAGTCACGATTTCGCCTGGGCTTTCGCTGGCCGATTCGTCATCTATATGGGCTATCAGGGCATTGCCACCTATCTGCTCTATATCCTGATGGACTACATCAAGCTGTCGAATGCCGATGCCAACATCATGATCGGCAATCTTGCTTCCGTTACCTTCGTCTTTGTGGTCATTGCCTCGCTCGGCGGCGGCTACCTGTCAGACTACCTGCAGCGTCGCAAGCCCTTCGTCTTCCTCGCCAGCATCTTCATGACAGCAGCAATGGTCGTGCCGCTCTTCATGCCAACCATGCAGGGCATGTATATCTATGCCGCCCTGATCGGTATCGGCTACGGCGCCTTCATGTCGATCGATCTGGCGCTGATGACCCAGGTCCTGCCGAAGACCGAACGTGGCGACAACGGCAAGGATCTCGGTGTTCTGACCACAGCAGTCAACATCCCGCAGATCATCTCGCCGCCGATGGCTGCAATCCTGCTCTCGGCCTTCAACCACAATTACCAGGTCCTGTTCATCGCCGCAGTGATCTTCGTCGGTCTGGGTTCGTTCTGCGTGCTGCCGATCCGCTCGGTCAAGTGATCGCCTGCCAACATCATGTCCTGCCGCAACAGGCGGCAGGACATAGAGCGCCGTGCGTCCTTTCGGTCGCACCAGGACGCCCTATCTTATTGAATTGACGCATCGTTCTTTTCGAAAATCGATTCCGGTTTTCGAGCCGATGCGCTAGTCTTTTCCCGGGAGGATGAAATGGGTACCGTGCGCAAGTGTTTCGCCGTCGACATCAACAACGATCCAGCGCTGATTGAAAAATACAAGCAATTCCACAAACCCGGTGGACCGCCTCAGGCGGTGACGGATTCCATTCGTGCCGATGATATCCGTGTGCTGGAAATCTATCTGGTGGGCGACCGCATGTTCATGATCATGGAACAGGGCGACGACTTCAACGAAGCCGAAAAGGCTAAGCGCGATGCAGTCAATCCCGATGTGAAAGCATGGGATGAGATGATGCGTTCGACCTATCAGAAGCGCCTGCCCTTCGCTCCGGAAGGGACAACCTGGATCGAAATGGAACGGATCTATTCCCTCGACGAGCAGTGAGCCAGGCGGCTTGAGACGCGCCAGGCCTCTTGGGCGGCGCGCTCAGGCTTGCGGCATGCCACTTGCTGGCAATGGCCTTGATGAAGCAATTGTCGGTCGGCTGACCAGGCCGCGACAAGGCCAGCGTGACCTTGTTCACACAGCCCCAGCGATCAGGCTCACGGGAGATGGTCATGAACAAAGCCCATGCCCTGACATCATTCGGGCCTGTGGCCACCTGACAGTCCTCGCCAAGCCTTGCCTTCAAGCGGCGTTTGCGGTGCCTGCTCGTGAGCGGCAGATCTGCACACGGACACTTTGTCATCGCTTCCGCGCCGTCACCCAGCCGACAGCTGCAAGATGTATCAAAAGGCATGCGCCAGTGTCCGGCCGCATTCATGTGGCTGGCCGATCGACCCGGGAAACGGAATCTTGCCTGCAATCACAGATCCCGGATTTGACATCAGCGCTCGCGCAGCCGGCTTTCGACGAGAAGACCTTCCTCGTCGAGGATCGGGTGGGCAACCGACACGAAATGGGCATTCATCCGCTTCAGGTCACGTAATATGTCGAGATGGACCGAGGATGTCTCGCGGCTCTCGGGCTTGCCCTCGCGCAGCCGGATCAGGTGACGCTGCGCCGATTGCCTTTCATGCTTGCGCACCTCGATCTTCAGTTCCATCAGCCGCTTAGCGAGATCGCGATCACGCGTCATGAAGACGGTCTGCGCCATGCGCAGCACCTCGAAGGTGAGCAGGAACATGGCATCGAGCTCACGATAGCCTTCATCAGAGAAGTGCAGACCGAGCCCGACCTTCTTGCGCACCTGCACGACCAGTCCCCGCTCGATGATGTCGCCGATATGCTCCAGATTGATCACGTAATCGAGGATGGTGATGCTGCGGCGGCGCTCTTCCTCGCTCGCCTCGCGGCCGAGACGGGACAGATAGGTCTTGACCTGCTGCTGGCAGAGGTCGACGCGCTGCTCCAGCAGCGAGACATCCGAAAGCTGAAGCAGATCATTCTTGCGAAAGGCCAGCCGCGTCTGCTCCAGCATCCGCTCGATATCATCGCCGATGGCCAGCGCCTGCCGGCTGGCACCCGCCAGCGCCAGCGCCGGCATGTCGAGAGCCGCCTCGTTCAGCCATTTCGCCGCCAGCGGCGTCTGGCGATCCGCATCAGGCAGAACATGTTCAAGACCATCGGAAAGGCGCCCCGCCACCGGCCAAACCAGCACGGCAAGCATCAGGTTGAAGACCAGATGTACCTCTACCGCAAGCCCGGTCAGCGTCAGCGGCAGTTCCCCCAGTCCGCTGGCAATCAGGTTGGCAAAGGGCATGGCAAGCGCACTGCCGGCAATGCGGATGACAAGGTTACCCGTCGTCAGGCGACGCGCCGAGGGTTTGCCGCCAAGCGTCGCGATCACCGGCGGTATCGCCCCGCCAATATTGGCGCCAAGGACCATGACAACACAGAGACCGCCGGGAAGGCCGAGCGACAGAACCAGAAGAACGGCCGCCAGCGACGAGGAACAGGCGGCAGCGATCAATGCGGCGGCGATCAGGGCGACCGGCCGCGCCTGATCGAGCATCGACAGAAAACTTGCCATGGCCGGCGCATCGCGCAGCGGCACGGTGGCAGCCTCCAGCAAGGTGATGGCGACCAGCATCAGCCCCACGCCGATCAGCGCCCGGGCGATGCCGCTGCGCAATGCGCCTTCACGGCGGCCGAGAATATAGCCCGCCAGCAACAGCGCCGGACTGAGTGCGGCAACCCCCGTTGAGATCACGAGGGCCGTCAGAGCCGTACCGACATTGGCGCCAAGCAGCACGATCTGCGCCATACGGCCCTTGATCAGTTCGCGTTCGACAAAAGAGGATGTCAGCAGCGCCGTCGCCGTCGATGACTGCAGGCCGAGCGTTGCGACCAGACCCGAGACAAAGGCACGCGACCCGGTTTTCGTGCCGAGACCAAGTGCCGTCTTCAGGCGCACGCCAAAGGCGGTCGTCACGCCATCACGCACGAGGCCAAGCCCGAACAGCAGCAGGGCGACTGATCCAGCAATCTGCAATACGACCAGAAGCGATCCCAAATCAGATCCCTCTCAAATCAAAATGGTACGGAAAGTCGTAAATCACCGAGATTCGCGCGGTTTGTTCATTCCGTCAAGAAAATCGCACGAAACGAGTGCTGTCGTGCCACACTTTGTCGGAAGACCATTCCAAACACGGAATTATATGGTACTAACCTGTTATAACCAGATTCATAACGCAAGGGAACATTGCATGGAAGCCGGTCTTTCTGAAACAACGGACATCATGATCAAGGCTGCCCGCGCCGGAGCCGCCGTTGCGATGGATTATTTCAACCGTTCCACGCCGCTCAAGATGGTGGAAAAGGCACCGCGCGACTACCAGCTGGCAGCCGACGTCGCCACGGAACGCGCCATTATCGCGGTTCTGAGAGCCCATTTTCCGCAAGCAGGCATTTCCGGCGAAGAGGGAACGGGAGACCAGGCCGGCTCGGGCGCCATGCGTTTTCTGATCGACCCGATCGACGGCACATCCAATTTCGCCTTTAGGATTCCCTTCTTTGCCCAGGTGATCACCTGCCTGATCGACGGCGTGGCCGAAATCGGCGTCATCCTCGAGCCGGTCCGCGACGAAATCTTCGTCGCCGAGCGTGGCAAGGGCGCCTTTCTCAATGGCAGACGGCTTCCGTCCTGCGCCGATGTCGCTCCGGATCACGCCATTGTCGGTGTCGGCCTGCCAATCCCCGGCCAGGTGCGCGGCGTCGATGTCGAGCGCTACTTCGGCGCCGTGCGCCAGGTTTCAGATACGGCTGCCGTCACGCGCCGTCTCGGCTCGGCAGCCCTGTCGGTCGCCTATGTTGCGGCCGGCCGCCATCACGCCTGCTTCGAGGATGGTCTCGACACGCTTGACTATCTCGCCTCCGCCCTGCTGCTGCGTGAATGCGGCGGCATCGTCACGGACTTTCAGGGCCGGGAGCAGAATGGCAATGGCGCCGTTCTTGCCAGTGTGCCCTCGCTGCACGGCTGGATGGTCAGCCTGTTTGCCGGCTGAGACCCGCCAGCATCGCCGCCATGACCGCGGGCTCGTCGGTGGTGATCTGGTCAACGCCAACGGCAACAAGTGTCGCCAGGCTTTGTGAAGCCTCCGGATGCGTAGCGTTGAGCGTATAGGCATCGACCGTCTTGCCCTCGGCCTGAAACAGGCGCGCGAGATTGATCCCGCGCTTGAGACCGGCCAGAATGATCGGATATTCCAGATAGATGTAGCCGGCAAAGGGGGCTGCCGCCACGGCATCTGCGGCAAATTCGGCAAACCGCCCGGAGGCATTCAGCGCCGCAAGCGTATCGTCCGTACAGGGATCATAGCCGATCGTGAGCCCTTCAAGCCCGCCGCCGAGCCGCTGCAGGCCCATGGCATCATCGCCCGACAGAACGAAATATCCGGCGATACCGGCCAGACATTCCCGGAAATGGTCAAAATGGGCCTGCTCCAGACTGTCGATCCGATCCTTGAAATCGAGCTGGATGCGCGTTCGGGAGACCGGTTTCGACGCCCGCACCGCCTCGCAGAGTTCGCCAAGCGTCATGGGTGGCGACCAGGTCGGCGCGCCCTTGTCGCCAAGCATCGACAGGGTTTCGATATCCTTCGTCGTCCGGCTTCTGACTGAACCGCTGCCGTCCGTCTCGCGATCAAGGGTCGCATCATGCAGGCAGACGAAGCCGCCGTCGCCGAGCGCCCTGAGATCGACCTCCATCGAAGCGCCATGGGCCAGTCCGGCCCAGAGACCGCTGCGATCGAAGGCGCAGTCATCAAGCCGCTGGCGCAGGCGATGCCATTTGAAAACCGGAAGTCGCGCTGTCATTGCCCCGATGCCGCATTGGAGCGATAGACATCTTCGCCGTCCCGGAACACCGAGTAATGCTGCGGACGCAGATGAATATGCTCGCCGGCCCTGACCGCTGCATCCGTTCCCGACTGGATCTTCAGCCGCTGGCCGGCCTCGCCTTCCGCTTCGATGATAAGATGGGTGCCAAAATGGATCACCCGGTCGACCCGCACACGCGCCGCAGCGGCGTCAGCCCCGCAAAGGACCAGCCGCTCCGGCCGCATCGCAAGCGTTGCCGGACCGTCCGAAAACGGTACGGACAGATCGAATCCGCCGGCCCGGACCTTGCCGCCGGAAACATGCCCTTCGATCAGGTTCATCGCCCCGATGAACCCGGCGACGAAGGTGTCGCACGGATCGGCGTAGATATCGGCGGGCGCACCGATCTGGTTAACCTTGCCGACAGACATGACCACGATCCGATCGGCGATCGCCAGGGCCTCATCCTGTCCGTGGGTGACGAAGACGGTGGTAATGCCAAGCTCGCGCTGAATATTGCGAACCTCCTCGCGCAGCCGCTCACGCAGATGCTGGTCAAGGCTGGCAAAGGGTTCATCCATCAGCAGGATTTTCGGCTCAAGCACGATGCAGCGGGCAATCGCGACACGCTGCTGCTGACCGCCGGAAAGCCGCACCGGGCTGCGGTCGGCGTAACCGCCAAGCCCGACCAGTTCCAGGGCCGTCTCGACCTTGCGGCGGATCTCCGCCCGCGGCAGTTTCCGGAGCTTCAGCCCGAAGGCGATGTTGTCATAGACGCTCATATGCGACCAGAGCGCATGGCTCTGAAACACCATGGCCGTCGGCCGGCGTTCGGGCGGGCTTGCCGTCACGTCAGCGCCATCGATCAGCACCTGACCCGCACTCGGCCGCTCAAAGCCGCCAATGATGCGCAGCAATGTGGATTTTCCCGAGCCGGACGGACCGAGCAGGCAGACAAGCTCACCGGAGGCGATTTCCAGTGACACATCCTGAACCGCCACGGCATGTCCGTAGGACTTGGCAATATCCTTCAATTCCAGTTTAGCCATTTCAATGCATTCCTGATAGTTCGGGGTGGTTCCGCCTCATGCGCCAAATCCCTTGGCGAACTGGTTCGAGGCCAGAACCCTGCGCGCAAACAGAAGCGCAATGAAGGAAGGAACCCACAGCAGCACCGAGAGCACTGCGCCATATTGCACGACAATCTGACCGTTGATCATCTGCAGCATGACCATCGGCATGGTGCGAAGCTTCGGCGCGCCGACAAGCCAGGCACCCTCGGTTTCGTAGAAGGTGGAAACGAATGTGAGCAGCATCGCCGCCCCGATGGCCGGAGCCGCCTGCGGGATGGTGACGTGGAGGAAGGTGCGCAATGGCCCTGCCCCGACATCCCGGGCCGCCTCTTCAAGCCGCCGGTCAACCCCACGGAAGGCGGCTGACGGCAGCCAGATCATGATCAGCATGGTGTTGAGCAGCTGCACGAGCACGATGCCCCAGAACGTGCCGATCAGACCGAGGCTGAAGAACAGCGTCGCGATCATGACGATCAGTCCGAAACGCGGAAAGGCGTTGATCGCAAGAAAGGACATCATGAAGGTGCGCCGCCCGACAAATTCCATGCGGGCAAAGGCATAGGCCGCCGGCAGGCAGATCACCGCCGAAAGCAGGGTGACCGTGACCGAAAGTGTCAGCGACAGGCGCAATGCCGAGAGAACATCGGCCCGCGCCAGTGTCGTATGCCAGTAGCGCAGCCCCCATTGCGTCGGAAGCAGCGAGGGATAGTACCATTTTTCGGCGAAGGCCCAGACAAAGACCGTACCGATCGGCATGACCACATAGGCAAACAGAACCACGAAGATGATCGAGCCGACAATCGTGCTGAGACTGATCTTCATACGTCATCCCTCTTCGTCAGCATGACAACATAGAGAATGCCGAAGACGGCGCAGGTGATGAAGGTGACGACGGCCTGGGTTGCGGCAAAATCCGGTTCCCGCACATCCGAAAAGGTCCGCAGCATATAGGGGCCCATCATCTCCGGCGAGGCCGGTCCGAGCATGTAGGGGATCACGAAAGAGCCGAACAGGCTGATGACATTGAGCGCCAGAACCACCATCAGACTATCCGTGATCAGCGGCAGGATGATGCGGCGAAAGATCGTCACCGGCCCGGCACCGACATCCCGTGCCGCCTCGATTGCCTCCTGTGATACACGCGCCATGCCGGCCGTCAGGATCAGCAGCGTCAGCGGCAGATGATCCCAGATGAGGCCGATCACCGGCCCCCAGGCCGTGAGATAGGGCGAGCGGTACCAGTGGAAGCCCACGGTTTCGAGCAGCATCTGCAGCACACCGTTTGGTCCGATATAGCGGATCAGCGCATAGGCGACGATGATGCCCGGCACGAACATCGGGAAGAGCGCCAGCGCCTGAACCACTGCGGCAAGCCGGCTGCGGGTGAAGTGAAGATACATGGCGATGGGCAGGCAGATGACGACTAGCAGCACCAGCGTGACCGCCGTGGTCCAGATCGTCCTGAAATAATTGGCCATGCTGTAGGCATCGGCAAAGAAGCGATGATAGCGCGCCAGTGTCCAGGTGACGGTGCCATCGGCATCCGCCACCTGAAGGGTTTTGATGATCGACACGCCGGCGGGATAAAGGAGAAGCCCGACCATGACGATGAGCGGCAGGCTGACAAGAGCCAGCCCGCGCAGATTGCGTTTGAGAGCGTTCTCGGTTTCCACGACGCGGGCTCCGCAGGCTCAGTCGCGGGAAATGCCGGGAGCGACGTTGCGATACCAGCCATCATTGACCGCCGCTTCCCATTCGCCATCCGGGAAAGCCGGAATGGAGCTCGGGATGATGTCGGCGTTGGCCGTGCGGGTCTCCTCGCTCAGATAGCTCCATTCGATCGCCGGGAAACCGGCAATCTGCAGCACGATCTGCTCCTGAACCTCCGGCGAGATCAGGACATCTGCGAGTTTCAGCGCAGTATCGCGATGCACCGAATTGGACGGAATGGTGCAGAAGGCATAGCCGCCGACAAAGGCGAGGTCCTTGAGCTGGGTAAGCTTGATATTGGGCGGCAGCTCACCCGATCGCATGCCGGTAAGTGCCTGGTCGGACCAGGCCGGAACCATGGAGACGACACCGGAAACCAGCAGCTGCAGCGACGCCGTGTTGCCGGCAGTGTAGGAACCGTTCTGATACATGGATGGCCCCAGATCCTTGAGGATATCCCAGGCCGGGGTGAGCATCGTCTCACCCTTTTCCTTGGTGTAATTGTCGGCGGTAAACAGCGAAGGGTCGCGGCCATTCGCTTCATGAATGGCGCGGCGGACGAAATTGCCGCCAGCACCGCCCTTGTCGGGACGGTTGTAGATGAACTGGCCCTCATTGCCCTTGATGAAGGCGGTGAGCTCTTCCCATGTGGTCGGCGGCGTTTCAACGCGATCGGCATCATAGGCGAGCACGACCTGCGAGCCACGATAGGGAAGACCGAAATCGGTATCGATCGCCAGGCTGGAGAGCTTGGCATAATTGTCCATGTTGGCATCGGCAAAGTCGACCCAGAGACCAGCCTCGATGCCGCCGACCGTATTGCGCGGATTGAAGGCTTCCATCAGGTCGATCTGCGGATCGCTCTTGGTCTTCATTGCCGCCAGCGCACGATCGGCAAGCGCCATCATGCCTGAATTGCCATTGGCAACCGTGACGTTGACATCAACATCGGGCATCGAGGTTTTCAGCGCCGGCACGACGACATTCGACCAGAAATCGGCAATATTCTGGTCAGAACCAACAATGACCTCGACCGTTCCATCAGCTGCGAAGGAAATGCGGGGGGCAAGAACGAGAGCTGCGGCGGCAGCGGAGGCAGAGGCAAGAAATTCGCGACGTTTCATAGACATGTTCCCATCTTTTGTTGATTTGATATCTTCAGTCACTTGTTTCATTCAACGCGTTGAGGAGATCGCTCTCCCCGGGCAGACCGTGTCCACCATGAGCCGTCACCGCAGCGGACCCGCAGGCAACCGCTGCGCCGAGGACATTCGAAAGGCTCCAGCCCTTCAGCAGGCCATAGACAAAGCCGGCATTGAAACTGTCGCCGGCACCCGTGGTATCAACGACCGTGACGGGCAAGGCAGCCTGTTCCATCTCCGCGCCGTTGACCCGCGCGATCGCCCCCTTGGCGCCGCGCTTGAGAATAACGGCCGGCACATGAGCGGACAGAGCTGCAAGCGCCTCGCGGCAATCGGCAAGGCCGGTCAGCCGGGCTGCTTCCGTCTCGTTCAGGAAAAAGACGTCGAGATGGCTCAGGATCTCCGTCAGCCCTTTGTCCTGAAGCCCCTCATCGACATGCTGGCAATCGAGGCAACACAGCACACCAAGGCTGCGGGCATGGGCGAAAAGGTCGGCCAGTCCATCGCGGCAGGTCAGCCCCTGCACCAGCAGGACGCGCGGGCGGAGCCTGTCGATATGCTGGCGCGAAGGCAATGTTTCCTCACCGGCGAAATGGCTGATGAAGCCGCGGTCTTCAGGCATGGAAAACGCCGCACTGACCCGGATACGCGGTTCCGCGCGGCGCTGGACGAGGCTCGTATCGATGCCAAGCCTTGCCGCCTCGGCCAGCATGAGCTGGCTGAAGATGTCGCTGCCGGCTTCGCACCACCAGCCGGCCTTGATATTGAGGAGCCGGAATGCCCGCGCCGTGGTGAAATTCGCCCCGGCAACCGCCTCAAAGCCATCTGACCAGATATCGCTGCCAAGCGTCGGAGGGCTGCGCAGGCCGGAAAAGATCAGGTCATAATAATACTCGCCGACCAGCAGCACCTCATGGGGACGATCCGGATCAGACGGCAGCTTCAGCTCCATCAGCGCCATTCTCCGGCAAATTCGGCATGGGTCGACAGATATTCGTCGACCAGCGGCTCGGCACGCGAATAGGAGAGAACCAGCGGGTGGGCGACAAGAGCCTCGACCGCCAGATCGCGGCTTCGTGTGGCAATCGCACGGACCGCCAGACGCTCATAACGCTTGATGTTGTGGATCAGCTGGGCGGGACCGTCAGGAATCGCGCCGATCTTCTTCGTCCTGATGCCATCGCCATCGACCACGCAGCTGACCTCAACGACATCATCGTCTGCAAGTCCCTCAATAGCGCCGCCATTGCGCAGATTGAGGCCGATATGGCATTCAACACCGGTCTGCAGCGCGTCAATAATGTTCAGAGCAACGCCTGCATAACCTTCGCCGACACCATCAGCCGCTTCCGAGCCGACCGCACGGATGGCCTTGTCGGCATCCTCCATGCTCGGCGCCTCTGGCCGAGCGTAATGCATATAAGTCGCTTCGCGCCGCTGTTCATAGGCGAAATAGGCTGAAAGCGCTGCTTCGGCATCGCGGTCGACACCGATCGCCGAGAGCTGCGCGACCAGATCGCGGTTGAGGTCACGCACCTCTTCGCCACGCGTGCGGGTATCGGCCTGAATATCGCCCAGCGCCTTTTCAGCATAGTAGAAATAGTAGAGATATTCGTTCAGCCACAGGCGATGGCGGCGGATGATCGCCGGATCGAAAATGCGCTGCGGCGTTTCGGCCAGAAAACTGTCATCGTCAAGAAGCCCCTGCAGGACCTCCTTGCCATCAACATAGGCCGCCCGCGTATAGGACAGGTGATTAAGCCCGAACACCTCCGCCTGAACCTCGCGCACGGAGACATCGAGTTTCTGGGCGACGGCTTCCTGCGCGGCGTTGGCGCCATCGCAGATGCCAACGACACGGTCAAAGCCGGCATCACTGAGGGCCTGGGCCACCAGGCCAGCCGGATTGGTGAAGTTGAAAAGCCAGGCATCAGGGCTGACGCGCTTCAGCAGACTTGCATATTCCGTAATGACGGGAATGCTGCGCAGAGCCATGGCGAAACCACCCGGCCCGGTCGTCTCCTGCCCCAAAACTCCATGCGAGAGCGCGATACGCTCATCCTTGACGCGGCCATCCTCGCCACCAGGCCTGACCGTGGTCACCACATAGTCGGCCCCCTCAAGCGCCCGCTCGGCGTCAAGCGAGGTGGTGATACGCACCGGAGACTGGACGCGACGGGTAATCTCCGCAGCTATTCCACCAAAGATCTCCAGCTTTTTCGCATCGACATCATGAAGGCAGATCTCCTTCAGCCCGCTGCGTTCCGCCCGGCGAAGGGCCGATGCCACAAAAAGGGGAGACCTTACGCCGCCGCCACCAATCAAAGTCAGTTTCACGCTTGCACCTCAGATATAATCTGCGATGAGTGAACCTGTTATAACCAGATATGTCAAGATAGGCTGTTGCCTTGAACCGCATTTTCATGCAACCAGTGACACGGGGAAATTTTTGCGGGAAACGATGTCTGCTCGAACACCATCCATCAGCAGGGAAACCATGGATCAGCTGGACCGAATGCGCCCGCTCGATCGTAGCGACCAGCAGCCGCTTTACCGTCAGGTGAAAGCGAGCATTCTCGAGGCGATCCGCGACGGCTCTCTTGCGCCCCACGCCAAGCTCATGTCGGAGCGCGAGCTTGTCAATTTCTATGGCGTCAGCCGCATCACCGTTCGTCAGGCGCTGATGGAACTGGTGCAGGAAGGACTTCTGCAAAGCCAGCCAGGCAAGGGCTTCTACGTCACGGGCAAGCACGAACCTTTCGAGCTTCACCTGCTGAAGAGCTTCACCTCAAATGCCATTGCCAAGGGCATGACCCCCGGCAGCCGGCTGATCGAGGCGAAGATCTGTCCGGCGCCTGCCGACATCACCCGGGCACTTTATCTGCCGGCGGCGGCGGACGTCGTGCTCTTGAAACGGCTGCGGACGCTCAACGGGACGCCGGTCGTCATTCAGTATGACTGGCTTGAACCCGGGCGCTGCCCTGGCCTGGTGACGCTGGACTGGTCCACCGGCAACCGCTCGCTCTACAAGGAACTCCACGAGCGCTACGGTCTGAGGCCGATGCGCGGACAGACGACCATCAGCGCGCGCTGCCCGGATGCGGAGGAAGAGCAGCTGCTTCAGCTTGAGCCGCGCTCTGCTGTGCTTACGCTCGACCAGGTCGCCTATGACGACGAAAATTACCCAATCAACGTCTCGACATCCATCCATCACCCGCAACGCTATCCGCTGAGCATCCAGCAGGGCGAATAGCGCATCCTGCCCCAAGGCTGCGGCGGCGGATATGCGCGGACCGCTGCGCATGCGCTGCCCCACCGCGATCAGCTTGACGACCGTTGATATCTGATTGAAAGCGCCAGCCCGGCCTTCTGGATGCGCTGTGCAAATCGCAGCTTCAGGTCCGCACGTCGTTTGGCGGACAAGACCTTTTATCCCGCTAATTTAGCGAAAAAAATCTGGTCAACTGAATGCATCATACATACAGTGTGACATGTAAAAATTTTCATATCTATTGAGATCTCATACCGCATAGTAAGGCAATTTTTTATGCGTCAGCCCAGTGACGAGACGTATCCGCAATCTGCAAAAGCCCCCCGCCAAGACAAAAACCGTTCCGGCAAGAACAGACACTTGTCGGCCAAAACAAGGTGGATCGCATCTTCCATCCTGTTCCAGACGACGGCCCTGGCAGGCACGCTGGCAGGCGTTCCCCTGCCCTTTTACAATCGCGGTTTCTATTCAAGGGCCTATGCGGCTGCGACCTGCACGCCATCATCGACAAGCGCCTATGCCAGCAAGGATGACGACGTTTCCAACGTCACCTTCAAATGCACGATTTCCTCATCGACAACGGTGACATCGCCGCAATATGCCTATGGCGGTGCGATGACCTGGTATCGGTCCCCAACCCCTAAATATTCCGGCAGTTATGGCTATTACAACGATTACGATCGGTTCCCCGAACACGGTCAGCGCGGGCTCACTATTTCGCTGTATAATTATGCCGATATCAGCATTACCGAAACCCAGGATATCTCGGCGCTGATTGCCTTTGATGCACCCTACGGCACCAATTACTATTCCAAGAGCCAGTCGGATGCCATTCGAGTCATCTCTTTCGGCAGCAATACTCACTCCGGCGGTGACGACAAATACAGCGCCGGCGGAGACGCAGGCGCGATCACGATTGTCAATACGGGCAGCATTGCCAGCACCGTCGGCAACGGCATCTATGCAGTCAGTTCAGGCGGCTACCCTTACAACAATGCCGATGGCGGCTCCGCCGGCGCCATCACGATTACCGATAGCGGATCGGTTTCGGCGGCCGGAACGGCAATCCTGGCAATCAGCCGCGGCGGGGCTTCGTCCGGTGGAACCGGCGGCAGCGGCGGCACGGTCACCATTACCGTTTCCGGCGACGTCGACACGATCACGTCTACATCCGCAGGCGGCGGGATCTTTGCGGCCTCATATGGCGGCAACAATCTCTATCTGAGCGAAAAGCGTGTTTATGAATATTGGGGCAACTTGTACCAGAACTATATTCAGGGTGGTACAGGCGGGAATGCCGGCGACGTTTCCGTCACGCTCGGTTCCAGTACCAACGTGTTCAGCGGCTCGATCATCACAACGTCATCCGCCAAGATCGCCAGCATCTGGACCCAGACCGGGCGGACCAGCGGCGCGGCGATTTCCGCAATCAGCTATGGCGGCTGGGGCAACATGATCCAGGCCAGCGCCACAGTCTTTGATGGAGGAGACGGCGGAAATGTCTATGTAACGATCTACGGCGCCTCCACCACCACACTCAAGACCTCCGGCGACCATTCCGACGGCATTTTCGCGGCGAGCTATGGCGGTGCCAGCGTTTATGGCTATGGACATGGCAAGGCAGGCGGAACAGCCGGCAATGTGGCCGTGTCGCTGACCGGCGGCGGGACGATCTATACGGCGGGCGCGCATTCGAGCGGCATCGTTGCCATGTCGCTGGGCGGCGCCGGGCAGGAAACGACCAAAGCCCAAAGCACCTCATCCAGTGGCGGTGTGGCGGGCAATGTCACCGTCAAGAATGATTTCGCCATTACGACGAAGGGCAACTATTCAAACGGGATCGTGGCCATTTCCGCCGGATCGGGCGGTGGCCTCTATGAATGGAGCGGTTACGAGGCGTTCAACTGGGGCAGCTACAGCCTTGGCTCCAATACCAGCGGCAATGTCAGCGTCTATAACTATGCCTCGATTGTAACCTACGGCGTCGATTCCCATGGCATTGTCGCCATGTCGATCGGCGGCGGCGGCGGTATACTGACCTCAACCTCGACGCTTTCCACAGACAGCTATGGCGCCCTGACCTCCAGTAGCAGCGCCCAGACGCTTGGCGGATCGTCGCAATCCGCAGATGCGGCAGCCGTCCTTGTCATCAACAAGGGATCGATCACCACCCATGGCGGCTATTCCTCGACGGATACGGATACCGATTCCAGCACCGATATCGGTGGCGGCATCGCAATCCTGGCCCAGTCGATCGGCGGCGGCGGCGGCAACAATGTCGGCAAGGGTGCCTCAGGCTATGTCGGCGGCAAGGGCGACGCCGATGGCGGCGGCACCGGCTCGGATGGTTCAACCGTCACGGTGAAGAACTATGCCACGCTGACGACCTATGGTTCGGAAGCGCACGGCATCGTGGCACAATCGATTGGCGGCGGCGGCGGCACCGGCCGCAACAACGTGGGTTTCTTCTATGCCGTTGGCGGCACAGGCGGATCCGGCGGCGATGGCGGCACGGCAAAAGTCTACAATGAGTCTGATATCGTCACCTATGGCGACTATGCCTCCGGCATCATCATCCAGTCGATCGGCGGCGGCGGCGGCACGGGCGGCTCTGCCACGGCATGGTCTGTTTTCGGTGGCTCTCTGGCCATCGGCGGAAGTGGCGGATCCGGCGGCGATGGCGGCGATGCGATCTACGAGAAAAGCAGCAGCGGAACGGTCACGACATCAGGTGATGGCGCGACGGCGGTCATCGTGCAGTCAATCGGCGGCGGCGGCGGCACGGGCGGTGCGGCAAAATCGGAAACCTCCGCCCTTGCCTTTACCATGGCCGTTTCAATCGGCGGACAGGGTGGCGAAGGCGGTGATGGCGGAACTGCGACGGCCTATGCAGCGGGAACCATCAAGACATCCGGGACGGACGCCACCGGCCTGCTGGTGCAGTCGATCGGCGGCGGCGGCGGCGATGGCGGAACATCAACGGCAAGCGCGCTCGCGCTCGGCGTACCACTGGACAGCAGCGGCCACGCCTTCTCGCTGTCGATCACGAATTCCATCGGTGGTTATGCCGGGGACGGCGGTAATGGTGGTGACGCCAAGGCCTGGGTGGAAAAAAGCGGTTCGATCGTGACAACGGGCGATGGTTCGAACGGCTTGGTGGTTCAATCCATCGGCGGCGGGGGCGGCAATGGTGGCGATGCCACGGCCTCTTCTGCGACAGCGACAATCGCCAGCATCATGGCCGAGCTTTCCGGCGACTGGGCCGAGATCAAGGAGGCAACCGCCGACAAGACCTTCACGCTGAAGGTCGACAGCACGGTCGGTGGAACGGGGGGCGATGGCGGAACCGGCGGCTACGCCTACGCCCATAATATGGGCTACATCTATACCGGCGGAAATTTCGCCACCGGCATGCTCGTGCAATCGATTGGCGGTGGCGGCGGAACCGGCGGCAGTGGCGAAAGCGACACAATCGGCTTCTTCGAGGATTCGTCCGTTGCAATCTCTGTCAATCTCGGCGGCGGTTCCGGGTCTGGCGGCGATGGCGGAACGGCAAAGGCGGGGGTTGCCGATTCAGGCATCCTTGTTACCAAAGGCAACAACTCCAATGCACTCGTCGTTCAGTCGATCGGCGGCGGCGGCGGTATTGGCGGTGCCGGCGGCGGCGATATCGAGGCCGATACGACCGTCACGATCAGTGCCGGTGCGACGGGTGGCGACGGCGGCGACGGCGGCAAGGCCTATGCCTGGAACAATGGCAAGATTGTCACCTCGGGCGATGCCTCCAGCGGTGTCGTTGTCCAGTCCCTCGGCGGCGGTGGCGGTATTGGCGGCTCCGGCACCAGTTCCGTTTCCCATGCGAACTCGATCGACGCCGAACTGAAGGAATTCGAGAACTACCACATCTCCCTCGTCTATGCCGGGACGGTGGAAACCAAGCTGTCGGGCACTGCGGCCGCATCCGGTGGCGACGGCGGCAATGGCGGCATGGTGGTCTTCGGCACCAGGGTCAAGGGCAGCTCCGATTATTCCTACGGCAGCATCACGACGTCCGGCGCCCTTTCCCACGGCGTCGTTGCCCAGTCGATTGGCGCCGGCGGCGGCACCGTATCGCTCAGTTCGAACCAGACCACCACCGAGAATGTTCTCGTCAACAGCATAACGGTCGATGCCTCCATTGCCCTTGGCTCAACATCGTCCGAAACCGGCGGAACAGGCGGTTCCGTCTATGCCTATGTCTCGAACATCTACACCTCAGGCTTTTCTTCCATCGGCGTCATTGCCCAATCGATTGGCGGCGGCGGCGGCATCGGCGTGATGAGCGGCTATGCGCCGACATCGCTTGCCGTGACGCTGGGTTCAACGGAATCGGACGCGGATGAAAGC
>NZ_JAATVV010000002.1:0-152202 GCF_013184775.1 Martelella sp. HB161492
TGTCGGGATTATTTACCGCAGTGGCAGCACAATGGCGCTGCTGCGGCCGTCACTTTTCGCTTGACTGGAACGGCCCCTTTACCGAAGTCCTGACCCTAAGTCGACGGCCGGCAGTGCGGACTTTCCTGCCGTTCGCTGCAGTCCGTACGAAGAGACCGGTTCCATACGATATAGTCATATGAAGATCATCGGTTCGAGAAGACTACGTCGCGGCCGAACTCGAGTCCAGCTACGTCGCATGCGGCGCTCAGTATACGTTTCACATCGGCCTTTGAGCTGTTGGTGCTTATCCACCACCCTGCGCCAGGCCAGAGTTCACGCGCGTATTGTTGGTTTAGGTCGGGACGACCCGGGTGGACGTCATCGAAGCCCGGAGTCACATAAGGCCTGATCCGACCGCCACCTTTGCTCAACTGATGAAGGAAAGTGTCGTCAAGTTCCTCCAGCGTCGTGAGCGTGTAAGACAAGACGTCGGCCAAGGTCGCGCACGTCCGGTCATGTCCAAGAACAGAGATCTTATAGCGGTCACGATTTCGTTTTGCAGGGATGGGAGTTGAAACTCCGACCGCGTTCTGGGCCGAGATGAGGCGCGCGACCACTTCGGCGAGCGACTCGCCTGGGCGGGCGTGCCGCGCGAGTGCAACTATGGTCGCCTCCGGTAGCGCGACCGCAATGTGGTTTGACCTAGTCATTATTGTACTCTCTCTTTTCCACTGTTGCGAAGCCGCCTCCGACCACGTTCGTGGACGAGGCAGCAGGTCACGACCGCGTCCCCCGCCAATACGACCTTGTGGTCCCGAAGGCGCTCGAGGCGCGCAATTTCCTTTTTGTATTTGGCGATTTGCCCCGCAACGTCCTGGCCGCGCAGTACGTATGTATCTGCGCCGATCTGAGTACCGTGAGCGACGATGACGCCAACATCGTCCTCGCGCATGCCCCTTTGTCGAATACGTGTCGCTGCATGACGCGTGAGTTCGAGCGCAATCATTGGGCTGCTCCAGAATCTAAGGTCAGATCGAGGTCGAACGATGCGATCATTGAAGTCCAGCGGGACCATTCCGACTCGGGGACACGCTCTTCGATCCATCGGATGCGTTCTGCTGTAGCCTCGTGGTTCAGCAGTTCGTCGGGGACATCAGCCAAGTGCACATGCCCTTGCTCCAGGCCGAAACGCGCGCGATCCGAAGATGCGACGATCAAGTCGAGGTCCGCACCGCAAACCACGTATTCCGGGAAGCCATCCGGAGCATCGGCGTAGGCGGTACCTTCGTCGACCCTGACCTTTTCAGCGACCTCGAGCTTGTCGGCCAAGTCTTTCAGATAGTCGGCGAAGGGGTTTGTCGCGTCAAAGTTGCTTTCCGCCTCATAGGAAGCCTCAGGCACCATACGACCAAAAACGTCACCCGCTTCGATGGAGGCTTCTTCGCCATCTGCGATGTCCTCCGCCCTATAGGCGCCAAGCGCATACGCGAGTCGTCCCGCAGCGTCGTGCTGACCCCGCAGTTCAGCGATGGCCGCGCGAATTCGAGTTAGGTGCTCCCTCCGCTGGCGTAGACTGTCTTCGGCCAAAAGGGTGAAGAGTAACGGGGCCATCTCGATGAGGGCAGAAGCCGGTACGCCGTAGCGCCGCTTTATCAGCGCATAGGCAAGACGATACCGAGAACGGATGAGAGCAGAGATTTGAACAGAAGGTTTGCTGCCCTCCTGCTTCCGCTCACTAGGCATTGGCAATTCGCCAGTCAGAACCCCGCTCTCGACTCCAAGGGCCCTTGCAAGGCTGCACAATGTATTTGCGCGCGGCTTGTGATTATCGCTGCATTCTAGGCGCCGGATCGTCTTCGCGCTTATTGCGAGGGAACGCCCGTCTTCGCCCTTCAACTTGCTTGTCCGGCCAGCAAGCGCTTCTGGGGACCACCCCTTGTTCTCGCGTAACGTCCTGACGCGTTTTGGTTCGATGTGCATCTTTAGCTCCTTTTGACGAGAGGAAAAGTACATAATTTCGACAATTTTTTAATAGTACAAAATTGGACAATTATTGAAAAAATGACCGATAGATGCATGATTTTGGGCCATTTCTTGGACAAAAATGGTCACTTGAGTGAAAATGGCACTATGAAAGAGCCGTACCTAGCAGCGCCTTTCGCCGGAACGGTTTGGCCACTCCACTAGGCTCGGTTCGGCGTTTCATCTATTTTCCAGATGTCTCGTCAGACTCTGATTTCATGGCTGCATTCCCAGTTCTTGAGTATGCAGCGGAAGCCGATTTGCGTCTCAATTAGTGGTTCACATAAACGCAACAAAAAACGTAACAAAACGTGTAACAACTTTTAGATAGAAATAGCTTTATCATTCATTTTCAATGCCCTGATAGAATTCAGGTTGCATCTCGACCGCACCAAAAACTAGCCACTCATAGTGCGCTAAGTTTCTAATTTTATTTCATTAAAATTCTACACCCTCATTCAAGATGCGTAGTTCGCACTATGTGTGTAACAAAACCTGTTACCGGCGCGCAAATTGACCTCCAAGAGAAGCGATCATCCTGACCGGTCTCTCGCCTTAGGCGGCATGTCATTCGGCGTGGTGCTTGCCTGGTCGGACGATGCTGTGGTGCCGTCGGTGCGGCATTTGTCGAGACTACCTTGAATGGGTCTAGATCAGAATAAAGGGATTTTAGGAGATCCCCAAAATCAACTATAGAATTAGCTATAGCTTGATCCTTTTCTGATTATAAATTGTCGCTACCCGAGACCTTGGCGCCGGTCTGAGGCTGGCAGCATCAGCCCGAACAGTTGGCCGCCCCATCAGTCAGAGGGACCAAGCCCTCCGCCCGGCACGGTCCGGCGCGTCTTGCCTGTACAACGGCTTTCCGGCCCGTTCACGCAGACTTTCCGTTCAAAGCAACAGCTGATGGAGACCCAGAGGGTTTTACAATAAAAACCAGCCAATTCAGCCTCTTAACTAAACACTACAATTTTCGTCATCATTGAAAATAATTGATAAGACGCATTTCTACTTTGTATTATGCAGTTATTTATTGCGAAAATTTCATGATTTATTGATTTTCATATAATTTAGCTATAGATTTCTACTTGTATAGAATAGCAAATCCGAAAAATAGACTCATGGGCAGATAAATCGATTTAGATCTGTTGTCTGCCGATCAGAAGCCGCAAGGGTTCTGCATCAGAGCAAGGGGCGGGCGGCCTGTTGGCGTGAAACGTCAGGATTAAGCACGACCAGGATCCCGTTGATGTGTGGGAGGTCTGTTTTCACAGATGAAGGCCGATCTCTGCAGATAATCTGAAATGCAAGCATCCAGATTGGAGATACGGGATGAAAACGTCATCGATCGCTGCATCGCTTTTTGCCTGTTCAGCCATTGCCCTGACGGCCGGGCAGGCGGCCGCACAGCAACAGACCAAGCCGAATATTCTGCTGATCGTCTCGGATGATACGGGCTGGGGCGATCTCGGACCTTATCTCGGTGGTGCCGCCCGCGGCATGCCTACACCGAACTTTGATAAATTTGCCTCGGAAGGCATGTTCTTCACGAATTTCTATGGCCAGCCGAGCTCGACACCCGGTCGCGCGGCCATGCAGACCGGGCGCATCCCCAACCGCTCCGGCATGACCACCGTGGCGTTTCAGGGGCAGGGCGGCGGACTGCCGGCTGCCGAGTGGACGCTCGCTTCCGTTCTGAAGACGGGGGGCTACAAGACCTATTTCACCGGGAAGTGGCACCTGGGCGAGGCCGACTATGCCCTGCCGAATGCGCAGGGCTATGACGAGATGAAATATGCCTTTCTCTATCATCTCAACGCCTACACCTATACCGACCCCAAATTCTTCCCCAATATGAGCCAGGATATCCGTGATGTTTATGTGAAGACGACCACGGGCGCGCTTTCCGGCAAGGCTGGCGAAAAGGCAACCGAAGACTTCAAGGTCAATGGTCAGTATGTCGACACGCCGGACAAGGGCATTGTCGGCATTCCCTATCTGGATGCCTATGTCGGACAGGCGGCAATGGGCTTCCTTGAAGAGGCGGCCAAGGACAAGTCCGAACCGTTCTTCATCAATGTGAACTTCATGAAGAACCACCAGCCGAACCTTCCGCACCCCGATTTCATCGGCAAATCGGTATCGAAATCGAAATATTCCGATTCGGTCGTGGAACTGGATTTCCGCGTCGGCGAAATCCTCGACAAGCTGGACGCGCTCGGTCTTTCCGAAAACACCCTCGTCTTCTACACCGTCGACAATGGCGCATGGCAGGATGTCTATCCGGATGCCGGCTATACGCCGTTCCGTTCGACCAAGGGAACGGACCGCGAAGGCGGCAGCCGTGTTCCGGCGATTGTCCGCTGGCCCGGCCATGTGAAGCCCGGCACGCGCAGCGATGACATTGCTGGCGGATTGGATCTGATGGCCACATTCGCTTCTGCTGCGGGCGTTACCCTGCCGACGGAAGATCGCGAAGGCAAGCCGACCATCTTCGACAGCTATGACCTGACGCCGGTGCTTGAGGGCACAGGGCCGGATGAACGCCGCGAATGGTTCTACTTCACCGAAAACGAGCTGACGCCCGGCGCCGTGCGTGTCGACAACTTCAAATATGTGTTCAACCTTCGCGGCGACAATGGCATGACAACCGGCGGCCTGGCCGTCGATACCAATCTCGGCTGGAAAGGCGCTGAAAAATACGTTGCAACGGTCCCCCAGGTCTTCGATCTGGCCGCCGACCCGCAGGAACGCTACGACATCTTCATGAACAATTTCACGGAAAGCACATGGGCGACGATCCCCGCCAATGATGCGATGGCCAAGATCATGAAGACCTATCTGCAATATCCGCCACGGAAGCTGCAGAGCGAAACCTATACCGGCCCGATCACGATCACCCAGTATCAGAATCTGAAGTTCGTTCAGGATGCACTCAAGGAGAAAGGGTTCAGCATCGGTCTTCCGACCGGAAACTGATCAGGTTTCCCAGCACATCCCCGTCACGCCCGAGCGTGGCGGGGGCTTTGGAAGTTGCGTCAAGATCCCACCATTTCCAGCGGAGGAAAGATAACCATGCGTCACCGCTCTGTGTTCATAACCGCGTCTGTCGTCATCTGCAGCGCGATATCGGTATCGGTTGCCGCATTTGCCCAGGACGCCGCGCTGCCCTCCTGGCAGGATGGTGCCAGCAAACAGGCTATCGTCGATTTTGTCACAGACGTCACGAGCGAAGGCAGTGCCGATTTCGTTCCGGTTCCGGAGCGTGTGGCGACCTTCGACAATGATGGTACGCTCTGGGTCGAGCAGCCTATGTATACGCAGCTGGCCTTTGCGATCGACCGCGTCCATCAGCTTGCTCCGCAACATCCCGAATGGCAGACGACGCAGCCATTTCAGTCCATTCTTGAAAATGACATGGAAACGCTCAGCGCATCCGGCGAGCAAGGCCTCATGGAGATCGTCGCCGCGACCCATGCCGGCATGAGCACGGATGCATTTGCGGAGATCGTGACGCGCTGGATCTCCACCGCCAAAGATCCCCATTTCGACAAGGCCTATACCTCGCTGGTCTATGAGCCCATGCTTGAACTGATGGATTATCTGCGGGCAAACGGTTTCAAGACCTATATCGTCTCCGGCGGTGGCATCGAGTTCATGCGTCCCTGGACGGAAAAGGTTTACGGTATCCCGCCCGAGCAGGTCGTCGGCTCATCCATCGTCTCCGAATACAAGGTGATCGACGGCGTACCCAGCCTGGAGCGCACCGGAAAGATCGGTTTCATCGACGACAAGGATGGCAAGCCTGTCGGCATCCTGTCGCATATCGGCCGCCGCCCGATCGCTGCTTTCGGCAATTCCGACGGCGATTACCAGATGCTGCAATGGACCACGAATGGCGCGGGCAAGCGGCTCGGCATGATCGTCCATCACGATGACGGCGTTCGCGAATATGCCTATGACCGCGACAGCCATTTCGGTCGGCTCGACAAGGGGTTGGATGATGCCGAAAGCCAGGGCTGGCACATCATCAGCATGAAAAATGACTGGATGACGGTCTTTCCGCAGGAATGAACGGCCTATAGGCAACGAAGCGTTCGCATACCGGATCGACAAGCCCGGGCACGGGCGCAGCGGAAGATTTCGCAAGCCCATTGACATGTCAGCTCTTTTCTCAAACTCTTGAAGACGTGAAATATGGAGGGCGCCATGGATCTGACCGATACGGCGACGGACCAGCAAGAAACCTTTCCCAGCCTTGACCCCGATCGCTACGCGGCCAAGGGTCAGGCGCACCGCTTCCATGCCATGCTGAAGCCCTCCGGTGCACAGTGCAATCTCGACTGCACCTATTGTTTCTACCTGCACAAGGAAGGGCTCCTCCATCAACCCAAGGCGCCGCGCATGAGCGATGCCGTGCTTGAGCAGCACGTCCGTCAGTATATCGAGGCTCAGGATGGCGACGAGGTTGTCTTCAGCTGGCAGGGCGGCGAGCCGACCTTGATGGGGCTCGATTTCTTCAAGAAGGTGGTCGCGCTGCAGAAACGCTACGCCAAGCCGGGGCAGCGAATCGAGAATGACCTGCAGACCAATGGCGTCCTTTTGGACGAGGAATGGTGCCGTTTCCTCAAGGACCATAATTTTCTGGTCGGTCTTTCGATCGACGGTCCGGAACATCTGCATGATCTCTACCGCGTCAACAAGGCCGGCCGGCCGAGCTTCCAGAAGGTGCTCGCCGCAGCAAAGCGTCTTAAGGCCTATGAGGTTCCCTTCAGCGCGCTCTGCGTGGTCAACAATGCCAATGCCGAACATCCGCTCGAGGTCTACCGCTTCCTGCGCGACGAGATCCAGCCGCGGCTGATCCAGTTTATTCCCGGCATGGAAAAGAAGGATTTCTTCCAGACGGCCCCGCAGCATTGGGACCCCAACCTTCTGCCGCGCGAGAATGCGCCCGCCGCTCAGCCCGGGAAATCATGGTCGGTGGTCGCCGACTGGTCGGTCAGCCCCAAGCAGTGGGGTCGGTTCCTGAATACGATTTGGGATGAATGGCAGGAGCGGGATTTCGGCAAGGTCTTCGTCGATCAGTTCGAAAACATCCTCTCTATGCTGCTCGGACGCGGTTCACAGCAATGCGTCACCAGCCGGATCTGCGGCAAGGCCGTGGCCGTCGAACATAATGGCGACGTCTATAGCTGCGACCACTTCGTCTATCCGGAATTCAAGATCGGAAACATTCTCGAACAGCATGAGGGCAATCTCGCTTTCGGCGAGAAGCAGATGCGATTTGGCTTCGACAAATCAAAAGACCTGCCGAAGAAATGCCAGCAATGCCGCTATCTCCAGCTCTGCTGGGGACACTGTCCGAAGGACCGATTTCTGAAGACATCCGATGGCGAAGCCGGTCTCCACTATCTCTGCCATGGGTTGCAGGACTTTTATGGTCACGTGATCAAATCTTGTAATGACCTGGTGGCCAGATAAGCGTAAATCGATCGAAATATTTTACTCAGGGTTGTTTTTCTTTTCGGCTATTATTGCCAAAAATTTAGATTTCCATTAGTTGACAACATTCAGTCAACAAATGTTACCTAGCATCATGAATTTTGAGAAATTTCTTCTGGCGCGACCGCTGGGCGGATTGAATGACAGCCTCGTGCAGCTCGAGCTGAGCAGAAGTTATGCGCAGCGTTTCGGAAGAACGCTCGTCATCGATACCAGCGCAGGCAACCTCAAAGACGCGTTTAGCAATTATTTTGAACCGCTTCCTCACTTTGGCACGGTGCTGAAAACCTATACGCCCGACCTTCTTCAGGCGCTCGACCAGATGGACAGCGTCAGACCCGCAGCGGTGGCTCACCGACTTTCAAGTTATGAACTCAAATTCGTCGAGCAGGGTTATGTGCTGACGGACCTTGAAGAGCCGGTCCAATTTGACATGTCAGCAGACCACGAAGAACAACTTCTGGTTCACGAGCAATGCGGTGGTGGCCGCGACTCCTTCAATTTCCTGCAGCATGTCTGCTTTCAACCGCTAATAGCAACGGAAATTGTCAGGCGTCTGCTGGCACTCAAGCTTGGCTATGATGCCGTTCATGTGCGTCACACCGATTACCAGACGGATTATCGGACCTTTCTGAAACGCTTGTCGCCGTCATTGCGGGGCCGTCGCGTGCTGCTGTGCACCGACAGCCCGCAAGTCCAGGCGGAAGCGCCGGGACTTCTGAAAGGCTGCGCCGATGTGCTGATGCTGAGCGAAGTGCCTGACAATGGCGGGTTGTTCGGCCATCAGCTTGGGCATCAGGGCGCTTTCCAGCGCAATCTCGCAGCGCTAACCGATCTTGTGGCAATGGCATGCGCCAAGCGCTTCTATTTCACCAATGTCTCGCTCGGCAATATTTCCGGTTTCTCGATGCTGGCGGAAGCCCTCAGGCTCAATCCGACATTGACGTTGAGCCTTCTGCGCAAGGCAGATCCGCAACTGCTCGACGTCTTTCGCCGTGATCTTGGCAGAGCACAGCGCGCAATCGGCAGCCCGGCTGATGAGTTTCGTCTTTTCATCGCCGACAAGCTGCAATGGCGCTGGAACCGCGCCGCCAAGCATCTGACCAAGCGATTGCGCAAGAAACAGGTTCTGATCCCTGCATTGCAGCCCATACCGAAATGGGCGTTCTGGCGGCGTCAGGCGTAGAACTGCAAAAGGCCCGAAGCGCTGACGCTTCGGGCCTTCTTCATTGAGCCTTGTCCGGCAGCTGCGACAGAACGGCTAACGCCTGCCGGCGCCGCGCTCCATCAGCACCGGTGATCAGTTGGCTGCAGCACGGGCGGCGTCGAGCCAGCCGTCAACCTGCTCCTGATGTGCCTTGATCCAGGCGGTGGCCTGTGCCTTGACGTCATCGTCACCATTATTCATGGCAGAATTCTGCGCAAAGATATCCTCAAGCGGGATTGATGCGGCCTGAAGCAGGGCATCAACGGCCGGATTGGCTTCCTTGAACTTGGTGTTGATCACCGGAACGATATCGTTGGCAACAAAGCCCATCGAGCAGGGATCGGCAACGCAGGTATCAAGGCCCTCAGCCGGAGCCGGCATGTCTACGCCGTCCTTCTGCGGGACTTCAATCCACATGACATCCTTGCCGGGCTTGAGCTCGTTCACGGTCCAGTTCGGCGTCCAGGTGTAGAACAGGATATGTTCGCCGTTCTGATAGGCGGCGATCGCATCAGCCATTGACGCAGAATAGCCCGCCTTGATCGCTTCGATGTCGTCATTGAGATCGAAATCGTTCAGCGTGTCAGTGATGGTGACTTCGCAGCCCCAGCCGGGCGGGCAGGCAACGAGATCGGCACGGCCGTCGCCGTCGCGGTCAAACGCCTTCTTGACTTCCGGACGCTTGAAGTCATCCAGCGTCTTGATGCCGAATTCGTCGATGGCGGCCTTGTCGACCAGATAGCCCTGCAGCGCGCCGCCAACGGCGACGGCACCGTCAACTTCGGCATAGCCTTCGAATGTCGGCTTGTAGGTTTCATGCAGCGGGAACCAGCCGTTGACCCAAAGGTCGACATCGCCCTGCGAAACAGCCTGATAGAATGCCGATGCATCGAGTGTCATCGGTCCGCTGACGCTGTAGCCGAGATCTTCAAACATCTGCTTGTAGATTTCAGCCTGGAACCAGCCGGTGTCCCAGGTGGCCTGAGCCATCTTGATGGTCTTGCCGGCGCCGGGCTGGTCGGCGGCCATGGCCGGAGCCATCGAGGCCAGCGACAATGCAATGGCTGCACCGATCGTGGTGAGTTTGAGATTCATGAGTGTCTCTCCGTTTCGTTCGTGTTGCGTCATTGCCGCAGAAAAGGGCGGCAGTGCCTCTAGAGCGGGATCGGAGATCCCTTGGGACGGCAGTGCCGTCCGGTCTTGCGGCAGGCGAATTCGTGCCTGCCGAAACGGTTCTTCCTTCGGGCCTCTGCGTCATTGAAGACGCCCGAAAGATGCTCGGACATATCCAAGCTGCACGCCCCTTGATCCGAAAAACAGTTCGGCCACCGGGGCATTGCGCTAGAGCGCCGTGCGTCCTTTTGGACGCACCAGGACGCTCTATCGTCTTGAATCAACGCATCGTCCTTTTCGAAAATCGATTCCGATTTTCGAGCCGATGCGCTAGGCCTCATCCGTCTTCTGGCCGCGCACGAAGGTGGCAAGCGCCTGCCACAACGTCATGCGGCTGGACGAACCGGGTTCGGCAAAGCCCTGGGTGATGCGGTCGAGCACGATGGCGAGAATGACAATGCCGACACCGCCGGCCGTTGCACCGCCCACATCCAGCCGGCCCAGGCCGGTATTGACCACCTGGCCAAGTCCACCGGCACCAATCAGCGCCGCAATCACAACCATCGACATGGCCAGCATCAGGGTCTGGTTCAACCCGGCCATGATGGTGCGCATGGCCAGCGGGATCTGCACTTCAATCAGGGTCTGCGATCCGGTTGCACCAAAGGCTTCCGCGGCCTCGATCAGATCCTTTCGGACATTGCGAATGCCCAGATTGGTCATGCGGATGATCGGCGGCAGGGCAAAGATGATCGTTGCGATGATGCCAGGCGCCATGCCAACGCCGAACAGCATGACGATCGGCACCAGATAGACGAAGCTCGGAACGGTCTGCATGATGTCGAGGATCGGCCGGATGATCTTCCAGCCGGTGTCGCTGCGGGCCACCAGAATGCCGACAGGAACACCGATAATGGTACAGAACAGTACCGAGGTGATGATCATTGCCAGCGTCGTCATCGTATCCGGCCAGAGCTGGATAAGGTCGACAAACAGAAAGCCAAGCACGGTGATGATGGCCATGGACCGGCCGACGACACGCCAGGCAATCAGCGCGAAGATCACCATTGTCACCAGCATCGGCATCCAGTTGAAGAACGAATCGAACGCCGTCAGGACTTCGTTGACCGGAACCTGCAATGCGCGGAAGAACGGTCGGAAATTCGGTACCAGAAAGCCGCGGACGAAATGGTTGACCCAATCGTCAAAGGGAATGGTAAGGTAGTCGGAAGGATCGAACATATAAGCTCCTGAGATTACTCGGCAACCTTGCCAGCGGGGGCTGCGGGTTCGCTGTCCGCGCTCTCCTCTTCGGCAGGGCCGCTTGCGAGCTGCTCGAAAATCTGTTCCTGCGAAACGACGCCGACGAGCTTGCCGTCCTCATTCGTCACCGCCATGGGAACACCTGTCTGTGCAGCCGCGTAGACTTCATTGAGATAGGCCTCTTCCGCAACCACCGGCGGCTCGGCATGCATGATGTCGCGCACGGGCGTGGTTCTGGCGCATTCCATCGCATCAGAGCGGATCAGCAGCCCGACCGGAACACCGGCCCGCACCACATAGGCAAGGTCGCTCTTCTGGCGGTCCATGACCTTGAGCGCATCGGAAGCCGTCGCATCGGCATTCACCCAGGCAGCGTCCGAGGCGATATCAGACACCTTGAAGACACGCGAGCGATCGATATCGGCGACGAAGGCGCGCACATAATCGTCTGACGGCTCGGAAACAATTTCCTGCGCGGTACCCACCTGCACGAAAGCGCCATCCTTCATGATGGCGATCCTGTCTCCGAGGATCATGGCTTCGTTGAGATCATGGGTGATGAAGATGATGGTCTTTTTCAGTTCGCGCTGCAGGCCGATCAGCTCATCCTGCATTTCGCGGCGAATGAGCGGGTCGAGCGCCCCGAAGGGTTCGTCCATCAGCAGGATTTCGGGATCATTGGCGAGGCCACGCGCCAGGCCAACACGCTGCTGCATGCCACCGGATAGCTGGTCGGGAAGGCTGTCGGCATAGGCATCGAGCCCGACCTTGGCGAGAGAGTTCAGCGCCGCCTTGTTCCGATCTTCGCGCGCTATGCCTTTCAGCTTCAGGCCGAAGGCAACATTCTCCAGAACTGTTTTATGCGGAAACAGCGCAAAGTGCTGGAAAACCATGGTGATTTTCTTCCGCCTCACATCGCGCAAGGCATCCTTGCTGCACGAGGCGACATCCGTATCGCCAATCAGGATCTTGCCCGAAGTCGGACGGATAAGACCGTTCAGCGTGCGGACGAGCGTTGATTTTCCGGAGCCGGACAGTCCCATGATGACGAAGATCTCGCCTTCATTGACGTCAAAGCTGACATTGTTGATGCCGACGGTCACGCCGGTTTCCCGGAAGATCTCTTCCTTGGACTGTCCCTTTGCAAGCCGGGATGCGCCTTCACCCTGCTTGTCGTTGAACAGTTTCGATACGTTCTGAGCACTCAGTTTAACGTTCATGCACATCCTTTGCCCGCATTGCCGCGAGACTGCGCGTCAATGACGTGGCCGGTTTGATTGTTGTCGGCGCAAGGTCCCGGAAAGGGCCGGGATAACGCACGTAAAACGGAACGGCATTTCTGTAGAAAGCCGACGGGTTTGAAACCCTTTGCAGCGCCAAGGCTTCTGCGCCTGCTGCCATCGGAGACGGCAAATGCTGCAAACCGTGAGGACCAGATAGCGATCCGTGTCGCAAGATGACGATCGTCAACACGCGTCTAAAGCGACTGCCGCTGTTTAGAATTATGGCGAAGAAATGTCAAATCGGCGCGGCCGTCATAAAACCGCCCCTTCATGAATCAATGACAAACCAGCCGTTCAAAATCTTTGTGAATAGCGGCAATGACCGGGTTGCTGCTTTGTGCCTTGAACCCATCATGACGGCGCGCTAGTGGAAGAGCACCAAACTGGATCTCAAAGCGGGTGGAATGTTGATCGACCCTTATGAAGTACTCGGCCTTGATCGCAATGCCGACGAGAAGGCAATTCGCACGGCCTACCGGCGTCTGGCGAAAGAAGCACATCCTGACAGTGGCGGCGATGAAGAACAGTTCGCCCGGCTGCAGGCATCCTATGACCTGTTGAAGGATCCGGTTCGCCGCAAGATCTTCGACGATACCGGCTTCGACCCGGAACTGTCCGATCCGAAGGATCTGAAGGGGCTGATGCTGCTTGAGCCGCTGGTCAACGAGATGATCCTCGATGAGCGCGAACCCGGCAGTTTCGATCCGGTTGCGGCAATGCGCCGCAAATTGTCGGACGACATTCTCAAGAACCGGTTCCATATTCTCGAGCTTGAACGCCATCGCACGCGGGTCCGCAAGCATCTCGACCGGCTGGCGCGCAAGAAAAACAAGGCCGGGGCCAGTGATGTGCTCGGCTCGATGCTGCGCGCGCGCTCCGAATCGATATCCGATGCCATCCACAGCGCCGAACAGCAGATCGAGTTCATCGAGCAGGCCTATGCCATGCTCGAAAGCTATGCCTATGAGCTGGAGAGCGATGACGATCCGGACGACAGCTATTCGCTTGAATCTCCGCCCGGCAAAGCCGCCGAGTAGCGCCGACAGGGCGCAGGCGCACGGGCAGGGGCTGCAGCGATAATTCACATGAAAGGACGGGGTGAGGGATGACGCAGATGATGGAATGGGACCGGCTTCTCGATCTCGGCAGGCTCGGCCATCCGTCCTACCGGCACCAGCCGCACCGGCCAGCCTTCGATCAGGATGCCGACAGGATTTCCTTTTCCGCGCCTTTTCGGCGTCTGGCCAACAAGACCCAGGTCCATCCGCTCTACGATAATGACCATATCCATCACCGCCTGATCCACAGCGTCGAAACGGCAAGTGTCGGTCGCTCACTTGGTATTGATGTCGGACACTATCTCGAAGAGCAGAAGCTTATTGCCGAAGGCGGTCGCATGACCCTTGCCGGGGTCGTCCATGCCGCCTGCCTTGCCCATGACATCGGCAATCCGCCCTTTGGTCATTCGGGCGAGGATGCAATCGGCGCCTGGTTCGCCGAACGGTTTGATTCCGGGCGCGGTCTGTTTGCCGATCGCCAAGCCGCTTTTGCCGAGGAATTCGAAGCATTCGAAGGCAACGCACAGGGTTTCCGCATCCTCACAAATCTCGAAATGTATCGCGGCGAGGGCGGCATGCGGCTCACCCATGCCACACTTGCGACCTTCACCAAATATCCGGTGACGGCGCGATCCAGGACGTCGCTCACCGAGCGCTATTGCGGCCTGAAGAAATTCGGCATTTTCGCAAGCGAAGCGGAAAACTTCGCGAAAGTCGCGGAGCAGACCGGGCTTGTCGCGGAGAGATCGGCCTCCGGTACGCTCTGGTGGCGGCGCCATCCGCTCGTCTTTCTCGTCGAGGCGGCCGACGACATCTGTTACAACATCCTCGATCTTGAGGATGCCTTCACATCGCGTGATCTCGGCTACCACGAAGTGTCGCAGCTTCTGTCGGAGCTGGCCGGGCGCGAGCCGATCGAAGGGAACAGCGAAGCGGAAAATATCGCCTTTCTGCGCGCCACGGCGATAAGCCAGTCGATCGCGGCCAGCGTCGAGGCATTTCGTGATCACTATGATGCGATCATGACCGGCGCATTTTCCTCCGGCCTCGTCGATGTCTCGCGGCTCGGGGAGCGTTTCGGCACGATCAAGGACCTCGCAAACGCCCGCATTTTCACCTCGCCGCGCAAAACCGAACTCGAAGTGATGGGCCGCAATGTCGTTCATCAGGTTCTCGACGGGCTGATGCCGGTCTTGGATGCGCTGGCCGCTGCCGGCTGGGATGCAGAGCAGCTGAAATCCTATCCGCAGCAGCTCGCACGGGCGACCGGCATCGATCTGCGCAGCGTGACCGATCACTATAGTGCGCTACACGCATTATCGGACTATGTTTCCGGCATGACAGATCGCTATGCGGTCAAGATTGCCCAGATGGTGCGCGGCGCATGAGCGAAAATTCGCATAGGCTTCAGGGAAGGACAGCCTGGCTGCTCACCGATGGCAAGATCGGTGATCGGGTGCAATGCCTCGGCGTGGCCAATCGTCTTGGCCTTCGCGTCACCGAGAAAACCATCCTTCCGGGCCGGCCCTGGGAATGGTTCATGCCGCGCGGCCCGATCCCTCTGCGACATCGCTCGGGCGCAGCAGATAGCCCGATCGCTCCGCCCTTTCCTGATATCGCCATCGCCTCCGGGCGACGGCTGGTGGCCTATCTGCGGGCGATCAGAAAGGCATCCGGCGGCAGGACCTTCACCGTCTTCCTCAAGGATCCGCGCGTTGCTCCGTCTTTTGCCGATCTGATCTGGGTACCGGCACATGACGGCTTGCGCGGCGATAATGTCTTCGTCACCGACACGGCGCCCCACCGGCTGACACATGAGGGGCTGAATGAGGCGCTTCAGGCGCAGGTCTGGCCATTCATGCAACAGCCGGCGCCGCGTCTTGCGCTGATCCTCGGCGATCCGCTGTCGCGCGCGCGCAGCCGGCAATCAGCGCTCTCGGCCTTTCTCGATACGATAAGCGAAGCCTTGCCGGCCGTTGGCAGTGTCGCCGTGGTGACATCGCGCCGGACGCCGCAAGACCTGGTCGCAGCCATCAGTTCGCTGCTTGAAGAGAAGCCGCACTGGATCTGGTCAGGCGAGGGGGCGAACCCCTATCCGGCACTGCTGGCGGGGGCGGACTATCTGGCCGTGACCGGCGACAGCCACAATATGGTCGGAGAGGCGCTTTTTACCGGCAAGCCGGTTTTCACCATCCGCCCCGAGGGCATTAATCCCAAGCTTGACCGGTTTCTGACCAACATCACGAAAAAAGGGCTCGTTCGCCCGCTTTCGGGAAAGATCGAACCCTATTCCTATGCGCCTGTCGACGCGACATTGGCAATCGCCGCGAAGATCGAGGAAAGCTTCTCAGAGCGGCGCTGAGGCGCTCGGATGTGCATTTCCCACCGCGCAGTCAGGGAAAGCGAGCTGCTCGCGGCTACGCCAATCAGCGGTGACATAGTTGACGATCAGCGATTTCCTGACAGCCCGGATCGGGCGTCGCTCAAAGCCGTGCCATGTGTTGTCGCCCGGAATGAAAACGGTCGCACCATTGGCCACAAACGGCGTTCGTCCGACATGCTGGGTGGCTGAGGCATAGATATCCGTGCCCAGCGTATCATGCCCCTCATCATCAGACAGACAGACCAGCATCGTGAAGCATTTGACACCGATATCCGTGTGCGGCTCAAGCCAGAACCCATCGACATCCTGCGTATATTCCAGCCGCAGGTAGGTACCATCCAGTGAGGCTCCGAAACACCGCTCGAGCAGATCCGTCGTCTGCCTTGCCTGGAAAGCCGCTGCAACCGCACGGCAAACCGCATGGCGCTGAATGTTCTCCTGATCGAGATAATGCCTGCTGTCATTGTGCAGTTCGCGCCGTCCGGACAGACCGCTCAAATCACCGACCGGGAATTTCAGCGTCTGCAGTGCTTGAAGGGTCGATCGCGGAAAGATGTCCGTGAGAAACCAGTGCTGATAAGGCCAGGAATTGACCTTGGCAGAAAGGCAAGCGTCGGAAATCGCCGACGACATGCGATCGTCTTCGAGAAAAGCATCAGATTGTTTCATAAATACCGAGTTTGCGTTGGAGAAACTCCGACGGCGCGTTCCGGCACACGACAATGCATCCCAACGGGCAGTCGCTCCCATCGGTGTCACCAAAGCCGTGAGCCTGCAGCTTCCGCCTTTTCGGCATTACAAGACATCAAGACGGCGATGGCTGCCAATATTAAGCAAAAATAAAATTGGTAAATATATACAATGGGTTCAGCGTCCTGGCTTGCCGGTCTTGCCCGTTCGCCGCCCGCGCGCCTTTGCCTCGCCAGGATCCTCATAGCTGCCAGCACCGATCTTGCCGCGCTGAACGGGTTTTGCGTCGCCGCCAGCCGGCTTCTCAGTGCGACCAACGGTCATTTCATCCAGCGTGTTCTTGCGGAAAAGCGGTCTGGCCGTATCCGTGCCGGGGCCCATATCATCAAGCGACGGCTTGGCAAAATAGCCTGACGCCGATTTGCGTGTCTCGGCACCGCGCGCCGCCTCCTTCGCCATCGGATCATCCATATTGGCGAGCTCGGCCGCCTTCAGCCGTTTGATCTCGTCGCGCAGGCGCGCTGCCGTCTCGAAGTCGAGATCAGCCGCAGCATCGCGCATGTTCTTTTCAAGCGCGTCCAGATGGGCCTGAAGGTTATTGCCGACCAGATGGCCGCCTGTGGCGAAGCCCTTGCCGTCCTTGCCGCCAATATCGGCACGGACATGATCCTTTTCATAAACCGAATCAAGGATATCGGAAATCTTGGCCTTGACCGATTCCGGCGTGATGCCATGCTCTTCATTATAGGCCAGCTGCTTCTCGCGCCGACGCGCCGTCTCGTCCATCGCGCGCTGCATCGATCCGGTCATCTGATCGGCATAGAGAATGACCTTGCCATCGACATTTCGGGCCGCCCGGCCGATGGTCTGGATGAGCGAGGTTTCCGAGCGCAGGAAGCCTTCCTTGTCGGCATCGAGAATCGCGACAAAACCGCATTCGGGAATATCAAGGCCTTCGCGCAGCAGGTTGATGCCGACGAGCACGTCGAAAGCGCCGAGCCGCAGATCGCGAATGATCTCGATCCGCTCCAGCGTGTCGATATCGGAATGCATGTAGCGGACCCGGACACCCTGTTCGTGCAGATATTCGGTAAGGTCCTCGGCCATACGCTTGGTCAGAACCGTGACCAGCGTGCGGTAGCCCTTCTGCGCCGTTTCGCGGATCTCGCCGAGCACATCGTCGACCTGCGCCTTGGCCGGCCGGATCTCCACCGGCGGATCGATCAGCCCGGTCGGGCGGATAACCTGTTCGGCAAAGACACCGCCAGCCTGCTCCATCTCCCAGTTGCCCGGCGTCGCGGAGACGGCAACCGTGTCTGGCCGCATCGCATCCCACTCCTCGAAGCGGAGCGGTCGGTTGTCCATGCAGGAGGGCAGGCGGAAACCATATTCCGCAAGCGTCGCCTTGCGCCGGAAGTCGCCGCGATACATGCCACCGATCTGCGGAATGGTGACGTGGCTTTCATCAATGAAGATCAGCGCATTATCGGGAATATATTCGAACAGTGTCGGCGGCGGCTCGCCAGGCCGGCGCCCGGTCAGGTAGCGCGAATAATTCTCGATACCGGCACAAGATCCCGTCGCCTCCATCATCTCGAGATCATATCGCGTGCGCTGCTCCAACCTTTGCGCCTCAAGAAGTCTTCCTGCTTTTTCAAGTTCTTGAAGACGTTGCCTCAACTCTTCCTTGATCGCTTTGATCGCCGCATTCAGGGTTGGACGCGGTGTCACGTAATGTGAGTTGGCGTAGATCTTGACGGATTTCAGATCGCCGGTCTTCTGCCCGGTCAGCGGATCGAATTCGGTGATCTGGTCGATCTCGTCGCCGAACATCGAAATGCGCCAGGCCGCGTCTTCAAGGTGGGCCGGAAAGATCTCGATCGTATCGCCGCGCACGCGGAAGGAGCCGCGCTGAAAGTCCATGTCGCGCCGCTTATATTGCTGGGCCACGAGATCGGCGAGCAGCTGACGCTGATCAAGCACATCGCCAACCTGCATCTGGAAGGTCATCGCCGTATAGGTTTCGACCGAGCCGATACCATAGATGCAGGAGACGGAGGCGACGATGATGCAGTCATCCCGCTCGAGGATGGCACGCGTTGCGGCGTGACGCATGCGGTCGATCTGTTCGTTGATCGACGATTCCTTTTCGATATAGGTGTCCGAGCGCGGCACATAGGCTTCAGGCTGATAGTAGTCGTAATAGGAGACGAAATACTCAACCGCATTGTCGGGGAAGAAATTCTTGAACTCGGAATAGAGCTGCGCCGCCAGCGTCTTGTTGGGTGCCAGAATGACGGCGGGACGCTGCGTTTCCTCAATCACCTTCGCCATGGTGAAGGTTTTGCCCGAACCGGTTACCCCGAGCAGCACCTGGCTGCGCTCGCCGGAATTCAGCCCCTCGACGAGATCTGCGATCGCGGTCGGCTGGTCACCCGAGGGCTTGTATTCGGTCACCATCTTCAGCTGGATTCCGCCTTCCGACTTTTCCGGCCGTTCGGGGCGGTGCGGCGTCCAGATCTTGCCATCCTTGAACAGCGGGTTGCCGCTCTCGATCAGTTTCGAAAGCGCATCCACCGTGGCCGTGACGGCACCGGTTGCAAGCGCACCGGCCTCTTCCAGCGAAACATCGACGCCAGCAACCGGGTTGAGACCGGCGGCGGCGCGTGTCTTCGGGTCGTTTGAAGCACCAAGCGAAACCCCGCGCGCGGTCCGTCCCGCAGTCGGGCTCTCCTTGCCGCCGCGGGTGCTGGCGCCATCGGACGCGCGTGCACGATGCTTTCCCGCCCGGGAGGCAAGCTTGCGCTGCGAATCGGTCGCCTCCGCCTCTGCCTCGCGCTCGAGATCTTTCACCCAATCACTGACAGAGCCTTCGAAAGGGGCTGCCTCGAAGGGAGCCTGAGGCGCTTCTTCAAAGCCGTTGTCGGATGCAGGTTTCTTCGGTGTTCTGGCCATGGCCGGACTATGGACGCTTCCCCGCAGAATTGGAAGAGCCCGGCCGGGAAAAATAGAACGAAAGAGGAACTTTCTTATTGACGTTCGGCAACGCCTCACCGATCACAGAAACGCGAAATCGGCTGAATACCGGGCCAGCTGTCGTCGCATTGCAACAAATTGCCCAGAAGTTCCTTAATTTTCTCCACATTTACTGTGTAATCATCATCGAACAGAACGACATGCCTGGTGCCAGCTCAGCCGAACCCCGATCGGGTCGGATACCGTCCTGAAACGACACAAGCCCGGATTTCGAAAGCTCATGCCTGATAATCAAGCCGCCATAGCTTCTATACGCTTCGGTTACGGATTGCCGGCAGATCACGGCAAATTCGCCAGTCCTGACTCGATCCTGGCGATGGCACATGCCGTTGCCCGCACTCAGGCGCCTTATCCGGTCGAAGGCATTGGCAAGCGTAAACAGCAACTCACAAGTTACATTCAGCATTTTGCTGCAGAGCAAGAGAAGCAGCGACAGGGCAGCCGCGACAAGGACGGTATTCGTCAGCTGCGTGGCTCCGCCATTCGCGCGTTTCAGCAGGACCGGACAGCGATGCTGGCTGATGCCGTGACCTCATCTGACGGGTTTGGCCAGCGGCTTGTCCGTTTCTGGTCTGATCATTTCAGCATCGCCAGCAGCAAAGTCTCGGAACTCTTGCTCATGGTTCCGCTGTTTGAAGCCGAGAGCATCAGGCCGAACATCGCCGGCCAGTTCGGCACGCTTCTGCGCGCGGCAACCCTCGATCCGGCCATGCTGATCTATCTCGATCAGACCAAATCGATGGATCCCGATTCCCGCATCGGCCAAAAGCAGGGCCGGGGCATCAACGAAAATCTCGGGCGTGAGCTGCTTGAGCTGCATACGCTGGGCGCTGGCAGCGGATATACGCAGGATGACGTCCGACAGACCGCCTATCTGCTTGCGGGACTGACCGTGGAAAGACCGAAAATGCGAACTGTCTTCGATCCCGCCCGCAGCGCGGCGGGACCGTTTACCGTCATGGGGCAGCACTATGCGACCGACAGGCACAGCCTGGCCGAGATCGAGCGTCTGCTGACAGATCTCGCTGTCGCTCCGCAAACCGCCAGAACCATAAGCCGCAAGCTGGCGGTGCATTTTATCTCCGACCAGCCGGATGAGCAGCTGGTCTCTGCCATGGCACAGACCTGGCTCGACAGTGGCGGGGCTCTGGATCAGGTCTATGCGGTCATGCTGCGCCACCCGTCGGCGTGGTCGCCCGCATTCACCAAGGCGAAACAGCCTTGTGACTATCTTGTTTCATCACTGCGTGCGCTCACGGTCAGCCGCAAGGCGCTCGCCGGTCATGAGATCGACCAGCTATTCAATGCGGTGCTTCCGTCGATGGGGCAGGCGATATGGGATCCGCCAAGCCCCGAGGGCTTTGATGAACGCCGCGAGAGCTGGATTACCGCCCATCAGCTGGCCGCCCGGCTGCAGCTTGCACAGCAGCTGACCCAGCATGTCAACTCGCGCATCGAGCCTGCACAGCTGGCCGAAAACGCATTGGGGCCGCTTGCGTCCGCGTCGCTTCAAACGGCCATTGCGCGGGCACCAAGCCGCGAGGCGGGACGGCTCGCCGTTCTGGCTTCCCCGCAATTCAATCAGCGATGAAGGAAGATCAATGGACCTTGCCACGACCAGCAGTCGCCGTGCCTTTCTCACCGGTGCCTGCTCGCTTGCCGCCTTGCCGCTGACCAGCCGTTTCGCGCTCGCCAAAGGGCCGGGGGAGAACCGCTTCGTCGCCATCGTTCTGCGCGGAGCCATGGACGGGCTGGATCTGGTCCAGCCCTATGGTGATGCGCGTCTTTTTTCCCTGCGCCCGGAGCTGGCCCTGACGCCGGACAAGGGCCTGCTTGATCTTGACGGACGCTTTGGCCTGCATCCGGCAGCAAAAGAGCTCTTTCCCCTGTTTAAGGCGCAGGAGCTGAGCTTTGTGCACTCGGTTTCAACCCCCTATCGCAATCAGCGCAGCCATTTCGACGGTCAGGACATTCTGGAAACCGGTGGCAACAGCCATGCCGAAAGCAGCGGCTGGCTGAACCGTGCCGTCGGCCTGGTGCGCGGCGGTGATATCCGCGCCATTGACGTTGCAACCGGCGCTGACCTGATCCTTCAGGGCGACAGTCCGGCAGAGATCTGGTCACCGCACGACAGTGTCGGCATGTCGGGTGATGAGATTGCCATGCTGCAGCACTTGTTTTCCGACGAACAGGACTTTGCCACCGCCTTTCAGCAGGCACTGGATGCCGATCAGAACACACGATCCACGTTCGGCAAGCGCAAGCCAGGCGCCTCGACCACCGGTCTTGCCCGAATGGCCGGCGGCTTCCTGAAGACCGACTATCGTATGGCGGCCTTCTCGGTGCTGGGCTGGGATACTCATATCGACCAGACGCGGCAGTTTGCCAGCGCCACCGACACGCTGGCCAGCGCCATTGTGACGCTAAGGCAGGCAATGGGCGAAGATGCATGGCGTCACACGGCTGTGGTCGCATCAACCGAATTCGGCCGCACGGCCCGCCAGAATGGTACGGGCGGCACGGATCACGGAACCGGCAGCTGTGCCATTCTGGCCGGCGGCGCAATTCCCGGCGGCCGGGTCATCACCGACTGGCCCGGACTGAAGGATGGCGACCTGCTTGACGATCGCGATCTGAAGCCGACGGCCGACATCCGCGAGATCTTCGCACTGATGCTGAACCGGCAGTTCGGGATTTCCCGCAATGCGCTGGCGAGCACAGTCTTTCCCGGTCTCAGCTATACCAGCATGGAAACGCAGCTGCGCGGGTAGCGCCGCATCAGTTGCGCAGCACGACGAAACTGCCGCAGATGGCATCGTGATACATACGGCCGCGCCACAATGCCATCGGGAAGACCCACCAGACGAACAATACCAGAAGAGTGGCCGAGCCGGACAGGAGCGACAGGCCGAGTGCACGCGAGGGCGCGCCCATCGTCTCCAGCAGTGCCACGCCCTCTGCGACCGAATGGATTTCGGGAGTGGCGCCCGACAGGATGAACTGGATGACGGCGAAGACGCAGATCGGCCAGAACTTCAGATATTCACGCATTGCCGAGACGTAGAAGCCGATCGACGCTGGCGCCTTTTCATAGGGCTGCCGCGTGACGATGAGCGAGAGCGCGCGCTTTCCCGGAGTCCAGCCGAACAGACCTGTGGCGGCAGCGAAGTAGAGTGGAAGAATGGCAATATCAAGCAAGCTCGTCAGACGGGTCGCCAAGGTCGACGGGAAGATCGGCGTGCCATTCGCATCGGTCTGGATCGATACCGAGCGCGTTTCACTGGATTGCTCGTCTACCTTCCGGCTTTCAGTGACCACGACAAAATATTTCTTCGCCATGAAGACACTGTCGACGATACAGCGCTGCGCCTTGAGGCCATCGCCGCTGGTATCGGGCCAGAGCGATTCGATCTCGCCGGCAATGTCCGGCACATCGGTACTGGAACAGGTGCGACTGTTCAGAAAGGATGTTCCAAGTGCCGGCTGCAGCGATGGCACGAGAAAGCCGAGGGCCCCGACCAGAAAGGTGAACAACACCGAGTAGATCAGACTGTCGATGATGAAGGCGCCAGCGCGGCGCAGAAAAAAGCGTGGCGGTCCGGATTTCGTCGGCGTTGTGGCAGGCATCAGGTCATTCCGATTCGTCGCATTTGCTGTGTAAACAAGCTGTAACGCGAGATCGCCCCGTGCTTCAACGCCAAAGGCGCCGCCTCAGTGCTGCGGTGGCACCGGTGTTGGCTGTCCGTCCTTGTCGACAGCAACCATGACGAACTGCGCCTCGGTCACCTTTTCACGCTTCGGCTTGTCATGACGATGCACCCAGGCTTCGACATCCACGGTCATCGAGGTCCGGCCGACGCGGTCGAAATGCGTGTAGACGCAGAGCGTGTCGCCGATCTTGACCGGGAGCTTGAAGGACATTGAATTGACAGCCGCCGTCACCGTGCGGTTTCCGGCCCGCTCCGAGGCGCGGACGAAAGCGGCAAGGTCCATCTGCGACATGACCCAGCCGCCGAAAATATCACCTGCCGGATTGGCATTTGCCGGCATCGCAACCGTCCGCATGGTCAGCTCGCCCTTGGGCGATCCATTGTCAATCATCTCCAACTCCTGAAACTATCGTGTCGCACGTCGCGCGTGTCCTGAACATGTGCTGCAAGATGAGAAATCCGACCCGCCTGTACAAGATGACAAAGCGCAAGCCAGCCATGCAAAAGCGCCGTCAGAAAAGCATTTGTTTACGCTTCTCTGCTTTACTCGTTCCATCGGTTTGAGAAAAAAAGAGCGGAATAGTATGGCGTATCCCTCGCTCCTTAGGCGGACGGCTTCCGTGGCCGCCCTTGCAGCTGCCTTGACTTCATGTTCGGTCTCGGGGCTGATGACCTCGTTTTCAATCGACACCAAGGACAACTCGCCGCCGCCGCAAACCAGAGTGGCCGCCACTGTGCCCGAACAGCCCCCGGTTCCGACACCGGCGCCGGGTCGGGCAGCATCGCCTGCGCCATCAATCGCGAAAGCCGCAGCAACACCGACGGTTGGCCAGGATGTCGCCCAGGCATCGGCCGGGCAGGGCACATCCATTGACGGCTATCTCGGCTTTGCCGCCGAAACGCCCGCAGTGACCATTGCCACCACGGACATCACCACCACCGGTCCGACTGACGATGCCGTGGCTGCCGTCATCGCCGAAGCCAAGACCGATATCGACCCGATCGAAACCGCATCGATCACGCCCGTTGCACCTCCGGACATGTCACAGATGCCGCCGGCATCGCAGTCGCCCTCGCAAAGCAAGATGCCGCAGATCATGCCGCTCGCCGAGCGCCAGTGCCGCAGCGAGCTCGCCAAGATGGGGGTCAGCTTCGCCGAAATGGAGGCGATCGCCAACGGCGTCCACTGCGACGTTCCCTATCCGATCAAGCTCAAGGGACTTTCGGGCGATATCAAGGTATCGCCGGCCGTCACCATCAACTGCGAAACCGCGCTCTCGCTTGCCGAATGGGTGCAGAACGATGTCGCTCCTGCCGTGCGGGTACGCTATCTCACCGGCATCGCCTCCATCAACACAATGGGCGGCTATTCCTGCCGCCGGATGAATAATGGCAGCAAGAATCCCGGCTGGTCCGAACATGCCTCGGGCAATGCGATCGATGTTGGCGGACTGACCCTGAACAGCGGCAAGACCATCGACGTCTCGAAGAAGAGCATCTTCGCCTTCCGGGAGCGGGGCTTGCTGACGGCCATCAGAACCGACAGCTGCTCCTATTTCAACACCGTGCTCGGCCCCGGCTATCCTGAGCACGACGATCATCTGCACCTTGACCTGATGCAGCGCAATTCCGGCAAGCACTATTGCGAATAGGGGGAGGGGTATACAAGCTCATCCTTCCTCCCCGGGTCAGTCGATAAAAAATATTTATCGCCAAGGAAGCCGGCGCCGGACCGGTTGAAATCGCCTCCCATAAACCCCATCTGAAACCCTTCAGGCGCACCAAAAGGGATCGTCCAGCGGTGTGCCTGCCATCGTTTTCGTCGTCCTCAAGCCCACCTTATACCCCATCCGCCCGGCGCATCACCGCAGGTGCAGGCAGACTGAAGAGATCTCTTCAGAATCTCCGAAACCGGCCTGAAACCAACTGGTAATGTTCCGGCTTCACTGCGCTGACGTTCCATGGGTGACGGATATTTTCTTAATGACAACATCGCGGGATGAGCATTAAGATCGTATCTGTCGAAGGGAGCTTGAAAACGAACTCGGAACGAACAGATAGAGATAAGAAGCATGGGCCTGATGATATCTTCGTTGAGACCCGAAAGGATAAACGGAGCCAGATGAAATGATCGCGATGCCGATCCGGATGCAAGATGATCCACCCGAAAAAGGGGGCAATCCGAGCCGCGGAACAGCGGTGATCGCGCGCACAAAGCCCAAGGCTAAAAAACCCAGCCTCTACCGGGTTCTCCTGTTGAACGATGACTACACGCCAATGGAATTCGTGGTTCACATTCTGGAGCGCTTTTTCCAGAAAGATCGCGAGGCGGCTACCCGCATCATGTTGAACGTACACAATAATGGCGTCGGCGAATGCGGTGTTTATACCTATGAGGTGGCTGAGACCAAGGTCAGTCAGGTCATGGATTTTGCCCGCCAGCATCAGCATCCATTGCAATGTGTCATGGAAAAGAAGTGAGGTTCTGATCGTGCCAACATTTTCTCCCAGTCTTGAAAAGGCGCTGCATCAGGCTCTGACCTATGCAAATGAACGGCATCACGAATATGCAACGCTGGAACATCTTCTTCTGGCGCTGATTGATGATTCGGATGCTGCTGCCGTCATGAGCGCCTGCAGTGTAGACCTCGACGTCCTGCGTACCAGCGTGACCGAATATGTCGATACCGAGCTCGCCAATCTGGTCACCGGCTATGACGAGGATTCCAAGCCGACCTCCGGCTTTCAGCGCGTGATCCAGCGTGCGGTGATTCATGTCCAGTCGTCCGGTCGCGAAGAGGTGACCGGTGCAAACGTTCTTGTGGCGATATTCGCCGAACGTGAAAGCCATGCCGCCTTCTTCCTGCAGCAGCAGGAAATGACCCGCTATGACGCCGTGAATTTCATCTCCCATGGTATCGGCAAGAAGCCGGGCACATCGGAGAGCCGGCCGCCGCGCGGGATTTCGGGCGCGTCGGAAGAGAACGAAACCAGCCAGTCGCGCGACAGCGAGGAGACCAGCCGCAAGCAGCCGGATGCGCTGAAGGCCTATTGCGTCAACCTCAATGAGAAGGCGATGGGCGGCAAGATTGATCCGCTGATCGGCCGCGAGGCCGAAGTCAACCGGACCATTCAGGTTCTGTGCCGCCGTTCCAAGAACAACCCGCTTTATGTGGGTGATCCGGGCGTCGGCAAGACAGCGATTGCGGAAGGTCTTGCCAAGCGCATCGTCGAGGGCAAGGTGCCTGAAGCGCTGCTTGATGCGACGATCTTTTCGCTCGACATGGGCACGCTCCTGGCCGGAACGCGTTACCGCGGTGACTTCGAGGAGCGCCTGAAGCAGGTGGTCAAGGAACTCGAAGAATATGACGGCGCCGTGCTGTTCATCGACGAGATCCACACGGTGATCGGCGCCGGTGCGACGTCCGGCGGCGCGATGGACGCCTCCAACCTGTTGAAGCCGGCACTTTCCTCTGGTTCGATCCGCTGCATCGGTTCGACCACCTACAAGGAATACCGGCAGTTCTTTGAAAAGGACCGGGCTCTGGTGCGTCGCTTCCAGAAGATCGACGTCAATGAACCAAGCGTTGATGATGCCATCGAGATCATGAAGGGCCTCAAGCCCTATTTCGAGGAATATCACAACCTGCGCTACACGAATGAGGCCATCAAGGCAGCCGTCGAGCTGTCTGCCCGCTACATCACCGACCGCAAGCTGCCCGACAAGGCGATTGACGTGATCGATGAGAGCGGTGCAGCACAGATGCTGCTGCCGGCATCGCGCCGCCGCAAGATGATCACCGAAAAGGAGATCGAGGCGACGATCGCGACCATGGCCCGGATCCCGCCGAAGACGGTTTCCAAGGATGACGAGCAGGTGCTTGCCAATCTGGAAAAGGAATTGCGTTCTGTCGTTTACGGTCAGGATGCGGCGATCGACGCGCTGGCAACCGCCATCAAGCTCGCCCGTGCGGGCCTGCGCGAGCCCAACAAGCCGATCGGCTCCTATATCTTCTCCGGCCCGACCGGCGTCGGCAAGACCGAGGTGTCAAAACAGCTGGCCTCCTCGCTTGGCGTGGAACTGCTTCGCTTCGACATGTCGGAATATGGCGAACGCCATACGGTATCCCGCCTGCTTGGCGCACCTCCCGGCTATGTCGGCTTTGATCAGGGCGGTCTTCTGACGGATGGCGTCGATCAGCACCCGCATTGCGTCGTGCTGCTGGACGAGATCGAGAAGGCGCATCCGGATATCTACAATATCCTGCTGCAGGTGATGGATCACGGAACGCTGACCGATCACAACGGCAAGAAGATCGATTTCCGCAATGTGATCCTGATCATGACGACCAATGCCGGTGCGACAGAGATGTCCAAATCGGCCATCGGCTTTGGCTCTTCGAAGCGCACAGGTGATGACGAAGAGGCGCTGAACCGCATGTTCACGCCGGAGTTCCGCAACCGCCTCGACGCGATCATTCCCTTCGCGCCGCTGCCGACCGAAGTCATTCATCAGGTCGTGCAGAAATTCATCATGCAGCTGGAAACCCAGCTCTCTGATCGCAACGTCACCTTCGAGCTTGAAGATGCGGCAATCGAGTGGCTGGCCGAGCGCGGCTATGATGAGAAGATGGGCGCACGGCCGCTCTCGCGTGTCATTCAGGAGCATATCAAGAAGCCGCTGGCCAATGAGATCCTGTTCGGCAAGCTGAAGAAGGGCGGTATCGTCCGCGTTTCCGTCAAGACGACAGAGGGCGGTCCCAGCGCGCTGCTGCTGGAAGCGATTTCGGACACGACCCCGGTCAAGCCGTCGGAACTCAAGGCCGACGCGCCGAAAGCCGAAGGCAAGTCGAGCAAGGGACGCAGCCGCAGCCGCAAGTCTGAAGCCAGCTCGTAAGGCTTGAGGCAGGCAAGACAAAAGCAAAGCCGGGTTCTGCCCGGCTTTCATGATCGGCGACACAGTCATTCAGAGTGTCTGTTCGGGGGAGAATAGCCGCCCCTTCCGTCGTCATCCCCTTGCGCGTCACGGGGATCCAGGCCCTTCAGGACATTGGATTGAAAGAGTCATTCGCCGTGCATCTGCATGGCGAATGACTCATTGTTTCAAGATTGCAGATTTGGATTCACCTGACCGGCCAGGCTGCTGTCCGGTTCACGTCATCGATCTCATGGGCTGGCACGGCAAATTCTGTATTCGCCGGCAGGGTTCACCCTCTGCCCCTATCGGAGCTATGTCCCTCAAGGGGAGAGATCGTTTGCTACCGGACGGACCGACCGGGGGTCCGCCCGTCTAGCGGCCACGCCGGATAGCCGACTGACAGGCGCGGAATGACGGCAGACGATAAAGTGTGTCAGGCTGGCTCGACAATACCCAGCGCGGCTTCGAACAGAGCGCGGCCATCACTGCCGCCATGGGCGGCTTCGATCAGATTTTCGGGATGCGGCATCATGCCGAGAACATTTCCGGCCGCGTTGACGATACCGGCAATATCATGGACCGACCCATTGGGATTGGTGCCTTCTGCGTAGCGGAAGACAACCTGGCCCTTGTCTTCCATCGCTGCAAGCGTCTCGGGCTCGGCGAAATAGTTGCCGTCATGATGGGCGACCGGGCAGCGGATGATCTGGCCTTCGGCGTAATTGCTGGTAAAGGCCGTCCGGTTGTTGGCAACCTCAAGCTTGACCTCACGGCAGACGAATTTCAGCGAGGCATTGCGCATCAAGGCGCCGGGCAGGAGACCGGCCTCAACCAGGATCTGAAAACCATTGCAAACACCGATCACGCGCACGCCCTGACGCGCCTTTGCGGCCACGGCCTGCAGCACCGGCATGCGGGCTGCAATGGCGCCACAGCGAAGGTAATCGCCATAGGAAAAGCCGCCCGGAATGACAATCAGATCAACATCGGGCAATTCCGTTTCCGTCTGCCAGACCGTCACCGGGGCAATGCCGGAGATCTTGGTGATGGCAGCCATCATGTCGCGGTCACGATTGAGGCCGGGAAGCTGGATCAGCGCGGTTTTCATGGCAGGTGTCCTTCAGCCTGGCTCAGGCAATCTCGATTGCGTAGTTCTCGATGACCGTATTGGCCAGAAGCTTCTCGCACATATCGGCGATTTCGGCGCGGGCGGCCTCTTCGTCAGACGTATCGACCGACAGTTCAAACACCTTGCCCTGACGTGCTTCGGCGATATTGCCGAAGCCGAGCGTGCCAAGCGCTCCCTGGATAGCCTTTCCCTGCGGATCGAGAACGCCGTTCTTCAGGGTGACGATTACGCGAGCTTTGATCACTGCTATTTCCCCAACACTATTTAACCAGAACCGGTCCGCTGGCGCGGGCAGGCTCGTTTTCATTGATGATGCCCAGCCGGCGGGCCACTTCGGAATAAGCACTCAAGAGACCGGTCTTGTCCAGTCGCATCCGGTCCCGATCGAGCCTTTCATGGCTGGAAATATCCCACAGACGGCACGAATCCGGCGAGATCTCGTCTGCCAGAATGATGCGCATCAGGTCGCCCTCATAATAGCGGCCGCATTCGATCTTGAAATCGACCAGCTGAATTCCGGCGCCGAGGAAAAGACCCGAGAGAAAATCATTGACCCGGATCGCCAGCGCCATCATGTCATCGAGCTCCGGCGGGCTTGCCCAGCCGAAAGCGGTGATGTGTTCTTCGGAAACCAGAGGGTTGTTCAGCTCGTCAGACTTCAGATTGAACTCGATGATCGAGCGCGGCAGAATTGTCCCTTCCTCGATGCCGAGACGGCGTGAAAACGAACCGGCAGCGACATTGCGTACCGCTATCACGAGCGGGATCATCTCGACTTCCTTGATCAGCTGCTCGCGCATGTTGAGCCGCCGGATAAAGTGGGTCGGAATGCCCATCTGGTTGAGATGGGTAAAGACATATTCAGAGATGCGGTTGTTCAATACGCCCTTGCCATCGATGGTCTCAGCCCGGGCTTCCGGTACGGTGATGGCGTCATCCTTGAAAAACTGAATCAATGTTCCGGGCTCGGGGCCCTCGTAGAGGATCTTGCCCTTGCCCTCATAGACGCGGCGGCGACGATTCATGATGAACTCGCTTCGTTGGCGCAGCAGAATGGCTGCGCAGTTCTTTTATTAAGCGCCGCAATAGCGAAAATGCAATTCATACTCAATGCGGGCGCACATCTTTCCAACCTTAATCACCTATTGTGGCAGGAAGCCGAGCCATAAAAATCGATTAAGCCAATTTATTTCAATCGAATTAGCTCTCAAGGGGTGCTTTTCAATCGTCAGTTTTAGCGTCATCCTTTTGACAATTCCAAAGAAATCGCACCGCTTGTGGCTTGCGACAACCAGGACAAGGGAGACGTGACATGGCCAATCTGCTTCACGACCGTGAACAAGCCTTCGAGGCTGCCTTTGCCCACCAGGAAGCCATGCGCTTCCGCAATACTGCCCGTCGGAACCGGATGCTGGCCGCCTGGGCCGCACAATTGCTCGGACGGGAAGATCTCGAAGTCTATGAAAGCGAAGTCATTGCCGCCGATTTTACCCGGCTCGGTGATGAAGATGTTCTGCGCAAACTGATGCGCGATTTTGCCGAGGCCGGGATCGCCATGGAGGAGGAGGTTCTGCGGATCAAGATGCTGGCCTTTGCCAATGCTGCGCGCCAGCAGGCCGAATGGGTCTAGCGCACCGGCTCGACAATCGGAATCGATTTTCGAAAAGAACGCACCAGGTCGGCCATTAAGGCGATCCATCAGCCAGACCCAGCAAGCCATTGTTTTTCATGTATTCATGAGTCGAGAATAAGCACGTCTACCGGGTCGCCATCTTTTGCCTCTGGCGCATGCGGCGCCCGGATCAGCAAGGCGTCAGCCAGCGCCAGAACGCTGAGCAGGGAGGAATCCTGCTGAAGCAGCGGTTCCGCCACATCTCCACCATTGGCATCCTGGTCAATCCGCGCCCTGAGATAGGCTTGACGCGGACCGTTCGGCGGCAGCTTTCCGGAAAGCCGCGCCTTCAGCAAGCGCTTCGCTGGCGGCAAGCCAGCCATCATGCGCATCAAGGGTTCAAGGAAGACCAGCGCACAGACAAAGCTGGAGACCGGATTGCCGGGCAGGCCGACGATGATGGTGCCGTCCAGTTTTCCAACCATCAACGGTTTTCCGGGGCGCATGGCGATGCGCCAGAAGTCCAGCGTCATGCCCATGGATTGCAGGACCGGTCGCACCAGGTCGTGATCGCCGACAGACGCGCCGCCAATGGTGACCAGCACATCGGGCGCCGTCGCCAATGCCGCAGCAATCGCCGTTCGCGTCGCCGCTTCACTGTCGCCGGCGATCCCACAATCAACGACATCAGCGCCGCTGCCGCGCATCAGGGCCGAAATGCCCGTTCCGCTTGAGGCGACGATCTGGCCGGTTCCGGGTGTTGTTCCCGGTGGCACGAGCTCGTTGCCCGTCGCGAGAATGGCGAGTTTCGGCTTGCGATAGACTTCAACTCGGTCATGCCCCGCAGCAGCAGCCAGAGAAAGCGCGCGAAAATCAAGTTTCAGACCTGCGCCGAGGATCGGTTGGCCAACGGAAAAATCGAGCCCGGCGGTACGCACATTGGCGCCGGCCGCGACCGCCTCCGTGACCGCAATTGCACCGTCGGGACGGCGTTGCGTATCTTCCTGAATAATCACCGTATCGGCATTTGCGGGCAGAGGCGCACCCGTGAAAATGCGCATGGCCTCACCGGAGCGAAGGTTCGATGCGGGCGGATCTCCGGCGGCCGTCTCGCCAATCACGCTGAACACGCTAGAAGCAGCAACGCCGTTCGGCGCGGTCACGGCATAGCCGTCCATGGCGGATGCGGCAAAGGGAGGATGGGTCAGCCGGGAAGACAGATCATGCGCAAGCACACGCCCGTCGGCAGCGCTCAGAGACACGGTTTCAGGGCTGCTCACCGGTGAGGCCATTGCCAGAAGCCGCTGCAGGGCCTCTTCTACGGGAAGGAGGGGCGCTTTCACGGGCTTACAAGGCCTCGCGATTGAAATCACCGCTCTTGCCGCCGCTCTTTGCAACAAGGCGTACCGCACCGATCTCCATGGCGCGGTCGACGGCCTTGGCCATGTCGTAAATGGTGAGGCAGGCGACGGAAACGGCGGTCAGCGCCTCCATCTCAACCCCGGTCTGACCGGCCAGCCCGACGGTTGCAGTCACATGAAGGCCAGGCAGATCCTCCATTGGCGTGATATCGACGGCGATCCTGGTCAGCATCAGCGGATGGCACAGAGGGATAAGGTCAGCAGTCTTCTTTGCCGCCATGATGCCGGCGAGCCGGGCTGTCGCAATGACATCACCCTTTTTCGCATTGCCGCTGAGGATCAGGGCCAGCGTCTCCGGCTGCATGCGGATCGACCCTTCCGCCGTCGCCCGCCGCTCGGTGACGGCCTTCTGGCCGACATCGACCATATCCGCCTTGCCGGTTTCGGAAAGATGCGTCAGGCACGGAGCGTCGTCACTCATTGGGCCGCAACATCCTCGGCACGGCCAAACAGCAGACTGCGGGTCGCGGTGGCGATATCCTTCTGGCGCATCAGGCTTTCGCCAACCAGGAATGTCGAAATTCCGGATTTCTCGAGCTTCAGGCAATCATCATGGGTGAAAATGCCGCTTTCACCGACCATGAGGCGATCATCCGGGATCATCCGCGACAGCCGCTCGCTGGTTTCCAGTGAGACCTCGAAATTGCGCAGATTGCGATTGTTGATGCCGATCATCGGCGAGGAGAGCTTCAGCGCCCGCTCGCATTCTTCGGCATTATGCACCTCGATCAGCGCATCCATGCCCAGCTCAAAGGCGGTATCCTGCAGACGTTCGGCGTCGTCATCGGAAAGGCTGGCCATGATGATCAGAATGCAGTCGGCGCCCCAGGCCCGCGCTTCGTAAACCTGATAGGGCTCAAACAGGAAATCCTTGCGCAGCGCCGGCAGGCTGCATGCCGCCCGTGCTGCCATCAGAAACTCGGGCGCGCCCTGAAAACTCGGGGCATCCGTCAGCACCGAAAGGCAGGCCGCGCCGCCATCCTCATAGGCGCTGGCGAAAGCCGGCGGGTCGAAGTCGGCACGGATCAGCCCCTTGGACGGGCTCGCCTTCTTGATCTCTGCAATCAGCCCGAACAGGCCTGCCTCCTGCTTGGCCCGCAGCGCCTTGTAGAAGCCGCGCGGCGCATCCTGATCGGCGGCCTTTGCCTTGATGTCGTTGAGCGGGCAGGCGGCCTTCGCAGCGGCGATTTCCTCGCGCTTGTAGGCCTCGATCTTCTTGAGAATATCGGTCATGGTTTCGCGGCCTCTTCTTCCTCGTTGGAGACGGCGACGAGGCGATCGAGCGCCGCCGCTGCATTGCCGCTGTCAAGCGCATCGGCAGCGATCGCCATGGCATCGGCAATGGTTTCACCCCGGCCGGTGATCAAAAGTGCGGCGGCGGCGTTGCAAAGTGCCACATCACGATAGGCATTGCGCGCGCCCGACAGAACGTCGCGCAGCGCTTTGGCATTGACCTTGCCATCGCCACCCTGAAGCGCTGACAAAGCGACCGTCGGAACGCCGAAATCATCCGGTGTCAGTTCCAGGGTCCTGATCTTGCCATCACTCAGTTCGGCGACATTGGTTCGGCCTGTCGTGGTGATTTCGTCCATGCCTGAACCATAAACGATCCACACATGCTCGGAGCCGAGATCGCGCAGCACTTCAGCCAGCGGCTCCACCCATTCCTGAGAATAGACACCGAGCAGCTGGTGCTTGACGCCTGCCGGGCTGGAGAGCGGCCCGAGAAGATTGAAGATCGTGCGGGTTCCGAGCTCGACCCGTGACGGCCCGACATGGCGCATGGCCGCGTGATGGGTCTGGGCAAACATGAAGCCGATACCGGCTTCGGCAATGCAACGGCTGATCAGCGCCGGACCGATATCAAGCCTGACCCCAAGTTCGGACAGGCTGTCTGCCGCGCCCGATTTCGATGAGAGCGCCCGGTTGCCATGCTTGGCAACCGGCGTGCCGGCCCCCGCCGTGATGAGAGCGGCGAGGGTAGAGATATTGTAGGTTCCGGTTCCGTCACCGCCCGTGCCGACAATATCGACAGCGCCTTCCGGCGCTGCAACCGTCAGCATCTTGGCGCGCATGGTCGTCACCGCGCCGACAATCTCGTCAACCGTCTCACCCTTCACCCGGAGCGCCATCAGGAAGCCGCCGATCTGCGATGGCGTGGCTTCTCCCGACATGATGATATCAAAAGCGCGCTCGGCCTCCGCGCTTGTCAGGGACTGACGCGCGGCGACTTTGGCGATGAAGGGCTTAAGTTCAGACATAATCTTTCCAGTCGACTACATATTGGTGATCTGCTGCGCCAGCGTCTGGTTGATCTTGACACCATATTCGCTTCTCAGCTTGTTGACCATTTCGTCGAGGATATCGTCCCCGGCAGCCGTCGCAACCTGATTGATTGACTGTTCGTCGGCATTGGAGGCGATGGCATCACCCGCATCGACAATCGCCGTCACCTTCAGCAAGATCTGCTCGTCGCCATTGTCACGCGGGGCCGTGGCGACGGTTGAAAGCTGACCCGAAAAGGCAGCAGCAACCGCATCGGGACCGAGATCCGGATCCTGGCTGTTGCGGCGGATCGGCTTGCTTTCCTGAACGCTGATCGCCAGGTCATCGGCAATGTCCTGAAGGCTGGTGCCGGCTTCAACTTCAGCCTGAAGCTCCTTGGCCTTGGCTTCCAGTTCCTTCTTCTGCTCGGCAGCAGCCCAATCGGCCTCCACCTTGCTGCGAACTTCGTCAAAGGTCCTGTCGCGGGAAGGGGTTACATCGGTTACCTCATACCAGACATAACCGCCGTCACTCAGCCGGAGCGGCAGATTTTCAGTGCCCTGTTCGGCGGCGAAGGCAGCGGAGATCAGCTGCGTGCCCAGCGGTACATCGGGAACCTGATCACCATTCTGATCCAGCCCCTTGCTGTCGACATTGTCGATTGTCTTCGGCTTCAGGTTCAGCGCTTCGGCAGCCTCTGCCAGCGTCTTGCCGGAGGCGCGCAGGTCATCATACTGATTTTCGACATTCAGGATGTCATCCGAGGCCTGCTGGATCGCAAGATCCTGGCGGATCTGAGCCTTGACGCTATCGAAACTCGCGACAGATTCGGGCGTGATATTGCTGACACGGACGATGACCGGACCGAATGCGCCCTGAACCACGCCGCTGGTGCCGCCAGACTTCTGGATGGAAAAGGCGGCCTCATCAACGGCAGCATTGGGAAGCTCACCCTTTGCAAATGTCCCGAGTGACACGTCGTCAATCGTCGCGCCCTGATCCTTGACCAGCTGATCGAAGGTCTTCGAACCGTCCTTCAGCGCTTCAGCCGCCGCTTCTGCGTCGGCCTGATTGGCGAAGGTCAGCTGCTCGATGGTGCGCTTTTCCGGCGTCGTGTAATTGGCGATCCGCGATTCGTAATCAGCCTTTACATCAGCGTCGGAAATAGCAGCCGGATCGGCGATATCGGCAGGCTTCAGCTCAACATAGGAGATACCGCGATATTCCGGTGCCTTGTAGATCGGCTTGCGCTCTTCGAACCACGGCTTGAGCACGTCATCGCCCGGAGACTTGATCGGATCGATGAAGGCGTTGGTGAGCACGAGATAGTCAACCACGCGCGACTGCGTCCTGAACTCGCGAATGGCATCGACCAGCGTCTTGGGCGGCGTGAATCCATCAGCAAGCGCATCGACGATCTGGCTGCGCACGGCGATCTTGCTGGTCGCGGCGACATAGTCATCCTCACTCAGCCCGGCATTGCGAAGCAGCGCGGTAAACTGCTGGCGGCTGAACTGGCCATTTGCACCCTGGAAAGACTTGTCTTCGGAAATGATCTGGGCGAGGCGGTCTTCCGACAGTCCAAGCTTCATTTCCGAGGCGATCTGATCAAGCGCGGCACCGGCAATCAGCTGGGCGTAGACCTGCTGGTCGACACCAAGCATGCGCGCCTGTTCACTGCTCAGCTGCCGGCCATATTGCTGCGACAGACTGTTGAGCTGGCGCTGATAGGCAAGCCGGAACTCATTGGTGGAGACTTCCTGGTCGCCGACCTTGATCACCACATCCGAGCTGCCCGACAGCAGCGAGCTTGAAACACCCCAGATGCCAAATGAGACAACAAGGACAATCAGCAGAAGTTTTGCCACCCAGGTCTGGGCGCCTTTTCGCATGACATCGAGCATTCTTGAGCAGTTCCTGTTCGCAGTCTTTGGTTATCGAGCAAGCTTCTTAGACCAAGACGAAACGGAATTGAAGCCGCAGCGCCAATCATTGAAAGCCAATGCAGCCGAATTGCGGTCAGATCGGCCGCAGACGGCAACCCTTTATTAACCATAACCCCGGGGAGCGCCACAACAGCCGAGGATGCAAGAGCTTTTTAAGGCTTCGCTGTCAAAAGAGAACTGTTCCGAACCAAGTTGAGTCGAATGAACGGGGTTTCACTCAACACAAGACGACCGATAGCAGGCGAGCGGGGAGAATCAGCATGATAAAGCGCAAGAGAGCGAGCCAGACCTTGAAGGGGCTCTTTCTGTGTTCGTCAGCATTGTCGCTTTTGCTGCCTGCCCAGAGTTTTGCCGCCACTTTCGATTGGCTTGGCACCGATACATCCTGGTATAACGCTGATAACTGGTCGACGTCGGACACAACCACAAACACGTATCCGGGCTACGACGATACCGCTAACATCAACGACACAAGCGTCTACCCGTCTCTTGCAACTGACGGCGGCGTCAATGTCGGAACGCTGGTGATAGGCACCACCGGCACGGGCTCGATGACATCGGTCGCCGCTCTTCAGACCCAGTCGATCACAATCGGCCAGGACACGGACAGCACCGGCACACTCTCGATTTCAACATCTGGCGGCTATTTCTCCAATACGGGCGCAATTTATGTCGGCGATGGAGGCACGGGAACGCTCAGCATCACCGATGATGCGGATGGCAATAGTCAGGGCCTTGTTATCGGCAACGCTTCGACAGGTTCGGGAACCGTAACGCTCAGCGGGAGCGGTTCGTCCCTCAACATTTACGGCTCGCTGAGTCAGGTTGGCCTTCGCGTCGGCAATTCGGGAACGGGTACGCTGACGGTTTCAGACGGCGCCTATCTCCTGACCAACGACACGACCATCGGCTTATTCTCCACCGGAAACGGCACCATGACGGTGACCGGCAGCGGCACGACCTGGGAAGGGTATGGCGATCTCGAGATCGGTCGCGGCGGCACGGGAACACTGACGATCTCCGACGGCGCAGCCGTCATCAGCGACAATGTCAGCATCGGCCTTTTCAGCGACGGAACAGGAACGGCGACCGTCACGGGCAGCGGTTCGACCTGGACCGTCTATAACGACATTGTCCTCGGCGGTAATGTTGCTGGCACGGGAACCTCGGGCGACGGAACGCTTTCCGTCTTGGATGGCGCGATCATGTCTGCCACCAACGCCACGGTTGGCTCCGCAGAAGGGTCCACCGGCACAGTCAATGTCGATGGTGCCGGATCGCAATGGGCGCTGCGCGGCACGCTTTCCGTCGGCGCTTCCGGCACGGGCGAGGTCGATATCAGCAATGGCGGCGCGGTAACGGCAGATTCGGCAGTTATCGGCGATTCGACCACCGGAGACGGCTCCATTCAGCTCACCGACAGCGACAGCAGCCTGACAACCACCAATGCCATCACGGTCGCCAATGCCGGCACGGGGTCTGTGTCAGTCAGCGACGGGGCAACGCTTTCGACCAATGGCGCCGTCATCGGCGCGAGCGAAGGCGCCGATGGATCGGTTACGGTTTCCGGAGACGGAGCAAGCTGGGCCAACAGTTCGACACTTGTCGTCGGCCAGTCCGGCACGGGATCGCTCACCGTCGAGAATGGCGCAACGGCGACCAACACCACCACGACGATCGGTGCAGATGCCACGGGTGACGGCAGCGTGACCGTGACAGGATCCGGCTCGACCTGGACGGTCAATGGCGATCTCACAGTCGCAGACAGCGGCACAGGCTCGCTCTCGGTGGAGGATGGCGGCACAGTCACCAGCACCCAGACCGTGATCGGCTCTGCCAGCGGCTCAACGGGAAGCGTCAGTGTCAGCGGCGCGTCCAGCACATGGACAGTGACGGGCGGCATCACCGTCGGCGCCTCGGGCACCGGCAGCCTTACCGTCGCCGATGGCGCAACAGTCACCGCTGACAGCCTCACCATCGCCTCTGAAAGCGGCTCGACCGGCTCGCTCAACATCGGCGCAGCGGATGGTGAGACCGCTGCGGCGGCGGGTACGCTCGACATTGACACCGTCAGTTTCGGCAGCGGCACGGGAACCCTGGTCTTCAATCTCACCGACAGCGACTATGTCTTCGACACGGTCATATCCGGCACGGGGACCATTCTGGTTGAAAGCGGCACAACCATTCTCACCGCTGAAAACACCAATGACGGCACCACCTCGATTTACGATGGCGCCACGCTTCAGATCGGCAATGGCGGGACGACGGGCACACTTGGCGGTAACGTGACGATCGAAGACGGCGGCACACTGGCCTTCAACCGCTCCGACACCACCAGTTTCGCCGGCATCATTTCCGGCGATGGTACCCTGGTCAAGGACGGCGCGGGCACGCTGTCACTGACAGCCGACAGCAGCTTTTCCGGCACGACCGATGTCGTCAGCGGCACGCTTCTGGTGGATGGCTCGCTCGCCGCATCGACCTTCAGCGTGGGCTCCGGGGCTACGCTTGGCGGCTCGGGCACGGTTGGCGATGTCGCGGTTGCAACCGGCGGCACCTTCCAGTCCGGCGATGAAAACGGTGCCATCAGCGTTGATGGCGACCTGACCTTTTCGACCGGCGCCACCTATGTCGCCTATATCGCCGATGGCTCCGACACCGCGACGGTCAGCGGCGATGTCAGCTTCGACAGCACCGAAGTCGCCGTCACCTTCGCGCCCGGCGGCACGCTGAAGCAGAGCTATACGCTGCTTGAGGCCGGCAGCATCTCCGGTGACTACAGCGCAACGGTCAGCAACCTGCCGAGCCATTTCAAGGGAACGGTCACGGATGACGGCAGCAATCTTGATTTCTCCCTGGTTTATGTCGGCGGTGACTACAGTTTCTCCACGCTCGGCCAGGGCGTGAACACCGCACTCGTCAATGCATTCAATGACGGAAATTCACTGTCGGGAGCACTGTCTGCGGCAATGCTTCTTGATGGCAGCGACTACGAAAATGCCATGACCACGCTCGGTGGCGAGCTCGGTGTCAATGCCACCACGACTGCCAGCTACGCCATGCAGGGCTTCCTGAGCCGGGCAACCAATCCCTCCCGGATGACGAATGCCTGGCGGCCGATCTCGGAAAAATCCGGCGACAGCAGTGATGCGCTGCCGACCGTTGCAGCCGGCTACTGGACAACCCAAACCCGGGCGCAGCCGCAATGGGATTGGGCCTATGCCGGCCGCGGATCGGTTTACCGGGATTTCGCCCCCAGCCATTCGGGCTGGTTCGAATACAGCCATCAGGCAAGCAGCATCAGCGGCGACAGCCAGGCAGGCAATTCGTCTGCCGATATCAGCGGCAATGTGTTCGAAGGCGGCTTCATGGCCTCGCTCGATGCCGGCAGCCAGATCGGCGTGGTGATTGGCGGCGGCAACAGCCGCTACGACCAGAATGATCAGGATGGCTATGCCAACGACACCAGCTTCCACGCAGCGCTCGTTGCGATGGGACAGACGGAAGAGGGCGCCTATGGCACGGCGGCACTTGGCGTCGGCGTTGACGGCGTCGACACCAATCGCACTGTCTCGCTCAACGGCGTCACGGACAAGCTGCGCGGCAGCTACAACGCCACCAGCGTCGGCGGCCGGGCGGAAGGCGGTTTCCGCATTGCCGCAGACGACTTTGCCGTGATCCCCTTCGCCGCCGCCAGCATCGCCTATACCAGCGCGCCCGGCTATCATGAAAAAGTCTCCTCCGGCACGGGCACGTCGGCGCTTGCCTATGGCGGCAGCGACATCCTGCGCGGCACGGTCGAAGCAGGCATCGGCTTCGACACCGCCGCCGGACGCGTCCCGCGCAGTTTCTCGATCAATGGCCGCGCCTCTTACCTTTATCGCTATGGCAATGCCAGTGGCGCGACCGCAAGCTTTATTGCCCTGCCGGGCTACGGCTTCACGATCGCCAGCAACGCCCCCACGGGCAGTGCCGTCGCAGCCAATCTCGGTGCAACGGTGCGAATCTCGACCCAGACGGACATTTCCTTCACCGCCTATGGCGAGTGGTCGCCGGACTATGCGACGCTGATCGCCTCGGCCAAGCTGCGCTACATCTGGTAAGACGGGTGATAGCAGGCCGAGGCGCGATGGTGGCCATCTTCTGGCCGTTCGGACTGCTGATAGACCTCGCCCCTTTTTCTGACGTCATGCCCGTGCCTGTCACAGGCATCCAGCCGCCACATGTCGGCGCGGCGAAAGAACGTCTCTATTCAATGCCTTAGGCATCGTCATCCCCGTGGCAAGCACGGGGATGACGATGGAGAGAGGGCTATTTCATCGCAAACATGCAATATGAACGGCCTTGTCAGCAGTCTTTGCGGCCATGTTTTGGCCGCTTGCCCTTTCGATACTTGCAAATCGAGACAAGCGCGCCCATGCTTCCACTATCGGCTTTTCGCAAGGGAGGAAATCATGGCATCCATAAGCCATCGATCGGTCGATCACCTGGTCTTGCCGGTCGTTGATCTCGCAACCGCAAGGCTGCGTCTTTCCGCACTCGGTTTCGCCGTCGCGCCAGAGGCACGTCATCCCTTCGGCACGGAAAATGCCTGCGTCTATTTCACTGATTCGACCTATCTCGAGCCGCTGGCCATCGCCGACCTGAAGCTCTACCGGCAGTCGGCGCAAAACGGTAATCCCTTTGTCAAACGCGACGCTGCCTATCGTTTTCGCCGCGGCGAAGACGGCATGTCGGCGATTGTACTGACGAGCGAAGATAGTGAGGCGGATGAAGCAGTCTTCAGGGAAAAGGCTATTGCCGCCGGTTCCTTGCGCTTTTCGCGGCCTTATCTTGACGCTGACGGGCTTGAAGGCACGGCAAGCTTCTCGCTTGCCTTCGCCGCAGACCTGCGCGCGCCCGATCTGTTTTTCTTCACCTGCCAGCGGACCGCACCGCTGACCGTGCCCGGCGCGCTGCTGTCACACCCCAATGGCGTTACCGGCATGGCCGAAATCATCTTGGGGGAGGTGAGGCCGATGGATTTCGAACCTTTCGTGCATACCGTGTCCTTCAGCCATGACGTGACGCTCCACCCGCATGGTGTCTGTTTTTCCACGGGGACGGCCACAATTTCGGTATTCGAACATGGCCAGGCCGAAACCATGCTGAATTCGGCCACGGACACCCGCGAGCGCGGGCTTGTTGCGCGTGGTGTCGTTTTCGATGTTGCTGATCTTGCCGCCTGCGACAATTTGCTTGACGCCAATGGCGTAAATCACCATGCAGGGGACGGACTGATCACCGTTCCGCCGGCGCCCGGTCAGGGCGTCACCTTCGCGTTCAGGGAAGCATGACATGACCAATTCTACCGTAATTGCAGGCAGCGGCGAAAAGGCCGTGGCCTTTTCCAGCAGCGCACCGCTTTCGCTGATTGCCGGGCCGTGCCAGATGGAAAGCCGCGACCATGCTTTCATGATGGCTGGCAAGCTTACCGAAATTTGCGCCGAAGCGGGCATCGGTCTGGTCTACAAATCCTCCTTCGACAAGGCCAACCGCACCTCACTCGGGGCAGCGCGCGGCATCGGCCTCGACAAGGCGCTCGAGATCTTTGCCGATCTCAAGAAGGAATTCGGCTTTCCGGTTCTCACCGACATTCACACGGAAGAGCAATGCGCCGAAGTCGCCCCCGTTGTCGACGTGCTGCAGATCCCGGCCTTTCTTTCGCGTCAGACCGACCTGCTGATTGCCGCCGCCAGGACCGGCCGAGTCATCAACGTCAAGAAGGGCCAGTTCCTGGCGCCCTGGGACATGAAGAACGTGCTCGCCAAGATCGTTGACAGCGGCAATCCCAATGTTCTGCTCTGTGAGCGCGGTGCATCCTTCGGCTACAATACGCTGGTCTCCGACATGCGCTCGCTACCGATCATGGCCGCAACCGGTGCGCCGGTGATCTTCGACGCCACCCATTCCGTGCAGCAGCCGGGCGGGCAGGGCGGCTCGACCGGCGGTCAGCGCGAATTCGTTGAAACCCTTGCACGCGCGGCTGTTGCCGTCGGCGTTGCGGGTGTTTTCATCGAGACACATGAAGATCCGGACAATGCGCCTTCAGACGGTCCGAACATGGTTCCCCTTGCTGAAATGCCACGCCTGATTGCCAAGCTTATGGCTTTTGACGCGCTGGCAAAGGCAGGGTAATGTCACGCATGCATGCAAAGGTTCCACCAGCGTTTTTTCGCATTCAATCGATCGAAATTTTTCAATCGTCATAGTACTGGCGGAGAAACTGCATTATGCGTTTTGTCGCAGTGAGCCGGGCCGACGGCCCGCATCTGCGGGAAATGCTCCCGCCGCCTCCCAAGCGGCTCACATTGGTTTAAAAGCAAAGTCGACAGGTAAAAAAACATGACGACAATTACTGATATTCTCGCCCGCGAAATCCTTGACAGCCGTGGCAACCCGACTGTTGAGGTGGACGTGTACCTGGAAGACGGAAGCATGGGCCGCGCCGCTGTTCCCTCGGGCGCTTCCACCGGCGCCCACGAAGCCGTCGAATTGCGCGATGGCGGCAGCCGTTATCTTGGCAAAGGCGTCCAGAAGGCCGTCAACGCGGTGCGCACCGAAATCTTCGAAGCCGTCGTTGGTCTTGAAGCCGAAAACCAGATGGAAATCGACGAAACGATGATCAAGCTGGACGGCACGCCCAACAAGGGCCGCCTCGGCGCCAATGCCATTCTCGGCGTTTCGCTGGCAGCATCAAAGGCTGCCGCCAATGCAGCCGGCCTGCCGCTCTACCGCTATGTCGGCGGTGCCAATGCCCACCTGCTGCCCGTCCCGATGATGAACATCATCAATGGCGGCGAACATGCCGACAACCCGATCGATTTCCAGGAATTCATGATCATGCCGGTCGGCGCCGACACCGTGGCCGACGCGATCCGCATGGGTTCGGAAATCTTCCACACGCTGAAGAAGCAGCTGTCCGCTGCAGGTTACAACACCGCAATCGGTGATGAGGGCGGTTTCGCACCGGCGCTTGAAAGCACCCATTCGGCACTCGACTTCGTCATGAAGTCGATCGAGAAGGCCGGCTACAAGCCCGGTGAGGATGTCTTCCTCGCCATGGATGCCGCCTCGACCGAATTCTACAAGGACGGCAAATATGTCATGGAAGGCGAAGGCAAGACCTTCGATTCCGGTGAGATGGCCGCCTATCTTGCTGATCTGATCGGCAAATACCCGATCTTCTCGATCGAGGATGGTCTGGCCGAAGATGACTGGGAAGGCTGGAAGACGCTGACCTCGCTGATCGGCTCCAAGTGCCAGCTGGTTGGCGATGACCTGTTCGTCACCAATTCCAAGCGCCTGCGTGATGGCATCAAGATGGGCGTCGGCAACTCGCTGCTCGTCAAGGTCAACCAGATCGGCTCGCTGACGGAAACGCTTGACGCCGTCGAGACCGCTCACAAGGCTGCCTATACCGCTGTGATGTCGCATCGCTCCGGTGAAACCGAAGATTCGACCATTGCCGATCTCGCCGTCGCCACCAATTGCGGACAGATCAAGACCGGCTCGCTGTCGCGTTCCGACCGTCTGGCCAAGTACAACCAGCTGATCCGCATCGAGGAAGACCTCGGCCCGTCGGCTGTCTACGCTGGCCGCTCGATCCTGAAAGCCTGAGCGAAACGGTCAAGGCAACCACCTGTTATGGTTGCATAAAATTCAAAGCAAAGCCCGCGATTTTCTGTAATCGCGGGCTTTGTCATTCAAGCCTTGTTAAGCTTATCCGAATAACGTGAAACGGTATTGTATTGCGTTATTTACTGGTAGGCCTCATGTGGACCCGTCATCATAAAGCTCGAATCTACGGACGTCTTGTTGTCCCGGCTATTGCCGCCTGCTTCATGAGCTATTTTGTCTATCATTCCATCCATGGCGACTTCGGCATGATCGCGGCCAAGCAGTTCGATGAGCACAAGGAGCTCAACCAGCGCCGACTCGACAAGCTGGTCGCCGAGCGGGAAGCCCTTCAGCTGCAGGTCAAAGCGCTTTCCGATGGCTCGCTGATGAAAGACGCACTTGACGAGCGCGCCCGCTATTCCCTCAACATGTCGAGACCGGACGAAATCGTTATCTTTGACAGAGACCTCTAATTAACTGAAATCAAGCTAATTACTATTTTATCATTTGATAACATATAGATAAGTCTAGTTTTTTTGTCCTAAATCTAGCATTGCCGTCGCACATAAAACTCCCTATGTTGAGCGTCACATTATAAGTGTATCCTTCAAAAAGGGAGGTTCGCATGGCGCCCCAGAATTCAGCGTCCGGCACATCTCGTAAATCATCCAAAAAAGACAATGGCGCACCGATTGTGGATTTCGACCGCGATCAGGAGCTTCACGCCTACCGCGAAATGCTGCTGATCCGGCGTTTCGAGGAAAAGGCCGGCCAGCTTTACGGTATGGGTTTCATCGGTGGTTTCTGCCACCTTTACATCGGCCAGGAAGCCGTTGTCGTCGGCATGCAGATGTCTCTGAAGGACGGCGACCAGATCATCACCAGCTATCGTGACCATGGCCACATGCTCGCCACCGGCATGAATGCCCGCGGTGTCATGGCTGAGCTCACCGGCCGCCGCTCGGGTTATTCCAAGGGCAAGGGCGGTTCGATGCACATGTTCTCCAAGGAAAAGAATTTCTATGGCGGACACGGCATCGTCGGTGCCCAGGTTCCGATCGGAACCGGTCTCGCCTTCGCCAACAACTACCGCGGCAACGACAATGTTTCGGTCGTCTATTTCGGTGACGGTGCATCCAACCAGGGCCAGGTCTATGAAAGCTACAACATGGCCAAGATCTGGGACCTGCCGGTCATCTATGTGATCGAAAACAACCGCTATGCCATGGGCACGTCGGTTGCGCGCTCCTCGGCGCTGGGTGATTTCTCGAAGCGCGGCTCGTCCTTCAACATTCCCGGTCTTGCCGTGGATGGCATGGATGTGCGCGCCGTCAAGGCCGCCGCTGACGAGGCGGAAGCCCATTGCCGCGCCGGCAAGGGGCCGATCATCCTTGAAATGAACACCTATCGTTACCGCGGTCACTCGATGTCCGACCCGGCGAAGTATCGCAGCAAGGACGAAGTGCAGAAGATGCGCTCCGAGCATGACCCGATCGAACAGGTCAAGGCCCGCCTTCTCGACAAGGAATGGGCGAGCGAAGACGAACTCAAGAATATCGACAAGGACGTTCGCGGTATCGTCGCTGACGCTGCCGATTTCGCCCAGACCGATCCCGAGCCCGATGTATCCGAGCTCTACACCGATATTCTGCGTTAAGACGGGGAGGGACAAGAACAATGCCCACCAATATCCTTATGCCTGCGCTCTCTCCGACGATGGAAGAGGGCAACCTTTCCAAATGGCTCAAGAAGGAAGGCGACAGCGTTTCCTCCGGTGACGTGATTGCTGAGATCGAAACCGACAAGGCCACGATGGAAGTTGAAGCCGTTGACGAAGGCGTTATCGGCAAGATCCTGATTGCCGAAGGCACTGAAGGCGTGAAGGTGAATACACCGATCGCCATTCTGCTCGAAGAAGGCGAAAGCGCTGACGACATTTCGGCCGCTGCCGCCGCACCGGCTCCCGAAGCGGCAGCACCTGCCGCAGCTCCCGCAGCAGCGCCTGCACCGGTTCCGGCCCAGCCGATCGCCGTGGAAGTTGCTTCCGACCCCGATATTCCCGCTGGCACCGAAATGGTCAACATGACCGTTCGTGAAGCGCTGCGCGACGCCATGGCCGAAGAAATGCGCGCCAACCCGGACGTTTTCGTCATGGGTGAAGAAGTCGCTGAATATCAGGGCGCCTACAAGGTAACCCAGGGCCTGCTGCAGGAATTCGGCGCCAAGCGCGTCGTCGACACGCCGATCACCGAACATGGCTTTGCCGGTATCGCCGTCGGTGCTGCCCTTGGCGGCCTGCGCCCGATCGTCGAGTTCATGACCTTCAACTTCGCCATGCAGGCGATTGACCAGATCGTCAACTCCGCGGCCAAGACCCATTACATGTCCGGCGGCCAGATGGAATCGCCGATCGTATTCCGTGGTCCGAATGGTGCCGCTGCCCGCGTTGCAGCCCAGCATTCCCAGTGCTACGCCGCTTGGTACAGCCACATTCCGGGCCTCAAGGTCGTCATGCCCTACACGGCTGCCGATGCCAAGGGCCTGCTGAAGGCTGCGATCCGCGATCCGAACCCGATCATCTTCCTGGAAAACGAAATCCTTTACGGTCACAAGTTCGATGTGCCGAAGCTCGATGATTTCGTCCTGCCGATCGGCAAGGCCCGCATCCACAAGCCGGGTAAGGATGTCACGATGGTATCCTTCGGCATAGGCATGACCTACGCCATTGAAGCAACTGAAAAGCTTGCTGAAATGGGTATCGACGTCGAGCTGATCGATCTGCGCACCATCCGTCCGATGGATCTGCCGGCGATCATCGAATCGGTCAAGAAGACCGGTCGCCTGGTCACCGTCGAAGAAGGCTTCCCGCAGTCTTCCGTCGGAACCGAAATCGCCACGCGCGTCATGCAGCAGGCCTTCGACTATCTCGATGCGCCGATCCTGACGATTGCCGGCAAGGACGTTCCGATGCCCTACGCCGCGAACCTCGAAAAGCTGGCCCTGCCCAACGTCGGTGAAGTCATCGATGCGGTCAAGGCTGTCTGCTACAAGTAAGGGAGGCGTTCCATGCCGATCAAGATCACGATGCCGGCGCTTTCGCCGACCATGGAAGAGGGCAATCTGGCCAAGTGGCTTGTCAAGGAAGGCGACACCGTCGCTTCCGGCGATGTGATTGCCGAGATCGAAACCGACAAGGCAACGATGGAAGTCGAAGCCGTCGATGAGGGCACGGTTGCCAAGATCGTCGTTCCTGCCGGAACCGAAGGCGTCAAGGTGAATGCCCTGATCGCCATCCTCGCCGGTGAAGGTGAAGACGTCGCGGCCGCAGCGGCTGCTGGCAGCGATGACGCGGCTGCGCCAGCTGCTCAGGAAAAGCCGGCTGCCGAAGCATCGAAGGCCGCAACGCCTTCGGCCGACACGCCGGTTCCGCAGCCGGCCGCTCCGGCTGCACCGGCAACGGCTTCGGGCGAACGTGTCTTTGCCTCGCCGCTGGCGCGCCGTCTGGCCAAGGAAGCCGGTCTCGACCTCGCAGCAGTTGCCGGTTCCGGCCCGCATGGCCGGATCATCAAGTCCGACATCGAGAAAGCCAAGGCCGGTGGCGCCGCCAAGCCCGCCGCTGCCGCAGCACCGGTCGCCGAAGCTGCCGCGCCGGCACCCGCCGCTGCCAAGCCCGCCTCCGATGATGCGGTTCTCAAGCTGTTCGAGGAAGGTTCCTACGAGCTGGTCCCGCATGACAACATGCGCAAGACGATTGCCAAGCGGCTGCAGGAATCGAAGCAGACCATCCCGCATTTCTACGTCTCGATCGATTGCGAGCTCGATGCGCTGCTGGCGCTGCGCGGCCAGCTGAACAAGGCCGCGCCGATGAAGGGCGAGAAGCCGGCGTACAAGCTTTCCGTCAATGACATGGTCATCAAGGCCATGGCACTGGCGCTGCGCGATGTTCCGGATGCCAACGTCTCCTGGACCGACAATAACATGGTCGTGCACAACCACGTCGATGTTGGAGTCGCCGTCTCGATCCCCGGTGGCCTGATCACCCCGATCATCCGCAAGGCCGAGGAAAAGCCGCTGTCGGTCATCTCCAACGAGATGAAGGACATGGGCCGTCGTGCCAAGGAAAAGAAGCTGAAGCCCGCCGAATATCAGGGCGGTACAACGGCTGTTTCCAACATGGGCATGATGGGTGTGAAGGACTTTGCCGCCGTGGTGAACCCGCCGCATGCATCGATCCTTGCGGTTGGCGCAGGCGAGAAGCGGGCCGTCGTCAAGAATGACGAACTGACCATCGCCACGGTCATGACTGTCACGCTGTCCACCGATCATCGTTGCGTCGATGGCGCTCTTGCCGCCCAGGTTCTGGGTGCCTTCAAGGGCTACATCGAAAGCCCGATGTCGATGCTGGTCTGAGGCTGAACGGAGCCGATCATGAAGACGGTGCTGTGCTTCGGCGATTCCCTGACCTTCGGGCATGATCCCGCCGGCAACGGCGCCCATGCCCACAGGGATCGCTGGCCGCTGGTTCTGCAGGAAAGGCTCGGGAATGACGTCTATGTCATTCCCGAAGGCCTTGGCGGCAGGACAACCATGTTTGACGACCACTGCACCGATGCGGATCGCAACGGTGCGCGTGTTCTGCCAACGCTTCTGGCAAGTCACGCACCGCTTGATCTCGTGATCATCATGCTCGGCACCAATGATCTGAAGCCCTGGACCGGGGCGGGCGCTCTGGGCGCTGCCCGCGGCATGTCACGGCTGATCGAGCTGGTCCGCCAGCGCGTCATTCCGATGAATATCGAGGTGCCCGAGCTTTTGATCGTTTCGCCGCCGCATATCGTCGAAACGGCCAATGACACCAGCATGGCGATCATGCCGGGGCTGATTGCCCAGTCGCAGATGCTTTCAACCCTTTATCGCGACCTCGCAGATAATAGCGGTTGCGGTTTCTTCGATGCGGCTTCGGTCGCCAAGGCAAGTCCGCTCGACGGTGTGCATATGGACGCCGAGAATACGAGGGCACTCGGACGCGGTCTGGAACCGATCACACGTATGATGCTCGGCCTTTAGGGCGGGCGTCACATTCGGCAAACGGTCAAGGAGTGGACACACTTTTAGATTAGGCGCGGGCAAAAATACGCGTATGAGAGGAAATGCCCGATGCCGATACCGCCCCGTGACCTTACGAAGCAGCTGCCCCGTTTCAGCAAACGCATGCGCGAACTGAGACAGCAGGACAGTCATTTTGACAGGCTTGTTCAGGCCTATCAGAGCATTGACCGCGCGATCTTTCGCGCGGAGACGAAAATCGAGCCGGCCGATGACAGGCACATGATGTTCATGCGCAGGCGGCGGATGGCTCTCAAGGATGAAATTTACGGGATGCTTGAGACCTGACCGGTTGCGACATCCCTGACACTGGGCCGAACCGCCTGAAGGTGCGTGCCGGTCCGATCGAAGGAGATGGAAAGCCCATGTCTCAGAATTATGATGTCATCGTCGTAGGTGCCGGTCCTGGTGGCTATATCGCAGCAATCCGCGCCGCGCAGCTCGGCCTGAAGACCGCCATTGTCGAGCGCGAACACATGGCCGGCATCTGCTCCAACTGGGGCTGCATTCCCACCAAGGCATTGCTGCGTTCTGCCGAAATTCTCGACTTCGCTGAAAACGCCAAGGATTACGGCCTCGTTGTCGAAGGCCATGTCAAGGCAGACCTGAAGGCTGTCGTCGCCCGTTCGCGCGGCATTGCCGGCCGGATGAATGCCGGGGTCGGCTTTCTGATGAAAAAGAACAAGGTCGACATCATCTGGGGTGAGGCGACGCTTTCCAAGCCCGGTGAGCTCACCGTCACCGATACCAAAAAGAAGGTTGTCGAGCCGCAGGCGCCAAAGCCGAAGAACACGCTCGGCGCCGGCACCTACACCGCCAAGCATATCATTGTTGCCACCGGCGCACGTCCGCGTTCGCTGCCGGGGATCGAGCCCGATGGCAAGCTGATCTGGACCTATTTTGAAGCGCTGAAGCCGGAAACACTGCCGAAATCGCTTCTGGTGATGGGCTCTGGCGCCATCGGCATCGAGTTTGCCTCTTTCTACCGCTCGCTCGGCGTCGATGTGACGGTCGTCGAAGTGATGAAACAGATCATGCCGGTCGAGGATGTCGAGATTTCGGAATTCGCCCGCAAGCGTCTGGAAAAGCGCGGCATCAAGATCCTGCTCGAAGCCAAGGTTGCCAAGGTTGAGAAGGGTGCCAACTCGGTGACCGCCTCGGTCGAGACCAAGGATGGCAAGGTGCAGCAGATCACGGCTGACCGGATGATTTCAGCAGTCGGCGTTCAGGGCAATATCGAAAATATCGGCCTTGAGGCCCTTGGCATCAAGACGGATCGCGGCTGCATCGTCATCGACGACTATTGCCGCACCAATGTTGCCGGCATCTACGCGATCGGCGATGTTGCCGGACCGCCGATGCTGGCCCACAAGGCCGAGCACGAAGCCGTCATCTGCGTTGAGAAGATTGCCGGCCTTCACGTCCATCCGCTCGACAAGCGCAAGGTCCCGGGCTGCACCTATTGCCACCCGCAGGTTGCCTCCGTTGGCCTCACCGAGGCAAAGGCGAAGGACGCCGGCTATGACGTCCGCGTCGGCCGCTTCTCCTTCGTCGCCAATGGCAAGGCCGTGGCACTCGGCGAAGACCAGGGCATGGTCAAGACCGTCTTCGACAAGAAGACCGGCGAGCTGCTCGGTGCCCATATGGTTGGTGCGGAAGTCACCGAACTGATCGAGGGCTTCGTCGTCGCCATGAACCTCGAGACCACCGAAGAAGAACTGATGCACACCATCTTCCCGCATCCGACGCTGTCGGAAATGATGAAGGAAAGTGTGCTTGATGCTTACGGGCGTGCGCTCAACGCCTGATTTCTGCTAAGGTGGCAATCGCGGGTAGATTGCCCGCGATTGACCTGAGGGAGACAGTTTTATGGGTGTAGGCTGGATTACAGCAATTATCATCGGCGGCATCGCCGGCTGGCTGGCGGAAAAAGTGATGAAGTCCGACATGGGCATCATCATGAACATCATTCTCGGCATCGTCGGCTCGATCGTCGCCAATGCTATTTTGAGCGTATTTGGTGTTTATGTCGCCGCCGGATGGCTCGGCTACCTGATCACCGGCTTTGTCGGCGCCGTCATCCTGATTTTCCTTGGACGGATCATCCGTCGCTGATTTCGCATTAAGATCGCAACCGGACCGGAGCCTGCCTCCGGTCCATAGCAGGTTCTAGATATCATGGTCACACTTCTCGACACCACCAAGACGGGCGAGCAGAAGCGCATCCGTCATCCGGAAAAGGCGCATAAACCCGATACCGAGGTGATGAAGAAGCCGGACTGGATCCGCGTCAAGGCACCGACATCGAAGGGTTATCACGAGACCCGCGGCATCGTGCGCACCAATAAGCTCGTCACGGTGTGCGAAGAGGCCGGCTGTCCCAATGTCGGCGAATGCTGGGACAAGAAGCACGCCTCCTTCATGATCATGGGCGAGATCTGCACCCGTGCCTGTGCCTTCTGCAATGTGGCAACCGGCAAGCCCGGCGCACTCGACCAGGACGAGCCTGAAAATATCGGCAAGGCCGTCAGCCAGATGGGGCTCATGCATGTGGTGATCACCTCCGTTGACCGCGATGACCTGGAAGATGGCGGCGCCGAGCATTTTGCCAAAGTGATCCGCGCCATCCGCGCCGCGTCGCCATCGACGACGATCGAGGTGCTGACGCCCGACTTTCTGCGCAAGCCCGGTGCGCTCGAGACCGTCGTTGCCGCGCGGCCGGATGTTTTCAATCATAATATGGAAACCGTACCGTCGAACTATCTGACGGTTCGTCCAGGCGCCCGCTATTTCCATTCGGTGCGCCTGTTGCAGCGGGTCAAGGAACTTGATCCCAACATGTTCACCAAGTCCGGCATCATGGTCGGCCTCGGCGAAGAGCGCAACGAAGTGCTGCAGCTGATGGACGACCTGAGAACGGCAGACGTGGATTTCCTGACCATCGGCCAGTATCTCCAGCCGACCCGCAAGCATCACCGCGTCGTCAGCTTCGTCACGCCTGACGAATTCAAATCCTATGAGACGGTTGCCTATACCAAGGGCTTTCTGATGGTATCGGCCAGCCCGCTGACCCGTTCATCGCATCATGCCGGTGAGGATTTTGCGCGGCTTCGCGAAAACCGCGCCCGCAAGCTGGCACAGGCCGCCGAATAAGCGGCGCATGTCGACCTCAAAAGCCGCCTTCGAGCGGCTCAGACTGAGACAACGTCATTCAGATTGCCTGCTTGGGGGAAACCACCCCGTCCGTTGTCATCCCCGTGCTCGTCACGGGGATCCAGGCTCTTCATAGCATTGATTATAAGAGTCTTTCGCCGTGCAGACGCACAGCAACTGAATGCCTGTGGACCAAGCACAGGCATGACGTCAGAAAAGGGCCCCGGTTTGCCAGCAGTCTGAGTCGCCTGCGGGCGGCTTTTTCATGTCAGCTAAAAGGTCAGGGTGACAGCATCGCCTGCAGCGCCATGGCACCCGCGGGTGCGTTGACCTTGCCGCCGGTAATGAAAAAGACATAGGCATCGCGCGGCACATCTGGCGCGCGCTCGTCGTCGAGATGCGGCAGGCCGGGGGCTGTGCCACCCGAAGCAAGCGCTGCGATCCGTTTCCCCCAGACCGGCAATTCGGGTTCAGGGTAGCATTTCGGATTGTGGTCCTCGCCCTTTTGCAGGCGCAGATAGACGAAATCACCTGTGACATCGGCTATCAGCGGATAATCCGCATGGTCGGCAAGGACGATGGCGACGCCATATTGACGGGCCAGCGCAACAAATGTCGGCGTAAGGAAGGAAATGTGCCGCACTTCAACGGCATGTCTGAGAGGCAACCCATCCTGTTTCTCGGGCAGAAGCTGCAGGAAGGCCTCGAAATCCTCCGCCTCGAATTTTTTCGTCGGCATGAATTGCCAGAGGATCGGGCCGAGCCGGTCTCCAAGCTCGACAATGCCCTGTTTGAGAAATTTTCCAACAGACTCCGCCGAGTCCGCAAGCTTCTTGCGATTGGTGCAGAAACGGCTTGCCTTCAGCGAGAAGACAAACCCGTCCGGGACCGAGCTCGCCCATTTGGCGAATGTGGCGGGTTTCTGCGACGAATAATAGGTGGAGTTGACCTCGATGACGGCAAGCTGGCGGCTGGCAAAGTCCAGCTGCCGCGCCTTTGCCAGCTTTTCGGGGTAGAAAGAGCTATCCCACGGCTCAAAATTCCAGCCGCCGATTCCAACCCTTACAACACCAGCCATTATCCGCCTCCTATTCGGCCGCACTCAGCCGCTTCGTCGGTCGCCGCTCCAGAAGTTCCTTCAGGTAGTGACCGGTATAGGACCGCTCGGCCGCAACGATCTCCTCCGGCGTGCCGGTTGCGACGATCTCGCCGCCGCCGTCACCGCCCTCCGGCCCGATATCGATGATATGATCGGCCGTTTTGATGACTTCGAGATTATGCTCGATGACAACGACCGAATTGCCCTGATCGACGAGCTTCTGCAGCACGTCAAGCAGCTTGGCGACATCATGAAAGTGAAGTCCCGTCGTCGGCTCATCAAGAATATAGAGTGTTCGTCCGGTCGAGCGCCGCGACAGCTCCTTGGCGAGCTTGACGCGCTGTGCCTCGCCGCCTGACAGCGTGTTGGCCTGCTGACCGATCTTGATATAGCCAAGGCCGACATCGGAAAGCGTCTGCAGCTTGTCGCGCACCGCCGGCACGGCGGCGAAGAAGCCGACGCCTTCCTCTACCGTCATGTCGAGAATGTCGGAAATCGACTTTTCCTTGAACTTCACTTCCAGCGTCTCGCGGTTATAGCGTTTGCCGTGGCAGACATCGCAGGTGACATAGACATCCGGCAGAAAGTGCATCTCGATCTTGATCAGACCATCGCCCTGGCATGCCTCGCAGCGCCCGCCCTTGATGTTGAAGGAGAAACGGCCAGGCTGATAGCCGCGCGCCTTCGCCTCTGGCAGGCCGGCGAACCATTCGCGGATCGGCGTGAAAGCGCCGATATAGGTCGCCGGGTTGGAGCGCGGCGTCCGGCCGATCGGCGACTGGTCGATATCAATCACCTTGTCGATGAATTCGAGCCCGTCAATCCGCTCATGCGGGGCAGGGTTCTCGCGCGCGCCCATGACCCGGCGCGCGGCAGCCTTGTAGAGCGTCTCGATCAGGAAGGTCGACTTGCCACCACCGGAAACCCCGGTCACGGCGGTGAAAACGCCAAGCGGAATCGAGGCCGTGACATTTTTCAGATTATTGCCGGTGGCGCCGACAATCTTGATTTCCTTGCCCTTCTTCGCCTTACGCCGTTCACCGGGAATGGCAACAAAGCGCGTGCCGGACAGATATTGCCCGGTCAGCGATTTCGGGTTGGCCATAATCTCCGGCGGCGTGCCCTCAGCAACAATCTCGCCGCCGTGAATGCCCGCGGCCGGGCCGATATCCAGCACATAATCGGCAGCCAGAATGGCGTCTTCATCATGTTCGACGACAATCACGGTATTGCCGATATCACGCAGATGCTTCAGCGTATCGAGCAGGCGGGTATTGTCGCGCTGATGCAGCCCGATCGAGGGTTCATCGAGCACATAGAGGACGCCCGTCAGGCCGGAACCGATTTGCGATGCCAGCCGGATGCGCTGGCTCTCGCCGCCCGAAAGCGTGCCGGAATTGCGCGACAGCGTCAGATATTCCAGCCCGACATCGTTGAGGAACCGCAGACGCTCACGGATCTCCTTGAGGATCCGCACCGCGATATCATTCTGCTTCTGCGAAAAATGCGCCGGCAGGGTCTCGAACCAGCTGGCCGCATGACGGATCGACATCTGCGTCACCTGGCCGATATGCTGACCGTCGATCTTGACCGCCAGCGCCTCGGGCTTCAGACGGAAGCCGTTACAGGCCGGGCAGGGTGCAGCCGACATATAGCGCTCGATCTCCTCGCGCGCCCAGGCGCTGTCGGTCTCTTTCCAGCGCCGCTCGAGATTGGGAACAATGCCCTCGAAGGTCTTGGTCGTCTTGTAGCTGCGGGCACCGTCGGAATAGTTGAATTCGATCTTTTCCCGGGTGCCGTAAAGAATCGCCGCACGCGCCTCTTCTGCAAGCGCATTCCAGCGCGCCGTCAGCTTGAAGCCGAAATGGCCACCAAGCGCTTCCAGCGTCTGCTTGTAATAGGGGGAACTCGATTTCGCCCAGGGTGCTATGGCACCATCGGAGAGCTTGGCCGTGCTGTCCGGCACGACCAGGCCTTCATCGATCTTCTGCTGGAAGCCGAGGCCGTCACAGGTGGGGCAGGCACCGACCGGATTGTTGAAGGAGAACAGGCGCGGCTCAATTTCAGGAATGGTGAACCCGGAAACAGGGCAGGCAAATTTCTCTGAGAAAAGAATATGTTCATGCGTTTCGTTCAGAGACTTGTTTGCCGCACCGCCCGCCGCCGTTTCGGCTTCGGGCAGCGGCTTGTCGGCGAACTCGGCGACGGCAAGGCCTTCAGCAAGCTGCAGACAGGTTTCCAGGCTGTCTGCCAGGCGGGTCGCCAGATCGTCACGTACGGCGATGCGATCCACCACCACATCGATGTCATGCTTGTATTTCTTGTCCAGCTTGGGCGCGTCGGCAATCTCGTAAAAGGTGCCGTCGATCTTGACCCGCTGGAACCCCTTCTTCTGCAGATCCGCCAGTTCTTTCCGGAACTCGCCCTTGCGGCCGCGCACAATCGGCGCCAGCAGATAGAGCCGGGTGCGCTCCTCAAGCGCCAGGATCCGGTCAACTATCTGCGTCACCGTCTGGCTTTCGATCGGCAGACCGGTCGCCGGCGAATAGGGAATGCCGGTGCGGGCGAAGAGCAGACGCATATAGTCGTAGATCTCGGTCACCGTACCGACAGTCGAGCGCGGGTTCTTCGACGTGGTTTTCTGCTCGATGGAAATGGCAGGCGACAGGCCCTCGATGCGGTCGACATCGGGCTTCTCCATCATCTCGAGAAACTGCCGTGCATAGGCCGACAGGCTCTCGACATAACGCCGCTGCCCCTCAGCATAGATCGTGTCGAAAGCCAGCGATGATTTGCCGGAGCCGGACAGGCCCGTCATCACGATCAGAGAATTGCGTGGCAGGTCGACGTCGACACCCTTGAGGTTGTGCTGGCGCGCACCACGGATGGAAATGGTTTTCAGTTCGCTCATGATATCTCGAAAAAGACGTTCGGAAACTCGGGCTCTATGTAGTTCGTCAATGTAAGGAGTCGAGGGGCGTCGACACGACTCTTGACACTATCGTAGCAGCATCCTAGAACAAATAAAGAACATTTTATTTGTGGATTTCGCTGCCAGTCTTCGCGCACATCTTCGCCCTCTGGCGCGGGATCGTTTACAGTTGCGCAAACTGATTTTGAAGCGCCGCGCAAGCGGTATAGCAGGTGGTGAATATGGCAGGTAGTGTAAACAAGGTCATTCTGATCGGCAATCTCGGAGCTGACCCGGAAATCCGCAGAACGCAGGACGGCCGGCCGATCGCCAATCTGCGCATTGCCACGTCGGAAACATGGCGCGACCGCAATAGCGGCGAGCGCAAAGAACGGACCGAGTGGCACCGCGTCGTGATCTTCAGCGAGGGGCTCTGCAAGCTCGCGGAACAATATCTGCGCAAGGGATCGAAGGTTTATCTGGAAGGTCAGCTGCAGACCCGCAAATGGACGGATCAGGGCGGTCAGGAACGCTTTTCGACCGAAGTCGTTCTGCAGGGCTTCAACGCGACATTGACCATGCTCGACGGCCGCGGCGAAGGCGGCGGCGGCGGCGGCGGTGGCTCGTCTTACGGCGGCGGCTCTTCCGGCGGTAACTTTGGCGGCGGCTCTTCCGGCGGCGGTTATGATGATTACGGCTCGCAGCCCTCCGGCGGCGGCCGCAGCAGTGGCGGCGGCGGTGGCGGCGGTTTCTCGCCGGATCTTGACGACGACATTCCGTTTTGAGCAATCAGCACAGAAGAACCGGCCGCGATGGGCCGGTTCTTTCGTTTTGCTCTTAGCCCTGGACGAGATGAAGGCCGAAGGCCGTGACGATACCGTCGATCACGAACTGCACCGCCAGCGCCGTCAGCACCATGCCAAGGATCCGCGTCAGGATATTGCGCCCGGTCTGGCCAAGTGCGCGGTCGATCAGCCCCGCCAGCAGCAGAGAGGCAAAGGTGATCACGGCGGCGATCAGCAGAACAACAATAAGTTGCATATTGGCGACGAAGCCATGCATGCGCGATCCAAGCAGGATGGTGGCAGAGATCGAACCTGGTCCGGCGATCAGCGGCATGGCCAGCGGAAAGACGGCGATATTGGCGATATGATCCTGGGTGATCGCCACTTCGCTGACCTTCTCCTTGCGCTCCTGCCGCTTCTCGAAAATCATTTCAACACCGATCCAGAACAGCAGAATGCCACCGGCGATGCGAAAGGCGCTCATGGAAATGCCAAGTGCATTCAGCACTTTCTCGCCAAAGACGGCAAAGACGACCAGCAACAGGAACGAGATGACCGAAGCGCGAAACGCCACCTGGCGGCGCTGAAGCCGGTTCATGCCCGCCGTGAGACCGATGAAGAGCGGTATCAGGCCGGGCGGATCGATCGTCACCATCAATGTGGTGAAGCCATTGGCCAGGGTCGAAAGCGTTGCCATTAAGCCCCTTTCTCAGCGAAGAACGCACTTGATTTCAAGTGATTTAGCTCACATACAGTGGTTACGCCACTATGGCACAGCACAACCAAAGAATGCAGTGTTTTTTCGACGCGACGCTTTTGCCGATATCCACGGGCAATCCCGTCGGCAAATTGGCGTCTGACGCCTGTTTCGGCTATAAAAACACCAGTGATTCTAGCTTAAGATCGTGATTCGATTTGACTGAACAAACGACATCTTCGGGCGGGGGGCTCCCGCCGGGTATCGAGCCCATATCCATTACGGAGGAAATGCAGCGCTCCTATCTCGATTACGCGATGAGCGTGATCGTTGCGCGCGCGTTGCCTGACGTCCGCGACGGTCTGAAACCGGTACACCGCCGCATTCTCTATGGCATGTCCGAGCTCGGCGTCGACTGGAACAAGAAATACATGAAATGCGCCCGTGTCACGGGTGACGTCATGGGTAAGTTCCATCCACACGGCAATGCTGCGATCTATGACGCGCTTGCCCGTATGGCGCAGGACTGGTCGCTCAGACTGCCGCTGATCGACGGGCAGGGCAATTTCGGCTCGGTTGACGGCGACCCGCCGGCAGCGGAACGTTATACCGAATGCCGGCTCGAAAAGGCTGCGCATACGCTGCTCGACGACCTCGACAAGGATACGGTCGACTTCCGTGAGAACTATGACGGCACGCTCTCCGAGCCCGTTGTTCTGCCGGCGAAGTTCCCGAATCTTCTGGTCAATGGCGCCGGCGGCATCGCGGTCGGCATGGCCACCAATATCCCGACCCATAATCTGGGTGAGGTCATCGACGGCTGTATCGCCATCATGGACAATCCGGGCATTGAACTGCCGGAACTGATGCAGATCATTCCCGGCCCTGATTTTCCGACCGGCGCGCAGATCCTCGGCCGGGCCGGCATCAAATCGGCCTATGAGACCGGACGCGGCTCCGTCGTCATGCGCGGCAAGGCATCGATCCAGCCGATGCGCGGTGACCGCGAGCAGATCATCATCACTGAAATTCCCTATCAGGTGAACAAGGCGACGATGATCGAGAAAATGGCCGAGCTGGTCCGCGACAAGCGGATCGAAGGCATTTCGGATCTGCGCGACGAGTCCGACCGCGAGGGCTATCGCGTCGTCGTCGAGCTGAAGCGCGATGCCAATGCCGAAGTCGTGCTGAACCAGCTTTACCGCTACACGCCGCTGCAGACCTCATTCGGCTGCAACATGGTGGCGCTGAACGGCGGCAAGCCGGAACAGATGACCCTGATCGACATTTTGAAGGCCTTTGTCGCCTTCCGCGAAAATGTCGTCAGCCGCCGCACCAAATATCTGCTGCGCAAGGCCCGTGATCGTGCGCACGTGCTCGTCGGTCTCGCCATCGCGGTTGCCAATATCGATGAAATCATCAGTCTGATCCGCCGTGCGCCTGATCCGGGCACAGCCCGCGAACAGCTGATGGAGCGCCACTGGCCGGCCCATGACGTGGAATCGCTGATCCTGCTGATTGATGATCCGCGCCACAAGATCGGCGAAGACGGCACCTATCAGCTGTCGGAAGAACAGGCGCGCGCCATTCTGGAGCTGCGTCTTGCCCGACTGACGGCGCTTGGCCGCGATGAGATCGGCGATGAGCTGAACAAGATCGGCGAGGAGATCCGCAACTATCTGGAAATCCTGTCCTCGCGCCTGCGCATTCAGGAAATCATCAAGGAAGAATTCGCCGCCGTGCGTGACGAATTCGGCACACCGCGCCGCACCGAGATCCTCGATGGCGGCCCGGACATGGACGATGAAGATCTGATCGCCCGCGAAGAAATGGTCGTCACCGTTTCGCGCTTCGGCTATATCAAGCGCGTGCCGCTGACCACCTACCGGGCCCAGCGCCGCGGCGGCAAGGGCAGGGCAGGCATGTCGATGCGCGACGATGATTTCGTCACCCGTCTGTTCGTTGCCAGCACCCATACGCCGGTTCTGTTCTTCTCCTCGCGTGGCATCGTCTACAAGGAGAAGGTCTGGCGCCTGCCGCTTGGCACGCCGCAATCGCGCGGCAAGGCCCTGATCAACATGCTGCCGCTGGAACAGGGTGAAACCATCACCTCGATCCTGTCGCTGCCGGAGGATGAGGAGAGCTGGGGCGAACTCGATGTGATGTTCGCAACGACCCGTGGCACGGTCCGCCGCAACAAGCTGTCGGATTTTGTCCAGGTCAACCGCAACGGCAAGATCGCCATGAAGCTGGACGATGAGAATGACCGCATTCTCTCGGTCTGGACCTGTACGCCGGATGACGACGTACTGATGACCACGGCGCTTGGCCAGGCCATCCGTTTCCCCGTTCCGAGCGTGCGTGTCTTTGCCGGCCGTAACTCGATCGGTGTCCGCGGTATTGCTCTTGCCGATGATGACCGCGTGATCTCCATGTCGATCGTCAGCCATGTCGACGCCCAGCCCTGGGAACGCGCCGCCTATCTCAAGCGCTCGGCGCTTGAGCGGCGCACGGAAACAGGTGAAGCGGAAGAGATCGCACTGGTCGGCGAAGAGGTGGTGGAAGAAGGCACGCTTGTCGACGAGCGCTATGAAGAGCTGAAGGCACGTGAGCAATTCGTGCTGACCGTCTCCGAAAAGGGCTTTGGCAAACGTTCGTCTTCATACGATTTCCGCATATCAGGCCGCGGCGGCAAGGGTATCCGTGCCACCGACACGGCCAAGGTTGCCGAAATCGGTGAACTGGTTGCCGCCTTCCCGGTTCTCGATACCGATCAGATCATGCTTGTGACCGATGGTGGCCAGCTGATCCGCGTCCCGGTTGACCAGATCCGCATTGCCAGCCGCGCCACCAAGGGTGTCACGGTGTTCAAGACCGGAGCCGACGAAAAGGTCGTCTCGGTCGAAGGCATCAGCGAACCGGACGATGTGGATGGTGACGAGCTTGGCGATGACGGGGAGGCCCCTGTCACCGGCTCAGACGCACCTGATACAGAAGAATAAGACATCTTCATAATCCACTGAAAATAGGGCCCTTTTCGAAAGAAAAGGGCCCTTTTCGCTCCCCACATGGTCGCCGGTCACGCTGGTCCGATCGTCACCTGGACATCGCAGGGCCTGGCCGTATAGGGCGCAGAGGTCACAAGCACGGCGACGCCGGTTCCGGCATAGGCAGCAGCATTGTCAGCATTGATGCCGCCCGCAGCGATCAGTTTTGCAGCAAGGTCCGGCGTCTCCGCGGCCATCAGCGCGGCGATCTGCGCTGGGTTGAACTTTTCCAGCTGAACAATATCGGCCCCGGCATCGACGGCAGCCAGCGCCGCGTCCGCGCTCTTCACCTCGACAACGATCTTGCGTTCCGGGCAATTGCGTTTCAGACAACCGATCTGCGCGGCAAGCGGCTGCTGCGCAATGGCGCGGTGCTCCGGAAAGACAAGCAGGGTTTCGGAAAGCCCGGTGCGGTGGAGCTGCGCTCCGCCCGCCAGGACCGCCTTTGCCGACAGTGCCCGCGTACCGGGAATGGCCTTGCGCGTGCAGGAAACGACAATGTCTGACCGTGCCGCCCGCGCAGCCATGACAATCCGATTGGCCGAGCTCGCAATGCCTGACGCCCATTCAACGAGTGTCTGTGCGACCTTCCAGCCCGCCATCAACGCCTCTGCAGTGCCGGACGCGGTCAGGATCGGCTGACCGGGATCGAGTTGATCGGCGCTTTGCGCCGAAAGCGTGACCGTAGCGCCCGCGAGGACGATCAGACGGGCCGCTTCCTCAACGCATGCCAGCGTCATTGCGCCACGGGCCGAAAACGTCATCACGCCTTGAACGGCATTGATGCCAAGTGATCGCGTCGTCAGGTCGCCAAAAGGCACGTCTTCCGCCAGAAAGCCCGCCAGTGTTTCATCGCTCACCGTCAGCATGTGATTACCCCTTTTTGAGCCAGCGGTCACCTTCCGTTATGCAGGCGACCTACATAACGACTGCCTAGCAGTTTCCATGCCAGACGGTAGAGCGGGAGGCTGCGCGGGGAAACGCGGGATCTCTGGCCCGATTTGTCGGTTTTGCCTCTTGCATTCAGGCCATGCCTGTCTCAATTGAAACAAACACCCGCGCTTTTTCTTGCAGATTGTCTGCTTACGTGACAAAAGGCCGGAAACCAAAACGGGCTCTTTCATATGGCGACAGCGTTTTATCCCGGCTCCTTCGATCCGATGACCAACGGCCATCTGGACGTCGTGCTTCAGGCGCTCAACATCGCGGACAGGCTGGTTGTCGGCATCGGCATCAATGCCGGCAAGACACCGCTTTTCACGTTTGAGGAGCGCGCCGCCTTTATCACCCGTGCGGTTACCGAACATCTTCCCGACCGCGGCGATGACGTGACGGTCGTCGCCTTCAGCGGCCTTGCGATCGATGCCGCGCGGCAGAACGCTGCGGGAATGATGATCCGCGGACTTCGTGATTCCACCGATTTCGCCTATGAGATGCAGCTTGCCGGTATGAACCAGACCATGGCGCCCGACATTCAGACGGTCTTTCTGCCGGCAATGGCGCTTTCCCGTCCGATATCGGCCACATTGGTAAGGCAGGTCGCAGCCATGCGCGGCGATGTCTCCCGTTTCGTCCCGCCTTATGTCGCCGAAGCACTTGCTGCGCGGTTCAGCCGCTAGAAAGCGCAAGAGGCGCCCGTCATCCCTCAAATGGAGAAGAACGCGATGAAGAAATTTGCAAGCCTTGCCGCTGCCGGACTGATGTTGGCCATGGCGGGTTCCGCCTTTGCTGAGGACGCGAAGGACCTGCTCAAGCTTCAGACCAGCCAGGGCCCGGTCACGATCGAACTCTACGACAATGTTGCGCCGAAGAATGTCGCTCGCGTCAAGGAACTGGCGCAAGAGGGTGCTTATAACGGCGTCGCCTTTCACCGTGTGATCGACGGCTTCATGGCCCAGACCGGTGATGTACAGTATGGCAACATGGACAAGGACTTCGATGACGCCCGCGTTGGTATGGGCGGATCGAACCAGCCGGACCTTCCTGCCGAATTTTCCGACATTCACTATGAGCGCGGCATTGTCGGCATGGCCCGTGCACAGGATCCGAATTCGGCAAATTCGCAGTTCTTCATCATGTTCGCCGATGCACCATTCCTGGATAACCAGTATACGGTGATCGGCAAGGTCGTCGACGGCATGGACAATGTCGACAAGATCAAGAAGGGCAGCCAGGCCGATAACGGCAAGGTCGAGAACCCAGACCGTATCGTGACTGCGACGGTTGAGAGCAACTGAATAAATCCCTATAGACCGGAAACGCCACAAGGAGAGGACAATGGCTGAGACCAGAGACCCCGAAAACACCCTGATCATGGAAACCTCGAAGGGCAAGATCGTCATCGAGACTTTGCCCGGCGTCGCGCCGCTGCACGTCGCCCGCGTCAAGGAACTGACCCGCGAAGGCGCCTATGACGGCGTCGTGTTTCACCGCGTGATTTCCGATTTCATGGCCCAGGGCGGCGATGTGCAGTTCGGCAACAAGGAATCCTCAAGCTACCATCCCGGCCGCGCTGGCATGGGCGGTTCGGACAAGCCGGACCTTGCTGCAGAATTCTCCGCCGAACGCCATGTGCGTGGCACATGCTCCATGGCCCGCTCGCAGAGCCCGAACTCGGCCAACTCCCAGTTCTTCATCTGCTTTACCGATGCACCCTGGCTCGACAAGCAGTACACCGTCTGGGGCAAGGTCGTCGAAGGCATGGATATCGTCGACAAATTCGAGCGCGGCGAACCCGTCCGCAACCCTGACCACATCATCTCGGTCAAGGTTGAAGCCGACCTCTGAGTGGCGTACTGAACGCACGACTATGGCCCGACCGGCGCTTCAAGCAGCGCCGGCGGGTTTTTGAATTTGAAGGACATACCCATGCGCGTCGATCTGTTCGATTTCGACCTCCCGGATGAGCGGATTGCACTTCGCCCGGCCAATCCCCGTGACAGCGCCCGGCTGCTGCTGGTCGAGCCTGACGGCGAAACAACGCTGTCCGACCATCAGGTCTTCGATCTGCCGAAATTTCTGCGGCCCGGCGATGCGCTGGTGTTCAACGACACCAAGGTCATTCCGGCGCAGCTGGAAGGCTTTCGGATCAGGGCAGGGGCTCAGGAAACGCCCGTCTCGGCGACCCTTCATCTCAGAAGCGCCGACAATGTCTGGCATGCCTTTGCCAGACCTGGCAAGCGGATCAAGCAAGGCGACCGGCTCGTGTTCCAGAAGGATGATGCACAGCTTGAAGCCGAGGTGACGGAAAAGCGCGAGGCTGGCGAAGTTGTCCTGACCTTTTCTGAACGTGGTGGCGCGTTGGACGAGGCGCTGATGGCCGTCGGCCATATTCCGCTGCCGCCCTATATTGCTTCAAAGCGTGCAGAAGACGGTCGCGATCGCGACGATTACCAGACGATCTACGCCCGTGAACGCGGCGCCGTTGCCGCGCCGACCGCGGGGCTGCATTTCACGCCGTCGCTGTTCGAGGCGCTGGACCGGGCCGGGGTGGAGCGCCATTTCGTCACGCTGCATGTCGGCGCAGGGACGTTCCTGCCGGTCAAGGCCGATGACACCGACGATCACAAGATGCATTTCGAACGTGGCTATATCACCGACGAAACGGCGGCGGCACTCAATGCGGTGAAGGCGCGCGGCGGACGGATTGTCTCCGTTGGCACGACATCACTGCGGCTGCTGGAAAGCGCCGCACGTGACGATGGCACGATCCCGTCATGGCATGGCGAAACCGGCATCTTCATTCAGCCCGGCTACCGCTTCAAGGCGGTGGATGCGCTGATGACCAATTTTCATCTGCCGAAATCGACGCTTTTCATGCTGGTTTCGGCTTTTTCAGGCCTTGAAACCATGCAGGCCGCCTATGCCCATGCCATTGCATCGGGCTATCGTTTTTATTCCTATGGCGATTCCAGCCTCCTGATGCGGAAAGACCGATGAGCGAAGAATTCCAGTTTCACCTCAAGGCAACGGACGGCAAGGCGCGTCTTGGCAAAATCACCATGCCGCGCGGCGAGATCCGCACCCCTGCCTTCATGCCCGTCGGCACAGCCGGCACAGTCAAGGCGATGTATCTCGATCAGGTGCGCGATCTTGGCGCCGATATCATCCTCGGCAACACCTATCACCTGATGCTCAGGCCGGGTGCCGAACGGGTGGCCAGGCTTGGCGGTCTGCATTCGCTGATCCGCTGGCCACATCCGATCCTCACCGATTCCGGTGGTTTCCAGGTCATGTCACTGTCGGATCTGCGCAAGATCGACGAGAAGAAGGGCGTTACCTTCCGCTCCCATGTCGATGGCAGCATTCACCAGATGAGCCCGGAGCGCTCGATCGAGATTCAGGGCCTGCTCGGTTCCGATATCCAGATGCAGCTTGATGAATGCGTGCGCCTTCCGGCGGGGCCGAAGGAGATCGAGCAATCGATGGAAATGTCGCTGCGCTGGGCCGAGCGCTGCCGCGTTGCCTTCGGCACGCAGCCGGGCAAGGCCATGTTCGGCATTGTTCAGGGCGGTGATATCGGCGCACTCCGCATCCGCTCGGCACAGGGCCTCGCCGATCTGGACCTGAAGGGCTATGCCGTCGGCGGACTGGCCGTCGGCGAACCCCAGCACGTCATGCTCGAGATGCTCGACATCACCCTGCCGGTTCTGCCAACCAGCAAGCCGCGCTATCTGATGGGCGTCGGCACGCCGGACGACATCATCAAATCGGTTGCCCGCGGCATCGATATGTTCGATTGCGTCATGCCGACCCGGGCAGGGCGGCATGGTCTTGCCTATACGCGGCGTGGCAAGGTCAACCTGCGCAATGCCCGCCATGCCGAAGATCTGCGCCCGCTGGACGAAGAAAGCGATTGCCCGGCCGCGCGCGATTACTCCCGTGCCTATCTTCATCACCTGATCCGCGCCAATGAATCCCTCGGCGGAATGCTGCTGACATGGACAAATCTGGCGTATTATCAGGACCTTATGAAGGGCATACGTGGTGCCATCGCCGAAGGCCGGTTTGCCGATTTCATGGCAGAAACCCAGGAAATGTGGGCGAGGGGCGATATCGACCCGGTCTGACGGGGCGACAGGCCGCCTCAGCGCGCGGGCTTGCCGGGCCAGGGCAGCTCCCAGTCCCGGTAAAGTTCTTTCACCGCCCGCGCCGATTGGCACTCCACCAGCGGCATTCCGGTATCACGCAGAATGGCCGCATAGCGCTTGTCGCTGTTGCGGCTTTTCACCAAGACCCACTTGATCATCGCCCATTTGATGCTGTCTTTCGCGCCATCAAGATGACCGGCGCGATCTGAACGATTGATCAGAGTCCGCCTGAAATAGCGCCAGAGCCGCAGCCAGGGGCTGGATGTCAGCAGAATGGCACCGGTCGCCCGATCCAGCCGCTTCGGCATCAGGCGGGTATAGTTGCCCTCGATAATCCACCGATCTCCAAGAATGGCGGCATCATGCAGCCGGGCAAATTCATCGTCCGGCCGTTCCTGCCAGTCGGTATGCGGCAGATGCCTGAGCTGATCGAGATGGATGACTGGCAGAGCGAGCTTCTGTGACAGCGCCACAGACAGGGTCGACTTACCGGCATTTGAAGGCCCGAGGATAACGATGCGCTGGCCAAGCGTCGCAAGACTGGTCATGATCCGATACCGCTATGATGAACTGGGGCGACAACCAATGAGGCCGTCCTGAGCGGATGTCAAACAGTTATGATCCGACAGGAATTGCCAATGTGAAAATCACATGGAGCGACACCGGACGGTCACATGACTGGCGCTTTTGCACTCGGCGCGCCGGTGACATTTCAAAAGGGCGCCAAACAACCATCCGGGCAGGGTCAGCCTTCAGGACATCCTGGGTGAAATCAAAATCATATAATGCAGATTATGGAACTTTTGCCATAGCCAACGGCTCAGCTGCGTAAGAATGTCAGGCAGCGTGCAATTGCAGCGCGCTGCCTGAAAGGCCGGTTGCTGTCCGGCTCAGATCACTGCGAAGAAGCCCTCAAGGCGGTGATCGATTGCCAGGGCTACTTCGCCGACTTCAGCACACCGAGCCGGTTCATCGCCGCAGTGAACCCGCTGAGCGACGCAGCGATCGTCACGGTCTTGCCGTTGTTCACCACAGTGCCGCTGACATTGAGTTTGGTGCCGCTCTTCATTTTGTCGATCATGTCCTTGTCGAGCGAGACCGGAACGAGGCAACCCTGCGGCAGGCAGGTCGAGAAGTCGTATTTCTTGCCGGTGGTCTGGTCATCAATCGAAACGGTTGCACCTTGTGTCACGGCCAGACCGAACGGCATGACGATGACGCCGCGCAGGATGCCGTCCTGTGTCGACATCAGTTCCAGCGACAATACGGTGCGGCCGGAATCCTTGTCGAGCTGCTTCTGTGTCATGGCGCATTGCACGCCTTTTTCGCCACTGACACAGTTCACCTGCCAGTCCTGGTAGGTCTCGTTCAGGGAGTTTGCACCGCCGGGAAGCTCGGCGAAGGCGGGGACAGACAAGGCTGCGGCAAGCGACAGGCCGGCCAGTCCGGCAGAGATATGGAGTTTCTTCATAGTCGTCCCTAAATATCCGAAATAAAATGAAAAACGCACAGGGGCAGTATTCATGGGTGAGTTTTGTGCCTGCCTCAACGTCCGGTGTCAAGTTCAGAGCCCGCCGATCAGGGAATGGTCGGCGACAAAATCCATTGCGGAAAAGATCAAACTCGGCGCTTCCATCTTGGCTGCAATTATGCGACCACCTTGGGGAGTAATTCAGGGGCGGTAGAGCTGCATTCAGCCCGTGCGGCCCGCCTGCCCGGCGTTAATGTGAGGTCTATTCATGTCCGAAGTCTCGGGTGACGAAAACAAGCCTGCCGACGAACAGCCTGTTTCCCGTCCGACGCCGGCAATGCCCGATATCAATGCCATTCTCGGCAATCACAAGGCTTCGCGAAAGCGTCATTTTCCCTGGAAATCTGCGACGGCGATCGTCATCGTGCTGGCGCTCGGCGCCGGTGGCTATATGGCGTTTTCGCGCGGTGGCTCCATTCTCCCTGCCCCGGCCATCCATTACGTTACCTCCGACGTCAGGCATGGTGATCTCACCGTTTCGGTGACGGCAACCGGTTCGGTCGAACCGACGGAGCAGGTTGAGATCTCCAGCGAGCTTTCCGGTACCGTGCGCGCGGTTCTTGTCGATTATAATGACGCGGTCAAAAAAGGTGATGTTCTGCTGAGGCTCGACACCGACGAGCTGAACGCCGACGTTCTTGCAGCAAAGGCCCGGCTTGCTGCCGCCAACGCCGATGTGGCTGGCGACCAGTCCGATCTTGAGGCCAAGAAGACCACGCTGGAGCGAACGCAGAGGCTCGCCGAACGCAATGTCGCCCCGCGTCAGGACCTCGAGGACGCGCAATTTGCCGTCAACGCTGCCGAGGCAGCGCTTCAGAGCGCAGAAGCGCAGGTCGCTGTTGCACAGGCCGATGTGGAGCTCGCTCAGCTTCGCCTGTCCAAGGCCGATATTGTCAGCCCGATTGACGGTATCGTGCTCGACCGCGATGTCGATGTCGGCCAGACCGTCGCCTCCTCTCTGGAAGTACCAACCCTTTTCGTCATCGCCGGTGATCTTCAGGATATGGAATTGCAGGTCGATATCGATGAAGCCGATGTCGGCATGGTCAGCGTTGGCCAGAAAGCCAATTTCACCGTTTCGGCCTATCCCGGCAAAAGCTTTCCCGCAGAGATCCAGTCGATCCATTTTGCCTCGTCCATCAAGAATGACGTGGTGACCTATCAGGCCGTGCTCAGCGTCGATAACTCCGATCTGCTGTTGCGGCAGGGCATGACGGCCACGGCCAGCATATTGGTGAACCAGCTGAACGATGTGCTGCTCGTTCCCAATGCGGCGCTGCGCTTTGTGCCGGCCAGCAGAAACGGCGCTGCCGGATCGGAAACACGCACCGGTCTGCAGCTGCTGCGGCCCTCCACGCCGCTGCCCGCAGGGCAGCCCGCCTCTGAACCAGCGCAGACCGATAGCGCGGCAACGAACGGCGGCAATCACCGTATCGTCTGGATCCTCAGAAATGGCGATCCGATGCCGATCAATATCACCATTGGCCCATCCGACGGCACCCAGACACAGGTCGTTGACGGCGATCTGAGAACCGGTGACCAGGTTATCACAGGTTCACAGCCATGATGCTTGAGAGGGGGCAATCATGAGTACAGCCGCGCTCATTGAATTCCGCAACGTCTACAAGTCCTATGGCATGGACGAAGCGACAGTTTCGGCGCTGAACGGTGTCAGCTTCTCGATTGAGGCGGGCGAGTTCGTTGCCATCATGGGACCGTCCGGTTCGGGAAAATCGACGGCGATGAATATTCTCGGCTGGCTCGATGCACCGTCGAGCGGCCAATATATGTTCCAGGGGGTTTCAACCGCCGACCTCCCCTCCTCCAAGCTCACCCTGCTGCGCCGCTACCTGCTCGGTTTTGTGTTTCAGGGCTTCAACCTTCTGCCCCGGACTTCGGCGCTCGAGAATGTCGAACTTCCGCTGGTCTATCGTGGCATAGGCCGGCGGGAACGTCGTCAGATGGCGGAGGCCGCGCTCGAAAATGTCGGTCTGGGTGACCGGATGCACCATTTCACCCAGCAGCTTTCCGGCGGCCAGCAGCAGCGCGTTGCCATTGCCCGCGCCATTGTCACCGATCCGGCCGTGCTTCTGGCCGATGAGCCAACGGGCAATCTCGACACCCGGACGAGCTCGGAAATCATGGACCTGATTTCAGACCTCAATCGCAGCCGCGGCATCACGGTCATCATGGTAACGCACGACCACGCCATTGCGAGCCATGCGGCTCGCCGGATCCGTTTCCTTGACGGCCATCTGGTTTCGGGACCGGGTTCCCGCGCCGAGGAGGGCGAACATGTTTCTTGAAACGCTTCGACTGGCGCTCAGGGCGATCCGCCGCAATCTTCTGCGCTCGTTTCTGACCGTGCTTGGTGTGGTCATTGGCGTTGCTGCCGTGATCGCCATGGTCACCATCGGCAACGGCACGACGGCGCAAGTGAAGGCCGAACTCACCAAACTGGGAACGAATGTGCTCTATGTCCGTCCCGGACAGCGCGACCCGGGCGGTCCGACGGCAAGTGCCAAGGGCTTCACCGAGCGCGACATTGCAGCCATTCGCGATCAGATCCGCGGCCTGCGCGGTGTTGCCCCCTATAATGTCACCACCGACACGGTCGTCGCCGGCGGCGCCAACCGTCGTACCGTGATCATCGGAACCACCAACGACTACCTGTCGACGCAGGACTGGACCATCGCCAGCGGTCGCGATTTCAACGAGGCCGAGAACAGCGGCAGCGCCACGGCCTGCATCATTGGCGAGACCGTGCGCAGCGCGCTTTACGGCGCCGCCGACCCGGTCGGCGACAGCCTGCGTGTCGGCAATGTCGCCTGCAATATCGTTGGCGTTCTCGCACCCAAGGGCGACAGCGGCATGGGGAATGATCGCGACGATATCGTGCTGATGCCGATCGGCGTGTTTCAGCGGCGGATCGGCGGCGCCGCCTATATCGACAACATCATCCTCTCGGCGCGCGATGGTGTCTCCACTGCGACGGTACAGGCTGATGTCACCTCGTTGCTGCGGGAAAACCGGAATGTGCCTTTCGGCCGGCCGAATGATTTTGAAGTCAACGACATGGTTCAGATGGCCGAGACCATGACCGGCACAACCCGCACGCTCACCGGACTTCTCGGCGCAGTAGCCGCAGTGTCACTCCTGGTCGGCGGCATCGGCATCATGAATATCATGCTTGTCTCCGTCACCGAGCGAACCCGCGAGATTGGCGTTCGCCTCGCCATCGGTGCGCTGGAACGTCAGGTTCTCACCCAGTTTCTGGTCGAAGCCATAGCGCTTTCGATCTCCGGCGGGATCGGCGGGATCATCATTGGGCTCGCCGTCGCCTTTGCTGTCGTGCACTATCTGGCCGTTCCCTTCGTCATCAGCCTGCCGGTCATCGCCATCGCCTTTGCCGTCTCGGCGCTGATCGGCGTCGTCTTCGGCTATTATCCGGCGCGTCGGGCAGCACGGCTGAGCCCGATTGATGCCCTGCGCCACGAATAGCGCGCGGACACAAACAAAAAGCCGCCGGCTCGGGACGGAGCAGGCGGCTTTCTCAATCTGTCAGCATTGCGCTCCGGCTGATCAGCCGACGAAAGCACGCTCGATCACAAATTCCGATGGCTTGTTGTTGGCGCCTTCGGTGAGGCCCGCGGCTTCCAGCAGCGCCTTGGTGTCCTTCAGCATTTCCGTCGAGCCGCAAATCATCGCCCGGTCGGTTTCCGGATCAAGCAACGGCACGCCGAGTTCTTCAAACAGGCGGCCGCTCGACATCAGGTCAGTGATGCGTCCCTGCCGTTCAAAGGGTTCGCGCGTGACGCTGGCATAATGGATCAGCTTGTCACCAACGATCTCGCTCAGGATTTCGTCATTGCGGATCTCGTTGACGAGATCGAAGCCATATTGCAGCTCGGCAACTTCACGGCAGGTATGGGTCAGAATGACCTGCTCGAATTTCTCATAGGTTTCCGGTTCACGGATCAGGCTGGCGAAAGGTGCGATGCCGGTACCCGTCGAGAACATGTAAAGCCGCTTGCCGGGCGTCAGTGCATCCAGCACCAGCGTGCCGGTTGGCTTCTTGCGCATCAGAACGGTATCACCAGGCTGAATTTTCTGCAGATGCTGAGTCAGCGGTCCGTCCGGCACCTTGATCGAAAAGAACTCCAGCTCTTCCGCCCAGGCCGGGCTTGCGACCGAATAGGCACGATAAAGCGGCTTGCCATCGACCATCAGGCCGATCATGGCAAACTCGCCAGAACGGAAACGGAAACTTGCCGGGCGGGTCATCGAGAAACGGAACAGCCGGTCCGTATAATGGGTGACACTCAGCACGGTTTCGGCAAAGACACCAGCCGGCAGGGCGGCTGTCGTGTCTTCTGTCTTCACTTCAACATTCATGTGGGTCCTGTCAGATTCTTTCTGGTTCCGGTCCGGCCACGCTTCAATTCAGCAGGTCTATTGACCTCTCCATACTACCGAAGCCCGGCGATTGCAAAACTGTCTGCTGAATTCGGCGAAAAACATGCCTTTCAGCGTCATCTTTTATATCGGCAGAAGCACCGCCCCGGCCTAGCTCACCGGCTCGAAAATCGGAATCGATTTTCAAAAAGAACGATGCGCAGATTCAATAAATTGGAGCGTCCTTGTGCATGCAAAAGGACGCACGGCGCTCTAGAGGCTCCGTCGCCAACTATAGCCACCTTCGCTTTTCGCATCGCGGCTTGCTGGCTGATAATAGAGCGTAACCTCGGGCAACCGCCCCTCCTCCAGCCGCCGGATTGCCGTCGGATTTGAAACAGCGAAGCTGTCAAAGCCGCAGCGCAGCATATGCACCAGTGGATCGATCAGGATATCGCCGACGGCCCTTAACTCACCTTGATAGCCGAGCCGGTCACGCAGCAGGCTGGCCTGACTGAAAGCCCGGCCGTCGCCAAATCCCGGAAAGGTCAGCGCAATGATTTCGATCCGGTCCAGCACCGGTGCGAGCAGGCGGATATCGTCGAAGGGGCCAGCGATAACGCCGAAAGAGCCATTTCCGCCGAGGGGACTTTCAACAGCCTCTTCGAAAGGCACAAGCCGGCGCTGCCCCTCGCCCGCCTTCAGGTCATCCGTCTCCACCACCCATGGATCATTCTCCGCGAATCCGCTTTGACGCCATATACGTGTCATCTTTTTCTCCTCAGGCGGCTTTGGCATTGTCGCCGTAGAGCGCATCCTTGAAAGGCTGCGCGCCGACCCGACGATAGGCATCGATAAAGGCTTCATCGCGGCTGAGCCGCAGCCCCAGATAGGTATCGACAATCGTCTCGATTGCGTCGGTCACCTTTTCCGGTTCGAAACCGCGTCCGACAATCTCACCGATCGACGTATTTTCATCGGCAGAGCCGCCAAGCGTGATCTGGTACAGCTCCGCCCCCTTCTTCTCGACCCCCAAAAGGCCGATATGGCCGACATGATGGTGACCGCAGGCATTGATGCAGCCGGAAATCTTGATCTTCAGATCCCCGATCTCTTCCTGCCGCCGCGCACTGCCGAAACGCGCCGAAATCTCCTGCGCCAGCGGAATGGATCTGGCATTGGCGAGCGCGCAATAGTCAAGCCCGGGACAGGCGATCATATCGGTCACCAGACCGGCATTGCCGGTCGCCAGACCTGCCTCCTTCAGCGCTGCATAGACCGCCGGCAGATCTGCCCGCGCCACATGCGGCAGGATCAGGTTCTGCTCATGGCTGACACGGATCTCGTCGAACCCGTATCTTTCCGCGATCGCTGCCACGGCATCCATCTGATGGTCGGTTGCGTCGCCCGGAATGCCGCCGATCGGCTTCAGCGAAATTGTCACCATGGCGTAGTCATCGCGCTTGTGACGGCCGGTGTTACGCGTAAGCCAGGTGATGTACTCGGCATCGGCCGTGTCATATCGGTCGCGCTCGCGCTGCGGCAGGTCGGGTGCAGCAAAATAGGAGCGAATCGCAGCAATATCGGCTGCGGGCAGTTGCAGGTTGCCGTGGCGCAGCTGGTCGAATTCCTGTTCGATCTGCCGCGTCAGTTCTTCCGTGCCCGTCTCATGAACGAGGATCTTGATGCGCGCCTTATACTTGTTATCGCGGCGCCCACTGAGATTGTAGACGCGCAGGATAGCCGTCGCATAGGCCAGAAGATCCTGCTCCGGCAGGAAATCACGCACCTTCTTGGCAATCATCGGCGTGCGCCCCTGGCCACCGCCGACATAGACGGCAAAGCCGAGTTCGCCGTTCTCATTGCGCTTCAGCTGCAGGCCAATGTCATGGACCTGGATCGCCGCACGGTCATGCTCCGCACCTGTCACGGCAATCTTGAACTTGCGCGGCAGGAAGGAAAATTCCGGGTGCAGCGATGACCACTGACGCAGGATCTCGGCATAGGGCCGCGGATCATCGGCCTCATCATGGGCAGCCCCGGCAAAATGATCCGCCGTGACATTGCGGATGCAGTTGCCTGAGGTCTGGATCGCGTGCATCTCAACCGATGCCAGCTCGCGCAGGATCGCCGGAATATCTTCCAGCCGCGGCCAGTTGAACTGGATGTTCTGGCGGGTGGTGAAATGGCCGTAGCCACGGTCATATTTGCGGGCGATATGGGCGAGCATACGCATCTGCCGGCCGTTCATCGTGCCATAGGGAACGGCGATACGCAGCATATAGGCGTGAAGCTGCAGATAGACACCATTCATCAGGCGAAGCGGCTTGAAGGCATCCTCGGTGATCTCACCCGAAAGCCGTCGCGCAACCTGATCGGCAAATTGCGCAACCCGCTGTTCAACGAAGCTGCGATCGAACTCATCGTAGCGATACATGTTCTAGGCCTCCACGCGCTCGGCTCGCGCCACGGGAAAGCCCGGCGCATAGGAAATTGTCGGCCCCTCGGCGCGAATGCGCTCCCGCAGCCTCAGCGGCCATATCGAGCCATCCGGCCGCTCCTCGACATCAATCAGATTGACATCGACAACACGGTTTTCGGAGAAATCACGCTTGCCGATCTCCTGCAGCGTAACGATTGCGGCATCGTGACGGGCAATCAGCGCGGTCTGCAGATCGGTCACCCAGCGTCCATTCACGTCGAGCCAGACAGATATGCCATCCGTGAGGCGATTGGCGGTCAAAACCTTAGCGGACATGGGATACCTCCTTCTTCGGCAGTGCGGTCGAATTATTGTTGAGCGCCAGAGCACTCGACTGGCTGAAATCAGCACCGGCAACGGCATCACCAATGATGACCATGACCGGACCGGTCAGATCTTCCCGGTCCTCGAGCAGACCAAGCTCAGCGAGGACTCCATGAAACAGCCGCCGGTTCTTGCGGCTTGCATTCTCGACGACAGCGATCGTGGTATCAGCGGGAACGCCCGCCTCCACCAGCCGGGCACCGGTCTTGGCAGCGACGGAACGGCCCATATAGACGGCAATGGTTGCACCCCGGGCAGCAAGCTGTGCCCAGTCCGGCAGGGTTTCACCATTGAGGTCGTGGCCGGTCGTAAAAACCAGTGATGAGGCCACACCGCGCAATGTCAGCGGCAGATCAAAATCGGCGGCTGCGGCAACTGCAGATGTGATGCCAGGCACGATCTCGTAGGAAATACCGGCAGCCCTCAGCGCCGCCATTTCCTCGCCGGCGCGGCCAAAAATCAGCGGATCACCGGATTTCAGGCGAACGATACGTTTGCCTTCTTTGGCAAGATCAACCAACAGATCATTGATTTCATTCTGTGACTTCGAGTGGCAGCCTTTACGCTTGCCAACCGCGACACGCTGCGCGTCACGACGCCCCATATCAACAATCGCCTGCGGCACAAGCGCGTCATAGGCAATGACATCGGCTTCCATCAGCAGGCGATGGGCCCGAAGGGTCAGCAGATCCTCGGCGCCCGGCCCGGCCCCCACCAGAGCCACATGTCCGTTCTGACGATGGGCATCGGAGAGCATTTCATCGGCCAGGCACTCAGCTTCGATGTCGCGGCCCTTCTCGAGCGCACGGGCAACCGAACCGTTGAAGAAGCGCGACCAGTAGGCGCGCCGCGCGTTTCCGCGTGGCACATGCGCCTCCACCTTGCCGCGGAAATTCTGCGCCAGGCGTGCCAGACGGCCAAGCGAAGGCGGCAGTATCGTATCGATCCGCGCACGGATCAGCTGCCCCAGAACGGGGCCCGCTCCTTCCGTGCCGATGGCGATGGCAACCGGCGGCCGGACGACCAGCGCCGGTGTCAGAAAATCGCAGGCCTCCGGCTGATCGACAGCGTTGACGGGGATTGAATGCGCCCGTGCCGTTTCGGCAATATGGGCATCCTGTGCCTGATCGCCTGTCGCGGCAAAGATCATGGCGGCATTTTCGAGCTGCCCGGCGGAGAAGGGCGCATCAATGCGCGCATAGCCGTGCTCGCTCAGAAAGGCAGCATAATCATCCTCGGGCGCGTCGCTATAGGCAACGATAGCAGCTGACGTCTTGGCCATCAGGCGGGCCTTGGCATAGGCCTCGTCACCGTTTCCGAAAATCGCGACCTTGCGGCCGTCAACGCGGAAAAATGCCGGAAATGTCGTCAGCAATTCTTCTTTTGCGGTCATCGCTACAAACCTTTTTCGTTTGTGAGAATGATCGTTGTTCGGCGGCTGAAATTGAAGAAACGAAAATGCGCGGCGATAGAGGCAACGACATTTCATTCCTCAAATTCACCGAAAGCGGGGCAAATTTGCCCCGCATTGCGATTTACTTGGCTCATGCGAAACGATATTTTCGCAGGCAGACGTGTTCCGGAGACCATATATGAACGAAAGCGCCCTCACCGACCGCCTGCTCGCGGTGATCGAACAGGACATCCTGCCCCTCACCATGAAGGGGGTTGAAACGGGCAATAAGGTCTTTGGTGCGGCAATCCTGCGCAAATCCGACCTTTCACTCGTCATCGCCGGCACCAATGACGAGACCAAAAACCCGCTCTGGCATGGCGAAGTGAACACGCTGAAACAATTCTATGAGCTGGCCGACCTGCCCGCCACCAAGGACCTTCTGTTTCTGTCGACCCATGAACCCTGCACCATGTGCATGTCAGCAATCACATGGGCCGGTTTTGACAATTATTTCTATTTCTTCAGCCACGAAGATTCCCGCGACAGCTTCGGCATTCCCCATGATCTGAAGATCATGAAGGAGCTCTACGGGCTTGAACCCGGTGGCTATCGGCGCAGCAATGCCTTCTTCACCGCCCGCTCCATCGTCGACATGGCCGCGCTGGCGAAGGCACCGGAACGCAGCGCCTTTCTGGAACGCATAGCCGCGATCAAGGCGACCTACCAGCTTGCGTCATCCACCTATCAGTCGCATAAGGGCGATACGAAGATCCCCCTGAGCTGAACGCTCTGCCCAATCCCGGAGAGATGTGATGGAACCGTCACGCGATATTGCGCGCCTTCTCGAAATCATGGCCGCCCTGCGCGATCCTGAAACCGGCTGCCCCTGGGATGTCCGGCAGAATTTCGAGACCATCAAGCCCTATACGATCGAAGAGGCCTATGAGGTTGCCGATGCGATCGAGCGCAACGACCTCGACGATCTCTGCGACGAGCTCGGCGATCTGCTGCTGCAGGTCGTGTTTCACGCCCGCATGGCCGAAGAGGCCGGCGAATTCTCGTTCGGCGATGTGGTTCATGCCGTGACGTCGAAAATGATCCGCCGCCATCCGCACGTCTTCGCCCGCTCCGATGCCGATACGCCGGAGGCCGTCAAGGCAATCTGGGACGATGTCAAACGGAAGGAAAAGCAGACCCGCGCCGCGCGCCGCGCCGAACGGGGGCTGACCGAGGATTTCAAGGCCGGTCATCTCGGTGGCGTGCAGCGCTCCTTCCCGGCCCTCACCGAAGCGCTGAAGCTGCAGGAACACGCCGCTCGTGTCGGGTTCGACTGGTCCGAGCCGGAGCCTATTCTCGACAAGTTCGAAGAAGAGATCGGCGAGCTGCGCGAGGCGCTCACGGCCGGCGATCGTGCGGCTATCGCTGACGAGCTGGGCGACCTGATTTTCGCCGCGGTCAATCTCGGCCGCCATACGGGCACCGACCCCGAACAGGCTCTGCGTGGAACCAATACAAAATTCAGGCGTCGGTTCAATTACATAGAGACGTCTCTTGAGAATGCAGGCGAAAGCCTTGACGACGCAACGCTGGAACGTATGGAAGCGCTCTGGCAGGATGCAAAAAAGATCGAGCGCAAACTCGGCTGAGTTCGCGCCCGTTCAGCAAACAGCAAAGCTGTCAGACGCTCAGCCCTCCAGCATGCTTTCCAGCCGCTGGGCTTCGCTCGCCGGCAGACGGATATCGAGACTGACCGAGCCGTCTTCAAGATCACGCCGGTCGTCAACGATGGCGTGCTCATAGAGCCAGGGAAGAATCTGCAGCTGCGTCACCGCGAGCGTGATGGTCGTTTCCGTCAACACCCCGGCAAGCCGCTTGGCGATCCGGTCGATCAACGCCTCGACGCCTTCGCCGGTGATGGCCGATACACCCATCACCGCATCGTCGCCGCTGGCGCGTTCCATCAGCGCATCATGCGCCTCGGGCTCGAGCAGATCGACCTTGTTCCAGATCTCGAGAATCCTGGCATCGCGATCATCTTCATCAATGCCGAGCTCGCCAAGAATGCGAAGAACATCTTCCGCCTGCGCATCCCGGTCCGGATCCGACATATCCCGCACATGCAGGATGATATCGGCCTCCAGCACCTCTTCCAGCGTCGCACGGAATGCGGCCACGAGATGTGTCGGCAGATCGGAAATAAAACCAACCGTATCGGAAAGGATGACGGTGCGCCCATGGGGAAGCTTCATCCGCCTGAGCGTGGGGTCAAGCGTGGCAAACAGCATATCCTCGGCCAGAACGCCTGCGCCGGTGATCCGGTTGAACAGTGTCGACTTTCCGGCGTTGGTATAGCCGACCAGGGCAACAATCGGATGCGGCACCTTCTTGCGCTTTGAACGATGCAGCTGACGCGTACGCACCACCTGCTCCAGCTCACGCTCCAGCTTGACGATACGTTCGCGCAGCAGGCGACGGTCTGCCTCGATCTGCGTTTCACCCGGACCACCCATGAAGCCACCGCCACCGCGCTGACGCTCAAGATGGGTCCAGCTTCGTACCAGCCGGCCGCGCTGATAATTCAGATGCGCCAGTTCAACCTGAAGCCGGCCTTCCTTGGTCGACGCGCGCTCACCGAAAATTTCGAGAATGAGGCCAGTACGGTCGATGACCTTTGCCACCCAGGCTTTTTCCAGATTGCGTTGCTGCACCGGTGTCAATGGATGGTCGACGATAACAAGACCGACATCGTTGTCATCAAGGGCCTGGTCGATTTCCTCGATCTTGCCCTGACCGATCAGTGTTGCGGGACGCGGATCGTTGACCGGAACGATCACCGATCTGACCACCTCAAGCCCAATCGCGCGGGCAAGCCCTTCAGCTTCCTGCTGACGGCTCTCCGCCGAACGCGTGCTCAACGACGCTGCGGCGTCTCCGCCGCGCGCTGCTTTCAGGACCGGAACCAAAACGAGGGCGCGGGAGGAATCCCTGTTCTCGTATTCACTTTCCGGAAATTTCGATTTGTCTTGCTCAGAAATGTGGGTTCACCCGATTACGACGAACTGTCTTCGCCCTCGAACATCTGAACCGGCTGACCGGGCATAATGGTCGAGATTGCATGCTTGTAGACCAACTGGGAGTGGCCATCGCGACGCAACAGAACACAGAAGTTGTCGAAGGATGTCACAACACCCGTAAGTTTGACCCCATTTATGAGAAAAATCGTCAATGAAATCTTCTGCTTACGAACTGTATTAAGAAAAAGATCTTGAAGATTTTGAGAACGTTCCGCCATAGCGCCGCTTCTTTCTTACTTTTGCCGGAATTTCGCCGGTATCCACCTCATTGATTTCGCCATGTCCTACTGACCAAGTGAAATCTCTTTGACGGTCGTACCAAATCGTTATGCTTTCCGCAACGGTGAAAACGATACCCGTAAACGTCGCACCGCACAAATCGTTGCATCCAGGACTAGAAATACTGAATCGAGACGCGAAACAGCTGCTCGACATGGCGGACGGCCGAGGCCGCGGCAAAAAGAATCACCCGGTCACCGGTCTTGATCTTCATGTCGCCGGTCGGCCGCAGAAATGATTCGCCCCGGTAGACTGCGCCGATCCTGATGCCTTCCGGCAGTTCGAGATCGCGGAACGGCGTTCCGACCAGCGGCGACGTTGCGAGCGCCTCGGCCTCCACCACTTCCGCCGCCCCCTTCTGCACCGCATAGACCGAGCGGATACGCCCTTTGCGAACATGCTGCAGAACGCGCGAGATCGTCACCGCGCGCGGATTGATATAGGCATCGATGCCGAGCGACTTGGTCACATCGTGGAAAGAAGGATTGTTCAGCAGCGCCAGATTGGAATCACAGCCCAGCTGCTTGGCAATCACGGAAGCCAGAATATTGGTCTGGTCGTTATTGGTCAGCGACACCATCAGATGCGCATCCGGCACATCCGCCTGGATCATCAGGTTCTGGTCGAGTGCCGAGCCCTGCAGCACGATCACATTGTGCAGCTGATCGGAGACGGCAATGGCACGCTCGCGATCATTCTCGATGATTTTCACCTTGGTCTTGGGCTGCAGCTCTTCCAGCGACTTGGCAACGAAGAAGCCGATATTGCCACCACCGGCAATCACGATCCGCCGCGCTTCCTGCTCTTCGTGGCCGAACAGCGCCAGCGTCCGGCGGATCTGATCCTGTTCGCAGACCACATAGACCATGTCGCCAACCAGGATCTGGTCGGAGGAATGCGGAATGATGATCTTGTCATGACGGTAGATGCCGGTCACCGTCGCGCTGAGATCGGGGAAAAGCTGGCTGAGCTGCTGCAGCGGCGTGTTCACCACCGGGCAGTCATCGTGGCACTCGACCGCGAGCATGGCGATATTGCCGTCACCGAACCGTACGATGTCGGTGGCGCCGGGGAAGGAGATGCGTCGCAACACCATCCTGCCGACTTCGACTTCCGGCGAAATCGTCACATCAATGGGCATGTGATCGCGTGAGAACAGATCCGAATAATGCGCCTGAAGATAGCTCTGCGAGCGGATTCGGGCGATCTTGGTCGGAACGTTGAACAGCGAGTGGGCCACCTGGCAGGCAACCATGTTGATCTCGTCATGCAGCGTCACGGCGATGATCATGTCAGCTTGATCGGCGCCGGCCCGGGCCAGCACATCCGGGTGCGCACCGTGGCCGACATAGCCACGCACATCCAGAAGTTCGGTGATCGCGCTGATCAGCGTTGCCGATGTATCGATGACCGAGACATCGTTATATTCCTGGGAAAGTCGCTCGGCGATACCGAAGCCGACCTGCCCTGCCCCGCAGATGATGATCTTCATGTCGTCCGTTCCGGCGCATGGCCATGTTCACGTTCAGTCGCTTGCCAGTCGAAGCAGACGCGATCGCCGCGTCTGCTTCCGGAGCATATCTATATGCCAAGCGATTTCAATTTGCGATGCAAAGCAGAGCGCTCCATGCCGACAAATTCTGCCGTTCGGGAAATATTCCCGCCGAACCGGTTGATCTGCGCCATCAGATAATCCCGCTCGAATCGCTCCCGCGCCTCACGCAGCGGCAACGTCATGATATGGGCATCGCCGGAGCCCTGGATCTGCGGCAGCACGTCGGACAGATCCGCGGGCAGGAGATCAGCCGAAATCGGCGTCTGGGCATCCTCGTCACGCGCCAGGATCATCAGCCGCTCCAGATTGTTGCGCAGCTGCCGGATATTGCCCGGCCAGTCATGCGCCTGAAGGATCGCCATTGCATCATCGCCGATCCTGCGCTGGCGGATGCCCGCCTGATCGCAAAGCTGACGCAGGATCAGATCCACAAGAAAGGGAATATCCTCGCGCCGCTCGGCAAGGCTTGGAATGCGCACCGGAACCACGGCAAGACGGTGATAGAGATCCTGGCGGAACAGGCCGTCATCAATGCGCTGCTGCAGGTTGAGCGCGGTCGAGGAAATGATGCGAACATCAACCTTCACCCGCCGGCTGCCGCCGACACGTTCGAACTGCTGATCGACCAGCACACGCAGGATCTTCTTCTGGGTTTCCCGCGGCATCTCGCCGACTTCGTCAAGATAAAGCGTGCCGCGATGGGCCTGTTCCAGCGCACCGGTCCTGCGGGTATTGCCACCGCCGCCTTCGACACCGAAAAGCTCGATTTCCATATTCTCCGGCGTGATTGCTGCTGCGTTCACGGCGACAAACGGCCCTTCGGCGCGCAGTGAGCGGCTGTGCAGCAGGCGTGCGGCGACTTCCTTGCCGCTGCCCGAACCGCCAAAGATCATCACCCGGCTATTGGTCGGCCCAAGCTTCTCGATCGTCTGGCGCAGCTGAGAAATCAACAGGGAAGATCCCACCAGTTCTTCCGGGTCGCCACTCTTGCGCTTCAGTTCGGAGACTTCGCGCTTCAGCCGAGAATTCTCAAGCGCCCGCTCGGCAATCAGCACCAGCCGGTCGGCCTTGAACGGCTTTTCGATGAAATCGAAGGCCCCCCGCTTGATTGCCGATACCGCCGTTTCGATATTGCCATGGCCAGAAATCATCACGACCGGCAGATCCGGGTGACGGGCCTTGATTTCATCCAGAAGGCCGAGCCCATCGAGCCGGCTTCCCTGCATCCAGATATCCAGAAAGATAAGGCGCGGAACGCGGTCGGCAATCGCCGCTAGCGCGCTGTCGCTGTCATGAGCGACACGGGTTTCATGACCTTCATCGGAGAGAATGCCGGAAACGATGTCTCGTATATCTGCTTCGTCGTCAACGACAAGAATATCAGACGCCATCTTGTTTTGCTTCCTTGTCTTTTTCTTCACGCCCGCCTTCCACATCCTGGATGTGGGGCAGTTCCACGCGGATCATAGCTCCTCGACCACCGGCAAAATCGTCTGGCGCATCATGCAGGCCAAGCGTACCGCCATGCTCTTCGATAATCTTGCGGACGATGGCCAGCCCCAGCCCCGTCCCCTTCTCGCGCATGGTTATATATGGTTCGAGTATCAGATGCCGGTTTTCAACGGGCAGGCCTTTTCCGTTGTCGATAATGTCAACAACGAAACGGTCTCTCGCCGCGTCATATCCGGCGCGCACCAGTATTTTCTTTTCACCGTCGATTTCATCAGCGGGAACTGCTTCGATCGCCTCGACGGCATTCTTGATAATGTTGGCAAAGGCCTGCCCCAGCATGCGGCCATCAAAATAGCCCTTCAGCGGCTTGTCGCCCAGTTCACGGGTAAAGGTCACATCATTCTGCGCCATTTCCCTCAGAAACACGGCATCCACCAGGATCTCACGCAGATCCACCTGCGATTTTGATGGCTTGGGCATGCGGGCAAAGGCCGAGAATTCGTCGACCATCCGGCCGATATCCCCAACCTGACGAACGATCGTGTCGGTACACTGATCGAAGACCTTGCGGTCGTCCTCACTTTCGACCTGCCGGCCGAAGCGGCGCTTCAGCCGCTCTGCCGAAAGCTGGATCGGCGTCAACGGGTTCTTAATCTCATGGGCGATGCGCCGTGCGACATCAGCCCAGGCGGAGGACCGCTGTGCGATGATGAGATCGGTAATATCATCCAGCGTGATGACATAGGAACTGTCGACATCATTGGCCTCTTCGCGCGTCACCTGAACGGACAAGGTCCGCTCATTGCCGTGGCGCATGAGGTTGACCTGACGCAGGAAATTCTTGCGACGCCGGCGCATCGCCGCTGTCATGACGATATCGATCTCGGGTGCCACTTCCTTGAGCTTGCGCCCCGACAATTCGCCTTCGTTGAGGGCGAGCATATCTTCCGCCGAGCGGTTCACGATGGTGATGACGCGGTTCTCGTCAACGCCGATAACGCCCGCCGTCACACCGGACAGCACGGCCTCGATGAACCGGCGGCGATCATCGATCTCGTCCTTGGCCAGCAGCACTTCGCGTTGCTGGCCGCGAATCTCGGCAACCATCTTGTTGAACGTGCGCGACAGCCGGCCGACATCGCCGTCAATCGTGCGGACGGGAACAACCACCCGCAAATCACCGGAGGCCACCTGGTCAGCCGCGCCGATCAGCAGCCGGATCGGCAGCACGATCCGGTCGGCGACGGCGATACCGGTCCAGATCGCTGCCAGCAACACGATCAGAGCAAAACCGAGGTAAAGAACAGCAAAGGCGATCTGCAGCGACAGCCGCCCCTTCTCCATGGTGTGATATTCGGTGAAGTTGTCCTTGATCATCCGCATCGCCCCCATGACGTTGGCGTCTACGGCGCGGATGGTGTAAAGATAGCTGCCCGGTATCGCTTCAAGAGCGACAACGGCGCCGACGAAATTGGTCGGCCCCGAAGGAATGAGCGTCGGCTGGCCTGCAGCGGCTTTCTCAAGCGCATCCTTGGGCACATCCGGCAGTTTCGGTTCGCCCGTCCCCATATCGGCCTGGAGGATCACGCTGCCATCACTGCGTACCAGAAATGCCCCCATCATGCCGCGACCGCGTGCCTGACGCGTCACGAGATCGGTAAAGCCCTTGCGATCAAGCACATAAAGCGAGCGGTTGCGTTCCAGATCATTGGCCATCGACAATGTCTGCCCCTGAAGGATGCTGTTATTCTCCTCCATATAGGCCTCGGCAACACTGAGCGATGATTCCACGATCGCCTGCGTGCGCATCGAGAACCAGCGGTCCAGGCCGGCATTCAGCGTCAATGTCGCGAAGATCGCCACCAGGATCGCCGGCGTCACCGCAACAATCGAGAACAGCAGAACAACGCGAATGTGCAATTGCGCGGCAGCGCGGCCGCGGCGGCGGGCCTTCAGCAGGCGGATCACTTCGCTCGAGATCAGATAGATGAGCGCAAGGACCGAAAGGGAATTGGTTGCCACGAGGCCGACAACCACATGTCCGGTCGGCTTGACCGGCGTCAGCCCCAGCAAAATAAACAGCGTTGCTATCGCAATCAGCAGGGCGCCGCCAACAAGCGCCATGCCCGGAGAGCGCAGGATAGCCCGCGCCGTACCCTGGCGATAATCGAGCTCATCCGCGCGCGCGTCAGCATCCTGCTGCTGAAAATCATCACTATCACTTGCCGAAGCGGCCATGCCCCACCGTCTGCCAGACTGAACACCAGTATCGAGCGGTGAACCGGAATCAGGCCTGCCGCGTCAACGATATATGTGGATTATATGCAACAGATTGTGGCACAAATGCAACGACCATGCCGCCGACCACGCCATTCATGACGGGAAATCCTTCCGGTTCACAACCGCAGCCACTGAATTTTTGTCGAGCCCTGCAGCGACTTATGACGACGCGCTGCGCGAGCTGCGGTAAACCGAAACGCCAAGTTCACGGATCTTCTTGCGCAGGGTGTTTCTGTTCAGCCCCAGAAGATCGGCGGCGCGTATCTGATTGCCGCGTGTCGCAGTCAGTGCGGCAAGGATCAACGGATACTCGACTTCGCTCAATACCCGCTCATAAAGGCCCGAAGGTGGCAGGCTTTCGCCGAAACTGGCGAAATAACTGCGCATATTTTCCTCAACCGCCTGGGCAATTGTCGGCATGCCATTGCGGCTGCTTGCCTTGTCCACGGGGGCTTCCGGCTGATCGGAACGCAATTCCTGTTCGACGATCTCGCGTGTGATCACATCCTGCGGATAAAGCGCCATCAGCCGCCGCACGAGGTTTTCAAGCTCGCGCACATTGCCCGGCCAGCCATAGCCCTTCATCGCATCAATCGCCTCCTGCTCGAAGCGCTTGCCGCCAAGCCCTTCAGCCTCGCCGCTCTGGACGAAATGGCGGACCAGATCACCGATGTCCTCGGTCCGCTCGCGCAGAGGCGGCAGGCGAAGCGGTACGACATTCAGGCGGTAATAGAGGTCTTCACGGAACAGGCCCTGATGAATGGACTGCTTCAGATCCTTGTTGGTGGCGGCGACGATGCGGACATCGGTGCGGATCGGCGTGCGTCCGCCGACGGTGGTATACTCGCCCTGCTGGAGCACGCGCAAAAGCCGGGTCTGGGCATCCATCGGCATGTCGCCGATCTCATCAAGAAACAGCGTGCCGCCTTCAGCCTGCTCGAACCGGCCCGAAGAACGGGTCTGGGCACCGGTAAAGGCCCCCTTTTCGTGACCGAAAAGCTCCGACTCGATCAGATCACGCGGGATGGCGGCCATGTTGATCGCAACGAACGGACCGTTGCGGCGCTTGCCGTAGTCATGCAGCGCACGGGCCACCAGTTCCTTGCCCGTTCCCGATTCACCGGTGATCATCAGCGTCAGGTCAGTCTGCATCAGCCGCGCCAGAACCCGGTAGATTTCCTGCATCGCAGCAGAGCGCCCGACCAGCGGCATGCCATCCTGCATGTCATCATCCATGGGTGCCGGCTTGCGTTTCGGCTCCGACAGCGCCCGGCCGACAATCGCGATCAGCTCGGTCAGGTCGAAGGGCTTGGGCAGATAGTCATAGGCCCCCTTCTCCGACGCCCTGACAGCGGTCATGAAGGTGTTCTGCGCACTCATCACAATCACCGGCAGCTCGGGGCGAGACTTCTTGATCCGGGGCAGGAGATCGAACGCGTTTTCATCCGGCATCACCACATCGGTGAGAACCAGATCGCCTTCGCCGGATGAAACCCAGCGCCACAGCGTTGCGGCATTTGATGTAATGCGAACATCATAACCGGCGCGGCTCAGTGCCTGGTTGAGAACGGTGCGAATGGCTGCATCGTCATCTGCGACAAGAATGGTAGCGGTCATCGGAAAATGTCCTGTCTGTCTTATTGTGTGATCGCGCCTGTCGAGACGTCTTTCGAAACCGGCATCAGAATACGGAATGTCGTGCGGCTGCTCTGGTTTTCGCACTCGATTATGCCACCATGGCCGCCAATGATCTTGGCAACAAGAGCAAGACCGAGCCCCGTTCCGTTCGGTTTCGTCGTGATAAAGGGATCGAAAAGATGTGCCATCAGATCTGGCGGAACACCAGGTCCATTGTCATGCACGCAAAATTCCAGCGGCAACGAAATCTTCTCGCGTGAACCGGCTACGGAAAGACGGATACCCGGCCGATAGGCCGTTGTCAGCACGATTTCGGCATCCGGCTTGCCGGAAACGGCTTCGGCAGCATTCTTCACCAGATTCAGGAACACCTGCACCATCTGGTCGCGATTGGCATAGATCTGCGGCAGCGACGGATCGTAATTCTCGATGATCTTGATATCCCGGGCAAATCCGGCCTGAGCCAGCGCCTTCACATGGTCAAGCACCGAGTGGATGTTGAGCGGCACCCGATCGATCGGCCGCTCGTCAGAGAAGATCTCCATCCGGTCTACAAGCGACACGATACGGTCGGTCTCGTCGCAGATCAGCCGGGTCAGCGCCCTGTCGTCATCACTGGCATTGGTTTCCAGAAGCTGTGCGGCGCCGCGTATCCCTGACAGCGGGTTCTTGATTTCATGGGCCAGCATCGCGGCAAGTCCGGTGACCGAACGGGCAGCAGCCCGATGTACCAGCTGGCGATCAATCTTGTCGGCCATCGAGCGAACCTGAAACACCAGCGCCACCGATCCCTGGTCGCCGACCGGGGCGACATAGATATCGACCAGCTTGTCCTGACCGAGCCGCGGCGACGACAGATCGACGCGATATTCATTGACCGGCGCACGGCGCCCGCGCACCTGAGAGATCAGCGACAGAAGCGGGCTGTCGAAGGGGATATATTTTGACAGCGGCTGACGGGCGAGATGCGCCGCGCTCGCGCCGAAAAACACTTCGGCCTCCCAGTTCGCGTAAGTGATATGCCCCTGCTCATCCACAAGCACCACCGGGTTCTGGATTGCATTCAGCACGTCGGCGGCGAGCGAATCTTCCGGCCGCACTGCGTCACCGAGACCGTTCTTCTTCATATTCATGCGGCCTTCCTGCCTTCCGTGGCGCCCTGATCGCCAAGAATATCTTCAAGCTGTCTGAGCACGAAACCGGGGTCCCGTGCCGTCATGATTTCGGCCTTCCGACCATCATCAAGCGAAGGAGCCAGGCGCTCCAGATACCACGCCACATGTTTGCGGGCATGCCGCACGCCGACGTGGGAACCGTAAAAGGCCATCATCGCCTCGTAATGTTCCAGTACAATCGCCCTCGTCTCGGCGGCATCAGGCCCTGAATGCCCGGCCAGCACCCCGGCATGCCAGGGCCGCCCCTGGCAGCCGCGACCGAGCATTACCGCCGTCGCGCCCGATCTGCGCGCAATCTCCGATACATCTGCTTCGGTTTCGACATCGCCATTGGCAATCAGTGGCACCGTCAGCCGGTCTGCAACAGCGGCAATCGCATCCCAGTCCGCCCGGCCCTTGTAGAACTGCATCCGGGTCCGCCCGTGAACCGTGATGGCGCGTGCACCCGCTTTTTCAGCGGCATGAGCAAGCTCAGGCGCATTCAGGCTGTCTGAATCCCAGCCAAGCCGCATCTTCACCGTCACCGGCACCTTGACGGCCTGAACGGTTGCCTCGATCAGGGCAATGGCACGCTCCGGCTCGCGCATCAGCGCCGAACCGGTGAAGCCGCCGGTGACCTTTTTCGCCGGACAGCCGATATTGATATCGATGATGTCAGCGCCCTCGCCTTCGCAGATCCGCGCCGCCTCCGCCATGAAGGCAGGCTCCCGGCCCGCAAGCTGAACCATATGCGGCTTCAGACCGGCACCCTTGAGCCTTGCCCAACTTTCGGCGGTATTAAAGGTCAGTTCCCGGCTGGCAATCATCTCGGTCACGACCAGACCGGCCCCGTAGCGCCAGGCGATCTGCCGGAAGGGAAGATCCGTCACACCGGACATGGGTGCAAGGACCACCCGGTTGCGAAGTGTCACGCCACCGATTTCAAATGTGTCGGAAGGGTTGAATTTGTGCAAATGACTATCTTTCACGCAGTCAATTATTTTGCCCTATTTTTAGACAAAATGATCCGATCTGCCAAGTGAATTCGGTTGCGATACACAAATTTTAGGCAAACGCTGGAAATATGACGCTATCACTGTAACGTCGGCGCCAACAGGAATCATTTTCTCGGACTTTTATCGGCCATGCAACCCGGATCAAGCTTTCAGCCCGCCGTCATCATCGTCGCCGCCGGACGCGGTGAAAGGGCCGGCGCCCCCGAGGAAGGGCCCAAACAATATCGCCCGATCGGCGGAAAACCCGTTATCTCCCACACGCTTTCAGTGTTTTCATCTTGGCGCCAGGCCAAAGGACGCATCGTCGTCGTCATCCACCCGGATGATGAGAACCTGTTTGCTGCAGCGCGCGCTATTGTCGCAGGTGCGGAAGACATCACATTTGTGCATGGCGGTACGACACGGCAGCTTTCCGTGCTCGCCGGTCTGCGCGCGCTCGAGCCGTACGGCGCGACTCATGTGCTTATTCATGATGCCGTCCGCCCCTTTTTCGACATCGCGCTGCTGGAGCGTATTGCGGATGCCTTGAAGCGCGGCGCGCCCGCCGTGCTGCCGGCGATAGCCGTCGCCGATACGCTGAAGCGCCGCGCCGAGGATGGAACGGTTGCCGAGACCGTGCCACGCAACGGGCTTTATGCGGCGCAGACACCGCAATCCTTCGCCTATCCGGCCATCCGGCAGGCCCATGAGCAAGCCTTCGCGGCCGGAAAACTGGACTTTACCGACGACGCCGGCATTGCCGAATGGGCGGGCCTGCCGGTGACCCTGGTCGAAGGCCTTGCCGACAATGTCAAACTCACACTGAAGCGGGATATCGCCATGGCCGATGAGAAACTGTCCTCCGCAACCATTCCCGATATTCGCACCGGTAATGGCTATGATGTTCACAAACTGGTTGAAGGTGATGGCGTAACCCTCTGCGGTGTCTTTATTCCTCACGATATGACGTTGTCCGGTCATTCGGATGCGGACGTCGCCTTTCACGCCCTGACCGACGCGCTTCTTGCCACCTGCGGTGAAGGCGATATCGGCGATCATTTCCCGCCATCCGATCCGCAATGGCGTGGCGCGGCCTCCAGGATCTTTCTCGAACATGCGGCAGGGATCGTCCGCGCCAAAGGCGGCACCATCCTGAATGCCGATGTTTCGCTGATTGCCGAGGCCCCGAAGATCGGCCCGCATCGCCTTGCCATGCGCGAGAACATCGCCCAATGCCTCGGCATTGCGCTCGAACGCGCTTCGGTCAAGGCAACCACCAACGAAACCATCGGCTTTGTCGGCCGGAGGGAAGGCATAGCGGCGATCGCAACCGCCTCGGTGCACTACGGAGAGCCTGAATGAGTATTCTCGATCCAGACCTGGAGGAGCGCGCCCGCGTTCTGATCGAATATTGCAGCCGCACCGGCGCGATGATCGCAACGGCTGAATCATGCACCGGCGGCCTGATCGCTGCTGCGCTGACGGAAATCTCAGGCTCGTCCGCGGTTGTCGATCGTGGCTTCGTCACCTATTCCAACGCGGCGAAGATGGAGATGCTCGGCGTCCAGAAAGCCATTCTCGACCAATATGGTGCCGTCTCGCGTGAAACTGCGCTGCAGATGGCAAGCGGTGCGCTCTGGCGCTCCAATGCCCGGATGGCGATTGCCGTGACCGGTATTGCCGGCCCGACCGGCGGCACGGATGAAAAGCCCGTCGGCCTCGTTCACCTCGTCGCCCGGAACCGCGCCGGACATGTCCACCATATCGAGAGCCGTTATGGCGATATCGGCCGCGCGGCGATCCGCCGGGCGACCGTCAGATCGGCGCTGGGCATGCTCGAGGCGCTCGCTCAGGCATAGATCTTGTCGGCCCGAACCTCAAATGCTTCGGAGAATTTGCGGAAGGCACGGTCGAACATCGACCCCATAAGCCCGCCGAGCAACCGGTTCTTGAACTCGTAATTGATGTAGAATTTCACATCGCAGGCGTTTTCGCCATTATCCTCGAACAGCCACTGGTTATCGAGAAAGCGGAACGGCCCGTCGACATATTTGACGTCGATACGCCGAATCTGCCGGTCCAGCGCCACCTGGGTGGTGAAGGTTTCGCGGATGGCCTTGTAGCCGACCGTCATGTCCGCGATCACGAGCTGCTTGCCATCACGCTCCCGGCGGGAACGCACGATCAGCGCTTCGCAGAGCGGCACGAATTCGGGATAGCGTTCGATATCGGCAACGAGATCGAACATTCGCTCGGCCGAGTGCTTAACGTGGCGGGTGGTTTTATATTCCGGCATGTCTTCCAGCTAATGATCTGTCACTCTAAACGCAAGTCCCATGCGCAAGTCTCTGGCGACGCAGCGCCTGCAAAATTGCGACACGTGACCGCAATCACAGATATAGCGCGAAATTTCAAGATCAACACATCTGCTTCCTGCCGATTGCCAGGGAAAGACATCGCCGTTTTATCAAAGCGCCTCGATCGGCGGCAGGTTGGCAGCCAGATCTTCCGCAGAAAGCCCGCGACCAGCACGGTTTCCGGCCTCGCCATGCAGAAAGGCCCCCGCACAGGCTGCCTCGAAGGCGGCAACGCCCTGGGCCATGAGACCGCCGATCACCCCGGCCAGCACATCACCGGACCCCGCGGTCGCCAGAAATGGCGGTGCATTGGCGTTGATTGCTGCGCGCCCGTCCGGCGCGGCGATGACGGTGTCGGCCCCCTTATACAATAAGACCGCATTGGAAAGGGCCGCAGCCCTGAGCGCCTTCTCAACCTTGCCCGCCTCAGGGTCCGCGGCGATTTCGGGGAACATCCGCCGAAACTCGCCCTCATGCGGCGTCATGACCGTGCGCACCGCCCCGCTCTTCAGACACGTGAACAGCCGATCCCGCTCGCCGGCAAAGGCCGAGATCCCGTCGGCATCCAGAACCAGTGGCCGACCGGCCAGAACCGCGACAAAGGCGCGCGCCCTCGCCGCCTCGCCAAAGCCTGGACCGAGAACGAAGGCTGAGAGCCTTCGATCTTCCACAAAGCGCTCCAGCGCATCCACCGTATCCATGCTGCGCAGCATGATGGCCGTCTCATGCGCGGCGGCAATATCTGCCGCCTGCGAAGGGACGGCCAGGGTCACAAGACCGGCTCCGGCCTTCAGCCCGGCATGCGCCGCGAGCCGGGCCGCACCCGTCGCATGGCGGGGTCCGGAAAAGACGACCAGATGCCCCTTGCTGTATTTGTGGCTTTCCGCCCCCGGCCTCGGCAACAGGCTGCACCATGCCTCTGGTCCGTTCAGAACCCAGCGTCCGGCGGCCTGATCGATGATCCGCCGGGGAATGCCGATATCGGCGATGTCGACAGCACCGCATAATGATCGACCGGGCAGCAGATAGTGACCGGGCTTCGGCGCCATGAAGCTTATCGTTCGCGTTGCCTCGAATGCTGCGCCGAGAATGATGCCACGCCGCCCGCACAGGCCCGACGGCAGATCGACGGCGAGCACCGGCGTACCGCTCGTCCGCACCGTCTCGATCAGCGCCGCAACTGCGCCGCCCAGAGGCCGCGACAGACCCGCACCAAACAGCGCATCGATGATCAGATCCCCCGCCTCCGGCAGGAAGGCGGCAATATCACGGCTTTCAAGATTACAGCTATTGCGCGCAATCGCAGCATCGCCCTTCAGCCGCGCCGGATCCCCCAGATGGAACAGCGCGACAGGAACGCCAGAATCCGCCAGCACACTGGCCGCGACATAGCCATCGCCGCCATTGTTGCCGGGCCCGCAGAAGACGACGGCCCGCCGAGTTGCGGGAAAGTGACGCAGAGCTGCGGCCGCGACGGCATGCCCTGCCTTGACCATCAGGCCGAAACTATCAATGCCGCTTTGCGCTGCAAGCCTATCGGCTGCCGCCATTTCCTCAGGTGTGAGAATCTGCATCGCGATCTCCGATTTCCCTTTTCTTCACCCCGCTTGCAAAACAGGCAGTCTGCACGCAGACTGTGAACAAGCGATAATCAGATGCTCATAATTTAGTCACGAATTTTGACATAAAAAGCCTGCCATATCAAAGCCATGTCAATCACGCGAATGACCACTTGACGCTTACCCGCTATTTGATGATTGTTTAAGCGTCTTGAATCAACGAGGCACCGGGCTTGGGGGATGATACCGCATTTTCTGCGGCAGCTGCGTGAGCTGGTGTGAAACTGGCACACAAACTGCATCTGTCTGTCCGAGCGGGTCCATGCCTGCTTCAACGGGAGAAGCGGAGAGAAATTTTCTCATGAAAAAGATCGAAGCGATCATTAAGCCCTTCAAGCTGGACGAAGTGAAGGAAGCCCTTCAGGAAGTCGGCTTGCAAGGCATTACAGTTACCGAAGCAAAGGGCTTCGGGCGCCAGAAAGGACATACCGAGCTCTATCGCGGGGCTGAGTATGTCGTCGACTTTCTGCCGAAAGTAAAAGTCGAGGTTGTACTGGTCGACGAGAATGTGGACGCCGTTATCGAGGCTATCCGCAATGCCGCTCAGACCGGACGCATCGGCGACGGAAAGATCTTCGTTTCCAACATCGAGGGTGTAGTTCGCATCCGAACCGGTGAAACCGGGGTAGACGCCATCTAATCCGAGCCTTCCCTCCACCTTTTTCAAGGCGGGGAAATCATATCGTCATCACATGCAAGGAAAACGTTAATGACGACCGCAGCAGATATTATGAAACAAATCAAGGACAACGACGTCAAGTTCGTCGACCTGCGCTTTACCGACCCCAAGGGCAAGCTGCAGCACGTGACGATGGACGTTTCGGCTGTCGACGAAGACATGTTCGCAGATGGCGTTATGTTCGACGGTTCGTCGATCGCTGGCTGGAAGGCCATTAACGAGTCCGACATGGTGCTGATGCCCGATACGGCAACCGCCCACATGGACCCCTTCTTCGCGCAGTCCACGCTCGTCGTATTCTGCGACGTTCTTGAGCCGCTCTCCGGCGAAGCCTATAACCGCGATCCGCGCGGCACGGCCAAGAAGGCTGAAGCCTATCTGAAGTCGACCGGCATCGGCGACACCGCATTCTTCGGCCCCGAGCCGGAATTCTTCGTCTTCGACGACGTCAAGTTCGCCACTGACCCCTATAACACTGGCTTCAAGGTCGACAGCACCGAGCTGCCCAGCAACAACGATGCTGACTATGAAACCGGCAACCTCGGCCATCGTCCGCGCACCAAGGGCGGTTACTTCCCGGTCCCGCCGGTCGACTCCGTTCAGGACATGCGCTCGGAAATGCTCACGGTTCTGGCTGAAATGGGCATCGTCGTTGAAAAGCATCACCACGAAGTTGCTGCTGCCCAGCACGAACTCTGCATGGTCTTCGACACGCTGACCCGCATGGCCGACAAGACCCAGATCTACAAGTACGGCGTCCACCAGGTTGCCAATGCCTATGGCAAGACCGCAACCTTCATGCCGAAGCCGGTTTATGGCGACAACGGCTCGGGCATGCACGTTCACCAGTCGATCTGGAAAGACGGCAAGCCGACCTTTGCTGGTGATGAATATGCCGGCCTGTCGGAAACCTGCCTCTATTACATCGGCGGCGTTATCAAGCATGCCAAGGCCATCAACGCCTTCTCCAACCCGCTGACCAACTCCTACAAGCGTCTGGTCCCCGGCTTTGAAGCTCCGGTTCTGCTGGCCTATTCCGCCCGCAACCGTTCGGCTTCCTGCCGTATTCCGTTCGGCTCCTCGCCGAAGGCAAAGCGCGTTGAAGTCCGCTTCCCCGATCCGGGCGCGAACCCCTACCTCGCTTTCGCTGCCCTGATGATGGCTGGCCTCGACGGTATCAAGAACAAGATCCATCCTGGCGATGCCATGGACAAGGACCTGTACGACCTGCCGAAGGAAGAACTCAAGGCAATCCCGACCGTTTCGGGCTCGCTGCGCGAAGCGCTTGAGTGCCTCGACAAGGATCGCGAATTCCTCACCGCCGGTGGCGTATTCGACGACGACCAGATCGACGCCTATATCGACCTGAAGATGGAAGAAGTTCAGCGCTTCGAAATGACCCCGCATCCGGTCGAATACGACATGTACTATTCGGTCTGATCTTTCGATCAGTTCACAATTCCGGAAACCGGCCGCTTCAAGCGGCCGGTTTTTTTTGTTGAGCGCTTCGATCGTGCAGCAACGCGTACTGACACCGCTATCAGCTCTTGTTTTCGGGCTTTTCATCGCCATATCAATTGATGAAAGGAAAAACCATGGAAATACGGAACGCGAAATTCTGCATTGGTGATGTTGTGTCTCACCGTTCACTTCCGCTGCGCGGCGTTGTTCTGGATGTCGATCCGGTCTTTTCCCGCACAGAGGAATGGTACCGCTCGCTGCCGCTGGAGCTTCGTCCCGACAAGAACCAGCCCTTCTATACGCTGGTCGCGGAAAATGACGAGGGAAGCTACCTCGCCTATATTGCAGAGAGCAATATCGAAAACGACCGCAGTGGAGAGCCCTTGAGCAATCCGAGGCTTGAGGAGATGTTTCAGACGAATGAGACGGGCCACTTCACGCCCCGCCACGCGGTGGCACACTGACAAACTGGATCAGAGCCGGCCTAGACCGGCTCTTTTTTTAGCAGGAAGCAGCGTCAGGCTTTCACATATTCAAGCAGGATCTCCGCCGCCCTGCGGCCAGGCGCCACATCGGTCAGCATGGTCTTCCAGACCGTGGCAAAGCCATCCAGCATCACGCGTCGTTGCGCCGTCTCGGCAGCGAGCAATTCCATCCAGCGGGCCAGTGCGCCGGCGCGCATTGTGTCGTCGAAATATTCCGGCACCAGCGGACGATCTGCGATAATGTTCGGCAGCGAGGCCGACCATATGACGATTTTCTTGAGCAGGAACCGGCCGATGAAATCTGCCTTATAGGCGGAAACGACTGGAACACCGGCGAGCGCCAGCTCCAGCACCACAGTGCCGGAGGCCGCCACAGCTGCATCGGCAACGGCAAATGCCTGCCATTTGGCCTCCTCGCCGACAACGATGTCCGGCTTTACCGGCCAGCTTTCGATGGCAGCGCGCACCTGGCTCTCACGATGGCGAACGGTCGGCGTGATGAAGCGGTAGTTGCCGCCTCGCTCAGAAAGGATAGAAGCCACATCTGCAAACACCGGTGACAGGCTTTTGATTTCGCCGCTGCGCGAACCTGGCAAAATCAGAATGGTCCTGCGCCCCTCCGCATCGGTGCCACGGATGGTCTGGCGCGCCCTGACAACCTGCGGATTCGCCGTCAGCCGGTGTCCGACAAAGGTCGTCGGCGGCCCGCCGAGCCGCGCCATGGCCTCCGGCTCGAACGGCAGAACAGCCAGAACATGATCGACATAGGCCGTCATTTCGCGTGCGCGATATTCCTTCCAGGCCCAGACACTGGGACAGACATACTGAACGATCGGAAGGTCGGGCAGCGCCTTGCGCACGCGCCGGGCAACGCGGTGGGTGAAATCGGGGCTGTCGACGATAAACAAGATGTCCGGCCGCGCCTTGATCACGGCACTGGCAGTCTCGGAAATCCGCCGCAGCAGCCGCGGCAGGTTGGCGATCACCTGCGTAAATCCCATGACCGACAATTCCGAATAGTCATAGAGCGACTGCAGACCCTGGGCTGCCAGTTGATCGCCACCAACCCCCATCAGTGCTATTGGTCGGTCGCTGAGCTGTTTCATCTCGGCGATCGCATCGGCCGCCAGAAGGTCGCCCGACGCTTCCCCGGCGATAACGGCTATTTTCAACGGCGCGGACATATCTGCTCACCTCATGAATGAGATTGGTACGGCGTCAGTCAGATTCCGGTTCAAGCCCGTAAATGAAAAGCCCGGCCTGATCAGCTGCGGCAATGGTTTCGCCACGATCGAGAATAAAGGCCTTCCCCGCTTCCACCGCGACCCCGTTCAGACCAGCGTCCTGAAGGCGCCTGACCGTGTCAACACCGATTGAAGGCAGATCGGCACGCATGTCCTGCGACGGCTTGCACATCTTCACCAAGACGCCGGGCCGCGTTGGTGAAATCCGTCGCGTCTGGCGCATGCCCGCCACGCGGGCGAGCATCTCGTCCGTCCCCTCCGGCCCCTCAACGGCAACCACGCGTCCGCCAATGGCGACAGCGCCCTGCCCGATATCGAGCGCTCCGAGCGCGTGCGCCGCATCCGCCGCCACCTTGATATCCGAAAGCGCCGTCGAATCAGGAGCGTACCGGCCGAGTACGCCAGAGGTGACCAGAAGATCATCGGCGAGATCCTGCGCGGCAACAACCTCGAATCCGTGCCGCTCAAACAGGCTGATCACCATTCTGAGCACGCGATCGTCACCGCCGCCGCGAAGATCTGCCAGGATCGAAGGAAGTGAGAAAATCAGCCGCAGCGTTGGCCTGAGTGAACGCAGCTCCGGCCGACGGCGCACGCCACCCGACAGGACAATCTTGCGCACACCACGCGCCTTCAACGCGCCAACAACGGCTGAAAAGGCGCCGAGATCGACCTCGATGAGGTCATCATAGCCATCCCAGGGCAGGCTGTTTTCGCCAGCAAGCTGCACGATCAGAAGCGAAAATCCGCGATCCCTGGCCGCCTTGGCGACCAGATGCGGCAAGCGCCCGTTTCCGGCGATGATCGCAACCGTTTCGCCTGCTGGCAACGTCGTCAATCGTCGCTTCCCTTGCGCCGCGACCCCGGCGTCGTCAGACCACGTTCGCCGCGGTTGAGGACAAAGTCGATCAACTCGAGCGCTGGCACACAGTCTTCAAAGTCTGCTCGGATGGCACTGGCATTCTCATTGATGCGGCCATCGGCAAAAATCGCCTTATAGGCGCGACGCACAGCGTGTACATCAGCGCGCGCAATGCCGGAACGGGTCATGCCAACGACATTCAGCCCACCCATGAAAGCCGGATTGTCGACAATCATGGCATAAGGGATCACGTCGTTCACCACACCGGCGAGGCCGCCGACAAAGGCCTGTCGACCGATGCGGACAAACTGGTGAATTGCCGCTCCGCCGCTGAGGATCACCCGGTCCGCAATCTCGACATGACCGCCGACCATGACATTATTCGACAGAATGATCTGGTTTCCGAGAATGCAGTCATGTCCGACATGCGAATTGGCGAGAAACAGATTGTTGTCGCCGACAACGGTCTTGCAGCCGCCATGAGACGAGCCGGTATTCATCGTCACGCCTTCGCGCATGATGCAGTTCGCGCCAACCTCAAGGGTCGTCTCGCTGCCATCATGACGCACGCTCTGCGGATCCCCGCCGATAACCGCCATCGGGAAGACGCTGGAATTCGGGCCGATCGTCGTCGCACCCGAAACCACCGCATGATGCATCAGTGTCACGCCATCACCCAGCCGAACTTTCGCACCGACATAAGCAAACGGGCCGATCGAGACGTTCTCGCCAACCACAGCACCATCTTCGACACATGCCCGGGGGTCGATCCGCGCCGAGCTGGCTATCGCACTCATTCGTCTTCCTTATGCACCATCATCGCGCCGATATCAGCCTCGGCAACGAGCATACCATCCACCTTCGCTTCGCAGTGGAATTTCCAGACATTGCGGCGCTGCTTCTGCTTCTCGACGTGGAAGCGCACCTGATCACCGGGCACGACCGGCTTACGGAAGCGGGCGTTATCGATGGTCATGAAATATACGAGATTGCCCGTCTCGCCAGCCTGGCGCGCACAGATGGCACCTGCCGTCTGCGCCATGCCCTCAACCAGAAGCACGCCCGGCATGATCGGCATTTCGGGGAAATGGCCAACAAAATGCGGCTCGTTCGCCGTCACATTCTTGATGCCGACCGCACTGTGATCGCTGTTGATCTCAACGATCCGATCGACCAGCAAAAAGGGATAACGATGCGGGAGAAACTTCATGATCTCCAGAAGTTCCATGGCTCCCAACGTCTCTGTCGCTGCGTCTGTCAAGCTATTTTTCTCCCCGCTTACGCTCTCGGCCCGCAGAGCGCGCCATGATCTCCGCTACATGCCGCAAGTGATCCCGGATCGATATCGCCGGAATACCGCCAATGCGCCGGCCCGCTTCCACATCGGTAAACACACCGCTCTTGGCGGCAATCTGAACGCCATCGCCAATGCGGATATGTCCGTTGATGCCAACCTGGCCGCCAATCATCACGCCATCGCCGATCTCGGTACTGCCGGCAATACCGACCTGACTGACGACGCCGCAATGGCGTCCGATCCGGACATTATGGCCGATCTGAACGAGATTATCGATCTTGGTGCCTTCACCGATCACCGTGTCATCCATGGCACCGCGATCGATGGTCGTATTGGCACCGATCTCGACCTTGTCCTGGATGATGACGCGTCCGGTCTGGACGATCTTGAACAGGCCCGTCGGCGACCCTGAATAGCCGAAGCCATCCTGGCCGATGCGCACACCGGGATGAAGGATCACGTCATTGCCGATCAGGGCATAATAGACCGAGGCGTTGGCGCTGACGGTGGTATTGCGGCCGATCTTCACATCCGCACCGATAACCGCGCCGCACTGGATTGATGAGCCGCGACCGATCTGCGCCCGTGCGCCGATAACGGCGTTCGGACCAACTTCGACGCTTTCTTCCAGCACCGCCGTCGGATCAATAGAGGCAAAGGGCGAGATACGGTCACTGCCCTCGATCGCAATCTGCGGCCGCACCGCCAAGGGATACAGCAGAGCTGCAGCACGGGCGAATGCAAATTGCGGGTTCTTCGCCACAAGCGCCGGGATCGACGCAGGGATCGAATCCCGCATCTCCGGCGAACAGAAAATTCCGCCCGCATGACAGGTTGTCAGTTCGGAAAGACTTCCACGCGAGAGGATATAGCAAACATCGAATGCGCCAGCCCGATAAATCGGGGCGACCGACTCGACGAGCCTTTCGCTCGCGGACCGGTCGCTCAATTCAGCTCCGACACGCTCAGCAAGTTCGCCGAGACGAACCGCATTACGCGTGCCGAAGAATTTGGTGTTTTCCATCAGCCAAAGCTCCAGAACAAAATATCCAGGTTCTGGATGACGAAATCAGAACGTGTTTGCAATACCGAAACGGAAATTCTCGACGTCGTCGTAGCTCTGCTTCATGAACGGCACAGCATAGTCGAAGCGCAGATCACCGAAGGGCGAGTTCCAGATCAGACCGATACCAACCGAAGCACGCATCGCTGCCGTTGCACCGTTGATCGAGTAACCCTGGGTGTCGACCTTGTTGCCAAACAGCGTACCTGCATCAACATAGGCCGCGCCGCGCAGGCTGATATCCTGCGGAATAAACGGAACCGGGAAGTTCGCCTCTGCAGAAATCGTCGCATAGGTCGTACCGCCAAGCGCATCGCCCTGAGTCGTGCGCGGACCGATACCGTTGGACTTGAAGCCGCGGATTTCATTGCCGCCGATGACGAACTGGTCAAACACATTCAGATCGCCATCGGTCGGAACGACGTAACCACCACGCACCGTCAACGAACCGATGATATCGGCCTCGTCAGAAAGCATCTGGTAGGCACGCGCCTTACCGGAAATCTTGTAGTAGTGCGAGTCGCCACCGATACCGGCGAATTCGTTTGTCAGAGACGCCAGAATGCCTTCGCGCGGCAGCTGCGGATTGTCGATATCCGAATAGTCGAAGCTCTGCGAGAGCGATGAAACCGTCCACGGACCATTGGTGATCAGGTTCTGATAGATCGGCGACAGATTGCTGTCGTTCTCCCAGTCACCCGAACCGGTATAATCGAAGTGCTGCAGATTATACTGGAACGTCGATGACAGATTATTCGTCAGCGGAGCCGTAAAGCGGATATCGCCTGCGGTCTCGGCATAATCGTAATAATCGTTCGAAGACGACACGGCGCGATAGAGATCAAAGCCCGCAGCGATATGATAACCGAGGAAGTAAGGCTCGGTGAAGTTGAAATTATAGATCTGCGAGTTGTCGGCGCCTGCACCAACCGATGCACGGATGAACTGGCCACGACCAAGGAAGTTCTTTTCCTGGATCGAAAGTTCGAGCACCAGCGAATCGCCTTCGGCGTCATAACCTGCACCGATTGCAAATGAGCCGGTCGGTTCGTCCGTCACGTTCACCGTCACGATCACGCGGTCAGGCGTGCTACCCTGCCGGGTCGTCACGTCGACCTTGCTGAAATAGCCCAGTGCTTCGAGCCGGCGCTTGGCGCGATTGATCATCTCGATGTTATAGGCATCGCCTTCGGCGAGATCGAACTCGCGACGGATGACATAATCACGCGTGCGGGTATTACCGACGATATCGATACGCTCGATATAGGCATGCGGACCGGGATCGATCGAATATTTCAGCGACACGGTATTGTCCGTGAAATTACGCGTCCCGCGCGGCGTCACCTGCGCGAAAGGATATCCCTGCGACGATACCGAAGCGGTCACCGATTCGGCAGACTCCTGAATGTTGTCTGCATCATAGGTCTTGCCAGCCTTGGTCTTGATCTGCTTCTGCAGCTTGGCAACATCGACACCCGAAACCGAATTATCAATGGCAACATCACCAAAGGAATATTTGTCGCCCTCATCGAGATTGAAGGTGATCGTGTAGCTGTTGCTGTCTTCATCGTAATCGACATCGGTCGATTTAACGATGAAATCAGGATAACCGTGATTGTTGTAGAAGGTCTTCAACAGATCTTCGTCGTGACGCACCTTGTCGGGATTATAGATATCCGCGCGGGTCAGGAAGGACAGCGGCGTCGACTTCCGCGTTGCGATCACGCCGGCAAGGCGCGCGTCAGCGAAAGCGGAGTTGCCGTTGAAGATGATCTTCTTGGTCTTGGTGCGACCGCCCTCATTGATCACGAAGGCTACGTTGACGCGATTGTCCTGAACCGTCGCGGTATCGATCGTCACCTCAACATCGGAACGGCCGATCTGCGCATAGGCATCCTTGATGTGCTGCGCATCAAGCTCTGCCTGTGCCTTGTTGTAGGGACCCATCGACTTCAGCTGGACAACGCCCTTCAGCTTCTCGTCGTTGACCTTCTTGTTTCCGTTGAAGACGACCTGGTTGATCATCTGATTCTCGGAAACATTGACCACGAGCGTCGAGCCGGAAACCGACATGCTCACGTCAGAGAAATAGCCCGAGCTGTAGAGATTGCGAATCGACTGATTGATGTCGGCATCGGTAAAGCTCTTTCCGGGAACGATCGTGAGCTTCGACTTCACCGCATCGGTACCGGCATTGCCCGTTCCGTTGACGACGATCTTGCTGACCACGGCGGCCAACGCTTCTCCCGGCAAGGCGACAGCGGAGACAACGCCACCTGTAACAGCCAAAGCTATGGAAAGTGCCGCACCAGAAACTGTGTTCAAGAACTTTGAACCGGCCATGCTAAAATCTACCTTTGTACTCGCTCGGAATCTCTGCCCAGACTTCATCAGCATTTTTGCAATGAACCGGCCCCGGATCGCAAGATGCCTTGTGCCAGAAATACCTAATACACCGCAAGAGTGACCAAATCGCCACTATCTCTTTGAATTATCGTAAATGAACCGTAACCTGAGCACACAAGTGGCTGTTTACGCATCATTAACCCGTTCGTAACATGTCCCCGCACAAACGCAAGCGCACATTTGCATAGCTTTGCCGCCGGAGCAAGCGCAGCGACGTCGCATCCCGACGCAGACCGCATACTGAATCATCAATCCCAAATATCAATCGTTAGTCGTAAATTGATGATATATCAACTCTGAATTGAATATATTCAGCCCGCCATCCTGCCGATCGTGTCATTCCAGGTGGCAAAAATCATCAGTGAGACAACCAGCGCCAACCCTATCCTGAACGCAATCGCCTGCGAACGCTCCGAGAGCGGGCGGCCGCGCACGGCCTCGATCGCATAAAACAGAAGGTGCCCGCCATCGAGCATTGGCACCGGAAGCAGATTGAACAGGCCAACGGAAACCGAAAGCACTGCGGCAAAGTTCAGGAAGGTGGCAAAGCCGAGCGAAGCCATCTGCCCGGCCATCTCCGCGACCCGGACAGGCCCACCGATCTGATCGGCCGCCATCCGCCCGGCAAAGACGCTGACCAGGTAATCATAGGTACCGGAAACGATATGCCAGCACTGGATCACGCCCTGCCAGATCGCTTCAAGCGGGCCGTAGGCCTGAACCCGGAAATTGCCGGCCTTGCTGTTGGTAACCACGCCGATCCGGCCGAGCTCGACGCTGTTGCCAAACTGATCCTTGATATCGACGCGCTCGGGCACCAGCTTGATGTCCAGAAGCTTGCCATCACGATCGACCGTTACCGTGATCGGCGTCTCCGGCCGGACACTGACATAGCGGCTGACGTCGTCGAAGGTCGAAACCGGATGCCCGTCGAGCGCCTTCATCACATCGCCAGCGACGATTCCCGCTGTTGCAGCTGGGCTGTCCGGCTGCACCTGCGCGACAACCGGATCGGCAACCTGACGACCATAGACTGAAAAGAGTATGGCAAAGATCACGATTGCCAGAAGGAAATTGGCGATCGGGCCGGCAGCAGCGGTGGCAGCACGTTTCCACAATCGCGCGCCATTGAACGTCGTTTCCCGCTCCTCCGGCGAAAGCGCGGCCAGCGATTCGAAATCCGGCTGGCTCGCCGCATCCTCATCCCCATAGAAGCGAACATAGCCGCCAAGCGGAATCGCCGACACCTTCCAGCGCGTACCATGCTTGTCAGTCCTGCCGAAGATCTCCGGACCGAAGCCGATCGAAAAGGCAAGAATGCGAATGCCCGACCAGCGCGCAACGAGGTAGTGCCCCAGCTCATGAAAAAAGACCAGAAACGAGACCGCGACGATAAACGCCACAATGCGTCCGATTACACTGGTGAAGATCAGATCCATCAATCAGTTCCCATCGGTTGCTGGAGCACAGTATCAGCACCGAACAGCATATGACCTGCCGATTGCAGCGATGTTGCGCCGCTGAAGCCGACGAGAATCGCCGCAACAGCAAACAGCAGGAATGCGGCGACGGCGAGTCCGTCGACCCGGTCCATGACCCCACCGTGACCCGGAATGAGATGACTGGAATCCTTGACGCCGAAGTGACGCTTCATCGCTGATTCAGCAAGATCGCCAATCTGACTGACAATCGAAAGCACAAGGCTGAGCACGACGAAAGCCGGCCCGACAGAGCCGAGCGCGATCAGCACCACGACAAGCCCTGCAATCACACCACCGATCGTGCCGCCAATCGCGCCCGACCAGGTCTTGCCAGGTGAAATCGACGGCGCAAGCTTCGCGCCGCCGACCGCACGGCCGACGAAATAGGCAGTGATATCCGTGGCCCAGACCACAGCAAACAGAAAGAGCAGCGCAAACAGCCCGCCCTGCCCCTCGCCGCGCAGCGATGCCAGCGCAATGGCGATGAGACCGGCATAGACCAGCCCGCCGGCCGCGAACATGCGCTGCATCCGCCCGACAATGCCCGTCGCCACGACCACGCCGGCGACCAGCAACACCAGCAATGCAAAACCATAGACATCCGCGAGAACGAGTGCACAGACCAGCAGCAGCCCGGCCCAGCCGATCAGGAATTCCGAGCGAAACCGGCCCTTGCTGCCGCCAGCCATTGTCGACCATTCATAATAGGCCAGCAGGCCGATCAGCACCGACAGCAGCCTGAAGGACAGGCCGCCAAACCAGGTGGCCGCCAGCACGACAACGGCCATGACGATCCCCGAAAGGATGCGAAGTTTCAGTTCTCGCTGCATCAGATACCCGTCAATGCGGCCCGCTCGACCACGCCACCGAAACGTCGGTCACGACGGGCATATGTTTCCAGTGCGGACAAGAAGGTCTCTTTCGAGAAGTCCGGCCAGTGGCCCGGAAGGAACAGGAATTCCGAATATGCCGCCTGCCAGAGCATGAAATTGGAGAGGCGCTGCTCACCGCTTGTGCGAATGATAAGGTCCGGATCGGGGATGCCAAATGTGTCGAGCCTGGCCGCGATTGCGTCCTCGCCGACATCTTCTGGATCAAGCCGCCCCGCCGCCACATCCCGGGCAATATCGGCAACGGCACGGGCAATCTCTGCCCGACCACCGTAATTGACGGCGACAATCACGGTCAGTCCGGTATTGTCGCGCGTCGTCTCTTCAGCGTCATTCAGGGCCGCCACGACCACATCCGACAGGCCGTTCTTGTCGCCAATCATGCGAAACCGGATATTCTGACGATGATAATTGGCAAGCTCGCGCCGGATGAAAATCGTGATCAGCCCCATCAGGCTGTCAACCTCATCCTTGGGCCGCTTCCAGTTCTCCGAAGAAAACGCAAACAGAGACAGGTAACCGACACCCGCATCTCTGGCCGATTCGACAGCCACCTTGACAGCATCGACACCCTTGCGATGACCAAAGATGCGCTTGAGACCACGCCCATTGGCCCACCGTCCGTTGCCATCCATGATGATGGCTACGTGTTCAGGCACCGTATCATTGGGATACTTTGTCATTCGAACACTCGACACTTCAGACCAAAGGAAGGCTAAACCTGCATGATTTCCTTTTCTTTGTCAGCAAGCAATTCATCTACCCGTGAAATAGCCGCATCGGTGAGCTGCTGAACCCTGTCGGAAAGTGCACGGCTCTCGTCCTGACCGAGGTCGCCGTTCTTCTCCGCTTTCTTGAGGTCATCCATACCATCGCGGCGGACATGGCGCACGGCCACACGCGCCTTTTCGGCATATTCGTGGGCGACCTTGACCAGTGAGCGACGGCGCTCTTCATTGAGCTCAGGCAGCGGAATGCGCAGCGTCTGGCCATCCATAATCGGGTTCAGGCCGAGATGCGATTCACGAATCGCTCGGTCGACGGCGTTCACCATCGACTTGTCCCAGATATTGACCGCCAGCATGCGCGATTCCGGTACGGTGATATTGCCGACCTGATTCAGCGGCACGCGCGAACCATAGGCTTCAACCATCACCGGATCGAGAATATTGGCCGAAGCGCGGCCGGTACGAAGCGAATTGATATCACTGATGAAAGCGCTGACTGCGCCCTCCATACGGCGATTCAGATCACTGAGATCGTTAGCGTCACTCATGTAATTTCTCCCGTTCCAGCACGCGGGGCTCTCTTCTCGCGGCGCCCGGCGCGTGCCTGCGTTCCATATCAGACGTCGGCAACGATCGTCTTCAAGCCGCTGCCCGTCATGATCTGCCCAAAACCGCCCTTTTCATGAATCGAGAAGACGACGATCGGTATATTGTTTTCCCGCGCAATCGCAACAGCGGCCACATCCATGACCTGCAATCCGCGTTCGAGCACCTCGGCGTGACTGATTTCGTCAAAGCGCACGGCATCAGGATCCTTCTTCGGATCGGCCGAATAGATACCATCAACCTGCGTACCCTTGAAGATCGCCTCGGCACCCATCTCCGCAGCCCTGAGAGCAGCGGCCGAATCGGTGGTGAAGAAGGGATTGCCGGTACCGCCGGCGAAAATAACCACGCGGCCTGCTGCAAGATGCGCAAGACCCGCACGCTGGGAAAAGGATTCGCAGATTTCCGGCATGGCAATCGCCGACAGCACAGCAGTCTCAATACCGATCTTGCGCAAGGATGTCGCCAGAGCCAGTGCGTTGATCACAGTGGCAAGCATGCCCATGTGGTCGCCAGTCACGCGATCGCCTCCCTTGGAGGCAACGGCGACGCCGCGAAAAATATTGCCGCCACCGACAACCAGGCCGATCTCGACGCCCATCGCCCGCACTTCTGCAATATCTGCAGCAATCCGGTCAGCGATCGCGACGTCGATCCCGAACCCCTGATTACCCATCAGCGCTTCGCCGGAGACTTTCAGAAGAACACGATTAAAAATAGGTTTAGCCAAAAATCCACTCCCGAAATGCAATAAAACCCGGATACACGAAGGGCACCGCATTGTCACGCGGTGCCCTACGGTTTTACAGATCTAAAGCGAAATCAGCCCTTGGCCGTCGCAGCAACTTCAGCAGCAAAGTCGCTTTCTTCCTTCTCGACGCCTTCGCCAAGCGCGAGGCGGGCAATCGCAGCAACCTTGATCGGTGCGCCGACTTCCTTTTCCGCTTCCTTGACGGCAGCAGCGACCGTCAGATCAGGGTTGATGACGAAAGCCTGCGACAAAAGCGCGACTTCCTGGAAGAACTTGCGCATGCGGCCTTCGACCATCTTTTCGGCGATCTCAGCGGGCTTGCCCGATTCCTTGGCCTGTTCCAGGAACACGGCGCGTTCGCGGGCGGCAATTTCCGGATCAACATCGTCCGGCGTCACGGCCAGCGGGTTGGTGGCGGCAACATGCATAGCAACCTGGCGGCCGATGGCGACCAGAGCGTCCTTGTCACCGGTCGATTCGAGCGCGACGAGAACGCCGAGCTTGCCCAGACCATCCGAAACGGAGTTGTGAACATAGGTCGCGACAACACCGTCGGCAACCGACAGCTTGGTCGCGCGGCGCAGATGCATGTTCTCACCGATGGTGGCAACCGCATCCTTGATGCTTTCGTCAACCGACTTGCCGGTCTTGGCATAGGTCGCAGCAGCAATGCCTTCAGCAGTACCGTCGGTGCCGAGTGCAACATCGGCGATGCCGGCAACCAGTTCCTGGAAAGCGTCATTGCGCGCAACGAAGTCGGTTTCGGAGTTGACTTCAACGACAACGGCGTCCGTGCCATTGCTGGCGATACCGACGAGACCTTCGGCAGCGGTACGGCCGGACTTCTTGTCCGCCTTGGCGATGCCCTTGGCCCGCAGCCAGTCGATCGCGGCTTCCATGTCGCCGTCAGTTTCGGCCAGAGCCTTCTTGCAATCCATCATGCCTGCGCCGGTCTTTTCGCGCAGCTCTTTCACCATAGCAGCCGTAATCGTGCTCATATCTTGCCTCTTGTCCATTCGCTCAGGGCGCAGCACCGTCTGGCCAGCGCCGCATTTGGGCAACGAAATGTACCCTTAACTGTGACAGGGTGATGAAACACCGCCGTCACCACCCGCAATCCGCGCCATGCGCGTCCGGATGGTCGAAAACCGATGAAAGGCCGCTTGCGGCCCTTGCATCTCGATGGTGCAGCGCCTTGCAGCGCCCGGCCATCCCTCCTCCAGAAACTGGAGGATCGGCGACCGCGCCTCAGCCCGGCCGCCACATCATTTTAGCCTTACTCGGCCTTGCCTTCGGCATCGTCGGCAGCATCGTCAAGCGCCGGCTCAGCCGGTGCTTCAACGGCTGCACCGAGATCGATGCCTGCAGCGCCCTGCTGGCGGGCAATACCGTCGATGGCAGCGCGCGCGATCAGGTCGCAGTAGAGCGAGATGGCGCGCGAAGCGTCGTCATTGCCGGGGATCGGGTAATCGACTTCATCCGGATCGCAGTTGGAGTCAACAACGGCCACGACCGGAATGCCAAGACGCTTGGCTTCTTCGATCGCGATCTTTTCCTTGTTGGTGTCGATGATGAAGATCAGGTCCGGAACGCCGCCCATGTCGCGGATACCGCCGAGAGCACGGTCAAGCTTTTCACGCTCGCGCTCCAGGTTGAGGCGTTCCTTCTTGGTGAAGCCCTGAGCTTCGTTGGACAGGATTTCGTCGAGCTTGCGCAGGCGCTGGATCGAGTTCGAAATCGTGCGCCAGTTGGTCAGCATGCCGCCGAGCCAGCGGGAGTTGACGTAATACTGGGCCGAACGCTGAGCGCTGTCGGCGATGATTTCCGAAGCCTGGCGCTTGGTGCCGACCATCAGAACGCGGCCATTGCGGGCAACGGTGTCAGAGACAACCTGCAGCGCACGGCTCAGCATCGGAACGGTCTGGGCCAGGTCCATGATGTGAATGTTGTTGCGTTCGCCAAAGATGAAGGGCTTCATCTTCGGGTTCCAGCGGTGGGTCTGGTGACCAAAATGCACACCAGCCTCAAGCAGCTGACGCATGGTAAAATCAGGCAATGCCATGCCTTTTCTCCTTTTCCGGTTTAACCTCCGCAGGCCCATGAATGAACGCCCAAGGGGCGGACATCACCGGCGGAACCAGCCGGATTTCTCCCGGAAGATCCCAAAGCCTGCGTGTGGAATGGCTGGCCGATACCTGCTTTCACCGCCAAATGCAAGGCGAAAGCGCGTCTTTTCGCGCCAAGGCTGCGGAAAATGCGCCTTTCGGGGCGTTTTGATCAGCCGTCTTTCTTGGCGGTGCAGGCAACAGGCTGCAACAGGTCAAGCGCCTTCATTTCCGCCGAAATGCGGAAATCACCGAAATCCATCAGCAGATCGTGACTGATTCCGTCTTCGCCAAGCAGCATCGACATGGTGTAGCTCGGCATCTCGTCGCTCGTCGCATCGCCGGTCGGATAATAGGCGGTGGTGACCGGCCAGGCGCGCTCACGCGGCCCGCTCACGGCCTTGAGATCTGCAGCCTTCGGCACATCCACCGCATGACCGATCATCGTCACCGCAAGCATGATCTCGTTGCCGGAGCCATCAAAGGTCCTGGCTTGATAGACCGTTTTTCCGTTCGCCGCCGCCCTGATGATGCCTTCCATATATTCGGTCGGGAATTCCGCCTCCGGAAGCTTGGCGCCGTCACCGTCTTCAACGGTCACGTCAATCGCCTTGTCGCTCTGGCGGACGGCCTCCCCCTTGCGCTCCGACTGCAGATCGGCGTTGGAAAAGACCTTGGACGAAAATGAAAATGTACCGGCGCCCAGATCCTCGAAGCTGGAGGAGCTCTGGTCGGAATTCACCGTCTCGAATTCCTTCAGTATATCGGTCACCATGCGCATATTGGTGATGTAGCCGGAACAGAGGCCGCCGGTGAATTCATAGACGAAACGACCGTCAATGCCTTCAATGCCCGACTGTTTGGAAGCCCATTCCAGCGAAAGATCGTAGATTGCGCGGTGGGGTGCAAGCGCTGCAGCCATGCCGGCTGCCGGCAGGGCTGTCACACCCAGGCCAACAGAAAGGGTTATGGTTTTTACGGCGGCAACGACCCGCATTGGCAAACTCCCCTTGGCTTTGAAACATGATCGTATAGAAAAGCCTAGGCTCTGCCAATTCTCTTTCAATTTTCATACAAGTCCATCAGGTGTGCCATGACTGCAAGTTCCATTGACGACCGTCTGAAAGCCCTTTCCATCACGCTGCCTTCGCCGGCGGCACCCGCAGCGAACTATGTTCCCTTTGTCATCTCAGGCAATCAGCTCATCATTTCCGGGCAATTGCCGACGGAAAACGGCGCCATGGTCGCCTCAGGCCGGCTCGGTGACGGCGTATCGCTCGAGGACGGCCAGAAGGCCGCGCGGGCCTGCGCCATCAATCTCATCGCTCAGGCCAATGCTGCACTCGGCGGCGATCTTTCCCGCATCGTCCGGGTCGTCAAGCTGAATGGCTTCGTCGCCTCGACGCCGGATTTCACCGATCAGCACCTCGTCATCAATGCCGCGTCGAACCTGTTCGGCGATGTCTTCGGTGATGCCGGCAAGCATGCGCGCGCCGCCGTTGGCATGGCCTCGCTGCCGCTCAACGCAGCGGTCGAGATCGACGCCATCATGGAAATCGCTCTGTGAGCGATTTTCCGTTCCTGACAGCCCGGCCAATCGCGCATCGCGGCTATCACGACATGAACAAGGCGGTGTGGGAGAATTCTCTGCCCGCCTTCAGTCGTGCGATCGATGCCGGTTTTGCCATTGAATGCGACCTGCATCTTTCCGCAGACGGCATTCCCATGGTGTTTCATGACGATGACCTGAAACGCCTGTGCGGCCTTGATCTCATCCCCGAAAACGAGACCGCAGACCGTCTCGCCGCCATCCGCATCGGCACCACGCAAGCGACCATTCCGCGCTTCACCGATCTGCTGGCGCTGACCGACGGTCGCGTTCCGCTGGTGGTGGAACTGAAAACGGCGCCGACGCATAACCCGCTCTTTGCCACCGCCGTGCTTGATTGCCTGGCAGGCTACAAGGGGCCGGTCGCCTTGATGAGCTTCGACGCCCAGCTCCTGCGTGACCTCAAAAGCGCAGGCGCCCCCAAACCGCTGGGTCTGACCGCGATGGGTGATACCGAAGAAGCTTTCGACGCGCATCGCAAGGCCATGTCGATCGGCCTTGATTTTATCTCTTATTATTATGATCATCTCCCCAATGCGTTCATCGCCGGCCTCAGGTCGGATGGCAAGACGATCATCACCTGGACCGTACGGGACGAGCGCGCACGAGACATCACCTTTGCCAACGCCGATCAGATGACCTTTGAAGGCTTTGATCCGCGCGTCTGACGCCCCTTCATCCTGCGGCTCCGGGCCGGCTTGTGCTCAGCGCATCGCCCCGGATCCGCCCCAGTCATGAGTCGATCTTGAGCGAAAACCTGCAAATCCGTATCGAAAACGCGTTTGCCGACATCGCACCGGAACAGTGGGCGGCGCTGCCGCATGTCACACGCGGCGGTGCGGCGCCTTACAATCCCTTTCTGTCGCACGCGTTTCTGTCCGCCCTTGAAGAATCAGGCTCGGCGACCGCCGATACCGGCTGGCTCGGGCATCACCTGCTCCTGGAAACCGAGGGCGGGACGCTGGTTGGCGCACTGCCCTGCTATCTGAAGAATCACAGTCAGGGCGAATATGTCTTCGACCATGGCTGGGCCGATGCCTTTGAGCGCGCGGGCGGACGCTATTATCCGAAACTGCAGGCCTCCCTGCCGTTCACGCCCGCAACCGCGCCTCATCTCCTGATCGCCGACGGCCTCAATCTGAGCGCGGGTCAGGCTCTCCTGGCCGACGCGCTGAAAGAGGTGACCCAGCGGCTCGGCGTCTCTTCGGCCCATGTCACCTTTGTGCCGGAAGACGAGATCGGCATTTACGAAGAGGCCGATTTTCTTCACCGCACCGATCAGCAGTTCCATTTTTTCAACGAGGGCTATGCCAGCCACGCGGATTTTCTGGAAACGCTGGCCTCGCGCAAGCGCAAGACGCTGCGCAAGGAACGCCGCGCCGCTCTTGAGAACGGCATTACCATCGACTGGCTGACCGGTTCTGACCTGACCGAAGACATCTGGGACCAGTTCTTTGCCTTCTATATGGATACCGGCAGCCGCAAATGGGGACGGCCCTATCTTACCCGCGCTTTCTATTCGCTGATCGGCGAGCGCATGGCCGACGATATTCTGCTGGTGATGGCAAAGCGGGATGGCCGCTATATCGCCGGCGCCATCAATTTCATTGGCTCGGAGGCGCTGTTCGGGCGTCACTGGGGCTGTATCGAGGACCACCCCTTTCTGCATTTCGAGGTCTGCTATCATCAGGCGATCGATTTCGCCATTGCGCGCGGTCTCAAGCGGGTCGAAGCCGGCGCCCAGGGCGAGCACAAGCTGGCCCGCGGCTATCTGCCCGTCACCACCCATTCCGCGCATTACATCGCCCATGCCGGGCTGCGCCGTGCCATCGCCGATTATCTCGAACATGAACGTGAAGGCGTGGCGGACACCAAGGCCTATCTTTCCGAACATACGCCATTCAGAAAAACCGATGCGGACTAACCGCAGCTCTGGAGGAAATCATGACGACACAAGCCTATGATGACAGCAATATCTTTGCCCTGATCTTGAAAGGCGATATCCCTTCCGTCCGCGTCTATGAAGACGAGCATGCCATCGCGGTCATGGATGTGATGCCGCAGGCGCCCGGCCATGTTCTGGTGATCCCGCGCGCACCGTCCCGCAACATTCTCGATGCCGATCCGGCGGTGTTGTCGGCCATCATCCCGACCGTTCAGAAGATCGCGGTGGCGGTGAAGAAGGCCTTTGCAGCGGACGGCGTATTCGTCTGCCAGTTCAACGAGCCCGCCGCAGGACAGACGGTGTTTCACCTGCATTTCCATGTCATTCCGCGGCACGAGGGCATCGAACTGAAGCGCCATCACGACAAGATGGAAGACAGTGCCGTGCTGGCAGCCAATGCCGAAAAGATCCGCGCCGCGCTTTGAACGCGGCGCCCGGCGAGACGGGGCCGGGCCGGCCCCGCTCACAGCATGATCATGTCAACAGCATCGCCCAGCGCCTCGCCCGCCATGTCGGCCAGCGCGCGTTCATGGGTGAAGAGGATCGTCTGCACACCGCCAAGCCCGGCAAGCGTCCGCAATCCGGCAAGGCTGCGCTGATCGTCAAAGGTCTGGAAAATATCGTCGACGATCAGCGGTGACGGCTCGTTGCGCCGGGCATAATCCTCGACAAAGGCCAGCCGCAGCGCCAGATAAAGCTGATCGCGCGTGCCATCGCTGAGCCCCGCAATGCCAACCTCGGAACCGTCGATGCGCTTTGCCGTCACGATGGTATTATCCTGATCATCAAAGCTCTGTCCAAGGCCTGAAAAGCCATTGCAGGTCAGTGTCGCGAAATGCCGCCCGGCGGCAGTGATAACGGGATCGGCGCGGCTCTGCCGGTACCGCTCAGAGGCCTGGTCGAGAAGATCGGCGGCAAGCCTGGTCACCAGCCATTCGCGGGCCGCTTCCAGTGCCTCTGCTTCGGCGGACATCCGGGTGAAGGCGGCCATTTCCGCGCTCTCGCCCTCCTCCAGCGCGTCACGGCGCTGACGCAGCAGCGAGCGTTCCTCAATCAGCCCGTCCCAGCGGCGTCGCAGATCGCCAAGATCAGCCTCGCGACCGGCAATCTCACGCGCCATCGCATCGGCATCCTTTTCGCCGATCGCGGCCCGGATCGCGGGCTCGTCCGCATCACCGGCAATCGCGGCAAAATGGCGCCTCTCTGCCGAAAGCTTGTCGGCAAGATCCGCCCGCTGCAACAGCCGTGCAACAAGATCGTTCGCGACGACCCCCGCCTCCAGCGCGGCAATGAGTGTGGCAAATTCCGCGCGCAGCACCGCCTCATGCGTCTCAAGCGCTTCAAGCTTCGCCGCCACCGACCGCGCCTGCTCACGGCCGGATCTAAGCCGCTCCTCGGCTGCACGGTTCTCACCGAGCCGTTTCTTCAGCGTGGCCGCGATGGTGAGCGGATGGCCAGCCAGAAGCGTCCTGTCTGCGGCTTCGCCAAGAGCACGGGCGCGGGCCTCAAAGCTTTCGGTTATCCCGAGGCTGCGCGCCTTGCGGGCGGTCTGGCGCTGGTGATCGTCGAGCTGCGCCGGCAGCTGTTTCAGCACCTCCAGCGCCGCCTCGCCGCCCTCGATCACGGTATCGGCGCTCAGGTGACAGGCGGCAAGTGCTGCGGCAAAGCCGTCACGCCAGTCCGCCTCAACCGCGGCGAGCCTTGCGCCTGCCGCCATGTGACGGTCAATCTCGCCGCGCAGCGCCTTCAGATCACTTTCGCGGCCACGCTGACGCTCGAAAGTGTCGCCAATCTCCCTGATCCGGTCCGCCACCAGCCGCGCCAGCGGCCCAAGCGGCAGGCTGTCGCCGCCGGAAAGCAGCATGGAGCCGGCAAGCGCCTCCAGCGCCGCATGCAGCCCAGCCGCCGCGCGCTCAAGACCGGAAAGCCTGTCGCGCTCGTCACGTAACTGGGCCCGTCGCTTCAACAGGTGACCGGCGTCCTGCCGCCAGACCAGCATGTCGCCCGGTTCAGGCGCCGAACCAAGTGCCGCAAACAAGGCGGCTATGGCCGATTTGACGGCGCTAAATCTTGTCTCACACCGCTGGACGTCTTCCATTGATTTCTCAATATTAGCATCCAGTCTTCTGATATTACGTACTTTTTCTTCTCGAATGGCTACACGGTCGGCTTCATCAAGAAGCTGATCGGCCAGTCTGTCGGTTCTGGAAACGAGATCGACAAAGCCAAGCCTGAGGCTCTGATCGTCGGGTTGTGCAGTGGCCTCCCGCCAGATCCTGTCGCGCTCACGGCGTGCTTCGGTCAGCATTTCGCGGCTCGGGACCATGTCCTTGCCGGTAATCTCCGCCAGCTGGCTTTCGAGCGCCGCCCTTTCGCTGCGCAGCCTCAGCAATCCGGCTTCGGCCTCACGCAAGGCCTGGGCTGCATCGCGATGCTGCCGCTCGGCCTCTGCCAGCGCATCCATATCCGGCAGATCGGCGGGCGAAACCGTCATGACCGCGCCAAGCGGCGGCCGCAGGGCTGCAGCTTCATCGGCCAGCTCGCGCTCCGCCCTGGCCAGCGTCCGGGCGAGCTGGTCGGCTTCGAGGGCCTGCCGCAAATCCTCGCTCAGGCTGTCAAAACGCTGCCGCAGCGGCGCCGGATCGATAACCCGTTCACCGGGAGCGTCCGCTTCAAGCAGCTGCAGACGGTCCTGCGCCCGCTGCAACTCCTCGCCATGGCGCTTGCGGTTACCGGCAAGCTCCTTGCCGTCACGCAATGCCTGCGCCAGCCGTGCCAGCGCCATGTCATCGGCCAGGCGGTGCGGCAAAGCCGATGCGTCCGCCTCGCCGATCCGCCGCGCGCTCTCGGCAAGCAGCGCTTCCGAGCGCAGCAAAAGCCCGTCAATCTCGCCAAGATCCTCGACGGCCTGACGATAAACGGCCTCATCGAGCGTCAGCGCATCGATTTCAGCACCGTGGGCCAGCAGGGTCTCATCGACCGCAACCGCCTGCAGCGCCTCATGCAGGGTTCCGGCGTCCTGGCGGCGCTCCGCAAGTGCTGTGGCATTGTCGTCGATCTCGCTGGCAAGCACGCCAATGCGCCGCGCCATTTCCGGCGAAATCGGCGCGAGATCGCTAAAGCCGGCGAGTGCGCTCTCAAGCCGGTCGATCTCTTCGACAACGGCGCGCAGCCCTGCCATCTGCCGCAGCGCCTGCAACGCCTTTTCGGCCTGCTTTTGCGCGTCGTCCAGCCCGTCAAGCGCCTCGGCATTGTCCCGGACCTCGCGATTGAGCTTTTCCCAGTCCGATGCCTTCAGACCGAGATCGCGCTCACGCTTTCCCGCCTCGTCAAAGACCTTGCGGATCTGGTTGATCCGTCGGGACCGGCCGCTCGGCTCGAAGATCTGCGCTGCCGCATCACTGAGCCCGCGGCCGACACTGCGCAACCCCTTCAGGCCGGATGCCGCCGAAAACAGCAGGCTGCCGATCTCGCCGCCATCGGCCAGCATGGCATCACCACCAGCCCGCAGACGCTGCGAATCGAGCCCGAAGGCGCGCTCGAAGACATCACGGGTCAGATTGCCGAGATAGGGCGACAGCGCGTCGTCATGAAGCGGTGTTTCCTTGTCATCGGCCATCAGCAGCGTGTTCTTGCGCCCCTTGCGGCGGCGAAAAGCCAGACTGTCGCCGTGGCGTGCCTCAAGCGACGCTCCAAGCCTCAGTTCGCGGGCATCATGCAGGAAATCGTAACGCACATCCCGCTCGGGGAAGCCGAACAGCAGATCCGAAAGCGCCGACAGCGTCGAAGACTTCCCGGCCTCGTTGGGCCCGTAGACAATGTGAAGCGCCGCATCCGGCCTGAAGGCAATGCTGCGTTCGGTAAAAGCGCCATAGCGCAGGAGATCGAGCGAGAGGAACCGCATCAGCTTTCCTCTGCCATGTCGAGCCGGGCCAGAAGCAGGCTCTCAGCCTCGGCGACAAGGCTTTCTGCGTCGACGCCGGGAAATGTCTGCGCATCGGCGACGGAAGCGGGAAGCCGGGCCCTTATTTCATCGGCCAGCACAGCCACATGGGCTGCAAAGTCCGGTGCGGCGGCAACGGCATCGATCAGCGCCCGGAAATCCAAAGCCGCCTCGGCATCGGCGATGACCGGACGCATGGCTTGCGGAGCGGCAAGATCGAATTCCAGTTTCTCCAGCCACAGATCGCCATGGCCACGCTGAAGGGCGGCCTCCGCCTCATCATGCCAGAGCTGCCGCTCGGCCAGCATCCGCCCTGCCCGCGGATGCGTGCCGCTCAGGACCAGCCTGAGCGCGATCGGTCGCTCGGAGGCGATCTCGGATAATTCGGCGGCTCTGATCTCAATGGCGGACAGGATCGCATCCTCAGCCATCTCCGGCGTTACGGCGATGTCCAGCCGCTCAAACCGTGCCCGGTCGACGATCAGCCGCTGATGGCGGATCTCCCCATCCTCAACCGACACCAGAACGACACCCTTCTCACCCGTTTCGCGGATGCTGCGCCCCTGTATGTTGCCCGGATAGATCACCGGCGGCATATCCGCCACCTGCTCATAGGCATGGACATGGCCAAGCGCCCAGTAGTCATAGCCGCGCGCCAGAAGGTCATCCACCGTGCAGGGCGCATAAGGGGCATGCGGCGGACGGCCGGACAGGGACGTGTGCAGCATGCCGATATTGAACCAGCCGGGCATGGCCGGCGGATAGCTGGCAGCGAGGTTGTCGTTGACCGAACGCGTGGCAAACCCCTGACCGTGGATCGCGACCTTCAGAGTATCGATCCGCATCGTTTCCGGCGCCTTGACGGAAAATTCGCGGACATTGGCGGGCATGGTGATCGTCTTCGTTACCACGCTTTCAGCGTCATGGTTTCCGCGCAGGATGAAGACCGGGATATCGGCACGATCGAGCCGGGCAATCTCGCGATTGAAGAACAGGCCGATACGGTTGTCTTTCCAGGCGCCATCATAGATGTCGCCGGCGATCAGCAGAAAATCGACACCTTCGGCAAGCGCTGCATCAATCAGTCCGGAGAATGCATCGCGCGAGGCCTCGGCAAAGCGGCGGGCCAGCGCCTCATCCTTCATCGCCAGCCCCGACAAAGGACTTCCCAGATGCAGGTCTGCGGCATGAATGAAACGAAATCGCGCCAAGTTTTACGTCCCTCGCTTTTATCTTCGCCTATGGAGGGGTAAAAGATCACCCGAGACAACTTCAAGCCAAAAGCGCGGGTTCCACGCGTTTTTTGACAAAAGGCGGCCGTTCTGGCCCCGGTCCCATCATGGAGGAGAGGATGCACTATCACAGTTTCGGCCGCATCGGCCGCCCGGTTTCCAATATCGGCTTCGGTGCCTGGCAGATTGGCGGCTCCTGGGGATCCGTCAGTGAGGAAGACGGCCGCAAGGCGCTGAATGCAGCGCTTGATTCGGGGATCAATTTCATCGACACCGCCGATGTCTATGGCGATGGCCGTTCGGAAAAGATCATCGCCGATGTGCTGGCGGAACGCGGCGGTGCCCGTCCCTTCGTCGCCACCAAGGCCGGCCGACGGCTCGACCCGCATGTGGCAGAAGGCTATAATTTCGAAAATCTCGAAGCCTTCATCGACCGCAGCCTGAAGAATCTGCGGCTCGAATGTCTGGACCTCGTGCAGCTTCATTGCCCGCCGACCGAGGCCCTCTACCAGCCGGAAACCTTCGCCGCACTCGACCGGATCAAGGCCAAGGGCAAGATCGCCCATTATGGCGTCAGCGTCGAAAAGGTCGAAGAGGCACTGAAGGCAATCGAATTTCCGGGCGTGGAAAGCGTGCAGATCATCTACAACATCTTCCGCCAGCGCCCGGCATCGCTGTTCCTGCCGGAAGCAAAGCGCAAGAATATCGCCGTCATCGCCCGCGTGCCCCTGGCAAGTGGCCTGCTGTCCGGCAAGATCACCCGCGATACCGCCTTCGCCGCCGATGATCACCGTAATTTCAACCGTGCAGGCGACGCCTTCGATGTCGGCGAAACCTTTGCCGGCGTTCCCTTCGATATCGCGCTCGAAGCGGTCGAGGAAGTCCGCAAACATGTGCCGGCCGGCGAAACCATGGCAGCCTTCGCACTGCGCTGGATCGTCATGAACGACGCCGTCACGGTCGCCATCCCTGGCGCGCGCAATGCGCAACAGGCCAAGGCGAATGCCGCTGCCTCCGATCTGCCGGTGATTGGCGCAGAAGTCATGGAGGCGATGGCGGAGATCTATCGCAACCGCATCGCCCCCCATGTGCATCAGCGCTGGTAGGCGTCATCGACAGTAAAAGGCCGGGTGATCACCCGGCCTCAGATTGCTGACAAACCCTAGCCTCTTCCCTAACGTCATGCCTGTGCTTGTCACAGGCATCCAGCCGACGCGCGTCCGCGCGGCGAAAGACTCTGCTTATTCAAATCCTTAAGAGTATGGATCCCCGTGACAAGCACGGGGATGACGACGGAGGGGGGCGGCCATTCCACCCCGAACAGGCAATCTGAACGACTTTCTCAGCAGTCTGAGGCCGGGTGATCGCCCGGCCTTTCCTATCCTGCTCTGTGCTTTCCACTCAGGCGGCAGCCTCACGCCGCCGCTCGATCAACATGATCGACAGCGACGCGCAGAGGATCAGCACGGCGCCGAACCAGAACAGAAGATTGGGCGCAAACCCGAACACCAGCCAGCCGCCGAGCACGTTAAGCGGCAGCTTGAGATCGTCGAAAGGCTGGACATAGGCAGCATCGGCGCTGGCATAGGCCAGGGTGAGAAAATACTGCGCCATGAAGGTGACGACGCCGAGCGCCACGACAATCCAGATCATGCTGCCCGTTGGCACCGCAAATCCGCCGCCCAGCGCAACAACCAGATTGATCGGCGTCAGCAGCATCAACAGCCAGACCGTGATCGATTCAGGCCGTTCATCCGCCGTCAGCTGTTTGGTAATCAGCGAGGCCCCGCCCCACAGAAGCGCAGACAGGATCGGCAGCAGCGCCGCCCAGGAGAAGGCACCCGACCAGGGCTCCAGGATCAGCGCCGCGCCGACAAAGCCGACGGCTGTCGCCACCCAGCGCGACGGCCCGACCTTTTCGCCGAGGAATATGCGCGCGCCGAGGATGATGAAGAAAGGCGAGGTCATGACAAGCGCGATGGCCTGACTGATCGGCACTGTGGCAAGCCCGAATGTCCAGGCCTGAACCCCAAGCGCCGACAGCACTACCCGCAGGATATGGCGGCCGGGATGGCTGGTGCGCATGACGCCAAGGCCGATGCGAAACAGATAGGGCAGCGAAAACAGGAAGGCGATGCCATACTGCCAGAAGGCGACCGACGATGAGGCAAAGCCCATGCTCATGGTCAGGCGCTGCACAAGGATATTGCCCGCAGCATAGGTGACGCCTGCCAGAACCATCCAGAAGGCGCCTACAAGCGCAGGAGAGCGATATAAAACGGAATTCATGTCCCCACGATCCTTTTCTCAGCAAATGGAACCGGGACAAACGTCAGGAATGCCACGGCGCCTCCTTTCAAGAAAGGAGCCACCCGGCCATTGCCTGCTGTTCTCTCACATCCGGACTTTAACCGTCGGCTCCGGAATCACACCGGATCTGCTGACCCCGGCAAAACTGCCGGGCGCTCGCGGGCTTTGTGTAAATTTACACTTACCGCCGGTGGGGAGTTTCACCCCGCCCCGAGAACATGGCCAGCCTTGCCGACCATATCTGACACATAAGGGAATTGGGCACGGGCGACAAGATGATTGTAGGTGACGCAGCGTTCACGCGAACGGCAAAAAAAAGCCCGGGGCAAAAAGCCCCGGGCCAGTCTACGGCAATTCTGCCGGAAACATTTTAGCTGTTGCAGGCGTCCTTCAGACCCTTGCCAGCTGCAAATTTCGGAACATTGCGTGCCGGAATGTCGACTTCAGCGCCGGTGGAGGGGTTACGACCCTTACGAGCTGCGCTGTGGGAGACAGTGAACGCGCCGAAACCAGCGAGACGGACTTCGCCGCCATTCTTCAATTCGCCTTGAACAGCGTCGAAAACCGCATCGACTGCAGAGGCAGCATCGGTCTTGGAGAGGCCGGTCTTTTCGGCAACAGAGGTTACGAGTTCACTCTTGTTCATGTTTCCACCCTTTCTAAATGGTTCGAAACGACTCAATGTTCTTGGGGTGCAGATTATTCATGCCGCCGCCCGCTGCAAATCAAAAGCCTTGGCTTTAGGCGAAATGCAAGAGTCTTCACCCGATTTCTATGGAAAAGGCCGGCGAATGACCGGCCTTTTCCATCATTTTCCACAACACTGCTGAAAAACAGGCCAATTACGGCATCAGTGCGGCATGGTCTTGGAGGAATCATCTTCCGCCTCTTTGGCGGAAATTGCAGCTGCTTCAGCGGCTGCATCCCACTCGATCGGCTCCGGCATCCGCGTCAGCGCATGCTGCAGAACCTCACCGATCCGGCTCACCGGAATGATCTCCATACCGTTCTTCACATTGTCCGGGATGTCCGCCAGATCCTTGGCGTTCTCCTCCGGGATCAGCACCGTCTTGATGCCGCCACGCAGCGCCGCCAGAAGCTTCTCCTTCAGTCCGCCGATCGGCAGGACACGGCCGCGCAGGGTGATCTCGCCCGTCATCGCCACGTCCTTGTTGACCGGAATGCCGGTCATGATCGAGACAATCGCCGTGGTCATCGCGACACCGGCCGACGGCCCGTCCTTCGGCGTTGCCCCTTCCGGAACGTGAACATGGATATCCGTCTTGTCGAAGACCGGCGGCTTGATGCCGAAATCTACCGCGCGCGAGCGGACATAGGATGCCGCAGCCGAAATCGATTCCTTCATCACATCACGTAAGTTACCGGTTACGGTCATACGACCCTTACCCGGCATCATCACGCCTTCAATGGTCAGCAATTCGCCACCAACCTCGGTCCAGGCCAATCCGGTAACGACACCGATCTGATCCTCGCCTTCGGCCTCGCCATGGCGGAAACGCTGAACGCCGAGATAGTCCTCGAGGTTTTCCGCGGTCACATCGACGGCGGTGCGGTCACCCTTGACGATTTCAGTCACGGCCTTGCGGGCAAGCTTCATCAGCTCGCGCTCGAAGGAACGGACACCGGCCTCACGGGTATATTGCTGAATGATCCGCATCAGGGCAGCGTCGCTGACTGAAAATTCCGCCGGCTTCAGCGCATGCTCCTCGATCGCCTTGGGCAGAAGATGCCGCTTGGCGATTTCCAGCTTCTCCTCTTCCGTGTAACCGGCAATGCGGATGATCTCCATGCGGTCCATCAGCGGCGCCGGAATGTTCAGCGTATTGGCCGTGGTGATGAACATCACATTGGACAGATCATATTCGACCTCGAGGTAGTGATCCATGAAGGTCGAGTTCTGTTCCGGATCCAGCACCTCGAGCAGGGCCGAAGACGGGTCGCCGCGGAAATCGGCGCCCATCTTGTCAATCTCGTCGAGCAGGAACAGCGGATTGTTCTTGCCGATCTTCTTCATCGACTGAACGATCTTGCCCGGCATCGAACCGATATAGGTGCGGCGGTGCCCGCGAATTTCAGCCTCGTCACGCACGCCACCAAGGGCCATGCGCACATATTCGCGGCCGGTCGCCTTGGCGATCGAGCGGGCAAGCGAGGTCTTGCCGACGCCGGGCGGTCCGACGAGGCAGAGAATCGGCCCCTTGATCTTCTTGGCGCGCGCCTGAACGGCCAGATATTCAACGACACGTTCCTTGACCTTCTCCAGCCCGAAATGATCCTCGTCGAGGATCTTCTCGGCCAGCTTCAGGTCGGTTTTGATCTTCGACTTGCGGTTCCACGGCAGGCCGACCAGCCAGTCGAGATAGTTGCGCACGACCGTTGCCTCGGCAGACATCGGGCTCATATTGCGCAGCTTCTTCACCTCGGCATCGGCCTTTTCACGGGCCTCCTTGGACAGCTTGGTCTTCTTGATGCGATCTTCCAGCTCGGCCATCTCGTCGCGGCCGTCCTCGCCTTCACCAAGCTCCTTCTGGATCGCCTTCATCTGCTCGTTGAGGTAATATTCGCGCTGTGTCTTCTCCATCTGCCGCTTGACGCGGGTGCGGATGCGCTTCTCGACCTGCAGAACCGAAATCTCGCCTTCCATGAAGCCGAGCGCCTTTTCAAGCCGCTCCTTGACGCTGGTGGTCTCCAGCATTTCCTGCTTCTCGGTCAGCTTGATCGAAAGATGCGAGGCAACCGTATCGGCCAGCTTCGAATAGTCCTCGATCTGACCGGCAGCGCCGACAACTTCGGGCGAAACCTTCTTGTTGAGCTTGACGTAGTTTTCAAACTCGGAAACGACCGAGCGCGACAGCGCCTCGATTTCAACGGCATCTTCATCCGGCTCGGCCAGAACCTCGGCCTGAGCCTCGTAATAGTCCTTGTGCGCAGCAATGTCCTCGACGGCAGCACGTGCCTTGCCTTCGACCAGAACTTTGACGGTTCCGTCGGGAAGCTTCAGCAGCTGCAGGACATTGGCGATCGTGCCGACACGATAGAGGTTTTCCGGCGACGGATCGTCGTCACTGGCATTCACCTGGGTGATCAGCATGATCTGCTTGTCGGAAGCCATGACCTCCTCAAGCGCCCGGATGGATTTCTCGCGACCGACAAACAGCGGCACGATCATGTGCGGGAAAACCACAATGTCACGCAAGGGCAACACCGGGAAGGCAGCGCGCGTCGCTGCGGGCGTGTTCTGCGTCATATATTCGTTCCTTTTCACTCATCCGGCGGAGTACCGGAGGATCGGCGGGAGGATGCCGATCAATATTTTTTGTGTCCGTGGCGAAACAAGTGGAGCTTGGGAAGGTGCATTTCAATATTGCCTTGCGTTTTCCTGCGCTCGATCATCCGCCACCAAGGCCTAAGCCAAAACGAAGAGGGCCGGACGCAGGTGTTTCCACCGCGCCCGGCCCGACAGCTGGTAAGCTTCAGCCTCAGGCCGAAGCATTGGCCTTGTCATCGGGCCGGTTCGCATAGATGTAGAGCGGACGGGATGTGCCCGCCACCACCTCATCGGAGATCACGACCTCACGCACGCCTTTCAGCGTCGGCAGTTCGAACATGGTATCCAGCAGGATCTTCTCCATGATCGAGCGCAGACCACGTGCACCGGTCTTGCGTTCAATCGCCCGGGCGGCGATCGCACGCAGCGCATCCTCATGGAATGACAGTTCGACATCTTCCATCTCGAACAGGCGCTGATACTGCTTGATCAGGGCGTTCTTCGGCTCGGTCAGAATCTGGATCAGCGCATCCTCATCAAGATCCTCAAGCGTCGCGATCACCGGCAGACGGCCGATGAATTCCGGGATAAGTCCGAACTTCACCAGATCCTCGGGCTCGAGATCGCGCAGCACATCACCGACACGCCGGTCATCGGGTGCCGAAACAGAAGCGCCGAAACCAATCGACGTTTTCTCGCCGCGCGCAGAAATGATCTTGTCGAGGCCTGCGAAAGCGCCGCCGCACAGGAACAGGATATTGGTCGTATCCACCTGCAGGAACTCCTGCTGCGGATGCTTGCGCCCACCCTGCGGCGGCACGGAGGCAACCGTGCCTTCCATGATCTTCAGCAGTGCCTGCTGCACGCCCTCGCCCGACACGTCACGCGTGATCGACGGATTGTCGGACTTGCGCGAGATCTTGTCGACCTCGTCAATATAGACGATGCCGCGCTGGGCGCGTTCGACATTATAATCGGCAGCCTGCAACAGCTTCAGAATGATGTTTTCAACATCCTCACCGACATAACCGGCCTCCGTCAGCGTCGTGGCATCTGCCATCGTGAAGGGAACATCGATGATCCGTGCCAGCGTCTGCGCAAGATAGGTCTTGCCGCAGCCCGTCGGACCGACCAGCAGAATGTTGGATTTCGCCAGTTCGATATCATTACCCTTGGAGGCATGCGCCAGGCGCTTGTAATGATTGTGGACCGCTACGGAGAGAATGCGCTTGGCCTGTCCCTGACCGATGACATATTCATCCAGAACGCCCATGATTTCCTGCGGCGTCGGCACACCATCGCGGGACTTCACCATCGAGGTCTTGTTTTCCTCGCGGATGATGTCCATGCACAACTCGACACATTCATCGCAGATGAAAACTGTCGGCCCAGCGATCAGTTTGCGGACTTCATGCTGACTCTTGCCGCAGAACGAACAATAGAGCGTATTCTTGGAGTCACCGCCGCCGCTACCGCTGACTTTGCTCATAATCACTTCCTTCCAGCACGTCGCTCCTTAACCGGAACGGAATTCTTCTTAACCGCCTGCCCCGCCTTTTTCCGTTCCTCGGAAAGTGCACGACCGTGCGCAACAGACAATTCATCCAGAGACCCAAAGGTTACGAATGATCAGCCTCGCCGATCATAGATTTCCATCTCTAGAACTCGATATCGAGCCTGAACTGTCAATACTAATAATCAGTTCATGGCCCGATTAAACCCAAAACCGTACACAATTATGTGCAGCGGCCAATTTCACGATCCGGCAGCCGGGCCCGAATGGATGATCAGCATCCCGCCGGGCCGGCTGTCGCAATCAGGACGCCGTATTCTCGACTTCCGAACGTGAGGTCATCACCTTGTCGATGATTCCCCAGTCGCGCGCCTCATCGGGATCCATGAAATGGTCCCTGTCGAGGGTTTTTTCAACTTCTTCGTAGCTCTGGCCGCAATGCTTGACATAAACCTCGTTCAGGCGACGCTTCATCTTCAGAATGTCGCGTGCATGACGTTCGATGTCGGAGGCCTGCCCCTGAAAGCCGCCCGAAGGCTGATGCACCATGATCCGCGCATTCGGCGTTGCAAAACGCATGCCCTTGTCGCCGGCGGCAAGAAGCAGCGAGCCCATGGAGGCAGCCTGACCAATGCACAGCGTCGAAACTGCCGGGCGAATGAACTGCATCGTATCGTAGATCGCCATGCCGGCCGTCACGACCCCGCCTGGCGAGTTGATGTAAAGGGCAATCTCCTTTTTCGGATTCTCGGCCTCGAGAAACAGGAGCTGCGCGCAAACCAGAGAAGCAATCTGGTCTTCGACCGGACCGGTGAGGAAGATAATTCTTTCTTTCAGCAGGCGCGAATAAATGTCGTAGGAACGTTCGCCACGATTGGTCTGCTCAACGACCATGGGAACCAGGGCCATAGCGGTATCTACGGGATTTTTCATGTCCATCCTTTTTCCGGCGGTGCCGGAACCGTCCGATTCACTCAATTCCCCTTTTACATAGAGCGCCGGTGCATGTCACTTCAAGACATAGCCTGACGGATGTCGGCAGGGATCATCCATTTGGCGCCTTCTCTGGCCAAAAAAGTCAGCGCCGATTCGCCGCTTTATCCCGAATTCTCCCTTCAACCACAACCCTGAAGTTGCACCACCGCAACGATAATATGAAAAATTGCACTTTAAATCGGTTTACAGACGCCATGGACGGTTTTGCTGATGGAGTAGCACTACCGGCCGAGCTATGACGTTTGCGTAACGCTCGCTACATACGAGGACCTTGGCGTGCATGTTTTTGACAACTCCACCGCGATCATTGCCTGGGCTGCGGACTGTGTTCTCATGGCGGCACTGCTTTTGCCGATCACGTTTGGCAGGCGGGAACGCCCGTTCATCGCCTGGTGGACAGCCGGCCTTCTGATCAAGGGCGCCGGACTGGCCGGGATCGTGCTGACCGGCGTGATCAATATCTCAGGCACAGGCGCCCTCTCCTTTGGCCTCCTGTTCCTTGCCAACATTTTGATCGCAACGGCGATTCTATCGCTCTGCAATTTGCGGGCGCGCATCGGCACTGCCTTTTCCATCCTTGCCTGGGCACTCGCCATGGCTCTGCTGGCAGGCAAGCTTCCCGGCGCCAACCTGATTGCTTTCGCAAGTGGCAATATCGTTCTCTGCGCCGTCGTCGCCGTTGTTTTTCTTCGCAACAGTCGCAGCTTCGGCAACCATCTGTTGCGCCTGGCCATTGCCGCCATCTTCGCCGTTGAATGCGTCAGCCAGGCGGTCGCCATTGTCAGGATCGTCACTGCGCCGCCTCAGGCCACCATTTCGAGCACAACGATCACATTTTTCATCATCAGCTCCTTCCTCCTGTTCACCGCCAAGGTTTTTCTGTCAGTCGCCTTTGCGATGAACCGGTTCCAGAGTGAACTGAAACGCCTTGCCAGTACCGATCCGCTGACAGGAACGCTGAACCGGCGCGGAATTGATGCAGCAACCGCCCGTTTCTTCGGCAAAGACGCGCTGCCCGGACGAATCGCCTATTTCGCGCTGGATCTTGATCATTTCAAACAGATCAACGACGCCTTCGGCCATCGCGCCGGCGATCTGGCTTTGCAGCATTTCACCGATATCGTTCGCAACTGCCTGCGCAGCCAGGACATCCTCGGCAGAACGGGCGGCGAGGAATTCACAATCCTCGCCCGCGTAAGGCATGATTCGGATGCCTTCGAGATTGCAGAAAGGATCCGCATTGCCGTCAGCTCCAAGCCGCTGGAGCTCGAAGAGCGGTCTGTGCCCTTGAGCCTGAGCATCGGCCTTGCCGTCGGCGACAGCGCCGAGACCACGCTAGACGATCTGGTCACCAAGGCAGACAAGGCGCTCTACACGGCAAAAACGACGGGCCGCAATCGCTCGGTCCAGCTGCCGGATCACAAGGCCCATTCGCTCTCCGTCGTCGAGGCAACCGGCTGAGCTCCGTCGCCGTTTTTTCCGGGTCCGGCCTGCGGCTTATCCACGCAGCTCGGCCGCCAGATCCAGCCAGGCCTTGGCCGCGAAGGACAGATAGCCGCCGCGCCGCCAGATGAAGGCCATATGCCAGACCATGCCCTGATCCTTCAGAGTAATATGCCGCACACCGGGCCGCACGCGCTGGCTGGCGATCAGACGCGGCAGGAAGCCGATGCCCAGACCCGCATGAACAAGCTCGACAATGAAGTTGATCTGAGACGACCGCGCGGCAACATTCGGCTGGAACCCAGCTTCGCGACAGCCGTCAAGAATGATCGGATTGAGCGCGAATCCGCTATCAAACAAGATGAATGCTTCACCTGAAAGTTCTGATAAACCTATTTTTTCTTGATCTGACAACGGATGATCATCGCGCAGGATGACATCCAGCGGCTCAGCGATGACATCCTGCCAGTCGAAGGCGCCGTTGAAGGGCAGCAGCGATGCCCCAAGCTCGAGCTCACCGGCCGTGACCAGTTCTTCCAGCTTGCGCGAACCATGCTCGAACAGGCTGACCTCGATCTCAGGATAGCGCGCCCGATAAGCGGCAAAGATCGGTGCGAAAAGCGCGTCACTGCCGATCGGCGGCAGGCCAAGGGTGAGTTGCCCGCGTCGCACGCCCTTCAGCTCATCGAGCTCATTCATCAGATCGTCGCGCTGCGCCAGCAGCTGTTGCGCTCGCGCAAAGACAACCCGCCCCGCATCGGTTAGCTGCACACCGGGTACCTGCCGGTCGATCAACGCCAGGCCAAGCTCGTCTTCCAGCTGGCGGACGGCCTTGGAGACCGCCGACTGCGTGACGAAAACGTGCTTGGCGGCCTGCGAAAAGCCTCCATGACGAACAACGGCGACAAAAATGCGAAGCGTTCTGAGTTCCATCATTATTCCAATATGGAATAGCACAAATGAAATCAATTCACTTTGAGAATATTGTGAAATTTCCTATATGTTGCGGCGACGAAAGGAACACACCATGGTCGCCCTGACTGCCCCCGGCACGCCCTCATATTTTCATATGGCTTCAGTCATGCTGCGCCGCAAACTGCGTGGCAGCCGTGTGGGACAACTGGTGCTGATCGGCGCGATCTGGTTTGCCGGACAGTCGCTGGCCAACGTGCTTGGACTGGCCATTCCTGGCGGTGTGATCGGCATGTTCGCGTTGCTGGCAGCACTTCTGAGCGGCTATCTCAGGCCGCAGAGCATCAGCCGTGGCGCCCGCTGGTTTCTCGCCGAGCTGCTGCTGTTTTTCGTACCGGCTGTGCTGGCGATCCTTGATCACCCCGAATTTCTGGGCCTTCTCGGTCTGAAAATTCTCGCCGTCATCTTTGGCGGTATCGTTGTCGTCATGGGCAGCACCGCACTGGCCGTCGAATTCGGCCTGAATGTCATGCACCACATCGAGTCAAAACATGCCCGTTCTTGAAGCCGTGGTCGTGACCGTCTTCTGGTCGGTCGTGACGATCCTGTTCTACCTGCTTTCCAAGCGGATCTATCGCCGCTTCCCGACGCCAGTCACCTCACCGCTGCTGCTGGCGCCAGTGCTGCTCATTCTCCTGGCGCTTTTGCTGAAGCAGAACTATGCGGGCTATATCCATGCGACTCACTGGCTTGTTCTGCTGCTGGGCCCGGCAACGGTCGCCTTCGCCCTGCCGATTTTCGAGCAGTGGAAGACAATCAGGCGTTACTGGCCGGTGCTGCTGTTCGGCGTCATCGTTGGCAGTTCGATGGCCATTCTCTCGGCCTGGGGGCTGGCCACGCTTCTCGGCCTCAATGGCAGTCTGCGCCTGAGCCTTCTGCCCCGTTCGCTCAGCACCCCCTTCGCCATGAACGTCTCCCAGAACATTGGCGGCGTGCCGGATCTCACGGCGGTCTTCGTGGTCATTACCGGGGTCTCGGGTGCAATTATCGGTGATTTTCTGATCCGTTTTCTGCCCCTGCGCTCCGCCATGGCGCGCGGCGCGCTGTTCGGCATGGGCGCCCATGGAGCCGGTGTTGCAAAGGCAACGGAAATTGGCCTTGAGGAAAGCTCGGTCGCCGGACTGGTTATGGTGCTGGTCGGCGTCGTCAATGTCCTGACCGCTCCGCTGCTGCACATTCTGCTCAACAGCTGACCGGGCGGCCGCGCAAGGGCCGGCCAGCCATTTCAATGCATCTGCAGTGCCTTCTGTTCGACCACGCCCGGAATGCAGCGTTGCCGCGTTGCGGGCAGATGGAACAAGCCATCCGCCGAGGGATTGGTGCCAGCCGCGCACAGAACCACCGGTCCGGTCGCATCAGAGGCGGGCTTGGCGCTTGACACCGCGGTGACGCCATCGGCCGGCAAGGGCCGCTCATCGCCAGTTTCACGCCGCTCCGCTGAAATGCAGGGCGTCGCCAAAGCCAGCGCGACAAAAAACAGAAATAACACCACCACGCTGTCCCTTTCCTTCGCCATCAATCACAATCATTCCGCGAATGCCGGAAAACTAGTGCGAAATTATGGCGCGGTGGCGAATGCCTGCAGCGGGTATGACCGTGCCGCCAAAGACCGTTGCCTCCTTGTGACACTGGCCCTTGGCGGAACTTCGACGTGCCGGATCGGGCAGAGGCTCAGCCCGATTGGTTACAACCTGGAGAAAGACTGCTCAATATCTGCGATGATATCTTCGACATCTTCGATACCGACGGACAGGCGCACCACATCCGGACCAGCGCCGGCGGCGATCTGCTGCTCGACCGTCAACTGGGCATGCGTCGTCGACGCAGGATGAATGACCAGTGAGCGCGTATCGCCGATATTGGCCAGGTGGGAAAACAGCTTCAGCCCTTCAACGAAGGCTTTGCCCGCTTCGAAACCGCCAGCAAGGCCGAAGGTGAAGACCGCCCCCGCCCCCTTGGGCGCATAACGCTGCTGCAGCGCGTGGTTGGCATCATCCTCAAGGCCGGGATAGCTGACCCAGGCAACCTCACTGCGGGTTTTCAGCCATTTGGCAACGGCGAGCGCATTGTCGCAATGTTTCTGCATCCGCAGCGGCAGTGTCTCGATGCCAGTCGCAATCATGAAGGCGTTGAAAGGGGAAATGCACGGTCCAAGGTCGCGCAGGCTCAACACCCGGGCGCCGAGTGCGAAGGCGAGATTGCCGAAAGCTTCATGCAGCACCAGCCCGTCATATTCCGGGCGCGGCGTGCTGAGCATCGGATAACGGCCCGATTTCGACCAGTCGAAGGTGCCGCCATCGACGAGAATGCCGCCCATGGAATTGCCATGACCGCCAAGGAATTTGGTGAGGGAATGCACGACGATATCGGCGCCATGGGCGATCGGCCGCGTGAGATAGGGGGTCGCCATGGTATTGTCGACGATCAGCGGCAGGCCATGCGCATGCGCAACATTCGCGATCGCCTCGATATCGACAAAGGTACCGGCCGGATTGGCAAGGCTCTCGATATAGATCGCCTGGGTGCGCGCATCGATCTCAGCGGCGAAGCTCTCCGGATCGAAAGGATCAGCCCAGCGCACCTGCCAGCCGAAATTCTCGAAAGAATGACCGAACTGATTGATCGAACCACCATAAAGCCTGCGGGCGGCGACAAAATTATCGCCCGGCCGCATCAGCATGTGAAAGGTGAGAAACTGCGCCGCATGACCGGAGGCAACGGCAAGGGCGGCCGTGCCGCCTTCAAGCGTGGCAAGACGCTCCTCGAGAACCGCTGTCGTCGGGTTCATGATGCGGGTGTAGATATTGCCGAAAGCCTTCAGACCAAAAAGCGCCGCCGCGTGATCGGAATCGTTGAAAACATAGGATGTGGTCTGGTAAATCGGCGTCGCCCGGGCGTTGGTTGTCGGGTCTGGTGCCGCGCCCGCATGGATAGAGAGGGTTGCAAATCCCGGCTCTTTCTCGCTCATTATTTCTCCTTCCCTTGCGTTATGTCGTCCCCTGCTCCCGACGATAAAACGTCTTCCTACTGACCAGGAACGGCTTCTTTTGATCAAGATCAATGCTGCGTTCTGTGCAAACGTCAAGACTGCCCAACATTAAGGGAGCTTGCGATGGGCACTATACCAGACCATGAAGATCGCGCATGCGATCGTTTTGCCGAATGGCGCAGCACGGAGCATTTCGAAGGTGAAGAGGCCGGGCTTCTGGCTTTTCTCCAGCGCCTTGTGGCCAAGGACATCGAGAATGCCGAGCCACGCGACGCCAATGAAATGACGGAAATGATGAAGGCCCTCAATATCGACCCGGTCGAGGCCGAGTTCCAATATCGAAGGCTCTATTATGGCATGCTGGCCAATTGCGCCGCCTGCCGCGCGAAAGCGCGCTGCCGCAATGACCTTTCCTGTGAAACGGCGGAACGCAATTTCACCGATTACTGCGAAAATCAGGAAATCCTCAACGAGATGCGTGCCAACCCGCATATGTTGCGGAGCTGAAAGGCCTGCGGCGACAAGGCCTCAATGTCCCAGCAGGCGCGGAATTTCAATGGCCGGACACCGGTCCATGATCACCGTCATTCCCTGAGCCCGCGCCTTTGCCGCCGCCGCATCATTGATAATCCCGAGCTGCATCCAGATCACCTTCGGCAACGGTTCCAGGGCCAGTGCTTCATCAACGACGCCGCCGACAAAATCGGAGGCGCGGAAGATATCGATCATGTCCAGCGGACGGCCGATATCGGCGAGACTGCCATAGACGGTCCTGTCATGAATGGTCTTGCCGGCCAGGCCCGGATTGACGGGTATGACCTCGTATCCACGCCCAAGAAGAAAGCCCATGACACCATAGCTCGGGCGCTCGGGTTTCGGCGACGCACCGACCAGCGCAATGGTTTTCACGGTCGAGAGAACGTGATGGATAATCTGGTCTTCGCCAATTTCGTTCATAGGAAACAACCCTTCCGCATGTTATTGTCGAACAATCATCGGTTGATCGACTGGAGGACCCAATGAAATTGAGACTCGCTCTTGCTGCCGCACTTGTGATCGCCAGCACAGCCCCGGCCAGCGCCATCAACAGATATGACGTCAATACCATGACCTGCGCCCAGGCACAGGCCGTTGTTGCCCAGGAAGAGGCAGCAATCTTGCGCTACCCAGCACCGGATGGCAGCGGCCGCATACTTTATGACCGCTATGTCCGGGGACCGGGTGTCTGTTTTGCTCAGGCCGGCCACGCCGTCAAGAACTATATCCCGACCAAGGATACGAAATCCTGCTTCATGCTGAGCTGCGAATCCGGCCCGCCGGATTGTTCGGATGAACCGCTCAACATCTTCTGCGTCAGGTGATGACGCGCATCATTGCTCCAGAATCATATGGCCCTTGTCGTCAAGCGGCATGAAAGGATTGAACGCAATCTCCCACAAGAAGCCGTCCGGATCGGCGACATAGCCCGAATAGCCGCCCCAGAAGACCTTGCGGGGCGGCTTCACCGGCTTAGCGCCGCATGCGCAGGCAAATTGCACCGCTTCATCGACAGCCGCCTCACTGTCGACATTATAGGCCAGGGAGAAACCCGGAAATCCGCCGGCAATGTCGTCCTTGAGGCCGGCATCCTCCGCCAGCGCCTTTCGGCCGAACAGCGACAGCACGATCCCGTCGAGCGCGATGAAGGTTACCCCCTCCTGTGAGGCGACCGAACGTGCCCAGCCAAGACGCTCATAAAATGCCGTGGAACGCTCAAGATCGGCGACGCCGAGCGTGATCATGGTCATGCGTCGATCAAATTTCGTCATGGAAGCATCCCTTTGTTCTTTATTTGTTCAGTTTACGCCGTGCATTTATCAAGTCAATGACGATTGCCCTATCCAGGCGGCCGCAACGGCCTTCCTTCGTTTCAGCCAGACTGCGCCTGAAGCGCATTCCCCGTCCTGACAGCGCTGAAACAGCAAAATTCGCGTCACGAAGCCACAAAGATATGTGGTAACATAATACCGTAATTACAAGCCATTGTTTTAAAACGATAATTTTTACATCATGCCGGAATGGACCACTTGACCATCCTTTCACCTCCGATTATACAACCGCTGACGTCGGCCAAGGCCGGCGTTGTCGTTTGATGCGCGTATGCCCATCAATAGAAGCAACAAGAAATGCCCGACCGGCAACGGACCGGGTCCAAAACAAGAGTAGAAAAAATGGTTACCTTTTCCCAGAAGCCTCTCGAGGTGGAAAAGAAGTGGGTCGTGATCGACGCTGAAGGCCTCGTCCTCGGTCGCCTCGCCTCGCTCATCGCACTTCGCCTGCGTGGCAAGCACAAGGCCACCTACACGCCGCATGTTGACGACGGTGACAATGTCATCGTGATCAATGCCGAAAAGGTCGCTATGACCGGCAAGAAGTACACCGACAAGATGTACTACTGGCACACCGGCTATATCGGCGGCATCAAGGAACGCACTGCGCGCCAGATCATCGAAGGCCGTTTCCCGGAACGCGTCATCGAGAAGGCTGTCGAGCGCATGATCCCGCGCGGCCCGCTTGGCCGTCGCCAGATGAAGAACCTGCGCGTCTATGCAGGTCCGAACCATCCGCATGAAGCACAGAATCCCGTCGCAGTTGATATTGCGAAGCTCAACAGCAAGAATGTAAGGAGCGCATAATGGCCGAGCTTTCCGATCTGAAGGCCCTGGGCGATATCGCCACTGCCGATGCCACCCCTGCCGCTCCGGTTCACGAACGCAAGGTAGACGACCTCGGTCGTTCCTATGCTACCGGCAAGCGTAAGGACGCCGTCGCCCGCGTTTGGGTCAAGGCTGGTTCCGGCAAGATCACCGTCAATGGCAAGGACTTCACCGCCTATTTCGGCCGTCCGGTTCTGCAGATGATCCTGCAGCAGCCGATCGTTGCCGCTGCGCGTGATGGCCAGTTCGACATCGTCGCCACTGTTACCGGCGGCGGCCTGTCCGGTCAGGCCGGTGCCGTTCGTCACGGCATCTCCAAGGCGCTGACCTACTACGAACCGGCCCTGCGCTCGATTCTGAAGAAGGGCGGCTTCCTGACCCGCGACAGCCGTGTTGTTGAACGTAAGAAGTACGGTAAGGCCAAGGCCCGCCGTTCGTTCCAGTTCTCCAAGCGCTAATCGCTCCGGAAATTGCAGTTTTGGAAAAGGGCCGCCTCGTGCGGCCCTTTTCTTGTCTTTAGGATCATAGCCAGCAAGGTGGCTTTCACGATCAGCAGGCCTGACGTGGCGAGGAGACCGGTTTCGGGTTGACCCGCCTGAAAGATGTCTGAAAACAGGTTATCCTGTTAGCACAAGCCTCGCGCCCCCCCCCGGAAAGGACTGCTTTGCCATGGCCATACTCGATCGCTTCTCTCTCAAAGGACGAATAGCGCTTGTGACCGGCGCCCGGCAGGGCCTTGGCCTTGAAATCGCCCGTTCCTTTGCCGAAGCCGGCGCCCATGTGATTATCACCGGCCGCAATGAGACGGGTCTCGCCGCCGCCTGCGATGATATCCGCTCGGCTGGCGGCACGGCCTCCGGCAGCACCTTCGATCTCGCCGATGGTGAAGCCCGGCGGGCGGCGATCGCAGAAATCCTCAAGGCGCATGGGCGGCTGGATATTCTCGTCAACAATGTCGGTGCTCGCGACCGCCGCAGCATTGATGCCTTCAGCGACGACGAAATTGCCGCCTTCATGGCCACGGATCTGATCGGTGCCATCGCCCTGTCCCGCGACGCTGCCGCCGCGATGAAGACGAATGGCCACGGGCGGCTGATCTTTGTCAGCTCGATCACCGCCCATAATGCTTTGCCCGGCGACAACCTCTATCCCGCAGCCAAGGCCGGACTGGAAGGCTTTGCCCGTGCGCTCGCGGTGGAATACGGGTCGCTCGGCATCACCAGCAACATCATCGCGCCGGGCATGTTCGCAACCGAAACCAATGCGCATCTGGCCAATGATCCGGACATGCTGGCCTTCGCCCGGTCCCGTGTTCCGGTGCAGCGCTGGGGCCGGCCCGAGGAAATCGCCGGCGCAGCATTGTTGCTCGCCAGTGATGCGGGCTCCTTCATCAATGGTGCCACGATCACCGTTGACGGCGGCCATTCGGTAAAAATGTAGAGCATGACGGCAGGCGCCATAGCTTGACAGAATGGCCGCGGCTTCACCTAAATGTCCGGACACCACCTTTGACGAACGGGCCGGACCAAAATGCTCAGCGCTTTCCTGCATCTCGCATTGATTCACCTGTTAATGGCGATGCTGCCGGGGCCGAATACGGTTGCCGTCAGCTATTTTGCGGCGACCAGATCACGCTCGGCAGGGTTTCGCGCGGCCGCCGGCGTCGCCGCCGCCAGCTTCATCTGGCTTGCACTGAGCCTTGCCGGGGTTGGTACATTTCTGCTGCAGGCGGGTATCTTCTACCGTCTCTTGCGCATCGCCGGAGCGGCCTATCTGATCTATATCGCCATCCGGATGATCCTGGCACGCAGGGCATCGACGCCGGCAGAGCCTCCGCGTGGCGGAGCGCCCTTCCGCTCCGGCTTCATGACGACGCTGTCCAATCCGAAGTCGGCGGTCTTCTGGACAAGCGTTTTCGCGCTCGTGCTGCCCGCCACCGCGCCACCCGGCTTCTATCTTGCGGTGATCGTCTGGATCACGCTTCAGGCCTTCGCCTGGTACGGGCTTGTCGCCCTGTTCCTGTCGACCCCCCTCATTCGCCGGCTCTATAGCAGGGCCGGGCTCTGGCTCGGACGGATTGCCGGTGGCTTCATGCTGCTGTTCGGCCTGAAAATACTGGATGAAGCGCGCCGGACCTGACCGCCACAACGGAAATGACAGCCATGCCGAACAAATTCCCCGCACCGCCTTACTATATCGTCGCCTTTTCATCGCAGCGTCTCGATGCTGATCACCTAGCCTATGACGCGATGTCAGATGCGATGGTTGAACTGGCGCAGGTGCAGCCGGGCTTCATCGGCTTCGACAGCGCGCGCGATGCAGCCGGTTTCGGCATCACCAATTCCTATTGGGAGAGCGAGGATGCTATCCGTGCCTGGAAGCGCAATGTCGATCATCTGGCCGCCCAGCGCCTGGGACGTCTGAACTGGTATGAGGCTTACGACGTGCGCATCGGCAGGATCGATCGCGCCTATGGCTTTGGGCGAAAATAGGCCAGGCTGAACGAAAGAGGCGGCCCGATCAGGCCGCCCTTTCCATTCATTTCAGGTATGCCCCGCCCTTGTCAGCCAGCCTCGCTGACCCGTGCCAGAGCCACGGCGAGGATCTCGCGCTGCTGGCGGTGCTCTTCAAGCCGGTCACGCTCGGTCTGAACGACCTCCGGATCAGCATTGGCAACGAATTTTTCGTTGCCGAGCTTCTTCTCCGAGCGCTGAATATCGGCATCGACCTTGCCGATTGCCTTGTTCAGACGTGCCGTCTCAGCCGAGATGTCAATCAGCTCACCCAGCGGGATACAGGCCGTGGCCTCGCCAATGATCACCTGGGCAGAGCCCTTCGGCGCGATTTTCTCGAAATCGAGCGAAGAGACACGGGCCAGACGCTCGATGGCCGGATAGTGCCGGCCAAGGCGTTCACGGGTATCAGAATTCGCACCGACCATGACCAGTGGCGCCATGGCACCAGCCGGTACGTTCATCTCTGCGCGAACGGAACGGATGCCGGTGATCAGATCCACCAGCCAGTTCAGCTCGGCGGCAGCCTTGTCATCGCGGAAGATCGGCACGCGCCAGTCGGCATGGCATGCCAGACCCTGCTTGCCATCCGTGATATAGGCCCACAGCTCTTCAGTCATGAAGGGCATGAAGGGGTGAAGCAGCTTGTAGGTTTCGGCCAGAACATAGGCGATGCAGGCCTGCGCTTCTGCCTTGGCCTGCTCATCCTCGCCGTTGAAGACAGGCTTCAGCAGCTCCAGATACCAGTCGCAAAGCTGGTTCCAGACAAAGCGGTAGAGGGCGCCCGCCGCATCGTTGAAGCGGAAGGCTTCGATTGCCTGCGTCACATCCTCGGCAGCCTTGGACAGTTCCGTCAGGATCCAGCGGTTGATCGTCTGGGTCGCCTTTTCCGGCGCGAAATCCGGGTCCAGCTTCATGCCGTTCATCTCGGCAAAGCGCGTGGCATTCCACAGCTTGGTGCCGAAATTGCGATAGCCGGCGATGCGGCTTTCATCCAGCTTCACGTCACGGCCCTGCGCCGCCATGATCGCCAGCGTGAAACGCAGCGCATCAGCACCATATTCATCGATCAGATCGAGCGGATTGATGACGTTGCCCTTCGACTTCGACATCTTCTGCCCGTGCTTGTCGCGCACCAGAGCATGAACATAGACCGTGTGGAAAGGCGCAACCGGTTCGCCATCCTCATCCTTCATGAAATAGAGCGAACTCATCATCATCCGGGCGACCCAGAAGAAGATGATGTCAAAACCGGTCACCAGAACGCTGGTCGGGTAATAGCGGGCAAGCTCCGGCGTTTCATCCGGCCAGCCGAGCGTCGAGAACGGCCAGAGCGCGGAAGAGAACCAAGTGTCGAGAACGTCCTCGTCACGGGTCAGGATCTGGTCGGGCTCGAAGTTTTCGAGACGTTCCTCGATCCATGCCTTCCATGGGCCCTCATGCGAAATATAGTGCTGAACAGCGGCGTCGAGCGCCTCTTCCTCGGTCTTCTCAACGAAGACCTGGCCGTCCGGGCCATACCAGGCCGGGATCTGATGGCCCCACCAGAGCTGACGCGAGATGCACCAGGGCTCGATATTCTCCATCCAGTCGAAATAGGTCTTGTCCCAGTTCTTCGGGACGAATTTGGTCGTGCCGTTGCGAACAGCCTCAATGGCGGGCTCAGCCAGCGTCTTGGCATCGGCAAACCACTGGTCGGTCAGCATCGGTTCGATGACGACATTGGAACGGTCGCCGAAAGGCTGCATGATCTTCTTGTTCTCGACCAGCGGAACCGTTTCGCCCTCGCCATTCGTCACCGTGACGGCCAGCCCCTCTTCGGTGATGGCGGCAATGATGCGCTTGCGTGCCACATAGCGATCAAGACCGCGATACTCATCCGGCACCAGATTGATGTCATCAACTTCGGCTTCGTTCGGCAGCGCGCCCGTTTTGGCGATCGTCATCGCCTGAGCGGCGCAGACGGCATAGGGCTCGCCATCATCGCGCATCTGAGCCTTGACGTCCATCAGGCGATAGAGCGGGATCTTGTTGCGGCGGGCGACCTGATAGTCGTTGAAATCATGAGCGCCGGTGATCTTGACCGCGCCCGATCCGAAGGTCGGATCCGGGTATTCATCGGTGATGATCGGGATCAGGCGGCGATGTTCCTTGGGACCAACGGGAATCTCGCAGAACTTGCCGACAATCGGCTTGTAGCGCTCATCAGACGGATGGACGGCAACAGCACCATCCCCCAGCATGGTTTCCGGGCGGGTGGTGGCAATCGAGATATAATCGCGCTCTTCCTGGAAGACGACTTTGCCGTCAGCGTCCTTCTCGACATAGGTGTAGGTCTCGCCGCCGGCCAGCGGATATTTGAAATGCCACATATGGCCGTCGACTTCCTTGTTCTCGACCTCGAGATCGGAAATCGCGGTTTCAAATTGCGGATCCCAGTTGACCAGGCGCTTGCCGCGATAGATCAGCCCTTCCTTGTAAAGCGTTACAAACACTTCAAGAACGGCCTTCGACAGACCTTCATCCATGGTGAATCGCTCACGCGACCAGTCGCAGGAGGCACCAAGCCGGCGCAGCTGATTGAAGATCGTGCCGCCGGATTCTTCCTTCCACTCCCAGACCTTGTCGACAAAGGCCTCACGGCCCATTTCCCGGCGTCCCGGCAACTGGTTTTCCATCAGCTTGCGCTCGACGACCATCTGCGTGGCAATGCCGGCATGGTCCATGCCCGGCTGCCACAGCACGTCCTTGCCGCGCATGCGCTCGAAGCGGATCATGATGTCCTGCAGCGTGTTGTTGAGCGCGTGGCCCATATGCAGCGAGCCCGTCACATTCGGTGGCGGTATCACAATGCTGAAGGACTCCGCACCCGGCTTGGCATTGGCGCCCGCACGGAAGGCATCAGCCTCTTCCCAGCGCTTGGCGATATCGGGTTCAACGCGCGCGGCATCATAAGTCTTTTCAAGCATTTCGAGCCAGTTCCTGCGTTTGCCGGACCCTGCGGCAAAGACATCTGCCTCCGCGTCGGGTTCCGCTCAGAATAATAGGTCGCGAGCGGTCTGCCTGAGGCAAGATCCGGCCCGCTTTCAGAATAGCCGTTGTTAAGCGGTTGCTACAAACACTGTCAACAACAAAGCCGCCCGGGAGAGGGCGGCTTCAGTGAAGAACAGGCGTAAAACCGGGTCTTTTCAGTCCTCGAGGCCTTCACGCATGCGCCGGATCTCTGCCGCAACCAGACGTTCGACGATCGGCGGCATGTTGCGGTCCAGCCATTCGCTGAGCAGCGGCCGCAGTTCGGCCGTGACGATCTCATCAACCGTTCGCGAGCCTTCGCGTTTCAGCGCCCGGCTCAGTTCACGCAGAGAATCGCCGACACGTTTTTCCGCATCAAGCGAAACCAGATGCTCCGTTTCCCGGGGCTGTTCAGCCGCCATTTCCACCGGCTCAGGCGCGACAACAGTCGCTTCGGCAAGGTGAACTGGCTCGGGGTCGCGGGTTTCTTCGGCAAGTTCACGCTCTGTCGCGGCACGAACCTCGGCAGCCACCTCACCGATAGAAGCGGGGTGAATCGCCGGCTCGGAGCGCGTCCCGCGCCAGGCCATGTCATCACCGCGGTTGACGACAACCGGCGCAGGGCGGACCCAGTCCCGCGATGTTGCCGCTTCAGAGATATCGGCGGGCGCCTCAGCCTCATGCGCAATGGGGGAGAAACTGTGATCCGCATCCTCCTGTGCCGCGGCGAAATGGCCCTCGGGGCTGTGCTCCGGTTCGGCCCCATAGGCCTCGGGCTCGCTGTCCTGCGGAAGGCGGCGCTGGCGCTCAAGCTCGCGCCCGGCCTCATCACCGCTGTCGATGATCCTGCGGATAGACGCGAGGATCTCTTCCATGGACGGTTCTTGCTGCATCTTTGGCTGCGCCATTACTCACCTTTCTGTGTTCTGCGATACCCAAACATACGCAGAATTTCATACCCTTCGCCGGCTTGCCGACCCATCCGCAATCCCACGGACCGCCCGGTATTCCGCACTGGCGAAACTTCAGAAACGAATCGCATCATAAGACAGACGGCGCCAAGACAAGAGTGTGCCAGGGTTTCCTGTAATAACGTATTCACAGTTTTTTCAATGAGATGTCACACCGGCCGGCGCAACCGCTCTCAAAACTCGAAGGCACGGGCTTTGCTGAAGCCAGGCAGCGGCTTCACTGCAGCGTTGAAAGATGCAAATTCGGAGAAGCTTTCGCCATCGCGCCGATAGAGCTTGGCCCGGGCCGCATGGCCATAACCGACCACGGCAACGAGCCGGCCGCCATCACGAAGCTGCGACAGAATGGCCTCCGGGATGTATTCCACGGCACCATTGATGAAGATCGCATCATAGGGCGCTTCGGGCGCGTAGCCCTCTTCCAGCGGTGCGCAGACAACGGCGGCATTATCGTAGCCGAGCTCGGTGAGCTTTTCGGATGACGACGATGCCAGCGCCTCGTCGCTCTCGACGGCGACAACGGAATTGGCAAGCAGCGACAGAATCGCTGTCGCATAGCCTTCGCAGCTGCCAACCACCATCACAACGTCGCTCTTGGTGACTTCGAGAAGCTGAAGCAGCTTGGCCAGCGGCGACGCTTCCATCAGATAGCGCGCCGGCGCCCCGGCTGACGGCGCCGTGACCTGAATATCCTCATCGATATAGGCCAGCGCGGCGCTCTCGGCAGCGATAAAGGCCTCACGCGGTACCGAGAGAAAAGCAGAAATCACCGGATGAGACGTTACGTCCGTTGCCCGGATCTGGCTTTCGACCATTTTGACCCGCGCCGTTTCGAAATTCACCATTGCTGCACCTCGCCTCGCTCGACCGTGCGAAACAGTCCGTTCCGCTGCATTTTTCATAAATGCGCTGACCTGATGTGGCAAGGCGTGAGAATGGGGCTGTTTCAATTTTGTCATTTGCCAGACAGCATCTTTCGCCGCTGAAGGGCGGGGACAGATCGCACTGTCCCCGCCCCTTTAGCGCTTCATGGCGGCATCTTCAGGCCGAGCCAGGATCGAATCAGGTCGCACCCTGCCCGCCTGCTGCAGCCGCATGACGAGGCTCTAGCGGTAGCGATTGACCAGAGCACACAGCTTCTGCAGCCCGGCATCATAATTCTGCAGCGACAGAAGAACCTGCGCACATTGCTTGACCACGACACGCTGTTCGTTGGCGGCAAGGTTATCATAGCCAGCCAGCAAGCGTCGGTCCGCACGATCGGGCGACGATGTGCCGCTGCCAGAACTGCCGGAACCGTTCGTGCCACCGCCAATGGCCGATCCGTCGCCAGAGGTACCGGACTGTGATCCATCGCCTGATCCACCGATATCACTGCCCCCGTCGGAGCCGTCAGAACCGTCAGATCCGCTGGAGCCGCCGGAACCGTCGGAATCGCCGCCCGAACTGACATCGACATCGGCAGAAACGCCGCTGCCGCCGCCGATATCCGTATCGACGCTTGCATCAAGTCCGTCAGAGCCGCCAACGCTGGCCGTAACATCTGCAGATATGCCGTCACCGCCGCCGACATCGGCATCCACATCAGCATTGACGCCGCTCTCACCGCCAACGCTGGCGGTCGCATCGGCTTCGACACCATCGCCGCCGCCGACACTGGCGTCGACATCGGCATTGACGCCATTATCCCCGCCGACGCTGGCCGTAACACCAGCATCGACACCATCGCTGGCATCGAGTGACGTGCTGACATTGACGCCGTTTTCTCCACCGATATTCACGTCGAGCGCATTCGCCGGAACCGAGGCGCCAGCTGCAAGAACAAGGGCAAGGGCAACACCGGAGGTCAGCCCGGCCCGTTTGATAGGCTTATGCATGTCATCTCCTCCATTTCGCGGGACCGGTCCACATCCATACAACCGGCCAATTGGTTGCACGCCACTAAACTCATGGCGTTAACCTCAAAATGGAGCGCGCAGGCATTTGTTCCGCTCTGATACGGCATATAAGGCGGAACAGGAGAAGAAAGATGCCGCCCGCCCTGCAGGGGCGCAATTCTGAATAGATGCAATTATGTCGATCATTCAATCACTTGCAACCGACAGCGCCAATAGCGCCGGCCAGCAACAGGGCATGGCTTCACAAAATCTTACATTCATCAATTCTGGATGTCTTCACGGCCTGCTGGAGCCATGGCGCGTGCGCCGCCCTCGCCGATCTCGCGATAGTCATGCCGGTTACCAAGATAGTCGGTGACCTCATAGGACCCGTCCTCACGACGGGTGATATAGGAAGGGCCGATCGGCACCTTGCCGTGACCACCGGGGATATCCAGCACATAGGTCGGCAGACAGAGACCGGAAATATATCCGCGCAGCGCCCGCATGAGCGCCTGGCCGCGTTCCACCGATACCCGGAAATGATTGACGCCGCGCGCCTTGTCGAGATGATGCAGGTAATAGGGCTTGACCCGGTTGCGCACGAGAGCGCGAAACAGATCGGCCAGCACTGCCGCATCATCATTGATGCCCCTGAGCAGAACCGATTGCGAAAACAGCGGGATGCCCGCATCGACCAGTCGCGCGATCGCCGCCCGAACCGGTTCGCCCAGTTCCCGCTCATGGTTGACGTGAATGACGAGACTGACGGCCTTTCGCGAAGACCGCAAAGCCGCGATCAGATCTTCGCCGATCCGTCCCGGGTCGACCAGCGGGATCCGCGTATGGATGCGGATGCTTCCGACATGAGCAACGTCACCAAGCCCCGTCATCAGCGCGGCGATGCGCCGATCAGACAGAACCAGAGGGTCACCGCCCGACAGGATGACTTCGAAAATCTCCTCGTGCCCGCGAATATAGTCGAGCGCGGCATCCAGCTCATCACGCGACAGCGCCTCTTCCGCCTTGCCAACCTTTTCACGCCGGAAGCAGAAGCGGCAATAGACCTGGCAGGTATGGGTCGGCTTCAGCAGCAGACGGTCAGGATAGCGATGCGTGATGCCTTTCACCTTTTCATAGACATCATCGCCAATCGGATCGGCGAGTTCCTCGTCATGGGCCTCAAGCTCCAGACGGTGCGGCACATATTGCGCATAAATCGGATCAGCACGGCCGGCCACCGCGATGCTGTCGACAACATCCGGCGTCAGCCTGATCGAGAATTGATCGGCAACGGCACGCAGCTGCGCGACATCGCCCGCCTCAACCAGGCCCGACGCTCTCAGGCCTTCGGTTGTCGTGACCGCTTTTCTCAGAACCGGCCGGTCATCTTGCTGCATCATCCCATCCAATCCGCACCACCATAAGCACCCGGAGCGAAGACGGGTCTTCAGCCAACGGGCAAACGCGTGGACACGCTCTAGCCGATCCGCTGGCCTTTTGACAATTCTGGCGTCGATATTTGCGTACCCAGCGACCATCACCGTGCGGAAAAACCCATCCGGCGCAACGCAGGATCAGGCATCGCGGCGGCGCAGCTCCTCGCGGATATCCAGAAGAACCTCAAGCTCGGTCGGACCGGCCGGTGCTGCGGGCTGCGCCTCTTCGATCTTCTGCTTGCGATCCGCCGCAGCGCGAATGCGATTGACCGCCTTGACCAGCAGGAAGACGACAAATGCGATGATGACGAAATTGATCACCGAGGTGATGAAGGCGCCATAGGCGAAAATCGCAGCGCCGCTTTCACGTGCCGCCGACAGCCCCGTATCCGGCGGAACCTCGCCGGACATCACCACATACATGTCGGAAAAATCGACGCCGCCGACAATCAGACCGATGATCGGGTCGATGATGTCGGACACCAGCGAACGCACGATCGCCGTAAAGGCGGCGCCGACGATGATACCAACCGCGAGATCAATGACATTGCCGCGCGATATAAAATCTCTGAATTCCTTCAACATCCTGTAACCGTCCCTTCCAGCAAGACATGAAAAAAGCTCCGCTCCTCGGCCGCTTCCCCATCTGGATGTCAGGATGGACGACAGCGCAGATAATTCAACCATTTAGTCGCCGGAACCACCGAAAAATGAAAGCGATGACGAACGAAAAAGCCAACCGGTCCAGCCAGTGCGGGGAAAAGCCGATTGACCGGACAGAAAGAACGTAACTTTATAACATTCTCATTGACAAACGTAATAACATTACATATTCAAATCTCAGCCAAATCGATTGAGCCCGTTATCGGCTGAAACAGGCTGCGGCTCCGTCGCAATTCAGACCTGACGGGCAGCACCTGCCGGCACGATCGAGACACCGATACAGCCCTGGTCCATGCCGGAATCAGCATAAACCATTACTGTAATGTTATATCAATACCAAAAGAGCGTAACATTCCCTCATGAAAGCTGCTCCTCCGCCCCGCCTTTCGCTGCTCGCCCGTCCCTTTCACCAGCGTTTGGCCGGCGTTCTGATCATTCTCGCGCTCCTGTGGCTGGCAATTTTCTGGGCGGTGTCGCTGCCATGAAGCCTGCTGCAATCTGCTTTGACAATGTCACGCTCGCCTATGACCGCCATCCCGCCGTCCACCACCTGACCGGCCGGTTTGAGCCGGGCAGCCTGACGGCAATCGCCGGTCCGAACGGCGCCGGCAAGTCGACCCTCATCAAGGCCCTTATGGGGGAAATTGCCCCTGCTGCCGGGCGTATCGACCGCGGCGGCCTGATGGTGCGCGACCTTGGCTACCTGCCCCAGGCCGCCGAGATCGACCGGCATTTTCCCTTGAGCGTCGCCGACACGGTGATGCTGGGAGCATGGCGCAAGATCGGCGCCTTCGGCGGCATGACGCGGGAAACAGCGCGACAGGCCGAAGAGGCGCTGGCCGCCGTGGGTCTCGAAGGTTTCGAAAGACGACCGATTTCAGCGCTGTCCGCCGGCCAGTTCCAGCGAGTGCTTTTTGCCCGTCTGCTGCTGCAGGATGCCCGCGTTGTCGTGCTGGATGAACCCTTTACCGCAATCGATGCCCGGACCACGCGCGACCTTCTCGATATCGTCATGCGCTGGCATGGCGAGGGGCGAACGGTGATTGCCGTGCTTCACGATTTCGATCAGGTCCGTGCGCATTTTCCGCAGACACTGCTTCTGGCGCGGGAAATGATCGCCTGGGGTGAAACCGAGACCGCGCTTTCGTCGCGTAATCTTTTCAATGCACGCGCGCTGGCTGAAGCCTTTGACGAGGCGGCGGAGCTGTGCCAGCGCGATGCGGTGAACGCCCGATGAGCCCGTATGAACTCCTGTTTCAGCCGTTCATTGATTACGGCTTCATGCGGCGTGCCCTCGTGGCCGCGCTGGCGCTTGGCCTCAGCTCCGGTCCGGTCGGCGTGTTGCTGATGCTGCGCCGCATGAGCCTGATGGGCGATGCCATGAGCCATGCGGTACTGCCCGGCGCCGCGGTTGGCTTTCTGGTCGCCGGAAGCCTGTCGCTTCTGGCCATGGGCCTTGGCGGCCTGGTGGCGGGTCTGAGTGTCGCCCTGCTATCGGGCCTTGTCAGCCGCACCACATCGCTGAAGGAGGATGCGAGTTTCGCGAGTTTCTACCTTACCTCTCTGGCGCTTGGCGTACTGATCGTCTCGCTCAAAGGCTCCAATATCGACCTTCTGCATATTCTGTTCGGAACGATCCTCGCCATCGACGCCCACGCAATCATTCTCGTCGGCGGCATCACCACCTTCACCCTGATCATGCTGGCGCTGGTCTACCGGCCGCTCGTGACCGAATGTTTCGATCCCGGCTTCCTCCGCGCCGTCGGCGGTCTCGGCCCGCTCTATCACTTTCTGTTCCTGCTGCTGGTGGTTCTCAACCTCGTCGCCGGCTTTCAGGCGCTCGGCACGCTGATGGCGGTTGGCATGATGATGCTGCCGGCGGCCATTGCCCAGCTCTGGGCGCGCACCCTGCCCGCCATGTTTGTCGTGGCGGCTACAAGTGCTGCCGTTTCCGGCTTTGTCGGGCTTCTCGTTTCCTATCACCTCGGTTTCGCTTCCGGGCCGACGATCATTCTGACCGCCAGCCTGATCTATGGCGCTTCCCTTGTTGCCGGTCCGTCCGGCTGGGTCCGGCGCCTCGTCAAACGTCCGCATCTGGCGGGCTAATTCCAAGGAGTACCCCATTGAAACACCTGCTTTTCGCGCTCGCGGGCTCGTCTGCGCTGGTCATGGCAAGCCTGACGCCTGCCTCCGCCAAAACCATTGATGTCGTGGCCAGTTTCTCGGTTCTCGCCGATGTGGTGCAAAATGTCGGCGGCGATTATGTCAAGGTCAAGAGCCTTGTCCCCGCCAATGGCGATCCCCACGATTACGAACCCTCCCCCGACGATGCAAAGGCGATCAATGCTGCAGCGGCTACCTTTCTGAGCGGTGAGGGACTTGAGGGCTGGTTTGACCGCCTGGCAAAGGCTGCCGGTGGCAATGTCGCCCCGATCATCGTCTCCGACGGCATCAAGACCCACGACATGAATGAGGACGGCGAGACCGTCACCGATCCGCATGTCTGGAACAGTGCCGCCAACGTACTGATCTGGATCGACAATATCGAAGCCGCCCTGGTGAAGGCCGACCCGGAGGACGAAGCCGGGATCAAGGCATCGGCGGATGCCTACCGCCAGAAGGTCGAAACCCTCGACGCCAACATCAAGGCAGAGATCGCCACGGTGCCGGAAGAAAACCGCAAGGTGCTGACCAGCCATGACGCCTTCGGCTATTATGGCGCGGAATATGGGGTGACCTTCCTCTCGCCGCTTGGCGTCTCGACGGAAACGGAAGCCTCGGCATCGGATGTCGCCCAGCTGATCGACCAGATCAAGGCAGAGGGCGTGAAGGTCTATTTCATCGAGAATTCCAATGATTCCCGCCTGGTGCAGCAGATCGCCAATGCAACGGGCGCAGAGCCGGGCGGCGAGCTCTACCCGGAATCGCTCTCCGGACCCGATGGGCCTGCCCCCACTTATCTCGACTTGATGCAGTACAATACCGATCAGATCGTCAAGGCGATCGCACAGTAATGGCAAAACGCTGCTCGCCGGTGACAGCCGGCGGGCAGCGCGCGAGAACGCCCCCCGGCTTCAGCAACCGGTATGGCGGTTGCCTTTTATCGCGAAGGCAACACCGGTCCCCTCACATGCGATGGATCGACAGACGCTCTTGTAAAGACAGACGCTCTTGTAAAGCTGCACGGCTTTGGCGACAGTGCGGCAGGACAGGAGAGATCGCCATGAAAATTGCCCCGGACGACCATGAGGCTTTTATGCGGATCGCCCTTGGCGAAGCCGAAAAGGCCAGGGAAAGCGGAAGCCACCCCTTCGCCGCCATTCTCGTCAGCGGCCAGGGCGAGGTGCTGATGACCCAGCATAATGCCTATATGCCGGATCATGACATGACAGGCCATGCCGAACGGGTTCTGATGACGCGCGCTTCCATCGGCCTTTCGGCCGAAGAGCTGGAAGCGGCGACCATGTATACCTCCGCGGAACCCTGCGCCATGTGCGCGGGTGCAGCCTATTGGGCCGGGATCAGACGCGTCGTCTACGGCCTGTCCGAAAAACGCCTGAAGGCGATTACCGGCAACCACCCGGAAAATCCGACGCTCGACCTGCCCTGCCGCACCGTCTTCGATGCCGGCCAGCGCAAGGTGGAGGTCATCGGCCCCTTGCTCGAGGATGAGGCCGCCAGAGCGCATGAAGGCATGTGGGGCTAGAGCGCCGTGCATCCGTTCGGATGCACAAAGGACGATGCGCTGGGCTATTGAATCTACGCATCGTGCTTTCCGAAAATCGATTCCGATTTTCGAGCCGATGCGCTAGGCCCTCGCTCGCAGGACCGCGGGCGAGGATCATCTGAATGGGCCGGCAGCCCCATTTCATATTCATATGTCGGGAACGGGCACATGTCGCGACACGAGGCCGTGAGACGGCCCGCCGACAGGTTGAAGGCGAGCCGCCGCCATTTCTTCCCCTGCCCCGTCAGATCTGCCCGCCCAGGCGGGCCAACGGCCCGTGCGGGGATCCGACGGTCAGTCCTGCGTCACTCCATGCCGCTGCTCAGATATTGCTGGACGACATTTGACATGTCGAAAGACGCCCCGCCCTGAACCGGCGGATATTCTTTCAACGTCGCAAGATGCTGCGTCATCAGCACATTCATCGGCTGCACCAGCCAGGACACCTTCTGCATCAGATGGCCATAGGCATCGATCGAATCATAGCTTTCAAACGGATCCATTCGGAGGTTGAAGACCAGCGGCGCCGTCCGCGGAACGAGATTGGCGTAATAGTCTTCCTTGGTCGAGAAATGGAATTTCCACGGCCCCATCCGGACGGCTGTCAGCTTGCTCTCATAGTAGTGGAAGATGTGGTCGCGGGCGGAATGATCCATTTCCCCGGTCCAGTAGGGAAAATTGTTCAGACCATCGATATATTGCTGCTTTTCCTCCATCACCTGGCCGTTGATATCCTCAATGCCCGCAGCCGTGGCGAGCGAGGTGAACATGTCCTGATGCGCCTGAATGCCGTTGAGCACCTGGCCTGCAGGAATGACGCCCGGCCAGCGCAGCATGGACAGCACCCGCACGCCGCCTTCATAGGTCGTCATCTTCTCGCCGCGGAACGGCGTGGTACCGCCATGCGGCCAGGAATTATGCTCCGGTCCGTTATCGGTCGAGTACCAGACGATCGTATCCTCGGCGAGACCATTGGCGTCCAGCCAGTCCAGCACCACGCCGATATCATGGTCGTGCTGCAGCATCCCCGAGCCGTAGAGATCAGCTTCCGAGGTATAGTCCTCAGCGGCATAGCGCCACTGTTCGTCCAGCCGCGTATAGAGATGCATTCGGCTGGTATTGACCCATACGAAGAACGGTTCATCCGCATCAACCGCTGCCGACATGAAATCAATCGCGCGCGGGATAACCTCAGCAGCGTCGAAATTCTTCATCCGCTCCTGGGTCAGAGGACCGGTATCCTCGATCGTCTGCTTGCCGATACGGCCGAAACGCGGCTGTTCGGTCGGATCGTCGTAATCGGTTGCCTTGCTATGCAGCACGCCGCGCGTGCCGAAACGCTCTTCATAGGCCTCAAGACTACCGGAGAAAGCCTTGCCGAAACGCTGATAGTCGCGCTGCTCGGCTTCTTCCTGGGTATTGAGGTGATACAGGTTCCCGAAGAACTCATCAAAGCCATGAACGGTCGGCAGATGTTCGTTGCGGTCGCCGAGATGGTTCTTGCCGAACTGGCCGGTGCGATAGCCTGCCGCCTTCATGTTCTCCGCCAGACAGGGCGAAGCTGCCTGCAGCCCAAGGGCGGCGCCCGGCTGGCCGACCGTGGTCATGCCGGAACGGATCGGATACTGCCCGGTGATAAAGGCCGCGCGCCCCGCCGTGGAACTCGGCTGCGCATAATGATCGGTAAAGCGAATGCCCTCATTGCCGATACGGTCGATATTCGGCGTATGATAGCCCATTGTTCCCATGCCATAGGCAGAGACATTCTGCCAGCCGATGTCATCGCCCCAGATGACAAGGATATTCGGACGCTTCTTCTTCGGCATTGACTGCGCCCGAGCACGGCGCGGCGTCGACGCCGTCGCCAGACTGGTAAAGGCGGCCAGGACACTCGAACTCAAAAGCAGGTTGCGGCGCGTAACGCCGCTGCCATTCGCTGCCTTGGTCTCAGTCATATCGTCAGGATTATCTTGCATTGCCCGCTCCCAGGATCCTGAACATATCGACCATTCAGATGATCGAAGGTCAAACCGGCAGGCATGAAACAACGGGACCCCGTCATTGTCGTCAGCCTGGAGCCGGCTTCACGCATCAGCTGAAAATTACCGCATTCAGGCAAAAAGGCCCGGCCGGCCAGCTCAGACAATAGATAGTTTCCATGATATTATTATTACGGGTCAATATTTCATATTGAAAAAATTAGTCAAATCAAAACACAAGAAGATATGAATTCTGCAGATAACCAGAGTGTTGATATTAAATTCAACGTCAAATCAGTCAGATGATTGCGTAATCATGAAATCGGGAAAGCGGTTAGCAGCACGGCGAATAGAAACCAAAACCCTCCAAATAACCAGTACGGTTTGACCGAAACCGATCGACCCGTCATGTGCCAATACTTGCCGCCCCAGACCGGGAGCGCCGAACCGGGGAGCAAGCCAAATGAAAAGCCGCAGCCAGGCGCAACACAGCATCAGCCGGACGTTTGGGGAGAGACCTGTCAGGAACGCGATTTCGCCCGGTGATTAGCCATCGGACGTTCATTCCGGGGAGCCTGATGACTGGTCGAAATTCGAAATCATTCGGACGCGCGCCAATTATCTTCTTGCAAAATCAGAAATTGAGATTATATCAACGTTATCGACCATTGCTTGTGACTTCAGTCCAGAGCTTCGCTCCTGTCGGATTTCCTATCAAATAATCGATCTAATCCCGCAAGGTATAGCGGGAACAACAACGATTGCTTTGAAAGGAAATCGTTATGAACACTGGTACCGTGAAGTGGTTTAACAGCACCAAGGGCTTCGGCTTCATCCAGCCTGATGATGGCGGAACGGATGTTTTCGTTCACATTTCGGCTGTCGAGCGCGCTGGCATGCGCGCCCTGTCCGATGGCCAGAAGATCAGCTACGAGCTTGTTCAGGACCGCAAGTCCGGCAAGACTGCGGCTGACAATCTTCAGGCAGCCTGAAAAAGTTAGTGTCATTCGCTCCCGCTGACCACGGATGTACTGGCAGCGTCGCTGAGTGACTGTGAGAGGTCGGGTTCGCCCGGACTTTTATTTTTCCACGGGAGGTTTACATGCCCGTTATCCATTACCGCCCCGGTGACCGTGTCGTGCTGAAACAGCTCCAGCCAGGCAGCATCTATCCGCAAGGCAGCGGCCGGGTCGTCTCACTGCTCCCTGAGCCGCAGGTTCTGGTCCGGTATCGAATCCGCCTCGACAACGAGGTGTTCGAGCGAACCATCGAGCAAGACGACATCGAACCACCATCGACCGCCTCGCAACGCAAGCCCGCAGCCGAGGCCGCGTCACGGATCTCCAGCAAGAGCTGGATCAATCCCGATGCCTTCAGGACAAAAAAATAGCGGAAACATCCGCGTCAGGAGATTACTTTGCAGGTTATCGTTCGAGACAACAATATCGAACAGGCATTGCGCGTCCTTAAGAAAAGGATGCAACGCGAGGGCATTTTCAGGGAAATGCGCGCCCGGCGCGCCTATGAAAAACCCTCCGAGAAGAGAAACAGGCAAGAGGCCGAGGCCGTTCGGCGCCATCGCAAGCTCGAGCGGAAGAAACTTCAGCGCGAAGGCTTGCTGCCCGCGCCCAAGAAAAAGGTGGTCCGTTCGCGCTGAGCGACGACCACTGTCACCTCAGGGAGACACCGATGCCAGCAACCAAACAGAATTTTTTCAAACCGGACAGCAAGGCGACCACCGGCGACAAGGCTGCAACGACAGATCAGATTGCACGAGAAATCATTGCGGATGAAGCTGCCAAGCGCATCCAGAAGACCGAGAGACTTCGCAATCTGAGACAACAGCATGAAGCAGCGCATACCGAGGCCGGACCGACAGCCCCCGCCAAAAAGCAGCGCAAGACAGCCCGAAAAGCGTCGTCCACCGTCAAGTGATTTTGGGTGCAGGGCGATCCGGATATCAGAAGCAGCTGGCACGATTGCAGTGCCGCAACAGGCGGGGCCTGCATGTCGTTGGCAATCCCCGTTTTTCGCCTGCGGCCTCAGCGCGGTCATGAACCGAGGTGCACGGCGTCCATATGCTGCCAGTCGCCGGCCAACTGAGCCTCGACCTGCATTGCGCTGGGACATTCCAGATTGACAGCAAAAATCTGAGGGAAGAAGACACTGCTTGCAGCGCCCGCAGCCACACCTGAGAAGGCCGGTACGTTCCCGGCTGCCACACCAAAGAAAATTACAAAGTAATTTCAATAGCTTGATTGGCGATGTGTGGCAAAATGGAGGCCTCGCCCGGAATCGAACCGGGGTGCAAGGATTTGCAGTCCTCTGCGTAACCACTCCGCCACGAGGCCCCTACTTCGGCAAAACCGAAGCGTTGGCGCGGATTTAGACAGATTCTTATCCGAGCG
>NZ_JAATVV010000002.1:152300-596685 GCF_013184775.1 Martelella sp. HB161492
ATTTGCAGTCCTCTGCGTAACCACTCCGCCACGAGGCCCCTACTTCGGCAAAACCGAAGCGTTGGCGCGGATTTAGACAGATTCTTATCCGAGCGCAAGGGGCTTTGTTCGAAAAAGTTTCCCCAGAATTTTCGAAAAAGCGTTCAGGCTGCGTTCTGGGTTTCATGAATGACAAGAAAGGCCCGCAGCCGCACACGAAAGCATCACTAGCGAACCCGGAAAAGTTGATATTCGCTCCCACAGCAGTGCGACAATTACCAAAGACGCTTTTTCTGCACAGCGCTTTCGGTAGAATTACGGCGAAAGTCCAAGCCGGGAGATTCGTTGCGTGCAACTTTTGTTCAAACAACCACACCTATCCATTTCTGCGTTTCCCGATATCGAGCTTCCGCCCTTTTCTGTTATCGTTGGCCTGAACGGCAGCGGGAAAAGCCACTTGTTGCAGGCTATAGCTAATGGCAGTGTTTCCAATTCGGTTGTGGAGAATATACAGCCGCACCGCACTGACCCAGCCAACCTCAAAATAAAGCTGCTTGGTCAGGATGCTCGCGCCATTGATCTCGGGCAACCCTATAGCAGTTCTGATGGCAGGAGAGATCCCAAAGCTGTAGCATCAGCATCGTTTGAAACAATTCGGCTTAGGCTCCTGGAAAACCACCGCACGGCGCTTGAGCATGCAGCGAACCGTAAGCTTCAGGAGATCCTGCGGCCTGGAGAAGACGTCTGGCGACTTGGACCGCAAGAGGTCGCAAATAGGTTAGGTGAAGCGGACGCTAGCCGGTTCGAACGTATTTTTTCCGAAGCTGAGAAAGCGCTCATGTCCGCCGAGAGCACTCTTCGCAGAGGCCCGCGACCGGGCGCGCAGCAGGAAGCTCAGATGGTGGCTGACGTGCGAACAGTCACTAGGAAGACCGGAATCTCACCACTGCTCGTAGATACCGAGCAAATGAAATTGTTCGCATCATGGGGAAAGACTGATCAGTTCTCCACAAGTCTACCACTCTTGTTTGGCAGGTATCGCGATGCCCTAGTGAGGAACCGGCTTCTCCGAATCAACGACGATGCCGAGGGCTCGGCAACCGCGTTGAGCGATGAAGATTTTCTCACGAGCTTTGGCAACCCTCCATGGGACGAGATCAACAAAACTCTCGATGCATTCGGCTTGCCCTATGAAGTTACACGGCCGAGCGTTTCCGGTTTCGATGTGGTATTCGTAAATCTCAAAAAGGTGGGCACGGATCATATTGTAAGCCCAGAAAATCTCTCTTCGGGTGAGAAGGTACTGCTGCAATTGGCACTATCTTTATTCAATTATGATGAAGATCTCATATCCGTGACGCGACCGCAGCTTCTCCTTCTAGACGAGATGGACGCTTCGCTTCACCCTGAAATGGTCAACAGGTGGCTTGGAGCTCTTCAGCGTGGCTTGGTGAAGGAGCAACATATTCACTGCATAATAACGACACACTCGCCCACCACGGTCGCACTCGCTCCCGAAGAATCTCTATTCGAGATGCAGGATGGGCGCGCAGGACTGGAAAAAATTTCCAAGCAGGAAGCGCTGAACAAGCTCACATTTGGCGTACCGACACTTTCGATCGACTACACAGGTCGTCGACAGGTTTTTGCTGAAAGCGATACAGACGCCGCGATCTATGAGAGAGTCTATTCGATCATCAAGTCGCAGATTAGCTGCGAAAGGGAATTGAACTTCCTCTCCACTGGCCTGCGCGATAAGGATAACGTAGAAATCAACGCTGGCTGCACGATTGTCAAACAAACCGTCGAACGTCTAGCAGAATTAGGTAACTCGTCGGTCTTTGGCATCGTCGATTGGGACGGAGAAGCCTTCTCCACTGGTCGAATCAAGGTGGTGGCTGAAGGCGAGCGCAATGGCATCGAGAACATACTCCTCGATCCTCTTCTTGTAGCGCTGCTCTTGATGAAAGAGCAACGTTTGCCGAAAGAACTTCATGACATTGATCGCTTCACGGAAGCACAACACCTTGCACCTCACAAACTTCAGAGGCTGATTGATGGGATCCAGACTGTCGTATTTCCTGAAGCGACGGAGCGTGTAGAAGTCGCCTATCTTGGTGGCGCAAAGAGCAAGGTTTTCCGCGCATATCTCGAAGCTGACGACCATGCACTTGAAGATCTTCTTGCCGAAAATTTTCAAGCACTGAATAAATGGAAGAAAAGAGGTCGGGGTGAACTCGTCAAGGCAGTAATAGAGCATGTTATATATGAGCTCTCGGTCTATTGCCCCGTTGCATTACCAAACGTTTTTGAAGCCATCGCGAACACCGATACCTCGTCGTTGGGCGCCGGCAGATTGGACGGGCGCTGTTAGAACTTCCCATGCTGAGACCTAATATCGAAGTGGACGGTTCTTTCGTGACCGGTTGGGGGCCGACTGCTGACTGACCGGTTCTGGACGAAAAGCTCAGAAACCTGCTGTTCTGCGCGCGAGCCCATACCGGCCAAAAACTTTCGTTAAGTACTCCGTTGGCAGGCTACTTGTCTTTCTTTCCGGTGATCGCGGAGACTATCTGGACGACCATATTTACAATCTGCGGGTCGATCTGGGATGCATCCAGCGATGAAAAGGTCGATGTGCGATCTATGTTCCAATGTTGGAATACTTCACGGATTTCGATGCTGTTGGCCTTGCTACCGTACGCCCTTAGGAAGAATTTCCCGAACTGAATCGCATGGATACGATCCGAAGACTTAAGGGATTCGCTCATATAGGATTTGCCTAGCGAGTAAGCATATCGCGCGAGGGCAGCTAAAATCGCGATGGCAATCACGTTCAGCAGCGATATCGAGATTGTGCGAGCATAGTCGGAGGTCGCCGGTACTCCTATGATTACGGAATACGCAAGGAAAGCGGTGGTAAGCAGGCCAAGGAGAAGGCTTGCGTATCCAATCATATACCAGCGCCGGGCTGACACTTTATGCTGTGTCTCGTACTGCTGCTGTGTCTTAATCGCTTCATCAACAAACTCAGCAAGGTTGCCCCGGACTGCCTGGGCGAGTTCTTCCTGCTGCTTCTCCTGTGCCGTCCGTCGACCTTCAAACGCTGAAATTGCGATATCTATATCGGCCACCAAATCGCTGGCTGATCGGTCTCGCGCGAAGATGACCTGAATATCCTGAACGATTGTAGGTAGAGAGAGATCGCCCAATACTATAGGAAGAATGAGCATTTTGCCCGACGTCTCAGCGTAAGCGCGAGCGGTCCCTAGCTCCATCATAGGAAATTGCGAGTGCATTGCATTCTCTGAAATCAGTATTATGAAGACTTCCGCGGCCTTTAGGCCCTGGTTGAGTTCTAGTCGCCAATTAATACCCGGTGTGAGCCGCGCGCCCTCGATGGTAATTTCGTGCCCGGCGGCGCGCAGACTGCCTATCAGTGATTGCGCGAACAGGTCGTCCCGCATCGTATAGGATACGTAAATCTTGGACATGCGCCTCTTTCCGGGTCTAAGACCGATTTCAAAATTGCTGGAAATACAAGAAAGGCTTCATAGTGTATTCAATAGGGGAACCTACAAGAAAATATCGTATCGCTCAATGAGGCACATTGCGGACTGGCAGCACAGGGGCCGACTGCTGACTGGCAGGTTTGGTTTCACCAATTAGCGAAGCTGACGTTCGGGCTTTAGAGGCGTATAGTCGCTTTCGGCCCTATCCGGACATTCGAAAGGAAAGCCATCGCCGCGGTGCAGCTTCCTCGAAACGGCCATTTGCGTCAGCTTGCAGTGCGTGGACTTTGCCAAAGATGTTGAGGTGGATTCGATTTGAGCTATAGATCAGAAGGAAAGCATGTCCAGTTTACCTTCAACACGACCCAAGAGTTTATGGATCGCCGGGGCCTAAGCTTGGATGATATCAAGAGGGTGACGCTGACCCTCGCTCGAATCTTTGGGCTTAAGTACCCTCGTTTCTTTCCTGTCGATATAAAGACGCCCGACATTAATCGGATGCTGAATGCCGCCGCTATCTTGGAGCCAGTTGAAAGCTTCGCCGGCTTCAAACAACACATCCTCGAGTACAGCAAGGAGTCGTTCGGCAATCATCTATTCACTGCCAAAACGGCTTTGTGGCTTGCTAAGCAAGGCCTAGAAATCGAATTCGAGCCGAAGATTGAAGATCAATTATCAAAACCGGACCTAAAATGCACGACAGCATCAGGTGCGATCGTTTTTGTCGAATGCAAGCGTGTGATGACCGACAAGTTCTTCGATCTCGAACAGAAGCAGGAACTAGCGGATTTGATTTACAAAAAACTGCCGACCTGCGACCAGTTGAATTTCGACTTGCTGCACGAGAACGCGGCACACAAGGTCCGGCAGTTGGTGTCCGACAAGAACTTCGCGACCCTAATTTCCACCGCCGGGATGAAGGGGAACGAGACTGTCGTTACGGCCGAGGGTGAGTTCAATGTAACGGTCATCCAGAGGCCGCCGATTATAGGCGGTGAAGAGAATTTCCCGACAATGACGATCAGAGGCTGGCAGGAAGATGTCGAAACCGGCGTGCGGACGCCGGGTTACACGTTCATGCGCGGCGGCCGATCGATTGCCATCTACGGGCCGTCCCCGAGCTACCGGAAGATCTTCGAAAGGAACCGCAGTCGCAGTCGCAGGCAATCGGCGCCGGGTTTTCCGTTCATCACCTTTATCCACGACGACGACATTCTTGGTGATCCTGCCGATCACTACCGCTATTTGAAAGGGAGCTGGCTGACGAAGGAGTACCCGGAGTTTAGCGGCGTCGCGCTTCTTGGTTTCTATGATCTGGCGGGCCAGGGCGTGCGGGCGCAATTCCGCTTTCTTCCAAATCCCGAGGCAGCCCATCCGCTGCCAGAAGGATTCTTCACCGAAGAGGAAACCGACTTCAAGGATTGGGAGGTCAAACGATAGCTTGGCTTGATCTCAGTCTCCTGAGTGGCGCGTGCCCCCGACGATCATTTGAACAGATAGGACTAGTCAGAGTCAGACGGAATAGGCAGCTTCACATTGATGTTGCCAAACGTGTAACGCAAAGGGTGTCAGCGACCATCGCTTAATTGCCTTCTTGAGGACCATCCCATCGTATATTGAAAAAGCGGCGTGGCGCCAATGCCCAGAACGCCCAACCAACGAATTGGTGAAGGTACACTCTCCACCCTTATGCGACGTCACCTTCGGCACAAAGAGCGGCGGCTTTGCAGAAGCTGATCATCATCGACGAACGACCGAAATGGCGGACTTTAGGTTGTGGAAAGAATTGGCGCTGCTTCACCCGTCAGCCGTAGCTCAATAGAATTTTAGCTACCTTTGGCTGCTCTTCTGAAGCGACCACTTATATCTGGTCATCTAGCTTGCTCCAATCGAAGTTCGTTCTGTTCTCGATCATCTGCCGGATCGTGTCGCGCAAAAGTCCGGCCACTCGCTCGATCTTCGTGCGGTCGTGTTTTTTGTCCACACGTCCTTCATGGGCCGCAGTCGAGAGCACATCGTAAACGTCACCAAAGAGCTTCTTTAGCTCGGCTTGTTCGTTCTTAGACTTCCCTAGAAGCATTGCTGGACGATGTTTTACCATCCAGGTGGGGCCGCGCCTTTTTCGACCTCCGCTCGCACTGCATGCGTCCGCAACACTCTTGGCTGGAGGGTGGCAAAACAGCGCCTCCAAGGCGACACGAAGGCTTATCAGTTGGTCGTCCAAATGAGAGACCATGCCCATCCTACTAAGATAGCGCGCCGCGACACGGGCTCTTGCCTTCACCTCCTCATTACATGAGGAAAAATCTTTGTAGAGTTTATCGGCGGACCGCAGGAAAATTTCTATGATTCCATTCTGCATTGCAGGCTTTCCGCTGAATGGGATTGACCAAGAATAGCCGCGCAATGTCAGCGGAGTGTTGCCGGGGTAGAAATTTGAAAAAGCCGAAAGGACAATTGCGCCATCTACCGGCCTTGAGAGATTGATGCACATCGCGATATCACTGAGGCGCAGACTATCGCTGTTATCATGCATCGCCGGCCGCACGCCAAAGTGACACTTCTCGACGGCGCTGAACCCAAGATACAAATTCAACCTCTCGTATGGCAAGCTAGTGAAACTGGATTCTGCAATCTGGGCGAGCAAATTCTGATCGGGGTGCGAACCCACTTTTGCTAGGGTAGTCCCATCATGAAACTGGAAGCTATCCAGCCCCGTCCCCATCCATAGGTTTGGAATGAAGGCATAGTGATAACGCTCAAGCGCGGCGACCCTGCGAAACTCGGCTAGCTGCTTCACGACTTCTGAAGACGCCTGCATCTCACATTGTTCAACCGCCCACTCTATCACGTCGGATATGCTACGGCTTTCCCATCGGTCTCCGATATAAATCAAATCGTTACTGTCGATCATGCGCCAAAGTGATCGCAGTGCCGCCATCGCTCTTTCACCCTCGGGGCTCGACTGCCAGCCAATAACGGTGGCTCGATGGCCTCGGAGTTCCGAGAAGACATCAACATTCGATGTCACTAAAGCATCGAGTGCTGCGGCCATTTCGTCAATCTGATCAGCAACGGGTTCTATCTTTTAGCTCCAGCCAAAATTATAGTTCGTAATAGCTGGATAAATTCTAGAGCAAGATATTTACTATGCAATGACTGCTTTTGTCTTTCTGGTTTGCGGCATGGAACGGCCGAAATGGGGGCGCTTATCGGAACACCAGACGAATAACATTCTGCGCCGGCCTCTGCGTGGGCACATTTCGTTGCGCTTTCCGCACCACTAATTGAGCGGCAAATCGGCTTCGGCTGCATACTCAAGATCTGGGAATGTCGCCATGAAATCATAGGCCGATAAGACATCTGGAAAATAGATGAATGTCGCATCGAAACCAGGCATGGTGCCGCCGGTCATCGCGAAGCCAGTATGCCCAAGCCTCGCGCGTAACCATCGGTGGATTTCATCAAATCGGAGGCCGAGCCCAAGCTCAGGAATCGCAATCCTGATACGAACGGGAAATTTCATTTCTGCATTCTGTTTCAGTCGTGATCGGGAATTTGCCATCTTTCGCCCTACATGACTTTTGTCGGAATTCAGCGCGGAACATAACGGGAACTTACATTATGCGCAACTTCCTAACAATGCCCGCCGAGACTGTTTCAACGGAATGACGTCGGCAGATAGTTTGAATCAGACTGCGCCTGTTTTGCAAAGACACGGTTTCAGTCAGTCAGTCAGGGAAACGCGCTAAAGCGCGGCTACGCCGTCAACAAACCACTTCTCTCGAGAGATATTTGAAAGCTCTGTGTCGTTCTTCATATATTCTGGAGATGGAAGAAGACCTTTCGGCAGCGAATTCTCAAATAATTCCTTTGCACGCGCAATCTGCTGCGACGCGCTGAGAAAGCAAAGGTAGTTATAAACGAGCTTGTCATCTAGCTTTCTTAGACGCTCCCAGATTTCCTCCACATCGCTAACTGTCTTTTTGTCCGCACCAACCTTCGCAGCAATCGCTGAATAAACAGCCAAAACATTATAATGTATCAGTGCGTTTTCTGATTGGATCCCGTTATCTTCATAAAAAGAAATCGCTTCCATTAGTAATGAAAAATCACCTTCAATATTGTAACGTAACGATAGACATATTATTTTGTTTTTTATATTTTCTGAAATTGGCCGAATCCTTACAGATTCCTCAATGTAGAAATCCATTTTATCGAGTATATTCACCTTCTCTCGAATTGAAAGTGTTTCCCGATTTTCCAATATATTACACCAAAGATTATGACTTTCCTCAGCCAGAGCCCAAGAATACAATTTTTTGTGCAGATTTGAGTTTGTAATAGCTGCATTGCATTTGGGAGTGGCGGCTAATTTTATTGCGCCTTTGAAGTCTAAATTTATGATATGATTCTCGAATACCTGGAGCTCCTCATTAAAAGTAGCACCGCCCCCAAAGCTGCCGTTGAGCCTCTCCTTCACGAAATCCTTCAAATCAACCTCTGTTTGAACACCGGAAGATCGAAAGCTTGCCAAATTGTTGACCAACCGCATCGAGAATTTAGGTGGGTCCGCCAACATTATCGGAGGCCAACAACCTAGCTCTTTGCAAAGCTCTACCATAAACGCATCAAATTTGAGGCTTGCCAAAAAGTGTGTCTGTTTACGCTTAAATAGATTTCTTAAATGTTGGGGCACCGATAATTCTGTAGATAGCCAAAACAATGAGTTTCGACCTTTTTGATTTTTTTCAAAGAGTTTCAAAAGCTCATCTGCAACTCCGCTATATCCGATAATTAATAATGGACTTCTATTCAGCGAATCCTTGATGAGCGGATCTAGCCGCTTTAGGTGAGGAGCCGTTTCACTCTTGGTATGCCGATGTATATATCCATAACTCTGGCCGTGCAGGTGAATAATGGATGGTAAGACTATTCGTGAGAGATCAGCGTGCGGTGACGTTGAAAAATCGTAAATGCTGGGATGGAAATCAACCAGAGAGCATGCTTTCTGAAGCTGAGTATCAAAATTCAGAGATAACGCACATTCAATGTAGCCCTCTTCCATTAGCCGGGCCAAGGCTACATATCCCCAACCAATCGGCTTGTTCGAGACGGATTCCAAAATCAGATCCCGCCGCGTATTCTCGGGAATGGATTCCATCACATCAGGGTATGCATCAAAGCGACTAGTATCTATTGACTTCACTGCCGCTGGAAACCGTTTGGCGATTATGTCTACCAACTGAGCAGCTGATGGGATGCCCCCTGACATCGAACAGCCGGCACCAATGAGTATTCTTCCCCCAATTCCCTTTTCTCTGCTCGCCCTAAGTTGCTCACTTACGACCGCAACGGCTCTATTGTAATAGGTTTTCAATTTCCTTCTCCGATGGAAATGATATCTTTTACTTTGCATTTCGCTGTAAACTAAAAATCAAAGCGCAGATGCAGACAAACTATAATTTTGAATTCATCTTATTCAAGATTACAATTAATCCAACCCTCTCAAACCATCCTCCATCGGCATATAGTTTGAATCGAAAAAAGCCCGCCGAGCGTTTCCGCCGGCGGGCTTTTTCATGGATAGAAATGGGTCGCGGTCAGCCAGCCGAAATGACATCGGTGCCAGACGATCGCATAGGATTGGTGCTTGAGTTGGTCCGGTGTCAGCATGGTGCCCCAGGGGCCGAAGGCGAAGTCACCTGCTTCGCGGATCTTGTCCGGCTCATAGAAGGTAATATTCACTTTCACGTCCCCCCTGCCCGTCTTCAGATACCAGTCGACATGGTCATAGCTGCAGGCGCGGCGCTTCTCGGCGATGCCGTAGAAAATCGTTTCCAGCCGCATTGTGGCCTGCCATTCTGATGGCCGCTCATAGGTGACCGTGCGGGTGATGTCCGTATCTTCGACCACCGGAAAGGCATAGCCTTCAGCCTTGGGCATTAGATCGGTCGCGAAGACGGCGGCCAGAATGATGGCGATCACCAGCGGCAATCGCATCATCTGCCAGAGAATGCCCCGGTCCCGCTGCCAAGCGGCCCGGAATGTCTCAAGACTTATTCCCATTTCTGTCTCCCTTGCGCACGCGCAGTTCCCAGACGCTGAAGAGATATTGTGCGATGGTCGATCCGCCAGAGCCGATCAGAAACGCCCCGATCGAGGCGATGCTATCGGCCGGCACGGTTTCACCGCCAAGGCCGAAAAGCGGCATGCCTATCGGCGCCAGCCAGAAGGCTGTCAGCGTGCCGCCGATGACATGAATGATGAACCGCCGGAAAGTGGTCAGCGAGGCAAGCCCGGAAACGAGCGCACCGCAGAAGCCTGCAATCGCTATCACGACTTTGTCGGAAGCGATCAGGTCAAGTATGGTCATGTTTCGCGCACCTCGCCCAATGCAGGATTTCATCGTGGCGGGCGCGCCGCCGTCCCCATCTCACCCCGGCGCATGGCGCCAGAGCCTGTCAGTCGCCGCCATCACCGCAAAGCGAGGCATAGGCTGCATTGTGTCCCGCAACGTCTGCCGAATCGGTGTCGTCGATCGCGGTGAAGCTTTCGCAGGCCAGCCGCGTGGCAAGCGCCACGATCCGGTCAGCGCCGTCATCCGTCACCGTTGCCGTGGTCGCGCAGCCACTCAGCAGCAGCAGCGTCACGGGCAGCAGTCGCCTTGTCGATCTTGTCATTGATTTTCGCCTCTGCCTTGTCGACAGTCTCATCGATGGCGTCCTGCTGATCGCTGACCTTCTTTTGATAGTCAGCGATCAGATTGCTTGCGACGGTGGCAACGATCATTGCCAACGCCTCAAGCAGCTTTGACCAGGCTGCCGCGAGGATTGCAGCCATCAGGCAGAAGCGGCGCTGCCTGCCGCCTCCGCATTGTCATCGGCGAAAACCAGCGTGCGGCTTTCAGCATCCCATGAGATCTCGGCGCCGAGATCCAGCCGGGCGATAATCATTTCCATGATCGCCGCTTCACCGCCCATCCACGTGATCAGCCAGCCAGGCCCCTTGGACAGCACATAATTGAGGATAGTGTTGACCACCGCATTGCCCGTATCGATCGTCAGGGCCTTGCCCTTGGCGGCGCCGGCGACCGAATTGAAGCCATAAGTAATGGCTTTTGCCAGCAGCTGTTCGGCCGACTTTGTGTAGAGATACTGTTTCAGCCCGGTCTTGCCCGCCAGCCAGAGGATGACCGCGACAACGACCATTGCAATCGTGTCGATATTGGAGGCGACAAGATCACCCCAACTGATCGAGAACGAACCATCGGCCGCTGACGCCGCAAAGGGAAGGAACAGGGCAACGCCAAGCGCTACCGCAGCAAAAATGAATCTGCGCATATCAAACCTCAGATGTTCAGGAAAAATACCGGGAGCCGCCCGGTGCGGTCTGTTGCTGTTCAGAGCCTCGCGGCCTGGACGTGCATCCAGTCGTAATCAGCATGGCGGCCGAGTGAGACCCAGCCTTCCGCCTCCCAGATCTCACGCCACCAGGGCAGCGCATCATCATGGGAAAGGCGCGCGGCCGGCGCATGCGTGTGAAGGCCGTTGCGGTCCGGGTCCCAGTCAATCGCGCAGCCGAAGGCATGCATGGACCAGCTTGAGCCGCCGCGCATCCGACGCTTGGCATAGGAGCCACCACAGAGATCAAGCCCGAGCGTGTGGCGTGCCTCGCTGCCAAAGCGACGCCCGGCCTTTTCAAGGCAGCGTGCCGCGCTGTCAGCGACCTTTTCATGCAGCCGAAGCCGCGTGATGCGAAGATTAAGGTTCCATGATGCCCGGCAATCCCATGGCACGGGAACCGTGACCAGTCGCCCGGGCACATCATTGGCGGGGTCGCCATAGAATGAGATGCAGTCACGCTGAATCGGCCACGGTCCCCGGCCCGCCGAGGTGGTCACAATATCGCGGTTGGGAATTTCCGCCAGCAGCTTCGAAGCAACGCGAGAGGAAGACAGCCGCAATGCAGCCACGGTTTCCTTATCGGCAACGCCACTGGGCTTGATGGATTTTGACCGCTGGAAGGCGACGAGCGATGAACGGGCAGCCTCATCAAAGACGCCATCGATCGCGCCAGGTGTAAAGCCGTGCGCCGTCAGACGCCCCTCAAGCCAGAGAACAAAGGATTTATCATCAGACATGGTCATAGCTCCACCGCCCCACTGGCGCGCAGCCAGCCGGAACGGTCATCAAAAGTTTCAGGAAGGGATCAGATCAGGCGAAGCGCTCGGCGGGTGTGGCCGGTGCGATATCGAAGGCCGCAAGGCTGGCGGGCACATCGCCGCCAAGGCGCATTTTGATGGTCCTCAAGGAGTAGTAAAATGGTCAGGAAAAGACCTTCAGGGTCTGTTCGTGTTCCGTTGCCGGATTGGTCACGTTTACATGCGCCAGATCAGATATAGGAACGCATGTTCTCGCCTCAGGCGAAGCGCTCGGCCGGTGTGGCCGGTGCGATATCGAAGGCCGCGAGACTTGCCGGCACATCACCGTCAAAACGCATGTTGATGTGATAACCGATCACAGCCGCCATCTCTGGCCGGCTATTATCTTCGCCAGTTTCCGCATTGACGTCTGTGATGGTGTTGCCCGTGGGCTCGTACACTGTGCCCGATCCCTGGCCACAGACGTGCAGCACAAAGTCGGTGCCATCAGAAAGCGCGCCCATGGTCGGGAGCTTTTCGTTTTCGGTATCCGGAACGATGCCTTCGGCAGCGAGAGCAGCGAGCGCGGTTGCTTCATCAGTGAATTTCAGGAAAACATCGTTCATGAGATTGCACTCAAAGCTTGGAGCGCCGCGTCGGTCGCGGCCCCATCGTAGATGGAGAATTCATTGCGGAGGAGGTTATAATAGTTGGCACCAGAGGGAGTGGCGCCAATGCGGCCAGCAACGAACGCAGGTACCGTATCTGTTAGTGTAGCCGTTTGAACGGCGGCGCCGTTTACGGAGGTCCGCAGCGTTGCGCCATCACAAGACACTGCAAAACGTATCCGACTTGCAAAGGTTGCGGTTAATGCGGTGGCGATGGAAGCAATGCTATTAGTATCCTTGAAAATACTGAACTGATATACCCCATCCGTAGATCGCGCATACAAGAGGGCTCGATCCCCAGTGCTAGTTCCCTCAACTCCAAACACACGACTATTTTCAGTACTTGTCCGCTTATACGGCACGAAGTCCAGAACCATGGTCCACTTGGTGCGATTGAACAGCGCGATGGCCTTATCTGCGAGCAGGCACTGGTCTTCAGCGCGGACGCCAGCGCTTGAGGTGATGTTCGGAATAATGGACGATTGGCGGCTGCCGGGCTCTAGCTGTCCGGCATACACGACAACATCTTCGCCAGAGGTTACCGACTCCGGTCCAACTCCAATAGTTATGGATGAAGCATCTGCTATAAGTGTAAATGCCCCTCCAAACCACCAGTAGTCGTTGCCAAGGTCCAGCGCAAACATGTTCGACACAGAGCCAGCATTTGCCGCAGTTGACGACATAACACCGGTCGCAAAAGTAACAATAGCGGTGCTCTCTGTGGATGTAGTGCCATTCCTGAAACGAATGCTTGCTGTGGCGCTGGTCCCTTTTCTTACGAGCGCGTGTGCAAAATATGTTGTTCCAGAGACTGCGGATGCTGTGTAAGTCCTGAATATTCGTTGGTAGTTTTGCCCTGATGACGCAACACGCAAACCATTAACAAGATCACCATACGCTGCTGCTTCGTCGGTGGTGGTTGCGCCGGATATTTGCCACAGCCTTGGGTTAGTCTCTGCGCCAGCGAGGCCGCTTGCAGGACCCTCGATTGACAGCTTGCGATCATCATAGAGCCGTGTAAATGCTGCCTCGCCAGCCGCAGCGATATAGGGCACCTTCGAAGCATCGAAATAAAGCTTCGAGCCAAGCCGCGTGACCGGTGTGATCGATTCCTGTGCCACCTGCGGCGCCGGGAAATAGATGTCCTTGGTGTCCGCTGTCAGAATGTCTGCTGCGTCAAGCGAGGTCAGCCGGTAGAGGCTGTCGTTATCGTTTGCCAGCACACCCGGCCAGACATATCCGCTGTCAGCCGTATCCACGCCATAGCCACCATCGGCAATTTCGATCGTGTCCGAGCCGCCATAGACATGGCTGCCATCGGTCACGCGAAAGCTGATCGGGTAGCTTCCGGGCTCAGTTTCCGGCCGGCGGCGGATCGCCATGCCGTCGACATAGAAAAAGCCAGACGGATCGTCGGTGATTTCAAGAACCTTTGCCAAGGGAAAACCTCACGAAAAATAGGGAACGACAACACCGACCAACCGGTCGCTGTCTGCTTCCGGCCAGTCCATTCCGCTTGCAGCATCGAGCGCATAGCTTGTGGCGCTGAAGGCAGCTGCCGGATAACCGACAATGGTTGCCGCATCATCTTCCGGCCAGTCGGTGGCCGTGTTCGGGGAAAGGCGATAGCCGATCAGCCCCCGCCCTGCGCGCAGAACAGAGGGAAATGGCCAGCGCTCAGACCAGCGCGGCGGAAACTTCGCCGTCATCGCGCTGCCCTGTCGCCTTCGATGATGGCACCAAGGCTGGTTCCGGCACGCACGAAAATGTTTTCCGTTTCCAGTGGCGAGAAGGAAGCACCCGGATAGGCTTGTTCGGACAGCGTGAAATAGCCATCCTCATTAGCTGCCGGCGGATCATCTGCGCCGACATAGACATGCACCGTGCGCCCGCCACGGATCTGCAACAGCACATCAGACCAGGTTGCGCCATCGGCGATCTTGACCCATGTGCTGCCGATATCTTTCTGAACAAAGGTTGTCATGCGCTTGCCCCTTCTGCAGCTGACGGCCAGATGATGCCGGCGATAATTGCCTGTGCCGCCGCCAGCGTTTCGGCCGAGGCAATATCGGCCTTGGCCTGAAGCCTGATCGCTTCGATAGCTGCACCCGTGGTGACCCATGCCAGATAGGCTGCATTGACGGCCGCGGCCACATCACCGATCGTTTCGCCGGTAATGCCCACTTCCGCTGCGAGCATGGGATAATCAGCTGTTACCGGATCTGAGGCCGCAAGCCAGGCCTTTGCCTGGGCGGCCTTCTCGGAATAGGCCATGGCCTGCCCGGCGCCGGGTGTGATGAAGTTTGCGCGTTCGGTTTCTGCCAGCCGATCAATCAATGCAGTGAGCTGCGTTTTGACAGTCGGAAGATCCACCGTCGCTGCGGCCGTGAATGTCCCGTCACTGGCTGCAATCATGCCCTCGACAACCGTCCCATCAACCTCAGCAAACGTAGCGGCCACATCCGGATGATACAGCGAAGAAATAAGCTCATCCGTTTCGATAATCTCGACAACCTTACCGTCATAAATCCGTGCATATCGTGTCATGATTTCACCACCTGATAAGAACAGCACCGGGTGCACCGCTTGATGCCCATGCCGAAGATGACCCATTGGCAATGACCGATCCGCCACCGCCGGGCCATGTTACGCTGCCGGCGCTCTGTGCTCCCTTGCCGCCGATAGGCCCGGCGCAATCGCCGCCGATTCCGGCAGCGGCATAGCCTGCAACACCATCAACGCCGGACTGGCCAACAAGGTTGATTGTGCCGCCCGCGCCTGATCCACCTGCGCCGCAATAGCCGCCGCTTGTGCCTCCGGTCCCGCCGGTCGCGGAAAGGTAGGCGCCAAAGCTGCTGGTGCCGCCAGAACTTCCACCGGCCGAGCCACTTGTTGCGCTTGAGCCACCGGCGCCGACCGTGACGGAAACGCTGCTGCCTGCCGTTAGCAACAGCCATTCGCAGGCATAGCCGCCACCGCCGCCGCCTTCTCCCTGCGCCCCGCCGCTATTCATCGCGCCACCACCGCCGCCGCCATAACATTCAACGAAATACCAGCGCGTTGCCGGAACAACGAAACTGTAGCTTCCGGCGGTGCCATAGCCCTGATAGCCATGCGCCAGACCGGACAGGGCAAAGACCTGGGCAAGCTGCGTCAGGTCATCGCCATCCGGCGTCAGCCCGGCGGCTTCAATCGCAGCGACGATTTCGCGTTGCGGATCTTCAATCGCCGCAGCCGGTGGAACAGACCCCTTTTGGGCCCCGGGCGTGTTGCGGTCGACATAGCTGGCATCGGGATCAGTCGAGCCATATGGCGGCTTGTATTCCATTATTCCTCGCTTTCGGTGGCAAGCACCGGAATGCTCCAGGCCGGAGCGAATTGTTTCAGCATGCATAGAAGACGTTCGGCGGCGCCGAGCGAGAACAGCGGATCGCTGCCAAGCTGGCTTTCGCCGACGCGGAAATAGTCGACCGCCAGATTGCGCACCGTCACGAACCAGTAGCGTTCTTCTGACAATGGCCCGAGCTCATGCTCGCCGCCGCATTCGGAAAATCCGCACTCAAACACCGCTGGCTCTTCGATGGTGATCTCAAAGCCATAGGTCTTGGCGAGCGCGATGAAATCGCCCGGTGTAATCACGGCAGCAGAAAGCAGCTTGGTTTCCAGTTCGCGCAGCCGTTCGGCCGTGGTGCCATTCCCAACGCCGCAGGGGCCCGGCAATCCGTAATCGGCTTCCCATTGGTCCAGCGTGACAGAGATGCCCTGCACCGTGCTTTCCGAAACAAGCGCGTAGGCCCGGGCATAGAGATCGATGAACGGCGACAAAAGCACGCGCGTGAATTTGGCGAGCGTTGTCGAAAGCGGCATGGCCTCGCCATCCGGTGTGCCCCAGGCTGCGCCCTGCGGCCAGAAGGAAAGCGCCGGCGTGATCAGCTCATCATTTTCCGGGGCCGTCAGGCTGTCCCATGGGGCGACCACGCGTGTTTCCCGGTTCTCCGAACCGTCATAACCAGTCGGCACCACCAGACCGAGATAGAGCCCGTCGTCGCCTTCCGGCCAGTCGGTGACCGCCTCCATGTCGACAGCAAAGCCGGTTGGCGAACCGCCAATCCGCTCGCTGGCGATCGTGGTGACGGTGTTAAAACCACTGTCACGCGCCATAGGTCACATCTCCGAGTACCGGAAAATTGCCGCCGGAAAGCAGGATATCGGCGGCAGGCGTCACCAGCTCATGCCGGGTCTCACCGGTTACCCCCGAAATCGCTTCCGAGATCCAGGAGCGAGACAGCGAGAACGGCTCAGCATCCGTGCCGGGTTTGCACTTGGCAATGAACATGGCGCTTATCGCGGTCGAGATTGCGGCCCGCACATCATCGGTATCATTTTCAAGCCCGTCGATTTCGATATCGACAGAATAGGCAACGGGGGCCGATGCAACACTGTCATCAGCCCGGATCAGCCTGCTATCATCTATTGCCGCCTGCACGACGGCCACGTCGGAAGCGAGCGGAATGTAATCGTCCCGGCCTTCGAACAGGAACAGCACCACAACGCTCGCCGTCCCGCCGGTCATCTGATAGGCCCATGCGGCCTTTACGCCGGAAACAGCAAGCACGATGCGCTCATAGTCGGTCAGCGTTCCGCCGCCGGGCGGGTTCTGCTTTCGCTGCAGACCGCGCGCGCGCAGGCTTTCCTTATCCTCAAGGTCAGCGCCGCCGCCGAGCCCATCGTCATCAACGGTGAAGGTCGATGACAGATCGGAATAGATGCCGCCATCGGAAAGCGCCAATATGCCGCCACTGTCACGGTTGCCGGTGCTTCCCTTCACTTCGGCACGCACGGCAAGAACAAGCGTTCCATCGCCTGCAGCCGTCGCCGCTGCCGTCGTCACATAGGTGACATTGCCGGAATAGAACCGGATACCGGCCGGATAGGTGGTTGAGGCCGTTCCCGTGCCGGTGATATTGCCGCTCGCACGGGTTGGCTGGTTGCGATAGATGCCAACTTCATAGCAATGCGCCTCAATCCAGCTGACAGCTGTTGCCGTGGACAGAAACATCTGCCTTGCAAGCCAGGCCATGCGCAATTCAAATTCATGCGCCAGCCCGGCAATCACCTTTCCGGTGATGGTGACGAAATTATTGGCGAGTGCGGAATCGGTCCCGGGCAGATATTGCCGGAAAGCGCCGCGCACGCGTGCCGAAATTTCGGCCAGCGTTCTTGTTGTCCATGCCATGAAAAATCACTCCAAACCGGAGGCCTGATCCCAGAGCAGCGCGAAACGCTGCGAATAGATGACGGAACCCGCGCGCCCATAAAGCGAAACGGAAAGGTCGAGCCGCCTTTTTTCCCGCGTAGCGGTGGCGCTCACATCGATCCTGCTGACCGCCTTTTGATCAAGCAGCGGCTGCAGGGCAGCCCGTGCATAGTCTTCTGCCGTTTGCTCGATACCGTCGACAAGCGCCGACCGGCGCAGCAGCCAGAGCCGCGAGCCGATCGCGGTTTCATCCTTGGCAAGGTCGAAGCCATCGCCAAACCAGCCGCGATTTTCATCACCGTCGCGAAGCTCGCTTTCATGCACGCGGGCATCAGTCATCAGACAGATAAGCACCTGTGTCGCAAGCCCCTGCTCTGCCTGAAAATCGCCCGGCGCTTCCGCATGGTCCAGGCCATTGACCACCAGGTCGGCAATCACACCATCAAAGACCAGATCCGGCGCGCGGTAGGTTTCGCCATCGTCACCGACAGGCACAATCCTCAGCATCATGCACCCCCGTCGCCATCACCATCGGTCACCGATCCGCCAAAGGTTCCGTTGCCGCTGGCGCCAATATTGCCGTTGACGGTCAGGTCACCATTCAGCGTCAGATTGCCGGTGATTTCGGCATCGCCTGTCAGCGTCCACTGACCGGCCGTGATCGTGATCGTTCGCCCTGCGACATCGACAACGATGCCGGAACCAATCACCTTGACGATATTGCCGGTGCTGTCATAAAGCGCAGCCCCGCCGGATGGCAGTGACGGGCGATGCTGGCCGCTTTCACCACCGATGATGAAGGCCTGTTCGGGATTGCCTCTGGGATAGACGACAATGGCCCGCGCTCCCTTCACCGGAACCGATGCAAAGCCATGCGGCTCTATCCGCAACAGATTGGTGAAGCCGTCATTATAGTGGCCCTGCCCGCTCATGAACTGGCGGCCGGACTGCACGGAAACATCGCCGTTTAGTGTGATCTGCCGAAGGTTCATCACCATTCACCCTGCGAACGCTTTTCAACGAATTCCGCCCAGTCGACAGACTTCGATTTTCCTTTTGCCTTCGCCTTGTAGGCCTTGCTGGTTTTACCGCGGGGATTTTCCCCGCCGAGCGCGCGCGGATCGCAAAGCGTCAGCAATGCCACGGTGCCATCGCTTGCCCCGTCCTGCCGCAGGATCGCCCGCTTGATCACCAGCTTGCCATCAACGCCAAGCCACTTGTCCTGCACCAGGATCATCCAGTTGCGGCGGAAGAGCTGGCCTGCATTGTCGCGCCAGCCAGTGACTGTCAGGTGCACTTCAAGCGCTTTGGCGGCATTGCGTTGCACGGTCCAGACGGCGCGTTCCTTGGCGCTTTCCGTCCCGGCATTACCATCAAATTTCAGGATCAGCGGCCGGCGGCGGTTCACCGTGTCATCTGTCGCCGTCGCCTGCTTTCGCTCGGCGGTAATGTCACCCGCTTCCGTTGTCTGCCCGCGAACAATCACCGGACTGTAGCGGCCCTGTTCCGTCAGCGTTGCATCAGCTCTTTCAATGTTGACACCCCATAAGCACCCACCGGAAAGCGTGCCTTCCTGTTTGGTTGTCAGCTTCAGCTTTCCCTCTGGCGTGTCATAGATCAGGATACCGCGACCGCGTGCCACGCGCTCGATGGCCGCGAACATCGTTTCACCGATTTCGAGCTTCACCTTTGCTTCGGTCGGAAATTCCTCATCGGCAACAATGCCGATATCAAGCGTATCAAATTCACGGGCAACGGCGTCGATCGTCTTGCCGATAACCTCGCCGCTTTCATGCTCAACCGAACATTCGGTCGCATCGACAGTCCGCGACACGATGGTGATATCGAGTGTTCGATTATCCTTGTCATGCCCGGGAACGATGTCGCGCAGATACCCTGTCAGCAACAGATCCGAACCGGCATAGACCTTGACCGCCGTGCCAGGCTCAAGGTCGAGCCCATCGCCCGGCGGCTTGCAGGATATCCGCACCTGGCTGACGGCCTCTTCGGCCGAGCTTTCGAACTCGAATGTCTTGATATCAAGATCGAGCCCTTCGAGCCTTACAGTCTCAAACATGTCAGCTTGCCAGTGCGTTGAAGGTTGTCGGCATCACCAGCGGCGTGCCACTGCCGGCGCCGTCCACAAGCTCTTGTGCCCGGGTCGGATCGCCATAGAGCTTATGCGCCAGCACGGAAGATGGCAGCGAAAGCGATGTCCTGACGGTCACCATCGGCGTGGCCGTCGCCGCCAGTTCGGAAACAATGCGTACCGACATGGCGATGACAGAAGCGAGCCAGGCATAGAGGTCATTGCCATCCACCCCCATGGCAGCAGCAACCGCAACACCGGTAACACCCGCATCGGAAATGCGCTGCCGCGCCGCCCGCGCCGAAGGCCGCGAACGCCAGTCAACACGCGGACCGCCGATCGCAAGTCCGAAGGATAGCAGAACCTGCATCACCGAAAGCGTATCGTCTGTTGCATCCGGATCGAGCTTGAGAGCGGCAAACTGCACTTCGGTCGAAACGCTTTCACCAATCACCTGCATGATCGAAAGCGCCTCTGCAGCCGCATCGTCTGAACCCAGTGCCGCCATTTCTTCAAGGCGCGCGGTGAGATCGCCAAGATCGTCGCTGTCGCTGACGATGGCCGAGGCCAACCCCGAGAGCCAGTCAATTAAGGTTTCGATATCGGCAGCCATCAGAACAGTCCCGAGAGGGCGGATTGTGCCGCCGAGAACCCGGCGGCTACGACAGAATCAAGATTGCCGAGCGAAAGCCCGAGCGTGGCCGAAACAGGTTGCGGCACATAGCTGATATCGAAGGCGATATAGCCCATGCGATCCTTCGCCCGTGAACGATAGTAGCGCTCAACCGTCGCCATCATCAGGCCATCGACAGGAAGGATCAGCGCCCCCTTCCCCGGCAAATCAAAGACGGCGCGAAGCGCGATCGCATATGTGCTGGAATCATCCCCGATCACATAGGCGGTGATATCGTGGCCGGGCGTTGTCAGGCCGAGTTCTTCCGTCTCGGAAACATAGCCCCCGGCAACCTCATGTTTTGCCAGCCGCTTGCCACCGGAGAGGCTTTCATAATCGACCCAGAACGGCACGCCATTGAAGCTGGCGCGCCGCAGGCTATCCGGCCAGTATCGCATCAATAGGCCCCTTCTGGTGCGTTATCCCGTGGCTTCATCGATTGCCCGGTGTTGACATTGGCCCTGCCACCATGACGCGCCGCCTTGCGCTCTGCGGCGCTCATCGCGCCTTCGACGGTCCGGCTGAAGCGCTGCGCTGCGCCATCAATGGCGCTAGCAGCATCAGCGCCCGCCCGGCGGATTGCATCGGCGCTGTCGCTGACAGATCGCCCGGCATCGGTTCCCGCTTCGCGGATCTTCTCGGCGCCGAGCTGCAGGGTATCATCCGGCGTGGCATGCCGGGCTGCTTTTCGCTGTTGCGGCGACATTTTCTGATCGGCCGGCGTGACCCCGATCCAGTCTTCCCATTGCCCCCAGACACCATTACTCGATGGCGATTCACCGTTGTCCGGGCCATGCCGGGCCGATGACCTTTGTTCTGGCGACATTGGCGGAACGACAATTTCGGGGGGCATAGGCATGGTTTGAACAGGCAGTGGTCTGCCCTCATTCCAATAGCGCTGCATCTGCTCTTGCCAGTCTTTGGTATCGCCAAAGGCAGCATGTTCCTGTTCCGTTAGGGAATTTTGAACATATCCGGCAACCCAACTGAGAATGTCAGTACCATTCGGAACCTTCAGCCACTCGTTAATGTCCCGGCCACGATACTGCCCTTGATATCCCCCCAGGATCGCCATTGCGATGGCTCTTTGGGATGGTTCTCCCCATCCTGGAGGCGGTACTTTCGCGGCTTCCTGTGCGGCAAATAGGTCATCCCCAGTCAGCCCAAGAGTCGCAATATATTTGTCCTGCGCCCTCTTGAAATCCAGCTGATCGCTTGCACCATTCAGAACCGGCGTTACGGCCTCTGCGAGGCCAGTCCCGACCTTATTGATGAACCGATCCCATTCGCTTTCCATCTTGTCGATAGAAGCCTGTGAATCCCCAAGCACCCGTTGAAGGTCGCGATCGACAGTCCCGGCAACATCGGGCGAGTTAGCAACATCGAGATAGGTCTGATAGCTGTCCTTCTTTTGCAGCAGCGATGTCATGCCGTCACGGAACTGCTTATCTGTGAAGAGCACAGGCATTTTGGTCATGTTGTCATCAAGTGCCGTTTCAGAAAGCTTGATAAAGGCTTCGATCGGATCAGCGCCCGCCTTCACAGCTGCATCCATTTGCTTGCGCAGATCAATGCCGAACTTCTTGAACGCCGTCACCGTCGTTTCGGAATACATCTTGCCGAAGATATCCGAAGCCTGCGTGGCCGCGCTTGATGCATCCCCCGTTGCTTCTCGAAGAGTTTGGAGAACAGACAGCAAATTGCCGAGCCCCTGCGTTCCTTCATAGCCAAGATTGGCAAATGCTGGCGCGAGGTTCGGAATAAACGAAGCCATGTCCTTCAGCTCAAATTGACCAGCCTTGCCCATCGCAGCCATGAGATCAAAGGCGTCGGCCATCTGCCCCGCAGAGATCTTTAAAGCAGAAGATGTTTTCAGGGCTGTGTTCGAAATATCTACAGCTTCAGCACCAGTTGCCTGCGTCGTTGCCAGAACAGCCGGCAGAAAGTTCATAGCTTCCTTCAGATCCATACCAGAGGCGGTTAACGTGTCGATAGCTTCCACGCCATCCTGAAAACTGAGTGCAACCCCCTTGGTCATTGACCTGATGGCGTCACCTGCGGCTTTTGTTTCTTCAGCAGTCGCACCTGCAGTGATGCCGATACGGTTCATCTGCCGCTCAACTTCTGCCGCATCCTTGATGACCTTCGCAGTGCCGACAGCTGCCAGAGCCGGCAAGAGCCCTCGCGTAAACATCACCCCGGCGCTCTGCGCGGCCTGGCCTGCACGGCTATAGGCTGCGTTAACCTGATTTGCCCGGCTGCTGACCATACCCAGCCTCTCCGCAATGCGTGAGAAGACACCAGAGGTGCGATCATAGGCCGTGATCTTCAGCCGTGCTTCAACTTCCTTGTTCGCCATGGCTCATATTCCGTTGAAATTCAGACCAGCGCTGCACCCAGAAAAGCATTTGGGAAATCGTCATTCGCTCGATGCGGCCTGTGTCCCATCCGAGCCTGAAGGCGAAGAAGTCTCCGACCCTGTCGAGGTCGGAACATCCGAAAAAAAACCGATGACACCCCGCTTCAGTTTCTTCGAATCCTGCGCAGATAGCTTTGCGATATGCTCGTATCCTGGCTCGACAATCAGGCGCTGAAGGTATTGGTCGATCGTTTCCCAATAGACAAGCTGGACAACACCGCCACCCTTTGCCGGCTGCCATTCAACCGGCTCACCGAGGCCGCTCATATAGATATCGGCATAGGTCGGTTCGCGGAGCACCACCTTGGCAAAGGTCTTGTCACCGGCCGGGTAGCTCTTGGAGAGTGGGACTGTAATCTCCCCCATCAGCTGTTATCCCGCTTGTAATTATCCGCATTCAGCGTGAGGCCGGTCACCTCGCCGGTCATCCGGTTCGCCTGCGGATCGCCCGTGAAGAATGCCCCGGTGAAATAATGCGCGACTGAGGTATGTTCTTCGATGATGGTGACGGACTCTGCATCGGCGAGCAGCAGAGCTTCAAAGTCCTGCCCGTCATCCTTGAAGGTCACTTCAGCCGTATTCGGCTTCGGTGTCAGAATGCGATCGGTGCTGCCATCCTGGTTGGTCTGCGTTTCAGACGAGATCCGCGAGGCCTTCAGGTTGAAGGTCCCGCGCATGGTCATCAGCACACCGCTGGACAACCTGACGCTCATACGCCCGGCAAATTTGCTCATCTCATAATTCCTTGAAAAGGCGGCGCCGCCTTAGCGGCCACCGTCAGACGATAAGGGAAAGGCTCAGTTGATCTGGCTGTAGATCTTCGCGACACCGGCGAAGATATCGAGCGGGTTCACGACATCGATCTTCAGCGATGCATTCACCCGGTTCGCATTCTCGCTGTCACGCGTGACAACCAGGTTTGACAGGAACGTCGCCGGGTTCTCGATCACGCCCGGCATGCCGGCGGCTGAATGGTAGAGCGTGGCCTTGATGTCCTTGACCGTCGAAATCGCATCGAGGTTGCCCGGGTTATCGTCAGCGATGGCTTTGTTTCCGTGTTCGGACGCAAGGTCAGCACGGAATTTCTTCAGCGCATAAGTGAGCTGATAGGGCACCTGAATGTCGCGGAAGGTCGTATCCGGAACATCATCCGTCGTCATGCCCTGCGTGATGATCTTGTCGATCGTCACATCGCCTGAACCATCGACCGTCAGCGTCGAGACACCATTCTTCAGCAGCACGTTGCGGGTCGCATAGTCCATCCAGTAGGCGCGGTCACGCGGGGCCGCCACATCCTGCACCACAAGGCCGGTCTGGTTGCGCGACACATCACCGGAGGAACCGCCGCCAAGCCATTCGGCAATCGTGCCGACGACGCAGGCCACCCGCAGATATTCCGGCGTGGCATTGCCGCCATTGGCAAGCATGGAAATATTCGTCACATGCCAGTTGTCCTGCAGCGCGGCCTTTGCCACCAGTTCAGCCGAGGTGCCGGTGAAGGGATAGAAGGCATGTCCATAGAGCTGCTGGGCATAGGACCAGCGGCCCGTATCTTCATTCAGAAAGTCCTTCAGCAGCGCGACATTGGCTGCATCGCCAAAGGCCGAAATGATGATTTCGAACATGTCATCATTCATCGCGGCGATGATGTCGGAGAGATCAGGTGCCCCGGCGCCCGCCGTGGTCGTGGCAAAGGTGAAGAGCCCGGAGAAGGCATTCACCCGGTCGAGAACCGGAACATAGACATCGATGTCCGTGGCATAGGTGCCCTTGTGGCGCGCCGTCAGCGTCACGACATTGGTTGCCGCCGTCGCGGTGAAAGGCAGCGAATAGCCCTTATATTCATCGTAGAAATCATTGGTCGCGGCGGCAAGCGCCGTCGCCAGATCATTGGCCGTCATGCCGGCCGAAAGCTCGACACTGACATTGTTGCCAGCAATCTGCAGCACGCCCTGCCCGCCAGCCGCAGGCGGTGTTCCGATCGTGATCGTGCGGATCTCGGCCGTGCCGCTATCGGCAACCCGGGCAAGATAGATCTGTTGCGTCGGAGCATTCCGCAGAAGGCCGATGAACATCGTTTCCAGCATCGAACCGCGACCGGCAAGATTGCGCGCTTCCGTCTTCGACGTGCAGAGCGCGATTTCGCCTTCGCCGAGCGAACCGGCCGCAAGCCCGTGTGCCAGGATAATGGCCTTGGTTTCAGAACTGAAGGCGCCGCCGGACTGCACATCAAAGGTGAAGAGCGGCGCGACAAGATTGGTCGGGATCGTCATTCCGTGGATCCTTTCGAGGTGGAGGCCTTGGCCGTCTTCACGGTGGCCTTGACGAGATCGCCGTCCTTGACGAGCCGGCTTTCATAGGGGTTGGCAAAGTTCACCGCGCGTCCCGCCTGCGGCCAGTCGGGCTGACGATAGGGCATGGGAATGCGCATGCCGTCACGCGGCACATAGAGATCGGCCATCAGGCCCTCCATCAGATGTTTGGATCAGGGATCGGTTGTAAGGCTGGCCTCGAAAGCCAGACCACTGCCGATATCGCCGTGGATCACCTCAAGCGGTGTCCGCGCATCGACTGTGAAATGTGAGGCGAGCGCTGCAAGCTTTTCCTTGGCATAGGAGTTTTCCGGCAGCGCATTGAAGACGGAAAGCAGCGGTTCCGGCAGACCGCCATTCTCAAGATCGAATTCATCATCCGCGATATCGCAGACGAATGTCAGCAATGTGCGGTGATAGCGCAGCCCGAGTTCCGGCGAGGCAAAAGCCTGTTCCCGAACCTCTGCCACCTGCTTGACCACCCGCCGCCAGGCAAGCCCGGCATTGCCATATTGCAGCAGGCAGCGCACCTGCGAACAGAGTGCGGCAAGCACAAGCCGGGCGTCGGTATCCGTCTGCGCCATATCGGCCGCATCGGCAAATTCGCCGTCCCCGTCCTGCGCCACCACAGCGAGCTCTGCAACGATTTCAAGCGTTGCACGCGCCGAAGTGTCCCCCATCGCTGCCGCCTCGCCCATGGAGGATGCATGGCTTTCCGAGGTGAAGAGCGCCAGCGTCGGCGTATAATCCCGCGTCCGGTCGAGATCTTCGAGCGCGATAGAGCGGCTGTCATAGACAAACTTCCCCGCAAGCGTCGGGAAAGCAATCGTCCCGGCATTCGCCGCCGTCGGGTTCAAAGCCTCCATAGCCGCCAGTCGCATTGCTTCAGCTGCCAGCACGTTCAACTTCCTTCATCAGAAACCAGGCAGGACGAGAGCCGCCATCCGCGATCTTTGCGGCAATCTTGTAGACCTCGCCGGTGGCATCAACGATCACCCGGTCATTGCGCTTCGGCTGGTAAGGCCAATCGGAAATGAGCGCCGTCAGGACGGCATCATAAGCGACGGATGGCCCTGCCTTCGGATCGGCAGGCTTATGCCTCGCGATGACCTCCATCGGCGGCTCAAGTTCGATACTGCCGACGAACGAAAAGGTTGCCCGGTCAGGATCATCCTGCGGAGGATGGTTTACCGTCAGGACCTTGGCACGCGGTTGAAGCGTCAGATCGACGGTATCGAAAATGCCCGCGCAGCTTTCTTCCGTCAGAGCTTCGACAGTCACCCAGTCAACCATATTGGCCGGCCTCAGGCAGAAAGCGCGGCGAGAGCGGCTTCAGCCGCTTCAAGGGCGGTCTTAGCAGCAGCCTTGCTGTCATCGTCAGTTGCGAGCTCGAGCGCGGCCTTGGCATCTTCAAGCGCCTTCTCAGCCTTCGCCTTTTCGGCAGCGGCCTTCTTTTCGGCCTTGGCCTTTTCGGCTGTAGCTTTCTTTTCGGCCTTGGCGGCATCCGTTTCAGTGACGGTGTCGACCTTATAGGCGAACTTGTCTTCGACCAGATGCTGACCATAAGCCGCCGGTACGGTCACAGCCTCATGGGGCGCAACGCTTTTATCTTTGCTTTCGCCGATCACGCTTGCGGGGATTTTGCCGCCATGCTTGAAGGCGATCCGCATGTTCTTGTCTGCCATTGGAATGTCCTTTCCGGTTGCCGAAACCAATCAGCCATTGATCTCGAAAACCGGAACCGGTCTGTTAACCGGTTCCGCTATTAGACTGATAATAAACGACGATATTAAAATCAGGTCAGCGTCAACTTGCGCAGCGTTTCCGGCATGGTGCAAATCGAAATCGCATTCATCTGGGCTTCATAGTCATAGCCCTTGCCGTTCAACATCTCGATTGCCTTCGAGTAAAACGGCAGGCCCATTGTGTTGACCGTTTCGTTGTAGTCTGCCGGCGCGAACCGCGTGATGTAGAGACCGGGAACGCCAGTCATGCAAACGCGGGCCTCATTAGCAGCGATATAGGCCGATCCGAGATTGGCCGTCGCCTTGGTGCCGGTTTTGTAGCGCTCCCATGTCGCCCCGCAGAATTCGAAGACATCCGGAACATCATTGCGCAGGACGGCAGCACCGGCATTGTACATGAAAGTTTCGCGAACGGACTTGTGCGTCCAGAGCGCCTTATGGAAATCCCGGCCGGTGAAGACATGAATGCCGTCATAGGGCTGATCGAGCGCATCCTCGATTGCGTAGCGGACATCCTGGAAGAGGTCCGACACGATGGTGGTGTCGACATCCAGTTCAAGCGAAACCGCTGCAGGAAGCGCAATGCCGAATGCCGAATAGAGATCCAGCAGCGTGCCGCCGGATTTCGAGGTCACGATACCCTTGATGGCGCCGACACGCTGATGCTCAAGCGTCATCGTCAGATCCTGACCATGGCGCCGGTCACGGGCGGCAAGGCGGCCTTCGATCGTTTCCGGTGTGTTATCGGTCCCGAAGGCGCGAACATTCTGCACCTCATCGGCCTTGATAGCATCGTCCCGCTGATAATGCGGAATCTTGATCGGAACGCCGTCGCGGTCTTCCTGATCCGTCGTCTCGCCAGGACCACCACGTTCGGTCGGGTCGACCAGACCAAGCTTTCCGTCCTGCCGTTCGATCGAAATCATAGTGGTGGTGACACCATCTTCCTCGAAGAGACCGAGAGCCGAGATCTGCCCCGGGCGATAGGGCTGGCGATTGATCGACGCTGTGCGCGTTTCAAGGCTGAAGGGGTCGCCGGTATAGGGATTCGGGTTCGACATGGTGTGTTCTCCTTACCGTGCCTTGATGCGGACAGCGGCAAGCTGTGTCAGCTTCGCCGTGCGCTTGGTGGTGTCATCGACGCTGTCATCAAAGATCAGCATCGGATCTTTGACCTCTGCGTCATTGGTGATGCAGGCAACATCGACATCCGCGTCGGTCGCATCGACCGTATAGCCGCAGATCGCAGTTGCCGTTTCCGCACCTTCAATGCCGGTAGTCTCGGCATCCGGCGCCGGTGCATATTTCCCCGAAGCCGTGATCTTGCCGATCGCGGTTCCGGCTTCGACGATGCCGCTGCCCGCGGCAATCGTCAGCACTTCGCGCGAACGCCTGCCGTTCGCTTCGGACAGGACAAAGCCCAGGGCACGGGCCTTTTCGGTGACTGGCGCCATGATCAGGCCCCCTTGTTGACTGCGGCGCGACGGCTATAGACCGTTGCCGGGTTGAGATCATCGTTGGCCTCAGCGGGCTTGCCGCCTGCAACCGGCTTTGCCAGCCCGGACGGATCAGCCGCCCGTTGCTGTTCATAGCTTTTCGGGGCGCCCACCTTGTCGCCCTTCGGCGCCGTCGCCATCAGCGCAATGGCTGCATCAGCCGACATGTCGGTGTCGAAAGCCAGGTGACTTGCCATCGCGCTGCGGCCATCGGCCTCAGCACTGGTGGTGATGGCCTTGATACGGGCTTTGGCAGCATCGGCCGCTTCCTTCCGCATCGCGGCCATATCCGCATCGGCGGCGGGTTTTGCTGCGCCGGGCGGTGTCTTGTCGTCAGACATATGACGGTCCTTTTCATTGGCGGCCGGATCAGCCGCCGGTTCAACATTGGACGCTCCCGCGCCCGGCTCTCCCTGCAAAAGGGAATCGTTGATCGCACCGGACGTGACCGCCCGGTGGATGACTTCCAGAAAACCTGCCATGATCAGCCCTTGTTGATTGCCTTGACGAAGGCGTCGAAGGCCTGCGTCGGATCCCCGATCGCATCGATCAGCCCGCGCTCAAGTGCTTCGCGGGCGGTGAATGCCTCAGCTTCAGTCGCCAGAACCTTGGCCTTTGTGGTGCGACCGCGACGGCCCTGCCCGACGATCTCTGCGAAACGGTCGCGCATGAGATCAGCTTCAGCCTGCCACTTGTCCTGCACATCTTGCGGAAGAGGCTCATAAGGATTTCCATTGGCCTTCTTGGTGCCGGAACGAATGATCGTGACCGCAACGCCTTCCTTCTCCAGGTAACCGCTGTAGTCGGCATGCAGCATGATCACGCCAACCGAACCCGCACCGCCGAATTCCGGCGCCACAACTTCCCGGCACTGGCTGACCTGGGCAAAGGCTGCAGAGAATGCAAAATCCGTCAGAATGCCGATCGTCGGTTTGACCTTCGAAAGCGCTGCGATCATCCGCGCAGTCTCAAAGCAACCGGCAACTTCGCCGCCAAAACTGTCGACCTCGAAAACAACACCCTTCACGCGGTCGTCCCGTGTCGCCAGAGCGATCTGTGTCTGCAGCCCCTCATAAGAGGTTACCCCGGAAGACTGACCAATGAATGTCCCCTTGTGTACGAGGGTTCCCTCGATCGGGATAACGGCGACACCATTCTGAACGAAGAGTTTGGCGCCAGCCCAGATGGACTCTCGCTGGGCAAAGGAATCGCCAAGCCTGCCGGCGGAAGGCCTGCCGTTTTCAAAGGCCGTGTGATGAACGGCATTGCCACCATTCACGATGACAACATCGCTCCCGGAAATCCTTCCTCCGAGGCCGAGAACAAAGTCTTCAGCCTTCCGCTCATCATAGGCGAGCGGTGTATTGAACAGCCGCTGCGCGATGTGCCCCATGGCAATCGACATATTTTAGCTCCTGATCAGAACCGCAACGACCAGCGTCGACCGACGCGGCGTGTGCCGTTCTTCACCGCACATGCGGTCTCGAGGCGGGCGATTTCCTGTTCGAGATCGGAAATCGATGTGGTCGCAAGCTTAATGCGACGCTTGCCAACCGGTGACTGAATTTCGCTTTCTTCGACCGCCTCACCGGCAATCCGCTTCAACCGGACAGCGCGCAGCGCGCTTGCCATCGCGCACGGATCATCAATGTCGACAGCAGTGCCGTTGATTTTAACTGTTGCCATTGGTGGCGCTCCCGCTATCGGAACCACTGGTGGCATCAGCCTTTGGCGTGCCGGTATTGCGGTCAAAGGGTGATGTCATGCCAGCAGCCTTGTAGCGTTCGTGCCAGCGCTTGCGGCTTTCGAAGACCTCTTCAGGGTCGTAGCCAATCTCGGCGCATTCTGCCTCTACCGTAGATGTGCCGTTCTGCAGGCGCTCAGTCGCGGCATCTGCCCGCTTCTTGTCGTCTGCTGTTGGCTTGGATGGTCCAAAACAAAGCGCCCACTGCACTGCGTCCCGATTCGCCCGATAGGCCTCATATCCGCCCTTGAAGGGAATGCGCTCTTCCCCAATTTCCTCATCCAGCCAGGCACCATAGGGCACCAGCATATGAGGTGCTGCTATCCGATCGGTGCGCCGCTGCGAAATCGGCCAGAGCGCCGAATTTTCCATCATCGTCGAGGCATAGGTTGCTCTGGTATAGTCGAGCGTATAGCCGCCATATGACATGCCGAGTGCCCGGGCTGTTTCCCGATGCATCGCGGCCATGAAGTCGGAGTATTGAGCACCGGGCGCGGAGAGCTGCTTGAAGTCCAGGCTTTCGCCCGGCGCAAGCTGCGATACACCGGCCCCGGCCCCAAGCTTGATTTCGCTTTCAGCCGCCCGTTCAAGCTGGGCGCCGAAGTAGTTTGCAAAATCCGCGGCAATATCGGCGGCGTTCTCGGCGCCCGTATCCTTCAACGCTTCCAGGGCCTCAAAGGCTTCAGCCGATGGCTTGTCGCTGGTCAGGATGATCGAATAGATCGTCTGCAGAAAGAACAGCTGTGCGGTGGCATCATCGACATTTTCGGCGAGAAGATACTTGCGAAATGTCGGCGTCAGCGGCGAGACGCCGCGCACATCCTCTGCACTGAAGGGGTCAAAGGCATGCATGACAAGCTGCCTGCCCTCGCTGTCACGCGCCGGATAGTCGACCTTTACGGTCATGCCATCGCGCTCTTCCTGAACACGATAGGCAATCGGCCGGCCGAACGCATCGTGAATGATGCCCTGATACAGCCCCTCAAATTTCGATGTGTCCTGCACCAGCCTGTGCGGTGAGAACAGCAGAAACTTGGTTCCCGTTCTCGTCCCCGCCAGCCGCTGGCTTCGCGGAAGGTACTGGATCACGCCGAGGCTTTCGCCGAAGGCAAGCCAGTTGCGAATGCCCGCGTCGGTGAGCTGTGGCAAGGTGAACTTCGCCCGGTAATCACACTCAAGCGGGTTCCATGCCCAGACCTTGAAGCGATCCTTGATCAGCTTGATCAGGTCCATCGCTTCCTTGTCGTCATAGCCAAACGCCCGAAGATCGGGTTTCGGATTGAGCGACAATTCAACGCCAACCGTATCGGCAATGATCTGATCAGCCGCACCACGCAGGCGGCCGGAATTTTGCAGCATGTCCATCGCAAGGCCAGCCGCCCGGGTCCAGACGCGGCGGACCTCATCGCGGTGTTCCCGCAACGAGGCGGGACGGGAGGCAATCACGCCGGATTGCGTGTCCCGCATATAGCTACCCTGCGCACTTCCGGCCTTCACGCGGATGCGCGGCTTTGCCGGTGCAATGCTCAGACTTTCCGTTTGCGCCATCGGTTTTCTTTTTTCGGCTTTGCGGCGGCGGCCGGTTCTGGCTGCGCCTTGTTTTCTATTTTCGGTGCAGCGGCAACCTGTACAGGCGCCGGTGAAAAAAGATCGGCAACGGGCGCACCTTCAAGCTTACGCCTCAAGGCAGCCCAGTCAGCCGGAGAGTTGGACGACAGGCCCATATGTTCTGCCATGGCCATTGCGTAGATCCGGCAATCAAGCCAGTGATTGTCCGCACGCCGTGGCTTCCATTCCTCGTAGAGCTTGCCGCGTCTGATCTCATGGACGAAATATTCGCCCGTGATCTGCTGGAAATATTCTTCGCCGAGTTCCGTGTGGAAATGGCAGTAACCAGGCGGGTCGCATGGCTCACCGGCAGATAGTCCGGGCTTGTGAAGGTTTCCGTAGAACTCGCCCTTCAGTGACCATGTTCCAACCGGCCACGACATGGTCGAGCCAAAGCGCTTGCGTTTGCCCCGCCTTGTGACGGATTTGCGTTGCGGCTGCGATATCGCCGGAATGCCACGGCCGCCAACACCCTTCACCGCATAGGTATCGGCATGTCTGCGACACCATTCCAGAACTGCATTGGTGTTGAAACCGGAGTCGACGGCGAAGGCATCGAAGCGGCGAAGAACCCCGTTCGCATCGGGAAATTCCATGTACAGGAACTTCTCAAGTTCAAGCCATGCGCCGGCACTCGGATTATCTGTTGCCCCCTTGAAGTAGAGAGCCTCGACACACCAGCTCTGCCGATCTTCTGAAAAGGCAACGGCCTCGGCATAGATGCCGTGCCCCTGCACGTCGGCAGCACCAGTAAAGACAAGCCCACCGGCCGGGATGGTCGCTTTCGGATACCCCTCGCGGCGCTCCATGAGCCGCACGTGGTCGGGCGCATTTCCCTTCATCAGGTAAGGCAGCGCCAGCACCAGATTGCTGTAGTCCTTCGCGCCAGTCTCGCCCTTGCCTTCAGAACTCAGCTTGTCCTCAGCGATGGCACCGTATGACATCATCAGCGACATGAAAGCATCGACATGAAAGCCCGGATGCCGGTCCGGTTCCGTGAAAGTCGGAATATAGCGCCCCTGCTTTACCGCGATGACGCGTTCTGATTCTGAAATCTCATGCGTGCAGCTGATGCAGCGCATGCGCGATTTATGCGGATGCTCCCGGTCAATGATCAGGTTGACATCCTGTTGAACCTGCTCCGTTCCGCACTCAGGACAGCGGATATACCAGAACCGTTGATCTGATCGCCGGAACGAGCGGTCAATACGGCAGTGCCCCGGTCCGTCTCCAAGCTCATCGCCGCTGTCAAGTTCTGGCGTTGATAGCTCAAGGATCTTGTAGTTCTTCATCCGCCGGAAAGCGGTGAAGCGGCCGAAGAACAGCGTTTCCGGGTCTGAACCATCCGGGTAAAGCTCCCATTTTGAGAGCTCATCCTTGACACCATAACGGCATGTCTTGCCGGAAAGATCCTTTTTGGTGTTGGCATTCCCGAGATAGATATAGGTCTCTGTGCCAATCTTTTTGGTGTAGGTCGAAGAGTTCGCCAGATCGACAATGCGTTTTTCTGTCTTGCGCTGCCAGGCCTCAATCATCGGGTTGAACTTGCCGGTGTTCAGATCCTGCAGGAGGTCTATGCCTGGCGCTGCATAAAGCGCGTTGTCAGGGCACATCTCAGCGAGATACAGCATCCATGACATGGCAAGGATGGAAACGCCCGTCTGCTGCCCCTTGCGCACAGTTACCAGATTGCACGGGTGTTCCTGACTAAGGCATTCGGCAATCTCAACCAGATAGGGCGCATCTGCTGCGGACCACATATCTCCCTTTTTGTTGCCATCCACCAGGACGATGTTTTTCCCGATCCACTCATGAAACGAGACAGGCGGAATGGGCCTGATCGCTTCGGCGAGGTTCGAATAGACCAGCCGAAACGCGCTCGGATGCGCATTCATCCCTCATCTTCCTCAAACATCGGATCTTCGGCCGGCGCTGCCTCTGCCAGTTTTCCAAGGCGATCAGCGATACTGTTGCCGAATTCATCGGCGATCTTGCGCAACGCGATACGCGCACCATGTGCCCCTTCCTTGGAAACCGCGATCGCAACATCATCCGCCCGGTTCTGCAGCTTCCGCAGTATCTGCTGAATGTCGCTACCGGCCTGCCGGATCGCCTCGCCCATCAGGTCAGCCCGAACAAGCTGGCCGATTGCTTCCTGATGGCGGATCTTCTCGCGCCCGACCTTCAGCCATTCGGACTGGCGCCGTGCTTCCTCGAAACTGTCTTTGACGCGAAGCCCGCCTTCAGCGGCACCACTGTCCGCAACGGGTTCTTCCGCAAGGGTGCGGATCGGGGCTTTGGTCTTTGCCGGGTTCGAATGACGCGAACGGAATTCGTCGTAGTGGGCGAGCGACACCCGCATCACCCGTCCCTGCCCGTCGCGCTCGATCGGTGTGTCAGGCTTGGCCTCAGCCAACTTTTTGACGGCCTTTGAAACCGCCATCTTCGACACGCCATCACGTTCAGCGATCGCGGCGATCGTCCACATGATCAGCGGTGTGTCGTTCACGGTGTAAACCCTCTGTGTAAACCGTATAAACCCCGTAAACCCAAAAATCGGACCCCATTTTCGGACGGCGCCCCGGGGTCGCCTCGGCCCGTCGTCGGGCCTCGATTTCTACGGTCCCTAAACCCGGAGGGGGTGTTGCAGACCGGTCACATCGGCCGACCGGGCAAAATCCGGTCGAGTTCGTGAAGGAAACGCGGTGCGAGGTTTTCCTGAATGATCTCTGCCAGGGCCTGCATGTAGACATCGGGGTTGTTCGTGATCGCATGCGCCGGGTTCGGTCCGAACATCTCCCTGATTGGCGTTCTTTCCTTGCCAACCCTGCGGAAGACACCGGAATGCCCGCTTTCCATCTTTGCAATGAACATGCCCTTGTACGATCCGCGCGTCCTGACGCGAACGCCGCGCCGGGTCTGCCTTGCACCGAGCTTGAAGAGCGGTATCCATCCGGACTTCTCGACCAGCTCAATCGTGTTGCCGCCAGCGTTGAAGTAGGCAGTCGTCTGCTCACGAATGATACGCTGCGGCAGTTTGGTATGTTCGGCATTTCGCTTGACGACACGCGTTCGGGCCATCGTGGTCATGCGGCGCATGGCACGGGCCATGGCCTTTGTCTTGATCTCGCCCGGAAGCTTGGCGATTGCCCGCGACAGCGCTTCGATTTCCGACGCGTCGAAATGGACTTCAGCGACCATGAAAATCCCCTCTTCCCTATAACGCGAAAGGCGAACCGCTTTCGCGATCCGCCTTCCGGCCCGTTCTGTTCTCGGGCGTCCTCCCGGTTCCGCGCCGGGCCGCCTACTCACTCGCTCCAATATCGGTTCGGAATGTATCACCCCGATATCTTCACCGCTTGCTTTCGCTTGGAATTGCCAACGAAGGATGGATTTGAACCACCACACACAGTCGGCGACTAACCCGACTGCTTTGCAGTCTACTACGCCAGTCTAGCGCAGCGCCGCTATGTCTGCCGGGGTCACCGGCACGCTCTCCCATTGAGCTACTTCGCTGTTAACGCGCCCTTTCGAGCATGTGGTTGCGGGGGCAGGATTCGAACCTGCGGCCTTCAGGTTATGAGCCTGACGAGCTACCGGGCTGCTCCACCCCACGTTAAAAGTCTGGAAATCTCATAGCTTACGCACTGACCCTCACTCAGTGTGCGCCGATTGGCTGACCGTGAGGGCGGGGAGCGAAGGGCTTGCCGTGATCACCCCTCCGGGGTCAGCCGACCAGGTCGGCACGGTAGCGTATGGTACGACGCTTCATCCGCTGGAAAATAACTCACACCTTCTCAATGAAAGCAAGTGGAATTGGAATGTCGACCTTTCCGGCGAACATCGTGGCCTTGATCGACGCAACCATTTTTCGCTTGTTTACCGTCCGAACGAATGCCCGAATTCCAGCGAATGGCCCCTGTATGATCTCGACAAAGTCACCCGCAACGATCGAGCATGTTTCATGACCTAATTGTTCATCAATGTCCCGTAACACCATGAACCTACTGACCGTTTCTTCAGAAACGACATATGGCGCTTCAGCTGCAGTGTGAAGAACATCGATCACACCGCTGACCAGCTTCAGTCCTGCAAAGGAAGCTGCTCCGATGACACATTTCACCATCACATAGCCGGGCATGAGCGGTTTCATCCGGACGATCTTTTTATGGGTGAGACTGTGGATAACGGTTGTTTTCATCATCGGCATGAAGCTTTCAACGTCCGAATCGGCGAGAGACTGGACAACAGAAGCAGCTTTGCGACCATCCACCGACAGCACGATCCAGCGCGCCAGCTCCGGCTTGTCCTGCCAGTGACGGCGCGCGGCTGCATCGATGAAATGCGCTTCCATGCGCCGCATATGCGCAATCTTTTCGAGCTTCAGAAGCCCCGCACCGCTCACCTTGCCGTCAAACTGTCGCATCAGCATCCGCCTCTCCATCGTTGATGATTGACCGCGCTGCCCGCGCGAAATCGTCCAGATCATCCGGCCCGCCCGCCGGGAAATAGACCACGCTCATGCTTCCCGGATCCGGCACAAAGGCAAACCCGTTCTCCGCATGCCAGGCTTCCCACCGCGCCCACATGTCGGAATGCACCGGCACAGGCTCCATCAGCGGCTTGAGCGCCTGCAGCTCTGTCGGAACGGCGATTGACTGACGCCCGCGCGCATCCGCATCGAGCTTGTGGACGAGCGGATAGCCTTCAGTCGGTATCCGCCGCGCCCGTTCCTGCGCCTCGAAATCATCGGGGAAAATCAGCGTGCCATCAGCCCCGACAGACAGGTTTCGCTCTTGAAGGAATGCCAGCGCCTTTCGCTCGCCCATGCGCTTGGCGATCGCATAGCGACCCTGCATGGACCGGTGAATGTCATCCCCCAGTTCGACTTCGACAGGGCCATCGAGCAACGCCAGCATGCGCCGTGCCGCCCAGATCGGGCCGAATGGTGCCTGCCGTGCCGTCTCCACCGTGGTGGCCGCTTGCGATGATCGTTCAACCAGCCTTGGCGCCGATGCCATCACATCGAGGAACTTCTTTTCCCGAAGATAAACGCCGATCGCCACGGGCTTCGGCTCGCCCTTGTTCGGGCCACGTTCGACCTTTGGGCAGATCCTGAGATAGGGTTCCCGGCAGTCTTCTGCCTGCCGGCGCTCTTCCGCTGTCAGCGCCTTGAACTGTTTCAAGCCCCAACCACTGGACGAACTGAAAGCACCCGGCCACGGCTTCCAGCCGATCGCGGTGTCGCCCATCTCAAGCCGCTTGAACCGCTTTTCGAGCGCTTTCGGTGTTTCGTTCGGATCATCTTCAAAATCCTCGCGCGCACCCTCTCTCTCAGTTACTGGTTCATTTACTGGTTCCCTTACAGGGTTACTGTCCAAATTTTGGACACGGCCAGCCTCGTTTTTTGGACACGGCGAGGCCTCATTTTTGGACACGGTTTCCGCCCCTTCGCCGTGTCCAGAATTTGCACATGGTGAACGGGCAAAATCGGCTTCAAAAGCAAGACGATATCGCGTGCGCTCTTGCTGCCCGTTGCCACGCCGGCGAACCTCGCGCGCAATCAGTCCGCGCGCTTCCAGGTCAGCCAGATGATTGTTAAGCGATGACCGCGACATTTCGCAGTCTTCAGCAAGGGTGTCCTGTGAAGGGAAGCACCCGAAATCGCTGTTATAGCGGTCACACAGATACCAGAGCACGATTTTCGTGGCCGGTTTCAAGCCGCGCTGAAGGATCGCCCAGTTGGTCGCCTGATGGCTCATAGCGGCACGTCCCTCCTGTCGATAATCCGGCAGACTTCCTCTTCAGACAGGTCAACGACCGCAGCAATCCGATCAGTCGACATGTCGCCGCGCCGCCAAAGCTCAATCACACGCTGGCTGGCGCGGGCAGACCGTGCCGTTTCCTGCCGGTTCATGCCTTCATTCATCATGCCCGCCCCCGAAGAGCTCAGATTGCCGGGCATCTTTCCGATCGAGCATGCGAATAGCTGTTTCGCCGACCCATGCTTTGTCCCACACAAACCAACCGTGGTTTGTCGGCGGCGATCCCTGCCCTGTGAAATCAATCTTCCAGCGCATCAGATAAGCGCATGCGGGTGGATACTTTTCCCACAAGGTCGCCATGCCCGCAGCCCCCGGCCAGCTCCACGGCAACAGAAGCGCCATGTACTCAATCTCGAGCACTTCCAATGCGTGATAGATCCACCGCGCACGGCCATCACGCCAGTTGCATTCCTGAAAAGGTGGATTAGTGACGATCGCACGGCACAGCCGGTCATGCGGCGTAAAGTCGTAGAAATCGCGGATCACCGCATCGCAGCCACGGTCAACGAGATCTGACCGGAACACGTTTAGCCCGACCGTTTCCATTTCTCGCGCCATTGCCCCGTCACCGGCTGCCGGTTCCCATATCGTGGCAAAGTCTCGCAGCCGCCGTTGTTCAGCATGCAGAAATGCCCGCGTCGGTTCCGGTGGTGTCGGGTAGAAATCATCCTTTTCGCGGGCTCGGGCTTCCGTTTCGGCTATCTCGCCATCGATCAGGTCAAGGACTGGCTTGGCAGTCTTTCCCATGGCGCGGAACAATCCGCGTGCTGAAGTCGCGCTCATGCCGCCACCGCCATTTCACCGCGCGGGCGATAGGCAAGCTTCATGTGGGCCGTGCAATATGACCTTCCTTCAGCAACACACAGTCCGCAACAAGGCATATCCGGCCCGTTCGGCTCATCGATATCCGTCAGCGGAAAATGGCACTGGTCATGGTCGAGATCGCGGAACAGCACCGGCTCAGCACCATTGATCGCCCTGCCCTTATGGCAGCCGGTGCGATCCAGCTTCATCACGTCCGCGCCATTGTCCTGCGCATCGCTTCCGGCCTGCGCCTTCAGCAATTCAACGCGTGCATTCTTGCCACCGCGCGGCAGAAAGCGTTCGCGATGGCGTTCGGTGAAGCCGCAGACCTTCCCCCGCGAAATGCCGAGCTGATGCGCAATGGCGTTGATGGTCAGCCCATCATCCCAAAGCTTTGCCGCAGCTTCGACCAGCGCGGTCTGATCTTCCGGCGGGCGCAGCGGAAAGGCATCGCGGTTGCCATCCATGAAATTCGCCATCCGCGCATAGCCAACACCGAAATGCGCAGCCATGGCGCTGATGCTGGCGCCATCGGCCCACATGGCCCGCGCCTCATCCATCCGCGCCGTGGGCACAGCCGGTTCAATACCGGCATCGCCAATACCCATCCTGCTACGATTTCGGGATACGAGCCCGGCAATGGCGTTTTTCGGCACACCGAAAAATGCCCCGATTTCCGCCTGGCTTTTGCCGAGCCGGATCATCCCGCCGACCAGGTCGATTTTCTCATCAGTCCAGATCATCATGCCCCACCCCCTCAAAGTCGAAGCAGGACTGCATGCCAGCAGCGGCAAGATAGCTGTCAAATTCCATCTCGCCTTCACGCCACGATGCACCGCCGTCTTCCCGCAGCTTCCGTAGGCGGTTAATCATTTTCGGGTTCAGCCCACGCGCCTTGATTTCATGGCCAACTTGCGTCTTGAGCTCACGGATTTCCTTCCCTTCCTCATCCAACCGATCGAGCCGGTCACAAAACTCAAGGATTTCTTTGCCGATAAGGCTGTTTCCGGACTCGGATACAACGGTCGTTTTGGTCTTCTTGCTCTTCGCCGTCTTCGCCGCAGGTTTGCCATTCACGGCCATGGGGTTGAAATCATCAGCCATATCGCTGACCTCCCTTCACGGGCTTCATTCCCGGCCCGCCGTTCAAAAAGCTGGATTTCGGGCGCCAGTCGCGCGCCCCTTCGATCTGTTCGCGGATCGCATCGTCGGTGAGATCGCAGACCATCAGCCTGTCACCCGGCCAGTCGCTGCCCTTGCAGGTGTTACAGGCAGTCACACCGCCGCCACTGATGATTTTGCAGGGCGCATTCATGGCTGATCATCCGCCACAACCCGCAGCTTTGCCGCGCCGCCGCCATTGGCCTTGATGGCCGCGAGACTGCGATGCACTTCCGAAATGGCCGCTTCCAGTTTCGCCAGCGGGCGTTCGCAGGTTGTCGCCTCAGTCGGCGTCACATTCCCGTCAGCAATCGAATTGCCGAAGGCATTCCCGAACTCGCCCCAATGGCGCATCATTTCAGAGACGGAACGCAGCAGCCCGGCTTCCGCCGCCCGCTCTTCATCCGGGTCCGTCAGCCGCCGGCCATTGGCTTCGGCCAGAACGGCCGTCACCAGCGCCACACCGGCATCCTCTTCAAGCGCTACAATCGCGTTGACCGGCATCAGCTCGGCATCGGTCGGGCTGTTCCACCGCCCCACCTGCGATTTTGAAAAGTTGGTGATTTCCACCGCCCGCATAATACCGCCGCATCGGGTGATCAGATCCCGCTGGGCGGCCTTGATCCGGTGATGAAAGGCATCAGAAACAGCCATTATTGCCTCCGCAAAGCGTAAAAAAATTCCCGCGCCGGGAAAAACCGGCGGCGTTTCCCGATGTGGGAAGGCGCTCAAGCGCTTAAGTTCCAGGTCAGTTCAACGGGGTAACGCGCCCCGCTTTCGCAGCTACGGAGGGTAAAGTGATCGTGGTGACCAGAGCAGTGTGTCAGGCAGAACGCGCGTTACCCGCGACAAAGGAAAAGCGCCGCGCCGGGCTGACGGGAGGAGGAACCAGCCGCGGCGCGGCCCTGCCGGTCCGCAAGGTTGAAGCGGCAGGAAGAGAACAAGAGAAATGGCGCGCCGGATGGCTCCCGATGCGGACAGGAAATCCCGTCCCAGCCACATCACCATCCGGCGATTGCTCAAGCCGAAGCGGGAGATACGCCCCGGCGAGCGAAGACGTGAAAAGCAAACGGGCACAGACAGCCGCCCCCGCACAAAACCTTCAAAGCACGCTGCGGTCGGCGAAACCCTGTGGGCGAGAAAACGAACCGTATGAACAATTTGATAGAAACCGCATGCAACCATTGCTATCGTTAGCTCATGCAACTGAGCTTCGAAACAATTGCCCTGTCCGTTACCGCCATATGCTCGGCCATTGCCGCAACTGGGACAATCTGGCAGGCAATCACCACACACCGAAGCGCCCAAAGGCAAAGGCCCTCTTTGCTGGCCGATTTCCGCCCATTCGACGGACACCCAGGCTGGGTGCATGTCAGAATATGGAAATCTGGCGAAAAGCAGCTTCCCTTTTCGCTTGCCTCTGCAAGGCTCATGAAGCCGAGGGGATCTCAGGGCTTGCGGCTTTCCGCCACTCAGGGCGAACCGCAATCTGTAAACCACCACATTCCCGCCATCGCTCCATCGCTGAAACAGGCGCAGCGCGGCGACACCCCGCTCGAACCGGTCTCCTATGCTTTCGGATACGAGGAGCTTTTCAGGTTCGAATCCCTGTTTTACCATCAGGCATTCAGGAACTCTCTGCCCCCCCTGCTGGATATCTGCGTGACTTGGCAGTGGGCCGATCAGCCGCGCCACAACCGCAAGATTTCGGTCACCGCGAGACAAAGCAAAATGAACGACTGAAGACCCGCCATCCATTTCAGAAAAGTGAGTTGCTCGGCGAGTACCGGCAGCGTAGTTGCCACGTCCATGGAATTGATCCTCATAATCTTCGTGTGAAAAGCTAACGGGCGCGCCGGCCCAGCGTGAAACCGGCGCACCCGCTGTCTGCCTGCGCAACGTCCCTGTATACGCAGGCGGAAGAGAAAAAAGGCGGCGCGCACGACGCAAGACAGGCTGCGCGCGCCGCCAGTTGGCTGACCCGGCTCGATAGGCCAGCGTGGGGAAGAACAAACCCGCCATCACTGCACCGCCCCTTCAGGCTGCAGCAGCACCGGGCGCGGCACATCATCCGGCCAGGGCGCATCTTCGGGCCAGTTCTCTGAGAACCACGTCACGACACGGTCATAGGTCGCGACGGTGAACGAGGTGTGCCCATCTCGAACGCGGCGGAAGAACCTGCCATCGCCAACAGTAAGGCGACCAGTCGTGCTTTCTGCGCGTCCGGTTTCGGCCGTGTAGCGCCCGACGAGCGCCAGCATGTGAGATCGAAGCAAAGTTTCCATGCTTCAAATTTGTAATTGTATTTTTCCCACTTAGCAATGGGAAATCTAGAACTCGGGAAAAAGTGGGAAATGACCTACAATCTTGATATGGATTTGAAAGATATCGTCACGACCCGCCTGGCCGAACTTGGACTGGGCCCCGTTGAGGCCGCTAACCGTAGCGGCCTTAAGACTAATTTTATTGCCGATATCATTTCCGGACGCAAAAGCAGCATCCAGTCACGCAACCTCGCCAAGCTCGCCGAAGCGCTCCACCTCGATCCGTCTGCCCTTGCTGATAGCCGTATTGTCCGCACGGACACAGCCCCGCCCGCTCAAGCCCCCGCCGCCGCGCTTCCATCGACAGAAGCACGCACCGTTCATATAGCTGGCACCGTTGCCGCGTCCTACACGCAAGGCACATCGTTTGAACCCGGAAAGCGGCTTGGATACCTGCCTTCACCGCCAGCGATGGCGCATATTTCCGGGATCTATGCGCTTTACGTTGATGGCCGCAGCATGGAGCCGCAGTTCTTTCCGGGCGACCTGATATTCGTTCACTCTATGCGCCAGCCCCGTTTTGGCGATTGCGCCGTCGTCGTCACAGATCACGGACAAGGACCACAGAGGACGCTCGGCATATTCAAATCCGAGGCAGCAGAAACTATCACCCTGTTCAAACGTGTGAGCGACAGCGACCCCGGAAAGGGCGCAGACATCACAATCCCCAAACAGTTCGTCACAGCAAAGCACAAGGTCCTCACCGTAAACGAGATGTTCGGCGGCTGAAATGCTTGCCCGCGAGCACAATCAGAAATAGGCTGATTCAGCACTTCTGACGTCGGGGGATATCATGTATCGCAAATTTGCTGCCGCCCTTGCCTGTTCCGCTATGTTGGCCGTGCCGGCACATGCCGACTTCAGACTGATGCGGTGGAGCACATCCATCCAGGAAGATCCGTTTGACGGCAAAGGCCGGTTGACGGCAGCCTATTTTGACAGCCTCAAAAGCGGTGTCATGTTCATTTGCCAAAAGGGCAGCGACGAAATCAGCCTGCGGGTTGCCTTCCCTTTCGATAGCGACCAGCTGGGCACCGCATACGACGGCGCCAAGGTTCGCATCAAAATCGACAATTTTGACGAGATCACGGCAACCGCAACTGCCGTCACTCTCCAAAACGGCAATGCTGGTATTGATGCCCCCATCTATGGATATGAAGCATGGCAAGCCCTTGAAAATCTTCGCGATGGCATCAAGTCGCTCTACCTCAAAATCGGCGATGCGGATACTGTTTCAATCCCGCTGACGGGCTCCACTGCCGCTGCAAAACAGGCCATTCCATTCTGCCTCACTGATGCCTCAAAGCAGAAGCCAGCCATCGACTGGAGCAAGGAAGCAGCCTCAAGCACCGATGGTGATGCAGCGCCTCCGATCGACGAAACCAAAAGAGCAAACGCCTTGCACAACATCGCTTCTATTCAGGCCATTGCTTCACTTTGCCCGTCGAGAAGGCCCAACGATGTGCTCATTTCCGCCGTCGCATCGATGTGGAAAATCGACCTTTCCGAAGGCAGCCAGGACCAGCAGACCATTGCCAATGATGAACGCGATCAGATCGCCTCTGTTCAGGACTCCCTCAACAAGGCAGGTACCGATGATGTGGCACTAGCCGCATGCACATTGGCTGATCTCTTCTATGGCAAAGACGGAACCCAATTGAAGAATATGGTTGTTCCATCCCCTTAACGCCCGCCCACTGAACGCCATGAAAAGCAGACGAGCCGCGATAAACAACTGATTCGTCTTCTATATTAAGCTTTCTCAACCCATAAGATATTGGCCCAACCTCTGCGCCAATTTGTAGCTGCGCGACGGTGCTATTGTATATTTCCCACTTTCCAATTGACACATGGGATAAATACAACTTATCTTCCCCTCATCAGCTCACGTTCCCCCGCGTGGCCTGATGTCCCCAACAGCCCGCCGCCGCGACCCTCACCCCCAGGCAAGAGGCGGCGGCGGGCGAACAACCGGGAAGGATGGAAGATGAATGTTTTCAAGTTTGCGATCGGCCAGCGTGTGATGCTGTCCATGTCCAAGGAAAAGGGCGAGGTCATCGGTCGCGCTGAATATCTCGAGCGGGACCCGCTCTATTATGTCCGGTATGTCGCCGGCGATGGCCGCCAGGTTGAAGAATGGATTTCCGGCAATGCCATTGTCGCCGATGATGATGGCAACAAGGCTGCGGCAGCGGCATAGGCCCCGGCATCCGCTGCGGTGTCCGGCCCCTTTGTGGACCGGCATCCGCAACGGAACCGGGAGGCGAAAGCCATGGACATTGCCAATATTTCCCCGCCGCGCCGGCGGTTCTCCGGCACCATCAGAATTGAAGCGAACAGCCGCGAAGCGCTCTGCAGCCTTCTGCTCGAGATCGCAAACGGCCTCCACCGCAAGGAAGGCTTTCCCCTTCAGGCTGTCATCGATCAGCCGGATTGTTCGGCTGGACTCGATATCTCGGATGATCCGCGCCTGAACGCATGGATCTACAGCCGCCACCTTGAGGCCTACCACGCCGCCATCGCCGCAGCGGGAGGCCTGGCATGACCCCCCTTCCAGAACTCGCCATTTCGATCCGTCAACCATGGACGCACTGCATCATGGAGCTTGGCAAGGATATCGAAAACCGGAACTGGAAGACAAACTTCCGTGGCCGGATCTGCATTCATGCCGCGCTCGGCATGACACGCGACGAACATGCCGACTGTCTCGCAACCGTCGCTGCAATCAACCGTCTCTTCCCCGACAGGGTGATGACCGTCCCGACACGGGCAAACCTGCAGCGCGGCGGCATCATCGGCACGGTCGAGATTGTCGATTGCGTTTCGGATTCTGATAGCCCGTGGTTTTTCGGGAAGTATGGCTTTGTCCTTCGCGATCCGCAGCCAGTTCCGTTCATCCCCGCCCGGGGCGCGCTCGGCCTGTTCAAGTGGCAGCCGCTGGAAGGCGGTGTGGCATGAGCACCACCGTCAACCGCCACCTTTCAGACCCGCATTTCAACCGCATAGACCACGCTCTTGGCCGCCCGGTTGATCCGCTGGCTGAAACATATCGAAGCCACTATGCCATTCAGGAAGTCGACCAGCGCTTTACAGAGCTGGCGTCATCGCCCCACTGGGAACGCGGCCAGACCGTCAATGGCCTGACGTTCTTTTACGTCACAGAGTCTGGCCGAAAAGCACTGGCCGAACACCTTCTGTCAATCAAGGACCGGAACAGGCTTTTCGTCGTCACATGGCGCGGCATGCCGGCCGAGTACGCGACCACGACAGGGCGAAAGGCAAAAGCAGCCGCTTGGCGCGATGCCCGCGACGCTTTTCCATCTTTGAAGTTTGGCGAATTCGTGAGGGAAGCAACGGTTGAGGTCGCGCCATGACCCACCGTCACCCCCTCACCCTTGCCGATTGCCGCTTTCTGCGCCGCGCATCGCACGCCCTGCTTTGGCCGCTGGCGGCATTCGCGCTCTCCCTCACCATCCACCAGCTTTTCGTGATGGAAGCAGCCCTTGCGGCTGCCAGTGGGGTTTGAACCATGGCCGCGATGCTGCTGCAGATCCTCGCCGCTGTCACCGTTTTCGTCGCACTCGCCGGCGGCTGCTTTGTCTATGCCGCCATTCGGCAGAAGGACCACCTTCATGAACCCCGTTGAAGCCCTGTTCGCTGCCGCAGCAGCTCACCCGCTCATCGCCATTCTGGCAACCGGCTTCAGCTATTGGGGCCTGCGCCTGATGCTGCGCGGCTTTCGCCAGGGCGGTGACGAACTCAATTCAAACAGGCGGCGGGAGGACTGAGCCCATGAAAATGATGGACTCGCTCTTTGAAGGCTTTGTTTCGCAGCGCTCCACCCGCATGGCCGGTTTCGGCGGCAACGGCCCGCTGATCATCGACAGCTTTGCCGGTGGCGGCGGAGCTTCCACGGGCATCGAGATGGCGCTTGGCCGCTCGCCGGATATCGCCATCAACCACAATCCGGTTGCCCTTGCCATGCATGAGGCAAACCACCCGGATACGCTGCATCTGTCAGAGAACATCTATAAGGTCGACCCACTCGACTATGTCGCCGGGCAGCATATCGGCCTGGCGTGGTTCTCACCGGATTGCAAGCACTTCTCCAAGGCCAAGGGCGGCAAGCCGGTTGAACGCAATATCCGCGACCTCGCCCACATCATTCCGGCATGGGTCGAGCGGATCCAGAAGTCCGGCGGCCGGATCGATGTGATCGTGATGGAGAACGTCGAAGAGTTTTCGACCTGGGGCCCGCTCATCAAGACTGAAAAGGGCGACGTTCCGGACCCGGACCGCAAGGGCGAGACATTCCAGAAATGGTGCAAGACGCTGCGACGGCTCGGCGGAAAGCTGGAAACGCGCGAGCTTCGGGCCTGCGACTATGGTGCGCCGACGATCCGCAAGCGCCTGTTCGTCATCATCCGCTTTGATGGCAGGCCCATCGTCTGGCCGCAACCGACCCACGGCGCACCGGATGATGCCGATGTCTATTTCGGCCACAGGAAACCATGGCGCACCGCAGCCGAAATCATCGATTGGTCGCTGCCCTGCCCTTCGATCTTCGACACGGCCGAAGAGATCATGGATAAGCACGGCCTCCGCGCAGTCCGCCCGCTCGCAGACAACACGGAAGCCCGCATTGCCAGAGGCATGCAGCGCTATGTGATCGAAGCGGAAACACCGTTCATGGTCAACCTCACCCATGGCGGTCGCGTGGAAAGCGCGGGCGAGCCCTTCAAGACGCTGACAGCAGCGCACCGCGGCGAAAAGGCTGCCATCGTTCCATCGGTCATGCGTTTCAATACCGGCGCGACCGGCAGCGCGATTGATGAACCATTGCCCACCATCACCGCGAACAGCTTCATCAAGCGCCCGGGCGGTGCTGCGCCGCTTGGCATCATGTCAGCATTCGTGTCCCGCCAGTTTGGCAAGTCCATCGGCCATGGGCTTGATGCTCCTGCCGCCACCGTGACGGCTGGCGTCAATAAGTCGGCACTGATCACCCCCGTCGTCACCTTTGCCCAGCATGGCGGCGCAGTGCGCCCGGCCGATGCACCGTTTCATACCATCACCGCCAGCAAGAAAGATCAGAACGCAGTCATTTCACCGCTGCTTATGAGCCTGAAGGGCGAGACACGCCGGGCAAGCACCGTATGCGCGCCGCACCCGACCATCTGCGCCGAGGGCAATCATTCCTCGCTCATCACCCCGACCCTCATTCAGACGGGCTATGGCGAACGTCAGGGGCAAGCCCCGCGTTCGCTCGATTTCGCTGCATTCGTTGCCCAGCACAATAACGACAGCCGGCGCATTGGTGGCGTCAATCCGGGACGCAGCATGGCACTACCGCTTTCAACAGTCACAGCCAGCGGCTCGCAGCAGGGTACCGTTGCCGCCTATTGTGCCAAATATTTCGGCACTGGCGACGGTGCCCGCTACAGCGAACCATGCCACACGGTCACAACGAAAGACCGCTTCGGACATATTCAGGCGGCATTGGACGTTCCGCCCTTCACCGAAGCACAGGCCGAGCGTGCCCGGCAGGTTGCCGCCTTTCTGCGCAAATATGGCTTCTGGGATGAACGCGAATTCGTCACGTTGGAAATCAACGGCAACACCTATGTCATTGTCGATATAGGCATGCGCATGCTCACCCCGCGCGAGCTGTTCCGCGCCCAGGGCTTTCCCGAAGACTACCAGATTGACCGCGCTCCGGACGGAACGCTGTTCACCAAATCCGCGCAGGTTTCCGCTGTCGGCAATTCCGTCTCGCCGCCAGTGGCCGCCGCAATCATCGGCGCGAACTGCGGCCACCTGATCGCTGAACTGTTTGGTCTGGAGGCGGCTGCATGAACCAGCCACAAGCCACCCCGTCGCAGAGGATTGCCCAATTTCGCGCCCAGCTGAACGCGATCAGCGGTGAAACGGAAGTGTTTACCGATGCGGATGGCATGCGGCTGCAGACGCGCATCATGGACGAGCTTGAAGATATCCTGATCGTTCCGGCATCCAGCCCGATCGATGATCAGCAATTTTATCTCAGTGCCCCGAAGATCGTTCGTTATCTGCTGGACCTTGTCGACAAGATGGCCGACCGGATCAAGGCGCTTAAGGCCGAGATCCGCGCACTGCGCCAGCAGCAGGAAGACGCTGGCGGTAAACCGGCAAAGGACTATGCCGCCGAATGCGCGATGAAATGCGCAGAGCCGCCCTTCCAGCGCTACCTCATTGAGCGCCGTGGCATGCCCTACCCGACCGACAAGAACAAGGCGATGACCCGCGTGAAGTTCATTCTGGCGATTGCAAGCCTGAAGCTCTTGAACACGGACCCCGACGCCGCCGCCCGCTGGCGCGAACTGGTCAAAGATTTTCAAAGGTGGATGCGATCATGAAACAGCGCGAAGGCCTTTCACTAACCCGCGAGAACGGAAGAGTCCGAATAAAACTTCACGGCTTTCCGATCACATTCCATGGCGGAAGTTATTCGGAAGCATTGATGCGTGCCGGTGTGTTTCTCGACAAATCAGCAGCCGAGACAGACAGGATCATGGAGAAACTCGATGTGCAGAGATGATAATCATTTCTACATCGTCGACATGCGCCCTGATTTCCTTGGCGGGCGCTATCTGACCTTCTGGAGGCCGAACAACTCAAACTATGCCTATCCGCTCTCATGGGCCGGGAAATACACCGCCGGGCAGATCGAGGATGGATTGCTCTACTATACCGTCTCAAACGGCCGGTCACTGATCCGCTTTGCGGTGCCATGCCACATTGCCGATGCGCTGGCCGAACCACCAGAGCCAGGCACGATCGATGGTGATGCCAGTCCGGTTGTCAGCAACACCCGAAGGAACCGCCGAAAGCTTCGCGAAGCGGCATTTATTCCCGTCGGATGGAGGAAACACGGATGACCCGCCTTTCACTTATTCCAAATGGTGTCTGGCCGGCCGTGCTTCGCGACGAACTTGCGGCCGGCTATGTCGGTGAGAAATCAGTTGACACATTTCTGTCGCGCGTCGGAACAATATGACCTCAGCCCTATATCGACGAAGGACGCGGCAAGGGAAGGTTTCGGGCGTGGCGCAAGAGCGATCTGGACAAGGTGATAGACCCGACAAGCGGGGGCGTCGGCGCAGACCCGGAGGCACATTGATGGTTCCGATGAAGATGCCGCGCTACACTTTTTTCAGAGAGCGGAAATCAGGACTTTCGTTTTTCTGGGCCTGTCCATCAGCCTTCAAGAAGCAGGGTGCACCATTTGGGTGCGTCTCGCTGGGCCACGACCTGACCCAAAGGGAACTTTCCGAATCAGCCGGGATCTGGAATGCCCGCCTTGATGCCTGGCGCGAGGAACGCAATCCGCTTGCCCGCCCCGCGCTTGATCGCTATGCCACCGTTGAATGGCTGGTCAACAGCTACCTGCGGCATGACAGCTTTCTTCAGCATGTGTCCGAATATTCGCGGCCGGACTATCGCCGCATCCTCGACCGCCTGTGTGACACCGAAATCAAGTCAGCAGCCACGGGCAAGCCGGTGCGCGTCGGAGACATGAAGCTGAATACGCTCGCCGTCTCGACTGCCGAGAAGATCTATGCGCAGTTCGTTGAGACAGGCGCCGCCCGAACATCTGAAAAGCTGGTGACCTATGCAAAGGCATGCTGGAAACGCATGTGGCCGCATCATCCGGATCTGTTTCGAAAAGACACACCCAATCCATGGGAGGGCGTAACGCTGCGCCGGCGGCAAAAGAAGGTGAAAGCGCATGTGACGCGGCAGCAGGTCTATGCCTTCACCGCCGGCGCGATCGCGCAGGATCGCCCGGAACTCGCCGCAGCGGCCGTTCTGGCATTTGAATTTCTCATGCGCCCGTCATCGATCGGCGCCGGATTTGCCGCATGGAGTGGCTACAGGAGCGAAAGCGCGCCCGATAAGCTGGTCATCGGCCATCGTAAAACGGGACAGCGGGCCGAGCATCCGCTCGAATATCTCGACGAGAATGGTCAACCGGTCCTGCTCTATCCGGATGCAGAAGCCGTGCTTGCCACCACACCGCGCCGTGGCATGGCAATTGTCTGCCAGCGCAACGGAACTCTGTTCGGCGATGGCACACGCCTTTCGCAGGATGTGCGGGCTATTGCTGACAAGATCGGCATGCCTGGCTTCACTCTTGATGCCGCCCGCCACGGCGGCATGACCGAGCTGGAAGAGCGCGGACTGACCGAGGGTGAAGGCCGGGCGCTGTCAAAGCACAAGACGGGAACTGCCTATCGCGGCTACGCCAAAGAGACGGAAGCACGCATGCTTTCGGCCACAAAAAAGCGCATGGAAATATTCGAAAACTCGAAAAAAGCGTTAAAAAACAAAGGCTGAAAAATCGCAAAATCACCGCAAAAATGCGATGTTTTTCGAACATTCATTGATTTTATTGGATTATGTGTGGCTTTGCAGTCCTCTGCGTAACCACTCCGCCACGAGGCCCCTACTTCGGCAAAACCGAAGCGTTGGCGCGGATTTAGACAGATTCTTATCCGAGCGCAAGGGGGTTATGGAATGGTAAGGCGTTTTTCTTCGCCAGGCCGTTCCTGCGGCGATCCTGTCCTGTGGATCGTCCCTGCCGCAAAGCCGCCAGACGATCATGAGAATGCCTTAAGGCGCATCGGCTTCCGCCGATCTCACAACAGGCAGGACCATCACAACAGCGTGATCGCGCAGCTATCCTTAATCAATTTCCGATAGGAGCTTCCGCGACCGGTTGGGCTTTTGTAAACTGCTTCCGGACTGATCAATGAAACCCGCAAAAATCACATGTGGCAATCCCGATAAATGACACTGACAATCCTGATCGCCGTTGCTGCCGGTATCTTTATCGTTATCGGATTAAGTGAACCGCTTGCAGCAAGGCTTAAGCTTCCATTTTCGGTGATCCTGGCAGCCATGGGTATCGCCATCGGCGTCGGCGCGGCCTTTTTCTGGCAGACGGACCTGACGAATGCGCTCAACCCGCTGGCGCTCGTGATTCTCAATCTGCCGATCCGTGCAAGCTTCTTCCTGAACGTCTTTCTGCCGCTGCTGGTGTTTCAGGTTGCGCTCAATATCGATATCCGGCGCATGCTCGACGACTGGGTTCCGATCCTGGTTCTGGCCGTTCTGGCTGTTGCAGTGGCCATGCTTGCCATCGGATTCACGCTCTATCCGGTGGCAGGCTTGCCGCTGGCCGGCTGCCTTCTGGTTGGCGCCATCGTCTCGACCACCGACCCGTCCGCGGTGGTCTCGATCTTCCGTGCCACGCCGTCGCCGCAGCGTCTTGCCCGCATTGTCGAGGGTGAGAGCCTCTTGAATGATGCCGCGGCGATCGCGTTCTTCTCGCTCTTCCTCGGCTTTGTCATGACCAATGCCGACAATCCGAAGATCTCATCCGCCCTGCTGACCTTCCCCTGGATCGTTGGTGCGGGCAGTGTGATCGGCATTGCTGCCGGGCGGCTTGCCGTCGAAATCATGGCACGGATGCCGGATTTCCCGCGTGGTCAGATCGCCGTGTCGCTGGCCATTCCGCCGCTCACCTATCTTCTGGCCGAGGAGGCCTCGGCGTCGGGCGTAATCGCCGTGGTCGCAACGGGGCTGACGATCAACCTGCATATGACCGCACGCTTCACGCCGGCGATGAACGTGCTTTTGCGCGAAAGCTGGGATCTCATCGCCCATATGGCCGGCTCGCTCATTTTTCTGCTCGCCGCGATCCTGATACCGAAACTGCTGTCGCAATTCGTGCCCTATGACCTGTTTCTGGTCGGTCTTGTGGTTGTTGCAGCCCTCGTCGCCCGCGCGGTCATCCTGTTCGGCGTTCTGCCGGTGCTGACATTCCTGAAGCTGTCGCCGAAAATCGAGGCGCCCTATTGCGTCGCCATTCTGTGGGGCGGCCTGCGCGGCGCCGTCACGCTGGCGCTGGCGCTGGCTGTGACCGAAAACCGCTTCGTTCCGCCGGAGATCAAGCATCAGGTTGGCATTCTTGCCACCGGCTTCACGCTCTTCACCCTGATCGTCCAGGGTACGACGCTCAGATGGGCGATCGCCAAGCTCAGGCTTGATCAGCTGAGCCCTCTGGATATCGCGCTGGGCAAGCAGGTGATCGCCGTGGCGCTGCAAAGCGTGCGCGAGCAGGTTTCGGAGACGACCCGCGACTATGCCCTGACCCGTGACATTGTCCGCGACGAGGCCAAACGCTTTGCCGAACGCGTCGACGATGCCGTGGAACAGACCGGCGCCAGCGAACAGCTGCAGGATCGCGACCGCGTGACGCTCGGGCTTCTGGCCCTTGCCGCCCATGAACGCGACACGGTGCTGGAGGAATATCGCAAGCAGGTGATCTCGCCCGATCTGGCCGAACGCCTCGTCATCGCAGCCGATCGCATCATTGAAGCAACCCGCACCGGCGGCCGCGCCAGCTATCGGGAAGCCGGGCGGCGCGCCTATGGCACCGGCCGGTTCTACCGCTTCGCCACATTCGCCCATAATTATTTCGGCATTCGCCGGCTGCTTGCGCGCCGGATCGAAGACAGGTTCGAGATCCTGGTCTCCTACAGCATGATCCTGCCGCGTCTTGAGGAATTTCTCGACGAGCGGATCCGCCGCATCCATGGGCGCCGGGTTGCCGATCTGCTGCACGACCTCCTGAACCGACGTCTGGAGGAAGTGCGTCAGGAACTTGAACAGCTGCGGCTGCAATTTCCGGGCTATGCAGAGGATCTCGAGCGCCGCCTGATCCGCCGCACGACGCTGCAGCTTGAAGAGCGTGAATATGACGCGCTGACCGAAGACGGGCTGATCGGCCCCGAGCTGCGTGCCACGCTGGGCACCGGTGTCGACAAACGCCGTGCCGAACTCAACAACCGGCCGATGCTGAACCTGAAGCAGCAGAAGAAGGACCAGATCAACAGCTTCCCGGCCTTTGCCGATTTTGACGAGCGCGAGTTGAAACTGTTGCGCCGGCGGATTCGGATCGCCTATGCCGCGCCCGGCCAGCATATTCTTCAGCGCGAGAGCTCTTCGCGCGAGGTCTGGTTCATCGCCTCCGGCACGGTCAATGTCCTGACCGACGGCGTGAAAATCAGACTGTCGCGCGGTGACATGTTCGGCCAGTTCGCGGTCCTGGCGCGGCGACGCAAGCCGATCCAGGTCTCCGCGGTCGCGGACTGTATCCTGCTTGCCCTCGACGAGCACAGTTTCCGCAAATTGCTGATAAGGCCCGGCGCCTTCAGAAGCGCCGTGATCGCAAGCGCGAAAAAGCGCGGCGTGACCTTTGAGGAAGAGCTGTTCGACCTGCCCGCAGCCGAGCTGACGGCCCAAGTCCGGGCCAGTCTGGTTCAGGCCGGCTCACTCAGGGTCAAACTGCAACGGATGAACCGGAAGGCCGGCTGAGCCGATCGCCGGCCTGGCCGAGCCCCCTATTCATGCACCCGCTTCTCACCCGCCCGAATGGCAAAGGGCAGAATATTCTGCGCGGGCGGCAGCGGGCAGGCGGCAAATTCGGTGAAGGCACAGGGCGGATTGATCGCCTTGTTGAAATCAAGCGTGATCTCGGTTTCGCTGACATCTTCACCGAAGACAAAACGGGCCGGCGGATAGGTCTCGTCTCTTGCCGTGCTATCGCGGAACACGAATTGCGGCCGCTCGGCCGTGCCATAGGTCGAAAGCAGCTCAACCGTCTGTCCGTCATGGTCGAACCGGGCCATGTGGGTGACGCCGACCTTTGTCTTCACACCGACAACCGTATCGAGCATGATCTCATCAGGGCTTTCAAGTGCGATCCATTCGGCGCGGATCCGCCATGCCGGATCGGTCGGGTAATGCGGAATGGGCTGAAGCTTTGCCGGTTCCTCGGATTCCATGTCGCGGACGCGCAGCGCCAGCGATCCGTCCATCGAGGTGATTTCGAAGGTGAAGCGGTCAACGCGAAACATCACCGGAAAATGGCTGTCGAGCCCGATGCTCTGTTCGACAGCGCCTCGGGCATTGCGGAAGATCAGCCCCTCGCCCGCCGAAAGCGCCAGACTGCCGGCAAGCGCCGGACCAACGGACAGCACGATATCGCAATCGGGTGACGACCCGACGGTCACGGTGCCGGGCTCAAGCCACCAGCGGCCGATCAGCGACAGCCAGCCACCGGCCGACATCAGCACCGCATGCCGGTCACGCCGCCAGGTTTCAACGGATGCCGGATAGTTTTCGATTTCAGTCATGGAAAGGCCTTTCAATCCGCATCGTTATTGCGGCATGCGAGGAATACTGTCGAGAAGCCTGCGCGTATAGGCGTGCTGCGGATTGCGAATGATTTCCTTGGTCAGCCCCGCCTCGACGACGCGGCCTTTCTCCAGAATCACCATCTCTTCGCAAAGTGCTGCCACGACCCCCAGATCATGCGAGACAAAAACCAATGTCATGCGCTCGGCAAGCTTGCGGAACAATTCGACAATCAGAATGCGTGTTGACAGATCGAGGGCGCTGACCGCCTCATCCGCCAGCAGCAGCTTCGGCCGGGCCGCGATCGCCCGCGCAATGGCGATGCGCTGACGTTGGCCGCCCGAAAATTCATGCGGATAGCGCCCGCCCGCATCCGCCGGCAGGCCGACATCCTCCAGCGCTTCGGCAAGGATGGCATCATGATCGCCGGGAATGGCAAGTGAACGCAACGGCTCTGCGATGATCGAGCGTATTTTCTGGCGCGGGTCGAGCGAGGAATAGGGATCCTGAAACACGGCCTGAACCGAGCGGCGATACTGACGCATGAAGGCACGGTCTGACGGGTTCAGCGTTGCGCCCTCGAAGCGGATTTCGCCCGCCTGTTGCCGGGCAAGCCCCAGCATCAGCCTGAGGATGGTCGATTTTCCCGAGCCGCTTTCGCCGACGAGACCGACACTGTGACCGGCCGTCACCGAAAGGGAAACGTGATCCAGTGTCGTGCGGCGGCGATCATAGGAAAAGCGGATATCGCTGAGGTCCAGCAGGCTCATAATGCCTCCCCGAAATAGGCGTCGAAGGCATGGGCGGCGGCCACCAGCGATCGCGTATATTCATGTGCTGGCGCGGCGAAGACGTCATTCACCTCGCCTGTCTCAACCAGCCTTCCCTGCTGCATCACGGCAACGCGGTTGACGACGGAGGCAACCACCGGCAGATCATGGCTGATGAACATCAGCGCCATATTGTATTCGCCCACCAGCCGGTCGAGCAGCTTCAGGATTTCCGCCTGTGTCGTCACGTCCAGCGCCGTTGTCGGCTCGTCGGCAATCAGAAGCTTTGGCCGACAGGCAAGCGCCAGTGCAATCGCCACACGCTGACGCTGACCGCCGGAAATCTCGTGCGGATAGGCCTTCATGATCCGCTCGGGTTGCGGCAGGGCAACGTGATCGAGAAGCTCGAGCACCCCACGGCGGATCGCCGCCCGATCGGCGGAAGCGCCCTCGCGCTTCAGCCGCCGCGCCAGCGGAATGGCGACCTGCCGGCCGATTTTCATCAACGGGTCGAGCGCTGTCAGCGGCTCCTGAAAGACGACGGCAATATCGCGCCCGCGCATGCTGTTCAGCACGCGCTCGGGCGTATTGACGATCTGCTGGCCGTTGACGGTGATCGAACCCTCGGCGCGGATCGCCCGCGGCAGCAATCCGGTCACGGCCATGGCCGTCAGCGATTTACCCGAGCCCGATTCGCCGATCAGGCCGAAACGCTCTCCCGCAGAGATCGAGAAAGAAAGGTCAGAAACGAGCCTGCGCGCGCCGGTGAAAATGTCGAGGCTCTTCACCTCAAGCAAAACACTCATCGCGATGCCCTCCGCGCCGGATCGGCAATATCACGCAAACCATCGGCCAGAAGATTGACGCCGACCACCAGGCTGAGAAGCGCCACGCCGGGTGCAATCGCGCCGAGCGGCGCGGTATAGACCGTGCCCTGCGCCTCCTGCAGCAGCCGCCCCCAGGATGTGTTGGGAAGCGGCGCGCCAAGACCGAGATAGGACAGCGACGCCTCGGCAATGATCGCCACGCTGAACTGCAATGCGAAATTCACCGCCATGGTCGGCCAGATATTCGGCAGGATGTGCTGGAAGATGATGCCCGCCCATGACGTGCCGGAAATGCGTGCGGCGGTGATGTAGTCACGGCCAAGCACCTGCTTGACCAGAATGCGGGTGAGCCGCGAAATCACCGCCGACATGGCAATGCCGAGCGCCAGCGTTGCCGTCCACAGGCTGGCCTCGCTGCTGGCGGCAACCACCAGCATGGCGATCAGCAGCACCGGAAAGGCGATCATGATATCAAGGGCTGCCGCCAGGATGTCGTCCAGCCATCGCGTTGCAAAAGCGGCGGCAAGGCCGATCGTCACCCCGATCACCGCGCCGATGGCGACCGCGCCGACGCCCACAATCAACGCAATGCGTGAGCCGATCAGCACCAGGGTCAGATAGTCGCGGCCCAGACGGTCCGTGCCCAGCCAGTGCGCCAGTGACGGCGCCTCCAGCCGGCCGCCGCTCATGCCCATCGGATCATAGGGCGTCCAGAAGAACGTCATGAGCGCGATGACAACATGCAGGCCAACGAGGAACAGGCCGATTTCGAAGGAGAGCGAACGCCGGCGTTTCGCCGGCACCACGCCCGGAACTGTTTCATTCTGGGTCATGCTCATGGCCGTGCTCCCGATGCCTGCCTGAGCCGCGGATCAATGACGCGCTGGGAGATGTCGGCGAGAAAGCCGACGAGCAGCACCAGCAGCGTGGAGACAAACAGCACGCCCTGAACATTGGGATAATCGCGCTGTTCAATCCCCATCAGCAGCATCGAACCGAGGCCAGGCAGCGAGAAGACCTGTTCAATGACGACGGCGCCGAGAAAGGCGGTGCCAAGCTCGATGCCGAGGATCGAAATGACCGGAATGGAGCCGTTGCGAATGCCGTGGCGCCAGAAGGCAGTGCCGAAACTGGCCCCCAGTGCGCGCGCCGTGCGCAGATAGTCGCTGCCAAGAACATCAAAGGTCGCCGCCCGTACATAGCGCAGCAGCGATGCGGACATGACCAGCGCGATGGTGACCACGGGCAGCACCAGCGCATGCAGTGCTTCAAGTGGCGCATCCCACCCCTTGGGCGGAAAGCCGCCGGACGGGAATAGCCTGATCTGAATGGCAAAGACAATCACCAGAAGGATACCCATCCAGAAGGCCGGAACAGCAATGCCAAGCTGCGAGACGGCCGAAATCACCCCAGCATACCAGCGCTCGCTCTTGACGGCAGACATAACCCCGAGCGGCACGGCAATGAGGATCGCCAGCAGGAAGGCAAGCACGGTGAGCGGCAGCGTGATCGAAAGCCGTGCCGCGATTTCAGCCGCGACCGGCGCATTGGAGACGAACGAGGTGCCAAGATCGAAGCGGGCCAGAGAGCCGAGAAAGCGCAGAAACTGCTGCCAGAGCGGAAGGTTCGAGCCAACCTGCTCGCGCGCCGCCTCGATCTGCGCCGGATCTGCACCGACGGACACAAGTGCATTGGCGGGATCGCCCGGCAGAAGCCGCAGGAGCACAAACAGCACCATGGCAGCGACCAGGAGCGACAGCAGAAGGATCAGGCCACGGCGGATGAGATAGGTAAGAATGGACAGGCCCTCTCGGTCTCAAAACCAGTTCTGCAGGAGCGCCGCGCTATAACCCGACGCTCCATGCCTTTTAAAACAAATTGTTAGTCGTCTTTCTTGATGTCATAGGCGAAGAACTGCGAGTTCAGGCCATTGAGCGGATAGCCGCTGACATTCGAGCGGGAAACCACGATCTGCGGGTTCAGATAGAGCCAGACACTGGCTGCATCTTCGGCGATCTGCTTGTTGGCTTCGGTCAGCTTCTCAACCTGTTCGGCTTCCGAGCCCGCCGTTTCCGACGAGGCGATCAGATCGACGACCTTGGGGTTGTTGTAGCCCCAGTAGAAATCGGGATTGCCATAAAACAGGATATCGCGATGGTTCACATGTTCCTGCAGCGTCGCTTCGAAGTCGTGCTGCTTGTAGATCTTGTTGAACCATTCATTGGCGGTGATGATGTTGATCTTCACATCGATGCCGACCTTGGCGAGATCGGTCTTGACCACCTGGGCGACCAGCGGATGCGGATCGTAATTCGGCGTATCCAGCGTGAAGGAGAAGCCATCAGCATAGCCGGCCTTGGCCAGCATGTCCTTTGCGCTTGCCGGATCATAAGGGTCAACCCCGTTGAGATCGACATACCAGGGATCGGTTGGCGGCACGAAGGAACCGATCAGCGTGCCGTAACCGCCCCAGATCGCATTCAGGAGCTTCTTCTTGTCAATCGCCCGGCTGACGGCCTTGCGGACCTCGACATTATCGAAGGGCGCAACGCGGTCGTTGAAGGCCAGCACTTCCTTGGTGGTGGACTTGCCTTCCTCGACGGTGAATTGCGGGTTGTTGGTGAACTGGCCGAGCGAATCCGGGCTCTGAACGCTGGTGATGATATCGATGGCGTTGGTCAGAAGCGCATTGTTCAGCGCCGTCGCGTCACTGAAATATTTGAACACGACATTGGCGTTGGTGGCCGGCGTGCCCCAATATTTGTCGAACCGCTTCATGGCGAGATAGGAACCGCGGCGCCAGCTGTCGAGCTCATAAGGGCCAGTACCATCTTCCTTGGCAGAGATATCACCGGCCGTGTCATTCACGATCCAGATGTAGCTCAGATAATAGGGCAGCGAGATCGAACGCGAAGACAGATGGATCACCACGGTGAGATCATCCGGCGTATCGATCGAGGCAATGGTCTTGAGGCTGCTCTTGCGCGAGCTCTTCGAATCGGGCGCCATGATGCGCTCGATGCTGAACTTGACGTCGGCTGAGGTCAGCGGATCGCCGGAATGGAATACGATGCCGGGCTTGAGCTTGAACGTGTAGGTCAGGCCGTCATCGCTCATCGAGTAGTCATCGACGAGCAGCTTTTCGACCGAACCGCCATCGGTAAGCTTGAACAGCGATTCGTAGACATTGCCGTAAAAGGCCTCATGAATGCCCTGAACGCCGCCACCGACATTATCGAGGCTCTGCGGCTCATAAAGCGAACCGATGTTGATGGTGGCGTCCGCATCATAGTCGGCGGCAAAGACCGCCGGGCCGGTTGCAGTGGCACCGATACCGGCAACGGCCAGAAACGACATGAAGAACACGGTGCGTTTGAAGCGCGAGCGCGCAGTGCGCGTTAAGGTCATGATCCCAATCCTGTCTGATGGGCGGCGCTCGACTGCACCGCATGCAATGGGCCCTCAAGGCCGCTGGAAAGCCTGAGCTTAAACACATTACCAAAACCGAAACAACGGCTTGGGCAACAAGTTGTTCAGGTGTCAACATTTCGGAGAGACCGACGACAACCCTGCGTCACGTGTAGGCATCACATGCTCGCCCGAATGAATTGCATCCGCCCTTTTGCGGCCTGCAGCCGGACCTCGTCCCGCTCAGAAATCAGGCCTGTAGTCCTTCAACGCCGCCGCCACCCGCATGGCGAAACGCGCCGAGGCAACCGGCAGTGCGCGACCACGCATCTGCCCGAGGATCAGACTTCCCGCCGGGACGTCACGCTCGGATATCGGGCGGAACACCAGCGAACCATCGGCTGGAGCGGAAAGTCCGATCGGAATCTGAAAGCCAATCACATTTTCATGCAGCACATAGTGGCGGATCAGCTCGAAGCTCTCGGTCTCGATCAGCGGTGACACCCGGCGTGAGGTCAGCCGTGCCGCGAAATCAAGCAGATGGCGGACGCCATATTTGGCGGCCGGTGCGACATGTGGCCAGTCGAGGCATTCGCGCAGGCGCACTTCCTTCTGGACGGCAAGCGGATGATCAGCACGCAGGATCGCATAGACATGTTGCGGGATCGCATGAATGACCTGAAAATCGACCAGATAGATCGGCTCGAAGACCAGAGCCAGATCCGACGAATAGGAGGCAAGCTCCTGCTCGGCCTGGGCGCGGTCGCGGATATTGACGGTGAAGGTTACGCCCGGATGCTCCTGCCGGTAGCTGGCGATCTGCTGGGGCAGGAAATAGGGCAGCATCGCCTGCGAACAGGCAATCGAGACATGGCCGCGCCGCTCACCCGACAGGTCGGCCACCTGGCCCTGTACCCGCGAAAGGTCCGACGCCGTGGCACGGTAGTGGTGCAGAACCAGTTCGCCAGCGGGATTGAGCCGCACGCCGCCCGGCAGCCGCTCGAACAGCTCGGCCCCGAATTCAGCCTCAAACCGGTTGATCCGCCGGACCAGTGCCGAAGGCGTGATGTTCATGTCCTCGGCCGCCTTGCGCATGGAACCGGCGCGCGCCACCGCCTCGATCAGACGAAAAGTCAGCAAGTGCTTCACGGAACCCCCTCCGGCGGTGGTGCATTTTTTTCACCGCAATGGTGAAATCATAGCAATTTTCTCGAACGCAAAAAAGACGCAACTTGATTTTCGACAGAGCCGGATAACGCGGCTTGCGAACGAGGGGCACAAGATGACCATCACAAGACGGAATTTTCTGACAGCAGGTGCAATCATTGCCGGAAGCATGCCTTTCGCGCGGGTTCTCTCCGCCAATGCCGCCCCGGCTGACACGCTTGTCGCGGTTTACGGCCAGAGCATCAATTCGCTGGATCTGCACCGCACCGGCACCAACCGCGCCAGCTACCAGATTGCGGTCAACTGCTATGATCGGCTGATCACCTTCGGTTCAAAATCCGGGCCGGATGGCAGCCTTTCCTACGACTATTCCAAGATCGAGCCCGAGCTTGCCGAAAGCTGGACGATCTCTGATGACGGCCTGACGATCACCTTCAAGCTGAAAGCGGATGCGACCTTCCAGGATGGCAGCAAGGTGACTGCCGCCGACGTCAAATGGTCCTTCGACCGCGCCGTCACCGTCGGCGGCTTCCCGACGACGCAGATGCAGGCTGGCGGTCTGGTGCGCCCCGACCAGTTCGAGGCGGTCGACGATCTGACCTTCGTCGTCAAGCTCGACAAGCCGTCAAAGCTGTCCCTGCCCGACCTTGCCGTGCCGGTGCCCTTCGTCATCAATTCGACGCTCGCCAAAGCGCATGCGACCGCCGAAGATCCGTGGGCGATGGAATATCTGCACAAGAACACCATCGGCTCAGGCGCCTACAAGGTGACGCGCTGGGATCAGGGCCAGCAGGTCGTCTATGAGCGTTTCGATGGCTGGGTTGGCGGTCCGAAGCCGGCTGTGCGCCGGGTGATCGTCCGCGAAGTCCCCTCGCCCGCGACATCGCGCGCGCTGATCGAGCGCGGCGACGTGCAGATCGCCTATGATATCCCGGACAAGGACGCCTCGGAACTGGCCGACAAGCTGACCGTCTATTCAACGCCGGTCGACAATTGCATCAACTGCCTGTGCTTGAACTTCAACTTCGTGCCCTTCCAGGACCCGGACGTGCGCAAGGCTGTCGCCTATGCCGTGCCCTATGAGGCGATCTTCAAGACCGCCGCTTACGGTCGCGGTGCGCCGCTTTGGGGTGGCTCAGCCGAAATCAACGACACCGCATGGCCGCGCAAGACGCCCTATGACACCGACATGGCCAAGGCCAAGGAGCTGATGGCCAAGTCCAAATATCCCGATGGTTTCGAGACCACCCTGTCCATTTCCAGCGATCTTGGCTGGATGGAACCGGCGGCCATTCTGGTTCAGGAAGCCGTTGCCCAGCTTGGCATCAAGGTGACGATCGACAAGATCCCCGGCGCCAACTGGCGCACTGCAAGCCTGGTCGAAAAGCGTCTGCCCTTCCATTTCGAGAATTTCGGCGGCTGGCTCAACACGCCCGATTATTACTTCTTCTGGGCCTATCAGGACGGCCACCTGTTCAACTCCTCGAACTATCACAATGACGAAATCGAGACGCTGACGGCCGAAACCCTGCCGATGGCCATGGATGATCCGGAATATGCCAAGAAGATCGAGCGCATGTACGAGATTGTGCTCAATGATCTGCCGCGCATTCCGCTCTATCAGCCGGCGCTCAACGTTGCCGTCAACGGCGCTGCGGGTTACGAATTCTGGTTCCATCGCATGCTCGATATCCGTTCGCTGACCATCGTCGGTAGCTGACATGGGTACACGCAGCCGCGCAGTTCTCATCCGTATCGGCCAGGCCGTGCCTGTCCTCTTCGGTGTGGTCATCATCAGCTTTGTGCTGACCCGGGCCTTGCCCGGGGACCCTGCCGTCCAGTTCGCCGGTGTCATGGCGACGCCGGAATCGATCGAGCAGACCCGGGTCAGTCTGGGTCTCGACAAGCCGCTGCCGCAGCAATTTCTGATCTATCTTGAGGAACTTGCCCATGGCGATCTCGGCCAGTCGGTCTCGACCGGACGGCCGGTGGCCGAGGATCTGGCAGACCGGATGCCGGCTTCGCTGGAACTGACGCTGACGGCGCTCATCCTCTCCTGCCTGGTGGCCATTCCGCTCGGTGTGCTGGCGGCGACAAGGCCCGGAAGCCTTGTTGACCAGCTCTGCCGCGTGCTGGTCACCGCCGGCGTGTCGCTGCCGACCTTCTTCACCGGCATCGTGCTGATCTATGTGTTCTACTATCTTCTCGGCATTGCGCCATCGCCCCTGGGACGTCTCGATTTTGCCTATCTCGATCCGCCGCATGTCACCGGCTTCTTCCTGATCGATTCGGCCCTCGCCGGAGACTGGGAAACCTGGCTTGGTGCGCTGAAGCAGCTGATTCTGCCCGCCATCACGCTTGGGCTGTTCACGCTTGCCCCGATTGCCCGCATGACCCGTGCCGCCATGCTCTCGGCACTCAGCGCCGACTATATCCGCACGGCGCGGGCGGCCGGTCTCAACCGCCGCAAAGTGCTTTACGGCTACGCCTTCCGCAATGCGCTGCTGCCGGTGATCACCACGCTTGGCATGGTGTTCTCCTTCGTGCTCGGCGCCAATGTGCTGGTCGAAAAGGTCTTCGCCTGGCCTGGAATCGGCTCTTATGCCGTCGAAGCGCTGGTGGTCTCGGACTATGCGGCGGTGCAGGGCTTCGTGCTCGCCATGGCACTTCTCTTCGTTACCCTCAACCTTGTGATTGATCTCGCTTATTCGATGATCGATCCGCGCTTCGGGACGGCTGCGAAATGACCAATGTCGAAACCATCAAGGCCGACGATCCCGCAAAGGCTGCCCGCAAGGCACCCAACGGAACATTTGGCCATTTTCTCTATGTCCTAAAGGAAAATCCGGTCACCGCCCTTTCCTTCGGCCTGTTCGCCTTCTTCATTCTGTCGGCAGTCTTCGGGCCCGCCCTGGTCCCCTACAGCCCGCTTTCAACCGATGCCGCCGCGGCGCTGCAGCCGCCGTCGCTCAGCCACTGGTTCGGCACGGATAATCTCGGCCGCGACATCTTCAGCCGCGTGATCGTGGCAACGCGGCTTGATCTCATGATCTCGGTGACCGCCGTTGCGCTTTCCTTCGTCATCGGCTCGGTGCTCGGCGCCATTGCCGGCTATCGCGGCGGCATGATCGATACGGTGCTGAACCGGATCCTCGACACGATCATGGCTTTCCCGCTGTTCGTGCTGGCCATGGGCATTGTTGCCGCACTCGGCAATTCGGTCTCGAACATCATCATCGCCACGGCGATCATCAACATTCCCTTCTATGCCCGCCTGGTGCGCGCCGAGGTCAATATCCGCCGCGAGGCAGGCTTCACCCTTGCCGCCAAGCTGGCCGGCAACTCCGATAGCCGGGTGCTCGCCTTCCACATCTTCCCCAATGCCCTGCCGCCGATGATGGTGCAGGTTTCGCTCAATCTTGGCTGGGCCATCCTCAACGCCGCCGGGCTCTCCTTCATCGGCCTCGGCGTGCGTCCGCCAGCGGCCGAATGGGGCATCATGGTCGCCGAGGGTGCGAACTACATCATCTCCGGCGAATGGTGGGTGGCGATCTTCCCCGGCATCTGGCTGATGCTCGCGGTCTTCACCTTCAACCTCATGGGCGACGGTCTGCGCGACATTGTCGATCCCCGCCGCCGCACCTAGGAAGGAAGGCTCACTCATGCTGTCTATCAAGGATCTTCAGGTTGCCTTCAAGACCCGCCGCGGCGAAGTCAATGCGGTCAAGGGCATCAGCTTCGAACTGGCCAAAGGCGAACGCCTCGGCATCGTCGGCGAGAGCGGCTCCGGCAAATCAGTCACCTCCTATGCGCTGATGCGCATTCTCGATGCCGGCGGCACCATCAAGGCCGGTGAGGCCATCTATTCCGGCGTCGATCTGCGCCGGGCAAGCGAATCCGCCATGCGCGACATTCGCGGCCGGGAAATCTCGATGATTTTCCAGAATCCGCGCGCCGCACTCAATCCGATCCGCAAGGTCGGACACCAGATCGAGGACGTGCTGCGCCAGCACAACCGCGCCACCCATGGCAATGCGAAGAAGAAAGCGATCGAGGCGCTGGAAGCGGTCAAGATCAACAATGCCGCTGAGCGTTACGAGGCCTATCCCTTCGAGCTTTCCGGCGGCATGTGCCAGCGTATCGTCATCGCCATCGCGCTAGCCTGCGACCCGAAACTGCTGATCGCCGACGAGCCGACCACCGGGCTCGACATCACCACGCAGAAGGCGGTGATGGATCTGGTCGACGAGCTGGTCCGCGCCCGCGACATGTCATCGATTCTGATCACCCATGATCTTGGTCTGGCCAGCGAATATTGTGACCGGATCGTGGTGATGAAGGACGGTCAGATCGTCGAACAGGGCGACCCGACCGAACTCTTCACCAATCCGAAACATCCCTATACCAACAAGCTGGTGGATGCGACGCCGCGACGTGGCGCGACGATCCGCTCGCTTCTTCCGGAAGATCAGCGCACCCCGCTCAGCCCCCGGCAGATGAGCGACGCGCCGCTTTTGGAAGTGATCAATCTCCGCAAGACCTATCAGGGCAAGTCCGGCCCCGTTCACGCCGTCAAGGGGGTAAGCTTCACCATCAGGCAGGGTGAAAGCCTCGGGCTTGTCGGAGAATCCGGCTGCGGCAAGTCGACCACGTCCTCGATGGTCGTCCGTCTGCTCGATCCGACCAGCGGCGCCATTCTCTATCGTGGCCAGGATATCGGCACGATGCCATCGCTGGCCTTTGCCCGAAATCCGCTCAGGCCGAAGATCCAGATGGTGTTTCAGGATGCGACCGACAGCCTCAATCCGCGCCACAGCGCCCGCCAGTCGATTGCCGAGCCACTGAAACGGCTGAAGGGCATGAGCGGCGCAAAGCTTGCCGCACGGGTCGAGGAACTGGCAGCGCTGACCGGCCTTCCGGGCCATCTGCTGGATCGCTTTCCGCACCAGCTTTCCGGTGGCCAGAAGGCGCGTGTCGGTATCGCCCGCGCGATTGCCCCTGATCCCGACCTGCTGATCCTCGACGAGCCGACGGCAGCGCTCGACGTCTCGATCCAGGCGGTGGTGCTGAACCTGATGGCGGATCTGAGGGCCAAGCTGAACATGAGCTACCTGTTTGTCAGCCATGATCTCAACGTCGTCCGGCTGCTCTGCGACACCGTCGTGGTGATGAAAGGCGGCGAGGTGATCGAAGCGGGCGCCGCTGAAAAGGTGATGGACAATCCATCGGCGGACTATACCCGTCAGCTGCTTTCGGCAGCGCCCCAGGCGCCGAGCCGGCAGGCGGCGGAATAGACCTCGCAAGCCTGCCAAATGAAAAACAAAAACTTATGAAACAGATAGATAGAGCGTTCTTCTCAGACGAAGGTTACGCAAGTACGCTCTTGTGCCAAGTATGAAAGGTTCCTGCATGATCTCGGATATTCCGTTCACGCTTGAGGCGCTCCGCGCTGCTTATGCCGAAGGTGTCACGCCCGAGGCTATCGTTGAAGAGGCCTTCCGACGCCTCGATGCGACGGGTGACACGGGCATCTTCATCCATCAGGCGCGCGAGGCTGCACTGGCAGAGGCGCGCGCGCTCGGCGCACCGGACGGCCGCCCGCTGTTTGGCATTCCCTTTGCCGCCAAGGACAATATCGACGTTGCCGGCATGCCGACCACGGCCGCCTGCCCCGATTTTTCCTATGACGCCACGCAAGACGCCTTTGTCGTCAGAACGCTGCGGGCGGCGGGTGCCATCTGCCTCGGCAAGACCAATCTCGATCAGTTCGCCACCGGGCTTGTCGGCGTGCGCACGCCCTATCCGGTGCCGCTGAATGCCATTGATCCCGAAATCGTGCCCGGCGGCTCCTCCTCCGGATCGGCCGTGGCGGTTGCCCATGGCATTGCCGCCTTCTCGCTTGGCACCGACACCGCGGGTTCCGGCCGGGTGCCGGCCGCGCTCAACAGCATTGTCGGGCTGAAGCCGACGCTCGGCGCACTTTCGGCAACCGGGGTCGTGCCCGCCTGCCGCACGCTCGACACGATCTCGATCTTCGCCCAGACCGTTTCGGACGCCTGGGAGGTGCTGTCTGCGACAGCCGTCTATGATGCCGCCGATGCCTATGCCCGGCCGCTGAAGATAGCGCCGCTCGGCCTGCCGCCTGCAAAGCTCAGCATTGCCATTCCAGATGCGGCAAGCCTGAAGACCTTCGGCGACGAGGCGCAGGAAACACATTTCCACGCGACGGTCGAACGCCTGACGGCGGCAGGCGCGACGGTGAAGGCAATCGACCTGACCGCCTTCTATGATGTTGCAAAGCTGCTCTATGAGGGCCCCTGGGTCGCCGAACGGACGGCCGCCATCGGCAATCGCCTGAAAGATGCCCCCGATACGCTTCACCCGACCACCAGGGCCATCGTCGGTGCCGGTACGGCGATGACGGCGGTCGAGACCTTTCGCGGCATGTACCGCCTGAAGGAACTGAGCCGGATCTGCGCCACAGCGATGAAGGGCTTCGACCTTCTCTTGGTGCCGACAATCCCGGGTTTCGTGACCGTGAACGAGATTGCCGCAGACCCGATCGGCCCCAATTCCCGGCTTGGCACCTATACCAATTTCGTCAATCTGCTCGACATGTGCGGCATTGCCGTGCCAACGGGCGATCGTTCCGATGGTCGCCCCGGCAGCCTGACGATCCTCGCCCCGGCCGGTCAGGATGCGCTCGCCGCATCTGTCGCCGCCACGCTGCAGAGCGGCCGCATGGGGGCGACAGGCTGGACGCTCAGCCCCGCCGGCCTTGCGGCGGCCACGCCATTGCCGGGCGAAATTGCCGTTGCCGTCTGCGGTGCGCACATGTCCGGCCTGCCGCTCAATCACGAACTGACCTCGCGCGGCGCACGCTTCCTCAAGGCCACGGCCACGGCGCCGGAATATCGCTTCTACGCCCTTGCCGGCGGCCCGCCTGCCCGCCCCGGCCTTGTGCGTCAGGACGGTGCCGATGGCGCTTCAATCGCGGTTGAGGTCTGGGCCATGCCGGTTGAGGCATTCGGCAGCTTCATGGCCGGCATACCGGCACCGCTCTGCATCGGCACGATCGCGCTTGAAGACGGCGCGAGCGTGAAAGGCTTCCTGTGTGAAAGCCGCGCGGTCGGCAATGCGCAGGACATCACGGCGCTCGGGTCGTGGCGGGCCTTCATCGCATCACAGGCGGCCTGAGATCCCCAAGGACCGCCACGTCGAAAAGGGCGCGTCTCGACGCGCCCTTTTTGCCGCCTCATCGCCCCGGCCGGTCTCGTCAGAAGGGAACGATGAGACTCAGCTTGCCATTGTTGGAAACGGACTCGCCGGCGAAATGGCCCTCATAATCGATCCGAAGGTCGCCCCCCTTGAGCGAGCTAAGCTGAACGCTGGCACTGACGGTCAAGAAGCTCTTGTTGTCGCCGAGCGAAGTCGTGAACCGTCCGACTGATCCAGGTGCGGCCGTAAACTGGGCGGTGGTCGACCAGTCATCATTGCTCATGAAGGTGGCGCCGACCCGGCCAGAAACGACAAGGCAACAGCGCCGTTTCATCAATGCGCCGCCATCGTCGCCTGCAGCCGATTTGCAAAAATGCGAAAAAGATCGGCGAAGGGATGGACCTTTCGGAACGCCTCGTCCACATTGAGAATCACTTAAATAACAATCACTTATTGCGGAATTTCGATTACATGTATTTTGTACTCCGCTTTTCCGGAGCGCAAGAAATATCGGATCGAAAATCCAGGTGATCGCAGTTCGCTGCAAGAAAACATGTAGACTACATTCAACTTCCGCAGGTTAGTGATGGATAACAGGCGATCGATCTTTGAAATTCCCGTCTTCGGATATCTGGTGCATCTTGCCGATGCGCTCATAAAACTGCCCCGCAACGACTATCGTGTCGCGAAGCTGCGCAATGACGTGCGCGGCCTTAGTCAACGCGTCAGTAAAATTGACAATGCTCTGAAGCGTTTCGAGATCGAACTCAGTGCCTTCACGGCAGCGCTTGAACAGAACGAGGCGGATTCGAAGAATTTCATTGAAACGTCCGAACGACACTGGGCGCATTTTTCCAATTCCACCGGCGACATCTCCGCCTTTGGCCACGAGCTGCAGATGGTCTCAGAACGCATCGAGGCGATGAACCGGCCCTATTCCCGGTATCGCACGGCTGATTCGCCTCAGGATGGCAAGCGGTACGAGACAGGCACGGAAGCACGCATCCGCCAGATATGGGAACGGATCAACCGCACACGCCAGGACATCCTGCCAGAGCTGATGCTCGATCCGAACGAGGCCGAAGAGATAAGGCAGCCCTATATCGTCGATCGCGCCAAGTATGACGGCGCGAAAGCGCGGGGTGATCTGCGCTTCAATCTCGGCAGCGCCTCGCCTGCCTTCGATGACTACGTCAATGTCGACAGGCACAATCGGCCACATGTTGATGTTGTTGCCGAATTTGATGCGCTTCCCGCAGAACTCGGATCCGTCGCGGAGATCTTCTCGTCGCATCTTGTCGAACACTATCCGCAGGAAGCCCTGCGCCGCCGCATGCTGCCCTATTGGCACAGGCTTTTGCGCAAGGACGGTATCCTGCATGTCGTCGCCGTCGATGCTTCAGCGACAATCGCCGCCGCCACCGTTGAGCGCTACGGCTTCGAGGATTTCAGAGACGCATTGCTTGGCGACCGGGACCAGGGGGAAGATGGGCCCCTGAACCTGCTCTCACCGCAGATCATGCGCGACCTGCTGATCGAGGCCGGATTTGATGACGTCGAGCTTTTGGCGAGCGGCAGACCGACCGGCAAGGGCTTTGAGTTTGAAATCAAGGCAGCGAAATCGAGGTTCCCCTGACGTCTTTCTTGCGGGACGATGCCCGCGGCATTGTCAGCCAAGCGCGACCGCGGTCAGCGGCGCCGGTCATGCCCTGCCTTCCGTGCCGGCCGGAACGTGCGATCAACCCGTTCCGCCTCAGTGTCTCACCGGCGGCGGTAGCGATCCGCTCTAGCGTATCGTTCTTTTCGAAAAGAACGATACGTAGATTCAACAAGATAGAGCGTCCTGACGCGTCCAAGAGGACGCACGGCGCTCTAACACCAAACATGGTCACCGACGAATGAAATGGCCGCCAGGATAAGGCCGAGCTCGAGGCAATGCCGAGATGGGTAAAACCCATCTTTGCAGGCTCCGGCATCTTGGCAAGCGAAGCATTCTCGCTGAGCCGCGTCAGACCGTCAGCGCAAGGCATATGTCTTCGGCCGACCGCGCGATCAGCAGCTTCCTTCCATCGTGGATATAGCGCCACCGTGCTTCTGCACTCACCCATTCCCGGAAACCGGCCGCAGGCAGGACCACGTTCGCTTCTGTCATTTTGCCTGCAGCAATCGGAAGCTTGGCAAAGCCAACAAGCGCATTTCCGCTTCCGTCGGGGCGCGACCAATAGATCTGAACGACTTCGCTGGTGTCGTGGTGCCCGCAGTTCTCAACGCTGATGCGAAGAGAAACGTCATGATTGTCCAGAACCGCGCCCGCGACATGAAGATATCGCACATCGCCGTAGCCAAGCCCGTGGCCGAAGGGGAACAATGGCGGCGTCCCCTGACTTTCCAGGCGGCGCTGACCGATCATATTCCCTTCCGTATAGGCGACCGTGCCGCCAGCTTCCGGCCTGAAGGTCAACGCATCGATGTCTTCCTGCGTTCGCGGAAAGGCCTCGGGCAGGCGTCCCGACGGTTCCTGCCGCCCCAGGACGACGTCGGCCAGGGCATTGCCGCTCTCCTGGCCGGCATACCATTGCTGCAGCACTGCCCCGGCGTCATCGACCCAGGGCATGGTCACCGGACTGCCAGACTGGACGACGACAATCGTGTTGGCGTTGACGGCACTGACCGCTGCGATCAGTTCGTCCTGCCCCTGCGGCAGGCTCAATCCGCGCCGGTCCTCGGATTCCGTTTCCCATTCCTCGTTGAGGCCAGTGACGATGACCACGGCATCGGCCGCTTCAGCGATCCGGCAGGCTTCGGCAAGCGAACCAAGCCGGGCGGGCGGACGCAGGCCGAAACGGATCGCCTTCAGCGTTGTGGCGATGCCGTCGCCGCAGGCGTATTCCACGGAAAATGTGTAGACCTGTCCCGCCTGAAGCGCGATCGTCCCGCGCCGTTCATCGCAGCCATGACCGAAATAGCTTTCGCCCTTCGCCCAGCTTTCCCAGGCTTCCAGAACCGGTTCTCCGTCGATGAACAGCCGGCTCAGGCCGGCGCTCATCAGGCCGATATCGTAGGTTCCCGTTTCGGGAGCCGTATAGTTGCAGGTGAGTCTGGCCGAAAATGAGCTGTGATCCACCTCGGGCGCAACGGCGCCAAACCAGCCAAAGGCACTGCTGCTGCCGACCTGCGACAGAACTGGCGCACCTTCAAAAGTGAGGCCGGCATAGAAGTCGATGGAAACCGCGGCGTCGATGACAGGCAGGAAACGATCGCCATGGCATCCAAGCGCATGGACCACCTCGACATCCGGCAAGGCAGCGCGGAGGCCTTCCAGCGGGCTTACCGCATAATGTGCATTGATCTGCGCCGAGCCACCACCGTGGATGACGGCGCGCGCAGCATTGGGGCCGATCACCGCCAGCCGCTTCAACCTTTCGGGCGCAAGCGGCAGCAGCTTGTTGCGATTTGTCAGCAGAACCGTACCTTCCGCGGCAGCCCTGCGGATCAGTCGCCGTGTTTCCGCACGGTCCTCGCTGCGCTCGCGTGCGAGATTGTCTCTCCCGTCTGCGCCAAGCCTGTGCCCCAGTGCGACGATCCGCCGGGCCGAACGGCGCACGCTCTCGACGGATACATGGCCCGCGCGAACGGCGGCGATGAGCTTTTCACCACGATGCCGGCCGGGACCGGGCATTTCCAGATCAAGACCGGCCCCGATTGATTCAACTGTGGTGTGATTGCCGAGCCAGTCGGACATCACCACGCCTTCAAAACCCCATTCAGCGCGCAGGATGCCTTCGATCAGCCGGCGGTTCTGCGACATGTGAATGCCGTTCAGGGCATTGTAGGAAGTCATGACGCAGGCGACATCAGCCTCTTTCACAGCAGCTTCAAACGGTGGCAGGTAGATTTCCCGCAACGCCTTTTCGTCAATGGCGGAATTGCTGGTTCGCCGTTCATGCTCGCATTCATTGCCGACGAAATGCTTGACTGTCGCGCCGACTCCCTGGGACTGCACGCCGCGGATATAGGCAACGGCCATGCGGGCAGCCAGGTGCGGATCTTCCGAAAAACATTCGAAGTTGCGGCCATTTTGCGGGTTGCGATGCATGTTGACCGTGGGCGCGAGCAGCACATGGGCATTCTTGGTCCGTGCCTCACGACCGAGATCGGCACCGATCTCTTCGACGAGATCCGTATTCCAGCTGGCAGCAAGGGCGATCTCCGCCGGAAATGCCGCAGATTTTGCGCCACCGGAGAAGTTCTCACCCCGAGCACCATTCGGTCCATCCGTCACCTTGATCGGAGCAACACCGAGCCTTGCGATTTCCGCCGTGTACCAGAAACTCGCACCGGCCAGCAGGCTGACCTGCTCTTCGAGGGTCATGGCGTCGACAAGGGCATCGACTTCATTTTGCATTTCAGAATTCTTTCGGATTACAGGCTTTTGCGCTTCAATGCGCGGACGAGCGCGAAATTCACCAGAACGGTCAGCACAAGGGTGCTGAGAAGCAGGAGAAAGGCCAAGGCGGCGCCGAAGGGCCAGTTTCCGACCCGCACAAACTGGTCGTAAACAGCCGGCGCCAGCATGGTGAAGTTGGGACCACCGAGCAGCACCGGCGTTGCATAGGCATTCATTGACATGATGAAGACGAGGACACAGCCTGCCACCACGCCGGGGGCAGCCTGCGGCAGCAGGATCCGCCGGAGCACCGTCAGAGGCGGAGCCCCGAGATTGGTGGCCGCCTCTTCCGTCTGTCGCGGAATGGCTTCGATCACGGCGGAAAGCGTCAGGATCATGTAGGGCATCACCACCGCGGCCGTGCCGAAGACGACTGCGGCGGGCTGATAAAGCAGTTTGTAAGGACCGAAGCCAAACAGGCCGAGAAAGGCGTTCAAGGCCCCGTCGGTGCTGAGAATGGCCATCCAGCCGGCGGCGCGTACGACATTGCCGACGAGCAGCGGAAAAAGCGTGAGGATGATCAGCGCCGATTTCCACCGGCTCTGCATCCGCGCCAGCCAGTAGGCCGGCGCGATCGACAGCAGCAGGCTGAGCGCCGTGCAGCTCACCGCGACCGCCACCGTGACCAGAAGGATCTTCTGGTAAAAGGGATCGGTGATCGCGTTCAGGTAATTCTCCCCGGTAACCGCCTCGACCATGAGTTCGGTGGGGCTGTAGTGGTTCAGCGATATGCGGAGCAGGCCTGCCATCGGCACGACCAGCAGCATGATCACCAGTGCGGTTGCGGGGAGAATCAGCAGGGGCATTGATCAGCCTTTGAACTCGCGGTTCCAGAAATCGAAGATGGCGCTCTGATTTTCCATGAGATAGGCGTTATCCATGGGCCGAAGCTTTGCCTGATCAGCCTCCGAAAGACCGATCCTGGCCTGAAGCTCCGGATCGAGCTTTGCATCGGTCACTGAAGGAAGATAGCCGATCGCCTCGGAGAAACCGGTCTGGGACTCCGGCTCGAGGGCAGCATTGATATAGGCGAAGGCGGCATCCTTGTGCGGCGCGTTCTTTGGCACGCAAAGCTCGAAGGCAATCGGGATCGATCCCTCGACCGGCACGGCCGAGGCGATGTTCAGTCCGGCCTTCTGCCAGGCATAGCCGCGGGCCACATAGTTGAGCGTGATCCAGATATCTTCGGACTTGAAGGCCGTTGCGATCGATTCATTGGTCGGCAGGATCTGAGCCTGCTGCTCGTTCTTCAGCTCCAGAAGCTTTGCCTGACCGGGCGTGAAATCGGTCATCGAGCCGCCGCCAACCAGAGCGGCGACCGCCGACGTGGCCGTATAGAGAACGTCGGAAATGCCGACCTTGCCCTTGTAGGCCGGGTTCCAGAGATCGGCATAGCTGGTCGGCGGCGTGGTGATCTTCTCGGGATTGTAGAGAATGGCGATGTAGGAATAGAGCTGTGGTGCCGAATAGGATTTTCGCAGCGCCGGAATGATCTTGGAGAGACGCGGAATACTGGTCTCGTCAAGCGTCTCGAGAACGCCGATCTGCGACATCGGATACATATCCAGATCAGCAAGAACGGCGACATCGAAGCTCGACTGCCGGCGCATCTTCTCGGTGCGGAGCTTGGTCTGGCGCGCTTCGGTCGTTGAAATGTCCTGCAGGACCTCATAGCCCTCAGGGACCATGACCCGGTCATCGACGATCTTGCGCATCAGGTCTGCATAGTCGCCGCCGAAAATGGAGGCGATAACCTGTTTCTGCTCGTCCGCGCTGGCGGAAAAGGGCAGACCGGCGGCGACAAATGCCGAGGTCATGGCGCTCGAAAGGAGAAAGGAGCGCCGGTTCAGGCTGAATGTATCTGACATTTCAAAGTTCCCTGTTTGTTGTGTTCACTCATTGGTCCGCCGGCAGAAGCCGGGCATTCTGTCTTGCCCAGTCGAGGGTGACATGATCGCCGACCTGCCATTGGGGATAGCGGTTGTCGGTAGCAGCCACGACGAGCAGTCGGGTTCCGGCAAAGTCGATTTCATATTCAGTGCTTGCGCCGAGATAGGTGATCCGGCAGATCCTGCTGCCGCCCTCGCCTGCGGTCGTCATGGCGATATGTTCGGGCCTCAGCGCCAGCACCTGTTCGCCAACGCCGGACGCCTCCTGGGCAAGGCTGGGGAACACCGCCCCGCTTTCGGCGCGGAAGGTGCCCGGGCCTAGCTGCTCTCCGGCAATCAGGTTGCACCGGCCGATAAAGCCGGCAACGAAGACATCCGATGGCGTTTCATAGAGTTCCTTCGGCGTTCCGGCCTGCCGGACAACGCCGCCCTGCATCACCACCATGCGATCCGCCATGACCAGCGCTTCTTCCTGATCATGCGTGACGATCAGCGTCGTCAATCCGAGACGCTGCTGAAGGTCGCGGATTTCATGCTGCACTTCGGCCCGCAGTTTCGCATCGAGATTGGAAAGCGGTTCATCAAGCAGCAGCAGAGCGGGGTTCACCGCCAGAGCACGCGCCAGCGCGACGCGCTGCTGCTGTCCACCTGACAATTGTTTGGGCATCCGCTCGGCGAGATGGCCAAGCTGCACCATATCAAGCGCCGTCTTGATCCGCTCGTCCCGCTCCGCACGTCCGACCTTGCGCATTTCGAGGCCGAAACCGACATTGGCCGCAACACTCATATGCGGAAACAGCGCGTAGGACTGAAACACCATGCCGGTATCACGCCTGTAGGGTGCAAGCCGGGTGATATCGCGTCCGTCCAGCAGAATTGAACCGGATGTCGGTTCGACGAAGCCAGCGACCATGCGCAATGTCGTCGATTTTCCGCAGCCGGAGGGTCCGAGCAGAGCAACAAGTTCTCCGTCCGCAATATCGAGATGGAGCCCGCGCACGACATCCGTATCATGATAGCGTTTGAACAGGTTTTCGATTTTCAGGCTGGCCAAGGGGACACTCCCGGAATGAATGGCGTCAGAAAGCACGCGCGAGTTTGACGTAGCGATCGGTGATCAGCATCAGGATCGCGATCAGGAGGATTTGCAGCGTTCCAACGGCAGCGAGGGTCGGATCGACACGGAATTCGAGATAGTTCAGCATTGCGACCGGCAGGGTGATTTTGCCGGGGCCGATCAGGAGCAGTGACAGTTCCAGATTCTCAAAGCTCTGGATGAAGGAGAACATCGCTCCGGCGATGATGCCCGAGCGCATCATTGGAAGTGTGATGCGCCAGATCACCGTCCATGGCGGCGCACCGAGATTGACAGCAGCCTCCTCGACCGTTGGATCAAGCCCTTCCATGCTGGCGAGCACCAGCCGGACCGTCCAGGGGATGGTCAGCAGAACATGGGCAGCGATCAGCCCGGCACTCGTGCCGACGATGGTGGTGTCAAAACTGTTTTCCAGCCGGATGTAAAAAATATAGAGCGCCGTCCCCATAATGATCGACGGCACGGCCAGCGGCCCGAGAAGCAGACCAGACACCAACTTTTTTCCGGTAAAATGTCCGCGGAAGATTGCATAGGCGGCAGCGCCGCCGCATGGAACGCCGATGGCGGTGGCAATCAATGCCAGCTTGACCGTTTCAATCAGCCCCGAGCGAAACTCATCACGGGCCCAGGCATTGGCAAACCACTTCAAAGTGAGGCCGCTCGGTGGAAAACTGACAATGGGATCGCTAAAGAAACTGATGACGACGACGGCTATGACCGGCGCCAATATGAAAATATATGTCACGAGGACAAGACACAGAAAGGCTGCGTGGGATAGCCGGCGCGGTGCTGCCATCAAAACGGGCTCCGGGCTGGGCGAAATCTTTGGAGCGCAGCCATTCAGTGTGGTAGAACGAAGATGAAATCTTCATGATGACGTCATCATAATCAATGATGACGTCATCATCAACGATAAATTTGAGGATTGGCATGAACAAGCGGCGACAGCCAACCATGGGGGACGTGGCAAGGATTGCAGGTGTTTCGCCTGCAACAGTGGCCAGGGTCATTTATGAGCCGGGCAAGGTCGGCCCGGACAAATGCGCCCGGGTTCAGGCCGCGATCGACGAGACCGGCTACCGTCCCAATGTTGTTGCACGCGGCCTTCGCACCCAGCGCAGCTGGACGATCGGGCTGATCATCGTTGACGGCAGTCTCAATCCGTTCTTTGTCCATCTCAGTCACGCCATTCGGGTTGAAGCGCTGGCGCGGGGCTACACGACCCTGACCTTTCAACATGGCACCAGCCCCGAAACGGCATCGGCCGCCGTTGCCGAGATGATCCAGCGGCAGGTCGATGCCGTCGTGTTTTCCTATGCCCTCAGAACCGATGACATTCAGCCATTGCTGGACAAGAAGATCCCCGTCATTCAGATCGAGCAGGAGGTTGTCGATCGGACCGATGCCGTGCTGACGGATCCGAAGCCAGGGATAGACGAGGCCATCGCCCATCTCTGCGCGCTAGGCCATCACAGGATTGCCTTTATTGGCGGAGATCCGGTGCTTTATACCCGTCCGCCGGTTCATGGTTCGACCATGGAACGCGACAGGCTGCTGGCCTTTCACGATGCAATCGCCCGCAATGGCGCCGATCCCGATCCTGATCTGGTCGTATTGGGGCGCTATTTCGGTGCAAACCGGCAGGACCCAGCCAGCGAGGGACGCGCAATGATGGAACGCCTGCTTGCCTTGCCGAACCGGCCAACGGCCATTCTGGCATCAAGCGACGTTCTGGCCGCTGGCGTTCTGCAAACATTGGGCGCTCATGGCCTCAGCGTTCCGGAAGACATGTCACTGATCGGCTTCGATGATTCCGTCGCCAGCCTCTTGACCCCTCCCCTGCACTCAATCACGCGACCGCTGGATCAGATGGCCCGGAAAGCGATCGAGCTTGTCATCTCAACGATTGAGAACAAGGATCACACCCCGCAACGCATCCTCTTTCCAACATCAATGTTTCGAAGAGCATCTACTGCCGTGGCCCGGTAGATGGATGATGACGGAAACCCATGATCACCTGTGCGTTACGCCGGCAGAATGCGTCGGTTGGAAAAACGGCGATCACTCCATCTATTGACGCCTGCTGATCAAGATAAACGCTGCAAATCCTCGGCCATTCATCTTACTTTTCCAGTTTTCTTCAATAACACGAAAGACTTAGGAAAGCGGCGTTCTATCTATTCACATGTTGTCGCTGCTGAACGCATCGTTTTCGGCGGTGCGCGTCAGGGCTGCTGCGTCGGCATGATGTAGAGTTCGGCGACATCAACATGAGTGGGAGCCTGCGCAGCGAACATTACCGCGTTGGCGATATCTGCGCTGTCCAAAAACTTGATCATGCTGCGGTAGGAGGCAAGCTGCTGACGTGCCACAGGATCGGCTATATGGTCTCCAAGCTCGGTGTCGACGAGACCAGGCTGTATGCAGGTAACACGTATATTGTGCGCTGGCCCGACCTCCATGCGTAGCCCTTCGCTAAAGGAGGCGACAGCGAATTTGGTGGCCGAATATACCGCAAGGCCCGGTGCTGCCTTGCGACCGGCCACCGATGAGATGTTGAAGATATGTCCAGCCTTCTGCGCGATCATATGCGGCATAACGACTGCGGTCGCGTTTAGTACGCCCTTGAAGTTGGTATCGACCATCCGGTTCCAGTCATCGGACTGCAGGAGCTCGCCATTGGCCTGCGGCATGACGCCCGCATTATTGACGAGGATGTCGACCGAGCCGAAGCTCTTCAGCAGCGCCGCCACGCCTGCATTGACCGAATTCGCGTCAGCTACATCCATTTCCAGTACCAGCGCGGATCCGCCGTCTCCGGTGATTTCGGTCCTAAGCGCCTCCAGTCGATCGACACGCCGCGCGGCGATGCCGACCTTGACGCCTGCCGCCGCCAGCTTGCGCGCTGTAGCTGCGCCGATGCCGCTCGACGCACCGGTGATGAGGGCAACTTTGCCCGCTATATCCGTCATGTGTTTTTCTCCTTGATTGCAGTTTAGGTGCGAGTGATCCGATCTGGCAGCACACCAAAAGGCACCTGACTGTAGGTGGACGGCGTTAGGACGGTTAGCCTGATCGTTCTCGATTATTGCCCAATCGTCTTGAAACGCGGGTTTTCGGATTGGCAGATCTTGGGCTTCCCCCTATCGTGAACGTCAGGATGTGTTGAGAGAGCATGACAGAACACCTTGGAACTGATTTCGGCTTGAGAAGGGAGACTGCGCCGGCTCGCGCAGTTTTGGCGGATGCGATTGCCCGATCGCTCGGCGACAAGAACGATCTAGTGACGTCAATCCCGGGTTTGATTTTGACCCGGAGGTTCCACGTCGGACCGCCAGAGTCCTTTCTCTACGAGCCGAGCCTATCCTTGGTCGTTCAGGGCGAGAAACGTGTGATGCTGGGCGACACGACCTATCGCTATGATGAGACCCGCTTCTTGCTGACGGCGCTCAATCTTCCGACCATCGCGCAAGTCCTCAAGGCCAAGCCGGAGCAGCCCTACCTCGCCATCTTGCTGAAGCTCGATCTTGGTGCAGCAAAGCAGATGATTGCCAATATTGACGTTGCCGAGCCGCGCACTCATGCCGCAGACCCAGGCATGGCCACGGGTCCCGCAACAGAACCCCTGTTTGCGGCGGTCCGTCGGCTCGTCGAACTTCTCGACGCGCCTGAGGATATTCCGGTCCTAGCGGATCTCATCCAGCGCGAGATCCTTTATCGCCTGCTCACCAGCCCGGTCGGTTTCCGTCTGCGCCAGATTGTGCGCTTGGGAACGCACGGAAACCGGGTCGCACGCGCGATCGGCTGGCTGAACGAGAACTATGCCAGTCCCTTACGGGTCGAGCAGTTGGCAGAGATATCGGCCATGGGTGTTTCCACGCTGTATCACCACTTCCGGATGATGACGGCAATGAGTCCGCTTCAGTTCCAAAAACATCTAAGGCTGCATGAAGCGCGGCGCCTTATGTTAAGCGACGAGCTGGATGCTGGCAGCGCGGCCTTTCGGGTCGGTTACGAAAGCGCGACTCAGTTCAACCGCGAATATCGACGTCTGTTTGGTGCGCCGCCTGTCCGCCACGTCAGGGCGCTACGATTTTCCAGCCCGCCTCTGGCGGACGAGCCTGCCTCGACCGATTGAGAACTGAGCCGCACGCTCCTGACGACATCCTCGCGTCAGTCGGCGCAGATCACCCGCAATAGAGCTGCCTCCTCCTTTGTTGGTGACTTTACGCATCGCCATCTTGTCACATGGCGATGCCGGCGGCAGGGGCATCCAACCCATCAGGGGCAATCAACACTTCGCTATGCCGAAAAAACGATGTCACTGTATATCATGACGCCAAACTGACTGATATTCGAAGTTCATGACGAGGACTCATATTGATGATCGATATCCAGCCGCTTGCCATCCTGCGCGAGATTGACCGGACCGGTAGCCTGACCCAGGCCGCCGAGCAGCTGAACCTCACGCAATCGGCGGTCAGCCATGCAATCCGCCGCTTCGAGGAACGTCACGGCGTGAAGCTTTGGGAGCGCGAGGGGCACAAGCTGCGTCTGACGCTTGCCGGGAGCTATCTTCTCGGCCTTGCGATGCGGGTTCTCCCGCAGCTCGAACATGGGGCCTCGGTTATCGAGGACTTTGCACGCGGGCGGCGCGGCGCGATCCGGGTGGGGATGGAATGCCATCCCTGCCAGGACTGGCTGATGCGTGTGGTCGACCCGTTTCTCGTGGCATGGCCCGATGTCGAGCTGGATGTGACGACGGCCTTTCAGTTCGGTGGACTGTCAGCACTTCTGAGCCACGAGATCGACATTCTTGTCACTCCCGACCCGCTCGAGCGTCCGGAAGTCGAATACAAACCCGTCTTCGATTACGAACTGGTTCTGGCCGTATCGGAGGGACACTCTCTGGCACAGAAACAATGGGTCGAACCCGCTGATCTGGCGGACGAGATCCTGATCACTTATCCGGTTCCCCGTGAGAGGCTGGATATCTATACCGGCTTTCTCGTACCCGCCCATACCGAACCGCGCAAACACCGGACGGTGGAAACGACCGACCTGATGTTGCGACTGGTGGCCTCCGGCCGCGCCGTCAGCGCAACCCCTGACTGGCTGCTGCGTGAGACAAAGGACGTCAAGGGTGTCAGGCTCGGCAAAGGGATCGCAAAGTCCATCCATCTCGGCTACCGCAAGGGCGCGCGTCCAGACTATCTGGACGGGTTCATGGCGCTGGCCAGAACGGCAAAAATCTGAGCCCGCCTCTGCATTCAGTTGCTCCGTCTCAGCGGCAATAGCGCGCCATTCTTGCCGTTTATCAGGTCTGCTTGAGCGCAGAATGAAAATTTGTCATGTTTTCCTGAAATAAAATCATTTTTATTCATGCATCTGCTCGGGCATAGAAAAGGCATTGCACGGCCTGGCGAACCAGGAATGTGCAGCTCAGGTGAGCATGAATTGAGAATCAAGAGACCATGAACAGGCGAGAAACGGCCTGGAGCGCCGTGCGTCCTTTTGGACGCACCAGGACGCTCGATCTTATTGAATCAACGCATCTTTCTTTTCGAAAATCGATTCCGATTTTCGAAAAGAAAGATGCGCTAGGGCACTGCCCTCAAAGCCAGGACAGCAGATCACGATGACCAGAGACTTTGCCTTCACGATCACGAGCCTCCGTTTCGACGAAGATTACACGCCATCCGACGGCACGCGGATCACCACCAACTTCGCCAATCTGGCCAGAGGCGAGAGCCGTCGGGAGAACCTGCGCAACGCTTTGCGCATGATCAACAACCGCTGCAATAGCCTGGCACAGTGGGACAATCCCGAAAGTGATCGATTTGAAATTGAGCTCGACATCGTTTCCGTCGCGCTCGATATCGAAGGCAATGGCAACAGCTTCCCGGCCATCGAGGTGCTCAACACGACAATCATCGACCACAAGTCAGGCGTGCGGCTCGAGGGCATTGTCGGCAACAATTTCTCCTCCTATCTGCGAGACTATGATTTCAGCGTCGTGCTTCCCGAGCACAACAGGGGACGTGTCGGCTTCAGCCTACCCGATGATTTCGGCGATCTGCATGGCAAGCTGTTCAAGGCCTTTGTCAACTCGGAAACATATAAGCAACACTTCCGAAAACTGCCGGTCATCTGCCTCAGCGTGTCGGACAGAAAAGTCTATCATCGCACAGCCAACCGGCATCCGGTTTTAGGCTTTGAATATCGTCCGAATGGAACATCGCTCACCGAGCAGTATTTCAGGAAAATGGGCCTCGATGTTCGCTACTTTATGCCATCGGCCAGCGTCGCGCCGCTTGCATTCTATTTCTTCGGTGATCTGCTTCAGGATTATACCGATCTCGAATTGATCGGCACCATCGCGACGATGGAGACATTCCAGAAGATCTATCGGCCCGAGATCTATAACGCCAACTCCGCAGCAGGCGAACGCTTCCAGCCGAGCCTGAGCCAGGGCGATCATTCGCTGACCCGGATTGTCTACGACCGCGAAGAGCGGACTCAGCTGGCCACCGAGCAAGGCCGCTTCGCCGAAGAGAAGTTCATCAAGCCCCACCAGACCGCTCTCAAGGCGTGGTCGGCTCAATACGCAATTTGAACAATGACAGGATTGCCATACATGACAAAACTGCTCCCCACCTCCACAGCTGGCAGCCTCCCCAAACCCGCATGGATCGCAGAACCTGAAAAGCTCTGGTCACCCTGGAAGCTGGAAGGCGCGGCGCTTGCCGAGGGCAAACAGGATGCACTGCGCCTGACGCTGGCCGAACAACAGCGCGCCGGCATTGATATCGTCAGTGACGGCGAGCAGACGCGCCAGCATTTTGTCACGACATTCATCGAACATCTTGAAGGCGTCGATTTCGAGAAACGCGAAACCGTCCAGATCAGGAAGCGCTATGACGCCAGCGTCCCGACCGTCGTCGGGGCGGTATCACGCGAAAGACCGGTCTTCGTCGAGGACGCCAGATTTTTCCGCAAGCTCACGGATGGGCCGATCAAATGGGCACTCCCCGGTCCCATGACGATGATCGATACGCTATACGACGCGCATTACAAAAGCCGCGAAAAGCTCGCCTGGGAATTCGCCAAAATCCTCAATCAGGAAGCGAAGGAACTTGAGGCCGCGGGAATCGACATCATTCAGTTCGACGAGCCCGCCTTCAATGTCTTCTTCGAGGACGTTCAGGACTGGGGCATTGCGGCGCTCGAAAGGGCAATCGACGGCCTCAAATGCGAAACCGCCGTCCATATATGCTACGGCTACGGCATCAAGGCCAATACCGACTGGAAGAAGACGCTGGGTTCGGAATGGCGGCAATATGAAGAAACCTTTCCCAAGCTTCAGGCATCCAATATCGACATGGTTTCGCTGGAATGCCACAACTCACATGTTCCACTCGAATTGATCGAGCTCATCCGGGGCAAGAAGGTGATGGTCGGCGCCATTGACGTTGCAACCAGCACCATCGAGACGCCTGAAGACGTCGCCGATACGCTGCGAAAGGCGCTCCGGTATGTCGATGCCGACAAGCTTTACCCCTGCACCAATTGCGGCATGACGCCGCTTGCGCGCAATGTCGCCCGCGGCAAGCTCGAAGCGCTGAGCGCCGGTGCGGCAATCGTCCGGCAAGAGCTCGAAGCCGTATAGCCGCCCCCCCCAAACGGGCCCGCCTTGCGAGGTTAACCCGACCGTCAGAGTGCGGCGTCTTCGGTGGAAAGTCCGGCGGCAATCAGTACCGCGGCAACACGAAAGCCCGTGCCATGGACGAACGGCACGGGACCGCCATTGAAGAGGTAGGAGGATTGATCCTCAGTGCTGGAACCGCTGGTCGTGGCAAGCGGCGACAGCATCTGCCCCGACAGGGCCAGCGCCACGCCGGGGCCTTTGATGGCGCCGGCGACGTTCTTGCCGCGGCCGCGATTGCCAGCTCCGGAACGATATGCAGATCAGCCGATCCGAGCCGGAAATCAAGATCACCCTGCCCCAGAGGAATACCGCCCTCGACGGGCCCCCGGATCACACGAAAGTTCCGTTCCATCGCATTGGCCCGAAACCCCGGAACCACCGCCGACAAAGCCTGCCCCGCCTCACCCGCGCTTGCGACATCGAAGCGGAACACCGGCCCGAACCGGCGGCCGAGATCGCCATGGCGGTGGATGATACGCATGAAAATGCCCTTTACAATGAAAAGAAGTCGAACTTGTCTCATCCATATGAGCGCGCGAGCGTATCGAGGTGATATGAAAGACCAGGGGAGAATTCGATGCGTTGGCTATTTGGACCTATTGCAGTGGCGCTAGCTTTGGCCCCCAACGTGTCTGCCGACCAGAAGAAGGTGTCGCCCGATGTTTTGGCGGCATGCCAAAAGACCATGAAGTCATTTACCCAATTGCCAGAATGTTTTCCCACGATGGACGTGGCAATCCAGACATTGGCGGCATTCAAAGAGATTTTTCCACCTGCGGCCGCTGCGTTGCTCGAAAAATGCAACCAGCTAAACGATGATAACCCTGACCCGACATCAACGTGCGTGAAGGAAGCCGTTAAGGCCGCTTGAAGCAGTCGCTGACGAAGCGAAGCTGGAACAACTAAACGCAACAATCAAGAAAGCACAGTCGGCATATCCCGATGTTTGGATTTGGGGCGGTTCTGTGTACCACACTTACCAATAAGCGCAGCTCTATCCATTATACCGCAGCCAATGCGTCACCCGCTTCAGCCATGGGCCGAGCGGTTCGCGGCGGGAGAGACGGCCGTCGAGGTGATGCAGGCAAAGTCCGTTTTCCAGGATCACGCCGGAATGACAGGGCAGCTTCAGTGAAGTGATCGGCCGGCAGGGTCTCGTCCTCATCCCACCATTCGCGTGACCGGGCGACGTCCGGCAGGCAGAAAGAGGCCGTGCGATGGCACGACCTATACTTTCGAGCGCAACTCCGAGCCTTCTGCGCACGCACCGGCAGCAGGCGATTTGCTATCACGAGACCACGCAATCAAGCGCAGTCTCTCAAGGGGTGGGAAACAATGTCTCAGGAATTCTTCGTCATCGTCGCAAACATTGCCGTCGCGATCGTCGTCTTCAAAATGATCCGCAGCCTGATGAGCGTTCACCGCGCCGAAGCCGCAGCCAACCGCCGCATGGCGACTGCCAAGTAAGCAACCGTCAGAGGCTTCTGATCGCCTTGCCCATGGCCCGCGACAGCCGCGATTTCACCCGCCGCTCGTAGCTGCGCCATGTCGGATAGAAGAACGGGCTGCCATGATCCTGCCGGTATATTGTCCGGTCTTCTCAAGACGCTCGGATGTGGCGAATTCGAACCAGCAACCAATCGCCGGAAACGAGTCGGTGCTGGAAAGCACGATCTGGCAGACGATCAGCAGGCCAGCGATGCGGTGATTGCGGGGATGGAAAGAACGCGGCGGAAACGAAAACCGTAAACCGGCCCGTTTTTGACTCATCGGCCATAGGCTAAGTCATTGAAAAGAATGGCGACCCCTGCAGGATTCGAACCTGCGACCGTCGGCTTAGAAGGCCGGTGCTCTATCCAGCTGAGCTAAGGGGCCACGTCTGCAAGAAGCGAGACGTCAATGCCTTATTCAGGCACGAAATACAACAGCGAAGCGCTATGCCCGCAGATTTCGTTCATTTGGCGGCAGGGCTGCACGCAAAGCGGTACCGCTGACGTTCAGTGGGTCCAGGGCTGCGCGCGGTCGGAGCGGAAATTGTCCGAATAGGACACCGCCTTGCGGGTCGATTCCTTCGGCTGCATGACCCGGTAGGCAATCCCGTGACGACGCGCATAATCCTCAGCCTCTTCCTGGGTTTCGAATTTCAGCTTCACCTGCTGAAGCGTATCCGTGGACGAGGTGTAGCCGAAAACGGGATCAATCTTGCGCGGTGCCGCCTGTTCGAATTCGAGAACCCATTCGTGGGTCTTGGCCTGTCCCTGCTGCATCGCCGTTCTGGCGGGACGGTAAATCTTTGCCGGCATCGCGCATCTGCTCCCGAGGCTTAAGAAAACTGTCTTGACGCCGGTCACCGGCGCATACCTGCTTATGCCGCGATTTTTGCCAATCGGCAACCCAAAAGCAGCCCTTTCCAGCAAACCGCCGCCCCCCTTGGCGCCGCTCCGCTTTCGCGCGCCTCAGCCCGGCGGTTTCTCCACCAGCCCTGCAATGACGTCTTCAAGGTGCTGGCGCGCGGCAAGCAGGGCATCTTCGGCAAGCTGCTGCGACATCAGCGCAAAACGGAACAGCTTTGAAGAGGGCAATTGCGCCAGACGCGGCAGATCCACGCTCGCCACGGTCGCAATCTTGGGATAGCCGCCGGTTGTCTGCCGTTCTGCAGTCAGAACATAGGGCTGGCCGGAGCCAGGCACCTGGATCGAGCCAAGCGGCGTCGCGTCGGAGACGATGTCATGGCCGCGAAACGCATGCAGCAACGGACCGTCAAGGCGGCTCGCCATGCGGTCGCGACTGTTGGATACGGCAAAGTCGCGCCCCAGAAAAACCGCCCATGTGTCTGCATCGAAATAGTCATCCTGCGGCCCCGCGACCACCCGAACCGGCCCCGGCCGGCGCAAGACAGGCAGAGAGAGCCTCAGACACGGACCATCTTCAGCCGCTCCGAGCGGCAGGAGGTCGCCGTCCCGCAATGCCCTGCCCTGAAAGCCGCCAAGCGCGCTGCGCAGATGGGTCGCACGCGAGCCGAGCACCTCCGGCACTTCGATCCCGCCGGACAGGGCGATATAACCCCAGACGGCATCCTTAAGATGACCGACGGTCAGAACTTCTCCCGGCAGCAAGACATGGCTCTCCCAGGCATCGACGCGGCGTTCATCAATGCGGATATCGACGGCACCGCCCGTGATGGCGAAACGCAACGGCTTTTCCACCCGGTAGCGCCCGCCGGACTGGGCAAATTCAAGCCCGGCCACATCGATATCGTTGCCGACAAGATGAGAGGCGATGGCAAAGGCATCCGGGTCCATCGGCCCGGCAGGCGATATGCCTTGATGCATATGACCGGATCTCGGTCTGGCCTGGACGGTGCTCAGCAATCCGGCCCTGATAACGATCAGACGGTTCATAGGCTTTCAGGCTCCACAAGCGCTTCACCCGCGGCGGCGCGGCGATCGAGTGCGGCGGCCTCATCGGGGCCGATCCGATGAAATGCGACACTGTCGCCCGGCGCCAGAAGGCTCGCTTCACGGCGACGGATATCAAACAGGCGAACCGGCGTGCGGCCGAGATAGCGCCAGCCGCTCGGTCCGGCAAAGGAGGTGATGCAGGCCTGCTGCCCGCCAATGCCAATGGATCCGGTGGCAACCAGCGCCCGCGGCACATCGAGCCGCGGCGTGAAAAGTGCCTCCGGCAGGCCGCCGAGATAGGCAAAGCCCGGCATGAAACCGATCATGTAGACGCGATATTCAGCTCCGCTGTGCAGCGCGATCACCGCCTCCGGTGTCAGCTTTTTTGCCGCCGCCAGATAGGCGACATCAAGAGCCGCATCGCCTTCATAGCAGACCGGCACCTTGAAACGGCGCGTGCCGGTAGCCTCTTCTTCGATCGAAGAAAGAAGCGCCAGCAGATCTTGCGCCAGCTGCGTCCCGCGCCTTTTTGCCGGATCATACATCACCAGAAGTGCGCGATAGGTCGGCACCGTCTCGATGATGCCTGGCACCGGCTCGCGCGCCAGCCGCCTGGCAAAGGCGATCACGCGCCGGCTCACCGCCTCGCTCACCTGATCGCCGAATTCAACGCTCAATGCCTGGTCACCCGCCGGCAATATGCGCAGCATAGATCATATCCCCTTGTCCTGCCGCCACCCCGTCTTCAGCGCAGCAGCGAAACCATAGTGGCGCGATCGGGAGCGCCAATCCAGCATCAAGGGATCTTATCCCCGACACTCAGCCCTGAAACAGGCATCCGACATGGCATCGCCCTGAAAAATTATTTGTCAAAAGCACATTCTCACCCTACCCACCGTCCCGGCTCGGCACATATAGTGCTAATATAAGATCCGTATTGCGGCAGAATGAATTTGAACGGCACAGGACTGAAACGTGGAAGAATCCGAACAGCTGGAAGAAAAGCGCCTCAAGGCGCTCTATGAGCTGAACGTCTTGGATTCAGCGCCGGAACCGGAATTTGAAGCGCTGGTTCAGGCCGCAGCCATTGTGTGCGGCACGCCGATATCGCTGATCAGCCTGCTTGAGCGCGACAGGCAATGGTTCAAGGCCAATGTCGGTCTTGAGGATGTGACGGAAACGCCACGTTCTGTCTCCTTCTGCGCCCACGCCATCAAGAATGACAGCCTTATGGAGGTGCAGGACGCGACGCGCGATCCGCGCTTCAGCGACAATCCTCTGGTAACCGGATCACCGGATATCCGTTTTTATGCCGGCGTGCCGCTCACCCTTTCAAGCGGAGAGAAAGTCGGCACGCTCTGTGTCATCGATACGAAAGCCAAGGCGCTCAGCGAAGAGCAGAAAGCGATCCTCAGCCATCTGGCCACCGCAGCGGTGCGCGCGCTTGAAATCCGCATGGCAGCGCTGCATGAGAAAGAACTGGTCTCGCTTGAATGGCGGGCCCAGTCGATCCTCGAAAACAGCTTTGACGCCGTTCTCAGCATGGATTGCAGGGGCCGCATTCAGCATTGGAACCGTGCGGCCGAACGCATGTTCGGCTTTTCCGCAGAGCAGGCTGAAGGGCAGCCACTCGATCTCATCCTGCCCCCGGAAAAACGGGAGAGCGAAGGCGCGCTGCTCAAGCGGCTGGACAAGAACCTGACAAGTCGCTCCTTCAGGACAGAACGGCAGCACAAGAACGGAGACCGCCTGCCGGTCTCGATCTCCATCGGCCCCGTTCTCGATTCTGACGGTGTGATGGTCGGTGCCACTGAAATCATCCGCGACATATCCGATATCGAGAAGACCAACCGCGAGCTTGCGGATGCCGAGCGCCGGGTACGCCGGCTCTATCAGTCGACGCCTGCCATGCTGCATTCGATTGATGCAGAAGGTCGGCTCCTCAGCGTCTCAGACCGTTGGCTGGAGGTGATGGGCTACAGCCGCGATGAGGTTATCGGCCGCCTTTCCTCGTCCTTCATGACCGAGGAATCGCACATCAAGTCGACGACCGAAATGCTGCCGGCCTTCCTCAAGAGCGGTCATTGCGAAGATATCGAATATCAGATGGTCACCCGCGCTGGCGACGTGATTGACGTTCTCCTGTCGGCCATTCTGGAACGTGATGCCGATGGCAAGCCGATGCGCAGCATGGCCATCATCGAAAACATCACAGCGCGGCGCAAAGCGGAAAAGGCCCTGCGCACCGAAAGACGGCGCCTGGCCCAGATCATCCAGGCCACCCAGGCGGGCACCTGGGAATGGAATGTCGAAACCGGGGAACTGCGGCTCAACCGCCAATGGGCGTCCATCATCGGCGAACAGCCGGACAGCCTCGGCAAGGTGACCATCCAGACCTGGCTCGAGCGGCTTCACCCCGATGATGATCAGCTGAGCCGTGACCGGCTGGCAGAGCATTTCGCGGGCAAGACGGAAAACTATCAGTGCGAGGTGCGCCTCAGGCATAACGACGGTCACTGGGTCTGGGTTCTCGGCCGCGGCCAGGTCATCAGCAGGACCCATGACGGCAAGCCGGAATGGATGTTCGGCACCCATCAGGACATCAGCCAGCGCAAGGCCGAAGAGCAGGAATTGCGCAAGAGCCGCGAATTTCTCGACCGCACCGGCCGGCTGGCCGGTGTCGGTGGCTGGGAGCTGAACCTTGAGACACAGGATCTGTTCTGGTCGGATGAAACCTGCCGCATCCACGGCGTTGCCCTCGGTCACAAACCCGATCTGGCCGAAGCGATCAGCTATTATGCCCCTGAGGCGCGCGAAGCGGTTGATGCTGCGGTCACGCGCAGCATCGCGACCGGCGAAAGCTTTGATATCGAACTGCCGCTGATCAACGCCAAAGGCGACCAAATCTTCGTTCGCTCGGTTGGCTCGACGCAGTTTGAAAATGGCAAACCGATCCGCGTGGCCGGCGCCTTTCAGGATATCACCGAGCGGGTTTCCCAGCGCAAGGCTCTGGAAGAGGTCAATGAACGGATTGCCGTTGCCACCGAGAACGGCCGGATCGGCATCTGGGATGCCAATCTGGTAACGGGCAAAACCCTCTATTCGGAGATCTGGTGTTCGCTGATCGGCTACCGGCAGGATGAAGTTCCGGACAACGGGTTTGAATGGCTGAATTTCATCCACCCCGACGACATGGAGCGGGCCAAGAATTCCGATGCCGCCCATATCAGGGGCGAGGCCCCCTATTTCGAAGAACAGTTCCGCATGCGCCACAAGGATGGCCACTGGGTCTGGATCCTTGATCGCGGACGCGTGACAGCACGCGACGAAGATGGCAACCCCACCCGGATGATCGGCACCCATACCGACATCACCCGCCAGAAGCAGCAGGAGGAAGAACGCTTCCTGCTCGGCGAACGCATGGCGATTGCCACAACCAGTGGCGGCATCGGCATATGGGAGCTCAATATCGAGACGGGCGAACCCGGCTGGGACCCGATCATGTACGAGCTTTACGGCCATTCCGGTGTCGCTGACGAAAGCGTCGCCGTGATCTGGCAGCGCCAGGTCCACCTGGAAGATCGCGAAAGGGTCCGCGAAGCGGTGGCCACCGCCATTGCCGAAGAATCACTTCTGGACGAGGAATACCGCGTCGTCTGGCCGGATGGATCGGTTCATCATCTGCACATCGCCGCGCGGGTGGTGGCGGAGGAGCAGCAAAGGCCTCGCCGGATGATCGGCGCGGCGTGGGATGTGACGGACGAGCGGCAACTGGCGCTGGAGCTTGCCGAACAGCATGAGCTGATGCGGGTGACGCTGCATTCCATCGGCGATGCCGTGATCACCACCAATGCCGACGGCGTCGTGCAATGGCTGAACCCCGTTGCCGAACGGATGACCGGCTGGTCACTGGCCGAAGCCCGTGACATGGCCTCAAGCCGCGTGTTCAACATCGTTCACGAGGAAACCAGGCAACAGGCGCCGGATCCGATCCGCGCCTGCCTTGAGCTGGCCTCTGTCGTCGGCCTTCAGGAAGACACGTTGCTGCTGGCGCGCGATGGCATCGAATATGGCATCGAGGATTCTGCCGCGCCGATCCGCAGCAAGGATGGTGAGGTGCTGGGAGCCGTTCTCGTGTTCCACGACGTCAGCGAGCAAAGACGCCTGTCGCGCGAAATGTCCTATCGGGCAAGCCATGATCAGCTCACCGGCCTGATCAACCGGTCGGAGTTTGACCGCCGACTCACCCGCCTGTTCGACAAGACCATGGATGGTCGCGGCGAACATGTGCTGCTGTTCATCGATCTCGACCAGTTCAAGATCGTCAATGACAGCTGCGGCCATTCTGTCGGCGATGATCTCCTGCGCAAGGTCAGCGCCCTGATGGTCGAAACCGTTCGCGCGGAAGATACGGTGGCGCGGCTTGGCGGCGACGAATTTGCCATTCTGCTCGAATATTGCACGCCCGACGTCGCCACGGCGATTGCCCAGGCCATCTGTGACAAGATGAACGACTTTCGCTTTGTCCATGACGGCAGGGCTTTCCGGGTCGGCACCAGTATCGGACTTGTTCCGATCACCTCGGCCTCCCTGAGCGTACCGGCCATCCTGCAGGCCGCCGATACCGCGTGTTACGCCGCCAAGGAAGCTGGGCGCAACCGGGTCCAGATCTGGAGCCCGGATAATGCCAGCAAGGATAGCGAACGGGGTGAGACCCGCTGGTCTGCCCGGCTTGAACAGGCCCTCGAACAGGAGGGCTTCGAACTGCATGTGCAGAATATCTTCGGCCTGCCAGAAGACAACACGCCGAAATATGCCGAGGTTCTGCTGCGGCTGAAAGGCGAAAATGGCGAAATCATCCGCCCCAATGCCTTCCTGTCATCGGCCGAGCGCTTCAACCTGATCACCCGCATCGATCACTGGGTCGTCGCCCATGTCATCAGCTATCTTGAGCAGCATGGTTCTGCTGAAAACGCGGCAATTGAGCGCTATTTCGTCAATATTTCAGCCCGCGCGATCGGCGATCGCTCGTTTCACCGCTTTGTCATCGAGCGGCTCGAACACACGGACCAAACCGTGCGGGAACGGCTCTGCTTCGAAATCACCGAACAGGCAGCGATTTCGAACATGACGGACGTCGCAGCCTTTGCAGAAGCGGCACGGGCATTGGGCGTCGCGATCGCGCTCGATGATTTTGGCGCCGGTGGCTCGTCCTTCGGCTATCTCAAGCGGCTGCCGGTCGACTTCCTCAAATTCGAGGGGCGATTCGCGCAGGGGCTGGAGGAAGATCCCCTCAATGCCGCAACGATCCGCTCCTTCGTCGAAGTCACCGCGATTCTCAGTTTGAGGTGCATTGCAAAATTCATCCCAGACACGAAAACGGCGATAAGGCTGGCCGATCTCGGAGTCGGTTTCGGACAGAGCTATCTCTTCCACAAACCTGAACCGTTGCAGAATTGACCCACCACATTCCGGCATCAGTGAACATTTTCACGGAAACGTGAAAATGTGTTGCTGTGACGTGTTAGCACACAACTTTCGCTAAAATTGACACTCATCATTTCTGCAACCATAAGATCGCAATTAAAAAGTACTGACTATTCAAGTCTACAATCCACGGCAGCAGCATAACCGCGGATATCCTTTATAAAATAAATACATTTCAGTAACTTACCCTATCAACCTCGTTCAGCAAATGTCCCACTCCTAAAGCAGCAACCCTGGGCAAGCCTTCCAAACTAATATGCTAGCATACATTTGTTGCGGCTTTTTCCCGATCAGCGTATCCATAGGCCACGAGCTAGTGAGGTACGTAAATCAAACGGACCTCGCATTGGGCTCGGTAGAAAATCGGGGGGCATTTCGGTCTGGGGAGAGCGCTGCGCTGAAACAATTTCACGTCGGATCGCGCACATTACGAATCATCGATCACACGCTGAAATCACAGTTTCTTCGCAAGTGCACACAGCCAAGGGCACCGCTGGTGCCCGACGAAATATCCCGGTTTCGATTGAAACACCGGCAACCAGTTCTCTGGGAGGTTTTATGTACAGATACAGCAAGTTCGGCCTTGGCATCGCAACGGCCCTCGCATTTGGCGCACTCGCCAGCTCGGCTTCGGCCCTCACCCTGCGCGTTTCGGACTCGCACAATGCCGACCACTCGACCGTGATTGCCCTTGAGGAAATGGGCCAGCATCTCGATGAACGCACCAATGGTGAAGTCAAGTTCAAGGTGTTCCCGAACGGCGTTCTCGGCACCGAAGCGGAAATGATCAATCAGCTGCGCACCGGCATTCTCGACATCGTGCGCACCAACCCGGCCGACCTGGAAAAGTTCAATCCGGTCTATAGCGCCTTCCTGCTTCCCTACCTGTTTAACGACGATGCAAGCGCAACCGTCGCTATGAATGCAGTCAAGGACGAGGTCTTCCAGACCCACCTCGACACCGGCTTCATGGGCATTGCCTGGAATATTGCACCGTCGCGCAGCTTCTACACGGTCAACAAGCAGATCAACACACCCGAAGATCTCGCTGGCCTGAAGATCCGCGTTCCCAACAGCCGTTCCATGGCCGATGCCGTGCAGCTTCTGGGCGCAACCCCGACGCCGATTCCGTTCGGTGACGTCTATACCGCCCTGCAGCAGGGTATTGTCGATGGCGCGGAAGGCAGCCCCGCTGCCCTGATCGATTCCAAACAGGTCGAGATCGTCAAATATTTCAGCTACGACCGCCACTTCCTGATCCCGGATGTGATGATCATCTCGACCAAGAGCTGGGACAAGCTGACGGATGAGCAGAAGGCCATCTTCGAAGATGAAGCCGCGATCTACACCAAGCGTGTTGACGAGCTGGAAGCCGCCAAGAACGCAAAGTCGCTCAAGGAATGCGAAGATGCCGGCGTGATCTTCACGGAAGTCGACATGACCCCGTTCAAGGCACGCGTTCAGCCGCTCTATGACGAAATCGCCGCCTCCAACCCGGAAGCTGCAGCGATCGTCGACAAGATCATCGCGGCCCAGCAGTAAAAGGCTCCCGCCCGATGGCGCAGACAAGCGACATCGCCCCGGCAACGGGGCGGTGTTGAGAAGCCAGGCCTTCTCCAGCCTTCCACTATCACTGAGGTTTCCTCATGAATAATATAAGAACCATACTGGAAAGGACGGTCCTCACTCTCATCACCGTCTTTCTGGCCCTGCTGGTGATCATGGCGACATGGCAGGTTATTGCCCGCTACCTGCTCAACTCACCCTCGCAATTCACCGATGAAGCCCTGCGCTACACCATGATCTGGTCCGTCTATCTCGGCGCCTCCTATGCCTTTGGCCTGACGGACCGCCACATGTCGCTCGGTCTGATCAAGGAAATGTTCAAGGGCAAGAAGCGCCTTGTGCTTGAGGCCTTCAATTACATCGCCGTGATGCTGTTCATCGTGCTGGTGCTGATCAAGGGCGGCTTCAATCTCGTATCGATGGGCGTCGGCCAGCATTCCGACAGCCTCGATCTGCCAATGAACCTCGTCTACTCGATCATTCCGATTGCGGGTTTTCTGTCCCTCTTCTTCAAGACGCTCAATTTCCGCGACGTCGTGAGGGAAATCAGGAGCGAAGAAAATGGATACTGAAATCGTCGCCGCCATTCTCATACCCCTGTTCCTGATCTTCCTGCTCTGCGGCATGCCGATCGCCATTGGCATCGGCCTTTCCTCCCTTGCCGCGATCGCGGTCATCCTGCCGGTCGACCAGATCTTCTTCCAGGGTGCGCAGAAGATGTTCGGCGGCATCGACAGCTTCTCCATGCTGGCTGTGCCATTCTTCATGCTCGCCGGCAATATCATGAACCATGGCGGCATCGCCCGAAAGCTCATCAACCTCGCGCTGATGGTCGGCGGACGCATGCCGGGTGCACTGGCGCACGCCAATGTCATGGGCAACATGCTGTTCGGCACGCTGTCCGGTTCGGGCATGGCCTGTGCGGCTGCCATCGGCGGCACCATGGCACCGATCCAGCGCGAAAAGGGCTATGACCCCGCCTTCTCGGCTGCCATCAATGTCGCATCCGGCCCGGTCGGCATGCTGATCCCGCCGAGCGGCCTTCTGATCCTGTTCTCGATCGTCTCGGGCGGTGTTTCGGTTGCCGGCCTGTTCATGGGCGGCTGGATCCCCGGCATCCTGTGGGGCCTGGCTGTCATGGCTGTCGCCTATGTCATGGCCAAGAAGTACAATCTTCCGACCGAAAGATCGACGCTGACGGCTGGTCAGAAGTTCCGTCTGGTCCTCGACTCGATCCCGGCACTGATGCTGATCGTCATCGTCATGGGCGGCATTGTCGGCGGTGTGTTCACCGCAACGGAAGGCGCGGCCGTCGCCGTTGTCTACAGCCTCGGCCTGTCGTTCTACTACGGCAACATCAACCGCAAGATGCTGATCTCGACGCTGATGGATACGGCTGTCACCACCGGTGTCATCCTGTTCCTGGTTGCAGTCTCGAGCCTGATGAGCTGGATCATGGCCTATGCCCAGATCCCGCAGATGGTCGGCGATTTCCTGCTGAACGTGACCGACAACAAGATCGTTCTGCTGCTGATCATCAATGTCGCGCTGCTGATCCTCGGCACCTTCATGGATGCGACACCGGCAATCCTGATCTTCACCCCGATCCTGATGCCGATCTGCACCCAGATGTTCGGCATGGACCCGATTCAGTTCGGCGTCATGATGATCTTCAACCTCGGTATCGGCAACATCACCCCGCCGGTCGGTTGCGTGCTCTTCGTTGGCGCTGCCGTTGGCGAGGTCAAGATCGAAAAGGTCGTTCCCTACCTGGTTCCCGTCTTCTTCGCGCTGGTCGGCGTGCTGATGCTGGTCACCTATATCCCCGCAGTCAGCCTGTTCCTGCCGCGCCTGTTCGGGCTTTGAGATGAAATTCGCTCGGCCCCGCCCTCCCGGGGCCGAGAAAAAGGCCGCAGTGTTCCCGTCTTTCTCCATACGGGATCTCCCAACCTGCGACCGCAAGGCACGGATGGCCGGGCCTACTCACCCCGGCCATCCGTAAATTCTGGCAAGAAAAACAAAGGAATTGATCTGATGAAGGACATCAAGATCACGTATATCGGCGGCGGAAGCCAGCAATGGGCCCTGCATCTGATGGCCGATCTCGCGCTTTCGAAGTCGCTGTCGGGTGTTCTGACGCTCTATGACATCGACAATGCCGCCGCCCTGAAGAACCAGGAAATCAGCAAGAATATCTTCGGCCGCCCCGAAGCCACCGGTAAGTTCACCGTCGAAGTCGAGGCCGATCTCGATACCGCTCTGAAGGGCTCAGACTTCGTCGTCATCTCCATCGAGCCCGGCGCCATCGAAAAGCGCTTCATCGACCTCAAGATCCCGGAAAAATACGGCATCTATCAGAGCGTTGGTGACACGACCGGCCCCGGCGGCATTGCCCGCGCCCTCCGTTCGGTTCCCGTAACGGCCGATTTCGCCCATCACATCATGGCTGTCTGCCCCGATGCCTGGGTGATCAACTACACCAATCCGATGGCATGGTGCACCGGCGCATTGTTTGCCGCAGAACCCGACATCAAGGCCGTCGGCTGCTGCCACGAAGTGTTCCACACCCAGGAAATGCTGGGCCGCTGGGTTCGCGACACCTATAAGGTCGACATGCCGAAGCGCCACGACATCGTGCTTGATATTTCCGGCGTCAACCACTTCACCTTCGCCACCGAAGCGATGTGGAACGGCAAGAGCATTCTGGCCGAATTCAAGGCCTCGCAGCCCGAAAATGACCGCGAGCAGCTGCTGAAGAACGCGCTGACCCGCGAAGCTGAGGAAAACTGGTTCGATTGCGACTTCCGCATCGCCACCGACTTCCTCAACCGATTTGGCGTTCTTGGCGCGGCCGGCGACCGGCATCTCGCCGAATTCGTGCCCTTCTACCTGACCTCCAAGGAAGAGCTGAACAGCTGGGGCGTTGCCATGACGCCTTATGAATGGCGCGTCCGCCGCACCAAGGAGCAGGACAAGGCACGTCAGGCATTCCTCGAAGCCGACCTCAAGCCTTCCGGTGAAGAAGGCGTTCTGATGATCGAAGCGCTGGCCGGAGCCGAAGGTGCCGTATGCCGCACCCAGTGCAACCTGCCCAACATGGGCCAGAACCGCGATGCCGCCATCGGCGCCATCGTCGAAAGCTATGGCCGTGTCTCCTACAACAAGATCGAGCCGATCGCCTGCGGCGTTCTGCCCGCGGCCGTCCAGTCGCTGGAAGACCGCAACCTCACGATCCAGAAGATCGTCCTCGACGGCATCATGTCGAAGGACAAGGCCAAGATCTACGAAGGCTTCGCCATCGACCCGCTGATCTCGCTGTCCTCAGCTGAAAATGCCCAGCTTTTCGACGAGATCTGGGCCGCATCGGAAGTGCCGTTCAACTGACGCCAAGGCCCGAAAGTCGTTGCCGATTTTCGGAAACCACAATGCGTCGCAGCAATAAGCGAGAGCGCCCGTATCGACAGATGGCGCTCTGGCCAAAAACACCAGCTTTGCCGGACGGGTGCCGCCTTCCGGTCCTTTGCGGCCCTGCAGCAATGCAGGGCCTTTTTTTAGCGTCCTGCACATTCAAGCGCTGACGCACACCGATCTGCCCCCCGGCCATCCGATGAATGCCCCGGGACAGCCCCTCCCCCGAAAGCCGGACAAAAGCGTCTTGGCGAAACCCTCAATTCATGGCAACCTATAGATGCAAATCGGGGGATTTCCATGAGAGCCAAACTGCTTTTTTCGGCCATGTCACTGGGATTACTGAGCAGTTGCATCATGGCGCCGGAGCCCGCTTCGCCATTTGATCCGCAAGAGGCTGCATTCATTCATGAGGACGGTGAAAACACCATCCGCGGTGAAGCCTTTCTCAGAAAGGAAAGCGGCGGTGTCGTCTATGCTGCCGGATCGAGCGTCAGACTGATCCCGAAAACCGCCTATGCGGCCGAAAGGCTCGATGCGCTCTATCGTGGCGGCAAGATCAATACCATCATATCGGCATCGCCGCCGCCGCCCGACTATGAAGCGGCGATGAGACAGACGAAGGCAAATGGCAGGGGCCGCTTTGAATTCGACCATGTCGCGGATGGCTCCTACTATATCGTCACCAAGATAAAATGGGGCAAGCACAACGCCGAAGGCGGTGCCATCCGCGAAGCGGTCACGGTGTCCGGCGGCCAGTCTGTCGAGATCATCATGGATGGGCGTTGAGGGAGCCCCCCCCGAGAGAGAAGAGCCGATCACCGCAAGAGACAGGGCTTTCCCGGCCGGGACCCGTCTCGCGTGCCGCCTCACCGGGTAAGACCGGACCTTGAGAACATCGTCAGGAGACCGGCCAGGGATTGAAGCCAAAGAGCGAACCGGGATTTTCAACAAGCGCCAGGTGCCGGCTATCGGCGTCCGGAAACCAGGACAGGACGGTGTCGGCAAGCGCGGCATCATCGGGATAGTCAATGCTGGTCTTGGCGTAATTGTGCGGCCAGTTGGTGCCCCAGATGATGCGTTCGGGCGCGTAGGCGGCAATGGCGCGGGCAATGCAGGCGATATCCTCATAGTCCGGCCCGCCGGAACGCGATGATTCGTAACAGCCGGCGAATTTGAAATAGCAATTGCCGCGATCGATGAGCCGCTTCACCAGAGAAAGCTCCGGCCCCTCAGGCGAAATCCCGCGGAAAAACTTGCCATGATGATCAAGGACCCAGCGCGAACGGATCTTCATCAGCGCCGCCTCGTGATCAAGGATATCGCTGCCGTCAAACTGCACGGCTGTCGTCCAGCCCATGTCGTTGGCGATGGCATCGACGGTAGCAAGCCCTTCCAGCCCGATGGCGCCGCCCGGCAGATCCATGATCCGCGCGCCGGTCACACCGGCATCGGCCAGCGCCTTCAGCTCACCCCGGCTTGTCCTGTCGCTCACCACCGCAACACCGCGGGCGAGATCTCCCATGACGGCGAGCGCGGCGATGAGATTGCCGTTGTCGTGCTGATGGGCATTCCCCTGAGTGATCACCACCCGGTCAATTCCAAGCCAGCGCATGACGCTGCGATAGGCCTCGGCATCCGGCAGCGGCTCCTGCGGCAGGCCGGGACCGCCGGGCACCGCGGCAAATCCGGGCAGATACATATGCATCTGGGTATCGATCGTACCGGGCGGCAGCGCCGTTTTTGGCGACGCACCGGAAAGCTTTCTCTCGATCATCTCAGTCAGCCCTCATTTTGAATTCTTCAAGCGCTGCCCGATCGATCTCGATGCCAAGCCCCGGGCCGTCGGGAATGGTGACAATGCCGTTCCTGTGCTCCAGTGGCCTTGTCACCACTGCCTGACGGAATGGATTATCGGTACGGTCGAATTCGAGGATCGGCTCGAGCGGACGATTTCGGACAGGATCAGGCACCTGCGCCGCCATGAACTGCAGAGCGGCCGCGATCTGCACCGCCGTGCCCCAGACATGCGGCACGACGCGCACGCCGTGAAGCGAAGCAAGGTCGGCGATCCGCTTGGCCTCGGTGAAGCCGCCACAGCCGCAAAGGTCCGGCTGTATGATATCGACGGCACGGCTGGCGATCGGTTCATGCATGCCGAAGCGCGTGTGCCAGGTTTCACCGCCAGCGACTGGAATGGGCTGGCCCTCCCTGACGGCGCGATAGGCAGAGATCTGCTCCGGCACCACCGGCTCCTCAAACCAGTCGATCCGGTATTCCGCCGCCGCCCGGCCAACCGCCACCGCCTCGCCCGGGCTGTAACCGTGATTGCCGTCGATCATCAGCCGGGTGTCCGTGCCGATTGCCGCACGCACCGCCGCAATCACCTGCAGATCCTCTTGCGGATCAAACCCGATCTTGATCTTGACCGCATGAAAGCCGGCAGCCGCATGGGCAGCCATTTCGGCGGCATTGTCGGCAACCCGGTCAACACCATCACGCCTGAAGCTTCCCGTCGCATAGGCGCGCACGCTGTCGCGGAACCGCCCGCCGAGCAGTGTCGAGACAGGAACACCGAAATGCCGACCCTTGATGTCCCAAAGCGCAACATCAAGACCGGAAAGCGCCGTCACGGCGATGCCGCGCTGCCCCTGATCGCGCAGAAGATTGTAGAGGATCGCCCAGATCTTCTCGGTCTCGAGCGCATTCATGCCCTTGAGGCAGCCGGCATAGCTCAGCACCATTGCCCTGTTCGGCAGAACCGGACCGAGGCACTCTCCCCAGCCCGTGGTGCCATCCTCACAGACGATCTCGACAAGCAGATGCTGACGCCGGTCAAACCGCATGGTCGCACTCTCGAAGGCGACCCCGAGCCGGTGCTCGAGCAGATGCGTGCGAACCTCGGCAATGCGCAGGCTCCCGGGCAGAGGCCCCGGCATCTCGCACCCGGGCACCACCGGTGTTTCGAGCGCATGCAGGCGCTCCCCACTCGCATCATTTACCGCCACGTCGACCTCCCGCCGAACAGCACGCCTCGCCCGGTCTTGCGATGCGGCGCAGTGGCTGTCAATGACGTCTCTGAGCGCGCGCGAATATGGTCTCATATCGTGGGATCTGGATACAGGAAACGGGGAAACCCGCGTCAAGAACGCACCCCTCGCACAAGCTGGCGGGAAAGCGCAAAGCCATTTCCCTGAATTCGGCTGTCATGCCGGTTTATCGCCATCTTGTGCGAATTCGTCTCAAAAATTTCAAAACGGACGGCGTGATCGGAATTTAATTCCGCACTGGTATGAACGTATTTATAGCCAATAATTTCAATTAATTAGCTGGAAAATGCAGGTTTAATTTTCGCCACATTTGAAAATTACCACGGCGTTCAGAAGTTAAGTTTCGGCCGACCCATCAGCATTACGTCAGTGAAATGACAGCAAGCGAAAAGGAGCAGAAAATGACCTTCGTTTTGTCTATCGTTGCAGGAACCGTCGTCTATTCCGGTGTTCGTGGCTACATGAACATCGCCCGCCGTGAGGACCAGATCCGCTCACGCATGGCGCCACCGGACCAGCAGCACTAAAGGCTGCCTGCCCGGCGAAGACGCCGGCCATTCCAAGCCAAACATCCCAAGCTAAACATCACGGCTGCCTGACCCGGCCATGCCATGGCAGCCCGTCCCTGACAGGCGGCCGATGATGGGCGCGGCAAACCAGCCCGCTTCATCGTCGGCTGCTTCCGCTCCGGGACGGATCAGCACAGGCTCTGTTCCAGAACGATCTGCCATGCGATAACAGATCCCGGCCCCGGAAATTCAGGTTTCGCAGGGCTGTCCGTGCTCAATCATGATGGCCGCCATGCCCGATAAACCCGTTACATGCGAAGTTCGCTACCATGTCGATTTAGGCCGGATCGCCGAGTTCGAGGCCTACGCGCAAATCTGGATCGAGCTGATAGAGCGTCATGGCGGAACCCATCACGGTTACTTCCTACCGCGCGACAGGCCCGAAACGGCCGGGCTAAGCTTCTCCGGCATAGGCAAGGACGGCGCTGATAATATCGCGATCGCCCTGTTCACCTTTCCAGACGAGAACACCTATCAACGGTATCGTGAGCGGGTTGCGACGGATCCGGATGGCATAGCGGCGAACGCCCGCTTTTCGGGCGATCCCCCTTTCATCAGCTATGAGCGCTTCTTCCTGACGCCTGTTTTGAGGGCCACTTGATCTGATGCTGCTGCGACCGCTCAAGCGATCGCAGCAGCATCAGGCTCAGCACCATTCGCCAAGGATGGCGACGAAGGCGGTTTCCCCGACATTGGTCAGCATCTGCGTCACCGGGCCATCGTGCCAGATATGACTTCCGGGAGAAAAGGACACAACGCGGCTGGTGCCGCCAGGCTCTGCCACGGCGATATTGGCATCAGAAATCGAGACCGTGAGCCCGGAAAAGCCGTAGGTGATTTCACCGGTTGTTTCGCCCGGCTCCAGCGCGATCCGGTAGAACCGCAGCCGCTCGGCACCGGAGAGGTTGTCGAGCTGGGTGTGGCAGGGTGCTGAAAGCGGTTTGTCGGAGACAAGCTCCGGCAGTTTCAGCACTTCGGCACCGATCATGTGCATCAGCCCGTCGCCATCATTGCGCACCTTGTGGATCAGCGGATCACCGCCGTGCGGGCGGCACATGGACAGACCGGCCGTCAGGTGATGGGTCTTGCCCGTCGAAGCATCCGACTGGAATGTGTGATCATAGACTTCGGCATCATTCACGGTCACATACATCGTATCAATGTTGTGGCGGTGATAGAGCGACGTCTCACCGGGACCGAAACGAACGTCATAAACACGAACATAGTCGTTCTGAAACCGATGATAATGCCGGGGTTCATCGAAAACCTCGACAAAACCTGCCGCCGGCTCTCTGGCACAGGAGCACAACTGGAACAGCCGGCTTGGGGCCTTCTGATCTTGCATGGGCATCAGTCTCTCCCCTCAACCGGCCTTAGGCAGGGGCGTTTCGTCCTGCATGGCAATGACCTTTGACTGGCGGACGTCGCGCACTGCGCCGAATTCAGCAATCCGATCGAGCGGATAGGTCGCACTCGCCTGCGCATCAAGCAGCGCAACGGTTTCGGCATCAACCGGCGGCAGATTGAGCGCGGCCACCAGTCCGGCGAGGATCTTCTCGACCATTTCCCTGAGCCCGCCCTGGCCACCGCCAAGCTGCGCTGTCAGCATTGGTCCGATCGAGGCATAGCGGACGCCGAGCGAATTGACGACGATCTTGTCCAGCCCCTCAACATCGACCACACCTTCGGAAATGATGTGGATCGCTTCGCGGACCAGCGCCACCTGCAGGCGATTGACGACAAAACCGGGAATTGGCTTGTTGAGACGGACCGAAACACGGCCGCAATCTTCGTAAAAGGCCATCAGCCGCTCGACAACCGCATCGTCGGCGCCGGTCGCACCACAAATCTCCACCAGCCGCACCATATGCGGCGGGTTCAGCGGATGGCCGATCATCACCCGGGCCGGATCTTTCATCTGCGCACCGATGACATCAGGCGTGATGCCCGATGATGACGAAACCAGCATCGTATCGGCACCGGTCATCGCCTCGAGATCCGCGAACATCTTCTGCTTGAAGGCGGGATTTTCCGGCCCGTTTTCCTGAACCAGCATGGTGCCTTCGAGCGCTTCGGCCAGATCGGTATGGAAGCTGATCCGTCCGAAAGCCGTGTCCGGGTCATCACTGATCTGGGCAATCATCTCCTTCAGCCGGCCGGCAATGGCCGTGGCAAAATCCGGGCGAACATCATTGAGCCGGACATGATAGCCGTTTGTGGCAAACAGCGCTGCCCAAGACATGCCGATGGTCCCCGAACCGATTACGGTGACGATGATTTTCTTGTCTGACATTCTTATCTCCCGGTGTTTGGATCGATCGTGGGCTTCATATGGCGGAGGTCCCGCCCTCTGACGTCTGCTTATCCTGCATCAGGGAATGCTTCGGAACAGAGCGGGTCAGCAGCGGAATTGAGATCAGTATCAACAGCGCGAGAACCAGCCAGGACATATGGGCAGCGTCATAACGGGCGTCGCGATTGATGGAGAAGAAGGTCTGCCGGTCATTGTCCGGAACCTTCAGGCGGGTCATGGCATTGCCGAAATCCTCATTCGACATCAACGGAATGGCGGCGACTTCCGAAACATCATTCAGGACCGAAGCACTGATGTTCTGGTTCAGCCGCGCATCGCTTTTGAAATCGTCGGTGAGAGAGAACATCAACAGCCAGGCGATCAGGGCAACGCCGATGGCCTGGCCGATATTGCGCGCGGCGGCCTGAACCGCACCGGACTGGCTCGCCAGCTTCTGATCCACCGCTTCCGTGACGATGATCGATGCCTGTGAGGCGATCAGACCGGTCCCGAGGCCGATCAGGAAGGTCGACGGAAAATAGAGCAGGCCAATGCCGTCGCGGGTAATGCCGAAGGCACCGATCAGGCAGGCAAGCGCCGACAGCACCATGCCAAGGCGGCAGATCATCTGTGATGACAGATGCGAAAAGAGCACTGGCGTGCCGAGCGAGGAGAGAACCATGCCGACCGGGAAAAACACCAGGATCAGCGACGTCTCGAAAGCGGAATAGCCAGCGACCATCTGCAGATAGGGGATTCCGAGAATGGTGAAAGCACCGAGCACGAAGAACATGAAGGCACACATGTATACGCCGGCCCGGATTTGCGGCGTGGCAAAGAAGGAGACGGGAACAAGGCAGGCCCGGCCGTTTGCCGCACGGCTGACTTCAAACCGCCAGAAGCCAATCAGGACCAGAAGGCCGGCCAGGATCAGCGGCAGGCAAGGGCTGATGCCGAACAGTGTGATCGGGGCATTGATCGGATGGATGAGGCCCCAGCTGCTGGTCTGCATCAGCCCGCCGGAAAAGAGCAGCAGTCCCAGCGAGACCAGAACGGCACCGCCGCGATCATAGGTTTTCAGATCCTCTTTGTGGGTTTCCGCCGGCAGCAGCAGGCTTGCGGCCAGAAGCAGGACGAAAAAGCCGCAGAGGCTGAGGAAGGCCACCCGGTAGCTGAATGCATCGATAATGAAACCGAAGATCATCGGCGCGATGATATTGGCAATACCGACAACAGCGCCAATGGCACCAAAGGCGACCACACGGTCGCGGCCGGAATAAAGCACCGAGACAAGGCCGAGCACTGACGGGATGAGGAAACTGGCACCAAAACCGGCAAGGCTTCGGGCACCGAAATTGAAGATTGCGATCTCATGGGTGGTTGCCGCAATCAGTTCGGCCAGGATCAGCAGGGCAACACCGATCTGGAAGGTGCGCGTCCATCCCAGGAACAGACCCAGCGTGCCGATGCTGACCATGAAAGAACCGGCGATCAGCGGATACATGGCATTCGCCACGGCAATTTGCGACATTTGCGCGTGAAGCGCCAGCGCCAGCGACGTTGCGGATACCGAAACGCCGGCATTATCGGCCATGGTGCCAAACTGCGCCAGCAGCAGGATGATCAGCCCCTGCCATTTCAGAGTGGACTTGAGCGACATGGAGGCCCCCGAGTGCGGATGAGAAAATCTTCAGGACAAAGGGCAGAACAGACAAGCCCGTAACGGCATTGCCTGTTCAGCCCCGGCGATCAGGCCGCATAGACCCTCTGGCCACCCATCCATGTCTCAAGGACCTTGATGTCCTTGATCCTGTCTGGGTCGACCTTGCGCGGATCCTGCTCGAGAATGACCATGTCGGCGAACTTGCCGGTTTCCAGACTGCCGATTTCATGTTCGGAACTCAGCTGCCAGGCGGCCTCCGATGTCATTGCCCGGATCGCCGTCTCGACACTGACGCGCTCGTGAGGATTGACGACGAAATCCGGCTCCTTCCAGGTCTTGCGTGTCACGGCGGTCTGAATCATCAGCAGCGGATCAGGGTCGGTGACCAGGAAATCGGAATGGATGGTGAAGCCGATGCCAGCATCCGCCACACTCTTGCAGCGATCGAGAAGCTGAACCTTTTCCGCCCCGAACAGAAGGTCACGCATGGCAACGCCCCAGTAATAGACATGGCCGATGAGAAAGCTCGGGGAGACGCCCAGCGCCTTCAGCCGGGCAATCTGGTCGTCATGCAGAATCGAGCAATGTTCAATGCGCGGGCGCAGCGCCGCAACATCGACGCCAGCCTTGCGTGCGGCATCAAGCGAATCGAGAATATTGTCGATCGCCCGGTCGCCATTGCCGTGGATGGAGATCTGGAAGCCCTGGCTGCCGCGCTTGACCATCAGTGCCGTCATTTCCTCTGGCGACATATAGGCAAGACCCCGGGTCTCGGTATGCAGATAGGGGTCGCGCTGCAGGCCGGTGAAGCCCTGGTTGGAGCCGTCAGCGATCAGCTTGAAACCGGCAACACGGACATGAGAATTGCCGTCGCCCGGAAGCAGTCCGGCATCGTCCCAGGCCTTGTCCTGCGTATAGAATGGATAGACCCGCATGCGGGCATGGAGCTTGCCCGAGGCTGCGGCCCGCAGATAGGCATTCCAGTCTTCGATGCCGGCAAGACCACCCATGCCGAGATCACTGAGCGTTGTCAGCCCCAGCTTCGAAAAGGCATCGGTCTGCCGCATCAGGGCTTCGGCAGGGTCTGCCGCTCTCAGCGCGGGATAATGGCTCAGTATCTTCAGAAAGGCGACATTATTCTTGATCGTGCCGGTCAGCCTGCCATTGCCATCGCGGACAAATTCGGCCCCTTCCGGGTTCGGGACATCCTCGTCAAGACCTGCCGCGGCAAAGGCGGCGCGGTTGGCATAGGCCAGATGCAGGGACGAATTGAGAATGAAGACCGGGTGCCGGGTCGAAACCGCATCAAGCTCGGCAAAGGTCAGGGCATCAGGGCCTTCCTGAAGAGAGGGATCGAAATTGCGCGCGACAATCCACTCACCCGGCGCGGTCTGGCTTGCAATCTGTTTCAGGTGATCGAGAACCTCTGACGTCCTGGCGAATTTCGAGGCACCGACATAGGTCGTGAGGTCGGCAATCAGCGATCCCGTCATCATGTGGGTATGCGGCTCGACGAAGCCCGGCAGCATCACATGGCCTTCGAGATCAACGAGCTCTGCCTGCGGGCCAGCGGCCGCGCGAACATCATCAAGCGCGCCGATCGCAATAATCCGATCGCCCTTGATTGCGATAGCCTCAGCGTCCGAGAACGCGGCATCCACCGTCAGGATCGTCCCGCCGTGAAATAATCTGATCCGATCCGGGCTGCCGGCCACGGTCGTGCCCGTCGTCTCGGCTGCACAGAACAGTCCGCCGGCAGAACCGGGCGCGTTACCGCGCGTCATGGAAAAAAGGTTGGAAAGAACAAGGCTGCAGCACGGGCAGTCAAAACGAGCGTCAAGCATCTATCGCCTCCCAGAGATGATGCTGCTGAGATGAACGCCGGGGAGGCTGACGAGTCAACTGCGGCATAAATGTAAATGACGACAAACATACAAACCACCAGAAATAGTCCGGTGAGATCGCCCGTTTTTGGCCTTATTTATCTGATTCGAAATGCGAATTTCAGAAATTCACCGATCCGTTCGACGCATTGCCGACGCCCTCGTACCGTAACGTCGGGCAGAAAATGACCATCAGCGAGTCACGCCTGAATGGCCACTCCAGACGCTGTGCCCTGTGTCCGATGATGGCGCTTTTCGTCGGTATGGGCGGCATCGTCGGCGAGACGAATGGTCTGGAACGGATCAACATCCCGGTCATAGAAGTGCTCGCTGCCGTACCACGATAGAAGTGTGCCCCCCCCACTTCACCCACCGCTGCATCGGTGGCTTTATCGACGGCAATGAATGGCCCGAAGCCAAAGATGCTCCAGTGTCCGTTGAACCGTAAGAGGCGCGCCCAAATCTCCTCCTGGCTTGGCGGCTGGATATTTGGGACACCCGCAATTCCGGGTGCAGTGGTCGAAGGCCTCTGCCGCGCTATCGGCAATGCTCCCGAAACGTCTTCCCCCGTGAGTGTGAAAACGAATTCGCCACCTCAGGCTGTCGAAAAATCCAGGCCGCAGTCGCGCCAGCCAGACCACCAACGCCGCATATGCCCGATCGCAATCGCCTATATTGCTATTTCACATAGTTATGCTAAATAGCATTAAATTAACCAGATCGCTCGACGCGAAAGGAGTTCCCCATGCCGTTGACCACCCTCGACGAAACGCCAGCCCTCATCATCGTCGATCTTCAGAAAGGGCTCGCCGGCCTCTCGACGGCTCATCCGTTCGACGGTGTTGTCAGCAATTCACGACGCCTTGCGGAGGCGTTCCGCCAAAGGGGGCTGCCCGTCGTCCTGGTGAACGTGGCTGGCGGCGCTCCCGGTCGGGCCGACGTCCACCAGACGAGCCCCGCTGACGCGTCGTCGGCACGGCCGGTCGATTGGGCCGAGCTGCTGGAAGAACTCGGCCAGCAGCCCGACGATATCCTCGTTACCAAGAACACCTGGGGCGCCTTCCACGGCACCGGCCTTGCCGAGACACTGTCCGCGCACCACGTCACCCAGGTCGTCATCACCGGCGTCGCCACAAGCATCGGTGTCGAATCAACCGCCCGCTCGGCACACGAGCACGGCTTCCACGTCGTTCTCGCCACGGACGCCATGACCGACGTCGATCTCACTGCCCACGGACACAGCACCAGCCGGATTTTCCCGCGCCTCGGTGAGACTGCCACCACCGGTGAAATCCTCGCCAAACTCGATGCGCGCTCCTGACGAAGCGCGATCCCGCGCGACGAGGCGATGACCGCCAGCGCAGACACCGCAGCGACGGCCCGCAAGGTCATCGAGCGAGACGTGCTGGAGTTGCAGTACCTCGACTGACCACGGCACACCAACACCAGGAAGCAACAGAGCGCACGAGCCTGCACATCTATGATCACGAACTCGCACCCAATAGCAGCGCACGGCCGGTTTCCGTTCAAGTTGCTCATGCCCCTGATGCTGGGGGCGATCCTCAATCCCATCAATTCTTCCATCATCGCGGTCGCACTCGTGCCCATCGGTGTGGCGTTCGGCGCACCCGCGGCCCAAACCGCCTGGCTCGTCTCGGCGCTCTATATGGCCACCGCGATTGGCCAACCGCTCGTCGGCCGGTTCGTCGACGTTTTCGGTCCCAAGCGCCTCTTCCTGCTGGGCGCCATCCTGACCGCTGTGGCGGGCATCCTTGGCACCGTGGCGCCCAATCTGTGGGTGCTCGTCCTCGCGCGTGTCATCCTCGGGCTTGGAACCTGCGCCGGCTATCCCGCAGCCATGTCGCTCATCCGCAAAGTGGCGGATCACGACCATCTCGACAGCCCTGCTGGCGTCCTGACCGCCCTGTCCGTCACCGTGCAGACGATCGCGGCCATCGGTCCGACCCTGGGCGGGCTCCTGATCGACCTTGGCGGCTGGCGCCTCACCATGGTCATCAACATTCCTCTCGGCGCGTTCGCGCTCGTGCTCGGCTGGATGGCGCTTCCATCCTATGGCGGCGGCACACGGCAAGAAGAACGCGACGCCCTTCGCGGCTTCGACTGGGCCGGTACCGCATTGTTCGCAGTCGCGCTAATGGGCCTGCTGCTGTTCCTCATGGCACCCGGCGCCTCTACCTTGTGGGGCCTGGCCGTGGCTGCAGCCGCCGGCGCTGCCTTCGCCTTCCGTGAACTCCGCACGAAGGCCCCTTTCATCGACCTGAGGCTCTTGCGCGGCAACCTGCCGCTGCTTGCGACATTTGCCCGCGCCCTTTCCGCTTCGACCTCGTCCTATGCCTTCATTTACGGCTTCAGCCAGTGGATGGAGGATGGTCGTGGCCTTTCCGCATCGAATGCCGGGCTTCTGCTGCTGCCGACCTTCGGCATCGGCATCCTCGTTTCCGCCCTGTGGGGACGAACGCCGCAGGTGCAGACTAAACTCATCGTTGGCGGGATCTTGCAGGTCGTCGTCAGCGTCATCTTGCTGTTGACCTCGCCCGGCTCGCCCATCTGGTTCCTTGCCGCCGCCACCGCCCTCTTGGGCATTCCGCAGGGGCTGCTGAGCCTGTGCAACCAGAATGCACTCTATCACCAGGCGCATCCCGCCAGCCTCGGCGCCTCTTCAGGCCTGTTGCGCACCTTTCAGTATTTCGGCGCGATCATCGCGTCGGCGGCAACCGGCATGGCTTTCGGGCAGCGCGCCGACTCTGCCGGCATGCATGAACTCGCATTGTTCATGATCGCCGTCTCGGCACTCGCCTTGCTCATCACCCTGACCGACCGCTCGCTGGCCCGGGTCGGCGCCCCGGCCAGTAGCGGAAATAGCTGAGCAATGCGTTGCGCCCCGATTGCCTTCGACAACATAGTTATGTAAAATAGGTAAAATGAAGGAAGAAGATTTGCATCGGCTGCTCGGGCAGTTGCGCGCCCTGCAACGCCGGCAGCGCCGTGAACGTCCTCCGGTCGAAGGGCTCTCGCAGTCTGCTGTGAGCGTGTTGGGTGTGGTGGCACGAAGCGAGAGCGCAATTCAGCCAACCCAGATCGGCCGTGAACTGGTCATGACCTCATCCAATGTGGCCAGTGCGCTCTCCGAGTTGACCAAGCGGGGCCTTGTGGAGCGGATGGCCGATAAGGTGGACACGCGCCGCGTCAACATCACGCTCACCCCAGCCGGGGAGCGACTGGTTGCCGAGGATCGCGCCGCGCGTGACGATTGGCTCACCCGCGCCATTCACGACCTGCTTACGGAAGAGGAGGAATCGGTGCTCATCGCCGGCGGCTCGATCCTCGAACGCCTCGCCAACTACCATCCGAATCCGTCTCTTGCGCGTACCAGGGGCGATAAGTGACAGTGGTGTCGCAAGTCCGTCAGCGGCTCGGCCTGAGCCAGCATTCGATCTATGCATGGAAAAAGCAGCGCGCCGCCTGAGGCGCCGATTGGCAGATATCCGGGTTCGTCGAGGATGACCAGCTCAAGGCGGACAAGGTTCTCGGCAACATGGCCCGCCCTGCCCTTGGCCTTTTCCCGCTCAAGCGCATCGACCAATGCGATCACGCCAAAGCCAGAAAGATCCCTGCAAGCCGGGCAGCATGCCACTTTCATTGGATAATTGTCCTAACTCAACAGTCGACCATACCACGTTCAGATTTCTCATGCGGCGCGAACACAGGCACATCCCGAAGAAGGGCGATGTCGACGTCGACGCCGTAGGTGCGGCGAATGGCCTCCGGGGTGAGCGTCTCCTGCCACCGACCTTCTGCTTCGACCCGCCCCTTGTCGATGAGCAGCAGACGATCGCAGAAACGCGCTGCCAGCGACAGGTCGTGGATGGCGATGATCGCAGTCACGCCGCGCTCACGGGCGATTTCGGCAACGACCCGCAATGTGAAGAGCTGATTGCCGATATCGAGCGCGCTTGTCGGTTCATCCAGAACCAGAAGGCCGGTTTCCTGGGCAAGGGCGCGTGCCAGCATGACCCGCTGGCGTTCGCCACCGCTGAGCTCTGACATCTGGCGGAAGGCGAAGTCTCCGAGGTTCAGTCGCTCCAGCATTTCCGAGACAATGGCAAGATCGGCCTTCTTCGGTTTTGCGCCCATATGCGGGGTACGCCCGAGCAGGCATGTTTCGAAAACGCTGACGGGAAAGGCGAGCTGGGCCGATTGCGGGACATAGGCAAGTTTGCGTGCACGCGCACGGCTCGAAAGACCACTCATATCGGCACCATTGAGGAGGATCCGACCGCTGGCACAGGCCGATAGCCCGAGGACAAGCCGGATAAGCGTCGATTTTCCGGCGCCATTCGGGCCGACCAGTCCCAGGATTTCACCTTTCTCGATATCTGCAGAGATATCGCTGAGAACCTTCCGGTCGCCGTGAAAGAACGAGACCTGCGCGAGGCTGAGATGCGGGGCAGCACTCATGCGAAATACTCCGAGCGGCGTGAAATGATCAGATGCAGAAAGGCAGGAACGCCGACAAAGGCGACGACGATGCCGACGGGAATGACGGTCGGGCTGAAGGCGAGCCGTCCGATCGTATCGGCCAGAAGCAGCAGGATGGCGCCGCAGACGGCCGAGAACGGGATGAGGTAGCGATGATCCGATCCGATCAGCAGCCGGGCAAGATGCGGTCCGATCAGCCCGACAAAACCGATCACGCCAGCAAAGCTGATGACCACGGCCGACATGACGACGGACAGCACGATCGCGATCCCGCGCAGCACCGGAACATTGATGCCGAAGGAGCGCGCCACATCATCACCCGCGCTTGTCAGGGCATTGAGTTTCCAGGCATGCAGCTGTGCGAACGGCAGCGCAATGACCAGAACCAGCGCGGAAATGCCCACCGCATTCCAGCCGACACCGTTAAAGCTGCCAAAGGTCCAGTGCACCACGCGGGCAAGCTGCTCCTGCGTCGCAATGAACTGAACGGCGGCCGTCATCGCGCTGAACAGATACATGAGGGCGATGCCGGTGAGGATCATGGTCTGGGAGCCCATATTGCGCAGCCATGCCATGGAAAAGACAGCAAGCGCGCAGCCAAGCGCGCAAAGAAAGGCCGTGATCGGTACGAAATAGAAACCGGCAGCCGTGAAACCGACACCGAACATGATCGCAATCGATGCGCCGAAGGCGGCAGCGGATGAAACGCCGATCGTGTAGGGACTGACGAGCGGATTGCGGGTGATTGCCTGCATCAGCACACCCGCAACCGAAAGTGCGGCACCGGCAATCATCGCCATCACCACGCGGGGCAGCCGGAGAAACAGGATGACGCGCGCCTGCTGCGGATCGACGTCAGTCATGACATGACCGAAAGAGAGTTTGGAGAGAAGAATGCTCACGAGCGCACCGAGGCCCGTGTCGGCAATGCCGAGCACCGCCACGGTTCCGGCAATGAGCAGCAGAATGGCAATGCCGGCGATGATCATCACGCTTCGCCGGCGCGTGGCGCTCACATAACGGTCTGCGAGATTGCTGTCGCCAAAGGCTTCGGCAAGTCCTGTCTCGGCACTCACGGGGATATCCTCTTCGTCTTGAAAGACCGCTCCGGCGGCGGCCGGAGCGGCAACGGGCTCAGGGCGTAGGCTGCTGATAGGTCATGCCAGCCTGAAACGGCAGCCCCTGAAAGTCCTCGATCCATTGCTTCATGGCGGCTTCGGGATCGATATCTTCAAAACGTGCGGGATAAAGCCATTTGGCGATCTGCAGCGCGCCGGTAATCTTCGAGGAACCGCCGGCCAGATAGTAGTTGATCAGATGCAGCTGACTGTTCCGATAGGCTGGCGTGCCCTGAATGTCCTGTCGCTCGACAAGCCCGTCCCAGGCCGTTTCAAATTTCTCGACGGGAATGGTCTGATAGGCGCCCGGCTGAAGCTTGATCACGACATCGGGCTTGCGGGCAATGATTTCCTCCGGGTCAATGGTGAAGCTGTTCTCATTGCCGCGCGAGGATGGTTCCTTGCTGATGTCGATATCGCCGAAGATATTGACCCCGCCGCCGGCTTCGATCATGTCGTGCCAGCCGGAGCCGGGCGTGACAGTCACATAATTGCGGACTTCTTCGAAATAGACGCGCTTGGGTTCGACGCCCTCCAGCCGCTTGTGGAGAAGATCCATATAGCCGGTGTAATAGGCAACCAGATCTGCCGCGCGCTGTTCCTTGCCGAAGAGCTTACCGAACGTCGTGACATTGTCGACATGCTCCAGCGTGTCCCAGGCCGTGACCACCATGACCGGAATACCGAACGGTGCCAGCTGGCGGGCGGCCTCTTCATAGACACCGTTGCGCGGCATGATGACCACGTCCGGATCGAGCGCGACAATAGCCTCGTAATTCGGATCGGACTGCCCCTGCCCGACAATGTCGCTGTCATTGAATTGCGGCCAGTATGCCTTGTCGCGCATGGTGCTCGCATCGACGCCGACGACCTGATCGATCGCGCCGATCGCGCGGGCGAATTCGACGGCGTAGCGATTGAAGATCACCGCACGCTTGATCGGAAGCTGCAACTCCACGGTCCGGCCGGCGTCATCGACGAAAGTCTCCGCGCTTGCTGCCGTCGCTGACAGGAGAACAATCACCCCTGCCAAGATTTTCATGATCTTCATGAATTCCCTTTCCTTTAACCAAAACAGAATGTTAGTCGGATTGTCGCAGCCTCTGCTTTCGCCCGTTCGGACGATAGGCGAAGTCTTCGACAATGCGCCCCTCAAGCACATGTTCATCGATGATCCGATCGATAGCGGCCTCGGTGACGCCGCCGTAATAGGTTCCGTCGGGATAGACCTGCAGCACCGGCGCAAGATTGCAGGGGCCGAGGCATGTGGTCCTGGCGCTCATCATGCCGTCGCCCGTGTCCTTCAGCTTGCGGCAGTGCTGATGGTTGCGCAGGTGCCCCCAGAGCACATCAGCGCCGGCCGCATTGCAGGCTCCGCCCTCGCAGACCAGCACACGGTATTTCTGGGCAGGCACGATGGAGCCTTCCGGTGGTGCCGACTGAGGTCGTGCAGCAATCGGATCTGAAGGCTGCTTCAGCAGCGCACCGAGTATCGATGCAATCTCCGGGCTGGAACCGATTGCCGGCGCAATGCTCACAGCTGGCCAAGGTCGATCGCTCTCGCTCTGCCATCGTGCAACCGAACGCCGGATCCAGGCCGGAAAGCTTGGCTCCAGCGGCAGCAACACCGGCAGGATGCGGATTTCGTCGGGCGCTTGCTGAAGGAGCGTCTCGAGTGCCTCCTTCAGCGAAGGCTGCCCCTGCTCGGAAAAGGCCCATAAGGCCTGCCCGACGCCTTCGAAACCGCGAACCTGCTCCGCAAGCGCCCGCATCTCCGAATGTGGTGCCTGAGCGAAGGCAGCCTTCGCCAGAAGCAGGACTGCAACTTTCGGCACGAACGCCTTTTGAGCGTTCAAACTTCCTCCATTCGCGCAGCCAGCGTCTGCTTTTTCTGACACGCAACCCATATTCATCACGTCCTCATCGGTGGAATAGGTGTCGTGTATGAAATGTGACTAAACCCGTCAACAAAAAGTTATGGTATAACATTACAAAACCACATCAGTTGCGCCCTATAGGCACACGCATCCGTCCCACAATGGTCAATCGTCATTTCTGAAGTTCCGTCCAGCGAAGCGGAGCTCCGCACAGCTTGTGTCAGCGGCGGCGTAAAGATCGGCCACTCGTGACGCCGGCATGCGATCGCCGGAAGGGCGTAGTCCGAGCGGGGGTTGTAAGCCGGCTTGGCGATATTACGGTTGGCTTCAGCGGGGCTTTTTTTTGGCGCGGCTTTGGCCGAGACGGTAGCTGTCGCCGTTCACTTCGAGAATGTTGACATGGTGGGTAATGCGGTTCAGCCGGGCACCGGTCGTAGCGCTGGGAGCTCAGCTCGTACAGCGTTCCCGTGCCGGTCTGCGAAGCCGGACCGATATTGGACGGCATCAGACGTTCTACAACAGCCGCCGTCCGCATTCATCGCTTGACCGCGAGCATCGGATCAGGTCCCCGCCAACACGTTGCCCGGAATATCGTCGGCGGCATAAACGCGGTCGGAAACCGTTTAGGAACGACCAGAGGCCTGTTCAAACAATCCGAGCCACGTCAGTGATCGAGACAGGCGAACGTGTCCGGTGCTTCAAATGCCCCGGACACGTTCTGGTCGTCAGTTCAGCTGGATCTCCGGTAGCTTGGCATCTGCCTCAATGCCGGAATTTTCCATGACCTTGCGTGCTTCCGGTGGCCAGTTGCCGTCCGTCACAAGGTGATCGTCCAGAATCAGATTATTCTGATATGGGGTCCACTGACCGCTGTAGATTTCGGCACTGTGCCAGTTGCCCACGGCCCGGTTGTCGGTGGTGATGCGTTGCGGAAAGGCTACATCGATCGTATTGGCGTTCAGCCACCAACGCGTGTCACTGTCGACGACATTGTTGCGCACGGTGATGTAGCGAGACCCTTCATCGAGATAGAGACCGATACGCGCCGGAATATTGTAGACGTAGTTCTCGGCGATCATGCTGTTCGGGCTGGCTGACAGATTGTAAATCGCTCCGCCATCCTGATAATGCTTCTTGACGTCATGGATACGGTTATAGGCAACCACGACATCGCGGAGCGTTGTTGGTGTTGTATAACTTAGATTCTCGGGGAAATCGTAATAGCCGCGCTGAAGTGTCCTGTAGGTGGGATTACCACCTGGATCATTCAGTCCCCAGCCCCAGCCGGTGTCGATCCCGTCATAGGGGGCATCGCTGATGTCATTGTGCAGGATGAGGGCGCGATCAATGTAGGTTACGAGGACTGCTCCATTGTCCATGTAATCCTGGCTGACCTTGTGAATGCGATTGTTTTCGATCAGCAAAGCACGGTTAGCCTGAGCCGGAATGGCCGGATGGTGTGCCTCCCGCTGAATGCCGCCGGCCATAATCGCCCCTCCAGCGAGGTCGGTGAACACATTTTCACTGACTTCGATATTGGCAGTACCGAGCCCGATACCGCTTTCCGTAGCGTCGTCATTATTGCCGATACCAAGAGCGATCTGACCGAGATGGGCAAAAATATCTCTGTCGAAACTGACCCGCTCGGCGGCTGAAACCTGGACAGCTGCTGGCATCTGCGACCATTCGTTTCGCCGTGTCTCAAAGCCACGGCACCCCCAGCCGCAGGTCTTGATTGCTCCGTCGGGGCGTGCGTCCAGCGGCCCGGCCAGAAATGAGCCGCTCTGCTGGTTGGCGTAGCCTTCCGCGGAGGATGGGCCAAGCCAGCTTGTATAAGAGAATTGCAGGCCCTCGAAACGCAGATCTCGCACCGGATTGTCATAGGTGCCTGAGATCGATATCAGGTGATCGATCTGCGGTAGCACGACATCGGCGGTACTCATGTCTGTTCCATCCGCCGGCTTGTAATAGAGTTTGCCTGCTGCTCTATCGAGGTACCATTCATTCGGCTCGTCGAGCAAAGCCAATGCGTTTCTCAGATAGAGTCGCGCATGGCTGTCTTCCAGCGGAACAGCAAGCGTATCGTAACCCCAGTTGTTGTTGCCCCAGGCGGGCTGGGCCATGATGAAGAGGTTGTTCTGGACGTCCTGAACCGGCGAGAAGCGATCGGTAAAATAGCCGGTCCCTTCAATTTCAAGCCCTGATTTACCTTGTATTTCAGTTAATTGCGGAAGTGCGCTCTTCTCGATCGTTATGCCTGTTTCAGAAAAAACGATCTGGTCACGCGGGAGTTCGGTTTCGGCCATCTGGGCCATCTGACCGTTGACCCATAGCTGTCTGCTGTTGCGACCAGCCGGTGCGGGCGCTTCCCAGATGCCGTTCCCGACGGCGCTTGGTTTCCAGCCGTCGATGGTCATGCCTCCGGAAATGATCGGATGGTCTCCCTCCTTTGCCTTCCATGTCACCAAATAGCCGTGCCCGCCATCTGCCGGACGAAACTGTAGCGGCTGATCGAGCAGATAGGTGCCGCCGGCGAGAATGACCTCGATATCTTGAGTGGATTGTTCCGCTGCCGGGGCTCTCGCACGTACTAGCTCCTGAGCCTTTTGGAGCGTGCGAACCGGTGCGGCCTCTGTTCCGGCGCTGCTGTCGTCTCCGACAGCGGATACGAAGATTCTGTAAGGGCCATCCTGCGCGGCGACGACTGCCGGCAGTGTGAACGGAATGAGAGCGATTAACATGGCAACACTTCGATGAAGTGCCGACTGTCGCCGGACGAATGCCTTTGCCAGTGATGGGCGGCGGGGGAACGTTGAATAATGCATGCGAATTGTTAGTCCTCCATTGTCTTGTCCCGGAAGACCGGCGGGCAACAGCAATCAAGCCACAGCCAACGGGGCGTCTGCTGCGTTCCTCCATGCTTTTGCATGTCTATCCGGGATGTTTTGCCAGACCTGCGTTTGGTGAGATTTTGATCCTTCCTCATCGTGCCGCATGTCCGGTCGTTGCCGATATGTCGGTCATCAAGGTGGAGCCTCTCGGAGAAAGCTTTCCGGCCGAACGCTTCACCTGTTTCGCTGGCTGCTCCTCCATTACAGCGCCAGTTTTTTAAATATAATACATAATATGTATTATGAATAGAGCAATCATTATTCTTTTTGGTTTCTGTGGCAGTGAGCCGGTCGCAATAGGGATTCTTGCAGGTGCCTGGACCGCCTCCATTTGGCTTCCTCAGGTCGCATATCGTCGTGGGCCTGGGACGCAATGAATGCAGCCGGGGTCCAAACGCCGCAGAGCAGCATCCCTGCAGTAAGGCGTGCTATTGCCAGTTGTCATCTCCCGTAAACTGGAGCGCATCGGATTTGCCGGAGACCTCGACTCGTGAGACGTAAGCTCGACGAATAAATATCTGCCAGAAGCCCGCAACCGGGCTGTTCAGATATTCGAAAGCCGAAAGCCACTGATCTCAACCGTTCAGTTTTGCCGCGCCCCGTCATCATTGCTGTCAAAGGCAAGAGCGGAGGAAGCGATTGCGGCTATGGGCGATGACGGCAGGTCCGGCGGTGCGCAGGCAGGCACCGCCCTGCTCACATCGGCAGCGGTCAGCACATCGTCGCAGAGATCGGGGCGACGGAAGCGGTCGAGAATCTCGGCATCGCGCGAGACCGTTTTGTCGAAGGCAAGCCGTGCATCGTCATGAAGGATCGTTCCCGCATGCAGATGCTGCTTGCTGGGATCAACATAGTGCCCGTCGACCTTCAGCTCGTAATAGAGATGTGGTCCGGTGGAATAGCCGGTCGAACCGACATAGGCGATCACATCCCCCTGATGCACACGGTCGCCGACCTTAAGCGACGGCGCCGCCTCAGAGAGATGCGCATAGGTCGTTTCATAGCCCTGGTCATGGCGGATACGGACATATTTCCCATACCCCACCTCGCGGGAAATACGCTCGACAGTGCCATCACCGCCGGCAAGAATAGGTGAGCCCATGGGCGCGGGAAAATCATTTCCCTCGTGAAATTTGCGGACATGCAGCACGGGATGCATGCGCCAGCCGAAGCCATCACCCTTGCGACCGGCGGGAACCGGCTTTTTCGTCAGGAACACGGTGGCCGACTGGCCTCCCTCATCGAAATAATCATCCGTTCTCTCGGCAGCATGACGAAAATGGAAAAAACGGTGGGTAGCCCCGTCGAGCGTTGCCGCCGCATAGACGAGTTCCGCTGCGCCGTCGTTGCCGGCAAGGCTTCGATAAAGCAGATCAATACGATCGCCGGCCTTGCCCTTGCCGTCGAAGGCGATGCCGTTTTCTGAAGCAAGTTCAAAAAATGCACTGGCGACATTATCCGGTAGGCCGGTGTCCGCGACGCTTTTTCCGATCCCGTCCTTCAGACTGCCGCTCTCGGGTTCGGCCATCACGACGGAGCTCACGCCATCCGGTGGCGCCGAGAGCCGGGCCGAGCGCCTGAACATGGCGAGCAGCCCCGGATCGGCGCTCGCTACGAATTCACCGTCGTCGGTCCGGACCATGCTCCAGATCGGCGCCCCGTCGTGACTGCGTCGCGCCAGCAGGAGATCGCCATTCGCCGGATCAACGAAGAGTTCAAGCGTATCGCCCGGCAGCAGTTGCCAGTTCTCAAGCGCGCTGGAGAGATTAAGGAGATCACCGGGTGTCACCCCCGCCTTGCGGAGATAGGACATCAGCGAAGCGGGTTGCTGGGGAAAGGAATCGATCTCGCGCACCGCTGCGGCGGGTGGCGACGGATAGGCACGGATGGCGTTAACCGGCCGGTCGGAAAGCACATTAGGCGCCTTGGCATGACGGAGAAAGAGATTTGCGAGAAATTCTCCGCTGCCTTTCTGCGCGCCATCGCCTGGCAAAAGCAACGGAAGCGAGCGCCGAAAGGGCGTTCCGGAACCCGAAGGATCGAGGTCGATCTCGACGAGTCGATAGTCGTAAAGCGCTGTCCGGCCATCCGACGATTGCAGGGCGATGTTGACCGCACCCGGCCAGGTCGCTCCATCCGGCGGCGGCGGCAACCGGTTGCCACGCATCGCCGCAAGCTCCGCTGTATCCACACCGCGGCTGACCGCTTTGCCACCGCTCCTGAACCGGGTGTGGATTGCGCCGAGCATGCCACCAACCATGATCACCGACAAACCGGCAAACAACACCGTCGCCACCACGATCCTCAGATGCCGGTCTGCTCTCAATCGCCGCATTTCCGTCCTTCCGACCGCATGCCTGAAACTGGCCTTGGATGTGGAACAGAAATGCGGCGAGAAATTGCGGAAACAGCATCAAAATGAAACGTTATAACAATTCGTAATCTTGCAGAGGCATATTGTTGATTGCCACGGAGAAATGACCCAGCATGGCCTGATGAATAGCCCCGCGAATTGTAGACGCCTTGCTGCCTAACAATGAGGTAAGCAGGCGACCATGAGCACATCGAGTTTCAGTGACGAATCGAACCGCGCCGGGTTTGCCGGAGACCGTCTGGTTTAGGTCATGCGGCCAACGCTGGTGCGTCCAGCGTGGCATAGTATCGTTCTTCGGCCTCTGCGGGCGGAATGCTTCTGATCGGCTCCAGAACCACGGATTGGTATGAAAAATTCGATCCTGACTATCTCGAAGAACCGATGCGCGCCACAGAACTGATCGTGGAGAGGCTACAAAGCCACACGCACAAAAGGCTCCGCGCACCCGCGATGCACTCGCGCGAAAAGCGCTTGCCAGCAACAGAAATCGAAAAAACCGTAATTTCAAAAGGATAAATGGTCGGAGTGGAGAGATTCGAACTCCCGACCCTCTGGTCCCAAACCAGATGCGCTACCAGACTGCGCTACACTCCGCCAAAGACGTGGCCCGGATACACTGAACGAACGATGATCGCAACAGGAAAAATGATCCAAGCCAATTGAGGCCCGTTCATTTGCCGCCGATATCGGGCCCGCTGACCGTGTCGCCAGCGGCGACGCCATAGGCGTGGGCATCGCCACCAGGCAGTTCCAGCACATAGGCGACCGGCCCGCCCGATGAAATGATCCGTTCGGAATAGGGTTCAGCCCCGGCATAGATGGACGCGACCGCCCCATCCTTGTCGATGAAGAGCATGTCGAGCGGTATGCGCGTATTGGCCATCCACATCGAAACCAGCTGGGTATCACCGAAAACGAACAGCATGCCATAATCGGCGTCCAGCGTGTCGCGATACATCAGCCCGCGTTCGCGCTGCTTCGCGGTCCTGGCAACCTCGATCTTCAGATCGTGGTCACCACTGGCGGTGTGCAGCACCAGGGTCGATTGTTTGAAGCTCACAGGCTCCTGCGCCGATGCGACGGCCCAGAACGGCAGAAATGCAATCAGCGAGACCGCAAGAAAACGCAACATCCGGCAACCTTTCAGGCAAAAGATGAAGACAGGCGATCGGAAAAAATCGCTTCAGGTGAAGAGAGAACGGGTGATCGGTCAGATCAGCGCGAAACCGGAACCACCATCATCAGACGTTAATGCGCACGCCCTCTGCCCGTCGGATCGTCGGGATGGATCTCGGCAGCCATCAAACCTTTCGCACCGTCGCCGAAACGCACCAGCACACTCTGTCCCTGGCGAAGCTCGGTAATGCCAAAGCGGCGCAGCGTTTCCATGTGGATAAAGATATCTTCCGTGCCCTCACCGCGCGTCAGAAAGCCGAAGCCCTTCTCGCGGTTAAACCACTTGACGATAACGCGCTCAAGCCCGCTGGTCGCCTCCACCTGGACATGGGTCTTTACAGGCGGAAGCTGCGATGGGTGCACAGCGGTTGACTGATCCATCGACAGAATGCGGAAGGCCTGAAAACCGCGCTCGCGACGGTGAATCAGCGCGACCACACGGGTCCCTTCAAGAATGGTCTGATAGCCATCGCGCCTGAGGCAGGTGATATGAAGAAGCACGTCTCCCCTGCCATTGTCTGGGACGATAAAGCCGAAGCCCTTGCCGACATCGAACCATTTGACGACGCCTGTGATCTCAACCAGATCAGTCGGCTCGAAAGCTTCTTCGCAGGCTTCAAAGCCTTTATCTGATGAAGACCGCTCGGCCATTCTTGCCCCGCTCCTTGAAAAAGATCACGATGAGGTTAGCTGATTCCCTTTGCTAGGAAAACATCTAGCACCCGGCATCGTTGATGCAAGACTGCATCGCATCGCGACATCAACACCGTTCAACGCAGCAGACCACAACTGGAAGACCCTATGCAATATCTCCACACCATGGTCCGAATCACGGATATCGACGCTTCGCTTCACTTCTATTGCGAACTTCTCGGACTGAAGGAAGTCCGCCGTATCGAAAATGAAAAGGGCCGCTATACGCTGATCTTTCTTGCGGCACCTGCCGATATGGAGGCTGCAGAAGGTGACCGCGTGCCCAAGATCGAACTTACCTATAACTGGGATCCGGAAGACTATAGCGGCGGCCGTAATTTCGGCCATCTCGCCTTCGGCACGCAGGATATCTATGCGCTGTGCCAGAAACTCTCCGACAATGGCGTCATCATCAACCGGCCACCGCGTGACGGCCACATGGCCTTTGTCCGTTCACCGGACGGAATCTCCATCGAGCTGATCCAGAAAGGCGGCGATATGGAGCCGAAAGAGCCCTGGATTTCGATGGGCAACACCGGAAGCTGGTAAAACATCGGCACAAGCGCGCGGTACCGTCTGGCGTCGCGCGCCATTTTCTTTTTCAAATCAACCGATTACGTCGGGCTGAAAGTTTTTCTTCACACTTGTCATTTTTTTGAAGAAAGTGGCTTTTTGCGCTTGCAGCACTGCGCAGGCCTGATTATAAGGGCGCCCAGCGAGACGCACGCGCCCTTCGTCTATCGGTTAGGACGCCAGATTTTCATTCTGGAAAGAGGGGTTCGACTCCCCTAGGGCGTGCCATTTCGACTGGTATTTCGGTACCGGGAAAAATGGCTTGAAGGATTTCCTTCAAAGTGAAGTTTTCGCTTGCTGGACGGCTTAAGGTTCACTATAAGCCGCCCTGCACAAGGCATGCGCCCTTCGTCTATCGGTTAGGACGCCAGATTTTCATTCTGGAAAGAGGGGTTCGACTCCCCTAGGGCGTGCCACTTGTCTCCTGACGCCAACCACCTCCCTCGATCATCGAGGCGGCTGACGCCACACCGCAGCGCGGATCCCGCGATGCGCCCTTCGTCTATCGGTTAGGACGCCAGATTCTCATTCTGGAAAGAGGGGTTCGATTCCCCTAGGGCGTACCAGCGCAGCAAATTTCAAAACAATATTTCGCGCTTTGCGCCTTTGTGAATCGGCTCGAAAATCGAAATCGATTTTCGAAAAGAACGTGCGTCGATTCAATAAGATTGGGCGTCCTGGCGCGTCCAAACGGGCGCACGGCGCTCTAGCGCGGCTCCGCCGCGTCCGTCACGCGCAACTGAACCCGGCGCGAGCCCTGCCAGTAATCGCCGGAAAATGAGCCAGCAACGTGAAGCCGCTGCCCCCGCGATGACAGGAGCAGTTGACCGAGCGGCTTTTCCGCAGCGCGAAAGGCAATGCCATCAAGATGACGGCCATCCAGCGATTCAAGTGTGATTTTCACATGGCCACCAGCGCCGATGACGCGGGCATCACGGAGCTTGTGGTCGGGAACGGCGAAGACAGGCTGCGGATGGCCGGCGCCGAAGGGGCCAGCCTGCTCCAGCCGGTCAACCAGTTCCAGCGTCGCCCCTGATGCGCTTACCGCGCCATCAAGCTTCAGCGTTGCATTGGAAGCCAGTTTGAGAACCTGATCATGGGCCTCGGCCTCGAAAAAGCCCCTGAGAGCCCCGAGCTTGGCCTTGTCGACCGTCAGCCCGGCCGCCATGGCATGGCCGCCGCCCTTGACCAGCAGGCCCGCCTCCACCGCCTTGCGCACCATCCTGCCGAGATCAAAGCCGGCAATGGAGCGCCCGGAGCCGGTTCCGCGGCCAAATGCGTCAAAGGCGATCGCAAAGGCCGGGCGCTGGAACCGGTCCTTGAGGCGCGACGCCAGAAGGCCAACCACACCCGGATGCCAGCCCTGCCGCGCGGTAATGATCACGCCGGCCCCCTCACCTGTGCCGAACTCGGCAATCGCTTCGGCTTCCGCCTCAGCCAGCATGGCCGCCTCGATCGCCTGGCGCTGGCGATTGAGATCATCGAGCTGTGCGGCTATCTGGCCCGCCTCATCCTCGGAACTGATGGTCAGAAGCCGGCTGCCGAGCGCCGCATCGCCGATCCGCCCGCCCGCATTGATTCGCGGCCCGACCAGAAAACCGAAATGATAGGGCGTTACCGGACCGCTCAGCCCGGCGACCCGGAACAGCGCGGCAAGGCCGGTATTGGAAAGGCTGCGCGCCACGATCAGGCCCTTGACCACATAGGCACGGTTCAGCCCTTTCAGCGGCACGACATCGCAAACCGTGGCGAGTGCGACCAGATCCAGCCAGGCGAGCAGGTCAAGCGTCTGCGCCCGCCGGTCGCCCGCCTGCCTGAGCGCACGCAATGTGGCAACCATGACCAGATAGACGACGCCAGCCGCACAGAGATGCCCCTGCCCTGAAAGATCATCATCGCGATTTGGATTGACGAGCGCGCGGCATTCGGGAAGCGCGGTACCAACCTGGTGGTGATCGATAACCACAACATCGACACCGAGCTCTGCCGCTCGCGCCAGAGAATCATGGCTCGTCGAGCCGCAATCAACCGTCACAATCAGCTGCGCGCCGCCCTCGATAAGCTTTTCGATGGCGGCCGGATTCGGTCCATAGCCTTCGAAAATACGGTCAGGGATGTAGATTTCCGCCTCGAGATCGAAATGCCGCAGAAACCGGTACAGCAGCGCCGATGAGCAGGCGCCATCCACGTCATAGTCACCGAAGATCGCCACCTTCTCATGCTTGCGTACGGCCGCCACCAGCCGCTCGACGGCCGCATCACAATCCGTCAGGGTCAATGGATCCGGCATCAGCTGGCGCAGCGTCGGATTGAGAAAATCCTTGGCTGCCTCGATCGCCACATCCCGTCCGGCAAGAACCCGGGCGATGAGCTCCGAAATACCCTGATGCTGTGCTATCGCCAATGCGCGGTTCTCGCCAGCGGCATCAAGACGCGCAACCCAGCGGAACCCGGCCGCCGATTGCTCGACACCCAGGAATGCCCGCTGTTTCTTCACGTTTCGGTCGCTGCTGTCCGTCACGATCGCTCCCCGCTTCCCGAATAGGGACATAAAGCGATGGTTTAGCGTCATTTCGCGGCAAAAGTAACCCGCTTTGCCGCAAGCAGCTAAATCAGCAGCAAGGCGATTGCGGTAAAAAACAACAGATTGCCGGCGATGGTCAGGATGATCGCCCAGTTCCTGTCAAGCAGACTTGCGGCGCCACATATCCGCCGGCAGCACGCCGATAGAAATCGCAATGTTAGCGCAACCATCGCATATATTCCGACCAATTTAGTCTGCTCCGCTCGACATCTGTGATACATTCACATTTGCTAACATTCCCATATCACAAGTCCGGCGACTTTCAAGCGAATAGTCAGCCAGGCAGCGCCAACTCGCTTCACGGTGCATAATCGCTTCATAGCCACCGGATAAATTCAATAATCGCGAAGATGAAAAACGCCGGGCTGCCGAGAAAGATCAGCAGCAGCGTCCAGTTCCGATCAAGAAACCCACGCCCCCCTGCCTGACGCCCTGTACGATTTCGCGTTTCGATCCTGATTATCGCGCCGAACGAGATAAAATCCCACATGACCATTCCTTACTGTCAACTATATTGACGCAAAGAATTAAACATGTTCCATGAACGCCATGTGAACAGCCTTTGCACCCCGGAAGGCTGCGCCTGGAACATCTGCTTATGGTCGGGCCAGATGGGCACTGCCCATCTGGCATGAGGGCCTGCGCCGGCCCCTTATCTGCCCGCTGGTGATGCAGGGCCTGGCTTTGCCGTCAGGGCTTCTCAATCCGGATGACCTGCGGCTGAGCCACCGTATAACCCTCACCCTCGATCGCGCTGACGGCCTGACGCACCGACTGTTCGGTCGTGGCATGGGTCACAAGGATGATTGTCTTGGTCGGCTGATCGAGATTGCCATTGGTCGAGTGCTGGACAATCGATTCGAGCGAGATCTGGTTCTCGGCCATCTGCCGCGCAATGGCGGCAATTACGCCGATGCGATCAACCACGCGGAGGCGGATGAAATAGCCGCCCTCATGGCTGCGCATCCGTGCACGCCGATAGGGTTCCAGCGACCGTGCCGGACGCCCAAGGGCAGGAACACGCTGTTCGCCGGGCCGGCTTTTGGCGATATCAGCGATATCGCCAAGCACGGCAGACGCCGTGGCATTACCGCCAGCGCCGGGGCCGACCATCAGCAGATCACCGAGAACATCTGATTCGAGTGCCACGGCATTGGTAACGCCATCCACCTGGGCAATGACCGTGTCATGCGGCACCATGGTCGGATGCACACGCTGCTCGATACCGCCTTCGGTGCGCTGGGCGACACCCAGAAGCTTGATGCGGTAACCAAGCTCGGACGCCGCCTGAATATCCTCGAGCGTGATATTGGAGATCCCCTCGAGATAGATATCATCGGCAGAGATCTGGCAGCCAAAGGCAAGTGACGTCAGGATCGCCAGCTTATGCGCGGTGTCATTGCCCTCGATATCGAAGGTCGGATCAGCCTCGGCATAACCGAGACGCTGCGCTTCCTTCAGGCAGGCATCGAAAGACAGGCCCTCGCGTTCCATCCGCGTCAGGATGTAATTGCAAGTGCCGTTCATGATGCCGTAAACGCGTGAAATATTGTTGCCGGTCAGCGATTCGCGAATGGCTTTGATCACCGGAATACCACCGGCAACGGCGGCTTCGAAGTTCAGAAGCACGCCCTTGTCTTCCGCCAGCGTTGCCAATTCGACCCCGCAATCGGCAAGCAGCGCCTTGTTGGCAGTCACCACATGCAGACCGCGTTCCAGCGCCGCCTCGACCGCTTCGCGGGCAATGCCGGACGCGCCGCCAACCAGTTCCACCAGCACGTCGATATCGGCAACACGTGCCATTTCAGCGGCACTGTCAAACCAGGTCATGCCGGAAAGATCGACACCGCGATCCTTTGTTCGGTCGCGAGCCGAGACAGCCACGACCTTGATCGGGCGTCCGCAGGCAACGGCAAGGCTGTTCTGCCGTTCATGGATAATACGCACAAGCGAGGCGCCGACGGTCCCCAGACCGGCGACGCCGATTTTCAAGGCATCTGCCATCAGTCAATCCTACTGGCCGAAATTTCATGGCGGCCGCTTATGCGACCGCCACTCTTTTAGCGATGTGCGCCGAGAGACACAATATTATGTGTGTCGCTATCGTTAGAAGCCAGGAAACGTTTCAGGTTGCGGGCCGCCTGACGGATGCGATGCTCGTTCTCCACAAGGGCGATGCGGACATAATCATCGCCCTGCTCGCCAAAGCCAACACCCGGCGCGACCGCAATATCGGCCTTTTCCACCAGAAGCTTAGAGAATTCGAGCGATCCGAGATGGGCAAAGGCCTCCGGGATCTTCGCCCAGGCAAACATCGTTGCCTCCGGTGCGGTGACATCCCAGCCAGCCTTGGAAAAACTGTCCAGCATGACATCGCGGCGATTCTTGTAGATCGAACGCACTTCGGCAATATCCGAGCCATCACCGTTGAGCGCCTGGGTCGCGGCCACCTGGATCGGCGTAAAGGCACCGTAATCGAGATAGGACTTCACCCGGGTGAGCGCCGAAATCAGCCGCTCATTGCCAACGGCAAAACCGATCCGCCAGCCCGGCATGGAGAAGGTCTTGGACATGGAGGTGAACTCCACCGCCACATCCTTTGCACCATTGACCTGCAGAACCGATGGCGGCGGCTCATTGCCGAAATAGATCTCTGCATAGGCAAGATCAGACAGCACGATGATCTCGTGCTTGCGGGCAAAGGCGATCACTTCCTTGTAGAAGTCGAGCGATGCAACATGGGCCGTCGGGTTCGACGGATAGTTGATGATCAGCGCCAGCGGCTTGGGGATCGAGTGGCGCACGGCGCGTTCCAGCGGCGGAAAGAAACTGTCATCCGGTTCCACCGACATGGAGCGGATCACGCCGCCCGCCATCAGAAAGCCGAAAGCATGGATCGGATAGGTCGGATTGGGACACAGAACCACATCGCCCGGCGCGGTGATCGCCTGCGCCATATTGGCAAAGCCTTCCTTCGAGCCGAGCGTCGCCACGACCTCGGTGTCGGGATTGAGCTTCACACCGAAACGGCGGGCGTAGTAATTCGCCTGGGCCTTGCGCAGGCCCGGAATGCCTTTCGAAGATGAATAGCGGTGGGTACGCGGATCGCGCACGACCTCGCAGAGCTTGTCGACGATCGACTGCGGAGTGGGTAGATCGGGATTGCCCATGCCAAGGTCGATGATGTCGGCCCCGGCGGCTCGCGCGCTCGCTTTCAAACGGTTAACCTGTTCGAAAACGTAGGGCGGCAAACGCCGAACCTTATGAAACTCTTCCATCGTCGTCCTCATGAGAGCTATGTTGCGATCCTTTTCGCAGGATCATCGAAAGCGGAGCATTCTGGCATGTCCTGACGCAAGAATTCTTCGCACTTGCGTCAATTTTGGGGCAAAAATCCAAAAATTCCGTTTCTCTTTACGCCTCACCGATGACAATGCGCAAGTTTTCTTTAGCAAAGCGGAAACTGACGGATGAAAGGCACTATTGCGCCTTGTCCCCGGCAAGCGCGCCGAGATCGCTCTGCATCTGGGTGATCTGCTCTTCAGTCAGCTGCGGAAGCGCGCCATTGGGCGTGTCACAGATATCCGGCTGATCGCATGGCGGTGTTGCGCAGGAGGCAAGCCCGAAAGGCATCACCAGAACAAGGGCCCAAACCGGGGCCATGGCCAGTTTACGCCACTTATCAGGCATCATGCTTGTCGCTCCTTGCAGATCCGGTGCGGAAACGGCAGCAAATCCGCTTCCGCGCCGGAGAGTGCCTTTTTTGGCAGCGTTAGGCAAGAACCCTTACCGCTGGGCGCAGCGTGAAAATGCCGGCAAATGCTTCGTCTCTGACGCGTCGCGCAGCGCAGTCAGCACCGTCGTGATATCAGGATAGCTGGCAACAGCTGGCAGAAGCTCATTGTCATAAAGGGCGGCATTGTCGATCTCGGCCTGGACGCCAATGGCACAGGCGGCCGCAAGGCTCGCCGGAACGGCCGAGACAATCTCTTCAGCACCGAGCTGTTCATTTGCAGGGACCGGAATGCCATAGGCTTCCATCAGCGCGGAAACCTCGGCGGAATGGGTGCGCTCAGCCTCAATGATATTGGTGAAGGGGCGGACGGGCCCATAGGCATCAATCACCGCCGCATAGAAGGCTTCAGCGTGATACTCATCGGCCAGTGCGCGATTGAGCGCGTCGGCCGCAGCCGGCGTCAGGGTTTCGGCTGAGGCCGTCACGGGCGCAGCGGTCAGGGCCGAAAGCGCCAGCAGGCCACAGCCAAGGGTTACGGACAGCGTCTTCGCAATCTGGTACATGGTCGTTTCCTCCAAAACCGGCCAGCAACATCGGCTGGATCATTTATATACTAATATTCGTATCTTCGAAAACAAGTTACATTTCCGTGATCTTGCACTTTTCGTCCCGTCGGGAAAAAGCTAAGGCTCAGACATGATCTTTGACCCGCCCCTGATCCCTGCCCGCCTGGTGCGACGCTACAAGCGCTTTCTGTTTGATGCCGTTCTTGAAGCGGATGGCAGCGCGATAACCGGTTCCTGTCCCAATACCGGCTCGATGGCCGGACTGACGGAGCCAGGGTCACGCATCTGGCTTTCGCGCGATGACGTGGCAAAGCGCAAATATCCCTTCCGTCTTGAACTGGTCGAGGCGGACGGCACCATTGTCGGCATCAATACCGGCATGCCGAACCGCCTTGCCGAGGAAGCCATCGCGGCCGGGCTCGTCTCGGACTTTGCGTCCTATCCGAGCCTGCGGCGCGAACAGAAATATGGCCTCAGAAGCCGGATTGACCTTTTGTTGAGTGATCCGGATCGCCCGGATCTTTACGTCGAGGTGAAGAATGTCCATTTCATCCGGCAGAAAGGTCTGGCCGAATTTCCCGACACGCCGACAGAGCGCGGCACCCGCCATCTCACTGAACTTTCGGCTATGGTGGCATCGGGAAAACGTGCAGCTATGCTGTATCTCATCCAGAGAGACGATTGCAGCATGTTCAAAATTGCAACCGACATGGACCCGGCCTATGCTCGGGCTTTCGCGGCCGCGCTTGACGCTGGCGTTGAGGCCTATGCCATTAAATGCCGCGTAAGACGTGACAGCATCACAGCGCATGATACAGTCGGGCTGGAATGGAATGCGGCGCCAAGCCGCGTGATTGGATAGTGAAATGGTGACTTATGTTGACGCGGCGACAGCGCCGCTGAGGAATGACGGCTCGATCCGGCTTTACAACGAGGAAGCATTTGCAGCGATGCGCGCGATCTGCGCCATCACATCGGCCTGCCTTGATGGCCTGGCAGATCTGGTAAAGCCCGGCGTATCAACGGCAGAAATCGATCGTTTCGTTCTGGAATTCGGCCTCGACCACGGCGTCGTGCCGGCCACGCTCAATTACCGTGGCTACAAATACTCCAGCTGCACATCCATCAACCATGTCGTCTGCCATGGCATGCCCAACGACAAGCCGCTGCGCGAAGGCGATATCGTCAATGTCGATGTCACCTACTACAAAGACGGCTGGCACGGCGATTCGAGCCGCATGTATCCGGTCGGCACGATCAAGCGCAATGCGGAACGGCTGCTCGAAGTCACATATGAATCGCTGCTGCGCGGTATTGCTGCGGTCAAACCCGGGGCACGGACCGGCGCAATCGGCGCGGCGATCCAGACCTATGCGGAGGCCGAACGCTGCTCGGTGGTCCGCGATTTCTGTGGCCACGGGGTCGGCAGACTGTTCCACGACACGCCCAACATCCTGCATTATGGCCATCCTGAAGACGGGCCGGTTCTGAAGGAAGGCATGATCTTCACCATCGAGCCGATGCTCAACCTCGGCAAGCCGCATGTGAAAGTTCTCAATGATGGCTGGACGGCGGTGACGCGGGACCGCTCGCTGACCGCCCAGTATGAGCATTGTGTCGGCGTCACTGCCGACGGCTGTGAAATATTCACCCTTTCCGCTGCAGGCCAGGACCGGCCGGGTCTGCCGCCGCTATCCTGAGGGATTGCCTTTGATGGTCAAACGGCCAGAGACACAGCATGGCGGAGCATTTTCGGAGCCCTCCTCGGTCGAACAGGAGGAGCAGGATGAGCGCCACTTTTTCGCCGAGCAGCCGGCCGAAAAACCGCATGCACAGCAAAGAGCGACGGCCGCCCTGCAGGCGGCTGCCGGAAGCCACTACCACGGCCACCGCGACCGGCTGCGCAACCGCTTCCGCGAACGCGGCGCCGATTCACTGGCCGATTACGAGATCCTGGAACTGATGCTGTTCCGTCTGATCCCGCGCCGCGACACCAAGCCGATCGCCAAGGCTCTTCTTGATCGGTTCGGCTCACTCGCCGGTGTTTTCGGCGCACCGGCAGAACTGCTTCAGGAGGTCAGCGGCATTGGCGAAGCGGTTGCCACCGACCTGAAGCTGATCTCGGCGCTCGCCCAGCGCTCGCTGAAGAGCACATTGAAGGAGCGGCCGATCCTCGCCTCCTGGTCATCGGTGATCGACTATTGCACGGCCGCCATGGCGCATGAGACCCGCGAGCAATTCCGCATCCTGTTTCTCGACAAGCGCAACAAGCTCATCGCCGACGAGATCCAGGGCATCGGCACGGTCGATCATACGCCGGTCTATCCGCGTGAGGTGGTCAAGCGCGCCCTCGACCTTTCGGCCACCGCCATCATCCTCGTCCACAACCACCCATCCGGCGACCCGACGCCCTCGCGCGCCGATATCGACATGACACAGACCATCATCAACAGTGCCAAGCCGCTCGGGATCACCGTTCACGACCACATCATCATCGGCAAGGATGGTCATGTCAGCTTTAGAGGACTGCGGCTGATCTAGAACCAGCCCTTGCGCCAGCCCGAACCTTTAATGAAACCGTTAGATTAGAGGAATATCTGTGCAATAATCAAAACCGGGGCAAACCTATTCCATTCCTTTTCAAATTCATCGGGGTAGTTTTATGGATTCTTACGATCTGGTCGTGATTGGCAGCGGACCTGCTGGCCGTCGCGGCGCCATCCAGGCTTCCAAGCTTGGCAAGAAGACGCTTGTCATCGACAAGGGTACGCAGATCGGCGGGGTTTCGGTACATACCGGAACAATCCCGTCGAAGACGATGCGCGAAACGGTGCTGAACCTGACCGGCTGGCGTGAACGCGGCTTTTATGGCCGTTCCTATCGCGTCAAGCACAACATTACCGCCGACGATCTGCGCGCACGCCTGCTCAAGACACTCGATTACGAAATCGACGTGCTTGAATGGCAGTTCGAGCGCAATCGCGTTGATCAGGTTCGCGGCTTTGCCCATTTCATCGATGCCAACACCATCGAGATTGAAAAGGATACCGGCGAGATCCAGCGTGTCCACGCCAAGTCGGTGCTGGTTGCCGTCGGTACCCGCCCCTACCGTCCGCCGCATATTCCCTTTGACGGCCAGAAAGTGCTCGACAGCGACGAGCTGCTCAACATCCAGCAGATTCCGCGTTCGATGGTGGTCGTCGGTGCGGGCGTTATCGGCATCGAATATGCCACCATCTTCTCCGCGCTCGACACGCTGGTGACGGTGGTCGAGCCGCGCGACACCATGCTTGATTTCATCGACAGCGAGATCCGCTTCAATTTCACAGCGCAGTTGCGTGACCGCAATATCAAGCTGCTGTTCGGTCAGGGGGCCGAAGGGGTCGAGATCGACCCCTCGGGCAAATGCCGCGTGACGCTGCAGGGCGGACGGACGCTGCTGGCCGAATCCGTGCTGTTCGCCGCCGGCCGCCAGGGCGCCACCGACACGCTAAACCTTTCGGCGGTCGGCCTTGAGGCAGACCATCGCGGCCGCCTCAAGGTTGATCCGATTACCTTCCAGACAGCGGTTCCCAACATCTATGCCGCCGGAGATGTGATCGGCTTCCCAGCCCTTGCCTCGACCTCGATGGAACAGGGCCGCATCGCCGCCCGCCATGCCGTTGGCGCACCGGCGGAAGAACCGCCGCAATATTTCCCCTATGGCATTTATGCGGTTCCGGAAATGTCGACCTGCGGCATGACCGAAGAAGAAGTGCAGCAGCGCGGCATCCCTTATGAATGCGGCGTCGCCTTTTTCCGCGAGACCTCGCGCGGGCACATTATGGGCCTTCAGAACGGCCTGCTGAAGATGATCTTCTCGCTGAAGACCCATCGTCTGCTCGGCATTCACATCGTCGGCGAAGGCGCTACCGAGCTGATTCACATCGGCCAGGCCGTGCTGAACCTGAAGGGCACCGTCGAATATTTCGTTGAAAATACCTTCAACTACCCGACACTCGCCGAAGCATACAAGATCGCCGGCCTCGATGCCTGGAACCGCATGGTTCAGCTGAAGGGCGAAGACGGCTGACAGGCCTCAGGGGTCGACAATAGCTGCGCACCAAGCGCCATGAGACATGACAGGGGCAGAGCTCACCTGCCTGCGCCTGTTCCAGTGCCCGCAATCGCTTCATCGATCTTGCGAAACGGCCTTTTCTAGACCCACTCATCCGCACCACCAACGCGTCATCTCTACCGGCCGGAGAGATCTTGTGCGTCCAGTCGGAAGCACGGCACTCCGTGCCCTGCCGCTCCGCCGACAGCGGCTTCACTCGCACCACCGAACCGGGGAACGAGGGCAAGCCCGATAGCCTTGCCCCGGCCCGTGGCCTGCGCGAAACGCTGAAGCCGCTTCCACCATGTTTCCGCACAACTGCCCCCCGGAAGGGCGTGGCAACCCGCACCAGCGTCTTTAACGCCTGTGCCCTTTCTCGACATCAGCCTGACAGCCAAAAGTGAAGTCGTTCCTGAGGACGCAGCCCAACTGCGCCCTCTCCGAGGTCCGCGCTGCGACCTGCAGAAAGGTATAGATCAGCCATTCATCTGCATATTTACACAAGTAAAAATGGGTCAATATTAACTTTAATCTTAAATCGAGTCGTCTATATTTTACTCACTATAAAATCTGAAGGTAAAAAAGTTATGCTCACCAATATCCCTTCGCAAAGCGGATCTACCCCGCTCGCATCAATACCGAATAGCAATCAATGGCCACACTCTACCTGGAGCGAAGTCGCAGTCGAAGATTCCGTCAACAGGGCCAAGCAAGCCGCTTCGACTGCGCAACAAGGTCAATCCCTGAGCGCCCTGTACAGCAAAACCGCCAATGAGATGGGAACAGCCGGCCCCGATGCTTCCCGCAAGCCTGGAGGAACCGCCAGCAATCTGGGCAGAAAACGGCTAGGGCTCGAGAGTTCAGGGAGCGAGCGTGAGCTGAAAATCCGGAAACTCATGCTCGAGAGAGCCAACAAAGCGCAACAACGTTCTGAAAATCTTCGCCAGAATTCCGTGCGTTTATCCCACGAAGAAAAGATAGAAAAACTCACAGCAAAGCTGATAGAGGCCGGCTGGCAATCGCGCACACTCGGCACCGTGGCCGAGAATCTGCTCGAAGCGAGCCAGACTGGTTCCACGTCAACCTTCGAAACGCATGCCGGACGCAACATAGCGCGCTTCATACCGAAAGATTTCAATTTTCTTGTCCCGGAGAAAACGCCCTTCCCCCACAAGGACGAGATCAAGGATCTACCGCCTAATGCCGTGCTGTGTGCGAAGACATCGGGCTGGCACTACACCTATGAACCCGCGCTGAAGAAACTGGTCGATAGCATGTCAAAAAATGCTGCCAAATCATACCTCATTCAGCCGAAAAACAGAATCCCGAATTACGATAGATTCAACGCACCCCATTTCCGGGTTTGGTCAGCAGGATCGAACGGCAACGCCGGCAAGATCCTGCACGTCTATTTCAAAGACGGAGAATATATTGCCAGACCCGTCAACGCATCCATGGAAGATATCTTTTCGCCGAAGGGAGAATGACGGTCAAAGCCGATTTGGTGTTTCAAACGCGGGAAAACTGCCTTGATGACAATCTTGAGATCGACCTGTCGATCGGCTTCAACCGCCCCAGACAAACAGAGTTTCCCCTTGTGAAGCGCCGATCGCTGCAAATACAAATGACACGGCTTACAGGAGCCAGAGACGCGAAAAGCCGCCCGAAGGCGGCTTTTCCAGACCCGTTTGTATGAGCCTTATTCTTCAGAAGCGGCTTCGTCAGCCTTCTTCTTCTTGGCCGGCGCCTTCTTCTTGGCGGCCGGCTTCTTTTCTGCAGCTTCGGCAGCGGGTGCTTCTTCAGCTTCAGCTTCCGCCTTCGGAGCAGCCTTCTTCTTGGCCGGTGCCTTCTTCTTCGCAGCAGGCTTTTCTTCGGTCTTGGCGTCGGAAGCCTCGTCCTCGTCGTCGGCCATCAGCTCTTCCTTGGAGACGACGACATCGGTGACTTCGATGGATTCGAGGAGGTGGTCGACGACCTTTTCTTCGAAGATCGGCGCGCGCAGCGAAGCGGCAGCACCGGGCGTTTCACGGAAGAACTTCAGAATTTCCTGTTCCTGACCGGGATACTGACGCATCTGGTCATAAAGGGCACGCTGCAGCTCTTCGTCCTTCACTTCGACGCCAGCCTTCTCACCGATTTCGGAAAGAACCAGGCCGAGACGAACGCGACGTTCGGCAAGCTTGCGGTATTCCGCACGGGCTTCCTCTTCGGTCGTGTCTTCGTCTTCGAAGGTCTTGCCGGACTGTTCGAGATCGGTATTGACCTGACGCCAGATGTTCTCGAATTCAGCCTCAACCAGCGAAGCCGGAGCTTCGAAGGAATACTGGCCGTCCAGCAGGTCGAGAAGCTGACGCTTGACCTTCTGGCGGGTGAACTGGGTGTACTGGCCCTGGATCTGCTCACGAACGATTTCGCGCAGACGTTCAGCACTTTCCAGGCCAAGCTTTTCAGCAAGCTCGTCATTGATTTCAAGTTCGCCAGCGCTTGCGACGTCCTTGACGGTCACGTCGAAAGTGGCTTCCTTGCCGGCCAGGTGTGCTGCCGGATATTCTTCCGGGAACGTAACCTTGACCTGCTTTTCGTCGCCAGCCTTGGCGCCAACGAGCTGTTCTTCAAAGCCCGGAATGAAGCGGTTCGAGCCGAGAACCAGCTGGCTGTCGCTGTCAGTGCCGCCTTCAAAGGCTTCACCGTCGATCTTGCCGACATAGTCCATGGTGACACGGTCGCCGTCTTCGGCAGCACCGTCCTTGGTCTCATAGGAACGGGCGCTCTCGGCAACAGCCTTGACCTGCTCTTCGACTTCCTCTTCGGAAATCTCGACCACCTGACGGGTGACCTTGAAGCCTTCGGTCGACTGAACTTCAAAGCTCGGCAGAACTTCGTAAGCGACAGTGAATTCGAAATCGGCCTCGCCAGCGAGAACCTTTTCGGCTTCAGCTTCATCTTCGGTCATGTCAATCTTCGGCTGACCGGCAGCGCGTTCGCCGCGCTCACTGATGACTTCCTGCGGCTTCTGGTTCAACAGCTCGTTGACGAGCTCTGCCATGATCGACTTGCCATACAGCTTCTTCAGATGCGCGACCGGCACTTTACCCGGACGAAAGCCATTGATGCGAACCTTGTCCTTAGCCTCGGCCAGACGCTCGTTCATCCGCGCCTTCAGATCATCAGCCGGAACGACGACCTTGATTTCGCGCTTCAGCCCTTCAGCGAGCGTTTCGGTTACCTGCATATTCATACCTTCAATTCATCTCGGCCGTTCTTCACAGGCCGTTGGGTTTAATGCGTACAAGCGTCGGCGCCAGCCGGGCGTGACTTCATGCAATTGTCTCGGCATTTTGGCAAGCAGCTGCGCTTGGTCAAAATGGCGCACGGGCGGATCACTTCGAAGCGCGGCAAACGCGTAAAAAGAGCGCCCAGTCGCGGCTTTGGTGCCCCCGGCAGGATTCGAACCCGCGACCCTCTGATTACAAATCAGATGCTCTACCAACTGAGCTACAAGGGCATTGGCCAAGCCCACTAGCAGATTTGCCGCTGCTGTAAAACGAAAAAATTAATCCTTTCGCCTGTATTTTCGTATGAAACGGCAATATCCCTTCGCTATATGACCGAAGGATGGCATTGAAGACACCTGTTCAGGCCTTGCCGATACGCGACGCGAAGAGAGATACATGCCCGATCACAGCCCCGCGCTCTGTTTCCTCGCCTCCCATGCCGAAGACGCCCAGAAGGCGCTGAGCGAGCTTGAAGCCCTTTATGGCAACGTGCCGGTCCAGCAGGCAGACTATATTGTCGCTCTGGGCGGTGATGGTTTCATGCTGCAGGTGCTGCACGATACCATGAATTCCGGCAAGCTGGTCTATGGCATGAATCGCGGTTCGGTCGGCTTTCTGATGAATGACTATGCCACCGACAATCTGCTCGAGCGCCTGTCGGTTGCCGACATCAACACGCTCTGCCCGCTGCGGATGACAACCACCAATGCCGATGGCACGACCTCCATCGCGCTGGCCATCAATGAAGTCTCCATGATCCGCCAGTCGTATCAGGCCGCCAAGCTGAAGGTCGAGATCGACGGCAAGGAGCGGCTCGGGGAACTGGCCTGCGACGGCATCCTGGTCGCAACGCCGGCCGGATCGACCGCCTATAACCTGTCCGTCCACGGCCCGATCATTCCGCTGGAGGCGCCGCTTCTGGCGATCACGCCGATCAGTGCCTTCAGGCCGCGGCGCTGGCGCGGCGCGCTCCTGCCCGACAATTCGGTCGTCGATATTCACGTTCTGGAACCGCAGAAGCGGCCGGTCAATGCCGTCGCGGATCACACGGAAGTCAAAAGCGTGCTGCATGTCCGCATCGAACAGGATACCCATGCACGTGCCAAGGTCCTGTCGGATCCGAACAGATCCTGGTCCGAACGTATCCTGGCCGAGCAATTTTCCGACTGAGATGGACCGGCCGCTGGCGCTTGGCCGTGCTGCACGGCTGGTTTGGAACGCGCTATAGATTACGTCTCGTAATGGTTCCGATGCCCCGCTAACGGGGCATCCTGTCTGCGCATCGCCGTTGCGCCCTGCGCTGCAGGCACATGGCCTTACTTTGACGTTTTATCGCCTAGTTTCAAAGCAGCAAGCTTCGCCGCCTCGCGTTCCGCTTCCCGCTTTGCTTCCTCGGCAGCCTTTCGGGCAGCCTCCTTCTGCTGGTCCGCCTGAAGAATGGCGCTCGGTTCAGGGTACGCCTGTTTCAGAGCCGCCACAGCCCGCTCTTGCCGATCCATGTCATGCGATTTCCGGGCCTCCCAATACGACTTCCATTGCTCCGGTTTCTCGCGCATCATCTTGTGAAACTCCTCGTTCCTTTTTTTGGTCTCCTCAGCCGAGAATCTTGAGCGTGGCGGCTTGGGCGGCGCGTCAGGCCCCGAAGACGAGGACGTGCCTGACGTACCGGCGCGATCATTGTTGGCTTTCATGTCATCTCCAACTCAAATTGCCCCATAGGCGGAGGTGAAAGATGAACCATGTCTTTTTGATAGAAAATTAACTAAATCCTATTGCCGAGTTCGATCCGGATCACCCCTCGAAGAAGCTTCGGTTGAGCTGCGCCCATTGCAGCAGGATGACGGTCTTCGCATCGGTGATCTCACCCGATTCGATCATGGCAATGGCCTCGTCGAAGCCGAATGTGACGATCTCAAGATCCTCATTTTCATCATCCAGCCCGCCGCCTTCGGCCACGCGCATGCTGGAATCAACGATTGCAACATAGCAGTGGATATGTTCGGTCATCACGCCGGGCGCGGTTATGGTGGTGACAACATGGCGAAGATCGTCAACACGATAGCCCGTCTCTTCCATCACCTCGCGCCGGGCGGCCTCGACCGGCACTTCACCCTTGTCGATGAGACCGGCAGCGACCTCAAGCAGAAAACCGGCACCCTCAGTACTCAGATAGACTGGAATCCGGAACTGGCGGACAAAGACGAATTTCCCAAGATCGCGGTCGAACACCAGAACGGCGGCGGCTTCAGGCCGTATGCAGACCTCCCAGGTCAGCTCATAGGTCCCGCCATCGGCCTTCAGATAGGAGAACCGGTAGGCATTGAGCGTCGTCCAGCCGCTATAAATCTGCGTCGTCTCTAGAATGGTGACGCGATCTGATGTCTTTTCGCTCATGTCCTGTCCTGTTTCTGACGCCAATTTGGCGCCCGGTTCCCGTGCTGCGCTGCGAAACTGCAGTCCATCTGCTCATATCAATGCCGCGGCGCTCTGTCACGGCCCGCCGCGGCTCCACTTGTGTTTCATCAGACACACACCTATGAACGAAGCGGAGGCGCGACGGGCCGTTTCGGCGTCGCGCGATGCGAGAAGCGAGCCATCCATGAATTATCGCCACATCTACCACGCCGGAAACTTCGCCGATGTCTTCAAGCACGCCATTTTTGCGCGGTTGATCAGCTATTTTCAGCGCAAGGAGGCCGCATTCCGCATTCTCGACACCCATGCCGGCATCGGGCTTTATGATCTGACCTCCGAGGAAGCACAGAAGACGGGCGAATGGCATGACGGCATTGCCCGCCTGCTTGAAGCGGAGCTTACGCCGGTCACTGCCGATCTGCTCGCCCCCTTCCTGCAAAGCGTCAGAACGCTGAACCCCGAGGGCGGCATCAACCGCTATCCAGGTTCGCCCATGCTTGCCCGCCATCTGATGCGGCCACAGGACCGGCTTTCGGCCATCGAACTTCACCCGGAAGATGCCGGGCACCTTCAGGCGCTGTTCTCCGGCGACCATCAGGTCCGGGTGACCGAGCTTGACGGCTGGCTGTCGCTCGGCAGCCATCTGCCGCCAAAGGAACGGCGTGGTCTGATTCTGGTCGATCCGCCCTTCGAACGCGACGGCGAGTTCGACCGGATGGTTGTCGGCCTTGCCCGGGCCTGGCGCCGCTTTGCCACCGGCACCTACTGCTTCTGGTATCCGCTGAAAAAGGGCGCGCCGGTCAAGGAATTTCATGGTGCGCTCGAAGCGCTGAAAATCCCGAAAATCCTCTGCGCCGAAATGTCGGTCAAAAGCGACCGCAACACGACCGGCCTGACCGGAACCGGCATGATCATCGTCAACCCGCCATTCACACTGAAACAGGAACTGCATGCGATGCTGCCGGAAATGAAGGACATTCTGGCCCAGGACCGCTTCGCCGGCCAGCGCTGCTTCTGGATCAGGGGTGAACACACCACTGAGGAAGACTGAAATGATGAAACTCTATTGTGCGCCCGCCTCGCCATATTCGGCCAAGGTTCGCATGGCCGCCCGATATCTTGCACTGCCGATCGAGGAAGTGCATGTCGCCACGCCTGAGAACCCGCCTGAACTGCTGGCAGTCAATCCGCTTGGTAAAATCCCGACACTGACGAATGAAGAAGGTGAGGCCTTTTTCGACAGTCGCGTCATCATGCGTTACATGGACTGTCTCAGCGACGACGCTCACATCTATCCGCACGCACCGGACAAACGCGCCCGGGTGGACCGGATGGAAGCCCTTTGCGACGGCATTACCGATGCGGCGCTGCTTGTGGTCTATGAAACCCGTTTCCGCACGCCGGAAACCTGGCATGGCCCCTGGGTCGAGCGTCAGTGGGAAAAGGTTCGGCGCGGCCTCGATGTGCTCGAAGCAGATCCGCCGAAAATCGGCAACAAGCTCAATGCCGGCCACTTCGCCCTCGCGAGCCTGCTTGCCTATCTGATGCTCCGCTTTCCCGGCCAGTGGGAAGAGGCCCATGTCAGGCTGACGGAATGGCCCGCCGCCTTTCAGGAACGCTTTCCCGCCTTTGCCGACACCCGGCCGAAGGTTTAGGGCGTTTTCAGCAAAACCGGATCCGGGTTTCCATCCGGAAACACGGAAAAGCTCTGAAACAGCAGAAAGCCCGCCGGTTTCCCGGCGGGCTTTTGCGTCGCTGTCGCGACAATGATCTGCATCAGATCAGAAGTGGAAGGCGAGACCGGCCTTGACGGTGTTTTCCTCGAAGCCCTGCTTGTAGTTGCCAGAGGCGAGGTTGTACTTCTGATCACCGTAGTCGGTGTAACGGTATTCGAGACGGGCCGACAGGTTGTCGGTGATCATGGCTTCAGCACCGGCACCGACGGTGTAACCGAAGGCACCCTGGTTTTCGCTGGAGGCATAATCGACAGCCTTGGTGTCCGTGGCTGCGACACCAGCCGTGCCGTAGAGCAGGATCGGGTCAAACGAATAGCCGACGCGGCCGCGCAGCGATCCATTCCAGCCCTGCTCGAAATGAGCATTGCCAACGCTCTGCTCCTGACTGGAGTTGGAGAGGTCGCCTTCAACACCGTAGACGACCGAACCGTCCTGAAGGTTGTAGCCGCCGAACAGCGTTCCGCCGTAACCGGAAGCGTTGAAATCACCGCTCTTGAACGTGCCCCAGTCATAGTTGAGGGCGCCACCGACATATGCACCGCTCCAGTTATTCGCCTTGGGGGCGCTGTAGGTCATCGTCGGGGTCGGCTCGTAGGACTGGGTGTTGACGACTGCGTCTGCAGCCGATGCTGCGCCGGCGCCCATTGCGGTGGTGGCGGCAGCGGCGAGAAGAGTCTTTGTCCAGATCCGCATCTTAAATCTCCTTGATCAATTCAGACCGGCCGGGTGACCACTATACTGCGATCCATCAACCCGCCAACCGGCTCTGCTTGTATAAATCAAATAGGATTGCGCCATGAAAATAGCAACATTGCGAATTTTTTGTGGTGAATTATAGTTAACACAATATTTAAGACATACCCATACCTTTCTAGATTATAGTTAATACTAAGTAAAAGTGATCAATACATCTCGGAAAACATCACAATAACGTGAAACTATCGCGAAACAACATTCTGAAACGGAGCAAAATCGCAGAAGTGTAAGCCTTCCCCCTGAAGCAGATTCACCTATATGAAGGGTCTGCAATGCGTTAACGATGTGGAGAAAGACAATGGCAGCCGCTTTGAACCGCACCGTTCTGGTTACCGGATCAGCCCGCCGACTGGGGCGGGCGATCGCGACCGATCTGGCAAATTCAGGCTACAATGTGGCTGTGCATGCGAACCGCTCGCAGGACGATGCCGCAACCCTTGTTGAGGCAATCGTGCAGAGCGGCGGGCGAGCCGCATTCTTTCAGGCGGACCTGAGCGATGCCGCACAGACCGACCGGCTTGTCGATGCCGTCGCTGAAAAGCTCGGGCCGGTACGGCTTCTCGTCAACAATGCCTCGATCTTCATGGATGACAGCGCTCAGGCTTTCGACGCTTCCCGTTTCGACGCGCATTTCGCCATCCACCTCAAGGCTCCCCTGATTCTTGCCGCCGCAATGCAGCGCCAGCTTCCGGATGATCAGGACGGCCTGATCGTCAACATGATCGACCAGCGGGTCTTCGCGCTCAATCCGCGCTTCTTCAGCTACACGCTTTCCAAAGCCGCCTTGTGGACAGCGACCCAGACCATGGCGCAGGCTTTCGCGCCGCGCATTCGAGTCAATGCCATCGGCCCCGGCCCCAGCATGAAGAGCGAACGGCAGGAGCAAGAGGATTTTGACCGGCAGATCGACGGCCTCATCCTGAAGCGCGGCCCTGGCCTTGATGAATTCGGACGGACCATTCGCTTTCTTTTTGACACGCCATCCATTACCGGCCAGATGATCGCGCTTGATGGCGGCCAGCATCTTGCGTGGGAGACGCCTGATGTGACAGGAATACCGGAATGACGCGCAAATCACCGTCCGATGGCGGCATCCTTTATGAAGACGACGACGATGACATCGCCACGGCAGAGGCACCGCCTGCCGGGGCAGCGGCTGCAATTTCCTGGAATGATGGCAAAATCATCGAGCATGGGCTGAAGGGTGCCGAACTCATCGGCGAATTCGTCAAACATCTGCCGAACAGCCCCGGCGTCTACCGGATGATGAACGCCAATGGCGACGTGCTCTATGTGGGCAAGGCCCGCTCACTGAAGAAGCGCGTCACCAATTATGCGCAGGGACGCGGGCACTCCAACCGCATCACCCGGATGATCACCCAGACCGCGCATATGGAATTTGTCACGACGCGGACAGAGACGGAAGCGCTCCTTCTAGAAGCAAATCTTATCAAGAGGTTGAGGCCTCGTTTTAATGTCCTGCTTCGCGATGACAAATCCTTCCCCTATATTCTGATCACGGGCGACCACAGGGCTCCGGCGCTCTACAAGCATCGCGGCGCGCGGGCACGAAAAGGCGATTATTTCGGCCCCTTCGCCTCGGCCAGCGCAGTCGGGCGCACCATCAATGCAATGCAGCGCGCCTTTCTGATCCGCTCCTGCACCGACAGTATTTTCGAAAGCCGCACCCGGCCCTGCCTGCTGTTTCAGATCAAGCGATGCGCCGGCCCGTGCACCAATGAAATCTCGCCGGACGAATACGACCTGCTGATTGACGAGGCCCGCGCCTTCCTGTCCGGCAAGAGCCAGAGCGTTCAGGGACAGCTTGCCACCGCCATGAATGCGGCGGCAGAGGATCTCGATTTCGAACGTGCGGCCGTCTATCGCGACCGCCTCGCGGCCCTCTCCCATGTGCTCGGCCATCAGGGCGTCAATCCGAGCGGGATCGAAGAGGCGGATGTGTTTGCGATCCACCACGAAGGCGGTCTGTGCTGCATTCAGGTCTTCTTTTTCCGCACCGGCCAGAACTGGGGCAACCGCTCCTATTTCCCGAAAGCCGACCCGACTCTCAGTGGCGCGGAAATCCTCAACGCCTTCCTCGCCCAGTTCTATGACGATAAGCCGGTTCCGCGGCAGATCCTGCTCTCCGAGGAGATCGAGGAAATGGAACTGCTGGAGGAGGCGCTGTCGGAACGCGCTGGCCGCCGGATCCAGATCAGCGTGCCGAAACGCGGTGAAAAGCGCGATGTCGTTGCTCAGGTCGAGGCCAATGCCCGCGAGGCGCATGGACGAAAGCTCGCCGAAACGGCGACCCAGACCCGGCTGCTCTCCGGTTTTGCCGAGACCTTTGGCCTCGACGAGGTGCCACGCCGGATCGAGGTCTATGACAACTCCCACATCATGGGCACCAATGCCGTGGGCGGCATGGTGGTCGCTGGACCGGACGGCTTCGTCAAAGGTCAGTACCGCAAGTTCAACATCCGCTCGACCGATATCACTCCGGGCGATGACTTCGGCATGATGCGCGAAGTCATGACCCGCCGCTTCGCCCGGCTGATCAAGGAACATGGCATACCCGACCGCTCCGCGCCGCCTGTCGCCGACAGCGAGGACGATGCCGCCTTCCCGGCCTGGCCGGATGTGATCCTCATTGATGGCGGCCAGGGCCAGATGACGGCCGTGCGCGCCATCCTCGACGAGCTTGGCATTCGCGGCGCCGTCACCGCCATCGGCATCGCCAAGGGCGCTGACCGCGAGGCCGGCCGCGAGCGCTTCTTCATGGATGGTCGCGCCGACTTCTCGCTGCCGCCGCGTGATCCGGTGCTCTATTTCATCCAGCGTCTGCGCGACGAGGCCCACCGCTTTGCCATCGGCTCGCACCGGGCCAGACGCAAGAAGGCACTGGTCAAGAACCCGCTCGATGAGATCGCCGGAATCGGCCCGTCCAGAAAGCGGGCGCTCTTGCAGCATTTCGGCACGGCCAAGGCGGTCTCGCGCGCGGGCATAAGCGATCTGACGGCCGTTGACGGCATTTCCGAAGCCATGGCGAAGCTGATCTATAATCATTTCAACGATAGTGGCGGTGAGTGAGCGAAATGTGGCTTTGCCGCCTCAGAGACAAAGTTTAACAAAATCATGATTGACCGGCGTGGCCGACGCTCCCAATTCTGGTAAACTCGGCAGTAACGTTCGAATTGATTGCAAAACCGGCCTCTCCCAGCCGGCGCACAAGGCGCCCCCACGCGTAAGGGGCGAAATGATGGAATGAAGTCATGGCCTCTAAAGCGCTGAATATCCCGAATCTCCTGACTTATGGCCGCATTCTCGCGGTTCCGCTGATTGTGCTGTGCTTTTTCGTCCAGGGCGAGCTGTCGAGCTCGGACCCGGCGCGCTGGACGGCGCTGGCCATCTTCATCCTCGCCTCGGTGACGGATTTCTTTGACGGCTATCTGGCGCGCGCCTGGAATCAGCAATCCAATATCGGCCGCATGCTCGATCCGATCGCCGACAAGCTGCTTGTGTCCACCTGCCTGCTGCTGCTGGCCGCAGATGTCGAGCGCGTCATCGCCGGCTGGACCCTTTGGGCGGCAATCATCATCCTCTGCCGCGAAGTGCTGGTTTCCGGTCTGCGCGAATATCTCGCGACGCTCTCGGTTTCCGTTCCGGTCACCCGGATCGCCAAATGGAAAACGACCTTTCAGATGATCGCCATCGGCATGCTGCTGGCGGGGCCGGCCGGCGACAAGATCTTCCCCTATACCACCAATCTTGGCATCGCCCTTCTGTGGATCGCGGCAGTGCTGACCATCTATACCGGCTACGACTATTTCCGTGCCGGACTGAAACATGTGGTGGATGCAGAAAAATGACCAAGCTCGTCTATTTTGCCTGGGTGCGGGAACGCATCGGCCAGCCCGAGGAAGACATCGCCCTGCCCGCATCGATATCGACGGTGGCAGACCTGCTCGGCTTCCTCAAGCAGCGCGGCGACAACTACGCCCATGCGCTCGAACAGGAACGCTTCATCCGCGTCGCGCTCGACAAGATGCATGCTGAACACGACATGCCGATCGCCGGTGCATCGGAGATCGCCCTCTTCCCGCCGATGACGGGCGGCTGACGCCATGACGGCAAAACCGACAATCCGCGTTCAGGCCGAAGATTTCGACATCACCGCCGAAATGCGTGCACTGAGTGAAGGACGGAAGGATATCGGAGCAACGGTTACCTTTACCGGCCTTTGCAGGGATGAATCCGGCACGCTCGCCGCACTCGAACTGGAACACTATCCGGGCATGGCAGAGGCGGAGATGACCCGCATTGCCAGTGAAGCCATGGACCGCTTCTCGCTTCTCGGGCTGACGGCAATCCATCGCTTCGGCAGGATCGCGCCCGGCGAGAACATTGTTGTGGTCATTGCCGCAGCACCGCACCGTCAGGCCGCCTTTGACGGCGCCTCCTTCGTGATGGATTTCCTCAAGACCGCCGCGCCGTTCTGGAAAAAGGAACATCTGACTGACGGAAGCAGCGGTGGCTGGGTCGAGGCGAAAGACAGCGACGACAGTGCAGCCAGACGCTGGGACTAAAATTCTTTTTCACGCCGCCCTTGTCCCGTCATATGTCGGCGCTATGCTCTTGTCTTATGGAGCGGTTCAAATCGATTGAGTCTGAACGCGCGCTGATGCGGTTTTTCGAGGGAAGCCATGGCAGAGAACAATTCTCAGCTTACCATCGGGTTCATCATGTATCCGGGGCTCACTCAGCTCGACCTGTTCGGTCCGGCTGACGTGCTCAGCAGGATGCAGGGAACCGAAATCAAATATCTCTGGCGCAATACCGATCCGGTGATCGTCGATCGCGGCCTCAGGATCATTCCAAATACCACCTATAATCAGTGTCGCTCGCTCGACATGATCTGCGTGCCCGGTGGGCCAGGACAGATCGCGATGATGGATGATGAGGAAACGCTTGCCTTTCTCCGGCGCATCGCACCGGGCTGCAAGCTCGTCACCTCGGTATGCACCGGCTCGCTGATCCTTGGCGCCGCCGGCCTTCTGCGCGGCTACAATGCCACCTGCCACTGGACATGCCTCGACCAGCTCTCAATCTTCGGTGCCAAGGCGGTGGCAGAGCGGGTCGTGACGGACCGCAACCGCATCACCGGTGCGGGCGTCACCTCCGGCATCGACTTCGCGCTCAAGGTCGTCGAATCGCTCACCGACAAGCGTACGGCGCAGCAGATCCAGCTGCAGATGGAATATGACCCGCAGCCGCCCTATAACTGCGGATCGCCGCGCACCGCACCGGAAGAGATCGTCGACAGCGTCCGCGCGCGCCTGCACATGTTCCTGTCCACGAGACGCACGGCAAGCGAACGTGCTGCCGAGCGACTGAAGGAACTGAAGGACTGACGGCACCGCAAGGCCGCGTTTTTCCGACATTGAAAAAGCCGCCCGGATCACTCCGGGCGGCTTTTTTCATTGCTTCACAAAAGTCCGTCAGACTATTGAAATCAGCCAACAATCTCGGTTTCGGAGAACCAGAAGCCGATTTCGCGCTTGGCGGTTTCGACGGCGTCGGAGCCGTGAACGGAGTTTTCGCCCATGGACAGCGCGAAGGTCTTGCGGATCGTGCCCTCGTCAGCCTTTTCCGGGTTGGTGGCGCCCATGATTTCGCGGTTCTTGAGAACGGCGTTTTCACCTTCGAGAACCTGGACAACGGTCGGGCCCGAGCTCATGAACTCAACCAGTTCGCCGAAGAAGGGGCGTTCCTTGTGCTCGGCATAGAAAGCTTCCGCTTCGCGACGCGACATCCAGACGCGCTTGGAAGCGACAACGGCCAAGCCGTTTTCTTCCAGCATCTTGATAATGGCGCCGGTCAGGTTGCGCTTGGTGGCATCAGGCTTGATCATCGAAAAGGTGCGTTCAATCGCCATGTCATTCGTCCTCTGACAGAGTGTTCTTCAAGAAATTGAGCCGGTGTTTACCCGGCAAAGCCCCTGAAAACAAGGTGGCACGGATATTTTCACCGAAGCGTCACGATGTCGCTTCAAAGATCGGCCGCGCCGAGGCAGCGCTCATACCAGGCGGTGACCGGATCATTCGGGTCCATGACCTTGATCCTGGCGGTCATGGCCAGCCAATGCAGCGCACCGAAGACGATATAGTCGGCAAACAGCGGGGTCGCGCCGCCGATAAAGGGCTGGCTCTTCAGCATCTGGCGCAGCGGCTGCAGCTTGCCGCCGAACTGTTCGGCCTCGGCTTCGCGGCCCGTCGCCACCTCCTCCAGCGTCATGCCGAGCCTTTTCTCGCGGCTTTCGCGGAAATAGGCCTGATCGACCGGGCCGAGCATGTCGTGAATGTCCTTGACCGCAATCTTGGTGACAGCCGGATGCAGCGTTGTCAGCGACCAGCCCTCGACAAAGCGGGCCATGGCCATACCGCCTTCCCCCTTGAACAGCGACGGTGCGTCCGGATAGGCCTGTTCGAGATAGAGCGCGATGGCGAAACTGTCGGAAATCCGCTTGTCGCCGTCGAGCAGGATCGGCACCGTCTTCGAAAAGCCGTTCTCCAGCTTCGGGATCTCGGTGAAGGGCGTCGGCCTTTCTTCGAAATCAAGCCCCTTGTGCCTGAGCGCCAGAACCACTTTCCAGCAATGGGGCGAAAAAGGCGCAGCACTGTCAGCGCCGCAAAGCGTGTAGAGAACCCGTGTCATTGATGAACTCCTCTGTTGGGCAGGCAGGTTTGACCAGACGCGCGCAAATTGCAAGACGGACAACGGCCAGCGATGCGCGCCGGTTCCGTAGCGCGAACGGTAGTATGCCGATGCTACCCGCGCGGAATTGTCTTTTGCTAGTTTCAATCCGGCACCATGAACACGGGAGGAGACTATGGCAGCCAGGAAGATCCTGATGATTACCGGTGATTTCACCGAGGACTACGAAACCATGGTTCCGTTCCAGACGCTTCTGGCCGTCGGCCACGATGTCGATGCGGTCTGCCCGGACAAGAAGGCCGGTGACACGGTTGCGACCGCCATTCACGATTTTGAAGGCGACCAGACCTATTCGGAAAAACCCGGCCACCGCTTCGCACTGACGGCGGACTTCGAGGCCATCAACGCCGCCGATTACGATGCGCTGGTCATTCCGGGCGGCCGCGCGCCGGAATATCTGCGCCTCAACGGCGCCGTGATCGCCATGGTGCGCCACTTCTTCGAAGCGGACAAGCCGGTGGCAGCAATCTGCCATGGCGCCCAGATCCTGGCAGCAGCCGGCGTGCTGTCCGGCCGCACCTGCTCGGCCTACCCGGCCTGCGCGCCGGAGGTAAAGCTCGCCGGCGGCAGCTATGCCGATATCGCTGTCACCGATGCCGTGACTGACGGCAATCTGGTGACCGCCCCGGCATGGCCCGCCCATCCGGCCTGGCTCAGCCAGTTCATGGCACTGCTTGCCTGATCATCCGGATCAGGGGGCGCGCTTTCGTCGCGGCCCCTGACCGTTTATAGTGACCCCGGGAGAACCGGGAGGAAACCATGTGCAGATTGTTTATCGGGGCCGATCCGGCCCTTTGGGAAAGCGTCAGCCGCTCCGTCAGGATTGACGGGGTGGTGACAAGCGTGCGGCTGGAACGTTTCTTCTGGGATAAGCTCGGCGCGATTGCCGAACGTGACGGGCTCAGCGTCACCCAGCTGATCAGCCGGCTCTATCGCGAATCGATCGATGCCGGGCATGATCTCGGCAACTTCACCTCATTCCTCAGGGTCTGTTGCGGGCGCTTTCTGGCACTTCAGGCCGACGGTGACATTCCGCCCGAACGGGCCATTTCCGGGCTCGATGCCCGCGCCATCCTGGAACGGGAACGCCGCCGGGCCGCTGCTGCCCTGCATGCATAAGCCAGGACGATGGCGGCTATAAAATAGTTTCACAAACGACCATAGCGATTTCGACTATGATCGGGGCAACCATGATGGAGAGCCCGATGCTGCCGCATTTTCGCATGTTCGCTGCCTATAACAACTGGGCCAACAGCCTGGTCTATTCGAGCGCGTCCCACCTCGCTTATGATGATTATACCCGCGACCTCGGCGCCTTCTTTCACTCGGTGCATGGCACGCTCAATCATCTGCTGTACACCGATCGGATCTGGATGAAACGCTTTGCCGGCGAATATACCGGCTCCGTCAAGCTGAACAGCATCATCAGCGATGATTTCGAAGATCTGCGGCTTGCCCGCGAGGCAGAGGATCAGGCCATCATCGCCTATATCGACAGCCTCTCGGAAGACCAGCTTGCCGGGCGTTTCAGCTATCTGCGCGGCAATCCTCCGGAACAGCATAATGACAGTCTTTCAAAGGCTTTGGCGCATCTCTTCAACCATCAGACACACCATCGCGGCCAGATCCACATGATGCTGACAACGCTTGGCCGGCCGTCACTGGAAATGGATCTGATCTATTTCCTGCGCTCCGCTGCGGGCCGGCCATTCGCATGAACCGGCCGTTGCCGCCGGTCAGGCGAACCAGCCTTCGACCTTGGCTTCCTCCGGCAGGCCGCCGGCATGGACCAGCTTGCCGTCAATCGAAACACCCGGCGTCGACATGACGCCGGCCATGGCGATCGCCTTCGGGTCCGAGACCTTTTCGAGGCTGATCTGTGTGCCATGACGGGCAGCGGCATCGGCGATCAGCTTGGCGGTTGCCTCGCAGCGCTTGCATCCCGGACCGTAGACCTTGACCGTTTTCATGGGTCTTCTCCTTCAAAACATCAGGTTGAACATAAATCCGACCATCAGGATGCCGCAGCCGACCACCGCGATGAAAACGGCGATCAGGCGCAGCGTCAGCACCTGACGCAGGATGATCATTTCCGGCAGGCTGAGCGCGATCACCGACATCATGAAGGCGAGCACCGTTCCAAGCGCCGCCCCCTTGCCGATCAGCGCCTCGACAATCGGGATCACACCGGCGGCATTGGAATACATCGGTATGCCGATCAGCACGGCCGCCGGCACGCTCCACCAGGCGTCAGCCCCCATGATCGTCGCCATCAGCGTCTCCGGCACATAGCCATGGATCAACGCGCCGAGACCGATGCCGAGCAGGATATAGAGCCAGATCTTGCCGACGATTTCCCGGACCCCGACAAGGGCGGCACGGTAGCGTTCGCGCATTGTCGGACGCTCCTCATCCAGCGCCCCGGCCCCGGCATTCATGCTGATCTCGCGCACCCAGTCCTGCAGCCAGCCCTCAAGATGCAGCCGCCCGATCACCAGACCGGCAAAAATCGCAATAGCCAGCCCGAAGCCGAGATAGGCCAGCGCCACCGGCCAGCCGACGAGGCCGAAAAGCAGGATCAGCGCCACCTCATTGACCATCGGCGCGGCGATCAGAAACGAGAAGGTGACCCCAAGCGGAACGCCAGCCGAGACAAAACCGATGAAGAGCGGCACTGCCGAGCAGGAACAGAACGGCGTCAGCACGCCGAGACAGGCGGCAAGCACATTGCCAATGCCGAGCGCCCGCCCGGCCAGAAGCGCGCGCGTGCGCTCGGGGCTGAAGAAACTGCGCACCACCCCCATGGCGAAAACCACGAGCACCAGCAGCATGAAGACTTTCGGCACGTCGTAGAAGAAGAAGGCCAGCGCCTCCCCGGTATGACTCGCAGGATCGACCGGCAACAGACCGACGAGAAAATCCGAAAACGGCTGCAGCACCCGGTAGACATTCCACCACGCCACCAGAGCCAGGATCAGGACGACGTGCCAGAGCCATTCTGGCCCACGATGCGCCATATGCGGTGTCGACAGGCTCATGCGACCCTCCTCTGATCCCGCGCCACGCAGGCGATGGCCGCCTTGAGGACATCGTCAAGCATGGGGTCCAGATCCGGATTGAGGCGGTATCGCACCCATTGCGCATCGCGGCGGTCAACCACAAGGCCTGCAGATTTGAGTACGCCCATATGCCGCGACATGCGCGACTGGGTGGCCTGGCAGTGGCGCATCAGTTCGCAGACACAATGCTCCCTGCCATCGCCAAGCACATCCATTGCCGAAAGCCGTGTCGGTTCGGCAAGAGCCGCAAGAACATCAAGAACCGTCGCCATATCCGCTGTCCCAGATCATTATTCCCGCTCATGCGCATATACGCATTTACGTATGTATTCCTTGATCTGGAGCAAATGCGACGGACATATGCCGGGTCAGTCCGGCTTTTCTGCCGATGCATCCGGCTTGGCGAAGAGGTCATATTCCATCAGGTCCTGGCCCGCGATCACCGGGCCGGCAAAGCGGCTGGCGACACCGGCGGTGAAGTCATCGCTCACCGTCGTTTCCGGCCCGCCGGCAAAATGCGACAGGATCACCAGACCGACGCCTGCATCATGCGCCATCTGTCCCACCTCTTCCGGTGCGAGATGCTCATGCTCCATGTGAGCGCGATAGGCCTCGGCATGTGCGCCGCCCGCAACCAAGTTGCTCGGCACGGTCAGAATCTGGCCGCTGGCATCGACAAAGGGAAGCCGCACCTCGCTCACCAGCACGTCAGCCCCCTTTGCCAGCGCGGTGACGGCATCGCTCTTGCCGGTATCCCCGGTGAAGACGATTGCGCCATACGGCGTATCAACCCGGTAGGAAAAGGAAATGTCGCGTCCGGCCGGACCTTCGGATTGATGGCGGAAATGGGTATTTTCAGCCGCCCTCACGCTGATATTGGCGTCGCGATAGACCAGCCCGTCATGATCGATATCATGGGCGGCAAACATGCCCGTATCGGGTTTCAGCATCGGAATGCCGGCCCTGAAAATCCGCTCCGACGTCGAAAGCATCTGCAGGCTGTCTTCCAGCAGCAATTGCGTTGCCGGCGGACCATAAAGCACAAGCGGTGGTGGATCGGCCTGATTGGCCTTGGCGAACCAGTCCGTCATGATCAGTGACGGAATGCCTGCGGTGTGATCCAGATGCTGGTGGGTGATGAAGATCGCCGAAAGATCGGTCACCTCAAATCCTGCCTTGGCGAGCTGCCGATCGGTCCCGATCCCGGCATCGAACAGGTAGGAGGTGCCGTTGACGATCAGCAGTGTGGCGATACCCGCGCGCCCGGCACTGGCCAGCGGTCCACCGCCGGTGCCCAGCAGGATGATCCGCGCATCATGTGCCGGCGCGACCGCGGGTTCTGCCTCCGCCGCTCTGCTCGGGCTGGCGACCGACAACATCGCCACCACAAGAAGACCGGCAGCAGACGACTTGGAAAGACTGTTTTTCATTGCGATTCCCCCTTTCATTTCAATGACAAGAACAGAGAATGCGCATCGGAATAAGACTGACTGACGGCGTGATGGCGGCTGTCCCGCGACGATTTGAAGCCCCTGCGCCACATCGCTGGAATTACACGCGGTGCAAACAACGCGGCAGGTATCTTGCCAAGCCAGACGATTTCGGACAAAACCGCCTCCATGATCACGATTTCCGACCTTTCCGTCCGTATCGCCGGGCGCCTGCTGATTGAAAACGCTTCCGTGTCCATTCCCGATGGCATGAAGGCCGGCATTGTCGGGCGCAATGGTGCGGGGAAATCCACGCTCTTCAAGGTGATTACCGGCGATCTCGCGCCCGAGAGCGGCTTTGTCTCGCTGCCGAAACGTGCCCGTGTCGGTCAGGTCGCCCAGGAAGCGCCGGGGACGCAGGAGCCGCTGATCGAAATCGTGCTGAAGGCGGACAAGGAGCGGACGGCGCTTCTGGCCGAAGCCGAAACGGCAACGGATCCGCACCGGATTGCCGAAATCCAGACGCGGCTGACCGATATCGGCGCCCATTCAGCCGAAGCGCGCGCCGCCAGCATTCTCTCCGGCCTCGGTTTCGACGCGGCGGCACAGCTCCGCCCGGCGGCGGCCTTTTCCGGTGGCTGGCGCATGCGCGTTGCCCTTGCAGCCATTCTGTTTTCCGAACCGGACCTGCTGCTGCTCGACGAGCCGACCAACTACCTTGACCTCGAAGGCACGCTCTGGCTTGAGGACTATATCCGCCACTACCCCTATAGTGTGCTGATCATCAGCCATGACCGTGATCTCCTGAACACCGCCGCCAACGCCATCATCCATCTCGATCAGAAGAAGCTGACCTTTTATCGTGGCTCCTATGACCAGTTTGAGCGGCAGAAGGCAGAAGCAGACGAATTGCAGATGAAGGCGCGCGCCAAGAACGAGGCGGCGCGCAAGCATCTGGAAAGCTTCATCACCCGCTTCAAGGCCAAAGCGACGAAAGCCAGACAGGCGCAGAGCCGCGTCAAGGCACTGGAGCGCATGGGCACGATTGCAGCCGTGATTGAGGATCACGTTCAGGGCTTTTCCTTCCCGGAACCGGAAAGGCAGCCCGCCTCGCCGATCATCGCCATCGAGAACGGTATTGTCGGCTATGAGCCCGACCGCCCGATCCTGTCGAAGCTCGATCTCAGGATCGACAATGACGACCGGATTGCGCTGCTTGGCGCCAACGGCAACGGCAAATCGACCTTCGCCAAGTTCATCTCCGGCAGACTTGCCCCACAGGACGGCGTGCTGAAAGTCGCGCCGAACCTGAAGATCGGCTTTTTTGCCCAGCACCAGATCGATGACCTCGTGCCGGAGCAATCCGCCGTCGACCACGTGCGCAAGCTGATGCCGGAGACCCCGGAGGCCAAGGTGCGCGCCCGCGTGGCCCAGATGGGGCTTGCGACCGAGAAGATGGATACCAAGGCCAGGGATCTTTCCGGCGGCGAGAAGGCACGGCTGCTGATGGGGCTCGCCGCCTTTGATGCACCCAACCTGATGATCCTTGACGAGCCGACCAACCATCTCGACATCGACAGCCGCAACGCGTTGATCACGGCGCTCAACGATTTTCCCGGCGCCGTCATCCTGATCTCGCATGACCGGCATCTGATCGAGGCAACCGTCGACCGGCTGTGGCTGGTGCATGAGGGCACCGTGAAGAGCTATGACGGGGACCTTGAGGACTACCGGACACTGATCGTCTCCGGCGGCAAGGCCAAGGCCAGAAAATCGGAGCAAGGCGCCGAAACCAGCTCCAAATCGGACCAGCGGCGCGAAGCTGCCGGAAAGCGGGCAGCGCTTGCGCCGCTGAAGAAGAAGATTGACGAAGCGGAGAAGAAAACCGGCAAGATTGAAAAGATCATCGCCAAGCTGGACAGCGATCTTGCCGACCCTCAGCTCTACGCCAAATCGCCGGAAAAGGCTGCCGTCATGGCGCAGGCACGCGCCAACGCCGCCGCCGAGCTCACCCGGATCGAAGAGGAATGGCTGATGCTTTCAGCCGAATATGAAGAAGCCATGCAGGACTAGAACAAAATTACCCAATATATTGTTTTTACGATGTTTCATCGGAAAGCAACCACCACTTCGAACAGGTCATTGCGGCAGTTCATAATGCAGAGGCTGAATGCGCATGTCGCGTTCAATGCGCTCCAGATAAGGCGAAGGAAGATAATCCCGAACCTCACCTTTGCGCACAATTGTGGAATAGGAAAAAACCGTTCGCCACTCATCAGACCGGTCCGCTTTTTCCTGAAGCGCCCAGTGCGCGCGAGCGCCATCGGGTAGCCGGACTTTTATCGCAAATCCGCCATGGCTGATATTGGCGCCGATATGAACCCCCATCCATTTTTCCGCATCAATCGGCCGTGAATTGCCGAAACCGAACCATGAATCATGCATGAACAGGCTCTTTTTCGCATAGGGCCAGACATATTCGCGCAGAAAATGCTGGTCGGAAAAGTGATGAGCATCGGGATGGGATCGCCTGAAGCGTGACACCAGCCCCTCCATGGCCGGCAGTGCTCCGCCGACGACGCCCCAGAGCCCCGCATGCAGCAGCTCAGTCTGGGTGTACCAGTCGCGGATATGATGAAATCGCTTTCCGCTCTCAACCCATTCGCCGACGACGCGTGCTTCGCGCTCGGTAATCAGCGAATCGACATCGCGGAAAATCACGCGATGGACATCCGGCAGATCGCAGGCGGCAAAGCGCCACATCGGCCCGGCCCAGCGGGCGAGTGCAGCATCCACATGAACAATGTCAGACCCCATTTGCTGCAAACGCTGAACATAATGCTTCGGCACGGAATGATCGACGTAGAAACGGCAGCTCCAGCCGGGATAGATGCTGTCCACCGCATCCGCATTCATCAGCGCCACTTCGCAATAGCGCGGCGCATCTCCGAAGAGCGAAAAGGAGATGATGTTGTGATGCCGGGTTTCAGGTGATGGCGGTGGCGGCAGCGCCTTCTGTTCCGGATCGAAATCCACCGCCCTGGAGAAGTGCAGGTCACGCAGTTCCAGCGCCTTGCGGCCATAGCGGGCAACATTTTCCGACTGTCCGAGTTCGCCACAGGCATGAGACAGGATATCGTAGACCATGAAATCATCCGAAGCCAGGGCAACGGCGCGCTCGGCGCACGCCACCGCATTCAGCCACTGGCCTAGCTTGAGATAGCAATAGCCGATGGTATGCCAGACGGCCGGCTTGTCCGGCGCGAGATGTACGGCAGCAAGGGCACAGGCAAGGGCAGACTGGAAATCACCGGTCCTTTCTGCCTGCTTATAGTCTGCCCAGAGACGCTCGAGTCTCTTCGCCACACTTTCCTCAACGCCACGTCCCGGCTGTCCTGTTGCCATGATCATCCAGGTTTACCTCCATCATCGGCACAGGGCGATGATGGCGGCAAGAAGACATGACTTCAATCTTACACGCAAGCAATTGTGATAAATAGATACATTCAATCAATGCATTACATGTAGATCTTAATGCCAGGAATCAGCATCAGGACACCGAAGAAAGCGCCGAAAAGCCGATCCGTTCCAGAACAGCGCTCATCAGCTTCGAGCGGTTCATGGTGTAGAAATGAAAGTCGGTCAGCCCGCGCCGCCTCAGGTCCATCACCTGCTCGGCAGCGATATCGGCGGCCACCTCGAAGCGACCGGCCGGATCATCGTCCAGCCCCGCAAAACGCGCTTCGACCGCGGCCGGAATGGATGCGCCGCACAGCGCGGCGAAATTCTTCAGCTGCTTGATGTTCTGGATCGGCATGATGCCCGGAACGACAGGAATGCTGACTCCGGCGGCGCGCACCGCGTTGAGATAGTCCTCAAAGACATCATTGTCGAAGAAGAACTGCGTCAGCGCCCGGTTCGCACCATTATCCGCCTTCAGCTTCAGCATGGCGATATCGGCCGCCCGATCAGCGCTTTCGGGATGTTTTTCCGGATAGGCAGAAACGGAAATGTCAAAGTCATCGATACCGCGCAGGCCCTGCACCAGTGCCGCCGCATTGGCGTAGCCGCCCGGAAAGGGCGTATAGGCCGTGCCGATGCCGCCGGGCGGATCACCGCGCAGCGCCACGAAACGCGACACGCCCATTTCCCGAAACTGGCCAATGACCTCATCCACTTCCGCACGCGTCGATTTCACCACGGTGAGATGCGAGGCGACGACCAGATCGGTCTCCGCCAGCATGCGCCTGACAGTGGCGAAGGTCGGCGTGCGGCTGGACGCGCCGGCGCCATAGGTGACCGAAACGAAATCCGGCCGATAGGCAGCAAGAACCTTGACGGCCTTGAAGAGCTGCTCTTCCGCATCCGGGTTTTTCGGCGGGAAAAACTCGAAGGAGATCCGGGGCAGATCATCCGTTGCTGTCGCGTTAAGGGACATGGGTTCAGGCACTCCTCACTGAATGGGTGTCTTTTTGTTCGGCAATGAGCAGACGCGGATCACGCGCAAGCCAGACGGAAACCGTGAGCGCTTGCCTGCCCTCATGGCCCGACGGCAGGTCGACAACACGTTCGACCTTGAGGCCAGCGCGCGTCATCCAGTCCTCCATGGCCTGATGCGAGAAGCCAAGCCGCAGATGGGCGTGCTCCTGCCTCAGATATTCAAGATCATGCGGGGCGAAATCGACCACCAGAAGACGCCCTTCAGGGCGCAGCACCCGCGCGGCTTCGGCAATCGCCTGATCCGGGTGGTCAAGAAAATGCAGGACCTGGTGCACGATCACCAGATCGAAATCCTCCCGCTCCAGCGGCAGGTTCAGGATATCGCCCAGACGCACCACTGCCCGGTTGAGCCCTTCGGCATCCAGATTAGCGCGTGCCACCGCGAGCATGTCGCGGCTGGCATCCACACCAACGGCACGGCGATAGATATCCTTCAAGAGGAGAAGCATCCGTCCGGTGCCGGTGCCGAGATCAAGCAGCGCCTGAACCGGCTTCCTGCCGACCAGATCGACGAGGCAACGCTCCACCTCCGCTTCGGCAACATGCAGACGCCGCATTTCATCCCATTCACCGGCATGGCGGGCAAAATAGGCCTGCGCCCGCTCCGAACGCTGCTGGCGCACTGCGGCAAGCCGCGCGGTATCGCGCAGAAGCGTCGGATCATCGCTGGCAGCATTGGCCAGAAGCTGACGCGCCAGGCTGACGGCGCTGCCATCCTCACGCAGACGGAAATAGGCCCAGGCACCTTCCTGATAGCGATCCACCAGCCCTGCCTCACCCAAAAGCTTCAGATGGCGCGAGATACGCGGCTGGGACTGGCCGAGAATATCCGTCAGATCGGAAACGGTCAGATCGGCGCTGGCCAGCAATGACAGCAAGCGCAACCGGCTCGGCTCTCCCGCTGCCTTCAGCACCTCTACCAGCTCATCCAGTCCGAAGCTTGCCATTCTTCTTCCATTCCGCGACACCGCCCGGCACAGGCGAATCCATCGCGACCAGCAGCATCACTCCATCAAGACATAAACATGTCTTTATGTGATTGCGAAAAATATTGCAAGCCGTCTTCTCATCATACAGAAAAGGCCGCCCGAAGGCGACCTCTCCCAAAGTTCCGGATGGCGAATAACTCAGCGGGTCAGTCGCTTGTAGGTGACGCGCTTCGGATTGACACTTTCGGGACCGAGGCGGCGGATCTTGTCGGCCTCATAATCCTCGAAGTTGCCCTCGAACCACTCCACATGGCTGTCGCCTTCAAAAGCGAGGATATGCGTTGCCAGCCGGTCGAGGAACATGCGGTCATGGCTGATGATGACAGCGCAGCCGGCATAGCTTTCCAGCGCATCTTCAAGCGCCGAGAGCGTCTCGGTATCAAGGTCGTTGGTCGGTTCGTCGAGCAGCAGCACGTTGCCGCCGGATTTCAGCATCTTGGCGAGGTGAACGCGGTTGCGCTGGCCGCCGGAAAGCGTGCCGACCTTCTGCTGCTGATCGCCGCCCTTGAAGTTGAAGGCGCCGCAATAGGCACGGCTGTTCACCTCATGGGGGCCAAGCTTGATGATGTCGTTGCCGCCGGAAATTTCTTCCCAGACCGTCTTGTTGCCATCAAGCGCATCGCGGCTCTGGTCGACATAGGAAAGCTCGACCGTGTCACCAACACGGATCTCGCCGGCATCCGGCGTTTCCTGACCGGTGATCATGCGGAACAATGTCGACTTACCCGCACCATTGGGGCCGATGACGCCGACAATACCGCCCGGCGGCAGCTTGAATTCCAGGTCATCGATCAACAGGCGATCACCATAACCCTTTGCCAGGCCTTCTGCCTCGATGACCACCTGACCGAGACGCTCGCCAGCGGGAATGACGATCTGTGCATCGCCGGGGCGACGGTCGGCAGCGGCAGCCACCAGATCGTCATAGGCGCGGATACGGGCCTTGGATTTCGCCTGACGGGCCTTCGGGCTCGAGGAAATCCACTGCTGTTCGCGCGACAGCGCCTTCTGGCGCGAGGCCTCTTCACGGCCTTCCTGGGCCATACGCTTGGCCTTGGCGGCGAGATAGGCGGAATAATTGCCTTCATAGGGAATGCCGCGGCCGCGGTCGAGCTCAAGGATCCAGCCCGTGACATTGTCAAGGAAGTAACGGTCATGGGTGATCATCAGCACGGCGCCGGGATATTCGCGCAGATGCTTTTCGAGCCAGGCAATGGTCTCGGCATCGAGATGGTTGGTCGGTTCGTCAAGCAGCAGCAGGTCGGGCTGCGACAGCAGCAGCTTGCACAGCGCGACACGGCGGCGCTCACCACCGGAGAGATTATCGACCGCACTGTCGCCGGGCGGGCAGCGCAGCGCATCCATCGCCATTTCGACCTGACTTTCCAGATCCCACAGATTCTGGCTGTCGATGACATCCTGCAACTGGGCCGCCTCATCGGCAGTCTCGTCAGAATAATTCATCATCAGCTCATTGTAGCGATCCAGAACGGCCTGCTTCTTGGCAACGCCTTCCATGGCGTTTTCCATGACGGTCTTGTTCGGATCAAGCTGCGGCTCCTGCGGCAGATAGCCAAGCGTCGCCCCTTCGGCCAGCCAGGCCTCGCCGGTGAATTCCTTGTCCAGACCGGCCATGATCTTCAGAATGGTCGACTTACCGGCGCCGTTGGGGCCGAGAATGCCGATCTTGGCATCGGGATAGAAGGACAGATGGATATTCTCAAGCACCTTCTTGGCGCCATAGGCCTTGTTGAGGCCGGCCATGTGATAGATAAACTGACGTGCCATGGGCTAAACGTTTCCTGCTCCGCTCGCGTGGGGGTCTTGAGCCGCTATTTAGGCTAAAGCGAAGCAACCTACAATGCGACCCGCTTGTTTTTCCGCGCGCGCCACCCCGTTAAGTCGCAGCAGCACGGCTATTGCATCTCGCCTTCATGAGTGAACCTTCGTCCGTTCCATGCGTTGCATTCCCATACGCCAAATCAAGCCAGGGAGCAGACCATGGTTCACAAACCTGCATCGGCCTTCGGCCGGCCCATCGAAAAGACTGACGAACTGTCAGCCGTCGCGCGTCTCGAACGCGCCATCGCTGCGGCGCTGGCAACCGCCGGCGACGTCGACGCGACGGAAGTCGAGGTGACGGTGATCAGCAATATCGCCATGCTCACCGGAGAAATCGCCTCACAGGGCGAGAAGGAACGGGCCGCGGAAATCGCGCTGTCCGTCCCCGGCATCGATCATGTGCGCAATGCCATCGGCCTCAAGTCCATCAGCATCGACGATGAAGTCAGAAGCCGGACCCTGTAGCCCGGCTCATCTTGCTGTCACTGGTTGCCGACGGCATCAACGATCCCGCCATCACAGCCGATATCCGTGCTGCCGGCGCCGTCGATCAGCGTTTCCATCGAACTGCCTGGCGCATACTGGTCTGAAAGGCCGATGGTGATCTCGTCGATCAGCTGGCGGCTGCCATCCGCGACACAGCTGATCTTGATGCGCTTGCTGGCCCCATTGCCGAAGGCATCGTCAAAGGCCTTGCCGATCTCGGCAGACGTCAGTTGCTTGCCGATACTGCCTGCAAAAACCTTCTGCACGGCTGAGCCGTTGACCTGCTGAAGCAGATCGATCGCCGTCTGGAAATAATTCTCCGGCGTGAAGCGGGTGCAGGTGCCATGCTTGATCCATTCATGACGGTCAAGACCTGACTGCATGCCCGGCATGGCCGTTGCCAGTGCGGTTTTCAGGTCGCCGCTCAGATCGAGCGCCGGCAGCTTCATCCAGTCACCGGCCTTGTCCAGCGCCTGAAGATCCGCAGACACACCGCAATAATCGCCCTTGACCGGCCAAAGTCCATGCAGGGCGAAATGATCGGCATCAAAACGGTCCTTTGTCTGTGTCCCGCATTCGGGCTTGCTGCCATTGCCCTCGCAAAAGGCCGGCTGCCAGCTGATCGCCAGAATCGCTGCTGTGGACTTCGCCATTGCCGGCGCTCCGCTGGCGATACTGGCCAGAATCGCAAGGCTCGCTATCCAGATTCTCATTCCCCAAGCTCCGCTTCGTCGTTGGTGTTGTTTCCAGACTGCCGCACCTGTCAGACACAAAAATGGCGGGCTGGCAGAAAAATGCCCGGATCGACAGTGCCGTCGTCCGGGCATCATTTCATCAAAGGCGCAGCACATCAGCCGATGCACTGCCGGGCCCCGATCAGTCGAGTGCAGCGATGACGGTGAACTCGACGAGGATGTTCGGTGCAGCAAGGCTGGCTTCGCTGGTCGCACGCGCCGGAGTATTGGCCGGATCAACCCAGGCCTTCCAGACGTCGTTCATCTCGGCGAAATTGCGAATGTCCTTAAGGTAGATGAGCGTCTGCAGGATCTTGGACTTGTCAGTCCCGGCTTCCGCCAGAAGTGCATCAACCTTGGCGAGGCAATCCTTGGCCTGCTCGGTTACGGTCGCGCCTTCGCCGGTCTGGCCGGATAGATAAACGGTGTTGCCATGAATTACGGCGCCGCTCATGATGGGTCCGACATTGATACGTTTTACAGTCATTTAGATCGTCTTTCTCATGTTATGCATCAACAAAACGCTCCACAATGATAAAAGACATCAATATGGAGCGCCAAGGATCTGATTTATATGAATTAACCGCGCATATGCTCGGCTGCTTCATAAATTCGTGTGGACCGTGCGCCCGAGCGGCAGTAGCCGAGCATTGGCCGTGGCAGCTCGTCCAGTGCATCAACCATGCCGACGACAGCCTGTTCCGTCAGCCCCATGCCGCCGACGGGCACATGAGCGATCTCGATTCCGGCGGCCTCGGCTGCCGCTGCGACATCGTCAAAGGCCGGCTGCCCCGGCTCTTCGCCATCGGGCCTGTTGCAGACGATCGAGCGAAAGCCGAGCGACTTCAGGGTTTCGATATCGGCGACCGTGATCTGGCCGCTTACGGAATAGTCGTCATCAATCTTGCGGATATCCATGGCACTTTCCAGAAATTGTGTTTTGCCATCCATGCTGTGAAATGCGCCCCGATGCAAGGGCGGATCCTGCGGCGATGCATCCTTCTTTTGCCGTCGCCGATGCCGTCAGGCAAAGCGGAATCGCAGCGAGAAGGTCTTTTCCGCACCCGGTTCCACGGCATCGAGTTCGCCGGCATCGGCCAATTCGCGCCGTGATGCCCAGCGATGCGAGGCCGGCTCGATCCCGAGAATATGGGCCGGCCTTTCCTGATTGCGCCAGATCTGCAGAAAGGGCAGCGTCGACGTATCGACTTCCAGAATGAAGGACAGGCCGCCCAGTGCCGCAATCGGCCCCAGCACGGTCTTCGACCAGCCATCGGCGACTGCAACAGCCGGCACGCAGAAAATACCGTGCTCGCCTTCACCAAAATGCCAGGGAAGAATGCCTTCAAGACCTTGCCCGCTCCGGGCCAGCGCCGCATCTTCCAGCGCCACACCATCATCGAAATGCTTGGCGCCGAAATTGATATGATACATCATCATCACTGGAAACGGCCTGGTGCCGACATTGACGACGCGGTCCTTCAGCGTCACCTGCCCGGTTGCGCCATCCATGGTCCAGACGCGCTCGATCAGCGCTTCGCTGCCATCGGCATTTTTCACCGGGATGGAGGCCTGACACTCGGATCCTGCACCGGTCTGTTCCAGTGATTTGATGATTGCCGCGCTGGCAGATGCGGAACCATGCAGCGGGAAGGACGTTTTCCCCAGAGCATCAATCGGTTCCGGATGGCGGATATGATCCGGGCCGCAGGTAAACAGAAAGCCTTCAAGCGAATGATCGATTCGCGGATCGCCATCATCGGGAATGGCTCTTTTCGGAGCGATATCGACACCAGCAACCACGAGGGTACCAATATCAAGGACGGAAGTTGGATCAAGGGCCAAATTCGGCCCGATTCCCGCTGCAAATTCTATCATGATCGTTACCAGGGTGTTTCGCTTTGTGGATTTTGCTATAACAGGTCACCGCCTGCCTTATTGTCGAGAATAGTCCAAAGCTGCCCCTTATCTCAACGCAAAGTTAGTCGGTTCATGCACCTCAGAGTCCTCATCCCCAGCCTGTTCTTTTCGGCGCTCTTGGCGCTGCCTGCCATCGCGGACGCCCATCAGCCTCTATATCGCAACGGTCAGCAGATTTTCCTCGTCGCGCCGAATGGCACAATGCTGGATTATGTCCCCGAGGCAGGAACGGTCATCATGGGCGAGGACACCTTCGGCCACAGGATACTGCTCGATTATAACGGCAATCTCGTCGCGACCGAACTGACTGCGCGGGAATATGACAGCTATGCCACGCGCAACGGCGGCAGCCCCCAGAATGGCAATGGCCGTGCTTTCGGGACGGCTTTTGACCGCAGGGGTGACAATTTCGACGATTATGGCGGGCAGATCGACAGCCGCGACCTTGCACCGCCGCGCGCGAGCGAGCCCGGCTCCTATCAGCGCCAGGGACCGGATACGACCGCCGCACCGAAGGCTGCGATCTCGTCGAAGCCTGACATGAAAGTCGTTGCCCTTCAGGTTCTGCTGGATCGGGAAGGCTTTTCGCCTGGCGTCATTGACGGCCGCATGGGCGACAATGTCCGCAAGGCACTTGCGGCCTATGAGGAGGCCACAGGCCTGACACTGGATCCGAATGACAGTGAGACCATCATGTCGGATCTGTCGCTCGGCGGCGGCCTGCCCTTCCAAAGCTATACGATCACCGCCAAGGATGCCGCCGGACCCTATGTTGCCGCCATTCCCAGCGATTACAGCGAGAAAGCGCAATTGCCGGCCATGTCCTACACATCGGTCGCCGAAATGCTGGCCGAGAAGTTTCACATGGACCAGAACTTCCTGCGCAGCCTCAACCCCGATGCGGACTTCACCCGCCCCGGAACCGTCATCAAGGTGATCAATCCCGGCGCGCCAAAGAGCGGCAAGGTCGCCACCATCATTGCCGACAAGGGACGCAAACAGGTGCGCGCCTATGATGCCGATGGCGCGCTGATCGTCGCCTACCCTGCAACGATTGGCTCATCGGACACGCCTTCGCCCTCCGGCACCGTAACGGTCGAGCGCATCGCCATTGACCCGAGCTATACCTATAATCCATCGAAAAACTTCAAGCAGGGCGACAATGACAAGGTGCTGACCATCAATCCCGGCCCGAACGGCCCGGTCGGCGATGTCTGGATCGCGCTTTCAAAACCGACCTATGGCATTCACGGCACACCTGATCCGGAAAAGATCGGCAAAACATCGTCCCACGGCTGCGTCCGGTTGACCAACTGGGATGCAACCGAGCTCGCCCACATGGTATCGCCCGGCGTTACGGTGACATTCACCGACTGATCGGCGCCCGATCTGTGGAGACATCAGAAAAAGTCTTCGCAGCTGCGGTAAAATCTGACGAATGTTCAAATCAATGTCTCGCTTTACATCGTTTCCATGTACAATCATCGTGATTAAATGACCTGAACAGCAACCAGGCTACGGGCCGGAGGGGGAGCAGTCGCAGCGAACCCCCTTCAGACTGATGATCACGGGGACATATGAGCGACATTACTTCATTTGATATTATCGGAATGTTTTCAGAGATTGCCGTTTCGATTTCTCGCAACAGCCTCTGGCTGAGCCGGCTCGATACCATCAACGGTGACGGAGATCACGGTGAGGTCATGCTGGCGGGTTTCACCGCCATGGAAAACCAGCTGGCGGCGCTAAATCCGTCCAAGGTCACGCCAGCCGGCGTCTTCGACATGGCCGCCGAGACCTTTCTGACGGTCGATTCCCGCTCGGCGCGTCTTTATGCATCGGCTTTCCGGCGCGCGGGCAGCGCCTTGCCGGGCAAGGCGGTCGTCACGGCAGAACAGTTCGACCTCGCCTTTTCCGCCATGGCAAAGGGCATCATCACCCATGGCCAGTCGCATGCGCCGGACAAGAACATGGTCGACGCCTGGCAACCGGCAATTGACGCCTATCAGGCTGCCAGAGCTGGAGGGGGAACATTGTTTGACTGCCTTTCGGCAGCCTCCGACGCGGCACTGACGGGGGCTGAACCCGGCAAGGGTGAGCCGACCGCCGATCTCCCGTTCGGCAATCCGAACAAGGTGATGAATGCAGGCGCCGCCTCTGCTGTCCTGATCATCTCGGCCATGCGGGATTCGCTGCAGTAATCGCGCCAGGGCACTGGTCGCCGGCGGCCTGCCGCTCTACATGCTGCGCAGTGAAAAGAGACTGCCGGAGCGTGACATGCCGCCAAGACCCGCCATCATCTGGTTCCGCAAGGATCTGCGCCTTGCCGACAATCACGCCCTTCTGGCTGCAGCTGAGGGCGGAAGACCGGTTGTTGCCGTCTATATCCGCGAGAGGGACGGCAATTTTCCGCTCGGGCAGGCGCAGGCCTGGTGGCTGGAAAAATCGCTTCAGGCCCTTGGCCAGGCGCTGGCAGACCGCGGCACGCCGCTTATCTTGAAAAGCGGCGATGCGCTGGATGTGCTGCGCGATCTCATCGCCACGACTGGCGCGGATGCCATCTTCTGGAACCGCCGCTACGATCCGCCCGGCATTGCCACCGATGGCAGGATCAAGCAGGCCCTTCGCGACGACGGTTTCACCATGAAAAGCTTCGGCGGACAGATCCTGCATGAGCCGACCCGGCTGAAAACAGGCGTCGGCGGCCCCTACAAGGTCTACACGCCGTTCTGGAAGGCGCTGCAGGCGAGCCTTCATGTGCCGCCGCCCGCTGACCCGCCAAAGCTGCTGAACAGCCCGGAATCATCTGCGGACAGCGAGGCGCTGGCAGACTGGCGCCTCTATGACGCCCGGCCGGATTGGGCTGCAGGCTTTGACGATGTCTGGACGCCGGGCGAAGACGGCGCCCTGAAGCGCCTCGAAGGCTTTCTCTCCGAACGGATCAAGGGCTATGGCGCCGCTCGCGACATTCCCGCCGACGCCGCAACCTCCATGCTGTCACCGCATCTGGCGCTGGGCGAAATCAGTCCAGCCATGATCTGGCACGCAACGGCTGACAGGCAGGATGCGCCGGCGGAGGACACAAGGAAATTCCTGCAGGAACTGGTCTGGCGTGATTTCTGCTACCACCTCCTGTTTCACGCGCCCGATCTTGCGACGAAAAACTGGAACGCAAAATTCGACGGTCTTGACTGGGACGATAACGAAACCGGTTTCTCGGCCTGGACCCGTGGCATGACCGGCTACCCGATCGTCGACGCCGGCATGCGGCAGCTTTGGCGCGAAGGCTACATGCATAACCGGGTGCGCATGATTGCCGCCTCGTTTCTGATCAAGGATCTGATGATCGACTGGCGGCGCGGCGAAACCTGGTTCCGCGACACGCTGGTGGATGCAGATCCCGCCTCCAATCCGGCCAGCTGGCAATGGGTTGCCGGTTGCGGGGCGGATGCCGCACCATTCTTCCGGATCTTCAACCCGATCCTTCAGGGTCAGAAATTCGATCCTGAGGGCGATTATGTGCGCCACTATGTTCCCGAACTCGCGGCATTGCCGGCAAAATATATCCACGCTCCCCTCGAGGCGCCGGATCCGGTTCTGGAGAAGGCGGGCATCGTCCTCGGCGACAGCTACCCGGCACCGATCGTCAATCACAAACAGGCACGGGACCGGGCGCTCGCAGCGTATAAGAATCTGAACGGTTGAAACCACATCCTCACAACTGGCAAATCCGCGCAAAATCATTTCTTGTTTTTCGCGCCGCCGCGCCGGAAAAGTCACCGTTTAAAGCAACAAGGATTTCATGACATGCCCGCCTCTCCTTCGGTCCTCGATCTGATCGGCAACACCCCGCTTGTCCGTCTTCGCGCGGCATCCGAGGCGACCGGCTGCGAAATTCTCGGCAAGGCCGAATTCCTCAATCCCGGCCAGTCCGTCAAGGATCGCGCTGCCCTTTACATCATCCGCGATGCCGAACGCCGTGGCCTGCTGCGCCCTGGCGGCACCATTGTCGAAGGCACGGCCGGCAACACCGGGATCGGCCTGACGCTGGTGGCCAAGGCGCTCGGCTATCGCACCGTGATCGTCATTCCCGAGACACAGGCTCAGGAGAAAAAGGATGCGCTCAGGCTTCTTGGCGCCGAGCTGATCGAGGTTCCGGCCAAGCCTTACAAGGATCCGAACAATTACGTGAAATTGTCCGGACGGCTTGCCGAACAGCTGGCCCGCACCGATGCGAATGGCGCCATCTGGGCCAATCAGTTTGATAATGTCGCCAACCGTCAGGCCCATGTCGAAACCACCGCGCAGGAAATCTGGCGCGATCTTGATGGCAAGGTCGATGGTTTTGTCTCGGCGGTCGGTTCCGGCGGCACCTTCGCTGGCACGGGCATCGGGCTGAAGGAAAAGAACCCCGATATCAAGGTCGCGCTCGCCGACCCCGACGGGGCCGCGCTTTTTTCCTATTACACCACCGGCGAGCTGAAAAGTGCGGGCAATTCGATCACCGAAGGCATTGGCCAGGGCAGGATCACCGCCAATCTGGAAGGGTTTGAACCGGATTTTGCCTATAATATTCCCGATCGGGAAGCCCTGCCGATTATCTTCGAACTTGTCAGGAATGAGGGCTTGTGCCTTGGTGGATCATCGGGCATCAATATAGCCGGTGCTATCCGTCTTGCCCGCACCCTCGGCCCCGGCCACACCATTGTCACGGTGCTTTGTGATTATGGAAACCGGTATCAGTCGAAGCTGTTCAACCCTTCATTCCTCGCGGAGAAAGGGCTGCCGCAGCCCGAATGGATGACGAACAAGACGGAGATTGCCGTTCCGTTCGCATAAGAAGTGTCAGAAATCCATGCCCGTCACAGCCCTCTACCGAGACGACTTCTATTCAGCCAGTTGCCGGTCGGTCGTGACAGCGGTGCATGAGGATGGCAGCTTCGAGACGGACCAGACGGTGTTTTACGCCACCTCCGGCGGCCAGCCAGGCGATACCGGTCTGGCGCGGCGAGCAGATGGCAGTGCCATCCGGCTGGATGTGACGCGCCACGGAGACGCCAAGGACGTCATTCTTCACATTCCCGCCGAGGGTGAGGCAAGTCCCGCCCCCGGCGAAGAACTCATGCTCGAAATAGACTGGGAACGCCGCCACAGGCTGATGCGCATGCATACGGCCTGCCATCTTCTGTCGGTCGTCTGTCCCTTCCCGATCACCGGCGCATCGGTCGGCGAGAACGAGGCCCGCGTCGATTTCGACATGAGCGAAACCATCGACAAGGCAGAGGTCAGCGCCCGGCTGATGCAGCTTGTCGGGGACGATCATCCGGTCTATGTCCAGTGGATCACGGATGAAGAGCTTGCAGCCAATCCCGACATCGTCAAGTCCAAGAATGTCCGTCCACCGATGGGCATGGGGCGCATTTCACTGGTGGTGATCGGCGAAAACGCCGCCGTTGACAGCCAGCCCTGCGGCGGCACACATGTCCGCACGACCGGCGAAGTCGGAAATATCGAAGTCGGCAAGATCGAGAAGAAGGGGCGCGAGAACCGTCGGTTCCGCCTCCGCTTCACCGACATGGCCTGACAATCCAGAATGACAGGGAGATCCTCATGGGCACGGGCAAGAGCCGGTTCATCGTAACACCGCAATGGGTTGAGGAGCGCATCGCCTCTCCGGGCTTCTCCATCATCGATGCCTCCTGGTACCTTCCGGCCCATGGCCGTGATGGCGCGGCTGAATATGCTGCAGCCCATGTGCCGAGCGCTGTCTTCTTCGACCATGACAGGGTTGCCGACCAGTCCACCGGCCTGCCGCATTCGCTGCCGTCACCGGAACAGTTCGCTGCGGAGATGGAACGGCTCGGCGTTTCCAACCGCGACCTGATCGTCGTTTATGACGGCCCCGGCTTTTTCTCGGCACCGCGCCTGTGGTGGATGCTGCGCATCATGGGCGCTGACGCCGTGTTTCTGATGGATGGCGGCTTCGACGGCTGGAAAGCTGCCAGCCGGCCGGTCGAAACCAAGACACGCGAAGCGAGACATGTGCGCTTCAAGACCGATTTCCGCTCCGAACGTGTCACTTCGCTTGCCGAGATGCGCCAGCTCGTGGCCTCTGGCGCGACCCAGATTGCCGATGCCCGCGGCGCCGGCCGCTTCGAAGCGTCAGAACCCGAGCCGCGCCCGGGCATGCGCGGCGGCCATATGCCGGGTGCGAGAAACCTGCCAGCCACTGGTTTTTCCGAAGGCGGCCATTTCCGCGATCTCGGCACACTGGCGTCGATGTTCGAAGAAGCAGGCATTGATCTGTCGAAACCGGTTGTGACCAGTTGCGGTTCGGGTGTAACCGCTGCCATTATCACGCTTGCACTCGAATCGCTCGGCCATGACGACAACAGCCTTTATGACGGGTCATGGTCGGAATGGGGCAGCCTCGCCGATACGCCGATTGTCACCGGGAAGGCCTGACAGACATGACCAAAAAAGCGAGCCCAGTCACGGTTCACATCACCGCGCTGGAAATGACCGCGCCGCCGCGCGCGCATATGCCGTCTCCGGCCAATCTCCATATCGCGCTGATGCGGGTGCCGGAAATTCCGTTGCCCTATTATCGCTTCCTCTACCGCCAGGTCGGCTCGCGCTGGCAGTGGGTGGACCGCATGCGACTGAGCGACGAAAAGCTGTCAGAAACCATTCACAACGACATGACGACGGTGACGGTGCTCTATATCGAGGGGGCGCCAGCCGGCTTTTATGAATATCAGCGCCGCAGTGACGGCGTCACCGAACTCGTTCATTTCGGTCTGTTCGAACGCGCGCTCGGCCTTGGCGTCGGCAAGTGGTTCCTGCTGCAGGGGCTTTATGCCATCTGGGGTGACAAGCCGGAAAAAGTGGTGACGACGACGAATAATCTCGACCACCCCCGCGCACTCCAGCTCTATCAGCGCTTCGGCTTTTCACCCGTTTCCACCTATGAAGGTGAGATTGAGCCGCTGACGGACAAGGAACTGCTGGCGATTGCCCGCGGGCTCTGATGTAACCGACAACAGCACCGGAAAGTCGCCCATGACCGATGAAGGCAACGCCGGTGCACCGGCCTCCCGGCGATCAGTCTGCGGCGTGATCTATGTCGCAACGGGCGATCAATATCGCGATCTCGCCCGCCAGTCGGCGATCACGATGAAGGCGCATAATCCCGGTCTTCCGGTGGATCTCTTCACCGACGATGTCGCATGTGCAGACCGCCAGACCTTCGATGCCGTCCATGAGGTTCCAATCAACCATGATCGTGCGAAACTTGAGTGTTTTCCTCTAAGCCGTTTCGATAAAACACTTTATCTTGATTGCGATACGCTTGTTCTGCGGCCCTTCGGCGACCTCTTCAATCTTGCCGACCGTTTCGATCTGTCTCTCGCCCATGACGTCAGACGCAGGTCCGCTCTGGTACAGCAGGGGCTTGAACAGGAAACGCCCTACGCCTTTCCGCAGCTCAATTCCGGCGTCATGGTCTATCGCAAGTCGGCAGTCATGCTGGCCTTCTTTGCTGAATGGGCACGGCGCTATCACGCCACTCCCGAGATTGGCCGCGATCAGGTTTTCCTCAAGGACATGTTGTGGTCGTCGGATTTGCGCTTCTATGTCCTGCCGCCAGAATTCAATCTTCGGCGCGTGACCGTGCTTGATGCCTGGGAGCCGCTCGATGCGGCCGCGACAATCATCCATTCGCATCGCCTGCTGGATCATATCCGCAAGACCGGCGCTGCCCGGATCAGCACGATCGCTGACATCCTGTCAGCCGAGCGCATTGCCCTGCTCGACGAGTGGCAGGATGCGCATGCCACGAAAAAACGCCCGCGTCCCGAGGATATCGGCACGTGGGCGCTCAGCGGAAACGATCAGGACTGACATCACTCCAGACTGTCAGCGACCTTCAGCAGCTCACGGACAATCTCGCTTGCATTGGCCGGGTCCAGCGCGAGGCGCCGGGCAATGACCTCGCGCAGATTGAGCAATGCCGCATCGACGCTGCGCGGCAGTCCATCGCGACCGCCGGACCTGCCATGCCGCTCGTCGCGGCTGGCCGTGCGCGCCGCAATCAATTCGAGCGCCTTGATGGCCATTTTCGCGATCGCCTCATTTTCATCGAGATGGGCACGCCCCTCCTCGGTAATGCGATAGCGCTTCTTGTTGCCTTCAGCCTCGGCCAGCACGAAACCGCCTTCTTCAAGGAAAGACAGCGTCGGATAGATCACGCCCGGGCTCGGCGCATAGGCACCACCGCTCATATCCTCAATCGCCTTGATGATCTCGTAGCCGTGGCGCGGCTCATCGGCAATCAGCTTCAGCACCAGAATGCGGATATTGCCCTGACGCAGAAAACGCCCGCCACGGCCGAAGCCCTCACCGTCATCATCACCAAAACCGTCAGGACCACCATGACGACCGTGACGGCCGTGACCGCGTCCTTCAAAACCGGCGGCGAACATCGCTCGCATCCGCTCGCCGCGCCCACGCAGCTTCTCGCCGAAGCGGGCCATTTCCTCTTCATCATACATGCCACGCATGACAGAATTCCTTTTCGTTATGTTTTCGATATATCTAAAAATAATCCGAAATCACCAAATTGCAATAGTTCGATATATCGAAATATATCTTTTTTGAAATGGCAGGAAACGGGTGGCGCCGGGGCGGACGGCAGGGCAATTCTGGCACCAAACCCGGCAACCAACGAGGAACCCGATATGACGATCCGGTTTGAAGCCCTTGCGACCGAGACCTGCGACACGATCTGGCAGGGCGGTCATGATGCCTATGATATGGTGCCGGAGCGGCGCATTTCCGATGGTGATGGCGTGCCCTGCCGCCATTGTCTGCGCATCATCGCCGCGGGCACGCCCTATCTTGTTCTGGCACACTGCCCCTTCCCGGCGTTGCAGCCCTATGCAGAAACCGGGCCGATCTTTCTGCATGAACGGGCCTGCCAGCGCTATCTGGCTGACGGCGATCTGCCACAGGTCCTGCAAGACAGCCCCGATTTTATTCTGCGTGGCTACGATGACGAGCACAGAATTGTCTACGGGACCGGCCGCGTCATCCCGACCCCGCACATCACGGCAAGAGCAGCCGAATTGCTGTCACGCGACGATATTGCCTATGTCCATGTGCGCTCGGCCCGCAACAATTGCTATCAGTGCCGCATTGTCCGGGATTGACGCGACGATCAGAACAATCCCTGGCTTGCAGCTTGCCCTGAAGAGAAAATCGTATATTATTGCGTCAGAATTGATTTTTTCGAAGGAATGTCGAGTTTTGGAGCTGGATGAAATAGATCATGCGATCCTGAAAGCGCTTCAGCGCAATGGTCGGATCACGAATGCGGAACTTGCCGAAACGGTCGGACTGTCACCCTCCGCCTGTTCCCGCCGTCTCGACATATTGGAGAAGAACAGCGTCATCGAGAGCTACACGGCGAAGATATCCGCCGATGCGCTCGGTTACAAGATGGTGGCGATCGTCCACATTTCGCTGTCCGGGCAATTTGCCCGCACACTGGCCGAATTCGAGGATGCGGTGATCAGCTGCCCCAATGTGCTGGCTTGCTACATGGTATCGGGCCAGTATGACTATATCCTGCGCGTCGCCGCCAAGGATCTGAAAGATTACGAGCGCATCCACCGCGACTGGCTGTCGGCCCTTCCCCATGTGGCGCAGATCAACTCGTCCTTCGCGCTGCGCCCCGTCATCGAACGGGTGAATGTCGGCATCGACTGACGCCGTGTCCCGGCCGGGTGCTGTTGCCCGGCCCTTTCCCGGCGATTTTCCCACCACGTTTTCGGACCGACTGCGGCATTTTGCGTAAAATTTTGTCCAGACGGAAAATAATCTTCACATTGTCATCTGTCATGCTACGGTTTGACCTGCCGCCGGTGCCGATACCTTGCTTCGGTCGGGGCGCACAGGCTGTCACCGGCATGTCATGCGCCGGTGCCAGAGAGTGAAGCACGTTCTCAGATCAACATTGCCAAACATCCATTTCGACTGTGGGAGACCTCGATGTCCTTGATTGACCTGCAATCCATTTCGCGACGCAGCCTTCTCAAAGGCCTTGCCGCCAGTGCCACCCTGATCACGCTGCACCCCTTTTCGGCGCGCGCGGCGGATAATCAGGCCCATCTCCGACTGATGGAAACCACCGATATCCATGTCAATGTCTTCCCTTATGACTACTATTCCGACAAGCCCAATGACACGATGGGCCTTGCCCGTACCGCATCAATCATCGATGCGATCCGCGCGGAGTCGACCAACTCGCTGCTGATCGACAATGGCGACTTCCTGCAGGGCAATCCGATGGGCGACTATATCGCCTATGAGCGCGGCATGAATGACGGCGATGTCCACCCGGTCATCAAGGCGATGAACGTGCTCGGCTATGAAGTCGGCACGCTCGGCAATCACGAATTCAATTACGGCCTCGACTTCATGTTCAAGGTCTGTAACGGCGCCAATTTCCCCTATGTCTGCGCCAATCTGACCAAGGGTGCGCTTGCCGCCAACCCGAAGGATGACCAGTTGTTCTTCAAGCCTTACATGATCAAGGAAAAGATGATCACCGACGGCGCCGGCAATACCAGCCCGGTCAAGATCGGCTTCATCGGCTTTGTGCCGCCGCAGATCATGACCTGGGACGAGAAGAACCTGTCCGGCAAGGCGCAGACCCGCGATATCGTCGAGGCCGCCAAGGCATGGGTGCCGGTCATGAAGGAAGACGGCGCCGATATCGTCATCGCACTGTCCCATTCCGGCATTGACGGCACCGGCCCCGCCGACCTGATGGAAAATGCCTCGCTCTATCTCGCCGGCGTTGAAGGCATTGATGCGATCTTCACCGGCCACCAGCATCTGGTTTTCCCCGGCCCGACGGACTTCCAGGATATCGCTGGCGCCGACACCACCAAGGGCACGCTGATGGGCAAGCCCGCCGTCATGGCCGGCTTCTGGGGCTCGCATATGGGTCTGATCGACCTGCTTCTGGAGAAGGATGGCAACAGCTGGAAGATCGTCGACTTCACCAGTGAAGCCCGCCCGATCTATCACCGTGATGCCGACCGCAAGGTGATCGCCGATGTTGCCTCGGACCAGCGCGTCGTCGATGCCGCTGAAACCGATCATGAGGCAACGCTGACCTATGTCCGCACCCCCGTCGGCAAGACCTCGGCGCCACTACAGTCCTATTTCGCGCTGGTTGCCGATGATCCGTCGGTGCAGATCGTTTCGCAGGCGCAGACCTGGTACACCAAGGACATGCTGAAGGACGGGCCCTACAAGGATCTGCCGATCCTGTCGGCCGCAGCCCCCTTCAAATGCGGCGGCCGTGGCGGCCCGGACTACTACACCGAAGTGCCCGCCGGCGATGTCGCGATCAAGAACGTCGCCGACCTCTATCTCTATCCCAACACCACCCGCGCGGTCGTCATCAACGGCGCGCAGGTGCGCGAATGGCTGGAAATGTCGGCCGGCATGTTCAACCAGGTTGCCGAAGGATCGCAGGACGCGCCGCTCCTCAACCCTGACTTCCCGTCTTACAATTTCGATGTCATCGACGGCGTCACCTATCAGATCGACCTGTCGCAGCCGGCCCGCTACGCCAAGAACGGCGATCTCGCCAATGCGGATGCGCACCGCATCGCCGACCTTGCCTTTGACGGCAAGCCGATCGACGAAACGCAGAAATTCGTCGTCGCTACCAACAATTACCGCGCCGGTGGCGGTGGCAATTTCCCCGACATCAACTCCGATGTGATCGTCTTCGTCGGCCCCGACACCAACCGCGACGTCATCGTCCGCTACATCGTCGACAAGGGCACGATCAATCCGTCGGCCGATTTCAACTGGACCTTCAAGCCGATGCCGGGCACCACGGCGACCTTCGAGACCGGCCCGCGCGCAACCAACTATATCGCCGACGTCAAGGGCGCAAAAATCGAAGCTGCCGGCGACGGCCAGAACGGTTTCGCGCTCTACCGCGTCGTGCTGTAAACGCAACGCCGGAACGGGACGGGGCGGCTCAGGCCGCCCTTCTCCGTTCCGGTGAATATGCCCCCCCAATCAGCCGAGCATGCGGCGTTTCGACATCAACACCCTCATGACTTCGGGACCGCCATAGCGATCATATTGAACCGCTTTCACGGGAACGTCTCCAAAGAGCAACTGATCAGGCGTCGCTGCGCGATGAACGGGCAGTGGCAAAGAAGACGACCGGGATGGCAGCGACATAGACGGTGGCAACGGCAAGCCAGATGGCGCCCGGCCATTCCGGGCGGAGAAACGCGTAAACGCGAGCGAAGGCGAGCGGCGCGATGACCGAGGCAAGGCTGACGGCGGAGGCGAGCACGCCCTGCAGTTCCCCCTGTCGTTCGGCGGAGACCTTCTCAGTCGCCAGCGCCTGCAGCGCCGGCACCCCGACACTGCCGAGCGCGACGAGCGGCATGAGAAGGAAGACGAGGAAGCCGCGAGGGACAAAAGCAAGCCCGATGAGCGCCAGCGCAAAGGCAGCAATGCCGGAAAGGACGGCACCGCGGGCGCCGAGGAGGCGGGTTGCCCGTCCCGGCAGAAGCGCCTGCACCAGCATCTGGCAGAGCCCGAACATACCGAGCGAGACGCCGATCATGAAGCCACTCCAGCCGAAGGCATCCGCGCCCCAGAGCGCCCAGCAGACGCCATAGGCCTCACCGGCCGCACTGAAGACGAAGAAAACCAGCACCATCGGCAGGAGCGCCGGAGCGCGCACCAGCCGGACAAGCGGGCGGAGCGGGTTGAACGCGGTGAGCGTGATCGGCGCAGACTGACCTTTCCGCGTCTCCGGCAGCACGAAAACCGCGAGCAGGAGGTTGGCGGCGTTGAGGCCGGCGGCGGCCAGAAACGGCAGGCGCAGCCAATGGTCTCCGAGCATCCCGCCCAGCACCGGCCCGGCGATGAAGCCGATGCCGAACATCGCGTTGAGGAGGCCGAAACGGCCGGCGCGTGCGCCCTCGTCCGAAATGTCGGTTAATGCGGCAGATGCAACGGCGACCGTTGCCGCCGTCAGCCCGGCAATCGCGCGCCCGAGAAAGATGAGCGGCAGCGAAGGGGCGAACGCGAGAAAGAGGTAGTTCACCACCGCACCACCAAGCGAAACCATGAGCACGGGTCTTCGCCCGAAGCGATCGCTGAGCGCTCCGAGCACCGGGGCGAAGATGAACTGCATCGCGGCATAAAGTGCGGCCAGAGCGCCGATCGAAAGTGCGATATCGCTTCGATGCGTCACCGACTGGATGAGCGAGGGCAGAATGGGGAAAATGAGCCCGATGCCCATGGCATCGAGAACGACGGTTGATAGCAGGATGGCAAGAGGTGTCTTCATCAAAGCGCTCGCGCCGCGTCAGGCATGGGGGCTCCATGCGCGCGGCAATGCCCGATCCTGTCGGGCCTGGTTGTCAGGAAACGCTGGCCGGTCCATCGGGGCCCGGCTTGTGCGCGAAGGCCCCGGCATCGATGCGGAGGCAATCGTTTTTCGCGATGACGGGTAGATAGGCGATTTGCGGTATTCTGACAAGAGGCGGCACATTCGCTGTTTGCATCGCCAGCATCGTCATCTAATCTCGCCCGACCCCTCGCGCCTTCCGTCCGGAGCCTTTGAATGCATGAACTCATCTTCCGCAATGACTACGGCCGCACGCCGGAAGGGCGCGCAGCACTGAAGAGCCTGATCGGCGATATCTTCGGGCTCGACATCACCCCGCTCGACCGGCTCGGCCACAATCCGGACGTCATCGCCTTCGGCTGGTGGCAGGGCGACCGGCTGATTGCCAATGTGAGCCTTTTCAGGCGGGTGCTCTGGCTTTGCGGGCAAAGGACCGAGGCCTTCGGCGTGCAGTCGGTCGCCGTGCGCCCTGAATTCCGCCGCCGCGGCCTGTTTTTCGACCTGATGACCCGGGCGCTCGCCTTTGCCGATGAACGGGTCGGCCTGGTGATCCTGATGACCGACAGTCCGGCACTCTATGCGCGCTTCGGCTTTCGTCCGCTTCAGGAACACGCCTGCATCGCCACGCCTGATCCTGTTCCTGGTCTCAGGGACGCACGCGCGCTCTCGCTTGCCGATGATGCGGATCTCCGCCTCGTGGTCGATCTCTTCAGACGCCGCGCCCCGACATCGCTTCGGGCATCGGCCACGGATCATCCGGCCCTCTTCCTGCTCAAGGCGTTTACGGACGGGACGATCGAACTCGTCCACCTGCAGCACCTTGAAACCGTGGTGGCGCTGAAACGCCCGGCCGCCGCCCCGGTGGTCCTTCTCGATGTGCTCTCACCTGCCCCGCCCCCGCTTCAGGACATCGCGGCCGCACTCGGGATCGCCGGCAGCACCTTCGAACTGCGCATGACAGCGGATCTGATCGCCCCCGATGCAACCCCTCTGGCCCCGGTTCATCGCGGCCACATGGTGCGCGGTCCCTTCCCGGCAGAATCATCGCCGTTCATGCTCTCGACCATGCATATCTGAGGCGGTCCCTCACCCCTCTCGCAGCATTTCCCAGACGGATGCGACGAGCTGCTTCAGATTATAGGGCTTGGGAAGGAAGCCGAACTTGGCGTCCTCGGGCAGGTTCTTGGCGAAGGCATCATCGGCATAACCCGAAACGAAAATGAACTTCAGCTCCGGATAATCCTTGCGCGCCTCGCGCAGCAGCGTCGGACCATCCATTTCCGGCATGACGACGTCCGACACGACGATATCGACCTTGCCCCCCAGCTCCCCGAGAATCTTCAGCGCATGAACGCCGGTATCGGCTTCGTGGACGGTAAAGCCCCGCATTTCCAGCATCCGCTTTCCGGAGCGGCGTACGGCGTCTTCATCCTCGACCAGCAGCACAACGGCCGACTGGCCGGTCATGTCCATGTCCGCTTCGCGAACCGGTGCCTCATCGTCATCGGCGGCAGCTTCGGAGAAAGCCGCGTTGATCGGAACCCCCTTGTGATCGGTTGGCTGATGCTGATGCGTGGCAGCAGCGGCCGCATCGCGCTGATGCCGCGGCAGCAGGATGAGAAACCTGGTCCCCTTGCCGATCTCGGAGACCGGATGAATGAAACCGCCTGACTGTGTGACGATGCCATAGACCATGGCAAGACCAAGGCCAGTGCCCTTGCCGACATCCTTGGTGGTGAAAAACGGCTCGAAAATCTTGTCGAGTACGTCGGGCGCAATGCCGGTTCCGGTGTCGGACACCTCGACCATGACAAAATCGCGCTCCGGTACCTCGCGTGCGCCGAGTGCAGCGACCTCGGAAGCCGGAACATTGCGGGTTCTGACCGTCAGCGTCCCCCCCTCAGGCATCGCATCGCGCGCATTGACGCAAAGATTGGTCACGACCTGACCGAACTGCCCCGGATCAGTCTTTACCGACCAGAGATCACGCCCGAAATCGATCTTCAGCTTGATGTCGGCACCACCGGTCAGCCGCTCGATCATCATGCGCATGTCGTCGATGACATCGGTCAGGTCGACCACCTGAGGCCGCATGGTCTGCTGCCGCGAAAAGGCCAGGAGCTGGCGCACAAGCTGGGAGGCGCGATTGGCATTGCGCTTGATTTCGATAAGATCGGCAAAGTCGGGATCTGCCGGACGTGACTGCAGCAGAAGATGATCAGCCGACAGAAGAATTGCCGTCAGCACATTATTGAAATCATGTGCAATTCCGCCAGCAAGCGTGCCAACGGCATTCAGCTTCTGGGTTCGGGCCATCTGCGCCTCAAGCGCTTTCTGCTCGGAAATGTCGATCACATAGACAAGCGCGACCGCATCATCGGCGCCATTGCTGGCATGCACGAAAAAGCGGAAATGGCGACCATCATCGAGCGCATAACGTGCTTCGAAGGGCACGATCTCGCCCTGCCCGTCGGCGGCGGCCAGAAGTGCGTCCTGCATTTTCGAACGATCGGCTTCATCGATAACCGAAGCGATCTGCGCCTTGGCGCCGACATCCTCGCGCCGGATCAGATCCTTGAACATCGACAGGAATCGGCCATTCGTTGCGATCAGCGCACCATTGCGCGCCACGGTCGCAATCGCCATCGGCGTATCATTGAAGAAGCGCTCGGCCCCGGCGCCCGCCAGGCTTTCATTGTCATGCCGCTTGAGCACGACGGTTCGGCTTTCGACAATATTGCCTTCACGCGCAGTCGTAACATCATGCAGCAGCCGCACCGGCATATGACGCCCGCTTGGCAGGCGCAGCGAAACTTCCAGGCTCTCGCTGCGTCGCTCGCCGGGGGCCGCATAGACCGAACGCAGCAACATCATATCCTCGCCGGTCAGAATATCGCTGAGGCTCAGGGCGCCCGGCTCGAAAGCGGCGAGATCGATATCCAGCCATTCGGCAAAGGTCGCATTGATATATTGGACGGCTCCATCGCCGCTTGCGGTGAAAAAGCCGACCGGCGCATGATCGAGATAATCAATCGCCTTCTGCAACTCGCGGAAATAGCGTTCCTGATCCTGACGTTCCGCGGTGATATCGCGCACCTGCCAGACGTGATGATTGCGCAGCCGGCCCTGATCATTTTCGACCGCCATGAAGCGGGCCGACAGGCGATACCAATGCGGATCTTCGGCACTACCCTGATGGGCGGAAATCGGGCGCGAAAGGCGAAACTCTTCCTGACCATTCTGCCCGCCGCGCACGATATGGCTCAGGCGATAGAGGCTTTCAGCGCTTTCGGCCTCCGCCGAAAACAGCGTATCCAGGCTCTGCACAGCGCCCGCTTCGCCAATCAGTGCCCCATAGGCCGAATTGGTATAGATAGTCCGGTCCCGATGATCGGTGATGATCACCGCTTCGGGATACTGGTCAAGAAAGCCCTTCGCAACCAGCCGATTGCCGTCGGAAGGGAACATGCGCACAAGGCCGAGGACAAGCGAGACGATAAAGAACACACCAATCACCGCCAGTACCGCCAGCGCGATCAGATAGGTCTCCGCTGTGAAAAAGGTGCGATACTGAAAATAGAGCCCACCCAGAACAGCCAAGCCAAGAATCAGCAACAAAACACGCAGGGCAAACCCCGTCCACCGTCCGCTGACCACGACCGGTTCATATCCGTCTTTCTCAGGCTTCACCGCCTTCATGATGTCCTCATTCCTTGTCGACAGCTGAGCGCCGACACTTGCAACCCCATCTTACGGGGAACAGCCCTGCAGAGGAGATAAGCCAATCCGACAGAGCGAAACAACAGTATTGTCGGGGTGAAAATGGGCGAAAAAGCTTAATTTTGGGTTTTGTCGCCGCACGCCCCGCATCGAGGCTGCAAATGCGCTTCCGCCGATCCAGGTCCCGCCGCCAGAACACGCACATATTGGTGACAAACACCTGCCGCAATAGTTTGGCAAATCGGCCAGGAAGTCATCTCCGGGCAATTGCCTCAAATTGAGTTTTTGGCCATATATTAAGAAGCATATCATTACCCTCAAAGGTCGAATCAGCCAAAGGGTATCCATCTCAGGATTGAGGCAATCAATCTTCGCTGCTGGGATCCGGGCCGCAAAGGCGATCTGAGCGGAAATGTGACAATTGGAAAGGAGCATGGGGGCAAATGCTGCAGTCTCTGTTTGACGAGACAATCTTCAATTATCCGGCGATCGCTATCGTCGTGATTGTTCTGGCGATTGCCTGCATCTGGCTCTTGCTGCGCCATCGTCCGCCGGCGCCCTTTATCCGCGGTGGACGAAACAGGCGTCCGCGGCTGCTGGTGGTTGACGCTGCCGCCGTCGATGCCAAGCGACGGGTTGTGCTGATCCGCCGCGACAATGTCGAACATCTGGTGATGATCGGCGGCCCTAACGACATTCTGCTTGAAACCCGCATTCCCGCCCCGATCGGCACGCGCCATAGCGACGATCAGGCACGCAAGTCAGGCAATGGCGACGTCAGTATCAACGAGGTGCCACCCCAATAGGCATAAGGGGCGGCGCCGCGCGCCGCTTCCCGTCACGCGCAAATCATCTATTCACGCGTTGAGATCTCGCCTGCTCGGGAAAATGCGCATTGTAGAAAAGGAAAGGCCGCCCCCAGCGAAAACGGCGTCGGATGAATACGCCGCCCGATATCCGAACTGATCGCGCGATCGACAGCCAGGCGGACCAAAGGCGCCGCCAGAAGCAAATAGCCGCGCCTGATCAGCGCGGCTATTTGAGGGTGATGCTACTCGTCCCGATAGACTTTTTCGCGTCTCTCGTGACGTTCCTGTGCCTCGATCGACAAGGTTGCGATCGGCCGGGCGTCCAAACGTTTCAGACCGATAGGCTCGCCGGTTTCCTCACAAAAGCCATAGGTTCCATCATCAATACGCCGCAATGCCGCATCAATCTTGGAAATGAGCTTGCGCTGCCTGTCTCTGGCGCGAAGTTCGATGGAACGATCGGTTTCGGAGGAAGCACGGTCCGCCAGGTCAGGGTGATTGGCACTTTCCGTGGCAAGATTTTCGAGCGTTTCCCGGGCCTCGCGCAGGATGTCATTTTTCCAGGCGATCAGTTTGGCGCGAAAATAGGCTCGCTGATTGGGATTCATGAACTCTTCGTCATCGGAGAGAACATAGCGACTAAGGTCAATGCTCTTGTTCAAAGCCATTCTCCTGAACAATACCCCACGCCGCGAGTGTATAGTCAAAGCTGGCGCGTCATTCAAGCCTTTGCTTTCGATTTGGGCATTTACAAAACTGTCAAAAAAATAGGCTTCCATGCTATATTTTTGTCAATTACAGTCGTTTTGCGCGAAAAAAATTCAGTTTTTCGGTTTTCTCCCGGTGTCCCGCATAAAGAAAGCCTGATTTCCGATGCAATTCTGCTGCATTGATGGGCATCACAAAATTCGTTTTTTTCACAGGTTTCGTGCATTTCTCTCCCGTATGAAGCGCAACCTAATCAGCGAATCGTCTGACGGTGCACTGATATTTATGTGAGCGCCAACAAGGGGATTGCGCCGTCGCCTTTCTCACGTCATCCTGCGCCCGCCCACCGCCACAGGACGCAGCAAGGCAGTGACACCGCCGAAGCGTGCCCCGCCTGCTGAAATGACGCTTGCCATCTTTCGGCATTGGGCGCATTGAGCTATGCGACACAAGACCCGACCCCGTGACGCCTCGATAAAACAGGCCAGCCCAGAAGCGTTTTGCTTCTTTGAGATTGACGATGACGCCCATCACGCCCCCTCCCCACAGGCTCTTCCTCGTACGCCATGCACAGGCCGTCTGGCCGGAACCGACAATGCGCGATTACGACCGGCTGCTCTCGGCCCGCGGTGAAATCGACGCCGGGCATATTGCCGGGCGACTGGCTGCGGCGGGGTACAAGCCGGATCTGATTCTGTCGTCATCCGCCATGCGCTGCCGGCAGACCGCCGATGCCGCCTACCGTGCGCTCGGCAGAACGCCGCGTGTGCAGTTTTCCGATGATCTCTATCAGGCCGCCCCGATCACCTATATCGAGATGATCGAGGAGATTGATTCCTATGAGAGCATTATGGTGGTTGGCCACAATCCGGGTATCGAGGAAATTCTTCTGATGCTGATCGGATATGAAGCCTTCAACCGGGCCTGCCCTTATGGCTACCCGACCGCCGGTGTCGCGGTTCTGGACTTCACCGGCCTTTCCGAGGGCAAGCCCGACGACAGCCCACAGTGGAAACTGACAGAATTCCTGACCCCGTAACTTTTGCCCGTTCCGGGCATTTTCTGAAATCATTTTCCTCGACACTTTATTCCGCCCCTTGAATTGACACCACTTCGCCTTGACTCACCGTCAATGCGCGGTAAAGTTTTTGCGTCGGCAGCGGTCCCGGATCCAAATTGGGATACAACCGACTGGCGCAGGCGGCCAAGCGCGGGGAGTAATGCAAAGCCACCTGCATTTCGGGACATCATTCGCTCCGGTAGCCAAGCGGACCGGTATCCTCCGGCCGCGACACCTTGAGGAATGTGGGAGGAACACGATGAGGATCCTTGCTCCGTTGGCGGCAGCACTCGTGCTGTCGGCAAGTGGTATTACGTTGGCTCATGCTGACACAATTCGCTTCTGGACGACCGAGGAACAGCCGGAGCGACTGGCCAAGCAGCAGCAGATTGCCGATGCCTTCAAGGAGGCGACCGGTAATGACGTTCAGGTGATCCCGGTCACCGAAAGCGAACTTGGCACACGCGCCACCGCCGCCTTTGCCGCCGGTGATCTGCCCGATGTCATCTATCTCACACTGCAATATGTGCTGCCCTGGTCGGAAGCCGGCATTCTCGATGTCGAGACCGATGACGAGATCGTCAAGGATCTTGGCGCCGATACATTCGCGCCGGGGCCGATCGAAATGGCACAGTTTGACGGCATGACCGCTGCTGTTCCCGTCGACGGCTGGACGCAGATGATCATCTACCGCAAGGACCTTTTCGACGAGAAGGGGCTGGCGCCGCCGAATTCCTACGCCAATATCGAGGCCGCCATCAAGGCCCTGCACAATCCGCCGGATATGTATGGCTTTGTCGCCGCGACCAAGATTGACGAGAACTTCATGAGCCAGGTGCTCGAACATGTGTTCCTCGCCAATGGCGTCACACCTGTCGATGCCAATGGCTTCAAGCCGCTTGACGAGAAGAAAACGATAGAAGTCCTTGATTTCTATAAGACACTTGCCGACGCATCACCGGCCGGCGAGCTTTACTGGCAGCAATCACGCGCGCTCTATTTCGATGGCAAGGCCGCCATGATCATCTGGTCGCCCTTCATTCTGGACGAACTTGCCGGCCTGCGGGATTCCGCGCCGCCGACCATCAATGACGATCCGACCTCGACCGAACTGGCGCAGAAGACCGATGTCGTCACCACGCTGTCCGGCCCCTCAAATCCGGAAGGCTCGGCCTGGGCGGATGTGCGCTTTCTCGGTGTGACGGCGGATGCCAACACAGATATCGCCGCCGATTTCGTCAAGTTCTCGATGGATCAGGGCTATCTCGACACGCTGTCCATGGCGCCGGAAGGCAAGTTCCCGGTCCGTCGCGGCACCGCAGCCGAGCCGACGAAATTCGTTGACGGCTGGGCCAAACTGCCTGTCGGTGTCGATCGCAAGGCGCCGCTTGCCGATCTCTATCCGCCGGAAACGGTTCAGAAGATCGTCACCGGCCTTGAGACCGGCAATCGCTGGGGCGTGAAGGAAGGTCAGCTGGCATTGGCTTCGAAGATGATCAATGCCCAGATCTTCAATCAGGTCGTCCGCGAATATATCGATGGCGAAATCGACGGCCCCGATGCCGTGGCAAAGCTGAATGACGAGCTTTCGCAGATCAACTGATCGGACAGCGCCGGGCGCCGCAAGGCGCCCGGTCCATCATCTTCAGTGAAAGGCATTTTCATGTCCGATGCGCCGGCCAAAAGCGCCACCAACGCAGGTCCGCCCAACAGGCTCGGGCGGATGGCACGGCGCGAGATGCGCTTTGCCTATGGTATGCTTGCCCCGACATTTCTGATCGTGCTGGCCGTGGTTCTGCTGCCGCTGATCGCCAATTTCTGGATTTCCTTCAAGCCGGTTCAGCTGTCCGACCTGCGCGCACCAACGCTCTCGGTCAATGAGCGCCTGCGCGGCAAGCTGGACACGGCCGGGGACACGGCCGAGATCGAATACCGGCTGCGCAACACATCGCAAAAGGCCGTCATCGCCGAAGCGGGCTTCACCGATACACTGCCCGAAGGTCTGGTGGTCTCCGATCTTGATCCGCGTTGCACGCTTTCGGGTCAGGACCTGACCTGTAGACTGGGCGACGTTCCGGCGCGGTTCCGTGAGGACATCAAGATCAAGGTCACGGCTGGTGAGGCCTATATTGCCAAGCCGGTCAATCCGCGTGACAGCGAAGCAGCAAGCTTTGGCGATGCCGATAACGTATTGACCAACATGACCTTTACGCTGGACAATTACCGCAAGGTCTTCTCCTCATCCGACTTCTGGCATGTGCTCCGGGTGACCTTCTATTACACGGTTTTCGGCACGCTCAGCGCCCTCGTCCTCGGCCTGTTCGCAGCACAGCTTCTCAACCAGCATTTTCGCGGCCGTTCCATGCTGCGCGGCCTGTTCCTGTTTCCCTATGTCGCGCCAGTGATCGCGGTCGCCTTTACCTGGATCATCCTGCTCGATCCCTATTCCGGCACGCTGAATGCGCTTCTGGTGCAGGCGGGTATGATCGGCACCCCGATCGATTTCTTCGGCCAGCGCTCCGTCGATATCAGTCTCTTCGGTTTCACCTTCGGCTTTCCGGTGGCGCTCACCACCGTCATTGCCTTTGAGGCCTGGCGCTATTTCCCGCTCGCTTTCCTGTTCATACTGGCGCGCATGCAGGCGCTTTCCAGCGATGTCTATGAAGCGGCCGAAATTGACGGGGCGACGCCGCTGCAGCAATTCTGGTACATATCGCTGCCGCAGCTGATCGGCATTCTGGCAGTGCTGTTCCTGCTGCGCTTCATCTGGACCTTCAACAAGTTCGACGACATCTTCCTGCTGACCGGCGGAGGGGCTGGCACGCGCACCTTGACCGTCGACGTCTATGAGCAGGCCTTTGCCATATCCAATCTCGGCGCGGGCGCGGCCGTCGCCGTTGTCGTCTTTGCGGTTCTGCTCGCCTTCTCTCTGCTTTTCTTCACCTTCTCGCCACAGGATGACGGCTGATGCGTATCGGAACAGGTTTCCTCGCCGCCCTTGTTGCCGGCGCCGTCTGGGGCGCGGTCTGGATGATTGTATTCGGCCTTGTGCTGACCCTGATCACCGGCGCGCCCAGTGCTCCGCCAGTCGGCGTCGCCGCACTTTCCGGCGCCATCGGCGCGGCGATCATGTCGCTTTCGCCGGTCAGAAGCCGGTCCAATCCGGACGGGCGCGGCGCATCACTGCAGATTGCCGTGCTAATCGCCATTGCCGCCGTGCTTCTGGCGCTCACCTTCGGCCGTCCCTTCGGCATTTCCTTCGATCAGTTCGCAGCTCTGCAGGTGATCGGCATGCTGCTCTTCATTCTGTCGACCTGGTGGACCATTCACGCCGCCATTTTTGATCAGCCCTCGGGCCGGCTCAACCGCTATCACCTTGAAACCGTGATGCTGCGGGTCGCCAAAGGCTTAGGCCTGACGCTGTTTGCCATCGTCGTTGCCCTGCCCTTCTACGTCATGGTGATGACCAGCCTGAAAAGCCAGCAGTCGCTGATCTCCAATCCGCTCGATTTCTCGCTCGATCTTTCGCAAGGTGTCGGCAGCCTGTTTCGTTCCTATGTCGAACTGTTCACCAACTATCATTTCGGCACCTTCCTGATGAATTCGGCCATCGTCTCGGTGGCGACCGTCATCATCACCCTGCTCTTCGCCGTTCCCGGCGCCTATTCGGTGGCGCGGCTGAAATTTCCCGGCCAGGCCTTTCTGTCACGCTCGATTCTGCTGATCTACATGGTGCCGGCGATCGTGCTGGTGATCCCGCTCTATTCGGTCTTCTCGCAAGTGGGGCTGCGCAACTCGCTGGTCGGGCTGATGATCGTCTATCCGGCGACCACGATCCCGGTCGCACTTTATATGCTGCAGGGCTATTTCCGCGGCCTGCCCTCGGAACTGGAGGAAGCAGGCCTGATGGACGGGCTGAAGCGCCCCGGCGTGATCCTCAAGATCACCCTGCCGCTTGCGCTTCCCGCGCTTGCCTCAGTTGCGCTTTACGTTTTCATGATTGCCTGGAACGAATTCCTCTTCGCCTTCATGTTTCTGGACGACATCAACATGTTCACGCTCTCGCGCGGCGTCGTCTCGCTCAATTCCTCCGAAGTTCCGCGCCAGCATCTGATGGCCGGCGCCGTGATTGCCACGGTGCCTGTGCTGTTCATCTTCCTGTGGTTCGAGCGCTTTCTGGTTTCGGGCCTCACTGCCGGCAGCGTCAAGGGATAAACCATGCCAAAAAACCTCAAGGAGCAGGCGAAGGCGATCCTGCGCGACAATGATCGCGGCGGATACACCGTGCCGACAGCCCGGCTCTATCCCTATCAGTGGAACTGGGATTCAGTCTTTGCCGCGCTCGGCTTTGCCACCTTCGACCGCAATCGCGCATGGGAGGAGATCGAGACGCTGTTCTCCGGCCAGTGGGATGACGGCATGCTGCCGCATATCATCTTCCACAAGACCGATCCGGATTATTTTCCCGGCCCCGAACTGTGGCAGTCCAATACCGTGCCGCCAACCTCCGGCCATTCTCAGCCACCGGTCGCGGCAAGCGCAATCCTGAGCCTGATGCAGACCGGCGGCGCGATGGACCGGGCCCGGGCCAAGGCGCTTTTGCCAAAGCTGATCGGCTATCACCGCTGGTTCCACCATTTCCGCGATCCGGACGACACCGGTGTCGTCGGCATTATTCACCCCTGGGAATCGGGACGCGACAACTGCCCGGACTGGGATGTCGGCATGAATGCCATCGCGGTGCCTGATGATCTCGGCGATCTGCCGCGCCGCGACATCACCCATGTCGATCCCTCGGAACGACCGACGGCGGAGCAATATAACCGCTACCTCACCATCGTGAAATTCGGGCATGACTGCCACTGGGATCACCTCGAGATCGCCCGCAACGGCCCGTTTTTCATGGTTGACCCCTGTGTCCAGTTCGCGCTGATGCGGGCCGATCACGATCTGGCACAACTCGCCGATGAATTCGGTGCGCCGGGCATTCGCAACGAGGCCGAGACCTGGATCAAGCGCGCCAAAGCGGGGTGTTCATCCTTCTGGAGCGAGGAGGCAGGCGGTTTTGTCGCCAAGGATCTGCGGTCCGGCACGCTTTCAACGGCGCTGACAAATGCCTCAGCCATGGCTTTCTACGCCGATGCCGGAACGGATGAACAGCGCCGCCGGCTGCTGTCAGAAATCACTGCCATTCTGGACGAATGCGTCTTCGGCTTCCCGAGCTGGGACCCGCGCGACAGCCGGTTTGAATCGCGGCGCTACTGGCGCGGCCCGATCTGGTCGGTCGTCAATTACATGATCGCGATCGGCCTTGCCGAACAGGGACATGCGGCGCTGTCCGACCGGCTGCGCGACGACACAAGCCGCGTGGTCGAGCAATCCGGTTTTTATGAATATTTCGATCCGCTGACCGGCGAAGGACTGGGAGGCAAGCTGTTCACCTGGACGGCGGCCATTCACCTTGCCTGGGCGGACAAGGCTTGAGAGGAGACACGACATGGGTGCCATCCGGCTTGAAAATGTCGAAAAATGGTTTGGCGAGCTCCAGGTGATCAAGGGCATTGACCTTGAAATCGCCGATGGTGAATTCGTCATCTTTGTCGGCCCGTCCGGCTGCGGCAAGTCAACACTCCTGCGCATGATCTCCGGTCTTGAGGAGACAAGCCGCGGCCGCATCCTGCTCGATGGCGACGATGTCACCGACCGCCTGCCCTCCGAACGCGGCCTGTCGATGGTGTTCCAGTCCTATGCGCTCTATCCGCATATGAATGTACGCGACAATATGGGCTTTGCGCTGAAAACCGCCGGCAGTCCGAAGGCCGAAATCGACGAAAAGGTCACGCGCGCTGCCGATATCCTGCGGCTGGATGACTATCTCGAGCGCCGCCCCAAGGCGCTTTCGGGCGGCCAGCGTCAGCGCGTGGCGATCGGCCGTGCCATTGTCCGCGAGCCGAAGGGCTTTCTGTTTGACGAACCGCTGTCCAACCTGGACGCCGCACTGCGGGTTGAAATGCGCTTCGAGATCGCCCGCCTGCACGAAACGCTGGGCACGACCATGATCTATGTGACCCATGACCAGGTTGAGGCAATGACGCTTGCCGACCGGATCGTGGTGCTGAAGGACGGGCAGATCATGCAGGTCGGCACGCCACGCGATCTCTATGAACGGCCGGACAATCTGTTCGTCGCCCAGTTCATCGGCTCGCCGAAAATGAACATCCTGCCCTGCACCACATCCGCGGGGCGTTTTGCCATTCCGGATCACGGCGGCGGCCCTCTTCCCGGCCAGAAGATGGGTGAAGCCACCATGCTCGGCATAAGGCCCGAACATATTGATGTGGTCACACCCGGCGACGGCATGGTCCAAGGCCGGGTGGAGATTGCCGAATATCTCGGCTCCGACACCTTTCTCTATGTCGACTGCGGCACGGCAGGGCGGCTGATCGTCCGGGTTGCCGAAATCGAGCCCGGCATTCGCGGCCATGAGATCGGTCTTTCCTTCCGCACGCAGCATCTGCATTTCTTCGATGCGGCGGAACTGGCCCTTTGATGCACGGCGCGAGATGAAGCCTTTTTTCCGGCCCGGCATTTTCCTATATTGTGTCCAGCAATATAGGAAAGCCTGCCCTTGACGCCCCTCAGCATTTCCCTTGGCGACAGCGCCCGCATCGCGATCGACAACATTACCGACCGGGCCGGCGACATGATTCAGCCCACCCTGAGGCTCGGCGTGACCGGACTTTCGCGCGCAGGCAAGACCGTGTTCATCTCGGCCCTTGTGCATAATCTTCTGCATGGTGGACGCATGCCGATGTTCGAGGCGATGCGCGCCGGACGGATTGCGGCAACGCGGCTGGAAGAGCAGCCAGACGAACATATCGCCCGCTTCGACTACGAAACCCATATCGAAAGGCTGCTTGACGAGCGCGTCTGGCCAGAATCCACCCGTGCCATTTCCGAATTGCGCCTGACGATTGAATTCGAAAGCACCAGTCGCTGGAACCGCCTATTGTCCCGTGGCAAGATCGCCATTGATATTGTTGATTATCCTGGAGAATGGCTGCTTGACCTGCCGCTGCTCGGCCAGGATTTCTTCGAATTTTCCCGCAAGACGCAGGCGCTGGCCAGCGAAGGCATCCGCGCCGATCTGGCGAAGGACTGGTTCGCTTTTGCCAAAGGCCTCGACTACAACGCCCCGGCGGACGAGAAGACCGCGCGCCGTCTGTTCGAGATCTTCTCGGCCTATCTGGCGGCATGCCGGGCCGATGAGCGCTCGCTTTCGACATTGCCGCCGGGGCGCTTCCTGATGCCGGGCGATCTTGAGGGATCGCCGGCACTGACCTTTGCGCCACTCCCCGATCTGCCGGAAGGCCGGACCAGACGCGGCTCGCTTGCTGCCATGATGGAAAAGCGCTTCGAGGCCTATAAGGCCCATGTGGTCAAACCCTTCTTCCGCGATCATTTCGCAAGGCTGGATCGCCAGATCGTTCTGATTGACGCGCTTCAGGCGCTGAGCCGCGGCAATGAGGCGGTCAGCGATCTCGAGCGGGCGCTGTCCGATGTGCTGGCCTGCTTCCGGCCCGGGCGCAACTCCTGGCTCTCAGCCCTTCTCGCCCGGCGGATCGACCGCGTGCTGATCGCGGCGACCAAGGCCGATCATCTGCATCACGAGAGCCATGACCGCCTGGAACGGCTGACCCGCAAGCTCGTTGACGATGCGGCAAAGCGGATCGGTGCCACTGGCGCCGGTATCGAGGTCATGGCGCTAGCTTCAGTGCGCGCCACCCGCGAGGCAACGGTGGAAAATGGCGCGACGATCCTGCCCGTGATCGTCGGCACCCCGATCGCAGGTGAGAAGATAGGCGGAGAATTGTTTGACGGTACCCGCAAGACCGCCATTTTTCCGGGTGATCTGCCCGCCAATCCGGATGCCTTCTTCCGCATGCTGAAAAAGGGCGGCGCGCCGCAAAAGCCGCTGGCCGAAATCAACGCCATCCGGTTCCGCCCGCCGGAACTGGAACCGGCAGACGAAGGCGGCGATGTGACGATCCCGCATATCCGGCTTGACCGGGCACTGCAGTTTCTATTGGGAGACCGGCTGCGATGAGCGACCAGAAAGACAGCCGCCGGCCGGCCGCCTTTGATCTTGAAGGTGCCGAAAAGAAGAGTGAGGCAGCACCTGCAGAACCGCGCCGGCCGCAGCATTTCGAAACGCCATCGGTGCGGCTGACACCGGATGAGGATGATCCCTTCATCCGCGAGGCGATGGCGGCGGAACAAGACGACGTCGTCACCATGCAGAAGCGGCGCTTCACATTCACCAAGCTCGCCGCCCTTGCCTTCTCGATCGTGCTCAGCCTGGCGATCGGCCTGGCGCTCGATGATCTGGTACGCAGTCTGTTTGAGCGCGCCCCCTGGCTCGGCTGGCTGGCCCTTGGCGCAGTGGTCGTCGGTGTTGCCGCCGTTCTGGTTGTTCTGGTGCGCGAGGCGATCGCCATCTTCCGCCTTGGCGCGATCCAGCACATCAAGCTCAGGGCCGCAGAGGCCCATGGCGGCGCCGAGCCGAAGAAAGCCCGCACCGTCGTTCATGAGCTCGAAGCGCTGCTGTCTCACAAGCCCGAGACCGCGCGCGGCCGCGAGCGCCTGAAACAGACCGAAGACGAGATTGTCGACGCACCGCAACTGATCGAGCTTGCCGAACGCGAATTGATGAGCCCGCTCGACCTCAAGGCCCGCAGCCTGATCGTCGGCGCTTCCAAACGCGTCTCCGTCGTCACCGCCGTCAGCCCGCGTGCGGTCGTTGACCTTGCTTATGTCGCCTATGAATCCATCCGCCTCGTACGGGCCATGGCCGAGCTTTATGGTGGCCGTCCGGGCTCACTCGGCATGTTCCGGCTGGTGCGTGACGTGCTGGCCCATCTCGCGGTCACCGGATCGATTGCGGTCGGCGACGGCCTTGTGCAGCAGGTACTGGGTCACGGCATCGCCTCGAAACTCTCCGCCCGCTTTGGCGAAGGCGTCATCAACGGGTTGATGACGGCGCGAATCGGCATTGCCGCCATGGATCTTTGCCGCCCCATGCCATTCCGCGCATTGAAGCGCCCCGGTATCGGCGATTTCATCGGCGATCTGGCACCCGGTGCGAAACGCGACCTTGAAGGACGGCCCGATCCGGGCAACACCAAGTCTTAACCAATCGCAGGCATGCTCTGAGCTCCGAAACGGCCGAAACCGGTCGCCCACGCCTTGACTGTGAGCGGGAGATGACCATGCCGACATTCAGGTCCGGAACGATCCGGCTTGCTGCCGTTGCCCTGCTGATAAGCAGCCTTCCAGCCAGGGCGGAATCCGAAGGCAGCAGCTTTTTCACCGCCGTCGCCGGTGCATGGTCAGGCAAGGGCGAAATCATCGAAGGCACGATGAAGGGAAAGCGCTTTTCCTGTTTTCTCGATGGCACTCCGCTTGCCGGCCAGCAGACTGGCTTCTCGCTTAACGGCAGCTGCAGATCGGGCCTGTTCAGCAAGCATGTCGAGGCGATCTTCGAAAAGGACGATCAGGGCTTTACCGGGCGCTTCCTCGATGGCGCCGATGGCGAAGGTCTCGACGTCACCGGCGGCAGCGTCACCCCCCGTCAGGCCGTCCTGGATATCAGCCGCGAGAATATCGACGGCGCGCTGATCACCACACTTGACGGTGATGACAGACTCAACATCACCATTTCACTGTTTGGCGCTTCCCGGCTCATCCCCGTGATCGAACTGTCGATGGAACGGACGCTCGATTCTCATACCGTTGGCGCAATCAGGTAAGGGCCAGAAAAACAACCAGAGATCAACGTCAACAAAATTTTCACAACCCAAAAAAAGCACCAAAATACCTGAAACAATCAGACTAGATTAAAAACAACCATTCGTTGAAATTTCTCGCCAGTTATGCGTATTTTTGACAAAGACAACGCAAGCATAACCGTAAAAATAGCAATCGAGGATTACATTATATTTTGCGTCAACTTTACCGACGCATGCACTGCGAATTTTTTTTCTTAGATAACCTTGCTATCGCCACAAAGAGCCCTATTACTAATAGTAACCCGATGCACTGCATCGTTTATTTTGACGCGCCGGAAAATCCTACGGATTTTCAGCCCCTGAAGAACGGCGCGTCTTTGCCTCGCTTTTCGTTCCCCCATCGGAAAGCGAGGCTTTTTCATGCGCCATTTACAGGAACGGACCCCGTCTTGTGCTGAAATCAGCCTTGACGTTCGGGAACGCGCACGACCAGGCCATCGAAAGCGCCAGTCATCTTGATCTGACAGGAGAGCCGCGAGTTCGGGCGGACGTCGAAGGCGAAATCGAGCATGTCTTCTTCCATCGGCTCAGGCTCGCCGACCTTCTCGATCCAGGCCTCGTCAACATAGACGTGACAGGTTGCGCAGGCGCAGGCGCCGCCGCATTCGGCCTCGATACCCGGCACGCTGTTGCGAACCGCGTTTTCCATGACGGTAGACCCTTCCTGCACGTCGAGTTCATAAGGCGTGTCGTCATTGGCGATGATTGTCAGTTTCAGCATTTTAAGGACTTCCGCATTATTTTAGTGGCAGACATGTTTATGCGCCTAATTCAGGGAATTCGGGGAAACAGTCAATATAATATGGGTGGTCCAGCGACCGCTTTCGACCCGTCCACAGCTCAGAACCGTGAACGAAGCAAAGGCCTCACAAAAGGCGTATTATGGTTAATATTTGTTAAACGTCGGAATTTGATTGGTTTTTGGACACTGGAATTCCGTTTGGGGCCGTCCAGCCCGCAAGCCCCTGCTCCTGAACACCGGATCCTTGTTGTATGGATTTTGTGAATATGTCATTAGAAAACAGGGTAATCCCTTGAAATAGCAGACATTTGCCGTTTCAACAGGTTCCAGGCAGGTTCTCCGGGCTCCTGCGAAGACGGCAGAAGGCCATCTTCTCAAAGGTTCCGGCGCGTATCGGAAGGGGAATCTCCCCGGTCGGGCGTGAAGCAGTAGAGGAAATGATCCGAACGCGATCCAGCCCTTCAATGGGGCTGGCTGGCTGCGGATCGCGTGTCACGAGGCGTATTCATGGCTAAACAACTCGGCGAAACCTCGCTTGACGAGAAGGCAATCAGTGCACTGGAAGATGCGCTCGAATTTGACCTGACCGAAGGCGACGAACCGCAGCAAAAGCAAGCCGACGCCGCGGTCGAGCGCGACGCGCCAGCCGCTTCTGACGACAGCCACCACAAGCAGGACGCTCCGGCACGACCGCCAAAGAACGAGGCGACGAAGCGCGCCACCTCGTCCCATCCCAAATCGCCAGAATTCAAGCCCGCCAACGATCCGGGCCGCTTTTCGACACACAACATATTGCGCGCCTTTGACAGCCGCTCGATCTTTCCGGTTCTGAAGAACGTTTCGATTGCTGCCGTGATCTGGCTGATCCTCGGCCTTGGCACAACGTTGCTGATTTTCGGCTCAGAAATTTCCGCGGCGCCATCGCTGCGCGCGATTTTCGCCATTGACGGCATGGGCATCGCGCTCGTCCTGACCTTCATTCCGATCTTCCTGCTGTTTGCCTCCACCATCATGATGGCGCGTGCGCGCGACATGCATGAAGCCGCTCGCTCGATGGCAGAAGTGGCGCTGCGCCTGGCAGAGCCGGATGAAACGGGTGTTCAGCAGGTTCGCAGTGTCGGTCAGGCCGTCCGCCGTGAAGTCTATGCCATGAATGAAGGCATCGAACGCACGATCGCGCGGGCGACAGAACTGGAAAACCTGGTCCATTCGGAAGTCAACGCACTGGAACGCTCCTATGCGGATAACGAGATCCGCGTTCGCAATCTGGTGCAGGAGCTTTCCGCCGAGCGTGAAGCCGTGATCAACCACGCCGCACGGCTGCGCACATCGATTCTTGGCACCAATGATCAGCTGCGCAAGGATGTCTCCGCCGCCATGGACGAACTGACCCGCACGGTCAGCACCGCGGGCGACGGCGTTGCCGAAATGCTTGAAACGCGCGCTGCGCAGATCGAGGAACGGTCCAGCACAGCGGCTCACAAGATTGAGGAAAGCCTCGATCAGCGTTCCGCCTCGCTGCAGGAAAGCTTTGATCGCGCCCACTCCTCGCTGTCTGACCTGTTCGAAAACCGCTTCGAAACCATGACGTCGCAGATGACGGATACCAGCCGCGCGCTGATCGGCGAATTCGAGACCAGAGCGGCCTCGTTCAGTCAGGACGCAGAGCGGCTGAATGCCAGCCTTGCCGAGCGCAGCCGCGAACTTGACGACATTCTGACCAATCGTGCCCGCGCACTTCTCGATGCCGCCGAAACAGGCGAGAAGTCGATGAGCGAGGCGCTTGACCGCATCATGGGCGGCCTTTCCGCCACGATCAGCCAGACCCAGGCAAACTTCAATCAGCAGCTCGGCGAAGCCAGTGCCGAGATCGATCGCCAGATCGAAGAGCGCGGCAACTTCGTCGACCAGCGCCTCGAAGCCTCGATCACCCGCTTCTCGGCCAATCTCGGCAACCGCCTCACAAGCTTTTCCGATGGCATCGACGAGCAGAGCAATGCTCTTGAAAGCAGGCTCGACAGCAATCTCGGCCGCCTCAACCAGGCGATCGTCGAGGGCAATTCCTCACTCGATTCGCTGCTGTCGAACGCACGCGACGATTTCGAGCAGCGCTTTGCCGAACAATCCCTGGCACTCGCCGCAACGCTTGGCACCAGTGAAGATGCCATTGCCCAGACGCTTGATTCGGGCGCCAGCCGTATCGATGAAACGCTCGGTCAGGGCCACCGGCAGATCGCCTCGTCGCTTGATACAGCATCGAGCCGCATCGAAAGCACGCTTTTCGAACGTTCCGACAGCTTCAGCAAGAATGTCGAGGCTGTCGAAAGCCGCATCGCCACGACCTTTGAGGAAGGTGGCAGGTCCCTGCGTGAAGCCTATGAGGGTCAGCAGACCCGCCTGGAGACCAGTTTGCGCGACGGCGCCGAGCGCATGGAACAGAGCCTTGATGGCCGTATTGAGCAGTTCGACAAGAGCCTCGACGGCCGGGTCCGCGAACTCGATACCGCCCTTGGCGACCGCCTGATCGAACTCGACTTCACCCTCGACACCAAGACCGACCGCATCGAGCAGACACTGGACGACCGCCTGACCAGGCTCGACAGCCATCTCGACGAGCGCATCGACCATATCGGCCAGGGCTTTGACGGCCGTATCGAGAAACTCGACAGCCGCATTGGCGAATTCGACCGCAGCTTCGACAGCCGCATCGAAAAGCTGGACAGCAATCTCGACGGCCGCATCGACCAGATCGGCCAGAACATTGACGGTCGTATCGGCCAGATCGACAGCCGCATTGGTGAATTCAACCAGAGCCTCGACAGCCGCATCGAAAAGCTGGACGGCAATCTCGACAGCCGCATTGACCAGATCGGACAGAGTTTCGATGGCCGCATCGGCCAGCTCGACAGCCGTATCGGCGAGTTCGACAAGAGCTTCGACAGCCGGATCAACCAGATCGGCGACAGCTTCGACGGCCGCCTGCAGCAGCTCGATGGAACGCTTGAAAACCGCATCGGTCAGATCGGCGAGAACATGGACGGGCGCATCCGTCAGCTCGACGGCAGTCTGGACGAGCGGATCGGACGTTTCGACCAGACGCTCAATTCCCGTCTGGAACACCTCGACACGCAGATTACCGACGCCGACACCCGTATCGACGCGACCATGGCGCGCGGCAGCAAGGCGATGGAGACGGCCCTGTCCCAGCAGGTCGCCCAGCTGGAATCCACGCTGACTGAGGAAACCACCAATATCAGCGCCACGCTGGCGGCAACCACCAGCCTGCTCGAAATGTCGCTCGAAGGCCGTGAAGAGGCCCTGCGCGAGATGATCGACAAGTCCGGCGAGGCCCTCGACCAGCGCCTGCGCGGTTCGGCCGGTGCCATTGCCGACAAGGTCGGCACGGCTGCCAGACTGATTGGCCAGTCGGCGGAAGCCATGACCAGCCGGGTCGAGAACTCCTTCCAGGGCATCAACCAGACGCTGACAGACAATACCGGGCGCCTTGATGAACGGATCGAAAGCCTGAACACGCTGGTCAACGAAGGCACCAAGCGCGTCGAGAGCACAATCACCGCCACCGGCGAGAAACTGGATGAGGCTCTGAACCGTCACGCCGCCTCTGTTGATTCTTCAGCGCGCAACGCTTCGGAAAAACTGACATCGGCGCTTTCCGACTACGCCCAGCAGATCGACGGCGCTGGCGACGAAGCCCGCAACCAGCTCAACCACACGCTGGAGAGCCATGTCGGTCGCATTGACGCGACGACCGCTTCTGCCCGCCAGCAGATCGATGCGACGCTCAGCGCCCATACCGCACGCATCAGCGATACCGGTGAGCAGTCGGCTCAGCGCATGGAAAACCTTCTGTCGTCGCATGAAGAGCGGCTCAGCGGCGCCTATGCTGCCCATGCCTTCCAGATTGATGAGACGAGCGAGCAATCGGCAAACCGCCTCGATCAGATCCTCAGCGGCCACGCCAATCGCTTTGACGCCGCTACCGCCAATGCGGAGAACCGTCTCGACCAGACCCTCACCCACCATGCAGGCAAGGTCGAAGAGGCAAGCCGCGGCACGGCAGAGCGGGTTGCAGGCGTGATGAGCGAGCAGACGCGGATGTTCGAACAGGCCAGCGAAAATGCCAGCCTGCAGATTTCCGACACGCTGTCGAACCATGCCCGTGCTCTGGCCGAATCCGGCGCGCAGATCGACACCCGGCTTTCCGGAATGCTGGATGAAAAGACCCGCAGGCTGGAGAATGCCGGCCAGGCCGCGAGCGACCGCATCTCAGAAACCCTCGAAAACCAGCGCGATCAACTGGAACGGACCATCGACAATGGCGCCGGTCATATCGGTGAGCGCTTCTCCACGCTGGAGCGTGCCCTTGATGCCGGACTTACCAATGTCAATCAGGTGATGCAGGATCAGGTCGGCCGCCTGACCGGCGATCTGCGCAGCACGCTTGCCGAAACCTCAGCCAGCATGAATGCCGGAGCGGAACAGGCCCGCATGCTTCTTGAAGAGGCCGGCCGTGATTTCGCCGAACAGCTTTCGGCCACCAGCGCATCCTTCATGCAGAACCTCGAAAGCAGCACAAGCGGCATCTTCGCCCGCGCCAGCGATCTGCAGAACCGGCTTGCCGCACAGGCCGAGGCTGCCGGTGAAAGCGCCAGCGAGAACAGCAGCCGCATTGCCGAGATCATCGCCGCAACGATGCAGCGCATCGACAGCCAGGTCGGTGCCATCCGCCAGACGATCAACGGCGCCGAACAGCAGCTTGCTGTTCGCACCGAAGATCTGAATGCGATGATGAACACCTCTACCGACAAGCTGGCCGAGGAACTGCAGAACACCGAGCGCAAGGTCGCCGAACGCAGCGAATCCATCCGCGTCAATCTCAGCCAGCAGACCAGGGCGCTTGAGGAAACGCTGGGCGCCGTCGACCGCGCCCTGCAGGCCCGCAGTGCAGCCATCAGCACGACCCTGGACGAGCGTGCCCGTGACATGAATTCCATGCTCGCCGGTCATGCAAGCGACCTCAACACTCTGATCGAGCAGAAGGCGCGGCCGCTGATTGCAAGCTATGCCGGCACGGGCCGCCAGGCAGCCGAGGAAATCAGCCGCGCCGCTGCGGATGCAGGTGACAGCCTGCGCAATGACAGCAATGCGCTGGCGGAAAATGTGAAGGCACTGATCAACTCGCTCGGCATCAGCCAGTCGCAGCTCAGCGAGATGATCGAGAAAGCCTCGGCCGACCTCTCCGTCGCCGATCGCCGCCTCGCTTCGACCGCACAGCAGCTGATGGGAACATCTGCCAATACCGCCGAAAACCTGGCCCGTTCCGGCCAGATGCTCGACGACAAGATCGCACGTCTCGATCAGTCGAGCAGCGGCGCGCTTTCGGCCATTTCCGATATTGCCAGCCGGATCGACAGCCATTCGTCGATCCTCAGCCAGGCATCGCTGCTTATCGAGAAGGCGCAGTCGGGCCTGTCCTCGACGCTGGCCGAACGGCAGACGGCGCTCAGCGCGCTGTCCGACGAACTTGCCGCACGCTCCGGCGAGATCGAGCATGCCCTCAAGGCTGCAGCCGAAGCCGTCGCCGCGTCGATCAGCGACACCCAGCGCAACAGCGAAGCCATGGCAACGCGTCTGCGCTCCGGCATATCCGCCTCCATGGAAGATGTCGGGCGCACCGTCACAGAGGCTGGCAAGGCATCGGAACTCTCCGCCAAGACCATCCGCGAAACGCTGAAGGGCTCCGTTGAGGATGCGGCTCGCCGCTTTGCCGGTGCGACGGAAGAAATCCGCAAGATCTCGACAGAGATCCGTGATGAACTCGACACGACCCGCATGGCAGTCAAGCGCGGCATCCACGACCTGCCGGAAGAGGCTCGCGAATCGGCGACTAACATGCGCCGCGCCGTCGAGGATCAGATTCGGGCATTGAAGGACATTTCCGGCCTGATCAGTGCCTCGCGCCAGCAGATCGCTCCGGCCCCCGAGGCCCAGCCGGCACCTGTAAACGTCGCTCCTGCACGCAGTGAACGGCCGAGCATGAGCCCGCCGGCCGGTTCCCTGCCCCAGCGCCCCTCCATGCCGCAGGTCAGCGACATGCCGCAGCTGCGTGGCAGTGCGACGACCGCGCCGGCAGCAATGCCATCCCTGTCGTCCACCTCTGGCCAGGCCGCCGCGGCGCCGCGTCAGGCAACATCGGCATCGGCAGCACCAAGCGGCGACGGCTGGATCAGCGATCTTCTGCGCGCAGCGGCGCGGGAGGAAAGCGCCCCGCGCGGCGTCCAGTCCGCCCCGCGCCAGTCCGCCGCCGACCGCAAGCCAAATCAGGTGGTCGATTCGCTGAACTCGCTGTCCGTCGACATCGCCCGCGCCATCGATCACGATGCATCGGTCGAGTTGTGGCGCCGCTATCAGCAGGGCGAACGCGACATCTTTACCCGGCGCCTCTATACGCTGAAGGGCCAGCACACCTTCGACGAGATCAAGTCGAAATATGAAAGCGATCGCGACTTCCGTACCGCCGTCGACCGCTACATCGCCGATTTTGAAAAGCTGCTCGCCGATGTCATGGATAAGCATCGTGACCGCGCCGTCGTTCAGACCTATCTGACCTCGGATACCGGCAAGGTCTACACCATGCTCGCCCACGCCTCAGGGCGCCTGCGCTGAGGCAGCCAGACCCCGTCAAAGAATTTGAAAGGCGCCTCAGGGCGCCTTTCTATTGCTGACAAGGTCATGCTGATTGCCCGTTTGCGGTGGGCCCCTCCGTCGTCATCCCCGTGCTCGTCACGAGGATCAAGGCTCTTCAGGGCACTGGACGCTCTTTCGCCGTGCAGACCCAGCCTGTGACAAGCACAGGCATGGCGTCAGCGAAAAGAACGATGCTTAGATTCAATAAGATAGATCGCCTTTTTGTTGCGATCCCGCAATCCAGGCAGGCCCTGCACATGCGTCAGGCAAGCTGAAAGCGGCGATGGCGGAACGCATCTGTCAGGCAAATGCCATGTCCTGCATCGGCGGATCCGCGCGTGCCGAACCCCGCAACACGCGACCGGCCATGCGACAGCAGATTTTCCGGGAAGAGCGGTTTTCCGGCCGGACATGCCGCCCGACACGCAACAGAGCGCTTTCGCGCCTTCAGGAAAAGCCGAAACGCCTTAAAGCGTCGACACGGCCCATGCCACGATTGCAGACGTAGCCTGAGCCGAGGCCTGATCAAGTGCGCTGACGAGCACGCCGTTGCTGGCCGTCGGGTTGACGCCCACCTTGGTGTCGAAAACATTCTGCGCCTTGACGACGCCGCTGCGATCATCAACCAGCTTGACGGCAAGCGAGACATTGGCCGTGCCGCCACCTGCAGCATCGATCGAGAAATCACGGATCTCGACGACAAGCTGATAGTCGATCGCCAGGCCCTGCCCCGGCATGCCGACACCGCCAAAAGCACCCGTCCGCTCAAGACCGGCAACAAGGTTGGCCTGAACGAGGTTTGGCAGATTGTCGCCCCACTGGGCCTTCGAGAGATAGCGGATCTCCGAACCCGGAAGCCGCACGACGATATCCTGCCCCGCCAGAGCCTGCATCGCGCCCGGTGTTGGCACGAGAATCTGGAGCTTCTTTGTGGCTGTGGTCGTGGCACTTGCCGTTGCGATTTCAGGCGTCGCCGAAAGCGCAAAAGTATCATTGGTCGGACGAACGGCACAGCCGGATAGGAGCGCTGCACCAAGCGCTGCGGCAAGCACCGGCCGCGCCATATGATGCATCCCTTGCCCTGTCGACTTCAAGTTTTTCATCAGTCCTACCGTTCCGCTTTCCGGTTACCCTTCCAGCTTTGTACTCAAACGAAAATTATAAAATATTACAAGATCCTGACATGTAATTGCGACATTAATCGCAATCACTGCCATTCGTCCATCAGTAACGGGTGCGTCCGTCATAGGGTTTTACGGTCTGGCCGCCGAAGATGAGCTGCTGCGGATCACGCGCGATCCCGGACACCGTCCGGTCAAGCGAATTGATGGTCGTGCGCAACTGTTCGACGAGAGCATTGACATTGCGAAGACCGGAGCCGGAGAAACTGTCGAGATTGTCGGCAATCGGTCCGATCCGGGTGTTCAGCGTTTCGGCAACCTGACGGACTGATTCCAGCGTCTCGCGGGCTTCGACGGAAAGCGACTTCGTGTCGTCCGAACCGAGAAGCGTGTCAACCTTGGTCAGGATGGTATCAACCCGCGTCGATGCGTCGTTCAGCTTCTTCGACAGTTCACTGAGATTGGTGAGCGTACTGTCGATCTGGTCGCTATGGGCATTGACGTTGTCCGCCACGGATTTGATCGAATTCACCGCAGCCTTGGCGTCGTTCATGGTTGAAGCCAGATCATCGACCGAGCTGCCGACTTTCTGCGGATCAATCGCCGCGACGATATCATTGATCTGCTGGAAGGCCGACTGGGCCTGCGAGGCCATGCCCTTATAGGTTTCCACCGTCTTGCTGAACTGGTCGATCACCTCGTTCAGATGCTCCGAGGAAACGGCGACATTCTCGGTGATCGTGTTGGCATTGGAAACGATATTGCCCACCTGATCCGGATTGACGGCGGCAATCACCTTATCAAGCCCGGTCAGCGTTTCGTCGAGCTTGCCGGAGAGCTGCTTGACCGTGCCGGACAGTTCCCCCACCGTCGACAGGAAGGTATTGATATTGTCGGAATTCTTGCTGAGGACATCGGTGAAATCCTGAATATTGCTGACCGTCTTGGTGAGCGGCGTGTTGACCGTTGTGATCATGCTTTGAACCTGGGTAATCGTGTCATCCACCCGTTTCATGATCTGATCGGCCGTTGCCAACAGGTTGGCCAGGCTCGATTTATCGGCCGTCAATGTCGCATATGTGTCGTTGTCCAGCGCTTCCTGCAGGATATTCGGACCGCTTTCGCCACCGGCCGACAGCTCGATATAGCCCGAGCCTGTCAGACCCGACAGTTCCAGCTTGGCCACCGTCGATTCGTGAACCGGCGTATCGGCCTTTACCGTCGTCTCGGCAATCGTGAAGCGCGGATCCTGCGGATCAATGCGCAGCTTGTTGATCGCCCCCACCTGAATGCCATTGAACCGGACGGGCGAACCGACAGTCAGCCCATTGGCAGAGCCGGGAATACGCACGACCAGTTCAGCCATCGGCCCCTGGCGTCCATATTGCTCGATCCAGTATATAAAGCCGGCGCCGGCCACCAGCACGACCAGAACGAAAATACCGACGATGGAATAGTTAGCTTTGGTTTCCATGTTTACCCGTCAACTGTTCTGGCCACTGGCCGCGTTCTGGAAAATTGCCCGGGAGCGCTTGCCCCGGAAGTAGCTTTTGACCCATGGATCATCATAGTGAAGCATGGTGTCCAGCGTTCCCTCAACGAGAACCCGCTTCTTTCCAAGCACGGCGATCCGGTCACAGACAGCACTGATACTGTCGAGATCATGGGTCACCATATAGACCGTCAACCCGAGCGTGTCACGTAAGCGGGCGATCAGCTCGTCAAATTCAGCGGCACCGATCGGGTCGAGGCCGGATGTCGGTTCATCGAGAAACACAAGATCGGGGTCGAGTGCCAGCGCCCGCGCCAGCGCCGCCCGCTTGATCATGCCGCCGGAAAGCTCCGAGGGGTAACGGCTCGCCGCTTCGGGGCGCAATCCGACCATTTCGATCTTCAGTCGCGCCAGATCATCCATCAGCGACTTCGGCAGATCGAGATATTCGCGCATCGGCACCTGGATATTTTCAAGCACGGTGAGGCCGGAGAACAGCGCACCCTGCTGAAACAGAACGCCAATCCGCATCTCGATGGCCAGACGCTCATCAAGGCCGATCTCGTCGAAATCACCGCCGAAGATCTTGATGCTGCCCGCCTTGCGCCGGTTAAGCCGCAAGATCGTGCGCATCAGCACGGACTTGCCGGTGCCCGAGCCGCCGACAAAACCGAGGATCTCGCCGCGATAGACGTCCAGATCGAGATTCTCGAGCACATTCGACGCATTTCCGAAGCCCACAGTCAGGCCCCGGACCGTCAGAATGGTCTCCCGCGTCTCTTCGCTTATGCCGTCCTGCTTCTGATCCAACTGAGCCCTCAAAAATTGATTGCCGCGTAGAACATGGCGAAAATGCCATCAACCACAATCACGATGAAAATCGCCTTCACCACCGCTGCCGTCACCTTCTTGCCGAGCGATTCGGCACTGCCGCCCACTTTCATGCCCTCCATCGAGGCGACGATGGCGATGATCAGCGCCATGAAGGGGGCTTTGGCCATGCCGGATATCACGGTCGACAGCGTCACCGCCTCATGCAGACGCTGCATGAAGGTCTGAAAGGTGATGCCGCAATAGACATCGACAACGATGGCGGCGCCCGCGAGCGCGCTGAAATTGGCGACAATCGTCAGAAGCGGCAGCGCGATCAGCAGCGCCAGCATCCGCGGGAAGACCAGCACGGCGATCGCATCAAAGCCCATCACACGCAGGGCATCGATCTCCTCACGCATCTTCATCGCGCCGATCTCGGCCGTGATCGCACTGCCGGACCGCCCGGCAATCATGATTGCGGTCAAAAGCACGCCGATTTCGCGCAATTGCAGAATGCCGACCAGATCGACAACGAAAAGTTCCGCGCCGAAATAGCGCAGCTGGAAAGCGCCCTGCTGCGCAATGATGCCGCCGACAAGAAAGGACATCAGCGCTATGATCGGCACGGCGCGCACGCCCATATGATCAAGCTGCGCCGTGACCGAGGCAAAATTCACGCCGGAGCGCCGGGTGAAAATATTGTAGAGGCCGACGAAAAGCGCACCGAAATAGCCCAGACCATCATAAAGATCATGACCGGCGGAGACCGTGGAGCGACCGATCTGCTCGACAATACGGTGCCCAAGCGACCGGCTGTCGACCGGTGGCTTTTCAGGCTCAGGAAGCTCATCCGGGATCGCTTCCATCAATTCCGCAATGCGGTCGTTCATCCGGCTGAGTTCAGCCTCAAGCCCCGCATCCCGACAATCATCCTGCAGCAGCCGGATCAGCCAGGCACCTGCCGTATCAACCTGCTCGATGCCGGAAAGATCGATCACGGCACGCGCAGCGCCTGCCGCCTTGATCGCAGCGACCCGTTTCTTTCTCTGATCGAAAAATGTCCTGGAGGCATGAACCGTCCATGCGCCCTTGAGGGTGAGTAAAACGTCCCCGCCAGGAGCAGCCGTATCGATCTCGAATATAGCCTGCGCTTCTTCCGCCAATCGCAACTTCCATCCCTGCCCGGTACGGCTTGGCCAGCGGCCCGCCGCAATCTCCAGTATTCCTCATACATGGCCGTCGCCCGCCTTTATCTTTGCCGGCGATCAGGAGCACCTGGCAGAAAAAACGCGGCACAATATTCGCTTCGCGGTCAGCGCGAACACTTATCGGCCTATAAAGAATAGGCTTTTCATGGAGAAGGCAGGAATGCAAGCCCCTTTAGGAACCTGTCATTGTTTAATTCTCGGACGTTGCGCCGATGTCGCGACGGCGATCACGCCGCCTTGCCTGCCGCCTTGAGCGCGTGTTCGATGACCTCGGCACCCTCGAACACCGCCGGCTCATCCTCCGCTTCGCCGACCTCGCCACGAATCTCGTTCCAGGTGATCAGCTCAAATGTTCCGTCAAAATGCTCGGCAATCGCCGTACAGCTTTCAACCCAGTCGCCGGTATTGATATAGGCAATACCGTCCATATCCTCCATCACGGCATGATGGATATGACCGCAGATCACGCCATCGACCTCCTGACGGCGCGCCTCTTCGACGACGACGCGCTGGAATTCGCCGATGAAATTGACCGCATGCTTGACCTGCTGCTTGGCCCAGGCCGAGAACGACCAATAGGAAAAGCCGAGTTTGCGGCGCACAGCGGCAAGCACGACATTGATGGCGATCGCAGCGTCATAGGCCCAGTCGCCGAGATAGGCCAGCACACGGGCATGGCGCACGACGACGTCAAATTCATCACCATGAATGACGAGATATTTCCGGCCATCCCCCGCCTCGAAGATCATCTTCTGCGCCACCTCGACGCCACCGAAATGCATGCCGGGAAAATCGCGCAGAAACTCGTCGTGATTGCCGGGAATATAGATGATGCGTGCCCCCTTGCGCGCCTTGCGCAAAAGCTTCTGAACCACATCATTGAAAGGCTGCGGCCAGTACCAGCTGCGCTTGAGCCGCCAGCCGTCGACGATATCGCCGACGAGAATGATCGTCTCAGCCTCATGGTGACGCATGAAGTCCAGCAGATAGTCGGCCTTTGCGGCCTTCGATCCGAGATGGACGTCGGATATGAAAAGCGTTCTGAACTGTCTGGTTTCCATTGACCTGTCCCCGGCCGCATGATCATGGCGGCATCTATCGCTCAAAGGATAGCCACGTAAAACCAGAGTCGTGTTTCACCTTGATGACACAGGCTCTTCCGCAGAGGCATTCAGCGTCGCAAGACGCCGAATAGCCCGGTCAAATGCCGATATAGGCAGGCTCAGACAGGAAAATAGCGCACATAGGCGAAGGCGTGACCATCAGGCGCCCAGTTGGGGGAGTTCATTGTTCCCTGTCCGCCGAAAAGCCCGAACAGGCTTGTCAGATTGCCGCCATCCATATCCATCATCCGGATCTCGACGTCCTGGTCGCGCGGGTGATCAAAGACATCCGGCGCATAGGAGATCAGGATAACCCGGTCATTGGCGGGAGACGGATGGGCAAACCAGTTGCCGTAATTGTCGGATGTGATCTGCTCCAGCCCCGTGCCATCGGGATGAATACGCCAGATCTGCATCAACCCGGTACGCGAAGAGTTGAAATAGATCCATTGGCCGTCGAAGGAATAATCCGGGCCGTCATTGCGCCCCTCGCCGTGGGTCAGCCGGGTTTCATCACCGCCCGTGGCAGCGATCGTATAGATATCGAAGAGATCATCGCGGATGCCGCAATAGGCAAAGCGGCTGCCATCCGGAGACCAGCCATGCCAGTAGGAGGGCAGGTTTTTCGTCACCAGTTTCGGCGTACCGCCTTCGACCGGCAGCGTATAGATTGCCGATTTTCCGAATTCGCATTTGTCCGATATGGCGATCATGCGGCCATCCGGGGAAATGCCATGGTCATTGTTGCACCTGACGGCAAAGCCCGTATCCATCGGCAGAAGCGTCGGCTTGACCTCGCCCAGCGACAGGCAGAACAGGCGCCCGTCACTGTTGAGCATCAGCCAGCGCCCATCGGGTGACCAGTTCGGCGCCTCGATCAGTTCCTCCGACTGAAAGACGACACGCGATTGCCCGGCCGCCAGATCATAGATTTCAACGGAACTGCGCATCGCTATTTCCCTCGCGTAAAACGGTCGTTCTTTCGCTCTCAGCGATCCCGGAACCGGTTGGTAATCGGGTAACGCCGGTCGCGTCCGAAATTCTTCTTGGTGATCTTCACGCCCGGCGCCGACTGGCGGCGCTTGTATTCGGCGATATAGAGCAGATGCTCGATCCGGTGCACGGTCGCCGCATCATGGCCACGCGCGACAATGGCATCAACCGCCATTTCCTTTTCCACCAGGCATTCAAGCATATCATCCAGCGCCGGATAGGGCGGCAGCGAATCCTGATCCGTCTGGTTCGGCCGCAATTCGGCAGAGGGTTTCTTGTCGATGATATTCTGCGGGATAAGGTTCAGCGCCGGACCTTTCATGCCTTCCAGCTGGTGCCTGTTGCGCCAGTCGGAAATGGCATAGACCTGCATCTTGTACAGATCCTTGATCGGGTTGAAGCCGCCATTCATATCGCCGTAGAGCGTGGCATATCCAACCGACATCTCAGATTTGTTGCCGGTGGTAACGACCATGAATCCGAACTTGTTGGAGATCGCCATCAGGATCGTGCCGCGCGTGCGGCTCTGCAGGTTCTCCTCGGTGATTCCCTCTTCGGTGCCTTCAAACAAATCCGAAAGCGTCGCCATGAAACCGGTGACCGGTTCCTCGATCGGCACGATATCGTAGCGGCAGCCGATCGCCTTCGCACAGTCAGCCGCATCTTTCAGCGAATCGTCCGAGGTGTAGCGATAGGGCAGCATGACGCAATGCACCCGCTCAGGCCCCAGAGCATCCACGGCCATGGCCGCGCAAAGCGCTGAGTCAATGCCGCCCGACAACCCCAGAACCACGCCCTTGAAGCCATTCTTGTTGACATAGTCGCCAAGCCCCAGCACGCAGGCGCGGTAATCCGCTTCCTCGCCCGTCGGGATCGGCGCGAAGGTGCCGTTGACGATCGTCCAGCCATCCGCGCCGCGCTGCCATTCGGACATGATGATCTCCGAGGCGAACTCGCCGGCCTGAAACGCAAGCGTGCGGTCAGGATTGAAGCCGAAGCTGGCACCGTCATAGACAAGCTCATCCTGGCCGCCGACCGTATTGAGATAGACCAGCGGCAGTCCGGTCTCGATCACCTGTTTCAGCACGACCTGATGGCGGATATCCACCTTGCCGCGGTAATAGGGAGAACCATTGGGAGACAGGAGCAGCTCGGCGCCGCTTTCGGCCAGCGTTTCACAGACGCCGAGATCGCCCCAGATGTCCTCGCAGATCGGAATGCCGATCCGGACACCGCGGAAATTGACAGGGCCCGGCATGTCGCCCGGAATGAAGACGCGCTTTTCGTCGAACTCGCCGTAATTCGGCAGATCAACCTTGTCACGGATCGCAATGATCTCGCCGCCGTCAAGCACGGCAACCGCATTATGCCGCCCTGCTTCGCCCTGCCGCGGGAAGCCGACGATCACGCCGGGGCCGCCATCAGCCGTCAAGGCAGCAAGGGTCTCAACGGCCTTCTGGCAGGCTGCCAGGAAGGATGGCTTCATCACCAGATCTTCAGGCTGATAGCCTGAAATGAAAAGCTCGGTCGAAACAACAAGATCGGCGCCGGCCGCAGCGGCCTTTTCGCGTGCAGCCTTCAGCTTTTCGACATTGCCCGTCACATCCCCGACGGTCGGGTTGAGCTGAGCAAGCGCGATTTTCATATGGTCGGTGATCATGGCAATGTCGCCCATCATGCAAATTGTTCAAAAGCGGTTCGGCGAACCGATACCATGCACACCATGTTTTGCAATCAAGCTCAAGCCGCGAAAGCAAAACGGGGCCACAAAGGGCCCCGTTGAAAAAGCGTGATCGGCGGCGGTTATGCGTTGATCGCCAGCTTCTTTTCCTCGAAAGCACTCTTCATGCGCTCGGCCATCAGGAAGGCCAGTTCCAGCGCCTGATCGGCATTGAGACGCGGATCGCAATGGGTGTGATAGCGGTCGTGAAGATCCTCGCCCGTCAGCGCCCAGGCGCCACCTGTGCACTCCGTCACATCCTTGCCGGTCATCTCCACATGCACGCCGCCCGGATAGGAGCCTTCGGCGCGGTGGATCTGGAAGAAGGCCTCGACCTCCGCCAAAATGCGCTCGAAGGGGCGCGTCTTGTAGGAGTTGAGCGTGATCGTGTTGCCATGCATCGGATCACAGGACCAGACCACCTTCTTGCCCTCACGCTCGACAGCGCGAATGAGGCGCGGCAGATGTTCTGCAACCTTGTCATGGCCAAAGCGGCAGATCAGCGTCAGCCGACCGGCTTCATTGTCGGGGTTGAGAATATCCGTCAGCCGCAGAAGATCGTCCTCGGCCAGCGAAGGACCGCATTTCAGCCCGATCGGGTTCTTGATGCCGCGGCAATATTCGACATGGGCGTGATCGGCCTGACGCGTGCGGTCGCCGATCCAGATCATGTGGCCGGACGTGGCATACCAGTCACCCGAGGTCGAATCGACGCGTGTCAGCGCTTCTTCATAGCCAAGCAGCAATGCCTCGTGGCTGGTGAAGAAATCGGTTTCGCTCAGCGCATGGTTGGAATCGGCGGTAATGCCGATCGCCCGCATGAAGGACATGGTTTCCGACAGACGGTCAGCCAGCTTCTGATAGCGTTCGCCCTGAGGGCTGTCCTTGACGAAGCCGAGCATCCACTGATGCACATTTTCCAGATTGGCATAGCCACCCATGGAAAAGGCACGCAGCAGGTTGAGCGTCGCCGCCGACTGGCGATAGGCCATCAGCTGGCGCTGCGGATCGGGGATACGCGCCTCTTCGGTGAATTCGATGCCATTGATGATGTCACCGCGATAGCTCGGCAGCGTGACACCGTTGATGGTCTCGTTGGGATTTGAACGCGGCTTGGCGAACTGGCCGGCAATGCGGCCAACCTTGACCACCGGCTGCTGGGCACCAAAGGTCAGGACAACGGCCATCTGCAGAAAGGCGCGGAAAAAGTCACGGATCGTGTCCGCGCCATGCTCCGCAAAGCTCTCGGCGCAATCACCGCCCTGCAGCAAAAAGCCCTTGCCCTCGCTGACTTTGGCCAGCGCCGATTTCAGACGGCGGGCCTCGCCGGCAAAGACGAGCGGCGGATATTTCGCAAGCGATGCCTCTGCTTCGGCAAGCTTTGCCTTATCCGGGTAGTCCGGCACCTGAAGGATCGGCTTTTTACGCCAGCTTCCCGGTGTCCAGTTTGTTGCTCTATCCATTGTCTTCTCTACCTGTCCTTACGGTCCGGAACGCCCGAACCGGCCTCTCTCCCTGGATCGAGGGCTTATAGACGCTTCAGGCCGGTTTGTATACCCAAACGGGCAATCGGCTAGGAAGCCCTCTTAGCGCCCGTCAGACGCGGCTCCAGCGCCTTCAGCAGCGTGGCGAGACGCTCGATCACAAGCCGGATTTCGGGCCGGTGGCGGTCGTCATCATGGGCAACGATAAAGAGCGGATGCGTCAGCGTTTCGATCACGTCGCTCTCACGCACAAGCTTCTCGTTGCGGTCTCCCTCATGCACCGGCAGGATCGATCGCCCTGCCCCCTGTTCGATCAGGCGCGGCACGAGATGGCGATCCTCGGTCCAGATCATGATGCCCGGCTCGTGATTTTCGAAAACGTAGCGATCGGCCGCCGTTTCGGCGATCGAGGTGCCAAGCGAGATCCATGGCAGATCATTATTGCCGCTTTCGGCCCGCGCGCGATAGACCGCATAAGCCATGCTGACGCTGCGCCTGACCGCCAGATTGCCGCTTTCCGGCGCGGAGAACAGCACTGCCACATCGGCGCCGCGAAAGGTGAGATCCAGCCCCTGGCGGACGGAATTGCAGCAGATGCGGAACGGGTCCTCGGCACTGCGGATCTGACCGACATGATCCGTCAGCAGCCCCGAAATCCAAGTCTCGATGGAAACCGCGACAATCGGAAGCGCAAATGCGTCCTTGTGCCAGTCGGCTATGCCGTTGGCCGCCGCGCGCATGATCTTGACCCGTTCAAACAGGATCTCACCGTCATGGGCCAGCCGGTAACCGCGCTGCGAGCGGAAGAACAGCGAGCGCCCGAGCGTGCGTTCCAGCGCCAGCATCTTGCGCCCGATGGTCGGCGCGCTCTGTCCCGTGCGCTGCGACGCACCGCTCAGGCCACCGGTCTCAGCCACCTCGAAAAAGAGCTGAAGATCGTCCCAGCTTGCATCCGCCATAGTCACCACTCCCGCAAAACGCTCCGGCACCGTTTTACCGCAGCAACGCGACGGCGGAACGTTCGAAAATGAAAAGCGCCTTTCATCGGCAACCACTACAGCGCAGCGCCAAGGCCGCCTAGCTTTGGATCACACCCGAAGACAAGGTCAGGAAATCATTATGCTTCACGACTGGCTTGCCGCAACCCCGCTGCGGCCGGAACGCGGCTGCGCGCCCCTCGCCGACCCGCTGGAAGCGCCGGAATGGCGCGAACTCACGCACACAGCCGAGCTGATCGCCCGGCTGCTGCGTCTTGACGGCGCGGCGCTCTTCAGACGCGTGCGCCGTTCTTCACCCGATAGCTCGGGCTGTACATCGTCACCAGTTCTTCCGAAGCCGTCGGATGAACAGCCATGGTGCGGTCGAAATCATCCTTGGTGGCGCCGCTCTTCAGCGCAATCCCGAGCAGCTGCGCCATCTCGCCGGCATCATGCCCCAGAATATGGGCGCCGACGACCGTGCGGTCTGCAGCATTGACGATCAGCTTCATCACCGTACGTTCGGCGCGCCCCGAAAGCGTCGCCTTCATCGGCCGGAACTTGGCGAGGTAGACCTCCAGCTCCGCATATTTCTTCGCCGCCTCGTCTTCCGGCAGACCGACAGTGCCGATTTCCGGCTGAGAGAACACCGCCGTTGCGATCAGGTCATGATCGGGCACGGTCGGATTGTTCTTGTATTCGGTCTCGATGAAGCACATCGCCTCATGGATCGCCACCGGAGTCAGCTGGATCCGGTCGGTGACGTCGCCCAGCGCGAAAATACCCGGCACATTGGTGCGCGAATAGTCGTCGACCAGAATGGCGCCCTTGGTGTTGACAGCGACACCGGCGGCTTCAAGGCCAAGACCGGACGTATTGGGAACACGGCCCAGCGCCAGCATCACCTGGCCGGCCTCAAGCGTGCCGTTCTTGCCTGTCTGCGCATGCAAAGTGCCGTCCTCAGACCTGGAGATACCGGTGATCACATCTCCAAGGATGATGCGGATACCCTTTTCTTCCATTGCCTCGTGCAGCGCAGTGCGCAGATCCATGTCGAAGCCGCGCAGGATTTCCGTCCCGCGATAGATCAGCGTGGTCTCGACACCCAGCCCATGAAAGATATTGGCAAATTCAACGGCAATATAGCCACCGCCGGCAATGACGATCTTTTCCGGCAGCTGCGCGAGATGGAAGGCCTCATTGGAGGAGATGGCGAACTCGGCACCCGGCAATTCGCCGTGATGGTTCGGCGCACCGCCAACGGCAATCAGGATCTTCTCCGCCGTGACCTCGCGCCCGGTCGACATCAGCTTGACCGTGTGCGGACCTGTCAGGACCGCGCGCGTCTCCAGAATGTCGGCGCCGTTGTTTTCCAGGCCCTTGCGATAGAGCCCCTCAAGCCGGGCAATTTCCTTGTCCTTGGCCGCCATCAGGCTCGACCAGTCAAAGCGGCTCTCGCCAACATGCCAGCCATAGCCTTTGGCATCGTCAAAATGCTCCGGATATTGCGAGGCATAGACGAACAGCTTTTTCGGCACGCAGCCGCGGATGACACAGGTGCCGCCGAAGCGATATTCCTCGGCGATGGCGACCTTTTTGCCCATTGAGGCTGCAAGCCGGCCGGCTCTGACACCGCCGGAACCGCCGCCAATCACAAACAGGTCATAATCATAGGTGTCCATCCATCCGCTCCTTGCTGCAATGCATCAATCTGTAGGTCTTCCGCCATATGGCGATTGCACGCATAAAAATAAAGCCCGGCGAGCCGGGCTTCAGATGACAAATAACAATCCCCCTGCCCGAGGACAGTTTACTGGGCGGGCTGCGGCGCCGGAGCACCACCGGCAGTGCCGATCTTCTTGGTCAGCTCGGCCATGGCCTGCTGGTTGAGATCGCGGGCAATGCCCTGTGCCCAGGTATCGCCGGCCTGGGAAAGCTCGCGCGAGGCAATCGGGCCATACTGAATGAACTTCTTTCCGACGTCGGACGCGTAGAAGGCCGTCAACTGCTTCAGCTCGTCAACCGTGAAGACCTTGGCGTAGATCTGAGCGGCTTCCTGCTCCAGATCGTTACGGCGCGAGGCGAGCGAAATCGCCACGCTGGTCACGACATCGTTAATCTCGTCGGCGTAATTCGGATAGACCTGCAGCAGCTGCGACTGCACAAGCTCGGCCTGATCCGGCAAAATCGAGTTGAACTGAGCCGTAATGCCGAGCGCATCAAGCGCGCCACGTGCGGCCTGCAGCTGTTCGGGCGAAACCTCCTGGGCGGAGGCGACCGAGCAAAATCCAATGCCGAGCGCGGCAACAGCAACCGCGATGGAACGACCGACCTTCGCTTTGACAAGCATTCAAAAACTCCTGTTACTGGCTTGCTTCGAGTGTGCGCACGCCATCCGCTCCCGCGACGATGGCCAGCGTTGCAATATTGATAAATAGACCATGCTCCACGACTCCCGGAATCGCGTGTAAGGCATCAGACAATGCCTGTGCATCGGGAATGCGGCCAAATGATGCATCGAGGATATAGTGTCCGCCATCGGTCATGAAGGCTCCATCGCCCGAACGCCGCAGGTCCATATGCCCGGAAAGTCCGAGTCGCGTGGCAGCCTTTTCGATGGCAAGGCGCGTCGCGCCCGAGCCAAACGGGTTGATTTCGATCGGCAGCGGAAAGGCTCCGAGCGTTTCAACGACCTTGGTTTCATCGGCAATGACAATCATGCGATGCGAAGAGGAGGCAACGATCTTCTCGCGCAGAAGGGCGCCCCCGCCGCCTTTGATCAGCGTCAGCGCCGGATCGATTTCGTCAGCGCCGTCAATGGTCAGATCAAGCTCAAGCACTTCGTCGAGTGATTTGAGCGGGATACCGAGTTCCAGGCACTGCCGCGCCGTACTCTCCGATGTCGGCACGCCGATGATCTCGAAACCTTCGGCAACCTTTTCACCAAGCAGGGCGACGAATTCCCGTGCGGTACTTCCCGTCCCGATACCAAGCCGCATTCCGTTCTCAACATAGCCAAGAGCCGTTTCGGCAGCTTTCACTTTCAACTGACGCGCGTCCATGCGTCCAGTGCTCCTCTTTTTCGTATCTGGCTTAGTACACGCCAAGAACGACAAACAAAAGACCCTTTGCACCAATTCCCATTGATCTCTTATCTTGCGAACAGCTGCGCAGGCCGGGCACAGGTGCTGCTGGCCTGCCACACTGGCGGCTTAGCGCCACCTGCGAGCGACCGGATAGGTCGCCTGATCGCAAGAGATTTAGGCCTTCTTTCAAAATGGCAGGAATCCGATCACAGATTGCAGAAAAAAGACCGTCCGATATCAGGCCATCAGCCTGTAGAATAAACGCAATAACCGCATATATTTCTTGCGCCAGCGCAGCGTTCGGCGCTGCCTTTCTGTGTGCGGTGGCGCATGCTCGGCCAGGCTGCTGTGATTGACCAAAGCGCTGTCGATAAACAGCCGGCCACCATTTGCGCAGATCATTTTGTTGAAGGCCACATGCTCGCAGATCTGGTCATTATCCTCATCCATGCCGATATATAGGCAGCCGCGGATTGCCGAAAAGCGATACAACGCCAGACCACCGAAAGCACTTTCAACTTCGAGACGCCCATGATCACGGGGCAGAGAAAAGCAGATGCTATCGATATTCGGCATGGCAGCCTGCTTGCTTCCTTTTCCCGGCACCGCGGAAGCCCGATTCTTCCAGACATCGGTCGGGCAGATGGTGGGATGCCTCAGAGCCCATAAATCGTAATAGGCATCGGGCTGATTGGCAAACAGGCCAGCCCAGCTGCCGTCATCGGTCTCGATCAGATGCGTAAGGTAGTCAATGTCGATTTCTGAATTCACATCGTCGAGATCAAGCAGCAGGTAATAGGCACTCTCCGGGAGCTCGACAGCCTTTTCCGCCAGCGAAACAAGGTGATTGCGCAGAAAGGCAAGCCGGTCACATCGTTTCCAATGCCGCACCTCGATGAGACGGAAGCTCTTGAAGATGCAATGCGGCTGCACCTGTGCGAATTGCGAGAGAATTCGCTTGGTGTCATCGACAGAACTGTTTTCCAGAAAAATGAAGTGTGATCGCTCAAACCGGGCGGCCAACGCAGCGAGCTTTGGCAGGAGTGAAGTCAGCGAATGCGCGCAATCCCGGGCCAGTCCGGCGATCACAAGCTCCGGCCCCTTGCCAACATGAATCGAATCCTGCCCCCCTCGTTGTTTACAGACTTTCTCGAGCAATCTGCCCCCCTAGTATACTCTTGAATATAGAAACATAAATCCAAAACAAAGTCGGGACACACAGTCCTAACTTATTTTGAAATATATTTCCATACGATTATTTTCAATATATATTACGTTTATATTTCATGTGTAATTTACACAAACATAATTCTTACTTATAATTTGTTTGATGAAAATAAAACATACTATACTTTGAAATGCGCCCGCCGGCCCCTTTGTGCCGCGGAACAGAACGTATTTTGTCAGCCATGAAGGAGAGCAGGCTTGTCGAATCAAGCTTTGCAAGAGCCACCGGAAACCTCACCGATCACTCAGGACAGACCGCAGGAATAGGTGATCGCCGGACTGGCCCGCGACTATGCGCATTCCCTTGTGACCCTGCTGCCCAAGCTCACCGCCCTGTCGGCGCAGCTTGCGCGATCACATTTCATTTTTCCGGAAGTCAGTTTCGCCGGTGACACCCGGCGACTTCTCTCGCAATTCGCACAGGTGCGACCGAATTGCATCTTCAAGACTTACCCTCTTGTCGATGGGCGTTACCTGAAACGCTCGGACCGGGGCGCCCATTTGCGCAATCGCCTGCTAAAGTTATCGGAGATAAGTAGATTTGCCTGCGCCGTTTGATCCAGGCCACAACGTCACAACAGAGACCACGCTAGAGAGAATGCTGTCGCGGAGGCACCCGTCGGCGGTACGCCCTGCGGGAGGAATTTTCTTGCCGAAATTCGCTGCCGAACGCTCTTCCCTCAGCAGCGTGTCCGGCGATATCCTCGGCCATCAGACGACCTGAACGGCATTCACGCCGAAAAGCCGGAGCAAAAAGGAAATACAATGCCATCGACACTGGTCATATTCGACCTCGACGGGACGCTGGTCGACACAGCGCCGGATCTTATCGAAAGTCTCAATCACGCCATTGAAGTCGCTGATCTGCCGCCCTTTTCCCTTGAACAGGTCAATATCCTTGTCGGACGCGGCGTCCGCGTGATGATTGAACGCGCTTTTGCCTTTCATCAAAAACAGCTCGATCCGGAAATGTTCGAGCTCTGCTTCAACCGCTTCACCGAGCATTACATTGCCAATATGCCAGGTCAGAGCCGGCCCTATCCCGGCCTGGAGGCAGCGCTCGACCGGCTTGATGCCGCCGGGTTTGATCTCGCGGTCTGCACCAACAAGCGCGACGGGTTGACGGACCGCCTGCTGTCGGGCCTCGCGCTGAAAAACCGTTTCAGCACCATTATCGGCGGCGATTTTCCCAACCGAAAACCCGATCCCCGCCATGTCCTGGCAACGATCGAAAAGGCCGGTGCGGCAAAGGCCAACAGTGTCATGATCGGCGACAGCGCCAATGATATCGGTGCGGCAAAGGCTGCAGGCGTAGCCACCATCGCGGTCAGCTTCGGCTATACCGACAAGCCCGTGAGCGAATATGGCCCCGACCGGATCATCGATCACTATGATGAACTGACCGCCGATCTGATCACCAGCCTTGTCGGCTGACACATTTTCGGCGCTGCGACCGGGCAACCTGATCAGCAACAAAAAAGGCGCGCTCCGCAGGGAACGCGCCTTTTTAACAGTAAAGGATGATCAAAGGATCAGCTGGTCTCGCGCACATCCGTCGTCGCCGAGATGGCGCGGCCGAGATACATGTCGCGGTCATAGACGTCGTTGTAATACTGAACCTCGCCATTGGCATCCGGCCAGGCGGTGAAATAGGTCAGATAGACCGGGAACTGGTGCGGAACATCGACCTGATGGTTCTCGCCCCCGGCGATATTCGCCTCGATATCGCTCACCGGAACGCCCAGAACGGCAGCGGCCATCTTGTTCGGATCCGACAAGCGCACGCAGCCATGGCTGAGCGCACGCATGTCACGCGAGAAGAATTCCTTCTGCGGCGTATCATGCATGTAGATCGCATGGCTGTTGGGGAACAGGATCTTCAGATCACCGAGTGCATTGCGTTCGCCCGGCGGCTGGCGGACATCGACCATCGGCGCGGCAGCCCAGTTGACCGAGGCAGAGGAAATCCGCTTGCCGCCAATGCTGACTTCATAGCCGATCTGATCGAAGTAGGCCGGATTGGCCCGCAGCTTCGGCAGATATTCGTTGATGATGATCGACCGCGGAATCCCCCAGTAAGGGTTGAATTCGACCGTCTCGATCTTGTCCATGAAGAAGTTGGTCTGATGAGTCGGGCTGCCGACAACCACGCCCATGTCGAAATTCTGGCCGTGATCATCATGATAGTAGACCCGGAAGGCCGGCTGGTTGATGAACACATAACGCGCACCCAGATCGTCGGGCAGCCAGCGGCGACGCTCCATGGCATCGACGACCTTGTCGATCTTTTCAACATTGGTTTCGACATCAAGCGCGCGAATGGTTGCCGGACCAACCACGCCATCGGCCGACAGATGATTGGCCGACTGGAAATCCTTCACCAACGCAACGAGCTCGGGGGAATAGACCGGCTCATCGGCATATTGCGCGAAAACATCGGCATGGTCGTTGCGGAACTCGGTCGGGCTCTTGCGCCAGATCGCCTTGACCAGCTTGGATACCTGATCATCGGTCTTGCCCGGATAGATCATCGTCCCCGGTGCGAAAACGATCGGCTCGACACCATCTTCGGTATGACGCAGCTTTTTCAGTTCGCGCTGAAGCGCTGCAAACTGGGCATCATGCGGATTCTGGTCCAGCAGGAAAGCCGCCTGATCGTCACTCGTCGAAAGCGCATCGAGCTTGGCAACGAAATCGATCTTCTTGCGGTCCATATCATGATAGTCGGAAATATTGTCCGGGATGATCCGGCCACGATAGGCATCGGAGGCATAGTCGAGTGCGCGGGCCGACAGGGCCAGCTCGAACTGCATCAGCGCCTGATTGTTGGCATCACCATCCTCGGGCAGATCGGAAAGCTCCGGCAGGGCAACAGCGTAATCGGCAGGATCCAGACCGACCGCCTGCGCCTTCGTAAAGAGATCGAGAACAGCCTTCGCCTGATCCGTGACCGCGCCGTCCTTGACCCAGAGCAGCGCGCCACCATTGCCGTAATAGTCTTCCAGGGCGCTGGCCACATCCTTTGTCGCCCGGACCTTTGCGGTGGTCAGAGCCTGACGCGGGTCATCCGCAGGGATGGCAACGGTCTGTTCCACCGCATTGCCAGCATCGCTCTGAACCGGCGTATCGGTCGAGATCGACGCAACTTCGGCCTGCGGCTGCGGGCCGATCATCTGGTCATCAGCAGAGATGGATCCCGTCACCACCGGATCGCGAATATCCTTGATCGCCACCTGGGTGAGCGGTTCCGGCTTATAGGTAAAGTATTTGGGAGCCTGGACCTTGGGAACATAGACCGGCTTTTTCTCTTCGGTGATTACCGGAACAGTCGGGTTGACCACGGGCCGTTCGGCCTCCTTGCTGCGCCCGCGTATGATATCCATCAACGTCAATGCGTTGGCGCTGGACGGCACGAAAGCGGCCGATACAGCGAGCGCCAGTGCGAGCGATGATACGCGAGTAGCCAGATGAATGCGCAATTTTCTTCCCCGTAGTTGAAGGAAACAATGATAGGTCACCTTACCCCGTCGCCCCTATAGCCTCCAATAACATTTCTGCTACCTGTCAATCATATCGTGGGTTGTGTTGAACTTTGACAACACCTGAGGGCGAATGGGCGATATGGTATTTCAGCGGATTTTAACCAAGTGCAATTAACAGCCTGTTAATCACCTCTTGCGCGCGGCCAGGAATATTGCGCTGCAGTAATGACCGGCAAAGCCACCGACAAACTGAAACAGAATGAAGGGCAGGACATCCTGCAGACGGATGCCCGCATAGGTATCTGAAAAGGCTCTGGCAAAGGTAACTGCCGGATTTGCGAAGGAGGTTGACGCCGTGAACCAGCAGGCAGAGGCGATATAGAGAGCCACGGCTGCCGCCACCGAATCAGGCTTGCTGACACGCACGCAGAGAATGGTCAGCATCAGCCCGAAGGTCGCCACCCATTCGCCAAGCCACTGCCCGGGTCCGCTGCGGATGTGATCGGAGACCTGAAGGATAGGCAGGTCGAACATGGCATGGGCAATCCAGACGCCGAAAACGGCGCCGGCGCATTGCATGACGACATAGATGGTGGCGTCGACAAAGCCGATCTCACCGCGCTTGAGGAAAACGCTGGTCACGACGGGATTGAAATGGGCGCCAGACACCGGCCCCAATGCGAGAATGAGAACGTAGAGGATCGCCGCCGTCGGGATGACATTGCCGAACAATGCCGTACCCGCAGCACCAACCGACAATGTGTCGGCCATGATGCCGGAACCGATCACCGTTGCCAGCAGCGCGGCAGTCCCCACGAATTCGGCCGCAGCGCGACTCACACGTTCATTCATTCTACTCTCCCGAAACGCCACGCCCTCCCCGGACATGGATCAAAGACCTGACCGGAACGGGGTGTGCCGATCGGATTTTTGATTTACGTACATCATCACTAATTCACTTTGATCTCAATCGAATTCCGCTGCGAAATCTCATCAGCCTCAGGAAAAAAGCCGCACAATGCGCCATTACCGATCAGCGGCGGACAAAAGGTCGCAGCCTGTCGTCCGCAATGCCGGCGATGCGATGATCGTCCATCGCTGCCCGGCGGGGTCACTGACGATCGTCAGCCTGCCAAAATGCAACAAAAACATCGGCGATCGCGCCATGGCATACGTTGCAAAGCGCCAGAAACCGTGATCCCGGCCGCCAAAAGCCGACATTTGCGAGACCGGCCGCCGCCGTGACCGGCTTTCTTCCCCCTTAAACCGAATAAGTTCGGCAGGATTATTGACAGATCACACATTGGCGCGCGATTGCATGTTGCAACGTCATTTGACCGGATTTCTGAAGAACTGCATGGCGCATTCCGCCATTCCCGAGAGAGGTAGAGGAAACATGACTTCAACCCGTATCGAAACCGACACCTTTGGCCCGATCGAGGTCGCAAGCGATCGCTACTGGGGTGCACAGGCCCAGCGCTCGCTCGGCAACTTCAAGATCGGCTGGGAAAAGCAGCCGCTGTCGATCGTGCGTGCGCTTGGCGTGGTCAAGCAATCGGCCGCCCGCGCCAATATGGCACTCGGCCGCCTCGACCCGAAGATTGGCGAAGCCATCATTGCCGCCGCTCAGGAAGTCATCGACGGCAAGCTCAACGACCATTTCCCGCTCGTTGTGTGGCAGACCGGTTCCGGCACCCAGTCGAACATGAATGCCAACGAAGTCATTTCCAACCGCGCGATTGAAATGCTTGGCGGCGAGATGGGATCGAAGAAGCCGGTCCATCCCAATGACCATGTCAATATGAGCCAGTCGTCCAACGATACCTATCCGACGGCCATGCATATTGCCTGCGCCGAGCAGATCGTTCACCACCTGCTGCCGAACCTGAAGCACCTGCAGCAGGCCCTGGCTGCCAAGGAAAAGGAATTCGCCGCGATCATCAAGATCGGCCGCACCCATACCCAGGACGCCACGCCGCTGACGCTCGGCCAGGAATTCTCCGGCTATGCCGCGCAGGTTGCCTCCGCCATCAAGCGCATCGAGCTGTCGATGACCGGGCTTTACGAGCTCGCCCAGGGCGGAACCGCTGTCGGCACCGGCCTGAACGCACCGATCGGCTTTGCCGAAAAGGTTGCCGAGGAAGCAGCCAAGATCACCGGCCTGCCCTTCGTCACCGCACCGAACAAGTTTGAGGCACTTGCCGCTCACGACGCCATGGTCTTTGCCCACGGCGCCATCAATGCAGCGGCGGCCGCCTGCTTCAAGATCGCCAACGACATCCGCTACCTCGCCTCCGGCCCGCGTTCCGGCCTCGGCGAACTGGCGCTGCCGGAAAACGAGCCGGGCTCATCGATCATGCCGGGCAAGGTCAACCCGACCCAGAACGAAGCCATGACCCAGGTCTGCGCCCATATCTTCGGCAATCAGGCAGCACTCACCTTTGCCGGCAGCCAGGGCCAGTTCGAGCTCAATGTCTACAATCCGATGATGGCCTACAACTTCCTGCAGTCGGTGCAGCTCTTGGGCGACGCCGCCCTCTCCTTCACCGACAATTGCGTCGTTGGCATCAAGGCCCGCGAAGACAACATCAAGGCAGGTCTGGAACGCTCGCTGATGCTGGTGACCGCGCTCGCGCCGAAAATCGGCTACGACGCTGCCGCCAAGATCGCCAAGACCGCGCACAAGAACAACACCACGCTGCGTGAGGAAGCCCTTGCAACGGGACTCGTCACCGAAGCTGACTATGACGAGCTGGTCCGTCCGGAGCTGATGATTGCGCCGCACTGATCGGCCCACGCTTTCTTTGTGACATGATGATCCCGGCCGGAAACGGCCGGGATTTTTTATGCCCTCACACCTTCAGCGCCGCTGCCACCGCGACCATGCCGAAACCGATCAGAATGCCTCCGGAGACGCGCGCGACCCAGTGGGCGAAGCTTTCCGGCAGGCGGTGCCGGACGATGGCGACGAGGCCGGACAGGAACAGCCACCACATGAGCGAACCGCAGAAAATGCCGAAAACGACGACCAGTGCCGCCTGGCCGCGCCCGACATCGGCAAGACCGAAGCCGGCAAAGATCGCGGCAAAGGACAGGATCGTCGCCGGATTGGCGATGGTCAGCAGATAGGTGGTGGCGAAGGTCTTGACGAGATCATTGCCCGCCGTCTCCGGTGCAGCCTCGGCGCCGCTGCGCCGCATGTCGCGCCAGCCTAGAAAGATCAGAAACGCCCCGCCTGCAACCGCGAGCGGCATCGAAATCACCGCCAGCACGGAGGAAAAGGCCGAGAAGCCGAAGGCCGCCAGCGCACCATAGGTGGCATCCGCAAGAGCGGTCCCGAACCCGCCGGAAAAGCCCGCAAAAAATCCGCGCCTGAGCGTCCGGTTGATGCAGAGCGCGCCGATCGGCCCGAGCGGCGCGGCGATGGCAAGGCCGATGACCAGGGATTTGATGAGCAGCGGCATCAGCATCATGACGGATCTCCATCATCTCGAAATGAACGTTCTCGTACGGTGGAGAGCGTGATGATTGTCTCGCTGGCGGCAATGTAGCCAGCCCTTTTGAGTTCGCCCAGAAAGGCCTCGACATCGCCGAGCACGGCGAAGCGCAGTTTCAGAAGATAAGACCAGCGACCCGACACATGATGGCATTCCAGCACATCGCAATGGCGTGCCATCGCCCTGCGGAACGCCTCCTCATCGGCATCAGCAGCCAGCAGGAGCTGGATGAAGACCAATACGCTTTCATCAAGCGCGCGATGGCTGACCTCGACGGTAAAGCGCCGAATCACGCCGGTCGCCTGCAGCCTGCGAATACGCTCGTTGACCGCCGATTGCGACAGACCGACCGCCGTCCCGATATCGGCAAGCGAACGGCGCGCATCGGCGCCAAGCAGGTTGATGATCTTGCGGTCTGTGCGGTCCATGATGATCCGTTCCACCCAATAGCACGAGCACTGACACGCCCCAGCGTCAATGACAAGAAATTCAGCCGGCAGAATACAAAAAGACCGCAAATTTTGCGGTCTTTCACATGTCTGACCGCTGAATTTGCGGCATGATCAAAGAAACTGGCTTCGGAGCAGACGTCAGGCGCGCCCGAAGGCTCAATGCGCCGCTTCGCGCGCCTTGGCCAGTTCCGCCAGATCGGCGGCCTTGAGTTCGACGGATTCGCCGCAGCCGCAGGCAGATGTCTGGTTCGGATTGTTGAAGACAAAGCCGGTTTTCAGCTTGGTGACTTCGAAATCCATTTCGGTACCGAGCAGATAGAGCGAGGCAGCCGGATCGACCCAGACGCAAGCGCCATCGCGCTCGGTAAGGTCATCGCGCGGGTTCGGCTCGCTCACAAGACCGACTTCATATTCCATCCCGGCACAACCGCCCTTCTTGATCGAAACCCGGATGCCCTTTGCATCAGGGCCCGAGGCGGCAATGATTTCGCGCACGCGACCGGCGGCGGCATCGGTAAGGGTAATGACCTGAAAGCCCATTTTCTTCTCCTTCAACATCCGGGTTCAAGGCCCGGCGCCCAGGTTCAATGTGTGTGCTGAAGGCCGGCCGGTCAATACCAGCCGACGGCAACCTTGGCTTCTTCCGACATGCGGTCGGGCGTCCACGGCGGATCAAAGGTCATTTCGACCTCGACGCCGGACACGCCTTCAACAGCGCCGACAGCATTTTCCACCCAGGCCGGCATTTCACCTGCAACCGGGCAGCCGGGCGCCGTCAGCGTCATGGCGATCTTCACCATCCGGTCATCTTCGATATCGATCTTGTAGATCAGACCGAGCTCGAAAATATCGGCCGGAATTTCCGGATCATAAACCGTCTTCAGCGCCGAGACGATATCATCGCCAAGCCGGGCCAGTTCCTCGGCCGGGATTGCCGATCCATTGTCTTCAAGCTTTAGCTCTTCCCGATGATCGGGGTCTTCAAGTGCCATGAAATGCTCCTCAGGCGAAGAAGGATCGCGCATAGTCGAGAGCCTCGACCAATGCATCGACTTCAGCCTTTGTATTATACATGCCGAAAGATGCGCGGCATGTCGAGGTCACACCGAAACGGGTGAGCAACGGCTGGGCGCAATGGGTACCGGCCCTGACAGCAACGCCGCGCCGGTCAATAATCGTCGAAATGTCGTGCGCATGCACGCCTTCAATGGCAAAAGAGAAGATGCTGCCCTTGTCCGGCGCATTGCCGAAAACCTTCAGCGCGTTCACATGCGACAGCTGCTCGCGCGCATAGGCGGTCAGCGAAGCCTCATGTTCAGCGATCGCCGCCCGGCCAACGCCTTCCATATAATCAAGCGCAACGCCAAGCCCGATCGCCTGCACGATCGGCGGTGTACCGGCCTCGAAACGATGCGGCGGCTCGGCATAGGTGATCCGCTCAAGCGAGACCTCACCGATCATCTCGCCGCCGCCCTGAAACGGACGCATCGATGCCAGCCGCTCGGCCTTGCCGTAAAGCACGCCAATGCCGGAGGGACCATAAAGCTTGTGGCCGGTGACCGCATACCAGTCACAGTCGATATCCTGAACATCGACCGGCATGTGAACCGCGCCCTGCGACCCGTCGATCAGCACCGGAATGCCGCGTTCATGGGCAATACGGCAGACTTCCTTGACATCGACGACCGTACCGAGCGCGTTCGACATATGCGTCAGCGCGACGAGCTTGGTCCGCTCCGTCAGGCACTTCTCGAAGTCCTCGATATGGAACACGCCGTCATCATCGACCGGCGCCCATACGAGCTTGGCACCCTTGCGCTCGCGCACGAAATGCCACGGCACGATATTGGCGTGATGCTCCATGATCGAGATGACGATCTCGTCGCCCTCTCCGATATTGTCCATCGCCCAGCCATAGGCGACCGTGTTGATCGCTTCGGTGGAGGATTTGGTGAAGACGATCTCGTCAACGGATGGCGCATTGAGGAAACGGCGCACCTTCTCGCGCGCCGCCTCATAGGCATCGGTTGCCGCATTGGAAAGAAAATGCAGGCCGCGATGCACATTGGCATATTCGTGGGCATAGGCATTGGACACCGCGTCAATGACAGTCTGCGGCTTCTGTGCGGATGCACCATTGTCGAGATAGACCAGCGGCTTGCCATAGACCTCGCGGGCAAGGATCGGAAAATCCGCCCGGATCGCCTCAACATCATAGGCGGGTGACCCCGTCTTTAAAACAGCCTCATTCATGACGCTCCAGCCAATCCGCGATGATCGCCTCGACAGCGCCGGAGATCTCTTCGCTTTCCAGTTCCTCGACGATCTCAGCCACGAAGGCATTGATCAGCAGGCCACGGGCCACCTTTTCCGGGATACCGCGCGCCATCATGTAATAGAGGTGAACGGGATCCAGATCGGTGACGGTCGCCCCATGGCCGCACTGCACGTCATCGGCAAAGATTTCCAGCTCCGGCTTGGCAGAGAAGGAACCGTCATCGGTCATCAGCAGCGTGTTGCAGGCCATCTTGGCATCAACTTTCTGCGCATCGGGCGCCACCCGGATCATGCCCTGGAACACACCGCGGGCGCGGTCGAACACCACATTGCGGATCGTCTCTGTCGAGGTCGTGTTGGGCACGTTGTGGCCGAGCGTGAAGGTGATGTCGGTGTGGGTATCGCCACCGAGCAGATTGACGCCGCGCAGCATCAGATCGGCACCCTCGCCCACCACATCGCAATCAATCTCCTGGCGCACCAGCTTGCCGCCGGCATTGACCACCAGAAGCTTCAGCTTCGCGTTCTCGCCAAGCGAAATCGTCAGCTTGCCAAGATGCGTATCGGCAGCGCCCTGACGCTGCAGGATGATATAGGTCACCTCGGTGTCCTTGCCGAGGGTGAGCGCGGTTACGGCGCTCACAAGCGCCGGCGCATCACCTGGTGCAACATGCTGTTCCACCAGCGTTGCAGAAGCGCCGTCACCAATGGTCACCGCATTGCGGGTATGGGCCTGGCCGCCGCTGTGCACCGCCTGAATTTCCACCGGCATGGAAAGCGCCGCGCCTGCCGGCACGTCGACGACATAGCCGTCGCTGACCAGCGCGCCGTTGATCACCGCAATCGCATCATCGCGACGCGACACCGCAAGCGCCTCGGCATAGCCGCCCTCGCCGATAACATGGGCAAGCGTCCTCACCGAGACACCGCCCTCAAGGGCTGTGTCGCGGGCGGCGCCGTTATTGAGCTTCAGCACGGAAGCCCCTTCCAGCAGCGGCGCAACACCGCCGACGCTCTCGCCATCGGCTTCGGGGATGGCGCGCAGCAGGCTCTTGAGATCCGTGTAATGCCAGGCCTCGACACGGCGTGTCGGCAGACCGGTGGTGGAAAGCGCACTGACAAGACGGTCACGCGCAGTTGTCACGTCCGCATCGCCCGGCAATTCACCAAGCTTTGCGCCGAAGGAGGCGATCAGCGCCTGTTCGGCCGCTGTCAGTACGATATTTTTTTGCACGTTCATCACGCTCTCCCGGCTCAGGCCGCAGCGCCGATGATATCGGCATAGCCATTGGCTTCAAGTTCCAGCGCCAGGTTCTTGTCGCCGGTCTTGATGATCTGGCCCTTGTAGAGAACATGGACCGTGTCCGGCACGATGTAATCGAGCAGGCGCTGATAGTGGGTGATCACCATGGTCGAGCGGGTCGGCGAGCGCAGGGCATTCACGCCGTCAGCGACGATCTTCAGCGCGTCGATATCAAGGCCCGAATCGGTTTCGTCAAGCACGCAGAGCTTCGGCTCCAGAAGCGCCATCTGCAGGATTTCGGCGCGCTTCTTCTCGCCGCCGGAAAAGCCGACGTTGAGCGGACGCTTCAGCATGTCGAAATCGATCTTCAGTTCGGCGGCACCGGCCTTGACCTTGCGGATGAAGTCCGGCGTCGAAAGCTCGGCCTCGCCGCGCGCCTTGCGCTGTTCGTTGATCGCCACCTTCAGGAACTGCATGGTGGCAACACCCGGGATCTCGACCGGATACTGGAAGGCCAGGAAAATGCCCTTGGCAGCGCGCTCGGCAGCGTCCAGCTCAAGGATGTTCTCACCGTTGAACAGGATCTCGCCCTCGGTCACTTCATAGTCTTCGCGACCGGAGAGGATATAGGACAGCGTCGACTTGCCGGAGCCGTTCGGCCCCATGATGGCAGCCACTTCGCCGTCCTGAATGGTGAGGCTCAGGCCACGGATGATTTCGGTGCCTTCATCGGCAATACGGGCATGCAGGTTCTTGATCTCAAGCATGATTAAATTCCTGTCAAATCTCGCCGTCGAAATAATCGAGGCTGGCGGCCTTGCGGCCGATGAATCTAAAGGGTTCGTCTGAACCGTCCTGACGCGTGCTCACCAGAAACTTGTCAGAGTCCGGGTACTCGCAGAGGTCGGGTTCTTGCATCGTCGAAACACAAAGATATTTCAGGTCCTGTGTTCCGGTATTGATCAGATGGTGCGCCGTTTCGCGGCCACCGGCCGGGGCAGCAAGAATATCACCGGCGCGAACCGGGAAATGTTCACCGCCATAGCGATAGGACCCCTCACCGGAGAGGATGAAAAACATCTCTTCCCGGGTGTGGTGGTTATGAAACGGGCAGCAGCGCTTTCCCGGGGGAACGATCGTCAGGTTATAGCCCAGCTTCCTTGCGCCGATGACACTGCCGAGAGGCGCGTATCGCTCGGCAAACAACGTACCGGCTGAAGCCTCGATGAGCGGAACCTCATCGATATTGACGACCGGCCTCATCAGCCGACACTCCCTTCCAGCGAGATGCCAATCAGCTTCTGCGCTTCGACGGCGAATTCCATCGGCAGCTCCTGAATGACCTCGCGGACGAAGCCGTTGACGATCAGCGCGATCGCCTCTTCTTCGGGAATGCCGCGCTGCATGCAGTAAAACAGCTGATCCTCGGAAATCTTCGACGTCGTCGCCTCATGCTCGAAGCGCGCGGATGCATTGCCGGCCTCGATATAGGGAACCGTATGCGCGCCGCATTTGTCACCGATCAGCAGGCTGTCGCACTGGGTGAAATTGCGGGCATTTTCCGCCCGGCGGTGGGCCGAAACCTGACCGCGATAGGTATTGTTGGAAAAACCCGCCGAAATCCCCTTGGAGATGATGCGGCTCGACGTGTTCTTGCCGAGATGGATCATCTTGGTGCCGCTGTCGATCTGCTGATGGCCGTTTGAAACGGCAATCGAGTAGAATTCGCCGCGCGAATTGTCGCCGCGCAGGATGCAGGACGGGTATTTCCAGGTAATCGCCGAACCGGTTTCGACCTGGGTCCAGGAAATCTTGGAGTTCTTGCCGCGGCAATCACCACGCTTGGTGACGAAATTATAGATGCCGCCCTTGCCGTCCTTGTCGCCCGGATACCAGTTCTGCACGGTGGAATACTTGATCTCGGCGTCATCAAGCGCGATCAGCTCGACCACGGCGGCATGAAGCTGGTTCTCGTCGCGCTGCGGCGCCGTGCAGCCCTCGAGATAGGAGACATAGGCCCCCTCCTCGGCAATGATCAGCGTGCGCTCGAACTGGCCGGTGTTCTTCTCATTGATGCGGAAATAGGTCGACAGCTCCATCGGGCAGCGCACGCCCTTGGGCACGAAGACGAAGGACCCATCGGTAAAGACGGCCGAATTCAGCGTCGCATAGAAATTGTCGCTCTGCGGAACGACGGAGCCGAGATATTTCTTCACCAGATCGGGATATTCCCGGATCGCTTCGGAAATCGACATGAAGATCACGCCGGCCTTGGCGAGTTCCTTCTTGAAGGTGGTGACGACGGAGACCGAATCGAACACCGCATCGACTGCAACCCTGCCCGATGTGGACTGATGCTGCGGCTGCTGCACGCCGGCCAGGATCTCCTGCTCCTTCAGCGGGATACCGAGTTTCTCGTAGGTCGCGAGAAGCTCCGGATCGACTTCATCCAGCGTCTTCGGCCCGGTCACGGATTTCGGCGCGGCATAGTAGTAATAGTCGTTGAAATCGATCTTCGGATAATCGACGCGCGCCCAGCTGGGCTCTTCCATCGACAGCCAGCGCTGATAGGCTTCCAGCCGCCATTCCAGCATCCAGTCCGGCTCGCCCTTCTTGTGCGAGATGAAGCGGATAATGTCTTCGGACAGGCCCTTCGGGGCCTTGTCCACCTCGATCATGGTCTCAAAACCATACTTATACTGATCAACGTCGATCTGTTTGACCTGATCGACGGTCTCCTTCACGGCAGCCATGTCATCACTCCACTTTATACCGGATTCAAGGTCCGGCGGCTTCTCGTGTCTCTTGCATCATCTTCCGGCCGGACACGATCGTCCGCCCACCCCGGAAACATGCGCAAAGTCTAAACTCTCTGAGCGTCTGTCCGCATTATCGGCAAAGCCATGCGGTGCTCAAAGCGGTGCCTACCGCTTCATTTAATGAGACAAGTGATAATTGTTAACCCCTTGTCGCATACCGATCAGACGTTTTGGCACTCAGGCTGCCTTCCCGGACGGTTTCAGCCGCCCGGCAATGCGCATGAAAGCCGCAATCGCCGCATCAACATCGTCATCGCCAGTCTCCCAGCCGAGCGAGATCCGAAGCGCGCCCTGGCGCGCATCCTCGCCCATGGCCTTCAGAACATGGCTCTCGCCAACCTTGCCGGATGAGCAGGCCGAGCCTGCCGAAAGCGCAATGCCTTCGAGATCAAAGGCAATCTGCCCCGTCTCGGCCTTCAGTCCCGGCAGGGTGAAATAGCTGGTATTGGCCACGCGCGGACTTGCCGAGCCATGGATCACCAGATCCGGCACCAGGTCACGCATGGCCGCTTCAAGCCGGTTTCGCAGGCCTTCGATGCGCTGATTGCGCGCATCAAGCCCCGCTGCCGAAAACGCCGCAGCGGCACCGAAACCGCATATCGCCGGCACATTTTCCGTGCCGGAATGATGGCCCTTTTCCTGTCCGCCGCCACGCACCAGCGGTGCGGGCATCAGCGTCTCGCCACGACTGACCAGAGCGCCGATCCCCTTGGGACCACCGATCTTGTGGCTCGACAGGATCAGGAAATCGGCACCGATGGCTTCTATTGAGACCGGAATACGCCCGACCGCCTGAACCGCATCGACGACCAGAATGCCGCCATGGGCATGAACGATCCGGGCTGCGTCTTCCACCGGCTGGATCACGCCGGTTTCGTTGGAGACCAGCATGATCGCCACCAAAGCCGGGCCCTTCGCCTTGTCATGGGCTGCAAGCAGGGCCTTCAGGGCTTCAAGGTCGACACGGCCATCGGGCAGAACTGCAATCTCGTGCCGGTCGCCGGCGGCAAAACGCCCGCCCTCAAAGATCGCCGGATGCTCGATTGCGGAAACATAAAGTCCGCCAAGGCGGACCGGCGAGCGCCCCATGCGAAAATCAGGTGTCAAAACAAGGTTCGAAGCTTCCGTGGCACCAGCGGTGAAAATAACATGTGCCGCTTCAGCTCCGACAAGGTCAGCGACCGCATGGCGAGCTTTCTCGACCCGCGCGCGAACAGCACGCCCCTCGCGATGAACCGAGGACGCATTGCCGGCAAGATCAAGACCTTCAATGGCAGCCGCGCGCGCTTCCGGTAAAAGCATCGCCGTTGCATTCCAGTCGAGATAGGTTCGGAACTTGCTCATTTTGTCCGATTTCCAGTCTTCAAAAAGAGGATATGGCGCATTTTTCTTGATATTACCATGCCGCCTGTCCTATGTGAGCCATGGCGCGTGCGCCAGACTTTTTGAATTGTTCTAAACTGATTTGTAGAAAAGATGACCATAACAGTCAAGTCAACTTTACTGCTGATCGGCTCGAAACAAGAGAACCTTTTCCGGAGAGCCAATGCCTGAAGTGATTTTCAACGGTCCGGCCGGTCGCCTCGAGGGCCGCTACCAGCCGTCCAAAGAGAAGAACGCGCCGATTGCCATCGTCCTGCACCCGCATCCGCGGTTTGGCGGTACGATGAACAATCCGATCGTCTACGAGCTCTTCTACATGTTCCAGAAGCGCGGTTTCACCACGCTGCGCTTCAATTTCCGTGGCATCGGCCGCAGCCAGGGCGAATTCGACCACGGCCTCGGCGAATTGTCGGATGCCGCCGCCGCGCTCGACTGGGTGCAGAGCCTGCATCCTGATTCGAAGACCTGCTGGGTTGCCGGCTATTCCTTTGGTTCCTGGATCGGCATGCAGCTTCTGATGCGCCGTCCGGAAATCGAAGGCTTCATGTCGATTGCGCCGCAGCCCAATATCTATGACTTCTCCTTCCTGGCGCCCTGCCCGTCTTCGGGCCTGATCATCCATGGCGATGCCGACAAGGTGGCGCCGCAGCGTGATGTCAACGGGCTTGTGGAAAAGCTGAAGGCGCAGAAGGGCATTCTCATCACCCAGAAGGTGATCTCCGGCGCCAACCACTTTTTCGCCGGCAAGAGCGATGAGCTGCTTTCGGAATGCGAAGACTATCTCGACCGCCGGCTTGAGGGCGAACTGACCCCCGAGCCCGCGCCAAAGCGGATTCGCTGAGACGCAGACAGCAGGATCGACCGGGCCACTCCCGGTCGTATTCCTGTCATTGTCGCAATTTCTACGAAAGACCCATTGCGGATCGGCCAAAGCTCGGCAATCTGGCGTTCATCGAGTGTTTTCGACCGGAGAACCGCCTTGCTCAGCCCTTCGCATCTTTCGCTTTTCCTGGCCATAGCCCTGATGCTGCACGTGACCGAGGAATTCTATTTTCCCGGCGGCTTCATTGAATGGTATCGCGAACTGGTGCCGCCGAAGACCACGGGCATCCGCTTCGGCTATCTCGTCTTCATCAATACCGCCGTGATGTTCCTTGCGGCGCTGGCGCTCTTCTATGGTGACGGCGCCACTGGTGCCTCGATCTTTCTCGCGCTCTCGACGGCCATGGCCTTCAATGCGCTGTTCCACATCTCTGGTGTAGTGAAGCTGAAGAAATATTCGCCGGGTGTTGTCACCGCCGTCGTCCTGTTCCTGCCGCTTTATGGGGTCGGTCTTTTCACCGTGATGAAAAGCGGGCTTGCCGCCAATTGGGAGCCATTCCTGTTTGCAGCCCTGGCTGCTGCCTATCACGCCAATTCGCTGCGGCGACAGGCGAAGTGACGACGGGCAGGCACCCCGCGCAAAAGAGGTGGGAAGCGCCGGCAAACCATGCTAAAGCGCGGCGGTTCCGCTTCAAACAGGACACATCAACGAAAAGATTAGGCCATGTCGACGTTTAAATCCGAATTCCTGCACACGCTATCAGAGCGCGGCTTCGTTCATCAGATCTCCGATGAAAGCGGCCTTGATGACCTTCTGGCGAAGGAGCAGGTCACGGCCTATATCGGCTTCGACCCGACGGCGCCAAGCCTGCATGCCGGGTCGCTGATCCAGATCATGCTGCTGCACTGGTTCCAGAAGAGCGGCCACCGGCCGATCTCGCTGATGGGCGGCGGCACCGGCATGGTCGGCGATCCCTCGTTCAAGGACGAGGCGCGCAAGCTGATGACGGTCGACATGATCGAGGACAACATCGCCTCGATCAAACGGGTCTTCGCCAATTACCTTGACTATGACCGCACCGACAGCCCGGCGCTGATGATCAACAATGCCGACTGGCTGCGCGAGATCAACTACCTCGAATTCCTGCGCGATGTCGGCCGGCATTTCTCGGTCAACCGGATGCTGTCCTTCGACAGCGTCAAGACGCGTCTTGACCGCGAACAGTCGCTGTCCTTCCTGGAATTCAATTACATGATCCTCCAGGCCTATGACTTCGTCGAGCTTTACAAGCGCACCGGCTGCCGCCTGCAGATGGGCGGCTCCGACCAGTGGGGCAATATCGTCAACGGTATCGATCTCGGTCACCGCATGGAAACGCCGCAGCTTTACGCGCTGACGGCGCCGCTTCTGACAACGTCATCGGGCGCCAAGATGGGCAAGTCGGCCACCGGTGCTGTCTGGCTCAACCCGGATATGCTCGGGCCTTACGATTTCTGGCAGTTCTGGCGCAACACCGAAGACGCCGATGTGTCGCGCTTCCTGAAGCTCTACACGACGCTGCCGATGGATGAGATCGCCCGTCTTTCAGCGCTTGGCGGCGCGGAGATCAACGAGGTCAAGAAGATCCTGGCCACGGAAGTCACTGCGATGCTGCATGGCCGCGAGGCCGCCGAACAGGCTGCCGAAACCGCACGCAAGACCTTCGAGGAAGGCGCGCATGACGACAACCTGCCGACAATCGAGGTTGCGGCAGGCGAGCTTGAAAGCGGTCTCGGCATTCTGACCCTTCTGGTTCAGGCCGAACTTGCCGCCTCCAACGGCGAGGCCCGCCGCCATATCAAGGGCGGCGCGGTCAAGCTCAACGACAAGGCTGTCTCCGACGACCGCCTGATGGTCGGCACGGGCGAAGTAACCGGCGAAGGCGTGATCAAGATCTCGCTTGGCAAAAAGAAGCATGTGCTGGTCAAGCCCGTCTAGAGCGCCGTGCGTCCTTTTGGACGCACCAGGACGCTCGATCTTATTGGATCTGCGCATCGGACAGATCAACACGCAAGGGGCGCCGCAAGCGCCCCTTTTTCGCGACCGCACACGGGCCAGCCCCTATTGAAACTCGAATATCTTGCGGAACACACCGGGTGCGATTGCCGAGAGCGGGTTGATCACCAGCTGCGGCTTCTCGCTCTTGCCTGTCAGCTTGAAGGTGATACCGAACAGGCCCTTGTCATTGCCATTTCCGAGGAGCGGTCCGATGATCGGAATTTCGGCAAAGATCCGGTTCAGCCCATAGGCCGGCATGAAGGTTCCGGTCATGTCGATATTGCCGGCAGCATCGCGCGCCACGCCCTTGAAGGTCGCACCGACCTGCTCACCGCGCAGGACACCATTGCTGATCTGCAGCACGCCCTGCGCATAGAGCAGATCAATCGATGCACGTTGGAAATGCTGGTTGCTGCTGTTGATCTGATTGTTGAAGCGCGCATTCAGGCTCTGACCATTGCGGCCTGACGGGGCGGACAGGAAGGTTTTCAACTGGTCATCATCGATGATTCGAAAATCCTCGACTTCCACATTGCCGCTCCAGTCGCCGCCGAACTCAAGCAGATTCAGCGAGAGCTTCCCACCACTCATCTTGGGATAGACCCCGAGAAAACGCAGCAGGGAACCGGCACCGTCGGTGTTGACCCTGACCGCATGCCCGCCGTCGCCCGTCGGCGAAACCTGCAAGGCCACAGACTTGCCGGTCGCGGTCAGAGCGCCCAGCGTCGCGGTGTCGACATCACCATTGACAACGGCAAGCGTCCCCTTTGACTGATCGATATAGCGTCCGCCAAGCCCCATGATCCGGTTGAGCGCGATCGAAACCGTCACATTGTCGGAGCCAGCAGAGCCTGCAGCACCGGGCTTGCCACTGGCAGCACCGCTGCTGCCAACCGGGAGCCGCCCATCCTTCTTGATTGCCGACAGCAACGGCTCCGCGGAAAACCGTTTGCCGGACACATTCACCACCAGATTGGTCTTCACGCGCTTGATGCTGACATCGAAATCATCATTGTCCGAAAGGCTGACATGCGACAGATTGAGTGACCTGAGGCCAGCCTTGTCCAGAGTGATCGAACCGGAGGCGGCAAGACCACTGCCCGACAGCACAAGGTCGCTCAATTCGTTGACACCGTCTTCGCCGGTCTTGAGCGTGAAGCGCAGTCTGGCGCTCCGCCCGGCCGGCTTCTGCCAGCCGATCCAGGGCAGAACCAGTTTCGACTGGGTCAGATCAAGCGAAATGGTCTGGCCGTTGCTGCCATTGCTCTTCGCTTCAATCGACACAGGACCTTTCAGGATCGTCGACAGGCCGGGATACATCGCTTCGCGCTGGGCTTCGCTCAGCGTTCCGCCGATATTCAGCGACGCCCCGCCGGCCTCGCTGTTCAGCGGCAGGCTCCAGTCGATATCAATCGGAACGCCGTCCACCGTCGCCCGGCCCTTCAGGGCCAGCTTGCCCGGGACGATCGAGAGCTTGCCGTCAATATTGCTCACCGTATGGCCATCAATCGGCTTTGCGACACCGACGCCTGAAAGGTCGGCATCGACGCTCCACGATTGCGGAAGCGAGTCATTGTCCTCGTCCTCGGTGTCGCCATCAATGCTGATCGGCAATTCGGCGCTGAGCCGCGCGCTGCCCTTTCCGGTAAAATCGGATGGCACGAAGTCTGTCCTGTCCAGCGCATTGATCGGCGGATCGGCTGCCAGTTGCACGATTGCCTGCGCCTGACCGCTCAACAGCGCATCAATCCTGCCGATCGGCGGATGCTGTGACGTATCCGCGATCTCGAACGTGCCGTCACTGATCGCCACCGATCCCTGATTGGCCAGGTCGAAATGACCGGAGCGGATGGCAACATTCAGCCTTTCGCCGTTGATCAGCACATGCGCCGACGCACCGCTGACATCGGGAAAGGTCGGCTTGATCGTCAGACGTGACTTGTCGATATCGAAATCGATCTTCAGCTCGTCGCTGTCGAGGTTGAGCGGAATCCCCTCGCCCTCGATCCGGCCGGCCGGAATGTTGACCATGATCGTGCCGTTGGAAACCCGCCCGCCACTGATATTGGCCGTCACCCATTCACGCGGCTTGCGGGCAATCCAGAACGGCCACATCTGCTTTACCGCCTCGGCATCCATGGCGTCGATGGAGGCATTGAAGGTCAGGGCCGGACTGGCATCGCCAAACACCGCAGTGAAGGCACCGTCCATATTGCCCTGCGGGCTGGTGACCATGATGCGGTCGAGGTCCAGCGCCTTATCGCCGGCATGATAGGCGCCGCTGACCTGCGCATCGAAAAGCAAAGGCGGAAGGCCCGGCTCACGCGACTTGAACTGACCGCCACTGACCAGGAAATCCACACCGAAAGCGCCGGTGGCGCCGGGTTTGATCCGGTCAAGATCGATGATGCCGCCGGAAAATGGGAAAAAGCTTCCGTCAAAATTGATCGAAGAATCAGTGAGTTCAAACGATTTCTTGTTGCTGTCGAAACTCAGATTGAGCTGCGCGTCGGTGAAAGGACGGGCAATCCGATCGGCGACGAAACGCCCGCTATTGACATGCAGATCGACCAGAGCAGCGGAATCCTTGTCGTCGGCGGCGCGCTTGAGCTGCACCGCCACATCCGTGGTCGCCTCCACGCCGATATCCGGCTCGCCCTCGTTGTTCTTCCGCAGCAGGAAGGGTGTGATCAGAAGATTGGTCACTTCGGCCTGCAGCGTTTCGGTGCGGCCAGCCCTGGCAACGGCCTCGGCAGTGATGGCGGACACCGTGCCGTCGAGCGCGATCTGCCCGTCAACACGCAGCACGTCGCCAGCCATCAGTTGCACCTGAACCTGGCGAAGATTGATATCAACACTCTGATCAGGCGTTGCGCTTGGCAGCGGAAAACGCAGATCACTGACGGTGATTTCCTGGGTTTCGGCGGTTTCAAGGACACCGCGGATCAGATCCGTCTGATCGAATATCTGCTCGACCAGCACCGGAAAACCATCGACCCGGTGGTCGGTCAGGCGGAAGGGTCCGGCGGCAGGCAGGGCGGACGGATCGAAGCGCACGCCTTTGACAGAAACGGAATTGATTGAAAGTTGACCGATCAGGAGGCGCAGCGGATTGATTGCCAGCGCGATTTCCTGAACATCGGCAACGCGTTGATGCGCTTCGGAGCGGATTGAGACACCATTGACCGTGAGCTCCAGCCTCAGGCCATCACCAAGCCGTAGCGTCGAGGCCTCGATCTGCGCCTGATAGGCCGGCGTGATTGCGCGGCCGATCTGCTGACGTGCCTTCTCGGTGAGATAGCGGTCGACGCTGCCGCTCTCGATCACATAAACAACCGCGGCAATCAGAATAACCAGTACGAGCGCGATATGCGCGGTATAACGGGCGCAGGAATGCGCAAGACCGCGACGCGGGCGTGAGCGGACAATCAGCGGCTTTTCCGCTCGGGCGGAGGGAAAATGATGCAAGGCACGCCGTTCACGACGCGAAAAATGCGTTTTCTCCCCGCGAATAAATGTCTTGTCGCCCCGTTTACTGCCCAAAACTCATATTCCAGAATCTGTTCTCATCAGTCGCCGCCGAAAACCGTTTCCACGCCCCGCCCGAGTCACCCCTAGAGCACGCCCCTGAAGATGCAAAATATAAATGACCGGATTTGCGTCCGATACGTGATTCAGGTCACAAAGGATAAACCGAAACGCGCCTCTCAGCGTAACGCTTTTCGTACATTCGAGTTGAATGCAGCCTGAACAGGAGAGATTTTATGACAGAATTGAAGCCGAACGATGTTGCCCCCGACTTTTCCCTGCCTCTTGCCGAAGGACGCTTCAGCCTCAAGGATGCTACAGGCAAATATCTGGTGCTCTATTTCTATCCGAAGGACAACACAAAAGGCTGCACGGTCGAGGCCATCGATTTCACGGCCCGCGCCGATGCGTTTGCCAAGGCCAACGCGGTGGTTCTCGGCATTTCGCCGGACAGCGCGAAGAGTCACGCCCGCTTCGCTGACAAGCACGCACTCACCGTTCTGCTTGGCGCCGATGAGGACCATGCCGTTGCCGAAGCCTATGGCGTCTGGAAGCAGAAAAGCATGTATGGCAAGACCTATATGGGCATAGAGCGCTCAACCTTCATCATTTCGCCGGACGGGCGGATCCTCAAGGTATTCCCCAAGGTAAAGGTCGCTGGCCACGCCGATGCGGTTCTTGCCGCCATTGCTCAGGCCTAGCGCATCGGCTCGAAAATCGGAATCGACTTTCGAAAAGAACGATGCGTCGATTCAATAATATCGAGCGTCCCGGTGCGTCCAAAAGGACGCACGGCGCTCCAGTGCATTCATCAAGACCGGCAGTGAAGACGGTCGCGCATTGAACTGCGCATCGTGCCTTGCAAAAATCAGAACCTGGTGTCTGCAGGGCATGACACAACAGCAGCGTCAATGCGTGCCGTCGGCAGCGACAGAAGCACACTGTCACCTGCCTGCCGCACCCAGGCGCGCATGCAACGCTCAGATACAGCGATGGCGCTGACTTTCCTTGACTCTTCGGAGATTTGATAATAAGCCGCGCTGGTGAATTCGCATGGCGGTAGTCCTTATCCGTCAGGTTTGTGACAAACAGCACGGAACACGTTTCCCTTTGACCTCATTTTCGGAACTTGGGCTCAGCCCCAAAGTATTGTCTGCCGTGGCCGATGCCGGCTACACCGATCCGACGCCGATCCAGGCGGGCGCAATTCCTGTTGCGCTTGAACGCCGTGATGTCTGCGGCATTGCGCAGACCGGAACGGGCAAAACCGCATCTTTCGTTTTGCCGATGCTGACGCTGCTCGAGCGCGGTCGCGCCCGAGCGCGCATGCCGCGCACGCTCATCCTTGAGCCGACGCGCGAACTGGCGGCTCAGGTCGCCGAGAATTTCGACAAATACGGCAAGAACCACAAGCTGAATGTCGCCCTGCTGATTGGCGGCGTCTCCTTTGACGAACAGGATCGCAAGCTTGAGCGCGGCGCCGACGTGCTGATCTGCACACCAGGCCGCCTGCTTGACCACGCCGAGCGCGGCAAGCTGCTGATGACGGGCGTCGAGATTCTCGTCATCGACGAAGCTGACCGCATGCTCGACATGGGTTTCATTCCCGACATTGAACGCATCGCCAAGATGATCCCGTTCACGCGCCAGACACTGTTCTTCTCGGCAACCATGCCGCCTGAGATTCAGGGACTGGCGGACCGCTTCCTGCAGAATCCGACCCGTATCGAAGTCGCCCCGCCCTCCTCCACAGCTGCAACTGTCGAGCAGAAGGTCGTGGCCTCCGGCGTCAAGGATTTCGAGAAGCGCTCGACGCTGCGTTCGCTGATCGACACCCAGGAAGAGCTCAAGAACGCCATCATCTTCTGCAATCGCAAGAAGTCGGTTGCCGATCTCTTGCGTTCGCTGCAGCGCCATGGCTATTCGGCTGGCGCACTCCATGGCGACATGGATCAGCATTCGCGCACAGCCATTCTGCAGAATTTCCGCGATGGAAAGCTGCCCCTGCTGGTGGCCTCAGACGTTGCGGCCCGCGGCCTCGACATCCCGGATGTCAGCCACGTGTTCAATTTCGATGTCCCCATTCATGCCGAAGACTATGTGCACCGGATTGGCCGGACCGGACGCGCCGGCCGCAAGGGCTCGGCGTTCACCATCGTCACCCGCAAGGATGTGAAGCCGCTGGACGCAATCGAAAAGCTGATCGACCGCAAGATCGACTGGCTGGACGGCGACCTTTCGACACTTGGTGCCGAAGAGGACGAAGCCCCCAAGCCCCGGACCCGCCGCGGCAAGAACGCTGACAAGCCTGCCAAGGCACCGGTGAACGACGAGGCCAAGGCAAGCAAGGCCGAGCCCGCCGCCAAGAAGGCTGACGCTGAGGAGAAAGTCGTGACACGGCAGAAATCGTCTGAAACGCGCAACAGCAAGGCGCGCGCCGCCAATGATGACCGCAACCGTTCGCGCCGCCGCGATCGCGACGATGAACCGACACCGGTCGGCTTCGGCGACGATATCCCTGCATTCATGCTGATCGGTTCCAAGGCCTGATTCAGGTCCTGGCCTTATCTGCGATAGCGACAACGGAAAGAGCCGCCATTCTGGGAGTGAATAGCGGCTCTAATTTCACTGTCTAAATCGTGCAGGTAATGCAGTAATCCTAAAATAAGCTGAGCTTCATAAAAGAACTTCAGGGATACACATTCATTACTGTTCCAATATGGTCTGATACTAAGGCACCGCCTCAATTTTGGTCAAGCCCATTTTTTGACCAATTTCAGTCGAATTTCTGACAATCGTCAAACCACCAGCCGGCGATAAGCGCGTCCGAAATAGAGCAGCGGATCGCGGTCCGAACCGATGCGAACATCAAGCACGGTGCCAAAAAGCACGAAATGGGTCGCCATTTCCTGGATCTGGATCAGTTTGCAGTCGAATGAGGCCATCGTATCGGCCAGGATCGGCGCACCGGAAATGCCATATTCCCAGACCGCGTGATCAAAACGTTTGTCATTTTCAACGCCGGTACGGCCGGAGAACAGATCGGCCACGGGCTGCTGTTCGCTCGATAGCGTGTTCACGGCAAAATTGCCGCTCTCCTGAAACAGGATATTGCGGTCATTGTGACGGTTTACACAGGCAAGCACGGTTGGCGGATCATCCGATACCGAGCAGCAGGCCGTTGCCGTGACCCCGCGCAGCACACCGCCGGACGCTGTGGTGACAACCTGCACATGTCCGGCATAATGGGCCATCGCATCGCGATAAAGACTGGAAAGCGACAATGTGTCGTTGGTCAAATTTTCACTCCGCTGGAAGCTCGAAAACTGCGCCTTGCCGTCGATCTTTGCTTTTTCGGCAGGCGCTTTGACATTGCCGGCCTACTTACGGCGTTGCTCCCGGCCATGGCAAGGGGTATGACAGGACGAACCGCAAGATGAACAGCATGCTTGAGCAAGACGGTCCGCCTCATGAAAGCCAATCGCGCCCTGTTTTACACCTGCTCGCTGCTCGCCGCGACGGTCCTGACTGTCCATTCGGCCGCAGCCCGGGACAAGACGGTGATCGGCGTTGTTGCGCCGCAATCCGGTCCTTACGCCATTCTCGGACAGCAGATTGAAGATGGCGCACGTCTGGCTGCCGCGGAAACCGGCGTCAAACTCGCCTTCGTAGATGAACCCTGCGATAACAGCGGCACCGATGTGAGCCCCGCCCTCAAGAAGGCGGGTGCAGATATCGCTATCGGCTTCCTCTGTTCTGAAACGCTTGATGCGGCCCTGCCCGGTCTGAGCAAGGATAAAACCCCTGCGATCACGGTCTCGGTGCGTTCGATGCCGCTGATGGAGGATGCGGCCAAGAATGGCTGGCCGCTTTTTCGTCTGGCCCCGGGCGAGCAGGAGCAGCCGGCTGTGACAGCCCAGCTCATTCTCGATCGCTGGGCGGGAAAGCCGGTCGCGCTTCTTGATGACGGCACGATTTCCTACCGCGAAAGCGTCAACACCATTCGCAACACGCTGGAAAGCGCCGGGCTGAAACCCGTGCTGGTTGACACGTTCCGTCCGGCGCAGGAGCAGCAGCGCTCGCTCGTCAGACGCCTGGCGCAGGCCGGCGCCACCAATATCTACATCGGCGGCGACCGCAACGACATTGCGATCATTGCCCGCGATGCCAGCGAAGCCGGCGTCGGCCTGACCATCATGGGCGGTGATTCCATGCGCGCCCAGAACGAACCTGTCGCACTTGAAAACGGTGTTCAGGCACTGGCGCTGCCGGTCTATGCCCAACTTGCGCCGGCAAAGGCGATCGTTGCTGCTGCCGACAAGGCAAAGGTCATTCCCGAAGGCTATGTCATACCCGCAGCGGCAGCCGTTGAGGTTGCGGCCGAAGCCGCAGACACGGCGGAAGACAAGGCCCTCATTGCAGCCCTTGAAAAGGGCACGTTCAAGACGGCCATGGGCAATGTTGTGTTTGGCCAGGATGGCGATCTCAACCGAAATTCCTTCATGCTGCAGCAATGGCAGGACGACCATTTCGTGCCCGTTGCCAATGGCAGCAATCAGCAGTAAGGCTCAGCCGGTCCGTGACCGGAAAAGCCATGTCTACCTCTGGAGTGCCTAGATGAAACGCCCGACCTATATTGCTCCGTCGATCCTTTCGGCAGATTTCGCACGCCTTGGTGATGAGGTGAAGACTGTCATCGATCAGGGCGCCGACTGGGTCCATCTCGATATCATGGACGGCCATTTCGTTCCCAACATCACCTTCGGACCCTCGGTGATCAAGGCGCTGCGACCTTATACAGATGCGGTATTCGACTGCCATTTGATGATCGCGCCCGCCGACCCCTATATCGAGGCCTTCGCCAAGGCCGGCTGCGATTACATCACGGTTCACGCCGAAGCCGGTCCGCATCTGCACCGTTCGCTGCAGACCGTTCGCCAGCTTGGCAAGAAGGCAGGCGTTGCGCTCAATCCGGCAACCCCGGTTTCGGCAATCGAAAATGTCATTGACGATGTCGACCTGATCCTGATCATGACCGTCAATCCCGGCTTTGGCGGGCAGAAATTCATTCCGGCAACGCTGGAAAAGATCCGCCAGGCCAATGCGCTGATCGGCGACCGGCCGATCGATCTCGAAGTCGATGGCGGCATTGCTCCCGATACGGCCGGCGCCGTCACCGAAGCAGGCGCCAATGCACTGGTCGCCGGCTCGGCCATTTTCGGCCGGCCGGAGAATGGCAGCTACGCCCCCGCCATTGAGGCAATCCGCGCGGCCTGCCGCTGATTTTACCGCCTGTCGCCTTCACATGGGCGCAAAGAGGCACCGAAACCGCATCTGCGGGCCGGAATCGCATGTGATTCCGGCCTTCTGAACCGCAGGCGCTGCTTCTCGCGTTGAAAGCATGGTCCGACTTTGCTAAGCGCAACGCAAAGAAGCTGCTGACAAGGACAAGGCCCATGATCCCGCGCTATTCCCGCCCCCAAATGACCGCGATCTGGTCTCCGGAAACCAAGTTCCGGATCTGGTTCGAGATCGAGGCACATGCCTGCACCGCGCTCGCCGAAATCGGTGTCATTCCCGAAAGCGCAGCCAGGACGATCTGGGAGAAGGGAAATGCGGCAACCTTTGATGTTGCCCGCATCGATGAGATCGAGGCCGTGACCAAGCATGACGTCATCGCCTTCCTCACCCACCTGGCAGAAATTGTCGGCCCCGATGCCCGCTTCGTTCATCAGGGCATGACCTCTTCCGATGTTCTTGATACCTGTTTCAATGTCCAGCTGGTGCGCGCCAGCGATCTGCTGCTGGAAGATCTCGACGGGCTGCTTGCAGCGCTCAAGCGCCGCGCGTTTGAACACAAGGATACCGTCACGATCGGCCGTTCGCATGGCATCCATGCCGAGCCCACCACCTTCGGCGTCAAACTCGCCCAGGCCTATGCGGAATTCTCACGCTGCCGTGACCGGCTTGTCGCCGCCCGCGAGGAAATCGCCACTTGCGCGATCTCTGGCGCTGTCGGCACATTTGCCAATATCGACCCGCGCGTTGAAGAACATGTGGCCGAAGCCATGGGGCTGAAGGCTGAGCCCGTTTCCACCCAGGTCATTCCGCGCGACCGTCATGCGATGTTCTTCGCAACGCTCGGCGTCATTGCATCGTCGGTTGAGCGGCTTTCCATCGAGATCCGCCACCTGCAGCGCACCGAAGTGCTCGAAGCGGAAGAATATTTCTCGCCGGGCCAGAAGGGCTCATCGGCCATGCCGCACAAGCGCAATCCGGTGCTGACCGAAAACCTGACCGGGCTTGCCCGCATGGTGCGTGGCTATGCGCTGCCCGCGATGGAGAATGTTGCGCTCTGGCACGAACGCGATATTTCCCATTCTTCCGTCGAACGCATGATTGGCCCGGACGCGACGGTCACGCTTGATTTCGCACTCGCTCGCCTGACCGGCGTCATCGACAAGCTGCTGGTATATCCCGAGCACATGATGCAGAACCTCAACAAGTTCCGTGGCCTGGTGCATTCCCAGCGCGTTCTCCTCGCCCTCACCCAGGCTGGCGTCTCGCGCGAGGATGCCTATCGTCTGGTTCAGCGCAACGCCATGAAGGTCTGGGAACAGGGCAAGGATTTTCTCGAAGAGCTGCTTGCAGATGAAGACGTGCGCAAGGCACTCGGCGAAGAGGTTATCCGCGAGAAATTCGATCTCGGCTATCACACCAAGCATGTCGACACGATTTTCCGTCGTGTTTTCGGCGAAGCGTGACAGGCTGAGCCGACGGATCAAAAGTCAGTGCGGGACGGCACGCCGCCCCGCACTGGAAAGCAACAGAAGACCGAAGCATTTGACATCATGAAAGTCTCAGAAGCGGAAATTCTCATCGTCCCGGGTTACACCAATTCCGGCCCCGGACACTGGCAGACCCGGTGGCAGAACAAGCTTTCAACGGCGCGCCGCGTCGAGCAGGAAGCCTGGTCGAAGCCCGTCTTCGAGGACTGGACGGCCAAATTGACAGAAGAGGTCAATCGCGCCGAACGTCCTGTCGTGCTGATTGCCCACTCCCTGGGAATCCCGACTGTGGTTCATTCCATTCCCGCCTTCGAAAAAAAAGTAGCCGGTGCATTTCTCGTGGCGCCGCCGGAAACGGACAATCCGAAAATCCGCCCGAAGCATCTGATGACGTTCGGCCCCTATCCGCGCGATCCCCTGCCGTTCCCGAGCATTCTCATCGCCAGCCGCAACGATCCCTTCGGCTCCTTCGATCATGCAGGCGATCTCGCCAACGCCTGGGGCGCGAAATTCCACGATGTCGGCGAGGCCGGACATGTCAACGAACAGGCCGGTTTCGGTCCCTGGCCCGAGGGCACTTTGATGTTTGCCCGCTTTCTTTCCAGCCTGCAGGCCTGACCCGCAAGCCTGCTGCCCAGATCAGCCGATCCGCCACCCGCAATTGACTTCCGCTGCCAATTCGGTTCCATTACTTTGACATATTGCGCACAGTTGGCGGAGGCGGCGGTTTAACCTGCCAATTTGTACAAGTAATATCATCCTTTCGTGGAGGATGAATGACTTCGGCTCGTCCTCGCCGGAACGATAGTCGAGGGCATTCGTTACCTCCAACGGGGAGAAAAAAGGGCGCCCGGACCGGAGAAACAGTGATCACGCCATCGATGACCGATCCATTGAAGAGACTTTTGCGCGACAATCTCGGTTTCGCAGCACCTATCGTTGAGCGCTCTCCGATCGGTTTTGCCCTTGTCGACAGCGAGTCGCTTGATGTGCTCGGCGCGAACAAAAGCTTTCACAAGCTGTTTCTGGAATTGGCCGATGACACAAGCGGGCTGCTGGCCGCAATCCACCCGGAAGACCGCATTGCCTTCACGCGTTTCCTGCGCAAGGCCAGCAATCGCGACGACAGGGCTTGCTCGATTGTAACGCGTCTCGACAGGCGCGAGCGGGACAGCCGCTCGGTGCTGGCGATCGCCGCACGCGCCAGCTTTCCCGAAAGTGCGCCCTCGCCACGCTCTATCCTGCTCTATATCTGCGAGCTTGATGCGGAGGATATTCTGGAGCGGGATGCGATCAAGCGCGCCAAACGCTGGAACTTTGCGCTGATGTCTTCAGGGCTCGGGGTCTGGGATCACAATTACCGCACCGGCGAGAAGTTCTATTCCCCCACCTGGCATCAGATGCGCGGCCTTTCGGCCTCATCGAGTGCTATGCCCTATGCCTCAACCGAGGACTGGCTCAACCAGCTTCACCCGGATGACAGGCTCCGCGTTCGCTATGCGATCGAGCAGCAGCAGGTCGGCAATCCGGCCTTCATGAATTTCGAGTACCGTGAAAAACATGCCAACGGCCATTACATCTGGATCGAGTGCCGCGGCGATGCGGTGGAATTCTATGATAATGGCCGTCCCTCGCGGATCATCGGCACGGATCGCGACATCACCGAGAGCAAGGAAGCCGAAGCGCTGCTGAAGAGCACGACACGCAAGCTTGAACTGGCACTGGAGACCTCACAGATCGGTGTTTTCGACATTGATGCGACGACCCGCGACGGCGTCTGGGACGAGCGCATGCTGAAGATCTACGGCATTGCCGATCACCCTGACACGGTCAGTCATGACCGCTGGCGCAACCTGACTTTTCCCGAGGACGTCGCCCGCATCAACCGTCACGGCCATGAGGGCGAACCGATTGATGTGACCGTCACCGACGACTACAGGATCTATCGCGAGGATGACAAGGCCCAGCGGCACATTCACTCACGCATGCGGCGCTACCGCACCGAAGATGGCGAAGAACGCGTGATCGGCGTCAATTGGGACGTGACCGAGGAAGCACGCCTGCGGCAGGAGCTGCTGACAGCGAAGCAGCTGGCCGAAGCACGCAATTTCGAGCTCGATCGCGCCCGTTCAGACGTCGAACATGCCGTCTTGCATGACTATCTCACCGGCCTTCCCAACCGCAACTATCTCGAGGCGGAGTTGCAGCGCAGGCTGGAAATCGCCAGTGCCAACACCACCGGCATCGCCCTGCTTCACATCGACATTTTCGGTTTCAAGTCGATCAATGACACCCACGGTCATGTCACTGGCGACAATATTCTGCGCAGTGCCGCATCCATGCTGCGGTTTCTCTGTCGTCACAATGATTTCGTTGCCCGCGTCAGCGGCGATGAATTCATCATGATTGCCAATTACAAGGACGACAGCGCCGCGCTTGTCGCTCTGGCGCGGCGTATCATTGCTGAACTGTCCAAGCCCGTGCGCACGAGCGACGGTGACGAGCGACCGGGCGGCAGCATCGGCATTGCCCTCAGCGAGGTGCCGGTCGCACTCAGCGCGACGGAGCTGATGCAGAATGCCGACATCGCTCTTTTGCGGGCAAAATCAATGGGGCGCAATTGCGTTGCGCTTTTCGACAGCATCGAGCGACAGCGGGCCACGCAGGAAAAGGCACGGGCCGATGCCCTGCTTCGCGCCATTGACCGCGACGAGTTCATTCCCTTCTATCAGCCGCAGTTCGACGCCAGCACCGGCCGTATCAGCGGCATCGAAGTGCTGGCCCGCTGGCGCAAGCCCGATGGAACAGTTGCCAGCGCCGACAGCTTCATCCCGCTGGCCGATGCGCTCAATGCGATGGGAATGATCGATGCCCGGATCCTCGAAACGGCGGTCAAGGACCACAAGCGATTTGTTGCTGAAGGACTGAAGCCACCGCATATCTCGGTCAATCTGACCCCGCGGCGCCTGAGTGATCCGGCACTGATCGATTCGCTGATCGCACTTGGCGTCACCCCCGGAATGCTCACATTCGAGCTGCTGGAATCGACATTCCTCGATCGTTATGATGATACCTGCGCCTTCAACCTGAAAGAATTCGGCAACCTTGGCATCGCCATTGAAGTTGACGATTTCGGCACGGGCTACACGTCGATCGTCAGCCTTCTCAAGGTCGCACCTTCCGCGCTGAAGATCGCCCGCGAGCTGATTTTCCCGCTGGTGGAAAAACCCGATCAGCGGCAGATCGTCAAGGCGATCGTTGATATTGCCCAGGCCCTCGGCATCCGTGTCATCGCCGAAGGCGTCGAAACCGAGAAACATGCCGAAATCCTCCGCTCGCTCGGCTGTGATGCGCTGCAGGGCTTTGCGCTGGCCAGACCGGTTCCAGCAGACACACTCGAAACCCTGCTCAGAAACGAGGTTTCTGTTTTGCCAGCGCCGTGACCAGCGCATCCTCCTCCGGCGGGGACGTCCGCGCATTGAGAAGCGCAATCACCCGCAAGGCGGCGATAACACCCGGTACAGCCAGGAATGCCGCGAAACCATAAAGCCCGAGAGCTGCGTGCCGAAGTGTCGCATGATCGGCATCGGCGGCAAAACCCAGCGCATTGACGACGATGCCGGCAAAGGCCGCTCCGAATGCGAAACCGACCGATTGCAATGTCGGCAGGAAGACCGATGTCCGGTCACGCGATGCTTCGGGCGAAATATCCATCATCGCCTGGCTGAGATAGCCCCAGCTCAGACCGAAAGCCCCGCCAAGCAGGATCTGCCCGAGCCCGATCAGCAGAAGACTTGCCTGCCACCAGGCGGCCACCATGAGCAGGCTGCCGACCAGCAGAACCAGCGGCCCGATGGCAATCAGACGGCGCTGCCAGTTCCGGTCGGCAATGCCGGACACCAGAATGGCGGTAAGGCTCCATGAGAGCGACATCAGCGCATTCACCCCGCCTGCGCCGAGCGGGCTCATGCCCTTCAGCTCCTGCAGCAGGAACACGACATAGACGGTGTTGCCGGACAGGGCGAGCGGCATCAGCACCACGGTCCAAAGCCCGAGACCGAGCGGCGTCGTCAGAAAGAATGCCTGATCCGGCAGCACCGGAAAACGCGCGCGCCGGTCCAGCGCGAAGACGAGCGCAATGACCACAAGCGCCGCGACCAGCAGGCCGATCTTGACAACCGGCTTGCCGTCGAGCCCGATCAGGCTGACAAGCAGCATGCCGACACCGAGCAGTCCGAGCCGCAAGAAGGGCGGCGGCACCGGATCGCCAGCCTCTTCATCCGGCTGGCGTGGCGCCATCAGAACGAGGGCAATCAGAAAAAGCGCCGCCGGTACATTGATCAGAAAGGCGAAGCGCCACGATACCCATTCGGTCAGCGCGCCGGCAACGAAAGGACCGGAAAAGCCGCAAAAGGCCCAGACCAGGGCTTCCGTGGCAAAAACCCGCGGGATCAGCCGGGAGGGAAAATAGGCTGGGATCAGCGCATAGGAAATCCCGGCAATGATCCCCTCACCCGCGCCCTGCAGCACGCGGCCGAGAAGGATCACCTCCATCGATGGCGCGAAACCGGCAAGCAGAGTGCCGACGATGAAAAGGCAGGCAGCCGCAACCAGCGAACGCCGCGCGCCGAAACGACGCTTGACCAGGGCAGAACCGGCGCCGGCGACAATCGAAAACACGAGGTAGAGCGTGATTGACCACGACATCAGTGCCGCGCCGCCGACCTGCTCCACCGCGCTCGGTAACGCCGTCGATACAAGGAAGCTATTGAAGGCCAGCAGGCCGATACCAAGCGAAATCATCGTCATGACCGCCAGGTAAGGTGGGCGGGCAAGATCCAGCCAGCGAGCGCTTTCGCTCTCAACCATGTGTCAGTCTTCCATCATGTCTCAAACGCTCGTGAGAGGAGCGTTTCCCGCGCGTGGCGCACCGGCAAGGGGAGTGGCAATGGCCGGAGATAAGGGGTCAGGCAGGAAGGCACTGATAGCCTCGTCCCTCTATTCACCATCGCAGAAGCGAAAAAACAAGGGGCCAGATCAAATCACTGCGCGCAGAAGATGAAAAAGCCAGGCGTATGGGCCGAGCTCAGAGTGCTGGCAAACCGCGTCGCCCTTTCCTGACGTCATGCCTGTGCTTGGTCCACAGGCATCCAGCCACCGCGCGTCTGCGCGGCGAACGCCCCTTATGATCCAATGCTAGGAAGCGCCTGGATCCCCGTGACGCGCACGGGGATGACGGAGGGCGCGGCCATTGCGCCTCAAGCAGGCAATCTGAACGATTTTGTCAACAGTATGAGCCCGGCATATCTGCCGGGCTTTCATGCGCTTCGAGCGGTGCACAAGGGCTCAAACCAGACGGCTTTGCTCCAGTGCCGCTTCGATGAAGCTTGCAAACAACGGATGCGGCGCCAGCGGGCGGCTCTTCAGTTCAGGGTGATACTGCACACCGATGAACCACGGATGATCCGCATATTCGATGGTTTCCGGCAAAATGCCGTCCGGTGACGTGCCCGAAAACACCAGACCGCAGGATTCCAGTTTCTCACGATAGCCGAAATTCACCTCATAGCGATGACGGTGACGTTCGGAAATCTCCGTCGAACCGTAAATCTCGGCAATCTTGGTTTCCGGTGCAAGCCGGGCCTTGTAGGCACCAAGACGCATCGTGCCACCGAGATCATCGGTTTCGGTGCGCTTCTCGAGGCTGTTGCCCTTGACCCATTCCGTCATCAGGCCGACAACGGGTTCAGAAGCATTGCGGTCAAATTCGGTCGAGGATGCATCGGTAATGCCGGCAAGATTGCGCGCCGCCTCAATGACGGCCATCTGCATGCCGAAACAGATACCGAAATAAGGCACCTTATGCGTCCGGGCGAAACGGGCCGCGCGGATCTTGCCTTCCGAACCGCGTTCGCCAAAACCGCCCGGCACCAGAATGCCGTGGACCTTTTCCAGATAGGGAGCGGGATCTTCCTTCTCGAAGATCTCCGACTCGATCCATTCCAGCTTGACCTTGACGCGATTGGCGATACCGCCGTGATGCAGCGCCTCGATCAGCGACTTATAGGCATCCTTCAGGCCGGTATATTTGCCGACAATGGCAATCGAAACCTCGCCCTCGGGCGTCTTGATGCGGTTGGAAACCTCCTGCCAGGCCTCCATGCGCGGCACCGGCGCCGGGTCGATGCCGAAAGCGGCCAGAACCTCGTCGTCCAGCCCCTCGCGGTGATAGGACAGCGGTGCATCATAGATGTTGGAAACATCGAGCGCCTGAATGACGGCTGACGCGCGCACATTGCAGAACAGCGACAGCTTGCGGCGCTCGGCCTCCGGGATTTCCCGGTCGGCACGCACCAGCAGAATATCGGGATGAATGCCAAGCGCCTGAAGTTCCTTGACCGAATGCTGGGTCGGCTTGGTCTTCAATTCGCCGGCGGCCGCAATATAGGGCATCAGCGTCAGATGAATATAGATCGCATTGCCGCGCGGCAGATCATTGCCGAGCTGACGGATCGCTTCCATGAAGGGCATGGCCTCGATATCACCGACGGTCCCGCCGATTTCGCAAAGCACGAAATCGAAATCCTCATTGCCCTCCAGCACGAAATCCTTGATCTCGTTGGTGACATGCGGAATGACCTGAACGGTTGCGCCGAGATAGTCGCCGCGCCGTTCCTTATCGAGGATGTTCTTGTAGATCCTGCCGGTGGTGATGTTGTCGGTCTTGGTCGCCGAACGCCCGGTGAAGCGTTCATAGTGCCCAAGATCGAGATCCGTCTCGGCACCGTCATCGGTGACGAAAACCTCGCCATGCTGGGTGGGGCTCATTGTGCCCGGATCGACGTTGAGATAGGGGTCAAGCTTGCGCAGCCGGACTCTATAGCCTCTCGACTGCAGCAATGCTCCCAGTGCTGCTGCGGCTATGCCTTTTCCAAGAGAGGAAACCACGCCGCCGGTGATGAAAATATATCGCGCCATGGGCTTATTCCGATACCGTTTTTATCCCGATTCCGCTAGGGCCAAAAAACATTTCAGCCCGGCTTACACACATCAAATGACAAACAGGCGTCATGCCGGCGCACCATCCCCAAGGAAGATGCACCCCGTGGCGCCCCAGTTTGCCCAAAGAAAATCCGGCGGGCTTTGGACCCGCCGGAGGAAATCCGTTTATCGCGTTGCGATCAGTCGCCTGTCGGAACGCCGGTCGCGTTCGAATTCTGCGCCGGAACGCTGACGGCAGGCTGTCCGCTGTCGGCAGGTGCAGCCGTTGCGCCATCTGCCGGAGCAGCCGTGCCATCGGTAGCCGGCGCTGCCGTACCATCCGCTGCCGGAGCAGCGTCCGTACCGGTCGCCGAACCGCCAAGCTGGTTGAGGATACCCTGACCGTTGTCGCTCTGCGTGCTCTGCTCGATCCGATCAAGAATATCGGAAGGCGTGCCCTGATAACGGGCCAGAACGCTGAGACCGAGCGAGGTGATGAAGAACAGTGCGGCGAGGATGGCCGTGGTGCGGGTCAGCGCATTGGCCGTGCCGCGCGCGGTCATGAAACCGGAGCCGCCGCCGATGCCGAGACCACCGCCTTCGGACCGCTGGATAAGGATCACGCCGACAAGTGCCAGCACAATGATCAGGTGGATAACAATCAATACCGTCTGCATGAAGGTCCAATCCGGCTCCGCAATCGGCGGAGCTTTGCAACTTTCTTTGGCGCCTCTCTACATGAGGCGCGCCCGCAATCCAACCCTTTTTTGCAATCAAGCCGGCGGTTCGCGCCCGCATATGGCGGTCAGGCGAGCCAAAGGCCATCATGACGTGACGCAAGATAGGCGCTTCCCCCTTATCCTTCAATAGATCAGCTGAGACCCGCAGCCCCAGACTTCAGGAGAGCAGGCGATCATAGACCTGATAGATCGCCAGGAAATCTGCCGCCTTGAGACTGGCGCCACCAATCAGCGCACCATTCACATCCGGCACGCTCAGAAGCTCCGGCGCATTGGACGGCTTGACCGATCCGCCATAAAGCAGCCGGATGCGGCCCCCCTTCTCGCCGAAGCGGCTGATCAGATCACTGCGCATGGCCGCATGGACCTTGGCGACCTCGTCCGCCCCCGGTGTCTGCCCCGTGCCGATCGCCCAGACCGGCTCATAGGCAATCACGGTATTGTCCGGCGACGCATCGTCGGGCATCGATTCGAACAGCTGCTGGTGCAGCACCTCGAGCGTCCTGCCCTCGGAATGCTCATCGCGGGTCTCACCGATGCAGACGATCGCCGTCAGTCCCTGGTCATAGGCAGCGCGTGCCTTGGAGGAGACACGTGCATTGTCTTCGCCGTGCTCGTTACGCCGCTCGGAATGTCCGACGATCACATGGGTGGCGAAGCAGTCCCGGATCATCTCGGCTGAAATGTCGCCGGTATGTGCACCGGTCCGGGCCTTCTGGTGGCAATCCTGCGCGCCCATCAGCAACCGTGTATCCACCGTCAGCGTTGTTGCAACATAGAGAAGTGTCGATGGCGGGCAGATCAGAGCATCGACCTTCCGTGAAAGAGGGCCGCTCACACCATGTGCAATGGCACGGATCTGATCGAGAGACGAGCGTGTGCCGTTCATCTTCCAATTGCCTGCAACCATTGGACGGAGCTGAAATGTCATTCCCGAATTCTCCCGTGGCATCATGCCTTATTTTGGCAGCCATCAATTTTGAAAGCCCCCGCAGCCGGTCCGGCGGAGTCCATCGTCGTTCTATCTTAGCCGGACGAGGTCAAACAAGCTTGGCTCATTCGACGGTTTTGTCCGACGCCGACCTCTAGGAGAAGCCACAGACCGCTTCCTTGTTCTGGCGCAAACCAAAAGCCGCATTTGCAATCCCGCCGATAAATCGGTTAGAGATCGATTGAAATGTTCCAAGACCGCAAAACGAGGCCCCGGCGACGCATCAGACGACGCCACGGAAACGGACCGGATCGGAACAGGATGCAAGCCTGACTGCGACAATTTGGCGCATGCTCGCTCCGCAAGCAAATATTTGTCAAAATGGATGCGTGATTCGGCGGTAAGCCGTTCACACCCGTTTGGCTGACAGTCTGGAAAACCGCGACCCATGGATGACAAGAACGATCTCTTTGCTGATATTGCCGGTACGGATAGCAAGCCGCCGCGCCCGGACCCGGCCCCGGTTGCCGCGCCCGAGCCGGAGCCCGCGACGACCAGACTGAGCGACATTTCCCAAAGTGACGGCAGCTACGGCGCTTCGTCGATCCGTGTTCTGGAAGGACTGGAACCGGTGCGCATGCGTCCCGGCATGTATATCGGCGGAACGGATGACAAGGCGCTGCACCACCTGTTCGCCGAAGTACTCGACAACTCCATGGACGAAGCGGTCGCCGGCCACGCCACGCTGATCGATGTCTATCTCGATGCGGAAGGCTTTCTGACCGTCACCGATAATGGTCGCGGCATCCCGGTGGAAAATCATCCCCAGGTGCCGGGAAAATCAACGCTCGAAGTCATCATGACCAAGCTGCATGCCGGCGGCAAGTTCGACGGCAAGGCCTACGAAACCTCAGGCGGCCTTCATGGTGTCGGCGTTTCGGTGGTCAATGCGCTGTCTGATGTGCTCGAGGTCGAGGTCGCCCTTGACCGGCGGCTGTGGAAACAGACCTTCTCACGCGGCATTCCGCAGGGCGGGCTGGAGGATCTCGGTCCGATCCAGAACCGGCGCGGCACCCGGGTGCGCTTCCACCCCGATGCCGAGATTTTCGGACCGCGGGCGAAATTCGACCCGGCGCGCATTTTCCGGATGGCCCGTTCCAAGGCCTATCTGTTCGGTGGCGTCAAGATCCGCTGGTCCTGCGATCCTTCGCTGGTCGAGGGCAAGGAAGATCTTCCAGACAGGGCCGAGTTCCACTTCCCGGGCGGTCTGAAGGATTATCTCGCCGAACTCATCGGCAAGGATTTCACCGTCACGAGGGAAATCTTCACCGGCCGGACGGAGAAGACCGGCGGACACGGCGCCGTCGAATGGGCCGTTGCCTGGTATGGCGGCGATCCCAATGTCCACTCCTATTGTAATACGGTTCCAACGCCGGAAGGCGGCACGCACGAGGCCGGACTGCGTCAGGCCCTGATGCGCGGGCTGAAGAATTATGCCGAAATGATCGGCAACAAGCGCGGCGCGCAGATCACCACCGATGACGTGATGATCTCGGCCATCGGCATGCTTTCGGTCTTCATCCGCGAACCGGAATTCGTTGGCCAGACCAAGGACAGGCTGGCGACTGTGGAAGCCCAGCGCATTGTCGAAAACACCCTGCGCGATCCCTTCGACCTCTACCTTTCGGCCAATCCCGCCGAAGCGGAAAAGCTGCTCGACTGGGTGGTCGAGCGCTCGGAAGAACGCCTGCGCCGCCGCAAGGAGCGCGAGGTCAACCGCAAGACCGCCGTCAAGAAACTGCGCCTGCCGGGCAAATTGGCCGACTGTTCGCAAAATTCCGCTGCCGGGGCGGAAATCTTCATCGTCGAAGGCGATTCGGCCGGTGGATCGGCCAAGCAGGCGCGCAACCGCACGAATCAGGCGATCCTGCCGCTGCGCGGCAAGATCCTCAATGTTGCCTCGGCCGGGCGGGAAAAATTCTCATCCAACCAGTTGCTTGCCGATCTCATCCAGGCGCTCGGCTGCGGCACGCGCAACAAATATCGCGAGGAAGATCTGCGCTATGAGCGCATCATCGTCATGACCGATGCCGATGTCGACGGCGCCCATATTGCCTCGCTGCTGATCACCTTTTTCTACAAGGAAATGCCGGAACTGATCCGTCAGGGGCATCTTTTCCTCGCTGTTCCGCCGCTCTACAAGCTCTCCCAGGGCGGCAAAACCGCCTATGCCCGCGACGACGGACACCGCGAAGAGCTGATGAACACCATGTTCAAGGGGCGCGGCAAGGTCGAGGTCAGTCGCTTCAAGGGCCTTGGTGAAATGCTGCCGGCACAGCTGAAGGAAACCACCATGGATCCGGCGAAGCGGACGCTGTTACGGGTCAAAATCGATGAAATCGATTTCGAGGGAACGCGCGAAACCGTCGAGGAACTGATGGGAACCAAGGCCGAGGCTCGCTTCCGCTTCATTCAGGAGAACGCCGCTTTTGCCGAGAATCTCGACATTTGACCTATTCTAAAGTCAATCAAATCGGCGGCGAATTTATACGCTGCCCATTGCCTTGACGAGGCTCAAGCTTTATATGAAGCGCATCGACTATTGCTAGTGACTTTCTTCGTGTGTCCTTCGGGATGCCGCCAGATTTCCTTCAAGATCGATCCCACGCCGCAAAGTACCGCGGAGCCCAAAACGATTACTTGAAAGGAAATCGTTATGTCGACTGGTACCGTTAAATGGTTCAACGCCACCAAGGGTTATGGTTTCATTCAGCCTGATGATGGTGGTGCTGACGTATTCGTCCATATTTCTGCTGTTGAGCGCGCTGGCATGCGTTCGCTCTCCGACGGCCAGAAGCTGAGCTACGAGCTCGTTAAGGACAAGCGTTCGGGCAAGAGCTCGGCCGACAACCTTCAGGCTGAGTAATCAGCCCTTTCCTGCCTGATGGCGGGACTTGAGATCATCAATCCCCCGGATTGATGGAAGCGCCGTGTTGTTCATGCCGGTTTCGACCGGCCACGGATTTATTGGCTGCGGCGCATGAGAGGTCGGGGTTCACCCGGCCTTTTTGTTTTTGGCCAACGCGGATATCCGCCCCCGCCCGTCCCTGCTTTCGGGCTTTGAGAGCGCCTGGAGCGCAACTTCTCAACAGATCGGTTTCCGTGGAAAATCCAGAAAGGAGTATCTTTTGCAAGTCGTTGTACGAGACAACAATGTTGACCAGGCACTGCGTGTGCTGAAGAAGAAGATGCAGCGAGAGGGCCTTTTCCGTGAAATGCGGGCAAGGCGTTCCTATGAAAAACCCTCGGAACGGCGCAATCGCCAGGCTGCCGAGGCTCAGCGTCGCCATCGCAAGATGCTGAAGAAGCTGGCACAGCGTGAAGGGCTCCTGCCCTCGGCCCGCCGGCGCAGCCGCTAAAGGGCAAAGCCTTGCGGCGCATTCGCCCGAGCGCGAGATGCAGGCCGCAGGGCGACATGAAGGATGGAGGCTCAGCCCGCCTCCTTCCTCAAGGTTCCCCGATCCTTCCCAGAACCGATGCGCTGGACCGCGACCCGAACGCGCCAGCCTTGCCGCCCGCAATCGCCCCGGTTCCCCTCCCCGGCAATGGCAGGGCAAAACGGCCTTTCAGCACAGCTGCCAGCGATTTCCAGCAGGTCACCACAGTTGCCGTTCGCGCCCGCTTTCACGGCTTCCCGGTCGCAGAAATCCTTACAAATATTCGTGCCGTTCAATATCTGCCGATAAACCGGAAGAATTTGGCGACCCATTCGCAACACCTGAGAAAAAACGAACACATTCGCGTAATTGTGAGTGTTTCTTGCGTTGACGGATGCCCGACAGAAAGCAATGGCTGTCTGTAGTCAATCCTAACAAGAGGCGCGAATGCTGTCCGATATGAAAATGTCGCGCAGGGGTTTCCTGCTCGGCGCACTAGTCACCACAACTGCTCTCGCTGGCTGCGCAAGCACCGGCACCACGGTTGCCCCTCCAGAACCCAAGACGAACTATGCTTTGATGTATGGCCCGGAGACCGACGGTGGTTTCGAGATCCCGGCCGTTCCGTGGCAGCAGATCGGACCTGAATATCTGCGTCAGCGCGTTCAGGACCCGACAGGCGAAGCACCTGGCACGCTCGTGGTCGATACGGCGAACCGCTTCCTCTATCTGGTCGAAGACAATGGCACGGCGATGCGCTACGGCGTTGGCGTTGGCCGCGCTGGCTTCTCATGGGGCGGCGAAGGCGTGATCCAGTGGAAGCAGGAATGGCCCAAGTGGTTCCCGCCGCAGGAAATGATCGAGCGCGATCCGGACCTGAAGAAATATTCAGCCAAGAATGGCGGCATGGAACCCGGCCTGATGAACCCGCTCGGCGCCCGTGCCCTCTATATTTATGAGAACGGCAAGGACACGCTCTATCGCGTCCATGGCAATCCGGAATGGAATTCCATCGGCAAGGCCGTCTCGTCCGGATGCATCCGCATGCTCAACCAGGACATCATCGATCTTTACGATCGTGTTCCTGCAGGCAGCCGCATCATCGTCAAGCAGCAGCCGGCAAGCGCGGTGCAGGTTTCAGCCCCCGCGGTCCCGCAAGCACCGGCGAACCAGCCGATTGCCAGCATTACCCGCGGCTGACAGCTTTGTAAGCCCGAAACCGGGCAGACATTTTTGCAGATACTCAGATCGCCGGCCTCTGCCGGCGATTTGCTGTTCAGCGCGGCGGTCCTGCGCCGTTACTCAGCGCTGATCGTAGCGCTGACGCGCCGCATCGATTTCATTCAGATGATCGAGCACCCAGTCGCCGAGCGCCAGAACGGGAATGCTGAGAGAACGGCCAAGCTCGGTCAGCTCATATTCCACCTGTGGTGGGGAGGTCGGAAAGGTCGTGCGGCTGACCATGCCATCCCGCTCCAGTGCCTTCAGCACCCGCGTCAGCATCTGCTGCGAGATCCCATCGACACTGCGCTTCAAAGCATTGAAACGCATCGGTCCGTTATGATCGAGCGACACAATGACGAGCACGGTCCATTTGTCACCGACCCGCTGCAGCACCGGAGCGACTCGCCCGCAGGCGCCGGTCAGGCGCGTGGTTCTGGGGACAGTCAAATCCATATGACCTGGTCCTTCAATTTTGCGTTCTTGCGCATAATTCATACTACGCCTACTTACACCAGGTCACTTTTTTTGACCACCCCATGCGCCCCAAGGACCTCCCAGCCTCAGGGCCTGTCCTCGGTGCCGCCTCCCAGCGCCGGAACACGATCCAAGGAGTAAGATTTTGAAACTGAACATTATCATCGGAAGCACGCGACCTGGTCGCGTTGGCCCCACCATTGGCAAGTGGTTTGAGAAATTCGCCCGCGAAAACAGCGATTTCGAAGTTGAACTGGTTGATCTGGCCGCCTTCAAGCTGCCGCTGCTCGACGAAGCCAACCACCCGGTCATGCAGCAGTATGAGCATGAGCACACCAAGAAATGGAGCGCCAGCGTCGCTTCGGCTGATGCCTATGTGTTCCTGACGCCGGAATATGACAGCTTCCCCCCGGCTTCGCTTCTGAATGCGCTTCAGGCTCTGGTGAAGGAATGGGCCTACAAGCCTGCCGGCATCATGAGCTACGCTTTTGTTTCGGCTGGCCTGCGCGCTGCCATGCCGCTGCGCCTGCAGCTGAATGCTCTCAACATCCACGCCATTCCGCAGGGCGTTCCGATCCCGTTCTTCCCGCAGTTCATCAATGATCAGGGTGAATTCACCCCGAATGAACTGACCGAACAGGGTGCCAAGGCCATGCTCGACGAGCTGGCAAAGTGGGCCCCGGCCCTGGCCGCCATGCGCGAAGACGAAAAGAAGGCATCCCAGGCCGCCTGAGCCACGCATCATCGCCAAAAGAAGGCGGGTCACCGGTCAAAAGCCGGCTGCCCGCCTTTTCTTCCTTCAGGAGCCGTTGAAACTCGGCCATGGAGCTCGGACACGATCAGGTCATAGCTCTGTCCGGTTGTCTCGTCGGCGTTATCCTGCCGATCCTCGCTTCGCGCAGACCGGAGGTTGCTCCGGAGCGGAAGTCAGGCATTTCGGTCATCCTCCAGAAGGTGATTATTGTTCTCATCGAACCAGTGCGGGCCCTGGCCAGGTTCGGGCTGCTGCGCCATGGCCACGCCCTGAACTTGCCCCGCATCGGCCGCGGCCCCGGCGCCAGCGGTTGTCGTGGGGTGGACAGCATTTCCGTTGCCAGCTGCATTGTGCCGTGCGGCTGCAGCCTGCCCTGTCGCGGACTCATCCCGACCCGCCGCCACCGAGTGGCCCGGCAAAGCCGATGCGTACAGGCTCGTCAAACGCTCTCCGCCCGCATCCCGTGCATTCGCCGCATATCCGGTCTGTGCGTGCGGAAATCTCGGCTGCTGGCGGTCAACACCTGCACCTGACGGACGATCATCATTGTTTCTCGCGTCCCTCTGACGTTGGGTGTCAAACATGTTTGTGTAGTTAATTCCGTTCATATTTCTGCTTTCCATCTGTATCATCTATGTTTATACAAGATTTCATTTAGGTATAATGTGATATCCATGTGTTTATATATATTCAATTATATTTAACTGAACTATAGAAAAGTAATAAATGGGTTTTGTTTCGAACGAGGTGCGATATCGCCCACCCCGCCGGATTGCTGGTTTCTGGTTCCCGATTTGCAGAATGGCGATGACGCAACGACCGGCGATGCAAGACCGGCCGGTGTGCATGATCAGGTCCGTTATGGCTGAACACGAAGTGACCTGCAGGCGCGACCTTGCCGCGTCCGCTGGCGTCGAAAGCCAGATGACCTGTAAACGTCCGCGACTTGCTGTGTCAGATATCGGCGCCCGGCGCGCCGAACTGTGCCTGATGCAGGCGCTGATAGGCGCCGCCGGCAGCGATCAGGACATCATGGCTGCCGCTTTCGATGATCCGCCCGGCATCGACAACGACAATGCGATCGGCATTGCGGATCGTGGCCAGTCGATGGGCAATCACCAAAGTGGTGCGGCCCTCTGACAGGGCCTCCAGCGAGCGCTGGATCGCCTGCTCTGTCTCGCTGTCCAGCGCTGACGTCGCCTCATCGAGAATCAGGATTGGCGGGTTCTTGAGAAAGATCCGCGCAATCGAGAGACGCTGCTTCTGACCGCCGGAAAGCTTCACGCCACGCTCGCCAATCACCGTATCGAGACCATCCGGCATGGCGGCAATCACCATATCGAGGCGCGCCATCCGCGCGGCCTCCATGATCTCGGCATCGCTGGCACCAAGCCGGCCATAGGCGATATTCTCCCGCACAGTGCCGCCGAACAGGAAAACATCCTGCTGGACAATGCCAATCGAGGCTCTGAGTGAAGCGAGCGTCATGGCGCGGATATCGGTTCCATCAATGCTGATGACGCCGTCCGTGGCCTCATAGAAACGGGGCAGAAGCGAGCAGATCGTCGTCTTGCCAGCACCTGACGGGCCGACAAAGGCAACAGTCTCCCCGGGGCTGATATCGAGATTGACATCGACGAGCGCCGACCTTCCATCGACCGAATAGGAAAACCCGACCCGGTCATACCGGATGGCGCCTTCAAGCCCTGCGACAGCAACGGCATCCGGGGCATCGGCGATATCTGGTTCCATATCAATGAGTTCGGTGAAACTTCTGAAGCCTGCGACACCCTTCGGATAGAGCTCAAGCATGGCATTGATCTTGTCGATCGGCCGCATGAACACATTGACCAGCAGCATGAAGGAGACAAAACCGCCTTCCGACAGCTGCCCCGTGATCACGAACCATGCACCAGCAACCATCACCATCATCTGCACCAGACGTGTCCCCATATAAGAGAGCGACATGCCCGCCGACATGAACCAGTAGCCTTTCAGCTTGGTGAAGCGATAATTGCGATTGTCGCGATCAAACAGCTGCTCTTCGTGGTTCTCATTGCCAAAGGCCTGAACCACACGCATGCCGCCGACATTTTCCTCGATCCGCGTATTGAACCCGCGCACCCGCTGGAAAATTTCCGAGGAATTGCGGGTCATGCGCATGCCGTAATGGGTAATGATCCAGCCGATCACCGGCCCGACCAGAGCCGTCATCAGCGCCAGCTGCCAGTTGGTCAGCGCCATCAGCGCAAAGGCGCCGGTAAAGGTCATCACCGCCAGAAAAGCATCTTCCGGCCCATGATGGGCGATCTCGCCAATATCTTCGAGATCCTTGGTCAGGCGGCCAACCAGATGCCCGGTCTTGTTGTTGTCAAAAAAGCGGAACGACATCTTCTGCACATGGGCAAAGGCAGCGCGCCGCATATCGGTTTCAATATTGATGCCAAGGCGATGACCGAAATAGGTCACCACCGCCATCAGGCCGGTATTGAAGATGTAGATTGCCAGCAGCACGCAGGCGGCGATGACGACCAGGCCCCAGTCGCGCGAGGGCAAAAGCCGGTCGATGAAGATCTGGATCGCGATCGGAAAGCCGAGCTCCAGCAGCCCGGAAAGGATGGCGCTGCCGAAATCAAGAATGAACAGGGCCCGATAGGGACGATAATAGGAAAAGAAGCGGCGAAGCATCAGGGAAATATCCAGGAACGCAATAAGGGGTGACGAACGACGGTGAAACGTCGTCGCCTCTCATGTCTTGACCGGCTCCGCAGCAGCTCTCTAGCCCAAACATGCCGAAAAGGCAATTTCGGACGCTCGGTGCCGCAAAACTGTCATATAGCAGTGGAAAGTCGGCGCGCGCGGTTGAACCGTGCTTACATTCAGGCATTCTCAGTCGCACCGGCAGCAAAGCGGGATTGGAGCATCGGCATGGACATCCGAGGCATGAAAGTCTGGCTCAAGAGCAGGCTGACGAACGGCACAGCCACAGCACTCGCCATCGACGCACTGCCAGACTGCATCTGCATTCCCGCCATGGCAGAAGACAATGCCGATACCCTGCCGGCCCTTGTCCGAGCGGCGCGGGAGCGTTTCTCAAATCTTCCCGTTTTCCTGATCTGCGAGCCGATCTCGCGGGCCTACAATATTGCACAATTTTCCGAAGCGGCAGGAGCCGGTCCCGACGGGATCATCCTGCGCGGCGTTGAAAATGTCGCACAGATCCAGATGGCCGAAACACTGCTCCGGCTCGCCGAGGCGCGCGCTGATCGCAGCGAAGGTGCCATCGCCCTGATCGCGATGATCGGCGACAATGGCGCAGGCCTTCTCAATGCCGGTCATTTCGTCCGCCGCCCCGGCCGGGTGATCGCACTCGGCTATGATGCCGCCAATCTCTGTTCCGACCTGCCCGCGCCGGGCGAAATCGGCCGCCACGGCGCTGTCGCCACCATGATGGCCGCCCGCACGCTCGGGATACCGGCGATTGACTTTACCCGCGACAACGGCATCGCCGAAGCCTTTGACGATGCCTGCCGCTTCGCCGCCAATACCGGATTTTCCGGCAAGCTCGCCGAAAGCAGCGCCCATATCGGCGCCATCAAGGCGGCCTTTGCCGCCCCTTGAAAGCAATCAGTCTCCCGTAACCGTTGGCCGGCGCATCTGAAAGGTTTCGCCGCCATCGCAGTAATCGAGATAGCCCATCCGTGCCAGCGGACGCACTTTGGCCATATCAAGCAGGCCATCCGTCAGGCCCTCTTCACGGATGTGGATGGCGACCACCTGCCCGAAGATGATCCGGTTCGGCGTCGGCTGATCATCGAGCGTTTTCGGCGTGATGATCTCCGTCAGCCTGCATTCAAGCGCCGCATAGGCTTCGCCGACAAAGGGTGCGTCGACCAGCCGCCCGTCCACAGCCGTCAGCCCGGCGAAGTCGAATTCGCTCATGCCGGTTTTCAGCGGCGCCGAGGTCATGTTCATGGCTTCAGCAAGATCACGGCCGACAAGGCTCAGCGTGAAGACGCCTGTCGCAGCGATATTGTCATGGGAGTGCTTCATGCCGCTTGAGGAAAACATCACCAGCTTGGGCTGATCAGCCACGGCATTGAAAAAGGAATAGGGCCCGAGATTGGCCCGCCCCTGAAGATCGCGCGTGCCGACCCAGGCGATCGGGCGCGGCGAGACAATGGCCTTGAAGGGATCATGCGGCAGGCCATGATCATTCGTGTCAGTCTGATAGAACAAGGCCTAGACCTCCCCGCGCCAGGTCACGATTGCGTCCATATCGGGACGAACGCGCTCGAACGGCGGCTCGGTGCGGGTACCGATATGAATGAAGCCCGCGACCTTTTCCTCCGCTTCCACCCCCAGAAGCGGGAAAGCACGCTCATCAAAGGCATACCATTCGCTGAGCCAGGTTGCGCCATAGCCAAGCGCATTGGCAGCCAGAACCATGTTGTAGCAGGTGGCACCGGCGGACATGACCTGCTCCCAGACCGGAATTTTCGGATGAACCGCCGCGCGGCTGATAACACCAACGACAAGTGGCGCACGGGTGAAGCGGCTGCGCTCCAGCGCCAGTCTTTCCTCGCTGGCCGCAGGATCTTCAGCCTGAACGAGTGCTGAAAGCCCATTGCCGACCTCTTCGCGGGCCGCACCGGCAAAAACGACAAACCGCCAGGGGGCAAGCTTGCCGTGATCGGGGACGCGTGCGGCGAGCTTCAAAATCGTATCAAGCTCCTCACGCGACGGCCCCGGGGCGGCCAGCTGCAGGACAGGCGTTGAACGACGGGCGGCGAGAAAGGCAATGACGGCTTCATTTCGATCGGACAAGGGGAATACCTCACGGGATTAGGCAAAACGGACGAGAACTTCTTGAAAAGGCCTTGAACTTGCTTTTCAAGTGGACTTCCACAGGAACAGAGTCAACCGGCGGACAGGATGCAGCGGCTTATTCGACATATTCAGACCCTTGGTGCGGCCGCCATCGCGCTTTCATTCATCGTGCTGTCGCTGGCAGTTGCAGGCCCGGCCTTAGCCAAGAACCCGTTTTCCAGCCAGCCGGGCGTCAGCGCCGAACCGCTGAAGCTCGAGGCGCGGCTGACGGATGACGGCGCGCCGATCACGACCGGCATCACATGGCGGATCTTCCGGACCGCCGCCAGAAACGGCAAACTCGATCTGGTTGCGACCGCAGACGGCGGCTCGGCGACGCTGTCCATTCCGCCTGGTGAATATTACATCAATTGTGCCTTTGGCCACGCCACCGTCACCCGCAAGGTCGTCATCCCCGACGGCGGCATGAAGGACACGCAAACCCTTGTTCTCAATGCCGGTGGCCTGGTGCTGAATGCTGTTCTCGGTGAGGCAGTGCCAGCCAAGGCCAGCCTGCTGTCGTTCAAGATCTATCAGAACAGCAACGGCAAACGGAACCTGATCATCGACGCGATCAAGCCCGAAACCATCATCCGACTGCCGGAAGGTGATTACGAGGTCGTGTCCAATTATGGCGATCTCAACGCCCAGACGAGCGCCAAGCTGCATGTCGATGCCGGCAAACTGACCGAGGCGACACTGAAGCAACAGGCCGCCGAAGTCAGCCTGCGGCTTGCAACCACCCATAATGGCGAAGCACTGGCCGACACCGCCTGGACGGTGCTCGGCGCGTCGGGTGACGTCTTGACGGAAAGCAACAGCGCCTATCCCTCGCTGGTGCTTGCCGAGGGCAGCTATACCGCCGTCGCACGCAACAAGCAGGACGTTTTCGAGAAGAATTTCACCGTCTCATCGGGTCAGAATGCCATCGTCGAATTGCTGACGACCGACGACAAGGCGGATATCAACAATGACGACCTGTCCGGTGAAACCGTCGATTGACGCGAAACAGGCAGGGCAGACACAAAACGCCGCCCCGGTAACCGGGGCGGCGTTTGACATTCACGGCGACCGCGATCAGGACGCCAGCAATGCCTTCAGCCGGACCTGATCGGGCGGCGTTGCTTCCTCGACCAGCATGGCCAGCGCATCGGCAAGCGTCATCGATGCCTGATCGCGCGAGCCGATCCGGCGGATATTCACCGTCTCTTCTTCCGCTTCGCGCATGCCGCAAACCAGGATCACCGGGACCTTGGCCACCGAATGTTCGCGGACCTTGTAGTTGATCTTCTCGTTGCGGAAATCGGTTGCAACGGAAAGACCGGCAGCGCGCAGACGTTCGGCGACCTTGCGGCCGTAATCATCAGCCTCCGACGTGATCGTCGCGACCACGACCTGCATCGGCGCGAACCACAGCGGCATATGGCCGGCATGGTTCTCGATCAGGATCCCGAGGAAACGTTCCAGCGAACCGCAGATGGCGCGGTGAACCATGACTGGCTGGCGCTTTTCCGAGCTCGAATCGATGTAGAAGGCACCGAAACGTTCCGGCAGGTTGAAATCGACCTGGGTCGTGCCGCACTGCCATTCGCGGCCGATCGCATCCTTCAGCGTATATTCGAATTTCGGACCGTAAAACGCGCCCTCGCCCGGCAGGATGCCGGTCTTGATGCGGCCGCCCGACTGCTCTTCGATCGTCTTCAGAACGCCGGTCATGATCTCTTCGGCGTGATCCCACAGATCATCGGAGCCGACACGCTTTTCCGGACGGGTCGACAGCTTGACCACGACTTCCTCGAAACCGAAATCCTTGTAGACCGAGAGGATCAGATCGTTGATCTTCAGGCATTCCTCGGCCAGCTGCTCCTCGGTGCAGAAGATGTGGGCATCATCCTGGGTGAAGCCGCGCACGCGCATCAGCCCATGCATGGCGCCCGACGGCTCATAGCGATGGACAACACCAAATTCCGCATAACGGATGGGCAGTTCGCGATAAGACTTCAGACCATGCTTGAACAGCTGAACGTGGCCGGGGCAGTTCATCGGCTTCAGCGCGAAGACACGCTTGTCTTCCGCTTCCTCATCGGCACAGGCGACCGCGAACATGTTTTCACGGTACCACTCCCAGTGGCCGGACGTCTTCCACAAGGACGTGTCGAGCACCTGCGGCGCATTGACCTCCTCATAATCGCCAGCAAGCCGGCGACGCATATAGGCGGTCAGCGACTGGAACATTCGCCAGCCCTTCGAGTGCCAGAACACGACGCCCGGACCTTCTTCCTGGAAATGGAACAGATCCATCTCGCGGCCGAGACGGCGATGGTCGCGCTTCTCGGCTTCCTCAAGGAAGGTCAGATAGGCATCGAGCTGCTTCTGGTCGGCCCAGGCCGTGCCATAGATGCGGGTCAGCATCGGATTATTGCTGTCGCCGCGCCAATAGGCACCAGCCACCTTCATCAGCTTGAACGCGGTACCGATCTGGCCCGTCGAGGTCATGTGCGGTCCACGGCAAAGGTCGAACCAGTCGCCCTGATGATAGATCTTGACGTCCTGATCTTCCGGAATGGCATCGACAAGCTCGACCTTGTAGGCCTCGCCCTTGTCGGCAAAGACCTGCTTGGCCTTGTCGCGCGACCAGACATCCTTGGTGAAGGGCGCATTGCGGGCAATGATCTCCTTCATCTTCTTTTCGATGCGCGGCAGATCTTCCGGCGTGAAGGGAACTTCACGGGCGAAATCGTAATAGAAGCCGTTTTCGATGACCGGACCGATCGTCACCTGGGTGCCGGGCCACAACTCCTGTACCGCTTCAGCCATGACATGGGCTGCATCATGCCGGATCAGCTCCAGCGCGCGATCATCGGTGCGGGTGACGATCTCAACATGGCCGTTGGTGACGGGATCGGCAAGATCACGCAATTCACCGTCAAGGGCAATCGCTACGGCCTTCTTGGCCAGCGACTTGGAAATCGATTCCGCAACATCGCGGCCGGTCGTGCCGACGGCGTAGTCACGCTTGGAACCATCTGGAAAAACAAGGGAAATCTGTTCGGTCATTGTCTTCTCCTAAGCCAGTCCCGCCAACGAATGCGGGTGGTGAAGACCGCTTGGCGCAGTCATTTCATTGAGGCTGCTTCTTATTGGAAAAAATACTCTGCGTAAAGCAGCAGTGCCGAACGGCGATGACCTGGAACGGCGCGATCCTGAAATCAGAAACGGGACAACGTGAAAGCCCTTGACACCAAGACCATCATAGATTGTATTTAGTTCGGTATATCTACCTAGGGGGAGTGTTACCAAATCTTTTCATTCATCACATGGGCTTTCAAACGGGAGAACGAAAGCAATGAAATTTCACCAGATCATCGCGCTCTTCATCTGCGCGCTTATTCTGCCATCGGTTGCAGCGGCCATTGACGACGGGGAGAAATACGTCACGGGTCTCAATACCTACCTGGCAACCGAATGCCCGAAAGGACAACAAAAATTCGCATATGACGGAAAGTCGAATATCGTGTTTTGCTGGGAGGACCAGACCAAGGCCGATCTTGTCGCGTCAGATCCGTTCGAACCGAAGCTCAACACCAATCCGCGCAAATACGTCATCGTGAATATTCGCGGCGTGGCGGGCACGGACGCGTCCTGTTCGGGCACGTTCGGAAAGGGCTGGGAACAGTTCGGCTGGGACGCCCAGGCTCATATCCACTATTGCATGCAATATGGCGACGGGCGAGAAGGCACGTATATTGACGACCTTACGTCAAGCCTGACCGGCTGTCAGGGCAAGTATTTCGAGGTTGCCTATAACGGGAACTCGAACATCCATTTCTGCGCGCTTTTCCAGAAAGGCAATCCGCCAATCCAATAAGCGGATGCCGCCAAGCGGCCCAGAAGGCATGGCACATCATCGGCGCCATCGGGAAACCGATGGCGTTCAGTCTGATGACAAAGTCGTTCATATTGCCTGTTTCGGGCCGAACAGCCGCCCCCTCCGTCATCATCCCCCTTGCTTGTCACGGCGATCCAGACACTTCATGGCATTGGACCAAAAGGGTCTTTCGCCGCGCAGACGCACGGCTGCTGGATATCTGTGTCAGGCACAGATATGACGCCAGCGGGGTTTGAAAGCTTTATCAAAAGTCTGGACGCCATCGGGAAACCGATGGCGTTTTCGCTTTGAGGCCGGGGATTGAAACGACCGCGCCAATGCACGTCCCGTGCGCCCGGCATACCCCGCAATGATCTCGAACTTCAGAGCGAGACCGGCACGGATCACATTCTGCCGGCTATCACGCGGACAGCCCGTCGCGACGCAGCTGCAGCTCAGAAATGCAGACCGATCGACGCTGTCAGCGTGTTGGTGTGCACATCGAGATCGGCCTTGCCATAGCCGGAAAGAAGCCCGCCGCTGATCGCCGCCGTCGGAAAGCCCGTATAGCGATATTCAACACGGCCAAAAAGCTTGCTGGTGAAGGCATAGTCCACACCGGCGCCAAAGGTATAGCCGTAAACGGTCGATGTGCCGTCATCCGTGCCGATCTGATCATGGACGCTCTGGACAGCAAGTCCGCCGGTTGAATAGAGCAGTGCATTGCCAAGCGCATAGCCAAGACGTCCGCGCAGCGAGCCACCCCATTCAGCGCCAATCTTCTCGGTTCCGACATAGGGAACGGCATAGCTCTTCTCATTCCATTGCCGGGTCACATCGCCTTCGATGCCAACCACCAGGCTGTTGTCGAACTGATAGTCATATCCGGCAAAGGCCGAGGCCATGCCACCATTGAAATCATCGGAAACCGAACCGCCGCCCGAAAAAGTCGATTTGGCATTGAGCCAGGAATAGCCACCGCCGGCACCGAGATAAAAGCCGGTCCAGTCCATGGTGGCAGGTGCCGCAATGGCAGCGCTGTCGTCAGAAGGCGCGGCAACGATATCGGCAGCAAAGGCCGGCATCGCCAAGCCTGCGCAGGCAAGGGCAATAGTAAGTGACGTCTTCAAGAGTGCATTCCCCATTTACACCGATCAGGCACAGCATTTTAACCGCCGGAACCGGAACTTAACAATCATCATAAAACAAAATGCGCGCAGCACATGAATGCGCCGGCGCACATTTCATCATGATTACCCGCTAAACGGTAATAGGCAAGCCAGAAGAAGACACCGCCACTGTTCGGCCTATTCGCCAGATCCCTTGCTGGGTTCCAGAACCATGTAGTCGAGCGGCAATTCGGTCGAGAACTTGATCTGTTCCATGGCGAATGACGAGGAAACATCGCGGATCTCGATCTTGGCGATCAGCCGCTTGTAGAATGCGTCATAGGCCGCAATATCGGGCACCACGACGCGCAGCAGATAATCAACGTCGCCGCTCATGCGGTAGAATTCCAGCACTTCCGGAAAGCCGGAAATAACCTCTGCAAAGCGCTTCAGCCATTCAACCGAGTGGCTGTTGGTGCGGATGGACACGAAAACGGTCACATTGGCATTGATCTTTTCAGGATCGAGCAGTGCGACACGGCGCTTGATCACGCCTTCTTCTTCCATCTTCTGAATGCGCCGCCAGCACGGCGTCGTCGACAGACCGACTTTCTTGCCGATATCCGCAACCGCCAGCGTGGTATCCTCCTGAAGAAGGCGCAAAATTTTCCTATCCAGACGATCCATTTCTGTCCTCCGTAAAATATTTTTCTGCATATAGCAGATTTTCATGCAACTGGAAGGAATTTCTTATCAAATGGCGAGGTCTCGCACAGCCTGCCGCAGCACCGGCAGAACCTCGGCCTCAAACCAGGGATTCCGCTTCAGCCAGCCCGAATTGCGCCAGCTGGGATGTGGCAATGGCAAGATCCGCGGCTCGGAATTCACCATGAAGCCGTCGCGCCAGGCTGCCACCGTATCTGTCATCGTCTTGCGGCATATCGCGCCCATATGCCATTTCATCGCATAATGGCCGATGGTCAGCAGCAGCTTCAGCTGCGGCATGGCAGCCATGGCCTCGGCGCGCCAGACCGGCGCACATTCCCGCCGGGGCGGCAGGTCGTGACCCTTGGCGTCATAGCCCGGAAAACAGAAGCCCATCGGCACGATGGCAAAGCGATCAGGGTCATAGAAGAGGTCGCGGCCGATGCCGAGCCAGTCCCTGAGCCTGTCACCCGAGGCGTCATTGAAAGGCAGGCCCGTTTCATGCACGCGCAGCCCGGGCGCCTGCCCGGCGATCAGGATTTTCGCGTTTGCCGAGAGAATACAGACCGGCCGAGGCTCGTGCGGCAAGGCCTTGTCCATCCCGTAAGATGGCTGATCCCGACAAATCCTGCAGGCGGCAATCCGTTGTGAAAGCTGGCTGATCGGTTCTGCCGTCATCTTTTCCCGCGCCCATCCTTAAGAAACAGCACTAACGAATTCTTTACGTGAAGTTTTTCTTAACAAATCGCTCCTATCCTCACCATCGGCAATGATGGGGTCGACCATGCTCAAACACGTCAAATCACGCGCGCCTGCAGCGCTTACAGCACAGATCGATGATGGCGATATCATGTCTGCGGTCGAAACATCGAGGCCCTTTGCCAGATCGCCCGATATTGGCAAGACGGCCGCCGCCGTTGGCCGCATTCTTGGCCAGAGCCCCGTAGCCCTCACCCTGATTGCCACACTGGCAGGCGTAGCCCTCTATCTCGGGCACGAGCTTTCCATCACGCTCTGGGCGGGGCTTGCTCTTGCACTTGGCCTTACGGCCTTCATCCTGCTGCGCAATGCCAAAGACGCGCTTGCCAAAGGCGAACAGGCGACGGTCTGGCACGCGCGCATCATCGGCGCCCTGTGGCTCGCCGGCAGCGCCTGGGCTCTCCTTGCCTGGTTTGACTGCCCGACATGCGGCCCCCTCACCTTTCCCTTCCTCAAGGCCACGGTTCTGCTGATTGCGCTTGTGGTTCTGACCATCTCGGCCAAGGGGCTGAAGCTGGCAGCGTTTCACACCTTCCTGCCGGCCGTCTTGGCCTTTGCCTTTGTCGCCTTCGCCGCGCGGCTGCCGGCTGACATGCTGACCGCCGTTATCACCGCCGTCGTCATGCTGTTCATGGCCTATTTCAATGGCATTCTCGATCAGGCCGACAGCGATCTCGATCAGAGCCGAATCGAAGCCGAAGCACTGGCGCGGGATCTCGCGACAAGCCGCACGGCCAATGCCGAAGCGCTTGCCAATGCCGAGCAGGCGAGCCGCACCAAGGCCGCTTTTCTGGCCGCCATGTCACATGATCTGAGAACCCCGCTCAACGCCATTATCGGGTTTTCCGAAATCATGAAGGATGGGGTGATGGGTCCGGTCGGCAACCCGGTCTATCGCGAATATGTCAGCGATATCCACAAGTCCGGCCGTCATCTTCTCTCGATGATCGATGGCGTTCTCGACATGTCCCGGCTTGAGGCTGGCAACTACAGGCTTGAAGAACGCAACATCCGCCTTTCCGGCATCATCGATATCGCCATGACGATCGCCGCGATCGAGGCTTCGCAGCGTTCCATTTCCATTCGGGCCGAGGTCGAAGAGGGGCTCGTACCGGTCAATGCCGATGAGCGCGCATTGCGCCAGATCCTGCTGAACCTGCTTTCCAACGCCATCAAATTCTCGCCGAAGGGCAGCGAAATCCTCATCCGTGCAGGCTGGAGCAAGAATGGCGGCCAGTTTCTCTCGGTCAAGGATCAGGGCGACGGCATGAGCGAGGATGAACTGGCCCGCGTCACCGAACCCTTCGTGCGCGGCAAGGTGGCCGCCAGCACACAGGGCTTTGGTCTCGGCCTGTCGATCGTCCGCGAGCTTGCTGAAGCCCATCAGGCATCGATCACGCTGAACTCAGCCCCCGGTGCAGGCACCGAAGCCGTGCTGGAACTGCCCATGGAACGCGTTGCGCATCTGAAACTGGCCATGTCAGCGGCTGCGACGCAGACCCTGGACGTGCCGCTGTCATCCGAATTGCATATGCCTTTCGATCCGTCCAGCATCGCGCTGGAGGCATCGGCCAATGCCGACACCAGAGGTGCCAAGGCGCGTCTCAACGCCGCCCTTGCCCGCCTTGCCACCCGCCAGCCCGCCGAGATCGCCGAACCTGCCGGAACGGCAGATGACACGGGCCTCGACCTCCTGCTTGAGGAAGGCATCATTAACGCCTTGGAGAACCACCGCGAAACCCACGCGGCCTGAGCGGGCAGCTCAGAAAAACACCACATAGGCCGCGTAGAGCCCATTGGCCACGAGCAGACAGAAGGTCGCAAAGGATCCCAGATCCTTGGCATGCTTGCCGGACAGCGAATGTTCCGGTGAAACCCTGTCCACCAGCTCCTCGATCGCCGTATTGAGAGCCTCGACGGCAAACAGAACCAGCATCAGCACGGTAAAGACCAGAAACTGCATCAGCTGCGCACCGACCAGCAGAAACAGGATGAGGCCGGCGATGAAGGCGAGCAGTTCGTGCCGGAACGCCTCCTCATCCAGGAGCCGGGCCGCGCCCGCCAGTGAATAGCGGGTTGCCGCCAGGAGATGGCGAAAACCCTTTTCCTTTGCCACCGGACCTCCGGCCATACGCATCTCCCTGTCAAAGGCTTTGGCTGACAGGGATTGTGCGGCCATCAGTCGCGGTTCGAAACCCCTGCTTCGGCAAATGTTGCCATACCAGTGTGACAGGCAGCCGCTGACTTGACCAAAGAAGCGGCCAGTGCCGCGCCCGTGCCCTCGCCCAGCCGCATGCCGAGCGCCAGAAGCGGCGTCTTGCCGAGCTTCTGGATCAGACGCAGATGACCAGGCTCGCCGGAGACATGACCGATGAGGCAGTGATCGAGCGCGTGCGGATTGGCGGCCTTCAATACGGCGGCGGCGGCGGTGACAACGAAGCCATCCAGCAGAACCGGCACTTTCTGCATCCGTGCCGCCAGAATGGCGCCCGCCATGGCTGCAAGCTCGCGACCGCCAAGACGACGCAGCACTTCCAGCGGATCGTCGAGGTGATCCTTGTGAAGCGTCACAGCCTCATCGACAGCGCGGATCTTGCGCGCCAGCACCTCGCCTTCAGCGCCGGTCCCCGGACCAACCCAGTCTTCCGCCTTGCCGCCAAAGAGCCCCATCGAGACGGCTGCGGCAATCGTCGTATTGGCAATGCCCATCTCACCAAGGCAGAGCAGATCAACACCGCCCGCTACCGCTTCCATGCCATAGGCCATGGTGGCGGCGCAATCGCGCTCGGAAAGGGCGGCCTCTTTGGTGATATCACCGGTCGGATAGTCGAGCGCCAGATCGAATATCTTCAGGCTCAGATCAACGGTGGCACAGATCTGGTTGATCGCGGCGCCGCCAGCGGCAAAATTGTCGACCATCTGCTTCGTCACCGTCGCCGGATAGGGCGAAACCCCTTGAGCGGCGACACCGTGATTACCGGCGAAGACGGCAACCATGGGCCGGTTGACCGCCGGGGTCCGCCCCGACCAGGCGGCAAGCCACATGGCGATCTCTTCAAGACGGCCGAGCGAGCCCTCGGGTTTGGTCAGCTGGGCATTGCGCTTGCGCGCCGCCGACAGCGCGGGCGTATCGGCACCCGGCAGGTTCTCAATGAGATCGCGAAAATCGTCGAAAGGCTGGCCAGTCATGGGCATCTGTCCTTGAATGCTGCAATGGTGCAGCCCGTGGCGGCGCACCGAAAATCACTTTATGCCTGCTTCTTAATCGGCAATAACGCCAGCGACAACACCGCGATCAATGAGAATCGGGTCCCCGCAGAATGAAATTACATCGTCTGATCTCAGATCTGGCCGAGGCAACCGCCTTCCTGACCCGCCTGCCGCTCCCGTCCGGCATCTTCCCTGACAAGCCAGCGGGCGCGAGAGCCGCCTGGGCCTTCCCACTTTCAGGCATCATCGCAACACTGCCGGCAGCGCTTCTTCTGATCATCATCCTGCCGCTCGGGGCGAATCCCTATCTTGCAGGCTTCGCTGCGATCGGCCTTTCGATCCTCGTCACCGGCGCCCTGCACGAGGACGGCCTGGCAGACAGCGCCGACGGACTGATGATCCGGCGGGAGCGTGACAAGACGCTCGCCATCATGAAGGACAGCGCCAACGGCACCTTCGCCACGCTGGCGCTTGTGCTCTCGGTTGCCCTTCGCGCCACGGCGCTGGCCAGTCTTGCGGCAAGCGTCTCGGCACTTGCGGCGGCGCTTCTGCTGCTGGCGACCGCAGCGCTTTCGCGGTCGGCCATGGTCTGCCACTGGCATATCCTTCATGCAGCGCGGCGCAATGGTGCCGCAGCAAGCCTGGGCCGGCCGGGCTTTGCCACGATGGTTGCCAGCCTGCTGATCGGCCTTGCAGTCTTTCTCCTGACCTGCGCCTTTGCCGGTGCCATGCCGGGAGCGCTCGGTGGTATCGCCATCGCCCTGCTTGGCGTCTTTTGCTTCACGCTGCGCTGTCATCATCAGATCGATGGCCATACCGGCGACACCATCGGCGCCAGCCAGCAGATCGCCGAGATCGCGCTGCTTGCCGGCCTTGCGCTTTTCGCCTGAAGGCCAATATCTAGAAGACCGAAAGCTGCCGGAAGGAAAACTGCATGCGTCTGTTCTGGGTTCTGATCGCAATCGTTGTCGCCGGCATGGTGGCACTGATGACTGTTGGAAGCGGCGGCACGACATTCGGCATCGACAACGAAGCCTTCGCCCGGACAGTGATCCTTGTATCGCTGCTGACCATGTTTGCATCAGGTTTTCTGCATTCAGGCCGAAAGATCGGCCCGATGATCCGCAACCTTCTGATCTGGGCTGTCATTCTTGTCGTGATTGCCGCCGCCTATGTTTTCCGCAATGATTTCAGCAATGCCGGCGACCGGCTGATGAGCGCCTTTCTGCCTGGCCGCGCCATCGTAACCACCAGTGCCGATGGCCGCGACGAAGTCGTGCTCGGCAAACAGCAGGACGGCCATTTCGCCGCCCGCGTTACCGTCAATGATCATCCACTCGACATGCTTGTCGATACCGGCGCCAGCCGGGTGACCCTCACGGACGCCGACGCCCGGCGCATCGGCCTCGACACCGATACGCTCAATTTCTCGATGATGGTGCAGACAGCCAACGGCTCCGCCCTTGCAGCACCCGTCACACTCGATCAGATCGGTATCGGCCCGATCAGCCGCAGCAATGTCCCGGCCATGGTCGTCGCCAAAGGCAAGCTGTCACAGAGCCTGCTCGGCATGAGCTTTCTGTCGACACTCTCATCGGTCAACATGCGCGCCGATCAGCTTTACCTCACCGATTGAGCGTCGCTGCACCGAACAAAACCTAAAATCAACGTATTGATTATATCAAATTACAATAGAAAACCTGAAATAATCTTTTAAATCAAAAAATATTTCTTAAATTCTGACAAACGTGTAAATTGAAATCCCAAAAAGAAAACCGTTATTCTTTGAAGGGTATCATTATGAGATCACAGTCCGTCTCCACACATTGCCACAGGACACCCGAGCCCTCGCAGACACCGGCGCAACAGACCGGACCAGCCCGAAGACATTCGATCAGCTGCCCTGAGCCATCCCGTGGCAATGACAGTCACAGGCCCAACCTATTATCGCTGAGCGGGCTTATCGATCTCCAGGCCCGCACGATTGCAAGCGCGAAAAACTGCATGCCCATGAGCCTGCAGGCAGAAGCCAAGCCCGAACAAATCGCACAGCTGCGCAAGGATGGGACGCAATATCTGCTGGATTACCAGGAAGAAGACAGGACGATAACGCGCCAGGCTGAAGGCGCCTATATCTTCGTGATCAAGTCCACGGCCCCGAACGATGTCCTGATCGGACGTCTCAACACGCCTGATTCACGACGGGAGGCGGAGGCCGGGCTTGAAATTGCCGGTCACACCTCCATCACCAAGGGCGAAGACATCCTTTTTGCCGGTGAAGTGCTGTTCGCGAACGGCCAGCTCTCCAGCTGGACAAATCGCTGCGGCCATTACCGTCCGATGACCAAATCAATAGCAGCGTCTTTCCAGCCGTATGTTCAGACCCTTCTGCCGCAGAGACACTATAAAGAAGTCATCCAGGAAGATGGATCAGAGCTCCGTGACAACATGATCGACATTGCCAATGGCTATGTGTTCGCCGCCAACGAGCCGGATCTGGTTCCGATGGAACCGCCACATCCCGCAGAAGCGCCGCCGCCGCCTGGACCGCCGCCCATTCCGCAAGAAGCCGAGTTCGTGTTGATGGACTGGGTGCTCATAGAAGAACAGCCCGCCCCGGCGGGCTGACATGCGGACCTGGCCGGCGCGCGGACAGCGCACCGGCCGGAAATGTCAGATCAGCGTGATGAAGAAGCGGGCCGAAATGATCAGCAGGAAGATGCCAAAGCTGATTTCCAGCTGGCGCTTGGATAGCCTGTGGGCCAGCTTCGCCCCGATCGGTGCGACATACATGGTGATCGGGATGATCAGGATCACCGCGATCCAGTTGACGAAACCGGTGGAGAAGATCGGCAGGCCCTCACGCCCCCAGCCGCCATAAACATTGCCGAAGAAGCTTGGCACGGCAATCAGAACACCCACACCGGAAGAGGTCGCAACCGCCTGCAGCATCGGCCGGTTATAGAAGGTCATGAAGGTGTTGTTGAGCGTACCGCCACCAATGCCGATCAGGCCCGACAGCATGCCGATCGCCCAGCCGAAGCCATAAAGTGCCGGCGGCCTGGGAAGGTCTTCACCGAGCTTGAGTTCTGCCAGACGGCGAAACAGCATCTTTGCCGCGATCAGCAGCGTGATCACCGCAAAGGCCGATTTGACGACGGCAGGCGGCGCGTAGGCCAGCACCAGCGTCGACATCAGCGCCCCGACGGGCACCGCAATCACCCAACGTCTCAACAGCGACATATCCACGGAACCGCGCTTGTAATGCGCCTGAAACGAGCGCAGCGAGGTCGGAATAATGATGGCGAGCGAGGTACCGACGCAGAGCTGCATGCGCACGCTCTCATCAACACCCGCCATCGCGAAGGCCTGATAGAATACCGGCACGAGAACGGCGCCGCCGCCAATGCCAAAGAGGCCAGCGAGCAGACCGGCTACGCCACCTGCAACCAGCAAAAGCACAACTAACTCGATAATATCGGAAACAGGTGGCATCGAAAAACCCCGGTAAATACAAGTAACATACGGTTGAAACAGTCAATTGACGCAATTTGAAGCTATCACGTCATCAAATCGTGATCTTCATACACTATCTGATGACACGGGCAAGCGATCGGCGGCTGCGGCAATCAAACGGCGTCAGCCAGCAATGTTCGGATTGGCTCAAAATGACTGTTTCAGCAAGGCCATGTTTCAGTAATGCGTCAATTTCGACAAACTATTCGAATGACCTAGTTCTATTTTATCCCTGAATTTGATGTTGCCGGCCCCTTTGCGGGCCGGTTTTTTTTTGCAAGGGGCACCATGCAAAAAGGACCGCCCCGGCTCTCCGGGGCGGTCCTTTGTCAGATCCGAGCGCGCCTGAAAGGCCTGATCAGCCTTCCAGATCGACGTCGAGGATCGCCATCGAAAAATTATAGGACCGGTCGCCATCCTCGTCATCGAGATAGATGACGCCGATGAATTCATCTCCGCGGAAGGCCTCGCAGGAATCGTCCTTTCGCGGACGAGCCTTCACCGAAAACTGGGGGCCGAACATACGCTTGAAATAGGCGTCGAGCTGCTTGATTTCGTCTGCCTTCACCACAAAACTCCGTTTTCCTTGGACGCGGCCGCGCTTGTGACACGGGCCCTGCACATGTGTAAACCCTTGCTGCGGAAAGTTTCGCTTACACCCACTTTCCACGCGATGCGCCGGGCCAGAAATCGAAGTCTGATTTCACAGCGCCCGCTGCATCAATACCCAGACGAAAACCGCATTGGAGCATCCGCCCGCACGAACGGAGCCTCAGTCGTCTGACGCCAGAAGCTGATCCATCGAGCGTGCCGGATCGGCACAGCCCGCCGTGCCGACCACCCGCGCGGGCACCCCTGCCACGGTCGAGCAGCGCGGCACCGGCTTCAGCACCACTGAACCGGCTGCAATGCGCGAGCAATCGCCAACCTCGATATTGCCAAGCACCTTGGCCCCTGCCCCGATCAGCACGCTGTGGCCAATCTTGGGATGGCGGTCGCCGGTTTCCTTGCCGGTTCCGCCAAGCGTCACGCCCTGCAGGATCGAGACATCATCGCCGATCACCGCCGTCATGCCGACAACAACGCCCGTGGCGTGATCGAGGAAGATCCCCTTGCCCATCTTCGCAGCGGGATTGATGTCACACTGGAACACGCTGGAGGACCGGCTTTGCAGATAGAGCGCGAAATCCTTGCGGCCATTGTTCCACAGCCAGTGCGCCAGACGGTGGGTCTGAATGGCATGGAAGCCCTTGAAATAGAGAACCGGCTCCATGAAGCGTGTGCAGGCCGGATCGCGATCATAGACGGCCTGGATATCGACCCGCAGGATCTCGCCCCATTCCGGCCAGTCCGCGCGCATCTCGTCAAAGGTCTGGCGCAGCAGAATGGCCTGAACGTCGGGATGATCGAGACGTTCGCAGATCCGGTAGATCACGCAATCCTCGAGCGAGCGATGGTTCAGAATGGTCGAATAGAGAAAGGCCGCCAGGATCGGGTCTCGCTCCAGCGCCTGCTGCGCTTCCGCCTTCAGGCTGGCCCAGATCGGATCAAGGCTCTGCAGATTGCGGTCATCAGAGTTCTTTTCAGGGCTTGCGGCCATCATGGCCTCCTTCCTGTCCTCGAAAAAGAATTTCGGGCGAATATAGGCCATGATGGCGCGAATACCAATGACGCCGTGGTGACTTTCTCACGCAGCGGCCACCGCTTCAGTCTTCGGCAGACTTCAGAAAGTCGAGCACGGCTGACTTGAACACCTTGTCGCCGACGGCCAGCATGTGATCGCGATTGGGGATGTCGAGCGCCATGGCATGCTGCATCTGGGCGGCAAGCGTCTGCGGCGAACCGGCCAGATCATCCTTTGTGCCAACGGCAATGAGGGTCGGCTGGGTGATTTTGGCAATGTCGCTGCGCGGCACGCTCTGCCGCGACGTCTCGATACAGGCGGCAAGCGCGATCCGGTCGCTGCGGGTCTGTTCGGCGAAGGTCCGGAACATCCGCCCGCGCTCGTCGCTGACATCGTCGAGTGACGGCGCACGCAGCGCATCGGCGATCGGGTCCCAGTCGCCCACGCCATCGCAAAGACCGATTCCAAGCCCGCCAAAGACCAGCGAGCGCACGCGATCCGGATGATCGAGCGCCAGAAAGGCTGAATTGCGCGCGCCCATGGAATACCCCATCACATGCGCCGCCCCGATCTCCAGATGATCAAGAAGGGCGGCGGCATCGCCCGCCATCAGCGCCGGAAAATAGTATTCCGAATCATGCGGCTTGTCGCTCTGCCCATGTCCGCGGTTGTCGAGCGCGATGACGCGGTACCCCGCCTCGCCGAGCGTTCTCAGCCAGCCCGGATGAACCCAGTTGACGGCAGCTGTGGAGGCGAATCCGTGAATCAGAAGGACAGGCGTTGCATCGCGCGGCCCCTCGTCAAAATAGGCCAATTGCAGACCATCATGTTCAAAGAAGGAGAATTCAGGAAGATTGAGGTTCATATCCAGATCCGATTTTTCCCGCAGGGCAACAAACCGGTGACCAACGGATCAAAAGCGTTGGCATCGATGGCGCGGGGGTACTACACATTTGTTTCGAAGAGTTATAGTGTCCGCGCCGAAAGCTCAAGGAACGGGAGACGATAATGGCAGGCCATCCGATTGCCCATTTCAAAAACGACGAAGGTCATCGTGTCATCGAGATCGGTGTCAAGGAATTCATGTGCGTCGGTGCGTCAGCACCTTTCGACCATCCGCATATCTTCATCGATATGGGCGACGAGAGTGAAGCCGTCTGTTCCTATTGCTCGACGCTCTACCGTTACTCACCGGCGCTTCACGGCAAGGAAACCAATCCGCCCGGCTGCGCCTACGAGATTGAGGCCGCCTGACAAAGGCGTTCCTCCGGGGGCAAGGGAGGATAACAGGAAATGCCAGTTCAACATGCCGCCATCATCGGCGCCGGGATTGCAGGTCTCACGGCGGCGCTTGCGCTTGCGCGTCAGGGGATATCGTCTGAGATTTTCGAACAGGCCGAAGTGCTTGTCGAAGTCGGGGCCGGTCTGCAGATCTCGCCCAATGCGGCGCGCTGTCTCGATGCACTGGACGTACTGGCGCCGCTGACCGCACAATGGCGTGAGCCAAGCCGGGTAGCACTTGCGTCCGGCGCCAGTCTGCGCCAGGTCGCTTATGTTCCGGTCAACAATGCACGCGAGCGCTGGGGTGCGCCCTACGGGGTCCTGCACCGGGCAACGCTGCAATCGGAACTGAAAAGCGCGGTGCAGAGCAATCCGCTTTGCATGCTGAAACTTGGGGCCCGCATTGACAGGGCGTCCCACGCCGCCGTCTCTGCCATCTGCGAAAAAACGCCCGATGTCGTCATTTGCTGTGATGGTGTCTGGTCACATTCCCGCCGGCAGGTGGAGGGCGCGCCGGAAGCACGCTTTTCCGGCAATATCGCCTGGCGCTTCGTGCTCTCCTCGGAAGATGCCCCGTCTTTCCTCGATCGTGAAGCGGTCACCGCCTATATGGGAACCCAGGCACATCTGATCGCCTACCCCTTGCGTGATGTCGGCGGCTTCAATCTGGTTGCCATCGCCGCCGGCGCGAGCGCTGGCGAAGCGTGGCACACGGAAGTCGACAGTTCGTGGAAAAGTGCGCTGGAAAGGCATTTTTCGGGCTGGAATCCGCAGCTGAAGCAACTCTTTGCCCATGCCACACCGACCTTCTGGCCGCTTTACGAGGTGGGGGAAGGCAGCTGGCACAATAGCAAGGACATGATCGTCATCGGCGATGCGGCCCATGCGATGATGCCGTTTTCGGCGCAGGGAGCAGCCATGGCGATCGAGGATGCCGTCGAACTCGCAACATTCCTCGCGGAATTGCCCGCGGCCGAGGCTTTTGCAGCCTTTGTCGCCCATCGGCGTCCACGGCTTGCCAAGCTGAAAAAGCGCGGCCAGTTCAACAAGTTCGCCTATCATGCCAGCGGCCCGGTGCGTCTTGGCCGCGATCTGGTGCTGGCCTTCCGCTCACCGGCCTCACTGGCCGCAGATATGGACTGGATCTACAGCTACCACGCTCACGGACTTGAGAAACTGCAATAAAACGACACAAAGTGAAAACGCCCCGTCATTCTGCGACGCGGGCGCGATGGCACAATCCCCTCACTGGCTGCCCGCCCGGGCGGCCTGGCATACGACCAAGGATTTGTGCCCATGTTTCGACATTTATCCCTTGCGGCGGTGGCCGTATTCCTCGCCTTTCAGGCCCAGGCCGCAACGCTCACGGCGGTCGCGACCAGCCATGTCAACCTGCGGGCCGGGCCAGCCACCAGCTACCCGGCGATTACCGTTGTGCCTGCCGGTGCAGGCCTTGTCAGCCACGGCTGCCTGGCCGATTACAGCTGGTGCGATATTTCCTATGCCAGCTATCGGGGCTGGGTCTCCGCCCGCTATATCCGGATCATCTATCAGGGACAGAGCGTGGTCCTGACGCCCGCCATCGCCGTTGCGAGCGGTGTGGCGGTGATCACATTTTCGCGGGCCTACTGGGATCGCTACTACGTCGCCTATCCCTGGTATGGCCGCTGGGCGGCCTATCCGCCACCCCGCGCCTATGCGCCACCGCCGCCCCGCGTCACATCGCATTCGGCAAGCGGCAATTGCACTGATTCTGGCTGCTCGGTCACCCGTCAGACGACCGGTGTCTATGGCGGCTCCACCAGCCAGACCCGCAACTGCGCCGATGGCAGCTGCTCTGCAACCCGCAGCACGACTGGCGCCTATGGCGGCACGGCAACACGCACGCGCAGTTGCACAACCGCCGGAGAACCGGGCTGCACCGTCACCCGCACCGGCCCCAACGGCGGCAGTGGCACGCGGTCTTTCCACCGATGAAAGATCCGTCCTGATCAAACACATCCGCAGGATAGCGACGTTCTCAGCTTGCGCCCACAAGCACAGATCGCTGCGCTCAAGAATGTCATCTGTCTTGCGGATCGTAACGTAAAGTGATCGCGTTTAAATTACCTGTGAACTTGTTTATGCCATCTTCCTCGTCGTTATCTGGAATGGCCAGTTCTGACCAAGCGAACGGATCACGATGAAATACAGAAACTTGCTGAAGCCAACCGGCATTGCGTTTGCCACCAGCCTGCTCGCCTTTCAAGCGCATGCTGCAGGCGCTAACGCTTATGCAACCACAAATGTCAATCTCAGGGCGGGACCGTCGACCTCCTACCCCGCCATCACCACGGTTCCGGCCGGGGCGGGCGTCTACAACAATGGCTGCCTTGCCGATTACAGCTGGTGCGACATTTCCTTTGCCAATTATCGCGGCTGGATGGCTGCGCAATATATTCAGGTCCCCTATCAGGGCACGAAGTCGACCCTGACGCCGGCAATTGCCTTTACCACCGGCGTTGCAATCACCGCCTTCAGCATGTCCTACTGGAACGACTATTATCGCGGCTACCCCTGGTACAACAGCTGGAACCGCTATCCGCCGCCGCCGCCGCCGCGCCCTTATGCGCCGCCGCCCGGATGGCATCAGCCACCTGGATGGCACCAGCCGCCGGGCTGGAATGCCCCGCCCGGCTATCAACCCGGCTGGAATGAACCACCGCGCAACGATCCCCATGGCGGACCACCGCCGCAAAACGGAAATCACGGGGGACCGCCGCCACAGAACGGCAATCACGGTGGACCGCCGCCGCAGCAGGGCGGCGGCAACCCGCCGCCGCGCGATAGTCACAACGGACCGCCGCCGCAAAACGATGCCCAGCGCCAGCAGCCGCGTCCGATGCCACAGGGCGGCCAGCGTCCCCAAATGCGCCAGGATGGCCAGCCGCGCGCCGGTGGCGAAGCCTGCGGACCGGATCCGCGGCGCTGCATGCCCGAGCGTGACGGTGACCGCATGGAAGACCGCCGTCCGATCGAGCGGCGATAGGCACGGCGCAATTATGCAGGTTCAGACCGGCGATCCTCCTGATCGCCGGTTTTTCCTTGTCCTGCGCTAGCGCGTCGGCTCGAAAATCGGAATCGATTTTCGAAAGGAACGATGCGTAGATTCAATAAGATAGAGCGTCCTGTTGCGTCCAAAAGGACGCACGGCGCTCTAGGCCGAGCGCGTGTCGCGCTGCTTTTCCGAAACGATCCTGCCATCCTCGAAGGTCAAGATCCTGTCGAACAGATCAAAAGCGCGCGGATCATGGGTGACGACAACGACCGCCGTGTCGCGCTTGACGGCAATATCGCGAAAAAGAGCCATCGCCTGGCGGCCGCGCGTACCATCAAGGGCAGCGGTCGGCTCGTCAGCGAGGATCAGCGACGGCTCATTGGCAAGCGCCCGGGCAATCGCAACGCGCTGCTGCTCGCCGCCCGAAAGCCGGCTGGGCTTGTTTCCGGACCGGTGGCCGAGATCAAGCGCTTCCAGCAGATAATGCGCATATTCCAACGCAGGCCCCGCCGGAACATCATCGATCTCCAGCGCGATTGCGATATTTTCGGCTGCGGTCAGAAACGGAATGAGATTGGCTTTCTGAAACACGAAGCCAATATGGCGCCGGCGAAAATCCCTCAGACGTCCAAGGTCGACATCAGGCGCATTGACCCGCTCACCCGCAAGCCAGACCGCACCGCTGCTTGGCGTCGCCAGAAGTCCGGCGATCATCAGAAAGGTGCTCTTGCCAGAACCGCTCGGCCCGACGATCCCGACAAGTTCACCACGGCGCACGGAAAGCGAAACGCCATCCAGCGCCTTCACCACGCTATCGCCGCTGCGATAATGCCGCGTGGCATTCTCGACGCTGAGCACGGTTTCTCCGCTCATGACAGAACCTCCTGTGGCGAGACTTTCAGCGCCCGGGCAATACCGATCCAGCTCCCCGCCGCACAGATGACAACCAGCGCCCCGGCGAGCGAAACAAGCGTGTCCGCGTCGATGACAATCCGGCGCGGGAACATCGGGAAGATCATCAAGGATCCGAAGATCGCCAGCCCATAACCGACGATACCGATCAGCGCCGCCTCGCCGCCGATCATGCCGGCAATCACGGAATTCCGTGCGCCGATCAGTTTCAGCATGGCGATCTCGTGCAGCTTTTCCAGTGTCATCGTGTAGATGATCAGCGACACCACCAGAAAGGTGATCACCAGGATGAGAATGGTGAAGGCAAGGATCTGGAAGCGCAGCTTGCCGAGCCGCTTGTTGAGGATCATGTCGCGCTGCTGACTGTTGGTGACCACCTCCGCATCGCCCCAGGAGGATATCCGGTTGACCACCGTCTGCTCATCCGCTGCCGGATCAAGCGTCACCAGGACGGCAGCGATTTTGCCCGCATTGGGCGCTACGGCGGTCGCCGACGTGCTGTCGGCAGCAGCGGCACGGGCGAGAAGCACTTCCTCGGATGTGCGCCGCTGGGCAAGCTCCATCGCGTCGGCGGTCGACATGAACAGCATGCCGTCACCGCTCATATCGACCATGCTCTTGGCAATGCCGACGACCGTGATGACCTCCTTGTCGAGCTTCACCTTTTCGCCCAGCGTCAATCCGGTATTCTCGTTGGCGATTGCCTCAAAGCGACTGGCGCCCAGATGCCGGCCCGCAATGAGCGGGATCCATGATCCGGTATCCGTCGGCGTATCAAGGCTGGTGACGGCGACGCGCAATGGCCTGCCATCATCTTCAAACTGATAGCTGAACTGAACGAAACGCCGCGTCGACGCAACGCCCGGCACACCTTCCACCCGCCGGTCCATATTGGCGGGCACCGAGGAGCTTTCGGCAAAGGGGCCCTCACGATCGCCCTGCACCACCCACAGATCGGCCGAGATCGCGTTGATCAGCAAGGTCGCGTCGTCAACAATGCCGCGATAAAGGCCGGTCATGCCGACCACGGCCATCAGCAGAAAACCAACGCCGACCGCCGTCAGCAAGAAGCGGGCCGGCGCGTTTAGAATGTCGCGGATGGCGAGTTTCACTGCACGCTCTCCTTCGGCTTCACCGGCATATAGGCAAAGAGCCGCCGGTCCGGCTTGACCGCAAGCGTGCCGTCGGCAACCGGGGTGATCAGCACCGCGCGGGTCAGCGAGCCGCCGGCAAAGGTGATCGGCGTGAAATGGATGCGGCCATGTTCCACCAGCCAGAGACCAGCCGTATCGCGCCGGCGGTCGATCAGTTCCTTGTCGACGCTTTTCAGCGTGGTCTGTTCCGACATGGCGATGTGAACGCGGGCGCGTTGATCGATCGCCCAGTTTTTCGGCAGGGAATCGAGCTTCACATCGGCGGAGAACTCACGGGTTTCCGTATCAACGAAGCGGTTGATCCTGAGCACGGAGCCGGAAACATGCTCTCCGTTGAAGTCTGCCGTAACCGTCATGCCCGGATCGAGCCTGGCGATCAGGCTTTCGTCAAACCGCGCGGAAAGCACCAGAGACGCAGGATCCACGATCTGGATTATGCCGACACCGGCCGTCACCACCGCACCGACGCTCTGATCCCTTGAAACCACCACACCGTCAAAAGGCGCCCGGATCACCGTTTCCGACAGATTGGCATTGGCAACATCAAGCGCTGCCCTGTAGGCGTCGACATTGCCCTCCGCCTGGGCGATCGCTGCCGTCGCCTTGTCCAGTTCTGCCGCAGCCTGGCTGGCATCGGCCTCGGCATTATCGAGCGCGGTCTGCGTTGTCGCTCCCGTCGTCATTAGCTGCTGCTGACGCTTATAGAGCCGCGCGGCATTGTCGCTGACGGCACGGACACTGACCAGATCCGCCTTGGCCGCATTGACTGCATTCTGCCCGGCACGCAGCTGCGCTGCGGCTTCGAGCACCGCCGCCCTGGTATCACTGTCGACAAGACGCACCAGCACTTCACCGGCACGCACATGATCGCCTTCATCGACATTGATCTCGGTGATACGCCCCGCGACCCGGCTGGCAACCGATGTCATGGTGAGCGCGTCGAGTGTTGCCGGTCCGACAGCCTCGGTGACCAGCGGCACGACCGACACCACACCCGCCTCGACCGCCTTCGGGTAGAAATAGCGATAGCCGACAAATCCGATGGCGGTCGCGGTACAGATCACCGAGACGAGCAAGATGGGCGAAATGCGTCGCCTGCGCCGATCAGGTTTTTGCAATGCCGTCATTCTCCGCTGATGTCCGCACGCTCGGAACGCGCCTTGTCGAGAGCAGCCCGGCATTCAGGACTGAAGGAGGTGATATTGTCGGCGATGCAGGCCTGAAGCTTGCCATCGCCCCGCGCAACATTGGCGCAATAGGCCTTGACGTCCGCCCGGCAGACGGACCGCAGATCAGCAAGGGAGGTTGCAGCAAGACTGGCGCCGGCCGAAAAACCGATCACAAGGCTGGCGAGGGTGAGAACACGAAACATGCATCATTCTCCAATGACTGGTCGTTGATGCATGATGATCTGCGCCGGGTTCGTTACGCCGTGTTTGCAAAGCCGGTGCGCTTTGTTACGTTTTGTATCCAAAGCCCGGCAATGCTTGCCAAAGCGCCATCCGCGCGCCATCTTTTTTTCATGTCTGCAAAGAAACTGATCATCGTCGAGGACGACCCGGAGATTCGCGCACTGCTGGCCGAATTCCTCGGTGCGGAGGAGTATGAGGTTCACGTCACCGAGAATGGCACCGGGTTTGACCGGCTGGTCGCCGCCGGCATGCCGGATCTTGTCGTGCTTGATATCATGCTGCCCGGCGAGGACGGCTTCTCCATATGCCGGCGTCTGCGCGGACATTCAAACGTTCCCGTCCTGATGCTGACGGCCAAGCGGGATGATATCGATCGCATTGTCGGCCTTGAGCTCGGCGCAGACGACTATCTCGTGAAACCCTTCAACCCGCGGGAATTGCTGGCGCGCATCCGCGCCATATTGCGTCGCACTGGCGGCGACAGTGATGAGGTTGAAAGCCCGCGCCGGATTCGCCGCTTCGAAGAAATCGCCGTCGATCTCGATGCCCGCAGCGTGACCGATCCCGATGGTCAGATCATTGATCTCACCACCGCCGAATTTGACCTGCTGGCCAATCTACTGGAACGCCCGCAGCGCGTATTGTCACGCGAGCAGCTGCTCGATCTGACCCGCGGACGATCCTACATGGATCCGTTCGATCGCACCATCGATGTCACCGTCTCACGGCTGAGAGCCAAGCTGCAGCCGCATCTCGGCGACGGAATCAATGTGATCACGACCGTGCGCAATGCCGGATATCTGTTCTCCGCCAATGTTATCAAGGGCTGAGCATGAAACGGATCGGCCTTGTCACCCGGCTGATACTGATCATCGCCGCTGCTTTTCTGGCCATTCAGTTCGTCGCTCTCATCCTCTACCTGTCGATCAGGGTCACCGGGCCGGTCGAGACGCTGATGCGGATGCCGGACCGGATCGCCTCGCTGGTGGAGCTTCTGGACCGCTCGGATCCTGAGACCCGGGCCCTGCTTCTGGAGGCCGGTGCCGGAGCAGACCGGTCGATGGCGATCGTCGCAGAACCGCCTAAGGAGAGCGGTCCACGCTTCGGCATGCCCAGCATTCGCGAAGTGCTTGAAAATGCGCTCATGGCGCGCGGCATCGACGGCCGCATTGTCGCCGCCCGCAACATCAGCGACAGCCTGTTTGGCGCGGACGGAACATTCGAGGTCTATGTCGAGCTTGCGACCGGCGATTTTCTGGCGCTCAAACTGCATGACAACGTAACGATCAGATTGCTCGGCATTCCGATCGGATTCTTCGCCGGCCTCACGGGGCTGGTCATTGCGATCGTCGCACTGATCGCCATTGCCAGACAGATGCGGCCGCTTGTGGCGCTGTCGCGTGCCGTCGAACGTTTCGGAACGGCGGCCCCGCAAAATCAGATACCGGAAACAGGAGCCGCGGAAATAAGGCAGCTGATTGCCGCTATCAACCGGATGCAGACGCGAATCGACACGCTGGTCTCCGGACGGACCATGCTGCTCGGCGCCATCTCGCACGACATGGGCACCTACCTGACCCGGCTGCGCCTGCGAATTGAAATGATGCCGGAGGGGCAAAAGCGGGATGCCGCGATCGCCGATCTGGAGACCATGCGGGCCCTTCTGTCTCAGACGCTTGATTTTGCGGCGGCCTCAACGGCGGAACATGATGGTTCCGGCACACCGCTGGTTGCCGCGATCCGCGCGCAACTGTCCGGCATTGATCCGGAGCGCTACGCCCTTTCAGCCCCCGATGCGGAAATCCATGTCGCCCTGAGTGAGATCGGTCTGATGCGTGTTGTCTCCAATCTCATCGGCAATGCCGAACGCTACAGTACGCATTTCGATATCGAGATCTGGGCTGATCAGGGACATGCTCATCTCGTCATCGATGACGACGGTCCGGGCATTGCGCCAGAAGAACGGAGCAAGGTGTTTGAACCCTTCTACCGGGTCGAGCAGTCGCGCAATCGCGGAACCGGTGGCACGGGACTGGGCCTCACCATTGCCAAACAGATCGTTGATGCCGCCGGAGGGGCAATCACCCTCGACAAGGCGCCGGCGACCGGATTGCGCGTCGCCGTGAGCCTGCCGCGTGTCTGAAACAATTCGATACAAAGCGACCAACCGCTGCAAAGTCCATCCGGCAATCTCGGCCCTTCACCGACAACGATGAAAAGGACGTAGGAGCGCATGAAGAAAAAGAGAAGGGCTGCACTTGCCTTCGCCGGAATTCTCGCCGCCAGTCTGCCGCTCTTGGCAGCCGAGGCCCGGGCGCAGGACATGCAGCCGTCACGCCTGTGCCGGTCCCTGAAAAATCCCGCAGCCGGATTTGATCCGGCACGGCTGCGTCTGCTCTTCGGCGCTTTTCTCGCCTCCGAAGAGCGGGCCATCGGCATCACGACAGCCCAGAAGGACGCATGGAACGCCTTTTCGGATGCCGTGATCGCACTGATACCGACCGATACACAGATCTCGGAATTCCGCGACATGGCACATGAGGGCATGTCGCAGGCGGGATGGAACGGCCTGCAGGTCGCATCTGCCGTTGCAGCGCGGCTGCAGGCGCGCGGCGCCGAAGGAGACGCGTTGGCAGCAGCGACAGCAAATCTCAAGGCCGTTCTCACCCCCGATCAGCTTGCCGCCGCCCGCGTTCCCAGCGGCCGGCTCATGCAGCGGCTTTCAGCCGTCTGCAACGACTGAGGAGCAATCCCTCCAGCTGTTCAGTCAGCCGTCGCCGCGGCGGCAAAACCGCGCTCCAGATCGGCAATGATGTCTGCAACATCTTCAAGTCCGATCTGGAGCCGGATCACCGGCCCTTCCTCAGGCGCAAGCGCAACGGTTCGCGATGACAGATTGACCGGCACGGCAAGCGATTCATAACCGCCCCAGGAATAGCCGATCCCGAACAGCTCCAGCGCATCAAGGAAGGCATGCTGGCGAGCCTTGAAGGCACCCTTTTCGGCCTTCAGCACGAAGGAAAAGAGACCGCTCGCGCCCTTGAAGTCACGCTTCCACAGCGCATGGGTCGGAAAGCTTTCCAGTCCCGGATGCAGGACACGGGCAACATCCGGGCAGGTTTCGAGGAAACGGGCGACCTGAAGCGCACTCTTTTCCTGATGCGCCAGCCGGACGCCCATGGTCCGCAGGCCCCTGAGGATCTGGTAGCTGTCATCCGGCGCGCCGCAGACGCCCATCCAGGTATAGTTGTCATAAAGGCGCTGGAAACATTTCTCATTGGCCGAGGCCGTTCCCATCAGCACATCGGAATGACCGGAGAAATACTTCGTCGCCGCCGTCAGCGACAGATCGACACCGAAGTCGAGCGGCTTGAAATAAAGCGGCGTCGCCCAGGTATTGTCCATCGAAACGATGGCGTCATGGGCATGCGCAATCTCGCTGATCAGGCGGATATCCTGTATTTCAAACGTGTTGGAGCCGGGCGCTTCAGTGTGAACAAGGCTGGTATTGGGCTTGATCAGGCGCTCGAAATCAGCGCCCTCCTCCGGATGATAATAGTCGACCTCAACGCCCATGCGGGTCAGGAAATTATCGGCAAAGCGGCGCGCCGGATCATAAACGGAATCGACGATCAGCACGTGATCGCCCGGTGACACGAAAGCCAGCCAGGGCAATGTGATCGAGGCAAGACCCGACGGATAGATAAGCGTCCCGGCAGAATGCTCCAGCGTGTCGACCGCAGCGCAGAGCGCATCGGTGGTCGGCGTGCCATGCGTGCCATAGGTATATTTCTGCTCGCGCCGCTCGGTCGCACCCGCGTCAGGAAACAACACCGTGGACGCATGAACAACCGGCGGGTTTACGAAGCCATGAAAGTCAAGCGGTGCATAGCCGATATGTGCAAGCCTGGTGTTATCGCCCTCGAAAGCGGCGGCGGCATGTTTTTTTGACATTGGACAAGTTTACTCTGATCGCGTGGGAAGGTCTTTGGCACTGTTTTGAATCGCGAATGCCCACTGGTCAAGTCAGTTGGTTAAACAACGCAAAAGACTGAACAATTAATTCATGTGTTAGCGCTAAATTTGTGACCAGATATGTGCTTAAAAAATCGATTTCTGCCTAAAAAATTCTCATAAATGGACGTTTTTGGTAAATTCAGTCCGTTTTTTTTTAGCAAGTCTTGACCATCTGGAAAATTGCGACTGAGATGTGCTGGCTCGCACCGAGGGGTTCGCCGAGCAGCGGCTGGTGCCTTAAATTATATTTCGCGATCGAGGGGACCGGTTGCTATTTTCAATGATAAACAAAGGTTGGGAAAATGAAAAAGACGCTTCTGTCAGCCGCTCTTGGCGCAGTGGTCTTTGGCCTCGGCGCTCATGGCGCGTCGGCCACGACGCTCGATGACGTCAAGGCAAAGGGCTACGTCACCTGCGGCGTCAGCACCGGTCTTCTTGGCTTCTCTGCAGCCGACGACAAGGGAGAATGGTCGGGGCTGGACGTTGACTATTGCCGCGGTATCGCCGCAGCGATCTTCGCCGATCCGACGGCTGTAAAGTTTGTGCCGACCACCGGCACCGATCGCTTCCCGGCTCTGCAGTCCGGTGAAGTCGATGTTCTGACACGTAACACGACCTGGACGCTGAGCCGCGATACTTCGCTCGGCTTCAACTTCCGCGCCGTCAACTATTACGATGGCCAGGGCTTCATGGTTCCGAAGAGCCTGGGTGTTGATTCTGCCCTGCAGCTTTCCGGCGCCGCTGTCTGCGTTCAGTCCGGCACCACCACCGAGCTGAACCTGGCTGACTATTTCAAGGCCAACGGCATGGAATACAACCCGGTTGTATTCGAAGCGCTTGAAGACGTTAACAACGCCTTCGATCAGGGCCGTTGCGACGTGTACACCACCGACCAGTCGGGCCTCTATGCGATCCGTCTGACGCTGTCCAACCCGGATGACTATGTCATTCTTCCGGAAATCATTTCCAAGGAACCGCTTGGCCCGGCCGTCCGTCAGGGCGACGATCAGTGGTTCGACATCGTTTCCTGGGTTCAGTATGCGATGGTCAATGCGGAAGAAATGGGCATCACCATGGCCAATGTCGACGACATGGTTTCTTCCGATAACCCCAACATCAAGCGTCTCCTCGGCGGCGAAGCTGACAGCAAGCTCGGCACCGACCTCGGCCTTGATGAAAAGTGGGCTTACAACATCATCAAGTATGTTGGTAACTACGGCGAAGTCTTCGACAAGGATGTCGGCACCGGCAGCCCGCTGAAGATCGAACGCGGCCTCAACGCCCTGTGGACAAAGGGCGGCCTGCAGTACGGCCCGCCGGTACGCTGAGACCGGTACACTACCCTTTATGGTCATGAAGACGGCAAGGCGGGGTTTCCCCGTCTTGCCCTTACAAAAATAAACCAGACAAAGGGCTTTCGGGGACAATATGGCTGAGCAGACAAATAATCCTCCCTTGCGGGAATCCAGCATAACGGCAATGCTTTACAATCCTGCCGTGCGTGGTTTCTTCTATCAATTCATAACGTTGATCCTGTTTCTTGCAGCGATCTGGTGGGTGGTAGACAACACGATCGACAATTTGAACCGGGCCGGCATTGCCTCCGGTTTCGGCTTTCTGGGCAATCGCGCCGGCTTCGATATTTCGCAGTCGCTGATCCCCTATAATAACGACATGACCTATGGCCGGGCTTTTGTGGTCGGCCTCATCAATACGATCGCCGTATCGATCACGGCCATCATCACAGCAACAATCATCGGCTTCATTGTCGGTGTCGGGCGCCTGTCGCGCAACTGGCTGGTCGCCAAGCTCTGCCAGGTCTATGTGGAAATCTTCCGCAATATTCCCCCGCTGCTTGTCATCTTCTTCTTTTATACCGGCGTGCTGTCGATTCTGCCGTCTCCGCGCGAATCGCTGAAGCTGCCGCTGGATATGTATCTGAACAATCGTGGCCTCACCGTGCCGATGCCGGTGTTTGGTCCCGGCTCGATCGCGATGCTGATCGCCTTCGTCATCGGCATTGTCGCAACGATCGGCATTTCGATCTGGGCCAAGAAGCGCCAGATGGCGACCGGTCAGCAGTTTCCGGTGTTCTGGACCGGCCTGGCGCTGATTGTCGGGCTGCCGCTGCTGGCGTTCTTTGTCACCGGCATGCCGGTCACCTTTGACATGCCGACGCTTGGACGCTTCAATCTGTCAGGCGGCGCTTCACTGCGCCCGGAATTCATGTCGCTCTATCTGGCGCTGTCACTTTATACGGCCGCCTTTATGGCTGAGATCATTCGCGGCGGCATCAATGGCGTTGCCAAGGGACAGACCGAAGCGGCCAACGCGCTCGGCCTGCACCCCAATCTCGTCACCCGCCTCGTGGTCGTACCGCAGGCGATGCGCATCATCATTCCGCCGCTGACTTCGGAATATCTGAGCCTGACGAAAAACTCTTCGCTCGCTATCGCCATCGGCTATGCCGATATCGTCGCCGTCGGCAAGACGATCCTGAACCAGACCGGTCAGGCCGTTGAAGTCGTGACGATCTGGATGGTGGTCTATCTTTCGCTCAGCGTGCTCACGTCGGTGTTCATGAACTGGTTCAATGCCAAAATGGCGCTGGTGGAGAGATAAGATGGTGCATGACGTCAAATTTGTCCGAACGGAAATGCTCGGCCAGTCCGCAGCGCCCGAAAACACCCATTCGATCGCATCCTGGACCCGCGCCAATCTTCTGGCGACGCCCAAGGATATCGTCCTGACCATCATCGCGATCGCGCTTCTGGTCTGGGCTTTGCCGCCGCTTGTCGACTGGCTGTTCATCAATGCCGCCTGGACCGGAACCGGCCGCGAGGCCTGTGCCACGGTTGCCCAGGGCGGCATCCGGCCTGAAGGCTGGAGCGGCGCGTGCTGGGCCTTTGTCGGCGCCAAGTTCGACCAGATCCTGTTCGGACGCTATCCCGATGCGCAGTTCTGGCGGCCGATACTGGTCTTCGTGCTGTTCACGATCCTGCTGATCCCGATGCTGATGCCCTCGGCGCCGAAAAAGGGCCTGAACGCCGTTCTGCTGTTCTTCGTTCTGCCGATCGTTTCCTTCGTGCTGATCTATGGTGGCTATTTCGGCCTGCCGCGCGTGGAAACCGCCGACTGGGGCGGGCTGATGATCACCTTGATCCTGTCCTTCTTCGGCATCGCCGTATCGCTTCCGCTCGGCATTCTGCTGGCGCTCGGGCGCCGGTCGAAGATGCCGGTGATCAGGATGCTCTCGGTGATCTTCATCGAGGTCGTGCGCGGGGTGCCGCTGATCACCGTTCTGTTCATGGCCAGTGTCATGCTGCCGCTGTTCCTGCCTCAGGGCTGGACCTTCGACAAGTTCCTGCGCGCCGTTATCGGCGTGTCGCTGTTCACCTCAGCCTATATGGCCGAGGTCATCCGCGGTGGATTGCAGGCCATGCCAAAGGGCCAGTTCGAAGGCGCTGCCTCGCTCGGGCTCTCCTACTGGCAGACCATGCGGCTCATCATCCTGCCGCAGGCAATCAAGCTGGTCATTCCGTCGATCGTGAACATCTTCATCTCGATCTTCAAGGACACGTCGTTGGTCTCGATCATCGGCATGTTCGATCTGCTCGGCATCATCAAGTTCAACTTCTCTGATGCCAGCTGGGCTTCGCCCATGACACCGCTCACCGGTCTCGTCTTTGCCGGTTTTGTCTTCTGGCTGTTCTGCTTCGGCATGTCGCGTTATTCCGACTTCATGGAACGCCATCTCGACACCGGACACAAACGATAAGAATTGAAGGGGAAAATCATGGCTGACACGTCCCATGAAAAGAAGATGACCGTTTCGGACACCGATGTCGCGGTCGAACTTATCCATGTTAACAAGTGGTATGGCGACTTCCACGTGCTGCGCGATATCAACCTCAAAGTGATGAATGGCGAGCGTATCGTCATTGCCGGCCCGTCGGGCTCGGGCAAGTCGACGATGATCCGCTGCATCAACCGCCTCGAGGAACATCAGCAGGGCGATATCATCGTCGACAATGTCGAGCTCACCGACGATCTGAAGAAGATCGACGAAGTGCGCCGCGAGGTCGGCATGGTGTTCCAGCACTTCAACCTGTTTCCGCATCTGACGATTCTGGAAAACTGCACCCTGGCGCCGATCTGGGTGCGCAAGATGCCGAAAAAGGAAGCCGAAGAGATTGCGATGCACTATCTGACGCGGGTGAAGATCCCGGATCAGGCCAACAAATATCCCGGCCAGCTTTCCGGCGGTCAGCAGCAGCGTGTGGCCATTGCCCGTTCGCTGTGCATGAACCCGAAGATCATGCTGTTTGACGAGCCGACCTCGGCGCTCGACCCGGAAATGATCAAGGAAGTGCTCGACACCATGGTCTCCCTTGCCGAAGAAGGCATGACCATGCTGTGCGTCACCCATGAAATGGGCTTCGCCCGCCAGGTTGCCAACCGGGTCATCTTCATGGACCAGGGCCAGATCGTCGAGCAGAATTCCCCGGCGGAATTCTTCGACAATCCGCAGCATGAGCGTACCAAGCTTTTCCTGAGCCAGATCCTGCACTGAGACTGTTCGGATGCGAACATGGAGACGGGCCGGAAACGGCCCGTCAGGCTGCTGAAAAACCTCGCCCCTCTTTTCTGGCATCATGGCTGTGCTTGTCACAGGCATGATGCCGACGCGCGTCTGCGCGGCGATAAGGACCTTTTATTCAGTGCCTTATGAAGCTGGATCCCCGTGACAAGCATGGGATGACGACGGAAGGGGCAGCCATTCCACCACTACGAGCCGGCAATCTGAGCGACTTTGTCAGCAGTCGGACGGGCCGGATACGGTCCGTTTTTCTTGATCAGAGCAGGCCGAGCTCAGCCAGTTCGGCGCGCAGCGCCTCCGGCAGTTCCTCACCGCCTTCGCCGATATCAAGGTCGCGCGGGGCTTCCTCACCCTTGAGATAACGCCATCCCTGAAATGGCCGGCGGGGCACCGGTACGGTCTCGATCACCTGCGGCGCAAGAATGAGGTCACAGCGCTCGATCCCCTGCGCGTCCGTGTGGTTGGCGATATCGAGAAGCGTCTGACGGGCGCGGACCTGCCCGCCAATGACCCAGTAGAGCGAACCGCCCTCCAACAGCTCGTCACGCCGCTTTGGCGTCATGCGCGTGGTGTGGACGCTGTGCGGCTCCAGCCCGGCGGCAATCGCCGCCATGGCGCGCTCGGCGACCCATTCGCGTAGGTCCTCGATACCGGTCGCGCCGACGCAGAGTTTAAGGATGTGAAGGCTCATAGTCCTCTTGAACCGCTGATGGCGATCATGGTCAAGCCCCAATTCATGGCCACCTCAGCAATCCACCACATTGACGGCAAGGCCGGCAAGCGAGGTTTCCTTGTAGCGCGCATCCATGTCGCCGCCGGTCTGGCGCATGGTCTCGATACAGTTGTCGAGGGGCACAAAATGGCTGCCATCGCCCTTCAGTGCCAGCGAGGCCGCCGTCACCGCCTTCACCGCGCCCAGCGCATTGCGCTCGATGCAGGGGACCTGAACCAGGCCGGCAACGGGATCACAGGTCATGCCGAGATGGTGTTCCAGCGCAATCTCGGCGGCATTCTCGATCTGCTCGGGCGTGCCGCCCATGGCCGCGGCAAGTCCGGCAGCCGCCATGGCCGAGGCTGAGCCCACCTCCCCCTGACAGCCGACCTCGGCACCCGAAATGGAAGCATTGGTCTTGATGATGCCGCCGATGGCAGCGGCGGTCAGCAGGAAATCGCGGATCGTTTCCCGCCCCATCGGATCGTGAAACTCGCGAAAATAGCGCAACGTGGCCGGGATGACGCCAGCGGCGCCATTGGTGGGCGCCGTCACGACACGCCCGCCCGCCGCGTTTTCCTCATTCACGGCCATGGCAAAGACCGACAGCCAGTCATTGGCCATCATCGGATCGAACTGGTTATGCTGACGGTCATTGAGCAGCCGCTGATAGAGCGTACCGGCGCGGCGCTTCACCCTGAGACCGCCAGGCAGCACGCCCTCGCCCTTCAGCCCCCGGTTGATACAGTCGCTCATGGTCTGACAGAGCCGGTCGAGCCCATCATTGAGGTCTGCCCGGGACATGCGGGCTTCCTCATTGGCCCGCTTCATGCCGGCAATCGTCAGCCCGGATCTGGTGGCCATCTCCAGCATTTCCCGCGCGGAACGAAACGGAAAGGGGATATCCGGCACCGGTGAACCCGACGCCGGATCGGGGCCGTTATTCCGCAGGGCCTCCAGCTCGGTCTCGCTGAGCACGAAGCCACCGCCGATCGAATAATAGGTTCGCCGCAGCAGCACCGCCCCGTTCTGGTCCAGCGCCGAGAAAACCATGCCATTGGCATGGCCCGGCAGGGCGGTCTTGCGGTCAAAGACAAGATCCTCGTTGATGTCGAAGAGGTAGGGTTCATGCCCTGGCGGCATCAGCCGCCGGTTCTCGCGGACGCTGGCAATGATGTCATCCATCAGATCCGGATCGACCGTATCCGGCCGCTCACCGGAAAGGCCGAGGATCACCGCGCGGTCCGTGGCATGGCCGACACCGGTAAAGGCGAGCGAGCCATGCAGGCTGACCGAGAGCCGCGCCACCCGCGCACCAGCCGGGCGCGGCCAGTCTGTCGAGGCAATCAGCTCAAGAAAACGCGCGCCTGCCGACATCGGCCCCATCGTATGGGAGCTGGACGGGCCGATACCAATCTTGAACACCTCGAAAACCGATAGAAACATCGTGCTGCTCCCTGCTCCAAATGCCACGTTTTTCAAAGGTAGCGATGGATTGCGGCAAGACAAGCGCCTGCAACCGACACTGCCTCGGCCAGGGACGACACCCGCCGGCACCGGCGGCATTCACGGCCTGTCAGGCAGAACGAAAACAACGGCGGATCCGAAGGGATCACGCCGTTGCCTTTTATCTGCTCAAGTCTGCTGTTCAGACAGCGACAAAGAGATATACAAGTCCGAGGATGGCGCCAATACCGACCACGGCGCGAATGGTGATGCCCCAGCAGGACCTCTGTACGGTGTCTTCCATGATAACTCCGTTTGTCACTTTCCCATCGGGCAGTGGGAGGTTGCCGCGATGATGGTTACCCCTTTATTAAAATCTGTAACATTTCGCAATCATAAAAAGGCGAAATTGTGTGTCAGTGGCGGGGCACGGCTTGCAATAGACTGTTCTGCCGGGCAAATCTCCCTCAAAAGGCCATACTGGTTAATCAGAGATCAAACCTCACTGATTCGGCCGCGACACAGGGCCCGGAGCCGCAAATGACCAATATCGATGCCCTGGCACTTCTGTTCTTTCTCCTGACCTGGATGGCGTTCGACCGCGTGGTTTCCGGCACATGGCGGCTGACACGGCGCATGAGCCTGAGCGAGGCGATGATGGTTCATCGCAAGCGCTGGATGATCACGTCGCTGTCCCGCGACCTGAAGATGATCGATACCCAGATTCTGTCCGGCCTGCAGAACGGCACCGCATTTTTCGCCTCGACATCGATCTTTGCGATCGGCGGCTGTTTTGCGCTGATGGGGGATGCCGACCGCGCCCAGAGCCTGTTTTCCGATCTGCCAGGCTGGCTTCAGGGCTCGCGGCTTGCCTTTGAAATCAAGGCCGGCGGGCTGGCAGCGATCTTCGGCTATTCCTTTTTCAAGTTCGGCTGGTCCTACCGGCTGTTCAACTACAATACCATCCTCTTTGGCGCGCTGCCGATGATGCGTGACACGGAAATGGACCGCCGACAGGCAGAAGCCGCCGCCGAAAAGGTGGCCGAGGTGAATATTCTCGCCGCGCGCCATTTTAATGCCGGACTTCGCGCGATCTTTCTGTCCATCGGATATCTCGGCTGGTTCCTCAGCCCCTATCTCTTCATCGCCATGACCGCCTTTGTTTTTGCGATCCTGACGCGGCGGCAGTATTTCTCACCGGCGCGCGCGGCAATCGTCGAGGCCATATCTCCCTCAACCTGGACCAGCGAATGACAATTTTGAACGCCCCGAACGCGCTATCGACGAAAAAGACCCAGCGTCCGCGCATCCATATTCTGGATGCGGTCCGCGGCATCGCCCTGATCGCCATGGCGATCTACCATTTCACCTGGGATCTCGATCATTTCGGCTATGTTGAACCGGGCCTTTCGACCCGTGGCGGCTTTGCGATCTTTGCCCATGCCATTGCGGCGAGCTTCCTGTTCATCGCCGGCTACAGCCTCTATATGGCGCATGGCCGGGAATGGCGGATGCGCTCCTTCCTCAAACGCCTCGCCATTCTGATTGTCGCCGGGGCCGCCATCACCGTGGTGTCGATCATCACCACGCCCAACGCCATTATCTATTTCGGCATTCTGCAGGCCATTGCCGTTTCCAGCATCATCGGCCTTGCCTTTGTAAGGCTGCCAGCCCCGATCACCCTTGTCGCCGGCATTGCGGCGATCGCCCTGCCCTTCATCACGCGGCCTGAATTCTTCGATCCACGCTATCTGGCCTGGATCACGATGCCGGCCCACCCCCCGGTCTCGAATGATTATGTTCCGCTTCTGCCCTGGATCGGCCCCTTCCTGATCGGCATTGCCGCAAGCCGTGTCACGCTGCCATGGCTGAAGACAGCCTCGCTCTGGCCACAGCGCGAAAACGGCTTCACCTTTCTCGGCCGGCACAGCCTGATTTTCTACCTGCTGCATCAGCCAGTGCTTTTCGGGCTGGTCTATATTGCCACGCTGTTCGTGCAGCCGGACCTCGGCCCGGCCTATCTTTCCGGCTGCCAGACCGCCTGCGAAGCTAGCGACAGCGCCGCCTTCTGCACCTCCTACTGCAGCTGCACACGCGACAAACTGGAAGAGGCCAAGCTCCTGACCCCGCTGATGCGCGACGAGACGACCGATGGCGATGCCATCCGCCTGAACCAGATCGCAATGATGTGCAGTGTCAACTGATGCGCTAAGCACCCGGCGGCGGCTGCAAAGGGCCATTGGCGGGATTGTCGCCTACCCGCTATGACTATGCCAAGGATGGCGGTCGGGACCGGTCTCCTGACCGGTGACAGGATGCCTCTGCCGATCTGACCGGATCACGGTCTAGGCCGGGCCTTGTCAGGTGCCGACGCCGATTTCGGCGAGCCGGGTAAGGAAGGTCTCCTCGGCATTATCGAGTTCCTGGAGAATGTCATCAATGTCACGGCGCTTCTGCCTGAGATCGTTGCGGCGCGTCTCGATCATCTTGAGGCTCGCCTTAAGCTGGTCCATTTCGCTTGGCGGCTGCTTCAGGAGGTCAAGAACTTCGCGGATTTCGGCAATGGTCAGACCGATACGCCGGCTTCTCAGGATGTCCTTGATCAGGCGCCGCTCGTTCTCGCCGTATAGACGGGTGCGTCCCCGCCGCTCCGGCTGCAGCAATCCCTCATCCTCGTAAAACCGGAGCGTGCGCGTGGAGACATCAAATTCGCGCGTCAGCTCCGTGATCGAGTAATACTTCTTGTTCACCTGAACCCCATCCAAAAGTCATGAAAAATCTAATATAATCAATATAATAAATGACTCGCAAAACAAATCAAATATGAAACCACCACGTCGCGATTCCGAGGAAGGAAAAAAATCCGCAGACATCGGTGATCGTGGTCACGAAGACCGCCGATGATGTCGCCGGATCTGCGCCGAACCGATCGAGTACAAGCGGCACCAATATGCCGGCCATTGCAGCCGCGAACATATTGATAATCATGGCCGCCGCCACGACGCCCCCCAGTTGTGGACTGTTGAACCAGAAGCCGGCCGCAATTGCAATCAGGATCGCGAATGCGAAGCCGTTGAACAATCCGACGCCCGCCTCACGACGGATGATGCGCCCTGCATTGTAGATGTCGAGATCGCGCGTCGCCAGCGCCCGCACGGCTACGGTCATGGTCTGGGTTCCGGCATTGCCGCCCATGGAGGCGACGATCGGCATCAGCACCGCCAATGCGATCATCTGCGCAATGGAATCGTCAAACAGGCCGATGACACTGGCCGAGAGAAAGGCGGTCGCAAGATTGATCAGCAACCAGCCGAAGCGCGAGCGCACGGCGGCACGAATATTGTCCGACAGCTCTTCGTCACCGACACCGGCCAGACGCTTGATATCTTCATCCGCTTCCTCATGGATAACGTCAACGACGTCGTCAATGGTCAGCACACCGACAAGACGGCCATTGTCGTCAACCACAGCGGCAGAGAGAAGGTCATATTGCTCAAAGACCTGCGCGGCCTCTTCCTGGTCCATTTCGGCGGGCACCGGATGGTTGGTTTCCCGCATGATGGTCTCGATCTTGACATTCCGCTTGGTGCGCAGAATCCGGTCGAGATCGACCGCACCGAGAAGCCGAAAGGTCGGATCAACGACAAAGATCTGCGAGAAGCTGTGCGGCAGATCATCATCTTCGCGCATGTAGTCGATGGTCTGACCGACCGTCCAGAAAGGCGGAACGGCGACAAACTCGGTCTGCATGCGCCGACCGGCGGAACTTTCGGGATAATCCAGGGACCGGGTCAGCCGGATCCGCTCGGTAAAGGGCAGCCGCGCCAGAATCTCGTCGCGATCAGCATCCTCGAGGTCCTCGAGAATATAGACGGCGTCGTCCGAATCCAGCGTACCAAGCGCGGTGGCGATCTTGTCGTTCGGCAAGGCTTCGATGATCTCGAGGCGGATTGCCTCGTCGACCTCGGTCAGCGCCGTCATGTCGAAATCGTCACCGAGAAGGCTGACCAGTCCCGGACGCAGGTCTGAATCGAGTGATTCCAGCAGGTCGCCAAGTTCCGACTCGTGCAGCCGGGCAACATTCAGGCGCAGAAATTCGACATTCTGCGTCTCAATGGCATGCTCGATCTCTTCGAGGAAATCGGAGCGTACCACACCTTCGTCATTGTAAATGTCGACCAACGGTTCGCGCTGTTCGGTCTGGCTGAACGGATCATTGCCGAGCTCTGTCATGCCGAAGCCCTCAATCTTATTGGAGCACGGCGGACGCCGGCTCTTTAGGTTGTGATCGTCGTTACCCTCGCGCGCCAATCGGGCTCTTTTGAGCAAGCCCGGCGAACTGCGTGACTAGCTAGCGCAATAGATGGCTCAGGTCCAGCGCGTCCGCACGGCAATTCTGGCGCCTGCGACGTTATTCCGCTCAGCTTCGGCAAAATTGATTTCCGACAGTTTCATATTGAAAAACAGCAACTGAAGGCGCAAACCGGACCCATAAAAGGAATTCAGCCCGGAAGAAGACAATGGCAAACAGCACAAAAGCACATAAGGGATCGAAGGCAGCTGGCGGCTGGCCCGCTTTATTGGCCTCCGGCAAACACCTTGTTGCAAGCGGAGCGCCACTGGCCGGCATTCACGCCCTTTCCAAGGCCAATCAGGCTGACGGGTTTGATTGTCCGGGCTGCGCCTGGGGTGACCCCGAACACGGGTCGTCCTTCGAATTCTGCGAAAACGGCGTCAAGGCGGTCTCCTGGGAGGCAACCGAACGGCGCAGCGGCCCTTCCCTGTTCGAACAGCACAGCGTGGCTGAACTGTCCGGCTGGAGCGACTATGATCTCGAAAATCATGGCCGCCTGACAAAACCCATGCGCTACAATGCCGAGCGTGACCGCTATGAGCCGGTCAGCTGGGAGGACGCTTTCGCCGGCATTGCCGAGCGGCTGAACGCCCTTGAAAGCCCCGATCAGGCAGAATTCTACACCTCCGGCCGTGCCAGCAATGAAGCGGCTTTCGTCTATCAGCTGTTTGCCCGCATCTTCGGCACCAACAATATGCCGGACTGTTCCAATATGTGCCATGAGGCGAGCGGCGTCGGCCTGAAACAGGCCATCGGCATTGGCAAGGGCACCGTCCGGCTGGAAGATTTCGAGCAAGCGGATGCGATTTTCGTCGTCGGTCAGAACCCCGGCACCAATCACCCGCGCATGCTCGGAGACCTGCGGCGCGCGGCCGATCGCGGCGCCCGGATCGTCGTCTTCAACACGCTGCGCGAACGCGGGCTCGAGCGCTTTGCCGATCCGCAACGCAAAATGGAGATGATCCGCAACGGCTCGGCCCCGATTGCCAGCGACTATTACCAGCCGAACCTTGGCGGCGACATGGCCGTGTTCCGCGGCATGGCAAAGGCTGTCCTTGCGAAAGACCGCCAGGCACGCGCTGCCGGCAGCCCCCCCATTCTCGATGACGCCTTCATCGCCGAACACACGGCCGGCCTTGATCCCTACATCGCCATGGTCGATGCGACGGAATGGCATGATATCGAAGATCAGGCCGGCTTGTCGCGGACAGAGATCGAACAGGCTGCGGAAATCTACATGGCATCCGAACGGGTGATCTGCACCTGGGCCATGGGCATCACCCAGCATCAGCATTCGGTGATCACGATCCGCGAAATTGCGTCCTTCATGATGCTGAGGGGCAATATCGGCAGACCCGGCGCGGGTCTCTGCCCCGTTCGTGGTCATTCCAATGTGCAGGGTGACCGCACGATGGGCATCAACGAGAAACCGCCAGCGGCCTTTCTCGATGCGCTGGAGCGGGTCTTTGGCTTTGCCCCGCCGCGCGAGCACGGCAACAGCACGATTGGCGCAATCGGCGCCATGCTTTCGGGCGAAGCGCGTGCCTTTATCGGTCTTGGCGGCAATTTCGCCCGCGCCGTTCCGGACAGCGGCCTGATCGCAGACGCCTTGCGCGGCCTTGATCTGACCGTCCATATCGCAACCAAACTCAATGCCAGCCACACCATGCCGGGCCGCCATGCCTATATTCTGCCCTGCCTCGGGCGCACGGAGATCGACGAGAATGCCGAGGGCCGTTCGCAACTGGTGACGGTGGAGGATTCGATGAGCATGGTGCACGGATCGGCAGGAATCAACAAGCCGGCATCACCCGAATTGCGCTCCGAAGTCGCAATCATCGCCGGCATTGCCGAAGCCACCATCGGCAGTCATGTCGTCGACTTTCCGGCGCTGGCACAGGATTATGACCGGATTCGTGACCTGATCGAAAAGACCATTCCGGGCTTTGATGGATTCAATGCAAGGGTCCGCAAGCCGCGCGGCTTCTATCTCGGCAATGCCGCCGGTGAACGCCGTTTCGAGACCACCACCGGCAAGGCCAATTTCAATGACCGGCCGCTTCCTGACGAAACCGTTTTTCAGGCCCGCAGAAACGGTCATAACCGTTTCGTGCTCCAGACCATGCGCAGCCACGACCAGTACAACACGACCATCTATGGCATGGACGACCGCTATCGCGGCGTCTATGGCGAGCGCAAAGTCATTTTCATCAATCCGGATGATATCAGCCGCCTTGGCGCATCGTCCGGCGACCTCATTGATATCGTCGGTCCCGAGGAGGACGGGGTGAGGCGGATTGCCGAAGGCTTCAGGCTGATCAGCTATGATATTCCACGCGGCTGCATTGCAGGCTATTTTCCCGAGCTGAATGTGCTGGTGCCACTCGCAAGCGTCGGGGAACTGAGCGAGACGCCAACCTCCAAATCCATTCCGGTAACGCTGAACCGGCGGATTGCGCAGTCTGCGGCATGAGTGCGACGGAAACCGCTGCCGATTGGCTGGCACTGGCCACCGAACTGATGCCGCAGGAGCGCTTCGTCAACGATCCCCTGGCGGCCTGCATTCTGGCCCTTGCACTTCTTGATGACGCCCGCGACAGCCGCACGGCAGCGCGAAAGCTCGAGACGGGCCATGCCCTCATCTTGCGCAGTCTCGTGACGCTGGAGCAGGAACCGGCCCTGATCGCGATCGACCGCCGGGATCAACGGACCATGCGAAGTTTTTACCATGTAACAGAACAGGCACTGGCCTTGCACAACCTGATCCACAGGTGATAACGTCGCAAATCTATGAATTCGCGATAATTTTGGACTTTGGCATAGAACGTTACAGTGGGTTTCCGCTTGCAGGGCCATTGAGGCACGGCGCGAGAACCAGCTCCATTTCGAGTTAGCCCACGCCTCGTCACCGTTGCCGGGCAATAAATGTTAAACCGGTGAGCAGGACCCGCTTCTCGAGCCTCGACCGACAGATCGCCTTCGGGAGCATGAATGGCGGAACAAAGCAAAGATTTGCCAAGGCACGCAGTCAATATCAAAGCCTTTATCCTTGTCGCGGTGTTCTTTTTCGCCGCACTGGGAACAGGCATCTATTTTGCTGACAGCTTCATTCGCTCGACCATTGAACACACATACCGTCAGCAGACCCTGATGCGGCTGAAGGGCTTTTCAACGGCACTGAAAAGCACCGTCGAAAACATCGACCGGATGGGATCGGTCATCAACCAGACGCTGGCCATCAGTCCATCGACAGCCAAGGTGGCGGCCCGAGCCTACCTTACCCGGCTGGACTGGCTCGAGACGGCAATCCTTCATGATGCCGCCGGACAGACCATCGTCGTCAGCGACCGGCAGCCCGATCCCGCCGGACAGCTTCCCTCTGCCGTCGTCAGCGGTGAGGATCGCGCCATTTCGGGTCCGATCACGCTCAATGACGGGCGCAAGGTGCTGGTGTTTCACTTTCGCGACGGTCTGGTGGAGACCGATCTTGTCACCGACCTTCAGGAACTGCTTGGCGAGGTCGGCCTGATTGAATTCGAGAGCGACTTCAATTTTGCCATTCAGGCCGATCTTCTCAAGGCCAGCAACAAACACCTGCTGATCAGCCGCAGTGGCATTGATGATGGCAGTGCCGTCATCAATGATATCGACATTGCCGGAAATCATTGGACCCTTTCGGCCAGCCCGAAGACCGGGTGGGCGAGAGCCAACGACTGGCGCGAAACGATCCGGATCGCCATGATTCTGGTGGCTCTATCCTATCTGGTACCGGTTGCACTTCTGTTCCTGCTGTTGCGATCGCGCGCGCGCGGTCGCCGGGAGATCGAGACGAACCGGCGTGAGATCAATGCCTTGTCGCAAAGGCTTGCCGTAGCGCTCGAGGCATCGAATATCGGCATGTGGGAACAGGACATGGATACCGGCGACCAGATCTGGGACGACCGGTTGCAGGAGATCTATGGCCTCAAGGGCAGCGGCGCGCGGCACAGTTATGCCGACTGGCTGTCGCGCATTCACCCGGAGGACCGCAAGCTCTACGAAGATGTCGGCTTTCGCGGCAGCTCGAAGCAGAACGGTTATCAACGGCAGTTCCGCATCATCACGCCGGACGGCAAGATCAAGGTCATGCGTTCGGCCAGCAACAGCTTCCACGATGCCGACGGCAAGCTGAAGATTGTCGGCATAAACTGGGACGTTACCGCCGATTTCATGCTGCAGCAGGAACTGGCCAGCTCCAAGGCGACAGCGGAGGCGCGCAATGCCGAACTGGAGCGGGCACGGCGCGAGATGGAGGATATTGCCCTTCACGACGCACTGACCGGCATCGCCAATCGCAGCCACTTCGAGCGACGTCTCGACGAGCTGCAGAAAGCCGGGCCGCTGCCGCGTGATGCGACAATCATGCTGATCGACCTCGACGGCTTCAAGACGATCAACGACACGATGGGGCATTTCTTCGGCGACGAGGTTTTGAAATATGCTGCAGACGTATTCGCTCAGGCGATCGAGCCGACTGATTTCCTTGCCCGAACCGGCGGCGATGAATTCGTCATCCTGATGCAGCATGACGGCCACGCCAACACGCTGGCAAACCAGATCATAACCCGTTTCAACATGCCGGTCACGATCGGTCGCCGCGCCTGCCGGATCGGCGCCAGCATCGGCATTGCGCGGGCGCGTGACGGTGAAGACACGGCCGGTCAGCTGCTGATCAAGGCCGATCTGGCGCTTTACGAGGCCAAGCGTCGCGGACGCGGCCAGATCGCCCACTATTCCGAAGCGCTGATGCGGGAAACCGTCGAAACAAAGCTGGTCGCGGATGAACTGCTCGAGGCCCTCGAAAACGGCCAGATCGTCCCCTATTACCAGCCGCTCTTTGATGCCGAGACAGGCGCTCTGGCCGGCGTCGAGGCGCTGGCGCGCTGGGAGCACCCGGTGCATGGCCTGCTGATGCCCGACCGCTTCCTGGAGACCGCAGAGCGGATTGGCACGATCAAGAAGGTCGATCTGTGCATTTTCGAACGGGCGCTGGAAGACGTTGCCGAATGGAACGCGAATGAAATTCAGGTTCCGGCAATTTCGGTCAATATTTCGGCCCAGCGTCTTTCCGACCCGGAGCTGATGGTTGAGCTTTCCCGGCGGCCGAAGCCTAAGGCGGAACTGCATTTCGAACTGCTGGAATCGATTCCCTTCGATCAGGAAGATGATGAACTGACCGAAACGCTGAATGCGCTTCGCGCCCTCGGCACCGCGATCGACATCGATGATTTTGGCTCCGGCTATGCCTCGCTGGTCGGCTTGCTCAACGTTCGTCCCAACCGGCTCAAGATCGCGCGCCAGCTTGTCCAGCCGATCCTGGTGTCGGAAGAACGCAGGCGCGTGGTGCAGACAATCATTGGCATTGGCCGTTCGCTCGGCATCGATGTCGTCGCCGAGGGTGTCGAGAGCATGGCGCATGCCGAAATGCTGCGCGACCTCGGCTGCAGCAAGCTGCAGGGCCACGCTTTCGCCCGCGCCATGTCTCGCGAGGCCTTCACGACCTATATCGCAGAAAAGGCATGGCAGAAGCGCTGAGCCGATGACGGTGACGGGCAATCCTCAGCGCCTGCCCTGCCCCGGCCTGACCTGCGCCCCGTGCTCACCTCAAAGCGTTTTCGCGCCTGCCGCACGCCCAGACATGGCAACGGCGCGGAGAGGCCCCCGCGCCGCCAAGTGATCTCAGAAAACCGGATCGCCGATCAGAGCAGAACCAGCAAGCCGAGGCCGAAGACGATACGGTAGATCGCAAAGGCCGTGAAACGGTGGGTACGGATATAGCCAAGCAGCCATTTGACGGCGATGAAGGCGGTTATCAGCGAGACGACGAAGGCAATGCCGAGTGCACCCCAGTCTTCATGGGTCGTACCGGAGCTCAGCGAGCCATAGAGCTCGACGGCGCTGGCTGCATACATGGTTGGAATGCCAACGAGGAAGGAAAACTCCGTTGCCGCTGAACGGTTGCTGGTTCCCGCCAGCATCGCCGCGAAAATGGTGGCGGCCGAACGTGAGGTTCCGGGGAAGATACCGGCGACGATCTGAGCAATGCCGACGATGATCGCGACCGTCCAGGTAATCTTGGACCGGTTGGGCTTGCCCTCGGTGAGTTTTTCCGCCGCCATCATCCAGAAACCGCCGATGATCAGCGCCCAGGCGATCGGCTTGATCGCATCGGGCAACGTGAAACCGAGCTTCTTTGCGATCAGGCCAAGAACAGCCGTGACGAGGAAGGCGGCCAGCAGCTTTGCCAGATAATCGCGATTATCCGGGTCCCGCCAGCCGAACAGAAGCGACATCAGGCGCTTCCAGTAAATGAAGGTGACGGCAAGAATGGCGCCGGCCTGAATGACGATATTGAACGTGTCTGAACGTTCGCCGAGCCATTGTTCAGCAATGATCAGATGACCAGTGCTGGAAATGGGAAGAAATTCGGTAATGCCTTCAATGATGCCCAAAATGGCAGCGTTCAGATAATCCATTTTAGAGTCCTAAATATCGTCCTGGGATTTGCGGAATTTGTGAAACAGATAAAACAAAATACTGAAGGCGATCATAACGGCGATCGCCAGATGGAACGAATGCATCGTGTCGCGCAGCCACGGACTGTTCTGCCAGGCCTTGCCAAGGTGGAAACCGATGAAGGCAAGGACAAAACACCAGGGCCATGAGCCAAGGAAGGAGTAGAGCTGAAATTTCCATTGCGGCATTTTCGATATGCCCGCTGGAAGCGAGATGAAACTGCGCACAATCGGCAAAAGCCGGGCAATGAAAACAGCTGCCGCTCCATAGCGATCGAAAAAGCGAACCACTTTCTCAATCTCGGCATGGTTGATCAGGATATAGCGGCCCCAGCGCTCGATAAAGGGCCGCCCGCCATAATACCCGGCAAGATAGGCAAGTGTCGAACCGACATTGCAGCCGATCGCCCCGATCGTCGCGGCGAGGATCAGGTTCATATGCCCGATGGAAGCCAGATAGCCGGCAAAGGGCATCACGACTTCGGAGGGAATAGGCAGACAGGCCGATTCCAAGGCCATCAGGATACCCACCGCCCAGTAGCCGGCGGAATCGATCGTTGACATGATATAGGTGCTGAGTTCAGCGGTAATCGACATGGCGTCGCATTTTCCCGGAATTACACAAAACAGCCGTTTCCTGCCAATGGGCCTGAACAGTCATGCCCAACTCAACAAAGCCTAAGCTCCCACGTTCGCGTGAAGAAACGCAAGTCCTGATAATTTACAAAAACGTAAACTCTGCCTGTCGGAGACCGCATGCAGGCAGTTTGGTATATCACTCAATAAGACCCGCCGCTTTCGAACACAATGGTGCAATGGCGGCGGATGGCTATAAGGGCGACGGCCGGAAAGACCGCACGGATGGTCTCGGCCTGCTTCGCAACGCGGTCACAGACCACAAGAAGCCTGTGTGTTCGGCAAATCGTAGATGGCGGCTTACCATCTATCTGATGGACAAAGCACGGAATCCATTTAATCTTTCCCTTCGGTCCTGCGTCAGGGAGACACACGACTGATATAGAGGAGAGAGCGATGAAACGAGTTTTGGGCGTTGCAATCCTGCTGTGCGCATCGGCCATCGGGGTTCAGGCCGCCGATGACTGGAATGCGATGGCACTGGATGATGACACGCTGAATGTTGGCATGGCATCCGACCAGGCGAGCCAGCAGCAGGCCGAAGATACGGCCAAGCAGCAATGCATGAGCGCGGGCGGCAAGAGCTGCAGCACGGTCTTTGCCCGCGAGGGTGGATGCCTGGCGATCTCACGCGACGAAGCGGGTTTGAGTGTCGGCATTGGCATGGAAGACACGATCCAGGACACTGTGGTCGAAGCGCTGAACCAGTGCATCAATGATGGCAAGCACCCGAGCTGCACGGTTCACACCAATTATTGTGGTGGAACGGGCAACTGAATGCAGTCCGCGCCGGCCCGGCTGCCCCTGCCCGGCGCGGTATTCTCAGACCCCGAACAGGCGCGGCAATGTCAGCGACAGCGCCGGAATGAACGTGATCAGCAGAAGGCCGATGATCTGCACGGCAAAGATCGGCAGCAACGGCCTGACGACCTTGGTGATCTTTTCTCCCGAAACGCTGCAGGACACGAACAGCACGGTCCCGACCGGCGGCGTGACGACGCCCATGGCGAGATTATAGACCATGACCACACCGAAATGGACCGGATCAACCCCGAGCGCTGTGACCACCGGATAGAAGATCGGCGTGAAAATCAGCTGCGCCGGCGACATGTCCATGAACACGCCCACCACCAGCAGCGCTGCATTGATCAGCAGCAGAATGACATATTTATTGCTGGAGAGCGACGTCAGCATCTCGCCGATCGTGTCGGGAATGCTGGCGAATGTCATTGACCAGCTCATCAGGTTGGAACAGGCAATGAGAAACAGGATCACGCCTGTCGCCGCAGCCGTCTCCACCAGCACCCGCAACAAGGCGCGCGGCGAAAGGCTGCGATAGAAGAGCGCCAGAATGACGCTGTAGAGAACGGCGATCCCTGATCCCTCGGTTGCGGTGAAGACACCGAGAATGATGCCGCCAATGACGATGATGACGAGAAGCAGGCTCGGAAACGCCCGCATGAAGGCGCCGGCGACCTCATCCATCCGATAGGGCGTCCTGTCGGATGCCATCCGCCGCTTCTTCGCATAAAACCAGGCAACCGCCATCACCGAAACGCCCATGATGATGCCCGGAACATAGCCGGCCAGAAACAGCGCGACGATGGAGGCGGAACCGCCGGTAATCAGCGAATAGACAATCAGCGCACCGGATGGCGGGATCAGCATGCCGGCTGGCGCGGAGGCCGCATTGACCGCCGTCGTGATCGGCATGTCATATTTTTCCTCCCGCGCAATCGGGGTGACGATGCCGCCAATGGCGGTAGCAGCAGCAATGCCGGAGCCGGAAAGAGACCCGAACAGCATATTGGCAATCGTATTGGTCTGCCACAGGGAACCGGGAATGCGCCTGCCAAGCAGCATGGCGAAATCAATGAGACGCCGGGCAATGCCGGCCTGGTTCATGATGTTGCCGGCCAGCACGAAGAAGGGAAGTGCCAGAAAGCCGAAACTGTCGAGCCCGTTGAACAGTTTCTCGCCCATGGTGGAAAACAGCGACCCCATATCGATCTGCAGGCTCAGCGTCAGCAGACCGGAAAAGGCAAGCCCGACGGCGATCGAGGTTCCGAGGATCAGAAGGGCAAACAGCGTGCCGAACAGGATCAGGATCGAGAACAGTTCGATATGGTCGTCAACCCAGTTCTGATAGGTCAGCGTGCCGCGAAACAGCCCGCCAAGCGCGATCAGAACCACGACGATCAGGACAATGCCGGCAAGATCGTAGACCCTTGCCGCCCTGCTGCGCAGGAGTTCGCCAATGAGAACACATTGTGACAGGCAGATCAGCAGTCCCGACAACAGCAGCACGCTTTGCAAGGCTCCGACGGAGACATGCAGCATCGGTGTTTTCATGGCCGCATTGCCGATCATCGAGTGATAGCCGCCCCAGGCCAGCAAGGCACCGAAAAGCAATGTCAGGCAGGCGTTGAACAGGTTCAGCCGCCCGGCCCCGTGCGGCCCCAGCGCATCAATCAGCAGCGGCAGGTTGAGATGCCGGTTCAGCATGAAGCAATAGGCAGCCCCCAGCACGCCAAGCCAGATCAGCAGATAGCGCAGCAGTTCCTCCGTCAGGCTGGAGGGCGCATTGAAGAAATAGCGTGCGATCACCTGATAGGAGATCAGCACGGACATGACGCCGAGAATGACGGCGAGGATAACGCCGACGGAGCGGGTAAAATTATCGTATAGACGCATTGCGACGCCGCTGGGCGCGTTTGGAACCATATCCATGATCATCTGCCTGGCGCCGGAGCCACGAACCGCTGGCGCTCAAAGTGTGAAAGGGGCGCCTGAGGCGCCCCCGGATCGGTGAAGGACTACTGTTCGAGATCGTTGCGGCCTTCAATGGCGAAGATCGCCTTCAACAGCGATGCCTTGTCGGGATCTTCGGCGGCTTCCCGATACATGGGCACCACGGCAGCCATCAGTGGCGCCTTGTCGACTTCAATGACCTTGACACCCATCTCGTCAACGGCCTTCTGCAGGTCCCGCGTGTCATCGCTATCGGCCTTCTCGATTGATCGCAGCGAAATGTCGGCGAACACCGATTCCACCGTCTTCATGTCCTCGGGCGACACCTCGTCCTGAAACTTCATGCTGGTGAGGACGAAATCCGTCAGCCGGGTCTGCTCGGTCTTGAGCGCATATTTGGCAACCTCGCCGAATTTCGCCGACCACAGTCCCGCAAGGCCGCCCTCTGCGCCGTCAACGACGCCCTGCTGCATGGCGGAATAGAGTTCACCGAAGGCAAGCGGCGTCGGCACCGCGCCGAAGCGCTTCAGCATCTCGATATAGGTCTCGCTCGACATGGTTCTGAGCTTCTTGCCATCGATACCGGCAACATCATCGACCGGCTCGGTCACATAAAGCGAACGGAAACCGCTGGAGAGATAGCCGAGCGGGGCGAAATTATGCTTGGCCGCCGTGTCGAAAAGCGCCGCCCGCACGCCGGGATCAGCCATCACCTGCCCATACTCGTCCGAGGTGCGGAAGATATAGGGCAGATTGACGACGCCATAGGCCGGAATGACATTCTCAAGCGCTGCCGAATTGACCAGGCCGAGATCGATCACCCCCTTCTGGATCTGCTGGAAATAGTCGAGCTGATCTCCAAGCACGCCATTGGCAAACACCTTGAACTTGACCCGGCCATCGGTCTTTTCCGCAACGGTGTCGGCGAATTCGGCAATCATTTCGCCTGCCGTGCTGTCGGCCTGAACATTGGTGGCGATCTTGTAGGTCCTGGCCTCGGCCCCCGTCGCGGCCAAAGCCAGCACGCAGGCAACACCCAAAATCTTGACTGAATAATGCATTGATTCCTCCCTAGGAATTTTGCGCGTCCGGCAGGGCCGATCGACCCCGCCGTCCCGATGCAGAACGGAAAACAACTGACAGCAGCCCCGCCAGCCGCCCTCCTGCCAATGACGCCAGCCCGAACACCAGTCTGGCAAACGGGACAAGCGGATGACCGGATTCATGCGACCGGCATCAACGAAAGTCAAGATAAACTTTCTCTATTGACGAAAATACGAAAATATCTGAAAAACAGGCAATCAACTCCGGGAGGCAGACATGAACAAGGTCGCAAACAGCTATTTTGCGCAGGAACAGGCGGCATCGCCTTCCAAACGGCATCAGGAAGCGCTTGAACGCTGCATTGCCCGGCTGGCGGAACAAATGCCGGTGATCGGCCTGCGCAATCCGAAGATCGGCACCGCGCAGAACCGCTGGATCTATTGCGACGGGCCGGACTGGGTCATGGGCTTCCTGTCGGGCACGCTCTGGCTTGCCTATCAGCTGACCGGACGCTCAGATTTCGCCCGGGCGGCAACCGCGCGACGCCCGGGCTTTCGCATGGTCCTGGAGAACCGGCGCTATCGGGATCACGATCTCGGCTTTCAGTTCTCGCTCTCTTCTGTCGCCGAATGGCAGATGACCGGCGATCGGGAGGCGAGGCGCATGGGGCTGGCGGCAGCCGATGCGCTGCTTGGCCGCTTCCGGCCCGAGGGCGGCTATATCCAGGCATGGACAGCGCGCGGCCCCGATGACCGCGCCCAGGCACGCTTTGCCAATGGCCGGATGATCGCCGACACGATGCAGAACCTCGCCCTGCTCTATTGGGCAAACCGCCAAACAGGCATTGACGACTACCGCGATGTTGCTGATATTCATGCAGAAACGGCCGCGCGCTTGCTGGTGCGCGACGACGACACCAGCTTTCACACCTTCCTGTTCGACCCCGCAGACGGCACGCCCCTGCGCGGTGAAACCCATCAGGGCTTTGCCGACGGATCGTGCTGGTCACGCGGACAGGCATGGCTCATCCACGGCTTTGCCCAATGCCATGCCTACACCCGCAACGCGGCCTTCCTTGCTATCGCAAGCCGTCTCGCCGCGCGGGCGGAAACACTGGTCGGCTCTCAGGCCGTACCGGTCTGGGATTTCGCCGATGATCCGGCCAAACCCGATCACATCGACAGTTCGGCAGGCGCGGTCATGGCAGCCGGCCTCTATCTTCTTGCCGGGCAATGCGCTGATCCGGCGGACCGGCTGCGCTGGCGCGCCTTTGCCGACAGGCTGCTCGACGGGTTGATCGCGACCTGCGACCTGACGGCAACCGAAGGCGCGCAGGGCTTTCTCGCCCATGGCGCCGCCCATGTACCAGCCGGGCGCCATGACGCGATGCTGCCCTATGGCGACTATTATTTCATGGAAGCACTGATGCGCTCGCTCGGCCATAACAGCTTTTTCTGGTAATCAGAAAAAGCGTTAGGAAAGTTTCGCGAAATTTCGTATAACCGCCTCCATGTTAACGCCGAGCCTTCCAGATCGGTGCAATCGCCATCAGGCGCCGTCTGCGCACCCCGCATGATCATGCCGGGACAGAAAGCAGCGCCAGTGCTTCGGGAGACGTGCGGACATGTCGGCCAATCAGGACACGGGCTCTAGCCTGCCGGAACCGACCTTGAAGGATGTTGCCGAAGCCTCAGGGCTTTCAGTGGCGGCCGTTTCCAAGGTTCTGAACAACCGGGAAGGTGTCAGCAACGCCAAGCGCGAACTGGTGACCCGCATTGCCCGCGAGCTTGGCTATAAGGGCCGCAGCGGCCGCCTGCCCGCCATCCGCCGGATCGAATCGGCGGTACTGGTGACACTCGACAAATATGTCACCAAGGATGTTTTCTACGGCGAGATCCTCGACGGGCTTTTTGAAAGCGCCCGTGACGAAGGGATTGCCATCCGCCTTGCCATTGTCACCTCCAATGATCCGCTGAGTGCCGATTTCAGGGCGCTGCGTGAGACGGAAGGCGATGCAACCATTCTCGTCGGACTGGACGAGGAGCCGGTCATCGAAGCCGTGCGCCAGGCCGGACGGCCTGCGGTTCTCGTCAACGGCATGGACCGCAAGATGCAGCTTTCCAGCGTTTCGCCGGATTATAATTTCGGCGGCTGGGCGGCAACCCGCCACCTGCTGGACCTTGGCCATCGCGAGATCGTTCACGCCACCCATATCTACCGCGAATCGCTGAAGCGCCGCCTGCTTGGCTTTCGCGACGCCCTGGAGGAAGCCGGCATTGCCTTCGCCCCGGAACGCCACGTCCTGGATGTCGGCTCGCCCGACATGCTGACCCTGTCCTGCGCCGATATCGTCGCAAAATGGCTGAAGGCCCGCACGCCAAGGCCCACGGCCGTTTTCTGCGCCAATGACATGGTGGCGCTGGGCGTGCTGAAGGCCGCCGCCGCTATAGGGCTTGAAGTACCGAAGGACCTGTCGGTCATCGGCTTTGACGGCCTGTCGCTCGGCGCCCATTCCAACCCGCCGCTGACGACGATGCAGATGGACCGCCGCGAGATGGCGCGGGTTGCCATCGAGCTTTTGGTCGGCCAGGCCGCAGGCGGCTTTGCATCGGCCCGGCGCATGACGCTTGGCGTCGAACGGATCGAGCGGCAGACCACGGCGGTCGCACCGCCGCCGCACCACCCCTGACCCCGCCTCAGCCATCAGGCGCATCGGCCCGGAAGATCGGAATCGATTTTCGGAGAGCACGATGCGCAGATTGACCAGGCTCCAATCGACATCGCTGCGCTTCGCAAAGGCGGTACGCCTCCCGCGCTGCGCGCAATGATGCGTTTCCGAAACGGCATTGACGGGCTATCTTGACACGATAAGAACAACCAGAGCGGAACAGGAGACACGCTGATGGCCGATGACCAGACCAGACGGACCAGGGTGACATCGAGCCATTGGGGCGCCTTTGAAGTGGATGTCGAGGGAGACAGGATCGTCGCCACCCGGCCCTTCAGGCGGGACCCGAACCCTTCCTCCATTCCGGAGGCAATCCCGGCCGCGGTGCATCACAAAAGCCGCATTGCCCGGCCGGCAATCCGGCGCGGCTGGCTGGAGAGGCGCGAACGCAGCGGCCGCGGCAGCGACGACTTCGTGGCCCTCCCCTGGGACGAAGCGCTTGATATCGCTGCGACGGAGATCGGCCGGATCCTGCGCGAACACGGCAATGAAGCAATCTATGGCGGCTCCTATGGCTGGAGTTCGGCCGGACGGTTCCACCACGCCCAAAGTCAGGTCCACCGCTTCCTCAACAGCATTGGCGGCTATGTCGCCTCGTTCGGCAGCTATTCCACCGGCTGCGCCCAGTCGATCATGCCGCATGTCTTCGGGGTGAACTTTCTCAAGCTGCTCTATGAACACCAGGACGGCTGGCAGACGATCCATGATCATACCGAGACCCTGGTGATGTTCGGCGGGATAAACCCGAAGAATTCCCAGGTCAGCATGGGCGGCATCACCGAACATGAGACGGCCAGCTGGTTTGACCGCTTCCATGCCCGCGGCATGCGGCTGATCAATATCGCGCCGCAGCGCGGCGATGCCCCGCCCGGCAGCGAATGGATCGCGGTTCGTCCCGCCGCCGATACCGCTTTGATGCTGGCGCTCGCGCATACACTGGAAAGCGAGCGGCTGACCGACACCGTCTTCCTGGATCGCTATACCGAGGGATTTGAACGCTTCCGCCCCTATCTGATGGGGAAAAGCGATGGCCAGCCGAAAAGCCCGGAATGGGCCGCCCCCCTTTGCGGCGTTGCACCGCACACCATCCGCGCACTGGCCCGCCGCATGGCTTCGACCCGCACACTGATCACTGTTGCCTGGTCACTTCAGCGCGGCGAACATGGCGAGCAGCCCTACTGGATGTCGGCGGTTCTGGCGGCCATGCTGGGCCAGATCGGCCTGCCCGGCGGTGGCGTCGGCTATGGTTACGGCGCCATTGGCGGCGTCGGCAAATCGCTGATCGGCATGCGCGGCATGACATTTTCCCAGTTCGAAAATCCGGTGAAGAAGGTCATTCCTGTCGCCCGCGTCGGCGACATGCTGCGCCATCCCGGCGCGCATTATGATTTCAACGGCAGGCGCGAGCCCTATCCCGATATCCGCCTGATCTACTGGGCCGGCGGCAATCCCTATCACCACCATCAGGATCTCAACGCCCTGCATGACGCCTGGCAGCGCCCTGAAACCATCATCGTCAACGAGCCATGGTGGACGGCAACCGCCAAGCGCGCCGACATCGTCTTCCCGGCGACCACGCCCTATGAGCGCGAGGATATCGGCCGCTCCAATCTCGATGATTATCTGTTCCACATGCCGAAGCTGATCCCGCCGGTGGCAGAGGCGCGCGATGACTACGACATTTTCACAGGTCTGGCCGAACGGCTGAATGCCGGCGACACCTTCACTGGCGGCAAGAGTGCCGGGGAATGGATTGAATTTCTTTATGAGGAATTTCGCAGCCTTGCCGCCGGGCAGGATATCGTCCTGCCGGATCTCGATGGTCTGCGCGCCTGCAACTGGGTGCATCTGCCGATCAAAGACGATGGCCCCAACCGCACGCTTTTTGCGCCTTTCCGCGAAGACCCGGAAGCGGCCCCGCTTGGCACACCATCGGGCCGGATCGAGATCTTTTCGGAGCGGATCGATGGTTTCGGCTATGATGACTGCCCTGGCCATCCGGTCTGGCTGCCGCCATCGGAATGGCTGGGCGCGGCAACAGCGCAAGCCCCGCTCCATCTGGTCTCGCCACAGCCGGGCGACAAGCTGCACAGCCAGCTGGAATGCGCTCTGGCCGACCGGGCTGGCGCGCGGCCGGCAACGCTGATCATCCACCCGCAGGACGCCGACATGCGCGGCATCAAGAACCACGATCTGGTGCGCGTCTTCAACGCACGCGGCGCCTGCCGGGCCCGGGCACTCGTCTCCGATGATATCCATCCGCAGGTGATCGCACTGCCGACCGGCGCCTGGTATGGCGATCCGTCCGACAATCTGGACCCCGACGGCAACCCCAATGTCCTGACCATGGACGTCGGCACATCGCGCCTCGGCCAGGGCTCCAGTGCCCATACCGCTCTGGTGGAGGTTGCGCTGCTTTCGACGCCATAGCCTCAACAAAAAGGATCCGCGCGATGCTCAAACTCGCCTTTCTTCTGGCGCTTGTCGCACCGCTTCCGGTGCATGTTGCCGCCCGTCAGGCCACGGGCCTTGATTGCGGCAACAATGAAGGCCCGATGATCTGCGCTGATCCGGTACTTGCCACGCTGGATCAGCGTCTGGCGGCGCGCTATGACGCAGCCATGCATGTCGTGCAATCGCTTGATGATGGCGCGCGCCAGGCTGAAGACGAACTGCGCAGCGTGCAGCAGGAATGGATCTCCGAGCGCAATCACTGCTGGAATGAAACTGATCTGCGCAGCTGCATCGAACAGTCCTTCTGAAAACCAGTCTGCGATGGCGCGACCATTGGCGCTCTATCTTATTGAATCTACAAATTGTTTTTCGAAAATCGATTCCGATTTTAGCGCCGATGCGCTAGTCCTGCCGATCGCTGGAAACACCGGCATGTCTGCCCGGCAGCCCGACCGAAGCCAGAAGTGTCAGGACGTGGATGAGGCAAAGGGCCAGAAACGCCAGAGCGTAAGGGGTCGATACCGACGGGTGCGGCGCATGCCCGTCGAGATTTAGGGCAAGAAAGCTCGCGCAAAGTGTGGTGAAGGTCGGACCGCCCAGCCGCTGGACGATGTTCATGGAGGTCGTGGCCATCGGAAGGTCCGGTTTCGAGACGGACATGTAGGCTGCCGTCATCGTCGGCAATCCGATCGCGCTCATCCCCATGCCCCGCAGAAACAGTGCCAGTTCAAGCATGACCAGATCAAGACCATGGAATGCCATATAGACAAACGGTATCGTCGCCAGCAGCGTCAGCAAGGCACCGCCGGCCGCGACTTGCCGAAGGCCAAACCGGTCGGTCAGCTTCCCCATCAACGAATAGGTGACCAGCATCCCGCCCCCCATCGGCGCGAGCATCCAGCCCATTTCGGCCGAGCTGCGGCCGCAGGCACCGATGAGAAAGGCCGGGATCAGGAACTGGCCGGCGAACTGCGCCCCATTCGACAGGAACTGTGTGAGGGCACCGATCGAAAAGGCCCTGCGCCTGAACAGCCGGAGGTCGATCAGCGCATCGCCGCGCTTGCGTCTGGCATCCGCAAGAAAGGCGACCATCATCACGATGCCGGCAACGAAAAGGACCCGCCCCATGCTCTCGCCGATCTTGTCGGCGCCATAGAGAAACAGGCCCAGGCCGGGAGAAAGCAGCGCCAGACCGACCCAGTCCAATCTTTTCGCGGTCACCGCGTCCCGCTCGTCTGGCAGAAACAGGATCGCCAGCACCAGCGCGAGAACCCCGATGGGAAGATTGATCAGGAACAGCCAGCGCCACGAGGCATATTGCAGGATCGTGCCGGCAATGACCGGCCCGAGCACCGGCGCAAGCAGAACCGGAAGCGCCATATAGCCCGCAACCCGCGCCATCTGCCGGCCGGCGGCCCTTGCGATCATCATCTGCGCCATGGGCGCGAGCAGGCCACCGCTGACCCCCTGAAGGAGCCGAAATGCGATCAGTGTGTGCGCCGACCAGGCGAGCCCGCAGACGGCCGACAGCAGCGTGAAGCTTGCAAAGCACCAGAGATAGAGCCGCTTTGCGCCGATCCGGCCAACCAGCCATCCGCTCAGCGGCAGGGCCAGCGCCAGCGCCAGAAGATAGCCGCTCATAACCCACTGGATGGTTTGAAGGGTTGAATGGAGCTCTGTGGCGAGCGTCGATAGCGAGACATTGACAATGGTCGCGTCGAGCTGTGCAAGCAGGCCACCGAAAAGCGCGACAGCGGCGATTTTCCAGACAGACCGGTCGAGCCGGTCTTGCTGATGACACTGTTGGGAAAGGCCGTTTCCCGATGTTGGCGGAACTGACATCCGCTCAATGATCCTGAGGGGCATTGCCGCCATTGAAGCGTCCGAAGGCGCGGGCGGAGAACATGGCGATCAGCAACACGCCGATACCGGCCGACGAGGCCTGGTCGACGGCGCGGATATCGAAATCTCCCACCAGAACCAGAAACACATAGGCGAGGATGATATTCGCACAGCCCCACAGCACATTGACTGTCGAGGATGACAGGCCCTCGCCATGCGGCCTGGCAAATGGGCTCTGGAAGGAACGCCCCATCATGCCCGAGACGAAATGAGGAATGGCGTTTGCGAGGAACATGCCGCCGACAAGATAGGATAAATCGTGAAGCCAGCTCATGCGCATGCGCTCCTCGTTTCAAGACAATCGAGAATGTCCTGCGTTGTAGCTGTTTCTCCGATCCGGGGAAAAACCCGTTCGGTACTCCATCTGTGCGCATCCTCGCGCATGTCGGTCATGGCATCCGTTGCCAGCGCCACATGGAAGCCGAGTTCGTGGGCCTGACGCGCGGTCATTTCGACGCCGTTGCTCGTGGAAACACCAGCGATCACAACCTGCGTCACGCCGGCAGATCGCAGATGGGCTTCAAGATCGGTGTGGGTGAACGCGCCGGGCGTCATCTTTGTCACCAGGTGATCCCCGGCCTGTCGGTTCAGGTCCGGGATCAGCTCTGCCCAGTCGTCCGGCACCTCCCGCAAGGGGCGCGGCAGCTCTGTCCGGCCTGACGGGCCGCCGGCCACATTGACCAGCACGACGGGCAAATCAAGTGTGCGAAAGGCTGTCACCAACGCCACGACATTGTCCACCACAGCGCTGATCGGATGAACCGTTGGCATCGACACGATGCCTTTTTGAAGATCAATGACGATGAGACCGCAGTCCCTGTCGAGGGGCGATATGGACACGATAAAGTCCTTTCAGAAAATGAGGGGCGATGCCGGGCTGCCCGCCGCTGCGTTACGGGGATCGCCCGGGGTCATTGCGGCGAGGACGCATCCCCCAATCGCCGGATCAGCCGCGTTGCCGCCACCAGCAATTGCCTTTCGTCGTCCGAAAATGCGGCCATCGCCTCCAGAAGCCATTGCTGCTTCGCAGCGCTTCTCCTGTCGCGGGCGTCCGCTCCCTTTGGGGTCAGCACGAACAGAACCTGTCGGCGGTCGCGCGGATGCGGGCGTCGCGCAACAAGCCCTTCGCGCTCCAGCTCGCTCAGTGTCATGCCCATGGACTGCGGCTTCACCGCTTCGGCACGCGCCAGATCGGCCGTCGTCATGGCGCCCGCTCGGTCAAGGCGCGCCAGCACGCTGGTCTGTGACCAGCTCAGCCCATCCGGATTGGTGGCAGAGCGCAAGCGGCGCAGAAGCTGACCAATCGCCAATGACAGATCGGTGACTGCGGCTTCGGCGGACGTTTCATTCTCGATGGAATTTGCCATGAAGGGCACGATATAATTTAACAGGTAAACTTGCAAGTTTATCTGTTAAAAATTCGAAGACGGTCTCCGGACGTGCGACACCGGCAAAGCGGTCGTCTCCCGATATGCTGGAGCAAGGCACGCGGCGCATCCCTCTCCCGCCTGCGTCGGGCAAATCACCGTCCGGGGTGCTTCAATGCGATGAAAGCGCAGGCCGAACAGCCTGCGCTTTCATCTTTATTCCAGGCTCCGGCGGGAGCCGAAGAGGTCTCAGCGATCGAGGAGCGAAGCCGCATCCTGATTGAGGTAGAGCGTTGCCTGCGGCGTCTTCTTCAGCAGCGAAGCCGGGCACATGAATGTGACCGGGCCTTCAAGCGCCGTCTTGATCACGGGCGCCTTGTCCTTTTCATGCACTAGTGCCAGCACGCGGCCCGGCTTCAGCAGGGCGTGCATGGTCAATGACAGGCCATATTTCGGAACGGCATCCATGGTCTTGAAGATACCGTTCTTGAAGACCTGACCACGGGTCGTCGGATCAAGAGCGACAACGCGGATCACATCCTTGGTGTCGAAATCGGCCGGCGGATCATTGAAGGCCAGATGGCCGCTTTCGCCGATGCCGACAACGCAGAGCACAGGCTGATGATCGTTGTAGATCTTCGTGTAGCGGGCGAGTTCGTCTTCCAGGGATTCAGCGGCACCGTTCATCGGGTAGAAAGCCTTCGGCTTCACCTCATTCAGCAGATGCTTGCGCATGCGGGATGCACCGCTTTCCTCCTGGCTTTCATGGACACCCATATAGGTATCGACATGCAGAACGGTGATCTTGCTCCATTCGATATCATTGCGCGCCTTGATGGCGGTGAAGAATTGCGGCTGGGCAGCGCCGAGCGCCATGATGATGCAGATCTCGTCCTTCTTGGCGAGTTCGGCCTTGATGGTGGTGGCCAGCGCTTCGGCTGCGGCTTCGCCCTGTTCCTGATCGCTGGCACCGACCAGAACTTCCAGCTCTCCATATTTCAGATGTTCCATTTTTCTTCCTTTCTGTGGTCATTCCTGGTCGCCGAAAAGACACGACCGGTCCTTTTCAGCCAGCGGCATCACCGCCGGCTGAATTGCGTGAAGGCTTGTCCTTCAGTGTCGGGCTAAAGCGCCTTTTGCTCCCAATGGTTCAGATCGGCGCCCTATCTGGATGTTGTTTCGAGCATAATCTTATCGACCCTCATTTCATTGCGGCCGGATTATGCTCTGGCGAAGCCTCAGCTCCGCTCTTCCCTCGGCGCATAGCGAACGCCGAAGGGAAAGGTCACGTTGAATTCGATTTCGAGGTCGACGAAGGTCTCCTCGAGAAAACGGTCGATGAGGAAATGGTCCTTCTGCCGGATCGCCTGCAGCTGCCGTGTATGCACTTCGATCATATGCTGCGCCCGATCCTCGGTCTGACTGAGCGCGCCGCGAAGCGGATTGAGCTCGCGATAGATACCGTTCATCGTCCGCCGCAGCACCTGATTGCCCGTTGCATGGGCGATACGGCGGTGAAACATGCCATCGGCCTGCAGCACGATATTCGGCTGATCAATATGCTTCTGCATCAGCACGATCGTATCGGCGATCTGGTCCAGCTCGCGATCGGAGGCATTTTCCGCGGCCATATGATAGACGATCGGCTCGATCATCCGCCGCGCCGTGATCAGTTCGGCAACGTGATCGGCCTCCAGTGCAATCTTCTGTCCCAGCACTTCCGCAGGGATCATTTCCGAGGCAACGAAAATGCCGCCGGCCTGCCCCGGACGGATCAGCAGCACGCCGGAATTTTCGAGAACCCGCAGCGCCTGGCGCAGCGTCGGCCGCGAGACCTGCAGCTTCTCGGCCATGTCCTTTTCATTCGGCAGGCGATCGCCCTGCACCAGACCTTCAGCATCGATGGCATCGACAATGCGCTCGATGATGGTCTGGAATGTCCGGTGTACGGTGATGGGCTTAAACGCGCCGGAACTGTCTTTTCCGAACGGTTTGGCTCCCGACTGACTGGGTCGCATCAAAACGCCTCTTCCCTCTCCTTAAGCCCCAGGATCACACCGCGCTCTGCGGCATGATCGAGTGGTGAAATCGCGATCTCGGCGACAAACGGCTTTGAAAGGCCATCATGGTAGACATCGCTTGCCGGGCCGAGAAAATCCGCCGCCGCATGCTTGATCGAACCGTTGATGGCAATTCTCTCCGGATGGTAGAATCGCGAGATCATCTGCATGGTTTCCCCGAGATAGCGCGCAAAGATGCGCACCGTTTTCTGTGCTGCCGCCTCTCCTAGCCGCGCACGCGCAAAGATTGTTACGGCTTCCGCACGATCTTCACAAAGTTTTTCGTATATTTCCCGCATGCCGCGTCCGCACACCGTGCGATCCAGCGAGCGGTACTCGCCCAGCTCCTCGACATAGACCGGCTGCTCGGAAATCAGGCCTGCGGCATAGCTGCCACGCAGCACCGCCCCATCGTAAAAGCCGATCCCGATTCCCGTACCAATGTTGAGCAATGCCACAGGCCTGTCGCGCGATGCCTCAACGAGACGCGCTTCGGCGATACCCATGGCATGAAGATCATCATCGGCGTGAACTGTCTTCTTCAGTCGCTCGGCCAGATAGGCCTGCAGCGGAAAGTCGACAAGGCCGCCCATCAGCGAGGAATAGACCACATGACCCCGGTCGAGAATTCCGTTGAGGGAAACCCCGACCCTTGCGACACCCGGCGGACAGACAGCTTCGATCAGCGACGCCAGATCTGCAGCAAAAGCCTTGGTGCCGCGCCGCATCAGCGCCGTTGGCGTGCGTCCGAGCGGCAGGACATGATTATCTTCGTCAATGAGACAGTACTGGATCTTGGTGCCACCAATATCCACACAGAAATCCACCGTCATCCAAGCACCCGATAGCCGATCGGCGCCGGATCGGCTTCGCCGTCAAGATGAAGCGCTTCCAGAACCATGTTCTCCATGCCGCCGAGATAGCGGATCGTCCATCGCCCGTCGGCGCCGAGCACCGGCACACCATGATAAGGCAGGATCTTCGACCAGGTATTGACCGGCGTCACCGCCAGATTTTCGGGTTTCGGCGAGACAGTCAGCTTCAGTGCGTTGGGTCTGAGATTATGCAGATAGCCCGTCGAATCCCTGAGATTGATGATGGCGCGATAGGCAAAGACCTGCCGGTGCGCAACCTTCTCGATATAGTCCCGGACATAACGCAGCGCCGATTCCGTCTGATCCGGATCATAGGCGGCGGCCAAAAGCTCCGGCTCGTAATCCTGTGTCGGAACCGATGTGCGCGACGCCTTCACCGTCGTCGCATAGGCATCGACGATCCCGGCCTCGCCCTGGGCATGCAGCTCGCGCAGGCGCTCCTGCTCATGGATCCAGCGCGCCTCAAAATTGGGAATATCGCTGACCATCGTATCCAGGCTGTGAAACGTCACCCGCTGCGGATCGACACCGGCTACAGCGACACTCGCGGCAATGCCGGCGCGATAGGCGGCAATATCCTCAGGCGGCACGCCCTGGCAGCGGCCGAGAATGCCTTCCTCAAGGATCGTCAGGCGGGCGCCCGGCGCGTAGACAGCGCCAACGGCGTCAAGGACCGCCTGGAACCGGCGCAGCATCAGAGCCTCTCCGAGATCGGGCGCCTTGCGGTCCGTCTTCAGCGGATTGGGCGACTTGTAGGGAAAGGCCATCGACACGAATTCGAGCGGCTTGCCGGCTTCGACAAAGTGGCTGATCTTCTTCAGCCAGGCCGCGCGATTGGCCGGAATGAAGGACGGATCGCCAAACAGCACCTCCGGATCTTCGAAGATCGACAGGATACGCTCCTGCGTCGTGCCGTTACTGGCTGCCGTGACGATGATATCATTGCCAAGCAGCAGGGCATTGAGCGCTTCGGCATTTGCGACCGTCTTCTTCTCGATCTTCGGCGGCGTGAAACGCTTCGGCAATTCGGCGTTGACGTAAATATAGGGGCTGGGCATCGGCAATCTTCTTTACTGACGGATCCGCGACAGGAATTCTGCCGTGCGCGGATGCTTGGAATTGCGGATCACGTCCGATGGCAAACCGGCTTCGGCAACACGGCCGTGATCAATGAAATAGAGCATGTCGCCGACTTCCTCGGCGAAGGTGATTTCGTGGGTAACGACCATCATGGTCATGCCGTCGCGGATCAGATCCCGCATCACGGCCAGAACCTCACCAACAAGTTCCGGATCGAGGGCCGACGTCGGCTCGTCGAACAGGACAAGTGAAGGATTGGCAGCAATCGCCCGGGCGATGGCCACGCGCTGCTGCTGACCACCGGACAATTGCGCCGGAAAGGCATCGGCGCGATTGGCAAGACCGACGCGGTCCAGCAGCAGCTTGCCGCGTTCAAACGCCTCGTCGCGATTCATCTTCAAGACCATGCGCAGGCCGGCGGTGACATTTTCAAGCGCAGTCATGTTGGGAAACAGATTGAAGCGCTGGAACACCATGCCGATGCTGCCGCGCCGGCGGGCCGTGGTTTTCGGATGGGCCTCGACGAATCGGTTGCCACGCCGTTCCGCGCCGACGAGATAATCCTCGACCCAGAGCTGACCGCCCTCATAGCTTTCGAGGCTGTTGACGCAGCGAAGAAGCGTGCTCTTGCCGGAGCCGGACGGGCCGATGACAAAGGCCGCCTGAGCGCGCTTGACCGTCAGGTCAATGCCCTTGAGCACTTCGAGATGACCGTAATTTTTCTTCAGGTCGTGAATGCGGATGACATCGTCCGCCGGCCCGGAAGCGGGCATATCGTGAACCATGTTCATCTCCTATTTCTCTGTCGTCACGGTCCGGCGCTTCGTGCTGGCACTGCGCGCCAGACGCTTCTCCAGCCAGGCCTGACCGAGTGAGGCGATCGACACGAGGATCAGGTACCAGATGGAAGCCACCATCAGCATTTCGATCACATAGAAGGTCTGAGCGGCGATGCTTTGCGTCGTTCCGAGGATTTCCCGCGTGCCGATGACATAGACGAGCGAGGTTGACTTCAAGAGGTCGATGGCGAGATTTCCCGCCGTTGGAATAATCACCCGAACGGCCTGCGGCAGGACGATCTTCATCAGCGCATGCCCCGGCGTCATGCCGATCGAAAGCGCGGCCTCGGTCTGTCCCGGATCGACAGAGATCAGGCCGCCACGAATGATCTCGCACATGAAGGCCGAGACATTCAGAAACAGGCCAAGCAGCGCCGCCGTCGTCGGATTGATCAGACTGTTGGTGGCAATCGCGTGACCGGCGATCTCGATCTTGGGCAGGAAGAGCCCGAGATTGAACCAGAAAACGATCTGCACCAGCAGCGGCGTCCCGCGGAAGAACCAGATATAGACCGAGGCAATCGCCTCAAGCACCGGATTGCGCGAGATCCGCATGGCGGCCAGCAAAGTGCCGAGGACGAGCGAACCGACGAAGGACACGACGGTCAGGACCAGGGTCGTGCGAACGCCCTTCAGAACCACGTCCGAAAACAAATAGTCGGCCACCACATTCCAGCGGATCTGGCCACTGCCAAGGACGATCCAGGCCGCAACACATACGACGGCAACGGCAATCAGGGCGAAGACGATGTTGCGGATCAGAGGCCCCGACCTGCGATGAATGCGCAGGCCGGCGTCCAGTGTGGGATGAGATATGATCTCATGTGTCATGCGAACATGCCCGCCGATCAGAACAGCGCATCATTCAGCGTGATCGGATCAAGCCCGCCGTCGCCGACGCTCCACTTGTCCATGATCTTCTGGTAGCTGCCGTCTTCGGCCATCGCCTGCATGGCTCCGGCAAGCGCCGCCATCATGTCCGTCTTGTCCTTGGCAAAGGCAATGCCCTGATTGGCGGGGGCAAAGCGTGGAACAGGTGACAGTTCAAGCTGGGTCTGGATACCTTCGGTCGCGGTGTGAAGCGTGTAGTTCGAGACACCATAGGTGTTCATGGTCGCATCGGCCTGGCCGCTGGCAACGGCCAGATACGGACCGGACTGATCAGCCGTCTCCGTCAAAGCGACAGGCATTTCGCACTTCTTGTTCAGATCATCGATGATGGCAGGAAACAGCGATCCGGTGACGATTGCGACCTTCTTGCCGCAGAGATCCTCCATCGTCTTGATATCCAGAGGGTTGCCCTTCTTGACGATGACGCCGGAACCTTCCTGCGAATAGTCGATGAAGTTCACAACCTCTTCGCGGGCCTTGGTGTCCGCCATGGCACTGACATAGAAATCGTAGCGGCCCGACTGAACACCGGGAATGCCGGCCGTGAACTGAATAACACTCCAGTCAATGGTGAGGCCGAGACGCTTTGCCGCCTCGTTCATGACATCGACGTCCACGCCGACAGCTTTGCCGGTCGCCTCATCGACGAAAGACCATGGCGCATTGCCATCCGTGGTGGCCGCTGCAAGCGTGCCCTTTTCCTTGACATCGGACGGCAGCATCTCTGTCCATCCCGTTTCGGCGGCCATCTTCGGCGTCACCTCAAGCGATTGTGCTGCGGCAGTCTCTGCCAGGCAGGCAAAGGCGACACCGCAGAGCGCGGCACTCAGAAAGGCTGTGGTTTTGGAGCGGGTCATAGGTCGTTCCCCTTGGTTTTATGTTGACGACGACAAAAGGGATACTCGTTTTCCCTTTAAATGGCAATAGGGTTTCCCTTTGACTTTTTTAATCGACCCCGACAAGGGCACCGACAGGCTTTCGCCACCGGTCGGAAACGCGCCGCCGGGACCTGCGACCGCCACCCCCACCGGCATCATCGGGGGTGGCCAATGCGGCAGATCTCGGCCATTGTCAGCGTCAGCGCCTGCACCCTGGCGGTCTCAAGAATCACGCCTGCCCCGCGCATCGGCGATCCGCCCCAGGCGGCCGAAACACCGATCTGGTATCGCAGGACCCGCTCTTGCCGGACCAGTGGTCGCGCGGCGCATGCAAACGGGAAACGACAATGAACATCAAACAGCTGGAAGTGTTCCGAGCGGTACTTTCCACCGGTTCGACCATTGCGGCAGCGAAGAATACCGGCCTCAGCCAGTCCGGCGTGAGCCGCATCGTGCAGCAGCTGGAAGACGAATTGCAGCTCACCCTGTTCTTGCGGGAGAAAGGCCGGCTTCTGCCCACCCCGGAAGCACGGACACTGGAGGCCGAGGCGCGAACGGTGCTTCTGAACGTCGAACGCTTTTCCCAGCTCGCGGAAGATATCCGCACGGGAACCTCGCAGACGGAGTTCGTCCGGATCGGTCTACCCAACAGCATGTGGGAGAACTTCGCCCCGCTGATGCTGAAGGATTATGCGCGTGAATTTCCGGGCGTTCGGGTCGAGACCTTTTTCGAAACCACGACAACCATTCAGCGCATGATCGAGCAGCGGGCGATCGATTTCGGCTTTCTTCGGCACGAAGGCGAAATCTCGCCGGGCATCGGGCTTGAAATCGTCGCCCGCGGCGAAAGCGTCTGTGTCATTCCGCAAGCACATCGTCTGGCCGGATATGAACGCATCACGCCCGATGATCTGCGCGGTGAACCGCTCGTCATGCTCGGACGGCAGCGCGAGCATAGGGGGATTCTCGACCGGATCTTTTCCGCAGCCGCCGTGCGCCCCGATGTCCATATCGAGACCCATTCCAATTCCTCCGCCTGCGCCTATGTCGCCGAAGGGCTCGGCATTGCCATCGCCAGCAGTTTCTACGCCAATCTCTATCGTCACCTGCCGATCGTGCAGCGCCCGTTTCAGCCGAGCCTGAAGCAGGAATTCGGCATTGCGACGGCCGTGGGCATGCCGCTTTCTCTGGCTGCCAATGGTCTCCGCGAGGCACTGAAACGGCAGATTATCCGCTCGCAGGGCGGAAACTGATCCTTCCAGAATTCATGAAAAATGTTTATATTCAATCGTTTGGAATGATTATCTGAAAAACACAACCGTCCCCTGCCAGGACCGTTATCCAGCGTCACGGCCGCATATATCTATGAATTTTTTCATAATATTGCGGCATCAAATTCCTATCGTCATAATCTTTTCAAAATCAGGCAAACGGAAACCAAACCTCACCAAAGAGGTGCCGTTGCAAGAGGGGTATAAATGCTCAGATTCTTTCTGAACCGCCTGCTCATGGCGGTTCCGACGGTCATCATTGTATCGATTGCAGTGTTCGCGCTGATCCGCCTGATCCCGGGCGATCCGGCGGCACTGATGCTCGGAGACATGGCCGATCCGCAGCAGATTGCCGAACTTCAGGCAGATCTCGGCCTCGACAAGCCGATGCCGCAGCAATTCGTCATCTGGGCGAAGAATGCGCTGTCCGGCGATCTCGGCAGATCGATCGTCAACGACGAACCCGTGCTGCCGCTGGTCGCCTCGCGCTTTGTCATCAGCGGCGAGATCGTGCTGATCGCGGTCATTCTCGCAGCGGTCTTTGCGGTTCCCGCGGGTGTGATCGCCGCCTGGAAGCAGAACTCCCTGACCGACCTTGCCTTTGTCGGCACCGCGACCCTGCTGCTGTCCATCCCGACCTTCTGGCTCGGCCTGCTGCTGCTGTTGCTGTTCGGTTTGAAACTCGGATGGCTCCCGGTGCTTGGCTATGTCTCGATGCGGCAGAACTTTCTCGAGGGGCTGATCTACATCATCATGCCGGTGGCGACGCTTGTCATGCACGAGATGGGCGTCTTGCTGCGCATGTCGCGCGCATCGACGCTGGAGGTGCTGCGTCTTGACTACATCACCCACGCCCGCGCCAAAGGGCTTTCGGAAATGGCCGTGCTCTGGCGTCATGCCTTCAAGAACGCATTCGGCCCCACCTGGACGATGATCGGCCTGGTGCTCGGCAATCTGCTCGGCGGCATAGCCGTCATCGAGACGGTGTTCTCGATTCCCGGCCTCGGACGGCTGATGGTCGACAGCATTTTCCAGCGGGATTATCCGGTGATCCAGGGCTGCCTGCTGTTCGTCGCGCTTTCCTATGTTGCGGTCAACCTGATCGTCGATCTGCTCTATCCGATCTTTGACCCGCGGGTGACGGCAAAATGAGACATCTTTCCTACAATGCCATCATTGGCGGCTTCATCATTGCCGTGCTTCTGGCAACGGCGCTTCTCGGCGTATTCTGGACCCCCTATAATCCGCTGCAGCTGGATTTCGTGACCCGGCTTGCGCCGCCAAGCGCCGCGCACTGGATGGGAACCGACGAATTCGGCCGTGATGTCTTGAGCCGGATCATGGTCGGCGCCGGTGCCAGCGTCTGGATCGGCACGCTGACCGTCTCGCTCACCGTTATCGCCGGCACACTGATCGGGCTTGTCAGCGGTTATGCCCGCGGCGTGACCGATGGTCTGATCATGGCTGTCAACAATGCGCTGCTGGCCTTTCCGGGCATTCTTCTGGCGCTCGGCCTGCTGGCCGTGTTCGGCGCCAACCAGTATGGCATCATCTTCGCGCTCGGCATTGCCTACACGCCATCCATGGCGCGGCTGGTGCGCGGTGTTGTTCTGACCCTGCGCGAGCGCGAATTCATCGAAGCCTCCAAGCTGATGGGCAATTCCGAGATCTACACGGTCCTGCGCCATGTCCTGCCCAATTGCCTGGCGCCGATGTCGGTACTGGCGACAACCATGTTCGGCTGGGCCATTCTGTCCGAAAGCGCGCTGTCCTTCCTCGGCCTCGGCGTGCCGCCGCCAGCCCCTACCTGGGGCAACATGCTGGCCGCTGGCCGCCCGTTCATCGAGCAGGCCGTCTGGCTCGGCATTTTCCCCGGCCTTTGCATCGCCCTGACACTGCTGGGCATCAATCTTCTGGGTGACGCATTGCGCGACAGGCTCGACCCGCGCATGAGGGGGATCAGCTGATGGACGACATCCTTCTTGATGTGCGCGACCTGACACTGGTGCGCGGTGACGGCAAGGCCCTGGTCAATCAGGTCAGTTTCACGCTGAAGCGCGGCGAGATCTTCGGCATTGTCGGCGAAAGCGGCTCGGGCAAAACCCTGGCGACCCGGGCGCTGACCGGCCTGCTGCCGGCAGGGATCGAGGTTGCGACGGGCGAGACGCTGTTTGCGGGAACGGACACGCTGACCATGCCGCTGCGTGACCTTCGCCGACTGCGTGGTGCATCGATCGGCATGGTGTTTCAGGAGCCGATGACCTCGCTCAACCCGTCCATGACCATCGGACGGCAGCTCGAGGAAGGCCTGAAGCTGCACACAAGGCAATCAGCTGCAGACCGCCGCGCGGCCATTCTGGCCATGCTGACGCGTGTCGGCATTGCCGCACCGGAGCGCGCGCTCACCGCCTATCCGCACGAGTTTTCCGGCGGCATGCGTCAGCGCATCATGCTGGCCTCGGTCATGTTGCTGAAGCCCAGATTGCTGATCGCCGACGAGCCGACCACGGCTCTTGACGCCGTGATCCAGCGCGACGTGATGGAATTGATGGTGGAGCTGACACGGGCCGAAAACACCGCCGTGCTGCTGATCAGCCACGACCTGCCGATGGTGGCGCGCTACACCAGCCGGATCGCGGTGATGGAAAAGGGCGTCGTCGTCGAAAGTGGCGCGACCGATGATATTCTGACCCGCCCCGAACACGCCTATACGCGCAAACTACTGTCATCATTGCCGCTGCGCGGCGAAAACCGGGTCTTCGATCCGCATCAAGGCCCGCTCTTGCAGGTCAACGATCTGGTGGTGGATTACGGCGCCGCGGGCGGTCTTTTCCGCAAAGGTCAGGCCAAACGCGCACTCAACGGCGTCTCGGTGGAAATTCATCCGGGCGAAGTCGTGGCACTGGTTGGCGGTTCGGGTTCGGGAAAGACGACCCTTGGCCGCACCATTGCCGGGCTGGTCGATCAGACGGACGGCACGATCGTCTTCAACGGCAAGCCGCGTGAAGCCAACTGGAAGAACTACCGCCAGAATTGCCAGATGGTGTTTCAGGATCCGTTTTCCTCACTTGATCCGCGCATGACGATCCTCGATCTCGTCGCCGAGGCGCTGCGCGGCATTGCCGGGCTGTCACGCGCCGTCCGAAAGGCGCGCGCGCTTGCCGCCCTTGCGGAAGTGGGGCTCGACGATGAATTTGCCGGCCGGCTGCCGCATGAACTGTCCGGCGGTCAGCGCCAGCGGGTCGCGATTGCCCGCGCCGTTGTCCGCAAGCCGAAATTGCTGATCGCCGACGAACCCGTTTCGGCGCTGGACGTGACCGTCAGGTCGCAGGTTCTCGATCTCTTCGCCGAACTGCAGAAACGGCACGGCTTTTCCTGCCTGTTCATCTCGCATGATCTTTCCGTCGTCGAACAGATCGCCGACCGGGTGATCGTGATGAGCGAGGGCCGGATCGTGGAGGAAGGGCCGCGCGACGCCATTTTCGACAATCCGCAACATGCCTATACCCGCCGGCTGCTCCGCGCCATTCCTGCCCTCGATTACAACGAGAGCGGTGGCGTGGCGCTGAAGTGGCGGCTGGAGAACGAAGAATGATCAACACCGCCAGAACGATGGCAACCAGCGATGCGCTGGCCGAAATCTGCGCCCAGGAAACCTTTGATATCCGTTTCAAGGTCAAGAACATGCTGACCGGTGAAACCATTGAGCGGCAGGCTGACATTGAAACCCCCTCCGCCTCGACCCGCAAGATCTCGATCATGATGGCGGTTCTGGCCGCCGTCGAAGCCGGCCGGCTCGATCTTGATGAAGAGATCGTCTATGAGGCCCGGCTTGCCGAAGAGGTGGCGAGCGGCATTTTCCGGCACCTGACACCGGGCATCCGCCTGTCGCTTCGCGATGCCGTCACCGGCATGATCGTCCTGTCGGACAATGTCTGCACCCGCATGGTCTTCGAGCGCCTGTCGCTGCGCGAAGTCGCAGATTACTGCGCCGAGATCGGCATGGCGGGCACGCATCACCGGTTCCTCATTCCGCCGCTGGCTCTGCCGCACGATCACCCGCTCGACACGGTGACGACCACAACGGCCGAGGATCAGGTGATGCTGCTGGACACGATCCTTGCCGCGCAGACCGATGCTGCCGCCGCCGCGCGGCTGAAGGTCTCCACGCCGCTTGCCGCCTTTGCCCTGAAAACGCTGAAGGGCCAGGTGCTGCGCTATGGCATCCACTCGCGCCTGCCCTTCGGAACAATGATTGCCAGCAAGGGCGGCCGTGGCAAGCGCGGTCGCATGGACGCTGGCATCGTCTACCGCGATGGCGCCCCGCTCTTCATTCTTGCCGCCTATACCGACAACGTGCCGATGGAAATGGCCGATGGCTTGCCCGGCTACACGGTGGCGCTGGAAACCATCGGAAAACTCGCCCGCGCCTGCTTTACAGGCCTCTGAAAACCGCATGACAACAAGCACAAGGGAACAGACATGAAGAAACTCATTCTTGCCAGCACCATGCTGGTAGCACTTGGCCAGGTGGCCATGGCGCGCGACATCATCGTGGCACAGAGCTCCGATCTCAGATCCAATGTCCCGGGCGTCAACCGTGACGGCAATACCGACACGATCATGATGCATGTGCTGGAAGGTCTCGTCGGCTACACCGACAACGGCGCCGTCAAGCCGCTTCTGGCCAAGTCGGTTTCGATGTCCGATGACGGACTGACCTACACCTTCGATCTGCGTGACGACGTCGTCTTTCACAATGGTGACAAGCTCACCGCCGACGACGTGATCTGGAACATGAAGCGTTACATGGATCCGGCCACCAAATGGACCTGCCTGCCCGATTTCGATGGCAGCCGGGTGGTCAAGCTGACGGATGTCGAAAAGATCGATGACGAGACGGTGTCAATGACGCTTGCCGAACCGTCCGCCGTTTTCCTCGGTTTGATGGCCCGCCCGGAATGCGGCTTCACCGGCATCATCTCGCCGAAATCGGTTGCCGCCGACGGCAGCTTCATTGCACCGATCGGAACCGGCCCGTTCAAATGGGATGCGTGGAAGAAGGGCGAATATGTTCATCTGCTGAAGAACGATGCCTATGTCTCTCCGCCCAATGATGGCAAGCCCGACGGCATGGTCGGCGCCAAGGACGCGCTGGTCGACGGTGTGAAATTCATGGTCGTGCCCGATGCCTCCACGGTCAAGGCCGGAATCCAGTCCGGCGCGCTCGATCTGGCCGAAATCTCGCCCGATCTGGTGCCGGAATTCAAGGATTCCAAGGATGCAAAGCTGATTGTGGCTGCCAATAACGGCAAGAACCTCTTCTACATGCAGACCCGCGATCCCGTGCTTTCAAAGCCGGAAGTGCGCCGCGCCATGGCCATGGCGCTCGATCTGCCGCAGCTGGTCGCTGCCGCCTCGAACGGCACGGGCAAGGCCAATTGCTCCATGGTCGCCAGCAATTCGATCTATTACAGCGAAACGCAGCAGAAATGCCTGCCCTATGATCCGGAAGCCGCAAAAGCCCTGCTGAAGCAGGCCGGCTACAACGGCGAGAAGATCAGCATCATCGCCAACAAGCGCGGCAATGTTCCAAGCTATCCGGCAGCGATCATTGCCCAGGCGATGATGCAGCAGGTCGGGCTCAACGTCGAGATCGAGGTCCTCGACTATGCCACCCAGGTCGAGCGCCGCCGCTCGGGCAATTACCAGGTGATTTCACAGTCGGTCTCGCCGCGTCTGGACCCGGCGCTGATGATGAGCTTCTACGTCGGCGACAAGGACAAGAACAGTTCGCTGATGTGGGACAATCCGAAGGCAATCGCCCTTCTGGATGCCGCCTATCGTGAAACCGATCAGGCAAAACGGCAGGCCATCTTCGACGAATTCCAAACATTGATGCTCGAGGACATGCCGGGTCTGTTCATGTACGACATGGTTGACATCTGGGCAGCGACGGCCGGTCTTGAAGGCGACCCCGTCTGGCAGGGCAATGCCCGTGTCTGGGAAGTTTCGCTTCCCTGAAGCGCCCCGCCGCGCCCTTCCCCGGGGCGCGGCCTCATCTGTTTCATCTCAAATCCTGCACCGCGCGTTTCGCGCGCGGGCGTTTTCGTTTGCCGCCTGACAAGGAATTTTCGCATGGCACAGCAAGAGGTGCTTGAACTCGCAAGCCTGATTGAAGAACTCAAGGGCGATTTCATCGCCCTTTCAGACAAGGTCTTTGATCTGGCCGAACTGAAATTCGAGGAACAGGCCTCCGCGGCCCTGCAGATCGCCATGCTCGAACGCGCCGGCTTCTCGCTTCGCCGCAACGTCGCAGGGATTGCGACAGCCTTCATCGGCGAGCGCGGTCAGGGCGGACCGGTGATCGCCATCATGGGCGAGTTTGACGCCCTGGCCGGCATGAGCCAGGTTCCCGGCATCGCCCGGGCCGAAGCCATCCGGGAGGGTGAAAGCGGACATGGCTGCGGCCACAACCTGCTTGGCAGCGGCTCGCTGCTCGCCGCCATCGCGCTGTCCCGCTATCTCGAGCAGAAGCAGATCCCGGCCACGGTGCGCTATTACGGCTGCCCGGGCGAAGAAGGCGGCGCAGGCAAGACCTTCATGGTTCGCGACGGCGCCTTCGATGATGTCGATCTGGCACTGACCTGGCATCCCGCGCCGTTCAACGGCGTACGCTCCACCAACAATCTGGCGATCATCGAATATCATGTGCGTTTCTCGGGCGTCGCCGCCCATGCCTCCAACGCCGCCCATCTCGGACGCTCAGCGCTGGATGGCCTTGAACTGATGAATATCGGCGTGAATTTCCTGCGTGAACACATGCCCTCCGATAACCGCATCCACTATGCCATCACCGATACCGGTGGCGTTGCCGCAAATGTGGTGCAGGCCCGGGCGGCGGCGCGCTATCTGGTTCGCGCCCCGGATATGGCAGGCGCCATGCGGCTCGGCGAACGGGTGAAGAAGGTTGCCGAAGGTGCCGCCATGATGAGCGAAACCACCGTTGACATCGACGTCGACACCGCCACCAACAGCCTGTTGCCGAACATCGCGCTCGAAACCGCCATGCATGAGAATCTGGTGACGCTCGGCCCCGTGCCATTCGATGAGGCGGATCAGGCCTTTGCCGAGAAGATCCAGTCAACCTTTTCGCAGGAAGCGATCGATAGCAGTATCAGGCTGTATCAGATCAGGGGCGATGCGCTGGCAAACCAGCCGGTCGACAGCAGCCAGGCGCTGCATCGCGGGCTCAGGGCCTTCGAGGGACAGTCGCATTTCCGCGCTGGCTCAACCGATGTCGGCGATGTCAGCTGGGTGACGCCAACGGCACAATGCTGGGCACCGGCCTGGGCAATCGGAACGAACCCGCATACCTGGCAGGTTGTCGCCCAGGGCAAGAGCGCGGCCGCCCACAAGGCCTTCGTTCACGCGGCCAAGGCGATTGCGGCCACCGGGCTGCAAGCGGCAACGGATCCCGCCCTTTTGGAAAGAGCCCGCAACGAATGGCGCGAGAAGACAGGCGGAAAGCCCTATGTGTCGCCGCTGCCGGCGGACCGCAAACCCACTTAGTCCTTCGGCCGGATGTCAATTCGGTGTTCGACGCCGACGCCGAACAGGCGCGTCTGTCGCGACTGCTGGTACTCAAGCGAGCGGCCGACAACGATGCGGTCCTGTTCGGGGGGCACCTTTCAGGCAATTTTCGCGATCAGGGTATCTCGCAGCGGAAGAGACTTTCGGTGGCGCGCCGGCTGAAGACCGAACCCGCGCGGAGCGATTGCGGTCAAACGGAGTGGCGGGATTGCGGTAAGACTGGACGGCCGGTTCAGGCCGAACACCGGTTACGGCGAAAGGCTCTTTGGTGTCATCCTTCTACCGCCAATATCGGAAGATCCTAAACGGCCCCTTTGCGGCCTTCCGCATGACGCAGCCTTTGTGAAGGACGTGTGTGGTCCGGGAAGCCGACCATGCCGCGTTTCAGGCCATCTGCCCCGGGCCGGTGTAACGGCGCGTAGACGAGACCTTTCAAACGCTTGCATCCATGCCGGCGGAACCGGGGCTGACCGTGCTTGCCCAGTGTCAGACCATCGCACCCGCTGCCGTCCGATTTGCAGCGCCCCCGGCCACACTCTCGATAAACTTATGGCCATGAACTGAGACAGGTCACTGCGGATGGCCCACCGAAAAGCGAGCGGCTTCGAAAATGAAGGGCATCAGCTTTCGCCCTTCCCTCGACAATCGATATTCGACGCGCAGCGGTTTTTCCTCGAAATCGATCCTTTCGATGAGGTGGTCCGCTTCCAGTTCCCGAAGATGCTGAGTCAGCATTTTCTGCGAAATGCCCGGAATGTCGCGCAAGAGCTGCGATGATCGCATGGCTGGATCCGCAAACAGACGGAGCAGAATGGGGAGCTTCCAGCGGCCCTGGATCATCCTGATCACGCGGATCACATGTTCGGCCGCGCCATCCGGCCCCAGGCAGGCGGCCCGATGCTCTGCCGTGACAGGCCCATTCAGGGGCGTACTTGCTTGGTCCATCATCTCGTCCAATCGTCTGCATCTCGCAATCAACATGGCGTGCTCAGGGTGGAACCGCAACTGCACGAGAAGACCGTGCTGGTGACCAAAAGCAGCAAGGGCATCGGAGAGGCAATCGCCAGAAAGCTTTCGCAGGCTTCCGATATCGCGGTTTTCTGAGGACGCCGTGTGCGTCGCCCGGCCGGTCTCCGGCGCAATGCGCGCCAGCCAAAAACCATAAAATTTCGTTGCATCCTGAGGGTAATAGCTCGGCTTGTCGCCAACGACACCGATGAAACTGTTGAACGCCCTGCGCTTCACCTTGCGCCGGGAGAACCTCTGGAAATCGCTCTTTCCGCTCAGCTCCGGCGCGGCGATCTCGTCAATATTGACGGCAAAGCCCCCCGAACGCCAGGATGTTTTTCTGACCCGATAACAGCCGATGCTTCGTGGCCACCCGCAAGCACCGAGGCCCAAAATGCATTGTCACCAGGGGCAAGCGCACGGCCACCCACCAGGCCTTCCTCCACGCTGAAAAGGCGATTACGGCCACCGGGCTGCAAGCGGCTATGGCACTCAGTTCGAAGCCAGGGCATTTTGCAGCTGCAGGGATGGGAAATGCCCGGCGCATGCCCCGGGTCTGGCAGGCGGCAAGGCGCAGATAAATGCAGATATACATGGTGCGCGTGAAGGGACTCGAACCCCCACACCTCTCGGCGGCAGGACCTAAACCTGCTGCGTCTACCAATTCCGCCACACGCGCAAGGTCGCCCTTCATAGGGCAGTTGCCACGCCGTTGCAAGCGGTGAGACAGGCATGCAAGGCCGGGTAAAGCCCTACAAAAATCAGGGAAATAACAGCATGCCAGTGGAAATCTGCACATCAGATTGCCCGTCATTTGGCCAGTTTTAAGCCACTTTTATAACCTCACAATATTGGCATGCGCAAAATGCATATCTTCCATGTTCAGATGGCACTCCAATTCTGCCACATTCCTCGGTATAACAAAATCAACGAAGCGACGGAGACCTTACAAGCCAAAGCGGTTTGGACCTGAGATCCTCGCAAACCCGCCTCGCGGGATGACAAAGTTTCGAAGACGCGTACTCCTCCTCCCAACGCGCTTCGATCAGGTTGACGACACTCCTCCTCCCAGTCGTCAGCCACACCAAATGACGCTCACCGGATCCTCCTCCCCCGGTGAGCGTTATTTTTTTGCCGGTATGCGCCGATTCCGGCCGGGAAAGCAGAACTCTCCTTCTTTTCTCAGCCCCCCCATCCAAAGATGCGTTGATGACCGCTTTCCGGGCAGGCTTCGGCCCAAGCCGTGCATTCAACGCATAGGCGACAGGAGCAACGCGCGCTGCCGCTCACGGCGCGACAGGCGTATATTCAAACCATCAAAAAGGTAGGGCGCGGGATGCGCCGGTGACGAAAGCAAGAGGTGTCGCCATGATGATGATTCGCTCGTTCAACAACTGGCTCAAATATCGCCAGGCCGTATCGCAGATCAGCCAGCTGAGCGAAAGAAAGCTGTCGGATGTCGGCATCGCACCGGCAAATATTCGTGCCGTTGCCCGCAAGGCCTGCTTCTGAGCCCTTTCAATTCTTTCTGCCGGACCTTTTGGCGCTGAAAGCCCAAAACGGGCGCGATAACAGCCTCAATTTCAGCCATTCACCCTCGATTGCCTACGAAATAGTCGACACTTCGCATAAATGCATGGCAGTTGCACAAGCTTTGCACACCATCTTTGTAAAATACCGACTATATGAACGGCCAAGGCAACAAGCCAAGAAAAATCGAGGAAACACTCAATGAACCCCTTTCGACTGACTGGCGCATGGCTCAGCTATCGCCGCACCCGTTCCCAGCTGCGTCGGCTGAGCGATTACGAACTGAAGGATATCGGCCTGACGAGCTCCGATATCGACCGCGTAGCCTCACGGGCATTCCGCTGATCTGCGCACAGCACGGCGACAATGCCGCGCTGAGACTGCATGAGCCTTACGACAGGCATGTCGGCGAGAAGACGCCCAGCGGGCAAGACCTTGCGGACATGCAGACAAGCTCACGTGAAATGACCTACGAGTAAACGGCGCCCCTCCCTGCGGCGCCGTTTTCTTTTGTGCATTGATGCATTTCCTTCTGACCCCGGGCGGCAGGCGCATCATCGCCGGATCAATGCACTTGTCAGGACGCTATTTCCGCCTATGTTGGGGCACTTTTTCTGAGAAGCATTCTGGAAGCCTGCCCATGTCGACCTTTGGCCGTTTCACCCCGCTGATTAACGCATTGCCGTCAACCGTTCCCTTTGTCGGGCCGGAGGCACTGGAACGCATCTATGGCAGGCCGATGCAGGCACGCATTGGCGCCAATGAAAGTGGCTTCGGACCTGCCCCCTCGGTGATCCGCGCCATGCAGGAACAGGCTGGCTCGGTCTGGATGTATGCGGATCCGGAACATTTTGCGCTGAAGCAGGCGATCGCCACGCATCACGGCCTGTCGCCAAAGAACATCGCCATCGGCGAAGGGGTCGACAGCCTTCTCGGCCTGACGGTCCGGCTGGTGGTGGAAAAGGGCACCAAAGTCGTCACCTCAAAGGGTGGCTATCCGACCTTCTCCTACCATGTCGACGGTTTCGGCGGTGAGCGTATTGGCGTCGCCTATGATGGTGACCGTGAGAACCTGCCCGGCCTGCTTGAAACCGCCATCCGCGAAGATGCGACCATGGTCTATTTCGCCAATCCCGACAATCCGATGGGGAGCTGGTGGGAAGCGACGGATGTGCTGGAATTTGCCCGCACTCTGCCGGAAACCTGCCTTCTGGTCCTGGACGAGGCCTATTGCGAGTGCGGACCGCTCACCGCCTTCCCGGACAGCGACAGCCTGATCGATCTGCCGAATGTGCTTCGTTTCCGCACATTTTCCAAGGCCTATGGCCTGGCCGGCGCACGCGTTGGCTACGCCATGGGCGCGCCGGAAACAATCGCCATGTTCGACAAGATCCGCAATCACTTCGGCATGCCGCGCCTGAGCATTGTTGCAGCACTTGCCGCCCTTGCCGATCAACCCTATTTGCAGGCCGTGATCGGCAGGATCCGCGAATCGCGCGACGAGATCGGGCGGATCGCCACCGCAAACGGGTTTGAGGCCCTGCCCTCGGCAACCAATTTCGTCGCGGTTGATTGCGGCCGCGATGGCGCCTATGCCCGTGCCATCGTTGAAGCCCTCGGCAAGCGCGGCGTCTTCATCCGCATGCCGGGCATCGCCCCGCTCGATCGCTGCATCCGCATTTCCACCGGACCGTCCGGCGATATGGAGCAGCTGGAAGCGGCATTGCCGGCCGTTCTCGCCGAACTTGGCTGAACCGCCGGCAGCAGATTTGTCAGTGCAGCGTCATCCACTGGCGCGCGGCACGCAGCGCCTGCGCCAGCTGGTCCTTGCTCATGTGGAGCGCCAGCTCCGCACGATAACGCTCGGCTCTCTCGTCACCGGCAATCGCTGCGATATTCAGCCACTTATGCGCCTCGACGAAATCGGCCGGTCCGTCATGGCCAGCCGCTGCCCGCAAGCCGAGCCTGAGGCAGGCTGCGGTGTTGATGCGGGCAAGCGGCGCCTCTTCAGCCATATGCATTGTCATTCTCCTATCACCTGTGCCGTCATTGCGGCCACGGAGCCTTTTGGCCCTTCGTTGAAATCGACAATGCCGCCGAGGCTTTAACAAATCTCCTAACGCATTTGCTTAACAAAATGGTTCAGCGGCACCGCAGATCTGCAAATGCGATAAAATATATTAAAATCAATACTTTGTACGATTATTCTCGATTTAACATCGGTTTACCATCAAAAAAAGCCGTCCAGCTTTTCCACAGCTGAACGGCTTTTGACGACAATTTCTGGCGCTGTCAGCGGGCTTTCTGGCCGAACAGCACATTCTGCGCGCCCTTGTCGGCGGCAAGGTTCATCTTGGCGCGCTCATCCTGGCCGACGGAAAGGCCGCGCTTGACCGCCGGGCGGTCCATCACCGCCTCATACCAGCGCTTCAGATGCGGGAAGTCATCAAGGGTCTGCCCCTGTGCCTCATGCGATTTGACCCAGCCGATCGAAGCCATATCGGCGATGGAGTAATCGCCGCCGAGATAGTCGACCGCGGCAAGACGCGTGTTCATCACGCCGTAGAGACGGTTGACCTCATTGGTGTAGCGATTGATTCCATATTCGATTTTCTCAGGTGCATAATTGCGGAAGTGATGCGCCTGTCCTGCCATGGGGCCAAGGCCGCCGATCTGCCAGAACAGCCATTCCTCGACGGCGACCCGTGCACGCTCGTCTTCGGGATAGAATTTTTTGAACTTGCGGCCGAGATATTGCAGGATCGCCCCCGATTCGAACACCGAGATCGGCGCACCGCCGGGCCCGTCCGGATCAATGATTGCGGGCATGCGGTTATTGGGCGAGATCTTGAGGAAGTCCGGCTTGAACTGGTCGCCCTTGCCGATATTCACATAATTGACGTTGTAGGGAACGCCGGCCTCTTCCAGGAAAATGGTTATCTTGTAACCGTTTGGAGTCGGCCAATAATAAAGCTCAATCGGTGTGTTCACGACAAATCTCCTTGTCTGTATGCTTCAAGATATAGCGAGGAATCGGCAGGATAAAAGGGAAGTTACCAAGAGACGTATCCCCTTTTGCCGCGCCCAGAAGGATCGGACCGATGCATTTGAATCATTCCCCCTTTACCGAAATCATCCGGCCGGAGCCGGTCGAGCCACGCCATTTTGGCGATGCGCGCGAGGCCGTGGCAGCCATCAAGGCGCTCTACAAGCGCAATACGCGCTTCCTGATCGATGCCTTTGTCGGTCTGGCAAACGGCGCCGAGATCAAGGGACGCTATCGCGCCTGCTATCCGCAGGTCGGCATTGAGATCGGCAGCTACAGCCTGACCGATTCACGCCTCTCCTTCGGCCATGTTGCCTCCCCTGGCACCTACACGACGACGCTGACCCATCCGGACCTATTCGAGAACTATCTGATCGAGCAGTTCGACCTTCTGATCCGCAATCACGGCGTTCCGCTGACAGTGTCCGAATCGGCCACACCCATCCCGCTGCACTTCGCCTTCGGTGAGAATGTTCATGTCGAGGCCAATGTCGCCGCCCTTGCTGACGTGCCGCTGCGCGATATCTTCGACACCCCCGACCTCAACACCACCGATGACCTGATTGCCAATGGCGAATATGAGCCGGAATCCGGCGAGCCGCATCCGCTGGCGCCCTTTACCGCACAGCGTATCGATTACTCGCTGGCTCGCCTCAGCCACTATTCGGCGACCAGTGCGGCGCATTTCCAGAATTTCGTGCTGTTTACCAACTACCAGTTCTATGTCGATGAATTCTGCGCCCATGCGCGCAAGCTGATGGCTGAAGGCGGAGGCGGCTATTCGGCCTTTGTCGAACCGGGCAACAATGTCACGCTTGCAGGCGCCACAGAACCGGAAGACGGCTTTACCGCCGTCCGCCTGCCGCAAATGCCCGCCTATCATCTGAAGCGGCCGGACAATTCCGGCATCACTTTGGTCAATATCGGTGTCGGCCCCTCCAACGCCAAGACGATTACCGACCACGTCGCCGTGCTGCGCCCGCATGCCTGGCTGATGCTGGGCCATTGCGCCGGTCTGCGCAACTCCCAGCGCCTTGGCGACTATGTGCTTGCCCATGCCTATGTGCGCGAGGACCACGTGCTGGACGACGATCTGCCGGTCTGGGTGCCGATCCCGGCGCTTGCCGAAATTCAGACAGCACTCGAAGAGGCCGTTGCCGAGGTAACCGGCCTTAAGGGATACGAGCTGAAGCGCATCATGCGCACCGGCACCGTTGCCACCATCGACAACCGCAACTGGGAACTGCGCGACCAGTCCGGCCCGGTAAAACGGCTCTCCCAGTCCCGCGCCATTGCCCTCGATATGGAATCAGCGACCATCGCCGCCAATGGCTTCCGCTTTCGCGTGCCCTATGGAACGCTGCTCTGCGTCTCCGACAGGCCGCTGCATGGTGAGCTGAAACTGCCCGGCATGGCCACTGCATTCTACAAGACGCAGGTGAGCCAGCATCTTCACATCGGCATCATGGCGATGGAAAAGCTGGCAGCCATGCCGTCTGAGCGGCTCCACTCCCGCAAGCTCAGAAGCTTTTACGAAACGGCATTCCAGTAACAGCATTCAGCCATTCGCCAGCGGCGAACCGCGCGGGACAAGCACATTCAGCGCGCGCGGCTGCTGGCGGATGGTCACATTGGAAATACCGCCGAAAGGATCGCCATCAAGCGCCTGATCCGGCAGATCACTCTCGAAGTGAAGCGTCACCTCTTTCGGATAAAGCTTGATAATCGCTTCACTTTCATCGACTCGCCCCGAAACGAAATCGAAAGCAAGACGACCGACGATATCGGCTTCCAGCGCCTTGATGAGATAAAGGCCAAGCCGCCCGCCCTGCGGCTGGTCGGTATAGGGCAAGGCGTTGCGGTCAATCCGGTTATTGGTGACGCCGACATGGGAGAACAGCCCCTCGCCGCTGCCGGCATCGGATTCATAGCGGAGACGGAACTGCGGCATATCGCCAAGCACATCCAGCCACGCCCGCAGACTGACCGAAAGCTTGCCCAGCCGTGACTGATAATCCATCGTCTCGCGGGAATGGATCATCTGCGCATGCAGCCCGGCGGAGAACTGGTGGATGAAGGGCCGGCCATCGGCGAGCGGAATATCGACGGAGGCGGCGACGCCATCGGCCAGTTCGCCAAGCGCCTGATCAAGGTCGCTCGCAAAGCCAAGCGCCCGGGCAAAGAGGTTCATCGTCCCAGCCGGCAGCACGCCGAGGACTTTTTGCGTGCCGGAAAGCCGGGCTGCCGCCAGCGAGATCGTGCCGTCGCCACCGCCGACCACAAGCCCGTCGAATTCGGCATTTGTTGCCGCATCATCAATGGCATGCATGACATCGCTGCCCGAAACCGGATCGCAGGCAAATTCGTGCCCCGCCGCAGCAAAAGCAGCATGCGCCTTGTCGCAGAAAGCCTTCAGATCCGTTGTCTTGAAGGTTCCGCCATCGCGATTGAAGATACCGAGAAACCGCATTCTGTTCTGCCTTTCCTGAAAGTCCCGCACTGCAGGACACCGCAGAACGATAACGCAGCAGAGACGGAAACGGCCCCCTATTGATAGCAAAAAAGGCGCCGAGCGGATCGGCACCTCCTGATTGCTGACAAAGTCATTCAGATTGCATGCTTGAGGTGGAGTAGCGCCTCCCTCCGTCGTCATCCCCGTGCTTGTCACGGGGATCCAGCTTCATAAGGCATTCAATAGAAAAGTTCTTTCGCCGCGCAGACGCGCGTCGGCTGGATGCCTGTGACAAGCACAGGCATGCCGTCAAAAAAAGGGAGGTTTGTCAGCTGTCTGAAGGCGCCGAGCGGATCGGCGCCTCCTGATTGCTACATGTTCGGGTAGACCGGTCCCTCACCGCCCTGAGGCGGTACCCAGTTGATATTCTGGTTCGGGTCCTTGATGTCGCAGGTCTTGCAGTGAACGCAGTTCTGGGCATTGATGACGAAACTCATCGCGCCATCCTTTTCCACCCATTCATAGACACCGGCAGGACAGTAGCGCGTCGACGGGCCGGCATAGATCTCGTATTCGGACGATGCCTGAAGCGCCGGATCCTTCAGCTGCAGATGAATGGGCTGGTCTTCCTCGTGATTTGTATTGGAGAGAAACACGGAGGACAGCCGGTCGAATGTCAGCACGCCATCGGGCTTGGGATAGTCTATCGGCTTGTGCTTTGCCGCCGGCTCCAGCGAGGCGGCATCCGTCTTGCCGTGGCCAAGCGTGCCGAACAGCGAGAAGCCGAACAGGGTGTTGGTCCACATATCAAGCCCGCCAAGGCCAATGCCGATAAAGGTGCCGAATTTCGACCACAACGGCTTGACGTTCCGCACCAGCTTCAGATCCTTGCCGATCGGGCTTTCACGCCAGTCGCTCTCGATCTCGGCAATCTCGTCATTGGCGCGGCCCGCCGCAAGTGCTTCGGCCACCCGTTCGGCGGCAAGCATGCCAGAAACCACGGCATTATGGCTGCCCTTGATGCGCGGCAGATTGACGAAACCTGCGGAACAGCCAATCAGCGCACCGCCTCTGAATGACAGTTTCGGCACGGACTGATAGCCGCCTTCGGAAATGGCGCGCGCGCCGTAGGAGATGCGCTTGGCGCCTTCGAAGGTCGGGGCGATCGCCGGATGGGTCTTGAAGCGCTGGAACTCCTCAAACGGGAAAAGATAGGGGTTCTTGTAGTTGAGGTGGACAACAAAGCCGACTGCGACCTGATTGTCTTCCAGATGATAGAGGAAGGAGCCGCCACCCGTCTTTCCATCAAGCGGCCAGCCAAAGGAATGCTGCACCAGGCCGGGTTTATGCCTTGCAGGATCGATTTCCCACAATTCCTTGATCCCGATGCCGAATTTCTGCGGCTCGCGATCCTTGTCCAAGGCGAACCGGGCAATCAGCTGCTTGGCAAGCGATCCGCGCACGCCCTCTCCGATCAGGACATATTTGCCCAGGAGAGCCATGCCCCGGGTGTAATTGGGGCCATGCGAGCCGTCACGCTCGATCCCCATATCGCCCGTTGCCACGCCGATAACCGCGCCATCATCGCCATAAAGCACTTCAGCGGCGGCGAAGCCCGGATAGATGTCAACACCCAGCGCCTCGGCCTTCTCGGCCAGCCAGCGACAGACATTGCCGAGCGAGACGATATAGCTGCCGTGATTGTTCATCAAAGGCGGCATCAGGATGTTGGGCAGCGTGATGGAACCGGCCGGCCCCAAGAGCATGAAGCGATCTCTGGTCACCGGGGTCTTGAAGGGGTGCCCCTCTTCGTCGCGCCAGCCCGGAAGCAGCCGGTCAATGCCAACCGGATCGACAACCGCGCCGGACAGGATATGCGCACCAACTTCAGCCCCCTTTTCCAGCACCACCACCGAAAGGTTCTCGTCGAGCTGCTTCAGGCGAATGGCAGCGGCAAGGCCGGCAGGTCCCGCACCGACAATCACCACATCGAATTCCATGCTCTCGCGCTCAGGCAATTCCTCTGCCATATCATCCCCTTGAACTGACCTAATGGTTAGGTGCTTCCACTATACAGCGAACTTCACTTTACAGATATTGGTATCGCTGAAAGCTCCTTAGCTCAACTTTTCACAGACAAGTTTGATCAGGCACACATAGTTGCGCCCAATTCTGATTGATGTGCGCCCTCCGGGGCGGTTAATGTAGCGACCAAACGACCGACAGCCACCCGATGGCTGGCCCCTAGAACAATAAGGAGACATCCCATGGACCTCGGAATCGCCGACAAGAAAGCGATCGTCCTCGCCTCTTCGCGCGGTCTTGGCGCCGGCATTGCCGAGGCGCTTGCCAAGGAAGGGGCCCATGTCCTTCTGTGCGGGCGCACGGGCGACAGGCTGGCCGCCAATTGCCGCAGCATCAACGAGACCACCAAGGGCAAAGCAGACTATGTCGTTGCAGATCTTTATGATGGCGGCTTCGTCGAGACCCTTCTGGCGGCAGCAAAGGAGAAGCTCGGCCAGATCGATATTCTCGTCAATAATACCGGCGGGCCGACGCCGGGCGGCGTTGCCGAGATGACGCCGGAAAAGCTGACAAGTTTCTTTCAGGCCATGGTTCTGCGAATCATCACCCTCACCAATGCCATCGTCCCGGACATGAAGAAGCGCGGCTGGGGCCGGATCCTGACGGTAGCCTCCTCGGGCGTGATCGAACCCATCCCCAACCTTGCGCTGTCGAACACACTGCGCTCGGCGCTCGTCGGCTGGAACAAGACGCTTTCAAGCGAAATTGCCGCCAGTGGCGTGACAGCCAATCTCATCCTGCCCGGACGGATCCACACCGACCGTATCGATGAGCTTGACCATGCCAATGCCGAAAAGGCCGGCAGCAGCCTTGAAGACGTTCGCCGGGCTTCGCTTGCTTCCATCCCTGCGGCAAGGCTCGGACGTGTGGACGAATTTTCTTCCGTCGCTGCCTTTCTTTGCTCCAAGCCGGCAAGCTATGTTACCGGAAGCCTTGTGCGCGTCGATGGTGGCGCCGCACGCGGAATTTGAACAATGACAATTCGAGCCATGCAAAAGCTGCATGAGGACGTGCCGACATATCGATGATCACCGCGGAGCAGCTCGCAGCACAAGAACTTGCGGCCCTGATGCATTTCTATGCTGATTCCGGGATCGATGTTCTGTGCGAGGATATGCCGGTCGATCTGACCGCGCTGCAGCCGGAACGCGCCGCAGCGGCCGCCGGGCGCCGGCCGGAGGCAACGCCCGCCAGGCCATCGCCGCCGGCGGAGGCAAAGCGACCGCTTGCACCGCGCCCGGCCCAGCAGGAAACAACGGCGAGCGCCATCCCGATCGATCCTGCCACCATTCCCGATGATCGGGCGATTGCCGACGCCCGCTTTGCTGCGGAGAGCGCCCGCTCTCTCGAGGAGCTGAAACAGGCGCTTTCCATCTTTGCCAGCTGCAATCTGCGTCACAATGCCCGCTCGACCATCTGCCTGGAGGCCGCCAAGCCGTCCGGCATCATGATGATCTGCGGATTTCCAAACGGCGATGACGATCGCTCGGGTGCAGCCCTTTCCGGGCGCGCCGGCCAGCTTTTTGATGCCATGCTGGCCGCCATCGGCCTGTCGCGAGACATGATCGCCCTGACCACGGCGATCCCGTGGCGCACGCCGGGCGACAGAAGTCCGACCATGTCGGAAGCCGAGATCTGCCGCCCCTTCATCGAACGCCAGATCGCCCTTTGCGAGCCGAAACATCTCTTGCTGCTCGGAAACTTCGCCAGCCGGCTGCTGGTCAACCGTGACAAGACCGTTTTTGACCTGCGCGGCGACTGGCACGACATCGCGATCGGGAACCTGAAATTCCGTGCGCTTTCCACGCTTGCCCCCTCCGAATTGCTGGCAGCACCGACGAACAAGAAACTCGCCTGGCAGGACCTTCAGCGTTTCCAGCAGGAAATCGCTTGAATGTAAGGCAAACTCGCCGCGTAAATGCTTTCTTTTTGATCAAAGCGACCGTTTCACGACATGGGCATGCAAGGCGCGCATGGCTGCGTTTCGCCAGGTCACATTGCTGATGCTGCCGAATAGGTTCATATAAGGGTCGTGTCTTGGGAGGATGTGATGAACAGGAACCAAGGCAATGGGACCTTTAGAAGATATGGATGTATCTCGCATGCAGAATAACAGGCTTGCTCTCGAACTCGGCCGCTCGACCAATGGCTACCATGGCCAGCGCGGAATCGACCGGGCAATTGCAAAGGGCTTCTGCCGTGCAGACCGACATCACGATGCCGGCATCTTGCGGCCGAGCCAGCGCGCCATCGGCGCCTGAGATTTTTCGCCGCCCGGCGATCAAGGGCGGCGTCATGCAAAGTTTACATGGCTGCCATACTTTGCAGGCGTTGTTGTTTTGCGGCAGCCGCACTATTTGTTTCTCATACGGATGCAAAAGGGCTGCACGAAATACGGCGTAAAAACTGTTCTTCTTCCCTGGTTGGACGATTTGACCGCCGCAGGATCGACAGAGACAGCATCTTGTGTGTTAATGCCCTTATCGGGTGAAAAAGGAAATCGACCTTTCTTCCCCGCGTAGTGACTCCAAAATTAAGAGCGAATGCCCACGGCATTCGCTCTTTTTGTTTGTCCGCTGCCGTTCAGAAGAACGTCATTCGTCCAGCGTGACGGTAATGGTCGTTCCCGTTTCAATCGACGTGTCGATGGTAAGCCGGCCGCCGAGATGCTCGACAGCCAGGCGCGCACGGGCGATGGCGGTGTGGGAAAAGCCGGTGGACAGGTCCGGTTGCTCAGCCACCAAAGCCAGCTCTTCCTCACTCAAGCCGCGGCCAATATCCTTGAAACGTGCAACGAAGCCGTAGGGGCCTGCCCGCTCCATGGTGATTTCGGCATCACAATATAGCGGACTGACGGCGATAAGCCGCTTGATCAGAAGGTCAAACAGCGGCCGCAGTGTCAATTCGTCCACGGCCATCTCGCCAATGCTGTCGTCAATGCGGACAACCAGATGGACGCATTCGCCAGCAGCGGCAAGACGATGCCCCTCGCATGCACTTCGAAGCGCCTTGGCGGGCTTGACCTTGGGCAGTTCGGAAACCTTGCGCTTCTGCTCCCGCACGGACTCGAATTCAGCATAGAGGTCGCGCTGTTCAGCAGGGCCGCGGCGCGATATCTGCGGTGCCGGGGCGGCGGTGCGTTGGGCAACCTCGGTCTTGGCCCAGGCCTCTTTCAGGGCCGCAGCACGACCGGCAGCGGCCTCCTGCGCAACCTTGCGCGGAACAGGTTCATTTGTGCCAAGCACCGCGGACGGCCATACGGGCTGACGCGACACCTCTGCCTCGCGGAAGACAGGTTCAGGGGACATCCCGGCCGCGGAAATGCCGTCCTCATGGCCGACATCAGGGAAAGGCGTGTGCGATGCAGGCTCTTCGATGACCGGATCCGGCGCTTCAACCGAATGTCTCGGATCAATGACAGCGCTATCTTCAACACGAACAGACGAAATCTGCATACCTGTCATATCTGACGGCCTTGCGGTTTCGACAGCGGCCTGCCTGGCATCTGTTCTGGCTCTGGCTTCGCGATCATAGACCCAAACGGATGAGGGTCGTTCAGGCTCGTTCTCCGTGACAGGCGACAGTCCGCGCGGCATCGCTGCCGCCTGAACGATGACGCACAGTCCCTGACGATGCTTCATGCGTGCGAGCGAAACCTTGACGGCGCGAATTGGCGGACGCGCAGTACGAACCTCGATCTCCTCAAGCTGGTATCCGGACGCAGACCGCGCTGCCCTCTCCAGACACTGATTGATCTGATCGCGATACTCGACTGCGAAAAGATCGGTGATCACCCTGCCCAGCAAGTGCTCTTCGGGCTGACCGAACAGCACGATGGCGGCCTCATTGGCAATCTCGATGCGTCCGTTCAGACCGGTTATGATCACCGTCTCCGGCGCAGCATCAATCGTATCGCGCATGCCGCCGGCGGCTCCGTCTGCGCTGCTCTTGTCTGATCTCATCATCTGTCAACCCCTGGCCGGGTGCCGTCGCTGCTTCCGTTCGGTCAATGCCGATCGAAGCCTCCCGACCCGTTTGTTTCAGCAACCGCTTAAACCCATGATGCGGCAAACCGGTTCAGAATGTCTTTAGTGACATAATTAACATTCTTCTAACCTGACATAGCAAAATGTGAAAGACGGCAATTTAAAGGTGACACGAAAACGTTTCAGCGCAAGGCCTGTTCAAAAGCCAGATCGACATAGTGAAACTTGACCGCCTGCCAGCGGCAATAGTCCTTCACATAGCTTTCTGCGACCCACATCTCGCTGTCAAAAGCCTTGCCCTGCCAGCCAATGCATCCCGCCTCAACGACCTTCTTGACGGTACGCTGAAGATGGGTGCGTGAAATGATCATTTTCGTCGCCATATCCCGGGTATCAAGCGCCGGAATATTGTAGCGCCCCGCTATGCAGTCCTTGTCGCCCAGCAAAATCATGATCTGATCCATCACCAGGCCACCCGACGTCGAGCGCAACAGCAATCCGATATGTTCAGGCGGCTCGCGCCAGCGCGCGTCTTCAATGCAGTGATCGGCAAGCAGCGGCTGGGCTAGGGACAAGAGGTCCGGTCGCGCGCGAAACAGCGGCGCCCGTCCGCCGCCATCCAGCATGTCAAGCACCTGAAGATTTGCAGCGAACCAGGCCGTCATGGCCTCGAGTACCGCGTCGGAAGGCGCCCAGAAGCGCGGCCTGCGGCCGGGCCGGGCGATATCCGGCTTGATCAGCTGATAGGCAGCCAGCTCGTCAAGAAGATCACGGACAGTGTTCGGACTGGCGATGCCGAATGCGCCGACCCTGGCGATCAGCGCGCCTGCGCTGAGCTGATTTTGCGGCTGCCAGTAAAGACTGAGTGCCGCCATGGAAATCAGCCAGCGGCGGTGAAAGGCAAAATTCGCCGCCAGACGCTGATTTTCATCGTAGACATCTTTCAACCGACTTCCATAGGCGGCAAGGACCGGCAGAAACAGCGGATGACCGGCGATGGAAGATATCGGAAGGGGCATGTTCAATCTGCACGTTTAAGGTCACAAACTCAAACAAATACAACTGGATAGAGGCCATGACGAGAAAGGATTTCAGAGCTGCAGACCTTATTTCACAGAATCGATGAAAGGCAAATCCCTCAATGGGCCGACCGCAACGCTTGAAGAGCGCGGCCGAACTGTTTATAGCGCGCGAAAACGGAGCGTTCCGACGCGACAAAGCCGCAGAACGACTGACGTGCCGCAGCCCGGCGCCAAAGAGGCTTCCCATGTTTGCCAGTCTGATATCCATCACCAGCCTTATGTTCTCGACCTTTCTGATGATGGTCGGCTATGGATTGATGAATTACCTCATTCCCGTGCGGTCGGTCGCCGAGGGTTGGTCGCCGTTCCTCATCGCCATGACAGCGACCGGCTACACGCTGTTCTTCACGCTCTCCTGTGTCCTGACACCCATGCTGGTGGCGCGTGTCGGCCATGTACGGGTATTCGGGGCACTGATCACACTGCTGACCGTATCGATTCTTGCAAGCTCGCTCTATGTTCACTGGCAGGCCTGGCTGCTGCTGCGCGGTATCGCCGGTTTCGCCATTGCCGGCTGCTATCTGATCATCGAAAGCTGGCTCAATGAACGTGTGACCAACGAAACGCGCGGAACGATCTTCGCAGTCTATATGATCGTCGCGCTCGTCGGGCCGATCCTCGGACAATATCTGGTGCCGCTTGGCGATCCCAACACGACCGTCCTGTTCATCGTCTGCGGTATCATTTTCTCCATTGCGGTACTGCCCACGGCGCTGTCGACGGCGCAGTCGCCTGCACCGATCGCGCATGTGGAATTCGGGCTGAAAAAACTCTACCGCCGCTCGCCCGCCGCTTTTGTCGGCGCAATTCTTGCCGGCATATTGTCCGGCACATGGAGCGGCCTGGGAGGCGTCTACACCACCAATAGCGGCCTTTCCACCGCCGAAGGCGCAACACTGCTGGCCTGTGTGCTTGCCGGCGGCGCGCTGGCGCAGATCCCGATCGGCCGGATCTCCGACCGGCTCGACCGGCGTTATCTGATGATCGCCTGCGGTGTTGTCGGCACGGTTGTCAGCATTTTGATGGTGATTCTCGGCGGCCTGTCGATGTCGGTCCTCTATGTCCTGGCCTTTCTCGTCGGCTCGATGCTCTATCCGATCTATTCCCTCAACGTCGCCCATGCCAATGACCGTGCGGACCCGACCGAATATCTGACGATCTCCTCGTCGATGATGATCCTCTATGGTTTCGGCACGGTCGCCGGACCGCCGGTCGCCGGCGGTGCGATGCAGATCTTCGGCCCGAGTGGCCTCTTGTGGTATCTCGCCATCGGCTTTGCACTCTATGCCGGATACACGGCGTGGCGCGTGTGGAAGGGCAATCCGAGCGTTGCACCGGAAGAACGGGCAGATTTCTATCCGATCTCACTGCCTCTGCGCGGTACCGACCCGGCCGGCAGCATCGCTGTCGACTACACCGAGGAGATGCCGGAACCGCCGGTTGCCACCGAAATCAAAAGTGACGGCACCCATGGCTGACACCCTGCACCGGTGACGCGTCACCGGTTGCAGCTGTTCGTCCGAAGACGCCTGGCATTGAAAAGCTCAATGCGGGTTTTGCGATGGGACGACGCTGCGTTGCCTGCGCCGCTCCAGCCCCAGACTGTGCTCGCGGTAAATGATGAAAATGCCGGCGCCTATGACGAAAACCGAACCGATCAGGGTGGGCGCGGTCGGGAACTCGCCGAAGATCACGTAAGAAATGGCGATACCGAGGATCATCGACGAATAGTCGAACGGCGCAATCGTCGAAACATCGGCGTAGCGATAGGATTCGGTCAACAGGATCTGACCGACGCCGCCGAAAAGACCCGAGCAGATCAGGAGCACTGTCGGCCAGACAGGCAGGACCTCCCAGCCGAAGGGCAGCGTCAGAAGAGAGATCAGCGCCGCGAATGTGGAAAAGTAGATGACGATCGTCGGCCCCTTCTCCGTCGCCAGCAGCCGGCGCACCTGAATCATGGCCAGCGCACCGAGCGCTGCGCCGACCAGAATCATGACGACAGCCAGCGCTTCTTCCGATCCCATGCCGCCTTCCCTGAAAAGCGTCAGCTTCGGCCAGGAGATGATCATCACCCCGAAGAGCCCGACCGCGACGGCCGACCAGCGATAGATGCGAACGACTTCGCCGAGAAGCAGCGCAGCAAAGACGACGGAGAGCAGCGGCGAGGCATAACCCAGCGCGATCGTTTCCGGCAGCGGCAGCACCATCAGCCCGTAAAACCCCATCCCCATCGAGATGATGCCGAGCAGCGAGCGCTTGAAATGCCCGAAAGGATGCTTCGTGCGGTAGGCGTCCCGGAGCTCGCGGCGCCAGGCCAGATAGATGATGATCGGCGCAATTCCGAAAAAGGAGCGAAAGAATGTCACCTCGCCGGGCATGATGCCACTTCCGGCGAGCTTGATGCAGGTCTGCATGCCGAGAAAGGCAAGCACGGAAAGGAGCTTCAGAACAATCCCGCGAACGGAACTGGCATTTTGATCTTCGATCATGGAAACAGCATTCAATTGGAAGAGGTCGTCTCGACGGCGGCATTTCAGCGCAGTGGGAGGCTTCTCAATATCGCAGTTTGTCAGCGATTGGCAGTGTTGCCGGCCGGCAAAAAAGGAAATATTTGCCTTAAGGCGCAATCAGGGCTTTGTTACCGCTCAACCGCATAAGCGCGCATGATGACTGAAAGAGGTAAGATGATGAAAACGGATACACCACAACCGGTCTATCTGAAGGACTACCGACCGACCGACTTCGTTCTTGAGACCGTCGCATTGACTTTCGAACTGGGCGAGACGGAAACCACGGTCACGAGCCAGCTCCGCTTTCATCGCCGCCCCGGCGCCGCTGCCGACGCGCCGCTTCACCTTGATGGCGACGCTCTGACGCTTGTTGAGCTTGCTGTCGACGGCGAGCCGGTCGCCTCCGAACGCTACCAGCAAAGCGGCCCCGGCCTCGTCATTTCCGGCCTGCCGGCTGAAGCGGCGTTCACACTGAGCGTGACGACCCGGATCAACCCGACGGCAAATACGCAGCTGCTGGGGCTCTACCGCACCAATGGCATCTATTCCACCCAGTGCGAGGCGGAAGGCTTCCGCCGCATCACCTTCTTCCCGGACCGCCCCGATGTTCTCGCGGTCTACACGGTAACGATCATCGGCTGCAAGAAAACCGAACCTTTGCTGCTGTCGAACGGCAACCTCATTGAAAAGAAAGACCTCGGCGATGGACGCCATATGGCGGTCTGGAACGATCCGCACCCCAAGCCTTCCTATCTCTTTGCGCTGGTGGCTGGCGATCTCGCCGTGATCGAGGACCATTTCGTCACCGCTTCCGGCCGCAACGTGAAGCTCGAGATCTATGTCGAGCATGGCAAGGAAGGCCGTGCTGGCTATGCAATGGACTCGCTGAAACGCTCCATGCGCTGGGACGAGGAACGCTTCGGTCGCGAATACGACCTCGACATCTTCATGATCGTCGCTGTTTCGGACTTCAACATGGGAGCCATGGAGAACAAGGGGCTGAACGTCTTCAACGACCGGCTGATTCTCGCCGATCCGCAGACGGCCACCGACGATGATTACGAGCGGATCGAAGCCGTTGTCGCGCATGAATATTTTCACAACTGGACCGGGAACCGCATCACCTGCCGTGACTGGTTCCAGCTCAGCCTCAAGGAAGGCCTGACGGTCTATCGCGAGCATGAATTTTCCGCCGACCAGCGCTCGCGCCCGGTGATCCGCATCAATGAAGTGCGCTTCCTGCGCTCCAACCAGTTCCCGGAAGACGGCGGCCCGCTCGCCCATCCGGTGCGCCCGACGCAATATCTCGAAATCGACAATTTCTACACGACCACGGTCTATGAGAAAGGCTGCGAAGTCTCGCGCATGATCGCAACGCTGATCGGCAGGGACGGCTTCCGCAAGGGCATGGACCTCTATTTCGAGCGCCATGACGGCGGTGCTGTGACGATCGAGGACTATCTGAAATGCTTCGAGGATGCGACCGGACGCGACCTCACCCAGTTCTCGCTCTGGTATCATCAGGCTGGCACGCCCGTGATCACGGCGACAAGCCAGTATGATCCGTCAGCAAAGACATTGTCGCTCACGCTTGGCCAGTCGATCCCGCCAACGCCCGGCCAGACAGACAAGAAGCCGATGCATATCCCGATCCGCACCGGCCTGATCGGCGCGAATGGCGAGGAGATCGAACCCGTTTCCGTTTCCGGCGGAGAACGCACGGGCGACGTGCTGCATCTGACCCGGGCCAGCCAGACTTTCGTGTTTGAAGGGATCGCCAGCAAGCCGGCAGTCTCGCTCAATCGCGATTTCTCCGCCCCGGTTCGGGTGAGCTACGACCAGCCGGTCGCAGAACGCGCACTGATCGCCCGTTCGGAAACCGATCCGGTGGCGCGCTGGGATGCGGCCAACGGCCTTGCGCTTCAGGCGCTTTGCCAGATGAGCCGTGCCCTGCAGGCCGAAGAAGCCGCCGAGGCCGACGAGACCGTCGCCCGGGTTCTGCTGGCCTTTGCCGCAGACGAGACGCTGGAACCGGATTACCGGGCGCTCGCGCTCACCCTGCCTTCGGAAACCGATGTTGCGCGTGAACTCGGCGAGAATGTTGATCCCGAGGCCGTTCACGAGGCCCGGCAAATCCTGGCAGCAGCGATTGCCAAGGCCGGCGGCACACTGTTTGCCCGCCTCGCAGACGAAATGCGTGATACCGGCGCGTTCAGCCCGGATGCAGCCAGTGCCGGACGGCGCGCCCTGCGCAATATTGCACTTTCCTATCAGGCCCGGATCAGCGATGACCCCGAGCCTCTTCTTGCGGCCTACAAGCAGGCCAATTCGATGACGGCGCTGATTGGTGCCTTGCGGATTCTGGTGAGCGGATTTGCCGATACGCCTGCAGCATCGGAAGCGCTTGCCGATTTCCGCACCCGCTTCGCCGGCGAACCGCTGGTCCTCGACAAGTGGTTTTCGGCCCAGGCAGCCATCGCCGGTGAAGAGGCACTGGAGCGGGTGAAGGGACTGATGCGGGACGCAGCCTTCAACAGCGGAAATCCGAACCGTGTGCGCGCGCTGATCGGCGCCTTTGCCGCATCCAACCCGACCGGCTTCAACCGCGCCGACGGGCTTGCCTATGACTTTTATGCCGATTTCCTGCTCGACATGGATAAACGCAACCCCAATCTGACGGCGCGGCTGATGACCTCGATGCGCTCCTTCGAGACGCTGGAGCCGATCCGCAGGGCGCGGGCACGCTCTGCCATCGAACGCATAGCGGAAGCAGACGGCCTTTCCCGCAACCTGCGCGATATTGTCAACCGCATGTTGAAAAACTGAATCTGGACTTGCCAATTTCGAGCATTTGAGTCCGCCAGTGAAGCCCGGCCGCTGAGAATTCGGCCGGGCTAATTTCATCTTTGTTTTTGCTGATCACAAATTTTCCTTTTTATATATATGGTTAACAAAAGCTTGATGATCATGACTGGACAAGCCGAATCGGTTTTGATTCATTAGGGCAGGTTCGCAGAGCGGCTTCGCGAATCACACGAGGGATCAGCGTCATGAAGAAAGCGGATGTGCGGCTTCGCGCCACACTCAACGAAGGATTGCGCCCGCAATTCGGAGAAAACCGTGCGGCGGACGGCTTTGCAAACACCTATTCCGGTCCGTTCGCGAGCGTTCTGACGCTCGATCCGCCGACCATTGAAAAGGCGCTGCGACGTGCCATTCCGATCCTGATCATCGCTTTTCTGATTGCTGTCGCGACAACGCGCGGATTGACGCTTCTGCAGAGCCATGGCCGGTTGCAGACGGCAATCCAGGACCAGACAGAACTGGTCGCTGCCATGGCCTATGCTGCGTTCTCCGAACATGCCGACATGTTTGAACCCGGCAATGCGGATGCGGCCAAGGCCCATCTGCAGGCGCTCCTGAATGTTGCCGACCTCGACCCCGATACGGCTCTTTTGCTAATCGACACCGAAGGAAAGGTTTTTGAGGCCAGCAATAACGGCGCCGGCTATATCGGCGACAATCTCGCCACCCTGCTTCCAGCTGTCGCTGCTGCCCGGCATATCAAGGTCGGCAAAAGCGGTGCGCTTGAAACCATGATCGACGGCAGCGAGCATGTCGTTTCACTCCACCTGATCGGCAATGATGGTGCCATGGTGATGGCCATCCACACCAAGGGCGCAGCAGCAAGTGTCTGGCGCACGGAAATGAACCTGAACGTCACATTGTTTGCGGCAACAGCCCTGCTGCTGATCGTGCTGACCTATGCCTATTACGCCCAGCTTGACCGTGCAGGGCGCAACGGACAGGCGCTGTCCCGCTACCGCGACGACAGCGAAACGATGCTTGCAGGCGGCGAGGCTGGCCTTTGGACTTTTGATGCGGAAGCCAGATCCGTCGTTCTGACAAGTTCGGCCCTGGAAGCGCTCGGTCTTCCAGGCTCAGCCGGTCCGCGCAGCCTGCGCAGCCTGCTGGAGCGGCTCCATCCCGATGACCGGCGCACGATCAAAGCCCTGCTCAGGCCTTCGGACGCCGGACGGATTGACGCCGTCATTCGCTTCCGCCAGCGTGACGACCGCTATGCCCGCTTTTCCATACGCGCCCAGTTCAGCACGCTCGATGGCCGCATGAGCATTGCCGGCCTGATCTTCCGCATCACCAACGGCCGGGCAGCAGATACCGCAGCCTGCAATGGCCAGATGCTCTCCGCAGCACTTGAGGCTGTTCCGCAATCGGTTGCCATCTGGGCGCGCGATGGCCGGCTGCTCGCAGCCAACGCCCATTTCCGCACCGCCTATGGTGCCGGTCTGGACATTACCGGACTGACCCGTGAAGCGCTTTCCGGCTCACACCCGTCGGCGATCATTGTTCGGCAAACCCGCCTGCCCGGCGTCGCATCCGGCAATTGCTTTGCCGAAACCCAGACGATGCAGGGTCGCTGGATCCAGCTGGACGAGCGCCAGCTTGCCTCTGGTGAAACCATCTCCATCGGTACCGATATCACGCGCTTCAAGGATAACCAGCAAAGGCTGCAATCGGTTCAGGACCGGCTGCGCAAGACGGTCAACGAGCTCGCCTGCTCCAAGCGCCGTCTCGAGCAGGAGACAGCAAGCCTCAAGGCGGCGCTGTCATCCATTCGCACGCCCGCTGCGGCCGACCGGACTGCCGAAGAGCGACTGACCCACGCCATGCGAGAAGAGCTGACCACGGTTGTCGGCTATTGCGAAATCATGATGGGTGAAACGGAACAGGACGCCACCCGGGCGCGGGATTACGCCCGCAGCATTCACGCTGGCGGCATGGCCCTCAAGGCGATCATCGAAGAAATGGTGCAAAATCAGGCTGGCGCAAGTCGCTCGGCCGCTCCGACCTCGAGCCCGGTTGCCATAAAGCCCGGCGTTCTGATGCGCCGCGTGATCAGCACCGCCACCAAGGCACACTAGCGCATCGGCTCGAACATCGGATACGACTTTCGAAAAGAACGATGCGTAGATTCAATAAGATAGAGCATCCTGGTGCGTCCAAAAGGACGCGCGGCGCTCGAGGAACCACGGTTGCTGTGACGCAGCCTCACGTCGAAAGCGTCTTCAAGAAAATGCTGCGCACCGCCTGTCCGGTATCCTTCAGCAAGGCTTCGACCATGCTGATATCCGGCTGGTCCGCGATGCGACACACACGCTCGATCAGGGCTGACGGTGCTTCCGCAGGCTCAAATCCGGATGGCAGGCAGGCCCGGGTCAGCTGCGACAGATCGGTATAGAGCCGCAGCGCATTGCGGCAGATGGAAACATCTTCGAACGACATCACCAGTTCCCCATACTGCTCAAGCGTGCCATCGGTTGACATCAGGGTCTCCTCATCCGATCTGGCGTCTTTCTGCCCACCGGCGCTGAGGCGGCTATATTGCGCCAGGAACTCGATATCAATGAGTCCGCCATCCACCAGTTTCAGATCCCATAGGCTCTTTGCGGGCTTCTCCCTGCCGATCCTCGCACGCATATCGGCAACGTCAAAAGCAAGACACTTCTGATCGCGTTCTCTGGAAAGCACCTCATCGATGACGGCAGCGGCATCCTGCATCAGCGAGGCATCTCCGCAAAGCGGGTGCGAGCGCGACAGAGCCATGTGCTCCCAGGTCCAGGCTTCCTGCTTCTGGTATTTCTCAAAGGCGGCCAGCCGGGTCGCCAGCGGCCCGGCATTGCCCGACGGCCTCAGCCGCATGTCCACCTCATAGAGAACGCCCTCGGCAGTCGGCGCAGAAAGCGCGGCGACCAGCCGCTGTGTCAGACGGGCAAAATACCGCGTCACATCGAGCGGCTTGTCACCATCGGAGACCGATAGCGGATCGGCGCAATCATAGAGCACGATCACATCAACATCGGAGCCCGCTGTCAGCTCGGCACTTCCGAGTTTTCCCATCGCCAGCACCGCGACACGCTGACCAGCCACACGCCCGTGAGCGGCCTCCATCTCCGTCTCGGCGGCCTCAAGCGCATCCCCGATCGTCAGCGTCGCAAGCGTGGTGAAAGCATGCCCCGCGGCAAAGCCGCTGATCGCTCCGGTCATCAACCGGATGCCGATCAGGAAACGCTGCTCCGCGGCGAAGATCCGCAGCCGGTCCAGCCGCTCCTCGTAAAGCGTGGCGCCGCTCATGAAGGCCTCAAGGCGGCGCGAGAGATAATCTCGGGTCGGCAGCTCGGTCAGCAGAGCCGGGTCCAGCATGCCATCAAGGATATGCGGCCGCGCGGCCAGAATTTCGGCCATACGCGGCGCTGCTGACATGATCTCGACAACCAGCCGCAACAGATTGGTATTGTTGGTCAACAAGGAGAAGAGCTGAATGCCGGCAGGCAAGCCGGAGAGAAAGCGATCAAAGCGCAGCAGCGCCTCATCGGCCCTGCGGCTTTCACCAAAGGCTTTCAGCAGTGCCGGCATCAATGCCGTGAGCCTTTGACGCGCCTTGGTCGACTGGGTGGCCCGATAGCGTCCATAATGCCAGGTACGGATGACCCGGGAGATATCCGAGGGTCGCTCGAAACCGAGACGGGAAAGCGTTTCAAGCGTCGAGGGATCATCATCCTCGCCGGTAAAAACCAGATTTCCAGTTTCCGACGACAGGGTTTCCTCACGCTCGAACAGACGGGCATAGCGCTTTTCGACGACTTTGAGTGTCTTCAGAAGCACCTCGGCAAAGGCGGCGACGCTGTCAAAACCCAGCATGAAGGCAATGCCCAGAAGCTCATCATCGCCCTCCGGCAGCACATGGGTCTGCTCGTCGCGCACCATCTGGATGCGATGCTCGACGTCACGCAGGAACCAGTAGGCCTTCTTGAGTTCGCTGCTGGTTGGCTCATCGATCCAGCGCGCCTCACGCAGCGCATCGAGCGCGTCGATCGTGCGGCGCTGGCGGAGCTGTGGCATGCGGCCACCAGCGATCAGTTGCTGGGTCTGAACAAAGAATTCGATCTCGCGAATACCGCCACGCCCGAGCTTGACATTATGGCCGTTCACGGCGACGAGCCCGAAGCCCTTGTGGGCATGGATCTGCCGCTTGATTGCATGGATATCGGCAATCGCCGCGTAATCGAGATACTTCCTGAAGATGAAGGGCGTCATCTCCCGGATGAAGGCCTCGCCCGCAGCAATATCCCCGGCAATCGGCTTCGCCTTGATATAGGCAGCGCGTTCCCAGTTCTGACCACGGCTTTCATAGTAGACGAGCGCGGCCTCGACAGGCACAGCCAGAGCCGTCGAGCCCGGATCCGGACGGAGGCGAAGATCGGTGCGAAAGACATAACCGTCACCGGTGCGCTCCTGCAGGATCCGCACGAAGCGCCGCATCATGCGCGGGAAGAAGGCCAAAGACCGGTCGGGATCGGGAATGGCGGCACAATCGGGATTGAAGAAGACCACAACATCGATATCGGAGGAATAGTTCAGCTCCCCGGCGCCGAGCTTGCCCATGCCCAGCACGACCACGCCCGAACCAAGCGAAGGCCGATCAGGCTCAGCGAGCGTCATGTCGCCCGAATCATTTGCTGCCCGCAACAGATGATCCATGACAGAGGCGACGGCAGCCTCGGCAAAGCGGCTCAGAAGACCGGTGGTCGTCTCGGCCGGCCATAGCCCGTCCAGATCGGCCAGAGCTGCGAGAAAGGCAAAATGGCGCTTTGCCCGACGCAGACGCGTCATCAGCTGCGCCTCGCTTGCATTGCCATCCCCCTCGCGCCAGGCCTGCCGCACATCCACGATCAAGGCATCTAGCTGCGCACCCAGCGGCAGGTCGATCGCGGCCAGAACGGTCGGATCACTGCGGCAGGTATCGAGAAGATAGGGAGAGAGCGAAAAGGCCGCACTCAGGAAATTGAAGAGCGGCGTAGGCTGCTCGGCCAGATCCGGTCTGGCGATCTTTGCTGCGGCTTCGCCGAGGGCCACACAGGCCCTGGCAAGGGAAGCATCGCCAAGCGGATGGATCAATGGCTCCGGGCGCCTGCCCAAGCACGCCTCTCCTGGCAACATCATGAAAGCGTCCTCCCTTTGTCCAAACGTTGCCGGCAACGGTTCGGCAACACGGAGCAGTCCATGCCGCGTTAGAGCGGTTTGTCAGGACAAAGGCAAGCCCGGTCAGAGACGCATGGCCTCAGACCGCGCTGAGCGGGAGTTTCACGATGGCCGCAAGGCCTTGAATCTCTGGGAAATACTGCGAAGCTGGCGCCAAAGAGAGTTCGCCCTTATGCATCTCGACAACGGCTTCCACCAACGACAGGCCGAGCCCCGTTCCCGGCTTTGACCGGCTGCTGTCCAGCCGGACGAAACGCTTCTTGACCTCATCCATCTGTTCAGGCGGGATCCCCGCCCCATCATCGGCAACGATCAGCGCAGCCGCGTCATCGTCACGCCGCAGGACAAGCCGCAATTCACCGGTTTTCGAGCAATCGGAAGAATATTTGATCGCATTGTCCAGCAGATTGAAAATTGCCTGACCGATCAATTCGCGATTGCCGGAAATCTTCAATCCATCCTCGATGTCGCAGACCAGTCGCAATCCGGCCTCTTCGGCCACGGGATCGTAAAGCTCGCCGCTATCCGTGGTGATGGCGGAAAGGTCAATCTCAGACATTTCGGCAGCAGAGGAGCCGGCTTCGACCCGCGAAATCATCAGGAGTGCATTGAAGGTTCGGATCAGCTGATCCGACTCGGCAATGATCCCCTCCAGCGCCAGCCGGCGCTGCTGCTCATCTTCTTCGGCAATGGCGTCCGCCGCCTTGTTGCGCAACCGCGTCAGCGGCGTCTTGAGATCATGGGCAATATTGTCGGAGACCTGCCGCAGCCCCTCATTCAGCTTGACGATGCGTTCGAGCATGACATTGAGCGAGTCAGACAGGCGATCGAACTCATCGCCGGACCCCGAAACCGGAAGCCGTTGCGACAGATCGCCTGCCATAATCTTGCGGCTCGCACTCGACATGCCATCGATGCGCTGCAGTGCGGTCCTGCCGATCGCCAGCCAGATGATCAGCGCACCAACCCCCATGATCAAGAGGGCAAGCAGCAGAGCCTGTTTGAGGATCAGTCGCAGTTCTTCCGGATCACCAAGATCGCGCCCGATCAAAAGGCGCATGCCGTTCTGCAGTTCAAAGACATAGCCTGTAGCAACATTGGCCCGGCTGGGTCTGTCAGGCTCCGAGAATCGCTCATAGCTGAAAGGCGGATCAATCCAACCGGTATCATTAATCGTGCCCGGCTGAATGGAGGCGACGTTGCCAGCAAGCACTTCGCCCTGTGGGCTGGCAAGAACGTAGATATTCGCACCAGGCTGATGCGCCCGCCTGTCAATCACGCTGAACAGCAGACGCATACCGCCACGCTGATAGGTGTCGCGCATCTGTGTGATCTCCTGCTCCAGGGAATCACGCATGTGATGAACCACAAGACGTTCGGAAACGGCCGTGACATAGACAACCATCACGGCAGCGCACAATCCAAACAGCACAACGTAAATGATCGACAGCTTCACAGCCGTCGATCGTAACAAGAGGCGTAACCTGCCCATTCAGTCTGCCTTGATCATATAGCCCGAGCCGCGGATCGTCTTCAGCAACGGACGATCAAAATCCTTCTCGATCTTCGAGCGCAGGCGTGAAACATGAACATCAATGACATTCGTCTGGGGATCGAAATGATAGTCCCAGACATTTTCGAGAAGCATGGTGCGCGTCACCACCTGGCCTGCATTCTTCATCAGATATTCGAGCAGCCGATATTCGCGCGGCTGCAGCGATATCTCGCGCCCCGCCCGACGCACTTCATGGGAAAGGCGGTCGAGTTCAAGATCCCCTACCCGGTACATCACGTCCTGATCCGGCGCACCCTTGCGCCGCCCCAGAACCTCGACCCTGGCAAGCAATTCACTGAAAGCATAAGGTTTTGGCAGGTAATCATCACCACCGGCGCGAAGACCCGTTACCCGGTCGTCGACCTGCCCCAGTGCAGAGAGAATCAGAACCGGCGTATGGCTGCCCTTTTCGCGCAGGGCGGCAATCAGGGAGAGGCCATCTCTGCGCGGCAACATCCGGTCCACGATCAGAACATCGTAATCATTTTCACTGGCCATAAACAGACCGCTCTCGCCGTCGCCGGCATGCTCACAGGCAATCCCGGCCTCGCGAAAGGCTTTTGTCAGATAGGCTGCAGCCTCAAGATCATCTTCAATAACAAGAACACGCATGGCGGCGACATTAGCGCCCTGCGAAGCCTGGTTACAAGATGCAGCATCGCTTTCAACTGCGTTCATCGCATTTTCCCCGTCGCATATGGCATTGCCTGCTTCGATCTGAAGCATTCCGACACAGCAAGTGAGGCTGAAAGGCGAAATCACCGCCTGCCAGCCTCACGATCAGGCTGAATCAGCCCTTGTCTTCGTCGTCAGTCGGCAGAGCCAGGAAGCTCGTCCCGTTCTGGGTCTCGACCTGGAACAGAGCCTGAGAGCGCCCCTTGTCGGAAGATGCCTGAAGCTGCTTCAGAACGTCATCGCTCGAACCGACGTCGGCATTGTTCACGCTCAGGATCTTCTGACCTTCGGCAATACCCTTGTCAGCAGCGACCGAGTTCGGGTCGACGGACGTTACCGTCACGCCCTGACCATCGTCGGAAGGCTGGACCGTAATTCCGAGACGCTTCATCAGCATGTCGGAGCCAGTCGCCGAGCCATTATCCGTGCTGCCGTCAGCAGCGGCCAGCTGATCGTCCGTCGGGAAGGTACCGAGCTTGAGAGTGACCGTTTTTGACTTGCCGTCATGCCAGACGGAGAGCTCAACTTCGTCACCCGGCTGCATGCTTCCGATCTTGCGGGAAAGATCAGCCGCATCCTTGACGACATCGCCATTGACCGCCGTGACAACATCACCCTTTACCAGGCCAGCCTTGGCACCGGGGCTGTCTTCGGTTGGTTCGGCGATCATCGCGCCTTCGGGCTTGGCCAGACCGATCGATTCAGCAATATCCTTGGTAACTGGCTGAATACGAACGCCGAGCCAGCCGCGGCTGACCGAACCGTCGGTGATCAGTTCCTGAACCACGTTCTTGGCGATGTGGGCCGGAATGGCAAATGCGATACCGACATTGCCTCCCGAGGGCGAGAAGATCGCCGTATTGATGCCGACAACCTCGCCGTTCAGGTCAAATGTCGGACCTCCGGAATTGCCGTGGTTCACGGCAGCATCGACCTGAATATAGTCATCGAAGGTACCGGATGAGATGTCGCGGCCCAGCGCCGAAACGATGCCGGCCGTTACCGTACCACCGAGACCAAATGGATTTCCGACGGCAACAACCCAGTCGCCGACGCGCAGCTTGCTGTCATCAGCGAACTGAACATAGGTGAACTTCTTGTCAGCATCGACCTTCAGGACCGCAAGGTCAGTGCGCGGATCGGTTCCGACGAGCTTGGCATCATACTCCGTGCCGTCATTCATCACGACCGAGAAGGCATCGCCTTCCTTCACCACATGGTTATTGGTGACGATGTATCCGTCATCGGAGACGAAGAAACCCGAACCCTGAGCGACGGGACGCGGACGGCCCTTACGCTGAGACGGCACCGGCGGCTGGTTGGGAGAGCCAAGCTCAGGGAAAAGCTTCCTCAATGGGCTGTCCGGCGGCAGATCATCAAATCCGCGACCGCCAAAGCCGAAGGAGAAACCGTCATTCTGAGACACCTGCTTGACGCTGCTTTCTACAACAACGGAAACGACAGCAGGCGACACAGCAGAAACGACGTCGGCAAAACCAGGGACATCAGGGGCATCGACGTGAATCGGATCAGCCAGCGCCTGTTGAACTCCGACGGGAACACCAGCAGAGAAAAGCACAGCGGCAACGCCAGCCGCGGCAGAAGCCTTCAGGAGCGGCTTGAACTTCAGGCGTTCATTATTCTGGTGAAACATGTTGGATTACCTTTTCCTCTCAGTAACGTTTCTTGAACGAAGCGTCTTATTGGATGAGGAGAATATATAAACAGCAGGATTACAGAATACTGTCCTCTGAATGACGTTTTGGTAATGTAACGTATTTTTTATATTCAACCATCAATTTCTATCGAGAATACGCGATATTTCTGCCTCTTCCGCATGGGTAAGCGGCTTTGTTTCATCGTTTGTCTTGCGACGTCTTACAAGGATGACCCCGGCCCCGGCCACAAGTAATATGATGGGGGCACCCCAGAGCAGCAGGGTCTGGATCGTCAGCCGCGGCTTGAGCAGAACGAAATCACCGTAACGCGACACGATATAGCTGATGACCTGCGAATCAGAGTCACCATCAACAAGCCGCTGACGTACCAACACCCGCAAATCACGGGCAAGGTCAGCATCCGATTCATCGATGGTCTGGTTCTGGCAAACCATACAACGCAGTTGCGCCGAAATCGCCCGGGCACGATGTTCAAGAGCGGGATCGCTCAGCATCTCGTCCGGATCCACCGCAAACGCCGCGATCGGCCAGCCAAGTCCGAAAATGAGAAGCAGAACAAGGAAAGTGGCGCGCATCATGCCATATCTCCCTCACCGACCGGGCTGTCCGGCACTGCCGTTTCGGTCGCTTTTGACGGGGGGCGGGCCTTGGAGCGCTGCGGCACTCCGAGCCGGAGACGACGGTCGCTCAACGAAACCCCACCGCCCACAGCCATGACAATGGCTCCGAGCCAGATCAGCAGGATTCCCGGCTTCCACCAGATACGTACGACCGTTTTGCCATCCTTGCTGTCATCGCCGAGAGAAATGTAGATCTGGCTGACCCAACGGGTCAGCATTCCTGCCTCTGTCGTCGGCATATCGTTTGCAAGATAAACGCGCTTGGCCGCATAGACCTCACCCAATTTTGCACCAGAGCGCCTGGCCACACCAAAATAGCGACGCGTCTCGACATAATTCGGACCTCGTGCGGGCTCCTTGCGCAGATAGGTGATCTGGAAATTGCCGATTTCGGTTCTGTCACCGGTTTGCATTTCCAGCACATTCTCGGTTGCAAACAGGCTGACGACAACAATGCCAAGAACACTCACACCGAGGCCCAGATGTGCAAGCGCTGCACCGAATGCCGAACGCGGCAGGCCGAGAAAACGGGACATCGCGACAGCAGGCGATACGCGCCCGAAACCAGAACGATATACAAGATCGCTCAGCGCGCCCAGAATCAGAAAGACGGCAAGCGCCACAGCCGGCATCGCCAACAGCGGCCCATCGGAATACAGATATACGACGACGGCGCCACAAATAAGCGCGAGACCTGCGGCCGCGAAGAGCCTCTGTCCAACCGCAGCGAGGTCGCCGCGCTTCCAAGCCAGCATCGGCCCGAACGGCACAGCAAGCAGGAGCGGAACCATCAGCGTGCCAAATGTCAGATTGAAAAAGGGCGCTCCGACAGAGATTTTGTTCCCCGTGAGTGTTTCCAGAATCAGGGGATAGAGCGTTCCCGTCAACACGGTGCCGGCACCAACGGTCAGGACCAGATTGTTGAAAATCAGCGCGCCCTCGCGCGAAATCGGCGCAAACACCCCCCCCTGCCGGAGCAGCGCAGCACGCCAAGCATAAAGCGCCAGAGAGCCCCCGATGAACACCGTCAAAATAGCCAGGATGAAGATGCCCCGGGACGGGTCAGTCGCAAAGGCATGGACCGATGTCAGAACGCCGGATCGCACCAGGAACGTGCCCAGCAGTGACAGGGAAAAGGTCAGGATCGCCAGCAGCACGGTCCAGACCTTCAGCGCTTCGCGCTTTTCCATGACGATCGCAGAATGCAGCAGTGCCGTCCCGACAAGCCAGGGCATAAAGGAAGCATTCTCAACAGGGTCCCAGAACCACCATCCGCCCCAGCCCAGCTCATAATAGGCCCACAGCGAGCCCATTGCGATGCCAAGCGTCAAGAACATCCAAGCCAAAAGCGCCCACGGGCGGACCCAGCGCGCCCACGCAGAATCAAGACGTCCGCCGATAAGCGCCGCAACCGCAAATGAGAAGCACACCGAAAATCCGACATATCCGAGATAAAGAAGGGGCGGATGGATCGCCAGCCCGGGATCCTGAAGGACGGGGTTTAGGTCGCGACCCTCAGCGGGAGCAGGAAACTGCCGAAGGAAGGGATTGGAGGTGAAGATAATGAAGAGAAGGAACGCCAGGGCGATAGACGATTGAACAGCAAGCACACGTGCTTTCAACTCGGGAGCAAGCCCATGGCCGAAAGCTGCGACAAGAGCGCTGAAGAAGCTCAATATAAGCAACCACAGCATCATAGAGCCTTCGTGATTGCCCCAGACGCCCGTAAATTTATAGATCAGCGGCATCAGCGAATGGGAATTCTCCCATACATTCCTGACGGAGAAGTCCGATGTGACATAGGCGTGAAGGAGCGTGCAGAACGACGTTGCTATCAGCGCGAACATGACAAGCGTGCCGCTGCTGCCAACGGCCATCCAGACGCGATTGCCCAAAGCCGCCCCGACCATCGGCATCACCATCGTGATCACCGAAACGGCCAATGCGAGGAACAAGAACAAATGCCCCAGCTCGGTGATCACTTCCCCTCCTCTTTATCGCCTTCCCAGACACCGTCGCGCCTCAGGCGATCCGCGACATCCTTGGGCATATAATTCTCATCATGTTTGGCCAGAACCGTATCGGCAATGAAGATATCGCCCTTGCTGTCGAAATGTCCTTCCGTAACAACGCCCTGCCCTTCACGAAAAAGATCCGGCAGAATTCCGCTATAGCGAACCTGAACCTTGGCGCTGCCATCCGTGATCTCGAAGCGAACAATACGCCCTTCGTCGCGGATCACAGAACCTGTCTCGACCAGACCGCCAAGCCGTATCCTTGTCCCGGAGGAAACCGGGTTGGCGCGCAGGTCGGCAGGCATATAGAAGTAGGAGATTGAACGGCTGAGCGCGAACAGCACGAGCAGGATCGCGACCGCGATGAAGGCAATGCCGCCGGCAATGACTGCAAGTCGTTTCTGCTTCCGCTTCATGGCGTAGTTCCTGGCAATTCGCTTGTGCCCGCCGGTTGGGCCGCGGCCTCATTCAGGCGAATGTGCTGGTCAAGAAGCGCACTCCAGCGGTCGGACGGCGGAGGCAAAGGCTTCATAGCCTCGAACAGGGAAAGCGCCCGATCATGTGCGCCGCTTTGCTCGGAAGCCAGGGCTTTGTAAAAGGAAGCACGGAAATGGTCACCGGGCAATGCCAAAGCCCGATCGAACAAATCAAGCGCCTGGTCAGTGACAACACCTGACGCGCCAGCTACGAGCGCCTCTCCTGCACCGGTCAATCTGTCAGCATCGGCGCCGAGGATCGCAATTGCTCTCGAATAGGCGATCTCTGCCTTTTCGAAGGCACCTTCCCGAAAATAGATCGGCGCGATCAGCTCCCAGCCTCGCCCGTCTTCCGGCACTTCCGCCAGATGACGTTCAACCTTTGCGATCAGAATAGGCAGATCGGGTTTTTCGGCAGCGAGTCTCGCATCAAGCGGCATGTCGGGCATGTTTGGCGATCCGAAGAACAGATAGCCAAAACCGCCAAGCATGATCACAGGCAACACAATTGCCAGCGCTGCAACCACACGTCTTTTGCTCTCATCGCGTGTGGTTTTGTCGCCAATCTCATTCGAGATGGCAATCAGCCGCCGGCCGACCTCAGCCCGTGCACTCTCATAGGTGCTCGCGTCAATGACACCCTGTGCCAGGTCATCCTCAATCTGTTCGAGCTGGTCAGCAAACAGCCGCTTTCGATGCTCGCCCGGCTGTTGCTCACGCTGGGTCGCCCTGCGCACAAAAGGCAGCATGACCGCAAGAACGGTGAGGCAGACAAACAGTGAGGCAGTTACGAAAAACAGCATTCCCCTTGCTACGTCAGGAACAGGAAATTTCCAACACACGAAAAATTCACTGCAGCAACCAAATCATCGCGGATGTTCCGCTTCAATCGAGCGCCACCCACGATCCGCCATCGCTGCGACAGGCCGCACCGCGCGCAACGAATTGCGTGCCATTGACATTAATCTTGTGGGTGTATTGTCGGCACTCCTCATCACCAACACGATAGGGAGAGGCTGCTGAGACGCTGCCGGAAGCCTGCTTCCCCTGCCAGGGGACGTCTTCTCCGGCCGGAGCCGAATCCAACGCGTAATACTCGGCCTCAATAGCCTTATTCGCATCGGATGCGCTCAATGTCGCTCCTGACCGACGAAGCAATGCAGCATCAAGGGCGCTCGAACTGGTATCTGCCTTTTGTGCCCCATCAGATACGACCTTCTGGATCGATATGCTGGGTGCAGGAAGGGTTGAACAACCGGCAAGGCCGAGCAACAGAAAGACAGCATAGGTGGATTGCTTCACGTTATGACCGTTTCAGACGGCGCAACAAAGAATTTTAAGCAAAACGCACGCCGATTGCGTTTGCTCGTTTCGGAGCGAGACTATCGAAACCCGTTCTTAGCGGTGGTAATTTTCCGATATGGCGCCATTAAGGCTATCAGATGCGTTTGCCGGGCAGAACGACGCGCGCGCGCAGTCCGCCCTCGGCCAAGCCGGAAAGTTCGAATGAACCACCATAAGCATTCACAATGTCATCAATGATCGACAAACCAAGCCCTGCGCCGAGGCCGTTCTCGTCGAGGCGCTGACCACGCTTCATTGCACGTTTGATCTGGTCTGGCGTCAAGCCGGGTCCATCATCTTCCACGCTTATCTCTATCCAACTTTTGTCGTGCCCCTCCTGCCACTCTGCAAGCTCGACAGCCGCGATCGACACCTGGCGTGCAGCGAACCGCCCGGCATTCTCGAGAAGATTGCCAATGATCTCCTCCAGGTCCTGCTGTTCGGTCATCGCAACGAGATTGGCATCGCAGGAAAGCGCAAATTCCAGATCAGGATTGAGACGGCGCATCACGCGCCTGAGACGTTCAAGCGTCGGCAGAAGATCGCAACGGGTCAACACGGACTCCGATTGCGCGGCAATTCTTGCGCGATTGAGATAGGCCGTCACCTGAGCCTGCATCACCCCGACTTGTGATGTGATCAGCTTGCCGTGTTTCTCATCCATCGCCTGTGCTTCATTGACGAGCACCGCAATAGGCGTCTTCAGGGAATGGGCGAGATTGCCAACCTGCATGCGTGCGCGCTCGACGATCGCTCGGTTATTCGAGAGAAGTGCATTGATCTCGTCTACAAGTGGCTGAATCTCGGCTGGAAAAGCACCCGCAAGATTTCCATCGCCGGTCGCTGAAATTTCGCTCAAAGCGCGCTGGGTCTCATCCAGTGGCTTCAGCGCCCACAAAATCGCCAGCGCATTCACCAGAATGCTGGCGATGCCAAAGAGCGCGAGCGCAAGATAGAGCCGCCGTGAGAACCAGCGGACATCCTCATCAACGGCCTTTCGGTTTCCGGTCACACGAAAACGGGCGGTACGTCCGTCATCGTCCAGAACAACCGTGGTCTCAAGAACTGTAAGGTTGTTTCCCTTGTCGTCATGAACGACATAGCTGCGCCGGAAGTTGCCGTCATAAGGAACCGCGTCACCGGCCATCGGCAGATTGCTGCCCCCCAGAGACGGCGAAGTCAGGGAGTGGCTGCCTTCGGCATAAAGCGGATCGACAACCCAATACCAGCCCGTCGACGGCTGCTGATAGCGCAGATCCCCCAGCTGCGGCGAACCGGCCAGTTCGCCCTTGTGGTCGATCGAAACAGAATTGATCACATTGTACATTTCCGCCTGAAGCAACTGGCGGAAGCCGCGCTCGGCGGCCTGCTTGTAAAGCGCTGAGATCACAAATGCGATCACGACAAGGGCAACGACGCACCAGAAAGTGGTCAAGGCCAGCGATCTAGACGTAAGTGACCTGATTCGCTTCATAATGGCGGTTGCATCCTGTAACCCAGGCCGCGAACGGTTTCGATCCACTCCGCGCCGACCTTCTTCCGCAATCGGCCGATAAAGACTTCAATCGTGTTGGAATCACGATCAAAATCCTGATCATACATATGCTCGGTGAGTTCGGTGCGGGAGACAACCTCGCCCTGATGGTGCATCAGATAAGAGAGAAGTCGGTATTCGTGGGAGGTCAGACGCAGCAAATTGCCATCCATGGTCGCCTTGGATGCCTTGACGTCAATCTCGATTGGCCCGCAGGTAAGCCGTGTCGAAGCGTGTCCGGCGGCGCGGCGGATCAGCGCCCTGATCCGCGCCATCACCTCTTCGGTATGAAATGGCTTGGTTACGTAGTCATCAGCCCCGGCATCGATACCCGCAACCTTGTCACTCCAGCGATCCCGCGCCGTCAGAATCAACACAGGCATGTTCCGCCCGGCTGATCGCCATCTTTCCAGAACCGTAACGCCATCAATGTTGGGAAGACCAATGTCCAGAATGACGGCATCATAGGGCTCGGTATCACCCAGAAAATGCCCCTCTTCCCCATCGAAGGCGGCATCAACGACATAGCCAGCCTCCTGCAGGACACTGGCAAGCTGCCGGTTCAGGTTGGCATCATCCTCAACAACCAGAATTCTCATGTATCAACCGTTTCTTCCTTCAGCAAAGCAGAGCGGGCAGTCGGATCAACCCGCTCCATTCGCTGGAACTGTTCGGGAAATCTTGCGCGGCGGACTGCCGTCATTCGAATTGACGATCACCGTTACGACGCATTTTGAGCCATCCTCTGCGGGCACAGCCGAAAGGAGCTGACCGCCTGTACTCGACACCACAGCTGATGCCGCCTTGCTGCAATCAGCAGCCAGACTCGATTGCACCGGGGCAAGGCCCCCCAGCAAAATAGCGATCAGCATCAGCTTCTTCATCGCGCTGCCATCTCTGAACAAAATATACACACCCGGCACAGGAACGCCTCTAATCATGGTTTCGTCTATCAAAAACAGGCTGAATGGTGAATGAATAGCTTACATTGCAGCCAGTATCTACAACGGGCTATTCAATATGGGCAGAGATGGCATGTGGGAAAGCGGTCAATGCTCCCCGCCGCATGCCCGACGGGAGGCTTCTCCCGCATGCCGCTCCGACACTGGCTAGGCTTTCAGCGATTTGGTCGCAGACAACCGCCCGATCAGCGCAAGAACGCCACCGCCAGCGCTGACAAGTGTCATGATCGAATTCAGAAGTTCGGTCTGCATGCCAGCATCGACCTCAACACCACCGACCTTTGCCAGTGAAGCCGAGATTGCAATCAGAGCTCCCCAAACGGTCTTGGAGAGGTACCACTTCTTTACATTTTCCATCATTTTCTCCTTTGCTTCTAGAACTGAATCGTCCTTTCCAGTGCCACGCCGAACGGAACCTTCCGCCCGAGCTGGTACAGTCTGACCGAAATGGCTTCCGGCACAGATCCAAAGTCGGCGAGCTGCATATCTTCTGTGTAGATGAACGCCGTCGTATCGATTTCGACGAGTCTGGCAACGCTGCCAGAAACAAGAATTTCCAGCCTGTAGGCTTCGCTGTCTTCATCAAGCGGTATGTCAAAAGCCGCCCAGTCATCAGCGTCAATGCGTGACCTGCGCACCCAGCTGAAGGCAACATCATTGCCGCCATTGCGTTGTCCGCGCAGATGAACCGGCGACAATGGCATCTCTGCGCGAAGGCCGCCGGTGAAGGCATAGGGAGCCGCCGGATCAACCTGCGCCAGAGATGTTTCCACGAGATAGTTTCGCTCCAGGCCACGCGCTTCTGCGCTCAGTTCAATCGACACCACAGCCTGGTTCAGAAGCACCGCATCTGCCCCGATCTCAGCACCCGCCGTCATGGCATCTTCAGTTCCGGCCAGCCCGCGCAAAAGGCCGGAAAGGCTCCAGAGCCCCGGCGCCGTTTCTTCGGCATTCAGATAGCCGATGATCTCGAATTGGCCGTTGGCGGCCCGCACAGCCAGCCGGTTGGATCCATTCAGAACAGCCAGCTTCGACGCTGAGGCAAACGCACCGAAATCCAGAGCTATCACGAGCGACTGCGAATAATCGAAACGCCCGGAAACGCCGGAGCCGAGGGATGCGGCAACGGATCCCGTCGATGCCGGCCGATCGACCGTCATGCACATTGAATAACCTTCGCTCTGTGATGACGAGGACAGAACCAGTCGTTGCCATGGATTTGCGTAAGCCGCAATCCTGGCAAAGCTTTCGGCCTCGTCGCTGTTAAAGCGGGCCAGATCCATGAGAATGACCCGCGGCGCAAAGCCCGATGGGCTCAGCCTTGGCAATCGCGGCAAGACCTGTTCGCCGGATGAAGCCGCCGATACCGATGGCGAAAAGGCACGCGCGGTAACCTCAATCGCCCCGTTCTGCTCAAGCCGGGTCACCAGGAAACGGCCAGCGGGACCGTCGCTGAGGGATACGACATCGCCCAGTTCGAGTTCAAGGCGTTGTGGCGACAGCGAGAAGCTGAGTTCACGCTTGGCAATTCGCCCATCCCTGAGCAGATTGTCTGCCAGAAGGCGCACGCCGGATTCGTTGAACACCGCGGGCAGGCTATGCATCGCAACCCGGTCATTGTCCACGAGCGTTCGACTGGAACGGACCGTTGCCTGTTCATAGTCGTTGGCAGCATCGCTGAAAATGGCAACCACCTCGCCGGCGATCTCTGCCTCGTGCAACAGCTTTTCACTCCATTGCGGTGCGTTTGGAGAGTCCACAAGCACCGGCAGCTCGGCTGGCGGAAGGCTTGCTCGAAGCCTCGACCGAAATGTCAGAACCCCGCCGTCCTCGCATACATCGACAAGTCCGAATTCAAGAAGAGGATCAAGCAGGTCTCTTGCCGATGCCAGTTCGGCCTGTTGATAGCCGATCAGATCATCACTGACCTGCCCGGCGTCGAAGTTGTCGAAGCCGTGGTCCGTCAGGAGCGTTTCAATCGTATCACCGAGCGTAGAAGCGCCGAGACGTCCGTTGAGCCAGTGCCCCCGGAGCCAGTTGGCCCCGTCGCTCCAGACAGTGGTATCACTTGGAAATGCTGGAAATGGTCGTGCATCCCAGCACCACAGGAAGATCTTGCCCGGATCGACCATACCCGCCAGAGCGTCGTCGCTTTCCCAGTATCCAAGATGGGCCTCGACGAAACGTCGCTGGCTTGCATCAGAGCGGGTTCCGCTCGAAAAATAGGGCAAAGCGCTTTCGGTGGACTTCGGATCGAAGAAAACATTTGGCTGGTTCGCACCGGCATCGATTGCAGGGCAACCCAATTCGGTGAACCAGACCGGCTTCATCCCCGGCTGCCAGGCGGTTGGCGTGGCGTTCTCGGCGCCGTCGCGACGCTCATGGTGATAGTTGGACCACCAGTTTTCGATGTCCTTGTAGCGGAAAACCCATGGCTTGCCCGCAAGTCCGTCAGTAATGGGCGTACGCTGCCGTGCATCGCGGGCGTCTGAGCTGGCATAATACCAGTCGAACCCTTCGCCGGACGTGATATTCCTCCTCAACGCCGCCAGATCATTGGCCAGCCTGAAACCGTCGGGGCTGGCAGAAGCCAGATCCTCGTCGCGCCAGTCGGACAAGGGCATGTAATTGTCAATGCCGATGGCATCGATGGCCTCACATGCCCAGAGCGGATCAAGATTGAAAAACACATCGCCGTCGGGCGCGTGATAGCCGAAATACTCGCTCCAGTCGGCTGCATAGGTCAGCGCCGTTGTCGTCCCGACGACGGAACGGACCGCACCGGCAAGAGACACGAGCCCATCGACAAAAGGAAAGCTGCCATATTCGTCGCGGATCGCGGTCAGCGCCCGCATTTCCGAGCCAATGATAATGCCGTCAACACCACCAGCAGCCTCTGCCAGATGGGCGTAGTGTAGGATAAAGCGGCGATAGCCCCAGCCGGTACCGGAATAGGAAATGCTCCCCTGTGCAGCGGTGAATTGCCCTGCGGCAGCGCTGCCCAGGAATGCGGCAAGCTGATCGGCCGCCTGCGAAGTCTGGTCAACCGTCCCGGTCGCTCCAATGGCTGGATCACAGGTGATGCGTCCGCGCCAGGGATAGGCCGGCTGCGGCGAGCCGCCATAAGGATTGGGTAAAGTGTTATCGTTCGGAATATCCATCATTACAAAGGGATAGAGAAACACTTTCAGCCCGCGTGCCTTCAGATCCGCAATCGCTGCAATGAGCCCGGCGTCGTTGGGCGTCCCACCGTAAGCCGCCCCGCCGTCATTCGTGGATATCAGCCGGGCTTCGGACCGCGTTATGCCGCTCACACGCCATGGCGAACTTTCCTTATTGCGAGACAAAGTCTCGACGCCCGGCATCAAGGTGCAGTTGCCCGCCCTCAGATCATCGCCAAACCAGGCAACCACAAGAGCGACACTTTCGAGATTTGGACAGAGTGCCATCAGTTCATCGATGGAAGCCTCCCAGTCAGTCGCACGCATCAGATTGTTACGATTGAGGATGCGCTGAGAGCCGGGACTGCTGATTTCCGTGACGGCATACGGGCAGAGCCCATGTTCCGTGGCCCCGGGGATAATGGTGATAGCCCGGATCTCATTTTCCAGTCTGCCCGTGGGGCGCAGAACCTCAAACTGAACCACGGGTATCCTGTTCCCATAGTCGTCCAGAGGCAGGCGCTCAAAAACCACATAAGCAAGCCCGCGATAGGCCGGAGCATTGCCGCTCCCCTGTTTCGCTTCGATCAGTGGATCAGGCATCTGATCTTCACGGCCGGTATAAACGCGCATTTCCACAGTGGTAAGATCAAGCTCACGACCATCGACCCAGACACGACGGATGGCAGCAATCGGCCCTTCGCAAATGCCAAAGGCGAAATTGCCGAAGTAGGAGAAGGTTTCGGTTTTCGTACCCGAGGCTTTGCTGCCCGTGCGTTCGATGATCGAAACCTCCTCAAACCGCGTCGCCCAGATCAAGGTTCCGCCGAGACGTACCGAACCATAGGCACGCGGCAATGGCGCCCCCTCATCCACGCCTCCCAGGCGGACTGCCCCCAGATGCTGCCCCTGCGTGGTCGTGCCGCCCCCGAAAAGCCGTGAATCGATCACGCTGCCGGCAAGCGCGCCAAAAGCACGCCCGGCCATCGCGCCAATCGGGCCGAAGGCGCTGCCGGCCACGGTGCCGGCAACCTGAAGCAAAATCGTCGCCATGAAGGGTCTCCGGTTCAGTTGATATCGGGAAGGCGGAACACGCCGGCAATGCGACGGCGCCATGAAGGCACCAGTGCCGAACGGATCACACCAGCCTGTTCATAGGCATGGATGAAGCTTTGCTGGTCGGCGAGAATACCCAGATGCTTGGCGGGAAAGCGCGCCTGCCAGCGAAAGACCAGAAGGTCACCCGCTTCCATCATCGGCAGCGCGACGGGCGCGCCACAATAGCTCCGCGCGGCAGCGAGAATGCGCTCCTCACCGCCATGTTCCGCCCAGTCGACCGAATAGGGCTCACCGTCAAAGGGATCTATTCCGTAAAGAGAGCACCAGACGCCGCGGACGAGACCGAGACAATCACAGCCGATGCCCTTTTTCCCGGCCTGGTGCCGATAGGGTGTGCCAATCCAGTCCTGAGCCAGCGCAACGGCCCGTTCTCCAGCCGTGCTCATGAGAAAAGCGGACTTCCGTCATGCAGGCTTTCACCATCGACATAGGAATAGGCAAAATCCGCCCCCGGCACATGCGGGAAACCCCTGAAATTCACCTGATTGGCAAATTTTGCCTTGCATGTCGAAAATGCCTTGTTGCATCCGGCATACACCGTAACGCCGGCGCCGACCTCAGGCAGTGCCGTGAGCGGCAGCCAGAGATCAAACTTCACGCCGCTGCCGAAAACGCGGTTGGCTTCAACATCAACGCTTTGGCCTGAAAGCAGGCCGGATGTAAAAGTCATCGTGCCATAGGCAAAAAAATTCTCGTCAAAGCTTTGCCCCAGCGTCAGCAATAGCCGGTTATCGGCCAGAACCTCTGCAATCGTGCCGCTTGCGGAATAGTCCGGGCTGTTCGTATCGATACCGCAGCGCTGGTCGCCCAGCTTGGCATCGCAACGCCGCGCAAAACTTCGGCCCTTCGCTTGCGAAAGCCTATGGCTAAGCGAGCGCAGCTCGGCATGAAAAGCGCCCGCCTCGCGGCGGATGTCGCCGAGTTCCTGTACCGAGAGCAGCTGAAATGCCGATGGTTCCTGCCAGTTCACGACGAAATACTCGACCCTCGCCCCCTCATACCGGCCGGCGATCAGATCCTCTTCCGAAATGGCATCACTGGAAAAGCCGCCCGCCACTTCACTCGTATCAGCCCCGAGACCGCCATCACTCTGCAGCGCCGATGCGGCAAAGCCGCTCGCCGCCTGGAATGTCGTTCCGTCAAAGGTCAGATTGCGATCGTGCTCGGTAAAGCCCAGAACGCCGCCATCTTCAAGCGACAGCCGCCAGCAGAAGCAGATCGTCGTCGAATCATTGGCAATATGGCTGGACAGAGCCTCATTGATTGTCCTCATGGCCTGATCTCCGCAAGCGGCACGCTGGGAACCATGCCCGCTTTGAATGTCTTGAGATTGACCTCAATACGGTCGATGTCGAAACGCACCGGCACATCAAACTCAAATCCGGCGAAGATCGCGGCACCGCCTGCCGGTATCGCCCCGGCAACAAAGGTCATCACCCCGGTCGCTGCGTCGAGCACAACATCGGACACGACGGCACCGTCGACGGAGACTTTGAGCGTTCCGGAGACCGGTTTTTCAATCGACCGGACGAAGCTTGAACCGGCATCGCCATAGGTCTTGATCAATTGATAACTGGCCGTCGTTCCGTCGCCGGTCCCGATGAATTGATCAGTCGCCGAGACCGTCTGCAGCGGGCTGCAGGATTTGAAATCAACAGGATCGCGAAAGCGAAAGCCAAACAGCTGACCGCGCCTCGCTTCAAAAAACGCCATCAGTTCGTAGAGATCGTCCAGTGAGCGTAGCCCAGATCCCGCATCGTAGCTGCGTCTGGAATCGAACCATCTCTGGTTCCGGTTTTCCCGCCCGTTGGAAAGGTTGACGATATCGGTTCTGCGCACCGGTCCCCCACTTGTGGCAAGGGAGAGGCGCAACGGAAACCGCACATCGTGAAAGCCGCCCGACATGTTCCACTCCCTCGGTCAGATATTGCGCTGTCCAGCGCGCACAGCACGTGCCAGCATGGCGGAGATCTGCGCCTCACTGCGTCGAAAACTGTCGGCGTCATTCGCCGAAACGTTGAAGACAACCGATGTGCCACCGCCATTGCCGGACGCAACGCCAAGAGAGCCATCGGGGCCGCGCTTGAGCGGCAGGATGGCTTCCGTGCCCGCCTCCCCCATCAGGCCAAGACCGCCACTCATGGGAAAATAGGTCGGGCTGGAAACCACGCCGCCCTTGGCAAAGGGCATTGTGCGGCCGGGTACGCCGCCCTTGGCATTGGTCACCGCATCGGCGAGCTCACCGACAAGCCCCGAAATCCCGTTCGAAAGTGTTGTTTCCAGCGGTTTCAGTGCCGATCTGAGCGCAATATCGCTGAGCCGGCGCGCCAGACCGGACAGCACCGTGTCCAGGCTTTTCCCGCCGGCAACGGCTTCACGCATCGCCAGCGTGATCGAACTGGCAAATGCGTCGGACTGGTTCTGAAGCTCTGTGAAAGCGTCACTCAGCGCCGTTACACTGTCATTCGCCTGGCTGAAGCCTTGACTGTCAGTTTCCATGAGCCTCTTCCTCAATCGGGGTAAAGCGCCATCAGCTGAGCGAGTTCGCTGCGTTTCGGCGCGTCATGATCATGTCCGAACTGGCCGGTCATGGCGGCAAATTCCGCCGGTGTCAGCGACCAGAATGCTGCCGGTTCAAGCCGCAGCAGACAGAGCCCGGCATGCATCGCTTCCCGCCAGGGAAACGGGGCGATGCCGGGAGGTTCGGGCTCTGCCGCTGCGGCTTTCAAGGGTCCGCGCCGGTCTCCGGCTGTTCGGCGGCTGCGGACCCGGAAAAGGTGAGGCTCAGCAATTCGCTGACCAGTCGGGCGGAACCGGCAATGCCGCCCTCAACGCTCATTCCAGCGACATCCTCGTCGGAAAAGGCATTGCCGCCGCCCCTGAGCGCCGCACCGATGATGCGCACGAGATCAATCGCTTTGAGCTTGCCGGAGGCAAAGCGGTGGCCGAGATCGGCGAGATTATCCGCAGCAAAAGCCGTTTCCAGCTCGGACAGCGCCCCCAGTGTCAGGCATAGAATGCGGCGCTCACCATCAATGACCGCTTCCACTTCGCCGCGATGCCGGTTCGCCCGGCGCGTAGTGACCGGGGCCGTCATCACAGCGCCCCGAAGCTGACGGCACCCGCAGATTCAAGCGCAATCTCGAATTTCATCTCACCGTCATAGGCGCCCGAATAGTCAAGCGATGTAATCTGGAACGGGCCGGAAACCGTGCCGAATCCGGGAATGACAATCTGGCTCTCGATCAGGCTCGCCGAGAAAAAGGCCACTCGCACGGTCTCGTCGGAGGCCTGATCCTTGAACAGGCCGCTCGCCGTCATGGATGCGCGCTGCATTCCGGCGCCACCCAGAAGCTCGCGCCAGCGACCCGAGCTTTCGGAATCGGTGATATCGACGGTCTCTGCATTGAACGCCAGCGTGCGCGACCGCAGGCCTGCGACCGTCTCATAGCTGCTGCCGTTATGGACCTTCAGCAGCATGTCCTTGCCTTTTTGGGCAACCATGCGTCATCTCCCTTGCATGAATGAAAAAAGGCGCCTCAGCGCCCGGGGGAACAATGCGGCAACGTCGGCCTCACGCCGTCTCGGTCACAGCCCGAAAACGCACCTCTGCATAAAAATAGTCACTGCGTGCCTGCCGGCGTACGGTGACGCCGCTGCGCTGCAGATTGATCAGTACATAGCCGTCAAGGCTCAGTGACACGTCGCCGAGCAGCAGCGAAAGCCTGTCGATAATCTGCTCGATCTCGCGACGCCCCGGCGCATCCGACCAGACTTCAAAGGTCAGCTTGTGCTCCTCGGTGCGCTCGATATCTGCGCTCAGGTCACGCACGTCTGTGGCACCATAGACAATGACTGGCAAACGCTGCGTCGACAGTCTGCGGTCAACGATCCCGTCTTCGGCCACAAGCCCCGCCAGGACCGGATCCGTGCTCAGAACGGCATGAATGGCTTTTTGCAGAGCATTGCGCGCGCTCATGAGCTGATCTCCTCACAACGGCAGACGAGGTAGCGCCCTGTCTCGTCGGGATCGTGGAAAGTCACCAGGCGGAATTGCCGCCCGCCCTTGGCAAACCGCATCTCTGCCGCCAGATCGTCGCGATGCCGTAGCCAGATCCTGTGGGTGATCCGTCCCACGCCGGCATTGGCTTCCTCATCGAAGGCAACCGATTGCGGTTCGACGCGCGCCCAGGCCTTGCCAAAACTCTCAAATCCCCGGGTCACCCCGCCCTGCCCGTCAGCCGTATCCACCGGACGAAGCAGGTTGAGGCGCTCTGAAAAGGCTCCGGAATCCATGGGCGCAATCATCAGAGCCTCCAGCTTTTAAGTGGCGCGATAAGCGCCTGATAGCCCTGCGGCTCGGCAGCCGGCTGGTCCGTGAGTGCAACAACACCACGCAACGCGTACATGTGAGCCACGTGGCGGGTAATCGCAGCTTTGGCTGGTTCCGGCACATCAGCAGCGGCGCCGTAGCCCGCGATAAAATCAACCTCGATTCCATTCATGGAAGCGCGGGCCGCGGCAATCTCAGGCAGGTAGAACCGCACCGGACGGGCTGTGCCATCCAGCCGCGCCCGGTCAAGCGCAACCGCATTCGCATTGCCTTCAGCATCGTAAACCGTCACGGATGACACGCTCGCCACCGGCCCATGCGCAAGCGAGATCATGCCGCTTTTGGGCCAGCTGTCGCGATAGAGCCGCCAGCTCTGCGTCATCAGCGATAGCCCCGTCAGCGCCTCCAGATGCTTGCGCGCCGTCACGATCAGCCCGGTGATCAGCTCATCGTCATCATCATGATCGATGCGCAGATAATTCTTGGCTTCATCCAGGCTTACCGGCTCGCTAGCAGGCGGCGTCGTCAGTGCATAGGTCATTGAAGTTTCCCCTGAAAAACAAAACCCCCGGCAAAACCGGGGGCCATGAACTGAAGCGCCGTGCCAATCAGGCAGCAGCAAACTTGATCAGCTTGATCGCGTCGAAATTCTGCACCCCGCCGCCGACACGCTTGGTGGTGTAGAACAGCACATAGGGCTTGGCCGAATAGGGATCGCGCAGAACCCGCACGCCGGTACGGTCGACAACGAGATAGCCAGCGGCAAAGTCGCCAAAGGCAATCGAAAAGGCATCGGTGGCGATGTCGGGCATGTCTTCGGCTTCCGTCACCGGAAAACCGAGCAGCGAGGCAGCACCGCCTGCCGAGGCTGGCGGTTGCCACAGATAGTTGCCATCTGCGTCCTTCAGCTTGCGCACCGCACCTTGGGTCTTGCGGTTCATCACGAAATTCGCATTCTGGCGATGGCCTGCCTTCAGCGAATAGATCGCCTCGATCAGCACATCAGAGGCTCCCACGGCGGCAAAGTCGCCGTCGACGCCCGTTGCGTGATAGCCGATCTTGCCCCAGTCATAGGCACTGTCGGCGACGGTTGTGTAACTCAGAAAGCCTTTCGGCTTGTCCGTGCCGTTGCCGGAAACAAAGGCCGCGCCTTCCTGCTCGGCAAAGGCCATATCCACCTCGCCGGCGATCCAGCTTTCGATGTCAAAGGCGGCATCGTCCAAGAGCGATGCGCTGGCCGCCGGCATGGCGTAAAGCTCCATCGTCGGGAACGAGAGTTCGGAAATCTCCGGCGTTGCGGTCTGCGGGCGTGCTGCCGTTTCGGAAACCCAGCCGGCCGTAAATCCGCTGGCAACGAAGGGGCGCTTCAGAACCGCGCCGGAGACCTGGCGTACCGTTGCCAGCGACCGGATCGGCGAGATGGTCGTCAGGCGACGACCGATCTCACTGTCCGTTTCTTCCGGCACCAGATAGCCGCCATCGCCATCGGTGGTCGAAGAAAGCGCCTTGGCTTCCAGCCCGCGCAGGCCGGCATCATCGCCACGGCGGATATATTTCTCAAAGGCCGCCTTGTGCTCACCGGCAAAGGCTCCGGCCCGGCCCAGTGTCGGGCGCGCCTTCTTCAGCGCCATTTCATCGATCATCTTGCTCTGGCGATCCATGGCGCTGTTGATGCGATCCAGCTTTTCGCGGGTGATCACATCTTCGGAACATTTGCTCTCCAGTTCGAGGAGGCGACGGTCGTTGGTTTCGCGGAAAGCCTCGAAGCTGGTCATGAAATCTTCGAAAGCCCGTTCGATGGTCTCCGGCATGCCCTTGATTTCAGGCGCCGCTGTCAGATCATGTTTTGTCACGAAATTCATCCTTGATCGGTTTGAGTTTCAGGGCCTTGGGCGCATCATCTGCCGTGCTTCGTCGAGAAGCGCGATGAGGTCACGCTCGCGCGCCCCAGTTTCACCGTCGGCAGCATCCCGCCTGCCGGTCAGCGCGTCATAGCCACCGGCCAGAAACCGGCGGGCGGCTTTACGGCTCAGGCCGGCATCCCGCGTCAGCCATCGCTCGAAATTCCTGATTGTCGGAAACACCTCTTCGGCATGTTTCACACTGTCGACCCGCGCTGAGAGCAGCATGGGAAACGTCACGATCGAGATTTCCCAGAGATCCGCCTCCAGAATGCGGCGCACGCCCGATTTGGCGTCGGTCTTTGCTCTCACGGTCTGAAACCCGATCGAAAGCCCGTCGAGGCCGCCTGATTTCATCAGCGCATGGATTTCCCTGGCGCGTGACACATCCGCGGAAAGCTGTCCCTCGACATAGAGGCCGCGGCCATCTTCACGCAGTTTCGTCCAGGTGCCGATCGGCTCTGATGGATCATGCTGAAACAGCATGCGCACGCCCTCGGCACCGCGCTTTTCCAGCGATCGGCGAAAGGCGCCACGCTCTATGGCGTCCTTGCCGAGATCGACCTCGCCGAAGATGCTGGCATAACCGGAAAACCGGCCGTCACCGGCAAGGTCGGTCAGCGACAGATCGGCGTATTTCAACGTTGCGGCGGAAAGAACCGCGTCACCACTTTTCATGATCGCTCCTGTCAATGAAAACGGGCTTCAGAAAGATCCGGCTTCGCATGCAGGCCGGTTCAGTATCCAACGGCGGCGCGCTTTTCGTCTTCACTCAGGAAGTCAGCAGCGCCGATTCGGGCCCATAGCGCATCGCGCTCGCCGGAGAGGCCGCTGACCTGATCGAGATCGGCCTCCAGTGTGAGATCCGTCCCATAAAACGGGCCAAGCCATGACATCAGATGCGCAACGGTTCTGGCGATCAGCGGAATGACCGTCAGCCGGTAAAATGCGCGATTGGCTTCCTGATAATTCGAATAGGTGTTGTCGCCGGGGATACCGAGCATCATCGGCGGAACGCCAACGGCAAGCGCGATATCGCGGGCTGCGCCGTTTCTGGCTTCCGTGAAATCCATGTCGCGCGGGGTCAGTCCCATCGCCTTCCAGTCAAGCCCGCCTTCCAGCAGCAGTGGCCGGCCCGCCCGCGCTGGCCCGGAATAGCCTTCCTCCAGCTCCTGCTTCAGCCGCTCATACTGCTCCTCCGTCAGATTGCCGCCCTCCTTCGGCTGGTAGACAAGCGCTCCGGAGGGACGGGCCGAATTGTCAAGCAGCGCCTTGTTCCACACGGCAGAGGCATTGTGCAGGTCGAGCGCCATCTGCGCAGCGGCGAGCGGCGAAAAGCCGAGATGATCATCAAGCGGATGAAACAGCCGCATATGCAGGAGCGTCGGCTCCCCGCTCTCCGCAGGATAGCGCGACATGCGGGCTCCGACCCGGTATTCATAAGCCTCCGGCCAACCGTCAGCGCCCTCGATCACCCGCATCCTGTCGGGCCGCAAAAGATGCAGTTCCCGCACGTCCTCACCCAGGATAACCGGCTCGATGAAGGCATTGCCGGACAGCAGCAGATGGCCGTAAAGTGCCTCGAAGAAATCGATGCCGCTGGCCCGCCCATTGGGTTTGTGCAGCAGTGTCAGCAAGGGATGAGCGCTCAGTTCATCCTTGCCCTGGTAAAGCAGCAGCGGCACGCTTGCCGCCGTCTCGCAGATCAGCCGGATCGCGCGATGGGCAACCGGGTTCTTCATAAACCCCTCGCGCGAAAGCGCCCCGAATGAGCGGCCGGACCAGCGCGCTTCTCCCTGAATGGTCAGCGCGGAAAAGGCTGTTGCCGTCTTCTTTTCGGCAGCACCAAGTGCGACCGCCGGGCGGCGCCACGGCAGCTGGAAGGACATTTTCATGCCTCACCTCGTCTTATGTTTTGAGAATCAAAAAAGCCCCGGAAACCGGGGCTCGACATTCATTTCCACCTGTTGAGAAACGGCGCTTCAGTCCTTGTAGAGCGATGATTTGACGGCTGTCTCGCTGTTGAAATCAGCGGCGATCCGCATTTCGCGCATCGGCTTCACGATCGAGGTTGACTTGTCATAGAGCGGGTGGGCGCGGTAGGCATCAAGAGCCGCTTCATCATCAAATTCAGCATAGACGACAAAATCCACCTCATTGCCATAAAGGTCACTGCGCTGGTTTCGGCCGATCTCCACCAGACGGGCATGCGGGTTCTGGGTGAGGATGGAAAGCCCAGCCTCAACCTTGTCGGCGTCGCCGCCCTCAGGAACCGAGAAAAATACGATATGCCGAATCATGCCTGACCTCTTGGCTGCGACAGGAGCCTTTCGTTTCGGCTATCACGGCTCACCAGCCCCCGCAACCACTCCGCCCGATAGCGCCGCGATATGGCGTATCAGGCGACATCAGAACGCTATCCGCTTTTTCTCAGCGGTTCTGGCTCATCAGCCCGAACAGGGACAACATCGTCAGATCCGCCGTATGCGCGGCATCCCGTCACCTTCGAGCAGCAATGCAGTCAGCGCCCAGACCAGCGCGTCGAGCCGGTCCGGCGAGCGTCCGGCGGAAAGACCACCCGGCCCGAAATCGCACATCTGGTCGATCAGCGCCGAAAAATGCCCGCCATGGCGCACCCGCCCCTGTTCATAGAGCGCGGCCACAGGTTCGGCGCGCAGGAATTTGCCGCGCATGGCCCGGACTGTCGTCACCGGCAAGCGTTCGTCAACGCTCTTCAGCATCGCCGTCACCATGTCGCCGCCCTGGTTGATTTCCGCGACCACCCGGTCGGCATCGAATTCCCGGAACGTCCGGACCACCATATTGGCCCAGACGGATGGCGCTCCGCCCTCGACCGAACGATCCGCCAGCACCAGCGCGCCGCCATTTTCCATCAGACCTGCCACCACGATGCCACAGACGGACTTTTTGCCCGACCCCGAAGGCGGATCGACCGCCACGACGATCCGACCTTCCGCCCGCGCATCGCGGTCAACAAGCTCTTCCAGATCCGCGCGCCGCCACAGGCCGTCCTCGCGATCCTCGATCAGCTCGCCATCCAGTTCCTGGCGTCCGAGCCGGGTACCGCCATATCGTGCCGACAGTGCACGGATAAAGCCCGGCGCCAGATTGGCATGGTTGTCGCGGGTCGAGATCCGCGTGAATGTCGTGGTTTCATCCGCCATCAGCTGCTTGACCAGCGGCACCGCACGCGGCGTCGTCGTTACCATCTGGCGCGGATTATCCCCCAGCCTCAGACCAAATTGCAGCATGTCCCAGCACTCGCGGGCATAGCGCCATTTTGCCAGCTCATCGCACCACGCGAAGTGAAACTGCGGCCCGCGCAATGCCTCGGGATCTTCCGATGAAAACAGATAGGCAACCGAACCATTGGGCCAGACCAGGCGCCGCCGGCTGATTTCAAATTCCGGGCGCATCCGTCTTGCAATCCGGCAGATCCCGGAGACGCCGTCAATCATCACTTCTCGCGCATCACCCAGGGTTTCGGCGATGAGCGCAATCCTGAGATCCGAGCGTCGGCCTACAGCCAGCGCCGTTGCATGGATCCATTCGGCCCCGGCACGGGTCTTGCCCGAGCCGCGCCCGCCCATCAGCAGCCATGTCCGCCAGTCGCCCGATGGCGGCAATTGCTCGGCGCGGCCAAGAAAGGCCCAGTCGCGCGACAGCTCCGTTGCGAAGGCAAAACCATCAGCCGGCCTGCTGTTCTCGCTGCCATTCGGCAATGCGACGTCCTGCCAGTTCCTCGGCACGCTGTTCAATGAGCTCGAGGAACTTTGCTTTGGCATGTTCGTAATCCTGCTTGTCGTTGATCCGCTCGTCCTCTGCCTGGCGTTCGCTCGCCAGTCGCCGCTGCATTTCGTCCGCCTTTTCCAGCGTGCGGATGATCAGCGCGATGGCATCGGTCGCGGATTTGACATCGCCGCGTGCCTCGCGCACCGCCTCACCGCCAGCCCCGGTCTCCTTCTGCGCTGCGCGGCGCAGCGAGCGGAAGAAACCGAACTGCGCCCGCATCTCCGCCGTCAGATCGTTGAGCAGCAGTCGCAGCTCTTCCTGAGGATCACGGCGGCGCGCCTTCGGTTCAATCATGTAAAACCCGGGTGCGTCGGCATGGGTGACCGTCTTGCCGCCGTCATAGCGCGGTGCACGCGGCCACAAGCCGTAAAGCGACGGCTCGAATGACGGGTCATCGGACATTTCCACCTCCATTGGCAATTGGCTCGCCGTTGAAATCTCGGCAACAAAAAACCGGCCTCGTCGGGCCGGTTTCCGAAATTCATCACGATGTCGGTCATTTCCGCTTCGGTCATCGCCGCGAAGCAAGACAGGGCCAAACTCTTTGCCGTCCGCCTCAGCCGCTAATCTCCGACCATAGACAAACAGTAGCAAAGCACCGTTACGCCGTCAAGGACTATTTTCCTATTTTTGGATTTTTTTCTTATTCGGCCGAAAACTGGTCAAATGCATCCATGGCCTTGGCGGCATACATCAGCGACGGGCCACCGCCCATATAGATAGCCGTTCCAAGCACCTCCTCGAATTCAGCCTTGGTGCAGCCCATCTTCACGAGTGTGCGGGTGTGAAACGCGATGCAGGGATCGCAGCGCATGGCGATGGCAATGCCGAGCGCCACATATTCCTTGGTTTTCGAATCCAGTGCACCGGGCTTGTCGGCGCCCTTAGCCATGGCATAAAAGCCGGCCATGGTGTCGGGGATGTCCTTCTTCAGAACTGCGGTCTGCTTTGAGATGTCTGCGGCGATCTGCTTATAGTCGGTTGCCATGGTAAACCTCGAACATTCATATCTACGATGATACTAACATAATGCCGATCTCAGCGCAGATCCTTGCGCTAAATCAAGCAGGTGCTTCATCCTGTGGTCAATCAGCGATCGGTCTCACCCACATGCATCGGCCAGTCGACGACATAGTTCTCGAATTCCTCCGCCGGCACATCCTTCTCGCTCACGGTACGGCCGCGTGCTGAAATGCCGGCCTGATGCACGGTCTCGCGGTCACCGGAAACAAGATAGTGCCACCAGTAGAGGTCATGCCCCTCTTCGACAAGACGGTAAGCACAGGTCGGCGGTAACCAGCTGATTTCCCGTAGTGCCTCCATATCAAGCTGAATGCATTCCGGCACCGTCGCCTGGCGATTCTCATAGTCGGAGCAACGACAGCTTTCGCCATCGAGAAGAATGCAGCGCACCGAAGTATAGGCGACTGCGCCCGTATCCCAGTCCTCGAGCTTGTTGAGACAGCACAGCCCACAGCCATCGCAGAGTGATTCCCACTCGGCGTTGCTCATCTCTTCAAGGCGCTTTTGCCGCCAGAATGGCAGATCCGTCTTTGTCATCATCCTCACCCGAACGCATCACCGGAGCGGCCTTATCGCGCCGGTTCCGGCTTCGATCAAGTCCGAAGCAGAATATGCCGGTCAAACCTTCGATCTTGCGCATGCCGTGAATGTGCGCCTCGACTGAACTTTTGTGACTTTGGTCTTATCACTATCGCTCAATTGCGACATTTTGGCCAATTGCTAGCATTGCCCAACGCTTTTGAGGAGAAGCGTCGCGCGCCTTTGGAGGAAGGCGCATCTTTTGACGACTTGGGAGGAGTCTGATGTCAAAACTGATCATGAATCGGCGTGGCCTGCTGAGGGCCGGCGCGGCGGCAGGTGTTGCCCTGACGGCACCCATGCACTTCATTCGCGGCGCCTATGCCGACGATATGTCCTGCAACATGCCGACGGGCGACACCGTCACACTCGGCTTCAACGTGCCGCAGACCGGCCCCTATGCCGATGAGGGGCTCGATGAACTGAAGGCGCTTCAGCTCGCCGTCAAGCATCTGAATGGTGAGGGTGACGGCGGCATGCTCAACACCTTCACGTCGAAAGTACTGAAAGGGAACGGCATTCTCGGCAAGAAAGTCGCTTTCGTTACCGGTGACACCCAGACCAAATCCGATGCCGCCCGCGATGGCGCCAAGCGCATGATCGAAAAGGACGGCGCGGTGATGATCACCGGCGGCTCCTCTTCCGGTGTGGCCGTTGCCGTGCAGAGCCTCTGCCAGGATATGGGCGTCATCTTCATGGCCGGCCTGACCCATTCCAATGACACCACCGGCAAGGACAAGCGTCGCTATGGCTTCCGCCATTTCTTCAACGCCTATCAGTCGGGCATCGCCCTTGCCCCGGTTCTGGCCGAAGCCTATGGCACGGATCGCCGCGCCTATCACCTGACCGCCGATTACACCTGGGGTTGGACCCAGGAAGAATCGATCAAGAACGCGACCGAGGCGCTTGGCTGGCAAACCGTCGAGACCGTTCGCACACCCGTTGGTGCCGGCGACTTCTCGCAATATATCGCTCCGGTTCTCAATTCCGGGGCCGATGTGCTGATCCTGAACCATTACGGCGGCGATATGGTCAATTCGCTGACGCAGGCCGTGCAGTTCGGCCTGAAGGACAAGCAGGTCAACGGCAAGCAGTTCGAGATCGTCGTGCCGCTGTTCTCCGACCTGATGGCGAAGGGCGCAGGCAAGGCGGCCGTCGGCATCCTCGGCTCGGCGAACTGGCTCTGGTCGCTGGATAATGAGGGCTCCAAGGCCTTCGTCCAGTCCTTTGGCACCGAATATGGTTTCCCGCCATCGCAGGCTGCACAGACCTGCTACGTCCAGACCCTGCTCTATGCTGACGCCGTTGAACGGGCCGGCACATTCTACGCACCCGCAGTCATCAAGGCGCTGGAGGGCTTCGAATTCGACGGCATGGGCAATGGCAAGACGCTGTACCGCGCCGCTGACCATCAGTGCATGAAGGATGTTCTGGTCGTTCAAGGTAACGACGCGCCGGCCAATGAGTATGACCTGCTCAAGGTGGTCAAGGTCGTTCCGCGCGCTGAGGTCGAATATGACCCGGCGATCTTCGGCGGCGAGCTCGGTCCCGATACGCCGAAACCCTGCTGATAACAGCGATACCTGGCACGGGCCGGTCGCCATTCCGGCGCCCGGCCCTTTCTTATTCAAGGCGAAGCGGATGGCAGGTCCATGGACGCAATCATCATTCAAATTCTGAACGGTCTCGACAAGGGGGCAGCCTATTCGCTGATCGCCCTTGGCCTGACCCTGGTTTTCGGCACGCTGGGCGTGGTCAATTTCGCCCATGGCGCGCTGTTCATGCTCGGCGCCTTCTGCGCCGTGTCCTTCAACGCCCTCCTCACCTGGCCGATCCAGCCGCCCAAACCGGACGGCGCGCTCTTTGCACCAAGACCGATTCCCTACATGGAATATGCCTTCGGTGATGTCGGCACCGCCATCGTCAACTGGTCGGTGCCGCTGTCGATCATTCTTGCCATACCGGTCATGCTGATCCTCGGCCTCATCATGGAGCGCGGGCTGATCCGCTTTTTCTACAAGCGCCCGCATTCGGACCAGATCTTGGTGACCTTCGGCCTGGCGATTGTGCTGCAGGAAATCATCAAGGAAATCTATGGCGCCAACCCCATCCCGCAGTCGGCACCGGGCATGTTTGCCGGAACCGCCGATATCGCCGCCTGGCTCGGCATGTCCGATGCTTTCATCGTCTATCCCTGGTGGCGGCTGATCTACTTCCTGTTTTCGATTGTCATCATCGGCGCTGTCTTCGCCTTCCTGCAATTCACCACCTACGGAATGGTCGTGCGCGCTGGAATGCGTGATCGCGAAACGGTTGGCCTGCTCGGTATCGATATCGAAAAACGCTTCACCGTCGTCTTTGGCATTGCCGCCGTCGTCGCCGGCCTGGCCGGTGTCATGTACACACCGATCCTGCCGCCCAACTATCACATGGGCATGGATTTCCTCGTGCTCAGCTTCGTCGTCGTCGTCGTCGGAGGCATGGGGTCACTGCCCGGCGCCATCCTTGCAGGCTTTGCGCTTGGCATTCTGCAATCCTTCGCCTCGATGAATGAAATCAAGTCGATCATTCCGGGCATCGACCAGGTCATCATCTACCTCGTCGCCGTCATCATTCTCTTGACCATGCCGCGCGGACTGATGGGCCGCAAGGGCGTCATGGAGGACTGAACCATGTTTGGAAACCTTTCCCGCAACGACTGGATGCTGTTCATCATATTCGCCGCCGTCGTGCTTCTGGCGCCAGTCCTGTTCATGCCGCTTGGCGCCGCCTATCCGGCGCTGTTGCAGAAATTCGCGATCTTCGCGATCTTCGCCATCGGCTTCAACATCCTGTTCGGCCTGACTGGCTATCTGTCCTTCGGCCACGCCGCCTTTCTTGGTGTCGGCTCCTATGCGGCCGTTTGGTCATTCAAGCTGTTGAGCATGAACGCCCTTCCGGCGATCGCCTTTGCCGTCATCTGCTCCGGCCTCTTTGCCGCGCTGATCGGCTATGTCAGCCTGCGGCGCTCGGGCATCTATTTCTCGATCCTGACGCTGGCTTTCGCCCAGATGAGCTATAATCTCGCCTATTCGGTCCTGACACCCATCACCAATGGCGAGACCGGACTGCAGCTGTCGCAGAATGACCCGCGCATCCTCGACCGCGCCTTTGCCAGCTCAAGCCAGGGCCTGCCGTCACCGGATCTGTTCGGCATCACGCTTCAGGGTTATGCCGGGTTCTATTTCTGCGCCGCCGCCCTCATCATCTGCTTCTTCGTGACGCTGAAGCTGTTCCGTTCCCCCTTCGGCATGATGCTGAAGGCGATCAAATCCAACCAGAACCGCATGCGCTATACCGGCTTCAACACGCGGCCCTATCTGCGTTCCGCCTTCATCATTTCCGGGATGTTTGCCGGTCTCGCCGGGGCGCTGATGGCGGTCACCGATCCGCTGGCGGGCGCCGAGCGCATGCAGTGGACCGCCTCCGGCGAGGTCGTGCTGATGACCATTCTCGGCGGCGTCGGTACCCTGATCGGCCCGATCCTCGGCGCCGTGGTGATCAAATATTTCGAAAACATCTTCTCCTCCTTCAACGACGGCGCGCTGCACTCCGCCTTTTCCGCCCTGCCGGATGCGATCGAGATGCCGCTGGTCAAGCTCCTGTCGCTGTTTGTCGGCGATGGCTGGCACCTGACGCTCGGCCTGATCTTCATGGCAATCGTCATCTTCCTGCCCGGCGGCATCATGGAGGGTATCCGAAGGCTGACCACGCGCTTCACCAATGGCGGCGGCGGCAAACGCGTCAGCCAGTCAAAACTGCAACCGGCGGAGTGAGATCATGACCACTGCAAACACCGTCCTTCACGTTTCGGATGTTCACAAGAGCTTCGGCGGATTGCGGGCGCTCAAGGATGTCGAACTCGAAGTCGAAAAGGGCACCGTCCACGCCATTATCGGGCCGAATGGCGCCGGCAAGTCGACCCTGCTCAATGTCTGCATCGGCCGGATCAAGCCGGATCATGGCCATGTCATATTCGACGGGCAGACCCTCGATCATCATCAGCCGCATGAGATCAACCAGCTCGGCGTCTCGCGCGTGTTTCAGACACCGGAAATCTTCCCGGATCTGACATTGCTGGAAAATGTGATGATCCCGGCCTTTGCCAAGCGCGACGGCGCCTTTCGTCTGAACGCGGTCCGGGCGCTCTCATCAGAAGCGGAGATCCGCGACGAGGCCGAGTATATTCTCGAAGATATCGGCCTCTTTGCCCGCCGCTTTCATGAAGCAGGCTCCCTGTCGCGCGGTGACAAGCGGCGGCTGGAGCTTGCCATGTGCCTGATCCAGAAGCCAAAGCTCCTGCTTCTGGATGAACCGACTGCCGGCATGGCGCGCCACGACACCAATATGACAATCGAGCTTCTGCAGCGCATCAAGGCCCGCGGCATGACCAAGGTGATCATCGAGCATGACATGCATGTCGTCTTCTCGCTGGCCGACAAGATCTCCGTCCTAGCCCAGGGCCAGATCATCGCCGACGGCACCCCCGACCAGGTCCGGGGCAATCCGAAGGTCCGCGAAGCCTATCTCGGGGAGGCGCATTGATGAATGCCCCCGTCGATAACCATCATTTTCAAAAGGAGGCGAACACCATGAGCGAAGCCGAAGCCTTCTTCAGCGTCCGCGACATTCATGCCTGGTATGGCGAAAGCTATATCGTGCAGGGCGTGTCCTTCGATATCCGCAAGGGCGAGGTCCTCTCGCTTCTGGGGCGCAATGGCGCCGGCAAGACCTCGACGCTGCGGACGCTTGCCCGCCTCGACAGCCCGAGCCTCAGGCAAGGCGAGATCTGGCTGGATGGCAAGCCGCTGCACCAGATGAAGGCCTTTCAGGCGGCCAAGGCCGGCCTTCAGCTGGTGCCGGAGGACCGCCGCATCATTGGCGGCCTGTCGGTCGAGGAAAACCTGACCCTCGCTCAGGTCTCGGGTGAGACAGGCTGGTCGATCGAGAAGATCTACGACCACTTCCCTCGCCTTGCCGAACGCCGAAATCAGGAGGCCGTCACCATGTCCGGCGGCGAGCAGCAGATGCTGGCCGTTGCCCGCGCGCTCGCCCGCGACATCAAGGTTCTGTTTCTCGATGAACCTTATGAGGGGCTCGCGCCGGTCATCGTGCAGGAGATCGAAAAAATCGTCTCGCAGATCCGCGACCTCGGCATCACCACCATCATCGTCGAGCAGAATGCTGTCGCGGCTCTGCGGCTCTCCGACCGTGCCGTTATCATGGACACCGGCCAGGTGGTCTTCGCCGGTACCGCCCGCGATGTGCTCGACAACAAGGAGCTGCGCGACGAATATCTGGCGATCTGAAGATCCGGCCCGCCAAGAATCACCCGCCTTCCCATGCCTCCCCACCGGGAGGCATGGGTGCTTCTGTCAAGCAGGCGCTTGCTGCATGGTTAACGGGTTTATAACGAATTCGGCATAGGCTCCTGACAAAGCAAAGTTTTTGTCGAGGAGTATGTCCGTGGTTGATCGCTACCGGGAACTTGAGGGTCTGAAGAGCTCGCGCAATCTGGATCTGGTGCTCATGGCGACCGTTTCCTCCTTTGCCAGCCTGCGCAACCCCGGCACGGGCGAACTGCGTCGCTTCGCCGAACTGCTCCCCCCCGTCTACGAGGCTTCGAGCCCGGAGGCCCGCCGTCAGGCCGTCGCAGCCCTTGCTGCCTGCCCGGCAGTGCCACGCAGCATCTGCCGCTTCCTCGGGCGGCAGGATATTGCCATTGCCGCCCCGTTTCTGGCCCTGTCACCGGCGATCGACGAAGAGACACTGATCGAGATCATCGAGCAATCGGGTGAGGCCCACAAGCGCGCCATCATCAACCGCGCCGATCTTACGCAAAAAGTGATTGCGGCACTCATCGCCACCCATGCCGACAGCGCCGAGACACGCGATGAAGACAGCAGCGGCTCTGCCGATGCCGGGACCATGGAAGACAAGAGCGAAGCGCTGCGGCGGACGCTGAAGGCCATGGTCGAAAAGTCAGGAGACAGCGACCGTCTCGGCCTGTCGACCCTGACCGCCCTCCAGACGTCGCTTTTGGTCCGTTTTGCCCGCCGCCGTGAGGCCGGTTTCTTCGCTGAAACTTTCAGCCGGGCGCTCGGCGGCGATCAGGATCTGGCAAAACTCATCCTTGCGGATACGACCGGCGAACGTCTGGCGATTGCCCTTGTCGGACTTGGCATGGCCAATGATGATGTCAGCTTCATCCTGCAGCGCAGCGTGCCTGCACTCGCCACCGATCACGATGTCGATGCCATGGTCGCCACCCTTTCGCCGTCCCGGTCGATCGAGCAGCTGCTCACCTGGCAGGCCGAAAGCGCCGAGCGCAATGCCCGGCCGGCAGCCAAACAGCCCCAGACCGGTGACAGCAAGCGCCGAAGCGCCTGAGCCGCCCCGGAGCATTTCCGGCAAAGCGAGAAGCCGATTACGCCGCGACGGCAAAAAGCCCGCTGACGTCGTCGATCTCGAGCGCGACGATCCAGAGGTCGCTGTCGAAACGGCGCTCCTTCTCCAGCTTGTCGGCGAGCGTCAGCACATCGACATCTTCAAGCCGCATCTCAAAAACGCGCGCGCCATCCTCGTCAGCAAGCACCTGGGGCGCGGGCATGAACAGCGTCTCCCTGCCGTCCCGCTTCGTCTGTCGGATGGCGATGGCGCCGGCCGCCTCGGCCCCCTTGCGCTCGACAGCGGCAAAACCGCCCTTGGCAAAAACCTGGCGGCAAAGCGCGGAGACAAAGATATCGCTTCTAAGACGGGCGGACATGCTGCACCTCCCTCTGCTCAAGGCGCCCCTCACGGTGACCGGATCGATCAGGCATCAAAGCGCGCCGATTTCCTGGAGCTTTTTCAGAACAGCCTCACTCGGCTCACCGGTTTCCGGCAGGCGATAGTGTTTCTGAAAGTTCAGGATCGCCGCCTTTGTGCTCTGTCCGGCAACGCCATCCACAACGATCCCATCATAGGCGATATTTTGCAGCCCACGCTGGATTTCCGTCACCGTCTTCGTTGAGACCGGGACAGTGGCAAGTGTCAACGTTGCCGCGCCGTCAGCAGCCCCGGGGCTGGCGGAGGCGCGGATCACCGCGGCGACATTTTGACTGTCCGTTTCAGGGCGATGGCTCGGCAGCGGGGTCGCCGCCGATGCGGTGATGGCCGCCAGCAGCCCGGCATCCGCTGCGCCGGTCACCATCAGGCCATTATCTTTCTGAAAAGCGGCCACCGCTTCGGCCGTCTGTGGCCCGCTCACCCCGTCGACCGTGCCCTTGTAATATCCGCGCGCAGCAAGTTCCTGCTGGACCTGACGCAGAAGATCGGCCGGATCTGACTGAACGGGGGATATAGCGACAGCGGTATCTGCAACGGTATCCGCTGACGTTTCAGCGTCTGCTGCCGGTGCGCCACGCTGCATCACGGCCAGCAATTCATCAATTTCGGCATCGCCGCTCTGTTCGGCAGGTCGCTCCTCAGCCGCCGCCTGAACCGTATTGTCGCCATCCCGCTCAATCCGGAAGCTGTGATAGGGACCGGCCTCGTGCACCAGAGTGCGGCCGGGAATCGCATCGGGTTCGCCGTCGACACGGGTTTTGAACATCGGATCGGGATGCGGACCGACCTGATACCAGAGCGCATTGGCGGAAACGAAGCTGAACACCACCGCGAAGATCGTCACACCGCCGAAAACCGATGGATGACGGCCGATCGCAGCCCCGCCAGCCAGCAATATCCGCGCGATAAGCCCGGGCTTGCTGCCTTTCTTGCTCTTGCCCCGTTTTTTGGTCGTCTTCCCCATCGGCCCTGCTTCCGAAATTCGCCGCGCCCGCCGCGAGCCGGCGCGCTGTCATGTCATATATCCCGTTCCGCGCCGACCTCGACGCATGCTGAAAGGCCCTGCTGGTCTGTCGCGGCCCGCAAAGCCCAGAGGACATCGCTGTCTACAATAACGCCAGACGGCGGCGGAAGGTGCAGCATGTCAGTATTTTTCTTGCTATGGTTAACACGCATAACACCGGCACAGTCGACGAAATCTTCCAAAAACATACGCTAGAAAATTGATTTTGCTTCACTTTTTCAGGCTTTTCCGGTGAACGGGAAAAAGCCTGTCAACAGGGACCGGCGTCAGCGGCCATGCCCTGTTACCGGCTCATTTACCCGCTTGTATTAGAGATTGGGTCAACAGGCGCCGGGTCCGACATCTGATCGGTATCAGCGCGCTTTGACACAACAGGCAAACCGGCCCCGGGAAAGGACGAGATGATAAGGTTCCTGCTGAAAACGGCATTCTTCTTTTTCTGCCTTTTGCTGATTCTGCCGTTTTTTTCGACCTTTCTGACAGGTGAGCCTGTGGACCAGGATGGTACGCAGCCGCAGAGTGCTGCCGATGTCGGCGGTGCGGTGACGGCTGCCCGCGGCACGCTCGAATATATGAGCGGGTTGTGCGGCGAAAAACCCGAGGTCTGCGTCAACGGGATCAAGATCATCGATTTTCTCCGCCATCGTGCTGGCGAAGGCGCAGATGTCGCCTATCGCTATCTCGGTCAGCATTTCGACAAGGCCGACGATGGGGCCGACGACAAGACCTCCTCTCCGACAGCCCTTCCGGCTGTCCCCGGCCAAACGGAGACGGCGGCAACGCCGCTGCCGGCCGGAGCCCCGCAAGCCGCCGTGCCTGACGCCGTGATCACCGGCGCAATCGTGGAGCCGCCGCCCCTGCCCGTCCAGACACCTGCAGCGCCGGAAACGCTGACCGCCGCTGCGGCCCGGCCGGACCTCACCGGAATTCGTCTCGATGTGCCATTGCCGACCCCGCGCCCCTATTGACGGGAAAGCGGCAAAGGTGACAGCGGTCAGCATGGAATGGTTCCAAACAAGACCAACACCCGTTATACCGAGGAAGAGCCTCGCATCACGCGGCGGTGGCCAGATTGCCTTTCCGCCGGTCCGGTGCGAGACCTTTCCGCCGGGGTGCAGCGGCTGGACCGGCGGTTGCAACCAGGCGAGAGCAGACCAACAGACGGATACGAACCATGAGCGCAGAGCTTGACAGCATTCTTGAAGACTTTTCCTTTCTCGACGACTGGGAAGATCGCTATCGCTATGTGATCGAGCTCGGCAAGGCATTGCCAGATCTGCCCGAGGACGAGAAGATTGAAGCCAACAAGGTGCATGGCTGCGCAAGTCAGGTCTGGCTGGTGATGGAGAACGAGGCGGGTGATGATCCGGTCATGCATCTGCGCGGCGATTCGGATGCCTTTATCGTCCGAGGACTGGTGGCGATCGTTCTCGCCGTCTATTCGGGGCACAAGGCCTCGGAAATCGCCAAGACCGATGCCATCGATATTCTGCGACGGATCGGTCTGGTCGAGAACCTGTCGGCCCAGCGCGCAAACGGACTCAATGCGATGGTGACGCGGATACGCGAAATGGCCGCGCTGCTGCTTGCCGGCCATTCCAGCTGAGACCATCAGTCAGGCAGCTCCGCCCGACGTCCTCCCGAAGGCCCGGGCCGGTGGCCGGAAGTCCTGATCTCCCCACTGACGCAATGATGTCTTTCTCTGAACCGCCGGTGCATAGTGCCTCGCCAGTGCCAGAAGGGCGGTGCGAACCATCAGCTTGGCAGAACGAACAGGCCATTGCCGCTCGCGCTCGATCAGTTCCAGACCTTTCAGAAAACAACAGAAATCAAGCGCCACGTCGGCAAGTTCCGGACCGATGGCTTTCAGCGCATCGCGAACGCGCTGTCGCGCGTCCAGAGCACAATCGGCAAGCCGGTCGCTCTGATGACCGGCTGCGCGCGTCTCCAGCCGCGGCGACAGCGAAGACGTCACACGTGCCTGCATCTGTCCATGCATAAAGTCGGCAAAGAGCCGTTCGCCCGCCGCCGCCGCCTCGCCCGGCAGAAAAAGCGAGCCATCGGCTGCCTTCTGCTTTGCCAGCAGTTCGAGGGGGCTCGCTCCGCTTCTGCGCCTGACGGGCCGGCGCTCGTCCCCGTGCTTCGGCTCAGCCATGATTGCCGAGCCCCAGCGCAACGACAATCTCAATGGCCAGACGCTCGATGCGGGTCACGAAGGCATCATAATCGCTATCGTCGCGCCAGTCCTCCACCTTGCGGCAGGCATAGGCGACTGTGGTGCGATCCCGCCCGAACCCCTGCCCGATCTCATTCAGAGAAAGGCCGAGCGCCACATGGCAGACATACATCGCCATCTGCCTGAGATGGGCGCCGCCGCGGCGCTGAAGTCGCTCCTTGCCAGCAGGCAGACAGCCCATCTGCCCCAGCTCGAAGGTCAACAACCTGACGACACGGCAAATCGAAAGCGTATCACCATTCAACTTCAGTGAATCTGCGACCGTCCCTGAACGGTCCGTGATATCTGCTAAGGTCCCCATGATATTCCAATCCCGAATTATGGTGAGTTCATTTTCTTAAATTTAGGATTTTATTCTTACACATCACAAGAAAACGGGGATTGAAAAGTGGAGCTCCCTACCACTTCCTGTTGTTATGGTTAACTTTTTTAAGTTATAGATAGGATTGTTATCCTACACTTGTCGATAGTCTTCAGCGATCGCAGTTACAAAGTTACAGCTCAAACACAGCGACGTCACCCGCGACAGAATGGAAGCACCCAATATATATATTAATCGAGCATGAAATATCTCTAACAATATACAATGCTTCAATACATATTCATAAACTAGATTTAAGATCTATTGGCATACATACGAAATTTAAAACTGGATATACATATGAAAACCAGCCCTATAGACAAAATAAAAGCCGGTTCCGTCTGTTATAGACGGAACCGGCTCCAATCTTTCCAGGGATATGCCAATCAGCGCTTGCGGCGCTGACCAAGCCCCATTTCCTTGGCAAGCCGCGAGCGTGCCTCTGCATAGGAGGGCGCAACCATCGGATAATCAGCAGGCAGATCCCACTTCTCACGATAGGCGTCAGGTGACAGGTCGTGATGGGTCATCAGATGGCGCTTCAGCGACTTGAAGCTGCCGCCGCATTCCAGGCAGACCAGATGGTCGCCGCTGATCGACTTGCGAACGGAAACAGCCGGCTTCGGCTTTTCGGCAACCACCACCGGACCAGCCGGTTTCGACGTATTGCTGAGAGCGTTGTGGACCTCTGAAATCAGTCCAGGCAAATCCGCCGTGGGCACCACGTGATTGCTGACATAAGCGGCGACAATGTCAGCCGTCAATTCTACCAAATTCTGGGTCTCGGTTTCGACCGCAGTCTCAGTCATGCTTCGCTCCTGTTCTTTTGCTCTGCCCACATAATCCAAGCATTCTTTGAGCATTGAAGCGGCAGATCATAAGCCGGCCTCCACGCTTGACCCCGCGTATCGGCGAAACTTACCCCCTAGTTTCCAGAGTTCCGAAGTTCGGAGCTCGACAACATGGCCTAATAGCTGTCTCTTCGTCCGTGATTACAACTCAAATGTTGGCGGACAGGTCTATATTAATGTTCCAAGCAAGAGTGTCATAAACTACTCATAACGAGTGAGATATCACCAAGAACGAAAAAGTCCAGCTATAATTAGCAAATTAAAAGATTTATTCAGCGAAAAACGCCGATACACCTTTAATTCACGTATTTTAGATATCATTAATACTCAGGTTGACAAATAGCGAAATGCAACTTTGCAGTTTAATCGTTATTGTCACGTCCCTTGAGGTCATCCTGCAGGCTTTCATCATACATGGGATAGCCAATCTGATGGGCCGCACGCGCCAGAAGATGAGCAGAGACAGGGGCTGTAAGGATGAAGAACAGGATGCCGGCGATCGCGCGCACGAAAATCGAAATGTCTCCTGAATGGAATCCGATCGCCAGAAAGATCAACCCGGAACCGACGGTACCGGCCTTCGAAGCTGCATGCATGCGCGTGTAGAGATCAGGCAGCCGATTGATACCGATTGCCGCAGTCAATGTAAAAGCTGCTCCTGCAAGCAAAAGAAAGGAAACAAAGATCGCTCCGATATAGTCCATTGATCCTATCCTTTGATCTCGCCATTGACATCTACGACCGGCACATCATGCGGCTCTTGCGAATGATCGTGCGCCATCGGGTGCGGCTTGACTTTGAAGCCGGCCTGCGTTTCCTCCCGCATCCCGCTGGAGCGGATGAAGCGCGCGAAGGCGACGGTCGCCAGAAAGCCGACCAGGCCAAGGGCAATGGCGATATCGATATAAAGCGTGAAACCGGTACGGATCGCAATTGCCACAATAAAACCCATGGCAATGGAAACCAGCATATCCAGGGAGAGAACCCGATCCGGCAGGGTTGGCCCCTTTATCACCCGTATCACGGTCAGGATCAGCGACAGCGACAGGATTGCGATGGTGATATCGGCGGCAGTGTGAACAATCGTTTGCGGGTCCATCAGGCGAATGCCTCCCTGATCTTCTTCTCAAAGCCGTTGGCAATATCCGCCCGGTTGGCTTCCGGGTCGGCACAGTCAATGGCGTGGATGAAGAGCGTCTTCTTGTCGTCGGACACATCGACAGACAGCGTTCCCGGCGTCAGTGTGATCATGTTGGCCAGAAGCGCGATCTCGAAGTCACGCTCCAGCGACAGCTCGAAGCTGAAAATACCGGGCTGAATATCCAGCTTCGGCCTGCAGACCAGAACGGCAACCTTCCATGCCGACGCCATCAGTTCCCACAGAAACAGCAGGAACAGCGCCGTGATCTTCATGAAGCGGCCGAAATAGCTTTCATGTCCGAGCTGTTCGCGCACCAGCGCGACGCACAGTGCCCCGACAATGAAGCCGAAGATGAGATTGTGAAGCGAGGCGCTGCCGGTAACGGCAACCCAGGCGATGGCGAGAATAAGGTTCAGCACGTAGAGACTCACCTAAAGTCCTCCCTTGGGAAAGACCGAATGAATGTACCCCTCCGGCGACAGGATGCCTGAAACCGCAGCAGAAACAAACTGGATCAGATGTTCAGGAAACAGGCCGAAGAAAACCACGAGCGCCAGAAGCGCCACCACGGGCAACCATTCGGCCAGGCTGATCTTCACCTTGGCCGGCGGCGCCTCGCTGCCGGCAGGGCGCCAATAGGCCAGAAGGAACACACGGCCAAGCGCAATGGTGGAGAAGAAACCGGCAACAAGGATCGAAGCCGCCAGCCAGCCATAGCCTGACGCCAGCGACGCCTTGACCAGCATCGCCTTTGGCCAGAAGCCTGAGAAAGGCGGCAGGCCGGCCGCAGCGAAGAACAGGGCCAGACTGACACCGGCAAAGGCCGGCGCCGTGCGGTAGAGACCGCCGATCTGGCGCAGCGAGAAACCGCCGGCAAGCTTTCCGGCCAGACCGGTCACGAAATAGAGCGCCGTCATGGTGATGATGGAATGCAGCGCGTAGAACACCGCGCCTTCAAGTCCCATCGGCGTTCCGATCGCGACACCGGCCAGCATGTTGCCGATGCCGATGATCACCACATAGCCGACCATACGGCGGATATCGTCCTGGGCAATCGCCCCCATGGCGGCCAGCACCATGGTAAAGGCGGCACTGATCGCAACAATCATGCTCGTATCGGCAAGATCGGCCGGCAGGATCATCACCATCACGCGGATCAGCGCATAGACGCCGACCTTGGTCAACAAGCCGCCAAACAGGCCCGACACCACCGTTCGCGGCGTGTGGTAGGAGGCCGGCAGCCAGAAATTGACCGGAAAAGCCGCCGCCTTCATGCCGAAAGCAAGAATGAACAGAACGGCCAGCGTCTTGGTCGGCAGATCCGGCTTTGCCCGCGCCATCATGGCGATATCGGCCATGTTGAGCGTGCCGAAAATCGCATAGAGATAGGCAACGGCAATCAGGAACAGCGTGGTGCCGATCAGGTTCAGCACCGCATATTTCATCGCCCCGTCAAGCTGCTCATGCTTCGATCCCAGGATCAAAAGACCGAAGGATGAAATCAGCAGAACTTCGAACCAGACATAGAGGTTGAAGATATCGCCGGTCAGGAACGCGCCGGAGACACCGGCAAGCAACAGCATCAGGAACGGATAGAACCCGTATCGTCGCTCGCTGTTATTGACATCGCCAAGGGCGAAGATCGCACCGGCAAGCGCAACGATAGCCGCCGCCAGAGCAAATAGCGCGCCAAGCACATCAGAGGTGAAGGCAATGCCGAAGGGCGGCAGCCAGCGCCCGGCGACCATGGTCATCGGGCCGTTCACCAGCACCTGGCGCAATAGCAGGAGATCGAGAAGAACAAGCAATCCAAGCGCCGGAATGGCAATATAGGGGTGCAGATCAACCCGTTTGCGGAACAGCATCAGCACCGCGCCGGCAATGATGCACAGCGCGATCGGCAGGATGCCAAGCCATTGGGCAAGGCTTGTCGGCTCCATGGTCCAGGCAAGCGAGAAGTCGACGGAATGAGCGGGCGAAGCGGCCATGATCTTTTCTTCTTATCCTTTTAGTAGCCGAGAGGCGGCACAGGCTGATCCTTGGGCTCGGCGGCCCGCATGTCATCCGTATCGTCGGTATTGAGATCCTGATACGACCGGTAGGTCAGCACCAGCAGGAAGGCGAAGAAGGAGAACGAGATCACGATGGCCGTCAGGATCAGCGCCTGCGGCAGTGGATTGGCGGTCCCGCCAGGCAGCGTTTCCATCGTATCGGGGATGATCGGCGGCACGATTCCGGTGATCCGGCCGGTGGTGAAGATCAGCAGATTGACGGCATTTCCGAGGATCGAAATCCCCAGCATGATGCGAACACTATGACGCGACAGCATCAGATAGATCGCAGCCGTGAAGAACAGGCCGACAAGAACGGAGAGAACGAATTCCATCAGTCGTGATCCTTTTCTTCAAGCGCCAGGAAGATCGAGGATATCGCCCCGACAACGACGAGATAAACGCCCGTGTCGAAGCTGGTCACCGTGGAGAGCGGCACCTCGACGCCGAAGATCGTCGGATAGATCCAGTGGGCCGTCATGAAGGGCACATGCGTGAAGATCGACACCATGCCGGACAGCGCCGAGAGCAGCAGCCCTGCCCCGGCAATCGACATGGGATGGAAATAGATCGCCCGGCGAACCGCGCTGACACCCCAGGCGATACCGAATATCGCCAGCGCCGAAGCCGCGATCAATCCGCCGATAAAGCCGCCGCCCGGCGCATTATGCCCGCGCAGAAGGACAAAAATCGAAAACAGCAGCATCAATGCTGTCAGGAACGGCGCAGCCACGCGAAAGATCAGCGTGTTCATCTTTTGCCTCCGTTGTGCATGTCGGGATTGTTGTCAGCCGGGCCATTGCCATTGCCAGCGCGGATGCGGATCAGCGCCAGGATGGCAAGACCGGTGATCATGACCACCGAGATCTCGCCAAGCGTATCCGTTCCGCGGAAGTCGACGATGATCACGTTGACGACATTGTGCCCGTGCGCAATGACCTTGGAATACTGATTGAAGAAATCGGTCAGCGATGTGTTGAACGGCACCTGCGTCGCCTTGACCAGCAGCGCGGCAAAGCCAAGCCCGCAGGCCGCGGCAATCGTGCCATCCATCAGCACCTGTTTCAGCGGACGGTGATCGGACGGCGTCAGGTTGAGCCGGGTCATCACCAGCGTCAGGATGACCACCGAAAGGGTTTCAACCATGAACTGGGTGAAGGACAGATCCGGCGCGCCGAACAGCAGGAACATAACCGCCAGCGAGAAGCCCTGAATGCCCAGCGAAACGATCGCTGTCAGCCGGTTGTGGGCAAGAATGACGGCGCCGAGACCGACGACGGCGATCAGGAAGATCGCCCAGTCACGCAGGCGGTAAATATGCGGCAGATCAGGGATATGCGGCCATTCGCCAAAGGCAATCAGCGGCACGAGAAGCGCAATCGCAATCGCGATGAAGGTTGCAGTCAGATAGAATTCCAGACGCCCGGGCTGGATGATGACGCTGACGCGGTGCGACAGGCGCACAAGTCCACGCATCAGGCTGTCGAACCACGAATCGGGACCAGGACCAAGAATGCCAAGCAACCGGCTCATCAGCGCACGCTCGGTATCCAGGCGCCAGTAGAACACGAGCGCCAGAACGATGGTGAGCACCGACAGCGCCAGCGGCACGGAGATATGGGGAATGAGCGAGATGTGAACCGCAACCGCCTCGCCTTCGATGGCGCTCGCCATCGGGCTGGAGATCAGGCTGTTGAACACCGGTGAAAACAGCGCAGAGATGAGCGCGGTGGCGCCAAGCACGATCGGCCCGAGCCACATCAGCGCCGGTGCCTCATGGGCATGCTTGGGGGTCTCCGTCTTTGCCCCGATAAAGGGCTTGAGACCGACGGCAAAGCCAATGACAAACATCAGCGCATTGCAGATAACGGTGAAGGCCAGAAAGATCAGCGATCGTGTATCCATATGCGCCAGCGAATCATAGATCTCCTCCTTAGACATGAAGCCAAGGAAGGGCGGCAGCCCGCCCATGGAGATCGCCCCGGCAAGCCCCGCGGCAAAGGTGATCGGCATCGCCTTCGCCAGCCCGCCAAGACGGGTAATGTCACGTGTGCCCGTCTCGTGGTCAATAATGCCGGCCACCATGAAGAGGCCGCCCTTGAACAGCGCATGCGCCACCAGATAGAGCACGGCAGCTTCGACGGCGTGGTCAACGCCAAAGCCGGTCATCATCACCATCAGGCCAAGCGAGGAAACCGTCGTATAGGCCAGCATCTGCTTCAGATCGGTCTGCTTGATGGCAAGGAACGAACCGACGACCAGGGTCAAACCACCGAAAAGCGGCAAAACCGTCTCCCACAGAGCAGTATCCCCCATAACCGGGTTCAGCCGCATCAGGAGATAGACACCCGCCTTGACCATGGTGGCCGAATGCAGAAATGCGGAGACTGGCGTTGGTGCCTCCATGGCATTTGGAAGCCAGAAATGGAACGGAAACTGCGCCGACTTGGTGAAGGCGCCCAGCAGAACCAGAACCAGAACCACCGTATAGAGCGGATTGTCACGCAGCACGTCCCCGCCGTGGATCAAGGCCGAAAGGCTGGTCATGCCGGTGATGTTCATGATCATCAGCAAACCGGCCAGAAGCGCCAGTCCACCACCACCCGTCACCACCAGCGCCTGCAAGGCCGCACGCCGCGAGGCTTCACGCTCATTGTCGAAGCCGATCAGCAGGAAGGAGGTGATCGAGGTAAGTTCCCAGAACACGAACAGCATCAGCAGGCTGTCGGAAATCACCACGCCGAGCATTGATCCCATGAACAGGAAAATGAAGCTCATGAAACGCGCCTGAAGCGGATGCCCTTTCATATAGCCGCCAGCGTAAAGCACGATCATCGTGCCGATACCGGAGATCAGCAGCGCGAAGGTCAGCGACAAGCCATCCAGCATGAAGGAGAAACGCAGCCCAAGTGACGGAATCCAGTCATAGCCGCCCGTCAGCACCTTCCCGGAAGAGATCTGCGGCAGGAACCGCAGAAAATTGAGAAAGGCAGCCAGAGGCAGAATCGCCAGCAACCAAGCCGCATTGTGCTTGAGGAGACGATAGACCGTCGGTGAAAGAACCGCCCCCAGAAAGGGTAAACACAGGGCCAGGAAAGTTAAGGCCGTTTGACTTGCGGTCATGACGTCTCCACAAATTCACTGATTCAGCACGGATCGACTGTCCGCTCGTTACCCAATTACGGCAAAGAAACGACCCTCTCAAGTCTTGCAAGGCGCTTTTTGCGCAAATGCGAAAGCCAGCCCTTGCCCGGCGGCAATACAGCCTGCGGACACATTGTAATTTGTCATTTGAACACGCATCTATGCGCTGAGATGTAACCGTTTCCTTCCCCTTTCGCCAAGGAGAGCGACTTTGACAGACGATAACAAGCAAAAAAAAATGCTGAGCGACGCACAATGGCGTGATGAACTGACCCCGGAACAGTTCCATATCCTGCGCGAGCACGGCACAGAACGCCCCTTCACCGGTCCGCACTGGAACCGTTTCGAAACCGGAATTTATCACTGCGCGGGCTGCGATACGCCCCTGTTCGAATCAGATACCAAGTTTGACGCCGGCTGTGGCTGGCCATCCTTCTTCAAGGCCGTGAGCCCGGATGCCGTTACCGAGATCGAAGACAGATCCCACGGCATGCTGCGCACCGAGATCCGTTGTGCGACCTGTGGTGGCCATCTCGGCCATGTCTTTCCTGATGGTCCGCCGCCGACGGGACTGCGCTATTGCATGAATGGTCACGCCATGCATTTCGTGCCGCGCGAAACCAGAGGCTGAGCTACGTATCACAAGTAATGCTGCGTCTGCGGCAGCAGCCGGCAAAAGCGGCATGAACAGGCTGTTTTGATTTCATTGAGAGGGGCCGACCAGCAGGATCGTAAGGCACGAGGACCCCTGCGATCTGCCGGCCGGCCAACCCCACGATCCAGGAGATGCGGCGGACCTGAACATCATGGGGCAAACTATTATATGTTGTCTCTACAATTGAAGCACAAGGCCACAATAATCAACTGTTTAACAGAGAATAAGACCGATTCTGTCGATTTTATGGTTAACCTGGATACCAGAATCTTACAGCGCCAAGCATTCGAACATCGGCGCAGCCCTTATTTCAGCAAAACCATAAGTAACGTGGTTCTTCGCCGTATCTGGCGACAGGCCGGCCGGCCTCAGCCCGTGAATTTGTGCTGTGCGATATCTTTAACGACAACCCGAACATCAAGCATCGGCATGTCATGGCGCCGGGAGGCGGCCTGCCCGGCGAAATAGCGGCCTCTCAGCGACTGGAAACCCTGGAGCATGTCCTGTCTCATTGCCTCCACAAGTGCCTGTGCTTCCTGCGGCTTGCGGTCCGGCATCAGCACGGCAAAAATACCGTCATCCAGACGGCTGGCGACATCGCGCCCGGCAAGATGCGCCCTGATCGCCGTAACCGTTCGTTCGACACCGGCATGGTCGAACATGCCGGAAAGCTGAAACAGACCGAGATGGAGCGGCTCTTCAACACGCTGAACATAGCGCTGGGCCCGTTGCAGCAGCGCGGCAAAGGCAACCTTGTCCGACAGGCCGGTTTCGGGATCGAGCGCCTGCCCGCTCGGCACGACATCGCCGAGCGAACGCTCAAGTGCGGTGAGAAAACGCTTGCGGCGCGCCTGCAGCAGCACCCTCAATGTCAGCTCCTCGCTGCTGGCCGGCCAGATCAGGCAATCATCCGCCGTTCGGCAGCTGAGACGCTCGCTGGGCAGCCAGGCTTCCCGCTCGAACAGGGCCAGCAGTGGCACGAAACGGTTGGCCGGGACGCAGCGCAACTGGCCGCACAGCCTGAAGGCCGCATCGGCATTGGCACCGCCATGAACGATGATCAGATCGTAATCGCTGCGCGCTGCCCGGAACAGAATGTCCTGGGGATTATCCGTCGCCGTTGCCGTGGCGACCGTCTGCAGGATCTTCATCAGGCTCTTTCGCGCATTTGCCTCTTCGGCGAAGATCAGCACATGCAGGGCCTCGTCCGCGCCGGTCGCCTCGAGCTGGTTCGGCGCCACTTCGTCCTGCAGGGTCTTGAGCCGCAGCAGCGCGGCCGTGCGCGCACCGATGACCGCATCGTCATCGTCAAGCGAGAACACATCATCAGCCCCGGCGCGCAGCGACAGCAGCCGCAGCGCGCGATCCGGCGTGCCTCTGGAAAGAATGGCAACCGGCAGGCCGGCCGTCGAGGGACCGTCCTTCAGCGTTGCGCAGCAGGCGAGTGCTGATTCGGCGCTGTCATCGACGGCGATCAGTATGGCGCCGACCGTTTCAGGAAACACAGTCGCCGCCAGCCAGTCCTCAGACGAGAACTGCTCGAACTCTTCGGCCCAGCCATCAAGAATAGCCGACAAAGCGAGACCATCCTGCTCGCTGCCGCCAATCAGAACCACTCTGTTCAGTGCCGTTGCGCTCACGCCTTGCCAGTTCCTCTTAACCATCACCCAGATAGGATTTTACGGTTGCAATGAATTTGGGCACCGAGATCGGCTTGGACATATAGGCATCACAACCCGCTTCGCGAATGCGTTCCTCATCGCCGCGCATGGCAAAGGCCGTCACCGCGACAATCGGGATCGCCGCAAGCTCGGCATCAGCCTTCAGCGCGCGGGCAATATCAATGCCGGAAAGCTCGGGCAACTGGATATCCATGAGAATCAGCGACGGCCGAAAGGCACGCGCCAGCGTCACCGCATCCCCGCCCGTGCGCGATTCGACAACCTCATAGCCGCACGATTCGATCAGGTCCCGAAAAAGCTTCAGGTTCAAATCGTTATCCTCGACCACCAAGACTCGCTTTGGCATAGACTGCCGCCCCTCTCGGCCGACTTGAAACCCGCTGGCCAGACGCTAAAATCCCTGAACGAGCCGCCACGCGGCATATAGAATACCCACTCTAGGCCGATTTGGTTAAGAAACGGAAATTCACTTGGCAGATTTTCTGAAAGCGTCACAAAAGACGCGCAAACATCACCCCGCGCCGGAGGATCTGGCTGTGGAAATCCTGCTCTATCTCGCTTCCGAGCCGGAGCTGCTGTCACGGTTTTCCGGTCTGACCGGCGTTATGCCGCAGCAATTGCGCGCCTTCAGCACAGAGCCGGGTTTTGCCCGCGCCATGATCGGCTTTCTCGCCGGGCATGAACCAACGCTGATCGCCTTCTGTCAGGCAACCGGCACCGATCCCGAAGCTGTGCTGGGCTGCTGGCAGGATCTCGAGCGCCTGGATGGCGGATCGCAGGCATGAGTATCACCGTGATCGACGCGGAAGCCGGTCTTGATTCCTTTTGTGCGGAGATCGGCGCGCGGCCGCTGATTGTCTGCGATGTCGACGAGGTCGTGCTGCGCTTTGTTCTGCCGTTCAAGGCCTATCTTCTTGCCCATGACCACGAGTTGCGGCTCGAAAGCTTCAGTCTCAATGGCAATGTCACCTGCCTTTCCACGGGTGAAAAGGTAGCTGACGTGACTGTTGATCGCCTGCTCACCGGCTTCTACGACCACCAGGAAGACTGGCAGGTGCCCTTCGATGACGCGCGCGACACACTGGACCGGCTGAAGACTTTTGCCGATGTGGTGCTGCTGACGGCCATGCCGCCCTGTCATGCCGAGAGGCGCCGTCAGTTGCTTGAACGCTTCGGTTTTTCCCTGCCGATGATCGCAACGGAGAAATCCAAGGGACAGGTGGTCAGCCGGCTTGCAGAGACGGGAGTGCCCGACATCATCTTCATTGATGACATGCTATACAACTGCCGCTCCGTCAGTGCCGCGGTGCCGGAAGCGCTCGCAATAAATCTTCTGATCGACGGCGATTATCGCGCGATTGCCCCGAAAACAGAAGAACCGGCGGTTCTGGCCGCCGGATGGCCGGACGCGGAACGTCTTGTGCGCCACCGCCTGTCGGCGCAGTAACCGCCGGCGCATCAGTCCATTAGCGAGGCTGTGAGACAGCCAGGCGCCTTTTCGGCGTCACCTCGCCTGACGGCCGCTCCCGGCAGAACGGCAGCGCCGCCAGGGTGGGATATTGCCGGGAACCAGCAGCACCGCTATTGTAGGCTGTTCAATTTTTGTTCCAGGCATCAATGATCGACCAGCAGCTTGAAACCGGCTTTTGCCGGGACTGTCTTACCGGCTTCTCGCGCCGGCCGGCGCGCTGCGCGCATTGCGGCAGCCCGCGCCTGCTCGCCCATGACGAACTCTATTCCCTGGCCATCGCCCATATCGACTGTGATGCCTTCTACGCCTCAATCGAGAAGCGTGACAACCCGTCGCTGGCCGACCGACCGGTCATCATTGGCGGGGGCAAGCGGGGCGTCGTTTCGACCGCCTGCTATATTGCGCGCATTCACGGCGTGCGCTCGGCGATGCCGATGTTCAAGGCACTGGAAGCCTGTCCCGAGGCCGTGGTCATCAGGCCCAATATGGAAAAATATGCCGCCGTCGGCCGTCAGGTCCGTGAAATGATGCTGGCGCTCACACCGCTCGTCGAACCACTCTCGATCGACGAGGCCTTTCTTGATCTTTCCGGCACCGAACGGCTGCACAAGGCAGCGCCCGCCCGCATTCTCGCCAGTTTCGCCCGGCAGGTGCAACAGGAGGTCGGCATCACCGTTTCCGTGGGCCTGTCCTATTGCAAGTTCCTCGCCAAGATCGCCTCTGATCTGAACAAGCCCAAAGGCTTTTCGGTGATCGGGCAAGCGGAGGCGACACGTTTCCTGGCCGACAAACGGGTCGGCATGATCTGGGGTGTGGGCAAGGCCTTCGAGGCGACGCTTGCCCGCGACGGCATCACCACGATCGGCCAGCTTCAGACCATGGAACAGGCCGAACTGATGCGGCGATACGGCGTGATCGGTCAGCGGCTCTTTCATCTGGCCCGCGGCGAGGATAACCGGAAGGTTTCACCGTCCGGTGAAGCCAAGAGCATTTCCAACGAGACAACCTTCATGGCGGACTTTTCCGATCTGGAGACGTTGAGTGCGCATTTGCGCCGCCTGAGCGAGAAGACGGCGGCGCGGGCAAAGAAGGCAGGGCTTGCCGGCCAGACCGTCGTGCTGAAGCTGAAAACTGCCGATTTCAGGATCAAGACGCGAAACCGGCGGCTAGAAGATCCGACTCAGCTTGCCGATCGGATCTTTCGCACCGGCCTGTCGCTGCTGGAACGGGAGATTGACGGTAGCAAATACCGGCTGATCGGCATCGGCATTTCCGATCTCTGCGACCCGGCAACGGCCGATCCGCCGGACCTCATCGATCCGGCAGCGACACGAAGGGCCGCTGCCGAAAGCGCGATTGACAGCCTCAGGGCAAAGTTCGGCACATCGGCCGTGGAAACCGGCTATACATTCCGGCCGGCGGGCGACAGGGACCGGAAAAAAAGCTGAGCCTGCGGCCCGAACCGGAACAGCCATCGCGCGACCCCGGGCGTTGTACTTGCCGCACGTTTTCCCCTTGCCCGGACCGGACGCGCCGCATTGCATGATCAGGCCGTTACTGCCGGGGCGATATAGGCCCCGTTCACCCAGCCGCGCAAATCCCCTTCCCGGCCGTTGCCGTCTTCCGGCGCCACATAGGCCCAACCGCTGTCGCGCTTCAGGATCTTCACCCGGGTTCCCTTCAGCAGCGTGCCGGGCGGCACGATCTTCTCGTAAGCGGTGCCCGGTCCGCCGCGCAGATTGAGCCGCCCGGCCGTCACCACCTGGCTCTCCTCCCGGTCGTTCACCTCCCCCAGCATTGCCCGGAAGCGGTCAAAGGGAAAGGCAGGCCCCGGATCGGTCTTCCAGCCGCGCGTGTCGATTTCTTCATGGGATACGATGGCCCTGACCGGATAGGCGGCAACCAGCGACTGGACAATCGAAAGCCCCATGTCGATCTGCGCTTCGGGAAACAGCGGCCAGGCATAGGTCTCGCCGCCAACACGCGGATGCGGGCTGAGCATATAGCCGCCCGCCGCCTCCAGCGCCTTTTCGGTCATCCGGCGTCCGTAGGGATCGATAAAATCACCCAGTCCGTTCGGCCTGAGCCAGCCAGGATTGACGAATTCAATCCCGATCGAGACATGGTTCAGCCCCTCGATCTCGCCGTAGCGTGATGGGCCCGCATGCCAGGCCGTGCGATTGAACGCCGCGATCTGCCAGGCCGTGCCGTCACGATCAATCACCACATGGGCACTGGAACTGCGGTTCTCGCTGCCGCCCGCGGTGCCCATCAGCCAGTCGCGGCTGGCCTTGCCGTTCCAGCCCGTGGTGTAATGCAGCACGATGACAACCGGCAGCTTCTCCCGCACGGCACCGATATTGCTGCTCTGGCGATACCAGATCGCCGGCATTTTATGGTTGCTGATCTCCATCTTGATCACTCCTTCAGCTGAAATAAGGAATTTAATCCTATTCCGAAGTGATGTGACGGGGATCAGCGGGGATGAAAAAACGCCGGTGGAATGCACCACCGGCGTTCATCGTAACCAGAATGGTCTGCAGATCAGGCGGTCAGCTTGGCCGCGATCTTGGCAACATGTGCGCCCTGGAAGCGTGCACCTTCGAGCTCGACCTCGGACGGCTGACGCGAGCCGTCACCTTCGGTGATCGTGGAAGCGCCGTAGGGCGAGCCGCCCTTGACAGCGTCAACGCCCATCTGGCCGGCAAAGGCATAGGGCAGACCGACAACGGCCATGCCGTGATGCAGCAGGGTCGGGATGAAGCCGAGAATGGTCGATTCCTGGCCGCCATGCTGGGTCGCCGAAGAGGTGAAGGCCGAGCCAACCTTGCCAACCAGCTTGCCCTGGGCCCACAGACCGCCGGTCTGATCCCAGAAATTGCGCATCTGCGACGCCATGGTGCCGAAACGGGTGCCGGCGCCGACGATGATGGCATCATATTCTTCCAGCTCGGCCGGGGTCGCGATCGGGGCTTCCTGATCCATCTTGAAATAGGATGCCTTGGCCACATCTTCGGGAACCAGTTCAGGCACGCGCTTGATGGTCACGTCTGCACCGGCAGACTTGGCGCCTTCGGCAACAGCCTTAGCCATGGTTTCGATGTGTCCGTAGGACGAATAGTAGAGAACGAGTACTTTTGCCATTTCGGGATCTCCGGGGTTTGAGATGTAATTTGTTGGGACCCAATATCGGCGATTTTGAGAGCACGTCCAGACCGATAGATCGCGACGCAGCGTTCACTATTTCTGAACACTCATCGTTAATGCGTTCATATGAATGTCAAAATGTCGCATGTCCCGGCACGCAGGCCAATGGTTTGCCGGCATCAGCCTGCATCACTTCGCGGGATTAGCCGGCAAAAGGTGCCAAAGGTCAAATTCGGTTTACCGTCCGGCCTGAAGCGCACTAGTTTAGCCCGGCAACATTGAAGGCGACTCATCATGACCGAGACCAAGACTGTCACCGCCGCCATGCTCGCCATTGGCGACGAACTCTTATCCGGGCGTACCAAGGACAAGAATATCGGCTTTCTGGCCGAAAACCTCACCCTGGCCGGCATTGACCTGAAAGAAGTCCGCATCGTGCCGGACGAGGAAGAGGAAATCGTGACGGCGCTCAATGCTCTGCGCGCGCGCTACACCCATGTCTTCACCTCGGGCGGTATTGGCCCGACTCATGACGACATCACTGCCGACGCGATCTCCAAAGCATTCGGACGCACATGCATCCACAATGATGAGGCCATGGCACGGCTTGCCGCCATGTACGAGCGCCGCGGCATCGAATTTACCGCGGCACGCCAGCGCATGGCCCGCATGCCGGAGGGCGCCGCCCTGATCGACAATCCGGTTTCGACGGCACCGGGCTTCATCGTCGAGAATGTCTATGTCATGGCTGGCGTGCCAAAGGTGTTCGAGGCCATGGTCGGCAATGTTCTGCCGACGCTTGAAGGCGGAACGCCGGTGATCTCCCGTGCGATCGAATGCAGCTTCGGTGAAGGCGATATCGCGACACCGCTCGCAGACATACAAAAAGCCCATCCCGACACCTCGATCGGCTCCTATCCGCACTTTGCCGGCTCCGGTTTTTCCACCCAGCTGGTGGTGCGCGGGCGCCGTGAGAGCGAGGTCGAAAAGGCCGCCGCCGACATTACCGCCATGCTGGACGCCCTTGCGGCGGCGAAGGCTTAACCCCATGTCTAGTAGGGCGAAAGGCGACCTTGCCATGGCTGCCATTTGGGACAAAAATGCGATGGTGCCTGTGGCGCCAAGACATGCGAACGGATGCCTCACGCCCTGCGCTGGCAATGAAATCTGCGCGAGAGGAGAATAAAATGAGCTATAAAACAATCCTGTCCGTCATGGAGACCACCAGCCAGTCGGCCGGCTTCCTGGATCATACAATGCATCTGGCTCATCTTTTCGAAGCCCATGTCATTGGTCTCCATGCCGAATCGGTCACCGCGACGCCGATTGTCGCGCCAATGGAAATCCCGGACCCGGTGTCGATCCAGGCCCTGCAGGATGCCGCCGAGAAACGCAGCGAAGCCCTTGGCGCCCTGTTTGAGGAACGCGCGCGCAAGGAAGCGATTTCCTATGAATGGCGCAAGATCATCACCTCGGTCGGCTATGCCGGCGCTTCGGTGATCGATAGCGCGCGCTGCTCCGATCTGATCATCGCCCCGCAGGCGAGCCCCGATGTCTCCGCCGATGCCAAGGCGGATTTCGAAAGCTTCCTGTTTGAGAGCGGCCGACCGGTTCTGTTGATCCCGCATACGGCGAAATCGGCGATGCCGTTCAAGAAGGTGCTCGTTGCCTGGAACGGTTCACGCGAGGCGGCGCGCGCCACCTTTGATGCCCTGCCCTTCCTGAAGCGCGCCGAAGAGGTCGAGATCTTCTCCGTCAACCCGCCGGACACGACGACGGTTTCCAGCGAGATGACGGGCGGCGAGATCGCCACGACGCTTGCTCGCCACGGCATCAATGTCACGGCGGTGAATGCCCATGCCGACAAGGCACGGGCGGCTACCCTGATCGAAAACCGCATGTCGGACAGTTCCGTCGATCTGCTGGTCATGGGCGCCTACACCCATTCCCGCCTGTGGCAGCTGCTGTTCGGTGGCGTCACCCGGACATTGCTGGAATCGATGACGGCGGCAACGCTGATGGCCCGCTAGCCACTGTCTGCTGACGAAGTACTGAAGAAAACCTGAGAAAAACCTGCCGGTACCGGCTCATTCGTCCGGCGGGACTTGCCATATTCGCGTGAATGCGGCTAATAGCGATGGCCAACGACACCACCTGTCGGGGGCAGAGAGATTTTTCGCCGCAAGTTGCTTGCGACGGAATTTTGATTGGCCCTTTGGCCGATCCCGAAGGTTGCGCGTCGATGCCGCTGAGATCAGCTCACGGCGCGAATGACCAGAATGTTGACCACTGCCTTCGGAGCCCGTCCCATGTCTACCTTACCCGAAAAAGCCTTTCCCGTTTCCTGGGATCAGTTCCACCGCGATGCCCGTGCACTTGCCTGGCGCCTTGCCGGCCTCGACAAGAGCTTCCATGCCATTGTCTGCGTCACCCGCGGCGGCCTTGTTCCGACCGCCATCATCTCGCGCGAACTGAATATCCGCCTGATCGAAACCGTCTGCATCGCCTCCTATCATGACTACACGACCCAGGGCGAAACCTCGCTGCTGAAGGGCATAACCGCCGATCTGCTCAAGGATGGCGGCGAAGGCGTGCTGATCGTCGACGATCTCACCGACACCGGCAACACTGCCCGCGAGGTCCGCGACATGCTGCCCAAGGCGCATCTGGCCTGTGTTTACGCCAAGCCGCAGGGCGTCCCTTGCGTCGATACCTTCGTCACCGAAGTGTCGCAGGATACCTGGATCTACTTCCCGTGGGATATGGGTTTTGCCTATCAGGAGCCGATCGCCAAGGCCCCGAAGGCCTGAAGCCAAAACCGACCTGCCTTGCCAGCCCCGCCCCATCCGGCGGGGTTTTCTTTTGCAGTTGCACCCATTTGCCGGCCCGGACTTTTCCACAATTCAGTCCCGCACTGCCACCGATTCTCGTAGAAAATTATAGCGCCTTAATAACACTGCATTTTTCAGACTACCGAAACGCTAGATGACGGTCGTCGGATGTCCGACACGATGTCAGCTTTTTGTCACAAGTCACTGATCTGCAAGGCCCTCTCATAACACGCATGACGATCGTCAAGAGGCCTGTTGCCGCCTTGATGCGGCACGGGTCGCTTGACCGCGAGGGTCGATTCGACCGATATTCGACGGCGGTCGCAGCCGTGACCGGAGCGGTTTTGTAACGCGCCCGCCCCCACTGTTTTGATGTGCAATCCCACTTTGGCGGTGTCCTGACGGACATTGCCGAAGCAGATTTTCGTGCGTCTCGAAACGGCGGGCGCGACACCGATGCGGAATTGAATTACAGCGTCATTAACACTATATTTAGTGGCTCTGAATATGTTACGCACAAGATGTTCCGAAACGGCACATGAACCGGCCGGCGGCGGTCAGGCGGAAGACGCTGATCACCGAACAAGATCAATGCCTGAATACGGGCGCACATTTTTTAACGAGGACGACAAGATGCGCATCGAACGTCATTTCACCACGGCTGGACAGTCGGCTTATGCCGAGGTTGCTTTTCGCAAGGCCAAGAGTGAGATCCGCAACCCCGATGGCTCGATCGTATTCCTGCTCGACAACATTGATGTGCCCGAACAGTTCAGCCAGGTCGCAGCCGATATTCTGGCGCAGAAATATTTCCGCAAGGCCGGCGTTCCGGCCAGACTGAAGAAGGTTGAGGAAACCAGCGTCCCCTCCTTCCTGTGGCGTTCCGTGCCGGATGAAAAAGCGCTCGCCAAACTTTCCGAAGACGAGCGGTTCGGGTCGGAAACCGATGCCCGTCAGGTCTTCGACCGGCTCGCCGGTGCCTGGACCTACTGGGGCTGGAAGGGCGGCTATTTCTCCTCGGAAGACGATGCATCTGCCTTCCGTGACGAGCTTGCCTATATGCTGGCCACCCAGCGCGCCGCACCGAACTCGCCGCAATGGTTCAATACCGGCCTCAACTGGGCCTATGGCATTGATGGCCCCGGCCAGGGGCATTTCTATGTCGATCCCTTCACCGGCAAGCTGACGCGCTCGAAATCGGCCTATGAGCACCCGCAGCCGCATGCCTGCTTCATCCAGTCGGTTGGCGATGATCTCGTCAATGAAGGCGGCATCATGGATTTGTGGGTGCGTGAAGCGCGCCTGTTCAAATATGGCTCCGGCACCGGCTCCAATTTCTCGAATGTCCGTGCCGAAGGCGAGCGGCTGTCGGGCGGCGGCAAGTCTTCCGGCCTGATGAGCTTTCTCAAGATCGGCGACCGGGCAGCCGGCGCGATCAAATCCGGCGGCACCACGCGCCGTGCCGCCAAGATGGTCGTCGTCGACATCGACCACCCGGATATCGAGGCCTATATCAACTGGAAGGTCAAGGAAGAGCAGAAGGTTGCCGCCCTCGTTACCGGTTCGAAGATCGTTGCCAGGCATCTGACCGCCATCATGAAGGCCTGCGTCAACTGCACGGCCGATAATGACGCCTGCTTCGACCCGCATGAAAACCCGGCCCTGAAGCGCGAGATCCGCGCCGCCAAGAAGGATCAGGTTCCGGAGAACTACATCAAGCGGGTGATCCAGTTCGCGCGCCAGGGCTACAAGGACATCACCTTCACCACCTATGACACCGACTGGGATTCGGAAGCCTATCTCACCGTTTCCGGCCAGAATTCCAATAATTCGGTGTCGATCACCGATGATTTCTTCAAGGCCGTGGAAGAGGATGCCGACTGGAACCTGACGGCACGCATTGATGGCCGGGTGATGAAAACACTGAAGGCTGCGGATCTGTGGGAACAGATTTCGCATGCCGCATGGGCATCTGCCGATCCGGGCCTGCATTTCAACACCACGATGAATGCCTGGCACACCTGCCCGGCTGAAGGCCGCATCACCGGCTCCAATCCGTGCTCGGAATATATGTTTCTCGATGACACCGCCTGCAATCTGGCTTCGCTGAACCTGATGCAGTTCAAGGATCCGAAAACCGGTCGCATCGACATCAAGGCTTACGAACACGCCGTTCGGCTGTGGACCGTGGTTCTGGAAATCTCGGTGATGATGGCGCAGTTCCCATCCGAGCGCATCGCCGAACGCTCCTACAAATACCGCACACTCGGCCTCGGCTACGCCAATATTGGCGGGCTGCTGATGTCGTCGGGCATCCCTTACGATTCAGACGCCGCCCGCGCGCTTGCCGGCAGTCTGACGGCGATCATGACCGGTATTTCCTATGCCACATCGGCAGAGATGGCCGCAGAACTCGGTGCCTTTGCCGGCTATGATGACAATGCCGACAACATGCTGCGGGTGATCCGCAATCACCGCCGGGCCGCCCATGGCGAGGCCACAGGCTATGAAGGCCTGACGACGCCACCGGTGGCGCTGATCCATGGCGATTGCCCGGATGACGATCTTGTGGCGCATGCCACGTCCGCCTGGGACAAGGCGCTGGAACTGGGCGAGGCCCATGGCTATCGCAATGCTCAGGTCTCGGTCATCGCGCCGACCGGCACGATCGGCCTCGTCATGGATTGTGACACGACCGGCATCGAGCCTGATTTCGCGCTGGTGAAGTTCAAGAAGCTCGCCGGTGGCGGCTATTTCAAGATCATCAACCGCGCCGTGCCCGAGGCGCTCAGAACGCTCGGCTACAGCGAAAGCCAGATTGCCGAGATCGAGGCCTATGCTGTCGGCCATGGCAATCTCAACCAGGCGCCGGCGATCAACCCGTCGCGGCTGAAGGCCAAGGGCTTCACCGATGAGAAGGTCGAGGCCGTCAACGCGGCGCTCAAAAGCGCCTTCGACATCAAGTTCGCCTTCAACCAGTGGACGCTCGGCGCCGACTTCCTCAAGGACGTGCTGCAGGTCTCCGACGCCGATCTCAATGATATGAGCTTCAGCCTGCTGGAGCATATGGGCTTCAGCAGGAAGGAGATCGAGGCCGCCAACACCCATATCTGCGGTGCCATGACGCTGGAAGGTGCACCGCATCTGAAGGCCGAACACCTGCCGGTGTTCGACTGCGCCAATCCCTGCGGCCGGCTCGGCAAACGCTATCTCTCCGCTGAAAGCCATATCCGCATGATGGCTGCTGCCCAGCCCTTCATTTCCGGTGCGATCTCCAAGACCATCAACATGCCGAATGATGCGACGGTCGAGGATTGCAAGAACGCCTATATGCTGTCGTGGAAACTCGGACTGAAGGCCAATGCGCTTTATCGCGACGGTTCGAAACTCTCCCAGCCGCTCAACTCCGCCCTCATTGAAGATGAGGACGACGAGGAGGATCAGGTCGAGGAGCTGGTGCTCGCACCGGCAACGACGCAGGCGGTGAAGGTGACCGAGAAGATCATCGAGCGCGTGGTCGAAAAGATCGTCCGCGAGCGCGAGAAGCTGCCGAACCGGCGTCAGGGCTATACCCAGAAGGCGGCGATCGGCGGTCACAAGGTCTATCTCAGGACCGGCGAATATGGTGACGGCCGCCTCGGCGAAATCTTCATCGACATGCACAAGGAAGGTGCCGCCTTCCGGGCGATGATGAACAATTTCGCCATCGCGATTTCACTCGGCCTGCAATATGGCGTGCCGCTGGAAGAATATGTCGAGGCCTTCACCTTCACCAAATTCGAACCCGCCGGCATGGTGCAGGGCAATGACGCAATCAAGAACGCAACCTCGATCCTCGATTATGTGTTCCGCGAACTGGCCGTCTCCTATCTCGGCCGCAACGATCTCGCCCATGTCGACACGTCGGACTTTTCCAACACCGCGCTCGGCAAGGGCATCAGCGAAGGCAAGACCAACCTTCTGTCCACCGGCTGGACCCGCGGCCATGGCAAGGAACTGGCAACCGCCCGGTTCAAGGCATCCGATGCCAAGGGCATGGCGGGCGAAGCCGGCCGGCCGACGCCGATTGCCGCTGTCGGCTCGGCGCTGAAGAAGGTCGAGCCCTCTGAGATCGTCTCCTTCCGCCGCGATTACGAGGAGCGTGCCGAGGAACTGGCAGAAGAAATCGCCGAGGAAGCCGATTCTGAGGCCACCGAACTCTTCTCCGACAAAGCCGCCGCCGATGCCGCGACCGCCAAGGCCGAGGCCAAGAAGCTGGAACATGAACGCCGCGCCCGCGCGATCGTTCAGGGCTATACCGGCAATATGTGCTCCGAATGCCAGAACTTCACCATGGTGAGAAACGGTACCTGCGAGAAATGCGACACCTGCGGCGCGACAAGCGGCTGCAGCTGAGGGGGAAGCAGGACGGAAAACCGTTCAAAGATGCAGGAAAAGAGAAGTAGGTCTCTCTGCGCAGCCTGCTAAGCTTCTCCTTCATTCCGCCCTCTCCGTCGTCATCCCCGCGCCTGTCGCGGGGATCCAACGTTCTCAGCCGCGGGTCCCGGCTCTTGCGTTTCGCTCCAGCTGGATGCCTGTGACAAGCACAGGCATGACGCGGAGAGCATTGCGGTGGAGCAGGAAATGGCACCTTCAGTCGGGCCATGCTAGATTGCGCCAAGGGCAACAAGCAGTTTTCGGGGCAATGTGTGCGTGGCGGCTATGTCTATATTCTCGCTTCCCGCAAAAACGGTACACTCTATGTCGGGGTGACCAGCGATCTCGCGCGCCGACTTCAGGAGCATCAGCTGGAAATCCACCAGAGTTTCACCAGCAGGTATGGGGTCAAGACACTCGTCTGGTTTGAGCAATTTGAGGAAATCTCGCGTGCCATCGTCCGAGAAAAGACGATCAAGAAATGGCGCCGAGCCTGGAAAATAAATCTCATCGAAGCCACAAATCCGGAATGGGCAGATATCTCACACTGGCTCCTCTAGCGTCCCTTCATGCAAAACCGCCCGGTCTTCCCATCAAGAAGACCGGGCGGCTTTCTTCAGCGCTGCCGAGGGGGAGCTAGCGCCGGCGGGGGAGTGGTTTGATGCCGGGGGTAAACAGGCGGGTCAGCATGGGAAGGGCCACCCATGCCACGAGCAACATCGCCGGCAGCAGAAACACCTTGGCGTCATCCAGCACCGGAAAAGCGGTGATCACCGTGGCCGCGAGGAGAAAACCCGCGCCTTCGATCATCAGCGCGATCACGCGTGCATAAGGGGGAACTTCCTGCATATCGTCCTCCATCGGGTTCGTGCATGGTTAACGCCCGATGAGACGCGTTGTTCCGCAATTTATTGAAATCAGCTGTTGCGCTCGCGCCTGAGCTTGTCCCACCAGGCAAGCCGCTTGTTGATCTCGCGCTCAAATCCGCGCTCGGGCGGCTGGTAGAATTTCTGCCGGCCCATTTCCGTCGGGAAATAATTCTGGCCCGAAAACGCATCAGGCTCATCGTGATCATAACGATAGCCCTGATTATAGCCCTCTTCCTTCATCAGCCTGGTCGGGGCATTGAGGATATGTTTCGGCGGCATCAGCGAGCCATGCCGCTTTGCGGCGGCAAGGGCGGCATGCCAGGCGACCTCGACGGAATTGGATTTGGGCGCGGTCGCCAGATAGATACAGGCCTCAGCCAGCGCCAGCTCGCCCTCGGGAGAACCGAGAAAATCATAGGCATCCTTGGCGGCGGTGGCGATCAGCACGGCCTGCGGATCGGCAAGGCCGATATCCTCGGTTGCCATGCGCACCAGCCGGCGGCCGATATAAAGCGGGTCCTCCCCCGCATCGATCATCCGCGCGAGATAGTAAAGCGCGGCATCGGGATCGGAACCGCGTACGGATTTGTGCAGCGCCGAGATCAGATTGTAATGCCCGTCCTGCCCCTTGTCATAGATCGGCGCGCGGCGCTGGACAACGCCGGCGAGCCCCTTCGGGTCAAGCACCTCGCCCTCCCGGGCGGCGCGCCAGATCTCCTCCGACAGGGTCAGGATCGCCCGCCCGTCACCATCGGCCATGCCGATCAGCGTTTCGCGGGCATCCTCGTCAAGCGGCAGCGCCCTGCCCTCAGCGGCTTCGGCACGGGTCAGAAGTTCCGAAAGACTGTCATGATCATGGGCGCGGAAGGTCAGAACCCGGGCGCGCGACAAAAGCGCGGCATTGAGCTCGAAGGATGGGTTTTCCGTGGTCGCGCCCACCAGCACAATGGTGCCATCTTCCATCACAGGCAGGAAACTGTCCTGCTGCGCCCGGTTGAAGCGATGGATCTCGTCGACGAAAAGCAGTGTCTGGCGCCCGTTCATCCGCCGGGCGCGGGCAGCCTCGAACACCTTCTTCAGGTCGGCCACGCCGGAAAAGATCGCCGAAATCTGCTCGAAGGCGAGATCGGCCTCGCCCGACAGAAGCCGGGCGACCGTTGTCTTGCCCGTCCCCGGCGGCCCCCAGAAGATCATCGAGCCAAGCGAGCCGGACGCGATCATCCGGGTCAGCGCACCGTCAGGACCGGTCAGATGATCCTGACCGGTGACCTCATTCAGGTGCTGCGGGCGCAGACGATCGGCCAGCGGCCGGCGCTTCTCAAGTTCTTCGGGTATCTTGGGGGCGAACAGATCACTCATCGAAACATTTGCGTTATCATCCTACCGCCACGGTTCACCGTCAGCTTCCAGTAGCGGGGCTTGTCGGCTGCTGCCTTTTCCAGCGCCTTGGTCGTCTTGATATCGGTATCGTTGACGGAAACGATAATGTCTCCCTTGGCAAAGCCAAGCTGGTTCGCGGTCGATCCGTCAGCAATATCGGCCACAACGACACCAGCAGAGTCTTGCGGCAGACGCAACTCCTCCGATACGCGCGGCGACACATTTTCCACTGTCAGTCCGGCAAACGGGCTGTCGCCATCAATGGTCCGGCTGTCTCTGGCCGGTGTCTCAGGGGCGACGGCCAGCGGCAGCGCCACATGTTCGACCTTGCCGTCCCGCTCGACACTGAGATCAGCCGTCTTGCCAAGCCCGAGCACGGTGAGGCGATAGAGCAGCGCATCGGGATGCTGCACCGGCACATCGTCCACAGCGATGACGACCGAGCCGGATTTGAGACCGGCCTTGTCCGCCGGGCCGTCCGGCACGACGCTTGAGACAATGGCGCCGCGCGGCGTAGTCAGGCCAACAGCCTCGGCGATATCGGAGGAAACCGGGCCGAAGCTTGCACCGACATAGGGGCGCTCAAAGCTTTTCTCGCCGCTTTCCGCCGCCGCCAGAAATACCTTGACCATATTGGCAGGGATGGCAAAGCCGATACCATTCGATCCGCCGCCCTTGGAGAAGATCGCCGTATTGATGCCGATCAGCTGCCCCTTCATGTTCAACAGCGCGCCACCGGAATTGCCCGGATTGATCGCCGCATCGGTCTGCAGGAAGAAGCCGAATTCGCCATCATTGACGGAATTGCGCGCAAGACCGGAAATGATGCCGCTGGTCACCGTCTGACCGACGGCGAAGGGATCGCCAATGGCAAGCGCGATATCGCCAACCTCGACATCATCGGAATTGCCGATATCGATCGTCGGCAGCGCTTCCTTGACGTCAATCTTCAGCACGGCGAGATCGTAGCGATCATCCTTCAGCAAAACCGTGCAGGGGAACTCACGCCCGTCCGACAGCGCCACCTTGATCTGATCAGCACCGGCAATCACATGGTTGTTGGTGATGATCGTTCCATCAGAGCCGACAATCACGCCGGATCCAAGCGACGTCTGCTTCTCGCTGCGCCCCGGCATCTGCTGGCCAAAGAACTGGCCGAAAAAAGGATCGGAGAACAGCGGCGACATGCGCTTCTCGACCATACGCTCAGCATAGACATTGACGACAGCCGGTGCGGTCTGCTTGACCAGCGGTGCGTAGGACAGCATCACCTGCCCCTGCCCGGACGGCACGGCGCGGGCATCATCGGCAAAGGCTGGCTGCAGCGTTAAAACGAGGCCGGATATCATAGCGGCGGCGGAAAGGCGGATGAAAGGTGCGGTCATCAGTTCCCTGTCTCTTCAACGGATTCGAATTAACCCCTCGCCCAAGATCTAGGTAGAGAAATGGGCGGAACAATGTTTCACAAGTTAAAGCAGCGAAACAACGCGTTAAACGTGGTCGTTCAGATATTAAACTATCGCAATATTCAACTTTATATTGCAAGCCCATCTTGATACTCGCAAGTTAAAGCTTCCGGCACGCGGCCGGAGCGGAGACCATCGCTCATCACGCCGGCTTCACGGCGGGACGACGGTGGCAAATACCCGAAAATGGTCACAAACTCTTCAGTCATTTCATATATCGGTGATTGAAAAGAGAAGGAGTCCACAATGCAACCATTCCATGATCGCAACCGCCTCGCCCGGACCACAGCTGGCATCGCATTTTCAGCAGCGACCCTGCTTGCAAGCTTCGCTCCGCTCACGCTTTCGGCCACGCCCGCTGCTGCAGCAAGCTTCGATTGCCATGCCAGCGGCCTCAGCGCCAACGAAAAGACCATCTGCGACAATCTTCAGCTCAATGATGATGATGTGAAGATGGCAACCATGTACACCATGCTGAAAGGCCTTTTTGCAATGGGCGTTTCGGGTGACATGGCAGATGAACAAAAGGCCTGGCTCGCCAAGCGTGAAGCCTGCGGGACCGATGTCTCCTGCATCTCTGATGCCTATCAGGAGCGTATCGACGCCCTGCAGAAACTCTATGACGGCATCGACAAGCCGATCTGAGCGGCCGCATTCCTCCTATCAGAAAGGTCGCGGGAGATGATCCCGCGCTCAGACTGCCGCCAAAGCCATTCATATTGCATGTTTGAGGTGGAATAGCCTCACCCTCCGTCGTCATCCCCGTGCTTGTCACGGGGATCCAGATACATAAGGCATTGAATAGACAGAGCCTTTCGCCGCGCAGAAGCGCACCGGCTGTATACCTGTGACAAGCACAGGCATGACGTCAGTGAAGGGGGTGAGGTTTGTCAACAAACTGAGGGCGCGGGATCATCTCCCGCGCCCTTTTCAGATGAATGTCCGGACGGCTTATTCTTCGTCCGGCAGGATCCGCACAGCGCCCTTGTCGGCGCTGGAGGCGAAGGCGGCATAGGCCTTCAGCGCGCGGGTGACCTGACGGCGGCGCGGAGACGACGGCGCCCAGCCTTTTTCCTCCTGAGCCTTGCGGCGCGCTTCCAGTTCAGACGGAGAGATCCGCAGCGAAATGGTACGGCCGGGAATGTCGATATCGATCATATCACCGTTCTCGACCAGTCCGATGGCGCCACCCTTGGCGGCTTCCGGCGAAACATGGCCGATGGAAAGCCCCGATGTGCCACCGGAGAAACGTCCATCGGTGATCAGCGCGCAGGCCTTTCCGAGCCCCTTCGACTTCAGATAGCTGGTCGGGTAAAGCATCTCCTGCATGCCGGGACCGCCCTTCGGGCCTTCATAGCGAATGACAACGACGTCGCCCGCCTTGACCTCATTGGACAGGATGCCCTTCACCGCCGCGTCCTGGCTCTCGAACACGACTGCCGGGCCGGAGAATTTGAGGATGCTCTCATCGACGCCTGCCGTCTTCACGATGCAGCCATCAAGCGCGATATTGCCCCTCAAGACGGCCAGACCGCCATCCTTGGAGAAAGGATGTTCGGCAGAGCGGATAACACCGGACACACGGTCGGTATCGAGCTCGGCCCAGCGGCGCTCCTGCGAGAAAGCAGTCTGCGACGGCACGCCTCCGGGTGCGGCCATGAAGAAATTGCGCACCGTCTCTGAATTGGTGCGAACGATATCCCACTGGTCAATCGCATCGCCCAGCGTTGCGGCATGAACGGTCGGGCTTTCGCGACGGATCAGACCCGCGCGGTCAAGCTCGCCGAGAATGGCCATGATGCCGCCAGCCCGGTGAACATCTTCCATATGCACATCATTCTTGGCCGGCGCCACCTTGCACAGGCACGGCACCTTGCGCGACAGCCGGTCAATATCTTCCATGGTGAAGTCGAGCTCGGCCTCATAGGCGGCCGCCAGAATATGCAGCACCGTATTGGTGGAACCGCCCATGGCGATATCAAGCGACATGGCGTTCTCAAAGGCAGCCTTGCTGGCGATCGTGCGCGGCAGTGCTGTCTCGTCATCCTGTTCGTAATAGCGGCGGGCAAGATCGACGATCTGATGTCCGGCCTCGACAAACAGGCGGCGACGATCGGCGTGGGTGGCGAGCGTCGAGCCATTACCCGGCAGCGACAGGCCGAGCCCCTCCGTCAGACAGTTCATCGAATTGGCGGTAAACATGCCCGAGCAGGAACCACAGGTGGGGCAGGCTGAGCGCTCGATGCTTGCCACCTCGGCATCAGTGTACTTGTCATCGGCGGCGGCGACCATGGCATCAACCAGATCAAGCGCCTGCTCCTTGCCGTTCAGCACCACCTTGCCGGCTTCCATCGGACCGCCGGAGACGAAGATAGCCGGAATATTGAGGCGAAGCGCCGCCATCAGCATGCCGGGGGTGATCTTGTCGCAGTTGGAAATGCAGACCATGGCATCGGCACAATGGGCATTGACCATATATTCAACGCTGTCAGCAATGACCTCGCGCGAGGGCAGCGAATAGAGCATGCCGTCATGGCCCATGGCGATGCCGTCATCAACAGCGATGGTGTTGAACTCCTTGGCAACACCGCCGGCGGCTTCAATTTCCCGTGCGACCAGCTGGCCGAGATCCTTCAGATGCACATGGCCCGGCACGAACTGGGTGAAGGAATTGACCACGGCAATGATGGGCTTGCCGAAATCGCCTTCTTTCATGCCGGTTGCACGCCACAATCCGCGCGCGCCGGCCATGTTGCGTCCATGGGTGGTCGTTCTGGAACGATAGGCTGGCATTGGTGTTTCCTTTCTTGCCGGCAGACCCGCTCGGTCTGCCCGATGCATTCCGTTGGCCACAGGGCCAAAACGCCTTTTGCGACAGGTGGTAACGCAAATCACGGAACCTGTCACTATCGCTTGGCGGCAAAACGGTACTCTCCGGTACGCCCCTTGCCGGGACCGCCCCTGACCCTTCTCACGCCAGAAACACGAAATCGTGGTTCAAACGTTTCTTGTCGAAACGCAATCTATCGGCAATCCTCCTGCGTAAAGGAGTGTATCCCGACGGGCGGAAAAATTCCATGGGATGCCACCATGACCGACGGCATGGAAACAGAGAGCAAAGGGAGGCCCTTTCATGAGCGCCTACAAACCACCGCATATTCCTGCATCCGAGATCACGCCGGAAACGACCTGGCTCAAGCGCCGCACATTGATGGCAGGGCTTGCCGCCGGCGCGACCTTTGCCGCCTTGCCGAAAGCTGAGGCGGCGGCGCCGGGCCTGAGCGAGGGCATGGAACTGAAAACAGTCCCCGGCCCCATCCCGGCGCCGTCCGACAAGGAAACCAGCTTCGAGGATGTGACGCACTACAATAATTTTTATGAATTTGGCACGGGCAAGAGCGACCCGTTCAAATATTCCGAGGACTTCAAGCCCTACCCTTGGACCTTTGAGATCGGCGGACTGGTCAACAAGCCGCAGACCGTCGACATCGACACCCTGCTGACAAAATTCCCGCTGGAGGACCGGATCTACCGGATGCGCTGCGTAGAGGCCTGGTCCATGGTCATCCCCTGGGTCGGCATCCCGCTGTCATCGATCATCGATCTCGCCGATCCGCAGGGCTCGGCCAAATATGTGGCCTTTGAAGGTGTGGTGCGGCCCAAGGAAATGCCAGGCCAGCGCGGTTTTGCCCAGCCGATGCCATGGCCCTATCTTGAAGGTCTGCGCATCGATGAAGCCCGTCACCCGCTGACGATCATCGCCGTGGGCCTTTACGGCAAGACACTGCTGAACCAGTCTGGCGCGCCGATGCGCCTTGTCGTGCCGTGGAAATATGGTTTCAAGGGCATCAAATCGATCACCAAGATCACCCTGACCGAAGAACAGCCGCAAAACAGCTGGAACCTGTTGGCCCCGCATGAATATGGTTTCTACGCCAATGTGAACCCGGATGTGCCGCACCCGCGCTGGAGCCAGGCGACCGAACAGCGCATCGGCGAAGGCGGCGGATTGTTCGGCGGCGCCAAACGCATTCCGACAGAAATGTTCAACGGCTACGGCGATGAGGTTGCAAGCCTTTATGCCGGCATGGACCTGAAGGCAAACTATTGACCGATGCAACGATGAAAACGGTGACGCCCCCTTCCCGCAGCCGCACCGGCCGCTGGCGCTCGGCCTCGGTCTGGGCGCTCTATGCGCTCGGCCTGACGCCAGCCGCCATCTATTTCTGGCTTGGCGCCACCAACCAGCTCGGCGTCTACCCGATCAAGACCTTCGAGCACTTGCTTGGCATATGGGCGCTGCGGTTCATCCTGGCGACCCTCGCGGTCACCCCGCTCCGCGATCTCGCCAATATCAACCTGCTGCGCTACCGCCGGGCGCTCGGTCTGCTGGGCTTCTACTACGTGCTGATGCACTTCCTCGTCTATCTCGTGCTCGACCAGCAAATGGACGTGCACACCGTGATCGATGACGTGATCAAGCGCCCCTTCATCACCTTCGGCATGATCGCCCTGGCGCTGCTGGTGCCGCTGGCACTGACCTCCAACAACTGGTCGATCCGGAAGCTTGGCCGGAAATGGACCTGGCTGCATCGGCTCTCCTATCTTATCCTCGCGCTTGGAACCTTGCATTTTGCCATGGCGCGCAAGGTCATCGGCCCGGAGATCATGCTCTATATCGCCCTTGCCGTCCTGCTCCTCGGCTACCGTGTCATCCGCCCCTGGCTGATGGAGCGCCGGCGGCAGCAAAAGCGCGCCAGCCGTAACCAGCAAAAAGGCCGGGGCGTTTAGCGCCTCGGCCTGTTTGGCACGGAAATCTTTGGGCTTGTGATCAGAAGACCTTCTTCAGCAGGCGATCCACCGAGCAGTAACCGCCACCAAATGCGGCATAAAGGAAGGTACCACCGGTCCAGAACCACGAGGCCAGTTCGGCCTTGTCCTGCACCTGGGTCAGGAAATTCGCGCCGCCATCGGCCAGACGGTACTGGGCTGCAGCCGTGAACAGCTCCGCATTGGTCTTCAGCGCTTCAATACCCGCCGGCGTCAGAAAGGCGGCCCCATAGGGATGGGTGTAGTGGAAATAAAGCGTGATCGCCAGCATGATGCCATTGGCGAGCGCTGCAGCCCGCGTGAACAGACCCAGCATGATCAGAATGCCACCGAAGAACTGCAAGGCAGCCAGCAGAGGCGACCAGAATACACCGGGGTAGAAGTGCAGACTTTCAACAAATCCCACCTGCGCGAAAGGATGGGTAATCTTGGGCCAGCCTTCGAGAGCAAGAAAGCCGCCAATGGCAATACGGAAGATCACCCATGCCATGGGCTGAGCGATGCGATCATAAAAGCCGCCCAGGAAGGGCAGATACAGTCTTTGTGGATCGTTCTTAAAGACGTCGTCGGTCATTGTTTTTCTCCGGAACCAAAAGGAATTCGATGGCCCGAAGTTACGCTGCTATCCACAATCACATGTGATCAAGATCAAGAATAGAATATGCATAACATGAACAGTCTGTTCAACTTTTGACGCTTGACTTATCCATGAAACCGGCCGTCTTCCGCCCAACGCTTCACCGCCACGCCTGCTCATCCACCTGATATCGATCAAATTCACTGCTGCCGGCGCCGGTGCGTCGGACCTTGTTTTTGACGCCTTTGACGTGAAGTCTGACGACAATACCCTCACGACCGGCAAAAGCATGACCACGACATCACGACATCTATCCCGGCTCGACGGCTGGCTTCTCGATATAGCGCCGCAGGCGGATCTGCACGGCGTGCCCCGCTTCCTCGTCGAATTTCTGTTCTTCGGACTGAAGCAGGCGCGTGCCTGCCTGTTTGCAGGCCTGTTCTTTCTGGCGATCTTCATCACGCCCAGAACAGGGGTGATGGGAATTCCGCGTTACGATCTGCTGCTGGTCATCGCACTGGCGATCCAGATGGCGATGATCGGGCTTCGGCTGGAAACCGTCACCGAGTTCAAGGCGATCTGCCTGTTCCACATCGTCGGTTTTGCCCTGGAAGTGTTCAAGACCTCCGCATCCATCCAGTCCTGGGCCTATCCGGACTTTGCCTGGACGAAGCTGATGGGCGTGCCGCTGTTTGCCGGCTTCATGTATGCTGCGATCGGCAGCTATATCATCCAGGCCTGGCGCCTGCTGGACATTCGCATCCAGCACCACCCACCCTACTGGATGGCGGCGCTGCTGGCACTGGCCATCTATGCAAACTTCTTCACCCACCACTATATCGGCGACTATCGCTGGTATATCGCCGCCGTTGCCATCGGCCTTTATGCACGCGCCACCGTGCTGTTTCGTGCCTATGACCGCGATCGGAAAATGCCGTTCATCCTTTCCTTCATCCTGATCGGTTTTTTCGTCTGGCTGGCGGAGAATATCTCGACCTTCTTCTCTGTCTGGCGCTATCCCAACCAGATTGGCATCTGGTCGATCGTCCATCTCGGAAAATGGAGTTCCTGGACACTGATGGTCATCATGACCTTCACCATCGTCGCCTCGCTGAAACATATCCGCGCAACGATCCATATCGCCAAATGAAAAGGACCGGGCGCTGAAACAGCACCCGGTCCTTTTTAAGATCTGACGATGTCTAAGCTGCCTCAGGCAGCTTCCATCTCAGCTTCAGCCTCAACGCGAGCCTTGTCGGCTGCACCCTTGGCGTTGACGTCGCGATCAACGAATTCGATGACTGCGAGGTCGGCATTGTCGCCGTAGCGGAAACCGGCCTTCATGATGCGGCAATAGCCGCCCTGGCGTTCTGCATAGCGCGGGCCAATGACATCGAACAGCTTGCGGACAGCATCGAGGTCCTTGATCTGTGCGATGGCCTGACGACGGGCGTGCAGGTCGCCGCGCTTGCCGAGCGTGATGAGCTTCTCGACAATCGGGCGGATTTCCTTTGCCTTCGGCAGCGTCGTGACAATCTGCTCATGGGTGATGAGCGAGGCTGCCATGTTTGCGAACATTGCCTTGCGATGGCTTGCGGTTCTGTTGAGCTTGCGGCCTGCTTTCTGATGGCGCATTGCTTCTCTCCTTCACTTGCAGGCGAGCCGCCCGCAGTATGACGTTAGTACTGATCCTCGTAACGCTTTGCGAGGTCCTCGATATTTTCCGGCGGCCAGGCCGGGACTTCCATGCCCAGGTGCAGGCCCATGGAAGCAAGTACTTCCTTGATCTCGTTCAGCGACTTGCGACCAAAATTCGGCGTACGCAGCATTTCGGCTTCGGTCTTCTGGATGAGATCGCCGATATAGACGATATTGTCGTTCTTCAGGCAGTTGGCCGAACGGACGGAAAGCTCCAGTTCGTCGACCTTCTTCAAGAGTGCCGGATTGAAAGCCAGCTCGGTGACATCTTCTTCTTCGGATTCCTTCTGCGGCTCCTCGAAGTTGACGAAAACCGAAAGCTGGTCCTGAAGAATGCGGGCTGCAAAAGCAACTGCATCTTCACCACCGACAGAACCATCGGTCTCGATGGTCATGGTCAGCTTGTCATAGTCGAGAACCTGGCCCTCACGGGTGTTTTCGACCTTGTAGGACACCTTGCGGATCGGCGAATAAAGGCTGTCGACCGGGATGAGACCGATCGGAGCATCTTCCGAACGGTTCCGTTCAGCCGGAACATAGCCCTTGCCGTTGTTGACGGTGAATTCCATGCGGATTTCAGCGCCTTCATCCAGCGTGCAGAGTACGAGACCCGGATTGAGGATCTCGATATCGCCAACCGTCTGAATATCACCAGCGGTGACAACGCCCGGGCCCTGCTTGCGCACGACCATACGCTTTGCCTCATCGCCTTCCATCTTGATGGCGATTTCCTTGATGTTCAGGATGATGTCGGTAACATCTTCGCGAACACCCGGGATCGAGGAGAATTCGTGCAGCACGCCGTCGATCTGCACAGCCGTGACAGCTGCACCACGAAGCGACGACAGCAGAATGCGACGAAGCGCATTGCCAAGCGTCAGACCAAAGCCACGCTCCAGCGGTTCAGCGACCAGGGTCGCCTTCTTCGCGCTCGAGGAGGTGAACTCCACCTTGCTGGGCTTGATCAGTTCCTGCCAGTTTTTCTGAATCATGTTTCTACCTTCCGTTCGCCGCACCATCCAATCGTGACGGCCGAATTTCGTAGAACCGGCGCGCGCTCAATGAGAACAACGCCGGAGCGATTGACAGCGATGATCAGACGCGGCGCTTCTTGCGCGGGCGGCAGCCATTGTGCGGGATCGGCGTCACGTCGCGAATCGAAGTGATGACGAAGCCGGCAGCCTGCAGGGCACGCAGGGCCGACTCACGACCCGAACCGGGGCCGCAGACTTCGACTTCAAGCGACTTCATGCCGTGTTCCTGAGCCTTCTTGGCGCAGTCTTCGGCAGCGATCTGGGCAGCAAACGGGGTCGACTTACGCGAACCCTTGAAGCCCTTGGCACCGGCAGACGACCAGGCAATAGCATTGCCCTGTGCATCCGTGATGGTGATCATCGTGTTGTTGAACGTGGAGTTGACGTGGGCAACGCCCGACGAAATGTTTTTACGTTCGCGACGGCGAACGCGCGTGGCTTCCTTGGCCATGGGTATTCCTTTCGTTGATCTCTTCACCGCCGTAATACCAGCGGCTCCACCGACGGGGCCTTGGCCCAGTCAATCACGCAGAAAGCCGGCGGACGCCGCCGGCTTGATCGGTTCACGGATGGAACCGGAATTACTTCTTCTTACCGGCAATTGCCTTGGCCGGACCCTTGCGGGTGCGGGCATTGGTGTGCGTGCGCTGGCCGCGGACCGGAAGGCCACGACGATGACGCAGGCCACGGTAGCAGCCGAGGTCCATCAGACGCTTGATGTTCATCGAGTTTTCGCGACGCAGGTCGCCTTCTACGACGTAATCACGGTCGATGGTTTCACGGATCTGCAGGACTTCAGCGTCCGTCAGTTCGTGAACACGGCGTTCAGCCGGAATGGAAACCTTCTCGCAGATTTCCTGAGCGAATTTCGGTCCGATCCCGTGAATATACTGAAGCGCAATTACGACGCGCTTTGCAGTCGGGATGTTGACGCCAGCAATACGAGCCACGCCGTTTCTCCTTAGCATTATCGGTTGGGCAGTCTTATCTCAGAGAGAAACTGCCGATTTCGTCCAGCGCGTCACCACGCCGATTGCCCTTCTGCGACAACAAGGACCGACCGCAACCATTCCGCTTCCGCTTCCGCTTTGAGAAGAGGAATCGCACCGATCAGCCCCATGCCACGAGTTGGAGCGCTCTTTACCGGAAACGGCCAGCAAATGCAACCGTTTCCGAAATATTAATGGCAGCGGGCCATTTGCAGAAGCCCCTGCCCTGCAAGCTTTCCGGCTTCATTGCGGAGCCGGACGCCAACAGATCAGATCTTTTCCAGGATCGCTTCGATCGAAGCCGTCACCGTATCCATATCGGCCATACCGTCCACAGACTGCAGCTTGCCCTTGGCATAGTAATAGCCGAGCAGCGGCGCTGTCTCCTTGTAGTAAGCCTGCAGCCGGGTCACCACCGTCTCGCGATTGTCATCGGGACGACGCTTGAACGCCGTAGAACCGCATGTGTCACAGACACCGTCGACCTTCGGCTTATGGAACGTATCGTGGTAACCGGAGCCACACTTGGCGCAGGTGTAGCGCCCGGCGATCCGGTCAGCCAGAACACTGTCGTCGACCTTGATCTCGATGACGGTATCCAGCTCGATACCCTTGGCCGAAAGCATCTTCTCGGTCGCATCGGCCTGAACCAGCGTGCGCGGGAAGCCATCAAGGATGAAGCCGTTATTACAATCGTCCTGATCGATACGTTCCGACACAATCGCGATAACGATATCGTCAGAAACCAGTCCACCAGCATCCATCACGGCCTTGGCCTTGACGCCAACTTCGGTCTTTGCGGCAACCGCTGCCCGAAGCATGTCACCGGTGGACAGCTGCGGAATTCCATGCTTGGCAACAATCCGCTGCGCCTGCGTACCCTTGCCGGCGCCCGGCGGTCCCAAAAGAATGAGTCTCATCGTCCCCTCTTTCCACCCCTCAATTTCGATTTCTTCATCAGCCCTTCGTATTGCTGGGCGATCAGGTGCCCCTGAACCTGCGATACGGTATCCAGTGTTACGCTGACGATAATCAAAAGCGAAGTACCACCAAGGGACAATGGAATGCCCGTGCGCGATACGAGGATCTCAGGTAGAATGCAGACGAAGACCAGGTAGATTGCGCCGACGACCGTAATACGGGTCAGAACGTAATCGATATATTCGGCTGTTCGCTCGCCAGGGCGGATACCGGGAATGAAGCCACCATGGCGCTTCAGATTATCCGCAGTTTCCTTGGGATTGAACACGATCGCCGTATAGAAGAATGCGAAGAAGGCGATCAGACCGGCATAGAAGACCATATAGAGCAGCTGGCCATGTCCGAGTGATGCAATGATCGCCGTCGCCCAGCCAGGAAGGTCCTTCGAGGTGAAGCCGGCCAGCGTTGCCGGCAGCAGCAGCAGCGATGACGCGAAAATCGCCGGAATGACACCCGATGTGTTGAGCTTCAGCGGCAGATGCGACGTGTCGCCCTGGAACATGCGGTTGCCGACCTGTCGCTTCGGATACTGGATCAGAAGCCGCCGCTGCGCCCGTTCAACGAAGACGATGAGCGCGATGACACCGATGGCCACAAACAGTACGGCGACGACGAGACCGCCCGAAAGCGCACCCGTCCGGCCGAGCTCGAGCATGTTGCCGATCGCATTCGGCAGACCTGCGACGATACCGGAGAAGATGATCAGTGAAATACCGTTGCCGATACCGCGCGAGGTGATCTGCTCGCCGAGCCACATCAGGAACATCGTGCCGCCGACAAGCGTTATCACGGTCGAGATGCGGAAGAACCAGCCCGGATCCGCAACAAGATTGCTGCCAGCCTCAAGTCCGATGGCAATGCCATAGGCCTGAGCCGTTGCCAGAACCACCGTGCCGTAGCGCGTATACTGGTTCATGATCTTGCGGCCCTGCTCACCTTCCTTCTTGAGTGCTTCAAGCGAAGGCACCACAGCGGTCAGAAGCTGAACAATGATCGAAGCGGAGATGTAAGGCATGATGCCGAGCGCAAAGATTGCCATGCGCTGCACGGCGCCGCCCGAAAACATGTTGAACATGCCAAGGATGCCGCCTGCCTGGCCCTGGAAAACCTGGGCATAGGCATCGAGATTGATGCCCGGTAGCGGGATATGGGTGCCGAGGCGATACACGATCAACGCCAGAAGCGTAAACCAGAGTCGCTTCTTGAGGTCGGTCGCCTTGGCGAAAGTCGAAAAATTCAGATTGGAAGCGAGTTGTTCCGCTGCAGATGCCATGCTGATCTCCGCATCACCGTCCGGTCGCGGTCGACAGCGGCCGGTGCATTGAATTGCCATACCGCCAGCTGACACGCCGCATCACAAGAAACGTGGATCAGTTCCGACGATTGCCGTCCGGAAGGCCTCGATTGGACCTGACGGCATTCGAGGCAAACATATGGGCGAAAAATCGCCCGGTGTGAAGCACTCCGGGCGATCATTTCGTTCAATTTCGAACTTATTCTGCGCTTTCGGCAGCGTTCAGAAGCTTGATGGAGCCACCGGCCTTCTCAATCTTCTCGATTGCAGCCTTGGAAGCACCAGCAACCTCGAGCGAAAGCTTCGCCTTCAGCTCGCCGTCGGAGAGAACGCGGACGCCATCCTTGACGCGGCGAATCACGCCGGCTTCCTTGAGGACTTCTGCGGTGACGGTCGTCTTGGCGTCGAGCTTGCCCGCATCAACAGCCGTCTGCAGCTTGGCGAGCGAAACCTCGGCAAACTCCTTGGCGAAGATGTTGACGAAGCCGCGCTTCGGCAGACGACGATAGATCGGCATCTGACCGCCTTCGAAGCCGTTGATGGCAACGCCCGAACGCGACTTCTGACCCTTGACACCACGGCCACCGGTCTTGCCGAGGCCCGAACCGATGCCACGGCCAACGCGCTTGCGAGCCGAAGTGGCGCCTTCGCGGTCCTTGATTTCGTTGAGTTTCATCGTTCTTTCCCCTCTCACTTCTCGTCGACGACGCGTACGAGATGGGATACCTTGTTGATCATGCCGCGCACAGCTGGCGTATCTTCCAGCGTGCGAACGCGATGCATCTTGTTGAGACCGAGGCCGATCAGCGTCTGACGCTGAACGGCAGGGCGACGGATCGGGCTGCCGATCTGCTCGACGGTGACCGTCTTCTTTTCAGTGGTCTTGGCCATCTTTGCCTCTCCCATCAATCGTCTACGCTGACGCCGGCAGCCTGACGGCGAGCCTGAAGCGTTGCATATTTCAGACCGCGCTGGGCAGCGATGTCCTTGGGGTGAACCTGGTGCTTCAGGGCGTCAAACGTGGCGCGAACCATGTTGTAAGGGTTCGACGAACCGGTCGACTTACAAACAACGTCAGCAACGCCGAGCGTTTCGAACACAGCACGCATCGGGCCACCGGCGATGATACCGGTACCGGCCTTGGCGGAGCGAAGGAGAACCTTGCCGGCGCCGTGACGGCCATTGACGTCGTGGTGCAGCGTACGGCCATCGCGCAGCGGTACGAAAATCATGTCGCGCTTGGCGCTTTCGGTTGCCTTGCGGATCGCTTCCGGCACTTCGCGCGCCTTGCCGTGACCAAAGCCTACGCGGCCCTTCTGGTCACCAACAACGACGAGCGCTGCAAAACCGAAACGACGGCCGCCCTTGACCACCTTCGCGACGCGGTTGATAGCGACGAGCTTGTCAACGAATTCGCTGTCGCGCTCTTCCCTGTTATTCTGGCGATCGTCGCGCGATCCCCGTCTTTCCTGTGCCATTGTCCTGTTCCTTTTTCTTTTCCGGGTGCAATCGGCATATCGAAAAGCCGCTCAGCATCTCTGCGTGATTGAGCGGCCGATGTAACGGACCTCAGTCCGACATTGTAGCCGGCGCTCCGCAAAGAGCGCCGGCTAAACTGAACTCAGAAGGACAGACCGCCTTCACGGGCACCATCGGCAAGCGCCTTGATGCGACCGTGGAAGATGAAGGCGCCACGGTCGAACACGACCTCATTGACGCCAGCCTTGACGGCGCGCTCAGCGATCAGCTTGCCAACAGCGGCAGCTGCGTCCTTGTCGGCGCCAGTCTTCAGAGACGTGCGCAGACCGGTGTCGAGCGTCGAAGCGGCGGCCAGCGTGCGGCCGGCTGCATCATCGATAACCTGAGCGTAGATGTTCTTCGAGGAACGGTGGACCGACAGACGCGGGCGACCATTCGCTACCTTCTTGAGCTGACGGCGCACGCGTGCGGCGCGGCGCCCAAGGGCTTCTTTCCTGCTAGCCATATCGCGTACTCCTTACTTCTTCTTGCCTTCCTTGCGGACGATGCGTTCTTCCGCGTATTTCACGCCCTTGCCCTTGTAGGGCTCGGGACCGCGATATTCGCGAATGTTTGCAGCGGCCTGACCGACAACCTGCTTGTCGATACCGGAGACGACGATTTCCGTCGGCTTCGGGCAAGCAAGCGAGACGCCTTCCGGCGGGGTGTAGATCACTTCGTGGCTGAAGCCGAGCGACAGCTGCAGGTTCTTGCCCTGCATCGCCGCACGATAGCCGACGCCGTTGATCTCGAGCTTGCGCTCGTAACCGTCCTTGACGCCCTTCAGGATGTTCTCAACCATGGTGCGCGACATGCCCCACTTGGAGCGCGCGTCCTTGGTCTGGTTAACCGGAGTAACAACGATGGCGTTGTCTTCCAGTGCTACGCTGACTTCGTCATTTGCAACGAAGCTCAGTTCACCCTTCGGGCCCTTGGCGGTAACCTTCTGGCCATCTACGGCCGCAGTAACACCAGCCGGAACCGGAACGGGCTTTTTACCGATACGAGACATTTTTTTTACCTGTCTGTTTCGCTAGGGAGGACCTGCATCAGTCTTAGAAGACCGAGCAGAGAACCTCGCCACCAACATTCTGTTCGCGAGCCTGGTGATCAGCCATAACGCCCTTCGGGGTCGAAAGGATGGTGATGCCAAGGCCGTTTGCGACCTGCGGAATGGACTTGACCGAGGCATAGACCCGGCGGCCCGGCTTGGAAACGCGGGCGATCTCGCGGATCACCGAAGCGTTTTCGTAGTACTTCAGCTCGATTTCGAACTCGGACTTGCCGTTTTCAAATTCGGTCTGGGTATAACCGCGGATGTAGCCTTCGGCCTGAAGAACGTCCAGAACACGGCCGCGCAGCTTGGAAGCCGGCGTCGATACGGAGTTCTTGCGGCGCGCTGCACCGTTGCGGATACGGGTGAGCATATCACCCAGGGGATCAGACATTGCCATGGGGAAGCTCCTTACCAGCTCGACTTGACGACGCCCGGCACCTTGCCGGTGTTGCCCAGATCACGAAGCGCAATACGGGACATGCCCAGCTTGCGGTAATAACCGCGCGGACGGCCAGATACTTCGCAACGATTGCGGATGCGGGTCTTCGAACCATCGCGGGAAAGGCTTGCAAGCTTCAGAGAAGCCCGGAAGCGGTCCTCGATGGGGAGCTCCTGGTTCATGATGATCGCCTTCAGCGCGGCGCGCTTGTCGGCGTCGCGGGCGACCGTCTTGCGGCGGCGCTTGTTCTTTTCGACTGCGCTTACTTTCGCCATGTCGGTTTTCCTTTTCTACGCTCGTCGTTACGGTTACTGGCGGAACGGGAAGTTGAACGCCTTCAGAAGCGTCCGGGCTTCGTCATCCGTCTTAGCCGTCGTGCAAACGATGATATCCATGCCCCACATCTGATCGACCTTGTCGTAGTCGATTTCAGGGAACACGATGTGTTCCTTGATGCCCATGGCGAAGTTGCCACGGCCGTCAAAGCTCTTCGGATTGAGACCACGGAAGTCGCGGACGCGCGGCAGCGCGATCGTGACCAGGCGATCAAGGAATTCATACATGCGAACGCCGCGCAGGGTTACCTTGGCGCCAATCGGCATGTGCTCACGCACCTTGAAACCAGCAATCGAGTTGCGGGCATGCGTGATGATGGCCTTCTGGCCGGCAATCGCACTCAGATCAGCGGCAGCCGTCGCGGGCTTCTTCGAGTCAGCCGTAGCTTCACCGACACCCATGTTGATGACGACCTTGTCGATCTTCGGGATCTGCATCTCGTTGGCGTAGCTGAACGCCTCCTGCATTTCCTTGCGGATGCTTTCGAGGTACAGCGCCTTGAAACGCGGTACGTAATTAACCTCAGCCATCGATCACATCTCCCGAGCGCTTTGCGTAACGAACCTTCTTATCACCCTCAAGCTTGATACCGACGCGGGTCGGCTTGCCATCCTTGGGATCGGCAACAGCGAGGTTGGAAAGATGGATCGCAGCTTCCTTGGTGATGATGCCGGCTTCAGTGGTCTGCGTCTGACGCTGATGACGGCGCACCATGTTGATGCCAGAAACGACGGCGCGGTCTTCCTTCGGGAAAACCGACAGAACTTCACCTGAACGGCCCTTGTCCTTGCCAGCGATAACGACGACCTTGTCGCCCTTCTTGATCTTCTGCATTGTTCCGCGCTCCCTTACAGAACTTCAGGAGCGAGCGAGATGATCTTCATATGGCTCTTCGCGCGGAGCTCGCGCGGAACTGGCCCGAAGATACGCGTACCGATCGGCTCTTTGTTATTGTTGATCAGGACAGCTGCATTGCTGTCAAAACGGATGACGGAACCGTCAGCGCGGCGAATATCCTTCGCGGTGCGCACGACTACGGCCTTCATCACATCGCCCTTCTTGACGCGACCGCGCGGAATAGCCTCCTTGACCGAAACGACGATAATATCGCCGATCGAGGCATACTTACGCTTGGAGCCGCCCAGAACCTTGATGCACATGACACGACGTGCGCCGGAATTATCCGCGACGTCGAGGTTTGTTTGCATCTGAATCATATCAGGTCGCCTTCTTGTTGTTACCGGACCGGTTGGGCACCTCACGCCCCCTTGCCCAGCTTATGGACATGTCTCAAAGGAAAAGGCCGCCCATTGCTGGACGCCCTTTGCACTTTAGTCCGTGCTACATACAGATATTTCGCAACAACGCAAGAGCGCGTGGCGAAATACCCGCATAATTTGCCTTAAGCCTGGGCGGAAACCACCGTCCAGCGCTTGTCCTTGGAGATCGGTGCGCATTCTTCGATGAATACCGTGTCCCCAATCTTGTACTGGTTCTCGGCGTCGTGGGCCTTGTACTTCTTCGAACGGCGAACCGTCTTCTGGAGAAGCGGATGGGCAAAACGACGCTCAACCCGGACTACAACCGTTTTATCGTTCTTGTCGCTAACGACAACGCCTTGCAGAATGCGTTTCGGCATTTTCTTGTCGGTCCTTTAGGCCTTGGCTGATCCCGCCTTCTGGCGGGCAATGGTCTTCACACGCGCGATGTCACGACGCACTTCCTTGATGCGCGCCGTCTTTTCCAGCTGACCCGTAGCCTTCTGGAAGCGCAGGTTGAACTGCTCTTTCTTCAGCTTTACGAGCTCATCCTTGAGCTGGTCTTCAGTCATCGCGTGAACGTCAGAGGTCTTCATCTCATTCACTCCTTATTCGGCGATGCGCTGAACGAAACGCGTCTTTACCGAAAGCTTGGCTGCGCCGAGACGCAGAGCTTCACGCGCGATTTCTTCGCTGACGCCGTCGATTTCGAACATCATCCGGCCGGGCTTGACCTTGCAGGCCCAGTATTCGATGCCGCCCTTACCTTTACCCATACGAACTTCGGTCGGCTTCTTGGTGACCGGAACGTCGGGGAAAATGCGGATCCAAACACGACCGGCACGCTTCATGTGACGCGTGATCGCGCGGCGGGCCGCTTCAATCTCACGTGCATTGACGCGATTCGGTTCCTGCGCCTTCAGCCCATACTCACCGAAAGCCAGCTCCGCACCGCCCTTGGCGACGCCCTTGATGCGTCCCTTGAACTGTTTGCGGAACTTTGTACGCTTTGGCTGCAACATTTTTATCTATCTCCGAACTTGGCGGACGCCTGAAATGAATCAGGCGTTCTCGCGGCGGCGATGCTGGTTGCCGCTGTTACCCTTGTTGTCGCCTTCCAGCGCGCGACGCTCGGAGGCCATGGGATCATGCTCAAGGATTTCGCCCTTGAAGATCCAGACCTTAATGCCGCAGACACCGTAAGCGGTTTCGGCTTCAGCCGTACCGTAGTCGATGTCGGCGCGCAGCGTGTGAAGCGGAACGCGACCTTCGCGGTACCACTCCGTGCGGGCAATTTCTGCACCGCCAAGACGGCCGCCACAGGTGATCTTGATGCCTTCGGCGCCAAGACGGATCGCCGACTGCACAGCGCGCTTCATGGCGCGGCGGAAAGCAACACGGCGTTCCAGCTGCTGGGCGATCGACTGAGCAACCAGGGTCGCGTCAGTTTCGGGCTTGCGCACTTCAACGATGTTGAGGTGCATTTCCGAATCCGTCATCGTCGACAGCTTGCGACGCAGCTTTTCGATATCTGCGCCCTTCTTGCCGATGATGAGACCCGGACGGGCCGAATGGATCGTCACGCGGCACTTCTTGTGCGGGCGCTCGATGACCACCTTGGCGATGCCGGCCTGCTTCAGTTCCTTGAGCAGATATGCCCGGATCTTCAGGTCCTCATGCAGCAGCTTGCCATATTCATGGTTGTCGGCGAACCAACGGCTGTCCCAGGTACGGTTGATGCCGAGACGGAAACCGATCGGATTAATCTTCTGACCCATCAGGCGGCCTCCTCTTCGACTTCACGAACAACGATCGTCAGATGCGAGAAAGGCTTCTCAACACGCGATGCACGGCCGCGGCCGCGAGCGTGGAAGCGCTTCATCACCATCGACTTGCCGACATAGGCTTCGGCAACGACCAGCTGGTCAACGTCGAGATCGTGGTTGTTTTCAGCGTTCGCAATGGCCGACTCAAGAGTCTTCTTGACGGTCTCTGCGATGCGCTTGCGCGAGAATTCCAGATCGGCCAGGGCCCGATCAACCTTCTTACCGCGAATCAAAGCGGCGACGAGGTTGAGCTTCTGGGGGCTGATGCGGATCGAGCGCGCAACAGCCTGAGCTTCATTTTCCTTGAGCCGGCGTTCGGCTTTTGCCTTGCCCATTATTACTTCCTCTTCGCCTTTTTGTCGGCGCCGTGACCGTAATAGGTCCGGGTCGGCGCGAATTCGCCGAACTTATGACCGACCATCTCTTCCGATACGGATACCGGAATATGCTTGCTGCCATTATAGACACCAAAGGTCAGGCCGACGAACTGCGGCATGATCGTGGAGCGACGGCTCCAGATCTTGATGACCTCATGGCGACCGCCTTCGCGAACCTTCTCAGCCTTCTTGAGAAGATAGCCGTCGACAAACGGTCCTTTCCACACTGAACGAGCCATTTCAGACTACCTCTCTTACTTCTTCTTCTGGTGGCGCGAACGCATGATGAACTTGTCGGTAGACTTGTTCGAACGGGTCCGCTTGCCCTTGGTTGGCTTGCCCCACGGCGAAACCGGATGGCGACCACCGGAAGTACGACCTTCACCACCACCGTGCGGGTGGTCGATCGGGTTCATGACAACGCCGCGAACATGCGGGCGCTTGCCGCGCCAGCGCGAACGGCCGGCCTTGCCGTCATTCGTGTTCGAGTGGTCGGGGTTCGATACAGCACCGATCGATGCAAGGCAAGAGCCCGGCACCAGGCGCTGTTCGCCCGAGTTCAGGCGCAGGATCGCCATGCCCTGGTCGCGACCGACCAGCTGGGCATAGGTGCCTGCGGAACGAGCGATCTGGCCACCCTTGCCCGGCTTCATTTCCACGTTGTGGACGATCGAGCCGACCGGGATGAACTGCAGCGGCATCGCGTTGCCCGGCTTGACGTCAACAGCGCTTTCAGACGCGATGACCTTGTCGCCGGCGGCGAGGCGCTGCGGCGCCAGAATGTAGGAAAGCTCACCGTCGCCATAGCTGACAAGTGCGATGAAGGCCGAGCGATTCGGATCATATTCCAGACGCTCTACGGTGCCTTCAACTTCGAACTTGCGACGCTTGAAGTCGATGATGCGATAGGTCCGCTTGTGACCACCGCCCTGGAAGCGGGCAGTCACGCGGCCGTAGTTGTTACGGCCACCCTTGGACGACAGACCATGCGTCAGGGCCTTGACCGGCTTGCCCTTGTAAAGCTCCGAACGCTCGACAATGACCAGCTGGCGCTGGCTCGGCGTTGTCGGATTGAAATGTTTCAATGCCATCTTTTCATTCCCTATTGGGTTTCTACCCTACCGGGCCTGGTTCAAACGCCGGTCGATACGTCGATGCTCTGGCCTTCAGCCAGGGTGACGATCGCCTTCTTGACGTCCTTCTGCTTGCCGGTGAAACCCCGGAAGCGCTTGATCTTGCCTTTGCGCAGCAAAGTGTTCACAGCCTTGACCTTGACACCAAAGAGCGCTTCGACAGCGGCTTTGATTTCCGGCTTGCTGGCCGTCTTTGCGACGTTGAAGACAACCTGGTTATTATCCGAAACCAGGGTCGACTTCTCGGTAATGACCGGCGAAACGATCACGTCGTAATGGCGGATGTCGCTCATTTGAACCGCTCCTCCAGAGCTTCTACCGCAGCCTTGGAAAGCACGAGCTTGCCACGGCGCAGGATGTCGTAAACATTGATGCCCTGGACCGGCAGCACATCGACATTCGGGATGTTGCGCGCTGCGAGGGCGAAGTTGCCATCGAGTTCGGCGCCGCCGATGATCAGGGCGTTGTCGAGGCCGAGAGCGGCGAACTTGCCGGACAGCAGCTTGGTCTTGGCTTCGGCCGCAACCAGATCATCAACGACGATCAGGCTTTCCGACTTTACCTTGGACGACAAAGCGTGCTTCAGGGCGAGAGCGCGGATCTTCTTCGGCAGATCATGGGAATGATCACGCGAAACCGGACCATGCGCGGCACCACCGCCACGGAACTGCGGCGCACGTGCCGAATGGTGACGTGCATTACCCGTGCCCTTCTGGCGGTACATCTTTGCACCGGTGCGGGCGATATCGGCGCGGCCCTTGGCCTGGTGGGTACCCTGGCGCTTGGCGGCCAGCTGGTAGCGAACCATGCGGGCAAGAATGTCTTCGCGCACTTCCAGGCCGAAGATCTCGTCCTTCAGGCTGACCGTACCGGCGTCCTTGCCTTCAAGTGTCTTGATAGTGAGATCCATTATTCGGCTCCATTCGTTTCAGCGACGCGCAGGCCGGCCGGACGCGGTGCGTTCTCCGGAATGCTGGACTTGACGGCGTCGCGGACGCGGATCCAGGAACCCTTCGAACCGGGAACTGCACCCTTGACCATGATGATGCCGCGCTCTGCATCCACACGGACAACCTCAAGGTTCTGCGTGGTGACGCGCGTCTGGCCCATGTGACCAGCCATCTTCTTGTTCTTGAACACCTTGCCCGGATCCTGGTTCGAACCCGTCGAACCGTGCGAGCGGTGCGAAACCGATACGCCGTGGGTCGCACGAAGGCCGCCGAAGTTGTGCCGCTTCATTGCACCGGCAAAACCCTTACCGACCGTGACGCCACTGACGTCAACCAGCTGACCGACAACAAAGTGATCGGCCGTCAGCTCGGCACCAACCTCAAGCAGGAACTCTTCAGAAACGCGAAATTCCTGAACCTCGGACTTGGGCTCGACCGACGCCTTGGCGAAGTGGCCGCGCAGAGCCTTGGAGGTATTCTTCGGCTTGGCGTGACCGGCGCCGAGCTGAACGGCGATGTAGCCATCCTTTTCCTCGGTCCGCGTCGAAACGACCTGGCAGTCTTCGATCAGCAAAACTGTAACAGGGATATGGTCTCCGGCATCATTGTAGATGCGGGACATCCCCTTCTTCCGTGCTATAACACCTGAACGCATCGGTTCATTCCTTTTGGAGTTTCGGCGGGGATGTGAACCCTCGCCTGCCTCTCTTTGGGACATCATCCGCGCCGCCTTGCTGCGCCTGAAGATTGGTCCCGTGAATTGCTTAAGCCCCGATCAATCAGAGCCTGATTTCGACATCAACGCCGGCTGCAAGATCCAGCTTCATCAGCGCATCGACCGTCTGCGGGGTCGGATCGACAATGTCAAGCAGGCGCTTGTGGGTGCGCATTTCAAACTGCTCGCGGCTCTTCTTGTCGATATGCGGACCGCGGTTCACGGTGAATTTCTCGATCCGGGTAGGAAGCGGAACCGGTCCGCGAACATTCGCGCCCGTACGCTTCGCCGTCGATACAATCTCACGCGTAGAGGCATCGAGGATCCGGTGATCAAACGCCTTAAGGCGGATGCGGATGTTCTGGCCCTTCATGCGACTCGTCCTTGTTTGTTTTCGCGCCCTGTCATTCCTGGACAAGGCGCTTCGATTATTATTCCGACCCGGCTCTGCCGATTTTCAAAAATCTGTAGGGACATGAGAATTCCATGTCCCTACCATTCTCAAACGGCGCCTTACGGTCTGCCGTATTACTTGATGATCGAGGCGACGATGCCGGCGCCGACGGTGCGGCCACCTTCGCGGATAGCGAAGCGCAGCTTTTCTTCCATCGCGATCGGAA
>NZ_JAATVV010000020.1 GCF_013184775.1 Martelella sp. HB161492
CTTCGCGGGCAACCGCAACAACCTGCTCGATCGTCAGATTGTCGCCGTCCAGAATGATAGTGCTCATGTGTAGTCCTTTGAGATGGGGGATGAGGGCCGGTTTCCCGGCTGCTTCGTTTACTCTTGGTCGAGACGCATCAGCGTTTCGGCGAGAAGGTTTGCGGCGGAGACGAAATCGGCCGTATCGGTCCATTCCTCCGGGCAATGGCTGCGGCCGTCCCTGGACGGCACGAAGATCATGGCGGCCGGCGCCAGCCGGGCGACAAAGGCGGCATCATGACCGGCGCCCGAGGCAAGCGGACGGGTCCTGAGGCCAAGATTTTCTGCAGCGTTGGCGATGGTTTCCTGAAGATGCTGGTCGCAGGGCACCGCAAAGGTGCGGCTCAGTCGCGAAACTAAGGCCGTGCAGCCTTCTGCCCTGGCGGCTTCGCCGGCCATGGTTTCGGCCGAAGCCAGGAATTCATCCATGGCGCTGTCGTCTTCGGCGCGGATGTCGACGATGACTTCCGCCCCGCCCGGCACGACATTGGCGCCGTTCGGTTCCAGATGGGCAACCCCGGTCGTGGCGGTGAAATGGCCACGGCCCTGGCCGGCGAGATCGCACGCGCCATCACGGATTGCCAGCATGAAGCGGGCAGCCGCAAGGCCCGCATCCTGACGCATGGTCATCGGTGCGGTGCCGGCATGGGCGGCGATACCTTCGAAGCGGACCTTCAGCCGCCCGATCCCGGCAATGCCGGTGACGATGCCGATCGGCAGGCCTTCGGCTTCCAGCACCGGTCCCTGTTCGATATGGATCTCGACAAAGGAGCGGATGTCATCGCGCAGCGGCTTGCCAAGGGCGGCGGTGTCGCCGCCGATCCGGTTGATTGCTGCGTCGAGCAGTTCCTCATCCGGGCCGATGAGGGAAAATTCCTTCGGCCCGAGCGCGCCGGCCATACCGCGGCTGCCGACACAGGAAAGGCCCCATTCGCTCGGCTCTTCCGCAAGGAAATCAACCAGTTCGATCGTGTGACGCGGCGTGTAGCCACTGGTCTTCAGCGCGCGGATGGCGGCAAGACCACAGGCAATGCCGGCAATGCCGTCGAACCGGCCCCCGGAGGGAACGGTGTCGGAATGCGAGCCGGTCATGATCACGCCGGGCTCGGATCCCTCCAGACGGCCAATCAGATTGCCGGCGGCATCAAGGCGAACGCTCAGTCCTTCCGCCTCGAAACGGGTCTTGAGGTAATCGCGGCCCTTCAGGAACATCGGTGTGAAGGAACGCCGCGTCCAGGGTTTGTCGGGTTCGGTGATTGCCGCCAGCTGATCGAAATCGGCCTGCAGCGGCTGGATTTCGACGGCGGCGAGGTTGATGCGCTCACTCATGCTGCATGACCCGGAAGCGGACGGGAGGGTCGCACAAAGCGTCCCGCGCCCGGTTCTGCCAGAACATCGGTGCCGTCAAAGATCGCCTTGCCGCGCTGGAAGGTCGCGACCGTCGCGTGGCGGATATTCATGCCCTCATAGGGGCTCCAGCCGACGACATTGTGGCCACTGGCCGACGCATCGTAAATGCGCGGGCGCTCTGCAAAGACGGCGATATCGGCATCAAGACCGAGCTTCAGCCCGCCCTTCTGATCGGCGATGCGGAACAGACGTGCCGGATTGCCGGCCATCAGCCGCGCGGCAATGGTCAGCGGCAGGCCGCGTTTGGTCAGTCCGTCGAGGAACAGGCTCGCCATGACTTCAAGGCCCGGCATGCCCGAGGCATTTTCCAGCATGTTGTCGGAGGATTTGGCCTTGAGGCTCCAGGAAACATGGTCGGTGGAGATCACCGTGACATTGCCAGCGGCAACCTGCTGCCACAGGGCCTCGCGCTCCTTCATCGTCCGGATCGGCGGGTTGCACTTGGCACGGCCGAGCAGACGGGAGACGTCTTCCTCTTCGGAGAGAACGAGATAGTGAATGCAGGCCTCGATGGTCGATTCAAAGCCCTGTGCGCGGTAGGCTGCTGCCATGTCATACCCACGGCTTGCCGAGCAATGGACGATATGGGCAGGGCAGCCGGTGGCAGCACCGAGCTCATAGACCTCGGCCGTTGCCAGCATTTCGGCAACGATCGGGCGTGACGCGGAATGGGCGGCATAGTCGGTGCGCCCGGCATCCTTCATCGCCTTCAGCCAGGTCTTGACGCATTCGTCATTCTCATTGTGAACACCGGCGGCAAGGCCGGTCTTGGCCACTTCGGCAAAGGCATCATGCAGCATCGGCGTGGTGATGCGCGGGAAGCGGTTGGGATCGGTCTCGAAGGTGGAGAACTTGAATGCCGCAGCCCCGGCTTCCGCCATTTCGGCGATATGGGCGGCGCCATGCAGCGGGTTGATCGTGCCGTAGAGGGCGAAGTCGACGCGGGCCTGCTCGCCCGCACTTGCGGCCTTTTCAGCGATCATGTCGGCGGTGGAAATCAGCTTGCCGGCATCATAGGGCATGTCGACGATGGTGGTGACGCCGCCGGCGGCTGCCGAACGGGTCGACCAGACAAAGTCTTCCTGGTCCTTCTGCGAACGCGAATGAACCTGCGGATCGATGGCGCCGGGAAGAATGAGCGCGGACCCGAAATCATGGGTTTCGCGGGCAGCGGGCGGCGTGCCGGTACCGAGGCCTGCAATCTTTCCATCGCGAACGGCGACAAATCCGCCTTCGCTCACGCCGTCTTCCGTAACAAGCGTGCCACGGATCACCGTATCGAAGTCACTCATTTCGTCTTCCTTTCTGTCCCCTTCTGTCCTCAGGCCGGTTTCATGCCCGGCGCGGGCTCGTCATGGGGAAAATGGCAGGCCGCGAACTGTCCGCCCGGGGCCTCGGCAAGCGTCGGCGTCACGCTGGCGCATTTGTCTTGCGCCCGCGGGCAGCGCAGCCGGAAGGCACAGCCTTCCGGCGGGCGGATGCGCGAGGGAACGGCGCTGCGGGGCGCGGCCGGTGCGGTCGACTGATCGAGATCGATCACCGGCACGGCCTCGAGCAAGGTGCGTGTGTAGGGATGGGCGGGGCGGTCATAGATTGCCTTGGCATCGCCAATCTCGACGATCCGGCCCATATAGAGCACACAGACACGGTCCGAGACATTCTTCACCACGGCGAGATCGTGCGAGATGAAGATCAGCGCCAGCTTGCGCTGCTCGCGAATGTCCTGCAGCAGATTGATGATATGGGCCTGCACCGAGACATCGAGCGAGGCGACCGGCTCGTCGCAGACAATCAGCTGCGGCTCGACGGCAAGCGCGCGGGCAATGGCGAGGCGCTGGCACTGACCGCCGGAAAACTGGTGCGGCTTGCGACCGGCAACCTGTTCGCGGGTAAAGCCGACGGCGGCGAGCGCTGCATCGACGCGCTTGTCACGCTCGGCGCGGGAGACGCCCTGGATCTCGAGGCCCTCGGCGACGATATCCTCCACCTTGCGGCGCGGATTGAAGGAGGAAACCGGATCCTGGAAGATCATCTGCAGATGCTGGCGCATGCGGCGCATGTCGCCGGCCGACAGGCTGTTGATGTCCTTTTCCTCGAAGGTGATCGTGCCTTCGGTCTCGGTGTTGGCGGCGCCGAGAAGGCGCAGGACCGCGCGGCCGATCGTGGTCTTGCCCGAGCCGCTTTCGCCGACCAGTCCGAGGGTTTCGCCGGCGGCGACATCGATCGAGACATCATCGACCGCCAGCATGGTCTTGCCGGAACGGGTGAAGCGCACCGAAAGATTTTCAACCGTCAGCAGGGCGGCATCGCGCATGGTCGGGGCAGGGGTCTGATTGTTCATCTATTCGGCCCTTTCCGTTTCGGCGTGGCTGATCACGGGCCCGTCGGGCTGGCCGACCGGGAAATGGCAGGCGAAGCGGTGGTTGCCATCGCGGTTCACGGTCATGTGCGGCATCGTCTCGTGGCAGATGGCCTCGGCTGCCGTGCAGCGCGGGGCAAAGGGGCAGCCCTTGCGGCCAACCGCAAGCGAGGGCGGCGAGCCCGGAATGGTGGTGAGCTTGGCATGGGCCGGCTGGTCCATCTTCGGCATGGCTGAAAGCAGGGCTTGCGTGTAGCGATGGCGCGGATTGCGGAACACGACATCGGTCTTGCCGTATTCGACGATATGGCCGCCATAGAGCACCAGCAGTTCATCGGTCCGCCCGGCAACGATGGCGAGATTGTGCGAGACGATGATCATCGACATTTCGCGTTCGCGCTGCAGCGCCTGCAGCAGGTCGAGCACTTCCTTCTGCACCGTCACATCAAGCGCCGTTGTCGCTTCGTCGGCAATCAGAAGCTCCGGCTTGCAGGCAAGGGCTGCGGCAATCATGATGCGCTGCTTCATGCCACCGGAGAAATGATGCGGGAAATAGCCGTAGCAGTCTTCGGGATCGGGAATGCCGACAACGCCGAGCAGTTCGATGGCGCGGGCGCGGGCGTCCTTCTTGGTGAGGCCGAGATGGGCGCGGGCGGCTTCCTCGATCTGGCGGCCTATGCGCACAAACGGGTTGAGCGAGGTCATCGGGTTCTGGAACACCATGCCGACGCGGCGGCCGGTGAGTTCGGCGCGCTTCTGGCGCGGCAGGCTCAACAGATCCTCACCATCGAAGAAGATGCGGCCGTCAACGCGCATGCCGTTGGGCGTGATGCCCATGATCGCCTTGATCAGCATGGATTTGCCGGCACCGCTTTCGCCGACAATGCCGAGTGCGGTTTTTGCGTTCAGGCGGAAGACGATATCTTCGAGCACGCGCACAGGGCCGCTGTCGGTTTCCAGTGTGCAGGCGATGGTGTCGACCTTCAGCAGCGGATTGTCTTTTTCTGTCTCAGCCATGTCATGCACTCCGGTCGCGGCTGTTGAGCCGTCTGGCGAAATAGTCGCCCACCGTGTTCAGCGCATAGACCGTCAGCACGATGGCGAGGATCGGGCCGAGGATCAGAAGCGGAAAACGGCTGATCAGGTCAGTCGAGGCGGCGATCATGCCGCCCCAGGAGGGCGCGGGGGCCGGGATGCCGTAGCCAAGGAAGGAGAGTGAACCTTCCGTCACGATCAGGCCGGCCATCAGCGTCGGCATGATGGCGGTCAGGGCGGGCACCAGGTTCGGCAGGATCTCCTTTAGGAGAATGCGGCGGTCGGAAGCGCCCATGGCGCGGGCGGCCAGCACATAATCACGGCTAGACTGCGAAATCACACCGCCCTTGGCGACGCGGGCATAGGTGCCGATGTCGAGAATGCCGAGCACCAGGGTGATCGTCATCACAGACGAACCGGTGACTGCAACGAAGGCCAGCACGACGAGGATCGACGGCAGCGACGACATGGTGTTGGCATAAAGATCGACGATGCGCTCGACGATACCGCGGTAATAGCCGGCCAGAAGACCGAGCATCAGGCCGCAGCAGGCCGAAAGCAGCGTTGCAAACAGCACGATGGTCAGCGAGGCGCGAGCGCCCCAGATGACGCGGGACAAAATGCTGCGGCCGATCTCGTCGGTGCCAAGCAGTCCGTTCAGCGTCAGGCTTGGCGGCTGGGAAAAGTCGCCATAGGGAAAGATCGGGCTGACAAGGCCGGGAATGAAATTCACGAAGGCAGCGGCGAGAACCAGAACGATCAGGAACACCGCAGAAAGGACTTCGAAGGCCGATGCCTCGGGGAAGCGCAGGCGCCGGGTCCTGGGCAGGGCTGCCTCGACGATCGCCGCAAGGGTCGCCTTGTCGCTTTCTTCGGGCAAGCCGGTCGGAATGTGGGATGACTGGCTCATGCGACATCTACCCTGGGATCAATGATGGCGTAGCAGAGATCAACGAGAATGAAGATCGCGACGAAGATGACAACTGTCAGCGAGAGGATGCCCTGAACGACCGCCAGATCATGGTTCTTGACCGCCGAGAGCACGGTCCAGCCGATGCCGGGCACGGCGAAATAGGCCTCGACGACAAAGGAACCAGCCAGCAGATAGGTCATCGACATGCCCATGACCGTGATGATCTGTGGCAGCGCCGGCCGCAGCACATGGCGGAACAGGATATAGCTGAGCGACAGGCCCTTGACGCGGGCAACCTGAACGAAATCTTCCTGCAGGGCCGTAACAAACTCATTGCGGGCAACGCGGTAGAGATAGGCGCACTGATGGGCCGCAAGACACATGACGGGAAGACAGACATACCAGAGATTGGCGAGCGGATCGTCGGAGAAGGAGGCCCAGCCGGTTGCCGGCAGCCAGCGCAGGATCAGCGAGAAAAGATAGGACAGCAGCACCACGATGACGAAGGTCGGCACCGCCAGAAGCAGCGACGAGACGGACCGCATCGCCGTGTCGGCGAATTTGCCCGGATGGCTTGCCGTATACATGGCAAGCGGCACGCCGATCAGGAAGGAGACCAGCTGGGCGAGAAGCGCGATTTCGAAGGTCACGGATGCACGGTCGATCAGAAGCTGGGACACCGGCTGCTGGGAAAACAGCGTAACGCCGAAATCGCCATGGATCACGCCGCCGAGCCAGTGCAGATAGCGCTGGAAGATCGGCAGGTTATAGCCATATTCAGCATTGAGCTTGGCAATCTGTTCCTGGGTGGCATTATCGCCGAGGATCAGCTGGGCCGGCGAACCTGGCGACAGATTTGCAAGCGCCGTGGCTGCAAATGTGACCAGGAAAAATACCGGTATACCAGCCAGCAGCCGCATTCCGATCGCTTTTCCATAAAGCAGGACGCCGTTTCTCAAGGCACCGCTCCTTCTGTTCTTGTCTTCGCGCCCGAATTTCAGGCGGGGACGGGGTTATCCGTTGATCCGGTCCCCGCCTTTTTCAGGGCGAGGTGACCGCCTCAGACCTTCTTCCATTCAGCTTCGGCATCGAGCCAGCCGCTGTCGCGTTCAAGCAGCTGCTTCTGCTCGGCCTTGGTATAGCCGCCCATGTCATGCTCATCGGCATAGCGGGTCGACTGGTCGGCGAAAACGTGACGGCCGTAATCCATCATGCCGAACATCGAAGCCTTTTCCAGATAATGCATGGTGACGAGGTTGAAGCCGAGTTCGGCGATCTCGTCGAGGGTGACGAAGGGCTTGCCGTCAATGGTGGCGACATCGCCGAACATCTTCCAGCCGGGCAGAACCTTGGCGACCTTCTTGCACTCGTCAAGCGTGCGCAGCCCGTGGACATAGGTCATTTCGGCGCCGAGTTCGGCAGCGCGGACACAGCGCTCGATCGCATCGTCGAGGCCCTTTTCGAGCTTCGATTCCGAGCGGGCGATGATCACGCAGTCGGTGCCTTCGCAGGCTTCGATGCCGGCCTTGATCTTGGCGAGCCAGAGTTCGGCGGATACGACTTCATGGGTAACATTGCCGTCGACCTTGCCGGCGAGCGTTGCCTCTTCCATGGCGCGGCCGAAGCGGGCATAGCCGCGTTCGTTCGGCGTATCCTCGATCAGGATGGCAGCGGCACCGGCCTTGGCCAGGCGCTTGCAGGTACGATAGGCCTGGGCGACGTCGCCAAAGCCGTCATCGGCATCGATGATCAGCGGCAACGGGGAGTAATCGGCAATCCGGTCGGTGGCCCAGATCAGTTCTTCCTGATTGTGCAGTCCCATATCGGGAACGCCGGACATGGAGAAACCGACCGATGCGCCGCTCAAAAGTGTGGCCTTGAAGCCGGCCATTTCGGCGGCCTTGGCGGAATAGCAGTCCCAGACGCAAGGGGTGAAGACCTGTTCGCGGGCGAAAAGCTCGCGGAAAGTGGTTCTGGGTCGCTTGTCGAACATGTGTGATGGCCTTTTTTTAAGGGATGGTTGTTCTTCCGCCGGGGCGGGACACTGAAATATCGGCCGGCCCGGGTTGCGATCCGCCCTGAGGCGGATCGCAGTCGTCACATTCTGGTTTACTTCTTCGCCTGGCAGGCGTCGTCGCAAACATAGAGATACTGCTTCTGCAGCATGCCGCCGTCAGACGGGACGATGCCGCCGGTGTTGTCGCGCAGCAGCAGGAAGCGCGTTTCCGAACCGAAGATATAGAGCGGCAGGTCCTCTGCGACCATCTTCTGGACGTCGAGATAGTCAGCCTTGACCTCGGCGTCGTCCATGGTGGCGCTGGCGGCCTTCAGCTCTTCGTCCATCTTCGGGTTGCTGTACTGGCCCCAGTTGTAGATGCCGTCGGATGCCAGATGACCGGAAATGGTCGGCTCGGCGCCGTTGGCAACCAGAACGCCGCCGTCGACGCAAAGGTCGAAGTTCAGCTGGTCCTTGCAGGTGGTGGTCAGCATGGCCTGATCGACGATGTCGACGTCGACCTTGACGTTCTTGTAGGCGCTCATGACCTGCTGAACGTAGGACGCCAGACGCTTCAGGTCGGAGTTGGAATAGGTGACCAGCTTCATTTCGAACGGCTTGCCTTCATCGGCCAGCTCATTGAAAATCTTCTGCGCATCTTCCGGATTGTATTCCGGCAGATTGTATTCCGTCTGGTAGTAAGGCGAGACCTGAGTGAAGTAGTTGTTCGGCGTGACATAGCCACCGGTCTGCGTATAGGCCTGCATCAGGCGCGAACGGTCGATCGCCTCATAGAAAGCCTTGCGGGCACGCACATCGGTGAAGGGGCCGGACGTCTGGTTGAAGAAGGCGCGGTAGAGGCCCGGGATCGGGATCTCATGGGTGGCAACACCGGGCGCCTCAGCATTGGAACCGAACTGGTAGGGATAGCCGGCCATCATGGTCGCGCCGCCCTGAACAACGGTTGCGATACGGCTGTTGGTTTCCGGGATGATCTTGAAGTTCAGCGTGTCGAGATAGGGACGCGGCTGATCCCAGTAGTTGGGGTTGCGCTTCAGCGTCATGGAAACGCCCTGGTCCCAGCTGTCAAAGATGAACGGGCCGGCGCCGACAGGCTTGATGTCGGACTTCTGCTTGGCAGCGGCCAGTTCCTTCGGCGAACCGATGAAAGGGGCCTGCTGGGCAAGCTGCGAACCGAAGTTGCGGTTCGGCTGGTCGAGCGTGATCGTCAGGGTCAGCGGATCGATGATCTTGATGCTCTTGTCCCAGGACGAAACGAAAGCCTGGGTCGGAGCCATGGTTTCCGGGTCGGCCATGCGATCCCAGTTATACTTCACGGCTTCGGCGTCATAGGCTTCGCCATCGGAAAAGGTGATGCCGGGGCGCAGCTTCAGCGTCCAGGTCTGGGCGTCTTCACTGGTCAGGCTTTCGGCCATGCCGCCCTGGATCTTGCCGTTGACGTCGATATAGACGAGCACGCCGTAAATGGCGTCACGAACGTCCATCGGGCCACCCGGATAGGTGCCGTTGGTCAGCGCCGGATCCCAGCTGGTGATATCCGAGCCGTTAATGATGGTCATCTCGCCGCCGGCGATCGGCTGCTGGTCGTCAGCAACGGCCTTGGTGGCGATCGCGCCCGAGACGACGGGGCCGGCTGCTGCAAGCGCCAGCGCCATCATCAGCGCGCGACCAGAGGTGAGAAAAGTGCCGGAACGGCGCTTCGAAGTGAATGGCATTGCCTGTTTCTCCAATCTCTCCGTCCCTCTATGAGCGGACGGATACATGTTCCCGATTGTGATTTCTATGCGGCATGGGTTGCATGCCCCGATACGAACCGCCTGCTAGTGGTCCGCCTGATCCGTGTCCCTCCATCTCCTGACGGCCGGATGGCTGATATCAAACAGGTCGAGTGCCCGGCCGACACTCTGATTGATGATGTCGTCGATCGTCTTGGGCTTTGTGTAAAAGCCCGGAACGGGGGGCATGATGATCGCGCCGCTGCGGGTCGCCTGATCCATCAATGCGATATGTCCGGCATGAAACGGTGTCTCGCGCAGCATCAGCACGAGCCGGCGACGTTCCTTGAGGCAGACATCGGCTGCCCGTGTAATCAGGTCTTCGGCGTAGCAATGGGCGATGCCGCTGAGCGTTTTCACCGAGCAGGGCGCGACCAGCATGCCGGCGGAGCGGAATGAGCCGGAAGCAATCGCCGCACCGATATCCTTATGGCTGTAATTGACGTCGGCGAGCGCGCGGATTTCGTCCGCGCTCATGTCGATGCCCTCTTCCTGTGCGGTGCGGATCGCCGATGGCGAGATCACCAGATGGGTCTCGACATCTTCGATCGCGCGCAACATTTCGAGCGCGCGGATGCCGTAGCAGGTCCCGGATGCTCCGGTGATGGCGACGATCATACGGCGCATTGTCGTCTCCTGTTTCCGGCGCTCCGCGCGCTTTGTCCGTTGCTTCCGCTAGCGAAGGGGAGAACTGTCATGGCAGAAGGTCCGGACGGATGGTTGAGAGAAGGCTGCGCATGCGGGCATAGGCATCCTCGGGCGGCAGGGCCTTGTCATAGCCCTGTGAACGGTCGCCTGCCTTCATCGTCGCGTCGTAGCCGATCTTGGCGACAACGCCGCCGTCTTCCTGGGCTTCCGAGCGGTCGGCCGGCAGGTCGCTGATGATCAGAACGTCACGTTCGGCGCGCATGCGGGTCATCTTGGCAAGTTCGACGGCCGCCAGATCCCACGGATCGACATCGGCATCGATAATGGTGACATTCTTGATGATGCTGACGGCCCCCCAGCAGATTGCCATGGCGCGGCGCGCCTGGCCGGGGCGGGGATCCTTCAGCTGGACGATCACATCGTTGCGGCCGGAACCGGTGGCGGTTACCGCGACATCACCGACATTTTGCAGCGCGCGGGAAAGCTGGGCCTTCAGCGAGGCTGCAATCGGCACGGCGGCGATGAAGATATGTTCGGCGTGATAACCCGGTTCGATCACCTGGAACATGGCGTCTGCCCGGTTGGTGCGAGCCTGGAAGGTGCAGATCAGGCCACTGCCGTAATCCTCATACATGCCGTGATATTCGGAAACCGGTCCTTCGACCAGCGGCCGGTCGGAATGGATCAGACCTTCGAGGACAACCTCGGCTTCGGCCGGAACGAGCAGGTCGGAGCTCACGGTTTTGGCCATGCGTACCGGTGCGCCGAGCAGGGCGCCGGCATTCTCCATCTCGTCATCGCCGAGGCCGAGATAGAGGCAGGCGGCCAGCTGGATGGCAGGGTGGGCGCCGAGCACGACGGCGAAGGGCAGCGGCTTGCCCATGGCGGCCGCCTTGCGGGCCATGATGGCGAGGTGGTGGTTCGGGGCAATGCCGATCATCGCCTCGTTTTCATTCAGCACTTTCAGCCGGGCATAGGAGGCATTGCCGAGACCGGTTTCGGGATCCTTCGCGATGATCATGCCGGCGGAGATGTAAGGGCCGGTCTCACGCTGGAAAAAATGCGGAACCGGCAGGCCGGCGAGAACATTCTCGCGGACGACAACCTCCTGGACCGGAGCGTTGTCGATGATTTCCGGCTTGATCGGATTGCGCACGGCGTCCGTCAGTGTCTTCTGGATCTGATCGACAGAAACACCAAGTGCCATTGCAATGCGTTCGCGGCTGGTCAGAAGGTTGCCGAAGAGCCGTATGTCGGAGCCTTCGATTTTGTCGAAGCGCACGGCAGCGCGGTGGTCGGCGAGCGACAGCATCGCCGATACATCGAACTTCGCACTGACCGGCTTGTCGACAACGAGCAGTTCGCCCTTGCCCTCAAGAGCATTGAGAATGCTTCTGCATGACTGATCATCCGTGCGGGTGTTTTCCGCTGCGGGGATCGGGGAAATGGTCTTTTCAGCAACAGACGTCACGCAGGCAGTCCTTCATCACATTCAAATTATGAAAATGATTATGAGAGACGGGTTCCGGCCTTGGTAGCGGTCTGAAACCGAAGCGGCCCATAGGAGAAATTGAACTGAAGCCCCTCTGGGTTGTGTTTATATCTTCGGATATCGGCAGGGTAGAATTTCGGGTCGCGACCTTTGGCGGCGGACCTTGGTGCGGGCAGCCGGTACCCTGTGGCCGACTCGTCGCATTTTTGCTGTCTGGGCTGTGGAAAACCACTATTCTCCGGTGCTTAAGTGATGTATCGATTGCACAGGGCAGCGCTCCTGCCGGTACCTTTCCTTTCATTTCTGTTTTGTGCTGGTCCTCATGCCCAAGACCCTGTCGCTCGTCTATTCGAATCCCGTGCTCAGATTGTCTGCCGCGGGGCTTTTTTTCTTTGGCTTTGCCGGTGCTGCGACCTCGCCCTATCTGTCGATCATCGGCATTCAGGAGCTGGGCATGACGGACCGCGCTTATGCGATGGTGATCCTTCTCGGCGCCCTAGTCTCAGTGGTGGCGAGTATCCTGATCGGCTCGCTCGCCGATCGGATCGGCAGTTTCAGGGTTTCGCTGATGGTCACCAGCCTCACTGGTGTCATCGGGTTTCTCTGGGTCTATCTGCTGCCGTCGCAATCGTCTTTCACGATCGCCAAAATACTGTTCATTCCCTTTTTCACGGCCCTCAATCCGCTGATCTTCGCCAATGTCCGGGTGCAGATCGTCGGCCGGCCCTATCAGGAAATGGTGTCGGTGAACTCGGCCGTCCGCGCCGTGCTGTCCCTGTCCTGGGTGCTGGTTCCGGGCGTGGTCGGCGCCCTGCTGGCGGGCAGTTCCAGCATGCTGCCGTCCTTTCTGTTCGCCGGTCTTGCGTCACTTGTCTGTGTGTCGCTGTTCTCGCTTTCGGGCCATGAGCCGGAAGCCGTGGTTGCCAATCGCCGCAGCGAGCCGTTTCTGAAGGCTTTTGCTGCCTTTGCTGGGGCGGGACTGTGGATCCGCCTGCTGGCGATCTCGCTGATCACGGCGATGATGCATATGTGCGGCACGGTGCTGCCGCTGATCATTACCGGTCAGGCGGGCGGCACGGTCTCGGATGTCGGCCTGCTGGTTGGCATTGTTGCGGGCCTGGAGATCGTTTTCATCATCTTCTGGTCCTATGTCGAGCGGGTCTTGCCGCATGTGGTCACGCTGGTGATCGGCGCGGCGGTCTATGTCGTCTATCTCTATCTGCTCGGCCATGTCAGCGAGCCCTGGCAGGCCTATGCGCTGACGCCGGTCGCAGGCCTTGGCGCCGCCGCGATCATCTCCGTGCCGATCACCTATCTGCAGAATCTGATTGAAGATCGTCCCGGGGTCGGCAGTTCCCTGATTTCGGTCAACATGTTTGCAAGCGCCGGACTTGGTGCAGGCCTGTTTGCGCTTGGAACCCGTTTCACCGACTATTCCGGCACGGCCGTCCTTTCGGCCGCCGCTGGTCTCATCGGCTGCATTCTTGTCCTGGCGCTTGACGGACCGAAGCGGCAGCGCTGAACAGCTGACAAGCAAAAGGCCTCCCGGTTGCTGCCGGGAGGCCTCAGATTGCTGAAAAACGCACCCTTTTCGCTGACGTCATGCCTGTGCTTGTCACAGGCATCCAGCCGACGCGCGTCTGCGCGGCGAAAGACTCTTTTAATCCAATGCCCTGAAGAGCCTGGATCCCCGTGACGAGCACGGGGATGACGAAAGAGGGGAGGCGGCTATTCCATCCCAAACAAGCAATCTGAATCGCTTTGTCAGCAGCCTGAGGCCTCCCGGTTGCTGCCGGGAGGCCTTTGTTCGGCTGGCCGGTGCTTTCAGGCGTTTTCGTAGCGGAAGCTGTCGAAATCGGCGGAAAATGTGCCTCCGGCGAGGTCATAGGCGGCCATGCCGATGAAATTGCCGGTGAAGCTGCCATTGACGCCACGTCCGCCTTCATCGGACAGCACCGAGGCATCGAGCGTCGGACCGACCGGCTGCCAGTCACCGTCATCAATGGCGTAGCGGAACTGCAGCACGACACCGTCAATCGCGAGGCCGAGCCGGACTTTGCCTTCGCCCGGCAGCACAACCGGCTGTCGCAGCGCGAAGTTCAGCGATGATTCCGGCCATGATCCGGCACAGGATATGATCGAGAGTTCCCGGCCGCCCTGACCGTCGCCGGAAATCGCCAGATAGTGGAATTTCGAGCGGTTGTAATAGGCAATCAGTCCGGCCAGATGCTGGAAGCTTTTCGGCTGAGCATCGGTCACAGTTTCGGCCCGGCAGGCAAATTCAGTCTGGCGGCGGGCAACGAGCGCCTGTTCGAACCAGCTGCCGATCGATTGACGGCCATAAAGGCGCAGATGGCCCGGACGGGCCGACAGGCTGAACAGACGTTCCGGCTGCGGGCTTCGCAGCCACTGGAAGTCGATCGGCAGATCCGGGCTGTCGAAATCGGTATCGGTGACATCGGCAATTGTTTCGCCGGCTGTCACGCCCTTGGGTGTCTCGACCTCAAGTGCCGGTGCCATGCCGCCATGGGCAAGGCGCGGCCAGCCTTCAGCATCAAAAACAACCTTCTGGATCGAGGTCTCGCGGCCGAGCACGCTGCGTCTGACGCCCGGCATCGGCCGGCTCATCAGGTGTACCATGTAGAATTCACCCTCCGGCGTCTCGATGATCGAGCCATGGCCGGAGCGCTGGATCGGCGATTGCGGATCGTCGCGGCTGGTCAGCAGATGCAGATCGGGATGGTCCTCATAAGGGCCTTCGAGATTTTTCGAGCGGGCGACCGAGACCGTGTGCGTATAGCCCGTGCCGCCCTCGGCGGTTACCATGTAATACCAGCCATTGAAGCGGTAGAGATGCGGTCCCTCGGTAATGCCGGCGGAGGTGCCGTGATAGACGACCTTCGGTTCGCCGATCAGCTTCTTCTCGTCATGGGAATATTCCTGCAGCACGATTCCGGCAAAGGCGGTTGGCTTGCGGCGATAGTCCCAGAGCTGGTTGATCAGATATTTCCGTCCGTCTTCGTCATGGAACAGTGAAGGGTCGAAGCCGGAGGCATTGAGATAGACGGGATCCGACCATGGACCTTCTATGGCAGGGGCGGTGACCAGATAGTTGAAGCTGTCTTTGAAGTCGCCCTCGGCGCGCTTCATGTCGGTGTATATCAGCCAGAACAGGCCATCGGCATAGGTGAGGCAGGGCGCCCAGACGCCGCCGGAATCCTGCTCGCCGCGCATATCTAGCTGGGAGGCGCGCTCCAGCGGCCGCTTGACCACCCGCCAGTTCTTCAGATCTTGCGAGTGATGCAGCTGCACGCCCGGATACCATTCGAAGGTCGAGGTGGCGATGTAGTAGTCCTCCCCGACCCGGCAGATGCAGGGGTCGGCATTGAAACCACGGAGGATGGGATTGGCAATCATTGCCATGATGAATTCCTTTTTGGAAATGGACGTCCGCTCAGCCCTTCACGGCGCCGCCGGTCAGACCTGCGACGATGTATTTCTGGGCAGCGAAGAAAAACACGACCGCCGGCACCATGGTCAGCGTCACGAAGGCGAGCACGCGGCTCCAGTCGGTCATATAGGCACCGCGATACTGCATCATGCCGAGCGTCCAGGTGTAGGCGGGCTGTTCGTTGAGAACGACCAGGGGCAGCAGGAAGTTATTCCAGCTCTGCACGAAGACGAAGGTGGCAACCGTCGACAGGATCGGCACGGACAGTGGCAGGGTGAAGCGGAAGAAAAAGCCCATATAGCCGATGCCGTCGATCTGAGCTGCCTCGAACAGTTCCTTCGGCAGCTGCTCGAAAAAGCCGCGAAACAGCATCATCGAGAAGGCGAGGCCAAAGGCGACCTGCGGAAAGATGACGCCCGCCGGACTGTCAAGCAGGCCGAGATCGCGGATCTTGATGAACAGCGGCAGAATGGCGGTGGCGAAGGGAAACATCATCCCGACGGTGAAATAGGCAAACAGCATCTTCTTGCCAAAGAAATGCAGCTGCGCAAAGCAATAGGCCGCCATGCCGGAGATGATCAGCGTCAGCACCACGCAGGAGACCGAAATGGTCAGCGAATTGCGTAGGTAGCCCCAGAATTCGCCGGAACCCAGAATATCGGCATAATTGCTGAGCACCCATTCATGCGGCAGGCCGATCGGCGAAATGCGCAGCTCGCCAAGGCTCTTGAAGCCGCCGAAGACGGTGATGGAGAGCGGCAGCAGAATGACGGTCGTCATCAACAGTAGGAAGATGACACGCAGCGCTGCACGCCAGTTGAACATGGTCTCGGAGTTCATCGTGCCGTTCCTTTCTCACGCTGGAAGGTCGAGCGATAGGTGAAGGCGAATGTTGCGCAGAACAGGAAGAGGATAATGCCGACGGCACTACCGAAGCCGATATTCATGCGCTGCAGGCCGAAGGTGTAGAGGAAGCTGACAATAGTATGCGTCAGGTTCGATGGTCCGCCATTGGTGAGGGGAATGATGATGTCGAAGACCTGCATGGCGCCGATGACGGAGAAGAACACCGACATGGTCAGCGCCGGCTTCAGCGCAGGCAGCTTGACATAGCGGATGACCTGCAGGGGCCCGGCGCCATCGATGGTGATGGCCTCGATCTGGTCCTTCGGGATCGATTGCAGGCCAGCAATATAGATCATCATGTGGAAGCCGAAATATTTCCACACGATCACCGTCATGATTGCGGTGAAGGCCCATTCGCGATTGGCCAGGATGTAGAAATTGTCGACATGCAGCCAGCGGGCGATCTCGGCCGCAAGACCATAGTCCCCGTCAAAGATGAAGCTCCAGATCAGGCCGCTTGCCACCTCGGCCAGAATATAGGGCAGGAAGAAGATCAGCCGGAAAACCGTGTTCGACCAGTGCTTTTCGTAAATCAGCAGCGCCAGGACGAGCGCCAGCGGCAACTGGATGAACAGCGAGGTGCCGATGATCTTCAGCGAATTGCCGAAGGAATGGAGAAAAATCCGGTTTCCCGCCAGCCGCTCGAAATTCTGCAGGCCGACGAAATCCGTCGGCGAACCGTAGCCATTCCACTTGTAGAGCGAGAAATGCGCCGCATCGATCATCGGCAGCATGACGAAAGTGGTGAAGAGAATGAAGGCGGGCAACATGAAGATCACGAGCGTTACCAGCGCATTCGAGGGGCGCCAGAGGACCTTTTTGACCCCGGCTTGTGTCTCAGTGAGGGTGCCGCCACCCGTCTGGATAGACATCCTGTCCTCCTGCCGTGCATGACGCGTTTTTCGGCAGGGCCGGCGCGCATGCATTCCTGAAAAGGCCCGGGCCGGAGCCGGTTATCAGCTTTCCGGCACGGGGAGAAATTGTGAAGGGAAAAAGCCCCGGCAGGAACTGCCTGCCGGGGGTGGGAGGATCACTCCATTTCGCGTTCGTCTTCCAGCGTCTGGGCGGCCTCTTCCGGCGTAACTGCGCCAATTGCGAGGTCGGCGGCGATGTCATTGACCGTGGCACCAAGATTGGGGCCAAAGGCCTGATCAAGATAGAGCTGCAGGTGGGCCGCATCACCGGCCATCTTGGAGACGGTCTGGAAATAGGGGTTGGTCAGTGCCTCGCCGGCACCCTTGGCAACCGGGATCCACTGACCGGCAGCGGCATATTTTTCCACAACCGGCTTGGAGACCCAGTATTTCAGGAAGTCGACGGCCTCAGGCGGTGCATCCTTGGTGACAACCCAGCCATTGACCCCACCGACGACATCGGTTGGCTCACCCTTGCCGCCCGGATAGGTCGGGAAGGTCATCATGCCGAGATCTTCTTCCGGCAGGCCCTGGCCGCTTGCCGAATTGCCCTTCTGGGTCGAGTAGTTCCACTGGCCAGCCAGTTCGAACAGGGCGTCGCCATCGCCGAACATGCCGCTTTCCTTGGCAAAGGTGGCGCTGGCAAAGCCCTGCTGGAATGGCTGAAGATCGGCAAGACGCTTGAATTCGGTCAGCGCCTTGATGAAGTCGGGATTGTTGAAGCCGCCATTTTCGCCGGCGCGCGCGGCGGCCAGTTCGTCGACACCCATGATCCGGGTTGCGAGATAGGCGACATAATAATGCAGCGGGAACTTGTCCTTGCCGCCGGCGACGATCGGCGTGATGCCTGCATCCTTGGCCTTCTGCACCGCGGCGAGGAAATCGTCCCAGGTCTTGATCGACGCGGGATCAATACCGGCTTTCTCTGCCAGTGCCTTGTTATACCAGAGCACGATCAGGCTGACCTTGGTCGGCCCGCCGACGATCTCATTGTTCACCGTGAAGCTCTGGACCGGACCGGGCGGGATGGTGGCGTCGAAATCGTCCTTTACCGAAGCCGTGATGTCCTGGGTCACGCCGCTCTGGAACTGCTCGTCGAGAACGCCGCCGGCCCAGGACCAGTAGAGGTCAGGGCGCTTGTCGGACTGAAGCACAGTCGGCAGTTTCGACTTGAAGGCGGAGTTTTCCAGATATTCCATCGAGATCTTGGTGTCGGGATGGTCGGCCTCATAGGCGTCGAAGACCTCCTGGTTGATTGTCTTCTCAAAGGCATCATTGGGTTCAATACCCATGATCCTGACGGTGGTTTCCGCCTGCGCGACGCCCATCAGGCTGAAAACGGCGACAGCGGTTCCAAGAGCAAGCTTGCTCGAAAATTTCATTTTTGATCCTCCGGTGGCGCATGACCTTCAACATCTGGTCAGGCGCATTTCCCATATGCCCTGCCGGAAACCGGCTCCGCGAACTCCCGGCACGGCGATCCTCCACGTTTCTCGCCGGCAATGTGGCCGGCTTTGAAACGGACATCCGCGATTATTCCGGAAAAAATAGAGAAAATGGAAAATTACCGGAAAAATATCGCCATGACGTCTGAAATGGAAAATTATCGATTCTGTTTTACCGAGTCAAGTTGCCGTCTGGTGCATTTGTCGCGTCCATAAGGGCGAAAATCTGCAATAAAAGCCATAAATATAGCGATTTTAGTGCCGTCGAGGCGATTGAAGCGTTTTGAATCTGATGGAAATCAAGATGGAAAAAGAAAAATAAAATCGCATATTTTCTTTTTCCATTTTCGTTGTTAGGCTCTGGTCAATCGAGTTGTGGCTGCGGCTGATCGCAGCTTGCAAGCGCGGCGATAAACTGGTGCCCTGTCCGGGTGAAAAGTCGGGAGGGTGTTGGGATGGATGGACAAGACGACATGCATGTGAGCGATGAAATCGTCAGGACGAAAGGCCGGAAGGCGGCGAGCGCAGCGACGCTGCATGATATTGCCGAAGCCTCCGGCGTTTCGATCAGCACGGTTTCCAAGGTTCTGAACGAGCGCGCCGGCGTCAGCCCGGATAATCGCGCCCGTGTGCTGCAAATGGTCGAGGAACTCGGCTACCGACGCCCGGATTCAAAGCTTCGAACCGGGCCGGAGATCGGTTCGGTCACCATCGTCACCTTTGATCGCTATGCCGCCAATGACCACTATTACGTCGATACGATGCGCGGTCTCACCGACGAGGCCCGTCATCTCGGCTGGGATGTGGCGCTGGATCTGGCGCTGATCGGCGATGGCTACACGAAAGTGTCGCCGGAAGCGCTGTTTCGCCGGGCGACACCGGAAAGCGTTGTCCTGCTTGGCATCGACCAGCCGCCGGTTGTCGAAGCGGTTGCGGCCCTTGGCTGCCCTGCCGTGATCGTCAACGGCATGGATCCGATGATGCGCCTGTCGAGCATTTCGCCCGATCACTATTACGGTTCCTATGCCGCCACGCGGCATCTGATTGAAAAGGGCCACAAGCGCTTCCTGCACGTTTCACACATCTTCCGCGACACGGTGGCCCAGCGTGTTGACGGCATGCGCCATGCGCTTGACGAAGCCGGGATTGGCTTCGATCCGGTCCGCAATGTGCTGGATACCGGCAGCGCCAATTTCTCGAGCCTTGATGCCAGCAACGCAATCGCGCGTCTGCTGGAGGAGGGGCGTTTTGATTATTCGGCGATCGTCTGCGCTTCCGACATGCTGGCGATTGGCGTGACCCAGGCGCTTTTGTCTGCCGGAATCCGGGTGCCGGAAGATGTTTCCGTCATTGGCTTCGACGATCTGCCGATCAGTACCCATTGCGAGGTGCCGCTTTCGACCATGCATATCGAGCGCGGCGAAATGGGCAGGCTTGCCATCCGCATGCTGGCAGAACAGGCGGCGGGAAAGCTGACCTCGAGACGGCGCGTCAGCATGACCATGCAATTGGTGGAGCGTCATTCCGTGGCGCCGCCACCGGGTGAAAAATAGCCCTCTTCCGAGGGAGGGGGAGCCACGAGGAGCGGCGACAGACCCCCAGCAATGTAAAGGGAGTGAGTTCATGGCGAATGTCAGTCTTCGCGATATCCGCAAGATCTATCCGAATGGTTTCGAGGCGGTGCATGGGATCGATCTCGATGTCAGGGACGGGGAGTTCATGGTCTTTGTCGGGCCTTCGGGCTGCGCGAAAAGCACCATACTGCGCATGGTCGCTGGCCTTGAGCAGATCTCCGATGGTGAATTGAAGATCGGTCCGTCCGTCGTCAACAAGCTGCCACCGAAGCAGCGCGGCATCGGCATGGTCTTCCAGAACTACGCGCTCTATCCGCATATGAAGGTCTATGACAACATGGCGCTGGGGCTGAAGATTGCTCATGTGCCGAAGGACGAGATCAAGAGCCGCGTCATGCATGCCGCCGAGCTTCTGGAAATGGTCAATCTCTTGGATCGCTATCCCAAGCAATTGTCTGGCGGACAGGCCCAGCGAGTCGCCGTCGGCCGCTGCATCGTCAAGCGCCCGGAGGTTTTCCTGTTTGACGAACCGCTTTCCAATCTTGACGCCAAGCTGCGTGCTTCGATGCGCGTGCGCCTGACGGAACTTCACCGCGAGCTGCGCAATAGCGGACAGCCGTCCACAGCCATTTATGTGACCCATGATCAGGTCGAGGCGATGACCATGGGCGAGCGGATCTGCGTGCTGAAGGAAGGCACGATCCAGCAGGTCGATGCGCCGACCGCGCTTTACGAGCGCCCGGTCAACGCCTTCGTCGCGGGCTTCATCGGTTCGCCAGAAATGAATATCCGCCCGGCAACGCTGGTTGCCAATGATGGCGCGCTGAACCTGCTTCTGGGGGAGAAAACCCTTGTGTCTCTGCCCGGTGCATTCGCTGAAAAGCTTTCCGGCCATGTCGGACGCAAGGTGCGTTTCGGCATTCGCCCGGAACATATCGGCACACCGGAAAGCATGGCGCTGCGCCGGCATGAGGAGGCGGTGGCCGCCAATGTTACCGGCACGGTGAAGCTTCTGGAGCATATGGGCAACGAGATCTATGTCTATTTCGATCTCGAGGGACTTCCCTTCGCTGCCCGCATTCCCGTCGATGATGCAAGGATGCTTGACGAGAGTGCCCGCGGCAAGCCGTTCAGCTTCTCCTTCGTCATGGAAAAGGCGCATGTCTTTGATGACGAGACGGGTGCCAATCTGACGCTGTGATCAGCCCTTATCGGCGATGAGGTGGGCGTAGCGGGCCAGGTCCTGTTCGCTGGCGATGGCTGCAAGCCGTTCGCGCTCGCTTTCATATTCAAGCATGCGTCCCGCGCGTTCCAGTGCCATTTCGGCATAGGCGCGGGAGGCCTTGCCATAGCCTGCTCCGGGCAGATGCTCCAGCGATTTCAGCGCTCGCTGCAATGCAATGCCAACCTCGATCAGCCCGGCGCCATCGCGTGAAATGCCGGTAAAGGCGGCATCGAAAAAGGCATTCGGCGCCAGTGGCATGATGTGGAGGCGGCGATGAAGCGGTTCTGTCTCGGCCTTGATTTCCCGCCCGGCAGCCAGAACACGCACCAGATTGTTGATGACGTCAATGGCGGTGCCGGGGTCGTTGATGCCGGGCGACATGGCGCGCATGGCGATCTGCGACAGAACCGTCAGACCGTAAAGCGGATCCTGGTCATAGCTGCGCTCGGCTCCCAGTGCGAAGGAGGCGCGGATCTTCTCGACCATCGCGTCGTCAGGCCGTTTCTTGCCGTCGCCTTTCAGCCCGGCAACAAAGCGGCCGGGCGTCACGAAGACGCCGGGGCGCTCAAGGATGTAGATATCTGCATCGATCTCTTCAGCGGCAGCATTGAGCGCCGCAAGATCGATGAAGCGCAGATAGCCCATGTGGTTATGCTCGATCAGCGTCAGGTCTTCCGGGGCGTCGTGGAACGGATTTGCGCGGAAAAGCGGTTCCTCACGAAAGGTGCACATGGCAAGGTGAGCTGCCTGTTCGACCTGCGCGATCGTATTGGAAACCTGGCCAAGGCTGCCGAGATGATTGATCCAGCGCAGCAGCATGACGACGATCAGCACGATCAGCATCAGCGTGACAGCAAACAGAACAAAGCGCCCGCCATCGCCGTAAAGGCCCGATTTCAGGGCAATCAATCCGACAAGAGAAAACAGGAAGGCACCGAGAAAGGTTGCCAGCGCGCCTTGCGCCGTGCGGTCCTGCAGCAGGTTGGAGACCGCACGCGGTGTCGCATTCTGTGCGGCTGAGGAGGTGGCGGAGACGAGCGTGTTCAGCGAAAAAACGGTAACGGTCAGCATGCTGGTGGCAATGATTTCCAGCAGCGATCCGACGGCATCAATCCCGGCAAAGTCACCGAGTGCGACCGGGATGTAGGGATCGAGAGCAGCACCGGCAAGCGCGGTGAAAACGCCGGCAAGGCAGAAGGCCGCGGCCATGAACCAGATCTGGCGCATCGCCTCGCGGATCTGAAAGAGCGACATGCCCAGTTTCACGTTTCGTCCCCTTCGCATTCTGCTGCCATGACGCTGAGCTTTCTCAACGTGTTGAGGTTGCGACCGGTTCCCTCATTCAGCCCCTTCAGTTTCAGCCGCGAGCGTCCAGTACCCGTCGGATAGTAGACGTGGATCGCGCGGCCGGTAATGCTCACCGTCTCGCCATCCGGCGCAACCATGGTTTCCAGCATGGCATGGTCCGGTGGTGCCTGAAAGACATAGATGATCGAGCGGGCAGGGTCGCCGCCAGGCGGGGCAGCGGCAAGCATTTGCCTGAGTTCGGCATGCGCGCGCAGAAATAGCTCGAAGTCCTGTCCGGTCATCGCCCGAAGGGCCTGCTTCAGCCTGGAACGGGCGGCATCTTCCTGAAGTTGCGTTGCAAAGACGGCGTTGCCGCTCTGGATATAGGTCCTGACGCCTGAAAACCCGGCCGCCTCGCAGGCCGCTTTGAGGTCGGTTGCGGCAAGCTTGCCCCGGCCGCCGACATTGACCGCACGCAGGAGCGCTATGAATGCGGTCATGTCGGTGTCCTCGCTTTGCTAGAGCTTGCCCGCCGCCTTGATGGCGAAGGCATATTCAAGGGCGATTTCCTCCAGCCGCTGGAACCGGCCGGATGCACCGCCATGGCCCGCATCCATGTTGGTGCGCAGCAGGATCGGTGCGTCACCCGTTGTCCTGTCACGCAGACGCGCCACCCATTTCGCAGGCTCCCAATAGGTTACCCTGGGATCAGTGAGGCCGCCGAGCGCCAGGATCGCCGGATAGGGCTTTTCGGCGACGTTATCATACGGGCTGTAACTCGCCATATAGACGTAGGACGCCTTCGAATCGATCGGATTGCCCCATTCGGGCCATTCCGGCGGCGTCAGCGGTAATGTATCGTCCAGCATGGTGTTCAGCACATCGACAAAGGGCACGGCGGCGATAATGCCGGAGAACAGCTCCGGTGCCATATTGGCAACGGCGCCCATCAGCATGCCGCCGGCCGATCCGCCCTCGGCGACGATCTGTCCGCGCGTGGTGAAGCCTTCGGCGATCAGCGCTTCGGCACTGGCAAGAAAGTCTGTGAAGGTGTTCTTCTTGGAAAACATCTTGCCGTCTTCATACCAGCCAAAGCCCTTGTCCTTGCCGCCGCGAATATGGGCGATGGCGTAGACGAAGCCGCGATCGACCAGCGACAGGCAATTGGTCGAGAAGGAGGCGGGAATGGTGATGCCATAGGCTCCGTAGCCATAAAGAAGGCAGGGCGCGGAGCCATCCAGCGGCGTGTTCTTGTGATAGACGATCGAGACCGGTACCAGCTGCCCATCTGCGGCTTTTGCCTGAATGCGGCGGGTGACATAGTCGTCCGGATCGTGGCCCGACGGCACGTCCTGCGTTTTCAGCAGAGTCCGCTCGCGCGTCGCCATATTGTAATCATAGAGCTGCGACGGCGTCGTCATTGACGAATAGGAAAAACGGATGACATCCGTATCATATTCCGCAGCGCCCTGAAGACCGAGTGCATAGGCCTCTTCATCGAAGGCGATCGCATGTTCCTCGCCGCTGTTGCGGTCGCGGATGATGATGCGCGGCAGGCCGCCGAAACGTTCGAGCCAGATGAGGTGGCGGGCAAAGGCCATGTGGTTGAGGATCAGCCGTCCTTCCACATGCGGCACGACTTCGCGCCAGTTTTCCTTGCCCGGCGCCGTCACGGGTGTTTCGACGATCTTGAAGTCCTTGGCGCCGTCGGCATTGGTGAGGATGTAGAAGACATCGCCACCTTCCGTCAGATCATATTCCACCTGGGTTTCGCGTTGCGCGACAAGCACCGGGGCCTGGTCCAGCCGGTCTGCGGCGAGCAGATGTGTTTCCGACGTCTCGTGGTCGTGAATGTCGATGAAGACGAAATCATCGAGCAGCGAACCGCCGACACCGACGAAGAAACCGGGATCCTCTTCCTCGTAAACCAGGACGTCAGTGCTCTGGGCAGTTCCCAGAATATGACGAAATACCTTGGAGGGGCGGTGGTTTTCGTCGACCTCCGTATAGAAGAAGCTTTTGCCGTCCGGTGCCCAGATCCCGTCGCCGCCGGTATTTTCGATCCGGTCGTCGAGATCCGTACCGGTCGCAAGGTCGCGGACACGCAGCGTATAGAATTCCGAACCCTTGTCGTCATAGCTCCAGATGCCAAGCTTATGGTCGCTGGAGTGGGAGAGCCCGCCAAGCCGGAAATAGGCCTTGCCTTCGCTTTCCCTGTCGCCGTTGAGCAATGTCGCGCGGATTGTCGCATCGTTGACATCGCCATCGCGCGGAATGCGAAAGAAATGCGGCTGTTCGCCGCCGGTAACGAAGCCGGTACCATAGGCGAATGGCCCGTCCTTCATCGGCACCGAGCTGTCATCTTCCTTGATGCGGCCGCGCATTTCGGCAAAAAGCGCCTTCTGCAGCGCTTCGGTATCCGCCATGGCAGCGCTCATATAGGCATTTTCCGCCTCCAGATGAGCGCGGATGTCCGGATCGAGAATGGCCGGGTCCTTGAACATGGCCTGCCAGTTGTCGGCGCGCAGCCAGGCATATTCGTCCGTGCGGGTGATGCCGTGGCGCGTGTCTGTGGCCGGGTGCTTGGGTGCATGTGGCGCTTTGGGCAGGTTGTTGAAGCGTTTTTCGGGCATGATTTTCCTTTCCCGTTTAGACGGGAAGATAAGTGGCTGCCACTTTTGCATCAAGATCCCTGTTCAATGTAGGCTAGCGCTGACACGGAATTCTATGCATAGTGCCGTCGCTTCAATTACAAGTTACTGCAAAAACTAGGAAAACAGGGAAACAAAGTACGATGAAAAAAAGGCTCGCTGCCGTCCTGTTGATTCTGGCCGGCTCCTGCCACAGCGCCTATGCCGAAAGCAAACGCATCGATAATGAACTCGAAAGGCTCGATCCGGAGGAAAGGCTCGAGCAGCGTTGCGACATCGAGGCCTTGAGCCGAATCGATGCAGCGCGCAAGGACATGTCACCCGACAAGGTGATCGCCTACACTTTCGGTGCGCCGAAGGTGAAGGGCACGATGATCGATGCAAAGGGAGCGGTGTTTCGCTCTCATGAACACTGGTATCGGTTGAGCTATCACTGTGAAACCGATCCGACAGAACTCAATGTGAAGAAATTCTCATTCAAGATCGGTGCGGAAGTGCCCCGCTCCAAGTGGGAGCATTACTACCTCTATCCGTAACCGTTCGGACACAATGATTGGGGGCCCGCGCATGACTGCGGGTGCCCCCATTGTGGTCCGTGATCAGTCGTCGAAGGTCACCGCTTTGAGCTTGTCGATCTTTAACGCCTGAAGCGCGAGCTTTTCGTAAAACGGCTCTGAATGGCCATTGCGGACCTTGTGCAGGAAATATTTCTCAAAGCCGACTTTGGCCGTGTGCACCCAGCGCCCGGACGAGGACCAGTTGACATTGCGTGGCGGAATCTGCGGCTGCGCGACAAAGGCGACCCCCCCGTCGCCGAAATCGGCCAGGCAGACCGCATTCCAGGTTGCCTGTACATTCGGCTTTCCGCCTTCGATCATGCGTTCGATATTGGCGGCGGTCGCCGTGACCATGGATTCGATCATGAAGCCGGTTTTCGGCACGCCGACAGGCACCGCTGTCTTGCCGGTCGGGGCAATGGCAACGCAGACGCCGATGGCGAAGATATTGTTGAACTGCGGGTTTTGCTGGTGCCGGTCAACAATGACGAAGCCGCGCGGATTGGTCAGCCCCTCGATCCCCCTGATGGCGGAGACGCCGCGGAATGCCGGCAGCAGCATGGAAAACACCGCCGGCACCTCGTGGTGTTGTTTCACGGAACCGTCGTCATTGATCTCGTCGGCGACAACTTTGTCGCTTTCGATCCGCGCGACCTTCGCATTGGTGATCCATTTGATATGGCGGGCGCGCAGTTCGCTTTCCATCAGCCCTTTGGTGTCGCCGACGCCATCAAGGCCGAGATGGCCGATATAGGGTTCCGGGGTGACGAAGGTCATCGGAACGGCGTCACGCACCTTGGCGTCGCGCAGCGCCTTGTCGAGAATGAAGGCGAATTCATAGGCCGGGCCGAAACAGGATGCCCCCTGAACCGCACCGATCACCACCGGGCCAGGTTTTTTCACCAATGCGTCGAAAGCCTGCTTGGCGTCCGCTGCGTGGTCGGTCTGGCAGACAGACTGGGTAAAGCCCGCCGGGCCAAGCCCCTCGATCTCGTCAAAGGCCAGTTCCGGCCCGGTTGCAATGACGAGATAATCATAGTCGACGGAGGACCCGTCGGTCAGTTCAATGCGGTTTTCCGCCGGATGAAGCTTCGCCGCCCCTTCAGGGCGCAGCGCGATGTTGCGCTTCTTGAAGGCGGGAACCAGGTCGACCTCCACCGCCTCGCGTTCGCGCCAGCCAACAGCCACCCAGGGGTTGGAGGGAACGAATGAATAGACCGAACCCTTGTTGACGACGGTGATGTCATGGGAACGGCCAAGCTTGTTTCTCAGCTCATATGCCATGATGGTGCCGCCCAGGCCGGCGCCCAGAACAACGATTTTTGCCATTTTATCCTCCACTCAAACGGCTTGCGATGGTGTCGCGCCCGAAAGCCGGGCCCGCACGCCGAAAATCGCATTTTGATCTGAATATATATTCGTATTTATGAACATACGCAATAGTGAATTAGTGTGGTATGGTTGAAGCTGCCGGCATGTTGGAAAACAGGCTTGCCGGCAGGCAGGGCCTGTGCCACGGTTCGCCCGATGCTGACGATGATCAATTGCGTTCTTGATCCGGATCAATGGCGGCGCAGGGCAACAAGGGCAAGCTTGGTCTACAGGAACACCAGCCCCTTCTGTCGGCGTCGGACCTGATCGATGACCCGGGAGAGAGCAAGGGTGACACGATGCTGAAAGGCATTCTGTTAAGGGCATAGCCGGCAGGTGTTCAGGAGTTGGGCAAAGGAGGATGCCATGTTCAAACAGATACTCGTACCCGTTGATATTGCAGCGCTTGAAAAGGGTGGTGACATTCTTCGCAAGGCTTCGGAGCTTCTGGACGAGGGCGGCAGCATCACGCTTCTGCATGTCGTTGAAGAAGTTCCGGCCTATCTGTCGATCGATATCCCTGTTGATGTGATCGACAATGCCGTGGATGATGCCAAGGACAAGCTGAAACAGCTCAAGGATGAGCTGAAGGTGGATGCGCATATCGAGCTCAGAACCGGTCCGGCTTCGCGCGAGATTCTCTCGGCTGCCAAGGATCACAAGGCGGATCTGATCATTATTGCCTCGCATCGGCCGGATCTGTCGAACTATCTTCTGGGATCGACCGCTGATCGGGTCGTGCGTCACGCGACCTGTTCGGTTCTCGTGCGCCGCTGAGCGGCGCGGAAACCACGCGTCAGTTTGGGAGGACTGCGATGATGGATAGCTCTGTCTATAAAGATCGGCTTCTTCAGCGGAAGCACGAAATTCTGGGACGTCTGACCAAGATCGACAGTGATCTCGGCCGGATGAAGAATCCAGACAGCGCCGAGCGGGCCACCGAGGCGGAAAATGACGAAGTGCTCGAAGAGTTCGGTCAGGTGGGCGCCGACGAGATGCGTGCCATTGATGCGGCGCTCGAGCGGATCGAAGAGGGCACATTCGGCATCTGCGTCAATTGCGGCAAGCCGATTTCGAGCGAACGGCTGGAGGCAGTTCCCTACACGCCATTCTGCAAGAAATGTGCTGCCGAACTGAAATAGGGCCTTCGGCGTCCGAGCGACGGCCCCGGCCCTTGGCGACCGGGGCTTTGTCTTGTCAGCACGGACAATCGCCATAAATATGACAGATAGAAGGCCAGAATTTTGAAAGGCAAGGACTGGCAGGGACGGTTATGGCGCGTATATTCCGTGTGAAAGCGACATATGATTTCGGCGAGATTGTTGCGGACGGTGTGGTGCATGGGATCGGCATTGTTTTTGCACTCATCGGCGCCACGGTGCTGATTTTCTATGCCACCGTGTGGTCGACGCCGGGCGCACTGGCGGCTGCCTGGATCTATAGTGCCGGCCTGGTTCTGGCTCTTGCGATTTCGTGTTCCTATAATCTGATGCCGGGCTCGGTGCCGCGGACCAAGGCGGTATTCCGCCGGCTGGATCATTCGGCGATCTTTGTGCTGATTGCCGCCACCTACACTCCGTTTCTCGAGGGGGGCGCCGGGGACCCGGCGATCCGTGCGCTGCTCTTCGGCATCTGGATCATGGCCGGGATTGGCGTGCTGCTGAAGGTCTTCTTTGCCGGACGCTACGATCGTCTGGCGATCCTGCTCTATCTCGCAATGGGGTGGAGCGGCGTTGCCGTGGCGCGGCCGCTCTTTCCCATGCTGCCGCTCGCGACCAGTATTCTGATCGTCACGGGCGGGATCATCTATTCGGCCGGGGTGATCTTTCATGTCTGGGAACGGCTGCGGTTTCAAAATGCAATCTGGCATGGATTTGTCGTCGCCGCTGCTGCTGTGCATTATGCTGCCGTGCTGGTGTTTTTCAGTCTGACGGGAACCGGGAGCTGAGCGATGAAACTGAGCCTTGCCTTGCTGATTTCTGTGTCGAGCACATGGGCGGCACTGCCGGCCCGTGCCGATGATATCCGCTATTCCAACGCGGCAACGGCGGCCTGTCTGGCAGGGGCGGGCGATGAGGCAGAACGTCGTGACTGCGCCGGTTTGTCAGCGAAAGCCTGCGAAGATGCAACCGATGACGGCGCCACCACCTATGGCATGATCGAATGCCTGCGGCTGGAAACCGGATACTGGGATGATCTTCTGAACGAAACCTATCAGGATCTGCTCAAGCAGGCGACGGCCATGGATCAGGCCAATGCCGATGATCCGCGCGCGACCATGCTGGTCCGCGATACGTTGCGCGACATGCAGCGTGACTGGATCTCCTTCCGTGACAAGACCTGCACCTATGAATATTCGCTCTGGCAGGGCGGCACGATTTCGGGCCCGGTCAGTGCGTCCTGCTTTCTGCGCATGACAGCGGATCAGTATATCTATCTGGCGAGCTCCTGGCCGGGCGAGTGATGAGATGAAGAATTCCCGATACGGGACGTGGCTTTGGCGGCAAAGCTGATCTATCAAGGGCCAAAAGACCAGATAAAGAAAGCCACCCCATGCTGATCCGTGATGCCCGCGAAAGCGATCTGCCCGTCATTGTCGATATCTATAACGACGCCGTGGTCAATACGACCGCGATCTGGAACGATGTTCTGATCGATCTTGAAAACCGCATGTACTGGCTCGACCAGCGCCGCCAACGCGGCTTTCCGGTTCTGGTTGCCGAGCAGGAGGGCGCGGTTCTGGGCTATGCCAGCTATGGCGACTGGCGCGCCTTTGACGGCTACAAGCATACGGTTGAGCATTCGGTCTATGTCCACAAGGATGCCCGTGGCAAAGGCACTGGTCTGAAGCTCATGGAGGAGCTGCTCATCCGTGCTCGGGCCGGCAAGGTTCATGTCATGATCGCGGCCATTGATGCCAGCAACACTGCATCGATCCGCCTGCATGAAAAGCTTGGCTTCCAGCATACCGGGCTTTACCGCGAAGTCGGCACCAAATTCGGCCGCTGGCTCGATCTGGCGACGCTGCAATACACGTTTGACTGAGGTGCGACATGGCACGGCGAGCGCAGATCATCTGGGGCGGGTGGCCGGGCCATGAGCCCAAGGCCTGCGCCCGTCTGATCGCCGGCATGCTGGAAGATGACGGCTTTGCTGTTTCGCTCTCCGGCGATCTGTCGCTGATTTCTGCCGGTGAAACGCTTGCCGCAGATCTGCTGGTGCTGATCGTGACGGGCGAAGCCCTTGGCGATATCGAGGCTCGGGCATTGACCGAGGCTGTCCGTGGCGGGCTGGGGGTTGCCGGCTTTCATGCAGGTCTTGCCGCCAGCTTCAAGGCATCGGCTGCATTTCGCTATCTGGCCGGCGTCACCTTTGCCGGCCATCCGGGCGGGATCATCGACTACCACGTCGACATCACCCGGCCGGATGATCCGGTCATGGCAGGCATTGAAGGCTTCGGCTATCGCTCGGAGCAATATTATCTTCACTATGATCCGTCGGTTGACGTTCTGGCGACCACACGCTTTTCCGGCGCCCATGATGCGGCGACGGAGGGGGTGGTCATGCCGGTCGTGATCAAGCGGCGTTTCGGCGCCGGGCGGATCTTCTATTCCGCACTCGGCCATTCGCCGTCGGAGCTCGCCCACCCGCAGGCGCAGCTCATCCTGCGCCGTGGCTTTGCCTGGGCGGCGCGCTAGCGCATCGGCTCGAAAATCGGAATCGGTTTTCGAAAAGAACGATGCGCAGATTCAATAAGTTAGAGCGTCCTGGTGCGTCCAAAAGGACGCACGGCGCTCTAGGCGATGGTCAGTCCGTGAGCGGCCCCAGTGTCCGGCTGACGGCATCCTTCCAGCCGCGATAGAGGCTTTCCCGCTTTTCCCGGTCAAGGCGGGGCTGGAACTGCTTTTCAAGCGCCCAGTTCTCCGAGAATTCGGCAAGGCCCGGATAGAGCCCGGCGCGGCTGCCGGCAAGCCATGCGGCTCCGAGTGCGGTGGTTTCAACGACCTTTGGCCGGTCGACCGGAACGCCGAGGATGTCCGCCAGAAACTGCATGGTCCAGTCATTGGCGCTCATGCCGCCATCGACGCGCAGGATATTGGCCGAATCCTGTCCGCCCCAGTCGGCATGCATGGCCTCCAGCAGGTCGCGGGTCTGATAGCCGACAGCCTGTAGTGCTGCCCGGGCAAATTCGGCCGGTCCGGAATTTCGGGTCAGGCCAAAGACGGCGCCGCGGCATTCCGCATCCCAGTATGGGGCGCCAAGACCGGTGAAGGCGGGCACCATGTAGAGCGTCTGCTCGGGATCGGCGGCATTGGCAAGCTTGTCGGTCTCACTGGCATGGCGGATCACCTTCAGCCCGTCGCGCAGCCACTGCACCACAGCGCCAGCGATGAAGATCGAGCCTTCCAGCGCATAGGTCGGCTTGCCATCCAGCTGATAGGCAAGCGTGGTCAGCATGCGATGCGTGCTGGCGACGAACTTGTCGCCGGTATTCAGCAGTGCGAAGCAGCCGGTGCCATAGGTGGACTTGATCATGCCCGGCTCGAAGCAGGCCTGGCCGACGGTGGCCGCCTGCTGATCACCCGCAACACCGAAAATCGGGATCTCGCGGCTGAAGAGATCGGCGCGGGTCATGCCAAAATCGGCGGCGCAGTCCTTGACCTCCGGCAGGATTTCCATGGGGATGTCGAGAAGGGCGCAGATATCCTCGTCCCAGCGGCCCTCGCGGATGTTGTAGATCATGGTCCGGGCGGCATTGGTCGCGTCCGTCACATGGCTCCTGCCTCCGGTCAGGCGCCAGATCAGATAGGTATCAACGGTGCCGAAAGCGAGTTTTCCCGCCTTTGCCTCGGCACGGGCCCCTTCGACATGATCCAGCAGCCAGGCAATCTTGGTGGCGGAGAAATAGGGATCGAGGATCAGCCCCGTTGCCGAGCGGATGAAGCCCTCATGGCCCTCCTCGCGCAGCCGCGCACAGGTATCGGCCGTGCGCCGGTCCTGCCAGACGATGGCGTTATGGATCGGCCGGCCGGTTTCCTTGTCCCATATCAGCGTGGTTTCGCGCTGATTGGCAATGCCGATCGCCGCGATTTCCGCGGCGGAAATTTCCGCGCGTTCAATCGCCGAGCGGCATGTGCCTGCAACGGTTGACCAGATATCGGCAGGGTCATGTTCCACCAGGCCGGAAGAGGGGTAGAACTGCGGAAACTCCTCCTGTGCGGAGGCAACGATCCGCATTTGCCTGTCAAACAGGATCGCCCGGCTGGACGTCGTGCCCTGGTCGATCGCCAGAATATAACCCATTCATTCCTCCCATTGCCGTGGTGCGGAACCGGCGCGGCGGCCGGATGTGCATCAGAATATGCGGCACGATATCCTCCCGGGGCAGCAAGTGCCTCAGGCGGTCCTCCTCGATGCCCTGCCGACCAGCCATGCGTCAAGGGCGATGACCTCCTCCTGCGTCATCTTCAGACCCAGCTTGGTGCGCCGCCAGACAATATCTTCGGCAGTCACGGCAAATTCCCGGTTCACCAGCCATTTGACTTCGGCTTCATAAAGCGTATGGCCGAAGTCCTGACCGAGATCGGCAGCTGATGTTGCCTCGCCGAGAATATGCCAGCAATCCCGGCCATAATTGCGAAACAGACGCACAGCCCAGCTTGTCGTCAGGAAGGGATAATCCGTCAGCAATTCGCCAATCAGCTGATCGCGTTCGGAAACAGCGAATTCACCGCCCGGCAAGATACTGTCAGCCGTCCATTCACCCTGGGCGTTAGGGAAGAAAGGCATCAGCTTTTCAAGGGCATGCTCCGCGAGCTTGCGGTGGGTCGTGATCTTGCCGCCGAAAACGGAAAGCAGGGGCGCTCCCTCTTCACGCAGTGACAAGACATAGTCTCGGGTGGCAGCGGTCGCCGATTTCGCGCCATCGTCGTAAAGCGGGCGAACGCCGGAATAGGTCCAGACGATATCGGAAGGTGTGACCGGCTTTCTAAAGTAGTCGGATGCGAATGTGCAGAGATATTCGGCTTCCTCGGGGGTGCATTCCACCTTGCCGGGTTCGGCCTCGTGATCCTTGTCGGTCGTGCCGATCAGCGTGTATTCCTGCTCATAGGGAATTGCGAAGATGATCCGGCCATCCTTGCCCTGGAAGAAATAGCAGCGGTCGTGGTCATAGAGCTTCTTCACCACGATATGCGAACCGCGCACCAGGCGCACACCTTCATGCGAAGAAAGGTTGAGCGTGTCGGTGATGACGCTTGCGACCCAGGGGCCGCCGGCATTGATCAGCGCACGCGCATAGACGGGAGCGAGCGTGCCATTGTCCGCACAGGCAAGCGAAATTTTCCACAGCGGGCCTCGATTGCCGTCAACCTGTTCTGCAGCGGTCACGCGGGTGCGCGTCATGATGTTCGCGCCGCGCTCGAAGGCGTCGCGTGCCATCAGTGAGACAAGGCGGGCATCCTGGATCCAGCAGTCGGAATATTCGAAGGCGCGGCGATACTCATCCTTCAGCGGCTTGCCGGCTGGGTCTGCCGGCAGTTTCAGGGCCTGCGTCGCCGGGAGGATCTTGCGGCCGCCGAGATGATCATAGAGAAACAGGCCGAGCCGCAGCATCCACCAGGGACGGAGGCCCTTGTGGTAAGGCAGGACAAAGCGCATCGGCCAGGAAATATGCGGCATGGATTTCAGCAGGACTTCACGCTCGATCAGCGCTTCACGCACCAGCCTGAACTCATAATATTCGAGATAGCGCAGGCCGCCGTGGAAAAGCTTGGTCGAGGCCGATGACGTCGCCGAGGCGAGGTCGTTCATCTCTGCCAGTCCAACCGTCAATCCGCGGCCGCAGGCGTCGCGGGCAATTGCTGTTCCGTTCACGCCGCCACCGATCACAAACAGATCAAGCGGGTCAGCAGTGCTTGCGCCAGGCATGGATCGTCACTCCTCAGAAGGGGCTGTTGCTTACCGACAAATGCGCGTAAATTTTCGTTTTGTCAAATTTCTGGTTCGTTTTTATTCGCTTTATCAGTTTGAGTGAGGTTGCATGCGCGTAATTTTTCGCGGTGACAGCACGCTGCGTCAGAGATGACGTTTGTTAAAATGCTGATTTAAATATTCAAATTTGAATTTTCGAATTGCCCGGCGTAACGAATCTTCTAGTATGCCAGTTGTGGTGGAGGAAACCGGACGGCTTCGGGAGGTTTGGCTGGATGGCGCGATATCGCGTCCGGGCGTCGTGCGCATTGTTTTCTCTTTCCCTGATCCTGAGGTCCTGCAGGCGGCGCTCCCGGCTCTCCTGCCACCTTGGCGATCCCATCCTGGAGGACTATTCATGAAGTTGCTGACATCAACCATTCTGATCGGACTTGCCATGGCCACCACCGTCTATGCCCAATCCGCCGAGACGCCGCTGGAGCCGAAAACGGGAACCTTCTTCGAAACCCATCCGATCACCGAAGGCAATCTGCCGACCTTCTTTTCCGAATTGAAGGCGAAGATGACCTACCCGCTCGCCTATGATGGCGGCGATCCAAAGGCCTGGCATGACCGGGTTCTGCCATCCGCCGAAGCGCTGATGCTGCCGTCGACGGACACGGTGGATTTTGCGCCGGAAGTGATCGACAAGGTCGATCGCGGCGATTTTACCGCGATGCGCGTCGCCTTCAACGTTACCGATGAAAGCCGCATCGCCGCCATCGTTCTGGTGCCCAAGGGCGACGGGCCGTTTCCCGGTGTCCTGATGCTGCATGACCATGGCGCCCGCTTCGACATCGGCAAGGAAAAATGGATCCGCCCCTGGTATGACGAAGAACGGCTGAAATCGACGACCCAGTGGTCGCAGAAATATTTCTCCGGCCTGTTTCCGGGCGAGGAGCTGGCCAAGCGCGGTTATGTGGTGGTTGCCACCGATGCGCTCGGCTGGGGGGATCGTGCCGGCAATGGCTATGAGGCACAGCAGGCGCTAGCCTCCAATCTCTCCAATCTCGGCTCATCGCTGGCCGGTATCATGGCCCAGGAAGATGTGCGCGCCTCTGAATTTGTCGCCAGTCTGCCGGAGGTCGATCCCGACAGGGTCGGCGTGGTCGGCTTCTCCATGGGCGCATTCCGCGCCTGGCAGGTCGCCGCGCTTTCCCCCGTCGTCAAGGCAACGGTTGCCGATTGCTGGATGGCGACCTATGACGGGCTGATGGTGCCGGGCAATAACCAGCTCAAGGGGCAGTCCGCCTGGTACATGAACCATCCCGGCATCGCCCGGCTGATGGATTATCCCGATGTTGCCGCGCTTGCGGCTCCAAAGGCGCTCTATTTCATGGAAGGTGTTGAGGATCCTTTGTTTCCCAAAGCGTCCGTGGAAGATGCCTATGCCAAGATGCGCGTGGTCTGGGATGCCTATAATGCCGACGACAAGCTGAAGACCGATTTCTTCGATGGCGGCCACATCTTCACGGAAGACCGGCAGAAGGCGGCGTTCGACTGGCTCGACAGCCAGCTGAAATAATCGGTCATCACCATGTTGAAACGGCTGTTTCCGCTTGTCCGGCTTGCGGAAATCGTCATTCTTTCTACCGGCGGAGCGGTTGCGATGCAGCCGTTCCGCCGGTCTCGTCTAGAGAGCGCCGCGCGTCCTCTTGGACGCACCTGGACGCTCTATCTTATTGAATCTAAGCACCATTTTTCGAATATCGATTCCGGTTTTCGAAAAGAACGGTGCGCTAGGCCATGCATTGAGGAGTGCATATCATGGCGCTTGCCCACGAACAGGTTATTCCGCTCTGGCCCGGCCGGCCGAAGGGGACGCCTGCCGACCTTGAGCCGATCATTACCGAGCGCTCGGAAAACCTGTTTCGCACCAGCCGTGTGATCACCGGTGTTGTGGAGCCGTCATTGACGGCCATCGTTCCGGAAAAGCCCAATGGCGTCTCGCTGATTGCGGCACCCGGCGGCGGCTATCGTCGGATCTCGCTTGATGCGGCCGGCTACAAGCTGGCACAGCAGCTCGCGCCGCTTGGTGTCACCACCTTCATGATGACCTATCGTCTGCCGGGAGAGGGGCATGACAATGCTGCCGACGTGCCATTGATGGATGCGCAGCGTGCCGTGCGCCTGATCCGCCGCAACGCGGCTGACTGGGGGCTCGATCCGGGCCGGATCGGCTTTCTCGGTTCGTCTGCTGCCGGGCATATGGCTGCCTCCGTTGCAACCGGCCATGGCCGAAAGGTCTATGAGCCGCTGGATGATGCCGACGCGGTCTCTGCCAGACCCGATTTTCTCGGGCTGATGGTGCCGGTCATCACCATGTCGGACCCCTTTGTGCACGCTGGTTCGCGTGAGGCACTTTTGGGCGCGAAGGACGATGCGGCGACAAGGCGGGCCTATTCGCCCGATCTCCAGGTGACGCCGGACACACCGGAAACCTTTCTCGTGCTGGCTGATGATGATCAGTCGGTGCCAGCGGAAAATGGTCTCGGCTTCTATGCCGCGCTGCGCCGGGCCGGTGTGCCGGCCGAGCTGCATGTTTTCCGGGATGGCGGCCATACATTTTCGGTGCCGGGCGCTCCGGTTCGAGACTGGTCGCGTCTTTTCATCGGCTGGCTGCGGCAGATCGGCATGCTGGACTGACGGCTCTCTCAGTGACCGCCTTCGGCGGCACCGTGGCGGCCCTGACCCGAAACACTGGCGCCGGACTCGCGCGTCAGTGTCAGGATCGGCACCACGGCAAGGGCCGAGCAGATCGCCACCACATGGAAGGCGACATGAAACTGGGCAACCGACAGCGTCGCCCCGGCAAAGAGCGAGGAGATTTCCAGCACGAGGGCGGCAAAGGCGACGCCGAGCGCCAGACTGACCTGCTGGATCGTCGAGCTCATCGCCGTCGCCTGGCTGGCGGCGCGGGCGTCGATATCGGCATAGGCCAGAACATTGATGCTGGTGAAGAAGAAGGACCGCGTGAAGCCGGAAATCAGCAATATGCCGAGAATGATGGCGGTGGGTGTTGTTGGCTCGATCAGGCCTATGGCGAACATCAATAGCGCGCCGAGCGACCCTGTCGTCAGCAGCAGGCGCTTGAACCCGGTAAAGGCCAGAACGCGCGGGGCAATGAATTTGGTGGCGATGGCACCGATGGCGCTGATGAAGGTGGTCATGCCGGACTGAAACGGCGTGAAGCCGAAGCCGATCTGCAGCATCAGCGGCAGCAGGAACGGAAAGGCGCCGGCCGCGATACGGAAGAAGGTGCCAGCCAGAATGGCGGTGCGGAACGTCGGTACGGCAAACAGCTTGAGGTCGAGAAGCGGCTTTTCGGAACGGCGGGCATGCAGGATATACCAGAGTGTCGCCGCGCAGCCGGTCACGGTGGCGCCGATGCCGACAGCCGGCGGCAGCGCCGGCATGCTGATCACCGAGAGACCGAACACGACACCCGAGGCTGCGGTCGCCAGCAGGAAAAAGCCTGTCCAGTCGATCGGTGGCGGGCGCTCCGCTTCGATCTTTGGCAGATAGATCGAGGTCAGGATCAGCCCCAACAGGCCAATCGGGATGTTGATCAGAAAGATCCAGTGCCAGGTGAAATAGGTGGTAATGAAACCGCCGAGCGGCGGCCCCGCCAGAGGCCCGACCAGCCCCGGAATGGTCAAAAGCGCCATGGCGCGTACCAGCTCGGTCCGTGATGTCGTGCGCAAGATGACAAGGCGGCCGACCGGTGTCATCATCGCACCGCCCATGCCCTGCAGAAAGCGCGAGATGACGAATTCACTCAGGCTTCCGGAAAAGGCGCACATGGCCGACCCGGTCAGAAACACCGCAATCGCCGTACGAAACACCAGCTTGGCACCAAAACGGTCTGCCATCCAGCCGGAGATGGGAATGAAGATCGCCAGCGCCACCATATAGGCCGTCAGCGCCAGTTTCAGCGTGATCGGCCCGACATGAAGATCGGCAGCAATTGCCGGCAGGGCCGTGGCGATCACGGTCGAATCCATCTGTTCCATGAACAGGGCGACGGCAAGGATGAGCGGAACGATCGGATTCATCGGTTGGATTCTGGCCAGATTTATGTGACAAGAGCAAACGTCTTATCCGCCTTCTCGGTGCTTGCCAATCCGGAAAATGCATCTGCTCCGATCAGGGTTCCAGCTGTCAGCATTGTCTGTCGCCGCTTTCACGAACTCTTGATCGGCGGACAGCCACTTTGTCCGGCTCGCCCGTTGAAACTGGTCTTTGAGAGACAAGTTTCAGACTGTTGATATTGGGCAGCCAGTCTTGTTGCCGGAAACAGCGAGGAAAGTGCGAGATGAAGACGACAGGTAAACTCGGACGCCGCGGCCTGATGAAGGGTGTTGGCTTGACCACTTTAGCGGCTCCCGCCCTGCTTGCGGGCGTCGCCCATGCGCAGGAAGACCAGATGACTGAAATGCCGAAAGACATGCCCGAGACGAAACGGTTTTCGATGGGGGAACTCAAATTCGTTGTCGTGCGCGACGGAATTCGCAAGATGGACAATCCGGGCACGATCTTCGGTGCGGATCAGCCGCCGGAAACGGTGGCGGCGCTGCTCCGGCAAAATTTCCTGCCCAGCGATGTTTCGGTCAACATGTTCTCGCCGACGCTGATCGACACCGGTTCACAGGTGATGCTGTTCGATACCGGCATGGGCGAGGCCGGCCGCTCCTGGGGCGCGGGGCAATTGCTGAAAGGTCTTGCCGCTGAAGGCTATGGGCCGGAAGATATCGATGTCGTGGTAATCACCCACATGCATGGCGACCACATAAACGGGCTGATGGAAGCCGGTGCGCCGGCTTTCCCCAATGCGCGCTATGTTTTCGGGCAGACGGAATATGATTTCTGGACAGATCCGGCCCGGATCGGCACGCCGGCTGAGGGCGGTCATAATGCGGTCAAGACAATGATCGTGCCGCTGGCGGAAAAGGCAAGCTTCATCGCCGACGGGGCAAGCATCGCGCCGGGGATCACCGCCATGGACGCGCCCGGCCACACGCCCGGCCACATGGTCTTCATGGTCGAATCAGCCGGTCGCCAGCTGCTGCTGACAGCTGATACAGCGAATCACTATGTCTTGTCGCTGCAGCGTCCGGACTGGCAGGTTCGCTTTGATACCGATCCGGTAATGGCATCGGCCACCCGCCGCAGGATCTTCGATATGGTCGCTGCCGACGGCATTCCCTTCCTGGGGTACCACATGCCGTTCCCGGCGGTCGGATATGCCGAAAAACAGGGCGATGGCTATCGTTTCGTGCCGGCAAGCTACCAGTTCGAGCTCTGATCCGCGCCTCTGGAAAGCCATTTCCAAAGATGTGGCTGACCGATCCGGGTGAGAAAATCCGGATCGGCTATTTTCAAGTCGTCATGATCGTGTTACGAGCACTCGCCAACTTCCAAGATATTCTTGCAAGGGACCGGACGAGCGAAAATCGATCGCCCGGGCCATTTCGTTTATGAAAAGGAAATTGGCCATGGCTCAACTTATTCAAGCCGCGACCGGCATGCTGGCACTCACATTTGACGACGTGCTGCTGCAGCCGGGACACTCGGAAGTCATGCCCGGACAGGTCGATGTTTCGACCACGATTGCCCGCGACATTGACCTCAATCTCCCGATCCTTTCCTCCGCGATGGACACCGTGACCGAAGCCAGACTGGCAATTGCCATGGCGCAGGCCGGCGGTATCGGCGTGATCCACCGTAACCTGACCCCGCATGAGCAGGCCGAGCAGGTCCGTCAGGTCAAGAAGTTCGAGAGCGGCATGGTCGTCAATCCCGTGACGATCGGCCCGGACGCGACGCTGGCCGAGGCGCTGGCGCTGATGAAGGCGCACAAGATTTCCGGCATTCCGGTGGTCGAGCATGGCACCAGCAACGAGTATACCGCCGGCCGTCTGGTCGGTATCCTCACCAACCGCGATGTGCGTTTCGCCTCCAATCCCGATCAGCGCATCTATGAGCTGATGACCCGTGAAAATCTGATCACGGTGCGTGAAAATGTCGACCAGCAGGAGGCCAAGCGCCTGCTGCACCGTCATCGCATCGAAAAGCTGCTGGTGGTTGATGGCGACGGCAATTGCGTCGGTCTCATCACCGTCAAGGATATCGAGAAATCGCAGCTGAACCCCAATGCCTCCAAGGATGCGCAGGGTCGTCTTCGCGCCGCCGCCGCCATTTCCGTCGGCGATGACGGCTTCCAGCGCGCTGAAATGCTGGTGGATGCCGGCGTCGATCTGATTGTCATCGATACGGCCCATGGCCACTCGCAGAAGGTTCTTGATGCGGTTGGCCGGGTCAAGCAGCTGTCGAATTCGGTCCGCATCATGGCGGGCAATGTCGCGACTGCGGATGGCACCAAGGCGCTGATTGATGCCGGTGCGGATTCGGTCAAGGTCGGTATCGGCCCCGGTTCGATCTGCACCACGCGCATTGTCGCCGGTGTCGGCGTGCCGCAGCTTGCCGCGATCATGGGGGCAGTCGGTGCCGCAAAGGATGCCGGCATTCCGGTGATCGCCGATGGCGGTATCAAATTCTCCGGCGACATGGCCAAGGCCATTGCCGCAGGCGCATCCGCCGTCATGATCGGCTCGCTTCTTGCCGGTACCGATGAAAGCCCGGGCGAGGTCTTCCTCTATCAGGGCCGCTCCTTCAAGGCCTATCGCGGCATGGGCTCGGTTGGCGCCATGGCGCGCGGTTCCGCTGACCGCTATTTCCAGGCTGAGGTCCGCGACACGCTGAAGCTGGTGCCGGAAGGCATCGAAGGCCAGGTACCCTACAAGGGGCCGACCAGTGGCGTTCTGCATCAGCTCGCCGGTGGCCTGCGGGCCGCCATGGGCTATGTCGGCGGCAAGGATATCCCGTCCTTCCAGGAACGCGCCACCTTCGTGCAGATCTCCAATGCGGGGCTGCGCGAAAGCCATGCCCATGATGTCACGATCACCCGTGAAAGCCCGAATTACCCCGGCAGCGTCGGCTGAGCTGATCTGCTCCATCACGAATTCTGGAAACCCCGGTGCCTGGCGCCGGGGTTTTTCTATGGCCGGGCGCTGTTCACGTGGCGGTGATCGTCAACGCTGATTTCGTGATCGGTGCGTGAAT
>NZ_JAATVV010000021.1 GCF_013184775.1 Martelella sp. HB161492
CACGGATTGCAGGTCAAGCTCGAATATGACGGCAGCTTCGCCGATGGCTACCAGTCCCATGTCGGCTCCATCCGGCTCGGTTACCGGTTCTGAGAAAACAGGCGGGATATAGGCAATGTTCGCCGTCGCCGGCTTCACCGGGCCGTTTGCGGCGGACATGCGCCCTGACCAAGATCGAGAATAGCGGTGAGAGAACCCGGCCGCGGAAGCGGACGAATGGCATCATGTTGAGCGAACAGTACTTGACTACATATATGGACAAGTCATAGTAGCGGACATGTATCTTGGAATCGATATCGGCACATCCGTCATCAAGGCGGCACTCTTTGACACGCAGGGGCATCAGCAGGCGGAAGCAAGCGAGCGCATGTCGCTGCTTCAAGCACCACTCGGCTGGTCGGAACTCGACGGCGAGGCCACCTGGGAAACGACCGTCCGGGTTATCCGCAGCCTGCTGCTGGAAGCAGCCATTGCGCCTGCTTCCATCCGGGGTATCGGCGTTACCGGCGTCATGGTCGGTGTCTGGGCGCTGGATGACGCCGACCGGCTGTTGCGTCCGCCGATCCTCTGGAACGACGCCCGCGCGCAGTCTCTGGTCGACGCGATGGTCCGTCGCGAGCCGGAGCTGATTTCCTCAGTCTTCAGCCATTCCGGCTCGGTGATGCAGCTTGGCTGTACCTTGCCGGTGATTGCCTGGCTTGCCGAAAACGAGCCCGATGTTCTCGCAAAGGCCCGCCATATCCTGACCGCCAAGGATTTTGTCCGCTATCGGCTGACCGGCGCGATTGCCACCGATGAATCCGAAGCGGCCATGGCGCCTGGTTCGGCCGTCACCCGGGATTTTCATCCTGATCAGGCCGCGCTTCTCGGCATCGCGGACCATGTCCACCTGCTTGCCCCTGTCGCACGCGGCGAGACGCTGGCCGGAGCGGTAAGTGCGGCTGCAGCCAGTCAGACCGGCCTTGTCGCCGGCACGCCCGTTGCCATCGGTACCGGCGATACCAGCGCCTGCGTACTGGGGGCTGGCGCCCACAGGCCGGGACAGGCGGTTTCCGTGCTCGGCACCACCTGCCTCAACGGCGTGCTTTTCGACCGGGCGGTCTATGAACCGCGCGACCTCGGCCTTCTGTTCATCGTGCCGGGAAAGCGGTGGATGAAATCGATGGTCAATGTCGCCGGCACGACTGTGCTCGACTGGTGCCTCGAAACGCTTTGCCCCGACATTGCCGCTGGCGACGCCCCTTATGAAACCCTTGGCGCACTGGCAGAACACAGCCCTGCAGGCGCCAATGGTGTTTCGTTCATTCCCTATCTCTCGGCCTCCGGCGTCATCGCACCGCGCATCGAGCCGAAGGCCAGGGCAGGCTTCCACGGCCTCGCGCCACAGCACCGGCGCGCCGATATGGTCCGCGCCGTCTATGAGGGGCTGGCCTATGCGATCCGCGACTGTTTTGAAGCTGTCGGCGGCGCCAGGACCTCCATTCGCCTTGTCGGCGGCGGCGCGCGCAGCCCATTCTGGTCGCAGATGATTGCCGATGTCACAGGCGTGCCGGTCGAAGTGCCGGCGGGAACGCAGTTCGGTGCCAAGGGCGCAGCACTGTGCGCCGCCGTTGCCATCGGCGATTACGCCTCTCTGGATGAGGCCTGCGAAGCGACCTTCACGCTGAAAGCCCGGTTTGAGCCCTCATCAGCGACCAGGCCCGCCTATGATGCTGGTTTTGCCCGGTTCAAGGCAGGCAGTGAAGCCGCCCTCGGCCTCTTGCGGGCTGTGGCTGACTAGCGCATCGGCTGGAAAATTGCTATTTCCCGTCTGATTTGAAATCGCCGAAACCGACCATATAGGTCCATTCCTTTGCCGCAGGGCTGCGGTTATCCGGTTCAGCCGCGGCAAAGCCGACATTGCGGATGGAGATATCGAGCGGCACGGGCAGCATGACGATGCGCGAGACTTCGAGCGGAGCGCCGGTCTGATCCCGCCCTTGGCGAATAGCCAGGAAGACCGGCGCCCCCTCTTCCAGCTTCAGGAGCGCGGCAATCTCCGCATCGGCGGCAACCGGCATGTATTTGTCATCGGCAACAACCACGGTGCGGCCGAACCTTTCCCGCAGAACCTTGTAGAGCGAGCCTGAAAGCGCGGAAAGCTCAAGCCCTTCCAGAACCGCGAGATTGAGACTTGTGGAAACGACGGCAAGCGGCTTGCCATCGGAAACCGCCAGTCGCTTGTGGCGGTAGATCATCGCGCCTTCCTCAAGACCGAAGAAACGCTGCTCGGCTTCGCCGGCCGGAACCTCGCCGCTTTCGAGAACCGTATAGTCAGGCTTCAACCCTTGCCCGACAAGGCTTTCCGTGATCGATGCAATCGCGTGATAGCGCTTTTCGACCCCCTTGCGATTGATGAAGGTGCCCATGCCGTGCTGGCGCACGAGCAACCCCTCACGCACCAGGATTTCCAGTGCCTGCTGGATCGTCCGGCGACTGACCTGCCATTGCGCGGCAAGCTTCAGTTCGCCATCGATCTTGTCATCATAAAAGCCCGAAACAATCCGGGCTCTCAGTGTTTCAGCAATCTGGATATAGACCGGGCGGTGATCTTTCGCCACGGGGGCATCTGCACGCAAGAGACGCTCCTGACAACAATTCGGTTTTTACGTTAAGCGCAGTTCCGGAGAAAACCCGGCGTCCCCGCCCCTCAGGAATTGCTGTTGAACTGTCTAGCATAGAGGACGGCGATCTGCTTTGCCATATTGGCCAGCACAACCTTCAGGATTTTTTCGCCCTTTTCCGCGGTTGCGGCGCGTGCATCGCCCAGAACCGGGCTCTTGGAGAAATCGGTCCAGCGATAGGCGACTGTCGAAAAGTCCTCCGGAAATTCCGGATAGTTTTCAATCGCCTTGTCCATATTGACGGCATCCGGTGCGAGATGCAGCACATAAGACGTCTCGATCTCGCAGGCATGCATGTAGGAGGGGTGGGCTTCCTTCTTCTCGCGAACCTCTTCGATCACCGAACCGGAACCGGGATAGAAGAAGTTGGCAAGCGTGATCCCCTCCTCCCGCAGCCGCCGCTGCGCATCACGAATGGCAATGGCATTTCCAAGATGCGCATTGACAACAACGATGGTGCGAATGCCCTTTTGCGCAGCGCTCAAGGCAATCTCGACAATCGTGTTGCTGACAGTCTCGTTGCTGATGCCGAACGAGCACGGTGCCTCAGCCAGCGACCAGACCTGTCCGAACGGCAGAACCGGCAACCGCAGAACCGGCGTGTCACCGCCGATCACCCGTGCAAGCTCCTCGGCAAGCCTTGCCGCCAGAATATTGTCGGTGCCAGCAGGCAGGTGGTCACCATGGCTTTCCACCGCCCCGATCGGCAGGATGAGCACTGGCGTCTTTGCCAGTGCCGCTTCCATTTCGCTATCGTTCAGGCGCGCAATATCGGTTTTATCATAGTCCAAAGGATATACTCACTGCTTGAAGACAAAGGCGCGCTGCGGGTTCTTGACGAAGAACTTCTCGAACAGCGCCTTGCCATCGAAGCCTGCGTCTCCCGCCTGTTCCATGAAGCGCGGCGCCCAGCTGCCGAGAATGTAGCCAAGGCCGAGACCGCCCTCGCCGTAATTGCGGTACATGGTACGGCGCGCGATATCGCCTCCGACAACGATCTGATCTTCATGGCCATGGCGCACGAGGTTGAGGATGCAGTCGATGAGAATGCTTTCAGGGTGATACTTGATCCGGCTGATACCATCGAAGCACATGAACAGGCCGGTTTCGGCAGCCTTGAGATGCACCCAGTGGTCCGGGTTGCGGTCGACATGGGCCATGGTCAGCCGTGTCGGATCGACACCTTCTTGCTTGAGGATGGCAAGCTGTTCAAGGATCAGCGTGCCGAGTTCCGTGTGCGAATGCAGCGGGCAGCCGGTTTCCTTGTGGGCATCGAGAACGGCGCGGGTGACCTTGTCTTCCGCAGCCGAAATCGTGTTGTAGCCGGTCCCGAACTTGGCAACGCCACCCTTGAGATCGGTGCCATCCATGCCGACGGTCAGTTCGGCAACGACATGATCGCGGATTTCGGCACGTGAATGGCTGTCGATCCACTGCTGGAAGGTTCCGCCCGTTCCTTCCATCTGGCCGGGCCACATGACGGCCTTGTTGAAGCCGGCGGTCGCGATGATCTTGATACCGGTGCGGTCGGAGATTTCCTTCAGCTGGGCAGGCTTGCGGCCATAATCGATCGCAGTCGCATCGTAGACGGCCTGTCCGCCCTCGGCGACGAAAAGTTCGACATCCTTGATCGAAGCTTCAACGTCATCGATCATGAAGTCATCGATCTTCTTTTCATGCCACAGCGGCGGGATGCAGAAGAGATGATCATGCGCGTAGGTGACGCCGAGTTCTTCCGGTGCAATATCGCCATTGAGAGTCCGAATGAATTCCATATTCAGCGGTCCTTTTTGAAGTTTGAAAGCGCAAGCGCGAGAATGATGATCGAGCCCTGAAGGACGAAGCGCGCCGCAGTCGGCAGCGACAGCACGTAGAGCAGGCTCTGGAGAAAGAAGAGGATGAGGCTGCCGGCGGCGGCTCCAAGCGGCAGAAACACGCCACCGGTGAAGAGCGCCCCACCGATGACGGCAGCAGCAATCGAATCCACCGTGTAGGTGTCAGCAATACCGATGGAGGCCATCCCGGTGATCGACGACAGCATGATGCCCCCCAATGTCGCCATGAAGCTTGCCAGGACGAAGGAGAAGATCACCATGCGATCGGCGGCAATGCCGTTGCGCTTTGCCGAACGGGCATTGGCGCCGGAAAGCAGCATCTTCCGGCCCGCGAGCGAGTAATGCACGAAGACCAGCAGGATCAGGCTGGCGATGATCCAGATGACCACCGACCAGGGCAGGATACCGAACAGCCAGCCTTCGGAAATGACCCGGAAGCCGGCCGGAATGGATCCCTTGGGGCTGCCGCCGGTATAAACGAGAATGGCACCGGACAGGACCAGCGAGGTCGCAAGTGTCGCCAGAAAGGCCGGAATGCGCAGCACCACCACCAGCACGCCATTGGCAAGGCCGACCAGCAGGCCGAAGAAGATGGTGATCGCCAGCGCTGCGGCCATATTGTCCATGGTGCCGGCAAAGCTCGCCGCCAGAACAACATTGGCAAGTCCGGCCGTCGCGCCGACCGAAAGGTCAAGCCGCCCCATCATCAGGATCAGCGCCTGACCAAGAGCAATCAGCCCGAGCGGCGCTGCCTGACGGGCATTGTCCATCACCTGAACCATGGAGACGCGCCCGGAAAAGACGAACAGGACAACAAGCAGGATGACGAGAAGCGCAAGCGCGCGCCAGGTCGCCCCGGCAGGCTTTGCGTTGGAAAGAATTGCAGGCACAGCCATATCAGCTTTCCTCCGCCTTGCCGCGCATGAAGAAGACCAGCGCCACGATGAAGATCAGGCCCTTGGCGATGTTCTGCAGGCTGGTGTCGATGTCGAGCAGGTTGAACATGTTGTTGATCAGCACGAGTGCGAGCGCGGCGAAGAAGACACCGACGGCATTGCCGCGACCGCCCTGCAATGCGACGCCGCCGAGGATTGCCGCCGAAACGGCATCAAGCGTGTAGGATTCGCCGATCAGGGGATCACCTGAGAGGATGCGGATCGACAGGACGACACCGGCGGCAGCGGCCAGCACGCCCGAAAGTCCGAAAACGACCAGATCGATCCGCAGCGCCGAGATGCCATTGGCGAAGGCCGCACGCGGATCTGAGCCGAAGGCGTAGATTGACCGCCCGAGCCGGGACCAGTTCATCACGATCGCGACGACGATAAAGACCGCGAGCGCGATCAGGAGCGGTGCGGAGAGCAGGCGTTCTGCACCGAACAGCGCTTCGTAGAAGGCATAATCCACCTCCCCGCCCGGCGATGGCAGGATCAGCATGGTGATGCCCTTGACGATTGCTGCCGTCGCAAGCGTCATGACCAGCGGATTGATCCTCAGAAAATTGACGCCACTGGCGGTGAAGATGCCGCAGACGAGACCAGCGCCAAGAGCGAGCGGAACGGCAAGCCAACCCAGCGTATCGGAGGTCAGCGCCATGATCGCGGTCGCAAGACTCATGATCGAGCCAACGGAAAGGTCGATACGCCCCGCAAACAGAACCAGCGCCTCACCCAACGCCACCAGACCGAGCGGCAGCAGCCGGACGGACAGGTTGGTCAGATTGGAATCGCTGAAGAAGTTCGGGGAAAGAAGGCCGGTTATGGCGATCAGCAGAACGGACAGCGCCAAGGCCGGCAGGCTCAAAAGCAGGTTGGAGCGAAGAGAACCTTCAAACATGGGTTACCGCCTCGTTTTCGGCATCACTGGCGCTCAGCGCCGCGGACGGAAGGCCTGCCGCATAGCGCATGATCTTTTCCTCGGAAAATTCGGGGCGGGCGATTTCGCCGGTGATGCGGCCTTCGTAAAGCGCGAGAATGCGGTCGGAGAGACCGATCAGCTCCATCAGATCGGAGGAAATCAGGATCACCGACACGCCCTTGCGCGACAGTTCATCGACCAGGTGATAGATCTCGCTCTTCGACTGGACATCGACACCCTTGGTCGGTTCGTAAAGCACGAGAAGCTTCGGCTCATGCGCCAGCCAGCGCGCGAACACGACCTTCTGCTGGTTGCCGCCGGAAAGCTCACCGACGGGCTGTTCCATATCGGTCGAACGGATCGAGAATCGCTTGCGTGCGCCCTCGACAAATTCACGCTCATATCCGAGCGGCAGAAAGCCACTGCGTGAACGCGCGGAGATTGCAAAGAAACTCATGTTGAGGCGGATCGGCAGCGACAGCGACAGCCCCTCATGCTTGCGGTCATCGGGAATGCTGGCGATGCCGGAGCCGATGGCAGCCGCCGGCGACTTCAACTTCAGCACCTTGCCGTCGAGTTCGACCGTGCCGGAACGGAACGGCGCTATGCCGCAAAGCGCATCGGCCAGAGGCTTCTGGCCCTGCCCTTCGAGACCGGCAATGCCCAGCACCTCACCACGCCCGACATCGAAGTCGATCTCGGGGAGGTTGGCATTGGTTCCACCGCGCACCGAGAAGCGGACAGGCCCGTCACCGACAGCGGGGCGCTCGGGGAAGATGTTTTCAAGGGTGCGGCCGACCATCGCCTGAATGAGGTCATTTTCGCCAAATTCGCCGCGCGCGGCGGCAAGCGTCAGCGCGCCGTCCTTCAGCACGACAACACGATCGGCTGCCTCCATGATCTCGCCCATGCGATGGGAAATGAAGATGACTGACGTCCCTTGCCGCTTCAGCTGCGTCATCAGCCCAAGCACGGTCTTCGCCGCCTCGGATGACAGCGAGGCCGTCGGCTCGTCGAGGATCAGCAGGCCTGGCTTTGCGGAAACGGCACCGGCGATCTCGACAAGCTGGCGTTCGGCGGCACTGAGCTGTCGCCCCAGCCTCTTGCCGTCGAGCCTGAAGCCGAGCGAGGCGGAAAGTGCGGCAAAATCGGCATGCAACCGTTTCTGCCTGATCATGCCGAGCGCATTGCGCGGCTCGCGACGAAAAAACGTATTCTCGGCAACCGTCAGATCCGGCATGATGGCCGTTTCCTGATGAGCGATCGCAACGCCCTTCTTCTGAGCTTCGGCAGGACTTGCCGGATGATAATCCTCGCCCGCCAGCCGGATTTTGCCGCTGTCATAATGCAGGTTGCCGGACAGGATATTCATGAGAGTGGACTTGCCGGCGCCATTTTCACCGACAAGTGCCAGAACTTCCCCCCGTCCAAGCGAGAAAGAAACGTCCTGAAGAACGGTATTGTGCCCAAAGGACTTGGACAGACCCGAGACCGCAAGCAGAGGGGGGGTATGTGCGGAGTTGTGGTTTGTCACTGTTTCTCTCTCGCCTGTTGGTCCGGTCAATCCTTGAAGATTGCCCGCACCTGATCGTCGCTGAGGCGTGTATTGGCCCAGAAGGAATCGGAAAGGTCATCACGGGTGAATTCATGAAGGTTTTCCGAGGTGATCATCGGCACGGCGTAGACCTTGTTCTTTTCGACAGGCTTGCCGTTCAAGAGATCAAGTGCGACCAGAAGCGCTTCCGAACCGAGCCAGGTCGGCTTCGACGGTGCCACGGATTCGAAACCATCCGGCTCAAGAGCGGCCCAGCGCTTCAGATAACCGTTATTGTCTTCGCCGGTCATCGGCACGAGCGGCCGCTGTGCCGCCTCGAAAGCATCGATGGCGCCAAGCGTCATGCTGCCGCCCTGCGACCAGACACCGTCGATCTGCGGATTGGCGGCCAGAAGGTTGGATACGGCGACCTTGGCCTTGGCATAATCCCAGCCGGCATCGACAACGCTGACGACGTCGATGTCAGGATATTGATCGAAAACCGCCTTGGCGCCCTTCCAGCGGTCATCGCTGGCGGAAATGCCGGAAATGCCATTCAGCGCAATGATCTTGCCCTTGCCGTCAAGCTTCTTGGCAAGCCACTCGGCGCCGGCCTTGCCGAAATCGACGTCATCGACGGTAACGAGCGCATCATAGTCGTCGCTGCGGATCGTCGAGGCGAGCAGTACGACCTTGATGCCCTTGGCTTCGGCCTTCTTCAGCACCGGAATGACGGCGGTTGGCGAAATCGGCGTGAGAATGATCGCATCGACGCCGCGCGTGATCATGTCTTCAATATTGGAGACCTGACGGTCGGTCTTCATCTCGGATTCGGTGTAGACGACATCGACCGTATCCTTGTGACGCTCGGCCTCGGCCTCGAATTCCTTGGACAGCTGAACCGACCAGGAATTGCCGTTGTAATAGTTGTCATAGCCGATCGTGAACTTGTCCTGCGCCATCGCAGGAGCCGCCATGCCCGCAAGAACGGAGGCGACGAGTAGCAGTTTCTTCAGTTTCATGTTTTCCCCTTTTTCGAGAAGCCGCGCTTATTGGGCTTAATTGTTATCTTGTACACTCATGTAGTCAAGTTGATTCATGCATTCCCTGTTCATTTTCATGTCAAGGCGACGCCCTGCCTGTTATTTCGGCAGGGCGTCGACGGCCTGGCGCACCCAGTCGAGTCTTTTTTCAGGGATCAGGCCGTAATTGTAGAAATTGATACCGTCCGCCCCGGCCTCGATTGCCGCCTTTGCACGCTCCGCCAGAGCATCGGCTGACGTCACTTCCGGGAAAAAGACCCGGTAGCCTGCGCCGAGATATTTTTCAGAACCGAGTGCCGCGCGACCGGCTTTCATCAGAGCCGCCACCTGCTCGGGCGCCATGAAATAGCAGCAGAGGATTGCGCCATCGCAGACCTTGCCGACAGCCTCCAGATCGACACCGCCCATCCATCCATCGGCCAGATCGATCAGCACGATCTTGCTCGCGGGATCAGCTGCCGCGCGGATCTCGGCGATCAGACTGGTGACCGGCTCGGTCCGCCATTCAAGGAAGGCTCTGAGCGCAGGGACGTCATTGAAGGCGTCATTGCCCTTTGCCGGATAATCCGGGAACTGCCGTTCGGGCACGTCGCGCGCGCACATGTCCGCGATGAAGCCGCGCACCTTCTCGCGCGCCTCCGCCATCGGGACCCCGGCAAGTCTGCCACGCGCCATGCAATGGTCGCAGAAGCACAGCGACAGCAGGAAATCATCCTCATCATTGAGGCCGACGCCATCCTTCTCATGGTGAAACTCGTGAGCAAAGCCCATGAAATTCGGGCTCTCGAGTTCAACCATGTCGGGCCGGTAGCGCGTCGTCATGTCACGCACGAGGGTAACGACATAGTCACGCGCTGCCGGGCTCGACGGGCAGAGATTATAGTAGTTCGGATTGCCGAAGGCATTGCGGGTCACATGTTCGGGATGGAGCATGCCAAGGCGGGTATTGTGCAGGCAGACCGTCCAGCAGGAGACCTTCATGCCGTCGCCAGCATCACGCGCGGCTGTCAACGCCGCCAGCATGTCGCCGCGCTCAGCGACATTGTCGGCCATCAGCGGGCGGATCGTCTTCATCTGCCAGAGCCTTTCGTCGGGGCGAAAATAGACCGTGCCATCCTGCGGGAAATAGGCCTTCTGATGTGGACTGCGCGGCTGCAGGAAGCGACCAGCATGGTAAGACGCAGCCAGAGAGATGGTGTTCAGCCCGGCCCGGCCGGCCAGATCGGAAAAGCTTCGTTCGAGCCCCTGATCCTGAATATCCCAGGGATAGGTCCACATCGACAAATGCATTTCCGACTCCATCAATATGACTACATGAGTACTCATGTAGTCATATTATGCCAATCAAAGTCAACAAGCCCGCGCTCCGGCGCATGAAATGACAGGGATTGCGATGCAACGGAGATCACCAGGCCGGCCTTCACCGGCGCTTCGGCAATCTCGCCTGCCCTGCCCCGCATTCCTTCCCGTTGCGGAGCATGCAAAAGCGCGCCGTTCGGGAAGAAGCGCAGGCGCCTGTCGGAAACCGGCAGGCCCGCGGCCGGAGAGTTTTCTGTTGGGAAACGAGAAGGCAATACCGCGCCGGCACACCGGCAGATGCAGCCAGAAACGCTGACCGGGCGGTGCCGCACAGCCGGAACACGAAAGGCTCCGGAAACGCGTGGCACTGGACCTTCCTTTCGGGGTCCAGTGCGTGAATCGCCACTGATCTGCCAGGTCAGCCTTTGACGGCGCCGCCGGTGAGGCCGGCAACGATGTAACGCTGTGCGGCGAAGAAGAAGATGACCGCAGGGATGAGCGTCAGCGTGACGAAGGCCAGGATCCGGTTCCATTCGACCACATACTGGCCGCGATACTGCATCATGCCGAGCGTCCAGGGATAGGCCTTGTCGGAGTTGATGATCACCAGAGGCAGAAGATAGTTGTTCCAGCTGGTGACAAAAACAAAGACCGCAACCGTTCCGAGGATCGGGGTTGAAAGCGGAAGGGTGAAGCGGAAGAAGAAGCGGATATATCCGCAGCCATCCACACGGGCCGCCTCGAACAGCTCGCGCGGCAACTGATCGAAGAAGGTCTTGAACAGCAGCGTGGAAAAGCCGAGCCCGAAGGCGACCTGAGGCAGGATGACACCCCACGATGTATCCAGCAAGCCGACATTCCGGACCGTGATGAACAGCGGGACGATGGCGGCGGCGAACGGGAACATCATGCCGAGCAGAAGGTATGACATCAGGAACCGCGAGCCGATGAAGCGGATCTGGGAAAAGACATAGGCTGCCATGCCGGCGACGATCAGGGTCAGGAAAACGGTCGCCATCGAGATGAAGAACGAGTTCCACAGATAGTGCCAGAAGCTCGATGAGCCGAGGATCGCACCATAGAATTCCATGTGCCAGACATCCGGCAGCGAGAATGGTGAGACCCGCAATTGGCCCGATGTCTTGAACCCGCCCAGAATGGTGGCAAGCAGAGGCAGAATGATCAGAGCGGCGACAAAAAGCAGCGCAACCAGCCTGAATATATTGCCGAGACTAAAGCGTTTCATCGTCATCCCTCCCTCATGAAGATATTGCGATAGGAGATTGCCAGAACCACGCAGAGGGCAAACAGGATCAGCCCGACAGCGCTGCCGAAACCGACATTCAGACGCTCCAGCCCGAACTGATAGAGATAGGTCACGATGGTCTGCGTTGAGTTCGAAGGCCCGCCATTGGTCAGCGGAACGATCAGGTCAAACAACTGCAGCGAACCGATCAGGGCGAAGAAGCCCGACACGGCAATCGCCGGCTTCAGCATCGGGATCTTGACGTATCGCGCGATCTGGAAAGGCTTTGCGCCGTCGATCCGGGCGGCCTCAACCACGTCTTCGGGTATGCCCTGCAGGGCCGCGATGAAGATCATCATGTGAAATCCGAAGAACTTCCAGACTATGACGAACAGGACGACGGGCATGGCCCAGGTCCGGTCGGACAGCGGGAAGACAGGATTGACACCAAGTGCGCCGGTCACCATCGCGGTCACACCATAGTCGCCGTCAAAGACGAAGCTCCAGATCAGGCCGGTGGCGACTTCGGCAAGAATGTAAGGAAGAAAGAAGATCAGACGGAAGACCGTGTTGGACCAGGTCTTGCGATAGATCATCAGCGCCAGTGCCATGGCCAGGGGCATCTGGATAAAGGCCGATGCCGCGATGATCTTGACCGTGTTCCAAAGGGCCTGATGAAAGACCGAATGACCGGCCGCAATCTGGAAATTCTTCAGGCCGACCCATTTTTCCGGATCACCGTATCCCGACCAGTTATAACCGGAATACGTGCCAGCATTGATGAGCGGAACGGCAACGAACAGTGTGAACAGCAGGATGGCCGGCGGAACGAACAGGACGATGGCCGTCAGCCTGCCGTCGCTATTGAACCGCCTTTTTCTGGCCACAGCGGGAGCAGGATTAGGCATGTTGCTTGCCCCCCTCCACGCGTTGCCCGGCCTTGTCAAACAGAACAACCGCACCATCGCGGGCAGCCAGTCCGATCTGGTCGCCGGCGCTCAGAATGGTCGCACCGTCCAGCCGCGCCACGATCCGGCCGTTTTCAGTTGAATCGATATAGGCCAGGGTATCAGCACCCAGATTTTCCGCATGGGCAACCGTGCCGGTAAAGAGCGGATCGTCCGAGGCCAAACTCAGATGTTCCGGACGGATGCCGACCGTATCCACGCCGAATTTCCGGGCAAAGTCGCCCGAGAAGAAGTTCATCTTCGGCGATCCGATAAAGCCGCCAACGAAGGTGTTGGCCGGCTTCGTGTAAAGTTCGAGCGGCTTGCCGACCTGCTGGATGACACCGGCGCGCAGCACGACGATCTGGCTCGCCATCGTCATTGCCTCGACCTGGTCATGCGTCACATAGATCATCGTCGCCTGCAGCCGCGAATGCAGTTCCGCCAGCTCGACGCGCATCTGCCCACGCAAAGCGGCATCAAGATTGGAAAGCGGTTCGTCAAACAGAAAGACCTTCGGCTGACGGACGATCGCCCGGCCGATGGCAACGCGCTGGCGCTGACCGCCGGAAAGCGCCTTCGGCTTGCGGTCGAGCAGCGTTTCGAGCTGCAGGATCTGGGCGGCCCCATTGACGCGCCGGCGGATCTCGTCCTTCGGCTTGCCCGCCAGCTTCAGAGCAAAGGCGATATTGTCGCCGACACTCATATGCGGATAGAGCGCGTAGGACTGGAACACCATGGCGATACCGCGATCAGACGGGTCGCGGTGGGTCACATCCTCGCCATCGATGAAAATCTGTCCGCCCGAGGTTTCCTCGAGCCCGGCAATCATTCGCAACAAGGTCGACTTGCCACAACCGGAAGGACCGACCAATACAGAGAATGACTCGGAGGGGACCTTGAGGCTCAGATCAGGAATGACCTCGGTATTACCAAAGCGCTTGCTGACCGATTTCAGTTCGACATCAGCCATTCTATTCTCCAGTGCGATAAGCGAAATAGGAAAAGTCGGCGACCTGGGCGGAACCGCTCAGATCCTGGGCGCACATTCCGAGGAAGGTGCCCGTGAAGTTATTGCTGTCGCCGGGGCCGCTTTCGTCGGCAAGCACCAGCGCGTCAAGCGCCGGCCCCAGCTTTTGCCAGTCGGCATCCCCCTGCCGGAAGGAAAACTGAAATGTCTCCCGGACGACATCGAGGCGAAGGCTGACTGGGCCCTCTCCGAGGATGATCCCCTCGCCGATCGGAAAGGTCAGGACAGCCGTCGGGAAGTCACCATTGCAGCTCTGGATGCTCAGCCGTCGCGTGCCGTTATCCGCCAGGGTCACATAGGCATAGTGAAACTGATAGCGGCCGTAATAGGCGATGAGGCCGGCCTGCTGCTGATAGGTTTCAGGCGAGAATTCCACTTCGGTTTCGGCACTGCAGCTATGTTCTGTCATGCGGCGCGCGACGAGCGACTGCTCGAACCATGAACCGACGGATTCCCGACCGAAAAGCCTGAGCCGGCCCGGCCGCGCCGTCAGCGAAAACAGGCGTTCGGGATGGGGCGTGCGCAGCCATTGGAAGGCCATCGGCAGCGCCGGGCCGTCAAAGGTCACGGTCTCGGAGGCATCTGCCTGTTCGCTCTTGCCTGCTTCAATCGTGGTTGAGGGCACGACACCGACGCCGGCGCGCCTCAGCCAGCCATCGTCGCCCCAGACCATTTTCTCGATGCCGGTTTCACGGCCCATTTGCGACCGCCTGTCGGCAATCGGCCTGGTGCAGAGGAAGGAGTGCCACACCGTGCCGTCTTCCGCCTCAACCACCTGTCCGTGTCCAACGCGCTGCAGCGGTGATTCAGGCGCGTCCTTGGTCGAGAGCAAATGAACATCCGGATGAAGCGCGTAGGGACCTTCGATAGTGCGGCTGCGCGCATGGGTGACGGCATGGGTATATCCGGTTCCGCCTTCCGCAAGGACCAGATAATACCAGCCTTTGCGCTTCATCAGATGCGGACCTTCGGTCCTGCCCAGCTGTGAACGCTCAAAGATTTTTTTGACAGGTCCGATCAGGCGCTTTGCAACCGGATCATATTCCTGCAGCACGATACCGCCGAAATAATCCTTCTCGTCCCTGCCGGGCATCGTCGCGCGATGATCCCAGAGCTGGTTGACCAGCCATTTGCGGCCATCATCATCGTGGAACAGCGACGGGTCGAAACCCGACGAATTCAGCGGGATCGGATCGGACCACGGCCCTTCGATGGAAGGCGCGGTCACGAGGAAATTCGGCGTATCCTTGTAGTTGCCCTGATGGCGCCGGACATTGGTGTAGATCAGCCAGAACTGGCCGTCGGCATAGGACAGGCAGGGAGCCCAGACGCCGCAGCTGTCCGGATTGCCAAGCATGTCGAGCTGTTCCGGCCGGGTCAGCGGCCGGGATACCAGTTTCCAGCTGGAAAGGTCTTCAGAGGCATGGATTTGCACGCCCGGAAACCACTCGAATGTCGAGGTGGCGATGTAGAAAGTCTTGCCAACACGGCAAATGGAAGGGTCGGGGTTAAACCCGCGCAGTATGGGATTATGAATGGTCATTTCCGGGCGTGCTTTTCAAGTGATTATTGGAACATCTGGGCTTCTGCGATGCGATCCGGTACGTCTTCCGGGGTGATCACACCGGTTGCGAGGTCTGCTGCGATGTCGTTGAGGGAGCTGCCGACCGAGGTGCCGAGGGCCTGATCCAGATAGAGCTGGTGGCGCGGCGAATTCTCGATCTGCTTCGCAACTTCGACAAAGAAGGGGTTTTTCAGTGCATCGCTGGCCCCGATCGCGGCCGGGATCCAGTAACCGGCTGCAGCACCTTCGCGCTGATTTTCAACATTCAGCATGAAGCAAAGGAAATCCGCAGCATCCTGCCCGGCGCCCTTGGCGAGCACGAAACCGTCATTGCCGCCGAGCGTTTCAGCAGGATCACCAGCGCCGCCTTCAACCGCAGGGAAAGCGATCAGTCCAAGCTGATCATCGCTCAGTCCCTTGCCCGTCGTCGAGCTGGCGCTCTGGCTGACATAGTCGAAATTGCCCATGATATGGAACAGGCCCTTGCCGTCACCGAACAGACCGGAAGCCTTGTCATAGGTCGCATCCATGAAACCGGGCTGGAAAGGCTGTTCATTGACCAGCTGTACGAATTGCTTGGCGGCCTCGAGGAAGGCGGGATTGCTGTAGTCACCGGAATCGGCGGCCTCCTGAAGCGCTTCACCGCCAGCCTCGCGCAACAGCAGCAGCGAATAGATCGTCTGGAGCGGCCATTTGTCCTTTCCGCCAACGACGATCGGCGTCACGCCAGCGGCCTTTGCCTTTTCGACCGCGGCCAGGAACTGGTCCCAGGTCTTGATGGATTCTGGATCAATCCCAGCCTGCTTGGCGAGATCCTTGTTGTACCAGATCACGACGTCGGCTGCGTAGAGCGGCAGACCATAAAGGGTTCCGTCATAGGTGAAGGCCTGTTCGAGGCTCTTCGGATGGGTCGCCAGGCACTCTTCACTTGCCTTCGGGCCCAGCGGCTCCAGAACGCCGGCCTTGGCCTGTTCCTGGAACACGCCGCCGCCCCAGCTGTAGAAGATTTCCGGGCGCTGATCGGACTGAAGCAGCGTCGGCAGGCGGCTCTTCAGGGCTTCATCGTCAAGATATGTGAAATTGACATCAACGCCCGGATGGCTTGCCTCAAACGCCTTCGCCATGCCTTCGAAATAGGCCGTTTCCGACTCATTGCTTCGGGGCAATGACAGAACATTGACCGTGGTCTGAGCCAGGGCCGTGCCTGCAAGCAGGCAGCTTAAGGCTGCGGTTGCCGTAAACCTGATAAGTTTCATATTGATACCTCCCTAGGGAATGTGAGCCGGAATGGCTCGGACGAATTGCTGAAGCGGCCCTCAGGGCACGTTTTCAGCAATAAAAACATTGATTTGCAGCCGATTGGTGGCCTCTGCCCCGACCTGTTCGATGGGCAGGCACAGCGCGCGAATGGCGCTGCGTGCAATGTCATTGAGGTTCTGGCTGATCGCCGCATCGACCAGCCCATCCTGAAGGCCCGAACGAGTCGCCGGTTCGAGCTCATGGACGATGGCAACAGGCCGGTGCGGGCAATTGAATTCGCGCAGACCCGCGACCACACCTTCCGCACCACCGCCGACGGCATAAAGGCCGACGAGCTTGGGATGATCCTGCAGCAGCGAGATCACCTCGGAACGGACACGGGCCGGAATGCTCTGCGTTTCGATCGCCGGCAACAGGCGCAGCTGCCGATAGGACGCCCCCATGATCTGGCGAAACCCCATTTCGCGCTCGACATGGTCGCGAATATGCTGATTGCCGGTAATGATCGCGACTTCACCAGATCCCCCGCTGATGAAGCGCCCCATGAGACGCGCGGCCGTGCGCCCGGCCGCCATGTTGTCGATCCCGACAAAGGCCGCCCGTTTCGACGCCGGAATATCCGAGACGATGGTGACAACCCTGACACCGCGATCACACAGCCGGTCGATGATGTCCCTGACGCCGGGCAGATCGAAGGCAAACAGGCCGATCCCGTCATAGGCTTCGGGATCAAACGATTCCAAAGCCCGTTTCAGCTCGACATCATTGCTGAACTGAAGATGCTTGATGTGAATCTGAAGGTCGACCTCGACCAATTCACGCTGGGCTTGCCGAACGGCATGAACGATCTGATGGACGAACTGGTTTTCAGACGTCGGGATCAGGAACAGAACGCGCTTGCGCCCAAAGGGACTGCGGCTGACCGCTTTTGGCAGCCTGCCGAAACCAAGCGTGTGGATCGCTCTCTTGACGCGGTCACGGGTCTCCAGACTTGCCTCGCCGCGCCCGTGCAGAACACGGTCAACGGTTGCCAGGCTGACACCTGCTTCTCTTGCAACGTCCTTGAGTGTGACTTTTGCCATTTCGGCCTCCCAGGCGAAGAATTGATCAGACAAGGGAGACAGTCTATTTCCGAACTGAGGTTAAAACGATCATTTCCGAGGTGATCACCTCATTTAAATTGACAGTTCACCGCTGCGCGCGCGGCGGATGATCAGTCAGGTCAAACACGCTTTCAGGCTTCTCCGGCGCTAAAGCAGCGGCGTCGCACGGCTTCAACATGAAAAAATTACAAATTCGAGAAGGCCAGGCGAAGTGCTTGACATTCCACCGACTGGAAGCCTGATCTTGATGATCGTTCATTCGGCGGTTCGGACAGGCGCCAGGGTCATGATCGATCCAGCCTGGTTGGGGCGCCCCTTTCAAGAAGAGGGCTGCGGTGATCTGATGACCATCGGGACGATGCTTTCGCGATACATTCTGGCGATACTCATCGTGCTGCGACTGGGGCTTCTGCCTGCGGTGGCGGCTTCCGGCTGCCACGCCGCGGACAATGCCGGCAATCCGTTCGTTTCGATGCAGATGATGACACACGAAACGGCGGAGGATCATCACATCGGCAAGAATGGCGCCCAGGCCTGCGACCTGTCCGCCTGTGCGGCCTGTTTCGCGATCGACCGCGCTGTTCAGTTCCCCTCTAGTCGTGCCGATTCCCGGTCACTCCGGTTCCTGGCGCTAAGTCGCCTTCTTGACGGTGTGCCGCCTGCGCCACCGCTCGATCCTCCAAGGTCCTGGGCCTGATTCTTTGCTGCACCTTTTCCGGGCAGCCTGTCTTCAAATTCAAATTTTCCTGCGACGCCGGCCTGACCGGCCGATCGACGTCGCCTCGATGAAAGAGAAAAATATGTATCGTCGTCAATTTCTGAACCGCTTGATGCTTGGCACGGCTGCCGCATGTCTGCCGGCCAGCGCCTTTGCCGCATCGATCGACAATTCCGGTGCTTCGCCTGTCCCGCTGTCCATCACCGACCGGACCATCGAGGTCAATGGCCGCGCCGCCCGGGTCTACGGGCTGCAGCGTCCCGGCGGCGCGCCCGGCCTGGTGCTGAATGCCGGCGACCTGTTCAATGTGACCCTGTCGAACCAAAGCGCAGAGCCGACCCTCATTCACTGGCACGGACTGACGCCGCCCTGGGCGCTTGATGGCGTGCCAGACAATCCGGCCCCGCTGCTGCGGCCTGGCGAAGAGCGCCGTTACACCTTCCCCGTCGGCGAGGGCGGTACGCACTGGATGCATGCTCATACGCTGCAGGAGCAGAGCCTGCTCTCCGCACCGCTTATCGTTCGCAAGGCGGATGAACAGGGCGAGGATCGGCAGGAGGTCGTCATGCTTCTGCATGATTTCTCCTTCAAGTCCCCTGAAGAGCTGCTCGCCGGGCTCCAGAGCGGCGGTGATGGACGTCAGGGGATGGGCGGGATGCATGGCATGCATGGCATGAGCGGCATGCAGATGGACATCAATGACATCGATTTCGATGCCTATCTCACCAATGACCGCACGCTGGACGACCCTGAGATTATCCCGGTTGAAAAGGGTGGACGTGTCCGGCTTCGGATCATCAACGCCGCTGCCGCAACGGCCTTCACGCTGGACACGATAGCGCTCCGAGCCCGGCTGGCTGCCGTGGATGGTCGCGAAATCGCCCCGGTTGCCGGCAGATATTTCCCGGTGTCGATGGGGCAGCGCCTGGATCTGTTGCTTGATCTTCCGGCAGGTGAAGGCGCCTATCCGGTGCTGGCGCTGCGCGAAGGCGCGCTCGAACAGACAGGCCTGATCCTGGCGACGCAGGGCGCCTCCGTCAGCAGGCTTTCAACAAAGGCTGAGACCAGCGGACCGGTCCTGGATACCGCGTTCGAGGCTGGCCTCAGCGCACGTCAGCCACTGCCCCAGACGGATGCCACGCGTCGTTTCAACCTGACGCTTGGCGGCAGCATGAACGGCTATCAGTGGTCGATTGTCGGCGGCGATGGCCTCAACGTCAGTCGCGGCGACCGCGTGCAGATCGCAATGCGCAACATGTCGATGATGGGGCATCCCATGCATCTGCATGGGCATCATTTCCAGGTCGTCGGCCTCAACGGACGGGCCATCAACGGCGCCGTGCGGGATACATTGCATGTACCGGCGATGGCGACGGTCGAGATCGCCTTTGATGCGCAGAATCCGGGTCGCTGGCCATTTCATTGCCACCAGCTCTATCACATGGCGAGCGGCATGATGGCTTATGTCAACTATGATCGGGTTGGATAGGCCAGACTAAACAGCGAGACGACCGCCCGGATCTGAATGACGGGCGGTCACCACGCTGATGGCCGCCAGGCCGGATCCGAAACGGAAAACATGCGCAATCATCGTCAAGCGCTTCGACCTCTTGTCGAAGCAGCCTGCTGCCGTCCGTGCTACGCCCCCGATTGCGACACGGCGGTACACATGCACCGAAATGCACAGTCAAACGTAAATGATTTCAATGTTTTGGAGAGAGATTTGGCTGGGGAACCTGGATTCGAACCAGGACTAACGGAGTCAGAGTCCGTGGGTCTACCGTTAACCTATTCCCCAGCACCGGGCTGCGATTTTCATCGTCAACCGGAATGTGTGGCGCTTATAAACAGAAAGACGGTGCCTTGCCAAGTGGGTTTAGGATTTTTTTTATTCTCCGCTGGATGCCCCCCGCCTCTCCGTGCCGCTCGGCCCGGGCCTGACACGTCAAGCGGGGTCTTTCACTTGCCGAAAAGGGGATTGGCCTAATGTCGCCAGGCTGCTATGATCATGACAACTTTGAAATCGATTTGAGCGCCCGGTCGTGAGGCTTTGATTGTCTCGCGCGGCGCGATGGAACTGGTAAAGTGAAAGACCCCCGAAACAGCGAAACGCTGTCCGAAGGCGGGGCACGCTTGAGAGATGACGGCGGTAAGGCTTCCCGTCGTCGGCACCGCAAGGCAAAGGGGCCGGCCAAGACCGAAACTGCCGAGGCAGACCGGTCTGGTGGCGCTGTTGCTGTCGCTGAGAATTCGCCTGCCGTTCGCAAGAAGAAGCGGCGGCGCGGTAAGCGGCGTGGCGGTCAGAATGATGCTCATCAGGCGAGCGCACATCCGCAACCGGCTTCAACCGCCTCACAGGCGAAAGCCGGAACTGAAGGCGAATCAACGCGGCAGGGCGAGACGCGTCCGGGATCGCGTCGCAAGAAGCGCCGGCGCGGCCGCAGCAGCTTTGCAAGCGGCCCGCTTGATCGTGACGGCTTTCGCCATGCCCAGGCCTCTGAACCAGAAAAGGCGGGCGATGCGCCCCCTGCCCCGGAACAGCAGCCTGCAACCGCGCGGCCGATGTCTGGCGAGCAGCAGGAATTGCGTGCGCCGCAATATGGCCGTTCCAATCGCAGCACCAATGGTGAACTTTATGCCGCGCTTGACCTCGGCACCAATAATTGCCGCCTGCTGATCGCCCAGCCGACACGGCATCAGCAATTCCGGGTGGTCGACGGTTTCTCGCGAATCGTCCGGCTTGGCGAAGGCCTTGCGGCGACGGGCAGCCTTTCGCCCGAAGCCATGGACAGGGCCGTGGAGGCGCTCGATGTCTGCGCCTCCAAGCTGAAAGGCCGCGATGTCAAGCGCATGCGCCTGATCGCCACCGAAGCATGCCGGGCAGCTGACAACGGCGATGCCTTCCTGGAGCGCGTTCTCGACGAGACCGGACTGCAGCTGGAGGTCATCAACCGCGAGACGGAAGCCCGGCTGGCCGTTTCGAGCTGCGCATCGCTGATCGGCAGGGATACACGCGCCGCGGTGCTGTTTGATATCGGCGGCGGCTCGTCGGAAATTGCCGTTATAAGGCTCGGTGAACATCGCTCGCAGCGGCTGGCAAACCACATTTCGCACTGGACGTCATTGCCGGTCGGCGTCGTCACCCTTTCCGAACGCTATGGCGGCCATGATGTCACGCCCTCGGTGTTTGATGCCATGGTGAGCGAGGTCGAAGCATTGCTGGGTGATTTCCACTGCCCCGCCATCGATCACGCCCATGTCGAAAACAGCTTTCATCTGATCGGAACATCGGGCACGGTGACGACACTTGCGGGTGTGCATCTGGGCCTGACCCGCTACGACCGGCGCAAGGTTGACGGGATCTGGCTGAGCGAGGATGAAGTCACGGCAATGCAGAATAAGCTTTTGTCGTGGGATTTCGCCGGACGCGCGGCCAATCCATGCATCGGCCCGGATCGGGCGGATCTGGTTCTGGCGGGATGTGCGATTCTGGAAGCCATCCGCCGCCGTTGGCCGGCACCACGCATGCGGGTCGCCGATCGCGGACTGCGTGAAGGCATTTTGACAGATCTGATGATGCGCGACGGTGCCTGGCGCAGATCAAAGCGCCGCTCAAACAGTGAGACATCGTTTTCCCGGCAGGGCAAGGAGTAGCAACCCATGGTCAAGACACCCGTGCGCACCGGGCGCAAGATCGGACAGAAAGTCAAGAAAACCAAGCTGAAGGCGTCTTCGCGCCGCTGGCTTGAGCGTCACATCAACGATCCCTATGTGCAGCGCGCCCGCCTTGAGGGCTTCCGCGCCCGTGCGGCCTACAAGCTGCTCGAAATCGATGAAAAGCATCATATCCTGAAGGGCGCGCGACGGATCATCGATCTCGGCGCCGCGCCGGGCAGCTGGTCGCAGATCGCCGCCAAGGTGACCGGCTCCACGGACGAACACATCCGCGTTGCAGCAATCGATTTCCTGGAAATGACACCGGTTCCCGGCGTCGCCTTCTTCCAGCTCGACTTTCTCGATGACGAAGCGCCGCGGCTGCTCTCCGAAGCGCTTGATGGTCCGCCTGATCTGGTGATCTCGGACATGGCCGCTCCGACCACCGGCCACAAACGAACCGACCATTTGCGCACCATGCATCTGTGTGAGGTTGCCGCCTATTTCGCCGTCGAGGTTCTGGCGGAAGGCGGGCATTTCCTCGCCAAGACCTTCCAGGGCGGCGCCGAAGCTGACCTGCTCAACCTGCTGAAGCAGAACTTCCGCCAGGTTGTCCATGTCAAGCCCGGTGCATCGCGATCGGAATCGGTCGAGATGTTCCTGCTCGCCAAAGGCTTCAAGGGCAGGAAGGCCAGCGATCAGGACTGACCCTCAGCGCGGTCTGCGCCGGATTGCCTGCCATTCAGCGTGCTTAATTGTCGCGATGGACAGGCTGCAGGGCTCAATCCGCTTGCCACCCCTGAACAATAACCACTAATATGGTTAACAAATTTCTGCAGTCTCGGGCTCAGTCGCCCCCCAAGCCGTTAACGTTGCTCTATGCCCGATCTGGACCTGCCGACCCTACATGCTGTCATGCTCGTCATATCGGTCGCATCCTGTGCCATTTGGACTGCTCTGCGTCTCAGTCACCCGGATTTCATTCCTGCCAGATTGCTTTTGATCAGCGGTCTCAGCTCTTTTTCCGGCACAACCCTCTATGGCATCACCATGGCCAAAGGGCTTCCCACACCCGCAGCCATCGGTGCGCTCGCCATCGTTGGCAGTGTGCTGCTGATGTGGGTCGGGATCAGGCGCTTTTGCGGCCTTTCGGCTGGCTGGACGGTCGCAGGCATCATCCTTGCGGCGATGGCGACACTAATCGCCCTTTCCGGCAACAGCAGTGACGGGCGCGACACGGCACTTTTTGCCGGCCAGCTCATCACGCATTGCCTGATCGCCTTTGACCTGTTTCGCCACAACAGGCGCGGTTTCGGCTCCGGGCTTGCAGCCAGCGGCGCAATTGCCAATATCATTGCCAATTCGCTCACACTTGGCTTCAGCCTGCTCTACGTCTTCGGATCGGTCAGCGCGTCAACCAAGGCAATGGTGCGCACGGACAGCATGCTGCTTGTGGCGCTCGGCGCGATTCTGACCATCTTCGGCATCGCGCTGATGGCGATTGACCGCCTGCTCCTGGAGCTGGAGGACCGCGCTGGCCACGACGAACTCACCGGGCTTCCCAACCGGCGGCAATTTGTCGAGCAGCTGGATCGTGCGAAAACACAATCGCGCCTCAGAGGCACGGATTTCAGCATTCTGCTGATCGATATCGATCATTTCAAACAGTGGAATGACGGCTTCGGTCACCTTACCGGCGACATGGCCCTGAAACATTTTGCCCGGATCGCCAGCAAGGCGCTCGCGCCGGACGATCTTCTTGCCCGCACTGGTGGCGATGAATTCTGCGTGCTGATGCCAGGCAGCTCGCTCGACAAGGCAGCAAAGCTTGCAGAACAGCTCGTGCGCAGCATGGGCGAAACGCCGCTATGCCTGGAGAGCGGCGCCGTAACGCTGACGATCAGCATCGGCATCGCCGCAAGCAACCGCTTGGCGCGGAAGCAGAAGGAAGATCCGCTGGCACTTGCCGACATCGCTCTCTATTCGGCCAAGAAAGACGGCCGTAACCGGTTCTGCGTTTACAGTCCCGATCTCGATGCGGCTTTCGGCCGTCAGGTCTGAAACCAGGTTTCGCACTCAGGTAAGCGGACCGCCGCGATCCGCCACCATCCCGCGCAGCCGCTTGAAGACCTCGGTGCTCTGGCGCACGCCATCATGCTCATATTCATTGGTGACCCAGGCATCGCAATTTCCGAGGCGGGACGCCGTCTCGAGCGAGAGACCCGCATCAACATACATGTCGTCAAAATAGACGGCGGCCGCCACGGGCACATCATTGGCGAAAAGACGCGTGCGATCATAGAGCGGCGGACTGTCGTCACGCGCGGCAAGCGCCTCGGCGGCCGGTTCGAAGGCCCGCAGCGAGCGGATCTCGGAAAACATCCAGGGATAGATCATTTCGCCCGTAAACAGCAGCGGCCGGGCCTCGGGGCTGAATTTCGGCAGATCGGCCCGCACGGCGTCTGCCGCCCAGCCGGTCGCGGCCCCTTGCGCATAGATATTTTCCTGCAGCGTCGCATAAAGAGGGTTTCCGTCAAAACCGGTGCGTATCATCACCTCGGCAAGGAAACCGTCGGACAGGCGGCGCTCATCCGGATCGGCAAAGGCCTCATCAAGCAGCCAGTGCAATTCGTCATAGCCCGGCATCATGCCGAAGACCATGCCAAGCGCCTGGAACCGCTTCACCGTCAGCCGGTCGCCATCAGGAAGGCGCACGTCATGCGCATCGAGATAATCGGCAATGCGGCCGGCCAGCGCCTGATCATAGGGGTAGCGGCGGGCAAATTGCTGGTTCTTCGCGGCAACGCGGGGATAGGTCCGCCGATAAACATCGGCCGCCGAGGCAGAAAGTCCGGCAAGCCCGCCCGTCACATAACAGGCAGCCAGTCCCTCCGGTGCTTTTGAAAGATAGGTCAGCGTCAGGAAGCCGCCATAGCTCTGGCCAAGCGTTTCCCACTTCTTGTCGCCGTAAAGACTTTTGCGCACATGTTCGAAGTCGGCAACGATGCTGTCGGCCCTGAAATGCATCAGATATTCGGCTGCCGCTGCACCATCTTCAAAACGCGCCATGGTGGCGGCTTCGACACGCGTGCTGCGGCCGGTTCCACGCTGATCGATCAGCACGACACGATAGGATTTCAGCGCTTCGGTCAGCCAGCAGGGGCCGCCATTGATCGGACGCGGAGATTTGCCGCCCGGCCCGCCCTGCAGAAAAGCAAGAACCGGCAGATCGTCACGCCGGTTGGCAGGATCGATGATTTCACGCACGAAAAGCTGGATGATGGCACCATTCGGCTTCTGCCAATCCAGCGGCACAGGCATCAGAATGTCCCGGACGAGCATGCCCGGGATGATATATTGCTTCGGCATCATGGCAGGGGGTTCCGTTGCCGTATTGAAAACAAGGGGTGACTTTTCGGTCCGCTTGCCGCAATCGTCAAGAGAGGATCGCAACAGCAGGACGGTCCGTTTCGCTCCGCCATATTAAGACTGCGCGCCCTCAACACAACCGTAACGTAAAAAGAACCGGTGCAGATCCCGCACCGGTTCCATCAAAAGCCAGAAGATCGGGCCGAAGCTTATTTCTTCTTGTTGTCGAGCGCGAAAGCGCCCGGGCCGGAGAAGACGAAGAACAGGAACAGGAAGCAGAACAGAACCGCTGCATCACCGCCGTTGAGCGCCGGGAAAAAGCTCTTGGGCGCATGCATCATGAAATAGGCAAATGCCATCTGACCCGACAGGATGAATGCAGCCGGACGGGTGAAGAGCCCGAGAATGATCAACACACCGCCGACAATTTCCAGGAGACCGGCAACGCCCAGCAGCGAGAAGATTGGCGGATGGAAGTCGGAAACCGGAAAATGGAGGATTTTCTGAGTGCCATGCTCAAGGAACAGCAAACCGCTGACGACACGCAGCAATGCGAGGAAATAGGGCATCAGGGGCGACAGCATCTTATCAAGCTTCATCAAGGAGCTCCGTCTGAGTTAAGAAAAAAGCGGGCCGGCGCCGCCGTCCGCGTAAGCCGTCGCTCAAATCGTGAACGACGCACAGGGATTACGTAGCATAAAGCGAACATAACCCGCTGCTCAACTGTGCGTGAGATCGTCATTCAAATATTGAACACTGCGTCTACCAAAGCCAGCGCTTACGTGCTGATCTTGCCCCTTGCAAAGGGCGGAGCCGTCTCCTGATAGCGATTGAAACTGGCGGATCGCCCCCCTATAGTCCCGCCCACCCATTGGGTACGGCCTCGATTTGGCCGGGAGGAAGAGACAATGCGCCCATGGCGCAGCAAGGAGATGACGCATGGTGGATGAGGCTTCCGATAAGAAGGCGAGTGCCAAAGACCTCGATGAACAGGCGCTGTTTTATCACCGCCATCCGCGAGCCGGAAAACTCGAGATCCAGGCGATCAAGCCGCTGGGCAACCAGCGTGATCTGGCGCTTGCCTATTCCCCCGGCGTCGGTGCCCCCTGCCTTGCCATCCGTGACAATCCGGGTGACGCGGCACAGTACACATCGCGCGCCAATCTGGTCGCGGTAGTCTCCAACGGCACGGCGGTTCTCGGCCTTGGCAATATCGGCCCGCTCGCGTCCAAGCCGGTCATGGAAGGCAAGGCGGTCCTGTTCAAGAAATTCGCCGGCGTCGACGTGTTTGACATCGAGATTGACGCACCGACCATTGACGAGATGGTCTCGACCGTCGCTGCGCTTGAACCGACCTTTGGCGGCATCAATCTCGAAGACATCAAGGCACCTGAATGTTTCGAGGTTGAACGGATCCTGCGCGAGAAAATGCAGATCCCAGTCTTTCATGATGATCAGCACGGCACCGCCATCATCGTCGCAGCGGCTATTCTCAACGGGCTGGAGCTTGCCGGAAAGAAGATCGAGGAGGTCAAGATCGTCGCTTCCGGCGCTGGTGCAGCAGCACTTGCCTGCCTCAACCTTCTGGTCTCGCTCGGTGCAAAGCGCGAAAATATCTGGGTCTTCGATATTGACGGTCTCGTCTATCCCGGCCGCACAACCTCCATGGACCGGTGGAAGGCGATCTATGCGCAGGAAAGCGATAAACACGGCCTCGCCGATCACATTGCCGGTGCGGATGTGTTCCTTGGTCTTTCGGTTGCAGGTGCGCTGAAGCCGGAGCTGCTCAGCCAGATGGCAGAGCACCCGATGATCATGGCGCTCGCCAACCCGGTACCGGAGATCATGCCGGATCTGGCCAGAGAGGCCCGCCCTGACGCCATGATCTGCACAGGCCGGTCGGATTTCCCCAACCAGGTCAACAATGTTCTCTGCTTCCCCTATATCTTCCGTGGCGCGCTGGATTGCGGCGCGCGCACCATCAATGAGGAGATGAAGATGGCCGCCGTGCGCGCCATTGCCGGCCTCGCCAAGGAAGAGGTCTGGGAAGCCCAGCGCACCACGCCGTCGGGCGAGACACCCGTCTTCGGTCCTGATTACCTGATCCCCTCGCCTTTCGATCCGCGTCTGATCCTGCGCATTGCTCCGGCCGTGGCGAAGGCTGCGGCGGAAACCGGAGTCGCGGAGCGCCCGATCAGCGATTATGAAGCCTATTTCGACCAGCTGAACCGCTTCGCCTTCCGTTCGGGCTTTGTCATGAAACCGCTCTTTGCTGCGGCGAAGTCGTCCGAGAGCAAGCGGGTGATCTTTTCCGACGGTGAAGACGAGCGCGTGATGCGCGCCGCCCAGGTACTGATCGAAGAAGGCATTGCCCGGCCGACGCTGATCGGCCGACCGAACGTGCTTGAGACGCGGATGAAGCGCTACGGGCTGAAGATGCGGCTGCATGATGATTTCGACATCATCAACCCGCAGGACGATCCCCGCTTCCGCCATTATGTCGACGAATATCTGGAGCTTGTCGCCCGCAAGGGCGTGACGCCGGATCGTGCCCGCACCATCGTGCGCACCAATACCACGGTGATCGGTGCCCTCGCGGTCAAGCGTGGCGATGCCGATGCGCTTCTGTGCGGTGTCGAAGGCCGTTTCGAGCGACATCTGCGCGATATTCGCGAGATCATTGGCCTGCGTCCCGGCATGGCCGACTTCTCCAGCCTCGGGCTTCTGATTTCCAATCGCGGCGCCACCTTCTTTGCCGATACGCATGTGACACTCTGCCCAAGCGCCGCGGAAATCGCCGAGACTGCCATCGAATCGGCCAGCACGATTCAGCGTTTTGGCCTCAAGGCCAAGGCGGCTCTGGTCTCACATTCCGATTTCGGCTCGCGCGATTCGGAAACGGCCGCCAAGATGCGCGAAGCGCTGAAGATCATCCGCGGCCGAGTGCCCGATCTCGAGATCGATGGTGAAATGCATGGCGATTCGGCGATTTCGGAGACTTTACGGCGCCGGGTTCTGCCGGATTCAACGCTGAGCGGGGAAGCCAATCTTTTGATTTTCCCGACGCTCGATGCCGCCCACATCACCATGTCTGTGGTCAAGGCAATGATGGACGCGCTTCATGTCGGCCCGATCCTGCTTGGCTCCGCCATGCCGGCGCACATTCTGTCGTCGTCAGTCACATCGCGCGGCATCGTCAATATGGCCACGCTGGCTGTGGTCGAAGCGGCCTATCCCGACAATGCAACCATGGCAACGCCAACCGTCGGCTGATCTTCCGTTTGCGAAGTCGAAAAGGCCCCGGATCATGCGATCCGGGGGAAGACCGTTGACACAAAGCTTGCGCCCTTCTCCAACGTCATGCCTGTGCCTGTCACAGGCATCCAGACGACGCGCGTCTGCGCGGCGAAGGTCACCGCCTCTGTTCAGTGCCATATGAAACTGGATCCCCGTGACAGGCACGGGGATGACGACGGGAGGGACGGCTATTCCGCCCCCAACAGGCAATCTG
>NZ_JAATVV010000022.1 GCF_013184775.1 Martelella sp. HB161492
CTTCGCGGGCAACCGCAACAACCTGCTCGATCGTCAGATTGTCGCCGTCCAGAATGATAGTGCTCATGTGTAGTCCTTTGAGATGGGGGATGAAGAGAGGGAAGGAGAGGAGGGCGAGCCTGCGCTAGAACAGATCCGGGCAGGCTCGTGACAGGAGCGCGCCCATGCGTTGAAGGCAGTGCAGCGGCGGCCGGGCGGGTTCGAAACCCTGGCTGCGATCGTCAGGCCTGATCGTCGCGTCATAGCCGATCTTGGCAACCATTCCGGTCTTTTCCAGAGCTTCGGAGCGGTCGGCCGGAAGATCCCTGATGATCAGCACGTCGCGCTCTGCCTTCATCCGGTTCAGCTTGGCCCGTTCGACGGCATCAAGATCCCAGGGATCGACATCGCTGTCGACGACGGTGACATTCTTGATGATGCTGACCATGCCCCAGCACAATGCCATGGCACGGCGGGCCTGGCCCGGTCGCGGGTGGTCAAGCTGGACAACGACGTTGGTTCGGCCGCTTCCCGCAGCAGTGACGGCAACCGCTCCGACATTTGGCATCACCCGGTCAAGCTGCGCCTTCAGGCCGGCGGCGATCGGCACGCCAGCGATAGAACTGTGTTCGCCGTGATAACCCGGCTCGATAACCTGCAGCATGGCATCATCGCGACATGTCATGCAGTTGAAGCTGACCAGGAAGCCGTCGCCATAATCTTCATACATGCCATGATACTCGGACACCGGACCTTCCTTGACCCGCTGATCGACATGGATCTGTCCCTCAAGGACGATCTCGGCGTCGGCCGGCACACAGAGATCGATGGTTCGGGCCGGGGTGATGCGCACGGGTTCACCGAGGAGCGCGCCCGCACATTCGATCTCATCATCACCAAGGCCCAGATAGAGGCAGGCGGCGAGCTGGATGGCCGGATGCGCACCCAGAACGACGGCGATGTCCAGGGGCCTGCCCGCTGCCGCAGCCTTTCCGGCCATGATCGCAAGGTGATGGTTGGGCGCGATTCCGATCATCGCGCGGTCCTTGTCCAGAATCTTGAGGCGGGCAAAGGAGGCATTGCCGCGACCGGTATCGGGGTCGCGGGCAATGATCATACCCGCCGTGATATAAGGCCCGGTTTCGTGCTCGAAAAAAGTCGGGACCGGGAGACGGGCGAAGATGTCGGTTTCAACCAGATGCTGCTGAACGGGGGCCTGCCTGACGAGAACCGGCGCGACCGGCCGGGAAATGGCGTCAACCAGGGTCTGCTGAATGCGATCGACCGGGATGCCGAGCGCAAGAGCAATGCGGTCGCGGTTCGAAAGAAGGTTGCCGAAGACAGGCATGTCGTAACCGGTGACCGCGTTCACGAGAACAGCGGCACGGCTGTCGGCAAGCGATAGCAGGGCCGAAATCTCAAAACGCGTATCCACCGGTTCATCGATGACGACAAGCTCGCTGCGCACCCGCAGTTGCGAGAGCAAGGACCGGCAGGACTGATCGCTGTTGGATCGCGGCTCGGGCAGGAAGGACAGTTTCTTGAGCTTTGGCGCCAGCATCTTACGCTCTTCTTTCCCATTGAATAGCAGTTATGACGCCCGATTATGCTGTGCCATCGAGACATGGATAGCGTCCAAATCTCGAACAGGCCCATAGAAAAAACTGAACGAATGTAGAAAATCTGCGGCCGCGGGTACCGTCTTTTTGGCGAGTCTTTCGAATGATGCAGCTAAAAAGTGCACAAATTTTGTGCAAATGGTAAAAATGCTTGCTAATTGACCAATCAAAAAGGTGAGATTAGGTTAACGGCCATCATATTTCGATGGAGTGACGTATGGCGAAAGGTGTGCCCAGCCTCGACTTTCGACATCTGGCAAACTTCGTGCTCACCTGCCAGAGCGCGACGGTAACACGTGCCGCGGAAACGCTCGGCCTTGCAACATCCTCTCTCAGCTCCAGCCTGCATGCGCTGGAACAGCAGCTCGGCATTGACTTGTTCCGCCGGGTCGGCCGGCATCTCTATCTCCTGCCGACGGCGGGCTGGCTTTATCAATGGGCGCTGAAAATCCTGCAGGAAGAAGAATATGCCCGGAGCCTGGCCTATCAGGATGCGAAGGACATTCGTGTCCTTAGGGTCGATCTCAGGCTCAACTTCTCCATCGGCCTTGTGTCAAAGGCGCTCAGCCACGCCGTTTCCGAGATGCGACAGCGCTATCCGAATATTCGTGTTGATTATCGTTTCGACAATGAGCCCGATTTCCGCTGGACCCCGGCCACGGATCGCACCGACAGGCTTCAGGTCCCCGATGTGATTATTGGCTATCAACTTGGCGGGGACGACACCGCGCGCCCCACGTCAGCCATCGCAAGGCTTTTCACAGATCACTGGGTGATTGCGGGTGCTCAGGCGGAAGGGCAGAAAGAGACCTCCGCGCCGGCAGGTGCAACGGAAACCTTGTCGGTGATGAATATGGGGGCGCCGCTGGTCCAGACGATCGTCGCCCATGCCGAGATGAACGGCTACAAGCACCGCCTGCGCTTTCTGGAGGAGCGCCCGGTCATGCTGCCAGCCCTGATCGTCAGCAGACCGGATACGCGTTTTCTGTTGCCACAGGCGATGCTGGCGAAGCGGCTTGGCATGGGTGGCGTCGAGGTCAGACCGCATATGCCAGCGCTTTCTGCCGATATGGATGTCGCGGTCACGCATGGCGGCGATCCCTCAGCGACAGCCTTTGTCGCCATGCTGCGGCGGCATCTGGAGGCGGAAGAGAGAGCCGTGCTGTTTCAGCCGAAGCTGACCTGCCGTCAGCTGCGATATTTCAACCTGACCGTCACCTGTGGCGGTATAGCCGCTGCCGCGCGCAGCGAGCAGGTGGCGCAGCCGGCCATGTCTATGCAGATCCGCAAACTGGAACAGGCCACGGAAGAGCCGCTGTTTCTGCGACAGAAAGGCGGACTTGAGCCGACGCCTCTTGCCAACCGCCTGCGGGTCCACGCCCAGCTTATCGAAAGCGGCATCGACCGGCTGTATCTGGAACGCCAGAACATCGCCGCCAGCAGCCAGGGCCGCATAACGATCGGGCTTTTGCCCAGTTCCGGCCATGACAGCCTGATGACCACGGGCATGGCCCGCGCGCTGACCCGCTTTGCCTCGGAACATGCCGGAATCCGGCTGAACGTGGTTGAAGGGTCGAGTGCGGAACTGCATCAGGGGGTCAGCCGCAAAATGCTGAATTTCGCCATTGTCGGCAAGGTTCAGCCACAGATGGCGCGCATTAGTATCGGCCGCAGCGAGGAACTGATGCTTGTTGCCAATCCCCGGCTCGGTCTTGGCGGACGCAAGCAGATCGCGCTGGCAGAGATATGCCGCCTGCCGCTGATCCTCGCACCGCGCAATCTCAGCATGCATGCCGCCACGATCGAGGCCGCCGGCAGCCAGAACCTGACGATGGAATCCGTGCTCGAGATCGGCTCTGTGCCGCTGGTGATCGCCATGCTGCGCGAAGCGCCTTATTGCACCATCCTGCCGTCATCCTCCGTGCGCGCCGATCTGAATGCCGGCCGGGTCACTGCCACGCCGATCGTCGAGCAGTTTGGCCTCAGACATCTCATGCTGATCTATTCGACCGAGCGCAGTCTTTCCGACATCGAACGCGCGCTGGTCGAACATCTGCGCGCTGCGTTTCACGAAAGAAGCAGCCATTTTGTCGGAACCGATCTGATGGCCGCAGACGGCATGGGTGGCGCGGCCGTGATGCAGACAGCGATCTGACATGTCATTTCGACTGTTCGGATTTCGATATCGATCACTTCAGTTTTTCCTAGGTTTTCGAAAACGCCGTTGCCACGTCTACTCCTTCCTGTCTGCAGGGCAGGCCAACGGAGCGAGATGAAAGCCGTGCAAAACGGCCTGTCGCTCGTCTGTGGCGACGGGCTCTAGAGCCAGGAGCAGAAAAGCAGACCAAGGGAACAGTAAAAAGGAAAACGCAATGAATGGATTCTCTCCGTCCGGCCTCCGGCTGGCCGGCCACCATGGTCTCGGGCTGCTGGTCGCCACTTCGGTTTTTTCGATGAGTGTCATCGCGCCGGCCTTCTCGCAGGATGTTCCGGCCAAGCCCGAAAAGCTTGTCATGAATGTCTGGTCCGGTCCGTTTGAGGCCTGCATCCGCACGTTTTCGGCCGACCCCTTCGAAAAGGATACGGGCATCAAGGTCGAGCTGCTGACCTCCGCGCCGCCGCTGGCCAAGCTGCAGGCCGAAGGCGACAATCCGGAAGTCGACATTCTGGTCGGCGGCTCGGTCCAGCGCGAGATTGCTGCAGCCCAGGGTCTGATCGTCGATCTTGATCCGCAGGTCATTCCCGAACTTGCCGATGTCTACGACATTGCCAAGCACTCCGACGGCGTGGTCGTCAACTTCTCGTCGCTCGGTCTTGCCTATGACACCACGCAGTGGCAGACGCCGCCGACATCGTGGTTCGATCTGGTCTCGCCCGACACGCCCGGCACGATCGTGGTGCGCCAGCCCGACGCGCAGAACACCGTTGCCTGGATGGCGATCATGGCCAAGAGCCTGAACGGAACATGGCCCGAAACCATCGGTGACTACGATCAGGTCGGCACATTGCTGAAGGAAAATCTGAAGCCGAAGCTGTCATCGATTGCGACCAATACGGCGACGACCCGTTCCGCCTTTTCCGATGCCCATGTCGCCCTCGGCGTCTGGACCGATACGCAGGTAGCCAACTTCGCCAAGGAGACGGGGCTTCCCATCGCTTTCGCTGCGCCGAAGGAAGGCGCGACGATGATCGATTCCACAGCGATGGTCACCAAGACCCCCAACAAATACTGGGCGGAAAAATTGATCGGCTACATTCTGAGCCCGGCGGCGCAGAAGGGTTGTGCCGAAACCGGCTTCTACGCGCCATCCAATTCAACAGTTCAGCTTGGCGATGACCTCGTTGGCAAGGTCACCTTCGGGCAGGCGGCTATCTCCAATCTCGTCAGCCTGCCCTGGGACAAGATCACCCCGATCAACCAGGACATCGCCGAGCTGTTCTACGCCTCGGTTCAGTAACCGGGACCGACCGCCGCCGCAGCTGTCGGCGGCGGTCCATCTCTTCACGCCGCATCAGGGAATATCTCTTTGACCCGTCTGTCCCGCAATACCGGTTTCACCAAAGGCCAGGCCTCTGCCGCGCTTCCAGCCGCCATTGAGCTGACCGGCATCACCTTCTCCTATGATCGAACGCGAAACATTCTCGACCGCCTTTCCCTGGCGATCAGACCCGGTGAGTTCTTCTCGCTGATCGGCCCGAGCGGCTGCGGAAAGACAACCATTCTGGGACTGGTCTCGGGGCTTCTGGAACCGGATGACGGAACGATCATGATCGGCGATCGGGACGTGACCCGCATGCCCACCCATAAGCGGGACATCGGCGTCGTGTTTCAGAATTATGCTCTCTTTCCCCACATGACCGTCGATGAAAATGTCGGCTATGGCCTGAAGATGCGCGGCGTCGATGAAGCCGGGCGCAGGGCGGCCGTGCGCGAGGCGCTTGAAATGGTCGGCATGGACCAGATGATGCGGCGCTTTCCCGGCGAACTTTCCGGTGGTCAGCAGCAGCGTATCGGCCTTGCCCGGGCCGTGGCATCGCGTCCGCGCGTCATGCTGCTTGACGAGCCGCTCTCCAATCTCGACGCCAAGCTGCGTGAGCAGATGTGCATCGAAATCTCCGACCTGCAGAAGCGTCTCGGCATGACCATGCTCTACGTCACCCACGATCAGGGCGAGGCCATGGCGATGTCGGACCGGCTTGCGATCATGAATGGCGGCATTGTTCAGGAACTGGGCACGCCGACCACGGTCTATGAAAATCCGCGCAGCCATTTCGGGGCGCAGTTCCTCGGCAATGTCAATCTCGTAACCGGCTTTGGCGAGGGCGGGCGCTTTTCATTCGGCGATGGGCGGTACATCACACCGGCCCCGGAAAGCTATCGACCGGGGCCCGTCACGCTGATGATCCGGCCGGAGACCATCCTGATCGATGCGTCTGAGGGACACGAGAACCGGTTCGAAGCCAGGATCGAGCGCATGGTCTATCGCGGCGCCTACCATGAACTCACCCTTGCGGTGACCGGCTATGACCAGCCGGTTCTCGCCGTGGCGCATGGCCGCCACGGCCTGCGCAACGGGCAGCTTCTCGCCATCGCCATTCCAGAAGATGGCATTCACATTCTGGATACGGAGAGCGGCAAATGAGCGGCATCCGACGCAGCGGAAAACGGTCCCGGCACTTTGCCGCCTCTCCGCTCTACGCCATCGCCGGACTACCCATGGGACTGATCTTCGGTGCCTGTCTCGTGTTTCTCGTGGTGATCAGCTTCTTCAAGCCGTCCGTCTTCGCATTGTTCGAGCCAGGCTTCAGCCTCGCAAACCATATCAAGGCCTCGACATCGCCACTCTATTCCCGCGCGATCGTGCTCAGTGTCGTCTATGCGCTGATTGCCACGCCGATTGCCGCCCTGATCGCCTATCCGATGGCCTTCTTCATCGCCCGCTATGCCGGACGGCTGAAAGGTTTCTTCATCGCGATTGTCGTCTCGGTCTTTCTCGTCACCTTCGTGGTGAAGATCTTCGCCTGGCAGATCCTGCTGCAGCAGAGCGGGCCCGTTGCCCAGCTGCTGTTCGCTCTTGGCCTGACCGACACGCCGGTGTCGCTGGTCGGCACGACAGCTGGCGTCATCATTGGCCTGGTCTATGCGCCCCTTCCTTACATGATACTGGCGATGCTGGCATCGATCGAAGGCCTGCCGCGCAATCTCGAACATGCCTCCGCCGTCTGCGGGGCGACGCCGGCGAAGACGTTCTTCACCGTGACGCTGCCGTTGTCGATGCCCGGCGTCGTGACATCGCTGCTGTTCGGCTTTGCGCTCAACATCGCGGCTTTCATCGTCCCCGCCATGCTTGGCGCCGGCAAGATCTCCATGTCCGGCCTGGTCATCCAGCGCGTCTCGGTCGGCTTCGGCTCGATCGGCGGGAACTGGCCGCTTGCGGCCGCCCTTTCGATCCAGCTTCTGGTCGTCAGCATGGCTTTTTCAAGCATCCTGCTTGCCCTTCTCAGCGGACGGAGGTGGCGTCGATGAACGGTCCCGCAATCAGGTCGCAGCGCGGCCGCCTCACACCCGCCCGACTGGCGCTGACCATTGCCTTTGCCATCGGACTTGCCTTCATGGTGCTGCCGATCCTGGTGGTGGTGGCCACCTCCTTCACGGCTGGCGGTGTCATTGCCTTTCCGCCGGAAGGGCTCGGACTGCGCTGGTATCATGCCGCCATGGCGCGAACCGATTTCTTCTCGGCGCTGGGCACGAGTGCGCTGCTCGCGGTCACCGTCACCGCCTTTACCTTGGTGATCGGCGTACTGGTTGCCCTGCCGATCGTGCGCGGGCGTTTCGGCGGCCGGCGGCTGCTTGAAGGCTATGCGCTGATGCCGCTCTTCGTACCTAATGTGGTGATCGGCTTTGCCGCGCTTCCGGTGATCGCCTGGCTCGGACTGCTCGGAACGCTGACAGCCGTCTTCCTCGTCTATGCGATCGTCATTCTGCCCTTCGTCGTGCGCAGCCTGATCGGCTCGTTCCAAAGTGCGGACATGTCGCTTGAAAATGCCGCGCAGGTGTTTGGCGCCAGTCCGGCGCGCGCCTTCCGCGACACCACGCTGAGGCTGTCCGTCCGGGGCATTTTCGCCGCCGCCATCTTCGCTGTGGTGTCGGTCATGGATGAGGCGGTGATCATCAACTTCATCGGCGGCACCAATGTCGTGACCTTTCCGATGCGCTTCTTCACCTATCTGTCGGAGACCTACGACCCGATCGCTTCGGTCTTCGCCACCATCATGATCGTGGCCACGACAGCGGTGATGCTTGTCCTCAACAAGCTGATGAACTTCGACCAGCTGGCGCGAAATCTCGGCATGCAGAAACAGAAATAACCAGAGAAACGATTGACCATGACCCATACACGAAGGACGGGGCTCAGCCTCACCGTTGACGCTCTCAACATCCGCCTCAGGATCGGTCTAGAACCGGAACGCAACCCCGAACTGGTCGATGCCGTCGCCGGCCAGTTGCCGCTGACAAGCCCGATGGGACATGTGGTTGTGTCGGGGGAGGGGATCTGGCTGCCGTCGCGTCTCGTCTATCTTGGCGAACCCAGGATGGTGCAGCGCCAGAAAGGCTCGGTCTATATCAACGCACCGGGCCAGTCGATCTGCATGACCTATGGCCATGTGACCGAAACCGCCGTGGTCAACCAGTTTGGCATGGTGAGCGAAGAAGATTTCGACGCGCTGGAAAAGCTCGGACAGGCTGTCTGGAAGATGACGGTGGAGCAGCCGCGCCGGGTGTCGGTGGTTGCCCGGCTCGAATGGCTTGCGGCCTGAACACAAGGAAAAAGATCATGAAAGACTGGCAGAAACTGAAAAGCGATCTCGAAGCCGAGATCGACGCGATCTGGCTCGTCGAGCCGCTCGAGGTCGAAAAGCTCAGGCGCGGTGTCATGGATACGGGTGCAGGCAGCGGCGGTCAGGTCTTCAGCGTCATGGTGCACCTGGAGAGCTTTCTCATGCTGTTCGGCGCCAATGTGTTCTTCCGCTTCGTCCGGCTGGCCCATGACGAGACGCTGGAAATCGATCAGCTGCGGGCCACCGTCCGCGCCTTCGTTCACAAGCCCTTCAATGTGTTCGAGTTCATCGGCGATCTTGGGCTGCACCAGCTGCATGATTTCGGCAATCGCTACATTGCGGCCATGGATGAACTGGAAAGCCGTGAGGAATTCATCGCACTGACCGGTGTCATGATGACCTATATCATCCGCATGCATCGCTGGATCCATTTCTACTTTCCCTGGAACCTCGGCGTCGCCTTTCCGCATCACGACCCGGCTGAATTCGGTGCTTTTTCCGAGCGGATGAAGGCAGTGAACGCCTAAGACGCCACCAGGCTCCATCGCTTTTTCATGACGCACGCCCCTCGGCGTGCGTTTTTGTTTGCCGCCTGCGCTCCTCCGGGTTTCGTTCGAAAAACGATATCGGCGGCTTCCAGTTTTCTGGGATGCCCAAGAAAACGGCCGCGTCCCATCATCGGACCACCCAAGACCGGCCAGGGCCGGGCCCGGCAGAAGCCGGGTGGGCAGATAAACGGAACAGCTACCATCGGGAAGGTCTGAACATGAAGAACTGGCTGGCAATGCTGGGTATTTCCGCGATCGCGGGACTTGGCGCCGTACATGCATCCGCCGCGGATATCGCCGTGCCGCAGAAACTGCAGGATCAGGGTAAGATCATTTTCTGCTCGGATCTGAAAAGCCCTCCGAGCCAATATATCGCCGAGGATGGCCAGACGCCGACAGGCGTCGCCTATGACATGCTGCTGGGGATTGGCGATGAGCTCGGTCTGCCGGTCGAAATGTTCAATGTCGCCTTTTCCGGCATTTTCCCCGCACTCGATTCGGGCAATTGCAACGGCATCATGGCTTCGACCTCGAAAAGCCCGGAGCGGCTCGAAAAGTATAATTTCGTCGATTACTGGTCGGTTCAGTCCGGCCTTCTGGTGCCCAAGGGCAACCCTGACAACCTCTCCACTTTCGAAGACCTTGCCGGCAAGCGCGTCGCCGTGCTGCTTGGCAGCGCCAATGAGCGCCGCCTGAAGGCAGCCAATGAAACGCTTGCCGCCGCCGGTAAGCCGGAAATGGAGATTGCCACCTATCCCGGCAACACCACGGCCTTCCAGGAACTGGATCTCGGCCGTGTTGACGCGATGGTCTCGGATACGCTGGTGCTGTCCTATTTCATGAGCCGCAGCGACGGCCGTTTCGAGATTGGCGGCACGCCGGTGCCCCCGGCTACGCTCGGCATCATCGTCGCGAAACAGGATGTCGATATCGCCAATGCCTTCCGTGCCGCACTCGATGACATGGCCGCCAATGGCAAGCTTCAGGCCATCATCGACAAATGGGGCGTCGGTGCGGGTCTGTCCGTCTGCACCACCGATAACCCCTGCCAATAACTGTTGAGCGACCCGGTCGCGGGTCGGCCAGCCGCCGGCCCGTCGCCTGTCTGGAGCAGAGAAATGTCTGGATTCCTTGACGCCTTTTTCGGCGGCGGCGGCGGTCGTGGCCTAAATTTCGACACCGCCTATTTCCTTCACTTCGTCTTCGAGCCGTCGCCCATCATGCTCAAGGGCATGATGCTCACCGTGATTGCCGCCATTCTTTCGCAGATCGGCGGGGTGCTTCTGGGCGGCGCGCTGGCGGTTGCCGGCCTCAGCCGGTCACATCTCTTCCGCACCGTCAATCAGGTCTACATCTTCCTGTTTCGCGGAACACCCGTGCTGGTCCAGCTTGTGCTGATCTATTTTGGCCTGCCGTATTTCCTCGGCGGCTTCGATCTCTTTCCGCCGCATATCCCGCTTGGTCCACTCATGCTATCCGGCGCGCTGGTGGCCGGCATCGTGACCTTCATCCTGCATGAAGCAGCCTATATGAGCGAGATCATCCGCGCCGGAATCCTGTCGATCGAAGAGGGGCAGGAAGAGGCCAGCAAATCGCTTGGCATGACACCGGCGACGACCATGCTGCACATCATCCTGCCGCAGGCGATCCGCGTCATCATTCCACCGCTGGGCAATCAGTTCAACCAGATGCTGAAAACCACCTCGCTGCTCAGCGTCATCGCCGTGCCGGAAATGTTCCGCATCGCCGAAGAGATGCAGTCGGCAACCTACAAATCATTCGAGGTCTATCTCGGCGTGTCCGTCTATTACCTGTTCCTGACCGGTGTCTGGACCCTGATTCAGATGCAGATCGAACGGCGATACGGCACCAGACGCGGGAAGACCCTTGCCATGGGAGCCGCAGGCGCATGAGCCATTCCTCAGACGTCATCGTTGAATGCTCGAATGTCGTTGCCGGTTTCGGCAGCAATGCCATCGTCAAGGATGTTTCACTGGATGTGAAGCGCGGCGAGGTGGTCGCCATCATCGGCCCCTCCGGTTCGGGCAAGACAACCTTTCTGCGATGCATCAATCACCTCCACCCGATCAGCAGCGGCTTCATTCTCGTTGATGATGCCTTTGTCGGCTACGAGGCGCGGCCGGATGGCACCATGCGCGTCCTGCCGGAAAAAAAGATCGCCGCCTCCCGCCGTTCGATCGGTTTCGTCTTCCAGCGTTTCAATCTTTTCCCGCACAGAACCGCGCTCGGCAATGTCACGGAAGCGCCCGTCAGGGTGCTGGGAATGCACCGCGACGAGGCGGAGGCGCGTGGGCGTGAGCTGCTCGCGCGCGTCGGCCTGGCCGACAAGATCGACAGCTATCCAGGTTCGCTTTCGGGGGGGCAGATGCAGCGTGTCGCCATCGCCAGGGCACTGGCGATGAACCCCAAGATCTTCCTGTTCGACGAACCGACCAGCGCGCTTGACCCGGAAATGGTCGGCGAGGTCGTCTCCGTCATCCGCGATCTTGCCAGCCAAGGCATGACGATGATCGCCGTCAGCCATGAGATGCGGTTCGTGCGCGAAATCAGCGATCGCGTCGTCGTCTTCGATCAGGGGCGCATCGTGGAAACCGCCCCGCCCGAGAAACTGTTCACCGATCCGGAAAACAGCCGCACCCGCGATTTTCTCTCGAAAATCGCCTGACGCGGCCCTTGCATGACAAAAGGAGTAACAATGCCACAGGTTCAGGAAATCATTGCGGAAATCGAGGCCGCTATTGCGGAAGCGCTTTCGTTCGAACCGGAGGAGATGCGTCTGGTGCGCACCGGCAAGCATGGCGACAATGCCGGATCCTTCGGCCAGTATTTTGCCACCCTCGACATCTATGCCGGGATGATGCGGGACTATGCCGGCTACACGCTTTACCCGATGATCCGCATGGCCCAGTCCGGCGATTATGATGCGAGGACACTTGCAGGCATGTTTGCCGCCTTCAGCCCTGCCTATGCGACCTATCTCGGTTATTCCGGTGTACGCAAGCTCGGTGACTTCGCCGCTGCGCTGAAGGATGCCTTTGTCGTGGCAAGTGTTGCCGATATTGCTGCTGGGCTCATCGCGCTCAACCGGTATGTGAACCGGCTGAACTCCTGGTCACATCACTATTTCCCCTGGGCTCTGGGCGAACAGTTCCGCTACGACAGCGTGCCGGAGCGTGACGAACGATATTACGAGACCGGCAACAGCTTCAAGAAAGGCTCGATTGGCGATCTTTACATTCGCATGACCTGGGAGCCGCTGGGCATTTCGGCCGTGGCCGAACTGGCGACTCGGGACAATCCCGAACTCTGCGCCGATTTCCTGGCGGGCCTGCCGTTTCGCGTGACCCAGGAACACGCGGTGGTGACCGGAGAATCGATGTATGCCTGGACGCCGATCATGTCGACGGCACCCGTGAACTGGCGTGAAATGATCCGTGAGGCGCCCTTCGGCCGGATGCGCTATTCCCAGAACACCGGGCAGAAGCTGATCATCCAGTATGGGCCGACAACGGAAGACCTCTACGCTCCCGTTCTTGGCCAGATCCTGCCGGAATATCTTCCCGGCATCCGCTCCCTTGGCGAGAAGGTCTGGGATGCAAACTACACCACCAAGGCGCTGATCTGGCTGACGGTCGAGAAGATCTAGCGCCTTTCCGTGTCGTTTTGGCGCACGCTCTGCATGTTCCGGAGCGCCAGCAGAGCTGCCACACAGCAGCCCTGCTGAAGACGTGGTGTGGCCTGCAGCCGCATCACGTTGCGCCCGGAGGGCTTGTCGCAAACCTCTCAGAAGGCTGAGACTACCCAGCACACGGTGGCATTTTCACGCTTTGTTAACCTTTTGAAGTCTGAAGAGGCGACCGATCAGGTCATTCTGGTCGTTGACGGTCCACTCGCCGGAAAATCCGAAGCCTTTGCGCAGCCACAATATCGCTTCGAACCCGGCGATCGTCCGGCGCGCCATTTTGAATGACTGGAAGCCGCCGATCTTGGGCATGTTCTTTTTCACTCGGAAGTGATCGCTCTCGATGCCTTGCTGAAGATGCTTGGTGACATAATGAACCGGGTTCGGATGCAAGAGCCCATCATCGACGGCCGTCTTGATCGTTGACGGAAACGTGTTGGCGCCATCAGTCCCGATCTTCCCCGGCGATAGCTGCGGCTCATCCTTGAGCATCTTGCGGAAGAAGCGTTTTGGCGGCGTCGAGATCGCGCTTAGCCGTGCGCAAGAAGTCGATCGGGTTTCCGTGCTTGTCGATGGCGCGGTACAGGTATCGCCACATGCCCCGGATCTTGACGTAGGTCTCGTCAATCCTGACTGAGCCACAATGCGGTCGGCGAAACAGGCGCAGCCGCTTTTCGATGACAGGCGCATAGGCGAGGACCCACCTATTGATGGTGCTGTGGTCGACCTCGAAGCCGCGCTCGCGGAACATCTCCTCGAGATCTCTATAGCTGAGCGGGTAACGCAGATACCAGGTCACCGCCTGCATGATCAGCCATGCCTCGAAATGTCGCCCCTTAAAATCATCCTTTGACTGGCGCTTCAACGTCTCGGCAATGGCATTCAGAATCATGGCTACGCTCCGCTACATAGGGAGCGAAATTTCCACCGTTGTAGTCAACGGCACGTCTACCAAAAAAATGCGACAGGCCCGTTTTCCTTGCCAGCTGTTTTTTGCAACAGAGCCCTATTCATTCGGGCGATGCCCATGGTCCGCCGGGCGATCTTGTCCGTCGTCAGGACGCTGCGGACGAAGAGCGTTCCCAATACCAGGCGACATATGTTTTCTTGCGGTCATGCTGCCGGTCTTTCAACAGCTGGCGAATACCCTTGATATCAGTTCGCTCGCAAGCAACCCAGATGAACGTCTCGGCATCGGTAGCCGCGATCGCTTCCTGTGTTGCGCATGCCAGGCGGCTGGTGCCATTTGCGGACGCACGATGAAGCCAACAAATATCGAGATCGGCGGCGCTTTCGATCGCTTGCTCTTCGGTTTCATTTTCGACCTCGATGATCGCCTTCAGGTGACTGCCGACAGGCGCTTCAAGGGCAATGCGCGCAATGGCGGGCAGAGCAGCTTCATCGCCAGCCAGAAAAATCTGTTCGGCCTCAGGAATGCCGCCGCCGCCAGGCCCCAGAAATGCGGCGCGATCCCCGGGCTTTGCATTGCGGGCAAAGTCAGCCCCAGGCGTCACGATATCGGACGCCGGGTGCTGCAGAAAATCGACCCAGAGCTCGCGCTTTTCAACATCCACAAAGCGAATTGTGTAGACGCGCACCAGAAGTGCGTCATCCCCGTCCGGCCATTTGATCCGTCCATCATGGCCGACAACAGGCCAGGCCGGTTCGCGTTCCTTCGGCGGGATCAGCAGACGAACATGAATATTGCCGCCGATAAACGGCGTGACATCTTCGCAGGAAAATTTGACGCGCAACATATGCGGCGTCACGGCTTCTGTCGAGACAACCTGTACCTCGTGGAGATTGACGGGGACGCTGCGCGCGGGCGGCTGAGACCATGTGAGTTCAAGGTCACTTTCCCCAGAGAGGTAGTAAAGATGTTCCGCCAGCATCGTGTGCGCTAATTGCAGCGTTTGAGCGCTTTTGGTCACAACAGCGAGTTTCAGGCTGCCTTCCTCAAGCACAATGTCGGCAAGGCCGAACTCGGTTTCGAAGCGGACATGATCGCCCGTCCGTTGAACATCCGCTTGTTCCGAGAAATGGTCGCAAAGCCGATCGAGAAGAGGGCCAGCATTGCTGGTCCGGGCCACGCCCGCAAGCTGGAATGAGAGTGTATCATTCATAGATCTATATATCCTCTCTCTGTCTTCTTTCCTCGGATGAAAATGGATTTTCGGTGCTGCGGTGTCGGCCGATGGGCAGCATCATCGGCCTGCCGGAAACCGGATCGGTGATGATGCGGCTTTCGAGACCGAACACATCGCGGATATGGGCTTCGCTCAGCACCTTTTCAGGCGCGCCTGCAACATGCAGGGCACCGGCGCGCATGGCGACCAGGTGATCGCCATAACGGGCGGCAAGGTTCAGATCGTGCAGTACCATGACGATGGTGGTTCCGTTCCGCCGGTTCAGATCGGTCAGGATATCCAGCACTTCGATCTGGTGGCTGATATCGAGAAAGGTGGTCGGTTCATCAAGCAGCAGAATGTCGGTCTGTTGCGCCAGTACCATGGCAATCCAGACCCGTTGCCGCTGCCCCCCGGAAAGCTCGTCAACCGGCCGGTCGGCCAGTTCTGCCGTAGCCGTCGTGTCGAGTGCTGCGGCAATTGCCTCGTCATCTTGCCTGGTCCAGCGGGAAAACATGCCCTGATGCGGGTGGCGACCGCGACTGACGAGATCGGCAACAGTGATACCTTCCGGGGCCAGCGGCGACTGCGGCAGCAGCCCCAGCATTTGCGCCAGCTTCCTCGTCGGCATCTTGTGGATCGCCTTGCCATCAAGCAGAACCTCACCATGTTTGGGCGTAAGCAATCTGGCAAGTGTGCGCAGCAGGGTCGACTTGCCGCAGGCATTGGCGCCGACGATAGCGGTGATCTTTCCATCAGGGACTTCAAAACTCAGGTTTTCAAGAATGCGTTTTTCACCATAGCCCGCGACAATTTGTTCGGCTCTGAGGGAATGTCTGTTCAAAGCGAACCTCCGGCTCTGTTGGCCCGAATGATGAGATAAATAAGGTAGGGGGCGCCGAGAGCACCAGTGACAACGCCCACCGGGTAACGCACCGGCAACAGAAACTGCCCGGCATAATCACCGGCAAGAACCAGACTGGCACCGACGAGAGCCGAGGGTATCAGCAGTGACCCGTTATTGCCGATGATCCGCGCGGCAACCGGGCCGGAGAGGAAGGCGACAAAGGCAATCGGGCCCGTTACCGCCGTGGCGATTGCAATCAACCCGACTGCGGCAATAATGGCCGCAAGGCGGGTGCGAGCCACATCGACTCCCAGCGCTGTGGCGACGTCGTCTCCCAGTCTCAAGGCTTCGAGATCGTGACCGCGGCTCAGCAAGACGCCACCGAAAAGAACAAGGCTGATCGCCAGCGGCCAGACCTGATCGAGACGTGCACCGTTGATGCTGCCGGTCAGCCAGCGCATAGCCTCCTGCAGATCCCACATCGGCGCCATCGACAGGATGTAGGCCACGATGCTTTCCAGCATTGCGGCAACACCAATGCCAACGAGAATCAAGCGCGTTCCGGCAATGCCGTTCTTAGAAGACAGGCCATAGACCAGCAATGCCACGCCAAGACCGGCAGCAACGGCGAACACAGAGACAACCGGCCCGTCCAGCGATAGCACGATGATGGCGAAGACTGCAGCAGCACTTGCGCCAGAGCTGATGCCGATAATATCCGGGCTGGCCAGCGGATTGCGCAACATGACCTGAAAGGTGACGCCGCCGAGCCCGAAGCTCATTCCGGCGAGGACGGCAAGCACGGCGCGCGGAAGGCGAAGTGCGCCGACTGTGAATGTGGCGCCAGGCACGTCCTGACCTGCCAGAACGCGGATCACATCGACAGGCGGTGTGAAGGTTTGTCCCAGCATCAGGGTGATGGCAGCAAGCGCCAGCAGCAAAACCACGAAAATCGTGAGTATGCGCCTGCGCTGTGACGCCCGGCTGCCTCTGGTCTTAGCAATTGACTGCAGCGTCGACATGGTCACAGTTCCCGCACCTTCTGACGCCTGACAATCCAGATGAAGAATGGTCCACCAATAAGCGCAGTAACGATGCCGACATCGACCTCGCCCGGCCGGGCGACGAGGCGTCCGAAGATATCGCTTGCCAGAAGCAGCGATGCTCCGCCCAGAGCGGAGAACGGCAGAAGCCAGCGATGATCGACGCCGACCAGCAGGCGGCAGATATGCGGAACAACCAGGCCGACAAAACCGATCGGACCACAGATCGCAGTTGTGGCGCCACAAAGCAGGACGGCTGCAAGTGCTGCAATGCCACGCCCGACAGCCACGTTTTCGCCGAGACCAGCGGCAAGCTCATCACCCAGTGCCATGGCGTTCAGCTTGCGCGCCGAAATCATCGCCAGCAAAAGACCGGCAAGTAGAAACGGCAGAACAGGTATGATGCGCTCGAATGTGGCACCACCGACGCCGCCGATTTGCCAGGATCGTATACCACCGGCGATATCGCCGCGCGGCAACACAACGGCGATCACCAGCGATGCGAATGCGATGGAGGTTGCTGCACCTGCGAGGGTCAGTTTCAGCGGTGTTGGTCCGCCACGACCGAGAGAGCCTATGATGTAGACGAAGAGAGCCGTGATGCCTGCGCCGAATATCGCTGTCCAGATATAGGCATCCGACGAGCTTATGCCGAACCACGCCACGCCGATAACCACCGCCAGTGAAGCCCCCATATTGACACCGAATATGCCGGGATCGGCGAGCGGATTGCGGGTCATGGCCTGCATGAGAGCACCGGAAAGCGCGAGCGCTGCACCAGCCAGTATGGCAAGCAGCGTACGTGGTATCCGCATGGCGACAACAGCGGCGCCTATGGTCCCGTCATGGCCGGATAGGGCTGCGAGAATATCTGGCAATGTGATTGCCCGCGCACCGAAAGCCAGGGATGCCAGGCTCAAGACAGCCACGCTGCCAGCTATGGCAGCCAGCCAAAAGAGCCGGCTGTGGCAGAGACGGTCAAAGGCTGCGCGCGCTGATGGAAGAGAGCTTGTTACCGGTTGCATCATTCAGATTTTCTGGCGGCATCGGCAAGCTTGCCGACATAATCATCGAGCACATAGGAGATGGAAAGCGGCGTCGGATTGGCAGCTGTACCAAGCGGACCACGATCAAGCAGAACGACCGCTCCGTTTTTCACGGCGGGCATGCGGCGGAAGAGTGGATTGAGCTTCATCGCCTGCAAAAGAAGATTATTGCCATACGTTACCAGAATATCGACATCATCAAATGCATCAATGCGCTCGACACTGACCTGACCGACAAAGCTTCCGTTTTTTGATGCCTCCGTAACGCTCTCCGGCATTTCAAGTCCGAGATCGTCGAAGAACTGCACGCGGGTATCATGGGTCGTATAGAAATTGATGACGCTGAGATCGGTCGGATCAAGATGGGTGATGAACATCGCCCTTTTGCCATTGAGTTCCGGATATTTGGCAACTTCCTGAGCAATATCGCCTTCAATCCCGGTGATCAGCCTTTCTCCTTCTTCGGGAAGGCCGAGCCCGGCACTGTCGAGGCGGATCGTATCTCGCCAGTTCGTTGACCATGGGGCCTGCGGATAGGCGACCACAGGTGCGATCTGGTTCAGCGTCTCATAATCAGCGCGCGTGAGGCCCGAATAGGCGGCAAGAATGACGTCAGGCCGGACAGCAGCGACGGCCTCAAAATCGATACCATCCCCTTCATCGAACAAGACGGGCGTTTCAGCACCAAGATCATCAAGCCGTTCGGAGACCCAGGGCAGAAGACCATCCCCGTCATCATCGCCGAAATTGGCCGCGGCAAAGCCGACAGGCACGATGCCAAGCGCCAGCGGCACCTCGTGATTGCCCCAGTTCACCGCTGCCACGCGGTCAGGTTTTTGGCTGATGACCGTCGTTCCGAACGCATGCTTGATGATGATGGGCTGGGGCAGGCGCTCTCCGGCATGAGCGGACAGGGTTGCTGATGTCGTGAACAACGCAACGCCAACAAACCGGGACAGGTCTCGCAAGCGTAGCATGAACCACCTCTTTCAATGCTTAAAAGTTGACTTTTGTTTTCATGTTTATAGGTACCGGTCAAGCTGCTTGGTCTGGAGGATTGGCTGCCGTGGTCGAATTGGCAGGGGGATCATACAAAATTGCAAAAATCTACAATACCTGACCTAATTTGTCAGGTTAATGGAGCTTCGAATATGGCAGTAAATGCCGGGCTGAAAGCCGTGCCAATTATCCGAGGCATAGCTGCACTCCAGCAGAACTGTCGATCGGGTTGACGATAATTTCTGGGTTCTGAACATGGATCATTCTATCAACAATCAAAAACTCAGGTCTTCGCTGACGTGCTGCAGGGTCGCTGTTCTTCTTGGCAGCACGGCGCTTGCAGCAAGCGGCGTAGCTGCGAATGCCCAAGAGCAGACGACGTCAGTCAATGGCGATTCCGCTGAGGTTACCGTGCTTGAGCCAGTTACGGTCAGTCTGGACGGTTATGGTGACAGTGATGCAACCTCTATCGTCGCTTTTGGCAACTCTGGTGGCGGCAAGCTGGCTACCGACTTTCTCGACACGGCCGCTTCGGTTTCGGTGATCACCTCAAAGGAGATCGAGCTGCGTGACGCACAGACGGTCGAGCAGGTTCTCGATTATACAGCGGGCGTCACGACTGACTTTTACGGTTCCGACGACCGTTTCGACTATTTCAAGATTCGTGGATTTGATGCCTATGCCTATCGCGATGGCCTGCCGCTTGGCGATCCCTTTGGCGGCGTTCGTGAAGAACCATACGCATTTGAGCGCGTGGAAGTGCTGAAAGGTGCGGATTCGACCATCTTCGGTGTTTCCGATCCCGGTGGCACGGTGAATTATGTTTCCAAGAAGCCGCGCAGCGAGCGCTTTGGAGAAGCCTATATCACCGGCGGTTCATTTGACCATGCGGAGGTTGGTTTCGACTTCGGCGATAATGTCACGGCCGATGACACTCTCTCCTATCGTCTGACCGGCAAATTCCAGAATTCCGATGCCGAATATGACTATTCCAACGATGACGAGAGCTTCATTATGGGCGGTCTGACCTGGCGTTTCGATGATGCCACCGAGATGACGCTCATCTACGACTACCTCGATACCGACGCAACACCTGGCGGCGGCGGCCATCCGATCGGCTCGGACTTTGATCGCAGCTTCTTTCTCGGAGAACCGGATTACAACTACAATGACGTCACCCGCAACACTGTCACATGGATGTTCGACCATGATTTCGGATCGGGCCTGACCTTCAGCTCAAGGGCGCGTTATACCAGTGCCGAGACCGGCTTTGGTTATGCCTATGTCTATGAGCCGGTCGACAATGGCGACACGATCGCCGACCGATACTATTATGGAAATGCCACAGACTATGACGATTTCGTCATGGATGCGCATTTCCAGTATGATACGTCATTTGCGAATGTCGACAGCCGAACGCTGGCTGGTCTGCAATATGAGACCTATTCCGGCACGAATGACAGCTATTATGACGTTGCCCCGGGGATTGACTGGACCAACCCGGTGTATTCCGGTGGGCCGACCTATTCCGGCCCTTATGCCAGCACGAAAAGTGATCAGAAAACGACGTCGCTCTACGCTCAGGAAGAGATGACCTTTTACAACAAGCTGATCGCATCTGTCGGCCTGCGGAATGACTGGCTCGACCTGAAAAGCCTCAATCAGCTGACGGATACCGCTACCTCCGGCGATTTCAGTGAGTTCACAGGCCGTGGCGCCCTGACATACCGGGTCACGGACGAGGTCTCTACCTATGTCAGCTATGCCCAATCTGTCGCACCACCGACGATCGGCGTCGAACCCGAACGCGGCGAACAATATGAAATCGGGGTGAAATATGCGCCACTGGCGTTCCCTGCCCTGTTCAGTGCCTCAATCTACGACCTCGACAAGAACAACATCACCGTCACAAATCCTGTCACAAACATGCAGGAAACGATCGGTGAGGCGCGCGTTCGCGGTCTCGATCTCGAGGCAAAGGCCGAGCTTCCGCATAATTTCAGCCTCACCGCCGCCTATTCCTACATGATGTCGGATATCGTGGAAAACGGGACGGGTGGCAACGTCGGAAACGAGCTTGCCTTCGTTCCCAATAACGTGGCCTCACTGTGGGTGGATTACAAATGGGAGGGTGAAGGCAACCGTGGCGATATGACGTTTGGTCTCGGCGCGCGCTATCAAAGTTCCTATTATTTTGGCGAGGATAATACTGTGTCTTCCGACCCGAATATCACCTTTGATGCGGCATTCACCTATCAGGTGGCCGAGAACACGAGCTTCCAGGTCAACGCGACCAATCTGTTCAACGAGAAATACGTCGCCTATGGCGGCTACGGCGCCGATTGGTACAATCAGGGTCGTGCGGTCTATGCAACATTGCGCCAGACCTGGTGACAATCATTGAAAGGCGGCCTATCCGAAGTGATTTCGGCTAGAGCGCCGTACATCCATTCGGATGCACAAGGGACGCCCTAAACCATTGAGTCTACGCATCGTGCTTTCCGAAAATCGATTCCGATTTTCGGGCCGATGCTGTAGGCTTCCTTTCGATAGCGGCTTTGCCAGACATGCGCCGCCATGCGGCCGGAGTATCTCCGGTAACCTGCCGGAACACCTTGGTCAGGTGGGCTTGATCGGAAAAACCAAGCTGGGCTGCAACGTCAGCGACACTGAGACCGGTCCCGTGGAGCAGTTCCTGCGCACGCTGAATACGCTTCGTCAGCTGCCATTGTAGCGGTGTTTTGCCCGTCGTCTGCTTGAAGGCCGTTGAAAACCAGCTTTCCGAAAGGCCGATCGTCCCGGCCATTTCTGCGATGGTCATCCGGCCACTGCCGCAGGCATCATATCGTTTGATCAGTCGGTTCATCTGTGCCTGGGTGAGCCTTCCGCTGGCGCTCTGCTTGCCAGCCTCGGGGGGGAAGTCGAGAAGAGCCGTTACCACGCTGCCAACGAGGCTCTCAGCAAAGAGCGCATGTCGCGTTGGCGTTGCAACCTCATCGACAATCATCCGTGCCAGCGTGTCTACAGGGCCGACGTCTTCTATTTCGACCGGTCGGCGCAAGATCGATCGCGCCGCAGACGGTCCGACCGAAGGTACGAGGAAGCGCAGCAAACGGTCTTCATGCAGGTGCAGGTCCAGATGCGAAAACCGGTGCCATTTCGTGAACCTGGTCCACAGTGGCGTGCCTGCAGGAACATAGACAGCGCGGGTCATCGGTCGTGCTTGTGTATCAAGCGTTCGATGACTGTTTGACATCTCTATATGCGAAGACACATCATTGAAAAAAACGACGATGCGCGGGTCAGGAGAGAGATAATAGGCACTTGCACCGGCATGGCCCTCAGCATCCCAGTAGACACTCATAAGGCCATCGAGACCACGCCACTTGACCGGCGCGATCGGATAAATGCCCTCGGTCTGGCAAATCATGGTATGCTGATACCCCATGCGACAGAACGTTCCTCAAATCATCAGATAGCTTCGACACGTTGTTTTAGAATAGTGATGCGCGCCAATAAACAAGACTATTAAACTCATCTTTTTTTATGAGCAAGATCTCATTCGTTGCGCAGGGCCTGCCAGCGACGCCTGATAAAGGTCAAAATCCATCATCAGGCTTTGGAGCGCCATATATCATCACCTGTCTGAACTCTGGCGCCATGTTCGCGGGCTGACTCCGAACCAGCGTCTGAATGCACGCGAAAAAGCGCTGATTTCCGAATATCCAAGCAACGGCGCCATTGACCCGCCGCTGAACTTTCATCCGGCTGCGACAAGAGGTCCGGCGTTTTCTGTTACGCCAAAATGGCGGGGTGGTAGCAACCGGCGGACACGTGTAGCTTTCATCTTGCGCAGCGTTGGAGCCGGTTGCGGCGATGGTCCCGGCATAGACTGCCGGGGTTTGGTCTCCGAGCGACGGGTTTGGCCGGAAATTGTTATAGTCGTCGGCCCATTCGGCAATGGCGCTGCGAGCGTGATCGAGGCCGAGGAACAGACTTTCGTTGAGCAATTCGTCGCGCATCCGGCCATTGAAGGACTCAGCATAGCCTTGTCTCACATAGGCTTTCCCGGCGCGATAGAGTGCCACTTGACCTTGTGGTCCTTCGACCAGGCGAGGATCGTATTCGAGGTGAGTTCCGTGCCATTGTCGGAAACGATCATGCCGGGCCTGCCGCGTCGTTCGATGAGCGCTGTCAGTTCTCGGGCAACGCGACGTCCCGAGATTGATGTGTGCCGCCAGACATTCACGCGTCACATCATCCACAACGTTGAGCACCCGAAATCGCCGTCCACAGGCGAACCGGTCGTGGACGAAATCCAGAGACCAGTGGGCATTGGCCTTGGCTTCGACCAGGATCGGCGCATGTGTGCCCACGGCACGCCGCATGGCTCTGCGCCTGCCAACGGAAGGGCCTTTCTCCCGATACAGCCGGTAGATGCGGTTGACGCCGGACGGCTCTCCTTCCCGCCGAAGCAGGATAAACAAACGCCGATCGCCGAAGCGCCGGCGCTCATTGGCCAAGTCGCGCAATTTTGCTCGCAACGCTGTCTCCGGTGGTCGGCAGGACCGATAGCGGATCATCTTGCGATCAGCCGATACAATCTGGCAGGCCCTGCCATTATTTTGACAGAAGCTCGCGAAGGGCAGCCACATCCAGCATCTGCTCGGCCAGCGGCTTCTTCAGCTTGGCATTCTCCTCTTCGAGCGCCTTCAGCCGCTTCGCCTCGGACACTTCCATGCGGCCGCATTTGGCTTTCCAGTTATAAAAGGTCGCGTCTGAAATCCCGTGCTTGCGGCACAAGTCAGCAACCTTCGCGCCCGCCTCTTGCTCCTTCAGCACCAAAATAACCTGCTCCTCTGTAAATCGCTGCTTCTTCATCATATCCGTCCTCAATGGGCCGGGCTCTAGTCCAATCTGGAGCAAATTCGCAGTGGCAGGTCAGTGCTTAGCGTAGGATTTCGCCCTCTCCCGCAAGTGCCCCTTCAAACTCAGTCGGGGCTGCACCGCGGACATTGACAATAAAATAATGATCGTTCAATATTTGGCCATGGCGAGACAACGTGACGAAATGAAGAGAGAAGCTCTGCTGGAGGCAGCGCTAGGCGAAATCGCGCAGGGCGGGTTGGCCGGCCTCTCGGTTGACGCAGTTGCTCGGCGCAGTGGGTTTTCGACCGGGACCGTGTATGTGTATTTCACGGGCAAGGAAGCGCTGCTCGAGGCGCTCTACGCGCAGGTCAAGTTGGGTTTCGCCGGTCTGGTCTGTCCGGAAGACGGATTGCCGGTGCGGCTTGCCATCGAGACCGCGTGCCGAAACTACCTTCATTATTGCCGCTCTCATCCCCAGGAACTTGTCTTTCTCGATCAGATTGAGGCGGCGCCGGGCTGGAAAGACAGGGTAAGCTCCACCACCGCAACGGCCATGCGCCCTTTGGTGAGACTGCTTGAGCAGGGCAAGGCCGAGCGTATCGTCAAGGATGCGCCGACCGAGATGTTGATTGCCTTTCTTGCGGGCGGGCTGCAGGCATCTGCGCGCCGCTCCATGGATGACAGTGCCGCACATCTGGAGGCGTGTACTTCTGAAATCATTGCCCTGTGCTGGAGCGCTATAGCGGCTTGATCACCCGCCTGGGTCGCATTTTTGCGCGATAATAATGAACGATCGTTATCTTATGAATAGGAAGCAGATATGACCAAGACTATCTTTATCACCGGCGCCTCATCGGGTCTCGGCCGCGCTACCACGCAGCTTTTTGCCGAGCGCGGCTGGACCGTCCTTGCCGGTGTGCGCGCCGGATCAGAGAGTGCAAGCCAGTTAAGCAACCTTGCTGGCGTCAAGCTTCTGTCGCTCGACGTCACGCAGCCAGAGCAGATTGCACGTGCGGCTGACGAAGCCCTCGCATATGGGCCAGTGGATCTGGTTTTTGCCAATGCCGGCTATGCGTTGGGCGGTCCGCTCGAAGTGGCCAGCGACGATCAGATTGCGAGGCAGATCGAAACCAATCTGCTCGGCCCGATCCGCACCGTCAAAGCGTTCCTGCCGCGCTTGCGCGAACAGGGGCACGGTGGTTTTCTCGTCACCGCGTCGACTGCCGGTTATGTCGGTATGCCGTTGATCAGCTTGTATGCCGCCACGAAATTCGGGCTGGTTGGCTGGGCGGAAAGCCTTGCCTATGAGTTGCCGGAAGGGCTCTTCATAAAGCTCATAGTCCCAGGTTCGATGAAGACGAACTTCCTGCACGCAGCCGATCGTTCGTCTCATCCGGCCTATGCCGATCTCACAGCCAAGACGGATGCCTTCTATGCCGTTGCGTCAGACAGCGCGGAAGACGGTCGGCCGGATATCGTTGCCGAAGAAGTCTGGAAAGCTGCCACCGACGGCAAACGCCAGGTAGCGTATTTCGTTACGGAAGAGGCGCGACAGACCTGTGCTGCCCGTGAAACGCTCGGAGCCGAAGGTTTTCGCGCGCAGATCCGGCAGATGCTAGGCCTCTAGTGCCGCGGCAGCACGCGATGCACATGGTCGCGGTTGTCCACCGGTAAGGCGGCGCCGGTCTTGTTTTGGACCGACGATCATCGTCACAGTCGCATCGATCCTGTCGCTCACCAGCTTGAGCGCGTCGCTGCCCAAGCGTCACACCGCGACTGTCAGCGAGTGTCGGTATCGGTAGTTGCGAGCTCCCGCAACCAAGCCATGAATACTGCCAACCGCAAAGTATCCCGAGCACATGCTCGCGGGGCTTTGCGTCCGACGCCCATCACAAAACATCCCCGCATTGCTTCGCCAGAAATGCTTCTTTGAAGTACCCACCCGGTGAGCCCCGTCTTGTCCGGTGAGTGAACGACCGGTCTTGAGAGTGCTCGTATGAGCGAGCTTAGGAGCGCAGCATGGGGCAGATCACGGTGATGACGGGGTGTGAAGGATGTCTCCACCAAGGAAGAGGTGGACAGATGGAGATGGCACCGATGGGCTCGGCCGCATTCACCCATGCGGGTCACGATCGCTCAGGCAGGCCGCCGCCCTCGGCGTCTGAAAATGAAGGCCCTGCCGGCGATGCAGTCGGTCCCGCCTTCCGGCCTGCGGCCGTCACGATGTTGAGCGCTCCGATGCTCGCCATTCTTCTTTCCTTATCGGCCTGTCCGTCGTCGCCATGGATCCGCTCAGACGCGAATGTAGGGCTTTCAATCCGCGTCAACAGTGGATCGAGGACCTGGCAGCACGCGCCGATAGCGTCTGCTGCCGTCGACAGGCTGATCTTTTCGCAGTCGCGGCAGGTAAACTTCTCCCGCACCGTCTGAAACACCTTCCAGCCACGCGGCAGATGTTCGGGAAAGGGTTTCTTGACCAGCCGCTTGCGCGTAAAGCCGGTGACCGTGATCGCTGTGGCGGCATCAGCAGCCATTTCGGCGGCAAGCTCGTCTCCGCTCGTTGGACGCCATGTCTGCTGCGGGTGGTTCCGTCGCAAACTTTCTGTTGATCTGATGATGGGATAGCTGCCGACTGATTTCCAAACGACAGCCCGAGCTTTGCGAGAATGATATCAATTTTAGCGGCAAAGCCGGAACGCAATCTCGGTTCTGGTATTGACTTAGCGTCTACTCAATAAACATGGCATTTGGCCTAAATCTGCCGATCTTCGCGTCAATTCTGAGGCGGTCCGCCACGTGTCAGATGAGCAATATGTGAATAGCCCCGGGAACTGTAGACACCTTCCTGCCTAAAAATGAGGTAAGAAGGCGACCATGAGCAAATCGAATTTCAGTGACGATTTCAAAC
>NZ_JAATVV010000023.1 GCF_013184775.1 Martelella sp. HB161492
GGTCCATCTCAACACGGGAAGCTATAGCGAAAACGGCACGGCCGGGCTTTATGGCGGCAGCGATAATTCCGACGTCACCTATACCACGCTCGGCATCAGGGCGGGTCACAGCTTCCGTCTCAGCCAGGTTGACGCGAAGCTCCATGGCATGCTGGGCTGGCAACATGCATTCGGTGACACGACCTCATCGGCAACCCATGCCTTTGTCACATCCAATGCCTTTACCGTCACCGGCGTACCGATTGCCGAAGATGCTGCCATCGTAAAAGCCGGGATCGATTTCGGCGTGACCAAAAGCACGACATTCGGCTTCGCCTATCAGGGACGGTTTGGCAGCAATGCACGAGAAAACGTCGTGAGTGCAAATCTGAACGTAGCGTTCTAGGAGCTCCAGTCGAAAGCGAACTGATCGGATTGTCCGTCGGAAACGCCCGTCTCAGGAAAACAGGTCTTTGTTCGCGGAAATGTCCGGCCCTTGACCGTCTCAAAGCGTTGCGCTTCAACTACGGAATACCGATTTCAATCTTACATATCATGACAAAGATCCATCTTGGCCCGATCAAATAGATCAATCGCGATGACTTCGGTGCGTGGCATCGGCCCGCTTCCCGCGTTTCTTGACCGGATAGAAGGACCACATGCTGCCGCGCAGCTTTTTGCCGAGGCGGGGTTGCCGATTGATGTTGCAGGCGAAGCTGAACGCATGGTGCCGCTCAATAACCTGATTGCACTTTACGAAGCGGCTGCCCATATGACTGGCGATCCGCTTCTGGGGCTGAAGACAGGGCGGGTGATGATCGATGCCTATGGCACTTGGGTTGCCTATTCGCGCGCCGCGCCGACACTGCGTGGCTGTCTTCAGCGGGCGGCCAGGGCGATTGCCTATCACCAGACTGGCACTGCGTTAGAATTGTCGACCAGCGGATCGCGTGCGCAATTCACCTATCACGTATTTGGTCTCCGTCCTGCTGAACGTCTTCAGCATCTGCAGCATACTATACCTGCCCTGCTCAGCTCATTTCGATGCTATGCCGGTCAGCATTGGAAACCGGACTGGATAGAGCTGGACGTCGGTTATGACCAGCGCATTGAAGAAATGGCGAGAGCGTTATCCGTACCGATCCGCAGCGGAAGCCATGCCATGGCGTTTGCTTTCCCGTCTAGGCTTCTCGAGAACCGGCGACACGTTCAAAGCGAACCTTTGTCGCAGCCGGGATGGCGTGACTTGAAAACCATGGTACAGGGGCGTCCGCCGAATGCCTTCTCCGCGCTTGTTCGCGAGACAATTCATCTGGATCTGACCTGCACGCTGCATGGCAGCAAGCCTTCAGGCGCGTGTGCTCGACAATCATGCTATATACAATGTTGCCTTCGCCTTGACCGAGTTTCGCTCGCCGCAGTTCTATGATGCGGTCCGAGCTGTACGAGTAGCCGGCCTATGAGTGTTGATTTGCGACAGCTATTCCCAGCCATCGTTTTCACCTCCAAGGTCGAAGTGATTTCGTGCGACAACTTTCGCCTGGATCGCCTTCATTCCCCATTTCCCACGCTTCTTATCCAAACTTGCAACGGCCACGCCTTCCACAAGATCGCCCGCTTGTATCCCTTCAGCAGTGATCATGTGAGGAGGAATGAAGATATCTCCACGTGTGAACCCCAGTCCGCTCGGCGTCACGTTCGTTGCGTCGCGGAATGGGCGACAGACATCAGGAGAAAGTGATTGTTCGGTGGGTTCAATCTCGAGAATACGCGTGCGAAGGCCGTTCTTCGAATGGTACTGGGAAAGACGAACTGCGACGATGGTTCCAATCTCCAAGACGATCAAGGCCGAGCTATTGTGGCAGCAGTCCTGGCGAACGCGTCGTGATACCGAAGTCGCCATCTTCGAATACATCAACGGCTTCTACAATCCGCGCCGTCGCCACTCAGCCCCAGGCTGGAAAAGCCCCTTGGCTTTCGAGCGAAAGGTAGCTTAAGTGAGTAATCCGAGCGGCACAAATACGCGACAGGTCCAAGCCTTCTGCATCGAAGCAGTCGAGGAAGCGCTTGCTCGTTACGGCAAGCCCGACATCTTCAACACGGATAGTCATACGATTGGTGCCAGTTCTCGGATGGTTTGACTCGAACACCGATCGACCATTCGCTGGGTTGGCGCCGCATGGCCTCTCGGAGTGATCTGACTCTCATTCCGATCGACCTGACACGTGTCTTTCCCTGGACCTGTCGATCATCCGGGAACGCCCTGCGGCGAGCTTGTCTCAAAAGATGCGCGTGACCCAAGAAGGGCCTGACCATCCGGTCTCATGACTGTCCTGTCCCTGCATTCTTCTGAGCAAAGTTTGTTCATGTGCCGCAGGAAAGGATCATCGAATGGCCGAACACCCAGAAGCTTCTCACGTTGTCGGAGGCGTCGATACCCACAAGGACTTGCACGTGGCTGCGGTCGTCGATCATCAGGACCGCGCTCTTGGCACCGAGAGCTTTCCAACGACCCGTCATGGGTATCGCTTGATGCTGGCCTGGATGAGGTCTTTTGGCGATCTGCAGCGTATCGGGATTGAATGCTCAGGAAGCTATGGCGCGGGATTGCTGCGGTACATGAAGGCGGCTGGCGTCGAAGTTCTGGAAGTCACGGCACCTGACAAGCTCGACCGCCGTCGTCGCGGCAAGAACGATGACTTCGATGCGGAAAGCGCCGCCCATGCCGCCTTTGCTGAACGACACACGGTGACGCCGCGAAGCCGGGACGGAATGGTCGAAAGTCTTCGTGTTCTCAGGGTATGCCGCAAAACAGCCGTTCAGGCGCGCCGCATTGCCCTGCAGATGATTCAGACGACGATTGTCTGCGCCCCCGACAAATTGCGAGACCCGCTGCGGCAAATGACGCGCATGCAGCTGATCCGTACGCTGGCAGCTTTGCGGCCTGATCTCACGGCGTATCGGGAAGTCGAAGAAGCCTATCGCATCTCGCTCAAATCCTTGGCGCGGCGTTATCTGGAACTGCATGACGAGATCGCAGATCTGGACGACATGATTGAAGCCATCGTTAAAGATCTCGCCCCTGAACTGCTAGGACAGACAGCAATCGGTCTAAACAGCGCGGCGCAACTACTGCTGACGGCTGGCGATAATCCCGAGCGCTTGAAATCCGAAGCGAGTTTTGCAGCCCTCTGCGGCGTCAGCCCGGTTCCTGCATCTTCCGGCAAGACTGTCCGACACCGACTGAACAGAGGCGGTGATCGCGCAGCCAACAGCGCTATCCACATCATCGCGATCGGACGGCTGCGACTGGACCCACGCACCCAGGCCTATGTTGCCAAGCGCATTGCTGCCGGAAACTCAAAGCTCGAGGCCATTCGCAGCCTCAAGCGCTACATCGCCCGCGAAGTCTTCGGCATCATCATGCGGCGCCAAAAACAGATCAATCAGACTCAAATCGCCGCTTGACACTTAGAAGGGCGTCAGGCCGGTAGCGCTGACCAACCGCAGTTCAGCACTCTAGTCTTCAAGTTTTCGCACCACCTTCACCTCTGGCCCCAAATAACCAGACTCCAACTGTTGAACCGGTTTGGAGTATTTCATGCCAAGTTTATGAAGGCCGTCATGATGAGTGCGGTAGTGAAGGTCACCGCTGATTTCGTCCATGTTCTTGTGAGCTGGTTTGGAGTCATTGAGGAGTGCGCCGGCACTCAAGCGCGTAACTTAGGCTAGGGGTCTGTCGCTTTTTTTCGGCGGGTGCGCGGTGGACGGCGTCGGTCGCCATGGGTTGCCAATCTGGGCGGTCGTTTGAGCTCAGTCAGACTGCTGGTCGTGTATCAGGCGAAAATGCTTTTCTCCGCTTAGCAGAGACTCGGCAATGGCTTCGCGAATGGCATCAATGAACAGGTTCGCTTCCGGGCTGAAGATGGCGCCACGTTCGCGGATCAAGGCGAATTCATTGGTCATGGACGGTCCGAAAGGGCGCATTTCGATATTGGTGTCCGGGTAGCCGCTGGCAATAACGGCATCGAGAATTGCAATACCGATGCCAGCTGAGACAAATGCGCAGGTGGCGGTCAATGCACCAGTCTCAATAAGCCCATTCAGAACCACGCCCTCTGATCGGAAGGCCTCGACAATCTCGTAGCGTTCCTCGTGGCGGCGGGAGAGCAGAATGACCGCTTCGCCCTCCAGATCGTGAGGAACCAAGGTCTTTTTTCTGGTCAGGAGATGCCCCTGCGGCAGAACACAGACATATTCCGATTGGAGAATCGGAAACATATCCACACCGCGATGTGTGATCGGCAGCCGGGCTATCCCGAAATCCCAATCGCCGGCCGCGACAGATTCCACAGCTTCCCCGGCGGGAAGATATTCCAACGTCACACCTAGCCCCGGTTGCTTTCGCTGCAGGCGCTTGATTGCTGCGGGGACGATATTGACGACGAAGCTTTGCGGCATAACGACGTTCAACCATCCCGTTGCCTTGGCCTGCAGGCGATCAGCGGCATTGGACAGTTTTTCGATCGAACTCAGGGTTCTGTCGACTTCGGTGAAGAAATTGCGGCCTTCGTTCGTTGGTACGAGGCGTTTCTTAATGCGCTGAAAAAGCTGTACTTTCAGCTCTTCTTCCAAAGCTATAACCAGGTTGCTGACAGTTGGCTGCGATAGGCCCAGTGCCCGTGCCGCGCCGGTTATGGAACCGGTGCTGACAACGGCTCTGAACGCTTCAAGCTGACGCATCTTAATTCGCACGGCCTTGTCCCTTGCGGCTTGGAAACCGGTACGCGACCAAAGCGTGCACCGCGCCAATCTATAGTTCATTTGCGCTTACGTGGAGAATACAAAATTTTTCAAATGATCTCATTCAATTAATAAATGATTGTTTTTTATGTGTTTTTTGGCTTCATTTCCGATGAGGTCAAATTCTCAAAAAGGGGAACATGATGAGAAAAATCCTTTTGGCTGCATGCACGGCGGCGTTGCTTGCCGGTTCGGCTATTCCGACGCTTGCAGAGAAAGTGACGTGGTCCTATTCGGCTGATGTCTCCACGCTTGATCCTTACGCGCTGGATCAGACGTTCAATCTCGGCGTTCTTGGCAATGTCTATGAAGGTCTTATCGAGCGTGGTCCGCATATGGAGATCCAGCCGGCACTTGCCACAAGCTGGGAAATCGTCGATCCGAAACGCTGGCGCTTCCATTTGCGACAGGGCGTCACCTTTCAGGACGGACAGCCTTTCACCGCTGATGACGTGGTGTTCTCTGTCGAGCGATCGCTCTCGGAAGGTTCGCTGATCAAGAGTTCAAAGATGCACAGTGTTGTCGGTGCCGAAAAGGTTGATGACTACACGGTGGACATTCTCCTGAGCGAGCCCAACCCCATTCTGATCAATGATTGGGGTAACTGGTACATTATGTCGAAAAGCTGGGCTGACGAACACGGCGTGAAAGCCGATCCCAGCGCGGAAGACATCCAGCACAGCTATGCCTCGACCCACGCCAATGGCACCGGTCCCTACAAGATCACCGATCGCGAACCCGACAGCAAGACGGTTGCGGTACGCAATGACGGCTGGTGGGGCGACGCCACCAACAATGTTACCGAGGTGGAGTTCCGGCCGATCGGTTCCAGTGCGACCCGCACGGCTGCCCTTCTGTCAGGTGAGATTGATCTTGCCGTTCCGGTTCCGCTGCAGGATCAGCAGCGTATCGAGGATGCACCCGGTGTCCGGTTGTTGGCCGGGCCGGAACTGCGCGTTGTCTTCGTCGGTATGGATGTCGATCCGGCACCACTTCCGGGCAGCGACACGGATGCAAATCCGCTCTCCAGCCGCGACGTGCGTGAAGCGGTCTATCGGGCCATCAATGTCGATGCCATTCAGCGTGTGATCATGCGCGGCAAGGCTATTCCGACGGCGGCCATGGTGCCACAGGAGTTTCATGGCTTCCCGAAGGACATGACACGGTTCCCCTATGATCTGGATAAGGCCAAGGAACTGCTGGCATCTGCAGGCTATGCGGATGGTTTTTCCACGACGATGGAATGCCCCAACAACCGCTATGTTAATGATGAGGCGATCTGCACTGCAATCGTCGGCATGCTGGCCAAGGTCGGCATCACCGTCAGTCTTGATGCCATGCCGGTTAGCCAGCTGGTCACCAGCCTTGCTGACACCAATCGCCGTCGCGGTCTCTGGTTCCTGGGGCTTTCACCGGGCAATATCGATGCCAATGGGCTGATGCAGGAATCTATCCACACCCGCACCGGTTCCTGGGGAACCTGGAATGCCGGTCATCTGAACGACACGAAACTTGATGCGATCATCGAGGCTTCCGTCAGTGAATCCGACCCTGCAAAGCGCGACGCGCTTCTGGCGCAATCGCAGCAGATTGTTCACGATCAGGTCTACTTCATCCCGATCCATCAACAGACGCTCTCCTGGGGTGTCAGCGACAAGCTGGACGTCGTCCAGCGTCCGGATGACGTGTTCGTCTGGAAATATGCCAACGTCAAGGACTGACGCCGAATGAAACGGCCCTGCCCGGTGATGTTTGCCGGGCAGGGCATGGCCTTACCAGGACAAGACCATGATAAGCTTTATGCTCCGGCGCGCATTGCAGGCGATTTTCGTCATGCTGTGCGTCGCCTTCATCGCATTCCTGATGTTCAGCTATCTCGGCGATCCCGTGCTCAATATGGTTGGCGCTGATGCGTCCCTTGCCGAGCGCGATGCCGTTCGCCAGGCGCTGGGCCTCAACGATCCGCTGCCAGTGCGCTATGCCGCCTTTGTCTGGCGCATGCTGCATGGTGATTTCGGCGTATCCTACAGGCTGGGCATGCCGGTAGCCTCACTGATTGCCGCTCGCCTGCCGGCAACGCTGGAGCTTTCTTTCTGCGCGGTGTTCCTGTCGATCATCGTCGGCATTCCAGCCGGGGTCTACACGGCCATTCGCCGCAACAGCCTTTCCTCGCATGTTCTGCTGATCGGTTCGCTTGTTGGTGTGTCTTTGCCGACATTCCTGATCGGCATGTTTCTGATCCTGTTCTTCTCGGTCGATCTCGGCTGGCTGCCTTCGTTCGGGCGTGGGGACACGGTCTCCCTCGGTGGTTGGAACACGGGGTTTCTCACCTTGAGCGGCCTGCGGTCTCTGATCCTGCCAACCATCACGCTGGCCTTCTTCCAGACGACCCTTATCGTCCGGCTGGTGCGCGCCGAGATGCTTGAAGTGCTGGAAGAAGACTATATCCGCTTTGCACGCGCCCGTGGTCTTTCCGATCGTGTCATCTGGTTCAAGGAAGCACTGAAGAACACGCTGGTGCCGGTCACCACCATCATTGGTCTGCAGATGGGTGCCGTGATCGCCTTCTCGATCATCACCGAAACTGTATTTCAGTGGCCGGGGCTAGGACTGCTTTTCATCAATGCCGTCGAATTTGCCGATGTGCCGATCCTGGCGTCCTATCTGGTCCTGGTCTCGGCCTTTTTCGTCGTGCTCAATCTTGCGGTTGACCTTCTCTACTATCGTATTGATCCGCGCCTGCGCGGTTCGCAGGGAGCCTCCCGATGAGCGACAATACAATCCCGGCGGGTGAAGGGCGTTCGCTTCTGGTCCGCATTCTCGACAGCGATCTCTGGTACAGCTTCAGCCGGTCTCCGGTGGCGGTGATTTCCGCCTTCATCTTTCTGGTTCTCACCCTTTCTGCCATTTTTGCCGGTGTTGTGGCGCCGCATAATCCCTTTCTGGCGCCGGATCTGATGAATGGCCTGCTGCCGCCGATGTGGGAGCCGGGCGGCGTCAGTGATTTTCCGCTCGGAACAGACGATCAGGGACGTGGCGTGCTGTCGCTGATCCTTTACGGCATGCGGGTATCCCTGTTTGTCGGACTGGCGGCGGTATTGCTGTCGGCCGCACTCGGCCTGTTCCTTGGGCTTCTGGCTGGTTTTTTTGGTGGTGTGATTGATGCCTTCATCATGCGTGTCGCCGATATTCAGCTGTCCTTCCCCAATATTCTGGTGGCGCTTCTGATTGATGGTATCGTCAGCGCAACCTTTGGCCATGAGATGCAGAACCGGCTCGCCCTGCCTGTACTGATCCTGGCGATCGGCCTGTCCGATTGGGTCCAATATGCCCGGACGGTGCGCGGTTCGACGCTGGTGGAGCGCCGTCGCGAATATGTCCAGGCTGCCCGCATCATGCATCTGTCGCCCGTCACGATCCTGTTCCGGCATATCCTGCCGAATATTATGGGGCCGGTTGTGGTTATCGGTACGCTGGGTCTTGCCAATGCCATTATTGCCGAGGCGACGCTATCCTTCCTTGGCGTCGGCCTGCCGCCGACACGGCCCTCGCTCGGCACGCTGATCCGTACCGGCAATGACTATCTCTTTTCCGGTGAATGGTGGATCACAGTCTGGCCTGCGCTGGCACTCGTGCTCCTATCACTTTCCGTCAACGTCTTTGGTGACTGGCTGCGCGATGCACTCAATCCGAGGATCAAGGGATGACGGAGGCGACTATGAACAACATAACAGCCGCAGCGCCGGTTCTGACGATCGACCACATGAGCGCGGCTTTCAAGACGCGGCGTGGCTCCGTAGAGGCCCTGTCCGATATCAATCTGCAGCTTCAGGCCGGCGAGATCCTGGCACTTGTCGGTGAATCCGGCGCAGGCAAGTCGCTGACCAGCAGCTGCGTCAATGGGCTCCTGCCGCGCAACTGCTCGATCACGTCGGGCGAAATCAGGCTGAACGGAAAGCGTATCGACCGGCTTGGAACGCGCGCCATGGAAAAGATCCGCGGTGCCGAGATCGGCACCGTGTTTCAGGATCCGCTGACCAGCCTCAATCCGCTTTTCACCGTCTGTGAACAGATCGTGCGTACCTTGAAGGCGCACAGGGTGATGACGCGGGAAGCGGCCGAGGCTGAGGCCTTGAGGTTGCTGGAGGAGGTCGGTATTCCCGCTGCACGTCAGCGGCTGCACTGCTATCCGCATGAATTCTCCGGCGGCATGAGACAGCGTGTCGTGATTGCCATGGCTCTGGCATTGCGTCCCGGCCTGATTATTGCTGATGAGCCGACGACCGCGCTTGATGTCTCGATCCAGGCGCAGATTCTCGATCTGTTGCGGCGGCTCAGCCGGGAACACGGTTCTTCCGTCATTCTCGTCACTCACGACATGGGTGTTGTCGCCGAGACAGCGGATCGTGTTGCCGTGCTTTATGCCGGGCGGATCGTCGAGACCGGGCCGGTGGCGGATGTGCTGCTCAAGCCAGCTCATCCCTATACGAAAGGGCTTTTGGCGGCGATCCCATCGCTCGAGCGCAAGGTCGAGCGGCTGCCGCAAATTCCAGGCGCCATGCCTTCCATGCACGCCGTTCCGCAGGGCTGTGCCTTTCATCCGCGCTGTCCTGTCGCAACAGATGCCTGCATGGCTGAGCGTCCTGCCTTCTTCTCGGCAGGGGAGCGCCTGGTGGCCTGCCTTCACGCCGGGGAGATCCGTTGATGAGCGATCAGTCAATCAAAACCGCTGCCGCTGGCGATCTGGTGGCCTTAAATCTTGCAAAGATCTACAAGGTCTCGGCCGGACCAGGCCAGGCAAGAAACATTGCTGTCCACGCTGTCCGCGATGTGTCGCTGGCGCTTCAGCCCGGCAGGACAATGGCACTGGTGGGCGAGAGCGGTTGCGGCAAGTCGACCATCGCCCGTATGCTGGTCGGGCTGGAGCCGATCAGTGGTGGCGATATTGCTCTTGATGGTATCGATCTTTCGGCAAAGGGCGCGCGCAAGGCCGCCTGGAAGCGCCATCGCCGCATTCAGATGATCTTTCAGGATCCCTATGCCAGCCTCAATCCGCGCTGGCGGATCGCACGCATTCTTGCCGAAGCACTGCGCGCCTCTGGCCGAATTGACCGGGCGGAGTTGAAGACACGTATTCTGGCCATACTTGAGCAGGTCGGCCTTCCCAAAAGCGCTGCAGACAAGTTTCCGCATGAATTTTCCGGTGGTCAGCGCCAGCGCATCTCGATTGCCCGTGCGCTTGCCTGTGATCCTCAATTCCTGATCTGTGACGAGCCGACCTCGGCGCTGGATGTTTCCGTTCAGGCGCAGATCCTTAATCTGTTGAAGGATATCCAGAGCGATTTCGGTCTCTCCTTCCTGCTGATCACGCATGATCTGTCGGTCGTTCATCATATGGCTGACCATGTCGGGGTGATGTATCTTGGCCGGCTGGTTGAGGATCGCGCGGCGGAGGCGCTGTTTGCCGCGCCGCTGCATCCCTACACAAAGACATTGCTGGAAACGATCCCGCGTGCTGACAAGCCAGGGCGGATCCCGCCAGCCATGACGGGCGAAGTCCCCAATCCGCTGCAGCCTCCAGCCGGATGCCCGTTCAATCCCCGTTGTTCCGCAGCGAGTGATCGCTGTCGAAGCGAAGCGCCGCTTCCTTTCGCGGTTCCAGGCGGAACCGTTTCATGCCATGCCATTGAAGAAGGCCGTTTATAATGACGCATACCCAATCCAATCCCGAAACCCGGCAGTTTTGTTTCGATCCGGAAGCTCTGCATATGGATCTGATGTTAAGGGCACCGCGTCAGCTTGGCTTCTCTGATGGCGTTGATCTGGAACGCTGGAGCGACGAACTGCGCGCCAAGCTGACCGAACTCCTGAGAATGCCCGTTCATCCCGGTACATCGGCAAGGCCGGTTCTGCTCGGTGAAGCGCAGGACTGCGGCGACTATCTGCGCCAGCGCCTTGTCTTTACCGCTGAGCCGGGCGCGGATGTGCCTTGCACACTGCTGCTGCCGAAGGGCAAGGAGGGGCCTCTGCCGGTCATGATCTGCCTGCAAGGGCATACGACAGGCGCGCATATTTCTCTCGGTGAGGCGAAATATGAGGGCGATGAAAACTCGCTCGGCGGTGATCGCGATTTCGCGCTCCAGGCCGTCCGGCGTGGTTTTGCGGCGCTGGCGATGGAGCAGCGTGCTTTCGGCGAGCGTCATGATCACAGACCTGAGGACCATCGCCGCACCGGTGATCTTGCCCGCAACGATGACAACCGCACCTGCAAGCACCCCGCCATGACTGCGCTTCTTGTCGGTCGCACGCTTCTCGGTGAACGAGTTTTCGATGTCATTCGCGCCTGCGACGCGATCGAGGAAATCGCCACGCTGGATGCCGATCGCATCTACATCATGGGGCAGTCTGGCGGCGGTACCGTCGGATGGTATGCAAGCGCAGTCGAGCCACGGCTCAAGGCCTCCATGCTTGCGTCTTTCTTTGGCACTGTTGCCGGCACAATTGGTGCGATCGACCACTGCACGGACAACTACCTGCCCGATATGCTGACATGGCTTGATTTCCCCGATATTGCCGGTGCCATGCGCGGGACCAAGATCCTCGTCGTCATGGGCCGGCTCGACCCGCTTTTCCCGCATGCGAGCGTGCTGGAAGCAAGTGATCATGTCGCTCGGATCTTCAAGGCGCAGGGACGGGAACAGGACTTTGCATTGGCTGTCGGAGAGGGGGGGCACCGCTTCTACGCAGATCTTGCCTGGCCGAAATTCTTGGCGATGATTTGATGTCCAAGGCGGCTGGATTGATCCTTTCTTGTGACCCGCCGGGTCAGTTCTCAGTGGCAATCAACACAAGCGTGTCGTCAACGACATTCGCCCCCACCCCGTCATCCATTACGGAGAATAGCGCTATGTGGTCGGGAGTGAAGTCGAGCAGCTGAAGATTGGAGCGTTGACGCATTTCAGGGGTTGAGGCCGGTATACTAGAGTCAAAGCCGCCGTCAGGCAGGTTGGCTGCTCATGGCCACATCCGCGATCTGGCTCTCACCCGGGAGCCAGTTTCTTCTCATCCAGACACTATAAGTATCTTCTGGACGTCGTCAAACCCGGTTCCAAACGTGCTGCCGTCGCGTTCTGCAAAGACTTCATGAATTTGGTCTCGACCCCTCCTGATCGATCAATTCCGGATGGGCTCTTGTGCTTGAGTTGCATGCAGACGCGGAATATGAAACAAGCGAGCACGTTCGACGCTGTTCGTTTCTGGGTATTTCGGCAGCTCTAATCCCCGATAATGGTCGTGTTGCCGGATGGACCTCCGCAACGCGGGAGGCGACGGAATTGGCGACAGAAAAAGTGAGAGGCAAGCACCCGGTCGAAGACCTCCTCTACGACCGTCTGGTGGATGCGATCATCGACAAGCACCTTCGTCCGGGGCAGCACCTGAACGAGGTGAAGCTTGCGGAACGTTTTGATGTGCCGCGTTCTCGCGTAAGGCGGGTTCTTGAGCGCCTGCGTGACGAAGATGTTGTCGTCTTTGAACTGAACCGTGGGGCTTTTGTCAGCAGACCCACGACCAAGGAAGCGCACAATGTCTTCGAGACCCGTCGCCACCTGGAAGACCTTGTGGTGCGGCTTGCCTGCGAGCGTGCCACGCCTGAAGATATCGCTTTGCTGCGTGAAAATCTGCGCGACGAGCGTGAAGCCTTCGCGGCGATGCGCTCCGACGTCAACCGCGTTGCCGCCAATTTCCATTTTGCCATCGCCCGTATCTCCGGAAACGGGGTTCTGGAAAAAATGGTCGCTCAGCTGATCCGCCGCTGCGTTCTGGTGCAGTCGGTCTATGAAAAGAAATCCGGCATTCTGTGTCTCTCTGAAGAGCATGGCAGTCTTATCGACTGCATCGAGAAGAATGATCCGGAAGGCGCGGCTCATCTCATGGCGCATCATTTCGATCACATCATTTCCAGCCTGGATCTGACGGAGGCCCGGCGCGCCGAGATCGACTCCTTCGAATTCATCTGACTGTAGCCATCGCCGCGCAGGCTGTTTTCGCCCGTTCTCGCAGCGCGAGAGCGCCGGCGTGTTTGCCATCTTCGTCAACGTACATATCAACAGGCTGCCACCAAAATTCAGGGAATAATTATCGCCCGCATTGACGCATGCAATATTGCGTGCAATCGTGCATGCATTAATTTGGAGATCATGCATTGGATAATTCCCCCCTGTTCGAAGGGCCTGTTCGCGACATCGTCGGCTACGGGCGTAACATTCCGCAAGGCGCCTGGCCCAATGGTGCCAGGCTGGCGGTCAATGTCGTTGTCAACTATGAGGAAGGTTCCGAGCGCTCCTATGCAATGGGCGATCCCGATCAGGAGCCGATGACCGAGTGGGGCAGCTATCCGCTTCCGAATTCCGTGCGCAACATCGCGATGGAGACCATGTATGAATATGGCTCCCGCGTCGGCATCTGGCGTGTCCTCGATGCGCTCGGCGATGCCGGCATCCCCTCGACCTTTTTTGCCTGTGCCGTTGCTTTCGAGCAGAATCCGGACGTCGCACGCGAGGCTGTCGCCGCCGGTCACGAAATCTGCAGCCACGGCTATCGCTGGGAAGAGGTCTTCCGTCTGACGGAAGAGGAGGAGCGCGAGCACATCCGGCTTGCCGTTGAATCCTTTGAAAAGACCTGCGGCCGCCGTCCGGTCGGTTGGTACTGCCGTTATGGGCCGAGCGTACGAACGCGCAAGTTGCTGATCGAAGAGGGCGGCTTCAAGTATGATTCCGATGCCTATAACGACGATGTGCCTTATTTTGTGAAGGTCGATGGTGTCCGCCGCCTGGTCGTGCCGTACACGTGCGACATCAATGATCTGCGCTTCTGGAATTCTCCGGGCCTGTCTCAGGCGGACGATTTTTTCCACTACATGCGCGAGAGCTTCGACACGCTTTATGCGGAAGCCGCGAAGGGCCCGCGCATGATGTCGATCGGCCTTCATCCGCGCATGATCGGTCGCCCCGGCCGTATCCGTTCGCTGAAACGCTTCTTCGATTACGCCAAGCAGTATTCCGATGTCTGGTTTACCACGCGCGACGAGATCGCAAACGCCTGGCTCGAGCGCGACGAGAACGGCCAATGATCAAAGACGTCGACGTCGAGGCGGTCTCGACCGAAAGCTTTTCTTTTTTCGGGCTTCTCTGTGAGGTCGGCAGCATGCTGCCGGTCGCCACGGAACGGCCGGAGCTGAAGGCCTGGGTCGAGATGAAGCACATGCCGATCTTTCCGCCGGAAGGCCTTCGGGTCGACACGCTCGAACGACACCGCTTCGACAGTCAGACGTTCGTGCCGGTCGCCGGTGAGGACTACATTGCAGTGGTCTGCCCGAAGACTGTCGACGGAGCGCCGGACGTTTCTGCCGCGCGCGCCTTCCGGATCCCCGGGGGCACGGCGATGCAGTATCACCGCGACGTCTGGCACGCACATATGAGCGTGGTTCACGGCACCGGATTGATGGCGGTGATCATGAAACGAGACTTCTCGGATGCCGATTGTGAGTTTCATTCGCTGAACGAAAACGCAATCGCAGTTTGGTTGAACGGACACCTGCCAAGAGGTGACAAGAAATAAGCCCGGCCCGCTTCGGGTACCCGATAAACAAAACTCAGCTTTTTGAAAGATCAGAGTGGAACAATGACAAAAAAACTCATTCTAGACGTCGATACAGGAACCGATGATGCCGTTGCCATCATGCTGGCAGCTTTGCATGACGATCTGGAGCTGGTCGGTTGCACCACAGTGAACGGCAATACGTCGGTGGAAAACTGCACTGAGAACACGCTCAAGGTGCTCGATTATATCGGCATGCCGAAGATCCCGGTCCATCAGGGTTTGACGCGGCCGATCGCGCGGCAGGATTTCCCCGAGCCCCGCAAGGAAGGCGATCAGGGCAGCCGTATCCACGGACCGAAGCTGCCGCTGCCCGACACTTCGCTGAAGGCGAAGTCGAATAACGCCGTCGAGTATCTGATCGAGACCTTCCGCAACGCCACCGACGAGATCGCGCTGGTTCCAGTCGGCCCGCTCAGCAACATTGCGGCCGCTCTTGCGCTTGATCCGGATTTCGTCAAGAACGTTCCGGAAGTCGTCATCATGGGCGGCTCTCACGGCTGGGGAAACCGGACTGCTGCTGCTGAATTCAATATCTGGGCCGACCCTGAGGCCGCTGCCATGGTGTTCGGAGCAGGTTTCCGGAAAGTCACCATGGTTCCGCTCGATGCTACCTATCAGGCGGCTCTTTGCACGGCGCACGCCGATGCGCTTGAAGCGCATGGCACGCCGGCCGGCAAGGCTGCCGCGACCTTCCTCAAGCATCGCATCGCCAGTTATGACAGTATTCAGCCGCTTCCCACCAAGGGCTATGCGCCGATCCACGACGCGCTTGCCGTGGCCGCGCTGATCGCGCCGGAAGTGATCGACACCAAGTTCCTTCACGTCGATGTCGAAACCGTCGGTACGCTGACTGTGGGGCGTACGGTCATCGACACTCAGGTGCGCACCGAAGCCTTCCGCCGAAAGCCCGCCAACTGCCATGTGGCATTCGGCGCCAACCGTGATCTCTTTTTCTCTTTCCTGAACAGCGCCTTTAGCCCGAAGGCCTGAGACTACGCTCCGCCTCTGCCGCCATCTGATCGGCCGGGGCGCAAAAATAACGACGCCAAAAAGGCGCAATCCGGGAAACGCCAGGAGGACAACAATGTCGATCCTCGCCCTCTCTTCTGCCAAAAGGCACTCAAAAACCGCAAGGGGAATGTAATGTTTCGTAAGCTACTGGCGTGCTGCGCCATCGGACTTGCTGCTGTCGTATCGGCAGCTCCAGCCAACGCCAAGGATAGCATCCGCGTTGCAATGATCACTTCGGAATCCGGTCTCGGCGACCGTTCGTTCAACGACATGATGGCTGCTGGCCTCGAGAAGGCTAAGAAGGATCTTGGCATCGATTATGTCATCATCCAGCCGCGCGCCGTTTCTGACTTCCAGTCGTCGCTTGCCCGTGCGGCCGGCCAGAAGTTCGATCTGATCGTTGGCAGCTCCTTCGATATGGTCAAGCCAATGGAGGCTGTCGCTGCCTCCTTCCCGGATCAGAAATTTGGTCTGATCGATGCCGGCATGACCGATCCGAACATCGTTGCCGCCATTCCGAAGGACTGGGAAGGTTCGTTCCTCGCAGGCTGGCTTGCCGCCAAGACCACCAAGACTGGCACGATCGGTTTCGTCGGCGGTCGTGACATTCCGGTCATCCACCGATTCTTCATCGGCTACTATTACGGCGCCAAGACAGCCAACCCCGACGTCAAGATTCTGGAACGCTATTCCGGCACATTCAACGATCCGGCTGTCGGCAAGGAATTCACCCTTGCAATGGTTGGCGAAGGCTCTGACGTCAACTACGCCGTTGCCGGTGCCACGAGCTCCGGCATCATCGATGCCGCTGCCGAAAGCAACACGCTCGCCATCGGTGTCGACTCCAACCAGAACTATCTGGCGCCTGGCCACGTTCTGACCTCAATGATGAAGCGCGTCGACAAGATCACCTACGACATGGTCCAGAGTGTGATCGACGGTGACTTCCAGGGCGGCAAGACCTTGATGTACGGCCTTAAGGAAGGCGGCGTCGGCCTCGCCATGGACGAAAATAACAAGGGCCTGATTTCTCCGGAGACCATGGCCGGTCTCGAAGCCATCAAGGCCAAGGTCGAATCCGGCGAGATCGTCGTTCCGAACTTCTTCGACCTGAAGCCTGGCCAGAAGGAAATGGGCACTCCCCCGATCGCTACTCCGCCGTCTGTTGCTGACGCAAAGTAAGCAGACGCATTCACGTGATCAGTCCGGCGCCCGAGATGCGGCGCCGGACAGCTGCCCTTAAGGAGTGCTCATGTCGTCCCTGACGGAAGAAGCCGTGAGCGTCAACAAGATCGTCAAACGGTTTGGCGATTTCACGGCTATTCACGATGCCTCTCTCACGGTTCGCAAGGGAGAGGTCCATGCCATTATCGGTGAGAACGGCGCCGGCAAGTCGACGCTGATGAACATCATATACGGTTTGCTGAAACCGAACGACGGGACGCTCAGCGTCAGTGGTCGGGAAGTCGATTTCAACGGGCCATCCGAAGCGATCGCCGCCGGTGTCGGCATGGTGCACCAGCATTTCAAGCTCGTGCCGAGCCTGACGGTGGCGGAAAACATCATCCTGGGCCATGAGCCGCTCACCGGCCGCGGACTGATCGATCGCCGCCGCGCGATCCGCGAGACCCGCGAAATCAGCCAGCGCTTCGGCCTTGAACTCAACCCCGAAGCGGTGATTTCGACCTTGCCGGTCGGGCTTCGTCAGCGCGTTGAAATCCTGAAGGCGCTTTACCGGCAGGCAGACACACTGATCCTCGACGAGCCGACTGCGGTTCTGACACCGCAGGAAACCCGTGAACTGTTCGCCACGATGCGCGTCTTCGCCGAGAGCGGCCGTTCGGTCATCTTCATCACCCACAAGCTGCGTGAAGTGCTCGCCGTTGCCGACCGCATCTCCGTGATGCGGCTCGGACGCACGACGGCGACGCTGGACAACGAGAATGTTACCGCCGAACAGCTTGCCAACCTCATGGTCGGTCGCGAGGTTACGCTCAAGGTCGTCAAGGACGAAGCCCGCGTGAAAGACGAGGTCGCGCTGGAGGTCGATGGACTTTCGGCCACCGGCCAGCAGGGCGAGAAGGTCATCGACAATCTGTCCTTCAGCGTCAGGCGCGGCGAGATCGTTGCGCTGGCCGGCGTTCAGGGTAACGGTCAGGACGAGATCGTCGAATGCGTGGCGGGTCTGAGGCGCTGGGACAGCGGAACGGTCAGGATCTTCGGAAAGAAGACCGGGCATCTGCCGGATCAGAACCGCGATGCCGGACTTGCCTATATTCCCGCCGATCGGGGCGGGCTGGGACTGTCGCTCGAAAGCGGCATCTGGGAAAACACCACGGTCGGTCACATCGACGAATTCGGCAAGAAGCCGTTCTTCAACACGCGTTCGGCAATGCTCAGTTCGCTTGATCTCATTCGCCGGTTCGATATCCGCGGCGCGGATCCCGAGAAGAAAGCCGGATCGCTTTCCGGCGGCAATCAGCAGAAGGTGCAGCTGGCGCGCGAGCTGACCCGCGATGCCGACCTCATCATCGCCGAACAGCCTTCCCAGGGTGTCGATATAGGCTCGATCGAGGGCATCCACCGCACACTCGTAGACATGCGCGACGCCGGTCGAGCGGTCTTCGTCATCTCCGCCGATCTCGACGAGGTATTCGCGCTCGCAGACCGGATACTGGTCATTTATCGCGGTCAGATCGTTGCCGATGTCAAGACGTCCGAAATCAGCCTCGAACAGGTGGGGCACTATATGGGCGGCCTCGGTCATGGTGACACAGAAGAAGGTGAGAGTGCTCATGCAGCCCACTGACAATCTACCCAAACGCAGCACGGGCGAAGTGATCCTTTCCGGTCTCAGGCTTCTGGTCGTGCCCCTTGTGGCGGTTCTGATCTCGATGGTGATCGGCGGCATCATCGTCCTCTTTCTCGGCGAGAACCCGTTCGAAGTCTATGCGATGATCTTCGAAGGCAGCGTCGTCGGTCTGCCGAACTTCCTCGTCACGCTGCAGTTCATGACGCCGCTCTTGTTCACCGGGCTTGCGATCGGCTTTTCCTTCCGTTCCGGTCTGGTCAATATCGGCGCCGAGGGTCAGTTGATCGTCGGTGCGCTGTTTGCCGGCATTGCGGGCTATGCCTTCGACATGCCTGCCTATATCCATCTTCCCGTCTGCATCATCGCCGCGATCATCGGCGGCATGCTCTGGGGGCTGCTGCCGGCGCTGCTGCGCGTCTATTTCAACGTCAACGAGCTTGTCGTTTGCCTGATGATGAACCCGATCGCGCTGCTGCTGACCGGCTGGATCGCGGCGCGCGTGCTGAAGGCGCCGGGGCCGACGAACAAGCTGCCCGACATCATGCCGAGCGCCGAGCTGGCGAACTTTTCGATCTATTCGCAGTTCAATGTCGGCTTTGTCATCGCCATCGCACTCTGCCTGGTGTTCCGCTACATCTACACCCGCACCAAGCCGGGCTTCGAATTTAAGATGATCGGCATGAACCCGCGCTTTGCGCATTACGGCGGCATTCGCGTGCGCCGGCAGGCGCTGACGGTGTTTCTCGTCAGTTCCGGCATCGCCGGGCTCGGCGGCGCCGAACAGGTTCTCGGCCAGTATCGAGCCTTCTACGAGAACTTCTCTCCGGGCTACGGTTTTGACGGCATCGCAGTGGCGATGCTCGCCAACAACAATCCGATCGGAATCATCTTCGCGGCCTTCCTCTTCGGCGCGCTCAACAGCGGCGGTGTCGTGCTGCAGATGATGACCGGCCTCAGCAAGCATCTGGTGCAGGTGCTGCAGTTCATCATCGTCCTGATCCTGGCCGCCAATTTCACCTGGCCGCAGATCGGGCACTGGCTGACGCGCAACAAGGCCACCAAGACGGCGGATCGCCAGTCGTCGGCAGAGGAATAGGAGTGAACCATGGATTCTGACCTCGTATTTTCTGCCATCCGCATCTCCACACCGCTGATCTTTGCGGCGATGGGCGGTCTGCTGACCTATCGTGCCGGCATGCTCAACATCGCCCTCGACGGCTTCATGATTGTCGCCTGCTTTGCCGCCGTCGGTGTCGCCTATGTGACTGGCAGCCTGTTCCTGGGGGTGGCCGCTGCGGTCGTCTGTTCGGTCGCGCTGTCGGCACTGCTGGTGCTGTTTGCCCTGAAATTCAAGGCGGATATCTTCATCGCCGGTGTTGCGATCACCTTTCTCGGTTATGGTCTCACCGCGCTGCTGCTGAAGGGCATCTTCAATCAGGACGGTGTTTTTGCGTCGCCGGACATTCCGCGCTTTACCGCGATCCATATCCCCGGCCTTGATGCAATCCCGTTCATCGGGCCGGTGCTCAACGACCATTCGCTGATGGTCTATCTGGCCTATCTCTCCGTGCCGGTGGTCGCATTCGTGCTTCATCGCACGCGCTGGGGACTGCGCGTCCGGGTCGTCGGCGAGGCCGAGGATGCGGCCGAGGCGGCAGGCGTCAACAGCCAGCGCATCAAGGTCCAGACCATGCTGCTTTCTGGCGTCTTCTGCGGCCTGGCCGGCGCTTACCTGTCGCTCGGTTATGTCACGCTGTTTGCCAACAAGATGACCAACGACCGTGGCCTGATCGCTCTTGCCGCGATCTTCTTCGCCAAGGGGCGACCCTATGCGACGGCGCTGGTTGCGCTTCTGTTCGGAACGTCGCAGGCGCTTTCAATCCGCCTGCCCGAGATAACGGGCATTGCTCCGCAACTTTTGCAGATCATCCCCTACGCGGTGACTGTGGCGGCGCTGGTCTTCGTCGGCGTGCGCAACACGCGCAAGCGGCAAAAGCGTGCCGCATGGCGTTTCGACGTCGAATAGTTCTGCTTCACATGCAGGCCGGTCGGGCTCCCCGGCCGGCTTCCTTATTTTCATCTGTCTTCTTTCGAGGTTCATCATGTCCGACTATGATCTTCTGGTTTCCGGAGGCCGGGTTGTTACCGGCAATGCCGTGGTTCTCTGCGATATCGGTATCAGGGATGGCGTGATCGTGGCGCTTGGCGCCGGGCTCGAGGGCAATGCAAAACGCCATATCGATGCGACGGGAATGATCGTGACTCCGGGTGGAGTTGATGGTCACGCCCATATCGACCAGCCTGACCATCCGTCTTCGATTGTTTGTGACAGCTTCGAGACCGCAACCCGTTCGGCAGCCGTGGGGGGCACGACTACGGTGGTTTCCTTCGCCTGGCAGCTTCCGGGGCATTCGCTGAAGGACACGGTCGCCGATTATCACGAGAAGGCCAAGGCCTCGAAGATCGACTACGCCTTCCACATGACCATCACCGATGCGACGGACACCGTTCTCGAAGACGAGCTTCCCGCCCTTGTCGATGCTGGCAACCGGTCGATCAAGGTGTTCATGACCTATGACGGCATCGGCATCGATGACCAGCAGATCCTGAAGGTCCTGGAGGCAGCGCGCCGGAACGGTGCGCTTGTCTGCGTTCATGCAGAACATCATGGTCTGATTGCACACATGACGGAAAAACTGGTCAGGGCCGGAAAGACCGAGCCGAAATACTTCCCGGATTCAAAGCCCATTGCCGCCGAACGGGAGGCGGTGAACCGGATCATCGCCCTTGCCGAAACGCTCGATGTGCCGATTGAAATTTTTCATGTTTCGGGCAAGGAGCCTGCGGACGAAATCGCGCGTGCCAAGGCGCGCGGGGTCAAGGTTTTCGCCGAGACCTGCCCGCAATATCTGGTGCTGACGAGGGACGATCTTGATCGTCCGGGCATCGAGGGCGCGAAGTTCATTTTTGGCCCGCCAGCGCGTACCAAAGACGACCAGCAAGCGCTGTGGCAGGCGATCGCGTCAGGCACGATCACGCTGATCTCGTCCGATCATTCCCCCAATCTTTTCTGGGGAGAGACGGGCAAGACACAGGGCAGGGACGATATCGGCTTTCACGAGATTCCGAACGGCATTCCCGGCATCGCCGCGCGTCTGCCGCTCCTTCACCATCATGGTGTCAACGCCGGCCACATCGACCTCGTCAAGTTCTGCGAGCTCGTATGCGCTGAACCGGCGCGCATGTTCGGCCTCTATCCGCGCAAGGGCGTGATCGCCATTGGCAGCGACGCGGATCTTGTGCTGTGGGATCGCAAGAAAGAGGTCACCCTCACAAACGAGATGATGCATCACGCCTGCGACTACACGCCCTACGAGGGCATGAAGGTTCGTGGCTTCCCGACGATGACGCTGCTGCGCGGTGATGTCATCGCCGAAAACGGAGAACCCGTGCAACGCGATCCGTCCGGGATTTATCTTGCCCGCGACGCCTACGACTATATCGCGCCATGAACTCAATCTAGCATGGCTGCGGAACGCGCAGAAACGCTCCTAAAGACTTGTCGAAGATTCCTAATCTGAGGGTCACGCGTTCGAATCGCGTCGGGATCACCAAAGATTTCAATTGGGTAGGCGCGGGGATCGTGTTCGGCTGTCTGGCCTGTTGTGCTTGTCGGCTTCGAAAGTACGCCATTGGCGTCGATGTGCGACCATAGCAAACCGTCGACCCATCGCTGGCCGCGGTCGACGATACCTCCAGCCACCGGGCCATGGGCCGTTTCCAAACGACCAATCACATCGATCTGAATAGCCCCGCGAATTGTAGACACCTCACAGGAAAACCGCGGGACCTTCCCCGGGCCGGTGGCCGGGCATTTGGCACCGCGCGGGTTGTCCAGTCTGAGGCTAAAGTCAGTCAGGCAGGCCGAAGGCGGGGAGAAAGGGGCTGTGAACGGACTGGCAGGTTTTGGCGTGTTTCGAGGGAATACCTGCCCTTGGCGGACGTGTCGGCCACTCGGATTGGGTTCTACCCCGCTTTAGTTTTTCATGGTCAAGCAGCATAAGTGGTGCCGAAAACCACTTGAGAGCGCGTGCCGGCTTGCTCAAACAGACCGAACCACTTCAATTTATGTCTTGTCGCAAAGCAGAATTGACCTTTGTCGTGAAATGGCAGGGCAAGTTCGCATTTTTCCAATAGAGACAAAAGTGAGCGGGGTTTCGCGACGCTTTTTAGT
>NZ_JAATVV010000024.1 GCF_013184775.1 Martelella sp. HB161492
GCCCGGTGCAATCAGCGGGGTCGAGATCTTGAAGACCTTGCGATTGAAGAAGGCCTTCGACCGGCTGTCGGCCTGCACCTCCGGGTCACCGGCGTCATTCATCCCCCATTTGGCAAGATCATCCTGCACCTGGGCGCGCGGCGAAATCATCGACAGGCCCGCGGCCGAATTGGCACCGGCCGCCTGCACCGCGCCACGCCCGTCGATCCGTTCCTTGTAAAGGATCGAATTGCCACCGTCGCGGCTGCCATCAGCAAACAGAGCCCTGACCGAGGTCGTCTCGCGCAACAGCGGCATCAGCTTGGTCTTCGACCAGCGCGAGGCGTTCTCCTCTGTCGGGTGGACATAGAGGAAGTCGCAGGGGTCAAGCTCCAGCGTACCGAGCAGGAAGATATTGGCCAGCACCGTGCCACCGACCTGGGCGGATTTGGCCAGCGAGACAATCGAACAGGGATCATCCGGCGACAGCGCCTTCAGGATCTCCGAGAAGAACGGAAACATGTCCTCGCGATAAGGGCCGGGAAAGGCCGAGATCCGCTCGGAAAAGACAATGTTGTCTTTTGCCCAGGCGAGATAGTCGACTGGTGGCGGTGGTTCGCAGACTTCCGCCAGCGCCTCATAGATCAGCCGCAGCGGGTTGAACAGGATCGTCATGGTCTGGCATGTCCTCGTCATCCGGCGCTTCAAGCGTTTCCGGCGTCTTGTCCCTGATGGCGCGGAACGCCTCGGCCGCGGCCTCCCGGATCGACCGCCATTTGCGGGTCAGTGCCTTTTGCAAATCCCGCTGCGGTAAGCCGAACTCTTCAGAAAGCGCCGTTGCCAGATCCGGCAGCCCCTGCTCCATCACCTTGAAGGCTTCCGAGATCCCCCGACCGGTCTCGCGCTTTGCGTCTTCCGTGCGGACATAGATGCCCGCCTCTTCACGTTCCTGCCGCGCCATCTGGGCGGTCTTGTATTTTTGCTGTTGCAGCCGCTCGCGGGCGAGAAGCTCGGCCAGATCCTCGTCAGGTGACGGCGGGCGGAGCGGCAATTGCCCCGCCCCGCCCGGCCGCGCTTCGGCACGGGGGAAATCAGCCTGTTTGCGAACTGTGGCTGTCGCTGCTTTCCCGTTGGCGCCAAATCCTTGCGCGGGATCGATTGAAAGGCCGAGCTGGACGATGGCTGGACCAGGACGGATCCGGGCAAACCGCCCCTCGCCCTCGATCGCATCGCCATGGATCTGCCCGGCGCTTAGATATTGCGAGACCCGGCCGGGTGAGACAGCAATCAGCGCTGCAAAGGCGGCCTTGGTCATGCTCTCAGGCATGGCTTCCATGGTGGCTAAACTCACCCTGTCTTTAGTTTAGGCTTGGACTTTAGGCTCAAAAATCCGGCTCAGACTGCCCAGACCGCGCGGTGCCAAATACCCGCGTGGCCACCGGCCCCAGGTAGGACCCGGCGCATAAGAATCAGCTTGGTGTGAAAACACCTAAATGGTCGGCCACAACGCGGCGATCACCCGACAAACACTTTCAATGTCATTTATACGTCTTGTGCTCGAATTTGGGGCCTCAAAGACCTCGCCGTGCTGAATATCAATCGACAAACAAAGGCGATTAACCGGTTGCCGGTCGGTCGGTATGTTCTGATCGAGATGTAACCTAGCCAAAGTCGCGGCATAGATACCCATTTCACGCCTTTTTTGGCGAGCGGCGTCGGTTTCCGCGTCGTCCATGGTCATCCGAAGGACCGCAGCGCCAATTTGCTGAACGCCTCTAGCTGACGCGTGAAGCAGTAAGTCTGCCCTCACCGAAACTTCCACTCCCGCTATCTCAAGCTTGTCTTGATCTTGAGGAGCATGATGGAAATCAAAGGAAGCCAGTTGATTCTGCATACCCTGAATTGCGTGAAGAACATCAATTGAATGACGAGCGTCATCTCGGGCAAGGTCTCGGATTGAGGGATCGTCGATCCGCTGCTGAAAAATGTCCTCTGCATCGACAAGCCGATTAACAGGGCGTAAGGGATCTGATAAATACTGACAAAGAACCGATCTCACGTCTCGGTAACGAATTATTGGGGGAGTTTGTGGATACTTCGCTCTGCGGACAATCCCCATTCGCGCTGTATCGGACGACACCATATAGAGCGCAAGATCATTTACGGAAATTCGAGGCGACTGCCTCGCCTGAAGAGGTGAACGTGCCATGGAAGACATCCTTGCATCGGTAAGACTCGACAACAAGAAAAGTATCCACATAGCCGCACTTGCCCGTCAAACAATTATTGAATCTGGCGCCACACATCTCGGCTTTGACGGCTACTTTATTTTCGAAACAAATGACGATTCACATTCGCGGGGAATAAGTGTACTTGGAAAGGCCACCTCTATCGAAGCGGCTTTTCGGATGATAGACATTTGGAGCATGAAGGCAACGAAAGCCGCTTAAAATAGCTTTGATACGTGAACAACAGACTCACAGTCGTGCCCTAAACCCTCCAATTTCTGTTTTCTTCAACTGCTTTCGAGTGTTTTCCGAAAAGCTCTTGCGAAAACCTTGTCCATCTTCGAACGGACGACCTCGTCGACAATTTCTTTCAGCTTCAGCCGCTCACGGTAGGACGTAGCACTGACGAACAGGATCACCGGATAGAAATCCCGGTCACCGCGGCCGGAAAACCAGATGCCCCGCACCAGATCGGCGCGACTTTGCGGCACGAAGAACTGATAAGGCTTTGCCTTGCGCTTGCGCCGCGTCGAACCTTTCGAGATGCGGTTTGCGCCACTGCCCCGGTAGTCGATCTTCAGATCACGCATGACCCGGTTCAGAAACCCTTGCGTCATGTTGCCGTAGCGGTCGAGCGGCGTCTGTCTTGCAGGCACGGCAACCTCATTGCGCCGCATCAGCCCGCGTCCGATCAGCTGTTGTTCAAACGCCTTGTGCCCGCGCATGCCGCCCTCAATCTCCGGGCCGAGGAAGGCCGTGGCCGGAAGCCCGCCTTTCGTGCGGTCACCCGTTGCGACAACAGCAGAGTTCCGGTTCGCCAAAGTCGCGTTGTCGTAGACGATGCCGCGCACCGCATAAGGCGTCGGCCGGTCAAACACCGTCTTCATCCGCGCCTTCACTTCCCGCATGGCGTCATAGGCCAGCCAGTTCAACGCCAGCACTTCCGCCTTTGGCATAAGCTCGCGTTGCACCGAGGTCATCTTCGCCTCGAAGCGGGATAAGTCGATGTCGATGTGGGCTGAAAGCATAAGCAAATAGCCCGTCCGACATTTGCCAGACGGGCTTCGTCCTAAAAATCTAGGTGCGCCGTAAGATTTCGTAAAACCTTGGCACAACATCAGGTCTCTGCGCCAAGGTCGTCAAATGAATACTGAAATCGAACCCATGGGTACGCCACGACATACCCAAAGACAAGCTGCCGTAGCCCCTCAGTTGGTATTTTAGTAAATCAATATTTAAGGCGTTCGCTTAAACTACAAAACCTAAAATGAGAGGCGACCTTGGGGGTATGGTCGCCTCTCTCAGGGGCCTTCAGAGCACACGCACCCATTCGCCGTCATGGGGGCGTCGGCGAATTTGGGGACCTCTGTCCCAGGCTCAAAGAAGGTAGTTCAAATATACCAATAACAACCAATGCAGGCAACGACTAAAGCGATACAAGCTTACATGTCATTGCATTTAGTTGTTTCGGGAAGACGACGAACGAACTTTCAATCACCCATTTTGAGAACGAGGAGTGCTCAATCGTCATCGTCTGTCAGGAAGGCATAGCTCACGCACTGGCCCTGAAGTGGTCCGGCCTCTCATCGGCCGTTTCAGGGCTGGGTCCGGGCGTGCGAGCAAGCTCCACTGAGAACCGGATCATCCGTTGGCGCATATAGATTCACAGTTTCTCGAGGATTGCAAGGGGGATCAGCATCGGCGTTTTTCGTCCCATCAGCTCAACCTCCACCACAGCGTCCCCACGGCCGTCTGAGCGGGCATTCACGATCTCGCCGGACAGCCCGGCAAAGACACCATCACCGATCCGAACCGTTTCGCCCGGCTGGAACCGGCTTGCCGCCTGACGCTGCCAGTCGTAATCGCCTATCTGTGAGCGTCGAAGGATTTCCGTTACCTTCCAGTGCATTATCGTAAACGGCTTATCCCATCCGCCAAGAAGACCCGAGACGTGATCGAAGCCATAAAAGGCGTTCAGCGCCTCATTCGAGACAGCAAATCTGACCAGCAGATAACCGCCCATCAGCGGCATGTCGCTTGCCGGAATGATTCGTCCGCGCCGCTTGCGGGCTGGCCCTTTTCGCATCGGCAGCGCCGTCTGCACACCGGCTGCGATCAGATCTTTTTCCACCGTGCATTCGTGCCCCTGTTGCACCTCAGCGACGAACCACGGTGCATCATCGGCCACCGGTTCGCGCAATGACGGACGCTGGCGGATGCTGATCGCCTTCAGCCGCTCCTCGAGCTTCGGGCGCGCATCCCGAATGATCTGTCCGTCGATATCCTGCCGCACCATCATGCCACCGCCTCACTTACCCTTGCCCGTTCGAGCCTGTCGAAGAATGCCTCAAGCGCCGCATCTGGCGCTCCACCCTCAAGCGGGGGGAAGTAGACCCAGTCCTGCCGCCCCGTATCCGGCAGCCATGGCCAGCCGCGCCTATCGTGCTCAGCCTGCCATGCCTGCCAGATCTCGCCATCAACCCGCACCGCCTCGAAGCCATCGCCGAGCATGGCGATCGCCCGGCTCACCCGAACGCCCTTGGCGGGTTCCCGCACTGCCTGTGCATGCATGTCGTTAACGGCCGGCCAGCCCATCTTGCGCATGCGCTCCAGCTTCACCGCGGTCTCGTCATAGAGCCCTGCCGCGATCTGGTGCTGATAGAAGGCTGAGAGCGGCGGCAGGCGTCGGCATGGTGCGGCGAGACGGGCGAAGCGTTCCGCCATCCATGAACGGCCAAAGGTCGAGCCGATCGTCGGGCCATTGGTCGAGGCCACCCGTTCAGGCACCACAGACCAGCGCTTTTCCTTCAGATAGGTCGAGGCGGCATGTTTCACCTGCCTGCCATTGATCGCCTCAAACGCCAGATAGGCCTCAAGCTGGCTTGCTGCGGCCTGCCGGTCTTCCTCGGCAAGCGCCTGCCATTCGGCAAAGGCCCGCTCGTCGGAATCATCGCCGCAGGCAGGCCAAAGCTTGTAGAACCGCATGAAGGCCTTGCGCTGCAGCTTCCGGTTTTCAGCATCAGCGCGCATGGGCAGCTTCCTCCAGCGAACGCCCTGCCGTGATCTGGGCGATCAGCTTGCGCGCCTTCGCCGCCATTTCCTTCCGGCGTTCCTTCTCGGCCTCACTCAGTTCCAGCTGCAGCGCTTCCCGTTCCTGCGCCGCCTCGAGATCCCGTTTTGCTTTCGCCCGCGCCCAGCGATCCGCCTTCGCGGCATCGGCGACCAGCACGGCAAGCTCTGCCGGACGCGGCAGGAACGAGCGGAATTCGGGAAACTGCCCCTGCATCAGCCCGTTGGCCACATGCTTCAGCGCCTCAAGCGGCGCCGCGTTCAGTGCGATCCGGTAGGCCTTCAGTTCCAGCCCCGGTTTGATCGAGCTTGGCGCGATGAAGCCGAGATCGATCAGGCTGCCGACGATCTCGCCGGCCTGTTCCGGTGTTGCCGGGGCCAGCCTGTCTTCAAGCGCGGTAATCTCTGCGACCAATGTCGATGATTTTGCCACCAGTTCCGTCGTCATCTTCGCCTCTCATGGTTCTGGAAATTCGTTGTTGCCGTTCCTGCAGGTTCTCCCGGAAAGCCGGTGGTGAACGCGGTATCGGCTGCGGTGCACTGACCGGCGCATCGTTCCACCGGTCCTGATTGAGCCAGGTCGCAGGATTGCACCAAGGCCGGTCATCACGCTTGGCGACGTAACGGTTGAGCCCTGCAAGGATGGCCTCGAGATCGGCACGGGTCCGGGCCCTCATGAAGGCCTTGAGCGCAGCAGGCTTTGCCACTTTCTGCGGATAGGCTGGCCAGAACCGATCATCGAACTCGGCACTGAGCCCTGCGATATCGCCAGCTTTGCGTCTCGCCTCGAAAGCCTCGTTTCCGGCTATGAGGGGAACTTTCTTTTGGACCCCTTTAGGGGTCTTTTCTTTGAGGGGAGAATTTTTCTCTAGGGGGGTGTGGGGGGCTTTCTCTTTTTGTGAGGCTTCCACACTTTCCGCAGATTCTGCGGATTCCGCGGAATTCCGCGGAATTCTTCCGCGCTTACGCTCGCGGTCCCTCGCGCGCCGCCGTTCTGCCTGCTCATCGACAGCATCCGCGGATTCACGCGCCGCAAGCACTTCGGCCGTGCGTCCGATCAGGTCAGGGTCTACCCCTGCCCGCACCATGTCTGCGATTAGGCTGGCAATCTGGCTGTTCACTGCGCATTCTCCCATGCATAATGCCGGCGCCATGGCGGCAGTTCGTGCAATGTCTCGAACACCCGTTCAGCAACGGCCGCGCATTTGCGCTTCTGTGGCCATGAGAGCTCACCCGGCCCGTTGGCATCCGCCGCGCGGCGCTGATCAATGGCAAAGGCACGTGCATCGTCGGCACTGATCCGCTCACTGCCAGCGCAAACCGTGCAGCGGACGCCATCGGCGAAATAGCCCCTGCCCTGACAATGCGGGCAGACAACCCGAATGATACGTGGCCCGCTCACCGCTTCACCTCACGCAGGATCTGGTTGGCAAGCGCCCGTGCCTCATCGATCTTTGCCTGATCATCGAGCAAGGCGTTGCGCAGTGCGGTGCCCTCTTCGAAGTGCCGGGCAATCAATGCGCGCCGTTGCGAAGCATTGGCTTCGATTTCAGCCATAAACTGCTCCAGCTTCTGGACCTTCGGATTGCTGCCTTCCGGGCCGAAGAAGGCTTCGCGCACTTCGCTCACCCAGGCACGCGGCACACCGAGATCCTTGGCAACCGCGGCGTCCGTCCACGGCTCGACATAGGCGTCCGTGGAATAGACATCGTCCAGCTTGGCCGCGATGATCCGCCGGTCATCGCGTTTCATCACCGGCGGCGGGTCCGCCTTCACCATGGGTGTCGAAACGGTTGCTGTTGCTGCCTTCTTGGCCATGCGGTCTGTCCTCTTGAGATCGGTTTTGTGATTGCTGGAAGGGCTCGGCGGCAGGCTGAAATCAGGCTCTGCGCAGGCAAAAGGCCGGTCGCCTGGGTAATCGCTGGCCTTGCAGGTGCTGCAGGCATAAAACCCGGCGCCATAAGAGATCCGGCAAGGCTTTCTCATTCCTCGCCCGTCCCTGCGCCACGGCGCGCGCTTTCCGCCTTCTGCTGCAAGATCCCGGCATAGCGCAGCAACAGCGCGACTTTTTCCAGAATGTCGGCGCCCTCGCCCCGGTCGACATGACCGTCAGCAACGGATCTCAGCACGGTCTGGATCACGCGATGCGCTGCCTCTTCAAAGGCGAGTAGATCCTCGTGACCAAGCTCACCGGACGGCCCTGCAACATCCTCATCGCGCACCAGCCGATAGCCGAGCTGCCGGGCCATTTCCCCGACGATGATCGGCGCGCCCGCTTCCATATCCGCCTCGATTGCTATGTCGATCGGCATGAAAAGCTGGCTGCGGCGATCCGGGTCAAAGGTCCAGTATTTCGACAGCTGGCCCTGATTGACCCGCGTGACATACTGGAAGCGTTCAGGCCCGCCGCCCTGCACCACCGAACGCCGCGTCGTCTCACGCAGCCCGTCACATGCCCGCGCACCAAGAAGCCGCTGCATCAAATTCTCCAGTCTTGTGAATCGGTTCTGAGGAGGCATTCACTGCGCACGCGAAAACACCGCGCTAAACCGGTGAGGTCTGAGCGACGGCGTGAAAAAGTGATCAGCAGCAAGGCCGAAAGAAAAATCGAAGTGCGCCGGGCTGAAGCGTGGCAAGAACTCAAAAACCACGCTCCCGCCCGGCGCTGGCTCAAACCGATCCGGGAGGAAAAGACCGGCGAGCAAGGAGAGAACACATCAACCATGAAAAGGCACCCGCACGGTATCGCTCTCAGCGGGGAGGAAATCTTCGAGCCCCAAAGGGGCTGCGAATTGTTCGGAAGCCGAGACAAGCTGCCGCCAGTAGCGCTCTGGAATTCGACCGCGAATCTTCCAACCCTGGACGGTGGAGACCGGGAATTCCTTTTTCGGGTCAGAAAGCGCACGCGCAGTCGCAGTGAGCCCACCAAACCGGGCGATAATCTTTTCAGCGGTGTTCATGATCTATCTCGGCGTTAACAAATACGCGCAAAACGTACGTTTTCGACGTACGCATGTCAACGTGGAAAACGTATACGCATTATGCGTAGATCATGCCATGACCAGAAAAGATCTCAGCGTTACCGACAAGTTCAAAGCTCTGCGCGATCGAGCAGACCTATCACTGGCTGCACTCGCCAAAGCCATGGGATATCGCAACAGTTCGAGTATCCAGCGCTACGAAAACGCCGATCTCTACACCAAGGAATTTCTGTCTGCCGATATCGCTCAAAAGCTCGCAAGAGCTGTCGTCGGACGAGGCAGCCCGCCGATCACAGAGGCCGAAGTCTGGGCCCTTGCCTACCCTCAGGCCACGCCGTCAAAGCCACGTCTGGTTGTCGCATCCTATGACCCAGACAACGAATTCGAAGACACCCAGGCACAGGCAGGCTTTACAAGAGAGCGGTGGAAGCCGTCACGAGAAGGCGCCATTCCAGAGATTGACGGCAAACTGGGCGCTGGCAGTGGTCAAGCGGGGGAGATTATCAATATTCAGGTCGGCAAAGACACGATTTCTGGCCACAAGGTCGTCGCAGAATGGAATTTCCCCCCCTCATATCTGCACAACGAGGCCAAGGTGAGCCCGAACGGCGCCGTCGTGATGGAGGTCGTCGGCGATTCCATGCAACCGACCTACATGCCGGGCGACCGCGTCATTGTAGACCTGCACCAGAACGCACTGACGACGGATACAGTGTACGCCATTTCTGACGGATACGCCGAACCTCAGATCAAGCGCCTTCAGCGCATCCCCTTCAGTGAACCGACCGAAGTTCGGATCATTTCTGACAACCCTGCACTTGAAACCTTTACGGTTGAACTGTCGCGACTTACCATCATCGGACGAATCTGTGGCCATTTGGCCAGAAAGTAAGTCCGGGAGGGGTAAATGGGCGCTTTGGAAGACTCGCTGAGAAGCATATCTGAGCGTGTAAAATCTCATTCGAGTTCAATGGCAACAGAAGAAGCGGTCAAGACAGCGGTTGTTCTGCCTTTCCTGCATTCATTGGGCTACGACATCTTCAACCCTTTCGAGGTAATCCCCGAATTCACTGCCGATGCAGTTGGGAAGAAGGGCGAAAAAGTCGACTATGCCATCAAGATCGATGACGACATTGGAATTCTTGTCGAGTGCAAACCGCTAACGACCGTCCTCGAGAAAAAGCACCTCAGCCAGCTATTTCGCTATTTCACAGTTACGAAAGCGAAGTTCGCGATCCTCACAAACGGCAAGACATTCAATTTCTACACAGACCTCGATGAGGCCAATAAATTGGATGCAAGACCGTTCCTCATTTTCGACATCACGGATCTGAACCCCACCACGATTTCAGAGCTTCGGAAATTTGAGAAGAGCGGCTTTAACGTCGACAGCATCCTCGCAACGGCAGAACGCCTCAAATACACATCAGGCGTTAAACAGGTCATCTCTGGCCTGATTGATGACCCGTCAGAGGAGTTTGTCCGCCTTGTCGCTGGCTCTGTTTACGAGGGCCGCATAACCGCTCAGGTCAAGGAAATGCTGACCGGCGTCGTCAAGGCTGCATTCCGTGAAGTGATCATGGACAACGTGAAAAGTCGGCTGACAAATGCGCTTGCCGATACAGAGGCAGTGGCGCAGGAGGTTGTCGAGCCGATCGAAGAAGAACCCGATATCGTAACCACAGATGATGAGCGTGAAGGCTACATGATCGCGAAAGCGATTGCACGCGAGGTTGTGTCCCCTACTCGGATTTTCATAAGAGATGCAAAGTCTTATTGCGCAATCTTGATTGACAACAACAACCGCAAGCCTCTCCTGCGTCTGCACTTTAATCGGTCGGTAAAATATATCGGGCTCTTTGACGGCGACCAGGAAGAGCGCGTCATGATCGACAGCCTTGATCAGATCTATGACTATAGCGAGAGGATCAGGGCTACGGCCACGAAATACGCCGCGTGAACCTCATATCGACAAAGCCTCGCAATTTACGGGGCTTATTTCTGGCCCTCATTGTACGTATTTCGCGTACGACATATTGCAATATACGTTTTTAACGTATACCCTTTCTTTCTATCGGGCCGCCCCTCTGTTGCCCGATTGACCCCAACACCCGCCGCAGCACTCACGATCCAAGCAAGAGCCTGCGGCGGGAGATTGAACCGGGAAGGGAAACTCATGAAGCATCAGATCCGCCCTTTTGCTGTCGCGACACGAACCGCTGACGATATGCGCGAGGCCTTGGTGACCGGCCTGCTCGCCGGCTTCTGCCTCGGCCTCGGCGCCGTTGGCATGCTCGCCTACCTCTTGATCGGCTGAGCTCGGAGGTCCGCAAAGTGACAGAAAAGAACACCGTCACCAAACGTCGCCTGAGAAGATCGGAGACGAAATCGCGCTATTCAGCAGAACACCGATCTGCGCAGAGAGCAGCAGACCCAACGGCACCTCGCCCCAAGACAATCTTCTTTCTGATGGTTCAATACGAAGGCCGGGCGGTGATCCCCATCGAGGATATCTGCGAAGACTACTTTGAGCACCTTACGCCCGTGAAGTTTCTTCGAAAAGTTGCCATGGGCGATCTGGAAATTCCCGTAATGCAGATGGATGGTTCTCAAAAGTCTCAGAAAGGCGTACACATCAACGATCTCGCCGAATACCTTGATCGACAGCACGAGCAGGCGTTGCGCGAATTCAGCATACTGCACAGGCCCTGAGAAAATCCAAGAAAGCACGCAGATATTGCGGGATCGACAACGAAGGAAAATAAAAGTTTCGCGTAAATCCCATTGGCACCAGATACGATCATGCGAAAGCCAGTGAACGCTCATTTTTCTGTGTGACCTCAAAGCAATGTTCTCGCAATCCTGTGCCTCAACGTCGAAATCAAGCGACGGACAGAGGTTGGAACATCCTCCCCAACGATCTCGCTAGATGACACTGGAAACCATCGCCACAATGAGTAATGATCCCCTCATCAGCCTGCCTGCGGCAAGCTGATCCGTTCCCGGCTATGTTCGGAGGGCACGGCGAACGCCGAAGCTAAACCACTCCGTGGGACACGATCGCGAAATTTGGTGGAATCCATTTGGCATGGCCGGGATGGGAGAAACGTCTTGTTCATTGAAGGGCAGATTTACTCACGACGCGACGACATACATGTTCATTTTGGCGGCCAACGGCAGGGGGGGATTTCAACTCCAACAGACCATCCATTTGTTTTCATTTTCACTGGTAAGTCTGGTGAGCAGCACGGATATTCTGACGGATGGAAAGATGAAGGAGTTTTTCTATATACCGGCGAAGGTCAAGTCGGAGACATGCTGTTCATTCGCGGAAATGCCGCCATTCGCAATCACGACCAAAACGGCAAAGAGCTTCTTTTGTTTGAAGCGCTGGGAAAGTCCAAGCCTGTTCGTTTCATAGGCCGCTTCGCATGCCAATCATGGGATATATTTCGCGGCCAAGACAGCAAAGGCAACCTTCGCAATTGCATCCAATTTCACCTTGTAAGGCTAGGAGCCGACAGCGAACCCCTTCGAAACGTCGATGATATCAAGCCTCAACTAGGCACACCATTGGATGAACTTAGAAAGAAAGCTTTCGAAGCTTCGAAGCCTCGTCAAGCAAAGCAATGGTCAGATGCCAGGCTAGGCTATAGGCAACGAAGCCAAGCAGTTCGCGATTATGTACTAGCGAGAGCAAATGGTCTCTGCGAGCTCACTGGAAAGCCCGCACCATTCAAAACTAGGTCTGGCGCCCCGTACCTAGAGGTACACCATACGCGTCGTCTGTCTGACGATGGCCCGGATGACCCACGCTTCGTAGCAGCAATAGATCCGACCATTCATCGCCAAATACACTTTGGTGAAAGCGGGGATGAAATAAACGAAAGGCTGATCGAAACCCTCCGGAAAAAAGAAAGAATAAACTCCGATTAAATGGCTACGATCCACCTTCTCAGCTATGGATCTTAAACTGATGCGGTGGATGTCGATAACAACAGCGGCTTGGTGATAGGTTCCGAGGGATCGAGCGATGCCTGTTCGTACATGATTTCGACGAATGTTGCGTTCGTACCGCCGTCAGGTTAATTCGGCTTAACGAAAAATTCCTTGCAACGAATCATGGCGTACGATAGTTATTTGATCGGGCCTGGCCCACGAGATCGCCTTTGCGGTCGCCCAAAAGCCTCGATGGAAACGTCGGAGGCTTTTTGTGTTTTTAGGCCTTCCGTACGACATTCTCAAAGCAGCTATATTTGGATCCGAGCATCGGCCGCTCGTCTTCCTTGATATGGCAGTCAATCAGCTTTCCGTCGTCGGTCAGGCGCTGGTAAGGACGATTGCTGGCGTGATAGCCGCCCATGCAGATCGGCCATAGATATAGATCCGCCAGTTGCGCCATCGGCGAAGTCTTCTGCTTGGTCTTGAACTCGTAGAGCGTCTGGATCAACTGCTCAGGGGTCAAGGGGCCGTACTTATCGGAATTCTCCTTAGCGAACGGCATTCCCTCCGCCTTTAGAGCCTTGTAGTAGCCCTCCAGGTTCGCATCTTCCGCCTTGTTGCAGCGCTCAGGATGCACGCGCAGCTTCATGCCTTGGCCGATAGCGTATTTCGCGGCGCGTTCGACGACGACAGTGAATGCGGTTTTGCAGAGCAACCAAGGATTCTGCTTGTACTGCGCGAGGTATCGTCCACAGTATCCGGGGCGGTCAACAGTGCACGCGATACCGACCACGGGCGCCTCGCGCATTAAAATGTAAAGTTCCTCGTAGAATGCTCCCAGCCTGTTTTCCTCCCAGCCCCGCAGGAATTCGAAGTTCTCGTTCTGCGATCTGATTTCCGACGAGTGCAAGGGTGCCGTAATTTCCCATTTCTCACAGAACTTTGCGTGAAGGTCACGGGCATTGTCCTCTTCGTCGCTTCGAACCAGGATGCCGCCGAGTGCGAACCAGTCGTACCCGTGCGCCGCTTTCTTCCCGACCTTGTGGGTGGGATGCCTAGTTCCGGAATCGTCGAGGTAGAGGTTCAAGGTGACAGGCAAGGCAATCTCTCGTGGCAGTCGATCGGATTCATTCTACTCGACTCCTGATATCCGAGAATAAATTATTTTTGCTCACTACCATTTCATCATCCACCTTGATGTCGCCCAGTACCTGGTCAAGCTTGCGACGGTAGGTGAGGAATGTCGCACGAAGCTGGCGGCAGTCAGGCGGCTGGTTCAGTCCTGACGGAGGCGGTCGGCAGAAGGTCAAGCACAGCAGCCAGATCTTCGTTCAGCACCAAGAAGGGCATCCTGTCGGTCTTGTAGTAGTGCGCGAGATGGTACCTGTGATTGCCGCCCTGGATACCAACCTGATCACCAACGCGGTTGATCAGCGGGGGAGTCACAGGCCGCCCCCTAAACCAGCGAAAAGCGGTTCCTTCACTGCCACGCCTATACCGTCTGTGCCATGGATCCTTGTCACGGCTAGAGTGGTACGTCAGCTTTCCATGGACATCAGCCACGTCGGCTTCGATCAATACGAACTGGTCTCCCGGATGTAAATCAGGGTCGTTGCCATCATAGGCTAGATAGAAATGTGCGGGATCCAGATCCCACTGCGCCATCAGATCAGCCGGAGGCGCAACGCGACCCTTGCTCCACTTGACCCGCTCGGTCATTTCAATTGCACGAGATACCTCGAATTCCTCGTCCAACTTGCCGTCGATCACATCCATAGCGACGCTGACGGCCAGTCCTCGTCGGATCAACCTATTCATTTCGTCTGCTGACATCGCTCTCTCGTATCCTGCAACCTCTTCACTGGCGCACACCGTCGCCTCGACTTTGGCACTGTCTCTTGGTTGTATCAAACAGTCCGCAACCGGCCCAGCAAAGGAAATGATTTCCGGTTATGCCTCGACGTTGGTCATAGAGACCGTCACCGCGCCTGCCAGAAGGTGACACTGTCCTACCAGCGGCGCTACGTCGCCTATGCGCCCCAAAGTCGGTCGTTCGCGATTGTGGCTTCAGCTTCCGTAAGTAGCCATTCGCTGCAGACCGCGCCACTGACCGTGATACGACAGGAAGTGGACATTGCCCCTCAAAACCTATCTGCGGCAAACTTGGAAAGGGTGAGCACTATAATTCGCGGTATTCTTCATCGACAACTTCTCACTTAGATTCGGCCAGACGGTTCAGTCCAGTACACGCTTCTACGAGAAAAGTATTGTTAGTCCCTAGAGTAGATTCTAGGTTATTATCGTTTATCTCAATGGAAAAATCCCAGCGATGAAGGTTATTAGCGCAAATGGATAATTCCAAAATCCCCCCCGATATTCGCCGTCAATGGGAGCGAGGCGATATACCGATCGTTGTTCGGAGCGGCATAAATGGCGACAAGCTCACCGTTAGGCTGCCTTATCACCAGTCAAACAGGCTGTGGCTCCACAGCCTTGCCACTGGAAACCGAAGGCCATCAATCCAATATGCGCATTTGGAAAAGACATGGAAATTACCGTTGAACTGGCTGAACCGTTTCGTTGATGGAGCGCTAGAACGCTATGATCGCGTTTATGTAGTGCAGCCATATCGAGAGATGGAGAAATGCGCGCCGGCATGCCGCAATGCAGTCGGCCATGAGTGCCAGTGTTCCTGTATGGGCGCCAACCACGGTGCAGGCGATGGTGGTGGATGGTTTGATGTTTCGGACACGTTTGCCTTCCGGTGGGGGCAACAACAAGTCGCCATCAGGCTTATGACGAAGCGCCAGTGAGTGCACTACCGGCAGGCTACCATCTCCTTTCGCTCACAGCGCCCCTTCGTGCCATTGCAACTGACATTCACTCTCAGCCCCTCTGCGACATCCGTGCTAGACGCAGCAGAACGCCAAGCACCGACATGAAGGGCGGCAAGTCGTGACTCGCTGCAATATGTACCTAGGTTCGCTTGAGTCTGCAGCGTAGACACCGTGCTTGATTTGGCCTCAAACTGTCACAGTCGTTGCCATGTACTTCCATGGCGACCACTCCATCAGTTCAGGCATCAGTGACCATCTTTCAGTGACATATCCGTGAAGCTGCACCAATCGTAATGTTCCCAGCCACGATCAAGCGCTGTTTGCATTTTTTCGATGATAAGTGGCGCGTAGTTCAGTGAGCGGGACGTGGCCTGTGAAGCAGCATGCATGAGCTTCAAGTCCTTGATACCGCCGGACAGTTCAAATCCAACTTCCGTTTGAAACGCACGGTCACCGATCTTTGTGGCGTACATTTTCAGCGTCGGATTGGAAAAGCTCGTTTCAAACAGCCGGCCATAGAATGCGCGATCGATTCCAACCGCATCGCCATAGGCATAGATTTGGCCCATCAGCTCCATATTCGATGCGGCAAAATAGTTGATGGAGAGCTTGGCGTAATTGGCCAGAGCCGGATCCTCGCCAAGAACCATCACCGTGCTTGAATAGCTATTGCAAATCGGTTTGCAGCGTTCAACGGCGTCGCTGGCACCGGCGAGGAGCGTGATGAGTTCCCCGGCCCGCGCAAAATCCGGACGTCCGACCACTGCGCCTGACACAAAGTAGCAGCCATGCTGCCTGTGAATTTCGGTAAGCTCCTTGGCAAGCTCTGGCGAAATGGTCGTCGCACACAAATGAATGCTCCCGGGTTTCATGCCTGCCAGGATACCGTCTGGCGCGGTCACAATATCGCGCACAGACCGGTCATCCATGAGACTGCTGAGTATGACAGTGGCTTGTTCAGCCGCCTCACGCGGGTTCTGTGCCAGAAGAGCTCCGCGCTCGACAAATTCTTGTGCTTTCGCCGCTGTTCGGTTGAACACAACAAGCGGGAAACCGTTCTTCTGGATGTTATACGCCAGTCCGGCGCCCATCTTTCCCAATCCGATCACAGCCACCTTCTCTGCTATCGCAGGCAGAGGAGCTGGACCTTTCAACGCCTGGATTACACTGGCGAACCACTGCGCCACCATCACGTCCCCCACGAGGCGGAGGTGTCCTGTTTCAAGAGCTTTGGCAATCGCTTGCGGATCATTTGATGTCATCGCCGCGAAGGCGATGCTGGCATCTTTCCAGAGCATCGTGACATCAGCCTCACCTTCGCCCCCAGACCGGGTGAATATCCGCCCTTTGGCGAACACGAACAAACGGCCGACCCGGTGGTCTTCCGTCTGTATCCAGACCGAGGCGGTGCGCTGCTGCAATCGAGCGCGGAGCAACGCGTTATGCCGACTTGCCGTTCGCAGCTTTACTGACAGGGCGAACAGGAGGAGCGAAAGTTTCATCTGAGGTTCCTTTCGAGCTTGTATTCATAGGGTGTAGCTCTAAAATATGAGGAATGCTCATATTATTAAACTCGCATTCCAGGCGCGTTTACGACGGCGACGCACGACATGAAACCTACTGATTCATTTAGGAAAATTCCAAAGCAGGTACGCGCTGAAGCGACAGTTTCTGCGATCTTGGAGGCAACAGCTCAGATTCTACAGGCAGAAAATCCCAAGGCTGCGACCACAAATGCGATCGCCCGCCGTGCAGGTGTAAGCATCGGCACCTTGTACCAATATTTCCCCAACAAGAACGCCATACTGATCACGCTGGCGCGTCGTGAGCTGGCTTTCACGGGAACAGCCGTAAATGCAGAAATAGCCTCCCAGATGGGTGGGAAGGTGCAGACAGATCCGCTGCGCGCCGCGATTCACGCGCTTATCCAGGGTTTTAGCGGACGCCTGCGAACACGAAAGGCTCTCATCGAAGCGCTCATCGCTCATGGGCTATCGGAGGAATTGACATTGCCGGTCGACAGAGCCATGCGCGATATGCTCGCCGCTCGAACGTCCGGGGATGTTGACGGCTGCCTGGAGATAAGCCCCATAACAGCATACGTACTGACACGGGCCATCATTGGCGTGATACGCTCGGCTGTCATGGAAGAATCGCCATATTTCGGGACGCAGGTCTTTGAAGATGAATTGGTGGGGCTAGCGCACAGCATGCTGTCAACATAGTTCTCCCAATCATTTTTCACGGTCGGAACTGCGAGATTCCAGATGTCCTCTCCTTGTTTTGTCGATTCGACTCTTGAAGAAGACCATGAGTCTGTCCAGCGACACCCTTTGCGATCAACCGAACAAACGCAATTAGAAAGCCACTTGGGACACGATCGTCTGAGTCGGCAGGTGCTTGCTCTCACATGGTTTCCGGCACGATTGATGCCAATTGACCATCAACGTCTGAAATGGGGTTGAAATCGATCAGAGTGGTCAGCTCGCAGCCAAGGGCAGCGTTTTATCACTGCGCTCCGAAACTGGACTGTCTGGTTGCGGCCCCGTTTCTGCCGGTCCGGAAGGCGCGCCGCCATTTCGGACACCCAACTGGCCAGACGTCGAACCCAAAACCGGCCTTTCTCCGCTATGCCTCTGCCAGTACGACGTCCATTGCGCGAGTGGGTCTTGTCGCGGCTTCTAGATCATCAAGAGGGTAACCTCGGCACTCGGAAACCCTACTTGACGAAGATATCTAGGTCCTGTTGACAAACCGGATTCCCAAATCAGCTGAAGCATGGTTCAAGATGGCTTTCGAGAGGAGGCTATCTTGGCTCGGCTGCTGATGGGTGACGCCGAATGGGCGTTTTTCGGGCTGTTCATAGTTGCTATCCGGGGAAGCGGTGGTCGGCCGGCATCCAATCACCGGCTGGTTCAGGACGGCATATTCTGGACTGCCCGGACCGACGCGCAATGGTGCGATCTTCCCGAAGCGTTCGGCAAGTGGTCAAGCGTGTACCGCCAGTTCCGCTGCTTGACGCTGGCCGGACTGTGGGAACTGTGACCTGCCCTCCGAAACCAGATCGAGCGATGCTTCAACAAGCTCAAATGCGCCAGACGGCTCGCTACCCGCTATGACAAAACAGCCGCAAGCTATCTTGCCATTGTTCACATCATCTCCGCCCGACTCTGGATCAGGAGTTTGTCAACATGACCTAAGGTACTTTTCACCCTCTACTAAAGTTGCTTCAAGACAAATCATAACTAACCGATATCGTTAAACTTATTTTCCGGCGAACTCTGAAAGGTGCGATAGAGCTAGACAAATCGCAACTATCATGGTTGTGTAGTTATTCATGCGCGACCATAAGAAGCAAAAAGGGGGCAGTAATGATCGATAGTCAGGAAATTGATCAGATTAATGAATTAGATAACGTAGAAACCGTTGGTGAAATACCAAATTCTCTTATAGTTAATTCTTCTTTTTTTGTAAGTCCACCACGCTATCGGTCGTTTCCAGATAGGCAACATGGAAATTTTCTGTACACCGATATAATCTTACGAATTGAAGAGGATGACACCTGCACACTGACGTTTATCGCGAAGCAACTGGCAAAATTTTATACCTGTTCTCGCAATCGGACACACTGGTTTGGACCCCACATATATATCACTCTTAAAGATGATCACGGCGTACCCATCGCCGACCGATGGGGTGTAGTCCAGGTAAATCGTGGTGCTTGCGAGCAACGCGATTCCAGATATACAAAAAGCAAGGTCATCAACGGCGCTTACACTCTTGCCGTAATAACATCACACTCCGCATCTGACTACCGGTTAACCGTCTGTTGAATATGTCAGACCGCAACTGGCCGAACTACAAGGGTGATGACGTGCTCGCCGATGAGGACCTGCCCAAAGCCAGGGTTCTGATCGCGGATACGATTCCGATCACATCCGCGACGACGCCGAGGCGCGCGGCGGAACAGCCGTCATTCCCGGCAGAGCAAGTCGCAAACAGCCGATCCGTGTCCATGGCTTCGTGTATGCCCTGCGAAACCAGATTGAGCGCTGCTTCAACAGACTCAAATGCGCAAAGCGTCTCGCCACCCGATACGACAAAACAGCCGAAAGCTATCTCGCCATCGTCCACATCGTCGCCGTCCGCATCTGGGTCCGCAGTTTGTCAACATGACCTAGTTGAGGCCCTTTAAGTCAATGAACACGTTAAAGCGCTTTAACAGGACCATTTCGATCTACAGCAAGAGTGGAGGCCTGCACGCAGCCGCGATTGCGGGAGCGATTGCCAGTGGCCGACCGGACTATGATGACGAAACTAAATGGTCCAAGCCGGAAAAGACTCGCCCAAAAAATCCAAATAAGCTCACGATTTTGCAACATGTCTATCCAACCAAAAGCATTGCTCGGTTGATTAATGAAGATGGCAAGGTGGAGGTGCTTGATTTGCTAAGGGGACGTTCCCGGAGAGCCAAGCCATCGGACCCGATATTTTGTGCGAGAAGGGCTTGGGATCAGCGTGCCGAGTCAGGCTATATGCGGGAGATCGAAGAACAATTTCAGGAAATTGCGGAAAGAACCATCGCTAACCAGTGCGGTATAACTGAAGCGACAGACAAGCGCAGTGTCGAGCGCTTCTTCGCACTTTGGTATATGCGTTCGCGATATAATCAATTGAAAGATCAGGAATTCCAATTAAACGGCGTTGCGGGTGATCAACTCACATTGGAGCAGGAAGAAAATTTGGAGCGCGATCACTATCTGTTCATCAGGAGCGGGGGACGTATTCCCGCTCGGCAGCTTAATGGCATATGGCTTCAGCAAAGCATAGACCAATATGCCAAAGAGCTAGAAGCCGTTAAGAGGTGGGGCCTCATCAGGCCTCTATCTGGCGAAATCATTATCCCGGATTTACCGAGGCAATTGGCCATCCCCCTCCAGCCAGACCTGTTTCTATTCGGCGACGCACCAGATGGACTGATCTTACGCGAAAACCTTGCGGAAATTAATAGATTCGCTGCAGCTGGAAGCCGATATTACTATCTGGCTAGACGTTTGGATCAGTGCCCACTCGACACATAGAGATTGCTTTGCCTCAAGCTGGCAACTGCAGCTTTTGCAGATTCCCTACCTCAAACCCGGCATTGTCCTCTCGGCCCGAAAGCGACTATACGCCTCTCAAGCCCGAACGTCCGCTTCGCTAATTGGTGAGACCAAACCTGCCAGTCAGGAACCGGCCCCATTGAAGCCTTAACAGGCCTTGCTAAAAGCAGGTGATCAAGAAGCACCCAAAATGAACATACGCGGAACAACAGCAAGAAAATGCAATTATTTTTGCTACATTTTCAAAAAATAATTGAAAACAAAAGATATTTTCGATTCACCATCCAATCGATCATGGGCGCGACCGCGAAGCGCCTGCTCTCGGAAAGATTGAATTTATTATCTTTTTGGTCGTTCATGCCCATTCCAAGCTAGGATTTTATGCCTATCGTTTCTTTCCAAGCGATTTTCGAAAAGCGACTGCTTAACTCCAGCGATCACAACGAAACCTCTGGCTACCATGGAGACCATAGCCGTACGAAAACGAAAAGAACGTCCTCAGTCTTCTACGCTGCCATGCACCGAATAATGCGACAAGGCCGTCCAGTCCATAGCGAGAGCCAGACATTTGAACGCAAGCGTCTCGCTGAAGCCTGGATAAAGAAGCGCGAAACCGAGCTTGCACGACCGGGTGCTCTCGAGCGAGGAAAGCATGGCGGCATCACGCTTGACCATGCGATTGACCGCTATGTCGATGAAAATGCGGCACCCATCGGTCGCACGAAAGCTCAGGTTCTGCGGGCGATCAAATCCTATGACATAGCCGACATGCCATGCGCCGAGATCACCAGCGCCAGCATCATAACACTCGCACGCGAGCTCTCGCTCGACAAGCAGCCGCAAACGGTCGCGAATTATCTGTCGCACCTTGCCGCGATCTTCTCTATCGCCCGTCCGGCATGGGGATATCCACTTGACAGAACGGCGATGGAGGACGGTTTCAGAGTTGCAAAACGCCTTGGCCTGACAGCGCGCAGCCGACAGCGCGACCGGCGCCCCTCGCTGCCGGAACTGGAACTGCTGCTCGCCCATTTCGAACAGAGAAAGCAGCAGCTGTCTCAGTCCATGCCTATGGCAGACATCATTCTTTTCGGCCTTTTCTCAACCAGACGACAGGAGGAGATTACGCGGATCGCATGGCAGGATCTCGACGAAGCACACAGCAGGATTCTCGTCCGCGACATGAAAAACCCAGGCCAAAAGATCGGCAATCACACTTGGTGCGACCTGCCTCCAGAGGCGTTGGCCATCATTCAGCGTATGCCCCGAGATCAAGCCGAAACCTTCCCTTACGCTGCAGAAAGTATTAGTGCCAATTTCACGCGGGCGTGTCGATTTCTCGACATCAAGGACCTTCACTTTCACGACCTCCGCCATGAAGGGATCTGAATAGCCCCGGGTTTTGTAGACACCCTCGGTTTAGATTTTCTGCTGTCGTTCGAAGTCGACGGGCGACAGCATGCCGTTGCGGGCGTGTTT
>NZ_JAATVV010000025.1 GCF_013184775.1 Martelella sp. HB161492
TAGGGCTGAAGACGAGCCATTTGCTCGTCCGTCAGCCAAAACAAATTACTCATCAGTCAGGCTCCTGCACACCCGTCTGAATCATAGTCGTCATCATAGTCGTCAATTCAAATCAATGGGTCCTGACCCTAGCAGACACTCGCCCCTCACCAAGCCGTCAGTCCATGTTGTGCGATGCCACCTATTTCCGGTTTGGGGTGATGCTGCGCCGCAGTGTTAGGCTGCCTTGCGAACGTCCGCAGAGGGCCGAAAGCGACTATGCGCCTATTGAGCGTAAATGTCTGCTTCGCCAATTTTTGAAGCCGAAAGCTGCCGTTCCGCTATCGGCCCGTTTCTGCCGGTCCGGAAGAAAGCGCCGCCATTCCGGTCGTCCGACGACCGAGCCGGGATTCCTAAGGCTGACGTTCATCGCAAGTGCAGCGAATGCACAGGTTGGGCGGATGAAGCTACCGCTCCGGCCTTTGCTTCAGCCCGGCCTTGCCTCACCCCGCGAAGCGGCGGCCGTCAGTCGAGCAGCAGCTCGCTCGACACCGTCCATAGGCGGCGGGCGATGAGCGGGTCCAACGCCCACTCCTTGACCCCATGCGGATGGTCGGCCAGCGAGGCCTCGTTTCCGACGGTGTAGGCTTCGCGGCAATCATCGAGATAATGTCCGCCGGTATGCGCAAATTCCGGCAAGGCGGCCGCTACCATCGTTGTCGCGGCCCCCTGTTCAACGGTTTTGTAGCGAAAGACGCCCGCGGCGGCGGCGGCATCCAGCGAGGCCCTTTGCTGCGCCGTGAAGTTGCGCTGCAAGCCGGTGACGACGCCGCCGGGATTGACCGCATTGGCGACGATCCCGTCCGAAGCCCAAAGCCTCGTCGCCTCGACCGCGAACAGGGCATTGGCCGTCTTGGATTGGGCATAGGCGATCTGTGGGTCGTAAGGGCGACGTTCAAAATGCAGGTCATCAAAATCAATGCCTGCTCGCATATGCGCGGTCGAGCTCAGGGCAACGATCCGGGCACCGTTCCGCTCTGCCGCGCCCCGAGCCAGCGCGCGATGCAATCCCGTGGCAAGGGCGAAATGGCCAAGGTGGTTCGTCGCGAACTGGAGTTCCCATCCTTCCGGGGTACGTTCAAGACCACCGGTGACGACGCCGGCATTGTTGATCAGCAAGTGTAGCGGCGCGTCCCAGGACTCGACGAAAGCTGCAATGGACGACCTGTCTGCAAGATCGAGGTAGGCAACGCCCGGCGCGGCAGCCTTGGTTTCCCGTTGGATATCTTTCGCCACCTTCCGACCGACGTCGAGGTTGCGTACGGCGAGCACGACCTCGGCTCCGGCAACGGCTAATGACCGGGCGGTCTCGATCCCCAGACCCGAGGATGCGCCGGTGACGATGGCGCGGATCCCCTGAAGACTGATACCGGACATGACCTCTGCAGCGGTGCTTTCGGCCGTGAACGGGGTGGAAATGAGGGAGGGTGCGGGCATGATGGATCCTGACGGTTGCACACAATCGAGGCATGTACTAAACAAAATGACAAAATCTGTAAAGCTAGAATAGCTCAGGAGGGAGCCATCGATGCCGAACATCGGAGATGCCGCACAACGTCCCGTCGCCGAAGGCAATGCGCGCCGCATCGCTATCATGCATGCCGCTCTCGCGACCTTCGCCCGTTTCGGCTATCGCAAGACATCCATGGAGGAGGTCGCGCGTGCTGCCCGGATTTCCCGCCCGGGCCTGTATTTCCTTTTCGCCTCGAAGGAGCAGCTTTTCCGCGAGGTCGTGTCGCACGTCCTTTGGGAGGACCTGGCCGAGGTCGAACGCCAGCTCAGCACGCCCGGTTTGCCTCTGGCGGAGCGCATCGTGTCGGCCTTCGATCAATGGGCGGGCCGATATGTCGGCCCCCTGGCCCGCGATCTCGCCGCCCTGATCGAAACCAATCCGGAGATACTAGGCGATATTGTCACGCAGGCGCCCGAACGCTTTTCCGCTTTGGTCACCGACGCGATCACCTCCTCGGAGACGCCTGAGCACAGGGAAAGGGCCGCAGCCCTGGCGCAGACCCTGATCAGTGCGTCGATCGGCATCAAGTATCAGGCAGACACGCGCGACGAATATACTGCGCGATTTGCGACGGCCGTCGATTTGTTGCTGCGGTGACCGCCGAATCCTTGCCACCACGCGGCGGCTGAGTTCCGTGCCGGCCATCCTGTGGGCGCGGCATTACAATCAAGCAGGAGCAAAGAAGATCCTGCCTTGGGACGGGGAATCCTGAGCCGAAGTCTTGGGACGTGTAATGAAGCTCCTGGCGAAAATGACCTCCTATCAGAAAGCTGGGAACACCATTGTTCTCGTCGGCCAAGGGCCATTTTTCAAGGAATCTCTGAGACTCCCATGGAGCGATAGTTCAACAACGTACATGGGCGCCCATACCCATTCAGACGCGTTCCCACAGGCTGGGAGGTCGTCGAGAACTACTCCAACCGCGCGTCATGACCCCTTAGTCTCCCAACGCTAACCTTGGCCTGCCTATAACCATTGCTGCACGACGCCCTGAATGACCGTTTCGGGGTAGCCGAACCGCAGCGTTGATCCTTCTGGCGAAGGTCGGCTCTGGGCCGAAAGTGACTTTGCAATTAACCAAGCGCGAACGTCTGTTGTGTCGAGCTGACAGAAAAGACCCGCCATTCCCCTCCCGGCCTCAAACACGGCAAAACGACCGCTGAAAGCGGGCCGCTCACGGCTGCGATGTTTGTTCCAGCGCCGCGCATAGATCACAAGCGCGGACATCCACGATTGCTTTGTGGATCGAGATCTTGCGAACGGAGCCGGGGCCGGAGATCACAAGGACTACGGTCTCCTTCGGCGGACATCCCGGAAGGTGGCACGCGAGCTCGTTGACCGAGACAATGTCGCTGTCATCAAGCGATAATGCAGCTCTGGTCCAGCCCTTGATCGAGGATGCCGCATTGACAATGTTGCGGCCGCGCGGGGCGAGCGGATTGATGAAACTGTGGCTCATACGCGTTTCTTTTTTCTCGGTGCGGCGATGATGACAGCAAAAAGTTCGCGAATCTGGCGTTCTGGCAAATCAATACCGATGAGAACCAGCCGTGTTCGGTGATCTTCTCCAGGCCATCCATCCAGCCTGACAAGGGGATCGAGACGATGCTGCACAGCATGAACGACCATCGGCCGTTCGAGGTCATCACTCAGCTGGACGATACCCTTCAGTCTCAACAGGCCCTGGGCGCGATACTCCGTCAGAACCTTCAGAAAGGTTGTCAGCCCCTGCGGCGTCAGCGGGGTTTCGCTTGTCAGGGAAAGGGCCATGATCTCATCGCCATGTCGATTCGGATCATGGCTGTGATCGTCGTGATCATTCAGCCCTTCCATGGCCAGCCAGCCGATGACGTCTTCGCTCTTGCCCGATGGCGAATACCGTCCTGATCCCAGAAGTGCGACGAGGTCAAAGTCCTTGGCGTGCCTGTCATGGAAGGTTGCGACCGGATTCAGGACTGAAAGCGCGCGGACCAGGTCGCGATCCACGTCACAGAGATCCGTTTTCGTCAGGATGACATGATCGGCAAAGGCAAGCTGCTTCCATCCCTCGAGAAAGGCATCGAGGGTCGCGCGGCCATGAAGCGCATCGAAAGCGGTCATCACCCCTTCGAGATAGAAATGGCGCGCCACGACATGATCGCGCAGGCCGAGAGCCGGCGCCCCACCGGGAATGAGGCTGTTAATGATGGGAGCGGGATCGGCAAGGCCCGTTGTCTCAATCACCACCCGCGAAATCGGCGGAACATCCCCGCGCAGATACGCCTCATGCAGCTCGAACAGCGACACTCTGATCTCGCTTGTGGCCGTGCAGCACAGACAACCGGTCGTGGTTCGGAAATAGCGTTCTGATCCCTGACGAATCAGATCGTGGTCAATGGCAACGTCGCCGAATTCGTTGACGATCACGGCAGCCGCGGCCATACGCTGATCTGAAACGAGCATGTTGATAAGGCTGGTTTTCCCTGCGCCGAGATAACCAGTGAGCAAGGTTACCGGGATCGGGTCATAAAACTGCTTCAAGGGCTTTCCTTCGCTGGAGAGCATCCGTGTCACTGGCGCGGCGAAGGACGGGCTCAACGCGACGCCGTTGCCACCACACCATTGACAAATACTGGCTATGTAATGTTATTACGTTTGTCAATGAAAACGTAACGTAATAACATATCCATGTGGATAAAGGCGGCGCCCGTTCGGGCTGCGGCCATTGAGCTTTGACGCAACATTGCGAGGTTAGAACATGACGGACATTGATCCGACACCAGTTACCGTGCTCACCGGCTATCTTGGCTCTGGCAAGACAACCCTTCTCAACCGGATTCTGACCGAGCCTCATGGCAAGAAATTTGCCGTGATCGTCAACGAATTCGGCGAGGTCGGCATCGACAATGACCTGGTTGTCGATACCGACGAAGAGGTCTTCGAGATGAACAACGGCTGCATCTGCTGCACGGTTCGCGGAGACCTGATCCGGATCCTCGAAAGCCTGATGCGACGGAAAAACCGCTTTGATGGCATTCTGATCGAAACCACGGGCCTGGCCGATCCCGCACCCGTTGCACAGACCTTCTTTGTCGATGAGGACGTCCGCAAGAAAACGCGGCTCGATTCCATCATTACCGTTGTCGATGCGAAACACCTGCTGGGAGAACTGGACCACGCCCATGAGGCGCAGGAACAGCTTGCCTTTGCCGATACGATCATTCTCAACAAGATTGATCTTGTGGACGCAGACGCACTGGCTGCAGCGGAAGAGCGTATCCGGCGGCTGAACCCGACGGCCAGCATTCTCCATACCGAGCGCTGCAATCTCGATATTTCGAGCCTGCTCGACAGAAAGGCCTTTGACCTCGATCGCATTCTTGAGGTCGAGCCGGAATTTCTGGAAGAGGAACATGATCACGAGCATGATGATCATGTCGCAAGTTTCTCTCTGGTCGAGCGGCAGCTGATGGATCCGGCCAAGTTCTTTCCCTGGCTTCAGTCAACGGTTCAGGCCTTCGGCATCGACATGCTGCGCATGAAGGGCATCATTGCCTTTGAGGGCGACGATGACCGCTATGTCGTCCAGGGCGTCCATATGCTGCTTGAGGGCGATCACCAGCGCCCCTGGAAGGACGGAGAAGAACGGATTACCCGTCTCGTCTTCATTGGCCGCAACCTGCCGCGTGACATCATTACCGATGGCTTCGAAAAGTGCCGGGCAATGCCGCTCGCTGCTGAATAGGCGCGCGCCGAACGCAGACGAAAGAGGAGCCACGCCTCCAAGAGGGCGCGGCTCAGGCAGCTGACAACGCCATTCAGATTGCTTGTTTGGGGTGGAATAGCCGCCCCCTCTGTCGTCATCCCCGTGCTTGTCACGGGGATCCAGGCCCTTCAGGGCATTGGATCATAAGGGGCTTTCGCCGCGCGGACGCGCGTCGGCTGGATGCCTGTGGACCAAGCACAGGCATGACATCAGTAAAAGGGCGCGAGGTTTGTCAGCAGTCAGAGCCGCGCCTCCAGGAGGGCGCGGCTTTTTACGCCGGCTGCGTGAAACGGCACTAAGGCTGCTGAACGAAGGACCTAGTACGGAATGATCCAGACCGTCCCGGTTTTGGGGTGCCGGGAGATACTGGCATCGATATCGTAGACCTCTCCGAGACGCTGCGGTGTCAGAACGGCTTCCGGTGTCCCGCTGGCAACAAGCTTCCCGGCCTGCAACAGGCAAAGACGATCGCAGAACATCGATGCGAGATTGAGATCGTGAAGTGCCGCGACCACGGTAACGCCGAGGCCGCTCACGAAACGCAGCAATCGCAGCTGGTGATGAATATCGAGATGATTTGTGGGTTCGTCCAGGATGAGAATGCGCGGCTGCTGCACCAGCGCCCGGGCCAGGAGTACGCGCTGGCGCTCACCACCGGAAAGCGTGCGAAAGAGACGTTTGCGCAGCGGCTGAAGTTCCAGCAGGGTGATCGCCGCTGACATCAGAGCACGGTCGCGCGCATTGTCAGCGGCGAGCAGCCCCTTGTGCGGCACACGGCCCATGGCAATGATATCATCGGTTCTCAGCGCAAAATCAGTCGGTATGTCCTGCAGAACCGCGGCGACCCTTTGCGCCACCCACTGGCGCGGCTTTGTCCAGGCGTCAATACCATCGATAAATACCTGACCGCCGTCCGGACGGTTGCGGCCATAAATGGTTCGAAGCAGTGTCGACTTGCCGGCCCCGTTCGGCCCGAGAAGGCCAATGAACTCGCCGGCGGCAACATCAAGACTGACATCATCGATCAGGCGACGGTTGCCCGCACGAAATCGGATCTCTCTCAGGCAAAGCTTTGCAGGACGGATCATCCGCGTTCACTTCCGGCATTCTTGACGAGCAGAAAGATGAAAAACGGCCCTCCCACAAGGGCTGTGATAATGCCAACAGGCAGCTCGATCGGCGCAATGATGGACCGGGCGACAAGATCCGCGCCAACCGTGAAACTGGCGCCGAGCAGGGCGGCCGCCGGAAGTGCACGGCGATGCTCTGTGCCAACCATGAAGCGGACGATATGCGGCATGACCAGGCCCACGAAGCCGATCACGCCGCAAACGGCAACCGTCACACCGGTCATGGCCGCGATCAGCACGAACATGCGCCGGCGAAACCGCTCAACATCGAGGCCCAATGCTTCGGCACTCTCATCACCGGCAAGAAGCAAATTCAGCCGGCGCGCCTGCAGCAGGAGGTAGGCAAGACCAATGACAAGAGCGGCAAAGGGCAGCGGCAGCAATTTCCATTGGGCAGCACCAAAGCCACCAAGCGTCCAGAACAGAACCCGCGATGCCAGCTGAGGGTCCGGCGCCGTCAGCACCAATAGGCTGGTAAGGGCGGACAGGACGGCGTTCAGGGCGACACCGCCAAGGATCAGTCGGCCCGGTGTCAGACTGCCGCCCGCGCGGGCGATGGCAAAAACAATGGCAAGTGCGCCAAGGCCGCCAAGGAAGGCTGCAATATTCAGGGTAAAGGTGCCCAGTCCGATCAGCCCCCAGCGCATGACGACAACCGCGCCGGTTGCCGCACCGGAGGAAACGCCGAGGATGCTGGGGCTGGCCAGCGGATTGCGAACCAGCGCCTGAATGGCCATGCCGGAAACGCTCAGGCTGGCGCCAACCAATGCCGCCATGCTCACGCGTGGCAGCCGCGTCTCAAGGATGATCGTCTGTGCGCTTGCGCGCCAGTCAGCCGTGATCAGCGCGTCGCCGCCGAGCGCATGGAGAAGGATAGAAAGCGCTGTTCCAGCCGGAATACGGACGGAGCCAACCATCAGCCCGGCCATGCAGATGACAGCGAGCAGAACGGCGAGCAACAGCATGGCGGAAACCAGGATGCGTGAGCCATGATCCGGAAAGGAGGCCCTTTGCAGACTGCTGGCACACTGCTGCGTCGGCGTCATTTCCGCTGTGCGCAGCAGCTGCATCAGCGCAGCCTGTTCATCCTGTTTCGCCATATCGTATTGGGTGGATGGCATGTTTCTGACCTTGCCTCAGAAGACGGCGGCGCGAAAACCGCCGTCCAGCCGCTTAATCGGCAAAAACGTCCGGGTGGAAAGCCCTGGCGAGACGTTCCACCGCGTCGATCGAGCTTGGTCCCGGCTGACCGAGAACGGAACTGATCGGGATGAACCGTCCATTCTCAATCGCATCCGTTCCGGCAATGGTCGGTGTGGCCTTGAGAATGTCGATGCGCGCTTGTCCCAGCGCTCCGTCCGGATCAGTGACGACCTTGCCGCCCGCCGTTCCGGAATAGAAGACAACGATCGCTTCGGGATTGCGATCGGCCACCTGTTCCCAGGAAACCTGCCCGAAGCGATTGTCGACATCGCCAAAGATATTCTGTCCGCCAGCTCTTTTGACGACATCCGAAAGCATCGCATTTCCGAGAACGGCGTTGGGCGCGGATTCGCCGCCATTGAAGATGAAGACCGGAACGGCATCCGCGCCTGCCAGCTTCGCATCAATGGCATCAAGACGCTCAGAGATCGCGCCAATCAGCGCATCACCACGTTCGGGAACACCGAAGATGCCGGCGATGGAACGAATTTCATCAAACAGGCCGTCAAAACCGAACTGTCCGAGATTGCAGCCTTCCGGATTGAGATGCGTCTTCATGCCCAGGTCCTGCAGCTGTGCGCGGCTGTGGCGCGATTCGCTGAAGCCATCGGGATAGCCCGCATAGACGAAGTCGGCATTGGCATCGACAAGCTGCTCTGTGGTGGCCACCAGCGGCGAAAGAACAGGAACCGCGTTATAGGCCTCGCTATATTGCGGCGAGATCTTCAGAGCCGCCATATAGGACGTCCCGGCCATATGATCCTGAAGGCCGAGGGCCAGCATCAGCTCCGTCGCATTATTGCTCAGTGTCACGGCATGTTCAGGTGCCTTTTCATAGACATTGGTAATACCGCAATTGTCGTCGACATAAGGAAAATCCGCGGCGATCGAGGGACCCGTCAGAGCAAGTGCTGCACAGGTCATTGAAACAACGGCAAGAAGTCTTTGGCGGACGTGGCAGAATGTCATGGAAATCTCCTGGATGCTTATGCCCGAAGGCATTCGGAAGGCTCAGCACCGTCATCGTGGCTGGTGATCAGTTCGGGGAGGATGGTTCTGGCAAAAAGTGACAGGGCGGTCTCCGCCTCATCGAGCGGCAGAAGACCGTTTCCGCTGAACATCAGGCGAATAGACCGGGCACCGCTTCGCTTGCTTAACGCCTGCAGCTGTGTGAGACACATGTCCGGCGTGCCGAAGATTGTGTAGCCGTCCAGCAACTGCTGAAGACCGCGCCGCGCCGGCGGTTGCTGGCCGCGCATTCTGGCGAGCGCATTGCGACGCGCGTTGATGCGTTCCAGGAACGGCTCTATCTGCGCCGAGGCCGCCTTCTGCGTTTCGGCGATGATGATGTAGCGCGACAGCGATGATGCCATCAGCGCTTTTGGCGCTCCGCCGTGACGGGCGAGCGACTGCCGAAACCTCGGAAGCTGGCGTTCCTCGTTCGGTTCGAGACTTAAGAGCAGCGGAAAGCTCTTGCGGGCAGCAAGGTCGATGGTCTGGTCCGAGACCCCCGCAACATAGATGGGTGGATGGGGATGCTGAACCACCGGCGGCCCGACCGCAACATCCGAGAAGTGCCATCCCGGGCCGTCGCTGGACACTGAGGGCTGCTGCCAGGCCATGAGCATGATGCCAAGCGCTTCTTCAAATCGCTGCTTCATCACCGCCTCGCCAAGGCCGAGGGCTCGGAAGCTTGCAGGATCCGTTCCCCTGCCGATGCCGACATCAACGCGCCCCTGGCTTTGGAAATCGAGCTGGGCAACCTGTTCAGCCAGAAGAAGCGGGTGATGCAGCGGCAGGACGAGCACCGAAGTCCCGAACCGCAGACGCTCGGTCCTGGCGAGGATGTCTGCCCCCAGCAGGAGTGTCGAGGGATATGCGTTGGTGTCGCGACGGAAATGAAATTCGTTGAACCAGATGCCGCCATAACCATAAGCATCGGCGCGCTCAACCAGCCGCATCAGGGCATGATGGTCGCCAATGGCATCCTCACGGGCAAAGCCTGCCAGATCAATCCGCACGCGACGTCACTCCGCATTTCAGGGCTCGCCGCGCTGCTGGGGCTGAGGACAGATTGACGTCCAGGATCTGGCAAAGGGGCTGCAATTCAGGAAACTCCGTGGGTGATTACGGAGCCTTTGCATAAACGTAATGTAATAACATATCAACAACGAATGGCAGTTTTGCCAGCTGATTTTCTGCAGCGTTTGCTGGAGGTCGGCGAGCCACCTCCCGGCAGGCCCACGGTCTCAAAACGCGCTTATGGAAGAGAACACCCTTGATGCTGAGCCGCGACATTTCATGCATTTCGCAACTACCGAATCCGGGCCGTCCCCGGCCGTCCGCCAGCCAGCGGACAGGACAGAGACGCGGCCTGCGCCCGCCCCTGCCCTGATCCCGCCGGCTGCGGGAAAAAGTCTAGATACGTGGATCGCCGAGCGGCTTTCCGAGTTTCGGCTGGCCGCCGAAATAGGTTGGAACATCCGGCCGGTAAAGATCATCCAGCTTGAGCGAGAGGTAGTTATAGGCTTCAGTCACATATTCATCACCGACCCGGGGCGCCTGCTCAACCGCATCGCGCGCGATCATCGCATATTCGACCGGCATATAGGTCAGGCTTTCCAGCGCCAGCAGCTTGACGCGCGGCTCTGCATCACTGAACAGGATATCGGACAGTACCTTTCCGGCGGCAGCACCGTCAGGCGTGTGACCGATCACCTCGGCAAGGACGCAGCGCACATGGCCGCTTTCGTCATTCTGCATGCATGCAACCACATCCGGCCTGACCGCATCCGGTATGACGCCAAGCATGAGCAGGCTCTGCGCGGCCCAGAAGCGCATGATCTCATTCCCGCTCTTGAGCGCGGCGACAAAATCACCGGCATTTTCCGTTTGCTTCTGAAGCCCTCTGGCAGCGAGCGCCATCACATCCTCGATCGGATAGGCCCCTTCGGCACGGCTCGGCCAGTAGCCTTCCGCCGCAATACCCTCAGGGATCAGACCGTTGTCATTGACGGCGACCATATGCTGGTCGAGCGCCGTGCTCAGCCGCGCCAGCTGTTCGCCATAGGCTGGATCTGCGGCAAGGTTTTCAAGCTGATAGGGATCGGCGGCAAGGTCATACAGCTCTTCAGCCGGTTTCTGCTGCCAGAAGCGATCCTGCGCGTCCGTGAGCGTGCCCGCCAGATGCTCCCGCTCCCAGGCCTGATAGCCATGGAGCTGCCATTCATAGGCATTGTGAAGACCATAGGCGCGGTGTGGGGAATAATTGCGGATATAGCGAAACTGCCCGTCCGTTGCCGTGCGAACCATATCATAGCGCTCATCCATCCGGTTACGCATCGAGAAGGCGATCTCGCGGCTTTGCGGCGCGGCGCCAAGGAAAGGCTTGCCATGCATATTTTCAGGGATGCTGACACCGGCGATTGCCAGCGTCGTCGGCGCCATGTCGACATTGCTGACAACCTGGCCGGTCGGCTGTCCCGGCTGGAAACTGCCACGCAGATGCGCCAGCGCTTCAGGCACGCGGACAATAAGCGGAATGTGCAGCCCCTCATTGTAGCAATAGCGCTTGGACCGCGGCACAACGCCACCATGATCAGCCATGAAGATGACAACCGTGTTGTCGGCCAGGCCATCCTCGTCCAGCTGGTCGAGCAGGGTTTTCAGCGCGACATCCTGACGGTCGACAAGATCGACATTCTGGGCAAAGGCCGTGCGGATTTCAGGAATGTCGGGCAGATAGGGCGGCACGGTGACGCTGGCCGGATCCGTCTTGAGATCGCCTGAGAAGTGGATCGCACGCGATTCATGGGTGATCAGATAGTTATAGACGCAAAAGAACGGCTTGCCTTGCGGGCGATTGCGCCAGTGGGCCGTAATTGAACATTCATCCCAGATCCTGTCCGGATCAAGGTCGCAATTATAGTCGGTGAACACGTTGTTGGTCGCGTAATAGCCAGCTTCGCGCATCAGGATCGGGAGCGGCTTGAACTCTTCAGGCACATGACCAATTCCGCGCATCTGATTGGCCGGGCCGCAGCTGTCGGGATACATGCCCGTGACCAGGGCGAAGCGTGATGGCGAGCACACGGGAGCGACGGAATAGGCATGATCGAAGCGCGTGCCTTCCGCCGCCAGCCGGTCGATCGTCGGCGTTGTCGCCAGCCCGTTACCATACGTGCCGAGCAGGGGCGCGTGGATGTCGTGACAGACCACCCAGACGATATTGGGCGCGGTGGATTGTGTCTCAGCCAGCGTCAGGCGCGGCAGCGCGGCAATGCCGACCGTTGCCGCCGATGCCATCAACATGCTGCGGCGGGTGATTTTCAGGGGTGCAGACATTAACTTCCTCCTGTCATGTCCTGAGGTCTATCCCTGCTCATCGCGGCAGGGGTGATAAGGCCCGCTGCGTCTTGCGGCGGGTTGAAAGCTTGCGGTGCTTTGGACGCTAGGTGTCGCCGGCCAACACAGCGGCCGTACCGGATCCGGCCTGCGCCAGAATCCGCGGCACTTGTGCCATCACATGGGCGGGGGCTTGCCTTTTGCGCAGACAATCGGCCATGAAATCCATGTAGGGCGCCATATGGGAAAACATGATCTGGTACCCTTCACACAGATGGTTGCTCCATTGCCGTCCGGCCTGATGGATGCGATGCTTGGGACATCCACCCTGACAGACAAAGCGCCATTCGCAGCGGTTGCATCCATGCGGCAGACTTGCCTTTGCAGCAGCGAAACTGCGCTGCGCCTTGCTGTCGACAAGACGAGCCAGAGCGTCGCTATTGATGTTGCCGAGCTTGTTTTGCGGATAGACATAGTGATCGCAGGAATAGACATCGCCATTCATCTCGACCACGAGGCTTTGACCGCAGCTTGGCTGCATCACGCAAAGGGCGGCACTTTGCCCTGTCCAGGCCAGAAGGCTGTTGTCGAACAGCTGCACGAACACGCTGCCGACATCTCTTCGAACCCATTCATCGAACACCGCCGCCATGAACTGCCCATAGTCCCGGCCCGAAACGGACCAGCTTGTGAGCACGGCATCCTCACCGGCATTTTGCGGATGGAGGACTTCGCCCGTCTGGCGGCCTGGTGCACGGCGCTCCACTGCCGGTATGAACTGGATGAATGTCGCGCCGAGCTCCCGGGTCAGATAGCGATAGATGACGACGGGATGCACCGCCGTCGTTGCGTTGACGACACAGAGAATATTGATCTGGACGTTGTGTGCCCGCAATTGCTCCAGGGCGCCAAGCACCCGGTCATGAACGCCCTTGCCATTGCGGGAAACGCGGTGCGCGTCATGCAGATCCGCTGGCCCATCGATCGACAGTCCGACGAGAAAGCCGTTCTCGCCAAGGAACTGGGCCCAACGCGCATCAATCAGCAATCCGTTGGTCTGAATGACATTGGTGATCGTCTTGCCGCGGCCATATTTTTTCTGGAAGGCCAGCGCCTTCTCGAAAAAGCCTATACCTGCAAGCGTTGGCTCGCCGCCCTGCCAGGCAAATTCTATCGCATCAGCGGGACTGGCCTCGATATAGCCGCGGACATAGTTCTCAAGGGTCCGCTCGCTCATGACTCTGCGTTCGCTGTCCGGCTTCAGCGTACCGCTATCCTTTTCCAGATAGAAGCAATAGTCGCAGGCGATGTTGCAGCGAAAGCCCGTCGGCTTGGCCATCAGATGAAAAGGGCGGCGCGCCGGACGGGTTTTCCGGCTTGCATCCTGCATCATGTTCATTCCTCCCACCGATCGCACGAGCTCCAGGCACAGCACACCCAAGGCAACGGGTTCCTCAAACCCACCCATGGCAATCAGCACTAACTAGTACATTGCATGTACTAAGTTAATACATAATCCGTCTCTCCAGAACCGTCAACATTCTCCGGAAAATTTCATTTTGCGGCGACGGTTCATGCCATCCGGCGAACCGGCTTTCAATGGGAGGCCTGGCATGAGCCGCGACGAGCTGTCCCGAGACATCCCGCCGAAACAAGAACGCTGTGTCCATCTTCCATCGTGATCCCGAGATGTTTTTTGTGGATGAGGTCTATATTTATCTATTTGATATTAATTAGTATTATTCAGACGACCTCACCGTTAAGCCCCAAACCTAACAGCATAGGCATCTTGTCGCCGTTCAATTTTCCCATGCATTGAATAGCCCCGGGTTTTGTAGACACCCTCGGTTTAGATTTTCTGCTGTCGTTCGAAGTCGACGGGCGACAGCATGCCGTTGCGGGCGTGTTT
>NZ_JAATVV010000026.1 GCF_013184775.1 Martelella sp. HB161492
GCTTGGCCTTGCCTTTGAGGCAGACAATAAGGCGGTGGACTGGGAAGACCTGCGCGACCGCGCCGATGCAACGGGGTTTAAACGTGGCATCGTTCCGGCCGATAGTCTGGCGCTCACCATGGGCATTGACGTTCAGGGCGACCGTGTCGAGTGGCTGTTGCGCGGCTGGGGCCGCAACAAGGCAAGCGCGGTGATCGATTACGGTGTGATCGACAGCCGGGCGGGCAGTCATCTTGCCGGCTATCGCGAGCATTCCGGCCATATCTCAGAGCCGCAGGTGATGAAGGCGCTCGATCAGCTGATCGCTAAGCGCTGGCCTGATGAGAATGGCAAGCCAAGAAGCATCGATCGCGTCGGCATCGACGGCAATGCCTATACCGAAGATGTCTGGTTCTGGGTTCGCGGTCATCCGCGTTCCAAGGTGATCATGGTCCGCGGTGACAATCGCGATACAGCGCCTTTGCTGAGCCAGGTGCGCGAATATGACAAGAGCGGCCGGCCGAAGAAACAGAAGTGGTCGACCCGCTTCTTCAACTTCAACGCCTCGGTGATGAAGATCGGGCTTTACCGGGACTTTAAGAAGAATGACCCGGAAGCGCCGGGCTATATCCGCTTTGCCACCGGCCTTGGTGATGCCTTCTATCAGCAGGCCACATCTGAGGTTCGCGTCAAGGAAAAGGACCGCAGTGGCTATCCGCGCTGGCGCTGGAAGCTTCCCGAAGGCCAGCGCAATGAAGTGCTCGACATGATGAACCAGTCGCGCGCCGCCGCAATCCGGCTTGGCGTTCCCTATTGGAGCGATGAGGCATGGGACGTTCGCGCCGAGGAACTGGCGAAGCTTGAGCCGGAACGGCAGGGCGATCTCGAAGATCTGATCGGCAATCTTGCCGCTGTCGCCGAGGCCGTCAGCCGGGCGCAGGAAGAACGTACCGAAGCGGCTGAACCTACACAAACAACCGTCCCGGATCGCGTTGCCGCAGCCATGCGGCGCGCCGGCCGGGCGGCACAGAGAAACGGCAGGACACCATGACGACAGAGGAACGCATCACGCTGGAAAGCCAGCTTTCCGAGGCACGGCTTGCGCTCCACAAGCTGGAAACCGGCCGCAGTGCGGTGACGCTTTCTTATGCCGGTGAGACGGTCACCTATTCCGGCGCCGACCGGACTTCGCTCCGGGCCTATATCCGCGGCCTCGAGACTGAGCTTGGCATTCGCTCTTCCAGCCGTCCGCGCGGGCGAGGGGTGATCTTCGGATGACAGTGGAACTCTATGGACCTGACAACAAGCCGCTGCCTGCTGCTGTTCGTCAGTCGGCCCGGCTTCAGGCAACGCGCAACCGGATGATGGTGAGTGTCTCCGGTGCTGCGGTAACACGGGCACCCTATCAGGGGGCGGCATCCGATCATCCGAGCTTTGCCAGCTGGAAGGCGGGCAATTATTCCGGCCAGTCGGCGCTGTCGCTCTCACGCCCGACGCTTGTGGACCGGCTGAATGATGTCGCCCGCAATGACGGCTGGGGTGCCGCCGGCACGTCGCGTCTGGTCGATAACATTATCGGCGCCGGCTGGAAGCTTGCCGCACGTCCCAATCATGTGACGCTGAAGCTGACCTTTGATCAGGCCGAGGCCATCGCAACCCAGATTGAGGGGCTCTGGCGGGACTATACGCAGGATGTTGACATGTGGTGCGATGCCGAGCGCACCAAGAACATGGCCGGGATCCTCGGCCTTGCAGCGCGCAACCGCTTCGGCCCGGAAGGCGAGGCCTTCGGTGTCGTGGTCTGGCAGGATGACGCGACACTGTTCCAGACCGCCATTCACATGGTCGATCCGGCCCGGTGTTCCAATCCGAAAGGCACGCTCGACAGTGAGCATTTGCGCGACGGTGTTGCGATTGATGATTATGGCGCACCGCTTGGCTATCACTTCCGCAAGAGCCATCCGGGCGACCTTTTTGCCGGCAATAGCAAGCTCTGGTCATGGGAATATGTGGCGCGCGCCACCGAATGGGGAAGGCCGATTGTCGTTCATGCCTTCGATCCGAAGCGGCCGGGCATGACGCGCGGGGCGTCCGACTGGGCACCGATCATGCGGTCGATCAAGCAATCGACGGATTACGAGGATTTTGAAAGCCAGGCGGCAATGCTGAACGCCATCATGGCGGCCTTTATCGAAACGCCGTTTGATCCTGAGGAGATGATGGCCGCCCTTGATGCCGAGGGCGGTGATGGTGCGCTCGGCAAGCTCTATGGCGAGATGTCGGACGCGCAGAAGGCCTATTACGGGGCAGCGCCGATCAACCTGCCGGGTGTTCGCATCAACACGCTGCTGCCGGGCGAGAAAGCAAACCTGACCAAGCCTGAGCACCCGAACGCCAACTTCGAGGTGTTCGTCAATGCGGCGCTCCGCAAGATCGCCTCGGCCGTGGGCCTGACCTATGAGCAGCTGACCATGGACTGGAGCCAGGTCAATTATTCATCGGCCCGTGCGGCACTGCTGGAGATCTGGCGCGGCTTCACGGCGAAGAAGTCGGGCTTTGCTGCTCAGTTCATGGCGCCGATCTATCGGGCATGGCTTGAAGAGGTGTTCGACAAGGGCCTGATCGAACTGCCCGAAGGGGCGGTATCGTTTGAACAGAACCCCGCCGCCTGGTGCCATGCCGACTGGATCGGGCCGGGCCGGGGCTGGATTGATCCGCTGCGCGAAGCACAGGCCGCCGGTGAGCGGCTTGACCGGCGGTTGACGACGCTGCAGCAGGAATCGGCCGAACAGGGGCGGGACTGGAAGATGGACGCCGATCAGCTGGCACGTGAGGCCCGCTATTATCGCAGCCTCGGCCTGACGCATCCGGCCGAGGCTGAGGCTGTGCCCGTAGAAAGCAATCAGAACCCGGCGCCGTCGCTGGATGAGGCGGATCAGGACAGCGAGGTCGAGGATAGTGTCAACGGCCGCAGCAACGGCCAGCAGAGCGGAAGCGGGCGGGGCGCCCGCCGTCATCCGCTTGGTATCCCCGCCATTCATGGAAGGGCAAGACAATGAACTATCCCGAAATCGCCAGCCGGATGTTCAACACCCCGCTGATGCTGCATCCGGGCAAGGCCGAGACGATAGGCCGGGCCTTTGGCCCGCGCGTGCTCGGCCTGCCTGAGGCGGGATCCGAACAGATGGGGCTGATCGGTGAGACGATCCGCGAGGCAAAAGATGGCTGGGGCAACAAGGTCTATAATGGCGTGCGCCGTGCCAGCGACGGGATCGGCCTGATCGAAATCGAAGGCTCGCTGGTCAATAAGGGCAGTTTTATCGGCAAGTCCTGCGGTGTCACCTCCTATGAGGGGATTGGCATTCAGGCCGATGACTGCCGCCTTGATGACAGTATCAGGGGTGTCATTCTCGAAATCGACAGTTTTGGCGGTGAGGTCACCGGCGCTTTTGACTGTGCCGAAAAGATCTTCGAGCTTTCCGCCGCCAAGCCGACCATTGCCGTGCTGACCGATCATGCCTGTTCGGCCGGTTATCTTCTGGCTGCGGCCGCGCGGATGATCGTGATCCCGTCAACCGGTGTCTGCGGCTCCATCGGCGTTGTCTCGATGCATGTCGATGTCAGCGGCTGGCTGAAGAAAGAAGGCCTTGCGGTGACCATCCTGAAGGCTGGCGCCCATAAGGCTGATCTCAACCCTTATGAGGCGATCCCCGAAGATGTGCTTTCGCGCGAGCTTGCCGAACTGGAAGAGATGCGCATCGAATTTGCAGAAACGGTTGCCCGGTATCGCGCCGGGCGGCTGACGACAGAAGCGGCCCTTGCCACAGAGGCGGGCGTCTATCGCGGCATGAAGGCGGTTGAGGCTGGTCTTGCCGATGCCGTTCAACGTCCCTCGCAGGTGCTTGCCGCCTTTGAGGCTGCCCTTGGCCCTGCGGCCTGATCCATCAACCAACCCCCAAGAGGACAAACAGATGTCACAGATCACGCGCGGGTTCACCGCGAACGTGCTGGCTGCCGTGCGCGGCCAGAACCGCATGGAAGACGATCCCGGTAATGCCGACCCGGAAAAGGATAGCCCACCCGAAGGCATGGAAGACGATCCCGGCGCCCCTGACGACCCAAAGAATACGGACGATCCGAGTGCTGAAGGTGAGGGCGAGGGGAACCCGGACGATGAACCCGATGGCGATGAGGGCAGCCAGATGTCGGCGCGGACGGCCGAGCGCAAGCGGATCCAGGCGATCCTCATGCATCCGAAGGCCGAGGCCAATGCAGGCCTTGCGGCGCATCTGGCGTTCAGCACCTCGCACAGCTTTGCCGAGGCCAGCGCCATTCTGAATGCCTCGGCTGCAACATCGAACGGCAACCGCCTTGCGGGCCGGATGGCCGGCAAGACGCCAAAACTCGGCGCGGGCGGTGCACCCTCGGCCGCATCCGAAAAGCAATCGCTTCTGGCAGCCGTCGGCAGCGCCATGAAAGCCCGTCACGGCCGCTGATTTGCGCCGGCATTCCAACTGGAGAACTCCCCCATGAATACGGCAAGCTACGCCCCCAACGATCTGATTGTCTCTGACATTCCGGTCACCACCCGCACGGTGACGATTGCCTCCGGTCAGGTTCTCGACCGCGGCGCCGTTCTCGGCGAAATCACCGCTTCGGCCAAACACATTCTGTCGGCCGCAGCGGCCGGCGATGGCTCGGAAACACCCGACTGTGTGCTCGCCTTCGATGTTGATGCCACCGGCGGCGATGTCCAGGCGCAGGCCTACTTCTCGGCCGGTGTCGCTGCCGACAAGCTCACCTTTGGCGATGGCCATGATGCGACGACCGTTGAGCAGGCATTCCGCCGCAACGGTTCGGGCCTTTATGTCCGCCAGCTCGGCTAAGCGCCCCGTTCTTCCTTCATCTCGACAGGATAAATCCCGATGGAAAACTTTCTTCTCAATACGGCCGAACTGGTCACGGTTCTGCCGCCGCGCGATCGCCCGGAAGCCTTCCTGCGCAATCGCTATTTCTCGACCACCGTGCTTTCCGAGCAGGAAGAAATTGTCTTCGACAAGATCATCCCGGATCGCGAGCTTGCCCCCTTCGTTCATCCCGACGTTCCGGGCAAGGATGCCGCCAATCGTGGCTTCAAGGCCACCAGCCTGAAGCCCGCCTATGTCAAGCCGCAGAATACCCTTCGCCCCTCGGGCAATCTGATCCGTGTTCCAGGCGAGGCAATTGCCGGTGTCATGTCGCCGGAAGAGCGCTATGCCTATAACATCGCCGCGATCATCGACGATCAGGACATGCGGATCACCCGGCGCGAAGAGGCGATGTGCTCTGAAGTGCTGCGCACCGGCAAGGTCGTTGTTGAGGGCGAGAACTATCCGACCCAGACGGTCGACTTCGGCCGCGACGCATCGCTGACCATCGCACTGACGGCTGCAGCCCGCTGGGGCGAGAGTGGTGTTGATCCCTTTGACGATATCGAAGACTGGATCGAACTGCTGGCGCTGACCGATGGCTTCACCGCCCGCGAGGTGACGCTGGGGCCGGGTGCTGCGACGCTGCTGAAGCGTTCCGAGCGTTTCCAGAAGATGCTCGACAACCGCCGTCAGGCGTCCGGCTCGATGGAGTTCGGCCCTGTCTCGACCGGTGCTGAGGGCAAGTATTCGGCGGTTCTCGGTGTGATCGGCGAGATCACCTTCGTGCAGTATTCGCAGGGCTATACGACCGGCGGTGTGAAGGGCAACTTCTGGCCGAGCTATGGCGTTGGCGTGATGGATCCGCAGGGCTTCATGGGCCACTTCGGCTATGGCGCTATCCTCGATGACCAGGCGCTTCTGCCGATGGCCCGTTTCCCCGACATGTGGACGGAAAAGAACCCCTCGCGCACGGTCTGCCAGACGCAGGCCGCCCCGCTGCCGATTGCGCCGGAGCCGAATGCCAGCCTGTTTGCACTGGTGCGCTGATTCTGATCGCCGGGCGCAACAGCCGCCCGGCACTTCTTCCAAAATATGGAAACGATAACAATGGCAAAGACGCGAAAGTTCAACACAACGGTGAAGCTTGGCAACAAGACCTACGCGCCAGGCGAGGATGTACCGATCACCGACAAGGGCCTCAGTGATGCCGCCGCCGATAACCTCGATCAGGTGTTCGGCCTGTTCAGGACCTCGGCCGAGGGCAGCACCAGCGACCGGCGGATTGCAGCACTCACCGAAGAGCGTGACAGCCTTGCCGATCAGGTCGCAAGTCTGACAGCCGAGCGGGATGCACTGACCAGGGCCAGCAAGAGTGGCAGTGCCGATCTGACGGCACTGACCACCGAGCGCGACAAGCTGGCTGCAGATCTCAAGACCATGACGGCCGAGCGCGATCAGCTGGAAGAGGATAACGGCACGCTTGCCGATGAACTGCAAAAGCTTCAGTCCGCAAATAGCGGTAACACGGGCGACAAGACATGAGCCTTCCACGGCCGCAGTTGTTTGCCGGCCTCGGTGAGGAATTCGCCGGGGCATTCGGCAATGTCGATTGCCTGTTTACGATCGACGGTGTCGTGCAGGCAAAGCCGGTGCGCGGGATCCTGCGGCAGAAAATCGGCCGCGATCTCGGTGACGAATTCGGTCAGGATGTCGAGGGGATCACGCAAACGCTCAGCGTTCCGGCAACCGGCCTCGATGATCTCGAAAGCCAGCGTGACAGCGTTCAGATCAACGGCCAAACCTTCGAGATTGCCAATCAGGCTGACGACGGCCGGGCGATGAAGGTGCTCTTCCTGAAAGGCAATGTCTGATGGCGCATATGCGGACACAGATTTTTGACGCGCTTCTCGCCCGGCTTTCGGCCATCCCGGAATTCTCCGGCGCGGGCAAGGTCAAACGCGCCCGAACCGAAGCGATCCGCGAAAGCCTGCTGCCGGCGTTGACCGCCACATGGTCGGAAAAGCAAGAAACGGCAACCATCCGCCCCTGTGTCGGGCCAAATGGTGAGGATGGTTACGACCGGCGTCTGCCGATTGATATCATCGTCCACTTCAAGGCCGAGGATCCCGATATCGAGTTTGACCGGCTGGCTGTTGCAATCGAGGCGGCACTTGGTGCAGCGATCAAGCTCGACGGTCTGGTGATCGAGATGGTGCTGGACGAAAGCCGGCATTATGTCGACCGCGCGACCGGGATATCGCTCGGGATTGGGGCGCTGACTTATGTGGTGGATTATGTGACACTGGCGGGCAATGCTGACGCCAGTGCGGAATAGTAACTGACCTATCTTATCTTTTATCGCATGAAATCGAATAGCCTTAATGATTGCTTTGGGGCTGACCGTGCCATAGCCAGCCTCCTTTGTTCGTTTTCTTCATGCGATAAAGCGCCTGGTCCGCTTTCTTCAGTACGTCTCTTAAATTTGGACCGTCCTCGGGCCATTGACTAATGCCGATTGTCAATCCGAGACGAATATGGTCACTAACGTGTTTGAAGGGCGCGCTGATCACTTGCTTTATATGCGTGCATTGAAATTCCACCTCCTTGGCCGTAACCAAGCCTGTAAGCAGCACGACAAATTCGTCTCCGCCAAAACGGAAAAGTGCTCCATTGGCTTGAAGGGATTGCTGAATTCGCCTGGCAGTTTCAATCAGAATAGAATCGCCGATGTCGTGTCCCAGGCTGTCGTTGACCGCTTTGAAACCGTCAAGGTCTAGCATCAGCACTGTCAGCGGCAGCGTTTGATCTCCCAGTCGCGCCGACGTCTCTTTTTCCCATTGCATCTGGAGGGCGCGTCTGTTTCCTGCTCCGGTAAGCGGGTCCTCGAAGGACAGGCGATGAAGTGCTTCTTCTGCTCGCTTCTGAGCAGTAAAGTCCTCAAACGTGGCAATGGCGATCCCGATATCATGAAGGAGCGTTCCCCGGTGGATGACCGTCACGATGGATCCATTTGCACAGCGAACATCGAGTTCGATTGGTAGAACTTCGGAAATTCCACTGCCCGCTGGCTGCCAGATATTTTGCCATCTCTGCCTCGTCAGTTTCCTGTCGGATTCGTTGACGTAAGTGTTCTCAATCCAGTCAGCGACCGTCTTGAAGCTGTCATCGCGGTAGCCAAAGAGCCGTTTGAAGGCGAGATTTACAAATTGGATCTCGCCGCTCGAGGTGTAGGCCCATGAAATAGGAATTGGCAATGCGTCCAGAATAATATGAAGGTCACGTTGCGAGGCATGGGTTCCATGTTGAGCTCGTTCAAAGAGTTCTCTCATGTAATCGGCGGGTCCAGTTGAAACAGAGAACCAGATATATAGTGCGATTAAATTTATTGAATAGTGTCAATTATGAGGTTCTTATGGCCACTATGAATGCCTGTGATTAAATAATTGATATTATTTATTTTTGTTATATTTGCGAGATTCCGTCTCTATTAACTTTTGCTTGAGGTTCCGGTGCGACGGACAACCCAAGATAAAGGTCAGTATGGCGACGAAGACGGCCAAATCAATCGTTCACTCTCCGGTTTTCAGAACCGGTCCCCAGGGAGAAAACTCCATGAACCCCACATCCAAAAAGGGCGGTCTTGACCAGCCCTTCTGGTTCGGTGCGCCTGTCGTGCCGGATGACGATACCGATCTGCCGCAGGCCTCGACGCTTTATGTCGGGCAGGGCGGTGACATTTGCGGCATCACCAGGGGCGGCACGGAAGTGACGCTGAAGAACCACCCAACCGGTTATGTGCTCGGTGTCTTTGCCCGCGTGAAGGCGAGCGGCACCACGGCTGCGGATATCGTCGCGCTCTGGTGAGCGTTTTTTCCTCCATCATTGTTTCGAAAGGATCCTGGGTATGGCCCTGGGCAGAGAACTTATTATCAAGCGCAAGAATGCAGACGATGAATTCGATATCGTCTGCGTGGTCGAACAGCGTTCGCTCAACATCAACAATGAGGAAGTCGATACGACCAGGCCGGATTGCGACAATCCGGGTGGCGTCCTCAAATATTCCTCGATCGGCGGCGTCCAGTCGGTGCGCTGGTCAGGATCCGGCGCCTATGTGTCTTCGGCAACGCAGGCGCTGGTGCTGCAGGATATCCTCGGGCAGACGCTGGCCGAGTATCAGGTCACTGTTCCGAGTGTCGGGACGTTTGAAGGACCGATGCGAATCCTCTCTGCGAACTTCCAGGGGGATAAAAGCGGCGAAATGACCTGCGACCTTGCCGGCGTCTTTGACGGCGATGTCGTTTTTGCGGCGGTTGCCTGATGGCGACGGCCTTCGCAAACCCCTTGCGTGGTGAGGCAGCGGTCACGATCGGCAAACAGGCCTTTGTCGTGGCCGTCACCTTTGGCGGGTTGATGCGGCTGTCACAGGCCATCGGAGCCCGCTCGATGGATGAGGTCTATCAGCGTCTGCTGGGCTTTGAACCCTTCGCTGTTTCCTGCGCCATTCGCTGCCTTGCCGTCACCGAGACGGATGAACAGGCGGCCGAGCTTGCGGCAGAAATCCTCTCCGACAAAAACATCTCGGCCGCCGACCAGTCGAACTGGCGCAAGGCGATCGAGAAGGCGCTCACTGCGCATATCGAGGCGGGCAACAGCCTGCGTGAGACTGTGTCAGTTTCCGAGCAGGTGGAGGCAGCCGTCTCGGCAAAAAAAGACCAGCCGGCGTCCTGATCGCGGATCATATCCGCACGCTTTTCCAGATTGCGATCGGTTCGGAAAAGATCGGCTGGACGCCGGCGACATTCTGGGCGGCAACGCCTGCAGAGCTTGTCATGGCGATTGACGGTGTGACCGGGAAGACCAGTTCGCCAAGCCCGGTCAGTCGTGACCGGATCCGCGCGATCGTTGCCGGGCACGGCCCGCAAAAATCCATTCGTAAGGGGAAGGCTTCATGAGCAGACCGGACATTCCTGTCAAAATCGGTGCGGATGATCGTGAGTTCAAAAGCGCCATGACCCGGATCCGCATGCAGGCGAGAACGGCTGCGAATGACACGGCCAGCTCGTTCCTGGCGATCAAATCGAAGATCGGCGGTCTTGGGAATGTCTTTGGTGAGGCCTTCGGCGTTCTGAGTGCCGGCCCTGCCGGCATTGCCGCATCGCTCGGCCTTGGCGCAGTTGTCTCCGCTGTGCATGAAACGGTGGATGCTGTGACCGATCTCGGAAAGGCAGCCAAGACCGCCGGCGTGGATTTTGAGGCGTTCCAGGAACTGCGATACGCCGCGGTAAAATCGAAAGTCGACGTTGACGCGCTGACGGATGGTTTGAAGGAAATGCAGCTTCGCGCCGACGAATTTGTCAAGACGGGCGGCGGTTCTGCGGCTGAATCCTTCCAGCGTCTCGGGCTGAATGCGCGGCAGCTTTCCCGCATGCTCGACGATCCGGCAAAGATGTTCGAAACGCTGATCGGAAAGATCCGTCAACTTGATAAGGCGGCCCAGATCCGTGTGCTTGATGAGATGTTCGGCGGTACTGCTGCCGAGCAGTTTTCCTCGCTGATGGATGATAGTGCTCAGAGCATAGCCGATGCCCGTCAGGAAGCCCGTGACATGGGTGCCGTGATGGATGAGGAATTGCTGAAGAAGGCCGAGGATATCAACGCTCAGTGGGAAACCATGGCGCTGATCGTCAGCACCAACTTTAAATCCGCCGTCATCGATGTCACGACCAAGGTCGGCGAGCTTCTCCAGAATATGCGGGCTTTCCTGACGATGGTCGAAAGTGCGCATGACAAGGTTGTCCAGGCGCAGGCCGCCGGCGCGAAAATGGCTGCTATGGCCCATGGTGGATCTGCCGAGGACGATACGGTGCTTGACCCGGTGGATGTTACGACCGATGGCGCAGTCGCGCGGCGCATGGCAGAGCTGGATGATTACAATGCCGGGCGTGAGGCACTGGAAACCAAGCTTGCCGCAAACCGCAAGGTCAGTGCAGAGATTGACCACCAGAACAGCCTGACGGCCGATCAGCTGTCGCTTGAGCAGGAAATCGAGCGGATCCGTGCGCAATATACCAAGGCCGGGGGCAGCGCGACGGAAGAGGAGCTTCAGGCCAAAGCTGAGGCCAGTCTTGCGGCAAAGAAAGCCCGGCTTGCTGAAACAAGAAAGAGCGGCGGTGCCTCAACCAAAAAGGAAAAGGACGCTGTCAGGGACCTGATCCAGGCGCTGAAGGACGAGCTCGATATGTCGACCATGTCGGCCGAGCAAAAGAAGGTCTTCGCAAACCTTCGCCGCGCTGGCACCGATGCCACGGAAGACGAACGGGCGGCGATCGAAAAGCTGACGCTTTCGATTGATGAACAGGCCAAGAAACAGGAACAGGCAGCGGAAACGGCGGCCTTTTTCCGCGATACTGCCTATGACAGCTTTCAGTCGGTTATTCCGGCGATCGAGACCGGCAATGACGCGCTTGATACGCTGATTAACAAGCTGATCGAAGCCGCAGCGCAGGCAGCTATTCTCGGGACCGGGCCGCTTGCCGGGCTGTTCGGTGGCGGCCTGTTCGCCAGTGGATCTTCGCAGTCTGCGCTGGCGGCGGCCGGCAAGATCACTGGGCTTTTTGCATCGGGAACGGATTTTGCGCCGGGCGGAACGGCGATTGTCGGAGAGAAGGGGCCGGAACTTGTGAACCTGCCGCGCGGCAGCCAGGTCATTCCCAATCACCGGCTTGGAGCCGCCCTTGAAAGC
>NZ_JAATVV010000027.1 GCF_013184775.1 Martelella sp. HB161492
GCTTGGCCTTGCCTTTGAGGCAGACAATAAGGCGGTGGACTGGGAAGACCTGCGCGACCGCGCCGATGCAACGGGGTTTAAACGTGGCATCGTCCCGGCCGATAGTCTGGCGCTCACCATGGGTATTGACGTTCAGGGCGACCGTGTCGAGTGGCTGCTGCGCGGCTGGGGCCGCAACAAGATCAGCGCGGTGATTGATTACGGTGTGATCGACAGCCGGGCGGGCAGCCATCTTGCCGGCTATCGTGAGCATTCCGGCCATATCTCAGAGCCTGAGGTGATGAAGGCGCTCGATCAGCTGATCGCCAGGCGCTGGCCTGATGAGAATGGCAAGCCAAGACGCATTGATCGCGTCGGCATCGACGGCAATGCCTATACCGAAGATGTCTGGTTCTGGGTTCGCGGTCACCCGCGTTCCAAGGTGATCATGGTCCGCGGTGACAATCGCGATACCGCACCTTTGCTGAGCCAGGTGCGGGAATATGACAAGAACGGCCGGCCGAAGAAACAGAAGTGGTCGACCCGCTTCTTCAACTTCAACGCCTCGGTGATGAAGATCGGGCTTTACCGGGACTTTAGGAAGGATGACCCGGAAGCGCCGGGCTATATCCGCTTTGCCACCGGGCTTGGTGACACCTTCTATCAGCAGGCAACATCTGAGGTTCGCGTCAAGGAAAAGGACCGCAGCGGCTATCCGCGCTGGCGCTGGAAGCTTCCCGAAGGCCAGCGCAATGAAGTGCTCGACATGATGAACCAGTCGCGCGCGGCCGCGATCCGGCTTGGCGTTCCCTATTGGAGCGATGAGGCCTGGGATGTTCGCGCCGAGGAACTGGCGAAGCTTGAGCCGGAACAGCAGGGCGATCTCGAAGATCTGATCGGCAATCTTGCCGCTGTCGCTGAGGCCGTCAGCCGGGCGCAGGAAAACCGTGCCGAAGCGGCTGAACCTACACAAACAACCGTCCCGGATCGCGTTGCTGCAGCCATGCGGCGCGCTGGCCGGGCGGCACAGAGAAATGGCAGGACACCATGACGACAGAGGAACGCATCACGCTGGAAAGCCAGCTTTCCGAGGCACGGCTTGCGCTCCACAAGCTGGAAACCGGCCGCAGTGCGGTGACGCTTTCCTATGACGGTGAGACGGTCACCTATTCCGGCGCCGACCGGGCGTCGCTCCGGGCCTATATCCGCGGCCTCGAGACTGAGCTTGGCATTCGGTCCTCCAGCCGTCCGCGCGGGCGAGGGGTGATCTTCGGATGACAGTGGAACTCTATGGACCTGACAACAAGCCGCTGCCTGCTGCTGTTCGCCAGTCGGCCCGGCTTCAGGCAACGCGCAACCGGATGATGGTGAGTGTCTCCGGTGCTGCGGTGACGCGGGCACCCTATCAGGGAGCGGCATCTGATCATCCGAGCTTTGCCAGCTGGAAGGCGGGCAACTATTCCGGCCAGTCGGCGCTGTCGCTCTCACGCCCGACGCTTGTGGACAGGCTGAATGATGTCGCCCGCAATGACGGCTGGGGCGCTGCCGGCACGTCGCGTCTGGTCGATAACATCATCGGCGCCGGCTGGAAGCTTGCCGCCCGTCCCAATCATGTAACGCTGAAGCTGAGCTTTGATCAGGCCGAGGCCATCGCAACCCAGATTGAGGGGCTCTGGCGGGACTATACCCAGGACGTTGATATGTGGTGCGATGCCGAGCGCACCAAGAATATGGCCGGGATCCTCGGCCTTGCTGCGCGCAACCGCTTTGGCCCGGAAGGCGAGGCCTTCGGTGTTGTGGTCTGGCAGGATGACGCGCCACTGTTCCAGACCGCCATTCACATGATCGATCCGGCCCGGTGTTCAAATCCGAAAGGCACGCTCGACAGCGAGCATTTGCGCGATGGCGTTGCGATTGATGATTATGGCGCACCGCTTGGCTATCACTTCCGTAAGAGCCATCCGGGCGACCTGTTTGCCGGGAATACCAAGCTCTGGTCATGGGAATATGTGGCCCGTGCCACCGAATGGGGAAGGCCGATTGTCGTTCATGCCTTCGATCCGAAGCGGCCGGGAATGACGCGCGGGGCGTCCGACTGGGCGCCGATCATGCGGTCGATCAAGCAATCGACGGATTACGAGGATTTTGAAAGCCAGGCGGCAATGCTGAACGCCATCATGGCGGCCTTTATCGAAACGCCGTTTGATCCTGAGGAGATGATGGCGGCACTCGATGCCGAGGGCGGTGATGGTGCGCTCGGCAAGCTCTATGGCGAGATGTCGGAAGCGCAGAAGGCCTATTACGGGGCGGCGCCGATCAATCTGCCGGGTGTCCGCATCAACACGCTGCTGCCGGGTGAGAAAGCAAACCTGACCAAGCCTGAGCACCCGAATGCCAACTTCGAGGTGTTCGTCAATGCGGCTCTGCGCAAGATCGCCTCGGCCGTGGGGCTGACCTATGAGCAGCTGACCATGGACTGGAGCCAGGTCAATTATTCCTCGGCCCGTGCGGCGCTCCTGGAGATCTGGCGCGGCTTCACGGCGAAGAAATCGGGTTTTGCCGCTCAGTTCATGGCGCCGATCTATCGGGCATGGCTCGAAGAGGTGTTCGACAAGGGCCTGATCGAACTGCCCGAAGGGGCGGTATCGTTTGAACAGAACCCCGCCGCCTGGTGCCATGCCGACTGGATCGGGCCGGGCAGGGGCTGGATTGATCCGCTGCGTGAAGCACAGGCCGCCGGTGAGCGGCTTGATCGGCGGCTGACAACGCTGCAGCAGGAATCGGCAGAACAGGGCCGGGACTGGAAGATGGACGCCGATCAGCTGGCACGTGAGGCCCGCTATTATCGCAGCCTTGGCCTGACGCATCCGGCCGAGGCTGAGGCTGTGCCCGCAGAGGGTAATCCCCCGCCGTCGTCGCTGGATGAGGCCGATCAGGACAGTGAGGTCGAGGACAGTGTCAACGGTCGGGATCGATCTGCCCGCCGTCATCCGCTTGGTATCCCCGCCATTCATGGAAGGGCAAGACAATGAACTATCCCGAAATCGCCAGCCGGATGTTCAACACCCCGCTGATGCTGCATCCGGGCAAGGCCGAAACCATCGGCCGGGCCTTTGGCCCGCGTGTGCTCGGCCTGCCTGAGGCGGGATCCGAACAGATGGGGCTGATCGGTGAGACGATCCGCGAAGCAACTGATGGCTGGGGCAATAAGGTCTATAATGGCGTGCGCCGTGCCAGCGACGGGATCGGTCTGATCGAGATTGAAGGCTCGCTGGTCAACAAGGGCAGCTTCATCGGCAAGTCCTGCGGTGTCACCTCCTATGAGGGGATTGGCATTCAGGCCAATGACTGCCGCCTCGATGACAGTATCAGGGGTGTCATTCTCGAAATCGACAGTTTTGGCGGTGAGGTCACCGGCGCCTTTGACTGTGCCGAAAAGATCTTTGAGCTTTCCACCGCCAAGCCGACCATTGCCGTGCTGACCGATCATGCCTGTTCGGCCGGTTATCTGCTGGCCTCGGCCGCGCGGATGATCGTGATCCCGTCAACCGGTGTCTGCGGTTCCATCGGCGTTGTCTCGATGCATGTCGATGTCAGCGGCTGGCTGAAGAAAGAGGGCCTTGCGGTCACCATCCTGAAGGCTGGCGCCCATAAGGCCGACCTCAACCCATATGAGGCCATCCCCGAAGATGTGCTTTCGCGTGAGCTTTCTGAACTGGAAGAGATGCGCGTCGAATTTGCAGAAACGGTTGCCCGCTATCGCGCCGGGCGGCTGACGACAGAGGCGGCCCTTGCCACGGAGGCGGGCGTCTATCGCGGCATAAAGGCGGTTGAGGCTGGTCTTGCCGATGCCGTTCAACGTCCCTCGCAGGTGCTTGCCGCCTTTGAGGCTGCCCTTAGCCCTGCGGCCTGATCCATCAACCAACCCCCAAGAGGACAAACAGATGTCACAGATCACGCGCGGGTTCACCGCGAACGTGCTTGCTGCCGTGCGCGGCCAGAACCGCATGGAAGGCGATCCCGGCAATTCCGACCCGGAAAAGGATAACCCGCCTGCAGAACTGGAAGGCGACCCCAATGATCCCAAGAACACCGACGATCCGAATGCTGAAGGTGAGGGCGAGGGAAACCCGGAAGACGAACCCGATGGCGACGAGGGTAGCCAGATGTCGGCGCGGACGGCCGAGCGCAAGCGGATCCAGGCGATCCTCATGCATCCGAAGGCGGAGGCCAATGCAGGCCTTGCGGCGCATCTGGCGTTCAGCACGTCGCACAGCTTTGCCGAGGCCAGCGCCATTCTGAACGCCTCGGCTGCAACGTCGACCGGCAATCGCCTGGCGGGTCGGATGGCCGGCAAGACGCCAAAACTCGGCGCTGGCGGTGCCCCCTCGGCCGCATCCGAAAAGCAATCGCTTCTGGCCGCCGTCGGCAGCGCCATGAAAGCCCGTCACGGCCGCTGATTTACGCCGGCATTCCAACAGGAGAACTCCCCCATGAATACGGCAAGCTATGCCCCCAACGATCTGATTGTCTCTGACATTCCGGTCACCACCCGCACCGTGACGATTGCTTCCGGTCAGGTTCTCGATCGCGGCGCCGTTCTCGGCGAAATCACCGCTTCGGCCAAGCACATTCTGTCGGCCGCAGCGGCCGGCGATGGGTCTGAAACGCCTGACTGTGTGCTCGCCTTCGATGTCGATGCCACGGGCGGCGATGTCCAGGCGCAGGCCTATTTCTCCGCCGGTGTCGCTGCCGACAAGCTCAGCTTTGGCGATGGCCATGATGCGACGACCGTTGAGCAGGCATTCCGCCGCAACGGTTCGGGCCTTTATGTCCGCCAGCTCGGCTAACCTGCCCCGTTCTTCCTTCATCTCGACAGGATAAATCCCGATGGAAAACTTTCTTCTCAATACGGCCGAACTGGTCACGGTTCTGCCGCCGCGCGATCGCCCTGAAGCCTTCCTGCGCAATCGCTATTTCTCGACCACCGTGCTTTCCGAGCAGGAAGAAATTGTCTTCGACAAGATCATTCCCGATCGCGAGCTTGCCCCCTTCGTTCATCCCGACGTGCCGGGCAAGGATGCCGCCAATCGCGGCTTCAAGGCCACCAGCCTGAAGCCCGCCTATGTGAAGCCGCAGAATACCCTTCGCCCCTCGGGCAATCTGATCCGTGTTCCGGGAGAGGCAATTGCCGGTGTCATGTCGCCGGAAGAGCGCTATGCCTATAACATCGCCGCAATCATCGACGATCAGGACATGCGGATCACCCGGCGCGAGGAGGCGATGTGCTCGGAGGTCCTGCGCACCGGCAAGGTCGTTGTCGAGGGCGAGAACTATCCGACGCAGACGGTCGACTTCGGCCGCGACGCATCGCTGACCATCGCACTGACGGCTGCGGCCCGCTGGGGCGAGAGTGGTGTTGATCCCTTCGACGATATCGAAGACTGGATCGAATTGCTGGCGCTGACCGACGGCTTCACCGCCCGCGAGGTGACGCTGGGGCCGGGGGCTGCGACGCTGCTGAAGCGTTCCGAGCGTTTCCAGAAGATGCTCGACAACCGCCGTCAGGCGTCTGGCTCGATGGAGTTCGGCCCTGTCTCGACCGGGGCTGAGGGCAAATATTCGGCGGTTCTCGGTGTGATCGGCGAGATCACCTTCGTGCAGTATTCGCAGGGCTATACGACTGGCGGTGTGAAGGGCAACTTCTGGCCGAGCTATGGCGTTGGCGTGATGGATCCGCAGGGCTTCATGGGCCACTTCGGCTATGGCGCGATCCTCGATGACCAGGCGCTTTTGCCGATGGCCCGTTTCCCCGACATGTGGACGGAAAAGAACCCCTCGCGCACGGTCTGCCAGACGCAGGCCGCCCCGCTGCCGATTGCGCCGGAGCCGAATGCCAGCCTGTTTGCACTGGTGCGCTGATCCTGATCGCCGGGCGCAACAGCCGCCCGCCACCCCTTCCAAGATATGGAAACGATAACAATGGCAAAGACGCGAAAGTTCAACACAACGGTGAAGCTTGGCAACAAGACCTATGCTCCGGGCGAGGATGTGCCGATCACCGACAAGGGCCTCAGTGACGCCGCTGCCGATAACCTCGATCAGGTGTTCGGCCTGTTCAGAACCTCGGCAGAAGGCAGTACCAGCGACCGGCGGATTGCAGCGCTCACCGAAGAGCGTGACAGCCTTGCCGATCAGGTCGCAAGTCTGACGGCCGAGCGGGATGCACTGACCAAGGCCAGCAAGACCGGCAGTGCCGATCTGACGGCACTGACCGCAGAACGCGACAAGCTGGCTGCTGATCTCAAGACCATGACGGCCGAGCGTGATCAGCTGGAAGAGGACAACGGCACGCTGGCCGATGAACTGCAAAAGCTTCAGTCCGAAAATAGCGCTGACACGGGCGACAAGACATGAGCCTTCCACGGCCACAGCTGTTTGCCGGCCTCGGTGAGGAATTCGCCGGGGCATTCGGCAATGTCGATTGCCTGTTTACGATCGATGGTGTTGCTGAGGCAAAGCCGGTGCGCGGGATCCTGCGGCAGAAAATCGGCCGCGATCTCGGTGACGAATTTGGCCAGGATGTCGAAGGCATCACGCAAACGCTCAGCGTTCCGGCAACCGGCCTCGATCACCTCGAAAGCCAGCGCGACAGCGTCGAGATCAACGGCCAAACCTTCGAAATCGCCAATCAGGCTGACGACGGTCGGGCGATGAAGGTGCTCTTCCTTAAAGGCAATGTCTGATGGCGCATATGCGGACACAGATCTTTGACGCGCTTCTCGCCCGGCTTTCGGCCATCCCGGAATTCTCCGGCGCTGGCAAGGTCAAACGCGCCCGTACCGAAGCGATCCGCGAGAGCCTTCTGCCGGCCTTGACCGCCACATGGTCGGAAAAGCAGGAGACGGCCACCATCCGCCCCTGTGCCGGGCCAAATGGTGAGGATGGTTACGACCGGCGCCTGCCGATCGATATCATCGTCCACTTCAAGGCCGAGGATCCCGATATCGAGTTTGACCGGCTGGCGGTCGAGATCGAGACGGCGCTTGGCGCTGCAATCAAGCTCGACGGTCTGGTGATCGAAATGGTGCTGGACGAAAGCCGGCATTATGTCGATCGCGCAACCGGGATCTCGCTCGGGATTGGGGCGCTGACTTATGTGGTGGATTACAAAACATTTGCCTTTCGTGATAATGGTTATTATTAATATTTAATAATAACTATGTCTTTTCGATATTTCTACTATATTTTTGTTGACATATTTTCGTTTTGCTCTATATTGTATATCAGAATTAGTTACGGGGGTTGGGGTAGGTTCGATTCCTACCGGGGTTCTCTGGTACTTGGGCATTCAACTGTTGAAAACGTTTTTTGTATTTATTTTCAATTGTATGGAGGTTCCTATGACTAAAAAAACCGAGAATTTTAAAAAGACCTGGACTGAGTTTGTAATGCGTGTGAATGAATTTATTTATAAGTTTATGCAGAATGCAGTACAAGACATCCTGGTAGATTTGGCAATCACCCTCACCCATAGAAAGTCGCTCCCAGTTAATGGTTGAGCGGCTTTTTTGTTGCTTTTGGAAATTTGATTGTATCAATCAGTTTTCTATAACTGATCTGGCGTCCCTCTTGATGTCCTCACGACGAACCTAAATTTGGAACACCCCCCATGAACCCGACATCCAAACAGGGCGGTCTTGACCAGCCCTTCTGGTTCGGTGCGCCTGTCGTGCCGGATGACGATACCGATTTGCCGCAGGCCTCGACGCTCTATCTCGGGCAGGGCGGTGACATTTGCGGCATCACCAGAGGCGGCACGGAAGTGACGCTGAAGAACCACCCGACCGGTTATGTGCTCGGTGTCTTCGCTCGCGTGAAGGCGAGCGGCACTACGGCTGCGGATATCGTTGCGCTCTGGTGAGCGTTTTTTCCTCCATCATTGTTACGAAAGGATCCTGGGTATGGCCCTGGGCAGAGAACTTATTATCAAGCGCAAGAATGATGCCGAAACCTTCGATATCGTCTGCGTGGTCGAACAGCGTTCGCTCAACATCAACAATGAGGAAGTCGACACGACCAAACCCGACAGCGATAATCCGGGCGGTGTCCTCAAATACTCCTCGATTGGCGGCGTCCAGTCGGTGCGCTGGTCAGGATCCGGCGCCTATGTCTCTTCGGCAACGCAGGCGCTGGTGCTGCAGGACATTCTCGGTCAGACGCTCAACGACTATCAGGTCACCGTGCCGGGTGTAGGCACATTCGAAGGGCCGATGCGGATGCTGTCTGCAAACTTCCAGGGCGACAAGACTGCCGAAATGACCTGCGACCTTGCCGGCGTCTTTGATGGCGATGTCGTCTTTGCGGCGGCTGCCTGATGACGACGGCCTTTGCAAACCCCTTGCGCGGCGAGGCGGCGGTCACGATCGGCAACAAGGCCTTTGTCGTGGCTGTCACCTTTGGTGGGCTGATGCGGTTGTCACAGGCCATCGGCGCCCGCTCGATGGATGAGATCTATCAGCGCCTTTTAGGCTTCGAACCCTTCGCCGTTTCCTGCGCCATCCGCTGCCTTGCCGTCACCGAGACGGATGAACAGGCGGCCGAGCTTGCGGCAAAAGTGCTCTCCGACAAAAATATCTCGGCCGCCGACCAGTCGAACTGGCGCAAGGCGATCGAGACGGCGCTGACCGCTCATATCGAGGCAGGCAACAGCCTGCGTGAGACTGTGTCAGTTTTCGAGCAGGTAGAGGCAGCCGTTGCAGCAAAAAAAGACCAGCCGGCGTCCTGATCGCGGATCATATCCGCACGCTTTTCCAGATTGCGATCGGTTCGGAAAAGATCGGTTGGACGCCGGCGACATTCTGGGCGGCGACGCCTGCAGAGCTTGTCATGGCCATTGATGGCGTGACCGGGAAGGCCAGTTCGCCAAGCCCTGTCAGTCGTGACCGGATCCGCGCGATCGTTGCCGGGCATGGCCCGCAGAAATCCATTCGCAAGGGGAAGGCTCCATGAGCAGACCGGATATTCCTGTCAAAATCGGTGCGGATGATACCGAATTCAAAAGCGCCATGACCCGGATCCGCATGCAGGCGAGAACGGCTGCGAATGATACGGCCAGCTCGTTCCTGGCGATCAAATCGAAGATCGGCGGTCTCGATAATATCTTCGGCATGCTGCAGGGCGGTCCGGCCGGTCTTGCCGCCTCGCTTGGCCTCGGTGCATTCGTTGCGTCAACCCATGAGGCCGTTGATGCGGTCACCAGTCTTGGCAAAGCGGCAAAGACGGCGGGCGTTGATTTTGAAGCCTTCCAGGAGCTGAGCTACGCCGCCGTCAAGTCGAAAATCGATGTCGATGCCCTGACAGACGGGCTGAAAGAGATGCAGCTTCGCGCCGATGAATTTGTCAAAACCGGTGGCGGTTCTGCAGCCGAATCCTTCCAGCGTCTTGGTCTGAGCGCCCGTGATCTGACGCGCATGCTCAATGATCCGGCGAAGATGTTTGATACGCTGATCAGCAAGATCCGCCAGCTGGACAAAGCGGCCCAGATCCGCGTTCTCGATGAGATGTTCGGCGGCACGGCAGCCGAGCAGTTCTCGTCACTGATGGATGACAGTGCCCAGAGCATTGCCGATGCCCGTCAGGAAGCCCGTGATCTTGGCGCCGTGATGGATGAGGATGTTCTGCACAAGGCTGAAGAGGTCAACGCCAAGTGGGAAGCCATGGCGATGATCATCGGCACACGGGTAAAGTCGAACCTCGTCGAGGTCGCGGGTCTTGTCTCTGACCTTGTCACAAGTCTCGGATCGTTTCAGACAAAGCTTGCCGAGATCGGCAATTCAAGCGTCTGGACAAAGCTTGGAACGTTTCTGGGCGTTGACATGAGCAAGACCATGAAATGGGTCGATGGTCAGGGCTGGACGGCGCAGGATGACGTTGATCTTGGCTCGATTAATGTGAGCAATGACGATCCGGTCGCCCGGCGCATGGCAGAACTGGACGACTACAATTCCGGGCGCGAGGCACTGGAAACCAAGCTTGCCGCAAACCGCAAGGTCAGTGCAGAGATTGACCACCAGAACAGCCTGACGGCCGATCAGCTGTCTCTCGAGCAGGAAATCGAGCGGATCCGCGCGCAATATACCAAGGCAGGCGGCAGCGCGACGGAAGAGGAGCTTCAGGCCAAAGCTGAGGCCAGCCTTGCGGCAAAGAAAGCCCGGCTTGCCGAAACCCGCAAGAGCGGCGGTGCCTCGACAACGAAGGAAAAGGATGCCGTCAAAGACCTGATCCAGGCGCTGCAGGACGAACTCGACATGTCGACCATGTCGGCCGAGCAAAAGAAGGTCTTCGAGAACCTTCGCCGCGCTGGTGCCGATGCCACGGAAGACGAACGGGCGGCGATCGAAAAGCTGACGCTTTCGATTGATGAACAGGGCAAGAAACAGGAACAGGCAGCGGAAACGGCGGCCTTTTTCCGGGATACTGCCTATGACAGCTTTCAGTCGGTTATTCCGGCGATCGAAACCGGCAATGACGCGCTTGATACGCTGATTAACAAGCTGATCGAAGCCGCGGCGCAGGCAGCCATTCTCGGAACCGGGCCGCTTGCCGGACTGTTCGGTGGTGGCCTGTTCGCCAGTGGATCGTCGCAGTCCGCGCTGGCGGCGGCCGGCAAGATCACCGGCCTTTTTGCGTCCGGAACGGATTTTGCGCCGGGCGGAACCGCGATTGTCGGAGAGAAGGGGCCGGAACTTGTGAACCTGCCGCGCGGCAGCCAGGTCATTCCCAATCACCGGCTTGGAGCCGCCCTTGAAAGC
>NZ_JAATVV010000028.1:2500-5000 GCF_013184775.1 Martelella sp. HB161492
TTTATTCTTCATCTGACGGGAGCCGCGGATTGATGCGCCTGACCGCACATCACCGGACATTATCTCGAGAAGCTGGTCTATAAAGACTGGCGTCTTTATAGTTTGCTTTGCGCTCACGGATGAGCGGGCCTTTGGCCCTATCCTTCGCGGGAGCGGCAAACGATTGCCGACGCGGCTTAGCCGCTACGGAATGATGACGTCAGATCTTATAAAATTTTTAGACTGCCGACTTTGTTGGGTCGGTGGTCAGATCGTGTTGATGGCATTGGCCGGGGTTATACAAAAGGCCCGGCTTGAGACTTCATGATGTTTACGGACGGTTCGAGGGACTTCCCTCGTAGGGCTTATGCCCGTCGCCAATCGTTTGGCGCCCTGTCTGGAGCGAAGCGGCGAAGCTGCGGCAGCGTGAAGACGTAAGAAGATGAACATCAGCAATGAGAACGATCAAGTGTCTTAAGGGCATTTGGTGGATGCCTAGGTATGCACAGGCGATGAAGGACGTGATACGCTGCGATAAGCTGTGGGGAGCTGCGAATAAGCTTTGATCCATGGATTTCCGAATGGGGAAACCCACCTTAGATATCTAGAAAATTTAAGGTGTTCGGTAGAACATCTTATCTTTCTAGATATCGCTAGAAGGTATCTTCACCTGAATAAAATAGGGTGTAAGAGGCGAACGCAGGGAACTGAAACATCTAAGTACCTGCAGGAAAGGACATCAATTGAGACTCCGCAAGTAGTGGCGAGCGAACGCGGACCAGGCCAGTGGCAATAGATCTGTAAGCAGAACATGTTGGGAAGCATGGCAATAAGGGTGACAGCCCCGTATGCGTAAGATGGTTTATTGTCCTAGAGTAGGGCGGGACACGTGAAATCCTGTCTGAACATGGGTCGACCACGATCCAAGCCTAAGTACTCGTGCATGACCGATAGCGAACCAGTACCGTGAGGGAAAGGTGAAAAGCACCCCGACAAGGGGAGTGAAAGAGAACCTGAAACCGGATGCCTACAAACAGTCGGAGCCCGCAAGGGTGACGGCGTACCTTTTGTATAATGGGTCAACGACTTAGTGTAGCAAGCAAGCTTAAGCCGGTAGGTGTAGGCGTAGCGAAAGCGAGTCTTAATAGGGCGCTCAGTTTGTTGCATTAGACCCGAAACCGAGTGATCTAGCCATGAGCAGGTTGAAGGTTGGGTAACACCAACTGGAGGACCGAACCCGCATCTGTTGCAATAGATTGGGATGACTTGTGGCTAGGGGTGAAAGGCCAATCAAACTCGGAGATAGCTGGTTCTCCGCGAAATCTATTTAGGTAGAGCGTTGAATGAATACCCATGGGGGTAGAGCACTGGATGGGCTATGGGGACTCACCGTCTTACTGATCCTAACCAAACTGCGAATACCATGGAGTACTGTTCAGCAGACACACGGCGGGTGCTAACGTCCGTCGTGAAGAGGGCAACAACCCTGACCTCCAGCTAAGGTCCCCAAGTCATGGCTAAGTGGGAAAGGATGTGAGGATCCCAAAACAACCAGGATGTTGGCTTAGAAGCAGCCATCATTTAAAGAAAGCGTAACAGCTCACTGGTCTAAATAAGGGTCTTTGCGCCGAAAATGTAACGGGGCTCAAGCCATGCACCGAAGCTGAGGATGTGGATTTATCCACGTGGTAGCGGAGCGTTCCGTAGGCCGATGAAGGAAGACCCGTGAGGGCTTCTGGAGGTATCGGAAGTGCGAATGTTGACATGAGTAACGATAAAGGGAGTGAGAGACTCCCTCGCCGAAAGACCAAGGGTTCCTGCTTAAAGTTAATCTGAGCAGGGTTAGCCGGCCCCTAAGACGAGGCAGACATGCGTAGTCGATGGGAACCACGTTAATATTCGTGGGCCAGGCGGTGGTGACGGATTGCACAAATCGTACATTCTTATTGGATTGAGTGTGCGGTGGAGCGGTTCCAGGAAATAGCCCCGCCAAGAGACCGTACCCGAAACCGACACAGGTGGTCAGGTAGAGTATACCAAGGCGCTTGAGAGAACTGCGTTGAAGGAACTCGGCAAATTGCACGCGTAACTTCGGAAGAAGCGTGACCCTTTAGCGGGCAACCGTTGGAGGGTGGCACAGACCAGGGGGTAGCGACTGTTTACCAAAAACACAGGGCTCTGCGAAGTCGCAAGACGACGTATAGGGTCTGACGCCTGCCCGGTGCTGGAAGGTTAAGAGGAGAGGTGCAAGCTTTGAATCGAAGCCCCAGTAAACGGCGGCCGTAACTATAACGGTCCTAAGGTAGCGAAATTCCTTGTCGGGTAAGTTCCGACCTGCACGAATGGCGTAACGACTTCCCCGCTGTCTCCAACGCAGACTCAGTGAAATTGAATCCCCCGTGAAGATGCGGGGTTCCTGCGGTCAGACGGAAAGACCCCGTGCACCTTTACTATAGCTTTACACTGGCATTCGCCAAGGCATGTGTAGGATAGGTGGTAGGCTTTGAAGCGTGGACGCCAG
>NZ_JAATVV010000029.1 GCF_013184775.1 Martelella sp. HB161492
CGGCGTGTCGCTGATCCAGAAGGCGCTGACAAAGTCGTCAACCAGTGACACGGCGGCAGAGACCGGCGTGACGCTTTCCGTCCAGATGGGCGACGATCAGCCGGTCACCTTCATTGCCGGACGCTATGCCACGGCCGGGCGGCGCAAATATGCAGGCACATGGGGTGAGGATGGCAACACGCCAAACGCCTTCTTTGTCGATGTTATCGAACTCACCAATCTGCCGGTGTCCGGGCTGGATGCGGTCTGGGCCGGTGACGACAAGGTGACCCTGCTGACCGGTGAGGAAGACGTCGCGCGCGGCTTTCCCGTGTCCGAATACCGCGTCGACGGCACGGATTACCTTTGGGTCAAATTCTATGATGGCAGCCAGACCACGGCAGACGCCTATCTTGTCGACAAATTCGGTGGCAATGCAGACCGGCCCTATGGCAGCGACCGGATCGGCCGGGGTTGCGCCTATGCGATTGTGACCTGCCGCTATAATACCGATCTGTTCTCAGGCGTGCCGTCGATGCTGTTCGAAGTGGGATCGATCCCGCTTTATGACCCGCGCGAAGATGGAAGCGTCGGCGGTGATGGCGATCAGCGCTGGGATGATGCCGCGACATGGGCACCGTCCAATAACCTCGCGGTGATCATCTATAACGTGATCCGTGGCGTCTATTACGGCGATCAGTGGATTTATGGCGGTCAGGATCTTTCCGCCTATCGTCTGCCCTTTTCCAACTGGGCAGCGGCGATGAATGAATGTGATGCGCTGGTCGACGATGGCAATGGCAACATGGTTGCGGCCTATCAGGGCGGCTATGAATTCTCCGGCGATGAACGCCCGCTTGATGCCATCGAGAAGCTGCGGCAGGCCTGCAATGCCCGGCTGGCGGAAGTCGGCGGGATCTTCAAGATACAGGTCGGCGCGCCGGGCAGTGCGGTCTATGCCTTTTCTGACGACGATGTGGTCATCACCAAGGGCCAGACCTTCAACCCGCATGGATCGCTTGACGATACGGTCAACGCGATTGAGGCGACCTATCCGGAACCGATTGAGAAGTGGTCAAGCAAGGATGCGCCCGGCCGCTATGACGATACGCTTGAAGCCGATGACGGTGACCGGCGCCTGCCTGCATCGGTGAGCTTTGAGGCCTGCCCCTATGGTGCTCAGGTGCAGCGGCTCATGCTGGCGATGCTGCAGGATGCAAGGCGGTTTCGCACACATCAGATCTGGCTGCCGCCGGAAGCCTGGCCGCTGGAACCAAACGACGTCGTATCATGGACGTCAACGCGCAACGGCTATTCTGCCAAGAAGTTTCTGGTGATTGCCGCCAGCGCGCCGATGAATGCCAATGTGCTTGTCTCGCTGAAAGAGATCGACCCGGCCGATTACGACTGGTCCGCGGCTGACGCCTTGCCGACGGTGACGGGCTGGATCGGTACGATTGAAGCGCCCTATCAGCAGATGACCGGCTGGACGGTGGAACCGGCCACCATGGCGGATGGCAACGGGATCGGCCGTCTTGCGGCCATCAGAGTGTCCTGCGGGGCGGGGATTGATGGCGTGACCGGCGTTGTCGTGCAGGTGCGCGAACGCGATAGCGGAGACGTGATCTTTTCCGGGCATCAATCGGCCTATGAAGATCCATACTCATGGATCATCGGGCCATTGCCGCCGCTGACATGGGTTGAGGCCCGCGGCCGGTTTGTCTCGGATCTGGCAATACAGGAATGGTCGGAATGGCTGGCGGTTGAAACGCCGAATGTCTCGTCGCTGATTGCCGATCTCGATGCACTCGGCGAAGACGTCAAGGCGCGCATGGAAGAGATGCAGAGCGAGCTTGACGACATTGTCGGGCGAAGGCTGGCGGATATTTCTGCGGCATTGTCGCTTCAGGGCAGCGTCGGCCTGCTGGAGCGTGTCGAGGTCCGCCAGCAGATCGGTGACGCCCTTGCCGAGATCGTCACTGAGCAGCTTGTGCGGGCGAGCGAAGACGAGGCGCTTGCACAAACCTTGACGCTTGTCGGGGCCGAGGTCACAGCAGCAACGGCAGCCGTGGCGCAGGAAACGACCGCAAGGGCTGCCGCTGATGAGGCATTGGCTGAAGAGATCGACACCGTGTCCGTCTCGCTCAATGACAGCTTTGCCGGTGGGCAGATTGCCTTTCGGGCTGCTGCCGATCAGTCGGGCGTTTCTGCCCGCTATTCGGTGATGCTGCGGGCAGGGACGGGTGGCGACTATATCGAAAGCGGCTTCTTCCTCGAGCTTTACAATGATGGCGGCACGCTGAAGAGCCGCTTTGCCGTCTCCGCCGATCAGTTCGTTGTTCTCGACAGCAATTCGAAGCCGTTCGTCTATGAGAACGGCACGCTCAAGACCTATGCGCTGCTGGCCGGATCGCTCAACATCAACAATCTGGTGACGATCAGCGAGGCCGGGCAGATCTCGATCAGGTCGGCAAGCTCCGGCCAGCGGCTGGAGATCAATAACAGCCTTGTGCAGGTCTATGACGGCAACGGCACTCTGCGTGTGCGCATGGGGATCTGGTGATGACGGCGGGCTTGCAGACATTCGATGCATCCGGCCGCATTGTTCTCGATACCACCAGCAGAACCGGCCGGGTGATCGGTGTCACCACGATCACCGGCACCAGCGGCAGCCATTCGGATGCCGGGCTTGCGACCGGCACGCCGTTCTTCTTCCTTGCCACCACAAGCCCGGCGGTGGCGAAGGCGGTGACGGTGACAATCTCCGGCACGACGATCAGCTGGACGATTGCCTCTGATCAGGCGTCCGGGTCCTATCCGCTTGTCTATGGGGTTTACTGATGACGGCCGGTGTCGAGATCCGCAATGAAAGCGGCATTCTTCAGCTTGATCAGACCTATGGTGTCTACAAGCTGGTCGATGCCCGGACGATTGCAACGGATGGCAGTGACAGCATTGTCAGCGGTGCGGCCTTTTACGGTTCCACCTTCTCATACACGGTGACGGCGGCTGACAGCGCGATTGTCTGTGTCCGTCCGGTGAGCGGCGGGGCCTGCGTCAATGTCGTCATTGCCGGGAATGGCGATGGCACGGTGACGGTTTCTGGCGCGATCGGCAGCGGATCGCAGGGGGCAAAAACTGCAGCGCTCTATCTCTTCGATGCCAGCCCCTACACCCATTCCGGTGATAATTTCGGGCTTGAGGTCTTCGACGATCAGGGGCGTTCGGTGTTCCATTCGTCCGATCGGGTCCTGCGGCTTTCGCAGACTTTTGTAAGCGGGCGGGATATGGCAATCCTGCCGGTCAAGCCCGCCGTTGCTGTCCGTGACTTCGCACAACAGGGGCTCTGGTACTATTGGGGCGCCTGGTATCTGACCGGCGACAGTTCCGCGCCGGTCAGCGTCTATCAATATCCGGTGGCACCGGTGGCGGGGTCTGTGAGCAGCGCCTCCGATCCTGATGTCTTCTATCTCCTCGCTGATGTAACAAACTACCTCTGAGGCTTCTCCCCATGACCCTATACACAACGGGCACGGTGACGCTGACCAATGGGTCGGCGGCCGTGACAGGCACCGGCACGGGCTGGCAGACGGCCGTGATCGCTGGCGGCGTGATCTATCCGGCGGCAGAAGGCAATGCCCTGCCGGTTGCCTCTGTTGACAGTGACACGACGATCACGGCGGCTGTCACCTGGCAGGGGGCAACCGGCACCTATGCTTATGCACTTGCCCGGCAGGATGACACGCAACAGGTGATCGCCAATGCCGTGGCGCTGGCCGACTATATCCAGCGGCTCAACAATCCGGCGCTCGCCTCCATTGCCGGGCTGACCCCTGCCGCTGACAGGCTGGCTTATTTTACCGGCACAAGTGCTGCGGGCCTTGCGACGCTGACAGGCTTTGCCCGGTCGCTGCTGGACGATGCCGATGCAAGTGCGGCACTGACGACACTTGGCGTTTCCGCCTTTGCCAGAACACTTCTGGATGATGGCGATGCAGCAACGGCACTGGCGACGCTTGGCGCGCTGGCCACATCCGGCGGCACGCTCACCGGCACGCTTGAGACCCGCAACCTGATTGCCAAGACGGGAACCGCCACTCCTGCAGGCGGCCGGTATTATTCCTATGCCTATGATGACCCGACCAAGCGCGCTTTCTTCTGCGGTTCCCAGCCTTCCGGCGCCCGGCCAAATGCCACGATTGGCGTCGAAAATGATTCTGAAGGGGTCAGCGCCTATCTGATTTTTACCTGCGACGGTGACTTCTCGGTGCCCGGCAGCATTACCGGTGCTGCGAAGAATTTCCGCATCGATCATCCTGTCATTGATGGCAAGTCTCTGGTCTTCGCCTCGACCGAAAGCCCGCATAACGGGATTGAGGCCTGGGGCACGGCGACACTGGTTGACGGTCAGGCAACGGTCGATATCGACGCGGCCTGTGGTCTGACGTCCGGAACATGGGCGGCGCTGGCGCAAAACACCATTGTCGTCAGTCTGGTCAATCAGGATGGCTTTGCCCGCATTCGTCCCGCGAAGACAGACGAAAACGTCTTTGAGATCATCTCAGAAGACGACACGGCAACCGACACAATCACATGGCTGGTCAAGGCCGACCGTGCCGATGCTGCCGTGAAGGCGCTCAACTATTGTGATCCCGCGACCGGGCTTTTGATCCCCGAACAGGACAAGCCATCTGAAACAAGCGAAGGGGTGGCCTGATGTTTCTTGGTCTTGCTCTTCGCCTTGGTGCGGCCGCCGGTGAGGCGGCCGGGTTCAGGCTGACGCCTGCGACACGAACGGACTGGCCAGCTGACGCGGCCGGGCTTGTGGTCGGCACCATCGTGCCGTCTTCGGATGGCGACTGGGCCAGCTACGATGTCGCGACCATGGCTGCGAGCGAATGGCCCGAAGATGACGCGGGCCGCATCGTCGGCACCATTACCCCTGATTTTAGCTGAGATGGAGGGTTTGCCCCATGGGTGACACCGCAGAAATCATTTCCGATCCGAGCGGCTGGTTCTCGGTCA
>NZ_JAATVV010000003.1 GCF_013184775.1 Martelella sp. HB161492
GGTCCATCTCAACACGGGAAGTTATAGCGAAAACGGTACGGCCGGGCTTTATGGCGGCAGCGACAATTCCGACGTCACCTATACCACGCTCGGTATCAGGGCAGGGCACAGCTTCCGTTTCAGTCGGAGCGAGGCGAAGCTCCATGGCATGCTGGGCTGGCAACATGCCTTCGGTGACACGGCGTCATCGGCAACCCATGCCTTTGCCACATCCAGAGCCTTTACCGTCACCGGCGTACCGATTGCCGAAGACACAGCCCTTGTCGGAGCCGGGATCGATTTCGGCGTGACGCAAAATGCGACATTCGGCCTTGGCTATCAGGGGCGGTTTGGCAGCAGTGCGAAAGAAAACGTCTTTTCGGCAAATCTGAACGTAGCGTTCTAGGAGCTCCAGTCGAAAGTAAACTGATCGGATTGTCCGTCGGAACCACCCTTCTCAGGATGACAGGTCTTTTTGCGCGGAATGTCCAGCCCTTGACCGTCTCAAAGCGTTGCGCTTCAATTACGTAATACTGATATCAACCTGCCATATCATGACAAAGATCCATCTTGGCCCGATCAAATACATCAATCGCGATGACTTCGGTGCGTGGCATTGGCCCGCTTCCGGCACTTCTTGACCGGATGGAAGGACCACATGCTGCCGCGCAGCTTTTTGCCGAGGCGGGGTTGCCGATTGATGTTGCCGGCGAAGCTGAACGCATGGTGCCGCTCAATAACCTGATTATGCTTTACGAAGCGGCGGCCCGTATGACAGGCGATCCGCTTCTGGGGCTGAAGACAGGGCGGGCGATGATCGATGCCTATGGCACTTGGGTCGCCTATTCGCGCGCTGCGCCGACACTGCGTGGTTGCCTTCAGCGGGCAGCCAGAGCGATTGCCTATCACCAGACTGGCACTGCGCTGAGATTGTCGACCAGCGGATCGCGCGCGCAATTCACCTATCACATATTTGGTCTCCGTCCTGCTGAACGTCTTCAGCATCTGCAGCATACGATACCTGCCCTGCTCAGCTCGTTTCGCTGCTATGCGGGCCAGCATTGGAAACCGGACTGGATCGAGCTGGACGTTGCTTATGACCAGCGCATCGAAGCGATGGCAAGAGCATTGTCCGTACCGATCCGCAGCGGAAGCCATGCCATGGCGTTTGCTTTCCCGTCCAGGCTTCTGGAAAACCGGAGAAATGTGCGAAGCGAGCCTTTATCGCAGCCAGGATGGCGTGACTTGAAAACGATGGTGCAGGGACGGCCGCCGAATGCCTTCTCCGCGCTCGTTCGCGAAACAATTCATCTGGATCTTCTCACCGGGACAGCGCAGATCAACGGTGTGGCGGACCGTCTGGGGCTCGGGCCAAGAACCATTCAGCGACGGCTGAAGGCCGAATCCAGTTCGTACCGGCAGCTTGTGTCCGATGTGCGGATGGAACGTGCCAGGACCTTACTCGCGGGCTCTGAAATGTCCGTGACCGAGATCGCCTTTCGTCTTGGATACAGCGATTCAACGCATCTGACGCGCGCCTTTGCCCAAAGCCAGGGGATGTCGCCCATTGCGTTTCGCAGAGCAAACAAAGGCCTTTGATTTGAACCGAGCCGATATTCGCTGAATGTCTGCTTGCAGGCGACGAAGTCGATGACACGAGTGGCCGAAACGGGACAGGTATCGGGCGGTCCAGTTTGGAGGCCTATTGGAAACATGTTGACGTTCTTTGCGACCGGCCTTCATCGCACCTTTTGGTCGGTAATGGGCGCTGGAAGCACTTGTCCAGAGGTCAGGCATAACGCTGATCATGGAGCTGTATCTCTGACGTACGCTCAGGATATGGTCGCGAGCAACGAATACTAGACGCCAGTTCACCACACGTTTCGGCAGGCCAACATTTAGGTCAGGCCCTAGGTAATTAGTTTATTAAAATAATTTGACTCCGTATGAGGTCTGTGCTCTTGTCTGTCCATGCCGTACAGGGAGGAAAGTTATGGCTATCAAGCTCACGAGACGTTCGTTCATCGCTGCCACCGGAGCAAGTTCACTTGCTCTTGCCGTGCCCGCGCTCGCGCAATCGCGCGAGCTCATCATTATCTCGAACCGGAGCAACCCCAAGCAGCGGGAAGCTCTTGAAACGATTGCGGCTAATTTTGGCCGGGCCGCAGGCGTGAAGGTCGCCGTCAACAATATGGACCATGAGGCCCACAAGACCGCGATCCGAAATTATCTCGTCGCCAGTCCGCCGGACATCTGTTTCTGGTATTCGGGTGAACGGATGCGTTCTTTTGTCGAAAAAGGTCTGTTCGCAGATATCACCGATCTCGTCGAGCAAGAGGGATGGGCCAAGGTTGTCCCCTCAATGAGCGCTGTGACGGTAAAGGGCCGCCAGTATGGGCTGCCAACGGCCGGGATTTTATGGGGACTGTTCTATCGCCAGGATATGTTTGACGAAGCCGGGCTGACACCGCCAAAGACCTTTGACGACTTTTTCACGCTTGGCGAGAAGGCCAAGGCTGCGGGCATCGTTCCCGTTAGCATGGGCATCAAGAATATGTGGCCCGCCGGCGGTTGGTTCGATCATATGAACCTCAGGATCAACGGTCTGGAATTTCATCAGGCGCTGATGAATGGTGAAGTTGCCTATACGGATCAGAAAGTCGCAAATGTGATGTCCAAGTGGTCCGATCTCATCGACGCCGGTCTCTTTACACCGAATGCGACCTCTTATGCCTGGGAGCAAGCCGCATCGGCCATGGTTCAGAAGCGTGCTGCGATGCTGGATCTCGGCAGTTTTGTCAAACAGGTTACGCCTGCGGAAGATATCGACCAAATCCGCTTTCAGCTTTTCCCGACGATCGATCCATCCATCGGCCGTTATGAAGATTTCTCGGTCGATTCGATTCATATCCCGTCAGGCGCGCCGAACCCTGAGGTGGCAAGAGAATTCCTCACCTATTTCTATCAGCCGGATAATCTCGCGACCTACATCAAACCGGATGGCAATCCACCCGCGAGGATTGATGTCGACCTCAACGACGATCCGATCATCGCGATGGCAATCAACGAGATGAAAACCGTCGAAGGCACGTCGCAGTATTATGACCGCGATACCAATCCCGATGTCGCTCAGGCCGGAATGAAGGGCTTCCAGGAGTTTATGGTCTATCCTGATCGTGCCGACAGCATTCTTGGGCAGATCGAAAAGGCGCGCGAGCGTGCCTATGGCGCGCTCTGAAAGACCTCCCGGGGCGGCGGCCGATTACTCCTCCCGGTCGTCGCCCAACTCCCGTAAGGGTAATCAATGGAGACATGAATAACCATGATCGCTCGCAAGTCCTTGCAGCGGTGTACGCCCGCATTTCTTCTCGCTCCCGGCCTGATCCTGTTCTTTGTCGTTATCGTCTACTCGACGTTCAAGACGTTATGGATTTCGTTCTATCAATGGGATGGGTTTGGGGATCCGGCATTCATCGGCTTTCAAAATTACAGAGAACTCTGGCAGGATCCGCAGTTCTGGACGGCCTTGCGCAACAATGCGATCTGGCTGGTTGTCTTTCTGCTCGCCCCTCCGATCGGCCTTGCTATATCGCTTCTGGTCAACCAGAAGATTGCCGGTATGCGACTGGCGAAGTCGCTGTTCTTTATGCCGCTCGTGCTTTCGCTCGTTACCGTCGGCGTTATCTTCACCTGGTTTTACGATCCGACCTTTGGCATCCTTGCAAAGCTCTTCGGTCTGTTCGGGCTTCCAGCTCCCGCCTTGCTCTCAAGTGCACGCTATGTGACGCTCGCCATTGTTTTTGCCGGTTTGTGGCCACAGGTCGCTTTCTGCATGGTCTTGTTTCTGGCGGGGCTCAATAATCTCGATAGCGAAATCATTGGGGCCGGACGTGTCGACAATGCACGTGGGTGGCAGATGTTACGCCACATCATCCTGCCGCAACTCAAACAAGTCAGCTTCATCGCCGTAGCGATCTCGATGATCGGGGCTCTGCGTTCCTTTGACATCATTTCCGTCATGACGTCAGGCGGCCCTTTCGGCTCCTCAAGCGTCCTTGCCTACCAGATGTACGAGGAATCGCTATTTTCATACCGCTTCGGTTACGGCGCCGCGATCGCAACGGTTCTGTTCGCAATCATGCTCGTCTTTATCGTCTGGTACGTCGCCAGCCTTCTTCGAGCTGAAAACGGAGGCTGATGTCTATGTATCCGCGTCCCATCGCCGAGAACAACCGGTCGGCCCGCATGCTCTATATGACGGCGGTCTGGTTCGTTCTTTTTCTCTGGCTCCTGCCTATGCTGGCCATCATCGTGACGTCCTTCCGGACCTTTGATGACATTATGGCCGGCAATTACTGGGGCTGGCCAAGTGAATTCAACATCATAGACAACTACACGGCGGTCTTCACTCAGACTGATATGTTGACCTATTTTCGCAACAGCCTGATCATAACCGTTCCGTCTGTTGTTGCCGTGCTGATCCTGTCGACCATGACCGGCTTCGTGTTTTCACGCTACCCCTTCAGGGGAGCGACTCTCCTGTTCGCCATTTTCATCGGCGGCAACTTTATGCCGCACCAGATCTTCATGATCCCGGTACGTGACCTGATGGTCGCCCTGGGGCTCTATGACACATTCGGTGCACTTATCATCTTTCATGTTGCCTTCCAGCTTGGCTTTGCAACGCTGTTCATGCGCAACTTCATTGCTGCTTTGCCCGGTGAACTGTTTCAGGCCGCCCGAGCAGAAGGCGCCTCACCATTGCAAATCCTGGTCATCATTGTGGTGCCGCTCGTGCGCCCGGCGCTTGCAGCGCTCAGTATCCTGCTCTTTACCTTCATATGGAATGACTACTTCTGGGCAATCGTCCTTACCCAGACTGACGCAGTAAAGCCGGTAACCGCCGGGCTTGCCAATCTGCGTGGTGAGTGGGTCTCCTCATGGAACATCATTTCGGCTGCCACGCTGATCGTCGCAGTGCCACCGGTTCTGATGTTCTTCCTCATGCAAAAACACTTTGTCTCCGGCCTGACCATGGGCGCGGTCAAAGGCTGACAGCTGACAAGGAAAACGAAAATGTCGAATGTGAAGTTGGCTGACATCAACAAGAATTACGGCAGCTTTCATGCGCTGAAAAACATCAATCTCGATATCGCACCAGGTGAATTCGTTGTCATGGTCGGGCCCTCCGGCTGCGGAAAATCGACGTTGCTAAAGACAATCGCCGGCCTTGAGGACGTCGCCTCCGGCCTAATCGAGATCGCAGGGAAAGATGTCACACATGAGGAACCCGGTGATCGGGGCATCGCGATGGTGTTTCAGTCCTATGCCCTTTATCCGCATATGACCGTGCGGGACAATATGGGCTTTGGCCTGCGGATCATGAAACGGCCCGCCGCCGAGATCGAGGCAGCGGTCGGAAAAGCCGCAAAAATCCTGCGCATCGAAAACCTGCTCGACAAGAAGCCGGCGCAGCTTTCCGGAGGCCAGCGGCAGCGAGTGGCCATCGGACGGGCAATCACCCGCCAACCGCATGTCTTCCTCTTTGACGAGCCTCTCTCCAATCTCGACGCCGCGCTCAGAACCCAGATGCGGGTTGAACTCGCATCGCTTCACAAAGCACTTGATGCCACGATGATCTACGTGACCCATGACCAGGTCGAAGCGATGACAATGGCTGACAGGATTGTCGTCTTGCATGCCGGTGAGATTGAACAGGTCGGGGCCCCGTTGCAGCTCTACAACAACCCCTGCAATCGCTTTGTCGCCTCGTTTCTCGGGTCTCCGCGCATGAATTTCTTTGAGGGGAGGGTTGAAACTGTAACCTCCGCGACTGCACGCGTTCACCTTGCTGGACTGGGCTCTGTTACCTTCAACAACATAAGCGAGAAACATGGTTTGAAAACCGGTGAGCAGATCACGGTTGGGGTGCGGCCCGAACACTTCATCCTCGCCTCTGATATGCCGGTGATGGCACGTGGCAGGCTCCGCCTTTCGGAAGAGCTCGGCCGTGAAACCGTTCTCTACGTAGCTGCTGGCGCGCTCAAAGCCATTGGTTCCGACACAGGCACTAGCGATGTCACGCTGCTAACCAATCTTCCGGTTGCGCTTGAAGACGACATGATCGACTTCGGTTTTTCGCCGGAGGACGCCTACCTCTTCGGCCCTGACGGCAAAACCATCACAATCGAGAAACCACTCCGGCATGAGCACGCCAGGCGTGCGAAAGGGTGACCATGAAAAAGACTGCAAAATCCGCACCGCTTTCTGTCTGGCGGCCTGTCAATATCGACCAGTTCATCCTTGGCGTGCCACATTACCCCGAGCATGTTAGCCGTGACCTCTGGGAAAACGATGCAAAGCGCATGGCAGAGGCTGGCTTTAACACCGTTCGCATGGGGGAATTTGCCTGGCACATTTGGGAGCCTTACCAGGGGCATTTCGATTTTTCGTTATTTGATGACGCAATCGCGGTTTTGGGACGCTATGGCATCAAAACCATTCTTTGCACACCAACCGCGACACCACCGCGATGGTTGACGGTTGCGCATCCGGAGGTTCTACGTGCCGACGAACAGGGACGGCGTGCCATTCACGGTTCGCGCCAGCATGCCGATACGACCAGCCCGGTTCTACGCGATCATTCGCGGCGGATCACCAGGGCGATGGCAGAACACTATCAGGACGATCCTAACGTTATCGGCTGGCAGACAGACAATGAGCTGAATACCACGACTTCAATCAGCTTTTCGGAAAGTTGCGCCATTGAATTTCGCAAATGGTGCCATCTAAGATATGGCGACATTGCCGCACTTAATACGGCCTGGGGCGGTGATTTCTGGGCGACCCATTATGACAGTTTCGAGCAGATAGAATTGCCTTTGCCGATGGCGCCTGGATACGTCTCGCCTGGTCATCGCCAAGACTATCATCGGTTTCTCGCAGCTGCCACCGCGGCCTTTCAAAAAGACCAAATAGAGATCCTCCGGTCGATAAAAACTGGCTGGTTTATCTATCATAATCTCGGCCATCTCGATGACATTGATCTGCGCGGCAATTTCGGGGAAGATCTCGATTTTCTGGGCTATGATGTTTACCCGATGTTGCATGATGAAATGCAGCGCAACGGAGGCCATGCCTATACCCAGGCGCTGGCGCTTGACTGGTTCCGCGCATTTGGCGGCAACTTCATCGTGCCGGAACAGGCATCTGGTCTGGGCAGTCAGCCAACGTTCGCCACCATGACTCCAGAGCCCGGAGAAATGCGCCGCATGGCACTTACGTCCGTAGCGCGTGGGGCCGACGGTTTGATGTTTTTCCGCTGGCGCCCGGCGCATTTCGGCGCAGAGATTTACTGGATGGGCCTGATCGATCACGACAATGAGCCGCGCAGGCGTTTCGCAGAAGCCAAGCATTTCGCTGAAGATATCGAAGCGATCAAAACGGAATTGCTGGGTACACATGTCAGAATGGATGTTGGCATTGCCGCAGCTGATTTCGACAATCAGGAGAGCTACAAGACCTATCCCATGGGCCTACCCTCACCACGAGAGGATGGCATCCTGCTCCACAAGGTCTTGTATGAGCGCAATATCGCCGCTGGCTTCATCCACCCCTCGGACGATCTGAGCAAGCTTAAGGCGCTCTATGTCCCGCATTTCATGATGTGGAATGACGCATGGACCGAAAACCTCCGTCGGTTTGTGGAAAATGGCGGGCTTCTGATTGTCTCGGCGATGACCGGAACGAGGACGGTCGACAACCATATCCATGAGAAACTGGCACCAGGAAACGGTTTGTCTGAGCTTCTCGGTATCAAAGTCGAGGAATTCGGCCGGATGACGGGGCCTGGCGCGGATGGCCTGTTTGAACCGCCCGGACGGGCAGATGGCTTCGGCCCAGCCGCGACCGGTCGCGTTCCCGCCTGCTCAGCCGGGAGACGCTATAACTTGCGCTTCGGCAACAAAGAATATCAGGCTGGGCATCTCTATGAGCGACTCATGTTGGAGGATGACGTCGAAACGCTGGCTGAGTGGTCAACGCGTTTTCTGGCCGGTGAGCCCGTTTTGACAGCCCGTAAACTGGGGCAAGGTCAGGCAAGCTACCTTGGCACATATCTTACTGAAGCCCTCGCCGAGCGACTGGCTGACACCATATGCGAAGTGGCAGACGTCGCCCCGATCCTGTCCGTTGAGACCCCGGAGGTCGAGATTAGTGAGCGAAGCGGAGACGACGGAAGGAAAATGATATTCGTGATTAATACCGGTAGCGAAAAGGTCAAGATCGAGCTCGACGGCACGTATTCAGATCGCCTTACGGACCGGCATATCCGCGGAACGTTGGAGCTTGAGGGCTATGGTGCGGCTATCCTATCTCCAGGAAATGAGCTATGAGCCTTCATTTGGCATATCAGGCGATCACGGCCACAGGCCGCCATAGCGAAACAGATGATTGGCGCCGAATTGATGAACCGAAATCATAGTCAGAAAATCGACCAGAAGACGGGCAGAGCGATAAATCGCCAGATGATCCTCAATCTGATCCGTCGAAACGAAGAGATGAGCCGTTCGGACCTCACCGTAAGCACCGGCCTTTCAGCAGCCGTCGTCGGCTTTGTCGTCAAAGATCTACTCGAAGAAGGCTATCTCGTGGAACATGCGCCGCGAGATAGCTCGCTCGGTCGGCGCCCTGTACCATTGAGGTTGAACCGTGAGGGCCACCTCGCCATCGGCCTTAAGCTGGGCCGTGATCGCCTTGATTGTGTGCTGACGGATCTCGCGATGGAACCGCTTGAGCAGCGAAGTGTGCCTCTGAACGACTATGACCCCAAGGCCGTGGTCGGTTGCGCCCGCCAGGCAGTCAATGAGGTCTTGCGTTCTCGCAACGAGCCAAATCGGCCTATTCTTGGGGCCGGCTGGACAATGCCGGCACATCTCGACACACGTACTGGCTCCTGTCTGCGCAGCTTTCGCTTCGGCTGGGAGAATGTTCCTATCGGGACGATGCTCAGCAAAGCGCTGGAGATGCCTGTATTCGTTGAGGACGATACGCTTGCCTATGCGCAGGCGCACCACCTTTTCGGCCTGGGCATGCAGCAGCAATCCTTTGGCGTTTTTGCCATTGGCGAAGGCCTGTTCTTTGCCTCAGTCATCAACGACCAGGTCTGGCGTGGACAAATTGGCAATGCCGGCAAGGTTGGCCATATCATGCACCAAGAAGGTGGGCGTCTTTGCGAGTGTGGCAGACATGGTTGCCTGCAGGCCTACTATTCGGTGACCGCGATGCAAGAACGTTGGCAAGAGCGCGGCAATCCTACTGATCTTGCCACGGCTGTGATCGCGCAAGACCCGGCCGCGCTGGAGCTCGTTCGTGATGCCGGAGCGACGATTGGCCGTCACCTCGCACAATGGAACACGCTGATCGACCACGAAATGATCATTTTCGGCGGTGAGAGCACATCATTCGGCGATGCATTTATGGGGCCCATGCGGGAAGCCTTCGATCACTATTACTACCGCGAAAAAGCTCCGTCGATCATAACGGATGAGACAGGATACTACTGGACCGCCGGAGCCGCCGCCGTCGTCGTACAACACGTATTTGACGGCCCCCATGTAAATTAGTTCCGGCTCAACGCCACAGGCCAGCGCCGAATCCGAGGAGATCAAGCGGCTTAGGAAAGAGTTGGTTCGCGTCACCGAGGAGCGCGATATCCTAAAATAGCGGCCGCGTACTTCGCCAGGGATGCAAAGTGAAGTACGCCTCTATTGTCCTGCATCGCCTGCAATTCTGGCAATTCCATCCCGTATGTAGTGCTTTTGGTCACCACGGAGAAATGGTACATCAAGGAATTCCAGCCAGTCCTCTCCGGCCATCATGGTACGTTGCTTAGCGGATTCGGCCATCGACAATGACGTGGCTCAGATTTTGTGAGCAGCGTTCTATGCGTGCTTCGACCTTGTAGATGAGGCGCAACATCTCTGTCGTGACAACCTCGCTGACGGCGCCGCAGGCATGCAGCCTGCCTTTGGCAATGATCAGGGCCTTGTCGGCGAAATGCAGCGCCTGATTGAGATCGTGAATGGCGATCATCACCAGCATGCCCCGGGCCTTCGCCTCCGCTTTCACCAGATCCAGCACCTCGACCTGACGGTGAAGATCCAGCGCGCTGGTCGGCTCGTCCATCAGCAGGACATCGGGCTCACGTGCCAGTGTCTGGGCAATGGAAACAAGCTGGCGCTGGCCGCCACTGAGTGCGGAAAGCTCGCGAAAGGCGAGATCGGCAATGCCGAGTGACGCCATGACCGCATCGATCAATTGAAGGTCGTCGTCATGAACAGCCCAGCCATGGCCCTGTTTGCGGGCGAGCAGGATGGATTCATAGACCGTCAGGACGGCATTGGCGCTGATATCCTGCGGCATATAGCCGATGGCGCGTTTTCCCTTGTCCGAGCCGTCGAGGTGAACGGTGCCGGGGCCGTGAAGAAGTCCGGCGATGCGGCGGAACAGCGTCGACTTGCCGGCCGCGTTGGGGCCGATGACGGCGACGACTTCACCGCCCCGCAGCCGTGGGGTCGTGATACCGGAAACCGCCAGGCGATGGCCGTAGCGGGCCCCGACACCCTCAAGTCTGAGTTCTACCATGTTCGCCTCAGATTGGTCAGGATGAGCGAGAAGAAGAACGGCACACCGACCAGTGCCGTGATGATGCCGATGGGGATGACCACGCCGGGCACGATCATCTTGGCAAGAATGGAGGTGAGCGAAAGCAGCAGGGCACCGGTGAGGATGGAGCCCGGCAGGAAGAACCGCTGATCCTCACCAAGGATCATGCGGGCAATATGCGGTCCGACCAGGCCGATGAAGCCGATCGTGCCGACGAAGCTGACCGGAACGGCCGCCAGAACGGCAATGATCAGCATGCTTTCAAGCCGGATCCGGCGCACATTGACCCCAAAGCTTGCCGCCTTGTCCTCGCCGAGACGAATGGCCGTCAGCGCCCATGCGTTGCGGGCAAACAGCGGAACCGAGATGACAAGCACCGCCAGCGTCATCCAGATTTTCGGCCAGGTCGCCTTGGTCAGGCTGCCCATGGTCCAGAAGACCACGGAGGACAGCGCCTGTTCGGAGGCCAGATACTGCACGAAGGCAAGCAATGCGTTGAAGGTGAACACCAGCGCGATGCCAAGCAGCACGATGGTCTGCACGGTGACACCGCGCATCTGCGAAATGAAGTGGATGAACAGCGTTGCCAGAAGCGCCATCACAAAGGCATTGACCGGAACCATGAAGGCTTCAGCGACCGGAAGCAGCGGAATGGCAATGACGATTGCCAGAGCGGCGCCGAAGCTGGCCGCGGCCGAGATGCCGAGCGTGAACGGGCTCGCCAGCGGATTGGCGAGAATTGTCTGCATTTGTGCGCCTGCCGCCGACAATGCGGCGCCGACAACGATGGCCATGAGCGCCACAGGCATGCGGATTTCCCAGACGACAACCCGGACCTGATCCGAAACGGATGATGGCTCAAAGAGCGCACGCACCACCTGGTCAAGACTGTAGGATGCCGGCCCCACTGCAAGGTCGACAGCAAAGGACAGGCAGAGCGCACAGAAAAGCGCCAGCAGCACCAGGGTCTTGCGGCGCGCGAGAGCGCGATATTGATCGCGCCCCCTTTCACCGGCGTCTGCGATAGCCTCAGCAGCAGACATCATCAATCCTTGCCGTCGAGCGAAACCCAGTAGCCCGGCGCGTAGGGAATGGGCAGGAAGGTTTCACTGAATTCGCGGAATGTCGCGTCCGGATCGAGATCGGCAAAGAGATCCGGGTGGAACCACTTGGCCAGTCGCTGCACGGCAACGAACTGGTAGGGGCTGGTGTAGAACTGGTGCCAGATGGCGTGGACATTGTTGTCCGCCACAGCGGTCGTTCCGGTAAAGGCGGGGGCCTGCATCAGCTTGGCCAAGGCTGCGCGGCTGTCATCGGCAACCGCTGCGGCACCCGGGCCGACATTCACAAAGCCGGAGATCCCTTCATTATGTCCCCAGTTTGCGCCCGTGGCGACGACGACATCGGGATTGGAGGCAATCACCTGTTCGGGGTTGATCGTGCCGGTATAGCCCGGAAGGAAGTCAGAGCCGATATTGTGACCGCCGGCAAGCTTGACCATCAGCCCGAAATTATCCGACCCGAATGTGCCGCAGCAATCGGAATAGCCGGCGGCCCGGTACATGAAGACCTTGGGCTCTTCGGGTTGCGCCGTCTCAAGCACATCTGTAACCCGCGCCATCTGCTGGTCCCAGTAAGCCGCGACCTGGTCAGCGCGTTCAACATTACCGAACATCTGGCCCAGAATATGCAGGCTCGGCTCGGTGTTTTCGAGAATATGTTCCCTGAAGTCGATATAGACGAGTTTCACACCCACGGCGTTGAGCATGTCTTCAAGCCCGACTTCATCGGCTGCCTGCTTGTCTCCGATCGGCAGAAGCACGGCGTCGGGCTTCAGATCAACCAGGGTTTCGGTCTGAAGCGTGCCGTCGGTCAGGCGGCCGAGCATCGGCAGGTCCTTGACCTCGGGAAACCGCGCTGCGTAGGCATCGTAGGCATCAGCATCGTTCTTCCACAGGTCATTGCGCCAGGCCACGACCTTGGCGAAGGGGTCGTCCGTCTCGATCGTCGCCAGGGCGTAGATCATCCGCCCTTCGCCCAGAATGACATGCTCAACCGGCTTGTCGAAGCTCACCGCGCGGCCAGCCACATCCGTGACCGTGAACGGGTCGGCCAGCACCGGGCCTGTCATGGCGGCCAGCAGCAATGCTGAGGCGGCAAAAAGCGTGTGAATTTTCATTGGCGTCCTGCTCCAAGTTTGATACAGAAGCGCTCTTATAAAACATGATTAATTGAATCAACTTATATCTTTTAGAGTGATTCCAAACAGTTAGCAGTGGAGCAGGGACAAGCAAGTGGACGCGGCGAAGCCAAACTATTCCATTCGCGATGAAATTCGCGACTTCTGGTCAAAACGTGCGGCAACGTTCGACGACAGTGTCGGGCACGAGATTTTTTCAGATGCGGAGCGCAAAGGCTGGCATCGGTTGATTGCGAAACATCTCGGCCGCGGTGATGGGCGTCGGGCGCTGGACCTCGCCTGCGGAACCGCCGTCATCTCGCATCTGCTTCATGATCTTGACTTTGCCGTCACCGGTGCCGACTGGTCCGAGGCGATGCTGGAACGGGCGCGCAGCAAGGCGAAAATGCGGGGGGCCGATATTCGCTTCATCATGCGGGATGCGGAGAATACCATGGAGCCGCGTGAAAGCTATGACGTCATCACCAATCGACATCTCGTGTGGACGCTGGTTGATCCGCAAGCCTGTTTCGCCGAATGGTTCGCGCTGCTGAAGCCAGGCGGCAAGCTGCTCATCGTTGACGGCAATATGGGGCACAAGAGCTGGGCAAGCCGTCTGCACCAGTTCTGTGACCGTCTGCTAGGCCGGCCGGGCGACAATCGGGGTACACATCTGTCACCGGACTTGGCGGAGCGCCACAAGCGCATCCGCGAGAATGTCCATTTCAGCGACGCCATGCCGGCCGAAGCCGTGGTCGCCCTGCTTCTGGAAGCGGGTTTCGCCGATCCCGTCATTGACCGGTCCATGGGCCGCATTCACCTCGCCCAGGCCCGCAAGATGCCGTTCTGGAAAGCGCTGGAGCGAATGACCCAGGACCGTTTTGCGATTTGTGTCACCAGGCCCGGATGACCTTGTCAGGTCAATGGCTGGTCGCGATTGCTGACATGCCGGCACGGGAAGATGGACCGGATGGCTGACGGGGATCGCCGCTATCAGGCGCCCCAGGTCGCGCCGAGAACGCGGATCCAGTTTTCATGCGTGACCTTGGCAATGGCTGCGTCATCATAGCCGCGGGCCTTCAGGCGATCGACGATCAGACGCACACCGCGGCAATCCTTCAGCGCTGTGGCAATCGTGGTGCCGTCGAAATCCGAGCCGAGGGCGATGTGATCAATGCCGATCCGGTTGGCGACATAATCGATATGGTCGATCAGCGGCTCGACGCCGATCGCGGGATCCTTGATGCCATCCTTGTTGAGGAAGAGAACGCCGAAATTAATGCCGATCAGCCCGTTGGTCTCGCCGATCGCATCAAGCTGGCGGTCGGTGGCATTGCGCGAGTGCTGGCACAGCGCCTGAACATTGGAGTGGGACGCAACCAGCGGCGCGTCGGAAATCGCCGCGATGTCCCAGAAACCCTTTTCGTTCATATGCGACAGGTCGATCATGATCTTCAGGTCATTGCAGGCGCGGATCAGCGCCTTGCCGGTATCGGTGAGGCCCGGGCCGATATCGGGGCTTGAGGGAAAGCGGAAGGGCACACCGAAGGCGAAGATGTTGGGACGGCTCCAGACCGGGCCAAGCGTGCGCAGCCCCGCCTGATGCAGAACGTAGAGCGCATCGAGGTCTGCGCCGATCGCTTCAGCCCCTTCGATATGGAAAACCGCGGCAAAGGAGCCCTTAGCAATCGCATTGCGGATATCGGCTGCCGTGCGACAGACAGTCACATCACCTGCCGATCGCCGCTCGATCTCGAACAGCAACCGCGCCATGGCCATGGTTTCGTTCAGGGCATCAGGCTGGGCGGGCGTCGGCATGTTGCCGTCGGCGTCTTTCTCATAGCTTGGCGAGGGAACATAGAGCGCGCAGAGCCCGCCGGCAAATCCGCCTTCTCGGGCGCGCGGCAGATCGATATGCCCTTCATTCTCCCCATCCAGAAAGGCTTTTGCCGGATCGGCCTTGCCGGAGCGGCGCAGGCGCAGAAGCACGTCATTATGCCCGTCGAAAACAGGCGTGTCGGAAAAGGGAGGCATGAATGTTGTCCTGAAAATCGTGTCGGGAGGGCCGGGAATGCTGAGCCCGAAGAGGATGTCCCTTTATGAGCCCCGCTTTGGTGGAGAACAAATGCAAAGCCTGCATAGGGCCTGCAAAAAACGGAATTGGTCAGTCCTGTCCTGCACTGATAACAGCATGCCTGGCCGTTTGCCAAAAAAATATGCAGCCCGCCTCGGCGGCGATGTTGGCACCGGCAATACAGGATTGAAAGGGAACAAGACAGATGATTTCCAGACGACAACTCTTGATCGGCAGCGCCGTTGTGCCTGTTCTTTCTTATCTCGACCTTACCAAGGCATTCGCCGATACGCCGAAGGACATTCTGGTCGTCGCCCAGCAGCTCGACAACATCACCACCCTTGATCCGCATGCCAATTACGAGGCTCTGGCCGGTGAAGTCTGCACCAATCTCTATCAGAATCTGATTGTTCCCGATCCTGACGATCCGTCGAAGATCCAGCCGGTTCTGGCTGCAAGCTGGAGCGTTGATGACAGCGGCAAGGTGTTCACCTTCAAGCTGGCTGAGGCAAGCTTTGCATCGGGCAATCCGGTCACGGCCGAAGACGTCGCCTATTCGCTGCAGCGCGCCATCAAGATCAATGGCGGCGCCGCTTTCATCATCGGCCAGTTCGGCTTCACGCCTGACAATGTCGATCAGGCCATCGTTGCCGTCGATGACGAGACCGTCACCCTGACCACGGCCGAGCCGACCGCGATTTCCTTCCTGCTCTACTGCCTGTCGGCCAGCGTCGGCGCGATTGTCGAAAAGGCCGTCGTCGAAGCGCATGTCGATGGCGATGACATGGGCAAGACCTGGCTCAACAAGAACAGCGCCGGCTCCGGCCCCTTCGTGCTGCAGGCATGGAAGCCGAGCGAGACCATTGGCCTGACGGTAAACCCGCACGGTCCGTACAAGGGCAATCTCCAGCGCATCGTGCTGCGTCACGTCGCCGATCCGTCGTCGCAGCTTCTGATGCTGCAGAAGGGCGATGCCGATATTGCCCGCAACCTGACGACCGAACAGCTCAAGCAGGTTGAAGGCGTTGACGGCTTCAAAACCATCCGCCAGGAAATCGCATCACTGATGCTGATCTCGCTCAACCAGAACAATGAATATCTGGCAAAGCCGGAAGTCTGGCAGGCGGTCAAGTGGGCGCTGGATTATGACGGCATGCAGAAGAACATCGTGCCGATGACCTATGCGGTGCATCAGAGCTTCGAGCCCTCAGGCATTCCCGGCGCCGTCACCGAGACGCCGTTCCACAAGGATATCGACAAGGCCAAGGCGCTGATGGCCGAAGCCGGACTTGCCGATGGTTTCGAGATCACCCTCGATCACTATTCGAACCAGCCCTATCCGGATATCGCTCAGGCGGTTCAGGCGAGCCTTGCCGAGATCGGCATCAAGGTAAACCTGCTTGCCGGTGAGAACCGTCAGGTTCTGACCAAGATGCGTGCCCGCCAGCACGAAATGGCAATGTCGTCCTGGGGGACGGACTATTTCGATCCGAACTCGAATGCGGAAGTCTTCTGCATCAATGAAGACAATGCGGATGACGCCAAGGACCGGCCGTTCATCTGGCGTTCGCATTTCCAGAATGCCGATTTCGCAGAGCGCGCCAAGGCCGCGCGTGACGAGAAGGACCCGGCAAAGCGTCTGGAACTCTACGAAGCGCTGCAGAAGGACTACATGGATAACAGCCCCTTCGCCTTCATGTTCCAGAAGACCGATACGGCCGTATGCCGCACCGGTATTGACGGTTTCCGCCTTCAGGTCTTCTCCTCTTCGAATAGCTACGAGGAGACCACCAAGTCGTGAAGGGTTTTCTGAAGGGCTTTTCCGGCACCCTGGGCAGCGTCCTCGTGACGCTGTTCGGGCTGACGGTCGTTACCTTCCTGATCGGCCGGGTCATGCCGGTCGATCCGGTCATTGCCGCCGTTGGCGACAACGCACCGCAATCCGTGGTCGAGCAAACCCGGATCGCCATGGGGCTGGATAAACCCCTTCCGGTGCAGTTCGCCGACTATATCTGGCAGCTGCTGCATGGTGATCTCGGCATGTCGATCCTGACCAAGAATCCGGTCACCTACGACATCGGCCATTATTTTCCGGCGACCTTCGAGCTGGCGACCTACGCCCTCATCCTGTCGATGATCATCGGCATTCCGCTCGGTGTCTGGGCCGCAGTGCGCCAGGGCTCCGTCACCGATCAGGTCATCCGCATTGTCTGCTTTGCCGGTCATTCCATTCCGGTCTTTCTGCTGGCGCTGATCTCGCTGATCGTTTTCTACAAGGCTCTGGGGCTCACCCCCGGACCGGGCCGGCAGGGCATCATCTATGATGGCATGGTTCCGGTTAAGACCGGTCTTCTGACGATCGATTCGCTGCTTGCCGGCGATACCGGTGCCTTCTGGGACGCCGTTGCCCATCTGACGCAGCCGGTCTGCATTCTTGCCTATTTCTCGATGGCCTATATCGCCCGTATGACGCGCGCTTTCATGATCGACGCGCTGAAGGGTGAATTCGTCATCACCGCCCGTGCCAAGGGGTTGCCGCTGCGCTCGGTCATCTGGTCGCATGCCTTTCCGACGGTCGCGGTGCAGCTGGTCACCGTGCTGGCGCTGACCTATGCCGGCCTGCTGGAAGGCGCTGTCGTCACCGAGACGGTGTTCGCCTGGCCCGGCCTCGGCCAGTATCTGACCACGGCGCTTCTGAATGCCGACATGAACCCGGTTGTGGGGGCGACGCTGCTCATCGGTGTCATCTATGTCGGGCTCAATCTTCTGGCCGATCTTCTCTACCGCCTGTTCGATCCACGGGTTCGCTGACATGTTTGCAAAACTTACCGACTGGCTGCTTGATGAAGCGCCGACGTCGCGACGACAGGCCAGCTGGGCCAACCGCTATCGTATCTGGCTGTCGCTGCGCCATAATACGCTCGGCATGATGGGCCTTGTCATCGTGCTGCTGTTCTTCTTCATGGCACTGGCCGCGCCGCTGCTGGCGACCCATGATCCGGCAGCGCAGAACCTTGATCTGCGCCTGTCGCCACCGTCTGCGGAATACTGGCTGGGCACCGATGAACTCGGTCGCGATATCTATTCGCGCATCATCTATGGCAGCCGTGTCACGCTTGGCATGGTGGTTTCGGTGGTCATCATTGTTGCCCCCATCGGGCTGGCGATCGGTGCGATTGCCGGCTATTTCGGCGGCATCGTCGACAAGGCGCTGATGCGGGTGACCGATGTGTTTCTCGCCTTTCCGCGTCTCATCCTGGCGCTTGCCTTTGTTGCGGCGCTGACACCGGGTGTCGAAAGCGCCATCCTTGCCATCGCGCTCACCGCCTGGCCGCCTTATGCGCGGCTGGCACGCGCCGATACGCTGACCGTGCGCAATTCGGACTTCATCGCTGCCTACCGGCTGACGGGCGCATCCAACTGGCGCATCGTCTTTCATCATGTCGCGCCGCTTTGCACGCCGAACATGATCGTGCGGGTGACGCTCGACATGAGCTCGATCATCATCACCGCGGCAAGCCTCGGCTTTCTCGGCATGGGCGCCCAGCCGCCATCGCCGGAATGGGGGGCGATGATTGCCACGGCCAAGCGCTTCATCTTCGATCAGTGGTGGGTCGCGGCGGCTCCCGGTGCTGCCATCTTCATCGTTTCGCTCGCCTTCAATTTCCTCGGCGATGCCCTCCATGACGTTCTCGATCCGAAGGGAGACTGATCGTGCTGGTGAATATTGAAAATCTCAGGATCGGTTTTCCGACGCGGTCCGGCGGTATCTCCGAGGCGGTCAAGGGCGTTTCGCTGCATCTCGGTCGTGAGAAGCTCGGCATCGTCGGCGAATCGGGATCCGGCAAGAGCCTGACGGCGCGGGCGCTGCTGAAACTTCTGCCGCCCCAGGCAAAGGTGGAAGCCGACGCCATCAATTTTGACGGTATCGATATCCTCAAGGCCAATGAACGTGGCATGCGCCAGATCCGCGGCAAGCGGGCCGGTTTCATTCTGCAGGATCCGAAATATTCGCTCAATCCGGTGAAATCCATTGGTTCCCAGGTGGCTGAAAGCTGGCGTTTCCACAAGGGCGGCAGCCGGCGCGAAGCGCGCGAGGCAGCGATCGATCTGCTCGACAAGGTGCAGATCCGCAATCCGCGTGACGTCGCCAGTTCCTATCCGCACGAGGTCTCCGGCGGCATGGGCCAGCGTGTCATGATCGCCATGATGCTGGCGCCCGATCCGGAACTTCTGATTGCCGATGAGCCGACATCGGCGCTGGACGCCACCGTTCAGGCGGAAATCATGCGGCTGATCGACCGGCTTGTCTCGGAGCGTGGCATGGGGCTGATCATGATCAGTCATGACCTGTCACTGGTATCGCATTTCTGTGACCGGGTCATGGTCATGTATGCCGGCCATGTGGTTGAAGAGCTTGAAGCATCCGAACTTGCGCGGGCGAAACATCCCTACACGAAAGGGCTCTTGAACTGCATGCCGTCGCTCACGCATCCGCGTGATGAGCTGCCCGTGCTGCAACGCGATCCGGAGTGGCTGAAATGATCGACATTGCTATCGACAACCTGCGCATCGCCTTTTCCGGACGAGAGGTGGTGAAGGGCGTTTCCTTCCATGTCGAGGCCGGCGGCAGTTTCGGCATCGTCGGCGAAAGCGGCTCGGGCAAATCCACCGTTCTGCGCGCTTTGGCTGGTCTCAATGACGACTGGCAGGGGCGGATTTCCTTTGGCGGCAGCGCCGTCGGGGCAAAGCGCGACCGCGCCTTTTTCCGCAAGGTGCAGATGGTGTTCCAGGACCCTTATGGCTCGCTGCATCCGCGCCAGACGATCGATCGCATCCTGAGCGAGTTGCCGCTGGTTCACGGCATGGACCGGATCGACCAGCGCATTGCCAGTGCGCTTGACGATGTTGCCCTGCCGCAATCGGTCCGGTTCCGTTTTCCGCATCAGCTTTCCGGTGGCCAGCGCCAGCGCGTCGCGATTGCCCGCGCCCTGATTGCCGAGCCTGAGGTGCTGTTGCTCGACGAGCCGACGTCGGCGCTCGATGTTTCGGTGCAGGCAGAAATTCTCAATCTGCTTGTGGCGCTGCGCCGCGAGCATAATCTCACCTATGTCATGGTCAGCCATAATCTGGCGGTCGTTGCGCATATGTGTGCCAATGTCGGCGTCATGCTGGGTGGCGAGATGGTGGAGCAGGTGACGGCAGAAAAATTGCGTCTCGGCGATGTCTCTCACGCGCATACGAAAGAATTGCGGGCGCTCAGTATTGAGCTGGAAGAACCGGAGACGGATGTTTTGCCCTGAAACGGGCCTTGGCAATAGCAGGATATAAGGACATGACAGTGTTGGACTGGAACGCGGCGGAACGGGCAGCCAGAGGATTTTCCGCAGGCTGGGGCGCGGATGAGCCGGGGGGCGCGATCATTGTCTTCGACGCATCCGGTCCGCAGCTTGTCATGGCGGGCGGTCTTGAAAGTCTTGCGACCAAGACGCCGTTCTCCGCCAGCAGCGTCGTCCGCTATGCCTCGGTCACCAAACATGCCTTTGCGGCCTCCATGCTTTCGCATGGGGATGTGATTGCACTCGATGAGACGCTGTCGCGCCACCTGCCGGAACTTCAGGCGCCCCTTGCAGACGTGACGGTCGGTCAGGCGCTGGATATGACCGGCGGCCTGCCGGATGTGCGCGAATGCCTCACCCTTCTGGGGCTTTCCGTTTTCACCGAAACCAAATCCGGGCCGCTGCTCGATTTCCTGTTCCGGATGAACCGGCTGAATTTCGCCGCCGGTTCTGAGATTTCCTATTCGAATACAGGCTACCGGCTGGTTGAGGCGGCGCTTGAGCGCAAGGGCCTGTTTTTCCGTGACTATATCCGCAAGCAGGGTGAAGCGCTTGGTGTCGTGCTCGATGCGCCGGATGTCTGGAATGATCCGGTCGATGGTCTTGTGCCTGGCTACTGGCATGATGGCGCGCGCTGGCAGCTTTCCGCCGCCGGCCTGCATATCTCCGCCTCCGGCAGCATGACCGGCAGTGCCACGGCGCTGGCCCGCTGGGTCGGCGCGCTGATGGCGGGCAAGGGGGCATATGCGGGCATTTTTGACCGGCTGGCGCGCCCGCGCCATTTTGCTGATGGAAGCGAAACCGGCTATGGTCTCGGCATCCGTCAGGTGGTGCTCGGTTCCCGCATGCTTTACGGCCATGGCGGATCGCATCCGGGCTACAAGAGCCATTTCCTCGTTGATCGCGACAGCCAGACGGGGATTGTCGTCGTCGCCAATCGTGAAGACGTCAATGCCTACAAGATCGCGCTGGAAACCATGGCTGCACTGACCGGCGCGGCGCTGCCGGTTGCAGGCGATGCCCTGCCGGACGGGCTTTATGTGACGGAAAGCGGTCCGTGGTGGCTGGAGGTCAGGGGGGCGGCGCTCACCTATCTCGACAATGAAGACACGCTCTATAGGGATGAGGGCGATCGCGTATCGACACGCTCGCCGACTTCGCCCGCCCTGTTGCGATACGATGGTGCGGCGATCACCGGCGTGATCGGCCATGCCGAACGCCGCTTTCTCCCGGCCCATGATGATGGTGTGCCTGAGGCGCTTTCAGGGCGGTGGCTGTCGCCCGAAGGCGCGCTGCTGGAGGTCGACGGCGATGCCGTGGTCATGGGCATCGGGCCGGTGCGCCAGCGCATGCCTTTGACAGCGCTGGGCAGGGGGCGTTTTCTGTTTACCCTCGTTGATGGCCCGTGGACCAAGCGGATCCTGCTCCACCTTTTGGATGACGACCGGCTGGAACTGGTGCTGAGCCGCGCCCGCATGATCGAATACCAGCGCCTTACTTAAGTCTTACGACGTTGCCAAATGGCGCCTGAAGCCTTACAGAAGGCCGCTTTCAGCCCGGCATGCGGGCTGCCGCTCAGGAATGCGCTATGGAAGTGAAATGGCTTGAGGATTTTCTGGCTCTGGCAGCGACGCTCAATTTTTCCCGGGCGGCGGAAGAGCGGCATGTCACCCAGTCAGCCTTTTCGCGGCGTATCCGTCAGCTCGAAGCCTGGCTGGGAACGACCCTGGTTGATCGCGCCACCTATCCCTCACGGCTGACCGATGCCGGCGTGCGGTTCCTGCCTGTTGCCACGCAGATGCTGCAGGACCTCTATGATGTCCGGAAAAGTTTTCAGGCCGAGGAAATGGCCGAAGCGCGGCAGGTGACACTGACCGCGCTGCACACGCTGTCATTCACCTTCTTCCCGTCCTGGTTTACCCGGCTGAACCGGAGGATTGGTGATCTGGCCTCGCAGATGCTGCCCGATTCCGGCTCGCTGGAGGAAAATGTGATCTCGCTGGTCGACGGGCGATCGGATTTTCTGCTGACCTATCAGCATCCCGTCGTGCCGATGCTGCTGGATCCCGGCCAGTTCGAATATTATCAGCTTGGCCGCGAAACCATATTGCCGGTCAGCGCGCCTGCGCCGGACGGAACGCCGCTGCACAGGATTGAAAACGGTTTTCACTCGGTCGCCTATCAGAAGGTGTCCTTCTTCGGGCAATTGGTGTCCGGGGCGCTGGCTGACCGCCTGCCGGAGGAAAACTGCGTTCATGTCGGCAGCATGTCTGTCGGATTGAAGGCGATGGCTGCGGCCGGCTGGGGCGTGGTCTGGGTGCCCGAAAGCCTGGTGGGCGCGGAAATTGCGGCCGGAACGCTGGTCGAGGCCGGTGCGGGTGACTGGCGCATCGACGTGGATATCCGGCTTTACCGCTCGCGCGAGAACCGGCGCGCCATTGTCGAGAGGATCTGGGCGGAACTGGCCCGCCCGGATTTTTGATCGCCGTCTCAGATGCCGTTCCTGCGGGCGTTTTCGATATAGAGTTCACGCAGGCGCTGATAGACCGGTCCGGGCTTGCCTGTTCCGACTGGCCTTCCGTCGATTTCGACAATCGGCGCGATGAAGTTGGAGGCGCTGGTCAAACAGATCTCTTCGGCTTCCAGTGCTTCCTTCAGCGTGAAGGGCCGTTCTTCAATGGCAAGATCCGCCTCGCGCGCCAGATCGAGAATGGCAAGACGGGTGCAGCCTGGCAGGGTGATCTGGCTGTTGCCGCGGGTGATGATCTTGCCGTCGCTTGTGATCAGATAGGCCGTCGATGACGCCCCCTCGGTGACGAAATCGCCGTCAAGCATCCAGGCCTCACCGCAGCCGGCAGCCTTGGCCTCCCGCTTGGCGATAACCTGCGGCAGAAGGCAGATCGTCTTGATGTCGCGACGGGCCCAGCGCTGGTCGGGGACAGTCTTGACCCTGATGCCCTTTTCAGCACTCGCCGCATGCTCGATGTTCTTTGCCTGGGTGAACAGCAGCAGCGTCGGCTTGAGATCGTCCGAATAGAGGAAATTCCGGTCCTCGGCACCGCGGGTGAACTGGAGATAGACCACGCCTTCGTTGAGGCCATTCTCGGCGATCAGCTGCTTCTCGATGGCAACGATCGCGTCGGTCGAGATCGGCAGTCTGCCGTCGATCTCACGGACACTGCGTTCAAGGCGGGCCATATGAAGGTCGCTGTCAATCAGCTTGCCGTCCAGCACGGCGGTGACTTCGTAGATGCCGTCGCCGAACAGGAAACCACGGTCAAAAATGGAGATATGGGCTTCGTTTTCAGGAAGAAAGGCGCCGTTCAGATAGACAATGCGGGTCCGTTCACCGGACATGGGAGTTCCTTTCGGTCAGGATTGAGAAGGGATCAGCGGCTCTGCGCGGGCAGTCTCAGAGCGTCGAAGAAGGAGGTCCGGGCTTTGGCTGTATCGTAGCCTTCAAGCGGGATCGCCATCGCAAGCGAATTGATGATTGCCTCTTCGCTTGCCTCGATTGCCGCCTCAAACAGCGGCGAGATGCTTTCATTGGCAAGGTCTTCAGCCGTTGCGACACCGCGCCTGCGTTTTGCCGTCCGCCGCACTGCCTCATGGGTGGAAAAGGCCAGCGCATAGTCGCCCGATCCGTTCGAAAGGGCAGCGCCCGTGCGGGCAAGGCCGCCGAAACAGCGCTCGGCAAGGCGGGTCAGATTGCGGGACAGAAGCGGCGCGTCGGTCGCCAGAACCATGACGATGGAGCCGTCCTTGTCGGCGTGAACGTCGTTCTCAAACGCGCGGCCGTCAATGCGCAGGCTGCCACCGAAATTGGACTGGACGAGGATGCCGAGCCGATAGGTCTCGCCGGCGACCGGCACCAGGCGCGACGCCGTGCCGATACCGCCTTTCAGGCCAAAGGCAACGGTTCCGGTCCCGGCTCCGACGGCGCCTTCCGCCACCGGGCCGCTGCGTGCGATCTTGATCGAGGCGATCATCTCGCTGATGCTCGGTCTTTGTGCACGGATATCGTTGAGGCGGGAATCATTGGTTTCCCCGACCACGGCATTGAGCGAGGTGACGCGCTCATTGCCGGGCTGTTCCAGCGTGAAACGGTTGATCGCCTCGATTGCGCGGCCAACGGCAAGCGTATTGGTCAAAAGGATCGGGGTTTCGATTTCGCCAAGCTCGGCGATCTGCGTGCTGCCGGCGAATTTTCCATATCCGTTCAGCACCTTGAACCCGGCCGGCACCTTGTTTTGAAACAGATTGCCGCCATGCGGCAGGATTGCGGTCGCGCCGGTGCGGGTCCGCTCTCCCTCGATCAGCGTCGCGTGGCCCACCAGTACACCGGCAACATCGGTAATGGCGTTCAGCGGCCCGGTTTCATACCGGCCAAACGTGATACCGAGGGTTCTTGGTCTGACAGGTGCCGGATTTTGCATTGCTTTCCCCGCGTTCTGGCTTTCGCCGGTGACCTTATCGGGCGATCTGCGCCGAGGGTAACGCAAAGTTCGAATAGTTTCAGACCGGCTTTGCAAGAGGGCATGGCGGTGCGGATCCGGGCGTTCGGCGGGCCGCTGGCGCGGCGGCCGGCGACGCGCGCTCTATTCTGTGGCAAGACCGCCAGAAAGCCCCGCGCTCAGATGGTCCAGCAGCGCTTCAAGCCGCCGCGGCTGGCGCTGGCGCGGCGGAAATACCGCATAAAGATTGGTCGCCTCCGTCGTATAGGGCTCGAGCGCCGTCTCAAGCCGTCCGGCCGCAAGATCGAAGGCAATGTCGAAGGTTGATTTCAGCACCACGCCCGCACCGGCGATCGCCCAGTCCTTCAGCACCTGACCGTCATTGGCGGTGCGATCACCGCTGATGCGGACGCGGAAACGCTTGCCCTTGTGGCCAAATGACCAGCTTGCCTGGGTTTCTCCGGGGGTGGCGAAGACCATGCAGTTATGCTCCGTGAGCGCTTCGGGATCGGCAGGCTTTCCATGCCGTGCCCAATAGGCCGGCGCCGCGCAAACGCATTTGTGGCCGCGAACGATCAGCCGGGCGCGCAGATCGGAGCTCTGCAACGGTCCGGTGCGCAGGCCAAGGTCGAGCCCGGCATCCACCAGATCAACCACCGAATCACTGAGATAGAGCTGCACGTTGACGTTTGGATGGCGTTTCATGAATGCCTCGATCAGCGGCGCGATGCGCTGGCGCCCGAGATCCATGGTTGCTGTCATCCGGATGGTGCCAGATAGTGGCCCGTCCTCGGAGAAACTGCCCATCAGCGCGTCGAGATCCGTCAGTACGCGGCTGCATTCCTGGAGAAAACGTTCGCCTTCCGGCGTCAGCGCCATGCTGCGGGTGGTGCGGTTGATCAGCTGGGTGCCGATCCGTTCTTCCAGCTGTTTCAGCCCGAGCGTTACCGTAGACGGCGCAACGCCCCAGGCGCGCGAGACCGCCGAAAGCGAGCCGCGCTCGGCAATCGCCACGAACAGGCGCATCAGGGTCGGATCATCCATTCTTCATTACCATCGAAAAGTCATTTGTATTCTTGAAACATTCTTTTTCAACAGACGCAATATATCTCTAGATGCAGCACAACACGAAGTCGCGGATAGTCCGATGCAGCAAAGAACGCCTCAAACACCTGACCGATACGCACCATCCCAGACGCCGCATGCCCTTGTCGCCGGCGGGCTCGGCGTCATCGGGCGCAATCTGGTGACCTATCTTGCCGATACGCTCGGCTGGAAAGTCAGCGCCATATCCCGCCGGGCACCGGATTTCGAAACCGCGGCCCATTATCTATCGGTTGATCTTGCCGATGAAACGGCGAGCCGCGCGGCGATTGTCGAGGCCGGGCCTTTCACCCATGTATTTTATGCGGCCTATCAGGAACATGATGATCCCAAGGCGCAGGTCGATATCAATCTGACCATGCTGAAAAACTGTGTCAGTGCCGCGGAGGCGGCATCGCCGGCGCTGGAGCGGGTTCTGCTCTATGAGGGTGCCAAATATTACGGGGCCCATCTCGGTGCCTTTGTCACCCCGGCGCATGAGGATCATCCGCGGGTCATGCCGCCATTGTTCTATTATGATCAGGAGGACTGGCTGAAAGCCTATGCCGGGGGAAAATCCTGGTCATTCGTGGTGCTCCGGCCGGATGTGGTCTGTGGTTTTGCCATCGGCAATCCGATGAACCTTGCCATGGTCATCGCTGTCTATGCCGCGATTTCGAAGGAACTGGGCTTGCCGTTGCGGTTTCCGGGATCACCCACTTGCTATGGAAAGCTGGCCCAGGTGACGGATGCTGCCCAGCTCGCGGAAGGTTCCGTCTTCGCCGCAACCGAAGCACCGGCCGATACCGCCTATAACCTCACCAATGGCGATATCTTCCGCTGGTCGCAGCTGTGGAAGCGCATCGCTGCCTATTTCGACATGGATCCGGCGGAGCCGATGCCGATCAGTCTTGCGACCATGATGGCCGACAAAGCGCCACTGTGGGAGACGATCAAGGCAAAATATGGTCTTGCCGATGTGCCCTTCGACAAGGTCGCCGCCTGGGGCTTCGGGGATTTCATCTTCAATTGCGACTGGGATGTCATCTCCTCCACCACGCGGATCCGTCAGGCTGGCTTTGCCTCTGTCGTCGATAGTGAAACGATGTTCATCCGTCTGTTTGACGAATTTCGCGAAAGGAAGATCATTCCATGACCATCCGGGGTATCGAACATATCGGCATCACCGTGCCCGATCACGGTGAGGCTGTTGCCTTCTTCGCCGAAGCCTTTGGTGCAGAAGTGCTGTTCTCGCTGACGGACAAGACAAAAGCGCCGCTGAAGGGGACGGATCTTGCCGCCAAGAACGGTCTCAATGCCAAGGCTGCCATCGTCGCCGTTTCGATGCTGCGTCTTGCCAATGGTGCCAATATCGAGATTTTCGAGATCGATCATCCCGGTCGGCCTGGCGGTGGCAATATCGCCGATATCGGCATCAGCCATTTCTCGATCAATGTCGATGATATTGACGCGGCCGCAGCGCGCTTTGCCAGGGCCGGCGGCACGCTGATGGAGGGTCCCTACGGGTTGACCGGGCAGGAAGAAGGTCCGGGCAATCTCGGGCGTTTCGGTCTGACGCCCTGGGGGCTGCTGATCGAGTTCGAAAGCTTTTCTTCTCCCATGAATTACGACCCAGGCACTGCGGCTGAGCGCTGGCTGCCGGACAGCGATGAGGACAAATGACATGATGCTTGAAGGACAGAAAGTGCTGGTACTGGGCGGTTCGTCCGGTATCGGTTTCGGCGTGGCAAAGGCCGCGCTTGAACAGGGTGCAGCCGTGACGATCGCTTCCCGCTCACGGGAGAAGGTCGCCGGGGCACTGGCGCGTCTCACCGGCTCGGTGGACGGGACGGTTCTTGATACCGGCGACGCGGCAATGCTTGAAGCCTTTTTCGCTGCGCGCGATCCCTTTGATCATGTCTTTTCATCGGCGGCCAGCACCAAGGTTGCCGCGGTTAGGACGCTGCCGCTTGAAGACGCCTATGCGTCATTCAATTCGAAATTCTGGGGCGCCTACCGGCTCGCCCGTGCCGCCCGCATCGCCGATGGCGGTTCGCTTACCTTCACCACCGGCTTTCTCTCGGTGCGGCCGAAAGCGGGGGCGGCCATCCAGGGGGCGATCAATGCCGGCATCGAGGGGCTTGCCCGTGGTCTGGCGCTTGAATTCGCGCCGGTGCGCGTCAATTGCGTCGCGCCGGGGCTGATCATGACGGAGATGTACGACACGCTTGCCGGCGATGGCCGCAAGGCGATGTTCGAAGGCGCCGCAGCGCGCCTGCCAACAGGACGGGTCGGTACGCCGGACGATGTGGCCATTCAGGCGCTCGCCTTCATGGCGAACCCCTACATGACCGGTTCGACGGTCTTTGTCGATGGCGGAGGGGCCATCGCCTGACACCGCCTGAAAAGAGTTTGAAGGAGAATAATCATGAAATTTCTCAACGCCTTCGAAGAAGCGAAGGGGGCAACGCCCTACGGCATTTTTCTCATGCGCCTGGTTCTGGCCCTCTATTGGGGCGTCCACTGGTGCTACAAGGTCATTCATCAGGGCATGGGCGCGACCGAGCATATGTTTGTCGGTCTCGGCTATCCTGCCTGGTTTGCCTGGGGCGATATCACCCTGGAGGTGATTGCCGTCATCTGCATGGTGCTCGGCCTTTATGTGCGCACCATGTCGCTGGCGCTTCTGGTCATCCTGGTGCCGGCGCTGGAGGTCTGGATCCCGAACGGAATCTGGGCCATCAATGGCGGCTATGAGTTCCCGATGCTGTGGATATTCATGCAGATCGTTCTCGCCATTCTCGGCCCCGGTGCCTTCGCCATGAAGACGTTGAAACGTTTCGATGCGCCTGCGCATGCGCTGCGCTGAAATTTGAAAAATCACGAAAGGTTTGGACTATGGACAGGAAACCGCTCGGAAAGACCGGGCTTGAAATCGCGCCGATCGTCTTTGGCGGAAATGTGTTTGGCTGGACGCTTGATGAGGCGGCAAGCTTTCGCGTTCTCGATGCCTTCATCGATCATGGTTTCAATGCCATTGATACTGCGGATGTCTATTCCGCCTGGGTTGATGGAAACAAGGGCGGAGAATCCGAGACGATTCTCGGGCGCTGGTTTGCAGCCCGTCCGGGCATGCGCGACAGGGTGGCGCTGTTTACCAAGGTCGGCTCGGATATGGGCGGGCCAGGCGAAAAAGGACTGTCCGAGCGCTGGATTCTCGAGGCGGTCGAGCACTCGCTGAAGCGACTTCAGACGGACCATATCGATCTCTATTTTTCCCACTGGCCGGATGCAGACGTTGCCCATGGCGAGACGCTGGGCGCCTATGACAAGCTCATCAAGGCCGGCAAGATCGGCGCCATCGGTGCCTCGAATTATGATGCGGAAATGGTGGCAAACGCGCTTTGTATTGCAAAGTCCGAGGGCCTGCCTGCCTATCAGGTGCTGCAGCCGGAATATAATCTCTATGATCGCGATAGTTTCGACGGCCCGTTGCGGGACCTTGCAATCAAGGAAGATCTCGGCGTGATTACCTATTTCAGCCTCGCCTCCGGCTTCCTCTCCGGCAAGTACCGCTCCGAAGCGGATCTGAAGGGGCGCAAACGCGCTGGCATGGTCGAAAAATACCTGACCGAACGCGGTATGAAGCTTCTGGATGTTCTAGAGGAGGTTGCCGCCGCGCATTCGGCCAGACCGGCGGAAGTGGCGCTTGCCTGGCTGATCGCGCGCAAGGGCGTAACCGCGCCGATCGCTTCAGCCACCGCGGTTGAACAGGTCGAAAGCTTCGCCCGTGCGGCCAGCCTGGCCCTGGCCGATGATGAGCTTGCCGCGCTCAGCGATGCCGGCAACTGACGGGGCGCTCCCGTTTTGAAACATGCTCGCCGGTCGCAGATGCTGCGGCCGGCTTTTGTGTCTGCTATCCTGGCCGGAGCTGATACCGGGCGCCACTTGCGCTGCGCCGGTGCCAGGGGTCAAATTCACCCGTCAGATCCAATTCCACGCCGTTGCGCATATAAGCCTTGGCCCCAGCTTCTTGAAGCCTTTTGCACTGTGGGCCAGACTGCAGAATCAGGTGCTGTGGCATCACTGCCAGGCAGGTGAAGTGAAAGGCTTGAGATATGTCGGATGACTGGGCGATCGCGCTGCACGGCGGCGCCGGCACGATTTTGAAAGAGACGATGACACCGGAAAGGGAGGCGGCCTACCGCCAGGGGCTCGAGGCAGCCCTTGCTGCCGGTCGCGCCGTGCTTGAGGCAGGCGGTGCTGCCGAAGATGCGGTCGAGGCAAGCGTGATCGCGCTGGAGGACGATCCGCTCTTCAATGCCGGGCGGGGAGCCGTCCTGACGGCCGATGGCGGCTTCGAGCTTGATTCCGCCATCATGCGCGGACACGACCTGGCCGTGGGCGCGGTCTTTTCCGTGTGTGATGTGGCCAATCCCATCAGGCTGGCGCGCCTGGTGATGGATTACTCGCCGCATGTGGCCTTTTGCGGTGAAGGCGCATCGCGCTTTGCCCGTGCCGGTGGGTTGCCTGCTGTACCGCCCGCCTATTTCGAGACCGCGCATCGGCGGCAGCAACTGGAAAAGGCCCGCGCCGCCAATGTGATTTCGCTTGATCACAATGACAACAAGTTCGGCACCGTTGGTGCGGTTGCGCGCGACGCCAGGGGCAATCTCGCTGCGGCGACCTCCACCGGGGGCATGACCAACAAGGCTGTGGGGCGGATCGGCGATAGTCCGGTCATTGGCGCAGGCACCTATGCCAGCAATGCGTCCTGCGCCGTTTCGGCAACCGGGCATGGCGAATTGTTCATCCGCCTGACGGTCGCCCGTGATATTGCCGCCATGATGGAATATGGCGGCCTATCGCTGATCGAGGCGTCGCGGCGCAAGGTGCTGGTTGAACTGGCTACACTCGAAGCCGAGAGTGGCGGGATCATTGCGGTCGGCAGAACGGGCGATCCGGTTCTCGTCTTCAATTCCGCCGGCATGTACCGCGCCGCGCAGAGTGCCGGCGGAGAGCCCGTTATTGCCATCTACCGCGACGGCGACTGATCGGGGAACTGATTTTCATCTGGGCAAAATGGCGAAGCTGCCGGCATTCTGCCGGCGGTCGTTTCCGCCTCGTAGCTGGCGGTACCGGCGATGGCCTGGCCACACATCTGCTGCTGCAAGCCTATGTTCCAGCCCATATGCGCCCCGAATGCCTTTGGTTGTCGGGGGCTGCCGTCAAACGTCGCGGCGCCAGGAAATCATAAATAACGACATAAAATCAATATATTGATCATTTTCATCAATGTGATCCAGCGATCCTTCGACCGTGTCGGGCCACCGGCGCGGCAGCTTTTCTGCGCGCCTCGGCAATTGCAGCGGCCCAGCTTTGTCGCTGTTCGGAACCGCATGGGACTTGACACCGCAGACCAATTTACCTTTAATGACGTAATAATGATCTATAGTTCATAACTGTGGAATAAGTAAGGGAACTCAAATGCTGAAGAGACTGCTTCTGGCAGCGACCTGCATGGCGCTGCCGCTCGTACCCATGGCTGCAAACGCGTCTGGAATCATTGATGTCGCGACGATCGGCGAGCCGCCGACCCTCGATCCGATGGCTTCGACTGCCGATGTTGTCGGCATGACGACGCAGCATATTTTTGAAACGCTTTTCACCTATGACGATCAGTGGAATGTCGTGCCACTTCTGGCCGAGACCATGCCGGAGATTTCCGGTGACGGCACGATCTACGACATCAAGCTCCGCGACAATGTCCCCTTCCATGACGGCACGATCATGGATTCGAGCGATGTGGTTGCCTGCATTGAGCGCTGGATGGATATCGCATCGCGCGGCAAGCAGGCGGCTCCCTATATCAAGAGCGTGACGGCAACGGGCGATGACACGATCCGTATCGAGCTCAACAAGCCCTATGCTCCGCTTCTGTCGCTGCTCGCCTTCAACAATTCGGCCGCCGTCATCATGCCGAAGGAAGATCTGGCCGAGCCGTTGACCAAGTTCATCGGCACGGGCCCCTATATGCTCAAGGATCACAAGGCCGACCAGTATATCCAGCTTGTCCGCTTCGATGATTATGCAGCCCGCAGCGAGCCGGCCAGCGGCTTTGGCGGCAAGCGCGAAGCGATCCTCGACGAGATCCGTTTTGTTCCGGTCGCCGACGCCAATACGCGTCTTGAAGGCATTTCCTCGGGCCAGTTCGACTATGCCGACTCGCTGCCGACGGAAAGCTATGACCGCCTCGAAAAGTCCGACAAGGCGCTTCCGGTTATCCTGGCGCCCTATGGCGCGCCCGTCTTCGTGATGAACACGAAGGAAGGCATGATGACCAACAAGGAAATCCGCCACGCCGTGCAGGAAGCGCTCAATCCGGAAGACATGCTGCTCGCCGCTTTCGGCGACAAGCGCTTCTTCGCCGTCGACGGCTCGCTTTATCCGGAAGGCTATGTCTGGCACACCGACAAGGGCGTCGAACGCTATGGCGACGGCGACCCGGAAGCGGCTGCCAAGATGCTGAAAGAGGCCGGTTATGATGGCAGCACGCTGCGCATCCTCACCAGCCGCCAGTATGAGTTTCATTACAAGATGGCTCAGGTTGCCGCCGAATATCTGAAGGCTGCCGGTTTCAAGGTCGATCTGGAAGTCTATGACTGGGCAACGCTGACCCAGCGCCGTGCCGATCCGGGTCTTTGGGATATCTTCATCACCCATGGTCCGTTCCCGGCAGAGCCGGCGCTCAATGGCTGGATGTCTGATGATTATCCGGGCTGGTGGGCATCTGCCGAAAAGCATGCCGTTACCGATCCCTTCCTGGCGGAATCCGATCCGGCCAAGCGCAAGGAACTTTTCGGCGAGGTTCAGGCCGCATTCTATGATGATGCGCCGGTCTTCAAGGTCGGTGACTTCAATTCGCTGAGCGGTGAAGCCAAGACGCTGGAAGACTTCAACCCGTCGCCCTGGCCTTATTTCTGGAATGTCAGCACCGAAAACGGCAAGTGAGCCGTTTCGGATCTGAAGATCAAGTTTCCGGCGCCCCTTTCGGGGCGTCGGTCTCACCCCCCTTTTCAATAGTGTGCATTCCGGCCCGGCCTGTCGCCGCAGTTCTGCGGCGGATGGCGTCTAGCGGCTGCTGACGGATCGTGATCGATGGTGCGTAAATTTCCGCGTGATTTTCTCTGGGGTGTCGCGGCCTCTGCCTACCAGACCGAAGGAGCAACCGAGACAGACGGTCGCGGGATGAGCGTCTGGGATGCCTACGCCAAGGTTCCGGGCAATATCGTCAATGGTGATACCGCCGATATCGCCTGCGATCACTATCATCGCTATCCCGAGGATATCGCGCTGATGCGCGGCCTTGGCGTCAGCGCCTACCGGCTTTCGATCGCCTGGCCGCGGATTTTCCCCGATGGCAGGGGCAAGGTGAACGCACGCGGTCTCGATTTCTATGACCGGCTGATCGATCTGATGCTGCATGAGGGGATCGAGCCCTGGATCTGCCTGCATCACTGGGACATGCCGGTTGCCATCGAGGCGGAGGGCGGCTGGCGCTCGCGCGATACGGCCAGCATCTTTGGCGATTATGCCGCCGAGGTGGCGCGGCATTTTGCTGACAGGGTCAAGCGCTTTGCGCCGATCAACGAGCCCAATGTCATTCCCTGGGTTGCCTATAATCTTGGCCGTCATGCGCCGGGCAAGCAGAGTTACGAAGCCTGCCTGCAATCGATTCACAATCTCAATCTCGCCCATGGCAAAACGGTCAGCGCCGTCCGCGCCGAAGCGCCGGGCGCAGAAATCGGCAATATCGTCTCGCTTGGTCCGGTGCGTCCGCATTATGACGACGCGGCACATGAAGAGGCGCGCGTCTTCGGTGACTGCATCTGGCGGCGGGTGATGGTCGATCCGCTCTGGCTCGGCAAGTATCCTGAACCGCTCGCCGAAAAGATCGCGCCGCTGATCAGGCCCGGCGACATGGAGGAAATCAGCCAGAAGCTCGATTTCTTCGGTCTCAACCACTACAACCCAGTCTTCGTCGCGCCCAATCCGAACGCGACTCTTGGCTATTCGGAGGTGATGCCGCCGTCCGGCATGGGCCCGCTCACCGATGTCAACTGGGTCGTTGACCCGATGGCCTTCCTCGAGCAGATCCGCGACACCTCCAACCGCTATGGCCGGCCGCCGATCTATATCACTGAAAATGGCGCCTCCTATCCCGATGCCTTGCGGCCTGATCGCACGGTCCTCGACCAGGAGCGGATTTCCTATTTCAGCCAGTATCTCGGCGCGCTGCTGGATGCCCTTGATGAGGGGCATGATGTGCGCGGCTATTTCGCCTGGTCGCTGATGGACAATTTCGAGTGGGGACGCGGTTTCTCCAAGCGTTTCGGCCTCGTCTATGTCGACTACCCGACGCTGCAACGCATCCCCAAGGCTTCCTATCACTGGCTGGCCGGGGTCATCGCTGACAATGCGCTGTGACGACCTTCATCAAGGATACGGGCCGCTTGTGATGCGTGCGGCCCGCCGAAACGGAAAGATCTGCCCATGATCCGATATATTCTCAAGCGCCTGGTCGGAATGGTCGTCGTGATGTTCCTGGTGGTGACGATCGTCTTCATCATCGTGCGCGTCACGCCCGGCGATCCGGCCGCCGTGATGCTGGGGCCGGATGCGACGCCGCAGGATATCGCCGAGCTTAGGACCAAGCTCGGTCTCGATCAGTCGATCCTGCAGCAATATGTGCTCTATATCGTCAGCATGCTGCATGGTGATCTCGGCCGGTCAATCTTCCTCAATATTCCGGTGACGACGGCGCTCGCCCAGCGCGCCGAGCCGACCTTTTTCCTGACCCTGTTCTCCCTCATTCTGGCGTCTGTCATTGCCCTTCCGGTCGGCATTTATGCGGCTTACCGGCGTGGTTCTTTCATCGACCAGGCCTCGACCGTGATTGCCATGACGGCGGCGAGCGTGCCGAGCTTCTGGCTTGGTCTGATCCTGATCCAGGTCTTTGCCGTGCGCTTCGGTGTCTTTCCCGTGTCGGGCTATGGCGGGCCGGATGCCAGTTTCGCCGACCGTCTGCACCATCTCATCTTGCCGGCGGTATCGCTCGGCGTGGTTTCATCGGCGCTGATCCTGCGGTTCACCCGTGCGGCAATGCTCGATGTCTTCAATGACGACTATATCCGCACCGCCCGCGCCAAGGGGCTTTCGGAAGGCAAGGTCGTGCTGAAACATGCGCTGAAGAACGCGCTGATCCCGATCCTCACCGTTCTCGGGCTGACGGCTGCCGTGCTGGTGGCCGGTGCGGTGGTGACCGAAACCGTGTTCGCGCTTCCCGGCGTCGGCAGTCTGGTGGTTTCTGCCGTGCTCAGGCGTGATTATCCGGTGATCCAGGGCGCACTTCTGGTGATTGCCGGGCTCTATGTTCTCATCAATTTCGCAATCGACATGCTTTATCTGCTCGTCGACCCGAGGGTTCGCTACTGATGGCCGATATTCAGACAGCCGGCAGCGACCGGACCAAATTCATCAAACAGCTGTTCAGGCGCAGAAGTGTTGCGGTCGGGCTGATCATTCTGGCGATCTTCATCCTGCTCGCCGTGTTTGCACCATGGGTGACGCCGTTTTCGCCCTCCAAGCTTTCAATCGCCAACCGGCTGAAGCCGCCGAGTGAGCTGCACTGGTTCGGTACGGACGAATTCGGCCGCGATGTCTTCACCCGAACCATTTTCGCCGGCCGGCTTTCTTTGCTCGTCGGGGCCTGTGTCGTGGTTCTGTCTTCGCTGGTCGGCGTGACGCTTGGTCTGCTGGCTGGGTTCTTCAAGCGGCTCGATACGCCGATTGCCCGGCTGATCGATGCGATGATGGCTTTCCCGGACATTCTGCTGGCGATTGCGCTGGTCGCAGCCCTCGGGCCCTCGCTGATGACCGTCATCATTGCGCTGTCGATCGTCTACGCGCCGCGTCTTGCCCGCATCGTCCGTGCATCGACACTGGTGCTGCGCGAACTGCCCTTTGTCGAAGCGGCAGAGGCGATGGGTATCTCCACCAGCCACATCATGACCCGGCATGTGCTGCGCAATCTCGTTTCGCCGATCCTGGTGCAGGCTACCTTCCTGTTTGCCAATGCCATCCTGGCTGAAGCGGGTCTTTCCTTCCTCGGCCTTGGCGTCAGCCCGGAAGTGCCGACCTGGGGCACGATGATCTCTGCGGGACGCCAGTATCTCGGTTCTGCCGACTGGATGACGTTCTTTCCCGGTGTGGCGATCATCCTGGCCGTTCTTTCTCTTCAAATCGTCGGCGACGGTCTGCGCGATATGCTCGATCCCCGGCTCAAAAAGGACCTCTGAAAATGCCTGCTGAACTGAATGGTTCACCTCTTCTGATCCGCAATGTCCGTCCAGTCGCCTTCGGCCGTGACACGCCGGACGGGCAGATCGATATCGCCATCGGCGCCGATGGCAGGATTGCCGCGACCGGGCGCGGCCTGCCGGTGACCGAAGGTGCGGAGGTGATTGATGGGGCCGGGGCCTTTATCTCGCCGGGCTGGACCGATCTCCACGTCCATATCTGGCATGGCGGCACGGATATTTCGATCCGGCCGTCGCAATGCGGCGTCGAGCGCGGCGTCACCACGCTCGTCGATGCGGGTTCGGCGGGTGAGGCCAATTTTCACGGCTTTCGCGAATATATCATCGAACCGTCGGTCGAACGGATCAAGGCCTTCCTCAATCTCGGTTCCATCGGTCTTGTCGCCTGCAACCGCGTGCCGGAACTCAGGGATATCAAGGATGTCGATTTCGATCGGATCGTGCAATGCTATGAGGAAAACCGCGACCACATCATCGGCATCAAGGTGCGCGCCAGCCACGTGATCACGGGGTCCTGGGGCATCACGCCGGTCAAGCTCGGCAAGAAGATCGCCAAGATCCTGAAGCTGCCGATGATGGTGCATGTCGGCGAGCCGCCGGCGCTTTACGAGGATGTTCTCGACGTGCTCGGCCCCGGCGACATCATCACCCATTGCTTCAATGGCAAGCTCGGCTCCTCGATCATGGAAGACGAGGATCTGTTCAATCTCGCCGAACGCTGCGCCGGCGAGGGCGTCCGGCTTGATATCGGCCATGGCGGTGCGTCCTTCTCCTTCAAGGTGGCCGAAGCTGCCATTGAGCGCGGGCTGATGCCGTTCTCGATCTCCACAGATCTGCATGGTCATTCGCTGAACGGTGCCGTCTGGGATATGGCGACCACCATGTCGAAGCTTCTGTCTGTCGGCATGCCGTTCGAGAAGGTGATTGAAGCCGTCACCCATGCACCGGCTCAGGTGATCGGGCTGCCGATGGATGATTTGCTGAAACCCGGTGCGCGCGCCGAATTTACGGTCTTCAGCCTGCTCGATGAGCCGCTGGATGTGGTCGATTCCAATGGGGATCCGGCGCATATGACCCGGCTCTTTGATCCCGAATATGCGGTGATCGGCACCCACGCCGTCAAGGCTTCGCGGCACACGCCCGGCACCTGGCGCGCTGGCTATAACGGACAGAATTACGCATTCCGCTGATTGCGCGCGCGATCGGGCGAAGGAAATTGAAATGACAGGAGCATTTGTGTCCCACACGTCTGAAATGGAAAAGATGCAGGCACCGTCGGTTGCCACACGACTGCAAGAGCTCGGTATCGAACTGCCGCCGCCGCCGCCGCCGATTGCCAATTTTGCCGCCTTCAAGCAGGAGGGCAACATGCTCTATCTCTCCGGCCAGGGGCCGAGCGAGAAGGATGGGTCGCAGCATTACGGCAAGGTGGGGGCCGAGGTCAGCGTTGAAGATGCCTATCAGCATGCCCGGCTTACCGGGCTCAACCTTCTGGCCGTGATGCAGGATGCGGTCGGTGATCTCGACCGGATCAAGCATATCGTCAAGATCCTCGGCATGGTCAATGCGAGCCCGGATTTCACCGCGCATCCGAGCGTCATCAATGGCTGTTCGGATCTCTTCGTTTCCGTGTTCGGCGAGAACGGTATTCATGCCCGTTCCGCCGTCGGTCTCGGTTCACTGCCGAACAACATCACGGTTGAGATCGAAGCCATCGTGGCGCTGAAGGATTGAGATCAATGCGAGTGCCAGCCCATCAACGTCTCGATATGCGCCGCAGACTGGCGGACGAAGTCGCCATAGGGCTGCTCGCCGGATGTCGCCTTGTGCTCGGGCAGAACGATGGAGATCGTGGCAACGCATTCGCCTTCGGTGTTGAGAATGGGCGAGGCGATGCAGGCAACGGCATAATCGGATTCGCCGACCTGTACCGAAAGCCGCTTCTCAAAGGCTTCACCCGCCGCCTTCGAAAGGTCCACCGGGTCAATCGCGGCGCGGCCGGTCGGCGAGGCACGTGCGCCGCGTTTGAAGAGCTCGATCCGGTCCTTGTCGGGCATATGGCCGACGAGCAGCCGTCCCGACGCCGTCCAGTTGAGCGGAATGCGCGAACCAACACGCGACATGACCTGAAAATGGCTTGGGCCATCCGCCATGGCCATCACCAGCATATGGTGGCCGTCGCGGCCGCAAAGCTGCACCGTTTCGGCGGCACGGCGGCAAAGATCGTGCATTTCCTGGGTGGCAACGCGCATGAAATCGACCGACCGGGCATAGGCGATGCCGTAATTGTAAAGCCGCGGCCCCAGCCACAGCGTGCCGTCGCTGGCACGCGTCAGAATGGTCTTCTCAACGAGGTCGTCAACAATCGTGTAAACGGTGGAAAGCGGCGCCTTGATCCCCTTGGCAATCGCATAGCCGCCCGCCGGCTCGCCGGTTTCATAGAGGAAATCGATGATCTGCAGCACGCGGTCAATACCGCTGACACGGCTGCGCTTGGCTTTGGTTTCGCTCGTTTTGGTTTCTTCAGCGCTATCGGTCATGACTTCAGCTTTGGCTATTCCTGATCTTTGAGTGTTGTTACGTTATTATGATATACATGTCGAGTTGCAAAGGGTGCTTCCGGCATTTTCTAGGAGAATGACATGAGTGAGGATATTCGTCCGTCGCTTGGCTTGAGACCGGTGATCAATGTCTCGGGAACGATGACGAGCCTTGGCGCCTCGATTGCCGTGCCGGAGGCGGTGGCTGCCGTTCAGAAGATCATGCCGCAATTCGTGGAGATGAATGATCTCCAGCGCAAGGCGGGTGACATCATTGCCCGGCTGACCGGTGCGGAAGCCGGTTTCATCACGGCATCCTGTTCATCCGGCATCTCGCTCGCCGTTGCCGGTACCATTACCGGCACGGATCTTCTGGCGGTTGAACGCCTGCCCGAGGTCCGGATCGCCAAGAAAGAGGTTCTGGTGCAGGTCGGCCATATGGTCAATTACGGCGCGCCGGTTGATCAGGCGATCCGGCTTGCCGGTGCCACCGTCGTGCCGATCGGTCAGGCGACCTCGACCCATCGGTTCCATCTTGAAAATGCGATCACCGAAAACACCGCTGCCGCGGTCTATGTCGTCTCCCACCACGTGGTCGATTATGGCCTGCTGCACCTTTCCGAATTCGTCGAGATCTGCCATGCGCGCGGGGTTCCGGTGATTGTCGATGCCGCGTCGGAATATGATCTGCGCGGCTTTCTGGAAACCGGGGCGGATATTGCGCTTTATTCCGGACACAAGTTTCTCGGCGGTCCCACATCGGGCATCGTCGCCGGCAAAAAGGAACTGGTGCGTCACGCCTATCTGCAAAATCTCGGTATCGGCCGGGGCATGAAGGTCGGCAAGGAAAGCATCTTCGGCGTCATGGCGGCGCTTGAAGCCTGGGAAACCCGCGATCATGAGGGTATCCGAGCGCGCGAGGCGGGCTATCTCGATCTCTGGAAGGCGACATTGTCTGGCCGTCTCGGCGTCAATCCGGTGATCGATCCCGATCCGACCAACAACCCGCTCGACCGGCTGAAAGTGATCATCGATCCGGCGGAGGCGCGCATCACCGCCTGGGATCTGGCGGCCGCACTGGCGGCGGGCGATCCGCCGATCATCGTCCGTGATCACGAGGCGGAGCATCACTATTTCTATCTTGATCCCTGCAATCTTCACCCAGGGCAGGAAGCGATCGTGGCCCGCCGTCTCGGCGAAGAGCTCGACAAGGCGCAACGTTCCAACGCGATCATCGCCACGCCGATCGAGGAGCTGAGCCGCCATCGTTTCGATGGCCTGCTGAGCTGGCCGGACTGACCGGCAGGCACAGTCAACAAGACAAGGACAAAAGGGGATATCGCCATGACCAGCCATGAAACCGCAAGACTGTCGGAACCTGTTCTGTCGGTTGAGAAGCTGACCACGTCCTTCTATGCCGATGGTGCATGGAACAGCGTCGTGCGCGATGTCTCCTTTGATGTCCTGCCCGGTGAAACGCTGGCCATTGTCGGCGAGAGCGGCTCGGGAAAAAGCGTCACCTCGTTGTCGATCATGGGGCTCCTGCCGCGTGATACGGCGAAGGTGACCGGCAGCATCATGCTGGGCGGGCGCAATCTTCTTGCGCTTTCCGACCGAGAGATGCGGGCAGTGCGTGGCGCCGACGTCTCGATGATCTTTCAGGAGCCGATGACCAGCCTCAATCCGCTGTTCACGATCGGAGACCAGATCCTAGAAGCGATCCGTTGCCACTCCGGAATTTCGAGGAAGGACGCGCGGCTGGAAACGATCCGGCTTCTGGAGAAGGTGCGCATCCCCTCGGCGGCATCGCGTTTTGATGAATATCCGCATCGTTTTTCCGGCGGCATGCGTCAGCGCGCGATGATTGCCATGGCGCTGGCGGCCAAGCCGAAGCTGCTGATTGCCGATGAGCCGACGACGGCGCTCGACGTTACCATTCAGGGGCAGATCCTCGATCTCATCAAGACGCTGCAGGATGAGGAGGGGACTTCGGTGCTGTTCATCACCCATGATATGGGTGTGGTCGCCGAGGTGGCGGACCGCACCGTCGTTATGTTTCGCGGTGAGCAGATCGAGACAGGCCGAACGGCGGATATCTTTGCCAAAAGCGTTGAACCTTACACGCGGGCGCTGCTGTCTGCGGTTCCCGTTCTCGGGTCGATGAAGGGATCGGCGCTGCCAGCGCGGTTTCCGATCATGGATGTCAAAAGCGGCGAGACAGAAGAGGCACGTGAGACCAGCGATACGGTGAAGCGTGATGACGAGCCGGTGCTTGAGGTCAGGAATCTGACCAAGCGGTTCGATATCCATTCAGGCCTGCTGTCGCGGCTGACGGGTCGCGTCCATGCGGTGGAAGATGTCTCCTTCAAGCTTCATGCCGGTGAGACCCTGTCGCTTGTGGGTGAGAGCGGTTGTGGCAAATCGACAACCGGCCGTGCCGTGATGCGGCTGATCGAGCCGGATGGCGGTGAGGTTCTGGTCAATGGTGAAAGCGTGCTCGGCTATGGGCGCGGCGAGATGCGCAAGCTGCGCCAGTCGGTGCAGATGATCTTCCAGGATCCTTTCGCCAGCCTGAACCCGCGCATGACCGTCGGCGAGGCCGTGGCCGAACCCTATCTCGAGCACAAAATGGGGACACGAGCCCAGGCGCGCGACAAGACGGCCGAAATTCTCGAAAAGGTCGGCCTGTCTGCCGATATGGCCAAACGGTTTCCGCACGAATTCTCCGGCGGCCAGCGCCAGCGTATCTGTATCGCCCGCGCATTGATGCTCGATCCCAAGGTCATCATCGCTGACGAGAGTGTTTCGGCACTCGACGTGTCGATCAAGGCACAGGTGATCAATCTGATGCTGGATCTTCAGGAGAGCATGAATATCGCCTTTTTGTTCATCTCGCATGATATGGCGGTGGTGGAGCGGCTCAGCCATCAGGTGGCCGTCATGTATCTCGGCGAGATTGTCGAGATCGGCCCACGGGACATGGTGTTTTCCAACCCGCAGCATCCCTATACGCGCAAGCTGATGGAGGCGGTTCCGATCCCCGATCCCGCCCGTCTCGGCATGCGGCGTGGCGGCCAGGCGGAAGAGCTCAAAAGCCCGATCCGTCCGCTCGATTTTGCCGCGCGCACGCGCATCTATCATGAGGTTGCGCCGGGGCATCTCTGCCTCAGCGACTGACGTTCTCGGCAGGCGTTCCGGCACAGTTGTCCGCGCGATGAAGGCAGGAATGGGCGGTTCACGGCACACGTAATGCCGCTTGACGGGCGCCGGATCCCGCCTGGAACGGTCTGCCCTTGCCGCGGGTCCGACACTCTGCAACTCCTGCCCTGGCTGCTCATGCGCATATCAGCTTTGCGCCGGCGGTTTCAGGCAGCGCATTATCCCGTGTATTCACAAGACCATCCTCGTGCCGGCGCACAGTATTGCTTTGTCTTACATTTTCGGCGACTGTTGCACTCATGCCCGGTTGGGTCCATTAAGATTGTTTTTGATTGGACTGTCAGGGGAAAACTCTTTATACGAGCGCCTAAATCGCGTTCGCGTTTTCTTGGGTGAAACTTTTTTCTCTCAAAGAAAAGCCTAGATTTCCTGAGATGAAATAAACCTCGGGCACAAGGCAGGTCTATCAAAGATTTGTGTGGAATTGCGTGGATGATCTCAAAGAATATATTCATATCGGTTGTATATTTCAGGCAGTCAGAGGTTGTCCGCACATCATACCTGAACCCGATTCAAGCAGGTGCAGCGGTCTCTGGCCGGAAAAGACTTGATGGATTTATCGCTGATGACAGCGGTCGCAATATTTCTGCGAAAAATGTTGCGTGGAATGAACTCACGGCAATATACTGGATGCGCCATAATGTGGATGCCGAATATTACGGCATGATGCATTACCGGCGGCTCTTGTGTTTTTCTTCCACGCCGCCGCGGTCGCTGTCCTTCTGCTCGGTCGGCGAAAGCGAGTATGAGCGATTCGGCTGGCAAGATGCGCTGATTGAGAAAGCCTGTGCCGAAGCCGATATTCTGATCCCGCAAAAGCGCCCGGTCCTGCTTTTTGGCATGCCGGAGCTGGAGCTGACGCCGCTCGAATTCTATGCCCACCAGCATCAAGCAGCGGACATGGCGCTCATCGAGGAGATCGTGCGCGAGCAATCGCCGCACATCTATCCCTATCTGGTGAAGGTTCTGACAGGCCGGCGCGTGTTCTTCAACAACATTACCGTTATGCGCAAGGCATTGTTCTTTGAATATACCGACTGGCTGACGGCGGTCATCGAGGCAGCGGAGAAGCGCCGGGATCTGTGTGACTACGATGCCTATCAGGGGCGGATCTGGGGCTTCCTGGCCGAGTATCTGACCAATGCCTATGTGCTTTATGCCGAAGCGGTTCACGACGCCAAGGTGAAGGAACTGCCTCTGGCCTGGGGAACGCGCCCCGTGTCCGAGTTCAAGCCGGTGAAGGCGCTTGCCCGTGCTCGCAGCCCGCAGCAGGCCGGCATGTCGGCCTCGGGCAATGGCGAAGACGTCAATGTGGTCTTCACCATCGACGGCAAATATGTGGCCCATGTGGCGACAGCGATCCTGTCCTGCCTGCAGACCGCTGACGATCCGGCCCGGCTTTCGATCTTCATCATTCATGACGGTACTGTCGGTCAGGCCGATCGTGACCGGTTGGCGGCACTTGCCGAGACTTATGCGGCCCGGCTGCAGTTCATCGCTTTCGACGGACGCGATCTGCGCTGGCTGCCGCAAAGCCGGCGATGCGGCAGTGCGGTGGTCAACTTCCGTCTTGCCCTGCACCGGCTCCTGCCCGAGACGATGGACAAGGTCATCTACCTTGATGCCGATGTCGTAGCGGTCGCCCCGATCGAACAGTTGTGGGATACCGATCTGGAAGGCTGTGGCATCGCTGCAGCGCCCCAAAGTGCCGGGCTGCTTCATGGCAGACGTCTGCGCATGCCCTATGGCACGCGCTATTTCGCCTCCGGTGTTCTGGTCGTCGACCTGGCGGCGATGCGCAGGATGGATTTTGACCTGGCGCTTCTGGAGATCGTTCGGGACAAGGGAAGCTATATGGTTTCCCATGTCGATGACATCTTCAATCTGCTGTACTGCGGCAACGTCAAGATGCTTCATCTGCGCTGGAATGCGACGACAAAGCTCTATGAAGAGAATGTCCAGGAGCCCTCATATGATGAGGCCGAGGCGAGGCTGGCGGCTTCTGAACCGTCGATCGTGCATTTCTCGGGTACCGTCAAGCCATGGAAGCGCAAATGCGTGCATCCGTTGAGCGAGCTTTACTGGGACTATCGCAACCAGACGGCCTGGGCGGAAAGCTGGTGGGAGCAGCGCATGCGCCGGCTGTTCCGTTATATTCGCATTAAGCATCGGGCGCGCAAGCGCCGTCTCGGGCAGAAGCTGTCTTCAGGGGGCTGAGGCCTTACGAGCGCCAGTCGCCATTATTCATGATACTCATACGGAAAAGCGCCGGTCTGCAATGCAGGCCGGCGCTTCGCGATGGTGCTCAGTCATATGACGTTCGTGCAACGCCGCCGGCCCCTCAGGCCCTGGCCCGTTCTTCTTCATGATGCGTGTCTTCCCGGCTGATGCGCGGCAGAAGCTGCATTTCGTAAAGCTTTCGATAGGCGCCCTGTCGCGAAAGCAGCTCATCAGGCGGGCCCTGCTCGACGATCGTTCCGTTTTCGACCACGACGATATTGTCGGCAGCTGCCACCGTTGAAAGCCGATGGGCAATGACGATCGCCGTGCGCCCGCGCGTCAGGCGCTCAATCGCTTCCTGAATGAGGGCCTCGGAGTGGGAATCAAGCGCACTGGTGGCTTCATCAAGGATGAGGATTTCGGCCTGGCGAAGGATGGCGCGGGCAATCGCCAGACGCTGCCGCTGACCTCCGGAGAAGTTCGAGCCGTTGTCGGCAACAGGCGTGTCATAGCCCTGCGGCATGTGGGTGATGAACTCGTGGGCATTGGCGGCCTTGGCAGCCTCAATAACCTCTTCATCACTCGCGCCTTCACGGCCGAGGCGGATATTGTCACGGATGGTCAGATCCTTGAACAGGAAGGTGTCCTGTCCGACATAGGCCATGCGGCTATGCAGGCTTTGATAGGTGATATCGCGAAGGTCGATGCCGTCAATCTTGACGGCGCCGCCATCGACATCGAACAGGCGCATCACCAGGCTGACGATCGTCGACTTGCCGCCACCTGAGCGACCGACGAGCGCGGTCATCTTGCCGGCTGGCAGGCTGATGTTGAGGCCGCTGAAGAGCGGGTTTTCAGCGTCATAGGCAAAGTTGACGTCTTCGAAAACGATATTTCCCTTGCCGCTCGGCAGGGCGATCGCATCAGGCTTTTCCTTCATGCCGACCGGATGGTCGTTGATCTCGTAAAGCATGCGGACGCCGACCATGCCAGCCTCGAGATTGACGCGCATGCGTGCCAGGCGCTTGGCAGGCTCATAGGCCAGCAGCAAGGCGGTAATGAAGGACATCATTTCGCCGGGGGTGTTGCCCTGGCCCACGACCCAGAAGCCGCTCAGCGCGATGACGCCGGCAATGGCAAGACCGGAAAGGGTTTCCATGATCGGGCTTGTCGCCGCACTCAGTCTTGCAATCTGGTTCGAGCGGGTTTCCACCTGACGCACGACCTTATCCATGCGGCCGGACATGTAGCCCTCAAGATTGAAGGTCTTGATCACGCGAATGCCGGTGGCGGTATCCTGCACATTCTGAATGATTGCAGCCAGCGAGGCGAGTTCCTGCTGCATGATCTCGCGGACTTTTTTGGTCAGAACGCGGACGCCGTAGAAGGAAATCGGGCCAACGATCACAGCAACCAGGAACAGCATCGGCTGCTGGACGATCATCACGATGACAAGGCCGATCAGGGTGAAAAGGTCACGAACGAAAGAGGTGACCATCAGGTCGATCACGGATCGGGCCGCCTGCGCATTGTTGGTGATGCGCATGACCAGTTCGGATGACGGGAATTTCGAGAAAAAGCGGATATCCTGCAGCAGGACAAGGTTGAAGACCTTGCGCTGGACCTCGGCGATGATGTTGTTGCCGGCCTTGCTGAGAAAAACGGCCTGAATGTAGGTCGCGATGCCCTTGACGATAAAGATTACCGCCACGCCGACGGAAAGCAGGAGAACGCGCTCGAGATCTTGTGAAACGACCGTTTCATTGACAATATCCTTCATGATCCATGCGCTCAGCGCTGTCACACCGGCAGTCACGAGCATCGCGCAGATGGCGATTGCGTACCAGGGATATTGTTTGCGAAGATTCTCGGAAAGCAAGCGCACCAGAAGCGTTTTGCTCTGCCGATCCAGAAACGATTTGAACACGCGAAAACCTTTACCTGTTCTCGCACCGGGCACGGGAAAACATTTCCACATTGCGACCCGGAGCGGGTGTTCGGCGTCAGCCGAATTCAGGAGACAAGCGCTACTGCGCTGCTTTTGCCCTGTTATCTAGTCCCCGACACATATCTCCGGGAGCATAAAAACGCAAGATGCGCAGAAGACACGGTGGTCGCAAAAGTGTGCTGTCGGCGATACTAACATGATGGTTGTGTGTTCCATGAATCTACTGCTTTGTTAGGCGGATGCAGCAATTCAGTCTGAGTTGCGTGGGGTTTCTAATCTGTTTATAGCCGGATATCACAAACGCAGGATTGGGGCGGCGCCAGCGCAAGGAAACCATATGAACATCGAGAACTATCTGCTCTGCCGGCCCCACGGCGGGCTGAATGACATGCTGGTCCAGATTGCGTTTTGCCGGAATTATGCAGCCCGCTCTTCGCGTTCACTGGTCATTGATATGAACAGAGGCGGCTGGAAAGACGACTTTCAGCGCTACTTCGTCCCCCTTCCGACATTCGCCGCCCGCTGGCATGACTGGACCGAGGAAACGGCCGACCGTCTTGCCGGTCTGGAAACCGTCCAGCCCTCGCAGCTCAAGGGCCGGATCAGAGACTATCCTTTCACGCAGAAGGGCTCGGCGTTTCTGCTTGCCGGCACCGATGTCCGTCTCGGATTTGATGCCGAGCGGGATTATGACGAGCGCCTGCTGGTTCATGAGCAATGCGGTGGCGGCCTCGAGTCGATTGAATTGCTGCGATATGTGCGCTTTACCGCCGAGACGGCGAACGGCATTCTGCAGCGGATCCTGCCGCTCGGCGGCGATTATGATGCCATACATGTGCGCCATACCGATATGAAAACGGATTATCGGGATTTCCTGAAGAAGATTGCGCCGGCGCTGGCCGGACGGCGTGTGCTGTTATGTACGGACAGTCACCGGGTGCAGCTGGAGGCGCCCGGTCTGCTGGCCAAATGTGCGGCAGTGATGACGCTCGCGGCTGTTCCTGATACGGGCGGCATGGGGCTCCATTATCATAATTCCGGCAATATTTTTGATCGCAACCTTGGCAGTCTGGCCGATCTGGTCGCGCTGGCCTGCTCGAGAAAACTCTATTTCGCCGGTGTCAGGGATGGTGACGGGATTGCCAGGGTTTCCGGCTTCTCGCTTTTGGCGGAAGGGCTGCATCAGCAACAAGGCGTGATTCGGGTTCTTCTGTCCGCAGCCGATGAGGCGCTTCGGGCGCGCTTTGAAGCCTCACACGACGCCTCGCGCTGGCCTGATCTTTCCCTCCGTCAGAGGCTGATCCGCCGTCTTGTGGATATGGGACAGCTCTTCTGGAACAGGGAAGCCCTCAAGCGGGCGAAACGTCTGCGCCGCCACATCGCTGCGACGGCGCAGATTGGCTGACCGGTGCTTCAGAGAAGCCCGCGGCCCTTCAGCATCGCATCGGGGCTCGGCATGTGACCGCGGAAGGCGGTGTAGGCCTCCTCGGCATCGACTGCGCCGCCAACGGCGAGGATGTTGGTCTTCAGCTTTTCTGCCATTGCCGCATTGAAGGCATCGCCGGTTTCCTCGAAAGCCTCGAATGCATCGGCATCCAGCACTTCCGACCACATGTAGGAATAGTAGCCGGCGGCATAGCCGTCACCGGCAAAGATATGCAGGAAATGCGGTGCGGCATGGCGCATGACGATGGCATCGGGCATGCCGATCTTCGCCAGGGTTTCAGCCTGAAGCGCCAGCGGATCCTCCGGCGGATTTTCGGCCGTGTGCAGCGCCATGTCCACAAGCGCCGAGGCGGTGAATTCCACGGTCGCGAAGGCCTGGCCGAAGGTTGCGGCCGCGAGGATCTTGTCCAGAAGCGGCTTCGGCATCGTCTCGCCCGTCTGGTAGTGAACGGCGAATTCGGACAGAACCTCCGGCACGGTCAGCCAGTGCTCGTAGAGCTGAGATGGCAGTTCGACGAAATCGCGCGACACGCCGGTCCCCGAAACGGAGGGATAGGTGACATCCGACAGCATGCCATGCAATGCGTGGCCGAATTCATGAAACAGCGTGTGCGCATCGTCAAGCGAGAGCAGAGCGGGCTTGCCTTCGGCCGGCTTGGCGAAGTTGCAGACATTGTAGATGATCGGGATCTCGCCCTTGGCGCCATTTTTCAGCGTCAGACGGTGCTGGCTCTGGAAGGCGCTCATCCAGGCGCCGGAACGCTTCGACGGGCGGTTGAAATAGTCGCCGAGAAACAGCGCTTTCAATGTCCCGTCGGCTTCGCGGATTTCAAAGACGCGCACATCGGGATGATAGCCGGGTATGTTTTCGACGGGCACCGCCTTGATGCCGAACAGCCGTTCGGCCACTGCAAAACAGGCGGCGATCATGTTTTCCAGCTGCAGATACGGCTTGACCTCGCTTTCGGAGAATGAGAAGCGGCGGCCCTTCAGCTTTTCGGCATAATAGCGCCAGTCCCAGGCGGCAATGGCGTGGTTGGCGCCTTCCTCCTTGACCAGTTCCGACAAGGCGTCCTCGTCATGCGCGGCTGCGACGACGGCCTTTGACCAGACATCGGCGAGCAGGGCATCAACATTTTCCGCCGTCTTGGCCATGGTGTTGTCGAGCTTGAAGGCGGCGAAATTGTCGTAGCCGAGCAGCTTCGCCTTCTCATCGCGCAGCGCCAGGGTTTCGCGCATGACGGGGCGGTTGTCATGCTCACCGTCAGAGAGACCGCGGGAGATCCATGCGGCGAAGGCCTTTTCACGCAGGTCGCGGCGGGCAGAAAAGGTGAGGAACGGCTCGATGATCGAGCGTGAAAGCGTGACGGCATAAGCGCCTTTGCGGCCGCGCTCGGCGGCGGCGCCCGCCATGGCATCGATCAGGAACTCGGGCAGGCCGGCAAGGTCTGCGTCCTTGTCCAGAAACATCGCCCAGCTGCTTTCATCGGCAAGCACATTCTGGCCGAAGGCAGCGCCAAGCTCGGCCAGACGGCCGTTGATTGCCGCCAGCCGTGCCTGCTCGTCCGGCCCAAGTCTGGCGCCGGAGCGGATGAAGCCCTTCCAGTGACGCTCGAGTACACGCAAGGCCTCCCGGGTCAGGCCCAGAGCTTCCCGGGCCTGCCACAGCGTATCGACACGCTGGAACAGGGCCTTGTTGGCACCGATTTTCGAATAGTGATCGGATAATTTTGGCGCGATCTCGCGCTCAAGTGCCTGGATTGCCGGGTTTGTATCGGCGCTGGCACGGTTGAAGAACAGCGCAGAAACGCGCGACAGCTGGTCGCCGGAAATTTCCAATGCCACGATCGTATTGTCAAAGCTCGGCGCTTCGCCGTTTTCAGCGATTGCGGCAATTTCGAGATCATGTGCCTCCATGGCGGCTGCAAAGGCCGGTCCGTAGTCGCCGTCATCGATGGCCTGAAAGCGCGGCAGGCCCTGAAATCCGTCCCATTCGAAGACGGCGGCGTTGGGTTTTGCTTGATCCGACATGGTCTATTTCCTGTTTTTATGCTTTTGCAGGCGAAATTACGAAAAAACATGCTGCCAGCACTGTGTTTGCCGCATGTCTGCCTTCTGTGCAAGGCAGGTTGCCACCTGCGGCAAAAAACAATAAGTGAAGCTTATCTTTGATGATGGACAGAATATGGCGGCATCTTCCGACCCCAACCGGCTCGGTTTTCTTCTCGCGGATGTTGCCCGGCTTTTCCGGCATGCCTTTGAACGGGCCATCGCCGAGGCAGGGCTTGATCTCACGCCCGGTGAGGCACGCACCCTGGTCAGGGTCTCGGTCATGTCGGGGGCGCGTCAAAATGTGATTGCGGAGCATCTCGGCATCGAGCCGATGACGCTCTGCCGCTATCTCGATCGTCTCGAGGTGGCGGGGCTTATCAGCCGTACCGCCGATCCGTCGGATCGGCGTGCCAAGGTGATCAGTACGACGGACGAGGCGGATGCAGTGCTTGCTGCGATACGCTCGGTTTCCGACACATTGTTTGAGCAGTTGCTGGAAGACTTCTCACCGGAGGAGCGGAATGGGCTGAAGGCGGGACTGGTCGCATTGCGCAACAAGTTCGCGACGCTCTGAGCAGCGGTTCGTCATCGGGATGCCAAAGAAGCTCCGCCAGCCCGGCGGAGCTGAAACCGGGACCTGATATGTCGACCAATTCCAGCGCAACGGCGCAAGCGCCCGTATCCAAAACGCCGATGAGCGAGGCCCAGACCAGCCTTATCGGCGCGCTTCTGACCATGCTCGGCCCGGTTTCGCTCGCGCTCTACACGCCAGCCATGCCGGCGCTGACGGAGGCCTTCGGCACCACCGATGCAGCGATCAAGATGTCGCTGTCGCTGTTTTTCGGCGGCTTTGCCTTCGCCATGCTGATTTCGGGGCCGCTTTCCGATGCACTCGGCCGCCGTCGGGCCGTGATCATCTTCATGGCGATCTATCTGATCGGGGCGCTCGCCTGTGCGCTGGCGCCCTCGGTCGAATATCTTCTGATCGGCCGTCTGATCCAGGGCATTGGCGCTTCTGTTGGCCTGACGGTCGGCCGGGCGATCGTGCGCGATCAGTTCGTTGGCGAGACTGCGGCGCGGATCATGAACATGATCGGCATCATGCTGGCGGTCGGGCCGGCGATCGCGCCGACGATCGGCGGGTTGATCCTGCTTGTGTCCGGCTGGTACGCCATATTCTTCGCCATGGTCGCCTTTGGTGCCGTGCTTCTGGCACTGGTGTTGCTGCTGATGGTGGAAACGACGGTGCCAGACCCGAAGAAGGCGGAGCCGAAAGCGCTGGTTAGTGCCTATCGTTCGATCCTTGGCGATCAGCGCTTTCTCGCGTCATCCATGGTGATTGCCGCCTCCGTCGGCACGCTTTACGCGCTGTCTTCGATCCTGCCCTTCGTGCTGATCAAGGTGGCCGGGCTGACGCCGACCCAATACGGGATCGGCATGCTGATGCAGACCGGGCTCTATTTTTCCGGCTCGGTCGTCTTTCGCATCGTGCTGCGCTGGTTTGCGTCCAAAAGCCTCGTCACAGCCGGTCTTTTCTTTATCGGCTGCGGCGCAACGGCGATGGCGATCTCGACGGAAGTGCTGCCGATCTCCTATCTCTCCGTGATGCTGCCGGTCGGGCTTTTCGCGTTCGGCATTGCCTTCGTGCTGCCCTACATGACCAATGCGGCGCTTCTGCCTTTTCCCGATATTGCAGGTTCCGCCTCGGCGATGATGGGGTTCATGCAGATGGGATCGGGCCTTTTGACCGGTGCGATTGCCGCAGCGCTCGGCTCACCGGTTCTGGCGCTGAAGATCGTTGTTCCGGTGATGGGCGCGCTTGCCATTCTCTCCTATCTCTGGCTGCTTTTTGCCGAGCGCCATGTGCCGGATGCCTTTGAGGCCGAGCTGCAGAGTGCCGAGGCATCAGAGGTGATCCTGCCGCTGAAAGCGACGTCCGAACTGGCTGAATGAGCGCGAAACGCAAAAAAAAGGCGGCCATCGGGCCGCCTCTGGCTGCTGACAAACCGCGCCTTTTTTGCTGACGTCATGCCTGTGCTTGTCACAGGCATCCAGCCGACGCGCGTCTGCGCGCCGAGAGAATGTTCTATTCAATGCCTTATGAAACTGGATCCCCGTGACAAGCACGGGGATGACGACGGAGGGGGCGGCCATTCCACCCCGAACAGGCAAGCTGAACGACTTTGTCAGCAGTCCGAGGCGGCCATCGGGCCGCCTTTCGTGATTTGGATGCGGGCTGTGATCAGCCCTTTTGATTGCGCTTGGCAAGGGTGCGCAGGCGCAGGGCGTTCAGCTTGATGAAGCCGGCGGCATCCTTCTGGTCATAGGCGCCGTGGTCGTCCTCGAAGGTGACAAGGGCTTCCGAATAGAGCGACTTGTCGCTCTCGCGGCCAATGACGATGACATTGCCCTTGTAGAGCTTCAGCGTGACTTCGCCTTCAACATGTTCCTGGCTCTTGTCGATCAGGGCCTGCAGCATTTCGCGCTCGGGCGAGAACCAGAAGCCGTAATAGATGAGCTCGGCATATTTCGGCATCAGCTCGTCCTTCAGGTGCGCTGCACCCCGGTCAAGCGTGATGCTTTCGATCGCACGGTGGGCGGAAAGCAGGATGGTGCCGCCGGGCGTTTCATAAACGCCGCGCGACTTCATGCCGACAAAACGGTTCTCGACGAGGTCGAGACGGCCGATGCCGTTGTCGCGACCATAATCGTTGAGCTTGGCCAGAAGCGTTGCCGGGCTCATCTTCTCGCCATTGATGGAAACAGCGTCGCCCTTTTCAAAGCCGATCTTGATGATGGTCGGCTGATCGGGGGCGGCTTCCGGCGAGATGGTGCGCATATGCACATATTCCGGCGCTTCGACCGCAGGATCTTCCAGCACACGGCCCTCCGAGGAGGAATGCAGCAGGTTGGCGTCAACCGAGAAGGGCGCTTCGCCGCGCTTGTTCTTGGCAATCTGGATCTGGTGCTTTTCGGCAAATTCCAGAAGCTCTGTGCGGCTCTTGAAGGTCCAGTCGCGCCAGGGGGCGATGATCTTGATATCGGGGTTCAGCGCATAGGCCGACATTTCGAAACGAACCTGGTCATTGCCCTTGCCGGTGGCGCCATGGGCAATCGCGTCAGCGCCGGTTTCGCGGGCGATCTCGATCAGCTTCTTGGAGATCAGCGGACGGGCAATCGAGGTGCCGAGCAGATAGACGCCCTCATAGACGGCATTGGCGCGGAACATCGGGAAGACGAAGTCGCGGACGAATTCTTCGCGCACATCCTCGATATAGATTTCCTTCACGCCGGCATTTTCTGCCTTCTTGCGTGCGGGTTCCAGCTCCTCACCCTGGCCGAGATCGGCGGTGAAGGTAACGACTTCAGCGCCGAGTTCGGTCTGGAGCCATTTCAAGATGATCGAGGTGTCGAGACCGCCCGAATAGGCGAGCACGACCTTCTTGATGTTATTGTGCGAGGCCATGTGTGTTTCAGTCCATCTGGTCAAAGGCTTCGAGAAGCCGTTTTCAAGCATTTGTTGCCGTTTTAGCGCCTTTGTCGCCGCGTGCAAGGAAAACAACGAGAGAGAGGCACTTCTCCTTACGCCTATCGGCTTAAGGGACTTGCAACCGCGGCACGGCGCAGTCACATTTATAGCGACAGGGATAGAAACGGGAGGAAGACATGGCGCAATCGCATCCGGCCATCAAGGCCGGCAATACCGCAGTCGTAACCGGTGGTGCGTCAGGCATTGGCCTTGCTGCAGCCCTTCGCTTTGCCGCTGGCGGCATGAATGTCGTGATTGCCGATCTGAAAAGCGAAAAGCTTGCCCGCGCGGCCGAGACGGTTCTGGCCGTTGCCGAGCCCAATGGCGGCGGCGTGCTTGCCCAGGCGGCGGATGTGTCGGATCTTTCTGCGCTCGAGGAACTGGAACGCGCTGCCTCGCAGGCCTTCGGCAATGTGCATGTGCTGATGAACAATGCTGCGATCCAGCCCGGCAGTTCCATCTTCGGCAATCAGATGGCCTGGAACCGCGTCATCGATATCAATCTGATGGGCGTGATCAATGGCACGCGGATCTTCGGCCCCGAGATGATTGATCACGGCGAGGATGCGGTCATCATCAATACCGGTTCGAAACAGGGGATTACCACGCCGCCGGGTGATCCGGCCTATAATGTTGCCAAGGCCGGCGTGAAAGCCTTTACCGAAGCACTGCATTACGATCTGCGCAACCGCGAGGGCTGCAAGGTCGATACGCGGCTTTTCATTCCGGGTTTCGTCTTCACGCCGCTGACCGCAGGCAGCCGGACCGAAAAGCCCGAGGGCGCCTGGACCCCGGAAGAGACGGTCGCCTTCCTCCTGGAAAAGCTCGGCACGGATGATTTCTACATTCTCTGCCCCGATGGCGAGGTTGATCGCGCCACGGATGAAAAACGCATTCTCTGGGCCGCTGGCGATATCGTCGAGAACCGGCCGCCGCTGTCGCGCTGGCATCCGACCTATTACGAGAAGTTCAAGAAGTTTCTCGTCGGCGAACCGGAAGACGTCGACAGCTGAGCGGATGCAAATGGCGGCCTTCGGGCCGCCATCGTTCTGGCGGGAGGCTCAGCCTTCTTCGCGATGGACCTGGAAGGGGGCCCAGGACTGGCTGACCGGCATCAGTTCCAGTGCGTTGATGTTGACATGCGCCGGCTGGGTGGCGACCCAGAAAATCGTATCGGCAATGTCTTCCGGCGTCAGCGGTTTTGCACCGCGATAGAGATTGTCGGATGCTTCCTGGCTGCCATGGGTGCGCACCAGCGTGAATTCGCTTTCGGCCATGCCGGGCTCGATCGAGGTGACTCGCACGCCGGTGCCGTGCAGGTCGGAACGCAGACCAAGCGAAAACTGCTTCACGAAGGCCTTGGTGCCGCCATAGACATTGCCGCCCGGATAGGGATATTTCGCGGCGATCGAGGACAGGTTGATAATGACGCCCTTCTCGGCGATCAGGCCCGGCAGCATGTGATGGGTGATGGTGACGAGACCGCGGATATTCGTGTCGATCATCCGGTTCCAGTCCTCAAGGCTGGTTTTCGGCGCTGGTGCGGTGCCGAGTGCAAGGCCTGCATTGTTGACCAGCACATCGATGGCCCTGAACTCTTCGGGCAGCGATGCCAGCGCCGCCGTGATGGCCTTTTCATCGGAAATGTCGAAGGCAAGTCCGATGAAATCAGCGCCGAGTTCCGCCTTCAGCGCGTCCAGCCGCTCGGCGCGGCGCCCCGTTCCGATGACCTTCCAGCCGGCTTCAGCAAATTTTCTGGCCGCTGCCAGTCCGAACCCGGCCGTCGCTCCCGTGATCAGAACCGTCTTTGCCATATTCCACCTCTTTTCAGATTTTTCTCAGTCGTGAATTTTGATTTTGTCCCGGTCTAGAGGAAATTGCGCCCCACTGCAAAAGCGTTTTGCTGCAATGCAGCGCCTCAGAACAGAATCGTTTGTGCGGCAAAGACGGCAGCGCAGACGGGAAGGCATGCAAACAGGGTGAAAAGCCCGTCGCGCGACAGAAGCGAGAAAGCCAGCAGGGCGATGGATATGCCGAGAAACGTCGATGAGAACGGGATCAGTTCCATCAGCGGCATCAGCATGCCGAACAGGATGCAGGCGAGCGGCGGAATGAACACGAACGGCCGGCGAAACAGAAATGTCATGCGCCTGCGGCTGTGCCGGTCGAGGAACCGCGTGAACGGCAGGGTCATTTCCAGGCTTTTTCTCAGCCCCCGGGTGGACAGTCGGCGCTGCCGGATCCAGCGGGGCAGCCAGACCCGTTCAAAACCGAACAGGCTTTGTGCCGCGACCAGCACGATCACCGCGCCGCAAAGCGTTGAGAGGCCGGGAATGCCGGAGATCGGCGTGATCAGCACGATCGCCGCCAGAAGGATGAGTGGCGTGAAGGCGGTGCGCCCGAAAATGCGGATGAAGTCGCCAATCATCACCGTCTCGCCGTCAATCTCGGCAAGGGCGCGTTCGGCGATCCCGGTCAGGGATTGCGGGTCATGGACTTTGCTCATCGTTCAGCCTGTCTGAGAGGTCAGGCGGCGTCGCGGCCGCCTGTTTGTCTCAGGCCTTAACGATCCCGTCGCTTGTCAGTTCCATGGAGGCGAGTGTCTGGTCGAGATGGCTTGCTCTCAGATCAAGCAGTTTTTCGGCATAGATGAGCCGGATCTCGTGGAAGGCCGGATCGTCGGCAAGGTTGTCGAGCTCCATCGGGTCGGCTTCAAGGTCGAAGAGCAGCGGCGGCAGGCCGGGGAAATGGACATATTTGAACCGGTCATCACGCACCACGGCGAGATTGCAGCGCTGATAGGGCAGGTCGAAATGGCTTTCTGCCTTCTCCTTGGCAATGCCGCGAAAATCATATTCGAAAAAGGCCGCATCACGCCAGCCGGGTGCCGTCTTGCCCTTGATGAAGGGCATCAGCGAAGCCCCGTCGGGGTGGGTCCGGGGCTCCACCTGCAGCCGCTGGGCCAGGGTTGGAAAGATATCGGCGGCTGAGGTGAAGGCCTTGACCTTGCGGCCATAGGCCTTCGGGCTCTTCGGATCGCGGATGATCAGCGGAATATGGTAGCTGCCGTCAAAAAAACCGCCCTTGCCGAGCAGCCAGTGATCGCCCATCAGCTCGCCGTGGTCGGAGGTGACGATGATGATGGTGTTGTTCCACTGGCCGGCCTTGCGGATGGCGGCGAGCATGCGGCCGATCTGGGCATCGACTTCGGCAATCATGCCATAATAGAGGGCGCGGATCTGGTCGAAGGCGGCGCCATCCCATTCCTCGATCCTGCCCTTTGCGCCTGGAATGAAACTCTTTTTCTTCTTTGAACCCTGATCTTCGACCAGCCAGCGGACGAAGGGGTGAAGATTTGCTTCTGCCTCGCGGCTTGTGGCGCGGGCAGCGGCGATATTCTGCTCCGGCGCAAACATCTCATTATAGGGCTCGGGCACCACATAGGGCGGATGCGGACGCAGGAAGGAGACATGGGCGAACCAGCTTGTCTCCTGTTCGGAATGCCAGCGCAGGAACTCGTCGGTCAGAAATGCGGTCTGGGTTTCGTCCTTGCTGTAGCGCGGCGGCGCATTGGAAACGCCGTCGCCATGTTTTCCGGTTGCCGTGTGATAGGAGCGGTCGATGGCCTCCTCATGGCCGCGCAGGCGCAGCCATGAGAGCCACGGCTTCTCATGCTCGGGCAAAAGCTGGCGCACGGTAAAGCCCGGCAGGACGCCCTCATAGCTGGTCAGCTGCTGGTCGCGCTCGGACAGGGCGCGGGGATCGGGCGAGGTGTCGGTATAGCCGAAAAGTGTCGGATCATAGCCGGCGCGCCGGGCCATCTGCGCCAGATTGTCGAACCGGGCATCGAGCGGTGTGCCATTGCGGCAGACGCGGTGGTTCATCTGGTAGAGCCCGGTATAGAGCGTGGCGCGCGCTGGCGAACAGGGCGCCGTGCCGGCATAATGTTTGAGGAAGGTCACGCCTTCACTGGCCAGCGCATCGATATTGGGCGTTCTGATTGTCGGGTGGCCGGCAGCACCGAGGCAGTCGCCGCGCCACTGGTCTGCCGTGATCAGCAGAATGTTCGGCTTAATCGCTTTGCTCACGTTCAGGCATCCTTGGGGAGAAGAAGATCGGACAAGTCCATAACACCCCCGGATGGCAAATCTTTCAATGACGAATGCGATGCCGGGATTGAAAAAACGTCCGGAATGGCCAGCTTGATTTTATGAGCAACGGGAGATCACGCGATGAATGATGAACGCTTCGAACAGCTGGAGGCCCGGGTCGCCGCCCAGCACGAGACAGTGGTGGCCATGCTGGCCGCAATGCTTGAGGACAAGACGCTCAGTGCCGCTTTCGGTCGCGCGATTGGCGGGCTTTTGACGGTGCGCGAACAGGATGAGGATCCGGGTCTGTCTCCCGATGGCGCCTTCGCCCACGAGGCCCGCGTTGCCGCCGCGCTGAAGGATATCATTCGCTCGGCCGAAGCGCGGTGTCGGACGCAAGAATAGCAAAAGGTCGGGAACCTGTTGTCGCCCTGGCTCGTTCATCGTGCAAGCAACTAAGAACAATCAAGCCGAGCCAGCCGGGCAATGGCTGATCAGCCGCCGGCCGGAAGGTCGGCGGTCTGGGGCGGCGTGATGTTTGGCTGGTCGAAAAGATCGGCGACCTTGCGGAAGGCGGCGGCGATCTCGGCACGCTCTTCAGACGAAAAACGGGTGAAGTCCGTCGCAAACTGCGCCCCGAAAAGATTGGGTGCGGTTGTCAGCGTTTCACGGCCCGCCGCGGTCAGGACAGCGCGGACGATGCGGCGATCCTCGCGCGAGCGGTGCCGCTCGATCAGCCCCTTGGCCTCCAGCTTGTCAAGGATCGTCACCGTGGTGGCCGGGCTCAGATCCGCATGGCGCGAGATCGCCATCGTGGTCAGTGCGCCCTGATCCCGTACCGCCTCCAGCACGGCAATCTGCGGGATCGTCAGGCCGGTTTCGCGGGAGATGCGCTTGGAGCGCGTGTCCATGGCATGGGCGATGCGTCGCAGCGATTTCATCACCGAGCGGGCGCTTTCAGAGGCTCTTTGAGTGTCTTCGGTCAGGGGCGTTTCAGTCATGACGATATTATTACAGTAGAGATCATTTGAACTCAAATGATTTTTGATGTAATGAATTTCGCGAAACCTTTCGGGCGCTCGCCCGTTCTGATTGCGTAACAACAATGGAGACGACGAACCGATCATGTGTGGAATTGCCGGAGAACTGAGATTTGATGGAAGCCTTGCCGATGCGGAAGCGGTGGCGCGGATCACCGCAGCCCTTGCACCGCGCGGTCCGGATGGAAGCGGCGTGGTCGCCCAGGGGCGCTATGCCTTCGGACACCGGCGGCTGAAGATCATCGATCTCTCTGAAAAGGCGGCCCAGCCCATGGTTGACCCCGAGCTGGGGCTGACGGTCGTCTTCAATGGCTGCATCTACAACTATCCGGCGCTGCGGGCTGAGCTGGAGGCCAAGGGCTACCGCTTCTTCTCCACCGGCGACACCGAAGTCATCATGAAGGCCTATCACGCCTGGGGCCGCGACTGCGTGTCTCGCTTCCATGGCATGTTCGCCTTCGTCATTGCCGAGCGTGATAGCGGCAAGGTCATCATGGCGCGCGACCGTTTCGGCATCAAACCGCTCTATTATGCAGCCGAGGGCAAGCGCGTGCGCTTTGCCTCGACGCTTCCTGCCCTTCTGGCCGGCGGCGGCATCGACAGGAATATCGATCCGGTCGCGCTGCATCATTACATGTCGTTTCATGCGGTCGTGCCGCCGCCGCATACGATCCTGAAGGGCGTGAAAAAGCTGCCGCCGGCAACGACGCGGGTCTTTGCCGCCGATGGTTCTTACGAAGACGAGCGTTACTGGAACCCGCCGCATCAGCGTGATCCGGCGACGGCCTCGCTGTCGCGGGAAGAATGGCGTGACCGGGTGCTTGAAGCGCTTCGTCTTGCCGTCAAGCGCCGCATGGTGGCCGATGTGCCGGTCGGCGTGCTGCTGTCGGGCGGGGTCGATTCATCGATCATCACGGGGCTTCTGGCCGAGGAAGGCCAGAAGGATCTGATGACCTTCTCGATCGGCTTTGAAGAGGCCAATGGCGAAAAAGGCGATGAATTCACCTATTCCGACCTGATCGCCAAGCATTTCGATACCGATCACCACAAGATCTTCGTGCCGTCTTCCGATCTGATGAGCGCTTTGCCGGATACGATCCATGCCATGTCGGAGCCGATGGTGTCCTATGACAATATCGGCTTCTTCCTGCTGTCGCGCGAAGTGTCGAAACATATCAAGGTGGTTCAGTCCGGCCAGGGCGCTGACGAAATCTTTGCCGGCTATCACTGGTATCCGCCGCTTGAAAATTCCGGTGATGTCGTCGGCGACTATGCAAAGGGCTTCTTTGACCGTGATCGCGCCAAGCTTGCGCGGCATCTGTCGCCCGACTGGCTCGCCGAGACCGATGTCAGCCGCGAATTCGTTGCAGCCCATCTGATGGCCGATGGTGCGGACGGGCCGGTTGACCGGGCGCTCAGGCTCGACAGCCAGGTGATGCTGGTCGACGATCCGGTCAAGCGGGTCGACAACATGACCATGGCCTGGGGGCTCGAAGCGCGTGTGCCCTTCCTCGATCATGAACTGGCCGAACTGGCAGCAACCATTCCGGCCGAATTCAAGCTCAATGATGGTGGCAAGGGTGTGCTGAAGGATGCCGCCCGTCTTGTCGTGCCGCATGAGGTGATCGACCGGAAGAAGGGCTATTTCCCGGTTCCGCAGCTGAAATATATCTCCGGCGAATATCTTGACATGGTGCGCGATGCACTGACGAGCCAGGTCTCCTCCGAGCGCGGCCTGTTCAACAAGGCCTATCTCGACGATCTGTTCCTGGATCCGATCGGCCATATCACGCCGCTCAGGGGCTCCGAACTCTGGCAGGTGGCGTTGCTGGAAATGTGGTTGCAGTCTCACGACATCTGAGGGAGGCCGGAATGGTCAGTGACAAGCGCGGCAAGGATGCAGGCGAAGGCCGGGAGCATCGCGGCAGCGATGCCTATTCGCACCGCCTGAAGCGCCTCAGAACGCAGGGGATGAAGCCGCCGATCGGCCCGGACGAAGGCGCGATGCAGCCGGACCGGTCGATTGACTGCGGCTGGGGCCGGGTGGTGTTCGGCCAGACCTTTTCCGATACCCGGCTTCTGATCGAGACCCTGCGTGCCGAAGGGTCGGACCGGCGCGATATCGCCATCTATGTCCGCGATCCCCATGTGGTGCTGGCAACGGCGCCGCAGGAAATCTTTCTCGATCCCTCGCACACCTACAGGCTTGATCTTTCGACCTATCGGGCCGCATCGAAACCGACGCAGGGCTTTTTTATCCGCCGCCTGACGTCGGAAATCGATGCGCAGGCGATCAACCGCATCTATGCCGCACGCGGTATGGTGCAGGTTCGCCCGGACTTCTTCTGGCGCCAGCGTGATGCACGTTCGCTGGTTTATTTCGTCGCCGAAGACGAGCACACGGGCGAGGTTTTAGGCACCGTCACCGGTATCGATCATGTCCGCGTGTTCAACGATCCGGAAAAAGGCGCCTCGCTCTGGTGTCTGGCATCAGATCCGCAGGCGCGCCACCGGGGTATCGGCGAGGCGCTGGTGCGCCGGCTGGCCGAGCACTTCATCGCGCGCGGCGCTGCCTATCTCGATCTTTCGGTGCTGCATGACAATGACCCGGCGATCGGGCTTTACGAGAAGCTCGGCTTTCGCCGGGTGCCGTTCTTCACCATCAAGCGCAAGAACCAGATCAACGAGAAGCTGTTCACCGGGCCCGAGGCTGAAGATTATGAGGCCCTGAACCCCTATGCGCAGCTGATTGTGACCGAGGCGCGCCGCCGCGGCATTTCCGTCGAGATCACCGATGCTGCCGGTGGCTTTTTCCGCCTGTCGCAGGGCGGGCGCAGTGTTCACTGCCGTGAAAGCCTGTCGGAGCTGACCTCGGCAACGGCCATGTCGATCTGCGACGACAAGTCAGTGACCCGCCGTTTTGTCGAACAGGCTGGCGTTGCCGTGCCGCGCCAGATGACGGCCGATGCCGGTACCGAGGCGATTTCGGGCTTTCTGGAGGATGCCGGCGCTCTGGTGGTCAAGCCGGCGCGCGGCGAGCAGGGGCGCGGGATTTCCGTTGGCGTGACGACGCTCGAAGAGGTTGGCGCTGCCGTTGAGAAGGCCAAGGCCTATTGCGACACCGTGCTGATCGAGGAGATGGTCGAGGGGGAGGATCTGCGGCTGATTGTCATCAATTTCCGTCTTGTGGCGGCAGCAATCCGCCGTCCGGCCCATGTGATCGGCGATGGCCGCTCCACCGTCGAGCAGCTAATTGCTGCGCAAAGTACCAGACGGGCGGCGGCGACAGGTGGTGAATCGAATATTCCGCTCGATGCCGAGACGGAGCGCACGGTGCGCGCGGCCGGATATACTTTTGCCGATGTGCCGCAGGAGGGGAAAGAAATCCGCGTCCGGCGGACGGCCAATCTGCATACCGGCGGCACCATCCATGATGTGACGGACATCGTGCACCCACGTCTTGTGGATGCAGCGGTCAAAGCGGCCCGTGCGATCGATATTCCCGTTGTCGGCATTGATCTCATGGTCAAATCACCGCAAAGTGCCGACTATGCTTTCATTGAAGCCAATGAACGGCCGGGCCTTGCCAATCATGAGCCGCAGCCGACGGCGGAACGCTTCGTCGATCTTCTGTTTCCGCTGTCCATGCCGGCGGCTGCCCGGGCCTCTCATCGCGAGATCCAGAAACAAGAGTGAGACATGCCGAGACTGACCATCGATGCCGATTATCTGGCCGATATGCTGAAGGCGCTGCTTTCGATCCCTTCTCCTACCGGCTATACCGATCCCGTCGTGCGTTTCGTCTCGGGTGAACTCGAAAAACTCGGACTGTCGGTTGAACTGACACGGCGCGGCGCCATCCGCGCCGTCAGGCGCGGCGTCGAGCCGCGGGGTGCCCGCGCCATCGTCTCCCATGTCGATACGCTGGGTGCTCAGGTCAAATATCTGAAGGACAATGGCCGGCTTTCGCTGGTGCCGATCGGCACATGGTCGGCGCGGTTTGCCGAGGGCGCGCGGGCGACCATCTTTACCGAAAAAGGCAGCTATCGCGGCACGATCCTGCCGCTCAAGGCTTCGGGACATACCTATAATGACGAGGTCGACACGCTGCCGATCGGCTGGGATTATGTCGAGCTCAGGGTGGATGCGCTCACCCGCGACATGGATGATTTCGACCGGCTGGGCATCGAGATCGGCGATATTGTTGCGATCGATCCGCAGCCGGAATTCCTTGATAACGGCTTCATCGTCTCCCGCCATCTCGATAACAAGGCTGGCGTGGCATTGATGCTTGCCGCGCTGAAGGCGATGCAGGATGACGGTGTCGAAACGCCCGTCGATAGCCACTGGCTGTTCACCATTGCCGAGGAGGTCGGCGTCGGCGCCTCTTCCATCGTTGCCGATGATGTGGCCTCGCTGGTTTCTGTCGACAACGGCACCACGGCGCCGGGCCAGAATTCCTCCGAATTCGGCGTCACCATTGCCATGGCGGACCAGACCGGGCCGTTTGATTTTCATCTGACAAAGAAGCTCGTCGATCTCTGCAAGGGACATGACATCCGCTACCAGAAGGATGTGTTTCGCTATTACCGCTCGGACAGCGCCAGTGCGGTGGAAGCCGGCGCGGATGTGCGCACAGCACTGATCACCTTCGGCGTTGATGCGTCCCACGGCTATGAGCGCATTCACATGCATGCGCTGCGCTCTCTGGCAGAGCTGATCACCGTCTATCTGACCTCCGAGGTCGAGATCAAACGCGATTTCCTCAACAAGGGCCCCGTCACCGGCTTTACCCGCCAGCCGATCGGTGCGGCCAACCAGGATCTGTCCCGCGATGTCGAGGATGAGCGTCTTGATGCGCCGGATGCACCGCATCACGCAGGCCATGCCTGACGTCAGAACGCGCCGCAAGCCGGCGCGCAGACGGCAGACAAAGCCATTCAGATTGCATGTTTGAGGTGGAATGCCCCCTCCGTCGTCATCCCCGTGCTTGTCACGGGGATCCAGATTGATAAGGCTTTGAATAAGCTGAGTCTTTCGCCGCGTGGACGCGCGTCGGCTGGATGCCTGTGACAAGCACAGGCATGACGTCAACGAGATGTGGCGAACTTTGTCTGTCGTCTGCGCGCCGGATTGCGGCGCTTTGCCTATTCGAAGACGATCTGCGGGAAATAGAAGGACACGACCCAGTTCGGCGCATCGACGATCTCGGAAATATGCAGGTCGCCGCAGACCGATGCGAGCATATAGGCGTCCTCCGGGCTCATGCCGTGCTCGGCTGCCAGGTGATCGATCATCGCCGAGACTGCATCGCGCGCGGCCTGCATCAGATCCGGGCCGATGCCCGTCGTCACCGCATAGCCCTTGCCGTCAAGATGGCGGGAGACCGGACCGGGGGTGACGAAATAGGGTGTCCGGGGGGCTGCGTTCTTGATGAGTTCGACCGTGATCGAAACATCCATGGCGCTTTCAATCGCCGTTCCGCAGACCTCGCCATCGCCCTGGGCGGCATGGGTGTCGCCAAGCGAAAGCAGTGCGCCGTCCACCTCGACCGGCAGGTAGAGCGTCGTTCCGGCAGCGATATCCTTGATGTCGAGATTGCCGCCGACGCGCCGCGGCGGGATCACCGAATGGAGGCCGGGCGCGGCCGGTGCCACCCCGATCGTGCCGATAAAGGGGCGCAGCGGCACCCGGGCGATATCGGAGAAGACAGCCGGTGTCGCCGCATCGCGTTCATAGTTCCAAAGCTTCAGTCTTGGTGCCGCAAACTGATCGGAAAGCAGGCCGAAGCCCGGAATGATCGCCGTCCAGCCAAAGCCGGAGGGGGAGAACGCGTTGATCGTGACCTTGAGCGCATCACCCGGCGCCGCACCCTCGACAAAGACCGGGCCGGTCAGCGGATTGGCCTCGTCCGGGTTTTCGCTCAGCACATCGGCATCGGTGCTTCCGGCGTGGAAATGACCGTTGCCGGCATCGCGGCAGCAAAAGGTCATGGTTTCGCCGGACGTGACATGAAAGGCCGGGTCCAATGCGTTGTTCCAGCCGCAATGGCAGTGTTTGCTGTGGATGGTGTGGCCCTTAAGCTTCGCCATGGCTCTCTCCCTTAACCGCCTGCGCCCGTCTCGCTGTCTTCAAGCAACAGCCTTTCACGGGTCTGCATATAGCGCTCCGCCTCGATCATATGGCCGGTCATGATGTCGCGGGCTTTCAGCGGGTCGCGTTCGGCGATCGCCCGGATCAGCTCGATCTGGTACAAAATGCCGGTTTCCCGTAGGCCCGGATTGGGTTTTTGATAGATGGCCCGGCATTGCGGCAGGTCGCGCAACAGGTTCAAAAGCAGGGCGCAGGTAAAGCCGAGCACCGGATTGGAGGCATTGCGGGCCAGCTCGGCATGGAAATCGAGTTCGGCGAGACGCTGAAGATATTCCTCCTCGCCGCTTTCGGGCCGCTTCTCATAGATCCGGATCGTTTCCTTCAGCGTCACAAGGGCCTCATCCGGCAGATGCGTGGCAGCATCAGCGGCAAGTTCGGGTTCCAGCTGCTTGCGCAGGGCGTAGATGTCGGTGATGGTCGGCGGACGCTGCAAGAACAGGTTGGTTGCGGTCTGGATCGCATCCGATGGCGTCATGGCGCGCACGAAAATGCCACCGCCAGGGCCGGTCTTGGAAGCGATCAGTCCCTGGAATTCAAGGATCTTCAGCGCCTCGCGCAACGTGCCGCGCGATACTTTCAGCGCGTCCGGCGCCAGCCATTCGGCCGGCATGCGGTCACCGGGTTTCAGCCCGGCATCAAGCAGGCGTTCACGCAGGAGGTCGGCCGTCATGTCCGGTCGCTTGCGCTTTTTCTCCGCAAGCGGTGTGGCGAAACTCTGCCGTCGCTCTGGTGTCGGCTTGCTCATGAAGTCCTTTCCATCAAGGGATGGTGACATGCGGTCTGATGCGCGGTGTCTCGCCCGTGCTTGGCCTCGACCGGTGGCACGGTCGTTGCGCAGATCTCAGCTGCCTCAGAGCAGCGTGCGGCAAAGGCACAGCCCCTCGGCGGATTGTACGGGTCCGGCAGTTCCGCATCACGATCGCCGCCGGAGACAGCGGTTTTGCCCGGAGCCGGCGCCGAATTCAAGAGCAGACGTGTATAGGGGTGCAAGGTCCGGCTGAAGACCGCATCACGCCCGCCAAGCTCGACGATCCGGCCGAAATACATCACCGCCACCCGGTCGGAGATCGTCTCCACCACCGAAAGATCATGGCTGATGAAGATATAGGTCAGGCCGAAGCGGGCTTTCAGATCATCGAGAATGTTGAGCACCTGCGCCTGCACGGAAACATCAAGCGCTGAAACAGGCTCATCCAGCACGATGACCTCCGGATTGGCGGCAAGTGCGCGGGCGATGCCGATGCGCTGGGCCTGCCCGCCGGAGAATTCATGCGGGTAGCGGTCGAGGAATTCGGGCGCCAGATTGACGGCGTCCATCAGCGTTTCCAGCCGCTTTGCGCGCTCCGCCCTGGACAGGCCGAGCAGGTGGATCAGCGGGGCCTCAAGGACGTCGCGGATCTTTTTTCGCGGATTGAGCGAGGATACCGGGTCCTGAAACACATATTGCACCCGGCGGGCCAGCGCTTTCGGGTTTTTCCGCGCCTCTTCTGCCAGATCCAGGCCCTGGAAGGTGATGCTGCCGCCCGTCGGGCGATCAAGGCCGGTCAGCATGCGGGCAAGGGTGGATTTGCCGCAGCCTGATTCCCCGACAATGCCGAGCGTTTCGCCTTTTCTGACGTCGATGGTGACATCCTGCACGGCGTGGACAGCAGGCAATTGCCGGCCGAACAGGGTTTTCCCGCCGCCGAAGACGCGTTCGGCCCGCTCGATTGAAATCAGCATCTCGTCAGTCATTGGCGTTCTCCCGGTTTAGGGGATGAAGACAGCGCACGCCGCGCTCGGCGCCGAGCGCCTCAAGCGCAATATCGCCCTTCAGGCAATCCGCCTCAGCGAAGGGACAGCGCTCGGCAAAGGCGCAGCCGTCGGGAAGCGCATTGACGACCGGCGGGCGCCCTTCAATGGCGTCGAGCCGGCGCTCCGGCTCGCCCAGAACCGGCACGCATTCGATCAGCTTGGCGGTATAGGGGTGGGCAGGCTTTGCAAGCAGTTCCGCCGTTGTCCCGGTTTCGACAATCCGTCCGGCATACATGACGGCGACCCGGTCACAGATGGCGGAGACCACGCCGAAATCATGGGTAATGAACAGGATCGCGGTCTGACGCTCGCGCCGCAGCCTATCGAGCAGTTCGAGGATCTGTGCCTGCACGGTCACGTCAAGCGCCGTTGTCGGTTCATCGGCGATGATCACCCTTGCATCATTGGCAAGCGCCATGGCGATGGCAACGCGCTGGCGCATGCCGCCGGAGAGCTCATGGGGAAAAGCTTTCAGGCGCTCGGCCGGATTGGGGATGCGCACCTGTTCGAGAAGGCGCATCGCCTTGTCCCGTGCTTTCACCCTTGAAAGCGGTGCATGGGCCCGGATCGCCTCGATCAGCTGGTCACCAACGGGAAACAGCGGATGCAAAGTGGAGAGCGGGTCCTGAAACACATGGCTGACCGCCGCGCCGCGCAGCTGGCGGATCCGCTCGTTGGACACGGCAAACAGATCCTCGCCATCGAGGAAGGCTGCACCACCGGCAATGCGGCCGGGCGGCGTTGGCACCAGTCCCATCAGCGACATGGCGGTCACCGATTTGCCGGAGCCGGATTCACCGACAAGGCCGAGACACTCGCCTTCGCGCAGATGGAGATCGACACCGCCGACGGCGTGATAGACATCGCCACCGACATGAAACTGGGTCTTCAGCCCCTGAACATCTAGCACGCTGTCTTCGCGCGGCGTCACTTCGGGGCGAGCGCCGCGCCTGACGGCGGTGCGGGCACCAGGACGGGCCAGCGCTCCGGATTTCAGCCGCGGATCGAGCACATCACGAATGCCATCGCCGAGCAGGTTGATGCTCATCACCAGTACGAAAATCATGATGCCGGGTACCATCGAGACATGGGCATTGGTGAACAGCACCTTGCGGCCATCGCCCAGCATCGAACCGAGATCAGCCTGAGGCGGCTGGGCGCCGAGGCCGAGGAAGGACAGCCCCGCCGTCTCGAGGATCATCCAGCCGATCGTGGTCGACATGGTGATGACGATCACCGGCATCACATTGGGCAGCACTTCGCCGAACAGGATGGCCGTATGCGATTTGCCGGACAGTCTGGCCGCCTCGACGAATTCACGGCGGGACAGCCCCAGCGTCATGCCGCGGATGTTGCGGGCGAAAAACGGGATATTGACGACGGCGATCGCATAAAGCGCATTCAGCAGGCCGGGGCCAAGCACGGCGACGATCGCCAGTGCCAGCAGGATATAGGGAAAGGCCATGACCATATCGATGCCGCGCATCAGGATATTGTCGGTGCGGCCGCCGGCATAGCCTGCGACAAGGCCGATCAGTGAGCCGAAAAAGGCGGCAATCAGTGTCGCCGAGATGCCAACCGCAAGGCTGACCCGGGTACCCCAGACAAGGCGCGAAAGCAGATCACGGCCCAGCGCATCGGTGCCAAGCAGGTGGCCCTCGGTGAAGACGGGCGCAAGCCTCATTGCCGGATCGGTGATATTGGGTGGGGCAAGCGGCAGGATCGGTGCCGCCAGTGCCGCAAGCGCGATCACGACGAAAATCACCAGGCCTGCCGTTGCCAGCGTGTTGTTCAGCAGCAGCGCCAGGGTGCTCGGGCGCCCCTTTTTTGCAGCCGGCTTGTCGACGGTTGTGGTGGAAACTGTATCACTCATCAGCGCAGCCTCGGGTCAAGCATGGTCTGGATGACATCGGCGAGAAGGTTCACCAGCACATAGGCTGCGGCGACAACCAGCACGCCGCCCTGCACTAAAAGCAGGTCGCGCGTGGAAATGGCGGTCACCAGCATCGAGCCGATGCCCGGCCACTGGAACACGGTTTCGATATAGACGGCGCCGCCGAGCACGAAGCCGGCCTGAATGCCGAGAACGGGAATGACGGAGACGAGGGCGGCCTTGAAGGCATGAACCATGATCACCCGCCGCTCCTTCAGCCCCTTGGCACGGGCGGTGCGGATATAGTCCTGCCTCAGCACTTCCAGCATGGCGGTGCGTGTCAGTCGCGCGATCACGCCGGTTGCCACGACGGCAAGGGTGATGGCGGGCAGCGCCAGATGGTGGAGAAGGTCAAGCGGGCCGCCGCCGCCATAGATCGCCTCCATGCCGCTTGCCGGAAACCAGTGCAGCTTGACGGCAAAGCCCAGGATCAAGAGCAGGCCAAGCCAGAAGGAGGGAATGGAAATGCCGATCAGCACCAGAAAGGTGACGGCCTTGTCGGTGAAGCCATATTGGCGCACGGCTGAAATGATGCCGGCCAGAAGCCCGAAGATGGAACAGAGCACCAGCGCCGTACCGGCAAGAATCAGCGTATTGCCGAAACGTTCGGAGATGATGTCGATGACGGGCCGGTTCTGGGTATAGGAACGGCCGAAATCGCCATGCATCAGATTGCCGAGCCAGATGAAATATTGGCTCACCAGCGGCTTGTCGAGACCGAGCGCCTTGTTGATCCGCGCGACATTGTCCGGCGTCGCATAGGAGCCGAGAATGGCTGTCGCCGGGTCGCCGGGGATCATCGCCATGATGGCAAAGACAATGATGGTGAGGCCGAATAGAACGGGAATGAGCGTCAGCAGGCGCTTCAGAATATAGCGAGCCATGGCAGGTCCCTCTGAATGGAAAAGGCCCCGAAGTCGGACTCCGGGGCCTTTCGGATCTGGCGGATCAGTTCGGCTTGGAAACCTTCTGCAGCTCCAGAAGGAAGGAGGGCTGCAGCTTGAAGTCTTCAACCGAAGCCTTGGTCACGGCATTCTGCTTCCAGTTCGCAACGAAGAGCCACGGTGCGTCGTCGTGAACAATGTCCTGCATCTTGACATAGAGCGCGGCGCGCTTGTCCTGATCGGTGGCGGTGCGGGCTTCTTCCAGCAGCTTGTCGACCTCCGGGTTGGAATAGTAGCCGGAGTTGAAACCGCCCTTGTCGGGGAAGGCTTCGGTCCTGAGCGTCAGGAAGGGCAGCGTATCGGGGTCGTTGGTCATCCAGGCCATTTCGGCCATGTCTGCCTTGCCCTCCAGGCCGGGATTGACCTTGCCGAGGAAGGTGTTCCACTCATAGGTCTCGATCTTGACCGGCATGCCGACGGCTTCGAGATCAGCCTGGATCTGGGTGGCCATGGCCTGCGGTTCCAGCATGCCAGAACCGCCCTCGGTGACGTAGAAGGTCAGTTCCTTGCCATCATAGCCGGCTTCCTTCAGCAGTTCCTTGGCCTTTTCCGGATCGTAGGGGTAGGGGTCGAGATTCTCGTCATAGGCCCAGCCGAAGGCGGGTGCGATCGGGCCGGCAGCGACGCTTGCTGTCCCCTGCAGGATATTGTCGGCGATCGCCTGCTTGTTGACCGCGTAATTGACGGCCTGGCGGATCTTCTTGTCGGCGAAAACGCCATCCTTCATGTTGAGGATCAGGAACCAGACATGCGGGCCGGACTGCTCGTAGACGGTGTAATTGGCATCGCTCGCGAATTGCTGGACACTGTCCGGCGGCACCTCGACCATCACGTCGAGCCCGCCCGACATCATCTCGGCAACGCGGGTATTGGCATCGGTGATCGGGCGGAAGACAACCGCCTGAAGCGGCGGTGCGCCATCCCAGTAATCATCATTGCGCGAAACAACGACCTTGGCGTTCGGATCCCATTCCTCAAACTTGAATGCGCCGGTGCCGGAGGGGTGGCGTCCGTAATCCTTGCCATATTGCTTCACCGCTTCCGGCGAGACGATCAGGCCGGTCGGATAAGCGAGGTTCGACAGGAAGGGCGCATAGGGTTCCGACAGGGTGAACTTGACCGTCAGATCGTCAACGACATCGACGCTTTTGACCGATGAGAAATTGAAGGACAGCGGAAAGGGGCCGGTGTCGTGATAGGGATTGCTCTCATCCAGCATGCGGTCGAAGTTGAACTTCACCGCCTCGGCATTGAAGGGCGATCCATCGTGGAATGTCACGCCGTCGCGCAGGTGGAAGGTGTAGACGGTTCCGTCGTCGGAAATGTCCCAGCTTGTGGCAAGCGAGGGTTCCACTTCCAGCGTGCCATCCTTGTAGCGCACCAGACCATCGTAAATATTCGTGAGGATGCGGAAATCATTGACCGCCGTATCAACTGCCGGGTCGAGCGATTTCGGCTCGGCAATCTGGCCGACAACCAGAACATTGGGCGGCGTCTGGGCCATGGCCGGCACAGCGAACATGAGTGACGCGGCGGCAAGGGCCGCAGCGATGAGGCGCTTCATGTCAGTTCTCCTCTGTTGGATTTTTCATAATTAATCATGAAAATTTTGTCATGTTCAAGATAATTATTATAATAAATTTATAGGAGTGTGGTTCCATATGCACAAATGCGCGCTGCAATGGACGGTCAGGGAGTGAAAACAACATGCCAACTGAGCCAAGGATCAACCTGCGACGGCTTCAGGAATTGCTGTCTGAAATCAATATGTTCGGGTTTTTACCGGAAACCGGCGGCTTCAACCGCATCGGCTTTTCCGATGCGGATATGGCGGTGCGCGATCGCTTTGCCGCCATCATGGAAGCGGATGGCCTTGCCGTTTCTCGTGATGCTGCCAATTCGCTTTTCGGCCGGTTCGGAGCCGAAGGAAGCCCCTCGATCATGGTCGGCTCTCACCTCGATACGGTTGCGGATGGCGGTGCTTTCGATGGTGCACTGGGTGTGGCCGTAGCACTGGAATGTGTGCGGGCGATGAAGGATGCAGGGCTTGAGCCGGCGGTGCCGATCGAGGTTGTTGCCACCTCGGAAGAGGAGGGACGCTTCGGCGGCATGCTGGGCTCCGAAGCCATAGCTGGCCGGGTCTCGGCTGAATGGCTTGAGCGGGCGGTGGATGCCGATGGTGTGACGTTGCGGGATGCCATGCAGGCGCAGGGGCTTGATCCGAGCGCCATCCCGGCGGCGGCGCGCAGGCCTGGCGATGTCGTGGCATTTCTGGAACTGCATATCGAGCAGGGGCCGGTTCTGGAACAGAAGAAACGACCGATCGGCCTGCCGACGGGCGCGACCGGCATCATCAATCTCTCGGTGGTACTCAAGGGAACGGCCAATCATTCCGGCACGACGCCGATGGACATGCGCGCCGACGCCTTTGCCGGCCTTGCCGAGATCGCGACGCAGATCCCGGCGATGATTGAAAAGTCGGGCTCCGATATTGCGCGGATCACCATCGGCAAGGTGGAACTGTTGCCCAATCACCCGCATACGATCCCGGGCGAGGCGCGTTTCTCGGTGATCATTCGCGACCGTTCGGAGGATGTGATGCGCGGACTGCAGACGCTGTTCGCACATGTGACGGCCGCGGTGGCCGCCGCCCATGGTCTTGTCCATCAGATCGAGGCGAAGAGTTTCATTGCACCCGTTGCCTTCGATCCTCAGCTGGTCAGGCTTCTTTCGGAAGAGGCTCTGCGGCTGAAACTGCCGGCACAGAAGATGATTTCAGGCGCAGGCCATGACGCGCAGACGATGATGGCGCTTTGCCCGTCAGCGATGATCTTCGTGCCGAGCCGCAACGGCATTTCCCATGCACCGGAGGAACATTCCGAATGGGCCGATATCGAAAAGGGCGCTCAGCTCATGCTGTCGGCGCTGATGCGGCTTTCAGCGGTATCGTAACGGAAGCGGTCAGGGGAAAAGGCTGATCAGGCTGATACAGGCCGTCGCCACCGTCAGCGTGGCGGCAAGAATGGCGGCGGCAAGCACGGCAAGATCGCCGAGGCTGCCGGAATCCATAACGTCGTCTGCAAGGTCGGAGTGGTCACGCATTACTTTTTTTCCGATAATCTCAACTGTCCACAGTTTCGTTCAGACAGCCCTTCAGTCGCGTTAAGGGACATGGTTAGCAAAACGTGAAGGCCGGATGTTCTAAGGCAAGGTTTGCCAAGGCCCGGCTGGCGCGCTAAACATGCCGCTCTTCAGGCGCAGAAAAGTCTTCAGGAGGCGGATCGCGATGGCACGGGCCTTTCTTTACGTTCTCGATTCCTTCGGCATCGGCGGCGCGCCGGATGCCAGGGAGTATGGTGATAACGGTGCCGATACGCTGGGCCATATCGCCGAGTTCTGCGCGGCCGGCCTTGGTGACCGGCAAGGTTTGCGCGAGGGGCCGCTTGCGCTGCCCAATATGGCGATGCTCGGCCTTTATGATGCGGCGCGGCTGGCGACAGGTCTGTACCCCGCAGGCGTCACCCGCCCGGAGCGGGTGCTCGGCCGCTATGCCGCTGCAAGCGAGGTGTCGCGCGGCAAGGATACGCCGTCCGGCCATTGGGAAATTGCCGGTACGCCGGTCATGTTCGACTGGGGCTATTTCCCTGATCAGGACGACTGCTTTCCCGCATCGCTGCTGACACGGATCTACCAGGAAGCCGGGCTTTCCGGCAGTCTTGGCAATTGCCATGCGTCTGGTACCGAGATCATCGCGGCCTTTGGCGAGGAGCATATCCGCACTGGCAAGCCGATCTTCTACACCTCTGCCGACAGCGTATTTCAGATCGCCGCGCATGAGCATTATTTCGGCCTCAGTCAGCTGCTCGAACTTTGCCGGATCGTGCGCGAGGCGACCTATGAGCTGAATATCGGCCGGGTCATCGCGCGGCCCTTCATCGGTACGGCGCCGGCAAATTTCGAGCGCACCGGCAACCGCCGCGATTTTTCGGTCGAGCCGCCGGAGGAAACCCTGCTGGACCGGCTGAAGGCCGCCGGACGGCAGGTGATCGGCGTCGGCAAGATCTCCGATATCTTCGCCGCCAAGGGCGTGACGCAGAGCCTCAAGGGCGATGGCAATGCGGCTTTGGTGGATGCAAGCCTCAGTGCCATGGATCGCGCCGGAGATGGAGATCTGGTTTTCACCAATCTGGTCGATTTCGACATGAAATTCGGCCATCGCCGCGATGTGCCGGGCTACGCGGCAGCCCTCGAGGCGTTCGACCAGCGCATCGGCGAGATCATCAAGAAGATGAAGCCCGGCGACATCGTTATCCTCACGGCCGATCACGGCTGCGATCCGACCTGGCGCGGCAGCGATCATACCCGTGAGCGTGTGCCGGTGCTGCTGTTCGGTCCGGGTATTACCGCAGGATCGTCAGGCGTGCGTCGCAGCTATGCCGATATCGGCGAGACGATCGCTCTCCACCTTGGTCTCAAACGCGGAAAGCACGGGACATCCTTCCTATGATCATGCCGAAAGCAGAGCTTCATTGTCACATCGAAGGGGCGGCTCCGCCCGCACTCGCCGCGCGTCTGGCGGACAGATACGGCGTTGATCTGAGCGCCTATCTCAAGGATGGCGTCTATCAGTGGCATGATTTCACCAGTTTCGTCGCAGCCTATGCCGCCATTGCCAGCGTTTTCCGCTCCGAGGATGATTTCGCCGCGCTGGCGGAGGATTATCTCACCGAGCTTGCCGATGCGGGAACGATCTATTCCGAGCTTTTCGTGTCGCCGGAGCAGGGGCTTTCGGCCGGGCTTTCACGCGATGGCTATATGCGCGCCATCGTTGAAGGCATTGAGCGCGCCCGCGACAAGACCGGTATCGAATGCCGTATGGTGATGATCGGCGAGCGGCATATGGGGCCGGAGCAGGTGGAAGGCGCCGCACGCTATGCCAGTGCCTATCAGGGTGCGTTCCTGACCGGCTTCAACATTGCCGGCGATGAGCGCATGCATCGCATGACAGACTTTACCCGCGCTTACGACATCGCCCGCGATGCCGGGCTGAAGCTTACCGTCCATGCGGGGGAGCTGGAGGGAGCGTTTTCGGTGCGTGAGGCGCTCGACTGTCTCCGCCCGGATCGGATTGGCCATGGTGTCCGCGCAATCGAGGATGACGCGCTGGTGAGACGGCTTATCGATGAAGGAGTGGTGCTTGAGGTCTGCCCGGGGTCCAACGTCGCGCTCGGCATCTATCCGAATTTTCAGGCCCATCCCCTGCGCAGGCTGTTTGATGCCGGGGTGAAGGTCACGCTGTCGTCGGATGATCCGCCCTTCTTCCACACGTCGCTTTCGCTCGAATATCAGCGGGCGGAGACCGAAATGGGTTTTTCGGCCGCTGAAATCGCCCGGATGACGCGCACCGCGATCGAAGCGGCCTTCGTCGATGAGGCGACGCGGGACGCGCTGCTGGCCCGTCTTCCGGCCTGAAGGCAGAGTTTCCTGTTCAAAACCGCGCATTGACGGCCTTATGCTTGCCGTAGAGCCGCTTTTGGCGCAAAAGCGGAAAAGAACATTTGTCGGTAAGAGCGGGATGAAAACCATGGATGGCGTAACGGTAATCAACCACCCCCTGGTGCAACACAAGCTGACGATCATGCGTCAGAAGGAAACCTCGACGGCGGGCTTTCGCCGGCTGCTGCGCGAGATTTCCACCCTTCTTTGCTATGAGGTGACGCGGGATCTCGAATTGACGATGGAAACCATCGAAACCCCGCTGATGTCGATGGAAGCACCGATTCTCGAGGGCAAGAAGCTGGTTTTTGCCTCGATCCTCAGAGCCGGAAACGGCCTGCTGGAAGGCATGCTGGATCTCGTCCCCTCCGCCCGCGTCTCCCATATCGGCGTTTATCGCGATCACGACACGCTGGAGGCGATCGAGTATTTCTTCAAGGCGCCGGAAGATATTGCCGAACGTCTGGTCATCGTCGTTGATCCGATGCTGGCAACGGGCAATTCTTCGATCGCGGCAATCGACCGGCTGAAGGAGCGCGGTGTCACCAATATCCGCTTCCTCTGCCTGCTGGCGGCCCCCGAAGGCATCACGCATTTTCGCAACACCCATCCCGATGTGCCGATCTTCACGGCAGCCATCGACAGCCACCTGAACGAGATGGGCTATATCGTGCCTGGTCTCGGTGATGCGGGCGACCGCATGTACGGCACCAAGTAAGGTGACGGAAAGGCGCCGGTCATCCGGCGCCTATTGTGGTGCGGTGATCGCCAGACGGTAGCGCACAAAGCCGTCGGCGGGGGCGAAGTGGTCATAGAGCCTGCGCGCGGTGGCGTTGTCCGCATTGGTGTGCCAGTAGAGGCAGGTCCATCTGTCGCGCCGCCCCATGGCCAGCAGATCGTCAATCAGCGCACGGCCGGCGCCGATGCCGCGTCGTGTCTCGTCGACATAGAGATCCTCCAGATAGCAGGCCGGCTCCACCGCCCATGTGCGCGGATGGATGATGCATGTGGAAAAGCCGATGACGGCGTCGTCGATCGTGGCTACGCGGGTGAAGACGGGGCAGACAGGATCGATGATCCGCGCCCAGGTCATCGCGGTCACGCTGTCCGGCAGGCTGACCTTATAGAAGGTCAGATAGCCCTGCCACAATGTCAGCCAGGCTGCGTGATCGGCCGGGCGAATGTCGCGGATGGTGACGGGCACGCTCATGCGCCTGCCTCCTGCAATGTCGTCAGCATCTCGGCCGAAAGCGTGACGTCGGGAGCACGCAGCAGGCTTTCCAGCTGTTCCGGCTTTGTGGCGCTGGCAATCGGCGCGGTGATGCCTCTGCGGGTCATCAGCCAGGCAAGGGCAATGGTTGCCGGCGTCTCGCCGATTTCATCGGCTACGTTGATCAGGGCTGTCACCACGCGTTCGGCGCGCTCGCTCCAGAAGCGTTGCAGCGTTGCAGATCGCGCGACGCCGGAAAAGTCGGCCTTCGAGCGGTATTTGCCGGTCAGAAGACCGGCGGCAAGGCTGTAATAGGGGATGACGCCAATGTCTTCCTCCACGCAGATCTCGGCCAGGGCGCCTTCATATTTATCCCGGGTCAGCAGATTATATTCCGGCTGCAGTACACCATAGGACGGCAGCCCGGCCTGTCGCGCCGCATTCATGGCGGCCCGCAATTGGCCGGCGTCGTAATTCGAGCAGCCGAAGGCGCGGATCTTGCCCTGGTCACGCAATCGCGCAAAGGCCGAGAGTGTCTCTTCATGGGGGACATCGTCATCGGGCCAATGTGCGAGATAGAGGTCGATATGGTCTGTCTGAAGCCTGCGGAGCGAGCCGTTCACGGCCTCCATGATCCATTTCTCGCCCAGGCCCTTCCGGTCCTCGCCCATGGGCGAACCGACCTTGGTGATGATGACGACATCCTCACGACGCGTCGCTGACTGCTGCAGCCAGCGGCCGATCATGGCTTCTGACTCACCGCCCTGATGACCCGGCACCCAGGCGGAATAGACGTCGGCGGTGTCAATGGCGTTGAAACCTGCGCCGGTGAAGCGGTCAAGAAGGTCGAATGATGTGGCCTCGTCGGCGGTCCAGCCGAAAACATTGCCGCCGAACACGATTGGACCAATGGAAAGCCCGGTTGCGCCAAGATTGCGCGCCTGCATGGTCTGTCTCCTCGTATGGCATTGCCGCTTGTCTGATGGGGGCAAGCCTATGCCGTGTCTTGGCCCATGGCAATGAAGGGCCGGAGCGGATTTGTGGCTTGCCCTTGCCGCTGTCGCTTTTTATGCTTCGGGCAAGACTGAAATGGTGAGGAAAACCCGATGCTGCGTTTTGGAATTTTGTCGACGGCCAAGATCGGCCGCGAACTGGTTGTGCCTGCAATCACGGATGCCGAGAATGCTGTCTTGAGTGCGGTGGCAAGCCGTGACGAGGCGCGTGCCCGCGCGATGGCGGATCGGTTCGGCGCCCCCCACGCCTTCGGTTCCTATGAGGAAATGCTGGCCAGTGATGTGATTGATGCCGTCTATATCCCGCTGCCGACCGCGCAGCATGTGGAATGGGCGATCAAGGCCGCCGATGCCGGCAAGCATGTTCTGGTGGAAAAGCCGCTGGCCCTTGCCGCTGACGATATCGCGCCCGTGATCGCTGCCCGCGATCGCAATGGCGTTATCGTCAGTGAAGCCTTCATGGTCACCTATTCACCCGTATGGGCCAAGGTGCGTGACCTGATTGCCGGTGGCGCTATCGGCGAGCTGAAGCAGGTCCAGGGCGCCTTTTCCTACTTCCTGCGTGATGCGCAGAACATGCGCAACAAACCGGAACTGGGCGGTGGCGGGCTGCCCGATATCGGCGTCTATCCGACCGTAACGACCCGTTTCTCGACCGGCAAGGAGCCGCAGCGTGTTTCGGCAACGGTCAGTTTCGATCCTGAATTCGGCACGGATATCTACGCATCCGTGCGTGCCGAATTCGAGGGCTTCGAGCTTTCCTTTTATATCTCAACCCAGATGGCGGGCCGCCAGACGATGGCCTTTCACGGGACCGAAGGGCTGATCGAGGTTGTCGCCCCCTTCAATGCCAATCGCTGGGGCGAGGAAGCTGTGCACCTCTCAAACCAGTCGCATGGTGAAACGCAGATTTTCCGTTTTCAGGACACACGCCAGTACAAGCTGCAGGTGGAAGCTTTCGCGCGGGCTGTATCCGGTGAGGCCGGGCAGATTTTCACACTGGAAGATTCGGTCCGGAACCAGGCCTTCATTGATGCCGTTTATCGTGCCGGTGAAAGTGGTGGCTGGGAAACGGTCTAGGACGAATCGACATTCAGGATTCCCAAGACGGTTTTGGTGTGATTCATAAGTTTCCGCATTTTGTCAGCGGAGCGAGCGACGGGGATCAAGCGTTAGGAACTGAACGAAGCACAGTGGGAACGGATTTCGGCACTTTTGCCAGGAAAGCCCGGCGATCCCGGGCGGACCGGGAGCGATAACCGCTTGTTTGTCAACGGTTGTCTTTGGGTGCTGCGTTCTGGTGCGCACTGGCGCGACCTGCCGGAACGCTATGGCAAATGGAAGACGGTGCACCGGCGCTTCAGCCGCTGGTGCCACGCTGGCGTTTGGGAGCGGGTGTTCGATGTGTTGGCTGCCGACCGCGCCAACCAGTATCTGATGATCGACAGCACCATCGTCCGCGCCCATCAGCAAGCGGCGAGCGGAAAAGGGGGGCAAAGGATCAGGCGTTGGGGGGCTCCCGAGGCGGACTGACCACCAAGATCCATATGCTTGCCGACACGCTCGGCCGCCCGGTACGCCTCATCGTCACCGCCGGACAGGTTGGCGACTGCACCCAGGCCGAAGCTCTTCTGGAAGGGCAGTCCGCTGCCGCTGTTCTTGCTGATAAAGCCTATGACAGCAATGCTTTGCGCGAGAAGACTGCCGCCATGAAAGGCCGAGGCGGTCATCCCCTCGAACCGTTCGCGCAAGATCATCATTCCCCACGACACGCAAGCCTACCGACATCGAAATCGCATCGAAGGTTGCTTCAATCGGCTCAAGCACTTCCGACGTTTTGCCACGCGATATGACAGGCGGAGGTGTCACTTCGAAGGATTTGCCTATCTTGCCGCAATCGCCATCTGGCTCCGATGAATGTCGATTCGTCCTAGGGCTTGATCCGACTGGAGCGCCGATCCGTTCATTCAGATCGCAATGTTGTCGAGCGCGATCGGGCCAGGCGGATCCCAGTCTTTGCGGTGTTTAAGACACGGCAACAGTCGCCTCCCTCCTGAGCGGAGGTCTATCAAGCAAAAAGGGCTGATGCCGGTATCGGCCCTTCTGTTGTCATGGGCATGCAGGAGGCTGCAATGCTGCGTGATTTCAGGCAAAGCGTTCGGCCGGCGTGTCCGGCGCAGTGTCGAAAATGGCAAGGCTTTCTGGAACCATGCCCTCAAATCGTATGTTGATGTGGTAACCGGCAATCGCCGCATATACTGCCATCTTGATCGGTGCACCGCTTTCATCAACACTGTCGATGGTTTCGCCAGTTGGCGCATGGAGCGTGCCGCTACCGCTGCCGCAGATTGAAAGGGCGAAACGGCTTCCATCGGCAAGCGCGCCATCAAAGGGAAGGCGTATATTGCCTTCTCCGTCATCGACGGTACCAATGCCTGCGACAGACAGCGCCGTTCGTGCTGCTGCTTCGTCCTCGAATTTCAAAAAGAGATCATGCTCCATACGCTGTCGCCTTCGCCTTAAGGTCGGTGTCAGTCATGCGAAACGGCCAGATCGTCAACCGCTTGATATGGCCATTGGCAAAACGACCGTTCTGATCCCGGCCGAGATAGATTGCAGAGCGGTCGGTATCAATCTCGGTCGCGGAGGTGCTGGGGGCACTGCCGTTATAGCTCGCTGCACGCCCCGCGCTGTCGAAGCTGAGGCCGACTCCGGAATTCGGTAGCGGGGGTATGAGGCCGCTTGCCATTGTAACAAAGGTTGCCGTTCCTGATCCGATCGTCGTATCGTCGCTACCGAACCCGATGAGCCTTTCTGCATTCGAGCCTCCGATGAGACGCCCAACCGCGCCTCTCCAGTTCGTGCCTTGCAGTACGAGGCTTGCGGCGTTGCGTTGAAGGATCGCGGCAATCTGATCCGACAGTCTTGCATTGTCCGCCGGGCGCGTTACCGCCGAGCCTGTCGTCTGTATTAGCGAGGTTGCCCTCGCATTCTGTTCGAGCTGCAAGCCGAAAAGCCTGATGATCTGTCCGGAAAAACTCGTTGATCCGGCAATGCCGTTGACGATGATTCCGCTGCGCACATAGGCCGTTAGGGCGTTGGTCAATGTTCTTCTGGTTATGCTGCGGGCGAAAGCCGTGCCAGGGATATTGAATGTCAGCGAACCATCGAGATAGCTGCTTGATGCGTTCAGTTCGAAGACACCGGCGGCAAGGCCGAAAGAGCTGGCGGGCCAAGATCCGCTCACAAGCTGATGATAGAGAGAAGCCGTCCATGACTGACCGGAGAGCGCTGCAGTGATCGTTGTTGCCGTCACGACGAAAAGCGTCGATGCCGAGGTCGTCATCGTACCATTAAGCGAAAAGTCAGCATAGGGAACACCGCCCATCATGCCGGTCGCGACAACGGCAACTGTCAGGCCGTTGCTAGACATGTTGGTCCATGGCGTGGTGGCGGTATGACTGGAGATCGTTGCGAAATTGGTGGCGGGCCCTTCCAGCAACAGCCCATCAGCTTCAAAACGCTGAATATTGGTTGCCGCTGTCCTGATCAGTCCATCTGCCGGATCGATATAGGTGGCATTGCCCGCCCGGGTAAAAGTCATGACGTCCGCAAGTGCCTTGGCGGTAAGGTTCTGCATCTGGCTCGGCGTTGCGGAAGCAATCGCCGTGCTGGAAAGTTGGGTCTGGGCATAGCGCTTCCCGCTGAAATCGAGCACGGCGGCCGGATATCCGGTGAAAGCGCCATCTGTTGCTTCGGCGGCAAGGTCTGCGCTCTGCCAGAAAGGCGGCGTGCCGCCGGTGGCGGTGAGTGAAACAGCGAGCCCCAGCATCAGACAAGTCCGATGAGTGCTGTCGCGGTGGTGCCGGTTGTGAGGACGCTGTTGGCGCGGACCGGCAAGATAGTGCCTGCATTCAGGCCGGCAAAGGTCAGCGTCGTGCCGGCCGCCATCGTCAATGTCACATCGCCGCCGCCGCCGATGTAGAGCGCCCGCGTGGTCTCGCTGAGTGCGGTGCTGTCACTGGGGGTGATGGAGAAGCCGTCATAAGCGGGGCTGGTCAGTGAAAAGTCTCTGGTGGCAAATCGGTCGGTCATCGGAGGCTCCCTTCTTCGGAATTTCAACCATGGATATAATCGGCGCATTTCAGAGGGCGGGAATAAAGGGGGATGAAATTTTGGGAGGCTGCATCACCGTCGGGGATCGGTTAGGGTGCGGACATGCAGTCACTATTCGACAACGATTCGGCGACAAACCTGCCGGAATTCACCGTTTCCGAACTGTCCGGTGCCATCAAGCGGACGGTCGAGGATCGTTTTGATCGTATCCGTCTCCGCGGCGAAATTTCGGGATATCGCGGCCCGCATTCTTCAGGCCATGCCTATTTTTCCCTGAAAGATGAACGTTCCCGGATTGATACGGTGATCTGGCGCGGAACCTTTTCCGGCCTTGCGATCAAGCCTGAGGAAGGGATGGAGGTGATTGTCACCGGCCGGGTGACCACCTTTCCAGGGGCATCCAAATATCAACTGGTGGTTGAAACACTTGAGCCCGCTGGTGCCGGAGCGCTGATGGCGCTGCTTGAGGAGCGCCGCAAGAAACTGGCGGCTGAAGGGCTGTTTGACGAAGCGAAGAAGCGTCCGTTGCCCTACATGCCGAAGGTCATCGGCGTCATCACCTCGCCAACCGGGGCTGTTATCCGCGATATCCTGCACCGCATTTCGGATCGCTTTCCCGTTCATGTCGTTGTCTGGCCGGTCAAGGTTCAGGGCGAAGGCTCTGGCGATCAGGTGGCGGCGGCCATTTCCGGCTTTAACGCTCTCGCACTGGATGGGCCGGTTGCAAGGCCGGACCTGCTGATTGTCGCGCGGGGCGGCGGCTCGCTGGAGGATCTCTGGGGCTTCAATGATGAGGCCGTGGTCCGCGCTGTAGCCGCAAGCACGATCCCGCTGATTTCTGCCGTTGGTCATGAAACTGACTGGACACTGATTGATCACGCTGCCGATTATCGTGCGCCAACCCCGACAGGGGCTGCTGAAAGGGCCGTTCCCGTCAAGGCGGAACTGGTTGCCGATCAGGCCAGGATGGCTGCGCGGCTTGCCTCCGCCATCGGCCGGCTGATGGATTTCCGCCGCCAGACCCTTGCCGGTCTTGCCCGTGGTCTGCCATCGCTCGATCAGCTTCTGGCGCTACCGCGCCGGCGGTTCGACGAGACGGCCATGCGGCTTACTCGCGCGCTGGAACTCAATACCATCAACAAGCGCCGCTTTTTCGAACAGCGCGCGAGCGGCCTTGCCGGTCTGCCGCAGCGGCTCGCCATGAAGGTCGAAAATGCCCGCGAACGTCTCCATGGTCTCGGTCTGCGCGCAGATACGGCGCTCACTGGTGGCATGAAGACCAGAAGAGCCGCGCTTCTCAGCCAGGAGCGGGTGCTGAATTCGCTTTCCTATCGCAACGTGCTCGAGCGCGGTTTTGCCGTGATCCGCAATGCCGATGGCAAGCCGCTGACCCGGCGGGCGGCGATCGGCGGCGGTGACAGGCTGGAAATCGAATTTGCCGATGGCAGGCTGACGGCGGCTGCAGGCGAAAGCGTTGACACCGTCGCTGTTGCGGCGGAGCCAAAGCCGAAAACAGCTGCGGCCAAAAAGCCCGTTGCGGCCAGAAGCAAAAAAGATGAAGATAGCGGGCAGGGCAGCCTGTTCTAGAGCGCCGGGCGTACTTTTGGACGCATCAGGACGCTCTATCTTGATGCGCTAGGGCGTTTCCAGGAAAGGCGGTTATCGGTTTTCCGTCCGGGAACGCGCGAAGACATTACGATTGAACACTTTCGCCTTTCCTGAGAAAAGCGGAAATGTTCTTGGGCTCAGCCCGTTCCTTCTCAATCATCGATCCGGTTGGAAAAGGCGTATTCCTGTCTGCCGGACAGGAAAGCTATCTGATGCGCATTCTCCTGGTCTATTCCCATCCCTTGCCGGAAAGCTTCAATGCGGCCATTGCTGCTGAAATCCGCGACGGCCTGACTGAGACAGGTCACGAGGTCGATTTTCTCGATCTCTATGCCGAGGATTTTGATCCACGACTCTCCGTTGCCGAGCGGCGCGGCTATTATGACGAAGACTATGACCTGTCCGGTATCGCCGATATCGCCGCCCGGCTGCAGGCCGCCGATGGCATGATCCTTGTCTTCCCGCAGTGGAACTTCAACATGCCGGCGATGATGAAGGGGTTTTTCGACCGCGTTTTCGCGCCGGGTGTTGGCTTCGAGCATAACCGGGCAGGCGGGCTGATCCGTCCGGCGCTGAAAAATCTCAAATTCGTCTATGCCTTCACGACCACCGGTTCGCCCTGGTGGGTGGTCAATCTCTATATGGGCCATCCGGTGAAACGGCTGCTCAGACGCGGCACGCGCTCCTATTGCCCGCATTTCCCGAAATTCCGGATGGTCAACATGCATGGCGTTGACAAGTCGGACCTGAACCAGCGTCAGGCCCATCTCGCCCGGGTGCGCCGGGTTGCGCAGTCGCTCTGAAAGGAAAAAGGCGGCCCGAAGCGCCGCCTTGATTGGATGCGCGTTTCAGGTGCCTCAATCAGCCCATTCGCCGCCGCGCATCACCGGCGTGGCGTCGCCATTGGCGTCGATGCCGTCAATGTCGACCTTGTCGGAGCCGATCATCCAGTCGATATGGATGAAGGATGAATTGCCGCCCTTGGCGGCAATCTCATCCTTGGAAAGCGAAGCGCCATTAAGGAAGCATTTCGAATAGCACTGCCCGAGAGCGATGTGGCAGGAGGCATTTTCGTCAAACAGCGTGTTGTAGAACAGAATGCCGCTCTGCGATATCGGCGAGGAATGCGGCACCAGCGCCACTTCACCGAGATGGCGGGCACCCTCATCGGTGTCGAGGACGCGGTTCAGCACATCGCCGCCCTTTGAGGCGGCTGCATGGATGATCTTGCCCTTTTCAAACTGTACGCGGATCTCGTCGATCAGCGTACCCTGATGCGACAGCGGCTTGGTGGCGGAGACATGGCCCTCGACACGCAGGCGGTGCGGCGTGGTGAAGACCTCTTCCGTCGGAATATTCGGATTGCAGACAATACCGTTCTTGGCCGGTGATGCACCACCATGCCACTCATGCTCATCGGCAAGGCCGACCGTCAGGTCAGTGCCGGGGCCAGTGAAATGCAGGGCGGCAAAGCGCTTGCCGTTGAGGAAGGCCGAGCGCGCCGCAAGATTGGCATTATGCGCGGCCCAGGCGGCAACCGGATCGCTTTCGGCAACGCGCGAGGCGGCGAAAATCGCCTTGGCGAGCTTGGCGACGGCCATTGGCTCGGTATCGCCGGGGAAAACCCGCTTGGCCCAGGCCAGTGTCGGATAGGAGATGATGTTCCAGTTGATGTCGAAATTGGAGATCTTCTCGCCGGCGGGCTTGTAGGCCTGCGAATTGGCGCGATTGGCGCGCGAAACCTTGTCCGCGTCCTGGCCGGAGAGCAGCATCGGGTCCTCGCCGACAATGGCAAGCCGGGCCGCGCCATTGGCATAGGCCTTGCCCATGCCCTCGTAAAGCCAGGCGGGGGCGGCATCAAAACTGCCATCGCGACCATTTTCAAACCGTTCCAGCGTTGCTTCGGGATCCGAGAACAGCGTGGTGACGATACCAGCGCCGGCGCGATAGGCATGCCGGGCAATCAGCCGCGTCAGCGGCTGGGCCTCGAGCGGCGCCGTGATGATCAGGTCCTGACCCTCGGCGAGGTCAAGGCCGACCTTTACCGAAACCTCGGCCAGTTTCTCCAGTTTGCTCATGTCGATGGGAAGGTTGGTCTGAACGTTCATCGCTGCGCCTTCTTGCTTGCTTTGGTTCTGTCTTATCTAGTGCGCTTTGGCGCAAAATTGAAGCGCCGGCCGGTTCGTGATCGCATCAATGGACAAAGCGCCGGTCTGGTCCCGGTCATTGAAACGGCAACCGTGGGGGAGGGGAACCTCGGTAACGGCGCCTTGCTTGCTACGGCGCCTCTAGCCGTTCCGCTGCGCGCGGCGCAGCCCGTGGGCAACCAACCGGTCGATCAGGACGGGATAGGCAATGCCCGAAGCGGCCATTGCCTTGGCATACATGCTGATATCGGTGAAGCCGGGAATGGTATTGAGCTCGTTGACGAGGAAGCGGCCGTCTTCCATCAGGAAGAAATCGACCCGCGCCATGGCATCACAGCCAAGCGCCCGGAAGGCGCGGGCGGCCATTGCCGCCATCGCCGCCTCCAGCGGTTCGGGCAGGGCTGCCGGCACACTCAGCATGGCGCCGTTTGCATCGACATATTTGGCCTCATAGCTGTAAAAGCCATGGGCCTCAGCAGGGGCGATCTCGCCGGGCCGTGAAACGGTCAGCCTGCCGCCGGGATCTTCCAGCACCGCGAATTCAATCTCGCGCCCGGCGATGAATTCCTCCACCAGCAGCCTGTCGTCATGCAGGAAACCCTCGTTCAGCGCGCGGGCGTAGTCCGCCTCGTTCTTCACCTTGCTGACACCGACGGATGAGCCCTGCCGTGCCGGTTTGATGAAGACCGGCAGGCCAAGCCTCGCTTCAATTTCGGCCAAGGAGATCGCTGCCTCCTTGTCGAGCGTCAGGGCGCGGGCGACGGGAATGTCATCGGCCTGCAGAAGCCGCTTGGCAATCGCCTTGTCGAGCGCTGTGGCGGAACCGAGAATGGAGCAGCCTGCAAGCGGCACCCGGGCAACCTCCGCCAGTCCCTGGGCCGCGCCGTCCTCACCGTGCAGGCCGTGCAGAACCGGAAACAGGATATCGATCGGCTGCAGTTCCGATGGCGCCATTTCCGCTTGAATGGCAATCAGTCGGCCCTTGCCACCGGGAACAAGCGCAAGTTCGGTTCCTGAAACGGGCGTTGTCAGTGCATGCTCTTTGAATTCCGCCAGCAGCCAGCGACCATCGCGGGTGACGAAAACCGGCACGATCTCATATCGTTCCGGATCGAGTGCGTTGACGACATTGGTGGCCGAAAGCAGCGACACATCATGTTCGGCCGAACGGCCGCCAAAAAGGATGGCAATGCGTATTCTGTCTGCAGATGATGTCACGGCATGCTCCGGGGGCCGGGGTGGATGGGCGTGCGACAGCTCGAACCATAATACCGGCAATAATGGGGCGAAGGGCTGTGCGGGAGAGGGTCAGGCAATCACGCTTGCGGTGATGGCAGAAAGGGCCTTGATGGCATCGGCTGGCAGAAGCTTCACCTGAAGCCCGCGTCCGCCGCCATTCATCACCACATAGGGTTCGCCAAGCGCCTGCTCCTCAAAAGCCACCGGAACCCGTTTGCGCTGGCCGAAGGGCGAGATGCCGCCGACATGATAGCCGGTCAGCCGTTCGGCATCATGCGGTGTCAGCATATGGGCATGCTTGCCGTTGAAGATCGCCGCCAGTTTCTTCATCGAGGCTTCCTCATTGGAGGGGATGACCGCGCAGACCGGTTTGCCGTCAACCTCAGCCATCAGCGTCTTTAGGACACGTGATGCAGGCTCGCCGATGGCTGACGCCGCCTGAAGGCCAACCTTGAAAGCATTGGGGTCATAATCATAGGTCTGGACGGTGTAGGAAATGCCAGCCTTGTCGAGGAAACGGGTTGCCTGAGTGGTCTTGGCCATGTCATGCGGTCCCGAAGGCCTCGGCATAAATCTCTGGCTTGAAGCCGACCAGAATTCCGCTTTCGCGCGCGAGCACCGGCCGCTTGATCATGGATGGATTGGCAAGCATCAGCGCGATGGCCTTGTCGCGGTTCAGATCCTGCTTGTCCGCATCCGCCAGTTTGCGGAAACTCATTCCGGCCCGGTTAAGCACTTTCTCCCAGCCAGCCGCATCGCACCAGGCTTCAAGATGTGCCCGGTCAATACCGGCCTTTTTGTAATCATGGAAATCATAGGCGATGTCGTGGGTGTCCAGCCAGGTCCATGCTTTCTTCATCGTGTCGCAGTTTTTGATGCCGTAAAGCGTGGTGGTCATGATGCCTTCCCTTCGGTTTTCACTCTGCTCTAGCGTATTGGCCGGCGAATCGGAATCGATTTTCGGAGCGGTGCGGCGATTCAATCCGCCAGACGGCCTGTCCCCAATCAAAAACGGCCAGGCTGTGCAGCCGGCCCTCCAGACTGTTGACAACCCTTTCCAATCCCCACTTGCGTCATATCTGTGCTTGGCACAGATATCCAGCCGCCGTGCGTCTGCACGGCGAAGGACTCTCTTCTCGTCCAATGCCCTGAAGAGCCTGGATCCCCGTGACGAGCACAGGGATGACGACGGAGGAGGCCCCCTCAAGCAGGAAAACTGAATGACTATGTCCGCAATCAAAAAGGGCCCGGCTCTGCAGCCGGGCCCTTTCTCGTGACCATGACAGTCCTATTCGTTGATCAGGCGCTTCAACAGCTCGACTTCCTGTGAAAGCTTCTGATCCTTTTCCAGAAGCTCCTCGATCTTGCGCACGGCGTGCAGCACCGTTGTGTGATCGCGCCCGCCAAAGCGGCGGCCGATCTCGGGGAAGGAGCGCGGCGTCATGGTCTTGGCCAGGAACATGGCGATCTGGCGTGGCTTGACGATGACCCGTGTACGGCGATTGGAGATCAATTCCTGACGCGTGACGCTGTAGTGGCGTGCGACGACGCGCTGAATATCCTCGATCCGCACGCGCCGCGGCTCGCCGCTGCCGACCAGATGGACCAGCAGCTCGTCAACGCGCTCCAGCGACAGATCGGGCTCGAAGGAGCGGCGGAACAGAAGCTGGTTGAAGGCGCCTTCAAGTTCGCGGCCGCTGGCGGTGACCTTACCGGCCACATGGGCGAGCACGTTTTCCGGAATTTCAATCGTCGGATCGTCAATCTGGGCGAGTTCGAGCCGGCGCTTCAGCATTTCCAGACGCATGGCATAATCCGGAGCGTCGATCTCCAGCGTCACGCCGCCGGTCAGGCGGGAGCGGACGCGCGGATCGAGCGATTCCAGATCGCATGAGGCGCGATCCGCTGCAACAACCACCTGCTTGGCGCTGTCGAGAAGCGTGTTCAGCAAATGGCAGAATTCCTGCTGGATGGTCTTGCCCTGCAGAAACTGCATGTCGTCGATCACCAGAAGATCGATATTGCGCAGGGAATCCTTCAGCGTCAGTGCGTCATTGTCGCGAATGGCGGTGGCGAACTTCCACATGAAATATTCAGCGGTCAGATAGACAACGCGCGGTTTGGCTGGCGAGGCAAGGGCCGCATTGGCAATCGCCTGCAGAAGATGGGTTTTGCCGAGCCCGACCGAGGCGTGGATGAACAGCGGGTTGAAGCGGACTGTGGCGGAGCCGTTCGATTCCGCAATGGTGCGCGCTGCGGCGAGTGCGACCCGGTTCGATCCGCCCTCGACGAAATTGTCGAAGGTGAAATAGGGGTCGAGCGGCGAGCCGAACACGGTCGATGCCGTGCCGTTGCCGCGCGGCGTCGACGCGGGCTGCGGGTCGGAGAAGGTGGGCGCGCTGGCGACATTGCGGTGCATTGCCGGCCTAGCGGGCGCCGCCTGTGGTGCCGGCACCTTCAGAGCTGCCTCGGGCTTGCGAACCGCACGCACGCTGCGTGTTGCCGATCGCACCAGAACTTCGACCTTCAGCAGCTGCGGACGGTCGCTCTTGGCGATCTCGGTCATCAGATCAATATAGTGGTTGTTGATCCAGGACTTGAGAAAGGCCGTGGGAACGGAAAAGCGCAGAACGCTCTTGGAGGCGCTGTGCAGCTTCAGCCGTCCAAACCAGCTGGCATAGACGTCTGTTCCGACCCGAGCCTTGAGGGAGGTGCAGAAACGTTCGAAAAATTCATTGTCGCCGCTGTTCATCTCGGTGTCCGCGTGAGCATGTCCATCATCCAAATTGCGTGCACTGGACAACTCCTCCTCGTGCTCATCGCGGGAGGCCACCATTCTCATCTTCATTCTTTTGCCGCCTTTCGAAATATCACCCTGGCAAGCGGTTTCCTCCGGAAAGCGCCGCCAAAATCAGTCTGGACCGTTATTTCCGGTCTCGTTTGGAATTGGCCTGTTTGTTCAGGCTCGGGCATGGCAACCGTGATCGATCCATCGATGCCTCGTCATCGAAGGCAATTGCCACCCATTCTCGCATGTCCCCGTATCCGCTTTTTCCCGCCTGCTCACCTCTCTGAAAGGCACATAAATATACGCTCCGGGAAAATAGGTATTCTACCCGGATTGCAACCTGAAACTGTAGGGATAACGAAACTTAACGTTCCGCCCCGGCGGGGCCGCGCCACCCACAATCCACAAGAACTGTGTTACCATCTCCCTAAAGAGAAAGAGCAGTGTGCCCGCCGTCTGTAAGGGCCATTTAGGCAAGAACCGCATCGAATTTCAACAGTGATTTTTTGCCGAATGGGCCGGCATAGCATTGACTCTGACGTCCGATTTTGACTCGCAACGATGGTCATCTGAAGAATCGCTGTTGAATCAATTAGATTCAAATATCCACATGTTTTCGGCAACAAGATCGACATTTAAAAATAATTCAGCTTGACAGCTTATTGACATGTCAATCGCTGCCTCAAACTTGACAAAGTTGCGGCTTCCTCGGCTACGCAATTGAAAATAAAGACTTTTGCTCGTCATTATCCTGTCATGCTGACGAGACGAAAATGTCACAGTGAGTCTTCCCGTATTGCAGACACAAAAAAACCCGGCCGAAGCCGGGTTTTTATTCATCAAAGATTTTGATGGCTTAGGCGCCCATCGTCGCAACGCGATGCGTCAGACGGGAAACCTTGCGCGAGGCAGTGTTGCGGTGCATCACGCCCTTGGAAGCGGCACGGGCCAGTTCCGGCTCGGCAGCCTTGAGGGCAGCCTTTGCAATTTCAATATCGCCAGCGGCGATCGCCTCTTCCACCTTGCGGATGAAGCCGCGAACGCGCGAGCGGCGCGACTTGTTGATGGCGGTACGGCGGGCAATTTTGCGCGTCGCCTTTTTCGCCGAGGTTGTATTGGCCATATAAAGTCTCTCTTCGAATTCAGCTTAAGCCCCAGCTTCCAAAGTTGCAGTTAAGCACCTCGGCGCATGGCGCATGGTTGTGAAGCCGTCTCGGCTTTCGATCTCTGTGGCCGGGCATATAAAGGCAAAACCCAGCTCAGTCAATGTGTAAAAGACGGTTTTGCGACACATGTGGACCGGCTGAAAGGCCATTTGTAGCCAATGGCTATTTGCCGCAAGCCTCTCGGCATTGTCTTTGCCGCAAAGACATTTAAACTTCATTTCGCCCGGGATGTGACGATGGCCTGCCGTCTGTTGCATTCCGCCATCCGGCCGTCCGGCGAGTGGTCGCGTTTCGGCCCGAAAATCAGAATCGATTCTCGGGGCGCATGATGCGACGTTTCAATAGGCTACAGCGTCCTTTGTGCGTTCACATGACCGCACGGCGCTCCAGCCTGCAATGGCTGTCTGGTTCCGGCCAGCAGCGGGGAAATGATATGCGTGTAACCGTTTTTTCCGCCAAACCCTATGATGAGGACTTCCTCACCAGCGCCAATGAAGGCCGTCATGATCTGGTCTTTACGGAGGCGGCACTGCATGCTCCGACAGCCAAGCTGGCCTCCGGATCCAAGGTCATCTGCGCCTTTGTCAATGATGATCTTGGCGCCTCGACCCTGTCGGTGTTGCATGAGGAGGGGGTGAAGCTCGTGGCGCTGCGTTGCGCTGGCTTCAACCGGGTCGATCTGACCATGGCCGACCGGCTGGGGATCGAAGTCGCCCGCGTTCCCTCCTATTCCCCCTATGCCATTGCCGAACACACGCTGGCGTTGGTCATGACGCTCAATCGCAAGATTCACCGCGCCTATAACCGGGTTCGCGAAGGCAATTTCGCCTTGAACGGCCTGCTCGGCTTCGATCTTCATGGCAAGACCATCGGTGTTGTCGGTACCGGTGGCATCGGCCGCAATGTCATGCGCGCCTTTTCCGGTTTCGGCTGCAATCTTCTGGCATTCGACCCTTATCCGAATGATGAGGCCGTGGCGCTCGGCGCCCGCTATGTCGACAAGGATGAGCTGCTGGCCCGTTCCGAGATCATCACGCTTCATTGCCCGTTGACGCCGGAGACCCGTCACTTCATCGATGAAGCGGCGATTGCGAAGATGGAGCGCTGCAAGATGCTGGTCAACACCAGCCGCGGCGGGGTGATTGATACGCTGGCGGTGATTGAGGGACTGAAATCGGGGCAGATCGGCGCGCTGGCGCTGGATGTCTATGAGGAAGAAGAGGACCTGTTCTTCCGCGATCTCTCCTCAACCGTGATCCGCGACGACATCTTTGCCAGGCTGCTGACCTTCCCCAATGTGCTGATCACTGGCCATCAGGGCTTTTTCACCCAGGAAGCCCTGTTCAATATTGCCCGCACGACGATGGGCAATATCTCCGCCTTTGAGGATGACGGCAAATCGCTGCACCCGATCACCAGGCGCTGATTTCAGCCGGTCTGGCATGTTGCGCAGTAGAAGGTTGACCGCCCGCCCTGCACGGCGCGGGCGATCGTGCCCTTGCAGCCTGCATGGCGGCAGGGTTCGCCGGCGCGGTCATAGACTGCGAAATTATGCTGAAAATAGCCAAGCGTGCCATCGGCCTGGCGGTGATCGCGCAGCGTCGAGCCGCCGGCCGTGATCGCCTCGGCGATCACGGCGCGGATTGCCTCGACCAGATGTCCAAGGGATGCACGCGGCCTGCCCGTCGGGCTCACCAGTTCGCCGGCGGCGCTGAACGGGGAGAGGCCGGCGCGCCAGAGCGCTTCGCAGACATAGATATTGCCGAGCCCGGCAATATTGCGCTGGTCGAGCAGGGCTGCCTTCAGCGGCTGTTTCTTGCCGGCAAAGCGGGCCGCCAGCGTTGCGGCATCGAGCGCATTGCCCAGGGGTTCCGGTCCGAGGTCGCGAAAGGCGGCAAGGGTTTCGAGCGCGCGCCGCGGGCTCAGCATCATGAAACCGAAACGGCGCGGGTCATTGTAGATGACGCGCAGCGGCCCGCCGGCGCCGTTCAGGTGAAAGATGACGTGATCGTGCTTTTCATCCTTGCCGCGCGGCAGGGCGAAGGCGCCGGGAGCATCGCTTCTGCCATCCGCTTCGATCCGGAAAGAGCCGGACATGCCGAGATGGGCGATAATCGTCAGGTCATCTTCGAGATCGATCAGCAGATATTTGGCGCGGCGGCCAAGGCTTTTGATCCTGCGGCCTTCCGTCACGGCAGCAAAGCCTTCAGGAAAGGGAAAGCGCAGGTCCTTGCGCTTCAGTTCAAGCCGCTCAATCACGGCATTTTCCATGGCTGGCGCCAGGCCACGGCGCACGGTTTCGACTTCGGGCAGTTCCGGCATGATCTCAAAAATCCGTCTTTGACGTTTTGTTTGTCTCTTTTTCGGTTTATAGGCCGAAAGCCGCCTTTCCCGAAAGCGGCCGAGATGGCTAAGCCTTTGCGATTTCGCTATGGTCTGGCTAGATATGTTTGTTGGGTTAATGACGAGGTGCGCTTATGGCCGAGAACCGGACCACTGCCGAAGGCGGTATGGAGACTTCCTTTGGCTTCAAAAATGTCGCCGATGGCGACAAGCAGCCGCTCGTCAATGACGTCTTCCACAAGGTCGCCAAACGTTACGACGTGATGAATGACCTGATGTCGGCCGGTCTGCACCGGGCCTGGAAGAATGCAATGATCGCCGCGCTCAACCCGCGGCCCGATCCGGACTATCACGTTCTCGATGTGGCCGGCGGCACGGGCGATATCGCCTTCCGCATCATCGAGGCCTCCGGCGGGCTGGCAAAGGCCACGGTTCTCGATATCAACGGTTCGATGCTCGGCGTCGGCGAGGAGCGTGCGCGCAAGAAGGGGCTTGCCGATAATCTGACCTTCGTCGAGGCCAATGCCGAGGCGCTGCCTTTCGAGGACAAGACCTTTGATGCCTATACGATTGCTTTCGGCATTCGCAATGTGCCGCATATCGAAAAGGCGCTTGCCGAGGCCCATCGCGTCCTGAAGCGTGGCGGCCGGCTGCTGGTGCTGGAATTTTCCGAGCTTGATTCGCCGCTGATCGACAAGGTCTATGATCTCTGGTCGTTCCAGGCGATCCCGGCGATCGGCAAGGCGATCACGGGTGATGGCGAGCCCTATCGCTATCTGGTCGAATCGATCCGCAAATTTCCGGCACAGAAAGACTTTGCGACCATGATCGAACGTGCGGGCTTCTCGCGCGTCAGCTTCACCAACTATTCCAGCGGTATTGCCGCGCTTCACTCCGGCTGGAAGCTTTAAGGCCGGTTATGAGTGTTTTCCGTTCCTATTTGCGCCTCATGGGCGTTGGCTGGGTGCTTGCCCGTGAAGGCGTGATCAACGCCCTGCCATCCGACGGCCTGCCGCCGATGGTGCGACTTGGCAAGGGCGCGCTTTCGCTTCTGGCCCGCCGCCGCGCCCGCAATGAGGCCCGCTCCGACCGGATCGGCAAGGCCGTGTCGCGCCTCGGGCCGTCCTATGTGAAGATGGGGCAGTTCCTGGCGACGCGGCCGGATGTCGTCGGCAATGCCTTTGCTGACGATCTGGCGCAGCTGCAGGACCGCATGCCCTTCTTCTCCATGGAGGCGGCGCAGCAGGCCATTCGCGGTTCGCTCGGCCGGTCCACGGATGATCTCTATCTCGAATTCGGCGAACCGATCGCTGCGGCCTCCATCGCCCAGGTTCATCTCGCACTGGTGAAGACACCGGACGGGCCGAAAAAGGTTGCCGTCAAGGTGATCCGGCCCGGTATCCGCCAGCGTTTCAACGAAGATCTCGAGGCCATGTATCTGGTCTCGCATCTGCAGGAGCGTTTCGTGCGCAAGAGCCGGCGGCTTCGTCCCGTCGATGTCACCCGCACGCTGGAACAGACGACCCGGATCGAAATGGATCTCAGGCTTGAGGCTGCGGCGCTTTCCGAAATGGCGGAGAACACGGTCGATGATCCGGGCTTCCGTCTGCCGGAGGTCGACTGGGAGCGCACCGGCCGCGATGTCGTCACCATGGAATGGATCGACGGCATCAAGATGTCGGATGTCGAGGCGCTGAAGGCTCAAGGCCACGATCTCCAGCATCTGGCCGTGACGCTGATCCAGTCCTTCCTGCGCCACACGCTGCGTGACGGCTTTTTCCATGCCGACATGCATCCCGGCAATCTTTTTGTCGATCCGAAGGGCGAGATCGTCGCCGTCGACATGGGCATTGTCGGCCGGCTCGGAAAGAAGGAAAGGCGGGTTCTGGCCGAAATTCTGTTTGGCTTCATCACCCGCGACTACATGCGCGTTGCCGAGGCCCATTTCGAGGCTGGCTATGTGCCGTCGCATCATGACAAGGCTTCCTTTGCCCAGGCGATCCGCGCGATCGGCGAACCGATCCACGGGCAGTCGGCCGAGACGATCTCCATGGGCAAATTGCTGACGCTGCTGTTCGAGATCACCGAGATCTTCGACATGGCGACCCAGACGCAGCTGATCAATCTGCAAAAGACCATGGTGGTTGTTGAAGGCGTGTCGCGCATGCTTGATCCGCGCTTCAACATGTGGAAGGCCTCGGAGCCGGTCGTGGCGAAGTGGATCGAGGATAATCTCGGTCCGAAACGGGTGCTCGCCGATATGAAGGACGGGTTGAAGGCCGCGCTGAAGCTGGCGGAAGCCATTCCGGAAATCGCCGACAAGACCGAGACGCTGCACAATGAAATCGTCGCCATGAGCAAGGACGGGCTGCGTTTCGATGCCGCAACGGCGGATGCAATCGGCCGGGCAGAAGCGCGCCACAGCCGTTCCGGCCGCGTTGCACTCTGGTTCGGCGTTTTGATATTGGCCTATCTTGCGGGCCTCGCCACCTATATCATCCTGAACTGACGCAGATATTCTTTCAGGTCGCCGTGCGGGCGGCCGGACATTTGGCGGAGGAGCCTTCTTCATGCGCATTGGCGGTCGTCTAGCAGGCGCAATCGAGATCCTTGCGGATATTGAGGACCGGTCGCGTCCCATCGCAAACGCCCTGAAAGACTGGGGAACAGCGCACCGGTTTGCCGGTTCCGGCGACCGCGCCGCAATCGGCAATATCGTTTATGATGCCCTCAGAATGAAGCTGTCCCATGCCTGGCTGATGGATGATGACAGCCCGGCAGCGCTCGGCCATGCGGTTCTGTTCCGTCAGTGGGGGCTGTCGCCAGAGGCGCTTGCTGCTGCTCTGGACGGTGACAAATTCGCGCCGGAGCCTTTGCCGGAAGCCTCGCTTGCCGCCTTTTCATCACGCGATCTGCAGGATGCGCCCGATCATGTGCGCGCTGATCTGCCGGAATGGATCCTGCCATCCTTTCAGGCCAATTTTGCCGATGACTGGCTTTGCGAAGCTGAGGCGCTGAACCAGCGCCCCTCGCTCGATCTCAGGGTCAACACGCTGAAGGCGACACGCGACAAGGTTTCAAAGGCGCTTGCCCGCGCCGGTGCCGAACCCGCGCCGATCGCGCCGCAGGGACTTCGTATTCCACCGGGGAGCGGGGCCGATCGCCTGCCCAATGTCACGGCGGAACTTTCTTTTCAGAAAGGCTGGTTCGAGGTTCAGGACGAAGGCTCGCAGCTGGTGGCGGCTCTGGTCGGTGCTGAAAAGGGTGAGCAGGTTCTGGACTATTGCGCCGGCGGCGGCGGCAAGACGCTCGCGCTTTCCGCCATGATGGAAAATACCGGTCAGATCCATGCCTATGATGCCGATCGCACCCGGCTTTCGCCCATCATCGAGCGCCTGCGCCGCGCGGGAACCCGCAATGTTCAGGTTCATGACGATGTGACCGCGCTGGACCGCCTGGAAGGGCGGCTTGACCGTGTGCTGATCGATGCGCCCTGCACGGGAACCGGCACATGGCGCCGGCGGCCGGATATCAAATGGCGGCTTTCCGAACGCAATATCGAGGAGCGCACCAGCCAGCAGCGCGAGGTTCTGGCCGCTGCCAGCCGCTATGTCCGCCCCGGCGGCACGCTGATCTACGTCACCTGTTCTCTGCTGCCGGAAGAAAACCAGCATCAGATCGAGCGTTTTCTGGCTGAAGAGAGCGCTTTCGAGCCGGTTGATCTCGCGGCCTTCTGGAAGGCCCGCTTCGCGGCGGGTAATCCACAGGAAAGTGGTTTCGGTTCACTCACCCTCTCGCCCGCGCGCACGGCGACAGACGGTTTCTACTGCGCGGTCCTGCGCCGGAACGGCTGAGGGGTTTCCGCTCCGCCATGCTTCTGCCATCGACCTCCCTATTGTGGAGGACACGGAATGGGCAGGCGGAGCGAAACATGGCGCGGGTTTACATCTATACGGTCTTCATTGCCGGTGTCGTTGCCTGCGGTTTCGTCATCGGCATGCTCAATCTGCCGGGGCACTGGTATGCAGAGCTGACGAAGCCCGCCTTCAACCCGCCTGACTGGCTGTTCGCGCCGGTCTGGTCGCTGCTCTATGTGGTGATCGGCTGGGTCGGTGCGCGGGTTTTCCTGGCCCGCCGGGCCCGCCCGCGGCTGATGCTCGACTGGACCGTGCTGCTGGTGCTGAACTTCTTGTGGTCGCCCGCCTTTTTCGGCATCCAGCTGCCCATGCTCGGGCTCGCCATTATCACGCTGCTGTTTCTCGGCCTTGTCTGCTTCGTCGCCTATGCCTGGCGTCACGACCGGGGGTCGGCGGTGCTGTTCCTGCCCTATCTCGTCTGGGTCGGCTTTGCGATGGTGCTCAATGGCGCGATCGTTTACCTCAATTGAGGATTGATGCTTGAAGCCCTTCCTGCCCCGTGCCACTCTCGGCATCAAACGGGCAGGGCGCGGCATCGGGCCGCCGGCCAAGAATGGCGGTCATGACAGGTTTTCAACACGGCGACTTTCGCACGCGGATCACCAACAGCTTTGCCAAGCAGGGTGCCATGGCCATGATTGGCGCCGAGCTGACCAATATCAGCCATGGCGTGGTCGAGATCGAACTGCCTTTCGACATGAAACTCACTCAGCAGCACGGTATTCTCCATGCGGGCGTGATCGCCGCGACGCTGGACACTGCCTGCAATTACGCTGCCTATACGCTGATCGATACCGATGCCTCGCTGCTGACGATCGAGTTCAAGGTCAATCTGATGTCGCCTGGCCGCGGCGACCGGTTTCTGTTTCGCGGCGAGGTGACCAAACCCGGCAGCAACATCATTGTCACCGATGGCAGGGGCTATGCGCTGGGCGATGGACCCGCAAAGCTGATTGCGTCGATGACCGGCACGAGCATGATCGTGCGCGGCCGCGACGATATTGAAGGATAGACGGAATGCGCATTGAAGAGATTGGCGGCAAGCGGGTGCTTTTCGTCATGGCCGCACCGGCCGAATATGGCGACAGGCTGAAGGCAAGGATCGACCCGTTGATGACGGGGATTGGTCCTGTCGAGGCGGCGGTGCAGCTGTCTGCGCTGCTTTCGGGGCTCGCGGCGAAGCAGGAACTGCCGCATCTCGTCGTCTCGCTTGGGTCCGCAGGCTCCGCTCACCTTGAACAGACGGAGGTCTATCAGGTGTCGAGCGTTTCCTATCGCGACATGGACGTCTCGCCGCTCGGGTTCGAGAAGGGCAGGACACCCTTTCTCGATCTGCCGAAGGATGTGGCACTGCCCTTTGAAATTCCCGGCATTGCCGCCGCATCGCTGTCGACAGGCGCCAATATCGTCTCCGGCGCTGCAGCCTATGCCGCGATAGGCACCGATATGGTAGATATGGAAACCTTCGCGATATTGCGCGCCTGCCAGAATTTCGCGCTTCCGCTGATCGGCCTTCGCGGTATTTCCGATGGCCGCGACGACCTCAAGCATGTCGAGGACTGGACCCAATATCTGCATATTATCGACGAAAAACTTGCCATATCGCTCGATCGGCTGGAAAGCGCCATTGAAACGGGAACCATTACACTCTAAAGGCCTTGCCTTGGTTTCCCTTGTCACTTGAGAACCGTTGAGGCCCGTCCATGACAGAGCTTGCCCATCAAGATTCCATCCTGATCATCGATTTCGGTAGTCAGGTCACGCAGCTGATTGCGCGCCGCGTGCGCGAAACCGGCGTCTATTGCGAGATCGTGCCGTTTCAGAAGGCCGAGGAGGGGTTTGAGCGGCTGAAGCCGAAGGGGGTGATTTTCTCCGGTGGTCCCGATTCGGTCACGCGCGAAGGCTCGCCGCGTGCGCCGGACGCTGTCTTTGATGCCGGTATTCCCATCCTTGCGATCTGCTATGGCCAGCAGACGCTGTCGCTGCAGCTGGGTGGCAGGGTTGAAGGCGGGCATGCTGCCGAGTTCGGCCGCGCCGATGTCGAGATCCTGAAAGCATCGCCGCTGTTCGAAGGCATCTGGGAGGTCGGCAAGAAGTATCAGGTCTGGATGAGCCATGGCGACCGCGTCACCGAAGCGCCTGAAGGCTTTGAAGTGATCGGCGTTTCGCCGAACGCGCCCTTCGCCATCTGCGTCAATGAGGACAAGCGCTACTACACCACCATGTTCCATCCGGAAGTGGTGCACACGCCCGATGGGGGCAAGCTGCTTGCCAATTTCGTGCACAAGATCGTCGGGCTGAGCTCTGACTGGTCAATGGCTGCCTATCGCGCCGAGATGGTGCAGAAGATCCGCGATCAGGTGGGCGACGCACGTGTCATCTGCGCCCTGTCCGGCGGCGTTGATTCCTCGGTTGCCGCGCTTTTGATCCACGAGGCCGTTGGTGACCAGCTGACCTGTATCCTTGTCGACCACGGTCTGATGCGCAAGAACGAGGCGCGCGATGTCGTCGCCATGTTCCGCGAGCATTACAATCTGCATCTCATTCATGTCGACGCCGTTGATCGTTTCGTTGGCGAGCTTGAGGGGGTCTCCGATCCCGAGACCAAGCGCAAGATCATCGGCCGGCTGTTCATCGAGACCTTTGAGGATGAGGCCAAGAAGCTTGGCGGTGCCGATTTCCTTGGTCAGGGCACGCTTTATCCTGATGTGATCGAGAGCGTTTCCTTTTCCGGCGGCCCGTCTGTGACGATCAAGTCGCATCACAATGTCGGTGGTTTGCCGGAACGCATGAACATGAAGCTGGTGGAGCCGCTTCGGGAACTGTTCAAGGATGAGGTTCGCGCCCTTGGCCGCGAACTCGGCCTGCCGGAAAGCTTCATCGGCCGCCATCCCTTCCCGGGCCCGGGCCTTGCCATCCGTCTTCCGGGCGGGGTCACGCGTGAGAAGCTTGATATCCTGCGCGAAGCCGATGCCATCTATCTTGACGAAATCCGCAAGGCTGGCCTTTACGACGAGATCTGGCAGGCCTTTGCCGTCCTGCTGCCCGTTCAGACGGTTGGTGTGATGGGCGATGGCCGGACCTATGAATTCGTTTGCGCGCTGCGTGCCGTCACCTCCGTCGACGGCATGACGGCTGACTTCTTCCCCTATGACATGGCCTTCCTCGGCCGGGCCGCGACCCGGATCATCAACGAGGTGCGCGGCATCAACCGCGTCGTCTACGATGTGACATCAAAGCCGCCGGGCACAATCGAGTGGGAATGAGGCTCTTGTGATCGATGGGCGGCCTTCTGGCCGCCCTTTGCGCATTTCGGCCGATGCATTCAGGTCGGATTGTCGTCCCGTCTGGCGTTGTCCGGCATCACGTCTTGCTGTGCTGTGCCGGGCTGCAAGGCGCCAGAGCGCGGTTCTGTTCCAGCCGGCATATCCGTTGCAGCGGAGGCTTTGGCCATGGCTTGCTGCAGGGCTGAGGCCGACAGGCGCGACGGACCGATGGCCGCATCTGTCGCCGAGTGTCCCCATTTCAGGCCGGATGCCTGGCCGGATTTCTCGGGACCCCAGAGAAGTCTGGAGATCTCCGGATATTGCTCTCGCAGTGACGGGGATGAAGGTTTCGGTGCGACCGGCCCTTGCGGTTGTAAAGGGGCGGGAGCGGGTTCTGCTTGATGAGACAGATTGCCATATTTTTCCAGGATATAAGGGGTGCTGGGTCTTGATGAGCCATCCAAGGCCATCCTCCTTCGCGCGGATTGAGATGATATTGCATGTCTAGATCATCCTGCGCCGAAGTCGGCTGAAGTACCTTTCAATTTTCGTTATGAAATCCGCTCGACACTGAATGCACTTTTGGCAATTTCAGTTTCCGGGCGCCGCATGAGGGATATTGCTTTATGCAATATGAACAATGACTTGGCGATTGCTATGCGCTGAGCGCGTGGCTGGGTCGTCCAAATGTAAATTGACTTTGATCACCAAAACCACGAAATCAGTACGCGAAATCACCGTATAGCTGAGCAGTTCAGGTTAACCGGTGTCAGATACATGAAAAGCAGGCGCAGCATCGATCAAGGGTGAAGGTCTGGCGCGCGACTGAAAACCGCAAGAGGCTGTAGCTGCAGCATCAAAATGCGGGACGTTTTCAAGCCAGAAAGCTTGAACGGGTTGGAGTGGCCGATAGCGAAACGTGGTCGGCCAAAAGGAGTTTGCGGCGCTGAAAAGGCTTCACGCAGCAAAAAAAAGGGAAACGAGGAAATGAGCATGGTTACGATCAAGAACAGCGTCATTGCAGCAGCGGTTTTCGCATTTCTGCCCCTGAGCTTTGCAGCGTCAAGCGCTTCGGCCATGGATGACGGCGTTGCTTCTGCAATCCAGTCGCTCGGCCTGACGGATGTTTCCCAGCAGTACCGCAATGTTCAGGGCGTTGCCTTCCGTGGCGTTCTGCCCGACGGCACCCCGGTCCGCGTCAATCTCGACCGCAATGGTGACATCACCGAAGTTGAAGCCCGCGACAAGCTTGGCTTTGAAGCCCGTCAGGTTGAAGCAATTGTTCCCGAAGCCGTTCAGGCCAACCCGGCCTATCCTGCCCAGGCAAAGATCTGGAAGCTGGAACTGCATGATGGTGAACTTGTTGCCATCAAGGGCTACATTCCCGGCACCAGCGCTGTTGACGCTGAATTCGGTCCGAATGGCAATGCCATCGGCGTAACCGCCCAGCGCTGATCTGACCGAGAATTCGTTTTCTGCTGCCCGGTTCCGCGATCTGCGGAACCGGGCAGTTTCGTTTGCGCCATCGCTCAGAGATGGAACAGCATCATGATGAAGCCGGCAAAGATCATCATGTGGACGGCGCCTTGCAGGATATGGGTCCGTGGTGCCGAGAAGGTGACGATGCTGATCGTCAGGATGAGGACCAGCATGACGAGATCATCGGGCCTCAGTCCGAGGACCATGTCGAAGCCGAAGGCAGTTGACACGGCCATCATGATCGGCACCGTCAGCCCGATGGATGCGAGGACTGATCCGAGGAAGATATTGACGGCCTGCTGAAGGCGGTTCTCGAGGGCGGCATGGACGCCGGTCAGGCCCTCCGGCGTCGTGACCAGAAGGGCCATGATGACGCCGCCAATGGCCGGCGGCGCGCCGAGCGTTTCGACCAGATAGTCGACCGGCAGGGCAAATTGCTCGACCAGAAAGATGATCGGGACCAGATAGGCAATCAGCATCGCGCCATGCCAGATGCCGCTGCCGTGGCAGCAATGTCTGGGCGCCTTTTCTGTTCGAAACCCTTTGGGATTGTTGAAGAAGTCGCGGTAGCGGCCGGTCTGCATGAGCAGGAAAATCCCGTAGAGCCCGAAGGCGCAACCGCCCACCAGGAGCTTTTCCGGGCCGGAGATCGGCCGGTATGGAATGGAGAGTGGCAGTCCCGGAATGACGAGACTGAAGATTGCCAGCGGGATGATGACGCCAAGATAGGTGTTGGCACCCTGCAGATTGAAGACCTGTTCGCGATGCCGGATCCCGCCCAGCATCAGCGCTGTGCCCACCATGCCGCCCATGACGATCATGATGATCGAATAAAGCGTATCGCGGACAAGAACCGGATTGTTGGCGCCGTGCAGGATAACGGCTGTCAGGCTGACGGCTTCAATCAGGGTGATCGACAGCGTCAGCACCAGCGTTCCGCAAGGTTCGCCCAGCCTCAGGGCAAGCTGCTCGGCATGTCGCATGACACATCTTGCCGACCCGATCACCGCGGCAAACAGCCATACGGACAGGATGGCGAGCCAAAGCGGCTGTGACAGCCTTGCAAAAAGCGGCTGCGAAAAGCTGAAAAAGATCAGCATACTCAGATATGCAGGCGCCAGAAACCATTCGCGACGCGCCACGCCCGTCAGACATGATGTGAGCTTGGGGAAATATGACTTTCTGCTTTCATCATACGCCATGGTGAGCCCTTTCCTGTCCATGAAAGACATCGCCTGATCGCTGCAATGAAGCTGCGATCAGGCGGGAAAAGGGGACTAATTGTAAAACAAGGCGCCTTTCCGGCGAATGAATCAGTATTCGCGCTCGTAAAATATCCCGCCGGTCGTCTCGCCGCGAGAATCAGCAGATCCTTTTACCGTGAAATTTCTGCCGATATCTATATTTACACTTGCCTTCGTGCCGGTATCCCGGCTTTGCTCGACCTCAATATAAGTATTATCATTGAGATATTTTCCGACGCTGACGGCTGTATTGCCCTCGCTGTCGGTTGTCAGGTCAAGGTTGTCAATGCCAAGGCCGTTGCGCAATGTCTCGAAAATCGAGTGATGCGTGCCGCCGGTCAATTGGGCGAGGGCATCGGCAAGCTGGGCAATCTGCAGCGGCGACAGTGAACTGGAATCGCGGGCAAAGATCAGCTCGGACAAGATCTCATCCTGAGGCAGGCTTGGCGATGAAGACAGCTCGATCTTGGGATCGTTTGCAAGGCCGGTGATCTCGATCGTGATCGTGGTGGAACTGACCGAGGTCGTGGCCTGCAGGTTGATGATCGGGATGAGCGATCCGCCAAAGGTGAGGGACGAGGTGCTGTCGAAGTCCAGCCGGCGGGTGAGCACTGTCAGGCGACCGCGCACGAGGTTGAAACTGCCTGAAACCAGCGGATCCTTGGCGGTTCCGGCAATGGTGACGCGGCCGCCGAGCTCGGCATCGATCCCCCGGCCACGGATGAAGATGGCGCGCGGGGCATCGACAACGATGTTAAGGCCGATATTGGTCTGTGCGCCACCCGGTTCCGAGGGTTCGATTTCCCGTGCCTGGGCCAATATGGCGGCCGAGGCATCTTCATGCACGATGTTGATCTCGGAAATGGACGAGGGCAGCCGGTCCGGTATGGTGATGGCCGCCCGCGGGATCGTAATGTGGCCCGTGAGCACCGGCGACTGCAGCACTGGTCCCTTGATGGCGAGCGAGCCGTTGAGGGTCGCCGCCACAAGCGTATTGTCGTTGACCACTGCATTGTCGAAGGTCACGGAGATATCGGCAGGGAAGGGGTCGGTCAGGCCAAGTGTGCCACCGATGGCAATCGAGCCGCCGCCGCTGAAATTGCCCTTGAGGTTCTCGATGGTCGCGGTGCTGCCGGCAAAGGTGATCCGCCCGTTGAGGTTGTTCATGGACAGGTTGCGGCGGATATCGGTGAAAGAGGGGATGCCGATTTCGATTGCGCCGTTGATGGCGGGCTGTGTCGCCGTGCCGCCAATCTTGACGTTGACGTCGCTCTTGCCTGCGATCGCGAAGCCGGAAGATGCCGCGACGCCAGCAACCGATGCCATCGGGATCGAGCCGTTGACCTGAAGGTCGAGCGGTGTGCCAGCCGAAAGGCCGACCGACCCGGTGGCTGCGAGCGTGATGCCGCCACCGGAGACCTGCGTGTTTGTCGTCACCGATTTTCCGTCAAAACTGCCGCTGGTATCGATGGCGATGGCCGTCAGGCCAAGGTTGCGCGTCTGGGCAACGGAGCCACCGTCGAGCTTGATTGCATATTTCACGTTCGGCGCGGCAAGACTGCCGCTTGCTGTGACCGTGCCGGAAATGGTTCCGGCTGCGCCAAGAGAGGGCACGAACTGATTGGCAAGGGCGGCCGATACGGCGTTGATGGCAAGCTTGGCGTTGAGCGTTTTCCCAAGCGCGCCTGACGCTGTGATGGTGCCGCCACCAATGCCGATCACCGTATCGCCGATCGTGATCTTACCGCCATCGATCGAGACGTGGCTCGGCTTCTGCAGTTTCACCGCCAGCGCCATCGGCGCGGCTTCCAGCCGCGTGACGTCCACCTCAAGCGTTGCTCCGCGCGTAACCGCCGCCTCGACGTTCACGGGGGCATTGTCATAGGTGGCGCCAAGCACAAGATTGGTTTTGCTGCCGGCATTGTCTGCTTCAAGCTTCAGCGACGAAATCGACTGGCCGGCCGCAAGGATCGAGCCGATCGTCACCGTGCCGCTGGCGTCCAGTTCCGCCAGGTCCCTGACGGTGAGGTCGATCGCGGTTTTCGACAGCCGGTTGGCGCCATAGGCAAGCGTGCCGCTGGAGGCTTTGACGGCGAGGCTGAGCGCATCATTCGCCCGGCCAAATGTGGCATTGCCTGACAGGTCCCCGGAAGCGTCCTGCCCGGCAAGTGCGGCGAGCGGCGCAAGATCCGGCAGGTCAAAGGCAATCTGTCCCTTGGGATTATAGTCCGCATCCAGCGTGACAGCGCCGGAGACTGTATTGCGGTCCACCTTGCCCGCAATGTCGGAAATGCTGATCACGCCGTTGCTGGATGTGACATTGGCGGCAACCGAAAGGGGCTGGCCGGCATAGCTGGCGTTGACCGTCAGGCTGGCTTTCGGTGCCTTGATGTCGGCTGTGCCCTTGATCGCAGCGGCAAGATCGCTGACGGCAAGGCCGTTGACGGCGAGGGATTTTGCCGTGGCCGTCAGATCGATATCGGGTTTTGCGACGGCGCCGCTCGCCTGCAGCGACAGCGAGAGGCCGCCCTTGACCTGAGGGGCGAGCGCGGCGATATCGGTGATATCGGCGGTGAGCTTTGCGTCGAGATCGCCCTTTTCAAGCGCGACATCACCGGAAACGCCCAGGAGATTGTTCTCCAGGCTGAGGCCGGACAGGCTGACATTGCCGGTCAGGTCCGCCTGATAGTGCGCCGACAGCTTGGTCATGCCGTCGATCTTGCCATCGGCAAGGCTCGGCAGGGCGCTCGCCAGCACGAACAGCTTGGCATCACCTTTCACTGTTCCGCCCTTGCGGTCATAATCGGCTGTCACAGTGCCGCCAATGCTGCTGCTTTCGATCGACAATGGCGCGACGGTGACCGTGTTGCCGGTGAGCGTGACGGGGGCCGTGATCTTGACGGGCGCCTGCAGCAGGCGGTTGAGATTGTCCTCCTTGAGGTCGATCGAGCCAACCGAAAGCGCGGTCGAGACGCTGCCCTCAAGATCGGTGAGGTTGAAGCTGTCGGCCGAGGCTGTCAGCGCGGCATTGCCGATTGATAGTTGCGCCATGTCGAGACTTGCGAGCGTCGCATCGGCCTTGATGACGGCCTTGGAGGCATCGCCGGAAAGGCTGAGGTCAGCACTGGCGAGCCGGATGGCAAGTGTATCCTCGCCAAGCGGCAGATCAAGCGGGACCGGGCCAAGCGTTCCGGTTAGGCTGGCCTTCAGGTCATTGCTGCCGTTCGGATCATAGCTGCCGGATGCCGCCAGCTGGAAGGCGCCGGTGCCGACATCGCCCTTGTTGATGGTAATCCGTCCATCCGATGTCATTGCAACGGCAACATCAAGATCGGTCGTTCCGGCAAAAAGCGAGCGGAATGTTTCCGGAATGAGCGTCGAAAAACTGCCGGTTCCGCTGGCGGTAATCGCCCTTGTGCCATCTGCGGCGAGCTTGTGGGTGAAGTCGATCTCGCCAAGCTTGCTGCCGGCGAGCGTGGCGTTCAGGCTGCCTGACCAGTCGGACAGCGGGCCGGTGCCGTCAACGCCGATATTCAGCGCTGGCTCGCCGGGTATTCTCAGAAGTGCGGCGACCATGCCGCCTTCCGGCTCGTTGACCTCTGCCTTCAGTGTCAGGGCATCGTCCTTCGGCGCGTATTCCAGGTCCGCCTTGACGTAGGTTGATGGCTTGGCGCGGTGTTCGGCGTCGATCACGGCGCTGATCTGATCGGCAACAATGCCGAGATGACCGCTGACGGAGATCGGGAACTTCTCGCCGAGAACCTTCTCATCAATGTCGATGGCGGCGAAATCAAAATGATCGATCCAGATTCCGATCGGCAGGGAGAAGCCGCCGCCCGCATCGGTCTTCGGCGCATCATCGCTCTCGCCCGATTGCGGCAGCCGGTCGAGCGCAATATTGCCGGCGGTCAGGCTCGCGGCGGAAAAGCGTCCGCGCAGCAGGGCAAGCGGGCTCCAGTCCAGAACGGCATTGTCCAGCGTCAGCCATGGCCCGGCACTGTCCGAGATGACCGCATGGTCGAGCGTGAAATGACCGGTCAACGGGGCGCTGACAGTGCCGATCTCTATTTTGAGATTGTCGGAGGAAACGAGCCGGGTGATTTCGCGGACGGCGAAATTGGCTCCGGGCGCGGTGAAGCCGACGGCGATAACGGCCACAAGCACGATTGCTACCACACAGGCCAAAAGCCCAACCAGGGCGCGTGTGACAAATCGGAACAGTGAAAAGGGTCGTTTCATCGAATCGCGTCTATGTTTTCTCAGGCCAGCAGGCTGCGCCGTGATGGATCACTGGAAGAGCACCATCGGCGTCCTTCCGGTTGCATTGCGCGGCGCTGGATCAGGGCTTCTGTTCCGGATGAAACGCCACGCAACATGATGAATTTTGAGCGCTTTACACCTTAGACGCAACGCTCGCGGGCGAATCAGAAGCTTTGCCCGATACCCGCATAGATACCGTAACTGTCGCCGCCGGAATAGCGGTCAAGCGGCAAGGCGATGTCGAGACGCAACGGACCGAAGCCGGTCAGATAGCGCAGACCGATACCGGCAGATGAGCGGATGTCGCTGAAATCGGGAAACTGCTTGTCCGAGACATCGGTCGCATCAAAGAAGGGAACCAGCTGAATTGAGTCCGTAATTCCCACCCGCGCTTCGACATTGGCCATGACATAGGAGCGTCCGCCGGTTTCCTGGCCGGCGCTGTTGCGCGGCGAAATGCTTTTATAGGCATAGCCGCGCACCGTGCCGCCGCCACCGGAGTAAAAGCGGCTGGTCGCAGCGATGTCCTTCAGGCTGTCGCCGCCGAAAATACTGCCCGCACCGAGCCGTCCGGCCAGCACGAAACGGTCATTGTCGTCCAGCGACAGATAGCTCGAACCCACCGCATTGAGGCTGCCGTAAAGCGTGTCATTGAGAAAGTCATAGCCGGGCTCGACCGATGACAGGAAATAGACGCCGCTGGTCGGGTTCAGCGCATCATTGCGCGAATCGCGGTCAAAGGAGACCGGGGTCGAGAAGGTCAGATAATTGTTGGTGCCGAAAGCATCCTCGATATTGGAAAAGGTCGTATCGGCGGAGGCCGTGACGGTGTTGGCCTCCGTCAGCTTCAATGCATAGGTCAGGTCCGCCGTCGTATAGAAGGCACTGTAAGGATCGGGGTTGTCCGTGCCGGTCTTGATCGAGGCCGAAAGCGTTCCGTCGGGCGAAAAGGCGCCCGGACGGGTAAAGACCAGACCTGTTTCAAGATCGAGATCGCTGAAGCTGGAGGCCGCTCCAATCCGGGAAACCGAAGCCTCAAGCTTCAGCCCTTCGGCATGGCCGAAGAGATTGCGATGCCCCCAATAGCCGCTGAGGCCGAGGCCGTCGATCGAAGAGACCTGTCCGCCAAGGCCATAATAGCGGAACTTGCCGTCCTTGACATGGACTGTGGTCGGCAACTGACCGTTGGCATCCAGCGCGTCAGCCGTTGCGATATTGACGCTCGAGAATGTCTTCAGCGAGCGCAACCGGTTGGCGGCCTTGGTCAGCGTTTCCGGTGAATAGGGTTCGCCTGCCTTCAATTTCGAATAGGTGCGGATGAAATCGGGATCGACGGCCGACTTGCCGTCAATGGCGATCGGGCCAAGATTGGCCTTCGGGCCGGCGGTTGCCGCGATCGTCACGTCAATTGTCGAATTGGCATGGTCGGCGATCACATCGCGCTTGGTGATCTCGGCAAAGGGGTGGCCCTGCTTGTGCAGTGTGTTGCTGATCGTCGAGGCGGCCTGAAGGATCAGGGTGGAGTTGGCCGGTTCACCGCGTTTGAGGCCAAGGGCATCGGCCTTGAACTGGCTTGCAGCGTCGTCAAGCGTGACATTGGCAAAGCTGAAACGGGGGCCCGCCATGATCTGGATGGTGACGGGAACAGTACCCGAATTGCCGAAATCAGGGACACCGGCAATGTCCGCAATCGGTTGGCCGGCGATGCTGATATTCACCAGGCCGCCATAATAGGCCATCTCGTAGAGGGCACCGACCAGAATCGGCAGATCGTCACGGGCCTTGACGACAACACCGAGATCGCCATCGACGGGATCGGACTGGTCAGCAATCAGCTGCGACCGGTTGCGCAGAAATTTTTCCAGTTCCGCATTGCCGCCCGTGATCGAAAAGGCGACCGAGTACCGGGTCGGATTCTGCATGTCGACCGCGGCGGTTTCCGCGCGGGGACCAAACAGATGGATGCCGAAAAGTGAAAATGCAGCAGCGCTTGATGCGGAAGAAAGGCACAGCAACAGGGCGAGGGCGGCCGTGATGGCACTGATGCCCGGACGTGGGGCCCTTGATGGCGGGCTGGTCTTTTTCAAACGGCTCGTCATTGACTGCTCTGCGGCGCGCATATTCTCACATCATTCCTGATAGCATAAATTGTGCCGCAGCCCACTGAAACAATATACCTAAGATAAAAGAGAGTTAACCAAAGGTAACCATCGAAGTAAGCCAATGCCTCTCCGCCGCAACCATAAACAATAAATCCGAAGCGGTCGCTGCCGCTCCGGACTTTTTCTGAAACCGGCTATCCTGTCTCCGGGACAGCGTGCTTGCGCTTACCGGTGATAACCGGGCGGGCAGGCATCCTTGTACTGGCGGCCATAGCGGTCACGGTAGTAGCACTGGTTATTGCTGCCGACAGCGTTGCCGATCAGCGCACCGGCTGCCGTGCCGAGTGCCGCGCCGGCAAGCGTGCCGCCAACGCTGCCGTCGGAGACGGCCATGCCCACCAAGGCACCGCTACCGGCACCGATAGCCGCCCCTTCCTGGGTGGGCGAGCAGGCGGATGCTGCAATAGCAGCGGCGCCAACCAACAGTCCTGCGATAACTCTCTTCATCTGATCCCTCACTTGTGAAGCGGTCAATTCAACCCCCTGCCAACGCTGAAGCCGTTTCCGGGCCCGTATTGTTGCGGAATCGGCTGAATGCAGCACCAAGGATAAGGCATTTGCCTGAAGAAAAAAGTGCAAAGACGCCTCTGGCGCAATCTGTTCAGGCTTCTGTATCAATTTTGTCGGGCTTGTGCCTGTCTTGCGTCAATCTGCCGCCCCTGCCGGTCAGGTGCCGGCTGGCTATCAAATAGCAAGTCTATACAATGACTTCGAAATATGCGCCTGGCCGTGCAGGCCATGCCGCGCTGGGAAATAGAATTTCGCCATGCTTGATCTCGATCAAGAATGACCAAGCCCTGTTGCGTGTAGAGCCTTATTGGAATAATTCAAATTAGGCTTTGCCAATATGAGAAGCCGGACCATCGAAGTGCCCGGCTAGTTGATGCGTCTGCCGCCCGGATTAAAACAACGGCGATGACGCTCGGGAGCACTTGAGTGATGGATTTCGAAGCATTCTTCAAAAGCGAACTCGACGGTTTGCACGACGAAGGTCGATATCGCGTTTTTGCCGAACTGAAACGGCATCGCGGTGAATTTCCCCGCGCCACCCGGTTCAAGGATGGCGTTGCATCCGATGTCACCGTCTGGTGTTCGAACGACTATCTCGGCATGGGGCAGAACCCGGTCGTGATCGAGGCGATGAAGGAAGCAATTGATGCCTGCGGCGCCGGCGCCGGCGGCACGCGCAATATTTCCGGTACCAATTACTATCATGTCCTGTTGGAGCGGGAACTGGCCGATCTTCACGGCAAGGATGCGGCGCTGATCTTCACCTCCGGCTATGTCTCGAACTGGGCGACACTTGGCACGCTCGGCCAGAAGATCCCCGGTCTGATCATCTTTTCCGACGCGCTCAATCACGCTTCGATGATTGAGGGCATCCGTCACGGCAAGTGTCCCCGCGTGATCTTCAAGCACAATGACCTTGAAGATCTCGAAGCCAAGCTGAAGGCAGCTGATCCCGATGCGCCGAAGCTGATTGCGTTTGAATCCGTCTATTCCATGGATGGCGATATTGCGCCGATCAAGGAACTCTGTGATCTCGCCGACAAATATGGCGCCATGACCTATCTCGACGAGGTTCATGCCGTCGGCATGTATGGTCCGCGCGGTGGTGGCGTGGCTGAACGCGAAGGCCTGATGGACCGGCTGACGATGATCGAAGGCACGCTTGGCAAGGCCTTCGGGGTCATGGGCGGTTATGTTACCGGCTCGCAGGCACTGATCGATTTCGTCCGCTCCTTCGCCTCCGGCTTCATCTTCACGACAGCGCTGCCGCCGTCACTGGCAGCTGGCGCCGTTGCCTCGATCCGCCATCTGAAGCAAAGCCAGATGGAGCGCGCCCGCCATCAGGAGCGTGTCCACTGTCTTCGCACAAGGCTGGATGCCCGCGGCATCCCGCATATGGCCAATCCGAGCCATATCGTCCCGGTCATGGTCGGTGATGCGGCCAAGTGCAAATGGATCTCCGACATCCTGCTGGATCAGTTCGGTATCTATGTCCAGCCGATCAACTATCCGACGGTGCCGCGCAAGACCGAGCGCCTGCGTTTCACGCCGACGCCGCTGCATTCCGATGCCGATATCGATCATCTGGTCGAGGCGCTGCACAGCCTTTGGTCCCAGTGTGCACTGGCGCGCGCTGTCGCCTGACGCCGCCGAGAGCAAAAATCTTTCTGAAAACGGGTCGCATTTGCGGCCCGTTTTTCTTTGCGGTTCCGGTGCCTGACTGCTTTGCTGGACTCAAACTGAATTGATTCTACGGACCTATTCCACGGAGTGACCTCTATGTCTTTTGAAACGCGGCTCGACGCGGTGATTGATGATGCGATCGCGCAGAAGCGCATTGTCGGTGCGACGGTTCTGTTTGCGCGTGGCGGCGAGCTGCTGTTTCAGCGCGCCGCCGGCTTTGCCGATCGCGAGGCGGGTGCGCCGGCAGCGCCTGATACGATCTACCGGCTGGCATCCGTCACCAAGCCGGTTGTTGCAACGACGGCGCTTGCCATGGTCGATGCCGGAATGATCGCGCTCGATGACAGGGTTTGCGATCTCTTGCCGTGGTTCCAGCCGAAGGGCCCGGATGGCGCTCCGGCGGATATCCGCATCCGCCATCTTCTGACGCATACATCGGGCCTTGATTACACGGGTGGCGCTGCCTTTCTGCCCAAGGGCGAGGCGGCCAATAGCGGGTTGACGGATACTGATCTTGGCTTTGAGGAAAATTTCGCCCGTCTGAACGATGTGCCGCTCAATTTCGCGCCCGGTTCGGCCTGGGCCTATTCGGTGGCGATCGATATTCTCGGGGCGCTGATTGCCCACATCACCGGCGAGACGCTGGAAGCGGCGGTGGTGAAATATGTCACCGGTCCGCTCGGCATGACAGATACGCGCTTTTCGGTGACGGATGAGGCCCGCCTGGCAACGCCCTATGCCGATCACAAGCCGGAACCTGTGAAAATGCGACGTCTTCACAGCGTTGCCGATCGCTATGATCAGCTATATGCCTTTTCTCCGGGGCGGATTTTCAACCCGAAGGCCTTCCAGTCCGGCGGCGCTGGGATGGCAGGCACGGCCGGTGATCTGCTGAGCCTGCTGTCAAGTTATGTCTTGCCGTCTTCGACGCTGCTGAAACCGGAAACGGCCCGGTCGGCATTGCAGAACCAGACAGCGCCGGAAGCCGTCGGACCGGGCACAGGGTTTGGTTTTATCGGCTCGGTGGTGACCAATGCAGCGGCAAACGGCAAGAACCTGCCCGATGGGGCGGTCACCTGGGGTGGGGTCTATGGCAATTGCTGGTCCATTGATCCCACAAGCGGCACCGTCGGCGTCATCATGACCAATACGGCGATGGAAGGCTGCAATGGCGCCTTCCCGGATGATATCTGGAAAGCCTTCTACTCCGCCTGAGCCGTCAGATAATCCGTGGCGCGGCGACGCGCCTCGGCATCGGCGGCATAGATATCCTCGATCGAAGCGGCGGCTGGCAGGGACTGAGTCGCATCCATCACCTGGCCGGTGATCTCGGCCATTTCGAGAAAGCCACAGCGCCCGGCGATAAAGGCTTCAAGCGCGACTTCCTTGGCCGCGTTCAGCACCGCACCCTGCAATCCGCCACGTTCCATGGCTTTGCGGGCGAGACCGAGCGCGGGAAAGCGCGTAGCATCCGGTGCCTCGAAATCAAGCCGCGCAAGCCTGGCGAAATCCAGTCGCTCGACCGAGAGTGACGGGCGGGCGGGATAGGCAAGGGCGTAGCCGATTGCAGTGCGCATGTCGGGGCTGCCGAGCTGCGCCAGCACCGAGCCGTCCGCATAGCCGACCATGGAATGGATGATCGATTGCGGGTGAACGATCACCTCGACCTGATCCGGACGGAGGCGGAACAGATGCATCGCCTCGATCATCTCCAGCGCCTTGTTGAACATCGAGGCGCTGTCGATCGAGATCTTCAGCCCCATCGACCAGTTGGGATGCGCCCGTGCCGTGGCGGCATCGACATTGCGCATTTCCGCAAGGCTTTTCGTGCGGAACGGACCACCCGATGCGGTGATGATGACCCGCTCGAGCGCCTTGCGCTGGTTTTCCTCCAGCACCTGGAAGATGGCGGAATGCTCACTGTCGACGGGTATGAGCCGGCCTCCGCCATCGGCAACCGCCTGCATGAACAGCGGCCCGGCCGAGACGAGGCATTCCTTGTTGGCAAGGGCGATATCGGCGCCGGCCTTTGCTGCGGCAAGGGCGGGCTTCAGGCCGGCGGTGCCGACAATGGCGGCCATGACGATATCATTATCCATGGCGGCGGCCTCCATCAGGCCGGTCTCGCCAGCCATGGCGGTGACGGCGCTGCCGGAAAGGGCCTCCTTCAGCGCTGCATAGCGCTCAGGATCCGCAGTGACAGCGGCTTTGGCACCGTGTCTGATGGCGGATGCCGCCAGCGCATCGATATTGGAATGACCGGTGATGGCGGTGACCTCAAAACGTTCTTTGCCGCCAAGCTGATCGATAACATCGAGTGTATTGATGCCGATGGATCCGGTTGCACCGAAAATCGCAATGCGTCGCTGTGTCATGATCAGAAACTAAAACCTTCAAAATCTGTCGCTGATGGCCTAGCCCAAAAGACGGACGAACAACAGCTCTGTCTTTGATCTTTGCCGTTGTCTGGAAGCATTTTGCCCGGATTTGACATGATATTTTGGGCGCCGAGCGGGGCCGGGCTATGTCGGACTTGATAGAGGGACTGGAAAATCTGGCAGTGAACGACTATCACTGACCGGCAGGTGTGGCCTTTCTTGAAAAGGATTTCCACCGGTCTATGAACAGCAATCATGTGGGCAGGGAAACGGGTGATGGTCGAGGCAATCAAGCGCATCGGGGTTATCGGCGCGGGTTCAATGGGATGCGGCGTTGCCCATGTCTGCGCTGCAGCCGGCTATGACGTGCAGCTGATCGATCAGAACATGGAGCAGATCGAACGCGGGTTGGCGACGATCAACGGCAATCTTGCGCGGCAGGTTTCCAGCGGCAAGCTGTCCGACGGCGACCGCAAGAAGGCCCTGTCGCGGATTACCGGTTCTGCCGATCTTCAGGATCTAGCCTCCTGCGATCTCGTGCTTGAAGCGATTACCGAGGAAGAGGATGCCAAGCGCAAGCTGTGGCAGAAGATCTGCCCGATCCTGAAGCCGGAAGCGCTGCTGGCGACCAATACTTCCACCTTTTCGATCACCCGCCTTGCTGCCGTCACCGATCGGCCGGAACGCTTCATGGGCGTGCATTTCATGAACCCGGCACCGGTGATGGATCTGGTCGAGCTGGTGCGCGGCATTGCCACCGACGAGGCGACCTATGAGACCGCCAAGGCCTTCGTCACCTCGCTCGGCAAGACCCCGACCGTGTCGGAAGATTTCCCCGCCTTCATCGTCAACCGCATTCTGCTGCCGATGATCAACGAGGCGATCTATGTCCTTTATGAAGGCGTCGGTTCGGTGGATTCCATCGATACGGCGATGAAACTCGGCGCGCGCCACCCGATGGGGCCGCTGGAGCTTGCGGATTTCATCGGACTCGATACCTGCCTTGCCATCATGCAGAACCTCTATGAAGGTCTGTCCGACGGCAAATACCGGCCCTGTCCGCTGCTGGTCAAATATGTCGATGCCGGCTGGCTCGGCCGTAAATCCGGCCGCGGCTTTTATGATTATCGCGGCGATGAGCCGGTGCCGACCCGATAAGCGCTGCTATTGCGCCGGAGCGCAGGATGGGCAGCCCGACAGCTCATCCAGGATCGGGCAGTCGGGACGGTTGTCGCCATGGCAATGGTCAGCGAGATGTCTGAGCGTCGCCTTCAGGCTTTGAAGCTTGGCAAGCTTTTCCTCGATCTCGGCAATTTTGCTGAGCGCCAGGCGTTTCACCTCGGCGCTTTCCCGGCCGTCATCGTCATAAAGTGAGAGCAGCTGGCGGCATTCTTCCACGGAAAAACCGAGATCGCGGGCGCGGTGGATGAAGCCAAGCCGCTGGACATGGGATTGGGAATAATCGCGATAGCCGTTTTCAGCCCTGTCCGCGACGACGAGACCGATATCCTCATAATAGCGGATGGTTTTGGCCGGTAGACCCGAGCGTTCCGCAGCATTGCCGATATTCATGACGCAGACTCCAACATTCCAGTCCTGGGAATGTAGGCGCTTGGCCGATGCATTTCAATCGCCGGAGAGGGCGGTGCGCACCATTGCCGAGAGATCTTCATCGCCATGGCCTGCCTCAAGGCAATCGGCATAGCTTTTGCGGGCGGCGTCGATCGCCGGGGTGTCGATACCGAGACTGTCGGCGACCGCGGCAAACAGGGTGGCATCTTTCAGGGCGCCGGTAACGGGGAAGCCAACGGAGGTGTCCTGACCGAGAATACGCGGTGTCCGGCCCTTCAGCGCCGGTGAACCCGACGGGCTGGTCACGAGAATGTCCAGCATCTTCTCCACGCTGAGACCGGCTTTCTTGCCTGTCATCATCGCTTCCTTCAGCACTTCCCAATAGCCGCAGAGCATCATGTTGTTGACGATCTTGGCGGCAGCACCCGTGCCAAGCGATCCGGTGTGGTGAATGCGGTCGGAGAGCGTTTCGGCAACGGGCAGGAACCGGTCGAAATCGATCTTCGCGCCGCCGATATAAAGTCCGGCCTTGCCTGCCGCGATCAGTTCCGGCCCACCGGAAATCGGCGCGTCGATGGCGGTGCCGCCCTTGGCCTTGATGGCGGCCGAGGCGTCGCGCAGCACGGTCGGGCTGACGGTGGAGGTTTCCACCACCAGCTTGCCGGGCAGCGAGGTCGCTGTCAGCGTGTCCAGCACGCCTTTCACCGCCTCGTCATTGATCAGCGAGGTGATGATGATATCGGCCTCGCGCGCCATGACGGTGAGCGAGCGGGCGACGGTGCCGCCGGTCTCGGCGGCCAGTGCATCCGGTACGCCGGAGCGGTTCCACAAAACGACGCTGAAGCCGTTTGCTGCGAGCCGTCTCGCCATGGCCGAACCCATCCGGCCCGTGCCGCAAATGCCGATTACCTCACCCGTCATGCTGTCATCCTTCCGTCAGGCGGCCTTGGCCTGCTGATATTCCTTGATGGCGATCATCTTGATCGAGGGTGCACGCTCCGCCTCGTAATTCAGCGAGAAACCGTCCTGGGCCAGAAACACGGGATCGCCGTCGAGATCGCGGGCGATATCGCCACGATGGGAGGAGATGAACTTGTCGAGATCCATCGTTTTCTCCGCTGAAATCCAGCGGCACACCGAGAAGCGTGACATTTCGAAGGAGACCGGGAGGCCATATTCCGCCTTCAGCCGCTCTTTCAGAACATCGAGCTGCAGCGCACCGACGACACCGACGATTGCTGGCGAGCCATCTTCGGGGTTGAACAATTGCACCACGCCTTCCTCGGCCATCTGCTGCAGGGCTTCCTTCAGCTTCTTGGCCTTCATCGCATCTTCAAGACGCACGCGGCGCAGGATTTCCGGAGCGAAGTTCGGGACGCCCTGAAACACGAGTGCCTCGCCCTCGGTCAGCGTGTCGCCGATCCTGAGTGCACCATGGTTGGGAATGCCGACGACATCGCCAGCAAAAGCGGTATCGGCGAGCTGGCGCTGCGAGGCAAAGAAGAATTGCGGGGCGGTCAGCCCCATCTGCTTGCCGGTACGCGACAGCCGGGCCTTCATGCCGCGTGTCAGCGTGCCGGAACACACACGGACAAAGGCAATGCGGTCGCGGTGGTTCGGATCCATATTGGCCTGGATCTTGAACACGAAGGCGCTCATCTTCGGGTCGGTTGCTTCCACCGTACGTGTGTCGGCCACCTGGGCGCGGGGCGGCGGGCCAAAATCGGACAGCGCGTGGATGAGGTCGCGGACGCCGTAATTGCGCAGGGCCGAACCGAAATAGACCGGCGTCATGTGCCCCTCAAGGAAGGACTGGCGATCAAAGGCGGGAAAGCCTTCCACGGCCAGTTCCGCACCGTCGGCCCAGTCCTCGCGCTCATGTTCCGGCAGGCGGTCGGCGACAGCGCGCGGGCCGTTCACCTTGGTCAGTTCGCGTTCGGCGTCACCGCCGCGAATGGCGCTGTTCTTGAGGTGATAGGTGCCGCAGAAGCTTTTGCCCTGACCGATCGGCCAGGTCATCGGCACGGTGTCGAGCGCCAGTTTCTGCGCCACCTCGTCGAGGATTTCGTAGGTGTCGCGCGCTTCGCGGTCCATCTTGTTGACAAAGGTGATGATCGGAATGTCGCGCAGCCGGCAGACTTCGAACAGCTTCAGCGTCCGGGGCTCGATACCCTTGGCCGCGTCGATCACCATGATGGCGGCATCCACCGCCGTCAGCGTACGATAGGTGTCATCGGCAAAGTCTTCGTGGCCGGGCGTGTCGAGCAGGTTGAAGACCGTGTCCTCATACTCGAAGGTCATGACTGATGTGACGACTGAAATGCCGCGCTCGCGCTCGATCTTCATCCAGTCAGACCGGGTCTGGATCCGGTCCTTCTTGGCCTTGACCTCACCGGCAAGCTGAATGGCGCCGCCGAACAGAAGCAGCTTTTCTGTCAGCGTGGTCTTACCGGCGTCCGGGTGGGAGATGATGGCAAAGGTACGGCGGCGTGCGACCGCTTCGGCAAGCGTTTCGGGCATTTTGACAAAATCCTGTTAATTGGCCGCATATCTAGCGATTTCGGCCTGCATATGCAATTGACCCGTGACTTCGTGATGGCAAGAGTAAAATCCATGAACAAGATGCTTGATGATTTACCCGCCCTGAAGCTGAAACGTCTCGACAATGCCGCAGGCATCGACCCGCCTGCCTACGAGACTTCCGGCTCTGCCGGCATGGACATCCGTGCCGCCATTGACGAACCGCTGACGCTGGCGCCTGGCGCGCGCGCGCTGGTGCCGACCGGCTTCGTCTTTGAAATCCCGGAAGGCTTTGAGGCGCAGGTGCGCCCGCGCTCGGGCCTTGCGATCAAGAACGGCATTACCTGCCTCAACAGTCCCGGCACGATCGACAGCGACTATCGCGGTGAGGTCAAGGTCATCCTGATCAATCACGGTGATGCCGATTTCGTCATCGAGCGCGGCATGCGCATTGCCCAGATCGTGATTGCGCCGGTCACCCAGCTGAAGATCGCGCTTGTCAGCGACGTCACCGATACGCAGCGCGGTTCCGGCGGTTTCGGTTCCACCGGGGTCTGACGGGTGAGCGAAGACCGCACCTTCGATTTCTACAACAACGAGGCCTCCGTCTATGCGGGGGCCTCTCGCGTTTCAAACGCGGAACGGCTGCGCGAATTTCTGGAAGCCCTGACACCGGGCGGCCGGATCCTTGAGCTTGGCTGCGGCGCCGGCTTCGACAGTGCATTCATGCTGGATGCGGGGTTTGATGTCACCCCAAGCGATGGTTCGCCTGGCATGGTGAAGGAGGCCGAGGCACGGCTCGGCCGGCCGGTGCGGCTGCTGCCCTTCGACAGGCTGGAGGATGCCAGTTGCTACGATGGCATATGGGCCAATGCCTGTCTGCTTCATGTTCAGCGTGCCCTGTTGCCGGATGTGCTGCGGCGCATCTTCACCGCTCTTCGTCCGGGCGGGCTGTTCTATGCCAGCTTCAAGACAGGCAAGCCCGAAGGGGTCGATGCCTATGGGCGCTATTACAACTATCCCGAAAGCGCCGATCTTCTGAGGCAATACCAGACGGCGGGTTTTTGTGACATCCGCGTCGAAGCGCGGGGCGGCGGCGGTTATGGCGGTGAAAAGGTCGACTGGCTGCAGATTTTTGCGACACGTCCGTCTGTCTGAAACGGTTCAGTCTCTCGCGCCGTGCTGGCCGGATCATGCGTCCGGGCATGATTCCGTCCCCCTTGTCTTTGTAGTAGTGTGACCTGTCTGCGGGAGGTGCGGTCATGGATATGGTCGAGATATTCGAGCGGCTCGGATTGGCACTGGCGATTGGTGCTCTGGTCGGCATGGAACGCGGCTGGCAGGAGCGTGAGCTGCCGGCTGGTGGGCGGGCAGCGGGCATCCGCACCTTCGCATTATCCGGATTTCTCGGCGGTGTTGCCGGCTATCTTCAGGGCATTGCCGGTCCGGTTCTGCCGGCCATGCTGCTGGCGGGCTTTGTTCTGGCCTTCGTCGTCTTTTCCTATCGGGCCGCCACGCCCCGCAATGATTTCAGCGTCACCGGGGTTGTGGCGGCGCTGATCGTCTTTGCGCTTGGTGTGGTGTCGGTGACCGGCGATATGCGCATCGCCGCAGCCGGGGCGGTGGTCACCACGGGCTTCCTGGCGGCGCGGCACAGCCTGCATGGCTTTCTGCGCGCCCTGACCTGGACCGAATTGCGCTCGGCGCTGGTCCTGCTCGCCATGACCTTCGTTGCACTTCCGCTTCTGCCTGATCACCCGGTGGACCCCTGGGGCGCCTTCAATCCCTTCACCGTCTGGCTGATGACGGTGATGATTGCGGCGCTGTCCTATGCGGGCTACGTGGCAATGCGGGTCGGCGGGCCGGATCGCGGGATTCTCTTTGCCGGTGCCGCAGGAGGCGTCGTCTCGTCAACGGCGACGACGCTTTCCTTCGCCCGGATTTCCGTGAGTGAGACCGGTCTGTCGCGCCAGCTGGCGGGCGCTGCGGCGCTTGCCGGCGGGCTGTCGCTGGTGCGCTGCTTCATTATTTCGGTCGCTGTTGCCCCTGTTCTGGCGCTGCCGCTTGCGGCAGGCCTTGCGCCCGGGCTCGTCATCTTCGTCGGTGCCGGGCTCGTGCTCAACGCCCGAAAGGCGGCGGCGGGCGGCGGCGGGCATGAGCTCGAGCTCAAAAACCCGTTCGAGCTGGGCACGGTGCTGCGCTTTGGTGCCCTGCTTGGCGCCATCGGTTTCATCTCCAAGCTTCTGGTGCAGTTTCTTGGTCCGTCGAGCATCATCATCATCGCGCTCGTTTCGGGCATTCCCGATCTGGATGCGATCACGCTTTCAACCGCGCATCTGGCCGGCAATTCTGTTCCGATCGAAACGGCTTCGCTGGCGATCCTGCTGGCGGTGACCTCCAATCTCGTCACCAAGATGGTGCTTGCCATTTCAAGCGGCACGTCGACCTATGGCCGCCTGCTCGGCGTGCTGACGATTGCGGTGATCGTGGCCGGCGGCATCGGCATTGCCGTTGCGCTCAAGATTTTGTTCTGAGTGCAATCACAGCGGCGGAAGCCGCCGTCTGACCGGACTGGACTTGATGATCGAGGTGCTGGTTGCCGCCTTTTCGATCAGCGGATCGAGCATGTCGTCCAGTTCCTGCATCGAGCGGAACACGAGCCTGATGAAGAAGCAGTCGTCGCCCGTCACCTTGTCGCATTCGATCACCAGCGGCATGGCTTCGATCAGGCTCTGGACGATATGCAGCATTCCGGGAAGCGGCTTCACCCGTACAAAGGCTTCCATCGGATAACCGACGGCCCTGAGATCGATCTCTGCGGCATAACCACTGACGATGCCACGCTCTTCCAGTCGGCGTATCCGGTCGGCAGCGCTGGGCGAGGAAAGGCCGGCAAGCGCCGCGAGCTCCTTCAGCGACAGCCGCGCATTGCCGGCTAGGGCTGCCAGCAATGTGCGGTCGGTATCGTCGAGCGCCGATATCTGATTAGGGACATTCATGCATTTTCCTAAATATGAAATGTTAAGTCGGCTTCTAGCCTTAGAAATATTATATAAAATGCGATAATAGTCAAATAATCTGAGGGTTCATGTTTCATGGAGAATATATATGAGCCCGTCAGAACGAACCGGTGCCATAGAGATGTTCGTGGCCATGGCGACCGCCGGAACCGTTGGCCTTTTCGTCGTATTTGCACATCTGCCCGTTGTCAGTATCGTCTTCTGGCGCTGCATTCTGGGTGGCACGGTCCTGCTGGGCGTCTGCGCGCAACGGGGTTATCTCACCATGGCCGGCCTTGACCGGCGGCGGATCGTTTTCATGGTACTAGGCGGACTTGCCATTCTTGGAAACTGGCTGTTTCTCTTCGCCGCTTATGCCCGGGCGCCGATTTCGGTGACGGCGACGGTTTACAACACCCAGCCCTTCATGATGGTCATTCTCGGCGCACTGTTTCTCGGTGAGCGGCTGACGGCAAGCCGCATCATCTGGCTTACGGCCGGTTTTGCCGGCGTGGTGGCGATTACCGGCGGTCCTTTCACAGGGGCACCGGTCTCGCAGACCTATCTTACCGGTGTCGCTTTTGCCTTCATCTCCGCCTTCTTCTATGCCCTTTCGGCCATCTTCACCAAGTCTCTGAAGGGGGTGGCGCCACATCTCATCGCGCTGGTGCATATGGGGCTGTCGGCGCTGCTTCTGCTCCCCTTCGTCAGCTTTGCTGTCTGGCCGCAATCGGCCTTGTCCTGGTGGTCGGTTGCCGCTCTCGGTATTGTCCATACCGGTATCGTCTATGTGCTGCTCTATGCCGGGTTTCAGAAGCTGCCGACCGTCATCAGTGGCGCATTGTCCTTCATCTATCCGGTGGTGGCGATCACCGCGGATGGCCTGGTTTTCGGCCATGTCTTCAACGGCGTGCAGATGCTTGGCGCTGCCCTGATTTTCGTCAGTGCCGCTGCCACGACATTTGGCTGGCAGCTCCCGCGCATCCGCCGTCACTGGCGCAGCGATCATATGGCCGAAACGGAATGACAATCGTCAATTTCAGCCCGGCATCAGTGCTCTGGACTAATTTATGAAATGGTTTTGCGCATTGGTGCTGTAAATGAGTACAGAATTCCAATGACTTTACCCGCCCGTCTGTTTCATGCCTCGAATTGTCGGCCTGCCGATCCTAACTAAGATGCAGGTTCACTAGGGAGCATCATCCATGGAACAGAACGGCAAGCCCGGTCGCGGGAAAATCTATTCCTCAATCCTTGAAACGATTGGCGATACGCCGCTGGTCCGGCTCGACAAGCTGGCCAAAGAGAAGGGCGTGAAGGCCAATCTTCTGGCCAAGCTCGAATTCTTCAACCCGATTGCATCGGTCAAGGACCGTATTGGCCTTGCCATGATCGAGGCCCTTGAAGCTGAAGGCAAGATTGTCCCTGGCAAGACGGTTCTGGTTGAGCCGACGTCGGGCAATACCGGCATTGCGCTTGCCTTTGCCGCTGCCGCCAAGGGCTACCGGCTGATCCTGACCATGCCGGAATCGATGTCGATCGAGCGGCGCAAGATGGTCGCCCTGCTTGGTGCTGAACTGGTTCTGACCGAGCCTGCCAAGGGCATGAAGGGCGCGATTGCTAAGGCCGAGGAACTGGTAGCCGACCTGCCGGATGCGATCATTCCGCAGCAGTTTGAAAACCCGGCCAATCCGGCGGTCCATCGCAAGACGACGGCGGAAGAGATCTGGAACGATACCGACGGCGCGGTTGACATTTTCGTTGCCGGCATCGGCACGGGCGGCACTATAACCGGTGTTGGTCAGGTGCTGAAAGAGAAGAAACCCTCGGTCCGGGTCGTCGCTGTCGAGCCGACGGCATCTCCGGTTCTGTCAGGTGGCGCACCGTCGCCGCACAAGATCCAGGGCATCGGCGCCGGTTTCGTGCCGGGCGTGCTGGACACCAAGGTCTATGACGAGATCATTACGGTTTCCAACGAAGATGCCTTCGACAATGCTCGCAATGTCGCCCGCATCGAGGGCGTTCCGGTCGGCATTTCCTCCGGTGCGGCGCTGACGGCTGCCATCGAGCTTGGCAAGCGCCCGGAAAACGAAGGCAAGAACATCGTCATCATCATTCCGTCCTTTGCCGAACGCTATCTTTCGACGGCGTTGTTCGACGGTCTGGGTGCGTGACGCAGCCCTTGCTGCTGACGGAATCGACGGGTCGCCCGAGGCGGCCCGTCAGATTGCTGACACAGTCATTCAGATTGCCTGTTTGAGGTGAGGCCCCCTCCGTCGTCATCCCCGTGCCCGTCACGGGGATCTAGGCGCATAAGGGCATTGGATTATAACAGTCTTTCGCCGTGCAGACGCATAGCAGCTGGATATCTGTGCCAGGCACAGATATGACGCCAGTGGCGATTGGAACGTTTTCGCAACAGTCTGACGGGTCGCCTGGGGTGGCCCGTTTTCGTTACAGGTCATGCAGGACATAGGCGGCCTTGACGGCGGCGGAGGCGCGGTTTTCGACGCCGAGCTTTACATAGATCTGTTCCAGATGCTTGTTCACGGTGCGGGCTGAAAGGCCGAGGATATCGGCAATATCGCGATTGGCCTTGCCTTTGGCGATCCACAGCAGCACTTCGGATTCCCGCACCGTCAGCGGGAAATTCTGCCTGAGCACCTCGTCATCGGCAACGGGATTGGCCGCTGAGACACGGAACAGGAGTTCGTCAGGGCTGATCCGTTCAAGAAGTGCCAGCTGAAACAGTCTCTTGCCATGCCGTGCGACGGGCAGAAGCGGTGCGGCGGCACCTGCCGCAGCCTCGTGGCGACGGGCTTTCAGGATGGCCCCGACCTCGGATGTGAGCCAGACAACGTCGAGATCGCCGCCGGTCGCGTCATGGATAAGCCGGCTTGCCTGCGGCGTCAGCCAGAGCGGGCGACCCTCGCCATTGGTCGCCATCAGGTGGCGGCCCGCCGCGTCGAGGGCGATGCGCGCACTCTGGGTTGAGCGGGCATTGGAAAGATGGACGCGGATGCGGGCGCGCAATTCGTCGATATTGATCGGCTTGGTCAGATAATCGACGCCACCTGATTCCAGCGCGTGGACGATATGCTCCGTCTCCGACAGCCCTGTCATGAAAATCACCGGGATCGCATGGGCAGGCCCGGCTTTCAGCTGCCGGCAGGTCTCGAAACCGTCCATCTTCGGCATCACCGCATCCATCAGCACGACGTCGGGCGAGACCTTCTCGACAATGGAAAGCGCGCTCGCGCCGGAGGTGGCGATCAGCACCGAATAGCCGCTTTCCTCCAGCGCTTCCGTCAGGAAGGAAAGCGTCTCGGGACTGTCGTCCACGAGCAATACAATGTCACGGGCTCTTACGGCCTCAGCCATGATCGCGCTCCACCCCCTGTTTTGCGTCTTTCACTGTATCCAGATGTTGCTTCAGGAATTTTCGGTATCCGTCAAGGTCGAAGACATCGACATAGTCTCTGGCCCTGGCGCTGAAAGCTCCCAGCGCCGGGTCTGCGGTCTCGAGCGCGGCGAGGTGGTCGCGAATGCCGCGGACATAACCGATCTCGCCAAGCTCGATCAGCGCCTTCAGGATCTGCGGGTCCGGAACCGCAACATCCAGTTCCGTTTCTGCCGTCTTGGGCAAGGGCGTATCGCCGCGGATCCAGTCGAGCCCCAGCTGCGCGGCAAGCACGTCATAAAGCCGCTTCAGGTCCAGAGGTTTGGACAATGTTGCATTATGGCTGTCATCGCCATGGCCAAGCACGGCGTCGTCACCGATATTGGCTGACAGCATCACGATCGGGCGCATCACGGCGCGTTCGCGCAAGCCGGTTGCCAGCTGCCAGCCGGTCATGCCGGGCATGCGGATATCGATGAGGAACAGATCGGCCTCGCCTGCTTCCAGCGCCTGAAGACAGGCTGCACCGCTCGCGACCGTGACGACGCCGAAGCCGAGCGGTTCGAGAATATCACGCATCATGGCGCGATGTTCCTCATTGTCGTCGACCACCATGATGGTGCGTCGGGCACCGGAATAACCGGAGATCGCCTGTTCGGCGCGGGCGGCATTTTCCGGGCGTTCAAGCGAAGCCAGCATCATCCTGACCGTGAAGGTCGTGCCTTGGCCCGGCTGGCTCGAGACCATGATCTCGCCACCCAGGGTGTTGACCAGAAGCTGGGTGATGGTCAGTCCGAGCCCGAGGCCAGGCTTGGTCGTGTCGCTTTCACTGCCCCGTTCGAAAGGTTCGAAAATGCGGACGATATCCGATTCGGCAATGCCGTCGCCGGTATCGGCAACGATGAACGTGGCGACCTGATTGCGATATTGGGCAGAAAAGCGGATCACGCCGCTATCGGTGAATTTCACCGCATTGGAGAGAAGATTGACCAGGATCTGACGCAGCCGTTTCTCATCGGTTCTGACGTAAAGGGGCAGGGCGCTGCCTCTGTCATGCTCGAAACTGAGGCCCTTGGCCCGGGCCTGCGGGGCAAACATGTCGATGATCTGATCAAGGAAATCGGTGAGATTGATTTCGTTGGCATAGACCTGCAGACGGCCGGACTCGATCCGGGAAATGTCGAGCAAGCCGTCAATGAGCCCGGAGAGATAGTCGGCGGAGCGGCGGATCGACTTGATGGCCGGCTGGCGGGCTTCGGGTATGGCCGGGTCGCGCTCGAGAAGCTGGGCATAGCCGAGCACGGCGTTGAGCGGCGTTCTGAGTTCATGGCTGAGGCCGACGACATAACGGCTCTTGGCGCGGTTGGCGGCTTCCGCCGTTTCCTTGGCGGCCTGGAGTGCCGCGTCGGTTTTCTCATGCGCGGCGATTTCTTTCAAAAGCAGCGTAGTCTGGCGCGAGGATTCTTCTTCCGCCACCTTGCGGCTGTCATGGGCGAGCACGAAGAACCAGCTGACAATACCGGCAATCAGCGCGAAGACGAAGAAAACGATCAGCGTCGCACCATAGATGACATCGGCGGTTTCCGGTGTGGCACGCACCATCTGGATGGCGATCATCGCCAGGATCGCACCGATGACGGCGACCGAAATGGCAACGGTGATGGCATAGCGCCCGAGACGGCTGGATAACGCCTGCACGGCCCGCACTGGCAGAAACTTGGCCGCAACAAAGCCGATCTGCGCATTCATCCGGGCTTTCGGTTTGCAGAGGTCATGGCAACGGCTGTCGAGCGAGCAGCACAACGAACAGATCGGTCCGGCATAAGCGGGGCACCAGGCCATGTCCTCCGGCTCGAAGGGATGTTCGCAGATCGAGCAGGTGATTGCGCTTTTCGACTGCCAGCCCTTGCGCGGCTTGCGTGCGAGATAATAGCGCCCGCCCGTGGCAAAGGCCATTGCCGGCGAGATGACGAGGGCGACGCCAAGCGCGATAAAGGGCGCAAAACCGGCGGCAAGCGTGCCGAAAAGACCGAAATGGGCGAGAAGCGCGATCGCACCTGATGCGGTCATGGTGCCGAGGCCGACCGGATTGATGTCGTAAAGATGGGCGCGTTTGAATTCGATCCCCGGCGGCGAAAGCCCAAGCGGCTTGTTGATGAAGAGATCGGCGGCGATGGTCGACAGCCAGGCCATGGCGACAATGGCAAAAACGCTGAAAGCCGATTCCAGCAGCCGGTAAATGCCAAGCTGCATCAGCAGCAGCGCAATCGCGACATTGAAGATCAGCCAGACAACACGGCCGGGATGGCTGTGGGTCAGGCGCGAAAAGAAGTTCGACCAGGCGAGCGATCCCGCATAGGCATTCATCACATTGATCTTCAGCTGCGAGACGACAACAAAAGCGGCCATCAGGAACAGGGCGGCATAATGGTTCGGGATCATGTAGCCGAAGGCGGCGAGATACATGTGGGCGGGGTCGGCCGCATAATCGGCCGGTGTTCCGGCCGTAAGCGCGAGCACGGCGAGAAATGATCCGGCCATCAGTTTCGGCACGCCGACCAGCACCCAGCCGGGGCCGGCCAGAAAGACGGCGAGCCGGTGATAGAAGCGATGCCGTCCGGTTGCCGGCAGGAAGCGGAGAAAGTCGACCTGTTCGCCGATCTGCGGCAGCAATGCGAAGATGACGCCGGCGGCAGCGGCAAAACCGGCAAGCGAGAACGGAGCGGCAGAGCCCGGCGGGGCCGGCTCCTGCGACAGTCCGGCAAAGCTGCGCCAGATCTGGAATTTCTCGACATCCATAAAGGCGATGAAGATGAAGGGCGCGATGTTGAGCACGATCCAGAAGGGCTGCGTGATGAGCTGAAAGCGCGAGATCATCTGCACGCCATGGGTGACAAGCGGGATCACCAGCACGGCGGAGATGATGTAGCTGATCCAGATCGGAATGCCGAAGGCGAGCTCCAGCGCGCCTGACATGATCGAGGCTTCGATGGCAAAGAGAATGAAGGTGAAGCTTGCATAGATCAGCGAGGTGACGGTGGAGCCGATATAGCCGAAGGAGGCGCCGCGGGTGAGAAGATCGATATCGACACCGTGGCGGATGGCATAGCGGGTGATCGGCCAGCCGACGACCAGCATGACCAGGGCCGCGACCACGGCCGCAAAGAACGCATTGGTGGTGCCATGCGACAGCGTGATCGCCCCGCCGACCGCCTCCAGCGCCAGAAAAGAGATCGCCCCGATCGCGGTCTGCGAAATCCGGGTCGAGGAAAAACGCCGTGCGCTCTTGGCCGTGAAGCGCAGCGCGTAATCCTCAAGTGTCTGGTTGGCGACCCAGCGGTTATATTCACGCCGGATCGGAATGATGCGTTGGCGGGCTGTCATGAACGGTCAGGGCACCTGGCGGAAAAGCGAACAAGCCCTGATTGTTTACATGATCTCAGCGAAAGGCAAGAGTGCGGTGCATCATCGGCTGAAGAAGCGCGCCCAGGTTGGGAACTGTGGCCGGCCCTTTGTCCCGTTTCCTGCTTCAGAACCGCCGCTGGCCCCGATAGATCGTGCCGTGGCGATGGCCGGCGGCACCGGAGAGCGGCTCGAACAGCGCCCGGCAGGACTGGATGCCGCGCCCGACGATGACCACGCCGTCACCAGCCACGATCTTGAGCTCCGGTTCCGGTTCGGAATAGACGGTTCCGTCCTGCCGGTGGATCTGGACGATGAAGAACTGGCCTTCGGTGCGTTTTTCGATCTGGGCGACCGTAAGCCCTGTCAGAGCGCCGCGTTCCGGCGCCACGACCACCTGCAGCTCGAGCCCCAGGCCGCGCAGCTGGCGTTCGAGCGTCTGCATCTCGCTGGAAGCATGCAGGATCTTCTCGGTACGCGGATAGAGAATGAGTTCAGCGATCCGCTCGGCGCCGATATGGGTCGGCATCACCACCCGGTCGGCGCCTGCCTGGATCAGCTTGTTCTCGGTGGTTGCCATCTCGCCGCGGGCGATGATCTCGATCTTCGGATTGAGCGCGCGGGCCGAAAGCGTGATGAAGACATTGGCGGCATCATTGGGAAGCACCGTCGCCAGTGCGCGGGCCCGGTCAACGCCGGCAGTGGTGAGTGATGTCTCATCGGTGGCGTCGCCGACAATGGCGAGAAAGCCCAGCTCGCGGACATTATCGGCAAGACGTTCATTGCGCTCGATGATGACAAAGGGCAGGCCAGCCATGTTGAGCTCGCGCGCCAGCATCACGCCGATCCGGCCATAGCCGACGATGATGACATGATTGGAGAGATGTTCGATTTCCTTGATCATCCGTCTCGTTCCGAAAAGCTGCTGCAACTGATTGATGGTGAGAAACTGGACCAGCGCACCGGTCAGCACGATCGACCCGGTGCAGCCGAGGATCATGGTCATCACGGTTATGGCATGAAGATAGGCGGTGTCGATCGGGTGCACTTCGCCATAGCCGACCGTATAGACGGTCAGCAGCACCATGTAGAAGGAATCGGGAAAGCTCCAGCCGGCGTGGTGATAGGCCGCCGTGGCTGCGGCAATGACGGCAAGCATGAATATGACCGTCGAAACCAGCGTCCGTCCCGGAGACCCGAAAACGCCCATGCATGCCCCTTGCTGCAATTCAGTGTTGCCGAAAGCATAGCGGATGATGGCGCTGCCGCAAGACAATACGCCCTGTGCTGCATCGATGTTTCACCCTCTGTCATGCGGCCTACGTCAAATGACGTATGGGGCTTGGTCGCGGTCTCGCCGATAGTTGGCACGAACGCCGAGCGGGCGTTTCGGTTTTGTTGCTGCGCTTATTGCGCGGAATGTAAAAACAGAGGGGAAATCAGATGAATTTCACGAAGGGCCTCAAGGGCGCCATCGTCGGTGCGACGATGGCAGCCGGTGTCCTCACCGGCACCGCACATGCCCAGGAAGACACGATCAAGGTTGGCATCCTCCATTCGCTGTCCGGTACGATGGCGATCTCGGAAACCACGCTGAAGGACGCCATGCTGATGCTCATCGACGAGCAGAATGCAAAGGGCGGCCTGCTGGGCAAGAAGCTTGAGCCCGTTGTCGTCGACCCGGCTTCCGACTGGCCGATGTTTGCTGAAAAGGCCCGCGAACTGATCTCGCAGGACAAGGTTGACGTTGTGTTCGGTTGCTGGACGTCTGCTTCGCGCAAGTCGGTTCTGCCGGTTTTCGAAGAACTCGACAGCATTCTCTTCTACCCGGTCCAGTATGAGGGTGAAGAAAGCTCGCGCAACGTCTTCTACACCGGTGCCGCGCCGAACCAGCAGGCCATTCCCGCCGTCGACTACCTGATGAACGAGGAAGGTGTTGAGCGCTGGGTCCTGGAAGGCACCGACTATGTCTATCCGCGCACGACCAACAAGATCCTGGAAGCCTATCTCAAGGCCCACGGCGTCGCTGACGAAGACATCATGATCAACTACACGCCCTTCGGCTTCTCCGACTGGCAGACCGAAGTGGCCGCGATCAAGAATTTCGGCTCGGCAGGCAAGAAGACCGCCGTGGTTTCCACCATCAACGGTGACGCCAATGTTCCCTTCTACAAGGAGCTCGGCAACCAGGGCATCAAGGCCGAAGATATTCCGGTTGTTGCCTTCTCGGTCGGTGAAGAAGAGCTTGCCGGCCTCGATACCACGCCGCTGGTTGGTCATCTGGCCGCCTGGAACTACTTCGAGTCCGTCGATTCCGACGCCAATTACGACTTCATCGATGCCTGGCACAAATATACCGGCGACGATAAGCGCGTGACCAATGACCCGATGGAAGCCCATTATATCGGCTTCAACATGTGGGTTAAGGCCGTTGAAAAGGCCGGCACCACCGATCCCGACAAGGTGATCGATGCCATGGTCGGCGTTTCGGTTCCGAACCTGTCCGGCGGCTATTCGACGATGATGCCGAACCACCACATCACCAAGCCGGTCATGATCGGTGAAATCCAGGATGATGGTCAGTTCGATATCGTCTACCAGACCCCTGGCCTTGTTCCCGGCGATGCCTGGTCCGACTATCTGCCCGATTCCAAGAACCTGATCTCGGATTGGCGCGCTCCGCTGTCCTGCGGCAACTTCAATGTCGCGACCGGCAAGTGCGGCGGCATGGCTGCTGCGAATTAAGGCCTCTTAACGGTGGGAACCACTGCCGGGCGCAGCTCGCCTGCGCCCGGCAAACGAGGATACGGCCTTCCGTTTTGGCTGGCCGTCGAAGAGGGGACGCACATGTCGATTTTTTCGCGCATGCCTGGTTTCAGTCATTTTCTATTTTTGCTGTTTGTTACTCTGATATGTGCGTCCCTGCCTGCCCGGGCCGCAGATGACCCCCGGGCGCTGATCAATCAATTCGCAACCGCTTCCGGTTTCGATGCCATCGACAAGAATGTTCAGGCTCTTGCTGCAACCGGCGACCCGGCCATTGTTCCGGCCCTGAAGGCGCTTTCCGACGGCGACCTCTATGCCCGCAAGGATGACGGTGCCGTCTTCATCACCTCGAAAGGCTCGTCCAGCCGCGATCTGATGCTCGCCGATCCGCTGACGGGTGAACCTGCCGGCGAGGCATCCAAGCGCGATCTCGAAAAGATCAAGGTCAATAACAGTCTGCGGCGCTCGATTGATGCGGCGCTGGCGGGACTGACGCTGATGAGCCCGGATCCTTCCGTGCGACTTTCGGCGGCCCAGTCGATGCTGAAGGCGCCGTCCGAAGACAATCTTGCCCTGATCGAGCAGGCGCTTGCAAAAGAAGACAACAAGGACATCATCGCCACGCTGAAACAGGCCGAGGCGATTGCCATTCTCAATTCCAGCCGTTCGGACGCGGAAAAGAGCAAGGCGATCGGCGAGGTTGCCTCGATCGGCGGTCGTGATGCGATTTCCGTTCTGCTGGCTGCGCGTCCGAGCCTCGATGAAAGCCTGCAGGCAGAGGTGGACGCTGCGCAGAGCCGGATCGAGAAAAAGCTCGCCTTCTGGGACGCGCTGCAAAATGTCTGGTACGGCCTGTCGCTCGGGTCGGTCCTGCTGCTGGCGGCAATCGGCCTTGCCATCACCTTTGGCGTCATGGGTGTCATCAATATGGCCCATGGCGAAATGGTCATGCTGGGTGCCTATTCCACCTATATGGTACAGGAGGTGATCCGCAATCATTTCCCTGGTCTCTTCGACTGGTCGCTGGCAATTGCCCTGCCGGTCGCTTTCATCATCACGGGTGTGGTCGGCCTGATCATCGAGCGCGGTGTGATCCGCTTTCTCTATGGCCGGCCGCTGGAAACGCTGCTCGCCACCTGGGGCGTGTCGCTGATCCTGCAGCAGGGTGTGCGTACGATTTTCGGCCCCACCAATCGCGAGGTTGGCAATCCGTCCTGGATGTCCGGCTCGTTTGATCTCGGCGGTCTCGTGATCACCTGGAGCCGTCTGTGGATCATCCTCTTCTCGCTTGCTGTCTTCTTCGGACTGCTTGTGCTGATGAAACGCTCGGCCTTCGGCCTGCAGATGCGTGCCGTGACCCAGAACCGCCGCATGGCCGGCTCCATGGGGATCCGTACGGCCTGGGTGGATGCCTTCACCTTCGCGCTCGGCTCCGGTGTCGCCGGTCTTGCCGGTGTCGCACTGTCGCAGATCGACAATGTCTCGCCCAATCTCGGCCAGTCCTACATCATCGACTCATTCATGGTCGTGGTCTTCGGCGGGGTCGGCAATCTCTGGGGTACCTTTGTCGGTGCGTTCTCGCTCGGCATTCTCAACAAGTTCCTGGAACCCTATGCCGGCGCTGTGCTGGGCAAAATCCTGGTGCTCGTTCTCATCATCCTCTTCATCCAGAAACGACCGCGCGGCCTGTTCGCGCTCAAGGGAAGGGCGATTGAAGCATGATTACCGCCTTTGTATTCCGCGCGCTTGACCGCAAGATCGTCATCGCCATCGGCGTGCTGATCGCCATTGCCCTGATCGTGCCGGCGCTGATGCTGCTGTTGCCGGCATCGAGCCCCTTCCACATGCCGACCTATATGGTCTCGCTCGCCGGCAAATATCTCTGCTATGCGCTTCTGGCACTGTCGCTGGATCTGGTCTGGGGCTTTTGCGGCATTCTCTCGCTCGGCCATGGCGCATTCTTCGCGCTTGGCGGCTACTCCATGGGCATGTATCTGATGCGCCAGATCGGGTCGCGCGGTGTCTATGGCGATCCGGTCCTGCCCGATTTCATGGTGTTCCTGAACTGGAAGGAGCTGCCATGGTTCTGGTACGGCTTCGACATGTTCTGGTTTGCTGCCCTTATGGTGCTGCTGGTGCCGGGGGCGCTGGCCTTTGTTTTCGGCTGGTTTGCCTTCCGCTCCCGCGTCAACGGCGTCTATCTCTCGATCATCACCCAGGCCATGACCTATGCGCTGCTGCTCGCCTTCTTCCGCAATGATATGGGGTTCGGCGGCAATAATGGTCTGACCGATTTCAAGGATATTCTCGGCTTTTCCGTCAGCGCCGATGCAACGCGGGCCGCACTCTTTGCCGCCTCGGCGCTGTTTCTGGCGCTCGGACTTCTGATTTCCTCGGCGATCGTGCGCTCCAAATACGGCAAGGTGCTGGTTGGCGTGCGCGATTCGGAGGCCCGGGTGCGCTTTCTCGGCTACCGGGTGGAGAATTACAAACTCTTCGCCTTCGTCGTCTCCGCGATGATGGCCGGTGTTGCCGGCGCCCTCTACGTGCCCCAGGTGGGCATCATCAATCCGGGCGAGTTTGCCCCTGCAAATTCCATTGAAGTGGTGATCTGGACGGCCGTTGGCGGTCGGGCAACGCTGATCGGGCCGATCATCGGCGCGGTGCTGGTCAATTTCGGCAAGACCATCTTCACCGGTCTGTTTCCCGAATTCTGGCTGTTCGCGCTGGGGGGGCTGTTCGTCGCCGTGACCCTGTTCCTGCCCAAGGGGATCGTCGGAACGATGGGCGGCAAGCTGAAGCCGGCCGGACGCGACGAGCCGGGCGCGATGGCGAAGATCAAGCAATCCGAGGCGCTGGAAGACGGCGTCGAGACGCAAGGGGAGGCTGCGCGATGAGCCCGCAGGAAAGACGTGCCAGGAGCCTGCTCTATCTCGATAATGTCTCGGTCTCCTTCGACGGTTTCAAGGCGCTGAACAAGCTTTCCTTCGTCATCGAGCCGGGTGAGCTTCGCGCTGTGATCGGTCCCAATGGCGCCGGCAAGACGACGATGATGGATATCATCACCGGCAAGACACGGCCGGACGAAGGTGAGGTCTTCTTCGCCGACACGGTGGATCTGACCCGGCGCGACGAGGCCGATATCGCCCAGCTCGGCATTGGCCGCAAATTTCAGAAGCCGACGGTTTTTGAGGGCCATACGGTCTGGGACAATCTCGAACTGGCGCTGAACCGCCGGCGCGGCGTGTTTTCGACGCTTCTCTATCGGCTGACCGGCGAAGATCATGACCGAATCGAAGAGATTCTCGAGATCATCCGCATGAGCACGCGCAAGGACGAGCTTGCCGCCAATCTCTCCCATGGCCAGAAACAATGGCTGGAGATCGGCATGCTGCTGGCGCAGGAACCCAAACTTCTGCTGGTCGATGAACCGGTCGCCGGCATGACCGATGCCGAAACGGTGGAGACTGCGCGGCTTCTGCGCGAGATCGCCAGGGACCGCTCCGTCGTCGTGGTCGAGCACGATATGGGCTTTGTCCGTGATCTCGGCGTCAAGGTGACGTGCCTTGCCGAAGGTTCGGTTCTGGCGGAAGGGTCGATCGACTATGTTTCGAACGATCCCAAGGTCATTGAAAACTATCTGGGGCGTTAGGATGGCTGTGTCTGTTCTCCGCCAGTTTTTGCATTTTCGCCTTGCGGCAAACGGGCCGTTGGAGCCATCGCACCGGATCCCTTCCGATCGGGATCCGTTGGCCCCTGACGAAGCGGCCGGGTCCCCCCTGAATTTCATGGCTCGGCTCGGTTCTGACCGCCCTGATTTTTCGCCGCAGGGCCTTTTTATCCGTGCATGTGTCACAAAGCCCGGGAGCGAGATCCGATGCTGAAGATCGATAATGTCAATCTCCATTATGGAGCGGCCCAGGCGCTGCGCGGGGTTTCGCTCGAGGCGGAAATGGGCAAGATCACCTGTGTTCTCGGGCGCAATGGCGTTGGCAAATCGTCGCTTCTGCGCGCCGTCACCGGGCAGCATCCGGTGTCGGGCGGCATGATCAGCTTCAATGATCAGGAGCTGAACGGGCTCGCGCCCTATGTGCGTGCCAAGCTTGGCGTCGGCTATGTTCCGCAGGGGCGCGAGATCTTTCCGCTGCTGACGGTTCAGGAGAATCTTGAGACCGGTTTTGCGCCGTTGCCATCATCCCAACGCACCATTCCGGATGATATTTTCAGCCTGTTTCCGGTGCTGCAATCCATGCTGAGACGCCGGGGCGGCGACCTTTCCGGCGGACAGCAGCAGCAGCTTGCGATCGGTCGCGCCATGGTCACACGGCCGAAGATTCTGGTGCTGGATGAACCGACCGAGGGCATTCAGCCTTCAATCATCAAGGATATCGGCCGGGCGATCCGCTATCTGCGTGATTCGACTGGCATGGCAATCTTGCTGGTCGAGCAATATCTCGACTTCTGCCGCGAGCTTGCCGATCAGGTCTATATCATGGACCGCGGCGAAATCGTCCATCAGGGCCCCGCCGAAACCCTGGATACGCCTGAGGCGCGCCGCCATCTGACGGTTTGAAGGCATTGTGCTGTTCCCCTGTTTTTCCGTCGTCCGGCGCATCGCCGAACGGCGGATTTTTCTTGCGCGATATGCGGTTCTTTCTGTCGTTTTTTTGCCCGAAAGGGTTTGAAACGGGCTGTACATGCGGTTTTGCGACTAGAATGTTGGATTATTCTTTCAACTCGCTCTCTGGTTTTTGGGTTGGCAGGCGGTGTAGGTGATGCTTCCATTCGCACTCTGCAGCGTTTTTAAGCGATGCCGGGTAAGGCCTGCTTTGTGGCGTGCTGGAAAAAGAGGCGATGCCCAGTTCTGATCGTTTTAGTTCGGGCAATTTTGAAGACGGCACGAAACTTGCTTTGACCTTTTTCAGAAAACAATTTTGCATGAGGAAACGGCATGGGCAACGCATCCGGTTGCGACGGGGAGGCGCTTTCATGGAGGTCGAGGACAAACTGCTGGAACCGGTCATGACGGCACGGCCGCAGCGTACTTTTGGCAAGGGCGAGCTTGTTGCAAAGCTTGCCGCAGGGCGGACCCGTATCGATCAGCTCTATCAGGAGGGGGCTGCAAAGATACGCCTTCCCGAAAGTTTCGATGACCGCATGGAAGCCGTGCTGATCAACACGTCGGGCGGACTGACGGGTGGTGACCAGCTGCGCTGGCTTGTCGAAGCCCGCAGTGGCACATCGGTGACGGTGACCACGCAGGCCTGCGAGAAGATCTACCGCTCCGACAGCGGACCGGCGATGATCGATGCGGAGATCGAGGTCGGCGACAATGCCCGTCTTGACTGGCTGCCGCAGGAAACCATTCTGTTCGACGAGGCCGCGCTTAATCGCCGTCTCGATGTGGATCTGGCCGAGACCGCCGAATTTGTCGCGGTGGAAGCGGTGCTGCTTGGCCGCAAGGCCATGGGCGAGGCGGTCGGCATCGGCCATTTCCGTGATCGCTGGCGGGTCCGGCGCGGCGGCCAGCTGCTGCATGCCGAAGATGTGCGCATGACCGGTGACATCGAGCATCTTGTGGCGCAGTCGGCCATCCTTGGCGGCGAGGTCGCCTTTGCCACTTTGCTTTATTGTGGCGCGCGCACGGAAGCGCTTCTGCCGAAATTGCGTGAGGTTCTGGGCGATGCCGGCGCCGGCGCCAGTGCCTGGAATGGCAAGCTAGTTGCCCGGATTGTCGCGGCAGACGGTTATGCCTTGCGAAAATTGCTGATTCCGGCGCTAAAGGTCTTGCGCGAGGACCAAATCATGCCGAAAGTCTGGCATCTCTAGTGATATGGGGTTCGCTCCGGATTTAACGTATCCGGTCGTGCGAAGCGGCAAATTGCCGTGACAGTTGAGGAACAGGAACAAGCATGAATCTGACGCCGAGAGAAAAGGACAAGCTGCTCATTTCCATGGCCGCCATGGTGGCGCGGCGCCGGCTGGAACGGGGCGTCAAGCTCAACTGGCCGGAAGCGATCGCATTGATCACTGACTTCGTTGTCGAGGGGGCGCGTGACGGGCGGCCGGTGGCCGAGCTGATGGAAGCCGGCGCGCATGTGCTGACGCGCGAACAGGTAATGGAAGGCGTCTCGGAAATGATCCATGACGTGCAGGTGGAGGCAACCTTCCCGGACGGCACCAAGCTCGTTACGGTTCACGAGCCGATCCGGTAAGGTTTGGCCAGAGGAGGGGGGCGATGAGCACAAAGCATTATCACGGCAGCTGTCAGTGCGGCGCAGTTGATTTCGATGTCGATATCGATCTTGGCTTTACTGCGGTCTGCAACTGTTCGCGTTGCCGTCGCCTCGGTTCGGTTCTGGCCTTCACATCGCCATCCGCGTTCACCTTGAACAGCGGTGCTGATGTGCTGACGGACTATCTCTTCAACAAGCGCACGATCCGCCATCAGTTCTGCAGTGTCTGCGGCATTGAGGCCTTCGCCTTCGGCAAGGTGCCCGGCGATGGCAGTGAAATGGTGGCGGTCAATGTCAATTGCCTTGATGGTGTGGATGCGCGTTCGCTGCCATCCAAGCCTTACGATGGCGCATCGCTTTAGTGCGATGGCGAAATGAGCGGAGCAACAGAAAATGATCCCAGGTGAAGTGATTACCGCCACAGGCGATATCGAGATCAATGCCGGTCTGGAAACGGTGACGCTGACGGTTTCCAATACCGGCGACCGTCCGGTGCAGGTTGGCAGCCATTATCATTTCTTCGAAACCAATGCCGGTCTGGCATTCGATCGGGACAAGGCCCGCGGCATGCGGCTCGATATTCCCGCTGGCACGGCGGTGCGATTCGAGCCGGGACAGACCCGCGATGTGACACTGGTGCCCTTTGCCGGAAGCCGGACGGTGTACGGGTTCCGGCAGCAGGTCATGGGCAAGCTCTAGAGGCGCGGAGCCGTTCATGGGGAGGCTATGCCGCGGTTGTCTTGCCGGGATGGTGCTGAGCGCGGGATCCTCGATCCTGCTGCCGGTCTCCGTCATGGCCGGCGACATGGTTTCCTGTGATGCGGCAGCCGCATTCGCCGCGCGGCTCGACTGCGCCGAGGAGGCCTTCCGGGCGAGTGACGAAAGGCTGACCAGTGCCTTCGCCACAATGCTGCTTCTGGCGGGAAACCTGGAGCGGCTCTTGCCGGAAGGCGAGCAGGGGGCAACGGCATCCCTGATGCGGTCGCAGCGGGCCTGGGTTGATTATCGCGACAGCGCCTGTACGTCGCGGGGATTTTTGTTTCGCGGCACGGAGGATGAGCCTTTCGTCGTTTCGCGCTGTATGAATGAACTGACGCTTGACCGGCTTGACTGCCTTGATCGGGTGCAGAAGGTGCTTCTGCTTCGCGATAGAGCGGCCGAGGCGGGGACAGATGAATTCGCTTTCGGTTCCGTGGAGAACTGATGGCACATCCATAAATGTGGTTGCGGCGGCATGGAAGCGGCCGGTGGTCACGATCGGAAATGAGACGGTGCAGCGCTGCCGACAGGTGCGGACCCGTCTGAACAACAGAGGGAAGCAGTCGATGCCTTTCAAAATGTCCCGCGCCGCCTATGCCGGCATGTTCGGCCCGACCACTGGCGACAAGGTTCGTCTTGCCGATACCGAGCTCTTCATCGAGGTCGAGAAGGACTTCACCCATTATGGTGATGAGGTGAAGTTCGGCGGCGGCAAGGTGATCCGTGACGGCATGGGCCAGTCGCAGGCAACGCGTGCCGAAGGCGCGGTCGATACCGTGATCACCAACGCGCTGATCGTCGATCACTGGGGCATCGTCAAGGCCGATATCGGCATCAAGGACGGGCGTATCGTGGCGATCGGCAAGGCCGGCAACCCGGATACGCAAAAGGGTGTCGACATCATCGTCGGCCCCGGCACGGAGGCAATCGCCGCCGAGGGCAAGATCATCACCGCTGGCGGCATGGACGCGCATATTCATTTCATCTGCCCGCAGCAGATCGAGGAAGCGCTGATGTCTGGCCTCACCTGCATGCTCGGCGGCGGCACAGGACCGGCGCATGGTACGCTGGCGACCACCTGCACACCCGGACCCTGGCATATCGAACGCATGATCGAGGCGGCGGATGCCTTTCCGATGAACCTTGCCTTTGCCGGCAAGGGCAATGCCTCGCTGCCGGGCGCGCTTGAGGAAATGGTGCTGGGCGGCGCTGCAGCGCTGAAGCTGCACGAAGACTGGGGCACCACGCCTGCGGCGATCGACAACTGCCTCTCCGTTGCCGACAGATATGATGTGCAGGTGATGATCCACACCGATACGCTGAACGAGAGCGGCTTTGTCGAGGATACGGTCAATGCGTTCAAGGGCCGCACCATTCACGCTTTCCACACCGAAGGCGCCGGTGGCGGTCACGCTCCGGATATCATCAAGATCTGCGGCCAGTCGAATGTCATTCCGTCATCGACCAACCCGACCCGGCCCTACACGCAGAACACCATTGCCGAACATCTCGACATGCTGATGGTCTGCCATCACCTGTCCTCGTCGATCCCGGAAGATATCGCCTTTGCCGAAAGCCGCATCCGCAAGGAAACCATCGCCGCAGAAGACATTCTTCACGACATGGGCGCCTTCTCGATCATTTCGTCCGACAGCCAGGCCATGGGCCGTGTCGGCGAAGTGGCGATCCGCACCTGGCAGACGGCCGACAAGATGAAGCGCCAGCGCGGACGCCTCTCCGAAGAGACCGGCGATAACGACAATTTCCGCGTCAAACGCTATATCGCCAAATATACGATCAACCCGGCGATTGCCCATGGCCTTTCCCATGAGATCGGTTCGGTGGAAGTCGGCAAGCGCGCCGATCTGGTGATGTGGAGCCCGGCCATGTTCTCGGTCAAGCCTGATCTGGTGCTGCTCGGCGGCATGATTGCGGCGGCGCCGATGGGGGATCCCAATGCCTCGATCCCGACGCCGCAGCCGATGCATTATCGCTACATGTTCGGTGCCTATGGCAAGGCACGGACCAATTCCTCCGTTACCTTCGTCTCCGAGGCCTCGCTTGATGCCGGCCTCACACACAAGCTTGGCGTCGCCAAGCAGCTGGTTGCGGTGAAAAACACGCGCGGCGGCATTTCCAAGGCGTCGATGGTGCATAACAGCGCCACACCGGAAATCTCCGTCGACCCGGAAACCTATGCGGTGCGCGCCAATGGCGAGCTTCTGACCTGTGAACCGGCCACCGTTCTGCCGATGGCGCAGCGTTATTTCCTGTTTTAAGTGAGGTGCGATTGGAAGGGCTGAAAACCTGATGGGGACACCAGAATATCCTTCCAAAATTGCCAAAACCAGTTCGGTGATAGCGATGCTGGGGTCTGCGGTATGGATGCAGTGGCCATTTAATCTTAATGATCTCAGTATCGGAGCGGTTTTGGCGTTTATCGCAAGCTTTGGCGCTTGGATATCAATAGAGATTGCTGATTACCAAAATTCCTCAAACTCGACCTCTGTTGATGAGGATATCAGGAAATTCAACCATTTGTTGGAGATGGTTAACCGAAATCAGTATGTTGTTTTGAAGGAGTTTGCCGTCGAAACCTATATTGATAGCAACCAGTATGAAGGATTGGAAAAGATCTCCAGGTATCATGAGGTTGATATTTTTAAATTTCATAATGAAGCTGTTCAGTTAAAATACGATGAATTTTGTAATTTCGCTCAAGTATTTCTTGGTGAGCTTTGGTTGTTGTATAAGTCAGACGGTCGTGGACAAGCAACTTGGCTTCCAAGGCGCAATGATGGGTGGGTAGACGAAGAACGGTTCAATAAGATTATGGTAAAAGTTTACGCGCTAACACAAAAGACTACCGGACTTTCTGATCTTTGGGCGGAATTAGTTTCTTTGGCGCGAAAGGAGTTAAAAGGAGGGAGTTTGCATATGGAGCAATACGAACTTTGAGTAATCATGTCATGACGACGAGATTTAGAAAACTCAGCTTTTTATTTTGATGGCGTGTTATAGCCGCGGCACAGCGTTGATGGATGCTGTCATCAAGCGGAGCTGCAAAGCTTGGCGCAATCTCTTCCTTCGTGTAGGGCTTTTTTGCGGGTATCAGCTGATAGCCGTTGAAAGCGAAATGTTCTGGTGCTGCAGCCGCAAAACGATTTCGCTTTCGGAAAGTACGATTTGTCGAGTCAAGTCCGCTGACGCGTTCTTTGGGCGTCATTTTGATAAGTTGGCCATGAAAGCGGAGTCGCAGAGTGATCGCCTGGGAATTGTTCATTCCGGCCTGTTTCGCGCTGAACTGTGCGCCGGGTCCGAACAATATGCTGGCCTTTTCCAATGGTGCCCGGCTCGGTATCGTGCCGGGGATCATCGGTGGTACGGGCCGGATCCCGGCCTTTACCATGCTGATTGCGATCACGGTCGTCGGGCTTGGGGCAGTGCTTGCCGCTTCGGCAACCGCTTTCACCGTGGTGAAGCTGATCGGTGCCGTCTATCTTGTCTATGTCGGGGTACAGATCCTGCGTAAAGCGCGCGCGCTTGCCGAAATGCAGGCGAGTGCGGTCCGGCTGATCGATCTGGCGAAGCGCGATTTTTCGATCGCGATCACCAATCCCAAGGCGATCGCCATCTTCACCGCCTTCTTTCCGCAATTTGTTACCCCCGGCGATGCGGTCTGGCATCAGCTCGCCCTCCTGGGAGCAGCCTTTCTGGTGATGGAGGTCGTGGCCGTGGCGCTTTACGTGCTTGCCGGAGCATTGCTCGGCCGTTTCATCAAATCCAACCGCATCTTCGTCAATCTCAACCGGCTGGTTGGTTTGGCGATGATTTTCGCCGGCGGGTCCATGGCGATTTCGCGCCACTGATCCATCGCAATTGGTTCTGCCGACATCAGCAGCTTTCATTGAAGCCGTCAGTTCGCGTCATTGACCGGGCGATGGCTGCCGCCGGATAATGCGCCTTATCAACGGCAGGGGCGTGTGATGGATATACGGAAATTGAGTGATGATGACCGGGACGCGGTCATGGCATTTCTGGAGGGACATGCCGCAAGCAGCATGTTTCTGCTGTCCAACATCGCCCGTTGCGGCCTCAATCAGCCGGACCGGCCCTATGGCGGGGACTATTGGGGCGCCCTTGATGATGGACTGCTCCGTGGCGTGATCGCGCAGATGTGGAATGGCAATGTCATGATGCAGGCGCCGGAGAAAGCCGCGCTTGATGCCCTTGCTTCCGTTCTGCGCAGAACTGTCGCAAGGCCGGTCGCCGGTTTTCTCGGCCCTGACGATCAGGCGCGCGTGGTGGTCACGCGTTTCGGCCTTCAGGATGCGGATTATGCAAGTAATTCCGCGGAGCGCCTGTTCTCGCTGGATCCGGCGGATCTGGTCATGCCCCCCTCTTCGGAGAAATTCGTCATGACTGCCTGGCAGCATGCCGATCCTGAGCTCCTGACGCGCTGGCTTGTCGATTACAGTATTGAAGCGCTCGGGGCGGTGCCGGGGGCGGCGCTGGAAGCGGGGATCCGGCTGGCGGTAAGCCAGGGCGCGGCGCTTGAGCGGTACGTGCTGCTGCTAGATGGCATGCCGGTTGCCCTTGCAGGCTTCAATGCAGGCTATGGCGGAATGAAGCAGCTGGGCCCGGTCTGGACGCCGCCGCCGCTGCGCGGGCGCGGTCATGCCCGGCAGCTGGTCGCCCTCATGGTTGGCGCCGCCTTTGAGCAGGGCGCAGAACGGATGATCCTGTTCACCAACAGCGCCGCGGGCGAGCGGGCTTATCGCGCGGTCGGTTTCCGTCAGATCGGCAGCTATCGCCTGGCTCTGCTGGCGACGCCCGTCGCACGCGCCTGAGCCGGTGCAAAATGGATAATTTGTCGCACCGGCGGCCCTTGCGCAGGCCGCTGGCGCAGCCCACTTACATGGCTGAAAGGGAGGACGGGGAGCGCTGTGCTATGCAGTTTTTGCATGGCAGCTATTACTTTAGAATTATTCTAGAATATGGCTTTATTCTTCCCTGATTTTCGTTAAGATTGCGTCAGCCCTTTAGCGGACCTAAGGTCCGCGAAATTTAAAGCAGGAGAAGACGATGCTCGGCAAGAAAGTTCCGAATGTAACCTTCCACACGCGTGTTCGCGACGAATCGATTGAAGGTCCGAATCCGTTCCGCTGGGAAGACAAGACCAGCGACGATTATTTCAAGGGCAAGAAGGTCATTCTGTTCTCGTTGCCCGGCGCCTTCACCCCGACCTGCTCGACCTACCAGCTTCCCGATTTTGAAAAGCTGGCCGCAGAGTTCAAGTCCCTCGGCATTGACGAAATCTACTGCATGTCCGTCAATGATGCCTTCGTCATGAATGCTTGGGCCAAGGGGCAGAACCTTGCCAACGTCAAGGTCATTCCGGATGGCTCTGGCGAGTTCACCCGCAAGATGGGCATGCTCGTCAACAAGGACAATCTCGGCTTCGGCATGCGCTCCTGGCGCTACGCCGCCATCATCAATGATGGTGTTGTCGAGAAGTGGTTCGAGGAAGAAGGCTTCTCCGATCTGTGCGAGAGCGATCCCTATGGCGTATCGTCGCCGCAGAACATTCTCGAAGCCCTCAAGGGCGACGCCAAGGCCGCCTGATCGGTTCTGGCTTTGAAGTTTTGTGAAACAAGGCGGACGGGAAACCGGCCGCCTTTTTTCTGCGCGCCTTTTGGCGTCAGCCGCTGGCCGGTGCCATCTCATTGACGACGGAGATGAAATGACCGGTCACCGGATCGGGATCGTCGGCGCGGCTGTACATCCATACTTCCATTTCCTCGCTGACATCGTCGATTTCCAGGAAAGTGATGCCCTCGCCGGCATTCTTGCACAGCGCTTCTGAAATCACGGCAACGCCGAGATTGGCGTCGACCAGACTCAGCATCGTCAACGGGCTTGAGGCGAAGAGATAGTGGCGTGGCTGCCGTGGCAGTGTGCCGTAGATCGGCTGAACGTCACCGTTGATATTCTCGGTCTGCAGACTGATCAGGGTTTCCCGGGCGACGCAGGTGATCGAGACGTTTGTCTCGTGCGCCAGCGGATGCTCGTGCGAGACGGCGAGAAGATAGCGGAAGCCCGTCAGCCGGTGCCGGTCGAACTGGGCATGAAGTTCGGTATCGAAATGCCGGGCGGCGAAGGCGATATCGATTTCGCCATTGGCGAGCGCCCGCGCCTGCTCGAAGGGGTGGATCTCGCTCACCTTGATGTCGACGGCGGGAAAACGGCTGGAAAAGCGCCGGATGAACGGCGCCGTGACACCGGAAGCAAGCGCCGTTGCCGAGCCTGCCAGATGCAGCTTTCCAAGCTTGCCCTCGCTGGCCTGATGGACGCGCTCGATGGCGCTGTCGAGTCGTTCGAGAATTGCGATGGCCTCGCTGCGGAACACGTCTCCCGTGGCCGTCAGCGTCACACCGGACCGGTCCCGGGTGAAAAGCTGGGTTCCGAGGTCTTCTTCCAGCGACTTGATATGCATGCTCAGCGCCGGCTGGACGATGTTGAGGCGTTGCGCTGCGCGACCGAAATGCAGCTCTTCGCACAGAACCACGAAGGACCTTAACTGTTTGATATTCGTCATATTGATCAAATAGCATGATCAACATGATCATATCAATCTATTTTTCAATATCATGATTCCGGCCTAGATTGATCTTGCCAACAGGGGCAGCGACGTTCACTCCCGGCTCGCAAGCGGCACGCTGATGTCGCGCCTGCCTTCGGACGTTCCCGCCGCCCCTGACTGATGGCCGTCGATATTTGAGAAGAGGCGCAGCTCCCATGCGCCAGACCGCTGAAGCGATGCTCGGCGGTGCAGGTCTCGGCTGGCCTTGCGGCACCAGGAAAAGAAGGAACAAAAAAATGAAAAAGATTGGTCTCGAAGAACATTTCATCATCCCCGAGCTCGTCCCGCATCTGGAGGATACCTATCAGAACATCAACAAGTCGCTGGCAAGCCGCGCCGTGCCACGGCTGCAGCAGCTGGGGGACGAACGCATCGCCGCCATGGATGAAGCCGGTCTCGACTTCGCGGTTCTTTCGATCGCCGGTCCTGGCGTGCAGATCGAACCCGATGCCGCCAAGGCAACGGCCTATGCCCGTAAAGCCAACAATGTTCTGGCCGAGGCGATGCAGAAATATCCGAAGCGCTATGGCGGCCTTGCCCATCTCGCCATGCAGGATCCGGCCGAAGCCGCGCGCGAGCTTGAACGCTCGATCAAAGAGCTGAAGATGCAGGGCGCGATGATCAATGGTCAGACGCTCGGCCTCTATCTCGACAATCCCTGCTATGACGAATTCTGGAGTGTTGCTGCCGCGCTGAAGGCCCCTGTCTATCTGCATCCGGGCAATCCGGTGCAGATGCCGATCAGCTATGAAGGTGCCAAGGCGCTTTATGGTCCGTTCTGGGGCTGGATGGCCGAGACCGGTTCACATGTGCTGCGGATGGTCGTCAACGGCGTTTTCGATCGCCATCCCGATGCCCGCATGATCCTCGGCCATATGGGCGAGACGCTGCCCTTCCTGATGTGGCGTTTCGACAGCCGACTGCCGACGGCCTACATGAATGTCGAATTGCAGCATGAGCCGACCTATTACATTCGCAAGAACATCACCTGCACGACATCCGGTGTCTGCGATGATGTGGCGCTGCGCTGCGCGCTCGATAATCTCGGCGAGGACAATGTGATGTTCTCGGCTGACTATCCCTTCGAAAGCCTGAAGGCAGCCTGTGACTGGGTTGATGCGGCCGATATCGGCGCGGAGCGGCTGGAAAAGGTCACCCACAGAAACGCTGAAACCATCCTTCTCGGATTGAAATAACAAGAAGGCGCGGGGCCGGCGGCGGATCTGCCGCCTGCCGGTGTCCGCCCCGGTTCTCTGGAGGCTTGCCATGAAACTTCTGGCATCCATGCAGAAGGTTCCTGCCGGAACCCTCAATGTGCCGATGGCGATCACCGCTGTCATTCACACATTTTTCCCGTCAGCGCTGAACATAGGCGGCACGACCACCGCGCTTTTTGCAACCGGTACGACGACCTTGATCGGCGTCATGCTGTTTCTCACCGGGACACAGTTCAAGCTTAATCAGGTCGCACCGACCTTCAAGCGCGGCTTTGTCCTGCTGGTGGCCAAGCTGCTGATCGGTATCATCGGCTCGCTGATTGTCGTGCATTATCTTGCCCCTCAGGGCATCTGGGGCATGTCCACCATTGCGCTGGTGGCAGCGCTTACGGCCACCAATCCCGGCATATACCTCGCCATCTGCGGCAAGCAGGGCGATGGGATCGACACGGCTGCCTTCGGTCTTCTGAACCTTATTTCAGTGCCCGCGATCGGCGTGTTCTGCATGGGGCTCGGGGCTGGCGGTGGCTTTCAGCCGATGATCCTGGTGCAGGTTCTCGTACCCTTTCTGGTCGGCATGCTGGTCGGCAACCTGGATGATGACCTGTCGACCTTCCTGCGTCCGGGCAGTGCGATTGTCCTGCCCTTCCTCGGCTTCTGCTTCGGTTCGGCGATCGATCTGAAGCTGGTTGTCTCGGCCGGCATGTCGGGGCTCGTGCTCACGGCTTTCTATCTGGTCGTCAATGTGCCGATCCTGCTGGCTGTCGATCGCTTTATCCTGCGCCGTCCCGGCTATGCAGCCATGGGGGTTGCCAGTGCCGCTGGCGTCTCGACGGCCGTGCCACCGCTTTATGCGGCAATCGATCCGAGCTTTGCCCCTTATGTTTCGGTCTCTGTTGCTCAGATCGCCATGATCGTCGTCATCACCTCGTTCCTGATGCCGGTTGTCGCTGGCTGGTTCCGCAAAATGCCGGAGAAAGAGCCGGGCCACGCCGCCGCGGTGCATCCGTGAATGCCGGATTACCAGTGCATTCTTTCAGCAACAGGCACGTGATAGCCACGTGCCTGTTGTGCTGTGAAAAGAGGCGGCTGTCACATTAACTTGATCCCAACCGGTTTGCTGCTAAGAATGCAATTCTTGACTTTTTACCGTGGCTTCCGGCCACGCGCCTCGACTGGGTAAAAAATGCAACGGATTTCATCCTATATTCCTGCCGGAACCGATGACCGGCCCGTCTCCGGCCGGGTTGTTCTGACCCATGATCAGCGTCACCTGCGCCGCAAGCTTCTGCCGCTTGAAAATGGCGGCAGCGTCATGCTCGACCTCAAAGATGCCGTTCTGTTTGCAAGCGGTGATCGGCTGGAGCTTGAGAATGGTGATCTGATCGAGATTGTTGCCGCCCCGGAGGAACTCTTCGAGATCCGCCCGAAAAACGCGCTGCATCTGATCGAACTGGCCTGGCATCTCGGCAATCGCCATCTGCCGGCCCAGATCGAGGAGACGCGTATCCTGATCCTGCGCGATCATGTCATCCGGCAGATGCTGGAAGGCCTCGGCGCCACGGTTTCAGATATCGTCGCACCGTTCCAGCCGGTTCGCGGGGCATATCACAGCCACGATCACGGCCATTCTGACGGGCATAGTCACGATCATCATCATGATGATGATCACCATCATGGCCACGACCACCATCACCATCACGGAGATCATGACCATTCCGGCCACCACCATCATGGCTGACAATCCGGGCCTTTCCGGATCGGCTCTCCTGCGCCTGCTTGCCTGGCTGTCGCCAGCCTTTCCGCTTGGCGGCTTTGCCTATTCGGGCGGGCTTGAAAAGGCGATTGACGATCGGTTGCTCACGGCGCCGGGAGATCTGGCGCCCTGGCTTGAAACCGCATTGTCGCACGGCTTTCTGTGGAACGATGCGGTGCTTCTTGCTGCAAGCCATCGGGCGGATGGCGACGAGGCGGCGCTTGGCGACGTTGCAAATCTTGCCGCAGCCCTTGCCGGCTCGCGGGAACGCTATCTGGAAACGACGGCGCTGGGCGCTGCTTTTGTCAGCGCTGCCAGTGCCTGGCCGGTGCCGGCGCTTGATGCGCTTTGCGGCGCCGTGGCGCTGCCGGTCGCCTTCGGTGCGGTGGCTGGCAGTCACGGCATGGAGCTGGTCAGTGTTGCGCAGGGCTATCTTCAATCACAGGTCTCGCAGCTGATTTCCGCGGCAATCCGGCTGTCGCTGCTGGGGCAGACGGCGGGCCTTGCGACGCTGGCGGCACTGGAAGAGCCGATCATGGCTGCTGCCATGCGGGCGGCGGCCAGCTCTCTGGACGATCTTGGCGGCTGCAGCTTTGCCGCCGATATCGCGACGCTGCGGCACGAGACGCAGCATTCACGGCTTTTCCGGTCCTGAGACGCGGACCCATATTCGCGCCGCCTCACGCGGCGCTAACCTGTGACGAGGCATTGAATGACTTCTGAAAACGGACCTTTGAGGGTTGGGATCGGCGGACCGGTTGGCTCCGGCAAAACGGCGCTGACGGAAAAACTCTGCAAGGCGATGGCGAAGGATTATTCCGTCGCTGTCGTCACCAATGATATCTATACGCGTGAGGATGCCGATGCGCTTGTGCGCATGCAGGCGCTTTCCTCCGATCGCATTGTCGGTGTCGAGACGGGCGGCTGCCCGCACACCGCCATTCGCGAGGATGCGACCATCAATCTCCAGGCCATTGCCGAACTGAATGCGCGTATTCCCGGCCTCGATCTGATCTTCATCGAATCAGGCGGCGATAATCTGGCGGCGACCTTCTCGCCGGATCTGGCCGATATCACCATCTATGTGATCTCGGTCGCCCAGGGGGAGGAAATCCCGCGCAAGGGCGGGCCGGGCATTACCCGCTCCGATCTGCTGATCATCAACAAGAAGGATCTGGCGCCCTATGTCGAGGTCAATCTAGACGTGATGGCCAACGACGCCAGCCGCATGCGGTCCGGCGGTCCGGTGGTGTTCACCGACCTCAAGCGCGGCGACGGCGTTCAGGAGATCGTCGCATTTCTCAAGCATGTCGGCGGTCTGTGAGCGGCCAATGATCCGTGTCATCACGTGAAAACGGCCCGGAACCACATTGGTCCGGGCCGTCTTTCTGGAAAAATCAGAGCGTTTTCGTGCGTTCTTTATCGCGCCACGCTGCTCTGAGCTGATCGCATGATCGGTGCGGCTCACAAGCGGCGGAGCGCGTCCATATCCTCAATCTCGATGATGCGACCATGTACGTTGACGCCGAGCTCCTTCAGGGAAGCGAAGGCGCGGGACAGGGCTTCCGGTGCCAGCCCCAGCTTGCCGGCGAGAAGGCTCTTCTGGAAGGAGAGGCGGAAGGAGGCCGGTGCGTCCTGACCTTCGCAATTTTCCAGAATGAAGTTTGCAACGCGCTGAACGGCGGTGTTGAGCCGGTCATTGGCGATGCATTCCATGGTTTCTTCCAGCTGGCCGGAGAGCGAGGAGGCGATTGCACGGGCAATCATGCCATTGTCGTTTTCAGCGATGGAGCGGACCTTGTTGAGGTCGTAGCGGGCGAGCATCGCCTTGTCGGCAGCCTGAGCGTGATATTCATAGGTGTCGCCGCCGAAGATCAGTTCATCGCCGAAGCTGTCGCCGGGACCGCAGACGCGGATATCGGCTTCGCGGCCTTCGCTGCTCTGGCGGTAAAGCCGGACATAGCCGGACAGGACCGAATAGAAATGTGTGGCGCGGTCGCCTTCGCAGAATACAACATCGCGCGGGTAGCAATTGGCGAAGGTGGCGCATTCCATCAGCCGGTTCATGGTCGCCATATCCATCGAAGATGTAAGCTTGGTCTCCACGAACAGTGTTTTCTTGCGTTCGTTCAGCAAAAGGGTCCTATTCACTTGCCTGTCTCCTTAGTACCGGCCCCGCGGCGACCGTGATTGCCTGTTCATGACATGAAAGCACCGGAACACGCCGCAATGCTGCCGGATGCCGGCGATAGGGGTCCGTTTGTCTTGGGAATTACGGGCCGATCCGCCAAATATAGTTCCACCTGTTTCTGTCGTTTCGGATTTTTCCTTACCCGACAGATGAATTGCGAAGCAGAAAACCGCCCCGGCGAAGCAGGCGGGAAAAGTGCGCTGCGACCTCCCAATCGCAAAATCCCTTTTCCTCTGCAGCATCGCGCTGAACTGACCTGGAGGTCATTCCGGCTTGAGCGCTTCTGCCGTTCGCCGGTTTTCTGCTGTGACTGAAACGTAATTCGGGTGGGGGTGCGAGTATTTGATTTCAATCAATTGCCCCGTTCTATTTTGACAATTGTGGAAATTGCTTTGGCGCGAGCTGTCTAAGGCCAAGAAAAAGGCCGGTGCTTGACCGGCCTTTTTCAATCGTTCTTAGTGCGGTTTCCGGGGGCTTCAACCCGCAATCGGGGCGATCTAACCGGGTGAGGAGCCGCGATGTTCGGCATCGAGGCGGTCAAGGCGTTTTTCTAATTTCTCAAGATTGTCGCGCTGTCCCTCAAACATCGGGCCAAGCATTCCCGCAGTATAGACCACGTCGTTTTCGTCGCGCCTGCCGATGAAGCGTCCGAAGAACCAGCGCAGCAGCCGGGCGATATCGTCCATGGCCATGAAGAAGGCCGGAACCACCAGCAGGCTGAGCACGGTGGAGACGATGATGCCGCCAATGACGGCGATCGCCATCGGCGCGCGGAATGCTGCGCCCTCGCCAACGCCCAGCGCTGCCGGCAGCATGCCAGCCGACATGGCAATCGAGGTCATGACGATCGGGCGCGCGCGCTTCCGTCCGGCTTCCACCAGTGCCGCGCGCCGGTCCAGCCCGTGCCAGATCGCCTCCTTGGCAAAATCCACCAGCAGAATGGCATTCTTGGTGACGATGCCCATCAGCATCAGAATGCCGATCATCACCGGCATGGAGAGCGGGTTGTCGGTGAGAATCAGGGCGGCGGCGACGCCGCCCAGCGCAAGCGGCAGTGACAGCAGGATGGTGAAGGGCTGAATCACATCCTTGAACAGCAGAATCAGCACGGCCAGAACCAGAAACAGCCCCAGCAGCATGGCGTTGATGAAGCTCTGCTGCATTTCGGCCAGGATCTTGGCATCACCGCTTTCGGCCAGCTTGACCGTAGATGGTATTTCGGTGCTCTCGACAATCTCACGGAAGCTCTGGGTCGCGGGATCGAGCGCGACGCCCTGCGGCAGATCGGCGCCGATCGCCACGACGCGGTGCCGGTCATTGCGCTTGATCGTGCTCACCCCTTCCGAATAGCTGACATCGGCGACCACCGAGAGCGGCACCAGCGCTCCGTCCGCCGTCTTCACCTTGAGCGCGCGAATGGCGGCGAGGTCCTTTCTGAGCGTGGTACTGGACTGCACCCTTATCGGGATCTGCCGGTCATCAAGCGAGATCTTCGGCAGGTTTGCGTCGATATCGCCGACCGTTGCCACCCGCACGGTCTCGGCAATCTGTGCCGGGGTCACACCGAGGCGGGCAGCAATTTCGCCCTTGGGCCGGATCTTCAGTTCCGGCCGCGGCAGGGCGCCTTCATTCGAGACCTTGGACAGTAGCGGATCATCGCGCAGCTTCTGCTCCAGAAGTCCGACCGCCTTTTGCAGATCGGCCTCGTTATCGGAGAGGAAGTTGAACTCGATATCGCGTTCGCCGCGGTCATTCAGCTTGGTGATGCGAAGATCCGGAATGTCCTCCAGAGCGGCGAAAACGCGGCTCTCGATCTGCCATTGCGGGATCTGCCGGCCGGATGTCGGCAGTTTCGGCAGATAGGGGCCGATCAGCGGCAGGCCGCCGAAGATGTCATTGACGATGGCTTCGGGCAGCGAGTGGCTGAGATTTTCCAGCGTCACGGTCAGCGTCGCCCGGCGATATTCCAGCTCTCCCGTTGGCGAGGAACCGCCGAGAACGGTTACGCTTTCGACACCGTCAAAATCCTTGATGCGGTCATAGATGAGGTCGGTGACCTCTTCCGTGTCGGCAAGCTGCGCATTGGGCGGCAGTTCCACCGACAGCACGATGCGCGAGGCATCCTCCGGCGGCATGAAACTGCCCGGTACTTTCGACAGAAAGAACATCGAAACGATCAGGACCATGATGGCCATGGCGATCGTGGGGTAGCGCCAGCGGGTCGTCCAGCGCACGGCGCTCGTATAGGCGCGCAGAACCCGGCCGTCATGGTGTTCGCTGTCTTCCTGCACTGCTTTCGCCGGCTGCAGCAGATAGGCCGCCATGACCGGAGTGATGAGGCGGGCCACCACCAGTGAGAAGAACACCGCAAAGGCGACCGTGAGGCCGAACTGAATGAAGTACTGACCGGGAATGCCCGGCATGAAGGAGACGGGCGCGAAGACGGCAATGATGGTGAAGGAGGTGGCGATTACGGCAAGGCCGATCTCGTCCGCCGCATCAAGGGCGGCGCGGTAGGGCGTCTTGCCCATGCGGATATGCCGCTCGATATTCTCCACCTCGACAATCGCGTCATCGACCAGAATACCGGTCGCCAGTGTCAGCGAAATGAGGCTGACAAGGTTCAGCGAAAAGCCCATCAGATCCATGATCCAGAAGGTCGGGATCACCGAAAAGGGCAGGGCCACCGCAGCAATCAGCGTCGCCCGCCAGTTATGCAGGAACAGGAAGACGACGATGATGGCAAGGATCGCGCCCTCATAGAGCGTATCAAGGGCGGCGGTATAATTGCCCTTGGTGAAGTAGACCGCATCATCGATCAGGCGGATCTGCACATCGGGGTTTTCGGCGCGGACTTTCTCGAGTGCTGCATCAACCGAACCGGCAACGCTGACCTCGCTTGCGCCCTTGGAGCGGAACACGCCGAAGGAGACCACCGGTGCGCCGTTGTAGCGCGAGAATGTGCGTGGTTCCTCATAGGTGTCGGTGACGGTGCCGAGATCGGAGAGCCTGGCAAAGCGGCCATTGCCGAGGGCGATCGTGCTTTCCTTGAGTTCCATGACGGAGCGGGCGTCACCCAGTGTGCGGATCGCCTGTTCGGCGCCGGCCACCTGGCCGCGGCCGGACCCCGTATCGGCATTGGTGCGCCTGAGCTGGGTGTTGAGATCGGAGGCTGTGATGCCATAGCTGGCGAGCTTGTTGTCATCAAGCGCAATCAGCACTTCACGGTCCGCACCGCCATAGCGATCGACCTTGCCGACGCCCTTCAATCCCTGCAATGCGCGGCTCACCGTGTCATCGACAAACCAGGAAAGTTCCTCAAGCGACATGTTGGGCGAGGAGACCGCGAAAGTCTGGATCGCCTGGCCTTCAACATCGATCTTGGTGATGACCGGCGTCTCGGCATTGGCGGGCAGGTCGGAGCTGATGCGGTCGATGGCGTCCTTGACATCCCGCAGCGCGTCGTCGGGGTCGACTTCCATGCGGAACAGCACGGAGGTGATCGAAAGACCGTCGGAAATGGTCGAGCCCAGTTCGTCGACACCATTGACGCTGGCAATGGCGTCCTCGATCTTCTTGGTGACCTGCATCTCCAGCTCGGCAGGTGCCGCCCCGCTCTGGGTCACACTGACCGAGACGACGGGCACGTCGATATTGGGAAAGCGCGTGATCGGCAGGTCGCGAAAGGCATTGAAGCCGAGAAAAAGAAGCAGACCGAGCATCAACAGGGGCGCAACCGGATTGCGGATCGCCCAGGCGGAAAAATTCATTGCCCCGGCCTCCTATTCGCTGGCAACCGGCGTGGCTTCGACCGGGGTGATGCGGTCGCCGTCACGCACATAGGCTCCGGCCCGGGCAACGATCCGGTCCCCCGCCGCAAGTCCTCCGGTGATCTCGATGAAATCGCCGTCCTGAATGCCGGTCGAAACCGTGACCACGACAACCGTGTCGCCCTCGACCTTGCGCACCGTCACGCCGGCGCTCTCGACATTGACGGCCGTGAGCGGCACGGCGATATTCTCAGCTTCCTCCGTGATGATTTCCGCGCGTGCATACATGCCTGCGCGCGCCGCCTGCGGGTCGTCAAGCGTGATGAAAACATCGGAAAGACGGGTCGTCTCATCGACCACGGGGGAGACCAGCCGCACCTTCCCGGTTATCGGATGATCATGGCCGACAAGGGTGATGCGTGCTGTCTGCCCGGCATGGACCTTGACGACATCTTCTTCCGTCACCTGGGCGTCGAGTTCAATGGCGCCGTCGCGGATGATCGTGAACATCGGGGTCCCGGAGCCGCTGGCAATTGCGCCGATCTTGGCATTGCGGGCCGAAACGACACCGGCGACCGGCGTCTTGATCCGGGTGCGGTCAAGCTTCAGGGCGATGTCGTTGATCTCGGCCTCGGCAACCTTGATGTCGGCTTCGGCCACGGCAACGGCCTGGCGGGCAGCGGCGGCCGATGCCTTAGCCTTCAGAGCGGCGGTTTCCGCCTCTTCCATGGATTGCTGGGCGAGCGACCCCATCTGGTTCAGCCGGGCGGCGCGTTCATGCTGGCGGATGGCGTCCTTCTCGCTCGCCTCGGCTGCCTGCAATTCGGCCTTCAGCTGTTCCAGACCGGCTTCAGCCTTGGCCTTGGAGGCTTCGGCACTGCTCTTGTTCAGTATCAGCGTGTCATCCCGCAGGGTCGCCAGAACGGCGTCTTTGGCGACATGATCGCCAATATCGGCCTTAAGACTGAGTATCGACAAGCCATCCACCAGTGGCTGCACATAGACTTCCTCGACAGGCTGGATCGTGCCGGTGGCGATGACGCGGGCGGTCAATGGCCGGACTGTGACGTCGGTAACGAAGATGGAGGGCAGATTCTGCTGCGCGGCGGGCGGCATATTGGCTTCTGCGGCACTGGCGTTATGACCAGATGTAGCCGCCATTCCGGCTACGGCCAGAGCGAGCATCAGGCGTCCTGGAAACATGCACTATACCTCGCTTCATGCCGTCTCCGGCACAAGATTGAGCGTTTCAGGGGCAGAGGCCGTCAGAACAGGCTGCTGCGCAGCCTCTGTCCGCCTCAGTTATCGCGTGCAGGGGTGACCGGCTGAAGTTCATCTCCCCGGTCGCCCGTCAGGCAGAAAGCGTGAGCACCATATGTCTCCAAACGCGAACTGCGTTCTGGAATTCGCGTTGGCTGCTGTCATATTCAAGAGGACGCCGTGTAATAACGCTCCGAATTGAACCGCATGGTTCGATTTGGCATGAAGGTGATGCAAAAATGCCATACGCGCCACCCCTTGCGGGGGCAGCGCGTATTGTTCTCGGTCGGAAATTCGGCGACAGCGAAAGCTTACTTGCCGAGCGCCTTGTTGGTGATGTCCAGCGTGTAGGCGCCTTCCGGCTCCTTGGTGATCGCCGGATTGTCGGGCGAGACGGCGGACAGCAGCGTGTGGACGGTTTCGTTGTAATCGTCGACATCCAGCGAACCGTCGGAACCGGCGGTCAGCTTGGCAACTTCACCCATCATATACTGCTGGTGTTCCAGCGTCTGGGCGCCGGTATCGTCATGCTCGATGACCATTTCGGCGGCTTCATCGGGATGTTCCTCGGCATATTTCCAGCCCTTCATCGAAGCGCGGACAAAGCGGGCCATCTTGTCTTCGAAGGCCGGATCCTGCAGCTTGTCTTCCATGACATAGAGGCCGTCTTCCAGCATGCCGACGCCTTCATCGCGATAGTTGAAGACCGTCAGCTGGTCCGGGGTGATGCCGGCATCGAGCACCTGGCCATATTCGTTATAGGTCATGGTGGAGATGCAGTCGGCCTGCTTCTGGATCAGCGGGTCGACGTTAAAGCCCTGCTTGAGCACGGTCACGCCGTCAGCACCGCCATCGGTGCCGAGACCAAGCTTGGCCATCCAGGCATAGAATGGATATTCATTGCCGTAGAACCAGACGCCGAGCGTCTTGCCGGGGAAATCTGCCGGGCTTTCAATGCCGGTTTCCTTCAGGCAGGTCAGAAGCAGGCCGGAATTCTTGAACGGCTGAGCGATGTTGACGAGCGGCACACCGCGTTCGCGGGCGGCAAGGGCTGCAGCCATCCAGTCGACGATCACATCAGCGCCACCGCCGGCGATCACCTGTTCCGGAGCGATGTCAGGGCCGCCGGGCTTGATGGTGACATCGAGGTCCTCATCGGTGTAATAGCCCTTGTCGAGCGCGACATAATAGCCGGCAAACTGGGCCTGCGTGACCCATTTCAGCTGCAGCGTGACCGGATCGGCAGCGAAGGCCTGCCCGGCGAGAAGTGCGAAGACGCTTGCGGAAAGCGCCGAAATCAGTGTGGTTTTCATCTGTTCAGTTCCCCTTTGGTTGTTCTTCAGGCTCTCACCGGCCGGAGCGGACGGATGGATGCCAGAACGTGACGACCCGCTGGATCAGCGCCACCAGGCCATAGAATGCAGAGCCGGCAAGTGCCGCCACCGCGATTTCAGCCCACACCATGTCGATATTGGCCCGGCCCACTTCCGTGGAAATCCTGAAACCCATGCCAACCGTGGGTGTGCCGAAAAACTCGGCCACGATGGCGCCGATCAGCGCCAGCGTGGAATTGATCTTGAGCGCATTGAAGATGAAAGGCCAGGCTGCAGGCAGCCTCAGCTTCATCATGGTCTGCCACCAGGATGCGGCATAGGTGCGCATCAGGTCGCGCTCCATGTCGCCCGCCGAAGACAGGCCCTGAATGGTGTTGACCAGCATCGGAAAGAAGGTCGAGACGACCACGACCGCCGCCTTTGACTGCCAGTCGAAGCCGAACCACATCACCATGATTGGTGCAATGCCGACAATCGGTAGCGCCGAGACGAAATTGCCGAGCGGCAGCAGCCCGTTCTTGAGAAAGGGTGAGCGGTCGATCAGAAGCGCGACGACGAAACCCGCGCCGCAGCCCATGATATAGCCGGAGAGAACCGATTTCAGAAAGGTCTGGCGGAAATCGGCAGCAAGCGTCGGGATCGAGGTGATCAGCCGCTGCCAGATCGCCGTTGGCGCCGGCAGCAGGATCGGCGAGATGTTGAAGCCGAGTACGACACCCTGCCACAGCACGATGATCGAAATGCCGAAGATGACCGGCACCAGGAACCAGGCAATGCGGTTGAAGGTGCGCGAGGAAAATTTCTGCCGCACCAGCCATTCATTAAAACCCCAGGCGGCGAGCCAGAAGATCAGAGCAAACCAGAAATATCCCATCATGGCCGTGCTCCCATCCGCTTCAGAACGATGGTCTGCGTCACGCTGATGGCGGCAACCAGAACCGAGGCCAGGATGGCCGCCATGAACAGGGCGGCCCAGATCTGCACCGTCTGGCCGTAATAGGAACCGGACAGAAGCCGGGCGCCAAGCCCCGCGACAGCACCGGTCGGCAGTTCGGCGATGATGGCGCCGACCAGCGAAATGGCGACGGCGATCTTCAGCGAGGTGAAGAGATAGGGCATGGCGGCCGGCAGCCTCAGCTTCCACAGGATCTGGCGCTGATTGGCATTATAGGTGTGCATCAGATCCATCTGCAGCTGATCCGGCGAGCGCAGGCCCTGCACCATGCCAACGGCGACGGGGAAGAAGGACAGATAGGTCGAGATCAGCGCTTTCGGCAAGAGGCCGGTGATATTGATCGCATTCAGCACCACGATCAGCATCGGCGCCACGGCGATGATCGGGATGGTCTGGCTGGCGATGATCCATGGCATCATCGAACGGTCCATGGTGCGGTTATGGACGATGGCAATCGCCAGCAGCACCCCGAAGGACGCGCCGATGGCAAAGCCCACCAGCGTCGACGACAGTGTCACCCAGGCGTGATAGACAAGGCTGCGCTTGGAGGTGATCTTGGTCTGAAACACCGTCTTCCACATTTCGGTGGCCACCTGCTGCGGCGCAGGCAGGACCGGGCGTTTGGAATGATAGGTCTGCTCGACCAGCTCGGAGAAGGTCAGCGTCTGGTTGGACCGCCGCGCCTGATCCTCAACGAACTGGCGGTTCATGACGACGACAAAGACGCACCACAGCGCCAGAATGACGACGACAACGGTGGCGATGGGGAGGAAACGCTCACGCATGTGGCAGGCCTCCCGAAAGACAATCTCCAGCGTGCGCATTACTCATAGCTGTGCCCCGCCCTCAGGCCCTCGCGTACGCGGTGGGCAATGGCCAAGAATTCGGCGCTTTCGCGGATATCGAGCGGGCGCTCCTTTGGCAGGGGTGAATCGATGATATCGGTGACGCGGCCGGGACGCGGGCTCATCACAACGATCTTGGTGGAAAGATAGACTGCCTCGGGGATCGAGTGGGTGACGAAACAGATCGTCTTGTTGGTCGCCGCCCAGAGCTTCAGAAGCTGCTCGTTCAGATGGTCGCGGACGATTTCGTCCAGCGCGCCAAAGGGCTCGTCCATCAAGAGAAGATCGGCATCAAAGGCAAGCGCGCGGGCAATCGAGGCGCGCTGCTGCATACCGCCGGAAAGCTGCCAGGGATATTTCTTGCCGAAACCGGAAAGCTCCACCAGTTCCAGCACCTTTTCGATGCGCCGGGCCTGGTCGGCCTTTGTGTAACCCATGATTTCCAGCGGCAAAGCGATGTTCTTCTCGATCGTGCGCCAGGGATAAAGGGCTGCGGCCTGAAACACATAGCCATAGGCACGGTCGAGCCGGGCATTTTCCGGCGAGGTGCCGTTGACGGTGATTTCGCCGGCGGTCTTCTGCTCCAGATCGGCAATCACACGCAGAAAGGTGGTCTTGCCGCAGCCCGACGGGCCAATGAAGGAGACGAAATCACCCTTCTTCACCTCGAGGTTGACATCCTTCAGCGCGTGCACCGGTCCGTCATTGGTCTCGAAGGTGAGACAGAGATCTTTCGCCGAGACGACGGAAAAGGGTTCGCTGTTCATGCTTTTTGTTCCCGAAATTCCGCAAAGCGGCGCGCGGCCAGCGGAAATAAGTAATGTTCAGTCAGTGCGGCGCGAAGCACATCGATCCTGCCGGTGACCGGCAGCCAGCGTGCTTCCTCGATTTCAGCCTGGGTCCTAAAGCGCGGCGCGGCAAACAGCGAAAAGGCCTCGGCCTCAACGATCAGGCCGGGCTCGTTGGCGGCCATTTCGCGAAACGTGCCCTCATAGCGGAAGGCCGCCTGCGAAAGGTCAAGCGCCAGCTCCTCCATGAGTTCCCGCATCAGCGCTTCAAGCGGCGTCTCCCCATTGTCGATCTTGCCGCCGGGTTGCTGAAAATACGAGGAACCGCGTTTGCGCACGGTGAGCATCTCACCATGCGCATTGATGATCATGGCAACGGCAATACGGAAATCCGCGGGCCGGTCATGAAGGGTCATGAGGGGCTCCGATCAGACGCCGGACGGCGGAATGCCCGCCCGCTCGATCTTGCGTGGGGCAACCAGTTCCTTCCAGGTGGAAAGCGCCTTGTTGACGGCCGGATAGGGCTCGCGGGCAACAAATTTGCCCCAGCCTTCCTCGGTCTTCACCGTGGCTTCCTCAACCACGACCTTGCCACGCGACAGCGTGAAGCGCGGCAGGCCCTTCACCGCAAAACCCTCGAACACATTATATTCGATCGAAGACTGCTGGTTCTCGGCCGTGATGGTCTTTTCGCGTTCCGGATCCCAGACGATCAGGTCGGCATCCGCTCCGACGAGAACGGCGCCCTTTTTCGGATACATGTTGAGGATCTTGGCGATATTGGTCGAGGTGACAGCGACGAATTCGTTCATCGTCAGCCGGCCGGTGCCGACGCCATAGGTCCACAACAGCGGCAGTCGGTCCTCGACGCCGCCGGTGCCATTCGGGATCTTGGTGAAATCACCGACGCCATAGCGCTTCTGCTGCGTGGTAAAGGCGCAATGATCGGTGGCAACGCAGGAGAGCGATCCCGCCTGCAGGCCGGCCCAGAGCGAGGCCTGGTGCTGCTTGTTGCGGAATGGCGGCGACATGACGCGGCGGGCGGAATGATCCCAGTCCTTGTCGAAATATTCGCTCTCATCGAGCAGCAGATGCTGGATCAGCGGCTCGCCATAAACGCGCATGCCCTTCTGGCGGGCGCGGCGGATGGCCTCATGGCTCTGTTCGCAGGATGTGTGAACGACATAGAGCGGAACACCGGCCATATCGGCGATCATGATGGCGCGGTTGGTGGCTTCGCCTTCAACTTCGGCAGGTCGCGAATAGGCGTGGCCTTCCGGGCCGTTATTGCCTTCCGCCAGCAGCTTGGCCGACATGGAGGCAACGACGTCGCCGTTCTCGGCATGCACCAGCGGCATGGCGCCAAGCTCGGCGCAGCGCTGGAAGGAGGCAAACATCTCGTCGTCATTCACCATCAGCGAGCCCTTGTAGGCCATGAAGTGCTTGAAGGTGTTGATGCCCTTGTCCTTGACGATGGTTTCCATCTCTTCAAAGACCTGTTTGTCCCACCAGGTGATCGCCATGTGGAAGGAGTAATCGCAGTTGGCGCGGGTCGACTTGTTGTCCCAGCGCTTCAGCGCATCGAGAAGCGACTGACCGGGGTCGGGCAGACAGAAATCGACCACCATGGTCGTGCCGCCAGCAAGACCGGCGCGGGTGCCGCTTTCGAAGTCATCGGCCGAATAGGTCCCCATGAACGGCATTTCGAGATGGACATGCGGATCGATGCCGCCCGGCATGACGAAGCAGCCTTCAGCATCGAGGATCTCGTCACCGGAAAGGTCAGGACCGATCTCGACGATCGTGCCGCCTTCGATCTTCACATCAGACTTATATGTCAGGTCAGCGGTGACAATTGTCCCGCCCTTGATCACTGTGCTCATTACTGTTCCCTTTTAAATTTCCAACGGGCGGTTTTCCGCTTCTCGTTTTTCAAATCGTCAGGACCATCGCCAGTTTTTCGGCGGTGGCGTGTTTGCCGGGGCCGGCGTCGCCTGTGACGACGCTGTCACCGGAAGACGGCCACGGCTTCTGGCCGGGCCGGCGGATTGATGTGCCTTGACGTCAGATGCAACGGTCGAGGCAGGTCTGGCTCCGATATAGCCGATCGAGCGTAGCCCGGCTTTAGCGTCTTTCGTCGTGCTTTTCACGATGCCACCCTTTGCTTCACGGGCTCTGGCGATGTCGCGCCCGCCGTCATATCTCTGGTCATGAACAGGCTGTAGGGGTTGTCTTCATAGTCGGCGAAGGGACCGCATTGGGAAAAGCCGCGTGTGCGATACATCAGCACGGCCTCGGTGTTGAGCGGTCCCGTTTCAAGAAAGAGGTGTTTTACGTTTCTGTCTTTCGCCAGCTTTTCGAGAAAATCCATAATACGGCCGCCGATGCCGCGTCCGCGTGCATCATCGGCAACGAAGATCCGCTTCAGTTCGGCCGTACCGTCTGTCAGCCATTTGATTGCGCCGCAACCCGCCGCGCGGCCATCAAGCCTGGCCACCACGAAGCTGATGTCATGCTGCATCAATGCGTGAAGGTCGACGGCAAAATTGCCTTCCGGCGGGTAGAGTTCCGCCATATAGGCATCCGAACAGTCGAGAAGTGCTGTCACTTCCGCCTGATCGGGGCTTTCTATGGCGAGGACCAAGCTCACTCGGCAATCTCCGCAGTTTTCAATACGGCCCTGAGCAGAACATCGGCACCCGCCGCTGCCCATTCCTTGGAAATGTCTTCCGCCTCGTTGTGGGACAGACCGTCAACACAGGGACACATGACCATGGTGGTCGGCGCCAGCTTGGCTGCCCAGCAGGCATCATGACCCGCACCGGAGACGATGTCCATATGGCTGTAGCCGAGCTCAATGGCGGACTGGCGGACATTTTCGACAAGTTCAGGCGTGAAGGTGACCGGATCGAAATGCCCGACCGCCTCGACCGAACAGCCGACGCCGAGTTCTTCGCAGATGGCTGCGGCCTGCGTCTCGATCTTGGCGCGCATCGTGTCGAGCTTTTCCTGGTCGACCGTGCGGATATCGACCGTGAAGGTCACTTTGCCGGGCAGGACATTGCGAGAATTGGGCGAGAAGAACATCTGGCCGACGCCGCCAACGGCATTGGGCTGGCTTTCCATGGCCACCTTCTGCACCATTTCCAGAATGCGGGCCATGGCGAGCCCGGCATTGACGCGCATCGCCATCGGGGTCGAGCCGGTATGGGCTTCCTTGCCGGAAAGCGTGAATTCCAGCCACCAGAGACCCTGACAGTGGGTGACGACGCCGATCTGCTTGTCTTCGGCCTCGAGGATCGGACCCTGCTCGATGTGATATTCGAAATAGGCATGCATCTTGCGCGCGCCGACCTCTTCATCGCCGACCCAGCCGATCCGCTTCAGTTCGTCGCCATAGGTCAGGCCTTCGGGATCCTTGCGGCCATAGGCATAGTCGATTGTGTGAATGCCTGCGAACACACCGGAGGCCAGCATGGCAGGGGCAAAGCGCGCGCCTTCTTCGTTGGCCCAGTTTGTGACAACGATCGGATGCTTTGTCTTGATATCGAGGTCGTTCATGGTGCGCACCAGCTCAAGCGCCGAAAGCACGCCAAGCACACCGTCATATTTGCCGCCGGTCGGCTGTGTGTCGAGATGGCTTCCGACATAGACAGGAAGCGCGTCGGGGTCGGTGCCGGGGCGGGTCATGAACATGGTGCCCATCTTGTCGACACCCATGGTGAGGCCCGCTTCCTCGCACCATGCCTGAAACAGCTTCCGGCCTTCAGCATCGGCGTCCGTCAGGGTCTGGCGATTGTTGCCGCCAGCAATGCCGGGGCCGATCTTCGCCATGTCCATCAGGGCGTCCCAAAGGCGGTCGCCATTGATCCGCATATTTTCACCAAGTGCTGCAACCATTACGCTGCTCCCCAAATATCTGCTTTCGGCGCTTCTTATCAGCAGTTTGATCTGTCGTTTCTAGAAAATTCAAGTTGGCCGATGCTACGCCATTGCTATTCTTGCGAAAACCGGCAAGGATTTTGACCGGTTGGTAAACTTTACAACTTCCCCGCCGTCACTCAAGAGTGGAAAGTCAAATTCAGGCGACATTTTTATAAAAATTAGCCTAAAGATTGGGCGTGATTTGTTTTTGTGCACATTGGTGCGGGTAATTGGAAAGCGAGGCGAGGGCATGACGACAGCGAGGGCGGCCAGAACACAGCGGCGGACCCGGATACAGGAGGCCAAGGAGGAGGTGATTCTCGAGGCTGCGCTCGATGTCTTTTCTGCCAATGGATTCAAGGGTTCGACGGTGGATCAGATCGCCGAGGCGGCCGGCATGTCAAAACCGAATGTGCTTTACTATTTCCGCACCAAGGAGGCCATGTTCGCGACCCTGATCGAACAGGTTATGGAAGTCTGGCTGGCGCCGCTGCGTTTCTTTGACGCAGGTTCCGATCCCGAGAGCGAGATCCGGTCCTATATCCGCCGCAAGCTGGAAATGGCACGGGATTTTCCGCGGGAGAGCCGGCTCTTCGCCAATGAAGTGCTGCAGGGCGCGCCCAATGTCGAACCGATGCTGAAAGGCCCGCTGAAGGATCTTGTCGACGAGAAGGCCAAGGTTATCCGCGCCTGGCAGAAGGCCGGCAAGCTGCGGAAGGTCGATCCCTATCATCTGATCTTCTCGATCTGGGCGACGACTCAGCATTATGCTGATTTCGACGTGCAGATCCGTGCCGTGCTGGGGGATGGGCTATATGGCGAGGGCCGCTATGAGGATGCCGCCCGCTATCTCGAAACCCTGTTCGTCAAGGGGCTGGTGATTGACGGCCAGTCCGGCTGAGCCGCGTTCAGGCGGTGAGGGCGCGGCCCGGTTGCGCCAGGCACCGAAGTGAAAAGGCCGGCGGAGCGATCCGCCGGACCCAGACTGCCGATCAAATCGTTCAGATCGCCTGTTCGGGGTGGAATGGCCGCCGCCTCCGTCGTCATCCCCGTGCTTGTCACGGGGATCCAGATTCATAAGGCATTGAATAGAAAAGTTCTTTCGCCGCGCAGACGTGCGTCGGCTGGATGCCTGTGGACCAAGCACAGGCATGACGTCAGAAAAAAGCGAGGATTGTCAGCAGCCAGAGGCCGGCGGAGCGATCCGCCGGCCTCTCGTCAACATCAGATCACGGAGAGAAAAGGCCTCAGTTCGCCTTGTCGTCCGTCTTCGTATCATCGGTCTTGCTGTCCGTTTCAGCAGCGGCCTGGGTCTGCTGCTCTTTGCTCTGCAGTTCCTGAACGGCCTTGTTGGGGTCGGCAGGGAAAGACGGGTCGGTCTTCTTGCCTTCCAGAAGGTCGAGCGCGAATTGCAGCTGGACATCATCCTTTGGATCCTGCGGCACATAGGCGACCGAGCCGGAACCGGCATCGGTCTCGTCCGCGCCCTGAATATGGCCGCGCAGGCTTGATTCGCCTTCCGGTACGACCAGATCCTTGATGTCGTCGGGAAGCTTCTGCTGAACGACGATATCGGGTTTGATGCCGGTTCCCTGGATCGACGTGCCAGACGGCGTGTAGTAGAGCGCCGTCGTCAGGCGCAGCGAGCCCTCATTGCCGAGCGGAACGATGGTCTGCACCGAGCCCTTGCCGAAGCTGCGGGTGCCGACGAGTGTTGCACGCTTGAGGTCATGCAGGGCGCCGGCAACGATTTCCGACGCTGAAGCCGAGCCGCCATTGATCAGCACGATCAGCGGCTTGCCGTTGGTCAGATCACCAGGGCCCGCATCGAAGCGGCGGGTTTCCTGCGGATTGCGCCCGCGGGTGGAAACCACCTCGCCACCGGTGAGGAAGGTATCGGAAACAGCGACGGCCTGGTTCAGGAAGCCGCCCGGATTGAGGCGCAGGTCGAGGATGTAGCCCTTCAGCTTGTCCTCCGGCACCTCGGACTGGATCTTCTCGATCGCGTCCTTCAGGTTTTCGTCAAGCTTCTCATTCATGAAGGTCGAGATGCGGATATAGCCGACATCGCCATTTTCGACGCGTGCCTTGACCGAATTCATCGGAATGACACCGCGAACGATCGTCATGTCGATCGGCTTGTCGACCCCGTCGCGCATGATGGTGACATCGATCGGCTGACCGACTTCGCCGCGCATCAGGTTAACGGCGTCGTTGAGCGACATGCCGCGCACGCTCTGGTGATCGATCTCGATGATCTTGTCGCCAGCCATGACACCGGCCTTGGCCGCAGGTGTGTCATCGATCGGGGCGACAACCTTGACGACTTCGTCTTCCATCGTCACTTCAATGCCGAGGCCGCCGAACTCACCCTTGGATTCGTCGCGCATTTCCTCCGATTCTTTGGCGGTCATGTAGCTCGAATGCGGGTCAAGACCGCTCAGCATGCCATTGATGGCATCTTCGATCATTTTCTGTTCGTCGGGCGGTGTCACATACTGGGCGCGCACGCGCTCGAACACGTCTCCAAACAGCGACATTTCCTTATATGTGGAATCGTCGCCCGCTGCGCGTGCTGGTATGTCGGCCGAGAAAATGACCCCCGTTACCGAAGCGCCAATTGCGACGCCAGCCAACAGAAGCGTAGCTCTACGTATCATTGCGTGCCTTTCCATTTTTGTCTTCCGCCCACCAGGATTGCGAATCGACCGGTTTACCGTCGTGCCGGAACTCAATGTAGAGTGTCGGCTTCTCAGTTTCCAGCGCCAGCGTGGCAGCACTTGCCACCCGTGTTGCGCCCATAGCTGCCAGGGGTTCACCTGAGAAAATGAAGTCGCCTTGCCTTACCTTTAAACCATCCATGCCCGTCATGACGATATGGTAGCCGTCGCCGACATTGAGAATGACCATCTCACCATAGCTGCGAAAACGACCTGCATAGACCACAGTTCCATCGGCTGGTGCCGTAACCAGCGCACCGGGCCGTGTTTCGACAGTTATACCTGTTGCCGTATGCCCGGTTCCATCCGGATCGCCGTATGAGCGGAGGATTTTGCCATCGACAGGCAGTGTGAGACGACCTTTAAGATCAGAGAACGGATATGCGGGCGTAATACGGTTTTTATCGGGCGGAAGTGAGAGCGCCCGTTCGCGTGCGGCGTTTTTCTGTGCTTCCGTCATGTTTGACTGACGCGCTGCCTCTTCCTCCGCCAGCTTGGAAGCGTTGCGCGCAGACGTGATTTCCGTCTCCAGCGAAGCGATCAGGCTGTTGAGGTCGGTGGCTTTGGCGGCAAGCGCTTCCGCCTGGCTCTGCTCGGCAGCCAGCGTATCACTGTTCTGCTGGCGGGAGCGGTCGTTCTCCGCGATCAGAAGGTCCATGCGCTTTTCTTCCTCGGCGATGGCATCGAGCGATTGTGCCAGGCCGTCACGCTCGCTGACCAGCTCGGTCTTGACCGATTGCAGCGCCTTCAGATCTGCCAGAACGCCGTCCAGCTTGTCGCGCAGCTCCGGCACGACGCCGTTCAGAAGGATTGCCGAACGCACAGAGGCAAGCGCATCGCCCGGTGAGACCAGAAGCGCCGGCGGCGGATCGCGCCCCATGCGCTGCAGCGCTGCCAGCACGTCGGCCAGCACGTCACGCTCACTGTTGAGCGCCTGATGCAGGGCATCTTCTTTCGTGGTGAGATCGGCAATCTTCTGCTCGCTGTTGCCGATCTTTTCCTCAAGAGCGCGGCGCCGGGCAGCCGAATCCACCAGCGCCTGCTTCAGGCTGGCATTGTCGCCGGCAAGCTTGTCGATCTCGGCCTGAAGCTGGCTCATCCGGCTGGATGAGAGGGTAATGTTCTGCTGCAGCTTGTCGAGTTCGACCTGTTTTGCATCGCGCTCGCTGGAAAGCTGGTTCACCAGCGCCTCGGCGTCGCTGGTCTCGGTATTGGCCGTATTTTCGGCGAAGGCAGCACTCTGCGGCAGCAGCGGCAGACAGAGACATGACATCAGGGCGAGCGAAAGCACGCGCTGAAGCGCCGCCCTGCCCATCATAATGCCTGGCCATCTGTTGTTCATCGCCACTCTTCTGCCGGTTGTCGGGCTGAGCTTTGACGGATAGCGGTTAATGAAGAATAAACCAAGCCATTCCTGTCGTCTCAACAAAGTGTGAGAGTTTCAGGCGCGGTGATAGGGATGCCCCGCCATCAGGGTCACCGCCCGGTAGAGCTGTTCTGCCAGCAGGATGCGGACAATCTGATGCGGCCATGTCATCGCACCGAAATTGACCGTCATATTGGCGCGGTCCCTCAGTGACGGATCGAGGCCATCGGCGCCGCCAATGGCGAAGATGATCTCACGCTTGCCGGCATCGCGGATTTTCCCGATTGCTTCGGCAAAGCTTTCGCTGTCATGCGACTTGCCATGTTCGTCCAGAAGGATCAGCACCGTGTCGGGCGCAAGGCTGCGCAGCAGGACGTCCGCTTCCTCGCGCTTGCGTGTGTCGGCATTGCTGGCCCGGCTCTCACTGACTTCATTGACGCGTGTGAATTCAATGCCGTGCGCGCGCCCCATCTTGGCAAGCCGGTCGAGATAGCGTGCAACGAGCTCTTTTTCCGGGCCGGATTTCAGCCGCCCGACGGCGAATATACCGATCTGCATAACCTTCAGTCTTTTCCATTCCGGCTGCAACGCGACGCGATAGCCGGAGAAAACCGGTGTCGGCCGCCTCATGTCGCGCCCTGCCTTGGCACCAATGCCCTGGCGGCAAACGGTCGCCGGCTTTGCGCCCATGGCTGCTCTGCGCCGACAATGAGGCTGTTGCCCTGCCGGCGCCCGCAGCCCATAGGACCGTCAGGCCAGACGGTCCCGATGCATTGTTAACCTGAGCACAACCGATCATGTCTGCCGGTCGCACAATGATGCGATGCAGTCACATGCCCATCGTCGCGCCGGGCGCTGGCGGCCTGGTGCATCGGCTCGAAAATCGGAATCGATTTTCGAAAAGAACGATGCGTAGATTCAACAAGCTAGAGCGTCCAGGTGCGTCCAAAAGGACGCACGGCGCTCTAATGCAGTCTGCCTTCGCCCATTTCCGGTGCCGACCACATCCGCTCGATATTGTAAAATTCGCGGACTTCGGGACGGAAGACGTGGACGATGATGTCACCGGTGTCGATCAGCACCCAGTCACCGGCATCTGCGCCTTCGACGCGTGCCGGACCAAGACCGGCATCCTTGATGTCGCGGACCAGATGGTCGCAGATCGCCACGACATGACGGTTCGACCGGCCCGAAACCACAACCATATGGTCGCCGAGCGCCGACTTGCCAGCAATGTCGATGGTGACAATATCTTCTGCTTTCGAATCCTCGAGGCTATCGAGGACGACGGAGAGAGCCGCGTTGGCGGACTGTGTGCCGCTGTTGGCGCTCTTCGGACCGGCTTTGTCAGCCTTGTCCTTGGCGTGCAATGTTGTCAGGGGTCTTCCTTTCTTCAATGACCGGAACAAGCACGAAACACGACTCGTGTGCAAGGGTGAGCCGCGGAAATAGAATACCCGCCAAATGGCCTGTCTTGCAAGATGTGTGGCGCGATGCGCTGGTATCGGGGGCGCTTGGGCGCGGTTTCGGCCTTGTTAATCAAGCATAAATAACACTGCCGTGGCATCATCTGAGACCTTGAAGCGGGGAAATCTCTTCCCGTCCGGGTCGACCGCCCGCTCGATGTCGCGCAGGGCGTTGATGAGTGGCAGCAGACCATGGGAGCGTGCTGCAGAGACAAGGCTGCCGGGATCAAACAGATCATAGGCGTCGCACAAGGCGGCAAAGCCATCCGAGCAGACCAGCCCATAGGCAGGCAGCGTGAGCGTGATGTCGGTGCTCGCGATATGGTCGGCCGCATCCGGCACCAGGCCAAGGGTCCAGATCCGTCCGCCTTCGGTATTGTGTTTTTCCCGGCCCGCTCTCAGGCTTGCAAGGGTTTCGGGATCGCGGTTGAGCCTGCCGAGGCCAGCCAGCCCGCCGACCCGTTCAAGATGGGCTGCAGCCGAGGCGGTTTCCCGTTCGCGATTGTCTTCAAGGGCGCTTGCCTGGAAAATACGTCCGTCGGCATCAAGCAGGAACAGGCGGCAGTCGCCCAGCCCACGGGTGACCAGCTGTCCGTTTTCAATCCTCAGCATCTGAAAGGCGGCGGCCGGCCAGGCATGACGCGGCGTGATCTCGCCGTCTGCAGCAAGTGCGAATTGTTGTGCTGCCCGTTCATTCAGTGCCCGCACGGTATCGCTGAGCACTGTCCCATCGGCTTTTTCGAAAAACTCGGTCGCCAGATGGGCAAGCCATGCGGCGTCGCTGCCATGTCCAGCCATATATTGCCGGTCAGCCAGGCCCGTTGCGCCATCGATGACGAAGACACTGTCTTCCGTCCAGCCGCAGCTGTCATCATTGGTGCCGCCGGCCGTTCCAGGGTCGGTGATATGGTCGATAATCGTCAGGCGCGTCATTCGGTATCCCGGCGGTCGTCTGCGCGGTTCTGGCCGATGCGCAGAGCGGTTGAACTCAATGGCGAACGCGGGCCGTGGATAAAGGTCCAGGCTGGCGGCTGTCTGAGGTGAAGCGTGGCGGCATTCCGCTCATGCACGCGGTAACGCGCGAAGGTGCGCGCTGTCTTTGATGACAGATGGGCCAGGCTTGATCCGGGCCGGTCGATGACGGCCATCGGCACCATCCGGGCAATCGCCTTCCATTGCTGCCAGCGATGGAAATCGGCGAGATTATCGGCGCCCATGATCCAGATGAAGTGCACACCTTGATGGCGGGCCTTGACGATACGGATGGTTTTGGCGGTGTAGCTGGTCGCTAGTCCCTTTTCCAGCGCCGTCACCTTGATGCGCGGATCACGCGCAAGGCGGCGGCTCTCGGCAAGGCGTTCGGCAAGGGGCGCGCTGCCCGTCTTCAAGGGGTTGCCAGGGGTGACCATCCACCACAGCTGATCAAGGCCAAGGCGCTGGATGGCAAGCTTTGCCACCAGCAGATGCCCCTCATGCGGCGGGTTGAACGAACCGCCGAAAAGCCCGATCACCATGCCCCGTTCGCAATGGGGCATGGTCAGAAAACGGCGCTCGATCGTCGTTTCGCCCACGCCTTACGCCCTTGTCTGGCCGGTGCCGTGCACGCGATATTTGAACGAGGTCAGCTGTTCCACACCGACCGGGCCGCGCGCATGCATTTTTCCGGTCGCAATGCCGATCTCCGCTCCCATGCCAAATTCGCCGCCATCGGCGAATTGTGTCGAGGCGTTGTGCAGCAGGATGGCGCTGTCGATCTCGTTGAAGAAACGGGCAACGACGTCTGGATCTTCGGCGATCACGGCCTCGGTGTGATGCGAGGAATAATGTTCGATATGGTCGATGGCGCCGGAAATGCCGTCGACCAGCTTCACCGAGATGATGGCATCGAGATATTCGGTATACCAGTCATCCTCGGTGGCTTCGGGGCGGCCGGGCAGGGCGCTCGCAAGCGTGCTGTCAACACGGACCTCGCAGCCAGCCTTTTCCAGCGCCTCGACAAGCGGCAGCAGCAGGCGGCCGGCATCGGCGCGGTCGATCAGCAGCGTTTCGGCAGCACCACAGATGCCGGTGCGGCGCATCTTGGCATTGACGACAATCTTTTCCGCCATCGAAAGGTCGGCGGACTTGTCGACATAGACATGGCAGAGCCCTTCCAGATGGGCAAAGACCGGCACCCGTGCCTCGCGCTGGACGCGGCCGACAAGGCTTTTGCCGCCACGCGGAACGATCACGTCAATGGCGCCGTCCAGGCCGGAAAGCATGGCGCCGACGGCGGCACGGTCGGTGGTCGGCACGATCTGGATTGCATCTTCCGGCAATCCAGCCTGACGCAGACCGGTCTTCATCGCCTCATGAATGGCGCGGGCCGAACGGGCCGAATCCGATCCGCCACGCAGGATGACAGCATTGCCGGCCTTCAGTGTCAGCGCTCCGGCATCCGCAGTCACATTAGGACGGCTTTCATAAATCACGCCGATGACACCAAGCGGCGTGCGAACGCGCTCGATCTTCAGGCCGTTGGGCCGGTCCCATGCCGCGATCAGGTCACCAACCGGATCTTTTAGCGCTGCGACAGCACGCAAGCCTTGCGCCATGGCGGCGACACGCTTTTCATCAAGCTGCAGCCGGTCCATGAAGGAACCGGTCAGCCCGTTCTTGCGGCCATCGGCAACATCGTCTGCATTGGCTTTGAGAATATCGGCCATATGTGCCTCGATCTGGTCAGCCATGGCCAGAAGGGCGGCGTTTTTCTGCTCCGTTGGGGCGATCGCAAGCGCATGCGATGCGGCCTTTGCCCGTCTGCCCATGTCGAGCATCAGGGTGCCTACGTCACTCAACGTTGCGATATTCTCAAGCATGGGTTCCATCCTTGTTGCCTGCCGTTTCGTGCAGGGTCATGACCAGATCGTCGCGGTGTACCATCGCCGCCCGTGCTGGATAGCCCAAAATGGCCTCGATGCCACCCGTTTTCTGCCCGGCGATCGATCGCGCCTCGTCGCTGTCGTAGCCGGAAAGGCCGCGGGCGATCTCGCCGCCGAAACGGTTGACGATGGCAACGGTGTCGCCCCGGGAGAAATGCCCGTCGACGGCGCTGACGCCGGCTGGCAGCAGCGAATTGCCGCGCTTCAGCGCCGCAACCGCGCCGTCATCAATATGGATCGTTCCGGCGGGCAGGAGCTGGCCGGCGATCCATGTCTTGCGGGCATTGACCGGCATATGCGAGGCATGGAACATCGAATGGCGCGCACCATCCTCGACGGCGCGCAACGGATGATCGATCTTGCCTGACGCGATGATCATGGCGCAGCCTGCCGTGGTGGCAATCTTGCCCGCCTCGATCTTGGTATGCATGCCGCCGCGCGAAAGCTCAGAGGCCGCACCACCGGCCATCGCCTCAATTTCGGGGGTGATGACGGGGATTTCGGCCAGGAATTTCGCGTTCGGATCAAGGTGCGGCGGTGCTGAATAAAGCCCGTCAATATCTGACAGCAGGATCAGCAGATCGGCGCCGATCATGGTGGCAACGCGGGCGGCCAGCCGGTCATTGTCGCCGTAGCGGATTTCCGAGGTGGCGATCGTGTCGTTCTCATTGACAATCGGCACGGCACCAGCCTTCAGAAGCTGGCGGATCGTGGCGCGGGCATTGAGATATTGCCGTCGTTCTTCGGTATTCTGCAACGTCAGCAGGATCTGGCCGGCGAGAATGCCATGTGCCTTCAGCGCTTCCGTCCAGGCGCCGGCAAGGCCGATCTGGCCGACGGCCGCCGCCGCCTGGGCCTCTTCCAGCTTCAGGGCGCCTGGATGGGTGTGCAGCACGGTGCGGCCAAGGGCAACAGCGCCGGAGGAGACCACCAGCACTTCAACGCCCTTTTCCTTCAGTGCGGCGATATCGTCACAAAGCCGGGTCAGCCAATCGCGCTTCAGCCCGTTTCCGCGGTCAACCAGCAGCGCCGAGCCGATCTTGATGACGATCCGGTGATAATGGGCGAGCGCCCGTTTCGCACCCTGGGTCATTTCAGGGTTCCCACTTGTCGTGCCGACCCTTGTCCCCGCTGCTTGGTCGCGCGGCAATGCCAAGCCGGTTTTCTTCCGCAATGATCACCGAGAGAAGCTGGCGCAGCGCCTCCGGAACGCCCTTGCCAGCGACGGAGGAAAGGGCCAGGACCTTCATCCCGCACGCCTCTTCCAGCGCGGCCCTCTTTTCGGCAAGGGTTTCGTCATCGAGAATATCGATCTGCGACAGGGCGACGATTTCGGGCTTTTCAGCGATTTCATTGCCATAGGCCTCAAGCTCGCCACGCACGGTCGTATAGGCCTTGGCGACGTCTTCCTCCTGGGCGGAGATCAGATGCAGCAGCACGCGGGTCCGCTCGACATGGCCGAGGAAACGGTCACCAATGCCCACACCTTCATGCGCGCCTTCGATCAGGCCGGGAATGTCGGCCAGGATGAATTCGCGCGTATCGACGGTTGCAACGCCGAGATTGGGATGCAGCGTGGTGAAGGGGTAATTGGCGATCTTCGGCCGGGCGCGAGTGACCGCCGACAGGAAGGTCGACTTGCCCGCATTGGGAAGCCCCACCAGCCCTGCATCGGCGATCAGTTTCAGCCTGAGCCAGACCGTTTTCTCTTCGCCCTCAAGGCCGGGATTGGCCCAGTGCGGCGCCTGATTGGTCGAAGTCTTGAAATGGGCATTGCCAAAGCCGCCATTGCCGCCGGCGGCAAGACGGAAGCGCTGGCCTTCCTCGGTGATGTCGCAGATCAGCGTTTCATTGTCTTCCTCGAAGACCTGGGTTCCCACCGGCACTTTCAGCGTCACATCGGCACCATTGGCACCGTTGCGGTTGCGGCCCATGCCGTGAATGCCGGTTGAAGCCTTGAAATGCTGCTGGAAACGGAAATCGATCAGCGTGTTGAGGCCGTTGACGGCCTCAACCCAGACATCGCCGCCGCGTCCGCCGTCACCGCCGTCCGGGCCGCCGAACTCGATATATTTCTCGCGTCGGAACGACACGCTGCCGGCGCCGCCGTCGCCTGAGCGGATATAGACTTTTGCCTCATCGAGAAATTTCATGTTTCTTTCACTTGTGTTCGTTAGCCGGCGGTTGCAAAACCAGCCGCATCGTTATCGTTCAGTCGGGCGGAGGTCAAAGGGTATCATGCGTATCGCGAGTTATAATATCCAGTTTGGGACCGGTTTGGACCTCAAATATGATCTCGCACGCATTGCCGCAAGCCTTCAAGGTGCGGATCTGATCGCGCTGCAGGAGGTGACGCGCGGTTTTCCCAAGAATGGCGAACGCGACATGGTTGCGGAAATCGCGGCCCTTTTCCCGGATTTTTTCCTGGCCTATGGGCCTGGCTGCGATGTCCATCTCGACCATTCCCGTCAAGACGGCCGCATTGTCGAACGCCGTCTGCAGTTCGGCAATATGATCCTGTCACGCTTTCCGCTGCTTTCAACCCGCCATCTGCTTTTGCCGCGCAGCCGCACCTATGAGCGGATCAACTATCAGCGCTCGGCGCTGGAAGCCGTCATTGAGACGCCGGTGGGGCCACTGCGCTTTTATTCCGTCCATCTCGATCATGTCTCGCCGCGCGAGCGCATTGATCAGCTGCGTTTCCTGAAAGACAGGCTGTTCGGCTTTGCGCGCGAGGGCGGTGCGGTGACGGGCTCGGTCGAGTTCGGCCTCGCCGATCCGCCCATGCCGGAACATTTCCTGCTCATGGGCGATTTCAACATGGAACCGGAAACGCCGGAATATCTGGAAATGGCTGGCGAAAAGGATACTGGCGGCTGGCGCACCTTGCGTGAGGGCGTTGCCGTTGATCTGCTCGACCGGCTGAAGACGCGCGGCCCCGGTTGCATCACCTGGACGCATCCAAGCCTGCCGGAGGGGGAGGGCATGTATCTCGATTACGCCTTTGCCCATCCCGGCCTCGTGCCGCTTTTGAAGTCAGGCCATGTCGATCTTGCCGCGCGGGGCTCCGATCACTTTCCCTTATGGGTGGAGCTTGCGGGCGGCGCGGCATCTCCTTCAGAATAGCGACCCACTTTCCGGCTTGGAGACAGACCGGTCAGCGGCATGAAAAGCGCGGGGCTGCGACGGGCCAGTTGCTATTTCTGCGCTGCGATTTGCTCCATGACGTCCGCAGCCGCCAGTTCCGGGTAGTGATGGCTGAGGAGCGAGGCAAAGGCGGATTGCGCATAGAGAATAAGTGCATCCGGGACGTAGCGTTTCCATTCGTCGGGATCGCCGCTGCGATAATGCGAGTTTTCGTCCACCTGACCGGGCGTACGGCCGCCGGACGCCTTCTCGAAGCTGAAATCTTGGCTGTCAGGCAGATCGAGAGCGGCAAAGGCCGGAATGCTGGAAATGGTCTCCGAAGGTGCGCGAACCATGTCCTCGACACGGATCGTCTCGAAGAGCGCGTCGTCAAAATCCCATTTGCGCAGCGCATAAAGGGGGCCGATGGCACCATCATTGATGTCGCTGCGATCAAGAAAGAGATTGGTCAGGTGCAGGCCATCATTCTGGCTGACGGCCTTCAGCAGCGCCCGCTGCATTGTCAGGTTGGACCAGCCAGCATCCGGATGCGTCTTGAGATGCGAAAAATAGGCTGAAACAAGGATATTCAGCGGGTTGCGGACAAAATGCAGCCCCGCAAGCTGACCGCCTGCGGCCCGTTCATAGGATGAGTTGCCGAAAAATACGATATCCGCATCAACCGGCGCGACGTCACTGGTGTAATCGGAATGGTGGAAAGACAAGCCATTGCGCCGGGCAACTTCCTCGAAATAGGAGATCGCCCAGCGCGACGCGCATTTGTGATGGGAGTGAATGTAGATCTGCTTTCGTTTCGAAGCGGCGGCCGGTGCGGGCTCATTCGCCGTCGCGGGTACGGCTGGTTCTGGTGCTGCGGGGCGCTTCGCGCGGCGGAAGAAAGACGTGATCAGGGCCAAGGACATTTCTCCAGCTTCACATAGATATAGAAGGGCCGCTCCGACAACAAACGCCCGGTTTCCCGACGCGATTTCGGTCAGCTCAATTTTCGCCTATAAAGCTGGCGGTCATTCAAGTCAATATAGATGACAGTATAGTAGGCAGAGCCAATATCTTGCGCGACGATTACCCAGGAATTGGCTATCAGTCAGAGCCTGATCCGCAATTAAGCTGAGTGTTTTCTGTGGAGTATCCTTGGCGACAAGCGCAATCGTTGATCAAGGGGGCAACAGATTCCGGAGCGCAACGATGTGGACTGATACCAACCGGGCGCAATATGCCCGTGAAGACCTGGCCTTGCCAAGCGATTTGACGGAGGCAGAATGGGCGGTTCTTGAGCCGGATGTCCCGCCGCCCTCGCATGTCGATCTCGCCGCCAAAGGCTCCGGTCGCTTCCCGATCTGGATGGTGCTGCAAATTTGGTGGTTGAGCGCCGCGCCCGCCATCGTACAGGGTTTCAAAGGCCTGCCTGTCGGCGCTTGAGGGCTGGTTCGGTTGCGCTTTCTGAATGCAAAATTCGCGTAATCGCACCGGCTCCCTGTCCGTGTTGTCACTGGCATCAAGGATAAGCCTCACGCTGAGGACGGGGATAAAGGGGGATGAAAAAGGCCGGATCTGGCGGCGTTCAATCCGGCTTGTGGAAGGCAAGGAATTTTGTGCCGCAATACCGGGTTTCCCCCCAGTGGCCCTCCTGAAGCCAATAATAGATGCCATAGAGATTAGTCATGAACAGGCTTTCCCCCAATGGATGACTCGGACTGTTCCAGCCGTCGGAGAACATGTCACTTGCAATGATGGGCATGATCTCCCGTCCGTCGATGTTCAGCCTTCCGCCCGGATAATGGATGGTGATTTTGTCTGGGTCGGTCGGGTGCCTGGATATGCGGACGTCGGAATCATGCGTCAGAACCACCGTACCGTCAGGGCGCTTCAGGACAATATTCAACCCATCATCGCGCTGAGTGAGAAGGATGGCTCTGTAGCCAATCATGCTGCCGTCAGGCAGAATAATGCAGGTTTCCCGCGTCAGATAGGTTCCGAGTGCGAGAAAGGCGGTGGCAAAAACGACGATTGGTGCTGAAACCTTGAAAATCGCAATCGCAGTGGGTTTCATTGCCGGTCCTTGGCTTCAGCATAACGGCTCCTGCTCGCGTCGGCCAATATACGTGCTGAGAAGGCTGCTTCCCATGCTCCAGTTATACCATAGGGTGAGCTGAAGGGAACCTCGATCGGTATATGCGAGAGCAGTGCCCGAGACCTGTTCCGGCTGTCGTTCAAAGCGCTTACGGCCATCGCGAATACATAATTGAAGAGAGACGGACCGGGATTGCCTAATGTCTGCGAAATGTCAGCTGCGATTTCTGATGCGTCTTCCAGGCCGCTGGCGATCAATTTTACGATACGGTCGCCAATCATATTGTCGTAGGTCAAAATTCGATTGTTGAAGGCGTAGATGTTGCCGTCATTGGCGGCGTGGGAGGCACGGACCTTCGCATCGTGGCGGGTGCGCCAGATGCCAAGCGTTTCCAGGAAAAGTGGCCGCCGGTTTTCCGTCCGGAAACGCTTAAGAAGACAATGTGAGACGCCGGGCTTGGCCCGTCCTTGGTTTCAAGCCTGATCGGCGTGCCATAGCGCAGATAGGCCTCGAAGGCCCTGCGATAAGCTGTTGTCGACCGGTCGGTGGTTTTTCCGCCGAACCCGCACATGACTCTCGCCCCTTTTTCCGTTGTGACCCGCAAAGGATAAGGGCGCTGGCTGTTGCGGGGACCGGTGGGGAGAGGAAAAGACCGGTCTCGCTTCGTCTTGGTGGTGGAAGACTGTTGCGAGATGGTTCGGGAAGTAGAACCCGCTTCCTGTCGTCTCATTCCGGCGGGTGCAATGCAAAGAGCGGTGTCCGGCAGAACCGGTTTCGAAAATGGGGATCGTAGGTGAGGGCGTTCTGGATGAGGGAAAGGTTGGTCCCGAGGATGGGTTCACCCAGAGGAATATCGCGCCAGCTTTCCCGGCCAGGCATGGGGTCTTTTGACGGATAGTCATGAATAAGCGGTATCATTTCGCGGCCGTCCATGGTCAGTATTCCAAGCGGGCTCTCCATGATGACAAGATCGGGATCACTTTCATGTCTCGATAGCAGGACATCAAAGTTGGTCCTGACGCTGGTCTTCCCGTCCGCGCTCCAGATTCTACTGTCGATGAGCGTGCTCTGGTAGAGCGGAAAAATGGCGTTGTAGCCGATCATGGTTCCGTCGGGCAGCACGACGCATGAGGAGCGGCCAAAGGCCGTTAGCAGCAAAGCAAAGCCGATGATGACGGAAACAGCCAGCAAGACCTGCCGTCCCGGGGATATCATGGCAATACGGCCGCGCAAGAAAGCACCTCATCGGGATTGGTAAAAATAGAGGCTCTTTTTACGATCAAACGAGATTTTCCCGGAGAAGCTGCCGTCCCAAGTGTCAACAATATCATAAGGTGTGGCGAAAAGTACCTCCCTGGGCATGAGATCGAGAAAATCGCGGTAAAAGTGATGACTGTCCTCTAGGGCGCGTTCCGCCATTTCGAGCACCAGCGTAAAAAGTGTCCTGTCGCCATTGCCGAGTTGAGCGAAACGCGACCGGCAATCTCGGTTGCGCTGTCCAGTCCGGATGCAATTGCATCGACAACACGCCCCGCAGCTTCATGTAGCCACTTATAATAGCTTTCCGCGTCATAGGGATCGCGAAACATGTCGGTCAGTTCGAAGGTGATGTCGCCATCAAGTTCGAGCATGCCGGCGTTCCTGCGGCAGCTTCCAGACGCCGTGCCGCTGATCGTCGTCGTGCCGATGCTGAAAACGATCTGCTGCATTTCATAATTGCCCTCGAAACCGTAAACGAAATCGCCTTCTCCTGTGGTGCGCGCCCTGTCCGCGATCTGCCCCGGCAGTCGCAAAGGATTGTCGATCGCCTCTTGCTGGAACTTGAGAACGACCTCGGACAGATAACCTGTTTCGCGCACCGTCACCGGCTTTCCGTGGCCGGTGAAATAATGACCGGCGAACCTCCACCAGGGCCATTGTTCGGTTGCATCTGACACACCGGACAGGCGAATATCGAAATATTCCCCCGTCGAGGCATCATAGGGTTCGGCAATGCAGCGGCAGCCATAGGCCTCGCCGGGATTGCCGGTCACAGGCGGGTTGTCGAAGGCGTAGATATTGCCGTCATTGGCCGCATGGGAGGCACGAACGCGATCGTCGCGCATGGTGCGCCAGATATAATGAGAGGTGCGGCTCGGGGCCTCTTTGGTCTCAGGCGGGATCGGCGTGCCGTAGCGCAGATAGGCCTCAAAGGCCTGCCTGTAGGCGCTTGAGCCCCGGTTCGGTTGCGCTTTCTGGCTGCAAAATTCACACAATCGCTCTGGCTCCCTGCCCGTGTTGTCACTGGCAACAAGGATAAGCCTCACGCTGAGGGCGGGGATAAAGGGGGATGAAAAAGGCCGGATATGAGGGGCGTTTCAGCCCGGTGGGTGAAGCGCAACTCGCGGGGTCGGGTATTTCCGCTGTTCAGCAGCCGATCGTGAATGAGGCTGGTGTGGACGTGGCGAAACGCTGTGATCGGACGGCCGGGCGGCATGGCCCGGCCGTCTCAGTTCAGGCGAATTCGAAAGGCTGAAATTCGCTCGCTTTCAGTTCGGTTGTGACCTCTGGCATCATCTGGCTGGTGGACACGGAATAGAGATCGCGCAGTCCGGTGACGCGGAAGCCGAGCTTTTCCTGTACCCGTTGTGACGCGCGATTTTCCGCATAGGCGCCGGAATGGAGGATCACGGCGCCGTGCCTGCTGAAGAAGCGTTCGATCAGCCCGGAGGCCGCTTCGCTCATGAAACCGCGTCTCCAGTAATAGCGATTGAGGTAGTAGCCAAGATGCCAGGCCTGTTGCCGGCGCTCGATCGAGATCGTGCCGATATGAACGTCGTCTGCCGGCTGGGTGATGGCAAAATGCCAGTCGTCATCCGGTGCCAATATCAGGTTCAGCCAGTCGCGGGCGTCATCCTCGCCGTAAGGGTAGGGTACGCGTGCGAGCATGCGCGTGACCCTGAAGTCCGAAAGCGTCTCGGATATCGGGCCGCAATCGCTGAGGCGGTGCGGCCGAAGTCTTAAACGCTTCGTTTCGATGAAGGGCGGCAGGGGCGCGTTGATGTGAATGTTCATCGGGGTGCCCCCCAGCTCTTCAGCGACATCCAGGTCCGCCGGTCGAGCCGGTACCATTCGACCGGTACACTGCCGCCGACGGCAAGGGACTGGGCCATGCCGGCGCCCTGATACTGGAAGCCGCACTTCTGCAGAACCCGGCGCGAGGCGGCGTTGACCACCCGGCAACGGGCATCGATGGTCTCGACCTCCTCGCGGGTGCGGAACACCATGTCGATCATGATCTGGGCGGCTTCGGTGGTGTAGCCCTTGCCCCAATAGGGTTCGCCCAGCCAATAGCCGATCTCGACGACACTTTCGTCATCGGGAATGGTTTCAACCGCGCAGCAGCCGAGAAAGGCACCGTTATCGGCTTTTGTGATGGCATAGACGCAATTGCCGATCACGCCCTCTTGGCCGCGTCGAACAAAATTCGCCGCGTCATCGATCGTGTACGGGTGCGGCATGCGCGACACCATGGTGGCGATTTTGTTGTTATTGGCGAGATGGGCAATGGCGTCGATGTCATCTTCGTGGGGCGCGCGCAAAACGAGCCGTTCCGAAAGAAGGACGGGGCAATCCCGTCTTGACCGATCCGGCCTTAGCCGCTCGCGGGATAGCCGCGATTGGCTCTCCCTTTGTAGATCTTCTTGCATTGTCAGGTCCTTTCCTGGGTTTGAAATCAAAAAGGGGAGATGGTGGCGTCCCATCTCCCCTTCTGATTTCTCAGGTCTGAACCAGAATGCTCAGCCGGGTCGATGTGACGCCGGCTGTTTATAGCGGTCCGGCTTATTCCGCTGCTTCTGCCTGTTTGGCCGTCACGGATACGTAGACTCGGCCATTGGCGCGCGTACGGAACGTGACATTGCCTTCTGTGGTTGCAAAGATGGTGTGATCCTTGCCCATGCCGACATTGGTGCCGGGATGCCACTGCGTGCCACGCTGACGAATGATAATGTTGCCCGGAATGACAGCTTCGCCACCGAACTTCTTTACGCCAAGGCGCTTGGATTCAGAATCGCGACCGTTGCGCGAGGAACCGCCAGCTTTCTTATGTGCCATTGGAGTGCTCCTTTAAATCTCTTCGAGAACTGCTCTTAACCGATCAGCCGGCAATGATGTCGGTGATCTTGACGACCGTGAAGTGTTGGCGGTGACCGCGCGAGCGCTTCGAGTTCTGGCGACGACGCTTCTTGAAGGCGATGACCTTCTTGCCGCGGGTCTGTTCGACAACTTCCGCCTTGACCACTGCGCCTGCAACAAAGGGCGCGCCGATCTTGGCATCGGCACCTTCTCCGACCATGAGAACGGAATCGAATTCAACCGTGGCACCGGCTTCAGCATCGAGCTTCTCGATGGAAAGCGTGTCCTCGGCCATGACGCGGTACTGCTTACCGCCGGTCTTGATGACTGCGAACATTTTTTATCCTTTCATGTTCGGTCCGGCTCATGCCTTCGCAACCGAAGGCGGCCGTCTTTTTGTCAGTCTTGTTTGAGCAGGGCTCTCAGCGTAAAACTTTGAGAACCGGTCTGCCGGTGATCGTCCGGCAAAGCCGAACCTTTCGCGTATATCAAGCGGACACACGCGTCCGAAAGCTTCGATATGGAATTGGCATCGGCAAGTCAAGCTGAAAGGCAAAAAAAGACGTCATTTAGCCCTTGCGTCACAGCCCTTTGCCCGCTAAGAGACACCCCGCGCTCACAAGCGCTGACCACATGGATCCTGGAGAGGTGGCAGAGTGGTCGAATGCACCGCACTCGAAATGCGGCATACGGGTGACCGTATCGAGGGTTCGAATCCCTCCCTCTCCGCCATATTCTTCCTCTGAGATCAAATCATTGACAGATGGTCGCCGATGTTTTGGCGGCGCTATTGTGATGCCGAATTTTTATGCCAATGGCCGCGTTCTCATGGGCGGGCCATGACCATGGCGCGCCGGTTGCCTCGGCCGCTGAACAAGCGCGATCTGTGCCGGGGTGCCCGCCAAATTCGGTTGCGGTTTCGTCATCTTGTATATTGTTGTATGTTTTTACATTTTTGTGTAAAAATGTAAAAAACGACGATTTAATCTTTATTAAATATAAAAATTTAATTAAATAATTTAATATTGATTAAAACTTAGCAAAAATATTACATGTCATGGTTGGGTGCAACGGAGTTTCGACCATGAAACAGTCCATAATGGCAAGCATTCAAAGAAAAATTAAAATTTTCGCATCTTTTTCAATCTTGATGTTCCCGCTGGTATCACAGCCTGGCTTCGCGCAGGCACCCGGGCCAGCGATTGCCGCGCAAAGCATTGCGGCGCTGGCCCAGAGCATGGCGTCGATGAGCAGCACGCAAAAGGTTGCTGCGATTCGTGCCTTCATTCAGGCGAATCCGAATATTCCGGTGGCGACCCTTGCGGCGTCGCTGGTTTCCTCTGCCGCCGTAACCCCCGGCCTGTCGGGATCGATCGCCGCTGCTTTCGTTCAGGCGGTGCCAGCCCAGCAGCGTGCTCAGGTTGCCGTTGCGGCGGTTAATGCGATGCCGGCCGGAGGCAAAGCCGCGGTGGCAAGCGCCGTTGTTACCGCCACGCCTGCGGGCGCGGCGCGCAACGCGGTCGCCAATTCCGTCACGAATGCGGTCAATGCCGATACAACGCTTTCCGCCGAAGAGAAATCAAGCATCGGTGGGAGCGTCAGCGAAGCTGACTCCGGGGGAGGCTCGGGCGATGTGCAGCCGGCCTCGCCTTCCTGAGAACATCTTCAGGCGGGCGGGCTCGCTCACTGCCTGAATTTGCCCTGCTGACGCAGCGGACATGAGCGGCTGGCCGGCTGGCAACGGGCTCCGCTCGGTTGATGCACAATATCGCCATGTCACGGCCTAAACTGTCGCGTGGATCTCGCAGGAGCTCCGTCTGGCAGTTTAGGCCATTGGCGATGGCCCGGCTCATTCCTCAAGTGCAATTCTGTCTCCGCTTCCGAGCGTCAGCTCGATGTGCGCTGCCTGTTCCATCTCGGTAATCGCACCAATATAGCCAAGCGCTTCGATTGGCTTGTTGTTGATGGCGACGATGCGGTCCCGGGTGTCGAGCCCGGCTTTGGCTGCGGCTGAGCCGCGCCGGACATAGACAATCCGGCCAGCATCAGCGGTGTTGATCTGCAGGCCATAACGACGCAGGGGGGCTGCGGCTTCCAGTGGCGGCCCCGGCTGGCGCGCCAGCACCAGCTGCCTGCCCGGCCCATCGATGCCGACGCGGAAGCGGTTGAGAAAGCTGCCGCCGATGGCCGCCCATTTGGCTTTCTGCACGATCACATCATCCAGGCAGACCTGTCGGGCGCAGACATGCATTGGCGCTGAAAGTGTCGTCTTCTCCTGCCGCGTCATCTGGATGGAATATTCAGTTGCATCATTGTGGAAGGCGTTGCCGACCGCACCCTTGACGCGGGTATAGGATGAGCCGGTGTCGAGCAGTATGGTCTGAAAGGTGGCGTCGCCGACGGTCATGGGCATATGCGGACGGCGGGTCTTGTCGATGACATAGGAAAGGTGCGTTGCATCGCGCTCCGTCGGGAGGGCGCCGATGATCATTCTGGCCTTGCGATAATCCAGCGTCACCTTCAGCCTGGAAAGCGTGCTGTAACCGAGCAGTCCATTGATGTAGCCCGGTCGTGACAGGCTGTACGGACTTTCGGCGGCTTTCATGCTGTCGGACACGCAGGTCCCGTCCTCAAAGCATAATTCAGCCTGGCCCGCCTGGAAAAAGGCAGGGGCGACCATGTTGGTCGCCGCACCCGTATCGACCAGCATAGCGATCGGAGCGGCGCCGTTGATCGAGACCTGCACGATCGGATGAACGCCATTGAGGACAGTGAGAGGCACTTCGCCAGCACTGGCCAATGCGGGGCCCAGTCCTGAAATCAGCAGGAAGGCGGCGATGCTGCGGCGGAATTTGCGTATCGAAGGGTGCGGCTTCATGCGTTTGCGGGTCTCTGGAAAATATCAACCACGGTGAATGCCATTATGTGCCGCGATGGCCGGACTGAGCACAAGTGCATTCATGCAGCGTCAGCCACGATATCTATCGTTCGACGAAGGCCCGACCCTGTGGCGGGCCGGGCCTTATTGCCGGCCAGGGCATGGCGCGGCTCAGCGCGGCGCCAGCGTGGCGATCAGATCGTTGACCACATGGGCCATCTCCATGCCGGCGGAGAAATTGAACTGGTTGATGGCGATGAAGACACCGACGCCGCGGGTCGGAGCAAAAGCGAGATAGCTGAACACGCCATTGGTTCCGCCTGCCTTCTGGATGATCAGCGGATGGTCGCCCTCCGGCATCATGATGACCCAGCCGAGCCCCATGGCGTCCATGTGACCGGATTCATCCAGGCCGTAAACCGGCGAAAGGCCGTCACGCATCAGCCAGGCGGCGTGGCTGATCGCGCGCATATCGGCATCCTTCTTGCCAAGGCGATCCAGATTCCATTTCAGGTAGCGCACCATGTCATTGGCCGTGGTGTAGAGGCCTGAGGCGCCGCCGCGATTGGCGATCGGGTTGCCGGGATCCATCGGGTTGCCGTTCCAGTCATAGCCCGTCATGGCATTTTCGCCGGATGGCCTGTCATAGCTGGTCGACGTCAGGCCGATTTCGTCGATGACCCTGGATTTGAGCAGTTCCGGATAGGCTTCGCCGGTCACGCCCGAAAGCGCCATAGCCAGCACGTCAAAGCCGACATTGGAATAGAGCATGCCGGTACCCGGGGCAAAGAGGAGCGGCTGGTCGGTGAGATTGGCTTTGAAGGAGGCGTCGCTATATTTCTCGGCGCCGTCAACCGGCTCCAGCTCGCGCGGAAGGCCACTCGACTGCGTGGCAAGATCAATCAGCCGAATTTCCCGGCCCGCCATTTGCGGCAGGGCGTCGACAACCCCGGCATGGGCGCCGACGGGATCTGTCAATGAAACCGTTCCGTCGGCGGCCAGCGAAGCCAGAGTCAGTCCGGTGAAGGTCTTGGTCACCGATCCGACGCCGATGACCGTATCGCCGTCCGGCGCAATCCCGCTGTCCTTGGCGACTTCGCCAAAGCCGAATATGGCACTTGCGTCACCGCGAACCGCAGCAATCACCAGACCCGGCACAGCGGTATCGAGCTGGAAGATCTGTCCGGTAAATTCAACGGTGTCGTTGAGCAGGGGGTCGGCGGCGGCAGGTGTTGCCGCCAGAATGGCGATGGCTGCAAGGGCATGTTTCATGTGGCTTCCAATCCTTCGTCCTGGATAGTCGCATTTTCGTGCTGCTTGGCCTGTCTGCAACGGCGGCTAGCCGGCCGGTCGCGCTGGTCTCCTCCATGCATGCGGGCCGTCTCCCAATGGGTATACTGCACAAAACCGCCTTCATCACAACCGGAATCGTATACGATTTTTGTCTGGTGTTATTTCCTGTTTACATTCTGTTTTGTGGTGGCCGCTTCGCCGCTCGCGGCTGTAATCTGAATGTCAGTATTGCCGATAGTTCTGTAAGTGACTGTAAATGCAGTAATTTTAAGGAAGATAGATCGGCCTTTGCAGAGATCTGCTGCGGCTTTCGGAATTGAGAATGAAGAACCTCTTGAAAATCGTATACGAATAGAGATGTTTCTGAGTTTGGCTTATGCCAGGTGGCGGTGAGGCCTGTTATCTGATCTGCGTGTTGATCTGTTCAGCGAGATGAATATTTCCTGGATCAAGTTCGATTCCTGGCGATTTTTGATCGCAATATCTGCTTTTCAGGCGGTTCTGCGGTGCGGAAAATAAGCAGTTGATTTGGCAGCGCTGTCAAAAAAAGTATACGATAATTTTGAAAATTCGAATTTAGGCGCGTCGTTTCGGCAAAATTTCGCCACGGTTCGGTTGAGATTTGCAACTTCGTCGACCTGACTTGACGCTTTGCAAGGAAGGGCGCATGAGGCATCACGACAGGATCGTGTACGAAAGCGAAGATGGTGTCAGAGAGCGGACCCATGACAGATGACGAGATCTATAGCGAGATTTTCGATGCCATCATCGAGGGGCGTCTTGCTCCTGGTGCCAAGCTCGGGCAGGACGATCTAGGCAAGATTTTCGGTGTCAGCAAGACCCGCATCCGGCCGATTCTCTACCGCCTCGCCGATCAGAAAATGGTCACGATCGCGCCGATGCGCGGGGCTTTTGTTGCGCGTCCGTCGATCGCTGAAGCGCGCGCCGTCAATGCCGCCCGCCAGATTGTGGAAGAGGGGGTTATTCGTGCCGTCACCCGTCTGGCGCAGCCCAAGCAGTTGAAGACGCTGCGTGATATCGTGGTCGATGAGAAACGGGCCAGGGCGAACGGCGACGACGCCAGGGCGCATCGCCTGACCGGGGCCTTTCATTGCGCGCTGGCACGGATGACGGGCAATGAGGTGGTGGTCGATCTCGTCCGTGAGCTTGTGTCACGTGACAGTCTGGTTGTGGCGCTTTACCGGCGTCCGGCCCATTCCGGCTGTTCGCTGGATGGGCATCTGGGGCTGATCGACAAGATTGCCGCAGGTGACGAGGACGCTGCGGCGCAGGCCATGCGCCACCATCTGCAGGACGTGATGGACAGTCTTGACCTGGGCGATGACGGATCCAAAACCCGCTCCCTTGCAACCGCTTTCGTGCATCTCTCACGGCGGTGATAGAAAAGCCGCATTTGTAACGTTCTTGTAGCTCGCTGTGGTTGCTGCGGGGACGGCGTCATATGGATATGGGGCGGGCCCGATAGGGCAGGCGATAAGTTTGGAGTAGGGTTGTGAGCGAGTATCTGCCGAAATTTGATTTTGTTGCTCGGCTGGATTTCGGAATCGGGAAGCAAGGCGAGGCGGCAGCCGAAAGAGTGCGCGGGAAGCATCCGGTCGAAGATCTGCTCTATGATCGCCTGGTGGACGCGATCATCGACGAGCAGATGTGTCCTGGCCAGCATCTCAACGAGGTCAGGCTTGCTGAACGCCATAATGTCCCACGATCACGCGTGCGGCGGGTGCTCGAGCGCCTGCGCGACGAGGACATGGTTGTATTTGAACTCAATCGCGGCGCCTTTGTCTGCCGGCCCACCGTTCAGGATGCGCATGATATTTTTGAGATCCGCCGGTCTTTGGAGGATCTCGCCGTGCGGCTGGCCTGCGAACGGGCAAGGCCCGCAGATATTGTCATTCTGCGCAAAGCTTTGCCGCAGGCATTGGCAAGCTTGTCTGCCAGCGAAACCGAAACAGGCCGATTGGCGGTGAATTTCCATCTGGCCCTTGTCCGCATTTGCGGCAACGAATCGCTGGAAATGATGGTGGCGCAGCTGATCCGCCGCTGTGTGCTGGTGCAGTCCGTCTATCAAAAGGCTTCCGCCGTCCTCTGCCCGTCTCGGGAGTTTGCCGGGATCATCGATTGCATTGAGCGCAAAGATGCTGACGCTGCTTCAGCGCTGATGGCGCTGCATTTCGATCATATTGCCGCAAATCTTGATCTTGATGAGGCCCGCGGGACCGGGGACGCCGCCCACGCGCTTGTCTGATCCGGCGTCAGCAAATCGTCGAAAGGCCGGTGCGCTGCCAGCCATCAAACCCTGCTGTAGCCGGCAGGGCATCTCGTCGGGCGATGATTTACATGTCCGGCATGGTTCTTGCGTTTGTGGCGGGCGGGGGACCAATTGGAGATGACAATGTCTGATACGTCGACGTCTGACGGCAATACGCTTTTCCCGCTTGTTCTATCGATTGTTGCTGCTGCTGCAACCGGTGTGCTGTGGGCCTATGCCAACCCGATCCAGCTTGTGCCGGGTGTTATCCAGTGGCGCATTTTTGCCTTTCTGCCGCCGCTGGTCGGCATTCTTCTGGGCTGGCGCAGCGGCTTTATCTGCGGCTATCTCGGGACCATCATCTGGTCGCTTCTGGCCGGTGCCTTCATTCCGGCCCATAGTCTTCTGGTCGATGGCGTCATGGTCGGTCTGACGGGGCTTGTTCCGGGTCTGATTTTCAATCCGGCCAAGATGACCATGGATCGCCAGGCGCTGGTCAAAATTGCGGCAACCTGCCTCATTGTTGGCGTGGTCATGGTCTTCGCCGTTTCGGCAAGTCTTGCCTATCTCGGCATTTTCCCCTTCTGGTGGGCGATTTTCTATCTCGGCCTTTCCGATATCGTCCCGATGCTGATCGGTACGCCGCTCCTGATCATTCCGGCGATCCGTATTCTCAAGAGCGCCCATCCTTCGGGCTTCAAGCGCTTCTGAGGGTCCGTTTCCAGTGATTGAACTGAAAAATGTGACAGTGGACTTCGGCGGTGCCAGCCCGGCACTCGCCGATGTTTCACTTCGACTGGGTGAGGGCGCACGCCATCTCGTCTGCGGCGCAGCGGGCAGCGGCAAGTCGACACTTGCCCAGACACTGGCCGGCATGATTCCGAAACTGATCACGCCGTCCGGCTTCAGCGGCGAGGTGATCTTTTCCGGTGCGGCGGAAGGGGAGGATCCCTTCAGGGCGATCGGCGTCGTGATCCAGAATGTCGAGGACCAGCTCTGGGACCTGAGTGTCGAGGATCTCATTGCCTTTCCCCTTGAAAACCGAGGCCTGCCAAGACCTGACATCCGTGCAAGGGTCGCAGATCTGATCAGGGAATTCGGGCTTGAAGCCCTGAAGGGACGGCGTGTTCTCAGCCTTTCGGGCGGCGAACGGCGCATGGTGGCGATTGCCGCGGCCCTTGCCGGCGGACCTGAATTCCTGGTGCTGGACGAGCCGACCACCGGCCTTGATCCGGCCGCGCGCATCAGGCTTGTCGAAATGCTGGCGCGACGGCGCGACGAGACGCTTGTCGTCGTCGAGCAGGATCCGGCAGCGGTTGCCGGTCTTGTCGAAACGGTGAGCCTTTTGTCTTCGGGCGCGCTCTCGCCGGCCATGCCGCTTGCGGCGGTTTTTGCCGAGGACCGGCTGTGGATCGATGCGGGCATTCTGCCGCCGCAGCGCAAGCCGTCTCTGCCGCGCAGCATTGAGGCAGGCGAAACAGTGCTGGCCGTGAACGGGCTTGAAACCGCGCTTTCGCGCAGCAATGGCACACCGGTCCTGGAGAATGTCAGTTTTGCACTGGCCGAAGGCGAAGTGGTCGGGCTGATCGGCAAGAACGGTGCCGGCAAGACGACGCTGTTCCAGTCGATTCTCGGTCTTGCTGCCGTCAAGGCCGGGTCGATCGCCATTGCCGGCGAGGATGCCGGCCGCTGGACGGTTGCCCGGCGTGCCCGCTCCGTTGCCTATCTGCCGCAGAACATGCGGCGCGTCCTGTTCAATATGAGCGTTCTGGAAGAGGTTCTCTTTGCGGTGACCGGCGGCGGCAAACGCAATGGAGACGCTGAGGAGAAGGCCCGCGCGGCGCTTGAGAAATACGGCCTTTCCGGTCATGCCGAGGCCAATCCCTTCGCGCTGTCGTCGCGCCAGCAGGCCCTTCTGGGGCTTGCCTGTGCCGATGCCTCGGGTGCCCGGATTGCCATTCTTGACGAGCCGCTGCTGGCCCGCGATATCGCCGGCCGCGCGATGCTGGACCGGTTTATCGAGACGATGCTGGCATCGGGACGGGCGATCCTTCTGATCTCGCACGATCTTGAACTGGTCGACGATGTGACATCGCGGGTGCTTGTTCTCAGTGATGGCGTCATTGCCTGTGATCGCCCGACTGCGGCGATATGGACGGATGATGCCTTTGCCGCGCTCGGCTGGCCGGGGCCGCGTGGTAGCGTTGATGCGGAGGTCGCCGATGCGCATTCATGATGTCAATTTCTTCGTCAAGCTTCTGGCGGCTCTGTTGCTGTCGGTTGCCGCATGGTTTGCAACGGACTGGCGCTACGGCGTTCCGCTGGCGTTTGCCACACTTGTTGTTCTGCGGCTCGTGCGCGTACCGGGCTTGAGATCCTATCTCAAGGGGGCGGTTCTGCTGGTGCTTCTGGTTGAAGCGAGCTGGATCCTGAACCTGCTTGTGCAGGGGCACACGCCGCTGCAATCGCTCGCCATTGCCACGGGCATGGCGGCGCGGCTGCTGACGACGACGGCGGCCTTCTTCTTCGTCATGGAGACGAGTTCGCCGGGCTCCATTCTGGCCGCCGCCAGTGCGGCCCGGTTGCCGCCGCTGGCAACGCTGGTGCTCTCGCTCACCTTCGGCATCATCCCGATGCTGCGTGACGATTTCGAGCGGATTGCCGATGCCCAGCGTGCGCGCGGCATGGAAATCGATGATGTCGGCTTTTTCACGCGGCTCAGGTTTGCGCTGGCGCGTGGCGTTCCGCTTCTGGTACAGGCGGTGCGCATGGCCCATTCGATTTCGCTGTCGCTCGCCATTTACGGTTTCTCGACCAGTCACAAGCGCACGACCTGGCGTGAGGTCGGCTTTTATGTCGAGAACCAGCTCAAATCCGAGAAAGGAAACAGATCATGACCGAGATGCCCCACGTTACCGACCAGACTTTCACGGTGGATGTCGCGGGAATGGCGGTGGAGCTGCCGATCGTTGCAATCAAGCCGGATTTTGCGATCTCGCTGATGATGGTGATCGATCTCGGGGTGAAGTTCGGCGAACATGCCGGCCGCAAGCTGGCGGAGAAGCTGGCGCCGATGAAACCCGATATCGTCGTCGGTGCGGCGACGCTCGGCATTCCCGTGGCGATAGAAGTTACACGCGCACTCGGCCTTGACGACTATGTCATTTTGCAGAAGTCGCCCAAGATCCATCTCGGTGATGCGCTGGTCCAGACGATCTCCTCCATCACCTCCAAGGGTGAGCAGCGCCTGATGCTCGATCGCCGTTCGCTGCCGCTTCTGAAGGGCAAGCGCGTCGTTGTGGTTGATGATGTGGTTGCGTCCGGTTCGTCCATCAAGGGATCGGTTGATCTGGTGCGCAAGGCCGGTGGCGAGGTTGTCGGCATCGGTGTGATCCTGACGGAGGCCCGTGACTGGCTTGAAACGCTGGGCGAGGATGCAAAACTCGTCGCAGGTCTTGCCCATATTCCGCAATTTACCAGCAATGGCGGGCCGTTCGAACCGATCGCCGACACCTATCTCTGAGACCTATTTCGGTTCCAGCATGGTGGAAACCGACTGACCGGTGTGGAGCAGGTGGACGCGCCAGATCGCTGCTGCGCGCGCGGCGTCCCGCGCCCGCAGCGCTGACATCAGCTGTTCATGCTCGTCGACGGCCTCATGCCAGCGATCCGCATTGAGAATCGCCATATAGCGCCCGCGCGCCGCACGCACCAGAAGCTTCGCATGGGTGGCTATCAGCGCCTCATTGGCTGAAAGCGTCATCACCCGGTCGTGAATGCGGCTGTTGATGTCGAAATAGGGTTCCTTGTCGCCGGCGCGAAAATAGCTGCACATCCGATCATGCATGGCCTGCAGGCCATCCATCTCCCGGTCGCTGATCCGGGCGGCGGTGATCTCGGCGGCCAGTGCCTCAAGGCTTGCTATCACCTGAAACAGTTCCGTCGCCTCGCGCTGCGTATAGGGTAGAACCCGGGCACCGCGATTGGGCAGAAGTTCGATCAGGTGTTCCTCGGCCAGCACCTTCAGCGCTTCGCGCATCGGTGTCTGCGACACGCCGAACTCGGCGGCGAGCTCATTGACGGGAATGCGGGCATTGGGGGCGAGGTCGCCCTTGATGATCATGTTCCGTAGATGTTCGGCGACCGTGTCATAGAGCGAACGACGATTGATGGCGAGCGGCGACAGCGGCTTTTCACTGGTCATGAGGTGCTTCCCTTGCGCCCGCGCGATGCGGCCTTGCCGGTCTCTGTTCTGGTCTCGGCCGCCGCCACGGCTTTTGCCGTATTGCGGATATGGGCCAGCATGGCGCGGCCGGCAGCCTCTGCATTGCGGTTCCTGATGGCCAGCATCAGCGCATCATGTTCATCAAGGGAAGCCTGCCAGCGTCCCTCCGATGTCAGTGTGCTGCTGCGCCCATAGCGCGCTTTCTGGGTGATGGCGGCATGCATGGCCATAAGCTCCGCCGAGGCGCCAGCCCCGACAATCAGGCTGTGGACTTTCTGGTTGGCGCGGAAATAGCCGCGGCTGTCACCTTTCTGAAAGGCCCTGTGCATTGCTTCATGCGTCGCTTCCAGCGCATTGGCGGTCGCGGCGTTCATGGTTTCGACGGCCCGTTCGGTGGCGTGGCGCTCAAGTGCGGCGATGACTTCAAACATGTCGAAAATCTCAGCGGCGCTGTAGTGGCGCACGCGGGCGCCGCGGCCGGGCAGCAATTCCAGCAGACCTTCCGAGGCCAGAAGCTTGATGGCCTCGCGCAGGGGGGTGCGCGAAACATTCAGGGCCTCGGAAAGCGCAACCTCGTTCAGCCGCTCCTGCGCATCAACATCACCGGAGAGCACCATACGCCGCAGCCGCTCGGCGACCTGTTCATGCAGGCCGGCGCGCTTGACCAGGCGGCGGGCAGGTGGGCTTTGTTCCCGGATGTCGGCGTCGTCTTCAGTCATTTGCAGCTTTCCAGATCGAATAGCGGGTCATCACCATATTGGCTGAAGCCTGCCGAATCGTCTTTGTCTGAATGTAATATAGCCATTTTACTGCCTGTTGCGACATCATACGATGAAAAATTAAGCATCATCAATTTTTGATATATAATTCAGTTTATACAAAAAAATAATAAAAACAATGCATTGTAAAACTGGCATGCTTGTTGCTTTGAATTTGCTAGCCCAAAGAAGGCCTGCAAAATGTTCAGATGGAGAGAAGAATGACATTTTATGCTGAAATGTGTGCTGCCCGTAAGCGAAGCCTGCCAGTGGCGGCGGCCCTTGCCCTGTCGCTGATGCCGCTGATGGCGTCGAGCGCGCTTGCTGCCACGCCAAAGGATGTTCTGGTCGAGGTGGGCGAGCAGGGACCGAACGCGCTTGATCCGATGGCGCCTGCCGCCAACGAATACAGCCAGATGGTTGCCTGGCAGATTTATGACCGTCTCGTCACCCACGGCACCAAGACCTTGCCCGATGGCAAGGTGGTCTACGATGCCACCAAGATCGAGCCGGAACTGGCGACCAGCTGGGAAATTTCCGACGACAAGAAAACGCTGATTTTCCATCTGCGCGAAGATGCGACCTTCCATGACGGCACGCCGGTCACGGCCGACGATGTGAAATGGTCCTTCGACCGTGCGATTGCCGCCGGCGGCTTCCCGGCGACCCAGATGGCGGCCGGTTCCTTTACCGATCCGAACCAGTTCTCCGTCGTTGACAAATACACCTTCAAGATCACGCTTCCCGCGCCCAACAAGATGTCGCTGCCTGATCTCGTCGTGCCGGTTCCCAACATCGTCAACAAGACGCTGGCGCTGAAGCATGCCACGGCGGATGATCCCTGGGCGCTGGAATGGACCCGCAACAATGATGCCGGTGGTGGCCCGTTCAAGGTCGGCAGCTGGAAGTCCGGCGATCAGATCGTTTTCGACCGGTTCGATGACTGGAAGTCCGGCCCGCTGCCGGCAATGAAGAAGGTTGTCTATCGCCAGGTTGCCTCGGCCGGCACGCGCCGTGCGCTTCTGGAAAAGGGTGATGTCGATATCTCCATCGGCCTGCCGCCGAAGGATTATGCCGAGCTTGCCGAAGCCGGTGATGTCAACGTCGTCGGTACGCTGATCCAGAACGAGACCTTCCATGTCGACATGAATGTCAACATGAAGCCCTTCGACGATGTGCGCGTCCGCCAGGCGATTGCCTATGCCCTGCCTTATGACGCGATCATGAGCCAGGCACTCTATCACCGTGCCGAGCCGCTCTACGGCGCTGATCCGTCCAAGCCCTATCCGCCGAAATGGCCGGTTGCCTCGCCCTATGATACGGATCTCGACAAGGCGAAGGAGCTGCTGAAGGAAGCCGGTTACGAGAATGGTTTTTCCACTGAGCTCTATTACGACATGAGCCAGGCAACCATTCAGGAGCCGATGGCGCTGCTGATCCAGGAACAGCTGAAGAAGCTCGATATCAATGTGACGCTGGAAAAGGTGCCGGGCTCCGACTGGTTCACCAAGATGGGCTCACGCTCCATGCCGATGGATATCAACTATTTCTACGGCTGGCTCGATTACCCGGAATATTTCTTCTTCTGGACATTTGATGGCGAGAACAACACGGTGTTCAACACCTCCGGCTACAACAATCCCGAGCTGGACAAGGAGATCACCGAAGCCACGCAGATGGAGCCGGGTGCTGACTATGACGCACTGATCTCCAAGATGATCGGCACGGTCATGACCGATGTGCCGCGCGCGCCGGTCGCCCATCTCTATTCTGACATTGCCATGCAGAAGAATGTGAAGGGCTATGTCTACTGGTTCGACACCCATGTCGATTATCGTGCCATCACCAAGGATTGATCTTTGAACCGACGGCCGGCCTTCCAGCGTGAAGGCCGGCCTCACCGTTGCTTTCATGCGGCAATCGATGGGAAACCAAGCGATGAAAACCTTCACGATCATCGGGAAACGTGTGGTCTCCGCCCTGCCGAGCATTGTCGGCGTGGTGATCGTCACCTTCCTGCTGGCCCGGGCGCTTCCTGGCGATCCGGCCGCCTATTATGCCGGCAGCTCGGCGACCGCCGAGACTGTTGCCGATATCCGCGCAAGGCTCGGTCTTGATCAGCCGCTGATCCTTCAGTTCGGCGATTATGTCCGTGACATCGCCAGCGGTAATCTTGGCCTGTCGCTTTCGAGCGGTCAGCCGGTTCTGGCGGATCTTGCGAGCCGTCTTCCTGCCTCGCTGGAACTGACCTTCGCCGCGCTCATCTTTGCACTTCTCATCGGTCTGCCGCTCGGGCTGCTGGCCGCCGTGCGCCAGGGTTCGATCTTTGACCATGCCTGCCGCATTCTGGTGACGGTCGGCGCTGCCTTCCCGACCTTCTTCGTCGCGCTGGTGCTGGTCTATATCTTTTACTACCGGCTCGATATCGTGCCGCAGCCGCTCGGGCGGCTGGATGAGATCTATTTTTCGACGCCGCCGACCGTGACCGGTTTCCTGCTGATCGACACGCTTCTGGCCGGTGACACGGATGCCTTTATCGGCGCTTTCCGGCAGATCCTGCTGCCGGCGATCTCGCTGGGTCTCTTTGCGCTGGCGCCGATTGCCCGGATCACCCGCGCCTCCATGCTGGCCGCCCTTTCCAGCGACTATTGCCGCACAGCGCGGGCCATGGGGCTTTCATCGGGCAAGGTGCTGATCACCTATGCGCTGCGCAACGCGATGCTTTCGATCGTCAACGTGCTCGGCATGGTGTTTTCCTTCCTGCTTGGCGCCAATGTTCTGGTCGAACAGGTCTTCGCCTGGCCCGGTATCGGCGCCTATGCCGTCAATGCCGTCATCGCTTCCGATTATGCCGCCGTTCAGGGCTTCGTGCTGATGATGGCGATCCTCTATGTCCTTCTCAACCTCTCCGTCGACATCATCTCGACGGTCATCGATCCGAGGGTGCGTTACGATGGCTGATACGACTTTCTCCGCCGCCCGCAGACGCGACGATATCATCCACGCCCTGACCGCCAACAAGGTCACCTTCATGGCCGGGCTGCTGCTGGTCTTTCTGGTTGTCGTTGCGATGATCGGTCCCTTGGTCGCCCCCTATGATCCGCTGATGAGCGATGCAACGGCGAGCCTTCAGCCGCCTTCACTGTCCCACCTCTTTGGCACCGATGCGCTCGGCCGCGACATTTTCAGCCGGGTGCTGGTGGCAACACGGCTTGATCTCGGCATGGCGGCTGGCGCGGTTCTCGCGTCCTTCGTCATCGGTACGGCGCTCGGCGCCATTGCCGGCATGCTGGGCGGGATTGTCGATCTCATCATCGAGCGGCTGATGGATACGATCATGGCCTTTCCCCTGTTCGTGCTTGCCATGGGCATTGTCGCAGCGCTCGGCAACAACGTCACCAATATCGTCATCGCCACGGCGATCATCAATCTGCCCTTCTATGCCCGCTTTGCCCGCGCGGAGGTCAATGTCCGGCGCGAGCTTTCCTTTGTCGAAGCCGCCACGGCCGGCGGCAATGGCCGCTGGCGCACGCTCTTCGTTCACATCGTGCCGAATATCTTGCCGACCATGGTGGTGCAGGCCTCGCTCAATCTCGGCTGGGCGATCCTCAATGCCGCCGGGCTTTCCTTCATCGGTCTTGGCGTCCGGCCGCCAACGCCGGAATGGGGCATCATGGTTTCCGAGGGCGCGGCCTACATCTTCTCCGGCGAGTGGTGGACCTTCGCGTTTCCGGGCGCGGCCCTCGTGCTTGCCGTCTTCTGTTTCAACCTTGTCGGCGACGGATTGCGCGACATCATCGATCCGAAGGGGCACGCATGAAAAACGCTCTTCTGACCGTCGAGGGACTGAGCCTCGATTTCAAGACCCGCCACGGACTGGTGAAGGTGCTGGAAGATATCAGCTTCGCCGTTGAAAAGGGCGAGATGGTCGGCATTGTCGGCGAAAGCGGCTCCGGCAAATCGGTCCTGTCCTATGCGATGATGGGGCTTCTCGGTGATGCCGCCGATATCCGTACGCACCGCATGGAATATGCCGGGGTGGATCTCACCGGATCAGGGGCGAAGGCCCTGCGCGGTCGCGAATTGTCGATGATCTTTCAGAGCCCGCGAACCGCGCTGAACCCGATCCGCAAGATCGGTCACCAGATCGGCGACGTTCTCGCCCGTCACGGACCGGTGCCGCGCGGCCAATTGAAGAAAAGGGCGATCGAGGCCTTAGCGCGGGTGCGCATTCCTGATCCCGAACGGCGCTATCATGCCTATCCGTTTGAGCTGTCGGGCGGCATGTGCCAGCGGGTGATGATTGCCATGGCGCTGGCCTCGTCACCGGGGCTTCTGATTGCCGATGAGCCGACCACCGGCCTTGATGTGACGACCCAGGCGATTGTCGTCGACCTCATCCGCGCGCTCGTCGATGAAACGCGCATGGGGGCAATCCTGATCACCCATGATCTGGCGCTTGCCGGGGAATATTGCGACCGCATCCTCGTCATGCATGCCGGTCATCTGGTCGAGGTTGCGCCAACGGCGGAGCTCTTTTCCAGCGCCCGCCATCCCTATACGCGCCGGCTCTTTTCCGCGACCCCCCAGAGTGCGGCCACTCTGGACGATCTGGCCGCCATTCCCGGCAATCTGCCGGATCTGTCGGGGCCGCTTCTGCCCTGCCGTTTTGCCGGGCGCTGTCCCCATCATCAGGGCGATTGCGATGCCTTGCCATTGCCGCCGCTGGATCCAGCCGCGCCGCATGGTGTGCGCTGTCACCACCCGGAGAACGCTCATGCTGCTTGATGCACGATCCATTGCCAAATTCTTTCCCGTTCGCAATGCCGGGCGCAAGAGTAGACTTCACGCCGTCGATGGCATCGATCTCGCCATCGATAACGGCGAAAGCGTCGGCCTTGTCGGTGAAAGCGGATGCGGCAAGTCAACCCTTGCGCGGCTGATTGCCCGGCTGATTGACGCCGATGGCGGCCGTCTCGATTTCTCCGGCCATGATCTGGCGGCGCTTTCCGGCCGCAGCTTTGCCACCACGCCGGAGCGGGCCGAAATTCAGATCGTGTTTCAGGACCCGAATGAAAGCCTCAATCCTTCCTTCACGGTATTGCGGGCCGTGGCCGATCCGATCCGCCGGCTCATGCCGGGGACAAGCCGCAGCCAGGCGACACAGCTTGCGCTTGAAGCGCTTCACGCTGTCGGCCTGCCGCGTGAACTGGCCGGACGTTTCCCACATCAGCTTTCCGGCGGGCAGAAGGCCCGCGTCGGCATTGCCCGCGCCATTGCGGTCAAACCGAAATTGCTGATCCTCGATGAACCGACCTCGGCACTGGATGTCTCGGTGCAGGCGGTGATCCTCAAGCTTCTGGCCAGGCTCAAGGCCGAGCGCGGCATGAGCTATCTTTTTGTCTCGCACGATCTCAACGTCGTGCGGCTGATCTGCGACCGCATCGTCGTCATGTATCTTGGCAAGGTCGTGGAAGAGGGGCCGGCGGAGGCGGTTTTTTCGCATCCGCGTCACCCCTATACCCAGGCGCTGATCGGCGCGATTCCCGATCCGGCGCGGCGTGGCACCACGGTGGCGCGGCTCGAAAAACCGGCCTCCAGCCCGATCGATCCCGACCCGAACCGCTGCCGCTTTGCCGGTCGCTGCCCCCATGAAATTCCCCGTTGCAGCCGTGAAATGCCTTCGCTTGCCGAAACCGGCTCGCGCCATTTTGCTGCCTGCCACCTTCTTGACCAACCGGATACCGCCTCATGACCCGCATATTGCTCTTGAACCCCAACACTTCGGCAAGCGTGACCGAGCGCATGATGGTGGTGGCGCGAAAATCCGCCACGCCCGGAACCGAGGTGATCGGCCATACGGTGACCCGTGGCGTTCCCTATATCGCCACCCGGGCGGAAGCCGTGATCGGCGGTGCCGTGGCGCTTGAGGCACTGGCCGAGCGGGCCGGTGAATTCGATGCCGCGATCATAGCCGCATTCGGCGATCCCGGCCTGTCCGGCGCGCGTGAACTGCTTGACGTGCCGGTTATCGGCCTGGCGGAGGCGGGGCTGCTGACAGCCTGCATGTTGGGCCACCGTTTTTCGGTTGTCTCTTTTTCAACGGCGCTCGGCCCCTGGTACCGCGAATGCGTCACCGCGCACGGGCTTGCCTCGCGGCTCGCCAGCATCCGGCTTCTCGATGGTCCCTTCCGCTCGATTGCCGAAGTGCCGGAGGAAAAGGCCGATCTTCTGGTGCGCCTCGCGCAAAAGGCGGTTGAAGAAGATGGAGCCGATGTCATCGTGCTGGCCGGCGCGCCACTGGCAGGTCTTGCCGGCGCGGTCAAACATCTGGTGCCGGTGCCGGTGATCGAATGCACGGCGGCGGCGGTCCGTCAGGCGGAACTGCTGGTCGGGCTCGATCCGGCCAAGGCCCGGGCGGGCTCCTTTGCCCGGCCCGAGCCGAAAACCTCGATCGGCCTGCCGCCGCCGCTCGCCCGGCTGCTGGCAACGGCAGGCGACGATATGAGCACAGTCTCGAACTGAACGGAATTGCCATGAATATTGAGACCTATAGCGCGATGACAGCCGGCGAGATCGCCGAGAAAGTGCGTTCCGGCGGCTTAAGCGCTGTCGAAATCGCCAGAGCTGCCCTTGCCGCCGCCGAGAAGATGGAACCCGAAATCCACGCCTTTGCCACGCTGGATGCCCGTGGCATGCTGGCTGCAGCCGACGTGGTGGATGCGCAGATCGCAGCCGGAAAAGACCCCGGTCCGCTGGCCGGCGTGCCGGTGGCGATCAAGGACCTGGTGATGACGAAGGGGCTGAAAACCACATTCGGTTCGGCTCTCTATGCCGATTTCGTGCCGGAGGATGACGATATCGTCGTCGAGCGGCTGCGTGCTGCCGGTGCGCTTGTTATCGGCAAGTCGAATGCTTCTGAATTCGGGTTCGGTGCGCATGGCTGCAACCGGCTTTTTCCGGTGACACGCAATCCGTGGGATCTTTCCCGCACGCCGGGTGGCTCGAGCGCCGGTTCTGCCGCCGCCCTTGCTGCCGGCGTTGTGCCGATTGCCATTGGCAGTGATGGTGGCGGATCGATCCGCATTCCGTCCGCCTTTTGCGGCCTTTACGGCATCAAGGCCTCGATGGGCCGGGTGCCGGTCTGGCCGGGCTGCCGCGACGAGACCCTGCCCGGTGCATCTGGCTGGGAATCGATCGAACATATCGGTCCCATGGCCCGCAATGTCGATGACATGGTGCTGATGCTCTCGGTGCTGGCAGGTCCTGATCCGCGCGATCGCTGGTCGCTGCCTGAAGGCGATGTTGATTATCTGGCTGCGATCCGCGCGCCGCTGCCGCAGGGCCTGCGGGTCGCCTACTGGCCGCAATGGGGCGATTGCCCGGTCGAGCCGGGCGTGGAGGCGATCTGCGCGGCGGCGATTGCCCGCTTTGCCGAAGACACAGGCGCGACTGTCAGCTTTGGCGCGCCGCCGGCGATTGACCTTGATACGGCTTTCCAGGCGATCATCGCGCTTGAGACGGATCTTACCGGTCTCAGGCGGATCGCCAAAGACCGGGAAGATGCGCTGACCGGACCGGTCCGGTCCTTCCTTGATACGCAGCTGCCGCTGGAAGCGGCCACGGACGCAATCACCACCCGCAAGGCGTTTTCCAATGCTGTCGCAAGGGTGATGGCTGATTTTGATCTGATCATCACGCCAACCGTACCGATCACCCCCTTTGCCGCAGAGGCGACGGGGCCAGAGACGATCAACCGCATCGCTGTCGGGCCGGATGGCTGGAGCCCCTATACTTCACCCTTCAACCTGACCGGTCAGCCGGCGGCAAGCGTGCCATGCGGCTATGTCGACGGGCGCTATCCGGTCGGCCTGCAGATTGTCGGCCCGCATCTGGGGGACGGGCTGGTGCTGACGGCGGCGGCGGCGTTCGCCCGGCTGTTTGAAGGCGAGATCAGGGAGGCACCGGTTCATGTCTGATGCAACGGCGAACAAGCGGATGATCCGCATCGGCATGCTGACCCCGTCTTCCAACACGGTGCTGGAGCCGGTGACGACAGCAATGCTGTCGGGTCTCGATGACGTCAGTGTTCATTTTTCCCGTTTCCGCGTTACCGCGATCGGGCTCGATGATGCAGCCCTTGCCCAGTTCGATGACCGGGCGATGCTGGAAGCGGCCGGGTTGCTGGCCGACGCCAAGGTTGATGTGATTGCCTGGAACGGCACCAGCGCCGGTTGGCTCGGGCTCGACAAGGACAGACGGCTCTGCGAGAAAATCACGGCGGAGACCGGCATTGCCGCCAGCACTTCGGTGCTGTCGCTGTTTGATATCATGCGCGCGCGCGGCGAGAGCCGGATCGGTCTTGTTACCCCCTATACGGCCGATGTGCAGGAAAAGATCATTGCCCGTTTCGCCGACGAGGGCGTGGACGTGGCCGCCGAGGCTCATTTCGGCCTGCGTGACAATTTCAGCTTTGCCACGGTTTCGCGGGAGCAGCTTGCGGCGGCGGTGGAGGCGGTGGGGCAATCCGCGCCGCAGGCCATCAGCATTCTCTGCACCAATCTGGCCGGCGCTCCGCTTGTCGACGGGCTGGAAAAGCGTTTCTCCATTCCCATCCATGACAGTATCGCCACCACGGTCTGGGGCGCGCTTGTGGCGGCGGGGCAGCCGCCATCGCGGGTGGCGGGCTATGGGGCGCTGTTTGCCGAGGGCGCCGCCTGAGCGCGGCAGTGACCGGCATTTCTGCGGTCTGGCATCCAGAATTTTCAGAACAGGATTGCAGCGCCGCATGGCTATTGGGCCTGCGGCGCTTCGGCAATTTGCCTTGGAACGCACTGCGACAGGGATGGCCACAGAAAAGGCAGACGGATATGATGCCGTAACGAACTGCTGGTTTTGTCAGAGCGGCCCGGCCGCCGCCGTTGGAGGACGTTTGTTGAGCGCCCATCATTCCGCCCGTCCTGTGAAGGCCATCACTCTGGCAGGACTGGCCAATCGTCTGCGCCATCTCGATTGCGCCATCGATCTGGCGGCAAAGCTTGAACGCCCGGTTGAGCTGATCTGGCCGATCGATCGCGATCTGAACTGTCCTTTCGACAGACTGTTCTGCGTGCCGGATACTGTGGTGCGCATTGTCGAACAGTCGCATGGCAACTATCCTTTCCATGACAAGATATTGCGCAGGATCGGTTTCCCCGGCCGTCATTATCTGACGTCGGCGCAGTTCGGTGAGCTGCAGGTGGGCAAAAGGGTGCTAGCCTTCGACCATGCCACGGTGGCGAAGCACCTACCGGCTTCTGATGCGCTGATTTTCCGCAGTGGAATGCGTAGCTATCTGCCAGAAAAACCCTATGCCTGGTTCAGCCCTACGGCAAAGGTCCTCGATCGTGTGGCGACCATGACCGCGGGCTATTCGGCGAAAATGCTGGGCGTTCACGTGCGCCGGACCGATCATGTCCATGCCATCCGGCACAGTCCGCTGGAGGCTTTCATCGCCGAAGTCGACCGCAAGATTGCCAAGGAAGGCTTTACCGGCCTGTTCCTGGCGACCGATGATGACGCCGCGGAGCAGGCGATCCTTGGGCGTTATCCGGCCGCGGTGATCTACCGCAAAAGATCGCGTGACCGGAACGATCCGGCGGCCATCGAAGATGCCCTTGTCGATTTCATCTGTCTGTCGCGAACGGCTGCCATTCTCGGCAGTGCAGGCAGCTCCTTTTCGGAGGAAGCCGCGACCCTTGGCGCCGTCACACTGGAGATCGCCAGCTGAAACCTGACCTCAGGCGACCGCCTGAGCGGCCGAAAGCCTAAGACCGTTCGCGCCGAAGAGATGAATATCGGCGGTATCGAAGGTCAGCCGGATCGACCCGCCGGATTTCAGCGGATGCTGGCCGGAAAGAACGGCGAGCAGCTGTTCACCGCCTTTCGTCGTCGCATAGATGACCGTTTCTGCGCCCAGCGCTTCGACCAGGGTGATCGAGACCTCGATTCCTGTTTCGTTATCGGCGGCGATCCGGATCTGCTGCGGGCGAACGCCGACGGTCAGCTTGTCGCCGCTGCTGACGGCAAGACTATCGGTGCTGATCTCGCGGTCTTCGGCACCCAGAAGATTGATGCTTGCGCGGCCGTCCTGCACCGGGCCGAGTGTCGCCGGCAGGAAATTCATTGCTGGCGACCCGATGAAACCGGCGACGAAAAGATTGGCCGGAGTGTTGTAGAGATCCAGCGGTGTGCCGATCTGTTCGACCTTGCCCTGACGCAGGACGACGATCCGGTCGGCTAGCGTCATGGCCTCGACCTGATCATGGGTCACATAGATCATCGTTGTCTTCAACCGGTCGTGCAGTGCTGAAAGCTCGGCACGCATGTGGACGCGCAGTTCTGCATCGAGATTGGAGAGCGGTTCATCGAACAGGAAGACATCCGGGTGGCGCACAATGGCGCGGCCGATGGCGACGCGCTGTCGCTGGCCACCGGACAGTGCTTTCGGCTTGCGTTCCAGCAGGGCATCGAGTTCCAGCATGCGCGCCGCCTCGGCAACGCGAGCCTCGATCTCCTGCTTGCCCATGCCGGCAAAGCGCAGTGCGAATCCCATGTTTTCCCGCACGCTCATATGCGGGTAGAGCGCATAGGTCTGGAACACCATGGCAATCCCGCGCTTGGCCGGATCTTCATCGGTCATGTCCTGGCCGCCAATCGAAAGCTTGCCGGCGGTAATATCCTCAAGGCCAGCAATCATCCGCAGCAATGTCGATTTTCCGCAGCCGGATGGTCCGACGAAGACGACGAACTCGCCGGAGCGGACATTAAGATCAACGCCCTTGATGACCTCGAGATTTCCGAATTTCTTGTAGATTGCGTTCAGCGAAACATCAGCCATGAAACTCTGCCTCAGTTCAAAGTGAAAGTGACGGTCTGGTCGTCGAAGAGACGGCAGCGGACAGAAAGTGTGAGCGTGCCAGCTTCGTCGCCAGCCTCAACATAAAGCCCGGCTGTACCGCCCTTGAAGGCGATGAGATCGGGGCCGACGATCCGTCCCGGTCCTTCGAGACTGACAGCGGCCGGGTCGTCGAAAAAGGGGAGGATATTGCCGCACTGGTCAAGGGCGCGCAGGATCACCCGGACACAATCTTTCTCGCCAGCCTTGAGCGCTGTTGCATCGGCGGCAATTTCCAGCCGGGTGGGGAGGGGATCTGCCGCCATATGCATGGTCTTGGCTGCCTTGCCGTCGACAAAGCCGGTGATCGTGCCGTCCCGCCAGACCCGGCCCCATTCACCGAATTCCGCTGGCGTGACCGAGCGAAGGTCAACGACGACGGGTGGATGCGGCAGATGCGGATAGGTGGTCCGGTCGGGTTCAATCCGCTTCGGCGCGCCGTCGCCGAAGGCCAGTTCGACATAATCGCAATTGGTGAGAATGATCAGCGGCAGGATGCCGCCGATATTGCGTTCGCCGCGAGCCCAGAAGGTCACCGGCTTCAGCACCACCGCGTCCTCAGGCCGGCCCTGAGAGGCATAGGCGAAGGCGGCAAATTTCGGCTCGCGATACATGTCCAGAACACCGTGATAGCAGATCCGGTCGCCGGAGCCGAAATCCATATGGGTGTTGTAGTCGAACATGCACCAGCCGGTCGAACCGGCGATCTTTGCATCGCCTGCCACCGCATTCAGCATTTGCAGGTGCCGGGTCACATGTTCGGCCTGGCGCTGTTCCTGGTCGAAGCGCTTGGTGGGATACATATGGCCACAATATTCGGTGATCATATAGGGCACCTGCTGGCGCAGGCCGGTCACCTGTTGCTGGTCGCGGGTGAAGACGCGACCCTGATTGCGCCCCGGCAACTCCTCGTCTCCGAGGATGAAGTCATTCATCGTATAGACGTCTTCAAGCATCTCGCTGTTTTCGATGCAGCGCACGCCGCCGGTTGGCCGGGTACTGTCCAGTGCATGCGCCAGCCGGTTGGTTTCGCTATAGAAGCCGTGGTCATCGCCGGATTCATTGATCCTCACCCCCCAGATGAAAATTGCGGGATGGTTCCAGTCGCGCTCGATCATGCGGCGCACATTGGCAATGGATTCCTGCTTCCAGCCTTCGCCGCCGATATGCTGCCAGCCGGGTATTTCCTCAAACACCAGCAGGCCGATCTCGTCGCAGCGATCGAGAAAATAGCGCGACTGCGGATAATGCGAGGTGCGCACCACATTGCAGGCAAGCTCATATTTCAGGATCTCGGCATCCTTTTCCTGCCCGCGCCGGCCCATGGCATAGCCGAGATGCGGCCAGCACTGATGCCGGTTGAGGCCGCGCAGCTTGATGATGCGGCCATTGAGGCTGAAGCCATCTGTCGTCAGCGCCACGCTGCGGAAACCGAAGCGCTGGCTGATCTCGTCCGTCTCGCCATCGGCATCAAGCGTGACCGTGAGGCTGTAAAGGGCCGGATCATCGATGTCCCAGAGGCGGATATCGTCGAGATCCGTCATCTCGATCAGCGCACGGTCGCCCGTCACGGACAGATTGGTGATTGCGATGCGTGTGCCAGCGGCATCGCACAGGCAGGCGCGCAGCCTGGCATTGGCACAGCCGGCAATGCCGTCGAGGAAGGCTACAGCAGTGAGGCTCTTGTGCGCGGCGAGCACATCGGGCGTTTCGATCTTGATGTTGCGGATGACGGCTTTGCCCGTCACCTTCAGCCAGACATCACGATAGATGCCGGCATAGGTCAGATAGTCGATCATATCGCCAAAGGGCGGGATTTCCGGGTTTTCCGAACCATCGATTTTCACCGTCAGCAGGTTGTCACCGGCTTTGAGATGCGGTGTCAGGTCCACCTCGAAAGGCGTGTAGCCATCGCGGTGCGCGGCGATCGGCACGCCGTTGAGATAGACCACGCTGTCGGCCATGGCCGCATCGAAGACAAGCGAGACGATCCGGCCTGCAAAGGCTGGATCAAACGGGATGACCTTCTGATAGGTGAAGGCGCGCTGATAGCAGGTCTCGTCGAAATAGTTGAACGGCAGTTCCACGGCCGTATGCGGCAGCCTGACCGCCAGACCTGGCTGCAGCGCGTCGGGCCATGTGCTGTCGAAGCCTTCCGTGAAAACCCAGCCGTCATTGAATTGGGTGATGTGACGCATGGTGTTGTTCCTATTTCACCGAGCCGAGCATGCCCTGGACGAACTGTCGCTGCATGACGAAGAAGATGATGAGGGTGGGCAGTGTTGCGAGGATCGTGCCGATCATCACCGTGCCGAAATCCGGGTAATAGGCGGAGGCGAGCGATGAAACGACGAGGGTGATCGTCTTGGTCTCGTTCGACTGCAGGATGATCAGCGGCCAGAGGTAATTGTTCCAGTTGAGCATGAAGACGATGACGAAGGCCGCGGCATAGGTGGATCGCATCACCGGGAAATAGATGTAGAGGAAGATCTGCCATTCCTTCAGCCCGTCGACCTTGGCGGCGTCGCGCAGCTCACTCGGAAAGGCCTTGGTCGCCTGCCGGAAATAGAAGATGACGAAGGCCCAGGCGATTGTCGGCAGGATGATGGCGATATGGGTGTCGATCAGATGAACCTTGGCCATCAGCATGAACAGCGGAATCATGATCGCAGCAAAGGGCACCATCAGGGTCAAAAGCACGATCGTGTAGATCCGGTCTCTGAGCTTTGACTTGAAGATTTCGAAGCCATAGCCGGCCAGTGACGAAATCAGCAGGGTCAGAAATGTGCCGGCTATGGCGATCTTGACCGAGTTCCACATCACCAGCGGCACATCGACCTGGGTGAAGAAGGTGGCGATATTGGAGAATAGCGCCGTCCCCACTGTTGCCTTGCCGGTGACGATGTCGGCGGTCGTGTTGGTCGCCGAAATCACCATCCACAGGAAGGGGAAGACGGAAATGAAAGCGGCCAGCGCCAGAAGGGCATATTTGAGAAAGCTGGCGGCTGAACGGGAAGCGTGTCGCGGCATCATTTGCGTTCCCTCGCGGCATAGAATTGCAGGAAGGAGAGGAGGGCGACAATCACCACGATGACGTAGGAGACGGTCGCGGCATAGCCGAAATTCGGCATGAAACGGAAGGTCAGATTGTAGATATAGAGCGACAGCGTCAGCGTCGCATTGGCCGGTCCGCCGGTGCCTCCGGTCAGGTTATAGACTTCGTCGAACAGCTGCAGCGTGCCAATGGTGGATGTGATCGTGGTAAACAGGATCACCGGTTTCAGCATCGGGATTGTCAGATGCAGGAAGCGCCGCCAGGCCGGCACGCCATCAATCCGCGCGGCTTCATAGATCGACTTGTCGATATTCTGCAGCGCTGCGAGATAGAAGATCATGTTATAGCCGGTCCAGCGCCAGGTGATGGCGAGAATAATCAGCGTTTTCGCCCAGAACGGATCGGTGAACCATGAGATCGGTGTATCGATGATTCCGAGCGTGGCCAGCGTGCTGTTGATGATGCCATCCAGAGCAAACATGCTCTTGAACAGGATCGAATAGGCCACCAGCGAGGAAACGCAGGGCAGGAAGATCGCCGTGCGGAACAGGCCGCGAAATTTGAGGTTAGGGCTGTTCAGCGCATTCGCAAGGATCAGCGCCAGCATGATCATGATCGGCACCTGAATGATCAGGAATGTCAGCGTATTGGTCAGCGCCTGAAGAAAGACCGGATCGTTGACGAGACGCTGGATATTGCCGATGCCGACGAATTTCATCATCATGCCGCGGCCCGAATAGAACGACAGCACCAGCGACCTCAGGATCGGGTAGATCATGAAGGTGCCGATCAGCAGCAGCGACGGCGCAACGAACAGCCAGCCGTTGACGTTGTAAAACCGTTTCAGATTACCGGGTCTTGCATTAGCCATGGTCGAATCCCGCCGCCATGGGGCGCTTCTGCGCCGCATGCGGTCATTAAAGTGCAGATCGGGAGCGGGCGGTCGAGCCCGCCCCCCTGTCGGGAAACCTTACTGGATCTGGTATTGAGCCTGCTGCTGGATGGCGCCCAGTACATCATCGATCGGCTTGCCGTCCACCAGCGACTGCAGGTTGGCTGTGACCGCCGTATCGAGTTCGTTGGTGAAGATGCCGTAATTGACCGGCGGGATGTCGTTCAGCCACTGCGAGAACATCTGCCAGACATCCTCCCCGCCGAAGAAGGGGTCGGAGGCCTTGTAAGCCTCGCCGTCACGGGCGGCGAGCAATGATCCGACAGCGCCGCGCTCGGTCAGGATCTTCTGGTAGAAATCGACATCCTTGCCGTAGATCTCGTTGAGGAAATTGATCGCCTCGTCCTTTTCCTTGGAGGAGGACAGCACATACCAGCTGGAGCCGCCGAGATTGGAGGCGTGGGTGGCGCCATCGACACCGGCGAGCGAGGGAATGGGGGCGACGCGCCATTTGTCGGCCTGATCCGTCTGCGCCTTGATCGTTCCGGTGATCCAGACACCGGTGATCACCGATGCGGTATTGCCGGAGGTGAAGGCGTTCACATAATTGGACCAGCCTGTGGCCGGATAGAGGATCCCGGCATTGGCCATCTTGGCCTGGGTCTCAAGGGCTGCCTTCAGCGCGGCGTTGTCCTTGATGTTCAGGTCGCCATTGTCGTCGAAATACCACTGGCCGGCGGACTGCATCATGATGCGGGTCATGCCGCCATCATTGAGGTCGATCGAGGTCATCTTGTGGCCGGTCTTGGCCTCGACTTCCTTGCCGATCTCGATGAAGCGGTCCCAGGTGATGTTCTGCATGTCTTCCGGCTTGAAACCGGCTTCAGCCAGATAGTCGCTGCGATAATACATGCCCGTCACGCCCGAATCGAACGGCATGCCGTAGACCTTGTCGTCCAGCGTCATCAGCTCAACCTTGTAGGGAGCGAAGCCGCTGTAATCGACGACATCATTCATCGGCGCGAAGGCGCCGGGGAAGGACTGGAGATATTTCTGAGCGCCGTAATCCTCGATCAGCACGATATCGGGCAGTGCCTGGGTGGTGCCGGAGGCGAGGGCGGTCTGCAGCTTCTGTTCGACATCAGCCTTGGCAAAGTCGACAACGTTGAACGTCGTGTCCGGGTGCTTGGCGGTGTAGAGCGCGCCAGCTTCCTTCATGATCGCGACGTTGAAATTCGGGTCCCAGCACCAGACGGTGATTTCACCGGCAAAGGCTGCGGTTGCACCAAGGGTGCAGGCGCCGGCAAGGGCGACGGCTGAGACATGCTTCAGCACGGAATGCGTGTCCATTGAATTCCTCCCAATAGAACAGTCGGTCAAGCGCGGCTCTCTCCCTGCCGCAGGTCAAACTAAATCTAGTTTCTTGTTGTTCGCAAGGAAAACTTTAGTAAAATTTTTTCAAACAGCGTTTTTACGTGCTGGCTGTGGATGAAGGCTGCTCTGCCGCCAGATCATTTCGGTCGGGATCGTCACCCGCTTCACATAGTGGCGGCCATTGATCCGTTCGGCCAGGAGGTCGACGGCCGTCTCGCCGATTGCCTCGCCGAAAATCTTCATCGTCGTCAGGGACGGATTGATGAATTGCGCGACGGGAATGTCGTTGAAGGAGGCAACAGCGATATCGCGGGGAATGGAAAGGCCTGCTTCCATGATCGCCCGGCAGGTGCCAATGGCGATATTGTCGTTGGCCGTGACGATGACATCCGGCCGGGCCGCTGCAGTCAGGAGGGCGCGCGCCTGCTCGTAGCCGACCTCGAGCCGTAGATTCTGGCCGTTGTTGCAATCATCGTTGAGGGCGATGAGGGACGGGTCGAATGTGCCGTTTTCGCGCTGCCAGTCGACATAGGCGCGACAGCGGGCTTCGCTATAGGGGTCGGTCGGGCCATTGATGCGGTCATGGGCGCCGATAAAGGCGATGCGGTGGTATCCGGCATCGCGCAGACCATTCAGCATGGTGCGGGTTGCAACCGCAAGATCACTGTAGACACAGTCGAAATCCTGCGATTTCGGATCAAAGTCGGCAAAGACGAGATGGTCGGCATGCGCGGCCAGGAAGGCAATCTCCTCCGGCCTGTGCTTGCCAATCGCGATCACGCCGGAAGCGTTTTGCAATTGTGCGGCTTCGCTGCGAAGTTCGGAATGAAAGATTTTGACGATGTCGGTGGCATAGGCCCGGCAGCGGCGTTCGATACCCAGCCGCACGCCGATATAATAGGGGTCAATCAGTTCTTCATCGGCTTCGAGAAAATGCACCGTCGCCAGCCGGGCGACCGGCTGCTGGCGATCGCGCAGCTGCAGCGGGCCCGATTTCGGCCGGTTGCGATTGCGCGGCGTGGCGTAGTTCAGCGCCTCGGCCGTCTCGATAATCGCCTTGCGCTTCGGCTCGGAGATCGAAAGCGTGGCATCATAGTTCAGAACCCGCGAAACGGTTCCGGCTGAAACGCCGACCGCCTTGGCGATTTCCCTGATTGTGACCATCCCTGCGTCCCCCGACGACTGTTTTCTCTCTCTATAGAAGATCGGAAACGTTAAGTAAAATTTTTCTATGTTTACTAGTCTAAAGGCCTATCTGTATCCGGTGTCCTGCGCTGGCATGGCCGTGCCGCTGCATTTCCAGCTTGTCTGAAATGTCACATTTCGAAATAATGTCGCGAATATCTGTGATGCTATCAAGGATGGTTCATGCCTTTTGCTTTCGAGCGTCAATCTGATCTGCCGGATGCGGTCACGGCCTGCCTCGATATGGCAATTCCGCGCGCGACGGCCTTCATCGTCACGCTTTACGGCGATGTTGCAGTTCCGCGCGGCGGGCGTCTGTGGATGGGCACATTGATTGAGACCTGCGCTGATCATGGCATTTCCGAAAGCCTGGTACGCACCGCCGTATCGCGGCTTGTTGAAAGCGGCCGGCTGGAAGGGGAGCGCCAGGGGCGTAAAAGCTATTACCGGCTTGCGGCTGCGGCGCAGCAGGAATTCTTGCATGCCGCTGCCATTCTTTACGATCCGGCACCTGCGCCGGATGGTTTTCTGGTGGTGCTCGGCTTTGGCGACGCGCCCCTTCCGGATGGCTGGGTGGGGATTGGTGCTGATGTGGCGCTGGCACCGAACCGCTCGGATATTCAGCGCCCGCACGGGGCAATTCTGGCGGCCGAAGCGCTTGCCGGCGGTGAGGCGCTGGTTGCCGCCGCCCGACGATACTGGCCGCTGGACGAGGTGAGCGAGCGTTACACGATTTTCGTTGATCGCTTTGCGCCCGTCGCCGCAGCGCTGGCGGATGGCTTTCGTCCGGCAGGACCGGTGGCGCTGGCGCTCAGGCTGCGGCTCGTTCATCTCTATCGTTTTGCCGCGCTGCTCGACCCGCGTCTTCCGGCCAATGCGGTGCCGCCCGATTTTTGCGGCGGCGCGGCGCGCCGGCTGTTTGTCCGGCTCTATCTCGCATTGTCGCCAGCCGCCGATGGCCATGTTGGCGCGCATTTCATGGATGATGCCGGTGCCGTGCCGGCAGAAACTGCAGCCACACTCAGACGGCTTTCACTGCTGAAACGCGAGAGCCTGCGCTGAGCGCGGAAACTGCGTTTCCATTAAATATCACGCAAAAATCAATTTTATCTCTTTCGGTGTGATGCTTTTTGTTTTATATAAGTGACCGACCGGTCGGTGAATGAGGAGATTCCCGACCGGTACTGCCCGGTCAATCTGACGATTCCGGGCCGGAATTCAGAGGTTGAAGGCGGCTGGACGCGAGAAACCGGCTGCAGCGGAGGAGAAAGTCATGACGCACGCATTCGTCTGCGATGCTGTTCGCACCCCTGTCGGCCGCTATGGCGGCGCGCTTTCGGGCGTGCGCGCGGACGATCTTGCAGCACTTCCGCTGGCAGCCCTTCAGGCCCGCAACGCGTCGGTCGACTGGGAAAGTGTTGACGATGTGATCCTTGGCTGTGCCAATCAGGCTGGCGAGGACAACCGCAATGTGGCGCGCATGGCGGTGCTTCTTTCCGGCCTGCCGGTCACTGTGCCGGGCACAACGGTCAATCGGCTGTGCGGTTCGGGCATGGATGCGATCGGCCTTGCCGCCCGCTCGATCCGCGCCGGTGATGCAGCATTGATGATTGCCGGCGGCGTGGAAAGCATGAGCCGCGCGCCCTTCGTGATGGGCAAGGCGGAGACCGCCTTTTCCCGCAAGGCAGAGATTTACGACACGACGATCGGCTGGCGCTTCAAGAACCGCAAGCTTCATGAAGCCTTCGGAACCCATTCCATGCCGGAGACCGCCGATAATGTCGCCGCCGATTACGGCATTTCGCGTGAGGATCAGGATCGCTTCGCTGCGATGAGCCAGGCTCGCTGGCAGGCCGCCCATGCGGCTGGCGTCTTTGCTGAAGAAATCGTGCCGGTCTCCATTCCGCAGAAGAAGGGTGCGCCGGTTGTCGTTGATACTGACGAGCATCCGCGCCCGGGAACGGATATGGCCGCGCTCGCCCGGCTGAAGGGCGTCAACGGCCCGGAGCTGACGGTGACCGCGGGCAATGCCTCCGGTGTCAATGACGGTGCGGCGGGTCTGCTGATCGCGTCGGAAGAGGCGGCCGGCGCCAATGATCTGTCACCGCGCGCCCGCATTGTCGCCATGGCGGCTGCCGGTGTGCCGCCGCGTATCATGGGCGTTGGGCCGGTACCGGCGACCCGCAAGGTCCTGTCGCTTGCGGGACTGCGTCTTGCCGATATGGATGTGATCGAGCTGAATGAGGCCTTCGCCGCCCAGTCGCTGGCCGTGCTGCGCGAGCTGGGTCTTGAAGATGATGCACCACATGTCAACGCCAATGGCGGGGCGATCGCCATCGGCCATCCGCTTGGCATGTCGGGCGCGCGGCTGGTGCTCACGGCCGTCAATCAACTGCACCGCAGCGGTGGCCGCTATGCGCTTTGCACCATGTGCATCGGCGTCGGGCAGGGCATCGCCATGATTTTGGAACGGATCTGAAGGAAAGGGCCTAACCATGTATGCACAGATGGTGAAATCGGAAGGCATGAAAGCCCGCGAAGACATGTCGCCGGAGGAGCTGTCCTTTCAGGCGCGGATCGACAATGGCGAGAAGATCGAGCCGAAGGAATGGATGCCGGAGGGCTATCGCAAGACGCTGATCCGTCAGATCGGCCAGCATGCCCATTCCGAGGTTGTCGGCCAATTGCCGGAGGGCAACTGGATCACCCGCGCCCCGTCGCTGGAGCGCAAGGCCATCCTGCTGGCCAAGGTTCAGGATGAGGCAGGTCACGGTCTCTACCTCTATTCGGCCGCCGAGACGCTTGGCGTTTCGCGCGACGAGCTGATCGAGAAGCTCCATGACGGGCGGATGAAATATTCCTCGATCTTCAATTACCCGACGCTGAACTGGGCGGATATGGGGGCGGTCGGCTGGCTGGTCGACGGGGCGGCGATCATGAATCAGGTGCCGCTGCAGCGCACCAGCTATGGCCCCTATTCGCGGGCGATGATCCGGATCTGCAAGGAAGAAAGCTTCCATCAGCGCCAGGGCTATTCGATCATGATGAAAATGGCCTTTGGCACGCCGGAGCAGAAGGAGATGGCGCAGGATGCGCTGAACCGCTTCTGGTATCCGTCGCTGATGATGTTCGGTCCGTCTGACAAGGACAGTGTCCACTCGGCCCAATCCATGGCCTGGAAGATCAAGATCAATACCAATGATGAGCTCAGGCAGAAATTCGTCGATCAGACTGTGCCGCAGGCGAAATATCTCGGCCTCACCGTGCCTGACGACAATCTCAGATGGAACGAGGAGAAGGGCGGCTACGAATTTTCCGAGCCGGACTGGTCGGAGTTCTTCGCGGTGATCAAGGGCAATGGTCCCTGCAACCGCGAACGGCTCGCTGCCCGGGTCAAGGCCTGGGAAGATGGCCAGTGGTTCCGCGACGGGCTTGCGGCCCATGCTGATAAATGTGCAGCGCGGGCAAGCGCTGTTGCCGCCGAATAATTGCGAGACTGGGAGGAGTTTCAACATGTCCAAGGAATGGCCGCTTTATGAAGTCTTCATCCGGGGGCAGCACGGGCTGAACCACCGTCATGTCGGCAGCCTGCACGCGCCGGATGCGGAAATGGCGATCCGCCACGCCCGTGATGTCTATACCCGCCGCAAGGAAGGCGTATCGATCTGGGTGGTGAAATCAAACGACATCACCGCTTCTGCCCCCTCCGAGAAGGGGCCGCTGTTCGATCCGGCGGAAAGCAAGGTCTATCGTCATCCGACCTTCTTCGATATTCCCGATGAAGTGGGGCATATGTGATGGATCGTGCGCGCGAAGCCCTGCATACGGGCAATATCCGTCCCATGCCGGTCTCCACCACGCCGGATCCCTTTGTCGTCGATGCTGAGATTGCGCCGGCCCTGTTCGCGTGGCTCTGTCGCCTTGGCGATACCACGCTGGTGCTTGGCCATCGTGTGTCGGAATGGTGTGGCCATGCGCCGGTGCTGGAGGAAGATATCGCCTTCGCCAATGGCGCCCTGGATCTGATCGGCCATACCCAGATGTGGCTTGGCCTTGCCGGTGAGGTGGAGGGCAAGGGCCGGTCAGCCGATAATCTTGCCTATCTTCGCGATGCCGCCCAGTTCCGCAATCTGCTGATTGCCGAATTGCCCAAGGGCGATATGGCCCAGACCGTGATGCGTCAGTTTCTGGTTGATGCCTGGCATTATGGCCTGCTGTCAGCGCTTGTTGCCTCCAGGAGCCCCCGCGTGGCCGAGATCGCGGTCAAGGCGCTGAAAGAGGTTTCCTATCATCTGGAACGCTCCGCCGATCTGGTGATTGGCCTTGGCGATGGCACGGCGGAAAGCCACGCCCGCATGCAAAGGGCGCTCGACGATCTCTGGTCCTATACCGGTGAGATGTTCATCGGCGATGCCGTCGATCAGATCATCGCGGATGCCGGGATCGCGCCCTTGCCGGAAAGCCTGAAGGCTGAATGGCTGGAGACGGTGAAGGCTGTTCTGGCGGAAGCGACGCTTTCGATCCCGGAAGACGGCTATGCCCATAAGGGCGGCAAGACCGGCCGGCATACCGAACATCTGGGCTTTCTGCTGGCCGAGCTGCAGTTTCTCCAGCGCGCCTATCCGGGAGCGGAATGGTGAGCGCCGACACGCTCGCCCTGCCGTCACCGGAAACGGTGATGGACTGGCTCGGTGAATTGCCGGATCCCGAAATTCCGGTGATCTCGGTGACCGAGCTTGGCATCGTGCGGGCCGTGCGCCACGACGGCGCGGTGCTGGTTGTGGTCGTCACGCCGACCTATTCGGGCTGTCCCGCAGTGTCGCTGATCAATCTTGAGATCGAGGTCCTGCTGCGCGAAAAGGGCGTCGAAAGGCTCAGGATCGAGCAGCAGCTCTCGCCACCCTGGTCCACCGACCTCTTGTCCGAGGCGGCGCGCGCGAAGCTGAAAGCCTTTGGCATTGCCCCGCCGATGGACGGGACCGCAGCGGATGGGCGGCTTGCCGCCAGGGCGTCCCGGCTGGCTGCCGGCTCGAATTTCCGTGTCGCCTGCCCGCGCTGCGGCTCGGGCAATACGGAAAAAGTTTCGCAATTCGGCTCGACCCCCTGCAAGGCATCCTATCGCTGCGCGGACTGTCTGGAGCCTTTCGACTATTTCAAGTGTATCTGAGGGAGGAGACATCAGATGGCACGGTTTCACCCGCTGGAAGTGACTGATATCCGCCATGACACGCGCGACGCGGTCGTGGTCACATTGCGGCCAAGGCCCGAGGATGCCGAATTGTTCGGCTTCACCCAGGGGCAGTATCTCACCTTCCGCCGCGATTTTGACGGCGAGGAACTGCGCCGCTCCTATTCCATCTGCGCCGGTCTCGACGAGGGGTGCCTGAAAGTCGGCATCAAGCGTGTCGCTGGCGGTGCCTTCTCCTCCTTTGCCAATGCGGAACTGAAGGCCGGCGACGTGATCGAAGCCATGCCGCCGATGGGGCGCTTCTTCACACCGATCGATCAGGCCGCGGAGAAGGACTATCTCGGCTTTGCCGGCGGCTCCGGCATCACGCCGCTATTGTCCATCATCAAGACGGTTCTGGCCCGCGAGCCGAAATCGCGTTTCACCCTGGTCTATGCCAACCGCCACATCTCCTCGATCATGTTCCGCGAGGAGCTGGAGGATCTGAAGAACATCTATCTCGGCCGCCTTTCGGTCATTCATGTGCTGGAATCCGACAGTCAGGATATCGACCTCTTCACCGGTCGCATCGATGCGGAAAAGCTGGAGGCCTTCTTCCGGCTCTGGATCGATATCGATGCCGTCGATACCGCCTTCATCTGCGGGCCGGAACCGATGATGCTGACCATCGCCGATACGCTGAAGAAGCACGGGCTGAAGGATGAGCAGATCAAGTTCGAGCTGTTCCTGTCCTCGCAGCCGGGGCGGGCGAAGAAGACGGAACTCTCCGCCGAGGCGGCCGCGGCCACCGGCACGGTTTCCGTTTCCGTCACGCTGGATGGCGCGACGCGTTCCTTCGAGATGCATCGAGATGGAACCGCCATTCTGGATGCGGCCATCGCCAATCACATCGACGCGCCCTATTCCTGCAAGGGCGGGATCTGCTCCACCTGCCGGGCGAAAGTGATCGAGGGTGAGGTGGAAATGGAAACCAATCACGCGCTGGAAGATTACGAAGTCGAGGCCGGTTACGTGCTCTCCTGCCAGTGCCTGCCGCTCACCGACAAGGTTGTGCTGAGCTACGACGAATAGGTCGCCGCACAACGCAGCGAATTCAGAAAGGGATCTTGATGACCGACACGGTTTTAAAGCCGCGCCGTCTGCAAAGCTTTTTGGCTGGCGCCTGGCAATCGGGAACAGGTGAGGGCAGGCCGCTTGCCAATGCCGCGACCGGTGAGACAGTGGCGCTGATCGGCGCCGACGGGCTTGATTTTGCCGAAGCGCTGGCGTTTGGACGCGAGAAGGGCGGCAAGGCGCTGCGCGGGCTGACGATCCATGAACGGGCGTTGATGCTGAAGGCCGTCGGCATGGAGCTGATGGCGCAAAGGGAAGAATTCTACGCCGAGAATTTCGCCACCGGCGCGACGCGGCGTGACGGCTGGGTCGATATTGAAGGCGGCATCGGCACGCTTTTGACCTATGCCTCGCGGGCGCGGCGGGAACTGCCCAATACCCGTGTCCTGCCCGAGGGCGATGTCGAGACCTTGTCGAAGGATGGCAGCTTTGTCGCCCGCCATATCCTGACGCCGCTCAATGGTGTCGCCATTCACATCAATGCCTTCAACTTCCCGGTCTGGGGCATGCTGGAAAAGATCGCGCCTGCGCTGATTGCCGGCATGCCATGTCTGGTGAAACCCGCCTCGCAGACCGCCTATCTGACCGAGCTCGTCACCCGCCGCATCATCGAAACCGGCCTTCTGCCGGACGGTGCGCTGCAGCTTGTCTGCGGCAGCGCAGGCGATCTGCTGGATCACGTGACCGGGCAGGATGTCGTGACCTTCACCGGTTCGGCCGAGACGGGCCGCAAGCTTAAGACCGGCCGCGCCATCGTCGAAAATGCCGTGCGCTTCAACATGGAGGCTGACAGTCTCAACGCCGCCATCCTCGGGCCGGATGCCGGACCGGGGACGCCGGAATTTGATCTCTTCATCCGCGAGGCTGCCAATGAGATGACGGTCAAGGCCGGGCAGAAATGTACTGCCATCCGCCGGATCTTCGTGCCCGAGGCCTTTGAAAATGCCGTCATCGAAGCGCTGGCGAAGCGGCTTCAGGCAGCACCTGTCGGCCTTCCCGATGATGAGCGCGTGCGCGTCGGCGCGCTGGCGTCGCTCTCCGACCGTGACGGCGTGCGCGAGAAGCTGACAATGCTGCGGGAAGATGCCGAGATCGTCTTTGGCGATCCTGATCATGTCGAGCTGATTGCCGGTGACGCGGCGAAAGGCGCCTTTATGGGGCCGGTTCTGCTGCGGGCCGGAAATCCTGCAGAGGCTGAGAACATTCATGCGATCGAGGCCTTCGGGCCGGTCGCCACGATTATGGCCTATGGCGATCTCGCCGAGGCCGTAGCGCTTGCCGAGAAAGGCAAGGGATCGCTGGTTTCCTCACTTTTCACCAACGATCCTGCGGTTGCCGCTGAAGCCGTCACGGGGCTTGCCTCCCATCATGGCCGCGTGCTGGTTGGCAACCGCCTCTCGGCGAAAACCTCCACCGGGCATGGCTCGCCGCTTGCCCCGCTGATCCATGGCGGCCCGGGGCGGGCTGGCGGCGGTGAGGAAATGGGTGGCATGCGCGGGGTCAAGCATTTCATGCAGCGCACCGCCGTGCAGGGCACGCCGGACATGCTTGCCGCCATTACCGGCGAATGGGTCGAAGGGGCGACAAGCCGCAGCGATATACATCCCTTCCGCAAGTCGCTGGCAGAGCTGAAGATCGGCGACCAGATCGTCACGCCAACGCGTCAGGTCACCAAGGAGGATGTCGAGCATTTTGCCGAATTTACCGGCGACACCTTCTATGCCCATATGGACAGTGATGCGGCCAGGGCCAATCCCTTCTTCGAGGACCGTGTTGCCCATGGCTATCTGATTGCTTCCTTTGCCGCAGGGCTGTTCGTCGATCCCGATCCGGGCCCGGTGCTGGCCAATTACGGCGTCGACAATCTGCGCTTCCTGACGCCAGTCTATTTCGGTGATGCACTGAAGGTCCGGCTCACATGCAAGGCGATCAATCCGCGCGAAAATGCCGGTCACGGCGAGGTGCGCTGGGATTGCCGCGTCACCAATCAGAGGGAAGAAATCGTCGCCCAATATGATGTGCTGACCATGGTCGCCAAGACCTGGCCGCCTGAGGCGGCGTGAGCCTGGCCCGGCAAACAAGCCAGACAAACAAGCCACCACGAAAAGACCCGCATTGCCGATGGCGATGCGGGTCAATCGGGCCGGATTGCTCAAGACGTCGCCGCGCTTTAGCGTACGGCCTTGACGCCCTCCAGGATCAGCGTTGTCGCCATTGCGGCATAATCGTCGCGGGTGACGGCGCCGCCTTCGCGGAACCACATATAGACCCAGTTCATCATGCCGAAGAGCGACATGGTGACAGGCATCAGCAACGGGCGGTCGGGCTTGTCGAGATCGGGATGAATCTCGCGGATCACGGCGGAAAAGCGCCCGACAATGCTGCGCTCCAGGGCGCGGATGGCGGCGCGCTGCTCGTCTGACAGGGCCGCCACGGCATTCAGCTGCACCTTGTGCTGGTCATCGGCGCCGCGATATTCGTTGAGCACGGTGGCGACCAGTTTCTGCAGCCGCGCCTTGTGTTCAAGGCCTTCATCATCGGCGACGGCCAGCGCGCGATCGAGCGCTTCAAGATGGGTATGAATGATCGCGAAGATCAGCTCTTCCTTGGACGGATAATAATGGTAGAGCAGCGATTTCGACACGCCGGCCTCGCGCGCGATCTGCGACATCGACGCCTTTTCCATGCCCTGCACCGCAAAGACATGGGCGGCCGTCAGCAGCAGATTATGGCGCTTTTCCTCGAAATCATTGGCGCGGGTTCTCGACATGAACGGCAGTCTCCTGTTGTGACAGGCAAAAGGGGCGGTTTCGCCCCTTCTATCATTGGTTTTATCATTGACCAATCGGTCAGGCGATCATTTGGGCCGGTTGTCGACAACCCGCTTGGCCTTGCCCTCGGAGCGGGCGACGCTTTCCGGGTCGCAGATCCTGATCTTCGTCGACACACCGATCACGGATTTGATGTGGTGGGCGAGCTCGCGAGCCGAGGTATCGCGGGCTTCGCTTGTCGCACGATCGGGCGTGCATTCCACATGCACCGTCATCACATCCATGCGATCCTTGCGGGTCAGCTCGATCTGGAAATGCGGGGCCAGCCCGTCGCATTTCAGGATCATCTCCTCGATCTGCGTCGGGAAGACATTGACGCCGCGCAGAATGATCATGTCGTCGGAACGGCCGGTGATTTTCTCGATCCGACGCATGGAGCGCGCGGTGCCGGGCAGGATGCGGGTCAGGTCGCGCGTGCGGTAGCGCACCATCGGCAGACCTTCCTTGGTCAGCGTGGTGAAGACCAGTTCGCCCATTTCGCCATCGGGCAGCACGTCGCCCGTCACGGGATCGATGATTTCCGGGTAGAAGTGATCTTCCCAGACATGCAGGCCGTCCTTGGTTTCCACGCATTCATTGGCGACGCCCGGTCCCATGATTTCCGACAGGCCATAGATATCGACGGCATGCATGTTGAAGGCCTCTTCGATCTCGCTTCGCATCGCATTGGTCCAGGGTTCGGCGCCGAAAATGCCGACCTTCAGCGAGCTTTCGCGCGGATCAATGCCCTGGCGGCGGAATTCATCGAGGATAGACAGCATGTAGGACGGTGTCACCATGATGATATCCGGCTTGAAATCGCTCATCAGGGTCACCTGACGCTCGGTCATGCCGCCGGAAATCGGCACCACGGTGCAGCCGAGACGCTCTGCGCCATAATGGGCGCCGAGGCCGCCGGTGAACAGGCCATAACCATAGGCAACGTGACAGATATCGCCCGGCCTGCCGCCGGATGCGCGGATCGAGCGGGCAACGCAGTCGGCCCAGGTGTCGATATCCTTGCGCGTATAGCCGACAACGGTTGGCCGGCCGGTGGTGCCGGAGGAGGCGTGGATACGCACCAGCTTCTCGCGCGGCACGGCAAACATGCCGAAGGGATAGCAGTCGCGCAGATCCGTCTTCACCGTGAAGGGGAATTTGGCGAGATCGGACAGCGTCTTGAAATCACTCGGATGGACGCCATTGTCATCGAAGCGTTTGCGGTAGAAGGGCGAGTTTTCATAGGCGTGGTTCAGGGACCAGGTCATGCGCTTCTGCTGGAGCGCGGAAATCTCGTCACGGCTGGCAATCTCGATCGGATCGAGGATCTCCCGGGCCGGGGTCAGGTTATGCATTGCGTTCATGGTTTCCTCCTTCAATGCTCCGGCTCCTCAACCGGCCGTCGGCAGCAACGTGCCGTTAATGGTACGCGACAGTCCGCGGAATTCGGCAATCACCGTTCCGTCCTGCCGGGTTATGCAAATATCGTAGATGCCCGAGCGGCCGCGGCGCGAAACCTCGCGGGCGGTTGCCGTCAGCCGGTCACCAAGCGCGCCGGGCGCGATGTAGTTGATCGAGCAGTGCTGAGCGACCGTCACCTGGTTGTAGGTGTTGCAGGCAAAGGCAAAGGCGCTGTCGGCCAGCGTGAAAATATAGCCGCCATGGGCATTGCCGTGGCCGTTGGTCATGGCTTCCGACACGGTCATCGACAGCACTGCCTCGCCGGGGGCAATGCGCTCGAGCCGCATGCCAAGCTTCTGTGTGGCATTGTCGTCATTCCACATGGCCTTTGCGCAGGCTTCGGCCAGTTGCTGCGGGGTCATCGTCTCCATCACGTCACTCATCTCAGTGCCCCTTGAAGCTTGGTGCGCGCTTTTCCAGAAAGGCGGTCACGCCCTCGGCATAGTCATCGGAAAAGCCAGCTTCGCGCTGGCAGTCACGTTCCATGTCGAGATGGGTGGAAAGGTCATGGGTGGAGGCGGCCTGGATCAGCCGTTTGGTCAGGCCGAGACCTTTCGTCGGGCCAGCTGCCAGCTTTTCGGCAAGGGCGCTTGCCTCCTCCATCAGGCTGTCATCATCGACAGCCTTCCAGATCAGGCCCCAGTCGGCGGCTTTTTCGGCTGAAAGCGGTTCACCGGTCATGGCGAGCGCCTTGGCGCGCGGCTCACCCAGAATATGGGTGAGCGACCAGCTGCCGCCGGCATCGGGAATGAGGCCGATTCTGGAGAAGGCCTGGATGAATTTTGCCGATTTTGCAGCCAGAACGATATCGCAGGCGAAGGCGATATTGGCTCCCGCTCCCGCCGCAACGCCGTTGACGGCACAGATGACCGGCTTTTCCAGTGTGCGGATCAGCCGCAGGTTCGGATTGTAATAGGTGTCGATTGTCTCGCCGAGATCGGGCTTCGGTCCGCCCTTGCGCGGGTCGCGGTCACCGAGATCCTGACCGGCGCAGAACCCGCGACCGGCACCCGTCAGCAAAACGGCGCGGATTGTCCCGTCCTCATGCGCAAGCTCAAAGGCGGCGCGCAGGGCCAGATGCATCTCCGGATTAAGGGAATTCAGCTTTTCCGGCCGGTTCAGCGTCACTCGCAGAACCGCACCGGCGCGCGCAACGGCGACGCTTTCGCTAGCAGTCATGTCTCCTCCCTGGAATGCCTGAAGCGCACGCTTGCGGTCTTCGGGCATCCACTCTCAATTCATATCGGCACTGCCTGGCCACAGGTCCTTCAAAACCGGCCGTTGCGGTGCCTGAAGCGCTCTCCTCAGCGCTTTGTCGATAATTGTTGTTGCATAAACCGTCCGGTCGGTCAATAATAGCTTTCAGAATTTGGGAGGAGACATGACAAATCTGTTTGACCGCCATCGTGCGCTTCTGGAGCGCGCGGGGCAGGCCCTGATGACGCGCGAATTCTGGACACCGTTTGCCGAAGTGCCATCTGGCAAATTCTATGGCGAGACGGCGCGCGCCGATGGTGAAGCAGCCTTTGCCGCCCTTAGCGGCGCGGGCTTCGCGCTGCCCGGTCATCCGGAAGAAGGCCGCATTGGCCGGGAAAGTTCGCCCTGGGGGCAGAGCCTTGGCATCACCTATCCCAAAGCATCCGTTGCATCATTGCTGGGTGCTGCGCGCCAGGCTCTGCCGCAATGGGCGGCGGCCGATCCTGAAACCCGCACCGGCATTCTTCTCGAAGCGCTGACCCGCCTCAATGCCATGAGTTTCCTCATCGGCCATGCCACCATGCACACCACCGGTCAGGCTTTTCCGATGGCTTTTCAGGCCGGCGGCCCGCATGCGCAGGATCGCGGCCTTGAAGCGGTCGCGGCGGCTCATGCGGAAATGACCCGCTCGGCCTTTGCCGCGACCTGGGAAAAGCCACAGGGCAAGGCCGCCCCGATCATCATGGAAAAGCGCTGGCGGCTGGTGCCGCGCGGTCTGGCGCTGATGATCGGTTGCCAGACCTTTCCGAACTGGAACGGCTATCCGGGACTGTTTGCCAGCCTTGCCACCGGCAATCCGGTGATCGTCAAGCCGCATCCGGGTGCCATCCTGCCGCTAGCCCTCACGGTCAAGGTTCTGCGTGCCGTGCTGGCGGAGGAAGGCTTTTCGCCGGATGTCGTGCTTCTGGCGGCGGATGAGCCCGGCCGCGAAATCACCAAGCAGCTTGTTGCTTCCGGTGCCTTCGCGATCATCGACTATACCGGATCGTCCACATTCGCCGCATGGCTCCGCGGCAATGCGGGCGATGCGCTGGTCTTTACCGAGGAGACGGGGGTCAATTCCATTGCCATCACCGGCGCGGATGACTTTGCCGGCATGTGCGCCAATATCGCCTTCTCGCTGTCGCTCTATTCCGGGCAGATGTGCACCTCGCCGCAGAACCTCTATGTGCCGCGGGGCGGGATCGACAGCAATGAGGGACACAAGAGCTTCGAGGATGTCGCCGCCGGCATTTCGGACGCCATCGACACGCTTCTGGCCGATGCCAAGCAGGCTTCCGCCATCTGCGGCACCATTGCCAATCCCGCCACCAAGTCACGCGTTGCCATGGCCCGGCAGGCCGGGCGCGTGGTGCGTTCAAGCGGCGAGACGGGGCTTGGTGAAAGCGCCACACCGATGATCGTCATTGTCGACGGGCGGGAGGACGGTCCTCAGAACGAAGAATGTTTCGGTCCGGTTTCCTTTGTCATTCCGGTGGAGGATGAAAACGCCGCCATCGACCGCGCTGCCGCCGTCGCCCGGTGCAAGGGCGCAATCACAGCGGCACTTTATGCCACGGATGGCGCGCTGATCGAGCGGGCGGCATCGGCCTTTGCCGAAGCCGGCGTCAATCTCTCGGTCAATCTCACCGGCAATATCTACGTCAATCAGTCGGCGGCGTTTTCGGACTTTCATGTCACGGGAGCCAACCCATCGGGCAATGCCAGCCTGACCGACACAGCATTCGTCGCGCCGCGTTTCCGGCGCGTCATGATCCGCTGGCCCAAAGCCGCCTGAGGAGGGGCGGGGCCAGTTTCAGTCTGGATAACAAGGGAGGATATCCAATGAAGTATCTTGCAACCACGGCGCTTGCAACGCTCGCGCTTGTCACCGTCGCCGGTGCTGCCAATGCAGAATTCAAGCTCGGCGCCAGCGTTTCGGCTACCGGCCCGGCTGCCTTTCTCGGCGATCCGGAAAAGAAGACCATCGAAATGCTGGTCGACGATCTCAATGCCAAGGGCGGCATCAATGGCGAGAAGATCGCTCTCGTGCTCTATGATGACGGCGGTGATCCGAACAAGGCGCGCACCTTTGCCACACGCCTGATCGAGGATGACGAGGTGGCGGCCATCATCGGCGGCACCACCACCGGCACATCCATGTCGATCCTTGCGGTCGCCGAAGATGCAGAAATCCCGTTCATTTCGCTTGCCGGTGCGATCCAGATCATCGATCCGGTCAAGCCTTACGTCTTCAAGACCCCGCATACCGACCGCATGGCCTGCGAAAAGATCTTCGAGAACATGCAAAAGAACGGCATCACCAAGATTGGCATGATCTCGGGAACCGATGGTTTCGGTGCTTCGATGCAGGCCCAGTGCAAGGACGTGGCGGGCAATTACGGCGTCGAGATCCTGGCGGACGAGATTTACGGGCCGAGCGATGCCGACATGACGCCGCAGCTCACCAAGATCAAGAATACCGAAGGCGTTCAGGCGATCCTCAATCCCGGTTTCGGCCAGGGCCCGGCGATCGTCACCCGCAATGCCCATCAGCTCGGTATTGATGTGCCGTTCTATCAGAGCCATGGCGTTGCCTCCGACGGCTTTATCGAACTCGTCGGCAATGATGCCGCAGAAGGCGTACGCCTGCCGGGAACAGCGCTTCTGATCGCCGATATCCTGCCGGCCGACGATCCGCAGAAGGATGTCGTCATGGCCTACAAGACGGCCTATGAGGGCAAGTACAACGAGAAGGTTTCCACCTTCGGCGGCTACGCCAATGATGCCTTCCTTTTGATGACCAATGCCATGGAAAATGCCGGCAGCGAGGATCCGCAGGCGATCCGCGATGCACTGGAAGCGACCAATGGTCTGGTCGGCACGACCGGCATCTACACGATGGGTCCGGACAATCACCTCGGTCTCGATCTCTCCGCCTTCCGCATGCTTGCCATCCAGAATGGTGGCTGGACCTCGATCGACTGAGGCTGCGCCGCCTGACCGCCGGGCCTTCAGAAAGGCCCGGCCTTCGCGGAACGGCATGCCGTTCCACTTGTTTCGTCTTTCGTTCGGGAACCATTCTCCATGGACGCATTGATGCAGTTTCTGCTCTCCGGGATCACGGTTGGCGCGGTTTATGCGCTGGTCGCACTCGGCTTCACGATCATCTACAACGCCTCCGATGTGGTGAATTTCGCGCAAGGGGAATTCGTCATGATGGGCGGCATGATCACCGCTTTCACCTATGCAGCCGGTCTGCCATTGCCGCTTGCAGCGGTGATCGCGATCCTGATCACGGCTGCTGCAGGCGTGGCGCTGAACAAGCTCGCCATCGAGCCTGCGCGCGGCGCACCCGTGGTGTCGCTTGTCATCATCACCATCGGCGCGTCGATCTTCATTCGCGGTGCGGCCCAGCTGATCTTCGACAAGCAGCTGCATCGCTTTCCCGCCTTTTCCGGTGATGATCCGATCCGCATTCTCGGCGCAACCCTATTGCCGCAGAGCCTGTGGGTGATCGGCGGCGCGCTGTTCGTCTTTATCGGGCTCTGGGCCTTCTTCACCAAGACGCTGACCGGCAAGGCAGTGCTGGCAGCGGCCAATAACCGCCAGGCGGCCCAGCTCGTCGGCATCAACATCAATTGGGTGATGACGCTTTCCTTCTCGCTGTCGGCCGGTATCGCGGCTCTCGGCGGCGTGCTGATCACGCCGATCACGCTTGTGGGATACGACGTTGGCGTGGCGCTGGCGCTCAAGGGGTTTGCCGCTGCCATGCTCGGCGGCATGGGCAATCCCAAGGGCGCGCTGGTCGGAGGTATCGCGCTCGGCCTGCTTGAAGCCCTGACGGCGGGCTATATCTCGTCGCAATACAAGGAAGCTGTCGCCTTTATCGTCATCCTCGCGGTGCTGTTTGTCATGCCGCAGGGCCTGTTCGGCCACAAGTCGACCGAAAGGGTGTGATGGCATGCGCTTGAATTCAAAATGGGTCCAGATCGCCATTGTTGCGGCATTGATCGCGCTTTTGCCGCTGTTCTTCCCGTCCGGCTATTATTATCGCGTCGGTGCGCTGATCTTCGTCAATGCGCTCGCCGCCGTCGGCCTTGTCGTGCTGATCGGCTATGCCGGGCAGATCTCGCTGGGCGCCGCCGGCTTTGCCGGGATCGGTGCCTATTCCTGTGCGCTGGCGCCGGAGCTGTTGGGTATTCACCCCGGCCTTGCCGCCATTGGTGGGGCTATTCTTTCCGGCGTGATTGCCGCGATCATCGGCCGGCCGATCCTGAAGCTGAAAGGCTATTACCTTGCTGTTGCCACGCTTGGCTTTGGCATATTGATGACGCTGTTTCTCACCAATGAACGCGAGATCACCGGCGGCCCGGATGGCATGGCGGTGCCGGATCTCGGTCTGCGTGGCCTCTTGAAGGACATGGGGCTCAAACTTTCCGGCGGCGAGTTCTGGTATTTCTTCTGCGGCATCGTGCTGGTGATCGGTGTCTGGATCGCGCTCAATCTGGCGCAAAGCCCGACGGGGCGGGCCATGCGGGCGCTGCATGGTTCCGAGGTTGCTGCCCGCACGGTCGGCATCAATGTCGCCCGCGTCAAGCTGCAGGCCTTTGTCATTTCGGCTGTCTATGCCTCGATTGCCGGTTCGCTGCTGGCGCTGCAGAACCAGTTCATCACACCGGATGTCGCGGGCTTCATGCATTCGATCGAGATGGTGTCGATGGCGGTCCTCGGTGGCGTCGGTTCGGTGCTGGGCGCCACCCTCGGCGCGGTGATCCTCACGCTTCTGCCGCAGGTGCTGACGGTGTTTGCCGAATATGAGCAGCTGGTTCTCGGCGCGATCATGATCACGGTGATGATCTTCATGCCGCAGGGGCTCTTGCCCTCGCTTGCGCGGCGTCTGAAAGGGAGGGGAGAATGAGCCTTCTCGAGGTGAGCGGCCTTGGCATTTCCTTTGGCGGCATCCGTGCCGTCAACAATGTCGGCTTTGCTGCCAATCCGGGCGAAATCGTCTCCGTCATCGGCCCGAACGGTGCGGGAAAGACCACGCTCTTCAACATGATTTCCGGCGTTTACCAGCCGGGCGAGGGCCGCGTGCTGCTGGATGGCAGGGCGGTGACGGGCTTTGCCCCGGACAGGCTCGCCGCCATGGGGCTAACGCGGACCTTCCAGAACCTGCAGATCTTTCAGGAGATGAGCGTTCTGGAAAATGTCATCGCCGGCTTTCACCTTCAGGAACGCGGCGCATTGGTGGCCGATCTTCTGTCGCTGCCCGGGTCGCGCCGCCGCGCCGCAAAGGCTCGGGATGCGGCCATGGTCCTGCTGCGCAAGGTCGGGCTTGAGAAGGCGGCCGAGCGGCAGGCAGGCAATCTTTCCTATGGCGCGCTGAAACGGCTGGAGATTGCCCGGGCGCTGGCCGTTGCCCCCCGCGTTCTGCTGCTCGATGAGCCGGCGGCCGGCTGCAATGCGGTTGAGACGGAAGAGATCGACCGGCTGATTGCCGAACTGGCGGCCTCCGGCATCGCCATTCTTCTGGTCGAGCATGACATGAAGATGGTGATGCGCATTTCCAACCATATCGTCGTTCTCGATCATGGCGAGAAGATTGCCGAGGGCGAACCGGAGGCGGTTGCCCGCAACAAGGCGGTGATTGCTGCCTATCTCGGAACGGCCGACGAGGAGGAACCTGCCGATGCTGACGGTTAAGGGGCTGCGCTCGGCCTATGGGCGCATCGAGGTGCTGCATGGCATCGATATCGAGGTGAAATCCGGTGAAATCGTTACCGTCGTCGGGGCAAACGGCGCGGGCAAGACGACGCTGCTGAAGTGCCTTTCGGGCTTGCAGAAGGTCCTGGATGGCGAGGTGATCTTTCGCGGCGAGATCATCACGGATGTGCCGGGCTACAAGCGGCTTGCGCGCGGCATTGCCCAGTCGCCGGAAGGCCGCCAGATCTTCACCAACCTCTCTGTGGAGGAAAACCTGCGGCTTGGCGCCTTCCTGTTCACGGATGAGCGCGTCGACCGGGACATGGAGGATGCCTTCGAGATGTTCCCGGTGCTGCGCCAGAAACGCAATCTGGCTGCCGGCGGGCTTTCCGGCGGGCAGCAGCAAATGCTGGCAATTGCCCGCGCGCTGATGGGCCGGCCGGCCTGCCTGCTGCTCGATGAACCGTCAATGGGGCTGGCGCCGCTGCTGGTGGCGCAGATTTTCGATGTCGTCAAGGCGCTGAAATCCCGCGACGTCACCGTGCTTCTGGTCGAGCAGAATGCCTTCGGCGCGCTGAAGATCGCCGATCGCGGCTATGTGATGGAAACAGGCCGCATCACCATGGAAGGACCGGCGGCAGCATTGATTGCCGACCCGCAGGTCCGTGAAGCCTATCTTGGAATCTGATATGAGCCTTGTTTCGATCCGCCATGACGGCGATATCGCTGTCGTCACCATCGACAATCCACCGGTCAATGCGCTTTCGACGGCGCTGAGACAGGCGCTCGTCGATACTGTTGCCGCGCTCGACGCCGATGTTTTCGTCCGCGCTGTCGTCCTGACCTGCGCCGGGCGGACCTTCATCGCCGGCGCTGATGTGCGCGAATTCGGCCAGCCGCCGCAAGAGCCGCAGCTGCCGGATGTGGTTGCCGCCATCGAGGCGGCGGAAAAGCCGTGGATTGCTGCCATTCATGGCGCAGCACTCGGCGGCGGGTTTGAAATTGCGCTTGGCTGCCGGTTCCGCATCGCGGCGTCTGCCGCCTCGGTCGGGCTTCCGGAGGTGACGCTCGGCGTCATGCCCGGCGCTTCCGGCACGGTTAGAACCCCCCGTCTTGCCGGCGCTGACGTGGCGGTGAAGCTTGCGACTACGGGTAAACCGATGAAGGCACCTGCCGCCCTGGAGGCGGGCTTGCTGGATGCGGTTGCCGAAGGCGATCTGGTCCGGGATGCCGTTGCCTTCGCGCTTGCTGCACTCGAAAAACCGTTTCCGCCAAGGGTCAGCGAACGCCCTGTGGCTGACATGCCGGACGATTTCTGGCAGGCGGCGGAAAGAGAGGCGGCAAAAGCTGGACACCGTGCGCCGCTTTCAGCGCTTGAGTCGATCCGTTTTGCCTGTTCCGCGCCGTTCGATGTGGCGATGAAGCGCGAGCGCGACCTGTTTCTTGCGCTGCGCGGCTCTGATGAAGCTGCGGCACTGCGCTACGTCTTCTTTGCCGAGCGGACGGCGGCCCGGCCGGATGCGCTTGCCGGTATCGCGCCGCGCGCCTTTCAGCATGTCGGTGTGGTCGGCGGCGGCACGATGGGTGCGGGCATTGCCGCAGCGGTGCTCAATGCCGGGCTGACGGTGACGCTGATTGAACGCGATGCCGAAGCGCTCGACCGCGGCATGGCCAATCTTGATGGTATTTTCAAAGCCTCCGTCAAAAGCGGCAGGCTTGCTGAGGCGGATCGTATGGCGCGCATGCAACGGGTCACCGGCGCCCATGACTATGCTGCGCTGTCCGGCTGCGACCTGGTGATTGAGGCGGTGTTCGAGGAAATTTCCGTCAAGCGCGCCGTCTTTGCCGAACTGGACCGGGTTTGCCGCGCCGATGCGATCCTTGCAACCAATACGTCCTATCTCGATCCGCGTCTGATTGCTGAAGGTCTTTCAAATCCGGAACGCTTCATCGGCCTGCATTTCTTCTCTCCGGCCCATGTGATGAAGCTGCTGGAAATCGTGCCGGTGCCGGAAACGGCGGCGGATGTACTGGCAACTGCCTTTGCGCTCGGCAAAAAGCTCGGAAAAGTGCCGGTGCAGGCGGGTATCTGCGAAGGGTTCATCGGCAATCGCATCCTGAAACGCTATCGTGCCGAGGCTGAGAGACTTGTGGAGGACGGGGTTGCCATTGCTGATATCGACGCGGCGATGCGTGGTTTCGGCTTCAGGATGGGCCCGTTCGAGGCGCAGGATATGGGCGGGCTCGACATTGCCTTTCTGCAGCGCGAGGGCGCGCGCAAGACAGGGCAGGCGGTCGCCGAGACGCTCGGCGATATTCTCGTGCGCGCAGGCCGCAAGGGGCAGAAGACCGGTGGTGGCTGGTATGACTATGACGGGCGCCGGCCGGTCCGGTCCGACGCAACGGCAAGCCTGCTGGCCGGGCGTATCGCGACGGCGACAGTCATGACACCGGATGCGATTGCGGCCCGGCTGGTGTCAGCCATGGCCGCTGAAGGGCAGGCCATCCTGAAAGAAGGCATTGCCGCCGGACCCGAGGATATCGATCTGGTGGAAATTCATGGCTATGGCTTTCCGCGCCACAAGGGCGGCCCGATGTTCATCGCCGGGAAAAGCGCTGATCCAGGCCGTTAATTGGCCGAAACGGTGAGAGCGGCCCCTGCAATCGGCGCCGCTCTCTTGAGGCTCAGTCGTCGCCCTCATCGCGGCGGCGCAGCTGTTCTTCGACATAGCGGGCTTCCGCGGCTGTCGTCGCCGGCGGCAGATGCGCGTTGGGGGAGGGCGGAGCCGGTTGGTTGCGGCGCGCGCGCTGTTCTTTCAAACCCTGGCCGCAGATCACCATCATCGCCCCCATGCCAAGCAGGACGACGACCAGATAGATCAGCCAGCCGACGATCCAGAACAGGCCGGTGAGCGACAGCACGACGAAGCCGATCGCCGAGGCGATGAGCTTGGCGAACAGTGTCGGCTCAAACGGCCTGATGGCACGGGCAAGCGACCAGGACAGCGCATAGACAGCCATGATGACGGCAAGGTTCCAGCCGACGATCAGGATCAGAGCAAAGATCGGGATGAGCGGGATGCCGATCAGCGTCATGGCGGCCAGCGGGATGGTGCCGATCAGCGTGGCGGCACCGAGATAGCCAAGGCCAAAGGAGGCCAAGGGGCGGGCGATCAGCCGTTCACGAATGGCGTCAGCCCGCTTCGGCAGGCGGTAGAGAATGGCGGCCAGTACGGCCAGCTTGACGACAAGCCAGAAGAGATAATCGCCAGTGTCCGACCAGTCGAACCAGCGCAGCCATTTGACATGGGTTGCGACTTCCTTGGTGACGGTGACGCCGCTTTCGATGCCGATCGCCTTCTCGCCGATCTTCAGGCGCGACAATGCGCCGAGAGCAGAGGCCAGAACCTGCTTGTGGACGACACGATCTGGTGAGATCACGCTTGCGGGAATGTCAACATCCTTGGGCGAGACATAAATCAGCGAACCATCGATCTTGGCATTCGGCCCGAAATGGATGTCCTCGGCGAGGATCATCACATCGCCGGTCACTTCAGCATTGATGGTGGCATATTGTGAGGTGAGAAACAGGCTGCCATGCACAGGTCCGTCAATCGTCACCTCGCGGGCGGCGATGCGGACATTGCCACCGGTCGAGGCCTGACTGCCGAGCGTGACTGAATAGGCGCTTGCCGTGACATCGCCGCCGACGCTGTCGTCAATGCGGACCCAGAAGCCGGCGGTATAGACATCGCCGCCAATGGGGGCGTCGATGCTGACCTGGCCGGCTGCCAGATGCGCATCACGGGCGACCGGTGCGGTGATCGTCGCTGTTGCGCCGGCAACAAAGGCACTGCGCGGGCTCGCCTCGCTCAATGTTGGCGTCTGGCCGCTGTCATAGGTATCGCCGCCGAATACCAGAGGCTCCGTTGCGGATGCCAAGCCCGGGCTGACCACAAGCAACCCAATCAGCATCAGGCCATTGAGAAATGATCTCATAAAATAGTCTCCTGAAGAGCCGGCACCCGCCTGTAGGGCGGACCTCCCTTGTCCGTACGGAAATACAATTATAACGCGACCATTTCGGCTGAAACCCGGCGTGCCGTCAAGCACGAATCGGCCAGACAGCTGCGCTTCCACCGATCTTGTGCGATAATAGTCGCTTCACGCGTCAGCCTTGCGACAAGTCATCACGACGTCGGCGAGTGCGCGCATATCGTGTTCCCGGCGGTCGCTTGCCCGCCAGAAAAGCCCGATCTCGCGCGCCGGAGCCGGATCGGCAAAGGACAGAATGGTAAGCGGCATGCGGGCCGTCTCGGTTGCGATCGCCAGCGCGGGAATGAGGGTCATGCCCATGTCATTGGCAACCATCTGCAGCAGTGTCGTCAGCGAGGTGGCGCCGACATTGACACTGTTGCGTTGCGGTGCAAACCGGCAGACGGCCAGCGCCTGATCGCGCAGGCAGTGGCCTTCCTCAAGCAGCAGCAATCGCTCGGTGTCGACATGGGCTTCGCTCAGCGGTGATCTCAGCAATGTGTGGTTGTCGCGTGCGACGGCCAGATGGAAGGGATCGGTGAAAAGCAGGCGCGAGCGGATCGTCTCACGGGTGACGGGAGAGGCGGCAATCACCGCATCCAGTGCACCGTTTTCCAGTTCATCGAGCAGGCGGTCCGTGACCGCCTCTTTCAGCGCGATTTCCGCATCGGGATAGCTTTCTTTCAGCGCCGGTACCAGGGCAGGGATCAGATAGGGGGCAATGGTGGGAATGAGGCCGATACGAAACGGACCGGAAAGCGGCCCTTTTTCAGGCCGGGCTGCCTGTTCCAGCGCCTCCATGGCGCGCAGCACCTTGCCGGCATGATCGAGAACCCGCTCGCCGGCGGCCGTCAGCAAGACGGTCCGGCGGCTGCGTTCGACAACACGAATGCCAAGCTCCGCCTCCATTTCCATGATCTGGGCGGACAGGGCTGGCTGGCTGACATGCACGGCCTCGGCCGCCCGGCCGAAATGGCGTTCGCGGGCCAGTGCCTCGAAATAGCGGAGTTGGCGGATCGTTACCATGATAGGGCAATCTTATCGGAAAACGGAAGCCAGACAAGGAAAAATTATGGCCTTGTCGTGCCGGTGCGATCGTCCAGCTTCGCAAAGATCGCGGTCACAGGGGCTGTTCCGCTCCCGCCGGATCGTTACCCTTTGCTGTGGCGCGGGCGAAATGAGCTGGTGCCTGGCCACTATAGCGCGAAAAGGCCAGGCTGAAGGCGCTTGATGAACCATAGCCAACCCGTTCGGCGATCGCTGCTACGGAAAGCGTCCCCTGCTGCAGCATGTTTTTGGCCAGAATCATCCGCCAGCGATAGAGATATTCCATGGGGGGCGTGCCGATCGTATTGTGAAAACGGGAGAAGAATGTCGATCGGGACAGCGCCGCAATCTGTGCCAGCGCTTCGACGCTCCAATTGCGCTCGGGCGCCTGATGCAGCGCGCGCAAAGCCTGGGCAAGGCGCGGATCGCCAAGGCCCCGCAGCAGGCACGGGGCGGCATCGGAGGCTGCTGTCGACCGCAGGGCTTCGATGAAAAGCACTTCCAGCAGCCGCTCGAGCACGATATCGCGCGCCGGTCGCCGGGCCAGTGTTTCGTCCCTGAGCAGCCGTGCAAGTGCTTCCAGCCGCCCATCCCGCCTGACCACCACGACCTTGGGTAGCAGCGCGACGAGCAGATCGGCATCGGGGGAGCCGAAGACGCAGTGACCGACGAGATACTGGCTGTCGGGCGGCCCATCGATGCGGCCGAGCCGCAACGCGCCGTTGTCGAGAAAGACCGGCTTGCTGCTGGCATCGTCATCCGCTGTCTCGTCCACGCTCTGCGTGGTGAAGCCGAATGAGGACGGAACGAGGACGAAGTCTCCGGCCTCCAGCAGCAGGGGGGGCTCGCCGTCGACGGTCAGGCTGATCCGCCCGTCCAGCATCATGCAATAGAAGACATGTCCAATCTCCTCACGGCGAACACGCCAGGCACCAGCAGCGGTCACCCATTTCGAATAGGGCGCCCGTGGTTTGAGAAAGGTGACGATTTCGGCCAGCGGATCGGTCAATTCTGGACGCTCGATAATGAAACTGCGACGTCGCATTATATGAAATCCAGTACCCGGCGTCTATATTTGGTCTGGTCAGTCGGTCGTCGCGGTTATCGCCGGCGGACTGGCCTGTCATCCATTTCGTATATGCCGGTTTTCATCCGGTGGCGGGCTGTGGCCTGCCGCCCGCGGCCGGCTATGGAGTTCTTCATGAAAACTGTTCTCGTTACCGGTTGTTCGTCGGGCTTTGGCCTTGAGATTGCACGGTTCTTCCTGGAGCGGGGCTGGAAGGTCCTCGCCACGATGCGCAGGCCGGATACCGATCTGCTGCCAGTCTCCGACAATCTGCAAATTCTGCCGCTCGATGTGACCGACCCGGCAAGCATTGCATCGGCCGTTGCTGCAGCCGGTGATATTGATGTTCTGGTCAACAATGCGGGTGTCGGCTGGCTAAACGCGCTTGAAGGGACTGCGGTTGAAACCATCCGGACCGTCTTTGAAACCAATACGTTTGGCACCATGGCGCTGACACGGGCCTTCCTGCCGATGTTTCGTGCAAGAGGTGCTGGCATGATCGTCAATGTCACCTCGACAGTCACCCTGGCGCCGCTGCATCTGCTTTCGGTCTATACCGCCAGCAAGGCGGCGGTGAATGCCTTTTCCGAATGCCTGGCGCTGGAACTGGAACCCTTCGGCATCGGCGTTCGTCTCGTCCTGCCGGGACGTGCGCCGTCGACCAGCTTCGGCAAGAATGCAGCCGCGCTCGACGAGAAGGGCATGGTCATACATGACGCCTATGCGAAGATTGCCGAGGATGTGTTCCGTCAATGGGCGACGGCACCAGCCGACATGATCACCCGGCCCGAGGATGTGGCGGCTAAGGTGTTTCTGGCGGCGACCGATCCTCAAGTACCGATGCGCATTCCCGCCGGTGCTGATGCCGCGGAGGGTTTCGCCGAACTGGCAGGCAGAGCGCCGCTGGCCTGATCCCGCCAAAAAGCCGCCGCGCATCGCTTGACGTTGTGCGGCGGCCGAGGGCTGAATTCAACGCTTACCAGCTGGCGAGAATATGACCGGGACGCAGCCGTGGCTGACGCGGCGACTGCTGGATGGCGGTGCCGTTCTCATATTTCTCTTCCAGCTCGACCGGGCTGATATTGTCGAGCGAGGCGATGATGTGGTTCGAAAGTGCCGTCGTCAGTGAAGCCGGTGCGCCCGGGCGGCGCATCAGGCCGATCTGGACCGGCGGCAGCGGCGGAAAGCCGTCCGCCTGGGTCAGCACCCGCATGCCGGTGCGCAAGGCTGATTCCGGCAGGATGGAGATTGCCATGCCGGCGAGCACCGCCGAGGCAACCACGGTTGCCGACCAGCTGGTGAACAGGATGCGGTAATCGCGCCCGACGCCCTGCAGGGCTCCGACGGCGAGCTGGCGCCAACGGCAATCATGGCGGCCAACCGCCAGCGGGACCGGCCGGTCACCCGGCAGGGCGTGGTTGGCTGAGGCAACCCAGCACAAGGGCTCGGTGCGCACAACTTCCGAATCCCGGGTGCGCGGATTATGGGTCACGAGCGCCATATCCAGCTCGCCACGCTTCAGCCGCTCGGCGAGATCGTTCGAATCTTCGCAGACAATATAGAGTTCGACATTGGGATGAGTCTTGGCAAAGCGGCTGATAATGTCCGGCATATAGCGATCGGCATAATCATCCGGCGTGCCGATCCGCAGCGAACCTTCCAGCCGGTTATCATCGAAAGCTGACATCGCCTCATTGTTCAGCCGGATGATCCGGCGGGCGAAGTTCAGGAGCTTCTCGCCTTCCTCCGTCAGCCGCACACCGCGGCCATCCTTGGTAAAGAGCTGTTTTCCAACGCGTTCTTCAAGGCGGCGCATCTGCATGGAAACGGCCGACTGGGTTTTGAAGACCTGTTCGGCGGCACGCGTGAAGGAGCCATTGTCGACAATGGCGACGAAGGTCTGCAACTGATCGATATCGAGCGGGGCAGGCATCTCAGGCTCCCATAAGCGTTGTTGATGTTTGATATTAAAAACATTCGTTGGACTGATCAATAAGAAATTGAGAAAGTGCAACCAACGCCGAACCAGACGCGACCCGTGAAAAGCGGAGCGAACGGAACGGCCTGAAGGGGTGGCACAATTCATCGCGAGCGGCAGCCAGGTTCTGGCATCACGACGCACCCATCCCCGGAGCGCGAGGCATCAAAGCTGATGTCCGCTGTCGCTCTGAGACCTGAGAAATCGCGTATCGCCTGCGCAATTCCTGAAAGACGATACGTGGACCGGCCGCGAGCCGGCAGCATGCCTGACGATGAAAGGAAACGACAATGAGCATGATCGATCGGGCGGTTGGCACAAAGGCGATCGCCCAGAGACCCTACACGATCTTTGACGCCGCACGTTCGGCCTTCGCAACCACGGTACGGTTTTTCCGCAACCGTTTCGCCGTGAAGCGCATGGTCGACATGGATGATGCCCTGCTGAACGATATCGGCCTGACACGCGCCGATGTGGAGCGCGCCTATCTCGCTCCGGTCATGGCAGATCCGATGCTCGACCTGAAACGCGCTGCCCACAAGCGCATTGGCGAACTGCATCTGTGAACACGGATCCGGCGCCGCACAAAGCGGCGCCTGCTCAGGGCCATGAAATGGCCTCGTTGAGCGCGTTTTTGAGATTTGACGAACTTTGAAGGTCATCGCGGGTTCGATCGCGAAAACCTTGCCCGTGACGGCTTTGAAGCGTCATTTTCCCCGCAGGGTAACAGCCTTGCCCTGCTTTTTTGCCCGGAAACGTCAGCCCGTTTCCGGGCATTTTTGTTGCTGTTTCAGGGCCTGGCATTGGTGAAAGCGGCACTTTATGAGCCAGCGCCGCTTTTGGCCGTTCAATACTGGAATTCGGCGAACAAGGGTTCGACGGACTGGTTCCAGCGCCCGTTGTAAAGGGAAAGCAGGTCCTCGGCAAAGGTGGTCTTCTTGGCGATGATCTCGTCAAGCGGCGTCAGGAACACGCTTTCATCCGTGCCATCGCTGTTGCGATTGTTGCGTGACTTGAGCCCTGCACGCGAGATCTCAATGACCTCGCGGGCAATGTCATAGAGACGTGTGCCGGCCATGTCGGCACTGAGCGCCAGACGCGGAACATCGTCGCGCAGCCTGTGCATGTCGGCGGGCTTCCAGTTCCTGGTCAGATCTTCTGCGGCGGCAAGGGCGGTCTCGTCGTAAAGCAGGCCGACCCAGAAGGAGGGCAGCGCGCAGATGCGCCGCCAGGTGCCGCCATCGGCGCCGCGCATTTCGAGAAAGCGCTTCAGCCGCACATCGGGGAACAGGGTGGAAAGATGGTTGGTCCAGTCGCCCATGGTCGGCTCATAATCGGCGATCTCACCCTTCAGTGCACCCGCCATGAACTGGCGGAAGGTGACGTGGGTGCAATCATGATATTTGCCGTCGCGCACGACGAAATACATCGGCACGTCGAGGGCCCACTCAACATAGCGTTCAAAGCCGAAATCGGGTTCCAGCACGAAATCCAGAAAGCCGGCGCGCTGGTTGTCGGTGTCACGCCAGATGTCGCCGCGCCAGGAAAGCAGCCCGTTCGGCTTGCCCTCGGTAAAGGGCGAAGAGGCGAACAGTGCGGTTGCCAGCGGCTGCAGCTTCATTGACAGCGCCATTTTGCGGCGCATGTCCTGTTCCGAGGAAAAGTCGAGGTTCACCTGGATAGTTGAGGTGCGATACATCATGTCGAGGCCCTGCGTGCCGACCTTCGGCATGTAGCGGGTCATGATGTCGTAGCGTGATTTCGGCATGCGCGGCGTTTCGGCGAGCGTCCATTTCGGGCTGCCGCCGATGCCGAGAAAGCCGATGCCCATCGGTTCGGCAATGCTGCGCAGCACCGCCAGATGCCGGTTTGATTCGCGGCAGGTCTCGTGCAGCGTCTTCAGCGGCGCGCCGGACAGTTCAAACTGCCCGCCGGGCTCAAGCGAGATCGCCCCCATGCCGGTGGGCTCGGCAAGGCCGATGATGTTGTCACCGTCCATGATCGGCTCCCAGCCGAGTTTCTCCTGCATGCCAAGCAGAAGGGCGCGGATCGAATGATCGCCGAAATAGGGGACCGGGCTGTTGTCCTGCCTGAAAAAGGGAAATTTCTCATGCTCGGTGCCGATCGAAAATTCGCTTTCCGGTTTCGAGCCTGCCGCAAGATAGTCGGAAAGCGCGCTGACGGAAGTAATCGGTGTTTCGTCGGTCGTGTCGCGTGCCATGAAGCTTCCCTTGGGTGATGAGGCCTGTTCAGGATGGAATAGGGCTTTAGCGCTCATCGCGCCAAAGGAACAGGGGATCAAGTCAATTTGTTTGAACAGTCGTTCAGACTGGCTGTCATGTGGAGGTCCAAACCATCATGGGCAAGGTCCGGCACGACAAAATTCCTGTGGTCAGTGCCAGTCGCCGATCGTCGCCTGAATGACGGCCATGGCGGCAACGGCGGCGGTGTCGGCGCGCAGGATGCGCGGCCCAAGCGGAATGGCGGTGACAAAGGGTTTTGCCCGCAGCATATCGCGCTCTTCAGCCGAGAAACCGCCTTCCGGCCCCACCAGAAGTGCCAGTTTCTCGCCGGAAAGGCCTTGAAGGGCGGCAACGGGGTTCTGGCTTTCCTCGCCCTCATCGCAGAAGATCAGGCGGCGATCCGGCGCCCACTGGTCGATCAGGTCATAAAGCCGGATCGGTTCCAGAAGCTCGGGTATTGCCAGCACGCCGCATTGTTCGGCGGCTTCGGTGATATTGGCGGCAAGCCGGTCCATATTGTTGATCCGGCCCTGGACATGCTGGGTCATGACGGGCCGAATAAGGCCGGCACCCATTTCGACGGATTTCTGGATCATATAGTCCATGCGGCCGACCTTCAGCGGCGCGAAGAGATAGTGCAGCGTCGCGGGAGCCGGCTGCGGACGGGTCTGTTCAACCGGCCGGAAGGCGATCTTCTTGCGGCTCGGATAGCAAAGCTTTGCCAGCCATTCGCCATCGCGGCCATTGAACAGCAGGATCTCCGTGCCTTCCTCCGCGCGCATCACATGGGCGAGGTAGTGAAACTGATCGGAAGTCGCCTCGATCGCGACACCGGCGTCAAGCGGATCGGTCACGAAAAGGCGCTGAAGGCGATAATTGGCGCGCATGGTTTCACTCTCCCGGTCGGCGGATCGATTTGGCGTCCGATAGAGATCCGGGCAATCCGGCGCTGCAAGCGCAGCGCGGCCGGTTTTCAGGACCGGGCGGTCATAGCGCCGGCAAAGCCGATCAGCAAGGCTTTCAGACCGGTTTCGTCAACCAGTTCGGCGGCCTCTTCAGCCGACGTCCAGCGACGGGTGCGCTCCTCGACTTCCGGAAACTTCGCCTTGGCCTTTCTCACCAGCAGCGGATAGACATCGACGACGCAGGGCACTTCGCTGCCATCACTCAGGCGCTTCAGATAGGAAAACGAGCCAAGCGGCGTGTCGGAAACCGTGCCCTTGATGCCGGCTTCCTCATAGGCTTCACGTTCGGCAACCTCATGCGGCGCCTTGTTGGCCATCGGCCAGCCCTTCGGCGTTACCCAGCGTCCCGTATCGCGGCTGGTGATCAGCAATATTTCACAATCCTGCTTTTTCTTGCCGGTGCGGCGATAACAAAGGGCGCCATATTGCTGACGTGCTTCCAGGTTGGCGACATGAAGTGTTTCAGCCGTGGATGGCATTTGTGCCGAACTCCTTTTCCGTCTGTGCTTGGCGCTTGTCTCTGAGGGAGGGGCCCGAAGCTAGCACGGATGTGCAGGGCTGGAGGCGTCATCTCGATGAATTTTCTGTGACACGCGTCGATGCCCAGGGGGCTGAAGCCGCGATTGCCGGCTTCGGACAGACGGAGCAGCGAGGTATCAAGGAACATTCCTCTAGATGAACCGTTATTTGACCAAGTTCAATATAATAAGAAGGGAAAACGGATGTTATACTGGATTTTGGTTCTGCTGATTGTCGCCGCCGTTGCAAGTCTTCTCGGATTTCGCGGTGTGGCCGGACTTTCGGCTGGCATTGCGCGTATCCTGATCTTCATCGTTCTGGTGGTACTGCTGATTTCACTTTTGTCAGGACTTCTGATTATCGCCTGATCTGGGGTGGAGACACCTTCACGCGCCGTGCATTTGCCCGTGCACGGCGCTTTTCTGTCCCCGGTCCCAGTAGGGAACGGGGCCGTAAAGCCGGGCGAGGTCATCGATGAACAGCCGGACTTTGGCGGGCAGGAAGCTTCGGCTGGGATAGACGGCGGACAGCGAGACCTTGTTGCCCGTTTCGTAGGCCGGCAGGATCTGGATCAGTTCGCCGCTGGCAAGTTCCGGTCCGATATCCCAGGTCGATCGCAGCGCGATGCCATTTCCGGCCAGCACCGCCTCGCGGATCACCTCGCTGGAATTGGTGATCAGCCGGCCTTCCGGCCTGAGCGTCACCGGGCCTTCCGGCCCTTCGAGGCGCCAGAAATCGCCATTATGGGCGGGAAGGCAGGTGTGGCGGTCAAGTTCGGCCAGTGTTTGCGGTGCGCCCATGCGTTCGACATAGCCGGGCGTGGCGCAGAGGATGCGTCTGACCGGTGCCAGCTTGCGGGCGACGAGCGAGGAATCCGTCAGCTCGCCGATGCGGATCGCAAGATCGAAGCCGCCGCCGACCACATCGACGAATTCATCCGACAATACCAGCTCCAGAATCAGTTCGGGATGGCGATTGAGAAAGCCGCCGAGATGGGGGGCGATATGCAGCCTGCCAAAGGAGGTGGGGGCGGAAACCTTCAACCGCCCCTGAACGTGGCGGGTCTGTCCCTCGATGAAACGCTCGGCCTCTTCCAGCCCCTCCAGCAGCGGTGTCAGGCGCTCGTAATAGCCGCGCCCCGTCTCTGTCAGGGCAATCTGCCGGGTGGTGCGCTGAAACAGCCGTGCGGCCAGATGATCCTCAAGCCGCTTGATGCTTTTGGAAACGACGGCCGGCGACAGGCCCAGCTCTTCGGCAGCGGCGGTCATGCTGCCAAGCGCCGCGACACGGGCAAATACGGCGAGGTCCTGCAGGTTTTTCATAATCGCCCCGATTTATTCCATTATGGAAAAAGTCTTATCATTTGTCATGGTTCCGCGCCAGTGTTAGAACGCCTCCCTAAGAGGGGCGGCCTTTCGTAAGGCATGATTGATCGAACGGCGGAGGAGGCGATCTTGTCCGGTACGATTGCATTTCTGGAACCAAAAGCGGAGATTCTGGCCCGCCGTGCCCAGATCATCGCGGATCTCGCGGCATTTTTGTCCGCAGATGCCCTTATCCATGAACAGCGGGAGCTGGTGCCGTTCGAGACGGATGGCTTTGTTGCCTATCGCCGCGTGCCGCTGGCCGTCTGTCTGCCGTCGACGACCGAGGAGGTTTCTGCCGTCCTGCGCTATTGCCATGAGCATGGCATCCCGGTTGTCCCGCGCGGCGCCGGGACCTCGCTTTCGGGCGGAGCGATTGCCCAGGAAGATGCGGTTATTATCGGCCTGTCGCGGATGAGCGCGATCCTTGATCTCGATTTTGATGACCGGGTCGCCGTGGTGCAGGCCGGCGTCACCAATATCGCCATTTCGCAGGCTGCCAATCCGGAAGGTTTCTTCTACGCGCCAGATCCGAGCTCGCAGCTCGCCTGCACGATCGGTGGCAATATCGGTATGAATTCGGGCGGCGCGCATTGCCTGAAATATGGTGTGACCACCAATAATCTGCTTGGCGTCAAGCTCGTTATGGTGGATGGCACGGTGCTGGAACTGGGCGGCAAGGCGCTGGATGCGCCCGGGCTGGATCTGGTTGGCCTTGTCTGCGGCTCTGAAGGCCAGCTCGGCATTGTCACCGAGGCGACGGTGCGGCTGCTTGCCATGCCGGAAGGCGCGCGGCCGGTGCTGTTCGGCTTCCCGACCTCTGAACAGGCCGGACAATGCGTCACCGATATCATTGGCGCCGGAATTATCCCCGTGGCCATCGAATTCATGGACAAGCCGGCGATCGAGATCTGCGAGGCATTCGCCCATGCCGGCTATCCGCTTGATGCCGGAGCGCTGCTGATTGTCGAGGTTGAAGGCTCCGAGGCCGAAATGGATGCGATGCTGGCGGAAATCGTCGCGATTGCCCGTCAGCATGCGGTCATGACGGTCAAGGAGTGCCAGTCGGCAACCGAGGCGGCGCTGATCTGGAAAGGCCGCAAATCCGCCTTCGGGGCCACCGGTCGCATCGCCGACTATATCTGCATGGATGGCACGGTGCCGCTCAGCCGGCTTTCGACCGTGCTCAGCAAGACAACCGAGATTACCGAGCGCTATGGGCTGCGCGTCGCCAATGTCTTTCATGCGGGCGATGGCAATATGCATCCGTTGATCCTTTACAATATCAATGACCCGGAAGATGCCGCCCGCGCGGAGGCTGCCGGTAACGATATCCTCAAACTCTGTGTCGATCAGGGCGGCTGCCTGACCGGGGAGCACGGTGTCGGCATCGAGAAACGGGATCTGATGCGGCATCAATATTCAAAAGCCGATCTCGACCAGCAGATGGCCGTGCGCGAAGCTTTCGATGCAGACTGGCTGCTCAATCCTTCCAAGGTCTTTCCGCTCGACGGGAGAAAAGCCGATGGCTGAGATCTATCGCCCCGAAACCGAGGAAGACGCGGCCGGCATCATCACCGGCTGTTATGACCGGCATGAAAGCCTTGAAATCTTCGGTGGCAGAACCCGTTCGGGCTTCGGCAATCCGGTGACGGCTTCGGCCGGCCTTTCCGCATCGCGTCTCTCCGGTATTGTCGCCTATAATCCTTCCGAAATGGTGATGACGGCGCTCGCCGGCACGCCGGTTGCCGAAATCGAGGCGGCGCTTGCGGCCGAAGGGCAATATCTTGCCTTTGAGCCGATGGATCATCGCGGCATCATGGCAACCAGCGGCACGCCGACAATCGGCGGGGTCTTCGCCGCCAATGTCTCCGGCCCGCGCCGCTTTGCCCTTGCCGGTGCTGCGCGTGACAGCCTGCTTGGCATCCGCTTCGTCAATGGCCGCGGCGAGATCATCCGCGCTGGCGGACGGGTGATGAAGAATGTCACCGGGCTTGATCTGGTCAAGCTGATGGCCGGCTCGCACGGTACGCTCGGTTTTCTGACGGAACTGACCTTCAAGGTGCTGCCCCGGCCCAAACAGGTCGCGACGCTTTGTATCTCCGCACTTGATGATGAAGCGGCCATTCGGCTGATGGCGTCGGTCATGGGGCTGTCGGTTGAGGTTTCCGGCGCTGCGCATCTGCCCTTCACGGTCAGGAAAAGTCTTCTTGACGGGCAGCTTGCCGGCGACAGTGTCACCTGCCTCAGACTTGAGGGGGTGGAAGGATCTGTCGCCATCCGCCGGGAAAAGCTTGAGGGTTACCTCGCCGCCCGTGGCCCGGTTCAGCATCTCGATGCGGCGCAAAGCGCGAGGCTGTGGCGCGAAATTGCAGACGTCAGGCCCTATTGCGACGGTAGTGAAAAACCGCTCTGGCGCGTCTCTGTCGCACCCTCAAAGGGGGCGATGCTGGTTGCGGCCCTGCGTCAGGAAGCGGCGGTGGATGCCTGGTATGACTGGCAGGGTGGTCTCGTCTGGATGCGGATGGATGGCGGTGCAGAGGCGCGTATCCTGCGCCGGCTGATCGCGCATCATGGCGGCGGCCATGCGACACTTCTGCGCGCCGGTGAGGGCGAGCGCCAGATCGTGCCGGCCTTCGAGCCGGCACCGGCGGCGGTCGCCGCCCTTACTGCGCGGATCCGGAAGACCTTCGATCCACGTGGGATCTTCAATCCCGGCAAAATGGAACGACAGGAGATTGCAGCATGAGCGAACCTGAAATTCAGCAACCGGAAAAGCCCTCGACGAACGGATGGTTCGAGCCGGGGCGCAATAATGTGCTTCTGGTCTATATTCTTTATCTGGTGAGTTTCGCGCTTGGTATCACCTTTCTGATCGGCGTTGTCTTTGCCTATATCAACCGGCCCAATGCGCGCGGCTGGGTCGAAAGCCACTATGTCTGGGCAATCCGCACGTTCTGGATCTGCCTGCTTTACAGTTTTGTCTCGCTGCTGCTGACATTTGTGGTGATTGGCGTGTTCGGATTTATCGCCACTGCCATCTGGCTGATTGCCCGGGTCATCATCGGCCTGCAGAAGGCGAGCGCCAGCGAGCCGATTGCCAAACCGACGAGCTGGCTGATCTGACCGGGCAAGGCCTGTCTGCCCTGCAAAGGGGCATCCGGAGCGGAGAGGAGGCCGCGCCGGAGCGTTTTTCCCTCCTCAAAAGTGACATGTGCACTTCGGGAACGATAAGATGCAGACCAATTTCTCACCCGCCCAGCTTGAAGATCCGAAGGTCGCAGAGGCCGAATCGATCCTGCGCAAATGCGTGCATTGCGGTTTCTGCACGGCAACCTGTCCAACCTATGTGACGCTGGGCAATGAGCTCGACAGCCCGCGCGGGCGGATCTATCTGATCAAGGACATGCTGGAAAACGACCGCCCGGCCGACCGCGAGGTCGTCACCCATATCGATCGCTGTCTGTCCTGTCTGTCCTGCACAACCACCTGTCCGTCGGGCGTGGACTATATGCATCTGGTTGATCATGCCCGCGCCCATATTGAAAAGACCTACCAGCGCCCGCTGATGAACCGGCTGACCCGTCAGGCACTCGCCATGGTGCTGCCCTATCCCGGCCGCTTCCGCCTTGCGCTTGGTCTCGCCCGGCTCGGCCGCCCCTTTGCGGCGCTGCTTGCGCGGGTTGAGGCGCTGAAGCCCTTTGCAGCGATGCTGCGGCTGGCGCCGGCGAAGCTTCCCGCGCGCGGAGCCTTTGGCGATCCCGGGGAACATCATGCCACGGCGCCGACAAGCGGCCGGGTGGCGATCCTGACCGGCTGTGCCCAGTCGGTGCTGGATCCGGCGATCAATGCGGCGACGATCAGGCTTCTGAACCGTTTCGGGATTAGCGTGGTCGTGCCACACGGCGAGGGGTGCTGCGGCTCTCTGGTCCACCATATGGGGCGTGAGGAACAGGCACTGGACGAGGCGCGGCGCAATGTCGATGTCTGGTGCCGGGAGGCCGATCAGGGCGGCCTCGATGCCATCATCATCACGGCATCGGGATGCGGCACGACGATCAAGGATTACGGGCATATGCTTGCCCATGATCCCGCCTATGCCGGGAAGGCGGCGCGGGTTTCGGCGCTTGCAAAGGATGTGACGGAATTTCTTGTGACCATGGATCTGCCAGAACTGCCGGCGCGTGCGATCACGGTCGCCTATCATTCGGCCTGTTCGATGCAGCATGGTCAGAAACTCACCGTCCAGCCCAAGGCCTTGCTGAAGCGCGCCGGATTTGCTGTGCGGGAACCTTCCGAGGGGCACCTTTGCTGCGGCTCGGCCGGGACCTATAACATCATGCAGCCGGACATTTCGGCGAAGCTGAAGGCGCGGAAGGTGAAGAATATCGAGGCGACCAAGGCTGATGTGATCGCGACCGGCAATATCGGCTGCATCACCCAGATTGGAACAGGCACCGATATCCCGATCCTGCACACCGCAGAGCTGCTTGACTGGGCCTATGGCGGTGACAAACCGGCGGCGCTGCACTAACAGGCTGTGGCTGATCAAGCGGGAAGTGGATACTCTATATGGCAGTACAAGACGGGCTCCTGGCCGATGACGATGGCACGCTTTCCTGCTTCTGGCATGGCGGGCTGGAGGATTATCGCCGCTACCATGACGAGGAGTGGGGCAGGCCGGTGTCCGATGATTTCCGCCTGTTCGAAAAGATCTGCCTTGAAGGCTTCCAGTCAGGCCTGTCCTGGCTGACGATCCTGCGCAAGCGCGAGAATTTCCGCTCCGCCTTTGCCGGTTTCGATTTCAATGCCGTGGCGCGTTTCGATGAGGGCGATGTGGACCGCCTGCTCGGCGATGCGGGCATCATCCGCCATCGCGGCAAGATCGAAGCGACGATCAACAATGCGGGGCGCGCGATTGCGCTGAAGGAAGAATTCGGTTCGCTCGCCGCCTTTTTCTGGTCGTTCGAACCGGGCGCCGAAGAGCGGCCGGCCGTGGTGGATCTGGCGGCGCTCAGGGCCAATCCGACGACGCCAGCCTCGATTCGCCTGTCAAAGGCGCTGAAGAAACGCGGTTGGAAATTTGTCGGACCGACCACGGTCTACGCCTTCATGCAGGCGATGGGGCTCGTCAACGATCATCTGCAAGGCTGTGCCTGCCGGGAGAAAACGGAAAGGCTCCGGGCGGCGTTTATCCGTCCGGAGTGAGATTGAAGGATGACGGGGTTTAGCCGACGTTCAGGAGGAAGATCAGGCTGAGCGCGATCGCCGTCAGCACGCCGATCGACAGGATGGCGGTCAGGATCACCCGGCCACCGGCATGGGCGAGCGAGCGGATATCGACCGAGAGACCGAGTGCTGCCATGGCGATGACGGTCAGCATGTTTGAGGTCGTGGCCAGCGGTGCGACCATGGCCGGCGGAATGACATTGGTCGAACGCAATGCCATCATGATGGCAAAGCCGATGATGAACCAGGGGGCGATATGCTTCAATCTGACCTTGGCGCCGCCGGTTGAGCTGGCCGCCGCGCGGCTGGCCATGCCGAGCGTGAACAGGACCGGCCCGAGCATCATGACGCGGATGAGCTTGACCAGCGTACCGGTCTGGACGGCGACAATGCCGCCGGGCTGGGCCGCTGCAAGAACCTGCGGTACGGCATAGACCGTCAGTCCTGACAGAACGCCATATTGCGATGGCGACAGGCCAAGCGTTGCCAGCGCCAGCGGCAGGGCCAGCACCATGATCACGCCGAGCACGGCGGTGAAGGCGATGGCTGCGGCGATATCTTCGGCTTCGGCATCAATCACCGGGGCTGCGGCGGCAATGGCTGAATTGCCGCAGATCGAATTGCCGCAGGCAACCAGCGTTGCCAGCTTGTGATGCAGGCCGAGGCCGCGCCCGATCATGTAGCTGACGCTGATGGCGATGGCCACCGTGCCGACAATGCCAATGACGAGTGCCGGGCCCGCAGCCTTCAATGCCTGGACGCTGATCGAGGCGCCAAGCAGGACGATTGCCACTTCCAGCACGAATTTCTCGGAGAAACGGATGCCGGCATGAAAGATGTCCGCCAGCGGCACCGTCGAGCGGATCGCCGTGCCGATGAGGATGGCGAGAACGAGGTTCTCGATGAATTTGTGTCCGGTCAGGTTTATCTCAACCGCTTCGGCGGCGAAGGCGACAATCGAGACGAGGATGGCGAGTCCGAGGCCGGGCATGAGCCTGCCTATCTGATTGAGCCGATTGCGGTCGGCGTCTTGATCGATGGCGATCTGCATTCTTCTAACTCTTTTCGGAGCAGGCGCTCAGGGACGGCGTCAGCTTTTGGGATATTCGGTTGTGCAGTCGCGAAGCGTGCGCTGCAAAGTCTTGGGATGGGGCCAATCTCTCATCTGGTTTTGTGGACTTCCATCGAATAATAATTTACGTTCCATTCGATCAGCGCGAATAATTTCCCCATGATGACCTTCGAACAGCTTGTAATTTTCGTAGAAGTAGCTGAGCGCGAGCATCTGACGCGTGCGGCAGAGGCGCTTCATCTGACCCCGTCGGCAGTCTCCAGTGCAGTGCGCAAACTCGAGGAGTTTTACGCGGTCAAATTGTTCGACCGGGTCGGACGCGGCATTGTGCTGACAGCGGAAGGCAGGGTGTTTCTGGAAGAGGCGCGGGCGACATTGAAACGGATCCGTTCGGCCGAGCAGGTTCTGGCCGAGCTTGGCGGGCTGGAGCGTGGTGCGTTGTCGATTTATGCCAGCCAGACCATTGCCAGCTACTGGCTGCCCCGCGTGCTGATGCGCTTTCATGCGCGCTATCCCGGCATTGAACTGGCGGTGACCATCGGCAATACGGCGATTGTCGGTGCTGCGGTTGCCGACGGTGCTGCCGAACTCGGCTTCATCGAGGGCGCTTTCGAGCATGATCTGGTGCGCAAGCGCCATCTGGCCGATGATGCGCTGCTGGTCGTGGTCGCGCCGTCCCACCCGCTGGCGGATGGCCGTCCGGTGACGCCGGGTGAACTGGCGCGGCAGACAAGCTTCGTCCTGCGCGAGGTCGGCTCCGGCACACGTTCTGAATTTGAGCATGCGATGGAAGGTTTCGGGATTGCTGCCAGCGGGCTGAACATCGCGATGGTTCTGCCCTCAAACGAAGCCGTGCTGACGGCGGTCAGGGCAGGGCGGGCGGCGACGGCGATCTCCGGATCGGTTGCAGCGCCCTGGCTTGCGGCGGGCAAGCTGGCCGAGGTCAACATCTGCCTGCCCTCGCGTGCATTTCACCTTCTGTCCCATCGTGAGCGGCATTTGAGCAAGGCGGCAGCCGAAATGGTCGCCCTTGCGGTCGCCGAGGGGCAATCGGCGGGTGTGCAAGACTTGCCGCAGGACGCCTGATCTTCTAAGACAAGCGGCAATTTCAAAGCATCATCTATGAAACGGTCCGCATCATGAGCGAGAAGAAGAACAAGAAGCCGCAGAAACTCAAAGCCCGCCTGCCGCGCGGCTTCGTTGACCGTCAGGCCGGCGATATCCGGGCGACAGAGGAAATGGTCGGCAAGATCAAGGCCGTTTATGAGCTTTATGGCTTCGATCCGGTGGAAACGCCGCTGTTCGAATATACCGATGCGCTTGGCAAGTTCCTGCCTGATCAGGACCGGCCCAATGAAGGCGTGTTCTCGCTGCAGGACGATGACGAGCAGTGGATGAGCCTGCGTTATGATCTGACTGCGCCGCTCGCCCGTCACGTGGCGGAGAATTTCAACGAGATCCAGCTGCCTTTCCGCAGCTATCGTGCCGGTTACGTCTTCCGCAATGAGAAGCCCGGTCCGGGCCGTTTCCGCCAGTTCATGCAGTTCGATGCCGATGTCGTCGGCGCGCCCGGCGTCCAGACGGATGCCGAAATGTGCATGATGATGGCCGACACGATGGAAGCACTCGGGATTCCGCGCGGCGACTATGTCATCCGCGTCAACAACCGCAAGGTTCTGGATGGCGTGCTGGAGGCGATCGGTCTTGGCGGCGACGACAAGGCCGTTCAGCGCCTGACGGTGCTGCGCGCCATCGACAAGCTCGACAAGTTCGGCGTCGAGGGTGTGAAGCTTCTGCTCGGCGAAGGCCGCAAGGACGAGAGCGGCGACTTCACCAAGGGCGCGGGGCTTGATGCGCAGCAGATCGAAAAGCTGATCGTCTTTGTCTCGATCAAGGATTATGCCGCCGAGGCCGAAACCCTTGCTGCGCTGGTCGCGGGGTCGGTGCGCGGCAGCGAAGGCGTTGCCGAGCTTTCCCTGATCGGGGACATGGTGACGAGCGCCGGCTACGGTTCTGACCGGGTCAAGATCGACCCCTCCGTTGTCCGCGGTCTCGAATATTACACCGGCCCGGTCTATGAGGCGGAGCTGACCTTCGATGTCACCAATGAAAAGGGCGAGAAGGTTGTCTTCGGATCCGTTGGTGGCGGTGGACGTTATGACGGCCTGGTGTCGCGCTTCATGGGCCAGCCGGTTCCGGCGACCGGCTTTTCCATCGGTGTCTCGCGGCTGATGACAGCCTTGAAAAATCTCGGCAAGCTCGGCGAGGCCCCGGTGATCGAACCGGTTCTGGTCACCGTCATGGATGGCGATGGTGATGCGATGGGGCGCTATCAGCGCTTCACCCAGGCCCTCAGGGCTGCCGGAATTCGCGCTGAAATGTATCAGGGCAACTGGAAGAAATTCGGCAATCAGCTGAAATATGCCGACCGTCGCGGCTGCCCTATTGCCATCATCCAGGGCGGTGATGAGCGCGCCGAGGGCGTGGTGCAGATCAAGGACCTGATCGAGGGCAAGCGGCTTTCCGGTGAGATCGAGGACAATGCCAGCTGGCGCGAGGCGCGCGTGGCCCAGGAGACGGTGCCGGAGGCGGAGCTTGTTGCCAAGGTTGGCGAAATCCTCGCAGCACAGGCCGAGGATCGCCGGCGCGCCCAGCCGTGAGGCAAGCGCAGATGACGAACCGCGAAAGGCTGCAGCCAAGATGCAATCGGCCGGGAGCCCTTCTGGCTGCGGCGCTTCTTGGCTTGATGTCTTCAGCTGCCGCCCATGCCGGCACGGCCGCTGACCCGGTTGCCGAGGTGATGGCGGTCACCGTCAACAACTGGTCGCCCGATGCATCGGTGCAGGAGGATCTGTTTGCGTCAGATCGCCTGAAACGCCTTTTCAGCGCCGGTTTTCAGGCGCAGTTTGAAAAGGCGATGGCCGTTTCGGGCATTGGAAATGATGGCAGCCCCTTCGATTACGACGTTGTCGTCAACGCTCAGGATGGCTGCCCGCTTGAGGATCTTGCGATCGCCCCGCCGCTTGTGCAGGACGGAAAAACCGTTGAAGTCGCGCGTTTCCGCTTCATGAGCTGCTTTGGCTCGCAAGCAGAATATCAGGCGTTTTCCGAGGCCCGGTTCATTCTGGTTGATGAAGGCGGGCAGGTGAGAATTGACGACATCATTGCCGTCAGTCCCGACGGGCAAACTCTCTCGACGCGGGAACAGCTTGGTCTTCTGGCCGGGGGCGGCTCCGACTGAGGTTCACAGGACGGAGCAGGGCCCTGCGGATGCCACCGGGTGAAGTGCCGTGTCGCACGGTATCGTGGCAAGAAGCGCTGCGACGGATGCCGAAAGGAGCAGGCATGACGTGGCGACCCCCGGCAGGATTTCCCCTCTGATCTGGTTCGCAATGACGAACTGGTTGCGCAGATAGAAATTGATCGCATCTGTGGCGTCTTGCATGACGAAGAGCTGAATCGTGTCGTCAGGCTTTCCGGCCTCCGCGGCAACGCGCAGAAGCTGGCTGCCAATCCCCTTGCGCTGATAGGGGCGAGTGATATAGAGCCCCCAAACCGCGCCGCACTCATCGCCATAGGCGTAGGTGCAGGTGGCGACGATAGTGTCGCCGTCCCTGACGAGCAGGAGGGTCTCTCCGATACCGGGAAGCCCGCCCCCAAGGGTACCATCCCCGAGGTTGTCCACCAGATTTGCAACAACCTCATGACCGAGGGAGTCACTATAGGTGTCCTGCCAACAGGTCGCCATGAACGGCCGGACCTCTTCAAGCAGTTCTTTGCTGATCGGGCTGCTGTGCTTTTCAAGCTGCATTTAAAGAAAATCCTCTTTGTGTTGAAGAAAGACGAAACTTTTGGTTAATATCTTGCTCTAAATATGTGGCAAGAATCGGAAATATTATATTTCAATATTTTATAATGATTTTTGATTAAGTTATATTTGTAAAATTTCAAAATATTCCAAAAATCGAATTTTATATGTTCGATGTCAGCTGGATATTACATGTCGAACCGCAACGGTTCGCCTGTCAGGTGTAGTGTGTCCCCTCAAAATTGTCAGGCTGTGCGTGATCGCTTCCGGTCGGCGCCGTTACGGCTCGGTCACATGAACAAGAAAAAACAAAAAGGAACCGAACTATGGATAAGTTCAGGGTTATTCCAACTCGCCAAAATATCGCCAAGGCCTGCGCAGAAATCGCGCAGAGACAAGCCCGGCCCCAGGAATTCGAGATCGGCGCACCCCGTAGAGTGCTGAGAGACAGTCAATCGCCGGGTATTTCCAGCGTCTATAGCTCTGCATCGTCTTCGCCCGCAACAGGCCGGTCTTCGCCAGCGACAAGTGGGTTCTCGCCAGCAACAGGCAGGTCCTCGCCCGCAACAAGCGGGTCTTCGCCAGCAATAAGCCGGTCTTCACCGACCAGCGGGTTTTCCAATATGAGCACTGGTTCGCTCTTGCGGCTCGACAATAATATGAAAATCGCGCGAACGGTTGTGCAGCGTGTTCAGGAGAAAGTTCCGTCACGGCATGAAGCAGACCACAGCGGCCTGACCTCGGCGTCAAACGGGCGTCCTGTGCGGGAGGGTGATCCTGTTCGCTTTATGGTCAACGTCCGTTTGCCGGTCCTCAGCAAGGTTCATCAGGATGCTCAGGAGTTTAGAGGACCTTCATACGTGCAGACCCGGATGCACAAGAATGCCTGGAAGTCCTGTCTGAAGCTCAGCAGCAAGCTGAGCGCGAAGGAAAAGATCGGCGGCAGTTCGGAACTGGCGCAGATGACTGCGCGGGAACTCAAGAAATGCGGCTACGGACGCAGCATCGAGATTGTCAGCATTCCGGTGAAACTGGAAAATGCCGATGTCACCGGCCAGCGGCCGGATCATCAGTTCGTCGTGATTGATCGGGAGCGCTATTCACGCCTTACGTCCGGCGCCCATGCGCAGGGGGTCGGTCCACTGGCCCATGACGGGCTCGATATCGGCCGCCCGGACGAGGGGTGGAGCCCCGATGCCGTGGTCGTCGATCCGTTCGCGGGGGCGATCTATCCGGCGGCGCAGTTTCAGGCGTTCTGGGATCATCTCAGTGACAGGGCGGCTGACGGCGAACAGCAGTCTGAGCCGATGCGGGCGCAACTGCTCTTCAAGCTCTGATCCGTTTCGTGTGCGGTTCGGGGCCTCAGGCCCCGACGCTTTTACGGCTGATCAGGGAGCAGGGCAGGCGGACAATGCCGGTCGCCACCGGTTCGCCACGGGTCAGTTCGAGCATGGCGAGTGCCGAGCGATGGCCGATCTCCTTCAGTTCCATGTCGATTGTCGTCAGCGGCGGGCGGGTCTGGCGCGACACGACCTCCCAGTTGTCGAAACCGATCACACGGATATCATCAGGGACCAGAATGGCGCGGTCCCGAAGCGCATCGAGTACGCCACGGGCGATCTCATCACTGCCGCAAAAGATGCCGTCAGGCAGGCTGGCTCCGCTTGAGACCAGCTGATCGATGGCCTCATGGCCCCATTCTTCCGACCAGCCGCCAAACATGACTTTGCGTGGGCTCGGACAGCTTTGCTGATAGGCCTCGGCGCGAATGCGCGCGGCAAGCCAGGTGTCCGGGCCGGTGATATGCAGGATGTCGCGACAGCCTGCCGCCTCAAGATGGCTGATTGCCAGGCGGGCGCCATGGGCATCATCCGGAACGAAGCTGGTGGAATGTTTCGGCCCTATGGCGAAGGCATAGACCACCGGAATGGTCAGGGAATGAAGATCAATCGGCGGTTCGCTGTCCAGCCGGATGGCGGTGAAGATGATGCCGTCGACCTGTTTGTCGAGCAGCGCCTGGAGGTGCAGTTCCGCCAGCCGCTTGTCGCCGCTTGTGGCGCACAGGAAAGCGGAAACGCCGTGGTCGACCAGCACTTCGGAAACACCGGAGCTGATCGGCAGTGTCAGGCGGCCATAGGTGTCATCGGTGATGATGCCGATGGTGAGGCTGCGATGGGAGAGAAGCGACCGCGCCAGCGCATTGGGGCGGAAGCCGATTTCCTGGGCGATCTGCGCCACGCGGTCACGCGTTTCCGCATTGACCCGACCGACCCCGTTGAGTGCGTTCGAGGCGGTCGAGAGGCTGACGCCTGCCGCTTTGGCGACGTCGCGCAGTGTCCGTCTGCGGTGCTGGATGGGTTTGATCGTCATCAGTATCCCTCGGTTGATAAAACCTTTTAGCAAATGATTTCAAAGCTGCAAAAAGGTTTTTGCACAATTTTGCACGCAACGTGTCGACAACAAAATTAATCTCACCTACCGTGAATTCACGTCGAAGATAAGTAACGACGAACCACCAAAAAGGGGAAGCAGATGCTGAAACGCAAATTGATGCTCGCTGCAGCAACATTGGCTGTCATGACCTCCGCCGCCAGCGCCGAAGATGTGACGCTGTGGGTGCGCACGTCGTCGGGGCCGGTGCTGCAGGCACTTGCCGACAAGTACAATGCCAGCCATGACGACAAGGTCAATGTCACGCAGGTGATTGCCGAACAGATGGTACCGAAACTCGGTGCCTCGATTGCCGCCGGTACGCCGCCGGATGGTGCCGTGCTCGACCTGATCTATCTTCCGACCTTTGCCGCCAATGACACGCTGGAAGACATTACCGGCTTTGTCGATGGCCTGCCTTACGCCGATGCGCTCAGCCCGTCGCATATCCGCCTTGCCACCTATGACGGCAAGATCTATGGCGTGCCGGCGCTGCCCGATGCCTCGATCATCGCCTATAATACCGACCTGTTTGAAAAAGCCGGTCTTGATCCGACCAAGGCGCCGGCCTCGCTGGATGAAATCGCGGCTGATGCCAAGAAGATCAGCGCACTTGGCGATGACACTTACGGCTTCTATTTCGTTGCCAATTCCGGTTCCTGGCTGATCTATGACTTCCTGCCGCATATCTGGGCGGCCGGTGATGACATTCTGTCGGAAGACGGCCGTGAAGCCACCGTCGACACGCCGGCGATGCGCGCGACGCTCGCAGACTATTCCGATATGTGGAAGGCTGGCGCCATTCACCCGACGTCGCGTTCCGGCAATGGCAACAACGCCGTTGAAGCCTTCGCATCCGGCAAGGTCGGCATCCTGATGACCGGCTCCTACATCGTCAATCTGCTGACCAGCAAATATCCGGACGTCAATTTCGCAGTCGCTCCGATTCCGGGTCCCGAAGGCGGCGCCTCCAGCTTTGCCGGCGGCGATACGCTGGCGATGATCAAGGGCATCAGCCCGGAGAAGAAGGCGGTCCTTGAAGATTTCGTCAAGTTCTACATGGAGCCGGAACAGCAGGTCTTCATTACCCAGGAATCCGGCATGCCGTCGCGTACCGATCTGGCGGATGAGGCCTATGCCCAGTTCGACAAGCGCAACCTCGTTGCCTATGACATCCTGTCGAAGGCCCGCACGCCCTACACATACGCCTCCGATGAGCTTTTCGTGTCGCGAACCGGCCCCTTCATCAACCTGATCCAGACCGGCATTTTCGACGACAATGTCGATGGCGCCATTTCCACGGCTCAGGATGCGTTCACCAAGATCCTCGATCGCACCAATCCGTAATGCAAACGCGCCGGATGGCAGGTGCCGATACCTGCCATCCGCCTCGGTTTCAGCCCGCTGCGTGGAAGCGATGTGCCTTGGCTGCCCCAAAGCCGAAATCTTCGATGAGAAGGATGTGAAATCTTGCCGTTCAAGCGCTTGAGAGCAAATAGGGCTCCTGACGGCGATCAGGAGCCGCATGGCTGGCTTGGCCTTGCCTATATCGCGCCAAGCATGGTGTTCATCATCGGTCTGTTCGTCATTCCGCTGGTGATGACGATCTGGATGAGCTTTTTCCGCTGGCCATTGCTCGGCCGCCGCAAGTTCATCGGCATGGACAATTATGCCGAACTGATCGGCGATCAGCAGCTGTGGCATTCGCTGGGTTTCACCCTGCTTTATACCGTCCTTGTCACTGCGGCGATCATGGCGGTTGCCTTTCCACTGGCGCTTCTGGTTGACCGGCCATTGCGCTCCGTAGGCTTCTTCCGCACCATTTTCTTCATGCCGGTGGTGATCGGCTTTTCGGCCGCCTCGACGCTGTGGATGTGGCTGCTCAACCCTGATAACGGCGTTTTCGCCCATCTTCTGACCGGGCTAGGTATCGTCTCGCATGCGCCGCGACCGCTGGAAAGCTTCTGGCCGGCGCTGGGTGTCATCATCCTGATGGTGGTGTGGAAGACCGCCGGTTTCACCATGGTCATTCTGCTCACCGGGCTTCAGAGCATTCCGAACGAGATTGTCGAAGCTGCGCGCATCGATGGTGCCAGTCCCTTTTCCCGCTTCCGCCGGATCACTCTGCCTCTGATGCGCAATTCCGTGCTGCTGGCACTGATCCTCAACATCACCTCGTCCATGCTCGCTTTCGACCAGTTCTTCATCATCACCCAGGGCGGGCCGAACAATTCGACCATTTCAGCGGTGTTCACCATCTATCTGGCGTCCTTTTCCTCCTATCGCCTCGGTTACGGTTCGGCGCTGTCCTTCGCGCTGCTGGTCGTGCTGGTGGCGCTGAGTTCGATCCAGCTGTCCTTCATGCGCCAGCGCCCGGAGGGGGGACGATGAGAAAGCAACCGATCTTTGTCGCGCCTGAAGATGGCTACCGCGCGCTTGCGGGCCGTATGATCCTGTTTGCCGTGATGGTGGTGCTTGCCGCCTTCTTCCTGATGCCGGTGATCTGGTCCTTCGCCAACTCGTTCAAGCCAGCGGCCGATGCGCTGGCCCATCCGGTCGCGCTGTTTTCCAGGGCCTTTTCTTTGGAAAACTACCGCCGCCTCGAGGATGTGGGCGCGGGCTGGTATGTCTATGCCGGCAATTCCGTGTTCATCGCGCTGGGGACAATCCTCTTCACCGTAGCGGTGTCCGTGCCGGCCGGTTACGGCTTTTCCAAGTTCCGTTTTCCCGGTCAGTCGCTGATCTTCGTCATCATCATGGCGACCATGATGATCCCGTTTCAGTCGATCCTGACACCGCTGTTCCTGATCCTGAAATTCCTGCATCTGCAGAATTCGCTGTTCGGGCTGGTGCTGATCTACACGACGTTTCAGCTGCCCTTCTCGATCTTCATGATGCGCAACGCCTTTGACGCGATCCCGCTGGCGCTGATCGAGGCCGGGCGGATTGATGGTGCCTCGCAGTTCACACTTGTCCGGCGGATCCTGCTGCCGCTGGCGCTGCCGGGCGTGGCAACGGTGGCCATGTTCGCCTTCCTCAATTCGTGGAATGAGTTTCTGGCGGCGCTGATTTTCCTGTCGGATCAGAACAAGTTCACCCTGCCGATCATGCTGGTGAACGTTTCCTCCGGCATTTACGGCATCATCGACTGGGGCGCGCTTCAGGCCGGTATCACCGTCACCATGGTGCCGTGCATCCTGCTTTTCCTCGCATTGCAACGTTACTACGTGCGCGGCCTCACCGCCGGCGCCGTCAAGTAAGCCCTTATCGCATAGGAGTTTTCATGTCCTCGACCCTCAAGACGAAGGCTACCGGCGTGACCGATCACCTTTTTCAGCGCTTCGAGCCCGTTGATCACACCAAAGTCGCCTTTGACGGCGGTTTCTGGGAAAGCTGGCAGAAGACAATCCGTGATGTCACCATCCCCACGCAGCATATGCGGCTGGAAGAGGAGGGCTTTCTCGAAGTGCTCGATTTCGACAAGCCGGCCGGACCGCTGGCGCGGCCGATCCAACCCTCGGGCCTGTCAATGCAGCATTTCTTCGATTCCGATTTCGGCAAGTGGATTGAAGCGGCGAGTTACACGCTGAAGAACAATCCCAATCCGGATGTCGAAGCCAAGATCGATGCGATTGTCGAAAAGCTTGAACGGGGCCAGATGGCCGATGGCTATCTCAATTCCTGGTTCATCCGCCGCGAGCCGGAGAAGCGCTGGACCAATCTGCGCGATCTGCACGAGATGTATTCGATGGGCCATCTACTGGAAGGGGCCGTCGCCTATTTTGAGGCAACCGGCAAACGCCGTTTTCTCGATGTGATGATCCGCGCCGTCGACCATATCATCGATACATTCGGTGCCGAACCCGGCAAACTGCGCGGCTATGACGCGCATGAGGAAATCGAACTGGCGCTGGTCAAGCTCTATCGGGTTACCGGTGATCCGCGCCACCTGAAGCTTGCCACCTATTTCATCGACGAGCGCGGCCAGATGCCCTCCTATTATGATGGGGAGGCGCGCCGGCGCGGCGAGAATCCCGATGATTACGTGTTCCAGACCTATGCCTATAGCCAGGCCCACAAGCCGGTCCGTGAGCAGACCAGGGTCGAAGGCCATGCCGTGAGGGCGATGTATCTGTTCTCGGCGATGACGGATCTCGCCTATGAGAATGATGATGCGACGCTGAAGGCGGCCTGCGACCGGCTGTTCGACAATCTGACCAGCCGCCAGCTCTATGTGACCGGCGGGCTTGGTCCGTCGGCGGCCAATGAAGGCTTCACCCGCGAATATGACCTGCCGAACGATACGGCCTATGCGGAGACCTGCGCAGCCGTCGCACTGGGCTTCTGGACCCACCGCATGGCGCAGATCGATCTAGATGGCAAATTCACCGACAGACTGGAGACCGTGCTCTATAACGGCGCGCTATCCGGCATCTCACGCGATGGCGAGCATTATTTCTATGAGAATGTGCTTGAAAGCCATGGTCAGAACCAGCGCTGGAAATGGCATTACTGCCCCTGTTGCCCGACCAATATCGCCCGCTTCATCACCTCGCTCGGCCAGTATTACTATTCGACCAGGGGCAATGCGATTGCCGTTCATCTTTATGGTGCCAACAGTGCCGAATTCGTCATTGGCGAAACCTTCGTGCGCCTGAAACAGGATACGGCCTATCCCTGGGATGGTGATATCCGCCTGTCGCTGGGGCTTTCCGGGCCGGTTGAACTGGTGCTGAAGCTCAGAATTCCCGGCTGGTGCCGCAAGGCGACGGCCATGCTGAATGGCGAGGCGATCACGCTCGAAGCCGAGAAAGGCTATGCGACGATTGCCAGGACCTTTGCCGATGGCGATGAGATCCGCCTTTCCTTCGACATGCCTGTCGAGCGGCTTTACGCCCACCCGGCAGTCAGTGAGGATGCCCATCGGGTGTCCTTCCGGCGCGGGCCGGTGGTCTATTGCGTCGAGGAAACCGATCTCGGCATCGAGCCGCAGCGGCTCCGGGTCGCGTCGAGCGCAGAACTCACGCCACGATTCGAGGCGACGCTTCTGGGCGGAGCCGTCGTTCTGGAAGGCGAGGGGCTCGAGGCTTCGACCGATGGCTGGGCAGGCGCGCTTTATGCCACCGCGCCGCCGGTGCTGAAGAAAAGGCCCTTCAGGGCAATCCCGTATCACCTCTGGGCCAATCGCGAGGCGGGTGCCATGCAGGTCTGGCTCGGGGAAGAATAGGAGCGGAACATGGCACGACTGACACTGAAGAATGTGGTCAAGTCCTATGGCATCTACGAGGCGGTACGCGGTATCGATCTGGAAATTGCCGACAAGGAATTCGTCGTTTTCGTCGGCCCGTCGGGCTGCGGCAAGTCGACCACTTTGCGCATGATTGCAGGCCTTGAACATATTTCCGGCGGTGAAATCCTGATTGGCGATGATGTCGTCAACCGGCTGGCGCCGGGCAAGCGCGACATTGCCATGGTCTTCCAGAATTATGCGCTCTATCCGCATATGAGCGTGCGCGAGAATATCGCCTTCTGCCTGGAGCAGCAGCGCATGCCCAAAGCCGAGATCGCAAAGCGCATCGATGAGGCGGCGAGAACGCTCCACATCAGCGAACTTCTCGATCGCAGGCCGGGCGCCCTGTCCGGCGGCCAGCGGCAGCGTGTGGCCATGGGCCGTGCGATCGTGCGTGATCCGAAAGTGTTCCTGTTCGATGAGCCGCTGTCGAACCTTGATGCCAAGCTCAGGGTCACCATGCGCACGGAAATCAAGCGCCTGCACCAGATCCTGCCGACCACCACGGTCTATGTCACCCATGATCAGGTTGAGGCCATGACAATGGCCGATCGTGTGGTGGTGATGAATGGCGGTCTGGTTGAGCAGGTCGGCGAGCCGCAGGATCTCTATCTGAACCCTGTTTCCCGTTTCGTGGCCGGCTTCATCGGCTCCCCGTCGATGAACTTCCTGCCCGCCCGGCTGGAAGCGTCCGGCGACACTCTCTTCATCGTGCTGGATGACGGAACGCGGCTCAGCGTGCCTGACGAGAAGGCTGCCCGTTTCCGGCCGGATGCCGGACGGGCGGTCACCTTCGGTATCCGCCCGGAAAACATCGCCATACGCCAGGACCGTCCGGGTTTTGAGCCCTTCGAGGCGGCTGTCGATCTGGTGGAGCCGCTCGGGGCGACGACGATGATCTATTTCAATGTCGGAAACGAAGGCGTCTGTGCCAGCATTGAGCCGGAAGGAAGCCTCAGGGCGGGTACCACCGTGCCGCTTTCGGTCAACATGAACCAGATGCATCTGTTCGATGTCGAGACCGAGCGGTCCCTGGCTCTGGGTGGGTGAGGGCAAAGACGGTAAAGGCCGCTCAGGCCCTTCCGCCTCACAGCACCAGCAGTGACTCGCTGTCGGAAATCAGCGCGGTCAGCAGGCCGCGACGGGTGTTCTCCGTGTGCTGAATGATGGCCTCGCGGGCGGCGTCACTGTCATGCCGGCGCAGGGCCGCGACGATGAGGGCGTGGTCAGTCGAGGTCTCCGGATTCACGTCGCGCATGGCGGCGCCCATGTAGAAAAGCCGGGTCGACTCTTCCAGATAGGAGGAAATCAGCGTGACGAGGCGGGGCACGCGCGCACCCTCGGCAATGGCCGCATGGAAATCATTGTTGGTCTTGATAAAGGCCTCGATCGTCGGCTCCTCGCCCGGCACATAGGTGGCGTTGGACAGGGCTTCGATCCGGTCGATCTCCGCATCGGTCAGCCGGTCTGCGGCGAGCTCGCAGGCAACCCCTTCCAGCGCCTTGCGCACGGTGAAAACATCATTGACGCTTTTGACCGTCACCGGGGTGATCCGGTAGCCGCGCCGGGGAAAGGCCTCGACAAGGCCTTCAAGCGTCAGTCGCGCCAGCGCTTCGCGCACCGGGGTTTTGCTCATGGCAAGCTTTTCGGCCAGTTCCTGTTCGCCAAGATCCGTTCCCGGTTGCAGCTTGCAGGTGATGATCTCGTGACGCAGGCGGTCATAGGCCTGGTCCGTCAGCGACTTTGCCTTGTCGGTCTGGGCGCCATTCCTGCGCGCTGTCGTCTTGCTGTCGCTCTTGCCACGCGGCATGACATTCCCTCTTTATCGTTCTTTGTTTTCCAGTGCCTTTGCCATACGCCGAAGCGCTTCGGCAAGGGTTTCTGCCGCAGATGCGAAATTAAGTCGGACAAACTGCTCGAGACCGTCGCCGAAATCGCGACCGTCGCTGACACCGATCCGCGCATGCTGCAGAAGCCAGGATGCTGCCGGCGCGTCAAGGTTGTAGGCAGAAAGGTCGATCCAGGCAAGGAAGCTGGCATCGGCGCGGAGGGCCTTGGCTTTCGGCATGGTTTCATCAAGTGCGCGATGCAGCATATCGCGGTTCTCGGTGATTTTGGTGCGCACCGCTGCGCGCCATGCGCCGCCGTCGCGATAGGCTGCTTCCATGGCGGCAAGTCCCAGTACGTTGACGCTGTCGACGAGGCCTTTCTTGGCATCCATGAAGCGGGACCGGATTGCCGCATTCGGCACGATCGCAAAGGCTGCCTTCAGTCCGGCAATGTTCCAGGTCTTGCTGGCGGCCATCAGGGTGATCGACCGGTTTTCGATATCCTTCGAAAGCGAGGCGACCGGAATATGCTTGCGCCCATCGAGCGTCAGGCCGCAATGGATCTCGTCGGAGACCAGAAGCAGATCATGCTTCAGACACAGCGAAGCCCTGAAGGTGAGCTCCTCGTGGCTGTAGACGCGGCCGGTCGGGTTTTGCGGATTGCAGAGCAGCATCAGCGAAGCGTGCGACGCGGCCTTTTCCAGGGCCTCGCGGTCGCTTTCCCAGCGGCCGGTTTCGCTATGCGTCTGCCAGATGGCCGCAGTCTTGAGACCCCAGGTGGCCGGTGCGGTACGCAGAGGCTTATAGACCGGAAATTCCTGCATCACGGTGTCGCCCGGCCGGGTGAAGGCGTTGAGCGCCATGTTGAAGCCGGGTTCGACGCCGGGCAAGAAAACGAGCCAGTCCGGTTCGATCTTCCAGCCATAGTCGTGCATCATCGCATCGACCAGCACGGCCCTTAAGCTGTCGGTCGCAGAACCATAGCCGAGTACGCCGTGCGCCAGCCGCTTTTCGATGGCCGCGATAATGGCCGGATCAGCGGCATAATCCATATCGGCAACGGGCAGCGGAATGACGTCTTGCGGGAATGCCCGCCACTTGTTGCTGTCGCTGCCGCGCCGGTCGATTGCGATGATGTCGGTCATCAGATGCTCCGGATCATGCCGCCGTCGACGCGGATCATCGAGCCGGTGACGAAGCTGGCCTGTTCGGAGGCGAGGAAGGTGACGACGGCGGCGAATTCTTCCGGGCGGCCATAGCGGGCAGCGGGAATGGTGGCGCGCGATGCCGCACGCACGGCATCAACCGAATTGCCGGTCTTTTCCGCCTTGCCGGCATCAAGCTCGGCGACACGGTCAGTGGCGATCCGGCCCGGCAGAACCATGTTGACGGTGACACCCTTGTCGGCAACTTCTGCCGCAAGTGTCTTCGACCAGCCAGCCATCGCACCGCGCACGCCATTGGAAAGGGCAAGGCCCGGGATCGGCACTTCAATGCCCGACGAGCCGATGGTGATGACGCGGCCCCAGCCCTTTTCGGTCATGGCCGCAAGGGCGGCATCGGTCAGGTCGAAAACCGGCGTTGCCATGGCGGCGAAGGCGGCCTGCCATGCGGCCACGGACTGACCGCGCGCCGGGCCTGCTTTCGGGCCGCCGCAATTGTTGACGAGAATATCAACCGGGTTCTTCGCCAGCTCTTCCTTCATGGCAGCAACAGAAGCCGGGTCGGCGAGATCGAGCGTGACGGCCGTGACCTTTGACCTGAGGGCGTCCGGGAGGCCTTGCGGCAGCGCGCCGGAGCGCGAGGCGGCAATCACCGTCGCGCCCTCTTCAGCCAGGAGAATGGCCGATGCGGCACCAAGGCCACGGCTCGCGCCCAGAACGAGAGCACGTTTTGTGTTGAGCTTGAAATCCATCAGGCAAGTTCCTTCAGTCTTTTTGTCTGGCGTTCGATCAGGCGCTCGACCTCGGCAATGGCGGCAGGCGCAAGTCCGGCACCGGGTTTGCGCAGCGCTGCTGAGGCAATCGCGCCGCGTCTTGCGAGCACATATTTGCGCACGGCAAGACCAAGGCCCGGCTGCTGCTCGTAGCGCACCAGCGGCAGATAGGCATCGAAGATGTCCTGCGCCCGATCCATATCTCCATTGCCCGTCAGAGCGACCACCTCGGCCATCATTTCCGGATAGCCGAAACCGGTCATGGCACCATCGGCGCCGCGGCCCATCTCTTCCGGCAGAAACAGCGCGCCATTGCCGCAGAGGATCGAGATCCGGCGACGGCCCTCGCTCTCCGCCTTGCGCAGGGCGGTAATCTTCGCCAGGCCCGGCCAGTCCTCATGCTTGAGCATGACGACCTGACTGTTTTCCTCGATGATCTGACCAAGCACGGTCGGCGCAATTTGAACGCCGGTCGACAGCGGAAAATCCTGCAGCACGACCGGAACACCGTCACCTGCGGCTTCGCAGGCTTCCCGGTAATAGCCGGCAATCTGGCCATCGGTTTTCAGCCGGCCGGGCGGTGCGATCATCACGCCGGCCGCACCCATATCCATCGCCGCCTTGGAAAGCTCGGAAATGGCGGCAAGGCCGGGGGCGGAAACGCCGGCGACAATCGGGGTTTTGCCGGCGCGCTTGATCACGCGGGCCACAACCTCTTTTGCTTCGGCCTGGGTCAGCTTCGGCGCTTCACCCATCATGCCGAGCACGGTGATGCCGGTCGCGCCCTTTTCCAGATAGAAATCGGTGACGCGATCGAGACTGTCGAAATCGATCCGGCCATCCTCATGAAACGGCGTGACCGAGATGACGAAGACGCCCTTTGCGTCAGAAGTCAGAAGGCTCATTTTGCTCTCCTCAATTGCCGAACCAGCAATCGGCGCCACGGGCGACATAGCGCCCCGAGCCAGCCTTGCCGGTGATGTCGTTGCCGTCGAATGCGAGATCGCCACGCAGATAGGTGGCGGCAACACGCACGGTGAACACCTCGCCGTGGAAGGGCGACCAGGTCAGTCCGTCATGGGCTTTCGCTTCATTCCAGGTGAAGGCACCTTCTTCCAGTACCGCAAAATCGGCATCCATGCCGACGCGGATCGCACCCTTGCGATCCGACAGGCCGAAGAAGACGGCCGGGCGCTCTGACAGCTGATCGGCGGCCAGCATCGCTGCATCGAGGCCGCGCGCTTCGGCTGCCGTGAAAAAGGCCGGCAGCAGCGTCTCGAGACCCGGAACACCGGCGCCGGCATCGAAAATCGATTCTGTCAGCTTGCCATCAATTGGCCAGCTGGAATGATCCGAAGAGGTGAAGGCGACCTTGCCGTCAACAATGGCATCCCAGAGATTATCGACCTCGCCGGGGCGGATCGGCGGATTGACCTTCATGCGGGGGCCAAGGCGCAGGCCGTCACGACCGGCATCGAACCAGAGATAGTGAACGCAGGTCTCGCCGGTGGCGCGCACGCCCATTTCGGCAAAGGCTTCGACCATATCAAAGCCGGAACCGCTGGTCAGATGAACCGGATGGGCATGGGCGCCGGTCGCCTGGGCAAGGGCCAGAAACTGTGCCGTTGCCGCAAGCTCTGCAGCCGGGGGGCGCGCGGTGGAATGGGCATTGATGCCGTTTTCGCCGGCAGCGCGGGCGCGGGCGATGCGCTCCAGAACGATCTCCTGGTCTTCATTGTGAAGTCCGAGCGGAATGTTGGTGTCGGAAAGCTTCTCCATGATGTCGAGCATCAGATCGGCGCCAATGCGCGGGAAACGGGTCGGCGAGCTTTCAAAGGAGGAAATCTTGAACGCGGCAACGCCGCCTTCGATCAGCGCATCGATATGAGCGACGCCGGTATGTTTGGTGACGGTCGCATAAAGGGCCATATCGGCATAGGAATGCGCGGAAATGGCCTCAACCTTGGCCGTCAGGCGTTCCGGGCGGTCCAGCGGCTCCGGGCTGTCAAAGGGCATGTCGACCAGCGTGGTGATGCCACCGGCGACGGCCGAGCGGGTGGTGTCGGCAATGCCTTCGAGCCCCTTGGCGCTGGTGGCGTGGGTCTGTCCGTCAATCACGCCGGGCAGGATCAGCTTGTCGCCGTAATCAACGGTTCTGGTTGCCGACGGCGGCGTTTCGCTCGCGTCTCCGATGGCGGCAATCTTGCCGTCCTTGACGGCAACCCAGCCGCCGGTAAGCGCGGCGAGCGGGGTGATGATGGTTCCGCGCAGTAAGAGATCCATTGCTTTTATGCCTTTACGATATATTCGAGATTCAATGCGGAGATGGCGGCGGCGACGCCGGCCTGAACGGGATCAACCACCGGTAGGCCGATCGCGGCCTGAAGGAAGGGACGCTGCATGCCCATGCCGGCGCAGCCGAGAATGATGACATCGGCGCTGTCTTCCTGCGCCAGAAGCCTGCCGGTCTGAATGACCTTGTCGCGCGCGAGCCCGTCATCGCCGGATTCTTCCACCGTCAGCGAGGCCGAACGGTCTCCGGCAAGACGCGGCGTGATACCAAGCTCGTCAATGCGGCGCGCATGGCGGGCAATCGATGCCGGGCCAAGCGAGACGACGCCGAAGCGACGGCCGAGCTGCAGCGCTGCATAATAGCCGGCCTCGGCAATGCCGATCACCGGAATATGGGTGACGGCCTTGCGCACGGCCTCGACGCCCGGGTCGGAAAAGCAGGAGATCACCAGTGCATCGGCGTCCGTTGCCTTTGCGCGCTCCATCACCATCGGAGCGACAGTCTCAACATCGGTATCGCTTTCAATGCCGAGCGGCGCCTCCGGCAACTGGTCGCAATCGATACGGTGATGCGTGGTCGCGGCAAGGTCACGCAGGCAGAGCGCAATCGATGCAGTGACCTTGCGGGAACTGTTGGGGTTCAAAACGAGGATACGGGCCATGGTCTGTCTTTGCTCTTCGCGGGCGGCTTCAAGCCTCAGCCTCGCGCATGACGAAATGATCGGGCCCAACGGCATCGTAAACACGCTGCGGCGGGGCATAGCTTGCAGGGAAGATCGGACTTTTCAGCTCCTGCAGCGGCACGTGGCGACGCATGAGCCGGCGGGCAGGGTCGGGTTCCGGCACGGCTGAAAGCAGCCGTTTGGTATAGGGATGGCTGGGATTGGCGAAAATTTCGGCGCGTGGACCGATTTCGACGATCTCGCCCAGCAGCATGACGGCAACCCGGTGACTGATGCGCTCGACCACGGCCATGTCATGGCTGATGAAGACATAGGCAAGCCCGAGGTCCTGCTGCAGTTTCATCATCAGGTTGATGACCTGCGCCTTGATGGTCACATCGAGAGCGGACACGCTTTCATCGGCGACGATCAGCTTGGGATTGAGGCCAAGCGCACGGGCGATGGCGATGCGCTGGCGCTGGCCGCCGGAGAATTCATGGGGCCAGCGGCTGGCCATGTCCGCAGCAAGGCCGACCTGTTCGAGAAGCGTGGCAACCCTGTCGCGCGCTTCGGCCGGTGTCGCAATGCCATGGGCAAGCATCGGCTCGGCGATCGCCTCGCCGATGCGCATGCGGGGATTGAGGCTGGAGAAGGGATCCTGAAAGATCATCTGCATCGACTGGCGCAGCCGCAGAAGTTCGCGCCGTTTCATCTTGCCGACATCATGGCCGTCCAGCATCACCGTCCCGGCGACGGGTTTGACCAGTTGCAGGATCGAGCGGCCGGTGGTTGATTTGCCACAGCCGGATTCGCCGACAACCGCCAGCGTTTCGCCCTTCTGAACCGAGAATGAGACGTTTTCCACCGCATGGACACGCGCATGAACCCGGCCGAGAACACCCTTCTTGATGTCAAACCGGGTCGAAAGGTTGTTCACCTCCAGCAGCGGGCCAGCATCATGATCAACCGTGTCGACGGCTGCGGCCAGAACACCGTCGCGTCCGGGATAGGGGCGGGGCAGGGGGCTGTCGCCCAGATCGCCGAGTCTTGGTGCTGCGGCCAGAAGTTCGCGGGTGTAATCGGTCTCGGGCTTGGCAAAGACATCTTCGGTAGCGCCGGCTTCCATCATCTTCGAGCGGAACATCACCACGGTCCGGTCGGCGATTTCGGCGACGACGCCCATGTCATGGGTGATGAACATCACCGCCATGTGGTCTTCCGACTGCAATTCCTTGATCAGCTCAAGGATCTGCGCCTGGATGGTGACGTCGAGTGCCGTGGTCGGCTCATCGGCGATCAGAAGTTTCGGCGCGCAGGCAAGCGCGGTGGCGATCATCACACGCTGCAGCATGCCGCCCGACATTTCATGCGGATACTCATAGGCCCGCTTTGCCGCTGCAGGAATGCGCACCCGGTCCATCAGCCGAATCGCTTCCTTCATCGCCTGACGCTGCGGCAGGCCGCGATGACGCATCAGCGGCTCGGCGATCTGACGGCCAACCGTCATCACCGGGTTCAGCGACGTCATCGGCTCCTGGAAGATCATCGCGATCTCATTGCCGCGCACTTCCTGCATCTCTTCTTCTGAAAGCGAGACGAGGTTGCGGCCGCGAAAATTGATTTCGCCGGTGACGCGCGATTTCGCCCTGGGCAGAAGCCCCATCACCGACAAAGCGGTGACACTCTTGCCGGAACCCGATTCGCCCACCACCGCCACCGTCTCGCCTGCATCGACATCGAAGCTGATGCCGTCGACGACGCTGCGCCAGCCTTGAGTTGTGGCAAAGGCGGTGGTCAGATTGTTGATCGAGAGAACGGACATGAAAGCAATTTCCACGAAAGAGGGGACCGGAAGATCGTTTTTCCTTGCCTCAATTTACACCGTATTGCATTCAATCTGTCAAACATAAAGTTTCTCGTGATATATCTGGGATACGAAATAGGAGCGCTGCGATGTTCAAAACTGATATGGAAACCCGGCGGAAGGCTTTGCTGACTGCGCAGGAGCTCGATGCGATGATCCGTGGTGATGTTCCGCCGCACATCATCGCTGTCCAGTCGGTCAATCCTTATACCGGGGTCGATTCGCGCAATGGCACTTATATTCCTGGTGCCGTCGAGGCCGAGGCCTATACGGATTTTCAGGCGCCGGGAAGCGAGGAGAAGGGTAACCGTCCGCTGCCTTCCATCGCCAGTCTCCAGGCCGCAGCACGGCGTTGGGGGCTGACGCAGGATCGCTGCATCGTCGTTTATGATGCGGATCGTGCCATGACGGCGGCGCGCGCCTGGTGGGTGCTGAAATGGGCGGGCTTCAAGGATGTCCGCGTGCTTGATGGTGGTCTGCCGGCCTGGCTTGCCGCCGGTCTTGCGGTGGTGAATGCCCCGGAAGCAAAGGTGGAGACGGATGTCGTCCTGACGGCCGGGCAGATGCGGACGTTCTCGGCTGATGAGGCTTTGGCGCTGGCGCAGAGCGGGGTCCTACTCGATGCGCGAATCCGCCCTAATTATATAGGTGGTGCCGTCGAGGGCGGTGATCCGAAGCGTGGGCATATTCCCGGTGCAATCAGCGCACCAACGCTGGATACGCTCACGGATCCGGGCCCGTTCACCGATAGTGTGACGCTGCGGGAGCTGTTCTCGGGGTTGGGTGTAGATGGTGAAAAGCCGGTTGGTGTCTATTGCGGTGCGGGCATGTCTGCAGCGCATGAGGTGCTGGCCCTGGCGGCGGTGGGGATTGAGGCGGCGATGTATCCCGGCTCCTGGTCGCAGTGGATTGGTGACCCGAACCGGCCGGTGAGGCGTGGGCCGCATCCTTGATGCATGGATTCTGTGCAGGGTGATGTGCAGATGCACAAATATCATTCGATTTTTAAAAATCGGCTCGAATAAAAATATGAGAGCAACAAAAAATCGAAAATAGATATTGCAAAAGATATATCACCAGTATTCAAATAAGCCAGGTTCGGAGAACCGGACCGTCATAACAAACAGAGGAGTTCAGAATGAACCTGACCCGCAAGATGTTCGGAGCGATGTCAGGTGCTGCATTGGCCATGGGCTTTGCCACGCTCGCGCCGGCCGGTGTTGTCGCCACCTTTGCAACCACTGCAACCGCCCAGGAAAGCGAAACGCTGGTCGTCGCTGTTCCTTCCGATCCTGCCGGTCTTGAACCCGGCGCCAACAAGGCCGAGCCTGTCGGCAGTGAAGTCATCCTCAACGTGTTCGACACGCTGGTTGCCTGGAAGGCTCCGGATTTTTCCGAGCTTGAAGGTCGCCTTGCCGAAGACTGGTCGATTTCCGATGACGGCAAGACCTTCACCTTCGATCTGCGCGATGGAGTCACGTTCCAGGACGGCACGCCGTTCAACGCTGAGGCCGTGAAGTTCTCGCTGGAGCGGACCAAGGAACTGAACCCCTATGTCGCAGCCACGCTCGGCATGATCGACAGCATTGATACGCCCAAGGATGACGAGGTTGTCATTCATCTGAATGCGCCTTACCCGGCCTTCATGTCGATCCTGGCGCAGCCCCAGTCGGCCATTGTCTCGCCGACGGCTGTTGAGAAATATGGCGATGATTTCGCCAATCATCCGGTTGGCACCGGTCCCTTCGCCTTCCGTGCCTATGAGCCGGATACCCGCATCGTGCTGGACGCCAATCCGGATTATTTCCGCGGTGCGCCCAAGCTGAAACGCATCATCTACCGCATCATTCCCGAGGCCTCGACCCGTCGTCTCGAGCTTGAAAACGGCGGTGTCGACATCATCCAGCAGCAGAGCCAGCTCTCGGCCGTTCCGTCCGAGGAAATGAAGGCCTTTGCTGACAATGCCGACATCAAGATCATCGAGAAGCCCTCGCAGATCATCCGTCAGCTCGAATTCAACAATTCCAAGACGGATTCGCCGGTTGCCGATATCAAGGTTCGCGAAGCCATCGCCCATGCGATTGATTATGACGGCCTGCTCTCCGGCGTGTTTGATGGAACGGCTGACCGCGTCTATGGTCCGCTGACCAGCAACAGCTGGGCCTTCGATCCGAAGGTCAAGGATCTGGCGCCGAAATATGATCCGGATGCAGCCAAGGCACTTCTTGCCGAAGCCGGTTACGGTCCCGACAAGCCGCTGAAGCTGAAGCTCTATTCGTTCCAGGGTTCGCTCTGGGGAGATGTTGCGACCTTCGTTCAGGCCAATCTCGCTGCTGTTGGCATCGAGACCGAGATCGCCCAGACCGAGTTCCCGTCCTATCGCGCGCTGCATGTCGCCGGTGACTGGGATATCGCGCTGGACGGCCGCCAGCCCTGGTATAATGACCCCGATGCCCATATCACGATCGGATATCTGTCGAGCCTGAAGAACTCGGCAATGACCTTCCGCATGCCGGAAAATGCCGAGCTTGATGCGCTGATCCTGAAGGCACAGCAGGAACCCGACATGGATGCCCGCAAGGCACTCTATGGCGAGATCCAGGAAAAGCTGGTTGCCGATGTGCCCGCCGCCTACCTTTTCTCGCCGAAGCTGATCATCTTCGCGCGTTCGAATGTCGACGGCCTGGTGATCAATTCGGCACCGCCGCTCAACGAATATTGGGGCGTTTCGAAAGAATAGGTCTGTCTCCCCTCTGGACCTAGCCCCGCTTTCGCATCGTTCGGCAGGCCATCCAACCGGCCAGCCGGCGATGCGGAAGTAATTTAAGTCGGAATGGAGCATTCATTCGAGCCCCCCAAAGGAATGAATGCTTCTGCCGGTCCGGCGCCCCCGCCGGGCCGGCCATGCCAACAAGGTGGTTTGATGTTTGCCTTCCTCGTGCGACGATTGCTGTCACTGATCCCGGTCCTGCTTCTGGTCCTGGTGATCGTCTTTTCTCTGGTCCGGCTTATTCCCGGCGATCCGGCAGTGACGCTGCTTGGACCCGGTGCCACCGACACGCAGATCGCGGCACTGAGAGCGCAGCTTGACCTTGATCAGCCGGCGCTGCTGCAGTTCTGGAACTATTTCACCGGCCTGCTGCATGGCGACATGGGCACCTCGCTGAAATCCGGAAAGCCGGTTCTTGACGAGATCCTGATCCGTCTCCCCGCCACGCTGGAAATCTCCATTGCCGCTGTGCTGATCGCCGTCATCATCGGCATTCCGCTCGGTGTTCTGTCGGCCACACGGGCCAATTCCGGCTTTGATCACACCGTGCGGGTCATCTCTCTTACCGGCGTATCCATGCCGGCCTTTCTGCTGGCGCTGCTGCTGCAGTTGATTTTTGCCACCTGGCTCGGCTGGCTGCCGGTCTCAGGTCGCATGTCCTCCTATCTTTTTGTCGATCGGGTCACCGGCTTTTCCATCATCGATGCCTGGCTTTCCGGTGAACCCGGCGCCGTTGGCAGCGCGATTGCCCATATGATCCTGCCGACCACTGTGCTGGCGGTGTTTCTGGCGGCAACGCTTGGCCGTTTCGTGCGCTCCACCATGCTGGAGGTGATGGATGAGGATTTCGTCCGCACCGCGCGGGCAAAGGGGCTGAGCCAGCATGATGTTGTCTATACCCATGCATTGCGCAATTCGCTGCTGCCCGCCATCACCGTGGTCGGCCTGAAATTCGCCGAAATGCTCGGCGGCGCGATCCTGACGGAAACGATCTTTTCCTGGCCGGGCATTGGTCGCTACATGTATGAAGCGATCCGCAATCGCGACTATCCGGTCATCCAGGGCGCAACGCTGGTCTTTGCGCTGATGTTCATGCTGACGTCGCTGCTGGTCGATATTCTCTATGCCGTTCTCGACCCGCGCGTCCGGCGCAAGATGAACTGAGGACGATAAGATGCGCGAACTCATCACCTTCCTGAAAAGCAACACGCTCGCCATGGCTGGCACTTTTGTTCTGGCCGTCATGCTTCTTGCCGTGCTGATCGGTCCCTTCTTCCTGCCGTCGCCGCTTGCCATCGACATGGCGGCCAAGCTTCAGCCCCCGTCCTGGTCGCACTGGCTCGGCACGGACAATTTCGGCCGAGACATGCTCTCCCGCGTGCTGACCGGCGGCCGCTACACGCTGGCAATCGGTGTTTTCGTTGTGGCGATTGCCTTTGCCGTCGGCGTATTTTTCGGGCTTGTTGCCGGTTTTGCCGGCGGCTATGTCGACACGATCATCATGCGCATCGTCGATGCCATTCTGTCCTTTCCCGCACTGGTTCTGGCGATTGCGCTGGCGGCAGCCTTCGGGCCAAGCCTTGAAAATGCAATGCTGGCCGTCGCCATCACGCTTGCGCCGCAATTTGCCCGCGTTGCCCGTTCGCAGGCGCTCGGCGTTTCCTCAAGGCTTTATGTCGAGGCGGCCAATTCGCTTGGCCTGCCGCGCATGCGCATCCTCAACCGCTATATCTTCGTCAATTCGATCGGTCCGCTTCTGGTTCAGGCCTCGCTCGCCTTCGGCAGCGCCATCCTGCAGACCTCGGCTCTTGGCTTCCTTGGTCTGGGCGCTCAGCCGCCCATGCCGGAATGGGGGGCTGATGTTTCGGCCAATCTCACCTTTGTCCGTTCCAGTCCGTGGACGGCGCTCGGGCCCGGCTTTGCCATTCTGATCACGGTCCTCTCCTTCAATCTGATCGGGGATTCGCTCGCAGACTGGTTCAACCCGCGCCGCAGGAGTGCCGCATGATCACGATCGCGCTTGAAAAGATTGACTTCCTGCCGCCCGACCGGGTGACGGATGATGCGAGTGTGCTGACGCTGAAGAACCTTGTGCTCGAGCCGATGCTGCGCTGGGATAAGGGCGCGCCCCGTCCCGGCCTGTTTGACCGCTGGACACTTTCCGATGACGGCTGCCACTGGATGCTGCGCTTGCGCGATTCAGCCTGCTATCACGATGGCACGCCGGTTCAGGCAGAGGATGCGAAGCACTTTATCAACGCGATCTGCGATGCGCGTGACATGTTCGGCATGCCCTGGTCCTATGCCCGCTATCTTGCGGGGGCGGTGATCACGGCGGAAGGACCCGTGCTCAGAATTTCGACGCCAAAGCCCTTTCCTGATCTGCCGGATATTCTCTCCGAGTTCTACCTGCCGAAAATGGCACCCGATGGCACGCCGACGCTTGGAACCGGGCCATGGCAGGTGGTGACGTTCGACAAGGGCCGATCCGTCACACTGCAACATCATGATGGCCGCCGGCTGAGGCTGGTCGCGATTGCAAAGGCGGAAGAGCGGCTTGAGGCCCTGCGTGCGGGCACTGTTCAGCTCGCCACCCATCTTGACCGTCTGGAGACGCCCATGCGGGCGCTGGATGGCTATGTCTGCCATGAACAGGCGACCACAATGTCGGTGATTGCCTATATGAACGGCCGGGAAGGGGCGTTTGCCGATCCGCAGATGCGGCTTGCGGCCAATCTGGCAATTGACCGCAACAGGCTCGTCAATGACGTCATGGGCGGGCTTGGCATGCCCGCGAAGACCATCGTCAGTCCGTTCCATAACGGCATGTCGGGTGGCATGACGGCGATCCCCTTCGATCCGTCCGAGGCGGCCCTCCTCGTTGAGGCATCGCCTGCGCCACGCGAGATCAGGCTGCGCACCCCGCTCTATATGCCGGAGCGTGCGCCCGAGATTGCTGCCTTTATCAAGCGGGACCTCGAAGCGGTCGGGTTTGCCGTCACCATCGACACCGCGACCGACCGGCCCGGCTATGCCCGCGAGCTTGGCGAGAAGAAAACCGGTGATCTGGCGATCTTCGACAGCTCGCCGCACAGCACATTCCGGGTGCTCGATGACAAGATTTCCAGCCGGTCGCGTGCCGTCTGGTGGCAGGGCGTCGAAGATCCCGCTGCTGACGATCTGTTCGAGACGGCGCGGCGGGTCGTCGATGCGAAGGCACGCAGCAGTGCCTATGGCCGCGTTCTCTGCCATCTGCAGCATAATCCGCACTGGCTTTATCTGTTTCACCCCATCGACTGCATGGCGCATGCCCGGGAGCTCGAAGGCTTCAGCCTCGATCCCAAGGGCATTCTGCGCATTGCCTGACCATCAAAGAGGACTGACATGACGACCGAACTGCCCAAAGAATGCGCGATCACCTTCTATTATTACGAGGACATTCACGCCGTTGCTCCTTTCTACGAGGATGTTCTCGGCTTCGAACTGGTGCTTGATCAGGGGCTGGCGCGGATCTATCGCATTGCCGGCAATGCCTATTTCGGCATTGTCGACGGCAATAAGGGCCATCTGAAGCATCAGCCGAAAAGTGCCGCCCTGCTGACAATCGTCTCAGAAGATGTTGCCGCCTGGCATGCGAAGCTGAAGGCGCTCGGGGTCACCGGCCAGTCGGATATGCTGCGCGGGACCTATTGCGAGCATTTCTTCTTCGAGGATCCGGCGGGCTATGCGATCGAGATCCAGCGTTTTCATAATCCCGAGGTTGCGAAGCTTTTCAAATGATGATCGAGGCAGAACCAATCCTGACAGGGGGCTATACCGGCGGTGGTCGCGAGGCAATGCTGCCGCTTCTTGCCGGCTTCACCCATGAGGACAAGGAAGCCAAGGGGCTGCGCGCGTTCCGTGAGGACGATGCCGGGCCGCGCCGTCCGGTGCATTATACGGCGGCCGAAATGGTTTTCATGTTTCCGGCCCTGCTCTTGCACGCACCGCATGGCGGCGGCAAGACCGCCTTTGCCCGCGAGCTTTCTGCCTGCATCAAGGGGAGCCATGATGGCGACGCGCTGTTCAACCGTGCGCGCCTGACCCGTTCCGCTTTTCGAAATGAAGCGGGCGATTGTCTTGAACAGGTTCTGCCGCAGGATCTGCCGCAGGCCTTTTACTGCGCCGACGGCGAGGATGCGGATGCCGCTCTTGCCGATGCGCTGGCAATGACGTCCGGGCCGGTGCTCCTGATCGTCGACGCGCTGGAAATGCGGCCTGATCCTGAAGCCCTGCTGACGCGGCTGATGGCCGCGACCCAGGAGCGCCTCAGACTTCTGGTCCTCTGCGAAAGCCGAGCGCTGGAGGCGATCCGTCGCCCGGCGAGCCTGCCGGAACATCGGCTGCTCGGGCTTGCCCGGCCCGAGCGGGCAGCGTTTGCCGCGGCGCATGATTTTACCGACCCCTATCCCGACCGCGACTATGTGCTGCCGGGGCTCTGGTTTCTCGCCGTCGAGACCGGCCGGGTGCTGGCGCCGCGTGAAGTTGCCGTTCTTGCTCCGGTGTCTGCCGGGTGGGCGTCCGCCTATCGCAAGGCGGCTGAGCTTGAGCGTATGCCCGTCGACCGGCTGGTCGAGGCCGTGGCGGCTGCGCCTGCGCGGCTTGCCGCGCCGCTCGGGCTCTATTGTGACTGGCTGGTGCCGGGCGAAGAGCGTGCCGAGGCGCTTGTTCGGGGGCTGGCGATGATCGATGGCGGCCTGCCGGTTCTTCTGGCTGCGGCGAAGCTCGCCTTTCCGGGGAGTGACGCAGCACGTCTTGTCACGGCAGCGCTGGTTCATGCGATCGAAGCTGGCGGCGCTGCGGCCGGCCTGCGTCGCCGTGCCGGTGCCATGCTGGCACGGCTCGGGGATCCGCGCGATCTCGAGGTTCTCGCCAGCGTGCCGGCCGGGACCTATCCGATGGGCGGCGACATCCATGCCAATTCTGCTCCGGCGCATCACGCCCCGGTCGGTGCATTTCGCATCGGGATCTATCCGGTCGTGAATTCCGCCTATCTTGCCTTTGTCGAGGAAACGGGTCGGTCTTGGGTCAGTGCCAATGGGCGGCTCGCCGATCGGGCATCCCATCCGGCAACGGACCTGACCTGGCACGACGCCCGTGCCTATTGCGCCTGGCTTACGGATAAATGGCGGGCGGAAGGGCGGATTGCCGGCGATGAGACTGTCCGTCTTCCGGTCGAGCGGGAGTGGGAAGCGGCAGCGCGCGGTGCGGATGGTCTTGCCTGGCCATGGGGCAATGTCTGGGCGCCGGAACACGGCAATGGCGAGGAGACCGGCTTCAACGATATCTCGACGGTTGGCCTGTTTCCGGAAGGCCGCTCGCCTTTCGGCTGTCTCGATATGGCGGGGCAGGCCTGGGAATGGTGCACCACATTGTGGGGCCCTGATATGTCGCGCCCGGATTTTGCATTCCCCTGGGTCGAAGACGGGCGTGAGGCACTTGATGCGCCTGGCAATATTCGCCGTGTTCTGCGAGGCGGCTGCTTCTCCAGTCCTGACTGGAAGGCCAATGGCATCTATCGCGGATCGCTGGAGCCGTCCGGCTTCTGGCGTGGAAACGGCTTTCGCGTGGTTGTCGCCAAAGGGTGACGCTGATGCATGCAAATCAGATGAATGGCGCGGATGCGGGGGTATTCGCGCCATTATTGTCTGGTTTTCCGGCAGGTCTCTATAGGTAGAGGCGATTATATTGACCATTGCTCATATTTGAAAGATAACACGGGAGGCCGGGATGCCGGCCGAGGATGGTATCTAGAGAGAGATTGCGAATTGCGCAGGCATGGATGAAAAGCTGAGAAAAGTCCTGCGCCTGCTCGGGGAGACTGATGTCATCATCGCCGTGTTCGATGAAGACGACCGGCTGGTCTTCGCCAACCGGAAATACCGAACCGCCTTCTTTCTCAGTGAGACAGAATTGCCGCTATGGCCGGACATGATGCGGCGGAATTTCGATGCAAAGCGCGGCACGGTCATCACCAATCCTGATTTCGATCTCTGGATCAAGAGCACGCTTTCACGGCGCGGGAAGGTTCCTTTTCGTGCCTTTGAGACGGATGTTCATGACGGGACCTGGCTATGGATGACCGAAACGGTGGATGACGATGGCTGGATGCTCTGCATCGCCAGCGACATCACCAATCTCAGGACGCAGGAGCGCAGTCTGCGCCGCGAGCGCGATGTGGCGTTGCAGGCGTCACTGACGGATGATCTGACGGGCATTGCCAATCATCGCTTCATCATGGACCGCCTCGCGAACATGCTGGCGCGGCGGCCGCCGGCGCGGAGCGCGCAGGGATGTTTTGCGATTTTCGATGTCGACAATTTCAAGCAGATCAATGATCGCTTCGGTCATGCGACCGGCGACAGATTGCTGATCGAATTTGCGCGCAGTATTTCCCTGCTGGTGCGCCGTACGGACTGCTTCGGCCGCCTGGGCGGCGAGGAATTCGGGCTCGTCCTGCCATCAACCAGTCTCAACGAGGCCGCAAGTCTGATCGACCGTATGATCAATCAGATCCGGTCCCTGCGGCCAATGCCTGATCTGCCCGACTTCTCCTTCAGCTTTTCCGCCGGCCTTGCAGCGGTCAGCCCGGCCGATACGCCAAGCGGAATTTACGGCCGCGCCGATGCGGCGCTCTATCATGCCAAGCACTCTGGCCGCGATCAGCTTGCCATTGAGCTCACGCCCGGACCCCCAAACGAATAACGCCCGCCGGGGGAGGATCCGGCGGGCGTTTCATGGGGCGACAATCGGGAGGAGGGATCGTCAGCCTTTTGGAAGTCTTAGAAGGAGGCCTTGCGGGCAACGCGGCGAATGTCTTCGCGGTTGACGCCGAGATCGGCCAGTTCGCGTCCCGACATGCGGTTCAGTTCGCTGACGGTCTGACGATACTTCATCCAGTTATTGAAAGAACGTGCCATGCTCATCTGTCTATCTCCTCGTGAATGGGCTCAGCGTGTCGCTCAACTCTTGTGTGGCGCTCATCGCTTGCTGTTGACCCAGATATAGGCGCTTGCGCACAACTCAGGCAGGTGGTTTGCCTCAAAGCGGCTATGCGTCTGATGCAAGTCTTCGCGAAAACAGCCGGTTTGACGGGAATCTATGGTGCATTTCTGTGCAGATTCTGGCCCTTCGCGGGAAAGGCTTGCATCCTCCGGGCGTTTGGTCATCTCATCAACCGGACAGATGTCAGGAGAAGACAATGGCGGTTGACGAGGAATTGGCGATGAAGCTGCGAGAACGGCTGGAGCCGTTGCAGGGCTTCAGCGAGAAGAAGATGTTCGGCGGCGTCTGCTTCATGCTGAACGGTCATATGGTCGGGGCAGCAAGCGGCCGGAGAGAGGGCGGCCGGCGGTTTCTGTTCCGCATAGGCAAGGAGAATGATGCTGCTGCAGAGCGGCTGGGAGCCGCGGAGCCGATGACCCAGGGCGGCCGGAAGATGCGTGGTTTCTATTTTGTCGATGCCGAGACCTTGTCGGACGGGGCTTTCGACGAATGGCTTTCGATTGCCATCGAAAACGCCTATTCGCTGCCGCCGAAGGACTGATCCGGCGACCGGGGGCGTCCTGCCGGTTTCACCGCAGAATGCTTCTCTGCCAGTCTGCGTCGGTTGGCAGGATGGGCCCGTCGCATCTGTGACCGCCGCCGCGGGTCAGCGGCTGGCGGTCCATGGAGCCTGAAGGCGTCCGGTCAGACAGGGCGCTCGCCGCGCACCCAGATGCGCCACATATGCCGCTCGTATTTCTTGTCGTCATACATGCTGGCGCGGTGCAGCGTGATGCGGTCGTCCCACATCAGAAGATCGCCCTTCCGCCATTTATGGCTATAGACGAATTCCGGTTTCGTCACATGTTCGGCCATGGCCTTCACCAGAGCGCGGCCTTCCTCTTCCGGCAGACCGATGATTTCCTTCGCCGCACCGGTGGAGATGAAGAACGCCTTGCGTCCGTCGACCGGATGGGTACGCACGAAAGGATGGATGACGTCCGGATTCTCGCGTTTTTCCTCATCGCTCAGCTGCTTGCCGTTGATGGCGCGGGTCTCCATGAACCAGTTGTAGGAATGAAGCACATCCATCTGGTCGAGCCTGTCCTGCTCGTCCTTCGGCAGGGCGTAGAAGGCGGCGGAAGCATCGGCGACGAGGGTCTCGCCGCCTTCCGGCGGTGTCTCGAGACAGTAAAGCAGGGTCAGCATCGGCGGAAATTCGAGATAGGTGCCGTCCGTATGCCAGGTAATGCCGTCGAGATGTGCTCCGATCGGCTTGCCGTCAACGATCTTGTTGGAGAGAACATAGGTCTCCGGATGGCCAGGCAGGGTGAAATCCTGGATCTTGTTGCCTTCGAGCGTGCCGAATTTGGCAGCGAAAGCCGAGAGCGTATCGGCGTCGAGGGTCTGGTTGCGCAGAACCAGCGCACCCTTTTTCTGGAATGCATCGCTGATGGCGGCAACCTCGGCCGGGCTTGCCGTGTTGATATCGAAATCGATGACTTCGAGGCCGAAGCCCGGAATGAGTTCTTCGCCTGAAATTTCGGCCAGATCCTGAGCGGCCATAGCTGTTCCTTTCTTATCGGGAGTTGATCATCGTCAACCTTGCCCGATCCACACTAGGGGAAGGCGAGTGATGCCTGCCAGCACCAAATTCAGTCAGGGGTGATGCCTCAATCGCAGCACCAGTGAACGATCAGTTGCCATTTAGTGGACGCCGGCCCTGTGATCGGCGCTTGCCTTTTTGCCGCAAGCCCTTATCTTGAGCCTGTCTTCGGGGCGGGGTGAAACTCCCCACCGGCGGTAGGGCTGTTCGTGATCTCTCCGAGGGGCGACGGCCAAGTCCGCGAGCGCCTGATGTCGTGCGATGTCAGGGTCAGCAGATCTGGTCAAAATCCAGAACCGACGGTTAAAGTCCGGATGGAAGAAGACGAAGCAGATGGGTGGCGGTCCGGTGTCCGGAGCGCCGCGCAGCCTATGCTTTATGCCCTGGGACGCTCTTTTTGGAACCACAAAGGATGCGTTCATGTATACAGGAATTGTTCAGGCCGTTCGCCCGCTCGAGGCCGTCACCAAGAATACGGGCTATACCGAATTCGCCGTTACCTTCACCGATGACCTTCTCAGCGAACTGAAGATCGGTGCCTCGGTCAATATCGAGGGCACCTGCATGAGTGTGACCAGCATCAATGGTCATCGCGTGACCTTCGATGCCATGGCCGCGACGCTGGAGCGGACCAATCTTGGAAAGCTGAAAAGCGGTGACCGGGTCAATGTCGAGCGGTCTGCCAAGCTGACCGACGAGATCGGTGGCCATGTCATGGCCGGTCATGTGGCAACCACGGCTGCCGTCGAGGAAATCTCCATCACCGATGAGGGCGCCTATATCCGTTTCCGCGTGCCGGAAGACTGGGCGAAATACATTTTTCCGCGCGGTTTTCTTGCCGTCAACGGCTGCTCGCTGACAGTGGCGGAGGCCGATGGCAATCTCTTCACCATCAACCTGATCCCTGAAACGCTGCGTCAGACCACCTTCGCGAACTACAGGCCAGGCGATCTTCTCAATATCGAGGTTGATCACCAGACCATGGTTCTGGTCGATGTCATCGAGCGCACCATGGGCCGCTTTGCCGTGCCTGCCACCGGTGCAAAGGCTGCCTGAAACTATTGCCTTGCGGGGCTGAGCCGGTCCAGGCTCGCCCCGATCTCGCCTTCGAGGACGGAGACGGCGGCGTCAACCGGTCCCTTTTCGCGCCGGGCGAGGATCAGCGTCTGGGATTTGAGCGTCTTGTCCCGGATCGGCAGATAGGTGAGCGGGCTGGGCTGATCCGTTTCCGGCACATCAATGCGTGACAGGAAGGTTATCGTTTCGCCATCCAGCACCATTTCCCGCATGAAATCATTGGAATTGGCGAGAAAAGCGGGGCGGAATTCAAGGCCTGCACCGCGAAAGGCGTCGACCATCAGCTGATAGATCGTCATCGACGGATCGCCGAGAACGGCCGGATAGGCCATCAGATCCTCAAGCCAGACCGTGCCCTTTGCCGCCAGGGGATGGCTGCGGGCAACAACAGTGCCGAGCCGCGTGGCGAAGCGGCCGGTTACCTTCACGCCCGGCGCATCGGGAAGATTATAGCCAAGGCCGAGATCCGCTTCACCGGCCGTCAGTGCCGCGGCGATTTCAGCGGCAAGCATTGCCCTGACCGTCACGGTGACGCGCGGATGAGAGCGGTTAAAGGCGCGGATCACATCGGGCAGGACGCCGCCCATCAGCCCGCCCATGGATGCAAGCCGCACTTCGCCGCCGGAAATGCCGCGGATCTGATCAATCTGCGTCTGCAGTTTTTCGTGCTCGCGCAGGGTGGCGCGCACATGGGCGATCAGCAATTCGCCGGTCTGGGTCAGCCGCATCCCATTGGGCAGCCGGTGGAAAATCGGCACACCCAGCTCTTCCTCCAGCGCCAGGATCTGGCGGTTGATCGAGGAGGAGGAGACGTTGAGCCGCTCGGCCGCGCGGCGGATGGAGCCTGCGCGCACGACTTCGTCGAGATAGCGCAGCATGCGGGAATGCAGCATGGAACATTATGCCCGGTGATTGATGTCGGTTCCGAACATAGAGCAGGACTGCGTCAAGGGAAACGCCCCCTTCAAGGCTTGGTTGCCAGATCGCGGCTTTGGCGCTGCGCTACGCCCTGGCCAGAACCAAAGCGCCGCCCCCAAAAGCGGCAGGACCTTTGGTTCTGTTCCAGCACATTGTTGCGGCGGCATCGTCTCTTTGTGCCGCATTCCATTCCGGTCAGACGATGCGCTTCGCAAAATCAGTCCTCCTGGCAGGCCGCGTCAGCGTTTCGATGGCCCGTAGCTCTGGAATGTCCACGTATTCTCGACGGCATCCTTCATCACCTTGGTCAGCGGCTCCAGATATTCCTGATGGCCTTTCGAATGCTTGGCGACAGCCTCGGTCGCAATCTTCTCCAGCGATTTCGGATTTTCCGATGGCGGCGTAATGGTGATTGTCGGGATTTGGGGTTTGTTTGTACTGTCGGCGTTTATCATGTTCATGACCTTGCATTATTGTCGATGATGCATGATTTAACGATTTTTAATATTTAGAAGAAATTGCTAATAGCAATATCTATACAAGTTCATACTGCAATTGCGTCGTTGGTTTCGCTGGCGTCGCCACCCGGCCTGCCGTGCCCGCCATTGCGGCGGGCACGGTTGTTGATCACGCCGGCACTTCTTCCTCACCATGTTCGCGCAGCAGCGCCAGAAGGCGCTTACGCATGATCATGCCGGGACGGTCCGAGGGCATGTGCATCTCGATTTTGCGCGACATGTCGATGATGGCGTCGGGATTGGTCGACTCCAGCACGTCCTTGTCTTCCATGACGATCTTCTCATCCCAGGCGATCAGCGCCTCGGTGGAGACATCCGCCTCGGTGTCGTTGCGGTAGAGCAGCTGAACGACCTGGATCGCAGCATCATCGATCGGCGTCGCGCAGTTGAAGATGATGTGGCGGATGCCTGAAGGATACTCGATGTCGAGCCGGCGACAGAAGGGCATGAACCACTTGTTGCGCATGTGCCGCTTGGTGGTCGGGTTCGGGTCGCCGGTGATCTTGCGGCCATATTCGGGATTGTTGACCTCGACAATGGTTTCCGCCTCGAAGCCGTAATCGGTTTCGGTGATCTCGTATTTTTCCGGCCGCGGCTGGTCGATCTGGCCGAAACTGTCGCGGTGGACGAAGGAGAAATGGGCATTGTCGAAGGAATTCTCCATCAGTCGCAGCGCCGAGGTTTCCCAGCGGTCATAGAACTGGTGGATGCGGCGATAGCCATCCATGTCCTCTTCCGGCACGGGAGGAATGTCGCCAATCGGCTCGTCGAGTGCCACCCAGGCATAGCCATAGCGCTCGCGACAGAAAAAGGCCTTGGCATGGGCATTGGGGATTGGCTGCTCAAAGGGAAACTGCGGCACCATCACCAGCTTGCCGGAGCGGTCATATTCCCAGCCATGATAGCCGCAGACGACATTGCCATTGCGGCACCAGCCCTTGGAAAGCTTGGCGGTGCGGTGACAGCAGCGGTCTTCCAGCGCCGCGGGCTCGCCGTTTGCATCGAGGAAGAGCACGATATTTTCGCCGAGCAGCGTGAACGGTTTCGGGCCGTCCTTCAGGGCCGAAACCGGCACGGTGGCGTACCAGAAACGGCGCAGCAGCGGCTGTTTGGTGTTGAGCATGAATGATCCTCGCTGATTTCACGCATTCGGGTCTGGATGCTATTTAAGAAAAACGCGGCGCTGCGTGAAAAGCATCAAATTCAGCGCACCCCGATGCCTCAAGTGGGACACCTGTCTCAGTCGGCACGCATCACGCCGCGCATATGTTCGGCAAAGACGCTGGCCAGCGCGGAAAGGTTACGGCGTCCGCCGATCAGCATCAATTGCTGTGTGTCGGACTGGAACTCGCGCACCGGCACATAGGTGAGACGCCCCATCCGGCTTTCAAAGGCAATGTCAAAGGGGGTCAGGAAGGTCACATAGCCCTCGCTCATGGCGAGGTGGCGCATCATTTCAATGGAATTGGCCTCAATGGCGAAATGAAGCTGGAGATTGGCGCGGGCGAAGACCTGATCGATATGCGGGCGGATCGCCGTTGTCGGGTCGGCGACCACCATCGGATAGCCGACGCATTCGGAAAGCCGGATGCTGGTCGAGCGCGCCAGCGGATGATCGGGCGCGACGGCGACGCCAAGCCTGCCAATGGCGATTTCATGGACAGCGATTTCGATATCGGCCGGAAAATCGAAGCCGAGACCGAGATCGGCAGCGCCGCTGGTGACCGCTTCGCGGATATCATCGCCGGTGGTCATCAGCTTCAGTGATACGCGCACGCCCGGCATTGCCCGCTGGAACAGGCCGATGGCGCGCGGCACCAGATTGGCGGCAAGCCCGCTCATCAGCGCAATCGTCACCTCGCCGCGGCGTAACCCCTTCAGGTCCTCGATCATGGCCTCGGCGCGGTTCATGCCCTTCAGTGTGTCGCGCACATGGCCGATCAGGATTTCGCCCGCCGCTGTCAGCGTCAGCCGGCGCTTGGTGCGGGTGAAAATCTGGGTGTCGAGTTCCTCCTCGAGACTGGCAATCTGGCGCGAAATCGCCGAAGCCGAGACGTTGAGGCGCTCCGCAGTGCGGCGAACCGAACCGGTGCGGGCGACTTCGTCGAGATAGTTGAGCAAACGTCCATGCAGCATGACGGGCCATTCTAGGATTGTCTGTTTGTTGCCTTTTAGGCAACATAATATGCAAAAATAAATGCTTTTAAAGCGCTGTTTTTCTGGCATTCTGAAGTTGGTACAGAAATACGTTTCCACCTTGCGACCTGCCAAATGGCTCTAATTCCCCCTCCGCTTGCGGCAGGTTTCCGCGTTTCTGTGCCCGGCATGGACGGACCTTGTGAAAGGTCTCCCACCACCTTGACTTAATCCGCTCCGTCCATGCCCCTTCTCATTTTGATTGCTTCAGGGACCCAGGATTATCCATGCTTAGCTATTCCTTCGAACAGGTTGAAAAGGCACAGGCCTTTCGGATTTCACCCAAAGATACCAACTATTTCGCGATCCTCTTTGACCCGAAAAAGGATGGCATCGAGCATATTCTGGTGATCGAGATCTTCACCGTCGGCGGTGCGACGCCGCCGAACGAGCATAGCCATGCGCATGAATTCTTCTATGTGCTGGAAGGCGAGGGCATTGCCGCCAGCGATGGCGAAGAAATGCCGATCAAGAAGGGCGACGCGCTGATGCTGCGTCCGGGATCCGAGCATATCGTCAAGAATACCGGTTCCTCCAAGCTTTACACGCTGACGGTGATGACGCCGAATCAGGATTTCGCCGAGCTGATCCGCAGTGGCGAGCCTGTGACGCTTGATGCAGAAGATCTGCGGGTCCTGACCGGAAAGGCGGCCTGATGACGGCGGCTGATCAGCGCCTGCCGCTTGGCACCTTCCCGCAGACTGCCTGGGATGTCTCTGCCGAAGAGGTCATCCTGTCGCGCCAGCAGCCGGCCCCCCGGCTGCTGAGCGTCACCGACAAGGGCCGCAAGATCACGCTTGATCTCAACCGCACCGGCATGATCGTTGTCGATATGCAGAATGATTTCTGCCATCCCGATGGCTGGCTGGCCTCGATCGGCGTCGATGTTGCGCCGGCACGCCAGCCGATCGAGCCGCTCATCCGCCTGCTGCCATTGCTGCGACAGGCTGCGGTCCCGGTCATCTGGCTCAACTGGGGCAACCGCCCCGACCGCGCCAATCTGCCGCCGTCGACATTGCATGTCTATAAGCCCACGGGCCGCGAGACCGGCATTGGCGATCCGTTGAAAAACGGCGCCAACGTGCTGGAAAAAGACAGCTGGGCCGCCGCCGTGGTGGATGAGCTCGTGATCGAAGCCAGTGATATCTGCGTCGACAAATATCGCATGTCCGGGTTTCAGGATACCGCGCTTGACAGTATCCTGCGCAATCTCGGTCTGACGACGCTGCTGTTTGCCGGTGTCAATGCTGACCAATGCGTGCTTTGCACCCTGCAGGACGCGAATTTCCTCGGCTATGACTGTCTGATGGTTGAGGACTGCTCGGCCACCACCTCGCCCGCCTTCTGCATGGAGGCGACGCTTTACAATACACGCCAGTGTTTCGGCTTCGTCTGCTCGTCGGACGAGATCGTCGCCGGGCTTTCCTGAAAAACCGGTATTCCCATGACTGAAGACAAACATGCTGCCGTCCAGCCCGTCAATGAAGCCGCCGTGCTTGAAGAGGTGACGGCGCTCTGCGATCTTTACGAAAAGGCACTGATGGACAATGATCTGGATACGCTGGATGCGTTGTTCTGGGACAGCGCGCTGACCCTGCGCTACGGCGTCGGCGAGAACCTCTACGGCATTGCCGAAATCCGTGATTTCCGCAAGGGCCGTACGGGCGGCTCGCCGAAACGCGATGTGCTGCGCCGCCAGATCACCACCTTCGGCGCCGATTGTGCCGTCTGCGATCTTGAATTTCAGCGTCCCGGCGCAGCGGTGAAGGGACGGCAGAGCCAGACCTGGATCCGCACGGCCGCAGGCTGGAAGATTGCCGCGGCCCATGTCTCGCTGATGGGCACCTCGCACTGACAGATCAGACGGTCTGCCCGATGCCTGTAACAGGCAGGGGGCGGCGCGATCTGCAGATGGCTTTCTCACAACCGGATTAGAGCGACGTGCGTCCTTTTGGAGGTACCAGGCCGCTCTATCTTATTGAATCTACGCATCGATCTTTTCGAAAATCGATGCGCTAGTGCAGAAATGCCAAAGCAGTGCTTGCCCTTTTGCCATGCTTGCCGTCATCATCTTCTTCATCGGTGCGACCCGCTCAGCCGGGACGCACCCTTTTCGATTTTCTGCAAGTGAGCTTTGTCGATGACCAAACCTGCCGATGCCTTCATCTCCCATTTCGATCCCGCTCTATCAGCACCTGAGCCGTCATCGGATCTGCTTGCCGGCATGACGGTTGCGGTGAAGGACAATTTTGACGTGGCCGGTACCGTGACCGGCGGCGGCAATCCGGAATGGGCGGAAGATCAGTTACCGGCGACAGGCCATGCAGCCGTCGTCTCCATGCTTGTTGATGCAGGCGCAACGCTGATCGGCAAAGCCCAGATGGACGAGCTTGCCTATAGTCTCATGGGCGTGAATGCGCGCTATGGCACGCCGGTCAATCCGGCAGCACCTGAGCGTGTTCCCGGCGGTTCGTCGTCCGGTTCGGCTTCAGCGGTCGCTGGCAAGCTTGCCGATATCGGGCTCGGGTCGGATACCGGCGGATCGGTGCGGCTGCCGTCGTCCTTCTGCGGCCTGTTCGGCTGGCGTCCGAGCCATGGGCTGGTCCCGCCGGAAGGGCTTCTGGCGCTGGCGCCAAGCTATGATGTGCCGGGCTTCATGACCCGCGATCTTTCCACCATGCGCCAGCTCGGCAGGTTGTTTGCTGCCGGGCAGAGCGTGGCTGAGGAGGTGCGGCTCTGGTATCCGGCCGATGTCTGGCATCTGTGCGAACAGGCCTCCGCCGCGCAGCTGAAGCAGGCTCTGCCACGGGGTGACCGCAATGACAGCCCGCTTCTTTCCAGGGCCGATATCACCGATCTCCTTCCGGTCTTCCGCATTCATCAGGGGTATGAGGTCTGGCAGGTTTTCGGCCCGTGGATTGAAAAGCGCGAGCCCGATTTCGGGCCCGGTATCCGCGAACGTTTTGCCATGGCATCGAAAATTACAAGGGCGGCATTTGACGATGCGGTCGAAAAGCGCAATGCTTTCAGGGCGCATCTTGAGAAGGTGCTGCAGCCGGGAGTGGTAATGGTCTATCCGACAGCCCCCGGACCGGCCCCGCTTCTGACTGCCGGTAACGACGAGGTGGAGAGCTTCCGCAACCGGGCGCTTTCCATGCTGGCAATTGCCGGCCATGGCGGTCTGCCGCAGCTTTCGATTCCGCTCGGCCTTGTCGATGGCGCACCGATCGGTCTGTCGCTGGTTGCGGCTCCCGGATCGGACCGGCTTTTGATTGAAACTGCAAAAATGTTCATGCGATAGGAAAACTGTCATCATGCTTCATGCAGCCCTTGGGTTTGAGGGTGCTTTTTCAGCACCGCATCGCGCTGCAGCGCTCGCCGGGCGCGATATCCTGCGTCAGGGCGGAACGGCGATGGAGGCCATGGTCGCCGCTGCGGCGACGATTGCCGTCGTCTATCCGCACATGAATGGGATCGGCGGCGACGGCTTCTGGCTGATCCGCCGCTACGATGGATCTGTTACCGGCATTTCGGCCTGTGGCCAGGCAGCGGGCCTCGCAACGCCCGAATGGTATGCCGAGCGCGGCCACACAAACGCCATGCCGACACGGGGCGGGCATGCGGCCCTGACGGTGCCGGGCACGCTTGGCGGCTGGGCGACAGCGCTCGATCTGGTCGAGGCGGATTTGCGCTTCGGGTTGAACGAGTTGCTTGATGCGGCCATTTCTTACGCCCGCGACGGTATTGCAGTCACCGGCAACCAGTCGGTCTGCACGGCGGACAAGCTGGCGGGTCTCAAGGATGTGCCGGGTTTTGCCGAAACCTTTCTTGTCGATGGCAAGGTGCCCCGTGCCGGTGAGCGGCTGAAACAGCGTGCGCTCGGACGGACGCTGAAGCTGATCGCCACCGAGGGCATTGAAAGCTTCTATTCCGGTGAGCTGGCGGCAACCCATGCGGCCTTTCTCGAGGATCACGGCTCGCCGCTGCGCTACGAGGATTTCACCGCCTATGCTGCGCGTGAGGTGGAGCCGCTGAAGGTCGGCACGTCGCATGGCGTGCTGATGAACATGATCCCGCCAACGCAAGGGATCGCCTCGCTGATGATCCTTGCCCTTTTTGACCGCCTGGCGGTCGAGCAAGGCGAGGGCTTTGATCATATCCATGGGCTGATCGAGGCCACCAAACAGGCCTTCATCCTGCGCAATGCGGGACTGGGTGACCCTGATTTCATGGCTGAGCCGGCACAGAACTGGCTGGACGGCGAGCGGCTGGATGCGCTGGCGGCAAAGATCGATGGCAGCCGGGCGCTTGCCTGGCCCTATGATCCGGCGGAAGGCGATACGATCTGGATGGGGGCAGCCGATCGCTACGGCAATGTCGTTTCCTTCATCCAGTCGGTCTATTGGGAATTCGGTTCTGGGCTGACCTGCCCGGAAACCGGCGTCTACTTCCAGAACCGCGGTGCCGGCTTCTCGCTCAAGCCTGGCCCGAACCTGCTTGCGCCCGGCAAGCGGCCGTTCCATACGCTCAATCCGGCCATGGCGCTTTTACGGGATGGTCGTGTCATGGCCTATGGCACCATGGGTGGCGAAGGGCAGCCGCAGACGCAGAGCGCCGTCTTCACCCGTCACATTGCCTATGGCATGGACCTGCAGCAGGCCATCACCGCGCCGCGCTGGCTGCTCGGGCGCACCTGGGGCGAGGAAACCACGACGCTGAAACTCGAGGACCGCTTCGATCCGGCGCTGGTTCAGGCGCTGCAGGATGCCGGTCACGACGTCGAGATGATCGCGCCCTTTTCCGATACGGCCGGCCATGCGGGCGCCGTCGTTCTGCATCCAGGCGGGCTGATGGAAGCTGCTGCCGATCCGCGCGCCGATGGCGCTGCCATCGTCGACTGAGGCCTTTCAGGCGGGTGACGAAGCCATTCAGATTGCTCACTTGGGGAGGAATAGCCCCCCTCTGTCGTCATCCCCGTGCTTGTCACGGGGATCCAGGCTCTTAAGGGCAAGAGTCTTTCGCCGCGCGGACGCGCGTCGGCTGGATGCCTGTGACAAGCACAGGCATGACGTCAGCGAAAGGGGGGGCGGTTTGTCAGCAGTCTGAAGGCCGGTGGATTGCTCTACCGGCCTTTTTGTTTTGGCTCTTTTTCAGCGTGCATAGAGCCTGTCGAGGCGGACGAAGCGGCCAACCAGCGCCAGCATGATCACCGTCAGCAGGATCAGCACGGTGGAGAGAGCATGGGCTGTCGGGCGCAGTTCGAAGGAGGCCTCGGCATAGAGTCTGACCGGCAATGTTGTCATGCGCGCTGTGGTCAGGAAGCTCGTCACCGTCACTTCATCAAAGCTCAACAGGAAGCCGACGATCGAGGTGGCGAACAGGCCCGGCATCAGCCCCGGCACGATGATCAGGAAGAACCGCTTCATTCCGTTGGCGCCAAGCGAGGCTGCGGCCTCTTCCTGGCTGTGGTCGAGACCAAGAACGGAGGCCGTCAGAAGCGTGATCGCGAAGGGTAGGATAACGACAACATGGATCGCCATCAGGCCGATGAAGGGTGGAATGGCGATATAGATCTGGAGCAGCTTCAGCATGCCGACGCCGAGGGCGACATGGGGCAGCGACAGCGGCAGCAGCCAGAAGGCGAGCAGGGCTGAGCGGCCTTTGAAAGGAAAGCGTGCCAGCGCAAAGGCGGCCGGAACTGCCACGATCAGCGAGACAAGCAGCGAAACAAGGGCGAGCTTTACCGAGATCAGGAATGAATCGGTGTAGTAGCCGTTGATGAAAATTTCCTTGTACCAACGCAATGTGAAGCCACGGAAACCGGCCGCTGTTGCCAGTTCGACATTGTTGAAGCTCTGGACCGCCACGAGAAACAGCGGCAGGAGCAGCAGGCCGACAGCCGCCGCAAACAGCAGTTTGGAAACGATCGGGCCGGCAATATTGGCAAGCGGTTCGACAAAGCGAGGAATGGCGAGCGGACGGCTCTTGCCGCCATGGCGCCAGCCCATCATCCGGTTGAGCGCCAGCGTGGCGAGGACGGCAAAGATCAGGCCGGTGGCGGTCATGATCAGCGCCAGCGCTGCGGCCAGCGAGGTATTGAGGTTCTGCATCGCCTCCTGCAGCACCAGCATGCCGGTGGTCCAGACCTTCTTGCCGCCAAGCATCACGGCAGAGACGTAGGATGTGGAGGCCATCAGGAAGACGATGATCATGCCGGATTTCAACCCTGGCAGCGACAGCGGCAGATCGACGGTCAGAAACCGCATCGCCGGCGATGCACCGAGGCTTTCGGCGGCCTCATGAATGCGCGGCGAGGTATTCTGCAGATTGTCGTAAAGTGCCAGCACCATGAAGGGCATGAAGACCTGTACGAGGGCGACGACAACGGCGCCCTGATTGAACAGCATCTTGTTGAAGGAGGGAATGCCGAACCAGCCGATCACGGTGTTGATCAGCCCATCCGGCGACAAGAGCAGGATGATGCCGAGCGAACGCACCACGACATTTGTGAGCAGCGGAATGAGAATGATGGAAAAGGCCAGCGCCCGGTATTTCACCGGCAGTCGGGCAATCCAGAACGCAACGGGATAGCCGAGCAGCGCAGAAACCAGTGTCACCAGCAGGCTGAGCCAGATCGTCTCGAACACGACCTTGTAGTAGAAACTGTCCGAGGCGATGTCGATGAACTGCTGCAGCGACGGGACCTGCAGAAGCGGCGCGAAGGGGTCGGAATATTCGTGCAGCGACAGCATGACCACCGCCAGCAGCGGTGCGGCGAAGGCAAAGGCCAGCCAGATGGTGACCGGCGCTGAAAGCGCCGGCCCAAGCCATTTCCTCATCCGGCAATCTCCCGGTCGTAGATGGCCTGCCACTTGGTGCGGTTCTGGTTGATGTAATCCCAGTCGAAGTCGACCAGGCTGTCGATCTGATCGGGCATGATCAGCTTCGGCTTCAGATCATCGGCGATGGCGACATTGTTGACGGTCGGCGAGTAGTAGATGCGCTCGGCATAGGCCTGCATCACCGGTTCGGACAGATGCAGGTTGATCCACTCTTCGGCGAGCTTCTGGTTCTTGGTGCCTTCGGTGATGCAGGCGACGTTCATGGCAATCGCCTGGCCTTCGGTCGGCTTGGCGAGAGCGAAATCGGGATTACGTTCTTCGATGTATTTTTCGCAATAGCTGCCGAATTCAACCGACAGATCGGCGATGTTCTGATCGAACATGTCGAAGAGCTGGGCCTGGCTGCCCTGAATGGCGGCAAACGGCTTCAGTTCCTTGACCTTGTTGAAGCCATCGGGTGCCATCTTGGTCTGATCGCCGAACCAGGCGATGTTGGACATCATCAGTGCTGAAATGCCTTCGGCGCCAAGGCCGCTCGGCCAGGCGATGCGGCCGGCCCATTCCGGGTTCCACATATCCTTCCACGAGGTGATCGGCGCGGACGCCTTCTTGGTGTTGTAGACAATCGTGCAGGGGTTAATGGCAACGCCATAGCCGCCCTTCTTGGCGATCGGGTAGAGATACTGGGCATTTTCGACCGCATCGGTCGGTGCCTGGGTCACGCCATCGGCCACGGCCTGGCGGCTTTCATAGATGTTGAGGTAGAGCACGTCGAAGCTCGGGCGGCCGCGTTCAGCATAGGCGCGGGCACGGCGCTCCACGGTGCCGCCGAGAACGTAGGAAATCTTGCAGCCATACTTGTCGACAAGCACTGGCTCGATGAATTCCTTGACGATTTTTTCCTGTTCGCCGCCCCAGATGCCGACGACGAGTTCATCGCCGGGCTTGGGATCCGGCGTCTCAGCGCGGACGAAGGAATAGGGAGCGGCAAGCGAGGCTGCGCCGCCGAGAAGCAGTTTATTGACTGAGCGTCTTGAGATGTTCATCTGTGCTGTTCTCCGGTTTTTTTGATTTATATGAAGGTGGTGCCGCCAGCCTCGGCAGAAATGCTGCAGGGACTTCCGATGGCTGGCGGTGGGGTATCCGACGGAACGATCAGGCGGATCGAGCCGCAGGCGGATTGGATGTCGACTTCGTAGGTCTCGCCGAGATAGGCGGCATTGACGAGCGTGCCGGATACGGCAAGCGGTCCGTCGCCTTCGCCGATCTTCAGCCGCGAGGCGCGCAGGATGAGCTTTTCCGCCTTGGCAGGCGCATTGGCGCAGGTGAGGCCAGGTGCGACGAAGATGCCGTTTTCCACCTTGCCGTCAATCACCGTGCGGTGGCCGAGGAAGGAGGCGGTAAAGGCGCTTTGCGGTGCATCGCAGAGTGAAACCGGCGTGCCGATCTCGCTCATCAGGCCCTTGCTCATCACCGCGATGCGGTCCGACATGGAGAGCGCCTCGGCCTGGTCATGGGTGACGAAAATGGTGGTAATGCCGAGGCGCTGCTGCAAGGAGCGGATCTCGTTGCGCATGTCCGCACGCAGATTGGCATCAAGGTTCGACAACGGCTCATCGAGAAGCAGGACATCCGGCTCGATCACCAGCGCGCGGGCCAGTGCAACACGCTGCTGCTGGCCGCCGGAAAGCTGGCCCGGATAGCGATCGGCAAAGGCGGAAAGGCCGACCGTTTCCAGCGTGCGGCCGGCGCGCTCGCGCCATTCCTTGCGCGAGAGGTTGCGCATTCTGAGCCCGAAGCCGACATTGTCGATGACGCTCAAATGCGGAAACAGCGCATAGGACTGGAACACGACGCCGATATTGCGCTTGTGAACGGGTTTGCCGGTAATCTCCTTGTCATCGATGAAGATGCGGCCACCGGAGGGCTGGACAAAACCGGCGATCATCCTGAGCGTGGTGGTCTTTCCACAGCCAGAGGGACCAAGCAGCGACAGAAGCTCGCCCTTCGGCACTTCGATCGTAAGGCCGGAAACGGCTGTGGTCTCGCCATAGATCGCCGAGACATTGTCGAGCGTGAGATAGGGCTTAGGCGCCATTTGCGTGGTCCTCTGTCATGACATGCAAGTGAAGCCGGCTGGCTGTTGCGCCGCCGTGCAGAATGGCAAGTGTTGCCGGCTGCCGCGCCATCGGGTTGGCGTCAGCCGGGTCTTCGCCGGGATAGGAAAAGGCGGGCCACGCGGCGATCTGAAGCGAAAGGCGCAGACAATCCCCTTTCGCAACGGTCTGATAGATCGAACGCAGGTCGATTTGCACCGGTCTGCCGGAAACAGAGGTTCTGGTCGTGCCTGTGGTGATCACACGGGCAACTCCCGAGGGGGAAACAAGCGAGAGTGAAGCGACAAGATCGAAGACCGGCTGAGCAGTCTTCACGGTGATTTCGGCCGAAAGTGGCCCGCAAAGGGTGAATGGGTTTTCCGCAGCGGCGGTGGTGTAGGTGGCGACGTCGGACCTGTCATCATGGGCTGCGCGGTCGACGGGGCCGGCCGGATCCCCCAGATGGCCGCCGACAAGCGGTGCCGGGCGGAAGGGATCGGAAACGATCAGGTCGAAGCCGTCGTCCTTTTCGGCCTCGCCAAGCCTTCCATTGCCAAGATGGGTCGCGGCAAGGCCGCCGGAGGTAAGGTCAAGGCTGCGCTTTTCACCGGCCGGGATGGCGGCGAAGTCGCGCCATGCGTTCGTTCCCATATCGTAAAGGCTCAAGGCCGGGGGCGCCATGCCGATGCCTTTGAGATAGAAATCGAAGAAGGCGATCTGGTCGCGGTCGATCGACCGCGCCGCTTCTGCGGGCAGGTGGGCTTCACCGGCGCTGGCATTCCACGGAATATGCGACCAGGGACCGATGATCAGATGCGTGGTTGCGGCGGATGCCTTGCGAAAGGCGGCGTCAGCGGCGAGCGTGCCGGTCAGCATGAAATCGGCAAACCCACCGGTATGCAGCACGGGAATCGCCAGATCGATATCCTTCAGCAGACGGGCCGGGGAGGCCTTGTCCCAGTAGTCCGCGCTGTTTTCGGCCCAGAGTGCCAGATGCGACAGATCGGGGCGGGCAAGCAGGGCGCGGTAGATTGCGGCCGGGTCGGTCAGGGCCGCAAGCATGTCCCAGCTTGCGCGATCACCCTTATGGGCCGCCTTCAGCAGCGCCATCTGCCGTGCCCAGAAGGTCATGCCGCCAAAGCGCAGCGCGCCGCCCTCATAGGCCCAGTCGTGTTCCGGCGAGAAGGAGGCCATGGCCGGCGCCATGGCATCAACACGTGCGCCACCGGCAAGCGCCAGATATTGCGTCACCGCCTGATAGGAAAAGCCGTAAAGGCCAATTCTGCCATTGCTGCCTTTGATGTCGCGCGCCCATGCCACGGCTTCCGCGCCATCGCGGACTTCCTGGCGCAGGCAGTCGAAATCGCCTTGTGAGCCGCCCATGCCGCGCACATCCTGCACCACGACGATATAGCCATGGGCGGCGTACCAGGCGGGATGGGCGAGCGTGACTGTGGAGGCGATCTTGCGGCCATAGGGCTGGCGCATCAAGAGCACCGGGTAATCGCCCGGCTCGACCGGGCGATAGATATCGGCAACCAGCCGCACACCATCGGAAAGCGTCAGGCTTGCCGTTTCGGGTTCAATCGGTGTGGGGCGTGGTTTGTCGAGCAATGGTTCAGCCCTTGAACATGGTTTTCTGGGTCAGACGTTCCATCGGGAAGGCGAGCACTTCTTGGCAAAGGGCGACCAGGCTTTCAGCCGAGCGCTGGACATGGGTTGCGCCGCGTTCGGCATCGGCCGCTGCGGCATTGCCGCAGGCGCCGGAGGGATGCAGATCCTGGGTCTGCCAGCCAAAGCCGATCCGGCCCTCGGCGGTCAGAACCTGATTGTCGTTTTCCATCTGAACCGACATGGGCTGGAAGTCATCGGCATATTGCATGTCGACGAGATCGGGATGCAGATGCAGCATGGTCGAGGTTTCGGATTCGCCGCCATGGATGCCGTGCTTCAGCTCGTGCTCGCTGTAGAGATCGGACTGGCTGGCACCGGCCGAAACCCAGGACGAGACGGCGAACATGCCGCATTTGATCCTGAGTTCACGGCAGACGATTTCCATCACCTGCGGCTGGCCGCCATGGGAGTTGGCGAAAATGATCTTCTTGCAGCCTGCACGCGCCACGCTCTCGCCAATCTCGAACCAGAGCCGGGCTAGCGTTTCATAGGACAGCGTCAGCGTGCCGGGATATTCCAGGTGCTCGACCGACTTGCCGACCGCCTGCATCGGCAGAACCAGAACCTTCAAGTCATCAGGCATGATCTCGACGGCGCGGGCAATGATGCCGGCATTGATGGCCGAATCGACGCGGACGGGGAGATGCGGGCCATGCTGCTCAACGGCGGCGACCGGCAGAATGGCGACAAATTCTGACATGTCCATCTCGGAAAAGTCTTTCGTCGAATGGTCCCACCACCAGTGCGATTTCTGCGGCATCTCAAATGTCCTTTCATCGTGTCTCAGGCGCGCGCGTTGTCGCACAGACGAGTGGTCCCGTCCGGGGCGTCGCGCAGGCGACCGGATCAAAATTTGTGCAAATAGAATTTATGCCTGCATTATGATCACTGGAATTGACATTCGGCAATTCCGCTCATGGTTATAGGGGGTATAGGCTGGCGCTTATAATGCCGTCGCGGCCGCCAGTTCCGCCAGTCCGGCATCGTTCGGATTGTCGGCAAGCTCGTCGCTGTAGCGGCGCGAAACATCGCGGATCAGTGCCCGGACCCAGCGATTGGCCGGTGACTGATGGGCCCGCTCGTGCCAGAGCAGATAGAGCCGCATATTGCCCAGCGCCCGCGGCGCCCGCACAACCTTCAGCCCGTAATCGGGATAGCGCGCGGCAACGAAATCGGCATAGGGGCGGGCCGTGGTGAAGATCAGGTCCGTGCGGGCAATCACCGGCGGCACCAGCGCATATTCGGGCACGGAAAGCGCGACGCGGCGCTTGGCACCCAGCTGTTTCAGCCGTCCGCCGATCGGTGAGAAGGCGGGGCGCACCACGGAGCCGAGCGAAAGATGGGTGACGGAGAGATAATCCTCCATGGTGATCTCGTCGCGCTCGGCAAAACGGTGCTTCTCGTTGACAATGCAGGCTGTTTCGCAGTCGAAGATGGTTGAATATTTCAGTGCCGGATGCGGTGAGGGCCAGTTGGCGATCAGCAGGTCGGTCTTGCCTGAGGCGAGCTGCTCGGTCAGGTCGTCGCTTTCGGCCGGGGCGAAGAAGTCGATCGAGGCCATCGGTGCCTCGCCGCGCAGGCGCTCGGCGATTGGCGGGATCAGGAAGCCGCCGAAACAGCTCATCGCCGAAACCCGCATGGTAAAGGTTGCGGTTGCCGGGTCGAAGGCGCTGTCGGGCGCAAGCGTAGCCGACAGCTCGTCGAGAATGTGGCGCAAGGACTGGCGGATGGTTTCCCCGCGCTGGGTGATGGTCATGGCCTGGCCGCTTCTGACCAGGAGCTGGTCCGAAAAGGCCATGCGCGCCCGTTTCAGTGTGGCGCTGACCGATGGCTGGCTCTGGCCGAGAATGGCGGCGACGCGCGAGACATTCTGTTCGGTCAGAAGCAGGTAGACCGTGTGCAGAAATTTGGCGTCAATCGATGCGTTTTGGTCGGTAAACATGGCGCAGTTCTTCTTCTCGCTCGCGCGAAACAGTCTCCCGATCTTAACGTAAGCAATTTCCATTCCAGTTTCGTAATCGGCGGATAGGCGTTTTGCCACGTTTGAATACGTTTTATATTGTTTTATTTTGAATGATATTGTTAATTTATGATCGTTCAGTTGTGATCGTGCCATTGCCAAGGAGTTTTCATGTCCCGCCTGACGCCTGCGACCACCAATTCCTTTCCTGCCCTTGCGAGCGGCGCTGCGCCGCTTGATGCGGCCTCTGCGCCGGGAAATCCGTGTCTGCTGCTGCAGGACTGGGTGCATCACATCCTGTCGATCGAGGCTGTCGAGCCGATGTATGTGACGCTGGCGACGGCCAGTGCCTCGGGCATTCCGTCCTCACGTACGGTGCAATTGCTCGCCGTTGAGGATGATGCGCTGCTGTTCACCACCAATTTCGGCAGCCGAAAGGGCGTTGAGATGCTGGAGACGGGACGTGCGGCCGTATCGCTTTACTGGCGGGAGACAGCGCAGTCGGTCAATATCACCGGCAAAATCGTGATTGCGACGGATGCGGAAAATGACCGGCGTTTTGCCGAGGACAGTCGCCCGGTGCAGGCGGCGCGGACCGTTTCCTTCCATGGATTGCCGCTTGAGGATGAGGCCGCGCAGCTGAAGGCGCATGGCGATCTCGTGGCATCAGCCGACATCATCCCGCGGCCGGATTACTGGCGCTGGTATCGGCTTGTGCCGGATGCCGTCACCTTCTGGGAAGGTCATCCCGAAGCGTTGAACCGGCGGGTCCATTATGCCCGCGGCGCGGCTGGCTGGAGCCATGGCGCGGTTCAGTCGTAACGGCGGCGTGATGCGGCAACCGGAAAATTGCGACGGCGGGTTTCCGATGAAACCCGCCGTCCGTCTTTTTATCATGTGAAGCGCACCCGTATCTCTATACGCTTGATTGTCACCAGCGGATGGTCAGCCGTTCGGCCAGGCCGACGAGGAAGATCAGCACCAGCGATGTGATGACCGAGACGAAGATCGCCACCCACATCTGTGACAGGTTGAGATAGGTGGTTGCCATGACGATGGTGGCGCCGATGCCCTTCGAGGTTCCCATGAATTCCGAGACGATCGAGCCGACCATGGCGGCGGTGATCGAGAGCCTTGCACCGGAGAAAAGATGCGGCAGGCTGGTCGGCAGACGCAGGCGCAGAAAGATATCCGTGCGGCTGGCCGACATCGAGCGGAACACTTCCAGCGCCTGATCGTCAACGGAACGCAGGCCGGTGATGGCATTGATCATCATCGGGAAAAAGGCTCCGAGACCAGCAACGATGATGTGTGGGATGGCATTGAAGCCGAAGGCGACGATGAGCGCCGGCGAAATCGCCACGATCGGTGTCACATTGAGCATCAGCGCCACGGGCAGGATGGCGGCGCGCAGGAAGGCAAAATGCACGATCAGGATGGCGAGGAAAATCGCCACCGCGCAGCCGATCGCAAAGCCGACCAGCGCGGCATAGATGGTGACCCAGAGATTGGTGAAATAGAAATCCGGGCGGCTCAGAAACTCGTTTGCCACATCGCCGAGCGGCGGCAGGATGCTTTTCAGATTAAGCGCCACCCATTGCCAGCAAAGCCCCAGGATGACGAAAACGATCAAGGGGGCAATGATGGTGATCGCCAGGTTTTTCGGCTTCATTCGTCTGCCTCCCAGCCATCGCGCAGTGTGTGTTTGACGGCGCGGACCAGCTGTTCGAATTCCCGCGTTTCGGTCACCTCGAATGTGCGCGGGCGCGGCAGGTCGATATCAATGACGGAATGAATACGGCCCGGCCGTGGTGTCATCACCACCACCTGATCGGACAGGAGAACCGCTTCAAAGGCCGAATGGGTGACAAAAACCACCGTCTTGCGATGCCGTTCCCAGACGGTCAGAAGCCGCAGCCGCAGCGCATCGCGGGTCAGTTCGTCGAGCGCCGAGAAAGGCTCGTCCATCAGCATCAGCGGCGCTCCCTGAACGAAGCCGCGGGCAATCGCGGCGCGCTGGCGCATGCCGCCCGAAAGCTCGGACGGGCGGGCGGTCTTGAAGTCGCCGAGTTTCAGCTCGTCCAGCACCTGGTCGGGATCTTCCGGGATGCGCAGCGACTTGCCACGCCGCTCTGCCTCGCGGTTGATCTTCTGCGACAGCAGCACGTTGTCGCGGATCGTCAGCCATGGCAGCAGGGCGTTGGATTGCGGGATCCAGGCAATGTTCTTGTCGCGCGATGCTTCGGCCGGTGTCTGGCCGAACAGCGAAACCGTTCCCGCCGTCTGCTCCTCAAGGCCTGCAATCACACGCAGAAGCGTGGATTTGCCGCAGCCGGACGGGCCGAACAGCGTAACGAAGCGGCCGCGTTCGATCGAAAGATCAATGTCGGAGAGTGCACGCACCGTGCCGCGATCGCTCTCATAGATCTTTTCAACCTTTTCAACGCAGATCGAACCGAAAGCCGCGTCGCGCGGGCCTTTTCTGCCCGCGCTCATGGGGTCAGGCATATGAGGACCTTTCCGAAAAATGCGCCCGATTCCAGTCGCGCTTCGGCTTTGGGATAGTCTTCGAAAGCCCATTTGCTGTCGATGACCAGTTTCAGATCACCACGGCTATAGGCGGCAACGGTGTCGGCCATTTCCTGTCTGGAATAGCCGCCATGGCCGATCAGTGACTTGCCCCAATGGAAGATGCTGGTGTTGCAGATCGTCGAATCATTGCCGGCCGTGGTGCCTGACATGACGACCCGCCCGCCGATGCGACAGGCATTGATTGCCTCCTGCAGAAAGGGGCCGCCGACATGATCCCAGACGATGTCCACGCCCCTGCCGCCGGTAAAGGCCCGGGCCGTCTCGACCCAGTTTTCGGACTTGCGGTCGATCACCAGATCGGCGCCGAGGGACTTGGCCATCGCAATCTTCGAAGGATCGGAGACCAGCGTGATGACGGTCGCGCCCCGCATCTTGGCGATCTGGATGCCGGCGCTGCCGAGGCCGGAATTGGCACCGGGAATGACGATGATCTCGCCGGCTTCAAGCTTGCCTGCGCCGAGCAGGCCGTGCCATGCCGTGACCGAGGCGACGGGAACCGCCGCCAGTTCGGCAAGCGGCAGAACCGAACCTTCAACCGGAATACAGTTCTCCACCGGCACGGCAACAAATTCAGCCAGGCCGCCATCGCGGCTTGAGCCACAGGTTCTCAGCTCCACGCAATATTCCGGCATGTTGGCGCGGCAATAATCGCAGGCGTGGCAGGTAACGACAGGATCGGCAACGACATCCGTGCCGACCAGCGAGGCACCGAGCGCCGAGCCGGCCTCGACAACCGTTCCGGCAAAATCCATGCCGGCGATATGCGGCAGGCGGAAGGTGGCGATAACGGGGGCCTTGCGCTGGAGAATATCAAGGCGGTTGAGCGCGACCGCCGCCACCTTGATGATCACTTCGTCAGCCTTTGGCTGAGGCCGGGAGACCTCTTTCAGCTCCCGGACCTCGGCGCCGCCAAAGGCGGTCTGAACCCATGCCTTCATGGTGCTGGCCAGACCAGCGCGCCATCGGCATAGATGGCGTCGATATAGGTGTTGTCCTGGGCTGTCTCGATATCCGGCGCCGCCTTGACGAGGTTGAAGCGCACCAGCATGTCGGCTTCGGGCTGCCACTGGGCATCGGATTGCTGGCCCGGCATCATGCCTTCCGGCAGGCTGCCCTGCATCAGTGCCAGCTCTGTCTGCCAGCGGACCTTGCTCTGCTTGACGTCATAGCCGGAGGTCGAAAGCTTTTCGGCGTAAGACAGCGCCTCGTCAAGATTGGCGTCGCTTTCATTGATCCAGTCGAAGGCCTTGAATTCGGCCCGCAGGAAATCCTCGATCGCGGTCGGGTTCTTTGCTGCCCATTGCTTGTTGGCGATCATGGCGTTGAAGGTCGAGTGCACGCCGTAAGCATCCGGGTCCCATTCCTTCACCGAGTTGCCCTTGGCCTCCAGAACCTTCGGCTCGTTTGACTTGTAGGCGCCGAGACCCTGGACATTGCCATTGGGCAGGATGGTCGGATCGTAACCGACGGACACCCAGTTGATCTTGCCCATATCGACGCCGTTATCGAGCATCATGGCCGAAAACTGCGGGGCGATCGCGCCCTTATAGCCGACGGTCTTGCCCTCGAAATCCTTCAGTTCCTCAATGCCGCTGTCGGCCATGGTCAGAAGCTCGATCGCGCCGACATTGCCATAGGTGGCGACGCCGACAATATCGGCACCATTGTCGATCGCCACCATCACATCGGAGGCGGAGCCGACGCCGGCAATCTGTGCGGTATTGGCGCTGACCAGCTGACTGTTGGTCGAGCCGGGTTCGATGGCGACGTCGAGACACAGATCGTCAAACAGGCCGCGTTCCTTGGCGGCGACGACGTCGAGAATGCCAAGCGTTGCCGCATAGGCGAAAGAGGTGAGGAAGGTGATCTTGCCCGCCGCCTTGTTGGCCTCGCAGCGGTCCGCGCTGATCGCGGTTTCGGCATGGGCAGGCGCAACCGTGCCCGCCGCAAGGATCAGCGCCAGAGCGCTGAGGCCAGCCGAGCGGCGCGAAAAAAGAGGATGATGCATGTGCTGTTCTCCGGTTTTTTAACTGTCCGCATCGCTGAAGCGACGGGAAAAGCGCAAAGGCCGGTCGGTCGTTTTGTGCCGGAAAGCCTGATCCTTGCGCCTGATTTGAAGATTATCACGCCCGAAGAAATGCACAACATTTTCGAACGATTTAGAACGTAAAAAAACACAAAGTCACAAAAAGGTTGCGACAATTTCCGCACTGCCAGTCAAGTCGGGCGGCGGCTTTACGGATTCAGTCGCGGTTTGGCCGGAAAATACGCGGCGTCGGACGGTCGAAGCTCGGGCGTCCTGCCATGAAGCCATGGGTGGCGGGAGCAATGGTGGCGACCGCTTCTGCCGGGGTCTCGGCATCGAATAGCACCACTGTCGCCGGTTGTCCGGGGGCGATCTGCCGTTGCTCAAGGCCGAGCATTTTCGCCGCTTGCTCCGTCACCATGGCGTAGACGACATCAAGATCGGCTGGCGTTCCGATCTGGGCAATATTGGCATAGAGATTGGCCATGCGCATCAGCGACACATCACCGAAGGGCGTGAACGGGTTCATCACATTATTGGTCGAGAGCGTCGCATTGCCGCCGGCGGCGACCATCAGATGCGCCGGGGTCAATCCGCGCGGAACCAGGTGATCGGCATTGCGGCCATTGAGGAACAGATCCGTTGCCGGCAGAACCGTCAGGCCGATTCCAGCCTCCGACAGGGCGCGGATCTTTTCGGCGAATGCGGCGGGCGGCAGGGCGGAGAGCTTGGTGACATGCCCGATCGAGACGCGGCCTTGATAGCCGCGCTTGACCGTCTCGGCGATAATCGCCGGAACGTTGGAGCCCTGCGGGTCAAGGTCGAAATCGACATGGAAATCGACCGGCACGCCGAAGCGCTCGCCAAGATCGAAGATTTTTGCAATGTGGGTGGCCGGATCGGGATCGGTATAGGGGCAGCCGCCGACCTGATCTGCGCCGTCGGCAAGCGCCGTTGCCAGCATTTCCTCGGTGCCGGGATCGTTGGTGAGCCCCTCCTGCGCAAAGGCGCAGATGATGATCTCGATCAGCGGCGCATAGTCACGCTTCAGCGCTTTGATGGCTTCGAAGGAACGGAACCCGGCCCGCGGATCAATCTCGACGAAAGTCCGCATCCGGTTGGTGCCATGGGCGATTGCCTGCTCAACCACGCGGGCGGCGCGGGCATAGACGTCTTCTGCGGTGAAGGCGGCCTTGGCCCTGGCGGTTTCGCGCACGGCCTCTGCCAATGTCCCTTCGCACAGGGTGCAGCGGGACATGATCCCGGCCTTGTCGAGATGGATATGGGTTTCGGTAAGGCCGGGCGTGGCAAGCCGGCCCTTCGCATCCAGTTCCGGCGCATCGCAACGGAAATTGCTGGCGACGGCTGCGATGTTTGCGCCGGAAAAGCCAATGTCGGTCAGGTCCTTCCGGCCGGCAAGGCGAGCATTGCGAATGACGAAATCGATATCTGACATCTTCACGCTCCGCTCAGACCAGCTGGCCTGCTTCAGCAATCTTCCGCCCGGCCTTGTAGACGATACGGTCGCGGTCGCGTCCCGCAACGGCTTCGGCGAGCGAACCTGCCCGGACAAGCAGAAAGTCCGCAGCTGCGCCAATGGTCAGGGGCGCGCCGCGGCCAAGCACGGCACCGGAGGCCGCGGTGACGAGGCTGAAGGCCAGCGCCAGATCCGCATCAGCGCGGAAATCCTGCCGGTCGCAGATGATCCCGGCGCGCTCGATGAGGTCACCATTGCCGAAGGGGGACCAGGCATCACGGATATTGTCGGAGCCTGCGAAAATGCGCACGCCTTCCGCCTGCAGGCGCTTGACTGGCGGCATCGGCACCGGGCCGGGGCCATTGGTCATGATGGCGATGTTTGCTTTCGCCAGCAAGGCGGCGGTGCGGGCGAAATCGCTGTCGGACAACTCTCCGAGGCAAAAGGCGTGGCTGACGGCGACCTTTCCTTCCAGGCCAAGTGCAATGGTGCGCTCGGCGATCTGTCTGAGCTCGAAAGCACCGAGCGCGCCGCCATCATGCAGGTGCAGGTCGATGCCGACGCCATGCTTCCCGGCAATCGCAAAAATGACGTCGAGATGGCCGGAAATATCATTGTCGATGCCCGCCGGATCGAGGCCGCCGACGAGATCGGCACCCGCTTCGATCGCGGCGTCGAGAAGTTCGGCGGTGCCGGGATCGCGGATGATGCCGGATTGCGGAAAGGCAACCGTCTGAATGTCGATGAGGTGGCCATGGCTCTGTTTCAGCGACAGCACAGCCTCAAGGCCGGAAAGTTTCGCTTCGGTGTCGATGTCGACATGGCTTCTGACGGCAACGGTTCCCATTGCCGCGATCTGCGCGATCAGCGCTGCGCCGCGCGCGGTGACGGGGAGCGAGACCGTACGACGCAATTCGCGTTCTGCGGCAATGCGTTTGGCCACCGTATCGCCGGGAATATGCGGGATGAAAGGCAGGCCGATCAGCGTCTTGTCGAGATGGATGTGGCCATCGACAAGGCCGGGCAGCAGCAAGCGCCCGGCTCCATCGACAATTTCTGTCGGCCCGGCGTTGCGGGCATCCGCGCCGATTGCGCTGATCTTGCCGCCGGTAACGGCGATGGTGGTTGGCGCGCCATTGCAGCCGATGATGTTTTCGATGACGAGATCGGTGGCCACGCCTTCCCCCTTGATGTTTCTGTCAGTCGATCAACTTCAGCCGTTTGGCGGCAGCGACACGGTAGAGCCGGTCGCCGCCCCAGGCCTTCTGCTCCTCCTGCGCGGAGAATGTGAGGCTTATATCATGCTCGTCATAGGATGCGATCGCTGCGGTGCGGATTTCCGGCCAGTCCGGGCAGGGCAGGCTGCGCATCGCCTCAATCGCTTCGGCATCAGGCAGCGTCGGAAAGCCGATTTTCGGCATCAGCGACGCAATCACCTGCCAGAAAGCGCGATAGAGCGGTTCCCTGTCGCTTTCATTGACATGCCAGGTCACCAGCCGCATCCAGTGCATGCCGGTAACGGCGTGCAGCGCCGAGAAATCGAGCGTCGCAGCAAAAGCGGCAAGCGAGACTGAAGTCATTTGCCGCACGGTGTCGGGACGGAAGATCAGCCGGTCGATCACCGGCGCGAAGCCTTCAAGGGCGGCAACCGCGCGAATATTATGCCAGAGCAGGTCTGTTTCGGTCTCGTATTCGTGAATGCCCGGAATGTCCGTGATCGCGGCCAGCACGGCGGCCGGATCTTCGGTGTCACCGGCAAAGCGGCCGGGAGCGGGCAGGGGCAGAAAGGTCGTCGCCCAGTAGCCGAGTGCGTGGCCGACCTCGCGGGCATCATTCTTGAGGACGCCATAGGCAAGCCGCATCAGCGGATGGGTGGCGCTTGCGGCAAGGCCCTGCGTCATCACCGGCAGGTAGTTGCGGATTGCCCGGTCAATACCGAGCCGCTGAACCTCGCCCACGAAAAAGCCGCGAAAATCGGCCTCTCGTGTCCGCTCGCCCAGCGCATCGGTCCAGTTATAGGGGTCGATGGCGGCGACCGGCGCCGGGATTGATGGCACCTGATGGCCCTCGCGATAGGTCTCGTACCATTCGTCGAGGCGCTCGGGCGTTGCGCCGAGCCGGTCAAGAGCGATCAGCACCATCGGCACATGATTGGCGAGCAGATAGGGAAACTCGACGCTTCCCGTCTGGGCCTTGCGCAGCACGGTGTCGAGCGATAGGGGCATGGTCATGTCAGTCTCCTCCCGCTTCAGGCGGAAATTTTGCCGCGCGGATCGAAATGCAGCTCGCTGTAGTTCGAAAAGGCATCATGCAGCCGGCCGCTTTCCTCCAGAAACAGCGTCTGCGTCATGCCATCGGCAATGCGCGCAATTCCGTATTTCACGCCGGTGATGCCATTGCTGACCGGCCCCAGACTGGGCACTGCGCCGCCGTTGAACATATGGATGCGGCGCACCCATTGGTCCGCATCGCTTCTCGGGGTCAGTTCGAAACCATGGCCAAGATAGGGGAAGGCACCGATTGCGGGGGCCTCCTCGATGACTTCCGGCGTGAACCGATCTTCCCAGCGCTGAAACCGGCCTTCAAGGACGGCAAGCTCCGGGCGCAGCGTGAAGTCTATCGCATAGCCGGTGCCGAGCAAGATGTGATCGGCCATGCGCTTGCCCCGGGCTGTCGTGACGGCCAGTCGTTCGCCTTCGATGGCGATGGACCTTATGCCGCTGGCAAATTCCATCCGGAACTGCGGATAGGCGCAGGCGCGGTCATACTGATCTTGGGTCGGCGGCACTTTCAGGGCAAAGAAACTTTTGGAGAACCGCCATTTTTCGTCGTCCGACAGCGATGCATAATGGCCGAGATAGCCGGGGAAATTGGTCCAGGCCAGTGCTTCGGTGCGCGACAAACCATCGGCGCGGGCGACCATCGTCACGCTTTTCGCACCTTCTTCGAGCGCCCTGACCGCCCAGTCGAAACTTGATGTCGCCGAGCCGAGTACGATGACATCCTTGTCCGCAAGGTGGCTGTCATCAGCCTCTTCAGCGCTGTGGGTCCAGAACTGTCGCGGCAGAGCTGCAATGTCGGCGGGGATAAGTGGGCCGCCGCAGCCATCCGTGCCATTGGCGAGGATCAGATGGCGGCAGGTGATTTCGGCGGGAAGCGCCGTGTTGCCTGACAGTGAGAGGCGCACGCCGTTGTCACTTTCCGCCAGCGCTTCAAGCCGGGTCTCGTTATGGATGTCGACGTCGATCGCGTCGCGGAACCACAGCATGTAGTCCATCCAGTCGGGCCGGGCGATCTTCTCGATCCCGGCAAAGCTGTCAGCGCCATGGACGGTTTCATACCAGGCCCGCGGCGACAGGCTTGGAATGCCGAAATCGGGGCCCGCCAGCGTCTTCGGCGAGCGCAGTGTCTTCATCCGGGCAGAGGTGATCCACGGCCCCTCACGCCCCTTGACGGCCTGGTCGATGACGACCACGCCGCGGATGCCGCGCCGCTTCAGTGCGAAGGCTGCGGAAAGACCGTTGAGGCCCGCACCGACAATGACGACATTGTAGCTATTGTCTGCTTCCGGTTTTTCCAGCCAGACCGGCGCCATGCCCTCGATACAGTCGATCTCATAAGCAGCGCGTGCCTTCAGCGCGGCAAGCCGTGTCTTCAGATCTTCGCTCATGGCTGAAAATCCTCTGGCTTTGAAAACATGCGCATTCTTTGGTCCGATCGGGAAATTGATTAAAGCTAAGGCAGAAAAGGCGGCTTCTGTCTTAATTTTGGGCGATAATGTTCTATTTTGTGATTTTTTACCGCGATTGAAATTTTGTCAAGTGCGCTTGAGTGCGTTTTTGTTTGATGTATAGTGTTTTCGATCAAGTCGCCAGGTCGGGCGTCTGAAGGTCACAAAAAGGGGAATAGTATGAAACTTGCATCCGCAGCAGCACTGACCGCGCTCTTGCTCGGTTCCACCGCCCTTGCTCAGGACAAGCCGCTTGATGGCGTGACCTTGACGCTCGCGTCTCAAAATGACCAGTTCGCCGCAGTGATTGCGGATCTGGCGCCGAAATTCGAAGAGGAAACCGGGGCCAAGCTGAATGTCGATATTCTCGACTATGGCTCGCTTCTGACCAAGACCACGGCCGACTATATCGGCGATACCGCGGGTTATGATCTCGTCACCATGGATATCGTCTGGGCCGGCGAATATGCCGAGAACGGCTATTCTGTCGATCTGACCGATCTGATCAAGCGCGATGCCGCCGAGATCGATGTCGATGACATCTATCCCAATCTGATGATGGGACTTGGCAATTTTGACGGCAAGCAGGTTGCCTTTCCGTTCGCCGGCTATGCCAATGTGCTGGCCTATAACAAGACCATGTTCGATGCGGCAGGCCTGACGGCGCCAACGACGATGGAAGAGTTTGTCGCCGACGCCAAGACGCTCACCGATCCGGAAAAGGGCGTTTACGGCTTCGTTGCCAATGGCCAGAAGGGCCCGGCGGTCGCGCAGGACTGGATGCAGTATAATACCGAAATGGGCGGCTCGATCATGGGCCCCGACGGCAAGCCGGCGCTCAATTCCGAAGCCAATGTTCAGAGTCTGACGGTCTATGCCGATCTGTTCAAGACTGCTGCACCGCCCGGCGCCGCCAATTATGACTGGGGCGGCCGTGAGGAAAGCTTCCGTCAGGGCGTTGCCGCTCAGATGCAGACCTGGTCTGTCGGTGCGCCCGGCTATTACAATCCCGACATGTCAAAGATCGTCGATGACGTTGCCATCACCGTTGCGCCGCATGGTGAAAATGTACCGCCCGCCTATGGTATCGGCGGATGGGGCATGGCGATCAATGCTGACATTTCGCCCGAGCAGCAGGAAGCGGCCTGGACCTTCATCAAATGGCTGACGAGCCCTGCGATCCACAAGGAGTTCAATCTCATGGGCGCCGGAAGCTTCCTGCGCAAGAGCGAGATGAGCGACCCGGATCTGCTGGCGAAATTCCCCTTCCTGCCGGTTGTTGCCGAAACCTTTGAGAAGGGCGACTACAACTATCGCCCGCGTATCCCTGAATATCCGCAGATCCAGGACATTCTCGGCACGGCTGTGAATGATGTTCTGGTCGGCAATGCCGATCCGAAGGAAGCGCTGGATGCCGCGCAAAAGGAAGCCGAAGATCTGTTCTGACCGGCACGCCGTGATATTGTGAAATTGCCCGGTGGCCGTCATCGCCGCCGGGCATGCTGATCCCGCTTTTGAAATGACCGGAAGTATACCGTGAGCGCAGCTGTCTATGAAACTGCCGAGACGCTGATCGTGCCGAAAGGCATGGCCTTTGCCACCCGCCGCCGGCTGTTCCTTATCGCCATGGCCCTGCCGGTCATCATCTATGTGCTTGTCGTCGGCGTATGGCCGCTGGCACAGGGCATCTTCTACTCGCTTTATGACTATAACCTCATCCGCCCGAAGCGGACGAAATTCGTCGGGCTGGAAAATTACGTCGAAATCCTCACCGACAGGACGTCGCGGCAGGCGCTGATCAATACGGCGCTGTTTACGGTCGGTGCCGTGTTTTTCGAGCTGGTGCTCGGCTTCATTCTGGCGCTGGCGCTGTGGAAAGATGATCGCTTCAACCGCATCGTGCTGGCGCTGATCCTCGTGCCGGTGACGATAACGCCGCTGGTGGTCGGGCTGATCTTCAAGGGGCTTTTGGCCTCCGATTACGGCATGATCGGCTATTATCTGGCACAATGGGGGCTGACGGATCCGCGCGGCCTGTTTGCCGATACCCGCATGGCACTGGCGACGCTGATTTTCGTTGATGTCTGGGAGTGGACGCCGCTTGTGACGCTGATCCTTCTTGCCGGTTTGAAGGCGCTGCCCGGCGATATTCTCGAGGCTGCCTCCGTTGACGGCGCGACGGGTCTGCAGAAGCTGCGCATCATCGTGCTGCCGCTGATGCTTCCCGCAGTGCTGCTGGCGCTGATCCTGAGAACCGTCGATGCTTTCCGTGTGTTTGACAGTGTCTACGTCACCACCGGTGGCGGGCCGGGAAATGCGACCAATACGCTGATGCTGCATGCGGTGAAGCAGGGGCTGGAATTCTTCAATATCGGCTATGCCTCGGCGATCGCCAATCTGACGCTTCTCATCATCGCCGTGATTGCCACCGTCTTTTCCGTCACAATCCGCTATGCCGACCGGAGGGCCAACGGACGATGAACCGTACCGCCTATCTCGATATTGCCCGCAAGCTCTTTCTGGTTGCCATGCTCGCCTTCTTTCTGCTGCCCTTCCTGTGGCTGGCAACAACGGCCTACAAGCCTTCCGGCGACATTTTCTCCATTCCACCGCGCTTCACCTTCTCGCCGACGCTGGATCAGTTCAGAACCGTCTTCCGCCTGTTCGATGTCTGGAATTTGCTGAAATCGAGCGTCATCATTGCCGCTGGTTCGGTGATCCTGTCGCTGCTGCTCGGCGTTCCGGCCGGCTATGCGCTGGCGCGATCGAAAAGCCGCTTTGCCATGGCAACGGCCTATTTCCTGATGGCGATCCGGATGATCCCGTCGGTGGCGGCGCTGATCCCGTTTTACATGATGATGCGTGATGTCGGCCTGCTGGGCACCTGGATGGCGGTCATCCTGATCAACTCCATGCTCAATGCCGCCTTTGTCACCTGGATGATGTTCTCCTATTTCCGCGGTCTGCCGAAGGAGCTGGAAGAAGCGGCGCTGACGGATGGCTGCCGTCAGCTTGGTGCCTTTTTCAAGGTCGCTCTGCCTGCCGTCAGGGCCGGCATCATTGCCTGTGTGCTGCTCTGCCTGATGTTTTCCTGGAATGATTTCCTCTATCCGATGTTCCTGACCAAGCTCGATACCAAGCCGCTCTCGGTGGCGCTGCTGTCGGCCTATGGCACAAAGGATATCACCTGGGGCACGCTTGGAGCGCTCGCCCATTTCTCCACCATCCCGATTGTCATCGTGGTGCTGTTCCTCAACCGCTATTTCGTGCAGGGGCTGACCAAGGGCATTCACTGAAGCGCGGGGCGGTGACGCTGGCCGCCGCGCCCTTCACGAGACAGCGACCGAGGTCAGTCCCGGATCGCGTCTTCCGTGGCGGCGTCGAAGACATGGATGCGGCCGGCCTCGACGGAAAGATTGATGATCTCGCCCGCCTTCACCTTGATCTGGCCATCAAGCACGACGCGCAGCCGCGGGGCAGAGATGGCACCGTCTTCGGCATCATCGTCGGAGATCGCTTTCAGATTGTCGTCGGCGGTGCCGATATCGATATGGACCAGCAGCGTGGCGCCCAGATCCTCGACGAACACGACCTCGCCGGTGATGGTGTTGACCGAGACATTCGGGTGATCGACAGGCGTGAAGATTTCCGGGCGGAGCCCGAGCACGACCTTGCGGTCAAGCCCGCGTGCGAGACCGGGGCGGGCGTCGACATCGGCGACATCGAAGACGAAATCGAAGGGACCGACCTTGGCGATCACATCGTGCCCCGCCTCGATCAGCTCGGCGCTCATGAAATTCATCGAGGGCGCACCGATGAAGCCGGCGACGAAGAGATTGGCGGGTGTGTCATAAAGCGCGCGCGGTGTATCGAGCTGCTGCAACACGCCGTGGCGCATCACGGCAACGCGGTCGCCCATGGTCATCGCCTCGACCTGGTCATGGGTCACGTAGACGGTGGTGATGCCGCTCATCTTCTGCAGCCGGGCGATCTCGGTGCGCATCTGACCGCGCAGCCGCGCATCAAGATTGGAGAGCGGCTCATCCATCAGGAAGGCCTTGGGATTGCGCACCAGGGCGCGCCCCATGGCGACGCGCTGGCGCTGGCCGCCGGAAAGCTGTCCGGGCTTGCGCTTCAGGTGATCTGAAAGCTCCAGCAGCTCTGCCGTCTGGCGAACCTTTTCGGCAAGTGCGGTCTTCTCGGCACCACGCACGCGCAGGCCGAAGCCGATATTTTCCTCGACGCTGAGATGCGGATAGAGCGCATAGGACTGGAACACCATGGCGATGTCGCGGTCGCGGGGGCTGAGATTATTGGCGACCACGCCATCGATGATCAGCTCGCCATCGGTAATGTCCTCAAGGCCGGCAATCATGCGCAGCGCCGTGGATTTGCCGCAGCCGGATGGCCCGACGAGTACCAGGAATTCCCCGTCCTCGATATCGAGGTTGAGATTGTCGATGGCGGCAAAACCATCCGGATAACGCTTGCCGATCTTGTTGAAGCGAATGGCTGCCATGGTCTGGTTCCCGTGTGTTCTGAATAAGCGCGTCAGGCGGCGGCTGCCGTATCAGGTCATGTAGACGCCGCCGGTGACGTTGACGCCCTGGCCGGTCATGAAGCCGGCACTGTCGGAGGCGAGGAAAACGGCGACCTTGGCGACATCTTCCGGTGTTTCGATCCGTCCGAGCGGCGTCTGCGAAATATAGTCCGCGATCACCTCGTCAGGCGTCATGCCGCGCAGTTTCGCCTCCCACTGAACCTCGCGATCCTGCATCGAGGTCTTGACGAAGCCGGGGCAGACTGCGTTGACGCGGATGCCGTCACCGGCAAGCTCGCGGGCCAGCGCCTGGGTCCAGCCGAGCACCGCGAACTTGCTGGCAGAATAATGCGCCAGAAGCGGTGCGCCGACCTTGGCGGCAAGCGATGCGGTGTTGACGATCACGCCGGAGCCCTGGGCCTTGAAGCGGCGGGCGGCAATCTGGTTGGTGAGGAAAATGCCGCGGGTGTTGACGTCGAAGTTGAAATCCCACTCCTCGTCCGTCAGATCGAGCGCCGGGTTCATGGTCGATACGCCGGCATTGGCGAAAAGGATGTCCAGCCCGCCAAGCTTTTCTGCCGCAGCCTGAAAGGCCTGCTCCACCGAGGCGCGGTCGCGCACATCAATGGCGAAGGCGAAGCCGCCGACATCTGCCGCAGTCTTTTCGGCGGCGTCCAGATTGATGTCGCAGATGGCGACTGTAACGCCCTGGCGTGCAATCGCTTCAACCAGCGCACGACCAATGCCGGATGCGCCGCCGGTGACGATCGCTTTTTTGCCTTTCAGCTCGGGAAAGGTCGGATGGTTCATCATGTTGTTCCCCAGTTTGTTTTGTTCGATCATATATCAACAAAAACATACACAACAAGAGAAAATAATGTTTGATTTTGTTCGATCACGCGTTTAAGCAGAAAGGAGCAAGGTGGCTGCCCTGGCTTTGGACAGGGCTTTTGAAATCGCGCATTTACGGTGTGGGCCGGGCATGCGCCGAATGTTAGGCGAGGGAACGCATGGCGTCCGGACCGGTAAGCGCACAAACGAACATGGAAAAGACCAAGGTTTTGGCGCATGTGCGGCATGCGCGCATTCTCGAAGTGCTGGCGCAGGTTGGCGCACTTTCTGTTTCCGATGTGGCGCTGCAGCTCGGCGTTTCCGAAATGACCATCCGGCGTGATCTGGCGGAACTGGAAAAAGAGGGCAAGCTTGCCCGCACCCACGGTGGCGCCGTCCGCTCGGACAATGGCAGCGAGCCGGGCGTGGCGCCGCAGCCGTTCCTCGGCGAGCCGGCCTTCCAGATGCGCACGGCCAAGAATGCGCTGGCCAAGCAGGCGATTGCCGCTGAGGCGGCGCGTCTTGCCAGCGCCCACCGCACGATTGCCCTTGATGTCGGCTCCACGGCGCTGACGCTGGCGCGCATGCTGACGGATCGCCAGCATGCCAAGATTTTCACCAGTTCGGTGCGCAACGCCTTCTTCCTCGGCGATGGTCTTGGCGAGGTCTATCTGCCCGGCGGGCGGATGCGTGGCGATGAAATGTCGATCACGGGGCCTGCCGCTGTCGCGGAATTTTCCGAGCTTTGGTTCGATATCGCCTTTATTGGCATTTCCGGCCTCACCGCTGATGGGATTTACGACTATTCCTTCGATGATGCGGAGATGAAGCGTGTCTATCTCGCCCGTTCCACCCGCAAGGTGGTGCTGTGCGATGCTTCGAAATTCAACTGCATGTCGCTTGTCCACGTGTCGGACCTTGCCAGCTTCGATACGCTGATCACCGATGTTCGCCCCTCCGGCGCGCTGGCGCAGGCGCTCGACAAGTCCGGCATCGAGATCATCGTTGCCAATGCGGGCAAGCGAGCCGCCTCGTGACGACCCGGTCCATTTTCGTGTTTTATGACGGAGTTTTTCAATGATTTTCGATTTCTTCGGTGAGAAGAAAAAGGCCGTGATCGCCATGGCCCATATCGGTGCGCTGCCCGGTTCACCGCAATATGATGCCGATGGCGGCCTCGACAAGCTGATCGAAGGTGTTGCCAGCGACATTGAAAAGCTGCAGGCGGGCGGTGTCGACGCGATCATGTTCGGCAATGAGAATGACCGCCCCTATGTGCTGAAGGCAGCGCCGGAAGGCATTGCCGCGATGGCGGCCCTGGTGCAGGCGATCAAGCCGATGCTCACCGTGCCCTTCGGCGTCAATTATCTCTGGGACCCTTCGGCAAGCGTTGCGATTGCCGCCGCCACGGGCGCCAGTTTCGTGCGTGAAATCTTCACCGGAGTGTTTGCCTCCGACATGGGCGTCTGGGCGCCCGATTGTGCAACGCCGGCGCGGCTGCGCGCCAATCTCGGCCGCAAGGACCTGAAGCTGCTCTTCAATATCAATGCCGAATTTGCCTTCTCGCTTGATCAGCGCCCGATCGAGCTTCGTGCCAAAAGTGCGGTTTTCTCCTCCATGGCCGATGCGATCCTCGTTTCCGGTCCGATCACCGGCCAGCCGGTCGATCAGTCGGGGCTGCGCAAGGTCTGCGAAACGGTCACGGACGTTCCGGTTTTCGCCAATACCGGCGTCAACAAGGATAATGTGAAGGACATCCTGTCCATGGCGTCTGGCTGCATCATCGGCACCCATTTCAAGGTCGACGGTGACACTTGGAACCCGGTTGATGGCGAGCGCGTCAAGCGCTTCATGGATATCGTCGCGACCTTGCGTTAATCCGCATCAATCCTCATCCGGGCAGGAGCAGGCCATGGCCTATGTGATCGGTCTCGATATCGGCACCACCTCGACCATCGGCATTCTGATCGAGCTGCCGTCACGCGTTGTCGGTATCGTCTCCCGCCCGGTGACCCTGAAATCGCCGCATCACGGCTGGGCCGAGGAAGACCCGGCCGAATGGTGGGGGAATGTGCAGGCAATCTGCCGTGAACTCATCGGCCTTGAGCATACCGATCCGGCAGCGATTGGCGCCGTTGGCGTCACCGGCATGCTGCCCGCGGTCGTGCTGCTGGATGAGGCCGGGCGGGTTCTGCGCCCCTCCATCCAGCAAAGCGATGGCCGCTCGGGCCGTGAGGTGGCGGAACTGCGCGCAGAGCGCGATGAGGCTGCCTTCATCGCCCATGCTGGCAATGGCATCAACCAGCAGCTTGTAACGGCCAAATTACGCTGGATCGAGCGCAACGAGCCGGATGTGTTTTCGAAAATTGCCACGGTTTTCGGATCCTATGACTATATCAACTGGTGCCTGACGGGTGAGAAGACAGTTGAGCAGAACTGGGCGCTTGAGGCTGGTTTTGTCGATGTTGCTGCCGGCCTTCTTGATGACGATCTGATTTCATGGGCGCATGTTGCGCCGGAGGTCGTGCCGCGCAAGGTCGCCTCGCATGAGATCATCGGCAGGGTCACGGCAAAGGCGGCCGAAAGGACCGGGCTTGCGCCAGGAACACCGGTCGTCGGCGGCGCGGCGGATATGGTGGCCTCCGCCTTTGGTGCGGGTGTCAATCAGGCGGGCGACGTGCTTTTGAAATTCGGTGGCGCCGTTGATATTCTGACGGCAACCGATCTCGTGCGTCCCGATCCGCGCCTGTTTCTCGATTATCACCTGATCCCCGGCCTGTTCATGCCGAATGGCTGCATGTCGACGGGCGGTTCGGCACTCAACTGGTTTATCGCCACCTTCGCCGGCAGGGAAGAGATGCTGGCGAAAGAGGCGGGCATCACTGTCTATCGCTATCTCGACCAGATGGCTGCGGAAAAGCCGGCAGGCGCCGAGGGCGTGACGATCCTGCCTTATCTTCTCGGCGAGAAGACGCCGATCCACGATGCGAATGCGCGCGGCGTGATTTCGGGGCTGACACTCTCCCATGATATCGGCCATCTCTGGCGGGCGCTGCTGGAATCCTATGCCTATGCGCTCCGGCATCATATCGATGTGCTGAATGACATGGGACATCAGACCACGCGCTATCTGGTTTCCGACGGCGGAGCGCAGAGCCGGGTCTGGATGCAGATCGTTGCCGATGTGCTCGGCGCGCCGGTTCAGTGCCTCACGGGCCATCCGGGTTCCTGCCTTGGCGTTGCCTGGACGGCGGCGATGGGGGCAGGGCTTGCCGATGACTGGTCCGGCGTCACCGCCTTTGTCGGTACCGGCGATCTGATCGCGCCGGAGGCCGGAAACCGCGCGGTCTATGATGCAGGCTATGCGACCTATCGCGCGCTATACCGGCCGTCTGCCTGATTACGGCAAGAGAAAAGCCCGGCCAATGGGCCGGGCTTGATGCATTCGCTATGAAACGCGAAATTACTTGGTTGCAGCTTCGTAAAGCTCCAGCACGTAGTCCCAGTTGACCAGGCTGTCGATGAAGGCTTCCAGATATTTCGGGCGGGCATTGCGGTAATCGATGTAGTAGGAGTGTTCCCACACGTCGACGCCGAGGATCGGCTTGGCGCCGTGAACGACCGGGTTTTCACCGTTCGGGGTCTTCATGATTTCGACCTTGCCGTCCTTGACAGCGAGCCAGGCCCAGCCGGAGCCGAACTGGCCGACGCCAGCGGCAATGAAATCAGCCTTGAACTTGTCATAGCCGCCGAGGTCGGAGGCGATGGCGCTTTCAAGTGCACCCGGCAGCTTGGTGCCGCCGCCGTCTTTCTTCATCCACTTCCAGAAATGCATGTGGTTGAAGTGCTGGCCGGCATTGTTGAACAGTGCCTGGTTGGTGCCATAGGCCTTGACCATGATCTCTTCGACCGACAGGTCGGCAAGACCTGCTTCGGCAGCAAGCTTGTTGCCGGCGGTCACATAGGCATTGTGATGCTTGTCGTGGTGGAATTCCAGCGTCTCGGCCGACATGAAGGGGGCGAGGGCGTCATAGGCGTAGGGCAGTTCAGGAAGTTCAAAAGCCATGTTCAATACTCCTTTTGGCAGCCTAATTGGTGTGATTTGGCGCTTGCACCTTACATAGGAGCCGCCAGCTGCGACGGCAACCTGAAAATCATCAAAAATGCCCGTTTTCGCGGCAAGGCAGGCCTTTCTTCGCGGTCGCGTCCGGCTGTCCGCGCTATCATCTTGCTGAGATCCGCCGCTGCGTCCCGGAGCTGCCAAGAGGCGTTTCGAAACGCGCTTCTGTGCGGCGTTTTGCACAGGTTGTTCAACGGATATCCACATGGTTTCCACATGTTGACCAGTGTTCAGTTCACAGCGGCACCTTCTCTGGCCAGCCTTTCTCTGGAATGCCGGCTGGCGCGCGGCGGCGCGCCGTGAAACTGCTGCCAGACCCGGCGGAAGTGGCGGGTCGAGGAAAAGCCGGTGCGCCGGGCGATCTCATCGATGGCGAGGGAGGATCCGGTGACGAATTCGCGGGCAAGGCCGATGCGCATGCGGTTGATGTAGTCGGTGACGCTGAGCCCGACATGGTCGTTGAAAAGCCGGGACAGATTGCGTTCGCTGGCACCGGCCATCTTTGCAATCCGCGCAACCGACCACTCGGCGGCCGGATCGGCGGCGATGGCGTCCTGGACCCGGTGGATCACCGGGTGGATGTGGTTGCGCCCTTCGAGGAAGGGCGAGATCTGCGGATCAGAGCCGCTGCGCCGCAGATAGACGACGAGATAACGCGCGACCTCAAGCGCGGTGCGGTGGCCAGCCTCGCGGGCGAGGATGGCAAGCATCAGGTCAATCCCGGCGGTGATGCCTGCGCTGGAAAAGCGCTCGCCATCCTCCACGAAAATGCGGTTTTCCAGCACTTTCGCCGTTGGCGCGGCGCGGGCAAGCGCCTCGATCGTGGCATGGTGGGTGGTGCAGTTATAGCCTTCGAGAAGTCCGGCACGGGCGGCAAGCGTTGCGCCCGAGCAGATCGAGACAAGGCGGATGCCGGGGCGGATCGCTTCTGAAAGCCAGGCGACAATGGCTTCCTCTTCCCGGTCATCCTGCACTGCCGGATGTTGCGCACCGAAAAGCGGCTCATCGGCAGAGCCGGGGACCACCACCATGGCGCCTTCGGGCAGCTTATCCGGCAGAGGCGACATTCCCGTGAGCGTCAAGCCGATCGACGTGCCGGCTTCGGGTGAGGGCGCTATGTAGCGCACATCGAAAAAGACATCGTGCTGCACAAGATTGGCCTTGCGCAGCACCTCGATCGGCCCGGCGACATCCAGCAGCAGCACGCGCGGCTGCATCACAACGAAAACCGGGAGCTGCCGCGCGTTGTCGCCCATGTCAGGCTGCTTCCCGCTCTGCCAGTTCGCCAAGGATGTCGTCAACGCTCGCGATCCGGGCGAAGCGGCCCGCCAGAACCAGTTCGGTGCGGGCGCGGATGTCGTCAGCGCTCCAGAGCCGGCCCGTTTCGTCTCGCATCGGGAATGTGTGGGTCGCCTCGGCGACGAAATCCACCGCGAAGCCGAGATCCGAGGCGTGGCGGGTGGTGGTTTCGCAGCATTGTTCCGTGCGGATACCGGAGATGATCAGCCGGCGGATGTTGTTTCTGATCAGGTGAACATCAAGCCCCGTGCCGATTAGGGCACTATGGCGGCGCTTGCGAAAGATGGCATCGGGCGCGATGACGAGCGGTGCCAGTGTTTCGACAAAGCCGGAAACCGGATCAAAGGGACCGCCATCTTCCTCATGGAAGATCTGGATCACCGGAAGACCGGCATGGGTTGCGCCGTCAATCAGTCTTTGCTGGCGCTCAAGGTAACCGGAGAGCCCGGTTTCGGTGAAATAGGGGCGATGGCGAAAGGATTCCTGTACGTCGATGACGAGAAGGGCTGTATCTTCGGACATATATGGCTCCATGTCGGTGTGAACATGAAGTCAGTTTATGAACTGAATAGCAAAATAAAAATCAGGGTGATGGCCGAATAAGGGACATTTTACGCCAAATTGAACCAAAGATCTGATCTGTCCTTCCGGACGCGTCGCGGCCATCACACCGGTTGGCGCGCGCGGCGCGCATGGGGGCGAAGATCAAGCCGTGATCGCTTCCGGCGGGCGCGCCCGCAGCGGCTTGCAGACGATGGCTGCGGATGGCGCCGGGCAGGTTCTTCGGTGGCAGACAGATCATGCGCAGGTGGCTCCTGACGGACTTGTTATGCCAGAGCCGCGTTTGCAGGCAAAAAAACGCGCTCCGGCAGGCCTTTGCGTTGACTTTTGCGCCAGGAAATGGTGTTCCGATGCGGCTTTGAAAATCCTAGATGCAAGCGGGACCGCAATGCTTCCCACCTCAATGCCGGAATTTGCCGGTGAGATCCTGAATGAATTTGCCGCACGCGGTGCGATGCTCACCGACACGCCGGTGATCCAGCCGGCCGCGCCGTTTCTCGACATGACCGGCGAGGCCCTGCGCCGCCGCATCTTCATGACCGAGAGCGAAACCGGTGAAAGCCTTTGCCTTCGCCCCGAATTCACCATTCCCGTCTGCCTGCACCACATCGGCGAAAATGCCGGGACGCCGAAGCGCTATGGCTATTGCGGCATGGTGTTCCGTCAGGCGCGCGATGATGGCGCCGCGGAATTCTTCCAGGCCGGGATCGAGGATCTGGGTGAAGAGGATTTTGCCACGGCCGATGCGCGGGCGCTGGCTGACGCGCTTTGTGTCGTTCGCCGGGTCCTGCCGGACGCAGCGGTCGTCACCACACTTGGCGATCAGTCGGTGTTCGAGGCGGTCGTGGGGGCGCTCGGTCTGCCGGGTGGCTGGCAGAAGCGGCTGATTCAGGCGTTTGGCAATCGCCGCCAGCTTGAAGGGCTGATGGAAACGCTGGCCAGGCCTCAGCCCGTCTCGGGCCTTGACCGGCGGGTCGCAGCCTTCCTCGCCGATGGCGACGAGGCCGGGCTGATCGCCTATCTCGACCAGACGATGCAGGATACTGGCTATTCCACCAATGCCAGCCGTTCACCGGCGGAAATCGCACGCCGGCTGAAGGAGAAGCTGGCGCTTTCCGTCACCAGTCTCGATGCAGAGGCGCTTGAGGCGCTGAACAGCTTTCTGGCGCTGGCGCTGCCGCTTGCCGCGGCCTCTGATGCGCTGGAGGCCTTTGCCGGGAAATTCAGCCTTGATCTCGGTCCGGCGGTTGCCACCTTCGAGCGCCGGGTCGAGGCGCTGAAAGCGGCTGGCGTCGATGTGGAGACGATCTGCTATCGGGCTGCCTTCGGGCGGCCGCTCGACTATTATACCGGCCTGGTTTTCGAAATCGCCGAAGGCGATGGCCGCAAGGCGATGCTGGCCGGCGGCGGACGCTATGACCGGCTGTTGACGCTTCTGGGCGCGACGGATCACATTCCGGCGGTTGGCTTTTCGCTCTGGCTCGACCGGATCTCCCGCACGCGCGACAAGACTGGAGAACCGGCATGACCGTCACCATCGCTCTGCCGTCCAAGGGACGGATCAAGGAAGCCTCGCAGGCGGCGCTGGAACAGGCCGGTTTCGAGATCGAGGCAATCGGCAATGACCGCTCCTATCGCGGCCGGGTCAAGGGGCGCGATGATATCGAGATCGCCTTCCTGTCCGCATCGGAGATTTCGCGCGAGGTTGGTCGCGGCGCTGTCGATTTCGGCGTCACCGGCGAGGATCTCCTGCGGGAGGGGCTGCCGAATGTCGATGACCGGGTCGAGTTCGTCGCCCGTCTCGGTTTCGGTCAGGCCGATGTCGTTGTCGCGGTGCCGGAGATCTGGCTCGATGTCGACAGCATGGCCGATCTCAACGACGTGGCGGCCGAATTCCGCAGCCGCCATGGTCGCAGGCTTTCCATCGCCACCAAGTTCTGGCGGCTGACGCAGCAGTTTTTCACCGCCAAGCACGGTATCCAGCTCTACCGGATCGTCGAGAGCCTGGGGGCAACCGAGGGTGCGCCGATGGCGGGCCAGGCCGATATCATTGTCGATATCACCTCGACCGGTTCGACGCTCAAGGCCAACCATCTGAAGATTCTGAAGGATGGGGTGATCCTGAAATCGGAGGCCTGTTTCGTGCGGGCGCGCAAGGGCGAACATGCCGAGGATCCGGTGGTCGCAGAGATTCGCGATGCGCTGATGACCGACGGCTGATCTTCTGTCCAGCGATATTCGGTCAAGATGCGATTACATTTTGTTGCAAAATAGTGAAACGTTTCTTATCGGCGCGGGGTTGCAAATCCGTGACAAGGGCAACATTTGTTGGTTTCTGTTATAATTCCGTCTACCTGATAAGGAGCGCCGATGTCGCGCATCTCCGATTTTCCGATCACCCGGCGGTGGCAGCCGAAGAACCCGGATGTTATCCAGCTCTATTCGCTACCCACTCCCAACGGCATCAAGATTTCCGCAGCCCTTGAAGAAACGGGTTTGCCCTATGAGGCCCATCTTGTGTCCTTTGCGACCAATGACCAGATGACGCCCGAATTTCTGTCTTTGAACCCGAACAACAAGATCCCGGCGATCCTTGATCCCGATGGCCCCGACGGTACGCCGATCGGGCTTTTTGAATCGGGCGCAATCCTGATCTATCTGGCTGAGAAATCCGGCATGCTGATGCCGGAAGATCCGGTTGGCCGCTATGAGACGATCCAGTGGCTGATGTTCCAGATGGCGGGCGTCGGGCCGATGTTCGGTCAGTTCGGCCATTTCTACAAATTTGCCGCCGACAAGGTTGCCAATAATCCCTACCCGACGGAGCGCTATTCCAATGAGACACGGCGGCTGCTGGGCGTGCTCGAGCAGCGCCTGGCCGAGCGTCGCTTCATCATGGGAGACGTCTATACCATCGCCGACATCGCGATTTTCCCCTGGGTTCGCGGTCTGACGAGTGCTTATGACGCTGCAGAGCATCTGGGCCTTGCCGAATTTGCCAATGTCAATCTGTGGCTGGGCCGTTGTCTCGACCGTCCGGCCAGCCAGAAGGCGCTGAATATTCCGCCACGTGACTGAGATACGGCTGCAGTCTGCGCTTTGAAAAGGGCGGGCCGGATTTTCGGCCCGCCCTTTCTTGTTACCGGATGCTGACAGGAGCGGCGAAGGTCTTGCCTTCGATATCAGTCAGCGTCAGCACCAGATCACCGGCTGCGCTGATATCGGCGGGCAGGGTGAAGTTCAGCACCGCCTGGCTGCCAAGCTGGCAGCGAATGCCGTAACTGATCTGCTTGCAGGTCGACCAGGGCGCGAAGCGATTGTCGGTGATCGTGACACGGTCAGCATTGTCGAGATCTTCAGCGGTGAAGGTGGCGATCGGTGCTTCGGCACTGTCCTTGCCGGCAAGGCTGGCCTGAATGATATAGGCTCCCTGAGTGTCGGGGCCGCGATCCATATAGACATGGACGGATGCCGTGCCATTGGATAGCACACCCTCACTCATGGTGATGCGCGGCACAAGATTGTTGTAGCGCTTGCCAAGCGGGCTGTAGATCGCATCGAAATAGAAGCCGTAAAAGAACACGGTGAAGATGAAGGCGATGACGCCGAGAAGGGTGGTGATCGCAATGAAGCGGTTTCGTGTCAGCGGGATAGGGCCGCTTGTGGCCCAGGCAAGCCACGGTGTTTTCTGCGTGCGCCCGGACTTGACCAGCAGATTGTCAACCGAATAGGGGCCGCTGCCGGTGACCAATGTGACCGATGTCATGGCGAAGCTGCAGGCCGCCATTGTCCATTCGTCAAGACAGGTCGTGCCCATCCAGCCGAAGATGATCATCAGCGTCACCGACAGGCCGATGCCGACAAGCGAGACGAAGCGGGTCGCAAGTCCGAGGATCAGGCCAATGCCAACAACGAGCTCGATCAGGCTGAAACTGATCACCGCGATATGCAGCAGCGTGCCGTGATCGAGCAGCCAGTGGACGATGTTGTCAAAGCCGAAGGGAACGCCAGGTGCTGCATGGACCAGCTTGTTTGCGAGATAACCCGGTGATTCCGGGTCGATCTTCTTCAGGTCATAGATGAAGCGCCGGGAAAAACCGCCCCAGTAAACCCAGCCGATGACAAGGCGATTGGCAAGAATGGCAGCGCCGATCAGCTGCCAGGCAGACGGACTGATGGTCCGGCTGTCCGAATGCAGGTCAGTCGTGGACATCTATATATCCTTTTTCATAGCTACGAAATAACGCATATTTTGGAGGCAATTTTCCTCCCCCACAGAGTGCAAATAGACCACCGATACAATCAAAGCTGTTTGATCCATATCAGTCGCCGCCATCGGGCGGATGACGAAGCGCAGGTCGGGCGCGGGGATGACGTGCGGAAATGCTGCAATAAGAACAGCTTGCAAAGCCATTGCGTGACACGCAGCTTGCCGTGGACGATATGTTGCCCCTTCGAAACAGGCGCGTGGTGCTGCGGATTGTCAAAAAATAGTTTGAATCCAAATTATTTGTATGTCATTCAATCGGCATGAACCCGCTCTCACCCCGTTTCCGTTTCGGCCTTCGCTTTGTCATGCTGGCGCGCCAGTGGCGCCATGCGCTCAATCTGCGACTGGCCGAGATCGGCTTTTCCGACGCAACCTGGGCACCGCTCGTCCATCTTGAGGCCTTTGGCGATGGCATCAGCCAGAAGGAGCTTGCCGAGAGGATCGGCCTTGATGGCTCGACGCTCGTTCGCACGCTCGATATCCTCAGTCGCGATGGTCAGATCGAGAGACTGCACGACCCCGCCGACCGGCGGGCGCGCCGCATCATGCTGACGGACAAGGGGAAGGCTTCTGTCGTGCGGATCCGCAAGGTGCTTGTGGCCGCGGAGACGGAGATGCTTGCGGATGTCGATGATGATGAGATCGAGGCGCTACTTGATGCCTTCGACAAAATAGATGGACGCTTGAAAAAATGACTTCTTCCACCGGTGAAACGCCCGGTCATCCGCTGCGGTTTCTGATCCGCGCCGGGTTCGATCCGGAACGCTTTTCCTTTGCTGCGAGAACCGCCGTTGCGGCTGTGCTGGCGCTGTTCGCCGCCTTTGCTCTGGGGCTTGATCACCCGCAATGGGCGGCGATGACGGTCTTTGCCGCCTCGCAGCCGACCCGCGGGCAATTGGTCGAAAAGAGCTTCTTCCGCCTGGCGGGAACAGCGATGGGTGCCTTTGCCGGTGTCTGCCTTGTTGCCTTTTCCGGTGGCAATCCCATGCTGCTGGTGCCCGGTCTCGCGCTCTGGATCGGCCTTTCGACCCTCACGGCCAATGTCCTTCGCGGTTTCGTCTCTTATGGCGCGATCCTTGCCGGCTATTCGGCATCCATGGTGGCGCTGCTCGATTTCGCCCATCCCGATGATGTCATGCATCTGGGGCTCGATCGCGTTGCAACCATAGCAACCGGTATTGTTGCAGCCCTTGTCGTCGGCCTCATCATGATCAAGCGGCAGGGTGAAAATCCGCTTCATGGCCGGATCCGGCTGCTGCTTTCGCATGTGCTGCAAGATATGTCGCTGCGTCTTGCGCAGGAGGTGCCGCCGCGGACCGGAAAATTGCCGGATCTGCTGGCTGAGCTGGCAGCCATTGAAGATGCTCTGGGGCCGAATGGTGCCGGGTCGCTGCGCTCGCACCGTTTCGCCCGCGCCGCACGCGGGCTTCTGATTGCCGAGGTCGAGGCATTGCTTTGGCTGCGCAGCGGTCCGTCGCGGATCTGGCCGCCAGCTGTCGCCGACATGCTCGGGCGTGCATCGGCAGCGCTGAAACGCAGTGATGGCGAGGCCGAGGCACGCCGTATCCTTGCCGAGGCGGCTGCGACCTGCGGCGCCGAGACACCGCTTGGCCACGTGCTCGGCGGGTTGGAGACTGCACTTCGGGCCTATCTCGGTCCCGAGACCGGGTCACCGGGCGATCTCGGCCCGCATCGCCGGGTGATCCTCCATCGTGATTTTCGCGGGGCGGCGCGCGCCGGCCTGCGCTCGCTCTTCGCCATGCTGCTTGTCGGCGGCTTCTGGATCGTTACCGGCTGGCAGAGCGGTCCCTTCATGCTGCTTGGCCTGTCGATCATGCTGACGATGTTCTCGACCTTCGAGAATCCGGCGCGGATGATGCCGATCGTCTTTGCCGGACAATTTCTCGGTGTCATCGGTGCTTTGGCGTGCCGCTTCCTGGTCTGGCCGCATGCGGTCAGCGATTTCGAACTCGTGGCGATGATGGTGCCCTTCATCCTGCTGGGCGTACCGATTTCCGCAAATCGTCGCTCCATGCCCTTCGGGTTCGATTATTCGATGGTAAGCCTGCTGCTGCTGAAGCCGGCATTGCCGCTGACGGGCGATTTTCGCTCGTGGCTGCTGACCGGTCTGGCGGTTGTCCTTGCGCCGGCTTTCGCCTTCATCGTCTATCGCCTTGTCTTTCCGATCAACAATGCCCGGCGACGGACGCTGCTGATTGGCGCCATGGTCCGCGAATTGCGGCTGATCGCGGCGAGCGACACGGCGCTCGAGAAGCGTCAGGCCTGGCGAGCACGGTTTTACCATCGCCAGCTCAGGCTGTTGCGCTACAGCGAACCCAGCTCCCTCGCCGTCAAGGCGTCAGTGGATACCGGTCTGGCGATCATGGGGCTCGGCAATCTGGTGTTCCGCATGCATGAGTGGGCGTCAGACGATGCCGGTTCGCCACGGCTCAGGCGGGCGGCCCGCCTGGGGCTGGCGCGGGTGGCGCGGATTGAAAGCGAGCCGCATAAGGCGGCCCTCGGACTGCGGCGTCTTTCGGCTCTGCTGGGCAACAGCCAGCCCGAGGTTTCGCGGACCATGGCGCAGGCGGCCGATGACATCACGGTCTGGAGCGGCACCAGGGCAGAGGCAGGCTGATCAGGCGTGCAAGCGTCGCTGATGCTGCCTTCGGTCCTGCCTGCCCGGTCACGGCTCACCGATGCGTCGATTCAATAAGCTAAAGCGCCGTGCGTCCAAAAGGACGCACGGCGCTTTAGCCTATCCGGCGTTTCCGGCTCTTCGTTGAAAGGCGAAAGCTGTCTCTTCAGCAAGGGGAGCTGCGCAAGACAGCCGGCATAGAAAAAGGGCGACCCCGAGGGATCGCCCTTTTCCGAATATCTGACGAATGGTCAGATGCAACCGGACTGGCCGATTACATCATGCCCATGCCGCCCATGCCGCCCATGCCGCCCATGTCAGGCATAGCCGGTGCGTCCTTCTTCGGCAGCTCGGCGATCATGGCTTCCGTCGTGATCAGCAGCGAGGAGACCGAAGCAGCGTTCTGCAGCGCGGTGCGGACAACCTTGACCGGGTCAACGATACCCATGGCGATCATGTCACCATATTCGCTGGTCTGGGCGTTGTAGCCGAAGTTGTCGTCGTTCTTTTCGAGGATCTTGCCAACAACGATCGAAGCTTCGTCACCGGCGTTGGTCGAGATCTGGCGAACCAGAGCCTGCAGCGCACGGCGAACGATGTTGACGCCAGCGTCCTGATCGTCGTTCTCACCCTTGACGGTGATCTTCGTGGAGGAGCGGAGCAGGGCAACGCCACCACCGGGAACGATGCCTTCCTGAACAGCAGCGCGGGTCGCGTTCAGAGCGTCGTCGATGCGGTCCTTCTTTTCCTTCACTTCGACTTCCGTCGAGCCGCCAACGCGGATAACGGCAACACCGCCAGCGAGCTTGGCAAGGCGTTCCTGCAGCTTTTCGCGGTCGTAGTCAGAGGAGGTTTCTTCGATCTGAGCCTTGATCTGGGCAACGCGGGCTTCGATGTCAGCCTTGGAACCAGCGCCATCAACGATGGTGGTGTTTTCCTTGGTGATCGAAACCTTCTTGGCCGTGCCGAGCATGTCGAGGGTAACAGTCTCGAGCTTGATGCCGAGATCTTCGGAGATCACGGTACCACCGGTCAGGATGGCGATGTCTTCCAGCATGGCCTTGCGGCGATCGCCGAAGCCCGGAGCCTTGACGGCAGCAATCTTCAGACCACCGCGCAGCTTGTTGACAACCAGCGTTGCCAGGGCTTCGCCTTCAACATCTTCAGCGATGATGAGGAGCGGCTTGCCCGACTGAACGACGGCTTCGAGAACCGGCAGCATGGCCTGGAGGTTCGAGAGCTTCTTCTCGTGCAGCAGGATGAAAGCGTCGTCGAGCTCGGCGATCATCTTTTCCGGGTTGGTGACGAAGTAAGGCGACAGGTAACCGCGGTCGAACTGCATGCCTTCAACGACTTCGAGTTCGGTTTCGGCGGTCTTGGCTTCTTCAACCGTGATCACGCCTTCATTGCCGACCTTCTGCATGGCGCTGGCGATATCTTCGCCGACCTGCTTGTCGCCATTGGCGGAGATCGTGCCGACCTGGGCAACTTCAGCGGAGGTCGAGATCTTCTTGGCCTTGGCCTGAAGGTCCTTGACGACTTCAGCAACGGCCAGATCGATGCCGCGCTTCAGATCCATCGGGTTCATGCCGGCAGCAACGGCCTTGGCGCCTTCCTTGACGATGGCCTGAGCCAGAACCGTCGCGGTCGTGGTGCCGTCACCGGCAACATCGTTGGTCTTCGAAGCAACTTCGCGGACCATCTGGGCGCCCATGTTTTCGAACTTGTCTTCGAGTTCGATTTCCTTGGCAACCGAAACACCGTCCTTGGTGATGCGCGGAGCGCCGAAGGACTTTTCGATAACAACGTTACGACCCTTGGGGCCGAGCGTTACCTTGACGGCATCAGCGAGGATGTCGACGCCACGCAGCATCTTTTCGCGCGCAGGGCGGCCGAATTTGACTTCTTTAGCAGCCATTTGAAAACTCCTGGTTCTTCAAACCTTGAGAAGGGCGAGAGCCCGTTAGTTCACATAAAGGGGATGAAAGCCCGACGATCAGGCGATAACGCCCATGATGTCGGCTTCCTTCATGATCAGAAGGTCTTCGCCGTCGAGCTTGACTTCGGTGCCCGACCACTTGCCGAACAGAACGCGGTCGCCAACCTTGACGTCGAGCGCGACAACCTTGCCGGCTTCGTCACGAGCGCCGGTGCCGACGGCGACGATTTCGCCTTCCTGCGGCTTTTCCTTGGCGGTGTCCGGGATGATGATGCCACCCTTGGTCTTGGCTTCGGACTCAACACGGCGTACAACGACGCGATCATGCAGGGGGCGGAAAGAAATGCTTGCCATTTTGTCTATTCCCTCGATCAAATGACATCTGCGGCGCATTCGCAACCGCTCGAAACTTTGTTAGCACTCCCTTCGTGAGAGTGCTAACGACCGCTGATTTAGGTGTGGTGTCACATTGAGTCAAGAACAGGCGCGATAAATTTTATGTCGGGCGCGGCCTGTCTGGCGGACTTTTGTCGCCGCTGTTCATGCGCCGGCAGCGCAACATCCTTATGCCGTCTCCTTATGTGTAAGCATTGAGGGTAAACTGTGGCAGCCTTGGTCATGGCGCAATCCCGCGCTTAAGCGTTGCGGCCACCGTTTGGCTTCGGATCGGCTTTTTTCGTTCTGGCGGGCCTGCCGGCCTGGTCGCGAACGGATCCGCAGGCCTTCTGTCTCTGTCTTCCTGCCATCCCGGCGGTTATGCGCTTCGGGCTTTCGCTTTTACCGCTTTTGCTCGCTGCTTTGCGCGCAGGGCTTGCGTTGCGGCCATTCTTATGACCTTTTGTCCGCCGTCCAGATGCCCTGCGATCTCCTTTTGCTGCTTTCAAGGAAAAATAAATGGCTGAACCGATTGAAGCCCTGAGCGCTATCCATGACCGCTATGATCTCTTTCTCTGCGATGTCTGGGGCGTGCTGCACAATGGTGTGGCGGCCTATCCGGAAGCCCCGGCAGCTCTGGCGAGCGCCCGCAGGGCCGGCAAAAAGGTCGTGCTGCTCACCAATTCGCCGCGTCTTTGCGACGCGGTTGCGACCCAGCTTCTGGCCTTCGGCATTACCGATGAAAGCTATGATGCCATCGTGACATCCGGTGACGTCACCAAGAAGCTGATCGCCGAAGGGCCAAAGAATCTCTTTTACCTCGGGCCCGAGCGCGATACCGCGCTGATCGCCGGAACAGGGGCTGAAATCGTTTCTGCCGACGAGGCTGAAGGCATTCTGTGCACCGGGCTTTTCAACGATGAAACCGAAACGCCGGAAGATTACCGGGAGATGCTGAGCGCACTGCGCATGCGCAATATTCCATTTATCTGCGCCAATCCGGATCTGATCGTGACGCGGGGCGACAGGCTGGTTCCCTGTGCCGGCGCGCTGGCAGCACTTTATGAGGCGCTTGGCGGCAAGACCCTGATTGCCGGAAAGCCGCACAGGCCGATCTATGATGCGGCCGTTGCCAAGGGCAGTGCACTTGCCGGCCGAACGATTGCCCAGGAACGCATTGCCGCGATCGGCGATGGCATGCCGACGGATGTGCGCGGCGCCCGCGATTACGGGCTCGATCTGCTGTTCATCTGCGAGGGGATCCATGCCCATGAATATACGGTTGACGGTGTGGTCGATGAAAAGGCACTCACCCGCTTCTTGACGGAACAGAATGCAAAGCCGAAATTCTGGCTGCCGCTGCTTCGCTGAGCGGCCATCGTGTGACATAGCATGGCCGGGAAATGTTTCGGCCGGAGCGGAAGACTGAAATGACCGTATTTCATCGTAACGAGTTTCGCGAAGCCCTGCCTGAAGAGCTGAAGGGCGGGGTTGTCGCTATCGGCAATTTCGATGGGGTTCACCGGGGCCACCGGGTGGTGCTCGAACGGGCATTGGCGCTTGCCGGTGAGCGCGGCTGTCCGGCACTGGTGCTCACCTTTGAACCGCATCCGCGATCGGTCTTCAATCCGAAGGCTCCGGTTTTCCGCCTGACGCCGGCGCCGATGAAGGCGCGGCTTCTCGAGCTGATGGGCTATCACGCCGTCATCGAATATCCCTTCGACCGGACCTTCTCGCAACGCTCGCCCGAGGAATTCGTCACCACCGTGCTGCGGGACTGGCTGGGTGCGAGCGAGGTTGTAACGGGCTTTGACTTTCATTTCGGCCGCAATCGCGAGGGCGGTCCTGCCTTTCTGATGGATGCGGGCAAGCGGCATGGCTTCGGCGTGACGCTGATGGACGCCTTCCGCGACGAGAATGCCGAAGTGGTGTCGTCAAGCCGGATCCGCGATCTGCTGACGCGCGGAGACGTTGTGGCTGCATCCGGCCTGCTCGGCTATCGCTATACCGTCATGGGTGAGGTGATCCACGGTGAGAAGCTGGGGCGGACGCTCGGATTTCCGACGGCCAACATGGCGTTTGATCCCGATGCCAAGCTCAGTCCCGGCATTTATGCCGTGCGCTATCGCCGCCCCTGCGGCACGTTGCATGATGGTGTGGCAAGCTTTGGCCGGCGTCCGACCGTGGTTGAGGACGGGCGCCCTCTGCTGGAAACCTTCATCTTTGATTTCAAGGGTGATCTCTATGGCGAGGTCGGGCTGGTTTCGCTTTTCGGCAGGCTTCGCGACGAACTGAAATTTGATGGTCTTGAACCATTGGTTGCCCAGATGCATCGCGATGCCGATCAGGCCCGGGCATTGCTTTCGGCCGTTCGTCCGTTCTCCGAACTTGATGCCCGGATCGCATTTTAGACCCGCAGGGCGCGATCCCTGATCTATCAGTTTTTCCGTTTGGCTTATTGGTTTCTCTTTCGTTATTTTTGCGTTGTATCGATGTCATGGCGATGTGCTGCCATGGCTGGGTCTTTGTTCGAATGCCACCTCATCTCAATGAGGTGTTGCATCTAGGGAGTGCTGAGCGTGCCAAATGTTAGCAGCCTATCTGCCTCCGAACCGGTGTCACCGTCGCGCAACATGCCGCAATTGTCGGAGGTGACGCCTTCGCCGGTCCGCAGTGCAGGCGTCGCGCCCGCACGCGTGTCGCTGACGCCCCCGAGCTCGGGGCAGACGCCGCTCCGGCATCTGATGGCGCAGCTGAGTTTGCTCCCGCGGCGCGCTGGCAGCCACCAGCAGCGTCCTTCAGCGACGGTATCGGACCTTTTTGCCCAGGCCTCGGCCAGGGACAGGAAACAGTTCCAGTTTGATGAGGCTGCATTGCGTGCCAGGCGGGCTGCGGCAGACCCTGACGACGATGATGATGATCGCCTCAAGAATCTTGGTGTCGAGCCGCCGCAGATTGAGCCTGAGCAGGTACAGGGAAGGGTCGAGGAGCCGTCGTCGGATGAGCCTGAGCAGGTATCAGGAAAGGCCGGCGGTAGCGCGGAGCCTGATGGTCGGGTCGACCATATGGAGGAGATCCAAAAGAAGAAGGCCGAGCTGGATGAGGCGCTTCAGCAGCTTTCAGAGATGCATAATATAATGAAGGCTCTCGGTGAGGCGCAGCGCGAGCATATGAATAAGCTCCATGAAATGAACACGCGTCATATCGAAACCATGCGACAGATGAGGCTGGATCAGTGGAAGGCTGACCGTCAGTTAGCGTCTGCGACGATGGATGAAAATATGAGAGCATTGAGAGAAGCGGCAAACCCCTGATTTCCGCGTCAACGCATCCGATTGAGGCCGGGGATCAGATCCTGGCCTGAAAAGCCTCTTTTCATTGCGGGCAAAAGACCGTAAAGAACCGCCCATGATGACTGGGTACCGGTTTCGCATGATCCGAATTATTGGCCCGGCTTTCCGTGCGGCTTGAGATGGGGCGCCGGAAGGTCCGGGATTTTGGCGTTTCGCGCCGCTCGCCGCCAATGATGAAAACAGATGATCAAGCCCGTTTGCCGGGATAAACCGGCGGCGCGGCAAAATATGATGCGAACCCATGACCGAAAAAACTGACAAGATCGACTATTCCGCCACGCTCTATCTGCCGAAAACGGATTTTCCGATGCGCGCCGGCCTGCCCAAGAAGGAGCCGGAAATCGCGGCTCGCTGGCAGGACATGGGGCTTTACAAAAAACTGCGTGAGGATGCGAAGGGTCGCGAGAAATTCGTGCTCCATGACGGCCCTCCCTATGCCAATGGCAAGATCCATATCGGCCATGCGCTGAACAAGATCCTCAAGGACGTCATCACCCGCTCGTTCCAGATGCGTGGGTTTGATTCCAATTATGTGCCCGGCTGGGATTGCCACGGCCTGCCGATCGAATGGAAGATCGAGGAAGAGAACTACCGCGCCAAGGGCAAGGCCAAGCCCGATCTTTCCGAACCGGCGGCCATGATCGAATTCCGCCAGGAATGCCGCGCCTATGCCGCGCACTGGATCAAGGTGCAGACGGAGGATTTCCTGCGTCTCGGTATCGAGGGTGACTTCGAAAATCCCTACACCACCATGGCCTTCCATTCAGAAGCGCGCATCGCCGGCGAATTGATGAAGATCGCCAGGACGGGGCAGCTCTATCGCGGTTCCAAGCCGGTGATGTGGTCGGTGGTCGAGCGCACGGCGCTGGCCGAGGCGGAAGTCGAATATCACGAGAAGCAGTCGGACACGATCTGGGTGAAGTTTCCGGTGACCGAAGGGCCTTCCGAACTCCTTGGCGCCTTTGTCGTCATCTGGACGACGACGCCCTGGACCATCCCCGGCAATCGCGCGATCTCCTTCTCCAACCGCATCGAATACGGGCTCTACGAGATCACCGAAGCGGTGAATGATTTCGGCCCGCAGCCGGGCGAGAAGCTGCTCTTTGCCAAGAACCTAGCGGATGACTGCGCCGAGAAGGCCAAGCTGGTGATGACGCTTCTCCGCGATGTGGACGCCTCTGAGCTTTCGGCGCTTGTCTGTGCCCACCCGCTCGTCGATCTCGGCTACATGTTCAAGGTGCCTGTGCTTGATGGCGACCATGTTACCGACGATGCCGGTACCGGCTTCGTCCACACCGCGCCCGGCCACGGCCGTGAGGACTTTGAAGCCTGGATGGATCAGGCACGCCATCTCGAAGCGCGCGGCATCTCCGCCAAAATCCCCTTCACCGTTGGTGATGACGGCTTTTACACCGAAGATGCGCCGGGCTTTGACGGCGCGCGCGTCATTGATGATAACGGCAAGTGGGGCGATGCCAATGAGCGGGTGATCAAGGCCCTGATCGCGGCAGACAAGCTGTTTGCCCGCGGTCGGATCAAGCATGACTATCCGCATTCCTGGCGCTCCAAGAAGCCGGTGATCTTCCGCAACACGCCGCAATGGTTTGTCTATATGGACAAGGATTTCGGCGACGGCTCGACGCTGCGTTCGCGTGCCCTCACCGCGATCGACAATACTCGCTTCGTCCCGGCAGCCGGCAAGAATCGCCTGCATGGCATGATCGAATCGCGGCCTGACTGGGTGCTCTCGCGCCAGCGCGCCTGGGGTGTGCCGATCTGCATCTTCGCTGACAAGGCTGGCGAAGTGCTTGTCGATGATGCGGTCAATGCCCGTATTCTTCAGGCCTTCGAAGCAGAAGGCGCAGATGCCTGGTTCAAGGCCGGTGCGCGTGAGCGCTTCCTTGGCGACAAGGCGTCGGAAGACTGGGAGATGGTCACCGATATTCTCGACGTCTGGTTCGATAGTGGTTCGACTCACTCCTTCGTGCTCGAAGACCGTCCGGATCTCAAATGGCCGGCCGATATCTATCTGGAAGGCTCTGACCAGCATCGCGGCTGGTTCCACTCGTCGCTGCTGGAAGGCTGTGCCACCCGTGGCCGTGCGCCTTACAATGCCGTCGTCACCCATGGGTTCACCATGGATGAGCAGGGTCGCAAGCAGTCGAAATCGCTTGGCAATCAGGTTTTCCCGCAGGATGTGATGGCCAAGTCCGGCGCCGATATCCTGCGTCTGTGGGTCATGACGACCGACTACTGGGAAGATCAGCGTCTCGGCGACACCATCATCCAGACCAATATCGATACCTATCGCAAGCTGCGCAACACGATCCGCTGGATGCTCGGGACGCTCGCCCATGATGAGGGCGAAGATATCGCCATTGCCGAAATGCCGGAGCTGGAACGGCTGATGCTGCATCGCCTGGCCGAGCTCGATCAGCTGGTGCGCAAGGGCTATGATGATTTCGACTTCAAGAAGATCGCTCGGGCGCTGGCCGATTTCGCCAATGTCGAACTGTCGGCCTTCTATTTCGATGTGCGCAAGGATGCGCTCTATTGTGATGCACCGTCGAGCCTTCGTCGCCGGGCAGCGCTTTTTGTCATCCGCAAGCTGTTCGATTGCCTTGTCACCTGGTTCGCGCCGATGATGCCGTTCACCACGGAAGAAGCCTGGCTCGCCCGGGATCCGTCTGCCGTCTCGGTGCATCTCGCCCAGTTCCCGGATGTGCCTGCCGCGTGGCTCGATGGTGACCTTGCCGCCAAGTGGGACAAGATCCGCGATATCCGCAAGGTTGTCACCGGTGCGCTCGAGGTGGAGCGGCGTGAAAAGCGTATCGGCTCGTCGCTGGAGGCGGCTCCGGTCGTCTATATCGCTGACAAGGCGCTGCTGTCCGTGCTGGATGGCCGTGATTTCGAAGATATCTGCATCACGTCGGCGATCGAGGTTGTCGCAGGCGAGGGGCCGGAAGATGCCTTCCGTCTGGGTGATGTTGCCGGCGTCGCGGTTGTGCCGGCGCTGGCCAGCGGCATGAAATGCGCCCGGTCCTGGCGCATCACCAAGGATGTCGGATCGGATCCGGATTATCCTGAGGTCTCGGCGCGCGATGCGGTTGCGCTGCGCGAACTGGCAGCGCTCGGACGCCTCTGAGATCCTGTCTTTGAATGGCCCGCGCCGTTTTCATCGGCGGCGCGGGATCGTAATATTTACTGTCGAATTGCGGTTCGGGCTTAGTTGCGCTAGAAATTGTCGCGAATTTGCCGGATTCATTCGGCAGTTCAGATCTGTAAGCAACTTGTCTAGTGGCGCCGCGGTGCAAGGTATGGTGAGAAAAAGATGCAATTGTCTTCGAATCTCGTGAAGGTTTCCGTGGCGCTGGCTGCAACAATGATGCTGACTTCCTGCCTGAAGGCGCCAACCTATGGAACCGGGACGACGGCAACAACGCAGCTGATGGAAGATCTGGGTGCTGCTGTCATGCTGGTGAAGCCGGATCAGCCGGATATCGATTATGACAGCCGGCCTAGCCTGGTCGAGCCTCCGAAGACTGCAGATACCAAGGATCTGGCAAAGCCGGTTCAGTCGGCCGCGACGACCGGCAACAGCCAGTGGCTTGAATCGCCTGAACAGCAGCGCCAGCGCCTCTATGCCGAGGCGGAGGCCCATAAGGACGATCCGAACTATCGTTCACCGCTGCTGACGGCCGATAATCCGCAGGCCATGAGCGAGAAGCAGCAGCTTCAGGCCTTCCGCAAGGCCCGCGCCGATGCCCAGACCATCGATATCACCCAGACCAAATATCTGATCGATCCGCCGTCGGCTTACCGGCAGCCATCTTCGGAAGCAGCGCTTAACGATCTTGGCGAACCCGAGCGCAAGAAGGAAGCCCGCCGCAAGAAGCTGGCTGAAGGCAAGGATCCTGACAAGTGCTTCCTGTTCATGAACTGCACCTATGGATCGCAGCAATCGAATAAGGAGTTCCTGGCTGGTGATGCGCCTGTCAGCGAAGAATAAGCGATCTGGCGAGGCAGAAATGGCGTTTTCAATCCGTCCGGCTATCCGGGACGATGCCGAGACCATTTTCGGCTTTGTCCGTGATCTCGCGATTTTCGAGGAAGCGCTGGATAAGGTTGAAACGACCGCTGAAGGTCTTGCCGATGCAATTTTCGGCCCGTCATCCGTGACGGAAGCCCTGATTGGCGAAATTGACGGAAAACCCGCCGGTTTCGCCATCTATTTCTTCAACTTCTCGACCTGGCAGGGCAAGAACGGGATCTATCTCGAAGATCTTTATGTCTCCCCCGAAAACCGTGGTTCCGGGCTCGGCCGGGCGCTGATGCGCCGGGTCGCCGAGATTGGCGTCGAGCGTGGCTGCGGGCGGATGGAATGGAGCGTGCTCGACTGGAACGAGAAGGCGATCCGGGTCTATGACGGCATTGGCGGTGCGCCGCAGACCGAGTGGATCCGCTATCGGCTGGAAGGCGAGACGCTGACGGCCATGGCGCGCGGCGACGTCTGACCCTCAGCGCCGGCCGGAAAAGAATTGCTTCAGCAGTATGGCCGCCTCGCGCTCGCTGATGCCTGAATAGACATCCGGTGCATGATGGCAGGTCGGCTGGCTGTAAAGCCGGCCGCCATGGTCGACACCGCCTCCTTTCGGATCTTCGGCGCCATAATAGAGGCGTTCTATCCGGGCGAAGGAAATGGCCGCTGCGCACATGGCACAGGGTTCCAGCGTGACATAGAGGTGCGCTCCTGGCAGTCTTTCACTGCCGGCGACGGCGCAGGCCTTGCGGATCGCCTCAATCTCAGCATGGGCCGTGGGGTCGCATTTCTCACGCGTGCGGTTCCCCGCAGCAGCGAGGACAGCGCCATCGCGGACGACGACCGCGCCGATCGGCACTTCGCCTCTTTCGCCTGCGGCTCTTGCTTCGTTGAGTGCAATGGCCATGAAATCGCGTCTGGCGACCATTTTAGACAAGATTCCTCTTAACCCGTGAACATCGAACTGATAGAGGATCGACATCAACAGGCAAGGCAAAATGAGCGAAAAAGACAAGTTCAAGCGTTCCGGCGGCAAGCCGGCGCAGGGTAAAGGGCGTCCCGGACCGAAAAAGCCGGCTGACAAGGCAGCGAAGCCTGCCGCCGCGGCAGCGCAATCCGATGCCGCCGGTCAGCCCGAGCGCATCTCGAAGATCCTGGCCCGCGCCGGCGTTGCTTCGCGGCGTGATGCCGAGCGGATGATCCTTGAGGGCCGTGTCAGGGTGAACGGCACCCTGCTGGAAAGCCCGGCGCTCAACGCAACGCTTGCCGACAGGATTGAGGTCGATGGTGAGCAGATCCGCGGGATCGAGCGGACTCGGCTGTGGATCTACCACAAGTCAGCGGGGCTGGTGACCACCAACGCCGATCCGGAAGGCCGGCCGACGGTGTTTGACAACCTGCCGAAGGATCTGCCGCGCGTTATCTCGATCGGCCGCCTGGATATCAATACCGAAGGTCTGCTTCTGCTCACCAATGATGGCGGACTGGCGCGGGTGCTCGAATTGCCGTCAACGGGCTGGCTGCGTCGCTATCGCGTGCGTGCGCATGGCAGCATCGATCAGGCGGGACTCGACAAGCTCAAGGACGGCATTGCCGTTGACGGTGTTCTGTATGGCGCCATCGATGCCACACTTGATCGCACCCAGGGCTCCAATGTCTGGATCACCATGGGGCTGCGCGAAGGCAAGAACCGCGAGATCAAGAATGTGCTCGGCGCACTCGGCCTGTCCGTCAACCGACTGATCCGGATTTCCTACGGTCCGTTCCAGCTTGGCGACCTTGCCGAGGGCAATGTGCTTGAAGTGCGTGGCCGCACGCTGCGTGATCAGCTCGGACCACGGCTGATCGAAGATGCTGGCGCCAATTTTGATGCGCCGCTCTATAACGAGCGCCCGGAAAAGGCAGAGGAAGAGCCGGCGGCCCGGCCGGCACAAGCTGCATCACGCCCCGATCGGGCTGAACGGCCACGGCGTGAAAAACCTGCCGACAAGCGGGAGCGTGGTCGCGACCGGCTTGATACCAAGCCGGCAGAGCAGGCCGACATTCCGCGCGGACGCACTGCCAATGTCTGGATGGCGCCGGGCGCCCGCCCGCTTGGTCCGAAAGCCAAGAAGAAGGCGGAAGACAAGGCGCGTCAGGATGCCCGTCGTGATGAGCGCCGGTCAGCGGGACGGCGCGGCGATGGCCGGCGCAGTGCCGAAGGCGATGCTGGCGATAAGCCATCGAGGCCGCGTGGCGAGAAAAGGCCGTTTGACGGCGAGAAGCGTGGCGGCAAGTCTTTTGCTGCGCGTGGCGAAGGCCGGCCCGAGCGCAAGGGTGGAGACAAGCCCTTTGCCAGGGGCGAGCGCAAGGAGGGCGGCCGCCCGACCGGCAGTGGCAAACCCTTCGGCAAGGGGCCGCGCCCGCAGGGGGGACGTCCCGCTGGCGGCGGTAAGCCGCGTGGCGGCCCGAAAGGCACGCCAGGCAAGGGCCGGGGCTGATGCGCATTGTCGGCGGTGAATTTCGCGGGCGTGCGCTCGCGACACCGAAAAGCCAGGCGATCCGTCCAACGACGGATCGCACCCGGGAATCGCTGTTCAACATCATCGCTCACGCCTATCCGGAAGCGCTCGACGATACGAACATGCTGGATCTGTTTGCCGGAACCGGCGCGATCGGCCTTGAGGCGATCTCGCGCGGTGTCCGCATGGCGGTCTTCGTCGAGAACAGCGTCGAAGGGCGTGGCCTGTTGTGGAGTAATATCGATACGCTCGGTCTCCACGGCCGCACCCGCATCATGCGCCGCGATGCGACGAAAATTGGCCAGCCGGTGCAGCTTCAGCCGTTCGATTTTCTGTTCGCAGATCCTCCCTATGGCAAGGGACTGGGCGATCAGGCGCTGGATGCCGTCGACAGGGGGGGGTGGCTGAAGCCGGGTGCTCTCGTCATCGTCGAGGAAAGAGCGGGTGTCACGCTTCAGCTTTCAACGGTTTTTCAGCCGCTTGAAACCCGCGATTTCGGCGATACCGAGATGCATTTCTTCCGCTATCAGCAGCGTGCGGGCATCTAGCGCATCGGCTCGAAAATCGGAATCGTTTTTCGAAAAGAACGTTGCTTAGATTCAATAAGATAGAGCGCCTGCATCGGCTGGCATTGTGCGCGGGTGCCGGCGGACATGAAACATGTCAGCCGGAGACACGCACCCCGCGCCGCAGGGACTGCTCCGCAAAACAATCCTTAAGGCTGTGAACGCGCTGTTGATCTGATGTTTCGAGTTTCCAGTTCGGGTTCACAGCGAAGTGATATCCGGCATTTTTTGCCGCGGTGATGAAGTCGTTAAGTTCCTTCTTGTTTTCAATCGATCCCATGACGGGAAACTTGCCGAAGCCAACCGGACTTGCATAGGTCAAGGGGAAGTTATCCGTGTCATTGGCCGCAGGGCTGAATGAGTCGGCATTGTGATGGAACACCGGCTGCCCTTCCTGTCCTACAGCCTTGTTCAGCACCGGGATGATCTCGCGGATTCTGGGCGAGGCGTTGCCGATTTCCGGGTCCTCATGGGCATAGAACTGGCTCGGGGTTTCGGTGTTGAGCCGTTTGTGTTCACCGCCACGGCGATGCAGATAGGACTCGTAGGAAATGTCGCGGTTCGGGACATTGTCGGCTTCGCCGAAGTCTGCTTCATGCGGCGCGACTGCGAAAAGGTCGTAGTCGGCTGTCAGGCCCTTCGATTGCGGCGTTGGAGCCAAAACTTCCACGGGCTTGCCATCCAGCCGGATCTCAACCGACTGCCGCTGGTCACCCTCTTGCGGATGGGCCGTGAAGTGAAGCACGTCACCGCCCGGCGCCCGGCTGCTGATTTCCAGCACTGCCGTATCGTCCCTGGAACCGTCGAACGTGATGAGGTTTGACTGGCTCAGGCTTTCCAGACGGTCACGCGAAATGACAAGAGGCACGGCGTAGGCCTCTTTCTTCTCCAGCGAATCGGCGACCTTCTTGCTAAACGCTGTCACACGACCGGGATCGCCATTCAGCTTGCTCAGTCGCTGATCGACCGGGATGAAAGCGCATTGCGGTCCCCAGTTCGCGCTCTTGCCCTTGACATGGAAGCCTTTCGTCGGGTGCCCTTCGGCGATGAGCTCCTGGGCCATTTTGTCGACGGGACGTATGGCAAGGATGGTATTGCGATCAACCGCGACCGCGTGAACCGCCAGAAGATGCTCAGCACTTATGCCTGACTGATCCGTGGCTCTCTGCGCCAGGTCCCGCCTCTCGGCTTCCTGAAGGTTTTGCGCCTTCATCATTGCGTCGCGGCTCGCAAGACTCTCGGCGCAAGGGAGGCAGGTGCTGGGTGAGCGGGTCCGGTCAAACGGGCCCAAAGGCGTCGGAGCCCAACTGCGGGCCTGCCTCGTTTTGGCCGATTTGGAAAGATCCGGCACAGTTGCAGAGCGGGCACTGCCGCCATCGGGCAACGCTTGACGTTGATGTGGTTCAGATGCGCATCTCGGTCGAATTTGCATCGCTACGATTCCTGCTTGAATATAAAACAGGATATATCGCGGTCTTCTAGCTATCAATAATTAAAATATACGTTAATGTGATTTAATATATACATTGATCTAGAGTTATAATAAAATTATATAATGTATTATATACATATATTGATGACCTGACTTTGATGGTCTTTCATGTGTGTCAGGCGGCACTATGCGGCAGCACAAAGGGCGTCTGATCCGCAGGCACCCGGTTGACCGACAGTCTTGCGCCGAAGACGCTGAACAGGATGTCATCGGTCAGGACATCGGCCGGGCTACCAGCGGCGATGATCCTGCCTTCGCGCATCAGGATGATGTGGTCGGCATAAAGGGCTGTCAGATTGAGATCATGCATCACGGCGATGACGCCGCCGCCGCCGGCACAGAAATCGCGGGCAAGCCGCATGATGGCGATCTGGTGGAGGATGTCGAGGCTTGCCACTGGTTCGTCGAGCATCAGCCATCGGGCCTTGCCGTGAGCGACCGGCATTTCGATCTGGCACAGGACACGCGCGAACTGAACGCGCTGCTGCTCGCCGCCGGACAGTTCCTGATAGAACCGCCCTTCGAAGCCGGTCAGATCGACGGCCTTGAGCGCACCCGCAATCACGCTCTCATCACGCTGTTCCTGGCGGCGTGTTCTGCCGGCAAGTCCCATGGCCAGAACCTCTGCCACGGTGAACGGAAAGGCGAGTGTGGAAGATTGGGGCAGCACGCCGCGCATCTTTGCCAGCCGCCAGGCGGGAAGTCCTGAGATCGGCATGTCGTTGATGGCGATCTGACCGTCAAGCACGTCCAGTTCGCCGGAGAGGGCCCGCAGCGTCGTTGTCTTGCCGCAGCCATTCGGGCCGCAAATGGCGGTCAGGGCACCGGAACGAGCCGAGAGGCTGATCCTGTTCAGGATGGTTCGTCCGCCAAGGGCGAGCGTGAGGTTTTCGGCAGTAATCATGGGCCTAGAGGGCAAGCCGCGAGCGGTTGCGCAGTAAAATCCAGAGAAAGAAGGGGCCGCCGACGACGGCGGTGATGATGCCGATCGGCAATTCGGCCGGGGCGGCGACCGTGCGGGCAACGAGATCGGCCATGATCAGCATGCTGCCGCCAAGAAGGGCGCAGGCCGGCAGAAGGTAGCGGTGATCCGGTCCGATGACGAGACGAAGGAGATGCGGCACGACGATGCCGACGAAGCCGATACCGCCAGAAACGGCGACACCGGCGCCCGTTGCCGCGGCAACCGCCAGAATGGTGATGTTTTTCAGTCGCTGCACCGAAATACCCATGTGAAAGGCGGTGGCTTCGCCAAGCGTGATGGCGTTGAGCCCACGGGCCATGAAGGGCAGAACTGCGAAGGCTGCCAGCATGATCGGGGCAATCGCAAAGACCTTTGCCCAGGTTGCGCCAGCCAGCGAACCCATCGACCAGAAGGTCAGGTCACGCAATTGCTGGTCATTGGCGAGATAGACAAGGAAGCCGGTGGCCGCGCCCGCAAGCGCGGAAAGGGCGATGCCGGCAAGCAGCATGGTTGCGACGGAGGTCTGGCCATGACGGGTGGCAACCTTGTAGAGGATCAGCGTGGTGGCAAGCCCGCCGACAAAGGCGGCAAAGGGCAGGGCGTAGAACCCCATGAGCCCGGAAAGCGGCGCCGCCAGCGAGCCGCCGAGAACAATCATGATGACGGCACCAAGCCCGGCGCCGGCGGACACGCCGACAAGGCCGGGATCCGCCAGCGGATTGCGAAACAGCCCCTGCATGGCGGCGCCGCAGACAGCTAGCGAGGCCCCGACCAGAAAGCCGAGAATGGCGCGCGGCAGGCGGATATCAAAAATGATGATCCGGTCCCGGCTGCCGATGGCGTCCTGATTGCCGGTCATGATGGCATGGGCGACGTCGAAAAGAGACGCGTCCGATGCGCCCCAGGAGACCGAGAACAGAACCGAAAGCACGGCGGCAACGGCAAGAATTGCGATGGTCACGGCCGCCAGCTCCGCACGGTTTCCGGTCTGGCTGTGGTGGGCAATCCGTCTGAGGCCCGAAAATGGTTCCGTCAGGGCCATGTGGTCACGCACCTCCGTAGATGGCCGTCGAAAGCGCCTCGACGCCATCTGCCAGGCGGGGGCCGAAACTCATCGTGGCGATCGGGTCGACGCGGAAGATTGCATGGTTCCTGCCGGCCGGCGTGAGCGCCAGTGCGGGCTGAGCCAGGGCATCGGCGTCCGATACGGCGTGGTTGCCCGCGACGCCGCTCATCATGATGATGACGTCGGGCGCCGCCGCAATGATCGCCTCGTCGGTCAGGGCCTTGTAGCCGGGATAGCTGCCGACCGCATTGTCGAGGCCCGCAAGGGTGAGAATGCCGTCGGCTGCCGTGCCTGTGCCGGATGCCATCACCTTGCCGCCGCTGAGGCTGAGGATGAAGATCGCCTTCTTGCGGCTCGCCGCCGGGCGGGCTTCATTGCGGGCGAGAATGGGATCAAGCTTGGCGGTGACGGCCTCGACGAGTGCCGTTGCTTCAGTCTGTTTGCCAAGCAGATCGCCGATGGCCGTGATTTCGCCGACAATGCCGGCGCGATCATAGGTCTCGGGAATTTCGGCGAAGGTCACATCGGCATTTTTGAGGACATCCAGTGTCTCCGGCGGACCGGACCCTTCAATGGCGATGATGGCGCTCGGATCAACGGAGAGAACGCCTTCAGGCGCGAGCTGGCGCATATAGCCGATATCCGGCAGAGCCATGGCCTGCGGCGGGTACATGCTGGTCGTGTCGCGGCCGACAAGCAGGTCTCCGGCACCCAAAGCATAGATGATCTCGGTGACCGAACCGCCGATGGAAACCAGCCGCGAGGGATCTGCAAGCGGGTCCGCCGATGCCGGCCGGGCGATGGCAAGGCCAAGCGTCGCGAGCAAGGCGATGCGGCGGGAGGCAGAGAGAAGAGAATGGATATGCATCTGGATTTCCTAGGCCGCTGCGGTTGCCTTCAGGCGCGGCAGGTTCTCGACAAGATCGCGCCAGGCGGGGCGCTCGGCGAAGCCTTCCTGGCGCTTGCCGAAGAACTGGATGATCATGCCGCCTTCGGCGTCGAAAGCCTCAACGGAGGTGACGTGGCCGTCAGCGGTTGGCTTGCGCACAAGAAAGGCGCGGGTGATATGATCGCGGCGCAGATGGAGATGAAATGTCGGATCCATGACGTTGATCCAGGGGCCCATCTCGACGATGTTTGAGACCGGGCCGGAATGGATCTGCACAATGCCGCTATTGGCGACAAAGGCCATGATCGGCAGATCCGGCTGGGTTGCAGCACGCTTGAACATCTCGGTCACCGCGTCTGGCGCCAGTTCCTCGGCGTAATCTGTGCCGACGCTTTCAAGGGCTGTCTGGCGATGAAGCTTCATGTCGGACAGCATGCCGAAGAACTGATGCGTATCGGTCATGGCCGCCCAGCGTCCGCGCAGCACTTCGACATCGACGGCGTCCGGGTTGCGCTCAAATTCACTGTCATGCGGCGTTACAGCCTCAGCGGTGAAGATGCGCGACTGGTCGTCAAGCCTGGCGTCCGTGACAAAGCTGCGATAGGCGTCAAGGTTCGAGCCTGGACGCAGATGCAGCTTGAAAACTGCCGTGCCGCTCCTGTCGAAATATTGCAGGCTCAGCTTTTCATTGCCGTCCTTATCCGTTTTGGCGACGGCAAATCCATATGCCCAGCGATTGGGGAAAATGCGCAGGTCGATATTCTCGCCGAGGACGATCGACGCCCTTGCGCCGGAGCGGATGTTTTCGAAGACGCCGATTTTTTCATGCACTGCACTGTCATTGCGCGATAGTGCCATGATCTCGCCAAAGGCTTCGGCATGGGCCAGCAATGTTGCCGGATCGGCGATGATGCGGGTTGCGGTAAATCCAACGTCGGCGGCAACGAGTTCTGCCTCACTGATGCCGAGCCGGGCGGCAATGTCGCGCTCGCGCATGCCCGGGTTTTCCGCCCGGAAAGCGCGGATCTGATCGGGCGTGGGGCGGGAAGAGGCTGTTGGGTCTTGCATGGTTCTGGCCCTATTTGTTCAGGATGAGTTTGCCCTGGCGGGTGATTTTCATGTGATAGTCTGCGCCCTGATGGCGAATGATGATTTCGCTGTCGCGGCCGAAAAGCGCCGTACTTTCAATGACGCGGCGGGTTCCGACGCTGTTTTCCGGCGGCATGGTGACCGTTTTGTTTTCATTCATAATGGCCGTGTCGTCCTGCGGCTGATAAACTTGATTCAAAAAGGAAGCTTATATAACTTGACTTAATAAATCATATTTGTCTATCCCGTAATGCGCCTGTTTGCTTCAGGGCATGCGACAGGCAGAACGAGGTATTGGATGTCACTTTCTCGAATGAAATTGCGGCTTGTCATGGCCGTTGCTGCCGCGATCACAGGGCCATGCAGTGCGGCGATGGCGCAGGAACAGCCGATCGCTGCAGCCAAGGCGACGGTTTCGCTGGAACTCAACGCGGTGATGACGACGGCGAAGGGCTGCAAGCTGACTTTTGTTGTGGAAAATGGCTTGAAAATGCCGATTACCAGCCTCAAGGCGGAGGTGGCGCTTTTCAACGCCGATGGCATTGTCGACCGGATGACCATGCTGGATTTTCTGGATCTGCCGGTCGAAAAACGCCGCGTTCGCCAATTTGAGCTGCAGGGTGCGCCCTGCGAGGAGCTGAGTGGATTGCTGCTGAACGATGTGAAGGTCTGCGAGGGGGGCGGGGATCAATGCGTCGCCGCGATCGAAACCCGTTCAAAAGCGACGATTGGCTTCGACGGCTGAGGCTTGTCGCCGCAGTGCAACACATGCGAAAGTAAAAGTGCGGTGCGGTCCGGGCGCAATCGGCCCTCTGTCGCATCCTGCCCGCCTGGCGGGTCTGCATGAACCGGATGAATGTCCATGGATTTTGACAGGTCGACCTTTGCGAATGGTTTGCCCGGCGGCGTGCGCGAGCGCGACGCGGGAGAGCCTGATCCGTCAGTCGCACCGCAAGCCGGACGAGAAGGCGATCGTGCAGGTGATGCCGATGGTCTGTTTGATCAGGCGGTCTTTGACCTGATCGCGCAGGCGAAACGCAGCCATGCTGAGACAGATGCAGCTTCCGGCATGCCGGCTGAGGACGACGCGGTGGCGGATGAAGCGCCGCAGGACATTGATCCGCCGAGCCTGCCGCGAATCGTGCCGCCCGGGGCCAAGCTGCCGGCGCGGGGCACGGTCGTTTTCGTTCTGACGTCGCTTGTCTTTCATTCGATGCTTCTGGCCATGGCACTGAATATCGTGCGCGCCATTCCCGAAGCGCCGGCGGAAGAGGGCAGCATTTCCGTCAGCGTTGTCATGCTGGGTGACGGCAATGTCGATGCCGCGGCTGCCGGCGGCAAGGACGAGATCATCAATCCCGTCGAAGTCGAGGCCACGCCGGTCGAGACGACAGAGATTGCGCCTGAAAGCGAGCCGGAACCCGTTACCCCGGCTGAAACGACAGCGCCGGATCTGCCGGTTACCCCTGAGCCGCCAGCGCTTTCGCCCGTCACGCCGCAGCCTGTCTTGCCGGAGACAGCTAAGCCTGCACCGCCGCCGCCTGAGCCGGTGACAGAAGACGCCGTTGCCGCCCTGCCGGTTGCCGAACCGGTGGCGGTCCCGGTTGAAGCCGCAGAACCGGCCCCGCTTTCGCCGGACGTGCCCGATATTCTTGCCGTTGCGCCAATTGCCACGCCATCTCAAGATACGGTGGCCCCGTCGGCGCCGCCTCCGCCTGATGTGGCTGAGGCCGAAGCTTCCGCGCCAGCGCCGGCCGAACCGGTTGAGGCGGCTGCGCTCAAGCCCGTTCAGCCGGAAACGCCGGAGGAGATCAAGGCTGAGGTCCCCGACGAGGCCCCGACAGCTGACGCCCTGCCGCCACCTGAAGCGACACCAACACCGACACCATCGCCGCACAAGAGTGCAGCCGTGCCGAAAAAGCCGGCCGACAGGCCTGCCAAATCTGCGCCGAAGCCAAAGCCGAAAACCACAAGCCACGGCAATGAAGGCCAGTCAGCCACCGATGCACGCCGTGGTGTCGCCAGTGGTGAGGAAAATGCCCGGGCCGCTGATGCGGCACGGAAGAGTGCCGAAGCCTCCGGTGCGGGGCAGGCGTCACGGACGAACTACGAAGGCAAGATCCAGAGGCGGCTTGCCCGCGCCATCTCGCCATCACGTTACTATTCCAGGATATCCGAGCGGCTCAAGGTCACCGTTACGCTGCGTATTGTGCTGGACCGTTCCGGCCGCGTCGGCAGTATCCGGCTGACGCGCGGTTCCGGCAACAGCGAGGTCGATGGTATCGTGCTCGAGCGCGCCGGACGGGCAGGGCCATTTCCGCCTTTCCCCGCTGGTGCCTATTCCGAAAACAGCAAGGGTTTTTCCATGTCAGTCAATCTGGATCTCAGACGCTGACCTGAGCATGCCCTGCCAATCTGAAGACGGAGCATGCCATGTTGTTGGAACTTCACCACATTCAGCTCGCCATGCCGGAAGGGCGGGAACAGGACGCCCGCGCATTTTACTGCGATATTCTCGGGCTGAAAGCGGTCGAGAAGCCCGAAGAGCTGCGCCATCGCGGCGGGTGCTGGTTTGAAAGTGGCCAGTGTCGCATCCATCTCGGCGTAGAAACCCCTTTTCGTCCGGCGAAAAAGGCGCATCCGGCGTTCAGGGTTCGCGCGCTTGCGCAGATCAAGGCACGGTTGCGTGACTGTCAGATCGGCTTTGCCAGCGATATCGACCTTCCCGGCATCCGGCGTATCTATATCGCCGATCCCTTCGGCAACCGGATTGAATTGCTGGAAGTGATCGAGGGCTGAGTGCTGGATCATCGGGCGCTGAATCTTAAGTGCCCGATGATCCAGCTTTTTCTAATTCCGCATCGGGTTTCCGAAAAACCGGGAACCACTTTTCGCCCGATGCGCTAGACGGGCGGAATTCGTCCGTGCGCCGGCTCAGGCGCCATTGCCGAGCGTGCGGGAAATGCCCTGAATCGCCGGCTGGTAGGTCGGGTCAAGGCTCTTGGCCTTCTGGTAATAGCTGGCCGCCTTCTGCAGATCGCCCTGGCGTTCGTAGATCAGGCCGACATTGGCCCAGCTCTCGGCAACCGTCTGGTCAAGTGAAAGCGCCTTGTCGAAATTGGCCTTGGCATTGGCATCGTCGTTCAGCGCCAGATAGGAAACGCCGCGACCATTATAGGGCTGCGGGGATTTCGGCGACAGCGAGATGGCAATGGTGAAATCGGCGATGGCCTGTTCCTGCTGGCCGCGCTTCTGTTCGATCAGGCCGCGATTGTGATAGGCGCGGGGATCGGTGGTATTGAGGTCGATGGCGCGGGAGAAATCGGCAAAGGCATCATTGTCCTGCCCGGCCTCGCGGTAGAGATTGCCGCGGCCGATATAGGCAACGTCATAATTCGGATTGATCTGAAGCGCCTTGTTATAGTCGTTCAGTGCGTCGACCTGCCTGCCCATGCTGCGCTCGATGAGCGCGCGGTTGGCATAGGCCTGATAATATTGCGGGTTCAGCTTGATGGCCTGGTTGAAGTCATCCATGGCGCGACGGGTATCGCCAGCGCGGCCATAGGCGGAGCCGCGGACATTGTAGCCTTCAGGATTGTTCGGATCACTGGAGATGACGGCTGAAAGCGAGGCGATGTTCTGCTGCGAGCCCTGAGTCGAATCAATGGCGATGACATTGTCGTTCATCGTGGCGGACTGGCAGGAGGCCAGGAGCGCCGCGACGCCGATGATCAGAACGCTCTGCGCCAGCTTGAACCGGTTGCTGCTATTGTGCCTGATCATTACTGCTGTCATCTCGATATCTCTTGGATCTGTGGTTGAAGTGCCCGTTCATGCAAACCGAAGATGATTCACGGCATGAATCGCGCAGCGTGAACCAAGCAATAGCAAAGAAAAAGGCGGGGGCAAGACGCTCCCGCCGAATCGACAATCAACTGTGTTGCCCGGCAACACTTAGCGCGAAATCAGGCCTTCGCGAATGGCGCGCTTGCGAGCCAGCTTGCGGACGCGGCGAATGGCTTCTGCCTTTTCACGGGCGCGCTTCTGCGACGGCTTTTCATAGTAATCGCGCATCTTCATTTCGCGGAAGATACCCTCGCGCTGCATTTTCTTCTTGAGAGCGCGGAGAGCCTGATCAACGTTATTGTCGCGGACAAGTACTTGCACGTGTATCCCGATCCTTTGGTTTGGTGTGCCCGCGTTCAGCATCAGCCGCAGCTTCGGGCGTCAAATATCATCACGCAAGGGCCCATGTCCTTGCAACTGGCGCCGCGAATATCAGATCATGACGTGTCTGTCCAGTCTTCCAGGCTCCGGATCGCCGAAGAATCAGGGGGAAGGCGCCTTTTTCTTGTCGCCGGCGGGATTCCAGCCGAGGTCAAGGGGGGAACTCCCGGATTGCGTGACCGGCTGGACCCCAACTGGGCGATTGTGTCGCATGGCTGAGCTGCCAATGTCAAAGACGGGTTGCAAAAGCGTCGCAAAAAGACCGTTGCGCCGTCTTTGGATTTGCTTTCTCTTGAAAAGAAAGGACCTCCTTATCGGGTCCCGCACAGACGGAGACGAGCATATGCGCAAATATTCGGTTTTCGCACTGGCGCGCGAGGCAATGCGTTCTCACAGGGGCTGGGAAAAGCACTGGGCCTCGCCGGAGCCGAAGTCCGAATATGATGTCATCATCATTGGCGGCGGCGGCCATGGTCTGGGCGCTGCCTACTATCTCGCCAAGGAACATGGAATCACCAATGTCGCGGTGATCGAGAAAGGCTGGATCGGCGGCGGCAATTCGGGCCGCAACACGACGATTGTCCGTTCAAACTATCTCTATCCGGAAAGCATGGACATTTTCGAGCATTCGATGAAGCTCTGGGAAGGGCTGTCGCTCGATCTCAACTACAATGTCATGTATTCGCCGCGCGGCGTGCTGATGCTGTCGCATAACCAGCATGACCGCCAGTCCTTCATGCGTCATGTCCATGTCAACCGGCTCTATGGCATTGATAATGAGTGGCTCAGCCCCGAGCAGGCCAAGGCCTTCTGTCCGCCGCTCGATATTTCCGCCGGCGCCCGTTATCCCATCAATGGTGCTGCACTGCAGCGACGGGGCGGGACGGCGCGCCATGATGCCGTGGTCTGGGGCTATGGCCGCGCAGCGTCTGATCGCGGTGTCCACATCATCCAGAACTGCGAGGTTACCGGGATCCGTCGCGGTGCCGACGGCGCTGTGACCGGCGTCGAAACCTCGCGCGGCTTTATCGGCGCGAAGAAGATCGGCGTTTCTGCGTCGGGTCATAATTCGGTGGTCATGGCGATGGCCGATGTCCGCCTGCCGCTGGAAAGCCAGCCGCTGCAGGCGCTGGTGTCCGAGCCGCTGAAACCGATTTTCCCCTGTGTTGTCATGTCGAACACGGTCCATGCCTATATCTCGCAGTCAGACAAGGGCGAACTGGTGATCGGCGCGGGCACGGATCAGTATAATTCCTATTCCCAGACCGGCGGTTTGCAGATCATCACCCACACGCTGGATGCGATCTGCGAGCTGTTCCCGATCTTCCGCCGGGTCAAGATGATGCGCCAGTGGGGTGGCATCACCGACAATACACCCGACCGCTCCCCGATCCAGAGCGTGACACCGGTACCGGGACTTTTCGTCAATTGCGGCTGGGGCACGGGCGGTTTCAAGGCGACGCCGGGGTCTGCCCATCTCTTCGCCCATCTGATCGCGCGCAGTGCACCACATCCCCTTGCTGCAGGATTGACCCTTGAGCGCTATAATAGCGGCCGTCTGATTGACGAAGCGGCGGCAGCTGCCGTTGCGCATTGAGGGAGGAAGCAATGCTCTGGAGTGTCAACAAGAAGGCTGAGACAAGTGCCGGCAACGTGGTGTGGGGATCGGCAGGCAGCGGCCCGCCGCTGGTGCTGGCCCATGGCTGGCCGTGGTCGTCATTCATATGGCACCGCGTGCTGCTGTCGCTGAGCCATGGCTATAGCGTCTACTGGTACGACATGCCGGGTTATGGCCGGTCCGAGAAGAAAGAGGGGCAGGCCACCGGGATCGACGTTCAGGCAAAAGTCTTTGCCGAAATGCTTGCAATCTGGGACATAGACAGGCCAACGGTCTGGGCACATGACCTGAGCGGGGCAGTTGCGCTGCGCGCGCATCTTCTTGATGGTGTCGCATTCACCAATCTGATCTTGATGAACTGTGTCGCGCTCAGCCCATGGGGCTCGGAGTTTTTCGATCATGTCGGGCGTCATCTGGATGCTTTCCGGCCGCTGCCGCATCACATCCATGCGGCGATCGTCGAGGCCTATATCCGCTCGGCGCTGGTCGGCGAGATCGCCGAGACCGACCTGCATGAGCTGGTTCTGCCGTGGATGTCGCCGGAAGGGCAGGTGAGCTTCTACAATCAGTTTGCCGAAGCCGATCAGGCGCTGACCCGTGCCTTCGAGCCGAAACTTGGCGATATTGACTGCCCGGTCACGCTGATCTGGGGTGAGAAGGATCCGTGGATCCCGCTGGAGCGCGGCAGGGCGCTGGCCGCCAAGATCGGCGTGCCGCTGCATCATCTGCCGGATGCCGGCCATCTGCCGCCGCTTGAGGCACCCCGCGAACTTCTCGATGCCCTGATTGCAATCCCCGATACGCTGCCCGAACTCAAGGGAATGTAGAATGCTGCTGATCCATTGCCCCTATTGTGAAGAAGAAAGAAGCGAACTGGAATTTGCCGCTGCCGGCGAAGCCCATATTGCGAGGCCGGAGATGATTGCGGAGGTCTCCGACAGCGCGTTTGCGGACTACTTTTTCATGCGGACCAACCCGAAGGGGCTGCATTTCGAGCGCTGGCGCCATCGCCATGGATGCGGCCGCTTCTTCAATGCCGTGCGTGACACGGTGAGCGACCGTATCCTGCTGACCTACAAGGCGGGCGAGCCGAAACCGGATCTGGCGGCATTTCAGCTTGAGGAGAAAAAGGCATGAGCGGGGCGTTTCGCATTGCCGGCAAGGGTCGGCTGACGCCGGCAAAAACCGCGCGCTTTTCCTTTGATGACAAGCATTATACGGCGCTTGCGGGGGATACGCTGGCCTCTGCGCTGCTGGCCCACGGCGTTCATCTGGTCGGCCGCTCCTATAAATATCATCGTCCGCGTGGTTTTCTGACGGCAGGTCCGGAAGAGCCGAACGCGCTGTTCGACATTTCCCGTGATGGCGCGCGCCGTCAGCCCAATGTTCGCGGAACGGTGCAGGAGGTCTTTGATGGCATGGTCGCCGGTTCGCAGAATCGCTGGCCGTCACTGTCCTTCGATGTCGGCGCGGTGAATGACTATCTGTCGCCTTTCTTCATCGCCGGCTTCTACTACAAGACGTTCATGTGGCCGCGCATTGCCTGGCACAAGCTTTACGAACCGGTGATCCGTCACGCCGCCGGTCTTGGCGTCGCGCCGAAGGAGGAGGACCCGGACAGCTATGCCAACCGCTTCGCCCATTGCGATGTGCTGGTGGTCGGTGCCGGTCTTGCCGGGCTCACGGCGGCGCTGTCGGCGGCGGCCACCGGTGCCGATGTCATCCTTTGCGATGAACAGGCGGAAGCCGGTGGTGCCTTCCATTTCGACACCTCGACCCTGGTCGATGGCAAGCCAGGCTATGAATGGGCACAGGAAAAGGCAGCAGAACTTGCGGCCATGCCCAATGTCCGGCTGATGACCCGCACGACCGCTTTCGGCTATTACAACCATAATTTTGTCGCGCTCACCGAGCGTCTGACCGATCACCTTCCAAACGAGAAGGCAACGGGCCCGCGCGAGCGGTTGTGGCAGGTCAGAGCGGGCAAGGTGATCCTTGCAACCGGCATGATCGAGCGGCCGATGGTTTTCGGCGAAAATGACCGGCCGGGCATCATGCTGTCATCGGCGGCGCGCACTTATCTCAATCACTTCGGCGTTGCGATCGGCCGGCGGGTCGGCGTCTATACCGCCCATGACAGCGCCTATGACACTGCTTTCGATCTGAAGCGCGCCGGTGTCGACGTGGCAGCGATCATCGACAGCCGGGCTGCACCGGGCGACGGCCTGCTTGCCGAGGCCGCATCCCTCGGCATCGAAGTGTTGACCGAGCATGGTGTTGTCGGCACGAAGGGACGTTTGCGCGTCTCGTCGATCACCGTGCGCGCGCCGGGCAGCAGCAGAACGCGCGATATCCGCGTCGATGCCCTTGTTACATCGGCAGGCTGGACGCCGTCGGTTCATCTGTTCTCGCAATCACGTGGCAAACTGGCATTCGATGCGGACAATCAGCGTTTCTTGCCCAATCTCCACGTGCAGAATTCCGTTTCGGTCGGTGCCTGCAACGGGACCGACGCGCTTGGGGCGCTGATCGCCGAATCGGTCGCGGCCGGCGGTGGCGACCTGTCGGTGACGGCTGAGGCCGCCCATGTCTGGACCGGCGGTATGCTGGGCGCAGCAGACGGCGCAGGGCCGGACGATCATGTGAAGGCCTTTATCGACTATCAGCATGACGTCTGCGCCAAGGATATCCGCCAGGCGGTGCATGAGGGCATGGCTTCGATCGAGCATATCAAGCGCTTCACCACCAATGGCATGGCATCCGATCAGGGCAAGCTTTCCAATATGCACGGCCTTGCAATCGCCGCGGAGATGCTGGACCGGCCGATCCCGCAGGTGGGGCTCACCACCTTCCGTCAGCCGTTCACGCCAGTCACCTTCGGGACGCTGATCAATCATTCGCGCGGCGATCTGTTTGATCCGGCGCGCAAGACGGCGATCCATGACTGGGCAGAAGCGCAAGGGGCTGCCTTCGAAGATGTCGGCAACTGGAAGCGCGCCTGGTATTTTCCGCGCGCCGGCGAAACCCAGCACCAGGCGGTCGATCGCGAATGCACCACGGTGCGCAGCACCGCCGGCATTTTCGACGCCTCCACGCTTGGCAAGATCGAAGTGGCCGGTCCCGATGCCGAAACCTTCATGAATCTTCTCTATTCCAACGCCTGGTCGACGCTGAAGCCCGGCAAGTGCCGTTATGGCCTGATGCTGCGCGAGGACGGCTTCATCTATGATGATGGCGTTGTCGGCCGGATCGGGCCGGACCGGTTCCACGTCACGACGACGACCGGTGGTGCACCACGCGTGCTCAATCATATGGAGGATTATCTCCAGACCGAGTTCCCGCATCTGAAAGTCTGGCTGACCTCGACGACCGAGCAATGGGCGGTGATCGCCGTTCAGGGCCCGAAGGCCCGCGAGATCATTCAGCCCTTTGTCGAGGGGGTCGATATTGCCGCCGAAGCCTTCCCGCATATGAGCATTGCCGAATGCCGCTTTGCCGGTTTGCCAGCGCGGCTGTTCCGTGTTTCCTTCACCGGGGAGCTCGGCTACGAAATCAATGTGCCCGCCGATTACGGGCTTTCCGTGTGGAAGGCAGTGCATGAGCGGGTTGTCGCCGTCGGCGGCTGTGCCTATGGCACCGAGACCATGCATGTGCTCAGAGCGGAGAAGGGCTACATCATCGTCGGTCAGGATACCGATGGCACGGTGACGCCGTTTGACGCCGGTCTTGGCTGGGCAGTCTCGAAGAAGAAGGCCGATTTCGTCGGTATTCGCGGGCTTAAGCGCCCTGATCTGGTGAAACCGGACCGCAAACAGCTTGTCGGGCTGAAGCCACGCAATCCGAAGACGGTTCTGGAAGAGGGCGCGCATCTGGTCGCCGATCCTGGCGCCAGCCCGGCAAAACCGCTCGGCCATGTCACCTCGTCCTACTGGTCGGAAAACTGCGGCTCCGGCATCGCCATGGCGCTGATTGAAGGCGGGCACAGCCGGATCGGCGAAACACTCCATGTCGCCATGCCGGATGGGCCCATCGCCGTCGAGATCTGCGACACGATATTCTATGACAGGGAAGGGATCCGCATCCATGGCTGATCTTGGTGAAATGGACCGCGACGTCGTCCTTGAAGACATGGTTGGCGGCTCAAAGGTTGCGCGGCTGTCGGTGGCCAAACCGGCCAGCCGGATTTCGCTGCGCGCGGGCTCCGAGGCCATTGATGCGCTGTCTCAGGCGCTCGGCCTGACGCTTCCGGTCTCACCCGGCGGCTCGTCGCTTGCCGGTGCGCGGACTGCCTTCTGGCTCGGACCGGATGAATGGCTGCTGATCGATACGGATGCGGCGGATCTGGCCGGTCTCTGTGCGTCGGTCGTTGCCGCCCATGCCGCCGTTGATATCGCGCATCGCAACGCTGCCATTCTTCTGGATGGGCCGGGCGCGGCGGCGGCCCTTGCCTTTGCCTGCCCGATCGACCTGCGCGATCACGCCTTTCCGGTGGGGAAGGTCACCCGCACGGTTCTTGGCAAGGCAGAGATCGTGCTCTACCGGGCGGGCACGGAGCGTTATCACGTGGAGTGCTGGCGATCCTTTGCGCCTTATGTTTTTGCGCTTCTCGATGAAGGCGCCCGGGATGCCGCACGCGTCTGATCAGGCGTTTGCAGGGCGCGCTTCGGCCGGAAACTGGATGAGTGTGATCCAGTCGGCCGTGAGTGCCGGCTTGCGCTCATTTTCGATCTCGACCGTCACGCCATAGCCGATCGACAGAAGCTCAGCGCCGCGAAACCGTGCTTCACGCAGCATGAAATGACCGCGCACGCGCGCGCCGGATTTGACCGGAGCCATGAAGCGGACCTTGTCGAAACCGAAATTGATACCCATGGTCTGTTCGCGCACGCGCGGCACGCAGTCGAAATTCATGGCCGAAAGCAGCGACAGGGTCAGGAAGCCATGGGCGATGGTCCCGCCAAAGGGCGTTTCCGCGCTGGCCCGTTCCGGATCGGTGTGGATGAACTGGTGGTCGAGCGTCGCATCGGCGAACGTGTCTATCATCGATTGATCGACGGTGAACCACCGCGACACACCGACTTCCTGCCCGACAAGGCCTCTGACCTCGGCAAGCGAAATTTCCTTGGGCATGTCAGTCCTTCACGTGCAATAGCGGCGCTGTTTTGCCGGGTTACTCTGGATTTAGCGCCGTTTGCGCATCGATCGCATTCAGTTCTTCCGCATAAAACGATACGGATCGTGGTTCAAGAGCGATCTCGATGGAATTCCCGGCTTCATTGAGCAGGAGATGCCAGCCGTGATCGTCGATAACGGGGAGATCGAAGGCCATTCTTTCGTAAGAGCGGTTAATCAGTACGGCGAGACGTGTCTTGTGGCCGCTCTTGCGATCGATGGTGTGCAGCACCATGCTCAGGCAATCGCAGTCCGGGTTCTCCCAGTCGGCTATTTCCATTGGCCGTCCATCCGGACGCAGCCATTCGACATCCTTCTGACTGAAGAAATCGACCTCGGAAAAGACCGAAAAACGCTTGCGCAATGCACTCAGCATGGCGGTATGCTGGATCAGCGACCGGTCGAACCGGTCCCAGTCAAGCCAGGTGATCTCATTATCCTGGCAATAGGCATTGTTGTTGCCACCCTGGCTGTGGCCGGCCTCGTCACCGGCCTTCAGCATGATGGCGCCGCGGGAGATGAACAGGCTTGAAAGCAGGGCTTTCACGTCCTGAAGCCGCCTTTCATTGACGATCGGATTATCGGTCTCGCCTTCGATACCGTTGTTCCATGAATGGTTCTCATCATGGCCATCGCGGTTATGCTCGCCATTGGCGCCATTATGCTTGTGGGCATAGGCGGTGACATCGCTGAGCGTGAAACCGTCATGGGCAGCGATGAAGTTGACGGAGCGCGTTGCCTTGGCACCGTGATGGGAAAAGAGGTGTGACGATCCGGCCAGCGCGTCGGCAAGCCTGCCGGTCATGCCGCCATCGCCGCGCCAGAAGCTGCGGATATCATCGCGCGCCCGGTCGTTCCATTCCAGGAAGGGGGCCGGGAAATGGCCGACCTGATAGCCGCCGGGGCCAATATCCCAGGGTTCGGCGATCATCAGATGATCCTTGAGTACCGGATCGCTGAGAATGGCCATCAGCGTTTCGGAATTGGTTTCGAATCCGGTCGCCTTGCGTCCAAGGATTGGCGCCAGATCGAAGCGGAAGCCATCAACGCCGCCGGACTGAACGAAGAAGCAGAGACTGTCGATGATCAGCTGGCGCACTACCGGATGATCACAGGCCACCGTGTTGCCGCAGCCTGTGTCATTGATCAGAACCGAGCGGTCATCATCGGCGTGCCGGTAGTAGGTTGCGTTATCAATGCCGCGCAGCGAAAGCGTGCCGCCGAACTGATCACTCTCACCGGTATGGTTGAAGACGAGATCGAGAATGACGCCGATGCCGGCGGAATGAAGCGCCTCGCAGGCAGCGCGCAGTTCGGCAATGCCGCCGGGGCAGATTTCGGGGTCGAGCGCCATGAACGTGACCGGGTTGTAGCCCCAGGCATTGGTGAGCTCGAGAGGGCCGAGATGGCGCTCGTCAATCCATGCCGTGACGGGCATCAGCTCGATGGCATCGACACCGAGTTCCTGCAGGTGCCGGACGATGGCCGGATGGCCGAGAGCGGCCACCGTGCCGCGGACATTTTCAGGCACGTGGCGGTTCAGCTGTGTCAGGGCCTTGACGTTTGCCTCGTAGATCAGGCCACCGGTCGGGAACGGAATATGGGTTTCACAGACCGGCAGGTCTTCGACAACGATCGCGCGCGGTGTGATACTGGCCGTATCGACACCAAGCTCACCGAGCGACTGATCAAACCGGTAGGGGCGGTCGATTGCCCTGGCATAGGGGTCGACCAGAAGCTTGGAGGAATCAAACCAGCTCCCCTTCATCGGCTCATAGCGGCCGAAGGCGCGATAGCCATAGCGGGCGCCGGGTTTCACACCTTGGACGAAGAGGTGAAACAGGTTCTGCTCCCCACGCGCCATGGGCAGGCGCCGGGTTTCAAGCGCACCGCCTTCATCAAACAGCACCAGCTCGATGCCATTTGCCGTTTCCGAATACACGGAAAACGTGACGCCCTGATCGGTGATCCGGACGCCTGGTTTTTCAAGCGATGTCGTCATCATCTCCTGCTCAGGTGATCACGGTCGGAGCATCCCGGCCGGTCCTCTCGGCAATCGCGGCAATATGTTCGGCATAGGCGATCAGCTCAGCCAGTGTTTCCTGCGTGTCGGCGCTGTGCTTGGCCGGATCAGGCTCGTAATGCTCGAGATAGACGCGCAAGGTTGCACCCGATGTGCCGGTTCCTGACAGGCGGAAGACGACGCGCGATCCGCTTTCAAACATGATCCGTACGCCCTGGTTCCGGCTGACAGAGCCGTCGACCGGATCGTGATAGGCGAAATCATCGGCTTTGGCCACTGTCAGTGCGTTGAAGCTGCTGCCGGGCAGGGTTGCAAGCTTCGCCCGCAGCGTATCCATCAGCGCGTTGGCAGCCTCGGTTTCAATGCCTTCATAATCATGGCGGGAGTAGTAGTTGCGGCCATATTCGGCCCAGTGACCGGTGACGATGGCAAGTGCCGGTTCGGCGCGCACCGCCAGAATGTTGAGCCATAGCAGCACCGCCCAGAGCCCGTCCTTTTCGCGGACATGGTTCGATCCGGTGCCGAAGCTTTCCTCGCCGCAAAGCGTTGCCTTGCCGGCATCGAGCAGGTTGCCGAAGAATTTCCAGCCGGTCGGGGTTTCATAGGCGCCGATGCCGAGCTTCTCGGCGACGCGGTCGGCCGCCTGGCTGGTCGGCATCGAACGGGCGATACCGGCTAGCCCGGTCTTGTAGGCCGGGGCCAGATGGGCATTGGCGGCGAGAATGGCAAGGCTGTCCGACGGCGTGACGAATATGCCCTTGCCGACCACCATGTTGCGGTCTCCGTCGCCATCCGAGGCGGCGCCGAAATCAGGGCCGTCAGCGCTCATGACCTCGTCGTAAAGGTCCTTGGCATGGACGAGATTCGGGTCCGGGTGGTGGCCGCCGAAATCTTCCAGCGGGACAAAATGGCGTACCGATCCTTCCGGCGCGCCGAGGCGGTTCTCGATGATTTCCTTGGCATAGGGGCCGGTGACGGCGCTCATCGCGTCGAAGGCGATGCGGAAGCCGCCGGCTATCATGCTGCGGATGGCGTCGAAATCGAACAGTTCCTCCATCAGCGCGGCATAGTCCGCAACCGGGTCGAAAACCTCAACCGCCATGCCCTCGACATCATAGGTGCCGATTACATCCAGCGGCAGGTCCGGCGTCTCGGCGATCTTGTAGCTTGCGATGGATTTGGAGCAGGCAAAGATCGCGTCGGTGATCTTTTCCGGTGCCGGGCCGCCATTGCCGGTATTGTACTTGATCCCGAAATCTTCCTCCGGCCCGCCGGGATTATGGCTGGCGGACAGGATGATACCGCCGAAAGCGCCGTATTTGCGGATCATGTTCGAGGCGGCCGGCGTCGACAATATGCCGCCCTGTCCAACCATGACCTTGCCGAAACCATTGGCCGAGGCCATGCGGATCGCCGTCTGGATGACCGTGCGGTTGAGATAGCGGCCGTCGCCGCCGATCACCAGCATCTTGCCTTCGAACCCTTCAAGCGAATCGAAGATCGACTGAATGAAGTTCTCCGCATAATGCGGCTGGGCGAAAACCGGAACTTTCTTGCGCAGGCCCGATGTGCCGGGCTTCTGGTCTGCAAAGGGGGTGGTCGAAACGGTCTTGGTCATGGTTCAAGTCGCCATAGGCTTGAGTTGGGAATAAAGGTCAAAATAGAGTGCTGCACTGGCATCCCAGGAGACATCCGACTTCATGCCCTGTTTCTGGATCTGGCTCCAGACCTTCTTTTCTGAATAGAGCCTGATTGTTCTGCGAATCGCACGGATCAGCGTTCCCGTTTCCACCGGGGCGAAGACGACACCCGTTGCCACATTGGCCGAAAGCGCTGCCGGATTGGCGTCAATCACTGTATCAGCCAGACCGCCGGTGCGCGCGACAACCGGCACGCAGCCATAGCGCAGGCCGTAAAGCTGTGTCAGGCCGCAGGGCTCGAAACGTGACGGGATGACGATTGCATCCGCGCCAGCCTGCAGCATATGCGACAGTTTCTCGTCATAGCCGATGATCACGCCGACCCGTCCGGGATGACGGCGCACCGCCTCCAGAAAGGCTTGCTCCAGATGATGTTCGCCGGTACCAAGCACCGCAAGCTTGCCGCCGAGTGCCACCAGTTCGTCAATCGCTTCGGCCAGCAGATCCATGCCCTTCTGCCAGGTCAGACGCGACACGACGCAGAATATCGGTGCATCGTCATTGTCGAGCCCGAATCGTTCGCCGACGATCTCGCGGTTCTTCACGCGCTGGCGCAGCTTTGCGGCATTATAAGGCTTGACGATCGTATCGTCGGTCTCCGGGTCCCATACATCCGTGTCGATGCCGTTGACAATGCCGCTTACCGTATCCGAGCGTACGGAGATGAGGCCTTCGAGCCCCATGCCATATTGCGGCGTCTGGATCTCCTCGGCATAGGTCGGGCTGACGGTTGTAACAGCCCAGGCCGATTGCAGTCCGCCCTTGAGGAAGCCGACCGAACCGTAATATTCGACCCCATCCACCGCCATGGCATGCGCCGGCAATTGCAGATAGGGGAAGATCGTCGCATCGAACTGGCCCTGAAACGCGATGTTGTGGATGGTGAGGACGGACGGTTTTTCCGGCACGTCGGAATAGCGCATATAGATCGGCACCATCGCCGCCTGCCAGTCATGCACATGGACGACATCGGGTGACCAGTCACCAAGCACACCTTCCGCGACCATGGCGGCCGCTTTGGAAAAAGCGGCAAAACGGCGCCAGTTGTCGGAATAGCCTTCACCGCTCGAGGAATTATACGGATTGCCGAAGCGGCTGAAATAGGCAGGTGCATCAACCACCAGAAGATCAAGGCCGGCATGGTGGGCAGCAAAGATCTTTGCCGGTTCTCCGAGAAGATTTGGGATTTCCAGGCAGGGTTCCGTCGCATCGATCGCCTTCATCACGGCCGGATAACCGGGAATGATGGTTCGGGTTTCAACGCCAAAGCCGGTCAATGCCAGAGGCAGTGCACCGACCACATCAGCAAGGCCGCCGGTCTTGATAAGCGGATAGATCTCCGAGGCGACGGAAAGTACCTTCATGTCTTCACTTTTCCAGTTTGTCGATCATCGTCTGCGTAATCAGGCAGATGCCGTTATCCGTCCGCCTGAAGCGCTTGGAGTCGAGTTCGGGATCCTCGCCGACGACCAGGCCTTCCGGAATCTGGACGCCGTGATCAATCACCACATTCTTGAGCCGGGCATGCCGCCCGATGTGAACGTGCGGAAGGATGACGGCGCCTTCAAGGCGGGAATAGGAATTGGCCCTGACGCCGGTGAACAGCAGGCTCTTGTAGAGCTGGGAACCTGAAATGATGCAGTCGCCGGACACAACGGAAGAAATCGCCGAGCCGCGGCGGTTCTCATCATCATGAACGAATTTCGCTGGTGGCGTGATTTCCGAATAGGTCCAGATCGGCCAGGATTTGTCATAAATATCGAGTTCCGGAACGATCGCCGTCAGATCGATATTGGCCTGCCAATAGGCATCCACCGTTCCGACATCGCGCCAGTAGGACTGTTTTTCCTGGCTGGAGCGCACGCAGGATTTTGAAAAGCGGTGGGCGATCGCCTTGCCGTGCTTGACGATATAGGGAACGATATCCTTGCCGAAATCGCGGCTTGATGTCGGATCGGCGGCATCGCGGTGCAGGCACTCCGCCAGGAAGCTGGTCTTGAAGACGTAGATGCCCATCGAGGCAAGCGACATGTCTTCATTGCCGGGAATGCCGGGCGGATCGGCGGGTTTCTCGACGAAATCGACGATCAGGTCATTTTCGTCGACATGCATCACGCCGAAGCCGCGGGCCTCTTCGCGCGGCACTTCCAGGCAGCCGATGGTGATGTCCGCGCCCTCATCGACATGCTGGCGCAGCATCAGCTCGTAATCCATCTTGTAGACGTGGTCGCCGGCCAGAATGATCATATATTCGGGGCCGTAGGATTCGATGATGTCCAGGTTCTGGTAGACGGCGTCGGCCGTGCCCTCATACCACTGTGTCTCGGACACGCGCTGCGAGGCTGGCAGGACATCGAAGCTTTCATTGCGCTCGGGGCGGAAGAAGTTCCAGCCGAGATGCAGGTGACGGATCAGCGAATGCGCCTTGTACTGGGTCGCGACGCCGATGCGGCGGATGCCGGAATTGAGTGCATTCGAAAGCGCAAAATCGATGATCCGTGCCTTGCCACCGAAATAAACGGCGGGTTTGGCGCGCGTATCGGTCAGTTCCTTCAGCCGGCTGCCGCGGCCGCCTGCGAGGACGTAGGCCATCGCGTCACGGGCCAGTGGGTGACTATGTCGGTTGTTCATTCCATCCTCCCGCATCTTATTCTGGTTCAAGCATGATTGTCGCTAGCGGCGGCAGTGTCACACTTGCGGTAATGGCACCATCACCGTTGACATCAGCGCGGACGCGCCCGCCATTGCCCTTGCCGCTGCCGCCGTAGATTTCTGCATCGGTATTGAGAATCTCACGCCAGAAACCTGCCTTGGGGAGCGGAACATTGTAGAAATCACGCACCACCGGCGTGAAATTGCAGATCACGATGACCGGCTTTTCGCCGGGTGCTTTGCGCTGCCAGGCGAAGACGGAATTCTCGTGATCATCAACGATCAGCCATTCAAAGCCTTCCGGCTCACAGTCGCGGGCATGCAGTGCCGGTTTGGCCCGGTAGGTGAAGTTGAGGTCACGCACCAGCCGCCTGACACCTTCATGCATCGGATATTGCAGCAGGTTCCAGTCGAGCGAACGCGCTTCGCTCCATTCGCTCCATTGGGCAAATTCCTGCCCCATGAACAGCAGCTTCTTGCCCGGATAGCCCCACATGAAAGCGTAATAGGCCCGCAGATTGGCGAATTTCTGCCAGTCATCGCCAGCCATCTTGGCAATCAGCGAGCCCTTTCCATGCACCACTTCGTCATGCGAAAGCGGCAGCACGAAGTTTTCGGTAAAGGCATAGAGAAGGCCAAAGGTGATTTCGGTGTGATGGTGACGACGATGGATCGGTTCGCGCGCCAGATAGGACAGGGTGTCATGCATGAACCCCATATTCCACTTGAAGCCGAAACCGAGACCGCCTTCATGCACGGGCTGTGAGACCTTGGGCCAAGCAGTCGATTCCTCGGCGATCGTCATCATCTCCGGGTGTTGCCCGTATACCGCCTTGTTGGTTTCCTGCAGGAAACGCACGGCGCCGAGATTTTCATTGCCGCCATATTCATTCGGCACCCATTCGCCATGCTTTCGCGAATAGTCGAGATAGAGCATCGAGGCCACCGCATCGACGCGCAATCCGTCGACGTGGAATATTTCGCCCCAGTAAAGCGCGTTGTTGAGCAGGAAGGAGGCGACCTCCGTACGGCCGAAATTATAGATGGCCGTGTGCCAGTCCGGATGGTAGCCCTGGCGCGGGTCTGCATGCTCGTAAAGAGCCGTGCCGTCGAACTGCCGCAACCCGTGTTCATCGGTCGGAAAATGCGCGGGCACCCAGTCAAGGATGACGCCGATGCCCACCTTGTGGCAGCCGTTGACAAAGCGGGCAAGGCCTTCGGGTTCGCCGAAGCGCGCTGTCGGCGCATAGAGCCCGGTGGTCTGATAACCCCAGGAGGGGTCATAGGGATATTCGGAAACGGGCAGGAATTCGATATGGGTGAAGCCCATGTCGGCACAATAGGGGATCAGCCGGTCGCCCAGCTCGTCCCAGGTGAGGAACGAGCCGTCGTCGCCGCGCTGCCAGGAACCCGGATGCACCTCGTAGATCGCCATGGGCTGCCGACGCTTGTCGGTCGTGCCCCAATGTTTGCGGTGTGCGGCATCATCCCATTTCTGCTTCAGTTCCGGCGCCGTGATCGACGCGGTCTTCGGCCGCAATTCACTGCGTCTTGCGAAGGGATCAGCCTTCAGGGGCTGCACATTGCCGTTAGGGCCGATGATCTCGAACTTATAGGCCGAGCCATCCATGACATCGGGTGCGAAGGTTTCCCAAACACCGGAATCCCGCCTGAGCCGCATCATGTGACGCCGGCCGTCCCAGTTGTTGAAATCGCCGACGACGGAAACGCGTTTGGCGTTGGGGGCCCAGACGGCGAAGTGATAGCCGGCGACACCCTGATGCACCATGGGGCGGGCGCCGAGCTTGTCGAACAGCCTCAGATGCGAGCCTTCACGAACGAAATAATCGTCCATCGGACCGAGAACCGGCCAGAAGCTGTAGGGGTCGGTGACAGTCCATTCGACATCCGCACGTGTGGCGCGGTAGCGAACCGGGACAAAGCTGTTGAGGGAGACAGGACCGGCAAAGAAGCCGGCCGGATCGAGACATTTCAGGCTCCCAAGCGGGGTGCCGTCGAGGCTGAACGCCTCGACTTTTTCCGCACCGGGAATGAAACAGCGCGCGACGTGGCCGCCGCCTGCTGTCTGCTGGATGCCAAGGACTGCGAAGGGGTCCCAATGTGTGGCATCAAGAATTCTGTCGATGTCCTCCCGCGACGGGGTGTCGCCCCGCTCCTTGTCCGGACCTTTTGATTCCGGCTTTTTCATCAAGCTCTCCAGATCTCCCGTGCATATTCCCGGATCGTACGATCCGACGAGAACCAGCCCATGCGGGCGGTGTTGCGTATGGCCTTGGTGTTCCAGGCCGCCTTATCCGTCCAGATCGCGTCCACCTCGCGCTGGGCTGCCGCATAGGCATCAAAATCGGCTGCGACCATGAACCAGTCGTGATCATATAGACCGCCGATCAGGTCCTTGTAACGATCTGGATCATCATGCGAGAAAACCCCTGAGGCGATCGCGTTCAGCGCCTGGGATAGTTCGCGCGAACCTTCGATGATCTCGCGCGGGTTATGCCCCTCGGCCCTGACCTTGTCGACTTCCGCCGCGGTCATGCCGAAGATGACGATGTTTTCGGCGCCGATCCAGTCACGCATCTCGACATTCGCGCCGTCCAGCGTGCCGATCGTCAGCGCGCCGTTCAGGGCGAATTTCATGTTGCCGGTGCCGGATGCCTCCATGCCGGCGGTCGAAATCTGTTCCGAAAGGTCAGCCGCCGGGATCATCACCTCGGCAGTGGAGACGTTGTAGTTCGGAATGAAGACGACCTTCAGCAGGCCACGCACCGATGGATCATTGTTGATCACGCGGGCGACATCATTGGCCAGCTTGATGATCAGCTTGGCATTGTGATAGCTCGGCGCGGCCTTGCCGGCGAAGAGCTTGACCCGCGGAACCCAGTCCATTTCCGGATGGGAGCGGATCTGATCATAAAGCGCGACAGCCTCGATGATGTTCAGCAGCTGGCGCTTATATTCGTGGATGCGCTTGATCTGGATATCGAACATCGCAGAGGGGTCGATCCGCGTACCAAGCCGTCTGCCGATTTCGCCGGCCAGAACCACCTTGTTTTCACGTTTGATGGCGGCGAATTTCTCCTGGAAACTCGAATCCTCCGCAAGATTGTTGAGGTCCTGCAGCCGTTCCAGGTCATCCAGGAACCCGTCACCGATCGCATCACGGATAAGGGCGGTGAGCTTCGGATTGCACTCGTTCAGCCAGCGCCGCGGGGTGATGCCATTGGTCTTGTTGTTGATCCGGTCCGGGTAAAGGCGATGCAGATTGTAGAACACCGTTTCCTTCATCAGATCGGTATGCAGCGCTGAAACGCCATTGACCGAATGCGAGCCGAGAAAGGCGAGATTGCCCATGCGCACGCGGCGCTCACCACCCTCATCGATCAGTGAGATCGAGCGGATCGCGTCATCGGCAGCGCTGCTCTCTTTGCGGGCCTTGAGCAGTATCTTGGCGTTGATGGCATAGACGAGCTGCATCAGGCGCGGGAACAGCCGTTCGAACAGCGGAACCGGCCAGCTTTCCAGCGCTTCCGGCAGGAGCGTGTGGTTGGTGTAGGCGAAGGTCTTGGTCGTCAGATCCCAGGCCGTGTCAAATTCGACGTCATATTTGTCGATCAGAAGCCGCATCATCTCAACGACGGCAATCGAGGGATGGGTGTCGTTCAGATGGATCGCCACCTTTTCCGGCAGCAGCATGATATCCTTGAACTGCTCGATGTGGCGGCGCAGCACGTCCTGCAACGAAGCGGACGAGAAGAAATATTCCTGGCGCAGGCGCAGTTCCTGTCCGGCGGGATTGGCGTCTGCCGGATAGAGGACGCGCGTCAGGGTTTCCGCCTTGGTGCTCTCCTGCAATGCGCCGATATGATCACCGGCATTGAACTTGTCGAGCAGGATCGGGTCGATCGCCTTGGCTGACCAGAGGCGCAGCGTGTTGATGCGCTTGGCGCGCCAGCCGACGACCGGCGTGTCATAGGCTTCAGCCAGCATGCGCTCGGCAGGCTTCCAGACATATTTCGGTTCGTCGCCACCATTCTCGATGATCTGAACCGTGCCGCCGAAATTGATTTCATAGGCGGCTTCGCGGCGGTGGAATTCCCAGGGGTTGCGATGTGCAAGCCAGGTTTCCGGCAGTTCGACCTGCCAGCCATCGGCGATTTCCTGTCGGAAAAGGCCGTTAACATAGCGAATGCCATAGCCGTAAGCGGGTACATCGACCGTGGCGAGGCTTTCCATGAAGCAGGCCGCCAGACGGCCGAGGCCGCCATTGCCGAGCGCGGCATCAGGTTCCAGCTTGGCAATTTCGACCAGCGAGACATTCAGATGCTCGAGCGCTTCATTGATCTGCTCGACCATCTCCATATTGGAGATCGCGTCACGCAGAAGGCGGCCGATCAGGAATTCGAGCGAGAGGTAGTAAACGCGCTTGGCGCCGGTGTCATAGGCCTGCCGGGTGGATTCCATCCACTTGTCGACGATGCGGTCGCGCACGGTCAGGCTGATGGCGCGGAGCCAGTCATGGGGCTCGGCAACGATCGTGTCCTTGCCGACAGTATAGGTTAGCTTTTCGAGAATATCCGCCGCGAGCTTCTTGGAATCAAAGGAGCGTGGCGTGGGAAGCGGCAGGTCGGGATTTGTCACTTGGCTCATTGTAGGGATCCGTCAATGAATAGCGATAAAGTAAAGAATGATCAGCCGGTTAGGACTGAGCCACCTGTCATGCGCGTCTTATGAGGCACAGTTTATGCACTGATGTGACGCAGTTGCAATAAAGCCGCGTGCAACAAGACAAATTAATTTTGACGATTGGAAGACAAGAACAGTTTTGCATGCAGTCCGACTTGTATGTAAGTCGCGGCTTTATGGCCTATTCCGCCGCTACAGGCACGACGTCAACGGCCTGGGTGGCCTGGTGTTCGCCATAGGTCTTGAGCACGCCGACCACCGGCGCGACATCGGAATAATCGCGGCCATAGCCGACAACGATATGATCGCTGCTGACCGTAATGTCGTTGGTCGGGTCGAATTCGATCCATCCCAGCCGCTCGCCGCACCAGACCCTGACCCAGGCATGCATGGCGTCCGCCCCTTCAAGCCGGGGCTTTCCGGGCGGCGGGATGGTTCTGAGATAGCCGGACACATAGCCCGCCGGAATGCCGAGACCGCGCAGGGCGCAGATCATCACATGCGAGAAATCCTGGCAGACGCCGCCCTTCAGCATGAAGGCTTCTGCGGGCGAGCTGTCGACCGTCGTTGCTTCCGGATCATATTTGAAATCGCGGTGGATCAGGCTGCATATTTCCCGGGCGATGTGGAACACGGTCATGTCCCGTTCGCTCAGGACCTGATGTCCATAGGCAACGATCTGCCGGTCAAAAGGGATACGCGGGCTGGGGGAGAGGAAGTGGTGCGGCGAATCCGCGCTCAAGGAAAGTGCGCGGCCATATTCCTCCCTGAGCACGGCGCGCGGCGGCGCATATTCGACGATCGGGCTCGGTGGTTCCACCGCAACGCGCGCCTTCATCATGATGGTGAAGCTTTCATGCGGCGGCGCAACAAGGGTGGAGATTGCAGGGTGGCCGAAGAAATCGACAAAGCCGTGCTCTTCGTCGGGCCGGGGATCGAAATTCACGCTGCCGGCGATCAGCCGCTGGTGCTTCGTGCCGGAAAGCGGCATGACGCGCGTGATGTGACGCGCCAGCGAGGCTGGCGTGTCATATGTATATTCCATCTTCAGTGACAGGTCGTAGAGCATGAATTCCCGTCCTCAAAGATAGGTCTGGGCCAGACAGTCGGAAAGCGCTTCCAGATCCAGCTCCAGCGCCTGAAGAAACTCCGGTGTCAGCGTGTCGGCCGTCATCACCGCCAAGCCGGATTGCAGCCGCATGGTCTCGCGATGCAGCGGTGACATCTGCAGTTGCGATGCCTGGCTCGGCAATTGCTCGACCTCACCCAGAAGCTCATTGAGCTGGAACAGGATCGAACGCGGATTTTGCGGATCAAGCGCCAGAAGGTCGGTGACCGTAACCCGGTCGGTATCAACATTGTAATGGCGGCGATGGGTCATGACGTTGTCGCCAATTTCCAGCAGCATGTCGAAGGCCCCGTCGGGCGCGTCTTCCCCGGAAAGGCGGGCAAGCAGCCGGGTCATGTGAAGGCCGCGTTCAAGATAGCGGCCAATCGACAGGAAACGCCAGCCGGTGGAGCGATACATGTTTTCATGCACCAGGCCGGCAAAGCCTGCGAGCTTGCGCAACAGCACGGTCGTCGCATGGGCGGCATCGTCACCGGGCTTGATGATGTCAACGAAGCGGCGCGTGGTCTTGGCAAGATCGCGCAGCGCCAGCCAGCCATCGGGCGAGAACCGGTCGCGGATATTGCCGGCGGAATAGACGGCGCTGTCGATGTCGCGCAGAAGCGCCTGGGGCAGGGCCGTTTCCGAAAGGTCGATACCGAGCGTCTCGAGATAGTCTTCGACTTCAGCCAGAAGCGGCTGCTCGCGATCGGCGATTTCGGCGAAGCGGCTGTGCCAGGCGCGCAGGATGCGCAAGGATCCTTCGGCGCGCTCGATGTAGCGGCCAAGCCAGAACAGGTTGTCAGCGGCCCTGCTCGGCAGGTTTGACGGGCGGTTGCGCGGCACACGCGATTCATGCGTCAAAAGGCTCGGCCGTGCCACCGGGGTCTGGCTGACGATCCAAACATCGGCTGCGCGGCCGCCGGTCTGCATGGCGAGGGCTGCGACATCGGCGCTGGAGCCGATCCGGGCAAAGCCGCCGGGCATGATGTGCCAGCCATTCTTGGTGCGGGCGGCAAAGACACGCAGCGAGAAGGGGCGTGGCGTCAGCTTGCCGTCGACGAAGGCAGGTGCGGTCGAAAGCTTCACGGCTTCCTGGCCGACGAGGAAGGGGCCGCGCTTTTCCAGCCAGCGCTCGACCGAGCCGGGCCTGCGGTCGGCCAGTTTCGTGCCGGTGAAGGACTGGCCGTAATCATCGAAGAAGGGCATGCGCGAATAGGCCGGTCCGATCACCATATTCTGCAGGTTCTGCGCCACATGGTCGCGTTCCGCGCCACCGCCACACCACCATGTGGCGACGGAGGGTACCTTGAGCTCCTCCCCGAGCAGCCGCCGGGAAATCGCCGGCAGGAAAGCGAGCAGGGCGCGGGTCTCGACGATGCCCGAACCGAGTGCATTGACCATGGTGAGATTGCCGGCGCGGATCGCCTGAACCATGCCGGGCGTGCCGATGCGCGAATTCTGGTTCAGTTCCAGCGGATCGGTGTAGGACGCGTCAAGACGCCGCCACAGCACATTGACAGGTCTCGGGCCGGCAACGGTGCGGACCATGACGCGGTCATTGGAGACGATTAGATCCTCGCCTTCGAGAAGCGAGATACCGAGATAGCGGGCAAGATAAGCGTGCTCATAATAGGTCTCATTGGCCGGACCCGGCGTCAGAACGGCAATCCGGCCTTCGCCATCGTTGTTTTCGGCCTGAAGCGCATCGCGAAACGCGCCAAAGAAGGAGGCAACGCGGTGGACATGAAGATCGCCGTAAATATCGGAGAATGCACGTGCCGTGGCGACACGGTTTTCCAGTGCGAAACCGGCACCCGAGGGCGCCTGGGCGCGATCGGCCAGCACCCACCAGTGACCATCCGGTCCACGGCCGATCTCAAACGACATGAAATGCAGGAAATGCCCGCCAGCGGGCTGAATGCCGACGAGCGGGCGCAGGAATTCACTGTTTGCAGCGATCAGCGACGGCGGCAGAAAACCTTCCTGAACCAGCCGGTTTTCGCCGTAAAAATCCGCCATCATCGCCTCAAGCAGATCGGCGCGCTGTTTCAGCCCCTCCGAAAGCATTTCCCATTCGCCTGCATCGATCAGAACCGGGATATGCGAGAAGGGCCAGGCACGCGGGCCCTCCTGTCCGTCATAGGCACGGTAGAACACGCCGGCATCGCGCAGATAGCGATCGGCGCGGGCAAAGCGCTCGGCAAGCTCGTCGCCGGACATGGCCTGAAGCGCGTCAAGAAATGGCTTCCAGACAGGGCGCATGTTGCCTTCCGCGTCCACCATTTCATCGGGGACACCGGGAAGGGACCTGTAGTCCGCAGCATTCAAATCGGAGGAGGCGTCCGGCTCGGTTGCCTTCTCGTCAATTTCAGCCGCTCTGGCTGCCTGTGCTTCTGCCATTAAAGTCCTGCGGGACGCCTGAGATCGAGGGTCGTCGGGAATTCCGGCGAGGGGGCCTCACGATAGATCGTGTGCCAGCCGCCAGTATGGCCCGAAGCCTCGAACCGCGCCAGTCGCCGCGCTTCTGCCTCGTTGCTGTTGACGGGGAAGGTCTCATAGTTCCGCCCGCCGGGATGTGCAACATGGTATATGCACCCGCCTATCGAACGAGCCGACCATGTGTCGTAAATATCAAACGTCAGGGGCGAGTTGACCGGCAGGACCGGATGCAGGCCCGAGGCCGGTTGCCAGGCCTTGAAACGGACACCCGCCACTGAAACACCGGATTTTCCGGTTGGCTTCAGCGGAACCTGCCGCCCGTTGCAGGTCACAATATAGCGGTCCGGAGCGCTGCTTTCCAGCAGCACCTGCAATCGTTCCACGGAAGAATCGACGTAACGCACTGTTCCGCCCGGCGCTCCCTGCTCGCCCATGACATGCCATGGCTCAAGGGCCTGGCGCAGTTCGAGGCGATTGCCCTCATATTCGACCTCACCGAAGAAGGGGAAGCGGAACTGAAGCTGGGCTTCGAACCATTCCGGCCGCATCTCGATGCCGTTGAGCTTCAGATCCCCCAGCACATCCATGAAGTCGGTCCAGATGTAATGCGGCAGCATGAAGCGGTCGGCAAGCGCTGTGCCCCAGCGGGTGAACTTGCCATCCAGCGGGTTCTTCCAGAAGCGTACCAGAAGGGCGCGTACCAGAAGCTGCTGGGCGAGGTTCATGCGCGCATTTGGCGGCATTTCGAATCCACGGAACTCGACAAGGCCGAGACGCCCGGTCGAGCTGTCCGGCGAAAACAGCTTGTCGATGCAGATTTCCGCCCGGTGGGTATTGCCCGAAACATCGATCAGCAGGTTGCGGAACAGCCGGTCGACGAGCCAGGGCAGCGGCGGCAGATAGCCCGATTGCGGATGCGGGATCTGCGACAGTGCAATTTCCAGCTCATAAAGCGAATCGTGCCGGGCCTCGTCGATACGCGGTGCCTGGCTGGTCGGGCCGATGAACAGGCTGGAAAACAGATAGGAAAGCGAAGGGTGACGCTGCCAGTGCAGCACGACACTTTTCAGAAGGTCGGGCCGGCGCAGGAACGGGCTGTCGCCCGGATTGGCGCCGCCGACGACGACGTGATTGCCGCCGCCGGTACCGGTGTGGCGACCGTCGATCATGAACTTGTCGGCGCCAAGCCGGGATTGCCTGGCTTCTTCATAAAGCGCGGTTGTGGTGCTGACGATATCCTTCCAGCTGGACGCCGGATGGATATTGACCTCGATGACACCCGGATCGGGGGCAACGCGGATCACGTTGATGCGCTCGTCCTGCGGCGGCGCATAGCCTTCGATATGCACTGGCAGTCCGAGTTTTTCGGCGGCGCGCTCGGCCGAGGCAATCAGATCAAGATATTCTTCCAGCGTCACCGTCGGCGGCATGAAGACGCAGAGCCGCCCGTCGCGCGGTTCAACCGATATCGCCGTGCGCACAAAGCCGCCGATCGACTGTCCGGCAACCGGATTGGCGGAGGTCGGCGTATCCTCGAAGGGCTTGAAGCTTGCCTGCGGCAGCGGGCGTCCCTCATCGTGGCGGAAATCGGGAAGCGGATCGCGTTTCACCGATGGGTCGAGCGGGTTGATGAAGGGATATTGGGCGGCCGGAATATAGGCAAGCGAATCGAGTGGCAGGCGGAAGCCGACCGGACTGTCGCCGGGAATGAGGAAGATGCGGCCGCGCCGCGTCGTCCACTTCTCCGACACCCAGGTGAGCCCGGAGGCACGGCCCTGCCAGGCCTGCACCGGCAGGACATAGCCGGTCGGCCGTGTCAGTCCGCGCTCGAAGACGCGGGCAATGCGGGCGCGGTCCTCGGCATTTTTGAGCTTGGAGTTGGACGGATCGACATTTTCCGGCAGAGAGCCTTCGCGCATGATCCATTCTGCCGGATCCTCGAAGGCGGGAGCAACCATTTCGGGTGCGATGTCGAGCTCGGTGGCAATCGCCTGCAGCAGGCGGCCGGCATCATTCTCGTCGATACCGGTTTCCTTCTTTTCCTCGGCAATCAGTTCCGGCTTGTTCCAGATCGGCAGGCCATCCTTGCGCCAGTAGAGCGAGAAGGTCCAGCGCGGCAGGCTTTCGCCGGGATACCACTTGCCCTGACCGTAATGCAGGAAGCCGCCGGGCGCGAAGCGCTCGCGCAGCCGCCTGATCAGCGTGTCGGCAAGACCACGCTTCATCGGGCCGACGGCGCCGGTATTCCATTCGTCGGCCTGAAAATCATCGATCGAGACGAAGGTCGGCTCGCCGCCCATGGTGAGCCGCATGTCCGTATCTTCAAGGATCGTGTCGACCTTTTCGCCAAGCGCGTTCAGCGCCTCCCAGCTTTCATCCGAAAAGGGTTTGGTGATACGCGGATGTTCGGCCACGCGCGACACTTTCATGTCGAAGTCGAACGTCGTTTCGGCGTCGCCATAAAGGCCGCCGGAGATCGGCGCGGCATTGCGGAAATGCGGCGTGGCGGCCAGCGGAATATGGCTCTCGCCGGTCAGAAGGCCGGAGGTTGCATCAAGGCCGATCCAGCCGGCACCCGGCAGGTAGACTTCGGCCCAGGCATGCAGGTCGGTGAAGTCGTGATCCGTGCCCGAGGGGCCGTCAAGCGCCTTCAGATCCGGTTCCAGCTGGATGAGGTAGCCGGAGACGAACCGGGCGGCGAGCCCCATATTGCGCAGGATCTGCACCAGCAGCCAGGCGGAATCGCGACACGAGCCGGAGGCGCGTTCCAGCGTTTCCTCAGGCGTCTGCACGCCCGGCTCCATGCGGATGATGTAGTTGACGTCATGCTGAAGTCCGGCATTGATGCCAACAATCAGATCGACGGTTGTCTGGCCGGGCGTCAGGTCGAGCTTTTTCATATAGGCGGCGAGGCGCGGGCCCATCGGCTCGGGCTTGATGTAGATCGAAAGATCTTCGGCGATGCCCTCGTCATATTCGAAAGGATATTTGGTCGCCTGTTCCTCGACGAAGAAGTCGAACGGATTATAGACCGTCATGTCGGCAACCAGGTCGACCTCGATCTTCAGTTCGCGTACCGGCTCGGGAAAGACAAAGCGGGCAAGATAGTTGCCATAGGGGTCCTGCTGCAGGTTCACGAAGTGGTTGGACGGCGTGACCTTCAGCGAATGGGAGATGACTTTGGTCTTGGAATGGGAAGCGGGCTTTAGTCTTATGATCTGCGGCCCGAGAATAACGGGCTTGTCGTACTTGTAATGAGTCAGATGATAAATTGCTGCTTTAATTGACATTATTATCCTGTCCGGCCATTCCGGCCTCTTCCCCTCATTCTTATCGGAGAAAGTTTGGGCAAAGCCTGTCAATAAAGCAAGCGCCATTTGAACGCAGATCGCGCTTGCAGCGTATCCGTGTCTCCGCCGCCGCACCCCTGGTCCGGCTGGCCGTTGCGCCGGCGGATAATCGGCCTCAGTCGAGCGTCGTATGGAAACGGGTCACGGCAATGATGATGGCGATCACGGCAATGGCGCCGAGAACCAGAGAATCATAGCCGAGCAGGGTGATATCGGCACCTTTCAGCATGATTGCGCGCACGATCCGGAGATAATGGGTCAGCGGCAGGCATTCGCCGAGATATTGCGCCCATTTCGGCATGCCGTCGAAGGGGAACATGAAACCGGACAGAAGGATGCTCGGCATGAAATACATCACCGACATCTGCACGGCCTGAAGCTGATTGGCAGCTATAGTGGAGAAGGTGTAGCCGATCGAAAGATTGGTGATCACGAACAGAAGCGTCAGCCCGACCAGAGACCAGGGGTCGCCCAGCACCGGTACGCGGAAGATGAACAGGCCGAAAGTGATAATCAGAAGCGCCTGCATCAGCCCGATCAGCACGTAAGGTGTGATCTTGCCGAGCATGATCTCCAGCGGGGTGATCGGCATGGCGAGCAGATTTTCCATCGTGCCGCGCTCGGTCTCGCGGGTCACCGCAAGGGCTGTGAAGACCACCAGCGTCATGGTGAGGATGGTGCCAAGCAGGCCGGGAATGATGTTGAGCGTCGATTTTCCTGCCGGGTTGTAGCGGCGATGCTGGATGATCTGATAGGGCGGATCGGTCGCCGCCTCGATGCGGACATGGCGCAGTCCCGCCACCGAGGTCGAAATGATGCCCGAAAGCGCGCCGAGCGCCGAGGAGGAGGCCACCGGGTCGGTGGCGTCGGCTGCCACCAGCAGCGCCGGTGACAGGCCGCGGCGCATGTCACGCTCGAAATTGGGCGGAATTTCCACGACGAACAGAACCTTGCCGGATTCCAGCAGCCTGTCCATGTCCGCAGGACGGGTCACGGTTTCGGTGATATCGAAGAAATCCGTATTCTCCAGCGCAGCGATGATGGCGCGCGAAGTGTCGGTGCTCTCCGACATCATCATCGCGGTTGGCAGGTGATGCGGTGTGGTGTTGATGGCAAAGCCGAACAGCAGCAATTGCATGATCGGCAGCATCACCATCATGCCGAGCGTCAGCCGGTCGCGGGTCATCTGGATGAATTCCTTGATGGTCATCGCCCGGAACCGGTTGAAGGATGCGGCAAAGGATCCCCGTTCAGCCATCATCGAAATTGTCCTTCGAGGCGTTCATGAGGTAGATGAAGGCGTCTTCCAGCGTCGCTTCGCCCGAGACACAGCGGATATCGCTGCGCGCCGCATAGGGTGCAAGCGACTGCTCCAGAAGAGCGGCATCATGGCCGCAGACATGCAGCGAGGCGCCGAAGGGCGCGACCAGGTCGATGCCGTCGAGACGCTCGAGCTCGCCCTGCAGCTGATGCACGTTCGGCCCCGAGATCATCCAGGCCTGCAGGCCCGAGGCGGCGACCACATCATCCACCGAGCCGGAGACCACCAGCTTGCCATAGGCGAGATAGGCAATCTCATGGCAGCGCTCCGCCTCGTCCATATAGTGGGTCGAGACGAGCACGGAGAGGCCGTCTGCGGCAAGTGCGTGGATCTCGGCCCAGAATTCGCGACGGGCCTTGGGATCGACGCCCGCGGTCGGTTCGTCCAGCAGCAAGAGATCGGGATCGGGCAGCGTGCAGGCGCCAAGGGCAAGGCGCTGCTTCCAGCCGCCGGAAAGATTGCCGGCGAGCTGTTTTTCACGGCCGCCGAGGCCGAGCTTTTCAATCGCCTGAGAGGCGCGCTTCTTCGGATCCTTCAGGCCATGAATGCGGGCGACGAATTCGAGGTTCTCGCGGATCGTCAGATCCTGATAGAGCGAGAAGCGCTGGGTCATATAGCCGACCCGCCGGCGGATACGCTCGCCATCCCTGGTAATATCGAGACCAAGGCAGGTGCCGGTGCCGGAATCAGGTGTCAGCAAGCCGCACAACATGCGGATCGTGGTGGTCTTGCCGGAGCCATTGGGTCCGAGAAAGCCGTGGATCGTGCCTTTTTTCACCGCCATGGACAGCCTGTCGACCACGGTCTTGCCGCCGAAGCTTTTCGAAAGCTCATGGACCTCGATGACATTCTCGCCCGCATCGCTCATGGCTTCATTCCGGCTTTCGAAACGCTGACGGGAAGGCCAACGGGCAGCGATCGCGGATTATCCGGCTTCGCCTTCAGCCGATAGACCATTTTGGCGCGTTCCTCGCGGGAAAAGATTTCCGGCGGCGTATATTCGGCCGACCGGGCCATGAAGCTGACAGTCGCCATTTCGCCGTTGCAGCCGTCGCAGGATAGCGCCACCTTGTCCCCGACCTTCAGGCTGGCGATGTCGCCTTCAGGGACAAAGAATTCGATATTGATATTGCCGGGCGGCAGAAGCGCCACGATCGGCCGGCCAGCCGGAGCAACCTCTCCGGTGCGGTAATAGGTTTCCTGCACGCTGCCGGCAGCGGGCGCTGAAATGGTTTTCAGCGCAACGACGGCTTTGGCAGCGGCAAGATCGGATCTGGCTGCAGACACGGCCTGCTCGGCTTCGGCGATATTTTCGTCACGCTGCGGCAACTTGCCAAGCGCAATCTGGGCATTGATCTTGTCGAGCGCCGCCTTTGCCTGTTCGAAGGCGCTGACGGCGTTGTCGAGATTGGCCTTGGTGCCGGTCTGCTGCTGGTAAAGCGCGCGGGCGCGCTCAAGCGCCTGTTTGGCATAGGTCAGGGCGGCTTCCGCTTCCGCCTTGGCAGCCTGAAGCTGTTGCAGCTCTTCCGGGCGGTACTGCGGGGCTTTTGCCAGTGAGAGAGCGGCCTGCTGGCGCGCAAGCGTGGCCTCTGCCGTGTCAACAGCGGCCTGTTCTGAGGTGCTTTCAAGCGTGAACAGCACCTGTCCCGCCTGCGCTTCGTCCCCCTCGGTAACACTCAGTGATGTCAGCCGCGCTGTCGATGGCGCGCCGATATAGAGCATGTCGGCCTCCACATAGCCGAGCCAGCCTTGTTCGGTCTTGGGGGCGAAGAAATAGAGTGCTGCCGAAAGGCCAGCGACAAGCACAGCGACGATCGCGATGAAACGCTTCATTGCTCCGCTCCTTCAGCGGGGTGAAACAGGGAATCGAGGAAGAACTGGAAGGCTGCCTCGCTGTCGAAGCGGCCGAACCGCTGGAACAGCGTGTTCCAGACCACGGTCATCACCAGCGGAGCGAAGATCACCTGCGGCGCGCGCATCACGATGGTGGAGCGCAGCTCACCGCGCGCCTTTGCCCGCTCGAGAAGGACACCGAGCAGATCAAGTCCCGGGCGGATAAGGTTATTGTGATAATAGGCCGCGAGTTCGGGAAAGTTGCCCATTTCGGTGATGACGAGGCGGAGGAGGTCGGCCTTGCGCGTGGCCAGAACTTCGACGGAGAAGGTCTGGTAGACCGAGGCGAGGATGTCCCGCGCGGTGAATTCCTCATGGGCCAGCAACTGCTCGCCATTGGTGATCAACGGCGTCATCAGCTCGGCCACCAGTCCCATGAACAGCGCCTGCTTGTCGGAGAAATAGAGATAGATTGTCCCCTTGCCGAGCCCGGCCGCCCGCGCAATGTCTTCGATCCGCGCGCTGGCGAAGCCCTTTTCGGCAAAGACCGTCAGCGCTGCTTCCAGAATCATGCGTCGCCGCTCCTCCGGTGGTATCGCCTGCCGTTTCCGCTCCGTCGTGGTCACCGTGAAATCGCTCCATTTTTCTGACTGACCAGTCAGTCATATCATCGGTGGCCTGCTACGGCAACCAGAACTTGCGGATGTTCGGGCAGGCGGAGAGGGCGGTGCGATGGCGGCAAGCGTCAGCCCAAGGAAAGGGCGCGATGGCGGCAAGCATCGGCCCGAGAAGCGGGCGTGATGAGAGCAAGCATCGACCCGAGCGGTGGGGGCGATGGCGGCGAGCGTCGGACCTGGAAGGGGGGCGCGATGGTGTCGAGCATTGGCTCTGGCCGTTGGATGGCCGTAAGCACCGGCGGGGGGGCAAAGGGGCGGGACGATCTGGCGCGTGATCCGGCCAGCCTGACCTGAGAGCGACAGGATCAAGGGGGCATGAACAGTCACGCAGAGCGCCGGGCCGAAACCACAAGATTGCAAGATGCACTCGGTCAAGAAGGGCTTTTCGCTCCGACATGGCCGTGCCGCATTGCCCTCAGGCCTGGCGAGCGCAAAGCTGATCGATCAGCGCGCAAAAGGGCAATGAGACGGGGCGACGGCGAAGCCCGTTGCCGCGCCCCGTCAGTGGTCGGGGCCTGCAGTTCATGACCGCGCAGAGGGACGCGGCCGCGCTCAGCCGGCAGCAGCGATGGGCATAAGCGACTGAGCGTCTTCTGCTTCATTGGCGGCCGGCGGCCGGGCATTGGGGGTGAGGCCGGTCAGCAGCCGGAACAGCATGAAGGGCTGCGGCCAGTCCACCACCGTTGCCAGCGCGTCCCGGATTGTCGCCAGGGCTTCGGCGGCTTCCGGCAGGGAGCGCCTGTTGCCGATATCATGTTGCGGCAGCGCCATCAGCGCATGAACCCAGCCATCGGCGGCAACGGCCATACCGCCGCCGGCATCAATGACGGAATTGGCTGCAACGGCCATATCCTGTTCCGCACGGCCAATCACGAGAAGCTTTCCCGGCGCATAAGACAGCGTGGTGGCAAAGGCGCCACGCCAACGGCCAAAACCCGAGATGAACCGGATGTCCGGCTTCGCTGCGCGTTTGGAATGCGGATCAATCAGGGCCACCATGACCACGTCATCCGGCAGGGCAAGCATGCCCTTGCGGATCTTGCCTTCCATCTGACCGTAAGGCGCATCGCCGGGCGCTGCGGCGACGGAGATTGCGGGACTGTCGGTCGCAATGCGGAAGTGATCGGCTTCTATGTGGCCGCAGGGCAGCGGTACGCCAGCGCCTGTGGCTGCGATGACGGGTCTGCGCATGGCCGTCCTGTCGACAATCGTTCCGCCGGCGATGACGGTGTGAATGGTCAGGTCGTTCAGATCGTCAAGCAGCACGAGATCCGCCGCTCGGCCCGGCGCCACAATGCCGAGATCCTTGCGGCCAAGGGCGATGGCGGCATTAATGGTCGCGGCCTTGATGACATGCAACGGTGCAAGGCCGTTGCGCACGAGGCGCTGCATCAGTGCAATCAGCCCGCCCTCGCGGTCGAGCGTGTCCGGCAGGCAGTGACCGCTTGAGAGCGTGAGCGACAGCGGAAACTGTGGCAGCCGCTTCAAGGCCTTGACGAAGTCGGGCAGGGCCTGGGGGTAGGAGCCGTCGATGATCACGGAAAGCCCGTCACGCAGCATGGCCGTGAGTTCGCCAGCCGAGGTGGCTATGACGAAGCTGTCATTGCCGCCAAGATCGTCGACAGAGCTCAAGAGGCGCAGTTTGCCTGCCGCCTTGACAATGTTCCCTGTGGCCTGTCCGGATGATGGCCGCTCGCTTTTGCGCCAGACGGCCGTCGTGACGCCATGGGGCAGAACGGTATCGGCATAATGCTGCGGTGACACCATCGCCGTTTCGATGCGCGCAGCCATGTCGATGAAGCCCGGGGCGAGAAACAGGCCGCAGGCGTCAATCTCGCTGCGGGCCTTGCCCGCACTGCCGGGGGCAAGAACGGCGGTGATCCGGCCTGCCTTCACGCAGACATCGGCCGGGCGCAGTTCTCCCGTCGTCACATCGACAAGCGTCGCGCGGCGGATCACAAGATCAGGCGCGTCGCTTTTTGGTGTAGCCGTTCTGCCGCCCACGCTCTTTACCGTGGACCGGGCTTCCGACGATGTTCTGCCGGCCATATTTTCATCTTTCCGTGTGACGGCGCGGCCTTCGTTCAGATACCGCGCGGCGTGTCTTGATCGCAAGAATCAGCGTATTGGTTGTGTATGCGCTGCTTTTAGCGCCTAAATAGGTCGTTGCTGTGTCAAATCAACGACAAATTCGTATAGGTGGGGGGCGAAAAAGGCTTATCCTCACGCAATCCCGCTGAGGCCGTGCCACTGTCACGGCTGCCTCTTGCATTGCCGTTGCCGGGTGCCAGACAGCCGAAATCATCGCCTCCGGCAATAAAGATCGCATCTTGAGGCTGGTTTCGCGCCTAAAATTTCGCCTTGTTAGGCAAATAAGGCAAGAAAGTTGCTGCGACGCGGCAATTTCGGGTGGTGGGGGCTTGAAAGTCTGAACAAAAGTAATTAGTACCGCGCGGTACGGTACAGCCGGGATCGTTTTCCCGGCCCAGGCCCCAAGAAACATGAAGCAGGAAACCATCCATGGACCGCCGCACATTCTTCAAAAAGGCGGGCGTCGCTTCGGCGGGTGCCCTCGTCCCGGCTGCGCTGGCAGCCCCGGCCATTGCTCAGGAAAGCCCTGAGATCAACTGGCGTCTCTCATCTGCATTCCCCCAGTCGCTTGATATTCTCTACAGCGCCTCGACCGGCATTGCCGATCGTGTGGCTGAAGCGACGGACGGCAAGTTCAAGCTCCAGGTCTATGCAGGCGGTGAGATTGTTCCGCCGCTGCAGGTTCTGGATGCCGTGCGCAACGATACGATCGAAATGTGCCATACGCCGTCCTATTACTATATCGGTCAGGACATGACCTATGGTCTTGGAACGGCTGTTCCCTTCGGCATGAATGCACGCCTGAAGAATGCATGGCTCTATCAGGGCGGCGGCAATGAGCTGTTTGACGAATTCTTCGCCACGCAGGGCCTTGTCGGCCGTCCGGCCGGTAACACCGGTGCCCAGATGGGTGGCTGGTTCCGCAAGGAAATCAACTCGGTTGATGACCTCAAGGGTCTGAAGATGCGTATTGCAGGGCTTGCCGGCCAGGTTATGGCCAAGCTTGGCGTCACCCCGCAGCAGATCGCCGGCGGCGATGTTTATTCGGCACTCGAGCGCGGCTCGATTGATGCCAGTGAATTTGTCGGCCCCTATGACGATCTGAGCCTCGGCCTCGTCAAGGTGGCGAAATATTACTACTATCCTGCCTGGTGGGAAGGTGGCCCGACCATTCATGCCTTCATCAACAAGGCGAAGTTCGAAAGCCTGCCGAAGAATTACCAGCGCATCATGATTGATGCCTGCGACGCGGTGAACCTCGATGTTCTGGCGCAGTATGATGCCAAGAACCCGAAGGCCCTGCGCGAGCTCGTTGCTCAGGGTGCGGTTCTCAAGCCCTTCAGCGATGACATCATGGAAGCAGCCTTCGCCGCCTCCAAGGAAGTCTTTGCCCAGATTTCGGCTGACAACCCAACCTTCAAGAAGATCTATGACAGCCAGATCGATTTCAAGAAGGACGCCTATCTCTGGATGCAGCTTGCCGAATTCTCGTTCGACAAGTTCATGATGATCCAGCAGCGCAAGAACAACCTCTGATCTCTCTGGGATCGAAGGCATTGCAGAAAGCCCGGGCGATGAGCCCGGGCTTTTTTGTCAGGGAACACTTTGGGCGCACAGGCCGATGCCTATTTGATGGAACTGGCGGAATTGACGCTCTGGTGCCGCGGACTTAAGCAGTACGGGTTGTTTTTCGATCGGGTGACAGGAGCGGGCATTGGCTGGACGTTTGGTAATCGTGGGTGCGGGACAGGGTGGATTTGCGGTCGCGGCAAAGCTCAGGGCGCTGAAGGATCCGCGTCCCATCACCATGATCGGTTCCGAAACCGTTCCGCCCTATCAGCGTCCGCCGCTGTCGAAGAAATATCTGCTCGGGGAGATGAGCTTTGACCGCCTGATGTTCCGCCCCGAGACGTGGTACGCGGACAATGATGTTGATCTCAGGCTCGGGCATTTCGTCGAGGCAATCGATCGGTCTGCCAAAACGGTGGTGATGCAGAATGGCGAGGTGATCGCTTATGAGCATCTGGTGATTGCCACCGGAGCCACGCCCCGAAAGCTGCCATCGGCCATTGGCGGTGATCTTGATGGCGTCTTTGTCATGCGCGAAAAGCGCGATGCCGACCGTCTTGCCGGCGTGATGGAGGCTGGAAAATCGCTTCTCGTGATCGGTGGTGGCTATGTCGGCCTGGAGGCCGCAGCCGTCGCCCGCAAATTCGGGCTCGCCGTGACGGTCATCGAAATGGCAGACCGCATTCTCAAGCGTGTGGCGTCTCCCGCGACGGCCGATATCATGCGCGCCATCCATCAGTCACACGGCGTGACGATCCGCGAGCAGACCGGGCTTGAGCGGCTTGTCGGCGACAATGGCCGGGTAACGGGCGCGGTTCTGTCCGATGGCACGGTGATTGCCGCCGATATTGTTGTTGTCGGCATCGGCGTGACGCCGAACGACCAGCTGGCCAAGGATGCCGGCCTGGAGGTTGCCAATGGCATTGTCGTTGATGACCGGGCCAGAACCTCGGATCCGGCGATTTTTGCCGTTGGCGATTGTGCGGAACTTCCGTTCCGCGGTGCTCGCATCCGGCTGGAATCGGTCCCCAATGCCGTCGATCAGGGGGATGCCGTTGCGGCTGTCCTGGCGGGCGACGATAGGCCCTATCTGCCCGAGCCCTGGTTCTGGTCCGATCAATATGATGTCAAGTTGCAGACTGCCGGCTTCAATCAGGGCTATGACCGCACGGTGACACGGCCCGGTCAGCGCGAAGGTGCGGTTTCCGTCTGGTATTTCCGGGGCGGGGAATTGCTGGCGGTGGATGCGGTCAACGATGCGAAGGCCTATGTCTCCGCCAAGAAGATGCTGGCCGCAGGAACCAATCCGTCCCCCGAACGGATTGCAGATCCCGAGACGGACCTGAAGTCCTTGCTTGGCTGAGCCAATTTATCGGCGGGGGCGGCGGCAAGCCTGCTTGCCGGATTATCGTATTTTACTAATATGTGGTTGTAATGAATGATTCGATGAGGCTGCGGGCAAGTAATTCGCCGGTCACAAAAAAAATATTTTGAGCTTGCATTCTGTTGGAACAAAATGGGGGTGACTACGTTATTTTTAGTTGTGCGTGTGTAGTGTTCTGGCTCTCAGAGATAAATGATGCGGTGTCGGCTCGGACCGATTGAGCGCCTTGGGCGAATGGAAAAGGATACGTATTTGTCTTCTCGTCAGCGTGGTGGTGCCAAGCCAAGAACAACTTTGAATGATGTCGCCAATATCGCAGGTGTCAGCCCGATCACGGTTTCACGCGCGCTCCGAGAGCCACAGAAGGTTAGCGACAAGCTGCGCGAACAGATCCTGGCCATCGTCGATGACATCGGTTATGTCCCGAATTTTGCCGCGCGGTCGCTGGCCAGCCGGCATAGCGGCGTCGTTGCCGTCCTTGGTCCCATTCTGGGGTCGCGCGCGTTTTCGCTGGCGGCAAAGGGTGTGGAGGATCGCTTCCAGCGCTCTGATCTGCGCACGCAATTTGCCAATACCGGTCTCAATGCTGCCGAAGAAGCGCAGCAGCTGAAGCTGTTTCTGGCCCAGAACCCGGCGGGGATCATTATCGAGAGCTTTGCCGAATTTCCCGTCAACAAGAAGCTGATTGCCGAGATCGACTGCCCGGTTGTCCAGATGATGGATACCAGTCTCGATCCCCTGGATATGGGGGTTGGCATATGCCACCGCGAGGCGGCGGCTGCTGCCACCCGGATGCTGATTTCCAAGGGCTACCGGCGCATAGCGTCGCTGGGCGCCAGCAAGGATATCCGCTCTCGCCGGCGGTTTGACGGCTATCGCGATGCATTGGTCGACGCCGGACTTTATGATCCGGCACTGGTGATCGATTCCGAGCGCGAACATTCGCTGGAATTCGGCATGGTGCTTCTTGATCAGCTCCATGCGCAGCGGCCGGATATGGATGCTGCCTTCTGCCACAGTGATGAGCTGGCGCTTGGCGTCTATTTCCGTTCGGTGCAGCTGGGCCTCAGAGTGCCGGAAGACTTCGGTATTTGCGGCTACGATGGCATGTCCTTTGCCGGCATGGATAATGCGCCGCTGACAACGGTTCAGGTGCCCCTCTATGAGATCGGCGAGAAGGCCGCTGAACTGATCATCCGCTTCATGAGCGAAGGGGAGAGGCCCAATGATGCGGTCCGTCTGGATGCGACGATCATTGAAGGACGGACAACGCGTTTCTGACGCCTGAACCGTGGACAAAAACGCCGCATCTGTTGCGGCGTAGGGCTGTTGACAGAGCTGCCCCCCTTTTGCTGTCGTCATGCCTGTGCTTGTCACAGGCATCCAGCCGGCGCGCGTCCGCGCGACGAAAGACCCCGTCTATTCAATGCTTTATGAATCTGGATCCCCGTGACGAGCACGGGGATGACGACGGAGGGGGCGGCTATTCACCCCAAACAGGTAAGCGGAATGGCTTTGTAAGCAATCTGACACCGCAACATATGCGGCGTTTTTAGTCCCTGGCTCAAATTCGCCTTTGTTAACCGGCTGCCTGTGCCACATGCAGGCCGCATTCGCGCTTGGCGTCATTTTCCCACCACCAGCGGCCGGCGCGTTCCGGTTCTCCGGGCTTGATCGCACGGGTGCAGGGCTCGCAGCCGATCGAGGGGTAGCCGCGCTCATGCAGCGGATTGACGGGAACGGCATTGTCGGCGACATAGGTTTTCACGTCTTCGATCGACCAGTCTGCGAGCGGGTTGATCTTGATGAGGTTCCGCTCGGCATCATATTCGGCAAAGGGTGTTGAGGCCCGGTTGCCGGACTGGCTGCGGCGAAGGCCGGTAACCCAGAAGCCGGCGCCCTGCAGTGCGCGGGCAAGCGGAACCAGCTTCCTGATCTGACAGCAGGCATGGCGGGCTTCGACACTGTCGTAAAAACCGTTGCGGCCGTAGCGGCTGACATAGTCGGTAACGGCAGCAGGGTCGGGACGGAAACGTTCGATCGCGATGCCGAAGCGCCTCTCGGTCTCGGCTATCAAGGTCACGGTCTCGGTAAAGAGCCGCCCGGTATCAAGCGTCGCCACGCGGATTTGAAGCCCGTTGAGCGCTATCGCTGCCGTGATTACCTGATCCTCAAGGCCAAGGCTGGTGGTGAAAACCGCATCGCCGCCAAGCCCGGCGACAAGCGCCAGCCGTTCCTCGAGCGCAAGCGCAGCGAGCTGGTCATTTAGCGTTTCAGCGGATTCAATCGTAATTTCCTGCATGTCATCGCCTTTCCGGTTCCTGACGACACTATCGCAACAGTGCGACAATTTCGCCAGCCAACGGGATTTTGCAAAATGACAGTTCTTGGCAAAAGCTTGCCGTCTTCAGCGCCTGTTTGGAAAAACACTTCCCTCAAGCGGAACGCGGCGCTTCCGTCCCATCCTTTTCCTTGGTCGCGGGGCCGTCTTCCGAGGTCGAACGTACCTGAGCCCGCTGATACTTGATGCTGTCGGCGATGAAGGCACGCGACAGGCCATGGTAAAGCGGCTCTGCGGAAATGACGCGCGAGGCGATATAGCCCAGCATCGACGTCGCCATCAGCGTGATGATGCCGTCGTGATTGTCGGTCATTTCGAGGATGATGACGAAGGCTGTCATCGGCGACTGGACGACACCGGCGAAATAGCCGGCCATGCCGAGAATGGCGCCGAGGCTGACAGAAATGCCGAGCACGGTCGCAACCGATGAACCGAAGCCCGCGCCAACGGAGAGCGACGGGGCGAACAGACCGCCGGGAATGCCAGATGCCAGCGACAGGAAGGTCGCAACCAGCTTGCCGACGAAATAGCCGGGATTGATCGATCCGCCTTCAATAACGGTCTTGGCCTGGGAATAGCCGGTACCGAAGGTCTCGCCGCCGAAACCGATGCCGATCACGGCGATAATCAGCCCGCAAATTCCGGCGAACAGCGCCATGCGCTTGACCGGATCCGGCTGGGCCCAGCGTTTCAGGCGCCGGGCGGCCTTGAGCGAATAGAGCGAAAACAGACCGCCGAGAACACCGCCGCCGACGCCGCAGATCACCACGGCCAGCCAGTCTTCCGGCTTGACGGCAATCGCCGAGGCATAGCCGAAATAGGTGTAATTGCCGGCAAGGCCGATCGCGGCCAGGCCGGAGAGCACGATGGCCGAGATCACCAGACCATTGGCGCGCGATTCATATGACCGGCTCATCTCCTCGATGGCAAAGACGATACCGGCAAGCGGCGTGTTGAATGCGGCGGCAATGCCGGCAGCAGATCCGGCAACGATCAGCCCCTTGGTCTGGATCATTTTCCCAAGCCGCGCCGTCTGGATCATGATCGATGCGCCAACCTGCACGGTCGGCCCTTCACGGCCGATCGAGGCACCGCAGAACAGCCCGACGATGGTAAGGGCGATCTTGCCGATGACGATCCTGAGATTGAGGAGCCGGTGCTGCAGCTGCGGCTCATGCAGATGACGTGCGGCAATCGCCTGCGGAATGCCTGAGCCTTGCGAATTGGGAAAGACCGTCGAGGCAATATAGGAGCAGAACATGAAGCCGAGCGGCGTGATGATCAGCGGCAGATAGGGCGAGAATTCCGTCGTATGCCGCAGCGTGTCAAACAGTTCCTGTGCCCGGTCGGCGGCACGGGCAAACAGAACCGAGATGACGCCGATGGCCAGAGCGCCGAACCAAAAGACCAGTCGCGGCTCCCAGATGCGCCAGGAACCCCACATCACTCGTGAACGGCGGAACATTTTCACATTCTTGTAACGAGGACGCATGGCTGGCTTTCGGTGCTGGATTCAAATATTTCGTCCCGGCGGCGCGTGGCGCGGTCGGCATGCGCCCTTGGCCATAGGAGTGATACCTCCAAGTTTCAAGTGGCATCTTTGCATCATCGGGAAGAATCGCTCCCCGTGCAAGCATGATCGGGGTATCAGACGCGATTGTTCATCAGCAACCACAGTGATTTGCGCCGCTGACAGAGATCAAATCGAACGGGGGATGCACCTGTTAACGGTCACTTGTCTGCCATCTAGGGTTGATCCAGGCGGATTGGTTGGATGCCGGCAGCGGCGTCCGGCCCAGAATGTGATCGGACGCCTTCTCGCCAACCATGATCGAGGGGCCATTGAGATTGCCATAGGTTATATGCGGGAAGATGGACGAATCAGCCACGCGCAATCCGTCGATGCCGATGACGCGGGTTTCTGGGTCGACCACGGCCATCGGATCAGTCGCTGCCCCCATCCGGCAGGTGCCGCAGGGGTGGTAGGCGCCTTCCAGATGTTCGCGCAGAAAGCCATCGATTTCATCATCCGACTGCACGTCGGGGCCGGGGGCTAGCTCGCGGCCCCGATAGGGGGCAAAGGCATCCTGCGCGAAGATCTCGCGGGTGATGCGCACGGCATGGCGGAATTTCACCCAGTCTTCCGGATCGCTCATATAATTGAAACGCAGCACCGGATCGGCTTTCGGCTCGCTGGAGCGCAGGGTCACACTGCCGCGCGATTTCGACATGTTGTAACCGACATGCGCCTGAAATCCATGGCACTTTGCCGGTGACGAGCCGTCGTAGGAGATGGCCATAGGCAGGAAGTGATACTGGATATCCGGCCATTTGATACCCGCCGCCGAGCGGATGAAGGCAGCGGCTTCAAACTGGTTCGAGGTTCCCAGTCCTGTCTTCAGGAACAGCCATTGCGCGCCGATAACCGCCATCCAGAACAGGTTGTTCTTGGAATAGAGCGTGATCGGCTCGAGCGATTCCTGCTGCAGGTAAAATTCGAGATGATCCTGCATATTGGCGCCGACGCCCGGCCGGTCGGCGACGACGTCAATGCCGTGTTCTGCGAGATGGGCAGCCGGGCCGATACCGGACAGCATCAGCAGTTTCGGAGAGTTGAAGGCGGAGGCGGCGATGATCACATCCTTGTTCGCCATCACGGCCTCGATTTTGCCGCCACGCTCGATCTCGACGCCGATCGCGCGGCCGTCGCGGATGATCACCCGGCGGGCGAGGCATCGTATGAGATCGCAGTTCGTTCGTCTGAGCGCCGGCCTCAGATAGGCATTGGCCGCAGACCAGCGCCGGCCCTGATGGCTGGTCTGTTCCATCAGGCCAAAGCCTTCGCCCTTGGCGCCGTTATAGTCTGGCGTCGTTTCAAAGCCTGCCTGCTGACCGGCTTTGATGAAGGCGTGATAGAGCGGGTTTCGCACATCGCCACGACGCACATGCAGCGGACCGTCGGTCCCGCGCCACTCGGCTTCACCGCCATGGCTCGTTTCCATGCGCTTGAAATAGGGCAGCACATCGGCATAGGCCCAGCCGTGTGCGCCAAGCATCTGCCAGCGATTGTAGTCTTCGGCATGGCCGCGAACATAGACCAGACCGTTGATGGAGGATGACCCGCCGATCACCTTGCCGCGCGGTGCGATCATGCGGCGATTGTTGAGATGGGGCTCCGGCTCGCTCTGATAGCCCCAGTTATAGCGCTTCATGTTCATCGGATAGGCGAGGGCAGCCGGCATCTGGACGAAAGGTCCGGCATCGCTGCCGCCGAACTCCAGCACCAGAACCGTATTCTTTCCGTCCTCGGACAGTCTGTAGGCGAGTGCCGAACCCGCCGAGCCCGAACCGATGATCACATAATCCGCTTGCATGGTCTTACTCTTGGTCTTTCTTTCAGTAGGGCGAACTGACCGGCGCCGTGCCGACATAGACGCTCTTCAGCTGGGTATAATGCTGCAGCGCAGCGTGGCCGTTCTCGCGGCCGAAACCCGACTGCTTGATGCCGCCAAACGGCATTTCCACCGGTGTCAGGTTATAGGCGTTGATCCAGACGGTGCCGGCTTCCAGCCGGTCGGCGACGCGGTGACCGCGGGCCAGGTCGGCGGTGAAGACGCCGCCCGCCAGGCCGAAAGCGGTGGCATTGGCGCGGGCAACGGCTTCCGCCTCGTCATCAAAATCGAGAACCGACATGACCGGCCCGAAAATTTCCTCCCGTGCAATCGTCATCTGGTCAGCGACATCGGCAAAAACGGTCGGCTCCATATAGTAGCCTTCACCGGCACGGTCTGCCGGGATGCCGCCGCCGGTGATCAGGCGCGCGCCTTCCGGTTCCGCTGTGGCGATCAGCGCCAGAACCTTGTCGCGCTGTGCCATGGAGACCATCGGCCCGAGCTGTGTTTCCGGATCCAGCGGGTCGCCGATCCTGATGGCTTCACTGCGTGCCTTCAGCCGCTCCAGAAACCGTTCCTTGATACTGCGCTGTACGAAAACACGGGTGCCGTTGGAGCATATCTGGCCGGTGGAATAGAAGTTGCCGAGCATGGCAGCGCCGATCGCGCTTTCGATGTCCGCATCCTCGAAAATGATCAGCGGCGACTTGCCGCCAAGCTCCATGGTGACATGGCGCAGCCCTTCAGCTGCAGCGGCATAGACCCTGCGACCGGTCGGAACGGAGCCGGTCAGGGAAACCTTGGCGATTTCAGGGTGGCTGACCAGAAGGGGCGCGACGTCGCGGTCGCCCTGAACTACATTGAAAACGCCCTTCGGCACACCGGCTTCTGCAAGGATCTCGGCGATCTTCAGCGCACCAAGCGGGGTAACCTCCGACGGTTTGAAGATCATCGCATTGCCGGCTGCCAGCGCGGGTGCTGCCTTCCAGCAGCAGATCTGCTGCGGGTAGTTCCATGCGCCAAGGCCGAGGCAGATGCCGAGCGGCATGCGTTTCGTGTAGGCAAAGCCGTCATCGCCCAGAGGAATATGCTCGCCATTCAGCGCCGAGGCTATGATCTCACCGAAATATTCCAGACTGTCGGCACCCGACAGCGGATCGGCAACCGTGGTCTCCTGGATCGGTTTGCCGGTGTCCAGCGTCTCAAGCTCGGACAGCTCGCGGTTTTGCGCGCGGATCATCTCCGCAGCACGGCGGAGAATGCGGCCACGCTCACGCGGGGGCATGGCCGCCCAGCCGGCTTGTGCACGCTCAGCCGCAGCAACAGCCCTTTCAATGATTGCCGGCGTTGCCGCATGCACCCGGGCAATCACCTCGCCGGTGGCCGGGTAGATGCTCTCGATGATGGTGCCGTCAGCGTCTTCCACATAGGCGCCGTCGATGAAATGGCTGGCTTTTGGCTGCGCGCGCATGGTTCAGGCCCTCAGTTCTTCATAGGAAACCATCACATGTTCCCGGTAGGCCGGACGCTCCGTCAGTCGGCTGTAATAGGCTTCGACGGCTGGATGTGATGGCCGCGCGATCTCATCGGCGGAAAAATAGCGATAGAGCAGATGGCCGAACATGATATCGGCGACGGTCAGATCATCCCCGGCAAGGAAGGGATGGGCGGCAAGTTCGGCCTCGGCAATATCGAGAAGCCGGGCGAAATTGGCGACAGCGGCTTCAAGCTTTGCCGGATCACGCTCGGCTTCAGGCGTGCGCACGGCAAGCCAGAAGATCGGCATGGTGAAGGCAGGGGCCACCGTTGCCTTGGCCCACTCGGCCCATTTGTCGACATGGGCGCGGGCGACGGGGTCTTCCGGCCAGAACGGGGCGGCGCCATAACGGCTTGAAAGATACCGTATGATCGCGGCACTTTCGAACAAGGGCTCACCGTCCGCGCCGTCTTTGAGCACCGGCACGAGGCCGTTCGGGTTCATCGCCAGAAATTCCGGCGTCCTGTTGCCCCCGTATTTATGGCCAATATCGGTGCGCTCATAATCGAGCCCAAGTTCGCCGACTGCCCACATCAATGCCTGCACATTGGACGATGTCCGCCGGCCCCAGATCTTCAGCATGTTCATTCTCCTCGCGGGTAACGCTGCCTGTCTTCAAGCACGTTGAGATTCATGTGATTACGCATATAGCGCTCTGATGCCTGTTGCAGCGGCTGATGGTCCCACGGGTAATAGGCGCCGTTGCGCAGTGCCTCATAGACGACGAGCCGCCTTGCCTGGCTTTCGCGAACCGCAGCATCGAAACGGGCCATATCCCAGCGCTGGTCGCGCTGCTGGCGAAACGCCGAAAGCACCTCTGTGCAAGCCGGATCCTCCGCCAGATTGACCATCTCATGCGGGTCAGCCTCAAGATCGAAGAGCTGATCGGGATCAAGCGGACAATGGACATATTTCCAGCGCCCGGCGCGGATGCCGACCAGCGGGGCTTCGGACCCCTCGGCGGCATATTCCATGAGCACCGGCTCTGTCCGGCTTTCGCCGTTCATGGTGGGGATAAGGCTTGTCCCATCGCTCCAGGCTGCAAGCGGCGCAGGATCAATGCCGGCGAGCGCGCAAAGCGTCGGCAGAATATCGAGGTTCGAACTTGGCGCGTCATGGGCGCCGGCGGTTATGCCAGGACCGGAAATCATCAGCGGCACACGGGCTGATCCCTCGCGGAAGCTCATTTTAAACCACAAGCCGCGCTCGCCGAGCATGTCGCCATGATCGGAGCAGAACAGAATGACGGTATTATCGCGCATGCCGGTTTTCTCCAGCGTCGCCAGAAGCATGCCGATCTTGTCATCGAGATATGAAATATTGGCGAAATAGGCCCGTCTTGCCCGGCGAATATCATCCGGTGTGATATCGAAACTGGCACAATCCAGCGAGCGCAGCAGGCGGCGCGCATGCGGATCATGCTCTGTCTCCGGCAGCGCGCCGATTTCCGGTTCCAGCGCCGGGCAGTTCTCATAAAGATCCCAATATTGTCTGCGCGCGACATAGGGATCATGCGGATGGGTGAAGGAGACCGTCAGACACCATGGGCGGCGGTCCTGATCGTCATTCATGCGGGAAAGCTGGTGCAGTTTCTGATTGGCGAGGAAGGCAACCTCGTCGTCATATTCCAGCTGATTGGTGATCTCGGCGGTTCCCGCTCCCGTGACGGAGCCCATGTTATGATACCACCAGTCGATCCGCTCGCCGGGCTTGCGATAATCGGGCGTCCAGCCGAAATCGGCCGGATAGACATCGGTGGTCAGCCGGTCTTCGAAACCATGCAGCTGATCAGGGCCGACGAAATGCATCTTGCCGGAAAGCGCAGTGTAATAGCCCGCGCGGCGCAGATGATGGGCATAGGTCGGAATGTCGGAGGCAAATTCTGCAGCATTGTCATAGACGCCGGTGCGGCTTGGCAGGCTGCCGGCCATGAAGGCGGCGCGGCCAGGGGCGCAGAGCGGCGAGGCGGTGTAGTTGCGGGTGAAGCGGGCCGCCCCGTTCGCCAGCGCCTTGAGGTTCGGTGCATGCAGAAAGCCGGCTGGATGGTCATCGAAGAAGGTGCCATTCAGCTGATCGACCATGATGATGAGGATATCGGGGCTTTTCTTCATGCGGCGGAGTTTTCCTTGCTTGCGTGTCCGGAAAGCTGGATGTCGATATAGTTTTCCAGCAGCCGAACCGCGTCAGAGCGGTTGCGGACCGGGCTTTCAAGGCTATGGGCGATGTAGAGCCCGTCAACCATGGCGGCGATGCCCTCAGCGATGAAACGGGCCTTTTCCGCCGGCACCAGCCTTGTCAGTACGGCGCGCAGATTGGACCGTGTCCGCCGGGCATAGATCGAGAACAGCCGCGCAATCTCGGGGTTTTCCTTCGCACTTGCAAAAAATACCAGCCAGACGGAAATCGCCTCTGTCGTGAAGTGTTTCTCGGAAAAACAGGCATTGGCAAAGGCCGAGAGCTTTTGCCTCGGGGTGATTGCCTGCCGTGATGAAAGCTGCAGATCCGTCCGATATTCGCTGATAAGGCGCGTGAACATGGCGCGGATCAGCTGATCCTTCGATTGGAAATAGAAATGCGCAAGGCCCGGTGAAACGGCTGCGACCCGCGCAATTTCAGCCATGGTGACGTTCAGGGAACCGCTCGCGGCGATGCACTGGCGGGTCGCGCTGATCAGGTCCTGACGCCTTATCTTTTCCATTCCGAGTTTCGGCATGATGTCTCCTGCGTGGCCTTGTCCCAAGGGTAATGTTTTTAATTGACTAATCAATCAAAAAAACGGAAAGCTGCTGGCAAGCTGTACAACGGTATGATTGACGCAGTGCCGCAACAGGCCCAGTCTCATCCGGTATGCCGCACTGTCCCTTTATGATCGAGATCAACGAGGGGCTGGTTCAGTCTGCTAGATCAAGGGCGTGGGAAGGGCCCCAAGACCTTCTCGTTCAGCTTCCCGACCTTGCTGCCGGACCACGCCATCCCGTTTTGCGCATGGCGCTCGCCGGCCGGATCGGGACATGCTTTCACGCTATTCATGCGCCTGCCGGCGCAATCGAAAAGAGCCAAGAACATGCAAAATCAGAGTTTCGATTTGTTTCCGCCGCATGAAATGGCCCGCAAGGCCGAAGATATCGGTGTTGCCAAGGTTCACAAGGATAACCTGTCCTGTTTCGTTTCTGCCATGACGGCGGGGGCTTTCATCGGTATCGCCTTTGTCTTCTATACCGTGGTGACGACGGATAACGGCGCGATGGGCTGGGGCGCGAACAAGTTTATTGGCGGTCTCGCCTTCTCTCTCGGCCTGATGCTTGTCGTCGTCAATGGCGGCGATCTGTTTACCTCCACGGTGCTGACCGTGGTGGCCAAGGCAAGCGGCAAGATCACCTGGGCAGAGCTCGGCAAGAACTGGGTGATCGTCTATGCCGGAAACTTTGTTGGCGCCTTCGGCCTCGTCATCATCATGCAGCTCGCCAAGCACTGGGAAAGTGACAGCGGTCTTCTCGGTATCAATTATATGGCAATCGCCCAGCACAAGCTGCATCACAGCTTCATTCAGGCCGTTGCACTGGGGGCGATGTGTAATGTGCTCGTTTGCCTTGGTGTCTGGATGTCTTATGCCGGACGCAGCCTGACGGACAAGCTTCTCGCCGTGGTCCTGCCGGTTGCCATGTTCGTGGCCTCGGGCTTCGAGCACTGCGTCGCCAACATGTTCCAGATTCCGATGGCCATTCTGACGCGGCATCTGGCCGGTCCGGAATTCTGGGCGGCCAGCGGTGCCGATCCGGCGAAGTTTGCCGATCTCACCTGGGCCAATTTCGTGCTCCACAATCTCATCCCCGTCACGATCGGCAATATCATCGGCGGTGGCGTGATCGTCGGACTTGCCTATTGGGTGATCTATCTGCGTCCGAGTGTACGTGACGCAGCACATTAGGCAGGTTTCCCGTTAGCGCAAACGAACTGTCATGGAGCCCCGCACACATTTCAGTGGATCTGCGGGGCTGAAACGTCCACTGCAGGGTTAAGTCCGGTTGATTCGTCCCCGGTTCACACCTAGTGTGTTTGCTGTAAATGGCCAGAAGGAAAGGATGAATCGCGATGGTCTTTCTCGAGGAGGAAAAGCCGGAAATCTTGCCGATCCAGAAGCGTTGGGGCTGGATCCTTGCTTTTGGTTTGATTTTGCTTGGTTTCAGTATCGTTCTGATTGCCAATCTGTTCGTGGCGACCATTGCATCTGTCGTCTTTTTTGGCGTTATGATCATGCTGGCTGGCGTATTCCATCTGGTTCAGCTCATGCATGCAAAGGTGCGCGGGCAGGTAATCTTCTGGCTGGCAACAGGCATTCTATATATTCTTGCCGGCATCTTCGTGATCTACAATCCGATCATGGCGTCACGCCTTTTCACCGTGATTATCGGGATCTCCCTGGCCGTTGCCGGTGGTTTCCGGCTGTATCTTGGCATGTCGTTCCGGCCGATAAAGGGCTGGGGCTGGCTGGTGATTTCAGGCCTTGTTCTGTTGCTGAGTGCGATCATGATCGCGTCTGATTTCGCGCATAGTTCACTTTGGCTGCTTGGTCTGTTCGTTGCCGTCGACTTCCTGGTTTACGGTATTTCACTGGTCGTCTTCGCGCTTTCGATCAAGCCGACCAATTGATGGCGCGGTCTTAATGTGACCTGCCTGCCGGGGACGCTTTTCCAGCGTCCCTTTTTTATTGGCATGCCGGGCGCCCATTCCGCCGCCGGCCCGGTCGTCGGTCGCAGTTTTCGGGCGCCGCGGCGCCAGCCAGATTGCATGTCGGTGCGCTTGCGACAGATTGGCGGTTCGACTTGGCGGGCAAATTTGCTAGCAATAGCGAAACGCCAAAAATCATGCCGATCAGGAAAGGGAGACAGTCATGACTCATGATGGATCGATGCGATATGTGACGCTGAAGGGATTCGGCGCTGCAGACGTCATGCAGATCGTGAGCGGGCCGCGGCCGACGCCTGGCGCCAATGATGTTGTGGTCAAGGTCGCCGCGGCGGGCGTCAATCGCCCGGATGTCGCGCAGCGTCAGGGCAATTATCCGCCGCCACCCGGCGCCAGCCCGGTTCTGGGGCTGGAAGTCGCTGGCACCATTGTTGCCATCGGTAATGCCGTGACCCGCTTCAGCGTCGGTGATCAGGTCTGCGGCCTCGCCAATGGTGGTGGCTATGCCGAATATTGCCTGCTGCCGGCGGGGCAGGTTCTGCCAGTCCCTCAGGGCATGGACATGATTGCGGCAGCTGCACTGCCCGAAACCTTCTTTACCGTCTGGGCCAATCTGTTTCAGATGGCCGGACTGACCGAGGGCGAGAGTGTGCTGATTCATGGCGGCACGAGCGGTATTGGCACGACCGCGATCCAGCTCGCCCGCGCATTCGGGGCGACCGTTTTTGTCACAGCCGGTTCGGAAGACAAATGCGAAGCCTGCCTTGGGCTCGGCGCTGATGTGGCGATCAATTACAAAAAGCAGGACTTTGTCGATGTCATCAAGGACAAGACAGAGCGCCGAGGCGTTGATGTCGTGCTCGACATGATTGGCGCGAGCTATTTTCAGCGCAACCTGTCGGTTCTGGCGAAGGACGGCTGCCTGTCCATCATCGCCTTTCTTGGCGGCGCCCGGGCCGAAAATGTCAATCTCGCGCCGATCATGCTCAAGCGGCTGACAATCACGGGGTCGGCCATGCGGCCGCGCAGCGAGGAGGAGAAGCAAGCCATCCGCGATGAGCTGGAAGCCCAGGTCTGGCCACTTCTGGTGTCCGGGCAGGTGACACCGGTGATTCACAAGGTCTTTGCCCTGGATGACGTTGCTGCAGCCCATCGGCTGATGGAAGAAAGCAGCCATATCGGCAAGCTGGTTCTCAGCCTGGCGTGAGGCAGCGGAGGGAGGTAAGCCAAAACCCGCTTGCGAGGCGTGTCTGAACGTGGCAAATGCCAGTTTTTCGGGCAACGTTTTGCGGGCGGCAAGGGAGATCCTTATGTCCAATCCTGTTCTGGTTGAAGTCACACGTGGCGCGCTGGTTGAAAGCCGGCATCGCGGAATGATTGCGGTTGTCGATTGCGATGGCGGCCTGGTCTATTCGGCGGGTGACATTGAGGCGGCGGTATTTCCGCGCTCTGCCTGCAAGGCTATTCAGGCCCTGTCGGTCGTCGAAAGCGGGGCGGCGGATTTCTACGGCTTTACCGATCGGGAGATCGCCCTGTCGTCGTCTTCCCATTCCGGCGAGGATGCGCATATCGTGCTGGCGCAGGCCATGCTTGAAAAGGCCGGCCGCTCCGTTGCCGATCTTGAATGCGGTGCGCACTGGTCGTCCGATCAGACGACGCTGATCCATCAGGCCCGGACCATGGATCACCCGAATGCGCTTTGCAACAATTGCTCCGGCAAGCATGCCGGCTTCATCTGTTCTTGCTGCCATCAGGATATCGATCCGCGTGGCTATGTCGGCTACGATCATCCGCTTCAGCGCGAATTGCGCGCGACGATGGAAGACGTGACCGGCGCAGTCGTCGGCGCCGACACCTGCGGAACGGATGGCTGCTCGATCCCGACCTATGCCGTTCCGCTGAGGGCGCTGGCGCATGGATTTGCCAAGCTTGCCACCGGCAATGGTCTTGGCACCGTGCGGGCGGCGGCTGGCAAAAGGATTTTGAGTGCCTGCATGGCCGAGCCTTTCTATGTCGCCGGAACCGGCCGGGCCTGCACCGAACTGATGGCGCTGGCGCCGGGCCGCCTCTACGCCAAGACCGGTGCCGAAGGCGTGTTCTGTGCTGCCATTCCCGAGAAGGGCATCGGAATTGCGCTCAAATGCGAAGATGGAACCACGCGGGCAGCAGAGGCCATGGTTGCCGCCGTACTCTCCCGTTATTTCGACGGCGATATTGCAGAGGCTCTTCGCGGCCGTGCAAAGACGGTGATGAAGAACTGGAACGGGATCACTGTTGGCGAAGTGCGCGCTGTGCTGCCGGCCTGAAGAATGGGCTGACGTGCCGGTTCGAACAGATCGGATCGACGTTTGCGGCCGGCCTCAGCCGAGGATGGCCCGTGCCCCCGTCAGCAGGATGCGGCGCCGGCGCCGCTGCTTGCGGCCGGGCTTGTTCCAGCCCTCGAACGCGACGAAATCATAGCCGCGATTGATCAGCCGCGCTGAACGGCTCTGGGTGAATTCGGGTTTGACGAATAGCCGGTAGCCATCCCTTGTCCAGCGTCTGTCGCTATATCTGATATCGGCACGATGGTGTGCGTCCATATAGGTGCCGATCAGTTCAAATTCGCTGAAGCCCGAATCCTCATGGAAATCGATCGAGCGAATGATGGCCTGTTCCGGGCTGAGGCCGTTGCTTGCGGCGGCAATCTCGCCGAGAAGTGTCTTGAGCCAGATTGCACGGAAGGGCAGGCACTGGGCAATGAAGGAGTGTTCGACCCGCCGTTTCATGCCGGTCAGGCGTTCAATATTGGCGAAATAGGGCTGATGGTATTCGTCCGACGTGAAGATCTGAAGGCGCCCGTCTTCATCGGTGAAACGCAAGGGGACGAGCGGCACGGTGTCCGCATCCCAGATCACCACGAGGGCGTCATCGTCACAGCTGGCGGAAAAGGAGATTTTCAGCAATTGCTGAAGATACCAGCCGAAGCGCTTCGACCCAGAAGCCGCAGCGGCTTCGCGCAGCATGTCAATATAGGGTGCTGCGATCGCACCCTCGGCAATGACATCGTAGTTTTCCGGTGATTCCTGACGGAACAATGCGACAGCGTCATCGGGAACGATGACGCAATACCGCCGTGCTTCGATATGTTTGACTGTCATTCTTGCCGTGAAACGCCAGACTTTGATGTCTCGCGCTGAACAGACACTGACAAGCGTATCAATCGTTTCCGACGCCTTGTGCCTATACCGCGCCTGCGGTTCTTTGGTCATGTGTTGATGCCGCCTTGCGTATCAGGCTCTGAGTTGCGCGGACAATAAGTTGAGCCGGTTCCGTAAGTCAACGGCGTCTTCGATGGTGCAACCGGTTTTCCGGCCGATTGCCGCGGCAACGGTCTCTGCCTGCTTCTGCAGCGCTTTGCCCTGCGGCGTAAGCGAGATGACGACGCGGCGCTCGTCGCCGTCGGCGCGCTTGCGGACAATGTGCCCGGCCGCCTCCAGCCGTTTCAGCAGCGGCGAAAGCGTGCCCGAGTCGAGCCCCAGGCGCTGGCCGATCTCATTCACGCCAAGCGCAGCACTTTCCCACAGAACCAGCATGACCAGATATTGCGGATAGGTCAGCCCGAGCGGCGTGAGAAGCGGCTTGTAGGCATGGGCAAAGGCATGGGCGGCAGCGTAGACCGAAAAGCAGATCTGGTTGTCCAGATGCATCATTTCGGCAATCGAGGGCGCATTGTTCTCATCTGTGTTCATGGCGCCGTTATAGCAGAAAAATAAAATTTGCAAAATTGTATTGCACACAATTTAATTTGGCGCTATTTAATTTTTGCAACGCCGGACGGAACGATCTGCCGTTTGACGCGTAACGCAATCAGACAGTCACAGCGGCCGGAAGGCTGGAGACGAAAGGACGAAGACCATGATCAAGGCGCTCTATACGACCAAAGCAACATCCAAGGGTGGACGTGAAGGCACGGCAAAGACCGAAGATGGCAAGCTCGAAGTCAAGCTGGTTCTGCCTAAGGAGATGGGCGGCGCCGGCGGCGATGGCACCAATCCGGAACAGCTCTTTGCCGCCGGCTATTCTGCCTGCTTCCACTCCGCGCTCCGCAATGTCGCCATGCGCGAAAAGATCAAGCTGACGGATGACACTGCCGTAACGGCAACGGTGAGTGTCGGACCGCGCGATGACGGCCAGGGCTTCGGCATCGATGTCGCTCTCACCGTCTCGATCCCCGGCCTTGACCGTGATGTCGCCGAAGATCTGGTCAAGAAGGCCCATATCGTCTGCCCATACAGCCATGCGCTGCGGGTGAGCTACGAGGTTCCGGTCGGTCTTGCTGACTGAGGATCTGAAACGATCAGTTTTCGAAAGGGCCGGTGCCATGCGCCGGCCCTTGTCTTCTGGGGTCAGCCCGCACGCGCCGCAACAATGAACAGGCGCGGGAAGCGAAGCAGAACCTTGCCATCGGCCATGGCAGGATAGGCGGCAGCGATGCGGCGTTCGTAACCGGCAAGAAAGTCAGCCCGCAGGGCCTGCGGAACGCGGTCAAGATAGGGTCTGAGCCCGGTTCCCTTGACCCATTCGACAATCGCCGCCGGCCCCGACAGTGGGTGGTGGTAGACGATATGGAAAATATCGACCCGGCAGCCAGCCGCGGTCAGCGCTTCATAATAGCGTTCCGGGCCGGGAAGTGGTGTGCGCCTTGCACTGTTTCGCAGGAAGCTTTCACGAAAGGGCTCGTCAAGGGCGGTCTCTTCCATCAGCAGATGCGTCGGCTCGCCGAGATTGTCCGGCATCTGGACGGCGAGCACCCCACCATCGGCGAGGGAACCGGCCAGTGCCGCCAAAAGGCTCAGATGATCCGGTAGCCACTGAAAGGTCGCATTGGAGAAGATCAGATCCGCGCCTTTTGCCGGGCGCCAGCCGGCCAGGTCGGCCTGCAGGAATTCAGTATCCGGCATGCGGCGGCGCGCTTCTGCAAGCATGTCGTCATCAAGATCGACGCCGGTGACTGCGGCATCGGGGAAGCGCTGCTTGACCAGTGCCGTTGAATTTCCCGGGCCGCAGCCAAGATCATAGGCGTGACCCACAGCGATATCGGGCAGGGCGGCGAGGAGGTCTCGGGCAGGCCGGGACCGTTCGTCTTCAAATTTGAGATATTGTGTTGCCGACCACGCCATGTCTGGCTCCCAGTGTTAAAGCCCGTCCAGTGTCGGCAGGATCAGGTTCGGCCCCATGCCCTCATACTCATTGGGTGTCTGATGCCGGTTGATCCAGACCGTGCGGAAGCCGAAATTGGCCGCCCCCGCTATGTCCCAGCGGTTTGATGACTGGAACGACACGGCATCGGGAAACACCCGGTAGGACGAGATGACCAGATCATAGACCTCCGGCGCGGGTTTGTAACGACGCAAAGCCTCGACGGAGAAAATGTCATCGAGCAGATCCTCGATGTGGGCCTTGCGGGCAGCTGCTTCCAGCATGGCGACGGTACCATTGGAGAGAATGGCAATCTTGGCGCCGCGCGCCTTCAGCCGGTGCAGGACCTCCGGCACTTCGGAATAGCAGTCGAGTGTCCAGTAGGTGTCGAGAAGGTCCGCCCGCAGGCTCTTGTCGATCAGGCCGATCGAGTGCATGGCGAAATCCAGCGACCGCTCCGTCAGCGTCCAGAAATCCTCATACTGGCCGGAAAGTGTCAGCACCCACGAATATTCCAGCTGCTTGGCGCGCCAGACATTGGACAGAAGCTTGTATTGGCCATTGGCGCGATCGGCGTGCTTTCGCGCTGCAGCATGGACATCGAAGAGAGTCCCATAGGCGTCGAAGATGTAAGCTTCATGTGACATTGATGAATCCCTCTTCGACATGCCTGTTGTGCCAATGCTTGTAGGCGCTTCGTTAACCATCTTCAATCGGGTCAGGATGGAATTGCGTCGAAACGTTTCATTCTGGCCACATAAATGTTGTTGATGCATCCATCTTTCCCGGTGAAGTATCGGCAACTTTTTGGAGATTTCCAGGTCTGGTTCTGTGCTTAATGGTAGCAAACACACTGTTTCGCACAGATTGCGCTTGACCTTGTTTGCCCGCGTGGTCTTTCCTGCGGCATCTGTTTTGGCCGCCTCCTTTCACGCCCGACCGAACGCTGCTCTGACCGGCTTCAGCCATGTTTCCGGCGCTGGTGCGATGGCGGTGTGACGGGTGACCGGCGGCATCGCAAGGAGAATGAAATGGCAGTCGATACTTCCCCCGCTTCCACAACCTGGACCTATGTCGATGGCGAGTGGCTTCCCGGCAATCCCAAGCTGATCGGGCCGACCTCACATGCCATGTGGCTTGGCTCGACTGTTTTTGACGGGGCACGCTATTTCGAGAACATGGCGCCTGATCTCGATGAGCATTGCAAGCGCATCAATCGCTCGGCGACCAATCTCGGCCTGAAGCCGACCCAGACCTCGGAAGAAATCGAAGCGCTGGTCTGGGAAGGCCTGAAAAAATTCGCTGGCGACAAGGCGGTCTATATCAAGCCGATGTATTGGGCTGAACATGGCATGGGCGGTCTCGTTCCTGCCGATCCGGCGTCGACCCGTTTTGCGCTCTGCCTGTTTGAAACGCCGATGACCTCGACCACGCCGGTCAAGCTCACCGTCTCGCCCTTCCGCCGTCCGTCGCCGGAAGTCGCCATGACCTTTGCCAAGGCAGGCTCGCTCTATCCCAATTCCGGCCGCATGATGATCGAGGCGCGGTCCCGCGGTTTCGACAATGCGCTGGCCCGCGACATGAACGGCAATGTTGCCGAAACCGCATCGGCGAATATCTTCCTGGTCAAGGACGGTATTCCGATGACGCCGGCAGACAATGGCTGCTTCCTGGCGGGCATCACCCGCAAGCGTATCCTGAAGCTGTTCCGTGACAACGGTATTCCGGCTGAAGAGAAGACACTGCAGGTTAAGGATTTCATGGAAGCTGACGAGCTGTTCCTGACGGGCAATTACAGCAAGGTCACTCCGGTCATCCAGCTTGATGACCGCCAGTTTGCCCATGGCCCGATGGCGAAGAAAGCCATGGAACTCTACATGGACTGGGCCCGCGCCACCTGCAAGAAATAACGCTTTCTGGCTTTCCGCGATCTGGAACGCCCGGTCATTGTGCCGGGCGTTCAGATTGCTGATAAACCGCTTCCCCTTTCGCTGACGTCATGCCTGTGCTTGTCACAGGCATCCAGCCGCCGTGCGTCTGCACGGCGAAAGACTCTTATAATCAATGCTATGAAGAGCCTGGATCCCCGTGACGAGCACGGGGATGACGAAGGAGGGCGCGGCTATTCCGCCCCAAACAGGCAATCTGAATGACTTTGTCAGCAATCCGACGCCCGGTCAGTCTGCCGGGCGTTTTTTATGCGCTGCAGCGCAGCGCGTCCGCGGCGCTTGCCTTTGGCGGCCATGATCCCCATATCTCTAGTCTCTGGAGCTTTTAAGCAGGAGGACGCGCATGTATTCCATTGGTGAACTCTCCCGCCGCACTGGCGTGAAGGTGCCGACGATCCGCTATTATGAACAAAGCGGCCTGCTTCGCCCGGCCGAGCGGTCCGAGGGCAACCAGCGTCGCTATGGCACGGAAGAGCTGGAAAGACTGAGCTTTATCCGTCATGCGCGCGATCTCGGCATGTCGCTGGAGGCAATTCTGGAGCTGATCGAACTGTCAGGCCATCCGGAAAAGCCGTGCGGGCGAGCCGATGCCATCGCGCGGGAGCATCTGGCGTCCATCCGCAGCAAGATTGCGCGGCTGCAGACGCTCGAAGCCGAGCTGGAGCGGATCGCCTCCCGATGCGATGGCCATGCGGTTGGCGAGTGCTATGTGCTGCGCTCACTATCAGATCATAGCCTGTGCGAGCACGAGCATTGAGACCATTTTGAGTTGACAGATGCCGCTTTTCGGCGCATCAAATGCCGCATGATCAACATCGCGCTCCACACTGCAAAGTATTTTTGGCTGTTTCGATAGAAGCGGCCGCGATTGATCATGTTCAACACCGGCCGCCTGGGGCGGCAAGGTTTTGAACAAAACGTCCCGGCGGTGAACCAGAACCAAGGGACGACCACAATGACTGAAGATACCGAAATCGTGCTGGAACGGCCGGCGATCGTGACGATCCGCCGGGTGATTGAGGCCGATATACCCGAACTCCTAGAAATGATAGGCCTTCTGGCTGCCCATCACGGCGATGGGCTGGAAGCCAATGAAGACGATCTGCGGCGTGACCTTTTCGGTCCGATGCCCTGGGTAACCGCGCTGGTGGCTGCCGCCGGCGATGGGCTGATCGGCTACGCGCTTCTGACGCCGCTCTACCGCGCCCAGCAGGGCAAGCGGGGCATGGACCTGCATCACCTTTTCGTTCGCGATGGCCATCGCAGCCATGGCGTCGGCCAGCATCTGATGGACCGCGCCCGTGATTTCGCCCGCAAGGCGGGCTGCGAATACATCTCGGTTAGTGCTGCGACCGGCAATGTCAAGGCGCACAGATTTTATGAACAGATGGCATTTATTCCCCGGCCGGTGACGGGGATGCGCTATCTTCAGGCGCTGGACTGACAGCGCCGGTCGTTCCCTGAACCGGCCGCATGCCTATTGCGCCGGTATCGCCTTGAGATAGGCGGCAATCGCCTCAAGATCTGCGCGTGGCAGATGAGACAGGTTCTGCTGCACGTCTGCCATGGCGCCGCCCGCGACATCGAAATCGGGTGTGAACCCGGTTTCGAGATAGTCGGCAATTTCACTTTCGGACCAGCTGCCAATCGTCTTTGACCCCGGTGTGATATTGGGGATCGTACCCGGACCGTCGGGATTGGCGCCACCGGCGAGCCAGCGGCTTTCATCAAGCCCGCCAAGCCTGTTGCGCGGCGTGTGGCATTCGCCGCAATGGCCCGCACCTTCGACGATATATTGTCCTCTCAGGACCTGATCGCTTGGTTCTGCAAAGGTCACGCGCGGTCCCTCGGAAAAGAACAGGATCTTCCAGAAGGAGAGCGCCGGGCGCAGATTGAAGGGAAAGGACAAGGCATTCGGCCGGCTTGGCTCGGCGCTTGCCGGCAGGGTCTTCAAGAAGGCGAACAGGTCGTGCACGTCCTCGTCGCTCATATTGGTATAGGAGGTGTAGGGCAGGGAAGGGTAAAGATTTTCCCCATGTCTGCCGACACCTTCAAGCAGCGCATTGGCAAAGTCCAGTTCGCTCCACTGGCCGATCCCGTGTTCGGGGTCGGGAGAAATATTGGGTGCGTGAAACGTGCCAAAATCGCTTTCAATCGCAAGACCGCCGGAAAGCACCAGCCTGTCGCTGCCAGTGCTGCCAGGGGCGGCGTGGCAGCTGGCACAGCCCCCCATCCAGAACACCGCCTCGCCGCGGGCAGGGTCCTGCGCTGCGGTGGCGATGAAATCCTGACGTGACAGCTTTTGCGGCATGATCGCCACATAAAAGGCGCCGGCAACAAGCACTCCGGCGAGGATGAGGGCGAAGACACTGGCTTTCTTCAACAGGCTGTCCTCAACAGGATCTGGATTATCGGGCTATCACATCGTGTTTCGCGAGAACCGGAAAGGCGTCTCGCGAAGCAAAGTTGCTGCTGGCCGGAACGTCACCTTTGCCGTCAAACGGACCGATGGCGTTTCATCACGATCCGCCGCTCCATGGCGCTGGCTTCGGCGGCGACGAGGGCATCATCCGCCAATGCGCACTCAGTTCGAAACCCGATAGAGTTGATGGCAGGCACCGCAATTGGCCCCGATCGCCTGCATCGATTTGGCCACAGCCGCCGGATCCGTCGGCAGGGCGGCGAGCTGTGACCCTGCCGTTTCTGACAGCTTGTCGGCATGGGCGACGAAATCGGCCATGTTCTGCCAGATTGCCGGGCTCGCCTCGGTGCCGTTTCCGGTTTCAGAGCCTTCGGGGAAATGGTTCGGAAAATCCTTGGCGTCTGTGGCAATCGTCGTCAGCGCGCCTTCCACGACAACGGGATCATAGGGTTTCTGGCCTTTGGCGATCGCACTTAACGTGCCCATCGCGCCGGCGATCTGCTTCATCAGCCCCTGGCGGATGATTTGCGGTGGATCGTCTGCAAGGGCAGCCCCCGCCCCAAGACAGAGTATAAGGGTTCCGGTGATCATAAGTCGTGTCGTCATAGGCGCTTCTCCAGGCGTCTGGCGGCAGATGATCGGTAGATTATGCCGTGCTTCGTCGCCGGATTGAATGCCGGCGACGAAGAAAAGCAACGGCCTCACGAACTGTTGACCCAGGCAGCGCGCTTTTTTCGGTTTTACCGCCAGAGCGCGTGGAAATGGTGCACAGGGCCGTGGCCGCCGCCGACGGAAAGGGCATCGGCGGCGGCAATCGCCTCGGCCACATAGGCCTTGGCGACGCGGGTGGCCTCGGCAAGGGGCAGCCCCTTGCCAATCTCGGCGGCAATTGCCGATGACAGGGTGCAACCGGTGCCGTGCGTGTTTTTCGTTGCAACGCGCGCGGCTTCGAACCAGACGGGCCCCTCTTCGCTCAAGAGGAGATCAGGGCTTTCCGCCCCGTCCAGATGGCCGCCCTTGACGAGGACTGCGGCTGGGCCGAGTGCCCGCAGGGCGGCAGCCTGAACAAGCATCATGTCCCTGTCTCTGGCCTCTTCCATATCAAGCAGGGCGGCGGCTTCCGGCAGGTTGGGCGTGATCAGCGTTGCAAGCGGCAGAAGCTCAGCCCTGAGCACGGTGATGGCATCCTCCGGCAAAAGCCGGGCACCGCCCTTGGCAACCATGACCGGATCAAGCACCACCGCCAAAGGCCGGTGACCGGCGAGGCTCTTTGCCACCGCCTTTGCGACCCCGGCATTGGCGATCATGCCGATCTTGACGGCATCAACGCGGATATCGGCGAAGATTGCAGCGATCTGTGCGGCAACAAAGTCTGCGGAAACCTGTTCGACACCTGAAACACCTTGCGTGTTCTGCGCTGTCAGTGCGGTCAGCGCCGCCATGCCATAGGTGCCGCGCGCGGCAAAGGTCTTCAGGTCCGCCTGGATGCCGGCTCCGCCCGAAGGATCGGAACCGGCGATGGAAAGAATATTGGCGGTCATGACCGCGCTTTCGCTATGGCTGCGGCAAGGGCGCGGGTCGCCTCCGCCGGATCCGGGGTGCCGCAGATCGCCGAGACGACAGCGATCCCGTCGGCGCCCGTTGCAAGGGTTGCTTCCACATGGGCTGCGTTGAGGCCGCCTATGCCCACGGTCGGCACCTTGGCGCGGCGGATCATCTCGGCCAGGCCTTCAAAGCCTACCGGCGGCGCATGATTGGGCTTGGTTGCCGTGGCAAAAACCGGACCAGCGCCGATATAGTCGATCAGCGCCGGGTCAATCCGGTCGGCAACATCGAGGCTGTCGACGGAAAGACCGAGGATCTTGTCAGGGCCGATCATCTGCCGGACAAAGGGCGGACGGTCGTCGGCCTGGCCGACATGAACGCCATCGGCATCAATGGCAACGGCGGCAACGACATCATCATTGATGATCAGCCTTGCCCGTGAGCCATCGGTGACCTGTTTCAGGGCGCGGCCCATTTCGATGCGCTCCTGCGTCGAGGCCTGTTTCATCCGTAACTGCACCACGGTGGCGCCTGCGGCAACCGCATCGCGCGTGGTTGCGACCATGCCGTAATCGCCGCAAAGGCCGGGGTCGAGAACGAGGTAGAGGGAGAGATCAAGAGAGGGTTTCATCAGGCTTCAATCCTTGCATTATCAAGATCTGCCGGGGTGACCGCGGCCAGCTGGTCGAGGAAATGGGCGGCAAAAGTGCCGGGACCGGCGGCCAGTTTTTCAGCGCGTTCGCCAGCAACGCCGAAGAGCGAAAGGGCGGCAACGGTGGCTGCAAAGGGATCAGCGGGGCTGATCCCGGCGAAGGCGCCGACCAGGCAGGTGAGCGAGCAGCCCAGCGCCGTGACTTTCGGCATCAGGGCCGATCCGCCGCCGATCCGGGCCGTGCGGGTGCCATCGGTGACGAAATCGATGGCGCCGGTGATGGCGACGACCATGCCGCGTTCGGCTGCCAGCCTGTTGGCGGTTGCTTCTGCCGCCTCCACACTGTCGCCGGCATCAACGCCCTTGCCGCTGGTCGCGCCGGAAAAGGCGAGGATTTCGGACGCATTGCCGCGCAGGATTGTCGGCTTGAGATCCAGCATCTCCAGTGCCGCCCGTGCCCGGTAGGACGTGGCAAAATGGGCGACGGGATCCAGGACCCAGGGCTTTCCGGCCTCGTTCGCGCCGGTCGCTGCGGCTTTCATGCCGGCAATCCAGTCTGGCGACAGCGTGCCGATATTGATCGTGAGAGCGGAAACGACCCGGGCAAATTCACCTGATTCCTGCTCTGCATGAATCATTGCTGGCGAGGCGCCTGCGGCAAGAAGCACGTTGGCGGCGATATTCATTGCCACATAATTGGTGATGCATTGCACCAGAGGTGCATCTGCGCGCATTTTCTCAAGAAGTTGGCCAGAATTCAGGTCTGCCATTTCGGTCTCCCGTTCGCGTTTTGGAAGGGAAACCAGACGGGGCAACCGGGAGAAGCGGAGGACCCGAGTGACTCCCTCCGCCAGTATGATCTGGATCAGGTTCAAAGGGTGCTTCTCAGCCCGGTGTCCCGGACGCCCCTGTCGCTCAATTCGACCGTCGTTATAGCAGAAAAAAAACCGGCGTTAAGGGCATAGATCAAAACAGCGCGCCTGCATCGCGTATTTCTGGGGTTCCGCCAGCCGGTGAACCCGGCGCCTTCCGGCTGCCTCGCTTATTCCGATCGGATCAGAAAACCGCAGTCACTGGATGATGTTAAGGGTAAGCTTTGTCTTGGTGTTATGATTTGCGTGGTCTGATGGGGGCGCGTTGTGCTTGATGGGGCTCGCCGTTTCCATCCATCTGGTCCGGCAGGGTCGGGCTGGTGGGACGCTGCGCCGGAATGAACCAGATCACCGAGGCCGTTAACGAGGAGAGCAGCAATGGACGACAAAACGGACGGGCCGCTTGCCGAAGAGGGCCTGTTTTCGCTGGCCGAAAACCTGCGCCGTGCAGTTGGCGGCTTTGTGCGCAAGGTCAGGGCCGAGGCGGGAACGCCCGGCTCCGCCCGGGTGGAAACGCTGGCGCTTCTCGATGGCTTTGGTGCCATGAGCACAAGCGATCTCGCGCGTCTCCGCGGTGTCAGGCACCAGAGCATGCGGCTCGTCGTCGGCGAGCTGGAAACGGAGGGGCTGCTGACGCGGTCGCCATCGCCCAGCGATGGACGACGTCAGCTTCTCAGTCTGAGCGAAGAGGGGCGGCTTGTGCTCGAGGGCGCGCGGAATTCACGCAGCGCCTGGATCGCTGGCGCTCTTGCCATGCATCTAGACGAAGACGAGCAGCGGGTGATGAAGGAGGCCGCCGCATTGCTTGAACGCATCACCCGGGGATGACCGGCACTGCTTATGGCTGCTTCAATGCGGCAATCACCGCGCCGAGCGTGTTGACGCCCCAGTGTTCGATATAGCGGCCATCCCTGACGCGGACAATGTCGATGACGCTGATGGCAACCTCTCGTCCCGTCGCCGCCACGCCCATAAACGGGCCGGTATGGCGGCCGCTGATGGTCTTGCGTGACACGACCCGGTCGCCCTCCTGCAATTGCTCATGGATGGTGACCCGGAGATCGGAAAGAGCGGGGCGCAGCACGTTTTCAAACGTATTCCACATGCTTTCCGCTCCGTTCGGCGCTCCGGCGGGCGCGGCGTGATTGATGAAGCCGTCGCCCATGAGTGCAGCGAAGCTTTCAGCATTGCCCTGCTCAATGACCTCGGCGTTGAACCGACAAACGACCTCTTTCTCGCTGCTTACAGCTGACATGACATGCTTTCCCGATGGATGGATTTCGCCTATATATACAGTTTAACTGTATATATTCAAGGCCGGCCACGGTGCAGCAGCATGCAAAGCAAAACCCCGGCATGGTTGGCCATGCCGGGGTCGCTGTGATCAACGGTGACGGGGTGAGCCTTACTTCATCGTCGGCATGGAGAATTCCGCACCGGAGCGGATTCCGGCCGGCCAACGGCTGGTGATGGTCTTCAGACGGGTGTAGAACCGCACACCTTCCGGCCCGTGCATGTGGTGATCGCCAAACAGCGAGGCCTTCCAGCCGCCAAAGGAATGGAAGGCCATGGGAACCGGGATCGGTACATTGATGCCGACCATGCCGACCTTGATCTTGTGCGCAAATTCGCGGGCCGCATCGCCATCACGGGTGAAGATTGCCGTGCCATTGCCGAATTCGTGGTCATTGATCCAGCCGGCAGCCTCGTCATAGCTCTTGGCACGGGCGATCGCGAGAACCGGGCCGAAGATCTCTTCCTTGTAGATCTTCATGTCGGTGGTGACCTTGTCAAACAGGGTTGCGCCAACGAAATAGCCGTTTTCATAGCCCTGAAGCTTCAGGCCTCGGCCATCGACAACCAGTTCCGCGCCTTCCTCGACGCCGGAATCGATATAGCCGAGAATGCGGTCGCGCGCCTGGGCGGTGACGACAGGCCCCATTTCGGCAGCAGGATCGGTGCCGGGGCCGACCTTCAGCGCGTCAATGCGCGGCAGAAGCTTTGCAACCAGGCGGTCGGCCGTCTCGTCCCCCACGGGAACGGCGACGGAAACGGCCATGCAGCGTTCGCCGGCCGAGCCATAGGCGGCGCCCATCAGCGCATCGGCGGCCTGATCCATATCGGCATCGGGCATGACGATCATGTGGTTCTTGGCACCGCCCAGCGCCTGGCAGCGCTTACCGGCAGCCGTTGCCGTGGTATAGATATAGCGGGCGATCGGCGTTGAGCCGACAAAGCTGACCGCTTCGACATCGGGGTCGGACAGGATCGCATCGACGGCTTCCTTGTCGCCCTGAACCACATTGAAGACGCCATCTGGAAGTCCGGCATCCTTCAGCCATTCGGCAATCACGAGAGCGGCGGAGGGGTCCCGTTCGGAGGGCTTCAGCACGAAGGTGTTGCCGCAGGCGAGCGCCACCGGGAACATCCACATCGGCACCATGGCCGGAAAATTGAACGGCGTGATGCCGGCGACAACGCCCAGAGGCTGACGCATCGACCAGCTGTCGACGGCCGTGCCGACATTTTCGGTGTATTCGCCCTTGAGCATCTGCGGAATGCCGGTCGCAAATTCCACAACCTCGAGGCCACGCTGGATTTCGCCGAGCGCGTCGGAATGAACCTTGCCATGTTCGGCGGTGATGATGGTGGCCAGCTCCGGGGCCCGCTCTTCCAGAATGGCGAGGAACTTGTTCAGAATGCGCGCGCGGCGCAGCGGCGTGGTTGCCGCCCAGCCGGGAAATGCGGCCTTGGCTGCGGCAACGGCGGCGCGGACATCTTCTGTCGCGCCGAGCGAAAGGCTGGCGCTCTGTTCACCGGTTGCGGGATTGTAAACCGGGACCGAGCGTGTGCCGGTGCCGGCAAAGGCTGCGCCATTGACGAAATGCTGAATGGATTTCATGCCGTTTCCTCCGGATATGCGGCTTGCGCCGCCTTGTTGATGGCGGCGAGTGTTACCTATTCATTTCTGCAAAGAAACAGGATATTTCACAAACCCATTGTGCAGAATTTATAGCCTATGGAGCCCTTGTCTTGGATTGGGATCATTTACGTATCTTTCTGGCGGTTGCCCGGCGCGGGCAGATCCTGGCGGCAGCCCAGGCGCTGTCGTTGAACCATGCGACGGTGGCGCGGCGTCTGAATGCGCTGGAAGAGGCCCTTGGCGAGCCGCTTTTTGACCGCCGTCCCTCCGGCTCGACGCTGACGGAGGCGGGAGAGCGCCTGCTTGCGGTCGCCGAACGGGTGGAGACGGAAATCATTGGTGTGGCTGAGGACAGCAGGGCGCGCGGCGAGAGCCTCTCCGGCACGGTCCGCATCGGTGCGCCGGACGGGCTTGGAACCTATTTTCTCGCGCGTGAACTCGGGCTTTTGCAGCAAGCCCACCCCGATCTTGTCATCGAACTGGTGCCGTTGCCGCGCACATTCTCGCTGTCGAAACGCGAGGCAGATCTGGCGATCGCGCTCGATCCGCCTGAGGAGGGGCGGCTGGTGGTGTCGCGCCTCACGGATTATACGCTCGGCCTCTATGCGGCGCGATCCTATCTGGAACGGTGCGGCTTGCCTGAAAATGAAGAGGCGCTTGCCGCTCATGCGGTGGTGACCGGGGTGGAGGATTACGCCTATGCGTCATCGCTGAATTATGCCAGCCGGCTGACCCGCTGGTCGCGCCGCCAGTTTCGCTGCGCTGGCGTCGCCGGGCAGATGGAGGCCGTGGAAGCCGGTATCGGCATCGGTATTCTGCATGATTTTGCCGTCAGGGAACGCGATGCGCTGGTCCGTGTTCTGCCCGAGGTCGGTTTCCGGCGGTCCTATTACCTTCTCTCCCATCCCGACACGGGGGACCTCGCCCGTATCGCTCTTGTCCGGCGCCACCTCGCCCGCCGTTTCCGGGAGGAGCGGGCGCGGTTCGTGCGTTAGGGCGCCGGGCGAAAAGGGTGAGGGGCGGTTCTTCGATGTTCCGGCTGTGCTCAAGGCCTGACATGTCTGAACCCCGGTGCCTGGCGCCGGGGTTTTTCTATGGCCGGGCGCTGTTCACGTGGCGGTGATCGTCAACGCTGATTTCGTGATCGGTGCGTGAAT
>NZ_JAATVV010000030.1 GCF_013184775.1 Martelella sp. HB161492
CGGCGTGTCGCTGATCCAGAAGGCGCTGACAAAGTCGTCAACCAGTGACACGGCGGCAGAGACCGGCGTGACGCTTTCCGTCCAGATGGGCGATGATCAGCCGGTCACCTTCTTTGCCGGGCGCTATGCCACGGCCGGACGGCGCAAATATGCAGGCACATGGGGTGAGGATGGCAACACGCCAAACGCCTTCTTTGTCGACGTCATCGAACTCACCAATCTGCCGGTGTCCGGGCTGAATGCGGTCTGGGCCGGTGATGACAAGGTGACCCTGCTGACCGGCGAGGAAGATGCCGCGCGCGGCTTTCCCGTGTCCGAATACCGCGTCGACGGCACGGATTACCTTTGGGTCAAATTCTATGATGGCAGCCAGACCACGGCAGACGCCTATCTTGTCGACAAATTCGGCGGCAATGCCGACCGGCCCTATGGCAACGACCGGATCGGCCGGGGCTGCGCCTATGCGATTGTGACCTGCCGCTATAATACCGATCTCTTCAGCGGCGTGCCGTCGATGCTGTTCGAGGTGGGATCGATCCTGCTTTATGATCCGCGTGCAGACACAAGCGCGGGCGGTGAGGGCGATCAGCGCTGGGATGATGCCGCCACATGGGCACCGTCCAATAACCTCGCGGTGATCATCTATAACGTCATCCGTGGCGTCTATTACGGCGATCAGTGGATTTATGGCGGTCAGGATCTTTCCGCCTATCGTCTGCCCTTTTCCAACTGGGCGGCGGCGATGAATGAATGTGATGCGCTGGTTGACGATGGCAATGGCAACATGGTTGCGGCCTATCAGGGCGGCTATGAATTCTCCGGCGATGAGCGCCCGCTCGACGCCATCGAGAAGTTGCGACAGGCCTGCAATGCCCGGCTGGCGGAAGTCGGCGGGATCTTCAAGATACAGGTCGGCGCGCCGGGCAGTGCGGTCTATGCCTTTACTGACGACGATGTGGTCATCACCAAGGGCCAGACCTTCAACCCGCATGGATCGCTTGACGATACGGTCAACGCGATTGAGGCGACCTATCCGGAACCGGATGAGAAGTGGTCGAGCAAGGATGCGCCCGGCCGCTATGACGATACGCTTGAAGCCGATGACGGCGACCGGCGCTTGCCTGCATCGGTGAGCTTTGAGGCCTGCCCCTATGGCGCTCAGGTGCAGCGGCTCATGCTGGCCATGCTGCAGGATGCAAGGCGGTTTCGCACACATCAGATCTGGCTGCCGCCGGAAGCCTGGCCGCTGGAGCCAAACGACGTCGTATCGTGGACAAGCCTGCGCAACGGTTATTCTGCCAAGAAGTTTCTGGTGATTGCCGCCAGTGCGCCGATGAATGCCAATGTGCTTGTCTCGCTGAAAGAGATCGATCCGGCCGATTACGACTGGTCCGCGGCTGACGCCTTGCCGACGGTGACGGGCTGGATCGGCACGATTGAAGCGCCCTATCAGCAGATGACCGGCTGGACGGTGGAACCGGCCACCATGGCGGATGGCAACGGGATCGGCCGTCTTGCGGCGATCAGAGTGTCCTGCGGGGCGGGGATTGATGGCGTGACCGGGGTTGTCGTGCAGGTGCGCGAGCGCGATAGCGGCGACGTGATCTTTTCCGGGCATCAATCGGCCTATGAAGATCCATACTCATGGATCATCGGGCCATTGCCGCCGCTGACATGGGTTGAGGCACGCGGCCGGTTTGTCTCGGATCTGGCAATACAGGAATGGTCGGAATGGCTGGCGGTTGAAACGCCGAATGTCTCGTCGCTGATTGCCGATCTCGATGCACTCGGCGAAGACGTCAAAGCGCGCATGGAAGAGATGCAGAGCGAGCTTGACGACATTGTCGGGCGAAGGCTGGCGGACATTTCCGCAGCATTGTCGCTTCAGGGCAGTGTCGGCCTGCTGGAGCGTGTCGAGGTCCGCCAGCAGATCGGCGATGCCATTGCCGAGATTGTCACCGAACAGCTTGTGCGTGCCAGCGAAGATGAGGCGCTTGCACAGACCTTGACGCTTGTCGGGGCCGAGGTCACAGCAGCAACGGCAGCGGTGGCGCAGGAAACGACTGCAAGGGCGGCCGCCGATGAGGCATTGGCTGAAGAGATCGACACCATGTCTGTCTCGCTCAATGACAGCTTTGCCGGTGGGCAGATTGCCTTTCGGGCGGCTGCCGATCAGTCGGGCGTCTCGGCCCGCTATTCGGTGATGCTGCGGGCAGGGACGGGTGGCGACTATATCGAAAGCGGGTTCTTCCTGGAGCTTTACAATGATGGCGGCACGCTGAAGAGCCGCTTTGCTGTCTCGGCCGATCAGTTCGTTGTTCTCGACAGCAATTCGAAGCCGCTTGTCTACGAGAATGGCACGCTGAAGATTTACGCCCTGCTGGCCGGATCGCTCAACATCAACAATCTGGTGACTATCAGCGAGGCGGGGCAGATCTCGATCAAATCGGCTTCATCAGGGCAGCGGCTGGAAATCAATAACAGCCTTGTGCAGGTCTATGACGGCAACGGCACTCTGCGCGTGCGCATGGGGATCTGGTGATGACGGCGGGCTTGCAGACATTCGATGCATCCGGCCGCATTGTTCTCGATACCACCAGCCGGACAGGCCGGGTGATCGGTCTCACCACGATCACCGGCACCAGCGGCAGCCATTCGGATGCCGGGCTTTCCACCGGCACGCCGTTCTTCTTCCTTGCCACCACAAGCCCGGCGGTGGCGAAGGCGGTGACGGTGACAATCTCCGGCACGACGATCAGCTGGACGATTGCCTCTGATCAGGCGTCCGGGTCCTATCCGCTTGTCTATGGGGTTTACTGATGACGGCCGGTGTCGAGATCCGCAATGATAGCGGCATTCTTCAGCTTGATCAGACCTATGGTGTCTACAAACTGGTCGATGCCCGGACGATTGCAACGGATGGCAGTGACAGCATTGTCAGCGGTGCGGCCTTTTACGGTTCCACCTTCTCATACACGGTGACGGCGGCTGACAGCGCGATTGTCTGTGTCCGCCCGGTGAGCGGCGGGGCCTCAGTCAATGTCGTCATTGCCAGTAATGGCGATGGCACGGTGACGGTTTCTGGTGCAATCGGCAGCGGATCGCAGGGGGACAAAACTGCAGCGCTCTATCTCTTCGATGCCAGCCCCTACACCCATTCGGCTGACAGCTTCGGGCTTGAGGTCTTCGATGCGCAGGGCCGTTCGGTGTTCCATTCTTCTGATCGGATCCTGCGGCTTTCGCAGACCTTTGTAAGCGGGCGGGACATGGCAATCCTGCCGGTAAAGCCCGCTGTCGCTGTCCGTGACTTCGCACAACAGGGGCTCTGGTACTATTGGGGCGCCTGGTATCTGACCGGCGACAGTTCCGCGCCGGTCAGCGTCTATCAATATCCGGTGGCACCGGTGGCGGGGTCTGTGAGCAGCGCCTCCGATCCTGATGTCTCCTATCTCCTCGCTGATGTAACAAACTACCTCTGAGGCTTTCCCCATGACCCTATACACAACGGGTACGGTGACGCTGACCAATGGGTCGGCGGCCGTGACAGGCACCGGCACGGGCTGGCAGACGGCCGTGATCGCCGGCGGCGTGATCTATCCGGCGGCAGAAGGCAATGCCCTGCCGGTTGCCTCTGTCGACAGTGACACGGCGATCACGGCGGCTGTCACCTGGCAGGGGGCAACCGGCACCTATGCTTATGCGCTTGCCCGGCAGGATGACAGCCAGCAGGTGATCGCCAATGCCGTGGCGCTGGCCGATTATATCCAGCGGCTCAACAATCCGGCGCTCGCCTCCATTGCCGGGCTGACGCCTGCCGCTGACAGGCTGGCTTATTTTACCGGCACAAGTGCTGCGGGCCTTGCGACGCTGACAGGCTTTGCCCGGTCGCTGCTTGATGATGCGGATGCAAGTGCGGCACTGACGACACTTGGCGTTTCCGCCTTTGCCAGAACACTTCTGGATGATGCCGATGCAGCAACGGCGCTGGCGACGCTTGGCGCGCTGGCCACATCCGGCGGCACGCTCACCGGCACGCTTGAGACCCGCAACCTGATCGCCAAGACGGGGACCGGCAGTGCGGCGGGCGGGCGGTATTATTCCTATGCCTATGATGACCCGAACAAGCGCGCCTTCTTCTGCGGTTCCCAGCCTTCCGGTGCCCGGCCAAATGCCACGATCGGCGTCGAAAATGATTCTGAAGGGATCAGCGCCTATCTGATTTTTACCTGCGATGGTGACTTCTCGGTACCCGGCAGCATTACCGGTGCGGCGAAGAATTTCCGCATCGATCATCCTGTCATTGATGGCAAGTCTCTGGTCTTCGCCTCGACCGAAAGCCCGCATAACGGCATTGAGGCATGGGGCACGGCGACACTGGTTGACGGTCAGGCAACAGTCAATATCGACGTGGCCTGTGGTCTGACGGCCGGAACATGGGCGGCGCTGGCGCAAAACACCATTGTTGTCAGTCTGGTCAATCAGGATGGCTTTGCCCGCAACCGCCCAGTGAAGACAGACGAAAACGTCTTCGAGATCATCTGCGAGGATGAAACGGCAACCGACACGATCACATGGCTGGTCAAGGCCGACCGCGCCGACGTTGCCGTGAAGGCGCTCAACTATTGCGATCCGGCGACCGGGCTTCTGATCCCCGAACAGGACAAGCCATCTGAAACAAGCGAAGGGGTGGCCTGATGTTTCTTGGTCTTGCTCTTTGCCTTGGTGCGGCCTCCGGTGAGGCAGCCGGGTTCAGGCTGACGCCTGCAACACGAACGGACTGGCCAGCTGACGCGGCCGGGCTTGTGGTCGGCACCATCGTGCCGTCCTCGGATGGCGACTGGGCCAGCTACGACGTTAAGACCGTGGCCGTGAGTGAATGGCCCGAAGATGACGCGGGCCGCATCGTCGGAACCATTACCCCTGATTTTAGCTGAGATGGAGGGTTTGCCCCATGGGTGACACCGCAGAAATCATTTCCGATCCGAGCGGCTGGTTCTCGGTCA
>NZ_JAATVV010000031.1 GCF_013184775.1 Martelella sp. HB161492
ACCATCAGCAGCCGGACGGTGGTTTCCGGAGAATCCGTTATCTATGTCGAGGATGGAGCGACGCTGACCTATGAAAATTCGTCGACCTCAAGCCAGGGCGGTGTATTTAGCGTCTCCAGCGGGGATAGCCTGTATATCGGCAGTGCTGATGCCAGTCTGGATGACGACGGCGCCGCTTCTTCCATCGTGTTTTCCGGTAATTCAGCTCAGGACGGCGGCGCGATCTACAATGCCGGCACGGTAACCATCACTGGCAGCAGTTTTTCCGGCAACAAAGCTAAAAATGGTACCGATGGAGGTGCAATTTACAATGAAGGCGCGCTGACCATCGCCGACAGCAGCTTTTCTGAAAATAAGGCCGCAGCAAACGGCGGAGCGATCTACAATAGCGGAACGCTAACAATTACCAACAGCATCTTTTCCGACAACTCTTCGGGAACTGGCGGTGCCATTTATAATGATAAAGGCACGATTACAATCATCAGTAGCGTTTTTACCGGAAATAAAGACGACGGCGACACTGGCGGCGCGATTGATAACTGGCTCGGCAGCACGCTGACCATCGCGGACAGCAGTTTTTCCGACAATTCTTCCGGAGTGGGGGGAGCGATCTTCAGCTCTCGCGGGACGGTAACAATCACCAATAGCAGCTTTGTCGACAATACGACCACCTTGTATGGCGGCGCTATTTCCAGTTCCGAGAGCACTCTGACCATCACTGGCAGCACTTTTGAAGCCAATACGGCGGTTAGTTCCGGCGGGGCAATCTACGCGGACGTATCAGGCGATATCACCATTGAAGACAGTGATTTCACCGCAAACAAGGCGACCAACGATATCGGTGGCGCGATCTATTATGGCAGCTCCGATACGCTGACGATCACTGGTAGTACTTTTGAAACCAATACGGCAGGCAGTTCCGGCGGGGCAATCTACACGACCGGATCAGGCGGCATCACCATTGAAGACAGTGATTTCACCGCAAACAAGGCGACGAACAATGTCGGCGGGGCGATCTATTATAGCGGATCCGGCGCACTGACGATCACTCGCGGCACGTTTAAAACAAATACGGCAGGCGGTTCCGGCGGCGCGATCTACGCAGCCGGATCAGGCGGCATCACCATCAAAGATAGTGACTTCACCTCAAACAAGGCGACCAACGATATCGGTGGCGCGATCTATTATGGCAGCTCCGATACGCTGACGATCACTGGTAGTACTTTTGAAACCAATACGGCAGGCAGTTCCGGCGGGGCAATCTACGCGACCGGATCAGGCGGTATCACCATTAAAGACAGTGATTTCACCGCAAACAAGGCGACTGACGATATCGGCGGGGCGATCTATTATAGCGGATCTGGCACCCTGACAATCACTGGCGGCACGTTTGAAACCAATACGGCAGGCAGTTCCGGTGGGGCAATCTACGCGACCGGATCAGGCGGCATCACCATTGAAAAGAGTGACTTCACCTCAAACAAGGCGACCGACGATATCGGCGGCGCGATCTTTTACGGCGGATCCGGCACGCTGAAGATCACTGGCAGCAGGTTTGATGGCAATACCGCTACCGTCTCCGGCGGCGCGATCTACAACTCTGGCGGCACGGTAACGATTACCGACAGCAGATTTGATGACAATATTACCAGTTCGGAAGGTGCCGCAATTACAAATAATAGTGGCACGGTGACAATCACTGACAGCAGCTTTGACGGCAATACCGCCTCTTCTTATGGCGGCGCGATTGCAAATGGCAATGGCGGCACGGTAACGATTATCGGCAGCAGCTTTACCGAAAACTCTACCGACCACGGTGGCGCTATTTTCAACATTGGCGGCACGGCAACAATCACTAACAGCAACTTTATCGGAAATATCGCCGGAGACTATGGTGGTGCAATTTTTGCCTATTCGGGAGAGGTCGACCTGAACACGACCAGTGGCAATGTTACGCTGTTTTCCGGCAATACTGCCAATGGCGAAGCCAACTCAATTGCATTTTATACAGAATCCACTTCTGGCACTGAATCCAGCACACTCAACGTTTCGGTTGAAGAGGGCGGCCTGCTGGATATGCGCGATCCGATGAGCGTTGACAGCAATGAAGGGGCGATTGCGATCACCCAGACGGAATCCGGCACCTGGGCTCTGGGCGGTGACAATGACTTCACCCAGTCCGGTTCTGGCTATACGACGTTCGACGTCAATGAAGGCACGCTCTACCTCTATGCCGATGGCGAGGTCAGCAATGCCACCAGTACCGATGCCGCTGCGACCGTCGCTGCTGGTACGATCGAACTGGATGGCGAAGATTCCAGCTTCACGCTTGGCAGCAGTGCCACCATTGTGGCAGCAGGCGACAATGCCATCACCACGGATGGCACGATCACCCTTGCCGATGGCGCCACACTTAGGGGCGGCACGGCGGATGATGCCAGCAATGTTGACGGTGATGCAGCGCTGATTACCACCGGTGGCGAAACCACGCTGACGCTTTCGGTCGATGGCGGCGTGGCGCTCGAAGGCAATCTCAATGTCAAGGCCGTTGCCAGCGAAGACACATTCACCCTCAATGCCGATCTTGTCGATGGCAGCGGTGTTTCCGCCAGCCTGACCAAAACCGGCAGTGGAGCCGTGGTGCTGACCGGCACCAACAGCTATACGGGCGGGACAACGGTTTCGGCCGGCACGCTGCAGATTGCCACTGACGCTGCGCTGGGAGATGCTTCCGGCGGACTGACGCTTGCCGGCGGCACGCTCGCGACGACGGAAAGCTTTGATCTTGGCCGCGCCGTCACCCTGACGGCCACAACTGGCGGCTTTGATGTCGCTGGCAATACGACCCTCGGCCTCACCGGGATCATTTCGGGATCCGGAACGCTCATCAAGACTGGCGATGGCACGCTGACGCTGACCGGCACCAACAACTATACCGGCACGACGACGATTTCGGCGGGGACATTGGCGCTGTCGGGCTCCGGCAGTATCGCGACCTCCAGCAGTGTCGATATCGAAGCCGATGGCACGTTTGATATTTCGGCAACCGATAGCGAAACCTCCGTTACCACATTGTCAGGCTCCGGCGCGGTGACACTGGGCAGTCAGACGCTGACGCTCACCAACGCGGAAGGTGGCTTCTCCGGCGCCATCTCCGGGACGGGCGGCCTCGCCATCAGCACCGGTAGCAGCTATACGCTTTCCGGCACCAGCAGCTATTCCGGCGGGACGGCGCTGTTGTCAGGTACGCTCGTCGTCACCACCGATAGTGCCATTGGCTCCGGCACGCTTGCCATGAGCGAGGGAACCGCCCTTACCCTTGATGGCGACGGGCTTGACATCGCCAATGCCATCACCCTTTCCGGCGACCCGACCTTTACCGTCGCCTCAAGTAATACCGCGACCCTCAGCGGCGTGATCAGCGACGGAACCGAAGCTGGCGATCTCGTCAAGGAAGGCGATGGCACGCTGATCCTGACGGCGGACAACAGCTATACCGGTCCGACCGAAATTGCCGCTGGCACGCTGGAAATCGATGGCTCGATTGCCTCCAGCATTTTGACGGCAGTCGATGATGGCGCAACGCTTTCCGGCACAGGCACGCTCGGCACGACGATTGTCGAAAGCGGCGGAACCTTGTCGCCCGGCAATGCCTCCAGTTCCATTGCAACGCTCACCGTTGATGGCGACCTCACCTTCGAGACTGGTTCGACCTATGCTGTCGATATTGGCGGCAATGGCAGCAGCGATATGGTCACGGCAACCGGCAGTGTCACCATTAATGGCGGCACGGTATCCGTCACCTCGCTTGACGCGCAAACCAGCTATCAGAATGGTGAGACCTATACGCTGCTTTCCGCCGATGGCGGCGTATCAGGGGCGTTCGATGCAACCACCACGACGTCAGCCTTTCTCGCTGTCTCGACCATTTATGATGCCAATAACGCCTATCTGACTATCGCTCTGGTCGATGACGATGTGTTTGAGACCGCGGCGCAGACGCCAAACCAGATGGCCACGGCATCGGCACTGGATTCGCTGGACCAGTCAGGTTCGTCACTGGCGCTTTATAATTCTGTTCTGTTTCTGGATGCAGCATCCGCGCAAACGGCCTTCAATGCGCTTTCCGGCGAGATCTATGCCAGCACCAAGAGCGCTCTGATCGATGAAAGCCATTATGCCCGCGATGCTATCGGCAACCGTCTGCGCTCCGCTGCAGACAGCCAGCCC
>NZ_JAATVV010000032.1 GCF_013184775.1 Martelella sp. HB161492
ACCATCAGCAGCCGGACGGTGGTTTCCGGAGAATCCGTTATCTATGTCGAGGATGGAGCGACGCTGACCTATGAAAATTCGTCGACCTCAAGCGAGGGCGGTGTATTTAACGTCTCCAGCGGGGATAGCCTGTATATCGGTAGTGCTGATGCCAGTCTGGATGACGACGGCGCCGATTCTTCCATCGTGTTTTCCGGTAATTCAGCTCAGGACGGCGGCGCGATCTATAATGCCGGCACGGTAACGATCACTGACAGCAGATTTACCGGCAATGCCGCCACTCATGGCGGCGCGATTTACAATGATGAAGGTGCGGTAACGATCACTGACAGCATCTTCACCTCCAATCAAGCTGATAGTGGCAGCGCGATTTACAATGATAGAGGTACGATAACGATCACTGACAGCAGCTTTGTCAATAATTTTTCGGCAAGTGGAGCTACAATTTACAATGATAACGGAAAAGTTACAGTCAGCAGAAGCGTATTTGCTGGCAATACTGACGGCGGCGACACTGGCGGCGCCATCTACAACGGATCCGGCACACTGACGATTACTGACAGCACCCTCTACAAAAACTATTCGGCAGCGGGTGGCGCGATTGAAAACGACGATGGCACACTGACAATCACTGGCAGCAGTTTTGAAACCAATACTGCAGGCAGTACCGGCGGGGCAATTTACGCGACCGGATCGGGCGACATCACCATTGAAGACAGTGACTTCACCTCGAATAAGGCGACCGATGATATCGGAGGGGCGATCTATTATGGCGGATCCGATACGCTGGCGATCACTGGAAGCACGTTTGAAACCAATACGGCAGGCAGCTCCGGCGGCGCGATTTACGCGGACGGATCAGGCGGCATCACCATCAAAGATAGTGACTTCACCTCAAATGAGGCGGATATCGGCGGGGCGATCTATTACGGAAGCTCCGGCACCCTGAAGATCACTCGTAGTACTTTTGAAACCAATACTGCAGGCAGTACTGGCGGGGCAATCTACGCAACCGGATCAGGCGGCATTACCATTGAAGACAGTGACTTTACCTCAAACAAGGCGACTGACGATATCGGCGGGGCAATCTATTACGGTAGCTCCGGCACCCTGAAGATCACTCGTAGTACGTTTGAAACCAATACGGCCGGCAGTTCCGGCGGGGCAATCTACGCAGCCGGATCAGGCGGCATCACCATTGAAAACAGTGACTTCACCTCAAACAAGGCGACTGATGATATCGGCGGGGCGATCTATTACGGCGGATCCGGCGCAATGACGATCACTGGCGGCAGTTTTGACCAGAACTCTGCCGGATCCGGTGGCGCGCTTTATTTGAGTGGTTACGGTGCAATTGAAATCACCAACGTTAAATTTACCTCCAATGAAGCTACCGATGATATCGGCGGCGCAATCCAGAATAGCAACTCTGGATTGCTGGCGGTTACTGGAAGCACTTTTGAGGGAAATAAGGCGGCGACTTACGGCGGTGCGATCTACAATACGGGCACGGTAAAGATCACCGACAGCAAGTTTTTCGCAAACACCGCCAAAGGCAGAGGCGGTGCGATTCATAACGCTTTTGGTGAAATCAGAATCACAAACAGCTCTTTTTCAAAGAACCAAACCGATGCCCAAGGAGGCGCTATTCACAACGCTAAGGGCACGGTTTCCATAACAGCCACGAGCTTTTCTGAAAACTCAGCGGATGATAACGGCGGAGCAATCGACAGCTATAACGGGACGTTGGAAATCAAAGATAGCAGCTTCTCCAAGAATTCATCAGGCTCTGCTGGCGGCGCAATCTACACGTCTGCAGGTACGACTAATCTGAATACGACCAGTGGCAATGTCACGCTGTTTTCCGGCAATACCGCCAATGGCGAAGCCAACTCAATAGGCTTTAATGCAGAATCGGGCAGGTCCGACACGCTCAACATCTCGGTCGAAGACGGCAGCCTGCTGGACATGCGCGACCCGATGAGCGTCGACAGCAATGAGGGGGCGATTGCGATCACCCAGACGGGATCCGGCGCCTGGGCTCTGGGCGGTGACAATGACTTCACCCAGTCCGGTTCTGGCTATACGACGTTCGACGTCAATGAAGGCACGCTCTACCTCTATGCCGATGGCGAGGTCAGCAATGCCACCAGTACCGATGCCGCTGCGACCGTCGCCGCTGGTGCGATCGAACTGGATGGCGAAGATTCCAGCTTCACGCTTGGCAGCAGTGCCACCATTGTTGCCGCTGGCGACAATGCAATCACCACGGATGGTACGATCACGCTTGCCGATGGCACCACACTCAGGGGCGGCACGGCAGATGATGCCAGCGATGTTGACAGCGATGCAGCGCTGATTGCCACTGGTGGCGAAACCGCGCTGACGCTTTCAGCCGATGGCGGCGTGGCGCTGGAAGGCAATCTCAATGCCGAAGCCGTTGCCAGCGAAGACACCTTCACCCTCAATGCCGATCTCGCCGATGACAGCGGTGTTTCCGCCAGCCTGACCAAGACCGGCAGTGGAACCGTAGTGCTGACCGGCACCAACAGTTATTCCGGCGGGACAACGGTTTCCGCGGGGATATTGTCCATCTCCAGCGATGACAATCTCGGCGATGTCAGTGGCACGGTGACACTTAACGGCGGCAGCCTGCAAATCACCGGAACCAGCATGCAGAGCAGCCAGCATGCGATCGTCCTTGGAACGTCCGGCGGCGGTATCGATATCGATGATGCCGCCAATAGCTTCACCCTTGCCAGCAGCCTGTCCGGCACAGGAAGTTTTGAGAAAAGCGGCGATGGCACGCTGATCCTGACAGCAGACAGCACCTATACCGGCGCGACAACGATCTCGGCCGGGACACTGGCGCTGTCGGGCTCCGGCAGTATCGCGACCTCCAGCAGTGTCGCTGTCGACGCCGATGGCGCGTTTGATATTTCGGCAACCGATAGCGGGGCGTCGATTACCACATTGTCCGGCTCCGGTGCGGTGACACTGGGCAGTCAGACGCTGACGCTCACCGATGCGGAAGACAGCTTCTCCGGCACGATCTCCGGGACGGGCGGCCTCACCATCAGCACCGGTAGCAGCTATACGCTTTCCGGCACCAGCAGCTATTCCGGCGGGACGGCGCTGTTGTCGGGTACGCTAGTCGTCACCGCCGATACCGCCATTGGCTCCGGCACGCTTGCCATGAGCGAGGGAACGGCCCTTACCCTTGATGGCGACGGGCTTAACGTCGCCAATGCCATCACCCTTTCCGGCGACCCGACCTTTACCGTCGCCTCTGGTAATAGCGCGACCCTCAGCGGCGTGATCAGCGACGGAACCGAAGCTGGCGATCTCGTCAAGGAAGGCGGTGGCACGCTGATCCTGACGGCGGACAACAGCTATACCGGTCCGACCGAAATTGCCGCTGGCACGCTGGAAATCGATGGCTCGATTGCCGCCAGCATCTTGACGACAGTCGATGATGGCGCAACGCTTTCCGGCACGGGCACACTCGGCACGACGATCGTCGAAAGCGGCGGAACCCTGTCGCCCGGCAATGCCTCCAGTTCCGTTGCAACGCTTGCCGTTGATGGCGACCTCACCTTTGAGGCTGGTTCGGCCTATGCTGTCGATATTGGCGGCGATGGCAGCAGCGATCTGGTTTCGGCAACCGGCAGCGTCACCCTGAATGGCGGCACGGTATCCGTCACCTCGCTTGACGCGCAAACCAGCTATCAGAATGGTGAGACCTATACGCTGCTTTCCGCCGATGGCGGCGTATCCGGGGCGTTCGATGCAACCACCACGACGTCAGCCTTTCTCGCTGTCTCGACCGTCTATGATGCCAATAATGCCTATCTGACCATCGCTCTGGTCGATGACGATGTGTTTGAGACCGCGGCGCAGACGCCAAACCAGATGGCCACGGCATCGGGACTGGATTCGCTGGACCAGTCCGGTTCGTCACTGGCGCTTTATAATTCTGTTCTGTTCCTGGATGCAGCATCCGCGCGAACGGCCTTCAATGCGCTTTCCGGCGAGATTTATGCCAGCACCAAGAGCGCTCTGATCGATGAAAGCCATTATGCCCGCGATGCTATCGGCAACCGTCTGCGCTCCGCTGCAGACAGCCAGCCC
>NZ_JAATVV010000033.1 GCF_013184775.1 Martelella sp. HB161492
TCAGGACTTCGGTAAAGGGGCCGTTCCAGTCAAGCGAAAAGTGACGGCCGCAGCAGCGCCATTGTGCTGCCACTGCGGTAAATAATCCCGACAGATTCCTTTCGCCGATGTCTGACTTTGCTTTTACCCTCGTTTGAGGTCGCCCCGGGTTCATGCTTCGGTCCGTGGTCAGCGCGATGGCTGCCAACATGATGCTGGTCCAGTGCAGCAATTCCGATGTGCCCATCTCATTGGCGTGCTCGACCGAGGCCGGCGACAGTCCTGACCACGGCATCATCGGAACCGCGTCCCTGTTGGGACCTCGAAGGTCTGCGTTCAGAAAGACGTCAACGACATGGTTCTGCTATAAACGCTCAGGCCGACTTGGCGATCAACGGGACTGTGGAGAATTCCGTACCATCCCTCCACATCCGGTGCAGGATTGTGCCCATGCGCCTTGCCAAAGCCACCATCGCGCGCTTTGCACCTCGGCGTTTGGCAACTTGCACAGCCCAGCTTCTCAGCCATGTCGAACGGCCCCGATGGATCATGACGGTAGCCGCTTGGCACAAGGCTCTTCGTAGACTGGCGTCGCCAGCTCTCGTAATGCCGCCAATCACGTCGCGCTCCCCCGACTGGTTGCGCGATGGTGTAAGGCCAACCCATGGACCAACTTTCTTGGATGACGAGAACCGCGCGGGATCATCGACAGCGGATCGGAAAGTTAAGGCGACGACCGCCCCAATCCCCGGCATCGTCATCAATAGTCGGCACACCGCGTCATCCTTCGCAAGCAGACGGACCTGACGTTCGAGTCCGGCTAGTTCCTGGCGCAGGCTGGCGCGCGCACGTAACATCGGCCCGGCCGCTGCTTGCAGCATGGCATTGCCATCCACCAATTCCCTAATCCGGGCGCCGAACTGGCCGCGTGAGATGGCGCCAACCTTCAGGCCAAAGTTTCTCAGCAGTCCGCGTAGAGATAGCTCCAGCGCGATCATGCCCTGCTGGATCGCCTTGCGGGCAGCCAAAAGCGCGCGAACCTCCTGTGCCGACACGGATTTGCAATGTACAGGCCTGAACCAGCCCATGTGAAGCAGTCGGGCAATTCCTTCTGCGTCGCGCCGATCCGTTTTGATCGGCATTGCCTTCAGAGCACCCTTCACTTGCCGGGTTTCCATCAGGACAACATCCAGCCCGGCATCGGCCAAGCCGCGATGCAGCCATTGGGACAGCGGTCCGGCTTCCAGTCCAATGATGGCGACCGCTCCCTCCAGGGTGTTTGCAAAGTCCACGATCGCCTGGGGATCACTGGGAACCTGCGCTTCCTTCGCGATCTTGCCATGCTCATTGATCACACAGACGGCGGTCTTCGCCAGCGACACATCCAGTCCGATAAACAGCTTCATCCCGTATTCCTCCGATTGAGACTGATACGGGAACAGCGACAGCGAGCCGTGAGCAATTGCAAGATGCTTGAGCCGGTGGTTCACGGCGCAGGCCCCGTTACAGCATCTCATTGATCAGAGCCAGAAGATGACGGTTGCGGCGAGCGCGATTGCTGAGAAGAATGCCATTGGGCACCTATCGTAGCGCGTTGCGACACGCCGCCAGTCTTTAAGACGCCCGAACATGATCTCAATCCGGTTGCGCCGTTTGTAGCGGCGCTTGTCGTACTTGATGGTCTTGTTCCGGGATTTCCTGCCCGGAATGCAGGGAGTTATCCCTTTCGCCTGTAAAGCGTCGCGAAACCAGTCGGCATCGTAGCCACGGTCGGCCAGCAGCCATTTGGCCTTGGGAAGCTCATCAAGCAAGGCGGCGCCGGTGTAATCGCTGATCTGCCCTGCCGTTATGAAGAAACTGATCGGGCGACCATTCGCATCCGTTACGGCATGAAGCTTGGTGTTCATGCCGCCTTTCGTGCGCCCAATCAGGCGGCCCTCACCCCCTTTTTACCCGCAGACTGGAAGCCGTACGGTGAGCCTTGAGATAGGTCGCGTCGATCATGATGGTCTTTCGCTCTGAAGCCTCAGGCGTAGCCAGGCCTTCCATCATCTGGATAAAGATGCCCTTCTCGCCCCAGCGTTTCCAGCGGTTATAAAGCGTCTTGGAGGGGCCGTATTCCTTCGGTGCATCGCACCACCTGAGCCCATTGCGGTTGACGAAGATGATGCCACTCAGAACACGCCGATCGTCTACGCGCTGACGGCCATGGCTCTTGGGGAAATAGGGCTGAAGACGAGCCATTTGCTCGTCCGTCAGCCAAAACAAATTACTCATCAGTCAGGCTCCTGCACACCCGTCTGAATCATAGTCGTCA
>NZ_JAATVV010000034.1 GCF_013184775.1 Martelella sp. HB161492
AGATTGTGCTGAAATTGTTGCAATCGCTCGCGATGAATACAAATTAATTGTTAATGTAACCGCAGGTTCAGTGGTTCGTTTACTTCCTCCATTAAACATGACACAAGAACAAGCAGACGATCTTCTTAAGCGTCTTGTACCAACCATTCAGAGTTTCTTGAAAGGTTGATCTTTGTAAATAAAAAAAGGGCAATTAAATCACTGCTGTCCCACAAATATCACAAGAAGAACCTCAATTGAGGTTCTTCTTGTTTTCGCCATTTTTTATCAGGCACAAAGAGTGACCTTAAAAGTTTCCTTTCAAATAAATTGACCTGAATAATTCTCAGTAAACGCTGAACACTCCATCCTTCTTGTGCCATGTGTTTAGCGAAGTTCACCAGCAAATAGGCAATTAATGCAATCCATATTTGCGTTTGTATCGCATTGCGGCTTCGACCTAGAAATGACTTCAGTTTTAAATTCTGCTTGATGGCTTTAAAGAATAACTCAATCTTCCAGCGGTCTTTATAAATTGCAGCAATGGTGGATGCTGCCAGATGAAAGTTGTTGCTCAGAAATTCGAATGTTCTTTTCTTATCTGTATCATAAAACTCTATACGTCTTAATAATTCAGGTGCGCCTCTTTTCTTGGCATGCGCACTACTCAATTCAATACATTCATCCGCAATAATCCCTTTAGTCGCTAATACGCTGCGGCTTGATTTAACTTGATAAACTGTCTTTGGGCGTAGCCGGGTTACAAAGCTGACGTTCTGAAGTGTCAACTGAGCAAACCATTGATAATCAACATATCCTTTATCAAAGACGATAATGCTACCAGCAGGAAATTTAAATGCTCTGCCTTGCACCATATCATTTTCAATACCATCCCCAAGCGCTACAAATTCAGGAATGGTATTGCTGTGATTTAAGCCAACACTGAGTTTAATACTGGCTTTGGATTCATGCACTTTTGCCCATGCGCACAATGACAGTGAAAGATCAATATGACTGGCATCTAGTGAATACAGTGGATTCTTGAATCTAAATTTATGTGCAGTTTTAGAGTTTTCACAGCGCTGAAGCAGCTGTGTGAACAATTGCTGATACAGGCTGGCGGGCTGTTCTTCGTTGAGTTTTGCTAAGGTGCTTCGCGCAATTCTCTTCGCGCCAAGATGATAGAGCTTTTCCTGCTGGGATTCGAGATTGGATTGAATGTCTCTTAAGCTTTGCCGACAAGAAAGTTGGGACATCAATATGGCAACAAACTGATCCCAGCGGGTGGCTGATCTTAATTTTTGCCCAGAGTGGTGCAGTTTAGCCAGACGTTCAAAATCTTGTCTTAGAATGGGTTTGAGTAATTGATGAAATACGGTATTCTGATGTGACAAAACCTGAGTCCTTTATAGTTAAAGTGTTTGTTTGCACTCATATTTTAACTATTTAGACTCAGGTTTTTTTATTTAAAGCAAACTATGGGACAGTAGTGGCTATAAGCCTCTTTCTTTTTAGAACGTCGACAATCCAGACCATTCCATAAAACGATATATCCAATATTTTAATTTTGATTCATCTGCATACTTTGCATAATCAACCGTCATTTGACGGCCATTTAGGTTATTCCACGATGAATTAAAATATGTCTCTGCATCACGAAAAACCTGTGCTTGTGTATTCCCAACAACTTTCATGTTGGTT
>NZ_JAATVV010000035.1 GCF_013184775.1 Martelella sp. HB161492
GCCGGGCGGTTTCGCTTTCCTGAGTGCTTACTTCAGCGCGCCGATCGCGTCTTCGACAATGGTGAGCACCTTGGTGGAGGTGACCATGTCGAAGGCAGGGCGGATCTGCTTCTGCATGTAGCTGTCTTCCTCGACCAGCGGGATCACATTGGTCAGCGCCTTGTAGAGCGCGGCCGTGCCCTTGCCGAGCTCGAAGCTGCCGAGCTTGTCGCGCGTCAGGAAGATGGCGCGGGTGGCCAGAAGCGTCTCGACACCGACGATCTTGTGCATGTTGTCGAGGATCTGCTGCGCCTTGCGGCAGGACCAGGGGGCCATCGAAACATGGTCTTCCTGGCTGCTCTTGGTCGAGATCGAATCCGCAACCGAAGGGAAGGCCAGCGTCTTGTTTTCCGATGCAACGGCCGTTGCTGCCGTGGCGATGATGCCATAGCCGTAGTTGAGGCCGATCGGCCGGCCGGCCAGGTTCGGCGGCAGGCCGTAGTTCAGCGTCGTGTCGCAGAGCGCAAACAGCCGGCGTTCGGAGATGTTGCCGATTTCAACCAGCGCGATGGAGAGAATATCCATGGCAAACGCGATCGGTTCGCAGTGGAAGTTGCCGCCGGACAGGAATTCCAGCGCACCATTCTCGTTCCAGAAAACCAGCGGGTTGTCGGTTGCCGCGTTCAGATCGCGGCTGACGAGGTTGCGGGCATGTTCCAGCTGATCGCGGCACGAGCCGTGAACCTGCGGCATGCAGCGGAAGGAATACTGGTCCTGAACGCGGGCGTGATGCACCGGATGCAGGATATCGTCATCGAGATGAACGGCGCGGGAGGCTTCCGACGTGCGGCGCGACCCGTCGATCAGGCGGCGGACGTTTTCGGCGGCATTGATCTGGCCGGTCTGCTTGCGCACGGCGTGGATGCGCGGATCGAAAGCCGCCTGCTCGCCGCGAACGGCTTCAAGGCTGAGCGCGGCGATGGCATCGGCCATCTTCATCATCTTTTCGGCGTCATAGAGCGTCAGCGCGGCCATGCCGGCGCACAGGCTGTTGCCATTGATCAGCGCCAGGCAGTCCTTGGCCTGCAGCACGAATTCAACCGGCGAAATCCCGGCCTTCTTCAGCGCTTCCGGCGCGCTCATGCGCACGCCTTCGAAATAGGCTTCGGCCTCTTCATAGCCGATCATGACCGAGACCATGTGGGCAAGCGGGGCAAGGTCGCCGCAGGCGCCGACCGAACCCTGGATCGGAACGACCGGGTGTACGCCGCGGTTCAGCATGTCGACCAGGCGGTCGACGACTTCGATGCGCAGGCCCGAGACGCCAAGGCAGAAGGCGTTGATGCGCACGGTCATCATGGCGCGGACCATCTCTTCCGATGCCGGCTCACCGACGCCGGAGGAATGCGACAGGACGATGTTCTTCTGGAACTTCTCGTTATCCGCCTGGCTGATCGGATAGTCCTTCAGCTTGCCGACGCCGGTGTTGAAGCCATAGGTGGCTGGCGCGTTCTCGGTCAGCCAGTTTTCTTCGATATAGGCGCGCTTCTTGATGATCTCGGCACGCGAGGCGGCAGCGATCTCCACCTTGACGCCTTCGCGGGCAACCGCAACAACCTGCTCGATCGTCAGATTGTCGCCGTCCAGAATGATAGTGCTCATGTGTAGTCCTTTGAGATGGGGGATGA
>NZ_JAATVV010000036.1 GCF_013184775.1 Martelella sp. HB161492
CGTCGGTCGCGGCCCCATCGTAGACAGAGAATTCATTGCGGAGCAGGTTGATGCTATTGGATCCGCCTAGTTGCGCCCCAATACGGCCCGTAGTAATCGTAGGCAGTTCTGCAGGTGTGAACGAGAATACAGCAGAGCCATTTATAGACACACTGAGAACTAGTCCAGTACGGCGAATAACCACGCGGAAGCGCGATGCGAATACATAAGGAACTCCGGTGCCTGCAGACCCCTGCGGCGTGTTACCTACAGCAGCCCCAATCGCCCAATTTCCGCTGGATGCAGACCTATACAGGTATATACTATCGGACGACCCATTAGCACCATCAAGCTGTAGCGCCCTGCCAAATACAGTAGCATCTGTCTTATACGGCACAAAGTCCAAGACCATCGTCCATTGCTCACGGTTGAACAACGCGATGGCCTTGTCTGTGAGCAGGCACTTGTCTTCAGCGCGGACGCCAGCGCTTGAGGTGATGTTCGGAATAATGGACGAGGGGCGGTCTCCCGCTTCGAGCTGCCCGGCATAAACTACAACATCCTCACCCGTAGTAGCAGATTCTGGACCAACACCGAAGTTTACCACTGTTGCGGCTTCTGCCGGAGTCCACGCGCTACCAAGCCACCAGTAGTCATTTCCGAGGTTCTTTGCGAACAGGTTCGATACAGCCCCGGCGTCTGTAGTGCTCGTCAGAAGCCCTGTAGAGAACGTGAGAACGACTTTGCTTTCCGTAGCAGTAGTGCCATTACGGAAGCGAATGCTCGTAGTAGCACTAGTACCCTTCTTTATTAGCACGTGGCCGCAGTACATGGTTCCAGCGGCTACGGACGCGGTGTAAGTACGCAGGATGCGGTGAAAAGTCTGACCAGCGGATGCAACACGGAGACCATTCACAAGATCGCCGTATGCTGTTGCTTCATCCGTTACAGTCGCACTAGATACTGTCCATAGTCTCGGGTTAGTCTCCGCACCGGCAAGGCCGCTCTCCGGCCCTTCGATTGACAGCTGGCGATCATCATAGAGCCGTGTAAATGCTGCCTCGCTAGCAGCAGCGATAAAGGGCACCTTCGAAGCATCGAAATAGAGCTTCGCCCCAAGCCGCGTGACCGGTGTGATCGCTTCCTGTGCCACCTGCGGCGCCGGGAAATAGATGTCCTTGGCAGCCGCTGTCAGAATGTCTGCTGCATCAAGCGAGGTCAGACGATAGAGGCTGCCGTTATCGTTTGCCAGCAGACCCGGCCAGCCACGGCCGCCGCCATCGAGCTCAACGCCGTTCGGATCTTCCGTGATCGTCACTGTCTTTGCGCCGGTGAAGATCTCTTTGCCGGAGCGCAGCACGCGATAGCCAATCGGATAGCTACCGGCAACGGCATCAGGTGCGGCAAGGATATCCATGCCATTGACCGAGAACCAGCCGCTCGGATCGGAAATGATTTCTGCGGTGTCACCCATGGGGCAAACCCTCCATCTCAGCTAAAATCAGGGGTAATGGT
>NZ_JAATVV010000037.1 GCF_013184775.1 Martelella sp. HB161492
CACGCCGGAATCCCTGCCCCACTGATCGCCCGAGCGCCGTTTCTGGCCCTCATAGGAGGATTTGAGCGGATTGGTTCTGGCGAGCATCGAAATCGCCGAAGAGATCAGATTGAGCGTGATCGAGCCTTCATCGCCCGCCGCTGGCGTTACAATCGGCTCGCCATCGACAAGGCCGAGAAAGGCGACCTCGGCCGCCCCCACCGCCTGCCCCGTTTTGGGATCAAGCAGCATCTGGTGGATCTCGACAGCAGCAAGCCGGGCGTCATAGCCGCGCACCAGCTGCTGCACTTCCGGTGCGATCTGCGACAGCGTCACGTCGACGGTCTGCACCGTCATGTCGGAAACACGCGGGATCTCCGGCAGCGACAGATTGACGTCACCGTAATAGGCCCGCTGAACCGTCGCCCCCGTCTCGCCGTCGATCACTGAAAGCACGACGTCTTCGCCGCCGCTCCAGAAACCGACAGGCGTTGCATTGCCCGTCTCCCGGTCGCGTGCCTTCACCCAGACAAGCGAACGCACAACAAGGCCAGTCTCGCGGGCATTGGTGAGCGCCGCGAGGAATGTCGCCGATATAGTCTTCATGTCAGACGTTTCGCTTCTGGATGATCGAAAAGGATATGTCGGAAACAATGTTCCCGCTTGTGGTCCCGGCACTGAATGAGCCGGGCACCAGAATGCAGGGACAGGCAGGCCTGACCAGCGTGACCGCGTCACCCGCCGCGACATAGGCTGGCAGTGCCGGGAACACATCAAACAGCCCCGTCGTTCCCGCAGCCCCGGCAGCAACATCCTCAGCCACTTCGACAAAGGCGGTCTTGCCCGTCGCGGCCGAGGTGATCTGAAGCTTGTCGCCGACGGAAAGCCTGTAGGAGCCGGTCGCGGCAAGCGAAACGCCAATCCGCGCCGCATCGTCTTCAGGCCATTCCGAAAGCTTAAAGGCGGTGTCAGCATAGCCCGTGCTGCCCGGCAGCCCCGAAAGGCTGATCTGTCCGTCATTGACCGCACTGATCGTCACCGAGGCATCGCCAAGCAGCGCACCTGAGGGATCGATCGATGGACCAATGAGATAGGGATCACGAAACATGAAGATCTTGTCCGGCCCGGAAACGCCACGGACCCGAGCCGAAACGGCTTCAGCCTCGGAAAGGCGCATTGGCATCGCGCTGACTTTGGCAGTCCAGAGCGGCGGCGCAAGCGCCGCGGTCCAGTAAGCACCGTCGCCTGATCCCGACAGTTCGTCATTGCGCTGAATATCCCAGCGAAAAGGCATTAGCGACAAATGGTCGAAGAATTCAGAAAGACGCTTCATGCCACTTACCGCC
>NZ_JAATVV010000038.1 GCF_013184775.1 Martelella sp. HB161492
CACGCCGGAATCCCTGCCCCACTGATCGCCCGAGCGCCGTTTCTGGCCCTCATAGGAGGATTTGAGCGGATTGGTTCTGGCGAGCATCGAAATTGCCGAAGAGATCAGATTGAGCGTGATCGAGCCTTCATCGCCCGCCGCTGGCGTTACGATCGGCTCGCCATCGACAAGGCCGAGAAAGGCGACCTCGGCCGCGCCCACCGCCTGCCCCGTTCTGGGCTCAAGCAGCATCTGGTGGATCTCGACAGCAGCAAGCCGGGCATCATAGCCACGCACCAGCTGCTGCACCTCCGGCGCGATCTGCGACAGCGTCACGTCGACGGTCTGCACCGTCATGTCGGAAACACGCGGGATCTCCGGCAGCGACAGATTGACGTCACCGTAATAGGCCCGCTGAACCGTCGCCCCCGTCTCGCCATCGATCACCGGAAGCACAACGTCTTCGCCGCCGGTCCAGAAGCCGACAGGCGTTGCATTGCCCGTTTCACGGTCGCGGGCCTTCACCCAGACAAGCGAACGCACAACAAGGCCGCCGTCGCGGGCATTGGTGAGCGCCGCGAGGAATGTCGCTGATATGTTTTTCATGTCAGACGTTTCGCTTCTGGACGATCGAAAAGGACAGGTCGGAAACAATGTTCCCGCTTGTGGTCCCGGCACTGAATGAGCCGGGCACCAGAATGCAGGGACAGGCAGGCCTGACCAGCGTGACCGCGTCACCCGCCGCAACATAGGCTGGCAGCACCGGGAACACGTCGAACAGCCCTGTCGTTCCCGCAGCCCCGGCAGCAACATCTTCAGCCACTTCGACAAAGGCGGTCTTGCCCGTTGCAGCCGAGGTGATCTCAAGCTTGTCGCCGACGGAAAGCCTGTAGGAGCCGGTTGCGGCAAGCGAGACACCAATCCGCGCCGCATCGTCTTCCGGCCATTCCGCAAGCGCAAAGGCGCTGTCGGTATAGCCCGCGCTGCCCGGCAGCCCAGCAAGGCCGATCTGTCCGTCATTGACCGCACTGATCGTCACCGAGGCATCACCAAGCAGCGCCCCGGTGGGATCGACTGACGGACCGCAGAGATAGGGATCACGAAACATGAAGATCTTGTCCGGCCCGGAAACGCCGCGCACCCGCGCCGAAAGGGTTTCCGCCTCGGAAAGGCGCAATGGCATCGCGCTGACTTTGGCAGTCCAGAGCGGCGGCGCAAGTGCTGCTGTCCAGTAAGCACCGTCGCCTGATCCGGACAGTTCGTCATTGCGCTGAATATCCCAGCGAAAAGGCATTAGCGACAAATGGTCGAAGAATTCAGAAAGACGCTTCATGCCACTTACCGCC
>NZ_JAATVV010000039.1 GCF_013184775.1 Martelella sp. HB161492
TGAATAGCCCCGGGAACTGTAGACACCTTCCTGCCTAAAAATGAGGTAAGAAGGCGACCATGAGCAAATCGAATTTCAGTGACGATTTCAAACGCGATGCCGTGCGTCAGATCACGGAACGAGGCTATCCGGTGTCGGAAGTCTCTCAGCGGCTCGGCGTAAGCCAGCATTCGCTCTATGCATGGAAGAAGAAGTTTGCCGGTTCGACGCCACAAGCCAGCGCCGAATCCGATGAGATCAAGCGGCTAAAGAAAGAGTTGGTTCGCGTCACAGAGGAGCGCGATATCCTAAAAAAAGCGGCCGCGTACTTCGCCAAGGATGCAAAGTGAAGTACGCATTTATCGCCCTGCATCGGCTGCAGTTTTCGGTGCGGACGATGTGCCGGCTTCTCCGGGTTCACCCAAGCGGGTTTTACGCCTGGCTCAAAGCACCGCTGAGCAAGCGGGCCATCGAGGACAGGCGGCAGACAGAGCTGTTGAGGTCTTCGTGGGAAGACAGCGGCAAGGTTTACGGCTACCGCAAACTGCATGATGATCTGCTGGATCAGGGGGAGACGTGCTGCCCGAACCGGGTTGCGCGCCTGACCCGTCTTGCCGGCATCAAGGCCCAGATTGGCTATATGCGACGGCCCGGAAGCTACGGTGGAAAACCTTCTGTTGCCGTCGACAACACGCTCGACAGACAGTTTGACGTGGAGGTGCCGGATAAGGCATGGGTGACTGATATCACCTACATCCGGACCTTGGAGGGCTTCGCCTATCTGGCGGTCGTCATCGACCTATATTCCCGCCGCGTCATCGGCTGGGCACTTCAAAGCCGTCAGGCGACAGATGTCGTTCTACAGGCGCTGCTTTCCGCTTTATGGCGGCGCAAGCCAAAACAGCCAGTGCTGGTCCATTCGGATCAGGGATCGCAGTTTACCAGCATGGACTGGGCTGCCTTTCTAAAGCAGCACAATCTGGTTCATTCAATGAGCCGCCGGGGAAACTGCCACGACAACGCGGTCGTCGAGAGCTTCTTCAATCTTCTCAAGCGAGAACGGATACGACGAAGGGTCTACCGCTCACGCGAAGACGCCAGAAGGGATGTGTTCGATTACATCGAGATGTTCTACAACCCTAAACGCAAACACGCCCGCAACGGCATGCTGTCGCCCGTCGACTTCGAACGACAGCAGAAAATCTAAACCGAGGGTGTCTACAAAACCCGGGGCTATTCA
>NZ_JAATVV010000004.1 GCF_013184775.1 Martelella sp. HB161492
GTTTGAAATCGTCACTGAAATTCGATTTGCTCATGGTCGCCTTCTTACCTCATTTTTAGGCAGGAAGGTGTCTACAGTTCCCGGGGCTATTCAATCAGCCGGCTTTTCGAAATCGGTTATAACATCCCGCATGCGGCCGCAGTATCCGGCCATCGCTCATGGATTTCGCTCAAGCGGTATTCCCACATCATGCAGGCGGGAGACAAATATGCGGGGTGGAAATGGTCGCCAGGCAGCCCGTCTGCCGTCACTCCAGCGCCCGAGGCCTCTTCTCTCTGACTTCACAGTTCGGTCTCCCGGCAAAAAGATGCGTCTGGCCTCCCGTATCACCTGATAGTGCAGTAAGTTGTCGATCGCGGACTTCACACGTCGAGGGGATGACATGACTATCCGAGGGAAACGGACCGGCCATCTCGCATTGTTTGCGAGTATTCTCATCATGTCGGTTCTGGTCAACGTAGCGATGGGCCAGTCAGCGCACACGGTAGATGTCCGGAATGCTGAACCTGCTGAGCTGGCAGACGACGCAGCTGCGGGCAAGACGCAAGTGGGGCCCCGGGGGCAGCCACTCAGCCTTCTGGATCGAACCGAGCAGCAGATCGTCGGCGGGAAACTGCCAGAGAGCACGCTGAAAACCCTGCGGGCATCGCTGGCACGCCAACGTGCCGCCGCCTTTGACATCATCGAAAACGGAAGCGTGATCGTGCGCTCGCTGCAGGCGGAGCTGTCCGCGCTCGGGCCTGTTCCTGACGATGGTTCGGAAGAACCGGTTGCAATTGCTGAAGAACGGCTGCGATTGAATGATGCCCTTGCAGTAGCCAGAATGCCGATCATCGATGCGCGACAGACCTACGAGCGAAGCGGAGTCCTGATCCACGAAATAGACCGGATACTGCGCGAACGCGGGTTCACTACCCTTCTGCAACGACTTCCAACGCCGCTTAATCCGCTAAACTGGCTCACCGGTACGAATGAGTTGTCTGCCCTGACGGCCTCGTCGTTGTCATCATTCCACGATGCGCTAAGTAACCGCGAAAACCCTGTTCCACTGTCGGTTCTTGGAGGCCTCGTCCTTGCTGGCCTACTTCTAACCTATCTCGTCCACCCTTTTGTCGTTCGAAGAGCTTCACAGTTTCTGGAACGCGGTCGTTCCGGCGTCCTGAAGTCTGGCACACTCCTTACGATCCATGTTCTCAGGCTGGTTCTACCACTTGTCGGCGGTTTGATCATCGCCAGCCCCTTACTGATCATAGGGGCAGAGATTGCATCATCCACGCTGATGCAACTATCTGTTCTGATCCCGATAATCATTGCATTCTCGTTCTGGATCGGTCATGTCGCCTTTTCTCCGAACTATCCGGCGGCAGCGATTGTCAGACGCAGAAGTGAGCTCGCAAGGCGTGGCCTCTGGGTTACCCATTCGCTCGGCTGGTCGATCGCTCTTATCGGCGCAATCAATCTGATGCAGCTGACAGGCGTTTTCTCGCCAACTTTGGAAAGTCTTCTCCTGTCGCTCGCTGTTGTATGGGCGTCTGCCTGCTTCTTCGGGATCGCCCAGATCATCGGCACCAACAACAGCGATGCAGCAACACCTGACGAGCTGCCAACCCATGAGCGGGCCGTAAAGGCCGGCGCTTTCGGGATCCGCCTTATTGCAACGGCTGCCGTGATCGCCTGCGCCATCGGTTATTCAGAAATCGCAAAACATGCCGTGAGTTCGCTGGCACTGACACTCGCTCTGCTCGTCATTCTGCTTGCCGTTCACCGACTGGGGACGGGGATTCCCGCGCGCATTTTGAAGCGAGATCTCTCCGCCTCGGAAAAAGGGCTGACAGCTCTCATCCCGGTGCTTCTCGCCTGTCTTCTGGCTGCTGCGGCGCTTCCACTGCTGGCGATGGTCTGGGGTGTTCGACAGACCGATCTTGGCGAGTGGTGGATGCTAATCCTGACCGGCTTTGATGTCGGCGGTATCCGCCTTTCATTGATGTCACTCATCGTCCTGACGGGTGTCTTTGTGACTGGTGTCGTTGTCACCCATTGGGTACAGATCGCGGTGCAGACAAGCGTGATGCCGCGGACCAATGCCGATGCAGGGGTCAGGGCGGCGGTCGTCACATTCGTTGGCTATCTCGGTATTTTTCTCTCAGCATTGTTTGCTGCCAGTGCCGCGGGCTTCAACCTTTCCAATCTTGCCATTGTCGCCGGGGCTCTCTCGGTCGGCATCGGCTTTGGCCTGCAGGCCATTGTCGCCAACTTCCTGTCAGGGATCATTTTGTTGATTGAACGGCCGATCAAGGAAGGCGACTGGGTCGAGGTCAGCGGCTATTCGGGGCTGGTGCAGAAAATCTCCGTGCGCTCCACCCGCTTGCAGACCTTCGATCGTCATGACGTCATCATTCCCAATTCCGATCTCATCGCCGGGACAGTGAAGAACATGACGCTCGGAACGAGACTTGGTCGCGTCATCGTTCCTGTCTCTGTTGCCTATGGAACCGATACACGCCGGGTCAAAGCGCTGCTGATGGAGATCGCTGCGGCCCATCCGCTGGTGCTGACCAGTCCCGAGCCGTTGGTTCTGTTTCGGGCCCTTGGCGAAAGCAGCCTTGATTTCGACATGCGTTTTTTCATCAATGACGTGTTTGATACGCTCGCCGTTCAATCTGACATGCTCTTTGCGATTACCGAACGCTTCTCTGAAGAGGACATAAGCATTCCGTTCCCGCAACGCGATGTGCACATCACACTTGACGAGGCCCTGCAAGATAAGCTGCGCGGCGGTCAGGCATAGTCAATCAGCGGCGCGCGCGATCGTCAGTGTAAAATCAGCGGAGCCCGTTTCCTTCGCCTGGCCAAGCAGGAATACGCGCAATTCATAGCGCCCGTCTCGATCAAGCGCGCCCTCGTAGCTGCTCTCGCCGTTCCATGTGCTGAAGATTGCTTTGGGATCTCCATAGCGAAGCAGGTTGAAGTTCGCCGATGGCGTCGATGCTTCAAAGGCGATTTTGATCTTGTCCCCCTTGGCGGCCGCAAACACATAGGACAGCACCTCACGCTTGACGACATGTCCCTTGATGACGACGGCACCATCGCTGCTGAGGTCAACCGGTTGCGGATCAAGGCCCAGTTGCTCCGGAGTGACCATCCCGGCCTGGCCGGCGGAACCGTCACTGTCGCTGCCTGTCTTGCCGCTATCGCTCTTCGGTTCTTGGTCATCATCTTTTGCGCCAACCCAATTCGCAACATGGTATTCCTTCAATGTCGAAGCTTCACTGCAGGCATTATCGAACCGCCGCGTTGGATCATTGAAAAAGGCAACGGCCATGTCGCCGACGCATTTTTGAAAAATCAGCGCACCGTGGCCTGCTTCGTGGATCAGGAATGACTGAGCATTCGTCAGCGTATTGGCTGCATCGGCAGCCCAGCTCTGTGCTGTCTGTACATCCCAGTTACTGCCGAAGGATAGAGTCGGGACGTCACTGGTGACGGGCGTATGAAAACCGCTCTCCGGCAATGGATCAAACAGACTGCAATTTGCATAGAGCTTGGCGGCTGTCGAGATGGCCGCCCGCGTCAGATCCGGATAGTGAAGGCCGTCGATCACCTCCTGATAGCCATCCGGCGAGTTATAAGGCATATCCTCCTGACAGGCATAAATGAGCAGGTCGACGCCTTTGATGAAATCACCGGTGAACGCAAAGCTCTCATCGGAGATCACGGCGAAGGTCGCGTCAATCTCCTTATCCGACATTGCCGAAATCAGCGCCTCAAGCCTTTCCAGCGTTGCGCCTTCAAAATAGGTTCCTACGAATTTACGCAGCAGTTGTTTGTCGGGCGCCTGGGTTTGCAGGCTGACATAGTCCGTTACCAAAGCGGGAGCCAGGGTTTTGTCAGCTTTGACAACGGCGACCGCCGCTTTGGTCAATTCTTCATCGAAAAGAGCCGCCAACGGGCCATTTATGGTTTCATCATGCACAGAGTTCTTCAGGTCATGGATGATGTCACGCAGCGAGCGTGCCGCCCGTTGCTGGATCACGATGTCCGACACCGCGCTGGCCGCCAGAGCTTTTTGGCTGTCGGACAGTTCGTTGGCTGCTTTGGTGACATCGACCTCGCCAACGACTGGCAGAACGAATTTGTTTTCAAACAGATATTTGACGGTCGGCATCGGACCGCCATTGTTCAGCTCGTAGTAAAAGGCCGGAAGGTAGGGGGTGATGCTGGGGGTGCGAAATGATTGGTTCCGCTTGATGATCGGAGATATGACCAAGTCAACACTAAGCTTGGTGCCGTCCACCGTAAGCGTACCCGCTGCGGCCTTGGCAAGGACCTCACCGATAACCCGATCAAGCTCCGGATAGGCCTCATTGCATTTCGGGTTTGCGGCGCAATCGCTTGCAAGGCTGATAAGCGCCTCGTCGATCGGCGTCGCAAGTGTATCATATAGCCGTATCGACGGCGAGGCGACGCCATCTATCACCGCCGCGCGCAACCCTTCCGGTGCCGTCCGCATAACTTCTTGCGTCAGCTTGGTGCCGTAGGAAATTCCGTAAAGATTGTATCGATCATAGCCAAGTGTGCCGAGAATAGCCGGAACATCGCGGGCGTTCTGAACCGTGTTGTATTTCGCGATATCAATTCCGGCGGCCTTCAGTTCGGAAAGGCACGTCGCCAATTGTTCATCTGGTTGTCCATCAGCCGCCGACGTAATATCCGGATCGTCTTTATCATCGGTGGCAAGAGCAATATCGAGAAAACTCTGATTGATGGCGTCAAAGCAAGTGACCGACTGGCTCGAAAGGCCGGCCGCCCGCTGATCCCACATGATGACATCCCGGGTCTGACGGAACGGGTCAAATACCTGCGCAACGCCTTCCAGAGATTCCAGCGTTCCGGCCCCGGGACCGCCGTGGAGGTAAACAACAGGATCGGGAGCCGGAACGCTTGAATGCGATTTCAACACCGTGAAAAACAGGTCTATGTGCTTGCCTTCAGGCAGTTCATGGTCTTCCGGAACGGAAACCAGACCGCAAATAATTGTTTTTCCCTCGATTTCCTCTACGCCAATCGGCCGAGGGCAGTCCTTGATCCGGACGGGAAGTATCGGATCGACACCTCCGCGGGCAATTGCCGGAAAATGATCAATCGGTGCAGATGGCGCAGAAAGGGCGCCAAGAAGGGCCAACATATGTGCAAAATCCAGCATTTCTCACTCCCTACTGCAGACGAATATCTCGAAAATAACTGCGATTCAGAATCAAATTTCATGTTTTCAAGGCAGAGAAAATAATTCTTACGTCTGGAATACCAACAGGAATTCTACATATAATATTCAGTATTCTATATGTGAAAAACACTGTCTACTCGATTTAATGTGATCTATGTGAGGTCGCGATTATTGAGTGGGGCTGGCGTCTGAAACGAGAAACCAGTTTCTCCTGTCCTTTCAATACATCCCTGATACCATCAGGAAAGCCAACTCGTCGGGATCTCTCTATCACCGTCCTCAAGGGACCTGTTGGAGTTTCTGGGCAGTACATTCGTTCTTTCTGAAGACCGGAATCAGGGCACAATACCGCCGCGCGCCCTCACCCACCCTTCAGCGCCCGCAGCATCTGCATGAGCCCGTCGGAGAGCCACACCCCGAACCCGGTCCCGGCCATGGCGGTGCCGAGGATGTAGCCTCGGCCGATCTGCCTGATCTTCTGATACTCGGCGACGAATTCCTCGGTTTCGCCGAGGCGCTCGGATAGCGCCCGGTTCTGTTCCAGCCGGGAAAATGCACCGGAAAACTCTAGCCAAATCTGGTCCAGTTTTCAGAGGGCAGAGCACACACTCTGTCCTTCGGTCAGCAAGAGCGATCTATTTGCGCTGTTTCCGACCTGATGTCTGAAAGAGATCATGCACATGCCGAGGCAAGACCGTGATGAAAGGCACAGCCGGGGCCTTGTCACAAACATCAAGAACCCGGGACAAAACCGGAAATCACGTGGCGTCGACCTGTCTTCAGAGGTGCTTGCCGTCATTTGGCAAATGACCGGCATTGCGGTCGAGATATCTCCCGATGCTGCAGATGGCATGCGTCCGAACGTCAGACCTGCGCGCCGGTTTCTCGACATCAAAGGCCGCGATTTCCACAACCTCCGGCACGAGAAGATCAGCTGCCTCGTTGAGATATGGAGACAGGTGATAACGATGTCGAGTAGACGAGGTGCCGATAGGTGAAAAGCGCGTTCGGACTCTATATTGTTAATATAAAGTGCCGATTTATTCAGAAAATTGTTGGCTTCCATGGACGAATATTGCACGAATTTCCTTGGGTTTCGAAGATCAATTCCGCAATATTATTGTCACGTTCTTGTCTTTTGGGGGAAACAACATTGAAAAAAGCGATCATCTCGATAGCTCTGATATTGGCCAGCTGCAGCACAAGTGCACCCGATGTTGATCAAGAGTCAAAGTCAAATCCTGCCCCAGAATTGCAGTCAGTACTGAACGCCGCCTACCAGCAATGCATAAGTGAAGTCGTAAATCGCGCATACGACCCCGACAAGCTCGGTCAGGTGGGCCTAAATCAGGTTACGCGCAAGAAGTACACCGGCCAGGTCGATATATCGAACACACAAACCGGAAACTCGAAATCCTATCAAATCAATGTCGATTTTAATGTTGGGAAAGAACCCTGGATGATACGCGGGTGCTATGTTCTGGTTCCCCATGGGGCTGCCCATGGCTATCAGTTCCTTGAAGCATTGTGGGACTACGCGAAATCAAACGGCTATAAATTGTCTTATTACAACGCGAGATATTATATTTCCAAAGGCAATGACCTTGTTCGTTTCCATTTTCAGACGTCCAGAACACTTAACACCATTCTGAGAGTCTCGATCTCTTATCCATCCGGATTTGACCCGTCGAAAAATACCGTTCTCACCAGGCTGCCAGCGCAATCCGAGCTTACACAATGAGCAGTCGTAGCGGGCGCCCCACCTTTCAGCGCCCGTAGCGTCCCTCCGAGCCCCGCCAGACAGCCAGACCCGGCCCCGGCCATCGCGCTATTGCGGAAACACGAAGTTCATCACGAAGCGCGCGCCAAAGCCGCGCGCGCCACCGGCTGGGCTTTCAGCCCAGTAGCGCAGACCAACCTGAAAATTGATCGGCTGCCCCTCGACAACCACCAGCTTGCCGACGGTCGCGTTCAGCGGAACGGCCCAGCTGTTGCTGCGCCAGTCATAGGTCGTTTCGGTATTCAGTCCGAAGGACCAGGCATTCGCCGTCGTATAGGTCACAAATGGCTGCGCGAAGGTTGCGTTCACGTCCGGACGATCGCTCCTGCCGGCAAACGACCAGATGTGATTTGCCAGAATGCCGACTGTCCATGGCCCATTGAGTTCAAGAACCGCTGCCGTTGGCCCCGCGCCCCATTTGCCAAGCCCGGTGAGGTCATCTGTCGCCGTTGGATAGAGAAAGACAGGACCAGCGCCCCAGGTAATCCCGCTGCCAGTCGGATCCCTGGGTGACAGGAAAAAGCTCTGCACCGTATCGCCGAGACCGAACTGCGTCCCCGACTGTCCGGCAATATCGCTTTGCCAGGTCACCGGCATGATCGTGCGGGTAATCAGGTTCCACTCGCTATTCAGCGAGAAAGGAATGACCGGCTGGACATTCAACGTGACCCGGTCGCCTTTGCCCGAGCCAATATTGCCATCATAGTTGAACTGCAAGGGGACGCTGATGAGATCGGCAACCGGATTGCTCAGTTGCTTGGCCAGATCCTCGTCGCTCTCTGCAAAAGCCGGAGCAGCGCCTCCCAGACTGACCACTGCTCCCAAAAACAAGATAAGCGCTTTCATGCCAGAAAACTCCTGACATCGGGCGTTCTTGAGCCAGGTTGAAAACGCCGGGTCAACCGGATCCATTGTTCCTGCCTGCTAATACAATAGATCCGCAAGTAATATAGCACGATGCATGAAGTATTCAACGGCGGCAACAGACGACCATTCGGACAAGGACATCAGCAATGACCGGCAAGGCAGGATCTGTCGGAACCTGTGGCAGTCTCGACTATTCCGCAGGCACACGAACCGGCCTCAGAATGAAGCGCGAAAACAGACGATGAACGCCGGGGATCACCACGTATACCATCAGAAGCACCATGACAGGCGTCACGATCAGCGTTCGCTGCCAGATTGTCCAACTGGCCGTCACCATCGACATGCCGTAGAGCAGCAGCGTGATCAGCGGGTAGACAGCCACTGCCAGAAGACTGGCCAGTCGCGCTTTCGAAGGCAGATGGATAATATGACGATGCGTTTCGTCGCCGTTGTTGGCCATAATGCACCCTTATGAAACGATACGTTTCGTATATATGACGCTTGTCATTTTCACGCAAGAGGGTTCTGCTATAGTGGATTGCTGAGATTCGTGGCCCCGAGAAACCGTCTGGAACAGTTGAGCAGCCAATGCCCGAAGCGAAGAAGGTCAAGAAACGCGTCTCGATTGGCGCCGCGCGCAATCCTGACAGCCAGGATGCAATTCTGAATGCTGCGGAAGAAATCCTGCTTGAAGTCGGCCTTTCCGGCTTCACCATCGAAGCCGTTGCCCGGCGCGCGCGCGCCGGAAAGCCGACCATCTATCGCTGGTGGCCCTCCAAGGCGGCGCTGCTGCTCGACGTCTATCAGCGCCAGAAGCCTGAGGATATCTTCGCCGACACTGGAAATACCGAAGATGATCTGTTTCTGTTGCTGCGCGGCCTGATGGATTTCTGGCATAATACACCGGGCGGCGCCCTGTTCCGCTCTGTTCTGGCCGCTGAGCAGAGCGATCTCCAATCACGGGCGCTGTTGCGTGAACACACGCGCAACCGGCATCAGATGAGCGCAGCGCTGTTTCATCGGGCAAAGGCGCGCGGCGAACTGGAAGACTGGGTTGATCCGCTGCTTGCGGCAGAAATTGCCGGCAGTTTCGCCTGGGGGCGGCTGTTGCGGGACGAACTGGCTATTGACGACGAAACACTGCGCCGCGTCACGCGGCAGATCATTGAGGGCCTCAGGCGAAAGAAACCGGCTTAGCGCTCGATCCGACCGGAGCGAAACAAGGTTCGGCAGGATTATATTCACAGACAAAATGAAAATCGCGCTGCTCTTGGCTCACCAGGTCGAATCGCGCCACAGAGCGTACCGCGACAAACTGGTTCGCGCCTCTTCGACAAGCCGGCGCGACAAAAAATACAATCCGGAGCATAAGGCAATGCCGACCAGTTGCTTTATGCTCGCAGCAACGCGAAACATGAAGAATGCGATTGGGGGACATTCGTGGAGCCGAAGCAACATGAAAACGGACAGGCCGGTCTGACGGCGCTTTCGCTGTCTGCGCTTGGCATCGTCTACGGCGATATCGGTACGAGCCCGCTTTATGCCTTCCGCCAGGCGCTCGGGGAAACGACCATCGATCAGACAGCCGTTCTCGGCGTGCTGTCGATGATTGTCTGGGCGCTTGTGATTGTTGTATCCCTCAAATATCTGCTGCTCGTCATGCGCGCCGACAATAATGGCGAGGGCGGCATACTGGCGCTTCTCGCCTTGCTGCAGCCCTGGCGCGGCAAACAGACGGCGCCCAAGACATGGCTCATTATCGTCGGCCTTTTTGGCGCTGCCCTGCTCTATGGCGACGGCATGATCACGCCGGCCGTTTCCGTTCTCAGCGCCGTCGAAGGCATCCATACGATCGAACCGGCCATCGCCAGTTACATCGTTCCGATCACTGTTGTCATCCTGCTGATCCTGTTTGCCGTTCAGTCGCGCGGAACAGCGAGTGTCGCAAGGCTGTTCGGCCCGGTCATGCTGATCTGGTTTTTCGTCATCGCGCTTCTCGGCATTGTCCAGATCGTCGCGCATCCGGTGGTATTGCAGGCGCTCAGTCCGAGCCATGCGCTGTCCTTCGTCTTTGCCCGGCCGGCAACGGCTGCCATTGTTGCCGGCGCCGTTTTCCTGGCGGTAACCGGTTGCGAGGCGCTCTATGCCGACATGGGACATTTCGGCAGAGCACCGATCCGGCTGGCCTGGTTTGCCTGCGTGTTTCCGTGCCTCATTCTCAACTATTTCGGTCAGGGCGCGCTGGTGCTTTCCGATGCCAGCCATGCGAGCCAGCCATTCTATGGCCTGGCACCATCCTGGGCCCGCATTCCGCTGGTATTTCTGGCAACGGCCGCCACCGTCATTGCCTCGCAGGCGGTCATATCCGGGGCCTTCTCGCTGACCCGGCAGGCGGTGCAGCTGGGGCAATTCCCCCGTGTCGAGATCCGCCAGACCTCGGCGGAGGAAACCGGCCAGATCTACGTGCCGGCAATCAACCTGTTTCTGGCGATCTCCACGGTCATTCTGGTGTTTGCGTTCCGAAGCTCCGAACATCTTGCAGCGGCCTATGGCATTGCCGTCAGCACCACCATGGTGATCACCACCTATCTCCTGTTCTTCGTCATGGTTCACAAATGGCGCTGGTCGCTCTGGATCGTCGTGCCGATAACCGTCAGCCTTGCGGCGATCGACCTGACATTCCTGATCGCCAACAGCCTCAAGATCCGCGATGGCGGCTGGTTTCCGCTTGTCGTCGGCGCGCTGATTTTCATCGTCATGCGCACCTGGAATACCGGTCGCAGAAGACTGCTTTCCTATCTCAGCCAGAACGGTAAGGATCTCGACGAATTCCTTAATGATATTAAGAAAAATGATGCCCCGCGGGTGCATGGCCTTGCCGTATATCTCACCGCCTCGCCACCCCGCGTGCCGCCGGCGCTGATGCAGCAATATCGCCATATTCCGGTATTGCATGAGCGGGTGATCCTGCTGACGGTCGTGATCGAGGAAGTGCCGCGGGTGAGTGCGCATCGCCGCCTCGAAGTCGAGGACCTGGGGCAGAATTTCACGCGCCTGCGCCTGCATTACGGGTTCATGCAATCACCCAATATTCCCGTCGCCCTGAGGCTGCTCAACGAGATCGATGCGACACTCGATCTCGACCATGTGACTTTTTTCCTAGGACGCGAAAGTATCATCCCCTCGGCGGAGGAAGGGCTGCTGCTGCGCTGGCAGGAAAGGCTGTTCCGCGTTCTCTCCCGCAATGCGCTCGGTGCCACGGCCTTCTACAATCTGCCGCCGGAACGCGTGGTCGAGCTTGGAATGCAGGTTGAACTGTAAGTTCGGCGCAAATGCGGGATTGCCCGCAGGCCAAAGGCTTGCGGCGCTCTTGATCACCTCGCCGTCTCACCTATCTACAAAGGCTGCGATTACAGGATTGACCCGAGTTCATCATGGCTGTTTACGTTGATGATATGCAGGCTCCGTTCCGGGGCATGCGAATGTGCCACATGCTGGCCGACACCTCCGAGGAACTGCACGCCATGGCCGATATGATCGGCATTGAACGGCGATGGGTACAATATCCCGGCACAGCCAAGGAACATTATGACGTCCCCCTGCCCCGTCGCCAGCTTGCCGTCGCCGCCGGCGCCGTCGAAGTCACCTGGCGCTTCATGGGGGAGCTTGTCCGCGAGCGCCGCAGCGCCGCCATGCTTGAGAAATGCGGCTGAACAAGGCGGAAGCCTCAATTTCGCCGCTCTATTCCTGAAAACCACAGCAAAGAGATGCGTCTCGAGGATGCACCCTATTACATGTCAAAGCGAATGGCAGATTGAGGCGGTTCCATGCAGGCGATGCTGATCATGATGACGATTTTCGGCTGCGACGACAGTCTGACCCAGTGCGAATACATCGACACGGCCGCCACACATTATGACACGATCGCCCATTGTGATTCGGCGCTCGAAACCACGCTTGCTCGCTATGAAAAGGCGAACTACCCGACCATCATCGCCGTCTGCCAGGACCCCGACAAGCCACCGCAAATGCTTGCCGGCAACATGCCTGAGCAAGCTCCGGCCGAAGCGCCTGCGACCGCAGACAATAACGACCAGCCGTCGCCTGGCTCGATCGCAATGCTGCGGAACTTCGCCGGCGGACTGCTGAATTCGATTCGCGCGTCCCTGCCATCCAATGAAACCATCAGCGCGGCGCTGGTGAAACCGGTGCACATTGTCACCAACAGCTATTCCTGGGTTCTTCGCAAGACGACAGGCCATACGGTGGACGTAAGTCATTAATTACCATACGCAATCGTCAATACAATTGATTGAATGACTCTGGCATAGTTGCAACCCCCTCTAGAATTTGCCTGATATTACAGATTGATTGAACCACCCAAAGTTGGTTGAAGCTGCGTTAACCACGGCTATCCTCTGCGCTGGTTATCGCGCGACGAGACACTCCCGTCTCAAGCCCGCAATCCTTTCGGATGTGAGCGCCCTGCGGCCAGATCAACCGCTGCCGGAGAGGAACAGATATCGTGAATGCTCAAGGGGATTTGGGGCAATTGTCGCGCTGGCTTCGCGGCCTCTCCCTGCGCGCATGGCTGGCCTTGGGCTTCATGCTTGCGCTCATGCCTCTGTTTGCAATCACGATCTATGGCTATGTTTCCTATGATCGCACGATAGCGACACCGTTTCGCGATGTCCTGCACAACCAGCACCGCATTCTCGTCGCCCTGGAACGCATGCAGGACGAGTTGTGGAACCTGAATGTCGCCGTGACCGATTTTTCTGAAAGCGGCGCCGAGGACTATCGCTCATCCTTTGAATCCAGCGAACGCGAGGTGGCGGTGCAGCTCGCAGAGATGGAATCAGCAACGTCTGAATATTCGTCCTTTGCACCGATCATGCAGAGCGTCGAGCAGCAATGGGGCGAGCTTCTCAGTGCCGCTGGCAAGGTTCAGGCCGGCGAGCCCGCCCGCGCTGCGCCGGAACTGCAGCGTTTCGAAGCCGTGATCGCCGAATCGGCAAAGCGGATCGGCACCATTGCCGAAACCATGCGCCTGCAAAGTGAGCAAAGCCACGAACGCGCCCTCAAGGCGATGCGGCAGATGGAGGTCTTCGCCGGTGTCGCCATTGCACTTGCCCTGATCTTTGCCATCGCCGGCATCTATGTCATCGATCGCGCCCTGATCGCCAGCACCGACAAGCTGGTCGAAGGCGCCATGCGCATGGCCAAAGGCGAACGCAAGGGCGATATCGACGTCCGCGTACCGCCGGAACTCGCCTCCGTTGCCAATGCCTTCAATTCAATGACGCTGCAGATCAAGCGCAACGAGGAGGCTCTTGCCACCGCAGCACACACGGACGGCTTGACCGGCCTGCGCAACCGGCTGGATTTTGACGAAGTGCTTGCAGACTATCTGTCGCTTGCGCAGGAAGGCGGCAAGCATTTCGCGCTGCTGATGATCGATGTCGACCATTTCAAGCTTTTCAACGACAGCTATGGCCATCTCGGCGGCGATGAAGCGCTGCGCCAGATCGCCGCACATGTGGCCGGCGCCGTGCGTGAAACTGACCGGGTTTATCGCTATGGCGGCGAGGAATTTGCCGTGATCCTGCCTGATACGCGCGTCGACGGAGCGCTGATGCTTGGCGAGCGCGTCCGTGCTGCCGTCGAGAACCATGGTGTCATTCTGCCGAATGGCGATCACAAGCCGGCAACCGTCAGCGTCGGGGTCTCCTTCTACGGTCCGGCGAAAAGCCATCCCGAAATTGTCGCCTCAGCAGACGAGGCGCTTTATGCGGCCAAGCATGCCGGTCGCAATCTCGTCCGCCTGAAATCATAATCGCCCGCGCACAACTGCTCATTCGGCATATCTGCCCTGTTGCCACTTTTTGCTGTCTATCATTTTTTGCAGCGCGACGGCATGCTCTATGGCAAAGTCATTGAATGCCTTTGAAAGCCGGACCTATCCATGCTGATCCACGTTGGAGATGATCGAACCGTCGCTATCGACATGCGCCTCGCTGTCAGCCTGGCAGCCGTGGCCGGTGCCATCAACGCCGCTGGCTTTCGCTCGCTTGGCTATTTCTCGGCCAACATGACCGGCAATGTCTCAGTGCTGTCAGACGAACTCGCTCAGGGACTTCCACGCCTTGCCTTCTGGCTGCTCTGCCTGGTCGGCTTCTATATCTTCGGCGCCTTCACCTCGGCGATCCTGATCGAATATGGCCGGCAGAAACAGATCCGCGGCATCTACGCCTATAGCATCCTGCTCGAAGCCGGCCTGCTCGCATTTCTGGCCGCGATCGAACTGATATTTCCGCATCCGGTGACCGGATCGATCATGGTTCTGAGCCTCAGCTTCATCATGGGTCTGCAGAACGCTGCAACGACCCGCATTTCCGGCGCCCGCGTCAGAACAACGCATGTCTCCGGCACTGCAACCGATATCGGCATCGAACTCGCCGTGCTGCTTGCCGGTGCCAGGGATAATGATCGCCGCAGTGTGGTGTTTTCCCGCTTCAAGCTGCATGCGGCGACCATTATCGCCTTTCTCCTCGGCGGCATTGCCGGCGCCTTTGCCTATGGCATTGCCGGGGCCTGGGTCTTTCTTGCCGTCGCTGCGATACTGTTCATGATTGCTGCGCCGGAAGCCCGTCGCTCCTATGTCTTCGGCCGCCAGATGAATCTCGATTCACATACCAACAACAGCTGAGCGTAATTCCGGACCTCCAGACGCGTAAGCAAAGCGCGCTGACATCACGATCGATCCCGGCTGCGCCGGGCGGTGATCCAGCTGACAGAGACGCTGCTCCGCCGCCTGAATGGGCCGTGTCCCGGCTATGCTTCTGCCGAAATGCCCGCTCCTCCCGTGACAGCGCCAACGTGACATGCACACCCGACATGATGGCTCATCTTGACTTAAGTCAATGAAGCGCAGGGCTGATGGGATCAAATAAGCCATATCGGCCGATTCAACGTCGGGAGGGATAAGATGGAGGCCGTCACCATCAAAACTGCAGAAAAGGAGGCGGCTTTGGTCCAGCCAATGGTTGAAAATGCGTCGCTGGCTGACGAGCTGCAGTCCACTCATGGCTCGATCGAGAGCCTCTGTGATGCACTGGAAGCTGTTGCGGATTCATTGCCCGCCAGTATCGACCGCAGGTCCTGTGACCTGCTGTCCCAAAACCTCGTGCCAACCCTGAGACGGGCGCATGAGCGCGAAGAAAACAATGTCTATCCTCAGTTGCGGCGCAAGGCCAACGGTCGAGAGAAAGTTCTGGAGACGCTCAACCGCCTTGAATACGAACATTTCGAAGACCTCTGTTTCGCAGAAGAAGTCACCGATGTGTTGCGCAAATTGTCGGTCGGAACGTCGGTCAACGTCGAAGCTGTCGGCTATATGCTGCGGGGCCTGTTCGGTGCTCTTCGCCGGCACATGGTCTTTGAGGAAGACTATATAGCGGCCATGGAGCGACCGCTTTCATAAAGAAAAGCACCCGGGCGACCACAGGATCGTCCGGGTGTCACACCATCTTGCAACGTCCCTGAAGCCTATTGCTTCATCTGTCGTTTCCGATCCCAGCGATCATGATACCAGAGCCACTGCTCGGGATATTCGCGCACCCAGCGCTCAACCGTGTCATTGAGCAATTGCGATGTGGCCGTCACGTCGATCACGCCGCTGTCGTTGCGCGGCAGGGTGATCTCCGGCTCCAGAACCAGGCGGAAGCGATTATCGGCAAGGCGAATGCAGCGCGCCGGATAGATCGGGCAATCATACTGACGCGCAAGCTTGGCGAGCAGCGGATTGGTGCGCACCTCCTGGCCGAAGAAATATGTCGGCGTCCCCTTGCGGAACTTCTGGTCGACCAGCACACCAACCCCCTTGCCAGCATCGAGCGCACTGGCCAGTGCAAAGGATGACCCGGCATGCGAGGGCACGAGCTCGCCCATGCGTTTGCGACGGAAGCGGAACACCTTCTCACCGATATAGGGATTGTTCGGTGGCCGAAACAGCACCGAGACCTGGAGTCCGAAAGCGGCAGAGCCGACCGGCAGCAATTCGAAATTGCCGGTATGGGCCGTAAACACGATGAATGGCTTCCGGCGTTCGAGCAGTGTCTTGAAAAGATCTACGCCTTCGACCTCGATCCGGCCATTGTCGGGATGTTCGGGATCGTAATCAAAGATCTCATCAAGGAACACATATTCGGCAGCCAGCCGGCCGATATGCCCCCAGCTGGCGATGGCAATCCTTTCAATCTCGTCGTCACTCTTTTCGGGAAAGGCCTGTCTGAGATTGGTGAGGATCAGCTTGTGACGGCTGAATTTCGGTCCGAACCAGCGCATGAAGCGGTCAGCGAAGCGGATGGACGCATCGGCCGGGAACATCTTGAACGTTGTCAGCACGAGAAACACGAACTGCGCCGGCAGCCATTGCCGGGCCTGCCGCGCCTTCATTACCAGACGGGTTAGCAGTGCCTTCACAGCGTAGGATCCACCTTCAGCAGGATCTTGCCGAAGACCTGTCGCGATTCCATCCGCTCCAGCGCCTGGTCGATACCATCAAACGCGACGATCGTGTCGATAACCGGATGAACAATGCCGCGCGCCATCTTTTCCATGGCGTCGGCCATGTTTTCCATGCGGCAGCCGAAGGATCCGAAGAATTTCAGCTGCTGCTGGAACAGCATCATCAGATTGACACTGGTGGAAACACCGGAGGTCGAACCGCAGGTCACCAGACGGCCGCCCCGCTTCATCGACAGCATCGAGCCCGCCCATGTATCAACGCCGACATGCTCGAAGACGACATCAACGCCCTTCTTCTTGGTCAGCTTGCGAACCACGCCCTCAAACCGGTCCTCGCGATAATTGATCACGTGGTCCGCGCCGAGCGCCTTGGCCTTTTCCATCTTGTCTTCCGAGCCGACCGTGGTGATCACCGTGCAGCCCATCTTCTTGGCCAGCTGGATTGCCGCCGAGCCGATGCCCGAGCCACCGGCATGAACCAGAATGGTCTCGCCCGGCTGGAGCTTGGCATTGTCAAACAACATGTGCTCAACTGTGCCAAAGGTAACCGGAGCAAGGGCAGCGCCGATCGCATCAACGCCGGGCGGAGCAACGACCAGCTGCCGGGCCGGTACATTGATCAGATCCTGCGCGAAACCGTCAATATGGAAACCGTGAACACCCGACACATGTTCGCACAGATTGTCACGCCCCTCGCGGCAGGCCTTGCAGTGGCCGCAAACGCGTGCGCCGTAAATCGAGACAAGATCGCCGGGGAGGACATTGGCGACGCCCGGGCCAATGGCCTCGACAATCCCCGATGCTTCGGCCCCCACGGTCATCGGCAGCTTCCGCTTGGCAAAGGCCATGCCGCGCCAGCCCCAGACATCGATATGGTTGAGGGCGACGGCCTGAATTCTCAGCGTCACCTCTCCGGCTGCAGGTGCATCCGGCTCCGCCACGTCGCGGATATCGATTGTCTTGTCGTCAATGAGCTGCAAAGCGCGCATATCATATTCCTCAGGCCAGAAGCCGTTGATCTCAGGTTTACAGCCTTATTGGTCGAACAGGCTCGAAGGTCAAGACGGTTCGCGTGTCATCACGACGCAGGCATTCTGCCCGCCGAAGCCGAATGAGCTCGAAAGAACCGAGGAAACCTGGCACGCCCGCTTCACATTCGGGATCACATCGAGATCAATCGCCGGATCAGGGTTTACATGGTTGATGGTGGGCGGCAGCACACCGGTCAGCATCGACTGAAGCGAGAATACCGCTTCAACCGCACCCGCTGCGGTCAGCGTATGGCCGATCATCGACTTGTTGGACGACAGCGGAATCGACTTCAGCCTCTCGCCGAAGACAGCGCTGAGCGCACCATATTCCATCTTGTCATTTTCCGGAGTCGAGGTGCCATGCGCATTGATGTAGCCGATCTCGTCAATGCCAAGCCCGGCATCGGCCAGGGCAGCACGGATCGTGGCGATCGCCGGTCCGCCATCCGGCGAAGACCGTGTGCGGTGAAAATGGTCCGCCTTTTCGCCGCACCCCTTGATCAGGCCGAGAACCTTGGCGCCGCGGGCAATGGCCGATTCCAGCGATTCGAGCACCAGCGTTGCCGCACCTTCGGCGATCACAAAGCCATCACGATCCTTGCTGAAAGGCTTGGACGCCTTTTCTGGTGGATCATTCTGGGTTGAAAGAGCAGACAGAAGCGAAAAGCGTACCAGCGCCTCGGCACTGACCGAACCATCCGTGGCAACCGTAAGCGCCCTGTCTGTCCGCCCCTGACGGATCGCCTCGACACCGAGCTGGATCGCCGTTGCGCCGGATGCGCAGGCCGTCGATGTGGTGACCGGCAGTCCGCGCGTGCCAAATTTGTCGGCAAGACGCTCCGAAATCGAACCGAACATCACCGCCTCATGGAAGGAGGGATCAGGCTGCGCGCGCATGGCTGTCAGAAAGCGCGCGTAGATATCCTCATCGCCCTCGGCTGCGCCTGCCCGGTCGGCCAGATCGAAACGCATCGACCATTCGGGTTCAACCGGCGGCGCGGCCAGAAACAGCGGCGCATCGAAATCGCCGGAAAGCCCGGCCTGCGCCAGCGCCTCTTCGACCGTCGCCTCGGCGAAAGCATAGGAACGGGCAACCGAATTCGGCTCGGAGGGAATGAAATCCACCGTACCGGCAATCCGTGTCGAAAGCTGATCGACCGGAAAGCGCGTCACGGTGTGAATGCCGGAAACGCCGCCCGTCAGCTTTGCCCAGTTATCGGCAAGCCCGCGTCCGAGCGAAGTGACAACGCCCATGCCCGTCACGGCAACAAGCGGGCGTCCGAGGTGATCCGTATAGGTCTTGCTCATCATCAGCCCTTTCTCTCATTCATCCGCTTCAAGCACCGCAACGCCCTCGCCGCGATGATGGCCAACGGTGGTGACAGCGATGCGCGAGGCTGGCTGCGCCGGCTTTTCCCGCGCCGCATCGAAAACCGGCACGGAGGCCTTTTCGCTGATCGCCAGTGCCGCCAGTGCCAGCCCGGTGGTGAACTGGGCCTCAAGCGAGGCCCCAGTCAGACCGCAATAGCCGCGAAGGCCCGCATCCGGAAAGCTTTTCGCCAGGAAATCCGCTTCGCGAAGCGTGAGGCCATTGCGGCCCGTCGCGCCGGAGAAGATCAGATCGCCGGCCTCGCCGGCAAATCCGACAGCCTTGAACATGCGCTCCAGACGGCCTTCAAGCCTGCCATCGTCGCGTTTGCCGCGATCACCTTCAACGCCCGTCATGACGGCATAAATCCGCGCGCCGCGCGCCTCGGCAAACTGACGTGATTCCAGCACCAGAAAAGCGCCTGCCGTGCCCATGACCATGCCGCCCTCGACATCATCACCACGCTGCCACAACGGCGCCCAGCCCTCGGGCCTGAGGGCGCGAACCGATTCGAGCATCAGCAGGATGTCGCGACGTTCGGCGATGAAGGATGCGCCCACCAGCGTATGGGTGGACTGACCGGCAAGGATCCGCGCATAGGCGGTCGCGACGGCGGAAACGCCCGCGCCCTCCTCGCCCATGAAGGTCCGGGACGAACCGGTTACCTTGTGAACAATCGAAATATTGCCGGCCACGAGGTTTGCGAGCTGGGCCAGAAACAGCGTCGGACGCAGTTCCGTGGTCAGCTTCTCGTTCAGCAGCACTTCACGGTCATTGCGCTTCAGCGCTTCGTTGGCAATCAGCGTGTCAACGGCGATATCACGCTCGCCACCGCCAGCCGCAACGATCATGTCCATGGTGGAGAGGATGCCCTCATCCTCCTTCACCCCGGCATCATCCAGCGCCAGGCCGGCCGCATAGACGCCAAGCCGCTGCCAGTTTTCCATCTGCCGCTGGTCGCCGCGACGCGGAATCTGGTCCTTCCAGTCAATTTCGGGCAGAGGATGCACAGGATAGGGTCCGCACGTCTCGCTGTTGATGACGGGCTCGGGCGCTTTGGCGCCGCCCAGGACCGCTATATGCGGCGCACAGCCGGCGCCGAGACTTGTGACCAGACCGATGCCGGTAACCACGACATCATTCGGAGATTTCTTCATCTAGGCCTCCCCTGCAGATTTGTGCTGTTCGATTGCCGCAAACAGTCCGATCTCCTCGGCGCGGGCACGCACGATCGGAGCAAGATCATTATCGGCAAAGGAAAGGGTTCTGAATTTCAGTTGCGCATCACAAACGGCCTTGCCGTCCGATTTTATCTTGGCCTTCGTGACCGCGAAACCCGAGCCTTCATGCTCCAGCTTCGCCTCGATCTCGAGAACGGCTCTCGGCTCGACAAAAGTGCGCATCTTGGCGCTGTCAACCATCATCAGGAACGGCATGGCCGCACAGCCATTGACCCCGAGCAGCAGCATGCCCGAAGCCTGTGCCATGGTTTCAATCAGAAGCACACCTGGCACCAATGGCATGCCGGGAAAGTGACCTTCAAAAACCGTGCTTTTTTCAGGAACGACCGAACGTGCCGTCAGCTGACCATGTGTCAGATCCACGGTTTCGATCCGGTCGATCATCTGGAAATATTCCAGCAGCATCACATCCTCCACCGATCGGAGACGGCATCGGCGGCAGCTGCCTGAAAACAAAAGGACGAACCGATGCGTAAACAGGAACAACCGGGCGCATCATAGAGTTGAAACCGAAGCTTCTTCCCTGCGCCCGGCCGCAATCAGGCTTCCTTGGCGGCGCGCAGTGCGTCGATCTTGGCGCAGAGGTTTTTCAGGATGAAGTACTCATCTGCCGCAACCTTGCCTTCGTTGACTTCCTGAGTCCACTTCTCAAGCGGAATCTTGATGCCGAATTCCTTGTCGATGGCAAAAACGATATCGAGAAAATCGAGGCTGTCGATTCCCAGGTCGTCAATGGTGTTGCTTTCCGGGGTGATTTTTTCCCGTTCAATCTCGCTGGTTTCAGCAATGATATCGGCAACTTTGTCAAATGTAGCGCTCACGCCCATACCTCATAATAAGTCAGTTAGCCCCCTCATAGGCAAAGATTGCGAAAATGCCAATGGCCCGGGGGCATCCGAAGTCGATTTTTCGACAGCTGCCTCATACAGCCGCCGAATGTCGGCCCCGCCCACCACCTAGATAGGTATCGAAAATCGCAGCAACAGAGCGCGCGAAGGGATATGCATCACTTTTCAGTCGAAAGCCGAACCTATCATATAACGCAACCTCGGGATTTTTGACAGCGAAAGCCCGCGCCTCCTCAAGAACGGGTGCAGCCAGGGCACCATAGCGGCGTGTCAGTTCGCAGCTCGAAAAGCCGAAGCCGCACATGATCCGCTCGATGACCAGTGCCCGCATCCGGTCCTCATCGGAAAGCGCAATCCCGCGAACGACGGCCAGCTCTCCATTTTCCACCATGCGCTGATACTCTCCCGTCGCCGGCATATTCTGCCAGTAGCCCTGCGGCAACTCACTGATCGATGAGGCCCCGAGGCCAATCAGCGCGTCAGCCGCATCATCGGTATAGCCCTGAAAATTCCGCCTGAGCCTGCCATGGCGCACAGCCTCTGCCAGGCCATCCCCCTCCAGCGCGAAATGATCGATACCGATCGCATGATAGCCGGCAGAGACCAGCATTTCGCCAGCCAGCGACATCTGCTCGAAGCGCGCCACGCTGTCGGGAAGCGCATCTTCGGGAATCAGCCGCTGATGCTTCTTCATCCAGGGCACATGGGCATAGCCGAACAGCGCAATCCGGTCAGGCCTCAGCGCCAGGATGCTGTCAACCGTGTGCCGAAGCGTCTTCTCAGTCTGAAAGGGCAGCCCGTACAAAAGATCGCAATTGACCGAAGCGACGCCCCGCGCCCGCATTGCCTCCACCACAGAACGCGTCTGCGCGAAAGTCTGCACCCGGTTGATGGTCTCCTGCACCTTCGGCTCGAAATCCTGCACGCCAAGGCTTGCGCGGGTCACACCGATATCTGCCAGCGCGTCATATCGCGGTTCATCGAGGTCGTTGGGGTCCATTTCGACGCTGATTTCCGCGTCATCGGCAAAGCTGAAGGCGGATCTGAGCCAGCCCATCACCAACCGCATGTCATCCGGCCGCAGCATGGTCGGCGAGCCGCCGCCCCAATGAACGGCCGTGACGCGAACCCCTTCCGGAACAAGCCGGCCGACCGTTTCGATCTCCTGATGCAGGGCTTGAATATATTGAGTAATAGGCTCATATTTAAGCGTATGTTTGGTATGGCACGCACAGAACCAGCACAGCCGGTCGCAATAGGGAATGTGAAGATAAAGCGAAAGCGTCTGCCCTGCTCTCAGCGTCGCGATCCAGCCCTTCACCGTATCGGCATCAATACCGGGGTGAAAGTGCGGCGCGGTCGGGTAACTCGTGTAACGGGGAACCGGAGTGCTGAATTTCGCCAGCAAATTCTTGTCACCTGACATGACATCTCCCTTTTCGCATTGCGCTTTATAAGCTTGTGCGATAGCCCCTTGTCCGTTGACAAGCTTTGACATTAGTCAAATTATAGAGAAGCGATGCTCGCAACGATAACAAAACCGCTGAAACCCTTGCATGTTTTGGTTCCTGCGGTTACTTCATCTTGCTTGTTCCGGGCGAACATCGAGCGGGTCCAGAATGGAAGACAAATTGCTGAAAGAAACTGACGACAATGTCATGCCACGCGTTTGCCGCGCGTGCGAAGCCCGTCACGGCGGAATCTGCTCTGTTCTCAACGCCACGCAGCTGGTTGAGCTCAACAAGCATTCCACCCGCCGATCGATCGATATCGGTACGGAAGTCGTCGGTCAGGGCGAGAATGTCACCAATTATTCCAACATCCTCCGCGGCGTCGTTAAGCTGTCGAAGATGATGGCCGACGGACGCCAGCAGATTGTCGGACTCCAGTTTGCGCCCGACTTCCTTGGCCGCCCCTTCTCGCGCGAAAGCGCCCTGACGGCCGAAGCCGCTACCGAGACCGAGATCTGCGCCTTCCCCCGCGTCGTCATCGAGCGGATGATCTCGGAGACACCGGAGCTCGAACACCAGCTCTACGACCAGTCGCTGAAGGAGCTTGACGAGGCGCGTGACTGGATGCTGACGCTCGGCCGCAAGACCGCCCGCGAAAAGGTCGCCTCGTTCCTGCATCTGATCGCCACCCATGTCGATCCCGAGGCTGATGACGGCTGCGAATTTGAACTGCCGCTGTCGCGCGCCGATATCGCCGACTTTCTCGGCCTCACCATCGAGACCGTCAGCCGCCAGATGACCAAGCTGCGCAAGGAACGGGTCATCCTGATTGAAAACAACCGTCACGTCATCGTGCCGGATATCGAAGCTCTGAACGAAGCTGCCGGCAACGACTAGAGCGCCGGGCGTCCTTTTGGGCGCACCAGGACGCTCTATCTTGTTGAATCTACGCATCGTTCTTTTCGGAAATCGATTCCGATTCTCGAGCCGATGCGTCAGGCCGGCGGTCTCGCCTGAAAACGGTGGAACGCCGATTAGCAGCCGGCCGCAGCCGCGTTTTCGTCAATCACCGATCACCACCGTCATATTCTCAATTCCCGCCTGTTTGGCCATGTCGAACAAGATGGCAGCGTTGGCAGGATCCAGCCGGACGCAGCCATGCGAGGCCGGACGCCCAAGCCTGGAAATCTGGTCCGTGCCGTGAACGGCAAAGCCATGATAGAAAAAGATCGCATAGGGCATGGGTGCGTTGTTATACTTGCGCGACCGATGATTTCTCGACAGCCACTCGGCGCCATAGATCCCCTTCGGCGTCGTGTAGCCGCCAGCGCCCGTCGAGACAGGCCATTCATAGGCCTCCTGACCATCGATAATCACCTTCATCGTCTGGCTTTGAAGGCTGATCGCCGCCACAACCTGACCCGGCAAGAATATATCGTCACCTGACTTGCGTGCAGCCTGTGCAGGACAGGACAGCGCAAGCAGAACAGAACCCAATATCAGAAATCGTCGCATATCATCCCTCTCAGCCAGCTTCCCCCGAAAGAAAACCTACCCAATATGAGATACGGCGACAATAATACTCTCAACCTATGGTAAATATCTTGCCTATTCAGAACGAATTAAAAGAAAAGGCCGCCTTCTGAAAACAGAAGCGGCCTTTCCATTATCCGGACATGAGCGGTCGCGGGACCGCCAGTTGATTACTTCGACGGAACCAGGGTTTCGGCAATGAAGTCGACAACCTTCTCCGGTTCGATCGTCATGGCCACGTCCTGGGCCGGGAAGCCATCCCAGGCGCTCGGCGGAAAGAAGCGGCTGGCGGGCGCCTGCAGCGTCAGACCATCGGCGATGCCGCCGCAGACGACGCGCACAGAGCCCGCACGCAGACCGAACAGCTCCGGCGCAACCACATAGGCGCAGGCGCAGGAATCATGCACGACCATGCCGTCTTCGACGATCTGGCTGTAGAAATCGATATAGGGATCAGAGATCTTTGCCAGAAGCTCCAGATCGGCGCCGCCGCGCTTGGCCAGATCCTGCATCATCGTGCGGCTCATCACCGTCTGCATCGTGACGTCAAGACCGATCAGCACCACCTTCCAGGCAGCGGTGAACACCGCATCGGCGGCTTCAGGATCACCCCAGATATTGGCTTCGGCGGCCGGCGTGACGTTGCCGTTGACCTCGAAGGCACCGCCCATGATGACAACCTGCTTGACGAGATTGGCAATCTCCGGGTCATGCTGCAGCGCCAGCGCCAGATTGGTCATGCGTCCGACGGCGACAATCTCGACCTCACCCGGATTGGCGCGGACCGTCTCGATGATGAACTGCCACGCCGGGCGCGGATCGAGAGGCACATCGACAGTCTCAGGCAGATCGATATCGCCGAGCCCGTTCACGCCATGCACCACAACAGGCCAGTCGCCCATGGCGCGTGAGGCATCAAACGTGCGATCAGCGCCCTTGGCAACGGGTGCGGCGATCTTCCATTCGCGTTTCAGGAACAGGGCATTGCGCGTGGTCGTCTCGATTGAGGCATTGCCGAAAACGCTGCAGACGCCGAGAAGATCGATATCGGGATGACGCGCGAGAAAGAGCAGCGCCATGGCATCATCGATGCCCGGATCAGTGTCGAAAATGACCTTATGCATGTTAAAACCCTGAATGATTTGTGAAACGAAAACTGCTCGGCGCAAAACCGCCGATCCTGTAAAAGGGCCTACACGATCTCGCCCCATCTGGCAAAGCCTAACCGCGCCATGCCGCGCCGCGCGTGGTCGTTCAGCCCTTCAGCTTCAGCGGCAGACCGGCAGCAACAAAGAAGACAGAACCGGAAACGGCGGCAATGGCCTGGTTGAGAAAGCCGGCCTCGTCGCGAAACCGGCGTGCCAGCGCATTATCCGGCACGATCCCCTGTCCCACCTCGTTGGAAACGATGAACAGCGGATAGGTGCAGGTTTCAACAAATGCGGCGAGCCTGCGGCCTTCCGCAGCGATATCGCGGTCGGCAAGCAGAAGATTGGAAAGCCAGAGCGTCAGGCAATCGACGAGCACCACCGGCGCCTCGCCTTGCGAAAGGTCCGCCAGCACATCCACCAGGGCAAATGGCGCCTCATGGGTCTGCCAGAACGATCCGCGCATGGACCGATGCCGGGCGATCCGCGCAGCCATCTCCGCGTCACCGGCCTCCGCCGTGGCGATATAGTGATGCTGACCGGCACGCGCACTCGCCCAGCTTTCGGCAAGCCTGGACTTGCCCGAGCGGGCACCACCGAGAATGAAAACCGTTCTGGCCTCAGCGGCCGGTTCGCTTGCCGCCATGCATGCCAGCCTGAAACCAAGAAGAAAAAAGACAGGCGCCGGAAGCAGGCCCATGATCGAAGCGAACGATTCGTAGACAATCAGAGGCGTCCGCCTTGCTGATCGGTCATGAACCAAGCACACATTGCAGCAACCGGCCAATCCGGCAGCCATACCATGCGGCTTTCTTCCGACGCAGACCCATATATAGCGGGCGCCGCAGCCTTGTGCAATTGGCTGCGGCGCCCTGCATTTCCGGGAAACTCTGCCGTGGCTGGCCTCGCCTCAGGCGTCACTGACAGCCGGGGTCACCATGGCACGCACCACGGCCGGCAGATCGACAATACCGAGCGGCTTGCCGCTCTTGTCGACAACGGTTGCCATATCAACGCTTTCCGACATCATCCGTCGCGCCACCTCTTCCAGCGCCAGATTGCGCAACACCTTGAGCGCCGGCAGCTCCCCCTCGCCGATCGGCTCCATCACCGTGGCGGCGCGGATGACGCGGCCCCGGTTGACCTCCTTGACGAAGGACGCGATGTAATCGTCGTGCGGGCGCAGAACGATCTCCTGCCCTGTGCCCTGCTGAACCATCTCGCCATCGCGCAGGATCGCGATCTTGTCACCGAGCCGCAACGCCTCATCAAGATCATGGGTGATGAACACGACCGTCTTGTTCAGCTCTTCCTGCAGCTCCAGCAACATGGTCTGCATGTCGACGCGAATCAGCGGATCAAGCGCCGAATAGGCTTCATCCATCAGCAGGATATCAGCATCATTGGCCAGCGCCCGGGCCAGCCCAACGCGCTGCTGCATGCCGCCGGAAAGCTGGTTGGGATAGTGATCCTCGAAACCGGCAAGACCGACCCGGTCAATCCAATGCCGGGCTGACTGATCAGCCTTTGCTTTCTCCACGCCCTGGATCTCAAGTCCGTAAAGCGTATTTTCCAGCACTGTGCGATGCGGCAGAAGCGCAAATTTCTGAAACACCATTGCCGTCTTGTGGCGCCGGAAATCACGCAGATCCTTCTCGGACATGGAGCAGACATCGGCATCATCATAGATGACCTCGCCGGTGGTCGGCTCGATCAGCCGGTTGATATGGCGGATCAGCGTTGATTTGCCCGAACCGGAAAGCCCCATGATCACCGTGATTTCGCCGCCAGGCATAGCGATATTGATATCTTTCAGGCCAAGGACATGCGCATGTTTCTCATTCAGCTCAGTCTTGGTCATGCCGGCCTTGACGGCTTCGATATATTTCTCACCATTTGACCCGAAGATCTTGTAAAGATTTCGTATTTCGATTCCGAGACTAGCCATGCAGAACCTCCTGATGCTTCTGCAGGCGCTTGCCGAAGGCCTGGCTCGTGCGGTCGAAAATGATGGCGATGCCGACAAGGGCGAAGCCGTTCATGAAGCCGACGGTGAAGAACTGGTTGGTGATGGCCTGCAGCACATTCTTGCCGAGACCGCCAACGCCGATCATCGAGGCGACGACGACCATTGCCAGTGCCATCATGATGGTCTGGTTGATGCCGGCCATGATTGTCGGCAATGCCAGCGGGATCTGCACATTGAAGAGCTTCTGGCGCGGCGACGAGCCGAAGGCATCGGCAGCCTCCAGCACTTCCTTGTCCACCAGACGAATGCCAAGATTGGTGAGACGGATGATCGGCGGGATCGCATAGATCACGACGGCGATCAGGCCGGGCACCTTGCCGATGCCGAAAATCATCACGACGGGGATCAGATATACGAAGCTCGGCATGGTCTGCATGATATCAAGCAGCGGACTGACAACCGCCTGGGTACGGCTGGAGCGCGCCATCAGAATGCCGATCGGGATGCCGATGACAATCGAGATCAGCGTGCAGACGGTGACCATGGCGAGCGTCACCATCGTATCCTCCCAGAGACCGACAAGCCCGATCGCCAGCATGGAAATGGCTGTGCCTATGGTGATTTTCGCGTCGCGGCCGGCCAGATGAACCACGACCAGCAGAACCAGGAGAACGATGATCCAGGGAGAATCGGTGAAGAGATCCTGAAGCCAGTTCAGGAAGAGCTGCAGCGGCTGTGTCGCATGGTCGATGGCATTGCCATAAGCGCGGACAAAATCCTTGAAACTGCCGTCGACAGCGCGCTTGAACGCGCGCATCGTGTGGTTGGAAATCGCCGGGAATTCGCACAGAATCTCGGGGAGAATATTACAGACAGGACCCATCGGCGCCTCCCCCATACTGCCTGCGTTCACTCGACCAGCAAAATACGGTTCCGCGCCGCCAGCTTGTCGCACAGCGAAGGTGATGCTGCGCCGCCACCTTCATGCCGGCGACGCTATCGACACCGTTCATTATGTTTGTTTTTTTCATTCTATCCATCACGGGCTGGGAGCATTCATGCCTGCGCCATTGCGGCACAGAGAAGGCTCGGAAGCGCGCTTCACCGCGCATCGGCACGCCGCTGAAAGCGCCACGTCCGGAAACCGGCGGGCAAAACGGCCCGCCAGTCCCGTAAAGCGCCAGTCAAAGCGCGGCCTGAACCTTCGTCGCAACGTCATCCGACACCCATTTGTGCCAGAGGTCCGGGTAGTTCTCGAGGAAGTAGTAAGCCGTATCCTCGTTCGAGGCCTGATTGTCGCTCATCCAAGCGAGGATCTTGCCGACCGTCTGGTTGTCCCACTGACGGGTCTTCAGATACCCCATGGCAACCGCATTGTTTTCAGCGAAATCCTTGGTGACGACCGTGTAAACGTCGGAAACCGGATAGGAGTTGATCTTCGGATCGGGGCAGTCTGCCTGGGAGGTGCAGTCATCCCACTCCTTCTTGTCATTCGGCACGCCGAAATCGAGCTTGACCATCTCATACTTGCCGAGAATGCTTGTCGGTGCCCAGTAATAGCCGAGCCAGCCTTCCTTGTTCTCGTAGGCGCGGGCGATCGAGCCGTCAAGGCCGGCTGCAGAACCGGTATCAACAAGCGTGAAGCCCTTGTCTTCGGCATCGAATGCGCGGAACAGGTTGGCGGTCGAGATCTGGCAGTTCCAGCCCGAGGGGCAGTTGTAGACGGCGCCGACATCGGGATCTTCAGGTGCCGGGAAAAGCTCGGGATGCTTCAGTGCATCGGCAACGGTCTTGATGTCGGGATGGGCATCCTGAACATATTTCGGGATCCACCAGCCTTCAACACCGCCATCGCTCAAAAGCGGAGCGGCAATAACAAGACGGCCTTCGTCAACCGCTTCGTCAAGTGCATTCTTGACGGCATTGACCCAAAGCTCGGGCGCGACATCCGGTTCGCCCTTCTCGTTCATCGAGGTAAATGTCGGCATGGTGTCGCCCGTCACCAGCGTGACATCGCAACCATAACCGTTTTCCATAATGATTTTGTCGACCCAGGCACCGACACCGGCCGACGCCCAGTTCATTTCAGCAATCTGCACGTCGCCGCAAGCATTGTCGGCTGCAGATGCCGAATTGGCAAACGCAAACATGCCGGTCGCGAGAATGGTGGAAGCGATGAGCTTCATCATCTAATAGACCCTCCAGTCATGTTGCAGCGTTTTGATAAAAGACCGGCCGGGACGCTGCCACACCGACGATCCAAAGGGCAGGTAAGGCGCACAAAGCCAGATAAGGCGGACGCGCAAGGAGCGCGAAAAACGTGCAGCCAAAATGGTGGGGCAATCAAAGGACACCCTCACGATGGCTCAAACTAAGGATAAAAGCGTAAAAATCAACCGCTGCCGCAAATTTGTGCAGGCATCACGGCTTGAAACCGCGACAGGACGCCATCGGTCCACAGAAACTCTCGCCCAGAGGCAACAAATTCCAATCTGCTAACAAAGCAGTAAGGATCTTTCGCTAAAACGTGAGGCAGCGGAAGGTTGCGACAGTTTTGAGACCGCCCACAGGTTTTGCGTTTGGCGGGATAGAGGCTGACAGGGTATTGCGTAAGCAACCTCCGCCGATCTGACCAACATAAGTACCCGCAAGAAGAGCCGTGACGCGATGGTCGCGCGGTGCAATCTAGACCATCGATGCAATACCGCGAAAGCCACCCGTGTCCTTTTTGCCCTGGAGCGGCTGATAAACGTCCGGTGATCCAGGGGCCTTGAAGGGGCCATCCTCTACAAATTTGTTGCCGCCATCAAGCTTGCCGGTCTTCGGCACTATGCGCATGCTAAAGTCCTGCGCGAAAAAGGAATTGGCGACCTTGATCTCTGGACGGAAGAATCCGTTCACCAGTCTATTCACCCTCTCAGGATCATCTGCATTCAGATACGCATTCCGATGCTCATCCGAAAGGACCTGACGCATGACCTTGACGAGCGAAAGAGCAAGCCCTTCCCGCATGTCTTTGGCCGAGAAAATCAGCTCCCGGGCGACATACTGACTGCCAGTGGCTTCATAACGCTCGGACTCTTCGGCCGTAAGTTCGGGAATGTGATTTGCCACATCCCGCTTTTGCAAATTCAACATGTCATTGAGGCTCATCCAGCCCTTATCGCGGATATAATGATTATCGAGATCGAAGGCATAGAGCTGCCGGCCGAACCGGCTGCTGGGCTTTGTGGATTCCGAACCAGGCTCAACAGAGAAGAAAACGAAATCATGATTCGCCAACGGGCGAATATCATTGCTTGAATTCTCGCGACTGAAAGACACGCCCTCCTGCTCGAGCCGCCGTCGAGAGAGCAACTTTACGTATTTCGCGCCTGTGCTGGGGTCGATAGATTCCACTTGTGCATCGGTTGCATGTGTAGCGAGGAAAGGCATCGTTTTCAGTCTTTCGACGAAGCTCTGCTCAGCAAAGGATAGCGGCGCCCCGGCCAAAGTCTGGTTACCCTTAGCATCCCTAACGCCGTGAGCAAGCTCAAGCCTCAACCGCGCGATATTGCGCATCGATATCGCGTTGACGCTCTTTGGAAGCCCATGCTTCTGCTCGTTCATCCAAGTCGTTCCCTCATTGAACATGAGGCGGGTCGCACGCGTCAGATCGCGCGCGCCACTCCATCGCATCAACCGCTCCATCGCAGCTGTCTGGCTTAACGCCGGAGCGCGAGGTGTTTCAGCTCGTGACAAAGAAGAAGTCCCGGAGAACTTCGAGTCTTCGCTCGATATCGACAGATCAGCGCGACCCGAATCCTTACTAGACGACATTGAACTCGAACTGACCGAGGCGCCCTCATCCCCCGAAGGTCCTAAACTTCCAAATCCTTCGTCTTCTTTTGAGCCAGCGACACCAATGCGAGCCCGCATCAGATTGTTTGCTTTTTCGAGGACTTCCTTGCGCCGCTCCGGACACAGTTTCGCACGGCCCTTACTAAACTGGTTCGCACGAGCGAGGTATTCCTCTTTTTTGTCCTTGGATGGCAAAGTTGAGCGGAGCAGATCCCGAATTGTAGCTGCATCCAATTTCGCCGAAGTCGGCGTCGGGGCAGCTGCCGTGCGGGATGCGGGATAACGACTTGCCGTTCTTGGTCCGCCCCGCCCCGAAGTGCGACCAGAACCATCCGGTGCAGCCGCCACATGAGTCCCATGGTCGTTGGTCGCGACTGCGGCGTTTCTGTCTACAGGCTTCATATTTCACACCTCTGAGTCTAGAGAGGTGCTTATAGCTATAAAAGTACGGTATACATAATTATATATTGTTAAATATGCAAATATTAAGAAATTTAAACCATTTAATACTTAAAAATAAAGCGGACAAAGCGGCATGACCTGATCGCCGGGAGGGAACGACCGCTCCGCCGACGCCGTGAGGACGGCGACGTGCGACACCCGCCGCTCGAAAGAGATTGCGAAACGGAAAGGCGAATACGGTTCTGATCGAGGAAACGCAGGTAAACACACGGAGGATCCAGACCGGGTCTGCCGGTCAGGTTTCCTATCTTCAGTCACATTTGGTAAAAGATGTTTTTTTCAACCGAGTTCGAGGCTCGATACGCCAAAAACACATTCGCCATCAATGACCGGTACCGCGCCACGAAACATCCGCGCTGTTTCAAAACCACGCGAAAGACCTGCGGACTCCAGCCCTGCAACAAAGCGCGTTTGCGCAAGCGGGCAGTCGATGTCAATGCGGGATCCCGACAGATCATCAGTCATTCCGCCCATAAGACTGAAGGCGATGTCGGCAGAGCGGGCAAAAAGTGGTCCGACCTTGTAGCCATCAATGCATCTGCGCGCTGTGCCAAAACCGACGAGCCGCCCATCTTTGGCAACGACCCTTGCCGATTGCGCCTGCGCCAGCCAAGCCCGCAGGAAATCGCGCCGCGACGCCATGAAGCAGTCCCCATCCAGTTGAAGAACGGCATCGAAATCATCAGGTTCAAACGATCGCGAGGCCGATGCTCCGGCAAGGTAGCCAGGCTTCGCCACGCCACTCCAGCGCGCCGTGCCGTAATCGGTGACAAAGCCCATGCGGCGATAATTTTCCTGCTGTTCAGGTACGCCATCAAGGCCGATCGTCCGGTTGCCGAGATAGGCCATGCCATGGTCCCAGACCCTGCGTCCATAACCCTTGCCGCGCATGTCCGGCCGGGTGATGTAAAGACCGATAAAGCCATAGGCATCGTCATAGGCAACCGCGGAGATGCCAGACACCATCTGCCCGTCGACAAACAGGCCGAAAAAGCCGCTGGGGTCGGCGGCCTGAAACGGCACGGCATCGCCGAGGCCCGGATTCCAGCCCTCCTCGCCTGCCCAGCTCACCAGCTGGCGAATTTCGCCCGCGTTCAGAACACGTATCTCGCTCATTGCCGATCTCAGATCCTGTCGAGCAGCTGCGGCGCAAACGGCTGCAGCATGCCTGAGTAGTTTTTTGCGACCGGCGAAGCATAAGGGCCGCGCTTGGCTGTTGAAAGCCCCAATCCCACCAGAGCCTCGGCCTGTTTCACCGCCGCAGAGACGCCATCGATCACCGGGAGGCCAAATTCGCGCGTCAGCTCGGAGGCCAGGTCGGCCATGCCGGCACAGCCAAGAACGATGGCCTCGGCCCTGTCCTCCCGCATGGCAGCAGCGATCTCGCTGCGCAGACGGTCCCGTGCATTGGAATGCGGATCTTCAAGCGACAGCACGGAAATATCGGCCGCCCGCACCCGCGCATTGTCCGAGACGCCATAACGCCTGACCAGTTCCTCGATCGGCACACGCGAGCGTTCCATCGTCGTGACGATGGTGAAGCGCCTTGCGATATAGCTCGCCATCTTGACGCCGGCCTCGCAGATGCCGACCACAGGAATGCCCGCCATGGCACGCGCCGCATCGAGCCCGGTATCGTCGAAACAGGCGATAATGGCCGCCTGGGCGCCCCGTCGCTCGCCCCGCGCGATCTCCAGCAACAGTCCTGGCACGGCAATCGCCTCATCATAATAGCCCTCGATCGAGGCCGGCCCCATGGAAGAGGTGACGGCGGCAATCTCGGTTTCACCATGCGCCGCAGAGCGTGCCGCTGCGGCAATTGTCGCGGTCATGCTCGCAGTCGTATTGGGATTGACGACAAGGATCTGCATGTTCACCCCTTGGCGCGGCCGCGGTTCAGCGAGCGGATCAATGTCAGCGCCAGTCCGATAACGATGAAGGAAAACACCGTTGTCACAGTCCCCAGCGCATAAAGCACCGGCGTCGTGACATTGGTGGTCATGGCCATAATCTCAAGCGGCAGCGTGTTATAGGTGCCCGCCGTCAAAAGCGTACGGGCAAACTCATCATATGAAAGCGTGAAGCCGAACAGCGCCACGCCTATCAGGCTCGGCGCAATCATCGGCAGGAGAACGTAGCGGAAGGTCTGCCATGCCGTGGCGCCAAGATCGCGCGCCGCTTCCTCATAGGATGGCGAGAAGCGGTTGAAGACAGCAAACATGATCAGCACGCCGAACGGCAGCGCCCAGGTGAGCTGCGCGCCGAAGGCAGAAGTATACCACGCAGGTGCAATGCCGACCTGCTGGAACATCACGCCAATACCAAGCGAAATGATGATCGACGGTACGACAAGGCTCGCAATCGCCACATAGAACAGCACCGTCGCACCAACGAATTTGCGCCGGAAGGCCAGCCCTGCCATCAGCGAGACGACCACGGTGACCACCATCACCATCAGGCCCAGCATCAGCGAACGCCGGAAACTGCCGCCGAAATCTCCGACCGCCTGCGTCTCGAACAGATTGGCAAACCAATGCAGCGAGACACCGTTGAGCGGAAATGTCAGACCGCCATGCGGCCCCTGAAAGGACAGGATCAGGATCGCCGAAAGCGGGCCGTAGAGGAACAGCACAAAAACCGTGAAAAAGGCCGCCAGGATATAGAATTCACGTCCGCGTCTTTCATGCATGGCCTAAAGCTCCTTGCGGATATCGACGATGCGCAGAATGCCCGCCACCATCATCAGAACAACGATCAGCAGCAGCACCGCATTGGCGGCAGCGCCCGGATATTGCAGCAGTGACATCTGGTTCTTCATCATCAGCGCCACGGAGGCGCTCTGGCCGCCCGACATCACCAGCACGGTGATGAAGTCCGCCATGACCAGCGTGACAACGAAGATCGAGCCGATTGCCATGCCAGGCTTGGCCAGCGGCAGAATCACATTGGTGAGGATCTGCATGCTGGATGCGCCTGCATCGCGTGCAGCCTCGATCAGCGCCCGGTCGATGCGGATCAGCGAATTGAAGATCGGCGTCACCATGAACAGCGTATAGAGATGCACCATGGCGAGGATGACGGCGAAATCCGAATAGAGCAGCCATTCGACCGGCTGATCGACAATACCGAGCTTGACCAGTCCCGTATTGACCAGCCCGTGACGCCCGAGAACCGGGATCCATGAAATCATGCGAATGATGTTGGACGTCAGGAACGGCACGGTGCAGACCAGGAACAACACGGTCTGCATGGCGGCCGTCCTGATATGAAAGGCGAGGAAATAGGCGACCCAGAAGCCGATGACGAGCGTCAGCCCCCAGACGATCACCGCATATTTCAGCGTGTTGAGATAGGTCTTCCAGGTCACCCAGGAACCAAGCGTCTCGGCATAGTTGAAGGTGTAGAACCCCGGATACATCAGGGCAAAATCATAATCCCAGAAGCTGACGATCAGGATCATCAACAGCGGGAACACCAGAAAGATCCCCAATATCACCGCCAGTGGCAGCGCCTGAAGATAGGAAATCATCCGGCCGGTCAGTTTGCGGCCGGACCGCTTTGGATCTGAAGCCGGAATGCCGGAAGCTGCCGGTGTCGTCATGTCGTTGCCATCCATCGCTACCATGTCCTTTCCAAAACCGGACGGCTTTGAAAAGGACATCCCTTGCGAGATGTTCGGGCATGCGCGGGCCGGCAGGAACAGGCCGGCCCGCGCATGCAACCTTCAGGAGGCGATGAACTCGTTCCAGCGACGAACCATGTAACGGTCCTCGTCCATGACCGAGTTCCAGCAGGCAACATGGCCCATGCGCTCTTCGAAGGAGCCGCCATCACGCACCGCGCCGGCCTTTTCCATGACCTGACCTTCCGGCGAGAGGATATCTTCGGTCGCGGGCTTGCCCTCGATCCAGTAACCCCACTCATTGTCGGACATGAATTTCTTCGCCGTATCCATGCAGGCCGAGTAATAGCCCTGACGGTTCAGATAGGCGCCAACCCAGCCGGACAGGTACCAGTTGATATATTCATAGGCCGCATCAAGCTGCGCGCCCTGAAGATGCGAAGCAAGACCGAGACCGCCGCCCCAGGCGCGATAGCCTTCCTTCAGCGGCTGATACTTGCAGGCGATGCCCTTGGAACGGACGGCAGCAACGGCCGGCGACCACATGGACTGAATCACGACTTCGCCGGAGGCCATCAGGTTGACGCTTTCGTCGAAAGTCTTCCAGAAGGCGCGGAACTGGCCTTCCTTCTTGGTGGCGATCAGGAATTCGATCGTCTTGTCGATCTCTTCCTTGGTCATGTTGCCCTTGTCGCCATATTTGATCTTGCCATCGGCTTCCATGATCATGGCGGCATCCATGATGCCGATCGACGGAATGTTCAGGATCGAGGTCTTGCCCTTGAAGGCGGGGTCAAGAATATCAGCCCAGGAGGTGATGTCGCGGCCGACGAGGTCGGGGCGGATACCAAGCGTATCGGCGTTGTAGATGGTCGGGACCATCGTCATCCAGCCGGTTTCGGCCGGTGCGAAGGTCTTGTCGCCGGGCTTTTCAACAAAGCCGACGGTGTGCGGTGCCGTGCCCTGAGCGATGACGCTGTCGGGCGTCAGCTTGCCGGTCTTGAACAGCGGAACGATGTCGCCGTAATAGGTAAGCTTGGAGACGTCCATCGGCTGAATGACGCCGGTCGCCCAGACTTTCTTCAGGATCCAGTATTCGATATCGGCGATATCGTAGGAATTCGGCTGGGTGGCGGCCCGCTGGGCGGCGGCGTCGGAATCCATGGCCGTCATTTCCAGCGTGATGCCGAGATCGGCCTTGCACTTCTCGGCAACGGCGTTGATGTTGGAAACGCCCGTGCCGAACTGGCGCAGCGTGATCGGATTCTGTGCCCAGATCGTCGGGAAACCGGTAATAAGCCCGGAACCGACGGCGGCACCCGTGGCGGCCGCCCCCGTCTTCAAAAGCGTGCGGCGCGTAAGGCCCTTGCCTTTCTTCTTGTCGCTGTCAGTCATCTTGTCTGCTCTCCTTCCAGAGATATCCTGTTGAAATATCTTTTTATTTTTATGCCAAAATGATCGCGTCATAGGCGTTCCAGTAAACCGAGACCGCCTCCCCCACGCGAACCGGATTTTCAAAGAAACGGCTGTCGGACAGAATGACGACGAAATCTTCGACGCCCGCCCCGTTCATGATCAGCTTCACTGTCGAGCCGAGATATTCGACCGTCGAGACGACCCCGGTGAAGCCGAGACCGGGAACTGCAGTCTGCCCAAGCCGGATGTGATCGTTGCGCACAGCAATATCGGCATGCGCCCCGACCTCTTTCGCGCGCCCGACCGCGGCAAACTGGCCACCGCCGGGGACATCAAGCGTGACACCGGAGCCCGTCGCCTCCGAAACACGCCCCGAAATGACATTATGGTCGCCCATGAAACGGGCAACGAAGGCCGTTGCCGGCTTTTCGAAAACCTCGCGCGGCGTGGCCGCCTGCTCGATCTTGCCGTCATTCATCACCACGATCAGATCGGCGAGCGCCATCGCCTCTTCCTGGCTGTGGGTCACATGAACAAAGGTGATGCCGAGTGACGTCTGCAGCTTCTTCAGTTCCGCGCGCATCTGCACCTTCAGGAAGGGATCGAGCGCCGAGAGCGGCTCATCAAGCAGCAAGGCCTCCGGATCCGTGATCAGCGCGCGTGCCAGCGCCACGCGCTGCTGCTGACCGCCGGACAGTTGCGCCGGGCGCCGTTCGGCATAGGGCTCCAGCTGCATCAGCTTCAGCATGTCCAGCGCCTTGGCGCGCCGTTCCTCCTTGCCAATGCCTTTCATCTTCATGCTGAAAGCGACATTTTCGACCAGATCGAGATGGGGAAACAGCGCATAGGACTGAAACATCATCGCCGTGCCGCGTCTGGCGGGCGGCAGATCCGTGACGACCTTGTCGCCCATAACGATGTCGCCGCGCGAGACGGTCTCATGCCCGGCGATCATGCGCAGCGTCGACGTCTTGCCGCAACCGGACGGGCCGAGCAGGCAGCAATAGGTGCCAGCCGGTATTTTCAGGTCGATGGAATCGACAGCAACAGCCTGCCCATAGATTTTGGATACAGAAACGATCTCGATCGCTGCAGCTTTTGACATGGGGGCCCCTCGTTTTTCTGATTTTTCTAATGCATGAGCCATGCCACTTTCGCGAAAGTTGTGTATGTTATTGTTAGTTAAGCCGTTTTTATTTCATCGAGATCGCCCGCAGCAGAACAGCTCAAGTGCATGCACAAAAAACAGTCATTGGATACAATCCAAATGCACGATTGCAAGCACATCTGCTTTTCCTTTTCCGAAACGCGCTATTTTCAAACCGACCGGAATAAGGGTAAAAGGCAGTATGAAACACGACAGCACTATGGATGAAGGGCTCAGGCTCTCGATCGACTCTACGCAGGAAGATCGTGCTCACGCGATCCGCGATGCCTTGCGCGACGCGATCGTCGACCGTCGCCTGGCACCCGGAACACGACTGCCGGAGGCCGAAGTCGGCACGCTCTTCAGTGTCAGTCGTACCGTGGCACGCTATGCTTTGCAGATGCTTGCCTTTGAAGGCCTGGTACAAAGCGAGCGAAACAAGGGGGCGATTGTATCCAATCCGTCGCCCGAGGAAGCCCGTCAGGTTTTCGCCGCCCGCCGGCTGATCGAACCGGGTATCGTCGCGACAGCGATTGAGCGGATTGGCCCGAAGGAAATCGAACGCTTCCGACAGCAGCTGGCCGAGGAAGATCATCACAAGGCCCGGCGCGGCGTCGATGCGAAGCGGTCCGAGATCAAGGCCTCCGGTGACTTTCACCTTCTGCTGGCAGAGATCGCCGGCAATGCGGTGCTGGAGAAATTCATGAGCGAGCTGGTTGCGCGCTCTTCACTTGTTATTGCGCTTTACGGCCGCTCCGGCGTTTCGAGCTGCGGACATAGTGAACATGAGGACATCCTCGCGGCGATCGAGGCGGGTGACAGCGCCCGCGCCAGCGCCACCATGCTGCGTCACATCGACCTGATGGAAGGCGACCTTGACCTGCGCCCCCGCGACGGCCTGACCCTGCGCGACGCTTTGCAGGTCTGAGCCGAAGCTTCGCTCGCGCAAGTCGATATTATTACATATAATTCACCACCCGCCTGTATTGCGATGCTGCGGCTGCGGAGGTAAAATCGGCTACAGCGGAATCGCCCGTTTCCGGCCACGCGGCATTTTTCGCTTCCACGCTCCTGTTGCGAGAAGATTCTGGAAGACGAATAAAATGAAAATCAGACGCCTTGCCATTCTGGCAACCGCCGTTGTGATCGTCGGCGGCGGCGGTTATGGGTTATGGAAATTTGTCCTCAAGCCGCCGCCTGCCCCGCTTGCCACCGTTGCAGTCAGCCGCGGCGATATCGAGGAAACGGTATTGGCGACCGGTCAGCTCAAACCTGTCCGGCTCGTCGCCGTCGGCGCCCAGGTCTCCGGTCGCATCACCAATGTCGACGTCAAGCTGGGAGACACCGTCAGCGAAGGCGATCTGATTGCTGAAATTGACGACACCACCCAGCAGAACAGTTTGCGCACGGCCGAAGCGTCGCTTGCCAATGTCAAGGCGCAGCTTGCGGAAAAGCAGGCAACCCTGACGCTCAATCAGCAGTCGCTGACCCGCTACAAGGAGCTGTTTGACCGTGAATCCGGCACCAAGGCCGATTACGAGAGCGCCATGGCCGATGTCGGTGTAACCGAGGCGCAGATCGCCGCCCTCACCGCCTCGATCACCGAAGCGCAGGTCGCCGTCGATACAGCCAAGGCCAATCTCGGCTACACCAAGATCACCGCACCGATTGCCGGAACCGTGCTTGCCATCGTCAGCCAGGAAGGCCAGACGGTGAATGCCAGCCAGTCTGCGCCGACGATCGTCGTGCTCGGTCAGCTCGATCAGATGACGGTCTATACCGAGATTTCCGAAGCCGACATCACCAAGGTGACGGCTGGCATGCCGGTCTATTTCACGGTCCTCGGCGCCCCGGACACACCCTACAAGGCAACGCTGGAATCGATCGAGCCAGCGCCGGAATCAATCAAGAGCGATTCCAGCTTCTCGACCTCGAGTTCCTCGTCTTCCTCTTCATCGTCATCAAGCTCGTCATCTTCGGCGATTTACTACAATGGCGTCTTCACCGTGCCGAACCCCGACGGCAAGCTCAGAACCTATATGACGGCCGAGGTCCATATCGTGCTCGGTTCGGCCGACAACGTCCTGACCATTCCTTCAGCGGCGCTCGGCAATGCCGGCCCCGACGGTCAATATACCGTGCGGGTGATGCAGGCTGACGGCTCCATCAGGCCGGAAAAGATCAAGATCGGTCTCAACAACAAGGTGACAGCTGAAGTCCTTTCGGGTCTCAGCGAGGGCGACAGGATTGTTACGGGGCAGATTTTCGCGACCGACAAATCGGCATCGAATTCCGGGCGCCCGCCAGGTCCGCCGATGAGGTTTTGAGCCATGAGCGATCCACTGATCAGTCTCTCCGGCATCCGTCGGGCCTATGCCTCGGGTGACGAGGAGATCGAGGCGCTCAAAGGCATTGATCTTGAAATCCGCGCCGGTGAAATGGTCGCCATCATCGGCGCCTCCGGTTCGGGCAAGTCAACGCTGATGAATATTCTCGGCTGCCTCGATAACCCGACATCCGGCCGATACGCCATTGGCGGACGCGAAACGGCCCGCCTTAACGGCGACGAACTGGCAGCGCTCAGGCGCGAACATTTCGGCTTCATCTTCCAGCGCTATCACCTTCTGCCCGAGCTTTCCGCCACCGGAAATGTCGAGATCCCGGCGATCTATGCCGGCATCAGCCCGGCGCGCCGGCATGAGCGGGCCAATGCACTGCTTGCCCGGCTCGGCATGGCCGAACGCGCCGGCCACCGCCCCGGACAGCTTTCCGGCGGACAGCAGCAGCGTGTCTCCATTGCCCGCGCGTTGATGAATGGCGCGGAAATCATATTGGCCGACGAACCGACGGGCGCGCTCGACAGCCGCAGCGGCGACGAGGTTCTGGCCATTCTCGATGAATTGCATGCAGAAGGCCATACGGTGATCATCGTCACCCATGATGCCCATGTGGCAAGCCGTGCCGAGCGCATCATCGAAATTGCCGATGGCGAGATCATCTCGGACAGGATGACACGGCCGGAAGCAGCGCGCCAGGACGCGACGCTCCGCCGCGATCCCGCAAAACGCTCCGCCGCAGGTTTTCTCAATGCCTTCAGCGAGGCCTTCAACATGGCGCTTCTGGCCATGTGGGCACACAAGCTCAGAAGCTTTCTGACCATGCTCGGCATCATCATCGGCATCGCCTCGGTGGTTAGCGTCGTCGCACTTGGCCAGGGATCACAACAGCAGGTGCTTGCCAATATTTCGAGCCTGGGAACCAATACGCTGGAAATCTTCGCCGGCAAGGGCTTTGGCGATGTGCGCGCTGGCAGGATCACCACGCTGACCGTGGCCGATGCCGATGCACTGTCGGGCCAGCCCTATGCCGCAGCCGTGACACCGACCGTATCTACCTCGAAGACCGTACGCTATGGCTCAACCGAATCAAACGCACTGGTCAGCGGCGTTGGCGCCCAATATTTCACCGCCAAGGGCCTGGAACTGAGCGAAGGCCGCCTGTTTGATGCCGAAAGCGTGAAAAGCATGGCGCAGGACGTTGTCATCGATGCCAACACCAAGGATGCGCTTTTTCCCGAAACAAGCCCCGTCGGCAAGGTGATCTTCGCTGGAGACGTCCCCTTGCGCATCGTCGGCGTGGTCAAGTCGCAGCAATCGGGTTTCGGCTCCAGCGGCAATCTGCAGCTATACCTGCCCTACACCGCCGTTCAGGCCCGCTTTCTCGGTGAAACCTCGCTGCGCAGCATCATCCTGCAGGTCAACGACGCCTATAGCATGGATGACGCCCAGACCTCCGTTACCCACTTCCTGACCCAGCGCCACGGCACGGAAGACTTCTACATCCTCAACACCGACGACATTCGCGAGACCATCACCTCGACCACGCAGACGCTGACGCTGCTGGTGACCATGATCGCGGTGATCTCGCTGGTGGTCGGCGGCATCGGGGTGATGAATATCATGCTCGTTTCGGTTTCCGAGCGCGTTTCTGAGATCGGTGTGCGCATGGCGGTCGGCGCCCGCCAGAGCGATATTCTGCGCCAGTTCCTGATCGAGGCAGTCATCGTCTGCCTTGTCGGCGGCCTTCTGGGCATCGGCGGCGCGCTGCTGATCGGCTTTGTCTTCAGCCTGTTCGTCTCCTCCTTTTCGCTGGTCTATTCGCTCACCTCGATCATCGCCGCCGTCGTCTGCTCAAGCATGATCGGCATTGCCTTCGGCTACCTGCCGGCGCGCAATGCCTCCCGGCTGGATCCGGTTGCCGCCCTTTCGGGCGAATGAAACGCCATCGCCGGGCCGCGTTTGCCGCGGCCCGATTGCAACTTGCAATGTCTCGACACCGTGGGTTATGACCGACAGGCGCAGCGTTGCTCCGATCCCGAGCAGCCTGCGGACGTTACGCCCGAATTTCGGCTCCCTCCCAGGAACAGGCTTTGCGAATGGCAGACAGAAACGTTCGGGAAAAGCATCACCGCAGCGTTGAAATCGGCCCCTGGCCTTTCGTCACGCTCCGCCTTTACCAGCATGGCGGGCGGCATTTCGACTGGCGTTCACGCGACCACAGAAAGGGCCTGTTTCGTCACCGCCGCGGGCTGGAACATGTCCATGCCCCGATCTGGCAGCGGGCATTCTACAACTGGCTGACGGGGCTTGTCTTCGTCATCGGCGCAGCACTGTTCATGACCGGCAGCGCCATGGCGCTGTTCCCCTCGACCGTTGCCAGCCTGCCCGCCTGGGCGACCAACGCCATCTTCTTCGCCGGATCGATCCCCTTCACCACCGCCGCCTATCTGCAGCTGTTCCAGGCAGCCAATGCGGATGAGAAATACACATCCGGCAGGGAGCGGCCTGCGCTTTTCGGCCGGGATTTCAAAAGCGCCGGCTGGCTGAGCGCCTCGACCCAGTTCATCGGCACCATCGCCTTCAATTTCAATACATTCGATGCACTGGTCGCACCGCAACATTGGGCCATTCAGAACCTCGTCATCTGGCTGCCCGGCATGATCGGCTCGGTGCTGTTCCTGATCTCCGGCTATCTCGCCTATATCGAGGTCGGGCATGCCCATGTTTCGCTGCCGAAGCGTGACCTGTCCTGGTGGATCGCCGCCATCAATTTGCTCGGCTGCATCACCTTCATGATTGCCTCGACGCTCGCCTATGTGCCCGCAGGTTCGCAAGCGCCGTGGATCATGATCGTCTCCAACGCCAATCTCTGGTTCGGCGCCTTCTGCTTTCTTGCCGGTGCTGCGCTCAGCATGCGCGAGGCGCGCAATGCGGCACGGTGAATGAGACGCGGAAATCAACGCGTCGCGACACACTTACAGATTGATTTTTACAGCCTGATACTCTTCGATACAGTGTAAGTCTGAACTGCCTTTTTTCGTACGAGCCAATACCGAGGTCGAACATGTGTACATCCCTTCTCTATCGCGATCTGTCCGGTTCCGTTTATGCCGGCCGCACCATGGAACTCCCGGTTGAGCTGCCTTATCTCGCAACATTCCTGCCCAAGGGCACGCCCTTCTGCTCAGGGGTTGGCGCACATGCGCAGGTCGCCTTCGAAACGCGATATGCCATTCTCGGCTTTTCCGTTCCCAACGGCTCGGTGAAAGATCTCAAGATTGTCGAGGCGATGAACGAGGCCGGTCTCGATTTCAGCCTGCTGGCCTTTGCCGATACGCATGGCCCCGAAGATACGCTTCCCGCAGAGACAGCGGTGCTGTCAGCGATCGATCTCGGCGCCTGGATCCTCGGTCAGTTTGCAACGGTCGCCGAGGTCAAGGCAGCGCTTGAGACCCAGCCGGTGCTGATCGAGCCGATGGCGGCGCTTGGCGGCACCATTCCGCCCTTCCATTACACCGTTCACGACCGCAGCGGCGCCTCGATCGTCATCGAATTCTTCGATGGCGAGCGCCATGTTTTCGACAACCCGGTCGGCGTGATGACCAACAGCCCACGGTTTGACTGGCACCTGACCAATCTCAACAATTATACCTTCCTCAGCAATATCGATCAGACCAGCGCAACCATTCTCGGCCGCCAGCTGGTTCAGCCGGATTCGGGTATTGCAACCACCGGCCTGCCCGCTTCCGACACGGCCGTCGGCCGCTTTATCCGGGCCGTCTATTACGCCAATTTCACCGAAAAGGCCGACGGGCCGGATGCTGCGATCCTCGAGCTTTCGCACCTGATGAACAAGTTCGACCGTCCCCGCGGGGCCTCACGCTATGCAAGCGCCAAAGCGAGCGCGCTGACGTCGTCTGCGGCCCAGATCATGGGCAAGGCAGACGAGCAGAAACCCGAAACCATCACCGAATATACGTCCTGGACATCGCTGACCGATCTTGAGCGCCGGAAGATCTTCGTGAAGCCCTATAGCAGCCTCGGCTATGTGAGCCTCGATCTCGATCAACTTGCAGAGGCCGGCGCGGCACGCATTGTCCCGCTTGAGCACTTCAGCCAGGCCGAAGGCAACGCAACGGCCATGATGCTGGCCCATTAGCGCTTCGGCTCGAAAATCGGAATCGATTTTCGAGCCGATGCCTAGATTCAACAAGATAGAGCGTCCTGATGCATCCAAAAGGACGCACGCCCCTTAGTGGTGGAAACCGGAAGCCTCTTCTTCGGTCAGCGGCTTGCTGATCGGATGCGCGCGGAAATATTCGATGGCCGCCTTCATGTCTTCCACCAGCAATGCGCAGAGATCGATGCTGACACCGTTTCTGACGAGAATGCGCTGGATCGCCTGATCCTGGCAGTTGGCGGGAAGCGTGTAGGCGGGTACCTGCCAGCCACGCGAGCGCAGCCGGTCGGCAAGATCGAACAGCGTGTAATTCGTCTTCAGTCCGTCCTTCAGCTTCCAGGAAACGGCGGGAATGCCCTTGGCCGGGTCGCCGTCATAGACGATATCGACGAGCCCGGTCTTTTCCAGTTCCGCAGCCAGATAGGCGGCACTGCGATAACAGGCGGCGTGAACCTTGCGATACCCCTCGCGGCCGAGACGCAGGAAATTGTAATACTGGCAGACCACCTGCCCGCCCGGCCGGGAAAAATTGAGGGCGATGTCACGCATGTTACCGCCAAGATAATTGACCCAGAACACCATTTCTTCCGGCAGATCCTTGTCCTCGCGCCACAGCACCCAGCCAACACCGAGCGGGGAAAGCCCGAATTTATGGCCGGAGGCATTGATGGACTTCACCCGCGGCAGGCGGAAATCCCATGGCAGGTCCGGTGCACAGAACGGCGCCAGAAAACCGCCGCTGGCGCCATCGACATGGATCGGAATATCAAGGCCGGTGCGCGCCTCAAGCTCATCCAGCGCATCCGAAACAGCCTTGACCGGCTCATACTCGCCGGTGAATGTCACGCCAAGCGTCGGCACAACACCGATTGTGTTTTCATCACACAGTTTCAGCACTTCTTCCGGCGTCATCAGCAGACGGCCGTCTTCCATCGGGATCTCGCGATGTTCGATATCCCAGTAGCGGGTAAATTTGTGCCAGCATATCTGTACCGGCCCGGTAATCAGGTTCGGTTTGTCAGTCGCCTTGCCCGCAGCCTTGCGCTTTGCTTCCCAGCGACGCTTCATCGCCAGACCGCCCAGCATGGCTGCTTCGCTGGAACCGGTGGTGGAGGTTCCCGTCGCCGGCCCCTCGGGCGCATTCCAGAGATCGGCAAGCATGCGCACACAACGGGCCTCGATCTCCGCCGTCTGCGGATATTCGTCCTTGTCGACCATGTTCTTGTCGATACAGTCATCCATCAGCCGATGGACTTCCGGCTCTTCCCAGGTCTGGCAGAAGGTCGCCAGGTTCTGCCGTGCATTGCCATCCAGCAAAAGCTCATCATGAATGGCGGCATAGGCAAGACGAGGCGCGCGCTCGCTGGCCGGAAACTTCGACTTTGGCAGAATGGCCGACAGATCTGCCGCACCATAGGTTTCGTCATTCGGATCGAACAGAGTATCATTCGCACGATCATCAGCCATGGCATTCTCCGCTTTGCGCCGTCTCAACTTTGCAGAGTGTAATCATCCGGTTGTAACGGGGTCAAGACAGGTTAGTAGATTGTTTCGAAAAGCGTTTTCTTCTCAACTTCTGCCTGTCCGGTTTCATCGCCGAAAGCTTTCGCCCGCAACAAGACTTGTCCGGCTTGCTTTCCAGCCGGTGCGCTTTTACTACTTGTCGAAAGGTCGCTCTGATGGCCTGTCATAACGTTCCCACGATAAACGCTTGCGATTTCAGCCGATGATAGAGATGGTCCGCGCCTCCGCCAAATCCCCTTTCGATGCATCGTGCCTGGCCCGGCGCCCTGCTGCGTTTTTCCGGCTGTCGCTGCTCCTCGCAGCGCTTGTGCTGCTTGCCGCCTGTGCGCAGCGCCCGGGACCGGACGTTCTTTACCCGAACCCGCAAGCCGCCGCGAGCAAGCGCACCGTTACCGTCTATGTTGCAACCTCACGCGAGCAGGCGGATCCGGCAATTGATGGCTTCACCACCGAGCGCGCGGGAGAGCTGAGCTATGCGGAATTCGTGATATCCATTCCGCCGGCCCACACCGATGGCGATATCGAGTGGCCGCATTCCGCCAAACCGGATCCCGCAAAGGTCTTCACCGTCGTAAGCCACACGATCCTGTCAAAGCAGGCGTTTGACAGCCGGATCAACGCGCATGCCCGCACCGAAAGCGACGGGAAGGTGGCGCTGTTCGTGCATGGCTTCAATGTGAGCTTTCAGGAAGGCCTGTTCAGGCTGGCGCAGGTCTCCACCGATTCTGACATTTCCGGCGTACCGGTCTTCTTTTCATGGCCATCGCAGGCCCGACTGCTCGACTATGCGACAGACAAGGACTCCGCCACATTCTCGCGTGACGGCCTTACCGACGTTGTCGATCAGCTGACGGGTCTGTCGGCGGTTCGTTCGGTCATGCTGTTCGGCCACAGCATGGGTGGCTGGCTCTCCATGGAAGCGCTGCGGCAAATGGCGCTTGAGGGCAATCACAAGGGGCTGAAAAAGCTGAATGTCATTCTCGCCTCGCCTGATATTGATGAGGATGTTTTCGCAACCCAGCTTGATGTAATCGGTCCGCTCGATCCGCCGCTGCTGGTGCTCGTATCGGGCGATGACCATGCGCTCCAGGCCTCGCGTTTCATTCAGGGCAACCGTCAGCGGACCGGTCAGCTTGATATTTACGATCCCGAAGTCGTCGAAAAGGCCAAGAAGGAAAATGTGCTGCTTCTCGATATTTCGTCGATCCAGTCGCGCGACCCTCTGAACCACAGCCGCTATGCCGACCTTGCCTCCCTTTATGCCGAACTCGAGGACGAAAACGAGATGGACAGCCAGCTCAGACAGGCCGGAGCCCTGATTTTCGATGCGGTTGGCAACACGCTCTCAGCCCCCTTCGATCTGGCGGGCGCGGCGCTCGACCAGTAAATCAGTTGGCACTGCTCGCCGAAAATGCGATTATTTACTTGAGTTTATTTCTCAAACCTCAATAAGCTCTATCGATCATGTTGGCAGAGGCGGTCTTCAGCGATCGATTGCATTGCGATGATCCGTGGGACATGACATGAAATCCGGGAGATGAGATGCGCGCAGGACATAAATACCAGCACCTTGTTCACGGCGCGGGTTGCCCATGCCACACGCCGGAATTTGCGCGTCTCAATGCCCGTCTCAATGCAGGGTTCAGCCGCCGGTCGCTGCTGAAGGGTGTCGCCGGCGTCATTGCGGCCAATGCACTTGCCACCTTTCCGGCCCTAGCCCAGACCGCACCCCGCCCCGTTCTCTTCACCAATGTCCGCATTTTTGACGGCGTCTCGGCAAGGCTGATCGAGGGCAAGAATGTTCTGGTCGACGGCAATGTCATCAAGGCCCTGCCTGACGTCAGCGATATGGTGAGCGACGCCGAGGTGATTGACTGCGGCGGTCGCGTGTTGATGCCCGGCATGATTGACGCCCACTGGCACGCACTGCTTTGCGCCATTCCGATGCAGACGGCGATGACAGCTGCCATTCCCTATGTCCACCTCGTCGCCGCACACGAATCGGAGCGCACGCTTCTGCGCGGCTTCACGACGATCCGCGATGTCGGCGGTCCGTCCTTCCCGCTCAAGCGCGCGATTGATGAAGGACAGGCTGTCGGGCCGCGCATCTATCCGTCCGGCGCGATGATTTCACAGACCTCTGGCCATGGCGATTTTCGCATGGTCTATGAGATTCCCGCCTCCGACCAGAGCAATCTCAGCCATGCTGAAGAAGCCGGAATTTCTTCCATTGCCAACGGGGTACCGCAGGTTCTTAATCGTGTACGTGAGCAATTGATGCTGGGCGCCAGCCAGATCAAGATCATGACTGGCGGTGGCGTTTCCTCAGCCTATGACCCCATTCCCAGCCTGCAATACACAGCGGAAGAAATCAGGGCTGCCGTTCAGGCAACGGCAGACTGGGGCACTTATGTCTGCACCCATGTCTACACCGCCGAAGGTATTCGTCGTTCGATCGAAAACGGCGTCCAATGTATCGAGCACGGCCAGCTTGCCGATGAAGACACGGTGAAGATGATCGCCGATACCGGCACGTGGTGGAGCATTCAGCCCTTCCTCGGCGGCGCCTTCGCCAATCCGAAAGGCACCGCCCAGCAGCGCCAGGAACAGCAACAGATTGCCGAAGGCACGGTGCGCTGTTTCGAATGGGCCCAGAAATACGGCATCGAGAAATTCGTCTGGGGCACGGATATCCTGTTCAATCCGGCCGGAACCGTCAATCAGGGCAAACAGCTTGCCCAGCTTGCCGACTGGTTCTCCAATGTCGATATTCTGCGTATGGCCACTAGCCGCAGCGGCGCGTTGATGGCTTTTTCCGGTCTGCGCAATCCCTATCCCGGTCGCCTTGGTATCATCGAGACCGGTGCACTTGCCGACATGCTGCTGATCAACGGCAATCCGCTGGAGGATATCGCCCTGATCGGCAACCCCGAAAACTTGTCCGTCATCATGAAGGACGGACGTTTCTTCAAAAACACCTTGTGAGGGCTTCCCCGATGACTTGTCTGCCCCTGCATTCCCGATATATCGCAGCCGCCCTGACGGCCGTTGGCCTCAGTCTTGCCAGCAGCTCTGCCGCCCTGTCGGCGGACATGCCGGCCCCGGTCGATCCCGTTGCCGACCCCGTTGTCGCGGCGCCAGCATCCAGCTGGACCTATGTGGTGACGCCCTATCTGTGGGGCACCGGCCTTTCCGGCGATGTGGCACCGTTCAAAAACGCACCCACCGTACACATCGACCAGTCATTTTCCGACATTCTTTCCAATCTGAACATCGCCGGTTTCCTCAACTTCTGGGCGACCAACGGCCGCTACGGTGTCTATGCCGACGTGATGTATACCGATATCAGCGAAAAGGACGCGACCGGCCCGGTCAATATCCCGAATGTTGGTGTGGTTGATAATCTCAATGTCAAGGTTGGCAACAAGCTGTTCAACGCCGCCCTGTTCGGTTCCTACAGACTGGCCGACGAACCCGATTTCAAGTTCGACGCGCTCGCCGGTATCCGCGCCTATCGCGTCTGGACCGATCTCAGCGTCAATGCGCCGTCCTATAACGCCTATTACAGCACATCGAGCGCGTTTGGCTGGGTTGATCCGGCGGTCGGCTTCCTCGCCCAATACAGCTTCACCGACAAGATGAAGGTCATCGGTCAGGCCGATGTCGGCGGCTTTGACGTCGGCTCGAAAATCTCCTGGCAGGCGCTCGCGGCCTTCCAATACGCCTTCAAGAAGAACATGGCGCTGTCGGTGGGCTATAAATATCAGTCGGTCGATTATGACAGTGGCGGCCATGTGTTTGACACGCAGATGCAGGGACCAGTCATGGGCGTCAGCTTCCGCTTCTGATTTTCATGGCGGCGGCCGTCAGCCGGCGGGTTGACGGCCGCGGCCGCCGAAACGGCATAGTTTCATTGATATTTCAATGGGCTGATATTGACAGCGCGGACGAACCTCAAGACAAATGATATTGGATTGCCCGGGGGGGCGACGCCTTTGTTGAAGGCGCTATTGCAAGAGTTTCCAGGCGTGATCAGTCTCAGACTTTCCCTTTTCTGCTTGATTGCACCGTTGTTGAGTGGCTGCGCACGGACGAGCCACGGGCCGGTGATTTCGCTTTACGGCGCCTATTTTCCCTCATGGATCGCCTCGGCGCTGATCGGCATTATCGCAACGGTGATCATCCGCCTCATCCTGATCAAGACCGGCGTTGACGAGATCCTGCCCTTGCGCGTCGTCGTCTATTTCTGCATGGCGATCACCATCGGCCTTGCATCCTCGCTTTTGATTTTCGGGAGATAGGCTGGTTCATGCTCTCACTTAAAGCCAAGGCACTGGTGCTTGTTCCCGTCGTCCTCATCGTCGGCACGGCATGGCTGGGCTATGCCCATATGACGCGCATGCGCTCCAACATCCTGTCACAGGATGCGACATTGACAGCTGAGATCACCAATATCTCCGCATCGGTTCCGGGCCGCGTCTCTGAGATCTTCGTCGCCGAGAACGACCGGGTCACCAAGGGGCAATTGCTGTTGAGCCTCGATGACACGGTCTACCGCCTGCAGGTCACCCAGGCCGAGGGCGATCTGAAGGCCGCTGAAGCCGCCTATGAAACGCAAAAGCGCAATATCGCCGCAGAGCAGGCCAATGCTGCAGTTGCCGAGAAGCAGATCGAACGCGCCCGCGTCAATCTCGATCTGGCGACGAAAACACTGGAGCGCCTTCTGCCACTGCAACCCAAGGGCTACGTCACCGATCAGCAGGTGCAGGATGCGCGCACGGCAAAGCTTGATGCCGAAGTCTCGCTGCAGCAGGCGCTTCAGCAAAGCACAGCAGCAAACGCACTGGTCTCTTCCCCCGAAGCCTCGCTGGCGCTGATCCAGAGCCGGCAGGCAGCGCTTGATATTGCCCGGCGCAATCTCGCCAATACCAAGGTCTATGCGCCGCATAATGGCCGTGTCGTCGGGCTGATCTTCTCGGCAGGCCAGTATATTGTCACCGGGCAGAGCGTCTTCACCCTCGTCAACACCGACAAATGGTACGCGACCGCGCTTTACCGCGAGGGCGAGCTGAACGACATTCGCGTCGGCACCTGCGCCACCGTCTACGTCATGGCCGATAAGTCGGTTCCGGTTAAGGGCCATGTCCAGGGCGTTGGCTGGGGGGTCGCCTCGGAAGGTGCGATCAATATTCCGCGCAGCCTGCCCTATGTTCCAAAGGAACTCGACTGGGTGCGCATCGCCCAGCGCTTTCCGGTCCGTATCGCCCTCGATAATCCACCCGAATATCTGATGCGCATCGGCGCATCGGCATCCAGCGTCGTGAATTATGACACCAATTGTGGAGACCAGTGATTTCAGGCGCAAGACGCTTCGGCTGATTGATGACCTGAAGCCGTTTCCGGGACGGTTTTACCAGGCGGTCTCGATCGGGATCATCTGTGCCATCTCCATTTCCATCGCCATGATGTACCACTTCCCGGAAGCGGCGATCGGCTGCTACCTCGTGATCTTCATGGCAAAGCCCAATGCTGCGGAAAATGTCGTCACCGGCGTCGGGCTGATCATCGCCGTCAGCCTCGTCGTCTTCCTGCTGATCGGCCTGATCAACCTGACCATCGACCATCCGCCGGCACAGATCGCCGCGATCATCATTTCCTCCTTCATTTTCCTCTATATCGATTCGGCCACCAAGCTCGGCGAGCAGGCCGGCATTTTTGCGCTGGTGATCTCCTTCGTGATGACGCTTCTGAGCTATATCCCGATCGGTGAAGTTGCCACCCGTGCCGTGCTCTATGCCTGGGCCATGGTCTTTGTGCCGATGGCGACGCTGGCGCTCTACAATCTGTTCTTCGGCATTCCACCGCAAAAGCTGCTGCGTCAGGCCATCGCCGAACGCCTGCGCAGGACCGCCGATTTCCTTGAAGCGGCTGATGACAAAAGCCGTGACAGACTGGTGGAGCTTGTCGGCGAAGGCACGGTCGAACAGGACAAGCTCTTGCAGATGATCGCCCTGTTCAGGCTCCTCAACCGCCGCGACGCCGCATTCCTGACCGCCTGCCAGGCGCATAGCTATCGCCTGATGCTTGCCGCACTGGCCTGCGGGCACACTGGCAGCGACGAACACGCCAGCGCCCTTGCCGGCCTGTGCCGCGATGCGGCCAGTCAGATCGAGGCGAAAAAGCCAATCGCCAGCGCACAGATTGCCCTTGCCGAAGACAATGAGCACGGCCTTGGCGCTGTTGAAGCGGCGCTTGCCGCATTCCTGGCCGCCACCCCGCCGGAAAAGGGAGCGCCGGTTGATGCCCCCTTCATCGCGGCCGATGCATTCACCAATCCGATCCACCTGCAATTCGCGCTGAAGACAACGCTTGCCGCATTCACATGTTATTTCATCTACACGGCCGTTGACTGGCAGGGCATCCACACCGCCATGATCACCTGCTATGTCGCAGCGCTTGGAACGACGGGCGAAACCGTTCACAAGCTGCTTTTGCGCATTTCGGGCTGTCTGATCGGCGCGCTGATCGGGCTTCTCACCATCCTGTTCGTCATTCCCCAGCTCGAGTCTGTCGGTGGGCTGGCCGTCGTGATCTTCCTCGTCATTGCGCTCGCGGCATGGGTTTCGACCGGCAGCGAGCGGATCTCCTATGGCGGCGTCCAGATTGCGCTCGCCTTTCTTTTGACCGTGATCCAGGGCTTCAAGCCGGGAACGGATCTGAGCGCTGCCAGTGATCGCATTTTCGGTATTCTGCTTGGCAATGCCGTCGTCTACATCATCTTCACGACCATCTGGCCGGTCAGCGTCTCCTATGCGGTGAAGAGCAATATTCTCGCCGTAACGGAGCGCCTGAAGCGCCTTGCCGCCCTGCCCTTCGCCGAACGCAAGGCCTCCCTCGGCCTGATGGCGCTGATCGAGAGCAATCTCGGCGCGGTGCGCAACGCGCTCGACATGGCCGGATATGAGCCGCGCTCGGTGCGCCCGGCCAGAGACAGGCGCGCCGCCGTCAACGCCAAAGCCGAGCGGCTCCATGACCTGGCGCTCGGCCTGTTCTTCAAACCGGATATCGCCGCAGATGCGATCGCCGAGATTGACGCGATCAACGACAGTTTTTCCGGCAAGGACTCCCGCACTCCGGCGGAACCTGCTTTAACCGGTCATGACGGTTCGGGAGACAGCCATTGAGGCGCGCAAGAGCAGACAAGCGGACGGCGGGCAGCAGCATTGCTGCGATGATTGCCATGATCACCGTTGCAGCAATGCTCAGCGGCTGCGCCGCGCAGTCGCTGAAACTGGCGCCGCCCGATCCGAACCATCCATGGTCGGCGTCCCAAGACGCCAACAGCGCGTCATTACGCTCAGAAGCGCAGGAGAGCGGCGAACTGTCGCTGTCGGCGCCGGAAATCGACGCGAACAGGACCTATAATCTGCCGGAGCTGATCGACCTTGCCCAGCGCTCCAACCCGACAACGCGTGCAGCCTGGGAAAGCGCCCGCCAGGCCGCGCTTGCTGTCGGCATGGCGGAGGCGACCTACCTGCCCTTCATCACGGCCAATGCGATCGGCGGAACGGGCACCAACACCTCGCCATTGCCGATTCCGATTGGCGCAGATTCCTATTTTTCGACCAATATCGACGGGGTCGCCCCCTTCATCGCCCTGCAGTGGCTGGCCTTTGATTTCGGCGGCCGCAGCGCCGTCATCTCCGCAGCCCAGCAACTGTCGCTGGCCGCAAACTACAAATTCAATGCCGCCCATCAGCAGCTGATCTTCCAGGTCACGGGGGCGTGGCACCAGTATAATGCCGCCCGCAATCACACCAAAGTCGCGGTGCAATCGCTCGCCAATGCCCGAACGCTGCTGGATGCCGTCACCGAGAAGCGCAAGAACGGACTTGCCACCTCCGTGGATCTGGCGCAGGCCGAACAGCTGGTCGCGCAGGGCGAATTCCGGGTGGTCAAGGCACGCGGCGATGAAAGCGACGCCTATCAGACGTTGCTCGGCGCAATCGGCATTTCGCCGGCCTCCCGACTTAAGATCGCCGACAGCAGCGGTCAGCCGCTGCCGTCGTCGGTCACGACGCCGGTCAAGACCATGATTGACATCGCCCTTGCCCGCCGTCCCGATATTCTTGCCGGTTATGCCGCCGTCAAGGCATCGCAATCCGGTGTCGACGCGACCAAGGCTGCATTCATGCCGAAAATCGGCATTTATGGCTCGCTGGCGACCTATAGCGCCGACGCCACGGTCGGCGGCCTGCCGACGGCCAATGCCAGCGGCGTCAATGGCAATATTTTCGTCGGCATTTCGATCCCGCTTTATGACGGCGGCATGCGCGAGGCCAATATGAAACAGGCCGAGAGCCGCGAGGCAGCCGCCAGCCGTGATTTCGAACATCTGAAGGACACGGCGGCGCGCGAGATCGTCATGGCCTCCAATGCGCTGACCAGCGCCATCGCCTCTCACAATGCCGCGGTAAAGATGTCCGCCGCCGCCGCCAAGACCTATGATTCAACGCTTGAGGCCTATCGCAACGGCGTCGGGACCGTCACGGCAGCGGCTGCCGCGCAGACCGATCTGCTGAATGCACGGCTCGCCGAAGGCGACGCCCGCGAAAGTGCTTTTGCAGCGGCGGCCAATCTCGCCTTCGTGCTTGGCTCCTCCATGTCCGGGCCGGATGGTCAGCCGGCAAATCCATAATGCATGTGATGACAAGCCGTGTTGGTTGATGTATCGGCGTTGAGGTGCAAGCGATACCAAGAGGGGACCATGCCATGCATATCAACCCGAGAGCGATGCCAACCTGGAGTTGGCTGGTGCCGGTGCTGGCAGCCGTCCTGAGTGCGCTTGAGGTCTCTGGCGTCCTGCATGAGCGCTCGGTGATCTTCATCATTCCAGCGGTCGTTCTTCTCGGTGGCGCCATCTTCGCCGCCGTCATGCATGCAGGCGTGATCGGCGCCAAAATCGGCGAACCTTACGGCTCGCTGGTGCTGGCGGGCTGCGTGACGCTGATCGAAGTCGCCTTGATCATTTCCATCATGAATTCCGGTCTTGAAGGCACCGATGAAGTGGCGCGCGACACGGTATTTTCAGCCGTCATGATCGTCTTGAACGGAATCGTCGGACTGTGTCTTGTCTTCGGTGCGAAAATTCATCGCGAACAGAGTTTCAAGCTCGATGCCGCTTCCGCCGCGCTGGCAGTGCTCGGCACCCTATCCACGCTCGCCTTCGTGCTCCCGGTCTTTGCGGTTTCCGGTCGTGACAAGCAGTATTCCTGGGCCCAGCTTCTGGTCGTCAGCCTGTGCTGCCTTGTTCTTTATGGCGTCTTTCTGTTCATCCAGACGGTCCGGCATCGCAATTACTTCATCGATGAGCCGGAGACCAAGCCGGAGCCGCTGGCCCACAGCAACCTTGAGACGCCCACCAGCAGGGTGACACTCGGCTCGGCCATGCTGCTGCCGCTGGCGCTTTTGACCGTGATCCTGCTGGCCGAGGCCCTGTCGCATCCGCTGGACGATGCCATCGCCGCAGCCGACCTGCCCCCGGCCCTTGTCGGTGTCGTCATCGCCACGCTGGTGCTGCTGCCGGAAGGCATCTCATCGGTTCAGGCGGCGATGAACAACAAGATCCAGCACAGCATCAACCTCGTGCTTGGTTCGGCGCTAGCCAGTATCGGCATGTCGATCCCGGTCGTTTCGCTCTTCACGATCTTCGCCGGCAGCCAGCTGACACTGGGGCTTGATCCGGAAAACATGGTGATGCTGATCCTGACACTGTTTGTCAGCACGATCACGCTCGGCACCGGACGCACCACAGTGCTGCAGGGCGCAGTCCATCTTGTGATCTTCGCCGTCTTTGTGCTGCTGACGCTCGTTCCCTGAGGCCGCCGGACGGCGATTGCAGCGTCCGCTAGCGCATCGGCTCGAAAATCGGAATCGATCTTTGAAAAGAACGATGCGTCGATGAAATAAGTTAGAGCGTCCTGGTGCGGCCAAAAGGACGCACGGCGCGCTAGAACTGAACCACATTGGTGAGGCCCAGCAGCGATGTCGTGATCACGAAATAGAGCAAAAGCCCGGTCAGATCGACAATCGTTGTCAGCGCCGGCCCTGATATGATGGCCGGATCCTGGTTCACCGCGATGGCGCCAAGCGGCAGCAAGGCACCGATCAGCGTCGCGGAGATCACCTGGACCGCCAGGGCTATGGCAATGGCAAAGCCGATGGCTTCAAGCGAAAGCCCATCCGGCACATCGGCCGCGTTGGAGATCAGCACCACTTTCAAGAAGGCAAAGAGAAACAGCAGAACCGCCATCAACAGCGAAACCCGGGTTTCGCGCCACAGGATACGCAGCGAATCCTTCATCTGCACATCCCCTGCCGTCAGCGCCCGCGTCACGAGGCTTGCCGACTGCGTTCCGACATTGCCGCCGGTATCAGCCACCATCGGCATGTAGAGCGCGAGGATCACCAGCGCATCCAGTGCATCCTCGTAGATATGGACCACATAACCCGCAGCCAGACCGGCAATGGCAAGACCGAGCACCCAGGGAAACCGACGGCGGAAATCCGACCAGACCGTATGTTCGAAATAGTCATCGCCATAGGTGCCTGCGACACCGGCGAAACGATCCTGATCTTCGCGAAGTTCCTCAACGACATAACGGCTTGCTGCAGCGCTGCTGACCACGCCGGCAAGGATGCCCTGATCATCGACAACCGGCAGAAGCGCGAGCCGGCCGTCAATCATCTCCAGCGCAGCCGATTCGGCCGTTCTGTCCAGACCGACTGTCGGTGCATCCCGCCGGGCCAGGCTGGAAACCTCGGCATCCTGTTCGGCATTGAGGCAGGCTTTCAGGCTCACAGTTCCGGCATAGCGGCCATCGCCATCGATGAGGCAGGCCTGTGACCCGGCATCATCATGCGCGGCGGCAAAGGCCAGGATCGCCTCGCGGCAGGACATGGTTGCCGAAAGCGAAAACGGGTTGCGATCGGCTATCGCCGCAACGGGTTCGAGTGATGATGGCAGTTCCTTTGCAATGGCAGTCTGTGACACGCGGGCGGCCTCCTGAATCAGCTTTCACTTACACTTGCATTTCTAAAGCTTTCATGACGAAAGCAGCCCCTTCAGCCATTCTGGACTTTTTCTGCCGAGTCTGATTACCATCCGTCAAAGGGGCAAATTTCTGAATTTCTAGCATGGGCTGCAATCTGCAACCTGATCCGACGCCGCATCTTTGAACCCGAAGAGCACGCATACAAGGCTATCATGCACAATCAGGACAGTGACTTTGAGGACGGCCTTGACCAGCGCGGCGCGCAGGCCCGCTATATCGCCCTTGCGCTTCTGGCGGGTTCCCTTGCCGGCATCTTCGGCTCGCTCTTTCATCTGACCATCAAGCAGCTGATCACCTGGCCAACCCATCTGGCGAACCATACAAGTGGCGTTACGCTGGTGCTGCTTTCGGCACTGATCGCCATGGCCGTGACGGTGTTGTCGGTCTTCATCGTCCGCCGTTTTGCTCCGGAAGCCGGTGGCAGCGGCGTTCAGGAGATTGAAGGCGCGATGGAAAATCTCCGTCCGGTCCGCTGGCAACGGGTTCTGCCGGTGAAATTCATCGCCGGTATCGCCGCGCTCTCATCCGGCCTCGTGCTTGGTCGCGAAGGGCCGACAATTCACATTGGCGCGTCGTTCTCGGCTGCCATTGCCCAGTTCTTCCGTGTCAGCGATACAGAAAGGCGCGGCCTGCTGGGAGCGGGTGCCGCGGCCGGTCTTGCCTGCGCCTTCAACGCGCCGCTGGCCGCCATCCTGTTTATCATCGAAGAAACGCACAATCAGTTCCCCTATACATTCCGCACCTATGTCGGTGTGATTGTCGCCGCCCTCGCATCGACCGTTGCAACGGAGATCATCGGCGGCACCGCGCCGGATCTGTCCATGGTCGTGGCGGAACCATCGCTGACGCTGATCCCGGCCTTTATCCTGCTTGGCATCGTGCTGGGTGTCATCGGCGTCAGCCTCAATGCCAGCCTGATGCACATGACCGCCTTCAGTGCAAAGCTCCACCGGCGCGTCCCCTATCTCTATCCGGCAATCGTCGGGCTTGCGGTCGGCGCCTGCTTCATTCTCCTGCCGCAGGCCGTCACCGGCGGTGAAACGCTGATCATGCAGCTTTCAATGCATCGCCCGGCACTGCTGCTGCTGCTGGTGCTGGCGGTGATGCGTTACTTCACCATGGTCGCCAGTTACTCGACCGGCACGCCCGGCGGCATCTTCGCGCCGATGCTGGCGCTCGCCATCTGCATCGGCTTGAGTTTCGGCTCAGTCCTGGAGATGGTCTTTCCGACCGTCGGCATCAGTGCGCTGGCTTTCGGCATGGCAGCCATGGGCGGACTGTTCGCCGCTTCGGTCCGTGCACCCGTGGTCGGCGTCGCCCTGACACTGGAGCTGACCGGGTCCTACACCATGACCTTGCCGCTGATTGCCACCTGCGTCACCGCCAATCTGGTGGCCCAGTGGATCGGCGGCCAGCCGATCTATGAACAGCTGCTCAAGCGAACCCTTGAACAGGCCGGGATTGATCCAGCCAGAACTGCCGAGCGCCCCTATAGCGGCCTCGGCTAGAGCGCCGTGCATCCATTCGGATGCACAAAGGACGCTCTAACCTGTGGAATCTACGCATCATCCCGCAATGAAGAATAGCTGCCGTCCTCGCGAGACGATGTCAGCTTTTGTCAATTTTCGCGGTTGATTAATCATGCAGTTACATTGAAAACATATCCACCTGTATTTCCAAGCGAACAGAGTGGAGGATTTTCAAACTTGGCCGATCAGATTTCCCGTCGAAAGTTTCTTGCGTCTTCAGCGATCACCTCCGTAGCGCTTGCGCTTTCCCCGCTCCCGCTTTCTGCCCAGGCGCTGCCGCCTTCGCGCACACCGGGCGTTCCGGTGCCTGACGGTCAGATCGATGCAGCAATCGCCAGGCTTGATGAGATCGTCTCCAAGATCAGGCAGGACAGCGGCGTTCCCGGTATCGCCGTTGCTGTCGTGCATGGCGGCGAAACGGTCTACGCCAAGGGGTTTGGCCTGCGCGCACTGGACAAGCCGGATGCGATCACACCCGATACGGTGTTCCAGCTCGCCTCGCTGTCAAAGCCGATTGGTGCCACCGTCGTTGCCCGGCAGGTCACCCGCGGTGTCGTTTCATGGGACAGCCGCATGAAGGACCTCCTGCCCTGGTTTGCCCTGTCTGATCCGGCGATCACCGAAAAGCTCACCGTTGGCGATCTCTACAGCCATCGCTCGGGCCTGCCGGATCATGCCGGTGACGATCTGGAAGATCTGGGCTTTGATCGCCAGACTATTCTGGAGCGCATCCGCCTCCAGCCACTCGCCCCCTTCCGCACCAGCTATGCCTATACCAATTTCGGCCTGACAGCGGCTGCCGTCGGCGTCGCCGAAGCCTCCGGCATGTCCTGGGAGGATCTGACCGATGAGGCGCTCCTCGAGCCGCTCGGCATGACGATGAGCAGCGCCCGTTTTGCCGACTTCATGGCGAGGGAAAACCGTGCCATTCCCCATGCGCTGGAGGGCGACGGCTTTGCCGCCCGCTATCAGCGTGATCCCGATGCCCAGTCGCCGGCGGGCGGCATGAGTGCCTCAGCCAGCGATATGGCAACCTGGATGAAGATGGTGCTGGCCGATGGCGGCGATCTGATCGCGCCCGATGCGCTGCAGCCGGCGATCAGCCCGCAGAGCTTCTCGAGCCGCCCGCACAGCCCGGACGAGCGGGCAAGCTTCTATGGTTTTGGCTTCGGGGTTGGAACCGATCCGACCGGCCGTGTGGTTCTCAGCCATTCCGGCGCCTTCATTCTGGGGGCGGGAACGCATTTCAGCCTGATCCCGTCGCTTGATCTCGGCATTGTCGTGCTGACCAATGCAGCACCCGTCGGTGCCGCCGAAGCCATCGGCTCGGCCTTTGTCGAACTGGCACTGAGCGGCGATATCACCCGAGACTGGTTCGGAGCCTATAACCAGATGTTCAGGGCCTTCTACGAGCCGATCGGCCACACGGCGGGAGAGCCCTTCCCCGCAGCCGCAGCCCCGGCGCCCGGCGCCGACTATTGTGCCGGACGCTATGCACATCCCTATTTCGGCACGATCGAGATCGCTGCCGACGGCGAAGGACTTGCGCTTCTGGCAGGGCCGAAACCGATGCATTTCCCGCTTCATGCCTGGGATGGATCGATCATGGTCTTTGCGATGGATGCGGAAAACGCGCCGATCGGCTCCCGCTCGACGATGACATTCGCGGGCAACGGCGCGCAGGCGGAAACGGTCGAAATCGAACTCTTCGTCGAAAACGGCCCGGCCGTCTTCACCCGGATATAGGCTCTTCAGGCGGATCTCCTTGTTGCCAGAAAGGTCCGCCTTCTTCTTTATGATCGACAGCCGTGAGGCAGTGGCGCGTTTCCAGGACCGCCTTTACTCGGGCCGATGGATCGCGCAGAGCTTGTTCCCGTCTGGGTCCCGCACATAGCTGAGATAAACCCTTCCCATTCCGCTGTTGCGCAGTCCTGGGGGATCCTCGATCGAGGTTCCCCCGTGAGCAACAGCAACATCGTGAAACAGCATTACCTGCTCGGCGGAGCTGCACTTGAACGCGAAGGTGCTGCCGTTGCCGGCTGTCGCCAATGCATCGTTGATCGGCTGGCCGACACAGAATGTGCTGCCACCCTGCTGGTAGAACAGTCGGATATGACCGCTTTCGGCTACATTCTCCCTTGCCGCATCGACACCCAAAACAGCAAGAACAGCGTCGTAAAATTGTTTTGAGCGATCAATATCATTAGACCCGACCATGATGTGATTGAACATTTGGCTATCCCGACCGAGACAGTGCCCGTGGCCTGACCGCAAGCGGCCGGCAGTTTACCGCGCACGAAATTAAGACTATGTTAGGATCCTAATATCGTATTAGGGTCCTAACATGTCAAGTGAGCTGGTTCATTCGGTCGGAGCGCTCTTGAAGAGAGCGCAACACGCTTATCGCCTGAGGGTCGATCGTGATTTGCGGGAACTTGGTCTGACTGCGCCACAATATGCGGTTTTGGCGGCGGTTCAAAAGGAGCACGGCTTGTCAAATGCCGAGCTCTCCCGCATCGCATTTGTAAAACCCTCTACGATGCTGGGTCTTATTTCAAACCTGGAGCGTGCCGGCCTTATCCTTCGTTCACCACATCCGCAGAACGCGCGCGTTCTCCAAACCACACTGACCGAGTCTGGAATGCGGGTCTTTGAGCAAGCACAAGAAGTTGTCGAATCCATCGAGCGCGTTTTATGCGACGCGGTGGGAGTAGCGAATGTGTCTGAATTCAAGAAGCTGCTCTCCTGGTCCGCTGATTGCCTCGAGGATTGAACTTTCACGTTTCCTCTGACGCGGCTGAAACCAATAATCGACTGGTATTCTTTCTTTCGATCTCGCCTAAGCTGCTCTTTTCCCGTTTGAGTCTTTCACAGAAATTCTGCCAGCCCGACGGATCCGGTTTCAGGATCGATCTTGGGAAGATTGTTGTCGATTGCTGAACCAATGCGACTTGTCTCGGCTCCTCGAAATCCGTTTCGGCCGCGCCGTAGCCTGAAATCCCCCCAAGCATGTGCTTGCTTCCATACAGCGTGAGAAGTGCAGAGGCGCCAGGATTGAAGAGATATGGATCGCGAAACCAGCCTGGTCCTTGCGTCGTGAGCGGTGAGTGATCGTGGTCCCCTTGCACGACCAGAGCCGGCCTGTCGTATCCTGCAAAAGCGCTGCGCTGCGACAGTCTTCGAAAAATCGGCCCGCTCGGTGAGAGCCGATCCGATTGTCAGCGCGGGCATAAGCGATCTATAGAACATTCATCGATCGCATTCCGGGAGGTTGACTTGGCTGTTCTGATCGCTTTTGCAGGCCTACCGGGAACAGGAAAGTCGACGATCTGCCGCGCACTTTCCGTTTCAGCAGGTGCCGTTTATCTGCGTGTCGACGAAATAGAGACGGCGATCTGGTCGCATGCGCCAGACCGGGACCTCGGACCGGAAGGCTATCTGATTGCCGCTGCGCTCGCCGCTTCAAATCTGGAACTTGGACACACCACGATCATAGACTGCGTCAATCCATGGCCACTGACGCGCGCGATCTTTGCCGCGGCGGCGCTGAGAGCGCGGGTACCACTTCTCGGCATCGAAACCTGTTGCACGGATCAGGACGTGCATCGCCAGCGTGTTGAAGCGCGTGACATCGACATTCCCGGCCAGAAAAAGCTGGATTGGGAGAGCGTAATGAAACGCGACTATATCGCTTGGAAAGATGCTGCTCTGCACATCGACACGGCCAAGACTGACGTGGCGCAGGCCGTATCACAGATCGTTCAGCAGCTTGAAAACTTCCGCACGCCGGAAATGCGCTAGAGCGCCGCGCGTCCTTTTGGACGCACCAGGACGAACTAACTTATTGAATCTACGCATCGTTCTTTTCCAAAATCGTTTCCGATTTTCGAGCCGCTGCGCTAGGCCGACATTCCAGCTGGCTCAGGCAAGCTCGTCCATCGTTTCGAACGAGCCGGTTGCGCCGATCCTTGTGCCCGTTCGATCGAGAAACAGCACGGAAAGCCCCATCTGCCGGGCGAGCACGCTTCCCGCCTCACAGCCAAGCACCATCATCGCCGTCGCCCAGGCATCGGCCTCCATGCAGGACCTCTCCGAAATCACCGTCACGGAGGCCGGTGACGTGACCAGCGGCATGCCCGTTGCCGGGTTCATCGTGTGGCTGAGGCGGTGCTCGCCAAGGCTGATCCAGTGCCGGTAGTCCCCGGAGGTGGCAATTGCCGCATCGGTGAGCTCGACCACGGAATGGGCCGAGCGTTTGCTGATGTCCGGCGCCTCGATCGCAACCACCCAAGGCTGACCGTCGGGCAGATGTCCCCGGGCGCGCAACTCGCCATCAATCGAAAAGAGACCGTTGAAAATGCCGTATTGCGCCGCAACCTCGGCGAGACGGTCCACCCCGAAGCCCTTGGCAATGCCATTGAGATCGAAGCGGGCATCGTCGTGGCGGCAGGCGCGTCGGTTCTGCCAGTCCAGTTCGAGACTATCCGCAACGGGCCTGCGCTGCCGCGCCCGGGCTTTTCTGATCTCCTCAGGATCAGCCTCAGCTGCCGAAAATCCCCAGGCCGAGACGGCATCGCCCATGGCAATATCGAAAGCACCGCCCGAGGCCCGGCCGATCACCAGTGCCGCGCCCAGCACCGTCATGAGACCGGTCGGCAATGGAACCCAATTGCCGGGCTCAGACAGGTTCAGCCGGTTGAGGTCACTGTCGGGCTTGTAGGTCGACATCTCGGCATCGACCTCATCGACGGCCGCCTGCAATGCTGCGGTCAGCCCCCCCGCATTGAAGCGCGCAGGCGCATGGAACAGCGCCGACCAGCGCGTGCCCATCGTCGCTCCGTTCAGCGCGTGGCGCTGCAGATCAGAATATGTCTTCGCCATAACGTCCATCCTTCTTCAGGCTCGCCAGCGTAAGGCCGTGCGGGCGCAGTATGTCGGCCAGAGCGGCAGCAACGCCGCGCGCCATATCGCGGCCGCCACAGACCAGAATCTGGCCGCCTTCCTTGATCAGCGCGGCAATCTTCGGTCCGTCTCTGAGCAGAGCGTCCTGCACATAGGCAGGCTCGGCACCGCGCGAATAGGCTTCCGTCAGCGATGCGAGCTTGCCGTCACGCTGCCAGCTGGCAAATTCCTCGGCATAGAAAGCATCGCTTTTCGGATGGCGCGCGCCGACATAGACATGCATCGGCCGCCGCCTGCGATTGGTGCGCACGAAACCGGCCAGCGGCGCAACGCCCGAACCCGCGCCGATCAACAGAACCGGCGCGCGGCCGCGGCCCGGACGGAAGGCCGGATTCGGCCGGACAAAGGCCTGAACCGTCTCTCCCGGCTCAAGTGCGGTCAGCTGCCCCGAGCAGAGACCGCCATTCTGGCGCCGGACGCAGATCTCGACAAAGCCATCGCCGCTGGATGAGGCCAGCGAATAGAAGCGCGGCAGATCTGAGCCGGCCGGCAGAATGCCGATCAGGTCGCCGGCCTCGAATTTCGCAAAGCCGGTGCCATTCAGCCGCTGCCACAATCCCCGCCGCGGCAGCGCCAGCCGGATGAGCGAGGCAGGTGCCTGCACCTCCCTGCCGAAATCCCGCCGCGAGATGACGGAAAGCCTTGAGGTTGCAGGCGGATCGGGCTGGTGGTTGAGTTCGAAATCCATGCCGAGCGACGCCGCAAGCGCCCGGCCCCAGCGGGCGAAATCCTGCTGCGACTGCCGGTCAACACTGTGCGGAGCGACGAAGACCGGCCAGTTCCTGATCTTCAGCGCCTTGTGAACGCGCGCCGCATAACCGCAGAAATGCGGGAAGCTGCGGTCACCGAAGCCAACCAGCGCCACGGGTATTTTCGCCGCATCGGTGTAACCGTCAAGCCGTTCCAGAAAGCTCTTCGCCGTATCCGGTGCGTCGCCATCGCCATAGGTGGCGGCCAGCAGAATGAGGCGCTCGGCCTTCGACCATTTTTGCGGCGCAAAGCCATTCATCGCGGCCACATGAACCTTCAGCCCCGCAGCCTGCAGCGTCGTCTGCAATGTCGTTGCAAAGCCCCAGGTCGAACCGCCCTCGCTGCCGACGAGAACGATGGTATCGGCTTCATGCGCGCCGTTCCCGCCCCTCTGCCGCCGTCTGCCGGACAGCCAGAGCCGGATGCCGGAAACGCCCATCAGCGGCACGCCAAGTGCGGAAAGACCGAGCACCAGCCCGACAATCGACGCCCCCTGACCGGTATGCAGCATCAGGATCGTCGATGAAGCCTGCTGCCATGGCCCGTTATCGGCCCAGGACAGCATGTCGCCAGTGCCCTGATCGATATAGCCCATGCCATCGTCGGTCGTCAGCGTGAAGACGTCGGTCGGATCACCGGCACGCGGAAATACCAGCGACTGAAGTTCGCTGACCTGCATGTTCTCAAGGCTTGTGATCGCTGCAGGCGCTATGCCGGTCTTTCCGCTGACACTGGCGGGAAAGGCGGGAAAGGCCTGATCATCAGGGATAAAACCAAAGGTTGAAAGCGTCATCCACAAGGCGGTCAGCGACGAGAAAGCCAGCCCGAAGACGGCCATGCGCGCGATCGAGGTATGCAGATAGCCGTCGCCCATGCCGCGCGGTCTGGCAAACAGATAGCGCCAGCCACCGGCGCGGCGCGCCATCAGCGAGAGCCCCGTCATGCACAGCGCCAGCAGAAACAGGGCTGTAACGGCAGCGATATAGCTGCCCCAGTCTCCCAAGAACAGCGAGCGGTGCAGCTCCGTCAGCCACAGAACCAGACCACTGGGTCTGGACGCTGCGATGACGGAACCATTTGCGGGATCGACAAGACTGGACACATACTGGCCGCCATCCATATAGGAGGCGGTGATCTGACCGGAGGCCGCGCGGTCGATTTCGGTAATGCCGGGATGCGCGGCCGCGATATTGCCGGCCAGCGTGGCGACACTCATCTTTCCGGCCGATGGGCTGTTCCAGGCATTGAGTGCCGGAAAAATCGACAATGCCGCTCCGCTCAGGGCAACAACGATCAGCAGACCCGTAGCAATCAGCCCCGGCCAACGGTGAAGCAGACGCATCATGACGCAATCCCCTTTCCGCTACTTCGAATAGGAGAAATCGGCGATAAATTGCCGTCCCGGCACGGACTGGCCCGATCCGGCGCTGGTCAGCGGCACGACGATTTCATTGGGGCTGCTCGGCATGTGTTCAACGGCGGCATCGACATGAAGCTGATAGCCGGCATCGAACAGTGCATCGGCGATATCGACGGTGACGCTCATGCTGCGGCCCGCGCCGACGCTCGCGCCGGTGATCCCATTGACTTCCGACAGGTCTCCGCGCGTCGCCCGCGCCCAGCCGGTCAGCGCGCCGTAATAGCGTGCCTTTCGTCCCGACAGCCACAGGCTGCCGGCATAGTTGCCGTTCTGATCCGTCAGATAATAGGCAAGATAGGCTTCCGGGCCGTAATAGCTATTCATCGTGGTCGTCATCGTCACACTGGCAGCATGGGCAAAACCGGGCGCCGTCAGGGCCGTGGAAACGGCAAGTGCGGCAAGAAGCATTTTCATCTGTGTCATCCTCATCGGTGAGATGCATGGAGAACCGCGCTGAACCGCGATCCTGATCCGCCTTTTCACCGGCCAAGCTGAAGACTGCCTGACGCGCCGGAAAAGCCAGCTTCAGCTTCCCGTAAGCTTGGCGATGGATTACATCTGACGTCGGAGGGACGTGAAAATGCGGGTATTGCTGGTAGAAGACGATACGGTGCTGGGGGCGGCAGTGCGCGACCAGATCGCTGCCGATGGTCATTCGGTCGACTGGGTGATGCGGCTCGATGCCGCCGCGGCTGCACTTGACGTCAGCGGGTTTGATCTCGTCCTGCTCGATCTGATGCTGCCAGACGGGCGTGGTCTCGTGTTCCTGAAAGGCCTGCGCGGGCGCGGCAGCGTCACGCCGGTGATTATCCTGACCGCCCTTGATCAGGTCTCGGACCGGATCGAGGGGCTGAACGCCGGTGCCGACGACTATCTCGTCAAACCTTTCGATCTCGCCGAGCTTTCCGCCCGGATAGGTTCCGTCGCGCGGCGTTACGCCGGCAATCCCAATCCGATCATCAGCCATGGGGCGCTGGACATCGATCTTGCCGCCCGCCTCATTCAGCGGGACGGACATCCCGTTTCGCTGACGGCGCGGGAATGGGCCCTGTTCGAAACCCTGCTGCAGCGGCCGGGGCAGCTTTTGTCGAAAGCCCAGCTTGAGGAGCGGCTTTATTCCTTCAACACAGAGATCGAGAGCAACACGATCGAGGTTCATGTCAGCCGGCTGCGCAAGAAGCTTGGCGCCAACATCATCGAAACCGAGCGCGGCCTCGGCTACAGGCTGGGTCGCCCATGAAACGGCCGATGTCACTGCAGCTCAGACTGGCGCTGGTGATCGGAGCCGCCGTCACGGTCTTGTGGCTGATTGCCGCGGCCTATACGGCCCACAGGCTTGGCCATGAGCTGGAAGAGGCCTTTGATGACAATCTGCAGCTGACAGCATGGCGCATGCTGCCGCTTGCCGCCCATGCGCTCAGAGAACGTGAAGGTCGCAACGGCAATCGTGATTCCGATATCAGCCGGTTCCGAGATGACGATGAAAGCGTCGCCTATATCGTGCGCAACCGCTCCGGCGATATCGTGCTGCATTCCGGTGATGTCGGGCGCAGTCTTTTTCCGCCCCTTACCACGACCGGCTTCAGCGAGGACAAGAGCTACCGCTTCTATACCGATGTCTCGCTCAACAGCGCCTATTCGATCACTGTCGCCGAGCCGCTCAGACATCGCGATACCACCAAACGCGTCATGCTGCTTGGCCTGCTCTTTCCGCTGCTGATCGTGATCCCCTTCAGCCTTGCCGCGATTGCCCTTGCGCTGCGCGGCGGCTTCAGGCCGGTGCGCGGCCTGCAACAGGCGCTTTCCCATCGCAATGCGCGCGATCTGTCGCCGCTGCCCGAAACGGATCTGCCGGCAGAACTGAGGCCGGTGACGACCGCGATGAACCAGCTCTTCGAACGGTTGAAGGCTGCCTTCGAGGCTGAGCGCGCTTTTACGGCCAATGCCGCCCACGAACTGCGAACACCTGTGGCAGGCGCGATTGCCCAGGCACAGCGCCTGCAGGCAGAATCGGCGGAAAACCGCAGCATCGAGCGCGCTCGCGAGATCGAGACGACCCTGAAGCGGCTGATGCGCATGTCTGAAAAGCTGATGCAGCTGGCCCGGGCCGAAGGCGGCCGGTTGCGGCTGGAGACACAGTCCGACCTGGCACCGGTCCTGAAAATCATTGTCAGTGATTTCGAACGCGCCGGAGATGATCGGATTGCGCTGCAACTGCCGGAAACAGGCGTCAGATCGGATCTTGATCCCGACATTTTCGCCATTTTGAGCCGCAACCTGATCGAAAATGCCGAGCGCTACGGAACCGAAGGCCGGACGATCACCGTCGCGCTCTCGGAGGACGGCACCCTCGTTGTCGCCAATGAGGGGCCGAGCCTTTCAGCCGAAGACACCGAACGCCTGACGCATCGCTTCGAGCGCGGGGTGATGGATGCCAAGGGCAGCGGACTCGGCCTTGCCATCGTCCGATCGATCACCGATCGCGCAGGCGGCGCCATCACGATCATCTCGCCGCGCCCGGACGGAAAATCCGGGGTGGAGATCAGCGTGTGCCTGCCCGTGAGCGAACCGCAGAAGCCTCCAGGCTGAACAGGTCGCCCTGCCTGCCTTCATGGCAGCCGGCTGACCGTCGCCCGGTCGCCTGCTGTTGGCTGCGGCCGGCCGTAGAGATAGCCCTGAACATCCATGCAGCCCTCGCGCCGGACGAGATCAAGCTGTTCCGGGGTCTCCACGCCTTCGGCCACCGTGCGCGCCCCGAGCCGCTTGCCAAGATCGGCGATCGCCCGGATCACGGCTGCACTCTCATGCCGCTCCACGGCATTCTTCACGAAGGATCCATCAATCTTGATCTTGTCGAAGGGGAACATCTGCAGGTTCGACAGCGAGGAATAGCCCGTGCCGAAATCATCAAGGGCGATCTTTACCCCAAGCGCTCGCAACCGGGAAAGATTGTCGATGCCGGCTGCTTCTGCGGTCAGCAGCGCCGTCTCGGTGATCTCAAGCTCAAGCCGCTCCACCGGCAAACCACTTTGCTGAAGCGCGGCGATGACGGCGGGCACAAGCCGGTCACCGCCAAGCTGAGTGGCCGAAACATTGACGGCAACCGGGGCCTCGTCCGGAAAGCTCAGCGCTTCGCGGCAGGCGGCCTGAAGCACGAAACTGCCAAGCTGCTCGATCAGTCCGCTCTGTTCCGCAATCGGTATGAATTCGCCCGGCCCTACCCAGGAGCGCGCGCCGTCATGCCAGCGCAGCAGCGCCTCACGCGCCGTTATCTGCCCGGTTTCGATATTCACGATCGGCTGGTAGAAAACGAACAGCCCGTCATATGTGTCAAGCACCGCCCTTAACCGCGCCTCGAGCGCAACCCGCTCCTGAACCAAAGCCTCCATCTCTGGCTGAAACAGCTGCACGCGCCCCTTGCCGGCCGCCTTGGCCGCGTAAAGCGCCATGTCAGCGCGGGCGAGCAGCGTATCAAGATCGCGACCATGCGCAGGCGCCAGAGCAACACCGATGGACGCGCCGATATGGACATTGATGTCGCTGGTCAGAGTGAAGGGCTCACACAGTGCCTCGATGATGGCCCTTGCAACGGAGTCAGCCTGGACTTCACATTCGCTCTGAATGACCGCCGCAAATTCATCGCCGCCAAGCCGGCCGACTTCGGTTGCCTTTCCCTCGCAGACATCGCTCAGCCTCCGGGCAACCTGCTCCAGCAGGATGTCGCCGATCCGATGCCCGCGCGTATCATTGATGAGCTTGAAGCCATCCAGATCGATGTAGAGCAGCGCCAGATGACAGTCATCCGCCAGGAGCTGTTCCTTCAAGTCCTCGCTGAAGGCGAAACGGTTGGCAAGTCCCGTCAGCATATCGGTATGGGCGAGCTGATGAATGCGCTCCTCCGTCTCGACCTCCTTGGTGACGATCGCCCATCTGAGCATCGGCCCAAGATAGCTGCCATCATCGTCGGTAACAGCCGACACCTTCAGATCGAGCACTTCCGGGCCGAGGGTGATGCGGGCGCTATGCGGCAATCTGGCCGGATCCGACAGAAGCTGCCGCTGATACTCGGGATGTCGGTGGAACACGTCAATGGACGCGCCAAGCAGCGTGTCGGCGGTGACCGGCAGCAGATGCTCGATCCGGCGGATCAGCAGCCGCGATGTCTCATTGACATAATTGATCCGGAAACCATCAAGATCGACCGTCATCACGGCAACGGGCAGGTCATCAATCATGCGCAGCAGCCGCCTTTGATCCTCCTCCCGCCGGCGCGCACGGGTCTGCGCATTCACCATGCTGACAAAATCGCGGTAATTGACCATCAGCACAACGATCATGCCGATGGAAACGAGGATAATCGTGGCCGCACTGGCGATTAGCGCCGGTTCGCCAGTGGCGAGAAAAAAGACGGCGAAGACGCTGTTGACGATCAGCGTCACCGTCATGGCAGCGGAACGCAAATGCATCAGACAGAAGATGCAGGTGATGACCGTGATGGCCATATAGAAGGCAAGATGCGATTTTTCGTAGGCGTCGCCATAGGGAAACAGCATCAGCGCCCAGGCGGTGAAAAAGATCGCGATAAATGGCGCCAGACGATTGGTTCGCTGCAGCGCGTGCAGCGCCACCGCGGCCGTCGGAACCTTGTTGCGCGATGTCCACCAGAAATACACCCTCACCGCGCAGGCCAGGGTAAACAGCACAGGCACGCCGGTCGCGAGCCAGAAGGGGGCATAGCGCATATGGGTGGCGGCCACGGCCCATGTACTGCTCATCAAGATGAGATACATCATCGGCAACTGGCGGGAGAAGGCACTGTACTGGGCTTTCAGCAGTTCAGGATTGTCACGCGGCACCGCCATGAAGGCCTGGATCCGAGACAAGCGCCACCACTTCATTGAAAAGCTCCAGTTTACATCCGGCCATATCGGCCGGACCGTCTCTGCCAGATTATGCAGCACGCATCACGGCGTCCAGCATGACTGTTCATCGCATGTCGCCCATGGACTGGCCAATCCCAGCACGCATTATGATGACCGCGCTGTCAAGACAAGCTTGACCCGCTGTGCATGCAGGATCGCGCAACACAACCAAAACCCGCCCCTGCAGCAGCAAGGGCGGTTTTTTTTGATGGTCTGCGGCAAGCGGGTCAATGTCCCGCTGTGGTATCAATCGGCCCCTTGGGCTTCGGTATCAGCCAGGGCAGCATGGCGGCCACCGCGAAAACGATCGTGATGACCCCGAACATGTTGAGCGTCGACAGCAGCACGCTCTGGTGCTCGACCATCCGCGTCAGCGAGGCCACGGCTGCATCGTAGGGCGTGCCGGAGGCAACCATGCCGGCGATCACCTCATTGGCATGCGGCATGGCGTTGACGAGCTCTGTCTGGTTCACCCGCGCCTGATTCGCCCAGCCGGTCTGCACCAGCGATGTGGCAAAGGCACCGGCAAGCGTGCGCATGAAATTCGACAGCCCGGCCGCATTGGCCTGTTCCTCCGGACCGACGCAGGAGATGGCAAGTCCCGTGACGGGCACGAAGAACATCACCATGAAAGGACCGGTGAAGAGCGTCGGCCAGGCCATCTGCATGAAGGTGACATCGGAGTTGAAGGTCATCCGCCAGGCCGTCATCGCACCAAGCCCGATAATGCCGACGCTGAGGATCAGCCGCGGATCGATCGTCTCGGTCGCCTTGCCGACAATCGGGGCGGAAATCAGTGCCAATATGCCCATGATCCCCGTGGCATAGCCCGCCCAGGTCGCCGTGTAGCCCATATTCTGCTGCAGCCAGAGCGGCAAGATCACAATCGCGGCAAAGAAGGCCCCGAACCCGCCGGCAAAGGTAACCGCGGCTGCCGAAAAGCCGCGATAGCGGAAGATCTTCAGATCGACGATCGGATTGTCATCGGTCAGCTCCCAGATCAGGAAGCTGGCAAAGCCGATAGCGGCAATAATGGCGAGAATGACGATTTCGCGCGAGGCGAACCAGTCGTGGTTGCGCCCCTCATCCAGCACGATCTGCAATGCAGCGACCCAGACGACGAGAAGGGCAAGCCCGACCTTGTCGATCCGCGCCGGTCCGCGCGGATCCGGCAGCCCCCGCGTCAGCGAGAAGACCAGGACACCGCCGAGAAAGGCAATCGGCACCTTGATGAAGAAGATCCACTGCCAGCCGAAGCTGTCGCAGATGATGCCGCCGAGAATGGGACCGGCAATCGGACCAATCAGCGTCGTCATCGCCCACAGAACCGCTGCGCCCGTGGCCTGTTTCGGCGGAAAGATCCGCATCAGCAGCATTTGCGACAGCGGCATGATCGGTCCGCCGAACAGACCGAGCATGACACGCCCCGCGATCAGCATGCCGAGCGACTGCGACATGCCACAGAAGATCGAAACCAGGCCGAAGGCGAGATAGCAGAAAATGAAAACCCGCAGCGCACCGAATTTACGCGTCAGCCAGCCGGTCAACGGCACGGTGATCGCCTCGGCAACGGCATAGGAGGTAATGACCCATGAGCCCTGCGACACCGAAACGCCAACCGAGCCCGCTATTGTCGGCACCGAGACATTGGCGATCGTGCTGTCCAGCACCACCATGAAGTTGCCGGTACCGATCGCCAGCGCCGCTGCGACCAGCGCAAAGCCGGAGAGCGGCCTTACATCCGTCATTGCTTGTTCTGACATGATCGCGCCGGGCTCAGAGGTGAATATCGACGTTCATCGACAGCCCGACAGCCAGCGGATGCTCCGCCAGTTGCGCCGGCTGAAGTGCGATACGCACGGGCAGACGCTGCACCACCTTGATCCAGTTGCCGGTGGCATTCTGCGCGGGCACGACCGAGAAGGCCGAACCGGTTCCGCCCGTGAAGCCGACCACGGTCCCGTCATAGACGACATCGGAGCCATAGAGATCGGCATGAAGCGTGACCTGCTGACCCGGCTTGACGTTCCGCAGCTGGATCTCTTTGAAATTGGCATCGACATAGACATCATTGACCGGCACCACGACCATGATGCGCTGGCCCGGCTGAACCCGTTCGCCGATCTGCACCGACCTTTCGGAAACGATACCGTCAACCGGCGCCGCAATGACGGTGCGGTCGAGATTGACCTTGGCCTGATCACGGGCGGCCCTGGCGGCCAGGACTTCCGGATTATCGTCGACGCCGGTCCCTTCGATCAGCGTTGCATTGACCTTCTCGTTGCCGACTGACGCATCAATCGAAGCTGCGGCAACGGCGAGACCGGCTTTGGCTGCCGCAAGATCGGCTTTGGCCGTCTTCATGGCTGTCTCACTCGCCGTCAGTTCATCGCCGGAAACCGAGCCGCGCTCCACCAGATCCTTGCGGCGTTCGTAATCGATCCGGGCCTTTTCGTAACCGGCCTCAGCAGCCTCCAGACTGGCCTTTGCCCGGTCCAGTCCCGCTTCCTGCGCGGCTGTTTGCGCCTGAAGCGCCTTGTCGCGCGCCTGATAGCCCTGAACCCTGCGGATGGCACTCTGGTAATTGGCCTCAGCCATGGCAAGCTGAAGCTTCGCATCGGTATCATCAAGACGGACAAGCACGTCGCCCTTTTTGACGTGTTCCGCATCACTCACCAGAACCTCGGCCACCGGCGCTGCGATCAGCGGCGTGATCTCGGCGGTTTCAGCGCCAACATAAGCGTTGTCGGTGCTGACATGTTCAGAAGCGTAGAACTTGTCATAGGCAGCGAACCCGCCGGCGCATGCGACGATAACGACCAGCAGGCCGGCAAAGGCCGGTCCCCGGCGGGAACGCTTGCCGGCAGGTGCTTCCATTGCAGGTGCTTCGGAAAGATGGGGGTCTTCGGTCTGGTTCATTTCGTCGTCTCCGTTGCGCTGTAGCCACCGCCAAGCGCGCGTATCATGTCGATGTCGAGTGCAAAGCTGCGGGTAACAAGCGCTGCTTCGGCCGCTTCGGCATCAATCAGCTGGTCCTGTGCCGTCAGCACTTCGAGATAATTGGCAAGTCCGCCCTCATAGCGGTCCTTGGTGACCTGCCAGGCTTTGCTGGCAGCCGTCACGGCGCGCGTCGTATCGGCAATGCGCAGGCGAAGCTGCCGCTTGCTGACAACGGCATCGGCCACTTCCTTCAGCGCCTCGGAAAGCGTCGCGTCATAATTGGCAACGGCCAGATCACGATTGGCGACCGCCCTGCCCTTGGCCGCCTCAAGCCGGCCGCCCTCGAAGATCGGCAGCGAGATTGCAGGCCCCGCCGAACCAAAGGTCGAATCGGGATTGCCGAACAGATCAAGCCCCAGCGCCTGGCGGCCAATCACCGCGGCAAGATTGATGTTGGGATAGAAGTCAGCCTGGGCGACCTTGACCCGCTCACCGCCGGCCTCCACGCGCATGCGGGCAGCTATGATATCCGGACGGCGGCCGACAAGCTCGAGCGGCAGATTGGCCGGCACGCCGCTCCAGCTCTTGCCCGAGACTTTCGGAGCCGTGATCGAAAGACCGCGATCCGGCCCGGCACCGACCATGGCGGCGAGCTGGTTGCGGGTCAGGGCAATCTGCTCGTCGATGGCATCGAGATGCGCCTTGGTCGAGGCTTCAGCGGCGCGAACACGCTCAAGCGCCGAATCATTTTCAAGGCTCTGCTGTGTCCGGTCGGCAATCAGCGTCACCGTTTGATGCCGCACATTCAGCGCCCGGCTGGTGGTGTTGCGTTCGGCATAGAGCGCATCAAGCTTGGCATAGACACCGGCAATGCCGGTGGAAAGCGCCAGCCTTGCCGCTGCGGCTTCGGCTTCTGATGCTGCGGCATCGCCCCTTGCTGCGGCCAGGGCGGCACGGTTACGGCCCCAGAAATCGATCTGCCAGTTGAAGCTGATGGCGGCAAGCCCGCCGTCGTTCCAGCCCTTGGGCACGAAATCCGAGCCGATCAGATAATTGTAGCTCTGGCGTTCGGTATCGACCGAAGCATTGGCATTGAGGCTCGGCAGGAGCGCGCTTTTGGCCGTGCCGATACCCGAATCGGCAATCGCCAGCCGGGCCGCGGCGGCACGCATGTCAGGTGCATCGCGAAGCCCCTCCTCAATCAGCGCGGAAAGCTGCGGATCGCCATATTGCGTCCACCAGTCCTCGGCCGGCCAGCTGGCGGTTCCAGCCTTCAGCGACTGCGCCGTCTGATAGCTCGAAACGGGTTTTACTGTAGCGGCAGGAGGCTCGCCGCTGGTGGCACATCCGCCAACAAACCCGGCGACAGCCACAAAAAAGGCGGCCCTGCCCAGAGCCGCATAATGACAATCAAGCATTGGCATTCCTATAACTAAACTGTACGGTTTAGTTATCGCACGAATCCATTTGCGTCAATCCTGATTCAGATGCTAGAGCCAGTGCGTTTCAGGGAGGCTGCCATGCGCGTGCGGACGGACGAGAAGAAGCATGAGATCCTGCATGCAGCGGGTGAGCTTTTCCGTGAGCTTGGCCTCACGGGGGTCAGCATGACCGCCATTGCCAGCCATCTCGGCATCTCCAAGGCGACGCTTTACGGCTATTTCAGCTCCAAGGAGGAACTCTTTGCCGAGGCGATGGTTTTCATTGTTCGCGATCGTGGAGAGGAAATGCTGTCGACCCTGAACAGCGACGAGGATTCGCGGCTTGTGCTTAATCGCTTTGCCCGCGCCTACCTGCCCTTCGCCACCCAGCCGGATATTATCGCCCATGCGCGGGTCGCAATCGGCGACGGACCGCGTTCGGAACTTGGACCGATGCTCTATCGGCTGGGCCAGCGCCGCTCACTTGTTGCCCTCGAGAACTATCTCGCCAGGGCAACAGCTGCCGGAATGCTCGACTGCCCCGATGTGGCGATTGCCGCGCAGCACCTGAAGGGCATGCTTGAGGCCGGGACGGTCATCCCCATGCTTTATGGGACTAGCCCGCAATACCCCTTCGACACGCTCGCCGATGCTGCCGTCGAGGCGTTCATCAAGATCTACGGAAAGAGCTGAGCGCGCCCACGCCATCGCACCGCGATATCGTCGCATCGCATCGGGCTTTGCGATGAAGAAAATCAATGAATTTAATAAATTAGCCCTGCTGCCTGTGGATGATTTCAAACTTCGTGACATTTTTTTTGAAAAGGGGCTTGGCAAATCGCCAAAGCATTTGTATTAACCCGCTCACACCGCGCAACACGGTTGTTCCCTGGTAGCTCAGCGGTAGAGCACTCGACTGTTAATCGATAGGTCGTCGGTTCGAATCCGACCCGGGGAGCCATTTCTTTCTGATTACCGCATCTCCAGAAAGAACGTTTCAGCCCTAAACCATCTGTACATCTTGATCAGATATGAATGCTTCCGACACGACGTCGCATAAGCATTGGGCAATCCAGAAAATGACGCTTTCCCTCTCCGTAACAGACAATCCCGACAGCCGCGATCAGGACTTCATCGCCGAATCGCTGACGGCCTTCAACGATGCCGATGTCGGCAATTCCGACCGGCGCGAGATCGCCGTTTTCGCCCGTGACGAAACGCAGTCCATCATCGCCGGTCTGACCGGCTACACCGCCTGGGGCTGGCTGTTTGTGCAGCGCCTGTTTGTCAGCGAGGCGGCCCGCGGCCAGGATCTCGCCGGGCGCATGCTGCGGCAGGCCGAGGAAGAAGCGCTGCGCCGCGGCTGCAAGGGGGCCTTCATCGACACATTCAGCCCGACGGCTGAAAAAGCCTATACCCGCCAGGGCTACCGCCCTTTCGGCGCCATGGAGGATTTCCCGATCGGTTCCGGCCGCCGCCGCGTCTATCTGCAGAAGCGGCTGTGACGCAAGGAGGCGCAGACCTTAGCCAGCCTGCGCCTGCCTATTGTGAAAGACCGGTTGTTCTCAGAAGGACCTAGCGTACCACCTTGCCGCCGGTCATCGCCGCCGGCACCCCGGTGGTCGTCGGATAGCTGATCGGCAGGCCGCGCAGGCTTCTGACGGCGAGGAAGGCGAAGCATTCTGCCTCGATCGCATCACCCCGCCAGCCGACCGCCTCTGCCGCGACGGCTTCGACACCGGCTCTTTCGCCCAGCATCTTCATGATCGCCGGATTGCGGCGGCCGCCGCCGCAGACGATCAGCCGTTCGGGCCGCGCCGGCAAGAGATCGAGCGCCTTGCCGACCGCACTTGCGGTGAAGGCCGTCAGCGTCGCAACGCCTTCCTCGACCCCAAGCCCATCCGCCATGGCAGCGAGGAAATCGAAACGGTCGAGTGATTTCGGATAGGGTGCCGTCAGATAGGGATGTTCGAGCAGTTCTGTCAGCCGCGCCTCGTTCACCTTCGCCGAAAGCGCAATCTTGCCGTCGCGATCCATTTCGCCCAGTCCATGGGCTTTGACGAAATCATTGATCGGCGCATTGGCCGGGCCGGTATCGAAAGCGATCAGCCCGTCTGAACCATCCCACCAGGTGACGTTGGCAACGCCGCCGAGATTGAGCACCGCCGTCCTGCCGCTCTTGTCCAGTCCCTTCAGCAGCGCACGGTGATAGACCGCCGAAAGCGGTGCGCCCTGCCCGCCGGCACGCACATCGGCAGTGCGGAAATCGTAGACGACCGGGCAGCCGAGAATGTCATGCATCAATTGCCCGTCGCCGAGCTGGCGGGTATCGCCGATCCGCAGTTTCGTCGGCGCGCGATGCAGGACCGACTGGCCGTGAAAGCCGACGGCGCCGATATCGGCCATCTGCAGCCCCTCGCCCTCCACCAGCGCCCGCACGGCTTCCGATTGCGCTCTGGTCAGCACCGCTTCGGCTTCAGCGAAGATGTCCGGTTCCGGGCCATCGAAATTCCACTTGCGTGCGAGCGCAAGCGTTTCTTCGAGCAGCGCGCGGGTCGAAGCCGGATAGGGTGCAAGCGTATAGGTGCCGAAGCGCTCGATCGTCTCGCCGTCGGTCTTCAGCAGTGCAACGTCGATATTGCCATCCAGCACGGTTCCCGTCATCAGGCCGACGGCCCAGACAGGTGCGAAATCTTCTGTCATCTTAAGCTCCGTTGATGGCGTCGCTGACGCCGCGCCGCAGGGCCATGATGCCGCTGTCGAAATGCCGTGTGGGATGCACCCGGTTGGTCAGCAGCGTCCAGCCATAGCCATTGTCGAAATCAATCCAGAGGGCCGTACCGGTAAAGCCCGTATGGCCGATTGTGCCGGGCGAACAATGCCCGCCGCCGGACCACATTTCGAAAGGCCGCTCCCAGCCATGGGTGCGGTGCCCCTCAATCGGCGTCCGCATCAGTTCGACCACCTGGTCGCCCGCTTTGTCACGCGCCAGCATATCGGCGGCGAAATCGAGCACCGCACCGACCGTGCCGAACAGGCCGGCATGACCGGAACCCTGCAGCGCATAGCAGTTCTCGTCATGGACCTCGCCGGAGAGCACACGATGGCGGAAGGCGCAGTCTTCCGTTGCAGCCGCCCTGTCCGGATCTGCGGAGAAGGCAAAGCCTGGTCCCGGATCCATCGCGCGGATCCATTTGCCCGCAAGCCGCTCCAGCGCGATGCCGAGCAGGATATAGTTGATATCGGAATAGACCGGCGGATCCTGATAGCGCCAGTCGCGCTGCAGCACGAATGTCCGCAAGAGATCGGGATCGCTGCCATAGGTGTAGATCGGCTCGACAGCGGGAAAATGCGTCTGATGGCCGAGGCACTGGCGGAAGGTCACCTTGCGCTGCCAGGCATTCGGATCATATTGATTGAAATCCGGAATGACCGAGGTCACCGGCGCATCAAGATCGATCACACCATCGACGGCGAGCTGAAGAATGCGGGTCGTGGTGAAGATCACCTTGGAGACGGATGCAAGGTCAAACCAGGTGTCCTCCCGCATCGGCCGCGGTTCAGGCTTCAAGGCCGCCTGCCCCGATGCCCGTGTGATGCGGCTGCCATCGGCCATGGTCAGCCCCAGCACGCCGCCGGGAATGCGCTTTTCATCGATCGCCAACTGCAGCAGCGCGAATGCACGATCGAACCGTGCGGAAAAATCCGTCATTCAAGCCTCCTCACGCACCAGATGATCAGCGCTGAAACGGGTAAAGCGCGCCGGTTCCGGTTCAAAGCCCAAGGGACGAACCAGCGAGGGCACATCAGTCGTATCCACCCGGTAGTCAAGCCGCCGCCGGTCGATATTCGGCACCGCCTCGATCAGCCGCTTGGTATAGGGATGCTGCGGCGCTGACAGGATCGATGCCGCATCGCCGATCTCGACGATCTGCCCGGCATAGACCACCGCGATACGGTGGGCAATCCGCTCCACCACCGCCATGTCATGGGTGACGAACAGATAGGAGAGGTTCATCTCCCGCTGCAACTCGACCAGAAGATCGAGCACCATGGCCTGAACCGAAACATCAAGTGCCGACACCGCCTCGTCCAGCACGACGATGGAGGGATGCAGCATCAGCGCCCGGGCAATGCACAGACGCTGGCGCTGGCCGCCGGAGAACTGATGCGGGTAGCGCAGCAGCGCCTCTTCCGGCAGACCGACGCGCTTCATGAGCTGCACCATCCGCTCCCGTGTCTCCGCATTGAGCCGCCCACCGGCGGCAATCACAGGCTCGGCCAGGATGGCGTCAACGCGCAGGCGCGGATTGAGCGAGGCATAAGGGTTCTGAAACACCATCTGCACCGGATCGGCGGCAGCCCCGAGACTTGCACCATCGATAAGCGAGAACGCTCCGCGCGTCGGCTTTACCAGGCCCATCACCGCGCGCGCGGTGGTGGATTTGCCCGAGCCGCTCTCGCCGACAATGCCCAGCGTTTCCCCCGGCATAAGATCGAAATCGATCCCGTCAACCGCGTGAACCGCGCCGGTGCGCCGCTTGAAGAAACCGGCCGTGACCGGAAAGCGGACCGTCAGATCCTTCACCGCAAGCGCTGGCTTTTCCGTGCCATTTCGGCGATGGTCTTCGCGAACCGCGCGCCCCGCCGAAAACAGCGGGACAGCACTCAACAGGTGTTGCGTATACGGGTGCTGCGGATGATCGAGGACGTCATCCGTCGCCCCCTGCTCCACCACTTCGCCATTCTGCATCACCATCACCTTGTCAGCGATGCCGGCAACAAGGCCGATATCATGGGTGATGAAGATCAGCCCCATGCCGGTCTCGCGTTTCAGCTCTGTCAGCAGCGCCAGGATCTGCGCCTGAACCGTGACGTCCAGCGCCGTGGTCGGCTCATCGGCGATCAGCAGGCGCGGATTACAGGACAGCGCCATGGCGATCATCACGCGCTGCAGCATGCCGCCGGAAAGCTGGTGCGGATGTGAGGCAAGCCGGCGCGCGGCATCGGGGATACGCACCCGTTCCAGCGCCGCACGCGCCGCCTCCATCGCCGCTTTGCCCTTCAGCCCGTGATGCAGGCGAAAGCTCTCGGCGATCTGCTCACCGACCGTCAGCACCGGATTGAGCGAGGTCATCGGCTCCTGAAAGATCATGCCGATTTCCCGGCCCCGGATCTTTTCAAGCCGCGTTTCCCCGGTCGCGGCCAGATCGATGGTCTCACCGGAACCAAGCGTGAATTCGATACGGCCGGAGGTCACCCTGCCACCGCCGAAATCAACGAGGCGGTTGACCGAAAGCGAGGTGACCGATTTGCCGGATCCGCTTTCGCCGACGATCGCCAGGGTTTCGCCGGGCGCAAGATCGAAGCTCACGCCATGCACAACCTCGTTTTTGACCGGATCCTTGCCGAAGCCGACATGCAGGTCAGTGACTGAAAGAAGTCCGCTCATGCTGTCACCTTCCGTGTGCGGGGGTCGAGGATATCACGCAGCGCATCGCCCAGAAGATTGAAGCCGAGAATGCCGATCATGATGGCGAAGGCCGGAAACACCAGCAGCCACGGCGCCATTTCCATCAGGTTGCGGCTGTCCGACAGCATCAGCCCGAGCGAAGCCTTGGGCGGCTGGGTGCCAAGCCCGAGGAAGGAAAGCCCCGCCTCGGTCAACAGCGCCCAGGCGAGCGCCAGCGTGATCTGCACCGTCAGCGGCGCAACGAGGTTCAGCATCAGGTGGCGCGTCAGAATATAGGAGCGACGGGAATGGAAGGTTCGCGCCGCATCGACGAAATCACGCGTCTTGATCGACAGCGCCGGGCCGCGCACCACGCGGGTGAAGATCGGCGTGTAGACGATGGCAATCGCCATGACGCTGGTCCAGGTTCCCGGACCGACAATGGCGATGATCAAAAGCGCCAGCAGGATCGCCGGAAAGGCCAGCAGCACATCCATGAAGCGCATCACCACGCCATCCCACCAGCCGCCGAACCAGGCCGCTGTGAGCCCCAGCAGGATGCCGATCACCGCAGCAATGGCGACGGAGGAAAAGGCGACGATGAAGGATTGTGCCACGCCGATCATCAGCCGGCTGGCGACATCGCGGCCGAGCAGATCGGTGCCCATCCAGTAGGTCATCGAAGGTGCATGAAGCCGGTCGACACGGAACTGCATCAGCGGATCATGCGGCGTGACCCCGACAAGACCCAGAACGGCAATGACAAGATAAACGAGGACGATCGTGCCGCCGATGCGGCCGCTCGAATGCGAGAAGATGGAGCGGATGAGCGACATCAGTTGCCTCCGAGCCGGATGCGCGGATCAAGCGCGGCATAGGCGAGATCCACCAGAAGATTGACGATCATGAAATTGAGCGCAATGAACAGGACACTGCCCTGCACCAGCGCATAATCGCGCTGCAGGATCGCATCCAGAACCGTGCGGCCAAGCCCTGGCAGGGCGAATATCTGCTCGACAATTACCGCTCCGCCGAGAAGATAGCCGAATTCGACGCCCGAGAGCGTGACCACCGGGATCAGCGCATTGGGCAGCGCATGGTGCCAGATCACCTTGCGGGCGGGCACGCCCTTGGAACGCGCCGTGCGGATATAGTCGTCGGAGAGGATATCGAGCATGGCCGAACGCGAGATCCGGGTGACGGCTGCGGCAAAGGCAAAGCCGAGCGTGATCGCCGGCAGGATCAGCTGCCCCAGATTTTCGAGCGGATTTTCCCAGATCGGCGTGAATGCGCCCATGGTCGGCAGAACGCCGAAACCAACAGACAGAACATAGATCATCAACAATGCAACGACGAAGCTTGGGGTCGACTGGCCGATCATGGCGATGATGCGGACGCCGAGGTCCTGCGGCCGCTCATTGCGGGTTGCAGCATAGATGCCGAGCGGCAGCCCGACGGCAATCGCGATGATCATCGACAGGATCGCCAGCTCCAGCGTCAACGGGAAGACCTTGAGGATCACGGCAAGCACCGGCTTGCCATATATGACGGAAACACCGAGATCGCCGTGCAGCGCATCGGTCAGCCAGCTCCAGTATTGGGCAAGCCAGCCCTTGTCGATACCGAAATAGGCTTCCAGCGATGCCCGCTGGGCCGGTGTTAGCAGCCCGGCCTCGGTCCCCAGCATCGCCGTGATGGCGTCACCGGGAATAAGGCGGATCGAGATAAAAACGAGGATGGAGACGCCGAGCATGACCAGGGGAAAGGTCAGCAGTCTCCGAGCGAGATAATTCATGGGCGTTCCATCCCCGGAATATCAGCCCCGGCCGGAAGCCGGGATGCATCGAGAGGGAAATGGCGGCATCCCGGTTCTTGACGGACCGGAATGCCGCGGGATGTTATTCCGAAACCGTAACCTTGGTCAGGCCGAACAGCGAACCGGTCGGATCGGCCACAAAGCCTTCGACACTGTTCTGCTGGGCGGTGTAGCTGTAGCCGGTATAGAGCCAGATCCACGGCGACACTTCGGTGATGTGCTTGGAGAATTCGGCAAAGATTGCCTTGCGCTTCACCGGATCGGTTTCAACGCGGCCCTCCTGCATCAGATTGTCGAGATCATCATCGATGTAATGCGCGACCTTCTGCAGATTGCCTGCCTTGGTCCAGTAGCGGTTATACATGGTGTAGGGGTCGGTGCGGCCGCCATTCAGCGCCACCGCCATGTCGAAATCACCCTTCAGCCAGCGGTCGACATAGACGTTGAGCTCCATGGATTCGATATCGAGCTTGATGCCGATCTTGGCCAGCTGCGACTGCAGCACCTGAGCCTCGGCGATTGCCGTCGGCGGCTCGCCGGTGGCAACGATCACCTTGGCGTCAAACCCATCAGGCGAAGAGGATTCGGCCATCAGCTGCTTGGCCTTGTCGAGGTCGGGCGTGTAGCAGAACAGCGTCGACGGATCGGAGGCATAGGCCGGCATGGTCAGCGGGCCCGTGACCTTGCCCTCGCCCAGAAGCGCTGCATCAAGCACGTCCTGACGGTCGACGGCGCAGGAAATTGCCTGACGGACCTTCACATCCTGCATCGCGCCGCGATCGGCATTGAGCTGCAGAACATGGTAGGACAGAACCGGTTCGCGGTTCAGCGTCAGGTTCTTTTCCTTCGGCACCAGCGTTGCCACAAGCGGGTCGTTGATCAGCGCGAAATCGACCTGATCGGTGCGCAGAGCAGCGAGGATCGCGGTTTCGTCCGGCAGAACGGAAATGTCGATTTCGTCGACACCTGTCTTGCCGCCGGCCCAGTTCGGGTTTTCAACCAGCACTTCCTTGGCATTCGGTTCCCAGTCCTTCAGCTCGAACGGACCCGAGCCAAGCGCTGTGGTGCCGATCGAGCCATCCTCGATGGCCTTGGCCGGAACGATGGCGGCATTGATCGAAGCCATGGCCGTCAGAAGCGGCACATCCGGCTGCGACAGGTTGAAGACGACGGTCTCGTCATCCGGTGTATCGATGCTCTCGATCGACAGGAAGTTCGAACGCGCCGAGGCGCCTGTGGCTTCGTCAAGAATACGGGTGAACGAGGCCTTGACGTCAGCCGGCGTCACCGGGGTTCCGTCGGAGAACTTGGCATTGGGATCAAGCTTGAAGGTCAGCGTCTTGCCGTCATCGGAGAAGGACCAGCTCTTGGCAATCGCCGGCGCCAGGTTGAGATCGCTGTCGGTGCGCAGCAAAGGCTCGTAGACGAGCTCGAGAAGGCGGATCGACGAAAAAGCCGTCTGCTTGTGCGGATCAAGGCCCGTCGCATCCTGCGACCAGGCCATACGCAGCGTGGCCGCAGAGGCCGGAAGCGTTGCCGCACCCAGCGCGATGGTAATCGCCAGAGCGGAAACAATATTATGTTTCAGGAATTTACCCATGTTCTTTCCCTCAAGAGATGAAAGCGCCTCTGATGACATTTCATCGCCGCAGCGCCGGTTTTGAATTTGCGTCTTCTGTGCGGCTTCACGCCGTCTTGTTGCTCAGTGCCAACCGCAGGAAGCCATTGGCGCGTTCAAGCGCCTGACGGGCCTCCTCCAGTTCCATGCCAGTCAGTGCGATCAGGATCGCAAGCTTTACATTATTGCCGGTTTCATTCAGCAGCGCTTCGGCTTCGCCGGCGGAAATGCCCGTCGCCTCGGTGACAATCCGCACGGCGCGGATGAAGAGCTTCTCGTTGCTCACAGAAACATCGACCATCAGATTCTGGTAGACCTTGCCGGAGCGCACCATGCTGGCGGTCGACAGCATGTTCAAAACGAGTTTCTGTGCCGTGCCGGATTTCATCCGCGTTGATCCGGTCAAAACCTCCGGGCCGACAACCGGCGAAATGGCGATATCGGCCATGGCGGCGATCGCCGAACCAGGATTGCAGGAAAGTGCCACCGTCGTCGCGCCGACGCCGAGCGCATAATCCAGTGCGCCAATCACGAAGGGTGTGCGCCCGGAAACGGCAATGCCGACCACGACATCCCTGTCGCTTAAGCCGATCTGTTCCAGCATTGCCCTGCCCTCGGCGCGATTATCCTCCACGCCTTCGACGGCATTGGTCAGCGCATGCTCGCCGCCGGCCATCAGGCCGATGACCATGCCTTCGGGCACGGAAAAGGTCGGCGGGCATTCGGATGCATCCAGCACACCGAGCCGGCCGGATGTGCCGGCGCCGATATAGACAAGGCGCCCGCCGCGGGCAAAGGCGTCGACAATGCTGTCGACGGCTCTGGCGATCGCCGGCAGCTCGGTTTCGACCGCCAGCGCGACCTTCTTGTCTTCACTGTTGATCAGGGAAAGGATGTTGGGGGTCGACAGAAGATCGAGATCGGAAGATCCCGCATTGCGGCCTTCGGAGACAAGCCCATTCAATTCAGCCATCAAAGTCTGTTCTGTCATACCCCTCACACCTTCTTCAAGACAGCCATCTGGGCTGTCTGGCGCACCGCCGGTTATCCGGTCATTTGCACGGAGCGTAAAATTGAAAATTCCAACTGTCAATTAATTTTCAGAATAAATTATTCCATATTCACTTTTCCCCACCCGTCTCACGCTGGAAAAGAAAGCGTTCGATTTTCTCGAAATTCCATTGTATTCCTTGAAACGGAATAGATTATTCCATCCCTGGAGAAAAGGAATGCCATGTCGGTCCTGAAAGTCATCGAAGCCCAGCTTGACGGCATGGCCCCTGCTGACCGGCAGATCGGCTCTTTCATCCTGGAAAATCCCGGCAGCGTCGTCCGGCTGTCCTCGGCCGAGCTTGCGACCCAGACCGGGCGCAGCCAGTCGAGTGTGGTGAAGTTCTCACAGAAGCTTGGCTTTGCCGGCTATCAGGATCTGAAAATCGCCATCAGCAAGGCCGAAGCGCGCGAATGGCACACGCCGCCGGGCATGATCCATGCGACGATCCAGCGCGGCGACGGCCCGGCAACGATTGCCCAGAAGCTGCTGGCCAGCAAGATCCAGTCGATGCAGCAGACGATTGCCGCCAATGACGAGCGCGAAATCACCCGCGCGCTGGACCTGATTGATGCGGCGGCACGGATTTCGATTGCCGGCGTCGGCGCATCATCGCTGGTGGCGCGGGACTTTTCCTACAAGCTGCAAAAGCTCGGCCGTTTCGCCCTGCATGACAGTGACAGCCATGTGCAAATGGCCAATGTTTCGGCCTCGCGCGCGGGCGACCTGCTGTTCGCCCTGTCGCAATCCGGCACCAGCATCGAGACCGTGCGCATTGCCGAACTGGCAAAGGAGCGCGGTGCCACCGTGATCGCCGTGACCGGTCCGCAACAGAGCCTTCTGTCGCGGATTGCCGATTTCTGCCTCTATACCATTGCCGACGAAGACCGGGTGCGCTCCTCCGCCATCACTGCCCGCGATGCCCAGCTGACCCTGCTCGATTTCCTGTTCATCCTGCTGCTGCAGCGCCAGAATGATGCCAATCGTTATGTCAGCAACAGTGAAGCGGCCGTCGCAGCGCTGAAATTCAGCTGACTTCTGATGAGCTTTGATCCTGCTTCGGGGCCAGCCAAGCTATTTGGTCGAAAAATCGCAATACTAGTAATACATATATTGCAATATACCTAAATTACGCCACAGATCCGCGTTTAATACCTGTATCTACAGGATGTTATCTGTGGATATCAAAACGTGGAATCTACGCGCACCAATATCGGCCCAAGGGTTGCCTTCACCCAAACGCATCAGGATATGCAGGTCGTTCCGAACATCCGTCGGACACCGGAAGGCGACTCGCCGCGAAGCTCAACAAGCGACGAAACGAACAAAGTCAGCCCCACTGCAGACGACGCCTCCCTGCGCGATATCATTCCGACCCGCCCTGCACCGCACGGTAACGATCGGTACGGCGCGCAAAATGACTGGCGGAGGAACCCGGACCATCGGCATCTGCTGCGCCTTGGCGCGACGGATAGTGATACATTTCGCGGTATAGCGCTGCGCTATCGCGATGAATATCAGGTTCCAGCGCGCAACATCCATTCCGATGGCGCTCAGGAAGTTGACTACAACAAACGGGACGACTGGCGCACGAACCCCGTGGAAAGGGCCGCCGTCGAAGGCATGATGAAGCTGATGCCGACGGCCAAAGCCGATACCTATGCGCACCTGACCAGCAAGGATCGGCTTGATATCACCGCGCACGGCAGCAAACAGGGCCCCACCAGCTACAGTGCCGACAGGCTTGCCGAAAAGCTCGCCGCGCTCGGGCTGAGGGAAATCGGCATCATCAAGCTTCAGTCCTGCCATGTCGGCGCCGCCGACTACCCGAAAAAACTCTGCGGCGCCCTTACTGCCCGCGGCATCAAGGTCGGCTATATTTCAGCGCCAAAAGCCTATCTTATGGGCGCCGCATCCAATCACCGCCTGGTCGTCAACGGCGCCTTGATCCCCAGGATCGGTGACAGCCGTTTCAAGGTGGTGAAAGGCAATCTCAATGTCCGTTTCGCTGGTACGCGCTACACGTAACCCTACAGCAGAGCAGACACAGCCTCACGCTGCGTCGCTCGTTTCCGTCTTGTTGCCCGGCACATAGTTCAGCACCGGCCCGAGCCAGCGCTCGACCTCTTCGACGCTCATTCCCTTGCGGGCCGCATAGTCTTCGACCTGGTCGCGCTCGACCTTGGCGACACCGAAATAATAGCTGTCGGGATGGCCGATATAGATACCGGAGACCGATGAACCCGGCCACATGGCATAGCTTTCCGTCAGCGTCACGCCCGTGGCATTTTCCGCATCCAGCAGCTCGAACAGCGTCTTCTTTTCGGTGTGATCGGGTTGCGCCGGATAGCCGGGTGCGGGACGGATGCCATCATAGGCCTCACCGATCAGCTCGTGATTGGCGAAACTTTCATCCGGTGCATAGGCCCAGAATTCCCGGCGCACGCGCTGATGCATGCGTTCGGCAAAGGCCTCGGCAAAGCGGTCAGCCAGAGCCTTGACCATGATCGAGGAGTAGTCGTCATTAGCCCGCTCGAAGCGTTCGGCAATGGCGATTTCCTCAAAGCCTGCCGTGACGACGAAGCCGCCGACATAATCCGGCTTGCCGCTCTCAACGGGCGCGACGAAATCCGACAGCGCCACATTGGGCCGGTCGCCACGCTTGGACAGTTGCTGGCGCAGCGTGAAGAACGTGGCAAGCTCTTCCGAGCGGCTTTCATCCGTGAACAGGCGGATATCATCCCCAACAGCATTGGCCGGCCAGAAGCCGATGACCGCGCGCGGACGGAACCACTTTTCCGCAACGATCTTCTGCAGCATCGCTTTTGCATCAGCGAAGAGCTGACGCGCGGTCTCGCCCTGTTTCTCATCCTGAAGAATATCAGGATAGCGCCCCTTCAGTTCCCAGGTCTGGAAAAAGGGTGTCCAGTCGAAATATTCGACAAGTTCGGCCAGATCATAATCGTCAAACACTTTGGTGCCGAAAAAGGTCGGCGCGACGGGCTTGAAGCCGTCCCAGTCCACCTTCACGTGATTGGCCCGTGCTGCAGCCAATGGCAGGCGCAGCTTGGCAGCCTCGGCGCGGGCATGGGCGTCAGCGACCTTGGCATATTCCTCGCGGATGCCGGTGACGTAATTGCCCTTCAGCTCCGGTGTCAGCAGATTGTTGACCACGCCGACAGCACGGCTTGCATCCGTCACATAGATCGCCTGCCCCTTGTCATAGGCGGGATGGATCTTGACGGCCGTATGCACCCGGCTGGTGGTCGCCCCACCGATCAGAAGCGGCAGGTGGAAATCCTGGCGCTCCATTTCGGCAGCGACATGCACCATCTCGTCGAGCGAGGGTGTGATCAGGCCGGAAAGACCGATGATATCGGCCTTGTGCTCCTTCGCGGCAGCAAGGATCTTTTCCGCCGGCACCATGACGCCGAGATCAATGATCTCGTAATTGTTGCAGGCAAGCACGACGCCGACGATGTTCTTGCCGATGTCATGGACGTCGCCCTTGACGGTCGCCATGATCACCTTGCCGGCCGATTGCGCACCTTCAGCCCCGCTCAGGCGCTTTTCCTCTTCCATGTAGGGCAGCAGAACGGCAACCGCCTGCTTCATCACGCGGGCGGATTTCACCACCTGCGGCAGGAACATCTTGCCGGCGCCGAACAGATCGCCGACCACATTCATGCCGGCCATCAGCGGCCCTTCGATGACATGCAGCGGCCGCTCGGCGGCCAGACGCGCCTCTTCGGTGTCGGCCTCGATGAATTCGGTAATGCCGTTGACCAGCGCATGTTCCAGCCGCTTTGCAACCGGAAATTCGCGCCAGGCCAGATCCTGCTTGCGCTCCTCGGTCTTGCCCGTGCCGCGGTAGCGCTCGGCGATGGCCAGCAGCCGCTCGGTGGAATCCGAACGCCGGTTCAGCACCACGTCCTCGCAGGCTTCGCGCAGCTCGGGCTCGATGCTTTCATAGACGATCAGCTGGCCGGCATTGACGATGCCCATATCCATTCCCGCCTGAATGGCGTGATAGAGGAACACCGCATGCATCGCCTGACGGACCGGCTCATTGCCGCGGAAGGAGAAGGACAGGTTCGACACGCCACCGGAAATATGCGCGTGCGGCAGTGTCTCGCGGATCTTCTTCGTTGCCTCGATGAAGTCGACACCGTAGTTGTCATGCTCCTCGATACCCGTTGCAACAGCAAAGATATTCGGATCAAAAACAATATCTTCCGGCGGAAACCCAACCTTCTTTGTGAGGACGTTATAGGCCCGCGTGCAGATCTCGACCTTACGTTCAAACGTATCGGCCTGACCCTGCTCGTCAAAGGCCATCACCACGGTTGCCGCACCGTAATTGCGGATCAGCCTTGCCTTTTCGATAAACTGTTCCTCGCCTTCCTTCAGCGAGATCGAGTTGACCAGCGCCTTGCCCTGAGTGCATTTGAGACCAGCCTCGATGATCTCGAACTTGGAGGAGTCGATCATCAGCGGAACGCGGGCAATGTCCGGTTCGGCAGCGATCAGGTTGAGGAATTCGACCATCGCCTTTTCGCTGTCAATCAGGCCCTCATCCATATTGATATCGATGACCTGGGCGCCGGCTTCCACCTGATCACGGGCGACATCGAGCGCGGTCGCGTAATCGGCATTGGTGATCAGCTTGCGGAATTTCGCCGAGCCGGTGACATTGGTACGCTCACCGACATTGACGAAGGGGATATCGCTGGTCAGCACGAAGGGTTCGAGGCCCGACAGCGCCAGGAAGGGCCTGTGCTCCGGCACCTGGCGCGGTTTGTACTGGCCGACGGCATCAGCAACGGCGGCAATATGTTCCGGCGTCGAGCCACAGCAGCCGCCGACGATGTTGACCAGCCCCTGGCGGGCGAAGTTGCCGACCTGACGCGCCATATCCTCCGGACCCTGATCGTAAAGACCGAATTCATTCGGCAGACCGGCATTGGGATAGGCGCAGATGAAGGTGTCAGCGACGCCGGAAAGCTCCTGAAGATGCGGCAGCATGGCGTCCGCGCCAAGCGCGCAGTTGAGCCCGATCGTGAAGGGCTCGGAATGGCGCAGCGAATACCAGAAGGCCGATGGCGTCTGACCGGACAGGGTGCGGCCGGAAAGATCGGTGATCGTGCCGGAAATCATCAGCGGCAGTTCGATGCCCTTTTCCGCAAAGGCCTCACGCGCGGCGAAAACCGCAGCCTTGGCATTCAGCGTGTCGAAGATGGTTTCGATCAGGATCAGATCGGAGCCGCCATCGATCAGACCGTTGATCTGCTGACGATAGGCAATACGCAAATCATCAAAGGAAACAGCACGAAAGCCTGGATTGTTCACGTCCGGTGAGATCGACGCCGTGCGGTTGGTCGGACCAACGGCACCGGCAACGAAACGCCGGCGGCCATCTTCCTTCTCGGCTCTCAGCGCCGCACGACGGGCAACACGGGCGCCATCGCGGTTCAGCTCATAGACGATATCTTCCATCTGGTAATCAGCCTGGGCGATCGTCGTTCCGGAGAAGGTATTGGTCTCGATGATATCCGCACCGGCGATGGCATAGCGGTAGTGAATTTCTTCCACCGCCTTCGGCTGCGACAGGATCAGAAGGTCGTTATTGCCCTTCAGCTGGCAGGAACAGCCACCGAAGCGATCACCGCGGAAATGATCTTCGTCAAATCCAAGCCCCTGGATCTGCGTTCCCATGGCGCCGTCGAGAATGAGGATGCGCTCACGCGCAGCCTTTTCCAGCGCCGCACGGATTTCGGCACCATCACGCTTCGGCGCAACGTCCCCGAACAATTCATCCAACATCAGACAGACTCCCGAATTTCTTCGCCAATGCAAATCACATAAAGATATCTTTATGTCAACATATGGCTTTGATTTGCTGCGCGATGGTAGCCAGAAATCGACAAAGGCCGAACCGGGCTCCCCACTCTGACGCCACGCGACATGCCTTGCGGCAAAATCCATTTTTTACAGTCAACTGACTTGACCAGCATCAACAAAGTCTCACTCTAGGCCGATATGATGGCAATCGGTTCGCAAGGCAAGATGTTCCGCCAACAGCGCTTGCCGAAAGGATGTTTTCGCGAGAAAAACCGTGAGCATTTCATTTCAGAATCGGCGCAGGCAATAAAAATACCGGGACGCCGTCGGATTCGCAAAATTGGAGGAGTTTCATGCAGCCGAAAGTCAACACAATGATCGCGCCGCCCCGCTGGATCCGTCGCCCCTACCATCGCGACTGGCTGATGAGCCAGGCCAATGATCTGTTCGATTTTTTCCAGTATCGCTCGATCAACCCCAAAGGCGGCTTCTTCGAGTTTGACGCCGATGGCAATCCGCTGGGCGGTGACAACCCGGTGCGCGGCATTCATACCGCAGCCCGCATGGTACACTGCATGTCCATCGGCCACATGCTCGGCCGCCCGGGCTGCGATGACCTTCTCGATCATGGGATGAAATTCCTGTGGGAGCGTCATCGCGACAGTGAACGCGGCGGCTATTTCTGGCAGGTCGACAATGACGGCCCGCTCGGAGAACCGACCAAGCAGGCCTATGGCCACGCCTTCGTGCTTCTGGCCGCCTCATCGGCGAAGTTTGCCGGCCATCCGCAGGCCGACCAGATGATCGCAGACGTGACCGAGGTGATCGAAAAGCACTTCTGGGAAGAGCGATATGGCGCTGTTGCCGAGGAATTTGAGACCGACTGGACGCCCGTTCCCGGCTATCGCGGCCAGAACTGCAACATGCATATGACCGAGGCGCTGATGGCGGCCTATGAGGTCACCGGTAAGGTTGACTATATCACCAAGGCAAAGCAGATCGCCGAGCTGATCATTAACAAGCATGCGCGGTCCTGCAATTTCCGCGTTGCCGAGCATTTCACCGAAAACTGGGAAATCGACTATAATTATTCGGGCAACGAGATGTTCCGCCCCTCCGGCACCACGCCAGGCCACTGGCTGGAATGGTCGCGCCTGCTGCTGCAGCTTTTCGCGCTGACCGGCCGCGCCCATGACTGGATGCCCAAGGCTGCCCAGGAACTCTTCATCTCGTCGTTCAAATATGGCTGGGATCACGAAAAGAAGGGCATGTATTACACGCTCGACTGGAACAACAAGCCGCTCAACCGGTCGAAACTGTGGTGGCCGCATTGCGAAGCAATTGGCGCCACCCATTGCCTGTCTGAACATTTCGGCGGCGATTTCCACATGCTGGCCTATCGCCGGCTCTGGAGCTTCATCACCAATCACCTGATCGACCACGAAAAGGGCGGCTGGCACGAGGAGCTGACCGAGGACCTCGTCCCGGCAAACAGCCTCTTCGCCGGCAAGGGCGACATCTATCACGCGCTTCAGGCCTGCCTGATCCCGCTCTACCCGACCACCGGCTCGATCGTGCAGATGATCTATAACGAGATCAAGCATTACTGATCGCCCTCCGGCGCCACTGATCCACGCGAAAAAGACGGGCGGATTTTCCGCCCGTTTTGTTTGCGCAGGACAGAAACCCGACGATCCCGGAAGGTTCGGGAAACGGAAAACCTGCGCCATTGACTCACTAGGACATTCGTCCTAGTTTTATTGTGCGACCAATGAACCGGTGAGAAAATGGCGACGCCGTCAACCCGAGACCTGATCATCGAGAAAGCCGATACGCTGTTTTACGAGCGCGGTTTCGAGGCGACCTCCTTTGCGGACATTGCTGCATCGGTCGGCATTTCACGCGGTAATTTCTATCATCATTTCAAGACGAAAGATGAGATTCTTGATGCAGTGATTGATCGCCGCATTGAAAATACCAGTGCCATGCTCGATGCGTTTGCGGCTGATGCATCAACGCCGCGCGACGGGATCATCGCCTTCATTCACATCGTCATCACCAATCGGACGAAGATCATGGCCTTTGGCTGCCCGGTCGGCACGCTCTGCGCCGAACTTGCCAAGCTCGACCACGCCCTCAAGCCGCGTGCCGCAGCCCTTTTCACGCTGTTTGGAGACTGGCTGACCCGGCAGTTTGCCGCCCTTGGCATGGCAGACCATGCCGGGCGCTATGCGCTTCATGTGCTGGCATGGTCACAAGGTGTGGCCGCGCTTGCGGCAGCCTTTCACGATGAAACCTTCATCCGCCGCGAGGTCGATGACATCACCGCATGGCTGGACAGCCTGCCGGCCGTCCTTGCCTGAACCGCGCCTCAGGAGTTCACATGTTCATCACCTTTCTCACATTCGCGGAAAACCGCTCCCGCGCCGCAGATTTCATCGCGGCGCATAATGAATGGATTGCCCGCGGCTTTGCCGACGGCGCCTTCCTGTGCGCCGGCACGCTCGATGGTGCCAGCGGCGGCGCGATCCTGGCCCATGGCGAGACCCGCGAGGATCACGACAGACGGATCGCCGCCGATCCCTTCGTCATTCACGGCATCGTCACGGCAGAAACTCACAGCATCGATCCGAAACGCACCAGCGATGCCCTTTCCTTCGTGAGGCAGACAGAATGAGCGCCACCATTGCCGGGCCGGATGGCCTGCCGCCTTCTTCTGGCGCAATGCCGAAGTTGAGCCTGATGCTGCGCCACAGAGCCGATCGGCGTCACCGCTCTCGACCGCGCTGTCAAAAGAATTGCGCCGGCGCGGCTGGAAATTTGTCGGCCCGACAACGATCTATGCCATCATGCAGGCCGTCGGGCTCATCAATGGCCATGCGCTTTCCTGCGTCACCCGGCCGCTCGTCGCCGAGGCGATCAATGCATTTGACCGGCCTGTCTGAAGAAAGCGACAAAACGGCCGATTTCGCGCCTGCATCATTATTGTGAGTGACGGCACAAAGCCTTATAAGAAAGCAAAATCCGCCCCTTGAGACGAAACGGGACAATGAAAATGGCAGCAAAGATCTTCATCGATGGCGAACACGGAACCACGGGCCTGCAGATCCGCACGCGCATGGCCGCGCGCCGTGATGTCGAGCTGCTGTCGATCCCGGCGGCGGAGCGCCGCAACCCGAAAATGCGCGAAGACCTGCTCAACAGCGCCGATATCGCCATTCTCTGCCTGCCGGACGAAGCCTCGCGCGAGGCGGTCTCGATGCTTTCCGGCAATAACAGCGTCCGGGTGATCGATACATCGACGGCCTACCGGGTCAATCCGGATTGGGTTTACGGTTTTGCCGAAATGGACAAGGCGCAGGGCGACAAGATCCGCGCCGCGCGCTATGTCGCCAATCCTGGCTGCTACCCGACCGGCGCCATCGCACTTTTGCGCCCGCTGCGGTGCGCCGGGCTGATCCCGGACAGCTACCCGGTCACGGTCAATGCGGTTTCCGGCTATACCGGCGGCGGCAAGAACCTGATCGCCCAGATGGAAGACGAAAGCCGTGACGACCATATCGACACGCCGCATTTCCTTTACGGCCTCAACCTTTCGCACAAGCATGTTCCGGAAATGACGACGCATGGAATGCTTGCCCGCGCACCGATCTTCTCACCGTCGGTCGGCCGTTTTCCGCAGGGCATGATCGTGCAGGTGCCGCTCTATCTTGATGATCTTGCCGGCAGTCAGACGCTGGAGAGCATTCACGCGCTGCTTGCCGATTATTATGCCGGCCAGGAGATTGTCAGCGTCGTGCCGCTTTCACAAAGCGCCGCACTTCCCCGCGTCAATGCAGTAGAGCTTGCCGGTCAGGACACGATGAAGCTGTTCGTTTTCGGCAAGCCCGGCGGCGCGCATGTCAATCTTGTCGCGCTGCTTGACAATCTGGGCAAGGGCGCCTCCGGCGCTGCCGTTCAGAACATGGATCTGATGCTGTCGGCCTGAGACGCATTCAGTGAACAATCCGTCGCCGATGGGCCGGTCGCTAAACGGCCGGCCCATCGCTATATTGCTGTCAACACACGATTTTATCGAGGTTTGACATGAGCAATACCCGTTTTCCCGTCTATTTCATCCCCCATGGTGGCGGTCCGTGGCCGTTCATGGAAAATCTTTCAGGCGTTCTGCGCGATGATGACCCGTGGAAGCCACTCGAGGTTTTCCTGCGCGGCATGGACAAAGAGATCGGCCGTCGCCCGAAGGCTGTCCTGGTCATTTCCGCCCATTGGCCGAATGTGCCGAAGCTCACCGTCTCGACTGCCGCCCATCCCGGCATGTATTTCGATTATGGCGGCTTTCCGGCCCATACCTATCAGCTGAAATACCCTGCCCCCGGCGCGCCCGCGATTGCCGAGCATGTGCGCGATGTGCTGAAGGCGAAGGGCATCGAGACGGAAACCAATGACAGCCGTGGCTATGACCATGGCGTTTTCATTCCCTTCATGCTGATCTATCCCAAGGCCGATGTGCCGATCATCATGATGTCGCTCGACCCGGATCTTTCCGCCGAAACCCATTTCAGGATCGGTCAGGCGCTGGAGAGCCTGCGCGATGAGGATATTCTGATCGTCGGATCGGGACTTTCTTATCACAACATGCGCATGTTCTTCCGCCGCAATGGCGAACATGAGGCGCAATCGGCCCGGTTTGACGACTGGCTTGCTGACGCAGTCTCGATAGCAGATCCCGAGGCGCGGCTGGCAAAGCTTGCGACCTGGACCGACAATCCCGACGCCATCGCCAGCCATTTCCCGGAACACGACCATCTCGTCCCGGTCTTTGCTGCAGCGGGTGCGGCAGGCAGCGATACGGGTGTGCCGGTGCTGAAGACCGACTTCCTCAACAAACGCTATTCAGCCTATCGCTTCGGCTGAACCGCCAGACCAAAAAAGGCCCGCTTCGCGCGGGCCTTTTGCCTGCTGCGCCCTGCTCAGGACAGCACGAACATCGGCTGGCGATAGCCGCGCGCATGGGCAACAACGGCCGCCAGAACGATCAGCGCCATGCCCTGATGGCAAAGCGCCAGCGGCAGCGGCACCTGAAACAGCAGCGTGAAGATGCCGAGACAAGCCTGAACCAGCACCAGAATGAAGATCAGAAGCGCACCGCGGGCATGCTGCGACAGTTCCAGATCAAGCCCGCGGGCAACAGCGCCGCGCCATTCGGCAATCATGTGCAGCAGCGCAAGAATGAATACGGTGTAACCGCCAATCCGATGAATGAACTGAACGGTCTTGGGATTCTCGAAGAAGTTCAGATAGGCCGGATGCTGAACGAGAAGCCCATCCGGAACCAGAGCGCCATCCATCAGCGGCCAGGTATTGTAGCTGAAACCGGCATCAAGCCCGGCAACAAGGGCGCCGAGATAGATCTGCACAAGAACCGCCAGGACCAGAAGGGCGGCAAAGCTGCCGGAACCGAAAGCGGGTGATGGCTGAACCTTGCGGGGCTTCAGCCCGGCGGCGATATAGACACAGGCCGTGAAAATCAGGCATGCCGTCACCAGATGAATAGCGAGCCGATACTGGCTGACATCGGTGCGTACCGACAGGCCTGAGGAAACCATCCACCAGCCGATGAAACCCTGAAAGCCACCCAGCAGGAAAACACCGAAAAGCGGCAGGCGCAGGCTCTTGGCAAGCCGGCCCGAAAGCCAGAAATAGACGAGCGGAACGAAGAAGATCAGCCCAATGGAGCGGGCGAGCAGCCGGTGCGCCCACTCCCACCAGAACAGCGCCTTGAAGCCGGCAAGGGTCATGCCCTTGTTCAGAAGCTGATATTCGGGAATCTGCTGATAAAGCGCGAACTCTTCCTGCCAGTCCTTCAGCGACAAGGGCGGAATGACCCCATGGATCGGTTTCCACTGGGTGATGGACAGGCCCGAATGGGTGAGCCGGGTCGCACCGCCGACCAGAACCAGACAGAACAGTGTCAGGACCACAAGATAGAGCCAATAGCGGACCAGTGCTGCATTGCGCCGCTCCCGTTCATCCCCCGGTTTCATCGCTGTTGCTGCGACCATGCCTGTCTTCTCCGTTTCTGGCGGCCGCAAGGCACATGGCCGCTCTTTTCAACGCTGGCGCAAAGGCCTAATCTCTTGCCATCACCTTGACAAGCAGGAGATGGAAGGTGCCGGTCAGGCTGCGCAAATTCGTCGGAACCATCCTTATCATCCTTCTGGTGATCGTCTATGCGCTCGCAGCGACGCTTATTGCCACACATATGCTTGGCGACAAAGCCTGGTGGGTGGCACTCCTCTATTTCGCACTGTCAGGCCTGTTATGGATATTGCCGGCCATGGTGATCATCAAATGGATGGCCGGCCCCGTCGCCAGACCGGCAGGGCACAGGGCAGAAAGCGAGTAGTTTCCTCACCGGCCACAAGCCAGGGAACTGACCGCAAGGCCTGCACGTTCGACCAAGGAGCGGCTTGTGTTTGTCTGAAAACAGGACGAGCATTGCAGCCGGAATGACGCGCCAGCTTATCTCATCTGGCCGCCGGGCAAAGAGCGAAGGAGAAGACCATGATCTCACCCCAGCAATTGCGCGCGGGCCGCGCCCTTCTCGGACTCGGCAAGGCGGAACTCTCCCGCCAATCGGGCCTGTCGGTGGAAGCAATCGACCAGGCGGAACTCGACGGCGCCAACTGGGACGACATCACCAGGCTCAAGAAATTCCTCGAGGGCGCGGGCATCGCCTTCATTGCCAATGGCGACGATGGCGGCGGACCCGGCGTGCGTCTGACCCGGCCTCAAGGCGGAGCTGATGGGATAAGACCCGAAAACCTCAATGCCACCAATGACGGCTAGAGCGCGATGCGTCCTTTTGGACGCACCAGGACGCTCCATCTTATTGAAGCAACGAATCATTCCTTTCGAAAATCGATTCCGATTTTCGGGCCGATGGGCAAAGCCGTCCGGCCCGAATCGGAACTGCTGTCTTGAGCGCCTTCATCTTGGTTCGCAAAATCAGCCTGGCGGCGCTCACGACAAGGCCGCCAGGCTGACGGGACGGGCGAGAAAACCGGCCGGGCAACTCATCACGGCAAGCTGTCTGAAGCTGCAAAGGATTGCCCCCTTGCCACGGCAGGTCCTTAATTAAAAGCACTGGAAGAAATATCTTCAAACATATGTTTTTATGATTTTTTTGACCATCTACCGTCCATCCCCTGCTGCCAGTAGGTCAGCGCATGCCCTTCGCCACGCAGACGCTTCCATTCACTCCGGGCAAGGGCAAGCTCATCATTGTCATGGCCATCGAACATGACAACGACGCGCTTGTAGCCCTCGACAGCATCAACGGGCGCTCCACCGACAAAGAAGCGGATATCGGCCCCATTGCGGTTTTCAGAACCGGTGGTCAACAGGATCGGCTGTTCGGCGCCGTCAGCCTCATCGTCACGCCCGTGCGGCAGAAAGCTTGTGTCGCTATAGGTCCATAGCAGGCCATCAAAATGGGCGCAGCTTTCCTCATCCTTCAGCTTGAGACCGATGCGCCAGCCGCGTTCCAGGCTCTTCTCGACAAGCGGCGGCAAGGCATCATCACAACGTGCTTCCGTCAGGTGATAAAACAGAACTTCGGTCACAAAGCACTCCAGGCATGACGATCGGGTTTGATCGCCGCATGATAGTGTGCCGGGGGAGATCAAGGCAACACCGGACAGGCCCGCCTGTAGCTGGACATGATTTTTCCAGATTTGCAGGGCAAAGCGACACCTCAAGACCTGCGAGAAACGGCTGTTCACGCGGATTTCATGGCTGCAGGAGTTGACCGAAGGGGCCACATCCATGAAAAAAGCAAATCAACCCGTCGCCTCGCCACATGAGTCCTTGCCAGCCCGGCCATGGAGATTTCATTTGCCCACGATCCCCTCGCCCAGTGCCGGTTCCAAAGGACGGGAGACCGAACTGAGTTCAGCACGCGCCCTTCAGATATTCTGGATAACCCTGGTCGCCTGGTTACTGCTGCTGCTGCTGTTCTATTTTGTTCCGCAGATCGACACGACAATCGCCCGCTCCTTTTTCCAGGAGGCGCAGTGCAGCTCCGATAGCAAGACGCTTTCCGTCTGCGGCGTTTTCCCCTATGCGCAAAATGCGTTTCTGAACGATCTTCGCGGGATCTTCTTCTATCTGCCGCCTGTCTTCGGCGTCTATCTGCTGATCCGCCTTGCGGTCATGCGCCTTGACCGCCGTGCAGGCTATGATGCTGCGCTGGGGCGCCGGATCATGGCAGGCATCGTGTCCCTGCTGCTCGGCCCGGCTTTGCTCGTCAACGGACTGCTGAAAGAGTTCTCCCATCGCCCCCGCCCACGCAATACCGATCTCTTCGGCGGAACACTGAGCTTCGTTCCCGCCGGTGATTTCTCCGGCGCCTGCGGTTCGAACTGCTCATTCATTTCTGGAGAGGCAGCCGGTGCGGGATGGGTGTTCTGCTTTGCCCTGTTTCTGCTACCACCGCGCGCCCGTGCCGTGCTCATGCCGCCGCTCGTTGCAGCCGCGTTGATAGCGCCAGCAATGCGTGTCGCCTTTGGTGGACATTATTTTTCAGATGCAGCACTTGGATGGCTTTCATCTGTCGTTATTTTTTCCGGGATCTGGTATCTTTTCACGCGGCACGAAGCAGCACGTCCGGCTTCACCGATAACGCACGAGACGCAAGGCAATATATGAGCATTCCGATATATGCGGTTGCTCACACAGGGATATTCGGTTCGGCGCATATGAAAATTCTTGAACGCTATATCATGGCCCGGACTTTTCGCATGGTGCTGGCCGTGCTGCTGCCGGTCATGGCAATCCTGTGGCTCACCCAGGTGCTCGGTCGCATCAATCTGGTCACCGACAACGGCCAGTCAGCCATGTCATTCCTGACTCTCGCCACGCTGATCTTGCCCACGGTCGTCCCCACGGTTCTGCCCTTCGCGATCGTGCTCGCCGCCGCCCAGACGCTGACGGCGATGAACAATGATTCCGAGCTGGCAGTCATGGACGCTGGCGGCGCGCGGCGCAGCATCATCTACCGGCCGATTCTGTTGCTGGCCGCGGCGATGTGCGTTTTTTCATTCTCGCTGATCAATTACATCGAGCCCGCGTCGCGCGGTGAAATCCGGAAGGTGATTGCCACCGTCTATGCCGACCTCCTGTCGTCCGTGATTGAGGAAAAGACATTTCGCGAAGTCGATGACGGCCTCTATGTGCAGATCTCCGAACGCCTGTCGGGCCGTGTGCTGCGCGGGCTTTTCGTCGCCGATTACCGTGATCCCGCCAACCCTTACATCTATTATGCGCAGGAAGGAGCGGTCGATTCGACGGGCGGCCAGCTGATCATGAAGGACGGGCAGGTCCAGAGACAGGATGCCGCCGGCAATGTTTCGATCATCCAGTTTGATTCCTACAGCTTCGATCTTTCCGAGCTGACCAAGGACCGCAGCCAGACGGGTCGGCGCCCGTCTGACCGGGACCTGAATTTCCTGCTCAACCCCGGCAACGATCCCGATTATCTCAGGCGACCCGAGGTCTACAGGGCCGAGCTGGCGCGCCGGCTGACGGACTGGACCCTGCCCTTCATCTACGCCCTCTTCACCATCGTCATTGTTGGTGACGCCCGTTCGCACCGCGAAAAGCGCGTTCCCCCCATGGCAAGCGCTTTCGGCCTGACACTGGTGCTGCGACTGATCTCGCACTTCGCCGCCAATGAGGCCGAAAACACGCCTGCACTTATCTATCTGATATACGGACTACCGGTGATCTGTCTGGTAATTGGCGTCGTGCTTCTGCTGCGGCCGCACAAGCTCCGGACCAGGCCCTCATGGACCCAACGTCTGCGTGAACGCTCCGGCAGAGGCGACAAGGCAACGGGAGCCGCATCATAATGCTGTTTTCAACCCTCGGCCGCTATTTCCTCCGGCGCTATATCATCACCATTCTCTGGTTCTTCGGTGGTATCTCCTCACTGATTCTGCTGATCAATTTCAGCGAGACCGTCGGCAGCATCGGCAGTAATGTTGATAATGGCATGCTGATCGCAGCCGCCATCACAGCGCTGCAGATGCCAGCAATGCTGCAACAGACGATCCCCTTCATCGCGCTGTTTGCCTGCATGGTCACCCTTGTCACCCTGAACCGGAAATACGAGCTCGTCGTCACGCGCGCCGCGGGCATCTCGGTCTGGCAATTCATGCTGCCATTCGTGTTTGGCTCATTCCTGCTTGGCCTCGTCAGTGTCATGGGACTGAGCCCGCTCAACGCCTGGTCCCAGCCAAAAGCCCTGCAGATGCAGACCATGGCATCGGGGAAATCCAGCCAGGACAGCAAGATCGTTCCATGGCTGCGGCAGCGCACGGGTGATCAGGATACCATTATCGGCGGGCGCCAGATCATTGATGGCGGCACGGGCCTTGCCGATGCGGTGGTGATCTATTTCGACAGCAACAACCGAATCACCCTCAGACAGGATGCCAAGATCGCCCGTCTGGGCGATGGCTGGTGGACGCTTTCGGATGTGACCGAGATTCGCCCGGGTGAAGTCTCCGTTCACCGTGATACCGCCCGTGTACAGACGAATCTGGACAAGGAATTCGTTCAGCAGAGCCTTGCGCAGCCCGAAATGGTGAGCTTTTTCGACCTGCCGCGCAAGATTGACGCGGCCAAGCAGTTCGGCATTTCGACCAAAGGCCTTGAGACTCAGTATAACTATTTGTTATCCTTACCGATACTTTTGATCGCCATGACATTGATCGCGGCGACGGTTTGTCTGAAATTCTCTCGGTTCGCACAGTCCCCTGTCGTGATTTTCGGTGGCATCCTGTCGGGCTTTCTGCTTTATGTGGTCAGCGTGCTTGTGAAGGCATTTGGTAGCAGCGGCGTTCTACCGCCGATATTGGCGGCGTGGATTCCGGTGATTGTAGCGATGGCGTTGGGTTTGACCATTTTGTTGTATCAGGAGGACGGTTAGCAGTGGCTCTGCGTATTTTGAGCAAACACCGTCTTGCAGGCCTGCTCGTCTCGTCCAGCCTCGTTGCGCTGTCGATGGCGACGGGTGGTGTATTCAATGCGGCCCTCGCCCAGAGCCTGCCCGCTCTGCCCTCGCAGTCCTCTGACAGTCAGGCCCCCTTCCTGCTGACGGCCAATGAACTGGTCTACAATCACGACAGCCAGAAGATCATGGCCATCGGAGGCGTGCAGATTGCCTATAATGGTTATCGCATGGTGGCACAGCAAATCGAATATGATCAGGCGAGCGGCCGGCTGATCGCATCAGGCAAAGTCGAGATAGTCGACAGCAGCGGCAACAAGATGCATGCCGACCGTATCGATGTGACCGACGATTTCGCCAATGGCTTTGCCGATTCGATCAGCATGCGGACGGCCGACAACGTCGCCATTGCCGGGCAAAAGGCCGAGCGCCTCGACGGCAACAAGATGATTGTCGACAAGGGTATCTACACCGCTTGCGTTCCCTGCTCGGAGACACCCGACAAGCCGCCGCTCTGGCAGATCAGGGCCGAACGCGTGATTCAGGATGGCGTGACCCACACGGTGCGGCTGGAACATCCGAGTTTCGAGATTTTCGGAAAGCCGATCGCTTTGCTGCCGTCGATCTCGGTGCCCGATGGCACGGTCAAGCGCAAGGCCGGCTTCCTGTTTCCATCGATCAATTCGAGCAGCAATCTGGGCATTTCCTATTCCCAGCCCTACTACCTGCCGCTGACCCCGAGTTCGGATGTCACCTTTACCGGGACCGGCTATACGCAGCAGGGCTTCATGCTCGAAGCGGAATACCGCCAGCGCTATGCGAACGGGACTCATACGCTTCGTCTCGCCGGCATATCCCAGGCCAACCCTGACAGCTTCGATTCCGGGACCGCCGATCAAAGCGTTGAGAATCGCGGCTTCATCGCATCGAAGGGCAGCTTCTCCATCAACCCGCGCTGGGTTTTCGGCTGGGACGTGATGGCCCAGAGCGATAATGATTTCGCCAATACCTACAGCATTTCCGGCTACGACGACGATACCTTCAACAATCAGGTCTATCTGCAGGGCCTCGGCAAGCGCAATTCCTTCTCCGTCACAGCGAACTATTTCGACGTGCAGGACGCAGACACGCATGATGCAAGCGAGAAAAAGCAGGCAACAGCGCTGCCGACGATCGACTACCAGTATTACGCCCCGGAACCGGTCTATGGCGGTGAGCTGTCGGTCACCAGCAATCTGACCAACATCAACCGGCGCGAATCCGATATTGACAATACCTCCGTCAACACCCGATTCCTCGGCCTTGAAGGCGACAATGCGCGGCTGACGACTGAAGTTCAGTGGCAGAAAACGTTGATCGGGCCGGCCGGGCTGGTCATGACTCCGCTGCTCGCCCTTCGGGCTGACGGCAATTACATGGATGTGACCAATCCGAATGACGTCAGCAATGTCACCTATCCTTATGCCGGCAATTTCAACAATTCCAACACGGCAGCGCGCGGTCTCGCCACGGCGGGTCTTGAAGTGCGCTATCCCTGGCTGCTGACAGACGGCAGCAATTCGAACATCATTGAGCCGATCGCCCAGATCTATGTGCGCAACAATGAGCAATATGCCGGCGAACTCACCAATGAGGATGCCCAGAGCCTTGTGTTCGACTACACCAACCTCTTCAGCCGCGACAAGTTCTCCGGCTATGACCGTGAGGAAGGTGGAACGCGCGCCAATGTCGGCTTCCGTTACACCGGTTCGTTTCAGGATGGCATCCTCGTCAACGGTGCATTTGGTCAGTCCTATCAGCTGGCTGGACTGAATTCCTATGCAACGGATGACCTCACTGGCGTCGGGATTGATTCGGGCCTTGAAGATGATGTCTCCGATTTTGTCGGTGGCGCTTCCGTGAGCTTCCCCCAGGGGATTTCGCTCAATGCCGGCGCGCGCCTGGACAAGGATTCGCTGGCGCTGAACCGTACCGATGCCGGCCTTGCATTTGACGGTGACTGGCTTGCCACGGCCTTTGCCTATAGCGCCGTCGACGCTCAGCCGGGCTACGCATATGAAACGAGCAGTCGCGAGATAAAATCGACGGGCAAGGTAAAGCTGGACAGCAACTGGTCGGTATCCGGTTCATTTACCTGGGATCTTGAGAACAATGTGATGACCCGGCGCTGGTTCGGCCTGACCTATGAGGACATCTGCACGAGCTTCTCGATCGTTTACCGGCAGAAATGGGACACCAGCAACGCCTCGGCCGCAACCTGGCAGATCGGTGCCCAGCTGACACTGCGCACGCTCGGTGACATCGGATATGGCAGCACCGATGGCGACAACTTTAACTAGCAGGCGACACAACTATAACTAGCATTAGATCGTCTTGCTTTTGCCGTTGTATTTGGGCATTTGGTTGTGATGCGATAAATGGATCTGCGTCACACTTGCGACGAAGACCTGAGTGAGAGAGTGTCGGCGCGCCGCAGGACTTCGCCGACAAAACGGTTCCAGGAAAGGAAACGCTATGAAAACCGCTTCATTTGGCCTTGGCGCGATCACCGCCGTGCTGATCGCAATCGGCGGTATGACGGCCGCTCCCGCCCCCACCCGCGCTGCCACGGTCGATATTGCCGTTATCGTCAACAATGTTCCGGTCACGAATGACGATATTCGCCGACGCGCAGCCTTGTTGCGCGTCATGGGCGAAAAGGGCGACCTGAACAAGAAGGCGCGCGAAGACATGATCGATCAGGCGCTGAAGCAGGCGGAAATCGCCTTTCGCGGCATGTCGGTCACCACGGCGGATGTCGACCAGTATTACCAGGGATTCGCCAAGGCGAACCATATGACGACCGCGCAGCTGACACAGGCCATGAACCAGATCGGCGTCGGCGAAGCGCATTTCAAATATTATATCGCCATCACGCTGAGCTGGCAGCGCATTGTCGCGGCCCGTTATGGACAAAGCTCGACGCTTACAGATTCGCAGTTCATTCCGCAGCTTGAGGCCTTGGAGAAGGAGGGCAAGAAGCCCGAAACCACCGAGTATCAGCTGAAACGGATCGTCTTTGTCGTTCCCGAATCGCAGCGCAACAGCCTGCTGGCGAAACGTCAGCGCGAAGCCGAACAGGCAAGGCCGAAATTCCCCGGCTGCGATGACGCGATCACCTTTGCCGCCGGCCTGCATGATGTGACCGTCGTCGATGTCGGCCGCTATCTCGAGCCGCAGCTGCCCGACCCCTGGGCCAAGTCCCTGAAGGACGCCAAGGGTGATACGGGCTCGGTCTTCACCACGCCCGCGGGCGCGGAATTTCTCGCGATCTGCTCCAAATCGGTTGCCAATGACGATTACACGGCCCGTCTTCTTCTGAGCCAGAAGGAAGATGCCAGCATGGATGACCGCAAGAAGGAAAGCGACGCCTATCTCAAGGAACTTCGCGACAAGGCGCAGATCGTCACGCCTTCGAAGTAAGTGGTAAGATCGAATGGACAGCAAGCTTCCGCTCGCGCTGACACAAGGCGATCCCGCGGGGATCGGCCCGGAACTGGCAGCACGTCTGTGGTTTGAACGCCGTGAAAACGGTGTCGCCCCCTTCATCTATCTCGGCGACCCGCGCATTCTTGTCGAGCGGGCCCGGATGATCGGGATTGATCTGCCCATAGCGGTCTCAGCGCCTGAAACCGCGCTCGCCACCTTTGATACGGCTTTGCCGGTGTTCACCATTGATGCCGGCATCCCGGTTCAGCCGGGCGAACCGGACCCGCGATCGGCGCCGGGCACGATCAGCGCCATCGAAACGGCGGTGCGCTTCACCATGCGCGGCAAGACGGCAGCCGTCGTCACCAATCCGATTGCAAAATCCGTGCTCTATCAGTCCGGTTTTTCCTATCCGGGCCACACGGAATTTCTGGCGGCGCTTTCGCAGGGCGAAACCGGTCAAGCCGTCATGCCGGTGATGATGCTGGCCTGCCCGCAGCTGCGGGTGGTGCCGATCACCATTCACATTGCGCTGTCGCGGGTGCCCGATAGCCTCACCGCTGATCTGATTGTCGAGACCGCCCGCATCACGGCGCATGACCTGCGGGTGAAATTTGGCATTGAGCGCCCGCGTCTGGCCTTTGCCGGGCTCAACCCGCATGCGGGCGAAGATGGGGCAATGGGCACGGAAGAACAGACGATCATCCGTCCAGCTCTCGCCAGCCTGCGCGATGAGGGGATTGACGTCATCGGTCCGCTTCCGGCGGATACGATGTTTCATGCCGCCGCCCGCCAGAATTATGATGTTGCGCTTTGCATGTATCACGATCAGGCGCTGATACCGGTCAAAACGCTGGGCTTTGATGATGGCGTGAATGTCACGCTTGGCCTTCCATTCATCCGCACATCACCCGATCACGGCACAGCCTTCGGCATTGCCGGCAAGGGCGTTGCACGGGTCGAGAGCCTGCTTTCGGCCGCAAAGATGGCGGCTGCCATGGCGGAGGCGTCGAAATGAGCGCCATTGATGACCTGCCGCCGCTGCGTGACGTGCTGGCCACCCATGGGCTGAACGCGAAAAAGGCACTCGGACAGAATTTTCTTCTCGATCTCAACCTGACCCAGAAAATCGCCCGCACGGCCGGTAATCTCGAAGGTGCCCATGTTATCGAGGTTGGTCCCGGGCCGGGCGGGCTGACGCGGGCAATCCTGTCGCTTGGCGTCGCAAAGCTGACGGTGATCGAACGCGATCCACGCTGCCTGCCGGCGCTTCAGCAGATTTCCGATCACTATCCGGGTAAAGTCGAGATTATCGAGGGCGACGCGCTGAAGACCGATTTTGCCGCACTGGCCAGTGGCGACAAGATCAAGATCATCGCCAACCTGCCCTATAATGTCGGCACCCAGTTGCTGGTAAACTGGCTGCTGCCGGAGGCCTGGCCACCCTACTGGACGTCGCTGACGCTGATGTTTCAGAAGGAAGTCGCCGAACGTGTCACGGCTGATGCCGGCGACAGCGCCTATGGCCGCCTTGGCGTTCTCGCAGGCTGGCGCACGGATGCGAAAATAGCCTTCGATGTCCCGCCCCAGGCCTTCACGCCGCCGCCAAAGGTAACGTCAAGCGTTGTCCATCTGACGCCACTCGAAACGCCGATCGCCGTCAAAGCGCAGACGCTGGAACGCGTGACCCATGCGGCCTTCGGCCAGCGGCGCAAAATGCTGCGACAGAGCCTCAAGAGCCTTGGCGGCGAAGCATTGCTGGCCCGCGCAGCCATTGAGCCGACGCGGCGCGCCGAGACGCTGGATGTCGCCGAATTCTGCAGGCTGGCGGCAGCGCTTGAAGACTAGAGCGCCGTGCGTCCTTTTGGACGCACCAGGACACTCTATCTTATTGAATCTACGTATCATTCTTTTCGAAGATCGATTCAGATCTTCGAGCCGATGCGCTGATCACAAGGCAAGAGTGCGTCTGCCTCCGAATGGCCGAATGCGCTCTATTCACCCTTCAGCAGCATGTCGACATGATGCGGGATGACATTCTGATAGGTCCGTTTAGCCCGTTCGGCAATCATGATCGAACGCACCTGATCATAGGCCTCTTCAAGATTGTCATTGATGACGACATATTCGTAGTCGCGCCAGCGCTCGATCTCGCCAATCGCATTTTTCAGCCGGACATCCATCGCCGCCTTGCTGTCCTCGGCCCGCGCCTGCAGACGCGCTTTCAGTTCCTTCATCGAAGGCGGCAAAACGAAGATCCCGACGACATCATCAGGCATCTGCTGCTTGAGCTGCTCGGCGCCCTGAACGTCGATATCGAAAAGCACGTCCCGGCCGGCGGCGAGTGACTTTTCAACCGCAGCTCTGGGCGTTGCGTAGTAGTTGCCGTGAACCTGGGCCCACTCAAGAAAGGCGCCCTCGTCGCGGCGCGTCTTGAATGCCTCTTCGCTCATGAAGAAGTAGTGCACGCCTTCCTGCTCGCTCTTGCGGATCGGCCGCGTGGTCGCGCTGATGGACAGGTCAATCATCGGATCCTCGGCCAGCAGTCTGCGGGCAATCGTCGATTTCCCCGCGCCTGATGGTGCAGCCAGAACCAGCATCACGCCTCGACGTTTAACGGTTACGCTTTGATCGGCCATTCAGCCCCCCATCCTATTCGACATTTTGAACCTGTTCGCGAAGCTGGTCGATGACCACTTTCAGTTCGAGACCGGCCGTTGTCACCGCAACGGCATTCGATTTCGAGCAGATCGTGTTGGTTTCACGATTAAATTCCTGCGCCAGAAAATCAAGCTTGCGCCCGCAGGGCCCGCCTTCTGCCAGAAGCGTCCGCACGGCTGCCACATGGGCATGCAGACGGTCGATCTCTTCCTGCAGATCGGCCCTGGTCGCCAGAAGCGCGGCTTCGGCATAAAGCCGGTCCGGATCAAGCGAGGGCTGGGCATCGACAAGACGCGCCACCTGCTCGCGGAGCCGCAGGGCAATTGCATCGGCACTGCGCGACGGGTCCTGCTCAACCCGCACCGTCAGCTGCTCGATCCTGTCAATCTGCCCGAGAAGCACGGCGGCAATCTTCTCACCCTCGGCCCGGCGCATGTCGACAAGGTGCGAAAGCGCTGCGTCGAAACCGGCAAGAATGGATGCATCACGCGCGGCAAGGGCCGCATCATCCTCTTCCGCTTCCTTGAAATCGGCAATTCCGCGAATGCCAAGCAAACCTTCCAGCGAAAGCGGCGCCGGATCGATCCTGTCGCCGAGCCTTTCCTTCAGTGCCAGAACCGCGTTCAGCACGGTCTCATTGACCACCAGATCGAGCCGGCTGTCGGCAAGCGAAACCGAAAGCGCAATCTGCAGATTGCCCCGCGTCAGCAGCGTTCCGGCGCGCGTTCTGAGCTCGGTTTCGAGATGTTCAAAACCGGAAGGCAGGCGAAGTCGGAGGTCAAGCCCCTTGCCATTGACCGAACGCAGCTCGAAACTCCAGCGATAACGCCCTTCCTGGCCGCTGGCGCTTGCAAAGCCGGTCATTGACTGCACAGCCATGTCTTAACCTCCCGATGCGGCGCCATGACAGCGCCGGAAAACCACATTACGCACGAATCAAAGCCGTTGCTGCCCGGATCATACGCAGTTTGAGGGCCGGCGCGAATGGTGCGGCTTTACCGCACCATGCCGCCGATCGCCCGCGTCAGTTCTGCTGTTTGCCCGCCTCGAGCTTACGCCACTTGGCAACATTGGCGTTGTGCTCCTTCAGCGTCGAGGCAAAGGCATGCCCGCCGCTTCCGTCAGCGACGAAGTAGATATCCTCGGTACGGGCGGGATTGGCAACGGCCTCCAGCGAGGCCCGCCCCGGATTGGCAATCGGCCCGGGCGGAAGCCCCTTGATCATATAGGTATTAAAGGGCGTATCCTTCTCCAGATCTGACTTGTAGATCGGTGTGTCGGACGGCTTGCCATCACCGCCATAGATCCCGTAGATCACGGTCGGATCGGATTGCAGACGCATGCCCTTTTTCAGCCTGTTGATGAAGACAGCCGCAACCCGCGGGCGCTCGTCGGCAATGCCGGTTTCCTTCTCGACAATCGAGGCCAGCGTGACAAATTCTTTCTTGTTCTTGATCGGCAGATCGGCGTCACGCTTCAGCCAGATGGAATCGACCAGTGCGGACTGCCCCTCTTCCATCTGCTGAACGATCTCTTCCCGGCTGGTTCCGCGTGAGAATTTATAGGTCTCCGGCATCAGGCTGCCTTCCGGCGGCAGCTTTGCCGGCAGATCGCCGCTCAGCTCCTCATCGGCCGAAAGCCGATCAAAGACCTGTTTGACGGTGAGCCCTTCGGGGATCGAAATGCTGTAGAGAATCGACTTGCCTGACTGCAGCAGATCGGCAACCTCCTGCATGGAGGAACCAACCTTGATCTCGTAATCACCGGCTTTCAGCGTTTCACCATCACGGAACCGCGCGGCGGTGACATAACGGAACACCCGCGAATCGGTGATGATTCCGCTTCTCTGCAATGCCGTCGAAATCTCCGCCAGCCCCGCCCCCGAACGCACGGTAAAGGTCGCATTGGCCTTCAGCGGTCCGGCCTCACGGTAGGTCGATGTTGCATAGAAATAGACGCCAACGCCGCAAATGCAGGCCAGGACGGCAATCGACATCAGGAAATTCAGGAAAATAACCAGCTGGCTCTTGGCACGGCGCGAGTGTTTGGCCGTCGGCTGGGGTACCTTCTCAGGACGAAGTGCTTCGCGTGCCGATTTCGGCACGATCGGACGCTTGTTCCGCTTCGGTTGATCACCGTTGTTGTTTCCGGGCTCGCTCACCGGATCTCCTTCATCTATGTCACCCAAAACGCACCCGGCCCTCGACGGGCCGGCATGCATCTTCGTGTTTCGATCTCACAAGGCGAAAGGGACTATGCGCGCAAAACGGCGCGAACATGTCGGCGATGCAACAAAATCCCGTAACGCACTGATCAATCGGCAAAACGCTTCAGGACCAGCGATGCGTTAGTGCCGCCGAACCCAAAAGAATTGGAGAGTGCAATGTCAATCCTGCGCTTGCGCGCAACCTTGGGAACCAGGTCAATCTTCGTTTCACGCTCGGGGTTATCGAGGTTGAGCGTCGGCGGGGCAATGTTGTCGCGAATGGCAAGCGTTGCGAAAATCGCCTCGATCGCACCAGCAGCCCCGAGAAGGTGGCCGGTCGCCGATTTCGTCGACGACATGGAGACCTTGGCAGCATCGTCGCCCATCAGACGCTCGACAGCACCAAGCTCAATCGTGTCCGCCATGGTCGATGTGCCATGCGCATTGATGTAGTCGACATCAGCGGGCTTTATGCCGGCGCGCTTCAGCGCCATGGTCATGCAGCGGAACGCACCCTCGCCATCCTCGCTCGGCGCGGTGATGTGATAGGCATCACCCGAAAGTCCGTAGCCGACGACTTCGGCATAGATCTTTGCGCCGCGGGCCTTGGCGTGTTCCAGCTCTTCGAGCACGACCACACCCGCGCCCTCACCCATGACAAAGCCGTCGCGGGCGACATCATAGGGACGAGACGCGCGCTGCGGATCATCATTGAAATCGGTGGACAGTGCCTTGCAGGCCGCGAAACCTGCCAGCGCAATGCGGCAGATCGGCGATTCGGCGCCACCGGCCACCATGACGTCAGCATCGCCGAGGCCGATCAGACGGCTGGCATCGCCAATGGCATGAGCGCCGGTCGAGCAGGCGGTCACGACAGCATGGTTCGGTCCACGCAGCTTGTGCTTGATCGAAACGTGACCCGAGGCCAGGTTGATCAGGCGGCCGGGAATAAAGAATGGTGAAATACGGCGCGGTCCGCGATCGCGCAGCGTGTAGCCGGCTTCGACGATACCCTCGAGACCACCAATACCCGAGCCGATCAGCACGCCGGTCGAAATCTGGTCTTCATCGGCCTCAGGATGCCAGTCAGCATCGGCCAGCGCCATGTCGGCTGCGGCAACGGCATAGGTAATGAAGGGATCAACCTTGCGCTGTTCCTTCGGCTCCATCCAGTCATCGGCATTATAGGTGCCATCGGAACCATCACCGACAGGAATGCGGCAGGCGATCTTGGCTGGCAGGTCCTCGACCTCAAACTCGGTTACCCGGCGAGCGCCATTTGCGCCCTCAATCAGCCGTGACCATGTGGGTTCAACACCGCAACCAAGCGGGGATACCATGCCAAGGCCGGTGATAACGACTCGTCTCATCGTCGGATCCACCCTCGTTTCAAGGAGCCCCCGTCGACGGCCCTTAGTGCCGCCCTGACCCCTTACGTCGTTTTGCTATTATGTCTGCACATAAACGGCCAGAACTGTCATGCCAACCCGCCGCCTATGAAAAAGGCCCGGCAAAGCGGGCCCGATGGGGTAGATTTCCACTGAATTGGAAATCTACCCGAAACATTCCTGAAGAATCAGGCCTGTGCCTTCTCGATGAACTTGATGGCATCGCCAACGGTCAGGATCGAGTCAGCAGCGTCATCCGGGATTTCAACGCCGAACTCTTCTTCGAAAGCCATGACCAGCTCAACAGTGTCAAGCGAGTCAGCGCCCAGATCGTCGATGAAGCTTGCGCCTTCGACAACCTTGTCGGCGTCAACGCCCAGATGATCAACTACAATTTTCTTAACGCGTTCTGCGATATCGCTCATGTCGGTTTCCTCGACCTGTCTCAATTTCTCAAGGGATGCAAACGCATCCGCCAACGTTACGCCAGCCTTTCCCTTTGGAACGGAAGACACGGCAGCCTAAAGATCCTGTCTCGATTCACCAGTCCGGAAGACATTCCGACACGGTAGAAAAAAGAAAGGTTCAATCCAGTCTCGGCCCGCTTACCATGGTTTATTCACGGCGCAAAGCCTAAAAAGCGCCCCAGGCCGCGTCGACGGGCAAATGCCCGCATTCAACACGCGGCAGGAGGCAGCTTTGGTCAGATCATCGCCATACCGCCATTGACGTGCAATGTCTGTCCTGTGACATATCCGGCCTCATTTGAGGCAAGATAGGACACGGCAGCGGCGATATCATCGCCGTTACCCATCTTGCGCATCGGGACGGCGGAGAGAATCGCGTCCTTCTGCTTGTCGTTCAGCTTATCCGTCATTGCCGTCTCGATGAAGCCCGGCGCAACACAGTTGACCGTGACATTGCGAGGCGCCACTTCCTGCGCCAGCGACTTGGAAAAGCCGATCATGCCCGCCTTTGACGCGCAATAATTCGCCTGACCGGGATTTCCGGTCACGCCAACGATCGAGGTGATGTTGATCACCCGGCCGAAACGGCGGCGCATCATCGGATGCATAATGGTCCGGGTCAGCACGAAGGCTGCCGAAAGGTTGACGGCCAGCACGCTGTCCCAGTCGGCATCGCTCATGCGGACGAACAGGCCGTCCTTGGTGATGCCGGCATTATTGACCAGAATATCGACGCCACCGAGATCAGCTTCGGCCTTTTCACCAAGCGCCTTGACGGCGTCGCGATCAGACAGATCCGCCGGAAAGGCGAAGGCACGCTCGCCGAGTTCGGCGGACAGAGCCTCAAGCTTCTCGGCACGCGTGCCGTGGAGGCCGACCGTGGCACCCTGACGATGCAGCATGCGGGCGATTGCCTCTCCGATGCCACCGCTGGCGCCGGTTACGAGAGCCTTGCGGCCGGTAAGATCCAACATGGATGTCTCTCCCGTTTAGGTGTTCCTGACGCGCTTTTCGCGCGTTTCCGTTCAGCCGAGAATGGCCGCTACTGCCGCATCAATATCGCCTGGCGCACCGATGGCAGCCGTGGCAAGCGATTTGTCGATCCGCCGGGCAAGTCCGCTCAGAACCTTGCCGGCACCGACTTCATATAATGTATCGACACCATTTTCGGCAAACCAGCTCACCGTTTCGCGCCAGCGCACCCGCCCGGTCACCTGTTCGACCAGAAGACGCGCAATCTCATCGGCATCGTCAACAGGAAGCGCGCGGACATTGGCGATCACCGGCACCACCGGCGCCGACTTGGCAACAGCGGCCAGCGCTTCTTCCATCGCCTTTGCAGCCGGCGCCATCAGCGCCGAATGGAAGGGCGCGGAGACCGGCAGCAGCAAGGCGCGCTTGGCACCGGCTTCAGATGCGAGCCTGGCGGCAAGTTCGACCGGCGCCTTGGCACCGGAAATGACGATCTGGCCGCCGCCATTGTCATTGGCGATCTGGCAGAGCCCCGTCTTGGCCGCTTCCGTGCAGACGGCTTCGACCTGATCAAACTCGAGTCCGATAATGGCGGCCATCGCGCCCTCGCCGACCGGGACCGCAGCCTGCATGGCATTGCCACGGATCCGGAGCAGCCGCGCCGTATCGGCCAGCGAAAAGGTGCCGGCAGCGCAGAGCGCCGAATATTCGCCAAGCGAATGACCCGCAACATAAGACACATGCGTCTTCAGATCGACGCCCCTCGTCTCAAGCACGCGCATGGTGGCGATCGAAACTGCCATCAGCGCCGGCTGGGCATTGGCCGTCAGCTGCAATGTCTCTTCCGGGCCGTCCCAGATGGTCGCCGACAGCGACTCACCGAGCGCGTCATCGACTTCCTCGAAAACCGCGCGGGCCTCGGCGAATTCATCGGCAAGCGCCTTGCCCATGCCGACAGTCTGGCTTCCCTGGCCCGGAAAGGTGAATGCGATGGTCATTTTCCTGATCCTTCCGCTGAATTTGCCTTCCAATTCACACATAACAGCCGCAAGTCAAGCATTAACGCTAGATGATAGCCCGCTCCTCCCAGCCGGCGCGGTGCGATTTTGCCGCGGCCGCTGCTTGCCTTGACGAAAAGTCCGGTTACAGTCGCGCCAACGCCCCTTCCGACTATTTTCAGGGATTATATATGAAAACCAGAACCTTAGGCCGAACAGGCATCGAAGTTTCCGAAATTTGTCTCGGCACGATGACCTGGGGAACGCAAAACGACGAAGCCGAAGCCCATGCCCAGATGGATTATGCGGTGGATAATGGCGTCAATTTCATCGATACGGCAGAACTCTATCCCGTAAACCCGGCAGGGCCGGAAACCTATGGTCGCACCGAAGAATATATCGGCAGCTGGCTTCAGAAGACAGGCAAACGCGCCGACATCATCCTGGCGAGCAAGGTTGCAGGCCCCGGACGCCCCTGGATCCATGGCGGCAAGCCGATCACACCGCAGGTATTGCGCGAGGCGCTGGAACAGAGCCTGACGCGGCTGAAGACCGACTATCTCGATCTCTATCAGATCCACTGGCCGAACCGCGGCCATTTCCATTTCCGTCAGCAATGGGGCTACACCCCCTTCGATCAGGATCGATACCAGGCGCTGATCGACATCACCGAGACACTCGAAACGCTCGGCGATTTTGTCCGTGAGGGCAAGGTTCGTGCGATCGGTCTCTCCAACGAGACCGTCTGGGGCACGCAGAAATATCTGAGCATTGCGGAGGAACGCGGCCTGCCGCGCGTTGCGACGATCCAGAACGAATATTCGCTGCTCTATCGCCACCACGATCTCGATATGGCGGAGATGACCCATTATGAAGATGTCGGCCTGCTCGCCTATTCACCGCTGGCGACCGGCCTTCTGACCGGCAAATATCTCGGCGGCAAAATTCCGGCCGGCTCGCGCGCGTCTCTTTCACCCGATCTTGGCGGGCGGCTGACCGGCGGACAGGAACCGGCCGTTGAAGCCTATTGCGCCGTGGCCGAAAAATATGGCCTCGATCCGGCACAGATGGCGATCGCATTCACGCTGACCCGTCCGTTCCTCACATCGGCAATCATCGGCCAGACCTCGCAGGAACAGCTGAAGACCAATATCGGCGCGGCCGACATCCACCTTTCCGATGAGGTTCTGGGGGAGATCGGCACGGTACACCGGCTCTATCCCGTCCCCTACTAGGCTGCCGGTGCAGCCAGACATTCTTTTTATCGTGAGAGCGCCCTGCCAGACATTGCGATTGCCGATCCGGCCACCATATGTCTGGCAGGGCGCAGCCTCACCCGTTCGAGGTGCCAGCCGTAAACCTGACTGACACGAAGATTGCGAACGGGAAGGCGGGACATCACTATATGGATTACATTCTGATTGGCGTCGGGCTGGCAGGTCTCTATTTCGGCGCCGAGTGGCTTGTGCGCGGCTCTGTGGCGACGGCTTACCGTCTCGGCATTTCACCGCTGATAGCCTCGCTGGTCATTGTCGGCTTCGGCACATCGCTGCCGGAACTTCTCGTTTCGCTGCGTGCCGCATTTTCGGGGGCACCGGGCCTCGCGCTCGGCAATGTCGTCGGTTCCAACATCGCCAATATCCTGCTGATTGTCGGCCTGTCAGCCGTCATCTTCCCGATCGCCGGCTGGAGCAAGAGCGTCCGCCGCGATGCCGTTGTGCTGGTCATCTCTGCGGTCGTATTACTGCTTCTGGTTCAGGCAGAAGTGATCAGCCGCATCAGCGGGCTGGCGCTTCTCGGCATGCTCGCCCTCTATCTCGGCCTCACCTACTACAAGGCGCGCGCGGAAAACCATAGTGCCGACGATCTTCCCCACGAACAGCTCTCGCCGCTGGCCATGACATTGCTGATAATCGGTGGTCTGGTGACGCTTCTGATCGGTGCGGAGGCGCTGATCCGCGGCGCGACCACGCTTGCCCGCGAGCTCGGCGTTTCCGATGCAGTGATCGGCCTGACGGTCGTCGCCATTGGCACCAGCCTGCCGGAACTGGCAACCGCCATTGTCGCGGCAATGAAGCGGCATTCCGATGTCACCATCGGCAATGTCACCGGGTCCTGCATCTTCAACACATTCTGCATTGTCGGCGCCACGGCTGCGATCAAGCCATTGCCTGTCGCGCCCGGCTTTGCCAGGATCGACGTGCCGATGATGCTGGCCGCATCGGTGTTTTTCGCCGCCATGCTGATCTTCACCCGCAAGTTCAACCGTGCGACAGGCGCCGTCATGCTCGGAATTTATGCGTTTTATATCGGTGTTCTGGTCTGATTCCCTGAGAATCCCTGCCGAACACAGCCAAACAGTGCTTCAGGGACTTGCCAACGGGACGAAAACGCGTATAAGCACGCCATTCCGAACGCCCGGTCTTCTGGCTGGTGGCTGAACGGAGGGCCGTTGCCTGCTTCTGCCGGCAACGTCTGACACGAAAAAGTGTCGCCTCCCGTGTCGCCGCTCTCGACCGTCTCGTCAAACGCTTTTCTTGCTGGGGCTTTCCCGTCAGGAGCAGTCGTTGAGGCTTAGCCGCCGAAACCGGGCAGGAAAACGCAAGAAAGGCTTATTCAATGGCACTTTATGAACACGTGTTCCTGGCGCGCCAGGACGTCACGGCGCAGCAGGTTGAAGGCATCGTCGAGCAGTACAAGGCTCTGATCGAAGGCGCCGGCGGCAAGGTTGGCCGTACCGAATTTTGGGGTCTGCGTTCGCTGACCTACCGCATCCGCAAGAACCGCAAGGCTCACTACACGCTGATGGACATCGAGGCTCCGGCCGCTACGATCCATGAAATGGAACGTCAGATGCGCATCAACGAGGACATCCTGCGCTACATGACCATCAAGGTCGAAGCGCATGAGGAAGGCCCGTCCGCGATGATGCAGAAGCGCGATCGCGACGACCGTCCGCGCCGCAATGACCGTGGTGACCGCCCTGATCGTGGCGATCGTGGTGACCGCGGCGACCGCCGCAATCGCGATTGATCCGGCTCTAGAAGGAGAACAAAAAAATGGCAGCTATCGCATCTATCCCGACGCGCCGTCCGTTCAACCGTCGTCGCAAGACGTGCCCCTTCTCCGGCGCCAACGCACCGAAGATCGACTACAAGGACATCCGTCTGCTGCAGCGTTACATTTCCGAGCGCGGCAAGATCGTTCCGTCCCGTATCACCGCCGTCAGCCAGAAGAAGCAGCGTGAGCTCGCCCGTGCCATCAAGCGCGCGCGTTTCCTCGGCCTTCTGCCTTACGTCGTTTCCTGATACGAAACGCATTCTAGGACAAGGCGGCAGAACCGCCTTGTCCTTTCAGGCTCCGGCGCGGTGGGCGCGCAGCAGCCTCAAGACACGGAAAACCCAGGTTGAGTGCGGCAGGTTTTGCCAGCCCTCTAACTGCTCAGACAGCAGGACAGCGAGATGAAGATCTTCAACGGCAAGACATTGCTGCTCGGCGCACTGGCAGGGCTTACCGCCTTCATGCTGGTGATGGGTGCGAGCGCTCAGCCGTTTTTCTCCACCTTTCTCTATGCTGCTTCCGCACTGCCGATTCTGATCGTCGGGCTCGGCTGGGGCAATATTGCCGCGATCATCGCCATCGCGGTGGCCGGAATTCTCGGCGTTTCCTTTGCCTCACCCGATTTTGCCCTGATCATGATCGTCGTCACGCTGGCACCCGCTGGCTGGCTGAGCCATCTCGGCAATCTGGCCCGCCCTGCAAGTGAGCTCGGCGGCCCGGAAGGGCTTCTGGCCTGGTATCCGCTTTCGGACATCCTGCTTCATCTTTGCGCGATCGTCACACTTGCGCTGGTGATTGTCGGCTATCGCGCCGGATACGGCCCGGGACTGACCGATCAGGTCGTTGATGCGATGATGCAGACGCTGAGCAGTCAGGACCCGTCACTGGCGGTCACCGATGCTGACGTCGACAAGATCAAGCAGTTGATCGTGCTGCTGCTGCCGCTGGTACAGGGCGCCACCTGGGTGCTGCTGCTCTTTGTCGCCTTCCATTTCGCCACGCGCATCACGGCCGCTGCCGGCATCAGCCTGCGGCCGCGCGAAGACGTTTCAGCAGCGCTGCGCATGCCGCGCCTTGGCCTCGTCTTCATCGTTGTTGCCGTGGTGGCGACATTCCTCGGCGGCACGATCGCAATGATCGGCGCTGCTGCGACCGGCGCATTTTGCGGCGGCTTCCTGCTTGCCGGGCTTGCCCGGCTGCATTTTGCCGCGCGCGGCAAGAGCTGGGCCACGCCGGCCATCATTCTTGCCTATCTGTCGCTCATGTTCGGCTTTCCGGCGCTGATCTTCATCGGCCTCGGCATCACCGACACGCGACGCGCGCTCTCCATGACGCCCGCTTCGGGCAAGACTGACAATAGTGAACATTAAGAACAACCGAGACATCAGATAAGGAACATCATCATGGAAGTCATTCTTCTTGAACGTATCGCCAAGCTCGGCCAGATGGGCCAGGTCGTGAAGGTTCGTGACGGCTACGCCCGTAACTACCTTCTGCCGGAAGGCAAGGCTCTGCGCGCCAATGCTGCCAACAAGGCCCGCTTCGAAGCAGAACGCACGGTTCTGGAAGCCCGCAACCTTGAGCGCCGCTCCGAGGCCCAGCAGGTTGCCGACGTTCTGGCCGGCAAGAGCTTCATCGCCGTTCGCGCTGCCGGCGAAACCGGCCAGCTTTACGGCTCGGTCGCCAGCCGCGACATCATCGAGATTCTGGCTGCTGCAGGCTTCACCGTTGCCCGCAACCAGGTCGTTCTGAACCAGCCGATCAAGACCATTGGTCTGCATCAGGTTGAGATCCACCTTCATGCCGAAGTCGAAATCGCGATCGAACTGAACGTCGCCCGTTCGGCTGAAGAAGCCGAGCGTCAGTCCAAGGGCGAAGACCTCACCTCTGCTGAGGCCATCTACGGCGTTGACGAAGATGCCCTGCGTCCGGAAGACTTCTTCAACCCCGACGCCGATTTCGACGCCGACGAGGAAGAAGAAGCACCGGCCGAAGACGAGGCTGAAAAGTCCGAATAATTCCGGATCCCATCCGGTTTGCAAACGCCCGGCCTTAGCGCCGGGCGTTTTTGTTTCCCGCGCGGCCAGCCATCGTCATAAAATGGATCCAGCGTTTGCGATTCGCCCGTTGCACCCTGTCTGATGAGAGCAGCGGCTGTGAACAACGGTGGAAAATACGCAAAGCTCATCACTTGTTATTGTTTCACGGTGAGCCGGCATGTCATTGCCACGCGCGATGCGTTATCCTCTGTCTCAGACCCCAAGCCTGAAGAGATCGAACCTATGAACGAAATTGCGCCGACCTTCTCTCTGGCCAGCAACCAGGCAGCCAAGCCGCGCGAAGCGCCCAACAATCTGGAGGCCGAACAGGCACTGCTGGGCGCCATACTCGTCAATAACAGCGCTTTTTACCGTGTGTCCGACTTTCTCAAGCCGGAGCATTTCTACGAACCGCTGCACCGCAAGATTTATGAGCTCGCCGGTGACACGATCCGTATGGACAAGGTCGCCAATACGATCACGCTCAAGACCCATCTGCCGAGCGAGCTGAAGGTCGGGGATCTGACCGTTGCGCAATATCTCGCCCGCCTTGCAGCTGAAGCCGTCACGATCATCAATGCCGAGGATTACGGTCGGACGATCTACGATCTGGCGCTGCGCCGCTCTCTGATCAATATCGGCGAGGAAATCGTCAACACGGCCTATGATTCGCCGATCGATCTGCCGCCGGTGCGCCAGATCGAGGATACCGAGCGCAGGCTTTTCGCGCTCGCCGAGACCGGACGCTATGAGGGCGGATTCCAGAGTTTTGGCGACGCCATGACCACCGCCATCGAGATGGCCGCCAAGGCCTTTGAAAATGACGGCCATCTTTCAGGCGTTTCGACCGGACTGATGACACTTGACGCCAAGATGGGCGGGCTGCAGCGCTCTGACCTTATCATCCTTGCCGGACGTCCCGGCATGGGCAAGACCTCGCTCGCCACCAATATTGCCTGGAATGTCGCCTCCTCCTATGAGCCGGAAGTGCTGGCGGATGGCACGATCGAGGCAAAACAGGGCGGCGTCGTCGGCTTCTACTCGCTGGAAATGTCCGGCGAGCAGCTCGCCACCCGTATCATTTCCGAGCAGACTGAAGTCTCCTCCTCGAAGATCCGCCGCGGTGACATTACCGAGGCCGATTTCGACAAGCTGACCGCCTGCGCCCAGACCATGCAGAAGACCCCGCTCTATATCGACCAGACCGGTGGCATCTCGATCGCGCAGATGTCGGCGCGCGCCAGGCGCCTGAAGCGGCAGCGCGGGCTCGACCTTCTGGTGGTCGACTACGTTCAGCTGATGACCGGTTCGAAGAAGGCCGGTGACAACCGCGTGCAGGAAGTGACCGAGATCACCACCGGCCTGAAGGCGCTGGCCAAGGAACTCAATGTTCCGATCATTGCCCTGTCACAGCTTTCCCGACAGGTGGAAAACCGCGACGACAAGCGGCCGCAGCTCTCCGACCTTCGTGAATCGGGCTCGATCGAGCAGGACGCTGACGTGGTGCTGTTCGTGTTCCGTGAGGAATATTACGTACAGAGCCAGGAACCGCGCGATCCCGACGATCCGAAATATGACGAGTGGAAGATGAAGATGGAAAAGGTGCGCGGCACTGCCGACGTCATCATTGCCAAGCAGCGCCACGGACCGACAGGAACGGTCAATCTTGCCTTCCAGGCCGCCTATACGCGCTTTGCCGATCTTGCGGATTCCTCCTTTACCGCATACGAAGAACAATAGGGTGCGATTTCGGCGGAATACGCTAAGATTGACCTGAAAGGTGCAACAAACGGCGGTTCCATGACTGATATTTCGAATATTCAAGACGATCTCGAAGAAGAAATCGACGCCTTCGAAGCCGCACCAGCGCGGCTGACCGTCGATCTCGGTGCAATTGTCGATAACTGGAAGACCATGCGCGCGCTGTCCGGCAGCGCCCGCACGGCCGCCGTATTGAAGGCGGACGCCTATGGCCTTGGTGTCGAGGATGTCGGCGCCGCGCTTTATGAGGCAGGCGCGCGCGATTTCTTCGTTGCCGTGCCGGAAGAAGGCGCGACATTGCGCAACTATGCGCCGGAGGCCCGGATCTTCGTGCTGTCGGGCATGTGGCCGGGGTCCGAGCATTTCTTCTTCGAAGCCGAGCTGGTGCCGGTGCTGATCAGCGCCGAACAGATCGCCTTTTTCATGGGCGCCATTGCCGAGTTCGGCGAACTGCCCTGCGCACTTCAGATCGATACCGGTTTCAACCGCCTCGGCCTTTCGGTCGAGGAAGCCATCGAGCTTGCCGAAGACACCTCCCGCCCCGCAAGCTTCGCCCCGGTGCTGATCCTGTCGCATCTGGCCTGCGGCGATGATGCTGACCACCCGATGAACCGCCAGCAACTGGAGGCTTTCCGCATCGTGAGAGCAGCCTTCGATGGCATTGAGGCAAGCCTGTCGGCTTCTGCCGGCATTTTTCTCGGGTCTGAATATCATTTTGAACTGACCCGGCCGGGCATTGCGCTTTATGGCGGCGATTCGGCACCCGGAACGTCAGCAAAGCTCAAGAATGTCGTCACGGCGGAGGCCCGCATCCTGCAGATCCGCGAAGCCAGGGCTGGCACGACGGTCAGCTATGGCTGCACCCTGACGCTTGACCGCGACAGCCGCCTGGCCATCGTTTCGGCCGGCTATGCCGATGGCTTCCACAGGGCGCAATCGGGCTCCGGCGTGCCGCTGCGCGACAGCGGCAGGCCCGGTGGCCATGGCTTCATCGCCGGATACAAGGTCCCCGTCGCCGGCCGCATCACCATGGATCTGACGATATTCGATGTCACCGATGTTCCCGAAAACGCGCTACGCGCCGGCGACTATATCGAACTGATCGGACCGCATGTTCCGGTGGATGTCGCGGCAGAGGCTGCCGGCACGATCGGCTATGAATTGCTGACGGCTCTTGGCTTGCGCTACCAGCGGCGCTATATCCAGCCGACCTGATTTCAAGACAAAGCGATCTTCTTGGCCAAAACGAAAACCCAGTTCATCTGTCAGAGTTGCGGCGCGGTCCACCCAAGATGGGCCGGACGCTGTGATGCCTGCGGTGCCTGGAACACGATCATCGAGGATAATCCGACCGCCGGCATTGGCGGCGGTCCGGTGCAGCGTGCACCGCGCAAGGGCAATCCGGTCGCGCTGGTTGCGCTTGATGGTGAAAGCGAGGAAGCGCCGCGCATCTCAAGCCGCATTGCCGAACTGGACCGGGTGACCGGTGGCGGCTTTGTGCGCGGTTCGGCCGTGCTTGTCGGCGGTGATCCCGGCATCGGCAAATCGACGCTTCTGATGCAGGCTGCGGCAGCGCTCGCGCGGCAGGGCAACCGGGTCATCTATGTTTCGGGCGAAGAGGCGATTGCCCAGGTCCGCCTGCGCGCCAAGCGCCTCGGCGCCGCCGATACGCAGGTGCTGCTGGCGGCTGAAACCAATGTCGAAGATATTCTGGCAACGCTTTCGCATGGCGCCCGCCCCGATCTCGTCATCATCGATTCGATCCAGACCCTGTGGAGCGACCTTGCCGACAGCGCACCGGGAACGGTGACGCAGGTACGCACCGGTGTCCAGGCGATGATCCGTTTCGCCAAGCAGACGGGTGCCGCCATGGTGCTGGTCGGCCATGTCACCAAGGAAGGCCAGATCGCCGGCCCCCGCGTGGTCGAACACATGGTCGATGCGGTGCTCTATTTCGAGGGAGAACGCGGTCATCATTATCGTATTCTGCGGACCGTGAAGAACCGCTTCGGCGCCACCGATGAGATCGGTGTGTTCGAAATGGGCGATTCGGGTCTCAGACAGGTCGCAAATCCGTCCGAGCTTTTCCTTGGTGAGCGCAACGAAAAGGCGCCGGGTGCCGCCGTGTTCGCCGGCATCGAGGGCACAAGGCCGGTTCTGGTCGAGGTGCAGGCGCTGGTCGCTCCCACCTCGCTCGGCACGCCGCGGCGCGCCGTCGTCGGCTGGGATTCAGCCCGTCTTTCCATGGTGCTTGCGGTGCTGGAAGCCCATTGCGGGGTCAGGCTCGGCAATCACGATGTCTACCTCAACATCGCAGGCGGCTACCGCATCAGCGAACCGGCCGCCGATGTCGCGGTCGCAGCCGCGCTGATTTCGTCGCTCGCCGGGCTTGCCCTGCCGGTGGATTGCGTCTATTTCGGCGAGATCAGCCTTTCGGGTGCGGTGCGTCCCGTTGCCCATGCATTGCAGCGCCTTAGAGAAGCCGAAAAGCTCGGTTTTGGCAGGGCCTTTCTTCCCGCAGGTTCAGCGGAGATTGGCAAGCGCAGCAGCGCCGGCCTGAACGAGCTGAGCGGACTGCCCGATTTGGTGGCGGCCATTGCGGGTTCCAAGCCGTCGTCGCAAGAAGGCCATGGCGCGGACTGAAATGATTTGGCGCGTCTTGACCCCGGACCGGCTCCCCCGGCAGGACAACAGCGCTTTGGCCCAAGCTATCTGGAGCAATGGAAACCGATTGCTATGTTCGACCTGATCGTTATCGGCGTTTTGCTGTTTTCCGCTCTTCTCGCCATGGTGCGCGGGTTTTCGCGGGAAATTCTCTCGATTGCCGCATGGGCCATTTCTGCGGCAGCGGGCTATTTTCTCTATCCGATGCTGCAACCCGCTGTTTCCGGCTTCCTGTCCGATTCGCGCCTTGCCATCGCCGCGTCTTTCGCCATCATCTTTCTTGTCGTTCTGATCATCGTGTCCTTCGCGACGACGCGACTGGCCGATTACATCATCGACAGCCGTGTTGGCGCGCTCGATCGCTCGCTCGGCTTTGTCTTCGGCCTGCTGCGCGGCCTTCTGATCCTGGTCGTGGCTGTCGCATTCTGGAACTGGCTCGTTGGCGACGCGCAATCGCCCGACTGGGTGCGCAATGCCAAGTCCAAGCCGGTGCTGGATGCACTGGCCTCCAAGCTGGAGGCCATGCTGCCCGGCGGCAGCAATCCTGCCACGCAGAGCCAGACATCGGCGAAAACAATTCTCTTTGCCGCCACCGACACGCATTTCTTTGCCGTTCCGCAAAATTTGATACGCGAACTATGAGGCAAAATCGCTAAAACACGCTATATAGAGCCCTGCCCTTACCCTGACGCCGGATCGAGACATGAACAGCAGACTGCAGATTGAAGACGATTTCAGTATCGATGATGACACGCTTCACGAAGAGTGCGGCGTGTTTGGCATTCTGGGGCACAGTGATGCCGCGGCACTGACTGCCCTTGGCCTGCACGCTTTGCAGCACCGTGGACAGGAAGCAGCCGGTATCGTTTCCTATGACGGCCAGCAGTTCCGCTCCGAGCGCCATATGGGGCTGGTCGGCGATCACTATACCGATCCAGCCATGCTCGCCAATCTGCCGGGCGCCATGGCCATGGGCCACGTGCGCTACTCCACCACCGGCGGCACGATCCTGCGGAACGTCCAGCCGCTGTTTGCAGAGCTGGAAGTCGGCGGCATTGCGATTGCCCATAACGGCAATTTCACCAATGGCCTGACCATGCGCCGCCGCCTGATCGCCGATGGTGCCATCTGCCAGTCGACATCGGATACCGAAGTGGTGCTGCATCTGATTGCCCGCTCGCGCGCCAAAACCTCGTCGGACCGTTTCATCGACGCCATCAGCCAGATGGAAGGCGGCTATTCGATGATCGCCATGACCCGCACCAAGCTGATCGCCGCCCGTGATCCGAACGGCATTCGCCCGCTGGTGATGGGCGAGCTCGACGGCAAGCCGATCTTCTGCTCGGAAACCTGCGCACTCGACATCATCGGCGCGAAATTTGTCCGCGACGTTGAAAATGGCGAAGTGATCATCTGCGAAATCCAGCCCGATGGCTCGATCACCACGGACGCACGCAAGCCGGAAAATCCGACGCCCGAGCGTCTCTGTCTGTTCGAATATGTCTATTTTGCCCGTCCGGATTCGATCGTTGGCGGCCGCAATGTCTATCAGACGCGCAAGAATATGGGCTTCAACCTCGCCAAGGAGGCGCCGGTTGACGCTGATGTCGTCGTTCCGGTGCCCGATGGCGGCACGCCGGCAGCCATCGGCTACGCCCAGGAAAGCGGCATTCCCTTCGAGCTCGGCATTATCCGAAACCACTATGTCGGCAGAACCTTCATCGAGCCGACCCAGCAGATCCGCGCCTTCGGCGTGAAGCTGAAACATTCGGCCAACCGGGCCGTCATCGAGGGCAAGCGTGTTGTGTTGGTTGACGATTCGATCGTGCGCGGCACCACCTCCGTCAAGATCGTGCAGATGCTGCGTGATGCCGGCGCCCGCGAGGTGCATATCCGCGTTGCAAGCCCGATGATCTTCTTCCCGGATTTCTACGGCATCGATACGCCCGACCGCGACAAGCTTTTGGCCAACAACCACGCAACGCTTGACGATATGAGCCGCTATATCGGTACCGATTCACTCGCTTTCCTGTCGATTGACGGCCTCTACCGGGCCGTCGGCGGCAAGTCGCGCGATCCGGCAGCGCCCCAGTTCACCGACCATCAGTTCACGGGTGACTATCCGACCCGCCTGCTCGACAAGGAACACGAAAGCGAGTTCCGCAAGGTTGAACTCCTGGCCGGAAACGGCTGATGGCAGGCAGTGACGAGAAGCCGCTTGCAGGGCGTCTGGCGCTGGTGACCGGTGCCTCGCGCGGCATCGGCTATTTCACCGCTCTGGCGCTTGCCCGGGCGGGTGCCCATGTGATTGCCACGGCGCGCACGGTCGGCGGCCTGGAAGAGCTTGATGACGCGATCAAGGCAGAGGGACTGGGATCGGCAACGCTGGTTCCCTTCGACCTCGCTGACATGGAAGCCATAGACCGCCTCGGCGGCTCTATCTTCGAGCGCTGGGGCAAGCTGGACATTCTGATTGCCAATGCCGGCATCCTCGGGACCGTCTCGCCGCTGGCCCACACCGAAGCAAAGGTCTTCGAACAGGTGATGGCGATCAATGTCACGGCGACCTGGCGGCTGATCCGCTCCACGGAACCGCTGCTGATCAGATCCGATGCGCCGCGTGCCGTTCTGCTCTCCTCCGGCGCTGCCCATAGCTGCAACCCGTTCTGGGGGCCCTATGCCGCATCGAAAGCCGCCGTGGAAGCCATGGCCCGGTGCTGGGCCGGAGAAACCGCACATCACGGACTGAAGGTGACCAGCTTCAATCCCGGCCGCACGCGCACTGCCATGCGGGCGCTGGCCGCCCCCGGCGAAGACCCGATGACACTGCCGCACCCTTCCGAGGTTGCAGCCAGCATCGTCCCCCTCGTCCTGCCAGGCTTCACCGAGACAGGAAAGCTCTATGCCTTCCGGGAAGCGCGGCTGCTGGATTACCGCATGCCGCAATAGGCGGTTCGCGCGCGCTTCGATCTGACAACTGCAGATCATTACCCTATCCGTCTGTTTTAAAACAATAATCCTATCGACCGTCGCCTTACTCCGGTCGCATGATGGGCTGCGATTTCGGCAGGCGGCCCCCCCGGTTCGCCCCATCAACCGGAGCAATATCGCCGCCACGCCAATTGATAACTCGTGAGAAAAGCCGACAAAAAAACCGCGCTGGCCGCAAGCGGCGAGCGCGGATCAAGTCAGCCCCCATTGAGCCTCTTAAAATTTGTAACCCAGGCCGACCATTGCGGCGCTCTGTTTCATGTTCAGCTTCAAGCCATCAATCTTGAAGGTATCGTTCGGCGATTCCGGGTAATCGGTATAGCGATATTCGACCCGGCCAAACAGGTTTTGCGTGAAGGCAAAGTCGACGCCTGCACCGAAGGTGTAGCCATTGAAATTCTCACTCTGGCTGTCATCGCCGACCTTCAGTTCGGCATTAGTGATCGCCCATCCGCCCGTTCCGTAGAAAAGAACGCGGTCCATCGCATAGCCGAGACGCCCGCGAATGCCGCCGCCCCAGTCCATTTCCAGCTTCACAGGCGTGCCGGAAATGGTCTTTGTATCGTCTGCCCAGTTATAGTTGAGTTCACCTTCAACACCCAGAACGAGATTATTCGAGAACTGATAGTCATAACCGGCAAAAATGCCGCCAGCAAAACCATCGGGATTGTATTTCGTGAATTTATCGCCTCCCGATTTCGGCGTTACTTCTGTCCAAGTCATGCTTCCCTGACCACCCAGGTAGAAACCCGTCCAGTCAAAGGAGGCGGGCAAAGCCGGAGCGGGCGTTATAACCACAGGTGTCACCACAACATCTGCAGCAAACGCACCGACCGGGCCCAGACACAAAAACACAAAGCCAACCAGAACTTTATTCATAATATCAACCCTTGCGAAGGCATATACATCAACTGTCCATTACCTACCAATATTTAACGAATATAACTATACCAAATTTGCAACACTCTCAATAATTGTATTCATGCCACAAATTTACGTTATATATTACTGACATAGTTTAATATACAGGTAAATTTATCAAATACAGTTGCCTTAATCCATTTTATACATGTTTGATGTCCCGATTGGCCAAACGCTCCGCGATGAGGTGACCCGGACTGCGTCCTGTGCCACAGTTCCCCGGACACAACATTCAGCTGATCTGGAGATATGCATGCTGACCTGGTTGAATGAGCCAGCCGAATGGGCTGGTGATGCGGCCGATCTGACCCTTGTGACAGCCAAGGGATCCGACTTCTGGCGAACGACATTTTACGGCTTTACCAGAGATAACGGGCACTGCCTGCTGTCACCCGTATCCGGCGATTTCTCGGCGAGCCTTACCGTCACGGCCGACTATGCCGAACTCTACGACCAGGCCGGCATGATGTTGCGGATCGGTGCGCAATACTGGATCAAGGCCGGCATCGAATATACCGACGGGCTGATGCATTTTTCGACCGTCGTCACCAATGGCATTTCGGACTGGTCAGTCATTCCCCTGCCCGAGGCCACACCGCAGACACCCGTTTCCATCCGCATTACACGTCATGACGACGCCGTGCGCATCCAGTTTCATCTCGGCGATGGTCACTGGCAGATGGCCCGGCTCTCGCCGTTCCCGGCAGATGCAGCGACCATCGGCCCGATGGCATGTACGCCTGAACGCGCCGGACTGAAGGTTCATTTCCGCGATTTCACGATCGGCCCCGCTATTTCACGCGCATTGCATGACTGACGGCAGAAGCCGCAAGCCGGTCCGCGCTGACCGCGCGGCACCCGACGCTCAGATTTTGCGGGTCTGGAAGGCCAGCACAGCGGCGGCAGACAAAAGCACAAAGGCCAGCGCCCCGACCGCGCCAAATCCAAGCCCGCCATAGAGCACTCCCATCAGCAGCGGTCCGAAGAAAACAGCAACATAGGTCGCGGTGATATTGAGGCCAAGCAGCGTGCCGCGCGCGGCCGGATTGAGACCGGCAAGCCGCAGCACGACGAGATTGAGACCAAAGTGATTGCCGATCCCGAGCAGGAATGTCGCCAGGATCGCCGTCAGCATGCCCTGCGTCGCGACCGGCAGCGCGGCGTAGAGCAGCGCCGAGAAGCACAGCGCCACCGGCAGCACCCGCGCCGGCCCGATCCGGTCCACCAGACGGACAAGTATCCCGCCAAGTCCGAAGCCGGCCCCATAGGAAATGACAACGGTGCTGGCGAGCGTGGCATTGACACCAAGTGCAGTCCGCACCTGATCCCCAAGCAGGGCATAGCTGCCGTAAAATGAGGTCATGAAGCAAAGGCAGATCCCGAGCAGCTTCTTGGCGCCGCGCAAATGCAGGGCCTGACGGCGCGGCACGGCCGGCCGGCGCTCTGAAGGCTTGCGATCCTTGAAACCGGAATAGGCAAAGGCTGCGGCCAGCGCCAGAACAGCCAGAAAACCATAGGCGACGCGCCAGCTGAGAAAATCAGCCAGAAGCGCCGAAATCGGCACGCCCGCGATCATGGCGACAGACCAGCCAGACAGCACCACGCCCATGATCCGCGATCCCTGCCCGTCTGGCGCGATTTCCACGGCCTCACTGTAGATGGCCGGCAGCAGCATGCCGGTCGACAGCCCCGCCAGCGCCTGGAAGGCTGAGAGCATCTGCCAGCTGCTGCTCATGCCCGAGCCGATAAAGGCGATCCCCATGGCGATCGCCGCCCCCATCAGCACCAGTCGCGTGCCGATCCGGTCGATCATCGCTGACAGCAGCAGGGCCGAGATCGCCGTCGCGCCGCCAAAGGCGGAAATGGCGCGCGCGGCGGCCACCGGCGTGGTGTCAAGCGCGGCAGCGACATCGGAGAGGATTGGCGAGAGAACGAAGGAATTGGCACCAATCAGGAAAACGCCAGTAATGAGCGCAGCGAGACGCAGGCGAAAGAGAGTTTGGGAGGTCAGCACGGCAAGGTCCAGGGAGGATTGTTTCAATCCTTACTAATCCTGACGGCCGCTCTTGATCAATGCAAGTTTTGCAAGGCACATGCCCGCCAATGCATGGCCCCATGCCCGGGGCAAGGCAGCGCCGACGCCTTTTGTCTTGACCGATGCAACCCCGCAAGGCATAAGAACAACCATGAACACGGCCCTTTGCATTTGCTGCATCATTATTCGCTAGCTTTTCAGCTGGCCGGCCGTTCTTGTCCTCAAAATCCGAGATAACGACAGACGACCCGGCCGGGGCCGCTGCCATTGGAATATGCATACCAACCGGATTTCGGGAGACAGACCATGGGCAATGCCCTGAAGCTCTACAATACGCTGACGCGCGAAAAACAGGCCTTTGAGCCGATCGATGCCAAGAATGTGCGCATGTATGTCTGCGGCCCGACCGTTTACGATTTCGCCCATATCGGCAATGCCCGGCCCGTCATCGTCTTTGATGTGCTTTACCGGCTGCTGCGTCACCTTTATGGCGAAAACCACGTCACCTATGTCCGCAACATCACCGACGTCGACGACAAGATCAATGCGCGCGCGAAGCGCGATTTTCCCGATCTGGCGCTGAACGAGGCCATCCGCCGCGTGACGGAAAAGACCGCCAACCAGTTCCACAAGGATATCGCTGCTCTCGGCACCCTGCCGCCGGATGTGGAGCCGCGCGCGACCGAGCATATCGACGGCATGATTGCGATGATCCAGACGCTGATCGACGAAGGCCATGCCTATGTCGCGCAAGGGACGGAAGGCCGCGAGGTCCTGTTTTCGGTTCCCTCCATGCCGAACTACGGCCGGCTGTCGAAGCGCAATCTCGATGATCAGCAGGCCGGCGCCCGCATTGCCGTTGAAGCGCACAAGAAGAACCCGGCCGACTTCGTGCTGTGGAAGGAAAGTGCTGCCGATGAGCCCGGCTGGCTGGCGGCCTTCAGCGACAATGGAGCACCTGCCGATATCTTCGGCCGTCCGGGCTGGCATATCGAATGCTCGGTCATGTCGGAAAAGCATCTCGGCAAGACCTTCGACATTCATGGTGGCGGACTGGATCTGATCTTCCCGCATCACGAGAACGAAATCGCCCAGTCCTGCTGCGCCCACAAGAACGATGTGATGGCCAATGTCTGGATGCATAACGGCTTCGTTCAGGTCGAGGGGCGGAAAATGTCCAAATCCGAGGGCAATTTCTTCACCATCCACGAACTGCTCGAAACGGACAATTTCGGCGGCCGCAAATGGCAGGGCGAAGTGCTGCGTCTCGCCATGCTGATGACCCATTACCGCGAGCCGATCGATTTTTCCGTCAAACGGCTGGAAGAGGCGGAACGGCTTCTGGCGAAATGGCCGTCAACCGCGGAGCGCTCGGCACAGCCGGATCAGGCCGTGCTTGATTCCCTTTCGGACGATCTCAACACGGTTGCCGCCATCCAGCGTCTGCACGCCCTTGCCCAGGAGGCCAATGCCGATCCGGCAAAGCTCGGTGTTTTCGCGACCAGCGCAGCCCTTCTCGGCGTGCTTCCGCCCGAAAGGACGCTTGATGCTGCCGCTACCGGTGATCTCGAAGCCAAGATCGCCGAGCGCCTCACCCTCATCAAGGACAAGATGTGGGCCGAGGCCGACCGTATTCGCGATGAACTCGCCGGTCAGGGTATCCTTCTCAAGGATGGCAAGGACAAGGAGACCGGCGAGCGTGTCACCACCTGGGAGGTGAAACGGTGAGGAAAGATCATGACTGAATCGCTTACCTTCTCCGGCGGATGCCAGTGCGGCGCGGTGCGATACCGCATCACGGGAAAGCCTAAGGCGCCGCATATCTGTCACTGCCGCATGTGCCAGAAGGCGGCGGGCAATTATTTCATGCCACTGGCCTTTGCGCGCGAAGAGGACTTTGTCTTCACCCGCGGCGAGCCGCGCTGGTATCATTCCTCCGACGTCGTCTTGCGCGGCTTCTGCGGCGCGTGCGGCACCCCGCTGATCTACCGGCAGCTTGATCCGGCAGAGATCTGCATCACGCTCGGAAGCCTCGACGATCCGTCGGCCGTCACGCCGGAGACGCAGGAAGGGGTGGAATCGCGCCTTCCCTTCTTCCACCTGCTCGCCTCCCGGCCCGAAAACCTGACGACCGAAGGGATGGATCCGGGCCTTCTCGAAGCGATCGCCCGCAGCAACCACCAGCATCCCGATCACGACACTGAAGAATGGCCGGAGGAACCCCGATCATGACCGAGACATTTTCCGGCGGATGCCAGTGCGGCGCGATCCGGTTTCGCGCATCCCATCTCGGCCGGCCTTCGATCTGTCACTGTCGCATGTGCCAGAAGGCCTTCGGCAGCTTTTTCGGCCCTCTCGTTTCCGCCGATATCGCGCATCTGACATGGACGCGCGGCAAGCCAAGGCTGTTTCGCTCGTCGGCAAAGATCCTGCGCGGCTTTTGCGAAAAATGCGGCACGCCTCTGACCTATCAGCACCCCGGCGGGGTGGAACTCGCCATTGGCGCCTTTGACGAACCGGAGCATTTCGCGCCGCAGGTGCAGGTCAATTACGACCATCGCCTGCCCTGGATCGAAACGCTGTTCGACGCGCCGAAAGCAGAGCAAAGCATGGATGAAACGGAAATCGTCTCATACCAGCACCCCGATCACGACACAGACAGCTGGCCGCCCACAGACGAAACGGGCGCCTGAAACGATACCGGGCGAAAAGCCCGGACGGCACATTAGGGACGGAGACCGAGACCATGTCGACACGCGAACGCATCTATCTGTTCGATACCACATTGCGCGATGGCCAGCAGACGCCGGGGATAGACTTTTCCGTCGAAGACAAGATCGCCATTGCCAACATGCTCGACCGGTTCGGGATCGATTACATCGAAGGCGGCTATCCCGGCGCCAACCCGACGGATACCGCTTTCTTTGCCAGGAAGCGCACAGGCTCGGCCAAACTCACCGCCTTCGGCATGACCAAGCGCGCCGGACTTTCCGCCTCCAATGATCCGGGCCTTGCCGGCATTCTGGGCTCGGCAAGCGACGCGGCCTGTTTCGTCGCCAAAAGCTGGGATTACCATGTGAAGGTGGCGCTCGGCATCACCAATGAGGAAAACCTCACCGGCATCTCAGAGACGGTCAAAGCAGCGCTTGAGGCGGGCAAGGAGCCGCTGATCGACTGCGAACATTTCTTCGATGGCTACAAGGCCAATCGCGATTTCGCTCTCGCCTGCGCCCGCACCGCCTACAAGGCCGGCGCCCGCTGGGTGGTGCTGTGCGACACCAATGGCGGCACCCAGCCCGACGAGGTGAGCGAGATCATCGCCGATGTGATTGCCCATGCCGTTCCGGGCGAAAATCTCGGCATCCATGCCCACAACGACACCGGCCAGGCCGTCGCCAACTCACTGGCCGCGGTCCGCGCCGGCGTTCGCCAGGTGCAGGGAACGCTGAACGGGATCGGCGAACGCTGCGGCAATGCCAATATTCTCACCGTGGCCGCGACACTGGCACTGAAGGAGCGCTACACTGACCGCTTCACGCTTGGCGTCGATGCCGAAGCCCTGACCGAACTGACGACCTTGTCGCGCAGCTTTGACGAGCTTTTGAACCGCGCGCCCGATCCGCAATTGCCCTATGTCGGTTCTTCCGCCTTTGCCACGAAGGCCGGTATTCACGCCTCCGCCCTGCTCAAGGACCCGAAGACCTATGAGCATGTGGACCCGGACATGGTCGGCAACAGCCGCCGCGTCATGGTTTCCGATCAGGGCGGAAAATCTAATTTTATCAATGAATTGAAGAAAAGAGGTATCGCGGTTTCTAAAGCCGATCCGCGCCTCGACCAGCTGATTTCCATCGTCAAGGAACGTGAGGCAGCCGGCTATGCCTATGAAGGCGCTGACGCCAGTTTCGAACTTCTGGCACGCCGCACGCTCGGCAGCGTGCCGGACTTCTTCCACGTTGAGAGCTTCCGCGTCATGGTCGAGCGCCGCTACGACAGCCACGGGCGGATCAAGACCGTTTCCGAGGCGGTGGTGAAGCTTGAGATCGATGACCGCACCGTGATGTCGGTGTCGGAGGGCGACGGCCCGGTCAACGCGCTCGACAAGGCCCTGCGCAAGGATCTTGGCAAGTACCAGTCCGAGATCGCCGATCTGAAGCTCGCGGACTATAAGGTGCGTATCCTCAATGGCGGCACGGACGCCATCACACGAGTACTGATCGAGAGCATCGATGATGACGATGTGCGCTGGTGGACTGTCGGTGTCTCGGAAAACATCATCGATGCCTCCTTCCAGGCGCTGATGGATTCCGTCGTGTTCAAGCTGATGAAAAACCGCAGGCTGGCAGGCCTGCTCGCGGCGGAATGATCGATCAATAATCGTGATTGATCAGCAACGATTATGAAATAGCGCAAGGCAGGCTGTGGCGTTAAATGCGATACAGCGATACTGGCAGCGTTCATCCGCCAGCCACGGCCTGCCGCGGACAACTCGAATTCATTTGAGAAATCCGCGCCAACAATTTGTTTTCACGACACAATGCCGAAAAATAAGCTTCCGGCATTTCTTCTGGCCGCGGCGATGCGTCAGCGGCGATTGGATGTATCCATGACCGACGCCACTGATATTTCTGCCGAGATTTCCGCCGCAGCCAAGTCTGCCGGACCGCAGGCCGGCAATGGCGATTCACCGCGCGGCTTTGCCTTTGCGCTCGCCGCCTATCTGATGTGGGGCATTCTGCCGCTCTATCTGAAGCTGGTGGAACACCTTCCGGCGCTCGAAGTCATCGCCGAACGGATCATCTGGTCGGTTCCCTTCGCCGGTATCATTCTCATGATCATCGGCAAGACCGACGAGCTGAAGGCCGCCTTCCGCTCACCGCGCACACTTGGGATGATTGCCCTTTCCTCGGTGTTCATTTCGCTGAACTGGGGCGTTTACGTCTGGGCGATCATCAATGATCACGCCATCGATGCCGCACTTGGCTATTTCATCAATCCGCTGTTTTCGATCGCGCTGGCCGCGATCGTGCTGAAGGAGAAACTCGCCCGCGGCCAGATCATCGCGATCGGTCTTGCCGTGCTCGCCGTCGTGATCCTCACCGTCCAGGCCGGTCGCCTGCCGATCGTCGCACTCGCGCTGCCTTTCGCATGGGGCATTTATGCACTGCTGCGGAAAACCGTTCCGATGGAGCCGAATCAGGGCTTCACGCTCGAGGTCATCCTTCTGTCGATCCCCTGCGGCCTCTATATCCTGTTTCTGGAAGTGACGGGCCGCGGCCATTTCTTCGATGGCACATGGCGCGATCCACTGCTGTTCATCGGCTGCGGCGCGGTGACGGCGATCCCGCTAATCATCTATGCCAATGGCGCAAAACTGCTCAGGCTTTCTACCATCGGAATCATGCAATACATTGTTCCAACGGGAGTTTTCCTAATTGCCGTGTTCATTTTTCATGAACCCTTTGGCATGACCAAGCTGTTCGCTTTCATGCTGATCTGGGCAGCACTTGTGATCTATTCGATCTCGACGCTGCGTGCCGTTCACCACCGCAGGACGCCCCGACAGTGACCCAAAAGGCGGCACCCGCGGCGCCGCCTTTGCGCATCGCTCGCCATGCAGCCTAGAGCGCCCTGCGTCCTTTTGGACGCAGCAGGACACCCTATCTTGTTGAATCGACGCATCGTTCTTTTTGAAAATCGATTCCGATTTTCGAGCCGATGCGCTAGAGGCGCTCAATGATTCCCTGCTCGCCCTTGTGGTTCTCGCGTTCGGCCCAGTGTGCCGTGATGGCAGGCAGAATTTCCGCAATCGTATCGATCAGCATCGGCTTGACCTGGTTTTCGGTGTGAACGAAGCCCTGGCCGCGCATGTGATCAATAAGCTGCATCATCGGGTCCCAGAACCCATCGATATTGGCGTAGACCATCGGCTTGTCGTGACGGCCGAGCTGCGCCCAGGTCATGATCTCGACGATCTCCTCCAGCGTGCCAATTCCGCCCGGCAGCGCAACAAAGGCATCTGCCCGTTCAAACATCTTGTGTTTTCGCACATGCATATTCGGCGTGATGATCAGTTCATCGAGCTTTTCGAGCTGGTGGCGGGTGGCCTCCATATCAACGAGGAATTCGGGAATGATGCCGACCACATGGCCGTCATTCTCCAGCACCCCTTCGGCAACAGCGCCCATGATCCCCTTGGTTCCGCCGCCATAAACAAGGCCGAATCCGGCCTTTGCGATCGCTGTGCCGAAAGCCTTGCCAGCAGCCATATAGTCCGGATTTGAGCCCGGGCGGGACCCGCAATAGACGCAGATGCGCCGAATCGTATCACTGCTCTTATTCATCGCTTCGAAATAAACTCTCTTGTTGTTATCCAATCACGACAATTGCAAAACCGCAGGAGAATGGCAATTCGCATTGGCCAAAAGGCCTGCATTGCACAAACAGGTCTTGTACTCGTCGTTGCGTCTCGCTAGCGTTTCAGACTTATTACCGGGCTGGTTGTGTCGCTTCTGGAGTTCGCCATGGAAAACAAAAGGCCACTCGTGGTCGTCGCTGTGATAGCGCTTCTGCTCATCATCGCCGCAGTCATCTTCTTCACGATAAGGTCGCAGAAGGATGATGCAGCGGCAACGATTCCAGCTCCGGCACCCCAGACTGAAACGGCTGAAAAGCCGGCGCCTGCCGCAACACAAGACAAGACCACCAGTATCCGCATCCCGACCTTTGACGTGTTGCGTGTCGAACCTGACGGTACGGCCGTGATCGCCGGTTCTGCCGAGCCCGACGGCAAGCTGGAAGTGAAGGAAGGTGAAAAGGTCATCACCGCCTCGGATGTCGACAAGAGTGGTGATTTTGTCGCCATCATCGACAAGCCGCTGCCGCCCGGCAACCACGAGATCTATCTCAATGTCTCGATGCCGGATGGCCGCAGCGCCCGTTCGCAGCAGACGGCGACCATCGCAATCCCCGAAGGTGACGACAAAAAGGACCTTCTGGCGGTGATCACCGAACCGGACAAGCCGACACAGGTTGTGGAAGCGCCCGAACCGACGAAACTTGCGGAAAATGCCACGCCGGACGCGCCGGCAACGACCGGGGACGCGGACACCAAACTCAATTCGGTCAATGTTGAAACCAAGGCCGCCGAGGCTCCGGCGGAGACCAGCGCGGCAAAGCCCGCCATTGATGCCAGCGTCAGGATCAGCGCTGTCGAAATCGAAGGCAGCACACTCTATATTGCCGGCGATGGCACCGCCAATGCAGCTGTACGCGGCTATGTCGACAATGCTTTCGCTGCGCAAGACACGGTCAACGCCAAGGGCAGCTTCGTCATCCAGGCAACGATCGATATTCCCGTCGGCCGCCACCAGATCCGCGTCGATATGCTCGACAAGGACGGCAATGTCATTGCCCGCGCTTCCGTTCCCTTCGACCGCCCGGAAGGCAATCAGGTTTCAGCAGTCGCGAAAGCACCGGCAAATGACGCGACCACCGATGCTTCGGGCACCCAGACCTTCGTGCAGCCGGAACTGCAGGCCAGCGACAATTCGGTGATCATCCGCAAGGGCGACAATCTGTGGACCATCTCGCGGCGGGTCTATGGCCGCGGTGTGCGCTACACCACCATCTACCTTGCCAATGAGCCTCAGATCGCAGACCCCAACCTGATCCTGCCCGGTCAGGTCTTCTCCGTGCCGGATCAGCCGCTGCCGATCGGCGAGGCCGAGGAACTGCATCGCCGTCTTGAAAAAGGCCTGCCGGTCGGACCGGAATATAAGCTGCCGGAAAAAACCGGAAACTGAAGCCTCCGGCCTGAGCAAAGCCGGCGACAATCCGGCGGCTTTGTGGCGGCAGCCATTGCAATCAGTTCAACAGCGCCCTATCTCACGGGCTGACCGAGGCGTGCCGGAAGGCGCGCCTTGCCTTTCTTAGCATCAAATTCAGGTCGCCTTTGCGACCGGGGACCAATCTTAAATGGCTGACCGCAAAACCGTTTCGGCGGATTCCGCCAATCCGATCCAGACGCTTGCCAATCTCTGGCCCTATATCTGGCCGTCGAGCAGGAAAGATCTGAAGCGGCGCGTTCTTTATGCGTCGTTCTTTCTCGTACTGGCGAAGATCGTGCTTCTGCTCGTGCCCTATTTCTTCAAATGGGCAACCAATGCGCTGACGGGTGAACTGCACCCGAGTGCCATGATTCCGCTGGTCTTTACCGGAGCGACCGCTCTGGTGGTCGGCTACAATGTCGCGCGGATCGGCCAGCTTGGCTTCAACCAGCTGCGCGACGCGCTCTTTGCCAGCGTCGGCCAGTATGCCGTTCGCCAGCTTGCCCACCGCGTCTTCGTGCATATGCACAAGCTGTCGCTGCGCTTTCATCTGAGCCGCAAGACCGGCGGTCTGTCGCGCATCATCGAACGCGGCACCAAGGGCATCGAAACCATCGTTCGCTTCACCATTTTGATGACGCTGCCGACCGTGCTGGAATTCGTGCTGGTGGCACTGATTTTCTGGATCACCTACGGCTTCATCTATCTGGCCGTCACCGCTGTCACCGTGTTCGCCTATGTCTGGTTCACCATTGTCGCCAGCGACTGGCGCATCGCCATCCGCCGCGAGATGAACCAGAGCGACAATGACGCCAACACCAAATCGGTCGATTCGCTGCTCAATTACGAGACGGTGAAATATTTCGGCAATGAAGAGATGGAAGCGGAGCGCTTCGACAGCTCCATGGCCCGCTATGAAAAGGCTGCGACCCGGATCTGGACCTCGCTTGGCTGGCTGAACTTCGGCCAGGGCCTGATTTTCGGGATCGGCATGACAGTGATGCTGGTACTCTCGGCCCGCTCGGTCATGAGTGGCCAGCACACGATCGGCGATTTCGTCTTCATCAACACCATGCTGATGCAGCTCGCCGTGCCGCTCAACTTCATCGGCTCGGTCTACCGTGAAATCCGCCAGGGTCTGACCGATATCGAGCAGATGTTCGATATTCTCGAAGTCGACCCGGAAGTGGCCGATGCCGACAATGCTGCGCCACTGGACGTCAGCGCCGGCGGCATCTCCTTCAAGGACGTCCATTTTGCCTATGACCCGGCCCGGCCAATCCTGAAGGGCGTTTCCTTTGATGTGCCGGCCGGCAAGACGGTTGCCATCGTCGGACCGACAGGAGCCGGAAAATCGACGATCTCGCGCCTGCTTTTCCGGTTCTATGACGTCACAGATGGCTCGATCAGCATTGACGGGCAGGACCTGCGCGCCGTGACCCAGGAAAGCCTGCGCAACACAATCGGCATGGTGCCGCAGGATACCGTGCTGTTCAACGACACGATCGGCTACAATATCCGCTATGGCCGCACCTCTGCCTCTGATCAGGAAGTGCAGGCAGCTGCGGAACTGGCGCAGATCGGCGCCTTTCTGAAGCAGCTGCCCGAGGGGCTGGAAACCCAGGTCGGCGAGCGCGGCCTGAAGCTTTCCGGCGGCGAGAAGCAGCGCGTTGCCATTGCCCGAACCATCCTCAAGGCACCGCCGATCCTGGTGCTGGACGAAGCGACCTCGGCGCTTGATACCCATACGGAGCGGGAAATTCAGGCCGCCCTTGATGTCGTGTCACAAAACCGCACCACTCTGGTCATCGCCCACCGCCTTTCCACCGTGATCGGCGCCGACGAGATCATCGTGCTGAAGAGCGGTGAGATCGCCGAACGTGGCAACCATGCTGCGCTTCTGGAGCAGAACGGACTCTATGCCCAGATGTGGGAGCGCCAGCGCGAGGCGAGCCTTGCCGAGGAACATCTGCGTCAGGTTCGCGAAAGCGACGACATGGGCATCATCATGCGCATGGATCCGGCGCGCTGACCGCGCGCCTGACAACTGGCAACGCCCGCTAGCTGTGGCCGGCGTTGCCCGCCCCGCTGCCAGCGGCGGAGCGGCGATATTTGGTGGAATTGGCGGCACGCCCATTTCAATCCGGCGGCTGAACCGCTAAACTTCGGCGATTATTGCAAAGGCAGAATGCCCGGAGTTTTACGCGTATGAGCGTCTACGATTCGATCCGCAAGTCTATCGTTCCCATTCACAAGGAAGGCTACCCCTTCATCGCGATCTTTCTGGTCGCGACACTTGTTCTGGGCTGGCTGTTTGAACCGCTGTTCTGGATCGGTCTCATCCTGACGCTCTGGTGCGCCTATTTCTTCCGCGATCCCGAACGCGTCACTCCGCAGGACGCCGATTTCGTTATCAGCCCCGCTGATGGCCGGATTTCGTCGGTCGGGCAGGCCGTTCCACCGGCTGAACTTGGCCTCGGCGATGAACCGATGCTGCGCATCTGCGTATTCATGAACGTCTTCAACTGCCATGTGAACCGGGCACCGATGAGCGGCAACATCCGCTCGATCCACTACCGCCCCGGCAAATTCATCAATGCCGAACTCGACAAGGCGAGCGAAGATAACGAGCGCAACGGCGTGGTGATCGAAACGGCCCATGGCGCCATTGGCGTGGTTCAGATTGCCGGTCTCATCGCACGCCGGATCGTCTGCTTCGTTTCGCCGAATGAGCCGCTGGATGCGGGCGAGCGCTTCGGCCTTATCCGTTTTGGCTCACGCCTGGACGTTTACCTGCCTGAAGGTGCGACGCCGCATGTTTCCATGGGACAGACCGCTGTCGCCGGCGAAACGGTTCTCGCAGCCTTCAACGACACCAAACCGGCCGTATTCGGACGCCGTAGCTGAAATGAGCACAGAGCCAGAGCATAGCGGCGAAATCGCCGAAGATGACGGATCGCGCGGACCGCGCCTGCGCGAAATTCCGGTCCGCCTGATCCTGCCCAATCTGATTACCGTGATGGCGCTTTGCGCAGGGCTCTCCGGCATTCGCCAGGCCTTTGAAGGCCGGTTTGAACAGGCGGTGCTGATGCTGCTGATCGCCGCCGTGCTGGACGGTATTGACGGGCGAGCGGCACGATTGCTGAAAGCGACCTCAAAATTCGGCGAACAGATGGATTCGCTTGCCGATATCGTCAATTTCGGCGTCGCGCCTGCCTTGGTCAGCTACATGTACATCCTGCATGACGCCAGCACGCCGGGCTGGATTGCTGCCCTGCTCTATGCCATCGCCGCAGCGCTTCGCCTCGCGCGTTTCAATGTCATGGCCGAGCGCAAGCACAAGGCCAGCTGGCAGGGGTCCTACTTTGTCGGCGTACCGGCGCCTGCCGGCGCGATCGTTGTGCTGCTGCCGGTCTATCTCGGCTTCCTCGGACTTGTGGAAGGCCGGACCATGGCGCTGGTCGCGTCGGTCTTCACCGTGATCATCGGCATTCTGCTGGTCAGCCGCCTGCCCGTCTGGTCCGGCAAGAGCTTCGGCATCAAGATACGCCGCGAACTGGCACTGCCGATGATGCTGGTGGCGGTTCTGGTTCTGGCGCTTCTGGCGGGTTACCCGTGGCACATGCTGATTGCCGGTTCACTGCTCTATCTGGCCAGCCTGCCGCTTGGCGCGCGTGCCTGGCACAGCAAATATGGCACGCTGGTCATGGAAAGCGATGCCCATCACGAAGAGCAGAGCAGCCGCGACGAGAAGAACCGGCTCGATCTCGATTTCTGAGCCTGAACGGCTTCAGAACAGATCAAGCTGGCCGTTCTTCTTTGCGCGCGGCCGCGCGATCTCGGCAGGCCCTGCCGGCTCAATCAGGTTTTCGCCCATATTGCGGACATTGTTGACCGCCGCAGAAACAGGGATCGCCTCGAAGAAATCCTCGGCCACCGGTTTCATCAGGTCGGCAACGTGACGCGGCTCCTGCGTGCGGCAATCAAGCCAGCGCTCGAAATTCTCCGGCTGAATGATCACCGGTGCACGCTCGTGAATGCTCCGGACAATCCCGGAGGATTTGGTCGTCAGGATCGTACCGGTGTCGACCTCCGTGCCATCGGCGCCCATCCACGGTGACATCAGTCCGGCAAAGGCCATCAGACCGCCGTCACGCGGCCTGATCCAGAAGGGTTGAGAGGGGCCATCCTCCTGTCGGCGCCATTCGAAAAAGCCGGACGCGGGCACGAGTGAACGGAAATGGCGCAATGCACCGCGAAACGAGGCCTTTGTCGCCGCTGTCTCCGCCCTGGCGTTGAACATCAATGGAAAATCACCGGCATCTTTCACCCAGGCTGGGATCAGCCCCCAGCGCACCAGAAAGGCCGCCCGCCCCTCGCCGCGCAGCCCCAGCGCGTCGCTGGCATTGGCAATCATCAGCACCGGCTGCGACGGCGCGATATTATAGCGCGGCGGAAAAGGTTCGATCGCTGTCAGATCGAAATAGGCTGCGACAGAGGCAGGATCAGAGATGAGACCAAAACGACCACACATGGCCCGACAATTCCACAATTGGTGCATCAAGGGCAAGACCGGATGGGTTGAGCACGGCGCCAAGCAGGGCTAATACTGCAAAGCATCCCGCAGGAGTTTTTCATGACAGCCGCTTCCATCGCCGCCGCTTCGGTCATCGTCCGCCGCGGCGACACGTTTCTTCTGGTTCTGAGAGCCAATCCGCCCGCAAAGGCCATGTATGCCTTTCCCGGCGGCAAGGCAGAAGCCGGTGAAAGCCCGCTGGACAATGCTGTGCGCGAACTCAGGGAAGAAACCGGACTGAAGGCTGACACGATCGCGCCGTTCACTGTCTATGACCTGATCGATCGCGATCGCGATGGCACGATCACCAGCCGGTTTCGCCTGAGCGTTTTTGTCGCAACGACAGGCGCAGATGACGAACCGGTGGCAGCCGATGACGCTGCTGCACTTGGCTGGTTCTCGGCCGCTGAGGTGCGCGGCCTGCCCGTACCGGCAAGCGTGCTTGAATGTGTCGAGAAGCTCGACCGGGAAAGGCCCGCAACAGGCAGGCCAACAGCGTAACCCAGTTGCAACACGCTGCGAAAGACAGGTGCAACAAAGCATCACGCTAACCTCTTTTTAACTTTTTCAGCAGTCAGGAGTGCAGTTTTATAGAAAAACTGTCTAGAATGGTGTTCGTAACCTAAAAAAGACTGCCAACTGCCCCACAAGGACATGAGCATGAAGCCCAACGCCAATGAAATCGACGATATGATCGTACGCGAGAAGATGCAGGCGGCGCTGGAATACCAGAACGAAGCATGGGCCGACGGCATGGCAGACGGCATCGAGCCGGAGATCATTGCCGATGCAGCGCTGGCGCTCGCCATGCGTGAAACTGTGCGCATGATCGGTGAAGAAGGCGCAGAAGCCATGCTGGAGTCGCTGCGTGAGCGCATGCTTGCCGGTGAATTCTCTCCGAGCCGCGTCATTCAGTGACGCTTTACCTGTAACTATATCTGACCGTATCACCATCGCTCCGCGTTCCCCAAGGCGCGGAGAGATCGGTTGATCGATTCGAATAGCATGACCGGCGCACCCCGCTCTTGACCTTGCGGCCGCAAGGCGCTTTTTCTTGACCTTGCGAATGCCACCCGCTCAGGCGATTCTGTACTGGCATGTCCCGGTTTTCACGAGTGAACAGTTTTCAGCGAGGATGCAGCATGGCGATTTTCCATCTTGCCGAACGAAGCCGCATTGCCATTGGTGGCCCGGAAGCGGAGCACTTCCTGCAAAATCTTGTCACCACCGATGTCGGCTCGATGCAGCCGGGTGAAGCCTGGCCAGGGGCGCTTCTGACGCCGCAGGGTAAGATCTGGTTTGATTTTCTCATCGCCCGTGACGGCGACGGTTTCGTTGTCGAAACTGATACTGCCGACGTCGACGCCCTCGTGAAGCGGCTGATGATCTATCGCCTGCGCGCCAAGGTGACGATTGCGCCTGAGCCCGGCAACGGCATCGTCGTGACGAGCACGGCCTCCGCGGAGGCCTGCCGTGACATGCGATTTGCCAGAGCCGGCATCGAACTCTTTCGCGCTGCCGCGCCAGACAGAATCACCGGCGACGCCGTGTCCGGCTATGAGCAGCTGCGCATTCAGGCCGGTGTGGCCGAGATGAACCGGGATTATCCCCCGCAGGACGCCTTTCCCCACGATGTCCTGATGGACAGGAACGGTGCGCTCTCCTTCACCAAGGGCTGCTATGTCGGCCAGGAGGTGGTGTCGCGCATGCAGCATCGCGGCACGGCTCGCCGCCGCGTGGCGCATGTGGGTGCCCCCACGGCGCTGGCCGCAAGCGGCACGGCGCTGATGGCTGCGGGAAAGCCGGTCGGCACGCTCGGTACCATTTCCGGAACTGAGGGCCTTGCCATCGTGCGCATCGACCGTGTCGGCGATGCCGAGGCAGCAGGCCAGCCGATCACCGCGGACGATGTTGCCGTCACCGTCACGCCCTTTGCCTGGAGCGGCATTGCTTTCGCGCCAACAAAAAGCGGGGAATGAAGCCGTGGTGCGACAGGACAATATCCGCGCCTGGCAGCGCATGCTGTCGGGACGCCGGCTCGATCTGCTCGACCCCTCTCCGCTGGATGTCGAGATCGAGGATATCGCCCATGGCCTTGCCCGCGTTGCCCGCTGGAACGGCCAGACACTGGGTGACTACGCTTATTCGGTTGCCCAGCACAGCCTGATCGTCGAGAAGATCTTCTGCCATTGCAACAAGGCGGCCAAGCCGGCGCAGCAGCAGATGGCTCTGCTGCATGACGCGCCGGAATATGTGATCGGCGATATGATTTCGCCCTTCAAATCGGTTGTCGGTGGCGGCTACAAGACGGTCGAGAAGCGTCTGGAAGGTGCCATTCATATCCGCTTCGGCCTGCCGCCCCATCCGACGACCGCCCTGAAGGCCAGGATCAAGACGGCTGACCGCATCGCCGCCTTTTTCGAGGCGACCGTGCTAGCCGGCTTCTCCGAGGCCGAGGCACTCAAATATTTCGGCCGTCCGAACGGCATCACCCGCGACATGCTGGAAATCGAGCCAATGACGACCGCCAGCGCCCAGGCTGCCTTTCTCATGCGGTTTTCCGAGATCGAACAATTGCGCCGCGAGGCCCCGGAGAAAGCGAAGGCTTCGCAGTGAACGCAACCATTGCCGTCGCTCCTTTGTCGCGCATCGGCGAAATGGCGGCGAAGCATCATTGCACGCGAATGATCAGCCTGATGGCTGGCGGTCATGACTTTCACCGCCCCGGACTGATCGCCGCTGAAGATCACCTTGTCCTTCACATGAATGACATAGCCTTCAAGGGAACCGGCGACCTGATTGCCCCGGATGCGCGCCATGTGGACCAGATCATCGCCTTTGCGCGCGCCTGGGATCGCAAGACGCCGCTTCTGATCCATTGCTGGATGGGCGTTTCGCGCTCGCCTGCCGCCGCGCTGATTGCAGCGCTCGCCGTCAATCCGGACCTTGATGAAAGCGCCCTCGTCACCGCGCTTCGCTCCGCATCGCCCTCGGCGACGCCGAATCGCCGGCTGGTCGGTCTCGCCGATCAACGGCTAGAACGTGGCAATCGCCTTACAGAAGCAGTGCGCATGATCGGCCGGGGCGCCGATTGCGGCGAAAATCTGCCCTTTCTGCTGAACTTTGACGCCGGCGAGGCGTTAAACTCTGACACAAAATAGTGCAAAAATAGAACGGCATTGTTTCAGGCGTTCTGCGAGCACGCCCTTTCTCATTCAGTTGCGTCAAGTCTCAGAAGATAAGGAATTTCAATGGAAGAACAGGCCAAAGAGTTCATAAAAGCCTCGGGCGATGCTGCGAATTTCGTCTATGCCCTGATCGCGCAATATACGTTTTCGGTGATCGGCGCGATCATCCTTCTGATTGTCGGCTGGATTGTTGCCGGCATTCTGCAGCGCTCTGTCAAGGTCTCCATGGCACGGCTGAAGAATGTTGATCAGACCTTGGCCGGCTTTTTCGGCGCCGTGACGCGCTATGCCGTGCTTGTCATCGTCATCGTCATGGTGCTCGGACAGTTCGGCGTTCAGACCGCCTCGATCGTCGCCGCTCTCGGCGGCATGGCACTGGCGATTGGCCTGGCCTTGCAGGGCACGCTGCAGAATATCGCGGCCGGCATCATGCTGCTTGTCCTGCGCCCCTTCCGCGTCGGCGAATATATCGATACCGGTTCGATCAACGGCATCGTCATGGAGATCGGTCTGTTTGCCACCGAGCTCAAGACACCGGACGGCATGTATCGACTGGCACCGAATTCGACGCTTTGGAATGTCCCGATCACCAATTTCTCGCGCATGCCGACGCGCCGTTTCGATCTCGTCGTCGGCATTGCCTATGAAGACAATATCGACACCGCGATCACGATCCTGATGGATCTTGCGGAAAAGCACGAGAATGTCATGACCGATCCTGCCCCGGACTGCTTCGTGTCCAATCTGGGTGACAGTGCTGTCGAGATCACGCTGCGCTACTGGGCGTCCTCAGCCGTCTGGTGGCCGACCAGCCGCGAGATGACCAAGAATGCCAAGAACGCTTTCGACGCCGCCGGCATCTCGATCCCGTTCCCGCAGATGACGCTGTCGACGCTCAAGGCGGAAGACAAGCCTGCAGAGCTGATGTCGCCCGACGGCCTTCAGAACTGATCGCGACAAAACCTCAGCAGATAGCAATGATCAAGCCGGGCCGCGTGGCCCGGCTTTTTCCTTATTCCGGGCGACCGTCTCACTTGACAGCCAGAGGTTGGAACGCGAAACCGGACGCCTGTAAACATTTGGGGAATGACCATGAAGATCGCAGCGCTGAACATCTATCCGATGAAGAGTGCAAGAGGCATCGGTGTCAGCCGCGCCGCCTGCGGGCCGATGGGGCTTGACGGTGACCGGCGCGCGCTGCTGATCGAGCCCGATGGCCGTTTCATCACCCAGCGCGAGCTCCCCGCCCTCGCCCGGCTGTCCGTCGCACCGCTTGCCGGAGGTCTCGCCCTGTCGATGGCGGAAAAGGGGTCTGTTGTCGCCCTGCCCGGACAGGAACGTCTCGATGTCACGGTCTGGAAAGATAGGCTCTCCGCCGCGCTCAGCGACAATGCGACCGATGCCATTCTATCCGAATGGTTCGAGCGTCCGGTCCGGCTTGCCTTCTTCGATTCGCATTCGGCCCGTATCGCCAGCCGTGACTGGGTCGATAGCGACACGCCCGTTTCCTTCGCCGATGGCTACCAGATCCTCGTCACCTCCACCGGTTCGCTCGCCGCGCTCAATGACGACCTGGCCGCCCATGGCGAAGCCACCGTCGGCATGGAGCGCTTCCGCCCCAATATCGTTGTCGATTGCGATGACGCCTTTGCGGAAGACGGCTGGACCGGCCTGACGATCGGCGATGTGGTGCTCGATTTCGTCAAACCCTGCGCCCGCTGCATCATGACCACGCAGGACCAGACAACCGGTTCGCGCGAGATTGCCTCACCGATGCCGGCCATGGGACGTCTGCGCATGTCGGCCGACCGCCGGGTTCCCGGGCCGCTGTTCGGCTGGAATGCGGTTCCGCGCAAAAGCGGTCTGCTGTCAGTCGGCGACGAGGCCGTGATCACCGGAATGCGCGATGCGGTCTGGCAGTTCAAGAAACGCGGCTAAGCTTCTCTTCCGGAAGAGATTTCATCTGCAGCAAGCGCTTTCAGCGCCGCATTGATAAAGCTGTCGCGAGCGGTATCGGCCTTGATCCCGCGCGGCTCGAAAACATGCCGGTTGAGGAAGAAAGACGTGAGACGAAAGCCTTCGGCAAGACCGTCGCGGTCAGCGGCGACGCTGACGGCCGGCTGCAGGAAGGATGGCAGCGGCAGCATGCGATCCGCATAAGGCGCACCCGCACTGCGACAGACCGCCCTGCCGGTTTTCGGCGAGACATAAGCGAGATCCTCGCGTGTACCGCTGGCGGCACATTTTTCAAGATCCATGCCGAAGCCAAGCTCGTTCAGAACGGAGATCTCGAAGCGGATATAGAGTTCGCCAGCCGCCTCGGCCGAGGCCAGATTGTCGATGATGATGTCCATCGCTTCGCACAGATGTCGGTGCGGATCCCGCTCCGGCAAGAGCCGCAGCAGCGCCGCCATGGCCTGGACACCGTAGACACCCGTCGCATGTTCCATCAAAAACGCGGCGCGCTGAACCAGAGGCTCAACACGGAACTCACCAAGATGCTCGTCAAGCCGCGCCCGCCAGTTCACCGAAACACGGTTTCCCGGCTGCAGCACCGGCCTCAGGGTACGCGAACGCCCGCCGCGCACCATGCCGAGATGGCGGCCATGGGCAAGCGTCATCAATTCGGCGATGACGCTGGTCTCACCATGTTTGCGGACACCGAGAACGATGCCTTCGTCATGCCACTCCATGGGCCGTCAACCGGCTTTCAAGCACCGGCCTCACCTATTCCGAATAATCAAGCCCGATTTCACGGAACCGCGCCGGATCATCGCCCCAGTTCTCGCGAACCTTGACGAACAGGAACAGATGCACCGGTTGCTCCAGGATCTCGCTCAGCTCCTTGCGTGCCGCCGTGGAGATCGCCTTGATCGCCTCGCCGCCCTTGCCAAGAGTGATCTTCTTCTGGCTGTCGCGCTCGACATAGATCACCTGCTCGATGCGCACGGAGCCATCCTTGCGCTCTTCCCACTTCTCTGTCTCGACATGGGAAGCATAGGGCAGTTCCTGATGCAGACGCAGAAACAGCTTTTCGCGGGTGATCTCAGCTGCCAGCTGACGCATCGGCAGATCGGAAATCTGGTCTTCGGGATAATACCACGGCCCGTTGGGCAGCGTGGTGGCAAGATAATCCATCAGATCATCACAGCCCGAGCCATTGGCAGCAGAAACCATGAATGTATGATCGAAAGCCACGAATTCATTGGCTTCGGCAGCGAGCTTCAGGAGCTGTTCCGGCCGTACCCGGTCGATCTTGTTGAGGATCAGGATTTTCGGCTGACGGTTTTCCTTCAGCCCTTCGAGAATGGCCTCGGCATCGCCGCGAATACCGCGCTCACTGTCAATCAGCAATGCGATCAGGTCTGCGTCACGTGCGCCACCCCAGGCCGCCGTCACCATCGCACGGTCAAGCCGCCGCCGCGGCTTGAAGATGCCAGGCGTATCCATGAAGACAATCTGCGCATCGCCATGAATGGCAATGCCGCGCAGCATGGCCCGGGTCGTCTGCACCTTATGGCTGACGATCGAAACCTTGGCGCCGACAAGCCGGTTCACCAGCGTCGATTTGCCGGCATTGGTCGGCCCGATCAGCGCGACAAAACCGGAACGGCGCGCATCTTCGGGAACGACCCGGTTCTCATTCTCAATTTCTTCAGACATTTCAAACGCCCTTGGCGGGGTCCGTGTTCTTGACAACGGACCGCTTGTTCTTGTGGTTTCTGCGCTCTTCCCTGCGGAACACGCACAGAGCTGATGCCTTATGCCTTGTCGTCCGACCAGACGCCTTCGCGTTCGAGCAGGCGCGTCGCTGCGGCCTGCTCTGCAGCCCGCTTGGAGCGGTCAATACCCGTTTCCGGAGCCAGTCCCTTTACCGTCACCTTCACGGTAAAACGCGGCTCGTGATCAGGGCCCGAGCGATCCTCGACCGTATAGACCGGCGTCTCGCCGCCATGGGCATGGGCCCATTCCTGCAGCTCGGTCTTGGCGTCCCGCCTGAGGTTAACACCTTCCTCAAGCAATGGCTTCCAGTTTGTCAGCACGAATTGACGCGCCGGCTCCAGCCCGCCTTCCAGATAGATCGCAGCGATGATGCTTTCAACGACGTCGGCGCGAATGCCAAGCACCCGCTTGCCGGTCAGCGTTTTCACATCCTGCCCCGTCTGGATGAAGCGGTGCAGGCCAAGCCGGTCGGCAATCCTGGCGCAGGATTCAGCACTGACGAGCTGGTTCAGGCGAACGGATAGCTCGCCCTCGCTCGCATCCGGATAGCGCTGGAACAGGTGCTCGGCGATGGTCAGCCCCAGCACGCGGTCACCAAGGAATTCCAGCCGCTCATAATTGCCCTGGGTCCCGCCGCCGACACTGGAATGGGTCAGCGCCCGCGCCAGCCGGTTCTTGTCGGAGAATGCGAAACCGACAAGCTGACTGACTGCAGCAGTGTCGACAGAGCCATGAGAGTGTCGCATCAGCCGCCGATCACCTTGAAAATACGGTTCCAGCGCATGTTGGCTGGCCATTTCCACAATTCCAGGAAGGATGTGTCGTTGCCGAGCGAGAAGAAGATGACGCTGGCGCGGCCAACGAGATTTTCAGCCGGCACGAAACCGACGTCGAAACGGCTGTCCAGCGAGTTGTCGCGATTGTCGCCCATCATGAAATAATGATCAGCCGGCACGATGAACTCACGCGTGTTGTCACCGCGCGAACCATTGATCTCATCGAGCGTGTCATAGGTCACGCCATCATCGAGTGTCTCGCGATAGACCGGAATATCGATGCCGGGATCATTGCGATAATCGGAGGTGAAGGTGCCATCAGGCGAACGCGGAACCGGCTTGCCGTTGATATAGACAATCCCCTGCTTGACCTGGACATGATCGCCGGGAAGGCCGATCACGCGCTTGATATAGTCAATGCTCGGATTCGGCGGATAACGGAAGACCACGACGTCGCCGCGCCGCGGTTCACTGCCGAAAATCCGGCCAGAAAACAGGTTGGGCGCGAAGGGCAACGAGTATTTCGAAAACCCGTAGGAGAACTTGTTGACGAAGATGTAATCGCCGACGAGCAGCGTGGGCATCATCGAACCGGACGGAATGGTAAAGGGCTGGAAGAGAAACGTACGGATGACCAGAGCCAGAAGCAGGGCCTGGATGATAACCTTGACATTGCTCCACAGGGAGCTCTCGTTCTTTTCGGCTTCTTCAGACACGCAGTGCTTTCCTTCTCGCCTCGGGTCTCGGATTCGAAACGCAGCATTATCCCCTAAATCGCCGTGGGGCAACGCCTTAAGGTCTATATCGGCAGAGCTTCGATGATCACGAAAGCCTGTGCCAGTGGATAATCATCGGTAATGCTTACATGGACCGCTGGCCGATGCCCCGGGGGCATCAGCTCGGCAAGCCGCCGTTCCGCCCTGCCGCTCAGAACCATGACCGGCTGCCCGCCAGCCAGGTTGACGACGCCCATTTCCCGCCAGAAAACGCCGCGGGCGATGCCGGTGCCAAGCGCTTTCGCGCAGGCCTCCTTGGCCGCGAAGCGTTTGGCATAGGAGGCGGCACGATTCTTCTGGCCATCGGCTCTTTGCTGCTCGGCCTCGGTGAAGATACGCGTCGTGAAGCGCTCACCGTGACGGGCAATCGACTTTTCGATCCGCCTGATATCGATCAGGTCACTCCCAAGTCCGACGATCATGCATCATCCTGCGAAGCATTGCGCACACAAAACATACCGGCAGCAGATTCAGCCATTGCCATTTTCCACCTTGCCCATTTCCATGGCCAGCCGCTTGCGACGTCCGGCAAGCTTCTCGCTGCGCCGCTGCTGAAAGGCCGAGACCGCCTGAAACGTCAGGAAATAGAGCACAAGCCCGGTGACCAGTGCCGGAATGATGGCGCCAACGGCCATGGGTTCGAGAAGCGGGCGCCAGAGATCGGACAGCTCGAAACGCTTGACCAGCTTGACGAGATTGATCTCCACCCGGTCTCCCGTGCTGCGGTTCATCACGAAAGAGCCGATCCGCCAGGTCGTCAGCCAGATAAACGGAAAAGTCAGCGGGTTGCCGAAGGCGGTTCCGAGTGCGGCGGCAACCAGATTGCCACCCAGCACAAAGGCGATGGCGAAAGCGAGAATAAAGTGGAAGCCAATAAAGGGCGTCCAGGAAACGGCAGCGCCGGCAGCAATGCCGATGGCGATCGCATGCGGTGTGGCCTTAAGACGCAGGGTGCGATGATAAAGATAGATCAGCGAACGCGAAAAACCCTTCTCTGGCCAGACGGCGGAACGGAGTTTTTGCCACAGACTGGCCGGTGATCGTCTTCGAAACAACATGGCCTATCATGGCCTTCGCGCATAGCTTTTTGCAAGAGCGGAAGTCATCCTAAACGAACTAAACCGCAATCAGTCAGCGGTTTGGCGGGACAGCCTCGTCGCAGCCATCGCCGTCCGGTCCGCCGCCCTGCCGAACCGGCGCCTTATCATCGACCGGATGCTCGATGTCATGGCGATAGGCGTCATCAATCCTGTCGATGACATGCCTGGCTGGCTCGATCTGATCCTTGCTCAGATCCGGATGCAGCATATCCTTCAATGCTTTGCTGAGGCGTTGAAACATGGAGCGTCCCTCTCGTCATGACCGCAGCCCACGTTACGGGCCGAATACGGCAGAGGCAGGGTATTTCAGGGCGGAAGCAATTATAATCCGGTTATCGCGATCCGGAATGTTCCGCCCTTCACCACTATTCGAACACGCGATTGACCGTGGCGACACAACCGAGCGCGCTCAACTGGTTGATGGTCTGGGTCAGCTGGCGCAGGTCCCAGACTTCCAGATCCAGCGTCGCCTGGGCAAAATCATCGGCCACGACCGCCATCTGGACGGCACGGATATTCACGTCGAGCATGGCAATGGCACCGGTAATTTCCGACAGCGTACCCGGCTCATTGAGAATGTTGACGCTGAGCCGCGCGCGAAAGCGCTTCTCATTGGCCGAATCAATATCCCAGCGCACATCGACCCAGCGATTGGGCTCGTCATCGAAATGCTGCAGCACCGGTGACTGGATCGGATAGATGGTAATGCTTTCATCTTCGCCGACAATACCGACGATCCGGTCACCCGGAACGGCGCCGAAGGGTGCGAAGCGCACGGCAGCCCCGCGCGAAAGCCCGCGCAGCGGCAACAGCGCCGGTCCCTTGCCGGCATTTTCCCCGTCCTGCTCGGGGGCTGAACTTTCCGGCACGCGGAAGGCGAGTTCCTGCGCACTCGGCAGGCTGACCCAGCCCTCCTCGGTGTTGGGTTTCACCGTCACCCGCTCATCCTTGTGATCGGGATAGACCGCTTTCAAAACGTCACTGGAAGACAGCTCATTGCGGCCAACGGCGGCAATCACATCCTCGACATCATGCTGACCGAGACGGTGCAGGGCAGACTTCAGCACATCGCGAGAGAAGGTCTTGCCGGCCCGCGTGAAGGTCCGTTCGAGAATGCGGTAGCCAAGTCCGCTATATTGCTTGCGGATCGCAAGCCGCGTCGCGCGGCGAATGGCCGCACGCGCCTTGCCGGTAACAACAATCTCTTCCCAGGCCGGCGGCGGCACCTGCACGCCGGACCGGATGATCTCGACCTCATCGCCATTATTCAATCGCGTGACGAGCGGCATCATGCGGCCGTTGATCTTGGCGCCGACGCAGGTATCGCCGATATTGGTATGAACGGCATAGGCAAAATCGATCGGTGTCGCATCCTTGGGCAGCGCGATCAGCTTGCCTTTCGGCGTGAAGCAGAAAACCTGATCCTGAAACAGCTCCAGCTTGGTGTGCTCGAGGAATTCCTCAGGACTGTCGCCTTCGGCAAGGGCGGAAATGGTCTTGCGGAACCAGCCGAAGACGGTCGTCTCGTCATCGCTGACCTCGCCGGACTTGACCCGGCCATCCTTGTAGAGCGTATGCGCAGCGATACCGTTCTCGGCGACTTCATGCATGCGCTGGGTGCGGATCTGCAGCTCGATACGCTGGCGCGACGGCCCGATGATGGTGGTGTGCAGCGACTGGTAGCCATTCTGCTTCGGATTCGAGATATAGTCCTTGAACCGGTCTGGCACCGTACGCCAATTGGTATGGACAAGCCCGAGAACCCGGTAACAGGTTGCCAGTTCGTCAACGATGATGCGGAAGCCGTAAAGATCGGAAAGCTGCTCGAAGGACAGCGATTTCGACTGCATCTTGTTGAAGATCGAATAGGGTTTCTTCTGCCGCCCCTTGACGCGGGCATCGCTGACGCCATTGGCGACAAGCAGATCGCGCAACTCGTTTTCAATGCTTTCAACCAGCGGCTCGTTATGGCCGGAAAGATCGCTCAGCTTGCCACGAATGGTCTGATAGGCTTCAGGATTGATATACTGGAAGGCCAGTTCTTCCAGCTCCTCACGCATGTCCTGCATACCCATGCGGCCGGCCAGCGGCGCATAGATTTCCATCGTCTCTTCCGAGATCCGACGGCGCTTGTCAGGGCGCATGTAATAAAGCGTGCGCATGTTGTGCAGGCGGTCGGCAAGCTTGACCAGCAGCACCCGCATGTCATCGGCAACCGCGATCAGAAGCTTTCGCAGGTTTTCAGCCTGCTGGGCCTTGCGGGTGACCAGATCGAGTTTCTTGATCTTTGTCAGCCCCTCGACAAGGCGCCCGATCTCCTCGCCGAAATAGGCGTCGATCTCGGCCCGCGTCGCCGTCGTATCCTCGATCGTGTCATGCAGAAGCGCTACTGCAATGGTCGATTCGTCCATATGCAGATCGGTAAGGATCGCTGCAACCTCAAGCGGATGCGAGATATAGGGATCCCCGCTCGCCCGCTTCTGACGTCCATGCTTCTGCATGGCGTAGACATAGGCTTTGTTGAGGAGTGCGACGTCAGCGTCGGGCTTGTATTTTTGTACTCGTTCAACGAGCTCGTATTGCCGCATCATTGCTCAGAAACCAAGCTCGCGGCGTCGCCATCGGCCGGCGCGCCCATTCATTTCAGACAAGGAAAAATCCACCCGGCCGGAAGAGCCGGATGGATCGATCATGTTCAGTAGTCGTCGCCTTTTTCCGGCGGTACCAGGCTTTCGATACCGGCGCGCAGCTCTTCTTCCGACATCTGGTCGAAAGGAATGGCCTCCGGCATATCATCGGCATCCTGCTCATCGGCAGAAAGCTCTTCTGCCTGACCGGAAGCGTTTGAACCTTCGGATTCTGGCTCATCAACTTCAACGTGACGCTGAAGCGAATGAATGAGATCTTCCTTCAGATCGTCCGGCGAGAGCGTTTCATCGGCAATCTCGCGCAGGGCTACGACGGGATTCTTGTCGTTGTCGCGATCAATGGTGATAGCGGCTCCCTGAGAAATGAGACGTGCACGATGTCCAGCAAGCAGAACGAGGTCGAAACGGTTGTCAACTTTGTCGATGCAGTCTTCAACTGTCACACGTGCCATTGCGTGTCCTTCTTAGACGTGTTTTATTTGGGTTGATTTTCATAGAGACTTCGACGTGATAATTCAAGGGCTCTTTCCAAATAGCATTTGACAACAGGGCGAACGCTCTACAAAAAATCGACCACGAGTTGAAATTTTCATAAATTGTGCCTAAATCGCTCAGCAATCAACGTAGCTATATAGATATGTATATCAATAGACCTATATGTGTGTTGAAGGGCGTTTTATTCGTGGCCGCTGACAGAATCGGCGCCGTCAGCGACACTGATTTAGAAATTTGAAAGGGCTTTTGATGTTTGATCCGCGCGAAAAACTAGCGCTTTTCATAGACGGTGCCAACCTTTACGCGGCCTCTAAAAGCTTGGGCTTCGATATCGACTATCGCAAATTGCTGTCGGCCTTCCAGAAAAAGGCATACCTGCTGAGAGCCTATTATTACACCGCCCTGATCGAGGATCAGGAATACTCGTCGATTCGTCCGCTGATCGATTGGCTGGACTATAACGGGTACAAGGTGGTCACCAAGCCGGCCAAGGAATTCACTGACTCGATGGGGCGCCGCAAAATCAAGGGCAATATGGACATCGAGCTGGCCATCGACGCCATGGAACAGTCCGCAACCGTTGATCATCTGGTGATCTTCTCCGGTGACGGTGACTTCACCACCCTGGTCGAAGCATTGCAGCGCAAGGGACGCAAGGTCTCGGTTGTCTCGACCATGGCAACGCAGCCGCCGATGATCGCCGATGACCTGCGTCGTCAGGCAGACCATTTCATTGACCTGATGTCACTGCGCAGCGAAGTTGGCCGTGATCCGTCAGAACGCCCCAACCGCCCACCGGAAGTCGTTTCATCTGATTTTGACGACTGAGGTCGCGATCATTCCTCAGAAATGCAGAAAGGCCGGTCATTGTACCGGCCTTTGTTTTGGCGTCTGCGCATCCGTTGCGACGAAATCAGCCAAACTGCTTGAGGAGACGCCCCTTCTGCCTGTTCCAGTCGCGCGCCTTTTCGGTCTCGCGCTTGTCATGCAGCTTCTTGCCCCTGCCGAGTGCCAGTTCGAGCTTGGCCCTGCCGCGATCGTTGAAATAGACCTTGAGCGGAACAATCGTCATGCCTTCACGATTGATCGCGGCGCGCAGCCGGTTGATCTCGCGTTTCGACAAGAGCAGCTTGCGCCGCCGTCGCGGCTCGTGATTGAAGCGGTTGGCCTGGAGATATTCCGGCAGATAGGAATTGATCAGCCACATCTCACCATCTTCATCCGAGGCGTAGGACTCGGCAATATTGGCTTTGCCGCCGCGCAGCGACTTAACCTCGGTGCCCGTCAGCACCAGGCCGGCCTCGAACGTGTCGATGATCTCGTAATTGAAGCGCGCCTTGCGGTTTTCGGCGACAACTTTACGCGCTTCGCCCTGCTTTCCCTTGGGAGCCATTTCGGTCGTCCATTGTTCTTGTTATCCGACCCGGGCAGCGCCCCCTCTTAAGACAGGAGCGGCCAGGGATCAGTTCAACAGCCCGGCATGCACCAGCGCCGCGTCAATTGCCTTCTCGGTTTCCGCGCTGACCGGGGTAAGCGGCAGGCGTACGGCATCAGACATCAGGCCAAGCTTCTTCAGCGCATATTTGGTGCCGCAAACGCCAGGTTCAAGGAAGATCGCCTTGTGCAGCGGCATCAGCCTGTCCTGATAGTCAAGCGCCTTGACGAAATCACCGGCTGCCATCGCCGCCTGAAATTCGGAACAAAGCTTCGGCGCGACATTGGCGGTCACCGAAATGCAGCCGACGCCACCATGGGCGTTGAAGCCGAGCGCTGACGCATCTTCACCGGAAATCTGGATGAAATCCTTGCCACAGGCCATACGCTGCTCGGAAACCCGCTCAATCTTGCCCGTCGCATCCTTCACGCCGACAATATTGCCATGCGCCTTGACCAGAGCGCCCATCGTATCCGGCGTCATATCGATCACCGAGCGGCCCGGAATATTGTAGATCAGGATCGGCAGCTTGACGGCATCCGCAATCGCGGAAAAATGTGCAAACAGTCCCTTCTGGGTCGGCTTATTATAATAGGGCGTCACCACCAGCAATGCGTCGGCACCAGCCTTCTCGGCGTGCTGGGCAAGCTCGATCGCCTCACGCGTATTGTTCGATCCGGCGCCGGCAATCACCGGAACGCGCTTATTCGCTGCCTCGATGCAGAGATCGACAACCCGGCGATGCTCGTCATGGCTGAGCGTCGGGCTTTCACCCGTGGTACCGACAGGCACCAGGCCCAGGCTGCCAGCCGCAATCACCCGCTCGACATGGGCTGTAAAAGCCGCTTCGTCTACGGCGCCATCTTCGGTGAAAGGCGTCACCAGCGCGGGAATCGATCCCTTGATCATGTCAAACTCCTGCACGGCATCCACCGAGACGCCGCAATCATCCCTTAAAGTTGGCGCAACATAATGCCCTGCAGGAAAGGCCGCAAGCACGCAGTTGGCCAATCGACAATGCGTTGGAAGAGAAAAGGGAAACTGCTGCAAAGGTTAAGGCGATATTAACTCCGCCATCCGAAAATGGTACAATCTGACGTGCATTTCGACCTCGGGAAGATCGAATGACCAAAATTCTGAGAGTGCTTTCGGTTACTGCGACGATCGCAAGCATGACCACACCAGTGTTCGCCGTGCAGGATTTTCCTGCTGTAGCTCCGATTCCATACCAGAAACCCGGGCGACAAGCCTCGGCGGCTGCGCTGTCCTATGAGGTCACCGGCGCAATTTCGCCCGGCCTCACCACGCCGGCGTCAACCTCGCTGCTCAAGCAGGGCATGGACGCGCTGAGCGATGGTGACGGCGCCAAAGCCATCCAGATTCGCAACCGCATCTCGCCGGCCTCGCTCGATCACCAGATCCTGAGCTGGGCGATTGCCACCTCCGGCGATAATGACATCCCGTCTTCCGAGATTGCCGCCGCCCAGCAGGAACTCAAGGGCTGGCCCGGCCTGTCGTCGCTGCGCGCCTATTCCGAGCATGCGCTCTATCGCGAAAACCCCGATCCGCGCGCCGTGATCGCCGCTTTCGGCAATTCGGTGCCTGAGACCTCTGACGGGACGATCCTGCTGACCAGGGCCTACCTGGCAACCGGAGACACGAAGAGAGCCCATGCAACGCTCGCCCGTATCTGGACAAGCTGGGCGCTCGACACCAGCACGGAAAACCGGATCCTTGGTGAGTTCGGCTCGCTTCTGACGCGCGAGGACAACAAGGAGCGCATGGTCTATCTGCTCTACCGCGACCGTGCGACCCAGGCAGAGCGCTTTTCCGACCTCGGAAACGCACAGTCGTTCTACAAGGCCTGGGCTGCGGTGATCCGCGGCAGCAGCAATGCCGGAGCGCTGATCAAGGCGGTCGACCGCTCCTGGTATACCGATCCTGGCTTTCTCTACATTCAGATCCGCTATGCGCGCAGCCAGAACCAGATGGACACCGCAGCAGCGCTGCTGAAGAAGATGCCGAAAAATCAGGCTGCGCTCGTCAATCCCGACCAGTGGTGGGATGAGCAACGCATTGTCAGCCGCGATTTTTATGAAGACGGCAAACCGAAGCAGGCCTATGCAATCGTCGCGGAAGCCATGCCGGAAGACCGGCTTGATCGCCTCGATGCCGACTTTCATGCCGGCTGGTATGCGCTGCGCGGCCTGAATAACGGCAAGCTTGCCATGCCTTATTTCCAGCAGATCGCCGCTGAATCCGATTCACCGATTTCCCAGGCCCGCGCCTATTACTGGATGGGACGCGCGGCGGAAGCCGGCGGCCCGGGGAGCGCGAAGTCCTACTACCAGAAGTCGGCATCCTATGCGACGACCTTCTACGGCCAGCTGTCGCTGCAAAAGCTCGGCCAGAAGCAGCTTGAGGTTGTCTACCCCTCACCCACCCAGACTGACCGGGCCAATTTCGAGAAGATCCCGGCCGTGCAGGCCATCAAGCGGCTGGAGAGCATCGGCTACAGCGCCAAGGCAGACGGCCTCTATCTTTCGCTTGCCTACCAGCTGAAGACGCCTGGCGAGGTTGCCATTCTCAGTTACCGTGCAGAGACCGACCGCAGCTACCAGCTGTCGCTGCAGATCGGCAAGATTGCCTATGCCCGCGGCCTGGACGTCGCGGCACTGGCCTTCCCGACCGGGGTCATTCCCGATACGGCCAATATCTCCGGCTCAGGCAAGGCACTCGCCTATGCCATCGCCCGCCAGGAAAGCGCCTTTAACCCGCAGGCGGTATCAGCCGCCGATGCACGCGGCCTGCTGCAGCTTCTGCCCTCGACAGCCCAAAAGGTCGCAGCCGCCAATGGGCTGGCCTATTCCAAGGCGAAGCTCACCAGCGATGCCGGCTATAATGCAACGCTCGGCGCCCATTACCTTGGCGAGCAGATTGACCGTTTCGGCGGTTCCTATGTGCTGACCTTCGTCGCCTACAATGCCGGACCGGCGCGCGTTCCCCAGTGGATCGACCGTTTCGGCGATCCGCGCGGACAGTCGCTGGATGATGTCGTCGACTGGATTGAGAGCATCCCCTACCCGGAAACGCGCAACTATGTTCAGCGCGTCATGGAAAATTACGAGGTCTACAAGGCCCGCCTCGGCGAACCCTCCAATATCGCCTACGATCTCGTCAACGGCCGGCAGTAACGGCTGAAGCCACACTGAAACAAAAAGGCCCGGCCACCATGTGGTGACCGCGCCTCCGATTGCTGACAAAATCGTTCAGATTGCCTGTTTGGGCTGGAATAGCCGTCCCCTCCGTCGTCATCCCCGTGCTTGTCACGGGGATCCAGTTTCATAAGATGTTGAATAGACGGGTCCTTTCGCGCGCGGACGCGCGTCGGCTGGATGCCTGTGGACCAAGCACAGGCATGACCTCAGAAAAAGGGCAAGGTTTGTCAAAAGCCGGAGGCCCGGCCACCATGTGGTGACCGGGCCTTTTTGATTGACCGACAGACCGGAAGCATTTCCGGGAAAAAATGGCGACAGCTCAGGCAGCAACCAGGCCGCGGGCGCGGAACACATCGCGGGCCGCTTCGGCTTCTTCATTGGTTGGCGTGCGGGTATCGCGCAGCGTATATTCCATGCCGAGCGCATCCCATTTTGACACACCCATCTGGTGGAACGGCAGAACCTCGACGCGCTGGACAATCTCACCGAGGGAAGCGACGTAATCAGCCATCTTGGCGACGTCTTCGGGATCATCGGTCAGGTCCGGAACGAAGACATAGCGGATCCACGCCTTTTTGCCGAGGCGCTTCAGCCTCTGGGCAAAATCGAGCGTCGGCTGCAGCGGCTGCGCCGTCAGCGCATGATATTTCTCGGGATCGATATGCTTGATGTCGAGCATGACGAGATCGACATTGTCGAACCATTCATCCTCAACCGCTTCGTGGAGATAGCCTTGCGTATCGAGCGCGATATGCAGCCCCATCTCCTTCTTGATGTGGCTCATGACATTGCCGACAAAGGGTGCCTGCATCATGGGCTCACCGCCGGAAAAGGTCACGCCTCCGGCGAATTTCAGGAAGCCCGCATAGGGGCGGACTTCCTTGAGCATGTCTTCAACATCGACCCTGCGGCCGTTGTGAAGCTTCCAGGTATCCGGATTGTGACAGTAAAGACAGCGGAACTGGCAACCGGCCATGAAAAACACGAAACGCATCCCCGGTCCGTCAACCGCCCCACCTGTCTCGACGGAATGGAGGAAACCATGGTCGAGGTCCATATGGACGCCAGCGGGCTTTTTCGAAACGGGAACGCGTTCATGCATTTTTCAGGTCTTCCTTACATCGAGGTGTGGAAGGTACGGTTGATCACGTCGAGCTGCTGTTCCTTCGTGAGCTTGATGAAGTTCACAGCGTAACCCGAAACGCGGATGGTCAGCTGAGGATATTTCTCAGGATGGTCCATGGCGTCAAGCAGGGTTTCGCGGTTCAGCAGGTTAACGTTGACGTGGAAGCCACCGGCAGCCGTGTAACCGTCAAGGCAATTCGACAGGTTGGCAACACGTTCCTCTTCGGTGTGGCCAAGGCTGCCCGGCGTTGCCGAAGCAGTCCAGCTGATACCGTCAAGGGCTGCGTCATAGGGCAGCTTGGCAAGCGAAGCGCCTGCGGCCACAAAGCCCTTCTTGTCGCGACCGTTCATCGGGTTTGCACCCGGTGCGAAAGGTTCGCCACCACGACGGCCATCCGGTGTGTTGCCGGTCTTCTTGCCATAGACCACGTTCGAGGTGATCGTCAGGATCGACTGGGTCGGCATGGCATCGCGATAGAAATACGGCTGAGCCTTGACCTTGTTCATGAAGGTTTCAACCAGCCATGCTGCGATCGAGTCGACACGGTCATCATTGTTACCGAAGGCCGGGAAATCGCCGGTGATCTTGTAGTCAACGGCAAGACCGGTTTCGTCACGAATGACTTCAACCTTGGCATATTTGATGGCCGACAGCGAGTCAGCTGCAATCGACAGGCCAGCGATACCGCAAGCCATCGTGCGCAGGATGTCACGGTCATGCAGCGCCATTTCGATGCGTTCATACGAATACTTGTCGTGCATGTAGTGGATGGCATTCAGAGCCTTGACATAGGTCTTTGCCAGCCAGTCCATGGCCTTGTCGAACTTTTCGACAACTTCGTCATATTCCAGAACGTCGCCGGTGATGGGTTCAAGGCCTTCTGCGACCTTCTTGCCCTTCATCTTCTTTTCGTCAACACCACCGTTGATCGCATAAAGCAGAGCCTTTGCGAGGTTGGCGCGGGCGCCGAAGAACTGCATCTGCTTGCCGATCCGCATCGACGATACGCAGCAGGCGATACCGTAGTCATCACCCCACTTCGGACGCATCAGTTCGTCATTCTCATACTGAATGGCGCAAGTGTCGGCCGAAACCTTGGCGCAGAAGTGCTTGAAGCCCTGCGGCAGAGCCGGGCTCCACAGAACCGTCAGGTTCGGTTCCGGTGCGGGGCCGAGGTTATAAAGGGTGTTGAGGAAACGGAAGCTGCTCTTCGATACCAGCGTACGGCCGTCTTCGCCCATGCCGCCGATCGATTCGGTGACCCATACGGGATCGCCCGAGAACAGTTCGTCATATTCCGGCGTGCGCAGGAAGCGGACGATGCGGAGCTTGATGATCATGTCATCAACCATCTCCTGAGCGTCTTCTTCCGTGATGAAGCCGGCATCAATGTCGCGCTGGAGATAGATGTCGAGGAAGGTCGAGATACGGCCGATCGACATAGCAGCGCCGTTCTGTTCCTTCACAGCGGCGAGATAGCCGAAATAAACGCCCTGAATGGCTTCGCGGGCATTGCGGGCCGGCTTCGAAATGTCGACGCCATACTTGGCAGCCATTTCGCGCAGTTCGTCGAGAGCACGCCACTGTTCGGTGACTTCCTCGCGCAGCTGCATGGTCTTGTCGGTAAAGACGGCATCGTCGAGTTCATGGAATTCTGCCTGCTTCTGGGCGCGCAGGAAATCCGTGCCGTAAAGAGCAACACGGCGATAGTCGCCGATGATGCGGCCGCGGCCATAGGCATCCGGCAGGCCGGTGATCACGCCCGACTTGCGGCAGGCCAGAATGTCAGGGCTGTAGACATCGAAGACGCCCTGGTTGTGGCTCTTGCGATACTTGGTCCAGGTTTCATGCACGGCTTCAGGAACCTTGAAGCCATAGGTCTCAAGGCTGCCCTCGACCATGCGCAGACCGCCATTCGGCATGATGGCGCGCTTCAGCGGAGCGTCCGTCTGCAGGCCAACGATGATTTCGAGGTCCTTGTTGATGTAGCCGGCGTCATGAGCCGTGATCGACGACGGGATCGTCGAAGCAACGTCCAGAACACCGCCCTTTTCACGTTCTTTCTTGAGGAGGACGCTCAACTCGTCCCACAATGCCTTGGTACGCTCGGTCGCAGGTGCCAGGAAAGAAGAATCGCCTTCATAAGGCGTGTAGTTTTCCTGGATGAAGTTGCGCACGTCGATTTTCTTGCGCCATGCCCCATCGCTGAAGCCTTCCCAGGCATCGGCGTGGACATTCGTGTGTTTGGCATACATATCCATGATTAAGGCCCTCACAGGTAAAAGAGGTACGGGTGTGAAACTGGCGTCTGTGCTGCACTCAGAGGAGGATGACTGGGGCGCAGCACTTCAACCGGGAAAGGGGAGCACTCGCGCGAGACGCACCGAACCGCAATGGTTCAAGAAGGGGCGACTTTGGAGCGGGCATTCCCGGAACTTTGAACATTTCACCAACACCGGCGATGGCATTCCATCGCAATTGCGAGCTAACTTTTGGCGCCTGGCGCAAGCCCTGGGGCAAAGCCCTTGAAGATCGCGTCGATGGTTGACGCCGTGGTCAACGCTCTTCGATTTAACGGTTCGTATATGGTACCAAAGACGTATAAAGTCCAGCGAAATTTGACATTTTTACTATTTTTCTGAAGCAACAACGCCCTAGAATTGATGAAAATCAAATAAACATACAGAATAAAAAATATATACTTTTGACACAAATCAAGGCCGGGCAAAAATTAACCGGACGCCAGTCAATCCAAACCCGCTAACAACCGAAATGACGTCAACTACGTTAGATCAGGCTGACATTGAGCAATCAGCGCTGATTCCGGCCGGCCCCGAATCCCGCCAACCGCGTCCCAGGCATTCCAGTGATCAACCGGCCGGACCGAAAACGTATCCGGCCCCGGTATCGAACCTTCAAAAAGGTTGTAATCAGCCATGAAATGCCACAACACCGATAACATGCAAGAGCGGTGTGTCAGATTTTTGGCGAAAAGCTTCAAGCATGGCTTGATCAGCGGAACAAAACCGCTTATCAGGGCCGGACCGGAGAGGTGGCCGAGTGGTCGAAGGCGCTCCCCTGCTAAGGGAGTATACCAGAGATGGTATCGAGGGTTCGAATCCCTTCCTCTCCGCCATTTGCCAATTGCCTGGCCAGAAAAATTTCCCGCAGAAAAACAGATAGATAGATCAAGATCGCCAGACAGGGCGGTGCGTAGATTCGACAAGATAGAGCGTTCTGGCGCGTCCAGAAGGACACACAGCGCTCTGGCCGCAGTCATGTGCGCCCGGCGGATTTTCCCGGTCGAGACGCGCCATCTGAATCAGCGAGCGCACTGATTCCGAAACAGGGCCCGCACTGAAGTCCTGCCGGCGCGCGCCGAACACCGCTTTCGCATTGTTGCCGCCGACAGTCGCCACAGAGTTGAAAGAACGGCGGAAGCCCGACGCAACAGCCGTGCCAGGCATCACTGACCAGCCAACGCCCCGTCATTGCCGACTGCACAGCCCGTTTTTCAAAGACATTGCTTTGAAAAACGGGCTGTGCTTATATGTTTCTTCAGGATTTTCCGCAGACAACGGTTGAACACATTGCAGAAATCTACCGCACCGGCGAGGGACAGATCCGAACAGCAGATGCATAATGCTGGCGAACGCGTGCTCATGCAGCTGAAGATGCTTGGCCCGATGACGGCGGCCGACATCGGCAGGCATCTGCACACCACGGGCGAAGCGGCACGCCAGCAGCTGAAGCGCCTGAGCGAACAGGGTCTCGTGGAAGCCATCAGCCTCAGATCCGGTGTCGGCCGCCCGCAACAGCAATGGCACCTGACCCTGGCAGGCCAGCAGCGCTTTCCCGACACCCATGCCGCGCTGACGGTCGAACTTCTTGAAACCATTCGCGCAAAGCTGGGGGAAGCTGCGGTCGACACGGTTATCGCCGAGCGGGAAAGCAAGATCGGCACGGTCTATTCCGCCGCCCTGGCCCGTTGCGCCGATCTGGAAACCAAGGTTCAGACCCTTGCAGCATTGCGAAGCGCCGAGGGCTACATGGCCGACTGGGAGCCGCTTGTCGACGGCACCATCATGCTGACTGAAAACCATTGCCCGATCTGTGCCGCCGCCGCCGCATGCCAGAGCTTCTGCCGCTCCGAAATCGAGATTTTCCGCAAGGTGCTCGGCCCCTCTGTCGAGGTGCAGCGTGGCGAACATATTGTCAGCGGCGGGCGGCGATGCACTTACCTGTTACGCGAAACCGCATAGCGCGGCCTTTCGCGGGCTGAGGCTGGTCATCGCAGACGATGATTGCCCGTTCCCCGCCCTGCCCTTTGGAATGAGCAGCGCAGGTCAATCAGCCGAATGGTAGCCGCGATCATGCCAGATCAGCGGCGATAGTCTGGCGCTGCGCTCGATCCCGACAATCGCGCCGGCAAACAATATGTGGGTTTCGGTCACGATCTGACCGATCACCGCGCAATCCATCGCAGTGACGGCATGGGCAAGTTTCGGATTGCCGGATGGCCAGCTGTCCCAGCGACCGCACTTGAAACGGTGCGCGGCGGCGATGCGCCCGGCAAAGGCATCGGCAATCGTCCATTGCGATCGTGCAAGCACGGCAAGGGAAAAGGTTGCCGAATGGCGGATCATGCCGGCCAGCAGGCTTTCCCGATCGATGGAAACCAGAACGGAAGGCGGTGTCCCCGTGAGCGACATGACCGCTGTCACGGTGCGCCCGGCACGCGCGTCCTCATCCCGCGCGCTGACGATGCAGACGCTGGCCGCCAGCGAGGCCATGGCATCGCGGAAATCCTGCCGCTCAACCGGCGCATTTGCAGGTGTCGCGAACGACAGTTCAAGGCTTTGACCGGACGGATCAGACGAGCGATGATCGCCCGCCGGCTTTTCCTGGACAGTGTCACGCATATTCATGATCCTTCACCCGGCTTTTCGGAGAACCGGCCCGGCGCATGGGTTGTGCCGGACCGGCTGAGACAGCTGCCGCGCCAGGTCAGCCGAGATTGGCTTCGGCAAATTCGTAATTGGCAAGCCGGTCGAGGAAATTGCTGACATAGTCAGGGCGACGGTTACGGAAATCGAGATAATAGCTGTGTTCCCAGACATCGAGGCCGAGCAGCACCTTGCCCTCGCCCGTCGCCAGCGGGTTGGAGCCATTCGGCGTTTTCGTCGTCTTCAGCCTGCCGTCATTGCCGAGGATGAGCCAGGCCCAGCCGGAGCCGAACTGCCCGACAGACGCGGCCTTGAAGGCGTCCTTGAAGGCATCGACCGATCCGAAATCCTCGACAATCTTGGCCTCAAGCCGGCCTGGGATCTGTCCGCCCGACGGCGACAGCGCATTCCAGAAATGGATGTGGTTCCAATGCTGGCCGGCATTGTTGAAAACGGGCGCAAGATCGGCCTGATCCTTGGCAAGGGCGATGATCTCCTCAAGCGACTTGCCCTGAAGCACGTCATTCTTTTCAACAAATCCATTCAGCGCCGTGACATAGGCCTGATGGTGCTTACCATGATGCAGTTCGAGGGTCTCCTGCCCCATGCCGCGTTCAGCCAGAGCCGTGTGGGAATAGGACAGCGCAGGTAATTCAAAAGCCATGATCGATCTCCCTTTTGCGAACGGCGCATCATCGTGTGCGCCCGAATTAAACAAGACATACCTTTGAAAACCACGGGCCAGGATAAGTCAAGACAGAACTTGGAAAATAGCGCCGTCGGCATGACGCCCGCCTGCCCGGCCAATCGCGCGCGAAAAATCCGATGTTCGATGAAGCCCTGCTCTTCGGACGGAAACCAGCCGAACAGGAAGCCGCGCCGTGGTGTGACTCCGGCCATCATCGTCTGGTGGAAAACCATCGTGACCGGCCATTATCGCGGCTCGCAATAGTCGCGGCGGACGGATGGCCTGTTTCAGCAAACCATGGCCATTGCCGGAGCCGGAGCCGGCCGGCGGCGTTGCCGAGACAGGCGTTGGATCTACATGCCGAAATGGACCTTCAGGCGCTGCGCCAGCGCATCGTCTGATGGCGGGTTGCGATGGGTGTTTTCGAGGTAGATCTTCTTTTCGCGCTCCGGCATGAGATAGGCCTTGTGCCAGAGAAAGAAATCGGGACCGTCGCCAAACATGCGATAGAAGGAACGCAGGGATTCGACCGTGTAGAGGGTGATCTTCACATTGGTCAGCCAGTCGGCGCGGAAAAAATGCTGCCATTTGCCGTGTTCGCTGTTTTCCATCGCGGACAGCGTTTCACGATAGGCCCAGACCGACTGGGCCGCATGGACAAAGGCCTGCGGATAGGCACCGTCGAGAAAGGCAAGAATACTGTTCGCGAGGAAGCTCAGGCCCTGGGCGCTGCTGCGATGAAAGCGCGTCTGGAACAGCAGGAAGTCGCGAAAGAAGACCGCCTGGTCTTCAGCCAGAGACTGGGCCAGCTGATCACAATCCTGCTCGAGCCTCCGGTAGCGTTCGGCGGCAGCGGCGGCATGTTCCTCAAACCAGCGGGCCTGGTCGCGCAGCGAAACCCTGCCCGTTGCCCAGATCAGATCTTCAGCCGTTCTGTCGGTCTCTCCACGCATCACATGGCCTGCAAGCGAGCGGGCAGGATGATGATAGAATTCGTCTCCGGCGCGGTCGTCATCATGCGGACCATAGGCAATCGCGCAGGCAATATGCCGGCGGATCAGCTCCGAGACTGCCTCGCTCTGCTGCGGAAAGTAGCGCCCGGCAAATTCTGACGGCGCCAAAGCGGCATCGGCATATCCGTGGTTCCAGAGCTGCGCGATCAGATCGAGCGTATAGAGATGCGGGCGGACATTACCGCAATTGACCAGCAACAGCGCGTCGGCCCCGGCGGCAAAGGCCGCCTGGAGTTCGCCGATGATCAGGGAAGATGCCACCGGCAGCATGGTCAGATGGCTCGAGGCCTGAAGATCGTGGAAGGTTGCATGATAATAGATGCCGTGCGGCCCCTGATCCTGCGGTTCCGGCAGCGATGGCACCCGCAGACTGTGATTATGCTGGCGGCGCGACACCATGCGCCCATAGCCATTATCCGACCAGATGCGCATGACACCCGGTGGAAATTCGATGTGGCCAGCGCGATAGAGTTCGGCAATCTCGCCATAGACATAGGTCAGGCAGGGCGCGCCGGGCAGGATCGCCTGCAGCAGATCATATTGCCGCTGCACGGCGCGGCTGATCAGCGCGCCCTGGCGCTCGGGCGTATCATAGGCGGGATCCTGCTCCCAGAAAGGACAATCGCCCTGACCGCGAAAGCCGAGCGCCCAGACGACCCTTTGATCTTTCTGCCGCTCGATGGCCTCGCGCCACAGCGCCTCGAACAGCGCTCCGTTCCGGTCAAAGCTCGCCTCCTGATCGGGATGGGCGCGAAAGAACATTTCCGCACCGAGCGGTTCGGCATGATGATGGCTCACATGGAGCCCCATCTCGGCCGCCACCGCAGTCTGCACGCCATCGCGCGGCAGATCCGTTCCCGGTATGACGAGATTGCCGCCCAGCCGCAGCAATGTTTCGAAGACCGGCTTCCAGATCTCCGCCGGCGGCGGGTAAATCTCAGTCCAGCCGATCAGACAGACCTCATCATTGACGAACCAGCCGCGATAGCGCACCCGGCGCTTCGGCGAGCGGAAGGCCCGGGCAGGCACGGCAATCGTCTCAAGGCGCTGCGGCTCCCGATCTGCCCAGAACCAGAACGGATCGACGCCGAGCCAGTGTTCGGACAGATGGAGCAGCGCATAAATCAGCCCGAGTTCATCGTTGGCGGTAACATGCGAGACGGCAGAGCCGGCACCGTCCGAAAAGTCGATCGAAAAGCTTTCCGGACCGCGCGCGTCGGCATCCGGGTCGATGGTCAACACGATATCGGCTGAACCGCGCCCGACACCCAGCGGCGCGGCCCCGAAAACCTTGGCAAAATCCCGTGCGAAAATGCCAAGCGCGTTCCTGACCGGCACCGTCGGCGTTTCAGGAAACGCGATCGTGGTGTTTCGGGACAATATCAGATGATCAGACTTCATCGTCGATGCCCTTGCGCTCATGGTGACCGGCCTGAACAGGCTGGCGCTCTATCTTGTTGAATCGACGCATCGTTCTTTTCGAAAATCGATTCCGGTTTCCGAGCCGATGCGCTAGCCCTTCAAGACTGACGCCCTTGACGAGCTGGCAAGTCCAAACAAACGCACCATCAGCAGAAAAGCAATATTTTTCCCATCGCGCTTGCACCAGCGCGGATATTGCATCGGACCGTGCCTGCCAGCTGGCGACGCGGTTTTGCCAGAGCTGCCAGTGCACCCGATGCCTATCGAGGGATGCTGAGCCCGGACCGGGGCTAAAAGCGATCGATGACGCTGATGCCGATATCCGTCGACTTATCCATCGTGGTGAGCAGCGTTGCGGCCTCATCGAGGGATACGCGCCGGCCGATAAGTTTTTGCGGCTGCACCTTATCTGCGGCAATCATCGCCAGCATCTCATCATAGCGCCATGCCTGCATGCCATGGCTGCCATAGATCTCCAGCTCGTGCGCGATGACCTGAGCCATGGGAATTTTCGGCGTGGACTGCTCGCCAAGCATCAGCCCCACCTGCACATGCCTGCCCCGGCGTCTCAGATTCTGGATGGAATTGAAGCAGGTCCCAGGGCTTCCCAGCGCATCGATGGAGACGTGGGCACCGCCCCGGGTGATATCCCGGATGGCTTCGACCGTGTCGGGGACATGCAACGCGTTGACGCTCGCGACCGCACCGCATTCCTCTGCGAAAGCAAGCTTTTCGTCAGAGATATCAACCGCAACGACGTTTGCGCCCAGCGCCTTTGCAATCATGATCGCCGACAGGCCAACCCCGCCGCAGCCGTGAACCACAACCCACTCGCCGGCCCTGACCCGCGCCTGATCGACAACCGCGCGGAACGACGTCGCGAACCGGCATCCAAGGCTTGCGCCGGTCACATCGTCGATCGCATCCGGCAGTTTCACCAGATTCGTCTCGGCAAAGTCTATCGCCACATATTCGGCGAACGACCCCCAATGGGTGAATCCCGGCTGAAACTGGTTGGGGCAAACCTGCTGATTGCCGGAGTGGCATTCGGCACAATGACCGCAGCCGGAAACAAAGGGTACGGTGACGCGATCACCGGCTCTGAAGCTCTTGATCCGGTTTCCGGTGGCAACCACTTCGCCGACGAATTCATGACCGGGAACATGGGGGAGACGAATATCCGGATCATGTCCCATCCACCCATGCCAGTCGCTGCGACACAATCCCGTTGCGCTTACCTTGATGACGACGCCGTCATCGCCGGGTGCAGGATCGGGCACATCGACGATCTCCGGCGGTTCCTCGAAAAGCTCAAACAGCATCGCTTTCATGTCAACTCTCCAGCAAACAGCCCCGGTTCCAGCAACGACCGAGCGTCCCTGAATGGCCGAAGGATTCTCGAAACATCCCTGTCTGGCCTATAGCCGGTTCCAGGCGGTCACGTAAGCTTCAATGTCATGTCGCACTCGCGATCGCCATGGCGATGATGAGATAGCGGCCGACCTTGGCAAGCGCGACAAGGACAAGAAAGGTCGCCAGCGGCTCACGCAGGACACCCGCCACCACCGTTATCGGATCGCCGATGACAGGCGCCCAGCTCAGCAGCAGCGACCATTTGCCGTAGCGCTGATACCAGCTCTGCGCGCGCGCCAGCGCCTTCGGGCTAACGGGAAACCAGCGCCGGTCGCGAAATCGCTCGATCCCGCGGCCAAGGCACCAGTTTATCAGAGACCCCAGTATGTTGCCGATGCTCGCCGTCAGAACGAGCGCCCAGATCGGAAATTTGCCCGCAAGAATGAGGCCGGCCAGCGCCGCCTCCGATTGCATCGGCAGGATGGTGGCTGCGATCAGCGCGGTCAGAAACAGGCCGGCATAGGCTGCAATTGCACTCATTTTCTGGTAAGCCATTCCGCATGCTGGCCGGGGCTGCAGACTGCACCGGCGCCGTCTGAACAGCGCCGGACGTGCGGAGAAGGTTCAGATGTGTTCTCGATCATTGCCGGATCATCCTCTGTCGGGCTGAAGATGGCAAGCTGCGTTACCGGCAGGCCCGGAAAGCCAGAGACATTTTTGGAGCGGGAATTGGCCTCAGAGCGCCGTGCATCCATTCGGATGCACCAAGGACGCTCTAACTGATTGAAGCTACGCATCGTTCTTTTCGAAAATCGATTCCGATTTTAGAGCCGATGCGCTAGAGCCTCAGGCTGGCCGCCGAGCAACAAGATCGATTTCGATCCGCGCATCATAGGCAAGCCCCGTCACCCCGACGCAGGTTCTGGCCGGAAGCCGGTCCTGCGGGAAGAAACGCCGGTAGGCCGCATTCATGGCGGCGTAATCCTCTTTGAAATGCGTGAGATAGACCCGCGCCATCACCACATGTTCCAGCCCGAGCCCGAGCCCGTTCAGCACGGTCTGAAGGTTGGCCATGACATTATTGGTCTGGGCTTCGATCCCGGCCGGCAAAACGCCCGGCGCTGCGGGCGTATCCGGCATCTGTCCGGTAATGAAGACAAATCCGTCGCTCTCGACGGCATGGCTGAAGGGAGCGACCGGCTGCGGGCCACCCGCAATCATGTGAAACTGCATCATTAATCCTTCTCGCTTTCGAATATCGCCTTGCGAATGATCGCGTGAATGCCCCAATTGCCATCGACAACCTGCGTGACCCCGAAATCAACGGCGGACGACATCACTGCGATCGCCTCGTCTTCGCTCAGTCCGTGGCGCCCCATGAGAAAACGCCGTGCCTTGCGAAAGGCATCCTTCATGGCAAGGTCAAGCGAGGACTTGGCGTAGACCTCGCCCTGCCCCTTGGCGCCGAACTCGGCCAGATAATCCGGATGGCTGAAGCCGGTAAGCACCCATTCATCGGGCGTCTCGATCAGGGGGTAGGTCAGATCGGCGAAACGCGCATCGTTCTTGTGCAGGGTAATGCGCACCCTGCCCGTCATCGAGCATTCGATTGCGGTCCCGGAGAGCTCGCCGTCGCCCTGTGCGGCATGCGGATCGCCGATCGACACCAGCCCGCCGACGACAGAGACCGGCAGAAACACGCTTGCTCCTGTGCCAAGCCGCCAATTGTCGAGATTGCCGCCGAAATAGGCTGGCGGCACGGAATCGATGAACTCGCTCTCGCGCGGGGCCAGCGCGATCACGCCGAAATGCGGCCGCAGCGGAATGCGCGTGCGCCTTAAGGCCAGGTCACAGACCTCCACCGAAGAGCGATCAACCGGCACGCCGGGATAATCATAGGTGCGGTGGACAACGCCGAACGGATCGGTCTGCGGCGTCCAGCGATAGGAAAACAGCGCCTCGGCAAATCCTTCATCAGGAAAGACCTCGAATATGGTGACGTTTTCGCGCTGCTTGGGCTCCTTGACCAGTTCCGAATAATGATATCCCCACCAGGCGGAAACATTGCTGCCGAAACAGCGCCCGAGCCCGGCCGGACTACGGCTCGGGCGCGGCACCATGTCCTCGATGTGCACTTCGATCACGTCGCCCGGCTTTGCCTCACGCACATAGATCGGCCCGGTGCAGATATGCACCCCGAACCCCTCACCGGCACCGCGTCCGAAGACCGAGGCGTCGATCGGTCCGGCGCCGCGGCGATCGACCGCCTTCCGCTCCGGGGTCCAGTGAAACACATCTTCTGCGGCACTGTCGCCGGCAATCATCAGGTCCGGTGCATCGGAAGCGTGCTGCGAGAGCGTTTCGATCTCGACCGTATCGCCCGAGCTGATCTCCAGCACCGGCGTCAGCGACCGGCTGAAATAGCCCCAGTGAACCCGCGACGCATTGACGGCCAGATGGTGATGCCGGCCGCAATCCACAGTCTCATTGGCAGCGCCCTCGTCGACGATTGCAACGTGGGTTGCGGGTTTTGACGCGGACTTCTTGCCCGCCAGCGCCTTGACCGGCCAGCCGCGCTGCTCCGTGCCGGCACTGTCCGCAAATCGATCAAGATATTGCGAGCGAAAGGCGCCGGGCGGCAGCCCGAAACGCTCCTTGAACATGCGACTGAAATTGGCAGCATCGCCAAAGCCGCAATTATAGGCGACATCGGCGACCGGCAGACGCGTATCGCCCGGCGTCACCAGCGCCGCGCGGGCACGCTGCAGCCGTCGCTCCCGCAGATAATGGGCAAAGCTTTCGCCATTCTGCTCAAACAGCTTCTGCAAATAGCGCTCGGAAATGCCCTCCACCCGTGCCACCTTGGCCGCGGTCAGTTCCGCATCATGAAGACGTTTCTCGATAGCCAGCGTGATCCGGTTGAACAGCGCGGCAAGGCTTGGCGTTGCTGGCTTGTCCGCCGCCTCCGCCTCCACGACCATGGTCACGAAAAGATCGGCGATAAACTGCTCAAGCGATTGCCATTCCGCATTGGAAAGGCGTTCCATTTCGGCAACGGCACTTTCCATCGCGCGGATGAAGACCGCCGCCAGGCCGGCACTGTCGAAACAGCGCGGATCCGAGAACGGCACCCAGGCTGCACCGCGCCGCTGCAGCACCGCATCCGAAATCGCAAAGACGGCCGTGCGCACATTGGTGGCAAACCGCGCTTCCCAGGGACGATCCATCTGCAGCACGACGAGCTGGCCGGCACTGACCTCCCGTGTCAGACCGTCGCTCATCACCTCGAGGCTCTCATCAAGCGGGATGATGCCCATCAGCATGCGGCTGCGCTTGGGAATGCATGACAGGATCTGTGAGCCCGCCACCAGACGGCCGACAATAACGCCATCACCATCGCCACGCAGGACCGCATTGGAATAGCTGTCCCGGGCGCCATCAAGACGGACCGAATGCAGATTGAATTCAGCCAGCAACGCACGCCACGCTTCGCTGCGAACATCCTGCGGATATGACTCGGCTATGAATTGCCTGACATTCATCCTTTCATCCGTGCTGCTGGTGATCGACGCCTCATGAGCGTCGATCGGATCATACTGCACGCGCGAAGAGTGAAAAGCCAGTCCCGGTCTCAAGAGCATGAAAAAAGGCTCTTCCGGATTGAGCCGGTCACACCCCAATTGGCATCGACCACCTGGGTTACCGAGAAATCGGCGGCAATCGACATCAGCGAAATCGCCTCGTCTTCCGTCAGATCATGCACCGTCATCAAGAAGCGGCGCAGCTTCCTGAAGGCGTCGCGCATGGCATTATCGAGGCTTGAGCTGGTGAGGATCTCATATTGATGATTGGCGCCGAGCTCGGCGAGATAGTTGGTGACGCTGAAACCGAACACCGCCCAGACATCATCATTTTCCAGCAGCGGATGGGTGAGCCCTTCCATGATGGTTCCGGCAAGATCGCTCTTCTTGTGCAGGATGAACTCGAACTTGCCGGTCATCGAGATCTCGACCGCCGTGCCGGAAAGCTCGCTGTCGCCCTGGGTCGCATGGGCATCGCCGACCGAGAACATCGCGCCGGCCACCGAGACCGGATAGAACATTCTGACGCCCTTGGTGATGCGCCAGTCATCCATATTGCCGCCGGTATAGCTCGGCGGAATGGTGCTGACGAAATCGGCCTCTGCGGGTGCCAGCCCCATCGTGCCGAAATGCAGACGCGCAGGCACGCTAATGCCCTTCAGAACATCCTGCTTCTTCGTGATCGTCGCATGGTCGACATGGACGCCGGGATAGTCGATCACGGGATGGACGACGCCGTCGGGATCAGTCTGCGGAGTCCAGACATAGGAATAGACGGCAGAAACATGCGCCGGTTCGGACATGTTGAGTTCATAGATCGTCACGACTTCGCGCGGCTTCGGCTCTTCAATCAGGTCCTGATACTGAAAGCCCCAGTTCGCCGAAGGGTTGGAACCGAAGAAACGCCCTTCGAATTCCGGATTGGCGCTTGGCCGGGGATAGATATCGAGAATGCGAACTTCCAGCACATCGCCAGGTTCGGCACCATCAATGGCGATCGGTCCGGTAAGCAGATGCACGCCCAGCCCCTCGCCCGGGCCATGCTCGAAAGGACCGCTGTCGGGACCTGCACCACGTCTGGAAACAGCTTTTTCCGTACTGGTCCAGCGATAGATCGCTTCGGCTTCCTCATCACCTTTGATCATCCGCTCATAATCATCATTGGCGTGATGGGTGATCGTGTCGATCGTGGCGGTATCGCCGGATCGCAGGGTCAGGACAGGCTCGATGGTCTTGCTGAAATAGCCCCAGTGCACCGTTTCGGGCCTGGCCGGCAATTTGTAATGCGTCATTCTTCTCTCCATTCAAAGTGTTCGTGCCGCTCAGCCGGGCTGGCCGTTCTCTTCGCTGACAATCTGCAGGAATTGCTGCGTGCGCGGATTTTTCGGGCGCGAGAGCATCTCGCCCGCCCGCCCCTGCTCAACGATCGCGCCTTCGGCCAGGAAAACCGCCCGATCGGCGACATCCTGGGCGAAGCCGAGCTGGTGGGTTGAGATCAGCATGGTGAGGCCGTCCTCGACGGCGAGCCGGCGGATAACATCAAGCACCTCGCTGACAAGTTCGGGATCAAGCGCGGAGGTCGGCTCATCCAGAAGCAGGATTGCCGGATTGGGTGCCAGCGCCCGGGCAATGGCGACACGCTGCTGCTGTCCGCCGGACATGTGACGCGGCAAGGCATCGGCGCGATGCGACAGGCCGACCCGTTCGAGCAGTTCGTCGGCCCGCCGGTTCGCCTCGCTGCGCGACAGCCCCTGAACCCAGCGCAACGGTCCGGCCACGTTCTCGCGGGCCGTGAGATGGCCGAAAAGATTGAAATTCTGAAACACCATGCCGACGCCGACCGACGCCCGCGCATCGGCGATGGCACCCTGTGACAGCGAACGCCCGCGCCCATCAACGCCGATCGACTGGTCGATCACCCGGATTGAGCCACTGTCCCAGGTTTCGAGATGATTGATACAGCGCAGAAGCGTGCTCTTGCCTGATCCGCTCGGTCCGAGAAGCGCGACCACCTCACCGAGCCGCACATCCAGATCCAGCGAATTGAGAACGGCCTGCCCCGAATAGCTCTTGTGCAGGCCGCGGATCTCCACCGCGATCCGGTTTTTCTCAAGCGCGCTCCAGCGCTTGTCGTGATCGATCACTCGGATAGGCCTGACGAGGTACTCCGGCGCCGGTTCGGGCGCGGTGTCAGCGTCAGCCACCGCGGCCGCACCCGGCGCGACAACCGCCACAGCCGGCTGCTCGGCCCGGCGCCACGGGATCAGCCGTGTCAACCGCGTCTTCGGATCCGCATCGAGATCGAGCACCGCCTCGACAATCAGCTGAATGAGCGCGATCGCGCCGGTCAGAACCAGATACATCAGGCCGGAAGCAAAGAAGATCGAGAAGAAGTCGAAGGTCGACGAGGCAAGCTGGGTCGAACGCAGTGTCAGTTCCTGCACCGAGACGACGGAGGCCAAAGAGGAATTCTTCAATGCGCTGACAGCCTCGTTGCCAAGCGCCGGCACCATGGTGCGGAAGGCCTGGGGCACAACGATGCGAACCATGATCGCCAGCGGCCGCATGCCCAGCGCCTGACCGGCAGCGATCTGGCCGCGATCAACAGCGATGATATTGGCGCGGATGATCTCGGCAATGAAAGGCGCTTCATTGAGCGCCAGCGCCAACCCGGCGGCTTCGATCGCGGTCAGCTTGATGCCGATCATCGGCAGTGCATTGTAGCAGAAGATCATCTGCAGGATCAGCGGCGTGCCGCGAAAGATAATGGCATAGGCCCGCGCGAAAATGGCGAGCGGCCGGTAGCGCCCCAGCTGCATGGCCGAAAGCACGATCCCCATGACCGTGCCGCCGGCAAGGCCAAGAACCGTGATCAGCAGCGTGTAGATAATCCCGGTCACCAGATAGGGCTGGGTCAGGTAATGAATAAATAGATCCATGGTGCCTCTCGGCATAAAAGGAGAAGAGGACCGACCGGTGCATCAGCAGCCGGCCGGTTTTCTTTTGAAAGGAGATCAGTCCGCCAGAACGAGCTTGGGCTCTTCGATCTGATCAGCAGGCAGGTTCCACTTGGTCATCATTTCGGCCTGCATGCCGCTCTTCTGGATCTCCGTCAGCGCTGCCATGACGGCGTCGCGGAAATCGGTATTGCCACGCGGAACGGCAATGCCGACCGAATAGGGAAGCGTCACAGCCGTCGCCTTCTCCAGCTTGTCGGGATAAGCGGCAACGGCACCGTCAACCGTGTTCGCATCATTGATATAGGTGTCTGCGCGGCCCGACAGGATCGCCTGAATGCAGTTGGCATTGTTGTCGTAGAGCTGGATTTCCGGCGCAGGCTTGCCAGCGGCCTGGCATTCTGCGGCAAGCGCCTGAATGAGCGGCACTTCCACATAGCCGGTATTTTCCGCAGCCGTGGTACCGCACATGGAAGTGTTGATGCCATCGATATTCTTCGGATTGCCCTTGGCAACCAGAACGCCATCAAACACCTTCAGATAGGTGACGAAATCCGCCGCCTTGGCGCGCTCCTTCGTGGCATAGATGTCGGAGATGACGATGTCGGCCTGACCGGCCTCAAGCGTCGTCAGAAGCGCGGCGAAGGTGACCGGCTTGTAAGTGAGGCTGAAGCCAAGGCAATCGCCGATTGCTTCACCGAGATCGATGTCAAAACCGATATATTTGTTCGGGTCGTTCGGGTCGAGCGCCTCATAGCCCGGCGTATGCGGGTTCACGGCATTGACGAGGGTCTTGCCCTTCAGATCCGGATATTTTGCCTGCAGATCGGCGCAGGCGGCCGGCATTTCGGCATGCGCCTCAGAGACTGGCGCAACCGAAGCCAGGCCGAGCGATGCGATGAACATTTGCGCTGCAAAACCGAGACCCAGCCAGTTCCGGCGAATGAATGTCTTTCCAGTGTCTGTTTGTTTCATTTCCCGCTCCATGTTTTCTGGACACTGCGGCCACCCGCAGCAATCATCCGAGCATAGGAGCAGTCAGCGCCGGGACTGTTGTCCACTGGCGCACTCATTATTGTCATCCGTTACATCGACGCGATGAGATATGCTGAATTTGACTATTTTATTTGCAGATAATACGCATTTTTTGAGCAATTGCGAAATTTATATGCTTCTCAGCCATATCGGCATCCATAGCAGCAGAAAGCAATATGACGTAGGATGCCGCGACGCATCATACCGGCTCAGCGGATGGCACCCCGGCTGGCGCGACACCAAAACGGCACCGGAATCAGTGTGAAACGATCTTGGACAGAAAGTCCCGGGCCCGCTCGCTTTCCGGCGCAGAGAAGAAACGCTCCGTCGGCCGGTCCTCGACGATCCGGCCTGCGTCCATGAAGACCACGCGGTCAGCGACACGGCGGGCAAAGCCCATTTCATGGGTGACGACCATCATCGTCATGCCGTCTTTGGCCAGTGCGACCATGACTTCCAGCACCTCGTTGATCATTTCCGGATCGAGCGCCGAGGTCGGCTCGTCAAACAGCATGGCATCCGGATCCATCGCCAGCGCCCGGCAGATGGCGACGCGCTGCTGCTGGCCACCGGAAAGCTGGGCCGGATACTTGTCGATCTGGGCTGAAAGGCCAACCCGCTCCAGAAGCGCCTCGGCCTTGGCATTGGCCTCTGCCCGCGAGCGCCCGAGCACTTTCATCGGCGCAAGGCAGAGGTTTTCGCGCACGCTCATATGCGGATAGAGCTCGAAATGCTGGAACACCATGCCGATCTTGGCGCGCAGCCTGACCAGATTGGTCTTGCGGTCGGTGACCTCGGTGCCCTCGACCCGGATCGAACCGTCGCCGATGCTCTCAAGCCCGTTGACGCATTTGATCAGCGTCGACTTGCCCGAGCCCGATGGCCCGCAGACCACGACAACCTCGCCCTTTTTCACCGAGGTCGAGCAGTCCTGCAAGACCTGGAACGTGCCGTACCACTTGTTGACATTTTCGATTTCTATCATGAGGAGCGCCCCTTCTGGAGATGGCGAACGGCAAGCGAGCCGGAAAAGCAGATGACGAAATAGACAAGCGCCGCAAAGACATACATCTCGACCAGACGCCCTTCCGAACGCGCGACGATGGATGCCGTGGTCATGAAATCCCTGAGGCTGACGACAAAGACAAGGCTGGTATCCTGAAACAGCACGATCCCTTGTGTCAAAAGGATCGGGATCATGTTGCGAAAGGCCTGCGGCAGCACGATGTAGCGCTGGATCTGCCAGTAGTTGAGGCCGGAGGCCTGACCGGCATGGACCTGGCCGCTGCGCACCGACTGGATGCCGGCGCGGATGATTTCCGAATAATAGGCCGCCTCGAACAAAGTGAAGGCGATCAGCGCCGAGTAGAACGAGCCGATCGGCCGGCCAAGGGCGAGCGGCACCAGGAAATAGAACCAGAAGATCACCAGGATCAGCGGGATCGAACGGATCAGGTTCACATAGGTTGCCGCCAGCAACGAAACCGGCCTCGATGTTGACAGCCGCATCAGCGCAAGGCCGGCGCCGAGGACGATGCCGCCGACGATCACCAGAAAGGTGAGCCAAAGCGACAGCGCCAGACCGCGGGCGAGGAAGGGCAGATTATCGGCGATGACGCCGAAATCGAAATCCGACATGGTCAGCGCTCCTTGCCGATTAGACCGGGAATCCGGTTCATCTTTTCGAACATGTGCATCAACACGGTCACGATCAGCGCGATCACCACATATATGACCGTTGCAGCGGCATAGGCTTCGAAGCCGTGAAACGTATATTCAGCAATCTTCTGGCTCTGCGCGGTGAGTTCCAGCACGCCGATGGTCAGCGCCAGCGAGGAATTCTTGAAGATCGTGAGGAATTCCGATGTCATCGGCGGAATGACGGTGCGCACCGCGATCGGCAGCAGGATGTAGCGATAGACCTGCAACGTCGAAAGACCATTGGCGTAGGCAGCGGAAACGAGCCCCTTGCCGACCGCCTGAATGCCGGCGCGCAGCTGTTCGGCGACGCGGCTTGCCGTATAGAAGCCCAGCGCCAGCATGGCGGTGGTGAATTCCGGATAAGGCATGTCGCGCTTCATCCAGGTGCCCATATCGTGCGGCACGATTTCCGGCACCACGAAATACCACAGGAACATCTGCACCAGCAGCGGCACGTTGCGGAAGATCTCGACATAGACCGTGCACAGCAGGGCAACCGGCCTGACCGGCAGGGTGCGGCCAACGCCGATGACCGTACCGATGAGAAGTGCAATCACCCAGGCAGACAGCGCGACTGCAAAGGTCATCAGCGTGCCGGTCACCAGCCATTCGGCATAGGGCGGCTGAAGGAGGACCGACCAGTCCCAGTTATAATTCATGAATGCCCCGCTCGGATTGAAACGAAACGCCCGGCCGCCGGAAGGTTGGGAAAACCGGCGGCCGGGATCACAGCTGTTTCACCAAGGCTCAGCGCGGCAGCGCAGCCAGAACGAAGGCGGATTCCAGCAGCGGGGTCTTTTCAACACCGAGCGGCTTGAACCACGTGTCGTAGAGCGTATCGAGCTCGCCGCTGCGCGACAGTTCGGCAATGGCGGTCTCCCCGACCAGACGGAAATCGTCGTCATCGCGCGGGATCATGATGCCGTAGGGGTCAAAGGAAAGGAAATCGCCGACCACTTCGTATTCATCGGGGTTCTTGGCCTTGGCCTTCAGCCCGAACAGCAGGATATGGTCGGTCGAATAGGCATCGACGCGGTCGGTGTCGAGCGCAAGGAAGCCTTCTCCGTGATTGCTGACCGAGAGGATCTTGACGTTCAGGCCGCGCTTTTCGATCTCCTCGCGGATGACCTTGTCATTGGTGGTGCCCTGCGGCAGGGCAATGGCCTTGCCGTCGAGATCATCAATGGAGTGAATGCCGGAATCGGCCTTGACCAGGATCTTGGTGCCGGTGACGAAAATCGTCTGCAGGAAACCGACCTGTTCCTGACGGGCGAGCGTATTGGTGGCCGAACCGCAGGTCATGTCGATCGTGCCATTGGCAATCAGCGTCATGCGGGTCTTCGGATTGACCGGCACGTAACGGACTTCGAGATCCTTGCCGACCTTTGCAGAAACAGCGTCAACGATCTTGGCGCAGATATCCATCGTGTAGCCGACAGGCTTCTGGTTTTCGTCGAGATAGGAAAACGGGATCGAGCTTTCGCGATAACCGATCGTAATCACACCGCTATCGGCAATCTTGCCGAGATGGCCGGTAAAATCCTGTGCCTGGGCAGAAAGCGCGAGAAGTGTCGCGGCCGCGGCACCGACAAGCGTCCTGCCGATCATCTGGAATAGTTTCATTGTAGTTCCCCTTTTGTGGTTTTGGTTTTACGGACCGGGCTTTCTGCCTGGTCCGGAATGCAGTCATTCTCAGTTTTCAGAAAATCCCTTCCATGTGGGCGCGGTAGCCGAACAGGCCGACCGAGCCGCCGGTGTGGATGAAAACGATGTTTTTCATGTCGGAAAACGCACCCTCGCGCACGAGCGAGATCATGCCGTCGAGGCCCTTGCCGGAATAGACCGGATCGAAGAGAAGCCCCTCAAGCTCCGCCAGCATTTTCAGTGCATCCCACATGCCCGCAGTCGGCAGGCCATAGCCCTGCCCGACGAAACGGCAGTCGGCGCTGACGGCTTCGCGGCGGATCTCATGGCCCATGCCGAGATAATCCATCGTCTTGCAGGCCAGATTGTAGACCATCTGCTCCTGCGTCTCCTGCGGCGCACGGACGCCAATCCCGAGAAGCGGCGTATCCACCTCCAGCGCTGCCAGCCCGGCGACCAGGCCCGCCTGCGTGCCGGAACTGCCGGTCGCATGGATGATCAGATCGATGTCGAGACCTTCCGCCGCAGCCTGCTCGAACAGCTCGCGCGCGCAGTCGACGTAACCGAGGGCACCGACCGGATTCGAGCCACCGCCCGGAATGATGTAGGGACTGGCGCCTGTCTTGCGCAGATCTTCCGCCCGCGCCTCCATCGCCGCATTCATGTCCGTGCCGCCGGGCAGATGCTCGATCACCGCACCGAAGAACCGGTCCAGCAGGACATTGCCGCCATCTTTGTATTCCGCATCCGGGAAACCGGTGCGGTCTTCCAGCAGAACATGGCTTTTCAGTCCGAATTTCGCAGCCGCAGCAACGCTTTGGCGCACATGGTTTGACTGTGTCGCACCCTGGGTGACGATCGTGTCTGCTTTCTTTTCCAGCGCATCGGCGATCAGGAACTCGAGCTTGCGGGTCTTGTTGCCGCCGCTTGCAAGCCCGGTGCAGTCATCACGCTTGACCCAGATACGCGGCCCGCCAAGCGCTTCGCTGAGACGGTCCATCGGCTCCAGCGGTGTCGGCAGATGACCGAGCTTCACGCGCGGATGCGCCTGGATGGAGCGCGCCAGTATATGACAGCGCTCCAGAATTCCCGATACCGGTGTTGTCGCGTTGGGGTTTGGGTTCATAATGTCAGTCATCCGATTTTCTTGACTCTTATCGTTATTTGCCACGTTCGGATGTTTTCGCAGGCTTGAACAATGCCTATTTCTGAGGCTACTCATACTTTCTGTATGGGTGAAGGCACTCTCCAGAAAGGAACGGCATGGAATCGAAACTTCTGGAAGACGTGCTGATCCTGCTTGAGGAGGGCAATCTCAGCCGTGCAGCCGAGCGCCGCCACGTCACGCAGCCGGCATTTTCCCGCCGTATCCGCGCCTTCGAGGATTGGGTGGGGGTGACGCTGATCGAGCGGCATCCGAACCAGGTTTCAATGGGTGAAGCCTTGCGGATCAACGAGGAGGAAATCCGCTCGGTCCTGAGGCGCATCGAAACGCTCAGACACAAGATCCGCAATTTCGAGCATGCGGAAAAGTCGATGGTGATTGCAACGCAGCATGCGCTGTGCATCTCTGTCTTCGCCGATCTCAACAACCTGCTGACCAGTCACTGGGGACCGATCTCATGGCGTGTGCGAACGATGAACCGGCAGGATTGTCTGGCGCTGTTCGTGCGTGGTGATGCGGATCTTCTGCTCTGCTATGAGGCCCGCGATCTTCCGCCGCTGCCCTTCAATGAGCGGGTCGCTCGCGCCGTCTGGCGCCGCGATACGCTGATCCCGGTCGTCGGCGGCTCGTGGCGTTACCGGATCAGCGCAGACGGTACGCTGCCCGAAGACATTCCCTACGTCGCCTTCCCGGTGAATAGTCATTTCGGCCAGCTTGTCGAGGCCTTCGAGCCAGCCCAGATGATCGCCGCCGGCATTTCCGGCCCCAAGATCGAATCGGCCTTTTCCGTCGGCGTGCTGGATATGATCCGCTCGGGCCTTGGCTTCGGCTGGGTGCCCCACGCCATTGCCCGGCCACTGGTCGCCTCGGGCGCGCTTGTCTCGCTGGCGCAGCGCCATGGCCGCATCCCGCTCGACATTTCCGTCTTCGGCTGGTCCGACGACCCCAAGGGAGCCGCCGTCATAGACCTGATGCGGGGCGTGGACACGCTGCGCCAGCCCGCAAAGATGCAATTCTAGGGACACTCCAGGAGCGGTGGACCGCAGCTTTCCACCCGGCAAACGCTCTCGCCTGGAAAGCGTTTGCGGCGGGGTTCAAACGACAAGGCCACACGGGCCTGCGCCCATTGATGATATGGGCACCTAAGCCAGCGCCGCCTTGACGATGGCAGAGGCCGTCTTGCCGTCATATTCGCCGGGATGGGCCTGTTTCAGCGCGGCCATGATCTGCCCCATATTATCGCCGGCCGCAACCCGGGCTTCGGCAAAGGCCTTGAGTTCCGCATCACTCATCTGCTTCGGCAGAAAGGGTTCAAGCGTCGCTTTTTCAAGTTCGATCTGATCGCGTTTTGCCGATGGACCGGCCGGCAGATAGCCTTCGGTCTCATTCAGGCCCTTGAGCAGTTTGCGCACCTCGGCAACGATCTCCTCGTCACTCAGCGGGCGCACCGGGTCCAGCGTCTTCGAACGGGTGTCGATGGCGCCCTGCAGCGTCAGCAACACACCCGCCTGAGGCTGGCGTGCTTTGCGTGCAGCCAACGTGGCTGCCTTGATCTTCTCTAAAAGCATCAGTTTCTTCCGTATTGATGTGCCTTGCTGACGAACAGCGGCGCTGTCGTGATCAAAGCTTTCGCGCTTTATAGCACAATATTGGCGGCCCGGATGTCAGCGCTTCGCTTGCATCGCCCAGACCGAATGCCACTGCACAATCGGCACATACCGATCTTCCCGGGAAAAGTCGCGACAGAAACACTTGACGCCACAATTTTGACCGTAAAAAGTCCAATTCATGAAATCGCGCCACGAAGCCTTCCTGCGTCATGCAGCCCGACTTGCAGAGATTCCGAGGCTCCTCAAACCAGCCAGCCTTTCCGGGCGCTGGGAGCAGGATCCTGAACTGCATCGCGATGCCGACAGGGGCTTTCTCGCCAGCGAATATTTCCACGCGCATTTTTACGGAATAGAGCAGCCGAGCGCGCTTTATGATGGCGACGGCGCCTTAGTGTTCAGCAATAGCGAGGAAGGTTTCTTCCCCGCAACACTGGATCTGCCGCGGGCGGATGGCAGCAGCATCGGCTTTCGCGACTATGGCGGTGTCCTCATCCTGCTGCTCGACCTCAACCGGCGAAGGACGGACGTGCCGGCCGGTCTTTCCCACTTCGCCCTGATGATCGACCGCGGCTTTTTCGAAACCACCATCAGCCGCCCGGACGGCCCCGTTTCATTGACCGAAGGCGAGTATCGCCTGCTTTCATTGCTGCTGTCCGGCCTCGACCTCAAGCAGGCCGCGGCGGCATTGGGGGCAGCCTATGACACCAAGCGCAAGCAGCTGCAGGTCATCTTTCAGAAATTCAATGTCTCCAGCCAGGCGGCCCTGTTGCAGGCCGCCTCCTTTACCATCATGGGCGACGTGATCGGCCTTATCGGCCGATCCGGCACGGTACGGGCCGAACAGGCGCTGCTGCGCCGCCATTTCGGCGACGGTGTGCTGTTCCACGATGTTGCGCTGAGCGATGGCCAACGCATGCCCGTCTGGGAATTCGGAGCACGTAAGGGGAAGCCCTGCCTCTACTTTCATCCGCTCTTGACCCCGACAGTCGTCGCCGAAGATGCCGTCGACCAGATGCAGGCGACCGGATTGCGCTGGATCGTCGCGCCGCGCTTCTTCTCCCCCGTCGCGAACGAACCGGATCCAGTGCTGCATCTCGAGCGCTACTGCGCCGCCCTTGCCGATTTCATCGAGCACTTCATCGGCGAGCCCGTCGATTGCGTCGGCGCAAGCTCCGGCACGGCCTGGCTCGGCTATTTCGCCAGGCATTATCCGCATCTCATCGGCCAGATCGTGATTGCCGGCATGCCACACCCGCCGACCCTGCGCGACACCGAAGAGAGCACGAGCCTGCAAAGCTCGCTCTCCGACGCCATGCGACATAACCCGAAAGTCGTCTCAACGCTGGTCAAGGCCTATGCGGTGATTGCCCGCTCGCCGGTTCTAGCCGCCCGCGCCTACCGGCTGGCCTATCGCCACTCCGCGCCCGACCTCGCCGTGGTCGATTACGGCATCAAGGCGGGCTTCATTCTCGACTGGCTGAAACTGATGGGCGAACGCGGCGGCAACGCCATCGCCGCCGACCTGATCATCAACCAGCGCGACTGGGTCAGCGAGCTTCTGGAAAGCGGGCTTCCCATCACTCTGGTTCATGGCGAACAGGACAGGATGTGCCGACCCGACGTCTTGCATGAACTGAATGCCCGCCGCTGCGATATCCGAACCCATATTCTTCCGGACGCCGGGCATCACCTGATGTCCAGCCATTTCGAGGTGATCGCCAACATTCTCGGTGGAGCCTACCTTTGCACGGCCCATTCGGCGTAGAGCATCGGGCGAGCAAGTGGTTGCCGCTTTTTCGACAACCAGACGCGGCGGCCTCCCGCGAGAGCGCCGTACATCCTTTTGGGCGCACCAGGACGCTCTATCGTGTTGAATCTACGCACCGGCTCGAAAATCGATTCTGATTTTCGAAAAGAACGATGCGCTAGACAGTGCTCAGCAGCAGGCTGGTCTCGCTATTGGCAACGCCGTCGATCATCCGCACTTCGCGCAGAACGCGGTCAAAGTCGGCAAGACTGGCCGCACGAATATCGGCCACCAGATCCCAGTTTCCATTGGTCGTGTGCAGGGCATGGATTTCCGGGAGGCCGCGCAGCCGCCGGATCACCTGCGTGGTGGATTTGCCGACGACTTCGATCATCATCACCGCCCTGACCGCGGCAGCATCATAATCATCGCGCACGCGCACGGTGAAGCCGGCAAGTGTTCCGGTCCTGATCAGCCGGTCGAGACGCGCCTGCACCGTGCCGCGCGCCACACCCAGCTGCGAAGCCAGATGCGACAGCGAGGCTCGGCCGTCCTCGCGCAGGCAGGCAATGATCCTGCGGTCCAGCTGATCCGGAATATATTTCGCAATCTGCTCATGCATTGAACAATTCGCTCGGTACCTCTGTACAAAATGATCGGTATTTCAGTCAGATTAATACAGATTTGAAATTTCCGTCAGGAAAACTCTGCGGCATGATGGAAGGCAAGTCCAGAGAAGGAGCCCCCATGTCGCAGCCTGCCTCCGAAAAGGCCTATATCCGCTTCGTCAGCGTTGAAAACATGATGCGCCTTATCCATCACATCGGTATCGAAACCATGCTGAGGGATCTGACCCTGACGATCGAGAATGATTTCCGGCGCTGGAACGATTTCGACAAGACGCCGCGTGTCGCCTCGCATTCGCGCGATGGCGTCATCGAACTGATGCCCGCCTCGGACGGCACGACCTATGCCTTCAAATATGTCAACGGCCATCCGAAGAACATGGCGGAAGGCCTGCAGACGGTGACAGCCTTTGGCCTGCTCGCCGACGTCGCTTCGGGCTATCCGGTGCTGTTGACCGAGATGACCCTGCTGACGGCGCTGCGCACTGCCGCGACCTCTGCCATGGCCGCCCGTCATCTGGCGCCCAGAAACGCAAAGACCATGGCAATCATCGGGAATGGCGCCCAGGCGGAATTTCAGGCGCTGGCAATGAAAGCTGTCGCAGGCATAGAATCAGTGCGCCTTTACGACATCGACGCTCACGCCACTCGCAAGGCGGCGCGCAACCTTGCCGGCAGCGGACTGCGAATCACCATGTGCAAAACTGGGCAGGAGGCTGTCGAAGGCGCAGAGATCGTCACCACCTGCACCGCCGACAAGCAATTTGCGACCATCCTCACGGACAACATGATCGGGCCAGGCATACATATCAACGCGATCGGCGGGGACTGCCCCGGCAAGACCGAATTGCATCGCGATATCCTGATGCGCTCCGATATCTTTGTGGAATATCCGCCGCAAACGCGAATCGAGGGTGAAATCCAGCAGCTTTCGCTGGATCATCCGGTCCATGAATTATGGCAGGTCATTTCGGGAAGCACCGAGGGCAGGACCAGCGAAAGACAGATCACATTGTTTGACAGTGTCGGCTTCGCGATCGAGGACTTTTCCGCCCTGTGCTATATAAAGGAGCGCATTGAGGGGACCGATTTATTCGAGAAGCTCGATATCATCGCCGATCCCGATGATCCACGCGACCTCTACGGCATGCTGGCGCGCGCTAGGCGCTGACCTTCTTCATTGGCAGGGCTGGTTTCCAGCGACGCGCTTGGCAAGGCGCAAAGCGTCATGCGCACTATCCAGCCATGCGCCCTGTGCAGGGACGGCAGATCAGTCGAAAGTGCGCGGGCTGCGGCGGAAGGCTTCGGCGCGGTTTTCGGCATAGTCGTCCATGAAACTGCCGACGCCCTTGGCAAAGCGATAAAATGCATTGTGCGAACGGCCTTCACCGAAGGCGTTATTGCTGCGATTTGAACGTGCGTTGGTCATTTCAGTTGTCTTTTCAGTTCGGTTATTGCCTGAACAAGCAGATAGGCTCTTTTGCTGCGTTTGGTTACTGGCATGACCGCAGGGTAGCTATGCGTTTACGGAACAGCCCATTGATAGACGTCAAAATTTTAGGCAATCAAGCTTCAACTCTGCCTCCCAGAGATGCATCTTCACGAAATGCGGGCAAGCCGCGGCAAGCCCCAACCCGGTATGAGGATACCGGGCCTCCTCCCCCGCCGCAGCCGGACTGCAGAAATGCACAAAAAAGAATCTGCGCAGCACCGCAATCTCACTTGTTTCTGACACTGAAAAGCGCTAAGCACGTTTTGCTAACTCGTAACAGCAAGCGTTTCCGGGAGGATAATCGGTTTTCGCGCCTGCATGGAGAGGCTCGCCTTGTGCCGGGCTTATCTTACATTTCCCAATTTGAAATCCCTGCAGACAGTTTCAAACCGGCCCTCGCATGAAGTCTTGCAGAGCGTCGCAAAGCGCCACGGAGCCCCGTTGCGCTGGCAGTTTACGTTCTATGCCGGTTCGTGGTTGGCAGAGCTGGATTTTTGCAGTGAGGTATTGGAAATGGTGAAGTCAGGCAGGAGCGAAATGGACCATCACACAGGCGTCTGGCCGGTGATGCTTACTCCTTTCACCGAAGATCGTGAGATTGACTGGGCATCGCTGGAGCGCCTGATCGATTGGTATATCGCCTCCGGCGTCCACGGGCTGTTTGCAAACTGCCAGTCGAGCGAAATGTTCTTCTTGAGCGACGCCGAATCGGAAAAGCTGACGCGCTTCGTGGTTGATTATGTCGATGGCCGCGTCCCGGTCGTCGCTTCCGGCCACACCGGCAACGCACCGAGCCACCAGGCCGAGCAGCTCGCCGCGCAGGCCGCATGCGGCGTTGACAGCGTAATCATGATCTCCAACCGCCTCGCCAGCCAGGACGAAAGCGACGAGATCTTTCTCGAACGCCTTGCCGCGCTGACGGAAAAGGTTCCGGCTTCGGTTGGCATCGGCGTCTACGAGTGCCCCTACCCTTACAAGCGCCTGTTGAGCGACGCGGCTGTTTCCTTTGCCGCCAAGTCCGGCCGCTTCACCTTCCTCAAGGACACCTGCTGCAATATCGAAACGCTGACGCGGCGTGCAAAACTGGTTGAAGGCAGCCAGCTGCATATCGCCAACGCCAATGCGCAGACGCTTCTTGCAAGCCTGAAGGTCGGTTGCCACGGCTATAGCGGCGTGATGGCGAACTTCCATCCCGCACTTTATGTCTGGCTGACAGAAAACTGGCAGTCGGAGCCGGAAAAGGCAGAAATCCTGGGGAACTATCTCTCGGTCGCAGCCATGACCGAAAGCATGGATTACCCGCTCTGCGCCAAGGATTTCCAGAAGGCGATCGGCAATTTCACCAGCATGGAATGCCGCACGCGTCCGCTCGGCGGCTATTTCCAGAACCATTTCTCCTCGACGGTCTCGCAGATGATCGCCCTTGGCGAAACGCTTGCCAGCCAGCTCGAACTCGACATCCCTGCTGCTGCTTTTGATCCAGCCGGAAAAATCGCTGCTCAGTGAGCAGCGACCGGCTGACGGAAGCGGAGGAGGCAACCGTAATGCAAAAACTGAAACTTCTGGAAAAGAGCTTCGTCGTACCGCTCGGGCACGAACTGTTCAACAATTGCCACGCCTCGACAGTGATTGTTCTGCCGAATGGCGAGAAGCTCGTCGCCTTCTTCGGCGGCGAGCGTGAAGGCGCCGGCGATGTTGCCATCTGGCTCGTTCGCGGTGATGACAGCGGCTTTCAGGCCCCTGAGCGCCGCTTCGCCGAAGATGGTCTGGCGCATTGGAATCCGGTCCTTCTGAATGAGGGCAATACGGTCTGGATCTTCTACAAGGTCGGCCCGACCGTCCACACATGGACGACCCGCTGGAGCGTTTCGCACGACGGCGGCAGGACATGGAGTGATCCGGCGGAACTCGTTGCCGGGGATACGGCGCCACGCGGTCCGGTGAAGAACAAGCTTCTCGTCATGTCCAATGGCGCCTGGCTCGCTCCTGCATCGGTCGAGACGGACACGATCTGGGACGCCTTCGTCGATCTTTCAGACGACAAGGGCAAGAGCTGGAACCGTGTTGACGTGCCTTTCACCCACCGTTCCCCTGACGAAAAGCAGGGCGAAGCCGGTGTCTGGTCAGGACTTGCCGAAAATGCGCTCTGGGAAACAGATCCGGCCAAGGTATTCGCCTGGGACGGCGTGATCCAGCCCAGCGCCTGGGAATCGCAGCCCGGCCATATCCATCTGATGATGCGCTCGACGCGCGGCTTCATCTATCGCAGCGACTCCGATGATTTCGGCGCGCACTGGTCGGAAGCCTACGCGACCTCGGTCGTCAACAATAACAGCGGCATCGATGTCGTCGAAACCGACGGTACGCTGGCGCTTGTCTACAATCCGAACGGCGGCAACTGGGGCCGCCGCTCGCCCCTTTCGCTGGCCCTTTCCCACGACAACGGCGTCAGCTTCAACCGGGAACTCGATCTCGAAACCGAAGAAGGAGAGTTTTCCTATCCGGCCATCATCGCTCAGGGGAAAGAGCTTCATGTGGCCTACACACATAACCGCAAGTCAATCGTCTACTGCCACCTGGTTTTGGAGGATGGCTAGCGTTTCAGCCGGCGAAAGCCCTGTCGGCAGGAATGTCTAGAATTAAAACAAGGGAGTTGGAAATGTTGAAAGCAATTGGAATCGCGCTCTGCGGCGTTCTGGCCTTTGCCAGCGTTCAGGCAACCGCGCAGGAACTGACCTATCCGAAGAAGAATATCACCGTCATCATCCCGAAGAATCCGGGCGGCGGCACGGATACCTCAGCCCGCCTGACGCTGGAATATGCAAAGAAGTATCTGCCCGACGGCGTGATCTTCGTTCCGGAAAACAAGCCTGCCGGCAACGGCGTGACCGGTCTGGTTGAAGCCGCGCATGCCCGTCCCGATGGTGAAACGCTGGTCATGACCACGGTCGAGCTGGCCATGTTCCCGCACCAGAACAAGTCGCCGGTCGATTACAAGAACTTCACCGGTCTGTTCGCACCGATCGCGGACCCTTGCGCTTTGGTTGTCAAGGCTGATGCGCCCTACCAGACGCTGGAAGAATTCGTCCAGTATGCCAAGGATCATCCGGGTGAAGTCCAGGTTGCCAATTCCGGCACCGGCGCCATCTATGATCTGGCCACCACGAACATGGAACAGCAGCTCGGCATCAAGCTGAAGCACATTCCGTATTCCGAAGGCATTGGCCCGGCGATTGCCTCGCTGGTCGGCGGTCACGTTGATGCCGTCATCACCACGCCCGGCGCTGCCAAGCCGCAGATCGATGCCGGCGCGCTGAAGATGCTCGGCGTCATGGACAGCAAGCGTTTTGCACTCTTCCCCGACGTCCCGACCTTCAACGAAGCTCTGGGTGCCGGTACCGACACGCAGATGCGCGCTTGGGCTGCCATTGCCGGCCCGGCTGACCTGCCTGACGACATCTCCAGCCAGCTGGTTGCCGCCTTCCAGGCCGTTGCTGCCGATCCGGACTTCCAGACGGCCATGAAGAACCAGGGCATCATGCCGAGCACGATGACCGGTGAAGAGGTTCAGGCCATGATGAAGGCTGACGATGAGATGTATGCAAAGCTCATCGCCGAAACCAAGTCTGAGTAATCTCATTCATATGCCTCGTCCGCAGCTCTTCGGGGCTGCGGACAGGACGGGAGGAATCAATGAGAAAATACAATATTTTAGTGGCGCTTTTTGCCGTAGTCTTCGGCCTCGCCATCTTCTGGTTCTCTCGTAATCTGACGACCGCCAATGCCGACGGTGTTCCCGGAGAAGCCTTCTGGCCGCATCTGATCGCCTGGCTTCTGATTGGACTTGGCGTTCTGCAGGTGATCGAGGTTGTCGCATTCCCCGCGATCAATGCCGCCCGCGACGTTCAGTTCGCCACGCCTGGCCATTTGTGGGCCTATCTCAGCGCCTTTATCGCGATCTGCGCCGCAGCACTGATGGTCTGGGCCGGTTTCGTGATCGCAGCCCTGATCCTCATGCCACTGATCATGATCATCATGGGCGAAAAGAGACCGCTTGTTGTCGGCCTCACCACGGTGGTTGCCGTCGGCGTCATCTGGTTCTTCTTCGTGCATATTTTCAATATCACGCTGCCCACCCTGTGGTTCCTCGAATAGGCTGCTGAAGGGAAAAGATCATGAACGATATTCTACAGGCAGCAGCGGTCGTCTTCAGCTACCAGTCGCTGCTCGTCATCATTCTCGGCACTGCGGCCGGGATCATCATCGGCTCGCTTCCGGGCCTGACCACCAATATGGGCATCGCCCTGCTGATGCCGCTCACCTTCACCTTCCAGGGGCTTGAAGGCATACTGATGCTGCTTGGCGTCTATTGCGGCTCCATCTACGGCGGCTCCATCAGCGCCATTCTGATCAACACGCCCGGAACGCCGGCATCGGCCGCGACCGTTCTCGACGGTTACCCGATGACGCTGAAGGGTGAAGCCGGACGCGCGCTCGGTCTTTCGACAGCAAGCTCCATGTTCGGTGGCCTGTTTTCGGCGGCGGCTCTCGTCATCATCGCTCCGCAGCTTGCCAAGGTCGCCACCGGTCTGTCTGCGCCCGATTATTTCGCGCTTGGCGTCTTCGGCATCTCGATCATCACATCGGTCTCATCGCAATCGGTGATCAAGGGTCTCATCGGTGGCTGTATCGGCCTGTTTATCGCCACGATCGGCCTTGATCCGATGACGGCCGGCATGCGCTTCACCTTCAATTCCTATTATCTGATGGGTGGCATTTCCTTCGTTCCCATTCTGGTGGGTCTGTTCGCTTTCTCACAGGCACTACTGGGCATCGAGGAGAACTGGAAGGAACGCAACAGCCCGAACAGCCGCAAGGTCAACACCAAGATCAAGCGCGTCCTGCCGAGCTGGCTCGACTTCCGCCGCGTGCTGCCGACCTATTTCCGCTCCGCCGCCATCGGCACGGCGATCGGCTCGATCCCGGGCACGGGCGGCGATATCGCCTCCTTCATCGCCTACACCGAGGCCAAGCGCTGGTCGAAGCATCCGGAAGAATTCGGCAAGGGCTCGATCGAGGGTGTTTCCGCTCCTGAAGCCGGTGCCAACGCGGTTGCCGGTGGTGCCATGGTGCCGCTGATGACGCTCGGCATTCCCGGCGACGGTGCGACTGCCATCATGATGGGCGCCTTCATGGTGCAGGGCCTGCAGCTCGGTCCGCTGCTCTTCACCGAGCATCCTGTTCAGGTCAACACCATCTTCATCGGCCTGTTTGTTGCCAATCTGATCATGGGCATTCTCGGCTTCTCCAGCATCCGGCTCTTTACCCGCGTCATGTCGGTTCCGCGCAAGCTTCTGATTCCGATCATCCTGGTGCTGTGCATGGTTGGCTCCTACTCGGTCAACAACACCATGACAGACGTGTTCGTGATGATGTTTGCCGGCGTCTGCGCCTATGTGATGCTGAAGCTCGACTTCTCGATGTCACCGATCATCATCGGCATCATCCTGGGCCCGATGATCGAGGGCAATCTGCGCCGCTCGCTGATCATGTCGGACGGCAGCTACTCGATCTTCGCCACCAGCCCGGTCTGCGCCATCTTCCTCGTGATCGCGCTCGCCACGCTGACGCTGCCGATCATCGGACCGAAGATCAAGGCTGCCCGCAGGGCTCGCAAGGCCGCCGCTGAAGGCCAGTCATAACAGCAATTCCCGGCTCCGAGCCCATATCGGAGCCGGCCTTAAAAAACCGCGCGACCGGCCGGAAGACAACGCCAGGCAGCGCGTAACCCAACGGACTGAAAAGGACACACACGATGGCTAATGGTCCCCATATTCTCATGGTGGCAAGTGGCGATCTTCGCGAGAGCGCCAATGTCAAATGCTGGCCGGCGCAGAAGGACCTCGAAGACAAGCTGACTGCAGCGGTCGTAGCGCTCGGCGGCTCGGTCGAGCGCGCCCATGCCGTCAAGGCCGATCTCGGCCACGGCTTCATCGCCACGCAGAAGGAAGGCCTCGAAGTCTTCGCCAATATCGACAAGAAGGCGCCGCTGATCGTTGCCGAAGCCGTATGGCAGTATTCGCTGCACGTGCTGCCGGGCCTGATGTCGCATGAAGGCCCGATCCTGACGGTCGGCAACTGGTCGCCGACCTGGCCGGGTCTCGTCGGCCTTCTGAACCTCAATGCCTCGCTGACCAAGGCCGGCGTCGATTTTTCCTCGCTCTGGACCATCGACTTCAAGGACGAATGGTTCCTGTCACGTCTGGAGCAGTGGATGAAGACCGGCAAGGTCGATCAGGACTATTCCCACGTCCATGCCTACACGCCCTCGAAGAACGAGAAGGCTGTATCGCTGGCCAAGGATATCGCCGCTGACCTGAAGTCGCGCCGCACCATCATGGGCGTCTTCGATGAGGGCTGCATGGGCATGTACAATGCCATCATCCCCGATGAACTGCTGTTCCCGCTCGGCATCTTCAAGGAGCGCATGTCGCAGTCGGCGCTCTACTATGCCACCACCCAGGTTCCGGATGCGGAAGCGCAAGAAGCCTTTGACTGGCTCGTCGCCAAGGGACTGAAGTTCCATTTCGGCACGGATGGCAAGCAGGATCTGACGCCGGAACAGGTTCTGATCCAGTGCAAGATGTATATCGCCGCTGTGCGTCTCGCTGAGCAGTTCGGCTGCGAAGTGATCGGTATCCAGTATCAGCAGGGCCTGAAGGATCTGCTGCCGGCATCCGACCTCGTTGAAGGCCTGCTCAACAATGCCGACCGTCCGCCGGTCAAGGGCATTGACGGCAAGATCATCCGCGAGGGCAAGCCGGTCGTTCACTTCAACGAAGTTGACGAATGCGCCGGTCTCGACGCTCTGATGACCAACCGCATCCATACCGCCCTCGGCCAGCCGGTTGAAACCACGCTGCACGACATCCGCTGGGGCGGCGAAGATCCGACCGGCACGACCAATGAATATGTCTGGACCTTCGAGATTTCCGGAGCGGTTCCGGCTGCCCATAATGAAGGCGGCTATGCCGGCTCCTCCTCCATGCGTCAGCCGCCGATGTTCTTCCCTGCTGGCGGCGGCACGCTGCGCGGCATTGCCAAGCCCGGCGAAATCGTCTGGTCGCGTATTTTCGTCAAGGACGGCAAGCTGAACATGGATATCGGCCGCGGCAAGGCGATTTCGCTGCCCGAAGACGAGACCGAACGCCGCTGGAAGCTCACCGATTATGCCTGGCCGATGATGCATGGCGTGATCTACGGTGTGTCCCGCGATCAGCTGATGGCACGGCACAAGTCCAACCACATTCAGGTTGTCTATGCCAATGACGCGGAAAGCGCCGATCTGGCCATGGCTGCCAAGGCAGCGCTTGCTGCCGAGCTTGGCATGACTGTCAGCCTTTGCGGTACGGCCAAGGATGGCAGCCCGCTGAAGGGCTGAGACTGAAACAGATCAAGATCCCCTGCCCGGCTCTGCCGGACAGGGGCCATGAAGAGCAGAAGCGCCGGGGGCCACAGCGCCATGACCGCGTCGGATTGGGCAGGAGAACAGGCATATGGGTAATCACTTCATCGGCGTCGACGTCGGAACCGGCAGCGCACGCGCAGGCATTTTCGATGAAAAGGGCCGCCTGCTGGGCGTCGCCAAGAAAGACATCACCATGTGGCGAGCCGAAGGCGGCATCGTCGAACAGTCCTCGGATAATATCTGGGATGCAATCTGCTATTGCACCAGAACGGCGATCGCTGAAGCCGGGATCGACCCCGCCACCGTGCGTGGTCTTGGCTTTGATGCCACCTGCTCGCTCGTCGTGCTGGACGGCGACGGCGCACCGCTTGCCGTCGGCCCGTCGGATGAGGCCAGCCGCAACATCATCGTCTGGATGGACCATCGTGCCATTGACCAGACCAACCGGATCAATGCCAGCGGTCAGGATGTGCTGCGCTATGTCGGCGGCAAGATCTCGCCGGAAATGGAAACGCCGAAGCTTTTGTGGCTGAAGGAAAACAAGCCCGAAACTTTCGCGGCCGCCCGCTATTTCTTCGATCTGGCCGACTTCCTCTCCTGGCGCGCAACCGGCTCCGAGGTTCGCTCGGTCTGCACCGTGACCTGCAAATGGACCTATCTCGCCCATGAGAAGACGTGGGATGTGAACTATTTCAAGGCGGTCGGCCTGGAAGAGCTTGCTGAAAACGATTTCGCCCGCATCGGTTCGGACGTCGCCGACATTGCCACCCCGCTCGGCAACGGCATTTCCGCGGCAGCCGCCGCAGAACTCGGCCTCGTCCCCGGCATTCCGGTCGGCGCCTCGCTGATCGATGCCCATTGCGGCGGCATTGGCACCTTTGCCTGCATCGGCCCGAATGGTGAAGAACTGCCGCCGGAAACCCAGATGGCGCTGATCATGGGCACCTCTGCCTGTGCCATGACGCTGGCCGAGGAAGCCAATTTTGTCGATGGCGTCTGGGGCCCCTATTACGGCGCCATGGTGCCGGGTTACTGGCTGCTGGAAGGCGGACAATCGGCCTATGGTGCGGCCCTCGACTATCTGCTGACACTGCATCCTGCCTATGCCGCGATGAAGGAAAAGGCCGCAGAGGCCAGCATGGCCCTGCCCTTTTATCTGGAAAAGCGGGCAACGGAAAAAGCGGGATCGCTGGAAGCCGTTGCCGGTCTTGCCCGCAATCTCCATGTCGTGCCGGAATTCCTCGGCAACCGTGCGCCCTATGCCGACCCGGAAGCAACCGGCGTCATCAGCGGGCTGACGCTGGATAGTTCCGAGGACAGCCTGATCAGGCTTTATGTCGCCGGACTTTGCGGCCTCTGCTACGGCACGCGCCAGATCATCGATGCGGAAAAGGCCAAGGGCCTGCCGCTTGAAACGCTGGTCGTCAGCGGTGGAGCGGCGCAGAGCCCGCTGCTCAGGCGCATTCTGGCCGATGCCACAGGAATGAAGGTCGCGCTTCCCGAAACGGTCGAGCCCGTACTTCTGGGCGGCGCCATTATCGGTGCGGTTGCGGCCGGCTTTTATTCCGACCTCAAGGATGGTGCGGGCAAGATGTCTGCAATCAAGGAGATCAGCGAACCGGCAGGCGGTGAGAATGCGAAACTGCATGACAAGAAGTTTGCCGCTTTCGCAGCGCTTCAGGATGCCGATCGCAAGATCCGCCAGGCCATGAAGAGCGAGGCGTAAGCGCCTCGTTTCATGACGCTTTCGGTTTCCTTCCTCCCAATGGAAACCGAATGACGGCCGGCGACGGAGCAATGCGTATTTCGCAACTGCTCTGGCGCCGCCGTCCGAAATCCGCCCTTTGCAGACACGCATAAGCGGCGCGTGAGATATTCGTGTTTTATACTTTTGATCCAGGCATTTTTCGTTTTGCAACGCGTCTTCAACTGCTACCAGTGGTAACGGGAAGAGCCGGTGCAACAAGGCGCAATCGTTTCATTTTGAACGATTTTCGCACAACAGTTATGCAACGGGGCGGCGTGACGAAGCGCCACCGGGATTGAGGGGGTTGAATGGCGAAGACAATATCGGAGATCGCGGAAGATACGGGTTATTCGCGCACCACCATCACCATGGTGCTGAGCGGTCGCGCCACTGAATACCGCATCAGCGAACGCGCCCAGAACATTATCAACGCCTATGTCGCCGAGCATGGCTACACGATCAATCAGACTGCCCGCAATCTCAAGACCAAGCGCAGTCACACGGTCGGATTCATCGCGCCGGATATTGCCAACGCCTTTTTCGCCCGGATCATGGCGCATCTGGAAGCCCATTGCCGCGCCGAAGGCCTCGTTCTCATCACCACATCGAGCCTGGAAGACCCGGAAGTCGAAGCCCGCGCGCTGAACAGCCTGCTGGCGCGCGGCGTCGATGGTCTCGTCATGGCGCCCTGTGCCCCCCGCCAGCCGGAGCAGAACCGCAAGCGCGGCAAGAACACACCGCTGGTGCTGATCGACCGCGCCTATCCCGACGATCACGTTCCAGTCATCTCCAGCAATCATGAAGCCAGCGCCCGACGGATTACCCGTGAGATAATCGATTCCGGCGCGCGACAGATTGCCTTTCTCTGCGGTCATCCGGAAAATCCGAGCATTCAGGACCGTGTCATCGGATTTTATGGCGCCGGTGGCGAGGCTGGCCTTGGCCGCGACCATTTGCGCGTCCTGACGGCGCGCGACGACAGTGTTTCGGCCGGACGGCAGATGATGAAAACCCTGTTCGGTGATGCGGCAGAACCGCCTTCGGCAATCCTGTGCTCGTCACTTCTGGTGCTGGAAGGCGCGCTGCAATTTTTCAAATCCGAGCATGGCGGCATTCCGGCCGAGCTGATTATCGGCACCTTCGACTATGACGGCCTGCTCGATTTCATCCCCAATACGGTTCTCGTGGTGAAGCAGGATGAAGAGGCTCTTGCCGAGGCGGCATTTCAGGTTCTGCTGAAGCAGATCAATGGCCGCAAGGATCCGGAAACAGCCCGATCGATCCTGGAAACCAGCCTCGTCCGCCTCGGCTGACGGTAAAAAGCCCGGCGCGCTGCATTAGCGCTCAGACAGTTGACAGAGCCATTCGGATTGCATGTTCGAGGTGGAATAGCCCCTCTCTCCGTCGTCATCCCGTGCTTACCACGGGGATCCAGTTTGATAAGGCATTGAATAGAGAAGTTCTTTCGCTGCGCGGACGCGCGTCGTCCGGATTCCTGTGACAAGCACAGTCATGACGTCAACGAAAGGTGGCGCGCTTTCTCAGCAATCCAAGCCCGGCGCATTGGCCGGGCTCGTCTTATCGCCGCGTCGCTGCGGCTGCTCAGTTGCTGAGCGAAACCGAAACGCTGAATTGATCGAAAATCGTTCCGACCATTTCGCAAGGCGCGGTGAAAGGCACACCGCCACACAGGGAACCGGTGGTGATGAAGGAACCGGCCTTCAGCATGCCGATCTTGTCTTCTCCTGAAAGCGCATAGGCGATCACCGGCTTCACGGCATCGCCGAAGGGATGCTTCGCCGGCTTGTTGTAGATTTCCGTGCCACTGGCAGTCAGAACCAGCGGCGCACCATCAACCACGGCGCCGCCGTCGAAACGTTCCGTGCCGATGACGTAGGCCTCACCGCTCAGATTATCGGCAAGCTGCGCCCAGGCGGTAGCCTTGGGCTGGTTGGCGAAACGCGAACCGACGACTTCCATGCCGAAGACAAAATGATCAATGGCGGCGAGAACCGCAGCCTCGCCCTCTTTCGCCATCTCCGGCGTGACGGTCTTGGCAAGATAGAATCCCAGCTCGAACTCGATGCCGATCAGGCCGAGTTTGGGCAGCTTCAGCGCTCCGCCAGTCTTGACGACGCGGTCGGCGTGGATCACCGAGGCAACGGCCTTGCCTTCACCATTGATGGCAACCTTGAATGCACCCGGGGTCTGGCCACGGCGGCGCATGACCTCAAGCTGGACATCGACGGCCTCGTCCGGGGTGATTGACGCAAAGGCCTCCTGATCGATGAGCGTGCCATCCTCATAGGCCTTCAAAAGCATGCTGGTGTAATCTGCGGTCACGAAAATCTCCTTGAATTGTCGCGGTCAGCGTCAATGCTGCGCGGTGGCCGACGATCGCCGGCACCTCTCCCCTTCGAAAAGGGCATAGCAGTTTTTGACCTTTGAGATGAACCGCAAATCGTGCTGGCGCCTTGTTTTATCGCAATTAAATCATGAGCTTTTCCGAAGAAGCCACGGGGCAGCTGCAGCGCGGCTGAAAGCTCTGTGATTTTGCATATCAGATGCGCAGGATCGGGCGTCGTCAGACTGGCAGGCTTGATGTAAGGCAAGATCAAACAAAGCGTTTCGACCGCATCCCGGTCGCTCTTGGCGCACCCAATCACAGGCACATCCCATGCAGACCGAATCATCAAGCGAAACCGCATCCTCACGGCTGGGCGAGCACACGCTCAAAGGCGTCATCCTCGGCTTCGCCTCCTTCGCCTGCTTTTCCTACAGCGATGCCAGTGTGAAGGCGATCGAAGGCGGGTTGCCGCCTTATGAGTCAGCCTTTTTCGGTGCAGCCTTTGCCCTTCTTGCCCTGCCGTTCCTGATGCAGCGCGGCGACCGCTGGAGCGACATCGTCCGCACCTCAAACCGGCCGCTCTGGCTGTTGCGCTTCATCGCCTATCCGATCGGCGTGATCGGCAGCGTCACCGCCTTCACCCATCTGTCGATGGCGGAAGCCTTTGTCCTGATCTTCCTGCAACCAGCCTATGTGACCGTCATTTCGGTTTTCGCATTGAAGGAACAGGTCGGCCTGAAGCGCTGGTCGGCGGTCATCGTCGGCTTCATCGGCGTCCTGATCGTTCTCAGACCTGGCTTTCGCGAATTGTCGATCGGTCATCTCGGGGCAATTTTCGCCGGGCTCGGTGGCGCGATCTCGGTGGTTACCTTCCGCGCGTCCAGCACCGATGAAAAGCGCATATCGCTGTTTGGCGCAGGCATTCTCGGTGCCATCATCGTTTGCGGCGCACTGATGCTGACCAACTTCAAGATGCCTGATGCCAGCGAATGGATGTATCTCGCCGGCTACGGCCTTATCGCTGCCTTTGCCAATGTGCTCTTGATGCAGGCTGCACTCTACGCACCTGCCGCCTATATCGGGCCGACGCAATATTCTCAGATGCTCTGGGCCATATTGTTCGGCTATCTGTTCTTCGGTGATCATGTCGACGGACCGATGCTGGCCGGCATCGTGCTGATCATCGGCGCAGGCATGCTGACCCTGATGCGTGAGCGCCAGCGCAACACGCCGCTGCCGCCGCCCATTCTGGCAGGCAATTCGCAGGCGCCGATCGCATTGTCTGATGATGAGATGGAAGAGAGCGGAACGGATCGCTAAGCCTGAGACGGACCAGCGGGATAATGGCTCAGCGCGGCACCGCGCCACCGGTCACCTGCACCGCCCGGCTTCCCGACCGGATCGCCGCGACCAGGCAATCCTCGATCGCCGCTCCACGCATCCAGCCGTCGATGAAACCGGCATTGAACGCATCGCCGGCACCGGTCGTGTCAACCACGCGAACATCTTCCGCCGGCATGGCCAGCCGCGCCTGATCGGTTGCTACCAGCGCACCGGAAGCTCCCGCCTTCAGGGCGACGATCGGGAAATAGCGGGCCAGATGTTCCCGCATCGCCTCCGCCTGTGTCTCGCCGGTTATCTCGCGTGCTTCCTCAAGATTTGGCAGGAAGATATCGACACCCTTGCATTTTTCGATCAGCGCTGTGTCGCGGATCAGATCATCGTCCCAGCTCGGATCCAGCGAAACGGTCAGCCCTGCATGCTTGGCACGCGCGACCAGATCCGGTATTTCCGCAAGCGTTGCATATTCGGCGATATGGAGATGGGCGGCGCCCGGCCAGGCAAGGGCGGCATCGAGCGTCGCCGGTTCGGCCTTGCCGGCCCGACGGGTCAGGAAGGCACGCTCCGAGCCGATCACCGAGGCGACGGTGATCTGCGGCCCGGCATCATGGGCGCGCTCGATGAAGCCCGTTTCGATATCGCGGACAACGATTTCCTGCTCAACCGCCTTTGACAGCGTATCGTTGCCAAGCCGCGAAACAATGGCCGTCGACCGCCCGAGATCGCGCAGATGCGCCGCAGAGATAAAGGCGCCGCCGCCAGCGGCAATGGTCAGATTGTCGGCGAAGACCTCGCGGCCAAGCACCGGCAGGCGATCGATCCCCGTGAAGATCAGATCGCAATAGAGCCTGCCGACACAGAGCACCGCCTGCATATCATCATCCACACTGTTCATTTGCGACCCAGGCTTTTCTCGCTCTTGGCATCGAAGAGATAGAGCTTGCCCGGCGCGACGGTGGCCGCCACCTGGCTTCCGACCTTTGGTGCCACATTGCCGGGTGATGTGGCAATCACCGGCGTGTCGCCGACGAGAAGATGAACCATGGTTTCAGGCCCGAGCGGCTCAACGGCTTCAACCATGCCTTCAAGCGTCAGGATCGCAGGTCCCGTCGCTCCGACCAGAAGATCATGCGAACGAATGCCGACCAGGAGATCGCGGCCATCGGCAAGCGAGCGCCCCTCATCCCCCAGTGCTGCGGCCGGCAGCATGTTCATCGATGGCGAGCCGATGAAGCGCGCGGTAAACACATCCACCGGGGCTTCATAAAGCTCGGTCGGCGTACCGGTCTGCAGAATATGGCCGTCACGCATGACGACGATCCGGTCGGCCATGGTCATCGCTTCGATCTGGTCATGGGTCACATAGACCGTCGTGGTTTTAAGTTCCTGATGCAACTTCTTGATTTCAATACGCATCTGGGCGCGGAGCTGCGCATCCAGATTGGAAAGCGGCTCGTCGAAGAGAAAGGCCGATGGGTTGCGAACCATGGCCCGGCCAATGGCCACGCGCTGACGCTGGCCGCCGGAAAGTGCTGCCGGGCGACGCTCCAGAAGCTCGGTCAGGCCGAGGATACGCGCGGTCTCATCAATGCGTGCATTCTTCTCGTCTCTGGTCATCTTCGCCGTATAAAGACCAAATCCGATATTCTGCCGTACGGTCAGATGCGGATAGATCGCGTAATTCTGGAATACCATGGCAATGTTGCGGGCCTTCGGCGCCCGCTCGTTGACGATTTCGCTGCCGATCACCAGATTGCCGCCGGAAATCTCTTCGAGACCGGCGATCATCCGCAATGTCGTCGACTTGCCACAGCCGGACGGGCCGACAAAGACGACGAATTCCCCATCCGCAATCTTGAGGTCGATGCCGTGAACCGCTTCGACCTTCTCATAGCGCTTGACCAGCTTCTGAAGTTCGATCGACGCCATTATCCTTCTCCCCTCAATGCCTGAAAGCGTTTTTCCAGATTGGCCGATGCGGCGTGAAGATGCGCCCGGTTGGCGGCAATCTTGTCACTGAAATCACCAAGTGCGCCATCATAAAAGGCAAGCGCCTCGCCAAGCGGTTCAGCAGCCGGACCGCCATAACGCTTGCGCACCGAAACGAAGTATTCCGGCGAGACAATGTCGCGGAAAGCATCCTCATCAAGGCCTGAGGCGCGCCCAGCATGTTGTTCAAATGCCTTCAGGAAGGGCTCGTAACCATCTGCCGTCAAAGAACTTTCTGCCTTGACGACGGCACGGGCCACATCGGCGGCAATCTCATGCGCAACACGGAAAGACAGATCTTCGCGGCGGACCAGACTGTCGGCAAGCTCCGTGATGGTGATGCAGGAACGATCAAGATTTGCCGCCACACGCGGCCCGTTGACCTTCACCTGCGCAATGAAGGCCACCAGAAGATCCAGCACCCGGAAAGCACAGTCAAAGGCCTGAAATCCCATGGTCTGGGTCTCGCCCTCACTGTCATTCATATCGGTAAAGGGCGTGTTGTGCATGATGGTCAGCACCGATTGCGCCCGGCCGACGGTCTGGCTCGACAGATGACGCATATGCTCGATCGGCACCGGATTGCGCTTTTGCGGCATGATCGAGGAGATCTGCACCAGCGCATTCGGCACATAAAGCTGCGCGACTTCGAAACTGGTCCAGAACTGGAAATCCTGGATCAGCCGCCCGAGATGCAGAAAGGTGAGCTCGATCGCCGAATAGGTCGCCGTCGTATAGTCGACAGCGGCAATACAGCTGTAGGAATTGCGCAGAGGTGCCGCAAAACCCAGCAGGGACGCCATCAGCTGACGGTCGATCGGGAAACCCGAAGTCGTGATCGCCGCCGCACCCATCGGCGAAAGATCAACGATTTTACGGGCTTCGAGCATGCGCTTCAGGTCTCGGATCAAAACCTCGATGGCAGCACCGAGATAGTGGCCGAAGGTGGTCGGCTGCGCCGGCTGGCCATGGGTATAGGCAACGATCAGTGTCGCCTTTTCGCGTTTTGCCGTCTCGATCATCGCCGCAAGCAGCTGTACCGCCTTGTCGAGGAAGAGATCGATCCGGCTGCGCAGCGCCAGCTTGAACAGCGTATGATCGATGTCGTTGCGCGAACGCGCCGTATGAAGCCGGCCACCGAGATCGGCACCGAGCCGGGCCTTCAGCTCTTTCTCGATCAGGAAGAAGAAATCCTCCACCTCGCCGGTATATTCGAGCTTTGCCGGATCGACCTCGGCATCGATCGCCACCAGCGCATCGGCAATCTTCGCCGCCTGCCCGCTCGACAAGATGCCGGTCTCGGTCAGCATGACCAGATGGGCCCGGTCGATGGCGCGGAAGCCCTCGACGAAATAGGTCTTCGCCCCGTCAAAAAGCGACTTGAGCAGCGTCTCCTTGTAGACGGGATCGGGAAACCGGCTGGTATCGCCGGAAGATGGATTGTCGACGGACATGACTTAACCCTTGACGCCGGCGAGCATGACGCCGCGCACGATGTAACGCTGGAAAATGAGGAAGACGAGCAAGGTCGGAATGGTGGCAATCGCCGCGCCGGTCATGATCATCTCCCACTGGATCTGGGCTTCGACGGCAAAGGAGGAAAGCCCGACCGGCAGCGTATAGAGTTCGCTTGACGTCGTGACGATCAGCGGCCAGAAAAAGGCCGTCCAGTTGCCGAGAAAGGTAAAGATGGCGAGTGCCGAGAGCGCCGGTGCCACAAGCGGCATGGCGATCTTCCACCAGATGACGAATTCGTTGAGGCCATCGACCCGCGCGGCTTCCATGAAATCGTCCGGCACGCCTTCGAAGAACTGCCGCATCAGGAATGTGCCGAAACCCGTCATCATGCCGGGGAACATGATCCCCCAATAGCTGTCGAGCCAGCCGAAATTGGCCGACATCAGATACCAGGGAATGACCAGCATTTCCGTCGGGATCATCAGCGTCGACAGGATCGCCAGAAAGATGAAGCGGCGGCCGCGAAACCGGAACTTCGCCAGCGTGTAGCCGACGAGACTGTCGAAAAACACGTTCGAGCAGGTGACGGCAATGGCGACAATCATCGAGTTGACGAACCAGCGCAGAAACTCCGTTTCCGTCAGCACCTTGATATAGTTGGCAAAGGTCGGATGCGCCGGGATCAGGCGCAGGTCGTAGACATCCGCGCCCGGCTTCAGCGAGGTGGAAAACATGAACAGGAGCGGCGTGATCATGATGATCCCGCCGATCAGCAGCAGGGTCCAGGCGAGGATGCGGCCGGGCCGGATTTTCGGGCGATAGCGGGCAAGCGCATCGGCGTGGGCGATATCGGTCATGACTTGTCCCTCAGGATCCAGAGCTGCAACAGCGAGATCACCAGTAGAATGGTGAACAGCACCACGGTCTGCGCCGCCGCATAGCCCATCTGATAGGACGAGAATGCGGTCTGGTAGATCATCAGCACCAGCGGCTTGGTGGAGCCGAGCGGCCCGCCGGGATCATTGCTGGTCATGTTGTAGACCTGATCGAAGATCCGCAGAAAGGCGATCGACGACATGACGACAAGGAAAACCGTCGTCGGCTTCAGAAGCGGCAGGGTGATCTTCCGCAGGATCGCCCATTCGCCAAGACCGTCGATCCGGGCGGCCTCGTAGAAGGTCGTCGGAATGGCCCTGAGCCCCGCCATGAAGATGATGATCTGGAAGCCGAGCCCGGCCCAGATCGCCGTCACCATGATGGACGGCAGGGCCTGGCTGGTGGAGCGCAGGAAAGGCTGCTGGGGTATGCCGAGAAGGCCGAGGACATCATTGATGATGCCGATCGGCGCAGGCTGATAGAACCAGCGCCAGACCCAGGCCATCGCGGCCGCCGTCGTCAGATAGGGCAGGAAATAGAGGGCCCGGATAAAACCGTGGCCAAACCGCACCCGGTCGAGAAAGAAGGCAATGGTAAATGACAGCACAAGTGAGATCGGCGTACCGAAAATCAGATAGGCAAAGGTGTTTTTGAACACCTGCCAGAATTTCGGATCGGCAAACAGCTTGGCGTAATTTTCAAAACCGATGAATTTCGGCTTGCGCATCAGATCCCAGTCCGTCAGCGACAGCCGGAAGGCATCGATGGTCGGATAGAACCGGATGATGGCGTAAAACAGAACCGGAAGCGCCAGGAAACTCCAGACCCAGACGAGGCGCTTCGTATGCATTGAAAAGCGGTCGCTGAACGCGGTCCCGCCGGGGCGGCCCGCTGCCGCCCCCTTGGTTATCCTGGCCTGTTCCGGCATGGCTTTTTCCGCTCAGCCGTTACTGGGCTTCATCAATGATGGCCTGTTCGGCCTTGGCGGCTTCGGCAATGCTGTCAGCCGGCGACTGGCCATCGAGCAGAACCCGGTTCGCCATATCGATCGCCACCTGGCGCTGCCCCGCCTCATCGACGAACAGTGTCGTATGGGCATAATCCAGCCCCTTGAGGAACGGTGCATAGATCGGATTGGCAAGATTTTCCTCGGTAAGCGCCGCTTCGCGCCGCGCCGGCAGTTCGCCAACCGTCTTCAGCCAGATCTGCATGGCTTCAGGCGAGCTCAGATAGGTGAGGAATTTCTCCGCCGCTTCCAGCTTGTCACCCTTCACCTTGGCTCCGATGCCATTGGCAAAATAGCTGGCGTAATTGGACCGCGTGCCATCGGCATTGGCCGGCAGTTCGGTGACGCCCCAGTCGAAATCGGTGATCTGGCCGAATGTGCCGAGGCGGAAGGTCCCGTCAATGGTCATGCCGGCCTTGCCGCCCTTGAAGGCTGCCTGGGCCTCATCCATGAAACCGGACTGGCCGATTTTTTCCTTCAGCTGCAGGTCGGTGTAAAACTGCAGGGCAGCGGTGCCTTCCGGGCTGTCATAGGTGACCTTCCTGTAGTCATCCGTATAGGGAACACCACCATACTGGCGCACCAGCACCTCGCGCCACCACTGGTGATCCTGACCGCCCATATCGAGCGCCATGCCCTCGGTGGTGATATTGCCGGCATCGTCATATTTCACGATCGACTTGGCAGCCGAAACCATGTCGTCCAGCGTTTGCGGCGGCGCGGACGGGTCGAGACCGTTTTCCTCAAACAGTTTCTTGTTGTAGAACAGCGCCAGCGAACGCACGGCCGTCGGCAGTCCGTAATATTCACCGTCCCGCTTCATCGCGGTGACGATCGGGAAGAAGTCCTTCTCGATTTCAGCCTGCGGGAACGCATCCTGCGGCAGCGGCTGCAAAAGCCCGCCAGCCTTGAACTTGTCCAGCCAGCCATAGAAAAGCTGCATCACATCCGGGCCCTTGCCGGCCATGTTGGCCGCGACAATACGGGTCTGGTAATCGGCATAGGGGAAGGTCACCTGCTTGACGGTAATGTCCGGATTGGCGGCCTCGAAATTCTCGATCAGCTGGTCCATCGCCTTGACGCGGGTCTCATAGATATACTGCCAGTACTCGATCTCGACAGCATTCGCCGCGCTGACGGACAGCATGCTGATGCCGGCCACAAGGCCAGCGAAAAGGGTCGCTTTACGCATAATCTTCTCCGCTTCCCGCGGCAAAGCCAGCGGGCATTGTTCCCATTTGGCCGCTCACCGCGATGGATGACAGCCGTTGATCAATTGTTTTTTTTAAAAAGGCGCGGTTTTCCGCTTGCCCCTTTCGAGCGGTCCTGTCTCGTCCCTGCCACTCGCACTCTACGGTTGCCCGACTTATGGGCTTTGTCAATAACATAATCTAATTGAATTAATCTATTGACGATAGAAAGGAGCCAAATCACACTGCAAGGCACGAAGAAACGGAACAGCAATGAACGAGAGACCGCCGCCTCAGCCGCAATTTGCCATTGGCAATAATCCTGAACGCAATCGCGAGCACAATCGCCGCGTTGTGCTGGATATCGTGCGCCAGAACGGCATGCTGGGCCGCATGGAGATCGCCCGCCTGACCCAGCTGACGGCACAGGCGGTTGCCAATATCGTTGATGAACTGGTCAGTGATGATCTCTTGATGAACACCGGCCGCCGGCGCTCCGGGCGCGGCCAACCGCCAATCCAGTTCGCCGTCAATCCGCAAGGTGCTGCAACCATCGGCGTGGAGATCGCCACCGACCAGATGGTCATCACGGTGCTCGATCTGACCGGCGTCGTTCGCTACCGCCGCATCATCGCGCTGACCGACACGACACCGCAACAATGCCTGCCCGTATTCGCAGCCGAGGTGAAGCGCGCCACGGGTGCCATGCAATCCCCCTTGATGGGCGTCGGGGTCGTCATGCCAGGACCTTTCGGCATTGAAGGCATGAGCTTTGTCGGCCCGACGACCCTGCCCGGTTGGTCCGGTATTGACGTGCGCGCCGAGCTTGAGGCCGCCTGCGGCCATCCGGTGATCCTCGAAAACGACGCCAATGCCGCAGCCGTCGGCGAGCGGCTTTTCGGCGTCGGCCGCACCATCTCGAATTTCTGCATGATCTATTTCGGAACGGGCCTCGGCCTCGGCATGATCCAGGATGGCGCGCCCTATCGCGGTGCCTTCGGCAATGCCGGTGAGATCGGTCATGTCATGGTGATGCCGAAAGGCCGGCTCTGCCCCTGCGGCCAGCATGGCTGCCTCGAGCGTTACGCCTCGGTTCATGCGCTGCACGAAAAATTCGATGCGACCGGTCGGCCGCGGCCGCTGATCGACCAGATCGAGGCGCTTTACGACGCCGCCGACCCGATCATCACCGAATGGCTGGATGAGGCTGCAGAGCATCTCTCCACCATGGTTGCCCTGCTTGAAAACATCCTCGATCCCGAAACGGTGATCTTCGGTGGCGCACTTTCCGACCGGCTGATCGATGCACTGCTGGACCGCTTGTCACATCTGCCACTCTCGGTCGCCGGGCGCCGCTCACGCGCGCTTCCGCGCGTCATGCGCGGCACAACCGGTCAGTATACGGCCGCGCTTGGCGCTGCCGCCATGCCACTTTTCGAAATTCTGACACCAAAACTGGAAACGTCGCCACCCGGTCAGGAGGCGGCATTTTAGACGGGGAAACCATGCTCTCACCGCGCGAACGCATTGAACGCCAGAAGGCCTCACCGGCCCTTGTCCGCCTCTACCGTGCTCTCACGCGGCTGAAATCGCCGCTGACGATGATGAATACCGGCGCGCATCCGGATGACGAGAATTCCGCACTTCTGGCCTATCTCAGCCTCGGGCTTGGCATGCGGGTGATTGTTGCCTGCTCAACCCGCGGCGAAGGCGGGCAGAATGTGCTTGGGCCGGAACGGCTTGGCGCACTTGGCGTGGTCAGAACCCGCGAAATGGAGGAGGCAGCGCGCGAACTGGACGCCGATATCCACTGGCTCGGCCACGGACCGGACGACCCGGTGCATGATTTCGGCTTCTCCAAGGATGGTGACGGCACCTTCGGCCGCTGGGGCGAGGATCGCATTGTCGAGCGTCTCGTCCGCGCCTATCGCCTTGAAAAGCCGGATATCGTCGTGCCGACCTTTCTCGATGTGCCCGGCCAGCATGGCCATCACCGCGCCATGACGCGCGCGGCTGAAACCGCGATTGCACTGGCCGCCGATGAAGAAGCCTTCCCGCAGCATTTTGCCGAAGGCCTCGCCCCCTGGAAGGTCGCAAAATACTATCTTCCGGCCGTTTCAGGTGCAGGCGGAACCTATGATGACGACCTGCCGCCGCCGCCGGAAACCCTTGTGGTTGCCGCTCCCGCCGTTGATGCCGCAACGGGCGCCGCCTATGCGCGCATCGGTGAGTGGTCACGCTATTATCATGCTTCGCAGGGCATGGGACGCTGGCCGGACGTCGCCTACGACATCTGGCCGCTGCATCTGAAGATCGGCCCGGCCGGTTCGCGCGCAGAACAGGCAATTGAAGACGATCTGCCAACAACGCTTGCCGGCCTCGCCATGGGCGATCCTGACGTCGCACAGGCACTGAGCGCAGCGGATGCGGCCATCGCCAGGGCGATTTCCGCCTTTCCAGACAAGGTTTCCATCGTCTCCGCACTGGGCGCGGCAGCAGCAAAGATCGACCATGCGCTGGCACTTGCTTCAGCACCGATCATGGCCGCCCATGGCCATCGTCTGAAGCGCAAGCTTGCCGAAATCGACGCCGCAATTCTTGAATGCGAGGCCCTGTTCTTCAAGGCCTTTGCCGACACGGAAACCATTGCCCCAGGTGGGACAGCCACGCTTTGCGTGATCGTCAATGAGCGCGACATGCGTGATTTCGAAATCACGCCGCGTCTGCCGAAAGGCATCAGCGTCGCCAGTACCGAACAGATAGGCGAAACATTCAAATTCATCCTTGAAGCGGCGGAGACAGCTTCTCTGTCCGGCCAATATGCTGCCGCCTGGTCATCGCTGGGAGGCAATGGAGCGGTCAGCATCAGGCTTTCAGGCACGGTTTCCGGCCGTGTCGTCAGCGCTCGATATGATCTGGAAACCCCGCTGGCAATCGCCCCCGAAAACTCGCTCACGATCAAACCGGACGCGCTGCTGATAGCGACAGGCAATATCCCGGAGAAGCTCGCCTTCAGCGCAGAACTGTCCGGCAGGAGCGCAAGCCTTACCTTCGATCCGCCGCCCGGCTGGACGATTGACCGCACAGAGAGCGGCTTCATCTTGGGCCCGCCGGAAGCGCTTGCCGCCGGACTCGTCGAAATCAACCCCAAAGTTGACGGCAATTCAGCCGTCAACATTGCGCCGATAGCCTATCCGCATATCGGCCGGACCCGCTTCATCAGGCCGGAAGTGCTGAACATATTGTCGCTAGACCTGAAACTGCCGGATGCAGCACGCATTGGCTATATCGGCGGCGGCGCGGACCGGGTCGGTCTCTGGCTGAAGCGCATGGGGCTTGACGTCACAGAGCTCGACGCCGCCGCGCTCGGCGGTGACCTTTCGCAATATTCAGCCATTGTCGTCGGTATCTTCGCCTTCGGCACCCGGCCGGATCTCGCCGCGGCAACCGAAAAGATCCACCGCTATGTCGAAGATGGCGGTCATCTGGTGACGCTTTATCATCGTCCCTCGGACGGCTGGAACCCGCAGACCGTTCCACCGCGGCCGCTGAAGATCGGCTCCCCCTCACTGCGCTGGCGGGTTACCGACCCGGACGCCGAGGTGCGTGTCCTCGATCAGCACCATCCGCTGATGATCGGCCCCAATCGCATTGGCCCGGATGACTGGAAAGGCTGGAACAAGGAGCGCGGCCTCTATTTCGCCTCCGCCTGGGACGAAGCCTATTCGCCGCTTCTGGCCATGCATGATCCAGAAGAGCAGGCCCTGCTCGGTGCGCTCGTTTCCGGCAAGATCGGCAAAGGGCGCCACACCCATACCAGCCTCGTCCTCCACCACCAGATGGACAAGCTCGTCCCGGGTGCCTTCAGGTTGATGGCCAATTTCGTTCAGCCGGCCTGAAAGACGGCTGGCAACGGCCTCCCATGGCTCTTTTCCGGCAGACCCCATCCTGAAAAAAGAGCGCGGGCAGCGCAAGACATTACGCCCCCTGGGCGCAAAAGCGCTGTCCGCCACTCAGTTCACGCGCGACGAGGCTGATCCTCAGACAGTCGTCTCGCGCACGCCGCGGCTATTCACGATCGTCTGCGACCCGCCGGCAGCTCGCAACTTCAGGGCTTCATCATAAGACGGCGGCTGCTCCTCATGCGCAGACCCTGTCACAACCACCTCTTCATATGAGGGAGGCAGATCAGGATGGCGAGATCCCGATGCTTGATCTGCTGAAGCCAAATGCTCGAGTGGCGGTGCCGATGGCTGGAGCCGCATCGAGCTTGCATCTTCATCCGCGAAATGGACTGACCGCGGCGGTGCCGATGGCCGGACAGGACTGTCCGATGCCTGCTGCCGCGTATCATGCTGCGATCCTTGCGTAACCGCCTGTTCATACGTGGGAAGCGGCGCGAATCGATGAGGTTGAACGCCCTGCCGACGGAATTCCGCCGCCCCGGGTTGCATATCCGGTGACTGGGTATAGTCGTGCGCTTGCGGCGGCACCACTGAGGCGCGCGTGCCCCCATTCTGCACGTTTGAGGCGCGCGTGCCCCCGTTCTGCACCACTGGGGCGCGCTCGCCCCCATTCTGCACCACTGGGGCGCGCGTGCCCCCGTTCTGCACGTCTGAGGCGCGCTCGCCCCCATTCTGCACGTTGCGATTTCGATCTTCACCGTGATGGCGATATAGGTTCAGCAACCCCCCACTCATTAAATTGAGGTTTCGCTGGTGCCGAGCGGCAATGCGTTCAGGATCGAGACGGCTTAGCTGCTGATGACGCTCAATATTGGAACGAGGTGACCGATACAGTGATAAACAGGATGGAATTCCAAGACTCATTTTAAATGCCTCCATTGATTAGATCAAGCAAACTATAATATAGATAATGAAATATAATAAATTAGATTTAGATTCAGAATTGTATATATTTATAAATATGATAGATTTTGAATAAAATTTGCGATATAAAAACTAAATTAATATAAATAATATTTTCAAATCAGATAAATATTGAGAGATATCGAAAAATAAGATCCGATCAAAATATCGGACCCATTCTGACCCGGTCAACGTGGAGATATCAGGTACAGGACATTACCGCAAAAGCATCATCAGGAACGGCGATCTGGCTTCATTCGGGCCCTCACTGATCGCAGGTACCCAGAACTTGGCCAGCAAAGCGCGTGCGGCAATCTCCACCGGGCGATACCTCAATCTCGGCCCGCAAGTAGCTCGATGCATCGTTGATGCGCGGAAACAGCCTAGAACATCCCGTACCGTCGGAAACGTTCAACAGCGACGCCATCGCCTGCTGCCAATTATGTGGAATCAAGGACGGTAGAACCAAATGCCGTGGCGGCGCCATCGGACGTCAAGCTCCCCGTTCACGAGAGCAGCCTGCCCCGCCCGCCGACAAAAAACTGCCCGCGCTCTGGAGACCGCGGGCAGCAACTTCAATTTTATCGGTGCGACCGGGTTGGGAGATCCCGGCTCACGATGGATCAGGCAACAGCGCTCTGCTTGGTGGCATCGAGCTCGGAAACGATTCGCGCCGTCTGCTTTGCCAGAACAATTTCTTCATCCGTCGGAATAACGCGAATTTCAACGCGGCTTTCCGGCGAGGAAATGATCTCGGCATTGGCTGCATTGGCTTCATCGTCAATCTGTACGCCGAGCCAGCCGATATTGTCGCAGATCATCTTGCGAATCGGAGCGGAGTTTTCGCCGATACCAGCGGAGAAGACCAGACTTTCAATACCGCCCATGGTGGCAACCATGATCGCGAGCTCACGGCAAGCGCGGAAGACAAACAGGTCGATCGCCTTCTTGGCATTCGGATGGTCGCTTTCCATCAGCACACGCAGATCGCCGGAAATACCCGAAACGCCGAGCAGACCAGACTTGTAATAGAGCATGTGCTTGATGTCGGCCGGCGAAAGATTTTCTTTCTCCATCAGCGTCAGCACAAGGCCCGGATCGACGGTACCGGAACGGGTGCCCATCATCAGGCCGCCAAGTGGTGTCAGGCCCATGGTCGTGTCGATTGCCTTGCCATCGCGCATGGCGCACATGGAGGAACCACTACCAAGATGGGCAACGACAGTCCGCTTGCGCACCAGATATTCAGAAATCTCGCGCAGGCGTTCAGCGATATAGGTGTAGGAAAGGCCATGGAAGCCGAATCGGCGATAGCCCTTGGCTTCATATTCCAGCGGGATCGGGTAACGCGCTGCACGCTCATCGATATTGACGTGAAAAGCCGTGTCGAAGCAGGCAATCTGCGGCAGATCGGGACGAATGCGACGGAACAGCTTCACCGAGGCAAGGTTTGCCGGCTGATGCAGCGGCCCCATGGGGATAAGCTCTTCAAGATAGGCAACAATTTCGTCATCGAGAAGCACCGGCTCGGCAAAGCGGCCGCCGCCGTGCAGGACACGGTGCCCGACACCGAGAAGCGGTGCATTAGCAATGTACGGCTTGATGACCTCGAAGATCCGCTCGAGCATGTCTTCCTGCATATGCTCGCCGATCTGGAGATCGAAATTGCAGATAACCTTGCCGCTCGCTTCTTTCACAGCAAGGTGCGGGTTCTCGTTGACGCCGTCGAACTGGCCGCGCAGGACGAGTTCGAAATGGTCTCCGGGCAATACCTTGTAAAGTCGAAATTTTAGGCTGGATGACCCGGCATTCAGAGCCAGAATAGTGCCATTCATGATTTTGATCCGAAAATTGTGAGCGCACCGCCTGGGAGGTCCCAATGCGGTGCGCAGGCTTCAAACGAGATGGTTAGGCCTTGGGAAAGGGCCACTTCCATCCAAGAATTTCCGGCATGTCCTCGCCATGCTCACGGACATAATCATGGTGTTTTTCACGCATCGCTTTGAAATAGCTCAAAGCGGCCGCGCCTTTTTCACCAAATCCGCCGGCACGTTCGATAGCATCCATGGCCAGATGGTACCGGTCGACGCGGTTCTGTACAACCATGTCGAACGGAGTCGTCGTCGTTCCCTCTTCAACATACCCGCGAACGTGGATGTTGTTGTGGTTGTGACGGCGATAGGCCAGGCGATGGATCAGCCAGGGATAGCCATGATAGGCGAAGATGACAGGCTTGTTGGTGGTGAAGAGTTCATCGAACACTTCGTCACGAACGCCATGCGGATGTTCTTCCTTCGGCTGCAGGGCCATCAGGTCGACAACATTCACAACCTTGATCTTCATTTCAGGCAGCTGCTCGCGCAGAAGGCTGACAGCGGCCATCATTTCCAGCGTCGGCACGTCACCGGCAGCGGCCAGAACCACGTCAGGCTCTTCACCATCAGCCACGTTGCTGGCCCACTTCCATTCGCCCATGCCCTTGTCGCAATGGACGATGGCTTCGTCGATGGTCAGCCACTGTTCCTGCGGCTGCTTGCCGGCAACGATGACGTTGACGCGGTCATAGGTCTTCAGCACATGGTCACCAACGACCAGAAGCGTGTTGCCATCCGGCGGGAAATAGGTGCGGACGACGTCTGCCTTCTTGTTGACGACGTGATCGATGAAGCCCGGATCCTGATGGCTGAAGCCGTTATGGTCCTGACGCCATACATGCGAGGTCAGCAGGTAGTTGAGCGAAGCAATCGGCTTGCGCCATTCGATATGGCGGGTCGTCTTCAGCCACTTGGCATGCTGGTTGAACATCGAGTCGATGATGTGGATGAAGGCTTCATAGCACGAGAAGAAACCATGACGCCCGGTCAGCAGGTAGCCTTCAAGCCAGCCCTGGCACAGATGCTCGCTGAGCACTTCCATGACACGGCCTTCACGAGCAACATGCTCGTCATAGTCCTTGATCTCAGCCATCCATACGCGGTCGGTGACTTCAAACACGTCCTGAAGCCGGTTCGATGCGGTTTCGTCCGGGCCCATGATACGGAAATTCCGCTCATTGGCATTGAGGCGCAGCACGTCGCGCAGCATGTCGCCGAGCAGCTTGGTCGCCGAGGCCTGAATGGCACCGCGTGCGGCAGGATCAACCGGAACCGCATAGTCGCGGAAATTCGGCATGTTCAGATCCTTGCGCAGGACACCGCCATTGGTATGCGGGTTTGCGCTCATACGCAGATCGCCTTCCGGCGTCAGCGCTGCAAGCTCGGCAAGCAACTTGCCGTTTTCGTCGAACAGCTTGGCGGGCTCATAGCTTTCCAGCCATTCCTGCAGCTGCTCGCGATGGCTGACATCCTGACGGGCTTCGGCAATCGGAACCTGATGCGAGCGCCAGAAATCTTCGCATTTCTTGTTGTCGACGAATTTCGGTCCGGTCCAGCCCTTGGGGCTGCGCAGGATGATCATCGGCCAGCGCGGCATTTCATAGATCGCGCCTTCGGCACGGGCAGCTTCCTGGATCTCGCGGATGCGTGCATAGCACTCGTCCATGACCTCAGCCATGCGCTGATGCATGTATTCCGGATCATTGCCTTCAACGAAGAAGGGCTCGTAACCATAGCCCTGGAACAGATCGGTCAGATCCTTCTTGCTCATGCGGGCGAGAATCGTCGGATTGGCGATCTTGTAGCCGTTGAGATGAAGAATCGGCAGAACCGCGCCGTCATTGATCGGGTTCAGGAACTTGTTCGAATGCCACGATGCCGCGAGCGGACCGGTTTCGGCTTCGCCGTCACCGACGACGCAGGCAACGATCAGGTCCGGATTGTCATAGGCCGCGCCAAAAGCGTGAACCAGCGCATAGCCGAGTTCGCCACCTTCATGGATCGAGCCGGGCGTTTCAGGTGCAACGTGGCTCGGGATACCGCCGGGGAAAGAGAACTGCTTGAACAGTTTCTGCATGCCGGTTTCGTCTTCCGTGATATCCGGATAGACTTCCGTGTAGGTACCGTCGAGATAGGCGTTGGCAACCAGACCGGGGCCACCATGGCCGGGGCCGCAGATGTAAATCATGCTGGCATCATGCGCCTTGATGACGCGGTTCAGATGCACGTAGATAAAGTTGAGACCCGGCGTCGTGCCCCAGTGGCCAAGCAGGCGAGGCTTGACATCGGTGTCCTTGAGCGGCGTGCGCAGAAGCGGGTTGTCCATAAGATAGATCTGACCGACCGAAAGGTAATTGGCAGCAGCCCAATACCTGTTCATCAGATCCAGCTCTTCAGCGCCAAGCACATTCTTGGCGACATCAGGCACAATCTGTTCCATCTCGATTTCCCCTTTTCGAAATCAAATTGGCAGTTAAATCGATTTGTTTTATGACCCAGCGCAATTTTTCGGCACATGACCTAAATCAAGCATTTCGAAAACCGCGCCGATTTTACCGTGAAATTTTGACGCCGGTAAAATCAGATAGTCGGAGTCAACAAATCGAGGGATCCTTCCTCGCCCATTATTAGTGGACGCAGGAAGGCATGCAATAGCTTGACGAAAGCAAATTTTCGACACGCAGAATTTTGCAGGTTTAGTGTGACAGCCCTTTGACGACGAAAGGGCGAAGTCCGGGCATATCCACGCTCGCATCCGCGCGCCACAAACGCTGATTCCGGCCGATTTACCTCGACGCGCGCCCGCAAATCTGGCATTGCCATGCGACAATTCGCCGAACTCGGCCGCGCCGCATTGTCCGTGGCTGCCGTGCCGAAAAGGAGAACGGACCCTGTCCGTGTTCCAAACCTAAAGATAGCAGAGCAACCCAATGGCTGAAGAAATGAAAAACGCGCCCATTCATGTGATCGGCGGCGGGCTCGCCGGATCAGAAGCGGCCTGGCAGATCGCCAATGCCGGTATCCCCGTCATTCTTCATGAAATGCGCGGTGTCCGCGAGACCGCAGCCCACAAGACTGACGGTCTTGCCGAGCTGGTCTGCTCCAATTCGTTCCGGTCCGATGATGCGACCAGCAATGCCGTCGGCGTGATTCATGCCGAAATGCGCCTTGCCGGCTCTCTGATCATGGCCTCGGCCGACGCGCATCAGGTTCCAGCCGGTGGCGCACTGGCCGTTGATCGCGATGGCTTTTCCGACGCGGTGACGGCAAAACTTATGGCCCATCCGCTGATCACGGTGAAACGTGAGGAAATCACCGCCCTGCCGCCAGAGGAGTGGGACCAGGCGATCGTCGCCACCGGTCCCTTGACCGCGCCCACCCTTGCCGCAGCGATCAGCGAGAAGACCGGCAAGGAGGCGCTCGCCTTTTTCGATGCAATCGCCCCGATCATCTATCGCGAGACGGTCGACATGGACAAAGCCTGGTACCAGTCGCGCTATGACAAGGTCGGTCCGGGCGGCACGGGCAAGGACTACATCAACTGCCCGATGGACGAGACCCAGTATCACGCCTTCATCGATGCGCTGATTGCCGGCGACACAACCGGTTTCAAGGAATGGGAAGGCACCCCCTATTTCGACGGCTGCCTGCCGATCGAAGTCATGGCTGAACGCGGCCGCGAGACCCTGCGCTGGGGACCGATGAAACCGATGGGTCTGACCAATGCGCATAATCCGACCGTCAAGCCCTATGCGGTGGTACAGCTCCGTCAGGACAATGCGCTCGGCACGCTCTACAACATGGTCGGCTTCCAGACCAAGCTGCGCTATGGCGCGCAGAAAGACATCTTCAAGATGATCCCGGGGCTCGAAAACGCAGAATTCGCCCGCCTCGGCGGTCTCCACCGCAACACCTATCTCAACTCGCCGACACTGCTCGACCACACGCTGCAGCTGAAGAGCCGGCCGGGGCTGCGCTTTGCAGGGCAGATCACGGGCTGCGAGGGCTATGTGGAAAGCGCCAGCATCGGCCTGCTGGCTGGCCGATTCGCCGCAGCGCAACGCCTCGGCAAGACGCCGGTCGCCCCGCCGCCGACCACGGCACTGGGAGCCCTTCTCGGCCACGTCACCGGCGGCCATCTCTCCCATGAAGAAGAATCAGGCAAGCGCTCCTTCCAGCCGATGAATGTCAATTTCGGTCTGTTTCCCGAACTGGAGCCCGGCGCCCTGATCGATCCCGAAACCGGCAAAAAGCCGCGCGGCAAGGAAAAAGGCGTGGTGAAGAAGCGCCTCCTGGCCAAACGCGCCCTTGAAGACTGCGCCGCCTGGCTGGCGGGCTGAGCGGCAAACAGCATAGCCGAGAACGAAAAAAGCCGGGCGATGCCCGGCTTTTGTCTCAGCTTTCCGCAAATCAGCGGCCGTTCAACAGCCAGGTTGAAGCTTCCGCTGCCTGCTCTTCCGTTTCGAAGAAATAATTGCCGCTGAAGAAATCCTTCTCCGGGACATCAACCTGAAGGCCATTGGGCTCAGGCAAGGCGCGAAGCCTGTAATCGCGCTGCTCGAGAATCACGGCCTGACCGTGGCCACGCTTGGAACGGTACATGCCGATATGGCCATCATGAAGCTTCAGGAAAAACGCATCGAGGTCGCTGTTGCAAATCACGTCAGCGACTTTTGCATCCGGATAGGCGCGCGCAAATTCGCGCGTTGCCCAGCCATTGGCATCATCGGCCGAAAGACTGTCTTCGCTGACCTTCTTCTCGCTCTTGCGCGACATGAAGAAAAAAATCGCGATGGCGATGACGACGACCGCCAGGACCCAATAGGTAAAACTCATCTCGTACCCCCTCGCAGCAAGAGCCGGTCCTGCTTTTAATGGCGCCTGGCATCTTCGTATCCACTATATATTAGAAAAAGGCAAACGCCCCTCAGACCAGAATGCCGACTAAACCTTACGAAACAGCAAAGATCGCAGCATCGCCAACTGACGCAGGAACTGACTTGGCTGAGCCGTTTCGCGCATCAGATTTTCGCCCAGCTGATCGGCCTTTGACAGCACGGAACTGACCGCTGCCAGCGGCAGATAGGCACAGAGAATCGACTTTGGCAATGGTCCGAGCTGTCGCAATGCCGCGAGGTGCTCACGCCCGAATGCGGCGAAGGCACGAATCGCCTGACCGCAGCGCTCCTTGTCATCACCGTTCAGAAACCGGGTCCGATCGAGCCCGTTGGCCGCAAGGATTTCGGCCGGAACATAGAGCTGCCCGCGCCCGCAATGATGCGGCAGCAGCAGGAGTGTACCGGCAACGGCCTGGGCAACACCGGCATGGCCCGCCATATCGGCCGAGACGATCGCCTTATCGGGATCGAGCACCAGGCTTGCAAGCTGAATCAGCGCCGAGGCCGTTTCGCCAGCATAACCCTCAAAATCATTAACCGATCCCATCGGGTCATCATAGAGGTCGAAAATGCGCGCCTCGCTCATGTCGATCAGGGTCTGACGGGGCAGATTGCAATCGTCGACGGCCTTCAGGAGTGCGGCTGCCACGGGATTGGCAGCCGTCTCCCCATGGTCGCTGCCTTCCAGCAGATCCCGCCAATATTGCAGGCGCATCTCGCCCGGCAAGGGTTCGCTGACCCTTTCCCGCACCCGTGCGATCTCTGCATTATAGGCATAGAGCGCGGCAAGTGCCTCACGCCGGTCCTCCGGCGAAAGCAGCGTGGCGAGATAACGATCCCTGTCATTTTCCTTAAGCTGCATCAGAAGCATCTCAAGGGTTTCGGAAGTACCGGTCACCGGTCGGGCTCCATCGGGCTGGTTTTCGCGCGTGCCGAACCACACGGCCTGTCATTCAGACCTAGACGATTTGCGCTGAAATTGAAATCGGATTGGTGCCGCTCAAACGGCGATCAGGGCGGCAGCGACGGCACGCTGTTCTTCCAGCAGAATGTTGAAGGTCCGCACTGCGGCGCCCGTATTCATCGGATCAGCAACGATCTGGCGCTGCTTCAGCGCCTCGCGCAGCGGCCGCGGCAAAAGCACGAGTTCCTCGCCCGTGCCCACCAGCAGCACCTCGATGGCCTCCGCCTCAGCCATCACGTTCTCGAGGGTAGCGGCGGAAATCTCCGCCGCCGCCGTTACATCCCAGCCATAGATGCCGGAAGGCAGGCACAGGAGCGAACCGCGATGCGACATATCGGCAAAGCGAAAACCGCGATTGCCATAGGCATCAATCGGAGCACGCCCCGGAAAATGTGCCTCCCGGATCTCTATGCCGCGCGCCATCGGCCTCAGGCCTTGCCCTGTCCGGGCAGCTGATCGGCGGCGTTTTCCTTTTCCTTGTCCTTCTTCAGAAACACGTCAGGACGCAGACGGAAAGCGATCAGGACCGGAGCGGCGATGTAGATCGACGAATATGTACCGATCACGACACCGAACAGCATGGCGAAGGTGAAGGAGCGAATGACCTCGCCGCCGAAGACATAGAGCGCTGCCAGTGCCAGAAGCGTGGTGAAGGAGGTCAGGATCGTGCGCGACAGGGTCGTATTGATTGACAGATCGAGAAGCTCCGGCAACGGCATCTTCTGATATTTTCGCAGATTTTCGCGGACACGGTCATAGACAACGACCGTATCGTTCAGCGAATAGCCGACGATGGTCAGCACCGCGGCAATGGAGGTCAGATTGAACTCCACCCCGGTAAGCACGAAAATACCGATCGTCAGGAACACGTCATGCGCGGTGGCAATGATGGCGCCGACGGCAAACTGCCATTCGAAACGGAACCAGATATAGATCAGGATCGCCACCAGTGACGCCACAACGCCGAGCAGCGCCGAACGCGACAATTCATCGGAAACGACCGGGCCGACCACCTCGACGCGGCGGAAATCATAGTCGTTTTCAAGCGCACCGCGGATGGAGGTAATGGCTGCCTGTTCTGCCGCTGCTCCACCTTCTTGTGCCTGAACGCGGATCAGAACATCCGAATCCGAGCCGAAGCCCTGTGCCTCGATCTGCCCGAGATTAAGCCCGTTCAGCTTGGTGCGGATATCCGAGATATTCGCCGGGCCATCCTTCGACTGCACCTCGATGATCGAACCGCCGGTAAAGTCGATGCCGAGATTCATGCCAACGGTGCCAAAGCCGACAAGCGAGGCCACGACGAGAACGATGGAGGAGACCAGCGTGAAATAGCGGATCTTCATGAACGAGAACCTGATCCCGTCAAAGATACCGGTGCGGATCCCCTTTGGCAGCTCCTTCGGCCGCTTGACGCGAACCCAGGTCGCCACCATCCAGCGCGTCAGATAGAAGGCGCTGAACACGGTGGTGATGATACCGATTGCCAGTGTCACGGCAAAGCCGCGGACCGGGCCGGAGCCGAGATAGAACAGAATGGCGGCCGCGATCAGCGTGGTGACATTGGCATCGATGATGGTGCCGAATGCGCGCGAAAAGCCGGTATCGATCGCCTGAACCAGGCTGCGGCCCTGCTTGCGCTCTTCGCGGATGCGCTCATAGATCAGCACGTTGGAGTCAACCGCCATACCGATGGTCAGAACGATACCGGCAATGCCCGGCAGCGTCAGCGTCGAGCCGATCAGGCTCAGCACCGCGATCAGAAGCACGATGTTGAAGACCAGGGCGATATTGGCGATCAGTCCGAAGAAGCCATAAAAGGCGATCATGAACAGCACGACCAGAACCGCGCCGATAACCGAGGCCATCACGCCTTCGCGGATCGAATCCGCGCCAAGGCTTGGGCCGACCGTGCGCTCTTCGACCACGGTCAGCGTGGCGGGCAGTGCACCGGCCCTCAGCAGCACGGCAAGGTCATTGGCGCCCTGAACGGTGAAGTTACCGGAAATCTGTCCTGAACCGCCAAGAATGGGTTCGCGGATGACCGGTGCCGACACGACCTGATCATCGAGCACGATGGCAAAGGGCTTGCCGACATTTTGCTGCGTTGCCTGGCCGAAGCGCTGGGCACCGCGCGAGTTGAAGCGGAAATTGACGATCGGTTCATTGGTCTGCTGATTGAAGCTCGCCTTGGCGTCAACCAGATCCTCACCCGAGATCAGTGCCCGCTTCTCGATCAGATAAGGAACCGGCGGCTGATCCTGGCTGTAGACGATTTCATCGCCTGCCGGCGGTCGCGTCTGCAGCGCCTGCTGCACCGAGTTCTGGGTATCGACCATATGGAAGGTCAGCTTCGCCGTCTTGTTCAGGATCGACTTCAGCCGCTGCGGATCATCAAGACCAGGGACCTGGACGATGATGCGGTCATTGCCCTGGCGCTGGATCAGCGGTTCGGTCGTACCCAGTTCGTCGACGCGACGACGGACGACTTCCATCGACTGATCGACCGCCTGGCGGACACGATAGTTGATGCCGGCATCCGTCAGGCTCATCTTGAACAGTCCGTCGCCGTCATTGGTCATTTCGACCTCTTGCAGCGCGCCGCCGACGGTTCCGGTGCTGGAAAGCTCGGCAAGCGGTGCAAGTGCCTGACTGGCCGCCTCATACTGACTTTCATCCGTGATGCGGACCTGTGCAGTGCTGCCCGATCCGGTCAGGCCGGTATAGAGCACCTTGGCATCGCGCAGATTGGCGCGCATATCATCAACGAGCGTACTGAGACGGTCCTTGATGATATCGTCGCGGTCCACCTGCAACATGATATGCGAGCCGCCCTGAAGGTCGAGACCAAGGGTCACCTTGCTGTCCGGCACCCAGCCCGGAAGCTTCGCCAGTTGCTGATCGGAGATAAGATTTGGTGCTGCGACAACAATGCCTATCAGCACGACCAGCCAGATGAGAACGGTTTTCCAGCGAGAGAAATACAGCATGAAGGTCTCGGCTTTTCAGTTGCGGCTTCCTGGGGCGAAGCCGCTTCCGGCCACGCCCCTCTGCCTGTCTGTCCCTTAGGACTTGGCGGCTTCGGTCTTGACCGGTTCGCCCTTGACGCGAACTTCGGCGATATAGGTGCGAAGGATACGCACACGCACGCCTTCGGCAATCTCGATTTCAAGCTCGGTGTCGTCGACCACCTTGGTCACCTTGCCGACCAGACCGCCGCCGGCGACAACGGTGTCACCGCGCCGAATGGCCTTCAGCGTCTCGTCGCGCTTCTTGGCCTGACGACGCTGCGGACGGATCAGGAGAAAATACCAGATCGCCATCAACGGGACGAAAAGGAAGATCATCTCCGTCATGCCGCCTAGGCCACCTGCTGCACTGCCGCCCGCCGACTGGGCAAAAGCCTGGGTAAAGAACATGTCCCTTGAAACTCCTCGGTCAGATTTGAGAGGCTTTTGCCCCGAAATTAGTCGCCGATATATAATCGGAGGGTGACTCAATGCAACAAAAGCATTCCGGCCGTCCATGCTTTTTCGCAGAGATTGGGCAATTCCGGGCGAAACTGCCCTTGCCAAGCGCCTCGAATTGGAAATTCTGGACACCAATTCATCCCGCCAAGCCAGAGCGGGAGCACTTGGGAGATGAAATTGGGCAAAAAAACGGCGAAAGACCTTATTGGTGAACTGGGGCGGATCGCAGACGCACTGGAACGGCTGGCTGGCCCTGCCCCTCGCGGCAATGATCTTGATGCGGCAGACTGTTTCGTCTGGAATGCCGAAGAGCTCCATCTCGACCCCGTCCCGACGCCAAACCGGGTATCGCTGACACTGATCCATGGCGTTGACCACGTCCGCGACATCCTCCACGACAACACGCTTCGCTTTGCCGAAGGGTTTCCCGCCAACAATGCACTTCTGTGGGGCGCGCGCGGCATGGGCAAGTCTTCGCTGGTCAAGGCGGTCCATGCGGACATCAACAATGTCAACGACTTGCACCTCAAGCTGATCGAGGTCTATCGCGATGATATCGGCACGCTCGGCGCGCTGCTGCAGATCCTGAAAAAGTCGGAAAACCGTTTTCTGCTGTTCTGCGACGACCTGTCATTCGATCATGATGACGCGGCCTACAAGTCTCTGAAGGCCGCGCTTGACGGCGGTGTCGAGGGGCGCCCGGAAAATGTGCTTTTCTACGCCACCTCCAACAGGCGCCATCTGATGCCGCGCGATATGATCGACAATGAACGCTCCACCGCCATCAATCCATCCGAGGCTGTGGAAGAAAAAGTTTCGCTCTCTGACCGATTCGGCCTCTGGCTCGGATTCCACAAATGCAGTCAGGACGATTACCTCGCCATGATCGACGGCTATGCCGCACATTTTGCGCTGGCGGGCACGGCGGAAGCGCTTCACGCCGAAGCGCTGAAATGGGCAACCACCCGTGGCGGCCGTTCCGGCCGCATTGCCTGGCAGTTCATCCAGGATCTGGCCGGCCGGCAGCGCAAGCAATTGCACTGAACGGCGCGCCCACGACAAACGGCGGGCTTTGGCCCGCCGCCAGGCTGCTGACAAGCTTGCCCCTTATTCTGAGTCATGACCGTGCTTGCCACAGGCATCCAGCCGACGCGCGTCCGTGCTGCGAAAGAACCCGTCTATTCAATGTCTTATGAATTTGGATCCCCGTGACAAGCACGGGGATGACGGCGGTTGGGGGCGGCTATTCCAACCCAAACAGGCAATCTGAACGGCGCGCCAACGACAAACGGCGGGCCTTGGCCCGCCGCTTTTACGTATTTCTGGAAGGCCGACAATCAGCCGAGATAGGGCATCGGATCGACAGCCTTGGTGTTGTCGCGAACCTCGAAATGCACCATCGGCTGCTTTGCCTTGCCGGTCATGCCGGAGACGGCGATGGTCTGGCCGCGCTGAACATGATCACCGCGCTTGACGTTCAGCTTCTCGGCGTAGCCGTAGACGGTGACCCGGCCGTCATCATGGCGGATCAGGATCGCGTTGCCGTAATCGGCAAGGCCGTCATCGGCATAGACGACCACGCCGTTTTCTGCGGCTTTGATCGGCGTCCCCTGCGGGACCGAAATGTCGATGCCCTCGGAGATGCTGTCACCGTTGACCTGACCGAAGCGGACGACAACCGCACCAGTAACTGGCCAGCGATATTTCGAAATGCCGGTCCCTTCAGGCACCTTGTCACCCGCATCGGAGCGAACGGCAACGTCCTGAACCTGGGCATCGGCACTGGCCGAAGCCGGCGGCTGGTAGGGCTTGGGCTGGGCAGCGGCCGTGCTGGTCGGCGCTGCGGGTGCTGGCGCAACGGTCTCAGCCGTCTGCGGTGCAGGCGTGGCCGGCTTTGCCGTTTTCGGCGCAGCAGCCGGATTTTGCGGCTGAACGGTCATGCTTGCGGTCTCGACCTTGGCAACCGGCTGGGCCGGCACAGCACCCGCCCCCGGAATGGTCAGCGTCTGACCGATGCGGATATTGGACGAGCTGAGGCCGTTTGCCTGTTTCAAGGCATCGACAGACACGCCATTGGCGAGCGCAATCTTGTAAAGGCTGTCGCCGGACTGCACGGTGTAACCGCCGCCGGCCGCAGGCTTTGGCCCGGAACCGGCGCTGTTGCTGGCCGAATTGCCGGACGTCGATGCCGCCTCATTGACCTGGCGCTTCTGCGTGCCTGGGCTTGTCGGGATAACGGCGACACGCTGATCCTGCGGCAGGGTCGGCACCGGCGTCGGTCCGTTCGGCACAAGACCGGTCGAATTCGCCGCCGCCTTGGCACCATTGCCGGAGACCTGCGGCACCAGCAGAACCTGACCCGGGCGGATCTGGCCTTCGCTGGTCAATCCGTTGGCCATCAGCACTTCCTGTGGCGTCACGCCGTTGCGCGCGGCAAACTGGTTGAGCGTTTCGCCGCCACGCATCATCACCCGACGCATCGACCCGTCATCCGCGGCGGATGGCAGGGTGCTTGGCGCGCCGACAACGGCATTGGCGCTGGAATAGGTATTGGCTGGATTGGCCGGTGCAGCCAGTGCGACCTGCTGCGAAGGCGGTGGCGGCAGGCTCGAACTCTGCACCGAAACCGGTGCGGTCGCCATGCGGACACCCGAATTGCCATTGGTCGTGGAAACCGGCTGCTGAGCAACCGCTGCCGTATTGACCGGATAGGTCTGATATCCGCCGCCGCCGACATTTTCGGGCGGCACCATGCTTTGGAGACTGGCCGACGAACTGATCGAACCTGTTGTCATTCCGTCTGGCCCGTTGCCGAAACGGGCGGTCTCCGATGTGCAGCCCGACGCCAGAATGGCGAGAGCAGATACCAGAAGAAAACCTTGAGTCGCTTTGCCGAACTCCGGCGAGCCAGAAATACGCATGAACCGAACCGTACGCTAGAACTAATCTTGATCGCCATTAAAACGCAACAGAGTTACTGGTCGGTTAAAAGCCCGGTCGATAAGCGATTTTTCAGCTAGCGCATGCTTACGCTTTGCACAGACCAGATGACAGCGCCATCATCCAGGCAGGGCTGCCCGTCTGCGTCAGAGGAATTTCGCAACACCGCGATCGGCCGGCAAATAAGGCACTTCAAAAAGTGACTGCCGCTCGAAACGGCTGCCGATCCGCGTGAGGCGCACCATCACGGTCTTGCCGCTTTCCTCGATCAGCGGCGCCAGAATGATGCCGTTGGAAACAAGCTGCTCGACACGCTGGCGCGGGATCTCCGGCAGGGCCACCGTATAAAGGATACGGTCGAAGGTTCCCTCGCCGGTCAGCCCTTCCCGCCCGTCGGCCTGACGAGCCACGACGCTGCGCAGACCAAGCTCGCTGAGACGCGCCCGGGCATTTGTGACCAGCGTCTTGTAGCGGTCGATCGTCAGGACCCGCTCGGCGACCCGACCGATAATCGCTGCCGTGTAGCCGGAACCTGTCCCCACTTCGAGCACACGCTGGCCGGGTTTGACCTTGAGCGCGTCCAGGACGCGAATGGCAAGATCGGCACCTTCCATGAAGGCACCGCATTCGAGCGGCAGCGTGCGGCCGCTATAGGCATAGGCAGACAGGTGAGACGGGCAGAACAGCGAACGCGGCGTCGCCTCCACTGCGGTCAGCAGATCGAGATTGGTAACACCTTCGGCCCGCAGCCGCATCACCAGCGCCGCAAAGCCTTCTCTTTCGGCAAGCCGAGCTGTCACGCCACGCCTCTCATTGGTTCCGTCAGTCGAGCAATGCGGCGAGTTTCGCCTGCGCCGAATAATCGGTCAAGTCGAGTTTCAGCGGCGTCACCGAGATCCGGTTCTCATGTACGGCGGCCTGGTCGCTGCCGGGATTGAGATCGCGCAGCCGCTCACGGAAACAGAGCCAGTAATAAGGCAGTCCGCGCCCGTCGAGACGCTTTTCAACCGCAAGACCCGATTCGAAACGGCCCTGACTTGTCACCTCGACTGGTCCGACTTCATCCAGCGTGCAGCAGGGGAAATTGACATTGAGGAAGCTGCCATAGGGCAGTTCCGCATGCAGAAGCTTGCGAATCAGTTCCGGTCCGTGGATCTCGGCCACCTCCCAGGGGAAGTAGCGCCCGGCATCGTAATTGCCGGTCTGGCTGAGTGCGATGGACCGCACGCCCTGCATCGTCCCTTCGATGGCACCGGCGATCGTGCCGGAATAGGTCACGTCATCGGCCATGTTGGCGCCGGCATTGACGCCCGAAAGCACCAGATCAGGCTTTCCGGGAAGAACTTCCCGGATCGCCATGATCACGCAGTCGGTCGGCGTACCGCGCAACGCGAAGGTCTTCTCACCAAGTTGCCGCAGCCGCAGCGGCTCCGACAGTGTCAGCGAGTGGGCAAGTCCGCTCTGATCCGTCTCAGGCGCCACCGTCCAGACATCGTCGGAAAGCTCGGCCGCGATTTTCTGCAGCACGGTAAGGCCCGGCGCGAGGATGCCGTCATCATTCGTCAGAAGTATGCGCATGCTATTCTGTCCCCTCAAGCAGCCGGTTCGATCCTGGTGATGCCGCCCATGTAAGGAACAAGCGCATCGGGAATGGTGACTGAACCGTCTTCGTTGAGGTAGTTTTCGACGATGGCGATCAGCGCGCGGCCGACAGCGACGCCCGAACCGTTCAGCGTGTGGACGAAGCGGGTCTGCTTCTCGTCACGCGCGCGATAGCGGGTGTTCATCCGGCGGGCCTGGAAATCGCCGCAGACCGAGCAGGACGAGATCTCGCGATAGGTATTCTGCCCCGGAAGCCAGACCTCGATGTCATAGGTCTTGCGTGCCCCAAAGCCCATATCGCCGGTCGAGAGCACGACAACACGGTAGTGAAGACCGAGACGCTTGAGGATATCCTCGGCACAATCGGTCATCCGTTCCAGCTCGGCAAGCGAGCTGTCCTGATCGGTGATCGATACCATCTCGCATTTCCAGAACTGGTGCTGGCGCAGCATGCCGCGCGTATCGCGTCCGGCAGACCCGGCCTCCGAACGGAAGCATGGCGTCAGCGAGGTGAAACGCAGCGGCAGTTTTTCCGCATCGACAATGTCACCGGCAACCAGATTGGTGAGCGGAACTTCGGCCGTCGGGATCAGCCAGCGATCATCGGTCGTGCGAAACAGGTCTTCGGAAAATTTCGGCAGCTGCCCGGTTCCGTAAAGGGCCGTGTCACGCACCAGCAGCGGAACGGAGACCTCGGTATAGCCGTGGTCGCGCGTATGCACATCGATCATGAACTGGCCGAGCGCGCGTTCCAGACGGGCAAAGCTCCCCGACAGCACCGTGAACCGGGCCCCCGAAAGCTTGGTGGCACGCTCGAAATCCATGCCGCCGAGCATTTCGCCGATTTCGAAATGTTCCTTGGCCGGATGGTTCCAACTCGGCTTGGTGCCGACAAGGCGGATCTCGACATTATCGCTCTCATCAAGACCGACAGGCACATCGTCAAGCGGCACATTGGGAATGCCCGACAAAAGGTCGGTGATGGCGGCGTCAACCGCCCGCTCCTCTTCCTCAAGCGCCGGCATGCTGGTTTTCAGCGCGGCAACCTCCGCCTTCAGTGTCTCGGCAAGCGCCAGGTCCTTGCGGCCCATGGCAGCACCGATCTCCTTCGAGGCGGCGTTGCGGCGGGATTGCATGTCCTGGAGAGACTGAACCACGGAACGACGCTTCTCATCAAGTTCGACAACCTTCTGCGACAGCGGCTCGGCCCCGCGCTTGGCAAGCGCGGCATCCAGCGCCTCCGGGTTTTCGCGAATCCATTTGATATCGAGCATCGTTCAGACTTTCTCAAAATGAAATTGACCGCCGATCCGTTACCGGTCGGCGGCCTCTTCTTGCCTAAATCAGGATCAAAGCGCAAGGACCGAAATGTCGGAAATCCGGCACTTTGGCGCAGCATCACGCCTGTTGCGGCGGTTCACCCTCGGCTTCGTCCTCTTCACGCACAGCTTCCTTCTCGGCACGGCCGCGCTCGACCATGCGGGCGGAGTAGATCGCGACTTCGTAAAGCAGGATGGTCGGCAGCGCCAGACCCAGCTGCGACAGCGGATCGGGCGGCGTCAGCACAGCCGCCAGGATGAAGGCAATAACGACGGCAAACTTGCGCTGCTTGGCCAGCCACTTGCTGTCGACAAGCCCGACACGGGCGAGAAGCGTCGTCACCACCGGCAGCTGGAACACCAGTCCGAAGGACAGAACCAGCGTCATGATCAGACTGAGATATTCAGAGACCTTGTAAAGTGGCTCGATCGCCACATCGCCGCTTGTCGGCGCCTGCTGCATCTTCAGGAAGAAGGTCATCACCACCGGCATGAGGCAGAAATAGACGATCGCGCCGCCAATGATGAACAGGATCGGTGAAGCAAACAGAAAGGGCAGAAAGGCCGAACGCTCATTCTTGTAAAGCCCTGGCGCGACAAAGCGATAGACCTGAAAGGCGATGACCGGGAAAGCCAGCAGGAAGCCGCCGAACAGCGAGATCTTGATCTGCGTGAACAGGAATTCCTGCGGCGCGGTGTAGATCATCTTCACACTGTCGAGATCGAAGCCCGACCAGATGACAGCCCATTTATAGGGCAGCACCAGCAGATTGAAGAGTTCCTTGGCAAAGGCAAAACAGAGCAGAAAGCCAATGAAAAACGCAACCAGCGACCAGACAAGGCGCTTGCGCAGTTCGATCAGATGCTCGATGAGCGGCTGCGGCTTGTCTTCGATTTCACTATTGTCGCTCATCGATCATCCTTCTTGGCCCCGACACCGCCCTTGAGCGGCCGCGCGGCGGCATGCGACTTCTTCACGACAGGTGACTTGACCGGCCGCGGCGCCGGCCTGAAGCCGCTGCGAACGCTTGTGAGGCCGCTGTCAACAGGTGCGGAAACCCGGGCGGGCTCCGGCACGGGTGCCTTTTTCTGAGCCGCCTTCTGGAAAATATCGCCCGGCGACAGATCCGGCTTGCTGCCCGGTGTCGGATAGGACGTCTTGGGCAGGGAAACGGACCCCGCCTTTTCCGACGGCGGATTGTCGAGCGCCGTCGATTTCTTCAGATCGGCCTTGATATCATTGGCTGTCTGACGAAGGGGATTCACAGCATCGCGTATGCTGTTGGCCGGATTGAGCTTGCGCACATCATTGACGGCAGAGGCGACCTCATCGAGGTCCGCTTCCTTCAGCGCCTGATCCATCTGGGACCGGAAGTCGGTCGCCATTTTCCGGAACTGCGTCATCGTCTTTCCAAACGTACGCAGCACATGCGGCAGTTCTCTGGGCCCGACCACGACGATCAACACGATCGCGATCACAAGCAGCTCGAGCCAACCTATGTCAAGCATTCAAAACTCCTGAGTTGAGGCAGGTGACAGCGTCGGTCAGCCCTGCTTCGTCTCGTCGGCCTTATGCTCGACAGTCTTGTTCTTGTCCTCGGTCTCGTCGTCCGAAATGCCCTTCTTGAAGCTCTTGATGCCCTTGGCAACGTCACCCATCAGCTCGGGGATCTTGCCGCGTCCGAAAAGCAGAACGACAATCGCAAGAATAATCAGCAACTGCCAGATTCCGATGTTACCCATTCGACTGTACTCCAGTTCGTGTTGTCTTAGGTGTAAGGCGTGCAGTCCGTTTTTACAAATGCCAATCGCGCCTTGTCCAGTAGACCTCAATAAACGGTTTCAGCGCCGTCTGGAAGGGCGCAGATCACATTCAGCGCCTTAAGTTCAATGCATCTCGGACTTTCGATTAGAAAGCATGCAGCGCGTCTCTGCTCTGGCATGAAAGCATGCAATTCCGGCCAAGAATTGACCGAATTTGCGGCAACGCGCCTGGAAATCCATGCAAAAAAAAGCGAAAGATCCACAGATGGAGCGAAATTTCAGGCGTCAGAACCGCCGCCGGGGGTGAGAATTCCCAGCTCTTCGAGATCAGCAGGCGCCAGCGGATCCTCGTTTTCGCTCAATCCATCCTCATCAAGGATAGGCAGCGGAATCTGGAAATCCGGCGGGATTCGGCTGGACAACAAGCCGGATCCCTTCAGTTCTTCCAGGCCCGGCAGATCGCGCAGCTCCTCGAGGCCGAAATGATCCAGAAAGGCCCGGGTCGTGCCCATGGTCACCGGCCGTCCCGGCGTGCGCCTGCGGCCGCGAAAGCGGACAAAACCCGCCTCCATCAGCACATCCAGCGTGCCCTTGGAGGTCTGAACACCGCGAATTTCCTCGATTTCGGCCCGTGTCACCGGCTGGTGATAGGCAATGATGGCCAGCACTTCGAGCGCGGCGCGCGAAAGCTTGCGCTCCTCCGTCTCACCGCGATGCAGAACGAAGGACAGGTCGGCAGCCGTGCGGAACGCCCAGCACTCGCCGACCTTCATCAGGTTGACACCGCGGTTCTGATAGAGGCCCCGAAGGCTCTCCATAACAGCATCGACGGCAATGCCATGCGGCAAACGCTCGGCGATATAGCTGGAACTCACCGGTTCGGCGGCAGCAAAGACAAGCGCCTCGGCAATCCGCTCCGCTTCCAGCATGATGACCGGATCGGACGCCGCCTCTTCGCTGCGGTCAGGACCGGCGGCCTCGTCATCCACATCATCCGGCAGCACGCTCATTCATCGTCTCCCGAAGTGCCGCTGTCATCTGGCGGCGCCACCGGCCGCCCGGCGCCACGCCGCATGAGGATCGGTGCAAAGGCCTCGTCCTGGCGTATTGCCAGTCGCCCTTCGCGAACGAGTTCGAGTGACGCGGCAAAGGTGCTGGCAATGGCGGTGCGCATATCCTCAGGCTTTGCCAGATAGCGCAGCAGAAACCGGTCCAGCGCGGTCCAGTCGGCGATGTCACCGACCATCTCCGTCAGCAATTCGCGGGCTTCGGTGAGCGACCATACGGTTCGCCGCGCAATCTTCACCTCGCTGACCGCCTGACGCTGCCTGAGACTGCTATAGGCATTCAGGAGGTCGTAAAGCGTCGCGCCGAAACGCAATTCGCCGTCATCAGGAATATGTTCCGGCTGACCGCGCGCAAACACATCACGCCCGAGCCGGTTGCGATTGACGAGACTGGCAGCGGCATCGCGCATGGCCTCAAGTCGCTTGAGCCGGAAGGCAAGTGTTGCGGCCATGTCTTCGCCGCTCGGCTCGTCATCCTTGTCCCGCCTGGGAATGAGCAGCCGCGATTTCAGATAGGCAAGCCACGCCGCCATCACCAGATAATCAGCCGCAAGCTCGATGCGGATCTGCCGCGCCTTCTCGATAAATTGCAGATATTGCTCGGCGAGCGCCAGAACGGAGATGCGCGCCAGATCAACCTTCTGTGTGCGGGCAAGGTGCAGCAACAGGTCCAGCGGCCCTTCAAAGCCGCCGACATCAATCACCAGACGCTCGTCGTCTGAAGACAGGCGATTGCCGTCATCATCGAGCTCGGGAAAGAATTGTTCCTGCATGATCTGTCCCATGTCGCAGCAGCTGCCACAGCCGGCAGAGCAGCGTTCCACTTTTTTAGCGCTTGCCCCCAAAGTGGCCGTTTTTCTCTGCTCGTCCCTCAGAAGCGAATCATGCGTCAGAGATCGGCAGATAACGAGCGCCGCTTCGCCACAATCAACAGCTTTATCACGAAAAACCCCGCACAAGGCGGGGTTTTTCAGTCATGCGTCTGTCAGCCCGCTCTAGCGCGGAACGAGGCAGCTGCCGCCCTGGCTCTTGAGCGCCTCGCAAAGCGAAATCGCCTCATTCAGGCTCGAAGCCGGAATGCGAACCCGGTAATAGGTCCCCTTCCCGTCAATCGCAGCCGCCTGATACTCGACCGAGCGTCCGCCGAAGATGCTCGGATATTTCGCGGCCAGCGCAATATAGGCCTTCTTGGCATCGGCTTCCGAAGGCAGAGACGCCACCTGAACGGCATAAGGCGACAGTGAACCGGCCGGCGTTGCCGAAGTCGGGGCCGGCGCTGCCGGTGCAGGCGCTGGCGCGGCCGGTGCGGCAGCTGCGGGCGCGGCTGCAACCGAGGCGGCTGCGGCTGCGGCCGTCGAAGAACGCGGCGTCGGCAGCGGAACATTGTAGAGATCGAAGCCGACACTGTTCGGATCAATCGGCTGCGCCTCCGGTTCGCTGGTCTCGACCGGCGCTGGCTCCAGTGCCGTGCTGGTGTCAACCGGCTGGCCCGCATCAGCCGTTTGGCCCGCGTCCGACGTCTCAGCCGTTGCCTGCGTCTCCGGCGCTGCCGGCACAGGGGTAGCAACATCGTCCTCGCCGACACCGCCAGAGGCGTCACGCTCGACAAGCGTTCCGTCCGGCCGAACGACAATCGTGCGCACCTTGCGGGTTGCAACACCGAGGCTACTGTCAACTGTGCCCGCTTCGCCCGTGTCTGCGGCGGTATCATCCGGCACTGGCGTATCGGAACCGTCATCGGCCGGCGCAACACCATCGGCAACATCGGCGATCGGATTTGGCGCTGCAGCGTCCAGATCGACCGGAGACTGGTCAGAAGAGATCAGGCTGTCCTGGGTCGGCGGCTTGCCGCCCTCGCCGGTCACCCGGCTGAAGACAGGATTATCCTGATTGGGAACGACCTCCCCGCCAGGATCCTCCGGTGCCTCCTTGACGCTGGAGTTGTCTGCCGTAATGACCACAGGCGTATCCCCGCCCGATCCGCTGAAGGCAAACTGATAGACCAGAAAAACGGCAACAGCGATCACGCCGACAAAGGCAAGGCTACCGAGGATGAGCTGACCGGCACCGCGCAATGGACCGAAATAGATGACTGGCTTCTCGTCCTGCAGCTCGTCATCGCGATCGGCCTCGCCGCCCATACGCTGACGGCGCATCGCCTCAGACTGGCTGAGCGCGCGGCGGAAATCATCTTCCAGCACCGACTCGATATCGTCATCGTAAATCGCATCGTCCCCGCCTGCCGTTCCGGCAGCAGCGGACATTTGCGGTTGCTGAGGTTCGCGCGGCGACTGGCGCAACGGGTTCGCCAGCCCGTGCTCGGCGCCGAGAACATCATCAAGGTCGTCGTCCAGCCCGTATTCATAAGCGGGTGCCGCCAGACGCTCCTGCTCGAGGTCATCCTCCGGCAGATCCGGGAGATCCATCTCGGTGACCGGCTGGGGCAATTCGTCCGGGGAAACCAGCGCGGCGGGATCGAAAACATCGTCACGATGGGCTGCGGCTTCCTCAATCGGATCTTCCGGCGCGGCCGGCGGCTCTTCGAGCGCTGCATCATCGAGCTCGAAGTCGGAAAGCTCCTTGGCAAGTTCATCAAGATCCAGATCGAACTCATCAGGCCGGCGCGTTTCCTCGGCGGCGGCAACCGGAGGCTGGAATGACGGCTGCGGTGGCGGTTCCACCTGCCGGCGTTTCTGCACCGGCAAAATCTCGTCTTCGACTGGCGCTGTGACGGTGGCACGCCATTCCGGCTCACCAAAGCTGGCGCCGCCATAAGCAGCGGACGGCCGGGCGTCCACGGCCGGCTCATCAAAGGGCAAGGGTACTTCCGCTGCTGGCTGCACCGGTGCTTGCGGCGCGGCTCGCCCATAGGACGGCTGAGCAAAAGGATCAGGCTCGGGCGCGCTTGCGGGCCTCTGGGAAAAACCCGGCTCCGCCTGATGCGGCTGCGCTGGAGCAGGCTGGCGGCGATCCGGCACGAAAGGCTCAGGCTCAGGCTCAGGGATATCGAACTGCCCCATCGACATTTCCAGCTCATCGGCCAGCATGTCGTCGGAGTAGTCGTCAAAGCCCGTCGCCGTATCAGCCGTGACGTCCTTGGCCGGCTGCGGCGGCACAGCGGGCGGCGGCGGATCGGGCTGTCGCCGGGGGGCGCTCTCAACGGGTTTCTCGACCGGCGCTGAAATCCGTTCAAATTCTCGCAGCAATTCATCTGCGAGGTCGTCCTCACGGGGCGTTTCAGCGGGCCGGGCGGGCTTGTCGTCTGGCGCGATCAGCCTCGCCAGCTCGGCAAAGGGATCATCCGGCGACAAATCACCGAAATTGCCACGCGACCGGTCTGGGTTGTTCTTATCTGCCATTCGTTTCCACCACGCACGCCCAGCCACCCGAAAATCCGGGTGGCGGGCAAATTTGAACCGATATTACCGCATTTCGAGCGGCGCCTCCGTCCCAGTCAATGCGAGACCGGACTTCAATACCGCAGCCACAGCGGCCACAAGACCTAGCTTTGCGATGCTGGATTGTCGGTCTTCGTCATTAACAAATCGTAATTGCGGTTTTTCTTTACCTTTATTCCAGTGAGCGTGGAAATGAGACGCTAGGTCATAAAGGTAGAACGCAATCCTGTGCGGCTCGTAAGCAAGCGCTGCGGCCTCAACCACCCGGGGATATTCCGCGACTTTGGCAATAAGACGGATTTCATCCGGATCGTCAATCGATTCCGCCGCCGCATTTGCCAGGACCTCTGTCGAAAGATCGATGTCGCCGAACACTTCACGGGCCTGACGGAACACCGACATGCAACGCGCATGGGCATATTGCACATAAAAGACCGGATTGTCTTTTGACTGCTCGGTGACCTTGGCAAAGTCAAAGTCAAGCGGCTCGCTATTCTTGCGATAGAGCATCATGAAGCGGACGGAGTCACGCCCGACCTCATCGACAACCTCGCGCAGCGTCACAAAATCGCCCGAGCGCTTCGACATCTTCACTTCTTCGCCATCGCGCATCAGCTTGACCAGCTGGCACAGCAGCACGGTCAGCTTCGACTGCTCGCCCGAAACGGCCTTGGCAACCGCTTCCAGCCGCTTCACATAGCCACCGTGATCGGCGCCGAGGACATAAATCATCTCCTGAAAGCCGCGGTCGAACTTGTCCTTGAAATAGGCGACGTCGGCAGCGAAATAGGTATAGCTGCCGTCGGATTTCTCCAGCGGACGGTCGATGTCATCGCCGACCTCGGTCGAACGGAACAGGGTCTGCTCGCGGTCTTCCCACTCATCAGGCACCTGCCCCTTGGGTGGCGGCAGTGTTCCCTTGTAGACGAAGCCCTTGAAAGTCAGCGCATTGATGGCACCGCGAATTGCTGCCGCATCATCGGCATGCAGCGTGCGCTCGGAAAAGAACACATCGTGATGCACGTTCAAGGCCTCGAGATCCTCGCGGATCATCGCCATCATCGCGGAAATCGCACGGTCCTTGACGAGCGGCATCCACTCATCTTCCGGCAGCTGCCGAAGGCTGGTGGCGAACTCGTCAGCCAGCGCCTTGCCCACTGGCACGAGATAGTCACCGGGGTAAAGACCCGGCGGGATCGTGCCGATATCTTCACCCAGCGCCTCGCGATAGCGCAGATAGACCGAGCGGGCCAGCACATCGATCTGGGCGCCGGCATCGTTGATGTAATATTCCTTGGTCACATCATAGCCGGCATAGCCAAGAAGATTGGCAAGCGCATCGCCGACAACCGCGCCGCGGCAATGGCCGACATGCATCGGGCCGGTCGGATTGGCCGAGACATATTCGACATTGATCTTGCGGTTCGCGCCGACCGGGCTGCGGCCGAAATCCTCGCCCTCACGGATCGCCGTTTTCAGCAGGTTCTGCCAGTAGGCGACCGAAAGCCGGATATTGATAAAGCCCGGACCGGCGACGGTCACTTCAGCGATATCGTCATCACCTTCAAGGATGGTCGAAAATTCGGCAGCCAGATCGCGCGGTTTCAGCCCCAGCGGCTTGGACAGGACCAGTGCGGCATTGGTCGAGACGTCGCCATGGCTCGGATCACGCGGCGGTTCTACCGCAACGCGGGAAAAATCCAGCGTCGCCGCCTGGTCGCGGATCATCGGCATGGCCTTCAGCCGCGTTTCAATTCTCTGTTGGAAATCGGTAAAGAGGTTCATCGCTGTCTTCCATGGGCGCCTGTTTCAGCACGAAACGCCCCTTGTTTCGGGGCGCTCCTAGCGCAATTCGGGGGTGTGGTCAAACAAGCGCTGGTGCGTGCGGATCGCATAGGTGTCCGTCATGCCGGCCAGATAGTCAGAAACATGGCGCGCGAGCTGAGGCTTGGGCAGGTCCTGAAGCCCTGCACTCCAGTGATGCGAACCCATCAAGGCCGGATCGTCGATATAGGCATCGAACAGATCCGCAACGATCTCTGCCGCAGCGCGGCGGATCTCCATGATATCAGGATGACGGTAGATCCGGCTGAACAGCATGGCCTTGATCTGCCGGTCGACAGCCATCATGTCCGGCGAAAAGAACGCGATCGTCTCGCCGGCATGGCGCACGTCATCTGCACTCTTCGGATTGATCTTGCGAAGCTGTGCCTGGGAGAAACCGATCACATCCTCGACCATGCGGGTTATCTGCCGGCGCATCACCTCGTTGGTAAAGCGGCTTTTCTCCAGTCCCGGATAGCGATCATGCACCTCACGCATCAGCCCGGCCAGAAACGGCACATCCTCCAGCATTTCAAAAGTGAGAAAGCCGGCGCGCAGGCCGTCGTCAATATCGTGGGTATTATAGGCGATATCATCCGAAACGGCGGCAACCTGAGCCTCAAGGCTGGCATGGCTTGCAAGCCAGAGATCGTGCCTGGCGCTGTAATCGAGAATAGGCTGCGGCACCGGGCCCTTGAGGCCGTTGCCATCGGCGCCGACCAGCGGACCGTTATGCTTGACGAGCCCCTCAAGGGTTTCCCAGGTCAGGTTGATGCCATCAAACTCGGCATAGCGATGCTCAAGCTTGGTGACGATCCTCAAGGACTGGGCATTATGGTCAAAGCCGCCAAAGGGCTCCATTTTTTCATGCAGCGCATCCTCGCCGGTGTGACCGAAGGGCGTGTGGCCGAAATCGTGGACAAGCGCCACACCTTCGGCAAGATCCTCATCCAGCCTGAGCGCCCGCGCAAGGGCTCTGGCCACCTGAGCCACTTCGATCGTGTGGGTCAGGCGGGTGCGATAGTGGTCATCATCCTGACCGATGAAGACCTGGGTCTTGTGCTTCAACCGGCGAAAGGCCGTGGTATGAATGATACGGTCCCGGTCTCGCTGGAAATCGGACCGTGTCAGACTGCCCGCCTCAGTGACCAGCCGGCCCCTGCCCGTCCATGGATCACAGGCATAGGCGGCGCGCGCAACATCACCAAATCCAAGCGCCTTGCTATCGATGCTCATAGGTCTCGCTCTCAGCCAAAATAACGGCGCCACAATGGCAGAAACTCAATCGCCCATTGACGGCGTACCGCGCCGTTCTTAACTAAGTTTAGAGTGCTTTGAAAGGTGCGCCGGGCTTTCTTTGCCCTGCCCCTCTTGCAGCAAAGGTGAAAGACTGCGGCAATCCCCTCTTCAGGAGATCGATATGGATACGCAAACCGTTACACTTTCCGATGCCGCCGCCAGGCGCATCGCAACCATTATTGCCGGTGAGACTGACAAGCATGCCTTGCGCGTTTCCGTCGAGGGTGGCGGCTGCTCGGGCTTTTCCTATAAATTTGACCTTGTCGCCGGTCCGGAAGAAGACGATCTGGTGATCGAGAAAGCCGATGCGACGGTGCTGATCGACAGCATGTCGCTGATCTACATGGCCGGTTCCGAGATCGATTTCGTCGACAATCTGCTGGGCCAGTCCTTCAAGATTGAAAACCCCAACGCCGTAGCCAATTGCGGCTGCGGCACGAGTTTCGCCATCTGACAGAACCTGCAGGCCGAGAGAAACCGGCCGGAAGAGACAGCGCCGCAGCATAAGCCGCTGCGGCGTTTTTTTGTTGTCAGGAGGGACGGCAATGTCCGCCCGTCCTGCCCGAGTTCAGCTCAGCTTTGTTTCATCGCCTTGCCGGCTGTCTCAGGGATGATCAGAGACATGATGATTGCCGAAAGGCCCGACAGCGTGATGGGCGTGGCAAAGACCTTCTGAATGATATCAGGCATCTGCTGCATGGCAGTCGGCACCAGCGTCACGCCAAGACCTAGACCAAACGACACCGCCATGATGTAGACCTTGCGATGATCGATCGGCTCCGATGCCAGGATACGGATGCCGGCGACAGCGATCGAGCCGAACAGCACAACCGTTGCGCCGCCCAGAACAGGCTTCGGCACCAGCAGGAAAGCCCCGCCGATGATCGGGAAAAAGCCAAGCAGAACAAGAATGCCGGCGATGTAGAGACCAACATGACGGCTGGCAACGCCGGTCATCTGGATGACGCCATTGTTCTGGCTGAACGTGGTGTTCGGGAAGGTGCAGAAAATCGCTGCCAGGCCTGAATTGATGCCGTCAGCAAGCACGCCGCCCTTGACGCGGTTCAGATAGACATCCCCCTGCGTGGGTTCGCCGGAGATAACGGAATTCGCCGTCAGATCGCCGGTCGTCTCGATCGCCGTGATCAGATAGACAAAGGCAATCGGCAGGAACAGGCCGAAATCGAAATTGATGCCGAATTTGAAGGGGACCGGAACAGCAAAAACTGCCTGCGTCCCCAGCTTGGAGAAATCCACCATGCCGAGGAATGAGGAGATGATGAAGCCGGCAACCAGTCCCAGCATGATGGCAGCGATGCGAACCATCGGGTGCTTGTTGAACGACAGCGCAACGATAATCGCAACAACGATGAGGCCGAGGATGATATTCACCGGTGCCCCGAAGGCTTCTCCGGCGCCAGCGCCGCCGGCGAAATCCGTGAAACCGGACTTGACCAGGCTGAGACCGATCACCGTGATGACAATCCCCGTCACCGTCGGCGTCACAATCCTGTCCATCTTGGTGATGAACTGGCTGAGAATGATTTCGACAAGGCAGCCGACAAGGCAAAGCCCGAAAATCATCGCCAGGATATCCTCCGGCGTCCCGCCGCGGTTCTTGACCGCGAAACCGGCGGCCAGAATCACCGAGAGAAAGGCAAAGCTTGTTCCCTGCACGCTCAAAAGGCCGGAGCCGACAGGTCCGATGCGATAGCACTGGATGAAGGTGGCCACGCCCGAGACGAACAGCGACATGGAGATCAGATAAGGCACATGCTGCCCAAGCCCCAAGGCCCCGCCAATGATGAGCGTCGGCGTGACGATGCCGATAATACTCGCCAGAATGTGCTGAATGGCCGCCAGAAACGATGCTCCCGGAGAGGGAACATCGTGCAATTTGTAGATGATATGGTGGTGTCCGCTAGTCGCGTTGTCATCTGCCATGTCGTTCTCTTTTTTCCTGCGGCCCAGCCGCGCGTTGCCCCTGCCTAAATACAACTAGTAAGAAGCAATAACCGTGCCACGAAATTGCCACATTGGCGCAGTCCAAACTTTTTATACATATTTTTCAATATGTTATATCTATTTTTTCAATATCTTGGACAACATCTGAACGCGGTTGCAGAGGCCGGCCGACGCAATCGCTGCGCCATCGCCCATATTTCAGGCAATCGGCCGGGAAAAATCGCAACGGACGCCACGCCTGAACGGGACAGCAATGGTGAACCAGGGCTGGCGCATCGACGCGAAAACAGGTCGCAATGTTCGGCAAGAATGGTGCGTAGACTAGAGCGTTTCCAGGAAAAGTGGATACCGGTTTTCCGTTCGGAAACGCGAAAAAACAAAGACTTAGAGCGCCGATCCGATTCAATCGGATCGAAAAGCGCTCTAAACAGCGCAGCGCATTCCGTCGCGCCCGGGAGAACGCATGGCACCAAAACCAACTGACGAAAATGCAAATCGGGTCAGATCAACCGGAATGACCTTGTTCACTCACGTCTCGCGCGGATCAAGCAACCGGAAACAGCCGATCACGGTCAGTTGCCGCGCCACCGCGAGGCGAAAGGGCGGCCGGAGCTGTTCCGGCCGCGCCATGGTTTTCAGTGGCCGCCTTCCGCAGCGAGTGCGGCGGAACGAATCTCGTCTTCATTGGCTTTCGAGGCGCCGTTGAAAAACAGATTGAGCAGGAGCGCAGCGATCGAAGCAAGCAGGATGCCGCTGTCGATCAACGGATGAATGACATGCGGCATCCACTGCTTGAAGCTCGGCGCGATCAGCGGGATCATGCCGAAGCCCAGCGCGACGGCAACGACCAGCAGATTGTTGCGATTGGTCTTGAAATCGACACCCGCCAGAATGCGGATACCGGTTGCCGCGACCATGCCGAACATCACCAGTCCGCCACCGCCGAGAACCACGGTCGGCAGCGCCTCGACAAGAGCAGCCATCTTCGGCAAAAGGCCGAGAAGGATCAGGATGATGCCGCCGGTGACGCAGACAAAGCGTGAGCGGACACCGGTGACGCCGACCAGGCCAACGTTCTGCGAGAAGCTCGTATAGGGAAAGGTGTTGAAAATGCCACCGATCAGCGTACCGAGACCATCGGTGCGCAACCCGGCGGCCAGCATGCCGCGGGTAACCGTCTTGCCCGTCATCTCGCCAAGCGCCAGGAACATCCCGGTTGATTCGATCATCACCACAACCATGATGACCGACATGGTGAGGATCAGAATCGGATCGAAGATCGGCATGCCGAAATGGAACGGGACGACCGGCGCGAACCAGGCGGCGCTTGCAACCTTGGTGAAGCTCATCATGCCGAGCGCTGCGGCGACGACACCGCCGACGACGATGCCGATGAGAACCGAGATATTGGACAGGAAGCCCTTGCCGAACTTGGCGATCACCAGAATCGTCACGAGAACCAGTGCGGAGATGCCAATGCCCGCGAGCGGCGCATAGGCCGGGTTTGGCAGATTGGCGCTGAGTGCCAGATTGGCCGGGACAGGCGGTACAGTGCCGCCATTGCCGGCAAGCCCCTTGATGCTATCCAGCCAGGACAGGTTCGACGGATCGACGAGGTTCGGCGCGGTCGGGCCGACGGGATTGCCGAAAATCCAGTTAATGCCGATGCGCATCAGCGTGACACCGATGACCAGAATGATCGTTCCGGTGACCACCGGCGGGAAAAAGCGCAGCAGACGGCTGACCAGCGGGGCGATGATCATCGCGACGATACCCGCGCCGATGATAGAGCCGAAAATCATCCGCGCGCCCTCCGGCCCGCCATTCATGCTTGCAATCGAGATCATCGGCCCGGCGGATGCGAATGTGACGCCCATCATCACCGGAAGCTTGATGCCGAACCACTGCGTCAGGCCAAAGGATTGGATTAAAGTTGCAATGCCGCAGGCAAAAAGGTCCGCTGAAATAAGAAAAGCCACGTCCTCTGGCGGCAGCTTCAGCGCGCGACCGATGATCAGCGGCACGGCAATGGCACCGGCATACATGACAAGAACATGCTGCAAGCCGAGCGCGACAAGCCGCGGCAACGGCAAAACCTCGTCTACCGAGTTCACTTTCTGAATGTCTTCTGACATATTTGATAGTCCCTGAAGGAGGGCATTCGCCCCCGCGTTGCTCCGGCATGAGCGCCCTTAACAGAGCGTTCTTCCCCTCAACCGGTCGTTCTAGATTGCGATAGATTGCATTTTTGTCAAAGGCAACTTGAAGCCGAAACGCAGTTTTTTGCAGCAATGTTCATAAATGATCAATAATTAGGCAGGACATAGGAATTTCGCCATGAAAATAGCGAGCTGGAACATCAACGGCATCAAGGCACGGCTGGAAAACCTGCTTGTCTGGCTTGAAGCGGCCCGGCCAGACATCGTCTGCCTTCAGGAGATCAAATCGGTCGACGAGGCCTTCCCGGGCACTGCAATCGAGGCCCTGGGCTACCATGTCGAAACGCATGGGCAGAAAGGTTTCAACGGCGTCGCGATCCTGTCACGGAACCGGCCTGATGACATCATGCGCGGCCTGCCCGGCGATGACACGGATGAACAGGCCCGGTTCATCGAAGCCAGCTTCTCGGTCAAGGGCGGCGCATTGCGCATTGCCTGCCTCTACCTTCCCAACGGCAACCCGGTCGATACCGAAAAATACCCCTACAAGCTCGCCTGGATGGAGCGCCTGCAACGCCACGCCGCGAGCCGGATGGCATTCGAAGAAGCCTTTATCCTCGCCGGCGACTACAATGTCATCCCGGGGCCAGAGGATTGCCATGATCCGGCATCGTGGGCGCAGGATGCACTGTTCCTTCCGCAAACACGCCAGGCCTATCGCCGCCTTCTCTCCATCGGTCTGACGGATGCCGTATCGGCCAATGGCGATGCAGCCGGGCGCTATACATTCTGGGACTACCAGGCCGGCGCATGGCCCAAGAACAACGGCATTCGCATCGATCACATGCTGCTGTCACCGGAAAGCGCCGACAGGCTGCGCAGTGTCGCCATCGACAAGGACACACGCAGCTGGGAGCGCCCTTCCGACCACGTGCCGGTGATGTGTGAGATTGACTACGAGTTTGCCTGAAGACCGCCGAGCACATATCGCACCCGCCTGCCAGTCATGGACTGCCAGTCACGGGGTGCTGGTCGACAGATTCTGCGCCAGAGCAATGGCACCGCGACGGTCCTTCTCATCGACGATCGAGAAGGACTTCTCCTGCAGATCCCGCATCCAGGCGCAGTCGGAGGGTTTGCACAGATTGGTCGCCGCCGTCATGTAAGCGAGCCCGAGCACGGACTGGCCTTCATTGAAGATCAGATTTCCAAACACCGCCATCGCGCCGACATTGCCGTTCACGCGCGCGAGATTGAGCCACTTCTTGGCAAGCTTGACATTTTTGTCGCCGCCCTCACCATTCAGGATCATCTGCGCAAGCTGAAACTGCGCTTCGGCATTGCCAAAAACGGATGCAGCCTGGAAATACAGCTGACGTGCCTCCGAGAGATCCTGCTTAACCGGGCTGCCGGCAATACCTGTCTTGTAATATTTGGCGAGCGCCATCAGCGCATTGACATAGTAGCCGGTATCTTCTGAACCTGGCTCCACATCCTGATTGACGATCTCTGCGAAATATTTGAACGCTTCGTAATCATCTTCCGGAACGCCATCACCAAAAGCATACATATTGGCAAGCGCCCAGCGTGAGCCGGTGTGCCCCTTCTCAGCAGCATAACGATAGGCCTCGACGGCCTTGGCCTTGTCGCCACTCTTATAGGCTTCGAAGCCGAACTTGAAGAGATCAAACCGGCCAGAATCCTTCGGCACATCCGACTTGATGTCGAAACCGAAAGCGTTGCCGCCGGACATGGCGAAAATTCCACCAAGAACAAGCAAAACAGCCGCTGATTTCAATCGCATCTCCAAGATCGTTACTCTACCAATCTTCCAGAACACCTAATCTGAACCCAAGGCTTCACTGCTATGACAGCACGGCAATTTCTACTTTTCCAGTACAATAAACCGACCACGTCGCCCGTCTTTAAACTTCAGCTTCATTATCCATTCGCTTGCACCTATTTTGTGGCGGGAAATGGACTTTTTCGCTAAGCCGACCTTATGAAATTCCATAGTGAAATGCTGTGACCAAACAGCCACAGTCTTACATCTGCGCGCAAAATGGTGAAAAATCAGTGGACGTCATGACCAGGGCAGACGGCCGGGCGCCGGAGCGCCCTTGAACACTGTCGCCGCGCTCAACACGGCGGTTGCACGGCAGCAAAAGCCAGTCTAATAGTCTGAGCAGCGCTGCGGACGTGGCGAAACTGGTAGACGCAAGGGACTTAAAATCCCTCGACCATTGGTTATGCGGGTTCGATTCCCGCCGTCCGCACCATTTCCCGTTTGCAAAAGTCTGCCGCGTAGCGTCGGGCATCAGCAGTCAGCCGAACAGATCCCCCCTCGCCTCTCTCGACTGCAGCGGAGCAACCAATCACGGCCCCCGTCGCCGGGCGGCGAAACCGCGACTGCATCCCATTCGGCAATGGACTTTTTTTCCGCTCAGCCATCCCGCCTGCGAGCGCGCGGCGAGGACATCAAACACTGCAATGAGACATCATCAGCAATGATTTTCGACATTTGCCCCGGAATACCAAAACGAGGCGGAGCAAAGCCGACACAACACCAAAACGAGAAAAGCCCGGCAGAGCCGGGCTTTTCCGTCAATCGACAAATGTCGATTAGAAGTCGCGCTGCAGACGGAACCAGCCGCCGAAAGCGTCGCTGATCGGATCCGGAAGGTCAGCGTAACGCAGGTTCAGCTTAGCGTGGAAGCCATCAACGATGGTGTAGTCAAACAGAGCACCGGCTTCCCAGTAGTTCTTGTCCGACATGTTGTCAGCCTTGGCAGTGGTCCACTGTACAGCCGGGGTGATGGTGAACTTGTCGGTTGCCTTGAGAGCATAACCGGCAGCAACGGCCCATTCGCTGTAGAGGTTGGTAGGCTTGGTGTAGCCCGTGCCGGAGAACCAGCTGAAGCTGTTAGCATAGGCGTTGAAGCCCGAGCTGTACTGAGCGCCGAGGTTCAGGCTGCCCGGTCCGAGAGCGAACGAGCTCATGAAACGCAGCGAACCTTCTTCGTTGTAGGTGTCATAACCACCGTCCAACTTCATGCCAACGCCGCCAGCCTTGAAACCAACGCGGCCCGAAACGCCGAGCTTGGCCATGTCGTTGCTGCCGGTGTAGTTAACCATGTCCGGCGTAAGCGCGTCGAGCGAGATACCGGCTACATAGCCGTCGCCGAGGAAGACGTAACGCATCGAGTTGAACTTGGTGTTGCCCGACAGATGGTCGATTTCGCCGATCAGACCTTCATCCCAGTACGAGGTGAAGTAACCAGCCTGGAAACCACCGAGACCCAAGTAGGTCTGGTCCAGCTCAACCTTCGAAGAAGTGCCGTCGCCGTAAGCGTAGGCGTTCAGTTCGATGTCGCCCGTCAGAACACCGAGTTCAGTGTCGGTCTTCGAGCTAACAGCCAGGTGAGCCTTCGTGAAGACATCCCAGGTAGCCTGGTCGGACGGAGAGGTTACGAAATCAACCTGGAAACGGACATAACCACCGATGTCGAGGCAGGTTTCAGTACCCGGAATGTAGAAATAGCCCTTGCCGAAAGCGTCGCAAACTTCGACATAGTTGGTAGCAACCGGCTCAACAACAACGACCGGATCGGCAGCGTAAGCGCCGGAAGCTGCTGCAACAGCTGCAGCGGAGCCAAGAAGCAGGCTCTTAACGTTCATAGTGACCTCCAAAAAAGGTTTTAAGCGGGTCTGGGATTTTCGCCGAGGCGTTCCCTGCCCCATCCCCTGGTTGAAAGAAGATTGGGCATATCCGCCCTCGCTTCCGAACATGAACATACAAGACAGGATCACGTTCGCAATCACGAAACGCGTTTGTTGCGGCCAACCAAACCACCTTCCTGCCCCCCTGTTGCCAATCAGCAACAAATTCTTTCACAGACCGGTCAAATCTTTACAAAAGGTAAACAAATCCGGGCTTCTGAGGCACAGACATCCATTTGAGCAACCACGAGAATCCAGCAAATATTGCGGTTTTGGTGCCGACAGGGCGACGTCACTGCTGCATGATTGGCTTAATCTGCTAGCGCTGCGGCTGACCGAAACGCGAATCGAAGCAGACCGGGGCGGAGACGATTCGGTCGTGAAATGAAGCAGGCGGCGCGCGCCTGCGACTGCGGCCAGCACCGAAGACGATCGCCGCGCGGTCCAGAAGACGCTTGCAGGGCAGCCCGGAATGGCGACACCATATTAAGCAGCGGCTGACGAAGTCCAGGCGCCCCCTCGGCGAACATCGAGAGCGATCCGATCAGCCAGACGAACACAGACCTGCCCCAGACGCGCATATCGTCGCAAAACGCCGGCTGGGCCACCTCAGCATCCGACGGATCAGATCTCGACAGAACCGAGCCGCAGCCGATCGAACCACGCGCACAGGACGAATCTAGCTGAAGCCATCAAACGCGAGCCAATCCATCAACCGCCGAAGCCAGACAGCTAGACCAGCTCGACATCAACAACACCGTTGACGGTGCGCATGGCCGAAGCGACCTCGGGCGAAAGACGATAGGTTCCCGGCAGCTCGATCTCGATTTCCCGCCGGCCCTCGGCCTGAATGAGGACAAAGGAAACAAGCCCGTCCCCATTATCGTTGAGATAGCGCGCAAAGGAGGCGATCGGAGAATCGCCGCGGATAAACACACGCATGGCCTTCTGCTGCCGGACAGATTCTTCCTCGAGCGATTGTACCGTCTGGATCCGAAGTCCAATTCCCTCCGGCCTCATCTCCGCCGCTACGGTAATGACAACTGAAACGCCAGGTTCAAGCAGATCACGATACTGATAAAGCGCTTCGGAAAAGAGCACGCCCTCGAACTGCCCGGTTGAATCTGAAAAGGCGACGATCCCCATCCTGTTCCCGGTCTTGGTCTTGCGCTCCTGACGCCCGACGACAGTCCCGGCCAGGCGCCCGCGGTCAGCCCCGTTTTTGACCGACAGCGAAAAATCAGCGAAACTCTGGACGCGCATTTTCGCAAGCAGGTCCTTATAAGCATCGAGCGGATGCGCCGTCTGATAATAGCCCAGAACCTGGAACTCCTTCATCAGACGCTCTGAATCCGGCAGCGGTGTAAACTCCGGCAGGATGATTTTCTCGTCAGCAACGAGATTGCCAAAAATATCCGCCTGACCGCTGCGTTTGTCATCTTGACTGCGCTGTGCGAAGCCGAGCAGCCGATCCATCCCTGCCAGCAAGGCCGCACGGGGATGACCGAAACAGTCAAGCGCACCCGCACAGATGAGACTTTCTAGGACCCTGCGATTGACCATTTTCGGATCAATCCGGCGACAAAAATCCTCAAGCGAGGCGAAGGGCCGATCGCCCCGCATCTCGACAATATGCTCGACTGCGGCATCGCCGACACCCTTGATGGCAGCCAGCGCATAAAAGATGCAGCCTTCTCCGGTCTCAAAACGGCGGAAGCTGGTCTGAACCGAGGGGGCGACGACATCAATGCCGAGCCGACGCGCATCGTGACGGAAATCATTCAGCTTCTCGCTGTTCGCCATATCGAAAGTCATGGTGGCGGCGAGGAATTCGCAAGGGTAATGCGCCTTCAGGAAGGCGGTATGATAAGAAACAATAGCATAGGCAGCCGCATGCGACTTGTTGAAGCCATAATTGGCGAACTTGGCCAACAGGTCAAAGATCTCATCGGCGCGCTTCTTCTGAACGCCGCGTTCGACCGCCCCCTCGACGAAACGAACGCGCTGCTTGTCCATCTGCTCCTTGATCTTCTTGCCCATTGCACGGCGCAACAGATCGGCTTCGCCAAGCGAATAGCCGGAAAGCACCTGCGCAACCTGCATCACCTGTTCCTGATAGATGATGACGCCCTGGGTTTCGGCGAGAAGATGGTCGATCAGAGGATGAATTGACTCGATCTCTTCCTCGCCATGCTTGCGCGCATTATAGACCGGAATGTTTTCCATCGGTCCCGGTCGGTAAAGCGCCACCAGTGCGATCAGATCCTCGATCCGGTCAGGCTGCATCCCGATCAGGGCCTTGCGCATGCCCGCACTTTCAACCTGGAACACACCGACCGTTTCGCCACGCGCAAGCATTTCATAGGTCTCTTGATCGTCAAGAGGAACCGTCGCAAGGTCGATCAGCGTTCCGCTTTTGGCAATATAGTCCACCGCGGTCTTCAAGACGGTCAGCGTCTTCAACCCCAAAAAGTCGAACTTCACCAGCCCGGCCTGCTCAACCCACTTCATATTAAACTGCGTCACCGGCATGTCAGACCGCGGATCGCGATACATCGGCACCAGGCGCGACAGCGGCCGGTCGCCAATCACGATGCCGGCGGCATGGGTGGAAGCATGCCGATAAAGCCCCTCAATCTTCTGGGCAATGGCAAGCAGCCGCGCGACGACGGGCTCCTCTTCGGCCGCTTCCTGCAATTTGGGCTCGTCTTCGATAGCCTTGGAAAGCGGCACAGGCGCCGCCGGATTATTCGGCACGAGCTTACAGATACGATCGACCTGCCCGTAAGGCATTTCCAGAACACGGCCGACATCGCGCAGGGCCGCGCGCGCCTGCAGCGAACCGAAGGTGATGATCTGCGCAACCTGCTCCCGGCCGTATTTACGCTGGACATAATGAATGACCTCTTCCCGGCGCTCCTGGCAGAAGTCGATATCGAAGTCCGGCATCGAGACACGTTCCGGATTGAGAAACCGTTCGAAAAGCAGCGAAAAGCGAAGCGGATCCACATCGGTAATCGTCAGAGCATAGGCGACCAATGAGCCCGCGCCGGATCCACGCCCCGGGCCGACCGGAATATCATGCTCCTTAGCCCATTTGATAAAGTCCGAAACGATCAGAAAGTAACCGGGAAATTTCATTCCCTCGATGATATCGAGCTCATATTCCAGCCGTTCGAGATAGTCCTCATGACTGTGCCCCTTCGCCAGCCCGATATGGGCGATGCGGTTTTCAAGTCCCTCGCGCGCCTGGCGCCGCAATTCCGTCGCCTCGGCCTTTTCAGCCTCATCCGGGTGCTCCGAAGCGCCGGTGAAGCGCGGCAGGATCGGACTGCGGGTATCAAGAACAAAACTGCAGCGCCTGGCGATTTCGACGGTATTGTCCACGGCCTCTGGCAGGTCCTCAAAGAGCGCCACCATCTCCTTCTGGCTTTTTACATAGTGGTCGGGCGTCAGACGGAAACGCGTGTCGTCAGACACAATGGCATTGTGCGCCACTGCCATCAGCGCATCATGCGCTTCGAAATCATCACGGGTCGGAAAGAAAGCTTCATTTGTCGCCACCAGCGGCAATTCATGCCGGAAGGCCAGTTCGATGACATGGCGTTCGTGATTGCGATCATAATTCCCGTGGCGCTGCAGCTCGACATAGAGCCGGTCGCCAAAAATCCGCTTCAAACGGAGCAAGCGCTCTTCCGCACGCTCGGCAGAGCCTCCGGCGATGGCCTGATCGACCGGACCACCGGAAGCCCCGGTTAAAACAATCAGCCCCTCGCAAAACTCCTCAAGCCAGCTCAGTTTCACCGACAACGCCTCATGCCCGGAACCTGAAAGATAGGCCCGACTGACGAGCGCCATCAGGTTGGCATAGCCGGCATCGTTGCTCACCAGAAACACGAGCGACGGCAATTTTACAATGACATGCGGCGCCTTGCGCTCTCCGGCCTCGCCATCTTCCATATCAACCGAAAGCTGACATCCAAGGATGGGCTGAAGTCCCTCGCCGATTGCCTTTTGTGAGAACTCAAGCGCCGAAAACAGGTTATTGGTGTCCGTAATGGCTATGGCCGGCTGCTCATCTTTCAGCGCAAGCTTGAGAATGGACTTGAGCGGCAACGCCCCTTCGAGAAGGGAATAGGCAGAATGTGTCCGCAAATGGACGAACCGGACCTTGCCTGAATGTTGTGAAGTAACCGCCATATCGTCCGTCATCCCTGCCACCATACACTTCATCCGACGCATCCACGTCAGACACCGCATCTTCGTATTTAGACCGACTGTCAAATCGGCCGCAATGACGGAACCGGGAAATTCAGAACAAATTTAGAACGAGGCCAGCACGATCGACAGGCTGGCAACAAGCAGAGCGACGGAAGTGAACGCGGCTATATCACGCAATAATTCGGTCATCAGACCCTCCTGTTTTTGCTATGTTTATTTTATGTTCTATTTTTGTTCCTTCGTCAAACGCTTTTTTGCAGCTGCCATGAAGATGCCATCAGAAGGTGTCAGCAGGAGGCGGTTCATCGCAGCCGACCATTCATCGAGAATGGGCGCCAAAGCGCTGAGATAGATGCATAAAGTGGCGTCCGGAAGCAAAGGCCGCGGCAAGGTCCGTGTCGCGATGCAAAAGATCGAAACCGAAGATTTCCGAGAAAGCGGCATTCCCGAGATGACATCGAAATAGAGACATCCTCCTCCGACACGCTAGCTTTCCCTGTGCCAGACGATGTTCAACATAGACCTCTCGAAAATCTGTGGTCCGACATGCGAGGCGACGGTGCAGTTTCATGACACTGAAAGACCGAAGGGATGCAACCGATCAGGTTGCAATGCAAAAGCCCTCGACACGGATGATGCTCCGAGAAGCACCGACGCTCCCGACCTCCAGCCTGATCGAAAGAATGCCCCTCAGCCCGTCGCCAGACAACGTCAGCACAAGCTGAAAAAACCTTTAGGAAAATCGACCCCACAACCCTAGGCATAGAATCCAGGCCGCCCACCTTGCGTGCCCGCGCCGCCCAGAACAGCTCACCACGCGACCTCCATCGCCTAGATATAAATGAAATGTTCTTGAACTATATTTATGATATATCACCCTCAAAGCAAAAAACCTGCTCCATTGACGGGAGCAGGTTTCGGCAATGAAGCTTTTATGCTTCAGAGGTGTTTCTTGGACCCATCCTGGTCCTCATACTGATCACGGAAGCGATCAATGATCGTCATCAAAGCTTCACGCTTGGATTGACACGCCGTTTCACGCCCGTATTTTTCAATAAAATCGGCTTGATCGGTCGTTATCACGGTCGAGAGGCTGGTCAACCCACGCTCTTTGAAAGATCTTCTGAAATTCCGCATATAACGGTTCCAGGCAGCGCGCTCTTCATCCGAACGCTCGATTTTTCTGGACCTGCTATCCAATTCACTATGGCTCATTCGATACCCCCTATCTAGTTTGAGCGCAATGTCGTCGTTCAACATTGTTCTGCCGTCCACGACGAAATCAACTATATTACAATATTCTACAATTTAAAGCAAAAATAGTGATTTTTTTAAGGCAATAATTACATATAATTGGTATAACAAATCTCGTAATCTAAATAATTACAAGATAATGCAGATAAAAATAAAAAAAATTATGATAATATTACTGAAACGGTCGAGAATGAACGTCTCGAAATAACCGCAAAAACTCTAAGTAAATATTCCTAATTTGGAACGTTCGACTTTCAGATAATCAATTCAGGGTTGCTTTCAGCTTGTCCCCATCAAAAGCGCAGCCTTATGTGGCCTCGCCCATCGCCACATCTACTTTTGGCGGGTTCTCGGGGTTTTCACCCCGGATAGCCCAGGCCGAACAGTCCGAACCTGCAACCCTATTGGATGAAAAGATGAAAGGAAAAAATATTTTTGGTTGCATCCTGTCAGGAGCGCCAGCCACGGAAGCGCGCAGCCGGCTTTCGGGTGAAAGCCGGCCTGCCGAAACCGCGAAATGCTATCATCGAATTTGCAGGCCTATTTCAGGCGGCGACCACAAGGCCATCCTGCAGCGTGACCCGGCGGTCCATGCGGCCGGCAAGATCGAGATTGTGTGTTGCGATCAGCGCCGCAAGGCCTGACTGGCGCACCAGCGCCTCGAGCGCCTCGAACACATAGCCAGCCGTACCAGGATCGAGATTGCCGGTCGGCTCATCAGCCAGAAGCAGGCTCGGTGCGTTGGCAACGGCACGGGCAATGGCAACCCGCTGCTGCTCACCGCCGGAGAGCTCTGCCGGACGATGCTCACCACGATGGGCAATTTTCAGGTAGTCGAGCATCTGCTCCGCCCGCTCCTTGGCATCATTGCGCGAAAGGCCGGCAATCAACTGCGGAAGCATGATGTTCTCGAGTGCCGAGAATTCCGGCAGCAGATGATGGAACTGATAAACGAAGCCAATATCGTTGCGCCGCAGTGCCGTACGCTCATCATCGGTCAGATCGGCCGCATTGCGACCGTTGATGATCACCTCGCCAGCGGTTGGGTGCTCGAGCAGACCGGCAATCTGCAGCAGCGTCGATTTTCCGGTGCCAGACGGGGCAACCAGCGCCACCATCTCACCGGGTTTCATCGTGAAACTGGCGCCTTTCAGCACATGAAGCAGCGATTCACCCTGCCCGTAATCCTGGCGAATGTTTTTCAGGACGAGTGCTGGTCTGGCCATTGCGCGCACCTCTTTTCGATTATTCATAACGCAGTGCCTGCACGGGATCGAGGCGCGAGGCCCGCCATGCCGGGAAGATCGTTGCGATGAAGGACAGCGTCAGCGCCATGACAACCACCGTCACGGTTTCCCCCCAGCTCATCTCGGCCGGCAGCGTGCTCAGGAAATAAAGCTGCGGATCGAACAGCACAGTCCCGGAAATCCATGAGAAGAACTCACGGATCGATTCAATATTGAGGCAGACCACAACGCCGAGGATCACGCCGGCAAATGTGCCGACCACGCCGATCGCAGCCCCCGTCATGAAGAATATCCGCATGATCGCCCCGGACGTCGCCCCCATGGTGCGAAGAATGGCGATGTCGGGGCCCTTGTCTTTCACCAGCATGATCAGGCCGGAAATGATGTTGAGCGCGGCAACGATCACGATCAGCGTCAGGATCATGAACATCACATTGCGCTCAACCTCGAGTGCGGTGAAAAAGGTCCGGTTGTTCTGCCGCCAGTCCGACATCAGCACATCCTCACCGGCCGCACTGCGAAGATCCGGAATGACCTGATCGACCTCATCAGGATTCGTCAGAAAAACCTCAATGCTCTGCACCGTGTCGCCGGCGTTGAAATAGGCCTGGGCCTGCTCGAGCGGCATGAACACGATCGAAGCGTCATATTCCGACATGCCGATCTCGAAGATGCCGGAAATCGTATAGGCCTTCACCCGCGGATTGACGCCCATGGGCGTAACATCGCCTTCCGGAGAGATCAGCGTGATCTTGTCTCCGACATAAAGACCAAGACTTGCCGCCATCCGCGAGCCGATCAACACGCCATTGCCAGCGGCATAGCCGACCATATTGCCTTCAATGATGTGATCTGAAACCGTTGTAAGCTTGGTCAGATCCTCCGGCCGGATGCCACGCACCAGCGCGCCCGACCCTGCACCCTGCTTGCCGGAGACAAGCGCCTGCCCCTCGACCAGCGGAAAGGCCAGTTTCACGCCCTTGACCGCTTCGAGCCGCTTTGAAAGTGCATCATAATCCTTGAAAGGATCACCGGCCGGCAGCATGACCACATGACCGTTAATGCCGAGAATACGGGTTACAAGCTCCGAGCGGAACCCATTCATCACCGCCATGACGATGATGAGTGTGGCAACGCCGAGCATGATGCCGATGAAGGAAAAGCCCGCAATAACAGAAATGAAGGCTTCCTTGCGGCGCGAGCGCAGATAGCGCCAGGCGACCATGCGCTCAAACACGGAGAAGGGCCGCGCGGTCGGCGGAAGATCGGGCAGTGCCTCTTGCGTCTCGGTCGCGGCCATTCAGAATGTCTCCCTGTCAGCCCTGAGTAAGCTTTGCGATCGCCGCCTCAAGCGTCATTGTCTCACGTTCGCCGGTCTTGCGGTCCTTGATCTCGACCTCACCATTGGCAACGCCGCGCGGCCCGACAACCACCTGAACAGGAATACCTATCAGATCAGCGGTAGCAAACTTCGCGCCGGCGCGCTCATCGGTGTCATCAAGAAGCACGTCCTTGCCGGCATTGCCAAGCGCTTCGTAAAGCCTGTCGGCAACACCGTCACAGGCACCATCACCTGCCTTCATGTTGATGATCACGACGTCGAAAGGCGCAACCGACTGAGGCCAGATGATTCCGGCATCATCATGTGATGCTTCGACAATGGCGGGAACAAGGCGGGTTGGCCCAATACCATAAGAACCCATATGGACAGCGTGTTCCTTGCCATCAGGCCCCTGAACCTTCGCACCCATCGGCTCCGAATATTTCGTGCCGAAATAGAAGATGTGGCCAACTTCGATACCGCGCGCCGACAGGCGTTCAGCATCGGGAATAGTGTTGAATGCCTCTGCATCATGCATTTCGTCGGTCGCAGCATAAAGCGAGGTCCACTGGTCGAAGACGCCCTGAAGCGTTTCGACGCTGTCAAAATCGATATCAGCCGGCGGAATGTCGAATTTGACGAAATCGCGATGGCAGAACACCTCGGATTCACCCGTATCGGCCAGAATGATGAATTCATGGCTGAGATTGCCGCCAATCGGACCGGTATCGGCGCGCATCGGAATGGCTCGCAGACCAAGACGGTCAAACGTGCGCAGATAGGCCGTGAACATCTTGCGGTAGGAATGCTCTGCCCCCTCACGCGTCAGGTCGAAGGAATAGGCATCCTTCATCATGAATTCGCGCGAACGCATGGTGCCGAAGCGCGGACGGATCTCGTCACGGAACTTCCACTGGATATGGTAGAGGTTGAGCGGAATCTGCTTGTAGGACTTCACATAGGAGCGAAAGATCTCGGTGATCATCTCCTCATTGGTCGGTCCGTAGAGCATGGGGCGCTCCTGCCGGTCGACGATACGCAGCATTTCCTTGCCATAGGCCTCATAGCGGCCGCTCTCCATCCAGAGATCGGCGGACTGCATGGTCGGCATCAGCAATTCCACCGCGCCGGAGCGGTTCTGCTCTTCGCGGATGATGTTGTTGACCTTGTCCAGCACGCGCTTGCCCAGCGGCAGCCAGGAATAGATGCCCTGGGAATGCTGACGGATCATGCCGGCCCGAAGCATGAAGCGATGAGAGACGATTTCGGCTTCCTTGGGCGTTTCCTTCAGGATCGGCAGGAAATAACGGGAAAGGCGCATGGATACTGCTTTCATTGGCTGACGCCCGCCTGACGCGGGAATCGTTTGACACCGGTAAAATCCGGGCTTCCTTGTAGCGACTTCCACGGCAAATTTAAAGCGGAAGCAACGTTGATCGACAGATCGGTGAAGCCGTTTGACAGCCGGCTTGACAAAGCGCGGTTTCAAGAAACGTTTCAGAAAGTCGCACCCTGCTTGTCAATGAAAAAAACTTCTCGACTGTCGCATTTTTGCAAAAAAACCGGGTGACAAGGCTTAATTCGTAGGCTAGTTTAAGCCCATAAAACAGGCAGGGAGCTTAAATTCTTGCCTTTCATTCGCGGTCAAGTCTTGGGAGGATGGATCTAGGCGCGCTCGTTCGCAGCCCCGGTAACGGTACGGATCACGCGATACTTGTGAAACAAGGCCTTTGAGGCCTTGTTTTTTTTTGTGCGACCGCAAAAGCAAGCCAGCAGTTTATGTGCCAGTTCCGTGACATGGCGATGACAAGCGCAGCCTACCAGAACAGGCCTGCAAATGTGTCGAAATCAAAGCCGAATTCAACGGTCACCAGCCACCAGAGTGCGAAGACCACCAGCGCGATCAGCGAGGTCCAGCCAAGGACACGCAACGGCCGGAAGCGATGCGGCGCACTCTCGACGGTTCCCGGCACAACCTCCCCCACTTCGGCCTGGGTCTTCAAGCCAAAGGGCAGAACGGCGAACAGCACCAGCCACCAGATGATAAAATAGACGGCAAAGGCCGAAAACAGTGACATCTCTCCTCCCAGTCTGACGCGGATTATGCCAGCCCGAAAGCGCCCTGTCACATCATGCTTTATCGTCCCGACAAATGGTAAAGCCCGACGCGGATGCGTCGGGCTCAGATTACTAGCGCATCGGCTCGAAAATCGGAATCGATTTTCGAGCCGATGCGTAGATTCAATAAGTTAGAGCGTCCTTTGTGCATCCGAATGGATGCACGGCGCTCTATCAAACCTTACCGCTTTTTCTGACGTCGTGCCTGTGCTTGTCACAGGCATCCAGCCGACGCGCGTCCGCGCGGCGAAAAAACTTGTCTACTCAATGCCTTTTGAAGCTGGATCCCCGTGACACGCACGGGGTGGACGACGGAGGGAGGGGCTTGTGCCACCTCAAACATGCAATATGAATGGCCTGGTCAACAATCTGAGCCCGACGCGGATGCGTCGGGATTCTCAATCTCACATGGCGTGCGACTGCGCGTCCGGGGATCAGACCTTGACGACGAAGACGGTGACCACCGGCTTCTTGCCCCAGCACTCATTGGCAGCGGCACGCACCGAACGGCGAACCGCCTCCTTGACCATGGCGAGATCCTTGCGGCGCGACCGCGGAATGCTTTCAACGGCACCAAGAACGGCATCAAACAGCACGTCTTCCATCTTCTCGTCGTCATCGTCGAAGGCAGGCAAGCCGATCGGAACCACTTCCGGGTCGCCACGGAATTCGAATTTCTGATCGAGCACGAGATTGACCGAAACATGGCCGACAAAGGAGAGCTTGCGGCGATCACCGACACCGATCGTGTCATAATCGGCAATCAGCTTGCCATCCTTGAAGATCCGGCCAGCCTCGACATGGTCGATCACTTCCGGATCTCCGGGCGCGAGCCGCAGCATATCGCCATTGCGCACGCGCGGCACCTTGGCGATGCCGCACTGGGTTGCGAGTTCGGCCTGAGCGCTCAGATGCGCGGCCTCGCCATGCACCGGCACCAGAATTTCGGGCCGCACCCAGTCATACATCTGCTTCAGTTCGCTGCGCCGCGGATGACCGGAAACATGCACCAGCGCCTCGGCATCGGTGAGAATATGGACGCCCTGCTCGATCAGCCCGTTCTTGATATCCTGGATCGCCTTCTCATTGCCGGGAATGGCGCGCGAGGAAAACACCACGAGATCGCCGGCGGCAAGCGAGATATTGCGCATCTCATCTCGGGAAAGCTTGGCAAGGGCGGCACGGCTTTCGCCCTGCGAACCGGTCAGGATCGCAACCACCTTTTCACGCGGCATATAGCCGAACTCATCCTCGTCGACGAAGGGCTTGATGCCCTCCATCAGGCCGATATCACGCGCAACCTCCACCGCACGCTTCAGCGAAGAACCAAGCAGCAGAACCTCGCGCCCCGCCTCTTCTGCCGCGCGCGCGATCGAACGGATACGGCCAATATTGGAGGAAAAGGTGGTGAGCGCCACCCGGCCCTCGGCATTTTCGATCACCTGCCGCAGGCTTGCCGAAACCTCCATCTCTGATGGCGAAACGCCATCGCGCATGGCATTGGTGCTGTCGCACATCAGCGCCAGCACGCCCTCATCGCCAAGCGCTCGGAAACGGGCTTCATCGGTCAACGGACCAAGCGACGGCGCCAGGTCGATCTTCCAGTCACCGGTATGGATCACAGCCCCCAGCGGTGTGCGGATGCAAAGCGACATAGGTTCCGGAATCGAGTGGTTGACGGCGACCGCCTCGACCTCGAACGGACCGGCATTGATCCGGTCACCAGCCTTGAAGATCGTGACCGGCAGCTCGCCTCGAGCACCCTCATAGGCACGCTTTGACTCCAGCAGACCTGCCGTGAAGGGCGAGGCATAGATCGGAACATTGAGCCCCGGCCAGAGATCGTTGATCGCGCCGAAATGATCCTCATGCGCGTGGGTGATGATCATGGCCTTCAGCCGTGCCCGGTTTTCGCGCACGAATTCGATATCCGGCAAAACCAGATCGACGCCCGGCAGATCGGGACCAGGGAAGGTCACGCCACAATCGACCATGATCCACTGGCGATCCTTCGCCGGGCCATAGCCATAAAGCGCGAGGTTCATACCGATCTCGCCAAGGCCGCCCAGCGGCAGGAAAACCAGTTCTGCGTTATTGTCTGCCATCAGGCATTGATTCCAATTCAGGTTCCAAAGAAGACATCGCCGGCTGCGAAGACGCGCATACCTTCCTGTGTTTCGAGCATCAGCATGCCGCTGTCATCAATGCCGGCAAAGCGGCCGGACACGCGGTCATGCAATAGGTTGACGGTGATTGGTTCACCGATGCCGCAGGCATGCCTGCGCCAGCTTTCGACCGTTTCCCTTATACCTTTTCCGCCATTCCAGACAGTCAATTCGACGTCCATGGCGGCAAAGAGATGGGCAAACAGCATTTCGGGATCTGCGCCAGGCGCATAATCACGCAATCTTGCGGTGGGATAGGCACTCACTTCGGGCGCAAACCCGACATTGACGCCAATGCCGATGACAATCGCATTGCGTCCGTCCGGCAACTGCTCCGCTTCCAGCAGAATGCCCGCAATCTTGTTGCGGGCGATCAATACATCATTTGGCCACTTGATTTCAACAGGTCTGGAAATCCCTGGCGCCGCAGCAGCCACGGCCTGGCGCACGGCAAGCGCCACCGCGAGTGGCAGCGACGCGATATCTTCCGATCGTGCAGGATTGATCAGGAGCAGCGAGGCATAGAGATTGCCCCGCTCGGAAACCCAACGGCGACCGCGCCGGCCGCGCCCGCCCGTCTGGCGGGCCGCCGTTATCCACAGGCCGCCCGGATCGCCCGCCTTCGCCCGGCGCATGGCCTCGCTATTGGTGGAATCGACCTCATCCAGCGCTTCGTGGCGCATCGCCCCGAAGGCTGGCATTTGACTGCCCTGCATCTAGAACAGAGCCGCAGCCGCAGCCGAGGCTGCCGCATCAAGCGAACCGCCGAAGATCAGGTAGCCGATCGCAAACAGGCCCGACAGGCCGTAGACGAAACGCAGTTCACCGGCAACGCGGGCAAACTCGACCGTCGGCTCATCGAACCACATGACCTTGACCACCCGAAGATAGTAAAAGGCAGCAACGACCGATGCCAGGATACCGATGATGGCGAAGACATAGAGCTGGGCTTCCATCGCCGCCAGGAAAACGAAATACTTGGCGAAGAAACCAGCCAACGGCGGAATGCCCGCAAGCGAGAACATCAGCGTCGTCAGGACCACCGCCATGACCGGTTTGGTCGAGGCAAGACCGGCGAGATCATCGATATTCTCGACATTGCCGCCTTCCTTGAGCCGCATCGCCATGATGATGGCAAAGGTGCCGAGCGTCATGAAGATGTAGATCGCCATGTAAAGCACGACGCTGCGAACGCCCAGTTCCGAGCCGCCGGCAAGACCGAGCAGTGCGTAACCCATATGGGTGATCGACGAATAGGCCATCATCCGCTTGATATTGCGCTGGCCAATGGCGGCAAAGGCACCAAGCAGCATCGAGCAGAGCGAGATGAAGATGATGATCTGGCGCCATTCGAAAAAGGCCGGGGCAAAGGCATCTACCAGAATGCGGATGATGATCGCCATGGCAGCAACCTTCGGCGCCGAGGCGAAGAAGGCGGTGACCGGCGTCGGTGCGCCTTCATAGACATCCGGCGTCCACATGTGGAACGGAACGGCGGAAATCTTGAACGAAATGCCCGCCAGCACGAAGACCATGCCGAAGATGAAGCCGAGATTCATCGCACCATTGTCAAGCTGGCTGGCGATGCCCGAAAAGCCGATATTACCGGTAAATCCATAGATCAGCGACATGCCGTAAAGCAGCATGCCCGACGCCAGCGAACCGAGAACGAAATATTTCAGCCCCGCTTCCGTCGATCTGAGACTGTCCCGATTGATCGCGGCAATGATGTAGAGCGGGAACGACATCAGCTCCAGCCCCATATAGAAGGCCAGAAGATCGTTTGCCGAAATCAGCAGCATCATGCCGACGCTGGAAAGCAGCATCAGCACCGGATATTCGAACCGATCCTGATAATCCGGCTCTTCATGCCCCACCGACATGACGAGTGCCAGCGCCGTCGCGATCAGCGCCAGAACCTTCATGAAGGAGGTGAAGGCCGAAAAGCTCAGCGATCCGCTGAAGGCTTCGACGGGCCCGTCGCCAAGCATGACCTTGGTCTGGCCGATAACCCAGCCCGCCGCCACAATGATCAACGCCACAGACAGGGCGTTGATGGTTGGTCCGCTTTTCCGGCCGGCAAAGACGCCGATCATCAACAGGACCATCGCCCCGATCGCCAGGATCAACTCCGGCATGATCAGTTTCAGACTTTGAATGAGAAGTTCCGAGGTCATGTCCAAAAGATCCTGTATCAGTACGTCGGCAGCGCGATCTGCTTGGTGGATTCCAGCACAGCATCATAATGCTGCACGATCTGCTGCACCGATCCGCGCATCATGTCGAAGATCGGCGACGGGAAGAAGCCGAAGATGATGACAAGAGCCGCGAGCGGATAGAGCACCAGTTTTTCGCGTGTCGACAGATCCAGAAGGGCCTTCAGGCTCTCCTTCTCCAGCGCGCCGAAAATGATCCGGCGATAAAGCCACAGCGTGTAGGCCGCCGACAGGATCACGCCCGTGGCCGCGAAAACCGCAACCCAGGTATTGATCTGGAAGACGCCAATGACGGTGAGGAATTCGCCAACGAAGCCGGACGTGCCCGGCAGACCGACATTCGCCATGGCGAAGATCATGAAGATCACGGCGAATTTCGGCATATTGTTCACGAGACCGCCATAGGCCGCAATCTCACGTGTATGCATCCGGTCATAGATGACACCGATACAGAAGAACAGCGCGCCTGAAACGATACCATGCGACAGCATCAGGAAGATCGAGCCTTCAATGCCTTCGGTCGTCGCCGAGAACATGCCCATGGTCACGAAGCCCATATGCGCGATCGACGAATAGGCAACCATCTTCTTCATGTCCGTCTGCATCAGCGCCACGAGCGAGGCGTAGATGATGGCAATGATCGACATGGCGAAAATGATCGGCGCGAAAGCCCAGGAGGCATCCGGGAACATCGGCATCGAGTAGCGCAGAACACCAAAGCCGCCAAGCTTCAGCAGCACGCCCGCCAGCACGCCGGACGCTGCGGTCGGCGCTTCCACGTGGGCATCGGGCAGCCAGGTATGGACAGGCCACATCGGCATCTTGACCGCGAAGGAGGCAAAGAACCCAAGGAACAGCCAATATTCCATATTGATCGGGAAATTGTACTGCAGCAGCACCGGCACGCTGGTCGTGCCCGTGACCCAGTACATCGCCATGATCGACAGCAGCATGAAGACTGAACCGGCCAGCGTGTAGAGGAAGAACTTCATCGACGCGTAGACGCGGCGTTCGTGCCCCCAGATGCCGATCACAAGATACATCGGGATCAGGCCGGCTTCGAAGAAGACGTAGAACATCACGATATCGAGCGAGACGAACACGCCGATAATCAGCGTTTCCAGCACCAGGAAGGCGATCATATAGGCCTTCACTCGCTCGTTGATCGCTTCCCAGGATGCCAGGATACAGAAGGGCATCAGGATCGTGGTGAGCATGATGAACAGGATCGAAATCCCGTCAATGCCCATATGATAACCGATGCCCGTGCCGAGCCAGGGGTGATCCTCGATCATCTGGAAATTCGGGTTCGACGGGTCGAACTTGATCCAGATGATCACCGAAACGACGAAGGTGAACAGCGTCGTCAGAAGCGCAACATTGCGAATGTTTCGCAAGCCTGCCTCGTTGTCATCGCGCGTGAAAAGGATCAGCGCTACACCAACCAGCGGCAGGAAGGTGACCGTGGAAAGAATTGGCCAATCGCTCATTACTGCGCTCCTCCGAGCATCATCCAGGTTACAAGTGCGGCAACGCCGATCAGCATCGCGAACGCGTAGTGATAGACATAGCCGGACTGCAGTTTCACGACGCGTCTGGTGACGCCGCTAACCCCGGCTGCGATACCGTCGGGACCGAAGCGGTCGATGACGCCGATATCGCCCTTCTTCCAGAAGAAGTTGCCGAGCCGCTTGGCTGCGCGAACGAAGAGGAAGTCATACAATTCGTCGAAATACCACTTGTTGAGAAGGAAGGCGTAAAGCTTCGGGAAGGTTTCCGCCAGCGCCTTGGCCGAGGACGGCTTCAGCAGGTACATGTAAATCGCAACGACCGTGCCAGCCAGCATCGCCACAAACGGGCTCAGCTTGACCCATTCGGGAACCTCTTCGTGAAGCTCCAGAATTTCATTGTGCTGCGAGGTAAACAGGGCGCCCTTCCAGAAGGCGTCGTAATCGTGCCCGTAGAAGAAGGGCAGGAAGAAGTAACCGGCAAACAGAGCGCCGATCGACAGCAGCACCAGCGGCAGCAGCATCACCCAGGGGGATTCATGGGCGTGGTGCATGACATCGGCCGAGGCACGGGCCTTGCCGAAGAAGGTCATGAAGATCAGGCGCCAGGAATAGAAGGCGGTGAAGGCCGCGGCGATCACCAGCATCCAGAAGGAGAAGCTGGCCAGCGAGCTCGACGAGACGAAGGCCGATTCAATGATCGCATCCTTGGAGAAGAAGCCGGAAGCACCGATGACGGTACCGGGAATACCGGCGCCGGTGATGGCGAGCGTACCGATGATCATCGCCCAGAAGGTGACCGGAATGTGCTTTTTCAAGCCACCCATGCGGCGCATGTCCTGATCGCCGGAGACGGCATGAATGACCGAGCCGGCCGCAAGGAACAGCAGCGCCTTGAAGAAGGCATGGGTGAACAGGTGGAACACGGCAGCGCCGTAAGCCCCTGCCCCGAGTGCTGCAAACATGTAGCCAAGCTGCGAACAGGTCGAATAGGCGATGACGCGCTTGATATCGTTCTGCACCAGACCGATCGTCGCGGCAAAGAAGGCCGTGATCGAACCGATCAGCGTGATGAAGGTCAGCGCATCCGGCGACAGTTCATAAAGCGGCGACATGCGGGCGACAAGGAAGACACCGGCCGTGACCATGGTCGCAGCATGGATAAGCGCCGAAACAGGCGTCGGGCCTTCCATCGCATCCGGCAGCCAGGTGTGCAGCAGGAACTGCGCCGACTTGCCCATCGCGCCCATGAACAGCAGCAGGCAGATCGCGGTGATGGCATGCTGAACGTCGAGGTGGAACCACAGGAAGTTCAGGACCGCCTGATGATCGCCACCGGCATCGTGATGCGAGGCGAGCTCACGTGCACCGGAAAAGATCGGATCGAAATCGATCGTGTGCGACAGGAAGAACAATCCGGCAATACCGAGCAGGAAGCCGAAGTCACCAACGCGGTTGACGATGAAAGCCTTCATGGCCGCCGCACAGGCAGACGGCTTCTTGTACCAGAAGCCGATCAGCAGATAGGAAGCGAGACCAACGCCTTCCCAGCCAAAGAACATCTGCAACAGGTTGTCAGCGGTAACCAGCGACAGCATCGCAAAGGTGAACAGCGACAGATAGGCGAAGAAGCGCGGGCGATGCGGATCGTCATGCATGTAGCCGACGGAATAAAGATGCACGAGGCAGGACACGGTGTTGACCACGACCAGCATGACCGCCGTCAGCGTATCGATCCTCAGTCCCCAGTCCGCCTGAACGCCGCCGGACGAGACCCAGCTCATGATCGGAACGTGAATAACGAAGCCCGGCTCGGAGGTCAGGAAGCCCACCGAAATGAACACCCACCAGGACAGGATGGCAGCGACCAGCATGAAGGCGATCGTGACCAGTTCCGAAGCTTTGGCCCCCATGCGGGTGCCGAAAAGCCCGGTGATCAGAAAGCCCAGAAGCGGCAGGAAAATGATGAGTTTGTAGATCATCGCGCGTTCAGCCCTTCATCATGTTGACGTCTTCGACGGCGATCGAACCGCGATTTCGATAGAAGACCACCAGAATTGCCAGACCGATGGCCGCTTCCGCTGCTGCAACCGTCAGAATGAAAAGGGCAAATACCTGTCCGACCATGTCATGCAGGAACGCTGAGAAAGCGATCATGTTGAGGTTGACCGACAGCAGGATGAGCTCGATGGACATGAGTATGATGATGACGTTCTTTCGGTTCAGAAAGATCCCGAAAACGCCGATGGTAAAAAGAATGGCACTAACCGTAAGGTAGTGGGAAAGTCCGATTTCCATTGCCTTGTCCTTGGTCCCGTTTCCCTGCTCTTAAATTCTCAGAGGCCCTGCCCGGGCTTCACCTTGACTGCCTCATGCGCACTGATGCGCGTGCGGGCAACCTGTTTGGCGATGTCCTGGCGCTTGACGTCGGTCCGATGCTTCAGCGTCAGCACGATCGCTCCGATCATGGCAACGAGAAGGATAAGGCCGGCAACCTGGAAGAAGTAAGCATAGTGAGTATAAATGATGTCACCGAGTGCGGCGGCACTGGACTTGTCGGCCAGGTCCGGCATCGGCATCGTAATGTTGCCGGAAAGCTCCGGCGAAATCATCGTGCCACCCACCACAATGATCAGTTCAGCCAGAAGCGCGACACCAATCAGCGCACCGATCGGTGCATAACGCAGCAATCCTGACCGAAGCTCGGAAAAGTCGATATCCAGCATCATCACGACGAAGAGGAACAGCACCGCCACGGCGCCGACATAAACGACCAGCAGCAGCAGGCCGAGATATTCCGCACCGGCGATGATGAACAGCGCCGCAGCATTGACGAACACCGTGATCAGAAACAACACCGAATGAACGGGGTTTTTAGCCACGATCACCATCAGCGCCGAAGCCACCGCGATAAACGCGAAGATATAGAAAAAAAGAGCCTGGAGACCCATGGTGGTGCCTTTTCTTCGTGAGTAGTCCCGGAAAGTTCGCGCGGTGCGAACCCTCCTCCCTCGATCTCAGTTCCCGGCCGGCGCATCATTGCAGCCGCCCGGCATCTCGTTCTGCCTCAGCGGTAAGGCGCGTCCATCGCAATGTTGCGGGCAATTTCCCGCTCCCAGCGATCGCCGTTGTTCAAAAGCCGCTGCTTGTCATAGTAAAGTTCTTCGCGCGTCTCGGTGGCGAATTCGAAATTCGGACCCTCGACGATCGCCTCAACCGGGCATGCTTCCTGGCAGAAACCGCAATAGATGCACTTCACCATATCGATGTCGTAACGCACCGTCCGGCGGGTACCGTCATTGCGGCGCGGGCCGGCTTCAATGGTGATCGCCTGAGCGGGACAGATCGCCTCGCACAGCTTGCAGGCAATGCAGCGCTCCTCACCGTTCGGATAACGGCGCAGCGCGTGTTCGCCACGGAAGCGCGGGCTCACCGGTCCCTTTTCGAAGGGATAGTTCACCGTCGACTTCGGACTGAAAAAATACCGCATCGTCAGGAAGAAAGCCGAAACGAATTCCTTCAAAAACAGCGCGTTGAAAGCCTGAGTTACAGAACTCATTTAAAAATCTCCCATATGGCGCTTCTCATCCGCCATCATCATGCCCATCCCGTCAGCTTGACCACGAAGGCCACGATCACGACCATTGCCAGCGACAGCGGCAGGAAAACCTTCCAGCCGAGACGCATCAGCTGGTCGTAGCGGTAGCGCGGTACAAATGCCTTCACCATGCCGAACATGAAGAAGACCAGGCAAAGCTTGAGCACGAACCAGATGACACCCGGGATCCAGTTCAGCACGGCGATATCGACGATCGGTAGCCAGCCACCCAGGAACAGCGTCGTTGTCATGCCGCACATCAGCGTGATCGCAGCATATTCACCCAGCATGAACATCATGTACGGGGTCGAGCCATACTCGACCATGTAACCGGCGACCAGTTCCGATTCCGCTTCCGGCAGATCGAAGGGCGGGCGGTTGGTCTCAGCCAGTGCCGAGATGAAGAAGACGATAAACATCGGGAACAGCGCCAGCCAGTTCCAGTCCAGGAATGAATTGGGCAGGCCCAGCATCGTGCCAAGACCATCCTTCTGGGCATAGACGATATCCGTCAGGTTCAGCGAACCGACCGTCAGCAGCACGGTGATGATCACCAGGCCGATCGAGACTTCGTAGGACACCATCTGCGCGGCCGAACGCAGCGCGCCGAGGAAGGCGTATTTGGAGTTGGACGCCCAGCCGCCCATGATCACGCCATAAACCTCAAGCGAGGAAATGGCAAAGATGTAGAGGATGCCGAGATTGATATTGGCAACCGCCCAGCCATCGGCCACCGGCACAACGGCCCAGGTGGCCAGTGCCAGCGTCACCGAGACGAGCGGCGCCAGCAGGAACACGACCTTGTCGGCGCTGGCCGGAATGATCGGTTCCTTGAACACGAATTTCAGCAGGTCGGCAAAGGATTGCCACAGGCCGAACGGGCCGACGACATTCGGGCCACGGCGCATCTGCACCGCTGCCCAGATCTTGCGGTCAGCCAGAAGCAGGAAGGCGATGCCGACAAGCAGGATCACGAGCAGCAGCAGCGACTCGCCGATCATGATCAGCGCGGGCCAGAGATAGGTCGAAAGAAAAGATCCCATTGTTCAGTCCTTACTCCGCCGCAGCCTTGAAATTGTTGCGGGCCAGCGCCGAGCATTCGGCCATGACCTTTGACGCCCGGGCAATCGGGTTGGTGAGGTAGAAATCCTTCAACGGAGAGAAAAACGCCCCCTGCCCCAGCTGGCCACCCATGGCCGCAACAGCATCGATGTCTCCGGCATCCCCTCCGGCGATCGTATCAAGTGCGGCCATATGGGGATAGTCCGCATAAAGTTTTGCCCTCAGCTGATCGAGCGAATCAAACGGCAGCGTCTTGCCGATAATCGCCGAAAGCGCCCGCAGGATCGCCCAGTCTTCGCGCGCATCCCCCGGCGCAAAGCCTGCGCGGTTGTTCATCTGCACCCGGCCTTCGGTATTGACCCAGGTGCCGGATTTCTCCGTATAGGCCGCACCCGGCAGGATGACGTCTGCCGCCATCGCGCCGGCATCACCATGGCTGCCGATATAGACGGTGAAGCCAGCCTTCTTGGCGGAGAAATCCATTTCATCCGCGCCAAGCAGGAACAGAACATCCATCGCATCGAGCATTTGAGCCGCCGTCGCGCCGCCCTTGCCCGGCACGAAGCCAAGATCAAGAGCACCGACACGGGCCGCGGCCGTATGCAGGACCGCAAAGCCATTCCAGTCCGCTTCAACAGCGCCGACGGCCTTCGCCAGCGCCGCCGCCTTGGCAAGGACTGCGGCACCATCGGCCCCAGCCAGTGCGCCCTGACCGATCATGATCATCGGCTTCTTGGCCTGCTTCAGCGTGTCGAGGAAAGCGAGCTCACCGCCAGCAAGGGCAGAAAGCGTCTCAGCGCCCGCGCCGAGATAATCATAGGTGTAACGCAGGTCGACATTCTCACCGATCAGCGCAACCGGCAGATTGCTGCGACGCCAGTGCTTGCGGATACGGGCATTGAGAACCGCAGCCTCATGGCGCGGATCAGCGCCGATGATCAGCAATGCATCGGCCTCTTCGATCCCGGCAATCGTCGGGTTGAACAGGTAGCTTGCCCGGCCGAGCGTCGGATCAAGCGCTGCGCCGTCCTGGCGACAGTCGGTATTTTCCGAACCGAGCGAAGCCATCAGCTGCTTTAGCGCGTAAATTTCCTCAACCGAGGCAAGATCGCCTGCAATCGCGCCGATCTTGCTGGCATCAACGCCGTTCATCGCCGCCTTGATGGCAGCAAAGGCATCGCCCCAGCCGGCCGGCTGCAACCGGCCCTGAACACGAACATAGGGCGTATCAATACGCTGGGTCTTCAGACCATCCCAGATGTAGCGGGTCTTGTCGGAGATCCACTCCTCGTTCACATCCTCATTGACGCGGGGCAGAACACGCATGACCTCACGGCCGCGCGTATCGACGCGGATCGCCGAACCAAGCGCGTCCATGACGTCGATCGATTCGGTCTTGTTCAGCTCCCAGGGACGTGCGGTGAACGCGAAGGGCTTGGACGTCAGCGCGCCGACCGGGCAAAGATCGACGACATTGCCCTGCAGTTCCGAGGTCATGGCCTGTTCGAGATAAGTGGTGATCTCGGCATCCTCGCCGCGGCCGATCAGGCCGAGCTCGGAAATACCGGCCACTTCGGTGGTGAAGCGAACGCAGCGCGTGCAGTGAATGCAGCGGTTCATCACGGTCTTGACCAGCGGGCCGATATATTTGTTCTCGACCGCGCGCTTGTCTTCGCGATAGCGCGACGCATCGATGCCAAAGGCCATGGCCTGGTCCTGCAGATCGCACTCGCCGCCCTGGTCGCAGATCGGGCAATCCAGCGGATGGTTGATGAGCAGGAACTCCATCACCCCTTCGCGCGCCTTCTTGACCATCGGCGTCTTTGTATAGATTTCCGGCAGCGATCCGTCCGGGCCACCGCGAATATCACGCACACCCATGGCGCAGGAGGCTGCCGGCTTCGGCGGCCCGCCCTTCACCTGAATGAGGCACATACGGCAATTGCCCGCGATCGACAGCCGCTCGTGAAAGCAGAAGCGCGGGATCTCGGCGCCGGCCGCTTCCGCTGCCTGCATCAGCGTAAAGTGGTCGGGAACCTCGATTTCCTTGCCGTCAACAATCAGTTTAGCCATTTTATCTTTCCCGCTTTGCCGGCTTTCACACCGGCTCGAATCCTGTTTCCACCGCCCGCGCCCGACCGGGGCGGCAGATATATTTATTCAGCCGCTTCCATCACCGCGCCGTGAGACGTGGCATTGGCCGTATATTGATCAATCCGCGCCTCGATTTCCGGGCGGAAATTGCGAATCAGCCCCTGAACCGGCCAGGCCGCCGCATCACCGAGGGCACAGATCGTGTGACCTTCGACCTGCTTGGTGACATCGAACAGCATGTCGATCTCGCGCTTCTGCGCGTTGCCCGTGACCATGCGTTCCATCACCCGCCACATCCAGCCGGTGCCTTCGCGGCATGGCGTGCACTGGCCGCAGCTTTCGTGCTTGAAGAATTCTGAAAGTCTGGCAATCGCCTTGATGATGTCGGTCGACTTGTCCATCACGATCGCGCCGCCGGTACCGAAGGACGACTTCACGCCGCGCAGACCGTCGAAGTCCATCTGCACGTCCATCATGTCCTCGGCCTTGACCACCGGGCAGGACGCGCCGCCGGGAATAACCGCCAGAAGATTGTCCCAGCCACCGCGAATACCGCCCGCATGCTTTTCAATCAGCTCGCGGAAAGTGATGCCCATGCTTTCCTCGACAACGCAGGGCCGGTTCACATGGCCCGAGACCATGAACAGCTTGGTGCCGACATTGTTGGGACGACCGAAGGAGGAGAACCAGCTGGCACCGCGCCGCAGAATGGTCGGCGCAACGGAAATCGATTCGACGTTGTTGACCGTCGTCGGCATGCCATAGAGGCCCATATTGGCCGGGAATGGCGGTTTCATGCGCGGCTGGCCCTTCTTGCCTTCAAGGCTTTCCAGCAGCGCCGTTTCCTCGCCGCAGATATAGGCACCGGCGCCGTGATGGACGATCACGTCCATGTCCCAGCCGCATTTGTTGTTCTTGCCGAGCAGGCCGGCGTCATAGCACTCGTCGATGGCGCGCTGCAGCGCCTCGCGTTCGCGCATATATTCGCCACGCACATAGATGAAGGCCGTATGGGCTCCCATGGCAACGCCCGCCAGCAGGCAGCCCTCGATCAGATGGTGCGGATCGTGGCGCAGGATCTCGCGATCCTTGCAGGTGCCGGGTTCTGATTCGTCGGCATTGACGACGAGATAATGCGGCCGTCCGTCATCGCCCTTCGGCATGAAGGACCACTTCAGGCCCGTCGGGAAGCCAGCGCCGCCGCGACCGCGCAGCCCCGAATCCTTCATTTCCTGAATGATCCAGTCACGCCCCTTGTCGACAAGCGCCTTGGTGTTATCCCAAGATCCGCGCGCCATTGCGCCTTTCAGCGATTTATCCTTGGCGCCGTAGAGATTTGTGAAGATGCGATCCTTGTCCTTTAACATGCTTCACTCCTATCGCGGCTTCTTGCCGAAGACTTTTTCGTATTCATCCGGGCCACCCTTGGCCAGAACACCGGCCTGGCGCACCCATTCATCGCGGATGATGCGGCCGCCAAGCTTGAATGTATCACTGACCCAGGCAATCTCTGCCGGCGTCCAGGCCGCGATCTGGGCAAAGGTATAGACACCGATCCCATTCAAAAGCGAGGCCGCCTTGGGGCCGACACCGGCGATCAACTCCAGATCATCCGGCGTTTCCGGAACGCTTTCGGAGGCTGGAGGACGGCTGCCGGCAGCAGACGCCATCGCCTCTTCCGATCCGGCATCCTCGGCAACTTCCTCGTCGGCGGCCTGATCATCCGCACCGTCATCGACCAGAGCGGTAAAGCCGCCCTCTGGCGCACTGTACCAGCGATCGATCTGCGGGCCGGGCTTGATCTCGCTGCCCTTGCCTGCCTCGAAGGCATCAATGATTTCTTCCAGCCGTTCCGGCGTCAGATCCTCATAGCTGTCCTTGAAAATCATCACCATCGGCGCATTTGCGCAGGCGCCCTGACATTCGACCTCTTCCCAGGACAAGCTGCCATCGGCATTCGGCTCAAATGCGTGTTCGTTGATCTTGCGCTTGCACACCGAGATCAGCTCGCCGGCGCCGCGCAGCATGCAGGGCGTCGTGCCACAGACCTGAATATGGGCTTTGGTGCCGACCGGCTTCAGCTGGAACTGGGTGTAGAAGGTCGCGATCTCAAGCACGCGGATCTGCGCCATGGACAGCATTTCCGCGACCTTCTCGATCGCAGCCCGCGTCACCCATCCGTCCTGTTCCTGCGCGCGCATCAAAAGCGGGATCACGGCGGACTGCTGGCGGCCAGCGGGATATTTGTTGATCGTGGCCTCGGCCCAGACGGCATTTTCCGCATTGAAGGAAAATTCCGGCGGCTGGACGGCTTCATCGGCTAGACGGCGAACAGACATGCTTTCTCACACCTCTTCAGAGGTTGGCATTGATGCTTCCGGCAGGCATGCGCTCCGGCACCGGGCCGGACGGCGACAGCTGGAAACATTCTTCGAAACAAAAACGCGGCCATGCATCACCGGTCAACCTCCCCGAACACGATGTCGAGCGTGCCGATAATCGCGGTCACGTCGGCAAGCAGATGTCCCTTGGACAGGAAATCCATGGCGGACAGATGGGCAAAACCCGGCGCGCGGATCTTGCAGCGATAGGGCTTGTTGGAGCCATCGGACACGAGATAGACGCCGAACTCGCCCTTGGGCGCTTCGACGGCGGCATAAACCTCGCCTTCGGGCACATGATAGCCCTCGGTGTAGAGCTTGAAGTGATGGATCAGCGCTTCCATCGAACGCTTCATCTGGCCGCGCTTCGGCGGCACGACCTTGCCATCCATCGACGAGAACGGACCGGACTTCTCAGCGCCGAGAAGACGATCGACGCATTGCTTCATGATCTTGACCGACTGACGCATTTCCTCGATGCGCACCACCCAGCGGTCATAGCAGTCGCCATGCTTGCCGACGATCACATCGAAATCGAGATCCGAATAGCATTCATAAGGCTGGGCGCGACGCAAATCCCAGGCAACGCCGGAGCCGCGCACCATCACCCCGGAGAAACCCCAGCTGAAGGCGTCTTCAGCCGAAATGACGCCGATGTCGACATTACGCTGCTTGAAGATACGGTTTTCCGCCAGCAGCGCTTCGATATCATTGAGCTTGGGCGGGAACTGTTCGCACCAGCGGCCGATATCCTCGACCAGTTCATGCGGCAGGTCCTGATGCACGCCGCCGGGTCGGAAATAGGCCGCATGCATGCGCGCGCCGCAGGCCCGCTCGTAGAATACCATCAGCTTTTCGCGCTCTTCGAAGCCCCAGAGCGGCGGCGTCAGTGCGCCGACGTCCATTGCCGCAGTCGTGGCATTCAGAAGATGGTTCAGAATGCGGCCCATTTCGGAATAGAGCACGCGAATCAGCTGTCCGCGCGGCGGGATGTCGACACCCAGCAGCTTCTCCACCGCAAGCGCGAAAGCATGCTCCTGATTCATCGGCGCCACATAGTCGAGCCGGTCGAAATAGGGGACAGCCTGCAGATAGGTCTTGGTCTCGATCAGCTTCTCGGTACCGCGATGCAGCAGCCCGATATGCGGGTCGACGCGTTCCACGATTTCGCCATCAAGTTCGAGTACCAATCTGAGAACGCCGTGCGCAGACGGATGCTCCGGCCCGAAATTGATCGTGAAGTTGCGAACGTTATGTTCAGTCATGGTCAACGCGCTCCGCGTTTATTGAATTTCCATCCCAGTCGCTCCGCGAAGGAGCAGCTCATTCACTCAGCCGCTGGCCTTCTCGTCGCCGGGAAGGATGTATTCAGGCCCCTCCCAGGGACTGAGGAAATCGAAACTGCGAAATTCCTGCTTCAACTCGACAGGCTCATAGATCACGCGCTTGGCTTCTTCGTCGTAACGCAGCTCGACAAAGCCCGTCGTCGGGAAGTCCTTGCGCAGCGGATGCCCTTCAAAACCGTAATCGGTCAGAATACGGCGCAGATCCGGATGACCGCTGAAGGGAACACCATACATGTCCCAGGTCTCGCGCTCATACCAGTCAGCCCCGGGGAAAACCGGCGTGATCGATGGCACAACCTCATCCTCACCGACCTGCAGCTTGATGCGGATCCGCAGATTCTGGGTCGGCGACAGCAGGTGATAGACGACATCGAAGCGCTTCTCGCGCTGCGGCCAGTCAACACCGCAGATATCCGTGATCGACACGAAGGCGCACTGGCCATCGTCGCGCAGGAATTTGGCGACATCGACAATCGCAGCCGGGGTGGTGAAAAGCGTCAGCTCTTCATAGTCCACCTTCGCGTCGGTAACGCCAACACAGACTTCCCGGATATGGGTCGCCAGTTCGTTCAGGACTTCACTCATCGGATCTCTCCCCGGCCTTACCGCTCGATTGTACCGGTGCGGCGAATCTTCTTCTGCAGCAAAAGCACGCCGTAAAGCAGCGCCTCTGCGGTGGGGGGACAGCCAGGAACATAGATATCCACCGGCACGACACGGTCACAGCCACGCACGACGGAATAGGAATAATGGTAGTAGCCGCCGCCATTGGCGCAGGAACCCATCGAGATCACGTAGCGCGGCTCGGGCATCTGGTCATAGACCTTCCGAAGCGCCGGCGCCATCTTGTTGGTCAGGGTCCCGGCAACGATCATCACATCGGACTGGCGTGGCGAGGCGCGCGGGGCAAAGCCAAAGCGCTCGCAGTCATAGCGCGGCATCGACATCTGCATCATTTCGACGGCGCAGCAGGCCAGCCCGAACTGCATCCACATCAGCGAGCCGGTACGGGCCCAGGTGATCAGCTCATCGGTGGAGGTAACCAGGAAACCCTTGTCGGCAAGCTCGTTGTTGATCTCGCCGAAGTAAGGATCATTGGCGCCGACCGGCTTGCCGGTCGAGGGATCGATGACGCCCTTGGGCTGAGGGGCCACCAGTGTCTCGTTCTGGTTCACTCCCATTCCAGCGCTCCCTTCTTCCATTCGTAGACAAAGCCGATCGTCAGGACCAGCAGAAAGATCATCATCGACCAGAAGCCGAACCAGCCGATATCGCCGAAGGACACGGCCCACGGAAACAGGAAGGCAACTTCCAGATCGAAGATGATGAACAAGATCGCCACGAGATAGAATCGGATATCGAACTTCATGCGCGCGTCGTCGAATGCATTGAAGCCGCATTCATACGCAGAAAGCTTTTCCGGATCCGGTGCTTTGAACGCCACCGCAAAAGGCGCAATCATCAGCGCAAGGCCGATAATGAGACAGATGGCGATAAAAATAACGATCGGAATATAGGAACTGAGCAACTCAGTCATTTCAATCCCCTTGCCGGTTCACAAACGTCCAAGGATGGTCCCATCCACGATAAACCGGGCGACCCAAAATTGATAGATGTTGAGCAGTGGTTAGCGCAGCCGTGAGCTCGGCGCAAGCCATCCGGAAGGCGAATCGCGAATGCTCTGTCACCTTTATGGACAGCCCGACCGTCATCTCCGGTCGCTTTTTACCGACAGGCCAGTCGGTTTCGCGGTCTCACAGCAAATTGACGCATGGCATATCGTGATGCCGGTGGAAAACCTGAAAACGGCAGATCATTCCCGCCAGCGACCGAAAATGAGAGACTCACAACGAACCACGCGAGGCAAAAAACAGAAATGAATAGTAAGACTTGGAGCATTCCGGGAGAGAAATGGCGCGAGTGACGGGGCTCGAACCCGCGACCTCCGGCGTGACAGGCCGGCACTCTAACCAGCTGAGCTACACCCGCGCATTTGTTCGCCTTTTCGTTTCGAAGCGGCGTTGGCGAGTGGTTAGCCCAGCCGCGCGCAGGAAGCAAGCCACCCCAGGAAAGTTTTCCAAAAAGAATCTTTATCCGGCAACTTTTTTTAAAAGCGGCTGACCGGACACTGCCGCAAACATCCGCTTCCGGATATCGATGCCGGACCGGCCCGATCGGCTCAACGAAGCCGAAACGAAGAAACACCGGCCAGGACCACGATCCTGCCAGCGAAACGACACAATATATATGGAACATATCGAAGGGAAGAAATGGCGCGAGTGACGGGGCTCGAACCCGCGACCTCCGGCGTGACAGGCCGGCACTCTAACCAGCTGAGCTACACCCGCGCATTTTCCGCCTTTTTCACTTTCGAACCCTCTCTTTCGAGCGGCTCACCGTGTGGCGTGAGCGGCTGATTAAGGGGTTCACGTGGGATAGTCAAGCGGCTTCTATCGGAATTTTGAAGTTTTTGTTTCGGTGCATCGGGCGGGCCCTATAAATGGCCTGATCGCTCTGGACAGCGAGGTTAGCGCTTACATGACGCCAAAGGCTGCAAGTCCGGCGTTACGTACTTGCACACTTGCATTTTTTACGTGAAGCATGGGCCTGAAAAACGCGATGAAACAGATCCCTGGAGAAAACACCCCATGAATGCGTGGCGCAGATCCGCCCTGCTCGGCATTGCCCTTGTGCTGTCGAATACACTGACGGCGTCAGCCCAGACTGCGGGCAGTGCTTTTGCGGATGAGGCCACCGCGGCACTGAGAGCCGGGAAGCCGCTACCCGGCCTCCTCTCCTCCACACCGGACACGGCCGGCCAGCAATTGCGCAGCCTGGCCGAAGCGGCCCCGAACCGCTACGTGCTGCTGCTGCAGCAGTTTCTGAGCGCGAACGGCGTCTATAGCGGCAAGGCCAGCTCCATCCTCGACGTCCCGACGATCCGGGCGCTCTTCAGTTTCTGCGATCGCACCGGCATTTCGGCTGCCTGCCTCAACGGCCCGCTTCTGCCTGGCACGGCCGAGGCGCTTGGCAGAGCGATTGCCGGCGGGCAGCCGCAAACCGCAGCCACGGCGCCCGCCGTTCCAAAGCCCGCATCGCGACCCCGCGCCGAATCAGCATCACAAGGCGAAGCGCGCAATCCAGCCAAGGACTGGCTCGGCCAGTCGGGCAATCAGGATGGCATCGCCATTGAGGCGAGCCGGTCGAACAGTCAGGAAGTCCGTTTTCATCTGGCGGGCACGACCAGCCGCAGCGGCGTCGGCACGCTCTACCTTTCCGGACGGACCGACAATCCGGCCAAGGCGGGCGAAACCTGGCAGCTGAAGGCAAGAATCACCCTCGATGACGCCGATGGTCCGCAGCGCTGGCTGATCACCCAGATCTCGCTTTTCGACAAGAACGGACATTTCATCGCCCCACTCGACCAGGCGGCCTTCACGCTATCACCGGACAAGCCCTCGACAGATATCGACCTCAACGGCACGATCTCTCAACCCGATGCCGCCTTCATCAGAACCATGATCGGCTTTTCTTACGCTGCGAAGGAGGCAATCGGTCTCGATCTTGATGTTCAGACGCAGGGCCTGAAAAAAACGGGCGCGACGGAGAAATAGGTTCACTTGTGCAAAAAAACTGAAAAAAAGCGCAACTACCCTCTTGCGGTTTGTCTCGGTTCCGCATATTTCACCCCCACCAACGCGGCGGGCGATTAGCTCAGTTGGTAGAGCGCCTCGTTTACACCGAGGATGTCGGGAGTTCGAGCCTCTCATCGCCCACCATCTCTCTTCCAAAAACAGCGATCGTTTTTTTTTGTGATGCCTGCCGGGACACTACTTTATGGTGTGCTGCGCCGTCTTTTGACTGGCATTTTCTCGTTTAAATCGATTCATCAATGCGTGCAGACAGCGTAACCAACAATTAAACATTGTGACAGCGTCGACATTGCCGTATTGTCGACGGACATCGGGAGGAGAAATCTGATGTCACGCTACCAATGTTCAGACTGCGGCATGCGTCAGGAGACAGGCACCGTATGTCGGCAATGCGGAAGCTATAATATGTCTTCACTTGAGCGGCATAAGGCGACCAGCGAGACGCCGCCAGCGGCCGCAAGTTCTTCAGTTCCGCAGAATCTGCCGATCTGGCTGTCGCTGGTCGCGATTGCGACCTTCACGACCTATTTGCTGATCTTCCATATGTAAAAGGCGAGGAAGCCGATGCTTCCTCGCCTTTATCAATCGGCCGGAACGACCACCGGCACAGCAGCGCCGGGTGTTCCTCAGCCTGATCCGTTCCCGCCCGAAATTCAGGCCGTACGATTCTTTTCTCCATCGGAAAACAGCGAGCGGCCATTCTGCTCGACGATCTGCTTTCCCTTTTTCAGGCTCCATTCGATCGCCTCATCCTGCGAGGCAAACAGATCGGCACGAATGAACGTACGCACCAGCGTTTCGTCGCCGACCTCCTTTTCGATCCGCCCCTTGAGCCGGTACTGCGTTCCCTCGCGCACCGGCTCGGCGAAGATGATGCAATCCTCGTGAACGATCGACTGTACCGCCTGATCGTTTTCCTTGCCGCCACTGCCGGCGCCACCGGAAAACATCGAGCCGAGTTTCGAGAAAAACGATGCCATGCCCTTACTCCTTTTCACTCCTACATATCCGATCACGTGCAGCCACGCCAGCCCGGCACCGCCTGTCGATGCGCCGAAAGCCTTTCCGGTACAGATCAGATGATCAGATTCGCCAGCACGTCATTCTCCGTAATATCCTGATAACGCAGCCCGGCAGCATCGATCTTGTCAAACAGGGTCGCGAAATTTTCAGGACGGGTTGATTCGATGCCGATCAGGATCGAACCGAAATTGCGCGCCGATTTCTTCAGATATTCAAACCGGGCGATATCGTCCTCTGGGCCCAGCAGGTTGAGGAAGTCGCGCAAGGCGCCGGGGCGCTGCGGCAGGCGGAGAATCAGATATTTCTTGATTCCGGCATAGCGCATTGCCCTTTCCTTCACATCGGGCAGGCGTTCGAAATCAAAATTGCCGCCGGAGACAATAATGACGATCCGCCGACCTGCGATCCGGTCTTGCGGCAGCAGCGACAACGCCGTCAACGCCAGTGCGCCGGCCGGCTCCAGCACCACGCCTTCGACATTCAGCATCTCCGACATGGTGACGCAGATCGCATTTTCCGGCACCAGCATGACCTGATCCGCAGAAAACCGCTTCAGCGCGGCGAAATTCGCATCGCCGATGCGGGCGACGGCGGCTCCGTCAACGAAATTGTCGACCTCGTCCAGCGCGACAATCGCCCCTTTTTCCAGCGATTGCTTGAGGCTGGGGGCGCCAGACGGCTCACAGAAGAGAAAATCCTGCGCCGGCATCTCGTCCGAGAAATAGCCGGTGACACCCGCGGCCAGGCCGCCGCCGCCGACGGGGATGATGACGAGATCGGGTTTCCCGCCCGGCTCCGGCCAGGCATCGGCAATCTCGAGCGCGACCGTTGCCTGCCCCTCAATGATGTCGGTGTCGTCAAAGGGCGGCACCATGATGCCGTCATGTTCGGCGACATAGCGACGCGCGGCGTCATAGCAGACGTCGAAAATGTCGCCGACCAGCTCGATACGGATATTGTCGCCGCCAAAGGTGCGGGTTTTGTCGATTTTCTGCTGTGGCGTCGTCACCGGCATGAAGATGACACCCGTCACGCCGAAATGGCGGCAGCAATAGGCGAAGCCCTGGGCGTGATTCCCTGCGGACGCACATGCAAAAACTTTTGTACCGCTCTCCCGCGTCATCGCCTTGCGCATGAAATTGAACGCGCCGCGAATCTTGTAGGACCGCACAGGCGTCAGATCTTCACGTTTCAGATAAATCTCGGCACCAAAACGGTTGCTCAGATGGGCATTCAGCTGCAGTGGCGTCGGTTCGAAAATCGCCCTGAGCGCGTCCCTGGCGGCAATAACCTCGTTGCGCATTATCGTCGTTCCCATTGAGTTTGTCGTCCCCTCCCGCTATGGCATAGCTTGGAGTAGCAACAAAGCCCGTTTGTCACGCCAGACTGGCCAGGGAAACGTCCACTTGAACGCCACACTCTTCAGAACCGCTCTTTATATCGCTGCAATTTGCGGCCTTTATCTGGCTGCAGCCATGTTCGTGCCAGCGATGGCCGACCTTTATTATGCAAGCCCCGATTGGCAGGTTTTCGCCATGTGCGGCTTCATGGTGGGCGGTATCAGCGCCGTGACCGCCGTTGCCATGCGCGGAAAGCCACCGCCGTTTTCGCGGCGGCTCGGCTTTTTCCTGGTCAACCTTCTCTGGTGTGTCTTTGCCCTTGTCGGCGCCATTCCGATTTATGTGGCGCATAAGGAGCTGACCTTTGCCCAGGCGATCTTCGAATCGGTTTCGGCAATCACCACCACCGGTTCGACCGTGCTGTCCGGCCTTGATCACACCCCGCCCGGCCTGCTGATCTGGCGTTCGCTGCTGCAATGGATGGGCGGTATCGGTATCGTCGCGCTCGGCCTCTTCATCCTGCCATTCCTGCGGATCGGCGGCATGGCCTTCTTCAAGATGGAATCATCAGACACCGGCGACAAGCCTTTTGCCCGCATGGCAAGTTTCACCCGCGCCTTCTTCGCCATCTATATCGGCATCACGATCCTCTGTGCGATCGCCTATGACGTCGCCGGCATGTCGCATTTCGACGCCATCAACCACGCCTTCACAACCGTGGCGACCGGTGGCTTCTCCACCCATGATGCATCATTCGGCTATTTCCATTCGTCGACGATCGACTGGATCGGCACGTTTTTCATGACGATCTGCAGCCTGCCCTTCTCGATCCTGATCCTGTTCGTCGTGCGCGGCCGGCTTGATTCGCTGCGCGATCCACAGATCATGCTGTTCCTGCTCTATCTGGCGGGCGCGGCGATGCTGATCGCGATTTTCGTCACACTGAAGGGCGAAATGCCCTTTGGCGATGCCCTGACACAGAGCTTCTTCAGTGTCGCTTCGATCGTCTCGACAACAGGTTTTGCCTCTTCCGACTACACCGCATGGGGCAATTTCGTCATCATCGTCGTGCTTTTCCTGACATTCATGGGCGGCTGCTCGGGATCGACGGCAGGGGGCATCAAATCCTACCGTTTCCTGATCATTTTCAACATGCTCCAGACCGGCATGAAACGGCTGATCTATCCCAACGCCGTCTATTCGGTGCGCTACGGCAAGCTGACCGTCGATGCGGAAACCCAGCGCGCCGTCGCGATGTTCTTCTGTGCCTATATTCTGCTCTGGGCGCTTGGCAGCATGATCATGGGGGCGATGGGCTATGATCTGGTCACCGCCACATCCTCCGTGCTGACGGCATTGTCGAATGTCGGCCCCGGACTCGGCAATATTGTCGGCCCGTCCGGCAATTTCTCGAGCTTCCATGACCCGGAGCTTTACCTCCTGTCGCTGATGATGCTGCTTGGCCGTCTGGAGATCCTGACGGTCATGGTGATCCTCATGCCGATGTACTGGCGCGGCTGAGAACTGTGGATTGAGGCCCTCTGACGGCCTCAAAGCCCCGTCCGGGCGGGAATTTCCGTTCGCCTCCCGGACGATCTTGGGCTATTGAAACGACAAACGAAGTGTAAACAAAGCGGGACCGCGGAACCTGATGACCCTTTCCAACAGCCAGGCCATAACCCCGGAGCTCATTGCCGCCCACGGACTGAAGCCGGAAGAGTATGAACGTATTCTCGAGCTGATCGGCCGTGAGCCAAGCTTCACAGAACTCGGCATCTTTTCGGCCATGTGGAACGAGCATTGCTCCTACAAGTCATCAAAGCGCTGGCTGAGAACCCTGCCGACCACCGGCCGCCGGGTCATCCAGGGCCCTGGCGAGAATGCCGGTGTTGTCGACATCAACGACGGCGATTGCGTCGTCTTCAAGATGGAAAGCCACAACCACCCGTCCTATATCGAACCCTATCAGGGGGCAGCGACCGGTGTTGGCGGCATTCTGCGCGACATCTTCACCATGGGTGCCCGCCCCGTTGCCGCCATGAATGCCCTGCGCTTCGGTGCGCCGGATCACCCCAAGACCCGCCGCCTTGTTTCCGGCGTCGTTGCCGGTGTCGGCGGCTATGGCAATTCCTTCGGCGTGCCGACCGTCGGCGGCGAAGTTGAGTTCGATGCCCGCTATAACGGCAATATCCTCGTCAACGCCTTTGCCGCAGGACTGGCAAAGAGCGATGCGATCTTCCTGTCGGAGGCCAAGGGCGTCGGCCTTCCGGTCGTCTATCTCGGTGCCAAGACCGGGCGCGACGGCGTCGGCGGTGCCACAATGGCCTCGGCCGAATTTGACGAGCAGATCGAAGAGAAGCGTCCCACCGTCCAGGTCGGCGACCCCTTCACCGAAAAATGCCTGCTGGAAGCCTGCATGGAGCTGATGCAGACCGGCGCCGTGATCGCGATCCAGGACATGGGCGCTGCCGGGCTGACCTGTTCTGCCGTTGAAATGGGTGCCAAGGGCAATCTCGGTATTGAGCTCGATCTCGACAAGGTGCCGGTGCGCGAAGAACGCATGACGGCCTATGAGATGATGCTTTCGGAAAGCCAGGAGCGCATGCTCATGGTGCTGTCGCCGGAAAAGGAAGATGAGGCCAAGGCGATCTTCGTCAAATGGGGTCTCGATTTCGCCATTGTCGGCAAGACCACAGATGACCTGCGCTTCCGCGTCCTGCATCAGGGCGATGAGGTTGCCAATCTTCCGATCAAGGATCTCGGCGATCAGGCGCCCGAATATGACCGCCCCTGGCGCGAGCCGGACAGCCGTGGCCCCCTGCCCTCCCATCTGGTCGAGGTGCCGGAAGACTACAACGCCGCACTGGTGAAACTTGTCGGCGGGCCGAACCAGTCGAGCCGGCGCTGGGTCTATGAGCAATATGACACGCTGATCCAGGGCAATTCGCTGCAGCTTCCCGGCGGCGATGCCGGCGTGGTCCGCGTCGACGGCCATCCGACCAAGGCACTTGCCTTCACATGCGACGTGACGCCGCATTATGTCGAGGCCGATCCGTTTGAGGGCGGCAAGCAGGCGGTTGCCGAGTGCTGGCGCAACCTGACGGCCACCGGCGCCGAGCCGCTTGCCGTGACCGACAACCTGAATTTCGGCAATCCGGAAAAGCCGGAAATCATGGGGACCTTCGTCAAGGCCATCCAGGGCATCGGCGCAGCCTGCGAGGCGCTTTCCTTCCCGATCGTTTCCGGCAATGTGTCACTCTATAACGAGACCAATGGCGAAGCGATCCTGCCGACGCCGACCATCGGCGCAGTCGGCCTGCTGACCGACTGGCGCAACATGGCCCGGATCGGCTCCTACGAGGATGGCGACCAGCTGATCATGATCGGCACGGATGGCGAACATCTCGGAGCCACGGCCTACCTGCGCGAATATCTCGGTCGCCTTGACGGCCCGCCGCCCGCGGTTGACCTGCATGCCGAGCGCCGCAATGGCGACTTTGTCCGCTCGATCATCGCCAATGGCCAGGTCAAGGCCTGCCACGACCTCTCTGCCGGCGGCCTTGCCGTCGCGCTGGCCGAGATGTGCATGGCAAGTGGAATTGGCCTCAAGATCAGCCTCAGTGAAAGCCGCGGCCTGCCGCATGCGCTGCTCTTCGGTGAAGATCAGGCCCGCTATGTGATCGCGGTTCCAGCCGAGCTTGGCAATTTCATCTGCGCCTCTGCCGAAGGCGTCGGCGTTCCGTTCCGCCGTCTCGGTACGGCAGGCGGCACGAGGCTCGAGATCGACGATCTGATTTCACTTGAAATAGATGCGTTGCGGACCGCCCATGAATCGTGGTTTCCTCACTTCATGGATGATGCCCCCCAAAAGGCCGAGCCGGCCTGAAACCGACCCGGCCTCAAGGCACGAAATAACAAGGAGACTGAACCATGGCGATGACGGCTGGCGACATTGAAGACATGATCAAGGCGGGAATTCCGGGCGCAAAGGTCACCATTCGCGACCTTGCCGGCGACGGCGATCATTTTGCTGCCGAAGTTGTGGCCGAGGCATTCCGTGGCAAGACCCGCGTTCAGCAGCATCAGATGGTCTATGAAGCGCTTCAGGGAAATATGGGCGATGTCTTGCACGCCCTCGCCCTGCAGACATCAGCCCCGGCGTGAACCAATGGCGCGGCGGGGTCTCATTTGCCTGACAGCCGCCGCCCTTCTTGGCACAGTTGTGGCAACCACGGCTGCGGCAGAACCAGACTGCCATGCAAATGATCGCTATCGGGTTGCCGTTCAGCCGCACCAGAGCACACCAGGCGAACGCTTCGCGGTCGTTCCCGTCAACGCGGCGACACAGGGCCTGCCCTGCCGCTTTGAAGACGACGGGAACGCCGTCATCATCGGATCGGATGATGATCCACTATGGTTTGCCGGGCTTTCCGGCGACTATCTTGTCGCAACCCGCTCCACCGGCCCCGAGGGCGATCTTGTGGTCTTTCAGCTCGAATCCGGAGAAAAGATACTCGATCGGCCAGCCGGCGATTTTTCGCTGGAGGACGACGCACTCAGTTTCTGGCAGCGACAGAGACCGGCAGTGACGGGCGAATGCCCGGCGCTCGCAGAGGACGAAAAGGCCGGTCTTTCGATCGTCATCGAAACGCAGATCCGCTTTGATTTCGTCACGCTGACGCCGCAGGAAACGGGTGAAATCCGCTGCGCAGCGGTGCAGTAATGTGACGAAAGTCAGCATCGTGACCAGACGTTCTTGCTCAAAAGACGGATGGGTCATATATAGTAGTTGACAAATCTCAGGCCGGCGGGCCTTGAACCCGCTGTGAAAGGATCATTTTCATGAGTGATATTCAGGACGCCATCAAGAGCGAAGTCGACAGCAATGACGTCGTACTGTTCATGAAGGGAACGCCGCAGTTCCCGCAATGTGGCTTTTCCGGTCAGGTCGTTCAGATTCTGGATTACCTCGGTGTTCCGTATAAAGGCATCAATGTGCTTGCCGACGCCGACCTGCGTCAGGGCATCAAGGATTTTTCCAACTGGCCGACCATTCCGCAGCTTTATGTGAAAGGCGAATTCATCGGCGGTTGCGACATTGTGCGCGAAATGTTCCAGGCTGGCGAATTGCAGGAATTCATGGGCTCGAAGGGCATCACGGTCAGCGGCGCTGCCTGATTCCCAAACAATCTGCATGACCATGACCTGACTGCCGCCTCGTTGCCCGACCTGGCGGCAGAACGTTATTTCCGTTCCGTGGCCGATATCGCTGACAAGCGCCTGTCACACAAGGCGACCATAAGAGCGGCAGCAGACCAGACGACCACCGGCATCCGCAGACCTCGGCCGGCGGGCCTTTGACGATAGAATGGCATATCGGATGGATATGCCGGGAAGCGGTTCCTGGGGGGAGCCTCCGGATCTATTGCAAAAAGATCAACAACAGGCGCTGTGCCAAACAGCGCCTTGTTTTTCCTTGGGATATTTCAGTGACTGACACGACACAACGAATTTCGCCTGCCGCGCATCTGGCGCCTGGAAAGTGGGAACTGGTCGCCATGATGGCGATGCTGATGGCGCTCAACGCACTTGCCATCGATATCATGCTGCCCGGACTGCAGCAGATCGGTGCCTCGCTGGGGGTCGCGGATGAAAACAGCCGGCAGTTCATCGTCACCGCCTATGTCTTCGGTTTCGGCATTGCCCAGATTGCCTACGGACCGATCTCGGACCGGTTCGGCCGCAAGAAGCCGCTTCTGGTCGGCCTTGCAATCTATTTCATCGGTGCTGTGCTGTGCGCCTTCTCGCCGAGCTTTGGCCTGCTGCTGGCAGTACGCTTCTTTCAGGGTCTGGGTGCTGCGGCGACCCGCGTCATCTCCGTATCGGTTGTCCGCGACCTGCATGGCGGCCGCGCCATGGCCGAGATCATGTCGCTGATCATGATGGTCTTCATGATCGTGCCGATCATTGCACCGTCACTCGGCCAGATCATCATGATCTTCGGCGAGTGGCACCTGATCTTCATCTTCCTCGGAACCGCAGCGCTCATCAACATCGTCTGGGTTTCGCTGCGGCTGCCGGAAACGCAGCATCCCGAAGATGTCACCCCGCTGACGCCGAAAGCCGTCGGCCACAGCTTCTATCTGGTTCTGTCGAACCGCACGGCGCTGTTCTACACGCTGGCAACCACCTTCGTCATGGGCTGCATCTTCGGCTTCGTCACCTCGGCCCAGCAGGTCTTTGTCGAGGTCTTCGGCCTTGGCACACTGTTCCCGCTCGCCTTTGCCGGCGTCGGTGTGGTCATGGCAAGCTCCTCGCTGCTGAACTCGCGCATCGTCGGCAAGCTTGGCATGCGCCGCCTTTCGCATGCAGCGATGATCGGCTTTGCCGTCACCAACGGCATCTGGTTGGTGCTTGATCTGGTCTTCGCCGGCACCATGCCTTTCTTCCTGTTCTACATCATCTTCCTCGCCGCCTGGTTCCAGTTCGGCTGGATCGGTGCGAATTTCAACTCGCTGGCGATGGAACCGCTCGGCCATGTCGCCGGTGCTGCCTCCTCCATTCTCGGCTTCGCCTCGACGGCTGGTTCCGCCCTGCTCGGAAGCTTCATCGGCCTGTCCTATAACGGTACGACGACACCGATGGTCACCGGCTTCTTCATCTTTGCCGTGCTCGCACTGGTGATGACGCTGATTGCCGAGAAGGGCAAATTGTTCCAGCCGCACAACCAGCCGGTTTGAAACTGGCGAAAGCCGCGCCCTGCCCTCGTTGCGCTTTGTCAATTCCGCTGTGTGCGCGCCCATTCGCAAGACATAAAACATCCCGGTACCGGCCGTTATCACAACGGTCGGTACCTTTTTCAGCGGGCACAATGTGCTATGAAGATGAGACCGGATGCGCGACACCGCTCTATTGTCCGGTCCCCATCACCCCGGAGGCGCGCCTGCGTGCCTTCTTCAGGAATTCGTCATGACTGAAAACACAGCCGCAGCGGCAAGGCCAACCATGTCCAAATGGGAGGTCGTGGTGATGATGGCGATGCTGATGGCGCTCAATGCGCTCGCCATCGACATCATGCTGCCGGGCCTGCAGCAGATCGGCGCCTCGCTCGGCGTCGAGGATGAAAACAGCCGGCAATTCATTGTCACCGCCTATGTGCTCGGCATGGGATTCGCCCAGCTGTTTTTCGGCCCGCTTTCCGATCGCTTCGGCCGCAAGCTGCCGCTTCTGGCGGGCATTATTGTCTATCTGGCCGGATCACTGGCGGCGGCGATTGTGCCAAGCTTCATGATGATGCTGGTGATCCGCTTCATCCAGGGCATCGGCTCCGCCTCGACCCGCGTCATCTCCATCTCGATCGTCCGCGATCTATATGGCGGCCGGAAGATGGCCGAGGTCATGTCGCTGGTGATGATGGTCTTCATGATCATTCCAATCGTCGCACCGACCATCGGCCAGTCGATCCTCTTTGTCGGCGAATGGCACCTCATCTTCCTGTTTCTGGCGCTGTTTGCGGCGGCGATGTTCCTGTGGGTGCTGATCCGGCTGCCGGAAACGCTTAATCCGAAGGATGTGCGTGAATTCAGTGTCGCCTCGGTGGTGCGTGGCTTCATCATGGTTCTGTCGAACGGCACCGCCGCGCTCTACATTCTCGCGGCAACACTGATCCAGGGCTGCATGTTCGGCTACATCACCTCGGCCCAGCAGATCTATATCGAGGTGTTCGGCATCGGCACACTGTTCCCGATCGCCTTTGCCGGGATCGGCGTCGTCTTGTCCGCCTCGGCGCTGGCCAATTCACGCATGGTCGGCAAATTCGGCATGCGCCGTCTGTCACAGACCGCATTGATCGGCTTCGTCGCCACGATGGCACTCTGGCTGATCCTCGATCTCGCCTTTGGCGGACACATGCCGTTCTTGCTGTTCTATGCCCTGTTTGCGATCGGCTGGTTCCAGTATGGCTGGCTCGGCGCCAACATCAACACCATGGCGATGGAGCCGCTCGGCCATATCGCCGGCATTGGCTCCTCTGTGCTCGGCTTTACCGGCACGGCCGGATCTGCCCTGCTCGGCTCGCTGGTCGGACTGTCGTTCAACGGCACGACCACGCCGCTGATCACCGGCTTTTTCTGCTTTGGCGTGGCGACACTCGCTGTGGTGGTGATCGCCGAACGCGGCAAGCTGTTCAGGCCGCATAATCCGGCCGCAGAATGATAAAGGCCGCTGTCATCGCGGCAGCGGCCTCAGACAGCTGACAAACCTCTCCCCTTCTTTCTGCCGTCATGCCTGTGCTTGTCACAGGCATCCAGCCGACGCGCGTCTGCGCGGCGAAAGAACTTTTCGATTGAATGCCTTATGAAACTGGATCCCCGTGACAAGCACGGGGATGACGACTGACGAAGGCGCTACTCCACCTCAAACATGCAATCTGAATGACTTTGTCAGCTGTCTGAGGCCGCTGCCATCGCGGCAGCGGCCTTTTCGTCTCTGAACCGCAGTTCCGCCCTGACGCATTGGCCGCCAGGGTGCATGCCTGCGGGCTAAAGCGTGAAGACCTTCTGACGCAGTTCCTGCCAGCTTTCCCGGTCCGGCGCGCCCAAGAGACCACCCTCGAGATGCGAGGGCAGATAGGCAGAACCGTCATAGCGGGCGATATAGGCTCCGGCCTCCAGCCCTATCAGGACACCGGCAAGATGATCCCAGGGCATGATCTTGAAATAGGTGAAGAAGTGCAGCCCGCCCGAGGCAAAGGCGCGATATTCGACAGCCGCACAGCGATAGCTCGCCGCAAAGCGCACCTTGGCAAGATTGGCGAGCAGGCCGGCCCGCTCATCCCCCGGCATGAAGGCAATCGATGCGGTTCCGAGCATCTGATCGAGCGGCACGGGATCAGCGACCTTCATCCGCTGGGATGTGCCGTCGGCACGCTTCAGCCAGGTGCCAGCGCCCTTTTCAGCAACCATGAAATCATCGCCCATCGGGTCATAGATCAGGCCGGCAACGGTCTCGCCCTTTTCGACGATGGCCATCATGACGCCATAGGCGGAAATGCCGTTGGCGAAATTGAACGTGCCATCAATCGGATCGACGACAACGGCAAGTTCGGCATGCTGCAGCTTCTCGAGCAGTGACGGATCGGCAGCAACCCCTTCTTCACCGATGAAGCTGGCACCGGGCAGGATCTCGGCGACACCCGCCTTGATCACCCGCTCCGCACCGGTGTCAGCCACGGTGACCAGATCGCTCGGCTCCGATTTTTCGGCAACCTCGCTGGTTTCAAGCCTGCGGAAACGCGGCAGGATCTCCTCGCGGGCGGCACGGCGCATCAGCGCCGAGAGCTGGTCGAGAGTGTCGGATGTGATCGTCATCGGAAAATCCTTTGCTTGAAATGGATGGAAGCGTTATGCCCCCTGTGGCGGCGGCAGTCCATGTAAAAGGCCGCGGAAACGGCCGGAGATCAAGCTTTGCACCGGATTGGCAGCCCTGGTGAGTTGACAATTCAGCCGATCCCGATTATGTCCGCCCGAACGCTGGCTCCGGCTGGCGTCTTAACTGACATGTCCCGTGGTTTTCCGGGCGCTTTTGATCCGTGAAAACCTGTCAGGCCCACTCCGAAAGGACAGGCCAGAGGAGGGCGTGTTTCCTTCCATGCCGGTTCAATATGGGCCGGCTGAACACTTTTGATAAGGAAATACGATGAGCAAGCGCGAATCGTCCAAGCATAAAATTGACCGCCGTATGGGCGAAAACATCTGGGGCCGTCCGAAGTCCCCGGTAAACCGCCGCGAATATGGCCCCGGCCAGCACGGCCAGCGCCGCAAGGGCAAGCTGTCGGACTTCGGTGTGCAGCTGCGCGCCAAGCAGAAGCTGAAGGGCTATTACGGCGAACTGCGTGAAAAGCAGTTCCACGCAATCTTCGTTGAAGCCAACCGCCGCAAGGGCGACACCGGTGAAAACCTGGTTGGCCTGCTGGAAAGCCGTCTCGACGCTATCGTTTACCGCGCCAAGTTCGTACCGACGGTCTTTGCTGCCCGTCAGTTCGTCAACCACGGCCACGTCACCGTCAACGGTACCCGCGTCAACATCGGTTCCTACCGTTGCAAGGCCGGCGATGTGATCGAGATCCGTGAGCGCTCCAAGCAGCTCGCTTCCGTTCTCGAAGCAACCCAGCTCGCTGAACGCGATGTTCCGGATTACATTGAAGTTGACCACAACAAGATGGTTGCGACCTTCGTACGGGTTCCGGCTCTTGCCGACATCCCCTACCCGGTCATCATGGAACCGAACCTGGTCGTCGAATTCTATTCGCGCTGATTTCTTCAGCGATCGCTTTGTGGAAAGCCGCCCTTCGGGGCGGCTTTTTCAGTTTGCAGCCGGGCGCGCCTGCGCAATGATCGGCAGCAGCGGAAACCCGGGGGCATGGCATGGATCTTCAAAGTCTGGTCGACGATATCGTCCGCGAGCTTTCGCCACGCCTCGGCGAAGGTTCGGTGGCCAATTACATTCCGGAGCTCGCCAAGGTCGACCCGATGCAGCTGGGGATCGCCATCACCACGGTTGACGGCACCACCTACAGGGCTGGCGATGCTGATACCTCCTTCTCGATCCAGAGTATTTCCAAGGTCTTCATGCTGACGCTGGCGCTGGGCAAAACCGGCGAAGCGCTGTGGAAACGGGTCGGGCGGGAACCTTCAGGCTCTGCATTCAATTCGATTGTCCAGCTGGAACACGAACACGGCATTCCGCGCAATCCCTTCATCAATGCCGGCGCCATCGTTGTCACCGACATTGTGCTTGCCGGCCACAAGCCACGCGAAGCCATTGGCGAATTCCTGCATTTCATGCGGTTCCTGGCCGATGACGAGACCATCGTCATCGACGAGAAGGTGGCCCGCTCGGAGCAGCATACCGGCTTTCGCAATTTCGCGCTCGGCGACTTCATGCGCTCCTTCGGCAATCTCGTCCATCCGACCGAACTGACCCTCGGCGTCTATTTTCACCAATGCGCACTGGCGATGAACTGCGTTCAGCTCTCCCATGCCGGGCTGTACCTCGCCAACCGCGGCACCAATCCGATCACCGGCCTCTCGGTTGTCTCGCCACGCAGGGCGCGCCGCATCAATGCGCTGATGCTGACCTGTGGCCATTATGACGGATCGGGGGATTTCGCCTATCGTGTCGGCCTGCCGGGCAAGTCCGGCGTCGGCGGCGGCATTCTCGCCATTGCGCCCGGCAAGGCCTCGATTGCGGTCTGGTCGCCGGGCCTCAACGAGGTCGGCAACTCGGCCCTTGGTGCCGATGCGCTGGAAATGCTGGCCGCTCGCACGGGCTGGTCCGTATTCGGCACTTGATCTTGGCGCCATGAAAGGGCATGTGCCTCGACAGAGCATCAGACGATAGCGATTGATCGCCCGATGCGACGGATTAGCGACGGCGGAGTTAACCATGGACCTGATGATGCACATCGATGAAAGCGGCGAGAGTGAAGACAGCAGCTCGCCAGCCATCTTTGCCGATGCCCCCTCCTCCGTCTCCTTCAACAAGCTGCGCAAGCGGCTGATCCGCCAGGTGCGTCAGGCGATTGCCGACTTCGACATGCTGAAAGGCCAGAAGCGCTGGCTGGTGGCACTTTCCGGCGGCAAGGACAGTTACGGCCTGCTCGCGGTGCTGATGGACCTGAAATGGCGCGGCCTGCTGCCGGTCGAGCTCGTTGCCTGCAATCTCGATCAGGGTCAGCCGAACTTTCCCAAACATATCCTGCCCGACTATCTCGAACGGATCGGTGTGCGTCACCGGATCGAATATCAGGATACCTATTCGATCGTCACCGACAAGCTTGCACCCGGCTCGACCTATTGTTCGCTCTGTTCGCGCCTCAGGCGCGGCCATCTCTATCGCGTCGCCCGCGAGGAAGGCTGCGACGCGCTGGTGCTCGGCCATCATCGCGAAGACATTCTCGAAACCTTCTTCATGAACCTGTTCCATGGCGGCAAGCTTGCCACCATGCCGGCCAAGCTGTTGAACGACGAAGGCGATCTGATGGTGTTGCGACCGCTCGCCTACGCAGCGGAAGACGACCTGGCGAAATTCGCCGAAGCCATGGCTTTTCCGATCATTCCCTGCGATCTCTGCGGCTCGCAGGACGGTTTGCAGCGCAATGCAATGAAGGCAATGCTTGCCGATATGGAAGCCCGCATGCCCGGCCGCAAGGAGGTCATGCTGCGCGCGCTCGGCCACGCCAACCCATCGCATCTGCTCGATCCGAAGATCTTCGATTTTTCAGCACTGACGAAACAGAGCTCCAGCAAGACAGACCTCACCGAAAGCAGCAACGTCACAACGTCTGACGATTAACCGCTGCCCTCATCGGGGTTTACGCATGTCAGGAAGAGCGTCGAAGATCGCTCTGAATTCCGATTCAGTGCCACCACGGTTCACCAGATCCAGAAAGACACGGCGAAATTCGATACTGCTCTGAGCGAAGTTGTCGCATTCGAAATGAATGCCGTTTCGATCAAGGATAACCGCCTTGCCAATACGCCTGGACAGTTCCAGCGAATGCAGCTGGGAGACGCAGTCGCGGTAATGCATGAAACGATCCAGACTGTCGGCATCCGTCATTCTGCGCGGGCCATTCGCATGGCTATTCTTGAAAGCATCCGTGTCTTCAGCAAAGGCATTCAGCTGGTTCTCATAGCGTACATAGGTCGAGAGACGGCTGATGTCCGCAGGCGTTGCCAAGGCCCAGAGCTCCACGACCGGAAACCGGTCGCCTAACAGGCCCGGTATGTCTCTGGCAGCACTCTTCATCGGAAATGTATTCTCAAAAACGACATTCCGCCCCTCCTCTGCAGCCAAACCAATCACCGCCTCACGCATGCGCGAGGCGAAACTGTAGACCTCATACATCCGCTCGTGGCGAAAGGGTGCGCTGTAGCCCTTTGTGGTGAGCTCATAATAGTTGGGGTGATAGGTCATCAAGGTATCATAGCTGGCGTCGACACACCCCTCCTCACCGAATTGCTGGCGCAGATGCGACATTGCCGATGTCTTTCCTGCTCCGGGTTGGCCGACGAGAAGCACGAATCGAGGATTAGCACTCCGTACTGTACCGGCGAAAAGATCGTTCTTGATCCTGACTTGCAGCATTTCCTGCGCCTGTCGCTCATCGATCGTTTCAAATCGCCCGATGCCACAATTTTTCTCGCGGCTATCAACATGTCCTATTGCAGAGTTACTGCGCCTGATGATGCCTTTAGGTTCACATCCATCGGCACCCTGAATTGAACCCCGACTTAATTCTTTTTCAGCCCCGCCTGAACCACTTCTATATATTTTATCAATCATATACCAAACACATCCTTCGCATATAGAATAAAAGTATACTCTACTTTTGAATTTACCACGTGAAACAAACAATGTTTTACAACCAGACATTAATCTATAATTTAAATTACATTGTTGAAATAGATTTCGATTATGGAATGATTGACCAACAAATTAATATAGAGACGATAAACTGATTTTTTCGGAAATGGATTGGGTGGTGACTTTGACGCTGATGGAAACGCAATTGCACATGCCGGCGCAATGAACAAAACAAACCGATTTGGGCGCTTGAGCCTTGCCGTTTCCGATTTGCAATGCGAAAAAGCCGTAACCATCAAGCACTGGAGGTGACGACGTGGAAAAGGCTGAAATCGGATTGATCGGACTCGGTGTCATGGGCTCGAATCTCGCCCTTAACATCGCCGAAAAAGGCAACAAGATTGCCGTTTACAATCGCACCGTCGACAAGACACGCGCATTTTACAACAATGCCGGCGCACTTGCCGACCAGATCATCCCGACGGAAACCCTCTCGGAATTTGTGGCAGCCATCCGCCCGCCGCGGCCGATCATCATCATGATCAAGGCCGGCGAAGCTGTTGATCAGGAAATCGAAAAGCTCCGCCCCTACCTTGGTAACGGTGACATCCTCATCGATGCCGGCAATGCCAACTTCCATGATACGCGGCGGCGCTTCCAGGAACTGGACGGCACCGGGCTGACCTTTATCGGCATGGGTGTATCCGGTGGTGAAGAAGGTGCGCGCCACGGCCCCTCGATCATGGTTGGCGGCACGGAAGATTCCTACAAGCGGGTCGAGAAGGTGCTGACCTCGATCTCCGCCAAATATGCGGACGATCCGTGCTGCGCATGGCTGGGTCCGGATGGCGCTGGCCACTTCGTCAAGACCGTCCATAACGGCATCGAATATGCCGACATGCAGATGATTGCCGAAATCTACGGCGTCCTGCGTGATGGCCTGAAAATGAGTGCGCCGGAAATCGCCCATATCTTCGGCGAATGGAATCACGGCCGGCTCAACTCCTTCCTGATCGAGATCACCGAAAAGGTGCTGCTGGCGACCGACCCGCATACCGGTGCGCATATGCCGGACGTGATTGTTGATGCAGCCGGACAGAAGGGTACCGGCCGCTGGTCGGTCATCGAGGCGCAGCAGCTTGCCATCCCGGCCACCGCCATCGAGGCCGCCGTTGCCGCCCGGTGCCTGTCGTCCATGCGTGGCGAGCGCAAGGATGCAGAACATCTGTTCGGCAAGAACAATCTTGAATTCGCCATCGCCCCCGGCCCCTGGCTGAACAAGGATCTCGAACTGGCCCTTTTTGCCGCCAAGATCGCCGCTTACGCTCAGGGCTTCGCGGTCATGGCCGGTGCTTCGCAGGAATATGGCTGGAAGCTGCCGATGCCGGAAATCGCCCGTATCTGGCGTGCCGGCTGCATCATCCGCTCGCAGTTCCTGGATGAAATCACCAAGGCCTTCACCGAAACGCCCGATGTGGCGAACCTGATCGTCACACCCGCCTTCTCGGCCATGGTCAAGGAAAGCCTGCCATCGCTGCGTCGTATCGTTTCGGCGTCGACCGCTGCCGGTATTCCGGTTCCGGGGCTGGCATCGGCACTGACCTATTTCGACGCCTATCGTCAGGGTCGCGGCACCGCAAACCTCATTCAGGCGCAGCGCGATTTCTTCGGCGCCCATGGCTTCGATCGCCTGGATGGTCTTGATGTGCACCACGGCCCCTGGGGTTCAGGTGCCAGCGCCGAACGCGGCTGATCATTTCAGCAACAGGCAATTCTGGCGGCGGCTGTTACAGCCGCCGCTTTTTCATATTCACGGGTTTACCATTGACCCTGACAAGTTATTTCCCAACACTCGGCTCTCCAGACGTGCTGCATGGTCCGATTGCGGCGTAGAACCGTTGCGTGCCTTCCCGCGCGCAGACAGGAGATCCGGATGCGACACAGCCTGCCTATCGTCATCATTGCAATTGCACTTGCCAGCTGCACCCAGCGCCCTGACAGGCTGGTGCCGGTCGCCATTCCACCCTCGAACTACCAGGACCTGAATTGCGACGAACTGATACGGCTTTACAATGACAATCATGAAAGGCTCGAGCAGCAGATCGCCTCACAGAATCAGGCAATCGTCGGAGATGTGCGGATTTTCGGCGCCGACGTCGGAACCGTTACCAATCCGGAGCAAAAAGACCTCTCAGGCGATATCCGCCTGTCCATGGGACGGGTGAATGCCATCGACTACACGATGCGCAAGAAGACCTGCAGCTTGCCCAACGGCGAACGCTGAGCCATTGGCGGCGGCCGGGAGCCATTGCGTGAAACGCCTCAGAGATCCGGCGTGAAAAGGACAACCCGGTTTCGCCCCGCGCCCTTGGCTTCATAAAGGGCCCTATCGGCCCGCTTCAGCACATCATAGATGGTTTCATGGCCGTCACCCGAACCTGCGACCCCGGCGCTGGCAGCAACAGAGACCAGCCCCGAATCCAGCATGATCGGCTCTTCGCAGATCCGCTCCCGGATATTTTCAGCCACACGCTGCGCCTGATCACTTGAGGTCGCCGGCATCACCACGGCGATTTCTTCGCCGCCATAGCGAACGACAAAATCGCTGCGCCGCATCCTGGTATCGATGATCGACGCGATCCGCGACAGCACCAGATCACCCGCCGCATGGCCATGCGTGTCATTGAGCCGTTTGAAGTGGTCAATATCGAAGAGAATCACGGCAAAGCGTTCGCCCGCCAGGCTCGGATCGTCCCGCCACTTGGCCGCGATTGCCTCCAGATAACGCCGGTTATGCAAACGCGTCAGCGGGTCCAGCGAGGCCTCGCGCTTGAAATCGGCAAATTCCTGCTCCAGCCGATCTTCCGATGCAAGCGCATAGCCGATCAGCACGGTGCCAAGAAAATTGCGTAGCACCATGGCCAGTCCCGCCTCGCGCAGGAAAGGCAGGATAACCGCCTTGGGCAGGAAGAGGAGGCTGAACATGCTGAAAGACAGCAGGATCCCGAGCAGCGAAAGCCCCTTAAGATCGCGCCTGCGACCGCTGATCCGGGCGTAGGCAAGGCCAATCAGCGCCGACAGAACGATGCCGACAATGCCGGACGCCGTGCCCGCTCCGCCGAGGTAGATACGGTAGATGATCGTCGCCATTGCGCAGATGGCTGCGGCGGAAACGCCCCCGAAAAGAGCAGCAAGAGCGACCATGACATTGCGCAGATCAACCATCACTCCCGGTGCCAGAGCCACGGGGTCGATCATCACGATCAGGGCAGCAACGGCAAAGACCAGGCCGATCGCCGGTCCGGTCCAGAAGATCGGCATCGTCGAACGCCGGATCACCCGATAGATCAGAATGACCAGGGCGGCGATACCAACCTTTTCAAGCAGCAGGATCATAAGATCGAGATTGGCAGTCATTGCTGCTTCATGCTCCGTTCAGCCGATACAGAAACCGGCACATCAGTTTGCCGCGAACGATCCCGCACAACATTCCGCGTGACGACATGTTGGCATGAACGACGCTCTTTGGCCAGCAAGGCCGGCAGGCCCGACTGCAGAACGGAAATCCGAGAGTGACCGAACGCAGTCTGTTGATTACATTGTTGGTCCGATCACTTGGCTCTAGTCAAGATGTCGTTTATGTCGCAACGATTGATCGACGCAACCCATGCCCAATGCTCCAGGAGCCACGCTCTCATGACCGAGACTGTTTTCGCCCGCCCGTTCAGCCCTGAATTGCCGGTTCAGAGGCTCGATGCTGTCTTTCCGGTTCGCAGGGTCTACTGTGTCGGCCGCAACTACGCGGCCCACGCCGTTGAGATGGGGCATGATCCCGATCGCGAAGCACCGTTCTTTTTCCAGAAGAATCCCGACAATCTGGTTCTGCCCGGCGATGATTTCCCCTACCCGCCCCTGTCGGAAGATGTGCATCATGAAATCGAGTGCTATGTCGCGCTGTCTTCCGGTGGCCGCGACATTCCCGTCAGCGCAGCTCTGGAATGCGTCTACGGCTATGGCATCGCCGTGGACTTCACCCGCCGCGACCTGCAGCAGATCGCCAAGGACAAGGGACGCCCCTGGGAAATGGGCAAGGCATTCGAACATTCTGCCCCCGCCTCCGCAATCACGCGCGCGAGCGTGATCGGCCACCCCGCCGCCGCAGAGATCTGGCTGGATCGCAATGGCGCGCGTGTCCAGACCGGCAATCTCGATCAGATGATCTGGAAAGTTCCCGAAATCATTGCCGAACTGTCGCGCTATGTTGCGCTTGCGGCTGGAGACATTATCCTGACAGGCACGCCATCGGGCGTTGGTCCCGTCCAGCGGGGCGACCGCCTCGTCGGACACATTGAGGGTATCGCCGATCTCAGCTTCAGCGTGATCTGACAGGCACGCCTTGGGAGGAAAAGATGACACTTTATGCGCTTGGAGACCGTCGCCCGACACTTCCCGCCAAAGGGCGTTACTGGATCGCCCCGGATGCGGATGTCATCGGAGATGTCATATTGGGTGAAGATGTCGGGATATGGTTTGCCGCCGTGCTGCGCGGCGACAATGAAGCAATCACGATCGGCGCTGGAAGCAATGTCCAGGACGGCGTCATGATCCATACCGACATGGGCTCCCCGGCGGTGATCGGAAAAAACTGCACCATTGGCCATCACGCCATCATCCACGGATGCAGCATCGGCGACACATCACTCATCGGCATGGGCGCAACGGTTCTGAACGGCGCGCGGATCGGCAATCATTGCCTTGTCGGTGCCAATGCACTTGTCACTGAGGGCAAGGTGTTCCCCGACCGAAGTCTGATCGTCGGTGCGCCGGCCAGAGCCGTGCGCAGCCTGGATGACGAGGCGGTCGCGGCGCTGAGCCGTTCTGCGGAAAATTACAGAGCCAACTGGCAACGCTTTGCCCGCGACCTGGCGCCAATCATGGAAGTCTGAGGCATGCCGGATACATTCGCCCAGCGACTGTCCCGCAAGGACCGGGAACGCGACCGCATGATCGAGGAAAGCCTGACGGCGGGCTATTGCATCTTCGGCTTTCCCAAGCCGCTCGAAAGGCTCTACGCCCAGCGGCGCCACACAGAGAATCGGCGGCAGTTCATAACCGCAGCGCTGTTTTCCGTTCTGCTTTATTGCAGCTTCGGCCTGGTCGACATCATCTTTCGGCCCGAGCTTATGACCCAGTTGCTGGAAATCCGGCTGGTGTTCGTGAGCTATTGCGCTGCTGGGCTTGTCATTATCGTGCTGCGCCCGGCGAACATGCTGCTTCCGGGCCTCTTCTCCTTTTTTGGCATCACACTCGCAAGCCTTTGCGCTGGCTTGATGATGTGGCTGCCCGGCAATCCGATCGCAGTTTTCGAGGCCTACGTCTTCATTCTGATGGCGGTTATCGCCAATATTGCGCTGCCTCTGAGTGCCCCGGTGGCAGCGCTGTCAACCTTTTGCAATTTCGCATTGGCCTGTGTCTTCGTGCTCGGCGATCATCAGCTGATGCCGCATGAACAGGCTTCGCCCCTGATCTATCTCGCCGCAACCAGCGTCCTCACCGTTTTTGCCAATAACCGGCTCAACAATGCCGATCGCCGGGCCTTTCTGTTCTATCTGCGTGAAAAAACCTATGCCGAATATCTTTCGACGGAAAATGCGGCACTCAGCCAGATCTCGCGCACCGACTCACTGACCGGCATCGCCAACCGGCGCAGCTTCAATGGCTTTCTCGGAACGAGCTGGCAGGCGGCGCAGGCGCAAAACCGGACACTCGCGCTTCTGATGATCGATATCGACCTGTTCAAGCAGTTCAACGACAATTACGGCCACCCGGCTGGCGACGAATGCCTGCAACGGGTCGCCGGCGCGCTTGCCGCGGTGTCTGACAACGAAAATGAACTGGTGGCGCGGCTCGGTGGCGAAGAGTTCGCCATTATTCTGTCGGACGGAAACGCCATGAGCGCGAAAACAATGTCCATGCGCGTGCATGCCGCAATTGCCGCCCTGTCGATCCCCAATCGTGAAGGCATTGAGGGCAAGCTGACCGTCAGCATTGGCATCGCCGTCATGCTGCCCGGTGAAACGACCGCGGCCAGCGCCGCACTTGTCGCCGAGGCCGACCGGGCGCTCTACGCAGCCAAACAGGCTGGCCGCAACCAAACCGGATTTGAACCGCAGGCGCCGTTCGACATCACGGAGAAACAGGCTTTCACCACAGCGATCTAGTGGCATGCATCCTTTTGGATGCACGGCGCTCTATCTTGTTGAATCGACGCATCGGCTCGAAAATCGATTCCGATTTTCGAGCCGATGCGCTAGTGATCATCGCGGCAGTTCTCGCACAGGCCGCGAATCTCGATGGTCATCTTTTCCGGCTTGAAGCCCTTTTTCCGGGAAACAGCGACAAGCGCGTCCTCAACCTCGTGGGCATGGAATTCAATCACCTTTTTGCAGCTTTCGCAGATCGCGAAGGCTGTCATGCCATGGCGGCAGCAATCCTCCTCGGGATGCGCACAGGCGACGAAAGCATTCATGCTCTCAAGGCGATGGACAAGGCCGAATTCCGTCAGCTTGTCGAGGGCGCGATAGACCTGAAGCGGCGCTTTGAAACCCTCGCCACGAAGCTGATCGAGAATCGTATAGGCGCTCATGGGTTCGTGCCGGTGTGAGAGGCAATCGAAGACCAGCGACTGATTCCGTGTCAGTTTTGCCGTTGTCATCTCAATTTCCTTCCCTTGACTTCAACCTTGAAAGACCGCCCGCAGGCAGCAGTGTCACCACGAAAAGGGCAACGGCTGCAACGACGATGGATGGTCCCGACGGTGTATCATAATAGAGCGAGGCATAAAGTCCGCAAATGACCGCAATCACGCCAATAAGCGCCGCAGCAACCGCCATGGCCTCCGGCGTGCGTGTCAGCCGTCTTGCGCTCGCCGCCGGGATGATCAGCAGCGACGTGATCAGCATGATACCGACGATCTTCATCGCAATGGCAATCACCAGCGCCATCAGCAGCATGAAGACGAAGCGGGTCGTCTCCGGCTTCAGCCCTTCGGCCTGCGCAATCTCTGTGGAGACCGTGGCCGCCAGAAGCGGCCGCCACAACAGCGTAATGCCGGAGAGCACCACAGCGCCGCCAATCCAGACCACGGCAATATCACCGCGCGTGACCGAAAGAATGTCGCCGAAGAGAAAGCTGATCAGATCGACCCTCACCCAGGTCAGGAAGGAGACGATCACCAGACCGATCGCCAGCGTCGAATGGGCCAGAATGCCGAGCAGACTGTCTGCAGAAAGCGCCCGGCGCCGTTCCAGCGCGATCAGCAGCACTGAAACGAGTGTCGCAACCACAAAGACGCTCGCTGTCAGATTGGTGGCAAACAGCAAGGAAAGCGCAACGCCAAGCAGCGCGGAATGGGCCATGGTATCGCCGAAATAGGCCATTTTCCGCCAGACGATGAAACAGCCAAGCGGTCCGGCCATCAGCGCCACACCGACGCCTGCCAGAAGCGCGCGCGTGAAAAAATCGTCAAGCATGGCTCTGCTCCTCCGACCGGTGGTCAGCATGGGTGTGGCCGCCATCATGATCATGATGGTGACCATCGCCGGGATGGCAATGCGCGGTGATCGTGCCATCGGCATGGCGCACACGTCCGTCGGGCAGATGTGTGTGATCGTGGTGATGGTTGTAGAAGGCCAGTGTCCCCTCGGCGCGGCCGCCGAACAGCGACCGGTAGGCCTCACTTTCACCAACCGCCTCGGGCGTGCCCGTGCAGCAGACATGGCCATTCAGGCAGACGACTGTATCAGTCGAGGCCATGACCACATGAAGATCATGCGAAATCAGCAGGATGCCACAGCCCTCTTCATGGCGGATCCTGGCAATCAGTTCGTAAAGGGCGATCTCGCCACTGTAGTCAACGCCCTGCACCGGCTCGTCCAGCACCAGCAGATCCGGCTTGCGGGCAAGGGCACGCGCCAGCATGGCGCGCTGAAATTCGCCGCCGGAAAGGTTCTGCACTTCCGCCGTCTGCATATGTGCCATCCCCACCTGCTCAAGCGCATGTTCGGCAGCCCCCTTCGGCAGCCTGCCGGTGAGCGTCATCATCCGCTTGACCGTCAGCGGCAGAGAACGATCGATCGCAAGTTTCTGCGGCACATAACCGATCTTCAGATCTGGCTGCCGGATCACACGTCCCTCATCGGGAGCCATCACGCCGATTGCCATCTTGGCGCTGGTTGATTTGCCAGCTCCATTCGGGCCGATCAGCGAAACGATCTCACCACGCGATACCGAGAAGCTCACCCCGCGCACCAGAAAGCGACCGGCGCGACTGACGCCGGCATTCTGCAAAGCCACAAGCGGTGGAGCCTTATTTTCCATATGAGCCAATTTTCAAGATCTCCGTCTTGCGACCTTCTATGTCATACGTTATAGCATTACGCAATTTATGTAATAACATAACAATGCGAGACAAGAATGAGACTTTCGATTTCCGCAGTTCTGGCCACGTCAGTTCTTCTCGGCGCCGGCACTGCCTATGCCGACGGTCCGCTGAAGATTGTCGCGACAATCAAGCCGGTCTACTCTCTGCTCACCGCCGTTACCGCCGGGACAGATGCGAAGACCACGCTTCTGGTCAAGGGTGCATCCTCACCGCATACCTACAGCATGTCTCCGTCGGACGCTCAGGCACTGCAGGACGCCAATGTGATTTTCTGGGTCGGTCCTGCGCTCGAGCACTTTCTGACAAAGCCGCTCGAAGCCCTTGGCGGCAATGCCGAAATCATTACGCTCGAGCAGGCACAGAATGCCGCTCTGCTGCCGACCCGTGATGGCGGCGCCTTCGAAGCAGATGAGCATGATCATCACGGCGAAGCTGACCATGACGAAGCCGGCCATGATGATGCCAGCCATGACGAAACGACCTCAGCCGACGACCACGACCATCTGGCCGAAGACCTCGATGATGATGGCATCGACCCGCATATGTGGCTCGATCCGCAAAATGCGCGGGCCTTCGTCGACGACATCGCCGAGACGCTGGCGGCGGCTGACCCGGCCAATGCCGCACGCTACCGCGAAAATGCCACCGCCGTAGACAAGAAACTCGGCGCGCTGGGCGAGACGGTCAAGGCACAGCTTTCCGCCGAGACCGCCAAGCCCTATATCGTTTTCCACGACGCTTACCAGTATTTCGGTGACCGCTTCGGCGTCGATGCGGCCGGCTCGATCACCGTCAATCCGGAGACACCGCCAAGCGCCAAGCGCATTCGTGAGATTCAGGATAAGATTCAGTCACTTGGTGCCGCCTGCGTGTTTTCCGAGCCGCAGTTCCCGCCAAAGGTCATTCAAACGGTCACCGAAGGTTCCAATGTCTATATCGGCACGCTGGACCCGCTGGGCGCCGATCTGAAGGACGGCCCTGACCTCTACTTCACCCTGATTCAGAACATGGCCGACGGCATCTCTCATTGCTTTACGGCCGAATGAAACCGTTCTGCCCCCCGTCGTTCCGGTTGCGCATGATGCCGGAATGACAAGCCCGCGGATTGCTGGCTGCCATCCGCGGGCACTTTTATCGATATCACGTTCAAAACGCCGGCCTGATGCCATCAGACCGGCGTTCCAATTTATCGTCAGGCCATCTGGCCCTGCCTGATCGTCCTCAGTTTCCGCTGAGGATCGACATGACCAGACCCGTTGCTACGGTCATCAGCACAAAGGTGCCGTTCACCTGATACCATTGCTGGCCGGGCGGCGGTGGCGGAAGATGGTTGCGATTATAGGCTGAGGGCGGGATCGGCTGGCCGCGCTGATCGGGCGGCAGTTTCTGACCCCTTTGCGGGCCCTGATGCGCCTGAGGACCACCCGGCTGACCAGGCTGCCCCTGACGACCGCCGGGCTGACCCGGATTTCCAGGCTGACCAGGCTGACCCTGATGACCGCCAGACTGCCCGGGGTTTCCAGGCTGACCCGGCTGACCGCCCTTGCCCTGACTCGGGCCGCAGTGGCTTGGCTGGCCAGGCTTTTGCGGGCCGCAATTGTCCGGTCCGGGACCGGCCGCATAGGCCATCGGGCTGAAAGCGAGCGCCATGGCGGCAACCGATGTGACGATGATCTTCTTCATCACGATCTCCTTATTTCTTGACGGGCTGTTCAGGCTGGGCGGGAACCGGCTTAGCCGTGGTCCGCGGTGCGGAAGCAGCCTTCTGCGGCGTCTTCTCGGGCGTTTTCTGGGCCTGCTGCTTGCCGTTCTTGTCGACACAAGTGACCGGCTGACCCGGCTTTTGCGGGCCGCAGATCTTCTCGGGCGCTGCCGCAGGTGACGCTGCATAAGCCATGGGACTAAAGGTTAGCGCGATAGCGGTGACTGCTGCTGCAATGAGCTTTTTCACGGCAAACTCCTTTCAAAACTTTCGTAGCGCAGGGATAACGCTCGAAAGCTGAAAGTTGTTTGAACGGAATTATTAAATCTATGTAATCTTGGAAAATACCCGGTGCGGGCGAGACGGCGACGGCCGCCGCTCGGCCCGCAGCGATTGCTTACTTCTTGATGCGTTCCGGGCCGGAACGCTCGGCAGATTTTGCCCAGATATTGATGTTCGCATCGTGAGCGAAGCGGTCAATCTCGGAAAGCTCCTCAGCGCTAAATTCGAGATTGCCGAGTGCCGCGACGCAATCCGTTACCTGTTCCGGGCGGCTGGCACCGATCAGCGCCGTCGTCACGCGGCCACCACGCAGAACCCAGGCCAGCGCCATCTGTGCCAGTGTCTGGCCACGACTTTCCGCAATCGCGTTCAAAGAGCGGATATGCTTGATCGTTTCCTCGTTGAGAAAGCTTTCACGCAGTGACTTGCCTTGCGAGGCACGGCTGCCTTCGGGAATGCCGTTCAGATATTTGGAGGTCAGCATGCCCTGCGCCAGCGGCGAGAACACGATCGAGCCGATGCCGAGTTCTTCGAGCGTATCAAGCAGTCCGTCTTCCTCGACCCAGCGGTTGATCATCGAATAGCTCGGCTGATGGATCACGAAGGGGGTCTTCAGCTCCTTCAGGATCGCATAGGCCTCACGGGTACGCTGCGAATTATAGGATGAAATGCCGACGTAAAGCGCCCGGCCGGACCGCACGATATGGTCAAGCGCCATGCAGGTCTCTTCCAGCGGCGTATCGGGGTCGAAACGGTGCGAATAGAAGATATCGACATAGTCCAGTCCCAGACGCTTCAGGCTCTGGTCGCAGGACGCGATCATATATTTGCGGCTGCCCCATTCGCCATAGGGGCCTTCCCACATGTTGTAGCCGGCCTTGGAGGAGATGATCATCTCATCACGCAATCCGGCAAATTCGTTTTTCAGGATCGAACCGAAGGCAATTTCAGCAGAACCGGCCGGCGGACCGTAATTATTGGCCAGATCGAAATGGGTGATGCCCGCATCGAAGGCAGTCTCGCAGATGGAAACCTTGCGGGCACGCTCGGTGTCATCACCAAAATTGTGCCACAGCCCCAGCGAAATGGCAGGAAGCTTCAGCCCGGACGCACCACAGCGGTTATAGATCATCGTGTCGTAGCGTTTATCAGAAGGGGTCCAGCTCATGGTCATCCTCGTATCGTGCTGCCGGGCGACAAGCCACAGGCAGCGGTTTCTCTGGCCGGGATCCCGGCATCCATTCGGAAAAGCAGGCCGGCGACCCCGGCCCTTACAGCGGATATCCCGTTATAACTGATTTGCCGCAGCGCTCCATGCGTTGCGGCAAATCCGGTTGAAAAAGAACAGATGTCGGCCGTCAGCGCAGCAATTGAGCCGCCTCTTCCATGCCGAGCGCTGCCGGCTGCGTGCAGGTGGTCGAAAGCGTGACGAATGCGCCCGTCTCTCCCGACTTCAGGATTGATGTCATCACATCAACGCCATGCAGTGCCCGGTCAAGCGAGCAGCGCGCATCACGGCCCTCGATCAGCGCCAGCGCCATATCGGCGAGGCCAGCTGTGCGGTAATTGGCGCGCGGCCCCTGCGGGCTTTCCTGATTGGCGATGCCGAAAGGATGCTCCCAGGCAGGAAGCGAAACGATATCGCGGTTACGGCCGGAGGCTTCGACCGTGCCGCCGAAGAAATTCGGATCCGGCACGAAGAGCGAGCCCTCGGTGCCATAAAGCTCCATCGGTCCATGACGATGCGCCCAGACATCCCAGCTCGCGGAAAGCGTGATCGTCGCACCGCTGACGAACTCCAGAAGCGCATGGATATTGGTCGGCGTCTTCACCGGGATCACTGCGCCACGACGCGGCTGACTGGTAATGGTGCGGGTTTCATGCGCCATGGAGGTGAGCGCGCCAACACGCTTCACCGGCCCGATCAGATTGATCAGATTGGCGATATAATAGGGACCGAGATCGAGCACCGGCCCGCCGCCAGGCAGGAAAAAGAAATCGGGATTGGGATGCCACATCTCCATGCCCGGGCTCATCACATGACAAGTCCCCGATGTGATCCTGCCAATCGCACCGCTATCGATATGCGCACGCGCCAGCTGATGCGCGCCACCGAGAAACGTATCCGGCGCGCAACCGACCGAAAGCCCCTTCTCGGCGGCAAGCCTGCCCAGGATCTCTCCTTCCGACAGTGAAAGCACCAGCGGCTTTTCCGAATAGACATGCTTGCCAGCCTCGAGAATGCGCTGCGAAACGGCAAAATGCGCATCGGGGATGGTCAGATTGACGATAACGTCAATCTCGTCATTGTCGAGCAGTTCATCGACCGATTGCTCTGCGACCCCGAATTCCTCGGCCCGCAGCATGGCAGCGGAGCGGTTGATATCGGCGCAGGCCAGCACATTCAGTCCCTTGAAAAGTGGCGCCAGCCGAAAATAGGTCGTCGAAATATTGCCGCATCCGAGGATGCCGACCCCAAGTTCTCTCGTCATGTTGGCCTCTTTCAGAATTTCCGGAATGCCGCGCTGGAACGCTCCAGCATGCGGTCGATATCGTTGGGATTATCGTGCTCGACGACATAGTGACGAACCGGCATCTGGCGCAGCACCTTCATCAGTCCGGGCCAGTCAACGGTTCCGTCGCCGACATCGGCCCAGCCATCTTCATCCTCATTTTCGCCGTCCTCAGCGATATCTTTCACATGCACCGCCGTGATCCGCTCCTTCAGAAACTCGATCCAGAAATAGGGATCGCCACCGCCGCGAATGACCCAGGCGATATCCGCCTCCCAGCTGAGTTCCGGTCCGCCGGCCATGAGATGCGTCATCGGCGCGCTGCCATCGGCAAGGGGCTCGAATTCATAGGCGTGATTGTGCCAGCCGAAGATATAACCCGCCTCACGATAGGGCTTTCCCGCCGCCTGCAGCCGCTCGCCAAAGGCCTTCCAGCCGGCACCGGTCAAAGGCCGCGCCTCCTCGGGCAGGAAGGGGCAGAAAATGCTGTCCATCTTCAGCGCTGCTGCAATCTCCAGCACGCGCTCGCTTTCCTGCTCCAGCATGTCGAGGCTGAAATGGCCGCTTGGCATGGAAAGTCCGATGGTCTGAAGGTCACTGGCAAGGCGCAACAGGCCCGCCTCATCCAGATCATTATAGAGTACGCCATAGCCTTCCACCTCACTGTAACCAGCGGCGGCAAGCTTTTTGAAAATAGCCGAAAACGGCTGATAGTTCCGTGCGCTGTAAAGCTGAAAACCAAGCTTTGTCATTCTGTCCTCCCAGGGCTGCTCCTCAGACCCTTTTGCTATTCATCCGCCTGACTGCCGTAGAGATCGGTAATCCGGAACACCGGCTCACCATCGCTCGCCTCATCGGGCACAAACTGGATCGTGCGCGTCTCTCCGGCGCACAGATCAAACGCATTATCAGTATAGCGTCCCGGCCGGTCAGCTTCGATCATGATATAGAGCGAAAGCCGCTTTGCCTCGATGCGGACCTCGAAGGACCCATCCTCAAGCGGTGTCACGTCGCTCACCAGACCGGAGGGCGCCAGTGCGTATTCCTTGTAGGGCTTCGGCGCATAATGGCCCTCACCCTGGCTCATGTCGGAGGCGGAAAACAGCCAGAACAGCAGCATGTCAGGGCCGAGCGCTTCAAGCGGCAGGCTGGTGACGTCAACCGCGCGATCGGTGGGCACGGTGACACGGTGCTGGCCCGCAAATTCACGCGCGCCATCGACGCCAACCGTGAAAAGATCCAGCAGAAGATCAACCGCCTCATCGGTATCGTTGACCGCGACAAGGCGGATCGACTCGCCATCATCCGATGGAATTGCCGCAACAAAAACCGGCGAAAAGAAGCGGCGCACCATATAATGCATGGCCTTCCAGCCGCCGCCATAGTCGAGGCTCGCCCAGGAGGCGACCGGCCAGGTGTCGTTCAGCTGCCAGTAGATCGTGCCCATGCAATGGGGTTTGAGCGACCGCCAGAATTCCACCGCCGTCTTGATCGCCAGTCCCTGCTGGATCTGGCTCAGATAAACGAAACTCTCGAAATCCTTGGGAAAGCGGAAATAGCGGAACATGGTGGCGGCGATGCGTTCATTGCCGCCGACATTCTTCTGATGCTTCTCCATCACCGGGGCCGCAATATTGAAATCGGCCTCTGCGGCGAAACTGCGGATCACCGGCATCGAGGTATAGGACTGGAAGCCGAATTCGGAGCAGAAACGCGGCCTGATTTCGCGATAATTGGCGAACGGCTTGTTCTCATGCCAGACGGACCAGTAATGCATGTCGCCCGAGCCGTCGGAATGCCAGGCATCACCATAATCGAGATAGCCGGAAGCCGGGCTCGACGGCCACCAGATCGCATCGGCGAACGCGGCCTTCAGCCCTGTCTCGATTGTCCGGTTCAGCCGATCATAGGCAACCAGATAGCGATCGCGGTTCTCGCGCGATTCCTTGAACCAGGTGAGCGCGCCGACCAGCTCATTATCGCCGCACCAGATCGCAATCGAGGCATGGCTGGACAGGCGCTTGACCTGATAGTCGACCTCCTCCGCCACATTGCCAAGGAAATCATCGCTGCAGGGATAGAGATTGCAGGCGAACATGAAATCCTGCCACACCATCAGGCCGAGCAGATCGCAGACATCATAGAACCAGTCAGCCTCGTAGAAGCCGCCGCCCCAGACGCGGATCATGTTCATATTGGCGGCAACGGCAGAGGTCAGGAGATCGACGGTCTTTTCCGGACTGGTGCGGGAGAAAAGCGCATCGGCCGGGATCCAGTTGGCACCGCGGCAGAAGATCTCCCGGCCATTGACCCGGACCGCGAAGCGGCTGCCGGCTTCATCCGGATCGGTCAGGAGTTCGATGGTGCGAAAGCCGATCTGGCGCGATACGGTTTCGCCGCCTGCCGTTACTTCCAGCAGCGAGAGCGCCTGTTCGCCATGGCCCGCCGGCCACCAGAGTTCCGGCTCGTCCACCTCAAAGACATGGGAAACGCGGGTCTCACCGGCGACAACGGCGCAGTCCAGCACCTCTTCATCGCCATCCAGCTCAAGCCGCATCCGGGCAACGCCCGGTTCATCGGCATAAAGGGTGACATCCACTTTCAGCGCCACCGAACCATCGTCGCGATGGGTCTGCGCAGTCTGGATATGCTCGATCCGCGCGTCCTTCAGCTTCTTCAGCGCAAAGCTGCCATAGGCGCCGAAGGGTGCGAGCGCGATATTCCAGTCCCAGCCGAAATGACAGGGTGGCTTGCGCAGCATATTGCCATTGGCAAGCGGCGCATTTTCAAAATGATAGGGCACGAAGAAGGGCTGCTTTTCCTGCCGCGCCGCGCCTTCGGCAATGGCGGAGCGAAAGAAGATCCGGACCGCATTTTCCCCGCTCCTGAGCGCGCTGCTGACATCGGGACGATAGCGGCGAAAGCAGTTGTCCGCCTCCAGCACGACCTGACCATTGATCAGCACGGTCGCCACCGTATCGAGATTGTCAATGTCGAGATACCAGCTACCCGACGCATCCTCGAGCATGAAATGACGCTCGGCAATCCAGTCGCTTTCACCGACCCATTGCACGACATCCTCATTCTTGCCGATATAGGGGTCGGGAATGATGCCCGCCGCCTGCAGGGCACTGTGGCCATCACCGGGAAAGCTGATCGGGCAGGAATGGACACCGTCGACAGAGGTGAGAGTCCAGATGCCCGTCAGGTCGACAGACGCGGTTTCGTCAGCGAGGACCGGTTCATGTGTCATGGCAACACCCTGAATGAGAAAAGTCTGAGGGAAAGCGCCGCGTCCATCCTCCCGAGACATCAGCCAGCGCCAGAACTGTAACGATACAGTTAGCCCCATATCGTTGATTTGGCCAGCCCCGCGACCGGGGCAAGGCCGAAATTTGGTGCTGCGGCACTACAGCCGCAACTCGCTCTTCGCATCGAAGAGCGACGCAAGATCCATGTTGAAACCGAGCTTGATTTTCTGACCCGTCTTGTAGCGGCGGTTGCCGCCGACACGCACCGAAATCAGATGGCCGGCATGTTTCAGCCAGAGCAGATTGTCAGCGCCCATCGGTTCTTCAAGGTCGACGATGGCATCATGGGTTTCATGCCCCTCGGGGATCTCCTCATCGACCATGATATGCTCCGGACGCACACCAAGCGCGACATCGCGCTCGCCTGGCAGTTCGCCGCTGGCATCATAGCCATCAAGGGCGAAATCAACGTCATGCGTGGCAAAGACACGCCGTCCGCCCTTCACCACCAGACGTCCGTTGAGGAAATTCATCGATGGCGAGCCGATAAAGCCGGCAACGAAGCGGTTGACCGGGCGGTTATAGATCGTGATCGGATCATCCAGCTGCTGGATCACACCGCTTTTCATGATGGCGATGCGATCGGCCAGCGTCAGCGCCTCGATCTGATCATGGGTCACATAGATCATCGTGTTGCCAAGCGACTGATGTAGTCGCTTGATCTCGACACGCAGCTCCGAGCGCAGCTTGGCATCGAGGTTCGACAGCGGCTCATCGAACAGAAAGACATCGACGTCGCGGACAAGGGCACGGCCGATCGCGACGCGCTGGCGCTGACCGCCGGAAAGCTCCGCCGGCTTGCGTTTCAGCAGCGGTTCGATCTGCAGGATACCCGATGCACGTTCGACGCGGGAGCGGATCTCGTCCTTCGGCACTTTCGCCACCTGCAGGCCAAAGGACAGGTTCTTCTCCACCGTCATCTGCGGATAGAGCGCATAGGACTGGAACACCATGCCGATGCCGCGATCCTTGGGCTCCTCCCAGGTGACATTCTTGCCCTTGATGAATATCTGGCCCTGCGTGGCCTCCAGCAGGCCGGCGATACAGTTCAAAAGCGTGGACTTGCCGCAGCCCGACGAACCGAGCAGCACCAGAAACTCGCCTTCATTGATCTCGAGATTGAGGTCCCTCAGCACCTCGATGGCGCCGAAGGAGAGCGACAGATCCTTGATCGATACACTTGTGGTCATGGTTTACCCTTTCACGGCGCCGGCGGCGATGCCGCGCACAAAGAGCGGGCCGGAAATGAAATAGACAATCAGGGGAACGAGGCCGGTCAGAAGCGTTGCCGCCATGTTGACGTTGTATTCCTTCACGCCCTGAACCGCGTTGACGACATTGTTCAGCTGCACCGTCATCGGATAGTTCTGCTGGCCGGCGAAGATCACACCGAAGAGAAAGTCGTTCCAGATGCCGGTTGTCTGGATGATCATGCCGACGACGAAGATCGGCAGCGACATCGGCAGCATGATGCGGAAGAAGATCTGCCAGAAGCCGGCGCCATCGACGCGCGCAGCCTTGAACAGTTCGGGCGGCAGCGAGGCAAAGTAGTTGCGAAACAGCAGCGTCAGGATCGGCATGCCAAAAATCGTATGAACCAGCACAATGCCCGGAAGCGTGGAGAAAAGATGCAGTTCCCGCAGGATGATCACCAGCGGATAGAGCATCACCTGATAGGGAATGAAGGCACCGAACAGCAATACGGTGAAGAAGAACTCCGAGCCCTTGAACCGCCAGTTCGCCAGCGCATAGCCATTGACCGAGGCAACGGCGATGGAAACGATGATGCCCGGAACCGTGATCTTCACCGAGTTCCAGAAGCCGACGCGGATCCCCTCGCAGTAAAGGCCGGTGCAGGCCTGGCTCCAGGCCTTGACCCAGGGTTCGAACGTGATCTCGACCGGCGGCGCGAAAATATGCCCCAGGCGGATCTCTGGCATGCCCTTCAGCGAGGTGACGACCATCACATAAAGCGGCAGAAGATAATAAACGGCGACAACGAAAAGGATGCCATAGAGCATGATGCGCTTCGGGGCGAAGCGGCGTTTTGGTTTGGGGCCGAAGGGTTCGGCTTCAGACAGGCTGGTCATGCCGCCTCCTATTGTTTCTTCTGCCGGAACTCCATCAGAGCCCACGGCACGAGAATGATGAAGACGGTGACAAGCATCACGGTGGAGGCGGCCAGCCCCTGACCGATATTGCCGCGCTGGAACATCAGGTCATAGACATATTTCGCCGGCACTTCGGAGGCGAATCCGGGACCGCCCTGCGTCATTGCAACCACGAGATCGTAAACGCGGACGATGCCCGAGGCGACAATCACCAGTGTCGTGACAAAGACGCCGCGCATCATCGGAATGACGATGAAGAGATAGGTCCGCCAGGCCGGAATGCCGTCAACGCGGGCCGCCTTCCAGATCTCGTTGTCAATGCCGCGCAGCCCCGCCAGCATCAGCACCATGACAAGGCCAGTGCCCTGCCACAGACCGGCGATCACAAGCGCATAGATCACCGTATGCTTGTTGCCGAGCAACGCCAGATTGCCGCCGGGAAGCCCCATATCATCGAGAAATTTCGGCAGACCGAGCGTCGGATCGAGAATCCATTGCCAGACAAGGCCGGTAACGATGAAAGACAGCGCGAAGGGATAGAGGAAGATCGTGCGGAATGTATTCTCGAAGCGGATTTTCTGGTCCAGCAGCGTGGCGAGTACAAAGCCAACAACGAAGGAGAAGACCAGACTGAGGCCGCCATAGATCATCAGATTGATGATTGCCGTGTTCCAGCGGGTGGTATTGAACAACCGCACATACTGGGCAAAACCGACGAAATGCTCGCTCGGCAGCAGCTTCGAATTGGTAAAGGAATAGACGACCGTCCAGGCGGTGCAGCCGATGAAAATGACGACAGCCGTCAACATCATCGGAATGGCCGCGATCTTGGCGTTCAGATTCTTGAACAGACCAAAGGGACGGCGAGCAACTGAAGACATAGCGCTCCCCTCTCTTCTTCAATGTTTTTGGATGCCAAGTCCGGCGGAGCGGAACCCAGGCCCCGCCCCGCCGGTCCGGCCACACCCGTTACATGGCCTGTTCGATGATGTCCTTCTGGCGCTGAAGCGCTTCATCCACCGTCATGTCGGAGGAGAAGAACTCGACCGACAGATCCTGCAGCTGCCCCTGCGTATCGGAATCGAGCAGCATCTCGTTCGAGGGCAGGACGTTGTCGGGGTCCTTCAGGATTTCGAGCCCCTTCTTCATGCAGGCATTGGCAGCATCGAGATTGACGTCGCCTCGGACCGGCAGCGAGCCTTTCTTCAGGTTGAAGGCCACCTGCGTGTCCGGCGAGATCAACATGGAGGCAAGCTCCAGCTGCGCCGCCGTGATTGCCGGGTCGGAATTTTTCGGGAAGTAGAAGGCATCCCCGCCGGTTTCCAGGAGCGGTGCAAGCCCCAGCCCCGGCAGGCAATCATAATCAACGCCGGCAACCTGCCCGGCAAGCGCGAACTCGCCCTGCGCCCAGTCACCCATGACCTGGGCGGCCGCCTTCCCCTGCATCACCATATTGGTGGCGACATTCCAGTCGCGGCCCGAATAGGCATCATCAACCAGCCCGCGCGCATCGGCCATGGCCTCCCAGACCTTGCGGTTTTCCGGACTCATCACCGCATCGGCATTCTTGTCCTGATTGATGGCAATGAAATTGGCCTTGCCGCCAACCGAATCCTGCAGCACGACGCGCAGACCTTCGACCTGCCAGGGCTGGCCGATGGCGAGCGGAATGATGCCGAGCGCCTGCAGTTGCGGCGCGGTCGCGACAAACTCATCCCAGTTGGTCGGCACCGCAAGCCCGTTATCTTCATAGACATGGCGATTGAGCCACATCCACTGCCAGGAATGGATATTCAGCGGCACACAATAGATCTTGCCGTCATAATCACAGGCATTGAGCAGGTTGGCCGGGCGGATGATATCCTTCCAGTCTTCCTTTTCGGCAAGATCCGTCAGATCCAGCATCAGACCGGCCTTGATCAGCTCCTCAGCATCGCGGCCGGTATTCATCTGGGTCGCACCCATCGGGTTGCCGCCAAGAATGCGGCTGACGATAATCGGGTTCGCCGTCGAACCGGAGCCGGCAATGGCACTGTCGACCCAGTGATTATCGCCAAGCGCGTCGTAATTTTCGGCCAGAACCTTCACCGCAGCCGCCTCTCCGCCCGACGTCCACCAATGGGTGACCTCCAAATCAACCGCATGGGCACTGGCAACAGGCATGGCTACGCCGGCCGCAAAAGCAGCCGCCAAAAGCGTTCGTTTCATGATGTCCTCCCAAACTGAAACGTTACCGGAAAACGGTAAGCGAAACGGAATCATCACGCAATAGATTTCGCGATTTTTCATCTATCTCCGGCGAAATCGAGACCGATATACTGCTGCGGCGCGGCTCGACCCGCAGTGCAAAATTTTGATAATTTCATGTTTTATCTGCATATATTTAAACATTTTTCTCCCAACCGGTCACAGTATTCGCAATCGCAGAATAAGTAGGGTCTTTTTCAATTATCTGCGTTGAGATATTGCTGCTTCCGCCACGCGCTTTCTGCTGGACAAGCACCCTGTATCGTTACAGAATTCTTCAAGCGCACCACGTGCAGCAGTTCTGCCAGCCGCAATTGGCCCAATCTTTCAGGCTTCAATCGGTTCGCATGCATCCGGGCGCGCAAACATGCGCTAACGCCTTGAAAGAACGCCCGTTCGAAAGGAAAAGTTTTCCGTTTTGAGGGCTGATGCGTTAAGCATGAGAGGGCGTAGGGAGCAGTCGACGTGAACAAAAATGACATGAGATCAGGCCAGGGCAAATCTGATCCGAGCAGAGAGCGCCCGACCCTGAAAACCATCGCCTATATGACAGGCCTTGGCGTCACCACTGTCTCACGCGCCCTCAAGGACGCTCCGGATATTGCCGAACACACCAAGGAGCGCGTTCGTCTCGTTGCCAAGCAGCTGGGCTACATGCCCAATCGCGCCGGCGTCCGTCTCAGGACAGGCAAAACCAACGTGATCGCGCTGGTGCTCAGCATGGAAGAAGAGATCATGGGCATGTCAGGCCAGATGATCTTCGGAATTTCCGATATCCTTGCGCCAACGCCCTATCATCTTGTCGTCATGCCCCAGCCGATCCAGAGCGATCCGATGGTGCCGATCCGCTACATTCTCGACACCGGCTCTGCTGACGGCGTGATCATCTCGAGGATTGCGCCCAATGATGCGCGGGTCAGACTGCTGCTTGATCGCGGCATGCCGTTTGCCGCCCATGGCCGAATGGAAGACGACACGGCCTTTCCCTATCATGATTTCGACAATGAGGCCTACGCCTATGAGGCGGTGGAGAAGCTGGTGCAGCGTGGCCGCCGCCAGATTGCGGCCCTTCAGCCACCGGCCCACCTGACCTATTACCGTCATTTCCGCAGCGGATTCGAACGGGGCCTGCGCGACTTCAATGCGACCGAAGTGCCGCTTACCGCCACCAATACGGATGCACCGCTGGCGCCGATACGCGCCGCCGTTTCCCGATTGCTGACCTCGCCATCACCACCGGACGGAATCATTTCCTGTTCCTCCAGCGGAGCCATTCCGGTGATGACCGCCATTAACGCCACCGGACACAGGCTCGGCCGCGACATTGACCTGGTCGCCAAGCAGCCGGCTGATCTTTTGAACTGGATCAGCCCGGAAATCATCACGATGAGTGAGGATTTCCGCCATGCAGGGCGGGAACTGGCACGCGCAGTGCTCGACCGTCTGGAGGGGGAAAGCCCGGAAAACCTGCAGAACATCTCGTCACCGGTCTGGACTGATCCGGCACCAGACACCTTTGGCGCAATCGCGAAATAGAGCGTTGCTGAAACTCGCCCCCCCGGCGTGACGGCCCTGCTCCGCGGTCTTCTGGCCTAACCGGGAAAAGTGCTGTCTGCCTGGCACCGAAGCGTGCTGGCTCAGCCAGCCAAGATCTCAGGCAACAGCCACGACCGGGCGCGGCCGCGTGACAACGAAGACCGCACTTGAGAGCAGAACCGTTCCCAAGACCAGCAAAACGACGAGCGGCATCTCGGCGAACAGCAGCACGGATGTGAAGCTTCCCGCCATCGCCGTGACGGCCAGAAGCTTGGCCGGCATGGAGATTGCCCCATGCTTGCGCCACTGAACCAGTGACGGCCCGAAATGCTTGTGGTTCATCAGCCTTGCCTCAAGCTCCGGTGAAGAACGGGCAAAAAGGGCGGCAGCAACGATCAGAAAGGGAACCGTCGGCATGATCGGCAAAACGGCGCCGATAACACCGAGGCCGACCATCAGCCAGCCACCCGCAAGCAGCAAAAGACGTCGCATGGACACTCCTTGGAACGGATACGTCATTCAGGATCTGAGATCCGTCAATTCCAGCGTCTTTTTATGCCGTCCGAAGCGGGCGATTTCAAGACATGCAATGCGCCATCAATTGCTGGCAGGCTGTTCAGGTGCGGTCTGGGTGTTTTGCGCAGCCTTGCCGGCCGCGGGCGGATTGGCATCGCCGGCGGCCGGCGGTTCGCCTGCCGCAGCAGATCCATTCTTGCCATCGGCATTGGCCGCAGCGGCCGCCGCCTCTTCAGCCGCCTTGCGCGCCGCCTCTTCGGCTGCCTTCTTCGCTTCCTCAGCCTTGCGGCGCTGGTCATCATTATACTGATAGAGCGCCGCTTCGCGTCTGAGGCGCTGCTTTTCCAGAACATCGGCCTGAAGCCGCTCGACCCGGCGTCGCTCGCGCTCGACCGCGCGCAGTGACAGGAAGTTGTTGAGATCCGTCGTGTCCAGCGAAACGGCGGGCGCAGCCAGAGGACCGGTGAAGTTCAGAGCGAAATCGGGACTTGCACCATTATCCTCATCCTCGCCAAGCTTCAGCGTCGTCTGCAATGCGGCATCGATCGTCTGCTCCCGCAGATCGAGGCTCAGACTGCCATAGAGCTGGGCGATGGGCAGATCGACAATGACATTGCGCGCCTGCAGGACACCGCCGGAAAGGCTGAAGGGAATATCGACCTTGCCAAGCTGGACGCTCGCGTCGCCGAAAAGACTGGCCGAAACGGCGGCAGGCACGGCCGCATTCTTGATCTCCGTGCCCTGATCCGTCGCCCAGGACAGAAGCTGCGTTCCGATGTCGAGATCGAGACCGTTCACCGTCGGGTTCTTCAGCGTCAGCATGCCCGAGCCGCTGGCCTTTTCCACCAGTGCCTTCAGCGATCCGCCCGTGGTTTCGCAGACAAGGCCGAGATCGAACCGTCCGTCAATCACCGGCTTGCCGTCACTGCGCCAAGCATGATCGGCCAGCGCGCCATTCTTGACGTTCAGCTGCGTCTGCACATAACCCGAGCCGTCATTGTTGCCGAGCCGCAGGGCGCCCGAAACCGTGCCGCCAAGCCAGGCACCACTGATATCGTCGAGCTCAAGCCCGCCGCCGCGAAAATGCACTTTCGTGCTCAGTCCCGTCACCGGCTCCAGCAGGCCGGGATCAAAACTGGCGGCCTGCAGATCAATATCAGCCTCGCCAGTGCCGAAATAGGCCTTGCCGATCGGCGCATCGGACACCCCGGCCGAGGTGTCGGCGGCATCCGGTCCGAACACGGTCTCCAGCAGCCAGTCGAGATCGAGCTGATCGACGGACAGCGCACCGCTCACCCGTGCGACCGGCTGATGGCGCGCCAGTGCCAGACGGCCGGAAACCGCATTTCCAGCAAGCGAGCCGGACAGTGCCGACAGCGCGAAACTGTCCCTCGTCACGTCGAGCGTCCCTGACAGATTGACAGGAAGGCCAAGGCCCGTGCCCGGCACGACCAGAGTGTTCATGGCCAGATAGGGCTCGAGATCAGGACTTTTCAGCGTCAGAGACATTGTGCCATCGAGAAAATCGGCCGCGTCAAACGCCACCCTGCCCTTGCCGCCCAGGCTGGTGTCACCGCTGGCGAGACGGAAGGTAACATCCCCCTTGCCGTCATCGGCAACATTGTCGACATTCAGCGACAGTTGTGCGCCAGCCGGTGCCGGCAGCGGCAGAGGATCAAAACCCGCTTGACCGAAAATCACCGCTGCATCCGGGTTGGACACCTGGATCTGCCCCGTCATCCCGGCGAGCTGGCCGAGCGTCTTCAGCCGCCACGAGCCATTCAGCTTGCCGCCATTGACGGTGCCGCTCAAAAGCGCGGAGAGATCCTGACCGTCGCGCCCGAATACGAGATCCGCCGTCAGATCGGTGTCCTGATACCAGACCGCATGATCTTCCAGCATCCCCGTGAGCGGATGCGAGGGCAGCCGCTTATCCAGCAGCGCCAGAAAAGCGCTGGGATCGGCGGCAGCAATATGCACCCGTCCGGAACCGGACAGGCCGTCATTGCCGCCGACACCGCTCTGCGCCTGACCGGAAATCTCAACCCTGGCGCCAGCGATATCCTGAGCGTCGAACCGGTTCACCGTCACGCTGCCCGCCTGAACCGCGAAATCGGCCGAGACGCCGTTGGCGCTGACGCCAAAGGCATTCAGCGTATCGGCGTTGAGCTTTGCAGTGATCGCGTGGGCCGCAAGGCCGCTCTTGACGTCGCTGCCGACGGCAAGCCCGGTCAGCGCAGACAGGGTTGAATAATCGATGACATTGCCGGAAAGAGTGAGCGACAGTTTCGGCACCTGACCTTCCGGTGCCTCACGATCGGCAGAGCCCTTCAGCGACGCATCACCGGCGATGATCTCGAGATTATCGAATTTCTGGCTGTTGCGGGTCAGGACAACATCAGCGGAAAACCCTGCCCGGGTGATCTGGCGGATTTCCGGCGCCACATTGCCGGTGAGCCAGTTGGCAAGGCCTGTCGGCTGCTGCGAGGCGACAAGCAGATTGCCGCGGAAGGCGGTGTTGTCATTATCTCCGAGGGTCAGGCGGCCGGAGGCCTCGACCTGCGTGCGGCCGGGCAGAATCGCAATACCCTTTTCGATCTGCCAGCCATCGCCATCGGGATGCGCTTCAAGCTGAACCGAACGGATCGTGGTATCGCCAGCCACGACGGCCGGCAGCTGGAACACGACCTTGCCCGGTACCTGCGGAATGGGAATGCCACGCAGGAAGGAGATCAGCGAATCAAGCCGCTTGCGCGCACTCGTTCCCGTCACCCGCGCCGACTTGCCGTTGGACGCACTGCCTGTGCTCAGCCGTTCGACATCGAATTGCTGGCCATTGGCCGTCAGCAGAAATGCACCACCCGGGCTGGTGTCGAAATTCCCCTCGCCCTCAATCACATATGGATCGGTGCGTGAACCGATCTCGAGCCGGTAGGACGGCAGTGCAAGACTGGCATTGGTCAGCTCGAACTTGCCGCTGGCCCGCGGCGGTGGCGGACTATCGGGATCAGCATCGTCGCCCGTTTCCACGCGAAGCCGGAAATCACCGCGATAGGCCGGTTTGCCGTCATCCAGGGCCACATCGCCCTCCAGATCGGCTGACACCGGCCAGGCATCAGGCACCAGGCTGGCACGTAATCTCATCTGCCCGGTGGCGGGATCAGGACGCCCGGTCTGAATGGTGAAGGTGCCGGAATAACCATCCAGCGCCGCCGTCCCATCCATATGCCACGGACCATCGATTGCGGTGGAAGAAAGCTTCGCCGTGATATCGGATATCACGCGGCTGTGGCCGGTCGCATCGTCGCTCAGCCGCACCGTACCGTTGCGCACTTCGACATCCTCGAAGACGACATTGCGGGCCGCCAGGTCACTCTGGCCGGTCTTGAGCCAGTCGAGCGTACCGTCAGCCTTGAGATGCAGATTGATCTCCGGCTGGTCCAGTTCCATCTTGAAGATGCGGGCTTCACCGCTCAGGAACGGGGCAAGCTCGGCATCCATCGAAAACTGCGCTGCCGTTGCCAGCGGTTTGCCATTGGCATCGCTGCCGACACGCACATCATGCATGGTGACGGAGGGAAACGGCAGAAAGCGCACCTGAACATCACCGGCAACCTCGACCTTCTTGCCGAGAACGCGGCTCGCCTGTGTCTCGAAATTGCGCCTGAAATCGCTCCAGTCGACGAAATAGGGAACGATGAGGGCGGCAAACAAGATCAGGACCAGAAGTCCACCGAGGAAAACCAGTATTCGTCCAAGCACTCGTCCGCGCCCCTGTCTCAAAAATCATGAGCCTGCCGATGCGGCAGAATAAACATAGGCCGCGCGGACACGAAAAAGCGCGCCGCGCGCAGCTGCAACATATACCTCTTCTAGCACGCCCCGCGCGCTTATTCGACCCCGACGGTGTGACGGCGGCAAAGGCCGTTCATCAAAAGATCTTGCCAGGATTGAAGATCGAATCCGGATCCAGCGAAGCCTTGATCGACCGCATCAGATCGATCGCCGCGCCCATTTCCTCGCCGACAACGCGCTTCTTGCCCTGGCCAACGCCGTGTTCGCCGGTGCAGGTGCCATCCATGGCAAGCGCCCGCTTGGCCAGACGGTCGGTGAAGGCCTCGACACGGGCAATCTCGTCCGGGTCCTTGTCGTTGAACATCAGCAGCAGATGGAAATTGCCGTCACCGGCATGTCCGACGACGGGGGCCAGAAAGCCCTCCTGCTTCAGATCGGCCTGCGTCTCCATCACACATTCGGCAAGCCGTGAGATCGGCACGCAGACATCCGTGGAAAAGCCGGCCAGCTCCGGCGCCAGAGCCCGTCCTGCCCAATAGGCATTGTGACGCGCCTTCCACAGCCTGTTGCGTTCCTCGGCATCCGCCGTCCATTTGAAATCGTCGCTGCCGCATTCGGAGGCGATTTCGCCGAACAGTTCCGACTGCATGGCGACAGAAGCCTCGCTGCCGTGAAACTCCACCAGCAGCAACGGCTGTTCGGGGAAATCGAGGTTGGAATAGGCATTGCAAGCGCGCACCTGCAGATCGTCGAGCAGTTCGATCCGGGCGACTGGAATGCCCATCTGGATCGTCATGATCACCGCATTGCATGCCGATTCCAGATCCGGGAAGGAGCAGACGCCGCCGCCGATCTTCTCCGGAATGCCCGCCAGCCGCAGTGTGATCGAGGTGATAATGCCAAGCGTGCCCTCGGCGCCGACGAAAAGCCGTGTCAGATCATAGCCAGCCGAGGATTTCTTCGCGCGGCGGGCGGTGCGGATCTCTTCGCCATTGGCAGTGACGACCGTCAGCGACAGGACCATGTCCTTCATCGTCCCGTAATGCACGGCATTGGTGCCGGAAGCGCGCGTCGATGCCATGCCGCCGATCGAGGCATTGGCGCCGGGATCGATCGGAAAGAACAGGCCGGTATCACGCAGATACTCATTCAGCTGCTCGCGGGTCACGCCCGGCTCGACCCGGCAATCCAGGTCCTCGGCATTGACTTCGAGAATGCGGTTCATCCGCGACAGATCGACCGAGATGCCGCCATTCGGCGCATTGACCTGCCCTTCCAGCGACGAACCGGTACCGAAGGGGATCATCGGCACCTTGTGTTCGGCGCAGATCTTCACGGCTTCCTTCACATCGTCGCTCGTCTCGCAGAACAGAACCGCATCGGGCAGCTGCGCGGGCAGATAGGTGGTGGAATGGCTGTGCTGCGTGCGGAAGGCTTCGCCGGTCTGCAGCTTCTCGCCGAAACGCTGCTTCAGGATCGAAATGACCTGGCCGATTGCTTCTTCGTTTCTGGGCCCTGCCTTGACGTCCTGTAAAGCCACTTTTTTCTCCATACGCTTCTCTGCCCTTGATCTCGGGCATTCGTTTGACGGGCTTTCTATGCGACGATTGCCAGCGTCTGTCCAGAGCCCGGACGGGCTGGCAGCAGGAGAACCGATTGATCGATCTATCCGCCAATGTCGCAAGGCTTCTCGGTCTCGACACGATTTCACTTGCCTGGTTTGCGAGCGGCGACCTCTCCGCGCTTTACCGGGCCACCCTGCCGGATGGCCGCCATATCATCGTCAAGGGCGGCCCGGCACCGATGCTGGAGGCCGGCATGCTGCGGGCGATTGCGGTGACCGGCGCGCCGGCACCCGCGGTCATCGCCGCAGACGAAACCGTCTTGCTGATGGAGGAGGTTGCAGGGCGCAGCGGCCCCGGCAATGCTCAGGCCGATCTTGGTTCGGCGCTCGCCAAGCTGCACGCACCGACGGACCGCCACTTCGGCTGGCCGGATGACTACGCTTTCGGCCGCGTGGCAATCCCGAACCGGACCGCGCCGTCCTGGGTTGCCTTCTGGCGTGAGAACCGCATCGTCAACAATCTGCCCCATGTCCCGCGTGATATCGCCCGCCGGCTTGAACGGCTTGCCGGCGATCTTGGCGACATGATCCCCGACCGGCCGCCAGCGGCGCTCGTTCACGGGGACCTCTGGTCCGGCAATGTCATGTCGGCCGGCGATCGCATCACCGCATTGATCGACCCCGCCAGCTATTACGGCGATGGCGAGGTCGATCTTGCAATGCTGTCGCTTTTCGGCCGCCTCGACCGGGCCTTCTTCGCCAATTACCTGCCGCTGGAGCCGGGTTTTACCGAACGTCAGCCTGTCTACAGCCTGTGGCCGGCGCTTGTTCACCTCAGGCTTTTCGGAGAAGGATACCGCTCCATGGTTGAGGGATTTTTACATGCTACCGGGCACTGAATCTGCATCTCTGCTTGACGAGAAACATGGTTCACTGCGCGAATCGCCCTATGATCGCCATCCGTGTCAAACCGCACCCGCCCCTTGAGGATTGCATTGCCCAAGCCCCTTCTGATGGCCGTTATCGGCATCAATCACTCGCATATCTATGGTCAGGTGGACGTCATGCGTGCCGCAGGCGCCACGCTTGGCTGTTATTTCGCGGCCGAAGATCACCTCGCCGGACGCTTTGGAGAAACCTATCCCGATGTGCCGCGGGTCGATGATATGGCGCGCATTCTGGAGGACCCGGCCATCGGGCTGATCGTCAGCGCCGCCATCCCGAGCCAGCGCGTCGATATCGCGATTGCCGCCATGCATCACGGCAAGGATGTGCTGCTCGACAAGCCGGCTGCAACCACGCTTGAAGATCTGGAACGGCTGCGGGCCGTGCAGCAGGCGACGGGACGCATTGTTTCCGTGCGCTACAGCGAACATCTGGAAAGCCGTGCCACGATTAGGGCGGGTCAGCTGATCCGTGACGGCGCCATCGGTTCGCTCGTCCATATGAGCGGCTTCGGGCCGCACCGGCTGCGGCGGCCCACTCGCGACCCCTGGTTTTTCGATCGCAGCGCCTATGGCGGCATTCTGGTTGATCTGGCATCGCATCAGACGGAGCAGTTCCTGTTCTTCACCGACAGTCTCGACGCTGAAATCCTGTCGGCGACGGCCCAGAACCGGGCCAATCCCGCCGATCCGGGCCTTCAGGATTTCGGCGATATTCACATGCAAAATGCGGTCGCGACCGGCTATGCACGCGTTGACTGGCTGACCCCGGACGGGCTGCCGGTCTGGGGCGACGGGCGGACTTTTCTCGTTGGGACAGAGGGTTACATTGAACTGCGGAAACATATCGATATCGCCGGGCGGCCGGGAAAAGATCATCTGTTCCTTTCCGATGGAAGCGAGACTCGTTATATCGATTGCAGTGATGTTGCGATCAGCTACGGACGGGATCTGATGGCAGACATTTCAGACAGGACGGAAACCGCAATGCCGCAAACGCGTTGTTTCAATGCCATGGCGCTGGCACTGAAAGCGCAGGCTCGGGCGGAACGGTCCTTGGGACAAGGGATGGAGTAAAGGGTGGAATGACCAGGAAATTGAAGGTCGGGATTGTCGGTCTGGGTTTTGGGCGGACGCATATTGAAACCGGCTACCGCACCAATGAGGCGCTTTTCGAGGTTGTGGCGATCTGCGACCGCAACGAGGCGCAGCGCGATGTCTGCGGAGATGAATTCGGCATCGAACGCCGCGTTGGCAAGTTCGAAGAACTGCTCGCCATGGATGATATCGACATCATCGATATCTGCACGCCGCCCGGAACGCATTATGACATGATCCTTTCAGCGCTGGCGCACGGAAAGCATGTGATCTGCGAAAAGCCGCTGGTTGCCTCGCTCTCCGCCATGGATGACATCATGGAAGCTGAATCGCGCTCGACTGGCCGGGTGCTGCCGATCATGCAGTATCGTTTCGGTCACGGCGTGCAAAAGGCCAAGCGCATCGTTGAGGCAGGTCTGGCCGGCAAGGCCTATGTGGCGACGGCGGAGACCCACTGGCTGCGCGGTGCTGATTATTACGCGAAGGAATGGCGCGGCCGCTGGGAAACCGCCGTTGGCGGCACATTGCTGACCCATGCCATCCACATCAACGACCTGCTTTTCTATCTGCTGGGCCCGGCCCGCTCGCTATTTGCCCGTATCGCAACGCGGGTCAACCGGATTGAGGTTGAGGACTGTGCCAGCATCAGTCTTGAAATGAAATGCGGCGCTCTGGCAACCATCTCAGCCACCACCGGCTCACAGGAACAGATCAGCCGACTACGCTTCTGCTTTGAGAACGTTACCTTTGAAAGCGCACATCTGTCCTATCATCCGGGCGGTGATCCGTGGAAGATCATCCCGTCAACCCCGGAAGCCGGCGCCAAGATCGATGCTTTGCTGGCCGATTTCGATCCCGGCCCCGAGCGTCTTTCCGGCCTGATGGCCGCCTATCACGAGGCGATCTGCCAGAAAAAGCAGCTGCCCGTCACGCTCGCCGATGCCCGCCAGGCGCTCGATCTTGCCACCGCCAGCTACTGGTCTGCCAAGACCTACAGCGCCGTTGCGCTGCCAGTGATGGCGGATCACCCCTTCTATCACGGCTGGCAGAACGCCCTTTGAGACGCCGGGCCAGATAGCGGCAACCCATCGAGCGGAAACACAATGAAAAGCCGTCAGGGCCACAGACCCCGACGGCTTTTTTCCGGCAAAGCTCAGCTCGAGAGCGCCGTGCGTCCCTCTGGACGCACGGCGCTCTATCTTGTTGAATCGACGCATCTCGCGGTGATCAGCGCTGCGCAGCGTGCTGGACATTCTCGCCCGCATTCTGCGTCGCATCAATCGCACTCGCAGTATCCTGTCCCATGCCGCGGATGGTATTGCCACAGGATGACACAGCCAGACCGACCAGGAAAAGCGATACAATTGCCAGTGACTTACGCATAAGGTTCTCCCTTTTTGCTTTAAGAATTATCTCTGGCAATAAAACGCCCGGGCAGCGACTTGGTTCCGCAGCAAATCATAACAAGTGAGAGCAGCTGCGGTGCGAAACGGGACATCCAGAGAACATTCACAGATCATCCACATCTTTATCCACAGGATGTCCACAGATTGATCCACAGTTCGGCGCGACATGTCAGAACATTCGCGATTGCCCCGGCCGATCGCCAGAAGCCGCGCGGAACGAAATGAAAAGGCTGAAGTTGAACCGCCCGATCCGGTATTGCACCGGACCGATTTCGCCCCCATCTCAGGGGAGAAACTGCATTTCGGCAATTTTCACAGCTTGATCGGAAATCCCCCCATGGACGAGGCCGCCGACCAGACGAACAACAGTCAGCCCAGATTCGAACGGTTCTCTGATCTGCTGGAAAGCATCAGGCCCGACGCACGCGGACGCGTGAGTCTGCGTCAGTTTGACGAAAGTCTGGCCGACCGTTCATTCGGCACATTTCTGGTGCTTTTCAGCCTGCCCAATCTGGTGCCCATGCCGCCCGGTGCAACGCTGGTGCTCGGCTTGCCGCTGATCTTCGTCACCTGGCAGATGATGGTCTCACGCCGCAACAGCATTTGGCTCCCCGAAAGCCTTGCGCGGCTCTCTGTGGAGGGCCGCCGCTATGAAGTCCTGCTCGCCCGGCTCCTGCCCGCCCTCAGATGGCTGGAACAGGCCGTCAGGCCGCGCGCCTGGTTCTATGCCAGCCGCCGGGCTGAGCGCCTTCTCGGTGCCTTCTGCCTGCTGCTGTCGATCATCGTCTTCATTCCGATCCCGTTCGGCAACTGGCTGCCGGCGCTTGCACTCGCCATCATTGGTCTTTCGGTCACCGAGCGCGACGGGCTCGGCGTAGTTGCTGGCGCCATTGTCGGTCTGGTTTCAATCGCCGTGGCCGGGCTGGTTGTCTTTGCTGCTGGCGCGCTTCTGGCAATGCTGCTCTGATCCTCCGCGTCAAGCCGCCTGCATATGCGCGCCGGCACCACGGAAGGTGTAGCGCACGGCTTCCGCCACCGCCTCGATGACAGGTGTACGCCGTTCGCCAAATACCAGGTGGATCTCATATTCGCCAAGCCGCGGCAGGCCGTGTTCTTCGCCGAGAACATCCATGTCATCGCCGACATAGTAGCGCGCCATCGGCGCCACCGCGAGGTCGGACTCCACGGCCACCCGCTGAACCATGGTCGAAGCACTGAGATAAGCGAGCCGGTAGGGCCGCCCTGCCGCCTCCAGCTGGCGCACAGCCTCGCGGCGCCAGGCACAGCCCTGATCCCACATCGAGACCGGCAGGGGATCCTGCAGATAGGCAGCGCCCCCCTTGGCACCGACCCAGACCAGCCGTTCGGCCATCAGCACCTCATGGTTCATCGATTGCAGGCTGTCGCAACCCGAATTGACCAGTGCAAGATCTATCCGCTGTTCGCGCAGACGCGGGTAGAGCCCGATACTGTTGTCAATCGTGACGTCGACCGTCACCCCGGGATAGACTTCGGCAAAGCGCTTGAGCATACCCGGCAGAATCCGTTCGCCGATGTCATCCGTCGCTCCCAGCCGCACGACCCCCTCGATATCGGGCGTGCGAAAATGCGCCATCGCCTCGTTGGAGAGCGCCAGCATGCGGCGGGCATAGCCCAGCAGGCGTTCGCCACCCTGCGTCAGCCGCACGGAGCGCGCCTCACGCAGAAACAGCGTCGTGCCAACCTGTTCCTCCAGCCGCTTGATCTGCATCGACACCGCAGACGGTGTTCTGAAAACGGCTTCCGCTGCGGCGGCGAAGCTGCCGGTTTCGGCAATCGCGACGAAGGTGCGCAGTATGTCATTGTCGAGAACACCGACGGGACGTGTATCGCGGAGATCCATGCATCGCTCCTCAGTTCAAATTAATTGACTTCAGACATAATAATGTTTCGTTTGATTGATTGTCAAACAGGGCCCACCTTCAGTGCAACTTATTGCTGAAGAGAGGATGAGACGATGTTTCTGGCTGTACTTTCCCTTATTTTCCATCCGATGGGCACTGCGCTTGCGCGTTACCGGCTCGCAAATGACCGCAAACATCTCGATCGTGAGCTTTCGCGTCTGCCGTGTCACCTGCTGGACGACCTTGCCGGCGACGACCGCCCCTGGCGCCGTGACTGAAGGTCAGCACATCCCCGCCAAGGCATTCCGGATGGCTGGCGGGGTAAAAATGGGTGCTGTCGCAAAAAAATCATCAAATTGGCAGGTAAGCTCTTTCCTGACGCATTTGCCCATGTCAGTGTCGTAAACAGACAATTAAGGTGCCCGTTTCTTGACAAAATGAAGTTACGGCTTGTGTGTTTCTCTTCTGTTTTCGGCGGTGCAGGAATGAGATCTTTTGTCTTTTATCTAGTCCCGAACTTTTCACTTCTGCCATTCACGGCTGCGGTGGATGTGCTGCGAATTGCCAACAGAATGCTGGGCTATCAGGCCTTTTTCTGGCGGATTGCTTCTGATGACGGCGGCAGGGTCACATCCTCGACCGGAATTGCTGTTGATGCTGAGACCTCCCTTGCCGAAGAGCGCAAGGCGCTCACCGGTGAGAAGCGGCCGGATATCGTCATTGTCTGTTCCGGGCTCGATGTCGAAGATTACTTCAACCGCTCCTTCAATGCCTGGCTGCGCGAGCTCAACAATCGCGGTCGCAGCATTGGCAGCATGTGCACGGCAACACATCTTCTGGCGGAGGCTGGCCTGCTGAATGGACGCCGCTGCGCGATTCACTGGGAGAACCTGCCCGGCTTCACCGAAGCCTTCCCGGATATCGACGCCCATGCCGACCTTTATGAAGTCGACCGGAATATCTATACCTGCGCCGGCGGAACCGCCTCGCTGGACATGATGCTGCATCTGATCGGCCGGGAATTCGGCGATGGCCTGGTCAACATGATCTGCGAGCAGGCGCTGACCGATCGCGTCCGCTCGTCTTCGGATCGCCAGCGCCTGCCGCTCAAGGCGCGGCTCGGCGTGCAGAATGGCAAGGTCATGCAGATCATCGAGCTGATGGAGGCCAATCTGGCCGAACCGCTGTCGCTGATCGATATTGCCGATGCCGTCGGCCTGTCGCGACGCCAGATTGAACGGCTGTTCCGCCAGGAAATGGGCCGGTCTCCGGCTCGCTATTATCTCGAGATCCGGCTGGATCGCGCCCGCCACCTGCTGGCGCAGTCAACATTGCCGGTCGTGGATGTGGCGGTTGCCTGCGGTTTCGTTTCCGCATCGCATTTTTCCAAATGCTATCGCGAAATCTACTCCGCCTCGCCACAGCAGGAACGCGCGCGGCGACGCCTGGCCCGCGCGGCCACACCCGTGCCGCCGCCGCTTCCGGTCATGCATGAGCACAGCTATTCGCTGGTCAGCTAGCGCATGGGCTTATCGAAGATCCGCTGACAGCCTTGCGCCCGACGCTCTGACGCATGTCAGGGATCAGCCCTTGAGAAGCAATGTCACCCAGCCATTGCGCCACAGCGTTTTCACATGGCGCAGGCCCTGGCCATTATAAGCCGCAAGCACCTTGCGACGCTGCTCTGCCAGAATGCCCGACAGGATCACCGTGCCGCCCGGCGTGAGCTGGCGCGCGACATCGGGGGCCATCTTCATCAGGGGACGGGCCAGGATATTGGCGATGATGAGATCAAAAGGTCCGTGCTCGGCAAAGGCGCGATGATGAAAGCCAGGCGCCGTGGCGAAGGCAATCCCTGACGTGATCTGGTTGAGGCGGGCATTGTCGCGCGCCACCCGCGTCGCCACCGGGTCAATATCGGTTGCCAGCACCGGGATCTTGCGCAACTTGCGCACGGCCATGGCGAGAACCCCGGTTCCCGTGCCGAGATCAAGCGCATTGCGCGGCTCTTCCGCCCGCAGCACGGCATCGATCATTTCGAGGCAGCCGATCGTCGTCCCGTGATGACCGGTTCCGAAGGCCTGCCCGGCATCAATCTCAATCGCCAGTTCGCCGGGGCGGCGCATGGCGCGGTCATGCGAGCCGTGAACGAGAAACCGCCCGGCGCGCACCGGCTTCAAGCCTTCAAGAGATTTGGCGATCCAGTCGATATCCGGGATAACCTCCATCTCGACGGGAAGCAGGGCCTCACCAAAGGCAAGCGTGACAGCGCCTTCCATCAGCGGACGCATCTGATCTTCCTCATCCGCAGGGCAATAAAGCGAGGCTTCCCAGATATTGGCCTTTTCGTCGACTTCCATCGTCGCGATGGCATATTCACTTTCGCCAAGCAGCTCCGACATGGCGTCAAGCATCAGCCCGGCGCCATTTTCATTGGTGGTGATATAAAGGCGAATCTCGTTCAAGGCCGGTCTCTTTCATCGAAACGGCGCTGCAGACAGGCAGCACTTCGGAACATCAGAGCGGTCTTGTCACTCTTTGATCAGATTTTCAAGCTTCTGCACGGCAACATCGGGCGCTTCGCCATAGGCGATCGAACCGACAAGCTGGCCACCATGATTGAGCAAGAAGACCGACGCCGTGTGATCCATGGTGTAATCGCCATCCGGTTCATCGGGATCCAGCGGCACCTTCTTGAAATAGATGCCAAAGCCTTTCGCCATCGCCCGCACCTTATCCGGATCGCCGCTGATGCCGACAATGCGGTCGGTGACATTGGAAAGATAGTCCCGCATCATCTCCGGCGTATCGCGATCAGGATCAATCGAGACCCAATAGGCATCGATCTTGTCGCCGTCGGGATCAACCTGATGCAGCCAGCCGTTCAGCTCGTAGAGCGTTGTCGGGCACACTTCCGGGCAATGGGTGAAGCCGAAGAAAAGCGCGGTCGGCTTTTCTCGGAAGGCCTCCTGGGTAATCGGCTGACCGGTATCATCGGTCAGGGCGAAGTCAACGCCCAGAGGCCGCTCCATCATCGCCTGATTGCTCTGACCGATCTGCCAGACCAGAAAGCCGATCAATGCGCATATGACGATGACCGCCGCCCACAGCACCCTTCGGAATGTCTTCACCTTATGCTCCCCTTGCCCGCCTCGGGCGCGCGCAACATAAAGCGGGCACGGCGCAGAGGCAACCGCTACAATTCAGCACAGCTGCCGGTATCATGCATCCTCAAGCAGTCCCTTTGCGCGATGCCATTCCTCAATGGAAAGCGCAGGATAGCCATCAAAATGCACATGGCTCGGTCCGTCAGGCACGAAGACCCATGGCGCCTTGTGCGCCAGCATGATGTGAACGGTCTCAGGCGGCACCGGCAGCGTCGTATCAATGGCAGACGCCATCGGGTGGACGAGTTCCGGCCAGCGCGGATCCCAGAGATAAAGCGATGTTCCGCAGCGACCGCAGAAGTGCCGCTCGCCGGGGCTTTCGCCTTGCTCGGTCATCGCATGAAAATGCCGTTTATGTTCCTCCCCCTCGACCACAAGGCTTTCAGCCTCCGCCATGATGTTGATGGCATAGCCCCCGCCGCCGCCGGTCTTGCGACAGATGCTGCAATAGCAGCGCTGGTAGGGATAGGGCGTCCTGCTCTCGGCAGAAAAGCGAACCCAGCCGCAGGAGCAGCTTCCTTCAAGCCTCACGACCGTCCTCCTTTGATCTTTGAGCCAATATCGTCGTCAAGGCGCGCCGTTCTTCCAGCTTACGGTCTGGTCGTAAAGCGGCACGGTCGACAGCGACATCTTGGCGGAGCCCTCGGCCACCTCGCGCGAATGCGCAAGATAGATCAGCGTGTCGTTTTCCTTGTCGAAAATGCGGTTGATGACCAGTTTCTTGAAAATCAGCGACCGGCCCTGCTTGAAAACTTCCTCGCCATCCTCGCCGAGATCGATATCGCCAATGGTGATCGGGCCGGTCTGGCGGCAGGCAATCGAGGAATTTGACGGATCCTCGAACCAGTTGCCATTTGACAGCCGGTCAAACATCGATCGGTCGAAATAGGCGATGTGACAGGTTACGCCCTCAACCTCGGGATCATGCAGAGCCTCGATGACAATGTCATTGCCGACCCAGTCGACACCAACACGGCCGACCTCGTCCGCAACAGCGCTGCCCGCCGCCAGGAGAAGCGCTGCCCCTGCCAAAACTGAAATCATCTGCCGCTGCATTTCGTCCTCCGGTCGTGATCAGGTCTTACCGGAAGATAGGAAGGCTCCAGAACGAAACAAGGCGGCCGGCCCGAGGGTCAGGCCGTATCAACCGCCGATCAGCGCCAGCCATTCATCCTCGTCCATCGTGGTGATGCCGAGTTGCTGCGCCTTGGCGAGCTTGGAGCCAGCCCCCGGCCCCGCCACGACGATATCGGTTTTCTTCGACACCGAGCCCGCCACCTTGGCGCCCAGGCTTTCCGCTCGTGCCTTGGCCTCATCACGGGTCATCTTTTCCAATGAGCCGGTGAAAACCACCGTCTTGCCCGCAACCGGGCTGCTGTCATCGACCTTGTGCGCATCATCAAGCGGCGTCACCTCTTCGAGAAGCTTGCCGATCACATCGAGATTGCGTTTCTCGCCAAAAAAGTCGGTCAGCGCCTTGGCGACCACAGCGCCGATGCCGTCAATATTGTTCAGCTCATCCCAGGCTTCGCCCGTTCCTGCCGATGCCTCGGTCATCGCCGCGAAGAAATGCTGATAGCTGACATAGGAGCGCGCCAGGAGCTTGGCCGTCGTCTCGCCGACATGGCGGATACCGAGCGCGAAGATGAAGCGGTGAAGGGCAATTTCACGCCGCGCGTTGATGGAGGCGTAGAGATTGGTCACCGAGGTCTTGCCCCAGCCGTTGAAATTCTCAAGCTTTGTCAGTGTGCTTTCCTGCTGGCGCCGTTCCAGCGTGAAAATCTCCGGCGCCGTGCGGATAGCAAGCGCCTCATCCTCCTGCTCGAAGAAGAAATCGACCTGCTTGGTGCCAAGCCCTTCGATATCAAAGGCATTGCGGGAAACGAAATGCTTCAGATGCTCCACGGCCTGCGCCCGGCAGACAAAACCGCCGGTGCAGCGACGCACGGCATCGAGCTTGCCGGTCTTTTCATTGACGTCACGCACCGCATGCGAACCGCAGACCGGACACACGGTCGGAAACTCGAACGCCTTTGCATCTTCGGGCCGCTTTTCCGGCAGGATGTCGACAATCTGCGGGATGACATCGCCAGCGCGCTGAACGATGACATAATCGCCGATGCGAATATCGCGCCCGTCGCGGATCGGCTCGCCATTGCCGCCCTTGCCGAGAATATAATCCTCATTATGCAGCGTCGCATTGGTCACCACCACGCCGCCGACCGTCACCGGCTCCAGCCGCGCCACCGGCGTCAGCGCTCCGGTACGCCCGACCTGGATATCGATCCCTGTCAGTCGCGTGATCGCCTGCTCGGCCGGAAATTTATGCGCTGTTGCCCAGCGCGGGCTGCGCGAACGGAACCCCAGCCGCTGCTGCAGGTCGAGCCGGTCGACCTTGTAGACAACACCGTCAATGTCATAATCGAGATCGCCGCGAATAACGCCGATTTCGCGGTAGTGATCCAGCAGCGCCTCGACACTTGCAAGCCGCCGGGTCAGCGGATTGACCGGAAAGCCCCAGCTTTTGAATGTCTCGACCATGCCGCTCTGTGTGTCTGCTGGCATCGCCGACATTTCGCCCCAGGCATAGGCGAAGAATTTCAGCTTGCGGCGTTCCGTCACTTTCGCATCGAGCTGGCGCAGCGAACCGGAGGCGGTGTTACGCGGGTTCACATAGGTCTGCTTGCCGTCCGCCGCCAGCTTCTCGTTCAACGCGGCAAAATCGCTTTTCGCCATGTAGATTTCGCCGCGCACCTCGACCACATCCGGCGCATCTTCGGGCAGCCGGTCGGGAATCTCGGCAATGGTGCGAACATTGGCGGTGACATTTTCGCCCGTCGTGCCGTCACCGCGCGTCGCACCGGAAACGAGCACCCGGTTCTCATAGCGCAGCGACATCGACAGGCCGTCAATCTTCGGTTCGGCGGTAAAGGCAATCGACTGATCCGGCATCTGGCCGAGGAAGCGATAAACCGAAGCGACAAAATCCTGCACGTCCTCGTCGGAAAACACATTGTCGAGTGACAGCATCGGCACGGCATGGACGACCTGCGCAAAGGTCTCGGACGGGGCTGCACCGACACGCTGAGACGGGCTGTCCGTGCGCACCAGATCGGGAAACCGCGCTTCGATCGCATCATTGCGCCGCTTGAGTGCATCATAATCGGCATCGCTCAGCACCGGCTGATCCTTGCCATGATAGAGCATGTCATTGCGGGCAATCTCGGCGGCAAGCCGTTCGAGCTCGGCCTGAGCCTCTTCTTTCGTCAGCGCATCGACGGCAATCGTGTCCGTGCCCATTTTTCTCATTCCCTGAAAGCAAAACCTATCCGCCGCGATCGCTTCTCGCAGCCGACAGCATCAAATCACAGGCGGTCTTAGCGTCTGACTATGGCGGCGACAAGCTTAACCCGCCGACGAAAGTCTGGTGTCGATTTCTACCTGGGGATCAAGCTGCTTGGTATCAATCAGCGCCGTCAGCGGCAGGTGATCGGAAGCAAGCCGCGACAGCGCCGAATCATGCACGGCAAGATCACGGACAATGCCGCTGCGATTGGAAATGATGCGATCCAGCGCCAGAACCGGCCAGCGCGCCGGAAAGCTCGCCCGGGCCGGCGGCAGATCGCCAAAGGCACGCTCGAACCGGGTCAGCGCCGAACCATTGCCGAGCCGCCATTCATTCATGTCGCCCATGATCAGTGTTGCCGCCTCGTCGCGCCGGGAAAGCAGCGACAGGATGTGTTCGGCCTGCTGGCGCCGTGCCCAGCGCAACAGCCCCAGATGCACGGCGACAATCCTGAGCGACACCCCGCTATTGAGAAGGATCTCGGTCAGGAGTGCCCCACGCGGCTCAAGCCCGGGAAGCGGTTCGCGCAGGATATCGCGCACCGCACCATCACGCACCAGCACCAGATTGCCATGCCAGCCGTGGGCCTTGGCACTGGCGCGCACCGGCACGGCGACAAGGCCGGTCTCCACCTCGATCCGCTTCAGATCCAGAAGCCCGGTCCGCTCGCCGAACCGCGTATCCGCTTCCTGCAGCGCAATCAGATCGGGATTGATTTCACGGATGACCTGAAAGGTCCGGTCGGGATCGAACTTGCGGTCGGTCCCGACGCATTTGTGGACATTGTAGGTCGCGACCCTGAGCCCCTCACCCTCAAGCCGCACAGCGTGTTCCGGGCGCCGCCCGTTCTCGCGCATTGACCGCATCACTGAATCTGCGAGGTTTGGTTTCTTTGTCTTCATTGCATTGCCGAAGCTGATTTTCCGAAATGGCTGAGGATCGCCCGGCAATATTAGAGATAGGGCAGCCCCAACCACAACAGGCGATCGCGCAATTTACGCAAATAATGACGGCTTGCCAGCATCTCACGCGTCACCTGTCGCGCGCGTTCCCGCGCGGCGGTGATGCGGCTGGCAATATCGGCGGCAAAGGCTTCATCAAACACTTCCAGATCCGTTTCAAAATTCAGCCGCAGCGAACGCGAATCCATGTTGGTCGAACCGAGATAGGACCACTTCCCGTCGACCGTCATCAGCTTGGAGTGATTGAAAGGCCCGAGATCACGCCAGATCCGGCTGCCATCACGAATGATCTCGTCGAACTGCGCCGTCATCGCATGATCGACCGTCTTCAGATTGTTGTCGTCCGGCACGACGATATCGACGATGACGCCGCGCCGCGCCGCTGTTGCAAGCGCGGAAACCAGATCGCGGTCCGGGAGGAAATAGGGCGACATGATCATCACCGTCTCTTCCGCCACGGACAATGCCCCGATGATCATCTTGTTGTTATTGCCGACATTGCGGTCCGGACCGGACGGCACGACCCGGGCAATCACGCCCCTGCCCTCCGGGTGGTTGTCGACCACGCGCCAGGCATCCCCGGAAAGAAGCTCCTTGGTCTCGGAGAACCAGTCCTCCGCAGTCACCGCGAAATAATCCGCCACGGCCGGGCCTTCCAGCCGGAAATGGGTATCATGGGCTGCATCCGGACCGGTAAAGGCTGCACGGATATTCATGCCGCCGGCAAAGGCAATGCCGCCATCGATGACGAGAATCTTGCGGTGCGTCCTCAGATTGGCATAGGGCAGCCGCATGCGCAGCAGCACCGCGCCGTTGAAGGTGGCCGTACGGACATTGCGTTCGCGCAGCAGGCCGACAATTGAGGGGCGCGAATAGCGCGCACCAACCGAATCGACCAGCACCCGAACCTCAACCCCGCGCTTGACCGCATCGGCCAGCGCATCGACGAATTTGCGGCCGATACTGTCGGAATCGAAGATATAGGTTTCCAGCAGGATCGAGCGTTCGGCCTTCTCGATCGCCGCAATCATCGCCGCATAGGCTTCATCGCCGGATGAAAGCATCTGCACATGATTGCATTCCGTCGCCGGCACGCCGGCAACCTTCGTCCCGAGCCGCCACATCGCCACCATGCGCGGCCCGAAGCCAGACATGATGTCGGCGTTGCAGACGCCGTGAAGCTCTTCCTCGCGACTGATCTCGTCGCGCAGATCGCTGCGCCTATCGGTAATGGAAGCGCGCCGCATCCGGTTGATGCCGGCAATTGCATAAATGAACGCGCCGAGGATCGGCGACAGCATGATCACCCCGACCCAGCCGATGGCAGCACGGACCTCGTCCTTGGTCATGGCCGCATGGATGGCCGCCGTCGCGCCAAACACGAAAGACAGAACGGCAAGAATATGAGGCCAGTAATGAATCAGGAAATCATGCATTGAAAAACGCTTTCAGGGCAATGCGAAACAGGTTCAACCGAAAATAGAGGCTAACCCAATTGTTGTGAAAGCGTAATCCCTCGCGCCAAACGAAAGCGTGCCGTCCCCGGAAGTTTCACATATCAGCCGTCGTCCGACAGCAGCTTGGCTGCGGCAGCCCTGGCCTCTTCAGTGATCCGCGCACCGGCCAGCATGCGGGCGATCTCCTCCTGGCGCGCATCGGGCCCGATGATCTCGACCCGGGTCACGACAGCATCGTGACCATCCTTGGTCATGCCCTTGGAGATGAGGAAATGACCATGGGCACGCGCAGCCACCTGCGGTGCATGGGTGACGGAGAGCACCTGCACCTTTTTCGACAGCCGCTTCAGCCGCTGGCCGATTGCATCCGCCACCGCCCCGCCAACGCCCGTGTCGATTTCGTCAAACACCAGCGTCGGCGCCGAGCCCTTGTCGGTAAGCGCCACCTTCAGCGCCAGCAGGAAGCGCGAAAGTTCGCCCCCCGAGGCAACCTTCATGATCGGTCCGGCGCGCGAGCCGGGATTGGTCTGCACCTCGAAGGAAACCGTGTCGATGCCTTCAGCACTGGCCCTTTCCGCATCACTTTCGAGCGAGACCATGAAACGGGCGCGCTCGAGCTTCAGCGCCGGCAGTTCCGCCATCACGGCAGCCGCCAGCTGCTCACCGGCCGCGCGCCGTTTTTCCGACAGCTTTTCTGCAGCCGTGAAATAGGCGTTTCGCGCCACCGCGAGCTCCTCGCTGAGTGCGACCAGGCGCGCTTCGCCCTGATCGAGATCCTCAAGCGCGGCCACCATATTGGCAGCAAGTGCGGGCAGTTCTGCCACCGCAACGTTATATTTCCGTGATGCGCCGCGCAGCGCGAAAAGTCGTTCTTCCACCTGCTCCAGCACTTTCGGGTCAAAGGCAGTCCGCTCCAGTGCGGCTTCGACTTCCATCTGCGCGTTGGACAGATGCTCCAATGCGCTGTCCAGCAGATTGACCGATGTTTCCAGCAGCCCGGGCACCTCATGCGACTTGCGCTCAAGCCGGCGCACCAGCGAGGCGATCATCGGCACGGGCGAGCCATTGCCATTCAGGAATTCCAGCGCCTCCGAGATATCACCGGCAATCCGCTCCGATTTCATCATCGTCGCGCGGCGTTCCGCCAGTTCCTCTTCCTCACCGTCAATGGGAGCCAGGGCCTGCAGTTCCTCAACAGACGCTCGAAGATAATCAGCCTCACGGGCAGCCTCCTCGACGCGCGCACGGTGCTGTTTCAGGCGTCGTTCGACATCACGCCAGCCGCGATAGAGACCTGAAAGCGCCTCGGCCTCTTCGCCAAGCATGCCGAAAGCATCCAGAAGGCGGCGATGGCCATCGGTATCGATCAGCGCACGCTCGTCATGCTGTCCGTGAATTTCCACCAGCATATGGCCGGCCTGACGCATCAGCTGGACACTGACCGTCTGGTCGTTGATGTATGCACGGGTCCGCCCGTCCGCTGACTGCATCCGCCGGAAGATCAGATCGCCGTCATCATCAAGCTCGTTCTCGCGCAGGAAGTTGCGGACGGGATGACCAGGCGGCACATCAAAGACCGCGATCACCTGCCCCTGATCCTGGCCATGCCGAACCAGCCCGCCATCGCCGCGCGCGCCGAGCGCCAGCGACAGGCTGTCCAGCAGGATGGATTTGCCTGCCCCGGTCTCGCCCGTCAGCACCGAAAGACCGCCCTCGAGATCAAGCTCGAGGCGGTCAATCAGGACGATATCACGGATGGTAAGCTGGACGAGCATCCCTGTGCGCTCCGCGTGAAGGGCAGAGGCAGTCGGCTCAGCTCTTCGCGGCCGGCGCTGCCGTTGCCTTGGCTTTCGGCTCGATCCCCTTCGAATTCAGCAGCTTGTAGGCACGCTGATACCAGGGACTGTCCGGATAGTTGTGACCCAGAACCCAGGCTGCGTTCTGCGCCTCGGAAATGACACCCATTGCATAATAGGCTTCAACGAGACGCTCAAGCGCTTCTTCGATCTGGTTGGTGTCAGAATACTTGTCGACGACGACGTTGAAGCGCGAAATCGCCGCAACATAGTCCTTGCGCTCAAGATAATAGCGGCCGACCTGCATTTCCTTGCCAGCCAGCTGGTCGCGGGCGAATCGGATCTGCTCACGGGCCTGATCGACATAGTCCGAATCAGGAAACTGATCGATCAGCTCTTCCATCGCATTGATGGTGCTTTCGGCTGCCGACTGGTCCTGCGTCACATTGGCGATCTTTTTGGCATAGGACATGCCAACCATGAACTCCACATAGGGAATATCCTTGGAGTTCGGATAGGTCTTCAGATATTTCTGACCAGCCGTAATTGCCGCATCGAACTTGCCGATACGATATTGCAGGAAGGTCTCCATGACCATCGCCTGACGCGCCTGATCAGACAGCGGAGCCTGCTGCTCTATCGCGGCGAACTTGCGCAGCGCTTCCCTGGTATTGCCGGCCTGGATATTGGCCAGCGCCTCGTCATAGAGTTTCTGCGGCGAGTCACCCTCATATTGCAGGGTGGTGATGTCCACATCCTTGTCTCTCGAGCAGCTTCCCAGGGTAAAACCAACCCCAAGAATGATCGCTGTCGGAATTGCTGCTGCACGCAGCGTCGAGATGAGCGTTCTGCTTTTCGAAAGAATCATTCCTATGCCCTGTCCGCGCCCGACACGAAGCGCCTCTGCCTTATGCTGACGTTTTACGCATATACCACGGGTGAGAGCAACGTGGTGCGGGCAAAAACGAACATTTTTGTGGCCGAACGCTATAGTTTCGTTAGTAGACTATACCCGTATCAGTTGTCAAAGAACTTATAAACAACCTGATTGGAATTCGACAACGATCGTTTTGCAATTGTTCAGGAAAGCGAGGCCGATGCAACGAGCTGAATGGAATGACGCTCTTTCAGGCCACCGACTTCCGGCGCGACAAAAACACAGGCACCGGGTGTTTCCAGCAGGGCGCGAACAGCCATGGCATTCAGCTTGTGGCCACCGCGATAGGACCGGAAGGCACCGGCAAAGCGGCTGCCCATCATGGCCAGATCACCAACGGCATCCAGCGTCTTGTGGCGCACGAACTCGTCAACGAAACGCAGACCTTCCGGGTTGATGACCTTGTCATCATCGGAAATGACAACCGAATTTTCGAGCGAGGAGCCGAGCGCAAAGCCCTGCGCCCACATCGGCTCAACATCCCGCATGAAACCGAAAGTGCGCGCACTGGCCAATTCGCGGCGGAAGGTTTCCGGCGTCATGTTGCCCTGCCACTTCTGCCGTCCGATCGCGGGCGAATCAAAATCGATCTCAACGTCGAAATGCGTCCCGTCATAGGGGCTGAACTCCGCCCAGCCGGCACCCTTCTCGACGCGAACGGTCTTGAGAACGCGGATATAGCCACGGCGCTCAGCCAGCTTCACAATGCCGGCATCCTTCAGCGCATTGACAAAAACCCGTGAACTGCCGTCCATGATCGGCATTTCACCACCTTCGACGGCAATGCGGAGATTGTCGACACCGAGCGCGTAGACAGCTGCCATCACATGCTCAATCGTGGCGATCCATTCATCCGGCCGGCTCCCGAGAACGGTGCACAGGTCAGTGGGGCCGACATTTTCAGAAATCGCTTCATAGGCGCTGACGACCCGGCCATCGCGAAGACGCTCAAAAACGATACCAGCGCCAGCAATGGAAGGATGAAAAGTGATCGCGACAGGCTTTCCCGAATGAACGCCAATACCCTCCACGCGCATGCTGTGCGTGATCGTCGTCTGTTGTCCCACAAAAGCTGTCGGCATTTTCAAAACCCTTAAAACTCAAAAACCTTGAACGCTGCTGCTGGAGACATCCGGGAGAGCCTCCGAGAAATCAACGGTCCGGGCGATGCCTGCAAAAAGCGTTTTACATTGCGGACGCAAACACCCGTACGAGTCGCAACAGCATCTCGTTGATCGTGTTTTACGGATAAGAGCGCGACAAACCAAATCACTGTTTCTTTCGCTTTGTTACGAAAGCCGCAAAAGGCCCGGCTGCGGGGTCGCAGCCGGGCCTTTTCGTCGGGAGAAGAAACGTTATAGGCGGTTTTTCTTCACGATCCCTTCTGGTCAGTTTGCCTGGCGACGCAGGAAGGCCGGGATATCGAACTGATCGTCATCCTGGCGTGCACGCGGCTGCTGCGGTGCAGCCTGCTGCGGCTCGGCCCGACGCGGAGCATAGGGATTATGCTGCGGCGCAGGAGCGGGTTCTGCCTGGCTGTTGTCGTAGCTTTCATCGATACGGCCAAGCGAGTGGCTGATCTTCTTGAACAGGGCCTTGGGGCCGCGCTCTTCATGTTCGACACGACGTTCCGCCTGGACGCGGTGATCCATCTCGGCCTGAACCATCGGCGGGAAATCGGTGACTTCCGGCATGCGGCGGGTCTGCACGGGTTCGTGATGCATCGGCTGCTGCTGGGCCGGCTGCTGCTGGACCGGTGCCTGCTGCACATTAACCTGCGGACGCGCCATTGACGGCTGCGGCTGCGGAGCGGCTTGACGGGGTGCTTCACCGCCGAAGAGCTGGCTCTTGGGGGCAAAGGCATCCTGGCGCGGCTGCGGCTGCTGCGGCTGGGCCTGCGGCGCACGGTTCACGGCCATCTGCAGCTCACGTTCCATCTCGGCTTCGGCCGAGCGGATCGTGTCAGCAATCGGGTCATGACGCGGCTGCGGCGCAGCGGCGATCGGCGCAGAGGTCGGTGCAGCGTTGCTGGAGCGGATTTCCGGGCGGGTTTCGCGGCGGGTCTCCGGTCCGTCCGAATCGGATTCGACGCCAGCGCGATCGATACCGGTGGCAACCACGGAAACGCGAATAATGCCTTCCAGATCTTCGTCGAAGGTTGCGCCGAGGATGATGTTGGCGTCCGGATCGACTTCTTCGCGAATGCGCGTAGCGGCTTCATCAACTTCAAACAGGGTCAGGTCGCGGCCACCGGTGATGGAGATCAGCAAGCCCTGCGCGCCGCGCATGGAGGTTTCATCCAGCAGCGGATTGGCGATTGCAGCCTCAGCGGCCTGCATTGCGCGGCCTTCGCCCGAAGCTTCACCCGTACCCATCATGGCGCGGCCCATCTCGCGCATCACCGAACGAACGTCGGCGAAGTCGAGGTTGATCAGGCCTTCCTTGACCATCAGATCGGTGATGCAGGCAACACCGGAATAGAGCACCTGGTCGGCCATCGCGAAGGCGTCGGCAAAGGTGGTCTTGTCATTGGCGATCCGGAACAGGTTCTGGTTCGGAATGACGATCAGCGTATCGACGGACTTCTGCAGTTCCTCGATACCGGAATTGGCGAGCCGCATGCGACGCGCGCCTTCGAACTGGAACGGCTTGGTGACAACACCGACCGTCAGGATGCCCTTGTTGCGGGCGGCCTGGGCAACGATCGGAGCAGCGCCAGTGCCGGTACCACCACCCATGCCGGCGGTGACGAAGCACATATGCGTGCCGTTCAGGTGATCGATGATTTCATCGATGCATTCTTCGGCAGCAGCGCGACCGACTTCCGGCTGCGATCCGGCGCCAAGACCTTCGGTGACGCCGACACCAAGCTGGATGACGCGTTCGGCCTTGGTCATGGTGAGCGCCTGAGCATCGGTGTTTGCGACAACGAAGTCGACACCCTGCAGGCCTGCGGTGATCATGTTGTTGACCGCATTGCCGCCGCCGCCGCCGACGCCGAAAACAGTGATCCGAGGCTTCAGCTCGGTAATATCTGGCTTTTGAAGCGTGATTGTCATGTTTACCGTTCCTTCTCGCTAAGGCCGCACCGCCAAGTCGGCCAATTCCTTGTGTTCGTTAAAAGCTTTCCCGGAGCCATTGGCCGACCCGAGCGAGTCGTCCACCGCCTCCCGATACGGCAAAACCGCGCTGGTCCCGGCCGTAGAATTCATTCTCCGCCACCTGCGGATAGATCAGCAGTCCGACTGCGGTCGAAAATGCCGGTCCCTTGGCCGCCGGGGGCAATCCGGCAACGCCCATGGGGCGTCCGATCCGGACATTGCGGCTCAGGATCCGCCGGGCCAGTTCGCTGAGCCCGATAAGCTGGCTCGCCCCGCCTGTCAGCACGACGCGCTTGCCAACCACCGAGGAAAGCCCCGAAAGCTGAATACGGTCGCGGATCAGTTCCAGCGTCTCTTCCACGCGCGCCTTGACGATGCGCGAGACGAGCGCCTTGGAAAGCTGGCGCGGCTGATCGCGCTCATCCTCGCCGATCGGCAGGACGGAGATCAGTTCACGCTCGTCCAGGCTCGAGGCAATTGCCGAACCGTGAACGCATTTCAGCCTTTCTGCATCTTCCATCCGGGTCGAAAGACCGCGGGCGAGATCTGTCGTCACATGACGTCCGCCAAGGCTGATGGCGTCGGTATGAACCAGCTTACCCTCGGCAAAGACCGAGATCGTCGTCGTGCCGGAGCCCATATCGATCGCCGCGCAGCCAAGCTCGACTTCATCATCGACAAGCGCGGCCAGACCGCTGGCATAGGGCGTTGCGACCATGCTTTCGACCGACAGATGCGCACGGTTGACACACAGCTCGAGATTGCGCAGCGCCAGGCGTTCCGCCGAGACGACGTGAAGATCGACGCCGAGATTTTCGCCATACATGCCGAGCGGATCGCGGATGCCGCGTTCACCATCCAGCGTGAAGCCCGTCGGCATTGAGTGCAGAACCTGGCGTTCCTCGCTCATCGAACGGCGCGAAACCGCCGACAGGACCCGCTTCAGATCCGAGGAGTCCACTTCCTGACCGCCGAGATCGATGGTGGCGGAATAGGTGTCGCTGGTCAGCCGTCCGGCCGAAACATTGACGAGCAGGCTGTCAACCGTCAGGCCCGCCATCCGCTCTGCGGCGTCGACGGAAAGGCGGATGACATGTTCAGCCGCGTCCAGATCAACGATCACGCCGTTCTTGATGCCGGCAGAGCGCTGATGGCCGATACCGATCACCTCGATCGCATGGGTGCGGCCGGGTAGAACCTTGCTCTCGCTGCGCGGGGTCAGCCGGGCGATCATGCAGACCACCTTAGAGGAGCCGATATCCAGCACGCTGACAATGTGGGTACGCTTCGACGACGGCGCGCGAACACGTGGCAGACCCGATTGAGAGGAGCCGAACAAGCTCATAGACGCACTCCCTTGTTCTTGAAGCTTTTCTTGAGCTGCTCAACCTCGGCGTCGCGGCGCTCCAGCGCGTCCGGCGTCAGCTGAATGGCAATGCGGTCGTCGAGACGCAGATCGATTGCGGCGATCTCGCGCTCGAGAATCTGACGGGTCTCTTCCAGCGATTTGAGCCTTGCGACCGCAGCGTCCGTGCCCGTCTCCGGCAGTTTCACAATCATGCCGTTGTCGAGATAGATATCCCAGCGGCGGCCGTCGATACGCTTGTAGGCGCGAACCCGGTTTGAAAGTTCCGGCCAGCTGGTCAGCAGGCTGTCGAGATCCTTCGCCGCCAGATTGGCGCCCTGCCCCAGAACCAGAGGCAGGCGACGGAATTTCGCTTCGGTGAGTGCACCGATGACATTGCCGCTTTCCTCGATCATCAGCAGGCTGCCATCTTCCTGCTGCCACAGCGCATAGGGCTTGCGCTCTTTCAGCGAGATTTTCAGCGTGTTCGGATAGATCTTCCGGATATCGGCATCGGCGACCCAGGGCAGATTGAGAAGCTGGCCACGGGCGCGGTCGATATCCAGACCATGCAGCGAAATCGATGTATCGAGATCCAGGCTCTGCAGCACGGCAATTTCGGAGGTCTCGACATTGCCGGAGATCTGGATGTCGTCGATCGAGAAGCCGCTGAGCTCGATGGCAGCGCGCGACAGCTGTTCGCCATTGCCGGCAACCATCACGGCATTGACGCCGCAGGCGGCAAAGAACACCACGGCCACGACACTGCCGAGATGGCGCGGGATCGGCGTGCGGCCGGTTGCAAGGTTCGACAGCGACCGTGCAACACGGCGAGCCGGACGCGGCAACGACCGGGCGCCATCGGGCGCTGCGGAGCGTTCCGTGCGGTCATATCCGCCTTGTTTGCCGGTCATCGCGAACACGAAGCGTCCTCCACCATCCACCGAAGAAAAGAACCAAATGCATAGCCGCCATGGGCGGCCATTTCCGGAACAAGCGAGGTCGGCGTCATGCCTGGCTGGGTGTTGACTTCGAGCCAGATGAGACCTTCATCGCCAAGGCTTTCGTCAAAGCGGAAATCCGAACGGGATACGCCGCGGCAACCGATAGCCTTGTGTGCCTGAACTGCGAGTGTTTGAATCTTTTGGTAAATATTTGGTTTAAGATCCGCCGGAAGAATGTGTTTTGACCCGCCAGGACGGTATTTTGCATCAAAATCATAGAAGCTGTGGCCCTGCGGCACGATCTCGGTGACACCGAGCGCCGCGTCCCCCATGACACCGCAGGTGAATTCACGGCCGGCAACATAGCGCTCCACCATGACGCGGTCACCATAGGGCCAGTCGGATGCGGTCACGGATTGCGGGACCGTTTCCTGATCTTCACGGACAATCAGCACACCGAAGGATGACCCTTCATTCACCGGCTTGATGACGTAAGGCGGCTGAATGGGATGCTCGGGGCCGATATCGAAACGCATCATTTCACGGTCTTCGGCAACCGGTACGCCCGCGGCCTTGACGATCCGCTTGCTCTGCACCTTGTTCATCGCCAGGGCGGAGGCCAGAACGCCGGAATGGGTATAGGGGATTTCGAGATATTCAAGAATGCCCTGAACCAGACCATCCTCGCCGAAGGGGCCATGCAATGCGTTGAAAGCGACGTCGGGTTTCAGTGCACTCAAGACGGACGCGATGTTGCGATCGACGTCAATGCGGCTGACGCGGTAACCTTCCGCCTCCAGCGCATCGGCGCAGGCCTTTCCCGAAGAGAGGCTCACCGGCCGCTCCGAGGAAAATCCGCCCATCAAAACTGCAACATGCAAGGCGTTCATGCCCATCCCCAAGCCCATGCAACGGTGTCTCCGCTGCCTGAAATCAGCACCCTGCACGAAGCAGGAAATTCATGAGACCAGTAGTGCCTCAGGATGGTTAATGAAGCGTTTACTTTGGTTAACCGGTGACGGCTTCGATTTGCGGGATGACAGTTTTCGGCCATGCCGCCATGCGGCAAAAGCCCGGCGCCATATGGCTTTCTTCCTTCGCAGACAGGTATTCGGGCGGCGCGAAAAAAAATATTAATCTTTCGCCGATGCAGCATCGCGCCGGAGCTGGCCGACAGCGACAGGCATGCATGTTTTCAATATGTTAGCGCATGCATATCGCCGTGCCGCCTAGCGCATCAGACAAGCTTGTCAGGACCGAAAGGCTTGACCGCCCGACCCGGCAGAAAATCACCGATCCGCTTGATCTCCCATTCAAGCAGAATGCCGGAATGGCGATAGACCTCTTCGCGCACGGTCTCGCCGAGATATTCCAGATCATAGGCCGAGGCATGACCGAGATTGATCATGAAATTGCAGTGCATCGGCGACATCTGGGCACCGCCGATCATCAGCGCCCGGCACCCGGCCTCATCGATCAGCTCCCAGGCAGACTTGTCGGGCGGGTTCCTGAACGTTGAACCACCGGTCTTCTCGCGGATCGGCTGAACCGCTTCACGGTGCTCGCGCACCGCATCCATTTCCTCGCGGATAACGTCACGGTCTTCTGCATGACCTTCAAACAGCGCACCGGTGAAAATGACATCCTCCGGTGGCTCGGAATGGCGGTAGCCATAATGCATATCCGCTTTCTTGATGGTCACCTTCTCGCCCTTGCGATTGACGCCGTAGATTTCCACAAGAACCGCCGCGGTTTCACCGCCATTGGCACCGGCATTCATCTTCAACGCCCCGCCGATGGAACCGGGAATGCCATAAAAGAAGGACAGTCCGCCGATGCCCTGATCCATGGCAAAGCCGGCCAGATGCTTGTCAGGCGTGATTGCGCCAACACGGATCGCCGTCTCACCAACGCGCTCAACCGCTGAAAAACCCTTGGCCGAGAGGCGCAGGACAACACCTTTCACCCCGCCATCACGCACCAGAAGATTGGAGCCGACGCCAACCACGCTCAGTGGTACATCGTCTGGCAGTGCCTTGAGAAACGTGCTCAGATCATCCTCATCAAGCGGCTGAAACAAGAGTTCGGCCGGCCCGCCGGCGCGAAACCAGGTGATGCGGTCCATCGGAGCATTGGGAACCAGTTTTCCACGCAGATCAGAAACAGCGGGGCCGAGACGATCGATCAGCGCTTTGCCGTCAAGCATTGTCTGTTATCCTTCACGCAATATCAGCAAGCGCAGCCGGCAATTTCGCCGCCCAGGTGGTGATGCTGCCTGCGCCCAGCAAAACGACAAAATCGCCCGGTTTTGCAAGCTTCGCAACCTCTGAGGGCAAATTGTCTGCCGATAGCAGAACATGCGCATCGCGGTGACCGGCCGCACGCATGCGCGCCACCAGCGCTTCGGCATTTGCGCCCTCGATCGGATCCTCGCCGGCGGCATAGACCGGGGCAATGAAAACCGTATCGGCATCATTGAAGCAGCCGATGAATTCTTCGAACAGACTTGAAAGCCGCGAATAGCGATGTGGCTGATGTACGGCGATGATCCGGCCTTTGCAGGCCTCCCGTGCTGCTCTGAGCACCGAACGGATTTCGACCGGGTGATGGCCATAATCGTCGAAGATCTGCGCTCCATTCCATTCGCCGACCAGCGTGAAGCGGCGCTTGACGCCGCCAAAGCCGGCAAGTCCCTTGCGGATTGCATCTTCGGGGATATGCAGCCGGTCGGCGACGGCGATGGCCGCTGTGGCATTGGAAACATTGTGGCGGCCGGGCATCGGCAGAACGAGATTTTCAAGCCGCGCCGAGGGCCGGCGGCGGCGGCGGATATCAACGTCAAAAGTGGTGCGCGTTCCATCCATGCGGATATTGGAAAAGCGCACATCGGCCTGGGGGTTCTCACCATAGGTGACAACGCGGCGATCCTCGATCTGGCCAACGAGGCTCTGCACTTCCGGGTGATCGAGACACATCACGCCGCAGCCATAGAAGGGAACGTTTTCGACGAACTGGCGAAAAGCCGAACGGACATTGTCAAAGGAGCCGTAGTGATCGAGATGCTCCGGATCGATATTGGTGACGACGGCAATTTCAGCGGGCAGTTTCAGGAATGTGCCGTCGGATTCGTCGGCTTCCACCACCATCCACTCTCCCTCGCCCATGCGCGCATTGGTGCCGTAAGCATTGATGATGCCGCCATTGATCACCGTCGGGTCGAGACCGCCCGCTTCCAGCAGCGTTGCCACCAGCGAGGTCGTGGTTGTCTTGCCATGGGTGCCGCCAATGGCAATCGCATCGCGAAAGCGCATCAGTTCGGCCAGCATCTCCGCGCGCCTGACGATCGGCAGCAGCCGCTCGCGCGCGGCCGCCAGTTCGGGATTGGTCCGGCGGATCGCCGACGACACGACAACCACCTCGGCATCCTTCAGATTTTCAGCGGCATGACCAATGGCAACGTCGATACCCTTCTCCCGCAGGCGCTGAACATTGGCGCTCTCTGCCTGGTCCGATCCCTGGACGCGATAGCCGAGATTGTTCAGCACCTCGGCGATGCCGCTCATGCCGATGCCACCGATTCCGATGAAATGGACGACACCGATCGACTGCGGCATTTTCATTTTTCTGTTCCTTCAAGTGGTGCGCCGCTGGCCAGCGCCTCGGCGAGATCGGCCAGGCGCTTGGTTGCCTCTGGCTTGCCGGCCGCCCGCGCCGCTGCCGCGGATTTCTGCAGTTTCTCCGGATCATTCACAGCCTTGGTTAACAAATCCGAAAGAATGCTGACGGAAAGCTCCTCCTGGCGAATGACCCGCGCCCCGCCTGCCTGCTCCATCCGGGCTGCATTGGCCGCCTGATCATGATCGAGTGCATGCGGATAGGGCACGAAAATGGCCGGGCGTCCGATCACACTAAGCTCGCTCACAGTCGATGCGCCGGAGCGCGAGATCACCAGATCGGCCTCGCCGATCAGTTCGGCCATATTGTTGAAGAAAGGCGTTACGGCAGCCTTGATGCCGAGCGCCGCAAAGCGCGCCCTGACATTGTCGAGATCTTCCGGTCGGGCCTGCTGGGTAACGACGATCCGCCGCCGGACCTCATCTTCTAGGGCCGCAAGGGCCGAAGGAATGGCATCGGCGAAAAAATGCGCGCCCTGACTGCCACCGAAGACCAGGAGATGAAATTCATCCTCCGGGTGGCGCTGGCGATAGGGTTTAGCCGCAGCCTCCAGAACCGCAGGCCGGACCGGGTTCCCGGTCTCGAAAATCTTTGCCCCGAATTGCGGGTCGCTGCGCGACAGGAAGCCGCCGGCAATGGCCTTCACCCTTGGTGCCAGCATGCGGTTGGCGCGTCCCATCACCGCATTCTGCTCATGGATCATCGCAGGAATGCCGATACTGGTCGCCGCCATCAGCGGCGGAACGGTCGGATAGCCGCCAAAGCCGATCACCGCCGCCGGGCGATGCTTGAAAAACAGCGCCCGCGCCTTGCGGGTGCCGATGAACAGCGTCCATGCCGCCTTGATGAGGGCGATCGGGTTCTTCGAGCCGAAGGTTGCGGACGGCACCACATGAATATCGGCGGGAAATCTGCCGGCATAGCGCTCCGCCCGGCTGTCGGTCACCAGATGGACAGCATGCCCACGCGCCGTCAGCTCATGCGCCAGCGCCTCGGCAGGAAAGACATGCCCGCCCGTTCCACCGGCGGACAGGAAGAAACAGGATTTATCCATGGTCTACTCCGCAGCCACATCGCGCGGCCGTTTTTCTTCGAACATCCGGTCGGCGCGCGATCGCTTGTCGGGCCGGTCCCGGGTCAGTGCAAGGATGAAGCCGGCGCCGATACAGGTGGCGATCATCGATGATCCGCCGGCCGAAATCAGCGGCAGCGTCATGCCCTTGGCCGGCATCAGCTGCAGGGCAACACCAATATTGATAACCGATTGCATGCCGAACTGCAGCACCAGGCCGGCAACCGCATAACGGGCGAAATCATCGCGCTCGCGATAGGCATGGTTCAGCCCGCGCATCACGATAAAGGCGAAAATGCCGACCAGAAACAGGCAGAACAGAATGCCGAATTCTTCCGCAGCAACGGAGAACACAAAGTCGGTATGACTATCCGGCAGGCTGCGCTTGACCACCCCTTCGCCAGGCCCCGTACCGAACAGACCGCCCCGCATGATCGCCTTGGCGGCAAGGTTCACCTGCATATTATCGCCCTCGCCGGTGAGAAACCGGTCAACACGCGACGTCACATGCGGCATCCAGGTATAGGCCCCGAGAAAGCCCGCGACAGCGCCACCCGATAGCCCGGCGATCCACAGCCACGACATGCCGGCCATGAAAAAGATACCGCCCCAGACGACGGTCAGAAGCACGGTCTGACCGAAATCAGGCTGGGCAATCAGCAGGACGACGGAGATCACATAGAGCATCCCGGCGAAGAGATTGCCCGGAATTTCCGGATAACGCTGATGTTCTGCAAACAGCCAGGCGCAGACAATCGCAAATGCCGGCTTCAGAAATTCTGACGGCTGCAGCGAAAAGCCCGCGATCACCACCCAGCGCCGCGAGCCATTATTGGAGGTACCGAAGAACAGCGCCGCCACCATTGCCAGCAGCGCACAGACGAGGATGACCGTGGAAAGCCGCCTGACCTGCTTCGGCGACAGAAAGGACAGACCGACCAGCGTGATGATCGAGGGAACCAGAAAAATCGCGTGCCGCCGGACGAAATAGAAGCTGTCATAGCCCAGTCGCTCCGCAACCGCCGGCGATGCGGCAAAAGACAGCATGAAGCCAATGCCCATCAACAGGATGAAGGCTGCCAGCAGATAGCGGTCAATGGTCCAGAACCAGTCGGCAATGACACCGCGCTGAACGCGACTTACCATGGCTTACATCCCTTCCTTGGGTCTCAAAAGGGTTTCAACGCCCTCAATTTCGGCCACATAGGCGGCAAAGGCTTCGCCACGATGCTCAAAACTTCTGAACTGATCCCAGCTGGCACAGGCCGGTGACAGCAGCACGACCGGCGCGTCATGGGGATCGGCAGCTGCATCTTCCGCAGCCGCGGCAACAGCCTTGTCCAGCGTATCACACATGACATGATCAACCGCGTCCCCCAGCGTTTCGGCAAAGGCATCGGCGGCTTCTCCGATGAGATAGGCGCGGGCAACCTTCGGAAAGAAGGCACCGAGAGAGGTGATACCGCCCTGCTTCGGCCGGCCGCCGAGAATCCAGTAGATCCGGTCGAAAGTTGCCAGTGCGGGCGCTGATGCATCGGCATTGGTCGCCTTGGAATCATTGACGAACAGAACCCGCCCGCGCCGCGCGACCGGCTGCATGCGGTGCGCAAGTCCGGGAAAGCTGGCGATGCCAGCCACGATTTCCGCGTCCGAAAGACCCGCTGCGAGACAGGCAGCGATAGCTGCAGCAGCATTCTGACCGTTATGGGCGCCCTTCAGCGCAGTCTGGGCCGAGAGGTCGACAACCGGGAACACGGCCTTGTGGTCAATCCTGAGCACCGCCGCGCCATCGAAAACCAGGCCTTCACTGACGGTACCAAGCTCTTTCGAAACGCGCGCGACCCGATGCCCTGCTGCGTCAAGCCGGGCGGCGATCGCCCGTGTATAGCTGTCATCGGCGGCAATCACAGCCACGACAGATTTTGCAACCAGCCGCTCCTTGATGGCAGCGTAATGCGCCATGTCGCCATGCCGGTCGAGGTGATCCGGCGTCACATTGAGCAGAATGCCGACATCGGGATCGAGACTTGGGGCCAGATCGATCTGGTAAGACGAGCACTCGACGACATAGAAACGCCCGGCGGCCGGTTCTGCCAGGCTCAGCACGGCGGTGCCGATATTGCCGCCAAGCTGGACATCGAGCCCGGCTTCTTCGAGAATATGGGCAATCAGCGCTGTCGTCGTCGACTTTCCATTGGTTCCGGTAATGGCGATCAGCGTCGCCTCGGGCGCATGGAGCCGCCGTTCGCGGCAAAACAGTTCGACATCGCCGATAATCTCGACACCGGCGGCCTGGGCCAGCTTTACACTCCAGTGTGGCACGGGATGCGTCAGAGGCACGCCGGGCGACAGCACAAGCGCGCCAGTCTCGCTCCAGTCGAGCGCGCGCAGATCACCGACGGGAATGCCCTCGGCACGCGCGCGTTCGACCATTTCGTGCTTGTCGTCAAAGGCAGTAACAAGAGCACCGCCAGCAACCAGCGCATGCGCGGTTGCCAGTCCCGAACCGCCAAGGCCGAAAAGGGCAACCTTCCTGCCGGAAAATGAAGTGACCGGAATCACGGGCGCAATCCTATCTGAGCTTCAGCGTTGCAAGGCCGAGCAGCGCCAGGCCGAAGGAGATGATCCAGAAGCGGATCACCACCTGGCTTTCGGTCCAGCCGAGTTTTTCAAAATGGTGATGGATAGGCGCCATCAAGAAGACCCGCTTGCCCGTTCGCTTGTAAACCGCGACCTGAATGATGACCGACATGGCTTCCAGAACGAAGAGCCCGCCGATGATAGCCATGACGATCTCATGCTTGGTGGCAACGGCGACGGAGCCGATCAGCCCGCCAAGTGCGAGAGAGCCGGTATCGCCCATGAAGATGGCGGCCGGCGGCGCGTTGAACCACAGAAACCCCATGCCGGCACCGATGACGGCGCTGAGGATCACCACCAGCTCTCCGGTTCCCGGCACGTAGTTGATCTGCAGATAATTGGCGAAAACCGCGTTACCGGCGACATAGGCAATCACCGCAAAGGAACCGGCGGCAATGATCACCGGAACCGTTGCCAGACCGTCGAGCCCATCCGTGAGGTTGACCGAATTTCCGGCTGCCACGATGACGAAGGCGCCGAAGGGAACGAAGAACCAGCCGAGATTGAGGACCAGATCCTTGAAGAAGGGAAAGGTCAGCGCCGTTGCCAGATGGCTGTCCGTCGGGCTGGCGATCACCGAAGCGCGCATCATGAAAAACACGGCAATGCCGGCAATGATGAATTCGAAAAACAGCCGTTTGCGGCCGGAGAACCCCTTGTCCGATTGCTTGGTGACCTTCAGATAGTCATCATAAAAACCGATGGCGCCAAAGCCGAGCGTGACGAGCAGCGTTGCCACGACATAGGCGTTGGAGAGGTCCGCCCACAGCAGCGAGGCACCGACGATACCGGCGAGGATCATCAGCCCGCCCATGGTCGGCGTGCCGGCCTTCTTGAAATGGGTCTGCGGTCCGTCAGCGCGGATCGGCTGCCCCTTGCCCTGGCGGATCCTGAGCGCGGCGATGATGGCCGGACCGAACAGGAAAACGATCAGCGCCGAGGTGAAAACCGCAGCGCCGGCACGAAAGGTGATATAACGGAACAGATTGAAAAACTGGAACCGGTCGGCCAATTCCACGAGCCAAATCAGCATAAACGCCCCTTTCCGGCGACAGCAACCCATACGCCCCCTAGAGCGCCGGGTAAGTCTCAAGCATAGTCTTCACGATCGAACCGAATCCGATCCCCAATGAAGATTTTATCATTACAATGTCGTTTACGCCCACGGAAGAAGCTACCAGAGGTCGCAAATCCTCGGTTTTTTCGCGGTATTCCACAACCATGCTGTCCGGCAGGGCCTGTTTCAGGGCCAGCATCTCGTGCCCGGCCAGAAAGACATGGCTGACGCCGGCGGAAACCAGCGGCGCGGCCAGCGCTTCATGCGCTGCCGGCGCATAGGCCCCGAGTTCGAGCATATCACCGAGCACGGCGATCCGGCGGCCCCCCTCAGCCGGCTCGGCAGCCCCCAGCAGTTCAAGGGCGGCGCGCATCGATGCAGGATTGGCATTGTAGCTTTCATCAATCAGCAGAAAGCCGCCATTGCCGATTTTCAGCCGGTGACGCTTGCCACGGCCGCTCAGCTGTTCGGCCTGGCTGAGCGTATTGATCGCCGCATCCATGTCACCGCCGGCAACCGAAACGGCTGCAAGCGCAGCAAGGGCGTTTTCCGCCATATGCTGGCCGGGGATCGCCATGTCGAAGGAAACCGGCTCATCACTGTCAAGCAGCGCCTGAACATGGCCGGTCTCGCCTGTCAGGCGATAGTCCAGCAGGCGGAAGCTGGCCTTGGCATGCTCGCCAAAGCCGATTACCTCGGCACCCGCTGATTTCGCTGCGCGCGACAGCCCCTCGAACTGCTCGATATCGCGATTCAGGATTGCGTGTCCCTGAGGCTCGAGCCCGTCGAAGATCTCCGCCTTGGCCGCTGCGATCTCGGCTATGCTGTTGAAATGGCCGATGTGAACCGGGGCGATGGTGGTGATGACGGCGACATGCGGACGCACCAGGCGCGACAGCGGGCTGATTTCACCAGCATGGTTCATGCCGATCTCGAACACACCGAAATCCGTGTCCGACGGCATGCGCGCCAGCGTCAGCGGCACACCCCAGTGATTGTTGAACGACTTGACCGCCGCATGAACATTGCCCGAAGGCCTGAGGCAGCCGGCAATCATTTCCTTGGTTGATGTCTTGCCGACAGATCCCGTCACCGCAATGATCCGGCCCTTGCAGCGCGCCCTGGAGGCGGCTGCGAGCATGACCATAGCTTCAAGCACGTCATCGACAACGATCATCGGGCAGGTCAGGCGCCCGAGCGCCGGCAGCTTCGCCTCGCTGACGACCAAGAGGCCCGCACCATTGGCGGCAGCAAAACCTGCAAAGCTGTGTCCATCGACACGGTCGCCCTTGATGGCGAAAAACGCGTCGCCGGGCGTGATGCTGCGGCTATCGATCGAGATGCCATCAACGCCCTCCGGCAGGTTGCCAACCGGACGTCCGTCCATGGCTTCGACCATTTCGGATGATGTCCAAAGCAAACTCACGATCTCAAGCCCTCCAAGGCAGTTCTGACTTCAACAATATCGGAAAACGGCCGCGTCACGCCGCCCGCCGTCTGACCTTCCTCATGGCCCTTGCCAGCGACGACAAGCGTATCGCCCTGCCGCAGAAGACCGACCGCATGGGCGATGGCCGCGCGGCGGTCGCCAATCTCGGTTGCGCCGGATGCGGCCGCCATGATTTCGGCGCGGATCACCTCCGGCACTTCCGAACGCGGATTGTCGTCGGTGACAATAACGACATCAGCAAGGCGGGTGGCGATTTCACCCATAATCGGCCGCTTGCCCTTGTCGCGGTCACCGCCACAACCAAAGACCACCAGCACCCGACCCGTGGTAAAGGGGCGCACCGCCGCAAGCACCTTTTCCAGCGCATCCGGCTTGTGGGCGTAATCCACATAGGCCAGTGCGCCATCCGGTGACTTGCCGACCAGCTGCAGACGCCCGGGCGCGCCTTCAAGCGAACCAAGCGCTGATATCGCCGTAGCCGGGGCAACACCCGTCGCGATCGCAAGGCCGGCAGCCACCAGCGCGTTGGCAATCTGAAAATCGCCGGCGAGCGGCAATTCGACTTCATAGTTCTCGCCGCCATGGCGGATTTCGGCAAACTGGCTGTCACGCTTCTGCTCGGCGCGTTTCAGCGTCAGGAAGGTGCCATTGCGGCCAACGGTCAGCACATCGTGCCCCGCTGCCCTTGCCGCCGCCGCCGCCCGCTCAGAAAAGGCGTCATCGGCATTGATGACTGCAGGACGCCCCTTCGGCAAAACGCGGTCGAAGAGATGCATCTTCGCAGCAAAGTAATCCTCGACGGTCGGATGATAATCCATGTGGTCCCGGCCGAGATTGGTAAAGGCCGCCGCTGCAAGGCGCACGCCATCAAGACGGTATTGATCGAGCCCGTGACTGGAGGCCTCCATGGCCGCATGGGTGACGCCAGAATCTGCAAGCTCTGCCAGAAGCCGGTGCAGATCAACAGGGTCCGGGGTCGTCAGCGAGCCATAATCATTGCGGCCGGGCGCGACCACGCCGGTGGTGCCGATCATGGCGGCGCCAAGCCCGGCACGGGCATAGATCTGCCGCGCAAACGAGGCGACCGATGTCTTGCCGGCGGTACCGGTGACGGCGACCATCACCGCCGGCTGGCTGTGATAGAAGGCCGCAGCCGCAAGGGCAAGAAAGCGACGCGGATTGTCACAGCGAAGCACAGGAACGGCGATCCCGGGCACAGCGGCAGCGCTGACCACAGCAGCGGCGCCGCGCTTGACGGCATCGGCCACGAATGCCGAGCCATCCGCCTTGACGCCGGGGATCGCCACGAAAAGCATTCCGGGGGTAATCTTGCGACTGTCGGCGGAAAGGCCGGAGATCTCCACGGCGCCTGCTGCAGCAGACAGTGAACGGCATAAGCCGGGAATGGCCGCTTCGGCCAGATCGTGGAATTTCATAGCTCCGTCTCCAGATCCCCGAAAAAGCGCGAACCGATTCGCGCTTCTCAAGCTTCTATCAATAGGACGCCAGCAAGGCATCTCCCTTTTCACCGAAATCCGGATCGACGCCGAGAATAGGTGCGCAGCGGCGAACGATCTCGCCGGTGATGATCCCCGCATTCCAGGCTGCTGTGCGGCCGTAAACGCCCTCGACGATCTTCGGATCGTCAATCGTGACCAACACGATGTATTTCGGATCGTCCATCGGGAAAGCGGCGAGAAAGGTGTTGAAATTATGATCATGGGCATATTTGCCATCGATGATCTTTTCCGCCGTTCCGGTCTTGGCGCCGATGCGATAGCCCGGCACCTCGGCGTTTTTGCCCGAACCGTCAGTGCCGTTCAGACGGAGCAGATAGCGCATGTCCTTGCTGGTTTGCGGCGAGATGACCCGTGTCGCAAGACTATCTGCCTGTGCCTGGGTACGCTGCAGGAAGGTTGGCGGGATCAGGTTGCCGCCATTGACGAGCGCGGCCGCAGCCGATGCCATCTGCAGCGGCGTGGTGGTGACGCCCTGGCCAAAGGAAACCGTGGCTGAGAAGACACCGCCCCATTTTTGCGGCGGCTGTGGCGTGCCGGCGCCGCCGATTTCGGTCTCGACCTTGTCCAGCAGATGGAACTTGGTCAGAAAATCCTTCTGATAGTCAGGTCCGACCGCAGCGGCGATGCGTGATGCACCGATATTCGAGGAATAGGTGAAGACTTCCGGATAGGTCAGCATCCGGTTCTGGGCATGATCATCACGGATGCGCGAACGGCCGAAAATCAGCGGCGTCTTCGCATCGACCATGCTGTTCATCGTGAACTTGCCCGATTCCAATCCCATGGCGAGCGTAAAGGACTTGAAGGTCGAGCCCATTTCATAAACGCCGGTAATGGCGTGGTTCAGCATCGCCGGGTCGGAGGCCTTTGGCGGGTTGTTCGGATCGAAGTCCGGCACCGAAACCAGAGAGACGATCTCACCCGTATTGGCATCGAGAATGGTCGCGGTCGCGCCCAGCGCCTGAAACCGCTCCATGCCGCGCATCAGCGTATCGCGGACGAGGCTTTCCACCCGGAGATCAAGCGCCAGATGGACCGGCTCGAGATTCATCGAGCTCGTCAGGCCAAGCCCCATCAGACTGGAAATGCCATCAGCCTTGTCAACGTAGCGCTCGATCCCGGAAAGGCCGCGATTGTCGATATCAACAAGGCCAAGAATATGGGCCGCCTCGGGGCCGCCGGGATAGAAACGACGCACCTCGGGACGGAAACCGACGCCGGGCACGCCGGCGGCCAGAACTTCGCTTTGCTGTTTGGGCGTGATCTGGCGCTTCAGCCAGACGAAATCGCCCTTGCGGTCAAGCAGCTTGTAGGCACGCGCGGCATCGAGATCCGGAAAGATCGGCCGCAGCGCCTCGATCACATCATCCGGGCTGGTGATCATTGACGGGTTGGCATAGAGCGACATCATGCGCACATCGGTCGCCAGGATCGCGCCATTGCGATCGACGATATCCGGACGGTGAGCCAGCGTCAGCGGCGCAACCGAACGCGATGCCGTGGCATCTTCCTTGGCGAGTGAATAGTGGATCAGCCGCCCGCCGATAACGGCATAAACGCCGACAAAGGCAGCTGTAATCACGGCGACACGACTACGGGCAAGCCCGGTCTTCTTCTTTGCCGTTCCCTGAAAGACCGCCGCTCCGTCCCGGCTGCGACCGTCTTCATCTCTCTTGGAGGCCTTGTCCTTGCGCGCGAAGAGTTTCATCAGGGCTTCACCGATCCTGTCACTACGATATCCGTTCCGTCCGGCGCCGTACCGGCCAGCGTATCAAGCGTTTCCGGATCAACCGGCGGCGGCGCGATCGGCGGCAACTGGCTGAGTTTTGCAATCTGCTCCGGCTCCGTCGGCTCGAGCCCGAGATCGGCCGAATAGAAGTTGGCGAGCCGCTGCAGCCTTGCCGGCTGGCTCAGAAGCGCCAGATCCGCTTTCAGAAGATCGATATTGTTCTGCTCCTCGGCGATCTGGTCGTCGAGCGAGCGAACGTCGTTCAGCGTGCTTTCCGCGCTGTATTTGATCGAATAGGTGACGGCAGCGGTAGCCACCATTCCAAGGATCAAAACGATATCGAGGGGTCTGAGCATGGTGCTAGTGGCCTCCTAGGCGGGAAATATCGGCAAGGGCGGGCAATCCAAAGGCATCGAGATCGTGCGGTCCGGCAGGTTCTGCGGTTCTGATCGCTGCGCGCAGCTTTGCCGAACGGGCGCGCGGATTCTGTTCGGCCTCCGCCTCACTCGCGCTCACCATGGCCTTGCCCTTGATGGCGAAAAGCTGCGGCGCCGCGGTGACGACCGGCAGATGCCGCGACCCCTGCGCCTTGCCCAACCGCTCGGAAATGAAATGCTTGACGATCCGATCCTCAAGCGAATGAAATGTGACGACAACCAGAACGCCACCGGGCTTCAGCGACCGCTCGGCTGCCAGCAGCGCCCGGGCCAGTTCACCAAGCTCGTCATTCACATAGACCCGGAGAGCCTGGAAGACCCGGGTCGCCGGATGGATCTTGTCCTTGGCTTTGCGCGGCGAAACCGTCTCGATCAGCTGCACGAGATCGCGCGTCGTCTCAAAAGGCGCCTCAGCCCGGCGTTTTTCGATCGCCCGCGCGATACGGCCGGCATGACGCTCCTCGCCCAGAAAGCCGAAGATCCGCGTCAGATCCTGAGCCTTGGCGCGGTTCACCACATCAGCGGCAGAAACCCCCGACGCCGACATGCGCATATCGAGCGGACCGTTTTTCTGGAAGGAAAAGCCACGCTCGGCTTCATCGATCTGCATCGACGAAACACCGATATCGAGCACGACACCATCATAACCCGCCTCCGGCGCGAAGACATCCAGGCGGGAGAAACAGGTCTCCTCCAGCCGCAAACGCCCGGCATAGGCTTCAAGCATGGGGGAAGCTGCGGCTATGGCATTGGGATCACGATCCAGCGCCAGCACATCGGCACCGGCATCGAGAATGGCGCGGCTATAGCCGCCAGCACCGAACGTGCCGTCAAGAATAAGCTTGCCGGGTGCCGGCTCCAGAGCAGCCAGCACCTCGGCAAGAAGAACCGGAATGTGGCGAACCAGTCCGCCATTGGCATCCTTATTGCCAAGATTCCCCGACATTCCGCTTCCCCGTCTCGTTATGCGCCGGCACGGCCGCCAAAGCGTGCCTTGCGTGCGGCATCCTGTGCCGCCTGGAAGGCCTGCGGCTCCCAAAGCTGGAAGTGATCCGCACGCCCCACGAAAGTGACCTCCGAACCGATGCCGGTGAAATCGCGGATAAAATCCGTGACCATCAACCGCCCTTCGGCATCGAGTTTCATGAACACCCCGCCACCGTGAATGAGCAACGACATGCTGTTCGCCTCCGGCGAAAAAGGATCTTCCTGATCGATCTGCCGCTCGAACCGCGCCAGAAGATCGGGACCGCCAATGCTGATCGCCGGAAAGACAAAATCCTGGAAGCAGTAAAGCTCCTCGATCTGCCGTTCGGCCAGAACGCTGCGAAATGCCGCAGGCACCGATACACGGCCCTTGGCATCGATCTTCTTCGTCTGATTGGAAAGAAATCGGTTCATCACGCGCTACAGCCGACAACGTCGACGGCACCACATGCGCCGCCACCTTCCAATCCGAAAAACTCAAACGCAACCCCATCCGCCCATGGAGCAGATTGCCCAAACATTCCGGATACTTAGAACTAGATTGCCCCTTACATGGAGCCGTGTGGCCCCGGAGCGAACTCTTGTCTAATGGGATAACATGGGACGGTTTGGGCGTCAATGGGATTACCTGTTGTTAACCATGCCGGCACGGTGTCGCATCAATGTTTATTTTAGCAATCAGCCATTAACGAAAGCTTTCCCCGCGCAGCCCGGGCGCGGGAAAGTTGGGTAAGCCCATAACGTTGATTTTGTGATGAAAACCAGTTGGCCTGTAAGCCGGGTTCTGTATGGCCCTTTCCGTCAGGAAAGGACGTGGCGACCATTCATCTGGGACAGCGCTCGCGCACTGCCTCTCGCAACCCACCCGGATGACTGGCCCGGAAACAGGCTGACGCCGAAGCGTCACGTCATCCCTATTCGGTCTTGCTCCCGGTGGGGTTTACCTTGCCGTCTGCGTTGCCGCATTCGCGGTGGGCTCTTACCCCACCCTTTCACCCTTACCCCGCCATCATGGCGTCTGCCTCTCACGCCTTAAGGCGACCAGACGTCATGAAAGCGGGGCGGTTTGCTTTCTGTGGCACTTTCCCTGGGGTCACCCCCGCCGGACATTATCCGGCACCGTGTTTCCGTGGAGCCCGGACTTTCCTCACCATACCGCCTTTCGGCATTGGTACAGCGCGGCCGCCCGGCCAACTGGTCCGGCCTACATAGTCGAGACGGGTTGAAATTGCCACTCGATAATTGATTGCATTGCGCGTTCAGCCGAATGCGGGCGCGAAATCGGCGTCATAGCCTTCGTCTTTCAGGCTGCCCTTGACCATCAGTACCGCGCCCAGCCTGCCGATTTCGTCCGAGCTTTTGGCGGCGGCCCCGCAGCCGGCGGTCAAAACGGCAATGCGGTGCGAGGGCGAAAAGCCGATCATCGGATAACCGGATGGCGAGAAGGTTGTCGCGCAGGACGATGTCAGCGTATTGCGCACGCGAATGCCGGGCATCAGATCACAGAGGATCCGGGTCAGGTGCTCGCGCGTCGCCATGCGCCCCTCGCTCACGAACCATGCCCTGAGTGCTGCTTCATCGCTCAGGCGGACATCGTCCGGATCGCCGCCGATCTTGATGTAGAACCGGCCGTCCGGATAGCGGATCGGCGGCAGAAGATAGAAGCCATGCCCCTCGCTTTCGGCACGGAAAATCACGCTTGGCATGCCGGCAAGGTCGGCAGCCTCCGCCTCGTCGAGCTCGAAAAACGCGACGGTGCGCGCATAGACCGAAAGCGCTGCAGGAACCGGAAGCAGTTTTTCATTGATGGTGAAAGCGCCAGTGGCAACAAGAACCTGTTCGCCGGTAACGCCGGTGCCATCATCCAGAGTCACCACGACGCTGTCGCCGGCATCACGAATGGCCGTGACCGTTCTGCGGATGATCGCCGCGCCCTGCCCCTCCGCCAGGATGGACTGCGCCGCGACCAGACGCCGCGGCGAGATGTGACCGGCGCCCTGCGGCTCGTAGAGCGCCTCGATTTTCGCCGGGAATTCGAGATAGGGAAAGCGTGCAGCCAGCGCCTTGCCATCGAGCAGTTGCGCCTGCGCTCCGGCCTTTTGCGATGCAGCAGAAAGCGTCTCCATATAGCGGGAGCGTTCGCGTGAGGGGCCGGCGATCAGAGCCCCGCATTCGGTGAAGAAATCAATGCCACTTGCGGCGGCAATCGCACCATAACGTGCGATGGAACGATGGGCCAGCTGACCCCAGACCGGATCGCGGTCGATGGTCCGCGTTATCCGCCCCTCATCATAGTGACTGGCAAACACACCCTGATGGGTGGCCCGGTCGAGCGGCTCATCAGGGCCGATCAGGGCGACGCCCTCGCGCATGGTCGCAAGATGCCGTGCAGCAGCGGCACCCATCAATCCGCGCCCGACAATAATGGTGTTGAAACGCCCCGACATATCACTCCCCGCCTCGGTGATCGGGCAGAGAGTGAGGGTAAGTCCGCATCAATGCAAGAGGGTTGAGGGCTCAGGCAGCCCGGCGCTCCCGCTCGATCGCCTCATAGGCAGCATTGATGCGCGCCATGCGATCATTTGCGGTGGCATGAAACTCTTTCGGCACTCCGCGCGCCATCAGACGGTCGGGATGGTTTTCCGCCGCCAGGTTGCGGTAGCGGCTCCGGATCGTGGCGAAGTCATCCGAACGCTTGACGCCAAGCACCGAATAGGGATCGCGATCGCCGGTGGAAACATGACGCGCGGTAATGGCGGCGAAGCGCGCCTCGCTGATGCCGAAAATGGAAGCAACATCAGCAAGAAAGGCCAGTTCATTATCATGCACGTGGCCATCGGCCTTGGCAATGTGGAACAGCCCGTCGATCACCTCTTCCAGCAGCGGGCACTCGCCGTCACCTTCCGTGCAGAGCGACCGCATCTTGCGGGCATAGGCATCGTATCCGGCGATATCCTGCCGCGCCAGATTATAAAGACGCGCGACGTTGACGCGCTCCTCCTCAGGGATCTCGAAGATCTCGTGAAAGGCAACGACCTCTTCCTCGGTGACAAAGCCATCGGCCTTGGCCATCTTGGCAGCGAGCGCGATCAGCGATACCGAAAAGGCAACCTGACGGCGCGTCTCCGGGTCGCCCTCGAAAAGCGTGTGAACCGCTTCGACGACACTTGCCAGCACATTACCGGCAGAAGACACGGTCTGGCTGACGAAGTTGACGAGTTTTTCCCAGAAAGACATGGCCTTGCGCTCCCTGACGCTGAAGATGCGCCGTTTTGACCGGGCTGCAGATTGAACAATATTTGCGCCCGTTTCAAGTCGAACCATGCGGTTCGATTTCACTTTTTTGCGACGTTCGTCGTGGCCCACCACCCAGAGCTGCACGATGAATGCACCCTCCCCATACCGGAAATCAAAGACCGGGAGCAATTTCCAATTGCCTGAACTTTCACACGAACGCTATACGTTTCAAAGTAATTAAGTCCGAATTTCATCGTCTTGTCTGGAGTTTTATTGAATGGAACGCAAGCATACGTTCAACTTTGGCTATTTTCTGGTCGCTTTCCTGATCATCATGGCATTTCAGGCCTGGTTTACCTCGCGCGATTACGCCGAGATCAGCTATTCCGACATGCTCAACTATGTCGACAAGGGCCAGGTCGAATCTGTTGCCATCTCCAACAACACCATTCAGGGCACCTTCACCGAGCCGGTCAACAACAAGAAATATTTCGTCACCTATCGCGCCCCGCAGGATCTGGCGGCGGATTTTGATCAGCACAAGGTCAACGTCACCGGCGTTCCCGATCACACGCTGCTGCAGAAGATCCTCTCCTGGGTGCTGCCGGTCGTCCTGTTCTTCGGGCTGTGGATCTGGTTCTTCCGCCGTTTTGCCGAAAAGCAGGGCATGGGCCTTGGCGGCATGATGAATGTCGGCAAGTCAAAGGCGAAGATCTATGTCGAACGCAAGACCGGCGTGACCTTCGATGATGTCGCAGGCGCTGAAGAGGCAAAGGCGGAGCTGAAGGAAGTCGTCTCCTTCCTCACCGACCGGGAGAAATACGGCCGTCTGGGCGCCCGCATTCCCAAGGGCATCCTGCTTGTCGGCCCGCCCGGCACCGGCAAGACGCTGATCGCCAAGGCCGTTGCCGGTGAGGCAGGCGTGACCTTCTTTTCCATTTCCGGCTCCGAATTCGTGGAGATGTTCGTCGGCGTCGGCGCTGCCCGCGTGCGTGACCTGTTCCAGCAGGCCCGCGAAATGGCGCCCTGCATCATCTTCATCGATGAGCTCGATGCGCTCGGCCGCGCCCGCAATTCCTTCGGCATGGGCGGCAATGATGAGAAGGAGCAGACGCTCAACCAGCTGCTGGTCGAGCTGGATGGTTTCGATCCGGCATCGGGCATCGTGCTTCTGGCGGCAACCAACCGCCCCGAAGTCCTTGACCAGGCGCTGACCCGCGCCGGCCGCTTCGACCGTCAGGTCGTCATGGATCGCCCCGACCGCGAGGGCCGCGCTGCAATCGTCTCGGTTCACATGAAAAAGGTCCAGATCGCCGATGATGTCGATGCCGACGAGATTGCCGGCCTTACGCCCGGCTTTTCCGGCGCAGATCTCGCCAATCTGGTCAATGAAGCGGCAATCTTCGCCACGCGGCGCGGCGGCGAAACGGTTCATATGGAAGACTTCACCCAGGCGGTGGAACGCATCGTTGCCGGCTCGGAGCGGCGCGGCCGCCTGCTCAACAAGGATGAGCGCGAGCGTGTCGCCTATCACGAAATGGGCCACGCTCTGGCGGCGGCAGCGCTGCCGAAAACCGATCCTGTCCACAAGATCTCGATCATTCCGCGTTCGATCGGCGCACTCGGCTATACGATGCAGCGTCCAACCGAAGATCGCTTCCTGATCACCGCCAGTGAATTGCGCGACCGCATGGTCGTGCTGCTTGCCGGCCGCGGCGCGGAAGATATCGTCTATGGCGAGATCTCCACCGGCGCGTCCGATGATCTGGCCAAGGTGACCGACATTGCCAAGCAATATGTCATGCGCTTCGGCATGGATCCGAAAATCGGCCAGGCTGCCCTTGATGAGCAGCGTGCGCAATATCTCGGCGCAGCGCCCGGAGCCGGCAAGGCCCGCGATTATTCGGAAGAGACCGCCCGCGAGGTGGACCTTGCGATCCGCAAGCTGATCGACGAGGCCTATGAACGGGCCAAGAAGATCCTGGTCGACCGCCGTGACGATCTCGAGCAAGGCGCGAAGATCCTGCTGGACAAGGAAACCATCACGCCTGACGATTTCCCGCCGCTGGTGCAGCAACCGCTGGCCCAGGCCAAAACCTACTGAGGCAACAGAAGAGAAAACAAGGCCCGGCCCGCAAGGCGCCGGGCCTTTCTCTTTCGCCTCACCTGAATGAAAGCGCTGTCATGCAGCACGGGACTGATAGAAGATCTCGGACCTGTTCCGCCCGCCGGATTTGGCTCTGTAAAGCGCCTCGTCGGCTTTCTTGATAACCGCGTCGAGATTGAGGTCACAGGTTGAAAAGCAGGCAACTCCTGCACTGATCGTGGCATTGATGCTGCGATCCTGATAGGCGATGGTAAGAGCGGCGATTTTCTGGCGCACGGTTTCCGCCAGTCCATAAGCCCCTTCAGCGCTTGCGCCCGGCAGGACAACCAGGATCTCCTCGCCGCCATAGCGGGCGACAAAATCGCTGTGGCGAACGCTATTGCGGATCGTGGTCGCCACCGCGCTCAAGACGACATCACCGGCATCGTGGCCAAATGTGTCGTTGACCGCCTTGAAGTGATCCAGATCGAACATCACGACCGCATAGACGTCGCCCGCCATCCCGACATGCAGGGCATTGCTTTTGCCGAAAGCCTCCAGCGCCCGGCGATTGGCAAGCTTGGTCAGGGGATCGCGTTCTGCCGCCGCCTGAAGCGCGACGAAACGATCATGATGATTGAGTTCATAGGCCAGCGCCGAGCCCAGCAGGACGACGCCAGCGAAGTTCAGCACCACGACATGCGGCCCCGTTGCGAAGAGGGCAGCGGCCGCCACATCCCTTGGCAGAAGCGCATAGGCAAAAAGATATAGCGGTGTGAGCAGGCCGAGCTGAATAAGACCGCGCATGTCCAGCCGGTTGCTCAGGCCATAGCGAAAGGCAAGGCCGATACCGCCGGAAACGGCAATGCCGAGGAGACCTGCATGAACGCCAGCACCCCCGATATATATACGTGTCAGCGCTGCCATCGCCATGCTGACAAAAGCCGCCATGGGTCCGCCAAAGGGTGCCGCAAGCACCAGCATGACAGCACGCGTGTCAATCAGGACGCCTGGTGAAAAGACCGATGGATAAACCATGGCCGCCATGGCGCCGAAGCCGAATAGCAGGCCGAGAATCACACTGTTCGGCCGTTTCTGATGCGATTTTCTCAGCAGCAGAGAGAAGACCAGCACCACGAGAGCGGCCAGGCCCAGACCGGACAGAAGATGTGACAACACGTCAAGAAAGCGGGACATCGTTACGGCCCTCAGCTATCGGGTTAAAAACGGCAACAGCGAACATGCGACGGGAAGAGCCGCTGTTGCATTGCGCGGGCGCGGGGAAAACCCGGTGAACACCGAAAATATGCACAGTTTCCATGTCTCCTTCCCGCATCTGACGGCCCTCCCAAACGGCACCTTCAGGCCATCATGACCGAAAGCGGCTCATTCCGTAATCCTGTCTGCCCGCCTCATGTCAGGGCTTGCACGTTATGATTTCACTGGCTGAAACTGATGCGCCCGTCAATTAGTACCGTCAATATGCTTTTGGTATATGCCCTTGTCTCAATCGGACAGATCGCGCAGACAAAAGCAGTAGGCCAAATCGATTTGAGTGATGACGATCATCCAAAAGCGTCAGTTCCTCCTTTCAAACAACAGATTTTGTTCGGCTTTGCGCTTTACAAAGGCCTAAGCCTGTCGCATCCATGTCGCAGATTTGCCGGATGATCGAACATTGTCTCGAGGAAGGGAACCAATGACGAAGCACAAGGTCGCCATGCTCACCGCCGGGGGACTTGCCCCGTGTCTTTCATCCGCTGTCGGAGGATTGATCGAACGCTATTCCGACCTCTCTCCTGAAACCGAGATCATTGCCTACCGCTCCGGCTATGCCGGCCTTCTGACCGGAGACAGCTTCACCGTGACCGCAGCCATGCGCGAAAAGGCGCATCTGCTTCACAAATTCGGTGGCTCGCCGATCGGCAACAGCCGCGTCAAGCTCACCAATGTCAAGGACTGCGTCAAGCGCGGCCTGGTTCAGGAGGGTGATGTTCCGCTGCAAGTCGCGGCAGAGCGCCTTGCAAGGGATGGCGTCACAATTCTGCATACGATCGGCGGCGACGACACCAATACCACGGCCGCCGACCTTGCTGCCTATCTGAAGGAGAACGGTTATGACCTGACCGTTGTCGGCCTGCCAAAGACAGTCGACAATGATGTCAAGCCGATCCGCCAGACGCTCGGCGCCTGGACGGCGGCCGAATATGGCGCACTGTTCTTCGACAATGTTTCCAATGAACAGAGCGCCGCACCGGGAACACTGGTCATTCACGAGGTCATGGGCCGCAACTGCGGCTGGCTGACCGCTGCCACGGCCCGTTCCTATCTCGATCGCATTCGCCCGGTTGAATATGTCGATGGCATGCTGATGGGCCCGGCCCTGAAGATGATCGACGGCGTCTACCTGCCGGAAATGGCCTTCGATCTCGACAAAGAAGCCGAACGGCTGAAAAAGGTCATGGCTGAAAACGGCACGGTCTCGCTGTTCGTCTCGGAAGGCGCCTGCCTGGACGCCATCGTGGCGGAGCGCGAAGCGGCTGGTGCTGAAGTGACCCGCGATGCCTTCGGCCACGTCAAGCTGGACAAGATCAATGTCGGCGACTGGTTCGCCAAGCAGTTCGCCGCCATTCTCGGCGCCGAACGCGCTCTGGTGCAGAAGTCCGGCTATTTCGCCCGCTCAGCGCCGGCCAACAGCGACGACCTGAGGCTTATTCATTCCATGGTCGACCTCGCGGTCGAAAGCGCCATGGAAGGCGTTTCCGGTGTGACCGGCCATGACGTAGAAAACAATGGACGGTTGAGAGCCATCGAGTTTCCCCGTATCAAGGGCGGCGGTCACTTCGATCTGAACACGCCATGGTTCGGTGATGTGATGGCCGAAATCGGCCAGGATTTCTCAGCTGCCGATTGACGTTTACGTGGCCCGGCGCTTTTATGTCCGGACGCGATGGAGGAGCACGCTTTGATGCTTCAAATCATGGCTGCTTTCGCCCTGCTGCTGGTGGTGACAGCTGCCCTGCCCTCGCGCGGCGTCATCGACGTCGCGCGCTTCCAGTCAGAACGGGGGCTCCGTGTGAGCCTGCCGGTGAGCGTTGTTGTGCTGTTCGTCCGGCTTGGCGCCATTGCGATCGGCATTGCTGGCGTTTCCCTGTTTCTTTCTGCCATGCCGGATGGATTGATGCTGGCGAAATATGTTGCCGGCGCTTTCGTGCTGTTGACGGTGGTGAAGCAGCTGTTGGCGCTTCGCAAACCGCTGGCCCTCGCCGACAATGACAATATGCCCGAGCGGTCGATCATCGGGATTTTGCGCTTCACCCTTGCTCGAACCCGCTTTTCCACCGAAATCCTGCTCGGGCTTTCGCTGATTGCGCTCGTGGTGCCAGCCACACCGATGACCCGCCAGGCAAGCCTGTCCATTGCCCTGATAAGCGTTGCGGTCATGATCGTGGTTCTTGCCGCCTACACCCTGTTTTCCCAGCGGTTTTTAGGACTGCTTGCACGCCCGCGCAGCCAGGCGCGCAAGGAGCGGATCGAGAAGCTCCTGTCGTCCGGCCTGCCGCGTGTCTCCGCCCGTTTCCGCCGGAACGCCGCTTAGTCCCCACCCTTTCGCCTGTCTGTCATCAAGCTTTTGCAAAGCGCGATTAACCACGGAACAACCGGCGGTCGAGCCTCTGGATCGAACCTCGCCGCCGGAGGTCTGACCGCGCTTTTCGAAGGATGGGGCTTTACCGCATGAAGGCACAAGAGACCGGGGCCGGATACAAGCGGCCACTCGACAAATCACTGCTCCAGCACCGTCCGTTATCGCGGGAAGGTCTGTCCGAGCGCCTGTTCGGCCTGATGTTCTCCGGCCTCGTCTATCCGCAGATATGGGAAGATCCTGCCGTCGACATCGCCGCCATGGCACTTGAGAGCCACCACCGCATCGTCACCATCGGCTCGGGTGGCTGCAACATGCTCGCCTATCTGACCCGCATGCCGGAGCGGATCGATGTCGTCGACCTCAATCCGCATCACATCGCGCTCAATCAGCTGAAGCTGGCAGCTTTCCGCCACCTGCCCGACCACGCTGCCGTGCTGCGTCTGTTCGGCAATGGCGAAAAGGGCAGCGCATCTGACTACGACCGCTACATCGCCCCGCACCTCGCACCGGAAATCCGGCGCTACTGGGAGGGACGCGACGGGCTTGGACGCCGCCGCATCACCGTCTTCGAGCGCAATATCTATCGCACCGGCCTGCTCGGTCATTTCATCGGCGCCGGCCATGTGATCGCGCGGCTCTACGGTGTCAGGATTGCGGATCTGACCGAGACCCGTTCGCTGCGCGAACAACGACGCTTCTTCGACGAGCACATCGCTCCGCTGTTCGACAAGCCGTTGATCCGCTGGTCGACCGCCCGCAAGGCCTCGCTGTTCGGCCTCGGCATTCCGCCGCGTCAATATGACGAGCTGGTCCGCGAAAGCATTGACGGAACACTGGCGCCGGTTCTGCGTCAAAGGCTGGAGAAACTCGCCTGCCAGTTTCCCCTGCGCGAGAACTACTTTGCCTGGCAGGCCTTCGCGCGGCGCTATCCCGATGACGAGACAAGCGCCATGCCGCTCTATCTTCAGCGGGAGGCATTTGAGACCATTCAGAGCCATGTCCGCCGGGTCACCGTCAACCACGTCAATTTCACCGATTTCCTGACCGGCAAGAACGTGAATTCCATCGACCGCTATGTGCTGCTCGATGCGCAGGACTGGATGAATGACGAACAGCTGCAAGCGCTCTGGCGCGAAATCGACCGCACGGCGAGACCGGCCGCGCGCGTGATATTCCGCACCGCCGCAGCCGAAAGCATCATCACCGGGCGTCTGCCAGCCGATATCGAGGCGCGCTGGTCCTATCTCGCCCAGACCTCAGAAGAACTCGGCATGCTTGACCGCTCGGCAATCTATGGCGGCTTCCACATTTACGAGCGAAACGTCGCATGAGCGGTGCAGCGACCAGCCATGCTGCGGCAATGGACGCGATGTACCGCTATCAGCGCCATATCTATGATCTGACGCGCAAATATTACCTGTTCGGACGCGACCGGATGATCGACGGACTCGCGGTCAAGCCCGGCATGAGCCTCCTCGAACTGGGCTGCGGCACGGGACGCAACCTCAAGCGTGCCTCGCAGCGCTTTCCAGATGCGGCACTTTTCGGCCTCGACATCTCCGAGGAAATGCTGGCATCGGCGCGGCGCAGCTTCCGGCGGGACAGCCGTATGCCACTATTCAAGGCGGGCGATGCAACCGCCTTTCAGCCCGGAGACTTCGACCGTTCGGGCTTTGACCGCATCATGATTGCCTATGCGCTTTCGATGATCCCCGACTGGGAGCTGGCGATCGAACGCGGCATGGAAGCGCTGCAGCCTGGCGGCGCGCTGCACATTGTCGACTTCGGCCAGCAGGAACAGCTGCCGCGCTGGTTCCACCACGGCCTCACCGCCTGGCTCGACAAATTTCATGTGACGCCACGCCATAACCTTGAGGCCGTCCTGGAACAGGTTGCCCGTCGCCACCTTGCCAGCCTGGAATTCCGGTCAATAAACCGTGGATATGCCTGGCTTGCGGTTCTGCGTCTTCCGGCCCCATGAATTGGACGCATTCCGGCTTTTAATGAAAGCTTAGGCTGTGCGGGCTAGGCTCTGCATCTATGTGGCAGCGCGTCCCGCCGCCCCACGAAGCAGCGTTGAGGAGACATTGATGCTTTCGAACCATACCCGGGCCTTGCTTCTGGCGGCCGGACTTTCGACTTTCGCCGCAGGCTCGGCGCTTGCCGCAAACCAGTGCGGCGCCCCTCTTCCCACCTTCCTGTCCGGCGTGAAGGCCGAGGCTGTCGCCATGGGCCTGTCGCCCGCAGCAGCGGACACAACCCTTTCAGGCGCCTCGATCAGCAGCAAGGTGCTGAGCATGGACCGCGCCCAGGGCGTGTTCAAGCAGACCTTCCTTGAGTTTTCGTCCCGCACGGCCAGCCAGGCACGCCTGACCAAGGGCAAGCAGCTGATCCAGAAATATGCCAGCACCTTTGACCGCGCGAACCGTGAATTCGGCGTCCCGCCCGGCGTTCTGACGGCATTCTGGGCGATGGAAACCGATTTCGGCGCCGTACAGGGCAACTTCAATACCCGCGACGCGCTTGTCACCCTTTCCCATGATTGCCGCCGTCCCGAAATCTTCCGGCCGCAGCTTCTCGCTCTGGTCGAAATGACCCAGCACGGCGATTTCGACCCGTCGACGGAGACCGGCGCCTGGGCCGGTGAGCTTGGCCAGGTGCAGATGCTGCCGCGCGATATCATCGAATTTGGCATTGACGGCGATGGCGATGGCCATGTCCGGGTCAAGGAGAGCGCGCCCGATGCACTGCTGACGGCTGCAAACTATCTGAAAAGCCTGGGCTGGCGTGCGGGCGAACCCTGGTTGCAGGAGGTGACGCTGCCGCAGAACCTGCCCTGGGACAAGACCGGCTTTGGCGGCGGCCTCAGCGCCGGCGACTGGTTCAAGCTGGGCGTGTCGCCGCGCGATGGCAACACCAAGTTCGGCGGTCTGCCCACGGCACTGCTGCTGCCGCAGGGCCGCTACGGACCGGCTTTCCTCGCTTATCCGAACTTCGACGTCTATCTGCAGTGGAACCAGTCCTTCATCTACACGACCTCGGTCGCCTATTTCGCCACCCGCTTTCAGGGGGCGCCCGCCTATAGCGCCGGCAAGCCGGAGCCTGGCCTTACGGACGCGCAGATGAAGAAACTCCAGTCGATACTCGCGGCCAAGGGCTACGATGTCGGTGCCATCGACGGCATCCTCGGCTCCGGCACGCGTGATGCCGTGCGCCAGGAACAGGCCCGCCTCGGCCTGCCTGCCGATGGCTGGCCGACCTCCGCGCTGCTGAACGCCTACTGATCCGAGAATAGCAAAGTAAAAAAACGCGCGGTCCCCGGGGCCGCGCGTTTTGCTATCTGCTTTGTCTCACAATGCAAAACGCCACCCGAAGGCGGCGACAGACGGCTGACAAAGTCATTCAACTTGTCTGTTTGGGGTGAAATAGCCATCGCCTCCGTCGTCATCCCCGTGCTTGTCACGGGGATCCATATTCTTAAGGATTTGAACAAGCAGAGTCTTTCGACGCGCGGACGCGCGCCGTCTGGATGCCTGTGACAAGCACAGCCATGACTTTAGAGAAGGGGCTAGGGTTTGTCAGCAATCTGACGCCACCCGAAGGCGGCGTCTCAAAATCAGTCGATATCCTCGATGTCGGATCCCGCGCCGCCTTCGATGCGGTGTGCGAGCGCCGCTTCCATGAAGGGGCTGACTGCACCGTCCAGCACGTCGGACGGGCTGGTGCTTTCGACGCCGGTTCGCAGATCCTTGACCAGCTGGTAGGGCTGGAGAACATAAGAACGGATCTGGTGACCCCAGCCGATATCGGTCTTGGAGGCGGCTTCCTTGTTGGCCGCTTCCTCCCGCTTCTGCAGCTCGGCCTCGTACATGCGCGCACGCAGCATGTCCCAGGCCTTGGCGCGATTCTTGTGCTGTGACCGTTCCTGCTGGCACTGCACCACGATCCCGGTCGGAATATGAGTGATGCGCACGGCCGAATCGGTCGTGTTGACGTGCTGGCCACCGGCACCGGAAGCGCGGTAGGTATCGATGCGGCAGTCACTCTCATTGATCTCGATATTGATCGAGTCATCGACGACCGGATAGACCCAGACCGAGGAAAACGAGGTATGACGGCGGGCATTGCTGTCATAGGGCGAGATGCGCACCAGCCGGTGCACGCCCGATTCCGTCTTCATCCAGCCATAAGCATTGTGACCTTTGACGAGAATGGTCGCGGACTTGATCCCGGCTTCTTCGCCATCATGAACTTCCAGCACATCCACCTTGTAGCCCTGACGCTCGGCCCAGCGGATATACATTCTGAGCAGCATATTGGCCCAGTCCTGGCTTTCGGTGCCACCGGCGCCGGAATGGACTTCGACATAGGTGTCATTGCTGTCGGCTTCGCCGGAGAGCATCGCCTCGACCTGCTGGCGCGCGGCGTCTGCCAGCAGATGACGCAGGGCCTCTTCCGCCTCGGCGACGACATCGTCGTCTTCCTCGGCCTCGCCCATCTCGATCAGCTCGACATTGTCGGCAAGCTCACGCTCGATCCGGCGGACTGCCGATATGCCTTCTTCCAGCAGCTGGCGCTCACGCATCAGCTTCTGGGCTTCCTGGGCGTCATCCCAGATACTCGGATCTTCGGCCTTGTTGTTCAGCCAATCCAGTCGCTTGATTGCCTGATCCCAGTCAAAGATGCCTCCTCAGCAGGGCGATCGCCTGCTTGGTTTCGTCGACTACAGATATGATTTCCGCGCGCATGATTCTCTTCTCTCGTGCTGGCGTTCAATGGTTTCGGTGGTGAAATAAGGTTCAGCGGTCAATCTGTAAACCCCTCCCGCCATACGGGATGGCAGAAGGGGTCACAGATCGGATCTTCGCTTGTCAGTATAGACCGCTGGCGCCGGTCGAAATTGCCTTATTGGCCTGACCGGAATCCTTGAGGATCTGTTCCGGCGGAACATAGCCGGCCATATCGATGACATCGAGCGACTGGGCCGGGCCTGTGCCAGGCTTGAAGGCCTCGACAATAGCGCCTGCATCACCCGGATTGGCCGCCATGCCGGTCTGACGATTGACGGCTATATTGAGCATGCCTTCCGGCTCGATGAAGTTCTCGACCGGCAGCTTCTTCAGCGCATCCGTCATGAATTCGTTGAAGATCGGCGCGGCAAGGCTGCCGCCTGTTCCCAGATGGCCGAGCGGAGCCGGCTGGTCGAAACCGACATAAAGCCCAGCCACGAGATTGGGGGTGAAGCCGACGAACCAGGCATCCTTCTCGTCATTGGTGGTCCCGGTCTTGCCGGCGACCGGACGGTCGAGATGAACGGCGCTGGCACCCGTGCCGCGCTCAATCACGCCTTCCATCATCGTGGTGATCTGATAGGCGGTCATCGGATCGAGAACCTGCTCGCGCGTATCGACAAGCACCGGCTCGGCCTGCCCGGTCCACTGCGCCGCATTGCAGTCCATGCACTGGCGGTCCTCATGCTGGAAGATCGTTTCGCCATAGCGATCCTGAATGCGGTCGATCAGCGTCGGCGTCACCTGCTTGCCGCCATTGGCGATCACCGAATAGGCCGAGACCATGCGCATGACCGTGGTCTCGCCCGAACCGAGCGCCATGGCCAGCACCGGCTCCATATGATCGTAGATACCAAAGCGTTCGGCATAGTCGGCAACGACATCCATGCCGAGATCATTGGCAAGCCGCACCGTCATCAGGTTTTTCGATTTTTCGATCCCGGTGCGCAGCGTCTGCGGTCCGGAGAAGTCTCCACCGTAATTCTGCGGCTTCCAGACTTCACCGCCGGACTCGATCTCGATCGGCGCGTCCATGACCACGGATGCAGGCGTGTAGCCATTATCAAGCGCTGCCGAATAGACAATCGGCTTGAACGAGGAGCCCGGCTGACGCATCGCCTGGGTGGCGCGGTTGAACTGGCTCTTGGAAAAGGCAAAGCCGCCCGACATCGCCAGCACGCGGCCCGTCTGCGGGTCCATGGCGACAAGGCCGCCCTGAACCCTGGGGATCTGGCGCAGGCGATAGGCATCACCGGTATCACCGACGGCCTCGACATAGACAACGTCACCCGGCTCGAGCACGCCTGACGGGCTCTTGGCGTTTTTCTTGCCCTTTTCCTGGAAACGGTAGGCCCATTTCATGTCGTCGGCGCTGATGCGCCCGGTCACACGTTCGCTATCGACCCTGTTGCCGGCATTGATCTGCGGACGAATGCCGATATCGACGCCTTTGTCATCAACGCCGAGAACGACGGCAAGCTTCCAGGACGGCACATCCCAAAGCGGCGCTATCTTCGAAAGCGGAATGCCCCAGTCGCCCGAAATGTCGATATGATCGACAGGTTTCTGGAATCCGGCTTTCTCATCATAATTGACCAGTCCGTCACGCAGCGCCTTGTTGGCGAATTCCTGTATCTGCGGATCCAGCGATGTCCGCACCGAAAGACCGCCCTCATAAAGCGTCTTTTCACCGTATTTCTCGAGCAGATCTCGGCGGACGGCCTCGGCATAGTATTCGTCGCCGGCAACGGCGCCATTGTCATGCGAGTTCACCACGCCCAGCGGCTGCTGCTTGGCCTCGTCGGCTTCCTCATCGGTGATATAGCCATTTTCCGCCATGCGATCGATGACCCAGTTGCGCCGCTCCATCGCCGCATCCGGATGGCGATAGGGATCATAATTGGCGGGACCCTTCAGCACAGCGGCCAGATAAGCACTTTCTGCGATCGTCAGATCGGCCACGGGCTTGTCGAAATAGGTCAGCGCGGCATCGGCAATACCATAGGCATTCATGCCGAAATAAACTTCATTCAGGTAAAGCTCGAGGATCTTGTCCTTGGAATAGGCCTGCTCGATGCGGAAGGACAGGATTGCCTCCTTGACCTTGCGCTCGATGGTCTGATCGGAGGACAGAAGAAAGTTCTTGGCAACCTGCTGGGTGATGGTGGAGGCGCCGACCGGACGCCGGCCGCTGCCGATATTCTTGATGTTGGTAAGCACCGCACGGGTCAGACCAACAACGTCAATGCCGGGATGGGTGTAGAAATTCTTGTCTTCCGCCGACAGAAACGAGCCGCGAACACGCATGGGAATGGCATCAATCGGCAGGAACAGACGACGTTCATGCGCATATTCGGTCATCAGATCGCCATTGCCGGCATAGATGCGGGTGGTGACCGGCGGCGCATACTGGCTCAGAACCTCATAATCCGGCAGGTCCTTGGCGACGCGGCCCAGATAGAGCGCAACGCCAAGCGCCACGACGATGAACATGACACAGGCCAGTCCGAAGAGATAACCAATGAATTTGAGTACACCCACTTTAGTCAATATCCTGTTCTTCGCCGCATCGCAGCCAGCATGCCCATTTCAGGCCAGGGCGTTTTTCTCGACGCCTGCAAATCATCGCGCAATAGCGCCGCTTCCTCGCGAAGGAAACACCTTACTGGCAATTTACGATGATTGTGGGCATTTTACGACGCCGGACAATAGTCATGATAGCAAGACGGTTCGATCTATTACCATTTGTTGCAATCTTGCGACTCCGTTCTCAACCACCAGACACAGTCGTTTCATGATATTGCTTGACGGCTTTTACCAGCCGATCGACCAGCAAGGCCCGCCAGGCCGGGTCCTGCATGCGCTTCTCATCATCCGGATTGGACAGAAAACCGATCTCCAGCAGAACCGAGGGAATATCGGGCGCCCGCAGCACCTGGAAGCCGGCATAGCGATGGGGATTGTTGATCAGCCCGATCTGGCCGTTGAACGAATCCACAATCTTGTCGGCAAAATCAATGGAAAAATTCTGTGTCTCGCGCCGCGTCAGGTCGAGCAGAATATCGGTCACCGCCTCCGGCTCATCCGTGCTGTGAATACCGGCAATGGAATCGGAAAGGTTCTCACGCTGCGCCATCGCGGCAGCCAGCTGGTCCGAGGCCGTGTCGGAGATCGTATAGACCGTGGCGCCCGAAATCTCAGGCTGCTGGGTGAGCGAATCGGCATGGAAGGAGACAAACAGGTCGGCGCCATGCTGACGGGCAATCTCGACGCGTTGCGACAGGGTCAGATATTCATCCTTATCGCGCGTCAAAACCGCATCATAGCCGCTTTCCTGTTTCAGACGGGTGGCGAAGGCTTTGGCAAAGGCCAGCGTGATCACCTTTTCCGGCGTGTGGGTGTCCTCCCCCATGGCACCATTATCGATGCCGCCGTGACCGGCATCCACGGCAACAAGAAAATCGTCATTGTCCCGGGGGATGATCGCCGGATCGCTGACGGTCGCGGAAGAAAGGGGTGCCGCACCCTCTCCCGTCTGCTTTGCCAGCTGATCAGCCATCAGCGCTGCGAACTGGTCATCGGTGATCATGGCGAAATCGACGACGAGACGATATCCGTCGGTTTCCGATTTGCGCACCTCGCCAAGGGTCATCTTGATGGCGCGCGCGCCGGTCAGCACGATCCGGGCACCGCCCTCCGGCGTCGAACCGTATCGGATGTCCGAGATCAGCCCGCGCGGACTGAGCGCACCATCCGGAAAGCCGAAGGCCGTCGGCGGCAGAGAAATGATCACCCGGTCGGGATTGGCGACATAGCGAAAGCTGAAGCTCGGCTCACGGTCGAAATCAACCACCAGTCGCGCGCGCGCGTCGTCACCGACAAGCAGCCCGTTATAGGCAATCAATGGCATGTCCTTGCTGGTATCCGAAGCCTCGGCGCGCGGCGCCTTCATGACAAATATCAAGCAAAGCAACGCCATCATCATCATGATAGCGCACACAGTGAAACCGCGTCCCATCTTGCCTGCAGCCATCACAGCTTCTCTGCCCTTGCCTTCGCCCATCATGTCCTTCGCAGATCATCTCACAAGGTCGGGAGATCGCCTTGTGATTGCATCGAATATTATTCGAAAATATCTACCTCTTGGCATGTTGCCATGCAGAAGGAAAGCGGCGATTTTCTGGCCGCGGCCTCATCCCTGGCCGGATTGAGCGCAATGTTTTCGTGAACTGCCTGTCAAACATTTCGGTCGACAGGCTTTTTTCTTGAAATTGTTGCGTGAAAAACATAGAAATGCAGATTAGGCGAAGCGTGTAGACGGGATAGGTCCGCGTAACGGCTGCCAGGAGACCAGCTCTGGCGCCATGAGTTGCGTGAGGACATCCGCCGTTAATCCATTCGCTGACTTGTGAATCTCCGCTTGCAGACGTCTCAAGCAAACAAGACGTTGCAGCGATAGCGTGCACCGCTCTTTACCGGGCAAATTCATCGGGTCCTGACGGACCTTGGCATTATTTTGAGTTCGATTGGTTCCTATGATCCCGACGCGCAATTTCCTCCAGGCACACGGAAGAGCCCCTGACAGGTCCTCCGTTCGCATGATCGAGAGACGCGTCCGTTACGAACCGTCGGAATTACATTCATCCGGCAGCAGAACACCCCGTATCGCCCGTCCGCCAGTTGGCGGCCCCCGGCGAAACTCTGATTCTGCCCGCCGAGGAGCTTTCCTTACATGGCAGACAAAATGCTTATCGACGCCTCCCACGAAGAGGAGACTCGCGTCGTTGTTGTACGTGGAAATCGGATAGAGGAATTCGACTTCGAATCGCAGCACAAGAAACAGCTGCGCGGCAACATTTATCTGGCGAAAGTCACGCGGGTTGAACCCTCGCTGCAGGCGGCCTTTGTTGACTATGGCGGAAACCGCCATGGCTTCCTCGCCTTTTCTGAAATCCATCCGGACTACTACCAGATTCCGCTTGCCGACCGTCAGGCCCTTCTCGAAGCCGACGAAGAGGACGATGACGATCTGGATAGCGGGCTGAGCGAGCCGGCCGAAGCCGCTGAACAGGCTGCCGAGGAGAAATCCGCCAAGCCGAAGCCGCGCACCCGCCGTGGACGCGGCAAGTCGAAGTCGGCCGTCAAGGCTGGTGACGAGGCGGCCACGGACGAAAAGGCCGAAACGGCCCAGGCTGCAGAAGCGGGCGAAGCCGATACCGGCAATGGCGAAGACGGCAATGACAACGGGCCGTCCCATATGGCTGCGGACGTTGATGCCGACATTGTTTCCGAAGATGTCGATGATGACGAGGCAGACCAGGTCGAATCCGTCGGCGCGGAAGACGCGCTGGAGGAATTGCCGGACCGCGCCAGCCGCAAGCCGCGCAAGCAGTACCGCATTCAGGAAGTCATCAAGCGCCGGCAGATCCTGCTGGTCCAGGTGGCCAAGGAAGAACGCGGCAACAAGGGCGCAGCGCTGACCACCTATCTGTCGCTTGCCGGCCGTTACTCGGTGCTGATGCCGAACACCGCGCGTGGCGGCGGAATTTCCCGCAAGATCACCAACCCTGCCGACCGCAAGCGGCTGAAGGAAGTCGCCAAGGGCCTCGAAGTGCCGAAGGGCATGGGCGTGATCCTGCGCACGGCCGGTGCCAACCGCACCAAGGCCGAGGTGAAGCGCGACTTCGAATATCTGATGCGCCTTTGGGAAAATGTCCGCTCCAAGACGCTGACATCGACCGCGCCCTGCCTCGTCTATGAGGAAGGCAGCCTAATCAAACGTTCGATCCGTGACCTTTACAACAAGGATATCAACGAGATCATCGTTTCCGGCGAGGAAGGCTATCGTGAAGCCAAAGACTTCATGAAGATGCTGATGCCGAGCCATGCCAAGGTTGTTCAGCCCTATCGCGACGTCCATCCGATCTACTCGCGCTCCGGCATTGAGGCACAGCTTGACCGCATGCTGCAGCCGCAGGTGACGCTGAAATCCGGCGGATATCTGATCATCAACCAGACGGAAGCGCTGGTGGCGATCGACGTCAACTCCGGACGCTCGACCCGCGAACATTCCATCGAGGACACAGCGCTGCAGACCAATCTGGAGGCAGCCGAAGAAGTGGCGCGCCAGCTGCGCCTGCGCGACCTTGCCGGCCTCGTGGTCATCGACTTCATCGACATGGAAGAAAAGCGCAACAACCGCGCCGTCGAGAAGCGTCTGAAGGATTGCCTGAAGAACGATCGCGCCCGCATTCAGGTTGGGCGGATCTCGCATTTCGGCCTTCTGGAAATGTCGCGCCAGCGCATTCGCGCCTCGGTGCTGGAATCGACCACGCAGGTCTGCTCGCATTGCGGCGGCACCGGTCACGTCCTGTCGCAGTCTTCTGTCGCCCTGCATGTTCTGCGCGGCATTGAGGAATATCTGCTGAAGAACACGACCCATGACATTACGGTCAAGACGACGCCAGATATCGCGCTTTATCTGCTGAACCAGAAGCGTCACTCGATCGTCGATTACGAAACCCGTTTCGGCCTTTCGATCAGCATCCAGGCGGAAGCAGACATCACCGGCCGTCACTTCGATATCGAACGCGGCGAGCCGGTCGAAACCCCGGTCAAGATTGAAGCCCTCTTCAACTTCGTGCCCGAGGAAGAAGAAGACGAGATCGTCATCGAGGCAGAGGTCGAGGAAGACGAGAGCACGACCGAAGCAGAGGCACCGCGCGACGACGAGAGCCGCGGCTCCAAGCGCAAGCGCCGCCGGCGTCGGCGTGGCGGTCGTGGCGGCCAGAACAATAGCGGTGAGACCGAAGGCCGTGAAACGACGCCTTCGAACAGCGAAGCCGCGGAAAATGCTGACGACAGCGACAGCGAACCGGAAGAAACAGCAGCCGAAGCCGGCACCGCTGATGCTGACGCCGACGACGCACCGAAGCGCAAGCGCCGGCGCGGCAAGCGTGGCGGACGCCGCAATCGCAGCGACGACGCGACTGGCCAGCAGGACGACAATGCATCAGACGTCGCTGACGAAACCGTCGCCGAAACCAGTGACGCTGCCGCTGAAGCAACAGACGCCAGCACTACCGAGGCATCAGCGCCGGTAGAGACAAGCGAAACGGCGCCGGCAGAAACGGCTGAAAAGCCGGATGCTGCAGAGACGCAGCCTGCAGCAGCAGAAACAGCTGCGGTGGAAGCGGCACCGGCAGAACAGGCGGCCGCTGCAAGCGAGGCACCGGCTGAAGAAGCGGCTCCGGCAAAGCCTGCCCGCCGCCGTCGCACGACCAAGAAGAAAGCTGCTGAAGCTGAGGCCGCTCCCGCTGAGGACGTCAAGGCGGAAGCGCCCGCAGCCGAAGCGCCTGCAGCCAAAGCGGAATCCGCCATCCCGGCCGAAGCCCCTGTTGCCGCCCCGGCTGCAACAGAAGTGGCAGAAACCCCGGCAGAGGAAACGGCAGCTGAGACTGAAACATCGGAAGCAACGCCCGCGCCGGCGACGGCTGCCAGCAGCGAACCGGTCGTCACATCGAGCTTCAACAATGATGATGACGAAGAAAAGAAGCCCAAGCGCGGCTGGTGGCAGCGCCGCGGTTTCTTCTGAGACCAGACCAAGTGTCAGACCTGAAAAACGCCGGCCTCAAAAGGGCCGGCGTTTTGCTGTCCGCATATCATCTCGGGATCATGGCCGCTGGCGTTCCATGATCAGGGCTGGATGGCCGAGATAGTCCCCCATGCCCATCTCGCGATATCCATTTTTCTCCGCCACCCGTATTGATGCCGCATGCTGCGGATCGAAGATGCAGACCGTCCGATCGGCCGAAAGATGCACATCCGCCCAGACCAGCGCCGCGGCAACGGCTTCGCTGGCAAGACCGCGCCCATGGACGGCAGGGATCAGGGTCCAGCCGATTTCCGGCCAGGCTTCGAGCGACGGTGTGATCTCGCGCTTGTTTGCGGAAAAGCCGACACCGCCGATGAAGGCGCCGCTTTCACGATCCTCGACCGCCCATGAGCCGAATCTCAGGGCTTTCCAGTGCCCGAAATAGCGCAGCAGCCGTTCCCAGCTCTGCGAACGCGGCTGCGGCGTGCCCGAGATGTAACGGACCACGGCCGGGTCCGCCCACATGGCCGCAAGATCCTCGAAATCATCCAGTCTGAAACCGCGCATACGGATCCGCGCGGTCAGGAGTTCGGGAACATTATCCGCTTCAGCCGTCATGACCCCTCCCTCTCATGGCCTTCCCCCTTATGGCTTGAGCCAGTTGCCGAGCCGCTGAATGGCCTCGACAATCTCGTCATAGGTACCAGCGTAAGACAGCCGCAGAAAGCGCCCGCCCTCCTCGGGATCGAAATCCGCCCCGGGCGTTACCGCCACATCAGCCCCGGCAAGGATGTTGCGGGCCAGCGCCATACTGTCATTGGAATAGCGGCTGCAATCGACATAGGCGTAGAAAGCCCCGTCCATGGGCGAGACAACCGGCAAGCCGATCTCAGGCAAGGCGTTCAGCAGAAAATCGCGGTTGGCGCGGTAACGGTCCCGGTAGATATCGAGCTGCGCGCGCGCGCCGAGGGCGGCTTCAGCCGCGACCTGCGACAGCTCCGGAGCGGAGATATAGAGGCTCTGGGCAATCTGCTCAACCGGGCGCACCATCGCCTCCGGCAGCACCATCCAGCCGACCCGCCACCCGGTCATGCAATAATATTTGGAGAAGGAATTGATGATCACCGCATTGTCGGTGACCGAAAGCGCCGAGGTTTCCTCCCCGGAAAAGACCAGTCCGTGATAGATCTCGTCGGAGATGAAAGCGGCATTTCGGGCATCGCACCAGTCGGCAATCGCCGTCAGCGCCGCCCGTCCGGTCACGGTTCCCGTCGGGTTTGCCGGGCTCGCCAGAAGCACGCCACGAATGGTCACACCATGCGCGCGTTCCGCTGCCTCCAGCCCTTGAGGGCTCAGGGTAAAGCCACTTTCCGCATCGGCAGCAACTTCAACCGGATTGAGGTTAAGAGCTTTCAGGATATTGCGGTAGGCGGGATAGCCCGGCTTGGCAATGGCGACGGCATCACCCGGATCGAACAGGGCCAGAAAAGCGAGATTGAAGCCTGCCGAAGATCCCGTTGTCACCGCAATGCGCGCCGGATCAACCGAAACGCCGATCCGGTCTTGGTAGTCCGCCGCAATGGCACGCTTCAGCGACGCAAGCCCGAAGGCATCGGTGTAGCCGACATGGCCGTGGGCAAGAGCGTCACGCGCCGCCTCAAGAGCGGCATCAGGGGCAGGAAAAGAGGGCTGACCGACGGCGAGAGAGATAACGGGGCGCCCCGCTGCCTTCATGCGATTGGCCTCCGCCAGTACATCCATGGCATGAAAGGGTTCGACTTGGCTGCGGCGTGAGGGGGAGATCATCTGTACTTCCTTGCGGGATTTCCGGATTATAGGCCTTCGATGAGGCATCGCTGCGGCAATCTCAACCACACAAAGACATTCTTCAATGCGTAATCATGTTGCAAAGGGCAGTTTATAGGACATAGCTATGGACATCGCCGCCTTTTTTGCACATTTCAAATCTAGGCACGGGGCGCTCTCGCATGGCTTCCCGCCGCGCGAAACCAAGGGGACAACATGGCTTCCAAGGGACTGACACTTGCAATAGCTGCGGTTTTCGCCACCGCAATCGCTTCGGCAGCAGCAACCACTGTGGCGATCTATCATTTCACGCCGCCGGCCCAGACCGCAGTGACCGAGACGCCCGACACCAGTCAGGGCGATTTTGGCCAGCGCGTCCATGATTATCTCGTCGCCAACCCGGAAGTGATGCTTGAGGTTCAGACTGCGCTTCAGCAAAAGCAGATGGCCGACGAGCAGGCTGCCGCCAAGGCAGCGCTGGTCGCCAACAAGGACAAGCTGCTGGAACCGGATCATGATGCCGTCTTCGGCAACAAGGACGGCGCCATCAATGTCATTGAGTTCTTTGACTATAATTGCGGCTATTGCCGTCGCGCCGTGCCGGATATGGACGGCATCATCGCTAAGAATGACGATGTTCGCTTTGTCCTGAAGGAAATTCCAGTTCTGGGCCCAGACTCGGAGGCGGCACAGAGGGTTTCCTATGCCATGCTGCGCGTTGCCCCCGACAAATACAGCGATTTCCACCACGCGCTGATGGAATCGGGCACCAAGGCAAATGAAGAAACCGCGATCGCAGTCGCCGCCTCGCTCGGCGTCGACGAAGCGACGATCCGCCAGGCGATGACGGATTACCCGGCCAAGGATGCACTTGATCCGCATTTCGCGCTCGCCCGCGCCATTGGCGTCACCGGAACGCCGGCCTATATTATCGGCGATACCCTGATCCAGGGCGCTGTCGGGGCTGACACACTGCAAAAAGCGATCGACAATGTCCGCAGCTGCGGCGACGCCAACTGCTCGTAAGCATAGCCTGGTTAAGGCGCTTTTTTAGAAATGTGCCTTAACCAAGCTGTTTTATGGCTTTTCTGGGGGCTTTTCCTCGTAGACGCGAACGTCTATAGGTGGAGCAAAAATCGGAATTGACGTATGACACGCAAGATTTACGTATTGAACGGCCCGAACCTCAATCTTCTGGGTCAGCGCGAGCCTGGCATATATGGCGCACTGACACTGGCCGATGTTGAGGCTGCCTGCCACAAGGAAGGCGACGCGCTTGGTTTTGAGATCGACTTCCGGCAATCCAATCACGAGGGTGTTCTCGTCGACTGGATCCACGAAGCGCATAGCGAAGCCGCAGGCGTTGCGTTCAATCCCGGCGCCTACGGACACACATCAATCGCACTGCATGATGCCATCAAGGCGGTCATTGTCCCCGTTGTTGAACTGCATATCTCCAATATTCACGCCCGTGAGGCCTTCCGGCACAAGAGCATGATCTCGCCGGCGGCGAAGGGCATGATCTGCGGCTTTGGCCTGGACAGCTACCTTCTGGCACTGCGTGCGCTCAAGACACTCACGGAATAAAAAGAACCAAGGAAAGACACCCCCATGGCTGATGAAAAGAAGGCAATCGACGCGACGCTCGTTCGCGAACTCGCAGTGATCCTGAAGGACACTGACCTGACCGAGATCGAGGTTGAGCAGGATGGCCTGCGTATTCGCGTCGGTCGCGACATTGTCGTCCAGCAGGCCCCGCAGCCGTTCGCCTATGCGGCGCCGCAGGCAGCGCCTGCTGCTGCTCCCGCTCCGGTCGCAGCCGCCGAACCTGCCAAGGCAGCGCCGAAGAATGAGAACGCGCTGAAGGCCCCGATGGTCGGCACGGTCTATCTGGCACCGGCGCCGGGCGCACGCCCCTTCATTGAAGTCGGCGCCAATGTCAAGGAAGGCCAGACGCTTCTCATCATCGAAGCCATGAAAACCATGAACCAGATCCCGGCGCCCAAGAGCGGCAAGATCGTCGAGATTCTGGTCGAAGACGCCCAGCCCGTCGAATATGGCGAGCCGCTGGTCGTTATCGAATAACGGGCGGCTGATCACATGTTCAACAAAATCCTCATCGCCAACCGTGGCGAAATCGCACTGCGCGTGCAGCGGGCCTGCAAGGAGCTCGGCATTGCCACCGTTGCGGTCCACTCCACGGCCGACGCGGATGCCATGCATGTCCGCCTGGCCGACGAAAGCGTCTGCATCGGCCCGCCCTCTTCGCGTGAAAGCTATCTCAATATCCACCAGATCGTCGCAGCCTGTGAAATCACCGGCGCCGATGCGGTGCATCCCGGCTATGGCTTTCTGTCTGAAAATGCCAAATTCGCCGAAATTCTTGAGGCGCATGGCATTACCTTCATCGGACCGACGTCAGAACATATCCGCCTGATGGGTGACAAGATCACCGCCAAGGCGACGGCGGAAGGCCTCGGCATTCCGGTCGTTCCGGGCTCCGGCGGCTCCGTCGACACCGACGAAGATGCAATCCGTGTTGCCGCTGAGATTGGCTATCCGGTGCTGATCAAGGCAACGGCTGGCGGCGGCGGTCGCGGTATGAAGCTTGCCCGCACGGAAGAAGATCTGCTCGAGGCCTATCGCACCGCGCGCGGCGAAGCGGGAGCCGCCTTCGGCAATGACAGCGTCTATATGGAAAAATATCTCGACACACCGCGCCATATCGAGGTGCAGGTGTTCGGCGATGGCGAAGGCGCGGCCGTGCATCTGGGCGAACGCGACTGCTCGCTGCAGCGCCGCCACCAGAAGGTCTGGGAAGAAGCCAATTCGCCCGCGCTCAATGTCGAACAGCGGATGAAGATCGGCGAGATCTGCGCTGAAGCCATGCGCAAGATGAAATATCGCGGCGCTGGCACCATCGAGTTTCTCTATGAAAAAGGCGAGTTCTATTTCATCGAAATGAACACCCGTCTGCAGGTGGAGCATCCGGTCACTGAAGCGATCACCGGTATTGACCTCGTGCACGAGCAGATCCGCGTTGCCGCCGGCAATGGCCTTTCGGTCACGCAGGACGAGATCAAGTTCTCCGGTCACGCGATCGAATGCCGCATCAATGCCGAGAACGCCCGCACCTTCGTTCCCTCGCCGGGCACGATCACGCATTTCCATGCGCCGGGTGGCCTTGGCGTGCGCGTCGATTCAGGCGCTTATCAGGGCTATAAAATTCCGCCCTATTATGACAGTCTGATCGGCAAGCTGATCGTTTATGGCCGCACCCGCGTCGAATGCATGATGCGGCTGAAGCGCGCACTGGACGAATTCGTCGTTGACGGGATCGACACGACCTTGCCGCTGTTTCAGGATCTGATTGCCAACCAGGATATCGCCAATGGCGATTACGACATTCACTGGCTGGAACACTATCTTGAAGACAAGGCGAAGTAGCCGGTCGGGATAACAGGGGCTCGATACGAAGGACATGGGAAGAAACGCAAAGGGCAGCGGCATTACGCCGGAACTGCTGCTGAATGCCTATAGCATAGGTCTTTTTCCCATGTCCGAATCGGCTGATGACCCAGAGCTTTTCTGGGTCGAGCCCGACATTCGCGGCATTATTCCGCTGGATGGATTGCATATCTCCCACAGCATGAAGAAGGCGATCCGCCGCCATCCCTTCGAGATCCGCTTCAATCATGATTTTGATTCGGTCATGCGCGCCTGCGCCGCACCGGCGCCAGACCGGCCGGAGACCTGGATCAACGCTGAAATCCTCTCGCTTTACAAGGGCCTGCACCAGATGGGTCACGCCCACAGTGTCGAAGCCTATGAGGATGGCGTTCTGGTGGGCGGGCTTTATGGCGTTTCGCTCAGATGCGCCTTTTTCGGCGAGAGCATGTTCTCCCGCCGGCCCAATGCCTCGAAAATCTGCCTCGTCCACCTGGTTGAGCGCCTGCGTGAAAACGGCTTCATGCTGCTCGACACCCAGTTCACCACCGAGCATCTGAAATCCATGGGCGCGATCGATATTCCCAAAGACGAATATATGACCATGCTCAACGCGGCTCTGGTCTGGCCGGACAAGCCGTTTCCGTGAGTGTCCGGGCGGCCGCTGCCGCCCGTCACGCCTTAGCTGTTGTTATATTCCGCCAGCCATGGCTCGGCCGGATCCGCTTCGGCGTAAGAAAGCCCTTCCGCTTGCAGCCAATCCTTGAGATAGCGGTGAAAATCGTCTGATGTGTACTGCACCGGACGGTATTTGCTGTTCCACAGCCCCGGAATGAACTCGCCATCAGCATTGCGGCTGCCGCCGCTCCAGTCGTCCCAGGGGGCTTTGGCGTCGATATGAGCACCGATCCGTGAATTCATCACCACGCATTTGCCAACCGCTTCCAGCACGTCGAGCGAGATCGTGCCGAGAGGCGGATGATCGAGTTCCGAGGTCTCGGCAAGCCGTGTGCGGTAGCCCTCGATATTCGGCGTGCCATAGGGCGTTGCACGCACGGTCTGGAACCATTGCCGGCCAAGGGCGAAAGTCCCTTTCAGTGCCGAAGCGCTGCCATCATGGGTGAAGTCGCAGTCGTTGAAGACGATGCCGTAGCGCGTGGCGATATTGGTCGACGGTGCCACAACATAGGTGTGGCCGACACGGCTGCCGAGCGAGCGGATTTCGCAGGCATCAAAGAAGGCCGTGGAGCGCCCGAAGATGAAATCGATATCGCCTTCCACCATGCAGTGGCTGTAGAAGGAGCGGACCGTATGCCCCGGCACACGGCTCTTGAAATAGAGCGTATCCTGAAAGCTCCTGAAGCCGACATTTTCGAAATGCACCCGGTCAGCATTGTGAATGAGCGCGGCAACCGCCTGATGCCAGCCGATGGCGAACTGGCCGCTGGCATTCTTCGGCCCGCCCTTGCCGTCCTCGCAATGGGAATTCACATCCGCGCGATCGGCATTATAGGCATTGTGAACGGTGAGGTTCTTCGCCTGAAAGCCATCATTCTCGACCCGCAGCACGGATGCATTCTCGGTCGAAAGACGCGGCAGCGCGGCATTGGCGCGGAAAATATCGGCAATCTCCGGCTCTAGCCCGTCAAAGACCGGACCGAAACGGCGGCCATAATCGGCTCCAGTCATGCCCTGATCGATGGCGATGCGAATGGAGGTCTTCTGCGCATCCGCATCCGCGCCGTAAAGCGTGATCGCCACAGGCTTGCCGTCGACGAACAGTTTCGGCACATAGACGAGTTCTTCATAGGTGCCCGGCTCGATCGCGATATAGGCACGCCCGGATATGGCGCCCGCTTTGGCCTTTTTTACCGCTTCGTTGACGGCCAGCTGAATGGTGGCAAGACCGCCCTCACCGACCCGGAAATCGGGTTCCACGGCGCTTTTCCCGGCCATGAAGGTGTCAGCCTTCGGATCCCACGGGTCAACGCGCTCGGCGCCCGCCCGCCCGGTATATTTCATCACTTCAAGATAGTGGTAGCGAAGCGCCTGCTCGTCAGTCAGGTGAGGCCGGGTTGAAGACATGGTTTCCTCCCATGGCGGAATGATGCGTGAGTTCTCTGGAAAGGGACAGAGCCGGAACCGGCGACCCAAAGTGCAGACTAGCATATCTGTTTTGAGAATGCTTGTCATGACCTGTCGCAAAGCCAGTGTTGCCGGCCAAGGCTCCCACGATCTGGGACGGTCTCAATGATCAGGGCTTGGGAATATCCGACTTTTCGGTGCAACCGGTCAGCCAGACGTCATAGATCGAATCCTGCACGGCATTGAGCGCCGGCGAATCAGCAAACATCCAGCCGGAGAAGATCCGGTCGACGTCCTGCTTCAGCGACACCTTGTCGACCTGAACGAAGGCATCGACACGCTGGGCCTCGGTATCATCCCGCGAATAGCAGACCCGCGGCGTGACCTGCAGACGGCCAAACTGCACCGTCTCGCCCACATAGGCGCTGAATGTGTATGTCCGTCCGGTGATCTTGTCGATACCGCCAAACACGGCGACGGGGTTCTCGATCTTCTCCGCCCTTGCCTCAGACAGCGGCAGAAACGCCGTCACAAGCGCCACCAGCGCGGCGCTTCCGGTAATAAACGAGGAACGAGAAACATTCATGCGAAGATCCTTGAACGACCAAGCGCGGCATCAGCCGCGCTTTATCATGCCTATCCGCACTTACATAACAAGCAAATGCGGCAAAATGCGATCAGCTGCCCGGCGTCCAGGCGTCGTAATCGCCCGTGACCTTGGGGCGCTCGCCGGCAGCGGCCAGCGATCCCGGCGGCAGGTAGGCTGTTGCCGTGCCGGTGCGGTTGGGAATATGCGGCTTCTGCCATTCACGCGGCTGATAATTGTCCTTCGTTGGCGGCGTATCGGTGCGGTGATGCATCCAGCCATGCCAGCCCGGAGGAATGGAGGACGCATCGGCGTAGCCCTTGTAGATGACCCAGCGCCGCGTCAGACCATAGGTCGACTTGCTGCCTTCATAATAGACATTGCCAAACTCATCTTCGCCGACCTTCTTGCCGAAGCGGCGGGTAAAGACGTCCGTCCCGATCGTCGAACCACTCCACCAGATGAACATCTTCGTCAGAAAACCAGCCATTGTCCTATCCTGTCGAAACTCGCACCGGCCAGACCGGCGCATGTCGAATGTCATGTTTTTATGGCGTCTTGCACCGGGCTTGTCCAGTGCTGCGCGATGCTATTTCAGCTTCATCTTGAAACCGAGATGCGACGGTGAGAAGCCGAGCCGCTCATAGAAGCGATGCGCATCGAGCCGCTTCGCATTCGACATCAGCTGCACCAGCCGGCAATCAAGCCGTTTTGCCTCGTCAATGGCGTAAGCCACCATCTTGCCGCCGATACCATGACCGCGCACATCCGAGCGCGTCTGCACGGCCTCAATGATCAGGCTCTTGCCGCCGCGCCCGGTCAGCGAGCGTGTCAGCATGGTCTGGAACGTGCCGACCACCGTGCCATCAAGTTCAGCGACATAAAGCGTCTCGTAGGGAGAGCTGGCAATATGATGAAAGGCGGCGCGGTAATCCGGCAGAGCCGCCGCATCGGTGGTATCGCCATGGCCGCCGAGATCATCTGCAGCAAACATGGCGATCAGCGCCGGAAGATCGTCTTCGCCCGCTTGGCGAATCAGCAGCTCAGGCACCCGGCAGCTCCTTCTCCATCACAATCGCCGGCAGACCGGAATTGCAGGAACCGCAATTTTCCGTCCGCCCGACCTCGGCAAAGCCATGGGCCAGATAGAAGGCGACGGCATTCGCATTTGCCGGTTCGACCTCTAGCCTCATCCGTCTGGCATGCGGAAAACAGGTCTCGATCTCGGCGAAGAGATCCCGGCCGATACCGTGGCGCTGATGATCGGGATGCACATAGAGCTGATGCAGCCAGACGAGATCGCCTTCCTTCGTATCAGCGGCAACGAAGGCCATGCCGCCGAGCATCTTGCCGTCATCGGCGACAAGGAACTCGCCATCCCGTCGCTGAAGCCGGGCTTGCAGCTTTTCCAGCGAGAACCAGTCATCGGTAATGGAAGCGACCTTTTTCGCCCCGTAGAGCGGGTCATAGGTCGCGTGCCAGGTGATGACCAGCAATTGCCTTACGGCTGGCAGATCGGCGGCTGTGGCTGTTCTGACGAAGAACAAGGCCTATTCCTCAACGCCGAGCTTTGCCTTGACCAGCGCCTGGACGGCCTGCGGATTGGCCTTGCCCTGGGATGCCTTCATCACCTGACCGACGAACCAGCCGGCGAGCGAAGGCTTGGCCTTGACCTTTTCGACCTGGGCCGGATTGGCAGCGATGATCTCGTCAACGATCTTCTCGATCGCACCGGTATCGGTCACCTGCTTCATGCCGCGTTCTTCAACGAGAACATGGGGATCGCCGCCTTCATTCCAGACGATCTCGAACAGGTCCTTGGCGATCTTGCCGGAAATGACACCGTCCTTGATGAGATCGATGATCGCGCCGAGCTGTTCGGGCGATACTGGCGTATCCTCGATATCGCGGCCAGCCTTGTTCAGCGCACCGAGCAGATCGTTGATGACCCAGTTGGCGGCAGCCTTGCCATCGCGCCCTTCGGCCAGATGTTCGAAATAATCGGACACCGCCTTGTCGGAGACAAGAACCGAGGCGTCATAAACGGAAAGGCCGAGATCCGCGACGAAGCGGGCCTTCTTGTCATCCGGCAGTTCCGGCAGATCAGCGGCAAGCGCTGCGACAAAGGCGTCGTCGAATTCCAGCGGCAGAAGATCGGGATCGGGGAAATAGCGATAGTCATGCGCATCTTCCTTGGAGCGCATGGAGCGGGTCTCGCCCTTTACCGGATCGAACAGGCGGGTTTCCTGATCAATCTCGCCGCCTTCTTCCAGAACATCGATCTGGCGCCGGGCTTCATATTCGATCGCCTGACCGACGAAGCGGATCGAATTGACATTCTTGATCTCGCAGCGCGTACCGAATTCGCCGCCCGGCTTGCGGACGGAGACGTTGACGTCGGCACGCATGGAACCTTCATCCATGTTGCCGTCGCAGGTTCCGAGGTAGCGCACGATGGTGCGCAGCTTGGTGAGATAGGCCTTGGCCTCGTCGGAAGAGCGCATATCGGGCTTGGAGACGATCTCCATCAGCGCCACGCCGGAGCGGTTGAGATCGACAAAGGACATGGCGGGATGCTGGTCATGCATCGACTTGCCGGCATCCTGTTCCAGATGCAGACGCTCGATGCCGATCTCGACATCCTCGAAATTGCCCTGACGGTCGGGGCCGAGCGAGATCATGATCTTGCCCTCGCCGACGATCGGATCCTTGTATTGCGAGATCTGATAGCCCTGCGGCAGATCGGGATAGAAATAGTTCTTGCGGTCAAAGATCGAACGGTTGTTGATCTGCGCCTTCAGGCCAAGACCGGTCCGTACCGCTTGTCTGACGCATTCCTCGTTGATGACCGGCAGCATGCCCGGCATCGCCGCATCGACCAGCGACACGTTGGAATTCGGCGCATTGCCGAACGTGGTCGAGGCGCCGGAAAACAGCTTCGAATTGGACAGAACCTGCGCATGCACCTCCAGGCCGATAATCACTTCCCAATCGCCGGTGGCGCCGGGAATCAGTCGTTTCGGATCAGGTGTGCGGGTGTCGACAATGCTCATCTTCGGCTTCTCAATTTCAATGGCAAATCCTTCTCCGTGAGGTAGAGCAATTGCGCCGCCGACGCAAGCCGTAGGCTTTGCCGTCAAACGCTTTCGCTTGACGAAAGGGACAACCGGGACTAGAAAAACCCATCCATTTTGGAGTGTTTATGTCCAGCTATAGGGAATCCCGCTAGGGGCCCTGCCGCTGCCGCGATTGACGCGGGTGCGCGCAGAGGCCGGAAACGAACCCCACCATGCATGACAGCATGCGCGGACCCAGTTTCCCTGTGCCTTCTTCTTTGGAAGAAGGCTGAGAGCGGATTTCACCACGATGGATATTTCCCGCGCCGAACAGCGCATTCTGCACCTGCTCGCCCAGGGCGGCAGGATCGAACTCATACGCACTGAAACCAATAAGATCGAAAAGGCCGAATGCTTCACCCGCGATGGCTGGCTCTATCCGGACCTCGATCTCATCCTGTTTCGTAAACTGAAGGCGAAACGGGCGATCCGCTCAAAAGACGGACGCCCCTACCAGATCACCGCCCGCGGGCTCGAACTGGTCAGAGCCGAACCGGACAACCGGTAATGAAGGAAGCACGGCCATGCCACAGACGATCCACTGCGAATGGGGCATGGCCGGACTTCAAGCCCTCAAGCCGCTCTGCAGCGTCATCATCATTGTCGACGTCCTGTCCTTCTCGACGGCCGTCGATATTGCCGTTGCCAGTGGCGCAACCGTCTTGCCGTTTCCACTCGGGGACCGTCGGGCTGCCGAGCAGGCCGCAGCCCGCGCCAATGCCGAGCTCGCCTATCCGCGGTCGGCACAGGGCGGCCAATACTCGCTCTCGCCCGCAAGCCTCGCGCGCATTCCCGCAGGAACCCGGCTGATGCTGCCCTCGCCCAACGGATCACGGCTCAGCTTTGCCGCAAGCGCCGAGCGCGCGGTGCTCTCCGGTGCATTACGCAACAGCAAGGCCGTTGCTGACGCCGCCCTGGCGCTGGCCAATGGCGGTGATATCGGCGTTATCCCCGCAGGTGAGATGTGGCCCGACGGCAGCCTTCGCCCGGCAATCGAGGACTGGCTCGGCGCTGGTGCCATCATCGCCGCGATGCAGGCGGCGCGCTCCAGCGAAGCCGCTCTTGCGGCTATGGCCTGGCACGCTGCCGAGACCGGTTTTCCCGGGATGATCCGCAATGCGCGATCCGGCATCGAGCTGTCACAGCGCGGATATGCGGGCGATATCGACATCGCCATCGAACATGACGCAAGCGACACAGCACCGGTGCTGATTGATGGCGCATTTCGAAGCGTGGCTGAATGCCGCCAACAGGCATCGCCGCATCCGGATCAGGCATAGCAGCCATGGACAGGACTGCCCGGATTCCGGCGGTAAGGCAAGATCCGGGCGGTGCCCGCCGCCGGCCTGCCATCACCCAAACCGCGCAGCGACGATTGCAGCTCAGCTCGCCCCGACCGTTTTCTCAAACCGCGCCAGCTGCGTGCCGGTCAGCGTGCCGTCGATGATGAAGTGGACCTTCATCGGATCAACGGCCTTGCCGCCGACAACAACTTCGTAGTGAAGATGCGGCCCGGTGGCCAGGCCGGATCGTCCGACATAGCCGATCACCTCACCCTGGCTGACCTTTGTGCCCACCTTGATATTGGCGGCGAATTTGCTCTGATGGCTATAGGAGGTCTGGTAGCCATTGCCGTGATCGATGACGATCTGGTTGCCGTCCTCGCCCTTGCGTCCCTTGAAGGAGACCACGCCATCAGCCGCAGCGAGAATGGGGGTGCCGGCAGGCGCCGACCAGTCAACGCCGGAATGCATGCGCGTATAGCCGAGAATGGGATGGCGCCGCATGCCGAATCCGGACGTCTTCTTGCCATCCGGTACGGGATTGCGCAGCAGATACTGACCGATCTTGTTGCCCTTGGCGTCGAAGAAGGCTGTCTTGCCGGAGGCCGGATCACGATAGCGGTAGAGCTTGACCTGATTTTTGCCAAGCGCGATAAGAAGGTCGAAGGACCGGGCCGAGGCGTTCAGATCATCGCCTGTGTCGGCAGAGGCATAGGCAAGCTTCAGGCGGTCATCCGGCCCCGCATTCGACTGAAGGTCGAGGTTACTATCCTGTTTGTGGACGAATTGCTGGAAAAGCTGGGTTTCACTGTTTCCGGTTGTCACGGTCGTACATCCGGTTACGGCCAGAAGGGCCGCACACATCAAAAAGGGTGCAGGTCTCAAAGTTTGTTATCTTCTATTCTGTTTCTTTGACGCCCTCTATCAAGTTGAAATCCGTGTTTTTTGTGAATTAAGACAACATGTCCAAGTGACAAAAATCGTCACATAGATTCTCTGAGCGCAATACAGGCACCGCTGCACAAAGAATACTTTGTTAAAAGTACCAACAAATGCTGAAAAAACCCATCACATCGACTTTGCCACGTTTCGTTCGGGCGCGAGACCGCGTTGCAATATTCAAATGATATCCGGAAGCAGGTCACTCTACATCGAGACATCAAGAACAAACGGGAGAAAGGCACACGGCGGGATTGCAGTGTAAATTCGGACTTACCGCAGATCACAAAGTTGCCGCAAAATCGACCATTCCGACCGGAGGCAGGCAAAGAAAAACGCCGGCTGCAGATGCAACCGGCGTCAGATTGCCGAGAAAGTCATTGGCTTGGGATGGAATAGCCGCCCCCTCCGTCGTCATCCCCGTGCTCGTCACGGGGATCCGTGCTCTTCAAAGCATTGTATTAAAAGAGTCTTTCGCCGTGCAGACGCACGGCATCTGGATATCTGCGTCAAGCACAGCTATGACGCCAGTGGGAATTGGCAAGCTTGCCAACAGGTTGATGCCGGCTGCAGATGCAACCGGCATTCCCAAATCAAGACTGGTAAAATCTGTTACCACCACTTGGACGGCATGAAACGTCCGGCAGCCTTTTCGATCACTGACGCCGTGCGGAACAGCGTTTCTTCCTCAAACGGCTTGCCGATCAGCTGCAGACCAAGCGGCAGGCCGCTCGCGTCGACACCGGCGGGAACAGAAATACCAGGCAGCCCGGCCATGTTCACCGTCACCGTGAAGATATCGTTCAGATACATCTTGACCGGATCTGCCGCCAGTGCCTCATCAGCGATACCGAATGCAGCCGACGGTGTCGCCGGCGTCAGAATGGCATCGACGCCTTCGTGGAAAACGGTTTCAAAGTCGCGCTTGATCAGCGTGCGAACCTTCTGGGCACGCAGATAATAGGCGTCGTAATAACCGGCAGAAAGGACATAGGTGCCGATCATGATACGGCGCTGCACTTCCTTGCCGAAACCTGCCGCGCGGGTGTTCTCGTACATCTCGGCAATGTCGCGGCCGGGCACGCGCAAGCCGTACTTCACCCCGTCATAACGCGCGAGGTTGGACGACGCTTCCGCCGGAGCAACAATGTAATAGGCGGGCAATGCGTATTTGGTATGCGGAAGCGAGATATCGACGATCTCGGCGCCGGCATCCTTCAGCATGGCAATACCCTTGGCCCAGAGCTTTTCGATATCCTCCGGCATGCCATCGACCCGGTATTCCTTCGGAATGCCGATCTTCATGCCCTTGACCGACTGGCCGATCGCAGCTTCATAATCAGGCACGGGCAGATCAACCGAGGTCGTATCCTTGTCATCGACGCTGGCCATTGACTTCAGCATGATCGCAGCATCACGGACATCACGGGCAATCGGGCCGGCCTGATCAAGCGACGAGGCAAAGGCGGCGACACCCCAGCGCGAGCAGCGGCCATAGGTCGGCTTGATGCCAACCGTGCCGGTGAAGGCAGCCGGCTGACGGATCGAGCCGCCGGTATCGGTTGCCGTGGCGCCAGCACAGAGATTGGCGGCAACGGCTGCGGCAGAGCCGCCCGAAGAGCCGCCGGGCACCAGGTTCTGGTTCGAGCCATTGGCGCGCCAAGGATTGATCACCGGACCGTAAAAGGAGGTCTCATTGGAGGAGCCCATGGCGAACTCGTCCATATTGAGCTTGCCGAGCATCACCGCGCCGTCGTTCCACAGGTTCTGCGTGACGGTTGATTCGTAGCGCGGCTTGAAGCCATCGAGAATATGAGACGCAGCCTGGGTGTGAACGCCTTCGGTGGCAAACAGATCCTTGATGCCGAGCGGAACACCCTCCAGCGCACCGGCCTTGCCCGCGGCAATGCGCACGTCCGAGGCCTTCGCCATGTCGCGCGCCTTCTCCGGCGTGACCGCGACATAGGCGTTGAAGGTCGCATTATAGGCATCGATCGCCGCGATATAAGCTTCGGTCAGCTCAAGAGCTTTGATTTCCTTTGCCGCAAGCTTCTCGCGCGCCTCGGCGATGGTCAGGCTGGTCAGATCGGTCATGGGTGTCACTTCAAATTAGGCCGGGAACACGCCCGCTGACTGAATATCAACGGTCGCATCCCATCATGTTGTTTTTACGCAATTACCGACGAAAACCGGTTCCTGCTATCCCGAAAGGCCTCAAAGCGCCTTCTTGAAATAGACGGAATGCTTTGACGGCGCATGGTCGAGGATCTTCTCAGAGCGCTGAAAGCCCTCTTTTTCATAAAAGGCGATCGCATCATCATATTTCGCGCCGGTCACGACAACCAGTTCTCGAAACCCTTCAGACATCGCCAGCGCACTGATATGACGCAGGACAGCCTTGCCGATCCCGTGCTTGCGGAACTTCGGCTCGGTATACATGCGCTTGATTTCGGCGATACCGTTCTTGTGGCGGACCAGCGAACCGCAGGCCACAGCCTCATTGTTGACACGGGCGACAAATGTCGTCGTATCCGGCGCGGTCATGTCGGCAACCGACATCTGATAGTCGATCACGTCATTCGTTGACATGCCGGCGAGCGAAACCTTGAGTTCCGTGAAAAGCGCGCGCAGATCCTCCTGATGCGGGCTTTCGATATCAATCTTTGTCTGTACCATCCCTCACTCCACAACCTTGGGCACTAGAAAGAAGTTCCTCTCCGATTCCGGGGCATTGGCAACGATGTCTTCGGCCTTGTTGCCGTCGGAGACGACATCTTCGCGCTTTTTCATGGCCATCGGTGTGACCGAGGTCATGGGCTCCACGCCTTCCACATCAACTTCGCCAAGCTGTTCGACAAAGCCCAGGATTGCGTTCAGCTCGCCGGTCATACGTTCGGCAGCTTCGTCATTGACGGCAATACGGGCCAGGCGTGCAACACGTTTGACGGTCGCGGTGTCTACGGACATGAATTCTCTCCGGATCGTGGTTTCCCTGAACGCTATAAAGGGCGTCGCCGCCCTTCGCAACGGGGCATTTCGTCAGAAGGAGACGCTCTCTCCCGGTTTTATCGCCTGAACTTCGGCACGCGCCCCCTCCATACCAGCGATAAACTTTTCCGCCGTCTGGTCAATAATGGGGAAAGTGCCGTAATGACAGGGCATTACGGTATCGAAGTTGAAATAACGCTGGCAGGCAAGCGCCGCAACCGCGCCGCCCATCGTGAATCGGTCACCGATCGGCACCAGACCGATCGATGGCGCATGAAGTTCATTGATCAGCGCCATGTCGGAGAAGATATCGGTATCGCCCATATGATAGAGCGTCGGCTCGTCATCGATATGCAGCATCAATCCGTTGGGATTGCCAAGCGCATGCGACACGCCATCTTCGGTGAGGAAAGCGGACGAATGAAAGGCATTGGTGAAGGTGACGGTGAAGCCATCGAACCCGACCGTGCCGCCGGTATTGCCTGCCTCGATCCGGCTGAGTCCTTTGGTGCCGAGCCAGGCGGCAAGATCGGCATTTGCCAGCACGACGGCGCCACTCTCCTTGGCAATGTCAACCGTATCGCCAATATGGTCACCATGGCCGTGGGTCAGCAGGATATGGGTCACGCCCGCCGTCGCAGCCTTGAAATCCTGCCCGGCAAAAGACGGGTTTCCAGTCAGAAACGGATCCATCAGGATCGTGGCACCGGCAATTTCGATGCGGAATGCGGCATGGCCAAGCCAGGTAACCTTCATGGGATGTCTCCTTCGGCAGTGAATTTGTGTTTATTCCTCTCTATTATGAAGGTAACAACTCGCACCACCAATTTCCACGCCAGCGGGCGGCGATGATGAAAAAATGGAAGATACAGTCATGACCGTGCTGACCATCGAGGACTTGGCTGAAACGCTTTCCCCGCCCGCCGTGATCGCCGGTCTCGACCTTGGCACAAAGACGATCGGCCTTGCCGTCTCGGATCTCGGCTGGCGGCTTGCCAATCCGCGCCCGGTCATTCGCCGGGTAAAATTCACCATCGATGCCGAAAATCTGCTGACCGCAGCCGCCAGGGACTCGGTCCGGGCCTTCATCATCGGTCTGCCGATGAATATGGACGGCTCAGCCGGCCCGCGGGTACAGGCAACGAAGGCCTTCGTGCGCAATATGGCCGAAAAGACCGATATTCCCTTCGTGTTCTGGGACGAGCGGCTTTCAACGGTGGCGGCTGAGCGGGCTTTGCTGGAAATGGACGTCTCGCGGCAGAAACGCGCCGAGCGAATCGATTCGGCGGCGGCATCGTTCATTCTGCAGGGCGCGCTGGACCGCCTGAGTGCGCTTAACCGCGGCTGAAAACGGTGCTTGGCCGGCGCTCCGTCGGCGGTACATCCGGCGGCAGGGCGCGACCGCCCTCGGCCATGACATGGCGTGCGACACGACCAAGACCACCCTGAAGCAGAAAATCGGCAACGACGACAAAGCCCATGACGGATGCGCTGATATAAAGATCCACCGGCACGGTCGCGAAAAACACGCCCGTCAGCATCATGTAGTCTTTTTTGCTCCCGGCAACCGCCATCAAACGCACTCCATTCTCAAAACCTGTGGCGGTGTTAACGCTGTCAGGCAAGCCCCCTTCTACAACAGTGGTTAAAATCACGCAAACAAAACCGATCGCATTGCAGCGGGACCAAACGCCGCGTAAGCAGAAACAGCCTCAAGACCGGAGCCGTCCATGCTGATCATCTTCGAAAGCGTCCTGCCGATCTTTCTCACCGTTGCCCTGGGCGTGGTGCTGAAACGTATCCCGATCTTCGATGACGGCTTCTGGCGCGGTCTCAATCAGCTTGGATATTATGTGCTGTTTCCGGCCCTGCTCTTCACCACCCTGTCACGGGCCGATTTTTCCGCGCTCTCCGCCTCCGGTATCGGCTGGAGTGCGATCCTCAGCGTCCTCGTGATCTCGGCGCTCTCGCTGTTTCTCTGGCTACCGCTGAAGCGCGCCGGCGTCCCCGCCCCTGCCTTCACCTCGCTGTTTCAGACGTCAACACGCTGGAATGGCTTCATGGCGCTGGCCATTGCCGACAAGCTGGCCGGTCTCAACGGCATGGCGGTCATCGCGCTGGTCATGGCCGTCAATATCATTCCGCTCAACATCCTCAATGTCGGCGTTCTGGTATGGTTTTCCGGCGAGAACCGCGATGTTCGCGCGATGATCAGAAAGGTCATCAGCAATCCGCTGATCATCGGCGCCCTGGCGGGCATCCTGTTCAATGCCCTTTCCATTCCCGTCTATGAACCGATCTTCGTGACGCTCGATCTCGTCGCCCGCGCAGCGCTTGGCATGGGCCTCATCCTCGTCGGCGCAGGCCTTGTCCTTGCCGATGCGCTGAAGCCGCGCCCCATGGTGCTTTTGGCCTCGATCATCAAGCTGATCATCTTCCCGATCGTCATATTCGCCCTTGGACGCGCATTCGGTGTCACCGGCGTGCCGCTGACCATGCTGGTGCTCGGCGCCGGCGTCCCGACGGCCATGAACGGCTATGTTCTGGCCCGCCAACTCGGAGGCGATGCGCGGCTCTACTCCGCCGTGGTCACCGTGCAGACCGCGCTTTCCTTCTTCACCCTGCCGCTTGCGCTGATGTGGCTTACGGGCTGATCCTAGCGGATATGCCGGCCCGGAACGGCCGCAACCAGTTCGACCGTGTTTCCATCCGGATCCCGCGTGAACAATCCGCGCCAGCCGGCCCAGTCAAAATCCTGAAAGCGCGCCTCATAGCCGTGCTTTTCCAGCCATGTGGCCGCGTTGGTCTGCTCCTCATGGGGCAAGCTCAGCGCCACATGATGAAGCGAGGACCGCGCGCCGGTTTCGACGTCCTCGGCAAGATCCTCGAAGAGCGCCAGCACAGCCACATGACCGCCGAAACTTTCGCCCAGCCGGTAGAAGACAATCCCCGAGCGGTGATCCCGCCCCGCATCGCCACTCAGTCTTTCAAGACCGAGAACGAGCCCGTAAAACTCCTGCATGGCCGCAAAGTCCTTGCAGCGTATGGCAATCTCCCCCAGCGCCCGCGGCGCAAATCCCCGTCCTGGCATGTCTCCCCCCTCCCGGGCTTCGACGCCCGATGATGCATCGCTTCGGGCATGATCCGTCAAAGCATGCCCTGATGGCAACGAAAAACCCCGCCGGTCGCCCGGCGGGGTTGAGAAAATCCTGATGGATCAGAAGATTACTTGATGATCGAGGCGACGATGCCGGCGCCGACGGTGCGGCCACCTTCGCGGATAGCGAAGCGCAGCTTTTCTTCCATCGCGATCGGAA
>NZ_JAATVV010000040.1 GCF_013184775.1 Martelella sp. HB161492
CAATCCCTTTAGGTAAATATTGCCTAATTAAACCATTCATATTTTCGCATGTGCCTTTTTGCCAAGGTGAATGTGGGTCACAGAAATATACATGGCGAATTCAAACATGAGGTGCGACAGTTTCAAAAGCCATATGATAATCAACAAGCTGAGCAAATTTCTCTAATGGTGTAAGCCAATCTAACGCTTTTCTAGGACGAGTATTCAGTGACATGGCAACTTGATTTAAATAATGCTGATCTGCCTGATTTAAATCAATCCCTTTAGGTAAATATTGCCTAATTAAACCATTCATATTTTCGCATGTGCCTTTTTGCCAAGGTGAATGTGGGTCACAGAAATATACATCTATGCCTAAATCTTCTTCGAGTATTTTATGTTCTGACATCTCGCGTCCACGGTCATAGGTCAACGTTTTACGCAGTTCTGCAGGTAAATATTTCAGAGCTTCAGTTAAAGCCTTGCGCACTGATTCTGCCTTTGCATCAGGTAATGTTGCCAAGATACAGAGCCGTGTATTTCGTTCAATAAGTGTTGCTATCGAACTTTTATTGTCTTTACCTTTAATTAAATCAGCTTCCCAATGACCCGGTATTTTTCTTTCTTGAACTTCGGCTGGGCGCTCATGAATAGTTTTAATATCCTGTAATATAGAATCTTTTTTAGGTTCACCGTTAGCTTTTCGCTTTTTATTTTCATGACGCAGACAGGATAATAAGTCTTTTTTCAACTCACCCTTGGGTAATGCTCGTATCGTTGAATAAATCGTTGTATGGCTTACATTCATTGTTTGATCCAAATCAGGAAATGTCTTTAAACGTTTTGCTATTTGCTGAGGAGACCATAAACAACGGATCGCTTCAACAATAAATTTCCAGAGGATTGAATCGATTTTGAGTTTTCTGTGACCACGTCTACGTCTAGCGAAGGTGTTATCAGAAGCATATCGAGCTTGATAAACGTCATTGATGCTATTTCTTTTAAGCTCACGATAGATCGTACTAGGATGTCTTTTAATGAGTTCAGCAAATTTTCTGGCTGAAAAGCCTTCTTTTCTACTCTTTGTGCCGCATTCCATTCCGGTCAGACGATGCGCTTCGCAAAATCAGTCCTCCTGGCAGGCCGCGTCAGCGTTTCGATGGCCCGTAGCT
>NZ_JAATVV010000041.1 GCF_013184775.1 Martelella sp. HB161492
CTCTGTTCAGTGCCATATGAAACTGGATCCCCGTGACAGGCACGGGGATGACGACGGGGAGGGACGGCTATTCCGCCCCCAACAGGCAATCTGGATGAGCTTGTCAGCAGAAGGCCCCGGATCATGCGATCCGGAGCCTTCTGCTATTATGTGCTGTGTCAGGCTGACAATCAGTCTTCGTAACGAACCTGATCAACGAGCTTCAGCGAGCCATCGGCGCTGACGCGGTAGATGTTTTCAACCTGATCGCCATTGTGGTGGATATTGACCTGCACCATCGAACCGGCCGGCGCCTTGGTCAGGTGCTCGGCGCTCTGTGCAACCGGCTGAGCGGCGAAGACGGCGGGAGCGGCGGCAAAGCTTGCAACGAGGGCAGCGGCAGCGATGAACTTGGACATTTGAATTCTCCTTGGGGGCGGTCCCGGCTGTTCTGCTTCAGGCGCCGGTTGACCGCGGGTGTTTCCGTTTATCTTTTGCGTTTCGATCAGTCTTCGTGACGGACCTGATCAACGAGCTTCAGCGAGCCATCGGCGCTGACGCGGTAGATGTTGTCGATCTGATTGCCATTGTCGCGGCTTTCGATCTGAACCATCGAACCGGCCGGAGCCTTGGTCAGGTGCTCGGCGCTCTGGGCGACCGGCTGAGCGGCGAAGACGGCGGGAGCGGCGGCAAAGCTTGCAACGAGGGCAGCGGCAGCGATGAACTTGGACATTTGAATTCTCCTTGGGAATGTTTTTTGTTCGTTTCTGTTGACGCAGAGATAGGCCGACGGGGAGCCGGGGACAATTCCCCATTTAATCAACTGATTGTTCATCATCTGTAGACATTCACGCACCGATCACGAAATCAGCGTTGACGATCACCGCCACGTGAACAGCGCCCGGCCATAGAAAAACCCCGGCGCCAGGCACCGGGGTT
>NZ_JAATVV010000042.1 GCF_013184775.1 Martelella sp. HB161492
TCAGAACCGGTAACCGAGCCGGATGGAGCCGACATGGGACTGGTAGCCATCGGCGAAGCTGCCGTCATATTCGAGCTTGACCTGCAATCCGTGAATGGCCTGGAAGTCGATGCCGGCGCTGACCTGGGCCACCGTGTCGGCGATCGGCGTGGACGTGGTGAAGCGCGACATGTTCGAGAAGCCCGCCAGCCGCGCCGTGCGTTCCCAGCTGTCATCGGAGAGGAAGGACACGCCGGCATCGGCAAAGAGACGCGCCGGCATGTCTTCAAGGAAGGGCACCCTGGCACCGAATTCCACCGCCGGCGTCACCGCGAACATGGTCTGGTCGGAACCGTCGACAATCAGGTTCGCAGCCCCGGCACCGCTTTCGCGATAGCCACTCTGATGGGCATAGATCATGTCGAGATCGAGCCGCGGCGTCATGTAGAAATCGTCGCTCAGGCTGAACTGGTAGGAACCGCGAATGCGGGCAAAGGCCATCTGCGAATCGATATCCGCCCTGGCAATCGCATCGACAGAACCAAGATCGATATAACGCTTCGACGTGCCCTGATTGAAGCCAAGCCCGCCGACGAGACCGATCAGCCACGGACCTTCCTCCTTCTTCAGCGCAATCGCGCCGCTGATGGAATCCTCGTCCAGCTTCTCGGTGCTGTAATCATTGATATAGGAGGAATTCTCATAGGTGATCCCGCCGCCGAGATACCAGCCATCTGCCAGCGCCTTCTGCCCGCCGGTTGCAACCCCGCCCATGGAGCGGGTGAAGCCGTACTGATCGCCGGTCGGCTGCTGGATGGTGCTGCCGCCAAG
>NZ_JAATVV010000043.1 GCF_013184775.1 Martelella sp. HB161492
TCGCCCATCTGGACGGAAAGCGTCACGCCGGTCTCTGCCGCCGTGTCACTGGTTGACGACTTTGTCAGCGCCTTCTGGATCAGCGACACGCCGACCGAAAGCACCGTGCCAACGATGAACTGGCCGACGGCGCCAAGCGAGCCGATCCAGCCGGCGACCGCACCAATGGCGGCAACCACGGGACCGGCATGCGCCGGCATGGCGGCGGTCAGAACCGCAACCAGGGAAATCAGGAAAATCTTGATCATGTCAGCCGACGCGGAAAGCCCGTTTTGCAGTCATCAGATCGACCGTGCCAAACCCGGCATCGGTCAGAACAAAAATGCGCTCGCCATTGACGACGCCGAGCGCAAAGCCAAAGCCATCTTCAGACGGGATCGCGGCGATATCGCCAATCCGCGCACGGGCAATATGGCATTCGGGCAGGATCGAAGCGGCAAGCGCCCCAAGATCGGCAAAGCCGTCATGGCGCAGCACCCGCAATGCCCCGATTGCCGTGGTGTATCGCCCGCGCCACGGGGCAGCGAGATCCGCACCGGTCAGCGCCAGCGTCAGATTGCCGACCAGGCCGACCGCGCAATCATTCTCACCCCATGAGAAGGGCTCGGAGCGCATGGTGTCACAAGCCGCATCAAAGCGCGCCCGCCAGCCGTCCAGTCGTTTCAGGTCGGTCATGCGGATGATTTCCCCCATGGAATATCCCAGCTTGAAACCACGCCGGAATCCCTGCCCCACTGATCGCCCGAGCGCCGTTTCTGGCCCTCATAGGAGGATTTGAGCGGATTGGTTCTGGCGAGCATCGAAAT
>NZ_JAATVV010000044.1 GCF_013184775.1 Martelella sp. HB161492
GTCAGCCTTTTGGAAGTCTTAGAAGGAAGCCTTGCGGGCAACGCGGCGAATGTCTTCGCGGTTGACGCCGAGATCGGCCAGTTCGCGTCCCGACATGCGGTTCAGTTCGCTGACGGTCTGACGATACTTCATCCAGTTATTGAAAGAACGTGCCATGCTCATCTGTTTATCTCCTCGTGAATGGGTTCCGCGTGTCGCTCAACTCTTGTGTGGCGCTCATCGCTTGCTGTTGACCCTGATATAGGCGCTTGCGCACAACTCAGGCAGGTGGTTTGCCTCAAAGCGGCTATGCGTGAGATGCAAGTCTTCGCAAAAACGGCTGGTTTGACGGGATTCCGTGCTGTATTTCTGCGCAGAGCCGGTTTGCGGAGCCCAAACGAATAACGCCCGCCGGGGGAGGATCCGGCGGGCGTTTCAGATGGCGACAATCGGGAGGAGGGATCGTCAGCCTTTTGGAAGTCTTAGAAGGAGGCCTTGCGGGCAACGCGGCGAATGTCTTCGCGGTTGACGCCGAGATCGGCCAGTTCGCGTCCCGACATGCGGTTCAGTTCGCTGACGGTCTGACGATACTTCATCCAGTTATTGAAAGAACGTGCCATGCTCATCTGTCTATCTCCTCGTGAATGGGCTCAGCGTGTCGCTCAACTCTTGTGTGGCGCTCATCGCTTGCTGTTGACCC
>NZ_JAATVV010000045.1 GCF_013184775.1 Martelella sp. HB161492
CCATCGGCATCGGTGTCATTGGCTAAGACATCTAAGGTCACCGTTGTATCTTCGTTGGTGCTACCGGTGTCGTCACTCGCCACCGGACCGTCATTGACGTTGGTCACCACCACGGTGGCCACCGCGCTTGAGGTCGCCGTGCCATCACTGATGGTGTAGCTGATACTCGCATTGCCGACAAAATCGGCCGCCGGGGTAAATTCAAGCTGGCCATTGACGATCGCCACGCTGCCTTGCTCGGGAGGTACACTGGCGTCGCTAATGGTCAAGGTATCGCCATCCACGTCTGTATCGTTGGCCAATACATCAATGGTCACCACGGTTTCTTCAGCGGTGGTAGCATTATCATTCACCGCCTGCGGGCCATCGTTGACCGCCACAACGGTGACAGTCACGTTCGCCGTATCGGTAGTCGTGCCATCGCTGACCGTGTAGCTAATGTTGGCGGTGCCATTGAAGTTTTCCGCCGGCGTGTAGACGATTTGATTGTCCACAATCGTCACACTGCCTTGCCCCTCACCAATACTCACGCTTGAAATAGTCAAGGCATTGCCATCGGCATCGGTGTCGTTAGCTAAGACATCTAAGGTCACCGTTGTATCTTCGTTGGTGCTACCGGTGTCGTCACTCGCCACCGGACCGTCA
>NZ_JAATVV010000046.1 GCF_013184775.1 Martelella sp. HB161492
CCGAGCGTGGTATAGGTGACGTCGGAATTGTCGCTGCCGCCATAAAGCCCGGCCGTACCGTTTTCGCTATAACTTCCCGTGTTGAGATGGACCCAGGCAAGATTGGCAAACGGTTCGATGGTTGAGGCCGCGCCTCTTTCGAATGTATAGGCCGCTTCGCCGAAGATCTGTGTGGCATTGGCATTATAGGATGATGCGTCCGTCTCGGAAAAACCGGGGTAGATCACATTGCGGCTGGTGTCGATGCTGTACCAGGTCTGCGCTGCGCCGAAGCTGAGGCCGATCTTGCCCGGGCCTGCATTGGCGATGCTGGTGCCGGCATAAGCGCCGAGCGTATAGGCATCGATATCGGCGCTGGAGGCACGGTCATCATCATCGAAAGAGGCATTGCCATAGCCTGCCATCAGGCCGAGCCGCCAGTTGCCGACTGCCGTATCGGCGCCTGCAAACAAGCCGCCCGCTGCCGTTGACAGGCTGCCGTAATTATCCGTGCCGTCATAATTGCCCCAGCCGCCATAGCCGCTGAGCCAGAAACCGGGCTGGCTGTCTGCAGCGGAGCGCAGACGGTTGCCGATAGCATCGCGGGCATAATGGCTTTCATCGATCAGAGCGCTCTTGGTGCTGGCATA
>NZ_JAATVV010000047.1 GCF_013184775.1 Martelella sp. HB161492
AAGCAGAATTGACCTTTGTCGTGAAATGGCAGGGCAAGTTCGCATTTTTCCAATAGAGACAAAAGTGAGCGGGGTTTCGCGACGCTTTTTAGTCAACCGCGTCCTCTGTCTGTGACCGAGAGTCTGTTTTGCATCGGTGCGAAGCATGTGCGTGTCACCGTGAAAAGCAGCCAAGGTAATTTTATGACGAAACCTATTTCGCCATGTGCATTCAGCCCTTCGAAAAATCGACTCGAGCAGTTTTCGCGACCCGCAACAGGTTGGCTGCGCCGAAACGCCGGAACTCTCTGGCGGACCGTATCGACGACAACGCTGGTTCTCTGTCTTCTCAATGCACCCCAAATCGCGCGGGCGGATGATGTGTCGGATGCCAGCACAAATCTTACCAATGCCATCGACACCTATGCTGCTGACCCGACGAGCGCGAATAAAGACGCCGTCAACACGACATTTGAAACCTATAATAACGCCGTAGAAACCAATGCCACGACGACCTATTCCTCAGATACAACCATCAGCAGCCGGACGGTGGTTTCCGGAGAATCCGTTATCTATGTCGAGGATGGAGCGACGCTGACCTATGAAAATTCGTCGACCTCAAGC
>NZ_JAATVV010000048.1 GCF_013184775.1 Martelella sp. HB161492
AAGGTCACGGCTTAAGCTGTATTGAATTGTGTTGCCACTCTTCGCAACTTGTAAATTCGTTTCGCCTGCTGCTGTACCGATATCTACCGTATCGCCCGCTTTGATTGCACCTGCATTGGCACCATTGCTTGCCAAGTTCCAGCCTTTGTCTAATTCACTGATCGCAGCACCTACGTTGTTCACGTCTGTGCCATTCACGCTATAGGTCGGTGCTGTCACTGCGCCTGTCGTACTGTTGTATGTTGCACCACCACCTAAGTTGTTGGCCGTGCTGTTGCCTAATGCATCAGTTTTGCCATCCGCTGCTGCTGTTACTGCATCCAATTGGCCTTTGTTCACCGCTTGGTCTGCTGTGGTCGCATCTGCAACATTGCTGATGTTGGTGTTTGCTGCATCAATGCCCGCTGTCGTGATGCTTGGCCCACCTGTAATCACTAAGCCACTGTTGTCGAGCTTACTGTTACCTGTGGTCACGCTGTCAAGGTCAAGGTCACGGCTTAAGCTGTATTGAATTGTGTTGCCACTCTTCGCAACTTGTAAATTCGTTTCGCCTGCTGCTGTACCGATATCTACCGTATC
>NZ_JAATVV010000005.1 GCF_013184775.1 Martelella sp. HB161492
AAAGCGCCACCGGATCGCACGCATCAGCGGCAGGAGATCCTGGCCCGGATCAATATCGTCCTCACAGGGCTTAGCCATCTCGATCATGCTGACGGACCCGGATGGCGGGGCGCTGCTGTCCGTCACCGATCACGTTGTGCGGCGCGCCGTTTCCCGGGCTTCGTTGACGAAGTCCGGCCCTTGCGATATTATGGTACGAATTGAGTACCACTAAAACAAACAGCAAAAATACAGGGTCAGGTGCTTCCTGCGAGAAGCATGACGTTGGCGCGTGCCATCAGCACAAGCCGTGAGGAAACAATCCATGTCGTATCTTTCCAGACGAAACTTCATGCTGGCGGGGGCTGCCGTGGCATCGCTCGGCCTGTGTCTCAGGACGGCTGCTGCCCAGAGCGCAGGCAGCGCCTTCAACATTGCCTCGTCGGCGATGCCGGGTACGGATGAAGGTCCGAAGACGCCGGGTATTCAGGGGATTACGGCGATATGCGAAGTGACGGGCGGTGGCGAAAAGGTCTATGGCATCGCCGTTGAATATGACACGGCCATCGACCCGGAAAGCCTTTCGCCCGACAGCTTTGCCACCGGAGTGGTTCCTGCCGCGGAAGGTTATTTTCCCGGCATGCCCACCGGCCCGGACAAGGATGCGACGACCGCGCCCGCCGTGCCACGCGCGGTTGCCGCGATCTACACCAATGCTGCAGCGGCGCTGCGGCCGGATCAGAAAAGCGTTGCCGGCCGGTATGTCATTGCCGAATTCGCCCATGCCGAGGATCTGAGCCTGCCGACCACCGACAGCGACATGGTTTCGCTCACACAGCTCAGAGATGTGAAAACGAGCGATGGCGTGGTCTATGCTGCGGCGGCAAAGTCGTGGAGCAATGTCGGTGCGCGCGGCAACAGTGTTGTGATCCGGGGCGTGGATGCCTGGGAGCAGAACCACTGGTGGTGGGATGACAGCCGCTCGGCCTGGCTGGAATACAGTATCTACCTGCCGAAATCCTTCCTCGAACCCGGCGGCGAGGAAAAGAGCTATCCGTTGCTGCTTGCCATCACCCATTCGGGTACGAGCTATGATGGCACCTGCGCACAGACGCTGACGGAAACCTGCATTGCCAGTATCTGGGGCATGCCCGAAGAGCAGGCCCGGCATGAATGCGTCGTCATAACGCCGCGCTATGAGCGCACGACGATGAATGATTACTGGGAACATACGCCCGACGTTGAAAATACCTATCGGCTGGTTCAGTCGCTGATGCGAAACACGTGGAATTTCGGCAACCCCAATCTCGCGGACCGCCGTGACAAGGTGCTGAAGATCGATCCCAGCCGGGTTTATTGCACCGGCTGGTCCATGGGAGCGATGACGACACTCTGGCTGATGGCGAAACACCCGGAAACCTTTGCCGCCGGCCTCGTCATTGCCGGCCAGCAACGGCCGCAGGATGTGGAAACCCTGGCGTCGCAAAACCTCTTGATCATCACCGGCTCTGAGGATCAGAAGGCCACACCCTGGGAGGAGGAATGCGTCCCAGTCTGGCGGGAGGCCGGCGGGACGGTGACACGCCCGGATGCGCTTCTGGATCCCGCGCTGATCTTCCCTGTCGATGATCAACACGCGCTGACGGCGCAGGTCGATGGCTATCTCGGCGAGGGCGGCAATATCACCTTCCTGACGTTTGACGGCGTCGATCACATGGGGTCCGCGCGGAAATTCTTCTACATCAAGGCTGCCCGTGACTGGCTGTTCAGCCAGACGAAGAAGGTCTGACACCGTGCGTTACAAGGTTCGGAAAGGGATAGAAATGTCTTGCAGGCAACAACCCATCACCGTTGCGCGCTTGTTGATGGCCGCTGTTCTGGCGATGGTCTTCTCACCTGTTGCAGCGCATGCCGCGCCTGCGGATCTCACTGCAATCCCGGCGGCTGTTCCGTGCAGCGCCCTGCTCAAGGCAGATCTGAGTGCGATCGGCGGGTCTGGCAGCAAGGTCAACTCGGCAGAGGAGACGACGTCGGATGGCATCGCGGTCTGCAACGTCAAGGGCGCGCTGGCGCCGAAGATCAATTTCCAAGTCCTGCTTCCGGTGAAGACGTGGACGCAGCGCTATCTGCAGGTCGGCTGCGGCGGGCTTTGCGGCATGATCACACTGCGTTCGGGCGCATCGTCCGGCTGCACGCCGCTCACCAATGGTGAATTTGTCATGGCGGCAACCGATATGGGCCACAGTGACCCAAGCGGGGCCTGGGGGCTTGATGAACAGCAGCGCAACGACTTTGCCTATCGCGCCCAGCATCTCACTGCTGAAGCGGCCAAGGCGCTGATCGCCGCATATTACGGACAGGACCCGCGCTACAGCTATTTCAACGGCTGCTCGGATGGCGGGCGTGAAGCCGTGATGGAGGCAATGCGCTTCCCTGACGACTTCAACGGTATCATTGCCGGTGCACCAGCCATGCTGTTTCAGGTGCAGAACACACTGCATCATGGCTGGCTTGCCCGCTCCAATTATGATGCGGATGGTCAAGTCATCCTGACATCAAAGCTTCTGCCCTTGATTCATCAGGCCGTGCTGGATGCCTGTGATGCCAATGATGGCCTGGTGGACGGTCTGATCGCCCAGCCGGCGCTCTGCCAGTTCGATCCGCAGACGCTTGTCGGCAAGGGGCTGACACAGGAGCAGGCCGATGCGCTTGCCAAGATTTATGCTGGCCCGCACGACCCGCAAACCGGTGCGCCGCTGACGACAGGCAATCCGCTCTACGGCTCGGAACTCGGCTGGCAGGGTGTATTCGTTGCTGACAATGCGGATAGCGAGCTGTTTTCCCAGAAGATTGTTGAGCCGGTCATGCGCTATCTGGCATTTGAAACAGCTGTGCCGGATGCACAGCTGTCAGATCTGAAATTCACCGAGGCAACACTCAACGCCCTGCGCACCCGCCATCCGCTGTTCGACGCCACCATGACCGATCTGTCTGCGTTCCAGCAGGATGGCGGCAAGCTCATCCTGTGGCACGGGCTGGCCGATCAGCATATTTCACCGGCCAATACGGTTAGCTTTCACAAAGGCATGATCCGCGACATGGGCGCAGAGACTGTTGACGGCTTTGAGCGCCTCTATCTTCTCCCCGGCGTTGGCCATTGTGGCGGCGGCCAGGGGCCGGCAGCGCTCGACCTTCTCACCCCCATGATGGAATGGGTCGAAACCGGCAGCGCCCCTGACGGCATCATGACAGCGTCAACCGATGACACCTCGACCTTCGGGCAACCCGACGGAAGCGTCGGTGATGGCGGCGGCCACCCGCAACTGGCCGATCTCGGCGTGGCACCGCTGCCCGCCATGACCCGTCCGGTCTATCCCTATCCCGCAACCGCTGAATGGAGTGGAAAGGGTGAAGTGACCGACGGGACGACCTGGCACAAAGGTCCCGCAGCCGAGATCGTGACACTGCATGACTGGCCGGGTGCGGACTTCTTTGCTCGCTATACCCCGGCTGACTGAAGCAACGAAACGTGGCGCGCGCTGCCTCCCCCTGTGCAGCGCGCGGTCCTGAAAGACATGTGAATGCGCCATTCAACAGACGAAATCCCCGATCCTTCATCCACATCGCAGCCCGGGACCGATCTCAGGATGATCCTTGCAGGGCTGATGCTTTCGATGATCCTCGCCTCGCTGGACCAAAGCATCGTCAATACGGCATTACCCCGCATGGCAAGTGATCTTGGCGGGCTCGCCCATCTGTCCTGGGTGGTTACGGCCTTCATGCTGAGCTCGACGATTGCCACGCCGATGTTCGGCAAGCTGAGCGATATGTTCGGTCGCCGCAATTTCCTGGTTCTGGCAATCTGCCTGTTCATTGGCGCGTCGGCCTTATGCGGAGTGGCCCAGTCGATGGGACAGCTCGTGTTCTTCCGGCTGGTTCAGGGCATAGGGGCTGGCGGGCTGATGACGCTCACCCAGACGATCATTTCAGATGTGGTCGGACCGCGCGAGCGGGTTCGCTATCAGGGGCTGTTTACGGCGGCCTTTGCCCTTTCCGCCGTGGCGGGGCCCATTCTGGGCGGCGGGCTGACGACGGCATTGTCCTGGCGATGGGTGTTCTATGTCAACCTGCCCGTGGGCCTTGTCGCGCTGGCGCTGATCCTGCGGGCGTTGAAGCCGAGCGGCCGGCGTGTTGCCCACCAGATCGACTATGCCGGTGCGGTTCTGCTCGCGGCAGCAGCGGCCTTGGCATTGCTTCTGTTCAGCTGGGGTGGCTCGCTGTTTGCCTGGCGATCATGGCAGGCGGCCAGCGTCATTGCGACTGTCATTGTGCTTGTGGGCCTTTTCATATGGCGCGAGCGGCATGCGGCCGAGCCGGTGCTGAGCCTGGCGCTTTTCCGCATCCAGAGTTTTACCGTCGGGACCGTCACCATGGGCTGCATGGGCTTTGCCATGATGAGCGCGATGGTGTTTCTGCCGCTCTATTTCCAGCTGGTTTTGGGACTCAATCCGGCCGAAGCGGGTTTCATGCTGCTGCCGCAGATCTTGATGATGCTGGCCAGTTCGGTGATCGGCGGCAAGATCTCGGCCGATCTTGGCCGTCCGAAGCTGTTCATGGCTGGCGGCATCGCCCTGGAAGCGGGCGGGCTGGCGAGTCTGGCGCTTCTTGCCAGTGCTGGCGCGGGTATTCCCTGGTTCTGGGGCGCGCTCGCCATTCTCGGCCTCGGCATGGGCGTTGCCATGCCCAATGCCACAGCGATTGTGCAAAATGCCGTACCGCAGGCGGAAATGGGCGTTGCCACGGCCAGCATGTCCTTCATCCGCTCCATGGGCGGCGCGCTTGGCGTTGCCGTTTCCGGCGGCGTGATGACCGCCCGGCTCGGCGCCGATCTGGCGCGCCACACCGAGATTGACGTGCAGGCGGTCATCAATGGCGGCATGGGTACGATTGCGGCCCTGCCCGATACATTTCGGCCGGTCATTATCTCTGCTTTTGGCGATGCGATAACGGCAAGCTTCGAGATCGGCGGCGGGGTCATGGCGTTCGCCTTCATCCTGGCGTTGACGCTCCGCGGTACGGATTTCGTGACAACCGGGCACAAACCAGCCTGAAGCAGCGCCTTCGGTGAAGAGCGACGAAAGGACCAGAAATGACAGACAAGACGGGATTTCTCAGCAACAAGACGGTTCTGATACTCGCCGGCAGTTCCGGTTTCGGGTTTGAGATCGCCCAACTCGCAGGAGCGCAAGGCGCAAAGCTGATCATCGTCGGCCGGGATGAAGACAAGTGTGAACACGCCGCCGCAAGGTTGCAGGCAGGCGGTAGCCTTGCAGAAGGATACGCGCTGAATGCGACGGACAGCGACGCCTTACGCGGGCTGCTGGAGGCAATCGGGCCCGTTGACCATGCCGTGTCGATGGTCGGAGGCGCTATGGGCGGCGGTTTCCTTGCCGCAGACATGGCGACAATTCGCAATGCCATTGAAGATAAATTCTTCTCAAACCTCCAGATTGCCCGCACGCTCGCCCCCTATCTCGCTGAAACCGGCAGCCTCACGCTGACAGCCGGTTCCGGTGGCCGTCCCGACAATGCATCGGGGGCGATCGTCGGCAATGAAGGCATTTCGACCCTGGTGCGGGGGCTTGCGGTTGAACTGGCACCGCGGGCGAGAGCGAATGCGGTAGCACCAACCTGGACGCCGACGCCGCTCTGGCGCGACGTTCCGGCAGCCGAGGTGGAGGCGACGCGGCTCCGTTTTGCCGGACAGATACCGCTTGCCCGCACAGGCAAGCCGCGGGAAGTCGCCCTTGCCTATCTGTTTTTGATGCAGTGCGGTTTCATCACCGGCCAGACCATCATCGTTGATGGCGGTCTGGCGCTGATAAGCTGACGGGCATCAGGGCAGGTGCCGCCGTCGAACAAAAGGGATTGCCGGAAATGATCTCCATGTCGGCAATGGCGGCACGGGCTGGAAAAATCGGCTTGCGCTGTTCATGGTCAGCCGGGCGAGGCCCATGGACAGCGTTTTCAGCTTGCGGCGCGCGACTACGTCCTTGATCGGATTTATTGCGGTTTCACCTGTTGAAACAGCCAGTCCCGGATTCCCTCGACTCTGTAGGCGATGCGCCAAGTGTTGATGTGATTGCTTCCCGGATCATCGGACTGACCAGTCGGGACCACCGTACCCTTTTCAAGCACCGTATAGTTGATCGGCGCTTTCTCGGACTCCATCGCCCTGACCTGCGTGGCAAACTCCGCCGGCGTGGACAGGCCGCTCCAGCTGGCCTTGGCAACCCTGGTGCCGAGTGTCTCGTAAACCGCCGTCATTTCATTTTCGGTCGGATAGGCCTTGGCGTCGCCTTCGGAGACCACGATCCATTGCCGCGTTTTGGCCAGCGGCGCAACCTTGGCGGGGTCCCATTGCCCGGCAACGATGAAGGCGGCCGCGAACAGATCGGGATGCTTGATCATAATGGCCAGCGACAACATAGCGCCGCCCGACTGGCCCGTGGTGTAGAGCCGGTTCTGATCAATGCTGTAACGATTTGAAACATCTGCGAGCAGATTGACAATGGTATCCGCCCAGCTTGTGTCGTCACTGTTGTCGCCGGCGACCTGGACGGAAAATTGCGGCGCCAGGACAAAGGCTTCGTGCTTAGCCTGTTCTTCTGGTTCCGCCCACACGACAGCACCCAGACCCTGTTTCAACGTCGTCTCCGCTACCGGGCTGGTGACGCCGGCATCATGCATGAAGAGGACCAGTGGATAGGACTTCGAGGGATCATAGTTTTTCGGGACATAGAGATTGTATTCGACAACGTTGCCCGTTGCAGGATCGCTGAGCACCATCTGGTCGAAATCGTCTACGACCGTGTTGGAAACGCTGGTGATCGGTACGACAACATCGCTTGGAGCGTAGTCTGCTCCTCCCACCGTCCTGACGTTTCCAGTCTGCGTGACGATTTCGGTCGCATCCCGGCGCGTGATGTCGCGGCCATCACTGGCGAAGGTGGCCGCATTCGTATCATCAGGCGAGAGCTCGACAATGACGAACCGGCCATTCCTGCCGTGATCTGCCGGAGCGGCTGTCGTATTCGCGTAGACGCGGGTGATCGTGCGATCCTTGACAGAGAAGGCGGTGGTAGAGAGCGCGGTGCTGTCGATTTCCGCGTCGTAGCCGATGGCGATGGCAGTCAGCTTCTGACCGTCGCCAAAGACCGCGGTGATGGCCGTGCTGCCGCGGATATGGGCGGGAAGTGGCGGGCCGAACGATGGCGGGCCGCCGGCTGCCGGCTGCTGCGCCAAGGCGAAGCCGGCAGGTGTCAGCATGAGTGCGCTGCCAAGCGCAAACAGTTTCATGACGTCTCGGCGCGATGAGCCGCAGGCGTGGCGGTGGGTGAAAGATGTCATGATCTGCCCTTTCCGATGGGCGCAGATATTGCGCTTTAAATTATGGAACTATGATGGTATCATAAATAATCGGAGCGGCGCTCTTTTCAACCGGCAGGGCGATGCAAGGCCGCTTGAAATCTGGCTCTCCGTTGGTTCAGACCCCAAAATCTCAGCTAATATTCTGGAACGGCGATACGGGACAGTGTCCCTTTGACTGTTCCAGTCACGCAACGGATCACGTCAATGCCGAAAATCTTCTCGCGATATGCCACGCCTTTTGTCACGGGGCTCTTTCTCGTTTCAGCGATCTCCGGGACTGCTCTGTTTTTCAACTATCAGAACGGTCTGTTTCATAACATGCATGTCTGGCTCAGCATGGTCCTGCTGCTTCCCTTTGTGCTGCACATCTGGAAGAACTGGCGGCCGTTCAACAATTATTTCAAGCATGTGCCGATGTTTGTGGCACTTCTGCTGTCGGTGGCGGGGGGCCTTTATTATGCGCTGGACAGCCTGCCCGGCAATGGTGGCGGGCGCGAGGGCGGCGGCGGGCGCCCTGAATTCGCCTTTCTCAACAAGATCCAGAATGCGCCGGTCAGCGAGGTGGCACCGCTTCTCAAGCTGAGTGACGATGCCGTCACCAGCGGGCTTCAGACGAAAGGCTTCACTGTCTCCGGCCCTGACGATACGATCGCGGCAATTGCCAGGAACTCATCGAAATCGGCGACCGATGTCTATAGTGCGCTGTTGCAGCTCGGCAATTGAACGTGCGTCTGTCTTCAATTAAGGCTGAAATAGCACTTGCGCTCGCAAACGGACGCAAAAGTGTTCTCGCTGCGCTGGCGCTTCAACCGAAGCGCCAGCGCAAGTCATTTTTCGCGAGAGATAAGCGATCCGTTTTGAGAGCCGCTTCTTGAATGGCCGAACCACGAACTGAATGGCTATTCAATCCATCGAGTGTGTGCATCCCAGCTCGCGGCGACGTTTCTATACTGGATGAGCCCTTTTGATATCAACGAGCGTAGCGCACTGAGGCTCGTTGCTTGTTGTCGCTCTAGCGGGAGATGAAAGTCACAGATTTTTCAGGTTTCAGCCGAGTCGTATCGCAATCGGCACAGTGCCAATGCTTCGCTGGGCTGGCTCGATCCGACGCTGATCAATCAGGCGTTGCCAGCCAAACCGGCGCGACATAGGAGGCACCTGTCTCCGCCGAACCGACAGTGTTGCGGGCATGGGCGAAATACTCCCGTCCGGTTCCGAAACAATTCGTCTCGGGCATGGCCGTCGCCACACGTTCCGCCAGGATTTCATCATCGACAAGCACGTCGAGGCGGGCATTTTCCGGATCAATCACCAGAAGGTCACCATCGCGGATTTTCGCGATCAGGCCACCGTCGACGGCCTCCGGAGTGACGTGAATGGCGGCCGCGACCTTGCCGGACGCACCCGACATCCGTCCATCTGTGAGAAGTGCTACGCGGAACCCTCGATCCTGAAGGGCGCCAAGTGCTGACGTCAGCTTGTGGAGTTCCGGCATGCCGCAGGCCTTTGGCCCCTGAAAGGGCAGAACGGCAATGAAATCCTGTTCGAGTGCCCCACTGGCATGGGCTTTGAGCAGGGCCGACTGCGAGGCGAAAACCCGCGCCGGAGCCTTCACCACGCGATGCTGAGGCAGGATTGCAGACACCTTCATGACGGCACGGCCCAGATTGCCTGACAGCAAGCTGAGGCCGCCGGTCGGCTGGAAAGGGGCGGCGGCCGGTCGTAGGACTGTGTCGTCGCCCGAAGTTGAAGCCGCAGGTCGCCATGCGAGTTCGCCATCGTCAAGCCAGGGCTCCTCGGTATAGGCCTCCAGCCCCGTTCCCATGATGGTTTCGGCATCGTCGTTTAGCAGGCCTGCAGACAGAAGCGTCGAGATCAGATAGCCCATGCCGCCAGCAGCATGGAAGTGATTAATGTCCGCGTTGCCGTTGGGATAGGCCCGCACGAGCAGCGGTATGACGGATGACAGGTCGGCAAAGTCATCCCAGCTCAGGATGATGCCGGCACATCGCGCCATGGCGACGAGATGCATGGTGTGATTGGTGGATCCTCCGGTTGCCAGAAGGCCGATGATGCCATTGACAAAGGCGCGTTCGTCAAGGATTCGACAGAGGGAAACGGCTTCGTTTCTCGGGGGAGACAGGGCGATGACCCGTGTAGTTGCGGCCGCCGTCAGGGCATCACGAAGCGGCGTGTTGGGATTGACAAAGCTTGCGCCCGGCAGATGAAGTCCCATGATTTCCATCAGCATCTGGTTGGAATTCGCCGTGCCGTAAAAAGTGCAGGTTCCGGCTGAATGATAGGATCTGACCTCGGCATCAAGCAGGGCTTCCCGGTCGACCTTTCCTTCGGCATACAGTTGGCGGATGCGTGATTTTTCCGGATTTGGCAATCCGGAGGGCATCGGACCGCCTGGCACGAAAAGCGCCGGCAGATGGCCGAAACCGAGCGCGCCCATGACCAGTCCCGGTACGATCTTGTCGCAGACACCGAGATAAAGCGCTGCATCAAATGCGTTATGGCTCAGCGCCACCACAGTGGCAAGTGCAATGGTATCGCGGCTGAACAGCGACAGTTCCATGCCATCGGCACCTTGGGTGATACCGTCGCACATGGCCGGAACGCCACCGGCTACCTGGGCGACAGCGCCATGTCTGCGCGCTGCATCCCTGATCAGCGCTGGAAAACGCTCGAAGGGCTGATGCGCCGAGACCATGTCGTTATAGGCTGTGACAATTGCGATATTCGCGACATTCGCGGTCAGAAGAGCGCGCTTTTCAGCCGCATCGGTTGCTGCTGCTACATGGGCGAGATTGGCACAGGCAAGCTTCGTCCGGTTGCGCCCGCTTGCCGCCGCCTTTGCCATGTTTTCCAGGTAACACCGCCGCGAGATTGCGGAACGCTCGGCAATGCGGTGGGTGATACGCCGAATGGTGTCATGCGTGGCCATGCCATTTTCCTGGCTGGTTGCCAGTCCCTGTTGTTATCTGTAAATCAACTTGTAATTTTTGTTGACTACATGTCAAGTAGCGCTTAGCGTTGATCAAAATCGATAACCGGCGGAATGCCTCTGGGGAGGAGATCCCAGATCAGCAAGATGATGGAACCAGGCGGAGCATCCTCCGCCGGGACGGTCTTGTTCTGCCAGATGAGAGGATATTGCGGACCGTGAAGATGTCATCTAACAGGCCGAGACGTATCGCGACTTTGGGCAACGCCTTTCTCGACACGATTGTCTACCTCCCGCGACTGCCGACCGAACCCTGCAAGTTCCGTGCGACCGATGTGCGTCGCACCGGTGGTGGCATTGCGGCGACGGCGGCCTGCGCCGTTGCCCGGCTCGGGGCTGAAGCGGTCTATTGGGGCCGGCTGGGAGAGGATGAGACCGGCGATCAGATTATCGCCCGGCTCAATCACTTCGGTGTGAAAACGGAGGCGGTTAAGCGCGTCGCCGGCGGAATGAGCCCGGTTGGCACCGTACTGGTGTCGCCGGGCGGAGAGCGCATGGCCTTCGGCTTTATCGGCCGGGATCTCGGTAATGAGGCGGAGTGGCTGCCTCTTGACGAGCTGGATCATGTCGATGGCGTTCTGGCCGATTACAGCTGGTGGCAGGGCGCTGCGGCGATTTTCACGGCGGCACGGCAGCGCGGTATTGTCACGGTGCTGGACGCCGATGTCGGCGATATGAGTGCGGTGCACGAACTTCTCGAGCTGCCAGATCACATCGTCTTCTCGGCGGCCTGCCTTTCGACCCTCACCGGTATGAGCGATATCGTCGCGGCCCTACCGGTCGCGGCAAGGCTGTGCCGCGGCATCGTCTCCGTGACCGACGGCAGCCGCGGTTTTTTCTGGCATGACGGTGAGGCTGTGAAAAACGTGCCGGCCTTTCCGGTCGATGCGATCGACACCAACGGCGCTGGCGACATCTTCCACGGCGCTTTCACACTGGGGCTCGCGGAAGGTCTCCCGATTATGGAAGCGGCCCGGCTCGCCAGCGCGACTGCAGCACTCAAATGCGCTCGCGGCAGTGGCTGGGAAAGCATTCCCGACCGGCCGGCCGTCGACAAACTGCTCAGGGAGAATGCATGATGGAAATATCACCCGGAAAATACTGGGGCCTGCGTCGCCTCGCCGATAGCGATGGCCGTTTTCGCATCCTGGCGATGGATCAGACCGGCCCCATCGTCAACCCGATCCGGCAGGCGCGGAAGCTGGATGCGGCACCCTTTGAAGATGTTGCCGCCGTCAAGCGCATGCTTGCGCGTCATCTGGCGCCCCATGCGTCGGCCGTTCTCATCGATCCACCGCTTGGCTATGCCGCTGGCATCCGCGACATTCCGGCTTCGAGAGGCCTGCTCATTGCCAATGAGTGGGCGACCTGGGAGGTCACCGAAACCGGCCGCAAGTCCGCCAGCATTCCCGGATGGGATCCGGCACTGATCCGGAGGATTGGCGGCGACGCCGTGAAGATCAATCTCTGGTACCGGCCAGATGTCTCGCCGGAGGTGAAGGCGCATCAACTTGCCTATCTCGAAACGGTGAAGCGGGCGTGCCGCCTGAACGACATCGCCTTCGTGCTTGAATTTCTGGTTTACCCCCTGCCGGGTGAGAGCGCTGCCGAATTTGACGGCAAGCGGCCGGAACTGATCGCAGGTTCGCTCTCTGACACAGACATCATGGATCCGCAGGGTGTCGATCTTTATAAGCTGGAACCGCCCATCGCCGTCAGCAATGTACCTGATCCGGACGGTCCGCAGGCCGCAGCCGCACAGGTAGCCTTTGACCGCATGGCCCGCCACGTTCACCGCCCGTGGCTGCTGCTGAGTGGAGGCTCCAGCCCGGAGAATTTCCTCCGCCTTCTTACCTTTGCATATCGCGCGGGTGCGAGTGGATATCTTGCCGGCCGGGCAATCTGGGCGAAGGCTTTCAGCCATTTTCCTGACCTTTACGCCATGGAGGTGGCGATGCAGGACGAGGCGCCCCGTTTCATGGATCGGTTTAATCGTCTCACCGAAGGTCTGGCAATGCCTTGGCACGCGCATGCTCATTGGCAGGGCATGGTCGAGATGGTTCCGGATGGCGAGCGCTTTGCGGCTAGCTATTCCGCACTCTTAGCCCCGGATTATCAGCAGACGGGGCGGGACCAGTGACCTATCTTGATTTCAGCGGCGTCCTGTCGCGAACGGATCTTCTGATCAGGGGCGCCGAACTGACCATAGTGATCTCGCTGGCCGCAATGTTCTTTGCCCTTCTCATCGGGCTTTGCTGCGCCAGTATGCTGCTCAGCGCCTTCAAGCCACTGCGCATCTTCGTGCTCTGCTACGTCGAGGCGATCCGCAATACGCCGTTCATCGTTCAGGTTTTCCTGATCTATTTTGGCCTGCCGTCTCTCGGCATCAAGCTGACACCGCTTGCGGCTGCGATTCTGGCCATGTCGATCTATGGTGGTGCCTATACGAGTGAAATCATCCGTTCCGGCATTCAAAGCGTCGCCAAAGGACAGATCGAGGCGGGGCGTTCGCTCGGCATGTCGCCTCTGCAGATCTTCCGCTACGTGATCCTGAAGCCGGCATTCTCCGCGATATTTCCGTCGCTTGCCGCCCAGTTCATCCTGCTGCTGCTGTCATCCAGCGTGGTTTCGGCGATCTCCGTGCCCGAACTGACCGGCATCGGCAATGACATTCAGGGCATGACCCTGCGCAACATGGAGATCTATCTGATCATCGCCGCCATCTATGTCGGGCTTGTCGCCATTCTCAAACTCGGCTGTGTCGTCTTTGAGCGCAGCGTGTTTCGGTTCAAGTATCTGGGGCGCTAGCACAAGATGTTTCAACAATTCAGCCTTCACCATATTCAATTCATGCTCGTCGGTCTCAGCTGGACCGTCCTGCTGGCCGCAATCGGCCTGATCGGAGGCTCGATTGCCGGATCAGTCCTGACGCTGATGCGGGTGTCAAAACACGGCCTCCTGCGCGGCATTGCTCAAGTCTATATCTTCGTCGTTCAGGGGACGCCGCTTCTGGTGTTGCTTTTCATAGCCTATTTCGGGGCCACCTATATCGGTTTCAACGTCCCGCCTATGGTCGCGATCTCGGTTGCCTTCTCGTTCTATGCCGCCGCCTTTCTGGGAGAAATCTGGCGCGGCGCCATCCAGTCCGTTCCGGTCGGTCAGAGCGAGGGAGCGCATGCGCTCGGCCTCAGCCGCAGCGATACTATGCTTCACATCATCGTACCGCAGGCCATCCGTGTCGCGACACCGGCAACGGTCGGCTTCTTCGTTCAGCTGATCAAGAACACGTCGCTCGCGTCCGTTGTCGGCATCATCGAGCTTACCCGAACCGCACAGATCGTCAGCAATGCGACCTTCAAGCCGCTCGAAGTCTATCTGACGGCAGCCGCTTTTTACTTTCTGATCTGTTTTCCCATCACGCTTGTCAGTCGTCGCCTCGAGCGCCGCCTGTCTCAATCATGATCGTCAAAGGAGGAGTAAATGATGATCAAATTCGCCAAGACCCTTGCAATCGCGACAATAACGCTGGCGGCAATGACAACCGCCAGTCTGGCCCAGACCGCCACCAGCACGCTCGACAAGATCATTCAGAGCGGCAAGCTGGTGGTCGGAATTTCCCTGTCGACACCGCCCTATGGCATGACCGATTCCAGCATGCAGCCTGCCGGATTTGACGTGGCCGTTGCTAAGCTTCTCGCCCGCGATCTCGGCGTCGAGCTGCAAATTGTCGATCAGGTTTCCCAGGCTCGCATTCCCAATCTGACCAGTGGCAAGGTCGATATCATCGTCTCCTCCTTCGGCATCACCGCAGAACGGGCGAAGGCGGTCATGTACACCAATTCGATTTATGTCGATGAGCAGATGGTGCTGGCGCCGGCCGCTTCGCAGATAGCCAGCCTCGAAGACCTTGTCGGCAAGCGCGTCGGCGTCACCCGTTCGACGACCAATGATACACTGATCACGGAGAAGGCACTGGATGGCACGAATATCCAGCGCTTCGAGGATGATGCATCGACCAATCAAGCACTGTTCACCGGCCAGGTCGACGCCATCGTTTCGGGGGTCGCCGCCGCCAACGCCATCAGCGCGCAGACGGACAAGTTTGCCCGGAAATTCGCCGTACGCCAGTCGCCGATGGGCATCGGTGTCCGACGTGACGACTTCGACCTGCGCCAGTGGCTGAACACGGACATCATGCTGCTCTGGAATTCCGGCGAACTGCAGGCTGCCCAGAAGCAGTGGCTTGGTCTCGCTAATGAGACGCTGCCGGTCTTCTGATCGCCACATCCAGGCTCCGCGTCCTGCGGAGCCTGCCCTTCAAGAACGCATACCTTGGAAAGGTTTGTCATGACCAGAATGACACTTCGCCAGCTTCTCGATCACGCCGCTGAATATAATTATGGCGTCCCGGCATTCAGCGTAACGACAATGGAGCAGATGATTGCCGTCATGGATGCCGCACGCAGCGTTGACGCCCCCGTCATCCTCCAGGTCGGCACCAAGGCGCGCGCCTATGCCGGCGATATTATGATCGAGAGCCTGTTTGCGGCGATCGAGAAAATGTATCCCGAAGTGCCAATGGTGGTGCATCAGGATCACGGCAACTCTCAGGCGACCTGCGCCACTGCCCTGCAGCATAAGTTCACCTCGGTGATGATGGACGGCTCTCTCGGTGTCGACGGCAAGACGCCTTCGGACTATGACTACAATGTCGCCGTGACGTCTCAGGTCAGCGCGATGGCGCACTGGATGGGGGCATCTGTGGAAGGTGAGATCGGCGTGCTTGGCAAGCTGAAGGATCGATCCGATAGCCGGCTGCTGACCGATCCGGAACAGGCTGTCGCCTTTGCCAAGGCAACGGAGGTCGATGCGCTGGCCATCGCCATGGGGACGTCGCACGGTGCCTACAAGTTTGATCGCAAGCCCGATGGTGAGGTGCTGGCCATGGACCTGCTTGAGGAGATCCACCGCCGCCTGCCGGACACCCATCTCGTGATGCATGGCTCTTCATCCGTGCCGCAGGAACTGCAGGACATCATGAACAAATATGGTGCCGATATTCCGCAGACCTGGGGTGTTCCTATCGAGGAAATCCAGCGCGGTATCCGCCACGGTGTGCGTAAGGTTAACATCGACACCGATAACCGCATGGCGCTTGTCGGCCAGATCCGCCGGATCCTGCAGGAGGATCGCCGTGAGTTTGATATCCGCAATCTCGTCAAGCCCGGCATGGATGCCATAACCAGGCTCAGCCGCCAGAGGCTGGAAGATTTCGGAACCGCTGGCAATGCGGCGAAAATCAAGGTCATCCCCATGGCTGACATGGCCAGACGCTACCAGGCGGGCGAACTGGCACCCAAGGTGAAATCCTGAAGCCGGCTTAGGGAGGAGCTGCTCATGATCAATATGGATGCTGCAACGGACCATATCGTCACGGCCCGGAAGCTGAACAAGTATTTTGGCGCCTTTCACGCGCTCAAGGATATCGATCTTTCCGTTTCCAGGGGCGAGACCATCGTTATCTGCGGCCCCTCCGGCTCGGGCAAGTCCACGCTGATCCGTTGCCTCAACGCTCTTGAACCCTATCAGGAAGGGCAGCTGACCGTTGCTGGCACAGAGCTCGATGGCAAGCGCAGATCAACTGACACAGTCCGCCGCCGCACCGGCATGGTCTTTCAGAACTTCAACCTTTTTCCGCACATGACTGTGCTTGAAAACTGCATGATCGCACCGATGAAGGTGAAGGGGTTACCGCGTGAAGAAGCGCGCAAAATCGCCACTCGTTTTCTGGAACGGGTGCGTATTCCAGAACAGGCCGGAAAATATCCGGCCCAGCTTTCGGGTGGCCAGCAACAGCGCGTGGCAATCGCCCGTGCCTTGTCGATGAACCCCGAAGTCATGCTCTTCGATGAGCCGACCTCCGCGCTTGATCCCGAAATGGTGCGAGAAGTGCTCGACACTATGGTCGGGCTCGCCGAGGAAGGCAGCACGATGATCTGTGTGACCCATGAGATGAACTTTGCCCGTCAGGTCGCCGACCGGGTGATCTTCATGGATTGCGGTACAGTGGTCGAGGTTGCTGAGCCGGAGGCGTTCTTCAACAACCCGCAGACGGAGCGGGCGAAGGATTTCCTGTCGCAGATATTGCACTGACGGTTTTTGTCACGATTGTCCGTCTTCGGAGAGGTCATCAGCACGCGGGGCATCCTCGCGTGCCCTTTCAAGATGCTGCGCATCGAGAACGGCGGCTCGCGCCTGCAAAAGGTGATACTTCATATAGCTTGCCGCCGCATCACTATCCTCTGCGGCAATCGCCTTCAGGATGCTGGCATGTTCTTCGATGATGCGCATTCTGCGTGTCGGCGGGCGGCCGCGCGCCAGCTCCAGCCCGATGTTCATCGCACTTGTGACTGGCCAGCGCAGCGTTGCGAGTATTTCGACGAAATACTGGTTGCCGCAGGCCGCTGCGATTGCGGCATGAAATTCTGCATCCTGTTCGAGTCCGAGCTCACCGGCGGCAATCGCCCGGTTCAGTTGATCGACGGACGCCGAAATGCGCTCGATGTCGGCAAGAGAACGTCTTTGCGCCGCAAGTCGGGCAGCCTCGACCTCAAGAATGATCCGCGGCTCGAAGGACCGGATATAGTTGGAAAGCTGAGAGATATCGGCAAACTCGGTCAGCCGGGTCGACGGCTGTGTCGAGACGAATGTTCCGATACCGCGTTTTGAATGAACCAGACCATCCGTTGTCAATCGCAGTAGCGCTTCGCGCACGACCGGCCTCGACACGCCGAAAGCATGCGAGAGCTGTGCCTCAGAAGGCAGTTTGTCGCCTGCGGAAAACTCGCCCGTCGTAATTTGCGAGAGAATTTGCTTATAGACAGAGTCCGCCAGACGGTTCTTGTGGGTCGGTGTAATTGTCAGATGGGCCATGCGACAGATCTAGCACCTGTTATTTTTTCTAACAACATGACTGGATGAATTTCGTTCAAACCGTGATGTCAACAGCGGTGTGGCGACGTGCAGGTGATGGATGTGATGCCCTGTTCATAGGGCGGGGAACCAGCTCGGAAAGACGAAACGTGCAACAACGCAATCAAGGCGTTAACCCAAATTCCTAATCTGAGGGTCACGCGTTCGAATCGCGTCGGGATCACCAAAGATTTCAATTGGGTAGGCGCGGGTATCGTGTTCGGCTGTCTGGCCTGTTGTGCTTATTGGCTTCGAAAGTACGCCATTAGCGTCGATGTGCGACCATAGCAGACCGTCGACCAATCGCTGGCCGCGATCGACTATACCTCAAGCCACCCGGGCCATGGGCCGTTTCCCAACGACCAATCACATCGATCTGAATAGATGGAGTGGTTGCCGCTCTTCCCAGCCGGCGCATGCTGCTGGATGATGTTCGGGTTCAACCTAGTGGGCGTAGGTTGAGGGTGTAGTCTCTGGCAGGGTTCTGTGTTGACTTTGGCCTGCCGCTAGTCCTGGCCGGCGCCATCGAAGTATAAATCACCCTCATTCGTTCGCACCTCTACTCTGAAACCCGTTTTGGTATTGATTCGAAACACGGATGACCGGTACTCATCGGCCGTCCCCGGCGCGATGGTGATCTGCATCTCGAGATCCAGCGGCGTTGCCGCCTGCCTGTTACTGTAGACAGGGACCTTGCGGCGGTCTTCGCCGTAGCCTTTCCATCGATATGAAACGCTTTTGTAGCAGAAGGCCTCAACCCGGCGCCTGCCATTGTCATCACGGGAGATCTCGTGGTGGAGCATGAGACCATCCGGGCAGTACCAGCCTCTCTCGTCATCGCCATTCAGGCGTTTATAGGGAGTGCTATAGTCCGTGTATTGAGAACCATCCGACATGGCGCAGAAACCGAATGGCGGCTTTGATGGAATGTGGGTGATGCGATCAATCATATAGTCCCATGCATCGGCGCAACCGACAGGAAAACCACCCGCCAGGCACAGGATCACAGCGCAATCGAGGTCATAGTCCTCATCTGCAAAAGCCGGAGTCTGGACGGCAAAAGCAGCCGCGAATGATGCGGCCATGAGCGATAGCCGCCGTCCTATCGTCTTGTCAGATCCCTTCACATTAACCTCATTGAACAATGCCGAATGCACCTGGAGCGCACCATGTCGGAACAACTTAAGAATCAATTTCGTCTTCTTCTAACAACACATTTTGAAATTCGATTAATATTTTGTAAATATTAATCGATCCGTAATATTGATCATTTTACGACTTAGTGCTCAAAGCATAAAAATGATCGATGTGTTGATATATTTATTCAAACATGAAAAGCACGGCTCAGTCCGAAGCAAATCCTTCGGACGTGTCGCTCATGCTTTCTGGAGGTGGCGTGTCCACAACCCGTGTTGTCGTTCAACCAGCCAATACCTTTGCCATCAGGCATCTGATCAGACGGAAAGGCGGGAGACTGGAAGTCGAAACCGTTCTCTTGAACGGGAAACTCGCCTGGCGGGTCCATGTTCGGTTGCCGGACGACCCAACAATCTATCGTGTCGTCGTCTATCACACTGCAGAAATTCGCTACTTCAGGACCTTCGCCGCGCTGTTTCGCTATTATCGGGAAATGATGCCGGACGAGACCATCCTGCCCATCCCCATGACCCCCGTAGAGGAAATCAATACCGATTGACCCTTGCTGGTCTAGTGCTGGCCGTTTCAGCTGGCGTCCCAGCTATCGCTGCCGATTTTGCATTTAACTACGGTCCTGGCGGAGTTCGGACATCTCACGCCTGCGCACAAGGGCAGGGGGCGTTTTCTTTCAGCTATGGTCCCGGCGGCGTGCCACTATGCTCCAAACCTGCTGCAAAATCGAACGAGGTGGCAACACCGACCACCATCAAAACATCCATCCCGGCGGCAGACATTAAGACAGCAATCGAAGAGACGGCTTTGCGCTATGCCGGAAACAATGGCTTATGCAAGGCAGGCCTGTCGGTGACCGACTGGATGGCTTTGTTCTCTGCCAATATCGCCGTTGAGAGCAATTACCGGCAATCGAGCATCAGCCATGCCGGAGCCATTGGTCTCGGTCAGCTGATGCCGGAAACTGCGGCCCATCTCGGTGTTGATCCTCGTGATCCCAAACAGAACCTCGACGGCTCTGCCCGTTATCTGCTGATGCAGCTTGATCGCTTCGGTTCCAAGGAGCTGGCGCTCGCCGCCTATAATGCCGGACCCGATGCGGTCACCCGGCATGGTGGAATTCCGCCCTACGCGGAAACGCAAGGTCATGTCCGCAAGGTCATGGCCGTCTATCACCGTCTCAAAACTTCCGAAACCACAGACAGGAAATAAGCATGACCGCTGTCACCGCTTTCGACACAGTGCCGTTTTCGTATGCCGTCAAACACAACCCTAAATTTAATAGTAGTTGGCATACACGACTTTTCAGAGCCGCTTGCATTCTGAGTGCAGCCCTTCTGGCGCTGCTCATCTTCAGCGAACCCGCCTTCGCCCAGTCCGTCAATACAAATGCGATCCAGAACTTTCTTCAGTCGCTCGTTGACGCCCTGACCGGCACGCTCGGCAAGACCGCCGCCACGCTGGCGCTTGTCGGCGTCTTCATCAGCTGGTTCTTCGGCGTGATCGATTTCCGCCAGGCCATGTGGATCGTCGTCGCCATCGTCTTTGTCGGCGCCGCACCGACCGTCGTCAACAGCCTCTGGGGCAGTGGCTCCTGACCGGAGTCACGACAAGGGGGGCACCATGACGCTTCAAACCGAAACAATTTACACCGGCCTGCTGCGGCCGACAAAGGTGTTCGGCCTGCCGAGCGGTGCCTTCGCCGTACTGATGGTCACAAGCCTGCTGGCCTTCATGTGGAGCGAGAGCTTTTTCAGCCTCGCCTTCGCCATCCCGGGCTACGCCTTTCTCTACGGTCTGACCCAGTGGGATCCGCACTTTTTTACCGTCATTTCGGTCACGACGCGGAATTTTGGCGTGTGCCGCAATCGCAGGATCTGGGGGGGATTTTCCTATGAGCCGTAAAAGCCGAAAGGAATTTTCGCCGGGTTTTAAAAGGCTGTTCAATTCCACCAATGGCAAACGGATCTATCCGCGTGCCATGAAACATGAATTGCAGTTCGAGGATGATCTGCCCTTCGTCACCCTGCAGGACGATGACAAGACCATTCTGACACGCGGCGGTGAGCTGATGCAGTGCATTCGGGTGGACGGCCTGAATGCACTCACGGCGACGGACGAGAACATCGACGGCCTCAGGAAGCGGATGGCCGAGATTATCACACATGCCGGCACGGGACACAGCTTCTACGTCCACAAGATCAGCAAGCCATTCAGGCCGGAAATTGCCGCGATCGTCCAACCCGGTTTCGCGCAGGATATAGATTGCAAATGGCAACGGCACCTCCAGCGGCGGGGCCTGCGCGATATCACGCTGACGATCACCATCATGAACCGGCCCAAAAGGCTGCAGCAGACCCTGCAGGGTTTCGAGCGCATCCGGGCGGCGCTGTCCGGCAATGGCAATACAGGCTGGTCGCACTATGCCGATGACAGGTGCGAGCGTCTTCAGACACTCAATGACCTTGTGCGGATTTTACTGTCGGCAACGGCTGGGATGAATGGCCGGGTTCTGACGGGAGAAAGTGGCGAGCTGATCGGCTTTCTTGAAGCCATTGGAACGGGCACCGAAACCGTGGCCTGGCCAAACCCGGAAATTGCCGTCCTGTCACGCAGTGTCGCCAATTATCGTCCGACTTTCCGGGGCACAAAGATCACTATCTCGGGCGGATCAGTACCGAACAGGGTCGGGCGGATATTTGCAATCAAGACCTATCCACGGCAAGCCGTTGCCGGGATGTTCGACGAGCTGAATTTGCCCGCCGACTTAGTCGTCACCCATTCATTCGTACCAGCGTCCGAAGACATTGTCACCGAGCGCTTCCAGCGGACCATGCGTCAGCGCAGCGGGCTTGGCAATGCCGCCCGCACCGAAAGCGAAACCCTCGGCGTTGGTCTCGACCGGCTGGCGAGCGGGCTTGAGACTTTCGGCACCCATCACATGACGGTCGCGGTCTATGCCGACAATGAGACAGACCTCGAAAACGCGTCGGCAGAACTCTCCCAGATCAGCCAGGAAGGCGGCACAAAAATCATCACCGAGGCGTTTGCCGGGCAGGGCCACTATTTTGCACAGTGGCCAGGCAATGCCACCTATCGTGCAAGAACCGGGCTGATCAGCAATCGCGCCTATGCCTGCATGGCCTCTCTGCACCGGACCCCGACCGGCCTTGCCGGGACGAGCCTGCCGTGGCAGACGCCCGTCAGCATCTTTCCGACGCCAGATCGGAGCGGCTTTCAGTTCTCGTTCCATCCAGAAGGAAAGCCCGATGCCGAACCGTCAGCCGGACACGGGCTTGTCTTCGGGCCGACCGGTGGCGGCAAATCGCTGCTGGTCGCCTTTCTCGCCGCCCAGCTTGCCCGCGTCGATGCTCGGGTCTTTGCCTTTGACTATCGCTGCGGGCTGGAAGTTCAGATCGAGGCGCTGGGCGGGCGCTATGCGACGATCGCCGCAGACAGGCCGACCGGTCTTAACCCACTCTTTGCGGAGACAGATGCCATCGGTCAGATGTGGCTTGGTGACTGGCTGTCAGCGCTTCTGAACCGGCCGGATCACCCGTTTTCGCCAGTCCAGATCCAGGCCATCCATGATGCTGTCGTCGAGAATACCAGTCTGCCCGAACACCTGCGCACATTCGAACACCTGGCCGCTGCCCTCCGCCATGTCGATGACGATGGCGATCTGGAAGGCCGCGTGCGCGAATGGACCACGGGCGGCCGTTTCGGCTGGGTCTTCGGTGACAACAATACCGACAGTTTCGCCCTTGATGAACCCGTCATGGGCTTCGATCTGACGACACTGCTCGATTCCGGACAGGACAAGGAACGCACAGCCATTCTCGGCTATCTGTTCCAGCGCCTGGAGCGCAAGTTGCAGGACCGCCGCCCGACCGTGATCATTATTGATGAGGCGTGGAAGGCTCTGGCGACCGACTATTTTGCCGAAAAGCTTCAGAACTGGCTGGTGACCGCACGCAAGCTCAATGCCGTGGTGCTGATGGTCACACAGTTTCCCTCCCAGCTGGAACAGAGCAGGGCAGGGCTTTCCATGCTGCAGGCGATCTCGAACCAGATCCTCATTCCGAATGCGAATGCCAGGCCGGAACATTATGCGGCGCTCGATCTGAACCAACAGGAACTGTCAAACCTGCTGAACGGAAACGGCAATGCCCGTCTCGCCCTTGTCCGCAATCAGGCGGCTTCGGTGATGCTGAATGTCGATCTCTCGGCCCTTGGCGAAGACCTCAAAATCCTTGGCGGCGGCCCGGCCGGCCGCGCCGCTCTCGCCCGCCGCCTCAAGTCAACCAACAGCCAGGAGGACGTTGCATGTTCCGGCTGATCTCTCTTCTGATCCTTGTTCTTTCCGTCTCTGCCTGTGCCACGACCAATCCGGCAAGCTCCGACTGCTTCCGGCACGGCAAGGCAAGCTGCACTTTCACGCTACTGCCGGAACTGTGGGGCAGTGATGCGCCATAAACGAAAAATCGCGGCTGTCGCCATGCTGCTGATGACCGGGACCGGTAATGCTCTGGCTGCCGGTATACCCGTGTTCGACAGAGCCCTGGTAAACCAGGAAAGCGATATCCTCGACGCCTTGAACGCGGACCTGACGACACAGGACCAGAAGCGCTCCCGCGCCGGTCAGCTTCTCGATCTCGACGCCGATATCATCAAGGAACTGGACCGGCTGATCGATGCCGGTAACGTCCCGTCAGAGAGTACCGAAAAGACGATAGACACGCTGGAAGAAGGCGCTGGCGAGGACAAGGCGGCCGTCAGCCAGCTCTATAATCCGGACGACACCAACCCGGCCGCCGCACAGACCTTCGGCGATGCTGCCCCCACGGTCGAAGATGTGATCATTGCTGGTGCCAAGGCGACCTATGGCAATGCAGGGGTCAGTGCGGCCGGCTTGTCACAGGCACAGTGGCGCGCGCTGCTGCAAGCGCTGATCTGGCAGGAAAGCCGTTTCAATGCCCATGTCACATCGCCGGTCGGCGCCTATGGTCTGACCCAGCTCATGCCGGGAACGGCCTCGGATATGGGCGTCAATCCCGCCTATAGGACGGACCCGAACGCACAGGTGCGCGGCGGTGCCAACTATCTCGGCAATATGCTGAATATGTTCAACGGCAACGTCGTTCATGGCCTTGCCGCCTATAATGCAGGTCCTGGCAATGTCCGCAAACATAACGGCGTGCCGCCGTTCAAAGAGACGCAACACTACGTCCAGGTCATTCCGAAGAAATACAACGAATATCTCGCTCTGATCGGCGGCATTGACGCGACCGGCACCATTGATCCGGTGCTGGCCTCTTCAGCCAATTTCTCCATGTCGAGCGACAATGCCATGGCCTATGGCGCCAACCTCAACGCCGAGGTTGCCGCCATCGCCTACCGGGTCAAGGCCATCATGATCCAGATGGAAAACAACACCAATCCGGCCAAGGCCTGGGTGATCAACACCTATGCGCGCGCCGAGATGGAACGGATCATGGTGCTGCGTCTGCGCCTTCTGGCGGCCCAGACAAAACAGGTCAGCGCCGATGCCCTGCAACAGGCCGCCCTCCACGCCGGGGAGCGCGCCTACATGACTTTTTCCAATCAGTGAGATGACCCCGATGAAACGCACATCCTTCATTCTTTCGCTCGCCGTGACCGGCCTTCTCGCATCGCAATCCCATGCACAGTCCGTGCCATCAGGCATCCCGACCAGCGATGAAGCAAGTCTGGCCCAGACCTATGCACAATGGCTCGTCATGGATGCTGACGCCGGCATTCAGAAGGGTATCCTCGAACAGGCTAAAACACAGATCAAGCAGCTTGAGGCGCAACTTACCCAACTGAAAGGGATCTACGGCCAATTCTCCGGCGCGCGCGATATCGTCGGCATGGCAATGGATGATCTGAAACTTGAAGACGCCGGCCCCAGGCTCGACGGTGTTCTCAAATCCAGTCTTGGCGACGTGCTCGGCACCATCAATGCCGGCAAGACCGGCAATTGGTCCGGCTTCGCCGATGGCAAGAGCTCTGTCATGCGCAAGGGCGTGACACAGGCCTTGTCCGCTGCCGGGCTGTCGCAGGAAAATGTCGCGGCACTGGCGCAGTCGGCAGACCCCGGCGCGCAGCGGGCGGCAAGTCAGGCCTCGGCTGGCGCGGTTCTGGCGGCATCCGCCGAACAGACCTACTCCGAAACAGGTCAGTCGCTGCAGCGGGTCGAAAAGATCGTCAATATGTCGAAGGAAAGTGCCGACATTAAAGAGTCCATCGATCTCAACACCCGCATGCTGGCCGAGCTTTCCGTGCAACTCGCCAAGTCACTCGAACTGCAGTCGATCGAGGCTGTCTATAACGGTCAGGCCGGTGTGCTCTCGGCGGCGGCGATTGCCGACGAGCGCAAATACATGACGTTTTCAAACGAGTGAGGCCGGCAATGTCATCAGTCAAAGACCTTCTTGAGGAAGAACTGATCTTCGGCGCCCGCGATCGCGAAGCGCGGTGGCGTAAAATTGCCCTCGTCAGCCTCGTCTTCGGCGCTGCCGGCTGCCTCCTTGCCGGTGTGGAAGCCCTCGTCATCGACAAGCCGCCGCCCGTTCTCGTGCCCTTCGATCCGGCCACGGGCGTGGCTTTGCCGCAGGCTCGCGTGGGTACCATCGGCATGCATGAGAAAGAGGCCGTTCTTGAGTCTCTGATTTACGCCTATGTGCATGACCGTGAGACCTATAACCAGCTCGACAATGATCTGCGCATCAAAAGCGTTATCGATCGCTCGACCGGCGAAGCGCTGAACTCGCTCAACCGGCTCTGGGACGCAACCGATGCGAACTATCCGCCGTCCGTCTATGGTAGTCACGCCCGTATCGACGTTGCCATTGCCTCGATCACGCAGATTTCCAATCAGCGGGCGCAAGCGCGTATCACCAAACGGCTGACCTCTCCGGATGGCGTCAGCGAGGGAACCTTCGTGGTCACGCTCGCCTATGATTTTGAGCCATCCACGCTGCGGGACCTCAAGGATATCTGGAACAATCCATTCGGCTTCAAGGTCAGGGATTACCGGGTGGTCGCCGAACGCTTCAAGGCAAAGGAGGCCAGCCAGTGAGACGGTTTCTTATCGCACCGCTTGCAGTCCTTGTGACTGTCCTTCCGGTCCTGACCAGCCCGGCCAAGGCGGAATCCGTTCCCGCTGCCGGTCGCTATGACAGCCGCGTCAGAAACGCCCGCTATGTGGACGGCCAGGTCTACAGGATCGACACCAACCGGCTGCGCACAACCATGATCGAGTTCGGTCCCGGCGAATACATCACCAATATCCTGATGGGTGACACCGCAGGGTTTCAGGAGCCGCAGCCGGCCGCTGGCGGCCAGGCCTTCGGCATCAAGCCGGTGGCGGAAGGGGCCGTAACCAACGCCTCCGTCTATACCAATCGCCGCGCTTATTACTTCGAAATCAGGGAAACCGGCCACGCAGCCTATTACGCCGTCCGCTTCGATGGCGGTGTTTCGAGCAAGAACACGGGCAGCGCGGCATCCAGCAAGATGGTCAAACACACGGCCCCCTATACGTCCTACGGCGCCAATGTCCTGAACGATATCACGCCGCTTCAGGTCTGGGATGACGGAGCCTTCACCTATTTCCGCTTCCCCGAGGCCGGCCGTGTGCCAGCAATCTTCAAGACACAGTCGGGGCCGGAGCGCACCGTCAATTCCACGACAACGGCCGACGGAACCGTCCGCGTCAGCGGGATTTCCCAATATTGGGTCCTGCGTGCCGGAACCACCGAGACCGTCGTCGCCATGATGGATCCGCCAAAATGACCCAGGAGCAAGACACCAGCCCGGAAGCCGATGCCGCCCGTATGGCCGATGCGATCGATACGGCAAAGAAGCAGCGCCGTGGCGGCCAATCTAGCGCAGCATTCAAGGGCCGCCTTCTTCCAGCCGTCGTCATGATCGGCGTCGCAGCCGGCTTTCTCGTCTTCGTCTACTGGCCGAAACCGGAAAAGACGCTCGAAACCGGCAGCGCCGAACAGTTCCAGACCGGCAATGGCGACCCCTTCGGCCAGATCGCAAAGCCAGTACCGCAACCGGCGCCGCCAGCCGAACCGGATCCGGAACTGCTGAAGCAGCTGGCCGCGCTCAAAGCCGAACTCGACGCATTACGCAACCAGCCGCCACAGGAACCGCAGCCGGTCGAAGACGATGGTGCTGATGAGAAGATCGAACAGTTGCTTGCCCAGCTGACAAAGCTGCAAGCCACCTTTGACGATGCCCAGAAGGAGAACCGCAGGGCGCTCGAAGAACGTGACCGGCAACTGAAAATCATGCAGGCCAATCTCGATGCCGCCCGCCTGCGCGGCCTCAATGAAGCGCCGCCAGACCATAGTGACGAAGATCTTTATCAACAGCGCGTCAATTCACCGATGGTTGCCTATGCCCGTTCCGGCAATAGCGAAACAGCAGCCGGTGGTGACAATGGCGAAGTGCACAAGATGAGCAATAACGAGCTCTTCGCCCGCGAACAGGCAAAGCCGGCAACCGTCGAAAAGGCGGCGATCATCGCCAATCCGGCCAACACCGTGATGCAGGGGACCATGATCCAGGCGGCACTTGAAACCGCCATCAACACCGATCTTCCCGGCGCAATCCGCGCCATCACCACCGAGGATGTTCATTCCTTCGACGGAAGCCGCGTTCTCATTCCGCGCGGCTCTCATGTCGTCGGTGCCTATTCCGACGATATCGTGCTCGGCCAGCGCCGCGTCATGATCGTCTGGCATCGGATCATCATGCCTGACAACCAGACCGTCAATATCGGTGCCTATGGTGGTGATGCCATTGGCCGTTCCGGTGCCAGCGGTAAGGTCGATACCCATTTCAGCGCGCGCTTCGGCTCGGCTGCCCTTATCAGCCTGATCACACTCGCGCCTGCGCTTCTCATTGAAGACAAGGGCGACAACAACAACGGATCGGACATTGCCGACGCCATGGCGCAAAACCTTTCCGGCGCGCTCGGCAACACGCTTTCGGCCTATCTCAACCGCAAGCCAACACTCGGCATCGATCAGGGGTCGGAAATCACAATCATGGTCGATCGCGATCTGGAGATTTTTTGATGGATCACGTCGAACACTATCTCGGCCGCTTTGCCCAATGGCTGGATGATTCGGCCACGATTGAACTCTCGATCAATCCCGATCGCCGTATCTGGCTGCTCAGACGCGGTGATCACGCCATGGTCGATACCGGCGAAATGGTTGATGAGGGCTTCAGCCTGAAGCTGACCAATCATATTGCCGGCGCCAATCACGCCCAGACCGGCAGGAACAAACTGCTGATTTCGGCCTCCGTCACCTATAGGGACCGCCCCTTGCGCGCGCAGGCCGTCCTCCCGCCCGCAACAGCGGGTGGAGAACCGGCTATGTCTTTCCGCCTCTTTGCTGCCCTTCCACTCGATCAGATCACCCTTGACTGGCTGCATGATAAACCGGTGTCACTGGATCAAAGATGCAGGGAAAAGAACCAGGCTCTTGCTCAGCTGATCTCTGCCGGCAATCTGATGGAGTCCTTGCGCTTTGCCGTCGAGAACAGGATGAACATCCTGATCTCGGGAGGCACCGAAAGCGGCAAGTCCGTGGCACTCAGAAAGATCATATCGATGATCCCGGTGACTGACCGGATCATCACCATTGAAGATTCCCGCGAGCTTTATCCCGAGCAACCCAACACCGTGGCGCTGATCGCCGACAAGGACGGTACGTCGCGCACCACGAATCAGCTACTGGAAGCAACGCTCAGGCTCAGGCCCGATCGCATCATTGTCGGTGAGGTGCGCGGCCGTGAGGCCATGACCTTTCTGGAAACCATCAATACCGGCCATGGCGGATCGATGACCACCATCCATGCCGAGACGCCGCGCCTGGCGCTTGATCGTCTCGCCATCGCCGCAAGCCACGCCGACATTCCCATGAGTTACGACAACCTTACTGCCTATATCCGCCGCACCATCGACGTGATCATCCAGTCCGGCAAGATTGGCGGGCGCTGGGGCGTCGCTGAAATCTACCGGGTCGAAGAGGAGGGAACCCAATGAACAAGACCGTATGTCTGGCACTTGCCGCAACGCTCGGTGCAACCGTCGCCGCCGCTCAGCAGGCGAGGCCCGACGCAGGATATTTCACATTCAAGAAGGAAGATCCAAATGCCGAGACATATACAACGCTTGGCGGCTGCACTGGCTATAGACGTCCTCAAGTCGCAGAGAAATGGGTGCAGGGACAGGGCGGTGGCCGCATGTTAGAGGCCGTTTATTTTCATCAGATTGCCGCAAATCTGATGAAGGTTGGCACGTGCACCTGTGAATTACGTTTCCCGAGATGGGACGCAGCTCTGGCAGAGTATCAGACCAAGATCCTTCCCCTCAACGCCGACGATGCGCCTTGGATGCCCGGTTATGTCGTTGAAGGGGGCAGAATGTTGAATGAATTCACGAACTACTGCCGCAGCCAGGGGATCAAGTGATGGGTGTCATCTCCGGCTTTGTGAACAGCGCCCAAAACCAGCTCAACAACGTGGCAGCCTCTGCCTTTGGCGAGGTCGTATCCGAGCTGTCCACCACCTTTGCCACGGCGGCCACACTCGCTGTTGTCCTGATGGGCGTTAACATCCTGCTGCAATATCGCCCCATGTCGTCGGGCGCGATTCTTGTCAACCTCATCAAGCTGATCGCCATCATCACCATAGGCCTGCAATGGTCTGAGTTCAACAAGATCGCCATGGCGGTTCAAGGCACCATCGACTCGATTGCCGGCACGCTGCTGGGAAACTACGGTGGACAGACCGTCTCCAGTTACGGCGGCCTGGCAGGCGCCATGGACAGTTTTCTCAGTGCCTACAAAACCCAGGTCAACCAGATGCTCGCACCCATGGGCTGGATGACCGGAGCAGTCATGGGTGCACTTGTCACCTTCTCGATGGGGCTTTTGTGCGCGGCTGTGGCAATAGTGCTCATTTTTGCGAATATCATCGTCACGATCTTTATCGGCGTTGCGCCGATCTTCATTGCACTCAGCATGTTCGAAGCCACAAAGGACTACTTCTATAAATGGCTGCATAGCTGCATCCACTACATGCTCTACCCGCTCGTAATCGCAGTCCTTCTCGGATCAGTTCTGCGTCTCGTGATCGGATATTCAGACACTCTTGATGCATCCGTTTCGAGAAGTATTTCTGACTTCATCCCCTTTCTCACTTGCCTGATCATTCTGCTGATCAGCGTGATCTTCATTCCCACGATCGTCAGCGCTCTGTCCGGCGTTATCGCCGCGGCTTCCCCGATCGCAGCCACATTTGCTCTTGCAACACTCGGAAAGTCGCTTCTGAAAGAGAACCCGATAGCGAAGAATTCATGTGGTGATACTGGACAGGCACCAGGCGGGCCAACCGGCAACACGCCACCCAACAACACAAGGCCACCAGATCATGGCCTGGCGCTCCGGATGCATGAACGAGCTGAGCGACTGGCGAAAAAGCAGCGTGAAAATGCCGAAAGGCAGAAGAAGTCCTTTCCGGCAACACCGTAAAGCTTTGCCCAGTTCATCTCCCCATCTGCATCGTCCATCCGCTGCGCTGGAACCCGACTTACGACAACCAAGCAGCCTGAAATGCCTGCCAGTTTCGGCCACCGCGCAGCGAAGAGGCACCTCGGCATTCAACGGCTCCGCAGCGAATAACAAACCTCCCGTCATGAAAGGTTGCGCCGATGCGCACACGCGTTTCCGAAATCAGGGGCCGCCAGATCGGCGGCGCCCTGACCATCGCTATCTTTACCGCAGCCATCGGCTATGTCGTGGCAACCGGCATCGTTCAGTACTGGTACGGCCAACCGAAGCCGGATCTTCTGTGGATCGCCCGCCACTGGTGGCAACTGCGCACCGTCGATCTGCGTGTGTGGAACATCATCAACGTGACCATCGGGGGCTTTTTCCTCGCCGGGCTTCTGCTCGCCACCCGCATCGTCACTGAACGTCTCACCCGGTTCGGCTCAACCCACTGGATGAGCGGCTGCGAGTTAGCAAAGAAGAACTTCTTTGCCGATCCCTGCATCGCCTTCACACTCGGCAAGACCGGAAAGCCCGCCGCAAAAGGCGACTACATCGCCTCGGGCCCATTCCCGCATTGCCTGCTGATCGCGCCGACTGGCCGCGGCAAAAATGTCGGTTTCGTCATTCCGAACCTTCTGACCTATCTCGGCAGCGCGGTTGTCCTCGATGTGAAGGGCGAGAACTTCGAGAAGACTGCCCGTTTCCGCAAGAAGATGGGGCACACCATCTATCGCTTCTGCCCGCGCGATTTCGACCAGCCAAGCTTCCGCTACAATCCGCTGGATCGGATCAAAACCTATTCCAATCGCGCCAAGCGCATGGCCGAGCTGGAAAAGATCGCCACATTGTTCCTGCAGACCGAAGACAGCAGCGCCGCCGGCTTCCTGCCCAATAGCCGCGAGGTCTTTATCGCCTGCGCCATTCTGGCCTATGAACAGGACAATCTCACCCTCGGCCAGGTCTACCGGCTGGCCTTTGGCGGGGCGCTGAACAACAATGCCAAATTCGCCGCCTATGCCGATGAAGTCAAAGATCCTGAAGCAAAGGTTCTGTTCCAGAAGCTTTCAAATACCACAGAGAAAACGCTTTCGGCCTATCTCTCGGTTCTCTCGTCTGCCGGCATGTCCACATGGATGAACCCGCATACCTGCGCCGTCACCAACAGCACCGATTTCGATTTCGCGACCTTCCGCAGAAAGCCGCAGACGGTCTATTTCAATGTGCCGACTGACGATATTGAGCCGATCGCGCCGCTGGCACGCCTGTTCTTCTCCGACCTGGTTGCAACCATGCAGCATCACGAGCCCGGCAAAGACGAACCATTTCCGGTTCTGATCCTGCTCGATGAGTTTCAGCGCCTTGGCAAGATGCCCAAGATCGTGGACAGCATCTCGCTTTTACGCAGCTACGGCGTCAATCTGGCGATTGTCACCCAGTCCATTCCGGAGCTGGAAAGGCATTATGGCGAGAACGGCCGCAAGACCATCCAGGCGGGAACGGGTATCAAGCTCTATCTGACGCCGAGCGAAGAAGACACGATCGCGGAAATGTCCGCCTCCGTCGGAACAACGACCAAACGCGTCGTCAGCAAATCCCGATCGCAGAAGGATGGCATGTTCGGAACCAGTGTCTCCGAGCGCACAGAAGAACACCCGCTCCTGACAAAGGACGAGGCCCGGCGCATGCCGCTTGATGAGATCATTATCGTTGTCGATGCCGACATGCCGATCCGGGCCAAGCGGATCGTCTATTACGAGGACAGCAAATACAAGCCGCTGTTCGAGAGCCAGGACTTCACCGCACCCCTGCCGCTGCCGCCACATACCATCACGGAAGCAGATTATGTCGTGATGGAGCCGGCTGCCGAACAGCAGGAAGATCGGGACGGGGCAGCGGCCGAGCTTGAGCGCCTGAAACAAAGTGTCGGAGGCTCGGTCACACGAGCGGAAAGGAAAAGCTGACTGAAACTTCAATGCCATGGAGGGCGCCCGGAGCACCCTTCGGATTTTTACAGATCCAACCCGTCATCCTGTTCGCGGGCACGGTCCCGGTAGACCTGATCGAGCCGTTCCCGGTTGGCCTGAATCTCAAGCTGCCGGTCCATCTCGAAGAGTTTTTTCTCAAGCTCGACAATCCTCAATGCTTCGTCGCGGTCTTCTCCAAGGCCTTTCTCCGCCTGAAGGTATCTCTCGGTCAGGTCGAAGCGTTCCTTCCTGTCTTCAACGACGTCCGAAAGCGCCTCGCTGTTGCCACAGCGCAGATCATGGCGCTGATCCTCGTCAAGCAGCATGTCCACGGCATCAACGAACTGTTCGCGTTCCTCGCCATCCAGTTCGCCACGCGCAGCAAGAGCACGGACCTCCGAGACGCGATCATCAGTCCAGAGCTTGCGCTCAAGCTCAACGATCCTCAGTGCATCGTCGCGGTCTTCTCCAAGGCCTTTCTCCGCCTGGAGGTATCTCTCGGTCAGGTCGAAGCGTTCCTTCCTGTCTTCAACGACGTCCGCAAGCGCCTCGCTGTTGCCACAGCGCAGATCATGGCGCTGTTCCTTGTCAAGCAGCGTGTCCACGGCAACAACAAACCGCTCGCATTCCTCGCCATCCAGTTGATCCCGCGCAGCAAGACTTTTGACCTCAGCGATCAGGCCCGCGCGGTATTCCTCCGCCGTCGCGGCCCGGTTCTCGACACCCTGTTCCATATCATCACCCCTTGTCCGCACGATTGTGTCCACCGAAACTTCAATCTCGCTCTCGATGCCCATTGCCGCGGCAATGCCCCGCTTGGCGGCAAAGGCTTCGAGATAGTCCAGCGCCGTCTCCTTGACGCCCGAGCGCGACAACCGTTCCTGCACGCCCTTCCACGTCAGTTCCGGCCCTGTCTCAAGCGACCAGCTGTTGCGGTGTGTAACCGTTCCGTCCGGAAGCCGGACAGGTTCGGCCGCAACATGCTGCAGGCTGATCTTCGCGCCGATCTCGGGCGCTTCGGCCTCCATCACCCGTTTGAGATCCACACCCCAGAGCGTGTGCTGCTCGCCCTTTCGATCCTCAAGCGTCACAAAATAGCTGTCGCGATTGGCCGTTTCATGGTCATAAGGTGCCTTGCCATGGGCAATCAGACGGCCGCTATGGCTGAAGGCCTCTTCCGAGGCATAAAGCTGAACACCGTCGCGGTGGCGGGTCATGGCGACATAGGTCAAATGCCGGTCCATCGAGGCTGAGGCCATGACAAAGGCCCGGTCCACCGTTGCGCCCTGGTTCTTGTGAATGGTCGTCGCATAGCCGTGATCGACAGCCTGATAATCATCCATCGCAACCCGAACCGTTTCACCGTCGCGGCCGTCCAGCTGGACGACTATGGCGCCGCCGGCGCCGTCCTCGTCCACCGCGATCTCTGTCACCGTCCCCAGCATGCCGTTCTTCACGCCGAGATCGCGATTGTTCTCAAGGAAGACAAGTCGGTCACCGGCCGCAAATTGCCGCTCGCCATCCTGAGTGCGGAAAGTCGCTTCTCCAGCATCATCGCCCATGATCGGCATCTGCCCCAACTCGCCACGCTCCTGCAAAGCGGAGCGGATTGCATAATTCAGCGCCCGAACATCGCTGCGCCGATGCGCCATGGCAAGGCGGGTTCCATCCGGCCGTTCCGCGCAATCGGCAAGATAGTCGCGAACCAGGACCCGGCGCGCATCTTCGTCGGTTTGCGTGATCGCGACGGACCCCTGTTCGCGGTAAGCGTCCAGCCCTTCCTTTGTCCGGTGCGTGGCAAAGGCAATGGACGCAGCCCGCTGCCAGTCCTCGCGCTGACGGCGGATGTCCGACAGTGCCGCATGGCCCACCGTCTCGGCAATCGCCCGGAATGGTGCACCGGCGCCGATCGCCTGCAGCTGCTCATGGTCGCCAACCAGAACGACCTTGGCACCGCGTTCTTCGACCGCGTTGATGAAACGGGCCAGCTGCCGGCTGCCAACCATCCCCGCCTCGTCAATCACAAACACATCGCCACGGCCGAGAAGACGCTTGTCGTTCTTCCAGCTGATATCCCACGAGGCAAGCGTCCGGCTTGCAATGCCGGAACTCTCTTCCAGCCCCTCGGCCGCCTTGCCCGACAAGGCAGCACCGTGAACGCGGTAGCCTTCCGCCTCCCAGGCCTCCCGCGCCGCCGCCAGCATGGTGGACTTTCCAGCCCCGGCAAAACCGACAACGACAGAGATCCGTTCCGCCCCGGTGATGTGGGCAATCGCACCGCGCTGTTCGTCAGAGAGCCCGGCTGTCAGATCACCGCTTCTCTGCTGAATGGCGGCATCCTGCCGCGCGATGGCGTTCTCAACGTGCCGCTGCTCTACACCGTGATCTTCCGCTGCATCCATCCGCACCGCCGCCTCGGCCATGCCGAACTCGATTTCGATCATCTCGCGCGTTGAATAGCGGGCAGCGCTGATCTCTCCCGTCGTTTGATCAACCTGCTCGGCCTGCAACTCAACCAGCGCTTTCGAGGCCATCACCGCGGCAAAGGCGTTCTGGAATTCCTGAACATCGTCGTTGATATAGCGATGCAGGGTCCGTGCGATATCGCGACGGTCAAACACGCTTTTTTCCGCCGTGATGACGGAAAGCAGCTGTTCCGGCTTTTCCCGGATCAGATCGGCATTGTAGGCGGCATCGTCCGGGGTAAGCCGCAACCGCGAAACCGCCTTGCCCTGCCGCTCGATCTGCGTGGCGTGAACACCGACATGCACGGTCGGGATGATCTCAAGTCCGCGCGCGCTGTGGGAGCGCTGGTCAACGCGGATATCGAGACCGGCGGTGGCCAGTTGTGCATTGGCGATATCCTCCCAGGTCTGGCGCAGATCCTTCAGCTGCATGTCGGTGGTTGGCAGGCCCTGTTCCAGCAGCCATTTGTTCTCCCGTTCCAGATGGGTCTTGTCACCGAGGCCAGCCTGCGTGACCTGCCGTGTCGTCATCAGAAGATGGGCGTGGTGATTGCGGATATCGCCTGCTTCATGCGGTTCATGGATGGCAAAATCCACCGCTGCACCGTATCGGTTTGCAACTTCGCCCGCCATCAGCCGCACCGCCTCAAGCCGCTGCCCCCGATCCAGCTCATGCGGCAGGGCGACGACGAATTCGCGGGCGACGCGGGCATCCTTGCGCTTCTCACAATGCTCGGCGGCATTCCACAGGGCAGAGCGGTCACGGGCCCAGGCGGCATCGACACCATCGGGCAGCACGATCTCGGCATGGGCGACCCCCTGCTTGCGGGTGTAGTCATGGGTGATGCCATCGCGGGTGTTGGTGAGGCAGACACCGGCGCGATAGGCGATCGCCGCGACGGCACTGCGACCAGACGACCGCGAGACCGGCTTCATGCTGAAATGGTAGATCGCCACGTCCCGTGCCCCGATGCCGTCTCATCATGCTCCGATCCCGAAAGGAGGATCGGCGCGCTGAGTTGCGCAGCAACTCGTAAGTGCGCCCTTCGCGGTTCTGAAGCTCCCGCTTCAGACCACATCGGTGTGGCGACTGCAGCGCGCGTCGGACAGGAAGGGCAATGAAACGAACTTGTCCGGCAAAGGCAGGGAAAATGGAAATATAACAATGTGATAGAGAGGTTATTCTTGAGCTTCACGACGCGCCGGATAGTCTCCGGCCTCATCAGACAGGAGACCATCCATGGCGCAGAAATCGATCGAGCAAAGGCTCGCTGAACTCGAACAGCAGAAGAAGACCCTCAAGGCCAGACTGGGCAAGCAGGAACGCAGCCGAGACACCCGCCGCAAGGTGCTGCTCGGCGCGTTTCTGCTCCATCGTCTCGAACACAAGGCCGATCAGCAGTTCGTCGGAAAGATACGGGAATGGATCACAGCCGAACTGCCGGAATTCCTCACCCGCGACGGTGACAAAGAATTGTTCGATGAGATCCTGAATCCCAATTCGGAAGCAAAGCCGGGTTCTGAAATTTGACCGGAAACGGAATGCCCGGCGCTCAACCGCTATGCGCTCGTTCTGCCAGACATGGCGGAAGGGGTTGGCAGACGAGTCAATCGACGTTCCGAAATAGCCATTGCACGGACCGCTTTCCCCACAGGCTCCGGCCTCTCTACGGCGCGTTGGAAAGCACGTTCAGCCTCCGCCTGCGCCGCTGCGCTCCGCCCCTTCGGGGTGGAAAAACGCCGCAAGCGCTGCAGCAAAAAGGCCGCTCACGCGGCCTTCGATAATTCAAAGAGATGATTGCCCCTCGCAATCACGCGGGCGGGAAAAGCCGGTCCAGAAGCGCCAGAAAGGCAACGCCTGCTACCATCAGGCTGCCAAGCTTGATCGTCATCTTCTGACCAAGAGCCTCGATCTTGCTTTCCAGCCTTTCAATATCGTGTTTCGTTGCGATATTCTCGCCAACGCCCTCGGCAAAGGTCGAGACAAGCTCTTGCGCCTGTTTGTCATCAAACCCGGCCTCTTTCAGCCGGTTCGCTGCCTTCAGTGTGTCAAATGCCAAAACCGCCACTCCGGTTCTCCTTCCTGTCCTGTATACTGCATTTTGCATGGGCTTCACAGTGCGATTAGGGCCTGCCGCTGAGGTGGCAGGCCGCACCGTTGCGATCAGCGCTCGCGTTCCAGCATGATCGTCAGAACCCGAACGGTCTTCCGCCTGTCGGCCGGGTCTTCCGAGGCATGCAGCATGTCCAGGGCGTAGTAGTCGATTTTCCAGCAGATTTTGTGGCCGTCATGATCAAACGCGCCGTAGTCCCGTTCGCCATAGGGGTCATTGTCCCGCGTGAAATCGTCATAGGCCACGACCTTCTCACGGATGGCCGATTGCGTGTCGGCGTCCAGTGCCGAAATTCCGAGCGTCTGGACAACGCGGCCAATGCAGAAGAACTGCCGCAAGGTGTCATTCAGCTTTGCAATCTCGGCGGTTCTGCTCGTTTCTGTCGTTGACATATTCGTCTCTCCTATTCTTCCGAGAAGCGGTCCTGCTCTTGCCCGTCTCGGGCAGGAGCCCCGCTCCTGTTCCCGAGCAATCGGCGATCCGATCAGAGGGTTGGGGGAAAAGCGAAAAATCGGGAGGGGTATCGCCCACACCGCAGGTGCAAGCTAGGCTTCGCCCAAGGCCTGCCCTGGGCGGAGACTGGCGCAGTCCTGCACAAATGGAGGGCGTGCCGGCCGGGCCGGCGCAAACGCAGAGCGGAAGGATGGGGAGACCCGATTTTTCGCTTTAGGGGGAGGAAGACAGTGTCTTCCTGATCCTCCTCGACCTTAGGAGGAACGCCTTGACCTTTTCAGCGGCACGCTGCTGCCGCGCATGGCGATTCAGAGTGGATTCTCGAACGACACGGGTAGATAGCGGCTTAGCCGTTATTGAACGTCAACAGAGAGCCGAACGTCCATGTTTGCCAAAAAGAGGGGGGCGGGCAGGGGAGTTTGAGGGGAAGGGTTTGGGTTCCCCTCAACTTGCCGGATCAGGACACGCTAGACAGCGTATGATCGGTCGTCTTCTCGACAAACGACAAACGATAGCCCAGAGCGTCGGCCACCTTCGTGATTGTGAGAAACTCCGGATTTCCCTCGCCGCTCAGCGCTTTATAGATCGCCTGCCGGGTCAGGCCCGTCTTACGGGCAATGTCGGTAATGCCGCGCGCGCGGGCCACAACACCGAGCGCATGCGCCATTTCCTGCGCGTCACCGCTTTCCGCCGACAACGCCAGATATTCGGCAAAATCGTCCTCGGTTTCGAGATATTCGGCACTGTCAAAAGCTCTGGTTTTCAAGGTCATGACTTAATCTCTCAGCTCTTTGGCCAGCTTCTTGGCTCTGGTGATATCCTGCGCCTGCGTGCTTTTGCTGCCGCCACAAAGCAGCAAATAGACAACCTCACCCGACTGAACATAATAGACGCGATAGCCGGGACCGTAATCAATCCGCAATTCGCTGATGCCTTCGCCAACCGGCTTAACATCGCCCGCATTCCCAAGGGCAAGGCGATCGATCCTTTTGACGATGCGAAGGACAGCGCGCCTGTCGCGCAATGCCGTCAGCCATCGGGAAAATTCGTCGGTCTGGTGAATTGTGAACATGTCGATATGTAAACCATGGTTGTCATTTTGTCAAGGGAACAGCGCCGCTTAAGCGGCGACGCTCACCCCCTCGTTTTCGGCGGCCTCCTCGGCCTTTGGCTGCTTTGAATGCAGGTAGCCCACGGCTTTTTCAGCATGGCTTGCGGCCTGAAAAATGGCACGTTTGTCATTCTTCAAAGCTTTGAGCCACGAACCGATATAGGCCGCGTGATCGTCGCGGGGTTCGGCCTCGATGCCAAGATCGGCGCAAAGGAAAACACTGCCTAGCTCGGCTACAAGTTCTTCGCGGGCGTAGCCAGCGTCTCCGCGCTGCTTCGTGCCGAAATCGCGATCAAGGCGGGTTTCATGCATCGTCCAGTGGACGCATTCGTGGCCGAGCGTGGCGGCATGCGCCTCGGCGGAAACAAAGTTCTCAAACGGCGGCATACGGATGAAATCGCCTGACGACGAGTAGAAGGCACGGCTTCCGCCTGTGCGGATATCAGCGCCAAGATTTTCAAAGAACCGGTCGGCTGCCTCGATGCGGTCAAACTCATTTTCCGGCTGTTCCGGCTGCGCGGCAATGTGGAATTGCTCGGGCAAGCCTTCGATCTGATCGGCGTTGAAAACCGAATAGCCCTTCATGAACGGAATGCGGCGCTCGCGTTCTTCGCCTGTCTCTGGGTCCTCTTCCTTCTTCTCGAAGGTGTTGGCATAGACCACAAGGGCCGATTTTTCGCCTTTCTTCACCTGCCCGCCTAGTTCCTGCGCCTGCTTGTAGGTCATCCAGTAGGGAGACGTGTAACCGCGATCCTCTGCCTCGATCCAAAGCAGGACAACATTGATGCCACGGTAGGGCTGGCCGTTATGGCGAAGCGGGCGGCATGGAGCGCCGCCTTTCCAAGGCTTGAACCATGGCCGCGTTCCTTCTTCCAGCTGCCCAACAATCCTGTCTGTGATCCGTTGATAAATATCGGAATGAACTGCCAGTTCTTCGCTTGCCTTTTTCGTGTTCCGGCGTGCCATGGTGTTTCTCCTGCTTTCCCATTTTCCCGCGAAGCGGTCTTGCTCTTGCCCGTCTCGGGCAGGAGCCCCGCTCCTGCTCCCGAGCAATCGGCGATCCGATCAGAGGGTTGGGGGCAAAGCGAAAAATCGGGAGGGGTATCGCCCACACCGCAGGTGCAAGCGAGGCTCCGCCCAAGGCCTGCCCTGGGCGGAGCCTGGCGCAGTCCTGCACAAACGGAGGGCGTGCCGGCGAAGCCGGCGCGAACGCAGAGCGGAAGGATGGGGAGACCCGAATTTTCGCTTTAGGGGGAGGGAGACAGCGTCTTCCTGATCCCCCTCGATCTTCGAAAAAAGCCCTTGGCCTTTTCAGCGACAAGCTGCTGCCTCGACCGTCGCGACGGCGACGGGCGAGGCCGATAAGGAAAGAAGAATGGCGAGCATCGGAGCGCTCAACATCGTGACGGCCGCAGGCCGGGAGCGCGGGAATTCTCGACAGGTCCGGCCGGTGAGAGAATGCAGCCGCAGGAGCCTTAGCATAGCGACGGCCGCAGGCCGGAAGGCGGGACCGACTGCATCGCCGGCTGGGCCTTCATTTTCCGGCGCCAAGGGCGGCGGCCTGCCTTAGCGATCGTAACCCGCATGGGAGAAGACGGCCAAGGCTGGCTTCGTGCCGCAGGCATAGAGCGCGGCTGGGCGCAAGAACGGAAGGCGATCTCAAGAGAAGTTACAATTTGCCAGGCCCACCCACCTACAAGCGGTATATAAAACAGGATGGTATAGATGGCGACGGAACCATAGGATGCATTGCCACGGCCGGCGTGGATCGTTTCTGGAAATCTACGGCGTGCCTAGATTTCGGGGGACGAAGATGGATGAGGATGAGACGCGAAAGCTTTTCAGTGAAGGCAAAAGCGCCTGGAACCGCTGGGCAAACGGGTTGCTTCGCGAAAAACCAGACACGAGCATTCCAACGTCACAGCTTCCCGCCAATGAGCAAGTGGAACGTGAACGCTTGACCCAAGATTGGCAACAACGTGCCAATGTTGTGTTACGAAAACATATCTTTGAACAGAAAATCGACTTTTCCGGGTGGCTATTTCCTGGATTTTTGACTTTCGACAGAGTCGAATTCGCTGCCGCAATCAGCTTCAATGGTTGTGAATTCTCTGCAATCACCTTTCATGGCGTTGCGTTTAAGGGGCAGCTGGATCTATCTCGATGCCAAGCGACCGAACTCAAGTTTTTCCACGCGCGCTTTCATGACGCTACCGATTTCTCCGGAAGCCACATCAGCCAGGAGTTCGCTATCCAAAGCAGCGAAATGCACAAACCCGCCAACTGGAAGGGTATGAGAAGCGAAAGGAAGCTGAATCTGAGTGGGTCAACGTTTCATGAGGGAGCCGACTTATCGGAGGCAATGCTTGAAGGGACGGTTGCGATGCAAGGTTCGAAATTTCACGCGCCGCTAGTTGTCGCGGGAAAGGACCTGCACGGGTCGAATTTTCGAAGTGCTTCTCTACATGACGCCGACTTCACGAACACAAACCTTGAGGACGCAAATTTTACCGGAGCGGACCTCACCAACGCCAATTTGCTCGGAGCGCATACCAACACGAAGACAATATTCGAGAAGGCCACCGCCGATGGTTGCCGGATAAACCGCTACGCACTGGAATGCCTTAAAGACTATGGCGAGTTGTCTGACGGGGCAAGAATGAAGATGGCGATCCAGGATGACGTTGCAATCCTGAGGCAGAGATTCAGTGGCTATCTGCGTTGGATGCACCTTGTCGCTTTGGTGGCCTTTATCTTCCCATATGCATGGTTTCTGCTCAGCAAATGGGGCGAGGCGCGCTTCTTTGACAATCCGGCGGTGGAGCACATCACGCTGGCTGAAGCGCTTTGCCGCTATATTTACAACGGTGGCGTGAACTGGGAGACCGGCTTCGATTTCAGCTTTTCGTTTGTCATATTCATACTTGGACTTTTGTTCAACTGCCTGCGCGGGATAATGCTCTGGAAGACGAAGACGTTGGAATTTCAGGAAGAAGTCAGAGGCGTTCGGGTTGATTTCAGCCTTGTCGATCCTATTTTCGAGGCGCAGGGCCTCCGGAGGCTGACCTGGGGGACACTGCAAAAAATCGCCGACAAAGCAGTCTTGGTCTACTTCCTCATCGTGGCTTCGAATACTGTCCACTTTCTCATGATGGATATTCCAGTTTAGCGCTGCTGCTCATCCAAGACGGTCAAAGCTCCTGAGCGGCCTCCACCCTGCTGATAATCCGCGCGCCATGTTGCAGACAGAGCGAATAGCCGGCCTTGAGGGTCGCCGACGCCTCAATATAGTGCGGCTGGGCCTCGGCGAAGCTGTCGAAGGAAAGATCGAGGATGATCCGGTCGTTCTGGTCCCTGAGCACCAGCCGGTGTCTGACGAAGGTCTTTCCCATGACCCTACTCATAGAATTCGGGAAGTGTGCTTTATCCAAAATCTGTCAACAGCGCATCGGCAACGGCGGGCTTGTGGCGATAGCCGGGCGGTCAGTGGGCAGGCCGGATGCTTGCGGGCGCTCGGCTGCACGAGATATGTTCGCATCACCGGAACCGGATCGGGAACAGGGCGCATGACGAAATGGCGAGCAGGCCGCGCTGTTGATAGCCTTTCGGCTTATTCCTGCAAAAGTCCGTCATAGACCTCCATCAGCGCGCTGGTGATTGCCTGACCCAAAGCATTGCCCGCAACACGAATATCCTCTTCCGTGCCGTCGCGTGCGGCTCTGGCAAGTTCGAAGCCCTGTTCCTTGACGATCTGATTGGCAACTTCGATGGCCCATAGGCCAAAGTCACCCCGGGTTTCGATCTGAATGTTCTCAGCCATAACGACTTAACTCCTGCGCTCTGATTTGGCGGCCCAACGTCACTGAGCACGATATTCACCATCACCGTTACTCGATCAAGCGCAAACGGCTCATAAAGGTCGCTGGAAAAGCCATGACCGCACGGTCGCATTAGTTTGATGACGAACAGAAGGAAGCTACCAGAAACTTGGTGCGCCAGTATTGCCTGCCGATCGGGGCCAACTTCCTGCGGGAGCCGAAATGTCATTCATGTTGCGGCAATCAACATTTGCCACCAACCAAACGCATTTCGACCCCGAGGCACTCCCATTTTTCTTACCCGCAGAGAAGGAAAGACATACAAATCAGATACAATTAATTTGTGAAAATGATTTCACAGATTCTCAAAATTAACTGCCAAGCGACACCAGCGTTTCCAGAGCTTATAATGCGTCTTGAAGGGCCCGTATTCCTTCGATGCATCGAACCACCCGAGCCGATTGCGGTTGACGAAGATGATACCGCTCAGAACACGCCGATCGTCAACGCGATGACGGCTGCGAGCCTGTCGTTGTCACCGTGAGTGGGACTGACAACGAGACACGGTGGCCCGAAAACCACCGCGTCCTTTCAGCTGACGTGGAAGGACATCACATCAGGCCGAGCAGCCGTGGCAGACCGAGCGTCAGGGCTGGAATATAGGTTACCATCATCAGCGCAATAAACAGGGTGATGAAGAATGGCAGCAGCGGCTTTGCCACCTTTTCGATGGTGACGCCGGCGATCGAGCAGCCGACGAACAGGACCGATCCAACCGGTGGCGTCATCGAACCGATTCCGAGGTTGAAGATCATCATCAGGCCGAACTGAACGGGGTCCATCCCAACCTGGGTCGCGATCGGCAGAAAGATCGGCGTGAAGATCAGAACGGCCGGTGTCAGGTCCATGAAAAAGCCGATGATCAGCAGGCATATGTTCATGATCAGCAGGATCACGATCGGGTTCTTGAAGGTCAGCAGCCCATCGGCGATGGCATCGGGAATCCCTGTTATTGTCATCACATAGGACATTATGCCGGAGGCGGCGATCAGGAAGAGGATCACCGCGCTGGTGATCATCGAGCCTTTCAGAACCTCAAGATATTCACGCCAGGTCGCAAGGCGGTAGATAAGCGACAGGATGAAGGAATAGAGAACGGCAACGGCCGCACCCTCAGTTGCCGTGAAGGCTCCGATGACGATACCGCCGATGACGACGACGACCATGAGGAGCGACGGCAGGGCCTGCCAGACGACGCGGATCGCCTCACCGGTTCCTGGACGTTCCGAGATGGGAAAGTTGCGGCGCTTGGCAATGATCCCGGCAACGATCATGACCGCAAGGCCCATCATGATGCCGGGCACATAGCCGCCAATGAAGAGCGCTGAAATCGAGGTGCCGCCGGAGACGAGCGAGAACAGGATCAGCGGACCGCTTGGCGGGATGAGGATACCGGACGGCGCCGAAGCGATATTGACGGCTGCCGAAAAGGTCGGGTCGTAGCCTTCCTTCTTTTGCAGCGGCGCCATGGTGCCGCCGACGGCTGCGGCTGCAGCAATCGCCGATCCGGAGATGGAACCGAAAAGCATGTTGGCTATGACATTGGTGTGCGCCAGCGCGCCCGGCAGGCGCCCACCAAGCAGTTTCGCAAGGTTGACGAGCCTTATGGCGATGCCGCCCTTGTTCATGATGTTGCCGGCCAGAATGAAGAAGGGAATGGCCAGAAGCGTGAAGCTGTCGAGGCCGGAAAACATCTTCTGCGTCGCGACGAAGAAGGCAACCTTGGGCGGCAGGAAGAACAGACCGGTAATGATCGACGAGACGGCAATGGCCACCGAAATGGCAATGCCCTGCGCCAGCATCCAGAAGAACAGGCCGAAGAGAAGGACGGCGGCGAATACCGTCTCGTCCACGTAATCGAAAATGAAGTCCATGTCAGAGAGTCCCCGCAGCCTCGAGATGCCGATGCTTGTGGTTGCGCATGAGGTCGGCCATGTTCAGAATTTGCAGGACGGCGATCAGCACGGCGGTGATCGGCATGATCATATAGACCTCACCGATGGGAATACGCATGATCGGCGAGAACTGCGCCATTGACGAATTGACCGCCTTGATCCCGCCCGGCAGGAGGATCAACAGTGCGAAAAGCAGCACGACGGCGTCATTGATCAGCATCAGGATCAGCTGCTTGCGTCCCGACATGGCATCGACCATGAAGACGAGAGAGAGATGCTGACGGGTTCCGAAGGCATAGGCCGATCCGAGAAAGGCCATCCAGATCATCATGAAGCGCAGCAACTCTTCGGTATAGAGAGCCGGCGATGCCAGGACGTAGCGGGTGAAGACCTGCCAGAGCATCAGGCAGACCATGACTGCCAGCATCGCCGAGGTCAGGTAGAGCAGTATTTTTTCCAGTGTTGTTTTTATCTTGTCCAGCATGGGCTTCCTCCATGCCACACGGCGCGTCGAAGATATCGCGCAGTTCCGTTTGTGGCTGTTTTTCGCCGGTCCATTGTAAAGCGTTCCTCCGCGGAGGCCGACGAATATGAATATTATAATGCAGCATGAAAAGTGATTGCGCTATATGAAACAATTTTTCATACTGGGGCAAAGGGAGTGAACGCGATGAAGAAGACCAGCAAACGTTTCCGTCTCAGTGATCTGGCCCGCTATTGCGGTGTCTCGCCGTCGACGGCCTCGCGGGCACTGTCCGGCACGCCCGGGGTCCGTCCCGAGCTTCGGGAGAAGATCCTCGAAGCGGCACGGTCGCAGAACTATCATGTGCCGACCTCGATTGCTGGCTACAAGGTGATCGTTGCAGCGAGTGCCAGCGCGATGATCGACTACCAGCGCAACCAGTTCACCGCCTTTGTGCTGGAAGGCATGCGCGAGCGCAGCGAAGTGCTTGGGCTGACACTGGTGACACGGGCCATATCGGATCTTCAGGAGGAGCGCCGCATGCTGGAGGAGGCCGCGGAAGACGACGAGATTGCTGGTGTCTTGATGTTGACCATCGACGAAGACGAGATGCTGGCGCCGACGCGCTCGTTTCCAAAGCCGATCCTCCTGGTCAACGGCGATGACCCGCTGATGGAACTGTCCAGCATTGCTCCGCACAACCGAGCGGCGGCGGCGCTTGCCACGCGCTATCTCAAATCGCTCGGCCATGAACGCATTCTGTTTCTGGCCCGCCACGGCCGGCGCACGATCCTGCGGCGGCTGGAAGGCTGGCGAGACGAGATTGAGACCATTCCAGGCATAGACTGGAAGGATCTCGTCGTCGATGCCGCCGACTGGACACCTGACGCTGCCATTGAAGCGCTGCGCCGCTATATCGGCGACGGGCCACCTGCTTTCACCGCTGTTCTCTGTGCCGGAGACAGTCTCGCAGCCGGTGCCATTCTTGGCCTGCGTTCCTTTGGCCTCTCCGTCCCGGATGATGTGTCAGTCGTCGGCATTGATGGCCTGCCCCAGAGTGATTTCCTCGATCCACCTTTGACCTCCGTGCAAATCCCGATGCGCGAGGTCGGTTCTGCCGCCCTCGACATGCTGCGCGATCATCTCGACAACGAGACGTGGTTGCCGCGCCGGATCGAGCTCTCCTGCACGCTGAGTGCGCGCGGCTCGGCCGCCGCCCCGAGGAAACAGCGATAGCGCCGCTTGATGGGCCCAAGCCCTGATGAAAAAGGCCGTGGCGCCGGCGCGTCACGGCCCTTATTCTTTGCTGAAGCGCTGAGGTCAGGAGAAGACCTGCGTCTCGCCGCGGATAGTCCAGTCCGCCGGATTGAGACGGCGACCCTCGGCTTCGATCGTTCCGTCATTGCCGAAACACACCTCACCATAGTCCGGATCATGGATCACGAGTGCACCTCCGCTCGGCTCTTCGGCATGCAGCGACGCGAACCGCACGCCAAAGCCGGCAAGCGTCGTCTCAGCCCTACCTGCAACGCCGAGCCGGATCAGCCAGGCCGTTTTGCGGCCATGCTGGCGGATTTCCATGCCAGCAGTCGGGCCGGTTTGAACCGTTTCGAGCGGGCCGGAGCCGATGACCAGAGCCATGGCATTGCCGCAGCGGGCCAGGGCTGAATTCTCCCGGCGGATCGCCTCGTCGAACACCTGTTCAGGAAACCAGATATGGCTGAACTCCGGCTGGCCCTCATTGGTCTCGAAAAGAACGACGGCCAGATCGCGATATTGGTGGACGCGCGGCAGTGAACCGCAACCGCCCCAATAGGAGGGCCGGCCGAAACCGCAATGAATGACCTCGCCGGGATGGTTGATCCAGATCTGGGCATCGGGATTGTCACCGAGCCGCAGCTGTAGCACGGTTTCCTGGTAACCCCATTCACGCCAACGATAGCGGGCGAGCGAGCCCATCGCCGTATCGGCCGTCTTGTAGTGATAGAGATGGGCAAAGCTGTTCTCGCCCTGGGAGAAGGTCCATTCCCGTGCCGCATCGCCCGACAGGCAGGCGATAGCGCGGTTCTCCGCGGGAACGGCAAGGCCATGGTCGCGCAAGCAAAGAAGCAGTTGTGGCAGGGTCTGGAAAGTTCGGCCGTAATAGCCACGGGACCACAGAACGCGGGCGATCGCCGACAGTTCGCTGGTGCGCGCGGCCATCAGCGTATGTTCATAAGAGCGCCCCTGCGCGGCTGTCAGCGTGCCATGATGGGCAGAAGCCGCAACAATGGCGATCAGCCGCAGGATGGCATTGCCGGCCCGCCTCTTTATGTCATCGTCATGGGCGAGTGCGTAGAGCGTGGTCAGACCTTTGAGATCAATGGGGAAATAGGGCACTGAATTGAATTCCGCCATCTCCCATCTCTCGAAGTGATCAAACCAGGCCCGCAAACGTTCCGCACCGCGCAGTGATTGCTCTGCGCCCTTGATCCCTGCGCGGACGAACATCTTGTCTGCGTGGAAATGTCCGGCAAGATAGGCCGCAGTGTGAAACAGAAGCGCATGGTTCTCCGAATAATACCACTGCACGTCATTGCCGGGCTCATCCATCCAGTAGCGGAAGTTCAGCGTTGCCGCGTCAATGCGCGCACGGATGGCATCGGACAGAAGGTCGCCATAGAGAATGCGGCCGAACAGCAGCGGCACCAGATGGAAGTCCGCGCAGTCATGGCAGTTCTCGATTTTCGGCAGCGAGACGGCAATCATCTCTTCGGTTCGGTCGCCAGAAAGCCCAAGGCCAAGCCTAGCTAGCGCCGATATCGCGTCGGCATAGCCCTTGTCGGCGACATGATGAAGCGCTTCGTCGATTCTCTGATCGAGATTTTCAGGCGGCGCTCCCTGTTCCGCACAGCGGGCGATCTCGACCGTGAAGGGCCGCGACATCGTCAACCCGCCGGCGCTCAGGCGGACATCGAAATGGCGGAAATCGCTGTGGAAGGACGACACGTCGCCAACCTCCAGTCTGGACGATCCCGATGGCAGGCTGCTGGTGAAAATATCGTGCTCTTCGGCGAGGAAGTCACCGGCGACCGCAATTTCGACCGCGAGATCCTGGCTGACCGTGACCGGGCATCTGAAGGCCACCATTCCCGATGAATAGGCCGGATGTTCGAAATGCATGGCTTCGAGCAGCGCTTCCATCTCATCGGCAAGACGGTCGGCGCACGGCACGGCGAGCGAGACATGGGCGGCAGGTCCGTCGAGATAGTCGAGCTCAAAGAAGTAGCGGGCATCGCGTTCAGCCAGATCGTCGAAGAAGACGGTGATCGTGTTGAGGCCTACTGCGAGCGAAACCTCAAATTCCTTCGCGGTCTCGAAGTTGCGCTGATAGATGCTCATATGGCCCGCTTCAACGCCATTGACGAAGAGAACGGCGCCGCCACAGCAACTGAGTTTCAGTCGTGCGACCCCGGCCGTTTCGGCCTCGATACGGGTTTCAGCCCAGGCTGAAACTGCTGTGGCGCGAAACCAGAAGCCGGACAGGTCGACCCGTGGCGAGCCGAACGGCGTCCAGATCCGCGACGGGCCTTTCTTGTCGACGAGAACGGGGCGCCGGCCGTGCCGTTCCTGCAAAAAGGCCGTGCGGCACGGATATTCGTGGGGGATGAAGTTCTTTTCCTTGGTCAGGAAGAACTGTGCATCCATATGGCCGGACATGGTTGTATCGGCGACATTGTATTCTTCCGGGGCGATAGCGGAAACATGCCAGTAGCAAACCGGCGCGCCCTTTGGCAGCGACCGGCGCAATGCACCATTCATTTCAGTTTCGTGTTTCATCACAGCAGATCTTTCACGGCGACGGGCGAGACATCGTTATAAGCCTTGTTCTCACCTGTCATGCCCCAGACGAAGCAATAGGGCCCTGTTCCAGCCCCCATATGGATGGACCAGGCGGGTGACAGAATGCCCTGACGGTCGGCAACGACAATGCTGCGCACCTGTTGCGGTTCACCCATGAAATGCATCACGCGGTCCTCGGCGGCCATGTTGAAATAAACATAGGCCTCCATGCGGCGTTCATGCACATGCGGCGGTTCCGTGTTCCAGATGCTGCCGGGAGCCGTTTCGGTGATCCCCATCAGCAGCAGGCAGCTCGGCGACACTTCGGGATGAATGTACATTCTCAACGTGCGCTTGTTGGCATGGGCTTCATCGCCCATGGTAACCGGTTTGGACTCTGCCCTGCGGATCAGCGCGGTTGGCACGGCATAGCCGGCGGGCACCGAATTCATGTAGAAAGCGGCCGGATTGTCAGGGTCGAGACCGGCGAGTTTGACCGACTTGGTATCCCGTCCGACATAGAGAATGTCGCGATGTTCCATTGTGAACACCTGACCGTCCACCGTTGCGGTTCCCGGACCGCCGAGATTGGCGATCCCCATCTCGCGGGCATCGAAAAATCCGGGTGTTCCGACCGCAGATCCATCGGCAATCTCGGCCTCGCCATGGATGGCCAGGAATCCGCCGATAATCATGCGATCGACATGGGTGTAAACCATCTGCAGCCTGTCTGCGACGAACAGCCTCTCGAGCAGGAACTCTTCACGCAGACGTTCATTGGAATAGCCGCGCACATCCTTGGGCGACACGGAATAACGGGTATCTTCAAACATGATCATGCCTCTTCGCTGGCGATGTTGAGCGCTTCGACCAGAAGCAACAGGGCCATGGACTGGCCATAGCCGGTCGGCTGGATCGGAATGTCCCTGTAGAACTGCAGGTCGTGGCCCATGCGCGTGCCATAGGAAACATTGCCGACGACACCGTCATCGCCGATATTCTTCACAGTCACGGCAAGGGCCTTCAGCCCGGCATCGCGCCAGCTTGCAGGACCGATCCCGAGCCTTGCGCCCTTGAGCAGGGCGTAGCCAATCGCAGCGGTGGCCGAGATTTCCTCATAGGAGGTTTCATCGTCGACCAGCGTGTGCCACGCGCCGCTTTCGGCCTGATAGCCGATCAGCGTTTCGAGCTGCGCGCGCACCACCTCGGTCAGGTAGCGACGGGTCGCCTCATCCAGTTCGGCTAGTTCCAGGAGGTCGAGAACGCCGGCTGAGATCCATGAATTGCCGCGGGCCCAGCGCGCACGGGCAAAATTGTGGTGGCCGTCGAAGGTGAAGCCGTGAAACCACAGGCCCGTTTCGTGTTCCGCAAGATAAAAGGTGTGTATGAGAAACTGAAACGCCGCCTCGCTCACCAGGTCTTTGCGCCCTGCGGCCTGGCCATAGCTGGCCAGAAACAGGGCGACCATGAAGAGCGTATCGTCCCAGAGTTCGTCGTCATTGATTTTATCTGAGACATTGTGCTGGAAACCGCCGCAGCGCGTGCGTGGCATCTCTGAGAGAAGCTGATCAGCCCAGCGCTTCAGCGGTTCTTCCCAGCGCGGATCGCGGGTTTCCTGCCACAGAAGCGACAGGGGCAGCATCGGTGCGGTGGTGTTGACATTCTGCGGCGGAAGGCCTTTTTCGATCTGGCCGGCATACCAGTCCTCCAGCAGCATGCGGATCGAGCTGTCGCCGGTCCGGCGCCACATCTGGGCAAGGCCGTAGAGGCCGACGCCCTGCGGCCATTCCCAGGAATTGAAGCTGACATAGTCTCCCGCCGAACCGTCAAGATTTGGCTCGTTGAATTTCCCCTCATCGCGCAGCGACTTCAAACCATCAACCACGAGGTCGATCTTCTGTTTCAGGTGTTTTGCCGAGAGCACCGCATTTCCTCCATTTTCATTTCTTGGTGGCAATAATATGCAGTATGAAAATCTATTGCGAAATATGAAATAAAATTTCATTCAGATTCGGTTGACGTTTCGCAAGAGCGGACCGCGGCAGAAGGATCGCGGACGATCTGCCTTGAATGGGCGGCGACAGAGGATAGCCTGCAGCCTGACACCGCCGTCGCCCGAGGGCCTCCGGAAAAGCTAAAAGGCGCCCTTCCGCGCGCGCTGCGCAAAAGGACGCCTTTCAGTAATGTCAGAAATTCCGAGGATTATTGGGCGTTCTGAATGGCATCAACCAATTGGCCGATTGCCGGGTTGGCTTTGTATTCCTCGATCAGCGGCGCGACCTTTTCCTGAAATGGGGCCTTGTCGGGGCGGACGATCTCGACACCCATGTCGGCAATCTGCTTCATGGCTTCGTCTACCGCTTCGTTCCAGGCCTTCTTCTGGGCTTCCGTCGCGTGAACAGCGGCTTCCTTGATGATGGCCTGCTGCTCATCAGTCAGCTTTGCCAGAGCTGTGTTGGAAATGACCAGAAAATCAGGAATACGCAGGTGTTCATCGAGCGAATAGCATTTAACGACTTCGCCGTGGCGGCCAAGCGTCAGTGCCGTCGGGTTGTTCTCGGCTCCGTCGATCACGCCCTGCTGCAGGGCGGTGTAGATTTCGCCATAGGGAAGCGGTGTCGGAATGCCGCCCATCAGCTCGACCATCCGGATCGATGTGTGGGAGTTGATGACGCGCAGCTTCTGTCCCTTCAGATCATCCGGCGTTTCAACGCACTTGGACTTGGTGTAGAAGGAGCGGGCTCCGCTGTCGAAATAGGTCAGCCCCTTGAAACCGCTCTCGATCGAGGCATCATAGACCGGATCGATGATCGGTCCGTCCATCACCTTGTAGAAGTGTTCCTGATCCGAAAACAGATAGGGCAGGGTGAAAGCTTGGTAGATCGGATTGAAGTTCTCGAGATTGGCGGCGCTGACGCGGGTGATGTCGACCGCACCGTTCTGAACCTGTTCGAGAACCTCACGTTCCGAACCCAGAACGGCATTCATGTAAAGGCGGATCTTGACGTCGCCGTTGGTCTTCTCCTCAACCTCGTCGGCGAATTGCTGAAGGATGATGCTGGTCGGGTGGTCTGCCGCAAGGGCATCAGCCAGTTTCAGCCGTACTGCGGCGTTGGCCGCAGTTGATGACAGTGCAATACCTGCCGCCAGCGCGACAAGTGCGTAGGTCGTATTCTTCATTATCTCACTCCCAGATGAAAGGTCCCGTTCCTCCCGTCATGACGCTCGGCGGCATGAATTGGAAAGGAGCACTTTTCTGGAATAGAGTATGCAAAATGAAATTTTATTTCTCAAGTTGAAAGAAAATTTCATTTCAAATCGTCTCCGAACATCAGGCGCCGGTTCCCCGACAGGACGGCCCTGGCTGGCCGTCGACATCAAGGGGCACCGGGCTAAGACACCCGGCGCCCCTTGAAAGCATCGGCCCGAAGCGAAGGGTTAATGTTCAGCGCTCAGAAAATCGAAGCGCAGTGCCTGGGCTGTGCGCGGCTGGAAGCCGGCCCAGTAGGTATGGTCTGCAGCAGGCTTTCCGTCGACCATGTCATAGACGCCATCATTGGAGACGGGCACAAGATCCAGATAGGTCTGCATCGCCGCGTCGCCCTTCAGATACTTGCCGAGCCAGGCCGTGCCAAAATGGGTGGCAATATTGTTCATGCGCACATTGTCCCAGACGAAGTCGGTGTAATGCATGGCGAGATTGAATTTCAGATCGGGGTCGTAGACCCATGCTTCTTCCGGCGCGGGCATGGGGGCGCCGACATTGTGATTGGCGCCTTCAAACACCAGAAAGCCGCGATCAACGCCTTTTGCACCCTGAAATGTCGGCAGAACGCCATCCTTGTAGCCGACGGTATCATCATTCGATCCGCCGATGAAAAGGGTTGGGACGCGAATGCCTTTCAAGGTCTCATCATCAAAGAAGCCGCTGGAATAGCCGGCCGGCGCAAAAACGATTGCTGTCTTGATGCGGGGATCGAAGCGGCCGCGATAGGCAGGCGAACTTGCCCGATAGCGCTCCAGCGTACCTGCCGGCGCGTGCCAGAACCCTTCTCGCGCGTCGACCGCCTGATCCGTCAGGCCGATACCGACTGAAACGAGAGTACCATAGGCGCCCATGGAGTAGCCGATGATCGCCGTATCCCCGGCATCGACAAGACCATTCAGGAAACTGTCCGGATCCTGCGACAGGCGGGCGATTTCGTCGAGCACAAACATCTGGTCTTCCGAACGGTTGACCAAGGCCGATGGGAAAGATCGCAGCGTGCTGTAGGTGGTGTCCGTGTGGTCGATCGAGACCACGACATAGCCCTTGGATGCCAGATTTTCTGCGATCGGCGACATCAGGAACCGGTTGCCGGGGTAGCCATGTGAGACAATGACCAGTGGAAAGCCCGTTTCCGATTTTGCCGGTGCGGCGTCTAGCATGGCCTTGCCGTGCAGATCGACCAAGGTTTTGCCATCGCGCATATAGGCCTTAAGCGTCGTCGAACCGGTAGCCTCGCTATCGGCCGGATACCAGATCTCGACCGGCAGCGGGCGATCATAACGGGGCATCTGATCCGGAGTGGTCATGTCCGCAGTCACATTGGCGATGTCGATCTGGTCCTTATGAACGAGCGTCAGTTCACGCACGCCCACCATCTGGTCACCATAAGCGGCCAGCGCGGGCGCATCAGGCCGGATGACATCAATTCTGTTTTCGGCCAAGGCCGGCACTCCCATGGCGGCCAGCAGGACCACGCCACAAACCAATCTGCTTATCGCATGCATTTCAATCTCCTCAAAAATCACTCCTTTGCTGTCCGTCTCGCTATTTCCGGCCGGCGGGCAGCAGTATCCCAAATAAGGGTAATCGATTACCCTTATTGCAAGGTTGAACTTTTCTGTCTTTTTAGGCAAGTCGTTATCACGGCCGGACCTGCGATATTTTCGCCTGCGCCGACAACAGCCCCCAGGGAACGCGCCATGTCATCCTCGGACAAACCGGAAACCGGAGCGAAGGCCAGATCGGCCCCGGCCTCACTGCGCCAGGTCGCCAGGCATGCAGGCGTCTCGGTCGCCACAGTGTCACGGGTGATCAATGGCATTCCGAACAAGGCATCGCCGGAAACCGTCAAGCGGGTGAAGGCGGCGGTCGAGGCGTTGCGCTACCGCCCTGCCGGTGCGGCCCAGGCTTTGCGGCGGCGTGAAAGTCGGATCGTCGCCGTGCTTGCCGCATCCTTGATCAATCCGGTCATGGCTGCCATCACCGCGTCGATGGGCAGGGCCATGCGAGAGCGCGGTCTGGTGATGGCCCTAAGTGACACGCATGAAAATGCAGCGGTTCAGGATGAGTTTCTCGCCGAAATGCGCGCCCAGTCGGTGCGCGGATTCGTGCTGCTTGGCGCTGTCGACAGCCCGGAGCTCGACCGCCTCCGGCAGGAAGATGTTCCGAAAGTCTTCGTCAACCGACCGGATCCGGGGGCCGGAACGTCCTGCTATGCCGGCATGGACAATCGAGAGGCCGGCCGCGATGTGGCTCGGGCAGTTCTTGCACGCGGCTATCGTCGCGCCGTGCTGCTGCATGGCTCGCTCGACCGCACGGCCGCGACACTCAGGCTTCAGGGTATTCGTGAGGTGTTTGCCGCGCAGGGACTGCCGGACGACGCGCTGATGTTGGCCACGGCGCCGGGCACGAATCTGCTCGAAGTCGGGCGGAGCGGCATGCTGCAGGCGCTTGCGGCCGGCGACACCCCGCCTCTGGTGCTCGGGTTGAGCGATACACTTGCCTATGGTGCCTTTCGCGCCCTGCACGAAGCGGGGCTTGATCCGCCCAGTCGCTTCGTCTTCTTCGGCTTTGACGATCTCATCTTCAACGCATGGGTTGCCCCTTGGCTCAATTCGGCCGTGGTCCCAGCGGAGCTTTTCGGAGCGGCGGTCATGCGCCAGCTAGACCCACAGACGGCGACGCCCGCATTGTTTCTGCCGCACCAGCTCTCGATCCGGCATCTGCCTGCTGCCTGAGAGGCAGAGAGGGCGTCTCGCCCCGATCACGGCCCGGCTAGCGACGCCGTCACAGATATGTTCTTCCACGAACCTGGAAGCGAAATCAGCAAGTCTGCTGTACAGCAGGCGATGCCGGACAAACTGCTATACAGGGTAACTGTCTCCACGTCCGGTCAATCGATAAAATAGCTACTGTTCCGGCGCGCAATGATGGGCAGATCCCGCAAGACGTTCCGCAGATGCGCCCGCATCTCCATTTCAGCCCGATCCGGATTGTGATCGGCAATTGCCTCAACAACTGCACGGTGCTGTTCCTTGAGGCTACTCGAAGGTATTTCGTTGAGCGCCAGGAAACGTACGCGATCCAGCTGCGCCTTCTGCACCTCAATCACATTCCATGCAAAGGGGAGGTCCGCGCCCTGCGCCAGCGTTTTGTGAAACAGGTCATCGAGCTCCATGAAGGTTGAGGGATTGCGGGCCTCCTCGCATTCCTGCCGGTCCAGCTGGGCAAAGAGATCATCAATATGTCTGGTGGTCATCAGACGCGCCGCGCCGCGGGCAATATCGGCCTCAATCGCCTCGCGGATAGCTTGAATCTGAATCACCTTAGAAATGGAAATCTGTGGCACGGAACTTCCGCTTTTTGGGCGGATATCGAGCATTCCCTGATCGGCAAGCCGAATGAAGGTTTCCCGGACAGGCTGTCGGGACACTTTGAGAGCATCTGCGACACCAGCCTCCGAGACGCGCCGCCCCGGCTCCAAATAGTTGCGTATGATAGCATTTCGCAACTTCCGATGAATCTGCGGCACAATCGGCTGGCTAAAATCCACCGGTCCGAGAAAATCGAGATCGGTTTCCGTCATGTTGATGGTCCTTGCCTTTTATCTCCGGCCCCCTCGCCGGAAAAAGAACCATACCAAAGCGAAGATATTTTACCATACCAAATTGGCAATTTTCTCTCCATCTTGCTGCGAATTTTACGCAAATCATAAAGTTTCCAAGGCATATGCCACATTGCACAAGGCATTTTGAGATGCTGCATCCATGGCGGCGGCGATCAATCTCATCGGCGATGAAAAGTGAACCGACCTCAAACGCACAATGTCTGGATCACGTTCACCTCAAGTAAAAGGCGAAACCAAAGCGAGGCGATAAAATCCGTTATCTATATGTTATATATATCTTATTTTTCACACCACGACCAGACCCTGGAAACTAGGTCTGTGAGAATTGCCGCAGCATCCCTAAAGCTGTGAAATCGCGCCGGTTGAGCGAAGGGACGGCGCCACATCTGGACCTTTTCTTGACCAATGTTAGTAAATGCGAACTAAAACTTTTCGCAGTAGCGTTGACAGTCCATAATGGTATGGTAGTTATTGAAAGACAGGCAATAACTGTCGACTAGTTATGACGATCGGGAGGATTAACATGAAGTGCTTAACCAGACGCCTTGGTCTGCTGCTGGCGATGACTGCCGCTACCCTTTCCATTACCACCGCAGCGCGGGCGGAGGAGATTACCGTTCAAGCGCTGGACGAGTATCTCAAACCGGTTATCGAGAAATTTGAGGCCGCACATCCGGGAGACAAGATCAATCTCCAGGTCGTAAGCTATCAATCTGTTGCCGAAAGCCTGCCGGTACAGCTCGCATCTGGCGGCGGACCAGACATTTCCGTCGTCACAGATATGGGTGGCCTCTCGAAATACTATCTGGATCTCCGCCCCTATGTGGACGCCGATTACTTCGAAAAGCAGTTTGGTATGGTACTGAACTGGATGCGCGGTGAAGGCTCTGACCCGAAGGGCATTTACGGACTGCCGGATTCCATCACGGTCACCGGTGGCTTCGTCAACAAGACGCTTTTCGAACAGGCCGGAATAGCGCTGCCAGGCCCGCAGGCCAGCTGGACGGAATGGGGCAAGGCAGCACAGGAGGTTGCCAAAGCCACCAACACCGATTTCCCTTTCGAGATGGACCGCTCGGGCCATCGCTTTGCTGCCATGGCGATTTCCTATGGCGCGAAGCTGGTCGATGAACAGGGCATGCCCGTTATCGACGACGGTTTGCGCAATGCCATCGCTCAGTTTGTCGCATGGCATCGCGATGGCGTGATGCCAATGGATCTGTGGGGCGCCGTTGGTGGCGCAACGATGCGCGATAATTTCACTGATTTCGTCAATGGAACAACTGTTCTTTATTATGGCGGATCCTGGCAGCTGCGCCGTCTCGATTCAGAAGTCGGCGATTTCTTCGACTGGAAAGTGATCGATGCCCCCTGCGGCGTTGCCGCATGTTCATCCATGCCTGGCGGCGGTGCACTGGCGGGCTTCAAGTCGACAAAGCACCCCGAACTCGTTGGCGAATTCCTGAACTTCGCATCGCAGGATGAAAATCTCCGCGAAATGATTTCGGCCGCCGTCAACATTCCTACGGCACAATCGATGATCCAGTCGGGCATCAAATATCCCGGTGTTTCGGACAAGGTGCAGGAAGGGCTATCAACCTTCATCGCCCAGATCCCCAAGATGACGGAAACCGCCTACCGGTTCCAGGGCTGGCCATTTGAGCGCGCCATGATGAATTCGCTCACCACGCGCATCAGCCAGGTCATCAACAACGAAATGGATATCGATACGGCGCTTCAGCGCATTGATCAGGACGTTCGCCTGGCGATCGAAGCCGCCAAACAATAACAGCCTCCCGGAAAGTCTTGTGGCGGCTTTGCCCGTCACAAGACGAATGCCAAATTGCAAAAGGTGCTCTCGTGGCAAGTGGTACGATTTCAACCATACTGGGTTCGGCTGCGGCATTACCCGCCCGCGCCGTGGAGCCCGTCTGGAAATGGTTGCAGAAACGGGTGGGCGTCAAACGCCTGCCATGGGTCTTCCTGACGCCCAACATGCTGAGCGTTCTTTGCTTCAGCCTGCTACCCGTTTTCATCAACATCTATTATTCGCTCACTGGCAGTGACAATCTCTACCTGCAGGACAGACCTTACGTCGGCAGCGAGAACTACGCGACACTGCTGGCCTGCCAGAACTATCTCGATCCGGCGACATGTTCGCGCGACCTGTTCTGGCGTGCGCTCGGCAATCTCCTTATGTTCGTGCCATTGCAGGTGATCTTCATGATGGCTGTGGCGCTGCTGACGGCCATCGCGTTGAACGGCAAGATCAGGGCGCGTGGCTTTTTCCGCGGCGTGTTCTTCTTTCCCGTCATGCTCTCCCCGGTCGTCGTCGCCCTGACATGGCAGTGGATCCTGCAGAGAAACGGCATATTGAACGGTATTCTCGGCTTTTTCGGCTTTGAGCGATACACCTGGCTTGCCGATTCCCACTGGGCCTTTTTCTGGGCCATCTTCGTCACCGTCTGGGCCCATTCCGGCTTCTTCATGATCATTCTTCTCGCCGGCCTGCAGTCCATACCGCGCGATGTCTATGAGGCGGCAAAAATGGACCGCGCCTCGCCGTGGCGGGTGTTCTACAGGATCACGGTCCCGCTTCTGAAGCCGGTTCTTCTGGTTGTCTTCATTCTCGCGGTCATCCGTTCGGTTCAGACCTTTGACGAGATCTACGTGCTGACTGGCGGCGGCCCCGGTTCTGCGACCATGCTGTTGGTTCAATACATCTATGAAACCGGCTTTGCCACGCAGCCGCGCAATTACGGACTTGCGGCAGCAGCCTCGCTGATGCTCGGCGCCGCGCTGCTCGTGTTCACGCTGGTCCAGATGAAGCTTTCGGGAGGGAAAAAATGACGATGCATGCTTCAACCACGCAACGTGGCGGGATCGGTGCATTCCTGACCCGCCGGCAGGGCGGTATCAAGGCCACCTGGGCCGATTACGTCACCTATGGCTATCTGCTACTCGGCGTCGTCATCATGCTCCTGCCCGTGGTCTGGGTTTTCATCTCCTCGTTCAAGGCGCCGGCCAATCTGTCGGAATATCCGCCGACCCTGGTGCCACAGACCGTTCAGACCGTCATGGTCGACGGCTTTGACGACCCACTTCCGCTCTTCAACGTCACCGGTGAAGACGGAACGGTCAAACGGATGGCGCAGCTGCGCCGGATCGGCATCCGCGCCCAGATGATCGATCCAGACAATCCCGCCGCCGGACGCGTTACTGTCGATGTCAATGATACGAGCCCGGTCCGAAAATTCCATCTCGCCTTTGAAAACTACCGCGAATTGCTGGAAACATCGGGCGGTAACATCTGGCTCAATATCTACAACTCGGCCTTCATCACCATCATCGCGACGTTGATTACGCTGGTGATGAATTCCATGGCCGCCTTCGCTCTGTCGAAATACCGGTTCACTGGCTCGACCATAGCCCTGGTCGCGATCATCGCCACACTGATGGTTCCGCCGACGGTCATCCTGGTTCCCACCTATCTGATCGTCTCGGAACTGGGGCTGGTCAACAATCTCTGGGGCGTCATCCTGCCAACCGTCGCCACACCGACAGGCGTGTTCCTGCTCAGGCAATATATGCTGACCATACCTGATGAATTGCTGGAAGCAGCCCGCATGGACCATGCCTCGGAATGGCAGATCTACTGGCGCATCGTCCTGCCACTCGCAACGCCGGCGCTCGCTGTCGTCGCAGTCTTCTCGGTCATGAGCCGCTGGAACGACTTCCTGCTGCCCCTGATCGTGCTCAACCGTCCCGAAGTTCATACCCTCCAGCTGGCGCTGGCCGGTTTCCAGACAGAAAACGGTATTGTCTGGCACCTGCTGCTGGCGATGACGACCTTGACGGCGCTCCCGCTCGCGCTCGTCTTCCTGTTCCTGCAGCGATACATCACCGCCGGAATTGCCTCGTCAGGTGTCAAATAAGAGTATTGTCCCATGGCTAATCTCAAACTCGTCAATCTCAACAAGACATTCGGCAACCTCGCGGTCATTCCGAACGTCAATCTCGAAATCGAGGACGGAGAATTCGTGGTCTTCGTCGGCCCGTCCGGCTGCGGCAAGTCGACCCTGCTGCGCATGATCGCCGGACTTGAAACGGCAACCACGGGCGATATTCTGATCGATGAACACAGCGTGGTTCGGACGCCGGCCGCAGACCGGGGTGTATCGATGGTTTTCCAGTCCTATGCACTCTATCCGCATATGACGGTGCGCCAGAATTTAAGCTTCGGCCTTGAGAATATCGGCATGCCCAAAGCGGAGATCGAGCAGCGCATCCAATCCGCTGCAGTGATGCTGCAGATCAACGAACTCTTGCAGCGCAAGCCGACCCAGCTCTCGGGCGGTCAGCGCCAGCGCGTTGCCATCGGCCGCTCGATCGTGCGCGAGCCGAAAATCTTTCTCTTCGACGAACCCTTGTCCAATCTCGATGCGGAACTGCGCGTGGTCATGCGCTTTGAGATCAACGCCCTGCACGAACGTCTGGGTAACACCATGATCTACGTAACCCACGACCAGATCGAGGCCATGACCATGGCCGACAAAATTGTCGTGCTGCGCAAGGGGGTTATCGAGCAGGTGGGGGCGCCACTTGAGCTCTACAACCGTCCCGACAACAAGTTCGTTGCCGGCTTTATCGGCTCGCCGCGAATGAATTTCATCGACGGCAGTATTGCAGCCGATGGCGAGGGCGGGTTCGCCTTCACATCCGACACGCTGGAAACGATCCGGCTTGACCCGCGTGACCTGCCGGTCGGAAACAATGAGGCGGTCAGCCTCGGCATTCGCCCGGAAGATCTCGAGGTTCTCGAAACCGGTGGTGATGGCTGGCGTTTCACGGTGTCTGTCGCCGAACAGCATGGCCGCGACACCTATCTTCACGGCAACCTTGCCGATGGCACCGAAATTCTCGTGCACAAGCCCGGTCAGTTCAAGACCCGTCGTGGCGACGTGCTTGTCGTCCGCCCGAAGGCGGCCGCCTGGCACCTCTTTGGTGCCGATGAACAGGTCATCAGGTGACCCATCCTTCAATCCGGAACGCATTTGCCATGACTGAAACCATGATCACCAATCCGATCCTGCCGGGCTTTAATCCGGACCCCTCCATCTGCCGCGTAGGCAACGACTACTATATCGCGACCTCCACCTTTGAATGGTATCCCGGCGTCCAAATCCATCATTCGCGCGATCTCGCGAACTGGACCCTCATCGCCCATCCGCTTGATCGGGGTGATCTGCTCGACATGCGCGGCAACCCCGACAGCTGCGGTATCTGGGCACCCTGCCTCACCCATGCCGACGGGCTGTTCTGGCTGATCTACACCGATGTGAAACGGCTTTCGGGCAGTTTCAAGGATGCCCCCAACTACCTGACCACAGCGCCCACCATTAACGGCCCCTGGTCAAAGCGGATCTATCTTAATGCAAGCGGATTTGATCCGTCCCTTTTCCATGCGCCCGATGGCCGGAAATATCTTGTCAACATGCTGTGGGACCACAGACAGCAAGGTCATGGTGATCAGTTCGCCGGGATCGTGCTGCAGGAATATGATGTAAACGCCGAGAAACTGGCCGGGCCGATCCACAACATCTTCCAGGGAACGGAGCGGAAGCTGACGGAAGCGCCGCATCTCTATTACCGTGAAGGCTGGTACTATCTGATGACGGCTGAAGGCGGCACGGGCTACGAACATGCCGTGACACTGGCACGATCACGGTCGCTCCTCGGACCCTATGAGGTTCACCCGGACAAGCATGTGCTGACCACCGCCTTCGCACCGGACGTTCCGCTGCAGCGCTGCGGGCATGCTGATATAGTCGAGACGCAGGCGGGCGAGACTTATATGGTTCATCTGTGTTCCCGCCCGCTCACCGTCTCCGATACGACGGGACAGTCAGCGATCCGGCGTGATCTGCCCGGCTCAGATCAGATCCAGCGCCGCTCACCACTCGGACGGGAGACAGCTATCCAGAAGATGGAATGGCGTGATGACGGCTGGCTCTATCTTGCCGAAGGCGGCCAGGCACCGAAGACGATCCACACCACAAGACCGGACGGTCTGAAAGCGGAAGAAACGGCCGCGGAACCTGTGCGGACCCGCTTTGCCCCCGGCCAGCTTCCCATTGCGTTCCAGTGGTTGCGCAGCCCAGAACCTGCGCGCCTGTTTTCACTTGCGGCCAACCCGGGAAGCCTGCGTATCTATGGCCGTCTGTCGCCCGGCAACTTTTTCGAAAGCGCCATGCTGGCCCGCCGTCAGACAGCGCTCAGCTATCGTGCTGCAACGCAGATTGATTTCAGCCCGCGCGATTTCCAGAGCTTTGCCGGCCTGATCTGCTGGTACAATCAGTGCCAGTATCATTATCTTGCAATGACGCGCGAAGATGACGGAAGCCGTGCCCTGCGGATCATGTCGGCACTCGGAGATTTTCCGTTCGGTCGCTCGGTTTTCGGCTGTGATCCAGTCCGGCTTCCCGAAGAAGGCCCGCTGGATCTCGCCGTCGAAGTCGCCGGTCCGGCATTGCAGTTCTTCTGGCGGAACGGCGAGGGCGGCTGGCAGATGATTGGCCCGGTCCTTGACGCCACCATCCTCTCCGATGAGGCGGGCGTCGGCGAGGGCAATAATTTCACCGGCGCCTTTGTTGGCATGGCCGCACACGATATCAGCGGCCAGGCACAGCATGCCGACTTCGCCTGGTTCGATTACGAGACGCGCGGTTAGCTGGGGCATACCGCTTTCCGCATTTTTTACATCTGCGAAACCTGATTGCTTTGGCGCGCCGCGCCGAAGATGGGTTTTCGTGCCCTGAACATACCTCCGTCGCAGTCGCTCGCGTCACAAAGCCCAATGGTAGAAGCACCGATGAACACCTTACTGTCGCATTTTATGAAGCTAGAGGCAGACGCCAGAGGCGAGACCTGCGCGGCCACCCTCACCAACGAGGATGGATATGACCTCTGGCTGCGCTATCTGCCGCAGCCGGAAGACCGGCGCACGCATATCCTTGAACATGCATCAATGCTGATTGCCGGTGCAGACAGCCCCACCATTCTGGTGGCCCAGGAGGAACTTGAACACGCGCTTTTCGCCATGACGCTCCACTGTGTGCCAAAGGCCGAACCATCCACCATCGGCGATGGCGCGATCATCATCGGAACCCCTGAAGGTAATCCGCTTATCGCATCGGCGGCACTGCCACTTGATGATCTCGGCCCCGAGGGCTATCTGGTTCGGCGCATGACCATGAATGGCTGCAATGTGACGGCCATTGCCGCCGGCAGCGATACCGGTGTGCTTTATGGCTGCTTTGCCTTCCTGCGTCATATTCAGACCGGCCGGTCGCTTGCGGCAACGGATCTTCGTTCCCGTCCGAAACTCGATCTCCGCCTCCTGAACCACTGGGACAATCTCGATGGCACGGTGGAGCGCGGCTATGCGGGTTTCTCGATCTGGGACTGGTGGACGCTGCCGGACTATCAGCAGCAGCGTTACACGGACTACGCACGGGCCAATGCCTCACTTGGTATCAATGGCACTGTACTCAACAACGTCAACGCAGCTCCGGAAATCCTCACCCCCTTCTATCTGGAAAAGGCCGCGATGCTGGCAGCGATCTTCCGGCCCTTTGGTCTGAAGGTATTCCTTTCGGTCAATTTCGCCTCACCCGCTGCCCTCGGCGAATGTGAAACGGCAGATCCGAGCCATCCGGATGTCCAGTCCTGGTGGCAGAACAGGGTCAACGCGATCTATGCCGCCATACCTGATTTCGGCGGCTTTCTGGTCAAGGCAAATTCCGAAGGACAGCCCGGCCCGGGCGACTATCAGCGCAGCCATGCTGAAGGCGCCAATATGATTGCCGAGGCACTGGCGCCGCATGGCGGCATACTGATCTGGCGCGCCTTTGTCTACGCCTCGGATGCCGGAACAGACAGGGCGGGCGAGGCGCTGAACGAGTTTGCGCCGCTGGACGGGCACTTTGCGCCAAATGTTCTGGTACAGGTCAAAAACGGTCCGATTGATTTCCAGCCGCGCGAACCCTTCTCGCCGATCTTCGGCAAGCTCACCAAAACCCCTTTGGTGATGGAATTCCAGATCACCAAGGAATATCTCGGCCAGGCAACCCACCTTGCCTTTCTCGGCCCCGTCTTCGAAGAGGTGCTGCAATTTGACACCCTGAGCGCCGGCAGGGGATCGACAATCTCGAAAATCCTGCAGGGAAAGCTCTTCCCGCAGAGGCTGACAGGCATGTCGGGCGTTGCCAATATCGGCTCCGACCGCGACTGGACCGGCGGAATATTCAATCAGGCCAACTGGTATGCCTTTGGCAGAATGGCATGGGACCCGGATGACACAGCCCGTGCCATCGCAGAAGACTGGACTCGCATGACCTTCAGCAATGAGGCTGCTTTCGTGTCCACAATCGTTGACATGCTGATGCAGTCGCACGAAATCCTTGTCGACTATATGATGCCCTTCGGCCTGCATCACCAAGTGGCGACCGGCCATCACTATGGGCCCGGCCCCTGGGTAAACGATCTGGCACGCGCGGAATGGAACCCGACCTATTATAACAGGGCGGATAGCGCCGGTATCGGCTTCAACCGGCTTGCCGATGGCAGCAATAGCATTGGCCAATATAGCGAAGAGATGCAGGCGCTGTTTTCCGACCCACACGCGTTTGACGAACGCTATCTGCTCTGGTTTCATCACATTCCCTGGGATTTCCGCATGAAATCCGGCAAGTCGTTGTGGCAAAGTCTGATCGAGCGTTTCGACAGGGGCGCGGAAGCTGCCGCCGTCATGGCGGCAAACTGGTCCGACGCACGCCCCTATGTGGACGGCCAGCGGTTCAAACAGGTAAACGCCTTTCTCGCAATCCAGGCACGCGAGGCACGATGGTGGCGGGATGCCAATATTGCCTATTTTCAGGCGATCTCGGGACTGCCGTTGCCAACCGGGTATGCAGCCCCGCAAAAGGGACTTGAAACCTACAAAGCCCTTTCTTTCCCATTTGCCCCGGGCAATCCCGACTGACGGACACCGCAAGGCCCGGACCGCAGGCTCAGGTCTGCTGTCCGGGTCTTCACAGGCGCACAAACATCGGGCATCTCAGCCAATGGGATTGCCAGGTTAGCAGGACCCTGCCTCATCGGGCCCCGGCCCCTCCGGTGAACCGATCATCTCGGCAATATGGTCCCGTGGGGATGTCCATCGGATAGGCACCGCGGTGCGGCGAAAACTATGCCGGCCACCTGGCCGGGGACATCCATAACCGTCATTACAGGTTGCCCATCGAAAAATCGCATCGCGCAAAAGATGATCTAAAAACGCATATTGTGAGAGAGATCAGCAAGAACGTTCTCGCTCCTGGCTAGGCGAACCTCAGCGGAGCTGAACTCTTTTCGGCTCTGATGATGTAACCGCCCTCCGACGACCTCAATGAGACCAGTCAGAAGCCTAAAGAGGCGCGTAGCCCGAAGCACGATTGTCCGAGTTGCTAGGCCTGCAGCCCGAGAAGCTTCAGATCGTCGGACGCCCTGTCGCCATAAAGGCAGGCGAACAGCGTCGGCATCTTCAGGATGGACATGGCCGATTTCGTCACCTTGCCGTCTCTGTCAAGAAAGCCGCGCGCGATCTGTGCGGCCTGTTTCGCCGGATCGGTCAGGCTGTGCATCGCCCGCTCCATGCCGGGCTTGTGTATGATATTGGCAAAATCAGACCTGATCTCACCATTTTCCGATGCAAGACCGAGCTTTTTCATTGCCGTTTCGTGGCGATCGAAAAAGGCCTGATGGTTCTGCGCCAGATCGCGCTCAGTGTCGTGGTGTCCGGCATGCAGCCTGGCTGGGGCTGTCGTTCGTCCGGCCCGACCGTAGATTGCGGAGACGTCGCTGCCGCCCTCTTTCGGCTTCAACGTTGCCGATCGGTTGTTCAGACGGCCGCGTATCGCGGCTTGCTTCTCTGACGGGGCCGGTTCATTGCACACGCTGGGCGCTCGCCCTGATTGTATATGGCCAGTTATGGTCTTCATGGCAAACTCGCAGAGTTGTTCAGCTAATCGAAAATCTCTGTCAAATATATTCAAGTTTATACAGATATTATAATCAATTTTGCCAATAACGCGGCGAAGGTGTGGCGCCGAGGTGTCCGTGTCCCCGGCGCCAGCGTCAGCACTCAAATCTGATAGTCGTAGCTGAAGCTGCTTTCCATGCGCCAGTCCTTCGCCAGCACACGGCGAGCCCCCTTCACCTCGACGCGGGCCTTCAGTTTGATGTCACCGCTGGAAGCACCGACCATCAGCGTGAAAAAGCCGGGCTCGACCACGCGCTTTCCTTCCATGCCCGTGAAGTTCAGCATATCGACTGGCAGGCGGATATGGACCCGCGCAGAAGCGCCCGCGGCCAGCTCCACACGCCCGAAGGCCTTGAGCTCCTTGACCGGGCGGACGACCGAAGCCAGTTCGTCGCGCACATAAAGTTGCGGCACGGCGATGCCCTTGCGCCCGCCGACATTTGTCACCGTGAAGGAGAGTTCAACCGTGCCGGTGTCGATATCAACAGCGTTACGCTCCAGCATGACACTGGAATAGGCGAAGCGCGTGTAGCTCAGACCATGGCCGAATGGATAGCGGCTACCGAAGTGGCGGGCGATCGGCGTGCCCGACGACTTGAAGTTGTGGTTGTAAAAATAGGGACCGGCCCCGGCGCTTTTCGGCACGGAAAGCGTCAGACGTCCTGATGGTTCGACTGCACCGGTCAGCACGGACACCAGCGCTGTACCACCCTCCTGCCCGGCAAAGAAGGTCATTACCTGCGCCGCGATCCGGTCTTCATTACCGCCGAGATTATAGGGGCGGCCGGAAGAGAGCACGACAATCACCGGTGTGCCGGTGGCGATGATGCTGTCAATCAGTTTCTGCTGCACGCCTGGAAGGTCCAGCCTGTCCGTATCTGAACCTTCACCAACGGTACCAGTCTGGAAAATGCCGGACAGATCACCGACACAGATCACGGCAACATCAGCTGATTTGGCAGCCGCCATGGCATCCGGGATCATGTCAAGCCTTGTGGAAAGCGACGAGGCCTGCTCCAGCGAGGTGCTGTCATCGACATCGCCGGGAAAAACCGGCGCGCCGGCACGCCGTTCATCGAGGATGTTGCAGCCACGGGCATAGACGACATTGTCCTCACCTAGAGCCTTCTTGAACGCTTCAAGCGGCGTGACAACGCTTTCGACCTCTTCCTGCGCCTCGTTATGAATCAGATGCACGGGGAAGGAATAGTCGCCGAGCAGTGCCAGCGGATCATCGGCACAGGGGCCGATCACGGCGACCTTGAGGCCAGGCTTGAGCGGCAGGATGCCGGTATTGTCAAGGATCGTCACCGACTGTTCGGCAACCTTGCGGGCTGTTTCGACGCTTGACCCCGCCTGCAGCACGATCCCGGCGTCGTCGGCATAGGGCTTCTCAAACAGGCCGATGCGGAACTTTTCGGTGAGAACCCGGCGGGCGATTTCAGTGATCTTGTCCTCGGAAATCAGGCCACGGGCAACCGCATCCTTCAGATCCCGCGCGCAGTCATCGCCCGGAAGCTCGATATCGAGGCCAGCACCGAAGGAAAGGGCAGCTGCTTCCGCCCGGTCTGCCGCGACGCCATGATGCTGATAGAGCAGGCTGACGCCGACATAGTCGGCAACGATCAGCCCGTCAAAACCCCAATCCTCGCGCAGCACCTCTGTCAGGAGATGATGCGAGGCATGCACCGGCTCATTGTCGATGTCGTGATAGGCAGGCATGACCGATCCGGCATTGGCAAGTTTCACCGCCATTTCGAACGGCAGCAGGAACATGTCATTCAGTTCGCGCCAGCCCATATGAACGGGCGCATGGTTACGGCCTCCTTCGCTGGCAGAGTGACCGGCATAATGCTTCAGCGTTGCCAGGAGATCGCGCTTCTTGCCCTGCAGGCCGCGGACATAATGCGTCGCCAAGATGCCGGCGAGATAGGGATCTTCGCCGAAACTCTCCTCGGTCCGGCCCCAACGAGCGTCGCGGGCAACGTCGAGAACAGGGGCCAGCCCCTGGTGGCAGCCGATGGCACGCGCCTCCTGGCCGATTGCTTCGCCAACCCTTTCAATCAGTGCCGGATTGAAGGTCGCACCATAGGCAAGCGAGGAGGGAAACAGTGTGCCGCCCTTGATCATCAGACCGGAAAGGCATTCCTCATGCGACATGACAGGAACACCAAGGCGGGTTTCCTCGATCATGAAGTGCTGCAGGCTGTTGAGGGCGCGAACCCCTTCCTGCGCGTCAATGCTGCGCGTACCGAGCGGACGGGTCACCTGGCCGAGGCCGGATGACAGCATCGCCTTCAGCGTTTCCGGGTCAGATGAGCCGGTGAACTGGTCCGAACGGGTGCGGTGTTGCCCGTTCTCCTCGAGAAACAGCCAGACGGCGTGAAGCTGACCGATCTTCTCAGAAAGCGACATACGCGAGATCAGATCTTCAGCGCGGGTTTCGGCCGAAAGGGCGGAGTCCTTGTAGAGGGGCGTTGTCATTGTGTTCATGTCCTGAAATCCAAAAGCGTTACGACGGCATCATGCCTGCTTGCGCGGTCCGGGAACGCTCGGCAGATAGCTGAGCGCGTCGCCGGCGGCGTCGAAGAGATGGCATGAGGCGGGCCTGATGGAAAAAGTGGTGGGGGCTTCGGCCGGGCTGACGATGTCCTCGGAGACTTTGGCGATCATCGGTGCATCACTCTCGAGATAGAGATAGCTATATTCGCCGAAATTCTCGACCGAGGTGACCTTGCGGGTCAGTACCTGCTCGGTTGCTCCCGGTACCGCCGGCTGCATGTGTTCCGGACGTATGCCGAGCGTCAGCTTGGCGCCGCTGGAAAGTGTCGAAGCATCCACCGGAACCTCAATGGTCTCACCCGTTGAAAGCGTCACGGATGCCCCGTCCGGGCCGACAGATGCCAGCGTTGCCGGCAGGAAATTCATAGCCGGAGACCCGAGGAAACCGGCGACAAACAGGTTTTTCGGCCGGTGGTAGAGCTCCAGCGGCGCGCCGACCTGGGCGATCGAACCCTTGGTCAGCACATCCGGCCCGGCCCTGAGCAGCACGATCTTGTCGGCCAGCGCCATGGCCTCTGTCTGGTCGTGGGTCACATAGATCATGCTGGCTTCGGGAAAGTCGCGATGGAGGTTGGAAATCTCCGTACGCATGTGAACCCGGAGCGCTGCATCAAGATTTGAAAGCGGCTCATCGAACAGGAAGACAGCAGGCTGGCGCACAATGGCCCGGCCGATGGCAACGCGCTGGCGCTGGCCGCCGGAGAGCTGTTTCGGCTTGCGCTCCAGCAGGTTTTCAATCTGCAAAATGCGGGCTGCATCGCCGACGCGCCGTTCAATCTCGGCTTTCGGCGTTTTCGCCTGCTTCAGCCCGAAGGCCATGTTTTCGTAAACGCTCATATGCGGATAGAGTGCATAGTTCTGGAACACCATGGCGACGCCGCGTTCCGATGGCGGCACGTCGTTCATTTCCTCATCGCCGATGGTGAGCTGGCCTTCGCTCAAGGTTTCAATCCCGGCAATGGTGCGTAAGAGCGTCGACTTGCCGCAACCGGACGGCCCGAGGAAGACGCAGAATTCGCCATCTGCGATCTGAAGGTCGATACCGTGCAGAACGGTGACGGCGGAAAAGCGCTTTTCGACCTTTGTGAGAGTGATACTGGTCATGGTCTTGTCTCCATCAGCCCTTCAGTGAGCCGGCCATCATGCCGTTGACGATCTTTTCCTGGCCGATCGCGTAAACGATGATCAGCGGCAGGGAACTCAAGGTGACGACGGCGAGAATGGCGGGAATATTGGATGCGTACTGGCCCTGGAAATCCCAGACGGCGAGCGGCAGGGTGCGTTTGTCGGGAGACGAGGTCAGCACATAGGCAAAGACGAACTCGTTCCACAGCATGATGCCGTTATAGATTGCAACGGTGGAAAGGCCGGGCCCGGACAGCGGGAAGAAGATCTTCCAGAACACCTTGAACGGGCCGCAGCCATCTAGCAGGGCTGCCTCTTCCAGTTCCTTCGGCACCTGCCGCATGAATTCGGTCAGGATGAAGATCGAGATCGGCAGGCTCATTGCCACATAGGGCCCGATCAGGGCGGCAGGCGTGTCATAAAGCCCCATCGACTTCGTCATCAGATAGACCGGAACCAGCGTCACATGCAGCGGCACGATCATGCCGGCGACGATGAGGCCGAAAAGCGCGCCGGAGAGCCGGAATCTGAGCCTTGCCAGCGCATAGGCAGCCATGGCCGAAATCAGCACGATCAGGACGACCGAGACCGAGATGACAAACAGGCTGTTTCTGAGATAGATCAGAAAGGACCCCTTCAGCACATCGATATAGTTGGAAAGATTGAAGCTTTCCGGCAAGGCCCAGACCGGGTTCACATAGGTTTCATTCTGGGTCTTCAGGCTCATCATGACGACGAAGATGAAGGGCAGGGTGGTCACCGCCAGCCAGAACAGTCCGAGCACCGGGATCACAACGGACTTGACCGAAAAACCGGATTTTCTTGCTGCTTTTGCCATGATCTCAGACCTCCGTCTCGAAGCGCCGTGACAGGCGGAAGGAAATGGCCGCGATCACGGTGATGATGATGAACATGGCCGAGGCGACCGTGGTGCCGTAACCGAGCTCGAAGGAGGCGAAGACCTGCTTGTACATGTAGCTTGCCATCACCTGGGAAGCATTTTCCGGCCCGCCTTCGGTCATGACATAGATGAGATCGAAGTAACGCATCGAACCGATCACTGCGAGCAGCACGGCAGTACGGAAGGTGCCCTGCAGATGCGGAAGCTTCAGCCGCCAGAAAATCGTCGTCTGGCTGGCGCCATCAAGGCGGGCGGCTTCGGTGATTTCGCGCGGGAAAGAGGCAAGTCCGGCCAGAAACAGCACCATGTAAAAGGGGATGTTCTGCCACAGCACGACGACGATCACGGAACCAAGCGCGTAGCTTGGATCGCCGAGCCAATCATGGGCGAGGCCGGGCAGGCCGATGGCATCGAGGATGGCGTTGACCGGCCCGAAATTCGGATCGTAAATGTTCTTGAACAAGACGCCGAGTGCAACCGACGACATCAGAAGCGGAATAAAATAGAGAATCTTCAGGATCCGCGAGCCCTTGGAGGCCTCATCCAGCACGACAGCCAGAACTAGCGCAATCGGCAGCTGGATGACGATCGAGAACAGCGCCAGCAGAATATTGTTCCAGGCCGAATGCCAGAAAACGCCGTCATGGATCAGTCGTTTCCAGTTGGCGAGACCGACGAATTTGGCATTGTCGCCCAGACCGTTCCAGTCGAGGAAGGAATAGTGGAAACTGGAAATCAGCGGATACAGTAGATAGATCAGAAGCAGGATAAGCGCCGGTGCCAGAAAGATCACCGGGGCGGTTTTATTGGCAAGGATCAGCTTTCGCTGTTTCCGGAGCCTGTCAGACCGCGTGCTGTCGCCGACCTGTGACATGATGATGTCCTTTCAAGAAGCCAGCCTTTTCCTTTCGCACGCGCCGATGAAAGCGCGTGCGTCGGGCAGATTGCCGATGCGGTGTGCCCCTGAAGGGCAGAAGCCGCACCGGCAGGCAGTAGGGGAAGGGCCTTAGTTGGAGGCCTTGGCCGATGCAGCGTCCTGGATCTGCTGGGCTGCCTGTTCCGGCGTGACCGACAGACCGAAGAGTTCCTGAACCGCATCCTTGGTGGCTTCACCAACGGCCGGCGGCAGGTCCTGATCGTACCAGAGCTGAACGCTCTTAGCGTTTGCCACGGTATTGGCAACCTTCTGCAGGAAGGGGTCGTCCGTCTGGATATTCTTCAGCGGCATCATCCGCTGGTTTGCAAGGCGGTCGGCAGCGGCCGTATCGTCGGTCATATAGGTGGCAAGCTCATAGGCCTTGTCCTTATAGGGGCAGGCTTCGGAAACCGAGATATAGTTGTCGCCAAGCGTGCCGAGCACATCGCTCGGATCGCCCTTGCCATCGGGAACTGAAGGGAAGGTGAAGAAATCGACCTTGTCAGCGAAGGAGGGGTTCTCGTTGATGATCGAGGAAAGCTCCCAGGTCCCCATGACTTCCATGGCCGCCTTATTGGCATAAAGCAGGCGCCGCGAGCCGCCGATATCGTAATCGAGACCGTTATAGCCCTTGGCAAAGGCATTGGCCTTGACCAGATCCTGCAACAGCGTTCCGGCCTCGACAAAGGCAGGATCCGTGAAGGAGCCTTCACCGGTGGAGGCCGCCTGATAGGCACCAGGTCCCGCAACGCGGTCAACCAGCAACCCGTAATACATCAGCCCCGGCCACTTGTTCTTGTTGGCAAGCGCAAAGGGCGCGACATTATGATCGTTCAGCACCTGGATGATGTTCATCAGATCATCCCAGGTCTTGGGCGGTGTCAGACCATATTCCGCGAACATGTCCTTGTTGTAGAAGACAACAGCAAGACCGGTATTCTCCGCCGGGATGCCGTAGATCTTGCCGTCAAATGTGACCGGTCCGAAACTCGCATCAATGAAGCGGTCCTTGAAAGCCGGGTCCTTGTCGAGATAGGGCGTCATATCCATGACCTGGCCGGCATCGACATATTCCTTCAGCGGCCCGCCGCCCCAGGACGCGAAAACGCAAGGTGGCTGGTTGGCACCAAAACCAATCTTCAGCTTGGTCTTGTAGGCATCGTTGGCGAAGTGGGAATCTTCAACCTTATAGCCGGGATTGGCGGCTTCGAAGCGATCGGCCGCATCGCGGATCGTTCCGGCCGTCACCGCATCGGAACGCAGATCCCAGGACGTAATGACATCATCGGCATGGGCAGCTACAGGGCCGGCTGCGATGGCGGCAGCCGTGCACAACAGGGCCGCGGCGCGCGGCAAAAAACGTGAATTCATGATTTCCTCCCATGGAAACAGTGGCGAAAACGTCGCCATAGATGTAACGTTACCGGTAACGTTATAGAGTGTCAATCGCCTTTCGGCAGCTTTCAAAAGGTCCCGGCGCCACGCCAGGCACATGCTTCAGCACCGCGAAAGTGGACAGTCCGCACCTCTCGCCTTAAATGCTGAAAGGCCGAAGGCAGATGTCGCGGACAGATTGGCGAGAAAAACGACAAGAGGCCCGGCCCCCGGGGAGGAAAGAATGAAACAGCGTACACCGACACTCGCCGAGATTGCCAAGGTTGCGGGCGTCTCCCGCATGACCGCCTCACGCGCGCTCAACAACCAGCCCGGCGTGTCAGAGGAAACGCGCGAGGATATTCTGCGCATCGCCGATGAAATGGGCTATGTCGCGAACCGCCTGGCCCAGAAGCTCTCCTCCGGCCGGACCCATATCATCGGTGTCATAGCGCAGCTTCACACGCCGTTCACCAGCGATTTGGTCATGGGCGTTGGCCGCGCAGCGCGCGGGGCGGGCTATGAAATGCTGGTCTACTCGCTGCCGGACAGCGACAGCCAGCCGCCGTCGAGCGTTGTCAGCCTCGTGCAGCAGGTGGCCGATGGCGTGATCACCATCCTACCCTACGAATCGCATTATCTCGAAACGCTCGACCGTGCAGCCGTGCCGGTCGTAACCATTGACGCACAGGAAGATGAGCCGCCTTTTCCCTCGGTGATGGCGGACAGCTATCAGGGCGGACGGCTGATCATGCAGCATCTGGCCGAACACGGCCATCGCCGCGTTGCCTTCATCACCGGCGACAACCGGCTGCTGTCCGCACGGCAACGGCTTTCTGCCTATCGCGACGCGGTCGGCCGCTTTGGCCTTGACGATGATCCAGCACTGATTGCCGAGGGTGACTTTCTGCAACGCAGCGGATTCGAGGCCGCCAAGCGGCTTTTGACGCTGAAATCGCCGCCAACGGCGATTTTCGCGGCCAATGACATCAGCGCTCTCGGCGCCTATGCCGCCGTGCGTGAGGCCGGGCTCGATATTCCGGGCGATATCTCTATTGTCGGCTTTGACGATATTCCGCTGGCGGCACAGATGCATCCGCCGCTGACGACGATCCGCCAGCCGCTGCAGCAGATGGGCCGTTCGGCCGTCAACATGCTGCTGGCGCTGATTCTCGGGCTTGAAGCGCCATCAAAGCAGATCACACTGCCGGCCGAACTGGTCGTGCGGCAATCCGTTGCCCCGCCAAAACGCTGAACACACCGAGATCGGTGCGGTTCGACGGTCAAAGGCGCCGCTTCAGTGCCCGCGCACGCGATGCCAGTCCATCGCGGCAATACGCGGATCGGCCTCAAAGGCGGCGGGCGGGAATTCCAGCCGCAGGCGCGGAAACGCGCACATTGCCTGAATGCCGGAGGCGGCAACCCGGATCCGCCAGCTCTGCCGCTCAAGCGGTGCGGGGCTGGCAAAGGCGGCGCAGGTCAGAACGGCCACATTCATGCGGGATCCGGGATCACGCACCGAACGATAGCGGATCAGCCCAATTCCGGCTTCAAGCGCCGTCGCGCTGAGTGCTTGGCAGGCCTCATAATTGGTTGGGTGGGTCCAGAGCGGCGCGTCATCGGCCAGCCCACCGGCGCCAAGATCAAGCGCCAGATCCACGTATAGCGCCGCCGAAAACGCCGTATAGTCTGCCGCATTGTCCGGAAAAGGCGTATCCGGGCTCTCGGCAAAAAACAGCAACCGGTAAAATGCCATTTCGGCCACGGCCGTTTCCGGCCGTTCTGCCCCATACCAGACACCAGGCGTGATCCCGGCGCGGCGAAAGCGCGAGCCATAGGGATAAGGTCGATAGCGAAAGGGCGTCGACAGAAGATAATCGAGATGACGGCAGGAAGCCGGGACCGGCGGCTTGGTTGTCTCGAGAATATCCTCCAGTGCCGCCTGTTCGTCGGCACTGTCGACAAGCTTCTGGGTCGACACCAGATGTTGCGCTTCGACCAGTCGCCAGCCCTTGCCGGAATAGGCACGCGCTTCAGAGCGGAGCGCGGCGGGCGTCCAGATAGGCGACGACATCGGCAAGTCCCTGAATGGAGGTGATTCGGTCAATCGGGCGGGCGCCGAGAGCATTGTTTTCGGCAACAAACCACGACCGCGTCACCGCTTCATCACCGCCGGTGATCGCATCGAGCGAGCGGAAGATGCGCACCAGCAGCACGGCCAGTTCGAACGGCTTTGTTCCCTCGGCCAGAATAGCCTCGCCCTTGCGGTAGCGCGAGATCTGTGCTTCCGACACACCAAGCACCTCTGCCAGCAGCCGACCCGACAGGCCGAGCCGATCACTGGCCCGCGAGACAGCCTTGGTCAGGATCGCGCCACGATCAGGTGCACTTTGCATTGCAACAGGTTGAAGCATCGCCAAATCCTTTCTGAGGGAAATATAGTGTCAAATTCTTCCCTCGTAAAGATCATCTGCACGGACAGAGCTTCCCGCACCACTGCCTGAGCCATGTCATCGCATGGTTGACGGTATATTCCCTATACGTCATATATATTGCCTTTACGTCATTTAATGTCGATAATTGGCCATGTGGTGACTGACAAAATCTCTTGCGGAGGAGGCAGGCGATGAAAGTGCTGGTGCCCGTCAAACGGGTCATTGACTACAATGTAAAAATCCGGGTGAGAGCCGATGGATCGGGAGCTGATCTCACCAATGTTAAAATGTCGATGAACCCTTTCGACGAGATTGCGCTCGAAGAAGCGATCCGGCTGAAGGAAAGGGGCATAGCGCAAGAGGTGATTGCCGTTTCCATCGGCGCGCCCCAGGCACAGGAAACACTGCGGACCGCTCTGGCCATGGGTGCGGACCGGGCCATCCTGATTGTTGCCGATCCATCCTTCGACCTCGAACCGCTTGCCGTCGCCAAACTGCTGAAGGCAGTGGCTGAGGCGGAAGCTCCAGATCTGATCATCACCGGAAAACAGGCGATCGATAACGACATGAACGCCACCGGGCAGATGCTGGCCGGGCTTCTCGGCTGGCCGCAGGCAAGCTTCGCCTCGAAACTCGTGCTGCGCGAGGGCACGGCCGAAGTCACCCGCGAGCTCGATGGCGGTCTGCAGACAATCAGCGTGGCACTGCCCGCTATTGTCACCACCGATCTCAGGCTGAACGAGCCGCGCTATGCATCGCTTCCCAACATCATGAAGGCCAAGAAGAAGCCTCTCACCCAAATGACGGCTGCAGATTTCGGTGTCGATGTCACTCCGCGGCTCGAGATTGTCATGACGCGTGAACCGGCAGGGCGGAAAGCGGGCGTCCGCGTCGCCACGGTAGACGCGCTGATCGAAAAGCTCAGACAGGAAGCAGGAGTGATCTGATGCCCATACTCGTACTGGCCGAAATGACGGATGGCAAGCTGATGCGCGATCCGACCGCACGAACGGTCGCTGCGCTTTCACCGCATGGCGACGTCACTGTGCTGATCGCTGATGCACAGACCGGGGAAGCAGCTGAAATGGCGGCGGCCATCGACGGCGTTTCACAGGTCCTGGAAGCCGGCTCGACCGCGCTTGCCCATCAGCTCGCCGAACCGCTCTCAATGCTGCTCGCACGTCTCGCCGGGGAATATGACATCATCGCCGCCCCCGCGACGACAACGGCGAAAGATGTCATGCCGCGTCTCGCAGCCCTGCTGGACGTGATGGTAGTTCCCGATGTCATTGCCATTAGCGGACCGGACCAATTCTCCCGACCGGTCTATGCCGGCAATGCGATCCAGACGGTGAAAAGCCGCGACCGGATCAAAGTACTGACCATCCGCACATCCGGTTTTGCCGCAGCCGGAACGGCCCCTGCCGCCAGCATCAGGACTGTCGCCGTGCCGGACGCGGAAGGCTGCGCGCGCTGGATCGCTGACCATCGGGCAGACAGCGGCCGGCCCGATCTAACCGCGGCGCGCGTCGTTGTTTCTGGCGGCCGCGGCGTGGGCTCTCGGGACGCCTTTGCCATGATCGAAGGGCTTGCCGACCGGCTGGGTGCCGCCGTCGGCGCCTCGCGCGCGGCCGTTGATTCCGGTTTCGCCCCCAATGACTGTCAGGTCGGGCAGACCGGCAAGGTGGTTGCACCCGACCTCTATATCGCCTGCGGCATTTCCGGCGCCATCCAGCATCTGGCTGGCATGAAGGATTCGAAAATCATCGTCGCCATCAACAAGGACGAAGAGGCGCCGATCTTTCAGATCGCCGATTATGGCCTCGTCGCGGATCTCTTCGAGGCTGTACCGGAACTTCAGCGAAAGCTATGAACAGCGCACAGGGCGGGGCATCCTGCCCTGTGCGGCATGCGGTTGCCTCAGCGGCAGAGACGCGCCAGCGTTGCCCGGTAATCCGCCGCCAACTGATCGACCAGAGCACCGACGCCGGGCACGGCATCGATCGCACCGACACCATGGCCAGCCGACCAGACCGTCTTCCAAGCCCTGGCCTCACTGGCGATGTCCGTTGCACCGTGGGGCGGCAGGGCATCCGGATCAAGACCGGCCGCCGCGATGCTGGACCGCAGGAAGTTGGCACCCACCCCTGAAATTTCGCGGGTATAGACGATATCACCGGCCTGCGCCGCGACCAGCATCGCTTTATAGGCCTCGGCGGCCAGCGCCTCTCGCGTGGCGATGAAGCGGGTTCCCATATAGGCAAAATCCGCGCCTGCAGCCAGCGTTGCCACGATTTGCGCACCATTGGAAATGGCTCCGGAAAGCGCAATCGGCCCTGAAAAAACCTGCCGGATTTCCGCAACGAGGGCAAAGGGATTGATGGTCCCGGCATGGCCACCCGCGCCGGCGGAGACAGCGACAATGCCGTCAACGCCAACCTCTGCCGCCTTTTCCGCATGACGGCGGCTGATCACATCATGAAAGACAAGGCCGCCATAGCCATGAACGGCATCGACCACCGCTGGCGCAGCGCCAAGGGAGGTAATGACCAGCGGCACACGGTGACGCACCACTTCCTCAAGGTCGGCATCGAGACGATTGTTGGAGCGGTGAACGATCAGATTGACGCCAAAGGGGGCAGCACCCGGCAGATCCGCAAGACGTTCATCGATCGCCTCCAGCCAGGCGGCAAAGCCAGCGGTACTGCGCTGGTTCAGCGCCGGAAATGTACCGCAGATCCCGGCCTTGCAGGCTGCAACGACCAGGTCCGGGCCTGAGACCAGAAACATCGGCGCGGCGATTACCGGCAACCGCAACCTTGATCTGAATTCGACAAGCGAAACCATGCAGATGCTCCTGCGTCCAAATGCTGACCGCGATCAGTCAAACCTCATGCAGCCACGGCCATGGTCGCCCGCTCGGCGGGAGACAGCAACAAAAGGCAGGCTTCCGGCAGGGCTGGGCTTGACGGCAAGCGCCCGAGCGGCGCGAAAAAATCTTCTGTCGTCACCTTTTCCTTGCCGTCGCCCGGCTTCAGCACAACGGCGCGCACAAACGCACTGACGGCAAGCTCCCCAGTCGCCGTCATGATGCGATGCTCCATGAACAGAGAATGCTGCGTCCAGCCGACAATTTCTGTCTCGAGTGCAAAGCGGGCAAACAGTCCCAGTGACCGACGATAGCGGGCATTGAGACCGGTGAGAACCGGTATCCAGCCATGTCGCCGCATGTTCTGTGCCAGTCCCGAGCGGAAAAGCAGGTCCATGCGCCCTATATCCATCAAGGTAAGGTAGCGACCGTTGTTGACATGAAAGTTGATGTCGAGATCCTGCGGCCAGACACGAAGCCAAACCGTCGAGATATCATGCGGCGGGTTGAGGTTCTGCCGGAACCGGCTGCGACTGATCGTCATCAATAACCTTCGCCAGACATACATCGTTTTCGCTCCTGAGCGTTTGGTGGATCAGGATAGACCACCAAAAGATTGACAGTCGTCAACCTTTCTCTTGATGAGGATGACGTATACGTATACTATCTATCCTATCAGTCATGTCGAGAAGAAGATATCGCCATCAGCCTTTGAGGAGAGGCCGGCAATATCCAGGGAGGAGACGTGAGACAGGAAGATTTTGAAAAGCCGGCCACCATGGCCGGCTGCAATGACCTATCGCAGGCAAAGGTTGCCGGGGGGCACCTGTTCAGCCGGAAGGATGAGGGGCTGACATTGCCATCCTTCCTGGATGCGGCTGTCAGACGCTTTTCCGACCGTCCTGCCATCGAGTTTTTCGACCGCGCCTACAGCTATGGTGAAATCGGCAGCCGGATTGACGGCTTCGCCGCCGGCCTTGCAGCTCTCGGCGTCAAGAAAGGAACGAGGCTCGGGCTCTGCCTGCCCAATACGCCCTATTCTATGATCTGCTTCTTCGGCGCGCTCAAGGCCGGAGCGATCATCGTGAACTGCAACCCGCTTTATACCAGCCGCGAACTTCTGACGCAGATCCGCGATTCAGGCACAGAAATCATGGTCACGATCGACCTGAAGGCGGCTTATGAGAACCTCGGCAAGATCGTCGGCGAAGCCGGCCTGAAACACGTGATCGTCTGTTCAATGGCGGATACGCTGCCGGCCGCAAAGGCGATGATGTTCAGACTGCTGAAGCGGTCCGAAAGGGCATCGATCCCGAAAGACGGCATCCATATCAGCTATGAGGCGGTGATGCGCCAGGGCCGGGAGAGACCGCTTCCCGCTGTCGCACTCTTTCCGGACGACATCGCCGTTCTGCAATATACCGGCGGAACGACAGGGGTCCCCAAGGGCGCGATGCTTTCCCACGCCGCCCTTATTTCCAATGCCCGGCAGATGATTGCCCATGAGGGTTCGGACATGCTGCGCGACGGCGTGGAAACGATCATGGGGGTTCTTCCGCTGTTTCATGTCTTCGCCATGACCGTGATCATGCTGCTAGCGGTCGAGATCGGTGCCAAGCAGATCCTGGTGCCGCGCTTCAACCGCGACGCCCTGATTGCCCTGATGGAGAAGCGTCGCCCGACGCTCTTCCCCGCCGTTCCGACGATCTATGGCGCGATCAATGCCGTCGCCATGACCCGGAAAGTCGATCTGACCTCGCTCCGGCTCTGCATTTCGGGCGGAGCGCCGCTGCCTTATGAAGTGCGGGCACAGTTCGAGAAACTCACCGGCTGCACCCTGTGCGAAGGCTATGGGCTGACGGAATGTTCACCGGTCGTTTCCGTCAATCCTTTTGATGCTTCAGCCGTGCGCGACGGCTCCGCCGGCAAGGCTCTGCCCGGCACAATCATTGAAATTCATGACCCCGACCATCCGGACCGCGTTCTCGCCAGAGGCGAAAAGGGCGAAGTCTGGGTTCGCGGACCGCAAAACATGACGGGCTACTGGAACCGCGCCGACGAAACCGCCGCCACGCTTGTCGGCGATGCAGTGCGCACCGGCGATATCGGCTATCTCGACCAGGACGGCTATCTGTTCCTGATCGACCGTATGAAGGATCTGATCATCTGCGGAGGCTACAATGTCTACCCGCGAGTGATCGAGGAAGCACTTTACGAGCATGATGCCGTCGCCGAGGCCATCGTAATCGGCGTTCCCGATCCCTATCGCGGCGAAAGCCCGAAGGCCTTCGTGACGGTCAGACCCGGCAAAACGGTCACGGCAGAAACATTGCAGGCATTTCTCGCCGAACGGCTGTCGAAAATCGAACGCCCGCGCGCCATAGAGATCCGCGACACGTTGCCGAAAACGCTGATCGGCAAGCTTTCCAAGAAGGAGCTGATTGAGGAAGAGCGTCACGCACATCTGAGCCCTCAGGGTGAAGCAAATCGGAGGCCGGCCCATGTTGACGCTTGAGCCGGAAGGTCGCTATGATCAGGCCCTATATAACGAAAAGGTTTCGCGTGACGGATCAGTTCTACACTGTGACCCAGCTTGCCGACGAGCTTGGCCTAACGGCGAGGGCGGTACGCTTCTACGAGGTGAAGGGTCTGATCAGTCCCGGCCGCGCGGGCAAGACGCGTATCTATACGGGCCGGGATCGCGCCCGTCTTATCCTGATCCTGCGCGGCAAGCGCCTTGGCTTCTCGCTCCAGGAAATCAAGGAATTTCTGGATCTCTACGAGATCGACAGAACCCAGAAAGAACAGCTGACCGCGTTGCAGAAGGCTGTGCGAAGCCGGATTGCGCTTCTCGAAGATCAGAAGATCGCGCTCGAGCTCACGCTGAGCGAACTCAAGCAGGTTCTGATCGAAACCGAAACCCGCCTTTCGGACCGCTCGGCAAAGGATCAGCTCGCAAGCTGACATCGCCATCGTTTCGTGGCCGGTGCGGCAAAAGCCCCGCCCGGCTGCATGATGAACGGCGCCGTTTTGCGGTCCGCCGAATGACCGGCTCTGTCTTCGCTTCGCGACGGAGCGAAAGGGCCCATCCCCCGCACAACCTGATTTCCATGAGGATGCCATGATCAATGTCGTGATCGCGGGCTATCAGCGCTCGCCCTTTACCCTTGCCCAGAAGGGCGCCCTAAAACGGGTGCGTCCAGATGATCTCGCCGCCCAGGTGATCAAGGGGCTGATCGCGCGAACGGGCGTCAATCCTGAACATATCGAAGACCTGATCCTCGGTTGCGCCTTTCCCGAGGCGGAACAGGGTTTCAACCTCGCCCGCATGCTGGTGCTGATGGCGGATCTGCCGCTTTCGGTCGGCGGTGTCACCGTTAACCGCTATTGTGGTTCCTCGATGCAGTCGATCCACATGGCCGCGGGCCAGATCCAGCTGGGTGCCGGCGATGTCTTCATCTGCGCCGGCGTCGAGAGCATGAGCCGCGTGCCGATGATGGGCTATAACCCGCTGCCAAACCCGGCTTTGGCCGGAAGGATGCCGGCTGCCTATATGAGCATGGGCGACACGGCAGAAAATGTGGCGCGGCGCTGGCAGATTTTTCGCGCCGAGCAGGAGGCCTTCGCCGTTCTCAGCCAGAAAAAAGCCGCCACAGCACAGGCTGAGGGACGATTACGCGATGAGATCGTCACGATCAGCGCCGATGGATCCAGCATTTCAGACGATGGCTGCATCCGGGCAGAGACGACGGCCGACATCCTGGCCGGGCTGAAACCCGCCTTTCAGGAGGATGGTTCGGTGACGGCCGGCACATCCTCGCCGCTGACGGATGGCGCCTCGGCGGTGCTGGTCTGCTCGGAGGACTACGCCCTGGAACACGGCCTTAGCCCGCTCGCCCGCATCGTCTCGGTCGGCCTTGCCGGCTGTGCACCGGATGTGATGGGGATCGGCCCGGTCGGTGCCACGAAGAAAGCCATTGCCCGCGCCGGCATCGCCATGGATGACCTCGATATCGTCGAGCTCAACGAGGCTTTTGCCGCCCAGGCGATTGCCTGCATGCGGGAGCTCGGGCTGAAGGATGAGACTGTCAATATCGATGGTGGCGCCATCGCCCTCGGCCATCCGCTGGGCGCCACCGGTGCACGCATTGTCGGCAAAGCCGCCAGTCTGCTTGCCCGCGACGGCGGCAGGTTCGCACTCGCCACCCAGTGCATTGGCGGCGGACAGGGCATCGCAACGGTTCTGGAGCGAGTGTGATGGTTGAAATCAGAAAAGTCGCCGTCATCGGCGCCGGGGTGATGGGTTCCGGCATTGCCGCACAGGTGGCCAATGCCGGTCACGAGGTTCTGCTGCTCGACATCGTGCCGGAAGGGAATGAAAACCGCAATGTCGTCGCAGAAACAGCGCTTGAGAAAATGAAAAAGGCGGATCCCGCGCCCTTCATGTCGAGGCGGGCCATGGGGCTGGTGACAGCCGGCAATATCGACGATGACCTTGAGCAGCTGGATCAGGTGGACTGGATCATCGAGGTGGTGGTCGAACGGCTTGATATCAAGCAGGCACTCTATCGCCGGATCAATGCCGTGCGCCGCAAGGGCACAGCGATTTCCTCCAATACCTCGACCATTCCGCTGAAGACACTTGTCTCGGGCATGCCGGAGGATTTTGCCCGCGATTTCATGATCACCCATTTCTTCAATCCGCCACGCTACATGCGACTGATGGAACTGGTGAAGGGAGAAAAAACCGACCCGACTCTGGCGGCGCTGGTTGCCGATTTCGCCGACCGCAAGCTCGGCAAGAGCGTGATCGCCTGCCATGATCGACCCGGCTTCATCGCCAACCGGCTTGGCGTCACCTGGATCCAGCTTGGTGTCATCAAGGCGATCGAACACGGACTGACCGTCGAGGAAGCTGATGCGGTGATGGGGCGTCCCTTCGGCATTCCGAAAACCGGCATTTTCGGATTGATCGATCTCGTCGGCCTCGATCTGATGCCGCATATTAGCATCAGCCTCAAGGCCGCACTGCCCGAAGGCGACCTGTTCCACGACACCAATGTCGACCTGCCGCTGGTGACGAAAATGATTGCCGAGGGTTATACCGGGCGCAAGGGCAAGGGCGGTTTTTACCGTCTGAACCGGTCCGGCGGCGAGAAGATCAAGGAGGCGATCGACCTTGATACCGGTGAATACCGGCTTTCCGAGAAACCCTCAGATCCGTCGCTGAAGGCAGCGAAGAAGCCACGCGAGGTCATGGCGCTTGACGATCGTCTCGGCGCCTATGCCTTTTCGGTGATGGCGGCAACGCTTGGCTATGCTGCATCCATCGCCGGCGAAGTGGCCGACGACGTAGCCGCCATCGATGAGGTCATGCGGCTTGGCTATAACTGGAAGTGGGGCCCCTTCGAACTGATCGACATGATCGGCGCCGACTGGCTTGTGTCGAAAATGCAGGCTGAGGGCATAGCCGTGCCCCCGCTTCTCGAAAAGCTCGACAATCGCAGCTTCTACCGGATCGAAGACGGGCGCCGTCAGGTGCTCGGTCTGGATGGGGTCTATCGCGATGTTGTCCGCCCGGACGGGGTGATCATGCTGGAGGACATCAAACGCGTCAGCCAACCCTTGCTCAAGAACGCATCCGCAGCGCTGTGGGACCTCGGCGACGGTATTGTCTGCTTCGAGTTCACCTCCAAGGCCAACGCCATGGATGCCGAGATCATGGCCTTGCTCGACAAGACGATCGGCCTTGTAAAGAAGCGCTTCAAGGCACTGGTGATCTATAATGAGGGCACGCATTTCTCCGTCGGCGCCAATCTTGGCCTGGCGCTTTTCGCCGCCAATATTGCTGCCTGGGGCGAGATCGACAAGCTCGTCTCGGCCGGGCAGTCGACCTATCTCAAACTGAAATATGCCGAATTTCCAGTCGTCGCAGCCCCCTCCGGCATGGCGCTTGGCGGCGGCTGCGAAATCCTGCTCCATTCCGATGCCATTCAGGCGCACGCAGAAAGCTATATCGGCCTTGTCGAATGCGGCGTCGGCCTTGTGCCGGCCTGGGGCGGCTGCAAGGAAATGCTGACCCGCTGGCAGACCAGCGGCAAGCTGCCCAAGGGGCCGATGCCGGCGGCGGCGAAAGTCTTTGAAATGATCTCCACGGCCACGGTCTCCAAGTCGGCTGAAGAGGCCCGTGACATGATGATCCTGCGCCAGCACGACGGAGTCACCATGAACCGTTACCGGCTGCTGGCTGATGCCAAGAAAAAGGCGTTGGCAATGGTCGATGGTTACCGACCGCCGCTTGCCGACGAGATCATCCTGCCGGGACCTGCTGGAAAGACCGCAATGGTGATGGCGGCCGAAGGCTTTGCCCGGCGCGGTATCGCAACGCCCCATGACCTCACCGTGGCCGGTGAACTTGCCACCGTTCTTTCCGGCGGCGACACAGACATCATCGACCGGATTGGCGAGGCGCGCATTCTCGAACTTGAACATGAAAGCTTCATGCGTCTGGTCAGAACCATCCCGACATTGCAACGCTTTGAAAGTGTTGTCGAAACCGGACGCCCGCTGAGGAATTAGGCCCATGCAAGTCTATAACGCACCGATCCGGGACATGCGCTTCGTACTGCACGAACTGATCGGCATGTCCGACTATCAGACCCTTCCCGGCCTTGAGGAGGTGACGCCTGATCTGGCCGATGCCATCCTGGAGGAGGCAGCGCGATTCTGCACCGAGCAGTTGCTGCCGATCAACGCATCCGGTGATGAGGAAGGCTGCCGTCTCGAAAATGGCATCGTGCGCACCCCAAAGGGGTTCCCCGAGGCCTATAAAGCCTTTGCCGAAAGCGGCTGGACCGCCATGTCCGCCGATCCCGAATGGGGCGGGCAGGGCCTGCCCGAAGCGCTCAACAAGCTGGTCGAGGAGATGACCTGTTCGGCCAATCTGTCATTCGGACTTTATCCCGGCCTCACCCACGGCGCCTATACCGCATTGGTGGATCATGCCTCGGAAGAACTGAAACAAGCCTATCTGCCGAAATTGGTCGACGGCACATGGTCGGGCACCATGTGCCTCACGGAAGCCCATTGCGGAACCGATCTCGGACTGCTGCGCACCCGCGCCGTGCCGCAGGATGATGGATCTTACCGGATCACCGGATCGAAGATCTTCATTTCCGCCGGCGATCATGACCTGACCGAAAATATCATTCATCTTGTGCTTGCCCGGCTTCCCGATGCGCCGCCGGGTGTCAAAGGGATCAGCCTGTTTCTGGTGCCGAAATTCCTGCCAAAGGAAGACGGAATGCCGGGCCCGCGCAATGGCGTTTCCTGTACGGCGCTAGAGCACAAGATGGGCATCAAGGCATCAGCCACCTGCCAGATGGCCTTTGATGATGCGAAAGGGTGGCTGGTCGGCGAAGCACACAAGGGCATGCGCGCCATGTTCACCATGATGAACAATGAGCGGCTTTCCGTCGGTATTCAGGGTCTGGGCGTCGGCGAGGCGGCCTATCAGGGGGCGGTAGCCTATGCGAGGGAACGCCTGCAGGGCCGGGCGCTGTCCGGCGCCAAACATCCCGACAAACCGGCCGACCCGATCATCGTTCACCCGGATGTGCGGCGCATGCTGATGACGATCCGCGCCAACACCGAAGGCTGCCGCGCCCTCGGTGGCTGGGTGGCGCGCACGCTCGATATGATGAAACATCACCCGGACCCGGCGGCGAAAGCCGAAGCGGAGGATTTTGCCGCGCTGATGACGCCGATCGTCAAGGCGCTTTTTACCGATCTTGGATTTGAAAGCGCGTCAATCGGCATGCAGATCTATGGCGGCCACGGCTTCATCCGCGATCACGGCATGGAGCAATATGTCCGCGATGCCCGCATCTCGATGATCTATGAGGGCACCAATGGCGTGCAGGCGCTCGACCTCGTCGGCCGCAAGATGCCAGCGCATATGGGCCGCTACCTGAGAAGCTTCTTCCATCCGGTTCTGGCAGAAATAGACGCCGCTATTGATGACGAACGGCTGGCACCGCTTGCCGAGCCGCTGGCAAAGGCCTTTGGCGGGCTGCAGCTTGCAACGGCGAAAATCGCCCAGATAGGTCTTGGCGACCCGGAAGAAGCAGGCGCCGCAGCCAGCGAATATCTGCGGCTGTTCGGACTGGTGGCACTTGGCTTCATGTGGCTGAAATCAGCAAAGGTGGCCCATGCGGCGCTGGCGGGTGACTGTGACGATCCGGATTTCTACAGGGCCAAGCTGGTGACCGCCCGTTTCTATATGGACAGGATCCTGCCACAGGCAGCAGGCCTCATCGCCGCCATCCGCGCCGGCAAGGCGTCGATGATGGATCTGGATGAAACACTGTTTTGAACAGGTCCCACTGGATCGGGACGAAAGTCGTATTCGCCTTTCGTCTCATCTCTGGTTAGGATAGCGCAATCACCCCGTTGAGGAGCGGGGTAGGAGAGGAGCGTTATGGCAGAGCTTGCAACCTTGGTTGCGGCCATGGAGGAGAAGGCCGCTCAGCTGGAGACGCTGGGATATCGTGTCCGCTTCGATCTGACCGATGGTGGAACCATTCTGCTCGATGCAGCAGATGGCCAGACAACAATACATGAAGCGGAAGGCTCCGCAGAAGCCGATACGATACTGAAACTCTCATCCGACAATCTGGCGAAGCTGCTTGCCGGTCGCCTGAGTCCAATGCTGGCTTTTTCGACGGGCCGGCTGAAGCTGCAGGGATCACAGGGGGTTGCCCTGAAGCTGCTGCGTCTGCTGAATGTGGATTGACCAGATTCATGCGGTCCAACGGCGCACCCGGACCGCTATTTCGCGCGATTCACATTCCTTTCCGGAAACGTGAATCGCGCTTTTTTATTCGGCGGCCGCGGCCTTCCATTCATTCCTGATCATCGAGCGGCAGCGTCACTATTACCCTGAGGCCGCCTTCGGCGCGATTTTCGAGCGCGATGTCACCGCCATGGGCGAAGATCGTCGTCCGCGCAATGGCAAGGCCGAGACCGACGCCGCCAGTCTCGCGCGAGCGCGACGTTTCGAGACGCACGAAGGGTTCGAACACCCGCTCCATATTGTCCTCAGGAATACCTGGCCCCTTATCATCAATACAGATGACGGCGTGTCGTTTGTCGACACCGGCCGAAACGCTGGCTTCGTGGCCGTAGCGGATGGCATTCTCGACCAGGTTGCGCAACGCCCGGCGCATCGCGGTCACCCTGAGCCGCAGATGAATATCGGCAATCGCGCCAGTATGCACGGTGCCTCCGGTCTCGCGACAGGTCTCTGCCAGCGAAAGCAGAAAGTCGCGAAGCGACACATCCTCGGCCGGTTCGGCGACGGTTGCACCACGGGAGAAGGACAGCGTCGCCTCGACCATCTCCCGCATTTCCTCAATGGTTGCGGTCATGCGCTCACGGGTTTCCTCATCATCGACCATTTCCACACGAACCCGCAGCGCGGTAAGCGGCGAGCGCAGATCATGGCTTAGCGCGCCGAGCAATTGCGTGCGCTCGCGCACGAAGCGGTCGAGGCGAGACTGCATGTCGTTGAAGGATGTCGCGAGCTGACGCATCTCGACCGGCCCGCCAAGCGGCAGCGGCTCAACATCCTCGCCGCGCCCGAGCCGGTCCGCGGCGCGGCCGAGCCGTTTCAGTGGCCCGACCAACCGGGCCAGTGCAAACCAAAGGACGGCCGCGAGCAATGCGGCGGTGAGCGCAAAGGGTGCGGCTTCTTTCCAGACCCACTGATAGGGCGGATCGCGAAAACGCGACGTGACATTCAGCCAGTTGCCGTCACTCAGCGCCACGGACAGATTGAGCTCGATCGCACTGACCGGTTCGCGGTTCTGTGGCTGGCCGCTGCCCGGCTGGCGCATAGGGCGCATGCCCTGCATGCCGCCGCCCGTCATGGCTCCGAGCCCCTGCCCGGAGCCACCGCCCATCATCCCGCCACCCTCAGGCGCGGGCAATGGGGCAGGGGCGGGTGGCGGCGGCGGAGCTGAATGAACCGTGTTGAGTTCGACGCGAACGGCCTGAGGATCGCTATTGCCGAGGGCGACCCTGATCCGCTGGCTGACCCAAGAGGGAGCCGAACCCTTGCCATCGGCGACCGAGGGCGTGTCGGAGACGGCAAACTGCACCAGCGTCGAACTGGCGGCTTTGAGAATATCCGGCCAGAGGTCCTGCGGTGCGTCTTCAAGAAGGCGTGCGGTATTGCCGGTCCGGTCCGTCGCCTCAAGCGTCAGAGCCGAACGCACGGCAAGCGCGCGCTGATCGACAAAAAGCCACAGCGTCAATGCCTGCGCCAGAGCAAGCGCAATGACGATCAACAAGATGATCTGTCCGCGCAAGGTCTTTGGCAGCAGCGATCTCATGACAGCCGCTCCACATCGACGGCGAGGCTGTAGCCACCGCCGCGCACGGTGACGATGATCTCGGGTGCTGCCGGATCATGCTCGATCTTGCGTCTCAGCCGGCTGATCTGGTTGTCGATCGTGCGGTCGAAGACGTTGGCGGCGCGGCCCGCAGTGGCATCGAGAAGCTGATCACGGCTCATGACGAAACGTGGCCGTGCCAGGAGCGTGGTCAGGAGGCGGAAATCGGCGGTCGTCAGATTTTCCTCGCGCCCATCTGCTGCAATCAGTCGCCGCGTGTCCGTGTCAAGCGTCCAGCCGGCGAAGCGGAGTTTCTCACCTGTCGGCGCACCGGCGATCTTCGGCTGGCGCTCGGAGCGCCTGAGGATGGCCCGGATCCGCGCCAGCAGTTCACGCGGGTTGAACGGCTTCGGCAGGTAGTCATCAGCACCGACCTCAAGTCCGATGATCCGGTCGGTTTCCTCTCCAAGGGCGGTCAGCATCAGGATCGGAACAGAACCTTCCGCACTGAGCCGCCGGCAGACGGAGATGCCGTCTTCACCCGGCATCATCACATCAAGAACAATCAGATCGAACTGCCCGGCGCGCAGCTTCTCATTCATCTCTCCGGCATCGCGCGCCGTCGTGGCGCGGAAGCCATTGCGCTCCAGATAGCTGCGCACGGCATCACGGATTTCCCGGTGATCGTCAACGATCAGGATATGCGGTTCTTTTGTCATGTTTACGTTTTAGCGCAACTTCGGCAGGGGACGTGGAAAACTGTGTCGCGATTTGTATCAGAAGCCCGCGCTGCGACAAACGGATACAATTAGGGGTCTTTTCGGCATCGCCCTGCGACAGGCGGCCACCAGATTGGGGTCATCGGAACATCGAACACAAGAGGTGATGTTATGAAACGCAATCTGATCCTGGCAACCAGCCTTGTAGCAGTCCTTCTCGGCGCATCGGCCATCCCGTCGTTCGCACAGGATGTCACCGGCAGCGTCAACGCACCGCGCTATGCCACTCAGCAGACCGCCACCAATGGCAACGGTCCGATGAATGCCGGCCCGGGTCAGTTTGCCGGTCAAAACAATGACGGACCGCGCGGTAACATGATGGCGATGCGCGGCCAGGGATATGGCCAACAGGCAAGTGGTCCCCAGGACGCCGGCCCGACCATGATGAATGGTCAGGGACCCGCAGGCATCGCACAGGGCAATGGCCCGATGCGCGGCAACTTCCAGCCCCCGGCCGATTGCGACCAGAGCGGCCCGCATGGTCCGGTTGGTGATCGCGGCCAGGGCTTCAATCGCGGACCGGATCAGGACCGCATGCAGGCCAATATGAACGGCCCGCGTGGCGAAATGCGCGGCCCGGGCTTCGGCCCCGGCAATGGCCAGCCCCAGTTCAACGGTCAGCCGGCCAACGGCCCGCAGCGCGGCTTTGACCGTGACGACATGGGCGGCCGCATGATGGCCATGCGCGGACATGATGACCGTCCGGCCTATGGTCAGGGCATGATGGGCAATCGCCAGGCGCCCGGGCCCCAGCAGGGTTTTGATCGCGACAATATGCGCGGTGGCCCGCATGGTCCCGGTCTCCTGACCAATGTCCAGAAATATGATGCCAATGGCGACGGCTTCATCACGCTGGATGAATTCCAGGCCTTCGTCACCGATACCGGCCGGCCAATGGTCGAACACCGCTTCGAAGCGCTGGACGCAAATGGTGACGGCAAGGTCGCAATCGCCGAGCTTCCCGGTCAGCGCGCACCGCTGAACCAGGCACAGCAGGCCCCGCAGTTCCAGCAGGGTCAGCCCGGCACGCCACCCGCACCGCGCGGCATGGGCGGCCCGATCCAGCAGAACTGATGCCTGATCCGCTTTCATGACACGACCACAGGGGGCGCCGGAGCAATCCGGCGCCCCCGGCTTGTCTGGCCCTGATGGCTGGAGGCTCGCCAGCATAAGTTCCATAAGATCGATTATCTTACCTGAGATTATAGAAGCCACTTGATTGTGCGACAGTTTTCGCCTCTGGACGCACTGGTTCAAGCCAACCGTCGAGCCAAGGATGGCGCAGTGCGGCCATGCGCTCAACCAACTGCACCTCGAGCCGGATCAACTGGCAAACGACCTGCGCTGCCACGAGAGCCGGTGTGATGGTCGGCAGCTCACGTTTTCCCATGATCGCAAGCGCATCATGCTCGGAGAGACCGAGACCACGCGCGACTTTGTCGGCAAATACGAGGACAGCTGCGCCGCGATTGCAGAGACGAAGGAGTACAAACCAAGCAGCAGGAGGCCCGGTCAATCGCCTGCATCGCGCTCCAGAGAGAAGAAGACGTTCTTCGGCATGGCGGTGGCGCGAGTTTGACCGTCTGCGGACCCTCTCAGCATCTGCAGAAAATCTCAGCCTCTTCTCCGCCGCAAAGCCAGCCAGAGCTGTGATATATCTGGTCTCGGTCTGTCTGTTTTACTCCCGCCCGCGCCTGTTGGAGACATTTCTATGTTGCGCAACCCGCAACAATTCAAAGCGGTTGCGACAGTAAATGTGGCCAACAAGTAACAATGTCCCGGCTCTACAAACTAGGAATGTCACCCTGCCCATTTGTGAACGACACGCAGGAGATAGCAGATGAGACTGATAACAATCAGCCAGCGGAATCTGCAGCGAGACGATATTTTTCGAAGGTTTTCTACGGGTACACATCATCCGAACTATCGAGGTCGTTGCGTTCTGGTTCTTGTTGGAGTAGCCGAAAGGCATATAGAGTGAATCTGAAACGCCCAAATTATGTTTGGGTCCTAAGGGGTGAGACGCGATTTATGAGTGATGCAAGTAATATTGTTATGCCGAAATGCGATGAAGCCGCGGTCAACGCTTATCTGACCGAAGCTGCCAAAAGTGTTTCTGATACGAAGAGCATCGCAGCCGATATCGTTGCGGCCGCTGAGCTCTGCATCGCATCGCTGAAATCGGGCGGGAAAATCATCTTCTGTGGGAATGGCGGCTCTGCCGCTGATGCCCAGCATCTTGCCGCGGAACTGATGGGACGTTTCCTGATTGATCGCGACCCTTTGCCAGCGTTGTCTTTGACCGTCGATACCTCCGCCCTGACGGCGATCGGCAATGATTACGGTTATGAGAAGGTGTTTTCACGACAGCTTCGCGGTATCGCGCAAAAGGGTGATGTCCTGTTTGGCCTCTCGACCAGCGGCAACAGCAAGAATGTCGTTGAGGCATTCGCGGTCGCAAAGTCGCTTGGGGTGAGCACCATTGCGCTGACCGGGGCAAAAGGCGGGAAAATGGCTGAGGAAGCTGATGTCCTGCTTGCCGTTCCACATGACAAGACAAATCATATTCAGGAAGCTCACATTGCCGTTGGCCATCTGATCTGTGCTTTCGTAGAGGCCGCATTGTGCTCACCCAAGCTGTAATTCTCTGAGGTCGCCTCGGCCCGAGCCTCTGGGGCGCTTCTACCTTTTCCGTCAATGGTTTCGACAGCGCCCCACATGCGCGGGGCGCCCCCCCAATTGCCGCGACGGCGCGATCGCTGGACAACCCTATCGGTTCATGCGATCCTGAACGCCGCGTCAACACGATGTTCCTTCGCTTCACCTCCGGCAAGCAATCACCAGAAGCCTTGTTGAGCGCCGACGCGACATAACGGCAATTTAAATCAGTTTTACGCGCCTGGAACCGATCATACGCTGCGAGACATAAATGGTTTTACTACTTATCAGGATAGTGACTGCGATCGCATTTCTATTCGGCATCGTGTCATTACTCATAACAGGTCAATATATCATCTACATTTACTTTATATTGATCGGATTCTTTGCATTTTCATTTACATTCATGAATACCCATTCAAGCTTCCAACAAGATGAAAAAGATGACCGATCCTGACGATGGGATCATATTTTTCCAATTAAAATGACGAAATATATTAAGAAGCTTCGGATATGGCTGTCACTCGTTTTTATTCAGCCTTAATCAGCAAAAAATCCATTAGTGACAGGTCGACATCGGTCCGATTATAGAATTTATACTTAGGATTATTTTCGGCACAAAATTTAATCCAGCTGGAGCCACGATGCCAAGGCAAAAACGCCTCTTCCTCATCTTCATGCCGGCCACCCTGCTCACGGTCATCCTTCTCGCAAAGCACTATCAGTTACAGATTTCATATCTTTTTGCCGTTGCTTATCTTTTCTGGGCCTATCTTGAGATCGCATTTGCCGTCCTTGTCGCCTTTACCGCAATCGTCTTCGCCAGGGCGCGGTGGCCGGCAGCTTTTGTGCTCACGGTTCTGGCGGCAAGCCTGATCTCGCCCTATTTGTCTGACTATCGAAAGAATGGTCCAGCGACCGGTCAGTCGCTCAAAGTTATTACCTATAATTGGCTTGGCGGGAACCGTGATCGCAGCGATATCTATCGCTGGATCGCCCAGCAACAGCCTGACATCATGACCATTGATGAATTCAACGCGCGCGATCTTGATGCGACCACGCGCCTGTTTCCGTTATTCCCCTATCGCAGCAAGCTTGCCCAGGACAACATCCTCCTTTCCAAATATCCGATCATCAGGCAAAGGATAACCCAGGTTGGGAGCCGGGCGATTTTATATGCCAAGCTGGATGTGAACGGTTCCCGGATCGGCGTCTGGTCGATCCACCCCTCAACCTTACGGAATTTTCCGGAACTGGCTGCCCGCAATGACTATCTTGCCATGCTGGCAGAGCAGATCGGATCCAGGCAGACAGAACCAATGCTGATGATGGGTGATTTCAATGCCACCCGCTGGGACCCGAATTTTCAGCATGTCGTCAGCCAGGGAAAGCTGCATGAGGAACCGAGATTGCTGCCGTTCCCGACACGAATGGCCGTGCGACGCGGTCTGCAGTCGCTCGGATCGCCGATAGATCACATCCTAACCAACGGCCGCAACAAACTGTCGGACTGTTCGACAGGGCCTCTTCTCGGATCGGATCACCGCCCGATGATCTGCACGCTGACACTGGAACAGTAAAGCGGCATCCGAACAGCCTCTGGCCGGAACCCGGAATGACCGGCCTGTTCACCGCGCGTTCCGACCAGTCGCTGTCGCCCGCGACGCGGTATCCAAGCAACAGCCCCTTCTCTTTTGCGATCGCACCCTGACGATAAAAGCGGTTATTCGCATTACTTTGGTTTTGCATGTTGCAAGCGCCGGAATCATTTGATCAAGATGGGAAAAACGGAACAGCAGCGGGATACACACACATGAAGACAGTATTGGCGACCCTGGCCGCGGGACTGTTGGCAGCCCATGCCGCAGCGGCAGATGAAATTCATGTCTATAATTGGTCAGATTATATCGACCCCGACCTGCTCGAGGCCTTTGAGCAGGAAACCGGCATCCATGTCGTCTACGACGTGTTCGACAGTAACGAAATACTCGAAACCAAGCTTCTGGCCGGTCATTCCGGCTATGATGTGGTCGTGCCTTCCGGCGAATTCCTGCAACGTCAGATCCAGGCCGGCGTATTTCAGAAACTCGACAAGTCGAAATTACCCAATCTGAAGAACATGTGGCCCGAAATCGAGAAGCGGGCCGCAATCTTCGATCCGGGCAATGCCTATTCGGTGAACTATATGTGGGGAACCACCGGGATTGGCGTCAATCCCGAAAAGGTCAAGGACGTTCTAGGCGACGACGCCCCGGTCGACAGCCTTGCGCTGGTTTTCGATCCCGAGAACATGTCCAAGCTCGCTGCCTGCGGCGTGACCTTCCTTGATGCGCCCAAGGAGATGTTCCCGGCCGCGCTGCAATATCTGGGCAAGGATCCCGACAGCAAGGACCCCGACGACCTCGCGGCGGCCGAAAAACTGCTGGAGGGTGTTCGCCCTTATGTCGGCAAATTCGACAGCTCCGACTACATCAACGACCTAGCGAACGGCAATATCTGCGTCGCCTTCGGCTGGTCGGGCGACATCCTGCAATCCGCCGATCAGGCGGAACAGGCCGATGCCGGCGTGACGGTCGAATATCACATCCCGAAGGAAGGGGCCGCGATGTGGTTTGACGAAATGGCCATCCCCGCCGACGCGCCGAACCCGGACGGCGCGCTGGCCTTCATCAACTTCATGATGGACCCGCAGAATATCGCCAAATCCACCAACTATGTCTTCTATGCGAACGGCAATCTGGCGGCGCAGGCCTATGTCGATAAGGACATTCTCGACGACCCGTCAATCTATCCGCCGGAAGACGTCATGCAGCGGCTGTTCATTACCACGCCCTATGATGCGAAAGTGCAGCGCAGTGCGACCCGGCTCTGGACCCAGCTGAAATCCGGTACGTGAGCATGATTGGCGGCCCTCGCCATGCGCGGGGGCCTTCATCTTGAATGCCGCCATAAGAGGTCCAGATGGTCCAGACCAAACCGCATCCAGTCTTCGCCCCGTGGGAAGATGCCAAAGCGACGCCGCTGATACGGGCACAGAATATCCGCAAGACATTCGGCACCTTCACCGCCATCGAGGATCTGACCCTCGATATCTATGAGCGTGAATTCTTTGCGCTGCTCGGCCCGTCCGGCTGCGGAAAGACCACGTTGATGCGGGTGATTGCCGGGTTCGAGGCCCCGACGGCCGGGCAGATCCTGTTTGGCGGAAAAGATATCACGCCGCTGTCCCCGAACCGCCGCCCCTTCAACATGATGTTTCAGAACTATGCCCTGTTCCCGCACTTGAGCGTTTGGGAGAACATCGCTTTCGGGCTCAAGCGCGAAAAAATGCCGAAAGATCAGGTTGCCGCACGCGTCAAGGAAATGCTGCGTCTGACACATCTGGAGAAATTCGCCAGCCGCAAACCGCATCAGATCTCGGGTGGACAGCGCCAGCGCGTCGCCCTGGCCCGCTCGCTTGCCAAGGCCCCCAAACTTCTGCTGCTGGATGAGCCGCTCGGCGCGCTTGACAAGAAACTGCGTCAGGAGACCCAGTTCGAGCTGATGGATATCCAGGAGCGCACCGGCACAACCTTCATCATCGTCACCCATGATCAGGAAGAAGCCATGACTGTCGCCTCACGCGTGGCGGTGATGGATGAAGGCAGGCTGGTTCAGGTCGCCACCCCGGCCGGCATCTACGAGACCCCGGAAACCGTCTATGTCGCGGATTTCATCGGTGACGTGAATATCTTCGAGGGCAATGCCGATCCCAGTTCCGATGACAAGGTCGACATTCACTATGCCGAGGGTAGCGTTCCGATCCACGCCCGCATGGGGGAGAGGGTTTCGCAGGGGCAACGGGTCTTCTATGCCGTCCGTCCCGAAAAGATCATGGTCGCCGCCGCACCCGATCCCGAACGCGCCAACCATGCCCGCGGCCGCGTGATCGACATAGCCTATGTCGGCAATATCTCGACCTATCACGTGCAGCTGGAGAGCGGTCAGATGGTGTCGGCGCAGATGACCAATGCCAGACGCCTTTCGCGGCGCGATTTCACCTGGGAAGACGACGTCTGGCTCAGCTGGACAGATACTGCCGGTATCGTGCTGACGCGATAGGATGAAGCGATGAACCTCCGCCGCCTGGCCCTGATTGCCATTCCCTTCCTCTGGCTGCTGACGCTGTTTCTGATTCCGTTCCTGATCGCGCTGAAGATCTCGCTCTCCGAAATCGCACTCGCCATCCCGCCCTATACGCCGACGCTGGACATTTGGGGCGGCTGGGGCGCGATCAGATCTTTCGTCTCCCAGCTCAGCTTCGACAATTTCATCTATCTGACGACCGACGACCTCTACTGGAAATCCTATGTTTCCAGTCTGAAGATCGCGTTCTTCGCCACGATCCTGACGCTCGTCGCCGGCTATCCGATTGCCTATGCCATGTCGCGCGCGCGTGACGAGTGGCGCCCGGCGCTGCTGATGCTGGTGATCCTGCCCTTCTGGAGTTCGTTCCTGATCCGCATCTATGCCTGGATCGGCATCATCTCGAAGGAGGGACTGATCAACCAGCTATTGACCTGGCTGGGCGTGATTGATCAGCCGCTGCAGATGATGAATACCGATTTCGCCATCTATCTCGGCATTCTCTACGGCTATCTGCCCTTCATGGTGCTGCCGATCTATGCAGCTCTCGACAAGATGGATGTTTCGCTTCTGGAGGCGGCCGAGGATCTCGGCTGTTCACGACTTTCGGCCTTCTGGCTGGTGACCGTGCCACAATCGAAACAGGGGATCATCGCCGGATGCTTTCTGGTCTTCATCCCCGCCATCGGCGAATTTGTCATCCCCTCGCTTCTCGGCGGATCGCACACGCTGATGATCGGCTCGGTTCTGTGGGATGAATTCTTCTCCAATCGCGACTGGCCGACCGCCTCGGCCGTCGCGGTGGTGCTGCTGATCATCCTCATCGTGCCGATCCTTCTGTTCCAGCGTTCGCAGACCCGGGCCGAGGAGGACGGACAATGAGGCGCAACCTGAGTGTCTTCAATCTTGTCTCGCTGGTTCTCGGATTCAGCTTTCTTTACGCACCGCTGGTGATCCTCATCACCTACAGCTTCAACGCCTCGAAGCTGGTGGCGGTGTGGGGTGGTTTCTCGTTCAAATGGTACGGCGTCCTGTTTCAGGACGATCAGATGCTTTCTGCTGCCTGGATCACGCTTCAGGTTGCAGTGATGTCGGCCACGCTCGGCACCATTCTGGGCACCATGACCGCCCTGGTGCTGGTGCGGATCCGGCGGTTTCCGGGGCGGACCCTGTTTACGGGAATGACCTTTGCGCCGCTGGTCATGCCGGATGTAATCATCGGCCTGTCGCTTCTGCTGCTGTTCATCGCGCTGGGGATCGAACGCGGCGTCATGACCGTGGTGCTGGCGCACACGACCTTTCTGATGTGCTATGTCTCGGTTGTCGTGACGGCACGCCTCAAATCCTTCGATCAGGCGCTGGAAGAGGCCGCCCTCGATCTCGGTTGCACCCCGCTCAGCGCATTCCGACTTGTGACCCTGCCGATCATCGCACCGGCCATCATTTCTGGCTGGCTTCTGGCCTTCACCCTCTCGCTCGACGATCTGGTCATCGCCTCCTTCACCACGGGACCGGCCTCGACCACGCTGCCGATCAAGATCTACTCCTCGATCAGGCTCGGCGTCTCACCCGAGATCAACGCCCTGTCGACGATCCTGCTGGCCATTGTGGCAACCGGCGTCATCGGCGCAAGCGTGATGTCACGCCAGGCCATCCGTCGCCGGCGCCGCGACGAGACCCTTGCCAGCGGCGACTGAACGCGCCCCGTAACTTGGTCATATTCCGAAACCAAACAGTCATTGGCCCGCCGCCCAACGATGATATGTCAGACCTCTTGGCGAGCCTTTCTGTCGCGTTGAAATTGCTGCCCGCCATCCAACATGGACAGAAAACGCGCAAACGCCAAGTTCAGCCAGCCAGCAATGCCGCGTTTCCGCCGGACGCCGTGGTGTCGACGCAGAGGTGGCGCTCATGCAGGACATGGGCGCGATCCGGCATGGCGGTGATCAGCGGCAGGATCGCCCCGTCCCGCTTTGCCAGCGCCTTCGAGAGGGCAGCAGCCTCCGCCTCACCACCCCACCAGAGGCAGCCGGAAAAGCCCGTCAGCGCCGCGATTGCATCCGGATCGGCGTCGCCCTCGACCATCACCGCCTTGCCGCCAAGCGCTTCGACCGCATCGGCCTGCACCAGTGCTGCGGCCCTGCCGGGGCCAAGGCACAGGAGCGGCGGTCTGGAATAGAAGGCCAGCCGGTTGAGCTCGCCGGTTACGCCGGGCATGATCTCCTCGCCGCGTTTCTCCTCGGAAAGGGCGGCAAGCTTTGCCGCGACGGCATCGAGATCGGCGGACTTTGCCCATTTACCCGCTTTTGCATGGGCCTCTTCCGGCACGTAGAAGCGCGGAAGGTAAAGCGGCCCGCCGGCCTTCGGCCCGGTGCCTGAGAGCCCCTCGCCACCGAAAGGCTGCGAGCCGACAACGGCGCCGATCTGGTTACGGTTGACATAAATATTGCCGACATGAATGCTTTCGGCAACATCCTGAACGCGATCGTCAATGCGGGTATGCAAACCGAACGTCAGGCCGAAGCCGCGCGCATTGATATCCGCGACAACCCTGTCGATGTCGCGTGCCTTGAAGGTGGCAACATGCAGCACCGGCCCGAAGATTTCCCGCTCGAGCCCGTCAATGCCATCGACCCTGATCAGCGTCGGCGCAATGAAGGTGCCACCCTCGTGCGGCGTCAGCTGGTGCAGGATCTGGTCGGACTTTTCTGCAAGATAGGCCTGAATGCCGTCACGCGCTTCCGCGTCAATGACGGGGCCGACATCGGTGGCGAAATTCCATGGATCATCCAGGGCAAGCTCGTCCATCGCCCCCTTGATCATCGCGATCACGTGCTCTGCCGTATCCTCCTGAATATAGAGGCATCGGAGCGCCGAGCAGCGCTGACCGGCCGACTGGAAGGCCGAGGCGACGATATCGCGCACCGCCTGTTCGGGCAGCGCCGTGCTGTCGACAATCATCGCATTGAGGCCGCCGGTCTCGGCAATCAGCGGTGCGCCGGGCGCAAGATTGTCCGCCATCGAAGCGGCAATCCGTTTCGCCGTATCCGTCGAGCCGGTGAAGACAACGCCTGAAATGCGCGGATCGGCAGAAAGCTGTGCCCCGACCGTCGGGCCATCGCCAGGCAAAAGCTGCAGCGCGGTGCGCGGCACACCGGCCTGATGCAGAAGTTCAACCGCCTTGCAGGCAATCAGCGATGTCTGTTCCGCCGGCTTGGCAAGAACCGCATTGCCGGCCATCAGCGCCGCCGAGAGCTGGCCGGTGAAGATGGCGAGCGGGAAATTCCACGGACTGATGGCGGCAAAGATGCCGCGTGGCGCTGCATCGATCTTTTCGCCTTCGTTTGCATAATAGCGCAGGAAGTCCACCGCCTCACGCACCTCACCGATGGCATCGGCAAGTGTCTTGCCTGCCTCGCGTGCCAGAAGTGCGAAGAAGAGCCCGTAATGCGCCTCGTAGAGGTCTGCGGCGCGGCGCAGGCAAGCGGCGCGTTCCGCCGCCGGAGCGCTCCACGGCATGGCATCATCGAGCGCGCGCGAAACGGTGGCGGCATCGGCATCAACCACCTCGGAAATCACCGCGCCGGTGGCGGGATTGTGGACCTGCCGGGCCGAACCCGACGGTGGCGAGACCGTCAATGGCGACCCTTTCGGCAGATCGGCAGTGCGCGCGGTCTCAATCTCGGCCAGTACACCGTCATCGCTGATGTCCCAGCCGCGTGCAGTGACGCGATCGGCGCCGAAGACTTGGCTGACTGGCTTGAGACCGGAGGGCGCGCGGGCAGTTTCAAGCCCGGCAAACGGGTCGCGGGCCACGGTTTCGGGGGTGATCGAGGTATCGACGATCTGATGCACGAAGGACGAATTCGCACCGTTTTCGAGCAGGCGGCGCACCAGATAGGCCAGAAGATCGCGATGGGCGCCAACCGGGGCATAGATGCGGCAATGGCCCTTGGTTTCCTTGAGCACGATATCATGCAGCCGCTCGCCCATGCCATGCAGGCGCTGGAATTCGTAAGGCCTGCCATCGGCCATTTCCAGGATCGCTGCAATCGTATGAGCATTGTGCGAGGCAAATTGCGGGAAGATCCGGTCCCCCATGGAGAAAAGCTTCTTCGCCAGGCAAAGATAGGAAACGTCGGTCGCGGTCTTCGAGGTGAAGAGCGGGAAATCCGGCATGCCGTTGACCTGGGCGAGCTTCATCTCGGTGTCCCAATAGGCGCCCTTGACGAGACGGATGTTGATCTTGCGGTCATAGCGCGTCGCCATGGCGTAAAGCGCATCAATGGCGGCCCCTGCCCGCTTGCCATAGGCCTGAACCACGACGCCGAAGCCATCCCAGCCGGAAAGAGTCTCGTCGGCCATGACAGCCTCGATCACCTTGAAGGAAATGACCAGCCGGGCCTGCTCCTCGGCATCGACATGAAGCGCGATCCCGGCCTCTTTCGCCTGCCGCGCCAATCTGGTGACAACCGGCACCAGTTCCGCCATCACCCGTTCTTCCTTGGCCACTTCATAACGCGGGTGCAACGCCGAAAGCTTGATCGAAATCCCGGGATTATCAACAGTGGCAGCATGAACGGCGGCCTTGCCGATGGCGGTGATGGCATTTTCATAGGAGCGGGCATAGCGGTCGGCATCGGCGCTGGTCATCGCCGCCTCGCCCAGCATGTCGAAGGAATAGGTGAAGCCCTGCTTGTTGCGTGCCTCGCCGCGCTTCAGCGCGCCCTCAATGGTTTCGCCCAGCACGAACTGGCGGCCCATTTCCTTCATCACCCGGGTGACCGCGGTGCGGATCACCGGCTCGCCGAGCCGGCGGACAAGACCGTGCAGTGTATTAGCAATCCCGGGCTCGCTCTTTTCATCCAGCACCTTGCCGGTCAGCATCAGCCCCCAGGTCGAAGCATTGACCAGCGAGGATGCCGCTGTGCCCAGATGCTTGTTCCATTCCGACGGTGCGATCTTGTCTTCGATCAGCGCATCGATCGTGTCACGGTCCGGCACGCGCAGCATCGCTTCGGCCAGACACATCAGCGCCACGCCCTCGCGGGTCGAAAGCCCGTATTCGGAGAGAAAATGCTCCATCAACGTGGGTTTGCTCTCGCTGCGAATACGGCGAACCAGATCGGCCGCGCGGGCGCTGATGGCCGCACGCTCGTCTGCGGTGATGCGGGCCTGATCGACCAACTCCTTCAGACATGCCTGCTCGTCGGCAAATTTCGCGGTAAAATTCAGTGTATCGAAATTGATATTGGTCATGCTGTTCCTCGGTTTTTTTGTGAGGTTATCGCCAATTCCTTGGACCATGCGACTGAAGAATGTTAAAGACTTGGTCTATCAGACCAAAATTCAGGTTTCATATGGTATCAACCGCGAAGATCGACGCTATCGACCGCAGGATCCTCGAAATTCTCGTCGACAATGCGCGCATTCCTCTGACGGAACTGTCACGCATGGTGGGTCTTTCAAAGACTCCCGTCGCGCTGCGCATCCGGCAGATGGAGGCCATGGGCCTGATCACCGGATACCGTGCCATTCTCTCACCGATCAAACTCGGCCTCACCCATGTCACCTATGTGACCGTAAAGGTAACAGACACGCGCGAAAAGGCCCTGCTTCAGTTCAATGAGGCCGTTCGCAAAATCCCCGAAGTCGAGGAATGCTACATGATCACCGGCGGCTTCGACTATCAGCTGAAGGTCCGCTCGCGCGATATGATGCACTTTCGCGAGATCATGGCCGGACGGATCTCGGAACTCCCCTTTGTCAGTTCAACGACCAGCTATGTGGCCATGGAAGCCGTCGTCGAACAAAGCTGGGTTGAACTTTAAAAAACACATCAACCCTGCATAATCACCAAAGAAGAGTTTGAACAGCCCCGCTTGTTCAAAAGATCACCAGAAAAGCGAGCCTTCCGCGCTTTTTCTGGCCGCAGCCTCTCCGCCTTTGGCGGCAACCGAAAAGCCATTGCGATGCGCCATCCCGCCAGTCGCAGACAATCAAGTTCACGCGGCTAAATCAGCGCATCGGCGGCGGATTATCCGGTTTGAGTTCAGCGGCTATCAGCCGGACCGTCTGGTCCGCCCAGTTTGGCAACGCCCCGCTCCAGTCGGCAACGGAACTTGGACGATAGGTCGCGACGGCGGCAATTGTGATCCTGCGACCATCGTTGTGCTCCTCAGGCAGCGTGCCAACCGAAGCTGCATAACCGCCGAACAGCGGCGTCTGGAACACCCAGTCGCCCTGCAGCATGGTGCCAAGCCCGTAGCTGAAATCACGCGTTAGCCTGTGACAGGTCGGGCATCCCTCAAGCGGAGCACCGAAACCGATCAGCGCCGGCGTAATCATTGCCTGACGCGCCGCTTTGCTGAGAAAACCATCGGCGCCGACAATCGCGTCAAAGCTTTTCGCCATATCCGAGATGGTCGCCACCTGGATAGCTCCGCTCGGAAGCGTCCAGGATGGGTTCCAGAACGTGGCATCCTCCAGAAAGCCGCGTTCGGCGGTGAAGCCATGCAGCACGGGCGCAGGGATCTCGGCATTGTCAAATCCGAATGTCCCGGTCAGGTTCAGCGGTGTCAGAATATAATCCTGCATCAGCTGATGCATCGGTTTTCCGGTGGCAGCGGTCAGCACCTGACCGAGAATGACGTAGTCGCTATGCGAATAGTCCCAGTTCGTCCCCGGCGCGAAACGGCGCGGCATCGAAAGGCTGACAGCGATCAGCGCATCAGGCGTCCAGGTCGCGAAGGGATCTTCCGTGAAGGGTTCAACAAAGCCATCCTGATTGGCGACATGATCAGGATAGCCGGCGGTCATATTCGCAAGCATCCGGATGGTGACCGTGTCAGCGTCCGGCAGATCAGGCAACCATCTGGAGATCGGGGCATCGAGCTCAACAGCTCCCTCTTCAGACAGCTTGAGAGCAAGGGCTGCAACATAGGCAAGCCCGACTGCGCCATTGCGAAACCGAACCTCCGTCGTCGCAGGTACCCCCGTCATGGCCTCGCCCAGCGCTTCACTGAAGACCGGTTCGCCATCCACCCTCACCTCAACGATCAGAGCGTTGAGATCACGCGCGTCGAACTGCGCCCGGACGATATCGCCGATGGCGGTGACATCTGCCGGCTGCGCCGGCGACGGGTCGGCCGCCGCCATTTCGGCGCTGGCACCGATCAGCAGCAGGCAGGAAAAGGCAGTGAAGAGGGATCGCATCGCTGTCTCGCTTTCGGACCGGTCACACCGGCATTTCCCCGGGCCTTGAGCACACGCATGATCATTGCAAAGCCCGCAGACGACAAGACGGCGCCACCGCGATCAAAGGCAATGCGTCCCGGCGGTCAGCCGGCAGTGCAAGTCGGATTTGCACCGGTTGTGTACGATACCGACAGTAAAACCGATACGATTTTTCCATGCAAGTGACGAATGACATTTATCAGTCATTTCAGTGATGACATGCCACCAGAACAAGACGGGCGCGACCTTCGTCACGCCCGCCCGAAATCTCGAAATCGATGTCTTTCAGCCCGGCTGTCCGTAATAGGCGTTCTTGCCGTGTTTCCGGAGGAAGTGCTTGTCCAGCAATTCCTGCTCGATGTGCTGCAGACCGGGGTTCAGCTGCATCGACATCATTGCCATATGGGCGATGCATTCGACGGCAACTGCGACCTCAACTGCCTTGGCAACCGATTTGCCCCAGGTGAAGGGCGCGTGGCGATTGACCAGAACGCCCGGAAAGTCCAGCGGATCGAGCCCCTTGAAGCGCTCAAGGATGACATTGCCGGTTTCCCATTCATAGGCGCTGGCGATTTCCTCCGGCGTCATTTTCCGGGTCACCGGAATCTCGCCGTAGAAATAGTCCGCATGGGTCGTGCCGAAATTCGGGATCGGCCTGCCCGCCTGGGCAAAGGCGGTGGCATGACTGGAATGGGTATGCACCACGCCGCCAATCCCCTCAAATGCCATCAGCAGGCAGCGATGGGTCGGCGTGTCTGACGAGGGGCGCATATTCCCCTCGACAGTCTTGCCGTCGAAATCGACCACCACCATGTTGTCCGGAGACAGCTCGTCGTAATCGACACCGCTCGGCTTGATGGCAAAGACGGCGCGGTCACGATCCGCCGCACTGGCATTGCCGAAGGTCAGGTTGATCAGCCCGTGTTTCGGCAGCGCGATATTGGCTTCATAGGCCTCGCGCCGGATCTCTTTATAAATCGACATGTCACCCTCCTCAGGCCCTGAAGCCCTTGGCAATGTGCCAGTAGACTTCATTGGTCATCAGGTCCTGCTTGAATTGCGGGATCGTCGTGTCGGCATTGATCACCGCCAGCTCGATACCGGCCATGGTGGCAAAATCTTCCAGCATCTCGGTGGTGACATCAAAGGAGAAGGCCGTGTGATGCGCACCGCCAGCAAGGATCCAGGACTGCAGCGCCGTCTTGAAATCCGGCTTGCATTCCCAGACCGCACTGGCAACCGGCAGGTTCGGCAGAGCGGGATGTTCGACCGTCGTCACCTCGTTGACCAGCAGGCGGAAGCGGTTGCCCATATCCATCAGGCTCGCCGACACCGCGTCGCCAAGACGGGCATCGAACACCAGACGAACGGGATCAGCCTTGCCGCCAATGCCGAGCGGATGGATTTCCACCTTGGGCTTGTCGGCAGCGATCGTCGGGCAAACTTCCAGCATATGCGACCCGAGCACCTGCTCGGCGCCGGGAACCATATGATAGGTATAATCCTCCATGAAGGAGGTCGCACCGGACAGGCCATGGCCCATCACCTTCAGCGCCCGCACCAGCGCCACCGTCTTCCAGTCGCCCTCCCCCGCAAATCCGAAACCAGCCGCCATCATGCGCTGCGAGGCAATGCCCGGCAGCTGCTCAACCCCGTGCAGATCCTCGAACGTGTCGGTAAAGCCCTTGAAACCGCCCTCGGCGAAGAAGGCCTTGAGCGCCAGCTCCTGGCGGGCCGCGTGCAGCAGCGAATGATGCTTGTCGCCGCCCTTCTTCAGAACCGGCATGACATCGTAGAGGGTCTCATATTCGGCGGCGAGTGCGGCAACATCGCTGTCAGCGATGCCGGACATCACGTCGACCAGATCCATGATTCCGTAACCGGAGACCGAAAAGCCGAAGGCCATTTCGGCGGCGACCTTGTCGCCTTCCGTCACCGCGACCTCGCGCATATTGTCACCGAAGCGGCAGAAGCGGCCGCCCTGCCAGTCGTGCCAGGCGCGTGCGGCCCGCATCCAGGCATCAATGCGGGCATGAACGTCCGTGTCGGTCCAGTGGCCGACAACGACCTTGCGGCCAAGCCTGAGGCGCGAATGGATGAAACCGGCCTCGCGGTCGCCATGGGCAGACTGGTTGAGGTTCATATAGTCCATATCGATCGTATCCCACGGCAATTCGCGGGCAAACTGGGTATGGAGATGCATGAAGGGTTTGGTGAGCTGCGACAGGCCGCGGATCCACATCTTGGCCGGCGAGAACGTGTGCATCCACAGGATCAGACCACCGCATTCAGGATCGGCATTGGCACGGATGCAAAGATCCGTCACCTCGGCGGAGGACTTGGCCACCGGCTGGGTGACGATTTCGAGCGGCAGGCCGGCTTCCTTCGACAGATAGTCGGTAATCTTCGCCAGCTGTGCATCCACCTGGGCCAGGGTTTCCGGGCCATAAAGGTGCTGCGAGCCGCAGACGAACCAGATTTTGACAGGCTTTAAGCCGAGCATGGTCATTCCCTTTCAAATTTCAAACACTTGGCGACGGAGGCGTTACGCCCGGGCTTCGTCGCGAATATCGATGAGTTCCTTCATCACGGTGGAGAAATCGGCGTCACGGGTCACCCCGCCAAAGCCGTCATGCAGCGTGATGTAGAGCCCATAAAGCTTCTCATAGACGGCAACATTTTCCGGGATCGGATCGTAGCGGATGTCCTTCAGCCCCGTCATTGCCGCGGTGGTTTCGGCCAGCGTGTCATGCGCTCCGGCGACCGACGCGGCAGCCACAGCCGCACCGAGCGCGCAGGTCTGGGCCGAGCGGGTCACCAGCATCGAGCGGTTCATGACATCGGCATAGATCTGCATCAGCATCGGGTTCTTCTCGGCAATGCCGCCAGCGCAGACCACCTCATTGATCGGCACGCCGAAATCGGTCATCCGCTCAACAATGGCACGCGCGCCAAAGGCCGTTGCTTCCACCAGCGCGCGATAGATTTCCGAACGCGTCGTATAGAGAGTCTGGCCCATGATCAGGCCGGTCAGGCGCTGGTCAACGAGGATGGTACGGTTGCCATTGTTCCAGTCGAGCGCGATCAGCCCGCTCTGACCCGGCTTCATGGCCGTGGCCTCTGCCGTCAGCTCGGCATGCAGCGAGGCATCGCCCTTGCAGACACGTTCGACCCACCACTTGAAAATATCGCCGACGGCGGACTGCCCGGCTTCGATGCCGAAATAGCCCGGCAGGATCGAGCCTTCGACAATGCCGCAGAGACCCGGGATCGTGTCCGTGCCACTCGACGGCGGCACCACGGCGCAGTCGCAGGTGGACGTGCCGATGACCTTGACCAGCATCCCTTCGCGAATGCCGCAGCCGATCGAGCCCAGATGGTTGTCGAAAGCGCCGGTGGCAATCATGATCCCTTCCGGCAGGCCGAGCTTTTCTGCCCATTCAGCCGAAAGCGCGCCCGCCGGCGTGGCGATATCCTGTGCTGTCTCGTAAAGCCGGTCGCGCAATTTTGCGATCTTCGGATCGAGCATGCCGAGGAATTCCTTGTCGGGAAGTCCACCCCATTTGGGATTGTAGAGCCCCTTATGACCGGCCGCACAGACACCCCGGCGAATGTCTGCCGGCTTGTCGATGCCTGAAAGAACGGCCGGAATCCAGTCAGCGATCTCCACCCAGGAAGCGGCGGCATCAAAGACCGCCGGATCGACATTGAGGCAGTGCCAGATTTTCGACCACCACCATTCCGACGAATAGGTATCGCCGACCATGGCCAGATATTGCGGCCGCTCGGCCTTGCCAAGCTCGGTGATCTTGCCAGCCTCGCGCCAGGAGGTGTGGTCCTTCCACAGCCAGCAATAGGCGTTGAGATTGTCTGCAAAACGCGGATCCACGGCGAGCGCACGGTTTTCGCTATCCACCGGCAGCGGACTGGAGCCCGTCGTATCGACACCGATGCCGATCACCCGCTCAGGCGCGAAGTCGGGATGGTTTGAAGCAGCAGCAAGCGCACCTTTCACACTCACCTCGAGACCGGCGAGATAGTCAGCCGGGCTCTGGCGGGCGAGAAGCGGATTGGCTGGATCGAGCAGCACGCCCTGATCGCCGCTTGGATAGTTGAACACATGGGTTCCATATTCGAAGCCGTCGTCGCAGCCGACGACAAGGGCGCGAACGGAGTTCGTGCCATAATCAAGGCCGATCGAGAAGGCTTTGTTGGCCCTGGACATTGCGGTGTACTCCCTGGCTGGGACTGTTTTTATGGGTTGTGGACATCACCGGCGCCTGACTGCGCCGATGATCTTTTGCGGTGAAGATCAGGCCGGAGCGCTGCGCGCCACGGTGAGCTTGAGAAGCCCCTTCTGCAGCAGGATGAAGAGGAGCAGGAGAATGCCGATTGCCATCTTGGTCCACCAGCTCGAAAGCGTCCCGTCAAAGACGATGTAAGTCTGGATTAACCCCATGGTCAACACGCCGAACAGCGTGCCAAAAACATAGCCGGCGCCACCCGTCAGAAGCGTGCCGCCAATGACGACCGTCGCAATTGCGGACAACTCCGTGCCGACGGTCGCCAGCGGATAACCCGAGCCGGTATAGATGGCGAAAACAATGCCGCCGAGCCCGGCCATGAAGCCGGAAAAGGCATAGATGGCAATCGTCGTCTGGCCCACCCTGGCACCCATCAGCTTGGCCGTCTGCTCGCCGCCGCCAATCGCAAAGATCGACGCGCCGAAGCGGGTCTTGTGGGCGACGATATGACCGACGACAAAGGCCAGCAGCATGATGATACCGATCAGCGTCAGCCGTCCCTTGCCGGGCATCACCCAATAGGTCTTTTGCAGGGCCTTGAAGAAGGGATCGGCGATCGGGATGGAATCGATCGTCATCATGTAGGCAACGCCGCGGGCCAGGAACATGCCGGCCAGCGTGACGATGAAGGCCGGCATGGCAAGCTTGTGGATCAGGAAGCCCATCGCCGCACCGAAAGCGGTGGTGACCACCAGCAGCAGGGCGAAAACGACCAGCGGGTGAAGTCCGGTATCGCGCAGCAAAACCGCGATGAAGACGCCGGAAAAGGCAATCACCGAGCCGACCGAGAGGTCGATCCCCCCGGACAGGATCACCACCGTCATGCCGACGGCGACGATACCGAGATAGGCATTGTCGGTGAGCAGGTTACCGGCGACGCGGGTCGACAGCATGGCCGGGAACTGCGTGTAGCAGATCGCATAGGCAACGATGAAAATCGCGATCGTGGCAAACAGCGGATAGAGACGCGGGTTTTTCATTTTGCCCCCCTGCGAACAGCCGGATCATTCGTCGTTGCAGACGCGCCGCGACGGAAGAAATCCTGACGGAAGAACTTCAGATCACCGACAACATTGGGTGATTGCAGAACCAGAATGATGACCACCAGCGCTGCCTTGATGACCAGATTATATTCCGATGGGAAACCCGCCAGAAGAATGCCGGTATCGATGGTCTGGATGATCAGCGCACCGATGACGGAAGCCGAGATCGAGAACCGGCCGCCAAGCAGCGAATTGCCACCGATAACGGTCGCCAGCACCGCATCAAGTTCCAGCCAGAGCCCCGCATTATTGGCATCCGCCCCGCGGATGTCGGCAGCCGTGATAATGCCGGCAACCGCTGCGCAAAGGCCTGACGCCATATAGACGGCAATCAGCAGCACCCGCGCATTGACGCCGGCAAGCGACGCCGCCTTCATGTTCACGCCGACTGCCTCGACCAGAAGGCCGAGCGCGGTGCGCCGCATCACGAGAATGGCAATCACTGCGGCCAGAAGCCAGATCACGGTTGGCACCGGGATACCGAACAGAGCCCCGGAACCGAGCCAGGCAAAACCCGGCGCGTTGAACGTAAGGATACGGCCTTCGGTGATCAGCTGGGCAATCCCGCGTCCCGAAATCATCAGGATCAGCGTCGCAACAATCGGCTGAATGCCGATAAAGGCAACCAGTGTCCCGTTGAAAAGGCCGGCAATCAGCCCGGCGACCAGCGCCATGAAGATCGCGGCCGGAATGCCGTAGCCCGCCGTCAGCGTGGCGGCGGCAACCGCGCCGGTGATGGCAATCACCGTGCCGACCGAAAGGTCGATGCCCTTGGTCGCCACCACCAGCGTCATGCCGATGGACAAGAGTGCGACAGGTGCTGCCCGTTTCAATACGTCGACGACCGGGCCGACAAAACGGCCGGATGAATAATCGACCTGAAGGAAGGCCGGGAAGAACACCGAAACCAGCGCCACCAGAAAGGCCAGAGTGACAAGTTGCGGCAGAACCCGCTTGATTCCCTGTGGCATCACGCAACCTCCTCCTGCTTCTTCGAGGTGGCAATCGCCCGGACGATATTGTCCGAGACGATTTCCTCACCGACGAGCTCAGCGACATGGGCGCGGTCGCGCACCACGATCACCCGGTCGGCAACCGCGATCAGTTCGTCAAGTTCGGACGAAATCACCAGGATAGACATACCCTCGGCGGTGATCTCCTGGATCAGATGCAGGATTTCCGCATGTGCCCCGACATCGATGCCGCGTGTCGGCTCGTCGAGAATGAGAAAGCGTGGATTCATCGCCAGCCAGCGCGCCAGAACAACCTTTTGCTGGTTGCCGCCCGACAGCTCGCCAATCGGCTTTTCCGGACCAGACGTCCTGATGTCGAGCTTCTCGATATAATCAGCGACGATCCGGTCCTGTTCGGCGCGCGGGATCGGCCGCGCCCAGCCGCGCCTGGCCTGCATGGCCAGCGCGATATTCTCGCGGATGGAGAGATCGGCAATGATCCCGTCCGTCTTGCGGTCCTCCGGCGCAAAGCCGAAACCCGCCGCAATGGCATCACGCGGACTTGTGATCTTGAGCGGCCCATTCTGATCGGAGATCGTTCCCGTCTGGGCGTGCCGCACCCCGAATACCAGCTGCGCGGTTTCGGTTCGCCCGGAGCCAAGCAGACCGGCAAGTCCGACGACCTCGCCCTTGTGAATGTCGAGATCGAAGGGTTCGACCATGTTCTTGCGGCCAAGCCCGCGCATGGTCAGGATCGGTTCCGCACCGACACGACCTTCCGTCGGCCGGCGGGCACCCTCGCCTTCCTCGCCTTCCAGCTCCCGGCCGAGCATATGCGAAATCAGCCGGATCCGGTCGAGATCGGCGGTCTTTTCGGTGACGATCTTGCGCCCATTGCGCAGAACCGTGATCCGGTCCGTCAGTTCAAAGACCTGATCGAGAAAATGGGATACGAAAATAATCCCCAGCCCCTCATCGCGCAGCCGGCGCACGACATCAAACAGCATGCGCACTTCGCGGGTATCGAGACTGGCCGTCGGCTCGTCAAGGATCAGCACCTTGCCGGAAAGCGCCACGGCGCGGGCGATGGCGATGATCTGCTGCACGGCAACGGAATAGGTGCCGAGGTCGCGGCTGACATCAATGTCGAGGCCATAGCCTTCCAGCATTTTCAGCGCATCGATCTTCATGGTGCGGTTATCGATCACACCGAAGCGGCGCGGTTCGCGGCCGAAGGTCAGGTTCTGCGCGACGGTGAGATTGGGAAGGAGGTTGACCTCCTGATAGACGGTGCCAATGCCCAGTTCCTGCGCTTCCGACGTGGAGCGCGGCGAAATCTGCGCGCCATTGAGCGTGATGGAGCCGGCATCGCGATGATAGGCACCGGTCAGGCACTTGATCAGCGTCGACTTTCCCGCGCCATTCTCGCCCAGAAGCGCATGAACCTCTCCTGCGGCCAGCTCGAAATTGACGTGGTCGAGCGCAGTCATGCCCAGAAAGGTCTTCGTCAGAGATTCAATTTCCAATAGCATTTCAATTCACCCCGGTTCGGGCGCAAGGCCCAGGCTTGACCCGCCGGGGCCGATGAAACGGCCCCGGCGGCTCGGGAGGGGACCTTAATAACCAAGGTCCTTGCGGCGGGCATATTCGCCGGCCGGATCGTCAGCCTGGGTGTAAAGCTTCGATTCCGTCTGGATGAATTTCGGCGGCATGGTGCCGTCTTTCCAGTAGGCAGCGAGCGCATCAAAGGCCGGACCGGCCATATTCGGCGTCAGTTCAACCGTGGCGTTGGTCTCGCCTTCGGACATCGCCTTGAAATAGTCCGGAACGGCATCAATCGAGACCACCAGAATGTCGGATCCGGGCTTCAGACCGGCCTCCTTGATGGCCTGGATGGCGCCGACGGCCATGTCATCATTATGCGAGAAGAGCGCACAGATATTCTGGCCGCCATTTTCCGCCTGCAGGAAGCTTTCCATGACTTCCTTGCCCTGCGAGCGGGTGAAATCGCCGGTCTGACTGCGGATGATCTTGATGTTGGGATGCGATGCAACGGTATCATCGAACCCCTTCTTGCGGTCGATGGCAACGGAAGAACCGGTCGTGCCTTCCAGTTCAACCACATTGCAATCCTTGTCGCCGACGGTGTCGATCAGCCAGTTGGCGGCAACTTCGCCCTCATGCACAACGTTGGAGCCGACGGCCGTCATGTAAAGATCATCCGGTGCATCGACCTGACGGTCGAGCAGGATCACCGGAATGCCGGCATCCTTTGCCTCTTCCAGCGCGCTGTCCCAGCCGGTTGCAACAACCGGAGCCAGGAAGATCGCGTCAACGCCCTGCGCCACGAAGGAGCGGATCGCAGCAATCTGGTTTTCCTGCTTCTGCTGTGCATCGGAGAATTTCAGATCGATGCCGCGTTCTTCAGCCTGCTGTTTGGTGATGGTCGTTTCGGCGGCGCGCCAGCCGGATTCCGAACCGATCTGCGAAAAGCCGACCGTTTCCGCCGATGCGGCGGCAGCGCTCATCGCCAGCGCGGCGACGGTCGTCAAAAGCAATGCTTTCATAAAAAGTCCTCCCAGTGATCGTCGGGCCAACCGTTCCTCTCCGGTTCAAACCCAACAGGATGCCCGCCAGAAGCGGACGATGACGCAAGCGCACCACGCGCCGTCAGGTCAGCAGATTTGCGACAAACACCATCCTTTCCGCACGCGCCTCCACCTCCAGAGACAACCTGCGGATGTTTCGGGTACAACTTTCCCGACCCGCGCCGGATCATTCCGGCCGGGCATGCAGTTGGATTGTTCGTCAACCTCCCCTTCGGCCGCAAAAGAGCGCCCGAGCTATGGAGCGAGCGGTCAAAATCCAAATTTAACGCTTTATTTTCAGGACGTTAAATAAAAATTACAACCAAATCGCTGAAGCCATAGTTGCAATTTTGTGCTAGACGTTCAAATGAATAATAACTCAATAGATATAGCGAAATTGGTATATCCTATGGCTGGCAAGGAGCAGATATTCCTCGAAGACGAGTTTATCCGCAGGGGCTTGCGTTTTTCGCAGCTCCGGCTGATCTCGATCCTTGAGCGCAGCGGGCAGATCTCCGCCGCTGCCGCCCAGCTGGGCATGACCCAGTCGGCCGCATCGCGCCTCTTGGGCGAACTCGAACATACCGTCGGCGCCAAGCTTTATGATCGTCACGGCCGCGGCGTGGTGCTGACCGAAATCGGCTACGCCATCGCCCAGCGCGCCGTTGTCATCCTGCATCAGCTTGACGAGAGCCATCGCGAGATCGCCCAGATGGCTGCCGGTGCGCGCGGCTCCGTCCGCATGGGCGCGGTTACCGGCCCATCGCTGGAGATCGTGATGCCGGTGATCCGCGAACTGCGCCGCAACTATCCCGAAATCGAGCTGACCGTGCAGGTTGATACGTCCGACAAGCTCTCGGAAGCGCTTTTCTCCTACAATCTCGATTTCTATCTCGGCCGCCTGCCGGAGGATATGGATGCCAAGACCGTCACCATGCGCCCGATCGGCTTCGAGCCGGTCAGTATCATGGCCCGGCTCGATCACCCGCTTGCCAGCGCCGACACGCTGTCCATCGGCGACTGTCTCGATTTTGACTGGGTGCTGCAGCCGGCCGGCTCGCCGCTGCGCCGCTCGATCGAGATCCACCTCCTCGCCCATGGCCTGATGTTGCCGAAACATATTCTCGTCACCACCTCGGCCCTGTTGACACTCGCAATCATCTCCGAGACCGATGCCATCAGCCCGGTTGCCCGCCCGGTTGCCGCCTTCTTCGAAAAAGAAGGCATTCTCGGTGGCCGGGTCTGCCAGCTACCGCTGAAGGAAGAGATCAATGTCAGTCCCTATTCATTGATCCAGCGCGCTGACGGCTCTCCCTCGCCGCCGGTCTGGCGGGTGCTGACACTGATCGAAAAGCAGCTCGCCAACCTGTTTGCCTCCCGTTGAAGCGGCCCGCACCGGGCATTCGCCGTCAGGATCTCACGCAAAACGAGAAAAATAGCGGCTGAGGCGCGGCCACTGCTTCCCCTCGTGCTTAAGCAGCGATAAACGAAGAATGTGGGCGCCCGTCGCGCGATTCCTGTTCAGGACAGATCGCCTCGGCGGAAAAACGGGGAAAACCATGACACAGATCGGCATTGCGATCGTCGGTTTCGGCAAGATCGCCCGCGATCAGCATTTGCCTGCGATCACGGCCGATCACCAGTTCCGGCTGGCGGGTGTTGTCGACCCGACCCTGCCAGACGATATTCGCCCCGCATTCACTTCGCTTAACGCCCTGCTTGACGCCGACCGCAATATCGACGCCCTTGCCCTTTGCGTGCCCCCGCATGCACGTTTTCCGCTTGCCATGGCGGCGCTAAAGGCCGGCTGTCACGTCCTGCTCGAAAAACCACCGGCGACCAGTCTTGCGGAGATGGCAACACTGAAACAGGAAGCCGACAGAAGGGGACTGACACTGTTTGCCAGCTGGCACAGCCGTTTCGCCCCGGCCGCGGAACCCGCCCGCCGGCTGGTCGCGCAAAGCGCCGTCCGCGCGGCGAGGCTGCGCTGGCATGAGGACGTGCGACGCTGGCATCCCCGTCAGGACTGGATCTGGCAAAGCGGCGCTTTCGGCGTGTTTGACAGCGGCATCAACGGCCTGGCGCTTCTCGGCCATATCTTGCCGATGCCGCTTCATTTGCACGCCGCTCACCTCGTCTACCCCGATGGCCGTGATGCCCCGATCGCCGCTCGCCTGCAGTTTGAAGGTGCAGCTGGCCTTGGCATCGAGGCCGCATTTGACTGGCGCAAAACCGGTCCAGACGACAAGATGATCGTCGTCGAAACCGATAGCGGCTCCATCGAGATCGATCGCAGCGGCATGCGTCTGCGCCACAATGGCGTAACGCTCTGTGAAGCGCCTGAACGCGAATATGCAGGGCTCTATCGCCACTTCGCCACCCTCATTGGCAGCGGACAAAGTGATGTCGATACCAGTCCTCTGGCGCAGGTCACGGACGCGCTTGCCCGCGGCATACGCGAAACGGGCCCTGCCTTTTGCGAATGACCGGAAGACAGACAATCTGTCGCAAAAGCACGTCCATCCATTGAAACAATGCTGCCAGCTGACCATGTGACAAGAGCCAAGATCTTTCTTGCTGCACCGGTATCACACACGGCTCGCGGCACCCGTCTCGTTTCATCAAGGGAGAATTCCATGACCGACGCGGCTCAATCCGGCACCTTCAAAATCGGCGGCGATATCACCATCAACCGGCTCGGCTACGGCGCCATGCGCATCACCGGCAAGGGCGTCTGGGGCGAACCTGAAGACAGAGCCGAAGCGCTCAGAACCCTGAAACGCCTTCCCGAACTCGGCATCAACTTCATCGACACGGCCGACAGTTACGGACCAGACGTGTCCGAATGGCTGATCCGTGAGGCGCTTCATCCCTATGGCGGGATCACGATCGCCACAAAAGGCGGACTGACCCGCACCGGGCCTGGCATCTGGCTCCCTGTCGGCCGCCCTGAATATCTGCGCCAGCAGCTTCACAAGAGCCTGCGCAACCTCAAGCTCGAGCAGATTCCGCTCTGGCAGCTGCACCGCATTGACCAGAAGGTTCCCGCCGACGAGCAGTTCGGCGCCATTGCCGAATTTATCGCGGAAGGGCTGATCGCCCATGCCGGACTGTCAGAAGTCTCGGTCGATGACATCAAGGCCGCCTCTGCCCATTTCAAGGTTGCCACAGTTCAGAACCGCTACAATCTGATCGACCGAACCAGCGAAGCCGTGCTCGACTATTGCAGCGCGCATGGAATCGGCTTCATTCCCTGGTTCCCGCTTGCCGCCGGCGCGCTGGCCGGCCCCGGGACGATCATGGATGCAATTGCCAAAGCGCATGACGCCACGCCGGGTCAGATCGCCCTGGCCTGGATCCTCAAGCGCAGCCCGGTGATGCTGCCGATCCCCGGCACGTCAAAATGCGCCCATCTGGAGGAGAATATCGCCGGTGCGGGCATCCGCCTCACAGACGCGGAATTTGCCGAACTCGACAAGGCCGGCCGCGCCGCCTTTGCTGACAAGAAAGACTGACACGGCAACGACATCGCGATATCACGCGCGAACGCCGCCTGCCGGCGGCGTTCAGGCGGCGCGGGCTTCGGCAATCGCGGCATGCAACACATCTGCTCCGATGACGCCCGGAAACAACGTCTGGTCGACGATGTAAGACGGTGTCCCGATGAAGCCGAAGGCATCGGCCTGAAGATAGTTGCGATCAAGAAGGCCGTTGATCTTGCGGCTGTTGCGTTTCACGGCGGCAGAAACCGCATCCATATCAAGTCCGGCGTTGGCGAGGATCATGTCGACGGTCGCCATCTCCAGCCGCCCCGTCGCGCCCATCAGCGCATTAAGGCCTGTCTCATACTGGCCGATCTGAGCGGCCCCCAGAACGCACTGCGCCGCATAGGCGGAAACCGGTCCGAAGATCGGCCAGTCTTTCATCACCAGCCGCGTATTGCCATCATCGGCGACAGCCTTGCGCAGCATCGGATAATCGCGTTTGCAATAGCTGCATTGGTAGTCGAAATAGACGACCACCGTCACGTCGCCGTCCGGATTGCCAATGACCGGTGCATCCTTGTCGAACAAGACGGCCTTGGGCGATGGCTGTTCGCCGGCCAAGGCGGTGCCTGCGGCAAGAAACGGGACGGAAGCCCCCACGACCGCGAGAAATCCTCTGCGTGAAATCATCAAAGTCTTCCTTTCTCGCACATTGCGCGCATCCCGTTCGAAGATTGCGAACCTGCCCGTATTCGCGCGTAATCGCAAGTCCGGACAAGAACTATCTTAGGTGGAATTTTTATTACCTGCTCTTTATGGTTTATTTTCGGTTGGCGGTCCAGATCGCCGGCCACGACGGAGCGTCGTCCAACCCGAATTCACCCGACTTGTGAGAACCGGCGACCAAAACCGCCGGCCTGTCCTCAGTTTTTTGCATTCGTTCGCAGTGATAGACGATGTGCCAGCCTGCAGTTGTGGCGGCGCAATCCTTGTGATTGTCACGCCGCCACCGATAGTCGATACCTACATCTTTCCGACGATATTGATGAACCAGCCGCGGTCATTATAGGTCTGATCGGCCAGGTCAGAGCTGAAACTGCCGAAATTATAGCCGCCGCCGACCTTGAGATTATCGCCGATCTGACGGTAGACACCCGCCAGCGCACCGTAGTTCGCCTCATTGTCGCTGGATTGGTAGAGAACGCGTGCTTCGGTCAGGAAGTCCCATTTTTCGATGACGTGGAAATCTGCGCGCAGTACCCCCAGCTGGGCGTTTGAATTCTCCCAGCCCGCGAAGTAGACGCCCTTCTGCGGATCGTTGACCTGATAGTTCGTCTCACCGAGGCGAAACGCATATTTGGCCCCCAATGTCAGCATCTTGGTCGCCATGAACTCTGCGTCGGCGGACAAGATATGCGAACGCTGGCCTGGATCGAGCCTATTCGTGCTGCTTGCCCTGCCATTGCTGTCGGGCAGGTTATAAACGAAGTTATAGCGGAACAGCGCATTGAAGCGATCATTGGCGACCGGCCGATAGGCATAGCCAACCGAGCCGTTGATATAGTCCCCCAATGTCGAATATGCGTTGTCACCCTTGTTGCTGAACGAAGCATCGACACTGGTCAGCAGACGCCAGTCGTCATTTGTGCGATAATTCAGGTAACCCGTGGCAAGATAGACATCGAGGTCGCGCGTGCCATCCTCGGAATTGTCGAAGCGCGTTTCACCGCGCAACCGCATCGAGATCCCCGAATTCTTGTCATCATCATAGGCATAGGCCAGAGCAAACGCATCGCGGTCGAAATCGGCGTTTTTCAGGCCGGTTGCGGAATCAATCGTGTCGTCGATGACCGATTGTCCGGCATAGGAGGCCTCGACCGTCCTGACCGCGTCGGGTGCGAACTTGATACCATAGGTTTTCGACAGGGAATTGCGTTCGCCATACAGATCATAGCTGTTCTCGGCAAAGGCACTCCACATATCGTTCAACTGCTTTTCCGCACCGACAACCAAGCGACCGAGGTCACGCCCGGTGAGGTCGTAGTCGCGGTTCCAGTCATAGGCCCGATCGGGATCCACGACATAGTTGACGTAATACCGGTCGGTTTCGCTGGTCTTGTAGGAAACACCGACAAGCCCGCCCAACCCCGTTGTGCCATAGGAAAGCTCGGCATTGGCGCCAAGCCGCTCGGTTATCTGGTAACTGGTACCGACACCGCCGCGGTCATTGCGGAGAATATTGCCCTGCCGGTTCGCGGTGACCTGACCGAAACCATAAACCTTGCTGACCTCGTCGTTCAGAAGATAGGCCGCGCGGACACCCGTATCGAGACGTCGCCCGTCGGTCCCATACTGCCCGGCCTGAACGCTGGACGGATCACGCTGAACTACATAGCCAAGTCCGAAGGACACGGTCAGCCGGTCATTGATTTCCTTCGCTAGGGTTGCCTTGCCGTCTTGCTTGGTGCGCCCGGCAACGACACTTTCAGATTGCGGATTGTAGTAGCTGTCCCGATCGAAATAATCATAGGACAGATCCAGCGACAGATCGCTGGTCAGCTGCAACTCCCGTGCACTGAGCCCCCAGGTCACCTGAGGTGCGTCCAGGTCTTCGGTGATCGAGCTGAAGCCCGCCTCCTTGTCCTCGAAATAGCCCTTGATCAACCCTTTCGCCGAACTGTTGAAATCCGACAGATCCGCCTGGCCGGCAAGCCGCCAGCCAAGGGCCTGCTTGTTGGCGTTTTTGTCAGGAGAGGTAAAGGAGAAGCCGCCATCGGTCGAGGTCGACAGGTTGTTGACCGAGCCTCGGGTGTTGGCAATTTCAGCGTCAAGATAGGTCTGATCCGTGTAGCGGAGGCGGACGTCACCGCCATAGGCCTTGGCCCTTTCGCCATCCGAACTATCGGATGAACCGGTTACCCCGAGGCGGACATGATCACCAAGCCATTGCTCTGCCCGGCCACCATAGGCATAGCCATCGACATCCTCCGTGGCCGCTTCGTAGTTATACTGAACGACGAGATAGACATCATTGCCGCCAAGCGCACCGTCCCGGACCGCGTCCGCAGTGCCGAGCTGCGCCTGCAGCGGCGACGTCAGCTGGACGTAGCCACCCGAATAGCTGATGGTATAGTCCTCAGCGTAGACGAGCGTCGTAGTCTTGATAACCTCGCCGGTATCAGGATTGCGGGTTTCAACCGTTATGGTTTCACTGCTGCTGATGAGATCGTCGTGATTAAGATAGTAGAGCGAGCCGTTGGTCGCCTTGAACTGATCGGTTGCCGTCAGCTCATCGGGCTTGGCTGCGTAGAGCTGAGCCTTGGCACGGGGCGCGCCAAAGGACGTTGCCCGATTGGGCTGATAGATCGCCTGGGCACCATAAAGCGCCCGGTTGCTCTTCTGCAGTTCGGTTCCGTCGATCGTGACCTTGTATTCGCCCCACATGACCTGACTGCCGTCGGCCTGCAGCCGAACGAAAAACTTTCCGCGCGTCGGAGCATCCTCATAGGCCACTGAATCATCACCATAAACGGGGTAATAGTCATCCTCCTTCAGGTTCCGCAGCTGATCGCGCTTATTCTTGTCGCCAAGCCCGGGTATCAGATCCTTCAGCTCGCCCTCTCCGGTGTCGAGCGCCGCCGTCATCAGATATTTCCCTTTGATCTTTCCCTTCAGGTAAAAGGCGACGCGCCCATTGGTATAGATCTCGTCATATTCGCCGGGCTTGACCTCCTCGATATTGGCCGAGCCCGTGCGCTGACCGACCGTCAGGTCGGCCAGACCGACATAGAACCACTCGCTCTGCGGGATTTCGACATCACGTGAGAACTCCAGCCCCTGCTGGCCGCCCGGCCGAAGCACCGAAACATCAACCGACCGCTGACCAGCCGGCAGGATGCGCTGGACGACAAAGGCGCCGTCTTCGGTCGGAACATTGTCGTTCAGCGCCTCGACCCGGTAGCCGTCAGGCACGTTCTTGCCATAGACCGTAACCTGACCGCCGTTGAGCACCATGTTGCGGATCCCGGCATAGTCTTCCGACATGTCCAGCGTCCCCTGCAAATTCTCGGGGTCGCTTGCCCCTGAGGTGCGGGAGAGCTTTGAGCCTGGCTGGTTGAAATAGCCCGTCGTCGGCTTGAGGCGGATGAGACGCGCGCGGGTTTCGTCATAAAGCCCGTTCTTGCCGTAGACACGCAGAACATAGACGAGCCTTTCCTCGCTGTCGGGAATAGGTGGAATGACCCATTGCGTATCGCCGTTCACGGCGGCCGGAACGACATCCATCGGCACGCTGTCGGCACTGAACGTCTTCTCGTCCTTGAAGATGCGGATTTCCGCGCGTTCGATGAAGTCGGGATAGTTCGAGCTTGTTACGAAATCGACTGTCTCACCGTAACCGACCGGCTTTTCGACATCCCGTGTCAGCACGTTCAGGATTGGCTTTGCACCAAGTCCATCGAACTTGACCTGAATGTCGACATTGCCGAGCGGATCAACCGGCCGCACCGCTGCGGCGGCCGAAGACTGGTCGGCCGGCATTGGTGCATTCCCCGAGAGCAGCGGCTGACCATCCACGGTAATCGCGAAAGGCACCGGCTTCTCTTCGGCGCGGGCTGCTTCGACACAGGAGAAAAGAGCCGTTGACGCATAGAGTCCGAGAAGAAAGAAGTTTGTTTTCATTGCAGAATTCATGATTTTTGTTCCAACCCGTCTAAGGTTTCGACGCATAGGTCTGTTCACTGCGAGACTTGCTTGCGTGTGGTGAGATCGAGCTCGTAGGGTGTTCCGACGGCGGCCCAGCGGGCGTTGAGTGCCCGTTCGATGGCGGTCAGTCGCTGATCAGCCAGGGAATCGGAGGGAGCCGTGTGATAGGTCACGCGCAACCGTGACTGACTTTTGGAAACCACTGCGATCAGCTGATCGATGCCGTGCTGCCACTCGCTCTTCAGAAGAGTCGTACCTGGCTGGAAGGCATCCGCCTGAAGGTCGAAATCCACCAGATGCCCCGCAGCGACGCCAAAATTGATGGACGTCATCTTGCCCTTCGTCAGGCGCACCACGCGCGGGTTTTCACTTGTCAGCCGGTAGCCGGCTGGCAGGGTGCGCTCATCGAGTTTCATGATGAAGTTCGAGCCGATATCGGCGGCTGGCAGATCCGCACAAGCAACATGGAAACGCCCATGCTTGTCGGTCGTCACCAGCGTTCCGGTGACCGTTGCCACGCGGACGCCTGGCACGCCGGAATCGCCCTGATCGAAGTAGCCGTCACCATTGCGATCGTCGAAGACACGGCCGATGACATCTGCACAGTCAAACTCCGGATCGGGCATGACCGTCACCTTGGCTGCCGCTTCCGGTGCCAGCTTCCGGCCAAACTGATTGAAGATATTGGCCTTATTTTCATAGTCACCGGGAGAAAGCGTCGACAGAGCGATCATCGAAAGGCGGACATAGGCCGTCTGGCCGGCGGCCAGCGTGATGTTGTCGATGCGGATTGTGCGACCATTCATGACAGGCTTGACCTGCACGCCATCGACGGTGGCAGTGTCCGCGGCATAGCGGAAACCGTCGGGCAGCCGATCCTCGATACTGATCTCCGAGATCTGGCTCTTGGCGTTGTTGATGATCGAGATGATGAAGGGTGCCCGGTCTCCGCGGTGTATCTGCCGGATACCAGCCTGCTTGATGAGCGTGATCCCTGACGGTGCCAGCCCCGGCAGGATCACCGTTGCCGATCCAGGCGTGGCCGGAGCCGTCTGCTTGCCGGCAGAACCTGAGGCGGTCGCGGTGTTGACGATACCCGTCTGGCTACCGGCCGAGATCTCGACATCCGAGAGGGTGAGACTGTAGTCTGCCCTGAAGGTGACGGTCTCTCCGGGACCGAGCGTGGTGGTCGCCGGCACGAAGTTCGATAGCGTGCCGCTTCCCCGCTGACCGCCGGGAAGAACGACGCCCTCATCGACAGGCTTCACATTCTCGATACGCTGACCGCCATCATTTGTGACGGTAACGGCATAGGAGATCGTGTCGCCTTCACTGGAGAAGCCGTCGGCATCGACATCGTTGAACGTACCGGTCTTGGTCACAACCAGCGTTGATGGCTTGGCCCAGGTGATTTCAACGCGGCTCAGAACACCCTTGACGTCTTCGCCACCGGGATTCTTGGCCGCCGGCAAAGCCTCGGTGAACAGGCGACCTTCAGCGGCATCCTTGGCGATCAGGTGGTACGTGCCGGTGAAACGCGCCGTTTCCTCCGGTGCAAGCGTCGTCTTCGACGCGGTCATTTCCAGGCCCTGAAGCGTTGGCGCAACATTCACCGCTTCAAGCGTCGTGGTACCGGTATTGGTGACATCCATCGTGAAGCTGACGGTTTCACCTTCTTCACCGACGCCGTTCTCGTTAACGTCGTTGAACGTTCCCTGCAGAACACCGTCAATGGCAGCCCGGCTGTTCGGTGCGCTGACGCGGACCTCGTCGCCACCGGAAACCGGAGGCGTAGCATCGCCGGGCGGGGTACCGCTTGCGGTGACCGTATTGGCCATGCCGCCGGCATCGATATCGTGCTGGGTGACCGTGTAGCTGGCGGTGAACTCAGCGCTCGTGTTTGGCGCCAGAACCTGCGCTGTCGAAGGCGAAAGCGCGAGCTGCTGCGTCGTGCCGTCGTCGCGCTTCAGCGTGTCTTCCGGCAGGATATTCCGAAGCGTTACGCGGCCGGTATTGGTGACCTTGATCTTGTAGCTGATCGTCTCACCGACATCGTAAAGGTTGTTGCCGTTCAGATCGTTGAGCTCGCCAGTCTTCTCGACCTTGATGCCTGCATCGGTCGGGAACGTGGCTTTGGCTTCGTCTGTTCTGGTGATCTGCGATCCGCCATTGGAGCCTGTACCCGCTGGCGTTGCCGCCGTCACGGTCACCACATTGGTCAAGGAGCCCGTGTCGATTTCCGTCTGGCTTGGCGTATAGCGCCCCGTCAGGATGACGTTCTGGCCCGGCAGCAAACTTCCGTCAAAGCCAGCTGGCGCGGCAAGCGGTGCATCGAGGGTCTTGTCCGCCGCCTTGATATTGCTGAGCGTTGCATTGCCGCTGTTGCGGATCGTGACCGTGTAGGAAAGGCTGGCGCCAGGATAGAAATCCGCACCATCCCCGGACACGGCCTTATCGACCTCAAGCCCTGCCTCACGCGGAAGGGACGTATTGATCTGCTTCTTTTCGGAAACCGAATTGCCGTTCGTGTCCTTACCCGTCACGGTGGCTTCGGCGCTGACCGTGCCACGATCGATATCGGCCTGGGTCAGTGTGTAGGTGCCCGTAAAGGGCCCGGACTTGCCGATCGGCAGGCTGTCGATCTGCGCCGGAGCCATGGCGGCAACCGGCGGGTTGGACACCCGGAGACCCGTCACGCCAACCTTGCCCGTGTTCGTCACCCGGACATTGTAGTCGATCGTTTCACCGGCATCGGCCAGGCCGTTGCTGTTGGCGTCGATGAAGGTTCCCTGATTTTCGACGCTGATCGTTGCTTTGATGTTCGGTGCGCTGACGCGGGCCTCGTCGCCATCGGAAACCGGGGGCGTAGCATCGCCGGGCGGGGTACCGCTTGCGGTGACCGTATTGGTCATGCCGCCGGCATCGATATCGCGCTGGGTGACCGTGTAGCTGGCGGTGAACTCAGTGCTCGTGTTTGGCGCCAGAACCTGCGCTGTCGAAGGCGAAAGCGCGAGCCGCTGTGTCGTGCCGTCGTCACGCTTCAGCGTGTCTTCCGGCAGGATGTTCCGAAGCGTCACGCCGCCGGTATTGGTGACCTTGATCTTGTAGCTGATCGTCTCACCGACATCGTAAAGGCCATTGCCATTCAGATCGTTGAGTTTACCGGTCTTCTCGACCTTGATGCCTGGATCTGCCGGGAATGTGGCTTTGGCATCATCCTTACCTTCGATCTTAGATCCGCCATTGGTCCCTGCGCCCGCTGGCGTTGTCGCCGTCACGGTCACGACATTGGTCAAGGAGCCCGTGTCGATTTCAGCCTGGCTAGGCGTATAGCGACCCGTCAGGGTGACGTCCTTACCCGGCAGTAGACTGCCGTCAAAGCCACTTGGCGCGGCAAGCGGTGCATCGAGGGTCTTGTCCGCCGCCTTGATATTGCTGAGCGTTGCATTGCCGCTGTTGCGGATCTTGACCGTGTAGGAAAGGCTGGCGCCAGGATAGAAATCCGCACCATCGCCGGAGACGGTCTTGTCGACCTCAAGCCCGGCCCGGCGCGGAAGAGCTGTATTCACCGGCGTCTGACTAGAAATCGCACTGCCGCGCGAATCTTTCCCCGCTACGGTGGTTTTGGCGCCGACCGTGCCGCGATCGATATCGGCCTGGGTCAGTGTGTAGGTGCCCGTAAAGGACTCGGACTTGCCGATCGGCAGGCTGTCGATCTGCGCCGGCGCCATGGTGGCAACCGGCGGGTTGGACACCCGGAGGCCCGTGACAGCGAGGCTACCCGTGTTCGTCACCTTGCCATTGTAGTCAATTGTTTCGCCGGCATCGGCCAGGCCGTTGCCATTGGCGTCGCGGAAGGTTCCCTGATTTTCGACGCTGATCGCTGCCTTGCAGATGCCGCCAAATCCGGAAAAATAGGCCAGCAGACCGGTATGCTCAGCCTGCGACTTGATCTGCACAACAATTTCGTTGCGGCCTTGCCTGAAACCGCTCCTCAGATGTCCGCTTTCACCGCGACCAGACTTATAACTATCCGCCCAGTAATATGTGTCTTTCCCGGTATGGTCTGACTTGATACTCCGACTTCTTACACCCTGAGCGGTGCTATTGACCCAGACCTGGTAGACGCCATCGTCGGCGTAAAAGTCCATCTTCAGATCCAGTGATGACGGATCAATGCTCTGGTCGAGATTGAATTGATAGCGGAAGAACGTATCCCGATAGCTGAGGCTTTTCGGGCTGGTTGGCGGTCCCTGGTGGCCGGCGCTGTTGAATGAGATCCACTCGGCATTTCCGCCTGCAGCTCTGTGCCAATGCGAGGATTGATGGCTGCGAACCACAATATTCGCGCGCTGGTACGCGTAATTGCGCGGCGGCGTTGACGATTCATAATAAGGCGATTGCGGCCGAGTAACTTCCCAATTGGCATCAAGGCCCGATGTCAATCGCCCGCCATTGGCCTTGTTGAAGCCGGTGTTGAACAGCTGACCAGCGTCCGCACAGGACAGCGTCGGAATATCCTGCGCCATGACGCGGATTGCCGAGAAACACACCGCCAGCGTGACCAGCAGGGCAGCGCAGAAAACCGCAAAAATCGTGAGATCGACGCCTTCTCTCTGGCGCCCGGACTGCTGCCTGGCACTGGCACGCACAGCACCGCATTCCCGGACGGAACGTCCGGGAAACAGTATTTTTTTCAATGTCATAAGCGAGTATCCCCAACTCCAGCATTCGGATGGACGCGGGAAAGCAGCCAGCGCCTGGCAAGCCAGATGCCGGCGGACTGTTCCCGCCAATGTCTCGAAAGCGTTCCCGCTGCTGAGGCAGATGCGCAGCAGTATCCTTATGAAAGCCCCCAGGCTTGCACTTGCATGCAGAAAAGCCTGTTTCACATCAGATTCGGAATTCGATTCGAGCCGTTAAAACAACGGCCGAAAGCTGCCATCAGGCACAGAGAAGGTGAATTTGCTAAAATCTATAGTATAGCTAAGTCTATACTTGTATGTTTTTACTGAAATACCATGTTTTACAACTAGGTAAATTTCTCAGTTTATTTTCAACGAGATAACTGGAAGGAAAAGTGGCAGGCCGGTCGGAAATATAGCTGAAATTTTCGCAAGCGGCGCGTCATCGACAGAGCCGGCCGACACAAAGCACGTAATCGCATGTTTGAGGTCACATAGGACCGCAAGGCGCTGCGCTGCACCTTTGGCACAGCGCAGTTCGCCTTGCGGCGTCTGCCGTCAGGCAAAACCGCGCTGCAGCGCTCAGTTGCCCGTCATGTTCATGCCGGCTTTTCCGTCCGCGCCCGCAGCGACCGACAGAACGGGAAAGTCGACGATGATGGATCCGGCCTTCTCAAAGGTCAGCTTAACCTTCACGATATCCCCCTCAACCAGCGGCCCATGCAACTTCATGAACATGATGTGCATGCCGCCGGGTGCAAGCGTGACCGTCCCTCCGGCAGGTATATCGATACCGTCCTTCAGCTGATACATGCGCATGACGTCACCCTCCATGCGCATATTATGCAGCTGCACCTGCCCGGCGATATCCGACTCCGCCGACAACAGCCGGTCGTCCGTCCCGCCATGATTGGCGATCGTCAGGAAACCGCCGCCGACAGGCGCGCCCGGCAGCGTTGCCCGGGCAAAGGGACTGCCAAGCACAAGATCGCCGAGCATAAGGGTTTCGCCATCCGTCGAATGCATATCGCCCATCTTCGGCATGGTCTGGGCATAGACACCGCCCTGGCTTGCAAGAAAGAGCGCGCCGGCCACGGCCAGCTGTAGAAGTCGTCTGTTCATAATGTTTCTCCGTTCGCAAAATCACCGGCCGCAACGCGGCCCTCACACGATGTCAAACGGAGGCGGGCGGGCCACGCGGACGGGCAGCGCGCACTGGCTCCGCCCGCTTCACCAGTGGAGCCTGGCGGCCGCTCAGAACAAAAACCAGACCGTCAAAGGCCGGCTCTGCCGCAGCCGGTGGCGAGGGCAGACTGAACACTTTGCCGCGACAAGCATGGCAAGCACCGTGATGGGAATGATCATCCACTGTGCCGCCTGCGCCGCCGCAGAGCGAAAGCGGTCCAAAGGCACTGAGTCCAGTTTGAAAACCCGCCGCACCTGAAGGCAGAGGCACAAAGGTGAGTATGAAGATCGCCACGACGGCAAGTGCCGCCGCCAGCTCGCGGCAGACGGCGCTGGCGCCGTCCTGAACACGGGCCTTTGTCCGCTGCCGGCCAGAAACCGGCACGGCGCGGGCTCGCACGGACGCCTTGTTCCCGGCGGCATGTTTCCTGCCACACAAGAACGCCACAGCATTCTCAAATGCTCTTAAGGCCCAGTCGCGCATCGTCTCCCCGCTTCGGCCGCGACTGTGCCAGCGTCATTTCTTAAACGCAAGCGCGGACTTTCCCAGGTCACACCGTCTGTGCCAGAACAGAATTCGGCAAAACAATGTGGCAACGCCGATGTGGAAGGAAACGATTTGATGGACGATGTGTTGATCAGCGTCAGTGAAGGCGAGGCGAACACCCTTGCCATGGAAATCCTCAAGGAGGCCGGGTTTTCACAGTCCCATGCTGAAGCCATCACCCAGTCGATCATCACGGCCCAGCGTGATGAATGTCATTCGCATGGTCTTTACCGGCTGATCAGCTGCACCCGTGCGCTGCAGACCGGCCGGATCGATCCGGCAGCCGAGCCGAGCGTCGATGGCAGCACCGCGCCGGCGATTATCCGCGCCGATGCCCGCCATGCCATTTCCCTGCTGGCCTTTCAAAAGGCCATGCCGCTACTCGTCGAACGCAGCCGAAGCCTCGGCATGGCAGCGCTTGCGATCAATAATTGCTATCATTTCTCCGCACTCTGGCCTGAAGCGGAAGCTCTGGCAGCAGAAGGCCTCGTGGCGATTGTCATGACAGTCAGCCATGCCTGGGTCGCGCCTGCAGGCGGCAATGCACCCGCTTTCGGCACCAATCCGATCGCTTTCGCCTGGCCAAGGCCCGGACGTCTGCCTTTCGTTTTCGACTTTGCCACATCCGCAATTGCCCGCGGCGAGCTGGAACTCTGTCGCCGCGAAGGACGGCCCTTGCCGCACGGCGTCGCTGTCGACCGAGCCGGCAATCCAACCACTGACCCGGAAGCCGCGGCAGAAGGCGCCATGCTGACATTTGGCGGATACAAGGGATCCGCGCTCTCCGCCATGATCGAGCTGATGGCCGGCCCACTGATCGGCGACATGACAAGCGCCGCTTCGCTTGCCTATGACAGCGGAACTGTGCCCTGCCACGGCGAAATCATTCTCGCTTTCGATCCAGCCCGTTTCATGGGCAATCACGCACCGCTCCATCTCGCCCGCGGCGAGGCGCTGTTCGACAGCATTGTCAGCCAGGGCGCCCGCCTGCCCTCGGCGCGCCGCCATCTGGCCCGAAAACGCAACAGCAAGGGACAGCTGCGTGTCCGCTCAGCTCTTTGGCAGGAGCTGCAAGACATGCCGAATGAACGCCATGAATAAGTATACACTAACATTCTCAACGTGCCCGAAAGGAAAATTCAACACGGGCTGCAGCCAGAACAATCTATCATACCGCAACAAAACCGACCGTTCGTGAGAGTAATTTGTTCGCCTATGGTCTCAAACAGTGCACTTAAGCTTTCGTTTGCGTCAGCGAAACGCTAATTTCATCCCTCAGACTGGATCAGCCGGGAGGCCGAATTGAAAACTCCGATTAATGAAGACCCTGACATGAGTGATGATGAACTTGGCTTCCACCGCTGGAACAATTTCGGCCGACTGCTTGACCGGCTCCATGTCGGGTTTGACAAGCTGGCGCTGACCTACCTCAAGGAAGCCGGGTTCGATCACATGACCGCGGCACAGTTTCACGTCGTTCGCGTGATGCAGCTCGAAGGCGCCAGCGTGACCGCCATGGCCGAACGTGCGGGGATTTCAAAGCAGGCCATGAGCAAGTTGATCGCCGCCTTTGTCGAGAATGACTTTGTTACCTGGGTCCCAGCCACCGGCCATGCCACCAAGCAGATCGTTGTCACCGAAAAAGGCCGGCGGCTGATGAAAGAGGCGGTATCAGTCATAAATCGCGTGGAAGAGGTTTTTTTCGCAACCCTCAACGATGAAGAGCGCGAGGTACTGCGCAATATGCTGCAGCGGGTGACCGTTGCCAATGAGGACATCTCCAACGAGCGCATCAGCAGCTGGAGACGCCGGCGCAGCTGATCATCCTGAATGAACAGATTGTAATGTTCTGCCTGTTGCCTTCTTGTTGATTATCATCTAGTGTCAATATTGTTGACGGTTCGGGCTTAACCCAGTGTTCCGTTCAATGCCAGGGGCAGCAAGCCGGGATGATCTGCTGATCATCCCGGACCCTCTCCCCATGATTAAGAATGACCAATGTGTCAATATAGTTGACATCTCAACTCTCCATCGGCGCGCATAAGCCGCGTCGAAGGCGGAGCTGCCATCGACTGTGCTATTCAGGGGCCGCGTCGACAGTGCAGCTCCGCCAGCTTTTCTGCGCAAAGAGCCGCCGGAAAGCCCCGGCGGCCAGAAAATCACGCTATACGGCTGAGCGGTTTCATTCATGTAGTCCAGATGCTGACCTTCGTCCGCTTCGAAGCGCATGAAGCTTGACCAGCACGGCAACACCAGCGAGCGCAATCCCGGTCAGGCTGACCATTGGCCAGCTGCCGCGCCCCCAGGCGAAGGCGGCAAGCGACGAGCCCAGTGCGCCACCAAGGAACATCACCGTCATGAAGAGTGTATTGATTCGACTGCGTGCCGCCGGATCAAGCGCGTAGATGATATGCTGATTGGAGACCAGTGCGCCCTGAATGCCGAGATCGAGAATCACGACGCCGACGACGAGCGCAATCAGTGAAGCCGTCAGGCCGAACAGCAGCCAGGCCGCCAGCGCCAGCATCGCGCCCACGATCACGACCAGATGCGGACCGCGACGATCGGCCAGCCGCCCGGCAAGCGGCGCAGCTAGAATCCCGGCGACGCCGACAATGCCGAACAGGCCGGCGACATCCGCACCAAGACCGAATTGCGGCGTGGCCAGATAAAGCGCAAGGATGCTCCAGAACGCTGTGAACGCGCCGAACAGCCCTGCCTGAACGAAGGCCGCAATACGCAGGGCCGGATGCTGGCGCCAGTAATGGGCCAAAGATGCAAGCGCAGCGCGATAACGCATTTTCGACACGGGAGGATGATCCGGCAGGGTCGCCGCCATCGACACAACGCCGATAATGGCCAGCGGGACACCAAGCCAGAACATCGACCGCCAGCCTGCAAGCTCGCCGACAAATCCCGACAGCGTGCGCGAAAACAGAATGCCCGTCAGCAAGCCAGCCATCACGACACCGATCGTTCGCCCCCGGGCAGCATCGCTGGCGAGCGCCGCGGCATAAGGGACAATCTGCTGCGCAACGGCAGCACCTGCCCCGAGCAAAATGGAGGCCAGCGCGAGAAGGAGCGGTGTCGGCGAAAGCGCGGTCAGGCCCGAGGCAACGGCAATCACAGCAAACTGGGTGATGATCAGCCGCCTCCGATTGAGGATATCCCCGAGCGGCAGCAGAAAGAACAGACCGGCAGCAAAACCGAGTTGCGTGGCGGTGGGAATGTAGGTGGCCAGCACACTGCCGGGGAAATCAGCCTCGATCAGGCCAAGCATCGGCTGGTTGTAATAGACATTCGCCGCCGCCAGCCCTGCAGCAAGGGTCATGGCGTAAAGCACGACCGGGGTAAGCCCACCCGGCGACATCCGGCGTTCGGCATTCATGATCAAAGCCTTTCGTAAAAGAACATGACGGAAAGATATGATTTTAACGCCACGACTGTTAGTCTTCCGATATGATGATCCGGTATAACGATATGTGATATAATGAACACCAATGATCTTCGTGTCTTTGTCGCCGCGGCCGATAGCGGCAGCCTGTCTGCTGCTGCCCGCAGGCTTGGCATCACACCGATGCTGGCGAGCCGCCGTCTGGCGGCCCTCGAGACAGCATTGTCCGTACGCCTTATCCACCGCACCACGCGCTCCCTGTCGCTGACACCGGAGGGCGAAAGCCTGATTGGCTATGCCCGCACGATCATTGACAGCGCCATGCAGGCAGAGGCCCTGTTCACCGACCCGGGACGGGTGACGGGACGGCTGCGAATATCGGCTTCGGTCCCGTTCTCGCGCAAGATCATCGCTCCTCTTGTCCCGTCACTGCTGAACCGCCATCCGGAACTGAGCCTTGAGATTGACATGAACGACGACATGACGGATCTCGTCGCCAACGGAACGGATGTCGCTATCCGCATCGCCCGGCTGCGTGATTCGGAGATGATCGCCCGCAAGCTTGCAGACAATCGCCGGCTTCTGGTCGCAAGCCCTGATTATCTTGAAAACGTCGGCCGGCCCCTGAGACTGGACGATCTCGCCCAGCATAGCTGTCTGACGACGTTTTCAGCGCAGCATTGGTATTTTGAAACGCCAAATGGCAGAAAGCGGCTGAAGATCAACAGTCGCTTTGCCTGCAATTCGATTGAGGGCGTCTATGCCGCTGCGCTTGCCGGCGCCGGCATCACCGTGCTGGCCCACTGGAACATCGCCGATGATCTTCAGGCGGGCCGCCTCAAGGCCATCACGCTGCTTGACGATGCCACCCCTGAAACGACAGCGGTCTACGCCATCTTTCCGACCCGGCTGATGCTGCCGCCAAAGGTCTCCGTCTTCATCACAGCCGTCTCGGGGGTTCTGGCCGGGTTGCAGATGGTCTGAGCGGTCAGGAAAAGCCCATCACCCGATGGGGAATATACGGGGCCTCCAGGCGCGCGATCTCGTCCGGCGACAGATGAAAGGACAGCGCCGCCACCGCGTCATCGAGGTGGTGCGGCTTGGAAGCACCAACGATCGGCGCGGTGATCACATCCTTGGACAGAACCCAGGCCAGCGCCACGCGCGCCATCGGCACGCCGCGTTCATTGGCAATCGCGGCGACGACATTCACCACCTCGCGGTCGGCCTCTTCGCTTGCAACATAAAGCGTCTTGCCAAAATCATCCGTCTCGGAGCGCGCCGTTGCCGTCGCCCAGGGCCGGGTCAGCCGTCCGCGCGCCATCGGGCTCCAGGGAATGACGCCAATACCTTCGGCAGCACAAAGCGGCAGCATTTCCCGCTCTTCCTCGCGATAGAGCAGATTGACGTAATTCTGCATCGACACGAACCGTGCCCAGCCATTGGCTTTCTGTGTCGAAAGCATGGTGGCAAACTGCCAGGCATACATGGATGAGGCGCCGATATAGCGCGCCTTGCCGGCCTTCACGACATCATTCAGCGCCTCCAGCGTCTCCTCGATCGGCGTGTGATAATCGAAGCGGTGGATCTGGTAGAGATCGACATAATCGGTTCCAAGCCGGCGCAGCGAATTGTCGATTTCCTGCATGATCGCCTTGCGACTCAGTCCGGCGCCATTCGGCCCTTTATGCATGCGGTTGAAGACCTTGGTCGCAATGACAACCTCGTCGCGCGGCAACAGCTCCTTCAGCGCTCGCCCGACGATCTCCTCCGATGTTCCGTCGGAATAGACATTGGCCGTGTCGAAAAAATTGATGCCAAGCTCGACGGCCTTTTTCAGAAACGGCCGGCTCTGTTCTTCCGGCAGCGACCAGGGATGGGTGCCCCGCTCCGGCACGCCATAGGTCATGCAACCAAGGCAGAGTGCTGAAACATCAAGGCCTGTGCGGCCAAGCTTGACATAGTCCATGATGACTTCCTTACGATTGGGATGCGACGAAAGACAAGACTAAAGCCACAACCAACATGATGCGAATGGCGGGATCAAAATGCTTGCGAATGACAAAAATACAACTTTTTTCTTTGGATAAACGCCAGAACCGTTCATTATAGCACCTTACATTTCGTCGCCTCTCGCATGACGAGAAAACCAAGATCGTGTTCAGCACCAGAGCATTGTACATCACGACAACAGGCGCTGGTCGCATTTATGTTTTGTAAGTACTGCTTGTCCTAATTATCTGTAGCAAATACCGGATTAAGAAAAAATCGTAGCCAAACCCAACAGTCTGGAGAGGCAAAAATGCCTAGAAAAACCCACTTATCAGCCATATGTGCAATCATAATCGCACTGGCTCCTTCCACCTCTTTCGCTCAGGACACCACTCTTGATGTACCTGCTCTGGAACAACGGGCCAGCGACGGCGCTGTGTCGGCGATGATGAAGCTCGCCCGAGCTTACAGCGCAGGCGATGGCGTTGAACAAAATTCCAGCAAGGCAACATCATATTTTGAGCAGGCCGCGAAAAGTGGCAATGCCGGTGCCATGATGATGGCTGGTCTCGCCTATCACAACGGCGACGGAGTGGCACAGAACAGCGTCGTAGCCGCGGACTATTTCCAAAAAGCAGCCGAAGCTGGGAATGCCGGTGGCATGGTGATGCTAGGCTTGGCCTATAGCGAAGGCAATGGTGTCCTACAGGACGATGCCAAGGCAATCGATTACTTCCAAAAAGCAGCCGACGCAGGCAATGCCGGCGCATTGGTCGCACTGGGACGCGCCTATCAGTCCGGCGCCGGCGTACCCAAGGACGAGGCAAAGGCTGTCGACTACTTTCAGCAAGCCGCGGATAAGGGCAATGCTGGCGCATGGGTCGCGCTCGGACGCGCTTACCAGTCAGGAACGGGCGTAGCTCAAAATGATGCCAAAGCAATCGAATACTTTCAGAAGGCCGCAAAAAGCGATAATGTTGGTGCCATGGTTGCCCTTGGACGGGCTTATGCTGAAGGTCAGGGCGCCCCGCAAGACAGTGCAAAGGCTGTCGAGTATTTCGAACAGGCCGCCGAGAAAAACAATATCGGCGCTCTGATCGCGCTCGGCCAAGCCTATCTCACGGGTACTGGCGTCAAGCAAGATGGCGATAAAGCCGTAGCCTATTTCACCCAAGCTGCGGATCTGGGAAATGTTGGCGGCATGGCCGCACTTGCCAAAGCCTATAGTGACGGCAACGGCGTTCGGAAAAACATGCCGAAGGCCTATGAATGGGCAGCAAAGGCCGGGGCAACCCTGTCCACCGGCGGTCTGATTACGCAACGCTTGATCGACCCGAACGGTTTTGTCGAAACTGTTCAGGGCCAGCTCATCGAGAAAACGTATTATGACGGCCGTGCGAACGGCAGGCTGACGCAAAGCACGATTATGGCGATCAACAAGCTTTGCCGCGACAACGATATTGCGCAGCAATGCGCCACCGGGCCGCTTTCACCAACTTCGATCCGCGCCTATGCGCCGTTTCTAAAATGATCTGAGAAATGTCAGGTCCGAATATGCCGATCATGCACAGCATATTCGGATCATGTCCCGTGGAGTTCGTTAATCGCGGTCGTCGAGCTTGTCGGAATTGGCGTCACAGGTCAGGCTCTTGGTTCTCTTCGGGGTCGGCAGTTTCCGCATCGAAGTCGTCATTCTTGACGCGACGACGGCGGTCGAGCTTGTCAGGTGCCGTGACTTCCAGAACCTCGACGCGAGCCGCCTTCATGTACCGCAGCAATCCTGCGCCATCGCTTCCTGAGCGTTCAATCCCGATACATTGCAGATCGCCAAAAGACTTCATCCAGGATAGCATCAAACGATACCCATGACAGGTCGTGGGAAGGCTCTCGGTGCCAAGAACGCGGACCTGATGATTGAACCGTGCCGGGTTTGCCGGAGACCGTTTGGCTTAAGTTATACGGCCACCGCTGGTGCGTCCAGCGTGGCATAGTATCGTTTTTCGGCCTTTGCGGGCGGAATGTTTCCGATCGGCTCCAGAAGGCGTCGGTTATTGAACCAGTCGACCCATTCCAGCGTTGCGAACTCTACGGCTTCGAAGTTGCGCCATGGACCTCGCCGATGGATAACCTCCGCCTTGTAGAGCCCGTTGATCGTTTTGATCTGCCCCCTTCAAACTGGACCAGATTTGGTTAGAGTTTTCCGGTGCATTTTCCTGGCTGGGAAAGGAGCGGAAGACGATGAAGGCATCGCAGTTTTCGGACGCCCAGAAGGCGTTTGTCTTGAAGCAGGGCGACGAGGGTGTGCCCGTTGCGGAGATTTGCCGCAAAGCGGGGATCAGTCAGGCGACCTACTTCAATTGGAAGAAGAAGTATGCCGGCATGTTGCCGCCAGAGATGAAGAAGCTCAAGCAGCTCGAGGACGAGGAGCGCGTCTGAAGAGGATCATCGCGGACCTGACCCTTGATCGCGAAATGCTTCAGGATGTTATCCGCCGAAAACTCTAAGGCCTGCTCGGAAGCGGGAGATAGTGAAGGGCATGTGCCAGGATTGGGCGATTTCAATCCGGCGTGCCTGTGGGGCTCTGGACTTCGATCGATCCACCTACCACTACACCTCTCGCCGCCCCGATCAGGCCGGTCTCGAACGACGCATCCGCGAGATTTGCGTAAGCGGTGTTTTCCTCGCACATTGACCAGGCGCGGCGGGCCGTTCCGAAGCTACCGCTGCAGCATTGACGGCAACAAAGCGCTATACGCTAATTGCGGACGAACTCAGAGAGCTGTCACGAAGGGTTTGTGAAGGTCTAGTAAGGTCGCACAGATGCTTATTCAGAGGTTTCTTCAATGACTTCACGCTGCCCCTTTTGTACTAAGGACAGGCCTCAAGATGACTCCATCCAGATCGAGCAGGGTAGCGTGTACTTCCTTCGAAGCCCCGACCCGGTGCTGCAATGCGCCGGAATGATCATTCCACTCCGACACGTTTCGACCCCGTTCGATCTCACACAGACGGAGTGGAATGACACATTCGAACTTCTTGGCAAGGCAAAGCTGCTGCTCGATCAGGATAGCCCTGATGGCTACAACATCGGCTGGAACGTGAACCCGGTTGCAGGACAAACGGTCCCACATGTCCACCTACATGTTATCGGGCGCTTCGTTGATGAGCCCTTTGCGCAACAGGGAATACGCCATCATCTCAAGAAGCAAGAGAATATACGCAGCTCGCATGTCCGCTTCGGGACCGACAGCAGACCTTAGCCGTTTGATCGCCGCGAATAATTCCACGGCAACAGCTCTTCGATACGGCTCTGCCTATGGCCATTGACGATGGCGGTCAGCGTGGCGCTCAGGTAGGCGAACGGATCGAGAGAATTTAGCCTACAGGTCTCGATGAGCGAGGCAATGGTTGCCCAGTTCTCTACTCCTGCATCGTGTCCGGCGAAGAGCGCATTCTTCCGATTCAACGCAATCGGCCTGATGGTCCGCTCGACGGTATTGTTATCGATCTCGATCCGGCCGTCGGTCAGGAAAACACAGAGGCCATCCCAGTATTTGGCGATGTAGGCCAGAGCTTCGCCGAGCGGCGATTTGCCAGCGACGCGGGTGCGATGGTGTGTGAGCCAAGTTCGCATGTCGGCAATCAATGGCGATAATCGTTCTTGCCGCCCAGCGAGGCGAGTTTCTGCGGGGAGCCCGCGCAGCTCGGTCTCGATCCGATAGAGTTCGCCGATCCGCCTTACGCCCTCTTCGGCAATTGGCGCTGACCCATTACGCGTGATCTCGACCAGCTTGCGACGGGCATGGGCCCAACAATAGGCAAGCCGGATGTCGAGACTGACACGATCCGGTGCGATCAGCCGATTATATCCGGCGTATCCATCGACTTGGAGAATGCCCGTGAACCCCTGCAATATCCGCTCCGCATGGAGCCCGCCGCGACCGGGCGCATAGGTGAAGGCCACACCGGGAGGTGCACCGCCACGCCACGGTCGATCATCACGGGCCAAGGCCCAAAAGTATCCGGTCTTGGTCTTGCGGGAGCCATGATCGAGGACTGGTGCGCGGGTCTCGTCCATGAACAGCTTCGTCGACCGCTTCAGGTCTGCGATCAGAGCGTCGAAGACCGGGCGCAGTTCGAATGCCGCTCGACCGACCCAATCAGCGAGTGTTGAGCGGTCAAGGTCGATACCCTGTCGGCTCATGATCTGGGCTTGGCGATAGAGCGGCAGGTGATCGGCATATTTGGACACCAGCACATGCGTGATGGTCGCCTCGGTCGGCAATCCGGCGTGGATCAATCGTGCTGGCGCTGGAGCCTGGGACACTCCATCGGTGCAGGCACGGCAGGCATATTTGGGACGGCGGGTGACGAGGACACGGAACTGCGCCGGAATGATATCCAGCCGCTCGGACACGACCTCCCCGATGCAATGCAGACCACCGCCACAGTTGCAGATCAAGCTATCCGGCTCGATGAGTTCCTCGACACGAGGAAGATGGGCGGGAAGAGAGCCTCGATTGGCCGCGCGTGCTTTGGGCTGCGGTTTACCCGGAGCGCTGTCAGCCTCGTCTTCGGCACGGATCGCCGCAATGGCCGTCTCCAAGTCTTCCAGTGCAAGATCGAATTGCTCAGGGTCGGCCTTCTCGGATTTGCGGCCAAAGGCGGCTTGTTTGAAAGCGGCGACCAGTTTCTCCAGCCGTTCGATCCGCTCCTCCTTGCGGACTTCACGAAGCTGGGAGGCGATCAGCATCGCCTTTAGAGCAGCAATATCGTCTGGAAGATCGACCGCGCCCAACATGGAGGAAGTCTATCAAATTACGTGTCGGATCGCCGCCGGAATCTCGCAACCGAGTCATCGTGACGCACCTATTCAATTGCTGTTGGCGCTCGTGTCTCTACGGATCGGACACGACGCCAATCAAGTCTTGCAAACAGCGCTTCGAACTGGGCATGGCCCAAGGTCATCAGGCGGTCCCGGATGTCTGGCCAGGTAAAAGTGTGCTCCTCCAACCGCTTGTAGGCCATCACCAGACCGCTGCCATCCCAGTAGATCAGCTTTACCCGATCCGCCTTACGTGATCGGAATACGAAAACCGTTCCTGTAAACGGGTCCTTGTGCAGCTCGTTCTTTACCAGCGTCGCCAAGCCATCGTGACCCTTACGGAAATCGACAGGCTTAGTCGCCAACATGATCCGCACTCGGTTCGACGGTAAGATCATGTTAGAACCGCACAAGCTCGCGCGACGGCGGCGATCCGGGATGCGGACGCGCCTTCTTCCAAGCGGATTGTGACAGCGCCAACGGTGATCTCGGGACGGCTAGCTTTTTTAATGGGCGACTCCGCAATGGGTGGATCGACGATCATCGTTGCAAACTCCACCGCATCTTCGGGTGCTGGCAGAACCAGCTTGCCCTGCCGCGCCATTGTCCGCCAGGTCGACAGGCGGTTTGGCTTCAAGCCATGTCGTTCTGCCACTTCGTTGACCAAAGCACCTGGCCGAAGGCTCTCTGAAACGATCTGTGCCTTAACGTCGTCTGGCCAATGCCGATGCGTCTCACGTCCAGACTTCCTGGTTGTGAGAACCTCCAATGTAGTCTCCATGGAGAAACTCCCGTTGCTCATCCATGGATAGGCGATCACAGATTAAGGCGGCGAGGACAACGTGGGAGCGGAGCAGCGGTTACAGATTTGCGAAACGCGTGTGCGTTATGGGTATCGCCGTGTACAAGTGCTCCTGGAGCGCGAGGGATGGCGCCCGAACATCAAGCGAACCTATCGCAATTACAGGGACTTGGGCCTGCAACTGCAGAACAAGACCCCGAAACGCAGGGTCAAGGCGAAGCTACGGGAGGATCGGCAGAAGGCTATCGGACCGAATGATGTCTGGGCGATGGACTTTGTGCATGATCAACTCGCGACCGGCAAGAAACTGCGTGTCCTGACCGTGGTCGATACGTTCTCGCGCTATGTTCCGGTTCTTGATCCGCGACATAGCTATCGCGGTGAAGAGGTCGTGCAAACGCTCGAACGGATATGCCGCCAGGTGGGCTATCCGAAGACGATCCGTGTCGACCAGGGGACGGAGTTTGTGTCTCGCGATCTCGACCTCTGGGCTTATGCCAGGGGCGTGACCCTGGACTTCTCACGTCCGGGCAAGCCCACGGACAATGCCTTCATCGAGGCGTTCAATGGTCGCTTCCGGGCTGAATGCCTGAACCAACACTGGTTCCTGACCCTTGCGGATGCCCGCGAAAAGATAGAGGATTGGCGCAGAGACTATAATGAGGTTCGGCCACATGGCGCGATCGGTAACAAAGCCCCGATCACTCAGATGTATTCGGGAGGCGCAACCAGCCTGCCTCCTTGAATGAAGCCGGAAAACTCCACCCTCCGCTGGTCCAGAAAACTGGGGCGGTTCAGATTGTTTCAACCCTAGTCGCTGCCGGATGAAGGTTCAGTGGCAGGTCAGTAACAGGAAAAGCTAGTCGCCGAATGTGTAAGCATAACCCCCTTGTCCATGCTATCGAACTGAAAACAAGCTTATTTTTTAGTACGCAGAGCTTGGTCAAGTCAGCAGCCTTTCACAGGCGCTGAGATAATGTTGATGGATTTTCTCGAATGAAAATTCTTCCATATGGCGCCGACGAGCGGCGTAACGAGCGGAATTCCATCGCTCGTCGTCACTTGCAACAGCACCGATAGCGTCATCGAGACCAGCTTCATCCTTGAAGTAAAATTGGCCGTCACCTGCAACCCATTTGTTGAAGCGGTTGTCGTGCGCGATTACGGCGTTGCCTGCGCCAAGCGCTTCTACAAGCGAAGGGTTCGTGCCGCCAACCTGGTGACCATGCAGATATGCCCTGGAATGGAACCGTAATGCAGAGACTGTGGCGGGATCATAGATTGCGCCGGGGAATATCACTTCGTCAGAGGCCGCCCCCTTTACTTCCCTGTGATACAAAATCTCTTCCTTGAAGGAGCCAAGTACGACGAGTTTCATGTGTCTCTTTTTACAGGAGAAAGTTCTGACAATTTCAAGAATGGAATTTTCCGGCTCAATTCGTGCGATCGACACCAGATAACGGCCTGACTCAATGCCGAGGGGTGTAATCAACTCGACTGGAGCATCAGCTATCACCTGGGAAGCATAAGGGATAATTTCAATATTTCGGGTACCATGACGGGACAAATGACGCGCGATTTCAGGATGGTCCGCGATTGGTGTGTTACAGATATGAGCACCGACGATTTCGTTGATCCAAAGCCAGATCTTGGCGTGCAAACTCCATTTGTCGCGCTTCCACTCAATTCCGTCCATGTTCATCAGTACTTTGCGTCCCCAAAGGCGCTGAAGTATCGACAGAACTGCTGTATTGTAGCCGAGAACCAGATCTATGCCAGGCCGTTTCAGGACATCCCGAACACATTTCAAGTCGAATTTCATAGTCGAAGCTGGACCATTGCCGCGAGAGAGTATGTGGACACGATGGACACCTTCCCACGTATCCTCAGAATAGTCCGCTGGCGCACCGGGCTCGTCTTTGTCGTGCTGGCAATAGACCGTAACGGTCCATCCCTTCTCAACTAGCCAGGTCGTGAAGTAATGGGCAAATGTCTCAAATCCACCATGTGCCGCAGGAATACCGCGTATGCCGAGAATATTTAAATGCTTCTGCACAACTATCTTCCACAAAATGGTCTTTGCCTGTCGGGGAACTAGCTCGCACCGGCTTACTAAAATGGCAAAAACGTATCAAAAAACGATAGGATCACGTCCCTTTTAGGTAAGAAAAACAGCGGTCAGACCGCTGGCTTGCTACTAGAATTGGCACATCTCCACTTGTGATGTGCAAGGTGGTTGAGTTGGCCGGCTGACCGGCAATGAAACAAATTGGGCTTTGGGTTGAATGATGGCTGTCAAAACAACACATGCCAATTTGGGCGACTTAAGCATCGAGGACGTCCAGCAATCGTCGGTCGCAAGCCTCCTGGGTAAAACTTGAGACAAAACGCAAATACCCCTCTTTGCCCCAGTTTCTCACAGTTTCGGGAGAGACCAGACAAGTCTGAATGACTTTGGAGAGAGCCTCTTCATCTGCCGGGGGAACAAGTGCGCCGGTTTTCCTATCAACGACAATTTCTCGAAGGCCACCGTGGTTCGTTGCTATAACAGCGCATTCGTATGCCATGCCTTCAATGGCAACGCGTCCAAAAGGTTCAGGCAGCGTAGAGGGGACCACAACAACATCAGCAGCGATATATTCAGCGCTTGGGTCTTCAACAAAGTCGATCATTTCGACGATATTACCCAGACCTTTCCGCTTGATTTCAGCGGTAAGGTCGTCACGAAAATGGACCTGGTCCTTGTAAACACCGCCGACGATACGCACTGACAAACGCTGCCTTACCCCCTCAGGCAATAATGCACAGGCCCCAATGAGTTGGGCCTGCCCCTTCCAAGAATTCAACCGACCGATGCATAGAAGTTTAAGCCTTTCCGAACCATCATAACGCTGCTTTTCATAGGTAGCCGGAATGCTAAAGCCGTTGTAAACAACTGCCTGTGCTTGGTTAGCTGGCAAGCGAAATGCTTCCTTGGCCGCTTCTGAGTTGAACAGCACCTTTGCTCCACTCAAAAGCAGTAGTAAACGGATGACCCTCATCGCCAACCCGACGGGTATTTCTCGAACGTGAACCACCACCTTCTTGCGGGTTAGAATTGCGGCAATTAGGAAGTCCAGAACAACTGCGGTGTCGATATAGATTCTATCGTTTGTCCAAACGTCACGAATGGCGCGAGCCACTGAAGCCAGATTGCGTGGCAGTCCGACTGTGACGTTCTTCGCGAAGTCCGCCTTGCGCAGAACCCAAAGGGGGCGGCTTTTCGCCTGTTTCAGATTCGCGTCGGCAATAAGCTCATCAATCGGTCCGGTCTCAGGAAGAAGTATCTCGGTTTGAAAACGGTCAGATCTTTCCAACGCGGCAACCGCTGCAACGAAACTCCTGTCTGAACCGTATTTTTCAACGTTTGGGTGGATACAGAGTATTTTCTTTTTCAAAATTCGACCTTTCTCTGAAATAACGATTAGCAAATCGTATTCTATCTACCCAGAGTGCGGCATTTATTATTCCGCGGTGAATCTTCTAGTTGCCGGAAAACGGTCTATCAGATGCTTTATGCATCAGTCGGCTCCGAACAAATCACGAGTAAATACCTTTTCCGCGACGTCAGATATTTCGGCGGTCAAGCGGTTTGCCACGATAATTTCCGCCTCAGCTTTGAAGGCATCCAGATCGCGCAGTACGCGTGAACCGAAGAACTTATCTTCTTCTAGAACCGGTTCGAAGACAATAACTTCAATACCCTTGGCCTTGAGCCTTTTCATAATGCCCTGAACGGAAGATTGCCGGAAATTGTCAGATCCCGCCTTCATGACCAATCGGTGAATGCCAACAACGCCGGGTTTGCGGGCTATGATCTGTTCGGCAAGAAAATCCTTGCGGGTGCGGTTGGCATCCACGATAGCCGCAATCAGGTTCTGTGGAACCTCTGAATAGTTCGCAAGAAGCTGTTTCGTGTCCTTGGGTAGGCAGTATCCACCATAGCCGAATGATGGATTATTGTAGTGGTTGCCAATGCGGGGATCGAGGCTAACGCCATCAACTATCTGGCGTGTATCGAGCCCGCGTGACAGCGCATAGCTATCCAGTTCATTGAAGAAGGCAACACGCATGGCCAGATAAGTGTTTGCGAAGAGCTTGATAGCTTCTGCTTCTGAAGGGTTCGTGAAAAGAATGTCCACGTCCTTCTTTATTGCCCCTTCAAGAAGCAATTGCGCAAATTGTTGAGCCTTGTCCGAGCGTTCGCCCACAATGATGCGGGATGGATACAGATTGTCGTAAAGCGCCCTTCCCTCTCGAAGGAATTCTGGTGAGAAGACAATATTTTTTGTGCCTAACTCAGCTCTAATACGCTCCACGTAGCCAACCGGAATTGTCGACTTTATGACGATCATCGCCTTGTCATTGCACTTCAGGACCTGATTGAGGACTAGCTCGACGCTTGATGTATCGAAGTAGTTATTGACAGGGTCATAGTTGGTTGGCGTAGCGACGATGACAAAATCGGCATTAGTGTAGGCTTCTTGTGGGTCGATTGTAGCACTTAAGTCTAGTTTCCTATTAGAGAGGGCATCTTCAAGCTCCTTGTCAAGTATCGGGCAGGTACCAGCATTCACAAGATCTACACGCTTACTGGAAACATCGACTGCTACAACATTGTGGTTTTGAGCAAGAAGTACGGCGTTAGAAAGACCCACGTATCCAAGGCCCGCTACAGCAATTTTCATTCCAGATACCCTATTTTAAGAATTCGTTTCGTTTAGAAAATTGTTTTCAAGGTCGGCTAGATCGCCTCGGTATATTGCCCTTTTGTCGTATTTTTCCGGTCTTGTGTCATCTCAAATCAAAAAAGTTCCAATAAAATCTGCCTAGGCAGAGAATCCTAGTTTTCGTAAACGGCTCAGATTGACATAAAAAGCCTCTCTGAATTGCCCTGAACATTGGGCCAAAAATCCTTGAAAATTTGTGATCGAAGAAAACAGCATAATTGCCGCTATGTAAAGGTAATCTTCCCCCTGAGCAGATTTCCCGGGCCACCTCTCCGCAATCTGCACATCAGCGTAATCACAATAAAAGCCTCGCCTGCCAATGCGGGTCCTTGCAACATCGTTCAAACCCAGTTTAAATCGCGCCAGGTGATAGGCTGCCGATTTGGTTGATGCTCGATTTTGATATTGCCCCAAATGATTCGATGACGAACACTTTATTCAATCTGATTCCGATAGACATTTGAGTACTACATTTGAATTTTTTTGAAAGGTTGATTGCATGAGAGAATCCTCTCCCAACTCCCGAAATAGCGTTTTTCTTATTGTTGGTTCGATGAAATCAGGGACCACATCGCTCTTCAATGATATGGCCAAGCATCCGGCAATATTCTCGCCGTCGGTCAAAGAACCTGATGATCTGGCAGACGATGCCGTACTGACTGATGCGGGGCGGAAGAAATATTATAATCTTTTCAAAGGTGCCAAGCCGGATCAATGGATTGGGGAAGCTTCAACTGCCTACGCGAAGTATCCGGACATCAGCGGCGTACCCCAGCGCGCCCTCGAGATTCTCGGGCCCGAAACAAGGCTGATCTTCATCGGGCGTGATCCGGTGGAGCGGCTCCGAAGCCACTACCGTCACGAAATTCAAAACCGGAACTTTACCAAACCTCTACGTGAAGTGCTGACGGACTGGCCGATCCTAGAGCGTGTTTCCGATTATGATCTGCAGCTTGCTCAGTGGCTGGAAGTCTTCAGTCGTGACCAACTACTGGTCCTGAGAATGCAGGATTACAATCGGGAGCCGAAGACAACACTAAACAGAGTGTTCCGCTTTCTCAATTTGCCAGCGCTTGAAGAGGTTGGGCCAGTCGAAGTTGGAGAAGTAGCCAATAGCTCTGCTGGAAAAAGGCAGCCACACGGACTTATGCGGACGATCATGTATTCCGACTTGATGCAGCGTAATATCAAGCCGCTTATCCCGCGAGTTCTTCGAAGCGCCCTGCAAAAATTACTCATACCAAAGGGCGTTAGCTGCTTTGATGACGAGCTGCCGCCTGAGATGGAGCAAGAACTCCGCGCACGCATGACGAAAGCGACGAAGAACTTTGAGCAGTTTGCAGCTGAAGATTTACAACGCTATGCACTTTAGAGCGTCTGGGGCACAGGCTGTAGTTAATCACTTCCAAGGCAAGTTGGGATAATAGAGGTGCAGGAGATCGCCATAGAGTGGCTTTCGTCATACAACCCCGGACGGCCCAACATTGGCTTTGGCGGAATCAGATCCGCTCAGAGACTGAAGATGGCCGCCTGAATTCTATCGCTGAACCCCGCTAAAATGGGGGCATTGCAGTTTCCCGAGAAACTTGGCTCTTCGCGGATGGATTCCATGATTAGTATTCAGTCGGTAAAATTAACCTGTATTTCAAAAACAACTTGCGCTCAGAAGGGGATTTAGCGTCTAAAGGGATCAATCTATTTTATATTATTTACACAGCATGAATTTTCGGTATCAGCAATTATTTCACGTAAATTGGAGTTGAACTGTGCAGTTCAAAGACACCAAGATCAACGGCGTTAAAATAATTTCGCCGGTTCGCCGTGGCGACCATCGCGGCTATTTCAGCGAAGTGTTCAAAGACAACTGGTTTTGCGAAAACGTCGCGGATGTACGCTTTGTACAGGACAATGAGTCCCTTTCCATTGAGCCAGGCACCGTACGCGGCCTTCACTTCCAATTGGACCCCTTTGCCCAAGGCAAGCTTGTGCGGTGTATCAGCGGCGCCCTTTGGGATGTTGCCGTTGATCTCCGCCGGGAATCCCCGACTTACGGAAAGTGGTTTGGTTGCGAGCTTTCTGCTGAAAACGGCACCCAGCTGTGGTTGCCGGCAGGCATGGCACACGGTTTCATGACAATCGCCCCTGGTACGATCATTTTCTACAAGGTCACGGCACCTTACAGTGCAGAAAACGATCGCGGGCTGCGCTGGGACGATCCGGAAATTGGCATCGAGTGGCCGAATACAGCAAGCCCGATTTTATCTGAAAAGGATGAGAAGCAGCCACTTTTGCGGGACCTTCCTACATATTTCCATGTCGCTGTATAGGAGAATGCATAGTGCGGGTATTGGTAACTGGAGGTGCAGGCTTTATCGGTTCTGCACTCGTGCGCTATCTGGTCAGTGAAGTTGGCTGTGAAGTTTTGAACATCGATAAGCTGACCTATGCAGGTAATCTTGCATCGCTGAAGCCGGTTGAAAACAATCCGAACCACCGTTTCCTTAAGGCTGATATTTGCGACCAGAACGCAATATCTGAAGCATTCGAGAGCTTTAAGCCGGACTACGTCATGCATCTGGCGGCCGAAAGCCATGTGGACCGATCGATAACCGGGGCAGGTGACTTTGTGAATACAAATGTGATCGGCACCTTCAATATGCTGGAAGCGGCACGCCGTTATCGAAACAACCTGCCGGAACCGCGCAAATCCACCTTCCGCATGCTGCATGTTTCCACCGACGAGGTCTATGGATCTCTGGGTGAAAAGGGTCTCTTTGAGGAAACCACACCTTACGATCCATCGTCACCTTATTCTGCCTCTAAGGCGGCGAGCGACCATCTGGTTTCGGCCTGGCAGAGAACTTATGGTTTTCCGGCGGTTATTTCCAACTGCTCAAATAACTATGGGCCGTTCCACTTCCCTGAAAAGCTGATCCCGTTGACTATCCTCAACGTCCTTGACGGCAAGCCTTTGCCAGTCTACGGCAACGGCGCGAACATTCGTGACTGGCTCTATGTGGAAGACCACGTCCGCGCTTTGTGGCTGATCGTCCGCGATGGTCGCCTCGGTGAGAGATACAATGTCGGAGGCCGCAACGAGCGTCGCAACATTGATGTTGTCAAACGAGTTTGTTCGATCATGGACGATCTTCGCCCAGAGAGCGCACCATACGAGGATCTGATTGCTCACGTTACTGATCGACCAGGGCACGATGCGCGCTACGCCATTGACGCAACCAAACTGGAATCCGAACTTGGTTGGAGGGCGCAGGAAAATTTCGACACCGGCATTCGCAAAACTGTTGAATGGTATTTGAATAACGAGTGGTGGTGGAAACCGCTTCGTGAAGGTGTTTATTCCGGCGAACGTCTTGGTGTTTTGAAAAAGGCTTGATTGTGAAACTGGCAGTAACTGGCAAAAACGGACAAGTCACACGCTCACTTCAGGCGTTGGCGAGCCCAGATCTTCAAATTGAGGCCACCGGAAGACCGGAACTGGATCTGGCAGATCCAGGAAGTGTTGTATCGGCCCTGAGCGACGTTCAAGCGGATGCAGTGATCTCCGCTGCGGCCTACACTGCGGTGGACAAGGCGGAAAGCGAGAGCGAAATTGCTTCTGCCGTCAATCGCGATGGTGCAGGCACCGTTGCAGCTGCGGCGAAAAAGCTAGGCATTCCAGTTCTTCACCTCTCCACGGACTATGTTTTCGACGGCTGCAAAAACGGACTCTACGTAGAAACTGACGGCTCTGGCCCCATCTCGGTCTATGGCAAGTCCAAGCTGGAGGGCGAGCAGGCAATTGCCGCGGCGACCCCCAATTTTGCGATGTTCCGTACAGCATGGGTTTATTCAGTCTACGGCAACAACTTGGTGAAAGCGATGCTGCGGCTTGCAGAAACCCGCAACGAACTGAATGTTGTGTCAAATCAGGTCGGTTGCCCGACCAGTGCGCACGATTTCGCCACCTCACTGGTGGATGCGGCCAAACAAATGATTACAGGTTATGCCACCGAACTACGTGGCATATTTCACCTCGCAAGCTCAGGCGAAATGAACTGGGCGGGGTTCGCACGCTACATCTACGAACTTCGCGCGGAAAAGACCGGCAAATCGATGCTGGTGAACGATATCCCGACATCGCAATATCCCACACCGGCCAAACGCCCCGCCAACTCCCGCCTCGGCTGCTCCAAAATAAAATCTGCGTTCGGCATTACGATGCCGGACTGGCAAATTTCCACGCGTCAGGTTATTGAAACTCTATTGGAAGAAACCGGAGAAACTTCATGAAAGGTATCATTCTCGCGGGAGGCAGCGGCACGCGCCTTCATCCAATGACAATTGCAATCAGCAAGCAGATCATCCCGGTGTACGATAAACCGATGATCTACTACCCGCTGACGACGCTGATGTTGGCCGGGATCAACGAAATCCTGATCATTTCCACCCCGCACGATATGCCCATGTTCCAGAAGCTTCTGGGCGACGGTTCACAATGGGGGATTTCCCTCAGCTATGCCGAACAGCCAAGTCCTGACGGGCTGGCGCAAGCCTACATGATCGGCGCAGATTTTGTAGCAGGCTCGCCTTCATGTCTGATCTTGGGAGACAACATCTACTATGGGCATAGACTTCCCGAGCTAATGACGGACGCACAGAACGTCGATCATGGTGCAACAGTCTTTGCCTACCACGTCACCGACCCCGAGCGTTATGGAGTAGTCGATTTTGATGAAAGCATGAAGGCAATTTCGATCGAGGAGAAACCGGAGAAACCGAAGTCCAACTGGGCGGTCACCGGGCTTTATTTCTACGATTCTGAGGTCGTTGATATCGTAGCAGATCTCAAACCTTCGGCACGCGGGGAATACGAGATCACTGACGTCAATCAGCATTATCTTGACCGCGGCAAACTCAAAGTATCCATCATGGGTCGTGGCTATGCCTGGCTCGACACCGGAACGCCCGAAAGCCTGCTGGAAGCCGGTGAATTCGTCCGAACGCTGGAAAAGCGCCAGGGTTTCAAAATGGCCTGCCCCGAAGAGATCGCCATGGCCAAGGGGTTCATTTCAAAAGCCGATTTTGCGAAGATTGCTGAAAATTCTGGAAAGGGAGACTATGGCAAATATTTGCGCGCGCTGGCTAGATAAATTTTGTTGATCTGAATTGAGATTATCAAAGCTTTGACCACGAATGTGGAGCAGATCAACACTTCTCTTCTGACGCTAAGGTAAGCTGGTTTCATATGTCATTTGGGTCCGATAACGAAGATGATGGAATTGGGCGGGCAGTTTTGCTCGCAGCTTGGCTCGTTGCCATTTCTCTTGACAAGTATGCTGTATTTTTGGGGGCGGTCATCATCGCCTGGCAGATTTTGAAAACTGGCAAGCTTCAGCTCTCCGGACTTTATGTGACGCGACCTGTTTTGCTGCTCATTATCATCGGCGCGATAAGCGGGGGTTTTGAGCTCAGGTTCACTTTTTGGGACTACATGCGCGACGCAATTCTATTGTTGCGCGTGCCTTTGATTGCTATAGTGAGCGCCCTCATCGTCGGAAATCAAATGTCTGAGCGCAACTTCGCCAGGGCTATTGTCATGGCCGGCACCTTCCTCGCTGCCGTTTATCTTATTCGGTATATGGGCATGGGGGGCGATGAACTGACACGGCGTGCGTTGCAAACTGGTGTCGGTCGCGGTTATGTGCTGGCCGTCTTCGCGATATTTACATTACTATTCGGACCCAATTTACGATGCGTCTCCTTCACGAGCATACTATTTAAAACTGGTCTTTCGGCTATGTTGATGTATTCCGTTGTTGCGTCAACATCCCGAACTCTGCTCCTGTTGCTGGCATATTTTTTCGTCGCCAAAGTGTGGATTGCGCTGAGAGCTCCTTTTGGGTTCCTGCTCAGCATCGTAGTTGGAGTCGTTGCAATTTTGTCCTTCCCACCTGTTCTGGAAGGTATTGGCCGATTTGTAGATTCACTTGGCAACCCGCAGCTTAGCAGTTTTATCGGTGAGCTTGTGGCCAGCGATTTTGGTAGCTTTTCTCAGATCAACGATGCCTACCGTGCATTCGAGGCTTCAAGGGGTTGGGAAACTTTCATCAACGGCAGCAGTTGGTCGTATTTGTTTGGGCAGGGCCTCGGGGCGCGGGTCGATCTTGGGGTCAGTGTCGTATTGGGCGCTCAATCCGCTAACCTAACAAGCTATACCACAGTTCCATTTGGCCACGTCGCCGGTGTGACTGCCCTGGTGAAATTCGGCGTGATTGGGTTCCTAATTTACTTCTGGACATTGTTTACACTGTCATGGCTAGGCCCGACTTCCCGCAAGCCGTTTTTCTCTGTAATTAACCATGGCTCCATCATTTTGTTGGCGCACATATTTCTGACTTTTCAGGGCCTTTTTTCAACGCTCAATCTTTTCACGGCCACACTGGCGCTTGCCTCGGCCAGCACAACCCTGCTGCATGCTGATGCAAAACAATCCAAATTGGCTACGGAGCCTGCCACAGGGCAACCCTGCAAGAATACGACAAAGGCGCTATCGCACGCATGAAGCTCGGAAGCCTCCTGAGATCAATGATGATGATGTTGCTAGGCTCAAGTGGTGCCATGGTCATCAGTTCTCTATCAGTCCTCCTTCTTACCCATTATGTGGGGCCTGAAGTCTATGGCATCTACCAAGCGGTAGATGCACTCGCTATGATTTTCGCAGTTGGCGGCCTATTCGCAGTCGATAAGGCATTCTTTATCAGCCGGTCTCGTGGTGAAGATGAGCGAATTGTCGCTATAGGATTGGTGGCCTTGGGCTGCTCCTGCATAGTTGCTCTCGGGGTGCTTTGGCTGCTCATCGAATTTGGAGGAATGCTCGACGGCGGCATGAGCATTATGATGGGAGCATATCTTCTGTTCTCTATTTTCTCGCGAGGGCTGTTTTCGCTTGCCCGAAGCTACCATATCCGTGACACAAGATACCGCAAAGTGTACGTTGGTGAACTGATGCGCGCCATCGGTCTGCTGGTCGGGCGGACTGTTGCAGCATTCACAATGCCAAACCTCATGGGGTTACTCCTCAGTGGTCTGTTTGGTTCATTCTCGGGCACCCATCGGATCGTACGCGATCTTTACCCCTACATTCGGTCAGGATTTAGGAAAATTGGTGACCGGCGGTTTCGCGCGATGGCGTTCAAGCACAGGCGCTTCCTGCTGCTTGAAGGGTGGGGGGGCTTCATGCGTCCGCTGGGGCAGAGAGGTATCATCATCCTGGTGGCTCCGCTGTTCGGGCCACAGCAAGCAGCGATCGCCTCAATGGCATTTCTATTGTTGCTCCAGCCTCTTCAGATCGCCGTGAACGCAGTGGTTGATGTCGTTCGCTCGAGGCTTGGACTGGCAATGCGCGGAGTTTCTATGAAGGGGGATCTCAGATATGCGCGGCTGATGCCCATTTGGGTCATCGGCATAACACCCCTAGCGCTTATCGCGGGAATTACTCTCATCGAGCTTCTATCGCCGATCATTTTGGGAGATGGATGGCAAGACATCGGAACTGCGTCCATGTCCATGGCAGCGCTCATATACGGGCTTATGATTGCACGGGCACTGCAATCAGTTTATTCTCAGTTCTCACGACAGGATATGGCATTGCTAATTGACTCAACAATGTCAATCGGCAGCCTCTCTCTGATATTTTTGTTTTGGCTATTGGGCCTTCCAATACGGCAGGTCTATTTCTGGACCGGACTCTCTTTGCTACTGTTTCTGTCGGGTTTTCTGATCCATTTTTACCTCTGGAAGAAAGCGGATCGGGGTTCCGATGAAATTTCTCCTTAATCAAGATCTTAATCGTGTGATTCACTATTCCAATGTCCGTCGTCGAATGATTATGGACAGAATGGGGTCGGGTGACCTGCCACTGAACTTTCATCCGGCAGCGACTAGGGTTGAAACAATCTGAACCGCCCCAGTTTTCTGGACCAGCGGAGGGTGGAGTTTTCCGGCTCTGATCACGATGGCGGGCTGGTCGCGCCACCGGGATTATGCAACGCGATCGGGACGTTGTATCCGATCGCCGAATGAGGACGATCCTCATTGTAGTGTCTACGCCAATCCTCCAACTTTTCGCGCGCATCCGCAAGGGTCATGAACCAGTTCGCGTTCAGGCATTCCGGACGCAGCTTGCTGTTAAAGGCTTCGATGAAGCCGTTGTCAGTCGGTTTGCCAGGCCGCGAGAAGTCTAGCCTAACCTTGTTCACATAGGCCCAGAGATCGAGGTCACGGGAGATAAATTCGCTGCCATAGCACGTCGGGAAGCAGTGCTGTCGATAGGTTATGGCCAGCCGCGGAGCCCCAAATAGCGTAGTGGGTGGCCATAACCGGTCCCAGGTCTCAACAGTGGTTTTGCTGAACCACACCGCTGAGGAGACAGGTTATGACCATCAACCATACTACATCCGCGACCTTGCTAGTCGCCATCGACATTTCCAAGCATCGCCACGAGGTGCTGATCGGAATTCCAGGCAAGAGGCGCCGCCGGCGCATGACGGTCACCAATACACTCGAGGACTTCAGAAGACTGTCTGCGGCCCTAGCCAGCTACGATCTGCCGGTGCGGATCGGGTTCGAGGCGACCGGTAACTATCACCGGCCGCTGGCGCACCATCTCGGCCAGTATGGGTTTGAGCTGAAGCTCGTCTCTTCTGTCGGCCTCGCCCGGACACGGGAGGCCCTGCACAACAGCTGGGACAAGAATGACCCGAAGGATGCTCAGGTTATTCTGCACATGCTCGAGATCGGAGCAGTGCAGTTTTTCCATGATCCCCTGGTCGTCGGGACAGCAGACATTCAGGACCCACGAGATCGTCTCACGCTCCAAGACCGAGCTTTGGCACCGCATCCTGACGCATTACCTGCCACTCTACTTCCCCGAGGCTGAGCGGTTTCATCGAAGCTCTCGGACCGACTGGTTCCTGGCGTTTCTCGAGAAGTATCCGACACCGACGATGATTACGACCATGAACCGGGACGCCTTCATCGCAGATGCCTGGCAGGTGGTTGGCAAGAAGGTCTCCAAAGAGCGCTTGCTTTCAGACATTTATGCCACGGCCGTCGGCTCCGTGGGGCTGCCCGTGCATCCGGATTCCGACGCCGTTCGCATGTTCCGCCTTGTCCTTGCCGAAGGCAGAAGCCGTGTTCGCCAACGCAACGAGATCGAGTCCAGGGCAGTCGAGCTGCTCTCCGAGTTGCCGGACTATCAGTTGCTGACAACCATTCCCGGTATCGGTCCGATCAATGCCATGACCATCTTGGCCAAGGCAGGTGACCTGCGCCGGTTCCGACATCACCGGCAATTCCTGAAGTTCTGCGGCATGGACCTCGCCACTGTGCAGTCTGGCATGTTCCGCGGTCAAAGCCGGATATCGAAGTACGGCAACGCCCGCTTGCGTCGTACGCTCTGGATGGCCGGCCAGACTGCCGTTCTCAAGCGGACCAACAGCTTTCGTGACCAGTTCGAACGCTACATCTCGAAAGACCGACACAACGCTCATCTGCGTCGCAAGGCTTACACCGCGATCGCGGCAAAGATGGCGCGCACCGTACACGCCGTAGTTAAACACGGCGAAGCCTATCGCCCCTTCTTCGAGGGGGTGAGCCCAGGCGGAAGGACCTCTCTCTGACACGAGCCGTGGAGGCAGGCATCTGACCTCGTAGACAATGTTCGGGCCTTCTGCTTGGGAATTGGGATCTCGTATTAAGGACGGTGAGGGCCGCCATCGCGCGTACCCTGTGATTTGCTATGGAAGAGATCATTTCTTGACGGCAGAGCCCGTCTGGGCAATCTTGACAAGGCACCCGGGACACCGGATGCCCTATGACCTGCTGACCTAAGCAGCCAGATTTTCTCGACATAGGACGTTGTCGACCCGTATCGTCTTCGGGTAGCCGCCTTTCCTGCAAATCCGTTCCAGCGTTTGCACCACATCCTCACCACGATAGATAAAGCGCGGGTCGGTGGCCGGGCTGAAGCGGGAATGGATATCCACAATGGTCAGGATTCGCAGCTTCTTGCCTGCCGCGAGCGGCTCGTGAAATGTCAAAATTTCGCAACAACCAAATTCATAAAATTAAAGCGTCAAAAATATTTTGCCCAACAGGTGAAATATGGATTTGCGAAATCAGAGTCTTCTTTCTGAGAAACCTTACCATAAGACAGTTTCTTATTATCTATCCCGACCGTTATTCCACCCGCCGCCCGCAGGACAGCGTCACCTGCCGCCGTGTCCCATTCCATCGTCCGGCCGAACCGCGGATAAACATCCGCAAGACCTTCAGCAACAATGCAGAATTTCAACGATGACCCAACCGATGTAAAGTCAGTCACGCCAATTTCACGCATAAAGACCTCGGTTTCCGAGCTGTTGTGTGAGCGACTGGCGACGGCGATCAGCGCATCGCCTTTCTCACGCACATGGATCGGACTGGCTGTGGCAATGCCGCCGTCCCCGATCATCAACTTTTCAGCACCCGTCACAGTCGTCCGATAGGCAACCCTCTTGGCCGGCGCATAAACAATGCCAGCAACCGGAATGCCGTCCTCAATCAGTGCAATATTGACCGTGAAGTCTTCGCGCTTGTTGATAAACTCCTTGGTGCCATCAAGCGGATCGACAAGGAAGAAGCTCTTGCCCGAAACATCCGGAACCTTGCCGGCGGCAACCGATTCCTCGGCGACGACCGGAATGTCGGGAAAGGCCTTTTCGAGATGACGGAGGATAATCGCCTCGGCCTTCTCATCGGCGATGGTCACCGGCGAGGCATCGGCCTTGTAGGAAACGTCGATGCCGCCGTTGTAAATCTCCATGATGACCGCACCGGCCTCAAGCGCCGCCTCGAGAAAAACGTCCTGAAGCATGCTCAGTCCTTTTTCTCGAGATTGGTGAGATAATCCTCGATCCGGCTCGCCAGCTCAAATGGCTCGTGGCCGACGGTATGGAGATGCAGTTCCGGATTTTCCGGCGTCTCATAGGGCGACGAAATACCGGTGAAGTTTTCGATCTCGCCGGCCTGAGCCTTCTTGTAGAGCCCCTTGGGGTCGCGCTGGGCGCAGACCTCAATCGGCGTGTCGACAAAGACTTCGACGAACTCTCCGGCATCCATCAGATCACGCGCAAGACGGCGTTCCGAGCGGAACGGCGAGATGAAGGAAACCAGCACGATCAGCCCGGCATCGGCCATCAGCTTGGCGACTTCGGCAACGCGGCGGATGTTTTCAACGCGGTCTTCTGCCGTAAAGCCGAGATCGCGGTTGAGGCCATGGCGAATATTGTCGCCGTCAAGCATGTAGGTGTGCTTGCCCTTGGCGTGCAGGATCTTTTCCAGCGTATTGGCGACGGTGGACTTGCCGGAACCCGAAAGGCCGGTGAACCAGAGAACGGCCGGCTTCTGCGCTTTCAGCTCCGAACGCGCCGCCTTGTTGACTTCGGTCGCCTGCCAGTGAACGTTCTGGGCACGGCGCAGCGGAAAATCGATCATGCCGGCACCAACCGTTGCATTGGTGATACGATCAATAATGACGAAGTTACCAGTGGTGCGGTTGTCCTTATAGGCGTCGAAGACGATCGGCGCCTGGGTCGAGATGTTGCAGACGCCGACCTCGTTCATGTTCAGCGCCTTGGCCGCTTCATGGGCGAAGGTATTGACGTTGACATGATATTTGAGCGCGGTGATCGTCGCCGACGTGCTGTCGACCTCGGTACGCAGGATATAGGAACGCCCCGGGATCATCGGATTGGCATCGAACCAGATCAGCTTTGCCTGGAACTGGTCGGCAACGTTCGGGCGGGCCTCGGTCGCCACCAGAATATTGCCGCGGGATACTTCGATCTCGTCCTCGAGCACCAGGGTCACCGCCTGCCCGGCTTCGGCCGAGGGCAGGCTGCCATCCATCGTGACAATGTCCTTGATCTTCGATGCCTGGCCGGATTTCGCAACCGTGATCGTGTCACCGATCGCCACCTTGCCGGAGGCGAGCTGTCCCGAGAAGCCGCGGAAGTTCAGGTTCGGGCGGGTAACCAGCTGGACCGGAAAACGCACCGGACGCTCGACAAGATCGGATTCGATCGGCACGACCTCGAGATGTTCCAGCAGCGCCGGCCCGGTATACCAGGGCATGTTCTGCGAGCGCATCGTCACATTGTCGCCGAAACGGGCCGACATCGGGATCGGCACGATGGTCTCGAAGCCAAGATCCTTGGCGAATTCGAGATAATCCGCAACGATCCTGTCATAGACCTCCTGCGAATAATCCATCAGGTCGATCTTGTTGATCGCAACCACGATATGGCGGATGCCGAGCAGCGAGGCGATGTAGGAATGCCGCCGGGTCTGACGCAGGATACCCTGCCGGCTGTCAACCAGCACCACGGCAAGATCGGCGGTTGAAGCGCCGGTTGCCATATTGCGGGTATATTCCTCGTGGCCGGGCGTGTCGGCGACGATGAACTTACGTTTCGAGGTGGCAAAGAAGCGGTAGGCGACATCAATGGTGATGCCCTGCTCGCGTTCCGACTCCAGACCGTCCACCAGCAGCGCGAAGTCGATGTCCTCGCCAGTGGTGCCGTGCTTGGCGCTGTCACGCTCAAGCGAGGCGAGCTGGTCCTCGAAGATCAGCTTGGTGTCATAAAGCAGACGGCCGATTAGCGTCGATTTGCCATCATCCACCGAACCGCAGGTCAGGAAGCGCAGCAGCGACTTGCGTTCCTGTTCGGCGAGATATTCGATCATATCGCCGGAAACGTCGATCATATCGTTCATCAGAAATACCCCTCGCGCTTCTTCTTCTCCATGGAACCGGCCTCATCCTTGTCGATGAGACGTCCCTGCCGCTCCGAAGTCCGGGCGGTGAGCATTTCGCGAACAATATCCTGAAGAGTGGCAGCTTCCGATTCGACGGCGCCTGTCAGCGGGTAGCAGCCGAGCGTGCGGAACCGCACCATCTTTTCCTCAACCTTATCGTCGGGACCGAGCGGCATGCGCTCGTCATCGACCATGATCAGCATGCCGTCCTTCTCGACGACCGGCCGCTTCTTGGCAAAATAGAGCGGCACGATCGGTATTTCTTCCTTCATGATATACTGCCAGATATCGAGCTCGGTCCAGTTGGACAGTGGGAAGACGCGGATCGATTCACCCGGTCCGACACGGGTATTATAGGTCTTCCACATTTCCGGTCGCTGGTGCTTCGGGTCCCAGGCGTGCTGGGCGTTGCGGAAGGAAAAGATGCGCTCCTTGGCGCGCGACTTTTCCTCATCGCGGCGTGCACCGCCGAAGGCGGCATCGAAACCATATTTGTCGAGCGCCTGCCTCAGGCCGACCGTCTTCCAGATGTGGGTATGCGTGTTTGAGCCGTGATCAAAGGGATTGATATTGCCCTCGACGCCTTCCGGATTGATATGCACCAGAAGATCGATGCCAAGTTCGCGCGCCATCCGGCTGCGGAACTCATACATCTCCTTGAACTTCCATGTTGTATCAACATGAAGAAAGGGAAAAGGCGGTTTCGCCGGATAGAAAGCTTTCATCGCTAGGTGCATCATCACCGACGAGTCTTTGCCAATCGAATAAAGCATAACCGGCTTGGAAAAGCTGGCCGCAACTTCACGAAAAATGTGGATAGATTCAGCTTCGAGACGCTGAAGATGAGTTAAGGACATTTCAAAACCCGATTTGGACAAGACGACACTTAAAAATCATCGAAAAATACTCATTAACGTCTTCAAGAATTGAAGCGCCAATGTCAAGGCCAAGCTACCGTTTCCTCAACCCACGCGTTTGACGACAATGCAACCCGAAACCAATGACCAATGCATGCACGAATTCAACCACAACCCCTTTCCTCCAGGGGGCAGGCGATATATTGCGTCCGTGTCGCGCCCGACCTGAAATCACTTGAATAAATAGATAAGGTATAGAGTTCGGTTTCGATTCTCTAACTTTTTCGCGCATTGCACAAGTGCTAATAGTCAATTTGTCTCCCACCACCGTTCATCGGCGGCCCGTTGCACATTTTCCGTCCTAAGGACGTCTTTTCAGCGGCAGCCGCAGACCGCGCAGGTCAAGGTAAGGCGCGGCTTTCGGCGCTGGCCCGGAAAATTGCGGCAAAGGCCTGCTTTGATAGAGTTCTCAGGTCATAGGATATAGAGCGTCAGGCCTTCGCAGATATAGACAAAATTGTTTATTTTCCGGACGTTCTGTAGAATGAATTACGTCCGGTGCCCGCCGGCTTCCGCCGTCGCAGTCGGCGCAAGCCTCCTCGTCGTGCCGTCTCGATTTCGACCATGAGGACTTGCTCCGGTTCCTGCGCTGGATCGATTGCGATTTGGCAAAATGCCCGCACCGCCGGTCTCCGGCGGCATTCCGGCCATTTTACTAGGCCAGCAGACGCATGAGATATTTCCCATATTCGGTCTTGCTGAATTTTTGTGCCTGTTCGCTCAGCTGCTCATCGCTGATCCAGCCGGCCCGGTAGGCTATTTCTTCGGGGCATCCCGTCTGCATGCCCTGCCGTTCCGACAATGTCCGCACGAAGATCCCGGCCTCGAGCAGGCTGCTATGCGTTCCGGTGTCAAGCCAGGCAAAGCCGCGCCCCATAGTTTCAACCGAAAGCGTGCCGTCTTTGAGATAGCTTTCCAGCAGGGTGACGATCTCGAGCTCGCCACGCGGCGACGGCTTGACCGCCCGCGCCCGTGCACTCGCTTCACCGTCAAGGAAATAGAGCCCCGTCACCGCATAATTGGACGGTGGGACCTCCGGCCTCTTGAAGATTCCCCGCCCCCTGTAGCGCTCGGGATCGACGACATGGTATCCAAAACCGTTCTCCCGGTCATCCTGAACGCGGCACTCTGCAATATTTCCGGCAGGTCATGGCCAAAAAAGATATTGTCACCGAGCACCATCGACGAAGGAACGCCGGCCAGGAAATCCTCCGCCAGAATATAGGCCTAGACCAGACCATCGGGTGACGGCTGCGTGATATAGGTGAGCGCGATCCTCCATTGGCTGCCATCACCGAGCAGCTTGCGGAACTGATCCTGATCCTGCTCAGCATCAGCACTGAAAGCGGAAGTAGATCATCGTCTTGTCATAGACCGACATCAGCTGCTTCGAAACGGCCATGGTCCGCGGATAGAGACGCGTGCAAGAGCCGCCCGTCAGAATGATACTCTTACGCGTTGTCATGAAGGCCCCCCAGCTTTTCGAGTACCACCGAAAGATCGGCTTTCCAGTCCGAACGGGCCAGGCCGAAGGCCGACAGCGACCTGCAAGCCAGTCTAGAATTGGCCGGACGGCGTGCTGGCGTCGGATAGGACGATGTCGGTATGTCGTTCACGGTTACGGCCCTGCCCGCCTGGCGAAAGATCTCTCGCGCAAAATCCGCCCAGCTGACATCCGGCGAACCGGAAAAGTGGTAGATGCCAGATTTTTCCGGCGACACCACCAGCTGCTCGGCGATGACCTTGCATGCCGTAGCAATGGAGGCAGCCGATGTCGGGCCTCCGATCTGGTCTGCAACCACATTCAGCGTGTCACGGGTTTCCGCCAGCCGCAGCATCGTCTTGACGAAATTGCCGCCGTGAACCGAAAAAACCCAGCTTGTTCTGAGGACGGCATAGGCGGCGCCACTTGCGGCCACGGCCTTCTCGCCGGCCAGCTTGCTGCGGCCATATGCACCAATCGGCCCGGTCGGGTGATCTGTCCCATAGGGTTCATCGCCCGCGCCATCGAAAACATAATCCGTGGAAATATGGACGAAAGGAACCGCCATCCTGGCGCAGATTTCGGCCATGGCGCCCGGCGCTGCGCCATTTACCATCATCGCCGTTGCCTCATCGCCTTCCGCCTTGTCGACGGCGGTATAGGCCGCCGCGTTGATGACGGCCTGCGGCTTCGCCGCCTCGATCGCCCGCGCGCAGGCGGAAGGATCGGTCAGATCGGCCGCATCACGCCCCAGAAAATGCGCTTCCGGCAGCAACAGCTGGAGCTCGGAGGCCACCTGGCCGCTTTTCCCGAAGACCAGGATCATACCTTCACCCCGAGCCGCTCGCCAACACCATGACGGGCCTTCAGCGCACGCCACCAATTCTCATTGTCGAGATACCACTGAACGGTGCGCTCCAGTCCCTCTTCGACCGTGACCGAGGGCCGCCAGCCGAGTTCGGTGCGGATGCGGGTCGGATCGATTGCATAGCGCATGTCGTGGCCGGGTCTGTCTGTGACGAAAGTGATCTGATCGGCATAGGAGCTGGAGACTTTCGGTTTCTTGCTGTCCAGAATGGCGCAGATCGTCTGGACCAGTTCAAGATTGCTGCGCTCGTTCTCACCGCCGATATTATAGCTTCGCCCGCTCTTGCCCTGCTCCAGCACGGTCAGCAATGCGTCGGCATGATCCTCGACATAGAGCCAGTCGCGAATATTCTCGCCCTTGCCGTAAATCGGGATCGCTTTGCCGGCAAGCGCATTGAGGATGACGACAGGAATGAGCTTTTCGGGAAAATGGAACGGCCCATAATTGTTCGAGCAATTGGTCAGCACCACCGGCAGGCCGTAGGTCTCGTGCCAGGCGCGCACGAGATGGTCTGACGCCGCCTTTGACGAAGAATAGGGCGAGCGCGGGTCATAGGCGGTTTCCTCAGTAAACTGCCCCGTTGCGCCAAGAGAACCGAACACTTCATCTGTCGAAATATGGTGGAAGCGGAATCCGTCAGGCTTGCCTTTCCCTGTCCAGTAGGACCGGGCTGCCTCGAGCATGTTATAGGTGCCGTTGATATTGGTTTCGATGAAATCACCGGGGCCATCGATCGAGCGATCGACATGGCTTTCGGCCGCCAGATGCATCACCGCGTCGGGGGCATGTGCCTCGAACGCGCTGTCGAGCGCGGCGCGATCCCGGATATCGGCCTGGACAAAGCTGTAAAGCGGGCTGCCGGAAACGCTTGCAACATTATCAAGACAGGCCGCATAGGTCAGAGCGTCAAGATTGACGACGGCATGTCCGCGCGCAATCGCCAGCCTGACAACCGCCGATCCGATAAAACCGGCCCCTCCGGTCACAAGAATTCTCATCGCCCGCTCCTTAAAAAACGAAAGGACTGTCGAAATCGCGCAGCAGGGGTGCGGCCGCATCCTTTTCCGAAAGCTTCGGTGCAACCCCGTCAAGCGGCCAAGCAATGCCGATATCGGGATCGTCGTAGCGAATCCCGCCATCGCTGGCCGGCGCATAATAGTCAGAACATTTGTAGACGATTTCTGTATCCGGCTCCAGCGTCATGAAACCGTGCAGGAAGCCTTCGGGGATCAGCAGCTGCCTGCCATTTTCGAAAGAGAGCTCAACACCGAACCACTGAGCATATGTCGGCGATCCCTTCCGCACATCCACTGCCACATCGAAAAGCCGGCCACGGCCGCAGCGCACCAGCTTAGCCTGCGCATCCGGCGGCGCCTGGAAATGAAGACCGCGCACCGTTCCAACAGTCGACGACAGTGAGTGATTGTCCTGTACGAAGTCGATCTCGATACCGAGGCCGGACATGGTCTTGCCGTTCCAGGTTTCCTCGAAGAAGCCCCGACCGTCGCCGAACCGCTTCGGCGTCAGCAGCAAAAGCCCGGATAGGCCCGTTTCTTCAATGTCCAATGCAATTCCCCTCTATCTGAACTACTGTGTGCTTTACTATCCGCTCTCTTTCATGTCGAGAGTGGCGGCATCTGATAATCGGAGCAAGCAACAACAATTGCGGGAGCAGCTCAATCAGCGCCGAACAGATCGCGGGTAAAGACCTTTTCGGCGACATCACTCAGTTCCGCCGTCGCCCGGTTGGCGATGATGACATCGGCCTTCCGCTTGAAACTTGCAAGATCATTGATCACCGGCGAGCGGAAGAAATCCGCCGCATCAAGCGCCGGCTCGTAAACGATGACCGAAATACCCTTGGCCTTGATCCGCTTCATGATGCCCTGAACCGAGGAATGGCGAAAATTGTCCGATCCGGTCTTCATCACCAGTCGATAGACCCCAACGATCTGCGGATTTCTGGCGATGATCTGCTCGGCAATAAAATCCTTGCGGGTCGTATTCGCGTCAACGATGGCGCGGATCAGATTTTGCGGCACTTCGGAATAATTGGCGAGCAATTGCCGGGTATCCTTTGGCAGGCAATAGCCGCCATAGCCGAAGGAAGGATTATTGTAATGATCTCCAATTCTCGGATCGAGTCCCACGCCTTTGATGATCTGGCGGCTGTCCATGCCATTAGCCATGGCATAGCTGTCCAGCTCGTTGAAATAGGCAACCCGCATGGCAAGGTATGTATTGGCGAAAAGCTTGATCGCCTCAGCTTCACTCGGATCGGTGAAAAGAACTGGCACGTCCTTGTCAATCGCAGCTTCGACCATCAGCGCCGCGAAGGCCCTCGCCCGTTCGCCCTGATCACCGACAATAATGCGTGACGGGTGGAGATTGTCATGCAATGCACGCCCCTCCCGCAGGAATTCCGGCGCAAACAAGATCTGGTCCGTTGCAAAGCGCTGGCGCATTTCGGCGACGAAACCGACGGGGATCGTCGAGCGGATCACGATCGCCGCTTTCAGGTTCGTCGCCCGCACATCCGCGATCACCGCCTCGACCGTACGCGTGTCGAAACCATTGGTTTCACTATCATAGTTGGTGGGAGTAGCAATCACCACGAAATCGGCATCATCGAAGGCGGCCCGGCCGTCGGTCGTCGCAGAAAGATGCAGATCGTGATTTGCAAGATAGTCGGAAAGCACCGGATCGAGGATGGTGCTTTTCTTTTCCATGATCAGCTGAACGCGATGAACGTCAATATCAAAGGCGACGACCTCATGGTTCTGCGCCAGCAGTACCGCGTTCGAAAGACCAACATAGCCGAGACCGGCAACCGCAATTTTCATGTTTGTTCCAGACATGCTATGAAGCACTCGTGACGAGGCCTCATAGCATATCTGTTCTCTGCGACACTACTGCGTCACATTATCAACGCACCTGGCCGCGCGCCGGTCGGCAGCCTGCGTGCCAGCGCTCTGTCAAAAGGCCGAAACCGTTTCTTCCGCCTTCACCGGGCCGGGATAATGGCAGGCAATCCGGTGATCGGCAGCCTCACCCGGTGCCACGGCAAGTTCCGGCGCCTTTTCGGCACACAGGCTTGTCGCCCGCAGGCAGCGGGTGCGGAACACGCAGCCCGATGGCGGGTTCAGCGGGCTCGGCAGGTCGCCTTCCAGCGGAATAATGGCCTTTTCCCGCTCGACCGCAGGATCCGGTATCGGCACGGCAGACAGCAGCGCCTGCGTGTAGGGATGTTGCGGCCGCGCATAAAGCGCTTCGCTGGGCGCGATCTCCATCACCCTTCCGAGATAAAGCACCATCACCCGCGTCGAAATATGCTTCACCACCGACAGGTCATGGGCAATGAACATCAGCGCCAGACCAAGCTCGCGCTGCAGCGCCATCAGGAGATTGATGACCTGTGCCTGGATCGAAACATCGAGCGCGGAGACCGGCTCGTCGCAGATGATCAGCTTCGGCTGCACGATCAGCGCCCGGGCAATGCCGATACGCTGGCACTGGCCGCCGGAAAATTCATGCGGATAGCGGTTGATCTGGTTGGGCAGCAGCCCGACCCGTCCCATCATTTCCTGCACACGCTCGCGGATTTCGGTCTTCGAAAGCCCCTTTTGATGGGTCTTGAGCGGTTCGGCGATGATGTCGCCGACCTGCATGCGCGGGTTGAGACTCGCCAGCGGATCCTGAAAGATCATCTGGATGTCGGAGCGATATTTCATCATCGCGTCAGGCGTCAGAGACAGAAGGTCCGTGCCATCGTCCCAGACTGCCTTTCCGGTAGCGGGAACCATGCGGATGATGGCGCGGGCAAGCGTCGACTTGCCGCAACCGGATTCGCCGACAACACCGAGCGTTTCCCCGGGTTTGAGCTCGAAATCGACACCATTGACGGCGTGCAGTCCCACCGGCTTGGACCAGGGCATCATGCCCGGCCGGCGGATCTCGAAGGTCACACGGATATCTTCAGCCTTGATGAGCGTGGTCATGCGGTAACCTCCTCAATGGGGCGGTTGCAGGCGCGCAGCCTGCCAGGTGCAAATTCGCTGAGCGGATCAAGATGATCGAGACAGTCTTCACCGGCAAAGTCGCAGCGTGGCGCGAAGGGACAGCCCTTCGGCACCTCCGCCATATTGGGCGGGTTGCCGGGAATGGAAACCAGCTCGGCGTCATCACGGTCCACCCGCGGGATCGAGGCGATCAGCCCGCGCGTATAGGGATGGCTGGCATTGGCAAAGACATCGGATACCGGTCCCTTCTCCATGATCTGGCCGCCATACATGACGATGAGCCGCTCCGCCGCACCGGCAACGACGCCAAGGTCATGGGTGATCAGGATCAGCGCCATGCCGAAATCACGCTGCAGATCGGAAAGCAGTTTCATGATCTGCGCCTGAACCGTCACGTCGAGCGCCGTTGTCGGTTCATCGGCTATCAGCACATCCGGCCGGCACAAAAGCGCCATGGCGATCATCACCCGCTGACGCATGCCGCCGGAAAACTCATGCGGATAAAGGTTCACACGCGAGGCTGCATCGGGAATGCGCACGGCATCGAGCATGCGCACACATTCGGCGACGGCCGCCTTTTTCGACATGCCCTTGTGTAGTGTCAGCACCTCGGCCATCTGCTCCGACACCCGCATATAGGGGTTGAGCGAGGTCATCGGGTCCTGGAAGATGATGGCCATCTTGTTGGCCCGGATCGGATTGATCACCTTTTGCGGCGCATTGAGGATTTCGGTTCCCTCGAAGCGGACCGATCCGGTCGCCTGGCCATTGGCCGCCAGAAGCCCCATCATGGCAAAGACGGTCTGGCTTTTGCCGGAACCGCTTTCGCCGACAATGGCGAGCGTCTCGCCACGGTCAAGCGCGAAATCCACACCGCGAACAGCGTGAACCGGTCCGGAATTGGTCATGAAGTCGACCGACAGGTTGGAAACGTCTACGAGCGCCATGTCATCGGTCCTTCGGATCGAGTGCATCACGCAATCCGTCTCCGATGAAGAAGAAGGAAAACAGCGTAACGATGAAGAAGAAGAGCGGGAAGACGAGCTGCCACAGCGTCCCGTAGCTCATGGTGGACGCGCCTTCCGAAATCAGCGCACCAAGGCTCGTCAGCGGCTCCTGCACGCCGAGTCCGAGGAACGAGATAAAGCTTTCCTGCAGGATCATATTGGGCACGAGAAGCGTCGCATAGACGATAACGACGCCGATCAGGTTCGGCACGATGTGGCGCCTGATAATGGTCCGCGAGGGAACGCCGGTCGCCCGCGCGGCCTCGATGTATTCGCGCCCCTTGAGGCTGAGAGTCTGGCCGCGCACGATGCGGCTCATCTCGAGCCAGGATAACAGGCCGATGCCGACGAACAGCAGCACCAGCGACCGCCCGAACATAACGAGCAGCAGAATGAGCACAAACATGTAGGGGATCGCCAGCAGGATATCGACGGTGCGCATCATGGCATTATCGATGCGGCCGCCGAAAAAGCCTGAAATCGCGCCGTAAACCGTGCCGACAAGCACGGCGATGCCAGCGCCGATCAGACCGACGGCGAGCGATATCTGTGTGCCGAGAACGGTGCGGGCGAAGAGGTCACGGCCCAGATCATCGGTCCCGAAAAAATGGCCATTGGCGAACGATGGCCCGCCGTCACGGGCAATATCGCCCATGACCATGAAATCGATCTCATCGATCGGAAACCGGGCAATCAAAGGCCCGAATGCGGCGAAGGCCAGCACGAAGGCCAGAAGACAGAGGCCGATGACGCCCTGTCGGTTGCGGAAGAAACGAAGCCTGGCGTCGGCCCATGGCGAGCGGCCCTTGACGGCCGTTTCCGTCATGGCGGACGCCAGACTCGCCATCTTGGTCTTTTCGATCATCATCGGTCAGTACCTGATCTTCGGATCGATCCAGGCATAGAGGATGTCGACCACGAGGTTGAACAGAATGGTGAGCGAGCCGAGCAGAATGGTGATCCCCATCATGACGGCATAATCGCGATTGAGAGCCGAATCGACAAAGAAAATGCCGATACCACCGGTGGAGAAATACATGTCGATGACAACCGAACCGGTGATCATCACCACAAAGGTCGGCCCCAGATAGGAAATCACCGGCAGAAGCGCGGGTTTCAGCGCATGTTTCACCACGACGCGATGCATCGGCAGGCCCTTGGCCTTGGCCGTGCGGATATGGTTGGAATTCAGCGTCTCCAGCATGGAAGAGCGCGTCAGACGCGCAATCGAAGCCATGAAAGAGGTGGAAAGTGCAATGACCGGCATGATCATATAGACCGGATGCTCGAGCCCTTTCCAGCCACCGCCGGGCAGCCATCCGAGCCACAGCGTGAAAACCAGCACCAGGATCGGCGCCATCACGAAGTTGGGCAGGACCTGCGCGCCGACGGACACGCCGACGGCAAGGCTGTCGAGCCAGGAATTATGCTTCACAGCGGCAACGACACCGAGTGTGACACCAACCAGCACAGCGACCACGAACGAGATCGAGCCATAGGTCAGCGTGACCGGGAAACCCTGGGCGATGATCGAATTGACGGTCTGGTCCTGATAGACAAAGGACGGGCCGAAATCGAAACGCGTCAGAATGCCCCAGATATAGTCGACAAGCTGCTTCCAGAGCGGCTGATCAAGACCGTATTTCGCATTGATATTGGCGAGCACCTGAGCCGGCAGTTCCCGTTCAGACGTGAACGGGCCGCCCGGTGCCATATGCATGAGCACGAAGGAGAAGACGATCAGCAGAAGGATCGTCGGTATCGCCACCAAAAGGCGCTTGAAGATGTAAGCAATCATGGGCGGAACCCAGGCTGGGCACACCCGCTCTTCCTGTCTGCCGATCAGGACGGCGTCTCAAGCGGGACATGCAGGATAACAGGGTCAATCCTGGCCGAGCGGGTGACGGCGAAGCGCCATCACCCGCTGGCACAAAGGATCACTCGGCGACGCGATAGACGTCCTTGGCATACCAGTTCTGCAGAACGTTCTCGACCGGCAGCCCCCTGATATCCTTCGGAACCATGACGTCCGTCATGTAGAAGTAGATCGGGATCAGCGGCATCTGGTCCGCAAGAATCTCCTCGGCCTTGTTGTAGTCGGCCTGCGGATCTTCCGCCGTCAGCGAATGCGCCATGACAGCATCATAATCTGGATCGGAGAATTTGCCGTAATTCATGCCGCCCGAGCGGAAATAATCGAGATAGGTCGAGGCTTCGTCATAATCGCCGCACCAGGCATAGCGCCCCATCTCGTAGTCGCCATTGTGCAGCTTGTCGAGATAGACCTTCCATTCCATGTTATCGAGCGTGATCTCGACGCCCAGCTTCTTCCAGAACTGCTGGGCAGCAATGGCGATCTTCTTGTGATCGTCAGACGTGTTGTAGGACAGGGTCAGCTTCAGCGGATTGTCCGGGCCATAGCCGGCTTCCTTCAGCAGATCCTTGGCCTTGGCAAGGCGCTCGTCCTGGGTCCAGGTCGAATATTCGGTGACCGGCGGGGTGAAATCGGCCGTCGCGTCATAGGTCCAGCTATAGGCTGGCTTCTGGCCACCGCGCAGGATGTTGTCGACGACGACATCGCGGTCCATTGCATAGGAAAGTGCCTTCCTGACGCGCACATCCTTCAGCGCTTCCGGTCCCTTGTCGGAGAGGTTGAAAAGATAGGCATAGGTGCAGGAATGCGGAACGGCGAAGGCCTCGTCGGGATGCTCTTCCTTCAGGCGCGGATACTGGCCGCCGGGCATTTCGACATAATCGAATTCACCGGCGAGGAAACGGTTGAGCGCAGCATTCTTGTCGTTGACGGCAAGGAACTCGACCTCGTTGATGACCGTATCCTTGTCATCCCAGTAATTCGGGTTGCGCTTCAGCGTGATATCCTGACCGATCTTGTCGTCGGTGAGCATATAGGCGCCGTTGCCAACCAGATTGCCGGGCTGGGTCCACTGGTCGCCATATTTTTCCACCACCGACTTCAGCGTCGGGAAGGTCGAGGCGTGGGTGGTCATCTTGACGAAATAAGGGATCGGGCTTTCGAGCGTCACCTGGAATGTGTGATCGTCAACAGCCTTGACGCCGAGATCGGCAGGCGGTGCGTCACCGGCAACGACCTTCGAGGCGTTCTTGATGTTCATGAGTTCGGCATACCAGGCATAGGTCGAGGCGGTTGCCGGGTCTACGAGACGCTGCCAGGCATAGACAAAATCATCGGCCGTGACAGGGTCGCCATTCGACCATTTGGCTTCCGGACGCAGATGGAAGGTATAGACCAGTTTGTCGGGGGAGAGTTCGTAGCTGGTGGCGACACCGGGAACGAGATTGCCGGCATTATCCTGATTATAAAGCCCTTCGAAGAGCTGGCGGATAATCGCTGAGCCCTCAACATCGCTGTTCTTCTGCGGGTCCTTGGTCTTGTTGGCATCGAGCAGCCAATAGGTCAATTTCTGATTGTCGGACAGTTTTTCGCCCGGCTTCGGGCTGGCGGCAAAGGCCGGAGCGGCAAGCACCAGCGCAAGGCATGCGGAAAGCAAAAGCTTCTTTTTCATCATCCATGTCTCCCCTGTTAATATCGTGCAGATGATGTCGTTCAGGATTACACGGCATCATCTGAATAGTCTGTTCCCGCCGAACTTTATCGAGCAGGTCGAAAGCAAGTCATAGGCGTAGCGTCCAATTCCATGCAAGGAAAAACGAATAAAACCACAGATTTGACATGAAATGACCGTCAGGCTGACACAAGGCGCAACTTTCGTAAAAAGTCGCCACAGAAAAGCGACCTCTTTACATTTATCAACGCATGCATGCCAGAAAGTCTGCACTTAAGTCGACGCGACAATGCCGCACCTTAGCAGAAATCCAGACATCTTCTGCAAGCAATTGACCGCTCTTGCGGAAAATCGTGAACTGTCCTTATCAAGAATCTTGCCAAAATTCCGGAGCCCTTCTCATGTCAGCCAGGCTTTTCTCACCGATCGCACTCGGGACTTGTCCGTTGAAAAACAGGATCGTTATTGCACCGATGTGCCAGTATTCCGCCGAAGACGGTCGGATGACGGACTGGCACATGATGCATTATGGCAATCTTGCCCAGTCCGGCGCCGGAATTCTGACCATTGAGGCGACAGCGGTCCTGCCGGAAGGGCGGATTTCCTACGCCGATGTCGGTCTCTATGACGACGCCACAGAGGCAGCGATGGACAAGGTCCTGCGGGCGCTGCGGCGCTGGTCCGACATGCCGGTCGCCATCCAGCTTTCCCATGCGGGCCGCAAGGCTTCGAGCGCCAGGCCATGGGATGGCGGCGGCCAGATCGCCAGCGCGGCGACCCATGGCTGGCCAACGGTCGCGCCCTCGCCGCTGGCCTATCAGCAGAATTACGAGGCGCCGCATGCGCTCGACAGGAATGATCTTGCCCGCATCCGGCACGCCTTTGCCGCAGCGGCCCGGCGCGCGGCCCGGCTTGGCATTGATGCCATCCAGCTTCATGGCGCCCATGGCTATCTTCTGCACCAGTTCCTCTCCCCGCTGACCAATCAGCGCAGCGACGATTATGGCGGCACGCCTGAAAACCGGATGCGATTTCCGCTGGAGGTTTTTCATGCCGTGCGTGACGCCTTTCCGGCCGAACGTCCCGTCACCATGCGTCTTTCCGCCACCGACTGGGTTGATGGCGGCTGGTCGCTCGACGACACCGTCGCCTTTTCCAGGACGCTTGAAGCGGCGGGGGCGTCAGCGATCCATATATCGAGCGGTGGACTGTCCCCGGCGCAGAAGATCACGATCGGTCCCGGCTATCAGGTTCCCTTTGCCCGGACTGTGCGCGATGCGGTTTCCATTCCCGTCATTGCTGTCGGCCTCATCACCGAATTTGCACAGGCCGAAACCATCCTGCAGAACGGCGATGCCGACATGATCGCCATCGCCCGCGCGATCCTTTATGATCCGCGCTGGCCTTGGCATGCAGCCGCGCATTTCGGCGAAACCATCACCGTTTCCGGTCAGTACCTGCGCTGCCAGCCGCGCCAGTACGCTCACCTGTTCACCAGAGGCTGAGCGCCATCAAAGCGGCCTGATGCGCGTCACATAGCTTTCGAAGAAATCCGAAAAGCGGGCGACTCGCATCGGCAGGCGCTCATAAGACGGATAATAAAGGGTCAGCCACAGCTCAGGCGGCAGCCAGTCTTCCAGGATCTGCATCAGCCGCCCGGCCTGCAACGCCTCTTCGACGATGAAGAGCGGCAGCAGGGCGATGCCGGCGCCATTTTCAGCCAGCGCGGCAATGAGATCGCCATTATTGCTGGCAATGAAATGGCCGGCGCGGACCTTTCGCTTTCGCCCGGCGCTGGCGAGATCCCAGGTCTCGGAGACCGCATCGGCATCAAAGGCGAGACATGGCATCTGGTCCAGCTCTTCCGGCGTTTGCGGACGGCCATTGGTGGCGATGAAGCCCGGGGAAGCCACGAGTACGCGGCGTACCGGGCAGATCTTGCGCCAGATCGACGACTTGTCGTCGGGCGGACCGGAAATGCGGATGGCCAGATCGAAAGGTGCGGTCATGATGTCGACAAAGCTGTCGGTCAGCGCGACCGAAACCGTGATCGCCGGATTTTCAGCCCGAAAACCCGAAACCACATCGGGCAGGATCCGCTGGCCGAAGGAGAGCGGACCGTTGAGCCGGATCAGACCCGCGACGGCCTCCGCTTCCGCCCGCACCGCCTCGGCTGCCGCATCCATGGCATCCACCAGCGGCCGCATCCGCGCCGCATAGACGGCCCCGGCCGACGTAAGCGAGACCGACCGCGTCGTCCGCAGGAACAATTGCACCCCGAGCCGCCCCTCAAGCGCGGACACCGCCCGCGTCACGCTCGGCGCGGTCATGGAAAGCTCGCGCGCGGCGGCAGCAAAAGCGCCGTGTGCTGCGACAGCGAGAAAAACGCGAATATCGTTCAGATCTTTCATGACGGTCATTATTGCCTTTTTTGCAATAATATTCTCTACTTTATTACCATTCTCTTTCTGCTCCCTCAGCCCCATCTTGCCACCAACAACGCGGCGGCAAACGCCCCGGCAAGAGATAAGGACAGGAACATGCTTAAAGAGATCAAGGGCCTGCATCACATCACCTCCATGGCGAAAGATGCTCAGGAAAACAATGACTTCTTCACCCGCGCGCTCGGCCTTCGCCGTGTCAAGAAAACAGTCAATTTCGATGCGCCTGATGTATACCATCTTTATTACGGCGACGAGGTCGGTACGCCCGGCTCGGTGATGACCTATTTCCCCTTCCCGCATATCGCCGCCGGCAAGCCTGGTACGGGTGAGGTCGGAGAAACGCTGTTTGCCATTCCGAAGGGCTCGATCCCCTTCTGGCGCGCGCGTTTTGAAAAGAGCGGCGTCGCCATTCTTGGAGAGGAAGAGGTGTTCGGTGAAAAGCGTCTGCGGATCGCCGGACCCGACAGGGACGGCTTTGCTCTGGTCGAGGTCGACAATGACCATCGCGAAGGCTGGCTGAAGAGCGACATCGGCGCGGCAGAGGCCATTCGCGGCTTTCATGGTGCCACCATGCGGCTGAAGGATGACGGCGCGACCGCTGAACTGCTTGGCTTCATGGGTTATGAGAAGATCGATCAGAAGGATGACTGGACCCGTTTCGCCATTCCCGGCGGCAACGGCGCCGACGTCATCGACCTGCAGGCACTGCCGTCTGCTGAGCGTGCCCGTCAGGGCGCCGGATCGGTCCATCACATTGCATTCGCCGTCGAAGACCGCGCTGCCCAGCTCGAAGTCCGCAAGGCACTGATGGATACCGGCTATCAGGTCACGCCGGTGATCGACCGCAACTATTTCTGGGCAATCTATTTCCGCACGCCGGGTGGCGTGCTCTTCGAAATCGCCACCAACGAGCCCGGTTTCGATCATGATGAGGATACTGCTCATCTCGGCGAAGCCCTGAAGCTGCCAGGCCAGTACGAGGCCTATCGCGCCAAGATCGAGGAGATCCTGACCCCGATCGCCGACTGACAAAACGCCGTGGAAGACGGGGGAAACCCCGCCTTCCGGCTGAAGGAGACGAAAATGCTTGATGAGACCTATGAGACCTATGAAAAGCCGGCAACAAACCGCGACGCGCCGCTCGTCTTCACCTTTCATGGCACGGGCGGCAACGAGATGCAGTTTTCCGGCCTTGTCGGCGAAATCCTGCCGGACGCGGCGATCATATCGCCGCGTGGCGATGTCTTGGAATTCGGCGCTGCCCGTTTTTTCCGACGCACCGGCGAAGGCGTCTATGACATGGACGACCTCAACCGCCGCACCGAAAAGATGGCGCGGTTCATCGCCCTCCACCGGGCTGCGAATGAAGGCCGGCCGGTCTATGGCATTGGCTATTCCAACGGCGCCAATATCCTCGCCGCCGTGCTGTTCAAACATCCGGGTCTTTTCGACCGCGCAGCATTGCTGCATCCGCTGATCCCTTTCGAACCGGAGAAGAATTCCGGCATGGCGAATACGAAAGTCCTGGTGACGGCGGGACGGCGCGATCCGATCTGCCCGCTGCCGCTGACGGAGCGGCTGACGGCCTTTCTCGATCATCAGGGCGCGATCGTCACCAGCAGCATTCATGATGGCGGTCATGAGATCAGACCCCAGGAGATCACGGCAGTCGCAACCTTTCTGAAGGCCTGATCACCCCTCAATTGACCCACCCCGTAACGGGGCGGGTGCAGGAGACAGACAATGGTACTCATTCATGACAGCATGCATCGAGGCCATACCCGTCAGGGCTGGCTCGATAGTTTTCATACCTTTTCCTTTGGCGGTTTTGCCGATCCGACCCGCATGGGCTACGGCGCCCTGCGCGTCATCAACGAGGACCGGATCATTCCCGGCTCCGGTTTTTCCGCCCATGGCCATGACAATATGGACATTCTGACCTTGCCGCTGTCGGGCGCGCTGCGCCACAAGGACACGATCGGCAATGTCACGGTGATCAGACCGGGCGAGGCACAGCTGATGTCAGCCGGCTCGGGCATCCGTCACGAGGAAATGAATGCCTCTGACGATGAGACAGCCCATTTCCTGCAGATCTGGATCATTCCGGAAGAATTCGGCGGTGCGCCGACCTATCAGCAGATCGCATTGCCGGAAGAGACGCGCGACTGGTCGCTTTTCGCCAGCCGGGACGGCGGTAAAGACATGCTGAAACTGATCTCGGACACTGCGATTTCGATCGCCGCACCGCAGGAGGGCGATCGTCTGACCGTCACACCGAAGCCCGGACGCCGGCGCTTCGTGCAGATTGTCGAAGGGCTGGCGACATTGGAGGGCGAACGGCTCAATCCGGGAACCGGACTTCAGATCGGTACGGAAGACATCGGACCGATAGACTGGGTCACCGGCGGCAAGGCACTGCTCTTCGACCTCAAGCAATAGCCTCCCAAGGCTTGAGCGTTTCCACGATCTCCGGGAACGCTCTCACGCACCGGCCCGAACATTAGTTTCGATTTTCGGGCCGGTGCGTTGACGTGTCGGCTCATGGCACCAGAAAGGTGAACGGCTCACGCGCCTGAAACAGCCCGGCAACATCGCCGCCCGGCGTGGCTGGATCGCCAAGGCCAAGCTTCATGGCAGGCGCACCGGCTTCAAGGTCGAAATCATCAAGCGTGATCCAGAAAACCGAAGGATTGATCACCGAATCGAAGAAATAGCGGCGCGTCTCATGGTCGATCACCGTACGCCACAGCGTCGAGGCAATATTGGGCTTTTCCGGATCGGCCATTCCGAGCGGCGTGCTGACAGCGCGCATCTGCGAAAAGACGGATGCAAGGGCTGCCCGCTGATCGGCAAATTGCGGCGTCGATTTCAGATTATAGCTGGCACGCGCGAAACGGTCGGCCGCAGCGATGGTTCCGGGCAGGAAGTTCTTGCCGCCGACCAGATCCCAATAGCTGTTGATCGCCAGTTGCTGGTCATAGACCGGCGAATTGGTCATGACCTTGAAGTCACGGCCGTGATGGATCGTCAGCCTGCCGCCGACGAATTCGAGGATCGCCGAATCGCCGGATGCATCGGACAGCGCCAGGTGCACCGTTGCGGGCTTGCCATTCGGCGCATCCGCACTGACAACCGTCAGCGGATCATCCGCCATTGCTGCAACGGCCTCTTCGACCGTCGCGAAGTTGTCGAGCATATATTGCAGCCAGGCACCCGCAGAAATGAGCGGCTTGTTGCGCGTAGCAGGATCGCCGAAATCCGACTCGGCGAGATAGAGCATATTGCCGGCAAGTCCCGCCTCATTGAGGCCGTCGGACGTTGCCAGATTATAGATGCTGACAATCGCCGAACCATAGCGTGAGGTCCATTCCACGGAGGCCTCACCAAGCCCGCCATCCCGCTTCAGACCGCGTGGGAAAACCCAGAAATCCGTCTGCATATGGACATCGCTCCAGTCCATGTTGCGGCCGGTGATATAGGCGCCATTGCCAGTCTCATAGAATATCCGCGTGCACATGCGCTCCGCCTCCCCAAATCGCTTCGTCGTTTCATGCTGACGCTATACAGTTTACCCGCCTGACGGAAGCCAAAAGCGCGGCTCCCGTCAGGCGCGATTTGACGCGCCGTCGCCATAGGTCCGAATGGGCGCGGCCTCGGCTAAGGCTGCAGCAGGATCTTGCCGGGGCGACCGGGCACAAGTGCTGCCTTTGCAGCATCTGCGACGGCATCAAGCGGAAAAATACCGCCGACTGGCAGCGGCAGAGCATCAGCGACAGCAAGGCGCAGCAATTCACCGAACAGCGCAACCTTTTTTTCCGGCGCCATCTCGTCGCTGACCTTTTTGCCCCAGAACCCTTTCACCGTCAGCTGCTTGAAGATGAGCGTGCCAGAGCTGAGTGCCAGCGGCGCGCCGGTGGCCGTGCCGAAGGTGACCAGCAGCCCGTCATCGCCGATGAGATCGCAAAGCGCCAGTGCCATTTCGCCGCCGACGGAATCAACGGCGGCCTTCGCGCCCTTTTCGCCTACCAGCGCCAGCGCCTTTTCCTGCCAGCCCGGCAGATCGGTGGCGATGATATTCTCCATTCCGAGCGCTTCCAGCTCGGCCACAGCCTCCTTGCGGCGGACAAGATTGACGGTCCTGACGCCCCGCGCCTTTGCAAGCGCGGCAAACACCTTGCCAACCGCGCCGTTGGCCGCCGTCTGCACCACACAATCGCCCGGCGCGACATCAACGAAGTCAAGAAGCGTGATCGCGCTGAAGGGCATGGCAACCAGCTGCGCGCCGATTTCATCGGACACGGCATCCGGCAGGGGAATAATCGAGCCAGCCGATGTGGTGACATAATCCGCCCAGCTGCCGGCAAGCCCGGCGGCGGCGACGCGCTTGCCGATCAGCCCGGAATCCACGCCCGCGCCGACGGCCTCAATGATGCCGACGGCTTCCGAGCCGCCGATGGCCGGCAAGGCAGGCTTGACGCCGTAGCTGCCGCGCACGGTCCACAGATCGTGATTGTGGATCGGAGACAGCAGCACCTTCAGCAACACCTCGCCAGCACCGGCCTCAGGGCGTGCCACCGTACCGGGTTTCAGGACTTCGGCCGGATCGCCAAAAATATCGTGGATTGCAGCCTTCATCGTCTCGTGCTCCTTTGGGTTGACGACACAGAGTGGTTTTGCCCAGCGGCATCATACCAACACCGGTTGTCCCGTATTTAAGCCGGCACTTGCGCCGTATCAAACCGCGTCTTGCCGGATTTTGACATGAAAGATCAATGTCGATTTTTGTCGACAATTTGTGTTCAGAATTTTATGAAGAAACAGGCAAGACGGAGCGCAGGAACCCAGATGACGGCAGAAGAACATCCAATCGAGAAGGTCAAGACGCGCGGTTCAGGGACACAGAAAGTCTACGAGGCACTGCGCCATGAGATTCTGTCGATGAAACTTGCGCCGAGTTCACCGCTGGATGAAGTCCGCCTGTCCGATCGCTTCGGCATGTCGCGCACGCCGGTTCGCGAAGCGCTGCTGCGTCTTGCAGGCGAAGGTCTGGTGACGACGCTGCCCAACCGCAACACCATTGTCTCGGCGATCAATTTTGCCGATCTGCCCCCCTATTTCGATGCTCTGACGCTGATGTATCGTCTCTCCATGCGCGGCGCGGCGACCAAGCGCGACAAGCCAGCCATGGAAAAGATGCGCGCCTGCCAGAATGATTTCATCGCCGCCGTCGAGGCGCAGGACGCCTTTGCCATGATCGAGGCCAATCGCGAATTCCACGTCGCCACGGCCGAATGTGCCGGCAATCCTTATTACACCGCTTTTTTCGCCCGGCTTCTCGATGAAGGCCGCCGCATTCTCAGGCTCTACTACCAGACCTTTGATGATCGTCTGCCGCGCCAATATGTCGACGAGCACGAGGCGATGATCGCAGTGATCGAAAATGGCGAAATTGAAGAGGCCGACCGGCTGGCAATTGCCCATGCCGACCAGATCGTCCGTCAGATTCAGGAATATCTCGCCCGCGATACCGGTCAGGCCCGCGGGCTGAAACTCGGCTAACGCATCGTTCCGACCGAAAATCGGCAATGATCGCATGACAGAATAAAATAGCACCTTGCGTGGCCCGCCGGACCGCGCCTCCGGGGAACAAGACAATGTCAGAAAAACAACAGCTTGATTGTGTCGTCATTGGCGGCGGAATCATCGGTGCGCTGAGCGCATTGCAACTCATCAGAGATGGTCGCAGCGTCACGATCCTGGATAAGGAAAGCGTCGCCGCCGGTGCCAGTCAGGGCAACGCAGGCATCCTCGCCTTTCCGGAAATCACACCGATCGCCGCGCCCGGCGTTACCTGGAAGGCACCCGCCTGGCTGATCGACCCGCTCGGCCCGCTGTCGATCCGCTGGCCCTATGCGCCGAAGCTGGTACCGTGGTTCTGGCATTTCTGGAAGGCGAGCTTCCGCAAAAATTACGAGCGCGGCATTGTCACCCAGACGGCGCTGATGAAGCTTTCCATGCTGGCCTATGAAGCCGTCAGCACTGAAGAGGCGCTCTCACCCTTCTTCATCAATTCCGGCACGCTGGATCTCTATGACAGCGAAAAAAGCTTCAATGCTGCCGCTCCCGACTGGGCCCGCAAGAAGACCGCCGGTTTTAGCTTCAAACGGGTTGGCCGTGCCGAAATCGAGACCCTGCAGCCGGGCCTCGATTCCCGTTTCAGACATGCGATCTGGTCGGAAGGCGGCATGCAGATTGCCGATCCGGGCGATTTCACCCGCGCCGTCGTAGCGCTATGCCAGGCAAGAGGCGCCACATTCCTGCGTGCAACGGCCAAGGCCCTCGCCCCTCGCGAAAACGGTGTCGATATCCTGATGGAGGACGGCACCACCATCGCCGCCGCCAATGCCGTGGTGGCGGCCGGTGCCTGGTCGAACCATCTGGCTGCAAGCCTTGGCGAAGCCGTTCCGCTCGACACCGAGCGCGGCTATAACACGACCCTGCCGCTGCAGGATTTCGCCCTCAGTCGGCAGCTCTATTTCAACGATCACTCCTTCGTCGTCACGCCACTTTCCGCCGGCATCCGTGTCGGTGGCGCGGTTGAGTTCGGTGGTCTTGACCTTCCCGCAAACTTTGCCCGCTCCAAGGCGTTGCTGAAGCTTGCCACCCGCTTCCTGCCGGATCTGAAGACAGAGGGTGGTGTCGAATGGATGGGCTTCCGGCCATCCATGCCGGATTACCTGCCGGTGATCGACCGTTCGAAGAAGGCGCCCGCTGTCATCTACGCCTTCGGCCACGGCCATCTGGGGCTGACACAGGCCGCCGCCACCGGTCGGCTGGTTGCCGCGCTGGCTGCCGCCCGCACGCCTGAAATTGACATTGCCAATCTGCGTTTCGACCGATTCCGGATTTTCTGAGCCAGAACCCGGACCGCATAACCGACAATCGGATGAGAGAAGAAGGACGCCATCATGGGTTTTGCACTGCCCGCCGTCACCATTGACCACAAGGCGCATCTTGCACGCCTGCGCGAAAGCCTCGACAAAAGTCCCTGCTCCGGCGTGCTCTTGGGTTCGACATCCAGTCTTCGCTATTTCACAGGGCTGGAATGGCATCAGAGCGAGCGCCTCGTCGGTGCCCTCGTCACCGCCGACCGGCTGACCTATATCGTGCCCGGCTTCGAGAAATCGCGGGTCGAGACCCTGCCCCGCGTCGACGCGGACATCGCGATCTGGGAAGAGGAAGAAAGCCCGGCTGCGCTGATCGCCCGCCTGTTCGGAGCCAGCGGCACGCTGGCGCTTGATCCCGATCTGCCGCTCTTTGTCTATTACCCGCTGGCGGCAGCGATGGGCCCGGCACGGCTTGCCGATGGCAGCGCCATGATTTCAGCGATCCGCGCCGCGAAATCCGCCGACGAGATTGCCATCATTCAATATGCGATGAATGTCACACTGGAAGTGCAGAAGCGCGTTCACAAGCTGATCGAACCGGGCATCCGTGCCTCCGACGTCGTTTCCTTCATTGACAGAACCCATCGTGAGCTCTGCGGCGCCGGCAATACTTTCGCCATCGCCTCCTTTGGCACGGCAAGCTCTCTGCCCCACGGCGCCGATGGCGACCAGACCTATGCCGAAGGTGACGTGATCCTGATCGATACCGGAACGCAGGTCATGGGCTATCAATCCGATCTGACGCGGACCTATGTGAAGGCGGAACCGACGAAAGAATTCGCCAGGATCTGGGCCATCGAGCGCGAGGCGGAACAGGCGGTGTTCGACGCGGCAGCGCCGGGCGTACTACCCGATACGCTGGACGAGGTCGCCCGCAAGGTGATGATCGCGCACGGTCTCGGCCCCGATTATCATCTGCCGGGATTGCCGCACCGAGCCGGTCACGGTCTCGGCCTCGATATTCACGAAGCACCCTATATCGTGCGTGGCAACAAGGTGCCGCTGGCGCCGGGCAATGTCTTTTCCGACGAGCCGATGATCGTCGTTCCCGGCCAGTTCGGTGTCCGGCTGGAAGACTTTATCCGGATTACCGAAACTGGCGCAGAATGGTTTACCACACCAGCAAAGAGCCCAACCGAACCCTTTTCATAAAGGGGCTTGTATTCTGTCGACAAGTTGCATACGTCTTTTGGGCCGGGTCTGGTGAATGACCCGCCCTGGATTTCGCCCGTGATGACGGGCCCGAGGTTTTGGACACACCCATGCGCAATACATTTTTCTGCATCGACGGCCACACGGCCGGCAATCCGGTCCGTCTTGTGGCTGGCGGTGCGCCGCTTCTTTCCGGCGCCAACATGTCAGAGCGCCGGCAGGATTTTCTCGCCCGCTTCGACTGGATCCGCACCGGGCTCTGCTACGAGCCGCGCGGCCATGACATGATGTCAGGGGGGTTCCTGTTTCCGCCGACGCTGCCGGATACCGATGCCGGCATTCTGTTCATCGAGACCTCGGGCTGCCTGCCGATGTGTGGCCATGGCACCATCGGTCTTGTCACCTTCGGTCTTGAAAACGGGCTCATCACACCGCGCACGCCCGGCAAACTGAAGCTCGAAGTGCCGGCGGGCATCATCGACATCGATTACAAGGCAGACGGCAACAAGGTCACATCGGTGAAGATCACCAATGTGCCGGCCTATCTCGCCGCCAGCGGCATCGAGATCGACATTGACGGCATCGGTCCGCTCACCGTCGATGTGTCCTATGGCGGCAATTACTACGCCATCATCGAGCCGCAGGGCAATTACACTGGCCTTGATGATCTCGGTGCATCGCGGATCGTCGAACTTTCATCCCGGGTCCGCATCGCCATGCGCGAAAAGGTCAACCCCGTCCATCCGCTCGATCCGACCATTGCCGGCGTGTCCCACGTGATGTGGACCGACAGGCCGAAACATGGTGGTGACGGCCGCAATGCCGTCTTCTACGGCGAACGCGCCATCGACCGCTCGCCCTGTGGCACCGGTACATCGGCACGCCTGGCCCATCTGACGGCCAAGGGGGTGCTGAAGCCCGGCGATACTTTCGTCCATGAAAGCTATATCGGCAGCAAATTCATCGGCCGGGTCGAAAAGGCGACGTCGCTGAACGGGACCGCCGCCATTATCCCCTCCATTGAGGGGTCTGCCGTTTCCACCGGCTTCAATACCATCTGGATCGACCGAGAAGACACATTCTGGCAGGGTTTCCAGGTCAAATGACCCTGCCCGCCGGCCGGACACCCCCACATTTGCCCGGCCGGCAGTATCACCTTACATTAAAATGAACGAGGAAATCATGACGCTTACCGGAAAACTGCTGATCGGCGCTGAAACGAGAACCGGAGAAAACGGCACGCTCACCGCGATCGAGGCTGCGACCGGCATGGCTCTGCCGGAGACGTTTGGCGGCGCATCGCTGAAAGACCTCAACGATGCCGCAGCCCTTGCCGCTGCCGCCTTCCCGCTTTATTGCGAGACCGCCGCAGAAGAGCGCGCACAGTTTCTTGAAAGGGTCGGCGAAAACATTCTTGCCATCGGCGACGCGCTGATCACCCGGGCCATGGCGGAAAGCGGCCTGCCGCGCGGACGCCTTGAAGGCGAGCGCATGCGCACCGTCGGCCAACTGCGCCTGTTCGCCTCCGTTCTACGGGACGGCAAATATCTGGACCTGCGTTTTGATGCCGCTGATCCGGCCCGCACACCGCCAAAGCCGGATCTGCGGCTTCGCAAAATGGCGATCGGCCCTGTCGCCGTCTTCGGTGCTTCCAATTTCCCGCTTGCCTTCTCCGTTGCCGGTGGTGACACCGCCTCGGCACTGGCAGCGGGTTGCCCGGTCATCGTCAAGGCGCATCCGGCCCATCCCGGCACGTCTGAACTCATCGGCCTGGCGCTTCAGAAGGCGGTTGCCGATTGCGCCATGCCGGAAGGGACCTTCTCCATGCTGCATGATGCCGGCTACGAGATCGGGGCCGCTCTGGTCGCCGATCCACGCATCAAGGCTGTCGGCTTTACCGGCTCGCGGCGCGGCGGCATGGCCCTGATGAAGATCGCCTCCGAGCGCAAAGTGCCGATCCCGGTCTATGCGGAAATGAGCGCCATCAACCCGGTGCTTCTGTTCCCCGCAGCCCTTGCAACGCGCGGCGAGGCGATCGGCAAGGCATTTGCCGGATCGCTGACGCTTGGCGCCGGCCAGTTCTGCACCAATCCCGGCCTGATCCTCGCCATCAGGAGCGAAGGCCTTGATGCCTTCAAGACCGCAGCGGCAACGGCGCTGAGCGCGATTGCAGCCCAGACCATGCTGACGCCCGGAATCTGCAACGCCTATCGCGAGGGAGTGACGAAGCTTCAGGCGCATCCCGGCGTCACCCAGCTGGCCGAAGGGCTTTCCGGTTCACCGCAGCAGGGCAGAGCCGCTCTCTTTGAAACCGATGCGAAAGCCTATCTGTCCGAGCCGCATCTGCAGGACGAGGTCTTCGGTGCTGCGGGGCTGATCGTCGCCTGCGATGACATGGCAGAGCTCGCAGCAGTGCTGGAAGGGACAGAAGGACAGTTGACGGCTGCCCTTCACATTGACGCCGACGACTATCCGGCCGCCAAAACGCTGATGCCAAAACTCGAAGCCATTGCCGGGCGGCTTCTGGTCAATGGGTTTGGCACCGGTGTTGAAGTATCACCAGCCATGGTTCATGGCGGCCCCTACCCGTCGACCTCCGATGTGCGCACGACCTCGGTTGGAACACTCGCGATCGACCGGTTCCTCCGGCCCGTATGCTATCAGGACATGCCGGCAGAATTACTGCCCGCCGTGCTCGCCTGAACCTCAACGGCACGGATCAAGAGCCCGGCATGCCGGGCTCCATCGTCATCCAAAATCAGCGCAGGCCCGGCCCCAGATCGGATCGGGCAGAAGGTGGACGCCCGCCTTCGCCACTTCGCCATCACGGACAATATGGCCGATGCCCTCTGCCATCACCGCAAGCGTGATATCGAAGGAATTGAGGCTGTCGCCCTCACCGGCGGTGAGATTGGCCATGGCACCATTTGCCAGCAGATGCACCGTCCTGCCGGAAGCAAGGCGGTGACTGGTGACATAGGGCACCGGTGCTTCGCAGGGCAGTGCCAGAAGCGGTTCAAGCTCTATTTCATCGATGCGATGGCCGGAATTGAGCAGGAAACAGCCATCGCGCAGCCTCTCGATAACGCTGAAGGGCAGAACATGATGGCCGCCGGTACCGGTGACAATGACATCGGCGCGCGGCGCCAATTCTGCCACCGAACCCGTCTGCCAGCCATCATAGCGCGCCTGCAAGAGCCTGCCCGGATCGATCTCGGCGACCATCACCGTGCCGCCGAATGCGCGCGCTGACGCCGCCAGCCCCTGCCCCACAGAACCGTAGCCAACCACCAGAACATTCTTTTCATGCAGGCTCAGAAGTGTGCGGCTAAAAAACGCGTTCCAGGTTGTCAGACCAACCATGTGGCGGTTGTGAAGCCCCTCCTTCACCGGCACATCATCCCAGTTGAAAATAGGCCAGGGCGGCAGCTTGCCCTTCAGCCGGTTGATGCCGGATCCCGTCGCCTCAAGTCCGCATCTGACATCGGGAAGCGCCGTACCGGTCTCCATCAGGTAATGGGTGTAATCTGCCCCCATCTCTGACAGGTGGGTCGGGCCGAATGCGATACCGCCTGCGATCGCATCCGACCAGGCCTCGGCCGGCATGTCCTTCCATGCCGCAACATTTGCGCCGGAGGCGCGCATGTGAGCGACGACATCATCGCGCACCGTGGCCGGGTTGCAGGTCGTGATGTAAAGGCTGGCCCCACGCCGGCAGAGCCCATAGACCAGCGGCAGCATCTTCATGTCGAGATGCATGCTCATGGAAAGCCGGATCGCGGAGAGATCGGGTAGATTGGCGATGGCGCGGGCAACGCGCGGCATGTGCCGTGAAGCCCAGTCAAGCGTAATGTCAGTCATGAGGCACTCCTGTATCGCTCCGTTCTGGCACAGCAATAGCTCATTTTAAAAGCGAAAGATTTGACATCAGCTCGGCCATTCGACGCGCAGCTCGATCGTTTCCCAACTGAAGGGCGTCAGCACCACGACATTGCGCGGGTGCGATATCAGTCTGCATTGTTGAATTCTTGAAAATTGGACCAAAAGCTCTGAATCAATGACAGGACTTCCGTCAAGGATAACCAGCAGATAATACTCCTGATAATCTCGAATCAGACGCTGAGGAATGTTTATGAAAAAGGCGCTCATTACTGGCATAACTGGGCAGGATGGTTCCTATCTTACCGAGTTCCTGTTGGACAAGGGGTATGAAGTGCATGGCATCAAGCGCCGTGCCTCGCTTTTCAATACACAGCGTATTGACCATCTTTATGAGGACCCTCATAGCGGCTCAGCAAGGATGAAACTGCATTACGGCGACCTTTCAGATACATCTAACCTCACGAGACTAATCAGCGACATTCAACCTGATGAGGTCTATAATTTAGGTGCACAGTCACATGTGGCAGTCTCCTTTGAGGCGCCGGAATACACCGCCGATGTTGACGCAATTGGAACGCTTCGGCTCCTCGAGGCGATACGCTTTCTAGGGCTTGAAAAGAAGACCCGTTTCTATCAGGCATCGACATCAGAGCTTTATGGTCGCGTGCAGGAGAGTCCGCAACGCGAGACGACGCCATTTTACCCGCGATCCCCATACGCGGCAGCAAAACTCTATGCCTACTGGATAACGGTAAACTATCGCGAATCTTACGGTATGTATGCCTGTAACGGCATCCTGTTTAATCACGAGAGTCCGCGGCGCGGTGAAACTTTCGTCACGCGCAAGATCACCCGCGGTTTGGCCAATATTGCGCTGGGCTTGGAGACTTGTCTCTATATGGGCAATATCGACAGCCTTCGTGACTGGGGACATGCCAAAGACTATGTGCGCATGCAGTGGATGATGTTGCAGCAGGAGCAACCGGCTGACTTCGTGATAGCAACTGGAAAACAATATTCGGTCCGAGAATTCATCACCTGGGCAGCGAAAGATCTTGGTATTGAGCTGAAGTTCTCTGGTCATGGCGTCGACGAAATCGCTACTGTTGCCGCTGTGGCCGGCGACATGGCACCGAATGTGAAGGTTGGCGACATTGTCGTGCGTATCGATCCGCGCTATTTCCGTCCCGCTGAAGTTGATACTCTTCTTGGCGATCCCTCCAAGGCCAAGGAAAAACTTGGCTGGGTACCGGAAATCACGGCTCGAGAAATGTGTGCGGAAATGGTGAGTAATGACCACAAGGCTGCTCGTCGCTTCGCACTGCTGAAAGAGCATGGACTCGAGGTGCCGGTAAGTCTCGAGAGTTAACTCTCTCTCGCAGGATACTCGAGTGAAACGCGCCAAACGTTCCTCTTGCGATCCACCAGCTCGCTTCAGCGCCTTACCCAAAGATCGATGATCTGCACTCAGACAGTCATCCGGGTCAAGGAACCGAGGTAGGGCAAAGGGACCCGATTTTCCGCTTCCGGGCTGTCATCCTGACAATCATTTCGGACCTCACCTGATCATCTCCGGATAGCCCCCTGGCAAAATCGGATACTTCTGCCCCGTGTCAGCTTGTCTGGAAGCCATTCGCGGCATACAGACAAGCGGCGGATCGATTCCGGGTATCTCGACCGGCCGATAGTCAACTTCGAAGCATTTTTTTCATCGGAGATCTTAGCCGAGAAGATGCCCAAGGCCTACTTTAGTCTGCAGGACATCGTCTAGAAAGGTGCACTCAGCTGTACCAGTGAGCGACGGCACACACGATATTGGCTGAAGTTGAGCCAACGAACCGCGCTCCGTTCGCAATGGCAGCGACCAAGAAGAGCTTCCATCATTCAGTTTTCCCCAAGCTGCGTCACTCCGGTTTGGCGGGCGCCAGGGTCCCTGGGCTGAAGGCGCCGCCGAAGGGTGACGGACTGGCGGGGGCCGCAGGGGCGGTTTTGTCCGCATCGGGTACCAGTGCGCCTGAACTGAAAGCACCGCCGAAAGCAGAGCCGCTGCCGCCGGCTGCAGGTGCAGCCTGCTCGTTCACGCGCTGCTGTTCGAGTGCTTTGGTGCGGGCGCGCTGTTCTTCCATCAGCTGCTGCTGCCGGGCACGCTTGTCATCGATGACCTTCTGCTCGCAGACGGAGGAATCATAGCGGCTGCCGGAGAAGAACAGCAATCCGGCAAACAGCGCCAGAAGCGCGAAGACACCGGCCGGATGCGTGAGAACGCGCAGTACCGGATTGGCATAGGCGCGGGATTTCTCCGCCTTGCCGGACAGGATCAGCGTGCGCCGCCGCGCATAGGCTTCGTGCACGATCGCACCGATCAGCGTGATCGAAATGATGATCACGGCCAGCGCCGAGAGCGAAGGGTCGGTTCCGAGCCGAACCTTCGAGGCCAGCGCGGTGGTGAAGGTGTTGCCGGACAGGATGGTGAAGACGGTGGTGTTGTAGTTCTCGAACGAGGCCAGCAGCGTCAGAAAGGCGGCCGAACCGATCGCCGGCCCGAGAAAGGGCAGCAGGATCTTGCGGAAGGCCTGGCCCGGTGTCGCGCCGAGATCAAGGGCCGCCTCGGTCAGCGTCGGATCGAAACGCTGTAGTCTGGCAATGAAAACCAACATCGCATAGGCCGCGATGAAGGTTACCTGACCGGCAAGCGTCAGGAAAATACCATTGAAGAACAACGAGTCATACGACGCACCGAAGAAGCGTCCAAGCGCACCCCAGAAAACGATGGTCGAGATCCCGAGCACCACACCGGGGATCAGGATCGGCACGATCAGCACCGTATAGAGCGTCGAGCGCAGCCGCGGGCTGACCTCGGAAAGGGCGATCGCACCGGCGAGGCCGAGCGGCACGGCGATCACGACGACGCCGAAACCGATCACGGCACTGGTCAGAAGCCCGCTCATCAGCCGGTCATTGGCAAACAGCACATCAAACCAGTTGGTGGTGAAGCATTCCCAGGGGACAATGCGCGGAAAGGATGATGAGTTGAACGCCGTGACCACCATGATCACCAGCGGCCCGAACAGGAAAGCGAAAAAGAGAAGCGAATAAAGCGTCGCGAATAGGCCGCCGCCAGTGCCACGGTTCATCGGCCGATCTCCGCGACCGAGACCTTGAAGATCTTCATCATCAGCGTGACAAAGCCGATACAGACGCCCAGCAGGATCACAGCATAGGCAGCGCCGCGCGGCCAGTTCGAAGCCTCGTTGAACCACTGATAGATCACCTGGGTGAACCACAGACTCGACGGCCCGCCGAGGATCTGCGGTGCGGCAAGCGCACCGGCAGTCAGCATGAAGACCATGGTGGCCCCGGAGGCGATACCGGGCTTGGCAATCGGCAGCACAACGCGCCAGTGCACTCTGATCCAGCTCGCCCCCATATCCCGCGCCGCCTCGATCTGGTTGCGGTCAAGCGCTTCGACGGCGTTGTAGATCGGGAAGATCATCAACAGCACATAGGCATAGGTGAGACCGGAATAGAGCGCCACATCAGCACGGATAAAGTCGATCGGCTGGTCCCAGAGCCCTGCCGTCATGCCGATGCCGTTGATGAGCCCGGTCGCGCCAAACAGCACGCGGAACGCAAAGGCGCGCAGAATCTCGTTGACCCAGTAAGGCACGATCAGACCGACGACCATCAGCCGCGCGGCAACGCCGGTGGCCGAGTGGGCAAGGATAAAGGCCACCGGATAACAGATCGCCACGTCCATGATGGTGACGAAGACCGCAGCGATGATGGTGCGCAGCAAAATGCCCATATCGAGCGTGTTGAGGCCGGCATCATTGCCGGTCAGGAAATAGCTGTAGTTTTCGAGCGTGAAACTATCCTTCGGTCCGCCAACGTCGCTGGCCGCCAGATTGTGCGAGAAGGAATAGTCCAGCATCGCCAGCTGCGGCAGGAAGATCAGGAATACGACCCAGAAAAACACGCCGAACCCGACAAACAGTGCCACGCCAAGGCCGTGGCGTGAGGAGAAATCGTTCCAGGCCGCTTTGAACCGCTCCATGTCACACCCCATCTGCCGGCAGCACCGTTGCGCGCGCCGCGTTGAAGGAAACATGGATCTGGCCATTGCCATCAGGGCTCAGCGACGGGCCGAGGCCGTTGACCCGGCTGACACGCAATTCCGTACCGGCAGCCTGGAGGAAGAGGTGGCGATTGGAGCCTTCGAACTCCTCCTTGGCAATCTTCGCTGAAATCATGTTCTCGCTGACGCCGGGCTCAGCCGGTTCCAGCAGTTCGGGCCGGACGAAGAGAACACAGTCCTCACCAGGTTTGTAGCGCCGGCCGCCGGCCGCACGGCCTGCCAGCAGACCGAAATTTGTTTCCAGCATGGCGATGTCGCCGGTCTGGCTGGCGATTTTCCCGGCGATGGCATTTGTTTCACCGACAAAGGAGGCAACAAAGGCCGTCTTCGGCCGGTTATAGATGGCCTCGGGTGCTGCCACCTGTTCAATGACGCCGGAATTCATCACCGCAACCCGGTCACTCATGGTCAGCGCCTCACCCTGGTCATGGGTGATATAGATGAAGGTCAGTCCGACACGCTGCTGGATGGCCCGCAGCTCACTGCGCATGTGCTGGCGCAGTTTCAGATCCAGCGCCGACAATGGCTCGTCGAGCAGCAGGATATCGGGTTCGACCGCCAGTGCGCGGGCAATGGCGACGCGCTGGCGCTGACCGCCGGAAAGCTCATGCACCTTCTTGTCGCCCTGCCCCGGCAAGGCGATCATATCGAGCAGTTCGTCAGCGCGCTTGCGGCGGTCCTTCTTCGAGATCCCGCGCACTTCCAGAGGAAAGGCAATATTGTCGGCAACACTCATCAGCGGGAACAGGGCAAGGTTCTGAAAGATCAGCGCGGTCGGCCGTTTGTTCGGTCCGATATTGCGCATGTTCTTGCCTCCGATCATCACCCGGCCTTCGGTCGGCTCGACAAAACCCGATATGCATCTGAGCAGAGTCGTCTTGCCGCAGCCGGACGGACCGAGGAAGGAAAAGAACTCGCCGCCCGATATCTGCAGGTTGGCATTGTCCACGGCGGTGAAAGAACCGAAGCGGATCGACACGTGATCGAGAACGACGTCTTTGCTGCTCATGAGAACCCTTGAAAAATCATGGTCGGCGGGTCGTGACGCCTCGCATCATCACGCCCCGCCTTCGCGCATCTCCCGGATCTTCATCCAGACATGCAACCTAATCGACAAGAACGGCGCTTCCGATCCCGGATGCCGGCAACCGTGAAAATGGCTGCCGACCATGCGCATCCTTGGCGTCTGAAAGATCAGGCGCTCATGAATTTATTGGTAAATTCCGTGCGCATGTCGGCATACCAGGGGGCTTCTGCCGGCCAGGCATTGAGATTGGCCAGAGCATCACCCGGATAGGCATCGGCGAAGTTCTGCGAATAGGTGGCGCTGGCAAAATCGGCAGCGCCGATCACCGGCGAGTTGTAACCGTGGAAATCAATCGCCTTGCCGGCCAGTTCAGGCGTGTAGGCGGCTTCGATAAAGGCATAGATCTGGTCGATATTCTTCGCACCCTTCGGCATGGCCATGCCGTCGATCCAGGCCATCGCGCCTTCGATCGGCGCGCGGTACATCACCGGCTCACCATCGGTCTTCAGCGCCAGCGGCGGTCCGTCCCAGGTCTGGCCGACAATCACGCCCTCGTTCAGGAGGCCAGCCTTCTGGGTATCGGCGTCATTCCAGATGATCTTGATGTTCTTCTTCTTGGAGATGGCGATATCGGTGACCTTGGTCCAGACTTCGGTCATCTTCTCCGGCGTTTCATAAGCCGCCCACATCGAGCCTGGCTCCAGCTGGCCCATGCGTTCCAGCGCCAGGCCAAGGCCGAGGATCATCGAATGGCCGCGACCCATGGTCTTGCCGGCATTGGCATCGTCCCAGACATCGTAATAGCTCGGAAACTCGCCAGCCGGTGTAAACAGGTCGGTGCGCCAGCCAATGCCTTCGGTTCCCCAGATGTGCGGAATCCAGCAGCAGCCACCGAAATTCCAGTACTTCTCGCCAATTGCCATCGACGCCTGAACATGGTCGATCGGAACCCGGTTCATGTCGAAAGGCTGAAGCAATTCGGCCGGCTGCCATTGCAGATTGCGATTATTGGTTGGCGAGACAATATCAAAGCCCTCGCCATTGGTAGCCTTGAGCTTGTTGAGCAGTTCTTCATTCGAGCCGATGCCGGTGAAATTGATCTTGATCCCGGTCGAGCTCTCGAATGCGTCGACGAAGACTTCCGGCAGATAGTCCGACCACATCATGATGTTGATCTCACCAGACGAGGCAAGCGCCTTGGACGAGATGATGGCCGGCATGGCAAGCCCTGCGCCAACGGCCGCCGAGCCCTTCAGAAAGGAGCGGCGGGCAATCGGTGCCTTGGTAATGAAATGCGACATGCTGTTCCCCTTCGATGTCGTGTCCTGATGCCGGGCGACCCTCGCCCGGTCTTTGCCTGTGTGCCCGCGAAGGCGCGGTCTTGATGCCATTTTCCGCCTGCGTGCCCATGGTGGAAAAATGTTATGTGCCCGATGGTTGACGGCTTAGAGCCACGGGGGGAAAACTATGGGGCCAGTCGCGCTTTCCGCGCAACAATCCCAACCTTGGTCCAGCATTGCTTCCATTGCCAGCCAGCGTGAGGGCGCATAACGTCGAAAACCATGATCGAACAGTTTTTCACCACGCCGCTGGATCCGGGCAAACGCCTGCAGCAACAAATTCAGGAACGCTTGATCGAGGCCATTCTTGCCGGCGCTCTGCCCCTGCACGAGCCGCTGCCAGCGACGCGGGTGATGGCCCGGCGGATCGGCGTTGCGCGCAATACGGTGACGCTTGTCTATGAGCGCCTTGCCGAGGACGGTTTTCTGAAACCGGTCAACCGCCGCGGCTATTTCATCAATGAGCGGACGCTGCGCGAGCAGCTCAATATCAGGATGGAGCACAAGGAACAGCGCTCCGACACATTCGACGCCACCGCGCGGCTCAACCGGCGCTTCGCCGATCAGACCAGTATCGTCAAGGCGAGCAACTGGCGTGACTATGAATTTCCCTTCGTCTACGGGCAGCTGATACCGGACAAGGTTTCCGTCAGCCGCTGGCGTGACGCCGTTCGCCTCGCCGGGACGACACAGCACACGCCATCCTGGGTCTTCGACCAGGTCGATGGCGACGATCCGATGCTGGTCGAGCATATTATCCGCCGCATCCTGCCGCAACGCGGCTTTCGCGCCACGCCAGAGGAAATTCTGGTCACGGTCGGCGCCCAGAATGCGCTGTTCACGGCGGCGATGGCCTTCTGCGGCCCGGGAAAGCGTGTTGATGTTGAAGATCCCGGCTATGTCGATGCGCATAACATCTTTCGCGGTTTCGGCGCGGAAATCCGCCCGCATCCGATTGACGGCAACGGCCTCAAGGTTTCGCCTGCCCTGGCCGGCGCCGATCTCGTCTATGTCACGCCCGGGCATCAATGCCCGACCAATGTCACGATGGGCATGGAACGGCGGCTGTCACTGCTTACAGCGGCGGAAACCCATGACTTTCTGATCATCGAGGACGACTACGAACATGAACTCAATTTTGTCGGCGCTCAGAAACCAGCCCTCAAAGCGCTTGACGAACGTGGCCGGGTTATCCACGTCTCGAGCCTGACAAAGCCGCTCTTTCCGGGATTGAGGCTCGGTTTCATCGCCGCTACGCCGCCGATCATCCGCCACCTGCGCGCACTTCGCCGGCTGATCTGCCGTCATCCGTCAGCACTTGACCAGCGGGCGCTGGCGATTTTTCTCGCCGAGGGCCATTATGACGCCCATATCCGCCGCCACCGGGCCGAACTGTCGGCAAAATGGCGGCTGATGCTGTCGGAGATCCACCGCCAGATGCCGGAATGCAGCGTTACGATGACGACGGGGGGATCGGGCCTCTGGCTGCGTCTTCCCGAAGACCTGCGGGCGACGACCGTTCAGGCAGAGGCTGCGCGGCATGGCATTCTCGTTGAGGCTGGCGACGTTCACTATCTGAAAGATGATGCGCCGACAAATCGGCTCCGGCTTGGCTTTGCCGCGATCCCGAAAGACAGGATTACACCAGGTATCGCCCGGCTTGCCGCGACCATCGCGAGCCTGCGCGGCCTCGCTTGACAGCGCGCTTTTGCCGCTCAGGCCCGGCCGGCATTGTCGAAACCGAGCATCTGGACCAATTCGTTGATCCGGCCTCCGGGAAGTGCCGGGCCGGATCCGTAGCCTGAGCCGGAAAACGATGCGTCGCTATCGATGCGGACTTTGCCGCCCAGCATCATCGCCGCATAAAGGCAGGCACTTTCTCCGGGTCCGTTCGCACCAAGCGCCCAGTCGGAATCCGGTAAATGCCGCTGAATGGCGGTCACGGCGGGCGTGACGGGCGAGAAATCCCCCCACGCCTGGCTCTCGACTTCAAACAGAACCTTGAGGTCCTCCTCCGGAACAATACCGTCATCAATCATTTCAGCCAGCTGCAGCACCTCTGCCTCTGCCCGAAGCACATGCTGCAGATCGATGCCTGCCGCCCAGCAGCGGTGGTAGAAATAACCAAGCGTGTCAAGGTCAGCGCAGGCCGTCATCTCTTTCAAAGACAGAGAAATAGCATTGGGCCGCAGAACTGCGACCAGTTTCTGCAGTTCGGCAAGGGATGGATGGCCGATATTCTCCAGAGCAAGCTGAACGTAAAGCCCGGGCGTCCGGTAATCGACCTCCATCATGATGGCGTGGCAGAACTCCAGATCCCGCAAAAGCTGGCCTGTTTCATTTTGCAGGCGTAGACTGATACCGCTAGCACCGGCACGCTGACAGACAAGTGCCCTGTCGCCGACATCCTCGATCAGATCGCCAAGACCGTCAAATATGGCGACGCCATCTCCGATCAGGACATTGGCCTTGACCATTATCCTCGGCAAGCGTCGGGCCGGGTTCTCCGTGGACCACACGTCAACCTTGGCGACGATACCGCTATGATAGTCTGCTTCTGCTTTCATGCCCGTCGCCCGTCCCCGACGTTTGAGCTTCAGCCTTCATCCTGCATTTTACCGGTTATAATTCAACGCCACTTTTCAATTTGCCATAAAAAAGCCCCGAACTGTGTTCGGGGCTCCTCATCTCATAGCCGATTAGGCTGGCGTTATTACCAGACCGGAACGACTGCACCCTTGAAGGTGTCGTTCACATACTGCTTCACTTCCGGGGAGTGATAGCTTTCGATCAGCGTCTTCACCCAGTCGGCATCCTTGTCTTCGGTGCGCACAGCGATCACGTTGACATAAGGTGCCTTGGTGCTCTCCTGGAACAGCGAGTCATCCACCGGGCTCAGGCCAGCTTCCAGCGCATAATTGGTGTTGATCACCGCCAGATCGACATCATCCAGCGAACGCGGCAGCTGGGCGGCATCCAGTTCGATGATGTTGAAGTTGTGCGGATTTTCGGCGATATCGGCAACCGATGACTGAAGATTGGTATTGTCGTTCAGCTTGATCAGCCCCTGATCGTCCAGAAGCAGCAGGGCGCGCGCACCGTTTGACGGATCGTTCGGAATGGCAATCGTTGCGCCATCGGGAATATCAGCCTTCGATGCAAGCTTCTTCGAATAGGCTGACATCGGCGTATTGATGTTTTTTGCGACCGAAACAATGTCAAAGCCGCGATCGGCGACCTGGGCATCGAGATAGGGCTGGTGCTGGAAGGAGTTGGCGTCGAGGTCGCCATCATTCAGCGCCTGGTTCGGCACGACATAATCAGAGAATTCGATCACATCGAGATCAAGTCCCTTGGTCGCGGCAATTTCCTTGACCTTTTCCATGATCTGGGCGTGCGGACCGGGCGTCACGCCGATCTTCTTAGTCTCGGCATGGGCAATGCCGGCGGTCGCGAGTGCGGCAAAAGCCGCGGCAATAATCAGTCTCTTCATCGGTAAGCTCCGTCTTAGAAGGGTTGAGACATTGATTTTGGGAGTGGCAGGCTGTCGCCCGCCACGGTTTTTCTCAGCGGCAGCCCCAGGACTGCCGTCTCGCGCCAGGGCATCACCCGGGCGCAATCCGTTGCGCTCACCAGGTCGGCGTGATCGCACCCTTGAAGGTGTCGTTGACGAACTGCTTCACTTCCGCGCTGTGATAGCTTTCGATCAGCGTCTTGACCCAGTCAGCGTCCTTGTCTTCAGTCCGCACGGCGAGAATACCGACATAGGGTGCCTTGGTGCCTTCGCGGAAGATCGAGTCCTTGACCGGGTTGAGCCCGGCATCAAGCGCATAATTGGTGGTGATCAGAGCGATATCGACATCATCGAGCGAGCGCGGCAGCTGGGCGGCATCCAGCTCGACGAAATTGAAGTTATGCGGGTTGCCGGTGACATCCGCCACCGTTGCCTTAACGCCAACACCTTCCGTCAACGTGATCAGGCCCTGATCTTCAAGCATCAGAAGGGCGCGCGCGCCGTTGGACGGATCGTTGGGCAGCGCGATCGTCGCACCATCGGGGATGGCGTCCTTCGACGTGATCTTTTTCGAATAGCCGGCCATCGGGAAGTTGACAGTCTGGGCTACCGAGACGATATCAAAGCCGCGATCTGCGACCTGGGCGTCGAGATAGGGCTGGTGCTGAAAGGAGTTTGCGTCGAGGTCGCCATCATTCAGCGCCTGGTTCGGCACCACATAATCGGAGAATTCGATCACGTCGAGATCCAGCCCCTTGGTGGCGGCGACTTCCTTAACCTTCTCCAGGATCTGGGCATGCGGGCCGGGTGTCACGCCAATCTTCTTGGTTTCAGCATGGGCAATACCGGCGGTGGCGAGCGCAGCGAAAAGGGCTGCAGCAATCAGTTTTTTCATCGAACACACTCCGTTCGCAAGGACAGGAAATCAGGATTTGCGGTTACGCTTGTCAAAGGAACGGGCCAGCGCATCGCCTGCGCTCTGGATCGCCTGAACAAGCACGATTAGGACAATCACCACGGCCAGCATGACGCCGGGCATGAAGCGCTGATAGCCGTAGCGGATGCCAAGGTCGCCGAGACCACCGCCGCCAACAGCGCCGACCATGGCGGAATAACCGATCAGGCTGACCACGGTCAGCGTCAGCGCCAGCGTGATCGCCGGCCGCGCTTCGGCAAGCAGCACCTTGATGACGATCTGCAGGGGCGACGCGCCCATGGCACGGGCAGCTTCCACCAGTCCCTTGTCAACCTCCCGGATCGCCGCTTCGATCAGGCGGGCGATAAAGGGAATGGTTGCCACGGTCAGCGGCACGATCGCCGCTTTGGTGCCGATCGACGTGCCCGCTACAAACCGGGTAAACGGAATGATGGCGACCACCAGAATGATGAAGGGCGTCGAGCGCGCAGCGTTGACGATCACACCGACGATCTTGTTGAGGATCGGTGCGGGAAACAGTTCCCCCTTGCCGCTGGTGGCAAGAAAGACGCCGATCGGCAGGCCGATCACGGTTCCGATGACACCTGAAACCACCACCATGTTGATGGTCTGTATCAGTGCCTTGAGTAGAAGACTGGCGAGCATATCAGGCGACATAACCAATGACCTCCGACAGCAGACCGGTTTCAGAAAAGAAGGCGCTGGCCCGCGCGACGACGGCACGGTCGGCCGAATAAGAGACTACCAGCGAGCCGTAAGGATCGCCGGCAATTTCATCCACCGTGCCGGCGATGATGTTGACCGGAGCGCCGATCTCAGCTGCCAGACGCACCACCAGCGGCTGATCGGCAGTGGCGCCAAAGAATGTCAGCCGGACAAGCATGTTGTCGCCGGCTTCCGGCTGAGCGTGCACACGTCTGCCGATCCAGTTCGGCAGGTCAGCGCCAGGCAGGGAAGCCAGCAGAACCTTGGTGACGGGATGTTCAGGCCGGGTAAAGACATCAAAGGTACGGCCGGATTCGACGATACGCCCCTTGTCCATCACCGCCACTTCGGAGGTCACCGCCTTCACCACTTCCATCTCATGGGTGATCAGAAGCACGGTCAGTCCAAGCTCCTGATTGATCCGCTTCAGGAGATCCAGGATCTGCTGCGTTGTTTCGGGATCGAGCGCCGACGTCGCCTCGTCCGACAACAGCAGTGACGGCTCGGTCGCCAGTGCCCTGGCAATACCGACACGCTGTTTCTGGCCGCCGGAAAGTTCGGACGGATAACGCCGCATCATCTCAGCAAGCCCGACCATGTCGATGAGCGGTTCGATCCGCGCCTTGATGGCGCTGCGGCTCATGCCGGCAATCTCCAGAGGCATCGCCACATTGTCATAGACGGTGCGCGAAGACAGGAGATTGAAATGCTGGAAGATCATGCCGATCGATCGGCGCACATTGCGCAGGGCCCGCTCATCCAGCGCTGACACCACGGTCCCATCGACGGTCACCGTCCCTTCCGACGGCTTTTCCAGCCCGTTGACGAGCCGGATCAATGTCGACTTGCCGGCGCCCGAGCGGCCGATAATACCGGTAATCGCGCCATGCGGTACGCTGTAGCTGACCTTGTCGAGGGCGGTAAAAGGTTTCTTGGATCGCGATGAACCGGCAAACACCTTTGATACGGCGTCAAAGCGCACCATCGGCTCGGTCTGATTTTCTGCTTGTGAAGCGCCTGCTAAAGGCACAGCACCCGCCGCGGCGGAAGGGGTAACGGACATGACAATCTCATCGATGGTGCGCTTTCAAAAACGCAAGGAAGAACGGACAGCTTCAGGCCTCAGGCACCAAAGCGACACATTCGAAAGATTGTTCTAGCCGTTAGCATCTTCGCACAAGCCTTTTCAAACGGGAATCGAATGGTCCACTTTTGCTCCACCCGATTTGAGCGGATTTATGCGCCGACCACCTGCGAAACAACAGCAAAATAATTCCAGTTTCAACCGCTCTTTTGAAATTAAATTCTGACACGTGCTGATTTTGACGACCCGCTACAGCAGATGAGAGCGTAGAATGCTTTCGCAAACCCCCAGCTTGATAAAAACTTTTTATATGTGCATGTGAATTTGAAATTGGACAATTTTTGCCGATATCCGGTTTCATAGACCGACAAAACAACGGAAAGCGGTCCATGAGTGAAAAGAAACTCTATCTCAAATTTCTCGAATCCGACGTCACCGGCATAATTTCCCTTTATTGGGATCACGCGCCGGAAACCTGCAAGGCTATCTGGGGCGCTCTGGAAAAGCCGATCCAGTGGCAGGCAACCCACGCAATCTTTTCCGGTCCGGAAATCATGATGGGCCTGCCGGAAGAAGCCCGCAATTTCGATCCGACCAAACTGCCGCCGGAGAACCAGACCGTTCTGCCTGAGCCGGGCGAGCTGCTTTGGTTCTACCAGCCGAAGAATTTCTTCAAGATCGACCCGGAAGAATTCTGGGAAATCGGCATGTTCTATGGTCAGGGCGGCCGTACCTTCGGCCCTACCGGCTGGATCTCCTGCACCTATTTCGGAAAAATGACGGAAAATCTCGACGGCATTGCTGCTGAATGCCGAAAGATCCGTATTGAAGGCGCGAAACATGTCGAGCTCGGCCATCTGATCTGAGACTTGACGACACACCAAAACGAGAGAGGGAAATAGCATGAAACGCATAACCAAACTGCTTGCAGCGACCTCGGTTCTGGCCGCCGCCGCCGCCTCGGCCCAGGCTGCGGAAATCACCATCAATTCCTTTGGTGGTGCTTATGAAGAAGCGCATCGCAAATGCGTCATCGACCCCTTTACCGCCGAGACCGGCGCCGACGTGAAAATCATCACCGCCTATTCGGCCGATGCCTTTGCCCAGCTGCGCGCCCAGAAGGACGCGCCGCAATATGACGTGATCCACTTCTCCGGCGGCCAGGAAATCGTTGGTGCCGCCGAAGGCCTGCTATCGCCGATCGATCCGGCCAAGCTTTCCAATGCAGCCGATCTCTATCCCTTCGCCAAGGCGGGGCTGGAAAAGGGCGAAGGCCCGGCCTATCAGATCGCCGCCATCGGCATGCTTTATGACAGCGACGCGCTTTCCGAAGCGCCGACCAAATGGGCCGACCTGATGAAGCCGGAACTGGCGGACGGTCTGGTTCTGACCGACATTTCCAACTCCTACGGCCTGTTCGGCTTTCTGATGCTGAACCAGGTCGCAGGCGGCAGCCTCGATGACATCACCCCCGGCCTTGATGCGGTCAAGACGATGCTGGAAAACGGTGCCTATGTCGTTTCCAAGTCGCCGGAAATCCAGCAGGCCTTTGCTCAGGGCGGCGCCACCATCGCGCCCTATGCTTCCGACTATGCCTATACGCTGCGCAAGGCTGATCTGCCGATCAAGTTCCAACAGGGCGAAGAAGGCACACCGGCAAGCTATATCACCACCAACCTCGTCGCCGGCCGTCCGAACCAGGATCTGGCGCTGAAGTTCATCGATATGGAATTGTCGCCGGAAGCACAGAAGTGCTTTGCCGATGCGCTGCGCTACACGCCGACCAATTCCAAGACGGTGCTTGATCCGGAAGTCGCTGCCGACGTCGCTTATGGCGAAGACGGCGTGAAGGATCTCATCCGCTTTGATCCGGCCAAGATCGAAGCCAACCGCGCCGACTGGGTTGTCGAGTGGAACAAGGCGATCGCCCAGTAATTCTGAGGCAATCATGCCGGCGCCGAACCGTTTCGGCGCCGGTTTTCTGCAGCCGCCCGGTTTGCCGGCGGCGGTGCTGTTACTTGTCCGAAGCGCTGTACTAGGCGTAAATGGTCGCTGCCCGTCTTCGAGGCATGATCTCGCCGATCTGATCGAAGCCAGCACTAGCACATCGTTCCTTTCGAAAAGAACGATGTGTCGATTCAACAAGATAGAGCGTCCTGGTGCGTCCAAAAGGATGCACGGCGCGCTAAAGCATAACAGAGCAGTTTGAACGGCTTTGGCCACGACACCGAACAAGGACTTGGAAACCCGGATGACAACCGACCGCAACGAGAACATGCTTCTGGTCGCGCCGGGGCTTTTGCTTCTTGCATTCGCCTTTCTGCTGCCGATCCTGCGCATGCTGTCCCTCTCGGTCTTCGGTCCGGAAGGCTTCACGCTCGCATGGTTCGTGCAGTTCTTCAGCGAACCGTTCTATCTCTATGTCCTGTGGCGAACGATCCGGCTGTCCTTCATCATCACGGTGATCTCTGCGGCTGTCGGCTTTCCACTTGCCTATATCATGGCGCGGTCCGGCCCACGGGTCCGGCTATGGCTGATCATCGTCATCCTGCTGCCGCTGATGACCAGCGTGGTGATCCGCACCTTCGGCTGGATGGTGATTTTCGAGCGCGGCGGCATCATTGCAACGACGCTGCATTCGCTCGGCCTCGTCAAGCGCAACTTCACCCTGATGCGCACCGAAACCGCCATCGTCATCGGCATGGTGCAAGTGCTGCTGCCCTTCATGACACTGTCAATCCTTGGCGTGATCTCGCGCATCGATATCCGCCTTGAAGAAGCGGCCCGCACCATGGGCTGCTCCTTCCTGCAATCCTTCCGCCATGTGGTGCTGCCGCTGGCCATGCCCGGGATTGCCGCAGGCTCGCTTCTGGCCTTCACGCTGTCGGCCAGTTCCTTCGTCACCCCCAATCTTCTCGGCGGACCGCGCCTTCAGGTTCTGGCGACATCGATCTACACATCGGTGACGCAGACGCTAGACTGGCACTTCGCTGCAGCCCAAGCGGTCATTTTGTTCATCGGCATAGCGCTGACGCTTCTGCCCTATATGAAACTCACCGGAGGCCGTCATGGTTAAGGCCGTTCCGCTCTGGCTGAAGATCGTCACGGCCATCTTCATCGCCCTTGTCGTCCTCGTCATGCTCGGCCCGCTTGTCGTGGTGATCGGCACGTCCTTTTCGGCGAACCAGTTCATCGCCTTTCCGCCCAAAGGCTTTTCGCTTGAATGGTATCACAAGGTCCTGTCGTCCAGCGCCTACCTTGCCGCCGGCGGCTTAAGCCTCGCGCTGGCGCTGATGGTCACGCTCTCCTCCGTCACGATCGGCGGCGCGGCGGCCATTGCCATCCATCGCCGTCAGCTGCCGAAATCGGATCTGATCGGCGCCGCCTTTCTGTCGCCGCTGATCCTGCCGACTATCATCTACGCCATCGGCCTCTTGATGTTCTGGAGTTCCACCTTCGGTCCGGTCTCCTTTGTAACGCTGTGGATCGGCCATACGGTGATCACGCTTCCCTATGTCGTACGGACCACGCTCGCCGTGCTGTCGGAAGCCGATCCCTTCGTCGAGGAAGCCGCCCGTACCATGGGGGCCGGGCGTATTCAGCGGCTGATCTTTGTCGTGCTGCCGCAATGCGGGCCGGGGCTCGCTGCCGGCGCCTTCTTCGCCTTCAACATCTCATTCGACGAGGCTGTTCTGTCGCTCTTCCTGCGGACGCCGGATCTCACCACGCTTCCCGTGCAGATCTATGGCCAGCTCGAATTTTCGCCGGACCCCTCCGTTGCCGCCGTCTCAACCATCATGATCGGGCTGACCGTCGTGCTGATCCTGGTGATCGACCGCGTCCTCGGCATCAAGAAATTCGCGAGTAGCTGAAAATGTCCGATATCCATCTTGACAATATCCGCAAATCCTATGGCCGAACCGAAGTGCTGCACGGAATTTCGCTGGAACTTGCCTCCGGTGAATTCGTCAGCCTTCTCGGAGCATCCGGCTGTGGCAAGACAACGCTGCTGCGCTCAGTTGCCGGCCTTGAAAGCGTCACCGCCGGCCGCATCATCATTGATGGACAGGATGTAACACAACTGCCGCCGGAAAAGCGCGATATCGCCATGATGTTCCAGTCCTATGCCCTTCTTCCGCATCTTTCCGTCAGCGAAAATGTCCGTTTCCCCTTGCGCATGCGCCGGATCGGCAATCGTGAGGAACAGGCGGAAAGGGTGAAGGCGGCGCTGGAGACCGTGCAGCTTGCCCATCTTTCCGAGCGCTTGCCGCGTCAGCTTTCCGGCGGACAGCAGCAGCGCGTCGCGCTGGCGCGCGCCATCGTCTCCAATCCGAAAGTGCTGCTGCTTGACGAACCGCTGTCGAACCTGGATGCCAGGCTGCGCGAGGACATGCAGGTGGAACTGATCGAGATCCACCGCCGGCTCGGGCTCACAACCCTGTTCGTTACCCATGACCAGGAAGAGGCCCTGAGCCTTTCCGACCGCGTGGTGCTCCTCAACGCCGGCACGGTCGAACAGGAGGGCGCGCCAGCCGAAATCTATGCGGAGCCGGCAACCGCTTTCGTCTCAGGCTTTCTGGGCTCCGCCAATATCCTGCCGGCCCGGCTTGGCGCTGACGGCACAGCAAAGCTGACAGACGGGCAGATCGTCGCCATCCCACCGACATCGCTGACGGGCGATGTACAGCTGGTGCTGCGGCAGGAAGACCTGTCGCTTGCAACAAAGGGCAACGGCCTTGCGGCAACGGTCAGAACCCGCGTTTTCCTCGGCGCCCGCAACCGCTATGTTCTGGAGCTCGCCGGGAAAACCATAAGACTTCTGACCGGAAATGAAATCATTCTTGAACCCGGGGCCAGCGTCACGCTGCAGATCGCGGCAGACCGTATCCGCGTCCTTGATCGCTGATCCCCTCCCCTCTTCCATTTTTCTCCTGCACCAGGGTGTTGCATGACGAATTTCGAGACCCGCCTCTTCATCAATGGCAGCTTCGTTCAAGGCCAAGGTGTCAGCGATACCGCCTATGAACCGGCGACCGGCCGGGCGCTGACCTGGGTGGCCTCCGCCTCGCCCGCGCAGGTCGATCTGGCGGTTCAAGCTGCCCACCGCGCCTTCCAGTCTTTCCGCCTGACGACACCGAAGGAGCGTTCGCTTGCGCTTCTCGCCATCGCTGCGGAGATCGAGGGCAATGACGAGCTAGCCGCAATCGAATCCATCAATGCCGGCAAGCCGCTGCGCTATGTCAAAGCCGGGGAGCTGGCCAATGTCGCCGATGTGTTCCGTTTTTTTGCCGCCGCCGCCCGCACCATGCCGGCATCGGCCGCCGGAAACTACCGCTCGGCAAGGATGACGAGCGCCATGCGGCGCGATCCGATCGGTGTGATCGCCCAGATTGCCCCGTGGAACTATCCTCTGCTGATGGCTGCCTGGAAGGTGGCCCCGGCGCTGGCAGCAGGCAATACCATCGTCATCAAGCCGTCGGAGCACACGCCGCTGAGCCTGCTCAAGCTCTGCGAAATATTCGCCCGTCACCTGCCCGAGGGTGTTGTCAATGTCATCGCCGGCAATGGTTCTGATGTCGGCCAGGCCCTGATTTCCCACGATCTGGTGCGGATGATCTCACTCACCGGCGATGTGCGCACCGGCCGGGCCGTGCTTGCAGCCGCTGCCGGCCCCATGATCAAGCGTACGCATCTCGAACTCGGCGGCAAGGCGCCTGTCATCGTTGCAGACGATGCCGATCTCGATGTGCTGGTCGAGACCCTGCGCGAGGCAAGCTTCTACAATGCCGGGCAGGACTGCACCGCTGCCTGCCGCATTCTCGTTGACCGCCGTCTGGAGAGCGAACTGACGGCACGGTTGGAAGCCATGATCGCATCGCTGACCTATGGTGCACCGGAGCGCGACGATGTCGAATTCGGCCCCGTCATCACAGCCGCCCATCGCGACAGGATTGCCGGGTTTATCGATCGTGCGAAGACTGGTGGCGCGGATATCGTCATCGGCGGCAAAGCGCCGGATCTCGACGGTTTCTTCTTCGAGCCGACCCTGGTGCGGGCCGACGCCGACGCCGAGATCGTCAACAAGGAAGTCTTCGGACCGGTGATTTCGCTCACCCCCTTCGACAGTGCCGAAGACGCCCTTTGCTTCGCCAACCAGTCAGAATATGGCCTTGCCTCCTCGATCTGGTCGCGGGACGCCGCCCGTGCTGCAGCCCTTGCGGCTCGTCTCGAATATGGCGTCACCTGGATCAATACGCATGGCGTTTTTGCCACCGAGATGCCCCATGGCGGCATGAAGAATTCCGGCTACGGTTCGGATCTCTCGATGCAGTCGCTGCTCGACTACACCCAGGTCCGACACATCATGACGGCGGCGATGTGACACCACGCGTCGCCCCCTGATTGGCAAGACAAGGGAGGCCTGCTAGACCATGCCAATGCGCATCATCGATATGGCCACCTTTGTCTCTCTGGCCCGCAACCGGCATTTCGGCCGGACGGCGCAGGAGCTGAACACGACCCAGCCGGCAATCTCCTCCCGGCTGACCATATTGGAGCGCGAATATGGCTGCCGGCTGATCGAGCGCGGCGACCGCGAGTTCCGACTGACGGCGGAAGGTGAAAGGGCGCTTTCGACCTTTCAGGATGTGCTGGATCAGCTGACCGACCTGCGCTCGGAACTGAAGAATGGTGGCGAAGGGGCCTCACATATCGTCCGCATCGGCGCCATCGACAGCGTCGTCGGCACCTGGATGCCGGATTTCATCGAGGCACTTCGCCAGTCCATGCCGAAGCTGCGCGTCGAACTGACGATTGAGGGCACACGCGATCTGGTCGCCGGCATTCAGCGCGGCGAGCTTGATCTGATTTTCGGCATCGAGCCGGCAATCGGCGATGCCTTCCGATCCTTCATTCTGTGCTATTTCGAAATGGTCTGGGCGGCAGCACCGGCCACGATCGAGCGTGAACTGGTATATGGCGTTGATGAACTGTCACAGATGCCGCTTGTGACCTTTCCGAAGGGTACCCCGCCCTATGCCTATGTCGCTCCCTATTTTCAGGATGAGCGGGTACTGGCATCGAAACTGACGAGCTCCAACTCGCTGTTCGCGATGATCAATCTGGTGATCGGCGGCTTCGGCGCGGCAGCGCTGCCGACTGTGGCCATCGCGCGGGAACTGCGTGACGGACTGCTGGAGCGGATGAAGGTGACCAAGCCCTTTCCGCCCATGCCCATTGTCGCCACCTATCAGACGGCGGTTGGCCAGAATGTACTGCGCCTCGTCGCCGAAGAAGCGCGCCGTTCGGCCGAGCGCTTCTGCGAGACAGCCGCGCCCGACAGTGCCTGGGCGCCGATGCCGCCGCGCTGACGCTTTATCATCTCTGGCCCAGTGAATGACCCCGCTCTGGCTCTCCCTGTCACGCAGCTGCCATGATTTGGTGCGGCCAAAGCAATAAATTTCAAGGACTGCATGACCATGGATGCCATCGCGAACCAGACTCTCGACGATTACTGGATGCCTTTCACGGCCAATCGCGCCTTTAAGGCGGATCCGCGCATTCTGGCGCGCGCCGAAGGTGTCCACTACTGGAATGATCGCGGCGAGAAACTGATCGATGGCGTTTCGGGCCTCTTCACCACCCCTGCCGGCCATGGAAGGCGCGAAATCGCCGAGGCCATCGCCGCCCAGGTGACGGCCCTGGATTTTGCGCCGCCGTTTCAATTCGGCACGCCCGGCGCCTTCAGGCTCGCCACCGAGATCGCCCGGCTGACGCCGGACGGCATGAACAAGATCTTCTTCGGCAATTCCGGTTCGGAAGCCGTCGAATCGGCCATCAAGATCGCCATTCAATATCATCGCCGCCGCGGCGAAGCTCAGCGCCAGCGCATCGTCGGCCGCGAAAAGGCCTATCATGGCGTCAATTTCGCCGGCTGGTCGGTCGGAGGCATGGTAAAGAACCGCGAGCAGTTCGGCCTTGGAATGCCCGGCGTCTCCCATATCCGACACACGCAGCAGGATTTTTCCGTCAAGACCACCGGGCAGGCCGAAACGGGTGCTGATCTCGCCGATGATCTTCAGCGGCAGATCGACCTTTATGGCGCGGACACGATTGCAGCCTGCATCGTCGAACCGATTTCCGGTTCCGTCGGCATTCTCGTACCGCCGAAGGGCTATCTGGAACACCTGCGCAAGATCTGCTCCGACAACGGTATCCTGCTGATCTTCGACGAGGTCATCACCGGCTTCGGCCGTACCGGCAAGGCCTTTGCCGCCCAGAGCTTCGGCGTGACACCGGACCTGATGACTATGGCCAAGGCGATCACCAACGGCAATATTCCCATGGCGGCCGTCGCGGTGAAGGACACCATCTATCACCAGATCGTCGACAATTCGCCCGATGCCATCGAATTTCTCCATGGCTATACCTGGTCCGCCAGCCCCATTGCCTGTGCGGCCTCCATGGCAACGCTGAAGATCTACCGCGACGAGGACCTGTTTGCCCGTGCGGAAGCCGCAAGCTCCGGCTTCCTTGCCCGCGTCGAGGATCTCGCCGCGACCATGCCGGTCGTCACGGGCGTGCGCGGTTACGGCCTCCTCGCTGGCATAGACCTTGCCCAAGGCGAAAAACCCGGAAGCCGTGGCTTTGCAACGCTGAAGGCGCTTTACGCGGCCGGCGCTGTTCTGCGCGTCACCAATGACACGATCATTCTGGCGCCGTCCTTCATCATGACTGATAGTGACTATGATCACCTGTTCGATACGCTGAAATCAGTGCTGTCAGCCATCTGATCCTTCGGCCCGCAGCGTCTGGCGTTGCGGGCGGTCTGCATTTGTCGCCGGACATGGGTTGGGAAGGCCACCTGTTGTGAGCATCATAGTATCCGTGGCCGTCATTCTGCTGGCGGCCGCCTTTCGCGGCATTACCGGCTTCGGCTTCGCCCTGATCGCCATGATCGGCCTCAGCCCGTTCTTTGGCGCCAATCTTCTGGCGCCGCTCGTCATTGCATCAGACGTGATGATCACTGGACTTATCCTTGCCGAACGCAAAGGCGCCCCCATTGACTGGCCGAGCTTCACGCTGATGCTGGTCTTCGGCATGATCGGTGCGGCCTTAGGCCCGCTTTTTGCCTATGCCATCGACGATGACACCGCCAAATTCTGCATCGGGCTTGCGGTTCTGGCCGCAGCCCTTGTTTCGATGGTGAAAAGGCCCCCTGCCCTGCTGGCAACGACGGCGGCCGGCATCATCGCCTCCCTCGTCGTCGGCTTTCTGTTGTCAGCCTTCGCCGCTGGCGGGCCGATCGTGGTTGCCTGGCTTCTGGCCAGACGGCTCGCGCCGGACCGCTTTCGCGGCACGCTCGCGCTGTTCTTCGGATTGATCGACATGACGACGCTGATCATGCGCTTTGCCTATGGCACCGTCCCCGATGGGTTTGCCGGACAACTCGGCCTGTTCCTGCCGGCAACACTCGGCGGCTATCTGATCGGGCTTTTTGCCGTAAGGCGCATGACAAGCGAGCACTGGCGCTTCTTCACCCGCTACGGCCTGTTCTTCATCGCCATTATCGGCGCCGTGCGGGCGGCCGCCTCGGCTTTCAGGCTCTGACAAAGGCAATCGGAACAATCACAAGTTAATCTAGAAAATTGAATTTTACGTAAGCCAAGAAGCTCTTAAGTTGTTCTTTCACCAGCTGATAAAGAGAGAACCATGGGGCTGAAACACCTTGCATTCGATGCGCAACACGCGGTCAGAGCCAACCCTGACGAAGACTGCCCGCGACGGATCATCAAGAAAAAGCAATGTGCAAACGTAAATTTGCAGCTGAACTTCATGCGCCTCTGCCAACTCCGCGGAGAAGAAGAACAGAAAAGGCAAAAGGCGCTTTCGGCCAATATTGCCGAAATTGCCAAAATCCGCGCAGACGCTCTTGCCGATACGATCGAGCGGCTTGCAGCTATTCACCTGAAAGAGCGAGGCTTTCGGCAGCATCGGCATCTGCCAGCGCCCATTATGCGCCGCAAATCGCCTCTGCTGCCCGATCCAAAACCGCAGAACAACGGGGTTCAGCCCACCGCCTCGCACAAGGATGGGCAGCTGGCAACAAAAACGCCCACCGGGGAGGAGGATCCGGTGAGCGTCATTGTATCAGACTGATGATTGGGAGGAGGAGGGTCATCAGCCCCATCGAAACCACACTGGGAGGAGGAATGCGTGATTTCGAAACCAATGGCCGGCCATGCCTGACCGGCAAATGTCTTAGAAGGATGCCTTGCGGGCAACGCGGTGAATGTCCTGACGGGCAATGCCCAGATCGGCCAATTCGCGCTCGCTCATGCGGCCCAGCTCGCCGACCGTCTTGCGATACTTGATCCAGCTGGTGAAAGAACGTGCCATGTCCATTGTCTTATCCCCTTTCGGGACCTTTCCAAGCCCGCTCTTGGTCCGGGCTCATCAACTTCGATGGACTTCATATAGGCGAACTGTATCGTTTCAGGCAGCGGGTTTAACTCAAGGCGGCCATGCATTTTTCGCAAGGCTGCGTCTAGAGCCTTCAAAACGGCATTGCCGCGGCGGCGGCTCAGCCCTTGCCGTCAGCTGATGGCTTGTAGCCGAGCAGCCGGAGCGCATTCAGCGTCACCAGAACCGTGGCACCGGTATCCGCCATGATGGCGATCCACAGACCGGTGATCCCGAGGATTGACGTCACGAGGAAAATCGCCTTCAGCCCCAGTGCGAGGCTGATATTCTGACGGATATTACCCATGGCGGCACGCGACAGCCGGATCAGTGCCGGAATATCGGTGACGCGGCTGCGCAGGATCGCAGCATCTGCCGTTTCCATGGCGACATCGGTTCCTGATCCCATGGCAACACCGACATTGGCCTGTTTCAGTGCCGGCGCATCATTGATGCCGTCACCCACCATGATGACGCCCTCTTCCGTCATCGCGCGAATGGCGGCGAGCTTGTCATCGGGCATCATTCCGGCCTTGGCGGCGATGCCGAGCTCGCTTGCAATCGCCTTGGCGGTGCGTTCATTGTCACCCGTCAGCATGACGGAAGAAATGCCCATGGCCGTGAGCGCCGCAATCGCCGCACCCGCATCAGGCCTCGGATCATCTCGCAGCGCGATCAGTCCTGCCAGCGTTTCGTTGCGAAGGACCGCGACCGTGGTCTTGCCGGCCGCCTCGAGATCGCTGATCTGCTCGTCGACCGCAGCCGAGACGCAGCCTGCCCGCCTGGCGAAATCCGGCTTGACAACACGCAGCAGGGTTTCACCGAGGCGTGCTTCAGCGCCCTCCCCCGGCAAGGCCTTCGCCGCGGATGTTGACGGAACACTGATACAGCTCGCTTCCGCCCGGGCAAGAATGGCAAGCGCCAGCGGATGGCTCGATCCGGCCTCAACGGCTGAGGCCAGTCGCAACAATTCGGTTTCGTCCAGGGCGAGCGCGATAATATCCGTGACCTGGGGCGTTCCGCGCGTCAAAGTTCCGGTCTTGTCAAATGCGACGTGGCGAATTTTCGCCGTTGCCTCGATGGCCGCCCCGCCTTTGACCAGCAGCCCGTGGCGGGCCCCGGCCGATAGCGCGGAGGCAATCGAGGCGGGAACCGAAATCACCAGCGCGCATGGGCAGCCGATCAGCAGCAGGGCCAGGCCGCGATAGATCCAGGTGTCCCATGGCTGGCCTGCAAGAAGCGGTGGCAAAATGATGGTCAAGAACGCCAGGCCGACAATGACAGGCATGTAGTAACGGCTGAAACGGTCGATGAAACGTTCGGTTGGTGCGCGAGCGCTTTCGGCTTCTTCGACAAGCCGGATGATGCGGGCAATGGTATTGTCTTCAGGGGCCTTGGTGACAGAGACCCGCAGCGCTGCCTCGGCATTGACCGATCCGGCATAGACCGGGCTTCCGGGCTGTTTGGTCACCGGCACGCTTTCGCCAGTCACCGGGCTTTCATCAACGCCTGAAATCCCCTCAACAACGTCGCCATCGGCAGGTATGCGTTCTCCCGGCCGGACCAGAACGGCCTGACCGATCACAAGGCTTGAAGCCGGCACGTCACGCGTTGTCCCGTCAATTTCAAGCTGTGCCGTCTTCGGCACCAGCTCAGCAAGCGATCGGATTCCGGCGCGCGCCCGGTTGGCGGCAACGCCTTCGAGGACTTCGCCGACAGCGAACAGAAAGACGACGAGTGCGGCTTCCTCGGCCGCTCCGATGAACAGGGCGCCGACCGCGGCGACCGTCATCAGGCTTTCGATCGTAAATGGCTGGCCGGTCCGCAACAGCAGAAATGCGCGTTTCGCAACTGGAGCAAGTCCGACAAGCGAAGCGAGAACAAAGGGCCATAGCCCGAGGATCGGCAATGTGAGCTCGGCGATCCAGGCCAGCGCCAGCAAGGTCGCCGTCAGCAGCACCAGGCGGCCCTTCGATGTCTGATACCAGCTCTGGCCGGCGTCGGCCTCATCATGGCTGTGGCTATGGGCATCGCCATGGCCATCATCGTGATGATGATGATGGTCGCAGCTGCAGTCATGCGCGTGACCATGATCGGCCGTCTGCGGGGCCGGGCCTGCGGTATCGCTGGCAGCGATGCTGTATCCAAGCGCGCGTACCGCCTTTTCAACCGCCTGATGGTTGCCATTGGCCGGATCAATGTCGGCTCTAAGACGTTCGCTCATCAGCGTGATGTCGACATTGGAAACGCCGGGAACCCGTTCCACAGCGTGACGGACTTTGGCAACACAGGATGCACAATCCATGCCCTTCACCTGCCATTCCATCCGATTTGCTGTCTGAACCATTGCGTCCTCCGCAGTTTTGATTGCGTGTTTCTCCTTCCTAATGCCTCTAGTGACTAGAGGTTCAAGCCCTGACGGGGCGGAAATTCGCATCGCTGGCAGATGCGAACTGGCGAAGTCGATCGCTGATGATCAGAGAATCCGGTCTGTTCTCAGACAATGTCCTGCTTTGAGAGGATAGCGACCATTCCGCGTTTTGCCGGCGGGGAAGAAAATCATTGATCGTCTGCTGGTTTCTTACAATTTTGTTTGTAATTACAATGAGATAGGCTGACGGCTTGGCGATTTTTTCGCCCAATTCATAGATCATGGCAATGGCGAGAGCCGTATCAAGACTGCCGAGTCTGAGACGTGCAGCATTGACCGTCGTTGTCGGTATTGCCAGTAGCCTTGCAGCGAGGTCGGATGCCCTGAGGAGACGATCCGATGTCGCAGTAAGGTTGTTCAGAATGTCCCCGGTGAAATTCGGCAATTGTTGCAAAATATCGACCGAAAGAGCGGCTTTGCGGTCCGTGCTAAAAATCTTTTGATTTTTTTTATCTGGTGTTGGGTCTTCTTTGTGGCGCTCATTTTGTGGTGCAATGGCGCTCAGATTTGCAGCATTTGTGATGTTTTCCAGAAGCTTGCCGAGATCTCGCAATAAGGCGGAAAAGTCCTCGAGAATGGCGCTCGCCTGTTCTGGTGCAAGCCTCGGTGAAAGCTTGCCGCTAAGCTCAGCATAGGCGTGCTGAAAACGGGCGGCCGCATCAGTCTTGTCATGGGCGACGAGAAAGCTGATCCCCTTGGCCAGGGTACGGCGGCTGGTGGTGATCTGCTCGCGTAGCCGCCGGGATGCTTGGCGTTGCGCTTCAGCCGCTTCGGCCAATGCTTCAAACTCGGCCTGGCGGGCAATCAGTGGTGTGAGGTCAAACCCATAGGCATAGTCAAGCTTGCCACCGGCGGCGCGGCGGGCATAGCGCTTGCCGTTCGGGCTGTCTCGGCGGATGATGATCCCCTTTTCGACCAGAAGGGCAATGTGACGGCGCAACGTTGCCGCAGAGATGCCGTTGGCGCGTTCGGCAAGGGTTACATTGCTCGGGAAGACCACAAGAGCCGGCCCCTGGCGCAGCATGCGCTCGGGGTAGAAGGACAGAAGCGCATTGAGGATCGTGAGTGCGCGATCGGCAAGGCCGAGTGACGGTGCGGCCGCCCGAAGCGTTCGGAACAATGTCCATTTGTCGGCACTGGCATCGATTTTCAGCGTTTTGATTGTCTGTTGCGTTGAAATTTGCGCATGAGATAACGCCCGCCGTCCGAAGGACGTCGACAAAACTTCACTATGCATGTCTTTTACCTTTCGACAGGCAAAAGAAATCTGCCCCCAAAACGAGAAATTTCGTTTCAGGCTATTGACTGTGTTTTCAGGAAATGCGACTCAAAGGGTGCTTAGTACTTCGAGAGGCTTCCGGATTTCACATTCGGGGGCCTTTCTTTTGCGGTTCTGCTTTTCCTCTTTCAAATGATGATTGCTGGTTTTCGGTGGCCTCACTGTGAGGCTGTCTCCGTGGGTCTATGGCGTTTCTCCTTTCGCTTTGCTGCTGTCAGCTTCAAGATATTCACTGACTAGTTCATCCATCCGGCTGGCCATCCATTCGGCAAAATCGGCTTCTGCCTTGGGAATAACGAGGGTCATGCCGGAGGGTGAAGACTTGAGACGTCCGAAGATGCGGCCGTCAGCGGCAACGTCGCGGCTTTCGGGTTGCGTCGTGGCGACCCCTGCCCTGCCCTTGGCTGCCTTGGTGGCGAGCGCCATGCGGCGAATACCGTCGGCGGCCTGAAAGTCATCGTTGAGAAACAGCGCCCGCACGCGCTCAGCGGCATCTGTTCCGCCCTGCTCAAGCAATTCGGCAAAGGCAAGCCATTTTGGCCGGCCGACATTCTTTGCGCGGCCGATGCCCAGGACGATATCGAGCGGCAGGCTGGATGAGACCTTCAGCATCAGCGAGACGGGTGTCTTCGACAGGCTGAGTGTGCGGCCGATGGCGCCGCCGGAAAAGCCGGCATCGCGCAGCTTCGCCGCCCAGACTGCCTGCTCAATCCAGGTGAGGTTCTCACGGACACCGTTTTCGAGGCTCTGCTCGATCAGCAGGTCGTTGTCGCTGAGGACCCGGACATAGGCCTTGACACGGATGGTCTCGGGTTTGTCGCTCTGGGCAAGCAGGGATTTGATCGCTGCCAGCCGGCGGTGACCATAGGCAAGCTGATATCGTTCGCCGCCATCGGGATGCGGGCGGACAAGGATCGGGATTTTCTGTCCTTCAGAGGCAATGGATGCGGCAAGTTCCTCGATTTCCGTTTCGACCTCAGGATCGTTTTCAAACCGGTCCTGAAACGGCGAGCTGTCGATTGTCGCCGGGTCGAGGCTGACGATGCTGTCTTCGGACAGGCCTGACAGCGCTTTGCCGACATTGGCGATCACGGGGGAGCTTCGGCGCGCGCGATGTCCAAGACCCTGCGTCCTCGGTGTTTCGCCTTCCGCCGGCGGATTCACCGAGCCCTCCGACATCATTTTGAGAATGCTTTTCTTCATACCGGCCTGCCCCAGACGCTTTTCAGGAGTTCGAGAATTTCACCGTTGACGGCGTCGGCGCTTTCAAGCGCGCGCTTATAGGTTTCCCGTCCCACTTCACCGCTTTCCAGTTCGTAGAGCGATTTCTTCGCCACACCGGCGCCGGCGATCGCGGTCGATTCCACTGCATCGGCCACCAGAACATCGTCGCCGAACAACCGGCGCATGACGCTCGACATGTATTTTTGCGGTCCGTCATTGGGGTTGACGCGGGTGAGAAGGAACCGGAGGAAATCGTGGTTGAACTGGGCGCCGAACTGCTCAAGCGTTTCCGACAGATCCGAGATCATGATCAGGAACTGGTTGCAGGAGGCGACATCAAGCATGGCGGGATGAACGGTGACAATCAGCCCGGTCGCGGCATAAAGTGCGGCAAGCGTGGCATAGCCAAGCGACGGCGGCGTATCGATGATAACAAAGTCATAGCTGTCTTCGACCGAGGCGATGGCATTGTTGAGGCGCTCAAAAAACAGCCCGAGAATGTCGCGGTCGCGCGAGGCCAGATAGGCCGGGGTATCGAACTCGAAATCCATCAGTTCCAGATTGCCGGGGACGAGGTCGACGCCGGGAAAATAGGTCTGGCGGATGACGTCGGCGAGCGGCCGGCGGTCGGCATCATAGCGCAGGGCCGCATAAACCGTCTCGTTTTCGGCGACATCAAACTCCGGCTGCAGCCCGAAGATCGAGGTCAGCGAAGCCTGCGGGTCGAGATCGAGGCAAAGAACGCGATAGCCCTGCAACGCCAGATAATGCGACAGATGCGAGGATGTGGTGGTCTTGGAGCTGCCGCCCTTGAAATTGGCAACAGCGACAATCTGCAGCTTCTCGCCAGGCCGGCGCCGCGGCCACAGTCTCAGCGCATCATCCGGGCGCCGCTCCGCGAGGAAGTGGCGCAGTTCAAGCATCTGCTCGATCGTGTAGATCCGGCGATTGTTGTCGGCGCGATGCGGCTGGGGGCCCTTCCCGTCAATGGTGAGCGCCCGCAGCGTGCTTTCCGGAATATCGAGAAGCCGCACGAGATCGGAGGTCGAAAAAGTTCTGGTGAAAGCTTTTTCTGCCTCTGGCGGATACATGCGATGACGCATATCCTGGAGCTCGTTCGACAGACGGAGGGTATAATCCTCGATCTTCGCGGCCGTGTTGGTTTCGAAGTTTTCTGCGAGCTTGTCATTCATTTGACGGTTTTCATCCCGAAACGGCAAAATTTACGCTAAGGCTGCATGATCGCTTGCGATTCTGCAAGATATTTTTATTTAACAGAAGGTTAATGACTGCGGCGGCCAGTATAGCGGCGATCTGCAACAGTCTAATAACGCAAAGCCCTCTGACAAAAGGCGTCCGGCCTGTTATTGCATAGCGTCTCTGGCGCTGATTTCTGCCTTTCGTTTGACGTCTGGGCGCTCTTTCATTTCTGAGCCGCGTAGCCGGTCAGTTTTCAATTGAAAACTGACTCCTTCGATTTTTGCGCCGGAATCGCTGATCTTCAGCTGAGGTCAGCGCCGGAATGACCGGCGCCTAGTTTTCAATTGAAAACTTTTCTCGTCGTTGATCAGGCCTGCGAGGCGATGAGTTCGCCGATCCTGGTAATGTCGATATTGCCGCCGGAAATGATAATGCCGACGCGCTTGCCTTTGACCGGGGCAATGCCAAAAAGGGCTGCCGCCGCTGCAAGGCAGCCGGTCGGTTCGACGACGATTTTCAGCCGCTCCAGAAAGAAGGCCATCGCCCTGACCAGGTCCCTGTCGCCGACGGTGACGATGTCGTCGACCAGATCGCTGATGATGGGAAAGTTGTGCTGGCCGAGATGCGTGGTCATCGCGCCATCGGCCAATGTCTTGGGAACGGCGATTTCGACAATCTTGCCGCTGCGGAACGATTGCTGTCCGTCATTCCCGGCTTCGGGCTCAACGCCGATTACCGAGATGGAAGGGTTGATTGCCTTTGCCGCCAGCGCCGTGCCGCCGAGCAGGCCGCCGCCGCCAAGCGGTGCTATCAGCATATCCAGCGTGCCGACGGTTTCGAGCAATTCTTTCGCGGCGGTGCCCTGCCCGGCGATGACCTGCGGGTGGTCATAGGGCGGAATCAGCGTCATGCCCTTTTCTTCGGCGAGGGCCGTGCCAATGGCCTCCCGGTTTTCCTTGTATCGGTCATAAGTGCGGATGGTGCCGCCATAGCCCTTGGTCGCCGCCATTTTAACGGCTGGGGCGTCGCTGGGCATGATGATGGTGGCGGCGCAGCCGAGCAGGCGTGATGCCAGTGCCACAGCCTGGGCGTGGTTGCCCGAGGAGTAGGTGACGACTCCGCGGGCGCGCTCGTCGTCGCTCAGCGCCGCAATTGCATTATAGGCGCCGCGAAATTTGAAAGCGCCAATTCGCTGAAAGTTCTCGGCTTTGAAAAACAGGTTGGCGCCGGACAGGGCATCGGCAGTTGTCGATGTCAGGACTGGGGTCTCGTGAGCCGCGCCTTTGATCCTGGCGGCGGCGGCGAGCACGTCTGAATAATCGGGAATGGATGTGGTGGAAATCATGGCGATCACTTCGTCAAAAGTCTCGGGAATCAGACTCTATCGGGGTGCGTGACGGAAGTGAAGCGCGAGCTTCTGAGGCATAATATCCAGGCTGTGATCGGCTATGGAATGATCCCGTCTTTTGTGAACGCCAGCATGCCCGGCTGATCGCACCACGGCAATGATTGCGATCAGATCACGTTCGGCTGCAGATCTCGAGACTTGCCATAGGTGGCGCATTGGCGACCGGCTCGAGGTCGGACTGACATATTGTCGTCTCTGCGAACCTCATCGTGCCTGTGCGGCGTCCCGTCCGTTGCGGCTGGCGATGGCTGGTCTGGCAGATGCAGACATGCTTTGGACTTGCGCCCTGCCGTGCTGTCAATGAATTCAATGTCCGCCTGACAGCCTTCACCATCAAGAAAATAGAGAAGGGCAAGCAGCGCGCCGAGATCCTGGGGGCTGCACAAATCCTGTGGCGTCTGGCCGTTGAAGGCGGAGATGAGCATAGAAATCGCTGCGGGGTCCGTCTTTGGCATGCTCCCAAGTGCGCTGGCGCGTTGGGCGATAATGGTCCGGACGGCGCGTTCGCCACGCAGCAGCGCCAGCTTCGACCTGAGGACCGCGAGAATGCGACGCGGGAAAAGCAGCGTCGCAGGGGAGGGTGGCTGTGTCTGGGCGTCCATCAGCGGGGTAGCGAGATCCGGGCAGCAGCAAAGCCCCGCATAGATTGGCGCGTTCATGGATGAGGCGGTCTTGCCGGGGCTGTAGCTCCGCGCATTTTTGTACATCATTACACCTTCTGTTCGACCAGGCTTGCCATCCATGCCTTGCCGCACCGGGCGAGAGGTCTATCGGGCCGGCGTGCTTGCATTCTGCTTCATTGACGGCGGCGCAGGCTTCATCATATAGCTGAGCCTTGTCCTTGCTTTGCCGGATCCATGAGCGCGCGTAGACGGAACTGCATCTGGTGTGTGAGTACAATATAAAGTAGAATTGATGAATTATATTCATTCTATAGTGGTGCTATAGTCAATTGGGGTTCACATGGACGCGCCGGGCGGCGTCCTGCCTTCCTCCGTCCAAAATGCTTTCAGCGCTGAAGCGGCCATGCATTTGTAATCGACGAGGTGTGCGGTTATAGTTTGAAAATCGTATAAAAATGCACGAATCGAAGGATCTGCCATGTCGCGGCCCGTTAAGCGGGAGACTGAAACCAGTCCGCCACCCGTTCTTCAGCTTCCCGGCTGGGCACTGTCGCAACGGTCGCGCGCAAGCCTTGCCGATTCTGCCTTCGCAGCGGGTATAGCGTTGAAATGCCTAGATGATCTTGTTCTTCGCGATGCCGACTGGGCCGGCTGCTGGCGCAACAGGCAAGCGCTGCGCTGTGCGACGGTGGCGGTCCGGCTGGCCGGGCGGCGAGAAGACGAGGCCATGCTGCGCGACGCGGTTTTGCTGACATCTGACGGCGATGCGCCGGGGCCGGCCGGTGCGATGTTCTCCGGGTTTGCCGGTCTTTCGGCGCGGGACAGTGGCATCGGGGCAGGGCGGATCCGCCATCTTGCGGTGTCGCTCGGCCTGCCCTCACCGCAGATGATAGAGGCGGCAACGGATCTTCTCGATGACACGCTCCAGTCTGCAAGTGCGCCGCCGGTTGCAGCGGCGGAACTCGTCCGGCGCTGGCATGAAAGCCATCCTGAAGCCGAGGTTCTGGCCTGGGGACTGGCCGATCTCGTTATCGCCAATCGGCTGAACTGGGTCCATCCCGTGCCGCTGATGATGACGACGCGTTACAGCACCGTCTTTCGAACAGGGCAGGGCAGGGGGCGTCTGATGCCCGGTGAACCGGGTTTTGCGCCGGCATTCGTCACGGCCCTGGCGGAAGGTGCGGTGACTGCGCTCCGGCTTGCCGGAGAGATCGAGCGCGGGGCGGTTCGCCTGGGTGCCGCGCGGCGCCGGGTCCGCACGAAAGGGGCAGACCGGATCGTCACCATGTTGCTGGGACAGGATGCGGTGCCAGCGACCGTGCCCTCGTCCGGTCTGTCGCGCTGGGCGTCGGCGCGGATGTTTCAGCGGCTCGAGGCGCTCGGTGCTGTGCGCGAATTGTCCGGCCGCTCCTCGTTCCGCATTTACGGGCTTTGATGATGGCAGCGACAGGACCAGCAAGGCCGGGCCGGCGGCGACAGAGTGAGAACCGTCAGGAACGACCCCTTGACCGCGAATTGCAGCATCTGCCGCAGGCGCTCAGGTGGCGCGAATGGATGCTGCGGGTCGAGGCGGTGATCTTTGCAGCTTCGGAACCGGTTCCGCCAGCGGTTCTTGTTCCGCTGGTCGGCAAGGCGTGCAGCATCGAGCTTCTGATGGACGATCTCAATGCCGAACTTGCTGATCGTCCCTATGAGCTGGTGTTTGTCGCTGGCGGCTGGCAGCATCGAACCCGTCCGCGCTATGCTGATGCGATCCGGGCAGCGACGGCGCCGACCCGCTCGGCAGCTTCCGCCCTGTCGGATTACGAGACGACGGTGCTTGCGGCGATAAGCTATCTGCAGCCGATCACCCGCGGTCAGCTATCGGCGATCTTCGGCCGGGAGGTCAGCCGTGACACGATCGGGTCGCTGCGCGGGGCCGGAATGATTGCCTCGGGGCCGCGCAGTCCGACGCCGGGTGCACCCTATACCTATGTCACGACGAAACAGTTCCTGTCCGCATTCAGCATGGAAAGCCTGCGCGAACTGCCGGATATCGAAGCGCTTGAAGATGCCGGACTGCTGAAGTCCGAGAGCGGGCCGATGGACCCGGATGTGCCGGCAGACCCACCGGAAGAGTAGCACCCGCATTGGCTGCGCCGATTTGACCTCAGGGTTTTGCAAGTGCAAATTTGCAAAGAGGAGGAAGCCGCTTGCCCGCTGACGGGGGCGGCGAAGTTTGGGCTGACAGGTGATTGTCCGAGCCAAATCATGGCCTATATCTAGGAAATAGCCCGGAGACATTCCGTATCGATCCTAAGGACGGGCCAATGGCGGAGGAGATCGCGGGGGCATTCGGATCGGATACGACCAAATCGGAGCTGATGCGTCTGGCACCGCTCTCCATTCTCCATGAAGACTTTGCTCTTGCGCCGCTGCCATCCGCACGATGTTCTTGAGCCGGTCCTGAACTTCACCAAGAGGGAACCAGAATGAAACGTCTTTTGCATTTTTCCGGCATGCTCGCTCTTGCCGCCTTCACTGCCTTCTCTGCCGCTGCTGCCGATCCGGTTGTTGTATCCTCCAAGATCGACACGGAGGGCGGCGTTCTCGGAAACATCATTCTTCAGGCTCTGAAGGCCAATGACATTCCGGTCACGAGCAAGATTCAGCTTGGTGGGACGCCGATCGTTCGCGAGGCGATCATTCAGGGACAGATTGACATCTATCCCGAATATACCGGCAATGCGGCCTTCTTCTTCAACAAGACGGACCTTCCTGTCTGGAACAATGCCGAGCAAGGCTATGCGGAAGCCAAGAAACTCGACTATGACGCCAACAAGATTGTGTGGCTGACACCAGCCAATGCCAATAACACCTGGGCGATTGCTCTGCGCGAAGAGGTTGCTACGGCAAACAATCTCACCAATCTGACCGAGTTCGGCAAATATGTCTCCGGCGGTGGCACGGTCAAGCTGGCCGCTTCGTCCGAATTCGTGACGTCGGCATCGGCACTTCCGGCATTTGAAAAGGCCTATGATTTTCATCTCGGCTCGAACCAGCTGATCACGCTCTCTGGCGGCGATACGGCGGCAACCATTGCCGCTGCTGCCAACGAGACCTCCGGTGCCAATGCCGCCATGGTTTATGGGACTGATGGCGGCATCGCGCCGTCCGGCCTTAAGGTGATGGCAGACGACAAGGGCGTTCAGCCGGTCTACCTGCCGACGCCGATCATCCGCGAGACCGTGCTGAACGACTATCCGGCCATTGCTGATATTCTGAAGCCGATCTTTGTGGCGCTGGACCTGGAGACGCTTCAGGATCTGAACGGCCGCGTTCAGGTCGGGGGCGAACCCGCCGATACCGTGGCGGCTGATTTCCTGTCCGCCGGGGGCTTCCTCAAGTAGGAGATGGTGCGCTTCGTTCCGGGCTGGCTGAACGCCGGCCCGGAACGAAGCGCCAGTCCGAGAGATGTCGGGAAGGGGGGCTGAATGCCTGCACATGGCGCGTCTGCGCTTGCTACAGGAAGCCGGTTTCGGCCGGATAAGCTCGGGGTCGTTGTCGCTGCAATCGTGGTTCTGTCGCTCGCCCTGCAGCCTTTTGCGCTTGTCCGCGCGAACCGTATTGTCCCTGCCAATGGCGAAATGATCTGGTCGGCATTGCCGCAAGGCCAGGCGTGGGGTGTGATCGCGGCGCTGCTGCTGGCAGCGTTTATACTTTTTCTTGCTGTCCCGGTCCGGCTGCGTCTGGCCGTCAGCATTGCAGCACTGGCTCTGCTGGCCGTCGCCGTCGGTCGGGCCGGGACCTACCTTACACCGGCCGACAACAATTATGCCCGGATCTCGCCGGGCGGCAGCTTCTATCTGATGTTGTTTGCGTTTTCGATTGCGCTTGCCGACGCGACGGTCAGGCTGAGGCTTTCGCCGCTGCAACGGGTCGGCTTTCTGCTCCTCGCCATTGCTGCCATCGGGCTTCTGTTGCTCTGCGGTGGCTGGAGCGATCTGTCGTTGCTGAAGGAATATCACAACCGTGCCGCTGCATTCTGGAGCGAGGGGCGCACCCATGTGGCGCTCGCCTTCGGTTCCCTTGCTGCAGCAGGCATTGTCGGCATTCCGCTTGGCATTGTCTGCTTTCGCGTGTCCGGCATCCGTGCTGCCATCCTCAACACACTCAATATCGTGCAAACCATTCCGTCCATGGCGCTGTTCGGCCTGCTGATCGCACCGCTCGCCTGGATTGGCACCCATGTCCCGGGCGCTTCGGCGCTCGGCATTGCCGGTATCGGCTTCGCACCGGCCTTTGTGGCGCTGTTTGCCTATTCGCTGCTGCCGGTTGTTTCCAACACGGTGGCTGGTCTCGATGGTGTGCCGCTGGCTGTTCGCGATGCGGCGCGCGGCATGGGCATGACTTCACGCCAATTGCTGTTTTCCATCGAACTGCCGCTGGCTTTCCCGGTGATCCTGACCGGTATCCGTATCGTTCTGGTGCAGAATATCGGCCTTGCTGTCATCGCCGGTCTGATTGGCGGCGGCGGCTACGGCACCTTCGTGTTTCAGGGCATTAGCCAGACGGCGACTGATCTCGTGCTGCTCGGTGCCATGCCGGTGGTTGGCATGGCCTTTGCCGCGGCGATCCTGCTCGATGCCGCTGTTGAACTCAGCCAGAGCCAGGACCGGTCACGCAAACGGAGGATGGCATGATCGAGATAGACGCCATTACCAAGATCTATGATGGCACCGCTGCCGTCGATAATGTGTCGCTGACGGTCGAGACCGGAGAAATCACAGCGATTGTCGGCACGTCCGGCTCGGGCAAGACGACCTTGATGCGGATGATCAACCGGCTGGTCGAGCCGACGGCCGGCACGATCCGCATCGATGGCCGGGACAATCGTGACCTGCCAGCCTATGAATTGCGACGCGGCATCGGCTACGCCATTCAGGGCCATGGCCTGTTTCCGCATCGCACCGTCGCCGAGAATATCGCCACCGTGCCGCGCCTGCTCGGCTGGGAGAAAAAGCGTATCGACAGTCGCGTTGACGCGCTGTTGGCGCTTTTCCATCTCGATCCCGGCCAGTATCGCCATCGCATGCCGCATGAACTCTCCGGAGGCCAGCAGCAGCGCATCGGCGTTGCCCGGGCGCTGGCTGCGGGCCCGAGCGTCCTGTTGATGGACGAACCCTTCGGTGCGCTTGATCCGATCATCCGCCGTTCGGCGCAGGAGGATCTGCTGGCGATCCAGCGCGAACTCTGCACCACGATCGTGCTGGTGACCCATGACATGGATGAGGCGATCATGCTTGGGTCGCGGATCGCCGTGATGAGCGAGGGCAGGGTCTTGCAATATGCGCCGCCCGCCGAGATCATAGTCCGGCCGGCGGCTGATCTTGTCGCCCAGCTGCTTGGCAGCGGCGAGCGTGTTTTCCGGCTGATGTCGCTTGCGACCGTTGGTCAGTGTGTGGAGGAGGGCGCGGCCACGGGCGAGGCGGTCGATGCATCCACCTCGCTCAAGGACGCGCTGGCGGAAATGCTCTGGTCCGGACGTGATGCGCTGCCGATTCGCCAGGAGGGGAGAGCGATCGGACGGATCAGTCGGGCAGCCATTTTTGCGCATGCAGCGGGGCCCTCATGAGCACCGGCACTGTCATCCGTATCGGCCTGGCCGTACTGCTGGTCGTCTTCATCGTTACGCCGCAGAGCTTTGCGCCGCTGTTTCAGCCCTTGACAAGGAATGGTGCCCCGGCGATCTACACCCAAACCAGCCTTCTGTCGCTGACGCTTTCCCATCTTGCAATCGTTGCCGTGGCAACCCTTGCCGCGACGGTTTTTGCTGTCGGACTTGCCATTATCGTCACGCGGCCATTCGGCGCGGAGTTTCTGCCGCTGTCGCGCTCGATTGCCAATATCGGGCAGACCTTTCCGCCCGTCGCCGTGCTGGCGCTGGCGGTTCCAGTTTTCGGCTTCGGTCCCGTGCCGACACTGATCGCACTGTTTCTCTACGGATTGCTACCGATCTTTGAGAATGCACTGACCGGGCTTACCGGACTTCCCGGCGACGTTTGCGAGGCCGCGCGCGGTGTTGGCATGACTGACTTTCAGCGCCTGGTGCAGGTCGAGTTTCCGCTGGCCCTGCCGGTGATCCTTGCGGGTATAAGGCTCTCGGCGGTTATTTCGCTTGGCACCGCGACGATTGGTTCGACGGTCGCAGCCAAGACGCTGGGTGAGGTGATCATTGCCGGGCTGCTATCGTCAAACACCGCTTTTGTGCTGCAGGGCGGGCTGGTGGTCGGCCTGTTGGCGCTGCTGATCCATGACGGTTTCATCGCGATTGAGCGGGCGCTGATCCGGCAGACGGGACGCATCGCTGCGCCTTCATAGCTGCCTCTTTTCCGCCGGAGAAGCGCGTTGGCGGCGGCATTAGTGGCAGCCGGAGAGTGGCCTTTCTGGCACGCAAAAGCCCCGGCCGAGGGCCGGGGCTTGAAGCCGTTTTGCCGGGAAACGACGTGCTCAGAACGACCGTTCGAGACGGAACCAGCCGCCAAACAGGTCGTCACCGAAATAGCTGTCAGGCAGATCGGCATATTCCATGTTCAGCTTGGCAACGAGACCATCGACGATGGTGTATTCGAACAGCAGGCCAGTCTGCCAGTAATCTTCGTCCTTGTAGCCCGTCGGCAGGTCGGCTTCGGTCCACTGGAAGGACGGTGTGACGGCGAATTTGTCGGTCACGTTGAAGGTGTAGCCTGCTGCCAGGGCCCATTTGGTATAGACATCATCGAGCGACCAGCTTCCACCCGTTGGCGTATAGGTGTTGGCATAGGCGTTCCAGCCCGTTGCATAGTTCGCACCGATATTCAGTTCGCCGGGGCCGAGATTGAAGGCCGACATCAGGCGCAGTGCGCCCTCTTCATTATAGGTATCGTAGCCAGCGTCGAGTTTCATGCCCACGCCGCCGACCGAGAAGCCGATGCGGCCGGAAACGCCGAGCTTCGCCAATTTCGATTCATCCGAACCCACCATGTCAGGCGTCAGTGCATCAACGGAGAGGCCGGCGACAATGCCATCATTCAGGAAGACATAGCGGATCGAGTTGAACTTGGTATTGCCAGAGAGATGATCGATTTCGCCGATGAGATCTTCGTCCCAGTAGGAGGTGAAGTAACCAGCCTGGAAGCCGCCAAGAGCAAGGTAGGTCGTATCGAGTTCAACGACACTGCCGCCCGGCTCGAGCAGATTGTCGTTGCCGCCGGAATAGGCATAGGCGTTGAGTTCGATATCGCCGGTCAGGATACCAAGCTCAGTGTCTGTCTTGGATGAGATTGCCAGATGGGCCTTGGTGTAGACATTCCAGCTTTCCGCCTCACCATAGACCGCTTCAACCTGGAAACGGACATAGCCTGACAGGCTGAGGCAGGTCTCGCCGCCTGGAATGTAGAAATAACCGGAACCGAATGCATCGCAGACTTCGACATAGCTTGCGGTCGGTTCGACGACAACCACCGGATCGGCGGCGCTGGCTGCCGAATGGGCAGCAAAAAACGCCACGGAGCCGAGAAGAAGGCTCTTAGTTCTCATGAAAGTCCCCAGTTTTTATCGCTTTGACAGGAAGAAAGATGTCTAGACAGGCCAGTCGTCCCTCGGTCGCGGCGCCGTTTTCGCTTTGTCTTTCTGATGCCAGAATTACGACAGCTTTTCGTTTGTGCAACTGCAAATTCTATAAATACGTGTTTTTTATATCATTACCCGGAAATGTGGTAAAATCGTCACATTTCCGGTTGAAGCCGGGCTAAATCTCATGGCACAGTGGTCCGCATCCACTGATATATATGGTCTCCAAGATAAAACCCGTATAGGTGGCAGTGCCTTAATCGAGATTGAAATGATGCAGCCATGGCTCGAAAAGGGCAAAAGTCGGAACAATTTTCGTTGTGCATCGCCGTTGAACGCAGGTGCGGCATCCGTGGCGCCATCTCAGCGCCGCTTTGCGGCGATGGCCTGCCTCAGCGCGGCGATCTCGGTTTCGGAAAGCGCCCTTGCCGATCCCTTTTCCAACGACCCGAGTGTTATCGCGCCGATGGCGACCCTGACGAGGCGCAGGCAGGCGATATCGAGCGCTTCGAGCATGCGTCGGATCTGCCGGTTGCGCCCTTCCTCAAGCGTGATCGAGAGCCAGCTATGTCTGTCGCCCTGGCGCAGGATCTCTGCCTTTGCCGCCTTCAGATATTCGCCGTCATGGGCGACGCCGTTCTCAAGGGCCGCCACCAGCGCCGCATCCGCGACGCGGTCAATCTGGACGTGATAGATCTTTGCAACATGGGTCTCGGGATCGAGAAGCGCCTGGGCAAAAGCTGTATCATTGGTAAAGAGCAACAGCCCTTCGCTCGCCTTGTCGAGCCGGCCGACCGGAGAGATGTGTGCGTCCGCATGATCCTTCAGGCAGGCATAGACCGTCTCGCGACCCTCGGGATCGTGCCGGGTTGTGACAAGGCCACGCGGCTTGTTCAGCATCAGGTAGATCGGCTGCTCCGCTTCGACAGACATACCGTCTACGCAGATCCGGGCCGTCTCGACATCCACCCAGGTCTCGAGGCTGGTGACGATCTTGCCGTCGACGCTCACGCGCCCCTCGGCGACAAGCCGTTCGGCCTGGCTGCGCGAACAGTAGCCGCGCTTGGAAAGCGCGCGCGGCAAGGTTGCCCGCTTGCCTTCGGCTGCGGATCGGCGTTGCGACCTTTTTCCTGAGGCCGGGCGTCTGCGTGTGTCTTTCATAGGGCGACCATGCCACAATAGAACTGCCTGTATCAGCCTTTGACCGGAGCCGAGTGCGATTGTAAAGAGCTGGAGCAGACGGGATCGGCCGTCAAATCGGATTCGGGACGGGATCATGACGATGAAAGACGATATTATCGGCGAGCTCGTGACATTGCGCGATTTCTGGCGCTATGCGATTTCACGCTTCAGCGCCGCGGATCTGAGCTACGGCCACGGCACATCGAATGCATCGGACGATGCGGCCTTTCTGCTGCTCGACAGTCTTGATCTACCGATTGATGTGCTGGATCCCTTCCTTGATGCACGTCTGCTTGGCTCGGAGCGCCGGCTGCTGGCGGATCGGATTGAAGCGCGCGTTTCAACGCGCAAGCCGTCCTCCTACCTCACTGGTCATGCCTATATTCAGGGTGTTCGCTTCCTGGTCGACGAACGGGTGATCGTTCCGCGCTCGCATATCGGCGAGATCCTGTTTCACGAATATATCGACCTGGGCGGATCGTCCTTCCTGCCGGATCCGATGAGTGTGGAAACGGCGGTCGATATCTGCACCGGCTCGGGCTGTCTGGCGGTTCTGGCCGCGAAATTCTTCGTCAATGCCGAAGTCGACGCCGTCGACCTTTCCGCTGATGCGCTTGACGTTGCCAGACTGAATGTCGCCGAACACGATGTCGAGAACCAGGTGAGCCTGTTTCAGGGCGATCTTTTTGCGCCGCTCGAAGGGCGGACCTATGATCTCATCATCACCAACCCGCCCTATGTCGAACATGATGCGGTTGAAGCCTATCCCGCCGAATATCAGGCAGAACCGGCGATGGCCCATGATGGCGGCGAGGACGGGCTCGACCTTGTTCGCCGTATTCTCGTCACGGCGCCGGCCTTTCTCAATCCGGGCGGCGGGCTGATCTGCGAGATTGGCGCCGGACGCGAGATCCTCGAGGAAGAATTCCCCCATATTGAATTTCTCTGGCTCGAAACCGAGGCATCGCAGGATGCCGTCTTCTTCGTGACCGCCGAGGCGCTGGGCGTGTCCTGAACCCTGCCGCCTTTGCGCACCAGATCGCCAGACCTGACCGTCGGTCTTTCGGAGCCGGCGGTCTTTTTTTGAATTGAGCGCAAGAAAAAGGCCGAAGCGGCAATTTCATCCGAGTAAAACAGCCGCTATTTGCCACGCGTCACGGCAAAATCTGACGAAAGACAGGCTCAATGCTGCAACGCGAATACAAAGCAGGCTGGGATGATTGACAAGCGTCGATCTCTGATTGATGATTTTGTCTATAAATAAGACGGGGAACGACAATCTCATGCAATTTGATACCGTGCAGCGGCCCGGAAGTGGCTGCCGTCCGGCCGTTTTGCTGTTTCAACTGAACAGCCGGTGGGACGATCCATGCATTTCACACCTTCATCATGCTTCTATTCTGGGTTCTTTTGAGCAATCGATCCGGCAATCCTCTGTGACCTCGCAGCGCAACAGGAATGGCGTGCCGGGAGCCTGCGATGCCTGAAGCCATCAAGACCTATGTCCGGTTGGTCGACCGCTTCAACCGGGTGATCGGCCGCATCGTCATGTGGAGCATTTTCGCCATGATGGCGGTGCTGCTCTGGTCATCGATTTCCAAGACCTTCTTCATGCCGTCGCAATGGACGCTGGAGATGGCGCAATTCATGATGACGGGCTATTTCCTGCTCGGCGGCGCCTATGCGCTGCAGCTTGACAGTCATGTGCGCATGGATCTGCTCTATGGCCGCTGGACGCCGCGCACCCGTGCCATTGTCGACGCCGTTACCGTCTTCATGCTTTTTACCTATCTGATTTTCCTGCTGATCGGTGGTGTTTCGTCGACCAGCTATGCGCTGAAATATGGTGAAACCAGCTATTCAAGCTGGGCGCCCTATATGGCGCCGGTGAAGATCGTCATGGTGATCGGCATCTTCCTCACCTTTCTTCAGACAACATCGATCTTTTTCAAGGATCTGGCGACCGCCATCGGGAGGCCGATCCGATGAGCTATCAGATGATCGCGCTTTTGATGTTTGCATCGATGATGCTGACCATGCTGACGGGCCAGCGCGTCTTCGCGGCCATCGGCGTCGTCGGCGTTGTTGCCGCGGCCTTCCTGTGGGGGACGGGTGGTTCGGAGCTTGGCTTTTCGGCCGGCATGAAGCTGATGAAATGGTATCCGATGCTGACACTGCCCATGTTCATCTTCATGGGCTACATGCTTTCGGAATCCGGCATCGCCGAGGATCTCTACAAGGCGTTCCACGTCTGGATGGGCGGGCTACCAGGCGGGCTCGCCGTCGGCACGATCGGCCTGATGGTGGTGATTTCCGCTATGAACGGGCTTTCGGTCGCCGGCATGGCAATTGGTGCCACGATTGCCCTGCCGGAACTCTTGCGCCGCGGCTATGACAAGATCATGGTCTCGGGGGTTATTCAGGCGGGCTCCTCGCTCGGCATTCTGGTACCGCCAAGCGTGGTGCTGGTGCTTTACGGCATGATTGCCCGTCAACCGGTCGGCAAGCTCTGGATTGCCGGTGTTCTGCCGGGCCTGTTGCTGGCGGCATTGTTCATCATCTACATCGTCATCCGCTGCCGCATCAATCCCGCCCTCGGGCCGTCGCTTTCGAAGGAAGAACGCGCCATGCCGATGGCGGAGAAGCTGAAACTGCTGCGCGCCGGCATCATTCCCTTTGCCATCTTCTTTCTGATGATGGGGCTGTTCATGATGGGCATCACCTCGCTCACCGAAAGTTCGGCGATCGGTGCATTGTCGGCCATGGCCGCGGCGCTGATCAAGAAGCGGCTGACCTGGAAACTGCTGGAGCGCACGGTCGAACAGACGCTCGGCATTTCCTGCATGTTCATGTGGATCATCCTGGCGGCGCTCTGCTTCGGTGCGGTCTTCGATGGCCTCGGCGCCGTCAAGGCGCTGGAACATCTGCTGCTGGAACGCTGGGAGCTGAGCCCCTGGCAGATCCTGATCCTGATGCAGATCTCCTATCTGGTGATGGGCACGTTTCTGGATGATACGGCGATGCTGGTTATCGTTGCGCCGCTTTACGTGCCGCTGGTCGGCCATATGGGCTTCGATCTCGTCTGGTATGGCGTGCTCTACACGATCACCTGCCAGATTGCCTATATGACGCCGCCCTTCGGCTACAACCTGTTCCTGATGCGGGCGATGGCGCCGCGAGAAATCTCGCTGACCGACATTTATCGATCCGTCTGGCCCTTCGTCATCATCATGCTGATCGGGCTCGGCATTGTCACGGCATTCCCGGAGATCGCGCTCTGGCTGCCGAACATGGTTTACGCGCGCTGAGGACGGCGCGGGTAAGGCGGAGTGGCAGGTTCACTCCGTTTCTGCGGCCAGAGGCGGGGGACCGTCCGGCCAAAACGCAAAATAAACGAGGGAAACAGCAATGAACAGCAGACGTTCTTTTCTGAAATCGGCAGGACTGGCGACGGCCGCAGGCGCGACCGCGCTTGCCGCACCGGCGGTGCGTGCCCAGGACAAGAAGATCACCTGGCGGCTTCAGACCTATGCCGGTCCGGCGCTCGCCGAATTCGTGATCAAGCCGAGTATCGAAGCCTTCAACAAGGCCGCCAATGGTGCCATGGAGATCGAACTTTACACCTCCGATCAGCTGGTGCCGACAGGTGAACTGTTCCGTGCCATGCAGAATGGCACGATTGATGCCGTTCAGTCGGATGATGATTCGATGAACTCGCCACTCGATATCAAGGTCTTCGGCGGCTACTTCCCCTTTGCCTCACGCTACAATATGGACGTGCCGACGCTGTTTTATGAATATGGCCTCGCCGATATCTGGGACAAGGCCTATGCGGAGGTTGGCGTTCAGTGGATTTCGGCCGGTGCCTGGGATCCGTGCAACTTTGCCACGGTGAAGCCGATCACCAGCCTGGCTGATCTCAAGGGTCTGAAGGTCTTCACCTTTCCGACGGCGGGCAAGTTCCTGTCGCAGTTTGGTGTCGTGCCGGTGACCCTGCCCTGGGAAGATGTGCAGGTTGCCATGCAGACCGGCGAACTGGACGGTCTGGCCTGGTCGGGTATTACCGAGGACTATACGGTTGGCTGGGCCGATGTGACGGACTATTTCCTCACCAACAATATCTCTGGCGGCTGGTGTGGTTCTTTCTTCGTCAATGCGGATCGCTGGGCGGAAGTGCCGGATTATCTGAAGGTCCTGTTCCGCATGTGTACGGATTCATCCCACCTGCATCGCCTGCACTGGTACTGGGGCGGCGAGGCGAAGCTGCGCGCCCATGGCGACAAGATGAAGCTGACAACGATCCCGGCTGAGGAATGGAAAACGGTTGAGGATGCGGCGGGTGCATTCTGGGACGAAATTGCCACCCAGAGCGACCGCAACGCCAAGGTCATCGAAATTTTGAAACAATATCAGAAGGATATGGTGGCTGCTGGCCCGCCTTACCGTTCGTGATATGACATTTTCTGAATGAGGAAGAAACTGCGCCGGGAGGGCTCTCACCGGCGCAGTTCTGGCATGTTAGCCAGCCGCAGCGACCTGCGAGGTAGCCTGGTTGGTGGCCTTCAGGTTGCCGCCGGCGTCCGTCTGCGCTTCGTTAGCGACCTTGAGGTGCTCGTTGGCGATCTGGCGCTGGCATTCGTGCTCGGTGTCGGAGACCCGCTGGGTGAATTCGCGCTTGCTGTTCATCATGGCCTGTGCGTCAGAAATTTCCGTCTGGCGGGCCTGCTGGGCGTTGCGAAGAATATTGCCGGTGAGGCTAGCGATAAGTGGCATCATGATAAAGTTCCTTTCTGGGTGCTTTGGATAAGCTCTGTCTTGCGGCTTATCCTGTTGAGGGCATTTTCAGTTGGTTCTCAGATCCCGTGCGGGAACAGATGACCGAAAATCTGCTGATCGCGTTCATGCACATTCTTGAGGCCGCCGACGAGCTTGCCGCGGATGTCCTTCATGCGCTCATGGTGGTGTTCGATGCCGTCGCGGAACTTGCCTCTGAGTTCCTTGCGATGTTCGTGACGCTCTTTGGTCTTCTCCGACGGCTGGAAACTCACGGTGGTGTCGTGCGTGTCCTTTCCGAAGAGCTTGTTCTTGTTCTCGGTGGAAATCGTCAAGGTACCAAACCGAGTTTCGATTTCTGTCGTCTCGGTATTGTGGTGATGGTGACCTTTTGTGGTCTGTGAAACATGCATTTTGGTTCCTTTCCGGTGCCCGAAATAGTCTGGGGGCGGGCTTTTTCTTTTCTTGGAGCGACGTTTAGGTTTCAAAGTATCAAGAACCGCGTCGTGGTTTGTTTATTGGTTGTCTGTGACAACGAATATAGATCTAGTATTATTCCTTCATAAAAGCCAATGAAAAATCGGTAATGAAAGAATTAGCGATATTATATACTGCAATAAAAATAATATCAATTAATTTAGTATTTTCTGATAGAATTATATATTGAAAAGAATGGCCTCTAGAACGCAAAAAAAACGCCGGACGATGAGCGTCCGGCGTTTGAAAATAAGAAGTATATTTGCAAGGGATTACGGCGCTGCTTCCTGGCTAAACGTCTGAAGGGAATCTTTGGTTATCTTCATTGCGTCGCTCTGCGCCTCGCGCGCGATTTTTTGCTGGTTGTTCATCGTCTCACGGTGATGCTCGTGAGCAGCATTAAGCATTTTCTGCTCATGCTGAGCCTGTTGGATCTGCATATTTTGGATTTGGGATTGCCATGTATTACTCGCATTCTGCTGATCCAACATCTGGTTTGAAAGGGCAGTTGCGGTAACACTTGAGCCGTAGGAACCTACATCCATTGTATTTCTCCTTTAAGTTGCAAGCTGATCTATCGAGCCGCCAGGAGAGTGTCTGCTTGGTCGCTATAGAAGCGCGGTTTGCAGGCACTCTTCTTGTTCGGTCCGGGGAGGACGAAGGGAAAGCCGCTTGAGGCTTTCCCATTTGGATGTCAGAAGCGCAGTCCGCCCATCATCGAACTCATCGGTCCCTGGAGCATGCCGCCGAAGATGCCGCCCATGAACTGGCTGATGATGTTGCCGATGGAGCCGAACATCGAGCCGCCTCCGCCCATGCCGCCCATGCTGCCGAAGCCCGAGATCTGGTTGCCGAGGCCTGTGAGCTCTCTGCCGATGCCGGAGAGTTGATTGCCGAATTGTGACAGCGGGTTGTAGCCACGGCAACCACCGCCACCCTGCGAACCGAAATAGTAGTTGTTGTTGTTGACAACCTGCGGGGGCTGCTGGTGATGATGATGATGGTGGTGGTGCTTCTTGAATAAGCTGCCGAGGAGGCCGATGCCAGCGCCGATAAGCATGATTGAATCCTTCCAGTTTGTTTCGCCTGCCGTTTGCGGCAGTTGCGGGTTTAGGGAAGGCCTTTTCTCAAGGCCGGGTTGTTGGCACAACGCGAGTAGCGGGTATGTGCGATGAAGGTCTCTCGCTCAGCGGTATCCGCTTTCGCACCGTGAGATGATCTTCAAAACATCACCAATACTCTGGACACCTTCTTAAAGCGCAATTTACTTTAGGTGTCTGTTGCTATTCGGAAGTTTATATTGTTCGCTTCCTTGAGATAAATAAATAAAGATTGCAGACAATATGGAACAATAGATTTTAATAATAATATTACTATGATTTATTATTGTATAATATTTAAGATATACATAGATCGATTTGGTCTGCATCAAATTCAAGGAATGCATCCACGCAAAGCATCCCGCGCACACGCCACGCGGGGAAGTGGGTGTCGCAGGATGGTTGTGGAGGAGGCTGCGTGTCCGGTCCGCAGAACGGCGGCCGGCTCTGCCGGCCTTGCAGGCGAGAGAGACAGATCGGGATCAGGCGCCCGCGTTTGCGAGGTCCTTGACGGCATCAATGATGCGGATCCAGGACCGGATGCCCTTGTGGAAGGACGCCAGATTGTATTTTTCATTGGGGGAATGGCCGTTGTCATCGGAAAGACCGAAGCCGACGAGCAATGAATTCATGCCGAGCGTGGTCTGGAAATCGCCGACAATCGGGATCGAGCCGCCGCCGCCGGTGACAATGGCGGGCTTTTGCCATTCCTCGGAAAGTGCGGCCTTGGCGGCACTCAGCAGGGGCGATTCATAGGGCAGTTGCACGGCTGCTGCCGCACCATGGCCGATGAAGTCAACGCGGCAGTCGGCTGGAATATGCGCCTTCACATAGCTGCGGAAGCTGTCGCGGATCTTCTCGGGATCCTGCTTGCCGACCAGGCGGAACGAGATCTTGGCTGACGCTGTGGCGGCAATCACCGTCTTGAAACCCTGTCCCTGGTAGCCGCCGGTAATGCCGTTGACCTCTGCCGTCGGCCGCGCCCAGTTCAGTTCGAGCATCGAGCGGCCCTTTTCCCCGACTGGAATGGACAGGCCGACCTCGTGCATCATGTCTTCCTGCTTGCTTTCCAGGCTTGCCCATTTGGCCTTCAGCTCTGCCGGCGTCTCTGCAACGCCATCATAGAAGCCCGCAAGGGTCACCGCGCCGGTCTCATCATGCAGGCCGGCAACGATCTCGGAGACGATGTGTATCGGGTTGGCCGCCAGCCCGCCAAAGCCACCGGAATGCAGATCCCGGTTGGCCGCGTGGACAAAGATCTCCTCGCTGACCATGCCGCGCAGTCCAGCACAGATGGACGGTGTATCGCGGTCCCACATGCCGGTATCACAGACCATGGCAAAATCGCCCTTCAGCGCTTCGACATTGTCTTTCAGAAAGGCTGGCAGGGATTTGGAGCCAGCCTCTTCCTCGCCCTCGAACAGGATGGTGAGGTTGAGCGGTATCGCGCCTTTGACGTCCTTGTAGGCGCGGATGGCCTCAACAAAGGTCATCAGCTGACCCTTGTCGTCATTGGCACCGCGTGCGGCGATCACCTTGTCGCCTTTGGGGCTGAGCCGCAATTGCGGCTCGAACGGGTCGCTGTCCCACAGGTTCAGCGGATCGACGGGCTGCACATCATAGTGACCGTAAAACAGGACATGCGGCCGGTCCGGGCGGTCGGCGGCATGATGGGCGAGAACGACGGGGTGACCCTCGGTGTCGCACACCTTGGCGGAAAAGCCGAGCGTCTCAAGATAGCTGGAAAGAAAGCCGGCGGCCTTGCGGCATTCGCCAGCATATTCGGGATCGGTGGAAATGGATTTGATCCGCAGCAGATCAAAGAGCGTGTCCAGGCTGGAGGTGAGATTTTCGTCGACCTGGGCCAGCACGGTTTCGATGGCATTCTTGGGCATGGATGTCCTCTGAAGGGAAGTGCCGGACGGGATGTCTCACCGGCAGAAAAGCGGCGGTCCATCGCAGGAAAGATGTGTGACACGTAATCCCAAATCCAGCCTTGACAATTTGTCTGACATCCTACCATTATTCCCGCTATCGCCAATGTCAAGCCTTGCACGGCTGCGAGGGGTAAGGCCCGAATATTTCCTGAAAAGTCACGAAGTAACAAGCATATAATGCATTGCACAAATAGCTGTCCTGTCTTTCAGGGATAGAAAATGGCGATAAATGCCGTTCCACAGGGGAATAACAACGTGGCGTCACTGTCACGGAAAATAAACTGGAGTCTTCCAATGAAAAACCGCTATCTTTTCGGTCTGGCTGGCGCCGCGATGCTGTGCCTTGCCGCCGGGTCCGCCTATAGTTTTGATGGCATGAGCGTTGAGGCGCCCAATTGCGACTATGGTGGGAAGATCAAGTCGATCGTCGCAACGGATGAGCATACCGTGACCTTCACTATGTGCTCTCCTGACCCGGCCTTTGAGGCCAAGGCTGCTTTCGTAGTCTTCGGCATCCAGCCGTCTGAGCATATTGCCGAGGCTGGCCCGAAGGGCGCATTGCTGGACGATCCGATCGGTACCGGTCCGTTCAAGCTGGAAAGCTGGAACCGCGGCGATTCCATCGTCATGACCCGCAACGATAACTACTGGGGTGACGAACCCGCCTACAAGACGCTGGTGATGCGCTGGAACGATTCGGGCGCCGGCCGTCTGAACGAGCTGCGCGCCGGCACGGTCGACGAGATCACCAATATCAGCCCCGACGATTTCGATGGCGTCAAGGCCGATCCTGATCTGCAGTTCCTGCCGCAGCCCGCCCCGAACGTGCTCTATCTCGGCATGGTCAACACCTTCAAGCCATTCGACAATGTCAAGGTGCGTCAGGCCATTGCCATGGGCATTGACCGTCAGCGTATCGTTGACAATTTCTATCCCGCCGGATCCGAGGTCGCGTCGCACTTCACGCCCTGCTCGCTGCCGAATGGCTGCGCCGGCGATGACTGGTATTCTTTCGATCCCGATGCTGCCAAGAAGCTTCTTGCCGAGGCCGGCTATCCGGATGGCTTCAAGACCAAGATCTATTATCGCGATGTGTTCCGCTCCTATCTGCCGGAGCCGAGCGTGATTGCGGTCGAATTCCAGACTCAGCTGAAGCAGAATCTCGGCATTGATGCCGAAGTCGTGCCGATGGAGTCGGGTGAGTTCATCAGCCAGGCCAGCGCTGGCGCGCTCGACGGCTTCTTCCTCCTGGGCTGGGGTGCGGACTACCCGCATGTGACCAACTTCCTCGATTATCACTTCACCAAGGGCACCAAATCCTTCGGCGATGCCATCCCGGAAGTCTATGAGCCGCTGATCAAGGCCTCCACCATTGCCGATGTGGCCAAGGCCGAGCCGCTCTATGCCGAAGCCAACAATGCGCTGAAGGAATTCGTTCCGATGGTGCCGATCGTTCATGGTGCCTCGGCCTATGCTGCCCGCGCCAATGTCAAGAACGCCATCGTCCGTCCCTTTGGTGCGCCGCGTCTGCAGGATGAGGATCCGGGCAAGGACACGCTGGTCTTCATGCAGAATGCCGAGCCGATCAGCCTTTACTGCGGTGATGAAACCGATGGTGAATCGCTTTCCGCCTGCACGCCGATCACCGAAGCCCTGTTCGATTACGCCAAGGACAGCGGCGAGATCGTTCCGGCTCTGGCAACCGCCTGCGATGCCAATGACGACTCGACGGTTTACACCTGCCATCTGCGCGAAGGCGTGAAATTCACGGATGGTTCGGATTTCGACGCCAATGACGTCGTTGCTTCTTGGGCCGCCGGTATCGATGCCTCCAATCCGGCCCATGTCGGCAATACCGGTGCCTTCGATTATTATACCTATCTCTGGGGCAGCTTGATGAACGCCAAGTAAGGCGGATCACCTTGCGGGCGGGCGCGCGAAGCGTCCGCCCTTCTTCCATGAGATTTGAGAGTTCCCATGCTTGGATATGCAGCCAAACGCGTGCTGGTCTCTGTCCCGGTGATATTCGGTATTCTCGTCGTCACCTTTGCGCTCGCCCGCCTTATTCCGGGTGATCCATGCCGCGCCATGCTTGGCGACAAGGTGTCCGACGAAACCTGTGCCGTTTTCACCGTGCAATATGGCCTGGACAAGCCGATCACCACGCAGTTTCTCGTCTATGTCAACGACATAGCCCACGGCAATTTCGGCGAATCCATTCGCTTTTCCCGTCCCGTGACCCAGATCATGATCGAGCGTCTGCCGATGACGATCGAACTGTCCCTGATGGCATTGTTTGTTGCCACCATTGTCGGGATCGGTCTCGGCATTCTGGCCGCAAGGCGTCATAATTCGGCAGCGGATGTCGGTACGATGATGCTGGCCAATGTCGGCATATCGATGCCGGTTTTCTGGCTTGGTCTGATGCTGGCCTATGTTTTCGGGGTGCTTCTGCGCGGTACGCCCTTCTGGCTGCCGCCATCGGGCCGGCTGTCGGCCGGTGTCAGCTCCGTGCCGTTCTACGAGGTCTGGCATCTGCAGTTCGTGGCCGGCTCCACCTGGGCAAAATTCCTCGAATTCCTCTCCAATCTCTACATTCTCAATGCGCTGGTGACGGGCAACTGGCCGGTGTTCTGGGATGCGATCCGGCATATGATCCTGCCGGTGATCGCGCTTTCGACCATCCCCATGGCGGTGATCGCCCGGATCACCCGCTCGTCATTGCTCGATGTGCTGGGCCGCGATTACATCCGTACCGCCCGGGCCAAGGGCGTGCTGGAGCGCAAGGTGGTCCGCCGCCATGCACTTGGCAATGCGCTGCTGCCGGTCGTCACCATTCTTGGACTGCAGATGGGCGCGCTGCTCGGCGGGGCGGTTCTGACGGAAACCGTCTTCGGACTGGCCGGCGTCGGACGCATGCTGGTCGACGCCATTTTCGCGCGGGATTATCCGGTGGTTCAGGCTTTCACCGTGCTGATTGCGATTGCCTATGTGGTGATCAACCTGATCGTCGATCTCTCCTACTCATATCTCGATCCGCGCCTCAGGCCGCAATAGGACCCGTCATGACACGTCTGAACAAGGTTTCCGCCGCCGTGGCGGACAATATCAGCGAAGAGGGTCTGATCGGCGATCCGGTTCCCCTGTGGAAGCAGACCTGGCTACGTCTGCTGCGAAAGCGTTCCGGCCAGATCGGCCTCGCCATTATCGGCATTCTTCTGCTCGTCGCCATTTTCGCGCCGGTAATCGCACCCTATGATCCGAACGAGGTTCTGATCGGCATTGAAAAGGTCAAGCGTCGCGAGCCGCCCTGTATCCATCTTCTTGGCTGTCCGGCGGAACATCCCCAGCATTTGATGGGGATTGACGGCAATACCCGCGATTACTTCTCGCGTCTCGTCTATGGCTCACGCATCAGCCTGATGATCGGTCTCACGACGGTGAGTGCGGCGCTGATTGTCGGCGTCTTTCTGGGTGCCATATCCGGCTATTTCGGTGGCTGGATCGACAATATCGTGATGCGGATCATGGATGTGATCCTGGGCTTCCCATCGCTGTTGCTGGCCATCGCCATTGTCGCGGTGCTGGGGCCGGGGATCGTCAACGCGCTGCTTGCGATATCGATTGTCTCGGTGCCAGCCTATGCGCGGGTGACACGCGCAAGCGTCCTGTCGGTGAAAACGCTTGATTTCGTTGCGGCGACCCGTGTGCTTGGCGGCAGCAAGTGGCGGATCCTCTTCCGCCGCGTCCTTCCCAATGCGCTGACGCCGATTGTGGTTCTGGCAACGCTCGGCATTGCAACGGCCATTCTCGATGCTGCCGGTCTCTCCTTCCTTGGCCTCGGCGCGCAGCCGCCCATGGCTGAATGGGGAACCATGCTCGGAACGGAGCGCAACCAGATCTTCTCCGCACCGCATCTGGTCTTCTTCCCGGGGCTGGCGATCATGATCACCGTGCTGGGCTTCAACCTACTGGGCGATGGTCTGCGTGATGCGCTTGACCCGCGCCTGAACACGTGAGGCGGACATGACAGGACCCATCCTAGATATTCGCAATCTGAGCACGGTTTTCGAAACGCGCGCCGGTACGGCGACGGCGGTGGACCGGGTCTCGATCCGGCTCCAGGCCGGGGAGACCCTCTGCGTTGTCGGCGAAAGCGGCTGCGGCAAGTCGGTGACGGCCATGAGTATCATGGGGCTGGTCGCCTATCCCGGAAAGGTCGTCGGCGGCGAGATCCTGCTTGATGGCGATGATCTGACTGAGAAGTCGCCGGACGCGTTGAGCCGTATTCGCGGCAACCGCATTTCGATGATCTTTCAGGATCCGTCATCCTCGCTCAACCCGGTGCACACCGTTGGTGCCCAGATTGCCGAGGTCTTCATGCTGCACCAGAATATGGGCAAGCGCGAAGCAGCGGTGGCGGCCGAGAAGATGCTCGCCGATGTCGGCATTCCCGATGCGGCGCGTCGGATGAAGGCCTATCCGCATGAAATGTCCGGCGGCATGGCCCAGCGGGTGATGATAGCCATGGCGCTTGCCTGCCGGCCGGAGGTGCTGATCGCCGATGAACCAACCACGGCGCTGGACGTGACGATCCAGGCACAGATCCTCGATCTGATGCGTGACCTGCAGCGCGATTTCGGGACCGCAATCATCCTCATCACTCATGATCTCGGGGTCGTGGCTGAAATGGCGGACAATGTTGCGGTCATGTATGCCGGCCAGGTGGTGGAATATGCCGATGTCCGCAGCCTGTTCAGGGCGCCGGAGCACCCCTATACCCAGGCGCTCCTGCGCTCCGTTCCGGTGATTGGCGAGGAAACCGAGGAACTGGAAGTGATCTCCGGGCGGGTGCCGCAACTGACGCAATTGCCGCCGGGCTGCCTGTTCTCACCGCGCTGCGCGGCCAGACAGCAGGAAAATGAACCACGCTGCGAGACAGAGCGGCCGCCGATTGTCGGGACCGGCGGGGGGCGCAGCTGTCGCTGCTGGCTCGTTGAGGGCGAGACGGACATGGCCGGAAGTAAGGTGGAGCAGGCATGACAACATTGCTCGAAGTCAACAATGTCACAATGAACTTCACCATCCGCGGCGGTCTGCTGCAAGGCGTCAAGGGGGAAGTGAAGGCGGTCAACAGTGTCAGCCTGGCGATCGAAAAGGGCCGCACCCTCGGCGTGGTGGGCGAGAGTGGCTGTGGCAAGTCGACACTGGCGCGCATCGTCGTTGGTCTGTTTCCGCCGAGTGAGGGCGAGATCCGTTTCGACGGGCGCCAGATCGCCAGCGCCGGCGGCCAGTCAGATGTCGATGTCAGCAAGCGGATCCAGATCATCTTTCAGGATCCCTATTCATCGCTCGATCCGCGTCAGCCGATCGGCAATTCCATTGCCGAGGGTCTGGTGATCCACGGTATCGGGGACCGGCAGAGCCGCCGCAAGGCGGTACTCGATATCCTGCAACTGGTGGGCTTGCCGCCACAGGCAGCGGACCGCTATCCGCATGAATTTTCAGGTGGTCAGCGTCAGCGAATCGGGATCGCCCGCGCCCTTATCCTCGAACCGGAATTCGTCGTTTGCGACGAGCCGACCTCGGCACTTGATGTCTCGGTTCAGGCTCAGATCCTCAATCTTCTGAAACGGCTGAAGAGCCAGCTGGATCTGACCTTGATGTTCATTTCGCACAATCTGGCGGTGGTGCAATATATCGCCGACGATGTTCTGGTCATGTATCTCGGCAATGCGGTTGAAATGGCACCCTCTGCGACGCTGTTTTCCAATCCGCGCCACCCCTATACGCGGGCGCTTCTGTCAGCGACGCCGATTGCCGATCCTGACCGGCGCGGTCAGCGCATCAAGCTTTCCGGGGAATTGCCGTCGCCGCTCAATCCACCGAGCGGCTGCCCGTTCCATCCGCGCTGTCCGCTGGCCAATGATCGCTGCAAAAGCGAGGCTCCGGCCATCATCGCGGCGGGTGAAAGCCGCGTGGCCTGCCACGCCGTTGAAGAAGGGCGGGACTGATCCTGCCGGTACGGCAAAAGGGCGATGAAGGATGATGACCTCAGAGATCCGCCATCCGGCGGATTTCATCTTCGACACTGTCGATGATCTGGTCTATGGCCAGAACAGCGGCATCCGGGTCGCGGGCGGTGATCGCGTCCGAGAGATCGCGGTGCATGGGGAAGGAGGCGAGACCGAATTCCTTCTGGCCGAAAGGCGATTCCTTGGAGCGCTCCAGCACCTCGTCAAGGCGCTGAAGAATACGTCCGAACATCGGATTGGCTGAAGCATCATAGACGGCGGCATGGAAGTCGGCATCGGCCCGGCTCCACGGCTGGCCGGAGGCGACGAGATCAAGCAGGACATCGCATTTCTGCGCGATATCCCTGCTTTGTGCGGTGGATGCATTTTCTGCAGCCATGCGAACGACGGATTGTTCGAGCGCGCGACGCACCTGCATCAGCCGCAGCAATGCTTCGCCCTCGAGCCTGACACTGGTCGGCACGAAATCATGATAGGAGCGCACGCTGGCGGTCAGGTAGGTGCCGTCACCCTGCTTGCGCCGGATAATGCCGAGACCTTCCCAACGGTTCAGCGCTTCGCGCACGGTGGAGCGACCAACGCCGCAACGTTCAGCAAGCGTCGTTTCCGGCGGCAGCCGGTCACCCACTTTCAGCCCTGCCTTCTCGACCATGTCGGCAAGTGCGTCGAGCACCTGCGCGCCGCGGGTTTTCCTGCCGATAGGTTCGATGTAGCGCGCTGCGCTTTCCTCACTGGTCACGTGGTCGTCCAATGCTCTTGTCAATCAGGCGCCCTATATGTCAGTTGTCGGACAAACATACAAGCGCCTTGACATCCCTGTTTCAGAGCTTCAGGAGGACCTTGAGCGCATGTACGAGCGCTTCGGTCTGCTTCTGATTATTGTAGCCCTGAACCGAAAGTCGGGCGATATGATGATCCTTCCAGCGGAAGACCGGGATCTCGATATTGTAATCGCTAATCAGCGTGTCGTGCACCCATTCCGGATCGCAGGGCGGGATCGGCATTGCCACCATTTGCGGTGCGCAGAACTGCGGCGCGCTGAGGGGACGAAGGCCAGTGACGGCAGCCATCTCAGCCGCCGTTGCCTGGGCCAGATCACGGCAGCGGCGCGCGACCTCGTTCCAGTCATTGGCATGGCGGAAGCGGATCGCCTCGACAACGGTCATCCAGGCGGAAGGATCACGCGTGCCCTGCATTTCGAGACTGTCGATGAAGGGCGTGTTGCCGAACGGGCCGACCGCACCAGGCTTCTTGTTGTCCGCGGTCCAGCCATGGCTGATCACCAGCGGATCGATCATCGTTTGCAAATCTGGACGGACATAGAGGAAGGCAGATCCCTTAGGCGCCATCATCCATTTGTGGCAGTTGCCGGCGTAAAAATCGACGTCGAGCGCTTCTAGGTCCAGCGGGATATGGCCCGGCGTGTGGGCCCCGTCGATGACGGTCCATATACCGCGCCGCTTTGCTTCGGCAATGATGCTTTCGATCGGGAAGACCAGAGCCGTTGGCGAGGTGATATGGCTTAAGAACAGCACGCGGGTCCGTTCGCTCATGCCGTCAAGGACGGCAGCGGTGAAATCGACTTCACGGGTCAGCGGCAGCGGAACCGTGACGGATTTCACCACCGCGCCGGTGCGGCGGCAGACATAGGCCCAGGTCTTCTCGAGAGCGGCATATTCATGATCCGTTGTCAGGATCTCATCGCCAGGTGCAAGCTTCAGCGACTGGGCAACAATATTCAGACCGGCCGTTGCATTGACGACGCCGACGACATTGTCGGCCGACGTGCCCAGTTCACCGGCCAGCGCCTCACGCGAATTGCGCATCCGCTCGACATAGCCGCGCTTGGGATCGAGAAAGGCGACCGGCTGGCTCTCGAGCAGACGCTGCCAGCTCTGCCAGGCTTCAAAGACCGGCCGCGGGCAGGCGCCATAGGAGCCGTGATTGAGGAAGACGACGGTTTCATCGAGGAGAAACTGACGAGCGAGATTTTCGGACAACTCAGCGACCTTTCAAAGTGGGATCGAGTGCATCGCGTAGGCCATCGCCGAACAAGGTGGTCGCGAGAATGGCAAGTGCGAGGGCGGCGGTGGGGAAAACCGCCATGAACCAGTAGAAAAACATGAAATCCATACCGACATTGATCATCTGCCCCCAGCTTGGAACCGGCGGCGGAATGCCGATGCCGAGAAAGCTGAGGCTGGCCTCCAGCATCATGGCAAGCGGAATCGCCAGCACGAATCCAACGATGACCGAGGATATGGCATTCGGGATCAGATGGCGCCAGAGGATATACCACGACGAGGCGCCGAGTGCGTGCGCTGCCGTAACGAACTCCTTTTCGCGCAGGGCCTTCACCTGGGCCCGGACAAGGAGGCAGACCTGAACCCAGCCGAACAGGGCGGCAATGAAAACAATGGTGGTAAAGCCGCCGCGGGTGATGGTGCCCAGAAGCAGCGCCGCCAGTAAGGGCGGAACCACCGAAAACAGTTCGATCACACGCATGATGACCCAGTCGGTGCGACCGCCATAATAGCCGGCCAATGCCCCGAGCGGCAGGCCGATCGCCACCGCACCGGTCGCCGACAGGAAGCCGATGCTGAGGGAAACCCTGGCACCGTAGACAACGCGGGTGAACAGATCACGACCGAGATCATCGACACCGAACCAATGTTGGAACGACGGAAAGGATAGGGCCTCCATCAGGAAGTCCTGGTCATTATAGCCCTGGCCCGTAATCACCGGCGCGAAGATGGCCGCGATGATGATGACCAGCAGGATGATGCCAGAGAAAAGCGCACCCCGATTGGCGGCGAGACGGCGCCAGGCAAGAGAGAGTGGGCTCAGTTGGCGGTTGGCGTTTGAACCGGACACGACCCGAATATCGCTCATTTGCGGCCTCCGACGCGAATGCGCGGATTGATCAGCGCATAGACGATATCCGACAGCAGGAAGGAAAGGCAGAACAGCATGGTGATCATCAGCATCAGGGCCATTTCCAGCGGATAGTCACGGGTCTCGATGCTTGACACGAAATAGGTGCCGAGGCCCGGCACGCGGAACATCGCTTCGACAAAGATCGAACCGGTCGCCGTGCCGATGAACATCGGCAGGAAGACGGTTACCATCGGAATGGCAGAATTGCGCAGCACGTGCTGGAAAATGATCCGCCGTTCCGAAAGCCCCTTGGCGCGCAGCACGGTGACGAAGGGCTTGTTCAGCGTATCGAGCATGGCCGAGCGAGTGTAGCGGGAATAGGTCGCCATCGGAATGGCAGCATAGGCTGCAATCGGCAGGATCCATTTCTTCGGTTCGCCCCAGCCCGAGGCCGGCAGCCAGTTGAGCCAGACGGCGAAGACGAGGATCAGCAGCATGGAGATAACGAAGACCGGTACGGTGAGGCCGAGCGTTGCAACCGCCGAGGCGATGTAGTCGATCGGGCTGTTGCGTTTCAATGCCGCCGCCATGCCGAGCAGAATACCGAGCGGTGCGCCGATCAGGACGCCGAGCCCGCCAAGGATCAGGCTTGGCGGCCAGGCGCGCGCCAGAAGCGCGATCACGGTTTCGCCCGGGCTTTGATAGGGCACGCCGAAATCGAAATGCATGACGCCCTTCATATAGTTGAGATACTGCACATAGAGCGGTTTATCGAGGCCCAGTTCGGCCATCAGCTTGTCGCGTACTGCCTGTGACAGTGGCATGTCCTGCGCATCGAAGGGGCCGCCGGGAATGGAATGCATCATCAGGAAGATCAGAAGCGAGACGACAAAGAAGGTCAGGGCGATGGAGATGAGGCGGCGGAGGATATAAGTCAGCATGGCGTTCTCCTCAGCGTTCGATGCGGGCTTCGACAAAGTGACCCGGGGCGATTTCAGCAAGCCGCGTTCCCGTGTTCGTGGGAACCAGCGGCGTGACGAGCTCGGCAGCTGAGAAAGCCGGAATAGCGGCAGCGATCTCCTCGGCCGTTGCGAAATGGCGTCGCCTGCGGGCACGCGGATCCATCACTGGAACAGCGTTCAGCAAGGCGCGCGTATAGGGATGGCGGGCATTCTGAAAGATCATTTCTGTCGGCGCCTTTTCCACCACCCGGCCATGATACATCACCACTAGCTGGTCGGTGAGCGAGCGTACCACGCTCAGATCATGGCTGATGAACAGGATGGAGAGCCCCATGTCAGCCTGTAGATCCTGCAGCAGGTTGACGATCTGCGCCTTGACCGAAACATCGAGCGCCGAAGTCGGCTCGTCGGCAACCAGAACTTTCGGCTTCAGGATTAGCGCGCGGGCGACGGCGACGCGCTGGCGCTGGCCACCGGACAGTTCATGCGGATAGCGATTGGCATAATCGCGCGAAAGGCCGACGCGCTCGAACCAGGAGAGGGCTTCCTGGCGCTGCGTGCGGCGCGTGCCGATCCTGTGGATGCGCAGGGGCTCGGCGATGATGTCGGCCAGCGTCATCATCGGGTCGAGCGCCGAATAGCTGTCCTGGAAGATGATCTGCATGGCGCGGCGATGTGGTCGCATGGCAACGGGGCTGAGTGCGGTAATGTCCATGCCGCTAAGCAGAACCTGGCCGGCGGTAATCTCGGTCAGCCGCATCGCCATCAAGCCGGTTGTGCTCTTGCCGGAGCCGCTTTCTCCGACCAGGCCGACAATGCTGTTTTCCGGCACGACAAGATCGACTGCATCGACGGCGCGCAGCGTGTCGTAATCCTTCGTCAGGGCGCGCAGTTCAAGGGCAGGGGGCATTAGCTGAGCCTCCAGCAAGCGGCCTTGCGACCGGTATCAATGGTTTCCAGCGCGGGCATTTCGGCCGCGCAGCGCGCCTCCGCCTTGTCGCAACGTGGCGAGAACGGGCATCCGGCTGGCGGACTGGCGGGATTTGGTGACGCGCCTTCAATGGCGATCAGCCGCTGCCGCCCGGCTGTCTGGCCGGGAACACTGCGTAAGAGCGCCTGGGTGTAAGGGTGGCGTGCATCGTCAAACAGGGTTATCACCGGCGCTTCCTCCATGACCTTGCCGCCGTAAAGCACGACGACCCGGTCCACCGTCTCGGCAATGACGCCGAGATCATGGGTAATCATGATCAGCCCCATGCCGAATTCGGCCTGGAGATCCTTGATCAGCTGAAGGATCTGCGCCTGGATGGTGACATCAAGGGCGGTGGTCGGCTCGTCGGCGATCAGGAGCCGTGGCTGGCAGGAAAGCGCCATGGCAATCATGGCGCGCTGCAGCATGCCACCGGAAAGTTGGTGCGGGTAGCTGTCGTAAACAGTGGCGGCGTTGCGGATCTCAACCCGCTCGAGCGATGCTTCGGCCTCGCTCCGGGCGTCTGCCTTGCTGCATTTGCGGTGGGTGCGGATGGTTTCGGAAAGCTGATGCCCGATGGTGAAGACCGGATCGAACGAGCTCATCGGATCCTGAAAGACAAGGGCGGCAACTCTGCCGCGCAGATCGGCAAGCTGGCGTTTTGACGCCTTCAGCAGATCGACACCATCAAGCGTGAGAGCCGCGGCCTCCGTCTGCGCCGGCGGCTCGCGCAGTAGCCGCATCAGCGCCATGCAGGTGACGGATTTTCCCGAGCCGCTCTCGCCGACAATGCCGAGGCTTTCGCCCTCATCAATATGAAAGGAGACACCGCGCACGGCCTGCACGTTCCCCTCATGCTGGCGGAAACTGACATGGAGATCGCGGATCTCTGCTAGCTTGGTCATTGCAATGGCATGTCCTGGTGGAGGCAATCGAGGCCTGTTCCCGGCGAAGTCGCCGGGAACAGCGGTCTGGCGGCTCACTGCTTTTCAATATGGGTGTAGAAATAGTGAGCCAGACGGTTGAGCGGCGTGAAGCCCTGCTTGTTGGGTTCAACGCCTTCGCCGGATAGCTTGTCGGATACCAGCGCGACGGTGATCGGATGGACCAGCGGAATGAAGGCCGCTTCGTCGATCAGCACCTCTTCGGCCTGTTCGTAGAGCTTGACACGCTCGTCCCAGGATGTCCCGGCATCGGCCTGCTTGATCAGCGTGTCGAAGCGGGGAATCTCATAGCCATGACGGCCGCCCGTGTAGAACAGGCCGAAGAAGTTGGACGGGTCGAGATAGTCATATTCATATGGCGCCAGGAACAGGTTGTTCTTCTTGTTCAGCAGGGCATCCATCCAGTCATTGATCGGCATGACGCGGATCTTCATGGTGATGCCGAGTTCCTTTTTGAACTGGGCCTGCAGATATTGCAGCATGGGCGGGGTAATGGCGCCATTATAGCCGCCCTGTTCACGGTACCAGATTTCGATTTCCGGAAAACCCTTGCCGCCAGGATAGCCGGCGCGGGCCAGATAATCGCGCGCCTTGTCCGGGTCAAAGACCGCCAGATCGGCGATTTTCTGGCTGTAACCGGGATAGCCCGGAGCCAGCAGCGAACGTCCCGGAATTGCAAGGTTTTTCAGCACGGTCTGGGTCATCTCATCGCGGTTGATCGCATACCAGAGCGCCTTGCGGACATCGACATTGTTGAAGGGGGCGGAATCAAGATCGAAGGAAATATAGGAGACTGCGAAGACCGCGTTCTTGCGGATCTGGTCGGGGAAACGCTTTTCGGCAAAGGGAATCTGGCCGGCATTGAGCGAGGTCCAGTCGGTTTCACCCGCGAGGTAGGCGGGCATGCCGACTTCGGGCGCACCGAGATCGCTGTCGATGTAAAGCTTGTCCAGCTTGGCCTGCCACGGGCCGTGATAGTCCGGGTTCTTCTCCATCATCATCGAGTTGTTGGATTTTTCCCAGCTGGTGATCTTGAATGGACCCGAGGCCAGCAGCGTATCGACATTGACGGCCCAGTCGTCACCATATTTGTCCCACTGATGTTCAGGCACCGGATACCAGAGACTGACAACGCTTGGCAGATAGGGTTTCGGCGTTGCCGTGGTGACGGAAATCGTGTGGTCATCAACGGCCTTGATGCCGAGTGTATCGACATCCTTTTCGCCTTCGGTCACAGCCTTCCAGTTTGCAATGCCACCGGCAAAATCCCAGTACCAGGCAAAATCATAGCCCTCGGTCGCGGCGCGCTTGAGCGCGAATATGTAATCGCCGGCCGTCAGTGGTTCACCATCGCTCCAGACCAGATCCGGCTGCAGATGAAAGGTCCAGGTCAGGCCGTCGTCGCTGACCTCCCAGCTCTCAGCCGCCATCGGCGTCAGCGTGTAGTCCTTATCGAAGGTGGTGAGTGGAATCTGCGTCAGCTCCGGCTGGCCGGCGCGGGCATAGACGGTTTTCATGTAATCTGCATAGGTCCCGGTCTTGCTATCCCCGGGGGCAGTCATCTGGCTTTCGGCGGCGGCTGGCAGCACCATCGACAGGGACATGAACCCCGCCATTATGGCCTTGGCGACAAAATTCATCGCGATTCTCTCCTGATTGACAACGACACTGTTCCCGATGGGCTTGTCAGCACAGGCGCTGCCGGCTGATGCCCGTTTTTTCCGCCTCGGTTTTGTCCCGAGGTCGGTTGACCGAATGCTCCGAACATAGTCGAAGACCCGGAATAAATGTCTAATGACATATGTCTGACAAATTTATGATGGCTTTGCAATGCATCATTTCCGGAATCTGCCATTTGTTGCAGGGCATGATGGTAGACCGGGGTGCCACGCTAGCGCACCGGCTCGAAAGTCGGAGCCGATTTTCGAAAAGAACGATGCGTCGATTCAATAAGATTGAGCGTCCTGCTGCGTCCAAAAGGACGAACGGCTCTCAAGGGTTCCTGCATCAGCTGAACGCTGCAAAGAACGACGTATTCCGGACCTGAAGCGTGTGCTGCCTGAATTCACAGAGAGCCTGTCGTCCACCGGCGTACGGCCGGAATGCTGCGGTTACGCAGCCATGATATGTCGCATTTGAATTATGGTAACCTGATGAAAATTATCACAGAAATTGAATTTCGTATTACGTGGCAATCGCCTCTTCTGCCAGCACAGATTTCGATTGAAAGGTGTTGTGATGATAGAACCTTCCTGCTCCAGAAGCTTCGGCGAACCAGCCAGTCAACACCCGGCCATAGGCGCGGAGCCGGCGAAGCGCAGCGTGAAAGCTATCGCTGCGGCGCTCGACGATGAAATCAGGGCGCACCAGACCCATCAGTCAAGATGGAACCAGCGCCGCATTGCACAGACGACGGCGCAAATGTCTCAGCTGTCATTGAGCGGGCTCATCAAGACGCGGAGCGACGACACGGCACGGGCACCGTTGCCGGACAAGGCGCAGTCCGAGACGCCGCGTGGCGGTGATGATCAGAGGCCGTGCACGTCCTCTTCTTCGTCAGAAGCATATGAGGAGACAAGCAGTCTGGAGGATCTTTCCGTAAGCGAAGAGCCGGACAATGTTGTTGTCCTGAGGCGGAGAGACGGTGCGCCTCTTGATGCCGAGGATATCAGGCGCTTTTCATGCCGGCAGCCGAATAAGGGCGTTGCATTCTCGTCTCTGCTCAATGCGCTGGCACCGGGCGACATGAAGGCCTCCTTTGAGGGGGCTGCGCGGGCCATGGAAGCAAGTCAGGGCAAGGCGGCGATGCGTAACTTGCTGATCGGGCTGAACGTCAACGCCAGCGATATTGGTCTGCGTGACGCCCAGATAAAGCAATTGCTGCAGGTCTTCCAGAAATTTCCATCGGATCAGGAACTGGCGAGCCTGATTGCAGATACGTGCCAGGCGGCCGATCCTGTCAACAGCAAGTCATGGAAGAATCTGGAACTCGTCGACACGCTCATATGCAAGGCAACCACCCACAAGCTGGAGCGGGAGGTTACGGATGCGGGATTCCGGGCGCTTTGCGCGCATAGCCTGTCGGTTGCCTGCCTCGACTTGATCAAGGATTGTGTTGCTTCCTCGCTACGGGAAGAGACTGAAGAACAGGCTGCCCAGTCTCTGCGTCTTGCCGCCGAGCTCAAGCGCGAATTTGATCTGCCCTGCCTGCTGGAGAAACACAACTTTTCCAGGTGCGACACGACGCACAAGACCATATCACCTCAACTGCGGGAGGCGGCAACGAACAGGCTGGGGTGGTTCACCGGCAATAGAATGGAACTCGAACGAAACTTGCTGCAAAACGAGCAATGTTATCGGATGCTCGAGACCCTCATGCAGGGCCGGTGGGAAGCCGAACTGAAACAGCTTCGCACTGTCAGCGCGACGCATGCTGAGCAGATGCTTGGCTATGCCAAAGTGAGGGACAGTGTGACGGCCTATATGGATGGACTGCGCCGGGATTCCGGCGTCATCAACGTTCTCCGGTCAAATATGCAGAGGCTGATGAGGAAACCCTGGGCAATTTGACAGAAACGGGTTCTGCCTTCTGGTTCTTTGCTTGAAACAGCCGTCGCGGCAAGAAATCTCCATGTCGGCCATCTCCTCCGGCGGGATTTCATCCAGACGGCGTCAGGCGCCGCTGGTCGAGAAAATGGCATCAATGTCTGCCGGCTGCCTCCGTCGGTGCGTTACGACATTTCTTGCCAGCTGGGTCAGCGGTCGCAGTGCGCCCTGCACGATGCTGGTGCGGGGCGCATTGCATTCGTGTCCTTTCCGAAATCGTCACATGGGCCCCGTCCTATGAGCGCTTGACCCTGCCGCACCCTGTCAGCCTGCCACCGGAACGCGTTCGTCGATACCGGATCGGGACGGTCCGCCTTCGCCGCGGTCTTTCAGTCCTGCCACCATGGCGGCGGCGAGCAGCGCAAAGGCGATCGCCATCAGCCATACGGCGGTATAGGAGCCGTAGCTGTCGAAGAACAATCCGCCCGCCCAGGCACCCGCCGCCGCGCCAAGGGCATGTCCGGCAGACAGAAGTCCCATGACTAGGCCCAGCATGCCGACACCAAGCCGGCTTGCGACATAGGAGGCGAGCACCGGTACGGTGGAATAGTCGAAGAAGCCGAACATGACCGAGAAGACCAGCAGCAAAGCATAATTGTTCGAGATGTAGATCAGCAGCACAAAGCTCAGGGCCCGCATGAGATAGATGATCGCGAGCAATAGCGGCCGATGCATCCGGTCGGAGAGATAGCCCGCCGTGATCATGCCAAGCAGATTGATGCCGGAGAGCAGGCCGTAGGCGGTGGCACTCGGGACGGGGCCGAAACCACAGGCCGACGCATAGGGCATAAGGTGGGTCTCGATAACGCCGGTGGAGGTGAAGCCGCAAATGGCGAAACTCCACAGCAGGGCGTGAAACACCGGATTGAGAAACAGACCGCCGATCCGCCGTCCGAGCGCATGGTCAGCCGTTGCCGTTTCAACGGCGTCCTGCTGCGGATGATCCCGCTTTGGTGGGCGTCTGAGCAGTGCCAGGGTCACCGGGACAAGGATGAAACAGCCGATGGCCAGCATCATGAAGGGGCGCTGCCAGTCGCCACCCGCCATCAGGGCCGCGAGAAGCGGCATCAGCGCCAGCTGTCCTGCCGTGGAGCCGGAGGTGGCAATCCCCGTTGCGAGGCCCCGGTTCCTGTCGAACCGCTGCGCCACTGCGGCGGAAACAACATGCTGAGCGATGCTGCCGAAACCGATGGCCGCAACACCGGCAAAGCCCAGCGGCAGCAGATAGGCGGAAACGCCCGGAACGGCCATGGTGACCAATGCCATGCCAATGCCGATTGCAGCCAGTCCGGCGGCAAGCAGGCCGCGCGCGCCATAGCGGTCGGCAAGCCCACCGGCAAAGGGCGCGACAAGCGCCATGACGATCATAGCCATGGCTGCGATGGCGGAGATCGTGCTGCGCGACCAGCCAAAGTCTGCCTGCCACAGGGGCATGGCAAGCGAGAGCGAGCCTCGCACGGAAAAGGAAAAAGCCAGCGTAGCAAAGCCAAGAATGACGACAATCCATGGATTTCCGCCGGGTTGACGGTGCGGCGCGTCGGTTTTCATCGGCAGTCTCCTGAGGTCGGCTGTGCGGCGACAGTCAGCGCGCCGCTTGGGTGCAATTAAAAGTGCCTGATCTCATCCGCGAGTGCGGCGAGCGCCGCGTCATTACGGCTGAAATAGGTATATTTCCCGATCCTGTCTGAATGGAGCAGCCCGGCCTGCGTCAATATCTTCAGGTGAACAGACGCCGTGGCCGGGGTAACGCCAAGCCTCTCGGCGATGGTCAGCCCGCAGACGCCATGGCGAGAGGTGGTGCCGCCGCTATCGAAAAAAGCATCCGGCTCTTTCAGCCATCGAAGGATCCAGAGCCGCTTCTCGTTCGCGAGCGCGGAAATTCGAGTTGCCAACAAATCCATGATTAATGAATTAGTTTATCATCTAATTGTTGTCAATGGCATCTGCCGCGTCTAGCGCAGAGGCTCGAAAATCGGAATCGATTTTCGAAAGGAACGATGCGTAGATTCAATAAAATAGAGCATCCTGGTGCGTCCAAAAGGACGCACGGCGCCTAGTTCGCAAAAGGTGCCCGGGGCCTGTTTGCCGTCACCGGAGCGCCTCCTGCAATCGAGGGCCGGGGAATGGTGAAAACGCTCTGTGTCTGAGCGGTGCTGCGTTCATCGACAACACTCCAATGAACCGGCGCGCCCGGGCGGTTTGTCCTTTGCCTGAGTGTGGATGGGACAGGGCCCATTTCGATATCATCCGGGTGAATGATACGGTCTTCAAGATCTTCACTGTGGATCGACCGCCGGTCTTGCCCGGGCAGACAGCAAAATAGGTTTCCTGTCTTTGCCGAAAGCGAGCTGATCAGTGACGACAGCGTCGGCGACTCGGGGCGCGTAGCTTTCAGATATTCCCGTTTTTCCGAAAGCAGCTGGGCCCCTTCAATCAGGCTCTCTGACGTGTCGTGAAGATGATAGATATGTGTGAGCTCCTTCAGGAGGGTCTTGAGTTCGGTTTGCATCCCGTTGATTCTGTGTTGCAGCTCCGCGCGGGTGATATGATCACCAAGCCCCTCGTCCAGCCCTTTTTCGAGCTCGGGACCGGTCGCTTCTGTGAGGAACGCCTTCAGGGCTGCGGCAAACTCCAGCAACGCCTCTTGCTCGCCGGTCCAGGAGGGCACCAGATGTCGCTGCAGCTTGCCAACGCTCAGGTTGACGAGTTCCTCCCGGAGTGCGCCCCCAACCCCGAGAAAGACGACATCAAGAGCGATCTTGCGAGCGTCCATGTTGGCGTAAAGATCCTTGATCGCCAAAGGAACGGTCTTGCTCAAAAGGGTGCGGCTGACTGCGCGCGCCGTTTGGCGTGCTGGCTCGCTCGTATGCGCCATAGCGGCCTCGCGCACGCCGTCGAGTGAGGCATTGATGAACGCTGATCCCCAGCTGACACAAAGGCTGGAGGCAAGGTGTCTCAGATTGCTGTCCTCCGGGCTGATCGCTTTGGCAATTATAAATGCGATGAAAGACTGCACAGTGGCCAGGAAACCATAGGTCGGAAGTGATTGTTTTATCACCGAAACGAAGCGTTCGGTCCTGGAAAGATCAGGGCCGACGATATCCCGCTTGATTTTGTCCATCTCCAGCTCGCGTTCACGCGGCACATCGATGACGAAGGTCGTGGCCCCGTGGAAACCGTTAATGCCGGCATCGGCGAGAAGGGCCTGAAGGTCTGATGTCGGGGCGAGCAGAAATTCGCTGCTTACGTTCGGGCAGTGCTCCCCGCCTGTCGCGGATGGTGTCGCCAGCATGGGCTCGAGGCTGGAATCAGTCACCGGGAAGGGAGAGTCTGTGCTGCAATCTGAAGGATCAAGGGTTGCATGGGTGGCCTGAATGACGGCGCCGAGAGCGGCATTGCCGAGTATGGCGGCGCCGAGTGCGACCCATGCGCCTAAGGAACAGTAAAGAGGTCCCAATGTGTCCGTCAGAAACTCTTTCGCTCTGGCGCCACAACCCGGTTCTCCCTGTGCGAAGCTGTCATCGGTCTGGGCAAGCGTGCGAACGGTTTCCTGGTGCAGCTTGTGGTGCTTCCGGATTCGCTTGTCCATTTCATCGAACGACTTCTCGAGGCGTTGAATCGCCTGATTGTTCTCCGGAAGTGCCTGGCGCAGCCGGACCAGCGTCTCCCAGATTGAGTCGTGAAGCGGGTCCTTGAAGCGCTGCAGCTCCCTTTCGTAGAGTTCATGCCGGGCATTGTGAAATCTGAGGAAACGTTTGATGTAGCGGGCTGTGAGCTCCGGCGTCTCCGTTTGCGCGCCGTCAACGGCCCGGTTCAGTCCCTGGTTGACCGTTACAACGCTGCTCGTGTTGGTGCCGCTGCTCCCGCTGGCCGTTGCGGCGGCGGGCGGCGCGTTATTGTGGCGGGTTGGATGAAGCAATTTTGGCCGGGGAATGTGGAGGGGCTCACCGCGTTCAAGCGCTGTCAGGTCGGGCTGCATGTCAATGCGGGTTTCACATGGGAAAATGGGCATTTTGCTATCCTTGTTCTGGCCGAGAAGCCTGCTCACAGGCATGCCGATGCGCCCCGCCAAGGCGAGAATGCCAGGCGCAAAAGAGTTTTGACGGCAGAAAACATGACCCAGGTAGTTATGGGACTAAAGCTAGCTTATTGCTTTGGCTCATGTTTTTGGCGCGCCAATAACAAACGACGAACAAGTCAGAATTAGTATTCGTTTTTTCTGAAAACCGGCAGAGGCCCCGAAAAACGCATGTATCAGGGTGATTACTTAAGTGTAATCTGACCGGACAACAGAAGCGCGCGCAGTGACCCCCTCAACTGCGCGCGCCTCATGCCCCCTCACAGCGGGTTGCGTTGCAGCATAAACCGCCAGCGCGATCGATGATTTGCGCTGGCTCAAACGGCAAGAGGATGGCTGATGCCATCCTCTCGACCAGGATCATTCCATTATCTGCGGGTCAGCGCGGTTCGGCATGCAGGCCCTTCAGAATGGCATAGCAGGCAAGCAGCAGGACTATGGTGAAGGGAAAGCCGGTCGAGACGGCCATGGCCTGCAAGGCGCCAAGGCCGCCGCCGAGCAGCAGGGCAATGGCAACCAGCCCTTCGAAAGAAGCCCAGAAAACCCGCTGCGGCGTCGGCGCGTCCACCTTGCCGCCAGCCGTGATCGTATCGATGACGAGCGAGCCTGAATCCGACGAGGTGACGAAGAAGACGATCACCAGCACGATGCCGATCACCGAAGTAATCGCCTGCAGCGGCAGCTTTTCCAGCATGACGAAGAGTTTCAGCGCCAGGGGCGCATCGGCAAGGGCCGAATAGGACTGGTCGATCAGCTCATGGATCGCGGTATCGCCAAAGACCGTCATCCACAGCACCGAAACAATCGACGGGATGATCAGCACGCAGGTGAGAAATTCGCGGACCGTGCGTCCGCGCGAGACGCGGGCGATGAACATGCCGACAAAGGGTGACCAGGAAATCCACCAGGCCCAGTAGAAAGCCGTCCAGCCATCGCGGAAATTGTCGTCTGTCCGTCCGAACGGGTTCGAAAGTGCCGGCAGGTAGCGGGCATATTCAACCAGATTGCTGAAAAATCCGCTGATGATCAGAAGCGTCGGTCCGACGATCAGGACGAAAAGCAGCAGCAGGGCGGCGAGATACATGTTGATTTCGGACAGCCGTTTGACGCCGGCATCAAGGCCTGCAACCACCGACGTCAGAGCAATGCCGGTGATGACGACGATCAGCACAACCTTTGAGACATTGTTGATCGGAATGCCGAACAGGTGATTGAGACCGGCATTGGCCTGTTCGGCACCAAAGCCAAGCGAGGTGGCAAGGCCAAACAGCGTTGCAAACACCGCCAGAATATCGATCACGTGGCCGGTCCAGCCCCAGACCCGTTCGCCGAAGATCGGGTAGAACACCGAGCGCATCGTCAGCGGCAGGCCCTTGTTATACGAGAAGAGCGCCAGCGCCAGGGCGACAATGGCATAGATCGCCCAAGGGTGCAGGCTCCAGTGGAATATGGTGGCAGCCATGGCAAGCTGGCGCGCAGCTTCCTCGTTGCCGGGTGCCCCGCCAAGCGGTGCCCAGCTTTCCGGCGTGCCAGCATTGGCTGCAACCGAGGACGTGTAATGCGAGATCGGTTCGGAAACGCCGTAGAACATCAGGCCGATGCCCATGCCTGCGGCAAACAGCATGGCAAACCAGCCGGAATAGGAATAATCGGGCGTGGCCTCGCTCCCGCCCAGCCGGATCTTGCCGTAAGGTGAGACGATCAGAAACAGGCACAGCACGACGAAGACATTGGCGGCCAGCAGAAAGAACCAGTCGAAGGTGGAGGTCAGCCAGTCGCGAAGCCCGTTGAACAGGGCGCCCGCCTCATTCTGAAAGGCCAGGGTTACGAGCACGAAGGCGACGATGGTCAGACCTGAGATCGCAAAGACTGGATTGTGGACATCCAGGCCGAAGGGACCGATCGACGTGGTGATGTTGTCCTGACCGATTTCATAATCGGTTTCGATCAGGTCCGTGTCGCCTTCCGGTTCCGGAATGCCCGTGTCGCTCATATTGTCTCTCCTAGTTATGTTCGTTTCTCAGTTGCGGCCCGTCTCCCTCAGGCCGCCCGGCGGAATTGGCGTCAGCGATGACTGGCGTACACAATTCTGCCTTATTCAATGCACCGACCTGTCACTGTGTTCCCGATCAGGGTCTCACCAGGAAGACAGATGCTTTCGTGTGCTGAGATAGAGCGCCGCCATGGGAAGGCCAGAAATGGTCGGCGAGATTGGGAATATGGGTTGCCATCACGACCAGATCGGCGCCGATCGTTTCGACCGCTTGGGCAAGCGCCGGATTGAGATCGCGGGCGGGATCATGGGTGATAACCGGGTGGCTGGCCGTGGCAATGGAACGGCGGCGACTTTCGGCATCGGCAAACTGGCTCAGCCTGTCAGCAAATTCGGCGGGGTTGTGACCGAGCGCACCGGGGGTCGCGGCGGAGATGCCGACATAGGTGACGGGTGCGCCATAAAAGCCTGAAAGATCAGCGGCAATATCAAGCGCGCGCTGAAGCTTGTCCAGATGGATCAGATCAACCGGTGCCATGATTCTGGAAAATGTCGTCACCGTTCTTCCTTCATTTTTTTCGGGATTGCCGTCCCGCTAATCTTCCTTTTTCAAAGACGCTGTGTTCTCGATGCGCCGATGAGCGAATTCGAACTTTCGGCCGTGCCGTAATATTGCCATGAAAGCTAACATGGCCTCCATTGCATTGCAAACAGCGGCTGGTGCCCTGCAAACATGTCAGGGCACCAGCGGCTCGGTTTTCAGATGATCAAGGAAGGCGCGGACGCGCCGTGGCATCCGACGGCCATCAAGGTAGACAGCGTGAATATCAAGGCCGGGTCCGGCGCTGTCCGGCAATATGCGGATCAACCGGCCATCGGTGATTGCACCCGAAACAGCGTAGTCCGGCGCCAGGGCGATGCCTTCGCCGGCAAGGCACAATTCGCGTACCGAGCGGGCGGAATTGACCAGAAAATGCCCACCGACCCTAATCCTGACGGCCTCCCCCTTCAGCATCAGCGGCCATGTCCCACCGGGCGTGCGCATATTGGTGTCGCGGATGCAGTGGTGATCGGCGAGTTCTTCGACACGCTGTGGCGTGCCGTGTCTTTCGAGATAGCCGGGCGCGGCCACCAGCACCAGCGCCGTGTGGCCGATCTTGCGGGCAATCAGTGCTGAATTCTGTAACTGGCCAATGCGGATGGCAAGGTCGACGCCCTCAGCAGCGAGGTCGGCATAGGCGTCGGAAAGCCTGAGGTCGATTGTCAGATCCGGATGGTTGCTGCGGAAAGCGGCAAGGCTTTTCAACACATGCATTTCGCCGAATGTGACCGGGGCCGAGATGCGCAATGTGCCGGAAAGCCCGCGGCCGTCATCCTTGACGTCGTTGCGGATGTCCTCCAGCGCATCGAGCCAACCGGGCAGGCGCTGATAAAGCCGCTCACCGGCAACCGTCATGCCAAGCCGCCGGGTCGTGCGCTGCAGTAGCCGTGTGCCGAGCCGCTCTTCCAGCTCAGCCATGTATTTCGATGCAAGCTTGCCCGAGATGCCCAGCCGCTCGCCGGCGCCGGCAAAGGAGCCGGTTTCGACGGCGGCAACAAAAACACGAAACCCGTCCAGCGTGTCCATGGTCGACCTTTCAGAACAAAACGGCGAATATCATTCCATATATTCGCCCTTTCAAAGAAGATCTGCAAGGCGCATCTTCTGGTCATCGAACAACGGGCAGGAACAATCCGAACGCCCAGTGACAGGCGCCTCAGCGCCCCCAAGGAGAAGAACGATGAACATTGCGATTATCGGAACCGGCAATATCGGCTCGGGCCTCGCCCGCACTTTCGCAAAGACGCGCCACGGCGTTGTCGTTGCTGACCGCAAGGGCGGTCAGTCACTGGCTGACACGCTGAAAGGCGAAGGTCTGACAGTTCAGGCCGCATCCGTCGCTGAAGCCGTCGCCCAGGCTGATGCGGTCATCTTCGCCGTGCCCTATGGCGCCATCGCCACCATTGCTGCCACAGCCGATTTTTCCGGCAAGATCGTCATTGATGTGACAAACCCGATCACCGAAGATTTCTCGGCGCTTTCCGTCTCAGGCGAAAGCTCGGCTGCCGAAGAAATTGTAAAGCTCCTGCCTGCCGCCCATGTGGTCAAGGCTTTCAACACCGTTTTCGCCGGCCTTTATGGCGGAAGCTTCAACTTCGGCGGACACACGCTGCAGACCTTCGTTGCCAGTGATGACGAGGCGGCCCGTGATGCGGTCATATCCCTTGCCAAGGATGCTGGCTTTGACGCCCGTAACGCCGGTGGTCTGAAGAACGCCCGCTATCTCGAGCCGCTTGGCTTCATGAACATCCAGTTCGGCTACATGCTCGGTCAGGGCACGGAAATCGCTCCGCTCTGGCTCGCCCGCTAAGCCTTCCCCTTCATCGCATCCAGACACATGCCGCCGCCTCAGTGCGGCGGCGCTTCCCAAGGAAAAGATCATGATCGACCTTAAAACCGCTCCCTATGCAGCGCTTCTGCTGCGTGTTGTCACCGGCCTTCTGTTTATCACGCACGGCCTGACAAAACTGTTCGTGTTCACGCCTGCCGGCACGATGGGCTATTTCTCATCGCTGGGCCTGCCGGGTTTTCTCGGCATCATCGTGATGATCCTTGAAATTGTCGGCGGCGTCGCGCTGATCCTCGGCGTCAAAACCCGCGAATTCTCGTTTGTTCTCGGCCTCGAACTTCTGGGCGCTGCCCTGTTCGGCCATATCCAGAATGGCTTCAGCTTTGCCAATCCGAATGGCGGCGGCTGGGAATATCCGGTCATGTGGGCCTTTGTCCAGTTTGCGCTGGCACTGCTCGGCGATGGCGTTCATGCCCTGCTGCCTTCACGCCGGCTCAAGTAAGCGATAGCATCATGGCCGCCGCAGCATCTCTGCGGCGGTCAAAAAAACAAAATATCCCAAGGAGAATGACCATGCTTGTTGATGGAAAATGGAGTGCCAACTGGCAGCCCGTGCAAAAGAAGGATGAAAAAGGCCGCTTTGTCCGTCAGGTCTCCTCCTTCCGCAACTGGGTCACCCCTGATGGCGCGCCGGGCCCGACGGGAGAGGGCGGTTTTGAGGCAGAAGCCGGTCGCTACCGCCTCTATGTCGCGCTGATCTGCCCCTGGGCTTCGCGCACGCTGATCGGCCGCTCGCTGAAGGGCCTTAAGGATCTGATCCCGGTGACGGTGGTCAATCCGGTGATGACTGACGAAGGCTGGGCCTTTGGTGGCTATCCAGGCGCTGACGAGGATCCGCTGTTCGGCGCACACCACATCCACCAACTCTACACCCGTGCCGATGCCCATTTTACCGGCCGCGCCACGGTTCCGGTGCTGTGGGACATGAAGCGCAATGTGATGGTGAACAATGAAAGCGCAGATATTCTGCGCATGTTCAACACCGCATTTCAGTCGCTTGCCCCGTCGGATCTCGACCTCTATCCGGCCGATCTTGCCGAAAAGATTGATACGCTGAACCCGCGTGTCTACAACCAGCTCAACAACGGCGTCTACAAGGCAGGTTTTGCCTCGACCCAGCAGGCCTATGATGAAGCCGTTGCCGGTGTCTTCGCCATGCTGGACGAGCTGGAGGAAACACTGGAAGGCCCCTTCCTGTTCGGCGATCGGCTGACTGAGGCGGATATCCGTCTTTTCGTGACGCTGATCCGCTTCGATGCCGCCTATCACGGGATCTTCAAGACCAACTGGAAGCGGATCGCCGATTATCCTGGGCTGTCGGCCTATCTGGAAAAGATCTATCTGACGCCTGGCGTCGCGGAAACGGTGAATATGGACCATATCACCGCTGGTTATTATTCGATCAAGGCCCTGAATCCCGCCGGCATCCGTCCGGTCGGACCGTCCCATATCAAGGCGCTGCTGGACAAGGCCGTCTGAGGCAGGGTTCTGGCGCGAAGCAGGACAGATAAAAAGGGCGGTGCAGTAGCGCCGCCCTCAGGCTTCTGACAAAGCCATTCATATTGCACGTTTGAAGTGGAGCAGCCCCTCCCTCCGTCGTCATCCCCGTGCTTGTCACGGGGATCAAGATTCATAAGGCATTGAATAAAAAAGTCTTTTCGCCGCGCCGACGCGCGTCGGCTGGATGCCTGTGACAAGCACAGGCATGACGTCAGAAAAAGGGGCGAAGCTTGTCGACAGTCTGAGGCAGCACAGAAGCGCCGCCCTTCTGGTGTTTCACGGCAGGTGGAAGACCTGCACGAGCGGCACTTCAACCGGACTGTTATCCGGGTTGGTGGCCATGATGTCGGCCATATAGTCCCACCATCGGCGGACGATCTCGTTTTTCGGTATCTCCGCCATATGATGGTCATCCGCGCGCTTCAGTACGGCAAAGAGATGGTTGGTCTCCTCATCGAGGAAGATCGAATAGTCTGAAACGCCCGCCGCTTTCAGAACTGTCGCGAGTTCCGGCCAGATCGCATCATGGCGGCGCTTGTATTCATCCTTCTGGCCCGGGTTGAGGACCATTCTGAGTGCGATTGTTTCCATCTTCGGCCTCAGACGATGCCGCCGCCGCTGCCGGTCACGGCGGGACGGGTCGCCGCGACGCTGGCGCGATAGCCGGCCGACCGGTAGGTGGCGAGCGGATCGATCGCACCACCGGCGCGATAGCGGGCCATCGCAAGGATCGGCGAGACATCGGTGCGGAAGGCCCGCTTCAGCGTTTCCGAGGCCATCAGCGCATCATTGTCGGCCTGGAAGCCGGCAAGGCCTGTCCGGTCGACCAGAAGCGCGGATGCATAAGCGCGGGTCACTTCCATCGCCGAATTCATCAGGCTCTCGATCGGGTCGGTGACATTGTGCGACTGGTCGAGCATATGGGCGGGATGAAAATCGCTAACGCCGGACGTTTCCGCATCCACCAGCTCGTTGAAGACCAGGAACAGCCGGTAGGGATCGATCGCACCAGCATCCAGATCATCGTCGCCATATTTGGAATCGTTGAAATGGAAGCCGCCGAGCTTTGAAAACTGAACCAGGCGGGCGACGATCATCTCGATATTGACGTTGGGGGCATGGTGGCCGAGATCGACGAGGCAGAAGGCCTTGTCACCAAGTTCCTTGGCGATCAGGTAATTGGTACCCCAGTCCTGCACCACGGTCGAATAAAAGGCTGGTTCATACATCTTGTGTTCGGTGAACACCCGCCAGCCGTCGGGAAGGGCGGCATAGACGGATTTCATCGCCTCGATATAGCGCTCGAAGCTGCCGGTGAAGTGGCTCTGGCCGGGAAAGTTGGAGCCATCGCCGACCCACACCGTCAGCGCCGTTGATCCGAGCTGACGGCCAATTTCGATACATTCGATATTGTGGTCGATGGCTTGCTGTCGTGTCGCTGCATCGACATGGCTGAGCGAGCCGTATTTATAGGAGTGCGCCTGCCCAGGCTGATCCTGAAACGTGTTGGAGTTCATTGCATCAAAGCCGAGGCCAAGCGCTTCACCCCTCTGGCGCAGCGCCGAAAGATCATCAACCTTGTCCCAGGGAATATGCAGCGAGACGGTGGGAGTGGCCCGTGTCAGCTGATGGATCACCGCGCAGTCTTCGAGCTTGTCGAAAATGCCGCGCGGTTCACCAGCGCCCGGAAAGCGGGCGAAGCGGGTGCCGCCCGTGCCGACGCCCCATGAGGGCACGGCGACGGCGAAGCCGGCAACCTTTGCGGTGATCTGGTTGATATCGATGCCCTGACGGGCAAGCTTTGATCCGAGCGCGGCATAGTCCGTCTCCAGATCGCGGATACGCCGTTCGTTTTCGGCGGCGACGAGGCCGCTGTCGATCATCTGGTCCATGAATGCCCCCTTATCGCGTAAACGACTGGGCGTTGCCCGCATCGACATTGATGATGTTGCCGGTGGATTTCGCAGACATGTCGGAGGCAAGGAAGTAGATCGCCTCGGCAATGTCTTCCGGAAAGACCGAGCGCTTCAGCATTGAGCGGTCGCGGTAATGGGCCTCCAGCTCATCGGTCGACATCTTGTAGGCTGCGGCGCGCTGTTCCTTCCACTCGCCGGTCCAGATCTTCGAGCCGCGCAGAACGGCGTCGGGATTAACCGTGTTGACGCGGATGCCGGCGGCGGCACCTTCGAGCGCCAGGCATCGGGCGAGATGAATTTCCGCCGCCTTTGCCGTGCAATAGGCCGACGCGCCGGGCGAAGCGGCAAGACCATTCTTGGAGGAGACGAACACGACATTGCCGCCCGCTTTCTGGTGGCGGAACAGGCGGAAGGCCGCACGTGAGACCAGGAAATAGCCGGTCGCCAGAATGTCGATATTGCGGTTCCACAGATCGAGCGTGGTGTCTTCAATCGGAGCAGAGGAGGCAAGACCGGCATTGGACACGAGAATGTCGAGCCCGCCGAATTCGACCGATGTCTCGGAGAAACCGGAGGCAACCTCCTGCTCGTCGGTGACGTTCAGATGCACGGTCCGCACGATGTCCTTGCTGAAGGTCGCTGACAGTTCCAAACGCGCGCTTTCAAGCGCCGTGTCATCGATATCGGCAAGCATGACGCAGGCGCCTTCGCCGGCAAGGCGGAAAGCGGTTGCCTTGCCGATGCCGCCCGCACCGCCGGTAACCAGAGCAATCTTGCCAGCCAGCGGCTTCGGCTTCGGCATGCGCTGCAGCTTTGCCTCTTCCAGGAGCCAGTATTCGATATCGAAAGCCTCCTGCTCCGGCAGGCCACAATAGGTCGATACCGACGAAGCGCCGCGCATTACATTAATGGCGTTGACGTAGAATTCTGCCGAGATGCGGGCTGTCGCTTTGTCCTTGGCAAAGGAAATCATGCCGACGCCGGGAACCAGATAGATGACGGCATTCGGGTCACGCATTGCCGGCGAGTTGTCGCGCTTGCAGCGCTCATAATAGTCGGCATAGCCTTCACGGTAGGCGGCAATCGCCGCCGGGAGACCATCGAGTACGGCCTCGACATCCGGATTTTCGGGGTCGAAATCGATCACCAGCGGACGGATCTTGGTGCGCAGGAAATGGTCGGGGCAGGAGGTGCCGAGCGCTGCCAGCGCGTCAAGCCGGTTCGAGGAAACGAATTCCAGCACGGCTTCGCTGTCATCGAAATGGCCGAGCTTGCCCTCCGTTTCGGAGATCATGCCGCGAATGGCAGGCATCAGCTTCTCGGCGACCTTTCGGCGTTCGTCTTCCGCCAGTACCTTGACCTTCTGACCGCCAAAGACGTCACCGGTGATCTCGGAGGCGAACCAGGCCATGGCCTTGTTGATGATTTCAAGCGTGGTTTCGTAGCTCTCTCTGGCGGTATCGCCCCAGGTGAAAAGCCCGTGGCTCTCGAGGATCACGCCGCGCGCATCCGGGTTCTCGGCGCAGAATCGCTCCAGCCAGAGGCCAAGTTCATAGCCCGGCCGCTTCCAGGGCAGCCAGCCGATTTCGCCGCCGAAGATCTTCTCGGTCAGCGCCCGTGAATCGGCCGACGCGGCAATGGCGATGATGGCGTCAGGGTGCATGTGGTCGACATGCTTTTTTGGCACATAGGCATGTAGCGGGGTGTCAATGGAGGCGGCGCGCGGGTTCAGATTAAAGGTGCAGTGCGGCAGATAGCCGACCATTTCGTCTTCGTGCTCAAGGCCGCGATACAGTCCCTTGAGCGCGTTGAGCTTATCCATGTAGAGGGTGGAGAAGCCGTCGAGCTTGATCGTCCCGACGTCGCCGCCCGACCCCTTGACCCACAAGACCTCGACCATCTGCCCGGTCAGCGGGTCTTTCTCCATGACCTTGGCCGACGTATTGCCGCCGCCATAATTGGTGATCCGCTTGTCGGAACCAAGCAGATTGGAGCGGTAGAGCAACCGTTCCGGCTCGCTCATCGTCGCGGCCCTTGCTTCATCCCAAAGGTTTTTCAAGCTTCCAGACGGGGTTTTCTCCAGCATATCTTTCATCCTCCCATGGCGCGCGATTGACGGCAATCACCGGCACCTGTCATCAAGTGCCGGTAAAATCATCCGCTTCATGACGTTTGTCAATCAATAACAATCAAAAACGATCATTTAAATCGTTATTGCGCTGCAAAATGATTGAAGTTGATTGACAATGCGAGAATTAAATGAAGAATGTCAATATTGGAGGAGCCATGCACGAGAAGGAACGTCACCGGATCATCTTGTCGGCGGTGCAGGAAAAGCCCGTCGTCACCGTTTCCGAACTGGTCGAACTGACCGAGAGTTCGGAGGCGACGATCCGCCGCGACATCGCGGCGCTGCATGTGCAAAAGCGGTTGCGCCGGGTGCGTGGCGGCGCCGAAGCGTTGAGCCCGCCGCAGTTTGTCGGCCTCGCCGGGCGGCCTTTTCGCGTCAACGAGACCATGCATCAGCGGCAGAAACAGGCGATTGCGAAAGCTGCCGTTCAGCTGTGCGCCGATGGCGACTCGGTCATCATCAATGGCGGCACGACAACATTCCAGATGGTGAATTACCTGGCCAGCCGGCGGCTGCAGGTCTTCACCAATTCGTTCCCGATTGCCGAGCATCTTCTGAAACATACAAAGAACACGGTGATGGTTTCGGGCGGCACGATCTATCGGGAGCAGAATATTATCTTGAGCCCGTTCGACAATGACGTGACACGGAATTTCTGGGCGAGACGCATGTTCATGGGCGCGCAGGGGCTTGGCCCGCTCGGGCTGATGGAAACGGATCCGCTGCTGATCCAGGCCGAACAGAAACTGATCGATCAGGCCGACGAACTGGTGGTGCTGGCCGATTCATCAAAATTCGGCCGCCGCTCCAGCCTGATCCTCTGCCCGCTGAAGCGGATTGCGACGGTGATTACCGATGACCGGATTTCGGACAAGGACGCTGCCATGCTGGAGGATGCTGGCGTGACCCTGATCGTGGCCGAAAGTGCCGGAGAGAAAGAGGTTTCAGCCGCCCGTTGAGGGTGGTCTTGCCTGGGAGGAGTGGATGAATGCAGTTCTGACGGGCTTTGTTGCCCGCGCCGTTGCCGGAACTTCCGGCAACGATAAGGAACGCAAGCGCGATCGCGCTGCGGACTGAGGAGGTTTGCCGGAAGCGGTCCACCCGGAGGAGGGGCGGCCGGTTCCATTCTGCAAAATGATGTTTCGAGGGAGGATATCATGAAACATCTGACACGCATGCTGACGGCCGGTGCAGTTCTTGTTGCCGCCATTGCCGTTCCGCTGACAGCCAGTGCGGCGGAAAAGAAGATCGCACTTGTGGTCAAGGCGCTCGGGATCGGCTTCTTCGAAGCCGCCGCCGAAGGCGCCAAAGAGGCTGCCACCGAGATCGGCGATACGGAAATCATCTATACCGGCCCGACCGATACGACCGCCGAAGGTCAGATCGAGGTGATCAACGCGCTGATTGCCCAGAAGGTCGACGCGATCGCTATTTCAGCCAATGATACTGATGCACTGGTTCCGGCGCTGAAAAAGGCGATGCAACGCGGCATCAAGGTCGTTTCCTGGGATTCGGGTGTTGCCCCGGAGGGCCGTCAGGTTCATCTGAACCCCTCTTCGAACCCGCTGATCGGCAACATGATCATCAAGCTCGCCGCTGATCACATGCCGGATGGCGGCGATGTCGCCGTGCTGTCGGCCTCGGCGACGGCCACGAACCAGAACATCTGGATCGAGGAAATGAACAAGGTCATGGACCAGTATCCGAACGTCCATGTGGTCACCACCGTTTATGGTGACGACCTGTTCGACAAGTCCTACCGCGAGGCGCAGGGTCTTATACAGTCCTATCCGGATCTGAAGGCGATCATTGCCCCGACGTCGGTCGGTATCGTCGCTGCGGCGCAGGCCGTCACCGATGCGGGCAAGATTGGCGCGATCAATGTCACCGGACTCGGCCTGCCGTCTGAAATGGCGGCCTATGTCGACAATGGCGCATCGCTTTCCTTTGCCATATGGAACCCGATCGATCTCGGCTATGCGGCGGTGATGCTCGCTAATGATCTGATCGATGGGGCAGAGGCCAAGCCGGGCGCCGAACTTTCGATGGGCCGTCTCGGCACGCTGACGCTGGACGACGATAATGCTGGCGCCATGGCTGACCCCTTCGTCTACGACAAGTCGAATATCGACAAGTTCAAGGACATTTTCTGAGCCTCCCAGGGCGTGGTGCGCCGGGCCTTCGGGCTCGGCCCCTTTTCTTCAACGGATCGCTGAAACGATCCAGGCTGATGGTTTGAAGGATATGCTGCATAAAGAGGTTCAGACACCCCGGATCGGCTCACCGCCCGCTGCGATCACCCTTGCAGGTGTGACCAAGACCTTCCCCGGTGTCATGGCGCTTTCGGATGTCTCGCTCTCGCTCTATCCCGGGCAGGTCACGGCGCTGGTCGGCGAAAACGGGGCGGGGAAATCGACACTGGTGAAGATCCTGACCGGTATCTACCGGCCGGATGGCGGCTCGATCATGCTCGACGGCGCGCCGGTTGCCTTTCAAAGCGCCGATGATGCGGCGCATCACGGCGTCACCGCGATCCATCAGGAAACGGTGCTGTTCGAGGCGCTGAGCGTTGCGGAAAACATCTTTATCGGCCACGCGCCGAAAAACCGCTTCGGCCTGATCGACTGGAAGAAGATCAACCGCGAGGCCAAGGCTATTCTCGATGGCATCGGCGCGAAGATCGACCCGACCCACAGGCTCGCCGATCTCGGCATTGCCAACCGTCATATGGTGGCGCTGGCGCGGGCGCTTTCCGTCGATGCGCGTGTCGTCATCATGGACGAGCCGACGGCCGCACTCTCTCACAAGGAGATCGAAGAGCTTTACGAGCTGACCGAACAGCTGAAGGCCGAGGGCAAGGCGATCCTGTTCATCAGCCACAAATTCGATGAGATTTTCCGCATCGCTGATCGCTATACGGTGTTTCGTGATGGCGAGATGGTCGGCGAGGGGCTGATTGCCGAAACCGATGAAAATGCGCTGGTGGAAATGATGGTTGGCCGTCCGGTTGGCCAGGTCTTCCCCAAGCAGGAGGTCGAAATCGGTCCGCCGGTGCTGACCGTCGCCGGTTATCGCCACCCGACCGAGTTCGAGGATATCAATTTCACGCTCAGACGCGGCGAGATTCTGGGCTTTTACGGTCTGGTGGGCGCGGGCCGGTCCGAGTTCATGCAGGCGCTTTTCGGCGTGACGAAGCCGTCTGCCGGTGCAATCCGCATCGATGATGAGATCGCCGTGATCCGCACGCCGAACGAGGCAGTCAGGGCCGGCATCGTCTATGTTCCGGAAGAGCGCGGCGCGCAAGGCGCGATCGGCGCCATGCCGATCTTCGAAAATGTCACCCTGCCATCGCTTTCCGCCGTTTCACGGCGGGGTTTTCTGAAAATGGCGGAGGAGTTTGCATTGGCGCGCGCCTATACCGAACGGCTCGATCTCAGGGCCGCGAGCCTTGATCAGAACGTCGGGCAGCTTTCCGGCGGCAATCAGCAAAAAGTCGTGATTGCCAAATGGCTCGCCACCAATCCCAAGGTCATCATTCTTGATGAGCCGACAAAGGGCATCGATATCGGCTCGAAATCGGCGGTCCACGCCTTTATGTCAGAGCTTGCGGCCGGCGGACTTTCGGTGATCATGGTCTCTTCCGAAATTCCCGAGATCCTGGGCATGTCCGACCGCGTGATCGTGATGCGCGAGGGGCGGATAGCGGCGGAGTTCACGCGACACGAAATGAGTGCGGAAAAGCTGGTTCGCGCCGCCGCCGGTATCGGGGAGGTGCATTGATGGCCACGCGTCTGCTTAAAAGCCGCGAAGCTTTGCTGGTTCTGGCGATGGTGATCCTCGCGACGCTCATCGAGATGCGCTTTTCGGGCTTCCTGTCGGCGAAAAGCACGGTCGCGATTTTCAACGACACGGCGATCCTGATCATCCTTGCCCTCGGTCAAGCCGCCGTCATTCTGGCACGCGGCATTGATCTGTCGATTGCCGCCAATCTAGCGCTCTCCGGCACGGTGGCGGCGCTGGTCAACGCCAGTTTTCCCGGTGTGCCGGTGGAATTTCTGCTGGTTCTGTCGGTGTTGGCTGGCGCATTGCTCGGCGCCATCAACGGGCTTCTGGTCTGGAAACTCGACATTCCGCCGATCGTCGTCACGCTTGGCACCATGACGGTCTATCGCGGGATGATTTTCCTGCTGACCGATGGCGCCTGGATCAATGCCCATGAGATGAGCGATGCCTTCAAGGCCGTGCCGCGGGCGGTGATTTTCGGCCTGCCGCTGCTGTCCTGGATCGCGCTGTGCGTGATTGCGGTGATGATTCTCGTCTTTTCCTTTACGCGGATCGGCCGGGCCTTCTATGCAGTCGGCGGCAATCCGAATGCGGCCGTCTATACCGGCATCTCGGTCGGACGCACCCATTTCTTCGCCTATGTCGTCGCTGGCACGCTGGCGGGTCTTGCCGGCTATCTCTGGGTTGCGCGCTATGCGGTTGCCTATGTCGATATCGCCAACGGCTTCGAGCTTGATGTCGTTGCCGCCTGTGTCATCGGCGGCATCTCCATTGCCGGTGGTGTCGGTACGGCCATCGGCGCGGTGTTGGGCGCACTGTTTCTCGGCATTATCAAGAATGCGCTGCCGGTGATTGATATTTCGCCCTTCTGGCAGATGGCGATTTCCGGGACGGTGATCATCATTGCCGTGGCGGTCAATGCGCGCGCCGCCCGGCCGAAGGGCCGTGTCATTCTGAAAAAAGCGGAGCATGCCATATGAGTGACATTCAGACGCGCTTCGTTCCCGACCGGCTGCACGGCACATTTTCCCGGATCACACGAAGCTGGGAGGCGCTGCTGATTGCGGTGACCGTCGCGGTTTTCATCATCAACAGTTTTGCCTCGCCCTATTTCCTGGATCCGTGGAACCTGTCGGACGCGACCTATAATTTTACCGAAAAGGCGATCATCGCCTTTGCGATGGCGCTGGTGATCATCTCCGGCGAGATTGATCTCTCCGTTGCGGCCATCATCGCACTTGCCTCCACCGCCATGGGCTATGCCCTGCAATTCGGCGCGGGCACGGGTGAGCTTGTCGCCATCGGTCTTGTCACCGGGCTGATCTGCGGTGCGTTCAACGGCTTTTTGATCACCGGGCTTGGCCTGCCTTCCATCGTCGTCACCATCGGGACGATGAGCCTTTATCGCGGCCTTGCCTATGTCGTTCTGGGCGACAAGGCCTTTACCGGCTATCCGCCGGCTTTTGCCTATTTCGGCCAGGGCTATGTGTTCTGGGTCATTTCCTTCGAGCTGGCACTGTTCGCGGTGCTGGCGGTGCTGTTTGCGATCCTGCTGCACAAGACAAGCTTCGGCCGCATGGTCTATGCCGTTGGCAATAATGCCACTGCCGCGCGCTTTTCCGGCATTCGCGTCGGGCGGGTGAAATTCATCCTGTTTCTGCTGACCGGGCTGATGTCGGGCATCGCGGCTGTGTGTCTGACCTCGCGTCTCGGCTCCACCCGTCCCTCGATCGCACTCGGTTTTGAACTGGAAGTGGTGACCATGGTGGTGCTCGGTGGGGTCAGCATTCTCGGCGGTTCGGGCTCGATCTTCGGTGTTGTCATCGCCGCCTTCGTGCTTGGCCTCGTCACCTTCGGCTTCGGTCTGATGAATGTGCCGGGCATCGTCATGTCGATCTTTGTCGGCCTGTTGCTGATCGGCGTGATTGCCATACCGATCCTGTGGCGGCGGGTAGGCCGGCGCCTGAAAAGGAAGCCTGCATGACGTCCGCCAGTCCCGTTCGCAACGTTGCGGTGATCGATATCGGCAAGACCAATGCCAAGGTGATCATCTATGATCTTGAGGCTCGGGCGGAGACCGGCAGGCGCGCCCGCGCCAATGCCGTGATCCGCCGTGCGCCCTATCCGCATCATGATGTCGACGGGCTCTTCGCCTTCATTCTCAACAGTCTCGAGCAGCTGAATGGCGAATGCGGTATCGACGCCATTTCGATCACCACCCATGGGGCGACCGTGGCCCTTGTCGATGGCGAGGGCGGACTGGCGCTTCCGGTGCTCGATTATGAACATGACGGACCGGACGAGATGAAGGCCCGCTATGACGCGATCCGGCCACCCTTCTCTGTCACCGGTTCCCCGCGTCTGGTGGCGGGTCTCAATATCGGTGCACAGCTGTTCTGGCAGCGGACGAGTTTTCCGACTGCTTTCGCCCGGACCGAACATGTCATCACCTATCCGCAATATTGGGGGTTTCGCCTGACAGGCGTGGTTGCCAGTGAGGTGACGAGCTGGGGCTGTCATTCGGATCTCTGGGCACCGCAGCTTGGGACGTTCTCGCCATTGGTCGCAGCCCTCGGCTTGACGGGCAGGATGGCCCCACTGAAGGCTGCGGCTGATATTCTGGGACCGGTCGGAGGCGAAATCGCCGCGCAGACCGGGCTGTCGCCCGATTGTCCGGTCTATTGCGGTCTTCACGATTCCAATGCGTCCCTGCTGCCGCATCTGAAAAGCCTCGCGGCGCCCTTTTCCGTGGTATCGACGGGCACATGGGTGATTGCCATGGCGGTTGGTTCCGCCGTGCCGTCCCTTGATGAGGCTCGCGATACGCTGATCAATGTCAACGCGCTTGGCGATCCCGTACCGTCAGCGCGTTTCATGGGTGGGCGGGTTTTCGAGGTCGCGGCGCCGAAAGGAGCGGTGATCGAACCGGCTGATCGCAGGGACGCACTTGAGCAGGACATCATGCTGTTGCCCTCGGTTATCGGCGATACCGGTCCCTATCAGGGCCGGGCCGGCGGCTGGAATATGCCGGAAGAGGCACTGACGCCCGGTGTGAGACTGCTGACCCTTTCCTGGTATCTGGCGCTGATGACGGCGGAATGTCTGGCACTGACCGGCGCCGAAGGGCCGGTTGTCGTCGAAGGCCCCTTTGCCCAGAACCGAGACTATCTCGAAATGCTCGCCGCTGCGACCGGCCGCCCGGTTGAGAAAAGCAGGGGCAGTGGCACCAGTGTCGGTGCGGCCGGTCTTGTCAGCCAGGCCTCCCCGTCTGCCCGTTTTGAAGATGATCCACTTACCGGCCTTGCGCCAGCGCTCTATACCTATGCCGCTGAGTGGAAAAGACGTGTAGATGACGGTGATATGGGCTTCAGCCCGGTCGAATACCGTCAGCGGCGCTGGTGAGCGCCGTTTCTTCGGTGGACCTCAGCCTGAAACAGCACGAATTCCTGCTGGCTTTCGATAGTCTGAGGCGCTTCGAGATTGGCCTCGTAGATCGGGTCGATCACGTAGCGCTTCAGCACGAACCGCCCCCTGTCGATGGTCCATTCACCAGAATCCCAGGCATCGCCCAGACCGCGCCATTTTGAAAAGCTCGTGATCGTATTGGTCTCGGGATCGAAGCGCGGGTTGACCAGCAGCATCTCGCTGGCAAAGCCGGTTACGACGGGATCTCGGGAAAGCGTCGTGTCGGTGTCGTCGGCATATTCGAGAACGAAATCAGGGGTGGCGAAGCTGACGATCGCCATCGGCAGGAAATCGTCTTCGGGAGCGAAGACATAGGCGTAGCCAAGATTATAGGCGCCGAGCGAGCAGGGGATCGCGAAGAGCGTTCCATGCCGCTGCAGCGGCGTTCCATCATAGTCTTGCTCTCCCCATGTTACGGCATAGGTTTCATTGGAAATGCCTTCGAGCCGCCCGGCAAGAGTTGCGTCGCAATCGTCCGGCAGGGCGGCCATCACCATGGCGCGTGCCTGGCCGAGATCGGCATCGGCAGCTATGGCGGGCATGGCCGTCAGTAGCAGTGCCGCTGCCGCATAAAGTTCTGCGCGCATCATCATGTCGTCTCCCCGATCGGCGTCGGCGGCAGGATAGGCAGCACCAAGCGGGCGGGCAAGCGGTGGTCCGCTATTTCACGCGGGTCCAGATCTGGCTCCTGCACAGCGCGCCGCCGAGAATGCAGCCGGAGAGTTTCAGCCCGCCCTGGTCGGTCAGCGACATCTTGCCGGTATAGGTCTTGCCGGTTTCGTAGTCATAGAGCTTTCCCGTCCAGCCGCCCCCATCCGGCTGCATGGCGTAGATCATCTGGGCGCCGACAAGATCCCGGCCTTTTGCACTGGCGTCCGGATTTTTCGTATCTCTGGCTGGCGCCGCGAGCCAGACGATTGTGCCACAAAGCGAGGCGTCACAGGGTGCGATCGTTACCCTTGTCCTGCCGCTCTGGGTCAGCCATGTGCCCTGCGGCGACGCGGCAGATGCCGGTGCAGACAGGCAAATGGCGATGAAAAATGCGGCGAGCGACGATATGGCGATCCGTTTCATTTTATCCTCCCGACTGGATTGAGGTGGCCCGCTTCTGGCGGCGGGCCGTATCAGCGACCTGGCCGTTGCCAAGCCTGTCGCCGGATTTAGCCGCCGAACCGGTAGCGTAATCCCAGCGTGATGATGTTGACATCAGAGGTCACGCTGCCGACGAAAGGCAGGCCGGAGACATAATGCGGATTGCCGTTGGTGATCGCGATATCGCCATTGCCCACCGGAAAGATGTGCTCATAGGCCATATCAAGCGCCAGGCTCTTGTTGATCTGGTAGGTGCCGCCAAGGGCCGCGTGAATGCGGTCACTGTCGGGAAGCCTGAGGTCGCGATTGGTGGTGGTAATCGGCGACCATTCGTAGCCAAGCCCACCGCGGATGGTGAATTGCTCGGTCCACTGATATTCCGCGCCAAGAGCGACGTAGTAGCCGTCCTGATATTCGAAGGCGAGGTCCGTAAGCTTCATGCCATTGGTCAGTCCGGCATTGCCATAGACCGGAATGGTGCCGAAGCGGCTCCAGTTTGTCCATTCGAAACCGGCATTGACGGTCAGCCGGTCGGAGACCTTCTGCTTCAGGCCGACGGTGATCTGGTCCGGTGTGTGCAAGGTCGCGTCGATGCCATAAGTGCCGGCCGGAAGCGGGGCTTTGGCAGCACCAAGGACCAGATCGCCGCTGAGTCCGAGATTGACCGAGGAGCGATAGCCAACACCGATCTCGGTGCTGTCGCTGGGCTTCACGGTAAAACCGAGCGTATAGCCGATGCCCCAGTCATCGCCCTCAAGCGAAGCGGTGGCGGCATTGGTATAGGGGCTCATTGCCTGGGTCAGCCGGGTCTTGAAATAGAGCGCTTCAACCCCTGCGCCAATCGACAGCCAGTCATTGACCTTGACGGCAATCGTCGGGTTGATGTCATAGCTGCGCACTTCCGAGGTGCGGGCATAGATCTGGCCGGCATAATTGAACGGGTTCTTGGTCGTCAGGCCAAAGGGTGAATTCAGCGCCAGTCCCAGCCAGATCTGATCATTGACCTGATAGCTGACATAGCCGGTGGGCAGAACCGCATCAATGGCGATGTCACCGGTCGAACCCGTGCCGCCGAGACCCAGGAGCGTCGGGCTTGTCCCCTGTGACGGGGTGATATCCGCATAGGGCAGGATCCCGGTCAGATCGAGCTGAAACTGCAGCCCGTCAAGATCCGTCATCGTGGCCGGGTTCCAGTACATGGATCCGACAAAGGCGCTGCCGGCAGCGGCGCCGGCAAAGGCCTGTCCCTGCCCGGCAGCGCTCTGCTCGCGCAAGGCAAAGGCGCCGGCAAAGGCCGTTCCAGTCATCACTGCAGACAAAAGGGCCGAAAAAACAAGGGACGTTACCCCCCGCGTCAAGATCTGCATCGCTCACTCCTCCCTGATCACGATACGTTTCAAAACAATCATAAGAGTTCAATAAAACACCTATAGAGAATCTACATTACCTATACGTAACAAACATGCAAGAGGTCTGACGGTCGTCAATTCGGTCGGACTGGCGATGGAAGGACCATGATCGGCGGCACGCGACTGCCGGCGGGGCGATGACTGGGAGATGACGTTCTGCGTCGGAAAAGTGCTTTTCCCAGATATTACGCAGCGCTATAACGATAGCCGGTAACGCGCGTCGGTTGTGAGTACCAATTAATATCTGTTGACCTTTCTCGAAAAGTACGAACTATTTAAAGCATGTTGAGACTTGCTATAGATATTGGCGGAACCTTTACCGACGTCGTGCTTGAGGCTGACGCGCTCACCTCGCTTAAGGTTCTGACGACCCCCGACGCGCCCGAACGGGCAGCAATTGATGGCGGCGCAGCTCTGCTTGCCCGCAACGAACTCGATTTCGGTGCCATTGGCACCGTGATCCACGGAACCACGCTTGCCACCAATGCGCTGATCGAGCGCCGGGGTGCTAAAACGGCGCTGGTGACCACGCGCGGCTTCCGCGACATCCTGGAAATGGCCTATGAGCGCCGTTTCGATCAGTATGACACTGATATCCAGCTGCCGGAGCCGCTGGTACCGCGCGAATTGCGGCTGACGGTTTCAGAGCGCATCGACGCGCATGGCAATGTGCTGAGCGCACCGGATGAGGCCGAAATTGATGCCATCGCCGATGTTTTGCGCCGGGAAGGGGTCGAGGCCGTCGCCATTGGCTTCCTGCATTCGACCGTCAATCCGGACCATGAGCATATGGTCGCCGAATGGTTGCGGGCCCGGCTCGATCCGTCAGTCACGCTCTGCCTCAGCGCCGAAGTGTCGCCGGAAATTCGCGAATATGAACGGTTTTCCACCGTGGTCGCCAATGCCTATGTGCGGCCGCTGATGTCGCGCTATCTGCAACGCTTCGATGATGAGCTGCGCGCCCGCGGCTTTGCCGGCGAATTCATGCTGATGCTGTCCGGCGGCGGGCTTACCAGCCTGGAACAGGCGAAGAAGGTTCCGATCCGGCTGGTTGAAAGCGGCCCGGCCGGCGGTGTTGCGCTCGGTGTCCGGGTATCACGCGAGGTCGGGATCGACCGGATGCTGGCCTTTGACATGGGTGGAACCACTGCCAAGATCTGCTTTCTCGAGGATGCGACACCGGCAACGGCGCGACGCTTTGAGATCGCCAGAGCCTGGCGGGATGTGAAGGGCAGCGGTCTGCCGGTCCGCATCCCGACAACCGAACTGGTCGAGATCGGCGCTGGCGGCGGTTCGATTGCCAGGCGCGATGCGCTTGGACGCCTTGCCGTTGGGCCGCAAAGCGCAAGCTCGGTTCCCGGACCCGCAAGCTATGGGCTCGGCGGTTTCATGCCGACGATCACGGACGCCAATGTCGTCCTTGGTAAGCTGTCGCCTGAAGGTTTTGCCGGCGGTACGATGACGCTACGCCCTGATCTTGCACTTGAAGCGATCACCCGCGACGTTGCCGAACCGCTCGGCCTTTCATCGCCGGAATGGGCTGCCGCCGGAATTGCCGAAATGGGTGAGGAGGCGATGGCCAATGCTGCCCGCGTCCACGCCATCGAGCAGGGCAAGGATGTCACACGCTACACGCTGATGGCGTCCGGAGGTGCGGGGCCGCTCCATGCAGCCCGCCTTGCCGAAAAGCTCGGCATCGGCCGGATCGTGATTCCCGCCCTTGCCGGTGTCGGCTCTGCGGTCGGCTTTCTAAGTGCACCGGTTGCCTACGAGGTCGCGCGCTCGGTGCTGACCGTGACCGACCATATCGATCTCGACGCCATCCACCATCTGCAGCAGGCGATGGCCGAAGAGGCATCGGCCGTTGTGCTTCCGGCACTGGGCGCTGGCCAGTCAGCGCAGACGACGCTTTCGGCTGAGCTACGTTACGAGGGGCAGGGCCATGCGCTGAAGATCGCGCTGGATGGTCTTGTGGCCACGCAGGATGACGTCGATGCGATGAAGGCACGCTTTATCGCCAGCTATCACGACATTTACGGCACAAGGATGCGCGACAACGCAGTGGAACTGGTTGCCCTGATCCTGGCTCTGACCGGTCCCGAACAGGCCTTGACACCAGCGCCGCTTGGCGCCGGCGGAACGGCCGGCTTTCTGGGAACGACGTCGGTGTTCGATCCGACGTCGGGCGAGCGGGTTGCCGCCAGCCGGTTTGCGCGGCAGGAAGCCGCGGTTGGCAGCCAATTTGAAGGCCCCTTCCTGCTGAGCGAGGAACAGACCACCACCTACGGACCGGCCGGCTGGACGGCGATGGTCCATCCCGTGGGGCATATTGTCATGACACGTGGAGATGCGGCATGAGCGACATGGCGAAAAACCGTCTGAGTGATGCCGAAATCATCGCCATGAACGTGATGTGGAACCGGTTGATCTCGGTCTGCGAGGAACAGGCCAATGCGCTGCTGCGCGTCGCCTTTGGCGCTATCGTCCGCGAAGCTGGGGATCTCTCCGCCGGTATTTTCGATGCCGAGGGACGGATGATGGCCCAGGCGGTAACCGGGACACCCGGTCATGTGAACACGATGGCGCGATCGGTCAATGCGATGCTGGAAAAGGTCGCAAATGGTGCGCTGGTCGAGGGCGATGTGCTGGTGACCAACGACCCCTGGCTCGGTGCTGGCCATGTGTTCGACTTTGTCGTTGTCACGCCGATTTTTCTCGATGGGACAATCGTCGCCTATATCGCCTCGACCTGCCATGTCGTTGACGTCGGAGGGCTCGGTTGGTCGGCGGAAGCCCGGTCGGTTTTCGAGGAAGGAGTGCTCGTTCCGGTGACAAGGCTGCGCCGTGCCGGTGTTCTGAACGAGGAACTTCTCGATCTCATTGCCACCAATTCACGGGTCCCGCGTGAAGCGCGGGGCGATATCCTGTCGCTGATGAGCTGCAATGATGAAGGCGCCAAGCGGCTGGTTGACCTGATGCGCGAATATGGGCTCGCCTCGCTTGCAGGTCTGGCGGCCTTTATTTTCGAGCGATCGGCTGACGCGACGAAGGCGGCCATCGAAAAGCTGCCAGAAGGCGTCTACGAGGCCGAAGTCGAGCTTGATGGCTATGATGCGCCGATCCGGCTCAAGGCGCTGATGACGATTGCTAATGGCACGATCACCGCTGATCTTGCGGGTTCGGCGCCGGCGATTGCAAAAGGCATCAACTGCCCGCTGAGCTACAGCCAGGCCTATGCCTCTTTTGGTATCAAGGTCGCAGTTGCGCCGCATGTGCCGAACAACCATGCCTCACTCGAACCGATCCGGGTGACTGCGCCCAAGGGGCTGATTGTCAGCGCCGAGCGGCCCTGGCCGGTCACCGCGCGTCATGTCGTGGGGCAGGCCTTGCCCGACCTGATGCTTGGCTGCCTATCGGAGGCTATGCCGGGACGCATCCTTGCAGAAAGTGCTGGCGCACTCTGGGTGCTGGCGATTTCGGCGGAAGGGGAAGACGGCTTTTCATCACTCAATGTGGCACTTGGCGGCATGGGCGCGCGTCCGTCTTCCGATGGCCTTTCGACCACGGCTTTCCCGTCCGGCGTCGGCACGGTTCCCGTCGAGATCGCTGAGACCGTCGCACCTTTGCTCTACACGGCCAAGGAATTTGCCACCGACAGTGGCGGCCCCGGTCGCTATCGCGGCGGACTGGGCCAGGAGATCCGGATCCGCTCGGCGCGCGGCCAGACGCTAAAATTGTCGGCCGCGGCGTTTGAGCGGCTGAAGAAGGGGGCTGCGGGACGTGACGGCGGTCTGCCCGGCCTGCCCGGCCACGCCGAGATATCCGGCGGCCGGGTGATCGACAGCAAGGGTCTCTACGCGATCGGCCCGGGCGAGGAATTGATCTTGAGAACGCCCGGCGGGGGCGGTTTCGGCGATCCGGCGGAGAGACCGGCCGAAATCCTGAACCGGGACGTGGCCCGCGGGCTCGTCAGCCATGAGGCGGCGGGCACCTATTACCAAGCAAGTCAGGACCACCAAGTGGATGGCGGTGGAACTGGTCAATCATAAGAGGAGACAGCAGATGAACATTCGCTACGCATTGATTGCCGGGGCTCTGAGCCTCACATTTGCTCAGGCTGCATCCGCTGCAACCTGGGATTTCTCGACCCCATGGCCAGACACCAATTTTCAGGCCAAGGCGGCAAAGCAGTTTGCCGATGCCGTGCGTGAGGCAACGGATGGCGAAGTCGATATCTCGGTTCTGTCAGCTGGTTCGATCGGCGTTACCGGCAGCGAAAGCATGGCGGCCGTGGAAAGCGGTATCGTGCAGATGGCCGATTACCTGCTGTTCCTGCAGGCCGGTGAAGAGCCGCTTCTGGCGATCGACACGCTGCCCTATCTGATTCAGGGCCAGGACGAGATGGCGGCTTTCCTCAAGGTTGCCGGCCCGACCTTTGATCAGATTGCCGAAAAGCACAATCAGAAGATCCTCTATTATGTCCCGTGGCCGTCGCCGGGGTTATATTCCCGCACCAAGATCACCACGGATGAGGAACTGAAGGGGCAGCGCATCCGCGCTTTTAATCCGGCAAGCTTCACCTTCCTGACCAAGCTCGGCGCCGCACCGCTGGAAATGCCCTGGGGCGACGTGGTTCCCGCGCTTGCTGCCGGCACGATTGACGGTGTCGCAACCTCGACCTCTTCGGGCGTCGATGGCAAGCTGTGGGATACGACCGCCTTCTTCAATCCGCTGCAATGGTCGACCTCCACCGATGTCGTCACGGTCAGCCTGGATGCCTGGAACAGCCTCAGTGCCGACGAGCAGCAGGCAATCGAAGACGTGATTGCAAAGCTTGAACCCGAATTCTGGGCGATGAGTGCGGCTGAAGATCAGGGCAAAACCGAAATCCTGGTCGAAAATGGCATGACCGTTACCGAGGCGGATCCGAGCATGCGTCAGGCGATGTCCGACAGCGGTCACGCCATGTGGGATGAGTTCGTCGCCAAGGTTCCCGAAGCCGGCCCGATCATCGAAGCCTACAAGGCCTCTGCTTCAAAGTAACAGAAACCGGGCTGCCGCCTCGGCGGCAGTCCGCTTCAGGACGGATCGATTGCGTAACAGATTTCTGATCTTCACCGACTGGACGGCGCGCATTGCCGAGACCATGGCAATGATTCTGCTCTATGGTTTCTGCGCGTTGATGCTGGCCGAGGTGATCAGCCGGGCCGTGGTGCATACCAGCCTCGCGGTCTCCTGGGAATATAGCGCCTTCGCCATGGCGGCTGTCATCCTGCTCGGGCTCGGGCCGTCGCTCCGTCATGGCAAGCAGGTGCGGGTGTCGCTGCTGCTGGCGCGGGGCGGGCCGGGGTTTCGCATCGGCGTCGAGATCTTCGCAACCCTTGTCGGAATCGCGCTGGCGCTTCTCATGCTGAATGCCTTCTGGAGCGTGTTTTACACCTCGCTTGTGCGCGGCGTTAGGCAATCGAGCTATGTCAACACGCCGCTGGCAATCCCGCAATTCTTCGCGGTCATCGGCGCATTGGAGTTCGTGCTGGCGCTTGTTGCCCGGCTGGTGCGGCTGGTCAGTGGCCTTGAGCCGGATCTGATCGAGAAAGAGGAGGACGCACTTGATTGAGATCGCGCTTGTTGCCGTCCTGTTATTCGCAGCCCTTCTGGTGGGGTCCGTCTGGATCGGCCTGTCGCTGTTTGGCGGCGGCTATATTCTGCTTGCGATTTACAAACCCAATATTCCGCTGGACGTGTTCGCCGGAAAACTGCTCTGGACGGCGGGCACATCGCAGGAGCTTCTGGCGCTGCCGCTCTTCATCCTGATGAGCGATATTCTCGTCACTGCCAAGCTCGGGCGTTCGCTGTTTTCGGGGCTTGCGCCCTGGGTCAGCCGGCTTCCTGGCGGACTTGTTCATGTCAATGTTGCCGGTTCCACTTTGTTTGCCGCTGTTTCCGGGTCATCGGCTGCGACGACGGCCATTGTTGGCCGGGTTACGCTGCCCGAGCTTGAAGCCCATGGCTATGACCGGCGTCTCTCCATGGGGTCGCTTGCCGGCGCCGGAACGCTCGGGTTCCTGATCCCGCCATCGATCATCATGATTATCTATGGCGTGGTCTCCGAGCAGAGCATTCTGCGGCTGTTCATTGCCGGCATCATTCCCGGTCTGCTGCTGGCCTGCTGTTACAGTCTTTACATAGCCGTGCATCACACCGTGATTGGCGGCCATCAAGACCAGCGCCGTTACAGCTGGACCGAGCGGTGGAAAGGCCTTGCTGAAATCGGGCCGATGGCGGCGCTGATTGCCGGCATCATGGGGTCGCTCTATTTCGGGCTGGCAAGCCCGACGGAACTGGCTGCGGTCGGCGTTCTCGGCGCCGTTATCCTGGCCGCCGTGCGGGGGGAGCTCAGCCTTTACAATCTGGCGCTCGCCGGACGCCGTGCGGTGCGCACCACTGCGATGATGGGGCTGATCCTTTTGGGGGCCGCTCTCCTGAATGCCGCCTTCGGATTTCTTGGCCTGCCACGCGCTGCCGCCGACTGGATCGCCAGTCTCGGCCTCTCGCCCTTCACACTGATTGCGGCGCTGCTGGCCTTCTATGTGGTGATCGGCATGTTTCTTGATGGCACGTCGATCATCGTCATGACGCTGCCTGTGACACTGCCTTTGGTTACAGCCGCAGGTTTTGATCCGATCTGGTTTGGCATTTTTATTGTAATTGCAGTGGAAATATCACAGATAACGCCGCCAATAGGTTTCAATCTCTTCGTGATTCAGGCACAGACGGGTGAGACTGTCGGCAATCTTGTTCGTGCCGTCTTTCCGTTTTTCATGATATTGGTTGGATTTGCATTGCTTCTTGCAGCTTTTCCTCAAATCGTACTCTTTCTACCTGGACAGATGACATGAGCGCCCCACGACATAAGACCCTGACCCGTTCGCTGCGTGACAGCATCGTCGCCGGCAAATGGAAAGTCGGAGAGCGGTTGCCGCCCGAGGTCGATTTTGCCACGGAATGCGGTGTCAGCCGGACAACCCTGCGGCGCGCTTTGAGTGAGCTGGAGTCAGAAGGCCTGGTGGAGCGGCGTAAGCGCGTGGGAACGGTGATCGCCTCCCAGACGCCACAGCAGCATTTCCGGATGATGACCAACGGGATGTCGGAACTGCTGCAGGTGACGCGGGAAACCGTGCTCGATATCTGGTCGACCCGGCATGTTGAAAACGGCTCGGTTGCGGTTCTCGGCAATCATGAAAGCTCCACGGGATACTGGCTCGAGATTGTCGGCGTGCGTCGCATGCCCGACCGGATCCGCCCGTTCAGCTGGACGAAAATGTATGTCACGGGTGCCTTTGCCGGTATCGAACCAGCACTGTCACGGCAAAATCTCGGTTCCGTCTATGCCCTGATCGAAGAGATCTTCTCCTGTCCGATTGCGCGACTGACCCAGTCTGTCGATGCCATTGCCTGTCCGGCCATCGCCGCCGATGCCATCGGCCTTACCCCGGGCGCACCGGCTCTGAGCATCGACGCCGAACTGTTCGATGCCAAGGGGCAGCTGGTGGAGATCAGCCAGGCGATTTATGACCCGACACGCTTTCGTGTCCGCTCGGATGTCTGGCTCGACAAGTAAGTTGAGTGGCCGGGCGAAGCCCTTCACCTGATTTTGGTGGCAATTGTCAGGATATGACTGTTCTTTGTCGCCAAACCGGTCTAGAACGGTTCCATGAGTTTATATCCACTTACGTTTTCATCGCGTATCGGATCGCGAACCGATTTTGAGTTTCGCAAAGCGCGATGTGGCGGTTCAACAGATTAGGACCATGCTCGTTTGTCCGGACACAGGGCGCTGACACCGTCATTGCCACGGGCAAGCCTTCCGTGTCCTGCCGAGCCTTCCCCACCAAGAGCAACAATTTTCTTCGTCATGATCGTGGCAGACCCTTCCCTGATTGCGGCCTTGTTCGGCAAGCTCGGTATCGCCGCTGTGGTGGTGCTGATCTACCGCATGATCCGGCATTCCGGCATTCCGGTGGGCTGGTCTGAGCTGGCGACGGGGATTGCCTTTGCGCTGGGGGCGATCGCAAGCATGATCAATCCACTCGAAATTGCTCCCGGCATCATGATTGATGCGCGCAATGTCATGGTGGCGATGGCGACGGTCTTTGGCGGTTTCTGGGCTGGATTGCTGGCGGCGGTGCTCGTCACGGGTGCGCGGGTCCTGATCGGTGGTGCCGGTGTCGAGATTGCAGTGCTGTCGATCATGATCTCGCTGGCTGCAGGCCTTGCCTATCGCGGGCTGAAGGGGCAGCGGCACAACCTCATCGGCCTTGGCCTTGTCGGCTTGTCGCTGTCGATAACCTTCGCCACGCCCTTTCTGTTTTTGCCGTCCGCGACAGTGCTGCCTTTGCTGCAATCCACCTGGGTTGCGATCACGGTCAGCAATATTGCGGGTGCGATGATCATGGGCGGTGCGTTGGCCGCCGAAGACCGGCTTGAGAATGCCTATGGCGAACTGCGCCTGGCGGCGATGACGGATCCGCTGACCGGTCTGAAGAACCGGCGGCAGCTCGACAGGCTCATCAATTCCTGGCATGCCGGCGCCTTTGCGGCGGATACGATTTTCACCGCCATGCTAATCGATGTTGATCATTTCAAATCCGTCAACGACGCCCACGGGCATTCGCTCGGTGATGACGTGCTGAAGGAGATCGCCGGCATTGTCTCACGTCGCGTGCGGCGCAACGATCTGGCCGTGCGTTTCGGTGGCGACGAGATTGTGATTATCATGCCCGACTGTTCGGCGCGACGGGGCCTGGCCGTGGCCGAAGGTATCCGCGGTAAGGTGGCGCAGACGTCGTTCTATGCTGAAGGAGAGCTGTTCTCCGTGACGGTGAGCATAGGGGTTGCCGCCCATTCGGCGTCAACGGCGGGTCTCAGCCGGTTGCTAGATGCCGCTGACCGGGCGCTTTATCGGGCCAAGGCAGAAGGCCGGAACCGCTGTTTCCTGCTGGAAGAGGTGTGATCCCGCACGGCCGCGCCGCGCAGGATCATCGTCAAAGTGTCAGGTGCGGTTGTCAAAATAGGCACGGGCCTGCTCTAGGCACTTGCGATAGACGCTGAGGTCACCGAGAAAATCGTCACTTTCGACATTTTCGCAGATGAAGGCGCCGCCGCTTTCCACCGCGGCCGTGTCCAGCATCAGATTATCGGCCATGCCGTGATCTTCAACCATCAGCCCGTCGGGGCCTCGAGTGACGCCATCGATCTTTTCCAGCGGTATGCCGCTGTAAAAATCGCCGGTCAGGCGGGTGAAATAATCCCGACCGCTGTTGGAATAGGCAAAGACCGGCTTGTTCTGCGCACGCATATAGCCAACTTCATAGGCCGTTCCGATATCGGCTGAGATGCCGCGAAATGGCGTGAGGTTGGCGACGATGAAGTCGGCTTCATCCATCTTGCGTTCATTGGCAAGGCCGATCGCAACGCCGAAGCGGAAGGCAGTCAGGCCTTCCGGGTTGAGATCGTCTTCTGCCAGTGTCGAAGGATCAAAACCATATTCCAGCGCCATTTCGCCCTTGATCCGCATGACCTCGGAGGCGTTGCGGAAGAAAACGTCAGGTCCGGCGATATAGACTTTTTTACGCGCACTCATTCAAGCTTGCCCGCATCCAGAGCGCCAAGGATCCATGTGCGCCAGGTCGTGTCGCGGCCGTCCTTTTCAGGGATGACCTTCGAGGCCTCTTCCATGAAGAAGCGGTAGTCACGGCCCATTTCCTGACCACGCCTGGTGTGCATGTCGAGGGCGACATCGGGGATTTCCGGCAGGCGCTCGCCAAGTTCCATCGAGCGGCGGGCCCAGTTGACGAGATCATCCGAGGTGCGCTCTTTTTCGGACCCGGCAATCAGGCGGATCAGATGGGCGGCGAACAGGAAGCGGTCGCCGATCGGGCGCGGATAGCGCTTGTGCTGCTGATAGAGGGTTTCGGCAATCACCGGCAGATTGACATTGCCGGTTCCGACATCTTCCACCGCGATGACACAGAGCCGCGACCACAGCATTTCTTCCATCTCAGGGCTGGTAAGAAACATTTCCCAGCCGAGCAGAATGGCATTTTCCAGCATGCCGCGTCGTAAGCATTTCTGCAACGCCGAGATCACCTCGTCGGCCGGAAAGCCGCTATGCGTGGTCGTGCGCTGCCAGGGATCCGGCGGTTGTTGAACCTTGATCATGATAGTCTCCATTGGTTGCGGCGCTTACGACCAGCGTGCTCTGATGGCACGTTCGGCCCGCTGCGCAAGGAAGAAGCAGATGATCGCGGCGATGGCCGCCACGAGCGATGTGCCAAGGGCACGCTCCATGGCAAAGCGACCGGTCGCTTCACGAAAGAGATAGCCAAGACCTGACCGCCCCATCAGGAACTCGGCGAGAATGGCTGCCAGAACGGCCTCCGGAACGATCAGCCGGAAGGCGATCATCATGTTCGGCACAGCGGAGGGCAGTACGAGACGGGCGAAGCGCTGAAACCGGCTGGCGCCGAAGACGGCAAAAAGATCGGGGGCGCCCTTTGGCAGATCGGCAAGGCCTGCCCCAGTGAAGACGAAGGTCGGGAAGAAGGCCGAGACGGCGACAATGGCAACGACGGTGGAAATGTCGTAGCCCAGAACGCGCGCCATGATCGGGATCAGCGCGACGATCGGGATCGAGGAGAAGATCAGACCGATCGGGGTCAGCATGCCGGAGAGCAGTCGCGACGACCAGGCGAGCACGGCCACCAGAATACCGAGCACGAAACCGATGACAAGGCCGGCGGCAGCGGTGAAAAGCGTCTGGCCGGCATTGGCGAGATAAAGGCCCGGATTGGCAATAATATCGCGGGCAACCGGCATAGGACCGGGCAGGACAATCGAATTGAGCTCAGCCAGCGCCACCCAGGCTTCCCACGCGGCAAGCACGGCAAGGATGGACCAGTTGCGGGCAAAAAAACGGCGCATCATCGTCATCCGAACCTCCGCTGCACGGCCCGTTCGGCAAGCCCCATCAGCCCGTAGGCGATCAGCGAGGTCAGCGTTGCGACCAGCACGGCCGACCAGAGCAGCGGGATCTGGAAATTCTGCATGCCGGAAATCATCAAAAGGCCGAGACCGCGCGACGCGCCGAACCACTCGCCGACAATCGCCCCCATGAAGGCAACCGGGACGGCGAGTTTCAGTCCTGAGACGATGGCCGGCAGCGCGGCTGGAAACTCCAGCCGGGCAAAGCGGGTGAAAGGTCTGGCGCCGAGCACGGAAAAGAGGTCCTGATGGGCGCGATGCGCGCTTTCCAGCCCCGAGGTGGTGGCGACATAGACGAGATAGAAGACCGCAAGGGCGGATATGGCGGGGGGAATGCTGTCGCGGGGCAGCAGCACCATGAAGACGGGGGCGAGGGCGATGGCCGGTGTGGCATGGATCACCGCGACCAGCTGATCGATACCGGCGCGCGCCGGGCGGAAAAGACGGACAATCATGGCGATGCCAAGCCCGATGACGATGCCTAGCCCGTAACCGATCAGCACCGACGAAAAGCTTGCCGCCGCCGCGCGGCCGATCAGCGTGTGATGGGCCGGATCGAAGAGATAGGCGAGAACGGCGGTCAGCGTCGGCCAAGTGAAACCGGCCAGCCGATAGACGCCGATCAGTTGCCAGGCGCCGAGAAAAACGGCAACCCCCAGAATGCCTGGCAGGACGCGCTTGGTGGCGGCGGCAGGTCTCATGGCTGATGCCCTTCGGGTTCCAGCGCCATCGTTAGTTCATCGACCAGATGGTGGAATTCGGCAGAACGCATCACGGAGGGGTCGCGCGGGCGGGCAAAGGGGACAGCGAGGTCGCGGATTACCCGGCCGGGACGGCCGCTCATCACCAGAATGCGGTCGGCGAGAAACAGCGCTTCGTCGACGGAATGGGTCACCAGCAGCGTCGTCAGCGTTCGGGCGCTCCAGATACGCTGCAATTCGACATTCATATGCCGGCGGGTGACGGCATCAAGGGCGCCGAAGGGTTCATCAAGCAGCAGCACGTCAGGTTCGAGAGCCAGTGCGCGGGCAATGGAAGCACGCTGGCGCATGCCGCCGGAAAGCTGGCTCGGACGTGCCTTTTCGAAGCCGGTAAGGCCGACCAGGCCTAGAAGTTCTGTGATACGGGCCTTGTCGACCGGCTTGCCTGCAACGCGGAACGGCAGTTCGACATTCTTTTCAATTGAAAGCCAGGGGAGCAGCGCATGGTCCTGAAACGCAACACCCAGGCGATGATCGGCGGAAAGCGCCTTCGGCGTCGACTGTTCGATTTCAACGGTGCCCTCACTGGCGGCCTCAAGCCCTGCAACCAGGCGTAGGATCGTGCTTTTGCCACAGCCGGAAGGGCCCAGAATGGCGACGAACTCGCCCTCTTTCACGTCGACATTGATCGATTCAAGCGCGGTCAGTTCGCGCCCGTCATCAAGACGGAAACGTTTGGCGACATCGGCCAGGCGAATGGCGGCGGTCTTGGTCAAGGCCTGCTCCGGGTTTACGGCTTTCCGCATAATGCGGGTTCAAAAGGAAGGGGACCGGCAGCTGAAACGGGCGGAGCTGCCGGATCCTGTCTCAGCGTCAGAGCTGTTTCAGCGCTTCTTCCAGCGGGCCGAGATCAACGATGTCGGCTGCGGCCGGAATATTTTCGATACCGGCTGCCGCTGCAACGGGCGCGCAATTGGTATCGACCAGCGTTGCGTCGAACCAGAACGGGCCCGGCGCGCCCGGCGCGGTGATGAGCGGCATTTCAAGCTCGCTCTGGCGGGTGGTCTGATCAATATTGAGGCCGAAATCGGCGCCGAACTTTTCGACCGCCAGCTTGGCGCCGACGCTCGGATCCTTGCCGTTTTCAATCCAGCCGCGGGCAAGCGCCTTCAGATAGGCGACGACGAGATCGCGGTTTTCCTTGACATAGGCGCGCGAGGCGACGATCGGGCCTGCCGGTACGTTATAGCCGAGATCGGAGAACTTCGTGACAAAGAAGTCCTTGCCCTCAACCAGACCCATCTGCTCGAAGGTGATCGGCTGGTTGGTGGCAAAGGCCATATAGGCATCGCCGTCACCGGCCAAAAGCGGCTCGGGCGAGAAGCCGGTCGGAACCAGTTCGAATTCCTGCGGCAGGCCGGCCTGCTTCAGCACAAAATCAATGGTGTTCTTGTCAGCTGGCAACTGGCTCAGGATCTTCTTGCCGACCAGATCCTTCGGTGTCTTGATCGGGTCCTTGGCCATCGACATCAATGCCGCCGGGCTCTGCGGGAAGGCCGCGCCCAGAACAACGAAATCATTGCCGCGATTAATCGCTTCAAACAGAGGCACCCAGTCGCCGCCGGCATAATCGGCCTGACCGGCTGCCAGCTGCACCAGCACGCCAGGGGCATTCGGACCGCCGGGCGTATATTTGATGTCGATGCCTTCATCGGCAAAATAGCCGTTCTCGATCCCGACCCAGAGGCCGGCATATTCGGCATTCGGGATCCAGCCGAGCGCGGTGGTAACCGGGGTCAGGCCCTGGGCGAAGGAGAGACGCGGTGCTGCAAGACCGGCGATGGCCGCACCGCCAAGGGCGATGAAGGAGCGGCGGGAAAACGAAGGAAATTGTGTCATTGGCAATCGGAACCCTGTAGGAGGAAAGGGAGAGAAGCGGGTGAGACGATGTACGTTTTGTTATATTTCTTTTGCGTCTCTGTTACAATAGTTACATGATCCGGTAACGGAGGCAAGATGGAACGACCACGGGACCAAAGACGTGCACGCCTGCCTGCCGATACGCCGGTCGCGCGCAAGATCGCTGACGCCTATCCGGCCATGCCGGCAGCGCTGCGAAAATTCGCTGATCTGGTGCTTTCCGAGCCGCTGCATGTGGCACGGCTGAGCGTGCATGATGCCGTGGCGCTGATCGATGTATCGGTGGCGACCGCCAACCGCTTTGCCACGACCCTTGGCTATGAGGGCTATCCCGAATTCCGCTCCGAGCTGATTGCCGGTTTCGAGGCGTTGCTGGAGCCCTTCACCCGGATGGAGCGCAAGCTGGCCGCCAAGCCGACGCCGGCAACCGTGTTTCAGGCCTCGCTGAAGGAAGATATCGCCAATCTGGAAGAGACGCTTGGTATGATCCCGGAGGAGACGATCATGCGGGCCGCCCGGCTGATCCTCGGGGCCGAGCGGATTTTCATCGCCGGTTTCGATCTTTCAGCCCATCTCGGCGGCCTTCTGGCAATCGGTCTGTCCAATCTCGGCACACCCGTGCGAACGGTCGAAAGTGGCGGCGGCACCATTGGCGCGCTTCGACATCTGGTCGATTACGGTGCGAAGGATCTCGTCATCGGGATTGCTTTCCCGCATTATTTCCGCGAGACACTGCAGCTGATCGAATACGCCCATGATCGCGGCACGCCGGTGCTTGGCATTACCGACGGGCTTGGCTCGCCGCTGGCAGCCCTTGCCACCGAAAGCCTGTTCGTCTCCGCCGATCATGATTTCAATCCGCCATCTTCGACCGCGATTGCTGGCGTTGTTGAAGGCCTTGTCGCTGCCGTCAACAGCCTGAAACCGGCCATTGCCGAGAAGAACCGACAGTTCGTCGAGGAAAGCTACGCCTATATGGCCGCCAAGGGCGGTCACTGGGGCAAGCATGACTGACAGGACTCTGGTCTAGCAGCAGCGGTAGCAATATTTTCAAGAATGAGAGCATGAAGGTTTGGGGCTTATGTTTGAAATGGATAGCATTCTCGCATCCGACGCGTTCCGGGCGGCTGCGGATTTTCTGAAATCGGATCATGACCATTTCATCGAAGACATCATCACGCTAACGGAGATCCCGGCGCCGCCATTCAAGGAGGACAAGCGGGGCGTGGCCTATGAGGCGATGTTCCGTACGCTTGGCCTCGAAGCGGTCGGGCGCGATGCGATCGGCAATGTCACGGGGGTGAGGCGCGGGCGCGGCAATGGCGGCCTTATCGTCGTCGCGGCCCATCTCGATACGGTCTTTCCCGAGGGAACCGATTGCACCGTCCGACGTGAGGGTACAAGGCTTTTCGCCCCTGGCGTCGGTGACGATACGCGCGGTCTTGCCACGCTTCTCACCTTCATCCGCAGCCTTGACGCCGCCGGAATCGAGACCGAAAGCGATCTGCTTTTCGTCGGCGATGTCGGTGAGGAGGGCAAGGGCGACCTGCGCGGCATCCGCCATCTTTTCACCGAGAGCATTTACCGCGACAAGATCACTGCCTTTTTCACCATGGATGGCATCAGCCTCGACCGGATTGTCACCGGTGCGGTCGGCTCCTATCGCTATCATGTCAGCTTCACCGGGCCGGGCGGTCATTCGCTGATGGCCTTCGGCACGGTCAATCCGGCCCATGCGCTCGCCCATGTGATTGCCGGTCTGTCGGAGACGGAGGTTCCCGCAGAACCGCGCACCACCTATTGCGCCTCTGTTCTGGGGGGCGGAACCTCGATCAATGCCATTCCCGAACAGGTCTGGCTTGAGATTGATCTCAGATCTGAGGATGCCGCCGCGCTGAACGCGCTTGATGCGCGCCTGCACCAGCTGATCGGCGAAGCGGTTGCGCGCGAGAACGCGCGTGGCAACACGGAAGCGGGCGAGATTGTCGCAAAGGCGGAGCGGATCGGTGACCGGCCGGCTGGCCGCACGGCCATGGATGCGCGGATTGTGTCGGCGACGACGGCGGCGCTTCAGGCGTTCGGCTTTGCGGCCGAACCGGAATTTTCCTCCACCGATGCTAATATTCCGATGAGCCTCGGCATTCCGGCGATCAGCCTTGGAACTGGCGGCGATGGCGGACGTGCCCATTCTCTGGATGAATGGATCGATGTCGAACCAGAAGCATCCGTGAAGGGACTTCAGGCGGGGCTTGCGGCTATTCTCGGCACGGCTGGTCTATTTGAAGGGTGAGTGTCATCGGCGCCAGGGCCTAACAAAAGGTGAAGCCCTGGCCTTTGCTCAGCTGCGATAATGCATGCTGCTTTCGAGCAGGTGCTGGGTATAGCTTTCCTTGGCATCCTGCCGGCGCATGGCGTCGACATCCAGCAGTTCGACCAGCTGGCCATGCTGCATCACGGCGACGGTTTCGCACATATGGCCGACGACAGAGAGATCGTGCGACACCATCACATAGGTGAGGTTGCGTTCCGCGCGCTGATCGGAAAGCAGGTTCAGAATTTCCGCTTGTACCGAAACATCCAGCGCGGAGGTCGGCTCGTCGAGCAGTAGGATTTCCGGCTCTGGTGCCAGAGCGCGGGCAATCGCCACCCGCTGGCGCTGACCGCCGGAAAGCTGGTGCGGATAGCGGAAGCGAAAGCCTGATCCCAGGCCGACATCATCGAGAAGCTTCGAGATCCGCTTGTCGACATTGTCACGGAAGCCATGCAGGCCGAGCGTTTCGGAGAGCACCTGATCGATGGTCTGACGCGGATGCAGCGAGGCGTAAGGGTCCTGAAACACCATTTGCACTGTCTTGTAGAACTGCCGGTTGCGCTTGTGCAGAAGCTGTTTGCCCGCAACCGTCATGGTGCCGTCCACCGTATCGATCAGTCCGGTAATCGCACGCAATACGGTTGACTTGCCGGAGCCGCTTTCGCCGACAAGGCCGAAACTGGAGCCCTTCTGGACGACGAAAGACACGTCTTTTACGGCTTCGACACGGTTCGGTCCGTGCCCGAACCAGACATAGAGATCGTCGATTTCGAGCGCGTTCATAGCATTCCACTCACACTTGGGGCGTTGCGCCATTCCGGGTCGCGGTTCAGTGTTTCCAGCCGGCGTTCCGGCATGTCCAGCCGCGGCATCGAGTTCAGCAGGCCACGCGTGTAGGGGTGCTGGGCGTCTTCCAGCGCACCCGCAGCACAGGTCTCGACGATCCGGCCGCCATACATGATCAGGATCCGGTCGCAGAAATTCGATACCAGACGGAGATCGTGGCTGATGAATATCAGGCCCATGCCGCGCTCGCGCACCAGCTTGTCCATGATTTCGAGCACCTGGATCTGCACCGAAACGTCCAGTGCCGAGGTCGGTTCGTCGGCAATCAGGATCTTCGGATCGGCGATCAGCATCATGGCGATCATGACGCGCTGGCCCATGCCACCGGAAAGTTCGTGCGGATAGGCATCATGGACGCGTTCCGGATCACGGATGGCGACGGCCTCCAGCATTTCCAGCACGCGTTCGCGGGTCTTGCCGCGGTTCAGCCTGGTGTGCGTCAGCAGGGCTTCGGCGATCTGCTGCCCCACCGTCATGACGGGGTTAAGCGAGAATTTCGGGTCCTGCATCACCATGGAGATATCGCGCCCGCGCAGGGCCCGCATATCCTTTTCCGATATGGTAAGGAGGTCATGTTCAAGCACCTGCATTCGGTCGGCCGAGACCATGCCCGGCTTGCGGATGAGGCGCAAAAGCGCGCGTCCGGTCATGGATTTGCCGGAGCCACTCTCGCCGACAATGCCCAGCCGCTCCTTTCCGAGCGAGAAACTGATGCCGCGCACGGCATCAAAAATCCCGGTGCGTGTCGGAAAGCGGACCCAGAGGTTTTCAACCTCGACAAGATTGCTCATTGGCTGCTCTCCTTCGGGTCCAGCACATCGCGCAGACCGTCGCCCAAAAGGTTGAAGGCCAGGCTGATGGTGAAGATGGCAAGCCCGGGCATGGTGGCAACCCACCAGTGGTCGAGAATGAATTTCCGTCCGTCCGAAATCATCGCGCCCCATTCCGGTGATGGCGGCTGGGCGCCGAGACCGAGAAAGCCAAGACCTGCGGCCGTCAGAATGATGCCGGCCATATCCAGCGTCACCCGCACGACAAGCGAGGAAATGCAGAGCGGCCAGATATGGCGGGTGACGATGCGGATTGCACCCGCCCCCTGAAGTCGGATCGCAGATATGAAATCGGAATTGCGGATCGTCAGCGTTTCGGCACGGGCAATGCGTGCATAGGGTGGCCAGGCGGTCAGCGAGATGGCGAGAACCGCATTTTCAATGCCGGCGCCCAGCGCTGCGGCAAAGGCGAGCGCCAGAACCAGCCGTGGAAAAGCCAGAAAAATATCGGTAAGGCGCATCAGCACCGTGTCGACGATACCGCCGGTGTAGCCGGCGACCGTGCCGATAATCAAACCTGCGGCGGGGGCGATCAGAGCGACGAGAACGACGATGTAAAGCGTGATACGTGAGCCATAGATCAGCCGGCTCAAAATGTCGCGACCGAGCGAATCCGTGCCCAGAACATGCCCTGCAGAAAAGGGTGCCGCCAGCCGGTTGGACAGATCCTGAAAGAAGGGATCATGCGGAGCGATCAGCGGGGCAAGGGCCGCCACCAGAAGCAGTGCCACGAGAATGGCGAGGCCGATCATGGCGAGCGTGTTTCGTTTCAGCGAAAGCCAGCCCTGATACCAGGAGACCATGCGGGCGTGATTGCGTGATGTCGGAACATCGGTGAGGAGCCAGGCGCGCCAGCCCTTTGCGTCTACGTCCTGGTTTGTCATCGCGAAGCCCTCGGATCGAGAAATCTGTAAAGCAGATCGGAGAAAATGTTCAGGCCAATAAAGACCAGACCGATCACGATCGTTCCGCCGAGAACCGCGGCCATGTCGGCCGAGAGCAGCGAGGTGGTGATGTAACTGCCGATGCCGGGCCAGGAGAAGATTATCTCGGTCAGAACCGAGCCTTCAAGCAGACCGGCATAGGAAAGCGCGATTACGGTGATGAGCTGAACCTGGATATTGCCAAAGGCATGCCGCCAGATCACCTGCCGTTCGGACAGGCCCTTGACCCGTGCCGTGGTGATATATTCGGCATTGAGCTGTTCCAGCATGAAGGAACGGGTCATGCGGCTGATATAGGCCAGCGAATAATAGCCGAGCAGCGATGCAGGCAGGATGATATGGGAAACGGCATTCCAGAAAATGTCGGTCTCGCCGGCAAGCAAACTGTCGACCAGGATCATGCCGGTCACCGGTGGAACCATATCCTCGTAAAAAATGTCGATCCGGCCCGGTCCGCCGACCCAGCCGAGAATTCCGTAGAAGATCAGAAGACCGACAAGGCCGAGCCAGAAGATCGGCATGGAATAGCCGAAGAGCGCGACGAAGCGGGCAATCTGGTCGGCGATGCTGCCACGTTTGACGGCGGCCAGAACGCCAAGCGGTACGCCAATGATGACACCGATAATGGTGCCGATCGTCGCCAGTTCCAGCGTGGCGGGAAAGAAACGGGCAATGTCATGCAGCACCGGCTGTCCCGTGCGGACGGACTGGCCGAGATCACCATGCGCAACGTCTTTGAGGTAGATCCAGAACTGCGTCAGGATCGACTGGTCGAGACCCAGTGCCTTATAGGCTGCATCATACTGGGCCTGGGTGGCACGTTCGCCGATGATGGCCAGAACCGGATCGACCGGCATCAGCCGTCCGATGACGAAGGTGATGAACAACAGACCGACCATCGTTGCAACGACCGTCACCAGAAAGGAGACGGTCTTGCTGACGACAGGCGGTATGGACAGCTCACGCTGTCCACCCCGATTTGCCATGATGCCGATCCTTATTTCGTGACCGGCCAGAACGCAGCCGAGTTGACGGCAGCGCCCATGCTGAAGTCCTTGACATTGTCAGACATGGCAGCCTGCTCGATCTGCTGGAACATGATGCCGAACGGGCTGTCCTTGAGGAACTGGCGCTGTTCGTCCTCATACATGGCGGCGCGCTTTGCCGTGTCGTTCTCAACCGTCGCGGCTTCGGTCAGCTTGGTATATTCCGGGATATCCCAGGCATTGCGCCACGCCAGATAACCGGTATTGCCGGCTTCCTGCGCGTTGTCGGGATTGGCGGCAAAGGTGCTGGCATTGGTGTTCGGGTCGGCATAATCCGGCCCCCAGGCGCCAACGTAAACGTCAAAATCGCGCGAACGGTATTTGTCGAGCGTCTGGGCGCCCGTGCCGACGAGAATGTTGACGTCGATACCAGCCTGGCCCCAGGTGTTCTGCAGCGACTGGGCGATGTCGATACGCTCCTGCGCGTCACGTACGATGATGGTCAGCGGGAAGCCGTCAGGATAGCCTGCCTCGGCGAGCAGTTCCTTACCCTTGGCGACGTCAAGCGAATAGGGCGCGTCGTCGATGGCACCGAGATAGGTGGCCGGAAGGAAGGTCTGATGGGTGGTGTACTGGCCCTGAAGGAAGCTGTCCTGCATGCCCTGATAGTCGGTGAGGTATTTCATCGCCTCGACGACCTTCGGGTTCGACAGCACCTCGCCCTTCTGGTTGGCTGACCAATACATCAGCCGGCCGCGCAGTTCGGAATCAACCTTCAGGCCATCTTCGTCCTTGACGGCGGCGACATCTTCCGGGGTCAGGTTTCGGGCGATATCGATGTCACCCTTTTCCAGCATCAGGCGCTGGCTGGCGCTTTCCATCACATTGCGGATGATGACGCGTTCCATCGCCGGCTTGTCGCCGGTGTAATTCTTGTTGTAGCTGAGCGTGACGCTTTCATTCGGCTTCCACGAGGTCAGCTCATAGGGGCCGGAACCGGCGGAATGGTCGCGCAGCCAGCCATTGCCCATGTCGCCGTCAACCTCATGGCTCATCACTTCCTTGGAATCGAGGATCGAGGCGATATTGGCGGTCAGGCAGTTCAGGACGAAGGACACGGCATAAGGCTTGTCCGTCGTCATCTTGAAGGTCGTATCGTCGGTGGCGACCAGCGTTTCATCGACATTGTCCGGGGTGAAGCCGAACTGGGTCAGGATGAAGCTCGGCGTCTTGTCGAGCGTGACGGCACGGCGCAGCGAGAATTCAACATCTTTGGCCGTCAGCGGGTTGCCGGAGGCAAATTTCAGCCCGTCCTTGATCTTGAAGGTAATGGTCTTGCCATCCTCGGAAATGTCCCAGCTGTCAGCGATCGAGGGCTGAAACCCCTTTTTCAGATCGAGCGGGTCGAAGGCGACCAGGAACTGATAGATATTGTTGCTGATTTCACCGGCCGAAAATTCGAAAGACTGTGCCGGATCCATCGTGATCAGATCATCAATCCTGAGCGCCATGATCAGCATGTTGTCCGGCGTCTTGGCCAGCGCCGGCAGGGCCGACGTCGAGATAAGCAGCGCCACACCGGCTGCAAGCGCAGCCTTTGAGATCATCTTCATAAGCTATTCCCCTTTTGTTTTAAGCTTCTGAATTTATGTATTTTCTGCGGACTTTCACCGCCATCGGGGCAGGGCCTTCAAGCCTCGCCCCAGATCTTTGCCAGAACGCGGAACCAGTTGCCGTAGCTAAGTTTCGCGATCAGCTCCTCGCCGAAATCATGGCGGCGCATGAGCTGTCTCAGTGCCGGCAGGCCCGCGACATCGCGGATGCCTTCCGGTATTGTCGCGCCGTCGAAATCGGACCCGAAACCGACCCTGTCTTCGCCGAGACGCGAAATCAGGTGATCGAGGTGGCGCAGCATGATGTCCAGTGACATATCCGCATCCATGCGGCCATCGGGGCGCAGGAAGGCGGTGGCGAAGTTCAGCCCGACCATGCCGTCACTTTCGGCAATGATATCAAGCTGACGATCCGTCAGATTGCGGGCATGCGGGCAAACCGCATAGGCATTGGAATGGGTGGCAACGATCGGCGCATCGGTGAGGGCGGCGAGATCATTGAAGCCCTTCTCATTGAGATGGGAAACGTCGAGCATGATCTTCAGCCGGTTGCACTGACGTACCAGTTCCCTGCCGAGATCGGTGAGGCCAGGGCCGATATCGCCGGTCGAGGGAAAACGGAACGGCACGCCATGGGCAAAGATCGTCGGCCGGCTCCAGACGGGACCGAGTGAACGCAGGCCCTGGGCATAAAGCGTCTCCAGCATCTGAAATTCGGGATCGATGGCCTCGGCGCCTTCCAGATGCAGGATCGCCGCCAGCCTGTCGGTCTTGAAGGCTGCTTCAAGCGCGCCGACACTGGTGCAGCCGGTCAGAAAACCGGCGCTCTCCAGATCGCGGAAAATCGCGACTTCAGCTTCCACCACTTTGAGCGCCTCGCGCTGGTCGACCATTGGCGGCAGCGGTACATCATAGTGGTCACGCCGCATTTCCTCGTCGCTGGACCGGCCACTTTCATGGCGGCTCGGCACCCACATGGCAAAGAACCCGCCGCCGAAGCCGCCTTGATGCGCGCGCGGCAGGTCGATCTGGCCGCTGTCGAGCCCCTCGATAGCACCGTCGGTTGAGACCGAGCCGCTTAAGATGCGCAGCATGAAGTCGTTGTGACCGTCGAAGATCTTCGGCGCACTGTCTGTGGTCATTTTCGTGCTTTCAACAATGGAGAAGGCATCCGGTACAGAGGAGGTATATTTTCCGTAAACATGATTGAATTCAAAAAATTAAACTAGCACTCTCGCTGCCGGTGGAAATCCAATCGCCAAAAAGTCAATTTTTACCGATTGAACAATCTTTTATAAATGAATATCGCCGCCTACATTCTGTCAATAGCTTACATACAATCTGCAGTATTTATGGCGCAGATAGAGCTGCAGCTGGGTCTTGATCCCGTTTGGAGCAAGGCGGTGCAGCCCGGAAAGACTTAATGACGCGGGGGGCCGGGATCGGGGGTATCGAGCCGGTAGATATTGCGGAAGCGCTTTGGTGACATGCCGGTCTGTTCGCGAAACACCTGATAGAATCGGCTGATTGAGCCGAAGCCGGCCTCATAGGCCACGGCCGCGGCGCTTTTCTCAGATCCAAGCAGCATGCGCTGGGCGGTGACGAGCCGGCAGCGCAGCAGATATTGCGCGATCGTCATGCCGGTCGAGCGGCGGAAGAGTCCCATGGCATATTTCGGATGGAGATCGGCGGCGCGGGCGACATCATCGATGCGGATATCGGTGTCGGCGTGATCGCTGATATAGCGGGTCATTTCCACCACCTTGCGATGATTGCCCTTCAGCGCATTGGCAACCTTCGGCGCTGCGGTCAAAAGGTCGCTCCAGCCGGTCAGGTCGGCCCGGCGCAGACGCAGTTCGAGATGGCCGTAGTTGAGGCTCGACAGCACGTCCTCGCCGGCGCGCAGATCCTTCTGGATCATGGCCATGAGATCGGCATCAAGCGGCAGTTTCTCATCGAGGCGGACAAAGCCGCCATTCAGAATGGCGAGTTTCAGGGCACGGGAGAGGGGAGAAAACATGAAGGTTTCGATCGGCACATAAATGCAGGAGAAATGAGCATCATCAACGCTTTCGATGACCTGATGCGGGATGGCGCCCCAGAAGAACACGAAATCACCGGCCGAAAGCTCAACAATCTTGCCATTGAAAATATACCGCACCGCACCGGACAGGATCAGGTTCAGCTCGATCTGGTTGTGAACATGGGGCCCCCGCATTGGCAGAACGCGGTCGCGCTTGTCGGCGGAGAACCGGTTTTCGGCAATGCCGAACGGGGCCTTGCGGATTCTGGTCATGCTGGAATCTTACTTTCCGGGAAAAAATCGGATCAAAACAAGACGAATTCTTGTGCGCAATCTGCATACAATCAAGTGGTAAAATTCAATAACAAGCACTCCAGAGGCCGTTTCATGACGATTTCCAAGCATATTGCGACAGCTCTCATCGGCGCCGGCCTTTTTGCCGCCGCTCAGGCGCAGGCGGGCACGGTGGTGTTCAACGCCTCCGTCGCCAGCGATCCTGACCGTGAGTCGGTCAACGCCGCTGTTGCTGCCTTCGAAAAGATCCACCCGGACGTTAATGTCGAGGTCAATTTCTACGACGAGGAAAGCAACAAGACCGCGATCCGCAACTGGCTGACCACCAGCCCGCCGGATATCGTCAAATGGTATGCCGGCAACAAGATGGTCCAGCTGGTCGAGCCGGGTCTGCTTGCCGATATCTCCGATATCTGGACCGACGACATGAAGACCGAGTTCGGACCTGGCATGGTTGACGCCGTCAGCGTCGACGGCAAGCAATATGGCGTGCCGACATCCTATTCGACATGGGCGGTCTACTATCGCACCGATCTTTTTGAAAAGGCCGGTGTTGCCGCGCCGATCGAAACCTTTGACGATCTTGTCGCCGCCTGCAAGACCTTCCGCACCAATGATATCATTCCGATTGCGCTCGGCTCAAAGGGTGCCTGGCCGCTTGCCGGATGGTTCGACTATATCGATCTGAGGCTCAATGGCTATCAGTTTCATATGGATCTGATGAACGGCAAGGTCGACTGGACCGATGACAGGGTCAAGGCGGTGTTTGGCGAATGGAAGAAGCTGGTCGATGCCGACTGCTTTGCCGAAAACCACACCAGCCTTGCCTGGCGTGAAGGCCTGGCCAAGATGAACCAGGGCGAGGCGGCAATGATGCTGATGGGCAATTACCTGATCGCCAGCCTGACGCCGGAAGCAGAGCCGGTCACCGGAGTCATGAACTTCCCCGTGATCAATCCCGATATTCCGCGTGCCGAGGATGCGCCGATCGAGACCTATCATATCCCGGCCAAGGCCAAGAACATTCCGGAAGCCAAGATGTTCCTGGCCTTCCTGATGCAGCCCGATACCCAGTCGCTGATGACGGAAATCTATCCGAACCTGCCGGCCAACCCGGATGCGACACCGCCGAATGTCCGTCTGCTGGAAGAAAGTGCCAAGCTCGCTGCCGGCGCGGAATATTATGCCCAGTTCATCGACCGGGATACGGACAGCCAGGTTGCGACCGTCGCCATGGATGGCTTCCAGGAGTTTCTGGTCCACCCGGAACGGCTTGACCGGATCCTCGCCAATATCGAACGGGCTGAAAAGCGCGCTTATCCGAACTGATCCGGCCGAAGGATAAATATGCCCTGCCGCCCATATTTGGCGGCGGGGCGTTTCACAACGGAAATAGGCCGGCTGACCGGCCCGCCAGGGAGTTCGCCTCTTGTCCGAGCAGACCATGAACAGCTCAATGCCCGCATCCCCGGGGTTCTGGCGACGCCATCAGCGCCGGCTGGCACCGGCCCTGTTCCTTGCCCCTGCAGTGATCATGTTCCTCGTCTTCGTGATCATCCCGGTGATCGAGAGCCTGCGCCTGAGCCTTTATGACTGGGACGGCCTGTCGACGCCGCGCTTTATCGGGCTTGGCAATTATGTCGAGCTTTTCCGCGACGATCCGGTGTTCTGGACGGCGCTGAGGAACAATATCTACTGGCTGGTGGCCTTTCTGGTTTCACCGGCTCTCGGTCTGGCGCTGGCGCTGTTTCTGAATCAGAGCGGCTTCGGCATGCGCTTCGTCAAGTCACTCTATTTCATGCCCTTCGTCATCTCCCAGGTCGTGGTGGGGCTGATGTTCAGCTGGTTCTTCAATGCCGATTTCGGCCTGCTCAATCATATTCTCGAAGGACTTGGCCTGCCGCCGGTCGCTCTGCTTGAAAATGAGAATACCGCGACTTTCGTCATCATCGCCGCGGGCCTGTGGCCGCAGGTTGCCTATTGCATGATCCTCTATCTGACCGGGCTGACCGCGATCAATCCGGAGCTTCTGGAGGCGGCCCGCATGGAGGGTGTGAAGGGGTTCAAACTGCTCTGGCATATCGTTTTGCCGCAGCTCAAACCCGCAACCTCGATCGCGTTGATTGTTTCAGTGGTCGGCGCACTTAGATCCTTCGATCTGGTTTCGGTGATGACCGATGGCGGACCCTATCAGTCCTCGACCGTGCTTGCCTATTATATGTATGAACAGACCTTCGGCGCTTTCCGCATCGGCTACGGCGCGGCGATTGCCTCCTGCCTGTTTTTCCTGATGGATATCTGCATCGTGATCTATCTGATCCGGTCGCTACCGCGTGCGAGAGGCCGCTGACATGTTTCCTGCACCGATTGAAAATGCGACGCCAGCGCGCCGCCGCTTCTATTATGCCACCGTCTGGGTTGCGATGATTGTCTGGCTGTTGCCGATCATCGGCATCGCCGTCACCTCGATCCGTTCGGTTCAGGATCTGAATGCCGGCAATTACTGGGGCTGGCCGACGGAGATCAGCGCGGTGGCCAATTACACCCGGGTCTTCACCTCCTCGCCGATGCTGCGTTTCCTGTTCAACTCGACGGTGATCACGCTTTTGGCCTGTGTCGGCTCGATCGCGCTGTCGGCCATGGCCGGCTTTGCCCTCAGCCGCTACCGGTTTCGCGGTGCGACCCTGCTTCTGGCGCTGTTCATTGCCGGCAATTTCGTGCCGTTCCAGATGCTGATGATCCCGGTGCGCGACATCGCGCTTCACGTGATCCCGGTCTACGACACGATCTGGGCGCTGGTGATCTTCCATATTGCCTTCCAGACCGGGTTCTGCACGTTGTTCATGCGCAATTTCATCGCCGAGCTGCCCAATGAGCTGATCGAGGCCGCACGGGTGGAGGGTGTCAGCGAGATCAAGATCTTTCTGCATGTGATCCTGCCTCTGGTGCGGCCTGCCATGGCGGCGCTGTTCGTGCTGATCTTTACCTTTGTCTGGAATGATTATTTCTGGTCGCTGGTGCTCGTGCAATCCGACAGCGCCCGCCCCGTCACCGCCGGTATTCAGGCGCTGAAGGAGACATGGACCAACACCTGGCACCTGATTTCGGCGGGATCGCTGCTTGCCGCCGTGCCGCCGGTGGCCGTCTTCTTTCTGATGCAGCGGCAATTCATCGCCGGTCTCACATTCGGTGCCACCAAGGGCTGAACAAACGGAAATTCAAACATGTCCTATGTAACCCTCGACCATATCGCCAAGGATTTCGGCCCGACCCGCGTGATTGACGATCTATCACTGTCGATTGAGAAGGGCGAGTTCGTTGTCTTCGTCGGCCCGTCGGGCTGCGGCAAGTCCACGCTGCTGCGGCTGATTGCCGGGCTGGAACAGGTTTCCGGCGGCAGCCTGCAGATCGACGGGACCGATATTACCCATGTCGATTCAGCCAATCGCGGCATCGCCATGGTGTTTCAATCCTATGCGCTTTATCCGCATATGACGGTGGCCGAAAACATCACCTTCGGCATGCGCATGAACAAGGTCGACAAGACACTGATCGCCGAGCGGCTGGCGCGTGCTGCGGCCATGCTGCACCTCGAACCGCTGCTCGAACGCAAGCCTGCCCAGCTTTCCGGCGGACAGCGCCAGCGCGTCGCCATTGGCCGCGCCATCGTGCGCGATCCGAGCGTGTTTCTCTTCGATGAACCGCTGTCAAACCTCGATGCTGCACTGCGCCACGAAATGCGGGTCGAAATCCTGAAGCTGCACCGCGATCTCGGCGCGACCATGATCTATGTGACCCATGATCAGGTTGAAGCCATGACCATGGCTGACAAGATTGTGGTTCTGTCTGGCGGCAGGATCGAGCAGGTCGGCGCGCCGCTTGATCTCTATCTCAGGCCCGCCAATCGTTTCGTTGCCGAATTTCTCGGTTCGCCCAAGATCAACTGCATCGAAACCACTGTTCATGCACTGGCCGATAGCGTTGCCAGCCTGCTTCTACCGGGCGAAACGGCGATGGCCTTTCCTGTCGGTGATGCGGCCATCGCGGCCGGCGATGCGGTAACGCTTGCGATCCGGCCGGAGCACTTTACCCTTGGTGAAGGGGGGGAGGCCGCGCTTGCCGGCACGGTAGAACTGGTCGAGCATCTCGGCTCTGAAACCCTGCTGACGGTGCGCGTCGATGCCGGTACGGTGATGACGGTCAAGGTCGATGGCGTCAGCCGGGTGCGCTCGGGCGATCAGATCAGGCTCGGACTGACAGCGCAGGCCTGTCAGCTTTTCAGCGCCTCCGGCGAAACACTGGTGTTCAGCACCATCGCCGCGGCCGAATGAGACGTCAGTCGAAAAGAACAGACAAGGACAAGGCCTGATGCTCGGCGTTTGCTACTATCCTGAACACTGGAACGAGGACTGGTGGGCCGATGATGCCCGCAAGATGCGCGAAATGGGCATCCGCTATGTCCGCATCGCCGAGTTTGCCTGGAGCCGGATGGAACCGGAACCCGGCCGCTATGACTGGGCCTGGCTGGATCGCGCCATTGACGTGCTGGCGGCCGAAGGGCTGAAGGTCGTGCTCGGCACGCCGACGGCGGCGGCCCCCAAATGGCTGGTTGACGCCCATCCCGATGTCCTGCCGGTCTTTGCCGATGGCAGGGCGCGCGGTTTCGGCTCGCGCCGCCACTATACCGCTGCATCATCAACCTTCCGCGTCGAGACCGACCGGATCGTCACGGCAATGGCGAAACGCTATGGCCACCACGACGCGGTTGTCGGCTGGCAGATCGATAATGAGTTTGGCGGCGACGATACGGTCCTGCTCTACGGGCCGGAAGATGCAGTCGGCTTTCGCGGCTGGCTCGCAAAACGCTATCAGTCTGTCGAGGCGCTGAACCGTGCCTGGGGTAATGCCTTCTGGTCGATGGAATTTCGCACGATCGACGAGGTCATTCCACCGGCGGGGCAGGTTTCCGACGCTAATCCGGCAGCATTGCTCGATTTCTGGCGCTATTCCTCCGACAGTCTTGCCGACTATTGCGCGCTTCAGGCGGGGATCCTGCGCAGATATTCGCCGGGCCGTTTCATCACCCACAATTTCATGGGCTTTTTTCACCAGTTCGACCATCAGCGCCTGTCGGAATGCCTCGATTTCTGCTCCTGGGATTCCTACCCGCTTGGCAAGGTCGAGCATTTTCCTATGGCCGACGACGAGCGGGCGCGCTGGTACAATACCTCGCATCCCGATTTCTCCGCCTTCCATCATGAACTCTATCGCCGTCTGAAGAATGATCGCTTCTGGATCATGGAGCAGCAGCCAGGCCCCGTGAACTGGGCCCACTGGAACCCGGCGCCGAAAGCCGGCATGGTGCGGCTCTGGGGCTGGGAGGCGCTGGCGCATGGTGCGGAGGTCGTGAGCTATTTCCGCTGGCGGCAGGTTCCCTTCGCCCAGGAACAGATGCATGCCGGCCTGCAGCGCCCGGACAGGCAATTGTCCCCCGGCGGTCACGAGGTCACGCAGCTCGGCCATGAGATCGAAGCCGTCGGCGATCTGCCGCCGATTGAGCGGGCGCGGGTCGCGATCCTGCTCGACTATGAGGCAGCCTGGATCACCACGATCGAGCCGCAGGGCGACGACTTCAATTACAAACTCCTGCTGCATCGCTGGTATGAGGCGCTGCGCCGTCACGGCATCAATGTCGATGTTCTGACCCCCGGCCGCGCGCTGGCAGGCTATGATCTCGTCTTCATACCGTCGATGCCGGCTGTGTCTGAAGCTTCGATGGCAGCGTTCCGTCAAAGCGATGCCCATCTGGTTTTCGGGCCGCGCTCCGGTTCGAAACTGGCCAATTTCGAGATACCAGCAACCCTGCCGCCGGGGCCGTTGCAGGATGTTCTGCCGATCAAGGTCGCGGAAGTGTCCTCGCTTCGGCCGGGGCTGAAAATTCCCGTGTCGGGTGAAGGCCTTTCAGGTGATGTGACGCGCTGGCTGGAACGGATCGAGACCGATGCGGCGGTCGTACTTGCGACGCAGGACGGGATGCCGGTGATGGTCGGCAATAACAAAGCGCATTATCTCGGTGCCTGGGCTGAGCCCGAACTCCTCCATGCGATCTTCGCCCGCCTTCTCGATGAATATGACATTCCGCGTCGCGAACTTCCCGAGCATGTGCGTATGATGACGCGCGGGCCGGTGACGATCGTCTTCAATTACGGCCCCGGCGCCTATGAGATCGAGACACCAGCCAAACGTTTCCTGCTCGGCGGCAAAACCGTGGCGGCCTGTGATCTGGCAATTTTCGAGACGGCGTAACCGCCGGTTGCCAATGGCGTGAAACGGCCTAACCTCACCTTGCTGAGAAGGGGAGGACGGCATGGAACATGTTGAACGGATCAAGGCCATTGCGGCGAAGCTTTGCGAAACGGGGTCCGTTCGCGCACTCTTTCTTGCTGGCAGCTATGGCGCCGGGTTTGAGGATCACCTGAGCGATATCGACTTTCTTGCCGTGTTTGATGGTGAGGACAATTCAGCCTTCGCGCCGCTGTGGCGCGAGGCGCTCCGCACCGTTGGCGATCTCGTGCTCTGGCGGGAAAGACCCGGCAGAAACCTGCTGATCAATGCGGTGAGCGCCGAATGGCTGCGTATCGATGTCCAGACCGTGCAGGCAGATGGCCTTTCCGGCCGGACGCAGGACGGGCTGAAAGTTCTGTTCGACCATGACGGGTTGTTTGTGCGATTGCCCGAGAAGAGTTCGCCGCCATCGCCCGATCCGGCCCGCCTTTTGTGGCAGATCGAGGAATTCATCCGCATTCTTGGTCTGATGCCTGTCGTGCTCGGTCGCAAGGACTATTGCAACGCCCCGGCCGGCACTTTTCATCTGCGCAATCTGCTGGTTGGGCTGCTGATCGCTGAAACGGCGGCACCCCATCGGGGCGGTGCCTTGCATCTGAACCGGCTGATAACAGCGGAGCAGCAAGTCCTGCTTTCATCCCTCGCCATTCCTGCTCCGGAACATGATGCCATCATTGACGCGCATCTGGCTTTTGCCTGTGCCTTCCTGCCGCGCGCGCGGGCGCTTGCCGCGCGATCCGGCGTTGTCTGGCCTGAGGCGCTGGAAGCCGCGACCTGGGCGCATCTGGACCGCGAACTCGGCATTCAGAGACCGGAAGGCTGTGACTGACCATGCCTCTTTTCGTTCTTGTTGCGTTCATGAAAGCCGGATAATCTCACGGCCAGGACAAGGGGAGGGAATCGCAATGTTTTTCAATCTGATGTGTGATCGGCGGAGCGCTGTCGGGTGAGGACTTATCTCACGCTTTTGAGCTCGGCCCCGATCCGTTCGTGCTGTCTGGCAGCCTTCATCGCCCGGCTGCCGATGGCGATGACGCCACTGGGCCTTCTCATCCTGGTCGAGGCAGCCACCGGCTCCTATGCGTCCGGCGGGCTGGTTTCTGGCGCTTTTGCGGTTGGAACGGCCATCGCCGCCCCCGGCTGGGGCCGCGCGCTTGATGCCCGGTCGCACGGCCGTATTATGATGTTGACGGGCACGGTCTCCGCCTTCTTTCTGTTGATCGCACTGGCAGCGGCGAGGCTTGGTTTCGGTCTCATGCCGATCGCCGGATCAGCGCTTATGGTCGGGCTGTTCTTTCCACCGGTGACGCCCGCTATGCGGCTCGCCTGGCGCCATTTGACGGCGGATCGGCCGGGTCTCATTGCACCAGCCTATGCGCTGGATGCTGTCTCGGTGGAAGCGCTGTTTGTCATCGGACCGATGCTGGTTGGCCTGCTTTACGCCGGCGGACCGGTGCTGCCGGTGATTGCATCCGCGGTTTTCCTGTTCACTGGCGGGCTTTTTTATGCGTTCACGCCGGCCGGGCGACTTGCCGGCGACCATGAGGCCGTTCATGGGGCGAGGGGCGGTCGCGCCGTCATCATCATTCTTCCGGTGCTGCTGATCGCGATGGCTCTTTCGCTTGGCTTCGGGCAGATGGATGTGGCGATGACAGCGACCGCGCAGACCCATGCCTCTCAGGGCTATCTTCTGGGCCTGCTTTTTGCCGTTGCTGCCTCGGGGTCGATTTCAGGTGGCCTGGCCTTTGGCACGCGTGAATGGAAAACCACCCCGCGCATTCTGCTGATGCTGTTTCTGGGCGGTTATGGTCTCGGCCTTGCGGGCGCTGCAACTGCGCTTCTGGCGGGGCTGTCGGTCTTCGTTCTGATGCCGCTCCTTTATGTTGCCGGCCTCTTTGTCTCGCCGAGCCTCATTCTGATGCAGCAGATGATTGATCATGCCCTGCCACGCGGTCGCACGGCTGAAGGCCAGTCCTGGCTCGCAGCGGTGCTGACGGCGGGGGGAGCCGGAGGCATGGCGGTGGGCGGTTTTGTTGCCGACCACGGCGCCGCGCCGATGGTCTTTCTCTCTGCTGCCGGCGTTGTTGCCTTCGGGGCCGTGATCGCCATCACGCTGGGGCAGGTTGTCAAAGCGGCTCAGAGCGGAGCAGGTTGAAGCTGCAACCGCTCTGACTGCAGGACCAAGGTGGAGCTGTCATGTCGCATATCATCTTTCTCCATGGCGCATCGAGCAGCGGCAAATCCACGCTGGCGCGTGCCTTGCAGGCACGCATTGACAGGCCGTTCTGGCATATTTCGATTGATCACCTGCGCGATTCCGGAGTGTTGCCAATGCAACGCTTCTGCGACGGAAGCTTCGACTGGTCCGAGCGCAGGGCTGCTGTTTTCGAAGGTTTTCATTTGTCGCTGAAATCCTATGCGGATGCAGGCAATGACCTGATCCTCGAACATATTCTCGATACCGAAGGTTGGCTGGAACGGCTCAGTGATCTCCTGCGGGATCATGATGTGCTGTTTGTGGGGATTCAGTGTCCGGTCGACGTTCTCGAGCGTCGCGAAGCCGCCCGCGGTGACCGGCCGGTCGGCAGTGCGCGCCGGGATCAGGAAACCGTGCATCATGGCAAGATCTATGATCTTGAGATCAATGGTGCCGATGAACTGGATGTCAACGTCGGGAAAGTGCTGCGCGCCTTCCGGACCGCTAAAAGCGGGGCTGCAAGGAGGCTGTGAAATCTGGTTTCGGGCAAAGCGCAAAGCGGGCGCTCTCGCTCTGCTGACGCGCAGTCGATTCTGGCCGGAAGCTGCCGCTCGTTCTATCTGCACCGAAGGACTGTAACGAGCGTAACCCGGTCAAGCGTGACAAACCAAGGCGGCCGGATGAAAGCTGGTTTTCCTGTTCCTTGGCTCTGCAGGCGATCAAGACCGTGCAAAGGGTGTGTTTCCTTCCGAATGGCACTTTTCGGCGACGGTTGCCGGCCTTCTAGCCGATGATCGCGTTCGTAAGGGCTAGCGCACACGAGCGAAGTTAGTTGACGTCGCGGCCTGCAGCATTTATTTCCGACCAGTCGGAAATAAATAGGTGAAAGATGCCACGCCCCCGGAAACATGATCAGAATGCAATTCTGGACGCAGTCGAGAGAGTCGTCGCGCGCGACGGGATCGTAACTCTTGATGCCGTCGCCAGAGAGGCGGGGGTGTCGAAGGCGACGGTGATTTACGATCATTCCAACAAACGCGAACTAATCGCCGCGTTGGTTGCGCGTACGATGAAAGCAGACAACGACTTTAACGAGGCGGCGCAGGCAGAGTTCTCTGGTAAACCGAACGCAGCGCTGCGTGGGCGGATCGAGGCCGCGCGGCGAAGCCCGCCGGTCGAGGGCGGAAATGCGGCAGTGCTGAGCCTTGTCGTAGGGCTTTTGCAGGATGCCGCCCTGCGGGCCGGGTTTCGCGACAACCAAAGGGCGATCGGCCAGACGATCCTGGCCGGGGCTGGCCATCCCCGTGCAGCCCGCCTCGCCTGGCTGGCCCTGGAGGGATTGAAGTATCAGCAGCATCTCGAGTTCCAGCACTGGAGTGCCGAGGAGCGGGAAGAAATCCTGTGCGATATCGAATTGCTCGCGTGCACTGCGACGCTCACCGAAGGGGGCTCCAATGCGTGATGGGTCGATTTTCGTTACCGGGGCCAATGGTTATGTCGGCCGCAACCTGATCCGTCACTTCACTGCCAGAGGCCGCCCCGTCATCGGGTTGGTCCGTAGCGAGGGAGCGGCCAAACTGATCTGCAGCCTTGGCGCCACACCGGTCATTGGCGACATGCTGACCGCAGACCTTGCGTCGCGAATGGCGGGTGCCGAGAGCCTGATACATGCTGCGGCGAACCTCGACCACGGCTCGGGCAGCGGAGCCTTGACTGAAAACCGCGACGGAACCAAAAGGGTCATGGCTGCCGCGCGCGAGGCGGGAGTTTTGTCGGTCGTTCATGTAAGCAGTGATTCTGTCCTTCAGGACGGCAATCCCTTGCGAGGCGTCACCGAGACCATGCCTTATCCAGCCCGCCCCGCGGGCGCCTATTCTGCAGGAAAGGCCGAAGCTGAACGCATTGCGCTGACCGCAAGCGACACGATGCGTGTGATGGTCTTGCGCCCGCGCATGGTCTGGGGACGCGACGACGGCACTGCCCTGCCACGATTGGCCGAAATGGTGAAAACGGGCCGTTTTGCCTGGATCTCCGGCGGGTCCTATCTGTCGTCGACCACCCATATCGTTAATCTTTGCCATGCTATCGATCTGGCATTGGAACGGGGAAGGACGGGTCAGGTTTACCACATCAATGACGGTCCAGCCCGCAGCTTCCGGGAGACGGTCACAGGGTTGCTCGCAACACAGGGGCTCACTGCACCCGAAAAATCCGTTCCGCGCGGCATGATGCGCGTGACCGCGCACATCGGCGACAGGCTTCATCGCCTGAGCAACGGGCGCTTGAATGGACCGCTTAGCTTCCAGGAATACGCCACCAGCGCTGTCGAAATCACTCTCGACATCACGAAAGCGCAGCGAGAACTTGGCTATCTGCCCGTGATATCCTGGGAAATCGGACTCGCGGAATTGCGATCGTAGCTGATCAGCAACGGGCTGCGCCTTGCGTTGGACCGCGCCGCGCCTCACGTAGGACTAGGTTCAGTCCAAACTGCATATTTACTGTGTTGGCGTCGAACTTCAGTATTTGCCAAGGGGGCAGTCTGCCGAACGACCGAGATGAGCACGCTAGGCTGTCAGTTTGTTGATGCTCATGGGCAGCTATCAAAATGAAGGTTCAGTTGGGCGATCAGCGAAGTGGACATTAGCGCTGCGCAAGGTCGTCGTCGATCCCGGCCTGGGTTGCTTTACCCGCCGGCAGCTCTATTGCTAGGCGGCTTCCAGCCCGCTTTCTCAAGGCCCGCCATCAGGGCTTCCACGATTTCCTCGGTTGCCTGCTGGGAGCGATAAAAGCCAGCCGGATCACGGTTGAACTCGGGATCGACCACCGCCATTTTCGACAAGGTGTCGGTGGCGAGCTTTTGGTTGCCAAGCGCTCCATAGGCAGTTGCAAGTAAGGAAAGGCCAAAACCGCTCCTGTCCACAGCGCTATGTTCGGCCGCATTGAGCATTTCTCTGTAGTTGCCGTCGAGATAGTCATCGACTGCAATCAGGTAATAGTACCAACCGGGCGCGCTGGCGGTCCGTGCAATTGCGGCGTTAAGGTAGGGAATACCTTCATCGAAACGGCCGCGCGTCGATAATCGCCAGCCAAGTTGCGCCAGCGAATCCGGATCATATGGGTTAAGCGCCAACGCCTGTCGGGCATAGTCCTCACTTTCTGCGAAGTTACCCATGTAGTGGTTGATCGAAGACATCGCCTTGAGACCGAGAATTTCGGTGCGATCGAGAGCAAGCGCATTGGCGGCGGCTGTGAGTGCGCTCCCGTATATATCCATTTTGTCCGGGTTCTGCAGATAGCCAAACCGCCCTCCGTCAAGTCGAACCCATGCGAGCATAGCCCATGCTTCGGCATAGCCCGGATCCTGCACGACTGCTTTCTCAAGACAGGGGGAAAGCGCATTGAACCCCTGGCGTGAAAAGTCACGCCGGTAGGCATAGCCTTCGAGTACGCATCTAAAGCTGCCGGAAATGTTCGGGCCTGCGGTCTTTGCGCCTCTGGTAACTTCGGTGCGGATGGCGCCATAGGGCTGGCTGACCTCGGTCGCAATTTCTTTGGCAATATCTGTCTGAGTTTCCATCAGTCCCGCTTCCCCCAGCTCAGTCAGGTAGGTCTTGCTCCAAAGAATTTGCTTGGTTCTCGTGTCAACCAGAAAGGCGTTGACTGCAAAGCTCTGCCCTTCCGTCTGGACGCGGCCTTCGACGAGATAGCGAATACCGCGCTTGTCTGCCCTCTCGATGTAATCATCATCATTCGATGCACTGGAATCAAAAGGAGAAAGAAAAACGACATAATCCGGATAGGTGCTCAGTGCAGTAGCGATCCGGTCGGACACACCGATCGCGACCCGCTCTTGATCCGGCTCTGAAGATATCGCTACGAAAGGCAGAACCGCAACGGCTGGACGTGATCCCGCCTGGGCAAGACCGGTGTCCCACCCCTTTTCACGGTAGATGAAATACATGTTCCACACGAGAATACCGGATAGGGCTAAGACAAAGACGCTCCAGAAAAGCATCCGTGGCCGATGCCATCTCGGGGCTGGTGGCAATGGCTGCATGGAACCCTCATCGCGGTCAGGCGGCTCCGGTGCCACTGCGGCATCTTCTTCCGGATGTTGAAGACAAAACAGGGGATTGTATTGTCCCTTGGGAACCATGATACGTAAACGGTTCTTCGCGCCATCGCCTGCATAATAGCCATCGAGATCATGACGGAGCCTACGGGCTTCGAGGCGCACTACGGCATCGGCCTGGGGATCGAAATCGGCTTTGCGGTCAAAAACCGCAAGTCCGATCGCGTATCCTTTTAGCATATGGCCGCGACCTGCGAGCACTTCCTCAACAATGTATTCGAGCAGGCGCCTGCGCCGGGGCGTTGCCCTGAATGAATTGCTTGCCAGAATCCGCGCAAGTTCATCGCGAACCTGCTCGGGCGGGAAATTCGCACCCAAAGTCTGCGCCGGCTGATTGTGCATTTCGGTACCCAACATGCTGCGCCCAGGGGGGCGTTCATTCACTCTGGACTTTCTTATACCTCAGATCGCGTTGGCTTTTCCACAGCAACCATGCGGCGCCATTTACTGGTCCTTTCAAGGGTTCGCACCTGTTCGTACCTGTTCGCACCTAACCATTCTCATGGCTCGATGTCATGCTTTGTTTGCAAAAGATGAAAATGCCTGATTGGAGGGCAACATCGTCCCGCCTCTGATGGTGTGCGGCATCCCGATGCCGCTCGATCTTCGTCAGGCGGATCCGCCTCCGCCATGAATGGCATCACCTTCTTTTGCGATTTGATGATCGGGGAGACGGAAAGGCAGCGCGTATATCTTTCTGGGGAAGCAAGATCCCCGTGTCGACCGATATCCCGAGGCGGTCCGAAAAGGGCCTGTGCCTCATCCCCCGACGGGCTTCACTGTCGTTTCCATCTGGAGAACAATATGCAACTCAAAAAGTCCACCACGGCTCTGTTGGCGTGCTCGGTTCTGACGTTTTTCGCTGTCCCGGCGATAGCTCAGGAACAGGCCAAGCCCAACATTCTTCTGATTGTAACCGATGACACCGGCTACGGCGATTTTGGGCCATATCTCGGTGGCACCGCCCGCGGTATGCCGACTCCGAACATAGACAAATTTGCCTCGGAAGGCATGTTCTTCACCAATTTCTACGCCCAGCCAAGCTCGACACCCGGTCGTGCGGCGATCCAGACCGGGCGCTTCCCAAACCGCTCGGGCATGACCACGGTCTCCTTCCAGGGGCAGGGCGGTGGCCTGCCCGCAGCGGAGTGGACGCTTGGCTCGGTTCTCAAGACGGGCGGTTACAAAACATACTTCACCGGAAAGTGGCATCTGGGCGAGTCCGATTACGCATTGCCCAACGCCCATGGCTATGACGAGATGAAGAACGCCTTCCTCTATCATCTCAACGCTTACACCTATGCCGACCCCAAGTGGGCCCCCACCATGGATGAAGCGACGCGAGCGATGTTCGCCAAGGTTACCAAAGGCTCGCTTTCAGGTAATGCCGGCGAGTCCGCGAAGGAAGACTTCAAAGTGAACGGCGAATATGTTGATACGCCGGACAAGGGCGTGGTTGGCATTCCCTATCTGGACGCCTATGTTGAAAAGGCTGCAATCGGTTTCCTAGAAGAAGCGGCGCAGGACAAGAGCGAGCCGTTCTTCCTCAACGTCAACTTCATGAAGAACCATCAGCCGAACTTGCCGCATCCCGACTATATCGGCAAATCGATCTCGAAGAGCAAATATGCCGATTCCGTCGTCGAACTCGACGCACGCATCGGCGAAGTGCTTGGCAAGCTTGACGAACTCGGCCTCGCCGACAACACGCTGGTCTTCCTGACGGTCGACAATGGTGCATGGCAGGACGTCTACCCGGATGCAGGCTACACGCCCTTCCGCGGCACCAAGGGTACGGTTCGTGAAGGCGGCAACCGTGTTCCGGCAATTGTCCGCTGGCCCGGCCACGTCAAGCCCGGCACGCGCAGCGACGATATCGCCGGCGGCCTTGACCTGATGGCGACCTTTGCCTCCGTTGGCGGCATCACATTGCCGACCGAAGACCTGGAAGGCAAACCTACTACCTTCGACAGCTACGACATGACGCCGATTCTCGAAGGCACAGGTTCATCCGGCCGGAACGACTGGGAATTCTTCACCGAGATGGAACTGTCGCCGGGCGCGGTTCGTGTTGGCCAGTACAAGTTTGTGTTCAACCTTCGCGGTGACGACGGCGCCACCACGGGAGGCCTTGCCGTCGATACCAATCTCGGTTGGAAGGGGCCGGAAAAATATGTGGCGACCGTGCCGCAGGTTTTCGACCTCCTGTCTGATCCGCAGGAACGGTATGACATCTACATGAACAACTTCACCGAAACGACCTGGACGATGGTGCAGGCCAATGAGGTGATGCAGAAAGTGATGAAGAGCTACCTTCAGTATCCTCCACGCAAGGTTCAGAGCGAAAGCTATACCGGACCGATCACGCTTCCTGAATATCAGCACGTCCAGTATCTTCAGCAGCAGTTGAAGGACAATGGCTTCAGCATCGGCCTGCCAAGCGGCAACTGATTGCATCCGAAATGAACACCGCCGCGCAGCTTGCGCGGCGGTTGCCTGTTTTGCTCCAATAAAACGAGGTTGCCGATGTCACACGATAATATATTCGTCAAAAGGCTTGCCGCTATCGTCATTACAGTGCTTGCCCTGCCGGCGTTCGGCTTTGCTACAGACGATCCCTTGGCATCGTGGAATGATGGTGCAAACAAGCAGGCAATCATCGATTTCGTTGAGGCGGTAACCACCGAGGGGAGTGTGGATTTCGTCCCGGTCCCCGAGCGCATCGCAACCTTTGACAATGATGGCACGCTTTGGGTCGAACAGCCGATGTACACCCAGCTTGCCTTTGCGTTTGATCGGGTGAAGGCACTCGCCGCCAATCATCCTGAATGGAAGACCACCCAGCCGTTTAAGGCGATTCTGGACGATGACATGGCCACACTTGCTGCGGCTGGCGAGCAGGGGCTGATGACGATCATTGGTGCCACCCATGCTGGCATGAGCACGGATGATTTCGAAACGATTGTCAGCGACTGGCTGACCACCGCCACCGATCCGAGATTCCACAAGCCTTACACAGCACTTGTCTATGCGCCGATGCTGGAACTGATGGATTATCTGCGCAGCAATGGTTTCAAGACCTTCATCGTTTCCGGTGGCGGCATCGAATTCATGCGGCCCTGGACAGAGAAGGTCTACGGCGTTCCGCCGGAACAGGTTGTCGGCTCATCGATCGTGACCGAATATATCGTGACCGATGGCGTGCCGAGCCTTCAACGTACCGCCAAAATCGACTTTATCGACGACAAGACCGGCAAGCCTGTCGGAATACTGAGCCATATCGGACGTCGACCCATCGCCGCCTTCGGGAATTCCGATGGCGACTATCAGATGCTGGAATGGACGAGCAGCGCCACGGGCAAGAGGCTGGGCATGATCGTCCACCATGACGACGGCGTGCGCGAATATGCCTATGACCGCGACAGCCATTTCGGCAAGCTCGACAAGGGGCTGGACGACGCCGCAGCCAAGGGCTGGCACATTATCAGCATGAAAAACGACTGGGCGACGATGTTCCCGCATTGATGCGGCACCAGTCTGGACATTCACGACGGCGGAGTACCGATCTGGCGTAGATTTTCAGCATGCAAACTGAATTAACTGCCACATTGGTGCGAAAATCGGAATCGATTTCCGTCAGACAAGGCGGCCAGTTGGACGCATGGCGTACTAAACACGTTAATCGCCGTCTTCCTCTTTTGGAATATGGCTCGGAGGCTTTTATGGATCTTGTAGAGACACGCGACGCTGAAACGGCGCCCTTCCCGAAAATGGATCCTGATCGTTACGCAGCGAAGGGAACAGGCCATCGTTTCCACGCCATGATGAAGCCCTCGGGGGCGCAGTGCAATCTGGACTGCACCTATTGCTTCTATCTGCACAAGGAAGGCCTTCTGCATCAGCCCAAGGCCCCGCGGATGAGCGACGAGGTCCTGGAACAGCATGTGCGCCAGTATATCGAGGCGCAGGATGGCGATGCGGTCATTTTTAGCTGGCAGGGCGGCGAACCGACATTGATGGGGCTCGCATTCTTCGAAAAGGTCGTCGAACTGCAACGTCGTTATGCCAAGCCCGGCCAGAAGATTGAAAACGACTTGCAGACCAACGGCATTCTGCTCGACGAGAACTGGGCGCGCTTTTTGAAGCGCGAGAATTTTCTGATCGGGCTCTCGATCGACGGTCCTGAACATCTGCATGATCGCTATCGTGTCAACAAGGCCGGGCGGCCGACATTCCAGCGTGTGCTGGCTGCAGCGCACCTTCTGCATGAGCATCAAGTCCCTTTCAGCGCTCTTTGTGTTGTCAACAATGCCAATGCCGGACACCCGCTTGAGGTCTACCGCTTTCTGCGCGACGAGATCCGACCGCGCCTGATACAGTTCATTCCGGGGATGGAGAAGAAGGACTTTTTCCAGACCGCGCCGCAACACTGGGATCCCGATCTGCTGCCCTATGAACACACAAGAGCCGCGCGACCGGGGCATCGCCGGTCCGCCGTTGCCGACTGGTCGGTCGATCCCGAGCAGTGGGGCGTTTTTTTGACCACGATCTTTGACGAATGGCAGGCCAATGACTTCGGGCGCGTCTTTGTCGACCAGTTCGAAAACATCCTGTCGATGCTGTTGGGGCACGGCTCACAGCACTGCGTCACCAGCCGCTACTGCGGCAAGGCTGTCGCCGTTGAACATAATGGCGACCTTTATAGCTGCGATCACTTCGTCTATCCGGAGTTCAAGATCGGGAATATCCTGAAGACTCATGAGGGCAACCTCGCCTTCGGCGAAAAGCAGATGAAATTTGGCATCGACAAGTCGAAGAACCTTCCGAAGAAGTGTCAGCAATGTCCCTATCTCCAGCTTTGCTGGGGACATTGCCCCAAAGACCGCTTCCTCAAGACCACAGATGGAGAAGCCGGACTTCACTATCTTTGCCACGGCCTTCAGCACTTCTACAGCCATGTAATTCGAGCCTGCAATAAGCTCGTAGAGGAAACGTAATGATCGTGCCCCGCGGCTTGGGGTAGCTTCGGCGCTCGCCGTGGATCGTCCCCATGACGTGGTTTAGCGCGGACGCCCACGGCTCATCCCAGAGGGCCGGATGGTTGTCTGCTTGCGGCTGGCAAGGCTGATGAGCGGATCATCGTTCATTGCTACGTTTGGTCAAGGTCAGGCACCTTCTGCTGTTCATCCGATGCCTCGTCAAGGAGCGGCTGGTGAGGGCGCTAGCCGCGTTACGCCGACGCACGCGCATCAATTTTCTTTTGACAGTCAGAGGGTATCTGAGGCGGCATAGTTTTTTAGCTGTCGCCGAACCGCTCTGGCACTCCGGATGTCAACGAAGTAGGAAAAATCGACCATTTGGCGGCGCTACAATTTTCTGGCGGTTGCAGCGGGATGCTGTGGGCGCAGCTTTGGACGAGCCTGTAGTAGCCGCCGCTCATCTCAAGAATGTTGATGTCAAATTCGCGATCCATCCGGCAGCTGGACGTCTGCCCGGTCATATCAATGTGCACTGGCTGAAGCTTGTCTGCTCACGACCTCATTTTTGACATGTATGAGATCGACCCTGACGACGCCGATACCGACGTTGCTCTGACGGCTCGTACCGACACATCCTCGCCGATCTGCGGAATGCCTATTCTGACTGCAGATCAGACCATCGGGTTTAGGTCCTCAAACGTGGTCATGGTGAGGGATATTCCGGCGTGGAGAACCGGTTGTTCTACGGGGGAAATTGCAACACGGTCTACGGTGACGCGCAGGCTGTGCTGAGCCAGATGGTCCAGTCACTGAACGATATCGGTGCCTGAAGCCATTCTGAGAGAGGCGATCTATATCGCAGAAGGAAGAAAAATGGCCTACGCAACCATAAACCCATTCACAGAAGAGACTGTCGCAACCTTCCCGGATGCGACCGATGCTCAAGTTGAGAAAGCGCTCGACAGGGCCCATCAGGCTTTTTTGAAATGGCGGGAAACCTCTTTTGCTGAACGTGCCCGTGTCCTGCAAAAGGCAGCGGTTATCCTGCGCCGCGACAGCGACAAGTTCGCGCGCCTGCTGACGCTGGAAATGGGCAAGCTCACTGCCGAAGCAAAGGCTGAAGTGGAGCTGTCGGCGAAGATTTTCGAATATTACGTCGAAAATGCCGAAAGACTGCTGGCGCCGGAAGAGCTTCCGGTCAAGGATCCGGCAGAAGGCAAGGCAAAGCTTGTTTACGAGCCGCTGGGGATCCTGCTGGCCATCGAGCCATGGAATTTCCCCTATTACCAGATCGCCCGTATTCTGGCGCCGCAGCTTTCAGCTGGGAATGTTCTGATCCTGAAACATGCTTCGAATGTGCCGCAAAGCGCCGCCATCTTTGCCACGCTGATGGCCGAGGCCGGCTTGCCGGAAGGAGCCTTCACCAATCTTTACGCTACCCGCTCGCAGATCGAAATGATCATTAATGATCCGCGTGTTCACGGCGTGGCCCTGACCGGTTCGGAGGCCGCGGGTGCTGTTGTCGCCGCGCAGGCGGGCAAGGCGCTGAAGAAATCGACGATGGAACTAGGCGGCGCCGATGCCTTCGTTGTACTCGCCGACGCCGACATGAAGAAGACGGTCGACTGGGCCGTATTCGGGCGGCACTGGAATGGCGGACAGGTTTGCGTTTCGTCCAAGCGGATGATCGTGGTCGACAAGGTCTATGACATCTTCATCGATCAATACCGCAAGGGTGTTGCAAAACTTGTTGCCGGTGACCCCTCGGATCCGAAGACAACACTGGCCCCGCTCTCATCGAAGAAGGCCGCCGACGATGTCAGGGAACAGATTCGCAAGGCTGTGGCCCATGGCGCAAAGGCCGAGCAGGTTGGTCCTGCCGTTCCCAACCATGGTGCTTTCGTTCAGCCAACCCTGCTGACGGATGTCGGAGAAGACAACCCTGCACGTTACTGGGAGTTCTTCGGTCCTGTTTCGATGATTTTCCGTGCCAGGGACGAAGAGGATGCGATCCGCATCGCCAACGACAGTCCCTTCGGCCTGGGTGGTTCGGTCTTTACGTCCGACGTCAAGCACGGTGCGGAGGTCGCGGGTAAGATCTCCACGGGCATGGTGTTCGTGAACCATCCGACCAAGGTGGAGGCCGACCTGCCCTTTGGTGGCATCCGCCGCTCAGGCTATGGGCGCGAATTGCTGGGTCTCGGCCTTAAGGAATTCGTCAACCTCAAGCTCATCGATGTCGTTGATATCGACGCAAAATTCTGAATGAAGTGCCTCTTCCCGCCGTTCCAGACGGCGGGAAGAGTAATGCCGAGTGTTTTGAAAGGAGATCTAAAATGCCAATGAATGGAAAAGTTGCGATTGTCACCGGTGCAGGACAAGGTATCGGGCGGGCGATCGCCACACGTCTCGCCAGGGATGGTTTTGCAATTGGCTGCCTGGACTTCAATCTCGACACGGCCAAGGAAACAGCCAGCCAGATCTCCGCTGCTGGCGGCAAGGCCATGGCCGTCAAGGTCGATGTCGCCGACCGCGAACAGGTTTTTAAGGCCGTGGACAGCGTTGTGGAAGCCTATGGTCGCCTTGACGTGATGATCAACAATGCCGGTCTTGGCCCGACAACGCCGATTGAAGACATCACGCCGGAAATCTATCACAAGGTCTTTGATGTCAACGTTGGCGGAACCTATTGGGGTATTCAGGCCGCCGTCAAACATTTCAAGAAGCGTAAACCCTCGAAGAAGGGCGAGGTGGTCGGAAAGATTATTTCGGCATCGTCGCAGGCTGGTCAGGTCGGGAATCCGGATCTTGCTGTTTATGGCGCGACCAAATTCGCCATTCGCGGTATTACCCAGACTGCGGCGAAGGATCTTGCTCCGCTCGGCATCACGGCCAATGCCTATTGCCCCGGTATTGTTCGTACCCCGATGATGGAAGGCATTGCCCAGAAAGTGGCCGATGAAAACGGCAAATCACTGGAATGGGGCCTCGAACAATGGGCCAAGAACGTGCTTCTGGGCCGGGTTTCCGAACCCGAAGATGTGGCGGCCTGCGTTGCTTTCCTGTCCGGCCCTGATTCCGACTACATCACCGGTCAGGCGATGATCGTGGATGGCGGCATGGTCTTCAATTAAGGCTGAAACAGCACTTGCGCTCGCGAGCGGGGACGCAAAAGTGTTCTCGCTGCGCTGGCGCTTCAACCGAAGCGCCAGCGCAAGTCATTTTTCGCGAGAGATAAGCGATCCATTTCAAGGGCCGCTTCTTGAATGGCCGAACCACGAACTGAATAGGCTGAAGTGGCTCGGGAAAGCTGCGCTTGTATTTGGCGATCAGCGCCGGCTCGAAGGTGCCGTTGCGGTCACGAAGAATGTCGAGAACCACCTTGCCGAACAGATCGCCGGGCGAACGCTCTTGCATCGAGCGGTCCAAAAGATCTTTGTCGATGCTCATACGTGGATCTCCTGCAAAGAGCAGTTACCACGCCGGAGCACAAAATTCAGGATAGTCCCGAAGCTCTCGGCGTGTGTCCAGATTCAAGAACGCCTCATAAAGGTTTTTCCAGCCATTCTATCGCATGCCCCCCCATATGGGGGGAGCAGACATTGAGAAACCTCTCTAACATCAAGTCCAGAATGCGAGCCCAAAGAGCTTTTAGCGCCTGCATTTATTTCAGATTGATTTTCGAGGGGACCTTGATGTCGAAAACCAAAACTCTCGCGCCGCTTGTGGCGCTGCTTTTCCTGGCCGGCTGTTCCGGCAGCGGTTCTGATCTTTTCGGTTCGTCCGATTCGTCCGACTCATCCAGTTCGTCGAGCTCTTCATCAAGCTCCTCGTCGGGTTCCTCTTCCAGTTCCTCATCTTCAAGTTCTTCGTCGGGAACGGTGAAATCCTCGACGCTGAAATGCCCGAGTTCCTGCACAACCTCGAACTCGAATGTGAATATCCAGGTCGCCGCCGAATGCGACACGGCCCGGTCCTATTATTCGGAATACAAATCTGCCGTAGCCTCGGGGTCGTCTCAGTCATCGACCTATTGGAGCTATTTCTCCCAAGCGGCAGATCTGGCCAACGAGATGTATTCCGCATACGGCTGCGCGGCCGATTACTGAGCGAAGAGCCAATGCATGCGGGCTTGTTTGAGGTCCGCCTGCATTCCGGGCGGAGTGCATATGTCTCAGTTGCTGCTGGACGTGCGGGCCGTTGGCAAAACGGTGCGTTCGTCTTCACAGGCCATAGAAATTCTGAAGGGTGTTGACCTGTCGCTTCGACCGGGTGAGCGCCTTTGCGTGATCGGTGCGTCCGGTTCGGGCAAGTCGTCACTGCTTGAGATCCTCGGAACCCTGTCGACGCCTGATACCGGTCAGGTCCTGCTGACGGGACAGGATGTCATGTCCATTGATGACCGCGCCCGCACGCAGCTGCGGCGGGAAACCATCGGTTTCGTGTTTCAGGGCTTCAATCTCATCGAACATATCAGCGCAGTGGAGAATGTCGCATTGCCGCTGCGCTATATCGGGCTTGGACGAAGGGATGCTCTGCATCGGGCGGCAGATGCGCTTGAGCGTGTCGGTCTCACCCATCGGCTGCGGGTTCGTGCGAGCCGCCTCTCCGGCGGCGAAAAGCAGCGCGTTGCCATTGCAAGGGCTCTGGTTACGAAACCGCGTCTGATTCTGTCGGATGAACCGACCGGCAATCTCGATGAGGAGACGGGGCGCCTTGTCCTCGATCTGCTGATGGAGAACGTCGGCGAGGGCTGCGGTCTGGTCATGGTCACGCATAATCTCGATCATGCCCGCCATTTTGATACCGTGCTCAGGATAGCGGGAGGCAGGTGCCATGCCGCCGGGCTTTGAAGCCGTTTTGGGCCGGCTTCGCGCCTTCGGCCTGCCGCGTTTGGTTTTCGCCGTTATCACACTGTCGATGGCGCTGAGCGGTACGATTGCCAATTACACCCTGTCAGGCAATGCATTGCGGCATTTCGATCTGCTGCTCGAGCTGGATAATGCAGACACTTTCATCGTCAATGGCGCCGCAGACGAGGTTGCAGACATCACCGATGGCCGCCTTGATGCGCTGGCACTTGCGGCACGCGGTCCAGAGCTTATCCAGCCATTGCTGCGGCCGGGTTTCAGCGTCATTCCCTTCCGCTCTTTCGCCGTTTCCATTGGCGAAGGCGGGGGAACCCAGATTGCCAAAGTCTATTCTGTCGGCGAAGGCTTTGCCGCGCGGGCGGGGCTGTCGCTGAAAACGGCAGCGCAGTCAGACGACTGGCAAACCCGGCAGGATCACTGTCTGGTCGGATCACGGCTTGCAGGGCGGCTCGGTCTCGATGGGACCTCCTCCGGGCTCTGGATCAATGGTCGCTATTGCCGGATTGCGGGCGCGTTCGAGGCGCCGGTCAGGCCACCATTTGCCGATATTGCCGATTCGGTCCTGATCCCGCTGCAGGAAACATCCTTCGAGGAAGCCTATACCAGCGGCTTTAGCTTTCTCATATCAGGGCCGGCGGCAGGCCTTGACGAGACCAGGCTCAAAGCATTGCTCTCGCTGATCTTCGATGTCTCAAGGCTGACGATCTGGTCGGCGCAGCCGATCGTCGACCAGGCGCGCGGGCTGAAGGTCGTCGCATCCTCGATTTCGGTCGGCCTGAGCGCCATTATCCTGATGATCGGCGCGGTATCGATTGCCTCGCTGATGTCCTTTTCGGTGACCGAGCGCCGCCGTGAGATCGCCATCCGTCGTACGCTCGGCGCCACGCGCCTGCGTATCGTCGTTGAGATCGTCGAGGAAACGATACTGATCGCTTCCCTTGCGCTTGTGGTCGGCATCGCTGGCGGCATTGTGCTGGCGCATGTGCTCGAGCAGCCGCTCAGCCGGCTCATTATGGTCGGAAGTGACGGTGACAGGGATCGGAATGTCATGGCCATCGTCAAGGCTGTGCTGGGCTTTCTGCTGGTCTCACTGGCGGCAGGCATTGTCCCGGCGCTGAATGCGGCGCGAACAGATCCTGCGACCGTGTTGCGGGAGAGCTGAGGAGATGTCGATGCGTCGGATTGTTCTTGCTGTTACCGCGCTTTGCGGTCTTGGCGGCGGCGTCTGGTTTGCGTTTGCAGACGGCGCGGCCGTTCTGCGTGGAAAGGCCGTTGCCAACACGCCGCCGCGCCAGGTGTTCGATGTCACAACGCACCTGTTTGCCGAAACGATCATTCGGCGCTGCCATATCGACTACGGTGCGCCGGCGGCCCTTTCCGCGCCGGTTGATGGCAGTCTGTCAGCCGATGTCAGCGACGGTGCATTTGTGCCGGCAGGCACAGTGATTGCCAGCTATGACCGGGACAAGCTGCAAAGCGATGAAAAGCTCGCCCGGCTGGATCTCGGCAACCTGAAAGCGCAGCTGGCGTTCAAGACCGGGCCTGCCCTGACGGAAAAGGAGGCGATCCGCCAACTGGAATGGCAGGACGCGGATGAAACACTCAAGCGGCAGGAAACGCTGCTTTCAGAGATTGCCGATCTCGAGAGAAAGGGCAAGATTGCGCCCAGCAGGGTTGAAGAGGCGCAACTGAAACGGGATGCCGCCGCCAAGGCGCTGACGCGGCTTCGTCACCAGCAAAGCTTCGACCGGGCGCAGGAAAAGCTCGATATTGACGCGCTGCATTACAATATCGCCCGTTCCGAACAGGCGCTTGCGGAGATCGACAAACGTCTTGAGGCTATGGTTCTGCGTGCGCCGGACGCCGGCCGGGTGGTATTTGCCGACCCGCATTTCGGCGCCGCTGAGGCCGCGCAGGTCAGGGCCGGGGCGAAAATCGCCGATCTCGTGCAGCCGGATCTGCTGGGGGCGACGGTGCGGATCGATGATGCCGACATGGCCGTCGTCGAGAATGCCGACGTCACGGTGCTGTTTGCTGCAGACCAGGCTGCGAGAAAAGCGAAAATCGCCACCACCCGTCTGGTAAACGACACGCTGGAACAAAGGCGTGGTCGCTATGCCTATGATGTGGATATCGTCTTTGCTGCAGAACATGGTGCGGATCTTCTCCACAGCCAGGCTGTCTGCCGGTTCTCAAAACCTTTGGGCGGTCCGGAACCCGCCATTCCGGCCGATGCCCTCCGGTTTGAGGCGGGCAAGGCTTACGTGCAGCGGCTGGATGCGGGTGGCCAGACGCTGGTTCATGTCGTTCCCGGCGAAGTCGACGGCCAGTTTGTCCGCATTCTTTCAGGCCTGAAGCCCGGTGAGCGCGTCCTTGAGCAATAGCAAAGGTCACAGCATAGGCCGCATGCGGCTGGGTCAGGCCGGGCAGAGGGTGGTAGCGCTTCTGGCCGCCGTATCGCTTGTCGCCTGCGCGTCACCGGCGCTGAAAAGCACGCGCGTGGATATTGAGGTTCTGCAGCAGACGATTTCTGACGCACCGGCGCAAGTGCCGGCCAGCGATGTCGGTCCGGTCCTGCTGGTCGATACGGCGCGTATTCGTGGTCAGGATATCCTCAAGGCGCGCATCGCCAAGGCCGGAGCAGAACTGGCGCTGGACGCGCGCAAGTCCCAGCGTTATCCGCGCATCTCGGCCGAAGCTCGCAGTTTCGTGACCTATGATCGCAGTGGCGGTCTGACGACGAGCAATAATGTAATCCTCGGGGTCGATTGGGATATCGCCTACACATTGCTCGGTCTCGACAAGCACGCGGTGGAAATTGCGGAGAAGCTGATCCCGGTTCAATACGAGCTGACCCGGCGCAAGGCGCTTCTGACGCTGCTGCAGGCCTATGCCGCGCTGAGCGAGATGGAGCTTTCCCGGCAGAAGGCGGGCCTCGAGGCTGATGCCCTGGCCTGTAAGGCTGAGGCGCTGAAGGCGGAAAGCGCGCTGGGCAATGTTTCTTCTGCCGAACTGTCAGACCTCTCAGTCCAGCTTTCGGCCGCCAGAAGCGAGGCAAGTGCCATCGCGGCTGCAATGGAAATCCAGGAGGATAAGGTTCTGGCACTCGCAGGGCTCGAAGGGCGCGGCGACACGATTGATGCCGGAAAACCGGTCTACCCGGCGCTGAACTTTCTGCCTGATCCTGCAACGGATGACGGCCAGATGTGTTTTTCTGCCTCTGGCAACAGCCAGCTGGAGGATCTGCTGGTGGAGGCGGCCGTGGCGCAGCTCGATCTCGCCAAGAAATCGCGCTACACCAAGCTGACGGCGGCCTTGCCGAGTTTTATGAGCCAGACCGGCGGTCTGAGCTTCCAGTTTCTGGTCGGCTATGTGCTGCCGATCATTGATCAGGGTGACAGCATCAGGCTGACCGAAAAGGCCCGGCTGGAGCTTCTGCGGACTATCCTGGCCGCCAAGGAAAACCGCCAGACCTTCCTTGGGACCTATCAGGATACCCGCCTCAAGATCGCATCGCTTAAGCGTGATCTTGCCGCGGCGGAACCGCGGGTGAGTGCCGCCGCAGCGGCACTTGAGAGCCTTCCAGAGGCCAGCCGCTGCGGCGGCAAGGTCGCCCTGGAAGAAGCAAAGCTCGCGCGCGCCAGGGCCGCCTTTGCAATGAGCATGGCCAGGGCGGCGGCGAAATTGCTCTGTGCCCCGCTTCAGGCCGATCCACCCTGAAGGTGCCGGCAGCGCGGTGCGCGACCGGCATAGCGGTTGCGATCAGGCGGCAACAGCCCCTTCGAGCCCGGTGGAGCCATAAAGCCAGGCGATGATATCGTACCAGTCAGTGGGTGATTTCGAACGCATTACAGCATTGCGAAGGCTCGCATGGGCGCCAGCCGGGTGGTAGACATGCTGGCCGATCTCGCGTGATTGCAGCTGAACCCGCGCTGTGCGCAGATACCGCAGATCCTGATACCGCTTCAGCGCCAGATCCTGGTCATCGCCTTCCTCGCCAAGCACATGCGCCATGGCGACGGCATCTTCCATTGCCATGCAGGCCCCTTGCGCGAAATACTGCATCATCGGATGGGCTGCATCGCCGAGCAGGACGACGCGGCCATCGACCCAGTTGTCGACCGGATCGCGATCACATAGGACCCAGCGTTTCCAGTCCTGACCGCGCTCGATGATCTGGCGGGCAACCGGCGCCACATGTTCGAAGCCCTTTCGCACCTCTTCATGGCTGACCGGTACGCCGGCCTCCGGTGAAGGGGCGTGATTGTGATAGGTGACGACAAGATTGAACAGCTTCCAGCCGCGCAAGGGATAATGCACGATATGACATTTCGGCCCGGCCCATAGCGTGGCGGCATTCCAGCGCAAATCCTCCGGCATGTCCTCGGTCGGGATCACCGATCGATAGGTCGTATGGCCGGAGACGCGCGGCGCGCCGTCTCCGACGACCTTCTTGCGGACATTCGACCAGAGCCCGTCCGCGCCGATCAGCAGAGACCCGCTCAGCCGTTCGCCATCCTTTAGGATCGCAGTGACCGAACTGCCATCCTGTTCGTAGTCGACGACTTCGGCATTGGTGCGCAACGTGACCAGCGGATGATCTTCGCAGGCCTTCAGGAACACGCCATGCAGATCGCCGCGATGGATGACCGCATAGGGGTTTTTGAACCGGGTGCGAAAGGCATCATCAAGCGGAATGCGGGTGATCTCGGTTCCGTCGATGGCATCCATCAGCCGAAGATTGTCGATATAGACGGCAATTGCCCGCGCCGCATCGCCAACGCCGAGATAATCAAACGCGTGAAAGGCGTTGGGGCCAAGCTGGATGCCTGCGCCAATCTCGCCGAGTTTCGGTGCGCGCTCGAGCACCAGCGATTTCAGTCCCTTATTGGCAAGGCCGATGGCCGCGGCCAGGCCACCGATCCCCCCGCCAGCGATCAGGATGGGGTGTGTTTCATTTGTAAATTTCGACATGGCAAGTCTCCTCCGTTTGCCCGAAGCTCACGCTTCGCACTGTCACGATGATTTCGGTTTTAGGTTGCCGGCGGCCCGGATCGGGCCGTTTCGGTATTCCGGCTGTTGCTAAGTCTGGCGCTTGACAGTCGGAGCGCCGGTTTCCCCCATCCATTCAGAACGGGTGAACCATCCAGGGTATGAAGACGACCGCGAGAATGACGGCGAGCGTCGCCAGCACATAGGGCAGCACGAGCTTTGACAGCCGCATCACCGGCACTTTCGACAGGGCCGCGGCGATATAGAGCCCCGTTCCCACCGGCGGGGTCAGAAGGCCCAGTACCAGTGTCATGGCGAGGATCACGCCGAACTGGATCGGATCGATCCCATATTGGCTGATCGCCACCGGCAGCAGGATCGGCGTCAGGATAATGAGCGCTGCGATACCGTCCAGGAACATGCCGACGATGAACAAGAAGACGACGATCAGCAGCAGGAACAAGGTCGGATTATCCGTCAGCGAGACGATGAAATCGGCGACATGCTGCGGCACCTGATTGAAGGTCAGCACCCAGCCGAAGATTTTCGCGGCGACGACGAGAAAGAGCACGATTGCCGAGTTGGCGACGGTACGGTCGATGATCGCCATCAGGTGCTTCAACGTCTGGCCGCGGAATTCGAGCACGGCAAAGAAGAGCGCCACGACAATGGCGGCGGCTGCCGATTCCGTCGGGGTGAAAATGCCGAAGGAAATGCCGCCGACAATAACAACCGGGATCGACATGGCGGCGAGGCCGGGAATGGTTGCCGCAATCTTCTGCTTGAGGTTCAGCCGCTCGGTGGTACCGTGCTGCCTGTGATTGCGCATTGCCTGCCAGAATGCCAGCAGCAGGATCAGCACGAACAGGGCCATTCCCGGGACGATGCCGGCCATGAACATGTCGGCGATCGACACCTGGGCGATCACACCGAAGATGATGAACAGCATCGACGGCGGAATGATCGGGCCGAGTAGGCCCGCCGATGCCGTCAGGCTGGCGGCATAGCCGCGATCATAGCCATCGCGCTCCATTTCCGGCACGACAACGCGGCTCATCACCGCCATCTGCGCGGTCGCCGAACCCATGATCGCCGCCAGAGCCAGGTTGGAAATCAAATTGACGATGACGAGATTATGCGGAAGCCGCGCGATCCAGACCCGAACGGATGTGATGATGCGACGCGTCAGACCGCTTTCATTCATGATCTCGCCCAGAAGGATGAAGAGCGGGATGGCGAGAAGGTCGAAATTCTCGACCGAGCCGAAGGAGATCTGGGGGATCGCCGCGATCAGCTGTTCACGCCCGGACATGAAGATGAAGACCAGTGTCGCGCCGATCAGCACAAAGGCCACCGGCATACCGGTCAGAAGCAGAACGAGGAAGGAAAGGCCGGTCATGCTGTTTTCTCCCTCAGCGCAGCGGCTGCGCGGGCCACATGGGCGCTCGCATGGATCAGCGCCGAGGCGCAGAAGATCGGGAAGATGGTGAAGAACGGCGCCTTGGCCCATCCGGTGGTGATCACCTGCTCGAAGGCAACGACAGGCGAACGGACCCAGGCAATGCCGGCCTTCAGCAGGATGGCGAGCATGATGGCGATGAGCGCCCAGACGATCAGGTCGATGATCTTGCGATAGGGTTCGGAGAAACTGTCGACCAGAAGTGTCACGCCGATCTGCGCACGGGTATGGATCGAGATCGAGGTGGCGATGAAGGCGAGCCAGACGAGCATGATGGCGGCGAGCTCCTCGGCATAGATGAGCGGTCTGCCGGCGAGATAGCGCATGCCGACATTGGCGACGATCAGTCCGACAAATCCCACGACCAGGATCCTGCTGGCCCAGCGTTCAAGCTGGGCCAGGCCGGCCGAGATTTTGCCCAGAGGGTTCACTTGGCCTGCTCCGCGACCTGGGTCTGAAATTCGCCGATCAGCGGATAGGCGGCAAAGCTCGCATCAACCGCCTCATTGGCTTTGGCGAAGGCCTGCTTGCCGTCGGTGAGCCTGGTGACGGTCATGTCCTTTTCCAGCGTTGCCAGATTGGCCGCCTCAGCCGCGATCTGCTGCTCCGAGCCCCAGGCAAGCGCCTCGGATGCCACCGCCTGGAAGGCATCCTGTTCGTCCTTGCTCAGGCCGGACCAGGTCATGTCGGACACCATCATCACGGCCGGGAAAGTCATGTGGCTGGTGAGCGTCAGATTGTGGGCGACCTCCTGAAATTTCAGGCCAACCAGTGCATCAAGATCGATGTCGACGCCATCTAGGAGGCCGGTCTGAAGTGCCTGATAGACCTCGGTCAGGTTCACCGGCGTCGGAACGGCGCCGACCGCCTGCCACCAGACCTTCATCGCCGGAAAAGGCACGATGCGGATCTTCTTGTTCTGCAGCGCCGCAACATCGGTTGCCGGTTCGTCGCGCATCAGGATATGGCGCATTCCGGCAAAGGTGTAGCCCATGCCGTGGAGCCCCGCTTTGTCAAGCTCGCCGAGCATCGCCTGGGCCGCGGGCGTATCGGCGGCGCTGATCGCGGCAGAGACATCGGAAAACAGATAAGGTGTGAACCAGCCCTGAAGCGAAGGCGCGCGCAGCGAGGTGATTGCCGCCGTCATCAGGCCGGCATCCAGGAGGCCGGTCGACATCTGCTGGAACATTTCCTGTTCCGTGCCGAGCTGGCCGGCGGGGAAGATGGCCAGTGTCAGATCGCCATGGGTGGCTTCGGGCAGTTTTTCGGCCATGCGCTCCGCGACCTTGGTCCAGACATGGCTTGGCGGCGTGATCAGGCCCATGCGCAGTTCGCGCGCTTCGGCGGCAAAGGGGAGCGCGAGCAGGGTGGCGGTGGCAAGAAGGGCCTTCAGGCCGAAATTCGAAGTGGTCATGGTTTCTCCTCCTGATGTTCATGACGCCGGCAGGCAGGACCCTCCTCGGCCCTGCATCTGCCGTTTTATTCATCCCTCCGCGTCTGGCTGGTTCCGCGGATGAGCATTGGCAAAGGCCGGCAGGGCATCAGCCGCTGCAGCTATTTCCTGAAGCCGTGGCATGGCAGCAATGTCAACGCCAAAGCGATGGGCCGAAAAGACCTGCGGAATGAGGCAGATATCGGCAAGTGTCGGCTGTTCTCCAAAACAGAATGTCGACGGGGGCTGCTCTTCCAGAAGTGCCTCGCAGGCGGCGAGGCCATCGCCGATCCAGCGGCCGCACCAACGGTCAAGCGCAGCCTGGTCGGCGCTGAATTCGCCCTTGAGATAATCGAGCACCCGGAGGTTCTGGAGCGGGTGAACGTCGCAGGCGATCACCTGGGCGAAGGCCCGGACTTTGGCGCGAAGGTCTTTGTCCTCGGGGATCAGGCGCGCCTTCTCCGGGAAGGTCTCGTCCAGCCATTCGATGATGGCGAGCGACTGGGTCAGGGTCAGGTCGCCATCTTCCAGCGCCGGCACAAGCGCCTGCGGGTTTTTCGCACGATAGTCCGCCGTTTTCTGCTGACCGCCATCCTTGCGCAGATGCACCGAAACGAAGTCGTAGCCGATCTCCTTCAGATTGAAGGCGATGCGGCAGCGATAGGCCGAGGACGAGCGGAAATAGCCGTAAAAGCGGATCATTCAGCCGCTCCGATTGTCAGCCTGACGGGCGCCAGGCCATCAATGCCGCCAGTGATCACGTCGCCGGCAACGACCGCGCCGACGCCGGCGGGCGTGCCAGTCATAATCACATCGCCGGGTGCGAGGTGATAGAATTTCGAAAGATCGGCGACAATCTCGTCAACCTTCCAGATCAGGTCGGAAAGATGGGCATCCTGTTTGACATCGCCATTGACCTCGAGGTGGATCCGCTGCGGGCCGATCTCGCCGACGGCGTCTGCCCTGGTGATCGCCGCGAAAACGGCTGACTGCTCGACATCCTTGCCAAGATCCCACGGTCGCTGCTTGGCGCGGGCGACAAGCTGCAGATCGCGTCGTGTCATATCGAGGCCGCAGGCATAGCCATAAATGGCGGTGCGGGCGGCTTCCCGGTCTGCCCTGAAGATTGCAGCGCCGATAAAAATGACGAGTTCCATCTCATAGTGGAAATTTCCAGTGCCCGGCGGATAGGCAATTGTGGCGCCCGAGTCCTCGGTCGCCAGCGCCGACTTGGTGAAATAGAAAGGCGCCTCGCGGTCGACCTCGACCCCCATTTCTGCAGCATGCGCGGCATAGTTCCGGCCAACGCAGAAAATGCGATGGACCGGATATTCGGCCGCCTCGCCTTCAACAGGAATGGTCGGCCATGCGGGGGAGGGAAACAGAGCCTCTTTGGTCATCGGTAAATTCCTTTCACGTCGTCATGCCGCCTTTCACGCGGCAAATTCATTGCATCCGGCAGCAAGCAGCGCTGCCGGCAGATCGCGCTTGCGCGCGCCATTGTTGAGCTCGAAGGCCGCCGCCCAGATGAAACAGGCTCTGGCGCGCACCGTATCGGCAAACGGGTGCATGGCTCCATCAATGCCGGGAACGGCAGCCTGCCAGCCATGGCCTGGAAGATCGCGCCAGACCACGTTCAGATGCACGCTTGCATGATCGAACAGATGTCTGAGCGCCCGGGCGGGCAGGGTGGCGCCGAAATCAATCATTGCCTTATGCTCGGCCAGGGTGTCGTGAAGCGGCGGAACGGGTTCTGCCGCCGTAATGGCTTCTGCTTGTCGGGCGATGGCGCGGGCCTGATAGGAAACGGCGCAGACCACATGAGCGGGCGTCAGTCCATCAGCACGCAGCGGCTGATAGAGATTTCGATCGGAAAGACGGTTCAGAAACCGCGCGAAATAGGCCGTGCCTGTGCGGGCAAGATGCAGCATCTCCGCAGGGGCTTCCGGCGCATCATAGCGCGCACCGGGCCCCTGCCGCTCGATCAATGCGCGTCGGGCGTCATCAAGGCCTGTCATGCCGCGGTGTCTTCGATCAGCGTGCGGGCGAAATTCAGCCGCTCCATGATCGGCGCATCGGAAAAGCGGAACAGGTCGAATTGCGTTTCCGCTTCCAGCGCCCAGGGCACCCAGGAGGGAATGACGAAGATGTCACCCTTTTCGAGCGTCTTGCGTTCGCCATTCATGACGACCGCGCCATGGCCTTCAAAGACCTGAAACACGGTGGAGCCGACCTCGCGGCGGGTGGCCGTTTCAACACCGGCCCGCAAACGGTGGAATTCCGCCCTGATTGTCGGCATGACATCGCCGCCGGTGGTCGGGTTGACATAGCGGATGGCGGCGTGACCCTGGGCATAGGTGGCAGGCTGGCCCTCTTCTTCCAGCAGAAGCTGTTCGGTCAGCGCCCGGTCGGTATAGTCCCAGCGATAGGCGCCGATTGGCGAGCTTACCGAATTTTCGAGGCCCGAAAGCGGACGCAGGCCCGGATGGCACCAGAGCCGCTCGCCGCGCGAGAATTCAGGTGTCGCATAATCGGTCACCCGGTCGGAGCCATATTCGAAGAAACCGACATCATTCTGATAGGAAAAAGGAATGTCGAGGCCATCGATCCAGGCCATTGGCTGGTCGGTTTCATTGTGATGGCCGTGGAAATTCCAGCCGGGGGTAAGCAGGAAGTCGCCGCGGCTCATGCGCACCGGATCGCCGTTGACCACCGTCCAAACGCCTTCGCCCTCGACGACGAAACGGAAGGCATTCTGCGCGTGGCGATGTTCCGGCGCCGTCTCCTTCGCGCCGAGATACTGGATGGCGCACCAGAGAGTCGGTGAGATGTAAGCTTCTCCACCAAGGCCGGGATTGGCAAGACCGATCGCGCGGCGTTCGCCGCCGCGCCCGACGGGGACCAGTTCACCCGACTGCTGTGCCAGCGGATAGAGATCTGCCCATTTCCAGACATGTGCCACAGCTTTCGGCTTCGGATGGACCGGCATCAGATCGCCGATCTGGGTCCAGAGCGGGTTAAGGTGGTTCTGGCGAAAGGCCTGGTAAAGCGCGCGGAGCTCGGCGCTATCTTCGGGCTGCGACATATCCATCGAACATCTCCTCCTTAGCTCGATATTATGGGTCGTATACTTACCATCTTGATCGTTGTCAATAAATAATGTGTATACTTACTATTCTGCGGGGAAGCTACGAAGTCGCGGGCCACGCCGTGCTGCGGGAGGGACCGGAGGTTTTCAGCCTTGAGACGCGGAGCGGAGGGAAAATGATTTCGTTTTGCGACCGGATAGGCTAGAGGGGAAAACATGACCAATCTGGACGACTTACCGGGCCACCTGATCCGCCGTCTGCAGCAGATCGCGGTGTCCGCCTTCATTACGGAGACGAGCACGGCGGGATACGAGCTGACGCCCGTGCAATTTGCAGTGCTGGCGATGCTGGAAAACCATCCGGGCATCGACCAGGCGACGCTGGCCGGACTGATTGCCTATGATCGGGTGACCATCGGCGGCGTGATTTCGCGGCTCGAAGGGCGCGGTCTGATCGAGCGGCGTATCAGCCCTTCGGACCGGCGCGCACGCACTCTGAAACTCTCCGACGAGGGCCAGCGTTTTCTTGATAGTGTCCGGCCGTCGGTCTTCAAGACGCAGAAGATCATCCTCAAGGAGCTTTCAGCTGCTGAGCGTGAGACCTTTTTGGTGCTCCTGCGCAAGCTGACGGATGCCAATAACGAATTGTCGCGCGCACCGCTGCGGCGCGCCCCGGATGACACGACCCGCGGTTGAGCCTGTCTTCAGCGGTGTGCGTTGACAGTGCTGCCTGTCTTGGCAACACTGGGCCTCTTTTTCGGGAGGCTTCGATGAGTGCATCAGATCAGGTTCCGGTTGGCTCCGGATTTTCGGCGAAAAGCACGGCTGCAGAGGTTCTGGCGGATATTGAACTGGCCGGCCATACGGCGATTGTCACGGGCGGCTATAGCGGCATAGGACTTGAGCTCGTCCGCGCGCTTGCGGCGAGGGGCGTTCACGTCATCGTCCCGGTGCGCTCACCTGAAAAGGCGGCAGGTGCCCTTGGCGGGATCATCGGTGATGTGGTGACGATGCCGATGGATCTGGCGGATCTTGCTTCGGTGCGCCGTTTTGCCGAAAAGGTGGATGCTGAGACGCCGAAGCTTGATTTTCTCGTCAACAATGCCGGCATTATGGCCTGCCCTGAAATGCGGGTCGGGCCGGGCTGGGAAATGCAGTTCGGTGTCAATCATATGGGCCACTTTGCGCTCACCAAGGGGCTTTGGCCGCTGTTGCAGCGCTCGCCGGCTGTGCGGGTGGTGTCGCTGTCATCCACCGGCCACAAGCTTTCCGGCATCCGCTGGGATGACATGAATTTTCGCGACACGCCCTACGACAAGTGGCTTGCTTACGGCCAGGCAAAGACAGCCAATGCGCTGTTTGCCAACGCCCTGTCGCGCCGACTCCGTGACAGTGGCGGCCTCGCCTTTTCCGTGCATCCGGGTGGCATATTCACGCCGTTGCAGCGCCACCTGCCGAAGGAGGAGATGATTGCGCTGGGCTGGCTCGGGACCGATGGCGAGCCGTCGGAACTGGCCCGTCAGGGGTTCAAGTCGCCGGAGCAGGGCGCGGCGACGAGCGCCTTTGCGGCGACCTCGCCACTGCTTAACGGCAAGCCCGGCGTCTATTGCGAGGATTGCGATATCGCCTTGCCAACCGATCCTGACAGTCCTTATGCACGCTATCGCGGCGTCAACGCCCATGCCACCGATGACGATGCCGCAGAACGGCTCTGGACGATCAGCGAAGAGTTGCTGTCCGGGGCGTGAGCGCCGCCTCAAGAGACCGCGCCGGGGTCAGCCGTTGCTTTCATTGCCATCCGTGACACGCATGGCGAGGAAGGCAAGGATGAAGTAGCAGATGGTACAGACGATGGCGATGGTCTGGAAGCCGGAGCGCATGGCCGCCAACGCACTGCCGTCGGTGTCGGTGCCCGCAATGCTGAACGAGGCGGCAAGCATGGCCAGCAGTGTGATGCCAGCACCGGCGAGCAGCCACTTGGCAAGCCGGGCCGTCCTTTCGTTGGACGGATCGTCTTCGTCGTTGGCCAGTTCCTCACGGATTTCCCGCTTTTCTTCATAGGCAGACAGGGCTTCCTCCCGTTTGGCCTGCTGCGCTTCCTGCTTGGGCCACTTCTCGCGAGCGCCAAGCCAGGAGGCGGCGAGGGGATAAAGCGCGAGGCAGATCAGATATTCGGGGATGAAGATGAAGTAGAAGCTCACCGCTTTGGTCATCAGCATCGTAACGGCGAAGGCAAGAGCGACCAGCCAAGTCAGAAGTGCCGCTGTATTCATGCTGTGACGATGATAATTTGACCAGTAGCGGGTCATGCCGAGACGCGGCAGAAGATAATGCTCGGCGATGACGATCGCGCCGATCGGCGAGAGCAGCATGGCACCATAGACCGTCAGTGGCATGACGGAGCGGGCGACAAAGGGGAAGCAGGCGGCGATTGCAATCACGAGCCCGACAAGGGCGGTGACATTGCGGCGGGACATGTTGGGCAGAAGCGTGCTGGCCGCGAGCCCAGCGCGGTAAAGGCAGGCATTTGCCGTGGTCCAGCCGGCGCAGATGACGACGAAAATGCCGACAAATCCAAGCGTGGCAAAGGCAACATCGGCGGAATCGAGTCCGGTCAGCGGCTTGCCGACGAGAAAGGCGGCACCTGCTCCCATCAGGCCGGCGGAGATCCAGCCGACATAATGGCCGAGAAACATGCCTACACTTGAAAACAGGCCATAGGATTTGCGCCTGGCAAAGCGGAAGATCGCCATGTCAATCAGGCCGAGATGCACCATGGCGCCATTGGCCCAGGCAAAGGCGGCCACTTCCCAGACCGAAATACCCTTTTCGCCTTCAGGTGTCGTACCCGTCCAGATCGTGTTGTGGGCTGTTTCCAGAAAGCCGGAAAAACTGCCAAAGCTGGTGGTTCCGTGGGTTTCCAGCGCCAGAGCGGGAAGGGCGATGGCAGCGCCGCAGATGAAGCAGACCAGCATCCAGGGCGAGCAGATCGTTGCGAAGTTCGCCATCGCTTCGAAGCCGTTTGCCGCCACGACGACAACGACGACGGCCAGAAGCAATGTCACCAGGATGAACATGCCCGAGGTCGGATACCATTCAAGCTGGACGGGAAGACCGAAAGCGAAGCGCAGCGCATAGGCCGAAACCGTGATCATCGCTGCCGCCAGCGAGCCGTAGAATATCAGGATCGCAAAATTATAGATCTTGCTGAAATAGGGCCCGGTGATCTGCTCGAGATAGAAAAACAGTGACCGTCTCGTTTCGACGGCAAGCGGTGCGGTCACCAGTGTCCAGCTGAGCACCGCCAGCAGATTGCCGATCAGAAGACCCAGCAGCACTTCCTTGGTTCCAACCCCCATGGTGACGAAGGTGACGCCGATGATGAACTCCGTCGCGGCGATATGTTCACCGCCAAACAGGCCGGCAAAATAGCGCCAGCCCCGGACATGGCGGGCCGCTGCCGGGATGGCATCTTTCAGATGGCGGTGCTTTTCATGCGAATTCGTCAATGAAGGCTTTAGGGAAGGGCTGGAACTGTCTGCAATCGACATCAATACCTCTGGTCGTTGGTTGTCGGCCCTGCGTGAAGCAGGGCACAATGCGCCAGGCTGAAGGTCATGGGTGCCCGGCAGCCGGACTGTTTTCCGGCTGGCAAATGCCTTGGGTTGAATTTGCTTTACGGATGATGGCTGTCCACAAAGGGTTCTGCTGCCTGTCGCAGCAAAGATGCGCATCGCACATCAAAGAAACAGCCAACGGACTGAATGAGACAGCCCGCAATTCCCGAAAATGACCATTGCGGTCAGGCATATCGGGACTGATCCGAAAGATCCATGACGAGAGCAATTAAATCTCAAAACGCTTTGAAAGTAAAGCTTGCCTTGGCTGAACAGGCGGGAAAATCGATTTATCTATAAATAAATCAATATGTTAAAAAATTTTATTCGAAACTGAAAATTGAAATATGCGTTGTGATCCGTCCGAATCTATCGGCCGGAACAGGCTGGATAGCGGTCGCCGCGCTGGCTTGAGCGGAGCGATATCCAGCACATGCGCCATGTCCTGGGGACGGCGTCAATCGAACAGAATCTGCCCGATATAGTTTCCCTCGGCCGGCGCGGGCGGCACGAAGAAGATAGCCGAGCCGATATGGGCGATATATTCGTTGAGCGCATCGGCCGCACCCAGCCGCTGCTGCAGCTGTTCGAAATGGGCCGGGTCGTTCTGATAGGAGATGAACAGCAGGCCGGCTGACAAAAGGCCGACTTCGTTGATGCCTTCGGTATAATTATAGGACCGGCGCAGGATCTTCAGCCCGTCATTGTTTTCATGGGCAGCGAGACTGATATGGGAGTCCTGCGGGATCACATGATTGCCTGCTGCGTCCTTCTTGTGGAAGTCGGGCGTATCGAATTCATGGGTGCCGGAAAGCGGTGCGCCGGAGACCTTGAAACGGCCGAAAATGGCATTCTGGTCGCTGACGCGGTCCACATCCCAGTTTTCGATATGCATCTTGATCTTGCGTGCCACCTGATAACTGCCGTTCGGACCCCAGACCGGATCATTCTCAACCCAGACGAAGCGCTCAAAATCCTCGCGCTCGGTGATGTTGCGGGTACCATCCTTGTAGCCGAGCAGGTTGCGCGGGGTCTTCTGGTTCTTGCCAGCGGATGCCCGGCCAAAGCCCATCACGGTCCAGCGTGTCGAGGCCGCGCCGGTGTCCTTGGCAATACGGGCCAGATCGCGGATGGCGTGATAGGCGACCTGCGGATCATCGGCACAGGCCTGCAGTGACAGATCGCCGCCGGTAAACTGCGGCAGGAAGGCATCGCTGGGCAGATGTTTCAATTCGCGTAGGAGCGCAGGTTTCTTGGCGGCAAGCCCGAGCCGGTCATCAAAGATGCCAGGACCAAGGCCGACGGTAACCGTCAGCGAGGCAGGACCAAGATCCAGGGCTTCACCGGTATCAAAGCCGATACCGTTCGGCCGGTGCGGTTCGACCTGGCCAATCGTGCCACCCTTGGCCATCTGGGCAATGGCGGCTGACCAGCGGGCCAGCAGCATTTGCAGATCACGCGGGTTTTCCGTGGTCAGATCGAATGTCATGAAATGCACGTAGCGCTGCGGCGGGGTTTCGATTCCGGCCTGGCCCGCATCACCGTAAAATGGCACTTCGCCCGACAGGTTGATGATATCTTCAGGTGCCGGCGGCGTTTCAGCCACTGCGGGTTCCGCGAGCGCCAGCGCGCCGATAGGGCTCGCGGCAGCGCCGATCAGGAGATTGCGGCGGGAAATGTTCGGCTTGTCTGAAGACTGGGTCATGGCAGCATCACGTCAAAGAAAGGGTTTCCGGTTCATCGTCCGGCTGGGAGTGGCACCCGGCGGAACCGGATGCCACGATGTCAGAAGTTACTGTGCCGTTGCCACCTTTTCGGCGATCGTCGACAGCGGCTCCTGCAGCGACTGGATCGCCTTGGAGAGCTTGGCGGCATCGGAGGCCTTCAGCTCTTCGGTATAGACGACATAACCGCCGAGCGCATCGGGATCACGATAGGTTTCGAGAAGCGCATTGACCTTGGCAAACTGGTCGTTGATCTGCGCGGTAAGCTCCGGATCGATCTCTTCCATGCCCGGCTGCAGGAAGGCAAAGGCCTGTTCTGCACCCTCGACATTGCCCGCGAAATCGACGAGGTCGATATGGCTGTAGGCTTCTTCTTCACCGGTGATCTTGTTGCTCTGGACTTCCTCGAGCAGGCCAGCAGCGCCATTGGCAAGGTCTTCCGGCATATATTGCAGGCCCTTGGCAACGTCGATCAGCATGGCGACATTGGTCTGCAGCTCGGCGGCAAGCGTCTTGGTCTCGTCGGTGATCTCACCCTTTTCGAACAGATCGCGTTCGATGGCGTGGAAACCGTGCCAGCCCACTTCCGGGTCGAGATTGGACGCGCGCATATCGATCAGATAGTCGAGATTGCCGTGATTATCGGTCACGTCAAAGCCCGGCATGATGAAGCCGTCGACGTCGGACTCGATACGTTCATAGAAGGGACGGGCCTTGGCATAGTCCTGCTTGGCGGCGTCCAGATTGCCGGCATCGATATCGGCCTTCAGCTTGTCGACAGCCGTCAGCATGGCATCGGCGATGCCGGTCGCATAGCTGGCATAGCCGTCGGTCCCCTGCTGCAGAATTGCGGAGACGCCGCCGGTCGGCTTCGGCGTCGGTGCGCCGGTAACAGTGAAGGCGACCTTCTCATTGGCAGCGCCCGGGCAGTAGATCTGGTAGTCGCCGCCGCCGAGGGTGACGGTGAAGGAAACCTTGGGAAGGCCGGGCGCCAGGTTTTCTTTTTCACCGAGAATGCGGTTTTCACTCAGGAGCTCGACCTCGGTCAGGGCCGTTGCAGTCTTGTTCGTCACGCTGAAGGTGACCGGACCGGCCTTGGCGCTGTCAAAGTCGATGGCGCAGCTACCGCCATCATCACCGGTCATGGTGATGGCAACCTGCGAAGCACCGTTTTCGACCGGAGCTTCTGCAGCAAAGGCCGAACCGGCAGCAAGCAGGGTCGCAGCGGCAACGGTTGCCTTGAGATGAAACTTCGGATCATGAATGCGTGACATAGGGTGTTCCTTTCGCACGATGGGTGTTGGTGGGACAGTCCTGTCCTGAGGCTATGGCTTTGCGGCTCTTCGAAAGTCCGGAAAGGCCCGCGAGTACCAGAAAAACCGCCGCGAGTAGCAGAACAGCCGGCATGAAACGGGCCCAGAAACGATATTCATGCAAGTGAGCGGCATGACGCAGAACCGCTGATTTTACCGTCTCGCGGTAGGCCGGATCTGCTGAAAAGGCTGCGCCCGCATTGCGCGCGGTAAAGCTGCGCGGGGTCTGAAGTCCGCCGCCGGAAAGGGTGACGATCATGGCGTCGCGGGTACTTGCATCGAGAAGCCGACCCTCAACGGTCCAGATTTTCAGCGCCCGGTGGACCGACCATTCGGCGGTGAAGGGACCTGGATTGCGGCCAGGTGAAATCCCGGTTGGAAGACGTCCGCCGCCCAATGCGACGAGTTCGTTCAGATCCAGCGTATCCGGGCGGTCCGCCGGCTCGAATGTATCCGTGAGCGCATAGGCGATCGTATCAAGGCCGTCATAGTCTTCGGGCGTTGCCGTTGCCGGATCGATCGCAAAGCTTTCCTCCTGAGCGTCGCCAAGCGCCAGCGTCAGGCTTTCGGGAAGGCCGGAAGGCGTCGACATCAGCGTCAGGCTGCCAGCGGGTGCATTGCTGTCCGTTGCGACAAACGGTGCTGTCACTGGTGTCTGCAGCGGCATGTAAGGGGTGCCGACTATCAGAATGGCGGCGATCAGTAGAAGACAGGCCGCGATCACGCATTTGATCTGCGCCGCAAGTCGCGCATTGGGACGGTGCGCGGCAGGCCAGTATACAATCAGGCCGACAGGCACAAGATAGGCCAGCCAACCAATGACTTCGATCAGGCGCGGATCAGCGGGTATGCCGAGCACCCCGGTCAAAAGCGCCGAACGGATGGTTCCGGGCGCGACCAGCCAGGTGAGATTGACAGTTGCCTGCTGACCGGCATTCAGCCAGCCAGCCTCATGGGCCGTGCGCAGCGAACTCAGCACCAGACCAGCGGCAACCAGAATCAGGAATGCGCCGGTGATGCGGAAAAAACGCGAAAGATTCAGCTTCACGCCACCAATATAGATGCCCCAGCCGATGAGGATGGCGAGCAGAATGCCGGACACCGCGCCAATAGCCGCATATGCCGTTGACTGCGCCGCCGAGAAGGTGGCAAGCAGAAAGACACTGGTCTCAAAACCCTCGCGCAGAACCGCCAGGAAGGCCATGCTGGCGAGCGCGACCGCGCCGGTCTGGCCGATGGCCTCGGCAGCCTCGGCCTCGAGCGAACGCTTCAGGTCGCGCGCATGATTGTTCATCCAGAACACCATGCCGGTGACAAAGATCACCGCGATCGCGCCGATCACGGTTTCCATCGCTTCCTGCGCCGCCTGGGGCAGGGCCTTTTCCACGAGTGCCAGCGCCACGCCAACGGCAATTGAGAGTATGATGGCGATGGCGACGCCAATCCACATCGGGGCAAGGCTTTTGCCGTTTCGGGCAAGAAAGGCGGCAATGATCCCGACGATCAGCGCAGCTTCCAGTCCCTCACGTAATCCGATGATGAATGTGGCAAGCATTGTTGAAACCGTTTCCTCGCGCTCTCTGTCCTTCAGCGTCTGCAGCCGTCGCTTGATTGCCGCCGGACAGTGCGGGTGGCATGAAAGCGCTGTCGCCACCCAGTCAGCATCAAAAAAACCGGAGACGAATAATCGACTTAACGTTCGTCACCCTTAGGCAAGAAGAAATCATATTGCAATACCAATTGTTTAGAGCGATTCCAGAAAAGCCGGCTACCACGCGGGTAAACCGGATATTTAGTTTCATGTTTATCTCGGGATTCCAGTAACTTCGCCTCATCGTTGCGGCTTGACGGGTGCGAAGCGAATTTGACGGATTTGATGGTGATCAGATTGCTGACGCCCTTACCGGCAGCGGCTTCGGCGCAGCATTGAGCGCCTTCTCCGCTTGTCTTCAGTATTATTATGTATATACATTAAAGAAAATAACGTGCGGGGATGAACATGAACGGATTGAAGCCGGCAGATCATTCGGGCAGCAAGGGGCTGATGCTTTTTGAAAATGCCCGCCTGTTGACAGTATCGGAGGCGCACTTTGCCGTCACAGAACATGCGGCTCTTCTGGTTGCGGACGGGCGGATCGTCTTTGCCGGCAGACAGGCTGACCTCGATACGATTCCACCCGGTGATGTCGTGCGCATCGACTGCGCGAACCGTCTGGTGACCCCGGCGCTTCTCGATTGTCACACCCATCTCGTCTTTGGCGGTAACCGCGCCCGGGAATTTGAGATGCGCCTTGACGGCGCGTCCTATGAAGAGATCGCTAGAGCGGGCGGCGGCATTATCTCGACCGTTTCCGCCACCAATGCCATGAGCGAGGAGGAACTTGTCGAGGCGGCGCTACCGCGACTGGACACGCTGATTGCTGAAGGTGTTGCTACCCTTGAGATCAAGTCCGGCTACGGGCTCAATATCGCGACTGAACTGAAGATGCTGCGCGCAGCGCGCCGTCTGGCAATGCTTCGTCCCGTGCGGATCGTCACCACCTATCTTGCCGCCCATGCGACGCCGCCTGACTATAAGGGGCAGAATGCCGCCTATATTGCCGAGGTCGTGTTGCCGGGGCTTGAGGCCGCGCATCGCGAGGGGCTCGTCGATGCGGTGGATGGCTTTTGCGAGGGCATCGCTTTCTCCCCGGCGGAACTGAAGCCGGTCTTCGACAAGGCGAAAGCGATTGGCCTTCCGGTCAAACTGCATGCCGAACAGCTTTCCAATCTTGGTGGCGCGGCGATGGCAGCCTCATACGGGGCGCTGTCTTCCGACCATCTCGAATATCTTGATGCCGCCGGCGCCAGGGCAATGGCCGATGCCGGGACCGTGGCGGTGCTGCTGCCGGGCGCCTATTACACGCTGCGTGAGCCGCAGGCGCCGTCGGTTGCCGCCCTCAGGGCGGCCGGAACGAAAATCGCGCTGGCGACGGACTGCAATCCTGGCACCTCGCCGCTGACATCGCTGCTTCTGACGATGAATATGGGCGCGACCCTGTTCCGGCTGACGGTCGGGGAATGCCTTGCCGGTGTGACGATCAATGCCGCCCGGGCGCTCGGCCTTCAACATGAGACCGGCACGCTGGAGCCGGGCAAGGCCGCCGATATCGCCATCTGGGACGTCGAAGAACCCGCCGAACTGGTCTATCGGATCGGCTTCAACCCGCTGAACAGTCTCTATGCCAAGGGCCGGAGGATTATCTGATGCTGACGCTGAAACCCGGATTAGTCACCCTTGCGGATCTGGAAGACCTTTACTGGAACAGAAGCGCGGCCTGTCTGGATCGTGCAGCTGACAGCGGGATCGACAAGGCAGCCGCCCGTATCGCCGAGATCGCGCGCGGCAACGCGCCCGTCTATGGCATCAATACCGGCTTCGGCAAGCTTGCCTCGATCAAGATCGATGCCGCTGACACGGCCACGCTGCAGCGCAATCTGATCCTGTCGCATTGCTGCGGTGTCGGCCAGCCGCTGGACGAGGCCATCGTGCGGCTGATCATGACGCTGAAGCTGATCTCGCTTGGCCGCGGTGCATCCGGTGTCCGGCTCGCCATCATCCGGCTGATCGAAGCGATGCTGGAAAAGGGTGTGATCCCGATGATCCCGGAAAAGGGCTCGGTTGGCGCCTCGGGTGATCTGGCGCCGCTTGCCCATATGGCCGCCGTGATCATGGGGGAGGGGGAAGCCTTTCATGATGGCAAGCGCCTTGCCGGTGCTAAAGCGCTTGCCGCCGCCGGGCTGCAGCCTGTCGCGCTTGCGGCCAAGGAAGGGCTAGCGCTGATCAACGGGACGCAGGTGTCAACCGCGCTTGCCCTTGCCGGCCTGTTCCGCGCTTTCCGCGCCGCCAAGGCCGCTCTCATCACCGGCGCGCTGTCCACCGATGCCGCCATGGGCTCGTCCGCGCCATTTCATCCCGATATTCACACACTTCGGGGTCATCGGGGACAGATTGATGCCGCTGCAGCATTGCGTGGCCTGCTGGACGGATCGGAAATCCGCAACTCCCATATCGAAGGCGATGAACGCGTGCAGGATCCCTATTGCATCCGCTGCCAGCCGCAGGTCGACGGGGCCTGCATCGATCTGCTGCGCCAGGCAGGGCGGACGCTGGAAGTCGAAGCCAATGCGGCGACCGACAATCCGCTGGTGCTTGGCGATGACAGCGTCGTATCCGGTGGCAATTTCCACGCCGAGCCGGTCGCTTTTGCCGCAGATCAGATCGCGATCGCGGTTTGCGAGCTTGGTGCGATTGCCCAGCGCCGCGTGGCACTGCTGGTCGACCCGGCGCTGTCCTATGGCCTGCCCGCCTTCCTGTCGAAAAAGCCCGGCCTGAATTCCGGTCTGATGATTGCGGAAGTGACGTCTGCGGCGCTGATGAGCGAGAACAAGCAGATGTCGCATCCGGCGTCTGTGGATTCCACTCCCACCTCGGCCAATCAGGAAGACCATGTTTCGATGGCCTGTCATGGTGCGCGCCGCCTGCTTGCCATGACCGAGAACCTTTTTGCGATCATCGGCATCGAGGCGCTGTGCAGCGGGCAGGGCGTGGAACTGCGCGGACCGCTCGTCACCTCGCCAGCTCTGCTGCAGGCGCTCGCCGCCATCCGCGCTGCCGTACCCGCGCTGGAAGAGGATCGCTACATGGCCGATGATCTTAAGAAAGCCACCCGGCTGATCGGGGATGGTACGCTGATCGGAGCGGTCGACGCCGCTGTTCTGCCGGTACTTTGAGGAGAGAAAGATGGAACCCGTCATCATTCGTCAGGGCACATCGCCCGTCATTCTGGGTTTTCCCCATGTCGGGACGAACGTGCCGGAAGCGATCGCCGCGCGGCTGAACGACAATGGCAAAATCCTCGCGGATACCGACTGGCATGTGGAGCGGCTCTATGACGGCCTTCTCGATGGCGCGACCATGGTTCAGGCGACGTTCCACCGCTATGTGATCGACGCCAATCGTGATCCCGAAGGCGTAAGCCTTTATCCCGGCCAGAACACGACCGGGCTGGTGCCGGAAACCGATTTCGACGGTGCGGCCATCTGGAAGGATGGCGAGACGCCGGATGCAGACGATATCGCTGCCCGGCTGGACGCCTTTCACCGGCCCTATCATGCAGCCCTTGCCGCCGAGATTGCCCGGGTGAAGGCCATTCACGGCATCGCCGTGCTCTATGACTGCCACTCGATCCGTTCGCACATCCCCTTTCTCTTTGAAGGCAAGCTGCCGGATTTCAACATTGGCACCAATCTCGGCATCACCTGCGCGCCGGAATTCGAGGCAGCAGTTGCCAGTCTGGTTTCAGGCGCAAGAGGCTATGATTATGCGCTGAACGGCCGTTTCAAAGGCGGGTGGACGACACGGCATTATGGCCAGCCGGAGAACGGCGTTCACGCCATCCAGATGGAACTAGCGCAATCCACCCATCTGGCATCAGAAGAGCCGCCCTTTGGCTATGATGAGGAAAAGGCGGAGCGGCTGCGGCTGCATCTGAAAGATATTCTGGAGCGGATCGAGCGCATCGCGCTTTCCGCCCGCATTTGAGAAGAGGGAACGAGACAATGACCAATCCGCGCCTGAATTCACGCGTGATCCACGCACCGACCGGGACAGAGCTCAACGCCAAGAGCTGGCTCACCGAAGCGCCGCTGCGCATGCTGATGAACAATCTCGATCCCGATGTCGCCGAAAAGCCGCATGAACTGGTCGTCTATGGCGGTATCGGCCGCGCGGCCCGCACCTGGGGCGATTTTGACAGGATTGTCGAGACGCTGAAGACGCTGGAAGATGACGAGACGCTGCTGGTCCAGTCCGGTAAGCCCGTCGGCGTGTTTCGCACCCACAGGCATGCACCGCGGGTGCTGATCGCCAATTCGAACCTCGTGCCCCACTGGGCCAACTGGGATCATTTCCACGAGCTCGATAAGAAGGGCCTGATGATGTATGGCCAGATGACGGCCGGCTCCTGGATCTATATCGGCGCACAGGGCATCGTCCAGGGCACCTATGAAACCTTTGTCGAGGCTGGTCGCCAGCATTTCGGCGGCGAGCTCAAGGGCAAGTGGATCCTTACCGGCGGGCTTGGCGGCATGGGCGGCGCCCAGCCGCTTGCAGCCGTCATGGCAGGCGCCTCATGCCTTGCAGTTGAATGCGACCCCTCCCGTATCGATTTCCGTCTGCGGACCGGCTATGTGGACGAGAAGACCGACAGCCTCGATGAGGCGCTGGCGATGATCGATGAATGGACCAAGGCGGGGCTGGCAAAATCGGTCGGTCTCGTCGGCAACACCGCCGAAGTGCTGCCGGAACTGGTGAAGCGCGGTGTTCGGCCCGATATCGTCACGGACCAGACCTCGGCGCATGATCCGGTCAATGGCTATCTGCCCGCGGGCTGGACGCTTGGCGAATGGCGCGAGAAGGCGGAGCGGGATCCGAAAGCGGTGGAAAAAGCCGCCCGCGCGTCGATGCGCACCCATGTCGAAGCCATGCTGGCCTTTTTCGACCAGGGCATCCCGACCGTCGATTACGGCAACAATATCCGTCAGATGGCGAAGGAAGAGGGGCTGACACGCGCCTTTGCCTTCCCCGGTTTCGTTCCGGCCTATATCCGCCCGCTCTTCTGCCGCGGCATAGGCCCCTTCCGCTGGGCCGCCCTTTCCGGCGATCCGGAGGACATTTACAAGACCGACCAGAAGGTCAAGGAGCTACTGCCGGACAACAAGCATCTGCATAACTGGCTTGATATGGCAAAGGAGCGCATTCACTTTCAGGGCCTGCCTGCGCGGATTTGCTGGGTCGGCCTCGGTGATCGCCACCGTCTCGGACTTGCCTTTAACGAGATGGTGCGCAATGGCGAGCTGAAAGCGCCGATCGTCATCGGCCGCGATCATCTCGACAGCGGTTCGGTCGCCTCTCCCAACCGCGAAACCGAGGCAATGCAGGACGGCTCTGATGCCGTTTCCGACTGGCCGCTGCTGAACGCGCTGCTCAATACAGCATCGGGTGCCACCTGGGTATCGCTCCATCATGGCGGCGGCGTCGGCATGGGCTTTTCGCAGCATGCCGGCATGGTGATCTGCTGTGATGGTACGGTCGATGCCGATGAGCGACTGGCGCGCGTTTTGTGGAACGACCCGGCAACGGGCGTCATGCGCCATGCCGATGCCGGCTACGAGATCGCCGTCGAATGTGCGAAGGAACATGGTCTTCGGCTTCCCGGCATTCTCGGAAACTGATTGATGCGGATTCTGAAGGTCAGTGCCTATCGCGTGATGGCGTGGAAGAATGGCGGTGGAAAGACGGCGGAGATTGCCGTCTCTCCAGACGGCGCTTCGATGGCGGATTTCGACTGGCGGCTCTCCATGGCCGATGTCGCCGGCGATGGGCCGTTTTCGGCCTTTCCCGGCATTGATCGGACGCTGACTGTCATTGAAGGCGCTGGGATGGAGCTGAGCGGTGATAGATTACCGGCAACAATGCTTGAGCCTGGCGTCCCCTTCGCATTCTCTGGCGATGAGCCGGTTTTCGCCCGTCTGACGGCCGGACCAATCCGTGACTTCAATGTCATGAGCCGGCGCGGCCGTGTCCGTCACCAGGTGGAGGCGGTGAGGCTTCAGGACCGACTGGAGATCCGTTGCGACAACGATACCACGGCGCTGGTGCCGCTGATGCCGTGCCGTGCTGATGAAGTCAGGCTTCAGCCATTCGACACGCTGATCCTTGGCCGCGACGAGGCCTGCGCCCTGACGGCAGATGTGGCGACCACCGTCCTGCAGATCCGCATCGACCTGAACTGAGCAAGCCATCTGGATGGCTGCTGCCATCTTGCCATCTACTGCGATACTCCCATATAGAGAGCTATAGAGATGGAGACTTCGGCGATGCCTCAACCACAGCTTTCCGTTCGCAGCGCGCGCGCGCGTGATCTTGCACATCGGCTTGCCCAGCGTGAAAACCGCTCCATCGCCGATGTGGTCGAGCGCGCGCTTGAGGCTTACGCTGAGCGTGAAATCGGGCATGAGCCCGCCCGTCAGTTTTTCACAAGGCTTGCCACTGACTATGGCAGTGACGTCGATCTCGATGCTGTCATCCGCGAGAGCCGCACACCACACCAGGGTCCCGACCTGTGATTTTTGTCGATACCAATGTTGTTTCGGAATCGCTGCGCCGTGAACCTGACCGTAACGTTCAGGACTGGCTGATCCGCCATGATGGTGAACTGGCCTTGTCGAGCGTTGTTATCGCAGAGATTGCCTTTGGCATTGAAAAGATCAGACCGGATGAACGCGCGCATCGGCTTGCCGAAGGGCTGTCGGCATGGCGTGGCCGGTTCCATGACAGGCTCTTTGCCTTTACCGAAGATGCGGCAATTGCCTATGGTGAGATCATGGGCCAGTCCATACGAAACGGCCGGCCCATGTCCGTGCCGGATGGCATGATTGCCGCCATTGCGCTGGTGAATGGCGGGATCCTTGCCACACGCAATCTCAAGGATTTTTCCGCCATCGGCATCAAACTGCTTTCGCCATGGACCGATCGCTAATAACCCTTCAGACATAAGGCTTCGAGTGCTGCCCGGTCCAGACTGTCCAGCGAAAGCGCTGGCAGGAGATCATTATCGGCGGTGAGATCCCGCTCGAAAGCGGCGGAGAAAATGGCGATGCCCGCTTCGTGCAGCACAGCTGGCCTGCCGGTGATCCGGCCGAGAACAGCGGTTGCATGCAAGCCAAACGGGACATCCTCGAAGACATAACGGCTGTCGGCTGTTGATGGTCCCTGACCGCCGCGCCCGGCAGCATGCATTTCCTGGTTCATCTCCGAGACCGAGCCAAGCGGGACGTGGAAGGACAGCGAGAAATGTTCCTGCACGGTCTTTGTCCTCAGCCCGAAAGCCTCCGCAATCGCCAGGCGCTCTCGGTCCAGCGCTTCGATGAAGGCGCCGACGGCGGGCGTCACATGCTCGCCCTGGCTCCAGATCTCGCCCTTTTCCATCCGTGTCAGGTTCAGCAGCGCAATGCCGAGATGGTTTTGCGGGTTAAGGTTTGAAAGTGCGATCGCCATCAATCCGTCGCGCGGCACGAAACGGTCGCCGAAAATCGCCGTGCAAAGGGACAGCCCCTCTTCGGCACGGCTTTGGGGCAGGGTTGCCATATCCACCTTCTGGCGGACCGTGTTGACCGTAACCGATGTTTCGCCCCTGCGCCGTCCGGTCAGCAATGTCGTGCCCCAGGCGATGATCAGATTGTCCTTGCCGGCAGCCTTCAGGCATTTCGACAGATAGAGCGCGGCGAAGGAGGCATGCGATGAGATGATCACTGGGCAGGCCGGATCGATCACCGGAATCAGGGCTTCGATGGCCATGCGGTGCGCGTTGACCGGCATGGCAATGATGGCAAGATCAGCGCCATCCAGCGCATCGGCGCAGCTTTTCGCCGCGGCAACAGGCCCGGTGAAGGTCACGGCGCCCGAGGCGACCAGATCGGTCCCTTGGCCAAGTGTCTTGCAGCCGGTTCCGGAAGGCGACCACAAGACCGGCTCATGGCCGGCCGAGGCCAGAAAGGCGGCCATGCCGAAAGCGATCGATCCGGCGCCGAGAATGGCGATCTTCATCAGCTCGTCCTTACATGTATTTGGTGGGCAGGGCGGTGGTGAATTTCAGCTCTTCCATGGCGATGGAGGAGGAAATATCGGAGAACTCCAGTCGCGAGATCATGGTCTTGTAGACCTGGTCATAGACTTCGATATCCGGCACGACGACCCGCACGAGATAGTCGGTTTCGCCGGTCAGCCGATAGGCTTCAGTGATTTCGGGAATGCCGCGCAACTGTTCGCGGAAGGCGTCCAGCCAGTCGGCGGTGTGACGCGGCGCCTTGATGGCGATGAAGATCGTCATCGGCACATTGGCCATCTTGCGGTCAATCAGTGCAACGCGATTGCGGATGAAGCCCATTTCCTCCATGCGCTTGATCCGCCGCCAGCACGGCGTGTGGGAAAGGCCAACAGCTTCGGCAATTTCGGTGACGGTCTTGTCAGAGTCGCGCTGCAAGAGATCGACAATCTTGCGGTCTATTTCATCAAACATGAGTTTTTTTGTCCGTGATCGCAGATTTCAATTCGGGTGATGCGGGTAGGAAATAATTTCCTTTTCTCAATCAGTTGCGCCAGTTCCAGGTCATGTCAGAATGTTCTGGCGTGGTAAAATTGCAAAAGTAGACACTTGTCAAACAGCAAAAATAACGCATGATTTGCTTAAATTTTAGATTTTGCAGCGCCGAGCCTAAATGTTATGCAATTATGATCATTTTTCAAGCAGAAGGTCAATGATGTAAATTTCGACTAAATTGATGGCATCTTGTAGGATGGATATGCTCAATAGCGATATTGAGCGCAAATATTTGGACACTCTCTTCATGTGGGACTGGTAGGATGATTTCATCGCTTCCCGTAATCAGAATGAAGAGAATAACCATGAAACGGATTGGATTGATCGGCGGAATGAGCTGGGAAAGCACGGCGGTATATTACCGGCATATCAATGAGGAGGTCCGGCGCCTGAAGGGCGGCGGGCTGGCCTCGGCTGATATCGTCCTGCGCTCGGTCAATTTCGCTGATGTCGTCGCCCTGCAGAAGGCCGGGCTCTGGGACAAGGCTGCCGAGCTGCTGATTTCGGTCGCAAGAGAGCTCGAGGCTGCGGGTGCTGACATGGTGCTGATCTGCACCAACACGATGCATATCCTCGCCGATCAGGTGCAGGCGGCGATTTCGGTTCCGCTGATCCATATTGCAGATGTCACCGGTGCGGCCGTCGCTTCTGCCGGGGCGAAGCGGCCACTGCTGCTGGCCACGCGCTACACGATGGAGAAGGAATTCTACATCGACCGGCTGCGTTTGGCCTATGGGCTCGATCCGATCGTGCCGGAGGCGGACGACCGCACCACGGTGCATGATGTGATCTTCGAGGAAATCTGCTGCGGCGTGATCTCGAAGCCATCCCATGACCGCTATGTCGAGATTGTTGGCAGGGCGGTCGAAAAGGGTGCCGACAGCGTCATCCTCGGCTGCACCGAGATCGGCCTTTTGGTCGATCAGAAGGATTTTGCGATACCGGCCTTTGATTCCACCTTCATTCACGCCGAAGCCGCCGTGGCGCTTTCGCTGTCGGAGGAGTTTGCCGCGTCGGGCGTTGTTCTTGAGGGAACAGGACAGAACGCTTCAATTCGCTGACATGCACCGTCTGCGGTTCATGTCAGCAAACCGGTCCCGCGCGCGGGGCCGGCAATCAAAAGGGGAAGAGCCTGTGCTGCGCGGAGTGAGAGCCGGGCGGTGCGGGTCGTAAAATGATCAAAGAAGGAGAGTGACATGACCCTTATCAAGCCGACGCGTCGTTCGACGCTGAAGTTGATGGCTTCAGGTGCCGGCATCCTTGCTGCGCCCTCAATCATTCGCCCGGCCATGGCCCAGGGCAGTGTTTTGAACATCACCACCTATGACAAGTTTCTGCCGGAAGATTTCGTCAAGGATTTCCAGAAGGAAACCGGTATCGAAATCCGCATCCGCCTGACCGACGACCAGGGCAAGCAGTATAATCTGGTCGCCGCCGAAGGCGATCAGCCCTCGACTGACATCGTCACTGTTGCCGGTCACCGCATCAGCCAGTTTCTGACATCGAACCTGCTGCAGCCGCTGGATGTCGACAAGATCCCGAATTTCAAGAACCTAGCCAAGCCCTATGCGGGCGCCAAGCAGCTGACCTTTGACGGCAAGGTCTATGGCGTGCCGCTTCTGGCCGGTTTCGAAGGCATGGTCCGCAACACCGACTACACCAAGGCTTCTGACAGCTGGGAACTGATGTTCGACCCGGAATATAAGGGTTTCACCACCTATATCATCTCCGATTTCCTGTCGATCACGATGAAATATCTCGGCTATGACGGTGATTTCGTCTCCTATCTCGACAAGCCGGAAGAAGCGCAGAAGGCAACCGATGCTGCTCGTGACTACCTGATCGAGCACAAGGACATGGTGCGCAAATACTACGATGCCGGCTCCGAAGTTCAGCAGATGCTGATCAACGAGGATGTCTATGTCGCCCAGGCCTGGTCCGGCCCGGCATCCAAGCTGATCATGGATGGTCATCCGATCGAGCTCTCAATCCCGAAGGAAGGCACGTACGGCTTCCTCTATTCCTTCAATATGGTCAACAACGCGCCCAACCCGGATGCAGCCTATACCTTCTTCAACGCGCTTCTGGCCAATCCGGAAGTGGGTGCGCAGATGGTGCGCCAGTCGGGCTTTTCCAGTGCCTTTGCCGGCGTCGACGCGCTTTTGACGGACAAGGAACGCGCGGCAATCGCCTTGCCGGAAGAGCAGATCGCCCGGATCGTCTTCTTCGGCGATACCAACCGCGAAATGAAGAACGAGATGATCGACCGCGCTACGGCCGAAGTCAAAGCGGCCTGACGGCCAATTTGTGGTTGCAGGGCGGCCCGTTCGCCCTGCTACGCTTCTCCAACAGGCGCATCAGACATATGGCTTCGATCCCAATGGCCGGAAAATCCTCCGAAGAGGCAGCGCGTGCCCCCCGTTATGCGGGTTGGTTCGGCCGCCTGATACAAACGTCTCTCTACCGCGCGACCATCGGCGCGGTCGCTGACTCAGCCAAACTGCGCATGACCATTCTCGTCATCGTGCCGCTTGCCTGGATCTTCTTTTTCAATATCGGCCCCATCCTGCAGATGGTGAACATCTCGCTGATGGAAAACTATCCGCTGATGGATGGGCAGTCGGCCAGCTATTCGCTGGCGCAATATCGCCTCTTCTTCGAGGACAGCCTCTATTTTACGCCCTTTATCCGCAGCGTTGTCTTCTCGGTCGGGGTCACGGCCATCACGCTGGTGGTGGTCTACCCGGTTGCCTATTATGTTGCCAAGGTGGTCAGGCCATCCTTCCGCAACCGGGCGCTGCTTCTGCTTCTGACGCCGTTCTGGGCCGGTGAGATCATCCGCACCTTTTCCGTGATCATGCTGCTTGCCAATCGTGGCGCGGTGAACATGTTCTTGCGCGAATTCGGCTTTATCGACCGGCCGATCCCGATGCTCTATACCTATTTCTCACTGAGCTTCGGCGTGATCTATCTGATCTCGCTCTATATGCTGCTGCCGCTCTATTCGGCGATCGAGAAGATCCCGAATTCGCTGGTGGACGCGGCCGCCGATCTTGGCGCCGGTCCCTTCACCCGCTTCCGCCGGGTGATCCTGCCGCTCTCGCGTGACGGCATCATTTCCGGCTGCAGCCTCGTCTTTCTGACGACGATCGGCGTTTTCTCCGCGCCGCTTCTGCTCGGCGGACCGAATACGGTGATCTTCCCGGAAATCATTGCCCAGCTGTTCCATGGTTCCAATGACAAATGGCCGGCGGGTGCCGCCTTTTCGATCCTGATGCTGGTTGTCTCGCTGACCACGGTCGGGTTGTTCATGCGCGTCGCCAGCGGCGGCAAGAACGTCAAGCTGATGTGAGGGAGCACGCCATGACCCGTAGAGAACCGCAAAACTGGCTGCTGACCGGCTTTTACTGGGCCTTTGTTGCCTATCTTCTCGTGCCTTTGCTGCTGATGATGGCGATGAGCTTCAAGGATGCCAATTTCATTTCCTTCCCGATTCAGAGCTGGACGCTGAAATGGTATGGCGAGGTGCTGGCGAGCAAGCAGTTCCTTGATGCCGTACTGTATTCCATCATGATTGCCTTCGTCACCACGGCGATCGCAACCATCGTCGGTGTCTGGATCGCGCTTCTGGCCTCCAACGAAAAGGTGCCGTTCCGCGCCGCCATCTTCGCCCTTGCCTGTCTTCCTGTGGTGGTACCGGGCATGATCCAGGCGATCTCGATGCGCATTTTCATCCGGCTGATCGACATGCCGACCGGTACGACGGCCATTATTCTCGGCCATACCGTCCATGCCGTTCCCTTCGTCGTCATCATGGCGATGACGCGGCTGCGGTCCATGCCGAGGAGCCTGACGGAAGCCGCGCGCGATCTTGGCGCCGACAACTTCATCGCTTTCATCCGCGTCACGCTGCCCTATCTCGGTCCGGCGCTGGTTGGCGGCATGATCTTCTGCGTGCTGACATCGATCGATGATTTTGTCCGCACCTTCTTCCTTGGCGGTTACCAGCTGACGCTTCCGATGCTGATCTTTGCGAAGCTTTCCAGTGGCATGTCGCCCGATATCAACGCAATCGCGACCCTGGTGCTGATCGTCACCGCTGTCGTCGGTCTTTATGCGGAACGCCTTTCCGGCCGTTCGAGGAACTGAAATGCAGCCTATCGTTCACTTTTCCAACGTCACCAAATCCTATGGCAGCGGTGCGCCGGCTGTCGATGCGCTCGATCTTGCCATCGAAAAGGGCAAATTCGTCACGCTTCTCGGTCCGTCCGGCTGCGGCAAATCGACAACGCTCAGAATGCTGGGCGGGTTCGAGACGCCAACCTCGGGCGCCATCACGCTGTCGGGCAACGATGTGACCTATCTCCCGCCGCACAAGCGCAACGTCAACATCGTCTTTCAGGACTATGCTCTGTTCCCGCATCTGACAGTCGCCCGCAATATTGCCTTCGGGCTGGAGCTGAAGGGCATGTCATCTGCCGATATCAAGAAGCGGGTTGATGAACTGCTCGCCCTTGTCCGGCTCGAAGACTATGCCGACCGGATGCCAAGCGCACTGTCCGGCGGCCAGCGCCAGCGCGTGGCGCTGGTCAGGGCGCTGGCCCCCGATCCGGATGTCCTGCTGCTCGACGAGCCGCTTTCGGCGCTGGACGCAAAACTCCGGCACCAGATGCAGATCGAGCTGAAATCGATCCAGGAACAGACCGGCAAGACCTTCCTCTTCGTCACCCACGATCAGGAAGAAGCCGTCACCATGTCTGATGTGATCGTGGTGATGAACAACGGTCGCATCGAGCAGATGGGGGATCCGCAGACGCTTTATGCGCGACCGAAGAACCGCTTCGTCGCGACCTTTATCGGCGAATCCAATTTTCTCGATGCCACCATGGTCTCGGCTGAGGACGGTATCGCCACGCTCAACTGGGGCGGGCTCGAAGTCCATGCCTGCCTTACCGGCCCGGCCCCGGAGGCCGGACGTACGGTGACTGTGTCGCTCCGGCCCGAGGCAATCTTCGCCGTCAAGCAGCAGCTCAACCGGCGCAATGTGCTGCCGGGCGAGATTGTCGGCGAGATCTTCAAGGGCAGCCATTCGCTGCTGACTGTCCGGCTCTCCGACGGACGTGAATTGACGGTGGATCTTGATCCGGTTGCTCTTGGCCAGATCGATGGCTCCTCCGTCTGGATTGGCTGGCGGGAAAAGGACGCCGTGGTGCTCGCGGACTGAAGCGCCACGCCGGCTTTCACAAACGGGGCGGCCGAGGCTGCCCGGCGAAACGACATGAGAAGAAGATGACCATGACGACTAAAGGCCAGGGACTGGACGCGCTGAACGCGCGGGTCAGGCAGGATCTCGACTACCTCAACTATCCGCCGAAGAACTGGGTGAAGCCGGTCGCCGACATCGATGGAAAAACGGTCAGCGACGTTGTCATCGTCGGCGGCGGCATGTGCGGTCTGGTGGCCTGGCTGGCGCTGACACGGGCTGGCATCGGCAATATCCGCATCATTGATAAGGCGAAGAAGGGGCTTGAGGGTCCGTGGCTCACCTTCGCCCGTATGGAGACCCTGCGTTCGCCGATCAACCTTACCGGCCCGGCGCTGGGCATGGCGTCTCTCACCTTTCAGGCCTGGTACAAGGCACAGTTCTCCGAGGCCGACTGGAATGCGCTCTACCGCATTCCGCGGCCGATGTGGCAGGACTATCTGATCTGGTATCGCGACGTGCTGGGCATTCCGGTTGAAAACGACATGGATGTGACGTCGGTGACGCCGCGTGACGATGGTCTCCTGACCCTCGAGATGGCCGACGGGACTGCGATCATTACCCGCAAGCTTGTCTGGGCGACGGGACGTGACGGGCTGGGCAAGGAACGGGTGCCCGATTTTGTCAGCGGCCTGCCGCGGGGAACATGCTGGGCGCATTCGGAAGACGAGATTGATTTCGATGGGCTGAAGGGCAAGCGGGTTGTGGTCATCGGCGTCGGCGCCTCGGCCATGGACAATGCAGCCGAAGCACTGGAACATGGAGCAGGCGAGGTTCGTCTTCTGGCGCGGCGCAAGACCATGCCGACCATCAACAAGCTGATGGGGATCGGCTCTTACGGCGTGACGGCAGGCTTTCCGAAGCTCGATCCCGAATGGCGCTGGCGACTGATGAGCTATGGCGAGCGCCAGCAGACGCCAGCTCCGCATGGATCGACATTGCGGGTCAGCCGGCATGACAATGCCTTCTTCCATTTCAATTGCCCGATTGCTTCGGTTGAAAGAGACGGCAGCGATCTGATCATCACCACCACGTCCGGCCGCATTTTCCGCTGCGATTTCCTGATCACGGCGACCGGCTTTCTGGTCGATCCGCTGGCCCGAACGGAGTTTTCCGCCTTCGCCGACAGGATCGCCTGCTGGGATGATCGCTACACGCCGCCGAAGGACGAGGAAAGCGACGGGCTCGGCCGGTTCCCCTGGCTTGGTGAGGACTTCACCCTCACGCCGAAAAGCGAGGGCGATGCGCCCTACCTTGCCGATATTCACTGCTTCAACTACGGCTCTGCGCTCAGCCTGGGCAAGGTGTCCGGCGATATCCCGGCCATCAGCGAGGGCGCGGTGTGGCTCGCCAAGGGCGTTGCGGCCAGTCTGTTTGCCCGGGATATCGACCAGTATTGGCAGGAATTGCAGGTCTATGAAAAGCCGGAGCTGGACGGCAGTGAATGGCGCGATGCCGATGCGGTTGAGCAAGCCTGATGAGGACATGATGAAAAAGACAGTCTATTACTACCACGCCTTGTCATCGCCCTGGGCCTATCTGGGCTGGCCGCAATTCAAGGCCTTGATCGAAAAGCATGACCTTGACGTCGTTGTCCGCCCGACACGGATCGTCCCCGACAATGGCGGCGTGCCGCTTAGGACCCGTCCGCAGCCGCGGCAGGACTATCATGCTGTCGAGCTTGATCGCTGGCGCAAGCGCCTCAACATGCCGCTGGTGCTGAAGCCGAAACACTACCCGACCAATAACGAATTTTCCGCCCGCATGGTGATCGCCGCCGATCGCGAGGGCCTGCCGGCGCTCGAATTATCGCATGCGCTGCTGCACGCATTGTGGAGCGAGGAGCTGGATGTGACCTTGCCTACGGTGCGGATTGACGTTGCCAACCGCATCGGCCTTGATGGCAAGGCGCTGCAGGCGATGGAAGAAGACGCCGATATTGTCGCGGCCTGGCACGCAAGCCATGAAGAGGCCAAGGCACGCGGTGTCTTCGGCACGCCGACATGGATCTACCGGGACGTGCTCTATTGGGGGCAGGACCGTCTCGATTTTCTCGATGAAGCTTTGAGTGAGGACTGAAATGAGCGTTGATGTCATCGATACCGTGCTGGGCGATGCCGAGCTGACGGCGCTGCGCCAAAAGCGTGAAAAGATCAAGGCGCTCACGCAGGCCAGCCATGATGCGGCCTTGCGGCCGAAGGATCCCGGCAATTTTTCCTATGGCCTGCGCGCCGTGCTTTCTGCGCGTATGGCGGGTCTCTGGAAGGCCGAAGACCTTGTCGTCCATTATCGTGCGCTTCTGGCCGAAACGGGCGAAAACGGGCTAGAAGCGCTGGCCGACCCCGGTTTTGCCCCTGAAGGTGATCCCCGCCTCGCCACCATTCTCGCCCATGTCGACCTGATCACGCTTTCGCCGAAGCAGGCGACCCGTGCCAATGTCGAAAAGCTTTATGCAGTCGGCCTAAGCGATAGGGATATCGTCACGCTGGCGAGCCTGATTGCCTTCGTCAATTACCAGGTTCTGGTGGTTGCCGGTCTGAAAATGCTGAGGGACCACTGATATGTCCGAAACGACCCAGTCCAAACCCATCCATGACTTCACGCTGGAACCGCTGGAATGGCATCCCTATGTGACGCCGGTGAAGCTTTCTGAGGCAACACCGGAACAGCTCGATGCGCTCAAAGTGACGCCGTCCAATACCAAGGTTTCCGATTATGTTCTGGTACTGGCACAGGAGCCGGAAACGCTTGCCGAACGCACCCCGCTTTTTAATGACATCATGTATGCCCCGGACGGGCTGTCACGCGGCGGGCGGGAGATCGGGGCGCTGGCGGCTTCTTTCGTCAACCGATGCATCTATTGCGCCGCCGTTCATGCCAATCGCTATATCCAGCTGGAAAAGCGGCCCGATGTGATCGATGCGGTGTATGAAAAGGGGCTGGAGGCTGATCTGCCGGATTTCGAGCAGGCGCTGTTCAATTTCGGCGTCGACCTGACGGCCCATCCCGATCATGTCGGCGTCTATCAGTTCTACCATCTGCGCGAGATCGGCCTCGATGATCTCGAAATCCTCGATCTCATCCATTCCGTTGCGATTTTCGGCTGGGCAAACCGGCTGATGCATACGCTGGGCGAACCGCATGTGAAGGGCTGACGCCGGAACGCGACAGGGCTGGTTTTCCCGCCGCCGCCAGACGGCTCGGTTCGCTTGTCTTTTCTTGACCGGGGAGAGTATTGCGGGCGCCAATTTGGAGGCGATGCTGACCGAATGAAGAAAAAGCGAATTTTTCATAATATGGCGCCGTTCTTAATTACATGAATAAAGTCAACGAGGGAGGACGGATGTCATGTTCAGTAAATCAGTCGGGTCTGACCCTGGCGTGTCCAGCAGTAAGGAAGCCGAACGCCGGGAGCGGGAGGCGCAGTGGGCTAAACAACAGGCCCAGGCTCAAAAAGAGGCGGAAGAACAGATCCGTGCGGAGCGGGCGCGGACCCAATCGCAACGCGACGCTGATTTCGCCGCGATGCTTGAACACGACAAACAGACCGCTTTGCGCTGGGAGCAGATCAAGAGGGAGAACCAACCGGAGGTTTTTTCCTGGCTGGAAGATAATGAAAAGACGCACAACAGCCAGTCGCTGGAGGCCTCCAAAAATAACGACGGAAAGAAGGATTAACGGATGCCAGACTGCAGTGCGATCGGGATGTTGTACCCGATCGCTGAATGAAGGGTAGTTTGCGAGAGGTGGCGAAATCCTACGCGAGGCTTGTTGGATGGGGGTTACAGCGCCAGTGGCACTTCGAAGCTTCGCTTGAGCGTTTCCATCGGAACATCTGTCTTCACGTTGAGGACGCTTGGAATGCGCGTCAGCTGGTCTGCCTGGAAACGCCAATAGCTGTGAAGGTCGGCGGTGACAATGCGCAGGATCGCGTCGCATTCGCCGGTCGTCAGGTAGCATTCCATGACTTCCGGCAACCGTCTGACCGCCTCCGCGAATTGAAGCGTGACCTGTGCATCCTGGGTTTTGAACCAGACACGGGCAAACACTGTCAGGCCCGCCCCCACCTTCGCCGGATCGAGAACGGCGACATAGCGATCAATGATGCCGACTTCTTCCAACAGCCGGACGCGGCGCAGGCATGGCGAAGGCGATAATCCGACTTCTTTCGCCAGATCGATGTTGGATATGCGTCCGTCGCGTTGCAGCGCTTTCAGGATCCGCCGGTCAATCGCGTCAAGTTTGAATGGCATGATAGTGCCTCAGATTTCTATATTTCAGCATATTATGCCAAATTATCTTATTCCTGTGAACTCTTTGCAATCTCATTGCGCATCGGTTGGCTTATCGTTTTGTCAGGCTCCAACCCGAGGCGAAGATGATGACGAAAGCGAAAGAGAAAATTGTGCTGTCCTATTCGGGAGGCCTGGACACCTCCGTCATTCTCAAGTGGTTGCAGGATACTTACCGATGCGAGGTGGTCACTTTTACCGCGGATCTCGGCCAGGACGAAGCGCTGGGACCCATACGCGAGAAGGCCGAGCGGCTTGGCGTCAGGGATATCCGCATTGTCGACGTCCGAGAGGAATTCGTTCGTGATTTCGTCTTTCCGATGTTTCGGGCCAATACGCTTTATGAAGGGCAATATCTGCTCGGCTCCTCCATTGCGCGACCGTTGATCGCCAGACATCTCGTGGAAATTGCAAAAGAGGTTGGCGCTGTTGCCATCTCCCACGGCGCCACCGGCAAGGGCAATGATCAGCTGCGCTTCGAACTGGCGGCCAACGCGCTCGATCCGTCGATCAAGGTCATCGCCCCATGGCGCACTTGGGATATTCAGTCGCGCAAGCAGCTGATCGACTATGCCGAGCGGCATCAGATAGCGATTGCAAAGGACAAGCGCGGCGAAGCTCCTTTCTCGATTGACGCGAACCTGCTGCATACCTCAACGGAAGGAAATATCCTGGAGGATCCCTCGGTGATCGCACCTTCCTATATCTATCAGCGAACGGTTGATCCGTTCGATGCACCGGACGAGCCGGAAACGGTCGTGATCGGCTTTGCGGAGGGCGATGCCGTTTCCGTAAATGGCATAGTGCTGACGCCGGCTGAGCTTCTGACAGAACTCAACAGACTGGGCGGCAAGCATGGCATCGGCAGAGTTGATCTGGTCGAGAACCGGTTCGTCGGCATGAAATCCCGCGGCGTCTACGAGACGCCTGGCGGTACCATCCTGCTTGCCGCGCATCGCGGTATCGAATCGATCACGCTTGATCGCGCGGCTGCACATCTGAAGGATGAACTCATGCCACGCTATGCGGCGCTCATCTACGGCGGTTTCTGGTTTTCCCCGGAGCGGCAGATGCTACAGGCGCTGATCGACCGGAGCCAGACCCATGTCAGCGGCGAAGTGACGCTCAGACTCTACAAGGGCTCGGCCAATGTGGTCGCCCGCTCGTCCTCTGCTTCGCTCTATGCGATGGATCTGGTCACCTTCGAAGAGGGATCCGGAGCATACGATCACCATGATGCCGAGGGCTTCATCAGACTCAACGGCCTTCGTCTGAAAAGCTGGGCTACCCGCAACAGCAAAGCAGGGCCGGGCCATGGTAGATCAGGACCTATCTGAGGTTTTGCCCTGCTTTCGTTCCTTCCAGACAGGGCGCTGATCAAGGTTCTCGCCGCAGCCTTTGTCCTGCTGGCGCTGCTCTGACCTTTTCTGACAGAGCAGGCGGCGGCGGCGTGGCGGCATCAGTGAATTTCGAGATCGGCAGCAAAGCTGATGCCGACGGAGCGGATCGTCTTCATCGGCAGATCAACGTCGATCGAGGCGGCCTTCTGTTTCAGACGCTGGGTAATGGCATCAATGCCTCGTGCTTCGGGGCGGTCTTCGAAACCGAACGCTTCAGACAGGGTCGTGCGGCTGACCGGTTGTCCGCCAGCCTCGGCCAGAAGTGTCAGGAGCTGCATCTCGCGGGCGGTCAGATCGATCTTTCGTTCCGCCGGGGTGATCAGCAGATATCCGCGCAGGTCCAGTTTCCAGGCGGCCGCCTGAGCCTGTGGCACGGCAGCAATGTCTGGCAGCCGCCGTGCGAGATTGCGGATGGCCAGAAGCAATTCGTTGCCGTCGACCGGTTTGGTCATGTAGAGGTCCGCGCCCTCGCCATAGCCGCGAATGCGGTCCTCACGGCCGGTGCGGGCAGTCAGCATGATGATCCCCGTGCGCCGGGCATCGGGAGCCAGCTCGGCCGCCAGATCAAAGCCGCTGCAATCGGGAAGGTTCACATCAAGTATGGCAATATCGAAACTGGCATTGCGCAGCGCCTTGTAGAACTCCAGGCCGGAAGCAGCCTCCGTGACAGCGTTGCCGCGCAGTCGCAGATATTCGGCAAGGCTCTGCCTGAGATCCCGATCATCTTCCACCAGCAGGACGCGGACCGGTGGCGTCGCTTCGCTGTCTTCATTCTCGTGCAGCTGCATCGTCTGCGTCATCGCTATCAATATTGATTTCAGTCATATCTTTGGGGAACTATAGCGCAATCGTCAAGGAGAGCAGACTTCATGTCAAACGGGGCCAGCCACGCTGGAGCAGCTTTTTACCGCTTTGCAGTCCGGGCATTTGTCATTCTCATGGCGCTGTTGATCCTGTCAGCTGCAAGGGGAGGGATGGCCGCTGCCGAACCATCTCTGCCAGATCCCGAGGTTTCCATTCTTACCGGCGCATCGGCAGATCTCACCCTGCAAGACCTGCTGGCAGATCCCAACCAATACCGGTTTGTCCAAACGGCGCGCAATCGCATTCCGGCCCGTTTCAGCCCCGATCCCGTCTGGATGAAGGTCCGGATCACGTCCCAGGATCCGATGCATGTTCTGATGTCGCTGACGCCGAGCTTCATCGATCTGATCGATGTCTATGTGGCGGATGAGGCCCCCGGTCTGACAGCAGCCGATTTCAGTCACAGCGCGCTTGGCGCGCGGCGACCTCTGGCGCAAAGCGGCTATTCCGGGCTCGATGAGGTTGTTCCGCTTGACCTTGATGCCGGCGCGACGAAAGTCATCTTTATCCGGGCTCAGGCCAGCGGCGTGACGCTGCTTCTCAATCTCAAGCTGTTCCAGCCTGTCGCCCATGTCATCCATACCGCCTATGTCACCACCAGCGGCGGCATGGTTCTGGGCAGCATGTTTCTGCTGTTTGTTACTCAGCTTTTGCTGTTCCGGCTCAATCGTGATCCGCTCTACCTATATCTTGCGCTCAGCACTGTCAGCGCGGCGGGCTATCATTTCAGCAATCTCGGTTATTCCAGGCTGCTGCTGTTTCCCTCTGGAGGGACAGGCAACGACATCTTTCTTGCCTTCTTCTCCTCATTCGGCCTGATTGTCGGCGCGCTCACGACACGGCAAGTGTTCGAATTGTGGGATCGAAAGCACTGGATGTACTGGTTTTGCATGGTCAGTCTGGCGATCGGTGTGGCATGCACGCTTGCTGTCTTTGTCGGGCTGAACCTCTATTTCGCGCCGATCCGAAACCTGACGGTGCAGATTTTTGTCGCGGTGACGGCTTGCTACAGCCTTTTCACGCTCAAGCGCGGCGATAGTTCGTCCTTTATCAGGACTGCGGCCTATCTTGTCCTGTTTCTCGGATTGACCGCCACCCTGCTCTATTACTGGAATGTTCCCTGGCTGCCGGAGGTGGCATCCAAGGGCTATGCCGTTGCCTGCCTGGTCGAGGCTCTGCTTCTGACCATCATGCTGAGCTGGCGCCTGCGCCTTGCCTCGCATCTGAATACCGCCCTGCAGACGCAAGCGCTTGAGGTCGCACGCGATGCGGAACAAAAGGCCGTCGATCTGGTGCAGGAGCGGACGCAGGAACTGGCGGCTGCCAAACAGACTGCCGAGGCAGCGCTGGCTGCAGAAATGGAGCAGAAGAAGGAGCAGGTTCGCTTCATGGAGGTTATTTCCCATCAATATCGCACCCCGCTGGCCACGGTGCGTTCCAATGTTGATACGATCGAGCTGAGCCTTGGGGCCGATGACGACGTCAACCGGCAGAGGATTGCCCGCATTCGGCGCGGAATTTCCCGTCTGGTGGAAGTGCTGGACGTGAATCTGGACCGCAGCCGTATTCAGGGATCGGCGCTCGAGCCGCAGAAATCGAGGGTTGCGATCAAACCATTGACGCTCGACATCGTGCGGCGCGCGCGCGATCTGATGCCGGATGCCGACATCGTCATTTCGCTGCAGCCGCCGGTCGAGCAGCTGAAGATCGAGGTTGACGGACATATGTTCGGCCTCGTTCTGATCAATCTTCTGGAGAATGCTGTGAAATATTCAGCGCCGGCTGGCGGCAGACCCGTCACGCTGGTCGTCGCTGCCCGTGATGACGCGGTACTCTTTTCCGTCGTGGATCATGGGATCGGCATCCCACCGGATGAAATCGAGACGGTGCTGGCTGCGAAAGTGCGCGGCTCCAATATTGACGAGATCGGCGGAACCGGGCTCGGCCTTTCGCTGGTGTCCCGGATCATAGCCGCGCATGGCGGTAAACTGGATCTTGAAAGTGTCGAGGGACACGGGACGACGGTCACCGTGCAGCTGCCGCGCCATTAGCCGCCTTCGTCCTTTGCGTTGGTCTTTGACGGCACGGACCTGATTGCCCTGTTCCGGACATATCCATGTAGAATCGCTATTTTGCGATCGGATTGTTACATTGCGTTACACAGCATTACTTTGTAACATGTAAAAATTAGTTGACTGATATGTTTTTTGTTTGAATTTTCCAAAAATCAATATTACGTTTACTTGATAATAAGCAGGGCGCCATTTTCGTCAGAATGCCCTTCACGCGGCAAGTGGAATGTCTTTCCGCAGGTGCCGTGATCAGACACGCATCCGCACGGGATGTTTGCGATTGCAAGATCAGGCTGCAAAGCACAATCAGATGGAGATTCTCATGACCAGCAAAGACCAAGTGACCGGAACCGCAAAAGCTGACGAAACCGAAATCAGCGAGCTGGGACCGGACGCATTGCAGGCCGCATCCGGTGGCAGTGTCGGGAGCGATCTGAAGGACGCGGCCGGCTGGGTGGATGACCATCACAGTGCCGTTGGGGCGACGATCGGTGCAGTTGCTGGCGGTATCTTCATCGCCCCGGCCGCAGCGGCTGGCGCTGCCACTCTGGCAGCCGGTGCAGCGGTCGTTGCGACCGGAGCGGTGATTGGCGCAGGGGTTGCGGATGCGGCCGATGCGGCAGTTCATGGTGCCGAGGATGCCGTTGATGAACTCAAGAAGATCTTCTGACCTCTTCAAGACCCGATGGAGCGAATAGTCATGATGGATGACAACAAGAAGTCTGCGGCCGCAAAGGCAGATGAAACAGAAATCAGCGAGCTGGATGCCGGGGATCTGCAGAACGCTGCGGGCGGCAGCCTGTGGGGCGATATCAAGGGCGCCGGTGAATGGGTTGGTCATGAGGTCGAGGAACATCCCGTCGCCGCTGTAACCGCTGTTGTCGGTGCAGTGACCGGGATTGGTGCAATTGCCGATGTGGTTGCCGTGGCGGGCAGTGATGCGGCTGCCATCCTTGGGGTGAGCACGGGCGATCTGGTCAGCGGTGCGGTCGGCAAGACAGCCTCCGCGATCGTCTCCAGCGGGGCCGTTTCCGGCACCATCGATGCTGCTGGTCAGGTCATCAAGGATAAGCTGAGCGGCTCCTGACGCTGAACAGAACCCGATGACCGCCAGCCGCGATCGGCTGACGGTCCGCCTATGGACAGGACAGGGTGAACCTTAACCAGAGGAGCAGAGAATGGAAGCGGCGAAGGGGAAAGCCGATAAAGGGGCTGGGGCAGAGGGCACGCCTGAAGATGACCGGCAACCGCCGAGAGGCGCCTTTGACGGCGGCTTTCTCGATAATGTTTGGGTCGGCAGCCTGCAACACAGGCCGAGCACTGGCCGAGACACCGGCAATCCGGCCGGGGCGGAGCCGAACGGGACCCGCAAAGCGGTCGATCTCGACCTCTGATGCCGGTCCCAAACACGGCGTCCATCGATATTTAGCAATCTTGCCTGCCAGCTCGGATCGCAGGCGCATATCCGCATTTGAAGAATGAAAGTGCTGCAACGTCATGTCCAGTTCTCCGGCGCCGGCGCGGAAGGTCTATCGTCAATCCGCGCTCAAGCATCTCCAGACCCCGGAGAGTGCAGACAGTCTGATGCGCGTCGTCGGCCCGAGCGGCTGGGTGGTTCTGGTGGCGATCGCCATTGTCATTGGCGGTGCCATCTATTGGGGGTTCTTCGGCACGGTGACGACCTTTGTGCAGGGCAAGGGTATTCTTGGTCCGGCCTTTGGTGAAACCAGGGATTTCGTCGTCACCCATTCGGGCATCCTGCAGAGCCTGCCGCCGAAACTCGGTGATACGATTAAGAAAGGCGATCTCATCGCCGCGGTCGAAATCATTTCCGTTGCCCAGGACAAACGCGAGGCTGACCGCACACTGCGCTCGCTGAAGGACGAACAGGCGCTGCTCCAGTCCTATTGGAATACGCTTCTTCCGCAGCAGCTTTCTGATCTGAAGAAGAAGGAAGCGGACCTTAGCAAACAGGCCGAGTGGGAACAGAAGCAGGTGGACAGCCGCCAGAAGATTCTGGATGGCTTCGAAAAAGCCAGTGCGACCGGTGCAATTACGGCACTTCGTCTCGATGAAGCCCGGGATTCCCTCATCCAGGCTTCGACGACCCTTGCACAGACAAAGCTCGATCTGGACCAGATCGCAGCCCAGCGGCTTGAGCTGGATAATCGGAAGACAACCGCCTTCCAGAGCATGAATGACCGGCTTTTGCAGGCCGAAGAAAACATTTCCGACCTTGAGGATACGCTGCAGAGTGGCGGCAAGGTCTATTCCGATATTGACGGCAAGGTCATCGACGTCGAGGGCAGCCCCGGGGCCTATGTGGAACCCGGCTCGCCGCTGTTGACGGTTCAGCCGGTCGATGAAAGCATTGACGGCGTGTTTTTTGCCAATCCGCTCAACGGCAAGAAGATCACCGCGGGCATGGAAGTCAATGTTGCGCCCTCGACCGTGGAGGCGGCACGGTTTGGCACGATCCGCGGCAAGGTGGTTTGGGTCAGCCAGGATCCGCAAAGCGACACGGCTGTCGAACGACAGATCGGCAATGCGACACTGGCCAAGTCGCTGACTGGCGACGTCGCGCCGATTGCCTTCGGCGTGATCCTCGACCGGGACAAGCAGGCGCCTTCCGGTTTTCAGTGGACGTCAGGCCATGGTCCCGACATGCAGATTCCGCCCGGTACGCTTGCTGATGCCGATGTGGCCGTCGAATCCGTGCCGCCGATCGTTCTGGTGATCCCCGCGATCCGACACCTGCTCGGCCTGGATCAGTAACATGCAGGCAGCAAGCAAGAAGGGTAACGGTTTTGCGCAGCGCGGGCTGTTTCGGCGCCATCAGACCCCCACAATCCTGCAGATGGAGGCGGTGGAATGCGGCGCCGCCTGCCTGGCGATGGTGCTGGCCTATCACGGGCGCTGGGTCGCGCTGGAACAGCTGCGGATGGAATGCGGCGTTTCGCGCAACGGCTCCAATGCATGGGACCTGATCGAGGCGGCCCGACGTTTCGGCTGCGAGGCCAGGGGCTTCAAGGTCGGGCTGGAAAAACTGCGTGAGCTGACCCTGCCGGCGATCATCTTCTGGCGGTTCAATCACTTCATCGTCCTGGAAAAGGTCGATCGCAAGGGCGCTGTCATCAATGACCCGGCTCAGGGCCGGAGGCGGATCGGCTGGGACGAGATGGACCGCGATTTCACCGGCGTCGCAGTGACCATTGTACCCGCGCAGGATTTCACCACTGGCGGTGAAAGACCCTCGGTTCTCCGCGAATTGCGTCAGTTCTCACGCGGAACTGCCGCCCCCTTCGCCTTCATACTGCTCGTCACCCTGCTTCTGGTCATTCCGGGTATTGTCATTCCGGCGCTCAGCAAGATCTATGTCGATGATTTTCTTGTCGGTGGGCAGCGGGATTGGGTCAGACCGCTGCTGACGGCCTTTGTGGTCGCGGGCAGTCTGAGCATGCTGCTCAGCTTCCTGCAGAAACACTTCCTGATGCGTTTTTCTGCCAAGGTCAGTATCGGCATGACCCGTCAGGTGCTCTGGCGGCTTCTGCATCTGCCGATGGACTTTTTCAACCAGCGTTTCGCCGGTGACATTTCGGGCCGCCTCGGTTCGGCCGCGCGGGCTGCCTCGATGGTGTCGGGGCCGCTGGCCTTCAGCATTGTCGGGCTGATCTCCATTGTCGTCTACGGGGCGTTGCTGCTTTCCTACAGTGTGCCACTCGCTTCACTGGTGGTCGGCATGGCACTCGTGAACCTGCTGATGGCACGCATCGTCTGGCTGCGGCTTGAGAATGCGCGGCATCTGCTGGCCAAGAATGGTGCCGAACAGGCGTCATCGATCATGAGCGGGCTGTCGGCGATCGAAACGGTAAAGGCGGCAGGTCTCGAAGACGATCTTTTCGCCCGCTGGGGCGGTCTTCAGGCACAGCTTGTCTCGTTGTCTCAGACAATCGGCCGCCAAACCCAGCTTCTTGGCCTTTTGCCCGGCATCTGTTCATCGCTTGGCAACATCGCCATTCTGGGTCTCGGCGCGCTATTCGTTCTCGACGGCCAGCTTACCGTTGGCGACCTCGTGGCCTTTCAGGTTCTGGCCGGAAGTTTCAACGGTCCCGTGTCCGGCCTGGTCGGGCTCGGTTCATCACTGCAGACCACGCAGGTCGATCTCAGCCGCCTGGACGACGTTCTCAATTACGGGACCGCTGCCGGCGCTACAAGGGAAACACCGGCGGGCCCGCAGCGCAAGCTTGTCGGTTCTCTCGAGCTTCGCAATGTCACCTTCGGCTACAGCCGTCGCGAAGAGCCGCTGCTCAAGGATTTTTCGCTGACCGTGCAGCCCGGTATGCGTGTCGCGCTCGTTGGCGCAAGCGGGTCAGGCAAATCGACAATCGGCAAGCTGGTGTCGGGCCTTTATCAGCCCTGGGAAGGGACCATCCTGTTTGACGGCATCGCTGCGGACAGGATCGACAGATCGAGTCTGACATCGTCTCTGGGTGTTGTCAGCCAGGATATCCACATCTTCAGCGGCAGCCTGCGCGACAATATCACCCTCTGGGACACATCGATTTCCGATCAGGCCCTGCATCGTGCCGTCAGTGATGCCTGCCTCGACATGCTGCCGATCGTGCGTGATGCCGGGCTCGATGCCACATTGTCGGAAGCCGGACGAAACCTGAGCGGCGGCGAGCGCCAGCGGCTCGAGATCGCACGGGCGCTTTGCAGGGCTCCCTCATTGCTGGTCATGGATGAAGCGACCTCGGCGCTCGATCCCGTCACGGAACAAGCCGTGGACATGAACCTCAGACAGCGCGGTTGCGCCTGTCTCATCATCGCCCAGCGGCTATCCACCATTCGCGACAGCGACGAGATCATCGTCCTCGATCGTGGACGGATTGCCCAACGCGGAACCCACGACACCCTTATTGCTGAGCAGGACGGCCCCTATGCGCGGCTTGTTGCGGCGCTGTGAGAGCCAGGCTAATGGACCAGATCGAAGACCAGCAACATCATCTGCCTGTTCCGCTCCTTCGAGCCCAGGCGGGAGCCCGGATGCCGCGGGCAATACCGCTTGGCAAGGTGGAAGGCGTCTTCTGCCTCGCCGCCGGTCAGGCCGATGTCTTCGCGGTTGATCCAAGGCAGGCGATCTACGGCCCGCTCAACCACCTCTTCCGTCTTTCCGAGGGCGCAGTGTTTGCTGGCCTTGCAGACGTCGAGGAAGGCGAGGACAGTCCCGATATTCTTGTCATTCCTGCGCCCGGTTGCACTATTTTGTCGTGCGAAGCGCTGACGCAGTCGGACGGACTGGATCTCTGGACGGCACGCCTGCTTGCAGCAGGCAATACCGCATTGCCGCCACGCGGCATTTCGCTCATCGATGCCGGACATCAGGTCGTCATGCAGGCAGGGGCGGCCGTGTGTGCGTCGGCTCCGCTTCTCTGGCTTGAAACCAATGGCACGCTTGTAAGCTGCAGCGGCGGCAGAGTGGCGGCCGGGCTCGTACCGATCACGCCCGAATTCTGGATGCAGGCGCCGGACGGCGTGACGGCACGGGTCCTTGGTAGCCGTGACCTCTTCGAAGCAGGGGTGCTGCAAACCGCCCGCAACGCAGCCATGATCCTGGCCCTTGCCAGCATAGGTGCCTGCCTTGAGCGGATTGACCGTCACGCCGATGAGGTTCTTCATCGCCGTGAAACCGCGACAAACCGGCGGCTCGAAGCCACGACCGGCGCTGTCGCAGCGCTTCTCCACCGCAAGGCCAGGCAGCCCGCTGGTACACTGGAACCCGATGCGCTGATGCGCTGTGCAGCCCGTGTGGCTGCGGCGGATGGGATCGAGCTGCGCGCTGTCGCGCCATCACGACCGCAACAGCGCGGCGAAGCCATTGCCGCGATCGCCCGTGTGAACCACGTTCGCGCCCGACGCGCGCGCCTGCCTGCGGGCTGGTGGCGCGGCGATCACGGCGCATTTGTCGGGTTTAGTGACGCCGGCGAACCGGTCTGCCTGCTTCCGGCCCGTTTCGGATATCACGCCATCGATAGTGACGGCAACGCGCGTCGGGTGGATGGCGCTCTTGCCGCCAGCCTCGCGCCGGAAGCCTATATTTTCTATCGCCCGATGCCGGACACCAGGATCACCGCCCGCATTCTGCTCGGCTTCGTGTTCAAGAACAACATCCGCACTTTCGCGACAATTCTGATTGCATCGGCCTGCATGGCCTTGCTGGCGCTTCTGACGCCGCTGGTGTCCGGGCATATCTTCGATACGATCATCCCGAAGGCGGAATATGGTCAGCTCGGTCAGGTGACGATCGTGCTGGTGGCGGCCGCTTTCGCCACTCTTGGATTTGGCATGGCCCGCACGCTCACGCAACTCAGACTGCGCGGCCGGGTTGATGCCGTGGTGCAGAGCGCGGTCTGGGACCGGCTTTTGCGACTGCCGGCCAGTTTTTTCCAGCAATATGAGGTCGGCGATCTGGCCAGCCGCGCGGCAGGGATCAATGCGCTCAGTCGGGCGCTGAACGGATCAACCCTCTCGGCCGTGTTCAGCGGCCTGTTTTCCGTCGCAAGCCTCGCCATGATGCTCTATTACCAGCCCATGCTGGCGCTGATCGCCGTCGGCTTCGTGGTTCTGGTTATCCTGATTAGCTGCGTCTTTGCCTATCTTCAGCTCTTGTATCAGCGTGATCAGTATGCGCTGAGCGGCAAGCTGGCGGCCCGCACCTTTCAATTCGTTTCCGGAATTTCGACCCTCAAGGTCAACGGCGCCGAACGGCTGGCCTATGCCGACTGGACCGAGCGTTTTGCCCGCGACATGCATTTTCGCCTGCGCTCGAATATCCTGACCTATAGCGAGGGATTGCTGACAGGCGGGGTGCTGATTGTCTTTCAGATTCTGACGCTGGCCTTCTTTGCCTTTTATGTGGACAATGTTTCGACCGGAACCTTTATCGCATTCAACACCGCCTTTGGACAGTTCTATGCCGGCTTTTCCGGGCTTGCCGGCGCGCTCGTCACGCTCATGTCGCTGAAGCCGCTCTATGAGCGCACGGAACCCATTCTGGCTGGCGAGCCGGAGGTTTCCGGCACAAGAACACAGCCGGGCGACCTGACCGGGCGGATTGCCATCAGCCATGCAAGCTTTGCCTTCGAAAACACTGAGCGGGCTATCCTCGACGATATTACGATGGAGATCCACGCCGGTGAATTTATCGCCATTGTCGGCCCGTCGGGAAGCGGAAAGTCGACCCTGATGCGGCTCCTCCTCGGCTTCCTCACGCCGCAAAAGGGAACGCTCACCTATGACGATCATGATCTGGCAAAGCTCGACCCATCGTCACTGCGCCGCCAGCTCGGCGTAGTTCTGCAGGACGGAAAGCTGCTGACCGGCAGTATCCATGACAACATTACTGCCAACGGAGCCTATAGCGAGGCAGAGGTCTGGCAGGCTGTCATCGATTCCGGGCTTGAGGCGGATATCAGGGCAATGCCGATGGGACTGCAGACACCTGTCGGCGAAGGGGCGGCCACATTCTCCGGCGGGCAGAAGCAGCGCCTCCTCATCGCGCGGGCACTGGTCCGCAAACCGCGCATCGTTCTCTTTGACGAGGCGACGAGTGCGCTCGACAACATCACCCAGGCACAGGTCAGCACCGCCCTTGAGCGCATGAAAGCGACGCGCATCGTCATCGCACATCGCCTGTCCACGATCCGCCATGCTGACCGGATCTATGTCCTGGAACACGGCCGGATCGTGGAGCAGGGCAGCTATGATGCTTTGATCAAGCAGGACGGCGTCTTTGCGGTGCTGGCGAAACGTCAGCTGTCATAAGCACTCTCGTGCCGCAGGCGCTTGTCTGCCACCGTTCCAGCGAATGCGCGGCATCATGACCAGCAGCCCGGTATATGGGACTGCATGGCCTGCCGCACAAAAGCACGACCAAACCCGCACCTATGGGCTTTCCTGCCGTGGCGACCCGCGCGGAAACCGGCCCGCATCCCTGTCCGATGCCCGAGAATTGAGCAGGTGGGATTTTGTCCGGTGACGATTTTTCGCAAGAATTTGAAATAAATATTTCAGCGCCACAGAGCTGATATCGGCAAATAGACGTTTCTTTACAATGGACTGAATGGCCTTACAGCAAGCGGTTTTGTTGATTTATTCATGAAATGAACCCGAAATTCTCGCCAATGCATATTCCATAGGCAGAACGCCTAAAGCGCATGCTCGGCAAGCCTTTGCAAAAAAAGTTTCAGATGTAGTCTAGTCTCATCCTTAGTATTCATGAGACATGCCATGACCGCCATCAACGCTTCCCGTCTTCCCTCAGGTGCTCGGACCGACGCACGGTTTGAACGCCTGCTCGACGGCTTTGAGCCCTCATTTGAATTCGAGCCTGTCGGACCGCTGCCGGAAAGCGAATTCGTTGATCGCCTCCGTCGGATCCGCCGTGAAGCTGTTGTTGCCGGTCATGATGTCATACTCGTCCATGCCGATTCCATCGGCTCTTACAAAGTCTCCAACTCCTATCTGCGTTACATCTGTGACTGGGCCCGTGAAGGCGTTCTTGTCATTCCCACTGATGACGACAGGCCGCTGACGCTCTTTTCCATCTTCAGCAGTTCCGTTCTGCTGCCGCCGGCCGGCGAGCCGGTTCTTGTCGAGGATATCTGGCAGGTCGGCACATGGGGGCGCGAGACCTATAACCGCCCGGGAAACACCGTTGACAAGGTTGCGGATGCGCTATCCTCATTTCTTGAGAAGCAGGGCTTCTCCGTCGCGCAGATCGGCCTGATTGGTGACGCAACCTCGCAGCCTTACTGGGACGCGCTGAAGACACGTCTGCCGAAGAGTGTCTTTCGGGCCTCCGAGCCGATTGTCGACCGGATGCAGAAAATCCGATCGCCGCGGGAGCAGGCCGTCGTGCGGGCGGCAGCGCAGCTGGCCGATATCGGTATCCAGGCAGCATATCACGTCATCAAACCGGGTGTGACCGACTACGAAATCTACGCGGCATTCACCTATGCGCAGATGGCGCGCGGTGGTGAAACCGGCGACGGCTACCAGATCGGCATCAACCGCTACGGCACTCATTGCGGCAAACCCTACGGCCATGTCGTGCGCAATGGCGACCTGATCAACCTCTATATTTCCGCGGTGATCTATCAGGGCTATACGGCACAGATTGCCCGGATGATTGCCGTGGGCGATATCACGGACAAGCAGGAAGATGTTCTTGCCATGTGTGTCGAGGGTGTGGAAAAGGCCGCCGCGCTGGTTCGTCCCGGCAGGCTGGTTTCTGAAGTGGCCGATGCCTCGTTCGAACCCTATCTTGACCGCGGATACCTGACATCGGCAGATAGTCGGATCATGCCGTATAACTGGGTCTCCGAGGATGACGGCAGACCGCGTCTCGTTCCGCGCAAGCATGTGCCTGACGAGGACTGGGAACGTCAGGGCCGACGGCTCATGCATGTCTATCCGGCAACACTTGGACCCCATAATCCCAATGTCGGCCATTCGGTTTCGATGCAGAAATTCAAAAATTACAATATCCAGTCCAACAATCACGACACGCTGGAGGAGGGGATGACCTTCGTTCTCCACGCGCAGTGGCTCGAACCGGAAGTGGCCGGTTGCAATGTCGGTGATTGCTATCTGGTGACGGCAGATGGTGCGGAAAACTTAAGCTGCCATACCCCGCTTGCACCCCACCGGGTGAAGGCGGACTGATCCCCCCTCAAAACTCAGTATAAGACCAAGAAAAAGAACCCTCAGAAGGAGAACAAGATGTTCGAGAATATCCGCCGACGCAGGCTTCTGGCCTCCGCTGTTTTCATCGGCTTTGCTGCCACATTGGCAGGTGCTGCGCCGAGCTTTGCCCAGTCGGGCGAAAAAGTTACCCTGACGATTGCCAACTCGCAGTGGCTCGATGCCCTGCGTGGTCAGAACCTCTGGGCCGCCGTCAAGCAGTATGAGACGGTCAATCCCGATGTGACACTGGAGCAGGAGGCTATTCCGTCTGCTGAATTTGCCGACAAGCTGACCACTGAAATGGGTGCAGGCCAGGGCCCGGACATTGCCATCATGCAGGAAGGCCTGTTCTACACCATGGCCGATGCCGGCTTTCTGGTTGATCTCAGCGACGCCGTAAAAGGCGTCGATCTCAACAGCACCAATGATAACGGCGTGATTGACGATGTGCGCTATGGCATTGCATGGCAGCGTGCCGCCTATGCGTTGATCTTCAACAAGAGTGTGACGGCGGACCTCGGCGTCAAGATCCCGACGACGGTTCAGGAACTGATCACCTCGGCCAAGGAAGCGACAGACAAAACGCCCGGCGTCATTGGCTTTACCGCCCGTCATCAGATCAATGATTTCAGCGGCTGGTCGATGGATTTCCAGAACTGGGCCTATGGTTACGGGGTTAACTGGGTTGATGACAGCGGCAAGCTGACCATCAATACACCCGAAGCTGTCGCCGCTGTTCAGGCGTTCAAGGATACCTATGCTTCGGGCATTATTCCCGTCGGTGACAGCATGCCGACGCAGCGCACTCGCTTTAAGGAAAAGCAGGTTGCCTTCTCGATCGACAATTCCGGTGGCACGCTTAATATCGCGTCCGGTGGGGCGCTTCCCAGCGCCGATATCGGTGCAGCGGCCATGCCATTTGCCCATCCCGGTGCGCATCAGCAGATCTTCCTCGGCGTCAGCGCACACAGCGAGAAACAGGAAGAAGCGATCAAGTTCCTGACCTGGCTCGTCAGCCCGGAAGGACAGCAGGCGCTGCGCGCAGCATCCGGTCCGGATGCACTGGCGACGGACGTTCCTGTTACCGCGGAATTTGCTGCAGCCAACCCCTGGGCACCTGAATTCGCTAAGCTTGCGGAGCACTCGCGCAGCACGCTCATCCCGGGCTATGAGGTTGATACACCGCAGATCATGCGCTTCGTGATGCAGGCTGTCGAGAAGTCTATTCTGACCGATACGACACCCGAACAGGCTCTTGCCGAAGCCCAGACGGCGGTCGACCAGCAGTTCTGAGACAGCGAGGCGAAGGAGTGGTCATGACTGGCCTGAACTTAAGAAGACGGGCGACACGCTTAGCAGCCTATGGCTTCATTCTTCCGCCCATGATCTATCTTGTGGTCTTCATGTTCTGGCCGCTAGCGCGGCAGATGTATATGAGCCTGACCAACACCCGGATCATCAATCCCAACCACGGCCGATTCATCGGCCTTGGTAACTACGAACGGCTTTTCAGCGATCCGTCATTCTTTCTCTCGGTCCGGGTCACGCTGCTTTATGCAGCGCTGGCAGTGGTGTTCGGTGTGTCACTGGGTGTGATCTCGGCGCTTGCAATCGACCGGCCCTTCAGGGGCCGCGCCATTGCCCGGGGGATTCTCCTGTTCGGCTGGGCGGTTCCCAATGTGGCTGCCTCGCTGATCTGGCTGTGGATGTATAATGATCGCTCCGGCATTCTCAACCGCATCACCGAAGCGCTAGGGCTTGGCCGTTTTGCCTGGCTGACCAGCACCGACCTGGCGCTTGCCTCCGTTCTGGCGGTCACGGTCTGGCAGGTCGCGCCCTTCGTCATGCTGGTCGTGCTTGCTGCATTGCAGTCGGTTCCAGACGAAGTGCGTGAGGCTGCCGCCATCGATGGCGCGGATGGTCTCAGTACATTCAGAATGGTTACCTTGCCGCATATCCGGCCGGCCATCCAGCTTTCGGCCCTGCTGGTCTGTGTCTGGTCGATCCGCCGCTTCGACATCATCTACCTTCTGACCGGAGGTGGACCGGTCGGCTCAACCAGTACTCTGGTGGTCAAGATCCGTCAGGTGGCCTTTGAGAACCATCAGCTTGGCCTTGCCAGCGCCTACGGCGCCGTCGGCCTTGTTCTGGCGCTCGCGATTGCCGGTATTCATTATTATTTCGAACAACGCCGCATGAAGTGGATGTCCCGCTGATGACGACGAAAAAAATCATACTGAGGCTTCTGCGCTACCTTATGATCGGTGTCCTTGTGGTGCTTGCTGGCTTCCCCGTCTACTGGATGGCGGCTACGGCGCTTTCAGACAATTCCGAGCTTTACGGTTCGGGGCAGTCCGCCTGGCTGCAGCTGCGTCATTTTCCGCAACTCTTTCAGGACCTCAAGCAGGTTCCAATCGGGTTATGGCTGTTCAACACGCTTCTGGTTGCCGCAGGCGGCACGGTGCTTTCCCTGACGCTTGGCTCGCTGGCCGGCTATGCGCTCAGCCGGTTCCGTTTTCATGGAAAGGGGCTGGTCGGCTTCTTTCTCTTCGTAACCCAGGTTGTGCCGGAAGCGCTTATTCTGGTGCCGCTCTACGCGATGTTCATCACCTTTGGCCTGCTGAACAGCCTCGCCGGCCTGGTGCTTGCCAATGTCGGTTTCTCGCTTCCCGTCGCCTGCTTCGTGCTCAAGGGCGCCATGGATGCTGTTCCCTATGAGATCGAGGAATCGGCGATCATCGATAATTGCCCGCGCTTCAGCATTCTGACGATGATCATCTTGCCCCTGATCATGCCGAGTATTGCTGCCGCAGCTGTTGTCGCTTTCTTTGCCGGCTGGAACGAGTTCCTTTTCGCCTCGACCTTCCTGATGGATCGGGACAAATGGACGGCAAGCGTCGGGCTTGCCTCTTTCGTCGGGCAATATGAAACCCCGATGTCCGCCGTGATGGGAGCAGCCCTCGTCTTCAGTATTCCGGCGATCGTCTTCTTCCTCCTGATCCAGCGAAAAATCGTAGCCGGCCTGACGTCCGGCGCCGTCAAAGGATAAATCCATGCCCGCTTTGACCTTCAGGAATGTCTCCAAGGCCTTTGGCGACAACACTGTTATCAAGACCTTCGACGCCGATATTCATGACGGCGAGTTCCTCGTCCTGCTCGGCCCGTCCGGCTGCGGCAAATCTACCCTCCTGCGCATGATTGCCGGTCTGAGCGAGATCACCTCGGGCGATCTCCTTTTCGATGGCGAAGTCGCCAATGACTGGCAGCCAAAGAAGCGCGGCGTGGCATTTGTGTTCCAGACCTATGCGCTCTATCCGCATGCGACGGTGCGCGAAAACATTGCCTTTCCGCTGATCATGGATGCGTTTCGCAAGTGGTATCACCTGCCGATCGTCAACATGATCGCCCGGGCCCGGTTGATGAAGCGTCAGGATATTGCTGAGCGGACCCTGAAAATTGCCCGCCAGCTCGAACTGGAGCCGCTGCTCGACCGCCGGCCGTCGAGCCTCTCGGGCGGTCAGCGCCAGCGTGTCGCTCTGGCCCGTGCTCTGGTTCGCAATCCATCGCTTTATCTGCTGGATGAACCGCTTTCCAATCTGGATGCGAAACTGCGGACGCAGATGCGCTCAGAAATCTCGGCGCTGCATCACAAGGTCGGCAAGACCTTTGTCTATGTGACGCATGATCAGGTCGAGGCCATGACCATGGCGACCCGCATCATCATCATGAACAAGGGCGTGGTGCAGCAGGTTGGAACTCCGGACGAAATCTACGACCAGCCGGCCAATACTTTCGTGGCCCAGTTTGTCGGTTCGCCGCCGATGAACCTTATCCCCGCGTCGATCCGCGGCGACACGCTTGCCCTGTCCGGCAAGCTCGCAGCGCCAGTCGACACGCCGCTGCCCAAACGGCGCGAAGTCATTTTCGGCATCCGGCCGGAAAAACTTGAGCTCCGCGCCGCCGGCGCCGGGCGGTTGCCGGCGCGTGTCTCGGTGGTTGAGCGTCTCGGCGCCGAAACCGTGATTGGTTGCCGCCTGATGACGGGCGAGGAGGAACAGGATGGCCGGCTTCTGGAAACGGACCTCGTTTTCGTACGTGTCTCCGGCCATCTGAAAATGAAGATCGGCGAGCAGTGCGCTCTCGACTACGCCGCCGGCGATGTCCTGATCTTCGATATTGAGAACGGTCAGCGACTGGTCTGACAGAAAGAAGAATATGCAGAATTTCCATATCTCCGCCACTGGCCACAGCCTCAATTACCTGCCCGAATATGTCGCCGTCTGGCAGGGTTTTTTCCGCGAGGAAGAGCTTGAGGTCACCACCGAGGTACCGTCCCCCTGGGATCTTGTGCTCGACCAAATTGGTTCTGACAAGGCCAATGCCGCACTTGGCGGCATCTGGGTACCATCCATGTTCCACACCCGCGGCAAGCGCTATATCCCCTTCGCGCAGGTTGCCGCACGCGCGCCTCTGGCGGTCATCGGCCGCGAGCGGCCGGAGAATTTCGCCTGGGGCGCGCTTCCCGGGAAGGTGATTGCAATGAAGGGCAGCAACGGCGCGAGCGTTGGCCTGTTCATCAAGATGCTGCTGCGCGAACACGGTATCGACCCAAGAACGGTCAATTTTGTCCAGGATCTCGACGGCAAGATGCTGACAGATCTGTTCGTCGGCGGCATGGCTGACTATCTCGTCATCGACTACCCGTCCGCGGCCACACTCGAAGCAAGCGGTCGTGCACATGTGGTCGCGCCTCTGTCAATCAGCGGCGGCAATATACCATGGAGCGTCTTCTACACAGACGGGGAAGCGAGCGCCGCCGCGCTTGATGTTCATTGCCGGTTCGTGCGGGCTCTCGGCCGGGGAATGGACTGGATCAATGCCCGTCCAGCAGAAGAGTATCGGACATTTCTCGCCGAGACCTTTCCGAAATTTGCGCCCGATATTCTGGTCAGGCTGACTGATGTTTACCGTGAAAACGGCATGTGGACGACGCCCCGGATCGATCCGGACGCCTATCAGCGCTGGCAGAACGGCATTTGCGACGGCCATCTGACGTCGGCGCCGATTGCCTATGAAACGCTGATCGACACGAGGCCAACGGCAGCCTGAACGAAAGCCCCCATTGAGAGTGACAGACCATGCGTATCGCCGTCATCAATCCCAATACGACCACTTCCATGACGGAGCAGATTGCCGCAGCAGCCAAGGCCGCGGCAATGCCCGGGACCGAAATCCTCGGACGCCAGTCGCCACATGGACCGGCAGCCATTGAAGGGCCGTTTGACGGCGCGTGCGCTGTTCCCGGTCTTCTGTGCGCGATCGCCGCCGCGGAAGAAGACGGAGCCGATGCCCATGTGATTGCCTGTTTCGACGACACCGGGCTTGATGCCGCACGTGCCATTGCAACACGTCCGGTGATCGGGATCGGTGAGGCGTCCTTTCATGCCGTCACATTGCTGGCTCACAGTTTCTGTGTCGTCACAACGCTCTCACGCTCTGCGCCGATCATCGAAGACAACCTATTGCGCTACGGTTTTGCCCAGCGTTGCCGGCAAGTTTTCGCCTCCGACATTCCTGTGCTGGCATTGGAAGACCCGCAAAGCGGTGCGTTTGAAAAGATCTCTGCCCTTATCGAGCGCGGGATTGAAGCGGGTGCAGAAGGGGTGGCACTTGGCTGCGCCGGCATGGCCGGCTTTGCCCGCGATCTCCAGAACCGTCACGGTATTCCGATCGTCGACGGTGTGTCCGCTGCTGTCGGTCTTGCCGAAATGCTGGTGCGTTGCGGACTGGCGACGTCGAAATCCGGAATCTGGGCGGCGCCAAGCCGTCCGAACCTGCTGGCCGCCGGATAGATCCCGGCACTGACGGCCCTGTCAGACCGCGCCGCCATTTGACTGTGGTGTCGAGACATCATCCAGCCGGTTCACCAGCCAGTCGATGCGTTCATAGCGTTTCAGACTTTCCTCACCCAGCGCCGTGGCAACGTTCCAGGCCAGATAATTGATAATGGTAAGCGCCGCGGCAAAAGAATTGAAGGGCGAGGGCGACTGACAGCGACAGCGCAAGACATGCTCTGCAGCCTTGGCGCTAGCTGCAGCGCTTAGATCGGTAATCAAGATCGTTGTCGCGCCTGCTGCGCGTGCTTCCTTCAAGATCGTCGGCAGAAGTCTCGGCCGCCGGCGAAATGCAATGACCAGCAGCACATCACCCTTGCTGACCGAGGCGAACTCATGCGAATAGCTCGCGCCGCCGGTCAAGATCATATGGACGTCGCTTTTCATCAGTGAGAAATAATGCGCGGCTTGGTGGGCAAGCCCGTAACCGCTGCGAAGCCCCATGATCCACACCCGCCTTGCCGCGACAATCGCCTGACTGGCGTCCTCGAGCGTCTTGGCTGGCAACCCCTCGGCGGTTGACCGGATATTGTCCAGATCCATTTGCACCGTTGTCGCGATGGACGGCTTTCCCAGCGAGGGTGTGCCTGGATCGGCCTGTCCTGCGCGCGGCGATCCCCAGTGCTGGTCCTGCCGGATCTGACGCTTGGCATCCGGATAGGTCTTGTAGCCAAGTGTTCGGATCAGTCGGGCCGCGGTTGCCTTTGATACATGGGCCTTTTCGGCCAGCTCTCCGGCCGTATAGCTTGGCAGATCCATCTGGAACTGAAGCAGGATGTCGGCGAGGCGTTTTTCGGCTGGCGTCAGTGTTGCATAGATTGCATAAATTCGCGCCTCAAGCGACGGTTTGGGCTGTTGTCCGTCCTTGGAGGGGACTGGTGAACGCACGACAATTCCTTTGTTGACAGGTGCTTGCTGCAGAAGCCTGATTTCAGAGTATCGACGGGAGTCTATGCGTTGCATGGTGCGGAGGCAAGCAGCCCGGTGGCCACGAGCGACACGGATGGTCCCGGTTTCGCCAAAGCTCGCGGCGCGTCATGCGCGCATCGACATCCGCCCGATCGCTGCTGCTGATAACCCGGTTGATCGACAGGATTAGCGCGCCATCAACAGTTGTATACTGACATGCAGACATGGCCCTTTTCGCGTCAGTCCTATGCTTCGGTATAGCGCGACCATTCGGACGCGCTCTTTCACCGTGCCCGGCAACTGTCGATAATTGGCCTGACATTCAAGCAAGACCGTAGAGGCTATCACCATGTATCATCGACTGCTGCACATCGCGATCCTTATCTGCGGGCTCGCTACAGCTGCTTCCGCAGCCGATATTGCCCCGGCAGAAGGGCCGGTCCTGCTGACGGTCTCCGGCGCTATCTCAGCCGCAAACACGTCGGACGGCGCTGTGGAATTTGACCGGGCGATGCTGGATGCCCTGCCGCAGCAGACCTTCACGACCGGTACCATCTGGACCGACGGGACGAACAGCTTTTCCGGGGTTGCCCTGTCTGACCTTCTGAAGCTTGTCGGCGCACATGGCAAGACGCTGAGGCTCGTTGCGCTCAATGACTACGCCGTCGAAATTCCGCTTGCCGCAATTGATCCCAAAGCACCGATCGTCGCTCTGCGCATCGATGGTTCGGAGATGTCGGTGCGTGACAAGGGGCCGCTCTGGCTGATGTATCCCTTTGACAGCAACCCTTCTTATCGCACCGAAGTGACCTATTCGCAGAGCATCTGGCAACTGACCAAGATCGAGGTTGAAAACTGACCATTGGCGATCACCCAGTTCAACCAGCGTGAAACGGCATCAGGGCGAAGACATCGGCGGCTGCGTTATGCCGCCGCTGCCGTCATGGTGACGGCGGTCAGCCTGTTGCTGGTGTCGCTCGGCCTGCAGCTTGTCCGGGAGGTCAGAAGCCTGCAGGCCGTTCCTGCTGACAGCGTGCAATGGGCGCTGGCCCAGGTTCAGGTCGAGCTTCTGGTCCTGACCCAGACGGTTGACGGGGCGATAGACGACTATAACCAGGAAGCGGTTCGCCACACCGAGAGTTCGCTGGCCGACGTGCGCCAGCGCTTCGATATTTTCTACAGCCGCATCGCCACGCTGCGCCAGGGCGATGTCTTTACCCCGCTGATCGATCAGCCGCATGCCGTCAACGCGCTTGAAAACATTCAGGCGGCACTGACAGCCTCACTGCCAGCCATCGACGCCGATGATGCAACGCTGATCGCGGCTCTGCCCGCGCTGTTCGAACGTTTCAGCGCCCTCCAGCCCGATGTGCGCCGCCTGATGCTGGATGGCGTGCGCGTGTTTGCCGAAAGCGCCGATGCCGAACGCAGCTCCTTTTCCATTCTCCTGATCGAGACAAGTATTGTCGCGGCGGTTGTCCTCGTCGCCATGATCGTCGCCCTGCTTCTGCTTGTGCTGCAGGCAGGGATCTCGCGCCGTCGCTCGGAAGCCCTGCGCACCAGCAATGAGCTCTATTCCAGCGCAGTGGGCGTTTCCCTCGATCCGATTCTGGTGACTTCCGAGGACGGACACATTCTCGATTGCAATGCTGCCGCTGAGCGTGTCTTCGGCTTTCACCGGCATGCTGTTCTTGGCCTCAGGGTTGAAGACCTTATTGTCCCGCAGGACCAGCGCGACGCTCACCGTGACAGCCGTACGCACTATCTGGCTGAACATGGCCAGCATTCGCATGTGTCGGAGCGCTTCGAGATCGAAGCGCAGCGCAGCGACGGATCGCGGTTCCCCGCCGAACTCTCCTTCGGCTTTACCCGGGGCAGTGATGGTGCGATCTTCACCGTCTATCTCCGTGATATCTCCGATCGCAAGAAAGTACAGCAAGCCCTGACGGCTGCCCGTGACGAGGCGATTGCGACGGCACGGGCCAAATCGGAATTTCTGGCCGTCATGAGCCATGAAATGCGCACACCGCTGAATGGCGTGATGGGTGTGCTGGATATGCTTGGCGAAACCCGGCTGACAGCCAAACAGCGAACCTATCTTGAGACCGCCATGACGTCGGGGGAAATTCTGCAACGGCATATCAATGAGGTTCTCGATATCACGCGGTTCGAATCCGGTGCGGCAACCCTCAGCCCGACGCGTTTCTCTGTCTCAAGGCTCTTTGCTGAATTGCAGCGCATCAATGCGCCGGCAGCGGCAAAATCCGGCAATCAGATCCTCGTCGACATCGGTGATGGTGTCGACAGCTTCGTTCAGGATCGCCACAATCTGCGTCAGATCCTGCTCAACCTGATCGGTAATGCCTTGAAATTCACCGAAGACGGGACGATCACGCTCAGCGTGCGGGCCGTTCAGAACGGGCTCGAAATCTCAGTACGTGATACCGGAATTGGGATAGGGGCTGGCGATCAACAGCGGATCTTCGACGACTTCGTCATGCTCGATTCGTCTTACGGGCGCCGCGCGGCAGGATCAGGACTGGGCCTTGGAATAGCGCGGCGGATCGCGACGCTGATGGGCGGCACGCTCAGCGTTGCCAGCGTCGTCGGGCAGGGCAGCTGCTTCACGCTCAACCTGCCGCCGCTTGCCGATCCGGCAGTGGAGGCCGAACCCGAAGACGAAACCCCGCCCCGCGTCACACCGGAGCGGGCGCAATTTCCACTGAATGTCCTTCTGGTCGAGGACAACGAGACCAACCGCTTCGTCGCACGTGAGATGCTGAAGCGTCACGGTTGCCGCATCATCGAGGCCGTTGATGGGCAGGAGGGTGTCGAATGCGCAGCCAAAAGGCACTTCGATCTCATTTTCATGGATGTATCAATGCCTCGGATGGACGGTCTGCGCGCAACCGAACTGATCCGCTCCGGCAATGGTGCATCACGACAAAGCATCATTATCGGCCTGACTGCCCATGCTTTGCCGGAGGAGCGGCGGCGGCTGCTTGCCGCCGGCATGCAGGACTGCATTTTCAAACCCCTTCGTGCAGCGCGGCTTGCGGAAGTCCTGGCGCAGCATGCCGCCAAGCATGATCAGGCCCAGCCGGAAAACGGCAAGGCACCAGCGGAAACAATCGAGCTCATTGACCAGGAGACCTTCAGCGAACTGGTAGCGGCTTTGCCGGAGCCCTTGCTTTTGCGCCAGCTGGACCGCTTTCGGCACGAATTGTCGGCTGTACTGGGCAACGAGCTCGCCGATGGAGGGAGCTTGCCGCAATGGGCGGATGCTGCCCATAAGCTCGCCGGATCGGCTGCCGTTTTCGGCGCCTGCAAATTGCGTCTGGCGCTGCAGGCGCTTGAAACAGCCTGCAAGACCGAAGACCGGCGGCAGCTAAAATCGCTGCGTCTGGCCGTATCCGACGCCGCTGATGAGACGTTGCAAGCCCTTGAGGCGGCGCTTCCCGATCGCGGTTAGAATCGTCTGATGCACAGCAATTACTGGAAGACGATCAGCAAAGGCCTGAGCAGCGCCGAGGCGCATTCGACACCGCGCGGTGCAAGGCCGGCACGCCGCCGCAAGACATTGATGCTTCCCCCTTCAGGCCCGGCGCGCAGCATCCAGATCGGACGCCTATACCAAAGCATAGGCTGTCAGACCTGATGAGACTGCCGCTACCCGAGCTCGTCCCTGCCGCTGGACTTCAAGTGCGATAAGACATAGGGCGTAGCGCCAACAACGACTTCAGGTCTGAAAGGCATCCATGCCCGCCGTATCGATCATCATGCCCTGTCTGAATGCATCCCGTGATCTCGTGAACACGCTGGAAACCGTTCTGGCCCAGACGTTCCGGGATTTCGAGCTCCTTGTCGTTGACGGCGGTTCCGTGGATGCAAGCCCCGCCATCATCGCAGAATATGCCGCCCGCGACCGGCGGGTGCGATTGCTGTCCGAAGCGCAACGAAGTGCCGTCCACGCCCGCAACTATGGAAGCGCCAGGGCTTCCGGCCAGTATCTGGCCTTTATCGACGCCGGTGACAAATGGTCGCCGGACAAACTCGCCCTGTCCCTCAAGCGGCTGACAGAGGCGGATGGCACCGCCGCCGTCTATGGCCGGGTCAGCTGTTTCAGACGCGATCCTGCAACCCTTCTCATCGTCACGCGTATTCGCCGGCGGGATCTGAACATGCTGGATCTGCTTGGCGAAAATCCCGTCCTGACAGCGTCCAATCTTGTCGTCAGGCGCAGCTGGTTCGAAGAGACCGGCGGTTTCGACACGAGCCTGCTCTATGGCAGCTTCCTCGACTGGCTGCTGCGGCTGGAGGCGAGGGGCGCCCGCATATCCGGGATAGACCGCTTCCTCGCCCATATGTATATTCCACGCTGCAATGAGCCGGGAGAACTGGAATCGCTGCGTAAAGGCTGGGACATGGCCGCGGAAAAGGCCCTTGCAAGGGGCTGGACGCCACGTCGTCGCCGGGTCGACGCATTGCTCGCAACCCATCTGAGCCGGCTGTCCTGCCGCGCATTTCGCTGCGGAGCCGGTGCTGGCACCGGCTTTAGCCTGGCGCTGGAAGCCTTCACCCTGTCGCCGCCGACGCTGTTTTATTGGCCAACGCTTTGCCTGCGTCGCGCCGGTGCGGCAATGCTGAACCGTCACAGGCTCATGCCGGAGGCTGAAGCGCCGCAATTTACCATCGTGGCCAAACGAAGCTGACGCACCTCCCGATAGCGCCGCCAGGCATGATGTTCAGAACAGACCTGCTTCCTTGGCGATCATTGCGGCCATGGTGCGGTTTTTCGCTTCCAGTTTGCGGCAAAGCGTTTTCACATGCAATTTGACCGTGACCTCCTGGAGATCCAGCCCGCGGGCGATTTCCTTGTTTGACTGGCCTTCAGCCAGCCCCTGGAGCACTTCCATCTCACGTTTGGTCAGTTTTTCGGCCAGCGGGTGGATCTTGGTCTCTTCCTTGTCGGTCAGAAACTGCACCGGCGCATATTGCTCACCCGCTGCCATGAACCGGATGGCATGGACAAGGGTCTTGGCCGGTAATGTCTTGGGAAGAAACCCGGCGGCCCCTGACGCCAATGCCTCCTCGGCCACCGCACGCGATGCGGTACCCGAAATAATGGCAACGGGGCTGCCGAAATTCAGCGTCCTTGCCTTGGTCAGGCCTTCCAAACCATTCATGCCAGGCATGGAATAATCAAGCAGAACCAGATCAAACGGCGCCTCGCGCTGCATCCGGGCCGCGGCCTCGGGGAAATCTGCGGCAACGGCGATATCAAAACCCGGCTCCTGAGCGAGAAAAGCACAGATCGTATCGCGAACCAGCTCATGGTCGTCTGCAATCAGCAACTTCATCGGGCCATCCTCAATGTGAACGCCATATTGCCGGTCGCCGCAGCAGATCCGGGCAATCCGTTCGGGTGAAGAAACGATACCATGAAATCATGTAACAGACGGTCTTTGTCTTGGTAAGTCCGTCCCGGTTTCTTCAGGTCACAGATTTTATTCATGGCCTTGTAAATGGCTCCTATCCAAAAGGATAGAGAGCGATGCGAAAGATGTAGGCGACCAAGCCGTTCGACCGGCAGCTATCCGAAGGAAGGTGCCGCATGTGCTTCAGCGCGATGGATCAAATACCCCGCCGCATGCGATTGTCAGGACATAGCAGGACGGCAGACGGACAACGGGTCCGGGACCTCCTGCCCCCAATTGCATCGCCGCGCCCCCCCCCTGTGGCGATGCAACCGAGGCGGAGGGGAAGCACTCAAGATGCATGCCCTCCGCCTCGCCCCAATCGCAGTGCTTCATCAGGAACCCGGGTGCGCCGGTAGGGGCCGTCAGCTTCAGGGCGGGCGGCTCCGCTCCTCTGAACATGCCTCTTCTGTATACAGCCTCACCACGACCAAATGGCCGAAAGCAACACGATGCGCCAAAAAATCCGATTAATTTAGCGATTTTCAATTGATCGCGCTGACAGACCCATTATGAGACAATGGTATTGATAGGTCTTGACGCCACATGTATACAATATCTATTCTCCGACGCTAAGAATTTACCGGTACACGTCACGTGACGGATAAATCAACGAGAGCAGGGATCGGCAGTCTGGCCGGTTGCATTGCTCGGGAGGAAAGACATATGGGCGCGGATCAAAAGAGCGTGCGGGATCAACAGGCGCTGAATGCGCTTCTCGGCCTGCGCAATCTTGTTCTGGGAGGAGGAGTCGCGCCCGGAGAGCGGCTTTCGGAGGTAGCACTGTCGATTGAACTCGGCGTGTCGCGAACCCCCTTGAGAGCCGCTCTTTTCCGTTTGGAAGAAGAGGGACTGTTGGAGCGTCTGCCGGCCGGCGGCTATGCCGTACGCAGCTTTTCGCTGGCCGATGTCTGTGACGCGATCGAGCTGCGCGGCGTGCTTGAGGGCACAGCGCTCCGGCTTGCTGCCGAACGTGGCGTTGATCCCGAACTTCTGGAGCAGATGCGTGAGCTGGTTCTGGCGATGGACGAGACTTTCGCCGATCAGATCGAGGATCTCGACTATAACCGCTATGTGACCCTAAATGCCGGCTTTCACAGCCTGCTCGCATTGCTGCCGGGATCACAAACCATGCGGCGAGAGCTTGAACGCACCCGCCGCATGCCTTTTGCCGCGCCCAGTGCCTTTCTCGAGGCGCAGGACGACGTCATGGCCTTTCGTGGCTCACTGGTCGTTGCTCAGCGCCAGCATCATGACATGCTGGAAGCACTCGAGCGCCGCGAAGGTGCGCGCGCCGAAGCGCTGGGCCGCGAACACGCACAGATCGCCCGCCGCAATCTCGACTTCGTCATGAAACAGGATCGTTCCCTGGTGCCGCGTGTTCCCGGGCTCCGCCTCGTCACCCGCTGACGGCAACGATTTTCTCTTAGCAAGGCTGCTTTCGGTTGACTTCATGCGCGTTCAGCGCTTGTCTCGCCAAAAACCGAAAGAGGATCTTTTATGCCCCACGTCCAGCTCAAGCTTTTTGCCGGCCGCACCGATGAACAGAAGCAGAAAATTGCCGATCTCCTGGCAAAGGCCGTGATGGAAGGCGCCGGCTGCTCTGAAAAGGCCGTTTCGGTCGCGATTGAGGAATTCTCGCCTGAAGAATGGCCGGAGAAAGTCTATCGTCCGGATATCCTCGAAAGCGAGGATAAGCTCTTCAAGAAGCCGGGCTATAATCCCTTTGACAAGGCCTGATCGGCCTCGGCAATCGCGATCAGGTTTTCCAGCAGCATTGCCCGCGTCACCGCACCGACAGAGCCGCGACGCGGCGTGCATGCGCCGGCAATATCAGCAACATCGTCGGCGATATCGGATATCATCGTGCCATCCGCATCATAGCTGATACCGACTCCCACCACGGTGGTGCCGGGACGGATCATCGCCGCCTCCACAAGGCGCGGCACGCCTGCCGCCGAAATGACGATGTCAGCCGCCTTGGTAAAACCGGCAAGATCCGGTGTCGCGCTGTTCAGCAAAGTGACTGTGGCGTCAATACCCCGCAACGACAACAGCATGGCAAGCGGCCGGCCGACCAGCGCACCGCGCCCGATGATGGCGACATGCTTTCCGGCGACGTTGATGCAGTGGTGGCTGAGCAGCCTCAAGATCGCATGCGGCGTACAGGGTAACAGCCCCGGCGTTCCGGCCATCAGGTGGCCGAGATTGACGGGGTGCAGCCCGTCAACATCCTTGGCCGGGCTGACGGCTTCAAGTGCTTCTGCGGCATCCAGATGATCCGGAAGCGGCAGCTGCACGAGAAAGCCGGAGACGCTGCTATCCCTGTTGAGCCGTTCAATTTCTGCCATCAGCCGGGGCTGATCGGTCGTCGACGCCAATCTCAGATCGTCCGACAGAATGCCAAGCTCCGCACAGTCCGCATGTTTCCGTGCGATATAGGCCCTGCTTGCCGGATGATCTCCGACAAGCAGGGTCACAAGTTTCGGCGTCCGTCCCGAAGATGCAAGGACTGCGACACGCTTGGCCATATCCTGCCGCAACAGTGCGGCATAGGCATCGCCATCCAGCAGCGTTGTTATCGAACCGCTCATTTCATGCCGATTGCGGGATCGATGAACCGGTTGGTCACCACATCCTCGGGCTTGACGTTCATGTCGGAACGTTCATCCAGAGTCGGGCGGACGATTTCCAGCATTTCAGCGACGCGATCCATGTCGAAATCGCCGATCGTCTTGTCTGGGCCATTGCCGATCAGATGGTTGTCGACCATTGCCTTGGACGCGTAGGCAAGCAGCGCCTTGTCCGTCTTCCACCAGCCGACGGCATTGCCGCCCTCGTTGAACTGATAGATCACTTCGTTGACCTCGGCCGGATCGCTGGCATAGTCGACGGCAGCCTGCTGGAACAGCGGCACCAGCTTGGCAAGGCAGGGGCTCAGCTCGTCGAGCCGGCCCTTTGCGACCGAAAGCATGCCGGTATAGTTGCGATAGCCGAGATCGTTGATCAGCAGATAGTCGATCGGCTTGGCCCAGTTCTGGCCGTTTTCCAGCTTGTAGACTTCATTGGTGACGAAGCCCTGATTGAGCCAAGAACCGTTATGCGTGACGAAGTTTTCCAGATCACCGCGATAGCCTTCGATGAAGGCATCCTCCGGGACACCTGCGTCAACGAGATTGCGGCCAAAGGTCCGTTTGATCGTTGAGACGTAAATCTTGCCGTTCCCGGATGCGGCAAAGGCCTTGAGATCGTCGATGGACTTGAAACCATCCGGATAGGTCGTCTTGTCCCACAAAAGCGCAGTCGGCGCGATATCAAGCGGCGCGAATACGCCGACGACCGGGAAACGCTTGGAGAAGATGAAGGAATTGTCGAGTTCCTGATAGGCGATATCGGGCACGACGCCGGCACGGGAATTGCCCATATAGAGTGCCGAATAGGCGGTCTCACCGTCACCCAGGCCGATGCCGCCGCCGCCTTCGAGAATTTCCAGATCAATTCCGGTGGAACCAAGCGGGCCAGTATATTTACCGCTTTCCATCGTCCCGCCGGAGCCGATCAGTTGATAGATCATGCCCTGCTCGGCCTCGGCCAGCCAGTCCTTCTGCAGGATCAGCGGATTGGGGCAGACATCGGCCAGCGGTGTGGTGTAGTGGCTTTCGGCAAATTCACCTGCACCGGCAGGGCCAGCGGAAAGCGTTGCCAGTGTCAGCGCGCCAGTCAGAGCGGCCTTGTGAAACATCTTCATCAATTTCCCCTTTCTCCCCTTATGGGTCTCAGTTGCCGGCCCGCTATTGCGGTTTACCGCCGGATTCGTGCCAGTTCGAGAACAGCCGGTTCCCGAGCCAGTTGAACATAAGATAGACCGCGATCGACAAGGCTGACGACATGATCAGTGCCGCATACATCTGTTCGTATTTGAAGTCGATCTTGGCATTCATCAAGAGCTGTCCCAGCCCACCGCGCCCTGACAGGAAAAACAGCTCCGAGACGATGGCGGCGATCACGGCCAGCGAGCCGGAAATGCGCAGCCCCGCAAACAATGTCGGCGCGGAGGAGGGCAGTCCGGCCTTTTTCAGCATCACCCACCAGCTGGCATTTTGCAGCTTGAACAGGTTGATAATGTTGCGGTCCACGCTTTTCAGCCCCAGCAGCAGCGTTGTCGGAATAGCGAAGAAGGTGAAGAGCGCAACAATCAGCACTTTCGGGAAAAATCCGAACCCGATGGCGCTCTGGATCAGCGGAATGATCGCCATGACAGGGATGGATTGCAGCGCCACGAGATAGGGAAATACCGCCTTTTCCATCACATAGAAGCGGAACATGACGATGGCAAGCACGATGCCGAGCGGGATCGAGATCAAAAGCCCCGCAAGTGCGATTGAGATCGTCGTCAGCGAACGGGTGAAGAGCTCGGTCAGGAAATCAGGCTTCGTCAGCACCTGGTCCCACATGCCGTGCGAATCCGGCATCAGGAACAGGCGATGTTCGGGGAGTGTGGAGCGCAAAGCGTGATAGGCGATGATGATGACAATGCCCATCAGCACCGGCGGCAGCAATTCGCGCGTCATGCGCCTGGCGATTGAGGGCGGCCCCGGCAGTGGCCTTGCCGCATAGCGGGTGATCTTCGCCACCTTGGTGTCAGTCATCGCGATTGTCCTCGATCGTCTGTCGCAAGGCCGCCGAGAGCGTACCGCAAAGCGCCGAAAATGCGGGATCGTAACGCAGTTCCGGACGGCGCGGATAGACAAAGGGCACATCGAACACATCGACAATCCGGCCCGGTCGCGGCGACATCAGCACGACCTTGCCAGACATGTAGACAGCTTCGGCAATCGAATGGGTGACAAAGATGCCGGTGAGTTTTTCACGCCCGTAAAGGGTCAGAACCTCATCATTCAGCCGCTCGCGGGTGATTTCATCCAGCGCGCCGAACGGTTCATCGAACATGAAGACATTCGGATCGAGCGCCAGCGAGCGCGCCAGCGAAACCCGCATCTTCATGCCGCCGGAAAGCCGTGCAGGATAGTGATCCTCAAAACCGGAAAGGCCGACAAGATCGATCTTCTCACGGGCGATACGTGCACGCTCGGCCGGCGAATAATCGCGCAGCTCCATCAGCAGCTCGACATTCTCCCGCACCCGGCGCCAGGGCATCAGCGTTGCATCCTGAAAGGTGTAGCCAAGATTTTCGCGATCCACCAGCACCGCCCCCTCGGTATGGGTCACGAGGCCGCTGGCAATCTTCAAAAGCGTGGACTTGCCGCAGCCCGACGGGCCAATCAGCGAAATGAACTCGCCGGGCATGACCTTCAGATTGACATCCTGAAGTGCAAGCGTGCCATCAGGAAAGCGCATCGAGACATGCTCAAAGGCGATCGCCGGCTGGCCTGCCGATTGCGGGAAAAAGTTGTCGCTCGCAGTGTCTTTAGCAGTCATGGTGGTCATGGTGCGTCTTTCTGATTGCAGTCCCCGGTCAGAAGCGAAGCATGGCCTGGCGGATCTTCTCGATATAAGCGGCCGTTTTGTGTTCACCGACATTATTCATGTCGTAAAGCGCATGATATTCCACCTTCACACCCGGCGCACAGACGACACGGAGGAATCGGGTCGCATTCTTGCGCGGTGCGTCGCCGAGAAAGGCGGCCCGCCAGCGTTTCGAGCCATAGGTGGTGACGGTCGCAAGCTTGCGGATATTGGTCAGCCCCGGCCCAAGCTTGCCATCGGTGAGCTTGAAGGAGACATCGGGTAGAAACACCCGGTCGAAATAGCCCTTGAGGATGGCTGGCCAGCCGAAATTCCAGACGGGATGGCACAGAACCAACGCATCGGCAGCCTGGAGCCGTGCGACATAGGGATCGATGCGAGAGCGGTTTTCCGGGATATCATGGTAACCGCGCCGGTCTTCGGCCGACAGAACCGGATCAAACTTTTCCGCATAGAGGTCGAGATCATCGACCTGATGGCCGGCAGCAATCAGGCTTTCGACCACGGTTTCGTGCAGTTTGGCCGCCAGACTGTCATGAAGCGGATGGGCGTAGATAACGTGAACTCTCATGAATATCTCGAAATATCGGTTCTGGCCGGCTTGTCGTCCGGCGCGTAATCAATGGGTGAAGAGAAAGGCCTTGCCGGGTTCTGCACGCCAGTCCGGATTGGTCCAGGCAATCATCTTGCCGGGATTCATCAACCCCTTGGGATCGGTTTCACGCTTGAAGGCGAGCTGGCCGAGATCGGTCCGTTTCATCCCGCCTTCCTCGAGGGTGAGGCGATGCGGATTGAAGACTGTGACGCCGAAATCGCGCTCGAGCGTGAGCATGAGTTCCTCGAGACGGGCATTGTCGCGATAGCGCACCAACGGAAGAAATACCGCTGAAACCCGGCCGGAAAAGCGGGTGAATTCGCTATGCAGCAGCAGTTCGTCGCCAAAGGCCGCCTTCACGCGGTCGATCGCGGCGTAAAGGTTGTCTGGGGGCAGCATCATCTGCAGATAGGTGGTCGTGTCCGGATCGATCTTCAGCGCCCTAAGCGTCGTATGGTTCCAGGCAATTTCATAGGCTGGCGGCAGCCTTTTGCCCGCGCCGTCACGATCCGCACGAAAACGCACGCTTGCACCATGGTCAGCGGCAAGCTTCGCCAGCGCATTGAGATCGCCCCGCGCCGCCATGACTGCCACCAGCGCCTCGCCCTCTTTGAGGAAAGGCGCATGGCGGGTGAAATAGCGCGCCGGGATATCTGGTTCGAAGGTGGAGAGCATCCGCTTCGCGATGTGCCCGGCATTGCCGATTTCGAAGGCCAGCCGTGTCGCTGCGGCAAAATCCTCCGTGCCGATCAGCATGTCGACCCAGTCACCGGCCGGATCAACGGGAATTTCAATCTCGGTCATCACACCGTTAACGCCGTAGGCATGGGCGGCCTTGAAGATGTCCTCGCCTTGCAACTCAACAATGCGCGGCGTTTCCTCCATGGTGACCAGCCGGACCCGGCGAATATTGCCGGGCGTGCGCAGCCCGCCCCATCGGATTGCGCCGACGCCGCTGGAGCCGCCGGCGATGAACCCGCCGATCGTCGCCGTTGCCGTCGTCGAGGGGAAAAGCCGGATCTCGCGATCTCTGACCCGCGCCTGACGCTCGATATCGGCGATGATGGCACCGGTCTCGCAGATCAGATGATCATCGGTGATCGCTGTCACGCGGTCCATGTGGCGCATATGCAGGACGCAGCCGCCGGCGAGCGGCATCGCTTGACCGTAATTGCCGGTTCCGCCACCGCGCACCGTCACCGGAACATCAAAGCGGTAACATGTGGCGAGCACTTCGATCACCTCGGCTTCCGAGCGCGGTGCGACGACGAAGTCGGCGACCACATCATCCAGCATCGGCTTCAGGATTGGGCTGTACCAGTAGAAATCACGGCTCTTCTGTCGCACCGTCTGCGGGTGATCATCGCTATCGAGATGGGAAAGGGCGGCCTTGGCCGCAGCAATATCGGCTGTCATGCGCGTTTCAGCCTTTCTTTGGAAAACTGAGTCGGATCGGAAATGGTTGTCGCGGCAATTTCGCTGCCCGCCCGAAAAACGCGACGGGCAAGGCACGGTTTCGAAAAGAGATCAATGAGGCTGCCTGCCTCGAAAATGACGGCGTCCGCCGGTGCATTGGGCGCGATGCGGCCCGCCTGGTTCAGCCCCATGATGGCAGCGGGCTGGCTGAAGACGGAAGAGAGCCAGTCTCCGGCCATGCAGTCGAGCTGCCCGAGAAGGACGGCCTGCCGCAGCACCTGCAGCATGTCGAAATCGCCGAACGGAAAGAAGGCGTCCTGCACATTATCGGATGCGAAAGCGATACGAATGCCTGCTTTTGCAAGCTCTTTTACCGGTGCAATGCCGCGCAGGCGCGGTGTGCACTCAAGGCTTGCATCCTGAAGGTAACCGTTGGTCATCGGCAGGCTGACAATATCGATCCTAGCGCTGGCGACACGGCGGATCGTGTCGGCGAGCACTTCTTGATCCTTGTGTGCAAGCGCGCAGCAGTGGCCGGCAGTGACACGGCCGGAAAAATCGCTTCTGAGACGCGCATCGGCGAGCAGTGAAAGCCCCTCGGCTTCGGCATCCAGTGTTTCGTCCACATGCAGATCGATATCCAGACGATGCCGCTCAGCGACGGCAAACAGCCGGTCGAGTCGTTCAGAGGTGGCGCTGCCGGCACTGACGAACGCACCGAGAATGCCGTTTCGCTCGGCGATCTCGCCGGCGCGCCGGTCAAAATCAGCGCCGTCATCAAGCCGCGAAAGCGCCATCAAGGCGACAGGCTGGATGACAAGCCGGTCCGCCCAGGCCCGGCGCTTTGTCTCGAAAACCTTCCAGGCCGCACTCCGGGACGGCAGATCCGGCGTATCGAGATGGGTTCTGAGCGCCATCGTGCCATTGGCGAAGGCACGGGCGAGCGCCCGGTCCATCCGCTGATCGAGATCTTCCTCACTGCGATTGCCGAAATCAGCCATCGCCAGACGGACGGCTTCATCGAGCCCTGCCCGCGATACGCCGGTGCGCCGTGCCGTATAGGCCTTGTCGAGATGGACATGGCAGTCAACGAAGCCCGGCATCAGCAACATTTCACCCGCATCAACGCTGCAAGCGTCAGACACGTCGCGCGGATCGCAAAATCGCCCGTCAACAAAAGCAATGTCGCTGCGGGAAAGCCCTTCAGCCTCATCGTGGCGCAGGGCAAACCCCTGTGTCAGGGCCGTCACAACAGCGATATTGCGGAACAGAAGCGGCGGCGCCATCAGCGATCACCCTGCAGCAGAAACGGCGGATGATAGGCGGCGGTCTCGTCCAGCAGACGGGCGAAACGCTCAGTCGCATGCTCCGCAAGCGCGCGACCTGCCTCAGCGGTTGCGCCCGCAGCATCGCCGGCGACGCCATCGTCTGTCAGATCCTCGGCGATCCAGCCAGCACCCACCGGGCCGACAAGCCTCAAAACCTCATAGGCTTCGGCGACATCTGCCGATGCTGGCCGAAAATTGCGGGCCTTGTCCAAGGCGACGAGGTCGGGACGGAAATGCAGCATGGCAGCGGTTTCGACGAAGCCACCGTGAATGCCACTGGTGCGTTCTTCGGCGCTGACAAGGCCATCGGGAAAACCCATCCCCATCCAGCCGGCGGCGACACAGAACAGCTTTTCCTCATTGCGCAGCCGTCGCGCGGCGATTTGCAGCACAGGCACATTGCCGCCATGGGCATTGAGAAAGACGAGCTTCGAAAAACCGGCCCGTGCCACGCTGCGGCCGATCTGGACGATCGTGGCCTCCAGTGTGGAAGCATCCAGCGTCAGCGTTCCGGGGAAGGAAAGATGCTCATCCGATTTGGCGTAGGTGACGGTTGGCAGGATGTAGACATCGGCATTGCGGACCTTGGCGGCAGCGCCGCCGGCCATCGCCTCGGCCAGCAGACTGTCAGTGTTGAGCGGCAGATGCGGACCATGCTGCTCGGTTGCCCCGACCGGCAGAAGCGCAATCGCCCTTTCCGGGTTAATCGCGGAAAAATCTGTGGTTTTGAGTTGAGACCAGATAAAAAATGACATATGTGTTCGCTTATCGATCAAATGTTCGTAAAATAGTAATCCAGTTCTGACACTGGTCAAGTGGCTTCGCCGGGTAGACCGCATTTTCTCCCGCGAGATCCGAAAACAGGGGACACGACATGCAACTCGATGAAAACGACAAGGAAGTGTCGCTGACCTTTGCCAAGGGGCTGGCTGTGATCCGCGCCTTTGACGGCCGTGACCGCGCCATCACGATCTCCGAGATCGCCGAAAAGGTGAAGCTGAACCGGGCCGTGGCCCGCCGGCTGGTGCGCACGCTGGAGCAGCTGGGCTATTTGAGCGCCGATCGCGGCCGCTACGAGCTTACCCCACATATTCTCACGCTCAGTCAGGGCTTTATCGAGGGACGCGGCATAGCCCAGATTGTTCAGCCAATCCTGCGCAATGCTACTGAAGCGATTGGCGAAGCGGTGTCCTTTGCGATGCGCGATGGTAATGAGGCCGTCTATGTCGCCCATTCGGTGGTACCGTCGAAATTTACGCTCAACCGGATTTCAGTTGGCAGCCGGGCGCCGCTTCTGCCCACGGCAATTGGTCGCGCCATTCTCGCATTCCTGTCGGACGAGGAGCGTGATGCCGCACTCGCGGCCTGCGATCACGCGACCTATACGCAACGCACCGAAACCGATAATGACCGCCTGCGCGGGATCCTCGATGCAGTCCGCGACGTCGGCTATTCTTGGACCGAGGGGGAATATGTCGACCGGGTCTGTTCGCTCGCTGTACCGGTGCTGAGCGGCACAGCAGGCGTGGTCGGCTCGGTTTCGATCATCCACGAGCCCGGCCAGTATGACCCGTTGGCGCGCATGACCATCGTCGGCCACCTGAAGCGTTGTGCCGACAATATCGGATCGACCTTCTGATGACGGCGATCTTTCGCGCCGGAACGCTGGCTGCCGACCGCATCGCCGCAACCCGGGACAGCCTTTCCGGAAACCGGATCGCGCCCCGGGCAGCGATCCTGCTAGATGCCCGTGATGCCGGCATGCAGGCTTATGGCAAAAGGCTGTCAGCCTTTGCCGAGGACACCGGCATCACGCTTTTGTTTCAACAATGGGGCAGCACACCGGAAGCCTGCTGCCGCCAGGTTAGCGCCCTTTCAGAGGATCCGACACTTGATGCGATCATACCGCTCTATCCGCTGCCTGTCGGCCTTTCGTCTGAGACCGTTGCCGCATTGATCGGTGCTGATCGCGACGTTGACGGGCTGCATCCTGATAATGCCGGTCGGCTGGCGCTGGGCTATCGCGGTCGCTTTCCGGCAACGGCCACGGCAGTGACCGCCATCGCCGAACATCTGGCCGGGCCGCTTTTCGGCCGCCATGTGGTCCTGGTCGGCGCCTCGCGGGTCGTCGGCCGGCCGGCCGCACAGATGCTGCTTGAACGCGAGGCAACCGTTACTCTGACACATGTCGCAACTCGCGATCTTGCCGCCCACACCCGTACGGCCGAGATCATCGTCACGGCTGCCGGCCGGCCGAAGCTGATCGGCGCAAAGGACATCGCCGATGGCGCAATCTTGATTGATGTCTCGATCAATCGCGGCCCCGAGGGGCTTGTCGGCGATGTTGATCTTGCTGGGGTCAGCGGTAAGGCGGCCATCGTCACCCATGTTCCGGATGGGGTCGGTCCGCTGACCACCGCCTGCCTGATGGCGAATATTGCCGATGCTGCATTGCAGCGGCGCGATCGACGGAAAGACTTGTCAAGCTGACAAAAATCAGGTTGAATTTCTTTATTCGATCAAATGTTCGCTTAACGAACAAACGAGGGGACAACAGCATGAACGTCATTTTCCGCCGCATGCTTGGCGTGGTCAGCGTTGCCGCTGGCCTTTATGCCGGCAATGCCAGTGCCGACGAGATCCGCCCGGGCGTGACCTTCGCCGGCACAGTTTCAACGGATCCCGAACGCGCCGCGATGGAGGGTCTCATCCTCGATCTTGCTTCGTCCTGGGCATCCTGCGACAAGGCGCTCATGGACAATGCCGTCGCCGATGACGTGGCTTTCTCCTATCCAACCACGAGCTATACCGGCAAGGACAAGATGCTGGCAGACCTTGCCGCTTTCTGCGATGCAGCCAAGGACACCTCCATCTACCTTCCGGCTGATGCGTTTTTCGTCGACACCGAGACGGGGCGGATCGCCGCCGAACTGCAGTTCCGCACCTTTCAGCGCGGCAACCGTCAGGTGGTCAACGATGTCTGGGTCGCCCATGTTGCCGATGGCAAGATCACGGTCATCAAGGAATATCTCGATGGCCGGGTGAAGGATCTGCAGGCACTTGGCGTGCTGCAACTGGAAGAGGACCCCGAAACGCTGACGCCCTGGCCGGCGCGGACAGAGAAATGGGCGTCCTGCTTTCCTATCGTCAAGGCAGCTCCGGTTAACGAATGTAACGGCTAGAACATTGGGCGGTTCAGATTGACCGCGTGATGACCCAGCCCCTTTTCCTGAGGGACAAGAAGGGATAAGTCCGAAAGGCCTTTCTTCTTGTTCCCGGAAAATCCCATGCCGCCGAAACCGCAGCTGAACCCATTCGTTGAAACCATGGATGCGCCGCCGATCCCGGCGGTGCGTCAGGCGCTTACAGCCTATGATGGCCGCCACGGTCCGGTTCTCGATCTCTGCCAGGCCGTGCCCGGCTATGCACCGCATGGCGATCTGCTGGTCGCCCTTGCTAGAACGGCGGGCGACGCAGCCCTTGCGGGCTACGGCGATATTCAGGGGGAACGCGTGCTGCGCGATGCGCTGGCCGCTGATATCAATAGCGTTTATGGCGGTGATGTTGCCGCGGCCGATTTGCAGATCACTGCTGGCGGCAATCAGGCCTTCTTCGTCATGGCGCTTGCGCTGGCGCAGCCCGGCGATGAAGTCATCCTGATCGGCCCGCATTATTTCAACCACGACATGACCCTGCGCATGCTTGGCATCACTGTCCGCGTCGTTGATGGTGATCCTGAAGCCGGCTTTCTCCCCGACATGGCGGCGATCGAGGCTGCAACGCATGAGAAGACCCGTGCGATTTTCATCGTGACGCCCAACAATCCGAGCGGTGGCATCTATCCGTCAACCCTTATCGATGCTCTATTCGTACACTGCGTCAAGGCAGGAATCGTGCTGGTTATCGATGAGACCTACCGCGATTTTCTGCCGGCCGGCAGCGGCCCGCCGCACGGTCTCTTCGCCCATCAGGACTGGCGCGACAATTTCGTCCACATCTACAGTTTCTCCAAGGCCTATTGCATTCCCGGTCATCGCGTCGGTGCCATTGCCGCTGGCGGACGGATCATGACCGAAATCGCCAAGGTCATGGATAATCTGCAGATCTGTGCACCGCGCCCGGTCCAGCATGCGCTGGTTGGCGCCATTGACGCGCTGAAATCCTGGCGCGACGGCAACCGCGATGAAATCGACCGGCGGCGTGTGGCCTTCGAACGGGTGATCGCCGCCAAAGGACACTGGAAGATCGTCTCAATCGGCGCCTATTTTGCCTATCTCAGGCATCCCTTTGGCGATGAACATGCCATGGATGTCGCTCGCCGCCTTGCTGGCGACTACGGTGTCCTGGTTCTGCCCGGCAGCTGTTTCGGCGCCGGGCAGGAAGCCTATATCCGTGCCGCCTTTGCTAATGCGGACGCCGCTATCATCGATAGCCTTTCCCGGCGTCTGCCATCGCAGTGGTCATAGGTGAACGTACGAGTAAATAACTCATACTGGCGGCGCGTTTGAGGGTCGAAGGTGTTTGACGACATCGTAAGCACTGCCGCGGCCGCAACTATAGCCTACTTTCTCATAAATCAGCCGCACGCTAAAACTGGTCGAGACGGTAATGGTTTCGATCTCAGAGTTCAGGTGAGGTGCAAGCGGCGGGCGTCCAAGCAGCGTGACTCGTACGGCGATGTTGGAATTCTCTAGCAATGCCAGACGCAATTTTCTAGACACCGAACGCTTCGAAGCGATCGGGTGAATTGTTTGCGTTGAGCCGCAGCGCGAAGGAACTGAAATGCGATTGCGGGTAGCTGAGTGCATCTAGACGAATCGTTGTGACGCTTCTGGCGATAGTTGGCTCTGAATGGCTCACTCCCGTCCTAGGAATGGTCAGGCGCTGTTCTTAGAACGAATTTTGTGAACAAAGCAATAGCACTTCATCAACGCCGCCAGCGGGCGTCTGATCCCCTTTGTCGCAGAAGTTTTGCAAAATTTCCTCGAAAAGGAAGCCGCGCCAACATACCACTCATAAGTGGCATTTCCTCGACTTAATGCCGGCTCAGATTGCACCGCTGGTAATGCCAGACCGCACGCGTAAGGATCTGTGGCGGAAACCGATGCTGATTGGGTTGATGTCGAATGTCTGGCTCGCCGAAATCCGGTTCAAGCGACAATACCACGAACTTGACTCGGCTCCTCAATGCGGAGCCTCGAAATCTTGGCGACAAGTTTAGCGTCTTCGACCATTCACATTTCTGTTACAAAACGACAAAATTGAATAAATTTCACGATTGTTGGCAGCCATTGCTAAATTAGGCTATTTACAACTTGCGGTCGGACAGCAACATTACAGAAAATTAATAATAATTAGGGTGCAGATTACGTTTCTTTGGGGGGGGAGGGGCGATCGTGAGCGATTTTGATAAAACGCTTGAGGTCATAGCTCAAATTGACAGATGCCAGACATCCGACAGTCTTATGTTTGCACTGACTGCTTTTACTTCAAAATTCGGCCTTACCTGTTTGATTGCCGGAACTATGCCTGGAGGACGAGAGACAAGAGAAAATCTGAAAGGTAGATTTCTTCTTTCAGGCTTCGATCCTGGCTGGCTGGAACGCTATATCAACAAACGCTACATGGAGGTCGACCCAGTTATTGCAAGGATCAAGCGAAGCTCTACGCCGTTTCTCTGGTCAGAGATACACAACTCTGACTTTTCTCCCGTCGGACCGGTCGGCCGACGTGTCATGGATGAAGCGACCGAATTCCGCTTAAATGAAGGCTTCGCGGTACCACTTTGGACGACAGATTTTGTAGCAGCCGTTTCGCTTGCCGGCGAGCACGCGGAGCTGTCTCCTTCTGAACGTGGAATGGTAGCGCTAGCGAGTACTTACTCTGTCACGAAAGCCATGACATTGAATAACATTCGAAACGAGCGCCAAAGGGTAGCGCTATCACCACGAGAGCTGGAATGTCTCAAATGGGTCGCCGCAGGCAAAACAGAATGGGAAATTGGAATGATCTTGAACATATCGGAACACACAGCTGATCGCCATCTTGCAAGCGTGCACCGAAAACTGGGCGCTGTTACACGCCCTCAAGCGATCGCAAATGCGTTTAGATTAGGCTACATTACATAACCCTGCCCCTTTCGCCCAACCGCGCGCAATCAGATACAGCCCGCTCATGAAAAATTGCCACAAAATCAATATAAATATTCTGAAAATTCATTTTGTAAGTATTAACTTATATTTCTTTCTTTATATCTCATTTCTCTATTAGATTCAATTCCTGCGATCGCACATTTATATTTAGCATATGGTCCCTCAATTATGTGTCCGTCCAGACATCCAAATGGGGGATTACGACATGATGTACATCATATCTGGGAAAGACACGAACAACTATAAAAGTTTAATGGATCAAGCATTTGAACTGCGTCACAAAGTGTTCATAGACGAACTACGGTGGGATATCGCTGTCGAAAGTAAAAATATTGAAATGGATCAATTCGACACAGACGATGCTATACATCACCTATCAGTTCGTGATGGCCGTGTTGTCGGCTATCAACGGATGCTTCCGACGGATAAACCGCATCTTCTGGCTGATATCTTCCCGCAGCTCTGCATGGTCGATTTTCCGAGAGGGCCCGATATCTACGAATTGACGCGCTACTGCGTTGATCGTTCGCATCGGCAGAGCCGAAGGGAAGTCGGCTCGGTAGGGAGCGAATTGATGGTCGGCTTTATCGAATGGGGATTGGCTTCAGGCATTCGAAAAGTGATCATCGAATTTGAAACAATTTGGGTTTTACGGGCACTGCAACTTGGCTTCTTCGTGCAGCCCCTTGGGCTCGAAACGCAAATTGGAAATCAAAAAATCGTCGCAAGCCTGGTTAACTTTGATGAGGCAACCCTAAAATCCGTTCGACGCTATCGCGGTATTGACGAGCCAGTCGTGCAATTTCTTGGTTCTCTCGCTGAGACTGGAGGTTTCCATGAAGCAGCGCTCTGATTTGAAAGGACATACCGGCAACGAATTAGCCGTCCGGAAAATTGACCAGAGATATCTGGCAGACCTTCTAGACTTTGCCTTGCAGATCTCAGTGAGGCTGGGACAAGCCGAAACAGCAATGCATGTTTATCGTGCATATGATACTCTTCAGGATATCCCCGTCTGCAATGAACATGAGGGGGAAGATCTATGCCATTAACAATCGAGAAAGCGGATGGTTTTTTGGTCGTTGCTTTTCAATGGACGACAACGGAACCGGGATTTCAAACAGCCACATTTCAAGAGCTCTCGAATATCCTTGAGGAGGCAAATCGAAGCCCAGAAATCGCCTGTGTGTTATTTACCAGCAGTGGGCGCTCATTCTGTGATGGAAGCGACATACGCTCCTTCTTAAACCCGGCTGACCTGGACGAACTAAACCGATCGTCGAGGGTGTATTTTGACGCATTGATCAACTCGCAAATACCTTTGGTCGCGGCAGTAAACGGGCCTGCCATCGGAATTGGCATGACAATGCTTCTTCATTTTGACGTTGTGCTAGCATCGCCTGCGAGTGAATTCCGATCTCCTTTCGTAGAATGGGGGTTGGTACCAGAATCTGCTTCAAGCCAGATATTGCCAGAGTTGACCGGGCTCAGAAACGCATTCAGCATTTTTGCTCTGGGGAAGGCGCTTTCAGCCAAAGATGCCAAGTCCGCCGGAATCGTCTCTGAGATAGTTGACCACGGCGATCTTGAGCAAGAAGCACGTCTTATTGCTACCCGATTGGCGAAGCTTCCACGTCAATCGTTGAGAAAGACACGATGGCTCCTTCACCAGAAAAACAGCGTGGATGAAAGGGTGGCTCTGGAGAATGAGATCTTTGTTCAGCTCTTGCATGACGAAGTTACCCAAAAGAGACTTTCGTTACTTGCTCGAGTGATGAAACGAGGCAAGGCGAGCCGTCAGAGCGATCCTCATCGACGCGAGTTGCTAGAAAATTGCGACGTTTCGTTGTTTCAGTCCGCCTGAAAACTTGTTTTTCATAGCGGTGGCGGCAGCGCGCCGCCACCGCAACAGTTTCCGATGCACCGTCAACTTAGCGAAATAGGAAATTGGATATGCCCATGACAGCCTATGGCGGTCCCGACTGTGGTCCACTTTGTGGCCGCCATTATGGCTCTGATAGTCCCCGGGTTCCGGTTCTCCTGACAGAGGTGGCTCGGTTTGTCTGAACAGTTTCGGGCGTTTTTCTAAGTGGATTTCCGCCTCGATTATGCCGCCACCATCTTCGGCGTCAGCGCGTTGAAGTAGGCCTGATCCGGCGTCTGCCGGCCAAGGGATGAATGTGGGCCTCGGGTGTTATAAAATGTCAGATAGAGGCCGATGCCAGCGCGGGCCTCGGACACGGTCTTGTAAGCGTGGAGGTAGACTTCCTCGTATTTGATCGAACGCCAGAGCTGCTCGACGAAGACATTGTCCCGCCACGAACCCTTGCCATCCATCGAGATGGCGATTTCCGCCTTCTTCAGCACCGCCGTGAAGTCGACAGAGGTAAACTGCGATACCTGGTCCGTATTGAAGATGTCTGGTTTGCCATAACGGGCCAGAGCTTCCTCAAGGAGCTGGTCTTTCCACTGTTTGATCTGGTTGGTGTGCACGTCGAACTGCTGGGACAATTCCACCAGCGTCTGCTCACCTCGGATAGCGGCAAGCGCCACCTTGGCCTTGAAAGCCGGGCTATGGTTCCGGCGTGGTCGTCTCGTCATGGTATCTCCTGTTAACGGCATCTAAGCCGAAGTCAGGCAGAAATTCCACTTATCCTAGCTGTTCAGATTACCCGAGCCATATCTACGACCGTAACCTGGCGGTTAAGCTTCAGGTGCGGCCTTGCCCATTTATGAGATCGACCAGTTTCACTGCATATTCATTGCTCCAGCCTTCCTGTGAAGGAGAGCTTGTCATCAATAAATACGAAACTAAAATGGTTCCGCAAAGTGGAGCCCTCCCGATCATGTCAGCAACACCGAAGCCGCCGGCCGTCCGTGGCCGACCGAAAACACTTGCGGATGATGACCGGCGGGCGCTGCTGCTGACCGCCGCCATGACTGTCTTCATCGAAAAGGGCTTCGCCCGGGCGACGACCACCGATATCGCCACGCGGGCGGGCATGTCGAAGCGCGATCTC
>NZ_JAATVV010000049.1 GCF_013184775.1 Martelella sp. HB161492
GCCGGTGACCCGGAGGTGCAGGCCGACAGCCGGTCGAAGGCCTTCTTCAATCGCAAGGTCTTCAAGATCTCGACCCCGCTGATTGCACCGGGCTGCCGGATCACCGAGAACTATCTCGCCGGCACGCAGGAGCGCTATCATGTGCCTTGCCCCCATTGCGGCGAACTGCAGGTGCTCGAATGGGAGAATATGCGCGATCACATCGATCCCGAACACCCGGAGACTGCGCATTTCTGTTGCACGGCCTGCGGCTGCGAGATCCATGAACACCATCGCGCATGGATGGTGGATCCGAAGAACGGGGCCAGGTGGATTGCCAAATATCCCGACCGGGCGCGTTATCATCGCTCGTTTCATATCTGGGTGCCCTATTCGCCGCTTGAAAGCTGGGAGGCAATTGCGCGGGCCTGGCTGAAGGTTCAGGCCGGTGGCGCCGATGACAAGGACAAGGGGACCGGCGCCGAACAGGTATTCTTCAACGACACGCTTGGCCTTGCCTTTGAGGCAGACAATAAGGCGGTGGACTGGGAAGACCTGCGCGACCGCGCCGATGCAACGGGGTTTAAACGTGGCATCGT
>NZ_JAATVV010000050.1 GCF_013184775.1 Martelella sp. HB161492
ACCGCCGCCATGACTGTCTTCATCGAAAAGGGCTTCGCCCGGGCGACGACCACCGATATCGCCACGCGGGCGGGCATGTCGAAGCGCGATCTCTATCGCCTGTTTGCCGACAAGACGGAGCTGTTCACCCAGGCCATTCTGTCCCGGCGTCACCTCATTCTGGACCTGCCGCGCGACGATGCTGACGATCTGCCGCCGCTCGAGGCATTGCGACATATCTTCCGGCTTGATCTCGATGACCGGGAGGCGGCCGAGCGCGATGCGCTGATGAACCTGATCGCGCGCGAAAGCCTTCAGGTGCCCGAGCTCAACGCCCTGCTTTATGACACCGGGATCATCCGCTCGCGCGAACTGCTCATTGACTGGCTGGAGATACAGATGGCGCGTGGGATTCTCCCGCGCAGCGATACGGCCTGCCTTGCCGGGCTGCTGATGGATGTGGTGTTCGGGGCATTGCTGCCCCGCCGGCACAGGAAAGCGCCACCGGATCGCACGCATCAGCGGCAGGAGATCCTGGCCCGGATCAATATCGTCCTCACAGGGCTTAGCCATCTCGATCATGCTGAC
>NZ_JAATVV010000051.1 GCF_013184775.1 Martelella sp. HB161492
GGACGGCGCGATCCTGGTTTGCTCGGCTGCTGACGGCCCGATGCCGCAGACCCGCGAGCACATCCTGCTTGCCCGTCAGGTTGGCGTTCCGGCTCTGGTCGTGTTCCTGAACAAGGTCGACCAGGTTGACGACGAAGAGCTGCTGGAACTGGTCGAGATGGAAGTTCGCGAACTTCTCTCCTCCTACGAATTCCCGGGCGACGATATCCCGATCATCAAGGGCTCGGCTCTTGCTGCTCTGGAAGACAGCGACAAGAAGATCGGCGAAGATGCTGTTCGCGAACTGATGGCGGCTGTTGACGCCTACATTCCGACGCCTGAGCGCCCGATCGACCAGCCGTTCCTGATGCCGATCGAAGACGTTTTCTCGATCTCGGGTCGTGGTACGGTTGTGACCGGCCGTGTTGAGCGCGGTGTTGTCAAGGTTGGTGAAGAAGTTGAAATCGTCGGCATCCGCCCGACGTCGAAGACGACTGTTACCGGCGTTGAAATGTTCCGCAAGCTGCTCGATCAGGGCCAGGCTGGCGACAACATCGGCGCGCTGATCCGC
>NZ_JAATVV010000052.1 GCF_013184775.1 Martelella sp. HB161492
GGACGGCGCGATCCTGGTTTGCTCCGCTGCTGACGGCCCGATGCCGCAGACCCGCGAGCACATCCTGCTTGCCCGTCAGGTTGGCGTTCCGGCCCTGGTCGTGTTCCTGAACAAGGTTGACCAGGTTGACGACGAAGAGCTGCTGGAACTGGTTGAGATGGAAGTTCGCGAACTTCTCTCCTCCTACGAATTTCCGGGCGACGATATCCCGATCATCAAGGGCTCGGCTCTTGCTGCTCTGGAAGACAGCGACAAGAAGATCGGCGAAGATGCTGTTCGTGAACTGATGGCGGCGGTTGACGCCTACATTCCGACGCCTGAGCGCCCGATCGACCAGCCGTTCCTGATGCCGATCGAAGACGTTTTCTCGATCTCTGGCCGTGGTACGGTTGTGACCGGCCGTGTTGAGCGCGGTGTTGTCAAGGTTGGTGAAGAAGTTGAAATCGTCGGTATCCGTCCGACGTCGAAGACGACTGTTACCGGCGTTGAAATGTTCCGCAAGCTGCTCGATCAGGGCCAGGCTGGCGACAACATCGGCGCGCTGATCCGC
>NZ_JAATVV010000006.1 GCF_013184775.1 Martelella sp. HB161492
AAACACGCCCGCAACGGCATGCTGTCGCCCGTCGACTTCGAACGACAGCAGAAAATCTAAACCGAGGGTGTCTACAAAACCCGGGGCTATTCAGAGCGCTTCTGGTGCGACGGGACGAAATGATTTCTGACTGCAGAAAACACCGAGATAAATCGTTGCAGGCCGCCGGCCGATCGAAAGCGCTGCATCACTCGTTCTCGTTTTCGCAGCGGCAGATGGGAATTTTCCGCACGGCTGTTCAGGCCCTTGTGTGATCTATGTTCGATGGCCGGCATCACATCTCGCTTTGCTGCCGCGTATGAACGCAGTTTATCGGTTACAATTCTCTTTGGCGCGAGGCCTTGCTTCTTCAGCAGGCTGATCAACAATCGCTTGGCAGCCTTGGTGTCGCAACGCACCTGCACGATCTCGTCGAGAACATATCCGTCCTGGTCGACGGCTCGCCAAAGCCAGTGCTTACGACCGCCGATTGTCACTACCACCTCGTCCAGATGCCAGATATCCGTTCGCAACGGCGTCTTTTTGCGCAGTTGCTTTGCGTAGGCCGCGCCGAATTTGCGGCCCCAGCGTCGGATCGTTTCGTGGGACACGACAATGCCGCGCTCCAGCAGCATTTCTTCCACCAGCCGTAGACTCAATGGAAACCGGAAATACAGCCACACGGTACGGGCGATGATCTGCGGTGGGAAACGGTGATTCTTATAGCTGATGGTCGGTGCGCTCATCACGTCTGCTTATCCAGCAACAGCTAAGCCACGGACAACGTGACAGCTCCCTCAGAAGTGCTCCGCCCCCTGAAAACTGGATCGTTTGCCGGTGAGGTTAACGGACAAGAGCGGTTAATTCCATAAAAATCGGTCTTAAACGCACACCACATCTATCCTCATTTACATCCGATAATGTTGCATTATCGGACATAATCACCAAGCGAGAGATATCAGGCCCGATCTTGCCAGTCATGCGCGCAAAGCCCATCCAGTCACAGCAATCACCTACGTCATGAACCAACAGATGCGCGCTGCCGGATCCGGAACACGCCCTCAGGCATTGTCAGGTCACTTGATCTCTGCCGCAGTTCGGCGTCAGCCTGCAGACTGAACGCTTCATGCGGCCGCGGCTAGAGCGCCGCGCGTCCTTTTGGACGCACCAGGACACTCTAGCTTATCGAATCGACGCATCGTTCTTTTCGAAAATCGATTCCGATTTTCGAGCCGATGCGCTAAGCCCCGGAAAGCGCCGCGACGGGATCGAGCTTCGAGGCGTTTCTGGCCGGCAGGAAGCCGAACACGATGCCGATCAGGCTGGAGCAGGCGATCGCGGCAACAATCGAGGCCGGCGAATAGATCAGCGAGACACCCTGCACGAAAACGCCAAAGATCAGCCCGAGCAGCAGAGCCCCGCCAATACCGAGCAGTCCGCCGACAAGGCAGACAATCGCGGCTTCGATCAGGAATTGCCTGAGGATGTCGTTGTTGCGCGCACCGACGGCCATGCGCACGCCGATTTCCGAAACCCGTTCGGACACCGAGACCAGCATGATGTTCATCACGCCAATGCCCCCCACCACAAGCGAAATGACGGCGATCACGGCGACGAGCAGCGTCATGATGTTGGTGGTCGAGGTAATAGCCTGGCGGATATCGTCGGTGTTGAAGATGTTGAAATCCTCGCTGCCGTGGCGCTGGATCAGGAAGCGCTTCAATGCCGCCTCGGCCTCGGCCATCGGATAGGCATCATCCACCTGAACCATTATGCTGCGCAGGGATTGCGAGCCGGTGAAACGGGTCTGAACCGAGGTGAAGGGAATGTAGAGTTCGAGCATGCCGCTCGGCGCCATGATGGACGAGCCTTTTTTCAAGACGCCGATCACCCGGAGCGGAACATCGCCGACAAAGATCACCTTGCCCAGCGGGCTTTCTCGGCGGTCGGGAAACAGTGCTTCACGGGCGATGCTGTCGATGACAACATCCTGGCTGCGGCGGCTGACACTGTCGCGGTCGAAGAACCGGCCTTCCTCGAGCTGCCGCGCGGTGGCGGCGAAATAGCTTGCACCGACGCCATTGATAAAGGCACTCGATTCCGTGGCACCGTAGCGCACCGTCTGCTGAAGCGTATCCGTCGGGGTGACGGCGGCAGCGTAGGGCTGACGGGCCAGCGCTTCGGCATCGCCGACCGTCAGCGTTGTGATCGCGTCGGCGTTGACATCACCGAAGCCGTGTCCGGCAAAGACCTCAAGCGTATTTGTCCCCAGTTGCGAAATATCGGACAGGATGGATTGCTGGGAGCCGCGGCCAATGGCCACGACGCTGACGACCGACATGATGCCGATGATGATTCCGAGCATGGTCAGGGCGCTGCGCATCTTGTGCGACCACATGGCAACGAGTGCCATGTGCAGGGCTTCATTGGCGGCGCTGATGAGGCTATAGCCGTGCTGAGTCCGGGCCTTTGGCGCGGCGGATGCTCCGGTCCGGGCGGATCCGGCGCGGGTGCTCCTGTCGGCGACGACCCTGCCGTCGGCGATCTCGATCACGCGGCTGGCGCGACTGGCGACACCGGCATCATGCGTGACGATGATGACGGTGTGACCATCGGCGTTAAGCTCGTCGAGAATGGCGAGCACGTCCTCACCGCTGCGCGTATCGAGCGCGCCAGTGGGTTCATCGGCCAGGATCACCTCGGCGCCGTTCATCAGCGCACGCGCGATCGACACCCGCTGCTGCTGGCCGCCGGAAAGCTGCCCCGGCCGGTGGCTGGCGCGTTCGCGCATGCCAAGCCGTCCGAGCAGGGCCTCGGCGCGCGCGCGACGCGATGACTTTGACATTCCGGCATAGATGGCGGGCATTTCCACGTTTGCGATGGCCGAGAGCTCGGGCAGGAGATGGTATCGCTGGAAGATGAAGCCGAAATGCTCGCGCCGCAGTTCGGCGAGTTCACCGCCATCAAGGCTTGAGACCTCGCGACCTGCGACCCGGTAGCTGCCGGTGCTCGGTTTGTCGAGGCAGCCGAGAATGTTCATCAGCGTCGACTTTCCCGATCCGGAGGTGCCGATGATGGCAACCATCTCTCCCGCATGAATGTCGAGGCTGACGGCCTGCAGCGCTGCAACCGTCTCATCACCGGCTGCATAGATGCGGCTGATGCCGGAAAGGCTGATCAGAGGCGTATTCATAGGTTCAGGCTCCCGGCGGGAGTGGGCCGGCAGAAACCCAGCCATCCGGCTGTCCGTCGCCGTCATCCGGTACGGGCAGCTCGGTGACAACGCGTTCGCCTTCCTTCAGGCCCGACAGGACCTCGGCCGTGACCTTGTCATTCAGGCCGATCGTGACCCTGACCGGCCGGATCGTGCCGTCATCGTCGATGACCCGTACGGTATAGGAGCCGTCGTCATCTGCCGCACCGAGTGCGACAGCCGGTATGGTCAGCACGTCCTCCGCCGCGCCGAGCACGATATGAACCTCGGCCGTCATGTAGGTCCGCAGCCTGCCGTCGGGATTGGGAACGGTGAAGATTCCGTTGTAATATACCGCATTGGACGTATTCGACGACGAACTGCTGTCGGATCCGTCCGATCCGCTGAAGCTGGAATCGCGGCGGATCGATTCCGGAGCGGGCTCGATTGTATCAAGCGTGGTCCTGTAGATCCGGTCGGGATCGCCGATGACATTGAAATAGACCGGAAGGCCTGCCGACACACGGGTGATGTCGGCTTCCGAGATTTCGGTGCGCACCACCATCTGGCCAAGCTGACCGAGCACCACGATGGTTGGTGCCGACTGGGCCGCGTTCACCGTCTGTCCCTCCTGGCTGACGATGGCGAGAACAGTACCGTCCGATGGGGCGGTGATCTCGGTGTAGCCGAGATTTGCCCGGGCGGTGTCAACGCCGACTTCGGCCCGGATAATCGCTGCTTCTGCAGCCTCGATCTGGGCCGTGGTCACGTTGAGGTCGGCCTCGGCCTGTTCGACATCGGAACGCCTGCCGGTATTGTTCATCAGAAGTTCGCGGTAGCGGTCAAGCGATTGCCGGTTGACCACCAGCTTCGCCTGCTTTTCGGCAAGCTGAGCTTTGGCGTCGGCCAGCGTCGCTTCTGCAGTCCTCAGCTCGTTCTGCTGTGTGACGGAATCAATCTCGGCGATGAGGTCGCCCTTGGAAACGGTGTCGCCAGGCTTGACATGAACCGCCGTGATACGGCCGGAAACCTGGGCGCCGACGGCAACAAGATGCGCCGGCTTGAGCTGGCCGGTGGCAAGAACCGTCTGTTCGATATCGCCGCGGCTGGCTATCGCCGTGGCCAGCGGCTGCGGGTCCGGCTGAAGCGCCAGCGTCCAGAGCCCGTAGCCACCACCACCGATGATCACGATGGCCGAAGCCAGAAAGGCGAGACGTTTGGGTGTCATATTCTGATCGTCTTCCAGGTTATGCGACGCGGCTGAAAGGGTCGCTCTTGGGAAGGCTTCACACGCCGGTCGATGCGCGCCCTACTGCCGATCCCTTTGCTAACGGTGAAGAACGATAGTGGCCATGATAATTGCAATATATAGTTGCATTCCCATGCATAGAGATACCAGGATCCAGATCTGGCATGGCTCTGGATAACAAAAGGCAGGCCAGCGTCGCATCGCCCCGCTCGAGTGACAACGCCGAGCAGCCCCCCTTTTTCCTGGCTCAGTTGCAAGGACTTGCGTCTGCAGAGACGTGCCAGTCCTTTCGGTCTTCAGCATGCATGACGACGAAATCTTGATTGTCGCGTGGACTGCTTTCAGGGTCTTGAACCCGCGCTGGCATGATCGGCCTCGACGCCATTTTGCTGGCGCACAGTCTCTCATGACCATGTGCCGTCGGCTTTCGGTCCCGATATCGCGCTGCCGAACATGTCGGCGGCCCGCCGGCGCTGCCGCTTGGTGTTGATCTCAACCATTGCGCCATGCGTCTTGCACACGACGCGCCAGCGCTGAAGAGACGCTGAGCGCGGCCATCTGTGCCTTCGGGTCCGGCCGTGCCGCCCCCCCTGCCCCGTCGCTGTTGATAAGCGCCATGATCATCGGGAAGGTCGAGAATTTGCCGTCTTCGGCGCGCTGGGTGAGATTGCGCAGATAGCCCCCGGGACTGCTGATCTGATCGGAACGCTGCAGGATCGCCGCCAGCGTTGCCGCTGCTGATATATCGCCCATCACCACACAGGCCTTCTGCCAGGCGCTCGGCGAGATGTCGAGCATCGGGCGGACGATCTCGGCGGCGTGAAGAAAGTCACGCCAGGTGGTGATATCTCCCCCGGCAGCATGATCGAGCAGATCCGGGCAGGCTCTCAGCAACAGCCCAAGCGTCAGCTGCCGTTTCGCGCCGTCCGGTGTTGGCGGTCGTTGTTCTGCGCTGGCATCTGCTTCCTGATTTTCTCCAAAGCTATTTTCAGATTCAGAAAGAGAGTCTGTTTCTGAATTCTGTATGTGACCACCATTATGGTGATCATTGGCAACCATATTCTCGTCTTTCATGAATAAATTCAGATGGTCATGGATATCGACCCAGAGATCCTCCAGCGTGTCGCTGAGTGCCTTGATGATGTCGAGTGTTGTCGAACGTGGCAGCCGGGACATGATCGCCTGATAGGTCTCCATGATCTGCTGCCAGTTACCGGGAACGTCTTCGGCAAGCCCCGTCTCGATCATCTTGACGATGTCGCGGCGGATAAGTGTCAGCCGTTCCCGGGCGAGCTTCAGTGCCTTCTTCTCCGCTCGCACGGTCTCGACCAGGGCTTCAAACTCCCCGGCCCGTGCGACCAGCGGCGTCAGATCAAAGCCGAAAGCCTGCTCCACCGCCCCTGCCCTGCCCTTGCGGGCATAGCGCTTGCCGTTCGGGCTGTCGCGACGGATGATCAGGCCGCAATCGACCAGCACGGCAAGATGCCGGCGCAGGGTCGTTGCCGGCATGCCATTGGCACGGGCTGAAAGCTGCTCATTCGAGGGCCAGACAATCAGTCCCTCCCCGGCTGCAAGCCTGGTTTCCGGGTGAAAGGACAAGAGCGCGTTCAGGATCGAAAGCGCACGGTCGGTCGCGCCAAGCGGTCGCCGCGCCTCCCGGATCAGATGAAAGACCTTCCATTTATCGACCGATGCGCCCTTCGGCACGGTTCGCAGCCGCGCCTGCCCTGCCATCTGGCCAAGCGTCATCGCTCGCCGCCCAAAGGGCGTCGTTCCTATCGCATGTTCCATGGTTCACCTATCGCTAGGCAAAAGAAATCCGTCCTGAAACGAAAAGCTTCGTTTCAGCCTCTTGACTGTTTTGTCCGGAAATGCGAATCAGTAGGTGCTAGTTACAAATCGGCTTCCGGGCGCTCGTCGTTTCGGGGGCCTTTTTCTTTTGCGCTTTATTCCTTTTCCTGCTGGCGTTGAAAATCCGCATAAAGCGTGGCGAGTTGTTCTGAAAGATAGGAGCCGAATGCTTCCGCATCGGCGGCTTTCAGAGACAATGAGAACCCATTCCCAGCCTGACGTGTCGTCACGTTCATCTTGCTGTTGTCCAGGATCCAGCTTTTCTCGGCCTTGGCTCTGGCCGTCGATTTACGACCCTTGCGCTTCAGATCTTCAAGAAGGGCAAGACAGCGATCTGGTGAGGCCAGCGCCCGAAAGGTGCTTTGAGCGATGAAGCTCCGCGCCTGTTCGAGCTTGGCCGGCGGCAGCAGCAGGCGCTTCAGCTCGTCCCAGCGGTCTCGGCCAATGCCCTTGGCCGCACCAATCTGTTCGACGATATCGATCGGGATGCCTTCGGCAATGGAAAGCATCCGCGACAGCATGGCATTATCAATGCTCAGCGCCTGTCGGATCGCCTGTCTGTCGATCCCGGATTGCAGCAGGCGCTCGGCAAACAGCGCCTTCTCGATAAAGGACAGATCCGCGCGTGCCGTGTTTTCCTGCCCCTGGGCCACCACATGGGCGAGATCTTCGAGATCACGGATGATCGCCCGAACCTTGATACCAAGTGCCTTGGCAGCCCGGGTGCGGCGGTGACCATAGACCAGGATGAAACGGCCCTTATGGTTCGGATCGGGGCGCACGAGGACCGGCGAAATTTGCCCGGCCTCGCGGATCGCCTCGACAAGCACGGAAAAGGCCTCGTCATCTTCATCGATGCGGTCGATAAAGGGCGAAGGATCAATGTCCTTCGGATCAAGCATGACGATGACTTCGCCATCCTGAACGCGCAGCGAATTCTCCGCCATGTCTTCAAGCGACTGCAGCATCGAGCGCGAGGCGCCGCGCAGTGCATAGGCCGTCCGGCTGTCGCGCCCGGCATCAGAACCGGATTTGACCTCGGGGGCGGGGCTTGCGGAAGGCGCGGCCGGCTGTGCTGGCTTGCCAATCTGGCTCAAGAGATGTTTGCGTGCCATGTCAGCCCTTCCCTTTCGCGCTTAAACGTTTGAACAGGCTTGAAAAAATACGCATCTGTACGGCTGACAACGTCATTTGCGCCCCCACGCCTTGTGAATGAGATCGGCGATCTCGCCATTGACGTCATTCAGGCAGCTCATCGCCCGGTCATACGTGGTCCGGGTAAACTGCGTCCGTTCGACTTCATATAGCGTCTGCTTGGTGATGCCGGCATCGGAAACAGCGGTCGATTTCACCATATGATTTTGCAGGATCCGGCTGCCGAACATCGCCTGCATGAAACCGACCATCTGCGCCTGCGGACCATCGGTTGGCTCGTAGCGGGTCACCAGATAGCGGAACCAGTTCAGCTTGACGCTGGCGCCGACACTGCGGATCGAATCGAGAATGCCGCCCAGCATCAACAGGAACTGGCTCATCGACAGAATGTCGAGCATCTGCGGGTGTACGGTGATCAGCACAGACGTCGAAGCCGTGAGTGCGGTCAGCGTCAGATAGCCAAGTTGCGGCGGGCAATCGATCACGACCACATCGTAATCGGCCTCCACCTCTTTCAGAGCCCGCGTCAGCCGGGTGAAGAAAAGCCGCCCCTCCTGCGACGAGCGGTCGGTCGCGGCCAACGGCGTCTCATACTCATATTCCTGCAGTTCGAGATTGGCCGGAACGATATCGAGGCCCGGAAAATTGGTCGGCCGGATAACGGCGCTGATCGGCTTGATCTCGTCGTCATAGCGCAGGGCTTCAAACAGTGATGGCGAATTGTCCAGCTCAGGCTGGATGCCGTGCAGCGCTGTGAGCGACGCCTGCGGGTCGAGATCGATGGCAAGAACACGGTGGCCGGTCAGGGCCAGATACTGCGCCAGATGCGCGGTCGTCGTGGTCTTGCCGCTGCCGCCCTTGAAGTTGACAACGGAGACAATCTGCAAGGCATCGCCCGGTCGGCGGTGCGGCACATAAAACTTCTCGGAACGGCCGTTCTTGTCGAGAAACTGACGCAGCTCCAATATCTGTTCCGCCGTATAGGAGCGGCGTCCCGAGTTCGAAACGCTTGGCGAAGGCCCCTTGCCTTCAAGATGCAGCTTCTTGATATGATTCTGGGTGACGCCAAGGAAATCAGCCACCTCGGCAATGCCGAACAGGCGCAGGCCCTTTTGCGCATTCGGCGGAAACTGCTCAATGCGCAGCAGGTTGAGCTTATCGGAAATAAGCTTACCCTGATCAAGAATTTCATCAGCGAAGTCAGTCTCGCTGCCGGATAGGATGGACTGTGTCGTCACGTTAACGCCGCCGTCGCTTCGATTAATTTTCCAAGAACGCTTTTTCCGAATACTTCCCCGAAAAAGCGTTATTAGTATGGACCGATTCGCGACGTAGACAAGATATTTTTAGTTAACGAAACCTTAACGCCGTTTCGCGCCTGTCTCCAGATATTTCGCGCGTCCCAAGGCGGTCGTGTGTGCGGATCCGCTGGCGATTGCCCCGCGCCCGAAATGCCCCGTTCCATTGTCGCGGCGTTTTCCTTAAATGCTTGATAATACGACGGATAAACCCGTTTTGTACGGCTGGCAATCATCGGGGTGGCGTGATGCGGGCGAAATCGGGCGGCGCGTTTCATCTATCGGCCCGGTCCGGCGCCGGACGCGATCGTATCGCCACGGTGAAGACGGCGGGCCGACAGCCGGACCGGACATGGCGATGACACGGCTGCTTTGGCGAGCTCGGCATCGATCGCTCGATGGCGCGGGGGCACCGATCAGGCGGGGCGTTCGAGCGTCCCCCGGTGCCTGAGCGAAATCATTTGCCGCGCATTTTTCTGTCGGCTCTGCTATCAAGGCCGCCCGTGGAATGGGTGGCGACAGATCGGAGAGGGCTTAATGATCGAGGCAACGGAAACACCGGCACTGGTTCTGGATATACAGCGCCTGAATAAAAACGCCGCCCGGATGGCGGCGCGCATTGCGTCATGCGATGTCGGCCTGCGCCCGCATATGAAAACCGCCAAGTCGATCGATGTCGCCCGCGCCGTGCTTGGCGCCGATAAGGGGCCGATCACGGTGTCCACGTTGAAAGAAGCCGAATATTTTGCCCGGGCCGGGTTTGACGACATTCTCTATGCCGTCGCGATCGTGCCGGCCAAGCTTGATCATGTGAAGCGGATCCAGCGCGAGACCGGCGCCCGGCTGCTGCTGACCACCGACAGCGTGGCGGCGGCCGAAGCGCTTGTCGCGGCAGCGGGGGAGGGGAGGGAGGCGCTGCAATGCCTGATCGAGATCGATTGCGGCGAACACAGGAGCGGCGTTGCGCCAGCCAGTCCCGCCCTTGCCGAAATCGCGGCAACTCTTGCTGCGCGTGAGGGGCTGCTTGGCGGTGTGATGACCCATGCCGGCCATTCCTATGGCACCGACAGTATCGAGGCCATTGCCGATATTGCCGAGATCGAGCGCCGTGCCGCAGTCGACAGTGCCGCGATGATCCGCGCAGCCGGACTTGCCTGCCCGGTTGTCAGTATCGGCTCAACGCCGACCATCCTGCATGCGCGCAGCCTTGAGGGGATCACCGAAGCGCGCTGCGGCATCTATATGTTCTGGGATCTGGCGCAATATTCGCGCGGCATGTGCGGGCTGGACGATATTGCCGTTTCCGTGCTGGCGACGGTGATCGGCCATAACCCGCAAGCCGGGTCGATGGTCATCGATGCCGGAGCACTGGCGCTTTCCAAGGATATTGGCGCCAATCGTTTCATGCCAGATGTCGGTTACGGCATCGTCTGCGATTGTGCAACGCTTCAGCCGATCGGTGATCTCCGCGTTGCCAACGTTCATCAGGAACACGGAACGGTTCCGGTTTCTGACCCGGCACTGTTCTCGCAGCTGCCGATCGGCAAGAGGGTCCGCATCCTGCCCAATCACGCCTGCATGACCTGCGCCGCCTATGACCGCTACCATCTCACTGGTGCGAAGGCGGGAATGACCTGGAGCAGGATCAATGGCTGGTGAGCGGGGCAACGTGCGTTTCAAGGCCTGGCCTGCACCCAAGAAACAGATTTCAGATGGCTGCTTGATCGGTTTTTGATCGTGAAATCATCATCTTGACCTGCATGTGTGGTGTGTCAGGCGGTCGCATCACAGCCATAAGGTGAAATTGGCTATTGACAATAAATGGAACGTTCCATTATGTGGTTGGAACGTTCCAACAGCAGAGAGGAAGATGCTGTTCGGGCTTGAAAAAAACTGATGCTGCAAACCATGCCAGCATGACCGGGAGGAGCCAGATGGACAAGATTGTCACGGCCGCCAAGGCGGCCGCGCGAATTCATGACGGTGCCATTGTGACGGTGTCGTCGTCTTCGGCGCTTGGCTGCCCCGATGCCGTGCTTGCTGCGATCGGCGCCCGTTTCGATGCCGAGAGCCATCCCCGCGATCTGACCACGATCCATCCGATCGCCGCAGGCGACATGTATGGTGTCAGGGGTGTCGATCATATCGCCAAAGATGGTCTGCTCCGCCGTATTCTCGGCGGTTCCTATCCGTCCGGCCCATCATCCAAGCCGATGCCGGAGATCTGGAAGATGATCGTCGAGAACCGTGTTGCCGCCTATAACGTCCCTTCCGGCATTCTCTTTGACATGAACCGCGAGGCAGCGGCCAGCCGGCCTGGTGTGCTGACGAAGGTCGGGCTCGGCACCTTTGTCGATCCGCTTCGCCAGGGCTGTGCCATGAATGCGCTGGCGGCTGAGAGCCCGGTGGTCAAAAGGGTGACCTTCGAAGGTGATACCTGGCTGCATTTTCCCAATGTGACCCCGGATGTCGCGATCCTGCGGGCAACAACCGCTGATGAGCACGGCAATCTCACCTATGAGCATGAGGGCGCCTATCTTGGCGGGCTGGAACAGGCCATCTGTGTCCGCAATCACGGCGGACTGGTAATCGCCCAGGTGGAACGGGTGACGAAGCGCGGTTCGCTGCGCCCGCATGATGTGCGGGTGCCCGGTCATCTCGTCGATCTCATCATTGTTGATCCCGATCAGAAACAGACCTGTGAAACGCCCTATGATCCGGCGATCTCCGGACAGGTGATGCAGCCATGGTCGCATTTCGATCTGGCCGAACACGGCGTCGAAAAGATCATAGCGCGCCGGGCGGCAATGGAGCTGAAACCCGGCATGACCGCCAATCTCGGTTTTGGCATTTCCGCTCTGGTGCCGCGCATCCTGCTTGAGGAGGGCCATGCCGAGGCGGTCACCTGGGCGATCGAGCAGGGCGCCGTCGGCGGCATGCCGCTCACCGGCTTTGCCTTCGGCTGTGCGGCCAATGCCGATGCCTTTGTCCCGTCGCCGCAGCAGTTCATCTTCTTCCAGGGCGGTGGCTTCGATGTTTCGTTCCTGTCCTTCCTCGAAGTGGATGTCGAAGGCAATGTCAATGTCTCGAAACTCGGCAAGAAGCCCTATCTGACGGCGGGTTGCGGCGGATTTGTCGATATTGTCAGCGGCGCGCGGAAGCTGGTCTTTTCCGGCTGGTTCGAGGCGGGTGCGACGATCGCGCTTGATGATGACGGTATTCATGTGGCGGCGCCCGGAAAATTCACCAAGATGGTCGAAGCCGTCGAGCATGTGACCTTTTCCGGCGCCAGGGCGCGCGAACTTGGCCAGGAGGTCATCTATGTCACCGAGCGCTGCGTCATGCGGCTTGGCGATGACGGCCTCGTGGCAACCGAAATCATGCCGGGGATCGACCCCGAACGTGATATCGCCGCCGCCTCCCACGGCCGGGTGAGGATCGCAGCCGATGCCGTGACCATGCCGCTTTCGCTCCTGGCCAGAGACAAGATGGGATGGGGCGCATGAGCCAGGTCCATTTGATCCGCGACGGTCAGGTCGCCGAGCTCCGGCTCGACAATCAGGCCAAGATGAATGCCTTCACCGTAGAGATGCTCGGCGCGCTTGCCGCGCATCTGGAGGTGATCGAGCGTGACGCGACGATCCGCGCAGTGATGCTGACCGGGGCAGGGGAGCGTGCCTTTTGCACCGGCGCCGATATCGAGGGCTGGGGCGGGCTGCAACCGGCGGAATTTGCCCGTTTCTGGGTGCGTGACGGCCACCGGATTTTCGACCGGCTGGCGCGGCTTTCCAAGCCGAGTGTGGCGGTCATCAACGGCTATGCCTTTGGCGGCGGGCTGGAACTGGCCTCGGCCTGCGATATCCGCGTCATGGCGACGGGCGCCGCGCTGGCATTGCCGGAAGCCGGTGTCGGCATCGTGCCCGGCTGGGGCGGTACCCAGCGTCTGTTGCGGCTGATGCCGGAACCGATGGTCAAGGAAATGGCGCTGTTCGGCAACCGCATCAAGGCCGATCGCGCACTTGCATCCGGCTATGTCGCCGCCGTTGCCGATGATCCTCGCGCGGCGGCACAAAAGCTCCTCGAGCGCGCCGTCGCCCTTTCGCCGCGCGCCCAGGAGATCGCCAAATCGATGATCCATGCGGCGGCGAACGAGGATCGCGGCGCCATGGTCGAGGCGCTTGGCAGTGCGGCAATCGCCGCCTCCAGTGACCGGGCCGAAGGCGTTGCCGCCTTCCGCGAAAAACGCAAACCGCAATTTTCAGGTGAGTGAGTGCGATGAAAGATTTCAACATCATTTCCGACCAAACCGTCGCCATGCCGCAGCTTCCCTATGCCGCGCGGCACTTTATCAATGGCAGCCATGAAGACAGCGTCGACGGCGCGACCTCCGATCGCCTGTCCCCCTCCCATGGCGTTCTGGTAAGCCGCGCGGCAAAGGGTTCCAGAGCGGATGCCGAGCGCGCCATTGCAGCGGCACGCAGCGCTTTTGATGACGGTCGCTGGAGCCGGCTTTCCGGCAAGGAGCGGGCGGCCGTGCTGCTCAGGGTTGCGGATCTGATCGAGCAGAATGCCGAGACGCTGGCCGTGTTCGAAACGCTTGAAAGCGGCAAGCCGATCACCCAGTCGCGCAATGAATGCGGCGGTGCAGCCGATCTGTGGCGCTATGCGGCGGCACTCGCCCGCACCACCCATGGCGACAGTCACAACGGGCTCGGCGCTGATATTCTGAATGTGGTGCTGAAGGAACCGATCGGCGTCGTTTCCATCATCACGCCATGGAATTTCCCCTTCTGGATCCTGAGCCAGAAACTGCCTTTCGCGCTGGCGGCGGGCTGTACCTGCGTGGTCAAGCCTTCGGAAATCACCCCGACGACAACGGCGATGCTGGCTGAGATGCTGGCCGAGGCCGGACTGCCGGAAGGGGTTTGCAATATCGTGCTCGGTTTCGGTGATCCCGTGGGGGCCGTGCTTTCGAGCCACAATCATGTCGATATGGTGAGCTTCACCGGTTCAACGGCGGTCGGCAAGCGGATCACCAAGACGGCGGGCGATACGCTGAAAAAGGTGGCGCTGGAACTCGGCGGCAAGAACCCGCAGGCCGTGTTCGCCGATGCGGATCTCGAAAGTGCCGCCGATGCGGTGACCTTCGGCATCTATTTCAACGTCGGCCAGTGCTGCAATTCATCAAGCCGTCTGATCGTTCATGAAGATATCGCCGATGCCTTTGTCGCCCGCGTGGTCGAACTGTCGCGCAAGGTCGCCTTCGGCAATCCGATGCATGACGATACCCAGGTCGGCGCAATCGTCTCGCGCGCGCATCAGCAGAAGATTGCCGCCTATGTCGCCGGTGCGATTGAAGAGGGCGCCGAGATCTGCATTGGCGGTGAAGGTCTGGCCGTTCCAGGCCTTGGCGACCAGTTCTACCTGCCTACGGTTGTGCGCGGTGTCACGCCTGATATGGCGATCGCCCGCGAGGAAGTGTTCGGTCCGGTGCTTTCGGTGCTGACCTTCCGTACCCTTGACGAAGCCATCACCCTTGCCAATGATGCCAGTTTCGGCCTTTCGGCAGGGGTCTGGAGCGAGAATGTCCACACCTGCCTCGAATTTGGCCGCCGCGTTCAGGCGGGAACCGTCTGGACCAATAGCTGGATGGACGGCTTCCCCGAAGTAACCTTCGGTGGCATGAAGGAATCCGGGCAGGGGAGGGAGATCGGAAGCTACGGCTTCGAGGAATTCCTGGAGGTGAAATCACTTGTCATGCGGATCGGGCGGACACGTACGCCCTGGGTGCGTGACGACTGAGAGACCTTGCGGCGCATCGGGCGGAATGGGTGGAGGCCCTTAATCCGGCATATGATGCGTTCAGGAGGAGGTCCGGACCATCCGGCGATGACATGTCGTTGCCGGAGGGGCCGGGAGAGAGACCACGCACATTCAAGGAGGAGGAATTTATGCGTAGGTTCAATTTTGTGAAGACATCGGCTTTGACGGTTGCGCTTCTGGCAGGAGCGTCGATGGCGCATGCCGAAGATGTGGAGGTCCTGCACTGGTGGACCTCCGGCGGCGAGGCTGCGGCACTCAACGTGCTGAAGGATGATCTGGCCGCTCAGGGTATCGGCTGGGTCGATATGCCGGTTGCCGGCGGCGGCGGCGAGGCGGCCATGACGACGCTTCGCGCCCGCGTGACGGCTGGCGACCCGCCGACGGCCGTGCAGATGCTCGGTTTCGACATTCAGGACTGGGCCGAGCTTGGCGCCCTTGCCAATCTCGACGAGGTTGCCAATGCCGAAGGCTGGGATGGGGTCGTGCCGGAGGCGCTGCAGCGCTTCTCGAAATATGACGGCCACTGGATTGCCGCCCCGGTCAATGTCCATTCGACCAACTGGGTCTGGGCCAACAAGAAGGTGCTGGATGAACTCGGCATTGCCCAGCCGCAGAGCTGGGACGAGTTTGTTGCCGCCATGCAGAAGGTCAAGGACAGCGGCAAGACCGCGCTGGCGCATGGCGGACAGGCCTGGCAGGACGCGACCCTGTTTGACGGCGTCGTGCTTTCCGTCGGCGGCGTCGATTTCTACAAGAAGGCGCTGATCGATCTCGACCCGGAAGCGCTTGGTTCCGACCAGATGAAGGAAGTCTTCGACCGCATGACCGTGCTGCGCGGTTTTGTCGATGACAATTTCTCCGGCCGTGACTGGAACCTGGCCTCGGCCATGGTGATCAATGGCGATGCCGCCTTCCAGATCATGGGCGACTGGGCCAAGGGCGAATTCCTGAAAGCCGGTGACGTACCGGATCAGGACTTCCTGTGCTTTCGCGTTCCCGGAACCGCCGGCATGGTCAGCTTCAATTCCGACCAGTTTGCCATGTTCAAGGTGAAGGATCCGGCGGCCCAGGACGCGCAGAAGGCCATGGCCAGCGCGATCATGTCGCCGAAATTCCAGTCGGCCTTCAACGTGGTCAAGGGGTCGGTCCCGGCCCGCACCGATGTGCCCAATGATGCCTTCGATGCCTGCGGCAAGAAAGGGATGGCGGATCTGGCGGAAGCCTCTGCCAATGGCACGCTGGTCGGTTCCATGGCCCATGGCCACGCCAACCGCGCAGCGGTGAAGAACGCCATGTATGACGTCATCACCGCCCAGTTCAACGGCGAGTATGATTCCGCCACGGCCGTTCAGGAACTGGTAACCGCCGTTCAGGACGCCCAGTGATGTGAACCGGGGCCGGCGGACTGGCTGAACCGCCGCCGGCTCCAATCCCCAAAATGACGTCGCACGATATCAACATGACATGACCGCAGCCTCTGCGGCCGAGGAGGAACCATGGCGAGCCAAGCGTCCACGGTGGATCTGCGCACCCGCCTGCAGGAATGGATACCGAAGATCGTGCTGTCGCCCTCGATCGCGGCAATGCTGGTATTCGTTTACGGCTTCATCGCGCTCACGGTCTATTTGAGCTTTTCCAACTCGAAAATGCTGCCGAGCTATGACCTGATCGGTCTCACCAATTATGCCAAGCTGTTCCGGCTCAGCGCCTGGTGGACGGCGGTGACCAATCTCGCCATTTTCGCCAGCCTCTACATCATCATCTGTACGGTGATCGGACTTGTGCTCGCCATTCTTCTGGATCAGCGCATCCGCGGCGAGGGTGTGTTGCGGCCGATCTATCTCTATCCGATGGCGCTCAGCTTCATCGTCACCGGCACGGCGTGGAAATGGATCCTCGATCCTGGCATCGGCATCGAGCACACCATGCATCTCTGGGGTTTCGTGAATTTCCGCTTTGACTGGATCAAGAACCGCGACATGGCGATCTATACGGTGGTGATTGCCGCCGTGTGGCAGACATCGGGTTTCGTCATGGCAATGTTCCTGGCGGGCCTGCGCGGCATCGACAATGAGATCCTCAAGGCCGCCCAGATCGATGGCGCATCCAATTTCGCCCTCTACCGTCGCATCGTCATTCCGCTGCTGCGCCCCGCATTCCTGTCGTCCTTCGTCATTCTCGCGCATCTGGCGGTCAAATCCTATGACCTGATCATCGCGCTGACCGGCGGCGGGCCGGGACGGGCAACCGAACTGCCGGCGACCTTCATGTACTCCTACACCTTTACCCGCAATTCCATGGGCATTGGTGCGGCCTCGGCGGTGATCATGCTGATGACGATTGCCGCGATCATGGTGCCCTATCTCTATGCCGAACTGAAGGAGAAGAAATAATGGCCGCTGCCGAACAGAACACGGCCGTCAGAACCGGCCGTTTCACCCGGATCTTCATCTACGGCATCCTGCTGGCCTTTGCCGGTTTCTATCTGATGCCACTCTATGTGATGGTGTCGAATTCGCTGAAGCCGCTCGCCGAGATCACCGGCGGCAATATGATGGCGCTGCCGCAGCATTATACGCTCGAACCCTGGTTGCAGGCCTGGTCGAAAGCTCAGATCGGTGTCGAACCGACGGGTCTCAGACCCTATTTCATCAACTCGATCCTGATCGTGGTCCCGGCGGTCGCAATCTCGACCATTTTCGGGGCGCTGAATGGCTATGTGCTGACCAAATGGACCTTTCGCGGCCATCGGATCGTGTTCGGCATGCTGTTGTTCTCCTGCTTCATCCCGTTCCAGATCGTGCTGATCCCGATGGCGACCGTGCTGGGCAAGCTCGGCCTTGCCGGATCGATCCCCGGGCTGATCCTCGTCCATGTCGTCTATGGCATCGGCTTTACCACGCTCTATTACCGCAACTATTACGCCGCCTTTCCGACCGAACTGGTGCGTGCGGCGATGATCGATGGCGCCGGTTTCTTCCGCATCTTCTTCCGCATCATGCTGCCGGTCTCAGCCCCGATCACCGTGGTTTCGGTGATCTGGCAATTCACCAATATCTGGAACGACTTCCTGTTCGGTACCTCGTTTGGCGGCACCAGCCAGCCAATGACGGTGGCGCTCAACAATCTCGTTCAGTCATCAACGGGGGTGAAGGAATACAATGTTCACTTCGCCGGCGCGATCCTCGCCGCCCTTCCCACGCTTCTTGTCTATATCGTCGCCGGCCGCTTCTTCGTGCGTGGTCTGATGGCGGGTTCGGTCAAAGGATAATCCGATGGGTTTTCTGAATATTCAAAACGTCACCAAGGCCTATGGCGCCATCGAGGTCCTGCACCGCGTCGACATCTCGGTCGAGGAGGGCGAATTTCTGGTGCTGGTCGGCCCGTCGGGCTGCGGCAAGTCCACGCTTCTCAACATGATTGCCGGGCTGGAAAGCATCACCTCTGGCGATATCTCGATCAGGGATCGGGTGATGAATGGCGTGCACCCCTCCAACCGCAATATCGCCATGGTATTCCAGAGCTACGCGCTCTATCCCAATATGACCGTGGCGCAGAACATGACCTTCGGGCTGGAAATGCACGGTGTGCCGAAGCCCGAGCGTGAAAAGGCACTCGCCCATGTGGCAAAGCTTCTGCAGATCGAGAACCTTCTCAGCCGCAAGCCGGGCCAGCTTTCCGGCGGTCAGCGTCAGCGCGTCGCCATGGGGCGCGCGCTGGTGCGCAACCCGGATGTGTTCCTGTTCGATGAGCCGCTGTCGAACCTCGATGCCAAGCTGCGCGTCGACATGCGCACCGAGATCAAGAAACTGCATGAGAAGCTGAAGACCACCATCGTCTATGTAACCCATGACCAGATCGAGGCGATGACGCTGTCGACCCGGATCGCGGTGATGTACAAGGGCTATGTCCAGCAGCTCGGCACGCCGAAGGAAATCTACGACACGCCCGCCAATGTCTATGTGGCAACCTTCATGGGCAGCCCGGCGATGAATGTCATGCCGGCCCGCGTTGTCATGGAAGACGGCGCGCCGCATGCGATCGTCACCACGGCGGATGGTCGCGAGCAGCATTTGCGTTTCTCGCAGGACAACATGGCCGGCTGGGCGGACCGCGAGATCCTGCTCGGAATCCGCCCGGAAGTGATCACCGATCCCGAGGGTGCCGACCGCAATTCGAAAAACATCGTCACGCTCGATAACCGCATCGGCGTGACCGAGCCGGCCGGCGCCGATACCTTTGTCACCATGGAAATCGGCGGCGTGGACGTGATTGCCCGCATGCGCGGCGATGCCAATGTCGCCTCCGGCAAGGACTTCACCTTTGCCATCAACATGGAAAAGGCCGTCGCCTTCGACCCCGAAACCGAAGAGCGGATCGTGCCATGAGCGATGCCGCCATGAACGATGCCGATGTCATCATCATCGGTTCGGGGATGGGCGGCGCCACGCTTGCAGCGGGCCTTGCTGCGACCGGACGGCGCATCCTGATTCTGGAGCGCGGCGAACATCTTCTCCCCTCGGCCGAAGATCGCGACGAAAAGGCGATCTTCGCCGATGGCCATTACCGTCCGGATGAGACATGGCTGGATGGGACGGGCGAGGCTTTCAACCCGGGCAATTACTATTATGTCGGCGGCAATTCGAAATTCTATGGCGCGGTGCTGATCCGCTATCGTCGCGCGGATTTCTCGCCGCTTGCCCATATGGGCGGGACGACGCCCGGCTGGCCGATCGCCTACGAGGACCTCGAAGCCTATTACGGACGGGCCGAGCAGCTTTACGCGGTGCGCGGGGCGCTTGGCGACGATCCGAGCGAACCTGCCCATTCGACGCCATACCCGTTTGCGCCCGTGCCGGACGAGCCGGTGATTGCCGATTTTCGCCGCCGGATGAGGGCCGCGGGTCTTCATCCCGCCTCCCTGCCGCTCGGTGTCGATATCGAGGCTTGGCTGGAACGGGCAAAAACGCCCTGGGACGCCTTTCCCAATACCGGCGACGGCAAGAGGGATGCCGAAAGCGCTGGCCTCAAAAGCGCATTGTCTCATAACAATGTGAAACTGATGACCGGCGCGCGCGTCACGGGCCTTGAAACGGACAGCGCCAACCGCATCAGCGGCGTCAGGCTGCAATCCGGCGCAATGCTGACGGCAAAAACCGTTGTTCTGGCCGCCGGTGCGGTGCAATCGGCAGCCCTGCTGCTCGGCTCTGCCAATGCCGCCAATCCGGCTGGCCTTGCCAACAGTTCCGATCAGGTCGGGCGCAATTTCATGAACCATAACTGCTCGGCCGTGCTGGCGCTGCATCCGTTCAGGCGCAATCCTTCAGTCTATCAGAAGACCCTGATGATCAATGATTTCTATCTTTCCGGCGGGCCGAAGGGCGAGCCGCTCGGCAATATCCAGCTGCTCGGCAAGGTGTCCGGCACAATCCTCCAGGCTTCCTCCGGCCTGCCGGGCTTTGTCGCACGGATGATCGCGGCACGCGCCATCGATCTCTATGCCATGTCGGAAGACCTGCCCAACCCCGAAAGTCGGGTGACGCTGAAAAATGGCCGGATCGTGTTGGACTGGAAACGCTCCAACTTGTCTGCCCATGAGGCGCTTGTCAGGACGCTGAAACAGGTGCTGCGCAAGTCGGGCTATCCGATCGTGCTGTCGAAACCTTTCGATCGCCGCACCCCGTCGCATCAATGCGGCACGGCGCGCATGGGCGATGCCCCGCAGACAAGCGTGGTCAACAGTTTCGGCCAGAGCCACGACCACGACAATCTCTATCTCGCCGGCGCAGCGGTCCTGCCGACCTCTGCCGCCGTCAATCCGGCACTTACCATCGCGGCGCTGGCGATCCGCAGCGCCGATCATATTGCCATGCGCCTGTGCGCATGAAACGTCAGGAGCTATCCATGTCCAGGGGATATGATTTCATCATCATCGGCGGTGGTTCGGCCGGGTCGGTTCTGGCCGGCCGGCTTTCCGAGAACCCCGATGTCGAGGTGCTGTTGCTCGAAGCCGGCGGCAGCGATCGGCATCCCTATTACCACCTGCCAGCCGGCTTTGCCAAAATGACCAAGGGGATCGGCAGCTGGGGCTGGCAGACCGTGCCGCAGAGGCACCTGAAAAACAAGGTGTTCCGCTACACCCAGGCCAAGGTGATCGGTGGCGGTTCGGCCATCAATGCGCAGATCTATACCCGCGGCAATGCCGCCGATTACGACGAATGGCGGCAGATGGGTTGCGAGGGTTGGGCCTATGATGATGTCCTGCCCTATTTCCGCAAGGCCGAAGACAACGAGACCTATGACAACAAATATCACGGCAAGGGCGGGCCGCTCGGCGTCAGCGAACCGCGCGCGCCGCTCGCTATCTGCGAGGCCTATTTCGAAGCGGCGGCGGCGCTTGGCATTCCGCGCAACCACGATATCAACGGAGAAACGCAGGATGGCGTCTGCTATTATCAGCTGACCCAGCGTCATGTCCGCCGCTCCTCCGCTGCCATGGCCTATGTGACGCCGAACCGGCATCGCCGCAATCTCCACGTCATGCTTGGTGCCGAAGTCCGCCGCCTCGTCATTGCGGGCGGGAAAGCGCGCGGTGTCGAACTTGCCGACGGAACCCGGCTGGAGGCGGGACGCGAAGTGCTGCTCTCCTCCGGCGCGATCGGCTCGCCGCGCCTGCTCCAGCTTTCCGGCATCGGCCCGGCCGATCAGCTCAAGGCACTCGGCATCACCCCGGTCTATGATCAAAAGGCGATCGGTGAAAATCTGCAGGATCATCTTGACCTTTACGCGATCTGCGAATTGTCCGGTCCACACAGCTATGACCGCTACGCCAAGCCGCTATGGGCCGCCCTTGCCGGTCTCAACTATCTTCTGACCCGGCGTGGGCCGGTTGCCTCTTCACTGTTTGAAACCGGCGGCTTCTGGTATGCAGATCCTGCGGCCCGCTCACCCGATATCCAGCTGCATCTCGGCCTTGGCACCGGCATTGAACATGGCGTCGAAGCCATGCCCAATGGCGGCATCACACTCAATGCCTGCTATCTCAGACCGCGGTCGCGCGGCTCCGTCAGGCTTCAGAGCGCCGATCCGAAGGCTGCTCCGCTGATCGATCCCAACTATCTCGCCGATCCGGCTGACCGGGAAAACTCGATCCGCGGACTGCAGCTGGCGCAGGAGATCCTCGCCCAGTCACCGTTGCAGAAATACATCCTCGCCGAGCGGCTGCCGGGGCCGGCGGTGAAAACACAGGCGGACTATCTTAACTTCATTTCGGTTCATTCCAAGACCTCGCATCATTGCGCCGGAACCTGCCGCATGGGTGCCGATGCCGATGCGGTTGTTGATACGCAATTGCGTTTCAACGGCATTGAGGGATTGCGGATCGTCGACAATTCGATCATGCCAAGGGTGATTTCCTCCAATACGAATGCGGCGGCGATCATGATTGGCGAGAAGGCGGCGGATATGATCCGCAGCGCTCACGGTGTCTGACATGAGCGCGTGCATTTTCCTCCGACACCGGCAATGGGAGTTTTAACGTTCCGCATGACCTCAAGACCGACGATCATCGACGTGGCGCGCAAAGCCGGTGTTTCCAAATCCACGGTCAGCCTGGTGCTGCAAAACAGCCCGGTGGTGCGCGATGAGACCCGTGCCCTCGTGCGTGAAGCCATGGCTGAACTCGGCTATGTCTATAACCGCGCGGCGGCCAATCTCAGAAGCGCCAATGCCGGGCTGATCGGTCTTGTGATCAATGATCTGCGCAATCCCTTCTTCACCGAATTCGCGATTTCGCTGCAGATGGCATTGTCAGCACGCGGCTATGCCGCCGTGGTCGCCAATACCGATGAAGATCCGGCGCTGCAGGCGCAGATGATTGCGGCGATGATCGAGCATGGCGTTTCCGCCTTCATCATTTCGCCGGCCTATGGTGAAGTTGAGACGGCCTTCGAGGCGATTGCCCGGGCGGGCATTCCCGCCATGCAGGTGCTGCGCAAGGTCGATCCCGACACCGCGCGTTTTCCCTTTGCCGCACCCGATTATCGAAAGGGCGGCGAAATGGCGACGGCGCATCTGCTTGCCGAAGGCGCCCGCCGGATTGCCTTTGTCGGCGGGATCAAGGGACGCACAGTCACGCGCGAACGCATGACCGGTTATCTTGCGGTGCTGCGGCAGGCGGGTATTGAACCGGTTTTCATTGATGGCCGCCCGACCCAGGCCTTTGGCCGTGAAGCGGTCAGAAGGCTTGAACGGGAGCATCCGGATATCGATGCCGCACTCTGTTTCAACGATCTGGTGGCGCTGGGCATGATTTCCGGCTGCGCAGAACGCGGCCGGCCGGTGGCGGAGGCGCTGAAGATTGTCGGCTTTGACGATATCGAGGAGGCAGCCCTTGCCTGGCCATCGCTCACCTCGGTGCGCTGTGACATTGCCGGTTTCGGCAAGGCGATCGCCGAGACCGTGCTGTCATGGCTGGAAGACAACCAGCCACCAGCGCCGGAAACCATCACGCCGGTGACGCTGGCGCTGCGCGACAGCAGCGCCCGGCGCGGCCGATGACGAGACATTCAGCACATACCGGCCTTTAGGCCACGTTTCGGGGAGGAAACGTCATGAGGAAGATCAACGTTGCCGTTCTCGGCGCATCGGGCTGGATGGGCAGGGTTCACACCATGGCCTATCAGAGCTTTCCGCATTTTTTCGGCACGGATGGCGGGACGGCACGGGTCGCCGCTCTGGTGGAGCGTAACCCGGATGCCGCCGCAGGCCTTCAGGCCCTGTCGCCGGAAGCCCGGATTTACCAGGACTGGCGCGAGGCTGTCGCCGATCCGGCCATCGACCTGATCGATATCTGCCTGCCTGACAATCTGCATTATGATGTTGCCAAGGCCGCCCTTCTGTCGGGCAAGCATGTCTTTTGCGAAAAGCCGCTGGCCGAGACGGCGGCAGAAGCACGCGAACTGGCCGATCTTGCCCGCGACAAGGGGCTCGTCACCCGCGTCGGCCACGCCTTTCCGCGCAATCCGGTTCATGATCTCGCCCGCGATATCATCCGTTCGGGCGAGATTGGCGAGATCACCTTGTTCAAGGGCTGCCAGCATGTCGACATGTTCGGCGATCCGGCCGCCCCCTTCATGTGGCGGGCCGATGGCAAACTGGCCCCGACCGGCATTGTCGGCGACACCGGATCACATGTGTTCTCGTTCATGGCGTTTCTCGTTGGCCGGGTCAGCGCTGTAATGGCGGACAACATCATCGTCACGCCGCGCCGGCCGGTTGTGGAGGGGGCAAGCCTCGGGCAGGGCGACGGCTCCGTGACGGCCTATGCGGATGTCACCAATCCCGATGCGACCAACATGTTATGCCGGTTCGAGAACGGTGCTTCGGGGATCGTCGATTTCAGCCGCGTGGCGACGGGACGCAAATTCCGTCAGGCCTACGAGATCTACGGCACAAAAGGCAGCATCGCCTATGATTATGACGAGACCAACCGGCTGCGCTTCTATTCCGGCGCCGACCCGGCCGGACGGTGCGGTTATCGTGAGATCGATGTCGGGCCGGAGCATTCCGCCTATCGCGCCTTTCTGCCGCTCGCCAATTTCGCGCTTGGCTACAACGAAATGAAGATCATCGAGGCGGCGGAGGTGATCCGTTCGGTTGCGACCGGTACGCCGATGTGGCCGACCTTCGACGACGGCTATCACATTTCCCAGATTGTCGATGCCTGCATGCGCTCCTCGGCGCTGAAGCGCTGGGTCGAGATCGATCTCGCCTGATCGCACCCCGCAGCAGAGCCCAGAATGGAGACCGACCGGATGACAAGCTCCGTCCCGCAAGAGATCCTCGACGCCCTGACGGATGTCGACATGCCGAAGACGGCGCCGGAACGTGCGCCCGATGCGCATATTGCAATCGAGAATGGTTGGCATATTCCGGTCTATCGCTCAGGCGCGCTGGTGGTCGGCAGCGGCGCAGCCGGGCTTCGCGCCGCCGTGGAAATGAAACGGCGCGACTGCGATGTGGTGATTGTCAGCCAGAGTGCCTGGGGCGGCACATCTGCCTGTTCCGGCTCCGACAAGCAGACGCTGCACGCCGCCAATATCTCCGATCATGGTGACGATTATTTTGACATGGCAAGGGCCATTTCCGCTGGCGGCGCCATGGATGAGGATACCGCTTATGTCGAAGCCGTCGGCTCGACCCGGATGATGGCCTCGCTGCAATATCTCGGCCTGCCGCTGCCGCAGGACCGTTTCGGCGGCAATCTTCGCTATCAGACGGACCATGACGAGACCGGCCGGGCGACAAGCTGCGGCCCGCGCACCTCGCGGCTGATGGTCAAGGTGCTGGCTGAAGAGGCCCTCCGCCTTGGCATTCCCTTCTACAACCAGACTGCCATCGTCCGGCTGCTTGGGGAGGGCGCCGGCGATGAACGGCGGATCACCGCTGCACTTGGCATGCGCAGCCGCGACCGCACTGACGGCAATCCACTCGGGCTCGCGCTGTTTCAGGCATCCGCCGTGGTGCTGGCGGCCGGTGGCCCGGGCGAACTATACCGCGACAGTGTCTACCCCAATGGCTGCTTCGGCTCGCTTGGCCTGGCACTCGAGGCCGGGCTGACGCTCACCAATCTGACCGAAAGCCAGTTCGGCATCGGCACGGCCCGCGATCGCTTTCCCTGGAACCTCTCCGGCACCTATATGCAGGCCATGCCGCATATCTATTCGCTGGATCAGGAGGGCCGTGAACACGCCTTTCTCTCGTCCTATTATCGCACGACGCAGGAACTTGCCTCCAATGTGTTCCGCAAGGGCTATCAATGGCCCTTTCACGCGACCCGCATGCTTGATCACGGCTCCAGCCTTGTCGACCTGGCGATCTGGCGCGAGACCCGCGCCGGGCGGCGGGTGTTCATGGATTTCAATCGCAATCCCGAGACCATCGCCGGCGACCTGCCCTTTTCGCTCTCCCGCCTTGATGCCGATGTGACCGCCTATCTTGCCGCTGCGGGCGCCGGCCAGGCGCTGCCGATCGACAGGCTTGCCCACATGAACCCACTGGCGATCGAACTCTACCGGCGCTACAAGATTGATGTGGCGCGCGACCCGCTCGCCTTTGCCGTCAACAATCAGCACATGAATGGCGGGATCGCCGTCGATATCTGGGGGCGCACCAGCCTTGCCGGCTGCTATGCCGTGGGTGAGGCTGCCGGTACCCATGGCGTCACCCGGCCAGGCGGCGCGGCACTCAATGCCGGTCAGGTCTTCGGCACCCGCGCGGGCGAACATATCGCGGCATCCGGCCGTGCCAGAGAACCCGCATCCGGCGACATCACCGCAGCACTCAACGCGGCTGTCATGGCGATCATGGCGACGCTGCGTCCCGAAAGCCCGTTTTCAATCAAGGCCGTGCGGGCGGAGGTTCAGGCGCGCATGAGCGATCATGCCGGCATGATCGTGACCGGCGAGGACGTGACCGCAGCGCTTGAGCAGGCCAGAGCCCTGAATGAAGGGCTGGCGCGTCACGGCATCGCCCTTGACCGGCCGGGCGAGGCGGCGCGCGCGCTGCAATGGCAACAGATGGCGCTGGCCGCGGAAGCGGTGCTGGCTTCGCTTGATTTCTACATCACCCATGGCGGCGGCAGCCGTGGCGCCCGCGCGATCTGCGCGGTAGACGGTATTGAAACGCCCGAAGCCGCCCGCGAAAACCTTGAGGCCTTCCGCTTCGTTGCCGAGCGCTCCGAGGACCGGTCCGTTCAGATCACCGTCCGGCGCGACCGGGACCGCTTGATTGTCGCCACCCGGCCGAACCGCATGAACACCGACAAGACGCCATCCTTCTTCGAGCGTGACTGGCAGGACTGGCTGACAGGCCGTGTTTTCCAGCAGGGCTGAAAGGCGCAGGATTTGCCGTGCCTCAAGGAGGCGGTGACGCCACCGAGCCACGCTCGACGAGGCTGACTGGAATGAAGCGATGTGTCGCGGCCGCATTGGCAGGACCGGCAATGGCGTCCAACGTCGCTGTGGTTAGCGCCGCAAGCGACTGGCTGATGGTCGTCAGCCGGTGTGACGACCAGGCCGAAATCGGCGCGTCGTCGAAGCCGATCACCGACAGATCGCCGGGGACCGACAGGCCAAGTGCGTGGCGTGCTGTATTCATCACGCCGAGCGCAATCTCGTCGGTTACACCGAAAACGCCGTCAATGCCCGGCCTGGATAACAGGCCATGCGCGGCGGAAACGCCCGTTTCATAGGTGTTGCCACCCTTGCTCCAGGCCGTGACCGGAATATTTTCCGCTTCCATCGTCTCGACAAAGGCACGGGCGCGGGCAAGTTTGGCAGAGGTGCGCGAAGCCGACAGCACCACCGCCACCTGCCGGCATCCGGCCGCAATCAGCCGCTTTGCCGCAAGTGCCCCGCCTGAGGCCGAATCCGCCTCGATCTGGTCGACCAGACCGATATTGTCCGGCGCCGGGCGGTTGATCAGCACCAGCCTTGTGCCATTGGCGGCGGCAAGGCGCATCAGCCCGTCCGGCACGGCGCCGGAGAGCAGCACAACCGTGCGAACCCGATATTCCAGAAGGCCCGACAGCGCCGTTTCGACATCGTCGCCCGTTCCGGCCAGGTTGAGCAGCATGCATTGAAGCCCGTTGGCATTGAGCGCAGCCGTCAGCGCGTCAACCTGCGCTGAAATATAGGGGTTGGACAGGTTGGCACCGACAAGGCCAACCAGATCCGAGCGGTCCTTGTGAAGCGTGCGCGCCAGCTGATTGACGCGGTAGCCGAGTTCTTCGGCCGCCTGCATTACCCGCGCGCGGGTCTTGGCAGAAACACTGGCGCCATCGGTGAAGGCGCGCGAAACGGCCGAACGTGAGACGCCGGCCCTCTGGGCCACATCCAGGGCCGAGACAAACTTACCGGCCATGGTCGGGTGTCTCGTGCGGATCATTGCCAATCAGGCGGAGGCGCTGCACCTCATCGGCGAGCGCCAGCATCGGCGCAAGCGGATAGCTGTCATCAAGCCCGCGCAGGCGGCGCAGATAGCCAAGGGCGATCTCGAAATCGGCGAAATCCGCCGTCATGAACCGTGACAGCCAGAGCGCGATCAGCGCGACAGAGCGAGACCGCCCGCCACGGCAATGAACCAGAATATGGCCCGGCCTGTGCTTCGGATAATGCGGCTTTGCCGGAACATAGCCGCGCATCAGCGCCTCGATCAGATAGACCGCCGCCGCCATCAGATAGGCATTGTTGCCCGCGCCATCGATCATGCCGATCTGGTGTCGGCGGATATGGACGCCGTCCTTCAGCATGAGCGGCAGCACAAACATGTTGATCGAGACATTCAGCGTCTCGGTGATTCCGGCATCAAACAGGCAATCGGCATTCTCGGCGGCGGCGAGATTGCCGAGATAGAGCGTTTTGCCATGCGGGCCGACCTGTTGGACAACCGGGAAAAGAAGCGGGCGGTCATCCTCGCGGGCTTCGCTTTCCGGCACCTGATCCGGCATTCCGAGCCGCTGTTGCATCATGATTCAGATCTCCGTTTCGCGTTCGAGTCTGAGGCGGGAGCCGAGGGCAGCGCTCAACACCGGTGCCTCTTTCATGTCGACAAAGGCCGGCAGCACCGTTTTGGCGCCGCAATGATCGGCAAGCGCCAGGATGTCGCGTCGGCGCGGATGAACATTCCAGGCCATCCATTGCGCGTTTCCGCCGTCAATCAGCGCACAGGCCGGCGAGGCTTTGGGAACATGGCTCGAGAATATGAAACGAAAGCCGCCGCGCGCAAGCAATTGCCGGGAAAGGCCGCTCTCGGCATTGGAGGCGGTGGCGATAATCACCTGATCAGGCCGCGCCCGCTTCGCATCCGTCGCGGGCAGGCTGCGGCCGGTTGCGGCGGCAAATTCGGCGGCAACGACGTCGTCCAGCACCACGTCAAGCCCGCATTTCTCCATGGCCAGCGCCATATCGGCGCCGCGCCCGGCGGCGGGGCAGCACAGGACCGCACCAGATCGTGCCGCGGCGGCCATGTCATCCATCTGCGCGGCAAGCGAGGTATCGCGGTCGCCATAGGAGGCGTCGATCAGCAGGGTTGCCGCTGCCGGCATCATGTCGAACGGCATGCCGGGGGATTCCAGGCTGATATCGCCGCTATAGATGAACCCGCCGCGTGCCGTTCGCAGGTGAAGCCAGACACCGCCGGGTGCATGGCCGCAACGCCCTGTGGTGAACTGGAGGTCGCCGAGGCGAAAGGCTCCGGCCTCGGGGATCTCGATCGTCCTGACCGGCCGCTCTGCCGCCGGCAGAAAGCCGAATGTCCTGGCGGTGGCAAGGACCGGTGGATTGCCGATCTCGCCGAGCCTTGAAAGCGCGCCGGCATGATCGACATGGGCATGGCTGAGAAGCACCGCATCGATCCGCCCGAGACCGGCAAGATCGGGATGTTCGCCAGGTTCCAGCCCATCGCCGCAATCAAGGAGAATGCGCCGGCCTGCGCTTTCCACCAGAAAGACGGCGGCACTCTTGCGGTTCAGACCGCTGATCACTGTCAGTCGTGCCACGGCAGAACACCCTGCGGCAAACGCCGCGCAAAGGTGAGGCTGACGAGCATCAGCGTCAGGATAACAAGCACCATCAGGCAGCCGACGGCGGCGGCAAGCGTCGAGGACCCGGCCTCTTCCAGAAAGATGATCATCGGTCCGATTGTCTGCGCCCGTGAGGAGACCAGCAGTACCGAGGTCTGGATTTCGTTGATCGCCGTCATGAAGACCAGGATGGCCGAGGCGGCAGCGGCCGGGGCCAGAACGGGCAGGATGATATCCTTCAGCCGGGCAAGAAGACTGGCCCCGACCACCTGGGCGGCTTCGTCCAATGCGCGTTCGACCTGGGCAAAGCCGCCGAGAATGGGCTGCAGCGACAGCGCCAGATAGTTTGACAGATAGGCAGCAAGGATGACCCAGACCGTGCCGTAGAAGCTGATTCCGATCAGTGGCAGCGGCTTCAGGAAAAACAGGATCATCGCCACGCCGATGATGATGCCCGGCAGCGCATAGGCAAGCTGTGCGGCAAGATGGAGCAACCGCGGCGCCACCCCCTTGCGCCAGGAGAGGAAATAGCCGAGCGCCACGGATACCGGGATCAGGATCGCAACGGAGATGGTGGTCAGCCACAGGCTGGTGAAGAAGGCCTTGCGGATAGCTGGGTGGTGAAACAGCGCGTTGGCGAAATTCTCGAAGGTCAGCGTGTCGATATTGAGCGGCTGGCCATAGCCGCGCACCAGCGCGGAGCCTGCAAGCGCTGAAAGCGGCAGCGCCAGCGTGAAAAGCAGATAGGCCCATGCCAGCGCCGTGACAGGCAGGCGCCAGCGCCCGAGCGGAAAGCGGACGCTGCGTGCCGCACCATCGACGCGCTGATCGCCGGCGCGGCCGAGAAAGGCAGCTGCCGCCATGCCTGCAATGGTAAGCCCGGCCAGAAGCAGGGCAAGCAGCGCCATATCGTTGAGCGCTGATGGGCCGTAGGAATTCAGTCGCTGGTAGATCAGCGTGATCAGCGTTGAAACGCGGGCAGGAATGCCAAGCATGGCCTGAATGCCGAAATTGCCGATCGACGAGACGAAGGCGAGGGCGGCGCCGGCAAAGATGCCGCCGCGGATCAACGGCAGAACCACCGTCATCGTAGCGACCGACGGCCGGGCGCCAACGGCACGGGCAGCTTCGATCAGATCGCCGGGCACGCGTCTGAGATTGGCGCGGACCGACAGGAACACCAGCGGAGCATTGTAAAGGCCAAGCAGCAGGATGATGCCGCCTTCGGAATAGAGCGGATGGCGCATGCCGGACGACAGTGACAGACCCAGCGCTCCCAAAACCGGGCTTGACGGCGAGAAGGCCTGGATCCAGGCCAGTGCGATCACCTGCGGCGGGATCATCAGCGGCAGGACAAAGCCGAATACCCAGGCCACCCGTCCCCGCATGTCACTGAGCCCGACGACCAGTGCGGCAAGTGTACCGGCAAAAGTCGAAAGCGCCGTTGCGGCAATGGCGATGGTGATCGTATTGAGGATTGCCGTCATCACGCGGCGACCGCCGAGCACATCCGCTATGCGGGCAGGATCAAGGCCGGTATCGGTGAAAAGCGCAGCGTAGACCAGGCGGCCAAGCGGCAGGATCGACAGCACGCCGACAAAGGTGACCAGTGCCAGTATCAGCGTGCGTTCATGCCTCAACAGGCCCGTGACGCTGGCAAGCGTCCCGAAAGGACGCTCGCCGTTGATGGATGTGGACAGGTCCATCTCAATCAGAGCCCGAAGATCTCGGAGAATTTGGCCGTGACCGCATCATTGTTCTTCACCGCCGCATCGACATCATAGCCAAGCAGCTTCATCGATGAGAGATCGGGATAGCCGTCCGGACCGGCAACGCCGGGCATCAGCGGAATGTAGCCCTGTTCGGCAACCAGTTCCTGGCCCTTTTCCGACAGCAGGAAATCGACAAATTTCTTGGCAGCCTCGGCATGTTCGGTGGTCTTCATGATCGCGACCGGCTCACCGATGAAGGAGACACCGTCCTTCGGCGCGATATAGTCGACCGGTGATCCGTCGGCCTTGGCCTTCAGCGCATTGGCATCGACGATGATGGCATATTTCGCCATGCCCGAGGCAACAGCCTTGGTGCCCGGACCATTGCCGCCCTCAGGCACGATATCGAGCTTGTTCAGGCCTTCATAAAAGGCCCAGCCGATGGCCGGGTCATTGATCAGCGCATGAAGGTGATTGAGCGCCGCACCCGAGTAGAGCGGACTTGGAACGGCAATCTGACCGCGGTTCTCTTCCTTCAGCAGATCATTCCAGCTTTCCACCGGTTCGGCATTTTCGGTGTTATAGGCAATGCCGGTGGTGATGGCCTTGGTGCCGAAATAGGTCATGTCCTTGTCATAGGTGGCCGGATCATAATCCGCGACCGGTGCATCCGGATAGGCCATCAGCATGCCTTCGGCCTTCAACGTGCCAAGGTTGATCGGATCGGCGACGAGCAGCACATCAGCCTGAACCTTGCCGGCTTCCTGTTCCGCACGCATGACATTCATCAGCGCCGATGTGCCATTGCGGGTCCAGTTGACCTTGATATCGGGGTTCAGCGCTTCAAAGGCATCAACGGTCTGCTGCGCCACTTCCGGCGGCTGGCTGGTGTAGAGTGTGATTGTCTCTTCGGCATGGGCCGCCGAAAAGGCGAGCGTGGAGACGGCGGCAAGGGCAAGCATGCGGATCTGCATGGGAAAATCCTCGAGTGAAATGAACTAGAGCAGGACTTTGGCGGATTGGGGGTCCTCAAGGACCCAGCCGTCGGTCAGCGTGACGGCTACGCGCTGCCCGGGCGAAAGCGAGGCCGGGGCAGGGACGTTCATGAAAAGTGTGGTATCAAGATCGGGACCGGCGCCAAGCTCGACGCGCAGCATCTCGCCGCGATAGGTCAGGCGACGGATCACGGCGTCGATGCCCCCGGTCTCCAGGCAAAGCCTGAGATCGGCCGGATGAAAGGCAACGCGCGCCTTCGCTGCGTGGGCCCGGCTGGCGCGGCAGCGCAATAGAACATCTTGCCCGAAAAACCGCGCGCGGGCATGGCCATTGCCATCGGGCCAGACCTCTTCGATCGTGGCAATCTGACCGTCACCGATAAACCCGGCGACCATCTCATTGGCCGGCTCGCGATAGAGCTGTGACGGTGTGGCGAACTGGGCGATCTGCCCTCTGTCCATCACGGCAACGCGATCGGCGAGCGCCAGGGCTTCAGCCTGATCATGGGTGATATAGAACATGGTGGCGCCGCTCTCGCGGTGAAAGCGCGAAAACTCCGCTTCCATTTCACCGCGCAGATGCACATCGAGATTGGCGAGCGGCTCATCCAGAAGCACGATGCCTGCCTCCATGGCGAGGCAGCGCGCCAGCGCCACCCTTTGCCGCTGGCCGCCGGAAAGCGCCGCCGGCCGGCGGTCGGCGAGATCGGAAAGCCCGACGGTCTCCAGCACCCGCGCGGTGCGCCGATCACGGTCCGCCCGGGAAAAGCCCTTGATCCTGAGGCCGTAGGAAACATTGCCGGCAACGCTCATATGCGGCCAGAGCGCGTAATTCTGAAAGACGACACCAATGCCGCGATCTTCCGGAGCGACATGCTGTCCCTTGCCAGAAACCAGCCGGTCACCAAGCCGGATCGCGCCATGATCAATCGGCTCGAAACCGGCAAGGGCGCGCAGAAGCGTGGTCTTGCCGCAGCCTGACGGACCGAGCACGGCAACGAAAGAGCCCGCGGGGATCGAAAGCGAGATACCGCGCAGGACGGTCGTCACACCAAATGACTTTTCGACATTTTCGATTTCGATCGTGCTCATTTCTCAACCTGAACTGTGGGCCTGCACCGTCGCCATGACAGATGCCGGAGCCGTTTTGCACAGCTGTGCAATGCGTCGGCGCCATCAATGCGCCAGCGATGTGACAGTTCGATTTCAGAGATTTTGCGGTTCTGTGAAAATTGCCATCAGCCGGGCTGCACCGGCCGGAGCCTTCACCGGATCATCGAAACAGCCGGGTGCGGATCGGCAGCAAAGCGGCGCCCAGAACGTTTGGATCGGTTCCGATCGCGCTGATCAGCAATTCCGGTTCCGGCAGTGGGATGCCATAATCATCCAGTCCGCGCGGACTTGCAGCCGCCGCCAGCCGCTGGCGCAGATCCAGCGGCGCCTCGCCGCCAAAGACGACGGCGGCCGGATCGACAATACCAGACAGCGCCCTGAGGATCTGATCGAGCGCCGGTGTGACACGGGTGACCCAGCGCTCGATCACCGGCCAGGACGGGTCATATCGCGCCTTGAGCGCCCCGACGGTTGCAATGTCGTAGCCCTCATCCTGCAGCATCGCGATCAGCGTCTTGAGCGCCGGACGTCGCTGGCTTTCCTCATCGGTATAGATTGAAGACACTTCCGCCGCATTCATATGGTGGCCGGTAAAGGGAGCGCCATTCAGGACGAGGCCGCCGCCAAAACCGAGATTGATTGACAGATAGGCAAAATTATCGAAGCGGCGCCCGGCGCCGACCCAGTTTTCAGCCTCTGCGCCCAGCGTCGCATTGTTTTCCGCCATCAGCGGAAAGGGAAATATGTCACCGAAAAAGGTCGAAACATCACGCCCGTGCCAGGCATCCAGCCGGCGCGGCGTGACGAAGGCAAGCCCTGGCTTGCGCCGATAGCCCTGCATCGAGACGCCGATACCCGCAATCCGCTCCGGCGGCAGGCCGAGCGCGCGGATCATCGCCGGGACCGTGGCGCGGGCGGCATCGCGCACAGCCTCGGGCGCACCGGGATCCGCTTCCAGCACGCTCAGATGCAGGATATCGCCGAGCAGATTGGTGACGGCGATGCGCACGTCTTCGGTATCAATGGCAAGGCCGATGCCAAAGGCGCCATTCGGTTCGAGCGCCAGCATCGGGCTCGGCTTGCCGCGACCGGTGATCTGTGGCGCCTCGAGCCGCAGCAGCCCGCGCGTGATCAGATCCTCGGCCAGACGGTGGACGCTTTGCTGCGACAAGGGCGTGGTTTCGGTCAGCTCCGACCGGGCCACGCAGCCCTGGCGCCGCACAGCATCGAGCACAAGGGCACCGCTGCGCCCGATCGCAAAGATCGAGGCTGCATTCTGCTCACTGTTGCCGTCGCCGAAGACCATGCCCGAATCTGCCCGTCCTGCATTCGTCACGCTTATTTTTGAGCATGAAGCGAAATCAAAATCCATTGTCACATTAATTATACTTAAACTGAGTAATAAAGCCTCGTTCAACAGAGGCAAGGCTTATGACTGGCATTTCCGCCGAAAATCTCGCTATGCGCTTCGACCGGTTCACCGCTGTCGATGACGTCAGCTTTTCCGTGAAATCCGGTGAATTCGTCACCCTGCTCGGTCCTTCGGGCTGCGGCAAGACCACGCTTTTGAAGATCATATCGGGATTTTTGACGCCGAGCGCCGGCCGGATCTTCCTTGGTGGCGAAGATGTCACCCGGATACCGCCAGAACAGCGCGATACTGCGCTCTGCTTCCAGTCTTACGCCCTGTTTCCGCATCTCAGCGTTGCCGAAAATCTGGCGTTTGGGCTGAAGCAGAAGAAGGTTCCGCTGCGCGAGCGTAAGGCCAGGATTGGTGACATGGCCGAGAAACTGGGGCTGACGGCACAGCTTGCCAAGTTGCCCAACCAGCTTTCCGGCGGCCAGCAGCAGCGCGTGTCGCTGGGTCGGGCTCTGGTCATGCGCCCCGGCGTGATCCTGTTTGACGAGCCGCTTTCCAATCTTGATGCCAAGCTGCGCGATCAGGTGCGCATCGAAATCCGGCGGATCCAGCAGGAATCGCAGCTGACGGCGATCTATGTCACCCATGATCAGGCCGAGGCGCTGGCCATGTCCGACCGGATTTTCGTGATGAATGCGGGCCGGGTGGAACAGGCCGACACGCCGGAAGGTCTCTACCATGCGCCCCGCACCCGTTTTGTCGCCGATTTCATCGGCGGGGCGAATATTCTTGACGGTCAGATCGAATGGAAGAGTGCCGGGCGCGCTGTCATCCACACGCCGATCGGGTCACTGCCAATGCCGCTCAGCCCGGCCGAAGGCGACAAGGCCTATGCGATCTGCTGGCGCCCGGAAGCTGCCCGCATCCTGCCGCATGCCTGCGAGGGCGCGCTGTCCGGCCGCGTCGTCAACCGTGCCTTCCAGGGACAGTTTACCGATCTCATGGTCGAGACCGCCGGCATTTTCTATCGCATCCAGACCCGCGAGAGCAGGATCGGCGAAGGCGATATGATCCACTTCGACCTGGCGCCGGAAGCTGTGATCCCGCTGGGAACAGAACAATGACGGCGCGACGCTGGCTCGTCATCATCGCCCTGCTGATGCCCGGTCTCGGGCTGATCCTGGCGCTGATCGGTACGGTGGTCTATATCGCGATCGCCCAGTCTTTCGGCTATTTCAGCTTCTCCGGCGGCAGCCGGTTCTCCACCGCCTTCTGGAGCGAAGTCTATGGCCGCAATCTGTTTGCCCGTTCGGTGCGCTACTCGCTCTATATCGGCACGGTCAGCGCCATATTGTCCGTCGCGCTCGCCTATCCGCTGGCCATCTGGTTGAGAAAGCCCTTTCCCGGATCGATGACCATCGGTGCCATGCTGAAAGCACCGATGCTGGTGCATGGGCTGGTCGCCGCCTTTCTGCTGCTCAACATCATTTCCTATCACGGTCTTCTCAACCAGTTCATGCAGGGGCTGGGGCTCTGGAGCGGTCCGCACCGGCTGCAAAATGACCGCCACGGCATTGCGGTTCTGGTGCTGGAAGTGTGGAAGAACCTGCCCTTCGCGCTGCTGCTCTTGACCGGCGCCGTTCAGGGGATCTCCGATGATGTGCTCGATGCCGCCCGCGACATGGGGGCCGGCGCGTGGGATCGCTTCCGCAAGGTGATCGCGCCGCTTTCCGTGTCGGCGATGCAGGCGGCCCTGGTGATCATCTTCATCGGCGCACTGGCCGATTTCTCGTTCCAGACCGTGGTCGGCCCGACCAATGTTCAGTCGCTGGCGCAGCTGATGGTGTTCTTCAAGGGGCGCGGTGACTGGCATTCGGCCGCCGTGGTCGGGGTTTCGATGATGCTCCTGGCCCTGATCGGCTCGACGCTTCTGGCTGCCCTCACGCGTCTCATCCTCAAGGGACGGCTCAAATGACCGGCAGAACGCTCAATACCGTGCTGATCATTCTGCTGTCGATCGGCTTTACCGTCTGGCTGGTTCTTCCCTTCGGCATGGCCGTCCTGTGGTCGCTGGTTGATCCGTCGAAGCCCTGGACTGCCGATACGCTCTTGCCTCCCGCCATGTCACTCGTCCGCTGGAGCGACATGTGGGCGCATTCCGGCCTCAAACAGGCGCTCCTGACATCCTATATGCTGGCGCCGTCAGCGGCGGCGACCTGCCTGCTTTTCGCCTTGCCGACGGCGCTTGCGCTGGGCCGCTTTCGCTTCCCCGGCCGGGAGGTCGCCAAGATCTTGTGCCTGCTGCCGCTGGTGGTTCCGGGCTTCGTCACCTCGATCTTCTTTACCGCGCTGCTGTTTGCGCTGGGCTTACAGAACTTCCGTTTCGCGGCAATCGTCTTTGCCCATGCGGTGCTGTTCATGCCCTATGCGATCCGGATCATGACGGTGAGCTTCGAACAGGTGCGCCAGGATCATATCGATGCCGCGCGCGATCTTGGCGCCAGCCCCTGGGCACGGCTATCCGTCGCCTATCTGCCGGCGCTGAAGCCCGGCATTTACGCCACGCTCCTGATCGTCTTCATCCAGTCCATCGAAGAATTCGCCATCGCCTATATCGTCGGCTCGCCCGAAATCGTGACGATCCCGACCCTGCTTTATGCAGCCCTTGGCCAGGACTTTGTCCGTCCCAATGCCGCCGTGCTGTCCCTCATCCTCGTCGTCCCCAATGTCTTGTTGATGCTGATCCTGGAAAAACTGCTGAAATCAGCCAATCCGACGCTTGCCTCGGGCAAGGGATGATGCGGGGTACCCGCCGCACCACCGAAACGGAGATCATCCGAAATGCTCAAATCCCTTCTTCTCGCCACCGCCGCTCTTGCGATCGGCACCACCGCCGCTCTTGCCGACGATCTTTCCGCCAAAAACTGGGATGACATCGTCGCCCAGGCCAAGCAGGAAGGCGAACTGAACTGGTATGTCTGGTATTTCCAGGACGATTTCCGCAAGGCCGTCGCGCCCTTCGAGGAAAAATACGGCATCAAGGTCAATATTCCGGCCGGTGGCACCGCCTCTGGCAATGCCGACAAGCTGCTTGCTGCCAGCAATGCCGACAAGGGCGACATCGACGTTTTCGCCTGGGGATTCGATGACATGGCGACGCTGGATTATGCGAAAATGTTCCAGAAGCTTTCCATGCTCCCCGAAGACGCCGGCCGTGTCGGCAAGGTCAATGCCGTGGATGGCGATGGCTATGTTCTGGCCTATTGGGGCAACCAGACCGGGATCGCCTATGATCCGGCCAAGGTCGATGCCGCAGACCTGCCGCAGACGCCGGATGATTTCGCCGCCTTCTGGAAGGATCATCCCGGCCAGTTCGGCTTCAATTACGAAAATGGCGGCTCCGGTCCGTCCTTCTTCAAGAATGTGCTGCGCGTCGTCTCCGGCGATGACTTCTCCGATGGCACCGTCACCGATGCCAGGCTTTCGGCGCTCGAACCGGGCTATGATCTGTTCAACACCTACGCCAAGGACTATGTGATCACCACCTCGAATGCCGACAGCATCATCCGCATTTCCGATGGTGAGCTGGCGATGGCGCCGGCCTGGGAAGACCATCTTTCCAGCCTGCAGAATTCCGGCGAAGTGCGCAAGGATCTGAAGCTCTACATCCCGTCCATGGGCATGAATGGCGGTGGCAATGGCGTGGCAGTTCCGCTCAATGCGCCGCATCCGGCCGCGGCCGCCCTGTTTATCGCCTGGCTGACCTCACCGGAAACCCAGACCATGTTCAACACCACATTCGGCACGGCGCCGATGAACGCCAATGCCGATGACAGCCACGCGCTGATTCCCAACAGCCAGCGCCAGTACCGGGTTGCCGATGGCGCCCAGCCCTTCCGCAAGGCGGTTGAAGACGGCTTCGTCGACAACGTCATTCTCAAGCGCTAGCGCATCGGCGCGATTGTCGACAAGGCATGATGCCTTCACCGTGTAGCACTTCCGGCGGCAACGCACCTGCCGCCGGAAATTGCGGTCTCATCCCGGCCACCTCGAAAATAACAACAAAAGATTTCGCCATGACCTCCAGACAGTTTCATCCAAAAAGAACCGAACCGCCCGCCGATCTCTGGCTGAACAGCCTCGTCGCCGGGGGCACGTCCCAATCCCTTCCCCCCAGTATCACCGCTGCCGGAAAGGGCGGCAAATTCGCCACCGATGGCACGGTTCTGCCCTATCCCGGCAATACCTTCATCTGCCATATCGACAAGGCGTCGCCGGAATTCGATATTCTTCGCCAGTTACAGGGCGAGATCCGCAAGCTTCCCGCCGCTTCCTGTTTCAGCTTCCTGCCGCCGGAAAGCCTGCATATGACGGTGTTTTGTGGTGTTTCGGGCAATCCGCTGACCACCGATGGCTGGCCTGAAAATGTCGCGGACGATGTCTCGCTTGCCGATATCACCGACTATTTCTACAAGGCCGCCATGACGCTGAACGGTTTTGCCGGCGTTACCGTGCGCGCTGATCATCTCAAGGCCGGCTATTCGATCCATGCCGAACCGGCAGATCAGGAAAGCTTCGATGCGCTGTGGCGGATGCGCGATGCGCTGCGAGCGGTCACCGGCCTTTCCCGCGATGACCATGACGGCTACCAGTTCCACATTTCCTTTGGCTACCGCATCCGGCATATGCCGAAGTCCATGGCCGAAGAGCATATCACCGCCGTGACCGCGCTGTTTGCGGCAGCGGCGCCGAGACTTCAGGCGATCCGTCTCGGTCCGGTCGAATTCTGCACCTTCGAAAACATGCATCATTTCGAACCGGTGGCCCATCTGCTGCCCAGGCGCTGACGATCGGCCAGAACAGCCCCGGGCCGGGCTTCGTTGGCTGGTGGCTGAGGCGGGCGCAAGCGATCTCCCGCGCGGTGGGGGAGATCGCCTAAAGCCATGATTGCAACTGTTGGATCCGGCCGGATCCGCAGGCCGCCGCGCCAACGGCGGAAAACGGTATCGCAGTCACCACAATGCATTCTTGTTCATGCATTTCACCCACTCAGATAATGGCGTCACATCTCTCCGGAATCATCACGTCCCGGCAGAATAGATGGCGGTTCGCGCCCAATCAGATTCGGCTGATGGCGTCGAAATTCAACGACCGAGCGGCACCCAAACTGCGACCAAGCGCCCTGGTGCCACCGTCCATTCGCCGTCACCTGAGCCCGTCTCTCACGGGCGTGGCTGATCCCTTCCGCGTCGGTCAAGGCCTGTCTATCTATCAGAATATAAATATTAATTATGCCATTTCGGCGATGGTTGGGAGCGGCGGAGGGTGACGGAAACGCTGACGGGACCGCCGCGCCGGCATCGATATTCCAGCCAACAGGCTCTGCCGGGATTTCTAAAAAAAAGCGCTTGACGTCCGCTCAAATCAGGATCAGGTTCCAGTTAACTTAGTGATCGCTAAGTAAATGATACGGGAGGCATACCAATGCGTAGAGACGAACAGGCAGTGCGGGCAACCGCAACTGCCGAGAGCGAAGCCATGTCTTTTTTTGAGGCGGTCGATGCTCTCCGCAATGGCGGAGAGGCAGACGCATTGGCATCCCGGATCTATGCCCAGCTTGACGCTGATGAAAGACTGGCGTTGCTGCATGGCGATACGCCCTTCTGGGAGGGGCGTGGCGAGATCATGGATCACGGTTACAACCATCGCCCCTATGTCATGGGTTCCAACGCCCGTCTCGGCATTCCCGGCATCCGCTTCATTGACGGGCCGCGTGGCGTTGTCGTCGGCAAGGCAACGGCGTTCCCGGTTTCGATGGCGCGTGGCGCATCGTGGAATGTCGCGCTTGAACAGGAAATCGGCCGTGCCATCGGCCTTGAGGTCCGCGCATCGGGCGGGAATTTTTTCGGCGGCGTCTGTATCAACCTGCCGCGCCATCCGGCCTGGGGCCGGATTCAGGAAACCTATTCGGACCAGTCGGTTCTGATTGGCGCGATGGGGGCAGCGCTGGTCCGCGGGACAAAGCCGAATGCCATGCCCTGCATCAAGCATTATGCCCTGAATTCCATGGAAAATGCACGGTTCGATGTCGACGTGAAATGCGATCAGGACACCATGCAGGAGGACTATCTGCCGCATTTCAAGCGGGCGATGGAAGCGGGTGCTGCCTCTGTCATGTGCGCCTATAACCGCGTCAATGGTGACTGGGCGAGTGACAGTGAAAACCTGCTGACCGAGATCCTGCGGGATCAATGGGGTTTCGACGGTTTCGTCATCAGCGATTTTGTCTGGGCGATCCGCGACGCGGCAAAATCGCTGAAGGCCGGGCTTGATCTCGAAGCCCCCTTTGCCCAGCTCAGGGCCGACCGGCTGCCGGCGGCACTTGAAAACGGCGCTGCGGACTGGGACATGGTCGAAACCGCAGCCCGGCGTCTGATTGCAACGCAATTGCGCCATTTCGCCGGACGGGATACAGACGAGCCCGGCACGGACATCATCGCCAGTCCCGCCCACCGCGCCTTATCGCGCCGGGCGGCGGTGAAATCCATGGTGCTGCTGCGCAACGAGACTGTCGAGGGCCGGCCGGTCCTGCCATTCGACGCCGCAAGCCTTGCCAGCATCGCCGTGGTCGGCCGGCTTTCGGATCTGCAGAACACCGGCGACAAGGGCTCGTCCAACGTCCACGCCGCCCATGTCGTCACGCCGCTGGAAGGCATCCGGGCGGCCTTGCCCGGGGCCAAGATCTATCACGCGGACGGTTCCGATGCCGCTCAGGCCGCCGCGCTCGCGGCAAAGGCATCCGTTGCCGTCGTCGTCGTCGGCTATACGGCGGCAGAAGAAGGCGAATGGGTCAATGGCCGCATCTATGGCCGCGATGATCTGATGAAGCTCTATCCCGCTCCGGAAAGCGATGCCGATCACGCGGTGCTCGACACGATGATGGACCGGCTGAAGGCGGCCGAAGGCAAGCCGGAGATCGGCGGAGACCGCAAGAAACTCGGTCTTCTGCCCGAGGCCGTTGCGCTGATCCGCAAGGTCAGGGCTGCCAATCCCCGCACCGTCGTCGTCGTCCAGACGGCAGGTGCGGTGATGATGGCGGACTGGCACGAGGATGCACCGGCGCTGGTGCTTGGCTGGTATGCTGGCATGGAAGGCGGCCACGCGATCGCGGACCTTCTGCTCGGCCGCGAGAATTTCGCCGGCCGTCTGCCCTATGCCATCGCCAGAAGCGAGGCGGATCTGCCCTATTTCGACGCTGCGGCCACCGAAATCACCTATGACCGCTGGTATGGCCAGCGCCGCATTGCCCATGAGGGCAAGACCGCGCTCTATCCGCTGGGTTTCGGCCTTTCCTACACATCCTTCGCCATTGAGAGCGTCAGCGTGACGGCGGGAGATGAGACGGCCGCGACCGTTTCCGTGACGGTCGCAAACACCGGTGATCGCGCCGGACAGGCCAATATCCAGATCTACGGCACCCGGCTTGACGGCGAACGGGCAGGGGAGCGCGAGCTGATCGGCTTTGCCGTCCTTGATCTCGCCGCCGGTCAGACAGCACGGACCACAGTCATCACAACCCTTCAACCGCTCATGCGCTTTGATGCAGCGAAAAGCTGCTTCCATTTGCCGGCGGGTGAAATCCGCATTGAAGCAGCTCGTTTCTGGGGTGACCCGGAGGCTGCGGAAACATCAATCTGATACTGACGAATGGGAGGAAAACCATGTCAGAACCGATCGGGGAGGCCGGAACATCATCGGGATGGACCGGAAAAACCACCAATCTTCAGCAACCACATTTCCCGAAGCGCATCGCCATCGGCCTTGCCATCGGTGCCTTTTGCTGGATCGTTGCCTATCTCGGCGCCGTTGCCGTGCTGCTGCCAGCCCGCGTTGCCGAGATCGATCCCGGCAACAAGGCCACCATCATCGCACTCAACTCGACCATCGCCATGGTGGTTGCAACGCTTGCCAACCTGCTGATCGGCGCCTTTTCCGATCTTACCCGCAGCAAGCTCGGACGCCGCACGCCGTGGATCTGGATCGGCGCCATCGGCTCGCTCGTCAGCCTGCTCTATCTCGGCCATGTGAAGACGGCGACCGGGCTGATCGTCACCTGGGCGATCTACCAGATCTTTCTGAATGCCATCATCGCACCGTTGATCGCCACGATTGCCGACCGCATCGCACCACGGTTCCGCGGCAGTGCCGCGTCTTCCTATGCACTTGGCATCGGCCTTGGCAGCGGTCTCGGCCAGGTGATTGGCGCCCAGTTCCTCGGCGATATTTCGCAGGGCTTCCTGATCCTCGGCGTGCTGACAGCCATTGCCGCACCGGCAGCCTCCTTCTTCTTCCGCGAGCTATCAAGCCTGCCGATGCCGAAGAAGACCTTCAGCCGCGAGATGGTTCTCGATCACTTCGTCTTCGCCCGGCATGATGCCCGTGACTACTATCTGGCGCTGTTCGGCAAGTTCTTCATCATGGTCGCAAAGTTCTCGGTGCAGGGTTACATTCTCTACATCCTGACCGATTACATGCTGCTCGACCGTGCGGATGCCGGCCGTTATATCTCGCTGACCGCAACGATCATCATGATTGCCGGTATCGCCATGGCGTTTGTCGCCGGGCCCGTCGCCGACAAGCTCGGCCGGATCAAGCTTCCGGTGGTTCTGGCCTCGCTTTTGATCGCCATCGGTGTTTTCCTGCCCTATCTGTCGCCAACCCCGCATATGATCATTCTCTATTCGGTCTTTGGCGGGCTCGGTCTTGGCATTTTCAATGCGGTCGATCAGGCGCTGAACATTGCGGTTCTGCCTGATCCGGAGACCTCGGCAAAGGATCTCGGCATTCTCAACTTCGCCAGCACCGGTGGCCAGATCGCCGGGCCGCTGGTCGCCGCCGCTGCCATCACCAATGTCGGCTATCACGCACTGTTCATCGTCTCGGCCGTCACCGCCGTGATCGGGGCGCTGCTTTTCCTGGCGATCCGCCGGGTTCACTGAAGGATACAATGAAATGCCGCTTCTCCTGACATCCGTTTTCATCGGCGCGGTCCTGCAGCGTGTGTCGGGTATCGGCTTTGCAATGGTCGTGGCGCCGTTCACGATCATTGCAATCGGCCCGGCCCAGGGGGTCGTTCTCGTGCAGATGTGCGGCGTTGCCTCCGCCATCATCGTACTGACGCAGGTGTTTCGCGATGTGAACTGGAAAACCTATCTCGTTCTCCTGCCCGCCAGTGCCGCCGGTATCGTCATCGGCACGGTTTTCGTCTCCCGTTTCCCCGGCGCAGAGGCGGAAATCATCAGCGCCATCGTCATGCTTCTGATGCTGGCGGCCTCGGTAACCGCCGGCTATCTCAGGGAATATCCGCGCAATGCCGGAACATTGACGGCGGCTGGCGGCCTGGCCGGGGCGATGACGGTTCTGGCCGGTGTCGGCGGTGTCGCACTCACCTCGCTGAAAGAGGCGACCCGCTGGGACCAGCGCTCCTTCGTCGCCACGCTGCAACCCTATCTGATCACATTGTCGACCGGAACCGTGATTGCCCGTCTTGCCGCCGCGCCGGATGCGTGGCCGGCGCTGGCGGCCTGGGTCTGGGGCGGCATTGTTGCCGTCATGGTGGTCGGCATGCTGTTCGGTGCACAGCTGACACGCTGGATGAAGGCGCGCCATGCCGCACAGCTGACCCTCGCCCTGTCGCTGATCGGTGCCCTTGCAGCGCTTGCCGATGGTATCAGCAAACTTTAGGAAACGATGCCGCTCCGGTTTTCCGGCCGATGTACAACAGCGCGGCTTCCGTTTCGCGCTGACCCGCTTTACTGTCAATCACGTGATTCACGGAAGAAAGGGCCCTGGCGGCCTGTCTGGAAAAACTGACATGGGTGCATTGGGCAAGGGCACGGGCCGGCGTCTCAAAGCGGAAGACCGGCGCAACCAGATCATCGACGAAGCATCTGTGCTGATTTCCGGACGCGGCTATTGGGGCATATCGATCCGGGATATCGCGCTGCGTTGCGGGATCACCGACACCGCCATTCTCCATCATTTCGGCAATAAGGAAAACCTGCTGCTCGCCATCATCGAGAAGCGGGATGAGGATGACCGGCAGGCCTTTGCCGCCTATCTCGGGGTCAGGCGCGACACGCTTTATGAGCAGATCCAGAGCTTTGCGGTGGAAACCATTTGTCAGGCGCTTGTGCATCGCAATGCGTCCCAGCCGGAGATCGTCCGGCTCTACACGCTGCTCAGCGCCGAGGCGCTGCAACCGAACCATCCGGTTCACAGCTACTTCGTCGCCCGAGAACAGCGCGTCATCAAGACCTTTGCTGCTGCGCGCTGTCATCTGAAGATGGATCCGATCGCCCGCGGCCGCCTGCTTCTATCACTTATGGATGGGGTGCAGCTGCGCTGGCTGCGCGATCCTGAAAATATCGATCTGATTGCCGAGTGGAACACGGCCGCCGGCGTCCTTCTGGGCCGGGATTGATCCGCTCAGGGCCGCACCGCCTTGTGCAAAGGCGCATTCGCGGCCGCCTGAGAAATATTTAAAGAAATGAATTTTTTATATGTTTTCAGTAAACTAGCGTGACCACATTGTCGAAATGAGGGAGACTTCACAATGGGATCAGATATATCAAGAATGCAGGGAACAGGGACGTCCGGCGATAATGTCAGGCGGAATGAAGATAGACAGCAATTCCTGAACCAGTTGTCGGTTAACTATGCTCGGCACGAAACGCGCCGCGGCGTAGAAGACTTTCGCCGTAATCTTCAGCAAAAGTCCGACGCTGATTATGTCCGGTTACACAGGCAGAACGGCGCGACCGACAGCGACGCGAAAATCCTTGAAGACCGGAACAAAAGCGGTCTCGGTGCAAGCACATCCGGATCAGCAACCGGCAACCCGTACAGCGAAGGCTCGTCGAACGCCGCATCTGCCCGCAGCGAACCGGACAGGAACCGGAACAACGCACAGCAGCCTCACGGATCGCAGGGACGCTGAAAAGCGATGATTTAGGCCGCACTGGCTGCCGCCAGCGTCATGCACTATCGGCCTCTCGGGAGGGGCGGCTTGCCCCTCCCAAAACTTGGCAATCGTATCCGACTATTCCACAGGTGGTTTTGCCGCGATGGCGGCGGCGAACCCCTTGAGAGACAAGGGCGCCTTGATGGCCTGCCCATTCATGGACTGGAAAGTGATCGAGGCAGCATCCGTCGACTTCAGCTCGGCAAATTCCTCAGCAGTGAGTTCCCGGTCAGCCGTGCAAACCTGTCCGCAGGTGACAAAGGTGAGTTCGATTTGGTCGGCCTCGGCGGTGACGGCGCCGCCCTTTTTCGGTGTTTTCGCGGCTTCGGGATCTGCTTCACCAAGCGTTAGGGTGACGCCCTTGCGAAGATCAACGCCACTCGGCGTCTGCACGACCACACGCGGCAATTCCGCCATGGGTAGCTTGCCGACAGCGATGGTCAGAAGGCGCTGGGTCTGGCCGTCTTTCTGCTGCATGTTGAGGGTCTGAGTCACCTCGCAGACGCGTTGCGGCGCAGCTGGATCCGCTTCACCCTGTTTCTGGATCTGCACGAGCATGCAATGCTGCTGCCAGTCGCCGTAGGCAACGGTGATATCGGAGGGCGATACGACGTCGTCGTCGGCGAATGCCGTTGTCGACGCAATGATCGAACCAAAGGCCATGACGGCCAGAAACTGAAAACTTTTTCGCATGTTGGGCTTCCCCCTTTTTGGAATAGTGAACGGGCCGCATTCTCATGACTGGCCAGTCAGCGCTGTCGTGACTGGTCCATGTCCCGTTCGGCTGACATGATGAAGACCGGCAAGATGGCCATTTGGCTGTCAGGCCGCAGCGGAGCCATTTTCGAGGATGTCGAGCTCGACAAGGCGCTGCCAGTTCTGCGCGGAGGCGAGATGAAGCACGACGGCGTCCGTAAAGCCTTTCTTGTGCCAGGCGGCGACGACATCTTCCGGCAAGGCCCGGAAACGGTCTGCGTCAACAACCAGAAATCCGTCCAGACGAAAGCGCTGCTTGTCCACCAACGTCATTTCAGCGCTTTTTTCGACCAGGAGATCATGTGCCGTCAGTTCCTTGACCAGTTCATTCCCCAACAGCGAGCTGCGGTGGAAATTGTGGCAGAAATCGATCGCCTGCTTTGCGCCCGGACTGGCCGCGCCGTCCTTCTCGAACAGGGGTATGGGATCGTCAGCCTGGGCAGTCGCCTTGATCCGGTTGCATGACGAGTCAAAACCGAGAACCGAATGCGACTGATCCTGCGACTGGATGATGATGAAGGGATAGCGGCGTACATAGGCCGGGATATAGGTACCGGATTTCCAGTGGCCCTGTTCCGTGACAAACAGATTCTGCCTTGCCCGGAACCCGGTGACGGCCACTGGCGAGGGCATGTCGCTGCCGCGGGCAAACACGATCGGGTAGTCTCTCGATGCAGGCAGAAACTCGGACGGCGGCAGCGGTATCGCGTTTGTGTGTCGGGCAAAGCTAAAGTCATCACGGCGTTCGAGGCAGAGGTCGCGATGATCTTCAAAACGCAGTGCCTCAGGGGTGCGGTAGAACAAGGGTAGCGCATTGTCTGTCATTGGCTTGTTTCGCAGTTCTCTCGTGAATGGGCTGGATTGTATGCAATTTCATATACAACTGTAAGTACCCTATACCGAGTTGATGAAACTTCCAATATTACTTGTTTTAAATTTCCGTCAGAAACTTTTTGGCGGTTTGGTGCCTGTCAAGCCTGGTGATTCCGCTTGATCCTGAGACGGGCCGCGACGCTGCCGTCCCATGTATTGATAGCGGCGAAGCCGTCCCCTGCCGTTCGATGCGCCGCGCGCTTGAGGGCCGGCGTTCTTTCCCGGTGCTTTATATGCACTTTATAATCGCATGAATGTCTGGCGAGGCTTACGGCGCTGTGTCGTTTCGGGCGCTGCATCCCGCCCCGGAAACGCGGTCGCTGCACGCATTTCAGCTGTTATCGCTGGGGAAAATCAGCCCACGCCTCGGTTACCGGTTTGTGCCGTTATGCTACGTTGACGGTAGGTGACATGTCCGGATTTCCGGCGCCGGGCTGGCGCCATCCTGCCGCAACAATTTTCCCTCAAATGCGCCCAATTCTCTTCTCAACCTTCAGCTGCAAAGGTCTGTCCGATAGCGGATGACGCAACCGAAGGAGATGAAATGGGGCGCGCCAATTCACGCATTGCCTTGCCTGCGATCACACTGCTCACATGTCTGCTGGTACCGCCTTTGGCCGCCAATGCAGAAAAGAGAGCACCGGTCTTTGAAGGCACCCAGAAGCAGGCAGACACAAAGGCCCTAGAGCTGGCCGTTTCAGCCAGGGTCATTGACGCGCTTGCGCTCGACATTCCGGCAGAAATGACTGTTCTCGACAACGGCCTGACACTGGTCGTGAATGAGGATCATTCCCAGCCGCTGATCGCTGTCAATATCTGGTATCACGTCGGCTCCAAGGACGAGCCTGCCGGCAGAACAGGATTTGCCCATCTGTTCGAGCATCTGATGTTCAACGGTTCAGCCAACTTCAATGACGATTTCTTCAAGGCAACCAGAACACTCGGGGCGACCGACCTGAACGGCTCGACATCGACGGACCGGACGAATTATTATGAAACCGTTCCCAGGAATGCGCTGGATTCAATCCTGTGGCTGGAAAGCGACCGGATGGGACACCTGCTTGAGGCCGTTGATCAGGCGAAGCTGGATGAACAGCTGGCCGTTGTGAAGAACGAGATGCGGCAGCATGAGAACCAGCCTTATGGCAAGGCCTTCGAGAGGGCCATGACGGCTGGCGTTCCCTACGGACATCCCTATCATCACCCCGTCATCGGCTCCATCGAAGATCTTGATGCCGCCACGCTGGACGATGTCAAAAACTGGTTCCGCGATTATTACGGCCCGTCCAATGCGGTCATTACCCTTTCGGGCGACATCACCATGGATGAGGCCCGCGCCAGCGTTGAGAAATATTTCGGCAATATCCCCGGCGGCAGACCGATTGTCGCTCCCACCAGCTGGCCGGTCAAGATGAACGAACCGGTGCGGGAGGTCATCGAAGACAAGGTCTCGCATCCCCGCCTTTTCAAGGTCCTCAATGGCCCGATGCTCGTTAACCAGGACACAGCCTTTCTGAAGGTTCTGGCGTTTATCCTCGCTGGCGACGATAACAGCCGGCTCTACAAGCGGCTTGTCGTGGATGACGGACTGGCCACGGATGTCGATGCCTTCGTCTACGAGCGCGAACTTGGCGGTCAGTTCATCATCAGCGTCACGGCAAAGAAGGATGCCGACCTCGATCGGATCGAACAGATCCTGCAGGCGGAAATCGCCAAGCTGGCCACGGCTGGCCCGAGCGATGCCGAGCTGGCCTATGCTCGCGCTTCGATGCTCTCGGAATTCGCCCGCAATCTCGAAAGCCTTTCCTTCAAGGCTGACCTGCTCAGCGCCAGCACGACGTTTTTCGGCGATCCTGCCGGTTGGACAAGCGAGATCGACACCATCAAGTCTGCTGACGCCGACGACCTCATGCGGGTCGCAAAGGACTGGCTCACCGAGCCTGGCTATACCTCGTGGGCGATCCCTTTCCCCGACTTTTCCGTATCGGGCCAGGAGGCTGATCGTTCTGGCTTGCCGAGGCCCGAGGGCATGGCAAAGGCTGTGTTTCCGGAGGTTGAAACCGCGCGTCTTGCCAATGGCATGCAGCTGATGGTCGTCCACCGTGACGGCGCTCCGATTGTCGACTTCTCGATGCTGCTGAAAACCGGCCCGGATGTGGCCTGGAAAGAAAGCGCTGAGGGAACCGGTGCATTGGCCGTGACACTGCTTGCGCATGGCACCGACACGTTGAGCCGCGACGAGATCAAAACCGAGCTCGGGCTGCTCGGCGCGGATTTCTCCGCAGCAATCGACAGCAACGGCAGCCGGATCTGGCTTTCGGCGATGAAAAGCGGGCTGAGGGAAAGCCTTGCCATCTATTCAGACATCATCATGCATCCTTCCTTCCCGCAGCAGGAGGTTGACCGGGTCAAGGCGCTGGCACTGGATGATCTCGAACTGAGCAAGGACAGTCCCGTTGATGTGGCCGACCGTGTCATGTCTGAGGTCATGTTCGGCGCGGACAGCCCCTATGGTCGTCTGGCAACCGGGCAATCGCTTGCCGCCATCGACCGGGCGGCCCTCGAGCGCTTCTACAGCACCTGGTTCCACCCCAATAATGCGACGCTGATCGTCTCCGGCGATACGCGCCTTTCAGAGGTCCAGCCGCTGGTGGAAGCGGCTTTCAGCGGCTGGGACAGCCAGACTTTGCCAGCGGTGATCGTCCCGCAAGAACCTGTCATCGACGCGGCAAATATCTATCTCGTTGACAAGCCCGGTGCGATCCAGAGTGTCATCAAAGCGGCGGTCACGGGGCCGGCCCGATCGCAGGCCGATCAGGAAAATCGCCGGATTTTCAACCAGGTCATGGGCGGTGACTTCGTTTCACGCATCAATATGACGTTGCGTGAGGAAAAGGGCTGGTCCTATGGCGCGCGCAGCAATTTCGGTGGCCCTGATGGCGGCCGGCTGTTTTCGGTCACCGCGCCGGTACAGTCCGACAAGACGGCGCCAGCCATGGCGGAAATCGCGACGATCCTCAGGGGCGTGGTGTCGGATCAGGCAGTTGCCGCCGAAGAGGTCGAGGCCGCGAAGGATCAGGCCATTCTGGGCCTGCCGGATGCCTGGTCAACCAATCAGGGGATTATCGGCTATCTCGTCTCCGAGGTTCAGAACGGTCTGCCGCAGGGCTATTATGACGATTATGCCGACAAACTCGAAAGCATCGACGTTGATGCCGTGAACCAGGCAGCGCAGGTAATTCTTGGCGGAAAGCCACTGACCTGGGTGATCGTTGGCGATCGGGCAAAGATCGAGGATGACATCAGGGCGCTTGGCCTCGGTACGCTTCATGTGGTCGATGCCGACGGCAATCCCGTCGAGTAAAGCCCAAGCGTGCCGGCCAGCCTGTCCTTGTGGACGGGGCTGGCCGGCATTGCCGGTGACGCGCCCGTCCGGGCCGTCATCCAGAACGGCTGCAGGCGGTGACAGCACCCTGCAGCCGTTTCGGCATATGCAAACAGCGCGCTTACAGCTTCGCGCCATAGACCGGGAACATGTTGGCATCGCCATAGTCCTTGATCCGGTCCATGGACTTCAGCACGTCCATATCGGCCGCGGAAATCTCGAAATCGACGGCGGCGTTGGTGCGCATGTGATCAGGATTTGCGGTTTTCGGCAGCGGCAGCAGGCCCAGTTCAAGGCAATAGCGAATGCTCAGCTGCGGGACGCTGACGCCGTATTTCGCTGCCATTTCGGCAATTTCCCTGTGATCAAGGATCTTGCCATGGGCAACCGGTGAATAGGCCTCGACCAGAATGCCCTTGCTTTCGCAATATTCGATCAGGTCAAACGGCGTGTTGCTGATATGGGCCAGAACCTGGTTCAGCATCGGCTTGATGCTGGCATTGTTCAGCAGATTGGCCAGATCGGCCTCCTCGAAATTCGAAACGCCGATGGCGCGGATCTTGCCGGCATTATAGGCTTCCTCAAGCGCGCGCCAGGCTTGCAGATTGCCGTCGAAGAAGCGTTCCTCACCGGCGAATTCGCCCCAGGGCTGGGGGCTGTGTATGATCATCAGATCGATATGGTCCAGCCCGAGGCTGTCGAGGGAGCCGTCGATCGCCGCCCTGGATTCGGCATGGGTCTTGAAGGCGGCATCGAGCTTGGTGGTGACGAAAAGATCGTCGCGGGCAAGGCCGCTCGAACGGATCGCTTCGCCGACGCCGCGCTCATTGGCATAGGCCTGGGCCGTGTCGATATGACGGTAGCCGATAGCGATGGCAGCCTTTACGGCAGCGGCAACCGTGTTGTCGTCAATCATCCATGTGCCAAGACCGAGCTTGGGGATCTTTACGCCATTCGGCAGTGTGTATGTCTCGTTCAGGATCATGCCCTTCACCTTTTTTGTCAGTCGATTTACCGGGTGACGTCCAGTGTCCGGCAACGTGCCCGGCGCCAGACCCTGCATCCGCTCGGGCAGGCGACGGGATCGTCAGCGACGACGGACGTCAAGTTTCTGAACGGGAAAATAGGGTCTATGCCGGTCAGGCTGTACCGGCGAGTCGTGCATAGTATCCATGAGTGATGTTCATGAAATGCAGCGGAATTGTCTCAGGCTTTCCGGACTGGGATCCGTCAGCCTGCCGGGCCGGTCCGGCGGGTGCCAGCATTGAGCCTCATTCATGCAGGACATGAGCGGGCTTCATGCTGTCGGGCGTCTCTGTTACGCTATCATGGTGGTTCACAGGTTTTCTCGAAGGGACAAATGCCGATGAAGCGGGATGAGCTGGCTGATCTTACAGTGTTTCTGGCGGTCGTTGACGAGGGCAATTTCACCCGCGCCGCCGTGCGGCTCGGCGTGTCGCAATCAGCTGTCAGCCATACCATCAGGCGGCTCGAAGCCATGCTGGGGTTCCGATTGCTGAACCGCTCATCGCGCAATGTCTCGACCACGGAAATGGGCGAGAAGCTGATCCTGTCGCTGCGCCCGGGACTGCAGCAGATCGAGAGCCGTATCGAGGAGCTTCGCGCCATCGGCGATACGCCAAGCGGGCTGATCAGGATCACCGCTTCGGTCACGGCGGTGCGGACGATCCTCTGGCCTGTCGTCAAGCAGCTGGTGCGCGACTATCCGGAAATCAGGATCGAGCTCAATACCAACAGCCGGCTGGCCGATCTTGCCGAAGGGCGTTTTGATCTGGCGGTGCGGCTTGCCGAGATGGTCGGGCCGGATCTGATCGCCGTCCCGGTTGGACCGCCGGTGGAGATGGCCGCCGTTGCGACCCCAGACTACTTCGCCCGTCGCGGGGTGCCGCTACATCCTGCCGATCTCGATGCCCATGACTGTCTGGTGCTGCGCTTTGGCGCGATCAGCGCTCCCTATGACTGGGAGTTCGAGCGTGACGGCGAGGCAATCACCCGCCGGGTGACCGGGCCCTTTCTGTTCAACGAATCCGGGCTCTGCGTCGATGCGGCACGCGAGGGGTTCGGTATCGCCTATGTGACGCTGCCCGAGGTCTGTGACGACATTGACCGTGGCAGGCTGCAGCGCGTGCTTGCCGACTGGTGCGCACCTTTTGACGGGTTCCAGCTCTGCTACCCGTCCCGCCGCCAGATGAGTACCGCGCAAAGACTGCTGATCGACAGGCTGCGCTACCGGCCGTCTGAACACCGTCCGGCCTGACGCGACCTTTGGCATTCGGCAGCTGCTCGCAGATCGCCCTGTTGTGCCGTCCGCATTTCCGTTGCCGGGTTGCCAGCGACGATCCCCACGAGCAGCCGAGGGAGGCCCCGCAGCTTGCATGAATGACATTCATTGTAGCTAGCAGGAAACCGTACTTTTCTCACATACCGATCGTTCTAATTTCACATCAAAGGAGATCCGCATGCGGAATGCTGTTTCAGGCACAGGCCGCACCGACGGCCCCGAATTGCCCCATCAATTTTCAAAAATTGGCGCTGAAGGCGCCAGGACAAGGAGACTAAAATGAAGATCATCCGTTCCGGTTCGGCCCCGTCGATGAAAGGTCCCGCAGACTGGTTTACCGGCACTGTGCGTGTCGATCCGATGTTTGCTGCCGAAGAACCCGGTCGCGTCAGCGGCGCTCACGTCACCTTCGAGCCGGGTGCCCGCACGGCCTGGCACACACATCCCGCCGGCCAGACGATCATCATCACGTTTGGCAAAGGCCGGGTCCAGCGCGAAGGCGGACCCGTCGAGGTGGTTTCGCAGGGCGATGTTGTCTGGTTCCCGGCGGAGGAAAAACACTGGCATGGCGCTTCAGCGGAAACGGCGATGAGCCATATTGCCATTCAGGAAAGCATCAATGGCAGTCCCGTGACCTGGATGGAGAAGGTTTCCGACGCAGATTACGAGGGTTGAAATGGCGGTGCGGGCGGCCGGTTTTCCGGTCGCACGCCGCTGCACCGCGTTGTTGCCGGCAAACATGTCCGCGACCGATGCCGTCATCGATCGCATCATGGTCTGATGGAATGGCTAAAGCGTTGCGATACCGCAGCGCAGGCCGACGCGGCGGATATGATCTGCCAGTGCCTCGACGGCGCTCTCAAGATCCCCCGCTTCGAGCGCGATCACGACCTTCATATGCTCTTCGCCAGCTTCATGCAGCGTATCCAGATTGATCAGCGGCGCCCATTGGCTGCTCTGGATCATCGCCGCCATACCTTCCAGCGTTTCCCGGATCAGACGGTTTTCGCAACGCTGATAGATCAGGTCGTGAAACATGCGGTCCTGTTCCGCCGCGGCAATCGGGTCCTGGCAGGCGGCCGCCGCGGCATAGGCTTGCGAGAGGGTTCTCAGATTTCTGACATCGGCGGCGGTGAGATGCCTTGCGGCATGGCGAAGGGCGATCGGTTCCACGGCAAGGCGGAACTGATAGATCTCCTTCAGCGAATAGGTCTGCGAGTAACGCCACTGATCGACGGGCGCAAAGCGGCGCGGCGTGGCGACGAATATGCCGCGGCCAACCTCGACCCGCACCAGCCCGAGCGCCTCGAGCATCGAGATCGCCTCACGTACGGAGGTTCTGGAAACCGCAAGCATGGCCGACAGCGTCCGTTCCGAGGGGATCTTGTCGCCATTTTCGAGCCCGCTCTTGCGTATGATGTCCTGGATGGCCTCTCCAACACGCGCGGGAACAGATTTGGCCGAACCTGGCGGATTGTCGCTCAACTCCACATCCATCGAAATTACTCCATCGCCCTGTTCTTATCTGGCGACTGCACAATCGCGGTATCAGGCGCGGCGGAACCGATCGCCGTTTTGATCAACTGCCTGTGCCCCGCGTCTCCTGCTCCCTGCGTTCTGACCTGCATCGAAAGCCGCAGATCGTCAAGACCACTTGCCGGAAAACGCGTTCTCATGCACATTTGTTAATCACATTAAATTATTGCCGATATTTTGAACAGATGTTATCGTTCGGTCTGACCGGTCAGACCAGTTGATGGAATGGAAAGACCGGCACGTCAATGATGATTTGAAATCTCCGTACCGAGCCAGCGTGACTTGGCCCTTTTCCGTCTCAAGCGGTGAAGACACGAAATGCGGCTTTCTCTTTGTTCTTGGCGACAAAAAATTGAAAAAAGGGGAATGTTTAATGTTTAGAAAACTGATCCGGGCGGCATTTGTGTCGACCGTCATCCCGCTTGCGCTTGCGGCCGCTTCCGGCTCCGGCGCCTATGCCGGTGGTACATTGCGCATCGGCATGACGGCAGCAGATATTCCGCTGACAACCGGTCAGACCGACCAGGGTGGCGAGGGCATGCGTTTCATGGGCTACACGGTCTATGACTCGCTGATCGAGTGGGACCTGACGAGCGCCGACAAGGCGTCGACCCTGATCCCTGGGCTTGCGACCTCGTGGCAGGTCGACCCCAACGACCACACAAAATGGACGCTGAAGCTGCGTGAAGGCGTGACCTTCCATGATGGCAGCCCTTTCACCGCCAGTGATGTCGTCTGGAATTTCGACAAGCTTCTCGTTCCCGACAGCGAGCAGTACGACCCGCGCCAGTCCGCCCAGGGCAAGTCACGTATTCCCGCCGTTGCCAGCTACAAGGCGATTGACGACTACACGCTCGAAATCACCACCAAGGAGCCCGATGCAACGCTGCCCTATCAGCTGTCCTGGATCCTGATGTCCTCCAAGGCCAATTGGGAAGCGCATGGCAAGAGCTGGGACGAAGTTGCAAAGGAACCCTCGGGCACGGGCCCGTGGAAGCTGGCAAGCTTCGTTCCGCGCGAAAGCGCCGAACTCGTGCCGAATACGGATTACTGGGACAAGAGCCGCATTCCCCAGCTCGACGAAATGGTGCTGATCCCGCTGCCGGAGCCGAACGCGCGTTCCGCGGCCCTGATGTCCGGTCAGGTCGACTGGATCGAGGCGCCGGCCCCGGACACCATCCCGGCGATCAAGGGCGCCGGCTATCAGATCGTTTCCAATGCCTATCCGCATAACTGGACATGGCATCTGTCGCGCCTTCCGGGCTCGCCCTGGAATGATATCCGGGTTCGCAAGGCTGCAAACCTTGCCATTGACCGTCACGGCATGACCGAGCTTCTGGGCGGGCTGATGATCCCGGCAGAAGGGTTCCTGCCGCCTTCGAGCCCATGGTTCGGCAAGCCCGATTTCCAGGTGACCTATGACCTCGATCAGGCCCAGGCACTGATGAAGGAAGCCGGCTACGGTCCGGACAATCATCTCAAGGTCAAGGCACTGATCTCGCCGTCGGGTTCGGGCCAGATGCTGCCCCTGCCGATGAATGAATATATCCAGCAGAGCCTTGCCGAAGCCTATATCGACGTGGACTTCATGGTCGTCGAGTGGAACCAGATGATCAATCTCTGGCGTGCCGGCGCTGCCGATGCCAGCGTCCAGGGATCGGAATCGATCAATTTCTCCTACTTCATCCAGGATCCCTTCACCGGCCTGATCCGTCACCTTTCCTGCGATCTCATTGCCCCGAACGGCACCAATTGGGGGCATTATTGCGATCCGGAAATGGATGAGCTGTTCAGCGAGATCCGCAACACCTTCGATCCCGATGAACAGGTCAAGGTGCTGCAGAAGACCCATGAAAAGTTCGTCAATGACGCACTCTTCCTGATGGTTGCCCATGATGTTGCCCCGCGCGCCATGAGCGAGCATGTCAAGGGCTTCGTCCAGGCGCAGAACTGGTTCCAGAACTTCTCCGGGATCACCATGGAATAATGCCTGAAGGGCGGGTTCCAGTCCCGCCTCTCAGTGCGCCGTACAGGATGATGCCTGTCACGGCCTGACATATGGTTGTCCCGGCAAGGGGCAACCGGCTTTCAGGACTGTTTCTTTCATGACAACCAGGCGTGCCGATGCTGGTCTATTTCTTTCGACGTTTGCTCTATGTAATTCCTGTCGCCATTGGCGTCAGCATTATCTGTTTCGCGCTGGTCCACATCGCGCCCGGCGACCCGCTGACCGCGATCATGTCCATCGATGCGACGGCCGAGGAGCAGGCGGAAATGCGCGCTGCCTACGGCCTCGATAAACCGCTGCCCGAGCAATATGTCATCTGGCTGTCAAAGGCGCTGCATGGCGATCTCGGCAAGTCGATTGCCACCGGGCGGCCGGTGGCGGGCGAGGTCATGAGGGCGGTCAAGAATTCCCTGCTTCTGGCGTTCTCCGCCAGCATCATCGCCTTTCCGCTCGGTGCCTTTCTTGGCTTTCTGGCCGGATATTTTCGTGACAGCTGGATCGACAAGGCGGTGACGACGGTCGCCATTGCCGGGGTGTCCGTGCCCAATTACTGGCTTGGCATCGTCTTTGTCATCATCTTCTCCGTCAAGCTCGGCTGGCTGCCGGCGATGGGGGCGGGGAGCCCTGGGTGGTCATGGAATTATGAACATATCCAGCATCTTATCCTGCCTGCGATTACGCTTGCTGTTGTGCCGATCGGCATTATTGCCCGCACGATGCGCGCGCTTGTCGGCGAGATCTACACCATGGATTTCGTTCAGGCGCTCTTTGCCAAGGGGCTGACCGGCGGCGATGTCCTGCGCCATGTCATGCGTAATGCCGCACCGACAGGACTGTCTGCCATGGGCATCCAGCTCGGCTACCTGCTTGGCGGATCCATTCTGATCGAGACCGTATTCAACTGGCCGGGCACGGGTTTCCTGCTGTCGGATGCGATCTTCAAACGCGACCTGCCGATCCTGCAGGGCACCATTCTCGTTCTGGCCCTGTTTTTCGTCCTCGTGAACCTCTGTGTCGATGTGGCCCAGGCCTTCATTGACCCTCGCATCAAGAGGAGCTGACCGATGGCTTCGACAAGCGATACCGTCTTTGCCGGCGATGAAGCCCGCAGATCGGGCTACTGGTCCGGCGTCTTCAAGCGTTTCCGGCGCGACCCGATCGCACTCGTCTGCGCGGTGATCCTGCTGCTCCTGATCCTGGCTGCGATCTTTGCGCCCTATCTCGATCTCGCCGACCCCTATAAGGGCAGCATGATCAAGCGGCTGAAACCCATAGGCACACCCGGTTTCCCGCTGGGAACCGATGAACAGGGCCGCGACATGCTCGCACGGCTGATCTATGGCGGACGGCTGACGCTTCTGACCGGGCTGATGCCGGTTGTGTTTGCCTTCTTCATCGGCACGACGCTGGGTGTGACGGCGGGCTATGTCGGTGGCCTCGTCAATACCGTGATCATGCGCACGGTCGATATCTTCTTTGCCTTCCCCTCGGTGCTGCTGGCCGTGGCGATTTCAGGTGCACTTGGCGCCGGTATCGTCAACAGCCTCGTATCCCTGACGATCGTCTTCATCCCGTCGATCACCCGGATTGCCGAAAGCGTGACCTCGGGCGTGCGCTCGCTGGATTATGTCGATGCGGCCAAGGCCTCCGGCGCGAGCGCGGCGACGATCATCCGGGTCCATGTTCTCGGCAATGTGCTGGGCCCGGTGTTTGTCTATGCGACCAGCCTGACAAGCGTCTGCATGATCCTCGCCGCGGGCCTGTCCTTTCTCGGGATTGGCGTGCGGCCGCCGGAACCGGAATGGGGCCTGATGCTCAATACGCTGAGGACGGCGATCTACGTCAACCCGATGGTGGCGGCCCTGCCAGGCATCATGATTTTCATTACGTCACTCTGTCTCAACCTTCTGAGCGACGGTCTGAGGAGCGCCATGAATGTCAAAGACTGAACCGAAGCAGCAGCCAGATCGCGGCGGACCGGCGCAGCCGCTGGTCATCGTCAAGGATCTGAAGAAGCATTTTCCGATCCGCTCCGGACTGCTCGGGCGGCAGACGGCGACCGTGCGCGCCGTAGACGGGGTTTCCTTTTCTGTCCGCAAAGGCGAAACACTCGGTATCGTCGGCGAGAGCGGCTGCGGCAAGTCAACCACGGCGCGGCTGCTGATCGGGCTGATCGAGCACGATGAAGGCAGGATTGTCTTTGACGGCGAAGCGCTGGGGGATGACATCTCGCTCAAGGACATGCGCAAATCGATGCAGATGGTGTTTCAGGACAGCTATGCCTCGCTCAATCCGCGCCTGACCATCGAGGATTCCGTTGCCTTTGGCGCCAAGGTGCAGGGGCTCTCCGATCCCGCCGGCCGGGCACGTGATCTTCTGGCGCGCGTCGGACTTGATCCGGCGCGCTTTGCCCGGCGTTTTCCGCATGAGCTTTCCGGCGGGCAGCGTCAGCGCGTCAATATTGCGCGTGCGCTCGCCATGGCACCCCGCATCGTCATTCTCGATGAAGCCGTTTCAGCGCTGGACAAATCGGTGGAGGCGCAGGTTCTCAACCTGCTTGCCGACCTCAAGCAGGAATTCGGCCTGACCTATGTGTTCATTTCCCATGATCTGAACGTCGTCCGCTTCATTTCGGACCGGGTTCTGGTGATGTATCTCGGCGAAGTGATCGAGATCGGTCCGGCCGAGGCGATTTATGCCAGCCAGGCGCATCCCTATACGGCGTCGCTGTTCTCGGCGATGCCGTCAATGGACCCGGATCACCGTACGGTCGAGCCGCCGCTTTCGGGGGACCCGCCCAATCCGGTTGATCCACCATCGGGTTGCCGGTTTCACACGCGCTGCCGTTTCGCCGAACCCGTCTGTTCGCAGCAAAAGCCGGTGCTCGCGCCCTTTGGCGCGGATGCGGATCATCTCGCCGCCTGCCATATCCATGATCAGGCGTCCGGGCATTCTCTGGCAAAAGAGGACGCGATATCGTGACGGAAACACCTTTGCTCGACATTCGCGATCTCAATGTCCGGTTTCGCGGCGACCGCACGGTCCATGCCATCAACGGCCTCAATCTTCAGCTGCGGCAGGGCGAGATGCTCGGTCTGCTGGGCGAATCCGGCTCCGGCAAGAGCGTCACGCTCAAGACGCTTCTGCGCCTGCTGCCGCCAAAACGCAGCGAGATCGACGGGTCGATCCACGTCAACGGTACGGATATCATGACGCTTTCGGGGCGCAGGCTGTCACGCTATCGCGGCGGCGACGTGTCGATGGTGTTTCAGGAGCCGGCCCTGGCGCTTGATCCGGTCTATACGATCGGCGACCAGATCGCCGAAACCGTCATGCGCCACAAGGGCATCAGCCGCGCGGCGGCCATGGATGTCGCGCTGGACATGCTGACCCGAGTGCGAATTCCCTCGCCGGAGAGGCGGCTGAAGAACTATCCGCATGAAATGTCGGGCGGCATGCGCCAGCGGGCGATGATCGCTCTGGCACTTGCCTGCCGGCCGAAACTGCTGCTGGCCGACGAGCCGACAACCGCACTTGATGCAACCGTTCAGATCCAGATCCTGCTTCTCTTGCGCGAGCTTCAGCAGGAATTCGGCATGAGCATCATCTTCGTGACCCATGATATCGGCGTTGCGGTGGAAATATCGGACCGCGTGGCGATCATGTATGCGGGCAATATTGTCGAGGAGGGCTCGATCCACGACATTATCCGTGATCCCCGCCACCCCTATACCCGCGGCCTGCTGTCGGCCAATCTGCACGATGTCGCCAAGGGCACCCGGCTTGAGGCCATACCGGGTGCACCGCCTTCGCTTGAGAGCAAGCCCGATGCCTGCCAGTTCGCGCCGCGCTGCAGCCGGGTCATGCCGGCCTGCACGCAGGCGCTGCCGCCCTTCTTCACCCCAGGTCCTGGCCGCCGGGTCGCCTGTCTGCTGGAAGACCAAAGCCAGCCGGTCTGAGGTACCATGTTCAACTGCGAGGAAATGAGATGTTGCTGAAACAGGACCCCGTGCACGCCTTCATGCCCTATCCGGCGGTGGAGGTGGACCGGGCTGGCGACGGGCCGCTGGCCGGACTGACATTCGGGGTCAAGGACATATTCGACGTTGCGGGTTACCGCACAGGCTGCGGCTGCCCGATGAAACTGGCGATGAGCCCGGTAAAATCCGAAAGCGCGCCTTCGGTCCAGCGCCTGCTCGACGCCGGAGCGCGGTTCGTCGGGAAAACCCACACCGACGAGCTTGCCTGGTCGCTTTATGGCATGAACGTTCATTTCGGCACGCCGGTCAATCCGGCTGCACCTGACCGGATCCCTGGCGGCTCCTCTTCCGGCTCTGCGGCAGCCGTTGCGGCGGGGCTTGCCGATTTCGCCCTTGGCACGGATACCGGTGGTTCGGTGCGGGCGCCTTCGAGTTTCTGCGGGATCTGGGGGCTGAGGCCGACCCACGGCCGGGTTTCACTTCTCAACTGCATGACCCTTGCCGCCAGTTTCGATACCTGCGGCTTCTTCGCCCGGGACGGGCAGATCCTGGCGCGGGTCGCGGCCGTGCTGATGGCGGAAGATGCAATCGACCTGCCGGAGACCCCGCGCCTGCTGATGCCGGCGGATATGGTCGAACAGCTCGGAACCGCCCAGCACGCCGTTTACGACCGCATGTTTGCCGCGCTGGATGGCGAACCCGTCACTATCTACCCGCAGGGCGGGGCGTCCGCGCTTTATGATGCCTATCGCGCGCTGCAAGGGGTTGATGCGCGGCAGTCGGTCGTGCCCTTCATCGAGACGTCGGCAATGCCGCTCGCCGCCGGCATTGACAGCCGCTACGACCATGCGAAATCCGTGACGCTGCAAGAAGAGGAGGCCGCCAACGCCATCCGGCAGACCTTCCGCCAATCCCTTGACCGCCTGCTGGGCACGGATGGGGTTCTGCTTGCGCCTGTCGTGCATGACATTCCGTTCGAACGGGAGCCGGCGCCTGAAATTTTCGTCGATTTCCGCCATCTGGCGATGCGGCTGCTCTGCGTTGCCGGCATGTCGGGATTGCCGCAGGTCGTCTTTCCGGCAGGCCGGATCGGCGGTGTGCCGCTCGGCATGTCGCTGATCGGTCCGCGCGGTTCGGACCGCTCGCTGATCGCACTGGCGGCGAAACTCACGGCGCGGCAATAGGCGGCAGGTTCGATGACAGAGACAGACCATAACGGTTGCGGAGCAGGATATGAACGGCACATCAATTGAAGCAAGGCTTTCTGAGATGGGACTGGCCCTGCCGGACAGTTCGCCATCGAGAGCCAATTTTCTTCCGTATAAACGCTCCGGCAACCTGCTGTTCCTTGCGGGCCAGATCTGCGAATGGAATGGCGTGCCGCAATATTTCGGCCCGGTCGAGGACGGCTACGACCTTGCGATGGCGAAGAAGGCGGCGGAGATGTGCGCGCTCAACCTGCTGTTCAACATCAGGTCAGCGGCCGGCTCTCTCGACAAGGTTGCAAGCGTGCTGCGGCTGGGGGCCTTTGTCTCGGCACCTGCCGGGTTCCCGGATGGTCCGAAAATCGCCGACGGCGCTTCGGAACTGTTCATCGCGCTGTTCGGGGATGCGGGACGCCATGCCAGAACGGCCGTCTGCGTATCGAGCCTGCCGGCAAACGGCCTTGTCGAGGTCGATGCCATTGTTGAACTTGCACCAGGCTGAGGTTTCTGCGCGCACATGATGCCTGATTTCCGGAGCCCATGATGCGCGGTTCCGGTCGGGCATGACGCAGCGCCTGGCGCTGGCGCAATATTCGCCATGCCGGGGCTTCCGTAAGTTGACAATATGCATTTATGATCGCCCCTTACAGGCGTTGCACCGCTCCGACGGGAAACTTGCACCGCATTGACACAGAGAAGGGAGCGGCGAGTTCTTGCGATACCAGGATCTGGTCTTTCAACCTGATATGCTGACGGCACAACGCGATAACGGAGAGCGCTTGCGGCTGAGCCGGCAGGAACGTTCGGTGATCCTGCGGCTTTCACGCGAACCGCACAAGCTCGTCAATCGTGCGCAATTGCTCGAAAGCCTCGGCGATACCGTCGGCGAACTGAGTGAACGAAACGTCGACTACATCATTAACCGCTTACGAAAGCGTCTTGGTGACGATCCGCGCGCGCCGCGATTTATCGCAACGCAGTATGGCGAAGGCTATGTCTGGATCGCTGACCGGCAAAGCGCGGCGCCGGTTGTCGGCTTCCTTGTCGTCGGGCCGGTCACCGGTCTTGCCCAGGCCGGCGATGCAGCCGCCGAGACGCTGGCCGGGCTGAGCCGCGCGTTCCGACGCTGTCTCGGGCATCAGCGCGGGGTTGTTTACCGGCCGGATTTCGACCCGGCGGCAGAACACCACCAGGTCGATTTCGGCCTTGCCGTCAGTGTTCACGAAGAGAAGGGAACGCTGCATCTGGCGCTTGTGCTGAGTGAACTGGCCAGCCAGAAGACCGTTGAAGCCTTTCGCCTGACGCTGCCGGCCCGGCGCGGTTTCCTGCGCGAACTCGATGATTTTGCCGTGCGGCTGACCGACCGGATATGGGAATATATTGCCTTGCCGCGCGAGGCGCTTTCAGAACCGAGCGCGCCACCGGCCTATCTCAGACTTCATGATGCCGGTGCGCTGATCTCGGGCAATATCGAGAGCTGGTCCGAGAACGCACAGCGACTTGAGAAGGCACGGCTGCGCAAGCCGGACGATCCGACAATCGCTGTTCTGCTCGCATTCAACGTCTATGCACGGATGCTTCAGGACAATGATATCTCCGCGCCCCTATGGGGTGAGCTTGAAGACGAGATTGAGACCCTTATCTTTGAAGCCTTGCCGCGGATCGAGAATGATCCTTCCATTCTGCTGGGCCTGGCAAAACTTCTGCATTTCATCGATCGCGGCCATCGCGATCTCGCCACAAAACTGGCAGAACAGGCCTTCATGCAGACCACCGCCTTTGCGGCCGCCTTTGCCATCCGCGGCCAATTTCTGGCAACCGAAGGCAATCTCCAGGACGGCATTATGCTTTACGATCAGGCGATCGAGCTGGCCGACCGCGGTTCCCAGTTCCACATCTACCTGCTGATCAACAAGGCCGTTGCGCTGATGGCAGGCAATCAGCGGCGCGCCGTGGAAGAGCTGACCGCCGAGCTCTATTTGCTTGATCCGCGGGCAAGGCTCAAACTTGGCCTGATGTTTCTCTCACCCGGCGCGAAAACCGTCACGCCGGATCTGCTGCCTGTGCTGGATGTCATCACGGTTCATCAGTCCAACATGCTGCTGCGGCTGCTCTATAATGTCAGTGTCCGGCAATTCAGCGCACGCAGTCATCAGCTCCATATCCTTCGCGGACCTGTAACACATCTTACGCGTCGGCTGGGCGGTGAGGCCGTTCCGGACATGCTGCAAAGACTGTTCCCCGAACTGGACCGAAGACCGTCTGCCAAAAGCGCGTAATGCCAGCTGGCGCCATCAAGCCGCGGCGGGAGAAGCAACCGGCCCGATCACGGCATCAGGCCGGTTGCGCGCGCCATTCACGACTTGCGGGTCATGACAAAGTTGATGTCATCCTCGACAAAGCCGAAGGCGCGGGTGGGGAAGGCGTTCACGGGCATTTCGATCGAGCCGATATTTTTGCCCATGATGTCGAGCAGGATGATCGTGGTGCCTCTCCGCTTCCAGTTGAAAACGCGGCTCAAACCTCTGATTCCGCCCAGTCCTTCGATCCGATGGCAATAGAACAGGCTGACACGCCCCTTATGCGGATCAAATGCGCTTGCAATGAAGGTCATGCTGCAGCCGCGGGTGCTGGTTCCGACAACAGGAAAGACCTCCCATTTGGCGACAATGGAATCGGGCAGCTCCTTCTTTACCGGCGGCGGCTTGTAGCTGCTGGTTGATGGCACCGAACCGCTCGTCTCGGTACAGCCGGCAAGGCCAAGCAGAAGCAGGCAGGTCGCTGCCAGTGCGAAAGTGGCTTTCGCCAGACGTCGTTCAAGCCTCATGAATCTTGTCTCCTGATATGGCATGGTTGCGACCCAGCCGGATGAGATCCGGCAGGTCATCTGTCGTTGGCCCAAATCCGCCTCAGAATCTGAGGCTGGCTTCGGCGGAGAAGATATTGCTGGTGAGATTGTCGCGGATTTCCGCCTGATAGGACGCGCCGAAGGTGAAGCGTTTCGATGCGATCGCCGTCAGCGACAGCTTGCCGACGAAGGCGTTGGCGCCGACATCGGCGCCGGAAACGGTGAAATTTTCCCCGAAAATCCCAAGCGTTGTCGACCGGCTGATATCGCCGAAATCATGGCGCCACCCGGCACTCAGCACCGGTTCGAACTGAAGATCATTGTCGAAGGTGAAGCGCTTCGAAACGGCAATCGCCAGCGTTGTCTGGGTTTCCTCAAACGTATCGGCAGGCAGAGAGAGCGCGAAAACGCTGCCGTCTTCGCTCATAGCGTCCCGGCGAAAACCGCGATAGCCGAACGTGGCAGACGGTGTCAGCGTGATGCTGTCAGCCGCGAATGCCTTGAAGGCACTGGCCTCGATGAAGCCGCCCATGCCATGGCCGCTGGCCGTTGCCCGTGCTGCATAATCACCCAGTGCCGTCAGCCGGCTGCTGGTCAGTTCGCCATAGCTGAGCCCGCCGCGCAGAGCGAGCGCCAGAACATTCATGTCGAATGTGCCGTAGACTGCCCCCTGATAGCTGTTGATGCTGCCCGAGCCGTTGGTATCCGAGGAGACATCGGCATATTCATAGGATGCGGCCAGGCCGAAGGCATTGCGCCCGAAACGCCAGTCGATGCCGAAAGTGCCGTCATTGGTTCTGGCGTCATAGCCTTCCACGCCGCCAGCCATGCCGACCTGGGTGGAGGCGGCTGTGCCGCTGGCCCAGGCAAGGCCCGTGCCATAGGGCGTGCCGCCGACCGAAAGCCAGCCGTCGGAGAGGCCGAACTGCCGTTGTCCGATCGTATCGGCAAACCGGCCGACCGCCCTGACGGCGGTCGTGCCCATCTCGGCATGGATCTGTCCGGTCAGGCTCGGCAATCCGGCGCCCAGCTGATCGGTGCTCGCCGAATAAAGCACGTTGAAGGCATCATTTTCCGCCGATACAGGCCGCACACCGGCGGCCGGCCGGGCCGCATCAATGGCCGTTCCGAGGGCTGTCTCGTTGCCGGAAAGCGACAGGCCGAAGGCCGAGAGATCGGCATAGGTTTCAGGCGTTGCCGCCAGCGACAGCGCGTCCGGCCAGTAGAGAACATCGAGCCTCGTCCCGTCGACGAGCCCGGTCACGGGCTGGGTCAGCCCGGTGAAGCTGCCCGTAACCGCACCATCCGCCGCCTCGACAAAGGTGAACAATTCCCCCGGCTTTGGCGAGAAATCATTGCTGGCCGCCCCTGAAATACCGCGCAGTGACGGGCTCAGCGTGCCGTTTGCGGTGAATGTCGCCCCGGTTCCGGTCAGAACGAGGCGGTCATAATTGCCCGCACCGTTCTGCGTGCCCGTGCCGTCAATATCCACCACCATCGTCGCTGAAGATGACAGGGTGACATTGCCGGCAACCGTCAGCGTGCCGGGCGAATCGCCGGGCGACAGCGTTCCGGCGACATCGACATTGCCGGTGATGAGCCCGCTGCCGCCCAGGGTTCCGTCCTGCTCGACCAGCAGTGTCGGTGTTATCAGGGCGCCATCGATGGCCAGAAGACCGCCCGAAACGGTGGTTCCGGCATCGAAGCTTGCCGTGCTGGAAATGGCCAGCGTCCCGTCGCCGGCCTTTACCAGACTGGCATCGCTGTCGAAGGCGATGATCCAGGTCGTGTCCGAACCGTCGGTGCCAACCGTATAGACGCCGTCTTCCGGCATGCCGACGGGACCGACGGAAAGCGCGCGGTCAAGCCGGATCATGCCCCAGCCATAGACATCATCGACACCGGCCGCGCCCAGATCTTCCGCCGTCATGAACAGGATCTTGACGATCTCGGCCGGGGTGAAGGTCGGATAGGCTTCGGTGAGGACAGCAATGGCGCCGGAGACATTCGGCGCGGCCATGGAGGTGCCGCTTTCCTGCGCGTAAGAGCCCATGCTGACCGGAATGGACGAATAGACATTCGTTCCGGACGCTGCCACGCACCAGTATTTGGCGACGCCGCAATGATTGGAATAATCGGCAATCACATTATAGGCATCCAGCGCCACGACAACGATGATCCGCCCGCGGGCAATGCCATCGGCCGCTTCTGCCTCCGCCAGGGCATCGGCGGAGAGAAAGCTGAAATCGAGCCCGGTGCCATAATCGTTATAGATCAGGTTTCCGCTTGAATTGGTCGCATCTTCGTTCGCCGGGCTGATAAAGGGATAAAGTCCGATACCCAGCGGATTTTCAGCAACGACAGGCGCATCCACGCCGTCATTGCTGGCGGATGTTACGAGGATCTGGCCAGCATCCAGATTGGCTCTCAGGGCTTCCGCGTCCGCCTGATAATAGGGCTGGACCGTGGTTGGGATATCCCAGCTCGTTGCATCGTCATCGACATTCGCCCCGTAGCTCATATTAATCACGCTGACATCGGAAAACTGGGCGAGATAGCGTTCGGCGCTGATGATCGGCGCGAAATATTGCGCGATCGCGCAGCCAGTACCGTCCAGAGCTTCAAGGCCGCATGTCTGCAGATCGGCAAGATCAATCTCTTCATCGGGGTCGCTGTCGAGGTATAGCCAGCCCTCCGCACCGGGAACGGCCTGAACAGACAGGATCGTCGCATCCGGCGCCACGCCCTCCATGCCGAAACCATTGTCTCCGGCGGCTATGATGCCGGAGACATGGGTGCCATGGTCGTCGACAGCCTGCGTGTCCGTCGGTCCCTGCTGGAGGCCGGCAGCAACCTCGGCCGCGCTGAGGGTCTCGCCCTGCATCCCGATATCAACCCAGTTGAGGAAACTGGTCGAGCGGGAGTCGATCCGTCCGGTGAACTCAGGATGGACGGTCCCGTCAGGGCTCATATCAATGCCGCTGTCGATCACGCCTACGACAACGCCCGCGCCGGTATAGCCCATCTCGCGTGCGGTTGCGGCGCCCATGGCCGAAAGGGAATAATTGCGTTCAAACTCGGTGAGCGCGCTTTCATCGGCGTTTGCAACGCCACCGGGATAGGGCAGCTGCGTGCTGCCGGAGACGGTGGGTGAGGAAAGGACATGGGTGATGGATGATGACGGATAGAGGGCTGCCAGATGGGCGCCAGACCCAACGGCGCGCGCGATCGCTGCCGCCATGTCGGGACGCAACGCCACCGCCTCGGACGAAATCAGATCGGCGCGATCCGGCGTCAGCCGGGTATTTTCGACGAGACTGGCGAGAAACGACATCTCGCCATAGGAAAGCGCCTTCCGCAATGCCCGGCCAACGGCATCCTGGGCTGGCGGCAAAGCCTTCAGGCCAGCATCCTCGGCGTCAGCACCAGTGTCGCGCGCCAGAGACTGTCCCGGCAGGGTCAGGAGTGTTGCGGCCAGAAGCGTGTAGAAGATCCAACGGCAGGCAGGCTGTTCTTGCGGCGTTTTCGGGTTTGGCTTGATGCTGTTCACAAATATTCCCAATCATAGGCAGCAGGCAGAAATCCGGATATGTCTTCGACAGATCGCGCTGCCGCGACCAGATGGAAGGCGCCGCGGAAACGGACCTCGCGCCGAGCAAGACATGTAGTGCTGCCCAGAATGTCACATGATTATTGGCTGAATATTTGATTCCGCTAATCTTCGCGGAGAAGCCGCGCAAATAATGCCGAATATCCGGCGCCGGAATTTCATGCAGTTGCAAATATGATTGTTGTTACAAGAGCATAAGGTGATCTTGCACGTGCCGGATTATTTCGGCGATCGACGGGCGCAGTTGGGGATATGCCGCCCGTATCTGGCTTTGCAGAAAAGCAGCGTCCGACACCGGCAAGGGCAATATAGTGTGGGGCTGCATGATGATGCAGCCCCACAGCCTCAACGTTCTGGCGATCAGTTTGCCATGGCCGCTTTGGTCAGAACGACAAACCAGGCATCATTCAGAGCCGATACCGTGACGGTTTCGCCCTGCCTGAGGCAACGGTTCACGCTCATGCGGTGATTATCGATCCCGGTGATGACACGGCCATTCTCAAGCCGGATCTCGTTGCGGCAATGGTTGATATTGTCAGAATCGGGGGCACAGTTGGAATCAGACAGGACGACGCCGGTCATCTCTGCCGTGCCTTCAGGCAATTCGCCATCTTCCCGTTGCAGCAGGTAGCGGCCGTTCTGGCCGTTTTCCACCCAGGATGTGATCGGCTGGCCTGCCGGAATGTCCGGTTGTTCGGCGCTCATCGCTGCCGGCGCAGCGGCGAGGGTGGCGATCAGGCCAAGCGTGGCAATTGCCGTTGCGGCATGTGGAGGGCGCTGTTTCAGCATCTGCGTGTCCTCCTATTCGCTGTCCGCATCGCCCGGCATCATGCCGGCGTGATGGGGCTCCAGCTCGGCGGAATCGAGCTGTCCGTCGCCATTTTGGTCCAGGTGGGCGAACATGCGCTGATGCACGGCGACGAATTCGGACGACGAGAGGCTACCATCGCCGTCGCTGTCGAGCATGATGACCATCATGTCGGGGCTCATCATGCTCGCCATCATCGATCCGTTCATCATGCCGGACTGCATCGCGGCGACGCTGTCCGTGGCCGCATCAGCGGCGGGATGGTGGGCCGGGTTGGCGTTGGCGATGCCGCTGCCAAGCGCAATCGCAAGGGTGAGGGTGAAAGCAGAAGAAATCTTGCTCATGGAACATCTCCGTTGTGAGCATTGTCTGAAAATCGGTCCTGAGCATCGGCAGCGCACAGCTGTCGCTGCACGGCGGAAAAGATCAGGCGCCGGTAAGGATTGCGGTGATTTCAGAGTGCCAAGATGGGGGGACGGATTTCGGGAGCGGATTGCAGGCCGACCAGAACATGGCGTGACACCGTGCCCTTTGCGGAGGCGTCTGCGCTGGACGCATGCGGGGCGAAGTCGGACAGCAGGAACAGGCCACACGCGGCGTGATAAAGGCATGACTCGTGAACCATTGCCTTGCCGCAATCGGCGGAGCCGTGGAGCGACGTCCGTTCAATGGTACAGGACGAAAGGGCCCCCGCCTGTCCACTGAATGCCGTACCGGCAGAGGCGAAAAGCCCGAGCAGGAAAATGAAGGCGACAGTGATGATGCGCAGTCGTTCCAACATGATTTCGTCGTTCGAAAACAGCCTTCGATCCGTATGATCGTCGTGATCTGATCATGGCTCCTCTGCAGCGCGGAGGAATTGACCAGGATCATCGTCTCGAAGCACCGCGCATTCGTGACCCGGCAAATGCCCTTGTTTCCAGCGGGTTTGCCCAAACAACACTTTTTAGTGAAGAGGTTCGAAGCATGATCGTGCCGCGACTGAAAGCAATGCGGCGGCGAAACATCTATCAGCTGCTCGGTCCCCGTGTGCCGCGCGCGCAAGTTTCCGGACAGGTCTTCAAGAAAGGCCGGGCGCAGTCACAGCAATCGGCACGAATTTCTGGCGGCGGCTTGACGGATCGTTTCGGTGTCGTAGCCAGGACAGGCAAGACACGTCGCGCTTGCCCGGTGTCTGTTCAGCAGGACCTCGTATTGCCCGCAATCATCAGGCCCGCCCACCGGCAGGCACAGCCCGGTCGACAACCCGGCGGCGCGACAGCGGTTTCACTTTTCGCTGTCACGCCGCCGGTGGAACGTCCTTTCGGAAGATGAGAGCGGCGCTCTACCTTATTGACTCTACGCATCGTTCTTTTCGAAAACCGATTCCGATTTTCGAGCCGATGCGCTAGAACCGGAGGCTCAACCTCCCCGTGATGTTCTGACTGGAAAATCCATCGCCAAACAGCCCGGAATAGCCGATTTCGACGTCTGTATTCGCATTCAGCTTGGAGATAAGACCCAGCGTGAATGTCGCCTGATCGGATGCAAGCGGAAGACCGACAACACCGAACGGACTTCCTCCGACGAACTGCATATGCGACGCCTGATCGAGATTACCATAAGCGTGACGCCAGCCGACCGAAGCGGAGACCTGGCTATTCCCGAGATTGCTGCCCAGTTCATATGCCGTTCGGACACCGATATTGGTCAGCCCGACGCTGATGTCAGAGCTCCCCCGCGACAGCGCGGCAATTCCGCCACTCTCGGTAAAGGCACCGCTGTTCTGGTAGATATAGGCAGCCCCGAGATAGGGCTCGACAAACAGATCCTGTGCGACATCAACCCGATATCCGACATCACCATAGATCTGGAGGAGGCCGACGGTATAGTCCGCCCCATCCTGTTCGTCCAATCCCGAAAAGCTTATCTGCCGTTCGGCCGACACATTCGACCAGCTATAGGCGGTGCCAAAGGAGGCGCCGATCGCATCCCATTTTCCGCCGCCATAAAGACCGATGGTATAGTCATTGCTTGAGGCCGACGAATTCCGGCCATCGACCTTATAGCTCGAACGGCCATAGCCCGCGACAACGCCGAACCGCATTGAATCGAACATCGGAATGTCGCCGCCCACAAAGATGCCACCGACCGGATTGACCATCGTCGCCGAATTGCCATCCGATTTAAGTCTGTTCCATGAACCATAACCCGTCGCCCAGAACATGTTGCCGGGGTCAGAATCGTAGGCCGGCTGTCCGAAGGCGGCCGGATAGTCCGGTTCATCGGCATAATTGCTGACGTTCGAGCGGCTCGAAACCGCGGCATCGCGCTGCGCCTGGTAAATGCGTTTTGAGGTCGCTTCACGCACATAGCGTGAATTATTGATTATGGCGGCATCAATGGACGCGTAGACTTCACCGGAAAGCTGGTCGAGCGCCGGTCCGGCCTCGTCACTCGGCAGTCCCTGAATAGTGCCATAGAGCGGGTTTCCGGATCCAAGGCCGTGAACGCCATCGCCGGTATTGCACTGGTTTTCCGTCATGCCATCAAGGCAGAATGTGCTGGAATCGACCTCAGAAATATAGAGCTGCACCGTCGAGCCTGTATAGGTCACACTTGCGGTCAGATAGGCTGAATCCAGCTTCGCCTGACTGTCAAAACCAGCAGTCCCATCGCCATCCCCATCCGTTGTGGTGACCGAGGCGGACGAAGAAATGATCGTGATCTGCTCGCCATCGCTAAATCCTTTGCCGTCGATTGTCAGATATACCGTGCCACCGGCAATCGAAACGGCGTCACTCGCCAGAATCTCATCATGGGTACCATCGGTATTCCAGTTGACGTAAAGAGCAGACCCGGAGGCGAAATCGAGTGCGCCAGTCGACATCGTGGTCGCATCGCTCGTGGTGCCGACAATGATTGAGCCGTCACTGCCGACGCTCACATCACCGAGCGCGCCGGAGCCTCCAAGAATGCCGGAAGATACAAAGATCGATCCCCCAAGACTGCCGGACACATTCAACTGTCCAGCGGTCACCGTGGTCACACCGGCGAAAGCAGAACTGTTGCCGGTCAGTGTTGTGGTTCCAGAGCCATTCAGATTGAAAGCACCCTTCCCGGAAAGCTGGCCTGCATAATCGAAGGCTTCCAGATCCAGAATCTTGAACGCCGCGCCGGACTTGATGTCGACATCACCAGAAATTGTGCCGTCCTGAACGCCATCTCCGAGCTGAAGCGTGCCCGCGGCAATCGTTGTTCCGCCCGAATAGCTGTTGGCTGCCGCCAGCACCAGCGCGCCGGACCCGGTCTTCGTCAGGCTGCCGCTTTCAGATGTGACATCGGACAGAACGCCGGACAGAACCTGTTCACCAGCCCCCACTTCGATGGTGCCGCCATCATCGCCAAGTGCAAATGGACGTGACGAGCTGAAACCCTCAGCAATCGCCAGCGTTCCCCCGTTCAAGGTCACCTCGCCATTGGACGCGCCGAGATTGGCATCACTGGAAACCAGCAGGCGGCCACCAAGAACAGACGTTCCTCCTGAATAGCCATTGTCCTGGGTGAGCTGCAGCGCACCGTCCCCCGCCTTCACCAAGGCGCCCGCTGCCGTCGAAGCATCGTCGACGGAACCGGTCAGAACCAGGGTTCCGCTGAGAACGTCGATGGTGCCGCCGGCTCCGCCAAGCAAAACATCGCGTTCGGTTGAAAAGCCCGTTGAAACCTGCAGTGTGCCGCCGTTCAGGGTCACGTCGCCGTCCGCCTTGCCGAGATTGGCGTCCTGCGCAACGGCGAGGATGCCGGCAGAAACGACGGTTCCGCCGCTATACTCGTTCTGCGCCGTCAGCGTGAGTGTTCCGGAACCCGTCTTGTAGAGACCGGCCGTGCCGGTGAGAACGCTGCTGATTGTTGCTGAAATCGAGCCAGCCGTCGCATTGGGCTGATCAACCGCAATTTCAACATAGCTGGCCCCGGACTGAGCCGTCAGGGCGAGGCTATCGCCCGTTATGACATAGCCATCGGTCGCAAAGTGAAGGCCGCTGACTGAAACCGGGCTGGCGCCGTCATCTGTGTCAATCTGCACGGTTCCCGCGGTTGTGCCGGCAAAGACAGCGACCGCACCCGATGCCCATGACGAGTAGTTTCCCGGAGGGTCTTCGGTCCAGTTGTCGTTCGATAGATTCCAGGTGCCGTCGCCGCCGACCAGCGTCGAGCCACGATTATCGGCATTCCAATAGAGCATGCCCGGTCCGGAAACACTGAGGTAGACATGCCCCGTCGGCACATCGATAATGGAGACCTCGCTGACGCTGGCGACAGTGACAAATGGAACGATGTTTTCGAGCGCGCCCGTGAGATCGCCGGAATAGGTTATCAGCAGATAGTTGCCTTGCGCCAGTGGCAGCCCGTCGCTGTCAACGGTCAAAGTCAAGCCGGAGGAACCGTTGCCGCCAAGGACGAGATCCTGAACCGCAAACAGGGCATTGGAGCTGGGAGCGGAAGCATCGAGTGTCGCGATAATCTCCGCCCCTTCCTCTAGCGTCAATGTGCCGGAAATTGTCAGTGTCTCCTGGTTTGACGAGCTCACGAGGGTGGCCCCATCAACGACCGTGACATTGCCGCCGACGCTACCCCAGCCGCCGAAGGTGGTGCCTGTTGCCATGACCACGTTCGAAACGAGTCCGCCGCCTTCGCTGCTGTCACCGAGATAAAGCGTGCCCGATGTGAGTTTCGTTTCGCCGGTAAAGGACTTCAGGCCGGTTAGCACGAGCGTGCCGGTGCCCGTCTTCTCCAGAATATTGACCAGACTGCCATCGACGAGATCCACCCCGATGGTGGCATTCGCCCCATCGGCAACATCGATGGTCGCAACGCTGGCCGAATAAGGCTGAAAGGCGAGACTGCCGCTGCCCGTCAGCTTATAGCCTTCTGGCGTCGCCGGTGTTTCGAGAAACTGCAGCGCGTCGAAATTCAGGTCATCGCTGACCGTCACAGTACCGGCGCCTGATCCACCGAAGATACCGACGGACTGAGACCAGACACGGTTGGAGTCGGTGCTGGCCGAACTATCCGTCCAGTTGGCGGTATGGCTGTCCCAGGTGCCGCTGCCACCGAGCAGCACGCCGCCGTCGATGGGATCCGTGCTGCCATTCCAGTATTGCGCGAGCTGTCCGGTCGCGGGGTCAAGGACCACGAGCCGCACCATGCCGCCATCGGTCAGAAGACGATACGGCTCTGATGTTGATCCATTAATCGTGATCGCCGTATCCGTCTCATCGAATGACCCACTGAGACTGCCGCTTTCATATTGAATGATATTGTATATGCCTGGTGCACCCGTGGCAGTTATGGTTATCGCGCCGCCGATGGTGAGGCTGCCGGTGCTGATCAAAGGAATGTAGGAATTTGTCTGATCCAGAGGCGCGATGAGCTGAAAGTTTGTCGAGCCGTTGCCCGTCTTGTTCAGCGTCAGCGATGTGCCGAGCCCCAGGGTTGACCCCGAAATGCCGGTGATCTTGGTTCCCTGGTAGAAGGAGACATCGCCACCGATGCTGCCTGTTCCTGTTAGATTCACACTATTATTGACTTCGGTCTGGCCAACATAGTCGTCGCTGATCGAGTCCATCGTGAATGTTTGTGTCACCCCGCCGCTGAGTGCGTAGATTTCCACAAGTGCGTCGGTATCGGTTGAATCCTTGCTCGAAATGATGTTGCCGGCGCTAAAGTTGCTGCCGCCGCCCCTAAGATCGACACTGAACGTACTTCCTGAATCCAGAACAGTCCCGCCGACAAGCTTGGCGGGACCATTTGTCGAACCAATGATAAGACGACTTCCATCAAGGATGTATGTCGTGCCGGTATATTCCTGATCGGCGTGCATAAAGAAGGCAATGCCGCCAGCTATGCTTAAGTTATTTGCCAGCTCTCCAGCTGAGTTTTGCCCGTCTTTGATTACGGTGGTTTCAAGCCCGCTGAAAAAGTTTACTGGATCCGGGACCGCATCACCTTCAATAACAGCGGTCGTTCCGGTGTCAGGGGAAATGGAAAGATGCCCGCCCAAAAAATTGTATGCGTGATCACTCGTTTGATTGCTGAGATCCTGATCGATATGGATCTTTTCGAATTGGATCACGTCGAGGACCGTGACATTAATTCCGGAGGTATTTTTATTTGAAAAAACGGCCGTCATTCCAGTCGTGTTTGACCAATAGTAAAAGTCATTTGGGGGCGTGCCGGTGTATGGAGTTTTTGTCCAGTTGTTATCGGTCGCGCTCACGCTCCAGCCACCGTCCGAAATGCTGTCGTTAAGTGAGCCAAACCAATAGAGTGTATCGGCAAAAGATGGCTTGGCTGAATAGATTTCGATCAGAGAAATCAACGACAGCAATGTCCCGGAGACCAGCCTCCCTGACAGGCGTTTTCCAGTTCGCAGCTGTTGACGTGCCTTACCACAAGTAATGACAGACCTAGAAACAGTATTCCTATTTGATAAAACGCTCAATTTCACCCCCTGCGTTACAATAATAGACTGATTCTCGCCATTATTGCCAAAAAGACTGTTTAATATTTATAAACATGTCGTTTTATTGTCAATTAAATTAATTATGTCTTTTTTACTTGAAGTATTGCAAGTAATTTGTCGGGGCGTCGCCCTCGATCGCAGCCAGAAAATAGAGGATTGCGGTGCGGTTTCATTGCTTTGCGATAGCCGGAATGCTGCCCCATGCCGCCTGGACCGTTTCGCCGAGCAGACTCGGTTGCGCTGCTTTCGCTAGCGCATCGTTCTTTTCGAAGAGAAGGATGCGTAGATTCAAAAAGATAGCGCGCCGTGCATGCAAAAGGACGCACGGCGCGCTAAAGCGAATCGCCGGCTCCAGACGGCAAGTGAGGCCGTCTGGTCGGCATTCGTTGTCATGGCCGTCGGGCCCAGAAAGAGAGGGCTGGCTGCATCGGCTGCAGCTATGAACCTGTCAGGCCGGGACGCTGTCCACGCCCCGGCCTGTTGTTCTCGTCGCCCGCTCAGAAGCGGATGCTGAGCTTGCCCGATACGGTCTGGCTGTCAGATCCGCCGCCGAACAGACCGGTATAATTCACCCCGAAAGACACTGTGCTGCTGAACTGGGTCTCCCAGCCAAGGTTCAGCACGGCCTGGTCTTGTGCCAGCGGCGTTCCCTCTATCATCTGCATGTCGCCTCCGGCGACAAAGCCGATATTGGCAAAGGGTTCGATATCGCCATAGGCATGGCGCCAGCCGATGGCACCGCTCAGCTTGTTCTGCGTGGCGCCGATATTGACATCCCAGCCACCCCGAAGGCCGATGGTCGAATAGCCGGTATTCATATCGCTCCCCAGCATGTTCAGAGCCAGAAGTCCGCCCGCCTCTCCCATGTCATCAGACTGATAATGCACATAGGCGGCGTCGGCATAGGGCTCGAGCTGAAGGCCACTGCCGAAATCGAAGGTATAACCCAAACCGCCAAAAACCTGGAAGGTTCCGGCGCTGTAATCACCTTCGAGATCATCATCGAAGTAGCTGAGGTTGATGGTACGGCTTGTGGTGATATCGTGCCAGGTATAGGCCGCGCCGAAATTGGCTCCGATGGCACCCCAGTTGCCACCACCATACATGCCGAACGTGACATCATTGCTGTTGCCACTGCTATAATGGTCGTCGGCCTTGAAGGCCGACTGGCCATAGGCGCCGAGGGCGCCGAGGCGGAGATTGCCGAAGGCTGCAGCATCAGCGCCGAATATGAAACCGCCGACATTGTTGGATGCGCCGGCAATTCCGGCATCGCTGTCGCCGTCAAAGCTTGACCACGCGCCATAGCCGGTGGCCCAGAGGTCGATGCCGCTATTGGCTTCCATGAAGCCGTCGAAGGCCGGGCTTGTTGCGGTCGGCTGGGCAGCATAATTTGAGACCGTCGAGATCGCCTGGCCAGTCGAAATCCCGCCTGAGATATCCCGGATATGCTGGCCGGTCACATCCCGCACATAACGGCTGTTTGCGACCATCGCCGAAGCCGTCGATGCGTAGATGTCGCCAGAGATTAATTCCGCCGCCCTTTCTTTTTCAAGAGAATCGGTTAGAGCGAAGGAAAACAAGAGTTCGTGCGTTGGGTCGAGGGAAAGCAGGGAGCTAGCCACGCGCCTGGCATTGCCTTTGTATGAATAGGCCTCCGTTGCCAGATAATCCGTATTTGCGACAACCTGTGCTTGAACTTCATGTTCTACATCTGTTTTTACCCAAACCAAACTTAATTGGTTGCCGAATTGCTGCGGTTGGAAGGATAAATCGTTTTTATAATCGATAACATTTGCCGAGCTTATGAAGGTAAAGATGCCACCTGCTTCTGGGACACCGTCGAATTGGACTCGAATGGTTGCGTTATCGAAAGTCGCGTCCGTCACGTTAATAAGCGCTGAATCCCCTGTTGAGGAATCGGCTCTAAAAACGGCCTCTGTTGATTCGAGAGATAGCGACGTGAACGTAGCCCTGGCAGTAGCGCTCGCGTTTTTTTGAAAATCGAGCTTGGCGCTGCCTGAAATAGTTACATTTCCCGCCGTCACATTATCGGAAAGATACATGGTTGAGATGTCACCCTTGTTTGTAGTGACGGTGAGGTCTCCAAGAAGCTTCGAACCGGCCTTCATCGTCAGATTGCCGCCCGAGAAAGTTGTTTTACCGGTGAAGGTGTTGGAACTTCCACTAATCGTGATCGTCGTGTTGTTACCGCCGAGCAACATGGTGCCTTCGCCGGAAAGTATGCCAGAGAATTCAAACGTCGAACGGTTGGACATCGCCGTTTGCAACGTGGAACCGCTGTCGATCTGAATGTTCGTCGATCCAGGCAACGGCGTATTAGCGCTAGTGCCCGCCAGTTTAAGGGTCGAACTGCCAGTAATTTGAAGATCAAACGTTCCGGTGTTTTGTGCATACTGCGGATCGAGGGTCAAAGTGCCACCACCCGTGACGACCAGATTTGATTTGATATCCAGTTGCGCGTCAAATGTGACGGTTTTGTCGCTTGCAACGCTAATATAGGCTTTACTGTCGCTTGATTTCGCGCCGTTAAGGTTGAGTGTGCTTTTGTCATCCGCTGATTCGAGGGTGTAATCCTGCAGAAAGTAAAGGCGGGCGGCAGAGATTTCGCCGTCCTTGAAGTCGACGGTGACGGTACCTGCGTTACCAGAGAAATAGCCATAGCCACCGTCATACCAGCTATTGTCAACCGTCTGCTGTTCGCCGTTCTTGTCTGTCCAGGTCTTGGAGGTGGCAGTCCAGGTTCCGGTGCCACCATTGCCTTGTGGAGAACTCGGACCTTGGCCGTCTGCGTCCCAATACAGGCCGGCATATTCGGCTCCCGTCAGCAGGACGATATAGCTTCCGATGCCATCGCTCCTTGCTTCGGTCCGGCTGAAAACGGCATATTTTTTGTTGTAGGTTGAGGTGTCGAAGCCCGTCGCGTCTCCGGTGAGAGACGTATATTGAATGAGCTTGTATTCGCCGTCTGCCAGCTGGGTACTTGTGTCGATCGTCAGCGTTTCGTTTGTGTCCAGGGCCAGCGTCTTTGTTACAATAAGGCTGCTCGAACTTGCACTGCCCAATTTGACTTCCAGAATCGAATTGTCTTTGAAGGTGAGGCTGTCCGTCATGGTCAGTTGCGAACCGGCTTCGCCGTAGAGCGTGCCGCCGTCCTCGATCGTAATCTGACCACCGAGTTTTCCTGTCCCGGTCAGGATGCCGTTATCTTCGACGTTTGTCTTGCCCGTATAGCCCGAGCTATCTGAGTTAAGTGCGGTCAGACCGGTTTCAACGTTAAACTGGCCCGCGCCGCTCAGTATATTTGATGAACCAAGGGTGATGGCACTACCTGTCGCTGTGGTGCCTGAGGTGTTATAGGTGGCGAAGGTACCCGAACCAACCGAAATCGCGCCGCTCAGCGAGCCACTCGTCGTGCTGCTCTTCACCAGGCGCAGAGTACCGTCACTAATTTTTACCGTTCCTGTTACCGTATTGGCAGCGCCTAGCGCCAGATCGCCGTCGCCTGACTTGGTGAAACCGTCCGTACCGGAAAGTACAGTATTGATGGTTGCAGTACCGGTCACGACCGAGATTTCAACGTCGTTGCCGCCTTCTTTCTTCAGCATGATCGTCGAGCTCGCATTCGCGCTCGTCAGCACATATCCGGCCGTGGAGAATTCCATGCCCGCAACGGTTATGCTGCCATAGGTCGAGCTGTCGACCGTGACGGTACCCGCAGTGCCGGCAAATATCGCGGTATTGTCATTAACCCAATATTTCTGATCGCTGCCGTCCGAATCCGACCAGTCCTTCTTTGTGGTATAAGAAGTTCCGTACCAGGTGGATGTACCGCCCAGCGTGGCGGCCGAGTTACCCTGATCTGGGTTCCAGTAGTAGTCTTGTCCGGACGAGGTGACGGTCAGATACAGAGAGGTCGAATTTGTATAAAAGCTAAACGTGCTGGAGCCAGTGTATTTCTTATTGGCGTAAAGCGCGGAGGCGTTAACCGAACTGCCGCTGGCGAATGTCATGAGATAATAGGTGCCATCACCTAGCGTTGCGCTGCCGAGATCAATAACGGTCGTGTCGGCAATGGTGGCCAACCCGGTGACGATGATAAGCGCTGCGGATGCGCTAGCATTCGGCGTTGAACCGAGAGTGGCATCGAAGGTCGAGTTGCTGGCCAGGGTTATCGTGCCGGTGATGTAAAGCGGCGCAGTCGCTGTGCTTCCGGCAATCTTCGAGCTTGCATCAATCGTGACGTTGCCGCCAATTGTTCCGGAACCTGAAAGTGAGCCGGAACTTTCGACCGAGACATTGCCGCCCAGCTTCGCAGACTGGAGGGCAAGCGTGGCGCCGGATACGGTCGTCGCGCCGGTGAAGGAACCGCTGCTACTTGTCAGAGTGACCATGTAACTCGTTGACGACGATCCGGTGACTTTGAAGCTGCCGGTCCCTGATAGGACATTGCTGAATGTCTGCGTTGTCGCTGACGGGTTAATGGTAAAGGTTGCGCCGTTGTTGATGGAGACCGTGGATGAAGCGTTCAGCGCGCCGGCCGTGCTCCCGTCTCCGAGCTGCAGGATCCCCTCGGACACTGTCGTGGTGCCGCTATAGGTGCTGTTTTTCGAATTGAAGATCAGAGTTCCTGACCCGGTCTTGGTGAGGGCGCTTGCCGTGTTGCCGGTGCTGACTGCTGTGCCATTGACAATGCCGACACTGATGGTTGCGGTTACACCGGAATCGACCTCTATTGTGCCCGCGACGTCGGAATATGGCGCAAGCGAAAGTTCATTGGTGCCGGAGGACGCAGCCGCAAGCGTATAGAATGTGCCGTTATCCGTCGCACTGAACTGCAACCCGGCAAAGGATTGTGTGCCGACAACGGTGACAGTTCCGCCCTCTTTACCTTCAAAGATCGCCAGCGAATTCGACCATACGGTGTTCGTGCTGCCAGTCGAGTCCGTCCAGTTTTGGGCACTGCTTGTCCAGCTGCCACTGCCGCCATCGATAACGCCGTTATCCTCGTGGGTGCTGACGGGATCGCCATCCCAGTACTGCCCTGCCAAATCGCTTTCGCCCAGAACGACAAGGCGTACCAGGTTCTGGTTCGTCAGGACATAACCCTTCACATTTGAAGGCAGAGTTGAAATGATTGAGCCGTTCGATAAAGTTCCACTGTAACTAATAATAGCGTAAATTCCGGCATCGGCATTCGAGCTGAACGTGATGTCGAGATCAACACCATAGAGAGAAAGATCTTTTGTGATGAAGAGCGGTTGCGCCTTGTAGCTCGCGTCGAGCTTGGCATTGATGTCTACGGCTGGGAGATCGGTTGAAGTTCCGGTATTGAAGTTCAGAGCGCTATTGCCAAGCGTCAGCGTCGTGCCGCCCGTTCCGGAAAGTATGCTGCCACGGTTAAAATTGACGGTGCCATAGATTTTGCCGCTACCCGTGAGCTGCGCACCGCTTGCAACCGTGGTCGTTCCGGTGAAGCCGCTCGAGTCTGAGTTAAGAGTGACGATCTCTCTTTCGGCATCTCCGCCTTGAATCATCAAAATGCCACCGCCCGCGCCAGTGACTAGATCCGAGATTTGATTGGCCGTGCTGAGGGTCGTTTCCCCGTAGTTTTTGATGGTTAATGTGCCCCCGGATGCGATTGCGATCGCGCCGGTAACCGATCCGTTGAATTTGCCAGCGTTACTGGTGCCTTCGCCAAGATATAACAGCGCTCCGGCAGCAATGGATGTCGTTCCTGTGTAGGGCATTTTTGTTTCATAGAAGATTCCGGAAGTGCCGGTGATCGCGATATCCGTTGCTTTGACCCCGTCTCCATTTTCTCCGTCTATAATGGGGACATAAATCGGAACACCAAGTGCGGCCGTTACCTTTTGGGTATTGCCATAATATATTGTTGAAAATGTCTTAGCATCTGCCGGAGAAATGACCAGCTTTGTACTGGTATCGTCTGAAACATAGTATTTGATAACGAAGGGCTGGGATTGATAATTTAGGTCGCCGAGATCGAAGTTTATGGTGTCAAATGTAACTGCGCCGGAAACATATACAGTAACGACACCACTAAACGATCCTCCATTTAAAGTGCTCGTTTCGACCGAGAAGTTCGCAACCATGCCCGGCTGATTTTTCCAAAATAAGTCGGCCTGCGTTGTCGCGCTTGTGGGCTTTTCTCCTAGCCACGCCTGGCCTGATGTATAATCGGTATCGGTTGTCCAGATCCCGTCGGAATTTGCATCGCCAACCCCCCACCACCAATAGTCTGTCAGGTCATCGGCGCGGGCCTCGGACGCTGCGATGCCCGCCAGAAGCATGCTGGTCAACGCGGTGCTGGTGAGCAGGCCCGGTAATCCTCTCCGTCGGGAGGAGCGGCCACTTCTCAGTGACGGCGCTGCATATTCTATTGCACTGCGCGTTGTTTTCGACTGTTGGCGGTTCAGTTTTCGATCTATTCCCGACATTTCAATTCCCCCTGCGAAATGGCGCCGGCTGAGCGAGGCGCTAAGACAAAGCAAATAGACACGATGGCGAAATCACAAGTATATTATTGTATCATTTGTACTAGATGTAATACACCTGTGCATGATGACGACATCTATACAAAATAATATTGGAATTAAGAATATTTAATTTTATTTTATAGAATTTAGTGGCAAATATGCATCGTATTACTGAAGTTGTACTGAGTTGCAGAGGCTATTCTTTCTTCAAAGAACGTTGCCACGACTGGGCGAACCCGGCGGCAGCGTACCGCGAGCCGGCGGCGAAAAGCGGACGGAGGCCGGACGGCGCGACAATAACACGTCAGGATATCGAGATGTTTACTGTCTATTTTTCCACTGGTAAACTTAAAAAGCCGTGACAATACGTGTAAATATTACAGACATGAAATAGAACTTGAGATTAGGCGTGTATAGTTATAATGAATAATGAAATTATATTCGAGATTCATCATTGGTGGCAGGATGATTTCTATAGATATCAAGCGCCGTGGCGGCGCCGAGACTGATCTTCGCAATCACCCCAACGCGCGACGAACCCTGTCGCGATTGCTCTCAGGCACGGCCTGTGCAAGCGCGCTGTTGCTGGGCATGAATGGCCTTGGAAACGGCCCGGCCCGTGCCCAGGATCTCTACTGGAATGCCGGCGCGACGACGTCCGGTGTCCTCGCGGGCGGTGACGGCACCTGGACGACAACCGGGGCGGAGTGGACAACCGCGCCCTCCTATCTCCTGCCCAATATCGGCTGGACCAATGGCGATACCGCGTATTTTTCCGGCAGCGGGGGGACGGTGACGGTCGACAGTTCGGCCGCGGCAATCACTGTCGGCGGCCTGTCTGTCGACGGTACGGTGACGTATGACATCATTGCGGATCCGGGCGCCGCGACCAATGCCGCGACGACGCTGACATTTGTCAGCGGCGGTGGCGGTCCGGTCGGGATCGACGTCGCCAATGGCGCGGTGCTGAATATTTCCGCCAATCTCGGTGATGGCGGTGCGGGGCTGGGCTTCAATCTGACCGGTGGCGGAGAACTGGTGCTCGGCGGCCATAACACGCTGTCGGGCGACAGCACCGTCAGCAGCGGAACATTGCAGCTTGACAGCGACGATGCCTTGAGCGCTTCGACCAAGCTGACGATGATGGACGGCACGATCATCAAATTTGGCAATGCCAATGCACTTGCGGCAGAGCTTGTCATCGACAGCGGCGATGTCACCTTGGAAGGAAAGACGCCGGCCGCTTCGTCGATCAAACTCAGCAGTGGCCTTTCCGGTTCAGGCAATCTGCTGGTGACGGTGGGCGGCAACGGGTCTGGCCCAAATGCGGGCTGGGTCGACATTGGTCCGTTCACGCTCACGGGCGATCTCACGCTCGACAAAAATACGTCTACGGGCTACGGCAGTGTCGTCCGTCTGAACGAGCTTGGCGGCGGCATGTCCAACAATGTCATTCTCAAAAACAATTCCGTGCTGGTGATCAACCAGACCGGCAACACAGTCACGTCATTCAAGGGCGTATTGACGGATGACGGCAGCAGCAACAGCTTCGAGATCTGGAGCGACGTCAGTTTTCTGGGAACAGGCAGCGGCTTTTCCGGCGACACGCATGTCAATCCCAGCATAACGCTGACCATGGGCGCTTCGACCTTGCTCGGCGGTACGGCGTCAGTCCAGGGTATGCTGGCAATGGGGTCGTCAAGTGCATTTGCGGGCTCGGTGACCATTGCCTCGTCCGGCACGGTCATGGGCGATCCGGGCAATAGTGTCGCCGATCTCGGGACGGCGGCAGGATCCGAGCTTCATCTGCAGGCGGGCGGTTCACTCGGCATCAAGGCTGGCGCCACAGGCAATGCAACGGCGCCGTTGCGCTCCGTCGGTCTGACGATCGAATCCGGCGCCGCCATCACCCTTGACAGCGGCGCGACCACGCTTGACGAGGGCCTCACCTACAAGCTTCTCCACTATACCGGAGCACTGACCGGTGACGAGAACGACTTCACGGTCTTCACCCTGACCAATGCCGTTTATGGCGTCACCGCCAGGGCGCAGATCGACAATGCGGCCCAGGTGGTCGAGGCCGTTACCTATTCCGTGCTCGACAAGCAATACTGGAATGCAACGGGCAGCGGCGCGCTTGCGGGCGGTGATGGCACCTGGTCGACCGGCATTTCTGCCTGGTCGGCAGATGAGACCGGCGTTGGCGCGCTCGCCAGCTGGAGCAATTCGAATGGTTACGCCTATTTTGAGGGCACAACCGCCGGCACGGTGACACTCGACAGCGCCGCAGCGGTCGCGCTCACCGGCGCCAGTTTCTCGCTCGGCTACACGATTGCCGACGACGGCACGGGAAACAGCACGCTTTCCCTCGAGACCGCGCCGAATGGTCCGGCGGCAATCCAGGGAACCACGCCCTTTGACGTGGCGGCCGGAACGACCGCGACAATCGGCGCGATCCTGGCGAACGGGACGACATCGACATCGATCTCGAAAACCGGCCAGGGCACGCTGGCGCTTTCGGCAACCAACACGTTCTCAGGATCGATCAACATTGTCGAGGGCACGCTGTCCATCGCGGCCGAGGCAAACCTCGGATCGATTGTCGGATACGCGGAACGTCATATCAACCTGATTGGGGGCACACTGGAAGCCACGACGCAGCTCACGCTCGAATCTACCGATTTTGAACTGTTCATTACCGATGGCATGCTGGCTGGTGACGACCTCACTGGCGGGTTGACCGTTAAAGCGGCGCTAAACAGTGGCACAACCGCCACGGCGATGCTGTCGACCAGCGGCTATGTCATATTGGCAGCACCACAAACGCTCAATTTCACGCCGTTCGATTTCACGGTCGTTTCCGGCACCTTGCAACTGGGTGATGGAAATTACGCAACCACAATCTACGGCGCTGACTATACGGTTCAGTCTGGCGCCAGACTTCTTTCGGTCAACGCAACGAACAGCAACCATGCCACCGAACTGAACGGCAAGCTGGTCAGCACGGATTCAACGGCAACCTTTGAAGTCACCTCAAACCCGATCATCTATCAGGCCGATGGCAGCACCTTCACAGGCCAGACCAAAATCCATAGCGGTGGAACGCTCAATGTCTCGGGCGGCAGCCTCGCAGGCTCGGTGCTGGTCGACAGTCAGGGTACGCTGGAAGGCAGTGTAGCTTACGGTACAGTGTCAGTCGGCGCCGATATGACGTTCAACAGCGGCGCGACGCTTTACGTGACACTCAACACGAGTGCCAACGCTGCTGCGATCTTCGCGACTGGCGCGCTGACGCTGAATGGCGGTGTGATCAAGGTCGCCAGCGGCGGCAATGCACTTACGGCAGGCCAATATACGTTGATCCAGTATAGCGGCGCGCTGACCGGTGATGCCAGCAGTCTTTCTATCGATTCGAGTATTGTTCTCGGCGCCGGTCTGCATGCGACAATCGCAGAGAACGCCGCGACCGGTGAGATATACCTCAATGTCCTCACGGCGGTGGCGCAGCAATACTGGAATGGCGCCGCTGGCGGAACGGGTGCGATTGTTGGCGGCTCCGGCATCTGGGACAGAACGACAAGCGACTGGTCTCCGGATTCGTCCGGCAACACGCTTGAGCCCTGGGCGAATGCGGGAACAGTGGCGATCTTCAGTCAGAATGCCGGTACGGTAACGGTCGACAGCACCAGCGGCCCGGTCAGCTTCGCCGGCATGACCTTCCGTGATCATGATTATGCAATCGTTGCCAGCGGCGCGAACGACGCGCTCAGCCTTGCGGGCAGCACGGTCGTCTTCGATGTCGCCGCCGGTCTGACTGCCGTGGTCGATGTGCCCTTGAAGGGAGCGACCGCCAGTATTTCCAAGACCGGCGACGGCAAGCTTCAGCTCGGTGGTACCAACACCTTCAAGGGCGTGACGATTTCCGCCGGCACACTTGCGATTTCGAGCGACGACAATCTTGGCGATACGAGCGGCAGCGTGACACTCGATGGTGGCACGCTTTCGGTCGTTGCCTCTCAGACAGTGGTCACTGCGCGCGACATCAAGCTCACGGCATCGAACGGCACACTCAATGCAGATAGCGGCGCGACGCTGGAAATTGACGGCACCATTTCTGACGCAGTCACGGCTACGCCTGGTTCACTGACGGTAACCGGCGCCGGCGTGGTCAAGGTGACGAGTAACACAAGCAGCTATACCGGCACGACCACGATCGATGGCGGTGGCACGCTGCGTCTTGCCGCTTCCGGCAGCAATGCCAGCCTGCCAGGCAGCATCACGATCAATACGGGCACCCTGGCGATCGACCAGCTCGCCACGGGCTTCACCATGACATTCGCACTCACCGGCGGTGCGGACGCGAATCTTTCCATAGAGGGGGGCCGCACCTATATCAGCCAGGATTACAGCAGTTTCACAGGTACCACGACCGTTTCAGGCCATTTGCTGCTCCTCAATCCCGGCGCCAAGCTTGGCGGTTCGGTGACTGTCGCCGGTGATCTGGCGGGGCCTGCATCCGGGGTGGCCTATCTGACGGGAAGCGTGACAATTCAGAGCGGCGGCGAAATCAGCTCGAGCAACCCGGCGACGATCAATGTCGCCGATACGCTGACTCTGCAAGCCGGCTCGTACATCAACGTCAACATCCCCGCTGCCAACGATCCCGCACAAATCGCCACCGATACGCTCGTGCTGCAAGGTAGCACGCTTTATGTAAACCCCAACGGTTTGGCCGCCGGGACTTACCACCTGATCAGCTACACGGACGGCAAGCTGACAGGCGGATCATCCGATATCTCCACCTCTCAAATTCACGTCGCCAATGGCCTGACGCCCTCGATCGTCGTCAATGCCGGCTATATCGATCTGGTTGTCGCCGCATCCCCGACCGTGGCAACGCTGTACTGGAACGCCAACGGAACCGTCAGTGGCGGGACCGGCGGTGGCGGTTCGGATCTCTGGACGGCCAGCGCCACGACGCAGGACTGGGCGGATTCCGCAGCAACACCCTATGCCTGGTCGAGCAATGACATTGCGATTTTTGACGGCACGGCAGGTACCGTCTCGGTCGATTCCACTGCGGGCGACGTCGAGGTTGCCGGCATGCATTTCAGGGTCGACGGCTATATCATTGCCGACAATGGCAATGCGGGCAATGTCCTGACACTTGAGCCGACTGGCGGCGGTTCCTCTCAGATCGAGGTCGTCAATGCCGGTCAGACGGCGACAATTGATGTGCAGCTTTCCGGCGCGACGGGCTTGAGCAAGATCGGCGCAGGAAAACTGGTGCTCGGCAGCACCGCCAATGATTATACCGGCGGCACGTTTGTTACGGCCGGCATCGTCTCGGTATCGGGCGATGGCAATCTTGGCGCTGCGGCAACCGCGGTCACGCTGGACGGCGGAACGCTTGAAGCCACCAACACCATCACCATTGCCCGACCGCTGCATCTGGGTGCCGGTTCGGGGACGATCGACGTCGATCCGACCTTTACCCTGACGCTTTCAGACCTTGTCGATGACGCTGTTGCCCATACTGCGGGTGCTCTGGTGAAGGTCGATGGCGGCACGCTTGTGCTTGCCAATGCATCCAACAGCTATAGCGGCGGCACGACCGTCAGCGGGGGCACGGTTTCGGTCGGCGCCGACACGAGCCTCGGCGAGACCAGCGGCGGCATCACCCTCGACGGCGGCGCGCTTGCCGCATCGGCGAGTTTTTCGACGGGGCGCGATTTCACCTTCGGCGCCGGCGGTGCGACGATCGAGGTGACTGCAGCTATCTCCACGCTGACGGCCACCGGCAACTGGAGCGGCGCCGGCCCGCTGACAAAGACAGGCTCTGGTGTGCTCTATCTTTCCGGCACGGGCTTTTCCTATGGCGGCGCGACCACGGTCAGTGCCGGCATATTGCAGCTTGCCGGCACAGTCACGGCAAGCGACATCACCGTCGCCAATGGCGCGATCTTGGCAAGCTCCGGCACCAATGCAACGATCAATTCAACTGTCACGATCGCTGACGGCGGCCAGCTGAACGCCGATTCCACCGCCGTGCTTGATATCGACACACTGGTCCTGACCGCAGGTGCGCCCGGCTCGACCCTGAACCTCGATGTCGCCACCGCCAACGCCGCTTCGCTGCTGACGGTCAACAACCTCACGCTTTACGGCACAGTCAAAGTCAGCCCCGCGTCATCGCTCGCAGCTGGCCAGTACAACCTGATCTCCTATACGACGCTTGATAACGGCAGCTATTTGAGCCTGAATCTGCTCGCGATACCCACCCTCGACTCGGGTCTCTCGGCAAGCCTGGGGCAGTCCGGTAACCAGATCTATCTCGATGTCATCAGGGTTGCCACCACGCTCTACTGGAATGGCACAACCGAGACCGGAACGATCATCAATGGCGGTTCCGGCACGTGGGAAACGGGTGGGGGCAGCAACTGGATGGATTCAGCCGCCAACACGCCGGCCGCATGGGTCGATGGCGATGTTGCGATCTTCTCCGTTTCTCCGACAGCCATGGCGACTGTCAGCGTCTCCGGCACGGTCGTGGTCAGTGGTCTCGAATTCGATGTCGACGGCTATACGCTGACCGGCATGTCAGGCGACAAGCTGACACTGCTGTCGCTGGGCACCACAGGTTCGGTTCAGTTCAACAACAATTTCCTCAGCGCCAATGCGACGACGATCGACGTGCAGCTGGATGGCAATTCAGACATCGCCTTCACCGGATCCAGCGATTTTGTGCTCGGCAATGCCGGCAACAGTTTTGTCGGCGATGTAACTGTCAGCGGACTGGTGACATTGCATATCAGTGCAGACGGCAATCTGGGTGCTACCGGAAACAGCGTGACGCTTGACGGCACGGGATTGCTGTTCGACGGGCTGACATCTTTCACCCACGATATCCGTCTGACGGCCAGCGGAGGCGAGCTCGGCACTGAAATTGCCACAGCCGATGTCACGGTCAGCAGCATGATTACCGGAAGCGGCAGCCTGACAGTCGACAGCGCCGGCGGCGCCATCGCGCTCAGCGGCGACAACAGCTATGGCGGCGGAACGCTGCTCAAGGAAGGCACGCTCGCCATCTCGGATGACACGAACCTCGGTGATCCCTCCGGCGGCATCACGATCTATCAGAGTGGCAATACCGTGTTGCATATCACCGGCGCGGTCACCAGTGCGCGCGGCGTGACGCTGGCAGGAGCGGATGCGATCATCGAGGTGGATGCGAACCAGACATTTGCGCTCAGCGGGATGGTTTCGGAAATCTCGGCCACGGGCAGTCTGACAAAGACCGGCGGTGGCATTTTCGTTCTGTCGAATACAGGCAACAGCTATAGCGGCGGCACCACGATAGAGGACGGGCAGCTTTCGATCGCGAGCGACGGGGTGCTGGGTGCAAACAATGGCTCTGTCACCCTTGCCGGTGGCGCGCTTGCCGTGACCGGTACAGTGTCGAGCGCGCGCAGCTTTGCCGTCAACGCTACGGGCAGCCAGATTGCGCTTGTCTCAGCGTCAGACAAGCTCACCCTTTCCGGCACTATCACCGGCAGCAATGATCTGGACCTGACCGGTGCGGGTACGCTTCAGATCACAGCGGACAATTCGGCAAGCTATACCGGCAAGATCAGCGTCGCGGCTGGCCTGCTGCGATTCGGAGACGGCACCAATGACGGCGATGTCGGCGGAGCGATCGATGTGAGCGGCAGCGCGACCGTCAATTTCAACAACAAGGCCGCCCTGACCTTCGCTCAGACAATCTCAGGCGACGGTCAGCTGACCAAGTCCAATACCGGCACCCTGATCCTGTCTGCGGCCAATAGCTATTCCGGCACGCTTTCGATCAATGCCGGCGATTTCCAGCTGAGCGGCAACTGGGCCGGCGACGTCAATGTCAATAACGGTGCCAGTTTCATCAGCAAGACAAGCGGCGGCATAGCATCGGGGACGATAACGATCGCCGATGGCGCGACGCTTGCCGCCGATCACTCGGCCGTGCTGACCGTCGATACGCTGGTCCTGACACCGGGTACGACCGGTTCGGTGTTTTCGGCCAATGTCTCCGGCCCGGCGGCCGCCGCCGTGGTCGTGGCCAGCACCGTCACGCTCGAAGGTGAGGTTGTGGTGAAGACCGGGCCAACGGGCACCGGCACCCTCGGCGCGGGCAGCTATAATCTCCTGACCTATACCACGCTTGCCGCTGGGTCGTACGACATGATGACCTATGGTACCATCAATCATTCCGCCGCCCTGACGCCGACTTTGGCGGTTACCACGTCGGGCTCCACCAGCACGCTTGTGCTGGAGCTGGCGGTTTCGACTACGCTCCTGACCTGGAACGGCTCGACCGTCACCGGCACTGCGATCGATGGCGGCACGGGCACATGGTCGAATGACGCAGCGAAGACCAACTGGATGGCGACCAGCCCGACCAATACGGCTGTCGCATGGTCGAACGGCGAAACGGCGGTGTTCTCGGCAACGCCGGGGGGGGATCCGGCGCCGACGGTCTCGATCGACAATTCGTCCGGCGCCGTCACCGCGGCCGGCCTGCAATTTGCAATCGGCGGCTACACGCTCAAGGGCAGCACCCCGTCCGACACGCTGACGCTTGTCGGGGCAAGCGGCTTTGTTGCCGAAGTCACGGACACATCCTTTACCGCAACCCTTGATGTTGTGCTCGACGGTACATCCAACTTCAAGAAAACCGGGCCGGGAAGGCTGGTTCTCAGCGGCTCGAACCTGTTCACCGGTACGGTTTCCATCGCCGCCGGCACGCTTTCGGTGAGCGCCGACGACAATTTCGGCAATCTCGCCAACGCGATCAATCTCGGCGCGGCAACGCTAGATATCACATCCAGCTTCATGTCGGCACGCAATATCAAACTTGCCGATGCCAGCGCCACGATCAGCATTGCCAATAGCTCCGACACACTGACGGCAAACGGGGTCTTCTCCGGTTCCGGCGATCTCAACCTGACCGGCGCCGGCAGGCTGGTGCTGACGAACAACGCCAATAGCTATACCGGCGACACGATCGTCAGCGGCGGCGCCGTGCTCGCGATCGCCGATGACGCCGTGCTGGGTGCAACCGCGCACCTGACCCTCGACAATGCGACGCTGGAGGTGAATTCGGCGGGCGCGATCAGCCGCGACACAACGCTGGGCGCCGGCAATGGCAAGATTGAAACCGCGCTATCCGGCGGTACGATTACCCTTAACGGGGCGATCCACGGTTCAGGCGCACTGACGCTCGAAAGCACCGGCCTGACCTTCATGCTGACCAATACCAACACATATACCGGCGGCACCATCGTCAATGCCGGTACCGTCGTTTCGATCGCGCAAGATGAAAATCTCGGCAATGCGAGCGGCGCATTGTCTCTTTATGATCAGGCGACGCTTGTCACCACCGGATCGTTCAATGCGACGCGCGCCATCATCCTTGGTGGCACGGATGCGACGATCAGCGTCGCGGCGTCGACCAGCGTCCTGTTGGGCGGAACCATCAGCGGCTCGTCCCTGCTGCACAAGACTGGCGATGGCACGCTGACCCTGTCTTCGGCATCGAACAGCTATGCCGGCGGCACCAGGATCGAGGGCGGTATTCTCGCCGTCGGAGCGGACGCCAGTCTCGGCGCACCCTCCGGCAAGGTCAGCCTGTCCGGCGGCGTGCTGCAGACAACGGCAAGCTTCAGCAGCAGTCGCGATGTCGACATCGACAGCACGGGCGGCAGCATCTCTGTAAATACCGGCACGACCTTGGCGTTGGCTGGCCTTCTTACCGATAGCACGGCGACAGCCGGCGTGCTGACAAAGAGCGGCGACGGCACATTGCTGATTTCCGGCTCCTCAAACACATTCTCCGGTGCAACCACCATTGCAGCCGGCATGCTGAAGCTGAGCGGCACGCTCGCCGGCGACATCAGCGTGCGTTCCGGCGCCACATTGCAAAACGGAACGACGGGTGGCAGTGCCGGCGGCACGGTCTCGGTGGCAGATGGCGGCACGCTTTCCGCCAGCTACGCCGCGCCGATGACATTCGGCAATCTGGTCTTGAGCGCCAGGACTGGATCAACGCCGGGATCGACCTATATCGCAGAGCTGAACACCACCAGCGATCCTGCGCCGGTGACCACCACGGATCTCTCGCTATACGGCACAATCGAGCCGACGAGCATGCAGACGCTCGACGCCGGAAACTATAAGCTGATCGCCTATACGAACCTCACTGCTGGCGCGCTCAGCGATGTTCTGCTCGCTTCCCTGGCACCGCTGGCCTCCGGCACGGTCGCCCAACTCAGTCTTGTCGGCTCCGACCTTGTGCTGCAGGTGGTCACCAGCACCGACATGCTCTACTGGAACGGCACGCAGACGGCTGGCACGGGCATTGTCGGCGGCGACGGCGTCTGGACCGGTGACGCCCGCACCAACTGGACCGACAGTGCCGGTGCGTCCAATCTCGCCTGGAGCGATGGCGCGACGGCAATCTTCTCGACAATGCCGTCCACCACACCATCACCGGTGATCACGGTCGACAGCACCTATGCCATCCTTGTCGGCGGCTTCAAATTCGCCGTTGACGGCTATGCCGTGACGGGCAATACGAGCAGTGACAAACTGACACTTTCCGCTCCGGCGGGGTCTTCCTTCGTGACCGTGGAAGTGACCCAGGCAACCGACACGGCAACGCTCGATATCACCCTTTCGGGTACATCGGGCCTTGCCAAATCCGGGGCGGGAACGCTGGTTCTGTCCGCCGCCAATTCCTATAGCGGCGGAACGCAGATCTCGGCCGGCACGCTTTCCATTTCCAGCGATTCCAATCTCGGCGCATCGGCTGGCGGCATCAGCATCTCGAGCGCTACGCTTCAGATTTCCGGGACGTTTGCAACCACACGCGGCGTGACGCTCGGCACGCTTGGCGGTACGATCGCCGTGGTCGGCGATACCGACACGGTGACGATGAAAGGACAGATCGCCGGCAGCGGGGCGCTCACCAAAACCGGCCTCGGCACGCTGGTGGTGACGGCCGACAACAGCTATAGCGGTGGCACAACGGTTTCGAGCGGCACGCTGCAGATCGGCGATGGCAGCACAGCTGGCTCCGTTTCCGGTGCGATCGTCCTTGAAAGCGACGGCACGCTTTCGCTGATGCGTTCCGACAGCTTCGATTTTGACAACGGGCTTTCCGGCACTGGCCGTCTGGCCCAGGCCGGCAGCGGCACGACCCGGATGACGGCTGATAATACCGGCTTTTCCGGCACCAGCCGGGTTCTGGCCGGCAGTCTTGAAATCGCCGCGAACGCTGCACTTGGCGGCAATATCTACGCCGTCGGTGGCCTGCTGCAGGGCTATGGCATACTCGGCAATGTCGGCGTTCTGTCCGGCGGCTCGATCACGGCCGGCACGACATCGGATATGGCGACTCTGTCGATGGCCAGTCTGAGCTTCTCCGACGGGGCGAGCTACGTCGTCAACCTCGACAGCTCCGGCAGTTCCGATCTGCTGTCGGCCAGCGGCGCCGTGACGATTTCGGGCGGTAGCGTCGTCATGAGCGCAACCGGAAGCACATTTACCAACGGCCAGCAGTTTACCATCATCAGCACCACGGATGCAGTGACAACAGAAGACGGCAATAATGACGGCAATGCCGGTTTCGACGCGGTCACGTCAGATCTTGCCTATCTTCAGGCAACGCTCGACTACACCGCGACCAGCGTCATCCTGACGCTGAACCTGCAGGAAGACACGGGCTTCGACCTTCCCGGCATGTCGCCCAATAATCGCGCAACCGCCAGGGGGATCTACAGCCTGGGAGAGGATAATCCGCTCTATCAGATCGTCCAGTCGCTCCCGGCGGACGAGGTCGATGACGCACTGGCACAGCTTTCGGGCGATACCTACACGTCGATCGGCAATGCCATGATCGCCAACAGCTATTATGTGCGCGATGCGATCAGCAAGCGGGTTCGCAACGCTTTCGGCGGCATTACCACCGGCGAGGACGCCACCACCGTGAGCAATTATGCTGCAGCGCCCGAAGTCGCCGCCCCCTTCAGCCAGTTTGGCGAGGAAAACAGCGGCATTGCCGTCTGGCTTGACGGCTATGGCTCCTGGTCGGATATGAAGGGCAGCAACGGTGCAGCAAGCATGACAAGCTCTGTTGGCGGTTTCTTCATCGGTTCTGATTTCGCCGCCTTCGACAGGATGCGCTTCGGCGCGCTGGCTGGTTATGGCAGTGCGAATTTCAGTGTCGATGACCGCAATGCCTCCGGCGGCAGCGATGACTTCACCCTCGGTGCCTATGGCGGTGGTGAGTGGGGTGCGATCGGAGTCGACTTCGGCATGGCCTATACATGGCACGATGTCTCCGCCAAGCGGCATGTCAGTTTCACCGGCCTGTCGGAGGATCTGGCGGGCAGCTATCGTGCTGGCACGTTCCAGATTTACGGCGATGTCGGCTATTCAATCGCGATCAGTGATGCCTATCGGATCGAGCCCTTCGTCAATGCGGCCTATGTCTATCAGCAGACGGATGGCTTCACCGAGACCGGCGGCATTGCCGCGCTGTCGCATCGTGGCACGGATGATCAGACCGGTTTCACGACGCTCGGCATCCGCACGGCCCATGCCGTCGCGTTGGGGGCAAAGGCGGTTGAACTGACTGGCGAACTGGGATGGCGGCATGCCTATGGTGACATCAATGCAGCCAAGGAGGTCTATTTCTCGGGCGGCGATGTGTTCAGCATCTACGGCACGCCACTGGCAAAGGACCAAGCCGTTGTCAGCCTCGGCATTGCCTCCGAACTAAAAGATAATCTCAGCATCGGGCTGAATTATACCGGCCTGTTCGGCGGGGGCTATCAGAGTCAGAATGTCGGGGCGAAGCTCAATCTGCGCTTCTGAGTTGATGCGGGGCCGGGTTGCAAATCGCGGCGGCTGACCGGCATTTCGGTCAGCCATGCCGCCAATGGCTTTGGGTTGACGCCGTTTCTGCGGCAGGCTCATGGCGGATATCGGCATGATCGCGGGTCCCGGCGGGTTTGCGATGGCGCGCCGCCGCCGGGCCACGGGGGCGTCACGACAGATCGGCTGCGCCCTTCAGCTATCCAAAGGCCGCGAAATCCCTCGTCCTCCTTATCATGTAATACGACCTGAATCGCGATTTGAGACGTTCAGGATCGCGTTCCGGGGCGCGCGCCGGTCAGCGTCGGGCAACTTCTTGGTCACTCCACAGCCAAGAGGAACTGCCATGACACCGAGAACGAAAACCGCAGCGATCCTTCTCGCCGCGATCAGTTTGATTCTGACCGGGCTTCACGCTGCCTCCGCCAGCGATTTGGCCGGCATGCGGCAGATCACGGCCTTTTCGAAAGAACGCGACAGCGATCTCGCCGTGACCGTCTGGTATCCGGCGGATCCGGGCGGCACGCCCGTCACACCGGGTGAAAATGCATTTTTCATGGGCACAGATGCCATGCTCGATGCTCCGGTCTCCCCCGGAAAATATCCACTGATCCTGCTATCGCATGGTGCCGGGCTGGGCGGAACCCCGCAAGCCATGAGCTGGATTGCCACGCCATTGGCGCAGCACGGCTTTATCGTGGCTGCCCCCACTCATCCCGGAAACACCGGAGCGAACAGATCAGCAGCAGAAACGATGAAACTCTGGCTGCGGCCTGCAGATATCAGTGCCACGCTGGATGCCCTGAAGCAATCGGCGCTTTTCGCCCGCCACCTCGACCCCGGGAAGGTCGGCGCTCTCGGCCTGTCGATGGGCGGCAGCACAGTTCTGGAACTGGCCGGCGCGCGCATCGATCCAGCCCGACTGGCTGGTTATTGTGACACCGACGCACGCAATCCTTCCCTTTGTGAATGGGTCAGGCTGAGCGGCCTTGATCTTCACGCCATGGACATGCATCTGGCGGGCCGCAGCAACCGCGACGGGCGGATCAAATTCGCGATGGCGATTGATCCAGTGCCGGTGGATGTGTTTCAGATGGACAGCTTTTCAACGATCACAATCCCCGTCGACATCGTGAACCTCGGCAAACCAGCGACAATTCCCCGGACCGCGCTGGCCTCCGGCATCGCCAAAGCCATACCGGACGCCACCTATGCAACGATAGAGGATGCGACCCACTACAGCATGTTTGGTGTGTGCAAACCGGATGCGGCAGAACGCGCGGCTGCCGAAGAAATCGACGAGCCCATCTGCTCGGACGGCGGGGCGCTGTCGCGCGTCGACATCCATCGCCAGCTCACAGCAATGGCCCGCACGGCATTTGATCGGGCGCTGAAGCCCGGGCCGTGATGGACTGGCAGGAAGAACGGAGGCAGTCGCGCGCAAGGTCATCGGGCAATGGCCGGCCGGCCGCGCGGGGCGGCCGGTACCAGGCCGCCGCCTCTCAAGCCGCGGCAGGAGCGTCAGAAGCCGTAATAGAGCGTCACTGTGTGCCTTGCCTCGGCGAAGAACAGCCAGCGTTCAACCAGCATGCCGGCAAGCTGAAGGGGAACGGCAGCGACTGCAAAAGTCATCGCCGGCAGTCCGGGCAGCAACAGTGACAGGAGAAGCAGAACCGCAGGCACGGCGAAAGCCAGAAGCTGGGCGATCCAACGCAGCCTGACGGAATGCTTGCGGGCGACGCGGTAGCCCATTTCCTTCAGCAGATAGTTCTCTTCGCTGTGCGGCGCCTGCACCTGACGGATATTTCCCGCGCCAAGGCCGAGCGCCTGGCTGGCGGTGGGGCGCCCCCTGCCGCTGTCGCGGTAAGCCCAGAAGCCGCGCTTGATCCCCCATCCCGCAAGCGCCAGGATCACCGCCAGCACGGTGACCAGCCGGCTTTGCGGGCCGAAGACATAAAGCAGCGCATTCAGGAGCGTCACCCCGGTCATCGCCGCAAAGACGAGATAGGAGGGCATGGTCCAGGGGCCATGCCATTCGGCGATCGGCTTGAGCGAGCCATAGATCATGGCCGTCATGCATACCGTGACGACGGCGCCAAGGGCCGCCAGCCCGCCTGCAAGCGCGGTCAACCCGCCGTCTTGTTGTAAAATGACCCAGCAGAAGGCCAGTGCAAGAGCCGGGACATAGGTGACAACCGAGGAAACCCCTTCGCGCGAGAGCCAGGAGGATCGCCACTGGCTGAAGGCACGCCAGGCCCGTTCGGGATGGCCAAGATGGGCGCTTGAGGACAAGAGCCCCGCGGAAATCAGGCCGAGCGAGAGGCCGAAACCGAAAAAGCCGAGCCAGGGGTCCGGCGGCAACAGGCCGAAGGCCGCAGCAAGGCCAAGCGCGAACAGCAGGCCGTAGCCCGCACCCGATGCGGTGGTGAAGAAGATGACGGAAAAGGCGGGATGCATTGGCGTCTACCTCGAAAGCATGCGGTCGACCCAGCCGAGAAAGCCGCCTTCGGGCGCGGCATCTTCAAGCGGGGCAACATCGTTGGCCGTTGTTCCATCGCGGCGCGGGCGCGGCGGCAGGTAGCGGTTGGAGGGCTTGTAGCCAAGCTCCGGCATCAGGGCGACGCCGCCGCGTTCTTCCAAAAGCTTCGAGATCGGCGATTCCGGATCGCTGAAATCGCCGAAATGGCGCGCCCCGGTGGGACAGGCGGCGACACAGGCGGGAACGCGGTCTTCCTCGGCGAGATTTTCGTTGTAGATCCGGTCGACGCAGAGCGTGCACTTCTTCATCACGCCGACATCGACATCGAACTCCCGCGCGCCATAGGGACAGGCCCAGGAACAGAGCTTGCAGCCGATGCACTTGTCCTCATTGACCAGCACGATACCATCCGAGGCCCGCTTGTATGAGGCCCCGGTCGGACAGACGGTCACGCAGGCTGGCGTTTCGCAATGCAGGCATGAGCGGGGAAAATGGATCGTTGCGCCGCCCGTCGGCGTGTCCTGCTCATAGGTGTGGACCCGGTTGAAGAAAACCCCGTCCACCTTGTCGGTATAGGGTTTCAGATCGGTGAGCGGCGCCATATGCCCGCCCGTGTTCCACTCCTTGCAGGAGGTGACGCAGGCATTGCAGCCGACACAGGTATCAAGGTCGATGGCAAGCCCAAGCTGACGCTCGGTCTTTTCGGGAAGACAGGTCATGTTTTGCGCCCCCTTGTTTTGTGGCCCGGCTTGAACTCCGCGCCGTAGGTGAGCTTGTCGGGACCATCGGCAAGGCCGGGCGGCAATCCGACCGGCGGTTCCATCGGCGCGGTCGTGCCAGCTTCCTCGGGCGTGCATTTGCGCAGCCGCACCCTGAGATCGAACCAGGCGGCCTGTCCGGTCACCGGGTCGGAATTGGAGAAGCGGCGGCCCCTTGCATCCGGCGGCAGCAATTCGGTGATGGCATGGTTGAGCAGAAAGCCGCGGTTCGATTCCCCCGCATCGGCATGCAGACCCCAGGTCCGGCGGCGCTTGCCGATGGCATTCCAGGTCCAGACCGTCTGCGGGTTCACCCCGTCGACCAGCGTGATCTGGCCACGCACCTGCCCATGCGGGCTTTCGATCCAGACCCAGTCATCATCGACAAGGTTCAGGCTGGCGGCGAGATCGCGATGCACGAACAGCTTGTTCTGGTTCATGACCTGCCTGAGCCAGGCATTCTGCGAGCCCCAGGAATGGTACATGAACATCGGCCGCTGCGTCAGCGCGTGAATGGGATAGTCATCCTTCGCGATCACCGTCTCTTCCAGCGGCTCGGACCAGAATGGCAGCGGATCGAAATGGGTGGCGACCCGTTCGCGTTCGTCCTCGGGCGGCTGGACGGGTCCGTGACCCTGAGCTGCAAGGCGGAAGCGCTGCAGCGGTTCGCAATAGATCTGGAAGATGATCGGCTCGGCTTTCGCCAGGAAGCCGAAATGAACGGCGGTCTCCAGATAGGTTCTGTTGGCCATCTTGTAGAAGCGCTCTTCCGGTTTGAATTCGTGATGCCAGAAGCCGCCATGTTCGATATAGCGCTCGAGCTGGTTTTCGTTCGGGGCGCCACGGCCTTCCAGATCGCCATTCTCGCCGCGCCAGCCGGCAAGCGGACCAATGCCGGGGCTGCGTTCATGGTGGACGATGTAGTCCGCGAAATCGCGGTATCTAGCGCTTCCGTCCTCGTTGACGAAGCCGGGCAGGCCAAGCCGTGCCCCGAGATCGATCAGCACCGACTGGAAGCCGCGCACATCGCGGTCGGGTTCGACGACGGGATGGCGGATCGCATCGCCCGGACCATCGGCATGGCTGATCGGCCGGTCGAGCAGGCTGATGCAGTCGTGGCGTTCCAGATAGGTCGTGTCCGGCAGGATCAGATCGGCATAGGACACCGTCTCGGAATGATAGGCATCCGCATAGATGATGAACGGTATCCTGTAATCGCCGTTCTCGTCCTTGGCAGTCAGCATCCGCGTCGTCTCGGACGTGTTCATCGACGAGTTCCATGCCAGATTCGACATGAAGAGAAACAGTGTGTCGATCGGATAGGGATCGCCGTCATGGGCATTGCGGATGATCATGTGCATCAGGCCATGGGCGGCGAACGGCGCCTGCCAGGAATAGGCCTTGTCGATGCGGATCGGCGTGCCGTCCGTGTCGACAAGGAGATCCGACGGATCGGTGACAAAGCCCAGCGGCCCGCCGGAAAGCGGCGTGTCCGGCCTGCCGCCATCCTTGCCCGCTGGCTTGTTTGGCGGCGGAACGGGCTTGGGATAGGGCGGCTTGTAGCGAAATCCGCCGGGCACATCGACGGTTCCGAGCAGAACCTGAAGCAGGTGAATGGCGCGACAGGTGTGAAAACCGTTGGAATGGGCCGAAATGCCGCGCATCGCATGCATGGAGACGGGCCGGCCCTTCATCGTCTCGTGTTTGCGTCCCGCCCAGTCGGTCCAGGCGATCGGTAGTTCGATTTCCTCCTCGAAAGCCACATGCGCCAGCTCGGCTGCAATCCGGCGGATGGTTTCAGCGGGCACCCCGCAGGCTTCCGCCACCGTTTCCGGCGCGTAGTCTTTCGACAGGTAACGTTCGGCGAGAATATGGAAGGCCGGGCTGACCGTGCGGCCAAGCGCCTCGAACGTGCCGCTCATCGCCGGGGCGATTTCTGGGTCGCTCGAGCGGACGGCGTTACGTTTTTCCCGGTCAAAGCTCAGGATGTTGCCGTCGCCGTCGCGCAGGAACAGGCCATTATCGGCCGCACCGTCTTCGCGGATGACCAGCTGGTGCAGATTGGTGTAGCGGATCAGGTAATCGAGATCGACCTTGCCCGCGCGCAGCAGTTCATGCACCAGCGCCAGCACGAAAAGCCCGTCCGTGCCCGGACGGATGCCGACCCATTCGTCGGCGATTGCGTTGTAGCCCGTGCGGCAGGGATTGACCCCCACCACCTTGGCCCCATGCGCCTTCAGCTTGCCGAGGCCGATCTTGATCGGATTGGAATCGTGATCCTCGGCGACACCGAACAGCATGAAATATTTCGACCGCTCCCAGTCGGGCTCGCCGAATTCCCAGAACGCGCCGCCGATGGAATAAAGGCCCGCTGCGGCCATGTTGACCGAACAGAAACCGCCATGGGCCGCATAGTTCGGCGTGCCGAACTGCGTCGCCCACCAGCCGGTCAGCGATTGCGCCTGATCGCGGCCGGTGAAGAAGGCGAGTTTTTTCGGATCGGTCGCCCGAATATGGGCCATGCGGGTGGCGGCGATATCAAGCGCTTCGTCCCACTCGATCTCGCGATATTCGCCCTTGCCGCGCGGGCCGGTGCGCAAGAGCGGCTTGCGCAGCCGCGCCGGGCTGTAATGCTGCATGATGCCGGCACTGCCCTTGCCGCACAGGACACCGCGATTGACCGGATGGTCCTTGTTGCCGTTGATATAGCGAACCTTGCCGTCGCGGATATGCACATCGATGCCGCAGCGGCAGGCGCACATATAGCAGGTGGTCTTCGCGACATGATCCCCGATCCTTGGTGAGGTTTCGACACCGTCGCCTTCGTTCGGCGCCGGGCTGTCAAACAGGGCTTGTTGCGAGGGCGCAGAATTTGCGCCGCGATCATGTCTGGCCATCAGTGTGTCCTTTGGGCAGGAAATCGAACGGAACGGAAACCGGATTTCGCATCGTCGGGCTCAGAGCGTGGCGATGATCAGCAGCATCAGCACCGCCAGCGCCGTGATGCAGATGCCGGAGACCAGCACCTCCTGCCGGGGTGCCAGGTGCTCCGGCAATGGCCGCCGGGCCAGAAGCCGGGTGCGTCTCATGCCGATCAGCACCATCATGATGGCAAGAGCCATAGCGAAACTGCTGCCAAGGATCGAAAGCAGGTCCAGCTTTCCACCTTCGCGCAGAAGCAGGAGGCCTCCGTTGATCGCCACGACCAGGGCGGTGCGCACCCATGACAGATCCGTCCGTTCGGGCTGTAATCCGGGACGCCCTGGAATGAGACGTTCGGGCATGGGCCGGTCCTTTCCAGATCAAAGCGAGCCCCCGCTCAGAAGTGCGGTGAGCCCGGCAAGGCTGCCGGTGAGGATAAGCAGGCCGGAAAGGAACCAGATCACCGTGCCATTCGGCAGCGGCGCATCCTTGCACATGGCCCGCTGAATGCTGTGCCACCGCCAGGTCGCGTAGAGGATCGCCACCAGAGCGGCGCCGGCCAGCACGATGCCGAAAAGCTTGTCTGGGTCGATCCCCGTCAACGGTTTGGCAAAATGCATCAGCCCGACCGCGCCTGCCAGCAGCGCCAGCGCCGTGCGCATCCAGGCCAGGAACGTCCGTTCATTGGCGAGCGTGAAGCGGTAATCGGGCTCGTGTTCATCTGCGCTTTCGGGCAGATCCGGCCGTTTCGACGTGTTGGCAGTGGTGAGCGGTATCTGGCTGGCCGTCAGCTGCTCGATGGTGGCCGTCATGCTCTCATGGCTTGGTTCATGCATCGTCATACTCCTTGTCCGATACATGCCCAAACTATCGCATAGGTCGTATTAAAATCCAATACGCGATATAGATGCAACCAATCTTCGGTCGCGATTGATCGCCGGGCCGCGGCCGATGGCGGCTAGCCGCCGTGGCCGGCCTTGCCGATCCCGAGCTGGCTCAGAAAGGCGTCAACGGCACGGCTGGGACGGGCGTCGGCGAGACGCAAGGCGAGGAACGGCCGCTCGGGCAGTTCGAACGGGACATGGTGCAGCAATCCCGCTTCAAGGCTGGGTGCAGCAACCGAAGCCGACATCGCCGCCGCCCCGAGCCCTGCTTCAACCGCCGCGCGAACAGCCTCGTTCGACGGGAGTTCCATGGCGACCGGGAGACTTTCCACATCGACGCCCAGCGACAGGACGGCATGTTCGAATGCCGAACGCGTGCCCGATCCCGGCTCGCGTCGCACCCAGTCGCTTTCGGACAGCCGGGCGGGATCGAGCCGGGTCAGCCCGCACCAGGGATGATCGGGCGCGACCACGACGATCAGCCTGTCAGCGGCAACGGGGTGGCAGACAAGCTGCGGATGAGCGATCTCGTCTTCGACAAAGCCCAGCTCTGCGGCGCCCGTCAGCACGGCCTCGGCCACCTGCTGTGTGTTTTCGATCGTCATGCGCAACGCAATGCCGGGATGGGCCCGGCGAAATGTGACAAGCCGCGCCGGCAGCCAGTAGCTCGCGATTGTCTGGCTCGCCGCGACGCGCAGCGTGCCGCGCAGAAGCGTGTTGAATTCGCTCATCGCCAGCGCGGCATGCTCGACCTGACCGAGTATCGCACGCGCCTCGAGCAGCAGGGCCTGTCCCGCTTCGGACAGTTCGATCCGCCGCCCGACCCGGTGAAAGAGCTGCGTGTCATAGCTGGCCTCAAGCGCTGCAATGGCGTGACTGGCGGCAGACTGTGCGATATTGAGCGCCTGGGCGGCCTGCGTGACGTGCTGGCGCTCGGCGACTTCAATGAAAATCCGCAATTGCTCCAAGGTCATGGCTGGCTCCCGTCCGGTCAAAAAGCGTCATCCCCCGTGGACAGTCCTGACCGGCGCCAAAGAGATGCTGAACCGCTTGATGGATGGCGCACCGGCTTTCCGCAGCGCCATCAGCGGTGCGGTTGCATACCCCGATTTCTGCGGTCGTTTCCTCTCCGTCATGACCGATCCGAGCAAAAGCAGCGTGTCGCGATAGACAGACATGAGGGATGCACAATAACCGTTAAGATGGCAGATCGATGATCAGATCGGTATCATCAAGGGAAAATGCACCGGCCCTGTCACCTCGACGGCGGACGGCGCCAGCAAAAGCGCCGTCAGTCCAGCCAGTTTTCGACCGCAAGACCGGACACCCGAATGAATTCGCGGGTATTGGCCGTCACCAGAACGGCACCAACGGCCTGGGCATGGGCGGCGATCAGAAGATCATTCGGCCCGATCGGTGTGCCCTCAGCTTCAAGATCCGCCCTTATGCGGCCATAGCGGACATCGGCTGGCGTATCGAATGGAAGTATCTGCAGCCCGCCAAGGATGGCCTCGATCTGAGCCGTCAGTTTCGCCGACCCCTTGCGGGCGCACCCATACCGCAATTCGGCCGCAGTGATGATGCTCACACAGATTGCATCGGCGCCGACATCAACAATATGGCCGACAACAGCACCGGAAGGATTGCGCGCGAGATCGGATACGATATTCGTGTCGAGCATGTAGAGGCCGCTCAAAGGTCGATGGCCTTTGCGGGCAACAGGGTTTCATCCACGTCGGGAAACTGGTCCTGCGGGCCAAGCGGCTTCAGGCGTGCCAGAATATCGAGAAGATTCTTGTTCGGCGCCGGTTCAATGACGAGGCGGTTGCCCTCGCGATGGATCATCACCCGGTCACCCGGCAATTCGAAGTCAGCCGGGATGCGAACCGCCTGACTTTTATTGTTGCGAAACAACTTGGCTTCGCGTGGCGCTTCAGATTCGCGGGGCTGGGCCATGATAACCTCCTGCGGTATAAGTGCATATGCAAATGCATATACTAAACCCGCCCGGACATTTCAAGTGTCATGCGCGGCGACGCACGCTTGACCGTGCCAGAACCGGACATGGATGGATGACCCCCGGACCGGCGCAATGGCTCGAGATCATGCCGCGCCAGGTGTCAGCTGTCGCCGTAACGCCCAGGCTCGCCGGAAAAGCGGCGATAGCCACCGGCGGCAAGCTGCCCGATCGTATCGAAGCGGTACATGGTGTTGAAGGCGCAGAATTCCGGCGGGCCGAGCGCGATCGGCCCGAGTTCGGACAGATGCTCGGCAAACAGGGCTTCGGCTTCAGACATGATCAGTTCGGCCTCGGCGCGGGTGAGCCAGCGGATCGGATAGGCCATGCTGACATGGAAGGCATAATCAAAAATGTCCCCGCGCACGATCCCGGTCAGTTCCTGCAACTTGGCGCGTATGCATCTGAGTTTCAGCTCGTCGAGGCGCGTGTCCGGCTCCATGGCAATGGTTGCCGGCAGTTCGAGGCCGCTCGCCCTGACGCTGAACCCGTCTTCGCCGCTGGCCTTGCCGAGTTTGTCCACAAAAGCTGCGTTGACAGCCTCGAGACCGGCGTCACGCGGCAGGTCATCCGGCCAGCCGTCAATGCCGAGAGGATTGCCGCTGACACCGCAGAAGATCGTCATGTGAAAGCTTTCCCGGGGGAGAAAGGAGAAGCGATCGGCAAGCGGAAGCCGCTTGAAAGCGTCCTGGAAGCGGCACAGCCGGTCGAAGAATTCCGATTGGCGGTCAATATGGCAGATGAAGGTGTTGCCGGGAAAGGGCAGGACCTTGCCTTCGGCGGTGAATTTGCCATTGCCTTCGGTCTGAACGATTTCCCGGGGCAGGGGGCCTGCATCGGGGCCCGGGGTTAGCCGGTTGATGACGGATTGCCGTTTGACCTTGTCGAATGTCCAGCGCATGGGCTGCATTGTATTACTCCAGCTTTCGGGCGGTCCGGTCTGTGCTGTCGGGATCACGGCGACAGACGAGCGGTGGTGGATCGACGCGCGGCGGGCCTGCCCGCAACTCCGGCCGGGCGCGTTTTGGTTCAGATCTGGCGTGGCGAGGCGGTTTGCGGAACGGCCTTCAGCCGCGTTTTCTTCAGTTGTCCGTGCTGCTCGAGAACGGCATAGCCGATGGTGGCCAGCTTGCTGTTGACCTCCTTGAGGTCGGCAATGGCTTCCAGATGCTGGTTGCTCGAGGCGAGGCTGGTCAGATTGCCGCGTCTAAGCCGGGCAAGATGGGCCTCGCGGCTCTGGCGCTCCAGATCCGCCACATGCTGTTTGTGCATGACAAGCTTGCGGGCAATGGCGATATTGCCCGTCCAAACGGCCTCCTGCGACAGAAGCACGGCACGGCGAACGGCAGCCGTCAGGCCATCGATTTCGGCCTGCCCCTCGTCGGAGAAGCGGCAGGCACCTTGCAATTGCTCCAGTCGCAGCTGCAGATAGCGCCCCGACAGCAGATCACCGGCACGTTCGACCCGGATGGCATAGTCGAAGATCTGCTGCGCCATATCGAGATCCAGTCCGGCATCGGTCGGCAGTCTGGCATAAAGGACGCGGATATCGGCCAGATGGGCATTCATCCGGCTCTCCAGCGCCTGGGCGGCCGTCTTGTCCGGATCGTCGCAGGCGGCTTCATCGAGCTGGGCTGCGGCGATATCGAGCATGCCGCTCAGCCTGCGTTTCAGCACAACAAGCGGCAGATCGTCCTCGCTGCCATTCTCGATCGCTACCGCCAGGTCGGGGGTCTTCGTCTTGTTGTTTCCTGTTCTCTGCAGATAGAGGGTCAGCCGTCCAACAAAGGGTGCCAGCAGCAGCAGCACGAAGTTGAAGGCGATATGCCCGGTCAGGATGACCTGCCCGGTGTTGTTGACGTCAAGATTTTCGAGCGCGCCGCCAGCCGCTGCCACGATCACGATCAGCAGCACCGCCATCAGGCTGCGCAGCACGGCGACAGCCGTCGCCACGGTTTTCGTCAGTTCGTTTTCATGTTTCAGGAGCCAGAGCGGCAGCAGGGCGCTGCCAAGATTGCAGCCCAGCATGAAGGCCAGACCGGCGAGTGTGCCAAGGCCAGCATGGCTGGAAAAGGCCACTGCCGTCAAAAGCGCCGCCACACTGGAATGCATGATCAGGGTCAGGACCATGCCGGCAAGGGCGGCGGTCACGGGATCGCCATTGAGATAGCCGACTGCCGCCGCCGTACCCGGCATGGTGCCAAGCGGGGCGACGCTTGCACGGATAATCGACAGCGACAGGAAGATCAGTCCGAGGCCGAGAATGGTGCGGCCGAAATTGCGATAGCGCGGGCTCGCCGCGCGCAGATAGAGCGTTGCACCGGCCAGGATTGCAAGCGGACCAAGGGCAGAGACAGGCAGGTGCAGAAACTGGACCGCCAGCGCCGAGCCCATATCGGCCCCGAGCGCGACCACTGCGGCACTGACTGCCGGGATGGCTCCGGTTCCGGCGAGACCCGCCGCAATCAGCATGACGACGGTTGCCCCCTGCATCACGAAGCCGAGGCCAGCCCCCTTGAGGACATTACCCAGTGTCGACGACTGCGCATTCAGGCTTTCCCTGATCCTGGCGCTCCAGAGCCGCTCGATGCCGATGCGCATGAAGCGAACGGAAAAAAGCAGCAGCATGGCACCGCTCATGAGCTGGACAAGGAAGTTCAGGATCGACAATTCCGGGCCTCGTCTGGGTTGGATTGAAGGGGATGGCAATCTTGAGAGCCGGGCGCAGACCCGGCTCCTAGAGCGCCCTGCATCCATTCGGATGCACCAAGGACGCTCTAACGTATTGAAACTACGCATCGTGCTTTTCGAAAATCGATTCCGATTTGCGGGCCGATGCTGTAGATGGACGCTTTCGTCAGGCTCAGCGTTCCTGAACCACATCTTCGATGAAGAGGGTTTCGACCGCGCTGCGGAAGGGCTGGGCACCCCAGGCCGTGCTGAACTTGCGTTCGGCATTGGGCACGAGAGCGTTGGAATCATCGGCTGCGGCATTTTTGGGCGCGCTGCCGAAATCACGGTTGAGCATGGTTTGCGTCTCGGGCGAGGTCAGCCAGTTGATGAAGACTGCCGCCGCCGCCGGGTGCGGCGCGTTCAACGGAATAGCCACGGCGTTGCCGCCGCCGCTCATGCCCATTTCCGGGATGTAGAATTTGAGATCGTCGCGAACCTCGCCGCGCTTCTGCAGCCCGGCCAGATGGTCTTCCCAGGCCGGAGCGAGCCACAACTCGCCATCGGAGACGCGCGTGATGGAATCGGCATTCGAAGCGGTAATCACATAGTCATCGGCATAGCTGTTGAAGAAGTCGATACCCGGCTGCAGCTGGTCGAGATGCTCCTGACTGTCCGAGCCATCGGAAAAGTCGGCGCCGGAAACGGCCCGCAGAACATTCTCGTAAAACGAGGGGCCAGCGCCGCCATTCTCGTAGTTGAAGCCGAACTTGCCGGGATGGGCCTGCCAGAAGGCGGCAAAGTCCGCGGTTGTCTGCGGCAGGTCGGCCGCGTCGATCTTGGTCGGGTCGTAGGCAATGCCGGTCTGGTTGCCCCAGAACGCCAGGGCATAGTCGCCGCCATCAACGCCAACCATGTTCGAAACCCGCCCTTCATCCTTGGGCAGCATGGTCAGGGGCATGAAGGTCGAAGCCTTGTCGATGGTCGGCAGCAGGTTCCAGTCCCAGGCAAAGACGTCGATATCGCCGGTCGGGCGCGCCTTTTCGGCCATGAGTTTCTGGGTGTTGCCATCAAGCGTGGTCACCGGCACATCGACCTTGATGCCATATTCATCCTCGAAGGATTGTACGGCACGGCGGAAATCGTCCTGGAAATACCAGACATACCAGGTGACTTCGCCCTCCTGCTTGGCCTGAGCGACAATCTCCTCCCAGGACATCGTCGACAGGTCCGCAGCGGCGGCAACATGCGCCGAGGCGGCCATCGCCAGGGCGGATATCATGAGTTTCTTGAGCATGGATCATCTCCTCTGTTGAATTATGCTCATTAACCGGCTCAGCCTTTCCCGGAGGAAAGCGTCGGATTGGCGGATTTGAGAAGCCGTTCGAGGATCAGCATCAGGATCACATTGGGAACGACCAGAATGAGTGAGAGAACGGCGGCGTTCGGCCGGACGAAGTCCTGTCCGAGCGCTGCGTAGAGCAGCGTCGGGATCGTCACGACATCGGGCGAGCCGACGATGAAGGCGATGGCGAATTCCTCGATCGACTGAATGAAGACAATCAGCAGTGCCGCGAAAATGCCGGGCTTGAGCGCCGGCAGATAGGCGACGCGAAAACGGGCCCAGTGACTGGCGCCGAGATCGCGCGCAGCGTCGATATGGTCCTGACGCACCTGTTCGAAACTGATGGTCATGATGCGGATCGCATAGGGCAGGAACACCACCGAATGGGCAAAGATGATCGCGCCCATGCGCCAGCCGGCGAGGCCGAGCTGGAACAGGATGGACGAGAAGAAGACGGCGGTGATGAAGGGCGGCACGATCAGTGGCAGCAGGCAGAGCATCTTTGCCAGTTCGCGGCCGGGAAAGGCAATCCGGCCCAGGGCGAAGGACGTCGGCAGGGACAGCAGCAGAGCCAGGATCGCCGTTGACGGTGCGAGTGTGTAGGAGGTCGCCAGTGCTGATTTGAGCGACGAGTTCTGCCACATGTCGACCCAGCGATAGAAAGACATGGCGGGAGGCAGGATGGTTCCTGCCGTCCACGGCTCGGATGGATCGACGAGCGACCACAGCGCCGCCATGGTGAAGGGAATGACCAGCCAGAGGATGGCGACCGTCACGACAAGGCCCATCAGGATATTGTTCAGGCGGGAAGAGCTCATCGTGCGCGCCCCTTCATCATGAGCCGGGCGGCGGCCGCCAGTATGGCGGACCCGACCATGGCAATGACAATCATCGACACGCCGACAACAGCAGCGGAATTCCAGTCGCCACGCCCCTTGTAGGAAACCATGAGCTGTGACAGCGACTGGCGATTGGTCGGGCCGGCAATGGTCTGGAAACTGAAATCGGCAAGCGCTCCGATGAAGATGATCACCAGCGCCGCCTGCATGCCCGAAACGGTGAGCGGCGCGATCACCTTGCGGAATCGGTCCCATGCACCAGCCCCCATGTCGCGGGCGGCATCAAGAATGTCATCGGAAATGCCCTGAACAGCGCCGGTCAGCAGCAGCAAGGCAAAGGGCATCTGCTTCCATGTCTGCAGTATCAGCACGCCGATCGCATGGCGGTCGTTCTGCATCCGGTGCGGCTCGTCGAAAATGCCGATCCACATCAGCAACTGGTTGAGAAGTCCGTGATAGGCAATCAGATTGATGAATAGAAAGGCGGCGACCAGACCGTTGACGAGAAGCGGTGCCTTGAGGATCGCGCCGATTGTCATCGAACCCCTGAACGGCTTTCTGAGCCAGATGGCCAGCGGATAGGCGAGGGCAACCGAAAACAACGCGCTCAACACGCCGATATAGATCGAATAGCGGACAGACCGGCTGTAGATCTTTCTGCCGATCAACTCACTCCAGAAACCGGTGGTGAAATGGCTGTCGCCGTTCAGCGCATAAAGCCCGAAGGACTGGGCGAGCGCGATGTAGATCACCATGCCGATGAGCGCCAGGATCAGTCCCAGCCCCGGCAGCAGCAGCAGGATGACAAAAAGCCAGCGGCGCGCGGTCAATGGTCTGCCCCCAGCAAGATGATGTGTTCCGGCGCGATCGAAAACCGGATTTCGTCGCCTTCCCGTGCATCGCTTTCGGCGAGCTGAATGCGGTGAATGCAGCCATTGCTGTCGATGGTCAGGTCGGTGAAATGGCCCTGAAAGGCGCGATTGAGCACTGTTCCGGTCAGCTCTCCGCTGCCGGGAACAACGCGTTCCGGCCGCCAGCACAGCGAAACCTGCGCGCCGGGTGCCGTCGCCGGCGCGATGACCTCGACTGTGCCGACCGGGGTCGAAACCTGCAGCCTGCCATCGATGGTGCGGCCGGTCGCATGCCCGGAGAAGACATTGGCACTGCCGATGAAGTCGGCGACGAAGCCTGTTCGCGGCGCGGCGTAGAGATGTTCGGGCGTGTCGATCTGCTCGACCCGGCCCGATTTGAGCACCACGACACGATCCGACATGGCCAGCGCTTCGGCCTGGTCATGGGTGACGTAGATTGCCGTCAGTCCGTATTCCTTCTGGATCCGCCGGATCTCGACCCGCACCTGATCACGCAGCTTGGCATCAAGGTTGGAAAGCGGCTCGTCGAACAGAATGACACTTGGCCGCATCACCAGCGCCCGGCCGAGCGAGACGCGCTGCTGCTGGCCCCCCGAGAGCTGGTTGGGCAACTTGTCCATCTGCGCCTCAAGGCCGAGCTTGGCAGCGACATCGCCGACACGGGCGCGGCGATCGGCCGCCGGAAGCCGCTTCTGGCGCAGGCCGAATTCGAGGTTGTCTCTCACCGTGAGGTGCGGGAACAGGGCGTAGGACTGGAAACACAGTGCCGTGTCACGCGCCTCTGGCGGTGTCTGGGTCACATCCTTGCCGTCAATGCTGATCGTACCGGATGTCGGTTCGAGAAATCCCGATATCAGTTTCAGAAGGGTTGTCTTGCCACATCCCGACGGGCCAAGAAGGGTTACGAATTCACCCGTCCTGACCTCGAGCGAGAGTTCAGACAGGGCGGTGAAGGTCCCGAATTTCTTCGAAAGGTTCTGGATGCTGATCGCGATCATATCGCTCCTCCCAGGCCGACATGTTTTTATTACTCACAAAATGTGATATTATTATTACTCATGTCAAGTGATATTTTGACTTGAATTGAGACACAGCCACGGCGACAATGAACCGGAATTGGAAATGGGGTGGCCCGAAGCGAGAATGTAAGCTTGGACAAAGAGATCGATACAGACTGCCATCTCGCGGCGAGCGAGCGGGAAATCCTCCGCATCGTGCTTCATGCCGGATCTGTCGCGCGCTCTGATATTGCGCGAAAGACATCGCTTGCCCAGCAATCGGTCCACCGCATCATCGACAACCTCGAGCGGCGCGGCTATCTGCGTTTCGGCGATGTGCGGATTTCAGGGCGGGGCAAGCCCAGTCCCATGGTCTCGGTCGATCCGGAGCATTATGCGACGGTCGGTCTTTCTGTCAGCACGGAAAACATCCGCTTCTGCCTGCTGGATCTCACCGGAAAGCCAATTGTTCAGGACGTCAGCGAGCTGGAGGCGTCGACGCCAGAAGAGGCGATGACGATCCTGCAAGGCCGTCTTGATGGATGGCGAAAGAACGTGGCGGCCGGGCGCGGCATCATCGGGGCAGGCATTTCCATGCAGGGTTTCAGAACCGGTCCGGGCGATCGCTTTCAGCCGCCCGACCGGCTGGCCGACTGGCAGGGGCGGGCGCTTGAGGCGCTGCTGAACGATGCGACCGGCCTGCCGTCCTTTGCGGAAAACAACGCGACGGCAAGTGCGCTGGCCGAGTTCTATCTCGGCGGCGGCGGCACAGATGCAGAGACAACGGATTGTCTGGTCTATCTGTCTTTCAACCACGGTTTCGGAGCCGGGATCTATTCGGTCAACAGCCCGTTTCGCGGCGGTCACGGCAATGCCGGCGAAATCGGCGCCATTTTCACGGCCGACGAACTCGATCTGCGGCCGGCGCTTTCCGGTCTGATCGAGATGCTTGGGCGCCATGGCGTCGAACTGCGCTCGGTCACTGAACTCACCGCCCGTTTCGATCCGGACTGGCCCGGCATGACTGCCTGGCTCGACGCCGTGCGCCCGCAGCTGCATCTGGCATTGCGCGCGCTTCAGGCAATCGTCGACCCGACCATGATCGTCTTTGGCGGTGAGGCACCCGCAGCCTTGCGAACGAAGCTGCTCGCGGCGGCGAAAGGTGCATTCCGGGACCGCCGGCTGCCGCGCCCGACCTTGGTGATGAGCGAACTCGATGGCGATCCTGCCCATCTCGGCGCCGGATTGCTGCCATTGCACCAGCTGGTATTCTAGAGCGCCGTGCATCCTTTTGGACGCACGGCGCTCTGTCTTATTGAATCGACGCATCGGCCGCGACAGATGATTTGATGCCATGGCGCCAGCCCTCTCCGCTGCGGTTCCGCCGCGGGCCACATGCGGCGTGGAGAACGGTTCGATGGCCGAACCGGCTCTGGCGGCGGCCGTCCCATGGCTTGCGTCTTCCTCAGGTTGGGGCGACCCCATTGCTGTGAATTTCATAGGATTTCGAGGTCGGAATGGCCGGACCTATGCCTGCCTCGAGCAGTTTCCGGGCCACATTCTCGCGGAACTTGCTTGTCGGCCAGTCGGGACCAGCAATCAGGAAATAGACCCGCAGAACGATCATCGCATGATCATAGTCGAGCCCGGCAAAGCCGGGAACGAGCCTGCAGTCGTCGATCTGCGGCCCATAGACCGGATCGTTGCGAATGGCCTCCATTTGCGCCTTGATGACGGCGGTGGCCTGCTCGAGGTCGGCGTTATAGGCAAGATGAATATCCACCGGGATTTTGCGGAAGCCACGTCCGTTCGCGACACCGGAGATCATGCCATTACGCAGGTAGTAAAGCTCGTCGGTGTCGAAGTCTCGGACCGTTGTAATTCGCAGGCCGACCTCTTCGACACGGCCGTGAATTTCGCCGATCCTGACCGCATCGCCCTTGCTGAACTGGTTCTCGACCAGCAGGAAGAAGCCGGAGAAGATATCGCGTATGAGCGCCTGGGCACCGAAGGCGACTGCAAGACCGAATATGCCGAGCGATGCGACAATCGGCGTGATGTCAACCTCGAAGGCCTTCAGCAGATAGATGCCCGCCAGCGTGCAGACCAGCACGCCCCATGTCGGCTGGAATATGTCGTTGAGTGTTTCGCCGCGTCGCATCCTCTCGGCACTTTCCCTTTGGCTTTCCGTCTCCTTCGTCTGCCTGAAGAAGATGTGATGGCCCAGCCGCCGGCCGGCCAGATAGACGATCAGCGCAATCACCGGAATGACCAGTATTGCCGATGTCGTGGTTAACAGCTTCTGCCGGATGAGCGATTCACGATTGGCATTCAGCATGCCGATTTCACCAGCAATGAAGCGGCGTGTCTCTTCGCCCTCGGCTTCGGGGTCGTCGCTGAACGCGAATCCGGTCAGCCGCTGGATCCGCTGATTGATCTCGCGCCGCTGATCGACGATCTGAAGCTCCAATGTGTTGAGTTCCCGGGTGAGCCGGTCAAGCCCGCCGAAGGGGGCGAGCATGTCGTCAAGCTCTGCCGACCATTGCGCATATCCTTCCGCCAGGGCCCAGTCCGTCAAAAGTCCGCTGGCAAGCTGTTCGCGGGCAATCAGCAGCGCTTCTGCCCGGTCGGTCGCACCGTCCTGCACATCGATGACCGGCAGGTCGTCGATCTCGAGGTTAAGACCTGTCCGTTCTTCCGCAGCGGCGATCATCGCCGCCGCCTGCGGCGGATCGAGCGCTGCACGCACGGCCGTTGCCTTCAGGTCCAGTCGTGCCCGCGACAGCCGTTGTTCGGCATCCGTCAGATCCGACAGGGTTGCGATGGCGGGCCGCAAAGCGGCTGCGGCATCCTGAGCCAGCTTGAGCTGGGCCTCCTGATCGTCCAGCACCGATCTGCGCCGCTCGAGCAGGATCAGAACTTCGAAATACCGGTTCATCAGCTTGTCGACGTCGACAAGTTCGTCGCCACCGAAGATCAGGTCGAGATAGCGGTAATTGCCCTTGGCATCATCGAAACGCTCACGGACCTCGCGGAGCAGCCGGTGCTTGGTGATGTCGTCGAGATTATCAATGTTCTCGAGACTGGCGAATTGCTCCGTGAAACGGATAAGGCTGACAAGCGCTTCGATCTGCTGGCCATAAATCGTTGAAAGCGTGTTCAGCGTCTCGCTCATCTGCGGTGCGACAGAGCTGCCCTTGCCAGTGGCACTGCGCTCCTGAAGCTCTGTCAGCACGGCTGCGGCATCATTGCGGCGTTGCTCGCTTTCAATGACCGCCGTGCGGTCGGCCAGCGCGCCGATATCACCCGGCAGGTCATCCGGATTGAGCGTCCCGCTTTCTGCACGCTGCAGCAGGACAGAAGCCGCGCCCCACCGCTCTCTGGTCCTTGCGAGATTGGCATCGATTTCAGCGACCAGCTGCGTTTGGGCCAGAATGGCCTTGTCCAGCCCGGCGTCGAAAGCGGCGTCGGCTGCGGCCAGATCCTCGAAATATTTCAACCGTTCGGAAATGATATCCCGTCGCTGGCGCACATCAAAAAGCGCATTGATATAGGGCTGTGCCGCGCTGTCGGCACTGTTCGGGTCGACCGCGTTGCCGGTTACAGGTCTTCCTGCCGGCGCTGCGGCAATATTTGCCGGCCCTTCCGGCGCCAGAGCGATCGAGGCGCGCCATTTGAGGAAGGCGTTCATATCCGACGCGGCCGACAGGCTGATCGGATTGCGGAGCCGGTCACGCGCCTGAGCCAGCGCGTCAAGTGCGCCAAGAGCCGCATCGGCAGCGAGCGCGGCCTCGGCTTGCGATTGTGCAGCCGCCGCCAGCGCCGCCGCATCGCGCGATGGCTGCAGTGCAGCGACAAGCTCCGACGTATCTTTGCCGGCGGCGGTGTCGAAAAAGGCTGCCCAATAGCGTTCGCGCTCCAGATTGGTCTCGGCCTCCTCGAGCGCGCGCGTGGCCTTTTCAACAGCGGCCTGACTGGTATCGAGGGCATCCACATTCGACGACAGTAGCTCAGCGGTTTCGGCATCAACGGCCTTCAGATCGGCTAAGGCTTGCCGCTTTTCCGCGAGCCTTTGCCGCAGATCGGAGCTCTGCTCCAGACCGGCCAGTTCGACAAGAACGGCGCCCTGCTGAAGATTGGAGACCAGTTCCTCAAGCAGGGGGCGGTAGAGCGCGAGACTTTCTTCGGATTGCTCCGCAGCGGCCACGACATCGTCCAGACGCGTGTGAAGGGCTATCTCAAGGGCAAGCCGCCGCCGGGCCAGACTGGCCGTCATCTGAGCTTCGCGCAGGCTGGCGCTTGCCGTCTCCGTGTCGTCGTCATTGCGTTCGCCGCCGTCGGCAGCATCGGAAGGGCCATTCTTCATCATCGCCTGGAGCGCGGCTGCCGCCTGCCGCTCTGACGCCACTGTCGCGGCCAGCGCCGCGGCTGCGTGCTGCTCCTGGTCCGATTGCGCGTCGATGCGCGCCGTCAGTTCGTCCAGCGTCAGGCGCAGATCCGCCGGTGCCCGCCCTGCAAATGCATTTTTCAGCCGTTCGCGGGTCGTGACATCGGCAAGCTGAAATTCGGCGGCTTCGAGCGCCTTCTGATGATCGGCGAGATGGGCTTCGAGCGCAGCCCGTTCTTTCCGCGCGGCCTCGGCCACGAGTGCTGCCCGCGCTGCCCTGGCGCCCCAGATGCTTCCTTGCTCAGGCGGATCGAGTGGCCCGAAAGCAAAGGCCGGGGGTAGGTTTTCGGCTGTCAGTTCGCGGGCGCCCAGCCGGTCTTCGACAAGACGGGACAGCGCCATGTTCCGTTCGACCCAGAAGTCATGCAGCATGATTTCGTGCTCAAGCAGAAGGGCGGTCTCCTGCGCTTTGTCGGCGGCATGAATCAGCAGTGTTGTCATGTCAATCAGGCGTTGGCGCTCAGACAGGCGCTCAAGCCGGCGCTTGTAAAGTGCTGCGGCATCGTCGTGCTGCAACATATCCGCACTGATATCGTCGCCTTCCGTCAGCGTGCCGGATTCTGCGTCAACGAGACGCTGCCGAAGCGTGGCCTCCGCTTCTTCCATATTCGCCATGAGGCCGGTAATCTGCCCGTTGATCGCATCAATCGTCTTCTGTTCCTGCTCAAGCCTGTCGACAAAGGCCTCAGCTGAAAGATCTTCGCTGCGCGATTCCTGAGCAAAGGACATCGAAACAGATAGACAATATAATATCGATAGAAATACGCTGAAATGATATATTCTACATGTCAGATAAATACAGCCTTCGATGATATGTTTTTTCAGAGCACTATCAGACCGAACAGAATCCGATCTTTCGCCTCCGTAAATTGACGCATTGTTTTTTAAAATGCTTATGATCAACGACATAGCTCGCTAACATATTTAACAAAAGTCGTTGAAAACTATAACAACACTATTTTTTTTTCAATTGCGCTAAATATAAATTGCTAAATATGTGTTTTTATTGAATTGGCTCAGATTTTCCGGCGCAATTCCCCGAAAACCGGCCCGGATAACTGAGGCGACAGTCTCACTCGGCAGCGCTGCTCTGGGCGCATTGCGCCGAAGCGCGGTTCTGGGCCAGCTTCATTTCCCGTGCATGGATGCCGAGCATCATCAGGGCCGGCCACAGCAGGTAGGCCTCGATTTCGATGTTCTCGCCGAATGTCAGGACGATCATCACGAACACGATCGACAGCGGCAACCGGCCGCGGGGATGTCGAATGCAGTCGATGATGACGATGGCCGTCTGGGCCAGCAATGGCAGCAGCAGCGCCAGAAAGCCGGTGAGGCCCTTGACGAACAGAAGGCCGAACCAGGTATGATGCGAGCCGATTGGCATGTGCTCGACAAGATGCGGGCCCGGCTGCACGGTGCCATGGCCGAACCAGTAGGCTTCCGACCAGCGATCATAGGCGATACGCTGCAATGCCTCACGCACGCGGGTGCTGTCGGCCCGGGCATTCTTGAAGGCATAGATCCCCCCTTCGATCATGGTGAAGACGGCGCCGCCGAAGATCGCCATCAAGGTCGCGAAGGCCGCCGCCAGCCGCCAGGCATAGATCTTTGCGATGAGCGGCAGCATGCGCGGGCCGACCGTGCAGACAACGACCCCGACGAGGCTCATGCGCGATTTCGTCAGCACGATCATCGCCAGGCCTGCGACAATCCCGCAGGTTTTCCAGAAAGGCTGTTTTTCCTCCAGCGCGAACGCCACCATGACGATCCCGAGAAGGCCGGCAAAGGGCGACCACGGTGCGTAGAACTGCCAGCGCGGCGTCCAGCTTGAGGGATCGAGCGTGTAGAAATAGACCGAGAAATATTCCGGTCCCGGCCCGCCGACGGCCTTCAGCGGCGACACGAAGATCCGTTCCGGCAGGCCGGCATAAGGGGCGGCAAACATGATCGGCAGCAGGATGAGCGTCCAGAGGCCGATGACACATTGGCCGCGGACCAGCGTCTCGCGCCGTACCTGAAGGATGGCGCCGGCGAGCGGAAAGAGCGCCAGCAGCGCCCATCCCTTGGCCCAGCCGACGCTAGACTTGATGGTCTGTTTCAGGCCGAGACCCCATTGCAGATGCCCGCCCCACAAGGCAATCAGCATGACCAGCATGCCGGCAATCCACAGCCAGACGATGAATGGGATCGGCCCCGTCGGCCGCAGCGACGGCCTGAGCGAGGGACCGAAATAGAGCGCGATGACGGCCAGCCCGAACAGCAGCCACCCGAGAACCGGGCCGACGACATAGAGCGCACCAACGGCATAGAAGAGCCAGGTGAAGACCAGCGTCTTGTAAACGATGGTCTCCGGCAGGTTGGCGGGTTGGAACGCCATCTCACTTGCCCTCGGTGAAGAGGCTGACCGCCCGCCCGAGGAGCGGCTGGCGGATCCATGCCAGAAGCAGGCTGAACAGCGCGAATGCGCTCCCCGCAACGCCGCCGGCGATCGCGATCTTGATGTTCGGCGAGGTCGGCTTGTATTCGATCGACGGGCTGCTGACGACCTGCACCATCGGGTAGGATGCGAAGATGTCGGACTTCGCCGTATTGATCCGCGCCAGGGCAGACGCAAATACGGCCTCTGCCACCTTGTATTCGCGCTGGAGCGCATCGAGCTTTGCAGCCGCATCCGAAAGCGAGCGGACACGCGCCGCGCCGCGTGCCAGCGATTGCTGCTTCGTGCTGATTTCGGCTGACAGTCCACGGGCTTCGGCGGAAAGGGTGACGAGCGAAGACAAAAGAGCGGCCCGCGGTCCGTCGGCAAGCGCGTCGACCTCACCGGCAAGATCCAGCGTATCGAAGCCGGCAAGGACCATGCCGCGGCTCGACAGCCGGTCGCTCAGGCCGGCGACGCGGTTGTTGGCGCCGACGATCTTCGGATGGTTCGGGCCGAAATTCACTGCCAGCCTGGCAAGGTCGGCCCTGTCACGCGCAAGAGTGTCGGCAAGGGTCACATATTCGGGATCGGCGCGCAGCTTCAGGACCAGAGCCGCCATGTCCGGTGTCGTTGCGAGCGACCTGCCGAGCATTTCAATGCGCTTCGTCAGCTCGTCGAGCCTCGCCTGCGCAGCAGCGATCTCGATCTGCAGGTCTTCATTATCGGCAATGATGGCATCATACTGTTCGTTGGATTTCAGGCCACTGTCGCGCTGCAGGTCGGCGATCGCTGTGCGGGCGTCGTCCACCTTGGCCTGATAGGCATCGATCGCCCCGACGACGGAGCTTTCGCGGCGCGCGATCTCATCGTTGCGCAGCTTGTCGAGTTCGACCAGGAATGCATCCAGCAGCGCCTTGTTGCGGGCCCGTGCCTGCTCCGGCGTTCCGCCCTTCACGGCAACCTGGATGAAACTCGTCTGGTCGAGCAGCTTGATGCGCGGCTGGCCGAAGCCTTCCGGATCGTCGCCGATGTCCTTTGCCGCCCGCTCGAGCACCTGCGGTGACGACAGCAGGCTCTGATAGGTCACCGTCGGGCTCAGGGTCGAGCTGGAATAGGCAGAATTGGCTGAAGAGGATGCCTGGCCGATATCGGACAGGTTGATCGAGGTCGATGCACCGGCGCCGGGCAGGATCAGCGCCATTTCGGAGGAGAAGGTGAGCGGCGCATAGCGGACATAGCTGATGACCGGCGCCCAGATTGCCGCCAGCATCATCGCGCCGAGCAGGACGTAGCGCGGCAGGCGACCGGAATCGGCGAGATTTCCGCCAGATGCGACACGCCACAGGCTGATCCGGCCGCCACGGCTGAGATGCAGAAGGCGCGGCAGGAAGACGGCCCCGCGCAATACGGACTTCAGCGATCGCAGGAGCCAGGCTGACGACCGGCTGAAGAGCGACATGCGGCGTGACGGATGCTGGGCGGTTTCTGGGCTGCTGGTCTTCATCAAACGGTCCCCCGGTTCGAGTTCGGGTTCTCAGATAAAGACTTTCGCGCATCCCCGGGCGGCACGATGGCACAACCGACGTGCCCATCCGCATGTCGGGCTACGCTTTCGGATAGGGATCAGAACAGGCCGGCATTCTTTGCGATCATCGCGGCCATGGTGCGATTGCGGGCGTCAAGCTTGCGGCACAGCGTCTTGACGTGGAGCTTGACGGTGACCTCCTGCAGATCGAGATCGCGCGCGATCTCCTTGTTTGACTGGCCTTCGATCAGCCCCTTCAGGACATCCATCTCGCGCTTGCTGAGCTTTTCTTCGAGGGGGTGTGTCGTCTTTTCCTCTTTTTCGGTCATGAACTGCACCGGCGCATATTGTTCGCCCGCCGCCATGAACCGCACCGCATGGATCAGCGACTTGGCGGGCAGGCTCTTGGGCAGGAAGCCGGCTGCACCCGAGGCCAGTGCCTGCTCCGCGACGGCACGCGAGGCTGTGCCCGAGACGATCGCGACCGGACTGCCGAAGTTCAGCGCCTTGGCCTTTTCCAGGCCTTCAAGCCCATTCATTCCCGGCATTGAATAATCGAGGAGAACGAGATCGAAGGGCGCCTCCTTGTTCATCAGCGCTGCAGCGCCGTCAAAATCGGCAGCGACGGAGATCCGCAAGTCCGGCTCGCTCGCAAGAAAGGCGCATATGGTGTCGCGCACCAGTTCGTGATCGTCAGCAATCAATATCTTCATCAGCGCCCATACCCTCCGCAGCCTATATTATCCATAACCTAACAAGTGATGGTTTGTAACCACTTCCAGCTGAGTTGTAACCTAAGGGATATGTGGAACCGCCGAAACCCGTCCTTTGGATAGGTTTCACATCCGAAAGCAGCGGGCATCACTTTGCCGGTGCCATCGCCTATGCTTTCAGCAGCTTCACCTCCCCTTCCTCGATAATGCGGCCCAGTCTCGCATCAGACATGTTCGCCTCCAACAGCAACACGCATGGTGGAGGGTCACATGGACGCTTTCAAGACAATCTCACTCTTCGGACTTCCGATCGTCAGCGCAACGCAGATGGAAGCTGTCGGCGGACTGCTCTCTGCACGGCACGAGAAGCGGACGGCCGCATTCCTCAACGCGCACTGCATGAACACGCACAAGGAGGATGCCTCCTATCGCTGGGCCATCAGCAAGGCCGATTATCTCCTGCCGGATGGCTCCGGCATGAAGCTTGCCGCCAAGCTGCAGAAGAAGAGCTTTGAAGCCAATCTGAACGGAACCGATCTTTTCGTGCCGCTTTGCACGGAGGCGGCACGCCTTGGCCGCTCGATCTATTTCTTCGGCAGCCAGGACGGTGTCGCCGAAGCTGCAGCCAACCGCGCCTGTGAAATGGCTCCGGGGCTGAAGATCGCCGGCACGCGGCACGGCTATTTCGACAAGGACAGCGAAGCTTCGATCATCGCGGCGATCAACCGGTCCGGCGCCGATATCGTGCTCGTCGCGCTCGGCGTGCCGATGCAGGATGTCTGGATTGCTCGCAACCGCCACAAGCTCGACGCCGCTCTGGTCATGGGTGTCGGCGCCCAGTTCGATTTCTGGTCGGGCCGGATGACACGCGCGCCGCTGGTCTTCCGCAAGGCCGGCTGCGAATGGGTCTGGCGGTTGATGATGGAGCCAAGACGGATGGCCAAACGCTATCTGCTGGGCAATGTCCGCTTCGTGATCAATGCCTATCGTGAAGCCCGCGCGGTGCGCGCCGGCGCTTCGGCGGCTGCACGGGTTCGCGGCAAGCGCCTGCTCGACATTGCGGTTGCCTCCTCGGCGCTCATCATGCTCTCCCCGCTGATGGCCGGTACGGCACTTGCCGTTGCCGCCACCTCGCGCGGCCCGGTCTTCTTCCGCCAGGTCCGCGTCGGCGAGAATGGCAAGTGCTTCACCATGTATAAATTCCGCTCGATGTATCGCGATGCGGAAGCCCGCCGCGCGGCGTTGCTTGCGACCAGCGACCGCGAAGGCATCTGCTTCAAGTCGCGCAAGGATCCACGCATCACCCCCGTCGGCCGGATCATGCGCAAGCTGTCGATCGATGAACTGCCGCAGCTCCTAAACGTGCTGAAGGGCAACATGTCGATTGTCGGCCCGCGTCCGGCGCTCCCCCAGGAGGTGGCGGCCTATGCACCGGAAGCGATGTCGCGGCTCGCGGCCAAACCCGGCATTACCGGCCTCTGGCAGGTCTCCGGCCGTGCCGAAATCGGCTTCGAACGCATGCTGCAGATGGACAATGCCTATATCCGCTCGCGCAGCATCGTGCTGGATCTCACCATTATCGCACTGACGGTGCGTGCGGTGTTTTCCGGTCGCGGCGCCTATTGAGCCCTGTCCTCGGTTTGACCAGCGGGCTGGCGCCATCGCGCGCCGGCCCGACCGCGCCACCGGTCTGGCAGGGCCATACTGTTCACCCAAGGGCCAGATGTGTCTCGCTTGAGGCTGAGACAACTCCAATCCAGTCAGGACGATCGCATGCACCACATCGCTGACATCAGCAGTTCCCCGAGACCGCGCGAACGGAAAGGTATCTATGTTGGCGCAGGGGTTGTCCTGCTTGCAGTCACCCTCATTCTGGGCCTGCTGGCTAACCAGCTGATGCAGGAGATCGCGCGGCTCAGATCGGCCTCCACCGACAACGTGCAATGGTCGATGTCGCAGATACAGGTTGAGCTTCTGGTGCTTGAGACGACCATCGATGATGCGATCCATGGTGAGACCGGGACCGCCCTTGATGCGGTGCGCCAGCGCTTCGACATTTTCTACAGCCGCATCAAAACCCTACAGCAGGGCGCCGTCTTCAGCAGTGTGACGCAGACAGCGGAAGCGCGCAGCCGTCTCGACAGGGTGGCAGATGCTCTCGATGGCGCGGTTCCGGTCATTGACGGGCCGGACCGGGCGCTGGCCGGGGCCTTGCCCTCCCTTGGTGCGCGTTTGAGCGAATTGCGCGGCGATATCCGCGCCATCGCGCTCACCGGGGTCCGCCTTCTGGCCGTGCAGTCCGACCGGGACAGGCAGATCTTCTTCGGCGTGCTGTTGCGCACTGCCATGGTGACGCTGGGTGTCATGCTATCGATGTTCCTCGCGCTCTTTCTCGCCGTATGGCAGTTTCGGGTCGCAAGACGGAGATCGGAAGACCTGCAGGCGCAGAACATGCTTTACGAAAGCGCGATCAACGCATCACTCGAAGCCATCATCGTTTCCGATGAAACCGGCAGCATCCTCGATTTCAATCCGGCGGCAGAACAATTGTTCGGCTACAAGCGGGAACATGCTATCGGCGTCGATGCGGAAAAACTCGTCATTCCCAAGGCGGACATCCAGCTTCATCGCAACCGGCGCGCGCAGCTGCTCGCGCAGTTTCGCAGCGGCGAGGGCAACCTCTCCGGCCGGCTGGAGATCAACGCGATGCGGGCCAGCGGCGAAGTCTTCCCGGCCGAAGTCTCGATTGGCCTCACCCGGCGCGGTGCAGGCCGGATCATCGTGACCTATATCCGCGACATTTCCGAACGCCGGATGGCACAGCAAAACCTCACCCAGGCGCGCGACGATGCGCTGGCGACGGCAAAGGCAAAGTCGGACTTTCTCGCCGTGATGAGCCATGAGATGCGCACGCCCCTGAACGGGGTCATGGGGCTGCTCGACATGCTGAGCGAGACCCGCCTGACCTGCAAGCAGCGCGATTATGTCGAAACGGCGATTGCTTCGGGCGAGATCCTGCAGGGCCATATCGATGACGTTCTCAACATCACCCGCATCGAGGCCGGTGTCACCCGGCTCAACCCGGAGCGATTCGCGGTCGCACCGCTTCTGACCGAGGTGAAGAAGATGAGCGACCCGGCAGCGGCATCACGCGGAAACGTCATTGACGTCGTGACCGCTGCGGATGCTGCGTCGTTCGACCAGGATCGCCATGGCCTGCGTCAGGTCCTGATCAACCTGGTCGGCAATGCGGTGAAATTCACCGAGAACGGCAGCATCGTCATCCGCGCCACCCCCTGGGGAGACGACGGATGGATCGAATTCTCCGTCAGCGATACCGGCATCGGCATCGGCGAAGGCGATGCTAAACGGATCTTCGATGATTTCGTGATGCTCGACCCCTCCTACAAGCGGACGGCACCCGGTTCGGGTCTCGGCCTTGGCATTTCGCGCCGGCTCGTCGACCTGATGGGCGGAGAGATCGGTGTGGAGAGTGTCGCGGGCAATGGCAGCCGGTTCTATTTCCGCCTGCCACCGCTTGCGGTCGCTGACGACGGAAAAACCGCCGTCGAAGCGAGCCGGCAGGCTGATCGGGCGGTGATCGAAGATTCGGGTCTTTCGGTTCTTCTTGTCGAGGATAATGAAACCAATCGTTTCGTGGCGCGCGAGATGCTGAAGACATATGGCTGCCGGATTGTCGAAGCCCATGACGGTATCGAAGGCGTGGAGAAGGCCGCGGCCGAGCGTTTCGATGTCATTTTCATGGATGTCAGCATGCCCCGGCTCGACGGCATTGGCGCCACCCAGGCGATCCGCAAAGGCGAGGGGCGCTCGCGAAGGACCCCGGTTATCGGCCTCACGGCCCATGCTCTGCCAGACGAGCGTCGCCGGCTTGAAGAGGCGGGCATGCGCGATTGCATCATCAAGCCACTCAGACGCGCCAAGGTGAGCGCCGTCATCGCCCAGCTGCTCGATCAGCGTCAGGTCGAAGAAGACGCTTCGCTCACGGCAGACGCGCCGGCCGGCGATCTTGACCTGATCGACCGGGAGACGCTCTCGGAATTGACCGAGACGCTGCCGGCCGCATTGATGGCGCGTCAACTCGAACGGTTCAGGAGCGAGCTTGCCGAGACTTCGGAGCGTCTTTTGCGCAGCACCGAGCCGACGGAAGACCTCGATGCGCTCGCTGGCTGCGCGCACAAGGTGGCAGGCTCTGCGGCGGTCTTCGGCGCGGTTGCACTGCGCGCCGCCTTGCTGGATCTTGAAACCGCGGCCAGATACGGCACGCGCGAAGAGCTCCAACCGCTCTGCCAAGCGGCAAACGAAACGCTTGCGAAGACGGTGAAGGCGCTAAGCGGACTGCCAGCCGAGCGCGAACGGGCCTGACGGGCCCTGGACCCCTGCAGCTTGAGGCGTCAAGCGGTCATGCGCGAACCGCCGGGTTCTAGATGATCACCCCGAGCGCTCCGATGATACCGAGCTTGGTCGCCAGATCGGTGATGTTGATCACCGAGGAATCGTAGCAGGCCAGCGCGTCGCCGGGCATCAGGTAAGGATCGAAATCGTCGCGATCACTGCGTCGCAGCAGGTCCTCGAGATTGCGTTCGATGACAATCGACTGACCTGTTATCGGATTGCGCGTGAACAGCACGGCGGAACGGTTGGAATTGGTGAGCCGCGCACCGCCGACGCAGTTCAGGCTGAACACCGCCTGCAGGAAGCGCGTTCCGTACCGCAATTCGACCGTATCCTTGGAAATGGCGGCCTGGGAATTGGATGATGCGGGCACCGAAAGGTTGGACATGAATACCTTGACGCCCGGCGGAGAGACGACCGACGGTGCGACGAGCTCCTCCTGGAAACAGCCACGGCTCGGAATTTCGACCTGATCGCCCTCCAGCAGGACGGGATCGGGATAGGCATGGCCGGTAATCGCCGGCCGCATGTCGTAGACCTTCCTCGATCCGCCACGCCAGACGGTGACGCGCGACAGATCCGCATCAGGGCGCACGCCGCCGGCCGACTGAAGGGCCCGTGCCAGACGCCGTTCGCTTGTCCGCCCGCCGAGCGTCTCCTGCCGCAGTCTGTCGAGCGATGTCGCGGCTACCGAGCCGACCGTCACCGATCCTGGCTCGAACACGGCACCTGCGACGAAAACCCGCGCCGGCGCGAAATCCATCACCCGGATCGAGACCAGCGGCACGGTATTGTAAAGCCCCTGATCGATCAGGGTACGCCGGACCGATTCCTCGACGGCGTCGACCGAGCGGCCCTTGGCATTGACAGGCGGCACATGCATCAGGCGAAGCATGCCGTCCTGGGACACCTCATACTTGCCCGAGATGACATCATCATCGGAAATCGACACGTCGATCAGATCGCCTGGCGACAGGAAATCGATATCGGGTGGCACGACGTGACTTCCGGCAGGGCCGAGTTTCTGATCGGGTGCGCAACGCTGTGCATTCATCAGAACCGATGATTTGCGAACCCGCTCGGCCTCGTCATCCGCGGTCGCGCGATACTGCGCCTGATAGCTTTCGCCCTGGCTGACATTCTCACTGTTTTCGATCGGTTGGAGTGAGGTGCACCCTTGCGCAAAGGCTAGGAGAGCGACGATCGCGATCCGGCTCACTGCCGATTTCAGATGGTTTTCCAAACGCAGTTACCCAATTTGCAAAGCGGCTTTTATCTGCCGCCACCGAGACGCCCAGTAATCACATGGTCCCGCAGCCTGTCCCCTATGCCGAAGTATAGAAGACTGCGCCCGATGGGCATCCTGCTGACCTTCGGCACCCAACCGGGCCGTCCTCCTCTCTTCTATAAGCCTAACACAACAGAAGCCGACGTCCACAGATTGTAACAAGACGGGAATGCCTGATGACCGCGCTCAGAAAAATGATTGCAGATACAGCCGATTCACCGCTCCTGCGCGGTGCTTCTGCCTATCTGGCATCGGAGGCCGCCGCCAAGGTGTCGCGCCTGGCTGTCGTCGTCGTGATGGCCCGTTTCCTCTCTCCTGCTGAAATCGGCATTGCCGCAGCGGCCATGGCCGGTTCTGACATTCTGAAATCGCTCGCCGAAAACGGCGTCGGCCAGCGCATCATCATCGCCGATGACCGCGACGTTGAGGCCGTTTGCAAGCAAGCCCACCGCATCTTCTGGGTCTGGTGCTCAGGCCTCACACTTCTGCAGGTCGCCGTCGGCGCTGGCGTCTGGCTTGCCGGCGGCAGCGTGATGACCTTTGCCCTGATGGCCCTGCTTGGCCTGGAGTATCTGTTCATGCCGGGCGGCCTCGTCCAGTGTGCGCTCGCCATGCGCAAGGGCATGCTTGCCCGAACGGCGGCGGTATCCGGCGCCCAGAATGTCAGTGCCAACCTTCTGACTTGCCTTCTCGTGGCGCTGTTTCCGAGCCCTCTTTCGGTGGTGCTGCCCAAGCTGATTTCCGCACCCGTCTGGCTGGTGGGGATGCGGCGCCTGGTCGCCTGGTCGCCTGCTGCGGACGTCACGCCGGCTCCGCTTTCCGCCTTCCTGCGCTTCGGTGCCTCCGTGCTCGGCATTGAATTCGTCAAGGCGGTGCGGGCGCAGGCCGACAAGCTGATCGTCGGCGCCGTCCTCGGCACAGAGGCCCTCGGCATCTACTTCTTTGCCTTCAATGCCGGGGTCGGGATCTCGACCTCGCTGGCAACGGCGCTGTCGACGGTGCTGTTTCCCTACCTGTCGACCAGTGATGACCGGAAGCTCGCCCTCAAGCGCGCCCTGATGCTGGCAATGGCAGCGATCTCCGTTGTCGCCCTGAGCCAGAGCTTCGCCGCATCCCATTACGTATCGCTGGTCTTCGGCAGCAAGTGGGCATCGGTCTCGCCGCTGGTTGCAATCCTCTGCCTGACGGCAATCCCGAACATGCTGTGGTCGGTCGCCGCCCAGTGGCTGCGTTCGTCCGGCCGTGCCGACCGGGAACTGCTCCTGTCGATGATTTCCGGCGTCACCATCACCGGCGCCGTCATCATTGCAGCGCCGCACGGTCTGCACGCCCTTGCCTGGACGACCCTCGCGGTTGCAACGGCTGCGCAGGTCGCCGTCTCGCTGCCGGTGCTCATGAAAGCCTTCGGTGTCCGCACCGGCGCTGTCTGCAACCCCACTTTTCAGGGAGCCTGATCATGCCGAAATTTTCAGTTGTCATTCCTTGCTACAACGCTGCCGCGACGATTGCCGAAACGCTGAACTCCGTGCTCGGCCAGACCTTCCCGGACTTCGAGGTGATCGTCATCGACGACGGTTCGACCGATGACACCGTTGCAATCGTTGACCAGTTTGTCGGGCGCAACAGCCGCATCCGGCTTGTACGGCAGGCCAATCAGGGGCCGAGCGTGGCGCGCAACCGCGCCGTCTTCGACCATGCCGCGGGCACGCTGATCGCCTTCCTCGATGCCGATGACGTCTGGCCATCCGGTCGCCTCAACGCCTTCGAAAAGCGTTTTGCCGGCGAAGATGCTCCCGATGTCGCCTATGGCCGGGTCGCCTTCTTCAGCACGACCATCGCGGCCGTAGAAACCCAGTCGACGGTGTCGCAAGCATCGCTCACTGTCGCCGACCTGATTGCCGAAAACGAAACCTGCACGATGTCGAACATCGTCGTCACACGCGCAGCCTTCCTGGCCTCCGGCGGTTTCGATGCCGGCATCGTCCATGGCGAGGATGTCGAGTGGCTGGTGCGTCTTGCCGCCGCCGGCCGGAAGATCGCAGGCATCGACCAGCTTGCAACCTTCTATCGTGCCAGCCGCCGCGGTCTGTCATCCGACCTCTCGGCGATGCGTTTTTCGTGGGAGACGGCGCTTTCGACCGCGCTGAAGCTCAATGTCTCGCTGACAAAGCGGGAGATCGCGGCGGCGGAAGCAACGCATCTGCGCTATCTCTCCCGCCGCGCGCTGCGGCTTGAAAGCACGCGCGGCACAGCGCTCAAGCTGGCCATCAAGGCGCTGCAGCTGAGCCCGCGTGCCTTCTTCAAACAGCCAAGCCGCGGTCTGCTGACGCTCGGCGCGGCGACCGCCGAAGCCCTTTGCCCAGGCGCCTTCCGGCGTCTTTCGGCAAGCCACTAATCAATCGCTCAGGAGATAACGACCATGAACAACCCGGCAGCCAGCATCATTGTTCCCGCCTATAATGCGGCGACGACTATTCGTGAAACGCTCGATTCCCTGCTCGACCAGACATTTGCCGATTTCGAGATCATCGTCGTCGATGACGGCTCCTCGGACAGCACGGTGGCTATCGTCAAGGGCTATGCAGATCCGCGCCTTCGCCTGATCTCGCAGTCAAATCGTGGCCTCGCCGGCGCTCATAACACCGGCATTGCAGCCGCAAGAGGCGCCTATGTCGGCTTTTGCGATGCCGATGACCTGTGGCTGCCGGAAAAGCTCGAGCTGCATATCCGCCATCTTCAGGACAGGCCGGATGTCGGCATCAGCTTCTCCGGATCCCGCATGATCGACCGGAACGGTAAGCCCGTCGGCCTCAATCAGTCGCCGAAGCTGAAGAACATCAGCGCCGCCGATGTCTTCTGCCGCAATCCGATCGGTAACGGTTCCGCCGCCGTCATGCGCATGGAAGCGCTCAGGGCCTTCGCCTATCGTCCCGCTGGCGAGACCGAACGTGACTGGTGGTTCGACGAGAATTTTCGCCAGTCCGACGACATTGAGGGCTGGCTGCGCTTCATGGTGACGCAAGACTGGAAGATCGAAGGCATTCCCGGCCACCTGACGCTCTACCGCATCCATGTCGGCGGGCTCTCGGCCAATGTCGAAAAGCAGTTCCAGACCTGGCTTGCCATGCGCGACAAGCTCGCACGGCTGGCGCCGGGACTGATCGAGCGCCATGGCGACCGCGCCGCAGCCTACCAGCTGCGCTACCTCGCGCGGCGCTGCGTCTCCATGCGTCAGGGGCGTGCCGCGCTCGGCTATGCGCTGCGCTCGCTGAAGGCTTCGCGCCGGCCGTTCATCGAGGAACCGGTCAAGTCCGTCGTCACCCTTGTCGCCGCCGCCATCATCGCCGTCGCCGGCGACGGCTTGTACAGCACTGTTGAAAACCGCCTGCTCGGCACCAGCAACGCCTGAATTGAGGAGAACTCCCATGACCGTTTACCACCTCGTCGATGATGCCAGTTTTGGCGGTGTCAACCGGATGCTTGATCACCTCACCCGGATGGCCGGGCAGAACGCTGCGGGCCACCAGATCGTGCGCATCAAGCGCGGCCAGCTCTCGCCGCCCCGCCTTGCAGGCGTCAGCCATGTGGTTTCGCATCTGTCGATCTGCTGGAAGAACATGCCGCTGATCACCGCCCTTCGTGCCCGCTATGCTGGCGTTCCGCTCATTCATGTCGAGCACAGCTATTCGGAACGTTTCGTTACGGCACGGGTCGAAAACCGCGATCGCTTCGAAACGCTGCTCTCAGCAGCCTATGCGCTCTTCGACAAGGTCGTGGCCGTCAGCTGGCAGCAGGGCCAGTGGCTTGCCCGCAAATTCGTCAGCGAAGACCGTCTCGAGGTCATCGAGCCCTGCGTCGCGCTTGACGCGTTCTTTGCGCTGCCCGACCGCTTGCCCGCCGGCAAGACGGTGATCGGCGCGATCGGCCGGTTCGACATGCAGAAAGGCTTCGACATTCTGATCGAGGGGCTGCGCAAATCGGATCGGCAGGATATCGAACTGCATCTCTTCGGCTGTGGAGAGCAGGAAAAGCAGCTTCGCAAGCTTGCCGGACAGGACCCACGGATCGTCTTCTGCGGCTATGCGGAAAGCCCGGCCGCGGCCATGTCAACCTGCGATGTGATTGCCATGCCCTCGCGCTTCGAGCCCTACGGACTGGTCGCACTCGAAGCCATGGCGGCCGGACGGCCGGTGATCGCTTCCGACGCCGACGGCCTAGCCGGACATATAGAAAACGGTGCCATCAATGTCGGCGACAACACACCGGATGGCTGGCGTCACTTCCTGGATGGGTTAGAATTCCGGACCATCCGCCCTGGTGAGGCTTCCCGCCGCAAGCAGGCCAGAGACGCCGAGCAGCGGTTTGCCAAGCGCTGGCTGCATCTCCTCGACGTGCTGGCCGAAGACACTCAGCAGTTCCAGGCCGCCGCCTAGAGCGCCGTGCGTCCTTTTGGACGCATCAGGACGCTCTATCTTATCGGTTCGACGCATCGGCTGGCGGTTGCCGTCGGTGCGTCTTCTGCCTTCGTTGCGGCCGTGGCCAGAACGCCTGACGGAGCAGGAAAGCTGGCCGGGAGCCTCTCACCACCGGACCTTCAGGCCAACATTGCCGCCATAGCCAAAAGAACCGGTATCAAAACCTGTGGCGGCGCTGAGCTCTGCAAAGACGCTAATCGCCACATTGCCGGCCTGCCAGCCATAGGAGCCGCCCAGTGACAGCGTCCCCGACCAGTCATCGGGAACCGAGGCCAGATTGTAGATTTCGTCGACAACGACATTTGTGCCATCGAGGAATTCATGGTCGAGACTGGCCGTGCTGTAGAACCGGGCCGAGCGCGGCGCCCCCGAACCATCCTGCCATGACCTCAGCGTTTCGATGCCGATCCCGATGCGACCGAGCAGGCTCTGGCCATCGTCGAAGCTGACCGCCTCTCCATAAGGGCCGGTAAAGCTGTCGATCGAAACCGAGGTGAATGCAAGCTGGGCCTGCGGCGTCAGCGAAATTGTGTCGGTCAGCATGAAGCGCTGTCCGACCTCGGCGGAAAGCCCATAGCCTGTCGCATCGCTGTCGCCGGGCGACATGATCTCGCCATCTGCCTTGAGTTCGCTGGAAAACAGCGTCATCTCGGCCAGACCATCGGCATAGAAACCATTTTCGCCGAACCAGGTGACCGTTGCTCCGAGACCCCAGCCATCCGTATGGATCTTCGAATTGCCGTAAGCGGAGCGGACCTTCGCCTCGCCATTGGCGTAGTTACCGGTGAAGCTTGCCACAAGCGCGCCGGCGGCATTGTCGAAAAACAGCCCGTCAAGCCCCGCCTGCATGCGCGAAGTCGACAGATCGTCATCATAGCCGGTGGTAGACTGTCCCGGATCGTTGTGGCTGAAGGAGCCGCCGAGGCGTCCCCACAGCGCCGCCGGAGCCGGCCCCGACGACAGCGCCTCGCCATGCGCGTAGCGCCCTGCCGAACGGGTCTCCAGCGAGGGTATGGCCATCATATCCAGAAGCACGGATGGATAGGCTTCGTAGAGCGGCACATAGGGCTGAAGCGAGATGCCGGCCGACACGAGGTCGGCCATGCTGGCCTGCGCCAGAAACGCCTCGTCGAACCCGGCCTCAATGCTGCCCGTGCTCAAGAATGGAAGCAGATAATAGCCGCTGTCGAAGACGCCGAATATGCTGTCGTAATAAAAGAGATCATAATTGAACAGCCGCGAACGGAAACCGCCACCGTCGAGCGCGAAGGCATCGGCTGAGGCGGACGCCCCGGTTTCAAGCTGTACCAGCTCATAGATATGTGGCCGCAGACTGCGGCCTGTGGCATTGAGGCTGAGAACGGTCGTGCCGAACACATCCCCGCCGATCACGATGCTGTCATTGCCGCCAGCGCGCGATATATCGAGTGAAACCAGCGCCAGCCCGCCTGGCACGTCGTTGCCGTAATAATCGCCATCGATGGTCAGCACGCCGCCGATCGCGCCATCGGCCAGCGCGATGGTGCCCCAGTTTCTGACATCGCCAAGAACCTCGAGCTGGCTCGATGCCGGCTGCGCCAGCACGCCGCCGGTCAGCGTCAGATGCCCGCCGAGCTGAACGGCGCCATCGGCGCTGTCCGGATCGCTGATGAAGGCGGTGCTGGTGCCCTGATCGAGGATGAGCGTGCCCAGAACGCCGTCATCGGCATAGGCCGAACGCAGATCGAGCGCCATCAGTCCGCTTGCCTGCAGATCGGCGTTGACATCGGAGAAGATGACATTTTCGAAGGCCGTGATGGCCGCTCCGGAAATCGTGCCGTAATCGCCTGCCTCCAGCAGCAGCGTATCGGCGCCCGCGCCACCGTCGAAGCTGGCTTCGGAAATTGCCTCCGGATTATCGGTGAGCACGATGTCGAAGAAATCGTCGCCGCCATCACCGAAAACACCACCGACAAAGCTGCCGCCCGTCCAGGTGAACTGATCCGTCCCTTGGTTGAGCGTATCGGCAGACGAACCGTTGACGCTGTCGAAATCGCCGTAGATATTGCCGATCCATGTGCCATCGGCAATCGTGACATTCGAGGATCCGCCGCCCAGCATGGTATCGCCGATGACGACGCCTTCGCTGGTGATGGTAATCGTGTTGCCGGCGGCATCAATGGCGTTGACAAAGGCATACTGAACGATTTCGACCGTGTCGGGCAGCGAGTCCAGATCAGGATCGGTATCGACACTGATCGTCGTGCCCGAGTCTATGGTCATGGTGATGTCGCGCACGCCCTCCACACCGAAGGTTTCATCGTCGAGCATGCTGATTGCCGAAGCGACGTAGCGTCCCGAAGCAACCGGATCGGCCAGTTTCACTTGCGTCGAAACGCCAAGCAGGTTGAGAGAGAGTGAACTGTTCGCCGCAGCATCAATGAGAACCGCTGTGGTGCCCGCGCCCGTGGCATTGATCGTCGTATCCTCAATGGAGGCTGTGTTGGCTCCCGAAGCGCCGGCCCGCGTGACCAGTTGGAGGCCGGTGGAATAAGTTCCCTCGACCGCGATAGCGCTGCGCTGCACGGTCGTGCTGCCGGCTGAGCGGATCGCAGTGGCATAGTCTGCTGCGGCGTTGACCAGACTGTTCGAAACCGAGAGCGATGCATTGGTGCCGGAACCACCCGACGTCGAGAGGGCGGTGATCATGCCGGAGCCATCGTCGAGCGCGCTGATCTCATAGCTGTCGACCGCAATCGAGGCGAGCTGCCCTTCGGCCCGAACAAGGCCGGCGGCGGAGCCCACCGCACTGATCGTGCCAGAGCCGCCGAGGATGATTGTTGCGGTTCCGTTGGCGGCCTCCGCAACAACACCCGCCATCAGGATTCCCGGTTCTAGACCCTGAGAATTGGTAATCGAGATACTCGCGTCGCCGTTTGCCGATGTCGCCCTTATGTTGAGCGGATGGCCCAGATCTCCTATAACGGTGACATCGGCAATCGAAATGGTCGCATTGCCAGATGCATTGGCCGCAGTCGTTTCGGCCAGGACAACATCCGCACCGTCGCTGTAATTGCTGATCGTCATCATGGCGTTGCTGAGCGATATGCTTGCATTCCCCGATCCGCTCGCCTGAGCATGCAAGGGGGCCTGACTAAAATCGGTGGCGGTGAAAGCACCGAAATCAGCGGTGGTCGTATCTCCAAAATCAATATCGATGATGGCATCGCCGCTGGCGTCGTTGGACGAGGAAATGCTCCCGGTGATATTGATGGTCTGATGGGCGTCGGTAGACACGATCCGTGCATCGCCCGATGGTCCTACGGACGTCGTCGCGTAGAGACCGAAACCACTGATCACCGTAGGACCGTCCCCTAGCCCCAGAGTGATTTCTGCATCGCCGACAATCGTGTAGGCGGTGATGGTGTGGCTCGTACCGACAGCGGAGACGCTGCCGAGCATGATTTGTCCATCACTCTGAAAGGCCATCAGCTGAATGTCACCATTGACCGAACTGAGCTGCGGTATGACGATCTGCCCATCGACTTCGTCGGCCAAGCTGTACGCCACAAGATTTACCTTACCCGTCAGCAGCGTGTCGGGATTGCTAAACAGGATCGTCAGCGTTTCGAGAGGGGCATAATCGATATCCGCGTAGCTCGCTGCATCGCAGATGACGACTCCATTTTGAGGCTCGCCGCATTCATCATCGGCCATGGCCGGCGATAAGCTGCCCCAAAGAACTGCCAGCAATGACACCGAGGCAAGCATGGCGGTTATTCCCGCAGCCCTCCGATGATCCTGCTTCAGGCCTGAAATTCCATGAAAATTATTTCCGCGATGCATCGTTTCGCCTTTCAATCCGATTTGCGGGGATTGAAACGACGACAGACGGTGAACGCAATCTTACATTGCAAAATATTATACTGTATCCGGTGGTTGTGATGCAAATTTGCAACAACTGCGCGAGGACTCTCTCCCGAGAGAACTCGGGCGCAGAGAACCAGGGTCGCTGTCGGTATGGGCCAAGCGATGCCAATGGGTCGGTCAGGACGGTATGAAACCATCAGGACCCGGATGCAGTCAGCACGGCAGGAAAGGTGGACGCGGAGGTCCGGCTTCTGTCGCGCAGCTGCGCTCAAGTGAAATATGTCCCAAAGCGCATCCGCCGTTCAGGCCGGAAGGATGAGCCACGAGATATCAGGATCAAATGACAGACTGCACGATATACCGGTCATCTGGATAATCCGGCAGATATTCCATCAATATAAGTAGTTAAATAAAATATAATATAAGGCGAATTAGCAATATAGTTTTCCTTGTGAAAATATAGGGAAAAATACAATGCCAACTTCGCCACTTCAAAACAACCGACATCGTCACCTGTCCGCTGATCGTCTGCCCACCGCCGAACTGCCCGTCGAAGACGTCAGACGCGCTCGCGCCTGCCAGACTTTCCGGTCCAGCGAGCTCAGAAGTGAATGGGTTGATGCGCGCTTGCCCAAGCTCAAGCAGGAAGAGGAAGCGAAGTATAAAGATGAACCTTCGCACGAGCAGAGAGAGCATCTCATGTCTCTGAGTGAGCACATCAACCGGCGCAACGAATCCCTTCGCTTCGAGCTCCTCGAGAAGAAGAGCGGGATCGACAATTCCGCCAAGCTATTGCCCCGAGACCTCGCTCGCGAATATTCGCGTCTCGGCAGGCCGGCACTGTCTCGGTTCACCTCGGTCGATACCGCCACGGATAAGCTTGAGAAATCAAAATCGCCGCTTCCTGCGCACCCCTTAACGCTTGCATACAGGACAGATTTACTGCTTGGCTCCATATTCCATCGCTTTGCGCGACGTCAGGAAGACAAGGCGCTTGATAAACAAGACATTCGCGATGATCTTGCGGCTCACTCCCATGACATTTACCGCATATATGATGCACTTGAGCAGGACAGTTGGGACTTGCAGAACCTTGTTTTCAGCGCGATCGAGAAAGACATCGAGTCGTCTCTCATGGCTCTTTATTGCGTGAGAGAGAAAGTGACGTGCAAAGAGTCGGCAAAACTGAATGAATCATGATCGGATGCCCGTCTGCGGCATTGCAAGGTTGATCTTGCATTTGCCGCAGCGGGCGACGGGATGACAATCCCGGCCGAAATGCCCCGGCTGAAAGCTCCGCCATCGCTTTACGCTGAGGCCACTATCCGCAATGCATCGCATGATTTTCGAGCCGATGCGCTAGAACCGGCCGGTGATCGCGGCCTGGAGGTTCCAGTTGCCGGCTTGGGTGACACCTGCGTCATGCAAGGCAACACCGGCGATGAAATTGACCGTCAGGCTGTTGCCGAGCCGGTAGTCGAAGCCGGCGCCAATGCCGGACAGCGTTGCCGTGTCGCCGCTATCGTGATCGACCCCGAAACCGATATCGGCAAAGGCATATGGCGAGAGATTGTCGGCCAGGGCGGGCAAGCTTTCAGGCAGATGTCCCGCGAGCGGCGCGATCGAAGGCAGCCGCAATTCGTTGCGCCAGATGAAACCGCTATCGACGCTGACATCGTCGTAATTATAGCCACGCACCGCATAGCGGCCGCCAAGCGAGATCCGTTCCGTATCGGGCAGCGGCACGCCGGACAGCGTTGCCGACAGCGCGGAAATCCAGGATAGGCGCGCCGGCAGCGGCATGGCATGCTCGATGTCGGCAGCGAGATAGGCATAGGTCACGCTGTCGACGCGGCCGTTGGAGAATGTCTGCCAGGTTGTGGCGGCATTGCCCTGCAGCACACCACCAGGATTGGCCCTGATGCTGACATCCACGGCCGTCTGCCCGAGAGGATCAGAAAAGGCATTGTTCCAGCCGAGTACGAGCTGAAACAGATCTGCCGCGCCGTCGCCGACGGCCACGTCGTCAAAATAGGTTGTGCGTTCGAGGCGCTTCAGTTCGACGCCGCCATAGATATCGCCCCAATAGTGACCTGGCGCGAAATTGGAAATCGCCGATCGATAGATCACCGGCAGTTCATAGGTTGTGTTCTCGAAGTCGAAATAGCTGTTGGCCTGCTGGCGGGTGGCGACGAAGGATGGTGCGATTTCAAGGCTCTGGCGGGAAAGGATCGGGATCGTCAGCCGTCCGGCCTGACTGACGTAGTCAGGATAGGCTCCCTTTGTCGGGAAGATGATCGATGGATCGCTCCACACCTCGTCGCTGGTGGTCAGCTGGTAGGAGAGGAAGGCACCGGTCGGTCCGGGCAGGCGGGCATTGCCGCCGATATAGAACCGGTCCCGCCCGGTATCGGCAGAGCCGGAATTCGACCAGCCGCCATAGACCTGCCAGGGCTTGCCGGGCGTAACCGTGACAGTCAGATCGCTTTCGCCGGTCTCTTCGCCCGGACGGAACATGCCCGATGCCCGGCGATAGGGCGAGCGGTTCAGCCAGACAAGGTCCTCGTTGAGTGCCCGGGCGTCGATCTGCCCGCCCTTTTCGACCCGAAGATCGGCGGCGATCGCTACCGCTTCGTCGGGTGTGACGCCGTTGACGGTCACCGTGCCGGCCTTGAACTCGATGATCCGCACCTGCAGCACGCCACCGGTGATTTCCTGAGGCGGCAGCGTCACCGAAACGAAGGGGAAGCCTGCTTGCCGATAGATCCGTGCAATCGCTGCCTGAACCTCGCTTGCGAGCGCCAGCGACAGCGGATGCGCGAGAAGCGGCTGAAGTGCGGCGGATAGCGCCTGCGCGTCGATGCCGACCGGCGCGCCGGTGATCCCTGGCGGCGGCGCTTCGGCAACCGGCTCGTCCTGGCCGATCAGGTGCACGCCATGAAGGTCGACGCCAAGTGGCGTGCTATCCTCCGTGCCGAAATCCTGGGCGCCGATATCCAGTGTCACAGGCTCGTCCGGTGCGCGTTCCGGCAGATTGCGCTCCAGCGCCTGCTGGGCGAAGGCCGGCGCACTGCTCAGGACGACGACACAGGCGAGCAGCGAAGCCGCCAGCATTTGCTGACGCGGCGCCGTTCGGGCGACAGACTGTCTTGGGGATGGCGATCTGATTGCTCTCATTGGTCTATCACCGCGCTCAGCCAGTTTCCGTAGGAGCGAATGCAGGGAGTGGCGCCGGACTGTTCGCCGATTTGGGATGGCACCTCGCAGAGCCGGCTATCACGCTCAGGCTCATTGAGTTCAAGGGCCGGCAGGTCGCGCTCGAACACAGCAATATGGCCCGGAATCGGCTTGTCTTCGTCATTGACCGCGGCGCCACTGGTGACGGCCAGTGTGCCGTCGGTGAAATGGATGACGTAATTTTCTGTCGCCGCCAGTGTGCCTTGCGTGATGGCATAGAGGCCCGTGGCCGAGACCGAACTTGCCGTCGTCGCAAGCCCGCCGGAAAACAGCGTGGCGTCGTCACCTGCAACAAGACCCTCGTAGCTGTAAGTCAAGAGCGGCACGGCATCACCTTCTGCCATCTGCTGATTGGCGGCGGCAACCTCCAGCGTGGCAGCGGTGATATCGGCGTTGGCCGAAGCGATGGCGGCGATGGTGTAGTTGGCTGCATCTGCGCCCGAAAGGGCGATCGCCGAAACATTGACCGTCTTGCCCGTGCCGGCATTCTTGTCGGTAAAGGCGTAGCTTGCACCATCGACCGATACCGTATCGCCCGCGATCACGCCAACGAGGCTGATGGCGCCGGTTGCATCCGTGGTACCGTCATAGATCTTGTCATTGGCAGTGGCGCTGGCCGTCAGCATCTTGGCGGTGATATCGGCGCTGGCCGAAGCGGTGGCGGCGATGGTGTAGTTGCCGGCATCCGCGCCCGAAAGGCCGATCGACGAGACATTGACCGTCTTGCCCGTGCCGACATTCCTGTCGGTAAAGGCATAGGTGCCATCTGCCGAAACCGTGTCGCCGAGGATGACGCCGGAAAGCGTGAGGCTGCCGGTGGCATCCGTGGTGCCGTCATAGACCTTGTCATTGGCGCTCGCGCTCACGGTTAGCGTCTTCGCCGTGATGGCCGCCGTGGTCGAAGCGGTCGTGACGATGGTGTAGTTGCCGGCATCGGCGCCCGAAAGGGCGATCGACGAGACATTGACCGTCTTGCCCGTGCCGACATTCCTGTCGGTAAAGGCATAGGTGCCATCTGCCGAAACCGTGTCGCCGAGGATGACGCCGGAAAGCGTGAGGCTGCCGGTCGCATCCGTCGTGCCGTCATAGACCTTGTCATTGGCGCTTGCGCTCACGGTCAGCGTCTTCGCCGTGATGGCCGCCGTGGTCGAGGCCGTCGTGACGATGGTGTAGTTGCCGGCGTCCGCACCCGAAAGGGCGATCGCCGAAACATTGACCGTCTTGCCCGTACCGGCATTCTTGTCGGTAAAGGCATAGGTGCCATCTGCCGAAACCGTGTCGCCGAGGATGACGCCGGAAAGCGTCAGGCTGCCGGTTGCATCCGTCGTGCCGTCATAGACCTTGTCATTGGCGCTTGCGCTCACGGTCAGCGTCTTTGCCGTGACGGTGAGGGTTCCAGAAACGAAGGTGATGTCGTAGCCGGTCTGGGTGGAATAGATCCCGTCAAGGCCGAGAGCGCTTGCCGAATAGGTGCCGACATTCTTCGAATTCGCGGTGTAATAGGCCGTGCCGAGCACTTCGGATGTGTCGTAGCCCGGATTGCTGTAGGTCAGCCCGCCGACATCGCCCGAAACCGTGCTGCCGTCATAGACCTTGGTGCTGGAACCGCCGGTGATGGTGAGCGCGGTGAGGTAGCTACGCAAGAGCGGCGTGGTCGAGCCGTCATAGATGCGCCAGACCCTGCCCGTGCCGCCCTCGTCATCGATGTCGAAGCCGAGCGCGGCATAGGTCGCAAGGCTCGTCATTTCCGCGGTGCTGGCGGCCAGGACATTGGTGAGTGTCGCCGCGCCTGTATTGTCGCCAATGGCAACGGCCACACCGGTCGCCCCGGCATTCCAGACGCCGCCCGAAATCGCGGTTCCCGAGCCGGAGGCCTTGCCGATCAGCCCGCCGGCGAGCGTGCCGGAAAGCGCCCCGGAAGCATAGGAGGTGGTGATCGTCACATCATTATAGGCCTCGCCGACGAGCCCGCCGACAGTGCTGTTGCCGACGGAAGAGGTCACATCCGATGCCGAATAGGAATTGGTGATCGAAAAACCGGAACCTACTCCCACCAGGCCGCCGAGGGTGACGCTACTTGGATCGGACCGGCCCTCATAGGAAACCGCGCCGCTGGCATAGACCTCCGACAGGCTTGCCGAACCGCTGATCGCGCCGACAAGGCCGCCGGCGACGCCAAAATACAACCCCGTGCCAACCCTTGTGGTCACGTCGCCCGTGGCGAATGACCGGCTGATCGTCAGCGTTCCGCCGCTCTCGCCCAGAAGGCCGCCGACCAAGGAGAGAGAGGTGACGTCGCCGGAGGCGGAGGAGCCGGTAATGGTGAGGTCGCCGCCGTTATAGCCGACCAGACCACCGGCGTCACTGCCTGAGAGGATATCGATCGTCACGTCCGAACTGGAACCGGTGATGGTGGCGCGCGTGCCCGCGTTCACGGCGCCGACAAGTCCGCCGACGTTCTGGCCGACGCCGGTCAGGGTGATCGTCCCGCTGACGGAGACATTGGTGATGGCGTGGTTGATGGATGCCGTGCCGGAGATCAAGCCGACGAGAAGGCCGGAACCCGACGCACTGATGGCAGTCCTCGTCGCATTGGTGAGGGTGAGATCGTGGATCGCCACATCCGAACCATGATCCGTAAAGGAACCGAAGAGACCTGAGCCCGCCAGAACCAGCCCGTCGATCGTGTGGCCGGCGCCGTCGAAATTGCCGCCAAGCGTGGTTGCGGCAAAGCCCGTGCCGGCATTCCAGGCGGTGGTCGAGGTGGCATCGATGTCGTTGGCGAGCACATAATTGGCGCCGGTCGCCGTGCCGGCGATGACCGAGGCGACGCCCTGCAGGCCATAGACGTCGAAGAGCTGATAGGGGTTCGCCACCGTGCCGTCGCCGCCGAGCGCGCGGACGAAGGTGCCGCCCGTAAGGCGGAAATCCGTGGCGGCGAAGCTGGGCAGGGTCGCGCCGATCTGCGACCATGTTCCGCCGGCAAGCGTGAAGGTGCCGACATTCACGGCGCCGGTCACATTGACAGCGCCGGTGGCATTGAGGGTGATAGCGCCGGACGTCGCCGTGACCGCGCCATCGACGGCGATATCGCCGGCGGTCGTCTTGAGCGTCAGCGCTGCGGCATCGCTCCAGGAAAGCCCGCCGTCAACCGTCAGGTCACCGGCGGCGGTGAGCGTGACTGTGCCGCTGACCGCGTAGCTGCCCGTGCCCGAAAGCATCAGCAGCCCGCCCGAGGTGAGGTTGCGGTCGAGCGAATAGGTGGAGGCGGTATCGATATAGAGGCCGTAGTCGGTCGATGTCAGCTGCGTTGCGGCGGGGTGGATGAAGGCGAGATCGGTGTCGCTGTAGGAACCGAGCGTGGCGACGAGATTGGCGATGGTGCCGGTAAGCGAGGACGCTCCCGTGACGAGATCAAGCGACGTGCCATAGATATCGAGCCCGCTCACACCGGTCGCGGTGACGCTGTCGCCAAAGGCAGCACCATCAATGCCTGCGCCATCGAGAAAAGCAAGCGAGCCGGAAGACGTAACTGTTCCGGCCGGCCTCAGAATGTAATAGTAGCCGTTGGCGCCGGTACTTGCCGTGCCGATCAGGCTGCCGCCGGAGATTGCGCTGACATCGATGCCGGCCAGCGCCGTCGTGCCGCCGTCACTATAGGCGATGCCCGAGACGGCGACCGGTGTCGTGGCATATTGCGCGGTGAGATAGGGGTAGAGGTTGGCCCCCGTTCCCCAGATCGCCGATGAGAAGCCGCTGGGCAAAGCGCCCTGGAGCTGGGCCGTGGTCCGGCCGGTAACGCCGCCGCTACCGCTGCCAATGCCGTTGGTGCGCCCGGTGGTGCCGGTATCGAACCAGGAATTGGTGATGCCGGAGGCCGCGCCGGCATTAGAGCCGACGAGACCGCCCACCTGCGTGCCGCCGGTCACATAGCCGGTCGCATATGTACTGGTGATGGTGCCCGACGAATAGTTCTGGCCAACCAGTCCACCTGCCGAAGCGCCGCCGGAAAGGCCGGTCACGCGCCCGCTCGCATAGGCATTGGAGATCGCGCCGGCCGACATTCCGATCAGACCACCCACCGAACTGGTCCCGGTTACGCTTGCACTGGAGCTGACCTGATCGACCGTGGTACCTGCCGTGATCTGTCCTGCCAGTCCGCCCAGCGCCGTGGAGCCTGCAGACGCCAGAACCGTTCCCGAAGAATACGAACCGGTCAGGCTCCCGGTGTTAAGACTTCCGACCACGAGACCGGAATAGCCGTAGCTAGCAGTGACCGCACCGTCGACGCTGATGCCTGATATCACGGTTCCGGTGTGCGCATAGCCAACCAGTGCGGCGACATAGCTGCGCCCGGTCACATTTGCATTTGTCAGTTCTGTATTGACCAGTCGGGCGCCGCTGGCGGCGGCGAAAAGCGCGACATAGGCCGAAGAACCACGCGCGATCATCAGGCCATTGATCTGAAGGTCATTCCCGTCGAGGCTTCCCGCAAAGGGCGTCGCGCCACTGCCAACCGGTGAGAACCCGGCGGAACCCCAGACATCGCCATAATAGCCGCCACTATTGGCGGTGAAGGCGCTGGTCATGTCGATATCCGCACCGAGCGTGTAATCGGCGGTCAGATTCAGCGCCATTAGCTGCAGGGCGTGCGGGGTATAGATCACGGTCGAATATTCTGATTGCAGCATCGGCCGGGTTTGACCGGCAATCATCACCCAGGTGTTGGTAAAGTCGAAGCCGGAATAGCTGGCGGATGAATAGGCATTGGCATTGGTGATCGCGCTGCCGGCATAACTTGTGCTCTGGCCGGTCGAATCAACATCCCAATACGCATTCGTTGCTGTCACTGCGCCGGCATAGGCCGCACCGCCGACCAGGCCGCCGACATTGGTCGTGCCGCTGACATTGCCGCTGGCATAGACATTGGTGAGCGTGCCGCCCTGATAGGTGCTGCCGACCAGGCCGCCGACATAATCCTCAGTGCCGGTGACTGCCCCGGTTGCATAGGAATTTGTAATGGTGGCGGCGCGCAGGCGCCCGACCAGGCCGCCGACCTCGCCGAAGCCGGTCACTGTTGCCGCCGAGGACGAGCCGGAAATGGTGGTCTGGTCGTCCCAGCCGATCAGACCGCCGACCTGGCCGCCGCTTCCAACAGAGGTGACTCTGCCGGTCACGTGGATATTGCGGACATACGCGGACGGGTTGAGCCGGTAGGCGAGAGCGCCGGCACTGCCGCCACTCACGATCAGGACGTTGGAGAGGGTAAAATCCCGGAAGGCCCCGGAGGTCGATGAAAACATCCCGACAGAGCTGGAGGATGTTCGATTGCTCGTCAACCCGTCAATTGCGTGATTGAAGCCGGCAAGAACACCGGAAAAGCCACCAATCGGGTCCCATCCCTCACCGCTGTTCCAGTTTGCCGTCGCCGAAGCATCAATGTCATTGCCAAGGGCGTAATAGCCGCTGCCGGTGATCGCCTGCAGCTCGCTGACATCATGAATCAGCGTATAGGCCTGACCATTGACCGAGAAGCTGGCGTTCGCCCCCGACAGGGTAACGCGGGCGCCATCATTGAGGCTGTAATCGCTCCCCGTTACAAGCGCCAGACCGGCGCTTGTGCCGGTGGCGGTGATATCCGCGTTGATCTGGATGCTGCCAGCGGCATCCAATGTCAGAACGGTGTCGGCACCCCAGGAAATTGCGGCATCGACAGTGATGTCGCCAGACTGGCTGCCACTGGTTCCCGTTGAAACCGTGACGCCTGTTGTCGCCAGTGCGTTGGTGAGCGTGGTGACATTGATCACCGTATTGTTGGCCGCCGCGGTGAAGCCCACGCCGGTATCGGCAGCGTCGGAAATCGTCACGTTATACGGATCGATCAGCCAGTTGCCCGCCGTACCGCTTTCGGAGAGCGTATTGACGAGAGCCGTATCGCCAATATCGACATGGCTGCCGGACGTCTCGACACTCCCGCCTGTTCCGCCCGTGCCACCTTGCGCCAGAATGCTGCCGGAAAACGAAATGGTTCCATCGGCCACCGCCGTGACCGTGCCGCCCTTGGTGCCGCCCGCTTCCGCCGAGGCGTCGATCGTGCCGGAAATTTCGACCGTGCCGCCGGTGATCGCGACATCGCCGCCTTCGGTCGGCTTGCGGTAGGGGATGGGGACATTGGCGAGGTCGACGCCGGCCGCCGCCTTGCGCGCCACGACCTTGCCCGTCACCTTGACCGTGCCCTTGTTGCCGGCTGTCAGGAAGATGCGGCCGCTCGATTTCGTCACACCGGTTGCCTTGATCACGCTGTCCGTATTGCCCGCAAGCGCATAGACATTGCCGCCATTGGCGCGGATCTCGGCATTTGCTGCCTTGATGGTGCCGGTATTGACCGCTTCGGTATCCTCGCCGCCAAGCTCGACCGAAAGCAGGCCATTCTCGTCGGCCTTGTCCTTCATCAGCACCTGGTATCCGGCCGCAAGCGCCGCCGTGCCGTTCGGCGCCTCCAGCGTTCCGGTGTTCTCGACGCGGCGGGCGATCAGCGCGATGTCGCCTTGCGCGGAATGGATGGTTCCGGCGTTGACCACCTCGGCGGCGCTGGAGCCGGAGAAGGTCATGGATCCGCCATCGAGGAAGTCGCTGTCGGAAAGGTCCTGGGTGGAGGCAGCAAAGGTGCCACCCGTTGCGATCATGCCGCCCGAGCCGACAACGATGCCGGCGGGGTTTACGAGGTAAAGACTGCCGGTTGCCGAGAGATTGCCGTCGATCGTTGACGTCACATTGCCGGTGACCCGGTTCAGCGTCGCGCCGGAACCATTGTTGAACTGAACAATATTGCCGCTGCCGATCGAAAACCCGCCCCAGGACACGATGCCGGCGTCAGAGGACTGGGTGACGGTCATGCTGGTGCCGGAGGCGGAAATCGAACCGCTGCCGGTTGTAAACGCGCCGCCGCTCGGCAGGGCTTCCTGCGCCAGGACCGAAACCGGAACGAGCGCTGTTGCAACGGATAACAGGGCAACAAGCCGCCGCATTGAAGAACGGCGAGCGCTGACCCCAGCCGTGCCTGATGAGCGAAGAGCGTTGCGAAGATACGCGCTAGACATTCCGAATCAGCCCCCCTTATGCCAGGCGATCGGCCCGGCATCCCTTCGCTCTGTATAATGTTTGTCTGGAGAGGCGATCCACTTACCAATTCTGACGAAATCTGACCAATTCTGACAGCGGGCAGACGCAACCTCCGATCTGGGTCGAAAAGCACGTTGTTTCGCGCAGTTGTTGCTCTTATGCCGCTTGCGCCGGAATTCGACGTCAGGCATGTCTTGGCGATGCTGGATCTCAAGACTTTATTGCTGTTCGGGTCGGTGGCCGCAGCCTTGCAGGCCGCAGCCTGGCTTTTGATCTGGCGGGTCTGGCAGCAATTCTATGAATTGCGGGATCTGGCCATCGGCTTCGTGTCGATCGCCATCGGCCTGGCGCTGTTCCTGTTGCGCGACCCCGAACCGTCACGCGTCCAGATTTTCTTCGACAATATGTTCATCAAGGTCGGTGTGGTGGCGTTTGCCGATGGAATGTCGCGTTTTCTTGGCCAGCCCGGCTTTCGCCGACTGGCGGCATGGTGCCTTGTCATCCATATGACGCTCTGGCTGCTGGCGCTCGTCTACTATCCGGGGGATCTGGCGCTGCGGCTTCATTTGTCGGCGGCCTTCACCCTCGTCATCTTTGGTATGATGATCCACAGCCTCTGGATCGACCAAACCCTTCCCGCTGCTCTCAAGTGGACCGGCATCGTTCTCCTGGCCGGGCATATCGGCATAGACCTCCTGCAAAGCGCGCTCGTCTACTGGTGGCCGGTGACCGTGGACGCCGGGCCGGTGATCAGCAATGTCAATGCCTGGTATTTCTTCGAGAGCATCATCTTCATGTCGGCCTTCTATATCTGCCTCCTGTTCATGCTTGGCATCCGGCTGAACCAGGATCTGCTTGACCGCAATCGAACATTGTCGATGGAGATCGCGACCCGCCGCCGCCTGCAGGCCGAGCTTTCGACCAGTCTTGCGGCAGAACGGGCAAGCCGCGAAGAGCAGCAGCAGCTGGTACACACGGTCAGCCATGAATTCCGCACACCGCTTGCCGCGATCCGCTATGCCGGCGAAATGCTGGAAATGCTTATCGAGCAGCCCTCCGAGACCATCCGCAAGCGCCTGCAGGGTATTGACGAATCCGTCACCCGGATGACGATGCTGATCGACAAGTTTCTCGATAGCGAGCGGCTGATCGGCGGTGCTCCGGAAACCGAAACTATCGATTTTTCCACGCTGGCCGAAAATGTCCGAAATCATTTCGACCGGGTGGAGCAGGCAAGCCGGCTTCGCTTTACCGTTGCCGATGATCTTCCTGAATATCATGCGGATGTCGAAATGCTTTGGACCATCATCGTCAATCTGGTCGACAATGCGCTGAAATATTCGCCGTTCGACAGGCCGGTAGAGCTCGGCTTCCTGGCGCGCAATGATCTGCTGATCATAGAGGTGAGGGACAGGGGCATCGGCGTGCCGCGGGCCGAGACCGCTGAGGTCGGCCGGCGCTTTTTCCGGGCGTCCAATACCGGCACCATACCGGGGACTGGTCTTGGCCTTAATACCTGCTGCCGATTGGCGGGTTATCATGGCGGAACGGTGCTGCTCTATCGGCGCTTCGGCGGCGGAACAACGGCGGTGGTGCAGTTGCCGTTACCGGGCATGAGCCCGGCACGTGAGGGCATGGGGGAGGAGCCGTTACCGACATGAGCACCATTCTGGTCATCGAGGACGAGGCGTTCCTGCGCACCGATCTCGTCGATTATCTCTGCCTGCACGGCTATGAGGCTGTCGGTGTCGAAACGGCGGCTGCGATGCAGGCTGTGCTCGATACACCGTGGCGGCCGAACGTCATCATCCTCGATATCGCGCTGCCGGACGGCAATGGCTTCAATATTGCCCGCAGGCTGCGCGAGACGGACGATGCCGGGATCATCATGCTGACGGCCCATGGCGATGCGGAAAGCAGGGTGCGCGGTTTTGAAAGCGGCGCCGACATCTATCTGGTCAAGAATACAAGCCTCAGGGAAATCCTTGCCGCCGTGCAGAGCCTGCTGCGCAGGCTGCCGCGCCGCGATGGCGAAACGAAAGCCGGTCGTGAATGGGTGCTGGACAATGCGGCCTGGCAGCTTGTTTCGCCCGAGGGCAAGCACATCCGGCTGACGGCAACCGAACGGGACTTCCTGTCGGTGCTGATTGAAAGCGCGGGCAACCCCTGTTCGCGTGAGATGCTTTATGGCCGGCTTGCCACACGCCAGACGCCTTTCGACAATCGCCATCTCGATGCCGTCGTCAGCCGTCTTCGCCGCAAGATCGAAAACGAAATCGGCACGGAGACGCCAATCCGTTCGACCTACGGCATTGGCTATTCCTTCAGCGCTCCGGCCAGGATCAAGCTCGGCGGGTGAGGGGCACCGGAAAACGCAGCGAGGTGCAAAATCGCGAGGTCATTCATACGGTCCCAGGCTGCATTTATATTTGATATATATACAAAATATATTTTAAAATCATAGTATAAAATGAAATTCCTCGAAGGGAGGAATTCGCTTTGCTTTATGATGGAAGAATTCGCGGCGTCCGTTTTGGTCGCAAATTGTACGGCGCATTTGCCTTAAGCATCGTTTTGGTCACATCCTGTTTGGCCCAGGACGGACATGATGGCGGCGACGGCACTGCGAATATGCCCGGCTGCCCAGGTGGTACCCAGGTATCGCCGGACGGCAAATTCTATCTTCCCGATACGACTGTGGAATGCAATCCGAGTGCGGATGACCGCAAGACTAAGGGGGCAAATTCGGGCAATCCGGGACCGGAAATGCCATTCGGGTGAGCATGCGTCGTCTCCGGGCTCGCATAGGGCTGCACAGCCGCATTGCGGGCAGCCATCGGCATAACCGGCAAGTCTGAGAAGATCATGGGCGGTTCAGGTCCGCACGAAAGGCCTTCAGCCCATGACCACGCCTTCGGTCGGCGGGTTGATCACACCGCCAATGCCTCATGCCGGAAGACGGCAGCCTGCCTTGTCAAAGCAATGCGTGCTGCCCGGTCGTGCCGCCAGGGCGATCGGCATTCCTGGCGACAGCGTCGCGCCGGCCGGCAACTCGATGATGACGGTGCCATGGCCTTCGACATCGGCATGAACGAGGCGGGCATTACCGAGATATTCGGTCAGGCGCACGGTTGCCGCAATCGGCCCGACGCCATTTTCGGCGATCACCAGCGCATCGGGGCGGATGCCGCAATGCTGTGCTGCCGCCGGCAGCGCAAACGCTGCTCGCAGGGCTTCAAACCCGTCCGTCAACGTGAAGATGTTCATCTTCGGTGCACCGATGAATTGTGCGGCGAAGAGGTTTTCCGGCCGCTCGTAAAGGTCATGCGGCGTGCCCACCTGTTCGATCCGGCCGTCACGCAGAAGCACGATCTTGTCGGCGAGCGTCATCGCTTCCACCTGATCATGGGTGACGTAGATCATGGTCCGCCCGAGGCGCTGATGCAGTTCGGAAATCTGCGTGCGCATGTGAACCCGTAGCTCGGCATCGAGGTTCGACAGCGGCTCATCGAACAGGAAGGTTTCCGGCTGGGCGACAATGGCCCGGCCGATGGCGACGCGCTGGCGCTGGCCGCCGGACAGCTCGCGCGGGAAGCGCGCCTTGAGCTTGTCGAGCTGCAGCATGGTCACGGCCTCATCGACCAGCCGCGTGATGTCGTCCTTCGGTGTCTTGCGGACCTTGAGCCCGAAGGCGATGTTTTCCTCGACGGTCAGATGCGGGTAGAGCGCATAGGATTGGAACACCATGGCGACGCCGCGTTTTGCCGGTGCGACATCGTTCATCCGGCGGCCGCCGATTTCAAGCGTTCCGCCGCTGATATCCTCAAGTCCGGCGACCATGCGCAAAAGGGTCGACTTGCCGCAACCCGACGGGCCGACAAAGACGCAGAATTCGCCGTCCTCGATGGCGAGATCAATCCCCTTGATGATCTCTGTCGCGCCATATGATTTCTTCAGCGCTTTCAGTTCAAGCTTTGCCATGGTGTTACTCCACGCGTCCAAACAGTTCGAGCCTTGGGGTTTCGCGCACCTCCTTCGGCCATGCGAGCGGCACGTCAAAGGTCTCGGTGAGCAGTGTCTGGAAGGCTGAGCGCAGGGCCTTCGTCTCGTGAATGCCACGTGGCGAAACGGCCCTGTCTAGGCAGAAGGCGGCCAGTGCACCGACGCTTTCGCCAATGTTCCATTCCACCGGATGCAGGCGATAGCAGCCATTCGTCAGGTGGGTGGTGCCGATGTTCTTGCAGGCCGGCAGCAGGTTCTCCACCCGGGTCGGGATCAGGCTGCCAAGCGGGATCTGGAACGGCCAGTTGGCAATATCGACATAGTTGCGCGGCGCCGTCGAAGGATGAAGGTCGATCCGGTAGGAGCCGACACCGACACTGTCTTCGAACTGTTCAGCGCCTGTCATGCCTTTCCGCGCATCAATACCGACATGGTTCTCGGTGATGGTGAACAGCGCCTTGATGCGTCGGCTCTCGCGGATATAGGGGGCAATGGTCAGCCCGTCGAGCGTGCCCATCACCGCACCGGCCGGTTTCAGCCCGCGATAGCCGTAGCCGCCGTCATGGCGCGGGGCTTCGGTCTGCATCCAGTAGAGCATGGACAGTGACAGCTGGCGCGCGCCTTCAAGATGTTTCTTAGCTTCCGCCGGCGAGACGCCGACAAGCGGACCGCCGCAATAGTCGATCTGTGGCCAGTTGACGAGGCAGATATCGGAGGGGTAACGCCCGGCCAGGTGATTGCGGCGGGCGAAGATCCGGCGATAGTGCCAGTTGTCGGGGGCAAAGCGGCTGTCGCTGTCGCCAACGAAAAGCGGCCGCTCATCGGCTTCCAGGGTGACCGGATTGGGACCGATGAAGGACAGCTGCCGGTCGGGCCAGAAATCGAGCTTGAAATCGTGCCAGTCGTCGTAATCGCGCGGCCGGGCGATCGTGTGATCTTCGTCGGGGTGATAGCTCATGGCGAAGCACCAGCTCACGGCCTGCTGGTCCATCGGGTCTGCAGGGCCCGGAAGCGCGTTGGGCTCGCCAGTGTCCGCCTGCGATTCCGCGCCGATCACATGTTCAACGCCGCCCAGCTCCAGCAGATCGCCGAGCTCGGTCGCATCGACAAAGTAGCGGCCCGTCAGAACCATGTCGCCATGCTCGGCCGAGGTGACGGTGATCGCCCGGAAACGGTTTCCGTCCGTCTCGACCGCGATCGGCTTCGTATTCAAAAGCACCGTCAGCCGGCCGGTTGCAAACCAGGGGGCGAGCAATGCCTCGATGGCGGCAAGGCCAGCGCGCGGTTCGGCGCAGAGCGGTGAAACATTGCCAAGCCCGGGATTGAGCAGCGGATCGTTCAGGGCTTCCTGCGTAAGCGGATAGAAATCGCGGTAATATTCGCGGATCAGCCGCCGGAGCGCACGATAGCTCGCGGTCGATCCGGTCTCGATCCAGGGATTTTCATCCGGTGGTACAGCCTGGGTCGTCAGCTGACCGCCAAGCCATTTGAACTCTTCCGTCAGGATGACGCTGCGTCCGAGCTTCAGCGCGGAAAGGGCAGCGGCAACGCCGCCAAGTCCGCCGCCGATGATGACGAGATCAGAGCCAAGCTCTTTCATTTCATTATCCTTTCACGCCAGACATGGCGAAACTTTCAACGATCTGGCGCTGCGCCAGAATGTAGACGATGAGCATGGGGACGACGGCCATCGCGGTGGCCGCAAGCTGGAGATTCCAGAGCGGCAGGCCATAGGTGTCGGTGAAATTCGCAAGCGCGAGCGGCAGGGTGAAGAGCTTGATGTCGTTCACGAAAACCAGCGGCTCGAGAAACAGGTTCCAGGAAAACAGGAAGGTGATGATGCCCACCGCCGAGAGCGCCGGCTTCGACAGCGGCAAGGCGACCTTGAAATAGACGCCAAACCGCGAGAGCCCGTCCATCCGTCCGGCTTCTTCCAGTTCCTTCGGCAGTGCCAGGAAATACTGCCGCATCAGGAAGGTCGCCATCACGCCCTGCGAACCGAATATTGGCAGCAGGATCAGCGGCATGTGCGTGTTCATCAGGCCCAGCGCCTTCATCAGGAAAAAGTTCGGAATGATGGTGACTTCTTCAGGCATCATCAGCGCCGAAATCAGCATCAGCAGGACAAGTCCGCTGCCGGCGAAGCGCAGCCGGGCCAGCGCATAGCCCGCCAGCGACGAGAGAAACAGCGTCAGTCCGGTGACCACCACGGCGATATAGAGCGAGTTGAAATATTGCCGGGCGAAGGGCTGATAGGCGAAGACCTGCGGAAAGTTCTCGAAATGCGGGACGGCGGGAATGAGGGCGGCGGAGGAGAATACGTCCGCCTGGCCCTTGATCGATCCCGACAGCATCCAGATGAAGGGAAAGACAAAGGGAATGGCCAGTGCCGCAAGCCCGAGGACCCAGCAGATCCGGGTGATTTTCTGGTGTTGGCGATAGGTCATTTGCGTGCCGCCTTCAAAAGCATTTGCAGGATGGTCAGCGCCAGGATCAGAACGAAGAGGACGACGGCGAGCGCTGCGGCATAGCCGGTATTGAAGAATTTGAAGCCCTGTTCGTAGATGTAGAAGGCCAGCACCAGCGTGGCGTTCTGAGGTCCACCGCCGGTCATGAGATAGATATGATCGAAGACCTTGAGCGAGCCGACAACGGTGATCACCATGATGACGAGCGTCGTCGGCGCCAGCAGCGGCCAGGTGATCCGGCGGAAGATGTCCCAGCCATTCGCCCCTTCGAGCCGCGCGGCCTCCTCATAATCGCGCGGGATGGATTGCAGCGCGGCGATATAGAGGATCATGTTGAGGCCGACGGTCTTCAGCACGCGCGTGATGATCACGGAAAACATCGCCCAGCCCGGCTGATGCAGCCAGTTGGGGCCATCAATGCCGAACAGGCCGAGCGCCCGGTTCACCGCGCCGCTCTCATGCTGCAGCAGGAAGGTCCAGATGATCGCCCAGGCCACCGCCGAGGTGATCACCGGCGCGAAGAAGACGGTGCGGAAGATCACCACGCCGCGCATCGGTTTGCAAAGCGCCAGCGCCAGGCCGAGTGCCAGCGCCATGTTGAGCGGCACCAGCCCGGCAGCGAAGATCAGCGAATTGCCGAGCACATGCCAGAAGGTGTCGTTGGCGGTGAGCGCATCAACGTAATTTTCCATACCGACGAAGCGTGACTTCTGACTGAGCAGGTTCCATTCGGTGGTGGAATAGTAGAACACGGCCACCAGCGGTCCGACGAAGAAGATCAGGAAGCCGGTGAGGATCGGGCTGACAAACAGCCAGCCGGCAATGGCCTCGCGTGTCCTGAGGGACAGGGACGGGTCCCGTTCGGCAGCCGACATGATGCGCCTCCCTTTCTGCCAGATGGGTTTTGTGGTTACGAGCCGGTACGCAGGTCGCGGACGGGCGGTTTCAGAACCGGCCGCAGCTCGGCCGGTCCTGTCTTTCCGGCTGGTGCCGAGGCACCGGCACGGGCCATCACTTCAAGAGCGGCTGGATATCCTTGCAGAGCTTGTCGAGCACCGCCTTCACATTGGCGTCCGGTGCCCAGAGCGCATCGAAATCGGGCCGGGCCTCGGCTTCGATCTGCGGATAGTTGACGCTGTTGGGCAGCACGCTGCCAGCCTCGATGCCTGCCGCGACAATCTCCATCTGTTCCGGCGTGACCGCCGGATTGGAGGACAGGAAAGCCTCGCTCTGCAGCACCGATTTGCGCGCCGGCGGGAAGAATTCCGCCATTTTTGCAACATTGTCCTTGTCGGTCATGTAAGCGAGGAATTCAGCGGCGAGTTCCTTGTTCTTGCCCTGGGCAAAGGCAACGATGGCCGCCTGGCCAACCGTCTGCGCATCACCCGCAGGGCCTTTCGGCAGCGGTACAATCCCCCAGTCGAAACCGGCATCGGCAAGTTTGGAGACCCGCGACAGCTGCGTCATGGTCAGCGCCGACTTTCCGGAGAAGAAGTCGCCCTGCTCACCGGGCGGAACCGTCGAACCGTCCTTGTAAACCATATCGTGGAACAGGGTGACGGCTTCAACGGCATCATCACTGTTCAGCGTGCAGGTGCCGTCAGACCAGGCTTCGCCGCCATAGGCCCTGACGATCGGCATGAGATTGTGCATCACCCGGGCGCCATAGCCCTGGCCATCGACGGTTTCGTAGCCCCAGATGCCGGCATCGGCATCGCGCAGGGCAGCCGCATCGGCCTTGAGCTGCTCCCAGGTCCAGCTGCCATCGGCGACACGTTCGCTCGGCGTTTCCAGCCCGGCGGCGTCATAGAGCGACTTGTTGTAGTAGATCAGGAAAGGCGAGGTCGAAAAGGGCACACCATAAACGGCATCGCCGCTGGTCCACAGTCCCATCGCCGGCTTGGAGAAATCGGCATAGTCGTAACCCGCAGTGTCGTTCAGCGTTTTCGACACGTCGACCAGCGTACCGGCGTCGACAAAGGCGGGGCCGGAATTCTCCAGAAGCCAGCCGAGATCGGGCGGATTGCCGCCAGCGAGCTGAAGCGTGATCTTCTGCACATAGTCGTTGAAGGGAATGGTGTCGAATTTGACCGTGACGTCCGGATGGGTTTCGGCAAAGCCGGCGGCAATCGCGTTCAGCATGTCGAGATGCGGCTGGCTGCCGGTCCACACGGTGAAGCGAAGTTCGGTTGCATTGGCGGCTGTCGTCAGGGCTCCGCAGAGCGCTGTCGCTATGATTAACCGCTTAATCAATTTGGTCTGCATGTTCTCTTCTCCCACTTATTAAGTCTTATCAAACGGCCTTAAGCGTTTCGCCGGGGACATAGCCCAGCTTCTGCATCACATTGTCTGGCGCATTGGCCGGATCCCGGATCTTCAAGATCAGATTTTCGACTGCCCGTTCGCCCATCTCCTCCCGGGGAATGGAAATGCGGGTCCAGCGCGAGCCCTCGGCCTCGTCAAACAGCGGGGCCGCCAGCGCGACGACGGAGATCACGTCGGGAATATCAAGGCCGAGCGCGCTGATCTGCCGCTCCAGCGCCACGGCATGGGCAAAGGTCTCGGTCAGCACCACGGTGGCATCGGACCGAAGCAGCATGCGCACCCAAGCCTGCGTTATCTTGTCAGGGTCGATGCGTTCGACGGACAGCGACAGGTCGTCAAAGCCGTTTTCGAGAAAACCGCGCTCGCGATCCTCGTTCTGTTCGCGAATCTCGGATTCACCGATGAATTTCAGTGTGCGGTGACCAAGCGCGCGGCAGCGCGCGACAACATCGCGCACGGCGGAACAGTAATCCGGGGCGACCCAGCTGACTGCGCGGCCCCCGACCTCACGCCGGCCGATGGTCACGAAGGGAAAGCCGGTATCGCAGAGCCTTTTGAGTTCGGCCTTGTCCTGGACGGCACCCAGAAGAATGGCGCCATCGGCAATGCCCATCCGGTTGGTGCCGTTGGGGAAAATGCTGCGGCGACCCTTGTCGAGAGTCGAAGAGGTGAAGAGCAGAAGGTCCTGGCCGCACCGCATCGCTCCGCGCTCGATCCCGAGCAGGAAGGGATAGAAGAAGTTTTTGCGGTCGGAGGGGAAAACGGCTTCATAGGTAAAGACGCCGATGATGTTGCGCTGACCGCGTGCGAGCGACTGGGCGACGACATCCGGCGCATAGCCAAGGGTCTCCATCGCGGCCCGGACGCGCTTTGCAGCCTCTTCGCCGACACGGATCGTCTTGCCGGGCTTGGGCGAGATGACGGCAGAAACCACGGCGGTCGAAACGCCCGCCATCGCTGCCACATCGCTCTGGGTGATGCGCTTCGCGCGCTTTTGCCCACGGTCCGTCAAGATGTCCTCCTCTGATTGATTAAGCGTATAATCAAAGCCATTCTGCTGTCAATCATCATTTTCGCCGTTTTTTGGGATCAGGGCGCACGCAGTCGAAAATCCTGCCGAACGGCACCATAAGGAGGGGCTGGGCGGCGATTGCGGCTGCGAGACAGGATTGCCCCCCGGATCAGGACCCGGGCCTTTCGGAGGGGGGCGTCCGCTGTCAAACCTACATCAGCTTGCGCGCTCCAGCCATTTTAGAAAATGCCTGACGGCCGGGCCCGGCTCGGGCGGAACAATCACATAATATCCAAGGGTTTCGGAGGGATCACGATAGAGCACGGACAGGAGGCCGCTATCGAGATCGCGCTGCACCAGGGCGCGGGATTGCAGCGAAATGCCCTGGCCTGCCCGAAGTGCCGAAAGCACCAGGGAATTGGTCGGGTAATGCCGGTGCAGCGCAGCATCAAACGCGATCCCATGCCGCTCCACCCAATGCATATGTTCGGTGCGTCCGGTTTCGAACAGCCAGCACTGCTCTGCCATGGACGCCGGGTCAGCGCTGATCCTGTCAGAGAACGTGTCCGTCCGCGCGACGACAAGATATTCGCCGGATACGAGATACCGGCTTTTACAATCAGCCCAATCGCCGTGCCCGTAGCGGATCGCCACGTCCAGCCGCTCATGTTTGAAATCTAGCACAGCCAGACTTGGAATAAGCTCGATCCGTATCTCCGGATGGTCAGACCAGAACTCACCAAGCCTCGGCATCAGCCAGCTTTCTGCGAATGAGGGCGGGACGGTTATACGCAGCGGGCGAAGCGCCTCTTCGGCAAGCAGCACGTCGAGCGCTGAATGGATCGTGCCGAATCCCTCATGGGTCGCATCAGCCAGACGTGCGCCGACCGCAGTCAGATTGATACCGCGCCCTGTCCGCTCGACAAGCGCCAGCCCCAGATGACGTTCAAGGCCACGGACATGCTGACGGACGGCCGCCTCGGTGACATTCAAGCCGGTAGCCGCGATCGAAAAGCTCCGATGCGTGGCGACGGCATCAAAGGCGCGCAACGCGGAAAGCGGCGGCATCCGGCTCCAGTTCATATCGTAGTTTTCCTTTCGACCTGAAAAGATATTTGCCGTGAAATTGGCAGAAAACTGCATAGAATTGAAGTCAAATCGAAGTTTAGTTTCGGAGAAATGTTATGGAAATACACACTTGGCTGGCCTTTAGCGCTGCAAGTATTGCTTTGCTGGCGATCCCCGGACCCGTGGTCATGCTGCTGTTGGGCTATACGCTCGGGCATGGGCCAAAGGCAGCGGCGGCGGCTGTGCCGGGCGTCCTGCTGGGCGATTTCACCGCGATGTCGCTTTCGATGCTCGGTGCAGGCGCAATCCTTGCGGCCTCGTCTAGCCTGTTCTTGACGTTGAAACTGGCTGGTGCCGTCTATCTTCTTTGGTTGGGCATCAAGCTCTGGAGAGACGACACAAAGCCGATCGCCGCAGACGACCATGCGCCGTTCAAAGGATGGGGGGCATTTGCTAACGCCTATTGGGTGACGGCGCTGAATCCAAAGGACATCGTCTTCTTCGTCGCCTTCCTGCCGCAGTTCATCTCTGCCGACCACGCATTTTTCCCGCAGATTGTCATGATCGAAGCGACATTTCTCAGCCTTGTCGTTCTCAGCAACGCGGCATGGATTCTGCTCGGATCGAAAATCTCCCGGTATTTTGGCCGGCGCAGCCATATCCGCATCGCCAATCGCATAGGTGCCGGATGGCTCGTGGGGGCAGGGCTGCTGACAGCTGTCAAAGGTTGAGGGGACCACTTGCCTCAGGATTGTCCTGGCGTGGCCCACGCAGTCTCGCCATGGAAGCCGATAGCAGTATATCGCTGCGGCCAGGGCAACCCCGCTGCGCATTACGTGAGTTGCACGATCAACTCCGTCAGCGCTTCACCGCGCCAAGAAGCCGTTCGGCATTGTCGTGGCAGACAGCCCGGCGCTCCTGATCGGAAAGCGGCGCATGGTCGATCCAGTGTCCGGCTTCTTCGGGTTTTTCGAAAGGATAATCGACCGAGAACATCACCCGCTCAGCGCCGAGCGCATCCAGCGCACAGCGCAGCGGTTCATCAGAGCAGACGCCTGCGGTGGTCACCCAGACATTGCGGCGGAAATAGTCGGATGGTTTCATCGCCAGCCGGCGGTCGCCGCGATTGGAGATCTCAAAGCGGCTGTCAAAACGCCAGAGCTGGTAGGGCAGCGTCTCGCCCATATGGCCAAGCAGCAACCGTGCTTTCGGGAAACGGTCGAAAATGCCGCCGAAAATGATCCGCAGCGCGTGGTTCCCGGTCTCCACCGTCCAGCTCCAGACCGGACCGAACAGTTCCGGATGGTTGTGATACATGTACGGAAAGTCCGGAGGATTATAGGGATGGATATAGATCGGCGCCTGCAGATCGGCAGCGCGTTCCCACAAAACCGAAAACCGGTCATCATCAAGATAGGCGCCATTGGTCTGGCCGTTGATCATGGCGCCGGACATGCCAAGCTGGCTGACGGCGCGTTCGAGTTCGTCGGCAGCGGCCTTCGGATCCTGCACCGCCAGATGGGCAAAGCCGCCATAGCGGCCCTTGCTCCCGGCCATTTTCGCCGCCAGGAAGTCGTTGCAGGCGGCCGCCTTGCGCACGGCTGTGGCGGTATCGGCTTCGGCCTGCACGCCGGGACCCGACAGTGACAATACGGCATGGTCGATGCCGATCCGGTCCATGGCGGCAAGCCGCCTGTCGCCGAAATCGGCCAGGGCTTCAGCCGCCCTGCCGAAAAGATCCGGGCTGATATTGATCGCCGTTTTGGCGAAATAGTCCTCCATGCCCGGCGCCATGAAGTGTTCTTCAAGTGCGATTTTTCCCGTCATCCCGTCTCACTCCCGTCAGTGGATTTCAAAGATTGTCTTTGCGGTCTTGTGCTCACAGGGCAGGGGGCCTGCCGGGCCGATCGTGTAATTGTCGCAGATCACGGCGAAGACCGTGCCGTCGTCATAGCCGGGATGAACCGCGAGCGTCATGTTTTCGGCAAGCACCATCGTCTCATCGGCACGGATCAGGGGCCGCTCCACCATGTCGCCGCCTTGTCCATGGGCATAAAGCCGGGTTTCTGGCGGTAGACCGCGCGCCAGCATGAAGCGGTCATGGGCAGCGGCGATCTCCGCCGCCGCCGCGCCCGGTTTCATCGCAGACAGCGTGGCCTGCTGCGCTTCCAGCACGGTATCGAAATGGCGTTTCAGCGGATCGGTCGCATGGCCGAGCACGATGGTGCGGGCGATTTCCGCATAGGCGCCGCCCGGACCGTTCACCTCGATCAGCATGGAAAAGTGATCGCCGGGTTCGATCACCCGGCCCTGAAGATGGCGCGGATTGAAGCGGGCGGCCTTTCCCTGCGGCGCCGAACCGCACAGCACGATGCCCTGATCGCTGCCAAGCGCCTGCGCCTTCGCCATGGCGGCACTGGCGACATCGATGTCGCGCATGCCGGGTCTGATGACCCCCAGCACATGGGCGAAGGTCTCGTCCTGCAGGCGGCAGGTCCGCCGGTAATTCTCGATTTCCTCGGCACTTTTTACGGCCTTCAGCCGGTCGAGAAGCGGGGTTGCGTCGATGATTTCGATGCCGTCAATCGCTTCGATGGCATGAAGCAGGGCGGCTGGCATCGCACCGGCCGTCACCAGGCCGATCCGGCGGCAGTCTTGAAGTTGCGTGGCAACAAGTTCGCCGTCGAGCCGGTTGGTCTGGGCAATGGCGGAGAAGGCCGGCGCCGTCAGCTGCAGTCCGACCCCACGGTGAATGGAATCGCGACCGGCAAATTCATTCCGGCCGCCGAAGGAGCCCATTTCGACCACGCTCATCGGCCGGTCGGCATAGAAGATTGCCGTGCGGTAATAGCCGTTGGTGGCCGGCATGTCGGTAAGCCAGCGCAAATGCCCGCCCAGCCAGTCATTGCTGCCGGTGGCGATGATGGCGTCAAGACCGAGCGCGCTCATCTCACCGCGCAGCAGATGAAAACGGCGGTCAAGCTCGGCATCGGAAACGGCATTCAGTCGCAGAGACATCGACTTTCCTTTCGTGAAACGGCGCTCTAGCCGCGGATGATCCTGTCGGTAATGCCCTTAAGGCCGAAAGCCTCAAATTCGGCGAGATGCTGCTTCACCAGCGGCAGGGCCTGTGCCGCATAGGTATCGCTCATGCCGCCAATATGCGGGGTGACGATCACATTGGGCAGGGCGCGGAACGGACTGTCGGCGGGAAGCGGCTCGACGGCAAAGACATCGAGACCGGCACCTGCAAGATGGCCGGATGCAAGATGGGAGAGAAGGGCGGCCTCATCCACACAGCCGCCGCGGGCGATGTTGATGAGATAGCTGCCGGGGCGCATGGCCGAAAGCACGGCATCATCAACGATGTGATGCGTCTTTGGCGAATAGGGCACGATGACCACCAGAAAATCAGCCTCCGCTGCCGCCTCGGCGCGGCGGGCACGCGGAAAGATCCGGGCGAAACCATCAACCGTCTGCCGCCCGTCGGAAATGCCGGTCACAGTCATGCCGAACGCATTGCAGCGCGCGGCCAGCGCTTCGCCAATCGCGCCAAGGCCGAGGATCGTCACCGTCTTTCCGCACAGAAGCGGCTGCGGCCAGCGCTGCCAGACACCGGCCCGGCTCTGCGCCATCATCTGCTCGAAGCGCCTGAGCAGGGACAGCATCATCAAAATGGCGAGCTCCGACATCTGCGGACCATGCATGCCATGGGTATTGGTAATGACGACGTCAGGGCCAAGGGCCGGAGCGGCAATGAGATTGTCGACACCGGTTGTCAATGCATGAACCCATTTCAGACGGGGCATACGGGTGAGAAGCGCGTCGCCGAGATAGGGCGCGAGGCCGATCAAGACCTCGCTTTCAAGTGCTGGTGCGCTGACACTGTCAGCCGTGTCCGCGCGATGAAAGGTAAAGCCGGGAAAGGCGCGGCCAAGCGCGTCGCAGTAGAATCCGGCATCGCGATCGATGACGAGAATGTCACGCATGGGCAGTTCCGCTCGGTATGTTGCCGTGACGGGGCCAGACCGCGTCAAGGACGGTGGCCACAGCGCGGCAATCTGATGGCATGGGGATGTGAGGTTCGAACGGGCCGGACGGTACACCCTGCTCGGCCCGCGAAATCTTACTTCACATAGGCATCATAGAAGGCCTGGGCCGGCTTGCCGGTATCGGCCACCGCCTTGATTCCCTCATCGATCATCGGGGTCAGCAGGTCCTTGAGCTTGCCGGCTTCGGCATCGGGCAAGGCGACGATGGAAACGCCATTGTCCTGAAGATAGCTCCGTCCGGCCGTTTCATGGGCGTCCCAGTCGGCGCCGAATTGCTGCGCCATGGCGGTCCCGGTCGTGTCCGTGATCAGCTTTTGCAGATCCGGCGACAGGGAATCGAACTTGGCCTGGTTCATCACCACCGCAAATGTGGCCGAGGCAATGCCGTTTTCCAGCGAATATTTCAGCGTCGGCGCCAGACCGAAGGCCATGGTCGCCTCAAAGGGGAAGGTCGCCGCATCGATGATGCCCTTGGACAGAGCGTCACTGGTTTCACCCGGCGAGACCGCCATTGGCACGGCGCCCAGCTTCTCAATCACATTTTGGAACACCTGTCCGGCATAGCGGATCCGCAGGCCCTTGAACGCATCAAGACCGGTGGGATCGACCTTGGCGAAGTTGAATTTCAACGGCGGTGTGACCGCCATCCAGAGGATTTTGGTCCCCTTATGCTCATCGGCCAGGTATTCCGGTGCCAGTTCTGTCAGGCGCGCGGAGGTCACCTCACTCGTCTCGCCTGCACTTGGATAGGTCAGCGGCAGACCGGCAAGCTCTGACAGCGGAAAGCGGCCGGGCGTGGCACTGTGCAGCACAACGGTAATATCGGCGACGCCGGTGCGCGCCATGTCGAACTGCCGCTCGACCGGGCCCAGCTGGCCGGCCGGATAGATCTGCAGCTTCAGCTCGCCATTGGATTTCTCCTCCAGCATCTTGCCCCATTTGTCCAGTTCGACATTGAAGGTGTGATTTGGCGGCAGATAGCTCGATACTTTCAGGACCGTCCCGGCAAATGACGGAGACGCCCATAACAGCGCGGCGACGAGCGCCCCGCGAACAGCAATTTTCATGATCTCCTCCCGAATTGGCCATATCCTCCATATGGCACCACAATACAATACATATGTACTGCAATACGGTCAACGCACTTTGCCCGCAGGCGAACGGCACTGCGCCGCCTAGTGCATCGTTCTTTTTGAAAATCGGAATCGATTTTCAAAAAGAACGATGCGTCGATTCAATAAGCTAGAGTGTCCTGGTGCGTCCAAAAGGACGCACGGCGCTCTAGCTGTCAAACGTGTCCTTGAGATCGGCGCCGATTTTGGTCAGCACCGCGCGCACCGCTTCCTTCTGCGTTTCAAATCGCGGCGTCGGAATGGGCACGGAAATGGCGTGAAGCGCGCCCTTCCAGTCGGCAAAGGCGATGCCTGCGGCGGAAATGCCGACCGTGTGTTCATCACTGTCGAAGGCGATGCCCTCGCGCCGGATCATTTCCAGCATGGCGGCAAATTCAGGCCAGGACCCGGCAATATCGCGCCGCTGCCATTCCTCCCGCACCAGCCGTTCGGCCATATCCTGCGGCATGCGGGCCAGCACCGCCCGGCCATTGGCCGTGTCGGTCAGCGTGAAGACATCGCCGATCGCCGAAACGGTGCGCAGCCTGTGCGTGCCGGGCAGCTGATCGAGAAAGATCATCGCATGGCCCTTGAGCACAGACAAATCGGCAGTCTCACCGATCTGGCGGACGATTTCGGCCAGATGCGGGCGGCAGATATCGACGACATTGAACTTGGCGGCCGCCGCCAGCGCGTTGATTTCCGGCCCGAGGCGGATCCCGCCGCTGCCGGTGGCAAAGACGAGCCGCTCATCCTGTAGCGCACCGACAATACGCTGTACCGTAGAACGGGCAAGACCGACGCGGTCGGCAATCTGCCCCAGCGACAGGCCGTTCGGGTCTTCGCGCAGCGCCCGAAGAATGGCAGCGGCGCGCGAAATCACCTGAATTCCGTTTTTCGCCAGCGCAGGCTCGGTTTTATTCGCCTTTTCCATAGGTCCGCTCCCATTCAGATCAGCTGATCAATGGCATGCCCCGCCTCCGAAGGCCAGCCAGACTGATCCACGATACGGTGCAAAACTGACAAAAAACAAATGTCTTGACCGCGATTCGATACACATGCATCATATCGTGGTAATAACCGTTCGCAAGTATTTTCATCGGATCGGAGGATCCGGGAGCGCTTGCGGTGAGGAGAAACGGAGCGCAGGAGGAGCGCATAATGGTCACCATCCGTGGCATCGAGTTTGAATCCAACACCGAAAATACGATGGGGCTTGAATTCTACAGCCTCAGCCATCGCTTCGGCTTCCAGAACCCCAACTGGCCCTATTTTCAGGACACCCAGATCGAGCGCATCCATTACATGGCCAAGTCCGGGGTGCTGTCGCAGCGCATCACCACGACCATGCATGCCACCACCCATATCGACGCTCCGGCGCATGTGGTGCAAGGCACGCCCTTCATTGACGAGGTGCCGCTGCCGCATTTCTTCGGAACCGGCCTCGTGGTCAGCCTGCCGAAGAAGAAATGGGAGCCGATCACCGGCGAGGATCTCGAAAAGGCCTGCGGCCACGCCATCCGCAAGGGTGATGTGCTGATCATCAATACCGGCTGGCACAAGCAATATGAGGATGGCGACTACTTCGCCTATTGCCCGGGTTTTGTCCCTTCTGCCGGTGAATGGATGGTGGAAAAGGGCATCAAGGTTGTCGGCCACGATACCCAGGCCAACGACCATCCGCTGGCCACCGCCATCGGCCCGCAGCGCAATGGTCCGCTGCTGCCGCATCTGGCCGAGGAATACAAGGAATGGTCCGGCGGCCGCGACTGGAAGGATGACTTCCCGGACTGGGAACCGGTTCACAACATCCTGTTCAGGAACGGTATTCTCGGCATTGAAAACGTCGGCGGCGATCTCGACGCGGTCACCGGCAAGCGCTGCACCTTCGCCTTTTTCCCCTGGAACTGGGATCGTGGCGATGGCTGCATCATCCGCCTCGTGGCGATGATCGACAAGGGACAGAACTATCGGATCGAGGCTGGCGAAGCCTTCTGATCGGTGCTGCGCCGCATGCTTGAGGCGGCGGCGGCGCGGACCATCCGACACAACATGCATATTGTATCTATCGACGGGAGGCGAGCGATGCATCTGAAGCGTTTTAGTGACGCAAAACCCTATGACGCGCCCAATCACCGGGGGGTGACCGGGCTGCGATTGCAGGGTTTTGAAGCGGGAGGACCGACCAATCAGTGGATCGGCCTCAGCCAGTTTCTGCCCGGCGGGGGCGCCGGTCCTGACGCAACCCCTTTCGAGAAAGTCTATGTGGTTCTCGATGGCGAGATGACCGTGATCATTGATGGCGCTGAAACGGTGCTTGGCCGCTATGACAGCTGCACCATCGCACCGGGAGAAGTCCGGGTGATCGAAAACCGCTCCAATCACGTCTGCACCATGCTGGTGGTGATCCCCTATCCGAAGGAGGTGGCGTGATGGACCCGCTTTCCATGTTTGCCGTAACCGGAAAAGTCGCGCTGATTACCGGCGCTTCGGGCGCTTTCGGCATGGTCGCCGCGCGCACGCTGGCGGCAGCCGGCTGCCGGCTGGTGCTGGCGGCGGGCAATGGCGCAGCACTGAAAGAGATCGCCGATGAATGCCGGGCCGCCGGCGCCGAGGTCATCGAGGTCAATAACAGGCCCGACACGCCAAAGGCCTGTGCAAGCCTAGTTGGCAGTGCCGTCGAAGCCTTCGGATCGCTTGATATTCTGGTGGTCGCTTCGGGCATGAACAAGGTCGCCAAGATCGAGGACATGGCGCCGGAGACCTTCCAGTCGGTCATGGATGCCAATGTCACCCAGAGCTGGCTTCTGGCTCGTGCCGCCACCACGCAGATGAAGGCGCAAGGGGCTGGCGGCAAGATCGTGCTGGTCAGTTCGGCCCGCGGTCTTCTCGGCCATCCGGCCGGCTACACCGCCTATTGCGCCTCCAAGGCTGCCGTTGACGGCATCACCAAGGCGCTCGGCTGCGAGCTTGGACCGACCGGAATTACCGTCAATGCCATTGCACCGACCGTGTTCCGCTCACCGCTGACCGCCTGGATGTTTGAGGATAGCGAAGCGGCAAAGACCGTGCGGACCGGTTTTCTGAGCCGCGTTCCGAAGGGCCGGCTCGGCGAGCCGGAAGATCTTGCCGGTCCGCTGCTGTTCCTCGCCTCAAAGGCCTCGGACTTCTATACGGGTCACATTCTTTATGCCGATGGCGGCTATACGGCAGGCTGATGATGGCAAAGCCCCAAACAATCGCGGTCATCGGTGCAGGCCTCATGGGCCACGGCATTGCGCTCACCATGGCGCGGGCCGGGCTTAAGGTCGCCATCACCGATCCGGTCGCGGCGGCCCGCGACGCCGTTCTTGCCCGTATTGGCGAAAGTCTTGCCCTGCTGGACGAGACGGAACCGGCGATTGCGGCGATCCTCGGCAGGATCAGCGTGTGCGAAGAGCTCGAAAGGGCGGTTGCGGAGGCCGATGTCGTGTTCGAGGCGGCGCCGGAAAAAATAGAACTCAAGCAGGCGATTTTCGCTGAAGTCGAGCGACATGCACGGCTGGATGCCATCCTGGCTTCCAACACCTCGGTCATGCCGATCACCGCGATCATGGGCAGGCTTGAAAACCGCAGCCGCGCACTCGGCACCCACTGGTGGAACCCGCCGCATGTGATCCCGCTGGTCGAGGTCATCAGAACCGAATGGACCGATGAAACGGTGGTCGAAACCATGATGACGCTGCTTGCTGATGCCGGCAAGACGCCGGTTCGGGTTGCCCGCGATGTGCCCGGCTTTATCGGCAACCGGCTGCAGCATGCGCTGTGGCGTGAGGCGATCAGCCTTGTCGAGCGGGGCATCTGCGATGCGGCATCCGTCGATACGGTGATCAAATCCTGTTTCGGCCGAAGGCTTTCGGTTCTGGGACCGCTGGAAAATGCCGATCTCGTCGGCATCGATCTGACGCTCGACATTCACAGCCAGGTTCTCGCGGATCTGGAAAGCCGCCCCGGTCCGTCGCCGCTTCTGACGGAGATGATTGCCGAGGGACGGCTGGGAATGAAATCGGGATCCGGCTTTTACGACTGGACGCCGGAGAAAGCGGCACGGCTGCGCGCAAGGGTGACAACCCATCTGCGCCGTCTTGAAGACATTCTGGAGGATGAGGAGATCCCGCCCCCGGCGTGAGGCCGGGCGCGGACACGGCGCCGGGCTGTGCGATTGCCGCCCGGCTGAAAAGACATTCTGGCATTGTTCTGGGAGGAAACCATGGCAAGAATTGTTACCAATAGACGCACATTCCTGAGCGGTGCTGCGACGCTGATCGCGGCACCCGCAATCCTGCGCCATACGCGCGCCTATGCATCCGAGCCGACGGTCAAGCTCGGCTTTGTCAGCCCGCGCACCGGGCCGCTGGCCGGCTTTGCCGAGGCGGATGACTATATTCTCGAAGGGGTGCGCCAGCGCCTTGAGGGTGGGATCGCAAACAATGGCAAGACCTATCAGGTCGAGATCATCGTCAAGGACAGCCAGTCCAATCCGAACCGGGCGGCCGAAGTCGCCTCGGATCTGATCCTTGACGATGAGGTCGATATTCTGCTGGCCGCCGCCACGCCGGATACGGTCAACCCCGTTGCCGATCAGGCCGAACTCAATCAGGTGCCCTGCATCACCACCAATTGCCCCTGGCAGCCCTATTATTTCGGCCGCGGCGGCACGCCGACACAGGGCTTTGAATATACCTATCATTTCTTCTGGGGGCTTGAGGACGTCATCAATGTCTTTCTGGCCATGTGGGGTGCTTCCGGTGTTGAAAAGACAGTCGGCGGCCTGTTTCCCAACGATGCCGATGGCAATGCCTGGGGCGATGCCAAGCTCGGCCTGCCACCGGCCTTGAGCGGCGCGGGCTACACACTTGTCGATCCCGGCCGCTACCAGCCCATGTCCAATGATTTCACCAACCAGATCAACCTGTTCAAACAGGCGGGCTGCGATATCGTCACCGGCAACATGATCCCGCCGGATTTCGGCACCTTCTGGAGCCAGGCGGCTCAGCAGGGGTTCGCCCCGAAGATCGTCACCATCGGCAAGGCGCTTTTGTTCCCCTCGGTGATCAACGGGCTCGGCGCCCGCGGCAACGGGCTCACCTGTGAGGTCTGGTGGTCGCCGTCCCATCCATTCACATCCTCGCTGACCGGTGAAAGTGCTGCCGATCTCGCCGATGGCTACACAAAGGCGACGGGGCGTGTCTGGACCCAGCCGATCGGCTATCAGCATGCGCTGTTCGAGGTGGTGGCCAATGTCATTGCCCGCGCTGCCGATCTCGATGATCCGATGGCGATCATCGACGCAACGGTCCAGACCAACCTGCCGACCATTGTCGGCCAGGTGAACTGGTCGGACGGGCCGGTCAGGAATGTCACCAAGACGCCGCTGGTCGGCGGACAGTGGCAGATGCAGCCTGACAAGAGCTTCGACCTCAAGATTGTCACCAATGCACCGGCGCCGGAAATTCCGGTGACGGGTACGCTTCAACTCCTGAACTGAAGGAGCGGCGGCCGCCTGGCGACTGAGGCGGCCGTGCTCCAAGCATGGAGAGATGATGACTGCCATTCTGGAACTTTCCAATGTGCAAAAGGCTTACGGCGCGATCGTCGTCGCCGATGATCAGAGCTGGGCGCTCGAAAAGGGTGAAGCGCTTGGCGTTATCGGTCCGAACGGCGCCGGAAAGACATCGATGTTCAATCTGGTGACCGGCACGATTGCAGCCGACAAGGGGCGGATCATGCTGGACGGTGAGGATATTTCCGGCTGGTCGGCGGCACGGCGCTGCCGCGCCGGGATCGCCCGTTCGTTTCAGGTGCCGCAACCCTTTGCCGCCATGACCATTTTCGAAAACACCTTTGTCGCCGCGACGCAGGGCGCAGGGCTCTCCGCCCATGCTGCCGAAACCCTGTGCCTCGATGTGCTTGCCCGCACCGGGCTGATCGCCAAGGCCAATGTGATTGCGGGCAGCCTGACACTGCTGGAGCGAAAGCGGCTGGAGCTTGCCCGCGCCATGTGTGCCCGGCCGCGCATATTGCTGCTCGATGAAATTGCCGGCGGGCTGACCGAACATGAATGTCATGCGCTGATCGAGACCATTCTCGGACTGCGCGAAACCGGGATTTCGATCGTCTGGATCGAGCATGTCGTCCATGCCCTGCTTGCGGTTGTCGACCGGCTGATGGTGATCGATTTCGGCCGCAAGATTGCTGAAGGGGAACCCCGGTCGGTGATGGCGAGCCAGGTTGTCAGGGAAATCTATCTCGGGATTGAAGCCGATGCCTGAAACACTGCTGACCATTTCCGGCCTCGATGCCTTCTACAATGATTTTCAGGCGCTCTACGGTGTCGATCTTGCCATCGGTGTCGGCGAGGTGGTCGCCATCATCGGCGCCAATGGCGCCGGCAAGACGACGCTGATGCGCGCCATTACCGGCTTTCTCAAAAGCCGTCCCGATGCTGTCACCTGGAAAGGTACGGCGATCGGCGCATTGAGGGTCGACCAGATCGCCGCCAGAGGCATCGCGCTGGTGCCGGAGGGGCGGCTGCTTTTCCCGTCCTTGAGCGTGGAGGAAAACCTCATCATCGGCGGCCAGCTCGGGCGCAGGGGACCGTGGAACCTGAAGCGGGTCTATGACCTGTTTCCCGTGCTTGAGGAGCGCCGTCTGGTACCCGCCACCGCCCTTTCCGGTGGCCAGCAGCAGATGGTGGCGATCGGCCGGGCGCTGATGGCCAATCCGGAGCTTCTGCTGCTCGACGAGATCAGCCTTGGCCTGGCGCCGGTCATCATCAAGGCGATCTATGACGCGCTGCCGTCGATCGTCGGCGAAGGGCTGACGGCGATGATTGTCGAGCAGGATATCGCCCGGGCGCTTTCGGTCTCGTCGCGGCTCTACTGCTTGCAGGAGGGCAGGGTATCGCTTGCAGGCCGTTCCGATGGCGTCACCCGCGCGGCCATCGCCAATGCCTATTTCGGGGTCTGATGCCATGCAGTTCTGGTTTGACGCAATCATTCAGGGCATTCTGCTTGGCGGGCTCTATGCGCTTTTTGCCGCCGGTCTGAGCCTGATTTTCGGCGTGATGCGGCTGGTCAATATTGCCCATGGCGACCTGATCGTGCTGGCCGCCTATCTGGCGCTTTCGACATGCGCCATGCTCGGCATCGGTCCCTTGACCTCCCTTGTCGTCGTCGTGCCGATGATGGCGCTGATCGGCTATCTGCTGCAGCGCCTGCTGCTCAACCGCACGATGGGCGGCGATATATTGCCGCCGCTTCTGGTGACCTTCGGCCTGTCGGTGATCATCCAGAACGCTCTGCTGATGGCCTATTCCGCCGATCCGCAGAAGCTCAATGGCGGCGCGATCGAGACCGCCAGCCTGACCATGGGGCAGACAGCCATCGGCGTCATGCCGCTGATCGTCTTCGCCACGGCGGTGGCGATCGTCGGCGCCTTGCAATGGATGTTCTATCACACCGGCCTTGGCCGCGCCTTTCGCGCCACCTCCGACCGGCAGGATATTGCCCAGCTGATGGGGCTGAACCGCGCCCATATCTTCGGCCTTGCCATGGCGCTCAGCCTTGCGGTCACGGCGGTTGCCGGGGTGTTTCTCGGCATGCGCACTGCCTTCGATCCGTCAATCGGCGGCTCGCGGCTGATCTTCGGCTTTGAGGCAGTGATCATCGGCGGGCTCGGCAATCTCTGGGGCACGCTGGCAGGCGGCGTCATTCTCGGTGTTGCCCAGACGCTGGGGGCCAGGATCGATCCCGGTTTTCAGACCCAGGCCGGCCATCTGGTCTTCCTGATCATCCTGGCGGTCAGGCCGCGCGGACTTTTCCCGAGGATCGACGAATGACACATTCCCCCCTGCACGTTTCCCGCATGACAAGGCTTTCCGTCATATCGATGGTGGTGCTCCTGCTGGTGCTCGTGGTTCTGGCCGCAGCCCCGGCCTGGGCCGGACGGGCTGATATGCGGCTCTACGGCGAGATCTTTCTCTATATCGCCCTGGCCTCGCTGTGGAACCTGCTTGCCGGCTATGCCGGGCTGGTCTCGGTCGGCCAGCAGGCCTATGTCGGGGCGGGCGGCTATATCTTCTTCGCGCTCACCATCCTGTCAGGCATCAATCCGCTTGCAGCCCTTGCGCTTTCGCCGCTTATCGGCGCGATCATCGCCGCACCCGTCGCACTGCTGATCTTCCGGCTGCGCGGGGCCTATTTCGCCATCGGCACCTGGGTCGTGGCGGAGGTGTTCCGCCTGCAGGCGGCGCAGACCACGGCACTTGGCGGCGGTTCCGGCATTTCGCTGCCGGTCATCATTGTCAAATCACTGGCCGACGGACGGGCGGCGCGCGAAGCCCTGACCTACTGGCTGGCGCTCGGCATTGCGGTTTTCGTCACCGGTGCGGTGTTCTTCTTCCTGCGTTCGCGTCGCGGGGTGGCGCTGATGGCGATCCGCGACAATGAGCTTGCCGCCCGCTCGCTCGGCATCGATATCTGGCGCACCAAATTTCTCGTCTACATCGTCACCGGTGGCCTCACCACGCTGGTGGGGGCGCTGATCTTCCTGCAGAAGCTCAGGATCTCGCCGGATGCTGCCTTTTCCGCCAATGACTGGACCGCCTTCGTCATCTTCATCGTCGTGATCGGCGGGATCGGAACTGTGGAAGGGCCGATCATCGGCACGCTCGTCTATTTCGCGCTGCGCGAAACGCTCGCCGATCTCGGCACCATCTATCTCGTCGCGCTCGGCGCCGTCGCCATCATCACCATGCTGAAGGCCCCGAATGGGTTGTGGGGCCTGATCCGCGGCCGGCATGGCGCCGAGCTTTTCCCCTTAAGCCGCCGCGTCCGCGGCCTTGACCAGAAACAGGGAGCCTGACATGGCAAAACAGAAGACGATCATCACCTGCGCCATTACCGGTGCGATCCACACCCCGACCATGGCGGATGCGCTGCCTTTCACAGCAGAGGATATTGCCGGTCAGGCGATTGCCGCCGCCGAGGCCGGTGCCTCCATCCTGCATCTGCATGCAAGGCGGCCCGAAGATGGCGGCGTATCGATCGATCCCAAACATTTTTCCGCCTTCCTGCCGCGTATCAAGCAGGCGACGGATGCGGTGATCAACATTTCCACCGGCGGCAGCCTGCATAATACGATTGACGAACGCATTGCCCCGGCGCTGACCTTCTCGCCGGAAATGTGCTCGATGAATATGGGCTCGATCAACTTCTCCTTCCATCCCCTTGCCAAACGCTATGACAGTTTCAAATTCGAGTGGGAGAAGGATTATATCGCCAATTCCGACAGCTATATCTTCCGCAACACCTTCGCCGATATCACCAATGCGGCGAAGCAGCTGGCGCCGCATGGCATCAAGTTCGAGCATGAATGCTATGATGTCGGCCATCTCTACAATCTGAAATTCTGCATGGATATCGGCCTGTTCAAGGCGCCGATCTTCATCCAGTTCATTTTCGGCATCCTCGGCGGCATCGGTCCGGATATCGACAATCTGATCTTCATGAAGCGGACCGCCGACCGGTTGTTCGGCAAGGATTATCACTGGTCGGTGCTGGGGGCCGGCGGCGCACAGATGCCCTTTGCCGCCACCGCCAGCCAGATGGGCGGCAATGTCCGCGTCGGGCTGGAGGACAGCCTGTTCATTTCCCGCGGAAAGCTGGCGTCAAACAATGCCGAACAGGTTGCAAAGATCCGCCGGATCGTTGAGGAATTGGGGTGCGAGGTTGCAACGCCGGAGGAGGCGCGGGCCATTCTCGACCTCAAGGGCGGCGACAAGGTCGCTTTCTGAGACAGACGCCGGAACGTCACGCCGCAATATCCTTTGAATGCCGGATGGGAGGTCCGCAGGAGAATGGAAATACGGATTTTACGCATTCTGGACAGGTTGTTCGACCTGTTCTTTCTGGTGGCGATGGCCGCCCTTGCCGCGATCATGCTTTCCGTCGTGGCCGATGTCTTCATGCGCTACTGCTTCAATGCGCCGATCCGCGGTGTCTATGATCTCGTCCAGATCCTGCTGCCGGTGATGGTGTTTTTCGGCCTGCCATCGGTGATCAACAGCCGCAGCGAGATCGTCATCGACCTGATTGACGGGTTTGTCTCAAAACCTGTCCAGCGCATCCTGATCGCCATTGCCGCTGGCCTCGCGCTCGCAATGATTGCCTTCATGCTCTGGACCATGTGGGTGCCGATGCTGGAGGCCCATCTCTATGGCGACATCAAGCCTGAACTGCATTTCCCCGTCTTCATCGTCTGGGTCATGACTTATATCGGCATGGGGGCTGCGCTTCTGGCCGCCGCCAAGATCGTCTACGAGACCCTGTTTGCCGATCGGCTGCAGGACGGCGACAGGGGAGTGCAGGCCAAATGAGCGCTCCAGCCATCGGACTTTGCCTGATCGCATTGCTGTTCTTCCAGCTCTTTGCCCGCGTGCCGATCTGGATCGCGCTCGGCATTTGCGGCATTGTCGGCAACACCGCTCTCAACGGGCTTTCCGTCACCCAGACGGTGACCGGCACAACCGCCTTTGATACGGCCAGCAATTACGGCCTGTCGGTCATTCCGCTGTTCGTGCTGATGGGCGATGTCGCCTCGGGCTCCAGACTGTCGGCCGAGCTGTTCAGGGCCGCGCGCGTCATCCTGTCGGGCATGCGCGGCGGGCTCTCCATCGCCACCATCGCCGCATCGGGCGCTTTCGGCGCGGTCTGCGGCTCATCCGTGGCAACCGCTGCGACTATGACACGGATCGCCATTCCGGAAATGCGCCGGGCCGATTATCAGGACGGCTTTGCCGCCGCCTCCGTTGCCGCTGGCGGCAGTCTCGGCATTCTGATCCCGCCCTCGATCATCCTCGTCATCTATGGTGCGATCGCCGAACAATCGGTGCAGCGGCTGTTTGCCGCCGCCTTCATTCCCGGTCTGGTGCTGCTGGCGCTTTACATGATCATCGCGCTGTGGATTGCCCGGCGCGATCCGGCAAAGGCGCCCGCCGATCCGCCCGCCAGCCTGATGGAACGGCTGCGGGCGTTGAGCGAGCCCTGGCAGTTCATCGTGCTGTTCGTCGTCACCATCGGCGGCATCTATGCCGGTGTCTTCAGCCCGAACGAGGCGGCGGCGATCGGGGCATTCGGCGCCATCATGCTCGGCTTTATCGGCCGCCGCCTGAGTTTCGACCGGCTGTTGCACTGTTTCAAAACCAGCGTCACCACCAGCTGCGTGCTGTTCATGATCATCATCGGCGCCAATCTGTTTTCCAATTTCGTCGTCCAGACCCAATTGCCGAACCTGCTGCTCTCCGCTGCCCACGCGGCCGGCATGCCGCCGCTGGCGGTGATGATCTCGATCGTCATCATCTATATCGTGCTGGGCTGCTTTCTCGAAGGCATCGGCATGGTGCTGATTACGGTTCCGGTGTTCCTGCCGGTGGTGGTCGGCTATGGTTATAGTCCGCTCTGGTTCGCCATCATTGTCGTGATCGTCGTCGAGCTTGGTCTGATCCATCCCCCCGTCGGCATGAACCTGTTCGTCATCCAGGCGCAATTGCCCGATGTCGGGATCCAGCAGCTTTACAAGGGCATTCTGCCCTTCCTGATCGCACCCTTCGCGCTGATCATTCTGCTGTTCCTGTTTCCCCAGATCGCACTCTGGCTACCCTCGATACTCTATTGAGGCGGGTCGCAGAACGGCGTTGACGCGCGTGCAGTGCGCCCGTGGTGACGTTCTCTACCGGTGCTGAAACGACGCCCGGTAATCACGGGGCGTCATTCCGCGCAGGCGCAGGAACTGACGGTTGAAGTTGGCAAGCGAATTGTAGCCGACATCGGCGGCAATATGCCTGATTGGCTGGGTGGTGCGGGAGAGCCGGGCGCAGGCTTCACCGACCCGCAAACCGATGAGATAATCGGAGATGCTGAGCTGCGTATGTTTCTTGAACATCCGGTGCAGTCCGGATTCGCTGAGCGCTGCGATCTCAGCGATCTGCCCGATGCGCATGGGCTTGTGGTAGTGGTGATAAAGATAGATGAGCACGCGATCAATGCGCGCATGGTCACCTTCGATGCCCTGCGGCACGACGGTCGAAAGCGGCTGACCACTCTTGTCTTCCGAAAGCGTCGTCAGGATATTCAAAAGTCCGGTCAGCCGCCTTGCCGGTGGGAGGGAAAACATTGCTTCGAAGTCCGCCGCCAGCAAGCGGCCCAGCTGAGCGTCAAAGGCCAGCCCGGTGGCGGCGCTGCGGATCAGGCGTCTGACCGGCGCCAGTTCCACCGCGCCCTTAGCCAACCCCTCGATCCATTCCTTCCTGAACCAGAAAACCAGCGCCACATGCGGCTGCAGCGGATCGCGCTTGTCACGCGAGGCCCATGTATGCGGCAGATTGGGACCGATCAGGACGAGATCGCCATGATCATAGTCGGCGACATGGTTGCCCACAAATCGCTGGCCGCGGGAATTGAGCGTCAGCGTCAGTTCGAACTCGGGATGGTGATGCCACTCGAACGGAATAGTATCGTTGAGACGTCGGTTGAGCATCCTCCAGGAGGAGTCCGGCGCCGGCGGCAGATGTTCGAAAAGTGACCTCATTCCGCGTCCTCTCTGGATTTTACGCCAGAATAGTATCAGTTCTGTGCGTCTGCGGACAACACGCCTTTCCGGAATAACGTAGCTTTCTCTCATCGCCTGATGCTCAGTGAGACCATGATAGGAAGACGATATGCAAGCGAGAGCAACCAACACGCGCAACAGCCATCCGACCACCGCCGCGACAACGCAGCTCAAGGACCTCAAGAAGACAATGCCGCTGCGCGTTCTGTCGGAGGCAGACTGGGAGCACTGGACGACGAAGGGCTACGTCATTGTCCGGCAGGCGGTGCCTGCGGCCAATGTGGAGCGACTTGTCGATCTCCTCTGGACGTTTGATGAAAAGAACCCGAACGATCCCTCCACCTGGTATGCGCCACAGCGGCGCGAGCACAAGATGCAGGAACTCAACAATACCGGGATGCTGGAAATCTACAATCATCAGTATCTCTGGGATAACCGCATGGAGCAGCGCCTCTATGACGCCTTTGTCGACATCTGGGACCGGGAGGATCTGTGGGTCACCATCGACCGCGCCAACCTCAACCCGCCGAAGAAGGTGAAGGGCAATCCCAACGGTTTCATCCACTGGGATGTGGACACCTCGATCCGGCCATTGCCGATCGGCGTGCAGGGCGTTCTCAGCCTGCAGAAGCAGGATGGCGATGTCGGCGGCTTCCAGTGCGTGCCCTATCTCTTCGAGCATTTCGATGATTGGGTGAAGACCCAGCCGGAAGACCGCGACCCCATGCATCCTGACATGACCGGCATGTCCGTCGTCAACATCGACATGGAACCCGGCGATCTGATGATCTTCAACGCGCTGCTGGCGCACGGCGTTCGCCCCAACCATTCCGACAACCGGGTGCGGATGGCGCAATATGTCTCCATGCATCCGGCGGCATTTGACGACGAGGCGGAGCGGCAGGAGCGGATCCGGCTCTGGACGGAACGCGATCACCCGCAGCGCGATGCCTTTCCCGGCGATCCACGCGAATGGGAAAGGCACAATGGCGAGACGGCCAGGCTGACGCCGCTCGGTGAAAAGCTGCTCGGCCTGAGCCGCTGGTAAATGTCGCCCATGGCGCCGCAGAACATGCGGCGCCGGCCCCGGTCTGCCGAAACCGATCATCACCTAAAAGCCCGCCGACAATCTCCAGAAACAGCGCGTTGGTGAGCCCCATCCACGACAACCAGCCTGAAAACGGCGTCTGCAAGCTGCCGGACCGGCTCGGACCGGTCGGGGACGCAATGATGTTGCTGTGATGAAATATCCCACTTTTACGCTGGAGCGCAGTGCATCCTTTTGGACGCAGAATGAGGCGCTATCTTATTGAATCTACGCATCGTTCTTTTCGAAAATCGATTCCGATTTTCGAGCCGATGCGCTAGAATAGGCAAAGATAGAATCCGTGCCTGTGTTATGCATCGAAGATCGCCCCGAGCCATTCCCGGGGTGTTTGATGCGGACGCAGGTGGCGGCGCAGGGCCCGTGCGCAAAATTCAAGGTGAAGGAATGATGAAATGACCATGCCCTCGAACGATATCCTGTCTCTTGATCTGCCCGACTGCGCGGAGCGCAGCTGGGCACGCCAGGCGATCGGGCTTTTGCAGGGGGATGCAAGGCGCTCGGCCGATACGCATCTGATCAAGCCCGTGTTTCCGGGGCTTCAGGACATTTCCATCTATCTCAAGGACGAGAGCACGCATCCGACCGGCAGCCTGAAGCACAGGCTTGCGCGCTCGCTCATTCTCTACGGCATCTGCAACGGCTATATTCTTCAAGGTACGACGCTGGTCGAGGCATCATCGGGTTCGACAGCCGTTTCGGAGGCCTATTTCGCCAGGATTCTCGGTCTGCCCTTCATCGCGGTCATGCCGAAGACGACGTCGCCGCAGAAGATCGAAGCCATCAAACGTTTCGGCGGTCGCTGCCATTTCGTCGATCGCTCCGATCAGGTCTACCAGGCGGCGCAGCAGATCGCCGACGAAACCCACGGCCATTACCTAGACCAGTTTACCAATGCCGAACGGGCGACGGACTGGCGCGGCAACAACAATGTGGCCGAAAGCATTTTTGCCCAGATGGAGAAAGAGCCGGACCCGACCCCCGAATGGGTGGTCATGAGTGCGGGTACGGGCGGAACATCGGCGACGATCGGGCGCTATATCCGTTACCGCAGTCTCTCCACGCGACTATGCGTTGCCGATGTCGAAAATTCGGTGTTTTTCGACAGCTACAGGAGCGGGGACCGGACACTGGTCAGCGACAAGGGATCCCGGATCGAGGGCATTGGCCGCCCGCGGGTCGAGCCTTCATTCCTGCCCACGGTCATCGATCACATGATGCGTATTCCCGACGCGGCATCGCTGGCCGCAATGTATGTGCTCTCCGATCGGATTTTCCGTCAGGTCGGCGGCTCAACCGGCACCAACTTCTATTGCCTGTGCGAGATTGCCGCCCAGATGAAGCGGGAAAAGCGCAAGGGCTCGCTGGTGACGCTGATTTGCGACAGCGGTGCGCGTTATCATGACACCTACTATAATGCCGACTGGCTGAAGGAAAAGGGGTTCCAGCTGCAGCCCTATATCGACCAGCTCAACCGTTTCCTCGATACCGGTACGTTTCAGACTTCTTTGACGCAATAGCGGTCAGCGTCCGGACAAAGGCCGACGGTCCGCCTATGTCTGCTTGTCAGTCGCCTGCAGCTGCGCTGCAATCTTCTGCCGTGCCGTCGCAAGGGCGCGATCCAGCACCTGAAGCAGTGCCTGCTGCTGCGCAGATGGGGTCCGGCCGATATGCCCCATGATGCTGTCAAACAGGCGCTCGAAACTTGCCGGGAATGCCCGCTCGCGTGCCGGAACCATGGAAAACAGCTTGTGAAACAAGGCTGTCACATCAGCGTCGCCACCACCACTGGCCCGCCGGCCGGCAGCACTGACAAGGCCATCAAAGGCGTTTCTCGAGAGAAGCTTGTCGACGCCTTTATCAGTGACAGGTAAAAAGTCGGCGATCCGGTTCAGGGTTGCAGCGCTGACGGGAGCCTCCTCCACTGCCGTGACGAGGTCTGTCAGCATGTCAGACAGAACAGGTCTGAAGATGAACGGCTCCGGATCGTTGCCAGCGTCTTCAGAATCGTCAAAATCGCGGACGTAATCTTCCATTTCGTCACAGTCGTCCAGGTCGACCTGCGTTCGACTGTCAAGCTCATCCAGCAAGACGGAGAATGCGCGCTCGCTTTGTTCGGGGGCCGTCTTGAGGCTTTCCTCGGCGAAGATGCGCACGAGACTGCGCATCATGTTCTCATCGGCAAAGTCATCGGCTGTGTTCCTTTCGACGATCATGGTGACAAAGCTGGCGGCAGCCTCTTTCCATGCGGCCTCATTCTGCATGGCGTGAATGTCGCGCAGGAGCATTCTTGCTTCATCCTCGAAGCCGCCTTCGTTTTCACTGATCCCCCAGACAACACCTTTATTATAGATCTTGGCGCGCTTGTCTTCAGGCCAGCGGCGAATGTCTGCCAGCATCGCGGCAAAAGTGGGCACCTGCGCTGCCGGTTGTTGAGTGTTCACCTGGAGCCAGGCATCCATGAGCTCAGAGTACAGAGCGAGCGGGATATCATCATTTTCCGGATCGGAATAAGCGGAAGCCATCAGAGAGCACAGGCCATGTATACCATCGGCAATGATGGTCTCTTCGCCCGGAACAGAGCCAATCTGCTGGCACAGCCGGTTGAGTGTCGCGTTAACTGCGGGGTGCAGCCTGAGATCGGGATGCATCTGGAGCATTTCCCGGATGCCCTGTACCGCCATGCCAAGCACTGCCTGCTTGTCCGCATCGCGCAGACTGGCGAGATCGACAGTGCCCAGCAGCTCCAGCTTTAGCGCTTTTGGCAGTCCGATATCGCGACTACCGAAGAGCCCGGCAACGCTCATCTTTTCGTGTCCAAGTTTCGGAAGCCAGTGGGCGAGGCCATGGAGGACGCGTGACCGCATATCATCTGTCGGGGCCTCGAGGGCATTGATCTCCTCGAAAAAGCGCATGAATTCCTGCGCATCGCCGGTGACAGCCTCCCAATTCGCTGCGATCTCCCGTCTGTACATGGGTGCCGCCTGGGCGAGCAGGCTTCGACCATAGCGCAATTTGGATTCCGTATTGAGGCACCAGAGGTTTCTGATATCCTCGAAATCAAGCCGCCCGGGTTTCAGAAACAGCTCGGGCCTGTCCGATAACAGGATCTGTAGCGACGGATAGGACGACGGCGCGTTTCCGGCTGTGCCATTAGCCTCTTCCGGCAGAGGCATGCTCTGCTCTGCCCCGGCCGCATCATCCAGACCCTGCCGTTTCGCGCCGGGCCCGCCATCGGGTTGTGGAGCGCGTAGCCGAGCGCTTTGCGCCTGCTGACCCCGCAGTGTCATCTCAACGCGTGGGAGCTGCATGTCGGCAACGGATGCGTGAGCTCCTGGCGCTCTCGTGGATGGTTCTCCGATCGGCGCTTTCATTGGCGAATCCTTGCTGCGATTTTTGATTTGCAGCTCAACGGATCACGTTTTCTGGTTGATACGTCTTTCGAAATACTGATAACCGCTCTTGAAGAGGGCCGGCCCTCCCGGCCCGAGCCGGCGCCGTCAGGCGGTGAGGCCCGGATCCCAGCGGATGCTCCACTTTTCGGCAATCGAAACCAGCGCGAAACCGACGATTGCAATTGCCGAGGCTGTCAGGATGCTGGCAAACAGACGGGGCGTATCGAACTCATACATGCTCTGGATGAGCAGGTAGCCAATGCCGTGATTGGCGCCGATCCATTCGCCGACAATGGCGCCAAGCACGCACATCGTCACCGAAATCTTCAGCGCTGAGAAAATATAGGGCAGGGCGCTCTGGATGCGCACGCGCAGAAACGTCTCGCCTTTCGAGGCTGACAGAACATGCATCAGTTCAAGCAGCTGCGGATCGACGGCCCGGAAACCGCGCACGGCATTGACCAGCGTCGGAAAGAAACAGATCAGCGCAGCCACAACGACCTTTGGCTCGAGACCGTTTCCGAGCATGATCTTCAGCACCGGCGCGATTGCAACGATCGGGATTGTCTTGATCAGAATGGCGACGGGATAGAACATTTCCTCGATTATTCGGGCATAGACGAAGGCGGCGGCAACAAGGATTGCAATGACATTGCCAAGCACAAATCCGAGAAAGGCCTCGCTCACGGTCGGAACCGCATTTGCAGCCAGCAGACGGTATGACTGGAAAACCGCGGTCGCCACGTCACTTGGCGCGGGCACAAGATAGATCGGGATCGAAAACAGATCGATCGCCAGCTGCCACAGTCCGAGCAACAGCGCGAAACCGAGCGCACCCATGAAGACGGAGCGATAGGGTTTCAGGAATGCAAGCGAGAAGGCTGCGGTTTTCATCTCCATGGCCCCGGTGACTGCATTGGTGTCAACGTCTTGCATGATCTTCAGCCTTCATCCAGCAATGCGCGCAGTCTGGCAACATAGCCAACCAGTGCGGGCTCATCTTTCAGCTTGAGGTCGCGTTCAGCGCCGAGGTCGATATCGACGATGCCGGCAATGCGTGATGGCCGCCGGCCCATGGCGACAACGCGTTCCGAGAGAAACGCCGCCTCCTGCAACGAGTGGGTGACGAAGACGATCGTCACGCCGCTCTGTTTCCAGATCTTGCGCAATTCGATGTTCAGCATGTCCCGGACAAGCTCGTCGAGCGCACTGAACGGTTCGTCCATCAGCAGGATGCGCGGCCTGGTGACCAGAGCACGTGCAATCGACACACGCTGGCGCATGCCGCCTGAAAGTTCCGCTGGCCTGGCATCGCGGAATGCCTCGAGCTCCACCAGCCGCAGGGCTTCCATCGGCTCCATGGCATGCCTGCCGGCATTTCTGCCGCCGCCGACCCTGAAGGGCAGGGTGACATTTTCCAGCACGGTGGCCCAGGGCATCAGGGCTGGCTGCTGGAACACCATGCTGAAGTCGCGGGCCTTGCGGGCAACCGACGGATGATCGCCCAGAACCCGCACGCGCCCCTCGGACGGCTGGATGATATCGGCAATTGCGCGCAGCAGCGTGGACTTGCCGCAGCCTGAATGGCCGATCAGTGTCAGGAATTCGCCTTCCCTGATATCCAGAGAAATACGGTCAATGGCCCTGACCGTCTTTTCTTTCTCGCCGAAACTGACGGAAAGATCGCTGATCTCTATTGCCAGCTTTGCGGGGGATGGGGACAGGCTTTGTGGCGTTGCGGTCCGAGGCATTGCTTATCTCTTGGTTCGCCCGGCGGCATTAAGAATGGTCGGATCGAAAACGTCATCCGCCGTGATCTGGCTACCAATCTCTCCGATTGCGGCATAAAGGTCGAGTGTCTCTTGCCAGCGCTTAGCACTGACATTGCCGAAGCCGAATTGCTGCGTGTCGTCGTTATAGATGTACCCGCCATCAAGCGTTGCCTTCAGCGATGCAAGTTCCTGATCCGCATTGAGTCCGTCGACCATCGTGGTGACGATGTCGATGGCTTCCTCGGGATGATCGGCGGCATAGTTCCAGCCCTTGTCGAGGGCCGCAAGGAAGGCTGCCAGCATCTGAGGATCGCTCTTGAGCGTCGCCGTTGTGACGATCAGGTAGTTGGACTGGAATTGCAGGCCGTTGTCCCAGACGCTCTGGGTATTATAGCCGCCGGGCCGGCTGGTGAGGGGCGCGAGCGCGGCGACATTTGTTGGCCATTGCGCGACCGCGTCCACCTGTCCCTGCAGAAGGGCGGGCAGCTGGGCCTGGACAAAGGTGATATCATCCGTCGACATGCCGTGATGGTGCAGGATGGCGTTAATCTGCGGCAGGGCGCTCTGGGCGGCGCCGATCCGCTTGCCCTTCCAGTCTTCAATGCTCGTGATATTGCTTTCGGCCAGAGAATAGAAGGTCAGCGGGGCAACCTGGAATGTGGCGGCAAAGGATTTGACCGGCAGTCCCTTGTCCGCGGCATACATGATCTGCGGTGCATAGGCTTCGGCTATTTCTGCCACGCCGCCAAGGACCTCCTGAACGGAATTGGTGCTCGGCCCGCCCGGCAGGATTTCGACCTTCAGACCTTCGTCCGCGAAATATCCCTTGCTGAGGGCGACGAATTCACCTGCATTGCTCGCATTCGGCAGCCAGGCGAGCTGGAGCCGCACGGCCTTGTCCTGAGCGCTGGCGGCGGTTGGCAGTGCGGCAAGCGACAGCAGAGCCGCCGCCGCCATCAGATCGCGACGATTGAGCATGTTCAGTTCCCCTTGTTTTGGCGCCTTTTGAAGCTGCCTTGTTAAGATCAGCTTAGAGAAAGGCCGCCTGTGTCCCCCATATCTTTTTTAGCTGAGGCCATTATTCTTGGCTATGGAGAAAGGTCCTTCATGCTGGCGGCGTCATGGTTGCAACATGTTCGGCAAGCACATCCTCCATGGCTTTCAGAATGCCCCTGTAAGATGAAACACTGTCCAGGCCGGCGCGGTAGACGAACCCCATATCGAAATTGCGGGCGGGCAATGTCGAGGGCAGTTGCACGAGACCTTGGCCGATCCGGTTTCTGGCAATCATGGCCGATTCGAAAAACAGGTACTCACCGGTTCTGGCGAGCTCGACGCTGGCATAGATGGAACTGGTCTCGACCAGAAAGCGCGGCGGCGGCGCGCCGAGTGATTTCATTGCATCGCTGAGGATCTGGATGACATCGCGGGTCGCAACGAATGAGACAAACGGATAGCGCGCGATCTCTTCAGGCCTGGCTGGCCGCTCCAATTTCATCAGTGGATGATCGGGGGAACACATGATGGCGAGGTCGGCCGTTGCCAGTGGCCGGCGGACAAAGCCCGGAAGCTGGTTCTGCCGGATCAGGGCACCTGCGAAAATATCAATGCGACCGACCCTTAGATCCTCGATCATCTGATCAACCGCACCGGTCTGGATCAGCAGCCGGTGATTTGGAAAGCGTTTGTGGTACCGCGGCAATGCCTCGGGGATCACCGTCGAGGTCCAGACCGGTCCGGTCCCCATGCGAATGGTCGCGGCATGCTCGGACAGGAGGTTCTGCATTTCCTGCAGCGCATGCTGATATTCGACGCCGATGGTCTGGGCATGGCGGAAAAACCTCTGACCGGCCTCGGTCAGCTCTGCGCCGCCGGAATGGCGCTCAAACAGCTGAACGCCCAGCAGCTGCTCGAGTTTTCGGATGTTTTTCGACAAGGCAGGCTGCGAAATTCTCAGGCGCCGGGCCGCTTTGGTGATGCCGCGGTCCTCAGCCACGGCGACGAAATGGCGCAGCAACGTCAGGTTCGGCACTTCAAGCGGCATGGGCAATTCCTTCCAAGGGCTGGAGATGGCGCTTCAGCAAAGCCTGGAACCGAAGGCATGGCAAGCATAAAGCCATAACCAAATGGAATTGTTTGCGGTCGTGATTGAATTGGCCCTGAGCCGGTGTCTGCCGAAATGATGAACACAGGGCCGATGACGATTGTCTGTGGTTTCAAGAAATGCATTGCGGAGACCTGCATGACAAGCAAATTCAGGGGCAAACTCGCCCGGACATTCGACAAATCAGAGCCGTGGTGGCCGGAAAACACCCGGCAGGAAAGGCATCCCAACGTCGTCACCGTCATTCTTGATGACACCGGCTGGTCTGACTTCGGCTGTTTCGGATCCGAAATCAGGACGCCGACGATCGATGGGCTGGCTGAGGAAGGTCTGCGTTATTCAAACTTCCATGTCACGCCGCTCTGCTCACCCACCCGCGCCGCGCTGATGACGGGACGGAACCATCACCGGGTCGGCATGCGTTGCCTGGCCGATACCGATACCGGCTTTCCCAACGGTCGCGGTTGCATTCCCGAGGATACGCCGCTGCTGGCGACGCTTTTGCGCGAACGCGGCTATGGAACCTATATGACCGGCAAGTGGCACCTGACGCCTGCCCATGAGATGACACCGGCCGGGCCGTTCACCAACTGGCCGGTCAACCGCGGCTTTGACCGCTACTATGGCTTTCTCGGCGGATGCACGGATCATTACGCACCGGAAATCTGCCAGGACAATCATGCACAGGACCCCGATCTGAAGCCAGGCTATCACCTGACCGAGGATCTCTGCGACCGGGCGATCCAGTATCTGCGCGACCATGTCAGTTTCAGGAAGGACGCGCCCTTCTATCTCAACCTTGCCTTCGGCGCCACGCATGCCCCGATCCAGGTCGAGCGGCGCTATATCGACCCTTACGTTCCAGTTTTTGAAAAGGGCTGGGACAGGACACGCGCCGACCGGCTTGCCCGCCAGAAGGCGCTCGGCATCGTTCCGGAAAACACCGAGCTTGCCGCCCGCAATCCCGAGGTGCCGGCGTGGGATAGTCTGAGCGACGATCAGAAGACGGTCTATACCCGCCTGCAGGCGGCCTATGCTGGCTTCCTTGAGCATGCGGACTCGCATCTTGGCCGGGTTGTCAGCGAGCTGGAGCGGCTTGGGCTACGCGACGATACCATCATCATCGTGATGTCCGACAATGGCGCCAGTCGCGAGGGCGGCGCCGATGGCGCGGTCGATACCAATGCGCCCTATTCGGGCCGGCCCGAAACGGTTGCTGACATGCTGGAAAAGCTCGACAGCATTGGCGGTCCGAACGGTCCCGCGCACTATCCGCAGGGATGGGCCATGGCCGGCAACACGCCGTTCCGCCGATACAAGCAATTTGTCGAGCTCGGCGGCGTGCGCTCGCCGATGGTGGTCAGCTGGCCGAAGGGCATCACGCAGACGGGCGAGGTGCGTGACCAGTTCCTGCATGTCATCGATATCGCGCCAACGCTGCTCGGGCTCTCAGGTGATACGGATGATCTCGATTTCGACGGCAGGAGCTTCAGCCCGACCTTCAACGACAGGGAAAGCACAGCGACACGAGATCTGCAATACTGGGAAATGTTCGGACGCCGGGCGATCTATGCCGATGGCTGGAAGGCGATCGCATCGCATGAAAAGGGCGATGACTATGAGGCCGACCGCTGGAGCCTCTACGACACCCGCTCCGATTTTTCCGAGGCACATGATCTGGCCGGAGAAGAACCCGAGAGGCTGGCGGCGTTGCAGGCCGCCTGGGAGCAGGAAGCATCCAGGAATGATGTCTGGCCGCTCGATGACCGCACGATCGTCGATATCCTGCAGTTCAGACAGCCGAACGGGCTGATGTCGTCTGAAGAGATCACCCTGTTTCCCGGCAAGGGCCACGTACCGCAAATCAGCATGGTGACTGCCACGGAACGGTCGATGGAAATGACCGCGCAATTTAGTCGCGAGATCGGTCCCGATGACAAGGGCGGCGTATTGCTTTCAAGCGGAGACCGTCACGGCGGCTACAGCTTCTATCTTCTCGATGGTGCGCTTCATTTCGAACATGTGCGCGTCGACCAGCGCGTGCGGATCTCCGCCAGGCCGGACCGGCCGTTCCGGCAATGCTCTGCGGTTCTGCATGTGGCGGACGATCAGAGCGCAAGTGTGATTCTCTTTGCAGACCGGAAGCGACTGGGCGAGGGGAAGATTCCTCTGGTTTCGCTTCACCTATCGTTCTGGGGGCTGGATACCGGCCGGGATGCCGGCATTCCGGTGAGCGACCACTATCAGGCACCTTTTGCCTTTGATGACGCTACCCTTGACCGCATTGTGCTGCGCTTCTTTGAAACCCACGCCCCTGAAGAGGTCGCCGCATTGCTGGAGACGACCGAATAGCGCCAAGAAGGGAGCGCCGCTCAGGCGCCTGCTGCTGCAAGCGCGTTGATCAGCGCCAGTGTTTCGGGAACAAAACCGGGCATCAGATAGTCCGGCCAGCTCGAAAGCTTGACGGCGAGCAGGCCCCGGGCCGGATCAATATAGATGAGCTGGCCAAACACGCCGCGGGCCATATAGTCGCCGCGGCGTGCATCATGAACCCACCATTGGCGTGAATAGCAGCCATCCGGCGACAAATCGGTGTAAGGCGCGCCGAAGGCGTGCGGATCGCCGTGCCGTATGGCCGTGATCCAGTCCGGGGGAACCACCTGGTCATCGCCGACACGGCCATTGTTGAGCATCATCTCGCCGAAGCGGGCAAAGTCGCGCAAGGTGGCGCAGAAGCCGCCGTCGGCAAGCACGGTTCCGGCGCTGTCGACCGTGAAGAAGGCGTCGTTCTCCGCCCCGATCCGCCTCCAAATCCTTTCCGACAGGAGGTCTGCCAGCGAACGGTCTGCGGCGCGTTCGATCACCCAGGCCAGGACATCGGTTTCAATCGAACGATAGGAAAAGGCGCCACCATGGGGCCGTTCCTGCGGCAGGGTGAGGATGAGATCACGGATGGTGCACCGCTCGCCGGTCGCCGGTCGCCAGCCGCTGGCGACATCCAGCCGGGTCATGTCGGAGGCCGGATGACCGTAATCCTCGCTGAAACGCACGCCTGAGCGCATGTCGAGAAGATCGGCAAGCCTGGCCGTGCCATAACCGCAACCCGCAAGTTCCGGGACGTAACGGACAAGCGGGGCATCAAGCGCCAGCAAACCTTCGCCGACGAGGATCCCGGCCAAAGTGCCGATCAGCGATTTCGAGACCGACTGCGCCAGATGCGGTGTGTAAGGCGTCATCGCATTGCCGTAGAATTCCAGCAGCGTGTCTCCGCCGATGCGGATCAGAAATCCGTCGGTATAGGTTTGCAGCAGCGATTGCCGGACGCTCTTGTCTTTGCCTTCTGGTGTCGCAAATCGCAGATCAAGAACGGCCGGATCGTTCTTGCCCGAAACCGGCACGACGCCTGTGCCACGGCGGACATCCACGGTTGGAAAGAGGCTGCGCATATTCTGGAAGGACCAGCGATTGAACGGCGGCAGATCCCAGTTGTTCAGCGTCGGACACTTTTCCGGCGGCGGTGGAAAGCCACACATAATGCCGAGTTCGCGATAATCGCGCGGTCGGATAAAGCCGGTCATGCCTACCTCGGATAAAACGGAATGCGAACGATCGATGCGGGAAATGTGGCCGGCCGGCCGCTGCCGCCGGCCACAGGTCGATTATTGTTTCAGCCGGGTCCAGATCTTGTTGTAATAGTCGACCACCTGTTTGGAGCATGGCGGCACGAATTCCGGTGTTGGCGCATCTTCCGGCATGACGATCTCCGGCGCGTCGATCATGTCCGGATTCATGAATTTCTCACTGCCGGCAATACCATTGGCATAGCCGGCGAAATTGGAAATCAGCGCCGCGTTTTCCGGCGCCATGATGAAGTTGATGAACAGTTTGGCATTGTCCATGTTCGGCGCATCCTTCAGCACGGCAACATTGTCCATGAAGCCGGTGAAACCTTCCTTCGGATAGGCATAGACCAGCGTCGGACGCTGTTTGCGCGCGCGCATGGCCGCCCCGTTCCAACTTTGCGACAGATCGACATCGCCTGAGGTCAGCTTCTCGATCGTGGCGTAGTCCATCGTCCGCCAGCCTTCCTTCGCCTTGACCAGCATCTCGGTCAGCGTCCGCAACTGGTCAGGATTGTCGTTGCAGCGCGGATAATCGAGGTAGCGCAGCCCGGCATTGATCACGTCATTCATGTCGTTGAGCATGTTGATGCGACCGACCAGTTCCGGCGGCGGATCGAACATCAGGGAAAGCGTGTTGACATCGCCCTTATAGACCTCGCCGTCGACGGTAAAGGAGGTCGTGCCCCATTGCCACGGAACCGAATAGTGACGGCCCTCGTCCCACCAGACATTGACCCATTCCGGGACCATGTTGTTGAAATTCTCCATCTGGTCCGGCTCGATCTTCGCCAGAAGACCCTGCTCGATCATGATCTTGACCATGTAATCCCCAGGCATGACTACGTCATAACCGGTTCCGCCTTCCTGGACCTTGGCGAGCAAGGTCTCGTTGGAATCGTAACCGTCAATGGTCACGTCGATCCCGTAGGTCTTTTCGAATTTTTCGATCAGTTCCGGGCTGGTGTAATTGCCCCAGTTGTAGATGTTGAGCTTTCCCTCCGCGAAGGCCGTTGCGGTACTTGCGGCCAGCATGGCCGCGCTCAGTGCAAGGATATGCGTTTTCATTCTGGTTCCCCTTTTTCCCCTGGTGGACATGAATTCAGCGGCGCCTGCGGGTCAGCAGAGACAGAAGCGCGACCAGCAGCACGGACAAGACGAGAAGAATGGTTGAAACGGCATTGATTTCCGGGGTGACCCCGCGGCGGATCTGGCCGAGAATGTAAAGCGGCAGCGTCGTTTCGCCCGGCCCGGCCACCATCAGGGTGATGATCACGTCATCCAGCGAAACAACGAAGGCAAGCATTGCGCCCGAAATGATCCCCGGCATCATCAGTGGCAGCGTGATCCGGCGGAACACCTGAAACGGTGAGGCATAGAGATCGGCGGCAGCCTGTTCGAGCGACAGCGACATGTCCTCAAGCCGCGCCCGGATCGTCATGAAGGCGAAGGGAATGCAAAAGACGGTGTGGGCCGCAATCAGATAGCCGATGCCGTGAATGCCGGTGAACCTGCGAATGATCGCGAAAAAGGAAAGCGTCGCGACGGCGGTGACAATTTCGGGAATGACCAGCGGCTGATTGATCACCGCCAGAACCAGCCATTGATGGCGCAGGGCCTGCCTGCGGGTGACGGCCAGGGCTGCCATGGTGGCTACTGTCGTGGCGACAGCGGTTGCAACAAGCGCAACGGTGAGTGAGACGAGAGCGGCATCGCGTATGCCCTCGTTTTGAAATGCCTGCGCATACCACTTCAGGCTGAACCCGGTCCAGCGGACCACCGAGCGGTTTTCGTTGAACGAAAACAGCACGAGAATGATAACGGGCAGGTAGAGAAAGGCGATGCAGAACGCGGCGATCGCCGAGAAACCCGGCTGATGGCGAAGATCGAAACGCCGGCGCAGCATTGGTGCTAAAAGCGGGCGATCTCTCATCGTGAAACCGCCCCCCGGCGCGCGATCATCGCCGACAGTGTCAGCGCCAGCATGACAAGCGCCATCAGGATCAGTGCCGCGGCGGCCCCAAAGGGCCAGTTGCGGGCGCTGCCGAATTGCAGCGCGATCAGGTTGCCGATCATCAGCTTCTTGCCGCCGCCGAGCAATTCCGGCGTCAGATAGGCCCCGAGCGCGGGGACAAAGACCAGCGTGCAGCCGGCGATGATCCCCGGGCGACTGAGCGGCAGGATGATGCGTCTGAGAACCTGGAATCGGCTGGCATAAAGATCATAGGCCGCCTCGACGATACGAAAATCCAGCTTCTCCAGCGAGGCATAGACCGGCAGGACCATGAAGGGCAGGAAACTGTAGATCAGCCCGACGAATACGGCGCCGTCGGTATAAAGCAGACCGAGCGGCCTTTCGATCAGACCGGTGCGCATGAGCGCGATATTGATCAGCCCCTCATCCCTGAGGATCAGCAGCACCGCATAGGTTCGGATCAGGAGGTTGGTCCAGAAGGGCAGCGTAATCAGGAACAGCCACACATTGCGCTGGCGTTCGGGTCGGGTGGCGATGAAATAGGCGGTCGGATAACCGAAAGCCAGTGCCCCGATCGTGGCGATGAGCGCCAGGCCGATGGAACGGGCAAAAATGGCCAGATAGGCTGTGTTGAACCGCAGTGTGTCGTCGAACAGGTCCCGCTCAAACAGGAACTGGACATAGGCTGCGCCGGAAAATCGCCATTCCACACCGCCATAGCTGCCCGGCGCAAGACAGGAATAGATGACGGCAATCGATAGCGGCAGCAGACCGACAACACCGATGATTGTCAGGGTCGGGGCAAGAAGCAGCCATCGGCGGCCTGTCGCCTCGCGGCGCTGTGGCCTTCCTGTGGTGACGGGGAGCGGTGCGTTTTCCATTGGGCTGGCCTAATCCTGCACGTGCCGAAGGTGATCGGCCGGCAGGCCGACGAACACCGGCACACCATTTTCCGGCGGTCGCCCTGTCAGGCGGGCGGTAATGACCGTACCGCCGTCGAGGCCGACCGTGACATTCGAGCCGGCGCCGAAATAGGTCACATCCTTTACCGTGCCGGGCCAAGAGCCCTCCGTTGGATCGGATCGCAAAACGACATGCTCGGGCCGGATTGCAAGTGTCAGCCGATTGCCAGGCTGTACCCCGCCGAAAACGGACAGGCTCACGAGCCCGCCACCTTTGATGCGCAGCATCGCCTGGTGTCCGTTCGTGCTGATGACCGTGGCGTCGAGGAAGTTGCTCTCACCGATGAAATCGGCAACGAAGCGGTCAGCTGGCGCGTCGTAGATCTCGGCCGGCGTGCCGGTTTGCAGGATTTTTCCGGCATTCATGACGGCGATGCGATCCGACATGGCGAGCGCCTCTTCCTGGTCATGGGTGACGAAAATGAAGGTTATCCCGGTTTCTTCCTGCAGTTTCTTCAGCTCGCTTTGCATTTCCTTGCGCAGCTTGTAGTCAAGCGCGGACAGTGGCTCGTCAAGCAACAGCACTTTCGGCGATGGTGCCAGCGCCCGGGCCAAGGCAATGCGCTGCTGCTGACCGCCCGAAAGCGCCGCGGGCCTGCGCCCCGCCAGATGCTCCATCTTCACCAGCTTCAGCATCCTCGTCACCGTATCGGCAATCTCGCTGCGTGGGCGGCCAAGCATCGAAAGCCCGAAGCCGATATTTTCGGCAACACTCATATGCGGAAACAGGGCATAGTTCTGGAACACGGTGTTGACCGGTCGCCGGTTCGGCGCCAGGCCGGAGATTTCCGCGCCATCGAGGTACAAGAGACCGTCATCGGGCATTTCAAAGCCGGCGATCAGGCGCAGCAGGGTTGTCTTGCCGCAGCCGGAGGGACCGAGCAGGGTGAAGAATTCATTCTCACGAATGGCGATATCGACCCCTTTCAGCGCGGTGAAATCGCCGAAAGACTTGAACAATGCCCGGGCCGCAATAACCGGTCCGGCCTTGCCGTGATCTGAGACTTTGCGTGCGTTGTCGTGCAAAAGGCCGTTCCCGCGTTCCCCGCCATCCTTGAACGGATGGTCGATGCTGAAGTAAGGTTAGGCGCGCGGCCTGATGCCCGTAAATATCCCCAAGGGGATAGAAACGGCGAAAGAGACTGGTTCAGGCACCGCGGATAAGCCTTGCCGTCTTGTGAAGAAAGAGGTGATAGAGCTCGCCCTGTGAGGAAATGCCCAGTTTGCGGTAGAGATTCTTGCGGTGAATCTTCACTGTCCCGGCGGTGATTCCGGTCGTGAGCGCAATCGAACCGGTGGAATGGCCCTTGAGAATAAGGGCAGCGATTTCCCGTTCCCGGCCAGTGAGATTGGCGGCAAATTCGGTCATGGCGCCGTCGATATCGGGTGCTTCGGACTGTGACGGGAAAGGCGATATCGGCTGCCGGCTGAAATGCCGGAGGCAGAGCGCCCTGAGAACCGGCATGTTGCGTTTGAGGATCGCGACGTTTGCAGCGTCGAAAACCGGTTCGTCCAGCATGCGGCCGAGCGACCAGAACAGGTTTCGCCGCTGACCAAGGTCGATAAAGATCGCCAGCTCATCGCTGAGCCGCAACGTGCTGTAATAGGTTTCGAAATAGGTCGACTGGTGAAATCGGTCGGGCGCGACATCGTCGAGCCGCAAAACATCGGTTGGCGAGAACGCCTGGCAGTAGACAAAGAACGGATCGAGCAGGTAGGCACCGTCGAAATAACGATCAATGACCGGAATGCGCCGGTCGTTACGGACATTGTCATAGACGTGATGAATGCGCCGGCTGTCCTCGATCATCACGAGGAAGCACCCCCCGAAATCGGCCAGCTGCCGCAGATAGTCGATCATCGCTTCTATGAAATGCGCCGTGCCGATATTCTCGATCACGGCCCCCAGGGCAGCTTCTGTCGTTGCATGCGTCACCTTGCTGTCTCTCCGCCCCCGGGCTGCGGCACATCGGCAGCCCATTGCAACAGACCGGCATCCCCGAAGAGATCAATCCCGCTTTGCGCAATGCGGCAAAGATATCGCGGGAAATGGCTCTGTTACAAGACATCTGCCCCGATCACGCGGGCGCCCTGAACAGGCAGACGAAGGAACGTCTCGTCTTTCGAAGCTGACAGCGCCACAATGATGGCAATGTCGGAAATGCAGCGGCCGCTTCATCAGCCGACGCGTCATCGTCAATCCGGTGTTGTTGCGGGTCCGCTCAATGCATCGAGGCGAGCAAGTGTATTGATGGCTAATGGCCGCACGTCCTCCGCTCCGCTCCGCGTGGCCCTGCTCAGGGCGTGGCGCAGTCTCGGCGCATAATTTCGCGCACCATCGAGAATCTTTTCCGCGCTTCCGGAATGTTTCAACAGGTTTCGAAATACGATTATCGTGTCGAACAGCGTGTTCGTAGGGCGCGGTCTGTTGTCTGACTGTCCCACTTCGAACTCTGGTTTACTGAGGTTGCGCATCAGGGAATTGAACATCCCTGGCACTTGCAGCAAGGCAACACAATTGTCCCTATCATACGACAGGATCCCCAATATTTGGCAGGCCGTCAACGAAAAGTCGCTGTTTCTGTCACCAAGACTGTCGCGCAGGGCTTCAGCAAGTCCCGGCACATTCATGATCGGTCGCTGATTTGCCCGATATATCGCTAGCTTCAGCAATAAAATCATGGCGTCACAACGATTTTTGTCTTCTTTGGGATTGCCATTGCCATGATCGAGGAGATTGTCCCGCAATCCCTCGAGAAATCCCGGCATGCCAACCAATTTTTCCGTGTCTTCCTCAGATTCTGCCAGCTGGCGGATTAACGTGATCGCTTTGCTTAAGATGTTTGGATTGTCATCGTGAAGCTTGTCGAAGACTGCGGTGACTATGCCGTCCATTTCCAGCAGGCGAGGGCGATTTTGAGGCTGACCTGCGACTATGCTGATCAGATCCAGCGCGTGCGCTATCGACTCAACATTGCCGTTATTGATACAGTCGGCCAGGGTCTGCGGAAATTCTGGAAGCGCCATCATCCTTTGCTCACAGGCGGGGTTCATGACAAGCAGAGTTAAGGCTTGTATCGCATTGTCCAATGCATTCTGGCCATCTGGATTCGAACTTCGGTTGTCCTTGATGCATTCGAATAGTGTCTCGACTATGCCGTCTTCCCGCGCCAGGCGCGCGCCACTGCCGCCGCATTCTGCCAATTCTCTCATGATGTAGGCTGCGCGGGAACGAAGTCCATCGTCCAGATCCAGTGAAAGTTTGGCGGCAATCGACTTGGCTAGCCCCGGCGTCTCGCTTAAATTTGCCATTCTGCCCCACTCCCCGATCAAATTTGAAATTATATCGAGGACTGAACTGGCAAGAGCCGCGTCGTTTTCGTCGAGAACGTCGCGCAATGTTGTGAGAACGTAAGGCGTTTCGGCGAGCTGCTGCTTGCCATCCCGGTCCCGCGCCAGCTTTTCCAAACAATCTGCTGCCAGTTGCCTGTGTTGCGGGGCTGCGTCATGGAGAATGTCAGACAAAATCTCTGGAAGCCGCGGTACAGCCATCAGCCGAGACCTGTTCGCGGCGACCTCCGTCAGCGCCTCCAGCGTTTCAAGGGGAAGTGTCCCGAGTTCGCGATCGTCCAGCACGCTGACGAGTGCTTCGGAAACCCCCGGTACACCCATAAAGGGGATAGCGGTACCGCAGATGTAGTGCCACTTGAACAGCAGAAGACATGAATCAGCGCGGACGCCAGGGTCATTGCTGCCAAGATTTTTACCCACCGTTTCAGCAAGGCGCATGATCTTCGCCTTTGCGGACGGCTCGGCGAGAAAGACCGCCGTTTCAAAGGATCTCTGCCGTTCCTGGGGAACGGAGCAGGAGAGCCTGGCAGCCAAACCGTCGAGACTGGCCAACTGATCTTTGCTCAGTTCGGTGCTGGCTGGTCGCCGGATAGTCTGGGCGAAAACCGCAGAAGCGGATTGTTCTGATGCTGTTGGTTTCGGTGCATGCGCCGCGGCGGTTGAAGACGGGACAGCTTCGACCGGACGAGAGATAGAGTGTTCTTGTGTTCCAAAATGATAATTGCAGACACGGAACGGACAGCGCCGCCACGTGAAGACAACGCCAGACCGCATGTCATTCGATCGTTGGCGGCGAATGCGGATAGCCGATATCGGCATCGCCGGAATCCATGTTCAACCTGAAAACCGTCCGATTTTGCTTGATCAGAACGCTGCCGGACCGTCAGCGTTCAGCCCTTGTCCATCCTGTAATTGCGCGGGTCCGAGAATGGCAGAGATGCGAGAAGCCCCGCCAGGCCATCCTGTCGCGGCGCCTGCATTAAGGCTGTTGAAGACGATGTCCCGGGCGTAGCTGAACCGCCGTGATCCTTTTCGTTCTGCAGCAAGGTCAGATCGAAAAAATCATCGGCAAAGCGGGTGTTGGAAAAGGCCTGCTCAAGCGCATTGCGGGCCGCAGACGTCTGCGATGCAGGAACTTTATTAAGATATTCAACAAGCTGCCCGACCAACAGCGGCTGGCTCTCGTCGTCCAGACGCATCGTCGCATCCTTCAGATCATCGAAGGCACGGTAGCCGCAGAGTTCCATGAAGGTTGATTGCTGCTCGGACACAGCCGGGTTGCACAGGGCCTTGGCGCACAGCATAATACCTTCGATCCGGTCGCCTCGGTTGTTGGTCTTGTCTTCACCTTCTGCCTTCCAGTCCGACGAAATGCTGACCGCATAGCACAGAGACCGGAAGGCGGCAGATATGCATCGGCTCTTCGACATCTCGTCCGTGCCGTCGCTTTCCGGCAATCCGAACAGGTTTTTTAGGCACTGCTCAAGCCGTTGCAACCGAAAGCCCTCGGGCAGCTCGCAGTAGTGGGCTGAGAAATGTCTGCAGCTTTGTATGACGTTGTCGGACGGTTGCGTGGCGTCACCAATATTCTCGACCAATTTCCGCACCAATCGGTCCAGCGGCTCGAGACGAGCCAAATCCTGTGGGCTAAAACGTCCAATTTTAGGTCCTGCACCCGCGTCAAATGTCTTGTCCTGATCATCTTCGCAACGGGCTCGCTTGCGGCTAGCCCGCGCCTGGCCGACCGATGACGAAGCGCTGCCTGCAAACGGCGCCGCGGTCGATGATGGTGGCGCTTCTGCAGGCGCCTTCGCCGGACCCTGCCCACTGCCAACCGAATTCACCATCCTGCTCTCCTCTGCGGTGTTTATCGGCTGAGAGCTAGCTCTAGATGAACTTATAAAAAATTCTCATTGTCTGATAGGCGACGCAGGCAGGACGCGGTGCGTCTCCAGGCCGAAAGCGGAGAGGAAGGGCATTGTTTTGACATAGGCAAGGGGGCGCGGGTATCGAGCCGGCAAATGCCGCATATCGACTAAAGTTAATTTTATATAAGACGAAAGAAAATTACGTTCGGCCTGTTTCAAATGTAAGGAAAAATCAATGATGTTTTCTTCGCTTCAGAACAACCGATCTCATTTCAGGTCCGCTGATGATTTGCGCACCAGCCAACCGCCAATCGAAACTGTCAGGCTGGCACGCGCCCACCAGACTTTTCGGGCCTGCGAACTCAGAAGCAACTGGGTCGATGCGCGTTTACCCAAGCTCAAGCAAGCAGAAGCAACGACGTATAAAGATCAGGTGACGCCGTTGAACGACACAAGAAGCGACCTGATTAAGCTGAGTGAGGCTTACAACGAATCCTGCAAATCTTTGTGCGAAATAGTCCTTGAACTTAATGGCACCATTCATTCCGTTGCCAATCTTCTTCCCCGAGACATCGGTCACGAGTACTCGCGTTTCGGCGCGCCGGCACTGCCTTCCTTCACCTCGGTCGATACCGCGCTGAATGAACTTGGGAAATCACAGACGGTGCTGCCTTTGCACCCCAAAACGTATGAGGCTCATACTGACGCGTTCGACCTGCAGGCTCGCCAGCGCGAAATGCGCCGTGACGATGCAACGGCGCTTGAAAATCTCGCCATCGATGACGGGCTCAAGGCGCATTCCCGCGAAATCTACCGTACTTATGATTCACTTGTTCAGAACCACATCGACTTGATGAGTCTCATTCAGGGTAGCGTTGATAAACTGAATGAATGCATAGACAAGGCTGAACAGAACATGATGGGTGAGATGGATCATTCTGCCTGAACAGGCTGAGGGTTTTTCATAAGTGGTTTCCGGCCTGAACGGGGGCTTCCACGACAGCACCCGGCCGATCAACCGGTCGAGCCGGCGCACAGGATACACGAAGCCCCGCCACCATCGGCACATAGCGGATGGCGGCGGCGCTTGGCGTCATTGGCACTCCTGTTTACGCCACCATGCCGAACTGAAGAGCGGAATGCCTTTTTGACCGTCTGCCCGGTTTTCCCGAACCACGGCGCAGGGCTACGGCGCGGTCCGCTTTCGCATCTCGGTCGGTGGAATGCCGAACGCCGATTTGAAACTTGACGAGAAATGGGCCGAATCGAAAAAGCCCGATCGAATGGCGATGCGATAGATCGGTTCTGATGTCTCGAGCAGGAGCCGCTGGGCGCTTTGCAGCCGGATCAGCACATATTGCTGCTTCGGCGTCCTTCCCAGCGCCCGGCCAAAGGCCCGATCCAGCTGCCGGAGTGACAGGCCGAGCCTTTCCGCAATGGTCTCCAGCGGCAGCGGGTTTTCAATATAGGCTTCCATGAGCTCGATCGCCCGGGCGACCCGGTCGTCGCGGATGCCGAAGCGCCAACGGGTGGGAAGGCGCTGCGTATCCGAGCCGCTGCGGATTTTCGAGACCATGACCACCTCCGCCACCTCGACGGCGATGCGGGGTTCCACCAGATTGGCAACCACCTGAAGCGCCAGATCCGTGGTCGATGCGCCGCCGGCGCCCGAGGCCCGTCGCCCGTCAATGCAGAACACGCCGCGTTGCAGGTGCACGCGCGGAAACTGTTCCTGAAACCGGTCGTAGAGCCGCCAGTGCGTGACACTTTGATAGCCGTCCATCAGACCAAGACGCGCGGCAATCATCGTGCCAGCGCCAACCGGCGCGATCATCGCACCGGCCCGGTCGAGCCGCCGCAGCCAGGCTGAAAGCTTTGCGCTGTCGAAATCAGCCGCATCAAGGCTGGCGATCAGAAAGACAATATCGAAGTCAAGCGTGCTGATCTCGTCTTCCGCCAGCATCTGCACGCCGTCATTCGACAGGACCTGACGGTCGAAAACGGCCAGGGTCCGGTAGTCAAAGACCTTCCTGCCTGCCGCGATGTTGGCCAAGCGGAACGGCTCGATGCCGCTCGCAAGCGTGATGAGACTGAAGTCAGGAACGACGACAAAGCCTATCCTGCACGTTCGGTTCTCCGATATCGACATGGCCTCACTTCCTGCCGCTAGAGCATCGGCTGGAAAATCGATTTCGATTTTCGAAAAGAACGATGCGCCGATTCAATTCGTTGGAGCGTCCTTGTGCATCCAGGAAGACGCTCGGCGCTCCAGGACAATCTGGCACCGCTTCTGGCGGCGGCAAATTCCATGAAACTGGCATAAATATACAAGGTGATGACCGTTGAATACAAGGATGCCTCGCAATTTGTATCTACTATCTGCACAAACGCCGGCACAGGAGGCCTTTTTCTAAAAGGTGCCAGGCGTGCGAAGCTCACGGGAGGATTGCTGAATGGCTTCAATGCAGATCAAGAAACTCCGCAAGGATTTCGGTGCTCTCAATGTCCTGAGGGACATCAGCATCGACATCGAGGATGGAGAATTTGTCGCCCTGGTAGGACCATCGGGATGCGGAAAATCGACGCTTTTGCGGATGATTGCAGGGCTGGAAACCATATCAGGCGGCACCATTTCCATCGGCGGCAAGGTCGTCAATGACCTGCAGCCCAAGGCGCGCGACATCGCCATGGTCTTCCAGAGCTACGCGCTTTATCCGCATCTGACGGTCGCAGAGAATATGGGATTTTCGCTGCGGCTCAGCCGGGCCCCGAAGGCGGAAATCGATCGCCGGGTCAGGATTGCAGCCGCGACGCTCGGCCTCGAACATCTGCTGGAGCGCCGGCCGTCCGCCCTTTCGGGCGGGCAGAGGCAGCGGGTCGCGATGGGACGGGCGATCGTGCGCAATCCGCAGGTCTTCCTGTTTGATGAACCCCTTTCCAACCTCGATGCCAAGCTGCGTGTGAAGATGCGCGCTGAAATCAAGGCACTGCACCAGCAGATGAAGACCACCACAATCTATGTGACCCATGACCAGATCGAGGCCATGTCGATGGCCGACAAGATCGTGGTTCTGAATGGCGGCCATGTGGAGCAGGTGGGGGCGCCGCTTGAACTCTATGACCATCCGGCCAACCGCTTCGTTGCCGGTTTCATCGGTTCTCCGTCGATGAACCAGATCACCGGCACCTGCCCGCATGAAAGGCCGGGCCTGTTTGTCAGCGATTCCGGTGCGACCTATCCGCTTCACGAAGAACAGGCGCGCCTGTGTGCAGGGCGTCGTATCGTGCTTGGTGTCAGACCGGAACATCTGGCACTCGCGCAGCACGGGATCCGGGCGCGCGTGAAGGTCGTGGAGCCAACCGGATCCGAAAGCCTTGTCACCGCACGGCTGGGTGATGACGACATCGTCTGCGTCCTGCGTGACCGTCTTGTCGGCTGCGAAGGCTCCGAGATCACACTCGCCGCCGATCCCGATCAGCTTTATCTTTTCGATGAGGCAAGCGGCAAGGCCCTGTCACGCGCCGCCATGGCGCTGGAGGCCCAGCGATGAAAACGGTCGCCGAACAACCGATGGCATCCCTGTCATCTGCGCCGGAGCCGCCGCAGAAATCACAGATCAACTGGTTTCTGATCGGCTTCGTCGCCCCGGCCGTCGCCCTGGTCGCTGCGGTCTCGATCTATCCGGTTTTCAACGCGGCGATCACCAGCACCTTTCGCACGCGCTACGCCAATCGTGTCGAATTTGTCGGCCTTGAGCAATATCGTCAGCTCTTGTCCGACAGCAGCATCTGGCACGCCGCGCTCAATTCAGCGATCTACACCTTCGGTTCGCTGGTTCTGGTCATTCCGCTGGCCCTTGGTGTTGCCCTGCTGCTCAACGCGCCGCTGCCGTTCAAGGGGCTTGTCCGCACGATTGTCGTGCTTCCATGGATCCTTTCCCAGACGATTGTCGCCCTTTTGTGGATGTGGCTGGTGAACCCGGATTTCGGCCCGCTTCCCTTCATCATCGACGCGACGACCGGCTTCCGCCCGACATTGCTGGCCCTGCCGCGCCAGGGCATGGCGACGCTTATCGTCATCAATGTCTGGGCCAGCTATCCGCAGGCTACACTTCTGTTGCTGGCGGCGATCCAGACGATCTCAAAGGATCTGGTCGAGGCCGCGCGAATGGACGGCGCATCACGTCTCGACGTGTTCCGTCTGGTGACGCTGCCGCTGATCAAGCCGACCATGCTGGTGGTCATGATCCAGCTGACGCTTCTTTATTTCAACATGGTGACCCTCATCTACGTGCTGACCGGCGGCGGTCCGCTCGGCGGCACGGAAACACTCGCGCTGAAGGTCCTGAAAATCAGCTTCGAACAATGGAACATCGGCAGCGGCGCGGCACTCGGTCTGATCATCACTCTGATCAACCTGCTGGTATCGCTGGTCTATGTCCGTATTCTGAGAGGAGGCAAGGATGCCTAACGGGTTTTCAACCTTGCGGGGACAGCTTCTGCTGATAGGCTTTGCCCTGCTTGCCTGTGCCTTCGCACTGGTCCCCATTCTCTGGGGTGTCGTCACCGCACTGAAGCCGACAAGCCAGGTGCTGAGCTATCCGCCGTCCTGGTGGCCGGACCCGGTGACCTTCCAGCACTTCGTTTCGGTGTGGACGCAGAGCGCCTTCCCGCGTTTCTTCCTCAACAGCATTATCGTCACCGGCACGTCATCCGTGCTGGCGCTGGTGATTGCCACCCACGCCGCCTACGGGCTTGCCCGGTTCGATTTCGCCGGCAAGACAGCGCTGATGATCGGCATATTGGCAACGTCGATGATCCCGGGCATCGCCATTCTGGTTCCGCTCTATAATCTCGCCATCCATACCGGGCTCTACAACACCTATTTCGCCATGGTGCTGGTCTATACGGCCTGGGAAATCCCGCTGCTTCTGTGGCTGCTGAAGGGGTTCTTTGAAAAGGTCCCGGTCGAGCTCGAGGAAGCGGCCCTTGTTGATGGTGCCAGCCGGCTGCGGGCCTTCTACCTGATTGCCCTTCCCATGGCCCGGCCCGGTCTTCTGGCGGGCGGCATCCTCAACATGGTGTTTGTCTGGAACGATTTCCTGATCGGTTTCACGCTCACCCTCGATGACGCCCACCGCCCGCTTCCGGTTGGTCTTTACAGCTTCATCTCGAATATCGGCATCGACTGGGGCCCGCTGATGGCGGCGACCGTCATGGCGATCGTTCCGATCCTCGTCGCCTTCCTGCTGTTGCAGCGCTTCCTGGTGGAAGGGTTGATGGCGGGCGCCGTCAAGGGCTGAGCTTTGCCTTCATGCCAAAACGAACAATCAATCATAATTGCCATCCACGGGAGGAAATAAGGATGCAATTCAAAGTGTTAATGCTTGGAACCGCGCTTGCCGCAACATTTGTCCTGTCGGGGCAAGCCCCGGCGCTTGCCAAGGACAAGACAACGATCTCTTTCTGGACCTTCCTGTCGACCGAGGGAACGGATCCGCGCTCGGCGGTGCTGAAGCAGATCGTCGACGGGTTCAACACGTCCCAGGATACCTATGAGGTGAAGGTGGATTCCATTCCCTTTGCCCGCTACGATTCACAGGTCATTCAGGCCACCGCGGCAGGGCAGGGGCCCGATGTCCTGAATGTCTATTCCGACAATCTGGCAATGCATGTCGATGCCGGCACGCTGCAGCCGCTGACGCCCTATCGCGACATGCTGCCCGATGATTTTGTCACGGACCTGAAATTCTTCGTGCTGAAGGGCGAGCTGATGGCTGTGCCGTGGGATACGCGCACCTGGCTGCTGTGGTATCGCGATGACCTGCTTGCGGCCAAGGGACTTGCCGTGCCGAAAACCCTCGATGAGATGGCCAGGGATGGGCAGGCCATCAGCACCGATGGTCTGATGGGCTTCGGCATTGGTGCCGGCAGCGCGGCCAATGGCGTCGGCGTGACCGAGGCTTTCATTCCGATCCTCTGGGGCGCGGGCGGCGATGTGTTCGACGACACCGGCAAAGCGATCTTCAACAGTGATGCCGGGGTGAAGACCCTGACCTTCATGCGCGATCTGGTCACCCGGTATGGCGCGATGAACAAAAGTGCGATTTCGATGGGGCTGGAAGACATGTTCACCGCCTATCGTGCAGGCACCGTCGGCATGACGATCATGGGCAGCTTCCGCGTTTCGGGCGGGCGCAATTCTGATGCGACGGGCGACAGGCTGCAGACAGCCCCGATCCCCGGCTTTTCCGCCGATGCCCCATCGCCGGCACGGCTCGCCAGCCAGACGCTGGCGCTTGGCGCCGACGCAAAGAACCAGGAAGGAGCAGTCGCCTTCATCGATTACTATCTCAACAACCAGGCGCAGCTTGGCTTTGCCAGGGCCAATGTCCTGCCCAGCCGGCAGTCCAGCTATGACCTGCCCGAACTCGCCGCCAATGCCGAGCTGCAGCAATGGAAGCAATATGTCCATGATTACGGACGTTTCGAACCGACGCCTGTCGATTTTCCGCAGCTGTCTGAAACCATTGCAAAGGCCCTGCAGCAGACCATCGTTCAGGGGATAGATCCGAAGGCAGCACTCGACGAGGCCGTCGCCACGTACAACAAGGCACATCAATACTAGCCATCTTCCAACCGGACCTGTCTGACTGACCCAATTCAGACAGGTCCTGACAACCAGAAACAGCAAGGCTTTCAAGGTGCAAAATCCTCAATTGCGCACCGATGGCGAAGCTTTGCCCGAACAGGAGAATAATGATGCGTTTCAAACTACACAGCCAGTCCGACGTCGTGGTTGCCGGTGGTGGCCCCTCCGGCCTGATCGCCGCTCTCGCGGCGGCCCGGGCCGGCGCGAAAACCACGCTTGTCGAACGCTATGGCTTCCTCGGCGGCATGGCGACAGCGGCCTCCGTCGGTCCCTTCTCGCCCTTCCATTATGAGGACCAGCAGATCACCATGGGCATTCCCCAGGAACTGGTCCAGCGGCTGAGCCGCGAGGGCGGCAGCACCGGCCATCTCAAATGCGTTCCCGAATACGGCTCCGGCTCCTACATGGCTTATTTCGACCGCGAGGTTTACAAATCCGTCGCGCTCGACATGCTGGAAGAGGCCGGCGTCAAGCTTCTGCTTCACAGCGCCATTGGTGGGGCAATCGTCGAAGATGGCGCGGTCAGGGGCATCGAGGTCTGCAACAAATCAGGCTTTGAAAGCATCCTTGGCACGGTGACCGTGGATGCCACCGGGGACGGCGATGTCGCCGCCGCCGCCGGAGCCGAATTTTCCTGGGGCCGGCCGGGCGACGAACTGGGCCAGCCGATGACGATGTTTTTCGAGATGGCCAATGTCGATGTCGATGCCATCTTCGACTATGTCGAGAAAAATCCCGATGATTTCGAATGGGCCTCCAGACTCTATTCCGCAACACCGCTGCCGCCGGAGATCAATCAGCGTTATTTCGTCGCCCAGGGCCTGATGAGCTTCGTCGAGAAGGCCAAGGCTGCGGGCGACTATCGCGTCGGGCGTGACACCGTTCTGTTCCAGAGCACGATGCGGCCCGATGTCATCGTCTTCAACTCGACCCGTATCGGCATGCTCAAGGGGACCGATGCAGACGAGTTCACCAGGGCCGAGATCGAGGCCCGGCGTCAGGTCATGTCGCTGGCAGCCTTCATGAAAAAATATGTCCCCGGTTTCGAGCATGCCTATATGTCCTCGACCGGCATTCAGGTCGGCGTGCGCGAAAGCCGGCATATTCTCGGCACCTATGTGCTGACCCAGGAGGATGTGGTGGAAGGCCGGCGGTTCCGTGATGTGGTGGCACGCGGCTTCTTCCCCGTCGATATCCATGATCCGAAGGGCGGCAAGGGCTATCACGCCGGTGGCGGCACCTGGATCAAGCCGAAAGGCCCCTATGACATTCCGCTTGGCTGCCTGATTCCGAAAACCATGGACGGCCTGCTGATGACCGGCCGGAATATCTCGGCCTCGCACGCGGCGCATGGTTCACTGCGTGTGCAGGGGACGGCCTTTGCCATCGGCCAGGCCTCGGGAGCGGCCGCCGCCGTTGCGGTCTCGCAGGGCAAAAAGCCGCGTGAACTCGACTATCGGGACGTCCAGGCGGTGCTGCTGTCGCAGAACGCCAATCTGGACATTCAGGATGAGGGAAACGGGCAGAAAACCGGAACCGGATCCCGTTAGGCCAGAGCGCCATGGCAACGGTCCGGAGCATCACCTGATGCTCCGGCCTCCCTTCGTGCCATTCTGCCGGCTCCATTTCCCTTCGGCAGAACCGCCGGGTTGAACCTCGTTCACCTCTCCCTTGTTGTCGGAGTTCAAGTCGGAAGGAGCAGTCCGGTGTCGTGGCCGGGCTGCTTTCTTTTGCCGGGATCCGCGCGGCTTTTCCCGTCGCCGATGGATCTAGTTTGACGCTATGCGTCTGCCCTGTTCATCGAAGCGATGCAGCCTGTCAGGCCTCGGCGTGATGATGACGGGTTGCTGCAGGGCGATCTCGGCATCGCCGTCGGTGCGGATGTTGATCTCGCCGATGTCTCCGGCATCGACCTTCAGGAAGGTGTCACTGCCCAGAAATTCGGCCGAGATGATCCGCCCCTTCCACCCGTCTCCATCCGTCGAGATCAGGACATGTTCGGGTCTGACGCCAATGGTTGCCGCACCGAAGCGGGCGGCTGGCGGACCGGCAATGATGTTCATCTGCGGTGAGCCGATAAAGGTGGCGACGAAAAGATTGGCCGGGTGGCGGTAAAGCTCGAGCGGATGGCCGATCTGCTCGACGCGGCCGCCATTCAGCACGACAACCTTGTCGGCCATGGTCATGGCTTCCGTCTGGTCGTGGGTGACATAGATGGTCGTGGTCTTCAGCCGCTGCTGCAGCTCGCGTATCTCCGAGCGCATCTGCACGCGCAGCTTGGCGTCGAGGTTGGAGAGCGGCTCGTCGAACAGAAACACCTTGGGTGCGCGAACGATGGAACGCCCCATGGCAACACGCTGGCGCTGGCCACCGGAAAGAGCCGCGGGTTTTCGATCCAGGAGATGTTCCAGGTTGAGGATTGAAGCGGCCGTGTGCACGCGCTCGTCAATCGTCGCCCTGTCGATGCCGTTCAGTTTCAGTGAAAAGCCCATATTGGCCGCAACATCCATATGCGGATAGAGCGCATAGTCCTGAAACACCATCGCGATGTCGCGATCGCGCGGGGCAAGATCATTGACGATCTCGCCATCGATGCTGACATCGCCTGCCGAAATTTCCTCAAGGCCCGCGATCATGCGCAGCATGGTCGATTTTCCGCAACCGGACGGGCCGATCAGGATAACGAACTCGCCATCCTCGATGCAAAATGATGCGCCGTGGATGACCTCGAGAGCGCCGAAGCTCTTTTTCAGATCGCTGATATCGACCCGCGCCATGTTTTCCTCCCAGAAAGCTGCTTGACACCAAACAAAGGTGATTTAATCTAAATCGTGACGAATGTGAAGTCACCCGCAATTTTGGTGCGCTCATATCGTTGGAGGAAAAAGGGAGGAATTCATCATGAAGCACAGACTTGGTCTGGGGCTGCTGATAGCGACTGCGCTTGCCGGCAATGCTGGTATGGCGGTTGCTGGCGATATTATCACAGGTGATACGGTCGGACCGGCCGACGCGCCCAATACACTGACCTTTCGCATGACCACGGATGGCCCGCGCAACAATGATCCGACGCTTGCCGCAGCCTATTCGGATCTTTATCGCGCCTTCATCGCCAATCATCCGGGCTGGAAGCTCGAACTGCAGATGCAGTCGAGCGATACCAATCAGGAACAGGCGCGCATGCTTGAACAGGCCCAGTCCGGCAATGCGCCGGATTGCGCAGCGGTCGATTCCTTTGCGCTTGGACAGTTCAAGAATGCGGGCGTGCTGAAGTCCTTCTCGCCCTATTTCAGCCAGGCGGAAATCGATCAGCTGTTCCCCTATGTGCGTGACGGGATTACCGGCAAGGACGGGCAGATCTATGCCTGGTGGTGGTCGACGGACCTGCGCGTCCTCTATCGCAACAAGGCAATCATTGCCGATGCGCCGCAGACCTGGGCCGACACCAAGCAGGCGGCTCTGGAGTCGACCAAGCAGGGCATGGAAGGGATCCTCTTCAACGGCTCGCGCTATGAAGGCACGACCTTCGACTGGCTGGCAAATTTCTGGGCCCAGGGTGGACATCTTGTCGATGACAGTGGCAAGCCAATCTTCGCGGCGGGCGACGACCGGCAGAAATTCATCGATGCGGTGAATTATTACCGTGATCTCGTCGAAAGCGGGGCAGCCCCCAAGCGCGTTGCCAGCATCGGCAACTACGACGATTTCAATGCGGCGGCGGCCGCTGGCACGTCAGCCCTTTTCGTCGGCGGAAACTGGCAGCTCAAGCAGCTGCGCGACACGCTCGATCCGGAGGACTTCGCCAACTGGACATTCTCGCCGCTTCCCGGCCCGACCGCAGATCAGCGGGCGACGGGTACCGGCGGCTGGACCCTCGCGTCCTTCAGCGATGATCCGGCGAAGGTCGAGATGTGCGCTGATTTCGCCCGCGAGGTCTATATGGGGCCTGCCAACGAGATCCAGGAGCAGCTGCCCACAAGGGCTGATCTCTATTCTAAGTATGAAGTCTTCTCATCACCCGAAAACGAGGCCTTTGCCGAGGCGCTGAAGGTCGGCCATGCACGGCCGGGCGTCCCGGTTTATCCGGAGATCTCCAACCAGATCCAGATCATGTTCGGCAAGGTGCTGACGGGGGCGCAGGACACGGAAGCGGCCGTCGACGAGGCGTTCAAGGCCTCGATGGATGCCTATAACCGGCTCTGATCCTCAGGGTCGGCCCATGGCATTATGGGCCGACCCTGGCATGGCTTCCGTGCCGCCCTGAAACCTGGTCGCAACACTTCGCTGCCATGGTTCCGGGCGGGCGGCAATTTCTGCGGAGCATTTCATGTCCGATCTTTCAAACGTCACGCAATCAGGGGCGCCTTCGCGTCGGAGACGGGGTGCGGCGGCGGCACGGGCTAAGGTAGCACCCTGGCTTCTGCCGCTGGTGCTGATCCTTGGCGCGTTCTACCTTTATCCCGTCTTCGAGGTGTTCCGCCTGTCATTCGGCGATGCGACGCTGCTACAGCCGGCAACGCATTATTCGTTCTCGACTTTCCTGGACACGCTGTCGCGGCCCGAACTGCCGCAGATCCTCTATGTGACCTTCCTCTTCACCGCCGCGAGCGTTATCGGCCAGCAGTTGCTCGGGCTGATGGTGGCGCTGGTGGTGGTCCGGGGCGAAAAGCGGCGCCTGTTCGGCACAACCATTCTCAGAACGACGGCGCTGGTGGCCTGGGTGGTTCCCGGTATTGCCGGCGGCATCATCTGGAAGATGCTGTTCAACGAGGCCCCCTTTGGCGGGCTCAACAGCCTGTTGCGGCTCTTCGGCGCCGGGCCGGTGCAATGGCTCTCCGATCCGCATATCGCCATCTGGTCGGCGGTGCTGTCGAATGTCTGGCGCGGAACCGCCTTTTCCATGGTGGTGATGTATGCGGCGCTGAAGGCGATCAATCCGGTTCTCTACGAGGCCTCATCGATTGATGGCGCGCGGCCGGTGCAGCGTTTCTTCTATGTCACCCTGCCGCAATTGCGCGGTGCCATCCTGGTCAACATGATCCTGATCACCATTCAGACGCTCAATGTCTTCGATGCGATCATCTCGCTGACCGGCGGCGGACCGGGACGGGCGACAGAGGTGCTCTCGCTCTACACATTCAACGTCATCTTCCGCAATTATGACCTTTCGGTCGGTGCGGTTCTGTCCATCCTCATGCTGGTGATCAGTCTCGGTCTGGCGCTGATCTATGCCCGCTTTCTGCCGAGGGGAGATGCGCGATGAAAGCCTCGACGCAAAACCGTATCGGTGATGCTTTCAGCTATCTCTTCATGGCCGTCTGCTTCATCTTCTTTGCCTGGCCGCTGTTCTGGCTGTTGTCGCTGGCGCTTCGAACGCGCAAGGAAATCTATCTCGGCGTCAGCCGGCTCATTCCGCATCATCCGACGCTGGACAATTTCATCACCATCCTGTCCTCGCCGAAATTCGCGCTGTATCTGTGGAATGCGCTGAAGCTTTCGACGATGAGCGGCATTGTCTGCCTGATCGTCGCTCTGCCGGCAGCCTATGCCTTCTCGCGCCTGCCCATGCGCGGCAAGGACCCCTGGCTGATGGCGATCCTCGCCTTTCAGATGATCTCGCCGCTGGTGATCATGATTCCGCTTTACCGCTATCTGGCCGGGCTCGGTCTGCTCGACAATCAGCCGGTGGCGACGCTGGTCTATACGGCGCTGGTCGTGCCGATGGTGACCTGGATCCTGAAGGGCTTCATGGACGGCATTCCGCGCAGTCTCGACGAGGCGGCGCTGATTGACGGGGCCACGCATTTCGGCGTGTTCTTCCGGGTGATCCTGCCGCTTTCGACGCCGGGTATCGCGTCTGCCTTCATCATCGCAGTGATCACCGGCTGGTCGCAGTTTCTGGTACCGTTTCTGCTCATCACCAAGGAATCCCTGACGCCGATCTCGGTCGGCATCTTCCAATATGCCGGAACGCAGAATGACAGCTCCATGCAGGTGCTCGCCGCTGCCTGTCTGGTTTCGGTCGCTCCGGCCATCATCGCATTTCTTCTTCTTCAGCGTCTCATTCTCAGCGCCATGACGGCAGGTGCCGTCAAGGGCTGATAACCATACGGAAAACGTACATGTCATTAACGCACGAACAGCGCCTTGACCGGATCAGGGTGCGTCTTCAGGAGCTTGAATACTGGCGCGCGCGGGCCAGCCATCGGGTTGATGGCTGGCGCTGCGACGGCGTGGCGATCGCGCGCGGTGAGGCCTGGCCCGTGACTGAGGGGCGCCGCCGGTTCGAGGCGGATATCAGGGTTCCCGAAGGCTGGGACATTGCCGATACGCAGCTCCTGCTCGATCTCGGCGGCGAGAGCCTGATCACGTTTCAGGCCGGTGCGGGCGAGACGAAAAGCTACGGCCTTGATGTCAATCACCGTGCCTTTCCGGTACCAGGCACATGTTTCAGTGTTTCTTCTGAAACGGTGGCGCGGGCGCCCTTCGGCGTTCCGGTTCATGCCCCGAAACTCGAATATGCCGATCTCATCTGGCTCGATCGCGCCGTTGATGATCTGTGGCTTCTGCTGATGCAGGTGGCCGAGACCATCGCGGTGATTGCCGGGCATGACGCCGTGCCACACCTTCTTTCACTTGCAGAAGAGGCCTTCAGGCGCCTCGACTGGCCTTCGGCCACCGCCGATTACATTGCCCGCATGGCGCCGTCGCCGATGCAGCAGAATATCTGGCAGCTGCCGGAGATGAAGGCGGATCCAGCCGGCCTTTCCGACACCGAGCGGCAGAGCGTGATCGACACCTATGACTGGATGATCGATGGCCTGAAGCGTCTGCGCGAACGCTTCCCCCCGCAGGGCCGGGTGGCGCTGACGGGGCATGCCCATATCGATCTTGCCTGGCTCTGGCCCTATGACGAGACGCGGCGCAAGAACCGTCGCAGTTTCCACACCATCATGCGGCTGATGGAGCGCTCCGGAGCGCTGACCTTCAACCAGACCACGGCGCATTATTACAAGCAGCTGGAAAGCGACGATCCGGCATTGCTGGAAGACATCAAGAAGCGGGTGAAAGACGGGCAGTGGGAAGTGCTTGGCGGCATGTGGGTCGAGCCGGATACGAATATGCCGACGGGTGAGAGCCTGGCGCGCCAGGTGCTGTACGGCCAGCGCTATTTCGAGCGCGTGTTCGGGTTCCGCCACACGGTCTGCTGGCTGCCGGACTGTTTCGGTTTCACGCCGGCGCTGCCGCAGATCCTGAATCAGGGCGGCATGACGAGCTTTCTGACCATCAAGGTCAACTGGTCGGAAACCAACCGTTTTCCGACAGATCTGTTCTGGTGGGAAGGGCTGGATGGCAGCCGGGTGCTCACCCACACATTCGACAATCCGGTCGATGGCTATAATGGTGTCGTCCGTCCGGATTCCATCATCAACACCTGGCGCAATTTCCGTCAGAAGGACAGTCACGACATAACGCTGCTCAGTGTCGGTCACGGCGACGGCGGCGGCGGCGTGACACCGGAAATGGTGCGGCGCGAGGAGCAGCTGCGCGTGTTCCCGGTTCTGCCCGAAGCGCGCTGGGCACTGGTCTCCGACTTTTTCGAGGATGCGCATGCGCTTGCCTCCGCCCGGCCGCTCAATGTCTGGCGCGGCGAGATCTATCTGGAGCTGCATCGCGGCACGCTGACCAGCCAGAGCGTGGTCAAGCGCCTGCACCGCAGGGCCGAGCGCGACCTGATCACCACCGAGACGGCCGAGGGGCTGAACTATCTGATGGGCGGTGCCTTTCCGTCCTCGCTTGAGGACCAGTGGCATGTCGTGCTGAAAAACGAATTTCACGATATCCTGCCCGGATCGAGTATCGCCGAGGTCTATGACGATGCCGAGCGTGAGCTTTCGGGCGTGATCGAGACCGCCGCCGGGCGGCGCGATGCCGCGCTTGCGGCGATTGCCGGACAGGTGGAAAGCGGCGAGGGCGGAGTTCTTCTGGCGGTCAATCCGACGCTTTCGCCGATGCCGTTGCGCTTTTCCGGCGCGTCAGGTCCCGTGTCTTCGGCAAAGCTGCTGCCGCCGCTCTCGGTCAGCGTCGTCGGCGAAAGCGATCTTGCGCCCGCCGGAGCGCTGACAGCAACCGACCGTCTGCTCGAAAATGAACTGATCCGTGTTGTGCTGGACGAGGATGGCACGATCGCGAGCCTGATCCACAAGCCAAGCGGGCGCGAGGCGCTGGCGGGCCCGGGCAACCGTCTGATGGCCTATCCCATGGACAAGCCGCGCAACTGGGACGCCTGGGATATCGATGATGATTATGCCGAAAAGGCCGAGCCGGTCTGTGGCATTTCGGACATCACGCTGGTGGAGAGCGGCCCGCATCGTGCGGCGATCCGCATTGTCCGCACATGGCGCCATTCCACCATCACGCAGACGCTTTCGCTCTGCGCGGGCAGCCCGCGGCTGGATATCCATACCGCGCTTGACTGGCATGACCGGCGTGTGCTGCTGCGCGCCGAGACACCGGTAGCCGTGCATCACGGCCGGGCAACCGGGGAATGTGCTTATGGCGTCATCGAGCGGCCAACCCATGCCAATACCTCCTGGCAGCAGGCGGCGTTCGAATTTCCGGCCCATCGTTTCGTCGATCTGGCGGAAAACGGGTTTGGCGTTGCTGTGCTGAACGATGCAAAATATGGCTACAGCGCGAAGGGCAATGTTCTGGGGCTCTCCCTGCTGCGTGCGCCGATCTATCCGGATCCGCTTGCGGATGAAGGATATCAGGCGTTCACCTATGCGATCATGCCGCATGATGGCAGCTGGGATGTGGCCCGGGTGCGGGAAGAGGCGGAGCTTCTCAACCAGCCGCCTCTGGTGACGCCTGTTTCGGGCAAGGCCGTGTCCGAGCGCCGGCTGGTGACGGCCAGCGGCATTCCGGCAGCGCTCTCCGCACTGAAGCCGCGCGAGGATCACACCGGTGATCTGGTGCTGCGGGTCTATGAACCGGCAGGGCGGCGTGGCGCCTTTGCCATCAGCGCACCGGAAGGGTTCAGCATGTCCGGGCCTGTCACGCTGATGGAGGAACCGTTCGAAGCGGCGGTCGCAGCCGATCAGCTCACGCCATTTTCCGTGCGCAGCTTCATCATCACCCGGGCGTAACCGCCTTAAGCTGTCCGGTGCAGGACTTGCAACCTTGCGCCGGACAGGGGAAAAGAGCACAGCGGCAGAGGAGCGTGGTCAGATCAGCAAATGAGATTGTCGGGAGCCAATGGCGGCCAGGCCGCCCTCCAGAACCGTGCCATGATCCTCGGCGCCATTCACCGTCATGGCCCGATTTCGCGCACGGAACTGGCGGATAAATCGAGACTGACGAAGCAGGCGGTGACGCGCATCGTCGAACGGCTTCTGGATGACGGCCTTGTGGTCGAGGCGCGCCGCCGGCACGGGCTGCGCGGCCAGCCGGCGATCGAACTGGAAATCAATCCTGACGGGCTCTGTTCCATCGGGGTCAATGTTGACCGCGACCATCTGACCATCGTTGCCGTCAATGCCCTCGGACACATGCTGGCCCGAGAGCATCACGAACAGCGCTTCATGATGCCGGATGAGGTGATGGCGTGCCTGAGCGATGCGGTGCGCCGCTTTGTCCGGCGGGGCGCGATCGTCAGGGAGCGCATGGCCGGCATCGGCCTTGCCATCCCCGACTGGCTGGGGGAAGTGCGGGTTCTCGGCCTGCCGGAGCGCTACCGTGCCTGGAGCGCAGTCAATCTGCGTGCCGAAATTTCCGCTTTCACTGATTTCCCGGTCTTCATCGATAATGACGGCAATGCAGCCGCCATGGGCGAGCTTGAATATGGTCTCGGCAATGAGATGCCGACTTTTTTCTTCGTTCTCATCAATGCCTGTCTCGGCGGCAGTCTGGTTGTCGAGGGCAAGCTGCACAAAGGAGCGAGCGGCCTTGGCGGTGAGATCGGCTGGGTGCCGGTGGTGATGGACGAGGGGCCGCTTGCAGGCAAGACCCGGCCGCTCGGCGACATGTTCTCGCTGTTTCTGCTGGAGGACAGGCTGGCCCGGCAGGGGATCGCAATTGCAAAGCCTGCGGATCTTCTGACGCTGAACAGGGACGGAAAGGAGATCCTTTCCGACTGGCTGCACAAGTTTTCGGTGAAACTGGCCGAGGCGATCATCAATGTCGGCATGATCGTCGACCCGGACGGCATCATCATCGGCGGACGTCTGCCATCGCGCCTGATCGATGAATTGATCGTGCGTGTCCATGACGAGATCATCCGCCGCGGAGCCGATGCGCCGTCGCTTCACCGGGCGGTTGGTTCTGCCGATGCGGTGGCGCTGGGCGCAGCGGCGATACCGCTTGCCCACCGCATGGCGCTGCCTTCCGCCGAGGCAGCGCAGCGTTACCAGACGCCGCTGGCCAACACCGTGTCGCCCTGACGGGTCAAACCGCCATCATTCCGGGTTCTGGAAGCGGCAGCAGCGCGTCTCGGAGGGGGACCATGGCTGCGCCACGCGCGATCCTGGCATCGGTGTCGCAGAGATGCTGGATTTCCGGTGTCCACTTGGTCGCGATGAAGTAGCTGGCCTGCAGCGCCTTGTCGGCAACGACGCGCTCGACAATACGCTGTGTCACCATTTCCGGCAGGAAACCGCCGACGGCAATCACGGCCGGAGAGACGAAACCAGCCATGGCGATGATGGCGTCAAGCAGCCGTGAAGCGGCGCGGTTGATCCACTCGTCCTCGGAACCGTTGTTTTTCATGTGCTGCAGATAGGACTTTCGACCGGCAACATCATTCAGCGTCGGCGCATCAAGCGCAGGGCGCATGCCGCCAAGCGCACCGGCGCGCCCATGGGCGCCATGGAAGAAGCGGTCGGAGAACATGGTTCCGGCACGCACCGTGTCGCCGATAATGATGACGCCGAGGCCGCGCTCGGTTCTCTGGTCGGCGATCAGGCGCTGGTGCCACAAAACCGCTTCGGTGCTGCGCAGAAGCCGTGTCGCAAGGCCGCCGCCATGACTGGCGAGGAGGGCGCCGGCCTTGTCCTCAAGCGGTTCCTCGCAGGCGAGTGCGATGCCGCAAAGCGTTCCGAAACCATGGCTGCGCACGGTTTCGTCAAGCCATTGTCCAAGCCGGTCCGGACTGGCGAAGCGTTCTTCCCTGACGATCCGGCCGGTCAGGCTGACAAGCGAAGCCGTTCCCCCGTCGGGCGACAGCCAGATGCCAATGCCGGCGGCGGCCGTGTCGGCGATGGAATAGGTCGCACCGCGCACGCCCTTCACGGCGGCATTCTGCCGGATATAGCCAGCACCTTCCATGCGGCGAACAATGGCGGAGATGGCTGTTTCCGTGAGCCCCAGTCCGGAAGCCAGCGAACGGCGCGACATGGCATTGGTCTGCCTGAGCGCGGCGATGACAGTGCGGACATTGTGATCGGAAATATCCGTTGAACTCATGCCCGGCCGTTCCAGACGATCCTCGGAAACGTTATGCGGGAGCGGGCTCATCTCGAAAGTTCCAATGCGGGTGACCTCAATATGCACGTCATGATCGTCTGCGGGCGCGCGTATCGTCCGCACCCGTCTATACAAACGCCATTTTGCCGCCCGGGACGAGAAAATTCTATGCTCCTTGCGCATGATTTCGCCGCCTTTGTATCGCGCCGTGGCTTTTTCTCGCCTTGCAGCAATGTTTGCGGCAAAAGGGGCGTTCTTTCGAACACCCCCCTGTCTTTCATTGTGAACGAAAGACACGCGGAGCGACCGCGCAATCGCAACCTGTTCTCAAGGCGATGAAACATGCGCCAGCGCTGAAAGCACTGTGGCGCTGTCATGTTCGGGAATATCGCCGATCTCGGCCATCTTCGCGTCGAGCTTTGCCAGCATCATGGAGAAGACATCGCGATAGGCGGGATCGGCGGCGCGATTATGGAGCTCGAAGGGATCGGTCTCGCAGTCGAACAATTCCCATTCGGGCGGCTCGTCGCCGGCAGTCGCGCCGATCTGTTCAAGCGGATCATTATACCAGTAGATCAGCTTATAGCGCTCGCTTCTGATGCCGTAATGGGCAAAGGCATTGTGGATCACATCCTTGTGCATCCAGTAGCGGTGATAGGCGACATCCTGCCAGTCCGGCCCGGCGCGCCCTTCAAATACGGGTCGCATGCTGGTGCCCTGCATGTAGGAGGGCACGGTGAGCCCGGCATAATCGAGGAAAGTCGGAGCGAAATCGACATTCATGGCGATATCCTTCGTCACACTTCCCGGCTTTATGCCGGCCGGATAGCGCACGAGAAAGGGCATTTGCAGCGATTCCTCATACATGAAACGCTTGTCGAACCAGCCATGTTCGCCAAGGAAAAAACCCTGGTCGGAGGTGTAGATCACGATGGTGTTGTCGCTGAGCCCGGCCGCGTCGAGATAATCGAGCAGCCGCCCGACATTGTCGTCGATCGACTGAACGGTGCGCAGATAACGCTTCATGTAGCGCTGATATTTGAATTCGGCGAGGGCCTTCGGATCGGTAAAGGTGTAGTTCTCGCCCGTCTTCACATCGATAAGGGTGATGGTCTCGCCCGCGACGAGCTCCGGCACCTTGCGGTTCTGGATGTAGGGATGCGGGAACATCAGTTCGCCGACTTCGGCGCCGCCCTCCGGCTGAACCAGGCCGAGGTCATCATAGGTCATGTCCGCCCGGACACGCATCTTCGCTTCCTTTGCCGCCAGCGCCCGGTTGTCGTAGCTGTCGTTGAAGCTGTCAGGCAGCGGCAGATCGTCTTCAAACATGGTCTCATGCCTGTGGTCGCAGACGAAATTGCGGTGCGGGGCCTTGTGATGGCACATCAGAAAGAAGGGCCGGTCGCGGTCGCGCGCCTTGATGAAGTCGATGCTCAGATCGGTGGTGATGTCGGTGACATAGCCGGGATGGACTTTCGGCCCCTCGCGATCGATGAACACCGGATCGTAATAGACGCCCTGGCCGGGGATCACGGCCCATTCGTCAAAGCCGGTCGGCTCGTGCATCTTGCCTTCGCCCAGATGCCACTTGCCGAAAATGGCGGTCTGATAGCCGGATTGTTTCAGATGTCTGGCGACATTGGGCAGCCGGTTGTCGATATGGGTATCGAGCGTGGTGACGAGATTGACGTGATTATAGGTGCCGGTGACGATTGCCGCCCGGCTCGGCGTGCAGATTGAATTGGTCACATAGCAGCGATCGAGCCGCATGCCTTCCTCGGCGAGCCGGTCGAGATTGGGCGTATGGTTGAGTCCGCCGCCATAGGCCGAAATGGCACGCGCGGCATGATCGTCGGACATGATGAAGATGATATTGGGTCGCATGCGATAGCCCCTTGCTTGCCTGTTCAGCCTGCGGTGACAGCAATGCCCGGAAGGGATTGCCCGTCGCTGTCGAAAAAATGGGTCCGCCCGGAAAGGGCGATCCCGGTCTCGAGCCCGACCGGAATGTCGGAGCCGCCCTCGACCCTGACCACCAGCTCCTGGCCCCAGCCCGTGCGGACATAGACGAATTCGCTGTCGCCAAGACGTTCAACCACGCTGACTGTGCCGGTGAAATGCCCCGAACCGGCGGCCACAAGCTTCATCTGGTCTGCCCGGGCACCCAACACGGCGACGCGATCGGCAGCCGGTCCTTCAAGCCGGAGGCGGCTTTCATCCGCGAAACGGAAACCGCCCGCATTGTCATCGGTGAGATCGAGGAAATTCATCTTTGGCGAGCCGATAAAGCCGGCGACGAACAGATTGGCCGGGTTTTCGTAGAGCGCCATCGGCCGGCCGATCTGCTCGACCCGGCCCTTGCGCAAGACGACGATCTTGTCGGCAAGCGTCATCGCCTCGACCTGATCATGGGTCACATAGATCATCGTCGAACCTGCGAGCTGCTGATGCAGCTTGGCCAGTTCCAGCCGGGTCGCGACCCGAAGCTCGGCATCGAGATTGGAAAGCGGTTCGTCGAACAGAAACACCTCCGGATGGCGCACGATCGCGCGACCGATGGCAACACGCTGGCGCTGACCGCCGGAAAGCTGGCGCGGCTTGCGATCCAGCAGATCCTCGATCTGCAGGATCCGTGCCGCTTCGGCAACACGCCTGGCCACCTCTGCCCGCGGTGTGCCATTCATCCTGAGGCCGAAGCCCATATTCTGGTCGACCGTCATATGCGGATAGAGCGCATAGGTCTGGAACACCATGGCGACGCCACGATGGGACGGATCGACATTGTTGACCCGCTGGCCGTGAATGTGAAGGTCACCACCAGTGATCTCCTCAAGCCCGGCAATCATGCGCAGAAGGGTCGACTTGCCGCAGCCGGAGGGGCCGACGAAAACGACGAATTCGCCCTTTTCGATTTCAATGTCGACCCCGTGGATGACCTCCAATGTGCCATAGGCCTTTCTGATCTGCTTGAGACTGACGCCCGTCATGCTTTGTCACTCCGAAATCTTTGCGCGCTCATCCCTTCACCGCCCCGGCAAGGCCGTCGATAAAGTAGCGCTGCAGGAATAAAAACAGGATCACCACCGGCAGGATGGAGATGGTCGAGGCCGCCGTCATGCCGCCCCAGTCGATGAAGTTTTCGCCGCGAAAGGCATAGACGCCGACCGAAAGCGTGCGGATTGCCGGATTGGCCAGGGTGACCACCAGCGGCAGCAGGAAATCATTCCAGGCATAAAGCGTCTGCATGACGATGACGGTCACGACGATCGGCCGTGCCAGCGGCAGCATGACGAACCAGAAGGTCTTGACGAAGCTGACGCCATCCATCTTCGCCGCCTCCTCGAGCTCCTTCGGGATCTGGCTGAAATAGCCGGCAAAGAGCAGGACGAAGATGACGAAGGACCCGCCACAGGTGGCCAGCATCACGCCCCAGAGCGACTGGCCGATGCCAAGGCGCGTCAACAGGTCGAAGACCGGGATGATGGTGTAGCCCTGCGGCACGAAAATCGTGAAGGCGATCAGCGCGAAAACCAGCCTGCGCCCGGGAAAGCGCCTGCGGCCGAGCACATAGCCCATCATCGAGGACGAGATCGTGACAATGATGACCGAACCGACCGTGACGAAGACGGTATTGAAGAAATAGGCTCCGATATGGGCCTCTTTCCAGGCGCGCAGATAATTGGCGATGGTCGGCCTGGCCGGGATCAGCCCCTCATTGGCAAAGATCGCGGCATTGTCTTTCAGCGAGGCGGACACCATCCACAAAAGCGGATAGATCCAGAAGACGCATATGGCGGCGAGAATGACCGAGACAATCACCCGGCGCATGCGCGGCGAAAGCCCCGGCTGGCGGATTGTGAGCCTGGCATCATGCGGCATTGGCGCTCTCCCTGTTGCGCAGATGGCGCAGGGCGACGATCTGAAGAATGGTGAGCGACATGATCGCCAGGCCGAAGAAGACGCCGGCGGCGCTGGCATAGCCAAGCCGCGGCACGGCGCCGGCCGTGGCGAAGGCAAAGCGGAAGATATAGACCTCCATCACCTCGGATGCGAAATAGGGGCCGCCCTGGGTCATGGACTGGATCAGCGGGAAGACATTGAGGGCGCTGATCGCGGAAATCAGCGCAATGACGATGGCAAAGGGCATGATCATTGGCATGACGACATAAAGCGTCACCTGCCATCCCTTGACGCCGTCCAGCTTACAGGCCTCGTAAAGTTCGGCCGGAACCGTCTGCAGTGCCGCCAGCCAGTAGACCATGGTGACCCCGACCCATTTCCAGACATAGATCGCCGCCAGCGTCCACAAGACCAGGTTGGGATCGCCGAGAAAATCGAGCGGCCGCGCAAAGATCCTGAAATTGAGCAGCGCCATGTTGATCGGCCCGTTGAAGGGCGACAGCATGATCGTCATGACGATGCCGATCACCGCAACCGGGGTGACCACCGGCAGGAAGATCATCGTTCGAAACAGCGCCGAAAGCTTCAGAAGCCTGTTGTTCAGGATGATTGCGATGATCAGCGATATGACCATCTGCGCCGGTACGGTGCTGAGCGTGAACAGGAAGGAGCGCCCGAAGGCATTCCAGAAAAACCGGTCCTGCAGCAGCTCGGCATAATTGGCAAGACCGACGAACCTGGCATTGGCATCAAAGCCCGACCAGTTCAGCAGCGAGAAATATTCCGACGCAAAGATCGGATAGAGGATGAAGGCCCCGAATATCAACATGCCCGGGATCAGGAACAGATAATCCGTTCGGCTGTCCCATATCCATGCGCCAAGACGGCGCGGCAGGCTGGCGGCGGGCGCGGGTAAATCGGTCATTGAGTATTGTTCCTGAAAGCGGACCCGCCCCGACCGGCGGGTCCTTTTCTACCGAAAATGCCTCACAGCGCTTCATAATCCGACGCGACATAATCCTTCGTCGGATCCCAGTTCGCGAAGACGAGATCGTCGCGAGAGACATTTGCGCCATTGTCCTTCGCTGTCTTGAAAGCGGCATCGAGCGCCATATTGGTCGCCGATACCAGCTTGGTCAGCGCGCCCTTGACATCGCTCGACTGGCCGGTGAACAGGCCCTGAATAGTCTGCGGCGCATTGGGCACGGGCTCCTGATAGACCTTGGCGACCTCGGCCAGATCCGGATTGCGCGCAAAGGGGTTGGGCGAGATACGGATCGTCTTTTCAAACATCTGCAGCGTCGCCTTGGAGCGGTCCGACATGGTCGAATTCGCGACGGCTTGCGGGAAGACCGGCGGATCGGATGAACCGACCACATTGCCCCAGGCGGTCTGGCCTTCCTCGGTTCCCAGATAATGGAAGAGATCTGCCGCCACGGACGCGTTCTTCGATTTGGAATTGATGAACATTGTGTTTGAGGCGGATGCCAGCGAGCCGACAATGGTGAAGCCGCCCTGACCCGGAGTCGGTGCGATACCGAAATCGAAATCAGGATTTTCGCGTTCCCATTGCGGGATGTTCCACGGCCCCTGCAGGATCATGCCGGCAGCGCCCTGCGGCATCATTGCCCGAGCCTGCGGCGCGTTGAGGCTCATCACCCCCGGGAATATCGAGCCATCCGCCTTCAGCGCCAGGAGAAGCTCGATGGCGCCAACAATCTCATCGGCATCGAAAACAACCTCGCCGCTGCGGAAATCAATGCCATTGCCGATCGATGTATCCCCGCAGGCCAGCCCGTTGGTCTGGGCAAGCGTGCGCACCGTATCCCACCAGCGGTTGACCTGATTGCCGCCGATGATGAAGCCGAAGGCACGACCGGCATTCATGTCGGTCACCTTCTTGGCGGCATCACGGAAATCGTCCCATGTCAGCGGCTTGGCTTCTGGATCATAGCCGGCATCGGTCAGGAATTTCCGGTTGTAGAGCGTGAAGGCCGAGCTGACCCGGGCCGAGGTATAGGGCAGGCCATAGGTCTTGCCATTGAAGACATTGAGCCCTTCCAGGAACGCGCCCGGCGGGAAGCCCTGCTTGAAGCTGTCAATATCGGGAATGAGATCGTCATAGGCCTGAACCCAGCCTTCGGTCACCGCATAGGCCGGCGGCATGTTGAGCGGCAGGCAGAACACATCCTGCGCGGTGCTGTTGCGGATGCCGAGCGGCAGAACCTGGTTGATCTCATTCCATGGCAGGCCGTCATAAACGACCTCAATCCCGCGCGCCTTGGCATATTCGGGGAAGAATGCCTTGTAGAAGGTCGCTTTCTGATCGCCGCTGTCGAGCCAGCGGAACGGCCCGTCAGCCGTGATCGGGCCGATGGGTGCGGGGATGTCGAACTGCTGGGCGAAAGCGCGGCCCGCACCGCTCAGCGCAAATGCACCCAATGCTGCCGTTCCTGCAAGAAATTGCCGACGTTTCAGTGATGAAATCGGACTTTGCGTCATAGTCTCCTCCCTTGGCGCAAATTGACCGGTTTCCCGGCCAGTTCAGAACCGACCCCGCTGGTTCCCTGCGGCTGAGGATCCTTGATGACGCGTCCTGCGAGGATGCGTCTCGGCGGGCCCGGCCGCATGCCGCTGTCTGCAGGCCTCCTCCGGCAGATAGCGACCGAAATCAGATCAGGTATCGATTTCGAATTGATGGATATCAATTGAAGTTATCAAAAACAAATGCCATTCTTCACCCGAGCGATAATGGAATTCTATTACTATGCTGGATCGCATGAGCTTGCTTTTCCGCTTTCGCGCGATTGCCGAAGCGGGCAGTGTTCGCAAGGCCTCCGAGGTTCTGAACGTCACGCAGCCGGCGCTGTCGCGCTCTCTGGCGCAGCTTGAGGACCATTATGGCGGCAAGCTGCTCGAACGCCATGCCCGCGGTGTCCGGCCCACGCCTTTCGGCGCCAGGCTCCTGACCACGATCGCCAGGCTTTCGCGTGACTGGGAGCTGGCCGAAGCTGAGCTGGCCGGCAATGATCCGGGTGCGGAAGGCCGGCTGCGGATCCATGCCGGGCCGCTCTGGTCCTCCGTGGTCCTGCCATCGGTCATTGCAAAGCTGCACAAGCGCTTTCCCAATCTGACGGTGGAAATGGCGCCAAGCACCGCCAGCGCCACGCAGGAGCTGATCGACGGCAATATCGATGTCACATTTGGCGGGCTCTACCAGGCCGAACGGGAAAATCCCACCCTCGAATTCCATGCCTTTTCCAAGATCTGCGACCGGTTGGTTGCGCGGGCCGATCACCCGATCCAACGGCTCGGCACCAACGACTACGAGGCTGTGCACGACTATCCCTGGATCATCTATTCAGCCGATCCGATCTATGAGGCGGAAACCCTGCATGCGGTGATGGAGCGCACTGGCAGACTGCCGCAGATCCGGGTGCGCTCCAGCTCCCTTCTGGCGATCTTCCGGCTGCTTCAGGACGGTGATTATCTCTGTATCCTTCCGGATGCTGCAGCGCTCAGCATTCCTGGCCGGCCCATCCTGACGGTTCCGATCGAGATCGGCCGGCGCAATTCAGCGACAGGTGCCGTCTATCGCAAGGCGATCAGCCACTATCCGCCCCTGCAAGGGCTGATGCAGCTCTGCGGCGAATATTTCGAGGCGATGGGCGAATAGTGTATCGGGCGGTCAGGCGCCGGCAATGCGCGGCATCCGGGTCGGTTCGGATGCCATGATCCCCTGGATCATCGCCTGCAGCATCCGGGCTTTCAGATCCTCAGCGCCCGGCGCATTCCAGAGATTGTTGATTTCGCCGGGATCATCCTCAAGATCGAACAATTCACCAAAATCACCTTCGCGATAGACGGTGATCTTGTATCGCTTGCCGACATAGGTTTCGACATGCGGCATGACCGGATTATGGCGGTTCTCGCAGAGAATGAAATCGCGGGCCGCCGGGCCGCCCTGCCAGTTCTGCCATTGCGAAACCCCCTGCATTTCACCGGGAATGGCAATGCCGGCGGCCTCAAGGAAGCTGGGTGCAAGATCGACAAGGCTCTGCAGATCCTCTGAGACCATGCCGGCGGCGACCCGGCCGGGCATGCGCACGATCATCGGAATGCGCAGCATGTCTTCATAGTGAAAGGGGCCCTTGGCGACCAGGCCATGCTGGCCGAGGAAATGGCCGTGATCCGTGGTGAAGACGATGAGCGTGTTTTCAGAAAGGCCGAGCGTGTCCAGCCTGTCGAGGATGCGGCCGATCTCGGCATCGAGAAAACTCATCATGCCGAAATAGGTCGCCTTGTCCTTCTGCAGCTCTTCAACCGGGTAGAGATGGCTCTCGCAGCCATGGGCCTGATAGGGATCGTGCCAGTCTGAAAAATCAGGCTCCGGCTGCTGCGTCTTGCGAAAATGCGGCGGGTTCTTCTCATGCTCGCCCGGCGTCACCCGATCGACCTCCATATCCTCCGGCCGGTACATCGACGCCCAGGGCTCGCTGACCGTGTAGGGGGGATGCGGATCGTGGAAGCTGGCCCACAGGAAAAAGGGTTTTTCGGCCGCGGCCCGGCTCTCGAGATAGGCGATGCTGCGCTCACCCGTCCATCTCGTGTAATGCATCTCGGCCGGGAGCGCCCAGGACCGGTCCTGCCGGGTATAGCCGCCCTTCGCCCCGAGGCGCGGCGCCTTTGCGGCGGTCTCACCCGGCAATGGCTGAAAATAGTCGCGCCAGTCGGTCAGTCCCTTCTCTTCCATCCAGATCGCATAATGCTGGCCTGCATGGCTTTCATCGGCATGGTTGCGGGCAAGCTCGACATGTTCAAAGCCATACCAGGTGCGATTGAAACCGCGCCAGAAATCAAGATCGCGCAACACCGGCTGGCATTCGAGCGATCCGGAGCCGTCTCGTGTGGCAAGCGGCTGGAAATGCGCCTTGCCGATCAGCGCGGTCGCATAGCCGGCGGCGATCAGGTGAGCGCCGACGGTCGGCACGTCTTCGGGCAGTTTCACACCAATGGTCCAGGCACCGTGATGGGAGGGATATTGTCCGGTGATGATGCTGGCCCGCGATGGCGTGCAGACTGGCGCCGGACAATAGGCCCGCTCGAACCGCAGCCCCTCCCGGCAGAGCCGGTCGAGATTGGGGGTCTTAAGCTTCGGGTCCTTCACGCCAAGCGCGTTGAAATGCTGCTGATCGGTTGTGATCAGCACAATATTCGGCCGTGTCATAAACGCCTCCCATCCAGACGCCCCAACATAGCGAAAAGATCGCGGATGAGATTTCGAAAGGCATTGCTGCTCTATGCAACAATTTTATCACTCGATCGGCCCGCCCATGGGCTGCCAGGCCGGATAGGGCGGCATCAGCCTGCTTCTGGCATTGTTTGACCGGTACCAGCATCATATCCGGGAAGACTGATCAAATTCGATTATACCGGCGTGCACTTGTTTTTCTGTCGGCGGGCCCGACGAACTGCTATGACCATGCGACGATGACATGCGAGAAGGACCGGGGAGGGGCCATGGAAGACGGCAAGTCGAAAGCCTGTTGCGGCGCAAGCCGTGCCGGTCCAGCGCCGGCTGGCGATCCCTATCTCGCCGCCGCTCGCGACGTGCCGCACGCCAGCCCCGACACCCGCAGCGCGCTGCGGGCCGGATTGATTGACATTCCCGGCGGGATCTTCGAGATGGGCACACGGAAGTCGCGTTTTCCCGACGATCTCGATGCGCCGCGCCGCAAGGTCAAGCTTTCTTCTTTCCTGATGTCGCCGCTGACCGTCACCAATGCCGACTATGCCCGTTTCATCGCCGAGACCGGCTATGAAACCGTTGCCGAAGTGGAAGGCTGGAGCTACGTCTTTCACCTGCTCCTGGCCGACCGGAACCGGTATCCGGTTCATCCGCCCGGACTGTCGTGGTGGCGGCGCGTCGAGGGAGCGTCTTGGTGTCAGCCCGAAGGACCGGGTACGGACTGGCGGGACCGTCATGATCATCCGGCCGTTCATCTGAGCTGGTATGACTGCCTGGCCTATGTCACCTGGGCCGGCCTTCGCCTGCCGCGGGAGGCGGAGTGGGAACGCGCGGCGCGCGGCGGGCTGAAAAACCGGAAATTCCCCTGGGGCAACACGCTGGTGCCCGAAGGCGGCTTTGCGATGAACACCTGGCAGGGCGAATTCCCGATCACCAACACCGCGGAAGATGGCTATGTCGGAACGGCACCCGCCAGCGCCTACGCCCCAAACGCCTACGGCCTGTACAATATGACCGGCAATGTCTGGGAATGGGTTCATGACAGCTATGGCCCACGCAGCGCGCCGGGCCTGATGCCGGAGATCGACCCGACAGGGCCGGAAGATGGTCATCAGAAGATCCAGCGCGGCGGCTCATTCCTCTGCCATGAAAGCTATTGCGACCGGTATCAGGTTCATTCACGCAATCGCAATGATGCTGACAGTTCAACATCCAATTGCGGATTTCGCGTTGCCGCCGATCCCGAAGGCTGAACCCGACGCGATGTTTCGACAAGCGTTGTCGGCCCTGCAATAATCCTGACAGTTTCATGCAATGTCCCAGTCTGGCGAGAACATCTGTCTTCTGCTGGCTTTGCGGCCTGAAACCGCTGGCTGCGCCGGTTCGGCCGCGCCGCATCACCCTGAAACCGCAGGCATTTCACGCCACGATCTGAAAGTTTGCCGTCGACAGGATGGTGTTTTTTTGACAGTTAGGAACGATGATCACGCTCAAGACAAAATATGCCTTGAAGGCCCTGATGGTGCTGGCCGATGAGAAGGCCGGGAAGGGCGATGCCTTGCGCATCGAGGAAATCGCCGAGCGTGCGGAAACGCCGAAGCGGTTTCTCGAGCATATCCTGCTCGATCTCAAGCGCGCCGGTTTTCTCGGCAGTCGAAGGGGCCGCCATGGCGGCTATGAGCTGATCAAGGAGCCAAAGACGGTCTCGCTGGCCGCCATTCTCCGTCTGATCGACGGGCCGCTGGCGCCGTTGCCCTGCCTGTCGCGCAACGCCTATCAGCGCTGCGAGGACTGCAATGATGAAGAGACCTGTCGCGTGCGCGCCGTTTTTGGCGGCTTTTATGCCGCCTATATCTTGATGATCGAGTCCCTTACGCTTGCCGATCTGCAGGCCGATGCCCAGGCCCTGGAGCGATTTTCGCCCGATAAATCATTGATGAATTAGGAATTTTATTCTCGAAACGGAATTTTGAATTTTCCGCTTGTTAAACACGACTAACTCTGTCGTAATAATCGTATTAATTCCTGAACGCCGGCCCTGCAGCGAAGAGGGGATGCAGCTCTGCTGCTGCGGGCTGAACGTCGATGACTGAACTCTTATGCCACTTCAACGGAATTTAGGGGAAATGTCGATGTACCGGACTGTCATTGTCGATACGCATATTCTTGTTCTCAACCTGCCCTGCGAAAATGCGCCGCCAGCGCCGGCGCCGCACCGGAGCGACAGGGCAGAACTGCCGGCGCGGAAGACGGGCGCTCTGCCCGAAAGGAAGCAGCGCTGGAAACGGATGCTGCCGGCCGCGGCGGCATTTTTCGGCGCCGTTCTGGCCCTTGTCCCCGTTGCCAGAGCGGGGGACGAAATTCTGAATGTCTCTTACGACCCGACGCGCGAATTCTATCGTCAGTATGACGAACTCTTCAGCGCGTGGTGGCAAGGTCAGGGCCATGAGGCGGTGACCATTCGCCAGTCCCATGGCGGCTCCGGCGGGCAGGCACGGGCGGTGATCGATGGATTGGATGCAACGGTCGTCACGCTTGCCCTTTCAGCCGATATTTCCGCAATCGCCGAAAAGAGCGGCAAGATCCCTGAAGACTGGCAGTCCCGCCTGCCGCATAATTCCGCGCCCTATACCTCGACCATCGTGTTTCTGGTGCGGGCCGGCAATCCCAAGAACATCCACGACTGGCCGGATCTCATTCGCAGCGATGTTCAGGTGATCACGCCGAACCCGAAGACTTCGGGCGGCGCACGCTGGAATTTCATGGCCGCATGGGCCTTTGCGCTGCGGCAGAATGACGGTGACGAGGGCAAGGCCCGCGCCTATATGCAAAAGCTTTTCGCCAATGTTCCCGTGCTCGATACCGGTGCGCGCGGCGCCACCAATACCTTCGCCCAGCGCGGCATTGGCGATGTGCTGATCGCCTGGGAAAACGAGGCCTTCCTGGCGAAGGCGGAGCAGGGGGGCGACGCCTTCGAGATTGTGGTTCCCTCCCTTTCGATCCTGGCCGAGCCGCCGGTCGCGCTGGTTGATGGCAACATCCATTCGCAAAGCCAGCATGAGGCAGCAGAGGCCTATCTGCAGCATCTCTACAGTCCCGAGGCGCAGGCGCTGGCGCTCAAGAACTACTACCGCGCCTGGGATGTGTCTGCGGCGGCTGCAGAAGACGTGGCCCGGTTCCCCGATGTCGAACGCGTATCCATTGATGATTTCGGCGGCTGGGACGCAGTGCAGCCGGTCTTTTTCGCCGATGGTGGTGTATTCGACCAGATCTATGGGGGCTAGTGATGCGCTCGATCCCGTTTCGAACGCCATCGCCGCTGCCCGGCTTCACGCTCAGCCTCGCCATCACGCTGAGCTTTCTGTCCGTCATCGTGCTCCTGCCGCTCTCGGCCCTTCTGGGACGCGGCGTGATGATCGGTCCTGCCGATCTCTGGTCGATGATCAACACAAAGCGGGTCTGGTCGGCGCTGACCCTGTCCTTTCGCGCCGCGCTGATCGCCTCGCTCTTCAATCTGGTTTTCGGCCTCGCTCTGGCCTGGGTTCTGGTTCGCTACCGGTTCTGGGGGCGGCGCCTGATTGATGCCGCGGTCGATCTGCCATTTGCCCTGCCGACGGCCGTCGCCGGCATTGCCCTGACAAGTCTTTATGCCCCGACCGGCGTGTTCGGGGCGGTGGCTGGCCGGCTCGGCATCCGCATCGCCTATACCGAAGTCGGGATCTGGATTGCACTCGTCTTTGTCGGGCTGCCTTTTGTTGTCAGAAGCGTGCAGCCGATGATCGAGGAGATCGACAGGGAATGGGAAGAGGCGAGCGCAACACTCGGTGCCAGCCGGGCCTATACGCTGCGGCGCGTGGTCTTGCCGGTGTTGATGCCGGCACTTCTGACGGGCTTTTCCCTCGCTATGGCGCGCTCTGTCGGCGAATATGGATCGGTCATCTTCATCGCCGGCAACCTGCCCAACCGGACGGAGATCGCGCCGCTCCTGATCGTCATCCGGCTGGAAGAGTTCAACTATGATGCGGCGACCGCAATCGGCATTGCCATGCTGATCATCGCCTTCGCCATTCTCCTGTCGCTCAATGCGCTGCAGGTGTGGAACAGACGGAGGATCGGCAATGGCTGATATCAACGCCGCTGTCGGGTCGGGACCGGTGACGGGCGAGAGAGCTGCCACCCGCATCATGCTGATCTGCATCGTGGTGCTGTTTGTCATCATCATGCTCCTCGCACCGCTTGCCGTGATCTTTGCCTCGGCCCTGTCCCAGGGCCTGGCTGTTGCCGTCGCCGCCATCATGACACCGGATGCGCTGAGCGCGATCCGGCTGACGCTGACGATTGCCGCCATCGCCATACCCCTGAACATCGTCTTCGGCCTCGCGGCAGCCTGGTCCATCGCCAAGTTCGACTTTCGCGGAAAATCCATGCTGATCACGCTGATTGATCTGCCTTTCTCGGTTTCTCCGGTCGTGGCGGGGCTGGCGCTCATTCTGGTCTATGGCAGCCACGGCCTGTTCGGCGCCTGGCTTCATGATCATGACATCGCGATCGTCTTTGCCTTTCCCGGCATCCTTCTGGCCTCCCTTTTCGTCACCTTCCCCTTCATTGCCCGCGAGCTTATTCCGGTCATGCAGGAGCAGGGGACGTCGGAAGAGGAGGCGGCCCTGACACTTGGTGCGTCCGGCTGGCGCGTCCTGCGCACGGTGACGCTGCCGAATATCCGCTGGGCACTGCTCTACGGCGTGCTGCTTTCCAACGCCCGCGCCATGGGTGAATTTGGTGCAGTCGCGGTGATTTCGGGAAAGATTCGCGGCGAGACGGCAACCATGCCGATCATGATCGAGATGCTCTACAATGAGTATCTCACCGCCGCCGCCTTTTCGCTTTCGGCGCTTCTGGCGCTTCTGGCGCTCGTCACCCTGGCGCTGAAATCCATGCTTGAACATCGTTATGCCGGCGAGCTGGCCGCAACGCGCCGGCCCTGAGGAGGTTTTCATGAATATCGAGATTGATGAGCTTGCCAAGGAATTCGCCACGACCCGGGCGCTTCATCCGGTGTCGCTTTCAATCCCCTCCGGTGCGCTTGTGGCGCTGCTCGGGCCATCCGGCTCCGGCAAGACAACCCTGCTCAGAATTCTTGGCGGTCTGGAGGTCCAGACCTCGGGGCGGGTGCTGTTTGACGGAGAGGATGCGACGGGACTGAGCGTGCAGATGCGCCGGGCTGGCTTCGTGTTTCAGCACTATGCCCTGTTCCGGCACATGACCGTCTTTGAAAACATCGCCTATGGTCTGAGGGCAAGGAAGCGCCGGGAAAGACCGGGCGAGGCCGAAATTGCGCGCCGGGTGAACCGGTTGCTGGCATTGATCCAGCTGCCGGATATCGGCGCGCGTTATCCGATACAGCTTTCGGGCGGACAGCGCCAGCGGGTGGCCCTTGCCCGGGCGCTCGCCATCGAACCGCGCATGCTGTTGCTGGATGAACCCTTCGGTGCGCTTGATGCCAAGGTGCGCAAGGAACTGCGCCGGGGCCTTCGCGATATTCATGACGCAACCGGGCTGACGACCATTTTCGTCACCCATGATCAGGAAGAGGCCATGGAACTCGCCGATCTCCTGGTGGTCATGTCGATGGGGCGGATCGAGCAGATCGGCCGCCCGGCCGATATCCGTGCAAGACCCGCCTCGGAGTTCGTGCGTGCCTTTACCACCGCATGACGCCGGCAGGGGTCATGGGACGCCGCAACAGGCGCAGGTCCTGCCGATTGCCTGAGGCCGATCTGGAAGCGACTGACAAGCGCACCGGGCGCGTGCGGATTTGACGCAACAGCGCCCGGCGGCGGCGAATGGGCGGGCATTGCGGCTGCGGAGCGGCTGGCCGGAGGAACGAAGAGAGGCATTTTCGCCGAGATGCTTCACTCAGATGGGTTCGCTTGCACCATCCTTCTTGTTCTGTCTGATACGCACGCCCCGCGCTTCGCTTTCGCCGCACACGGCAAGCAAGGCGACGCGATCTTTCACCCTGATTTCATTATATCGCTGCTCGATGCAGCCCATATCTCTGAGCCTGCGGAGCGCCCGCTGCAAGGTCGGTTCCGACAGGGCAACCAGTTCCGCCAGCTTGGACTGCGAGATATTGACGGTCCCGCCCGGATCAGGAGCCTGTTCGAGCTGCAGCAACAGCCGCAGTGCGACACGCCCCTCGGAAGAGCCCATCGCGAGATTGGACAGCAGCAAGAAGGTGGTCGCAAAATTCTGATAGGTCAGCCGGTAGAATTCCTGGATCAGATCGGGATATGTCTTCAGAAGCCTTCGCAGCTCCGACGCGCGCAAATGCAGCATCGAGACGTCGCCTGCCGCATAGACTGAAACCAGCCGCCGTGCATTTGTCATAAGCGCAAGGTCCCCGATCCAAAATCCGGCCTCAGCACGATGAAAGGTGAAATCCAGCCCGTCCGCACGTGGGATAGACACGTCGATCCCCCCTTCAACAAGGCCATAAACACCATCCGGCAAATCTCCGACCTGATAGATCGCCTCGCCGGCGGAATAGCGGCGCAGCCGTGCTATGGAGCTGATCAGCATCCGCGCCGGCTCCGTGCATTCAGAATACCATCCCTGACGCGAGACAATATCCAGCGCTGCCCTAACAGATGCAGGTAAAACGTCTGCGGCCGAAGTTTTCATTCAGATCCCCTCAAATGATGAGTTCGGCAATCGCTTTCATTGCTACCATGTAAATGGATGATTGCTAAGAGCGATATCGGCTGAATTTGTACGCATGAATTGAATTACTCAATACGGCCCCTCAATACCGATCGCTGGCGGCATGAAAACGTTGATATTACGCGTATCACTACGTTAGCAGGGAAATCAGAAACTGCAGAAGGTAACCGCCGGCTGAAGGAACAGTTGCACGTCGCGGCGCACCAATCTGGCGATGACCACGAAGGGGAAAGGTGGCCGTCGGACTTCAGCGCCCAGGAATGAAGAGAGCTTTCCGACGGCACATGATCTCGATCCGCCTCAGCCTTTACAACGGAAATATGACAAAAGTAGCGATTAATTTAAAATCCGTTAACGCTATCATGAATGACAATATTCACAACTTGTTGTACGCTAAAACCAAAATACAAATTCCATAATACATAATATTAAATCGACACGATGCATGAATATGCAAACGTGATTGGCGATCAATTCGGCATGGATTTTTTCAGCGTGCCGATCCCAACAGAATTTATTTCGTTTGCGACAAAAGCTTCAACAGAGAAATAGCGAAGGAGGGAAACAATGCTATTTACTCGAGCCCCCAGGCTGGCGCACCGGCTCGAAAATCGGAATCGATTTTCGAAAAGAACGATGCACAGATTCAATAAGACAGAGCGTCCTGCTGCGCCCAAAAGGACGCACTGCGCTCTGGCTCTGATCGGCGTCACGGCGGCAAGCCTGGCACTCCCGGCACTGGCACAGGAGGATGCCAGGAAGGACGCGACCGATGTCACCAAGGCGGCAAATTCCGCGCTGCTGACTGAGCTTCCATTCGATGACACATCCGATTTCGATGCCGCCCATAAGGGCTTCATCGCTCCGCTTCCCACCGCAATGATCACCGGTGAGAGCGGCAATCCGATCTGGAACCCTGATCAGTACGGCTTCATCAAGGAAGGGGATGCAGCACCCGACACCGTCAATCCGAGCCTTTGGCGACAGTCTCAGCTCATCAATATATCGGGCCTCTTCGAGGTCACGGATGGCCTCTACCAGATCCGTAACCTTGATCTCTCCAACATGACAATCGTTGAAGGGGATGAAGGCATCACCGTCATCGATCCGCTCGTTTCGGCCGAAACGGCGAAGGTCGGCATGGATCTCTACTACAAGAACCGGGGCCAGAAACCGGTCAAGGCCGTTATCTATACCCATAGCCATGTTGATCACTATGGCGGTGTGCGCGGCGTGATCAGTGAAGATGATGTGACCTCAGGCAAGACCAAAATCTACGCGCCGGATGGCTTCCTCGAAGCCGCGGTTGCCGAAAATGTCATGGCAGGCACCGCCATGAGCCGTCGCGCCAGCTATATGTACGGCAACCTCCTCAAGTCCGATCCCAAAGGTCAGGTGGGGGCTGGGCTTGGGACCACGACGTCGGCCGGTACCGTGACGCTGATTGCTCCGACAGACATCATCACCAAGACCGGACAGAAGGAAGTGATCGACGGGTTGACATATGACTTCCTCATGGCACCCGGCTCCGAGGCCCCTTCGGAAATGATGTGGTTCATCGAAGAGATGAAGGCGATGGAATCGGCCGAAGATGCGACCCATACCCTGCACAACACCTATTCTCTGCGCGGGGCAAAGATCCGCGAGCCATTGCCCTGGTCCAAATATCTCAATGAAGCCCTTGTGTTGTGGGGAGACAAGGTCGAAGTCCTGTTCGCCCAGCACCACTGGCCGACATGGGGCAATGAGAATGTGACAGCCCTGCTGAAGAGCCAGCGCGATCTGTATCGCTACATCAACGATGAAACGCTTCGCATGGTCAATCAGGGCATGACAATGCGGGAGATCGCCGAGGCTTTCAAACTGCCGGACAGCCTCGCCAATGTCTGGGCCAACCGCGGCTATTACGGCTCGGTCTATCATGATGTGGCGGCAACCTATGTGCTTTATCTCGGCTGGTTCGATGGCAATCCCGCCACGCTGCACGCATTGCCGCCGGTCGCGGCAAGCAAGAACTACGTTGACTATATGGGAGGCGCCGATGCCGTCATCGAGAAGGCCAAGGCCTCCTATGACAAGGGCGAATATCGTTGGGTCGCTCAGGTACTCTATCATGTCGTGTTCGCCGATCCTGAAAATCAGGATGCTCGCAATCTGGAAGCCGATGCATTGGAACAGCTTGGCTATCAGGCAGAATCCGGTCCCTGGCGCAATTTCTATCTGACGGGCGCCCAGGAACTCCGCGATGGCGTTCAGAAGCTTCCGACACCGGACACGGCCAGCCCCGATACTGTCCGTGCCATGTCACTGGATCTGCTTTTCGATTATCTGGGCGTCCGCCTGAACAGCGAAAAGGTCGGCGATGCCCATGTGGTCATCAATTTCGACTTCGACCAGGGCCAGAAGTACCTCGTTGAACTGGAAAATGGCGTCCTTAATCACACCGAGGATGCCGCCGCCGACAATCCAGATGTGACCGTCACGCTGTCACGCGAGACGCTCAACAACATCCTGCTCCAGACCGTGACGGTCGATGGTGCGGTTGAAAAAGGCGATATCAAGATCGATGGGGATCAGGCCAAGTTGAAAGACGTCGTATCCTCGCTCGACAGCTTCAACTTCTGGTTCAATATCGTCACCCCCTGACAAGACATCTGTGTGCCGTGCTCCGTGCGGCACACGCTCTCCGGCGCTCCGGCACAACCGCCCTGCCCTGCGCATCAGAAAATCTCGCCCAGATGCTCATGCATCCATTTGACCTCCTCCGTTGCGCTGCGCCGGAAATGGCGCTTGAAGTCGCGGCTGAACTGTGCGGCGCTGACATATCCGACCGCGGCGGCAATCGCGGAAATGGGCGCATGCCCCCGCGCGATCATGAGCCGGGCTTCGTGGAGCCTCGTGGCCTTGATGTACTGGATTGGTGTGCTGCCTGTCAGCGCTTTGAAATGGGCGTGGTAGGAAGGAACACTCATGCCGGCCTCGACTGCCAGCCCGCTCACCGACACTGGTTTGCTATAATCATCGCGGATTCGCGCGAGGCTCTTTATGATCTTGCCTGCGGCACCATTTTGCAGCAGCGCTGCCGAAAGCGCGCGTCCCTGCGGGCCGACAAGAATGCGGTAATGCAATTCGCGCACCAGTCCATCTCCAAGAATGGATAGTTCTTCCGGCGAGCAGAGCGCCCGCAAGATACGCAGCAGCACCTCTGCGATCGCCGGCTCCATAGGGCTCGAAACAAGGCTTTTCGCCTGTATCGGGCGCGCGCTGCGATGCACATCGAGTTCCGCCGCGATTTCGGCGGCAAGGCGCAGATCGAAATCCAGATAGATCGCCAGCAGCGGCACCTGCGGACTGGCATTGGATGTCATGCGAAACGGAACAGGAACCGAGACCGCAAGATAATGCTGCGGATCATAGCGATAGACCGTCTTTTCCAGAAGCCCCTGCTTGGATCCCTGCAGAACGAAAACCGCACCAGGCCGATAGAGCACCGGCACGTCTTCCAGAACCGCTTCCGATCGCAGCAACCGCAAACAAGGCAGGCCGGTGGCATTGTAGCCCGGCTGGGGGGCGAGATGTCCGGCCAGTTCCAGCAACGAAGCCGACACTACACGCTCCATCATAGGATTAGGCAACAAATTCATATAATCCAACCTATCTGCGGCATTTCATGCATACTATCTGTCAATCCAGACAAGCAAGCAAGTCAGGATTGAACCATGAAAAGCAAAATCTTCTTCATCACCGGCGCCAATTCGGGGTTCGGCTTTGCCACCGCGCAAGCCGCCGTGGAAGCCGGGCACACGGTTATCGGCACTGTTCGCTCGGAAGCGTCCAGGGCCTCACTTCAGACGCGTCTTCCGCAGGTCAGGACCGTTCTGTGCGACGTTACCGCGTTCGACCGGATCCCCGAGATTGTCGCCAAGGCCGAGGCAGAATTCGGCATGGTCGACATATTGTTCAACAATGCAGGATACGGCCATGAAGGTGTGCTTGAGGAATCGCCGCTTGATGAGATGGGCAAGCAATTCGACGTCAACCTGTTCGGCGCGGTTGCCATTGCCAAAGCTTTCCTGCCGCGCTTTCGTGAACGCCGCCGCGGTTTTATCATCAATGTGACATCCATGGGCGGCATGATCACAATGCCCGGAATTGCCTATTATTGCGGCAGCAAATTCGCGCTTCAGGGGATTTCCGAAGTTATGAGGGCAGAAATGGCGCCGTTCGGTGTCCATGTCACAGCATTGTGCCCCGGCTCTTTCCGGACGGATTGGGCAGGCCGCTCCATGATCCGCACAGAGCGCTCAATCGCGGATTATGACGCGCTCTTCGACCCGATCCGCACAGCGCGTCAGGACAAGAGTGGCAAACAGCTTGGCGATCCGCAAAAACTGGCCGCCGCCGTGATGACGCTCGTAGAGGCAGAAAATCCGCCGCCACAGCTTTTGCTCGGCAGCGATGCACTCAAACTGGTTACGGATCGGATCGAACGGCTGCGACAGGAAATAGCAGAATGGGAAGATTTGACCGTGTCGACGGACGGCTGAAACGGGCCGACCGGCAGTGCCCTCCCCGCACCGCCCTGGGCGCGTTCGTCGCAGAACCGGAAGACACCGATCTTCCGCTTCTGCCGGCGGTTTCAGAAACAGCGACCGCGTTACGGTGCGCTCCGCCCTTGATGAAACGGTAGAAGTCACCCGCGATTTCAACCGCAAGAGGCAATATCCGGGTTCACCGTTACGGGTGGCGAAAGGCTGGTCGGCATTGATCTCGCGCTTGCGCGGGCGAAAACGCCGCCAACGCCGAACAGGACGGGATTGTCATAGCCAATCTCGGCCATGCCCTCTGGCAGGCGGGCAAGCGTACCGTGCCAGCGTCTCTCATCGCGCCGGCTAATATTGGATGCGATCAGCACCGGCGTATGCGGTGAAAGTCCCTCCGCCATCAGCCGCGTGCCGATCTGATCGGCCGTTCGCCCGCCCATATAGAACATCGTCGTCGTTGTCGGATCGGCCAGTGCCCGCCAGTCGACGTTATCGGGCAGCACACCTTTCTTCGAATGGCCGGTGACAAAGCGGACCGACTGGGCACAATCGCGATGGGTCAGCGATGTCGTGGTGCCGGCAGCAAGCGCACTGGCTGCGGTGATGCCGGGAATGACGGACACCTTAATGCCGGCATCCTCAAGAGACGCGATCTCTTCGCCGGAGCGGCCGAACACCGAAGGGTCACCTGATTTCAGCCGGACGACACGCTTGCCGTCGCGGGCGAAATTCAGCATCATCCGGTTTATGTCTTCCTGACGGCAGCTTGCCCGGCCGCCACGCTTGCCAACCAGCATGCGCTTGGCCTCGCGACGGGCGAGTTCGAGAATTTCGGCGGAGATCAGGTCATCAAAGAGGATGATGTCGGCGGCCTGCAGCGCCCGAACAGCTTTCAGTGTCAGCAGTTCGGGATCCCCTGGCCCCGCACCGACCAGCGTCACGCTGCCCTGTCCGGTGGCATTGGCGAGCCGTCGTGCCTGACCGACAAGGTTGCGCTCGTCATCACCGTCTGGCCCCTGCGGGGCTGAGAATGTCCTGTCGACGAAATGCTCCCAGAAGGCACGGCGCTCGTTGCCGGGCGATAGGACGTCGCCAACGGTGCGCCTGATCCGCATGGCAAGTTCTGCCCATTGCGAAAGCGCCTTCGGCAGCAGCGTCTCGATCCTGCGCCGGATTGCCTGTCCGAGGATCGGAGCGGCGCCATCGGTCGATATGCCGACAACGACCGGCGAACGGTTGACGATAGAGCCGAACTGGAAGCTGCAATAGTCTGGACGGTCAATCACATTCACCGGCACGCCTGCAGCGCTGGCGCGGGCTGCGAAGGCCGCCGCCTCGCCATCGCTTTCGGTTTCAAGAAGCGCCAGAGTGAGCGATGTCCAGTCAGCATCACGCCAGCCATCCTCAAAGACGCTCAGACGCTCATGCCCGGCAATTGCCGCAAAGGCCTGCGACAGCGCTTTGCCGCCGGTCAACAGATGCACCTCTGCGCCGGCAGCCAGAAGAAGCTCCGCCTTCCAGGCCGCAGCATCCCCGCATCCGGCGACAACGACCTGCCTGCCTTCGAGTTTGAAGAAAACCGGCAGCACTGAAAGGTGATCCATGCGTGCTGTCTTGCTGGCACTCTGCTTGATTTCCTTGAGCATTTTCTAGCCCTCTCTCGAAACCTCTATTCTGCCGCAAGCGGCAGAACGGATAGGGCGATGGACAGACGGCCATCTTCGACCCGGACAGGGTAGGTATTCACGCCGCCCTCATCGGCACCAAGCGCTGAGCCGCTTTCGAGCGAAATCACGAAGTTATGCAGCGGACACGTCACGGCCTTGCCATGGACAATGCCGTCAGAAAGCGGGCCGCCCTTGTGCGGGCACTGATCATCGATTGCAAACACCTGATCGTCGGCAGTGCGGAACACCGCGATCTTGCCATAGGCCGTCCGCACACAGCGTGCGCCGCGGCGGGGAATGTCATCGATTGTGCCGATAGGAATGAAATCACTGGACATGTCGCTCTCCTCACTCGGCAGCCTGGCTGAGGCCGACAACGGCCATCGGGTTGAATTCATGCTTGTCCTTGCCGGAAACACGTTCCGACCAGGGATCGACCTGTGCGTATTTCTGGCTTTCGACGAAACGGTCGAAGTAGGTTTTCCGCTTCTCGGGATCGTTCATGATCTGAGCGCGGACCTCGTCATAGCCGACCCGCTTGGCCCATTTGTAGATCCGCTCCAGATAGCGGCCCTGCTCGCGGTACATCTGGGTTAGGGCGACGATGTGCTCCAGCGCCTCGTCTTCCGTTTTCACCATGCCCAGCACTTCAGTGCCCTTGATATCGAGACCGGCCGCACCGGCAAAATGGATCTCGAAGCCGGAATCGACACAGATGACGCCAACATCCTTGCAGGTGGCCTCAGCGCAGTTGCGCGGGCAGCCCGAGACCGCAAGTTTTACCTTTGCCGGCGTCCACGACCCCCACATGAACTTTTCCAGCCTTATGCCGAGCCCCGTGGAATCCTGCGTGCCGAAACGGCACCAGTCGCTGCCAACACAGGTCTTCACTGTTCTCAACCCCTTGGCATAGGCCTGACCGGAAACAAAGCCCGCCTTGCCAAGATCGGCCCAGACGGCGGGAAGATCCTCCTTCTTGATGCCGAGCATATCGATGCGCTGGCCACCCGTGCATTTGACTGTCGGTATGTTGAACTTGTCGACCACATCGGCGATGGCGCGCAGTTCTGTCGACGAGGTGACACCGCCCCACATGCGCGGAACCACAGAATAGGTACCGTCCTTCTGGATGTTGGCGTGCACGCGCTCGTTGATGAAGCGCGACTGATAGTCATCCGCATATTCGTGAGGCCAGTCACAGACGAGATAATAATTCAGCGCCGGACGACATTTCGCGCATCCGCAGGATGTCTTCCATTCCAGTTCCTGCATGACGGCGGGAATGGTCTTCAATCCCTTGGCCCGGATGAGGCGACGAACGTCGTCATGGCCGAGTTCGCTACACCCGCAGACCGGCTGGACGGCAGCGGGGTTATAGGCATCGCCAAGCGTTATCGCCATGAGCTGCTCTACGAGCCCCGTGCAGCTTCCACAGGACGCCGAGGCCTTGGTATGGGCGCGGACGTCATCGAGCGAAGCCAGCCCCTTGTCCTTGATCGTGGAGACGATCTTGCTCTTGCAGACACCGTTGCAGCCGCAGATCTCCGCGTCATCCGGCAAGGCTGCAACGGCCGCCTTTGGATCGGCAGTGCCACCACCCTGATAGGACTGACCGTAGATCAGTGTCTCTCGCAAGGCACTGACATCCGTGCCGCGCTTCAGCATGTCGAAATACCAGGCGCCATCCTCGGTCTCGCCGTAAAGAACGGCGCCGATGACCCGGTTGTCCTTGAGGATGACGCGCTTGTAGACACCGCGCGTGGCATCACGCAACACGATCTCTTCGCGATCCGGCCCATCGGCAAAGTCTCCTGCCGAGAAAAGCTTGATGCCCGTGACCTTGAGTTTCGTATTGACTTCGGAGCCGTGATATTCGGCAGAGCCTCCCGACAGCCGATCGGCGAGAACGCGCGCGCTTTCGTAGAGCGGGGCCACCAGGCCATAACAGATGCCGCGGTGTTCGGCGCATTCGCCGAGAGCAAAAATGGAAGGATCGCTCGTGGCCATGCCGTCATCGACAACAATACCGCGATTGACGGCGATGCCGGCATTCTTCGCTATGGCAGAAGACGGGCGGATGCCGACCGCCATGACAACCATCTGCGCTGGAATGACCCGGCCGTCCTCAAGTTCAACGCCCTCAACATCTGCCTCACCGAGGATGCGTTTGGTGTTTGCCTTGGTGATGATGTCGATACCGCGCTCACGCAGAGCCTTTTCAAGGAGATAGGCGGCGGGCGGATCGAGCTGGCGCTCCATGATGGTATCCATCAGATGAATGACGGTGACCTTCATGCCGCGTTGCTTCAGGCCATAGGCAGCCTCCAGACCAAGCAGACCTCCGCCGATGACGACGGCATCGCCGCCGTTTCCGGCAATCTCCAGCATCCCGGTAACATCATCCAGATCGCGATAGGCAAGGACACCGGGCAGGTCGTGGCCTGGCACGGGAATGATAAACGGCGCCGAACCGGTCGCAATGACAAGCTTGTCATAGGCGACTTTCTGGCCGTTTTCGGCAATCACGGTCTTGGCCGTGCGATCAATGCTCTCGATTCGGATGCCCTTGTGCAGCACAATGCCATGATAGGCATACCAATCATCATCGTGAATGATGATGTCTTCATAGGTCTTCTCGCCTGACAGCACGGGCGAGAGCATGATCCGGTCATAGTTGACGCGCGGCTCTGCATTGAAGATCGTGAGGTCATAGCGGCCGGGCGCCCGCTCAAGCAGCTCTTCCAGCATTCGCCCGGGAGCCATGCCATTTCCGATGATGACGAGTTTCTCAGCCATGATTCACTCCGCTGCCTGAATTTGATCTGATGACTGACGGGCGATACGGGCCGCCCGCTTCTCACGAATGGCGGACAGCTGCGCTTCATCCGGATTGGCGCCGCCCTCATAGGCCTCGAGGAATTCGAGCAGCTCCTCGCGATAGGCGTAATAGTCCGGGTGGCTGAGCAGGGCCTTGCGCGATCGCGGGCGCGGAAGATCAACCTCCATGATATTTCCGATCTTTGCACGTGGTCCATTTGACATCATCACCACCCGGTCAGCGAGCAGGATCGCCTCGTCCACATCATGCGTGACGCAGATGGCCGTCACCTTCGTACGCGACCAGACATCCATCAGCACTTCCTGCAATTCCCAACGGGTCAAGCTGTCGAGCATCCCAAACGGCTCATCAAACAGCAGGAGCTTGGGTGACAGGGCGAAAGCACGTGCGATGCCGACGCGTTGCTTCATGCCGTTGGAAAGCTCCGAGGCATTCCGGTTCATCGCATCGCCAAGTCCGACCCGCTCGAGATAATACTCAACAACGTCTCTCCGCTCTGCCGGACTGGCCTTCGGATAGACCCGGTCAACGCCAAGCGCGACGTTTTCGCGGGCGGTCAGCCAGGGCATCAGCGATGGTGCCTGGAAGACGACGGCACGGTCGGGACCGGCTGTGGCGACCTCGCGCCCGTCGAGGATGATGCCGCCGGAGCTGATCGGGTTGAGACCCGCCGCCATCGACAGAACGGTGGACTTGCCGCAGCCCGAATGGCCGATCACCGAAATGAACTCGCCCTTGCGCATCTTCAGCTCGAAACCGTCAACCACAGTCAGCGGCCCCTTCGGCGTCGGGTAGGTTTTGACGACATCCGAGAACTCCACATAACGATCCTCGATCGATGAGCCCGCGCGTGCGGCATAGGCTGCAGGCAAGGGCTTGGTGGTTCTCGAGAGCGTAATGGGCAGAATGTCCGGTATCGTCCGCACCATCTCGGCTGCAGCCTTCCCGGCAGTACTGATATCGATCAGATACTGGGTGACCTCTCCGCGGATCCGGATGAAGGCCTTGTCGGAGTTCATCTCCGCGCGATCGCGTGGACGCGGCAGGTCAACCTTGAATGACGGACCAAATGTTGCATTCGGGCCAGGCGTCAAGGGTACGATGCGGTCAGCCAGGAGAATGGCTTCGTCGACATCATTCGTCACAAGAACGATGGTCTTTTTCTCCACCTGCGAAATTTCGGCCAGCTCGTCCTGCAATTTCGCACGCGTCAGTGCATCAAGCGCGGAGAGTGGTTCGTCGAGCAGCAAGAGCTCCGGCTGCATCGCCAATGCGCGGGCGACCGAAACACGCTGCCGCATGCCTCCGGACAGCTCGGCCGGCTTGCGGTCCCGCGCATGGGACAGCCCGACCATGGTAACGTATGTCTCAACCAGCGCGGCACGCTCTGTCTTGCTTTTGTCCGAATGCACCGCATCAACGGAAAGGGCGACATTGGCCGTCACCGACAGCCACGGCATCAGCGCGTAATTCTGAAATACAACGCCACGCTCCGGAGCAGGGCCGACCACGGGCATTCCGCGAAAACGGATGTCGCCACTGTCAGGTCTGGACAGCCCGGCCAGCATTGAGATCAAAGTCGACTTTCCTGCACCGGAAAATCCAAGAATTGCGATGAATTCGCCTTCTTCGACGGCAAGGGAGACATCGCTGAGCACATCGTTTCTGTGGATTCCAGCACCGAAGGATTTGGCGACGTTTCTGAGTTCTAGAATTGCGGCCATGGTTCGTTGTCCTATCGGTTCGCTGAGTAGGTAAAGGCTGACTGCAGGGCGAACATGACCCGATCGAGGAAGAAGCCGATGATGCCAATCGTGAAGACGGCGACCATGATGCGGGCAAGCGAGCTGGACGAACCGTTCTGGAATTCATCCCAGACGAATTTTCCAAGGCCCGGATTCTGAGCCAGCATTTCGGCAGCGATCAGCACCATCCAGCCAACGCCAAGGGAAAGACGCAGTCCTGTGAAGATCAGGGGAAGCGATGAGGGCAGCACCAGTTTGCGGATCGTGGTCCATGTCGACAGCTGCAGCACCTTGCCGACATTGACGAGATCACGATCGATCGAGGCAACGCCCAAGGCCGTATTGATGATCGTCGGCCAGATCGAACAGAGCGTGACAGTCACCGCCGAAATCACCATGGACTTTGGCAGGAGATCACTCGGATTGACATAAAGTGCTGAGACAATCATCGTTACGATCGGCAGCCAGGCCAACGGCGAAACCGGTTTGAAGATCTGAATCAGCGGGTTGATGCCGCCATTGAAGGTTTTCGACAGGCCGCAGGCAATCCCGACCGGAATGGCAATGACTGTGCCGATCACAAAGCCAAGGCCAACCGTCAGCAGCGAGGTCAGAATCTGATGAAAATAGGTTGGGCGGCCGGTATAGGGACGAACCTTCACACGGTCGGCCTGGCCAGCTTCGATCAGCTTCTGGTTCCGCGCGTCCTGTCTTGCATAGAACTCCCTGGCCTTCTCCTGTTCGGCGAAATAGTCGTCGACAAGGGCGCCGGCCTGCTCCCAGACCGCTGCCGGACCCGGAATCGCGCCAAGCGATGTCTGGACCCGCGGCGCCAGCACGGCCCAGGCCAGCAGAAAGGCAAGAATGCCGATCAGGGGGACCAGCAGCGTCTGCTTCAGGTCCTCCCATTGTTCCGCCGGCGTATCGCCGACGGCAAGTTTCATCAGCGGCACGGTGAAACCAAGACCGAAAGGCCTTGCAAACCGGGCGATCCCGTTGATCTTGGCGATGCGTCGCTCGCGTCGGGCGGTCGCTTCCGCGTCGAATGGCTCAGTCACAATCGTCATCTTGCTGTTCCTCTCGGCTGCAGGGATGGAAGCGTCGGCCCTACTGGCCGACGACCTCAACACCTTCGATGCTCTGGTGCCCCTTCAGGCCGATTTTCAGGGAGTCTATGTATTCATTGGGCTTGCGGCCGTCGTAAGCGACGCCATCAATGAAATCCGCCGTGACGTCACGATAGCCATCCGTATCGAACGGGAATTCGTCGCGCGTAGCATTGCCGTCCTCGATCACAAGCTCCGCCGCTTGCAGATAGAGATCCGGACGATAGACCGAACGGGCAACGTCATCATACCAGCTGTCATCCTTGAATTCCGGGATCTGGCCCCAGCGACGCATCTGCGTGAGGTACCAGACGGCATCGGAGTAGTAAGGATATGTCGCGTTGTAGCGGAAGAAGACGTTGAAGTCCTCGGCCGGGCGCAGATCGCCCTGCTCATATTCAAAAGTTCCAGTCATCGAAGCAGCGATGACTTCGGCATCGGCGCCGACATATTCCGGGCGGGACAGAATTTCCACCGCCTCTTGCCGATTGGCGTTGTTGTCAGCGTCCAGCCATTTTGCGGCGCGGATCAAGGCCTTGGTAATGGCGAGCGTGGTTTGCGGATTGTCTTCGACAAATTCCTTTGTCAGGCCAAAGACCTTCTCGGGGTTGTTCTTCCAGATGTCGTAGTCCGTGATAACCGGAACGCCAATACCCTTGAAGACGGCAGCCTGGTTCCACGGTTCACCGACGCAATAGCCAACGATCGTGCCAGCTTCCATCGTCGCGGGCATCTGCGGCGGCGGTGTTACCGAGAGCAGGACATCCGCCTGGATCTGGCCGGAAATATCATTGGGTGAATAATATCCTGGCCGCAGGCCGCCAGCGGCGAGCCAGTAGCGCAGCTCGTAATTATGCGTCGAGACGGGGAAAACCATGCCCATGTTGAAGGGCTTTCCTGCATCGTGATAGGCATCGACGACCGGCTTCATCGCCGTGGCGCTGATCGGGTGGACCGGCTTGCCATCGGCACCCAGTTCGAGATGCGGCTTCATCTGCTCCCAGACCGCATTGGAAACCGTAATCGCATTGCCGTTCAGGTCCATGGAGAAGGGGGTGACGATGTCTGCCTTGGTGCCAAAGCCGATTGTCGAGGCGATCGGCTGACCGGCCAGCATATGCGCGCCATCAAGCTCGCCAGTGATGACCCGGTCGAGCAGAACTTTCCAGTTCGCCTGCGGTTCCAGCGTCACGTAAAGGCCTTCATCCTCGAAAAAACCCTTTTCCTTGGCAATGGCGAGCGGCGCCATATCGGTCAACTTGATGAAGCCGAACGTCAACTCATCTTTTTCAGGGATGAGCATGTCTGCCTGAGCGGTCGCCACCGTCAGGAACGTCGAACAGAGCATAGTGGCAGTGCAAAGGAACTGGCGCATCGCGTCCTCCTGAGTGATATGATTTGATGTGGGGAAAAACAAAAAAACCGCCAAACAAAGCCCCGACCATAAAGGTCCGTGAGTTTGTTGGCGGCGTTGCCATGCGCCCTTCGTTGGACGCGAATTCTGTATTTTAGATAACCATAAAAGCCTTTTCACGACAAGTCGCAAAACGGAAGAAAGGCATTATTTTTTTGCAGACATGAAACATGATCATTTTTTGTGCAAAAATGCCATCAACTGTCGCTGCCTGCACGTGCCAGACCTACCCTTTTCGCTGACTGGCTATATATTGATCAATCAGGTCAGGGTCGAAAATCTGGCTGTCGAAGAAACCATCCGGACCAAGTTCCAGACCGGCGGCACTGGCGCCAACGGATTCGGGGCGGGTCAGCGCGCCCTCGACCTTGAGACTTGCCCCCGGCAGCGGCGCGCCAAGGGGGGCAAGGGCCTGACGATAGAGGTCCGGGCGGTAGCTGTTGCGGGCAATCTCGACATTGCGCGGTGAATGACTGCAAAGTTCCCAGCGCACGAGCTGGCTGTAGAACCAGAGCGCATGGCTTTGCCATGGAAAGGTTGCGGCCTTGCGATCGGTAATGAAGAAGTCCTCAACAGTGCGGCTGCCTGTGGCAGACACGGCGAGCATGCCGTCAAGCAGTGGCTCCAGAACCTCCCGCGCGACATTCACATGCGCCGGGCGGGAGAGGATCTCGGCAAGTTCCGCATGGTTCTCATGCCTGCCGCACCAGTTTGCCGCGCGATAAAGCGCCCGCAGAAGCGCCTGTATTGTATCCGGATGCTCCTCGGCAAAGCGCGCGGAGAGCGCCAGAACCTTTTCCGGGCTTGATCTCCAGATCTTCGGCTTGACGGTAACCACCCGGGCAATGCCGCGGCGGGCAGAAATCGTATTCCAGGGCTCACCGGCGCAATAGCCATCAATCGTGCCGGCGGCCATCGCATCCGGCATGAAGGGGGGCGGCAGTATGACGATCTCGACATCACGATCGGGATCGATCCCGTTTCCAGCAAGCCAGTATCTGAGTTCCAGATTATGCCCGGAGAACACATAAACGGCACCAAAACGCAAAGGCGGTCGGCCTGCCGCCTTGCGCTCTTCGATGACGGCCCTGAGCGCGCGCCCCGAGGCAGCCGCGTCCAGCGAGCCGTCATCACCGTGCGCCGCCATCGCCTCTGCCAGTTCCGCCGAGGCGGTGATCGCGTTGCCGCCAAGGCCGAGCGCGATGGGGGCAATCAGTTGCGGTGAAAGCGGAAACAGGCCGAGATTGGCAGCAATTGGCATTGGCCCCAGAACATGCGCACCTTGCAGATGCCCCACGGCCAGTCTGTCACGGATGGCGCTCCACGATGTTTCTCGCGTCAGCTGAACATTCAGTCCCTCCTCGGCGAAAAAGCCTTTCTCTTTTGCGCTAATGACAATCGCGCTGTCGAGAAGAGGAACGAAACCGATGGAAATATCTGTCATGGGCCCTTCTCCAGAAGGCTCGCGGTCATGATCAAGCTTTGGGCAATCTCGACGATCTTGCGATTCTGATCCATCGCCGCGCGCCGCAACATGCCGTAGGCCTCGGCTTCATCCAGCCCGCGTGAATTCATAATGATGGCCTTGGCGCGATCAATCACCTTGCGATTTTCAAGCTGGCTCCTGGCCTCTTCAAGCTCCTGCGCCATCCGAGAAAAGGCATTGAAGCGCGAAATCGCCATATCAAGGATCGGCTTGACCCGTTCCTTCTTCAGCCCATCAACAACATAGGCAGACACACCGGCCTCGATCGCAGACTGGATCTCGTTGGTATCCGAGCGGTCAACGAACATGGCAATCGGCCGGCGCACCGAACGCGACAGGATGAAGAAGCTTTCAAGCATGTCCCGATTGGGGTTCTCTATGTCGATGACAATGACATCGGGCATGATCCGCTCGACCAGCCGGGCAACACCAACCAGCTCATGGGTCACCGTGACATTTGTGTGCCCTGCCAGCCGCAACCCCTCTTCGATAATCGAGGCGCGAATGGCATTTTCATCAATGACGAGGATCGTGAGGTCGCTGGGCTTCATGATCGAAGAAAAGAGCCGATGCAAAGCATGCCGTCAATAGACATCGCGAGCATATCTCTTCTCCTTTGTAAGCTGCAGCAACCATGCTTTGGCCCGATCGCCATCGAGGCCGCCATGGGTTGCGGCGATTGACAGCAGCGCCTGTTCGACATCCCTGGCCATGCGCCCGGCATCGCCGCAGACATAGAAATGCGCCCCGTCCTGAAGCCAGGCCCAGACATCGGCTCCATTCTCCAGCATGCGGTGCTGAACATAGACCTTCTCCGCCTGATCGCGGGAAAAGGCCGTTTCGATGCGGTTGAGGTGCCCGCTCTTGAGCCAAGCCTGCATTTCATCCTCGTAATAGAAACCGCCCTCGCGATTTTGCTCACCGAAAAACAGCCAATTCCCACCCCTGGCATCGCTGGCTTGCCGGTCTTGCAGGAAAGCCCGAAACGGCGCAATGCCTGTGCCAGGACCGACCATGATTGCACCGCGATCAGGGTCGGCGGGCGGGCGAAAATGTGCCTGTTTCTGGACGAAAACCTCAACGGCGTCCGTGTCAGCCCTGTCCGCCATGAATGTCGACGCAACACCCTTGCGCGGGTTCCCGTGATGCGCATGCCGCAAAACCGAAACGGTCAGGTGAACCATGTCGGGATGCGCCTTGGGACTGGAGGCGATGGAGTAGAGCCGATGGGAAAGAGGCTTCAGATGCGCGACGAATTCCGCGGCATCCACCTGCGCGGGAAATGCCGAAACAATGTCGGCAACCTGGCGCCCCCAGAGCCATTTATCGCGTGCAGTCTGGTCGTCTGCACCGAGCATTGACCGAAGCGCCGCATCGCCGCAGCGCTCCGCCCACCAGGACAGAAATTCGGGCGACGGTCGCGCGATCTCATAGGTCCTGCCCAATGCCGCCGTGAGCGTTGTCTCGCCCAGAGGCGTCGGGACTGCAATCTCCGGATCAAGACCAAGCGCAGAGATGGTTTCCGCTACGAGTGCCGGGCAGTTTCGCGGCACGACACCAAGCGCGTCGCCGGCTTCATAGGAAAGATCGCCCCCACAGCTGAAACCGAACTGGCGAACTTCCTTTGCGCTTCCGGGTTTGCTGAGAAGGCGATTGAGCGTCAACTGCGTCTTGATCAATTGCCTGCGGGCGCGGCGCGGCGCCTTCTTTTCAACAGCAGAGACTGTTCGCGCGCCCCGTTCCGAAAGGGCGCTGGCAGCGTGTTCGGCCGCCGCCGCCGCCCGCTCCTCCTCGCCCGCATCACATTTCTCAACCGGTTTCACACATTTGCCGCCAAGCGCGGCGAGACGGGCGTCGAGCTTGGTACCGAAGCCGCAGAACTGGCCATAGGTGCTGTCGCCGAGTGCGATCACCTGATAGGTCAGAGCGCTGAGATCCGGGGCATTTCCGCCCATGAGATCGGCCCAGAACCCCGAAGCATTATCCGGGGGATCACCATCGCCAAACGTGCTTGCAATGACAATGAGCCGGCGCGACGCCGAAAGCGCCTCCAGCGAAAGGTCATCAAGCGACAACAGCTTGATCTGCCTGCCAGCCGCCCGAAGCCCCTCGGCAAGCTCGGATGCGAGCGCTTCAGCCGTACCGGTCTGCGATGCAAAGGAAATGCAAAGTTCATCCTCATCGAGGGGCATCGCCTGTTTGGCGGCAGAGGCATAGAGGCCTGCCAGCATGCCGCTGACGACAAGACGCGCGGGTTGAGAGAGCGGTGCGTCATCGGGAATGGCTGGAACTGTGCCATCCTTACGTGCTCGAAGCCCGATCAGAAAACCTTTCAGCCAGCCGAGTCCGGTCTCATCCAGCGGCAGTGGGTCGGCCATATTGACCCCCAAAGCCGCAGCAATGCCGGCAAGCTCCGGCTTTACTGCCATGAGCGCATGGCCATCGACCGCCGGTTTCGCTGTCGGGACACGGGCCAGCCGCACCGCCGTTACCTTGAACTCTGGCTGCAGGGAATAGGGGTCTGTTGCATGACCGGTCACAGCATTGACTGAAAGGCCTTCGCCAAACAGGTCATTCCAGTGAAATGGTGCAAACAGGCTTTTCTCGACGACGCGATCCGTAACGACGGCCGGCAGGATTGCGTGCCCCCGGCGCGACCTTATTTCAAGTTTGTCGCCAGCCTGAAGGTTGAGTGCAACGGCATCGCGCGGATGGATTTCGACAAAAGGCGCTGCGTTGAGTTTTCTGAGTGCGTCAACTTTTCCCGTGCGCGTCATCGTATGCCACTGATGCTGAAGTCTCCCGGTGTTCAGAATGAACGGAAATTCGTCATCAGGCTGTTCGGCAGGGCCAACATGCGGGCGCGGCAGAAACCGGGCCCGCCCGTCTGGCGTTGCAAAGCGAAAACCCCCTTCAGGGGTTCGGTAACGAAGCGGATTGCGCCGCTCCAGACTGGGCGATGCCGCTGGCCACTGGATCGGGCCTTCCATCAGGCGCTCATGACTGGCGGCAGAAATGTCATATCCGGTCAACGGATTGGCAAAGCCACGAATTTCGTCGAAAACATCCGCGGCACTCGCATAAGTGAAGCCGTCACCATAGCCCATGGCACAGGCAATGGCTGCGATGATCTGCCAGTCCGGCATTGCCTCACCGGGCGGCGCAACTGCTTTTCGGGTCAGTGTCATGTTCCGCTCGGAATTCACGACGACGCCATCGGCCTCGAACGAGGTGGCCGCAGGCAGAACAATGTCTGCATAGGCGGTCGTCTCTGTCTCGGCGAAGATGTCCTGAACAATGACGAGGTCGGCCTTGTCCAGCGCCCGCCGGACGGTTTCGCGCCCTGCAACACTGGCCACCGGGTTTGTGCAGATGACCCATATCGCCCTCACCTCGCCTTTCTCGATATCTTCGAAAAGGCCGATCGTACCGCGCCCTGCCTCGGCGCGAATTGTGCCCGCAGCCAGACCCCATCTCTCTTCGCAAAAGGCGCGATCCTCGGCGACCAGCGCCGAGCGCTGGCCCGGAAGGCCCGGCCCCATATAGCCCATTTCGCGCCCACCCATGGCATTTGGCTGGCCGGTCAGCGAAAACGGCCCGGAACCCGGCTTGCTGATCTTGCCGGTCGCCAGATGCAGGTTGCAGATTGCGTTGGTATTGAACGTGCCTTGTACCGATTGATTGAGCCCCATGGTCCAGAGGCTCATGACGGCATCGGCTTCGATGATCATTCGGGCGGCCTGATGAAGTTCTGAAACGGGAATGCCCGTTATCGAGGCAACGTGCTGGGGCGTATAGTCGGCAAGAAAGCCCAGCATCTCGTCCCAGCCCGTCGTGAAGCGGTCGATGAAATCCTGATCCGTCGCGCCTGCCTCGACGATCATCTGCAGAAGGCCATTGAGAAGGGCGAGATCGGTCCCGGGCCTTGGCCGCAGATGCAGATCAGCCTTCTCGGCGGTACCAGTGCGCCGCGGATCGACAACGACAAGCTTGGCACCGGCGTTGACCCGGTCCATCATTCTCAAGAACAGGATGGGGTGGCAATCGGCCATATTCGCACCGATCACGAAGAAGAGATCGGCCTTGTCAAAATCGTCGTAGGAACCCGGCGGAGCATCAGCGCCAAGGGAAAGCTTGTAGCCGGTACCGGCACTGGCCATGCACAGACGCGAATTGGATTCGATGTGGCGCGTGCGCAGAAAGCCCTTTGCGAGCTTGTTGGCCAGATATTGCGCCTCCATCGACATCTGACCGGACACATAAAGGGCAACAGAATCAGGTCCATGCCGGTCTGCGATCCGGTTCAGCCGCCTTGCCGCCTCGGCAATTGCCTCCGGCATGGCAAGGGGTCTTCTCTGTTCATCGCGGCGGCTGCGCACAAGCGGCGCTTCCAGCCTGCCGGGCGCCGATATCGCCTGATGCGCCGTTTTCCCCTTGGTGCAAAGCCGTCCGCCATTGGCAGGGTGGGACCTGTCACCGGATATGCCGGTGATTTTGCCATCCTTTACCGAAAGGACGACGCCGCAACCGACGCCGCAATAGGGACAGGCAGACTTTTCCGAATTGACGCCCATGGCAGATTGCCACCTCAGGTGCAAATCAGCGAACGTGAACAAGCGATGGCTTTGTGGGCGAAAGAATCCAACCGGCGGCATCGTTTTTCGTCGCGGATTACGTTGAAAAACAAAAAAGCCACGGCATCATCTGAAACGTTCCAGAAGAACGATCAAAGATCCGCAGCTTCGCGATAAAATGCCCGCCGTTGGACATCCGGTCATGAGAATAGGCTATGGTGGCCAAGGTTGCAAGCCTGGTCCGTGATGCCGCCGCCGGGCCCTTCCATATTTCTGTTTCCGGCGGGCTGATCCTGGTTGTTCGCTGCCTGCGCCGGCTGCAGGAAAATGCACGGTAACCTTGGCAATGCTCCTCACGGCGCCTCACCGTCACAGGCCGGAAACCGACCTGGCTGGGTTGGCTGTTCCGGAAATTTGGCTCATGCCTGTTCGGGTTTGCGGGCCAGTCGCGTCGTCAGGCGAACAGCCGGAAGCAGGATCAGCAGATAGATTGCCGCTGCCAGTGTCAATGCCGAGGTATTGAAGGTGACCGAGCGGATCGTCGTTGCCGCATAGAGCAGGTCATGAACACCGACGATCGAGGCAAGCGAGGTCGCCTTGACCACTTCGATCGTGTTTGACGCCAGATCCGGCAGGACGTTGCGCAGCGCCTGCGGCAGAACCACGAAGCGGAGTGTATCAAAGCTGCCAAGCCCGGTGGAACGTGCCGCTTCGGATTGTCCCGGCGAAACCGATTCCAGACCGGCGCGGATGATCTCGCAATAATAGGCGGTGTTGTTGAGCAGCAGCGCAATCACGACGCAGGCCATGGCCGGAAGGCGAAGCCCGAGAAAGGGAAGCGCCGAGAAGGTGACGATGATCAGCACCAGCGGCGGCATGGTTCGGAAGACATTGACCCAACCCCTGACAAGATAGCGGATAGCCGGGCTGCGACTGTCGGATGCAAGCGCCAGCGCAAGGCCGATCCCTGTGCCGAGTGGCGCCAGGATGGCTGTCAGCGCAAGGGTAATCACGAGGCCTATCAAGAGATAGGGCAGCGCCTGTCGCATGATGTCGAGGTTGAAGAACTGATCGATAAGCTCGGTCATCGGCGCGCGCCCCAGGACATACGTTTTTCGAAATAGCCGGCCAGACTCATCAGCGGTATGAAGATGATGAGATAGATGAGCGATGCCAGGATGAGCGGTGTTGCATTGCCGGAAAAGGACAATGCGGTCTGGGCTTCGTTGAGAAGTTCCGGCATGCCGATCGCGGTGCCAAGCGCCGTATTCTTCGAAATGGCGAGCGCGCGGTTCGTCAGAGGCGGGACGCAGAGTCTGAAGGCTTGCGGCAGGACCACGTCACGAAGCGTCTGAGAACTCGTCAAACCCGTTGATCTGGCGGCTTCCCACTGACCGCGGCCAACGGCGGAAATGCCGGCCCAGAAGATTTCTTCTGCAAAGGCTGCCAGAATGCAGGTCAATGTCAGCCACAAGACCCAGGGCGCCGACATCATGATGCCGATGCTCGGTAGTCCGAAATAGAGGAGCAGGACCACGGCAAGCGGCGGGACGGCACGAAAGCAGTCGACCCACCAGCGGATAAGCCAGACGATCACCGGATGCGAGACGAGCCGCAGCAAGGCAAGGGCAAGACCAAAAACCAGCCCGGCGCCGATGACCGCGACGGAGACATAGATTGTGATCCAGGCGCCGCGCAGAAGGTCTGGCAGATATTCCCGTGCGACAGCAGGATTGAGAAAGAGGTCTGAGAGGCCTGAAAGATCCATGGGCTTCAGTGTCCGTGTGCGAGGAACTGACTGGCCCGGCTTTCCGGCCCGCGGGCTATCAGCTCGGCCGGCGTGCCAAGCTCGACGATCTGACCGGCCTCCATGAAGGCGACGCGATCCGCAGCCTCCCGGGCAAAGCGCATCTCATGGCTGACGACAAGCATGGTCATGCCCTCGTCCTTGAGTTCGCGCATCGCCTGCAGCACCTCGCCGACGAGCTGCGGATCGAGCGCGGAGGTGGGTTCGTCCAGCAGCATCACCTTGGGGCCGAGCGCCAGCGTGCGGGCAATGGCGACACGTTGCTGCTGACCGCCCGAAAGCTGGTTCGGATAATGGGTGAGACGGGTGCCGAGCCCCATGCGTTCCAGTTCGCGATGGGCAATTTCGCGGGCCTCGGCGAGCGATTTCTTCTGAACCCGCCGCAGTGCCAGCATGACGTTCTGCTCCGCCGTCATGTGCGGATAGAGATTGAACTGCTGGAACACCATGCCGATCCGCTGGCGCATCTGGTTGATGTCCGTTGTCACCGCGGTAATGTTGACGCCATCGACAACGATCGCACCATCGCTCGGTTCCTCCAGCCTGTTGCAGCAACGCAGAAGCGTGGATTTTCCCGATCCGGAAGGTCCGATCAGAAACACCAGTTCCCCCTCATAGACGCGGAGATTGATGTTCTTCAGCACCTCGGTCCCGTTGAAGGACTTGTAGAGGGCATGGATCTCGAGGATGGATTTTGCGGTCGTTGTCGACATGACTTATGGCCTCAGATTGTTGGCGCCGGGCTCAGTTGCAGGTCAGTTCGTGCGGCGTCGGATCATAATTGCCGAGACCGACCGGGCCGATGCCGGGCTGCGGCGTCACCTCGAGCGAGCCTTCTGCCGGCACTTCGCCAAGCCACTTGTCGTAAAGCTTCGCGGCCGTGCCATCCGCCTTGATGCATTCGATCGCATATTCGACCTGCTGGCGCAGCTCGGGCGATGATTTCGGAATGGCATAGGAGAAGTAGCGCCCGGTCGATTCACGAAGATCGGCAGCCTTCAGCGCCGGGTTCTTCTTGGCGAGCGTGAGCGCCGTCGGCACGTTCATGATCGCCGCATCGGCACGACCGGCCTGCACGGCCTGGGCCGCATCGGTGAGCGAGGCATAGGACTCGATTGTCCAGCCGATCTTGTCGGCCTGTTCACGGGCCCATTTCTCATCCGCATTGCCCTTGTTGGCGGCGATGACCTTGCCCTTCAGCTGGTCATAGCTCGTCAGCGCCGGCGCATTGGCCGGGATCACGAAAGCAAGGTCGCCCGACCAGATGCCTTCGGTCAGCAGAAAGGCATCGGAGCGTTCCTGCGTCACCGTCAGCGGCACGGACAGCATGTCATAGGTTCCGGCCTGCAGCGCCGGCAGGAGGGCAGAAAACGACATGGCGTCAATCGTGATGTCGCGGTTGAGACGCTTTGAGATCTCGGCGGTCATGTCGACGGTCAGGCCTTCGATCGACCCGTCCATCTTGGGCTGGGCAAAGGGCGGAGCATTGCCGTCAAGCGCGCTCTTGAGCGCTGGCTCCGCAGCCATGGCGGAGGTGGAAGCAAGGGCAAGCAGCGTTGCCAGAGCATAAATGGTCTTCATTGGTATTCCCCTTGGTTTCTCTGTTGGTCGCTCATTGTCTCGAATTGAGGGCGGTTGGGTGTTTCATCCCGGTGTGATGCTTCTTATGGGTCCAGGTCGCGTCTTGGTCCGACCAGTGGTGAAAGGGTCTTGTCCAGAACGCGTGGAATTTTGCTGCCGGCTTTCAGGGCTCCGGCCAGCGAGACGGCTGCGGTCTCGAGCGCCTGACCGCTTGGCGGCGTCTCGCCGCAACCGATCCAGATCGCTTCCACCGCGACACGCATCCTGTCCTGATTGTCTGTCATCGTGCCTGCTCCATGGCTGCCGGCGCACCGGCGAGAATATGTGACGGTTCTGCCCGTACCGGCTCGGGGGTCAGTGCCTGCTCGAGCGCGAAGGCAGCGCGCAGCAGCAGGGCCTCCTGGCGGTATCCGGCCGCGAGCTGCACCGATATGGGCAGGCCGTTCTGATCAAAGCCCGCAGGCAGGGCCAGCGCCGGATGGCCGGTCAGCGAGAACGGGCTTCCGGCCGAGCCGGTGGTGAAGGAAATCACCGCCTCGCGATCATGGATGTCTGGTGCCGTGCGATAGGTCATCGGCAGCAGCACAATGTCCACGTCCGAGAAAACCGCATCGGTTCTCGCCGCCAGAATGCGGCGCTGGCGCAGGGCGGCGATATAGTCCGCGGCCCTGAGATACATGCCCATCTCCAGCTTCTCGCGAAGCGAACGGCCCATGAGGTGGCGATGTTCGAGATAGTCCTGTTCGTGGATCGAGAAGCTTTCGCTCCGGTTGATCGGCATGCTGATGGCGCGGTATTCGGATGGCGCAATGGGCAGCTCGATCTCGCGGACGATGGCGCCGTGGGCCTGCAGCGCAGCAGCACTGCGCGACAGCGCGTCGACAATCGAAGGTTCCGGTGGCGCCCCGCCGGGATCGAGGTTCTTGACGAAGCCGACTACCCGTCCGGCAATCCCCTCTTTCAATGCGGGAAGGGTCGGCTCGACTGCCGCCGTCAGGCTTTCGGGATCGAGCGGATCATGACCGGCGATAACGTCATAGATCATCGCCGCATCCTCGACCGTCAGCGTCAGCGGGCCGGGCGTGTCGAAGCTCCAGCAGTTCGGCATCACGCCGTGGCGGCTGATGCGGCCGAAGGTCGGTTTCAGGCCCACGAGACCGCAGGCGGCGGCCGGGAGACGCACCGAGCCGCCGGTATCCGTGCCGATGGCAAAGGCGGCCGTGCCGGCGGCAACGGCTGCGGCCGAACCGGTCGAGGAACCGCCGGTGAAATGTCCGGGGTTCCAGGGGTTGCGGGCCGGCGGTGCGTCAAGGTCGAATTCGACTGAACCGGTGCCCGTGCCATATTCCCAGGTGTTCGCCTTGCCGATCAGCACGGCGCCCGCCGCTTGCAACCGGGCAACCAGCGTAGCATGGGTGGCCGGGTCGTGGCGTTGCGGCACACGGGAACCGCCCGTCGTGGGAAGGCCGGATGTATAAATATTGTCTTTGACCGCAAAGGGAATGCCGTCGAGCGGGCCGAGCCTTCTTCCGGCCTGAGCGCGCCCTGTTGCCGCTTCGGCGGCCTTTGCCGCAGCCTCGCGATCCATGCGCAGATAGGAATGGATGACGCCATCGACGGCATCAATCCTGGCAAGGATGGCGTCCAGAAGCGCGCTGGGGGAAATATCGCCCGTTGCGATGCGGCGTGATCCTTCCGCAACCGTGAGACCTGCCAGGTCCCCGTCGCGCCGATCGGATGTGGTTTCTTCTTCGAGCATCGCTCAGTTCCTTGCATTCGCAGCCCTGTGGCGGCTCACGTCAGCGCCATCGGCTTGGTTCAGTCGGAGGAAGAAAAGACCGGACAGGGCGGTCAGCCCGGCAACAATGAAGATCGCAACCGAGATCGCCTCGGCGGCAATGCTCAATCCGAAGGCCTGCAACTGCGCCACCAGAACGGCAGCCACCGAAATGCCAAGCCCCATGGAGAGCTGCTGGCCGACGCCGCCGAGCGAGGTGCTGGCGCTCTGGCGTTCGCGCGGAATTTCGGCAAAGAGCAGCGTATTCGTGGTGTTGAACTGCAGGGAACGCATCACGCCGAACAGAAACACCAGCACAACCATCACCGCGACCGGCGTATCCGGGCCAACAAAGCCGAGGACGGCGGTGATTGCCGCCCCCAGCATGGCATTGCCGACCAGGGTGATGCGGAAGCCGAAACGGGCGAGCGCGCGCCGCATCATCGGTTTGAGAAGGATCGCGCTTGCCGCAATGACGAAGACCACACTGCCCGCGTCGGCCGCCGACCAGCCGAAACCGAGCTGCAGCTGCAGCTGGAACAGGAAGGGAAGAGCGTTGAAACCGAGACGCGACAGCCCCCCGGCAAAGAAGCCGATCCGGAAGAGCTTGAGCTTCAGCAGGCTGAGATCGAGGGCGGGGATCGGCCGTCCCCGGACATGGCGGAGATAGGCGAGCGCTGCAACGGGCAGAAGGATGATCAGGGCAATGATCGCCACGGGCGACAGGAAACGATGGACCAGCTGATCGAGCAGCAATTGCACGGCGCCAAGGAAAGCGGCGCAATAGGCAAAGCCCAGCAGATCGAAATCGTAGCGCTTTCCGGGCTCATCCGGCGGCAGCAGCCGGGCGGCGAAGATCATGCCGAGAATGCCGAAGGGCATCTTGACCAGAAAGATGAACGGCCAGGAGGCATAGGTGACGATGAAGCCGCCGAGCAGAGGCCCCAGAACCGGGCCGATCAGCGCCGGCATCGACATCCATGCGATGGCGTTTGCCAGCTGGTCCTTCGGGGCGGAGCGGATGAGGAGCAGCCGCCCGACCGGCGTCATCAGGGCGCCGGCGACGGCCTGCAGCGCGCGCATTAAGACGAGCTGCGTCAGGTTCTGGGCAAAGGCTGCCGCAAGCGAGGACAGCATGAACAGCGCCATGGCCAGCAGGAAGGTGCGTTTGGCGCCGAAGCGATCCGCGAGCCAGGAGCTTGCCGGAATGACCGCCGCCAGCGTCATCAGATAGACCGAGATCGCCAGATTGATGCGCAGCGGTTCGATATGAAAATCCGCCGCGATGGCCGGGATCGCAGCGACCATGATGGTGCTGTCGAGCCCTTCCATCAGGAAGGCAGTCGATATCGCCAGGGAAAGCAGCATCAGGCCGCCCTCCCTTGTGGAGGTGGAGACAATGGTCATCTGGGTCTTTGGCGGATCGTGAAGCCGGTCAGGGCTTCTTCATGGCGTTGATAATGGTCGTGGCATCGAGGTCGACGGTTCCTTCCAGGGCGAAAATTGCATCGAGAATGCGCTCGAAGGCAGCGATCCTGTAAGGCTGCCCCATGAGCCACGGTGAGACATTGATCGTCAGAAGGCGGGAAAAACCGCTTTCGTCGGCTTCCGCCAGCAGGCGTTTCGCTGCGGCGATGAAACTCTTCTCGACATCCTGAAGCGGGTGCTTGCGCATGGCGAGCATTTCCCGGTCCGACAGTTCCATGGAGGTCGGCAATGCGATGATTTCGCCGGCGCCCGTGTTGAAGAGATAGGGCGCCTCGTCATTGACCCAGTCGGCCATGGCGGCAAAGCCCGCCTCCTTCAGAAGACCCGGCGTGCGGGTCGATTGCGACCAGGACGGCGAATGCCAGACATCGGGCGTGACGCCGAAGGTTTTGAAGATCGCAAGCGCATCGGCGATCATCCGCGCTTCTTCCGCCTCGCCAAGCCCCTCGTGGTGAATGGCCCCGGCGTCGAGACCGGCGGCGACGATCTCCAGACCGTCGGCAAGAACATGTTTCATCAGGATCGGGTAGCGTTCGGCGACCCGGGCATTGATGAAGGCGCTGGCTTTGAGGCCGCGGGCCTTGAGTGCATCCAGCATGCGGTAGATGGCGATGCGGTTGCCATAGTCGCGCTGGGTATAGGTCTGGGTGTCGGGCCAGGGGCGATAGGGTGCGCCAACCGGCAGGAAAGGCTTGCCGGAAATATTGAGCGGGAACCATTCAACGGCGAGCTGGATCCAGATGCCAAGCCTGGCATTGCCCGGCAGGGTGAGGCGGGCCTCGCTCCAGCTGTCGCGCCAGGCGTAGAAATCATGATCCATGGCGGCCTGACGGCGCATCGGTGTTTCGAGATAGGAGGGTCCGGTCGGCAGGGTCATCAGAACGCTCCCTCAAGGCTCGCGAGCCAGGCTTTCATCGTGTCGTAGTGGTTTTCGTAATACCAGTCGGCAATCTCGCGGGCCGTTGGATACCAGACCTGATCATGCGATTTGACATAGTCGAGGAATTCGGCGAGCGCGTCGATACGGTGCGGCTGTCCGAAGACGAAGGGATGCAGCGCAAAGCACATCACGCGGCCGCTTTCGGCACCCTCGGCATAGAGCCGGTCGAACTGCGCCTTGAGTGACAGGAAGATTTCGTCCGGTGTCGCGTTGTTCCAGACGACGAACGGAACATCATTCATCTCGATGGAATAGGGTACGGTGATCAGCTTTCCGGACTTCAGATCAAGCGGCATCGGCTGGTCGTCGTGGAAGTAGTCGAGCGTGTAGCGCACGCCCTCCTGCGCCAGGATTTCCTGGGTTTCGATGCTCGGCGTGATGGCGGGGGTGAGCCAGCCATCGAGGCGCTGGCCGACCTTTGCCAGCGTTTCACGCGAATTGATCACGACCTGGCGCTGTTCTTCCAGCGTCATGCCGTAAAAATAACGCGTGTTGTAGATGCCGTGGCTGAAGAGCTCCCAGCCGAGATCGTTACATTCCCTGATGATATCCGGATAGTGATCGCAGACCGAGACCGAAAGCGAGACCGAACCGCGAAGGTTCCGCTTGCTCATTTCCTTTGCCAGCCGGCGGAAGCCGACACGGTTGCCAAAATCGCGTACCGAATAGTTCAGCACATCCGGATTGACGCGCGGAAAGGGATTGCGGTTCGGATTGATCGGCGGAAGCCACTCATAATGCTCGATATTCGGTGCCAGCCAGAATGCCAGACGCGCATTGTTTGGCCAGACGAGCTTTGGCCTGCCCCGCATCGGTGCATAGCGATATTGACCGGTATCAAGCTGATCTTGAAGCGCCAGGTTATCCTTGGCCATGATGGCAGTCCCGTAAAACATACAATTGAAACAACAGTTTTAAACGTTAGCTTCAAACAAAGAGTGGCGCAAGCGGTTTTTTTTGGCTACAGCAGGGCAATCCGGGAGGGAAAGGAACATCATGACGGAGCAGGACGAGGCAGAAAGCGCATCGCGCCGAAATGAAACGCGCGATATCATTCTCAATGTCGCCAAGGAGCTGGTCGCCCGCAAGGGACCGAAGAGCACGACGGTGCGCGACATCACCAATGCCTCCGGCGCCAACACCGCCGCCGTGAACTACTATTTCCAGTCGAAGGATGCGCTGGTGCGGCTCGCCACGCAGGAGATAACCGGCGATGTCAACCGGGAGCGCCTCGCCCGGCTTAACGACATGGAGATGAAAAGCGCGGACAAGGTGCTGCAGCCGCGCCAGATTCTCGAAGCGCTGATCGAGCCCATCCTGACCATGTCACGCTCCGTTGATGGCGGAAGCCTTTATGTCCGCAATGTCTTCCAGATGCGCGTCGATGCGCGGGCGGGCTACGACAACTTCAACATCAACAGCCATGCGGCACGCCGTTTCATACAGGCGATGCAACGGACCTTCCCGACGCTGTCGCTGGCGGAAATCGTCTGGAACTATGAATTTGCGCGCGGCGCATCGGTGCATATGCTTGCCAATCTCGATCCGGTCTCGCGGCGGTTCGAGCATCTGATGATCGAACCCAACGAAGATCTGCCGGCAGAGCCGTGTTTCAGGCTCGACGAAGCCGCCGTGCAGAAAGTGATCGACATGATTCTTGCCGGATTTTGCAAATCGGTCTGATCCGGCAACCGTGGCAGAACGGGTTGCCGAAACATCAATCCACGGGGCGTGGTCTCTCGTTCAGACAGTCTGCCAGACAGTCTGCCACGAGTGAGCAGATCGCCTCTGCCAGCAGATCGGGCCGTTCGTTCATGACCTGATGGCCACAGTCCCAGACCTCGACACCGATCCCCGCCTCCAGACAGGCCGCCCGATAGGCGGCGCATGCTTCAGCCCCGCCGCGCGGCCCAAGGGCAGCGAGGATCGCCCGGCGATGGGTGACCCGGGTCCAGCGCCCTGTCAGCGAAACAGGCTCGCTCATCGCCAGAAAGGGAAAAGGGCGAGCAAGATTGTCGAACTCCGCGGCCGCGCGGGGATCCGAAATGCCGAGTTCGACGGCCCTGCGCGGCGGAAGCACGGCATTGCGTCCACTACCGCAAAGCCGCGTCTTCAGCTGCTCCCGGTGAGCCGCGGGATAGCCGTCGATCACGGAAAACCCGTCGCGGGGCAAAGCCGCATCGACCAGCAGCAGGCCTGCCACACGCTCCGGCATTGCATCGGCAAGCATGATGGCCGGTGTACCACCATAAGAGTGCGCAACGAGGATCAGCGGCTCGCCATGACTGGCGGCCGCATCACCCAGAAGTGTCTCGAAATGGTCAAGAAGCCCTGTCCCCGCGGCCATGGGCAGGTCGCAGGCGCTGACGGCAAGGCCGTCGGGAAGAGGACGGGCCGCAAGCCGGTCCAGAACCGGCCCGAAGGCCCAGCCTCCCTGCCACATGCCGGGGATCAGGAGGAGGTGCACCGGATCAGACCTTTCCGCCGCCGGCCTTCTCGATATCGGCTAGGAAGGCCACATGGCGCGCCTCGGCGCGGCCGCGCAGGGCTTCCGGCGACACGTCGGCGCTTTTCTTGGCGGCAAGGATCGCGACGACATCGCCGATATGGCGCGCCGGGATCACTGCGACACCCTCGCCATCGCCGACGATCAGATCGCCGGGCTCGATGACGACGCCACCGCAATGGACCGGGACATTGACCTCGCCGAGATGCGCCTTGGCCGGCGAATAGACCGCGCTGCAGCGCCCGAAAAGCGGCAATCCGAGTTCCTCGACTTCGGCAAGATCGCGCCAGGCGCCATCGATGACGACGCCCGCGAGCCCGTTGGCAACCGGCGTGGCCAGCGACAGCGCGCCCGAGCCGCAGGCCCCGACATAGCCGCGCCAGTCGACGACCAGAACCTGGTTCTTGCCGGCAAAGCCCATGGCACCGACGATGGCGCGGTTGTCGCCGGGGGCCGCCTTGACCGTAACCGCCTGGCCAACCATCGTGCCACCGGCGGGCGTCAGCGCCCGGATCGCCGGGTCGAGCGTATAGAGCGGCCCGACAACATCCGAAATATCGGCGGCGGCCCTGGTCTTCAGGAAGGCGATGGCCGCCTCATCCGCCGCCTCCGGCGCGGAACCGATGCGTGGCGGAACTTTCTGGAAGGGCGGCGCTTTCAGCGCCGCCGTGTTTTCGATCGTCATTTCTGCCTCACTCGGCCGCAAGGGCAGCAAGGCTGCGCACGCGGATATTGCTCGACAGCGTGCCGATGCCGGTGCCCTCGAGTTCGATCCTGCCGCCGTCTTCCTGGCCGAGGTCGCCGCGACGCAGATAATAGCCCGGCGCCATGTTCGGTGCGCCCATGGCGATCACATCGCCCGGTTCGAGCGTCATGTTGCGGGTGATGGTCTCGATGATCTCGCCGATCGGGAAGCGCTGCTCGCCGATGGTGCCGTCCTGGATGGTGTCGACCGTGCCGTCGGTATGGTAGATGCGCGTCGTCACGCGGACATCCTCCGGATTGCCGATATCCTTGATCGGCACGATGAACGGTCCGAAGGGCGCGAAGGTATCGACGCCCTTGGAGCGGGCCATGGCGCGGTTGATGAACTTCTCCTTCGCCCCGTCCTTGCCGGGGATCATCATCACCACGGCGTCCTGGAGGCCGAAGAGCGAGGCGGAAACGTCGTTCATCAGCGACAGGCCGGCGACATACTGCATCGCGTCTTCCGCCTTCACGCGGGTCGCGCGCTTGCCGATCACCACCGCCGGCTCGCCCTCGGGCTGGATCTTCGAGTTCATCTCGCTGAAGACCTCGAGCGTGCCCTTGTTGGCGCTGATGGCGCTCGGCGCCTTGAGGAAGAAGATCGCACGCGGCCAGCCGCCGCCATATTGCGGCTCCATCTGCTCGACATTGGAGGTCGGGCGGTTGGAATTGACGCAGACGACCTTGGAGGGCTTCGGCACGGGCGCGCACCAGGTGACGTCAGCCGCCGCATAGGCATAGGGAGCGCCGGCGGCCGAGGGGATCGCCTTTTCGCAGGCTTCGACGAAAGCGTCCATCATCTGGCCGGATTCGAACAGATCGATCATGGTTGCCGGGAAGCCCTTCGGGCCGATCGAAAAATCCTCCGACAGGCGGACGAGATCAAAGAGCGTCTCGCCGTCCAGCGAGCCGGCAACGCGCTGCATTCCGGCGATCTCGATGGTTGCTAGTTTCATTTCAGTACTCCGTTCAGACAAGATTGTGGTTTGGTCAGCGCTTCGCGCATTTATGTTTCGTCAGCGCTCGGTCAGCGCTTCGCGCTGGGGTCGAGGTGATCGCGAAGCAGGTCGCCGGTCAGGAAGACGCAGACGATGACGGTGGTGAGAACCGCGCCCGGGAAGATCGCAATCCACCAGGCACGACGCAGTTCGCTCTGGGCGCTCGACAGCATCGAGCCCCATGAGAAGGTTGGAACCTGCACGCCGAGGCCGATGAAGCTGAGCGCGCTTTCGACGAGGATGTAGCTGCCGACCATGCCGGACCAGATGATCACGACGACGCTCAGGCAACGCGGCAGGATATGGGTGAGGATCAGACGCGCGGTCCCCGCGCCCTGCATCCGCGAGGCGGCGATATAATCGAGCCGCCGGGTCTGGGCCGAAACGACGGCGACGGTGCGCGCATAATTCGGCCAGCCCCAGATCGCCAGCAGGATGATGAGGTTCTGCATGCCAGGCCCTATGGTCGCGGCCATGGAGACGGCAACGACATAGAAAGGCAGGGAGAACTTCACATCCGCAAGGCCGAGGATGAAGGCCCCCGTCCGCCCCTCGAACCAGCCGGCCAGAAGGCCGAGCAGGGTACCGATGACCATCGAAATGGTCGCCGCGATCAGTGCGACGAAGAGCGATATCCGGCCGCCATAGATCAGCCGGCTTAAGAGATCGCGCCCGAAGGCGTCGGTTCCGAGTGGGTAGTCCCAGCTGCCGCCAAGCCAGGCCGGCGGACGGCGCGACAGCATCAGGTTCTGCACGATCGGATCATGGGGCGCAAAAAGCGGCGCGGCGATCACCACGATGACGATGACCGAAAGAAGCGCCGTCGCGAAGATGCGTGGACCGAGGTTGCGGTAGAGGTCAACGAGCCTCTTGCCGAAGGAGGGAGAGACGGCCGTGGCGTTCATGGTTTCATCGCTCATGCCTTTTGCCCCCTGCTCTTCAGGCTGGTGTCGATCATGGCGTTGACGATGTCGGCCAGAACCGTTGCGAGTGCCACGATCGTGGCGATGACGAAGACCCCGGCCTCGACGAGCGGGAAGTCCTGTCCCTTGACCGCCGAGATCACCAGATAGCCGAGACCGTGATAGGCAAAGAGCGGCTCCACGATCAGCAGCTGGCCCATGGCGAAGGCGAAGGTGAGCGCGCACCAGGAGACGACCGGCGGCAGCGCATTGGGCACCGCGTGCCGCCAGATCACCCGACCGCGGCTCAAGCCCTTGGAGCGCGCCGTGGTGACGAAGGGACGGTGCAGCATGTCGCTGACCTCGCCCCGCGTCAGCCGCGACAGTGCTGCAAGATGGGACACTGTGATGGCGGCGACCGGCAGGACGAGGTGCTCGATGCCGCCGCTGCCGACGGCCGGAAGCCAGCGCAGCTTGAGCCCGAAGATCAGCATGAACACGATGCCGAGCCAGAAGAAGGGAACCGCCTGACCGAGGAAGGTAACGGTCATGATCGTGCTCGAAATGCGCCGATAACGCGAGGTCGCCGCCGCCACGCCGATGCCGATGCCGAGAATGACCGACAGCACGATCGACGGCAGCACGATGGCAAGGCTTGCCGGAACCGAGCGCAGCACAACGCCGAGCGCCGGCTGCTGATAGACGAAGGACAGGCCGAAATCGCCGGTGACGATGCCGCGCAGAAAGGTGACATATTGCAGGATGACCGGCTGATCGAGCCCGAGCCGGACACGTGTCGCCGCGATCATCTCGTCAGTCGCCCCCGGCCCGGCCATGATCGCCGCCGGGTCCGAGCCGAGCTGAAGCATGAAGAACAGGATCGTCATGATGCCGAGAACGGTCAGCACGACCCGCAGCAGCTTCATGGCGAAATAGGTGACATTCTCGTTCATCACACGGCCTCCGGCGCTGCGGGCGGCATCACGTTGGCAATCTCGCCCGCCCGGTGGCAGGCGACGATATGGCCGGGCTGCCACATGCGCATTTCGGGATATTCGCGGCGGCAGAGATCCGTTGCGAGCGGACAGCGCCCGGCAAAATGACAGCCCGCCGGACGGTCGATCTGCGAAGGCACGGAGCCGGTCAGCCCGGCCTTTTCGCCGGGCCGTCTTCGGGCGACGAGGCCCGCGGTATAGGGATGGGCGGGGGCGGCGAACAAGGATGCCGTCGGCGCTTTCTCGACCACCTTGCCGAGATACATGACCGCCGTGTCATGGCTGATATGGCGCGCGATCCTGAGGTCATGGGTGATGAAGAGATAAGCGAGATCGAGATCGCGCTGGAGCTTCAGCATCAGGTTGATCACCTGCGCCTGGGTCGAAACGTCGAGCGAGGCGGTCGGCTCATCGGCGATGATCAGCTTCGGCTCCAGCGCCAGAGCGCGGGCAATGCCGATGCGCTGGCGCTGGCCGCCGGACATGTGGCCTGGATAGGAGCCGAGAAAATCCTCGCGCAGGCCGACCTGAGCAAGAAGGGCGCGGGCGCGCGCCTCGCGCTCGGTGGCATCGCCGCGCTTGTGCAGCTTGAGCGGCTCCGTCAGGGTGCGGCGGATTGAAAAGCGCGGGCTGAGCGAGGTCATCGGGTTCTGGAACACCATCTGCAGGCGTTCATAGACATGGCGCAGCTCACGGCCGCGCGCCCCGGCGATATCGTGGCCTTCGAGCAGGATGGCGCCGGAGGTCGCCCCTTCGAGCTGGGCGATCGTGCGGCCATAGGTGCTCTTTCCCGATCCGCTTTCACCGACCAGCGCCAGCGTCCGACCCGGCAGGATCGACAGGCTGATGCCATCAACCGCCTTCAGCACCTTGCCCCGGCCAATCCGGAAATGGGTGCGAAGATCGACGGTCTCGATCACCGGACGCGGCGGCATTCTTTCCGTAGTGTCGGCTGTGTTATCAGTCATTGTCATACCTCGCTCAGCCAGCAGGCCGCGCCGGCCTCATCCGCGCCAGCAACCGCCCTAAGCGGCGGCCGCTCCTTGCGGCAGCGGTCGAAAGCGGAGGGACAGCGCGGTGCAAAGGCGCAGCCGGCGATCCGCGCACCTGGCGCCGGCGGTTGTCCGTCAATGGTGGCAAGATCGGAAAAGGGCGGGACATGCGCCGTGCCCGGCATCGCGCCGAGGAGCGCCCGGGTATAGGGATGGCGCGGATTAGAGAAGGTGTCCGCAACGGGCCCGGTCTCGACCAACCGGCCCGCATACATCACCGCAACGCGGTCACAATAATCGCCGATCAGACCGAGATCATGGGTGGTGAGGATGACCGAGGTGCCAAGCTTGCGGTTGAGTTCGAGAAGCAGGTCCATCACCTGCGTTTCGGTGCTGGCATCGAGCGCGGTCGTCGGCTCGTCACAGATCAGCAGGCTCGGATTGCCGATCAGCGCCATGGCGATCACCACCCGCTGCAACAGCCCGCCCGAAAGGGCGCGCGGGCGCTGGGCCATGCGCCGCTCCGGGTCGGAGACGTTGACGAGTTCCAGCGCCTCGATCGCCGCGGACCGCGCGGCAGCACGGTTTCGGCTGCCCGCCGACAGAGCCGATTCCTCCAGCTGCTGACCGATGGTCATCATCGGATTGAGCGCGCTCCACGGATCCTGGAAGACGACGCGGGCTGCAGTGGCGTGAAAGGCCCTGAGCTCCGCTTCGCTCATTTCCAGAACGTTTGCGCCGCGAAAGACCACCGAGCCGGAGGTCTTCAGGTTGTCGGGCAGCAGGCGGATGGCGGCAAGACAGGAGACCGACTTGCCGGAGCCGGATTCCCCGGCAATGGCAAGCATCTCTCCCCGTCGCACCGAAAACGAGATCCCGTGCACGATTTCATGATCGGGGCCAGAGACCCGTAGATCCTCGACCACGAGATCGACAATGTCGGTCGCGCGGCGTTCAGCCTGCTGCGTTTTCATGAGTTTTGCTCTGTGATCAGGCCGGAAGCGAAGCCGTGGCGGCATTGATGAACTTGCCGGTATCGAGCTTCAGCCCGGACATCCCTTCGGCGCTGGCGACAAGCCATTGCTGCGAATAGAGGAAGATGAACGGTGCCTCATCGTGCAGATAAGACGCCATCTGATGCAGGATATCGAGCCGCTTGGCGGGGTCGAGCGTCACGCGCGATGCCGCGAGCATCTCATCCCAGTGCGGGTCGATCCATCCCTTCCGGCCATCATCGCCGGCGGTCACCCACTGATAGGACTGGTCCGCATCGTAAAGCGGCGAATAATCGAGCCCCTTGGCGAAGACCGGCCATTGCGTACCCTGCCGCCAGGCCTGGACCCAGACCGAATATTCAAGCGGCGTCACCGTTGCGCGGATGCCGATATTGGCGAGCTCCCCGGCCACCGCCTCGAGCAGAGCGCGGTCGCGCTGCTGGCCGACCAGTTCGGTGTCGAAACCATCGGCAAAGCCCGCCTCGGCCATCAGCTTCCTGGCGGCGTCGAGATCGTAAGGATAATCGGTCACGTCCGGATTGTGGCCGACGCAATCCGGCCCCGGCAGCTGCCCCTGAAGCCTTGTTCCGACCCCCTGCATGATGACCTGGAGAATGGCGTCCGTATTGATCGCCATGTTGACCGCCTGGCGCACGCGCTTGTCGTCAAAGGGCGGTTCCGTCGTCTTCAGCTGAAGCAGGAAGGGCGATCCGACCGCAATCTTGGCGAGATCATAGCCATCAATGCCGGCCGTGGCGTCGGTCGGAAGCTGCTGGGCAACATCGATCTGCCCCGTCTCGGTCGCCGCCAGCAGCGCGTTTCCGTCGGCATAGACATCAAAACGGACGTTCTTTGTTGCCGGTGCCCCTTTCCAGTTGCCCTCGGCCGCGGTGAGCGAAAAGGACGAACCGGGCGTGAGATCCTTCATCTTGTATTGACCGGTACCAACCGGGCTCAGGCCGAACTGCTTGGTGCCCGCTGCCGCATAGGCTGCCTTGCTGACGACGAAGAGCAGTGCCAGACGCTTGGTGAGCAGCGGATCCGGTCCCTTGGTGGTGATGCGTACGGTATGCGCATCGATGGCCTCGGCCGATGCGATCGTTGCAAGCACCGAAGAATGCGAGAGTTTTTCGCTGAGCTCGGTCTCGATGGAAAAGACGACATCGTCCGCCGTCATCGGCGAACCGTCGGAGAAGTTGACGTCATCGCGCAGGGTGAACACCATCTCGGTGTCCGAATTCTGCGTCCAGCGCGCGGCGAGATTAGGCACCGCTTCCGCCGTTGCCGGATCCATGGCCGTCAGACCGTCGAAGATCATGTACTGGAAGGAATGGACCAGCTTGGTCAGCGGATTGAGATCGGTGAAACCGTAAAGCGTTCCGAAGATCAGCGGCTCTTTCACCTGTTGGGCGAGAGCCTGCGAGAGCTGCCATGGAAGAACGGCGGCGATGCCGCCGGCGGCGGCAACCTTGAGAAATTGGCGTCTGTTTGCGGGGAGCATGTTGTGTTCCTGTTTCTGGAGTTTTTTGGCACGGGTTATCCCTGCTCTTTTTCTTTGAGATTTGACGTCGCCCAGAGGGGCTGGGCGACAAAGCCGGAGGCGCAATAGCTGACGATCTGCCGGCGTACGAGGTCGGTCTGCTCGACATCGATGCCGGGCTGATCTGTCATCAGCCGCTTGAAGGTCGGGGAGATCGGATCGCAGTCGGCAAGGGCGTGCAGCGCCGCGCCGCGCATCATTTCATAGCGCCAGACGATCTCGGCGCGGGTGAAAGACGGAAGCGAGCGACAGAAGGCGTCGATATAGCTGAAGGCACCATAATCATAGGAATGCTGGACGAAATTGAGCGGCCGGCCGGCCGGATCAGCCCAGAGCTGCTGGATGAACCGAACGACAATGCGTCCGCCATCCTCATCCCGCGGTGCTTCCAGAAGCGGCAGAATCCAGGCCTCGACAAGCTCGTGCACGGGAACCGGACGGTCCGGATGGCGCTCGATGGCGGCTTTCAGCGTTGCGTCACGGCGGCGCCGGATCGGCTGGAAGACATGGACCAGAACCGCCTCCAGGAAACGCTCGCGGCTGCCAAAATAATAGTTCATCGCCGAAAGATTGCATTTTGCCCGATCCGTTATCTCGCGAACCGTCGGTCCGGTGAGGCCGCGTATGCCGAACAGGGTAATGCCTGAATCGAGAAGTCGTTGTTTTACATCGATTTCTGAAGAGGCTTCTTCTTTCATGATTTCGGTGTCCACGGCGCCCCTCCAATAAAACGCTTGTTTTATTTTTTTGATTTAAGAGCAGGAATTTTGGATATCGTCAAGCCAGACAACCGCCATATCGCCCCAAAAATCCATCAGACAAGCGTTAATATGAACAGATGTTTCAAATAAAAGTTTCAAAATCAATATGATAATAAATTCAAAACGCTTGTTTTATTTTTTCCAAGCGCTGATGCGCTTTCCGACCGGGAAAGGCCGCCGAGAAGCCTCCCGTGAACGCCTCCATCATCGGAGCCGATGGCAATTGCGTCAGTCCCAGTTGGTAAAGATCGAGCGGATCAGGCGAGCGATGTCATCCTGATTTCCGTTCAGGGCCGTCCCGTTTATCAGCACATGGTCCGACTCCAGCGGAGTGACGGAAAAATAGCTGCCGGGATGGACGACGACCCCCCGGCTGGTTAACTGGTTGGTGATGACATATTCGTCGGGAACCGGCAGCCAGATTGCCGGTCCGTCCGTCTCCGGCAGGTCAAAGCCGACGGCGCGCAAGGCTGAGAGCATGCGCGCATGCCGGCTGCGGCACAGCGCGACATAGTCTGCCACCTCGGCCTTGGCCACCGGATCGCTCAACTGGAAGGCCAGTGCATCCTGAAGAATATGGCTCACCCAACCGGAGGAAAAGGTGAGCCTCTGCCACATGCGGTCGATGTAATAGTCGCTGCCACCGGCGACGGCGAGACGCATATCCGTGCCGGCGAAGAAGTTATAGGAATGAACATGAATGACACTGCGCGGCAGCTTTGCGCCCAGCGACAGCCAGGGACGCTGATGCAGAAGCGGGGTCTGAACCAGTTCGATCACCGGCATGTGGCTGTCGCCGATCAGTGCGGCGGCGCTTTCGATCCATGCGGGCGTGACCGAGAAGCCGGTCGGATGGTTTCCGACCGGCTGGTAGAGGAAGGCCGCCGGCCGTTGCTTCAGTGCGCGGGATAGTTCGTCAAGATCAGGCCCGCCATCGCGATAGGTGACCGGAACCGGCTTGACGCCAAGGCTTTCGCAAATGTCGAGAATACGCGAGATCGTCGGCTGATCGACGATCACCCTGTCGCCAGGGCGAACCGTGGTGGCGAGCGCCAATTCGGCTGCAGCGATGCCGCCATGGGTGGCCATCATCGATTGCGGCTGAAACGGCCAGAGCGGCGCCACCGCCTGCCGCAGCGGCAGACTGATGGGGGTCGGCGTCGCCTCATTGATGCCCGGCGAGGCAAGTGCCGCCATGAAGGCGCGCTGCAGAGGCGGCAGGATGGCAGGGTCCGGGGTCAGATGACCGAGGTTGAGCGGAATCCCCTCGGAGGCCTTCATCATGACATCGTAGCGGGTGGCGCGCGGAGCCAGAGCGGGACCGAGAACGACGGTACCGCCGCGCCTGCGCGTTTCCAGCACCCGCCAGTCCACAAGCTCGTGCCAGGCGGCGGCCACGCTTGCCGTGCTCATGCCGAGCGCCTGGCCGACGGCGCGCACCGTCGGCATTCGGGTCCCCGGTGCAATCGTGCCTTCGGCCACCATTTCCATGATGGTGCGGCTGAGTGCGCGCGGATTGCGCATCGCAACGCGTTTTACGATCTGGTCAAGCATGGTCATGTCTTCAAAATATTATGTTTGTGAACATAAATATATTGACCAAAACAAAAGTCGAGCACTAGCCTTCAAATAGGCACTGCACAACAAAATGGCAGCGCCGGATTGTCTCACCATCGATTTTCACGCCTCCATTTCAGGGAAAGGAAGCGCTGTTGTTTTCCGTCCGTAATTCATCTTCCGTGCTTGCTCTCTCGCTTGCACTCGCTTTATCAGCCGCTGCCGTCCGCGCCGCAGATGTGGTTGCTGTCAAGGAGGGCGGCGAGCTGACCATCGCCTCAACCAATTCGCCGCCGAACTGGAACCCGGTTTCGGCGATTGGTGATATTACCACCAACCGCCAGCAGCAATGGCCGCTCTATCCGCATCCCTTCGTGACCGGGACGGATGCCAGCGTCAGTGTCAACGCCGATTTCCTGACCTCGGCCAAGGTCGTGAGCCAGGACCCGATGGTGGTGGAATATGTCATCCGCGATGATGCGGTCTGGTCCGACGGTACGCCGATCACGGTCAAGGATTTCGAATATACCCAGAAGGTGCAGGATCCGCGCGCCTGCCCTGACTGCAAGGCTGCATTCACCCAGGGTTATGATCTCGTCTCCTCGATCGAGACCAATGATACGGGCAAGCTCGTCCGCATCACCTTCGCGAAGCCCTTCGCACCCTGGAAGACGCTGTTTCCCTTCATTCTCCCGGCGCATGTCGCCGAAAGCTATGGCGATCTCGCAACCTCCTTCAATGTCGGCCTGTCGGAGAATGTGCCGAAGGTCTCGGGCGGCCCCTACATGGTCAGTGACTATCAGGACGGTGTCGCCATGACGATGGTGAAGAACCCGAAATGGTATGGCTCGCCCGCTCATCTCGATACCATCCGTACCCGCTACATCACATCGGTTTCCGAACAGCTGACTGCGCTTGAGAACGGCGAGATCAACGCCGTCTACGGCGGCACGACGCTCGATACGGTGGAGCAGGCAAACCAGATGTTCGGCGTCAATGTCGAGATCGGCCCGACGCTGACCTATTATCATTTCTCGCTGAAGGCCAATGGTGATGTGATGGGCGATCTTGCGCTGCGCAAGGCGATCACAAAGGTTCTCGACATTGCCGACATGACCCGCCGCACGGTGGGCCAGTATGTTGATGATGCCGAACCGATGACCAGTACCGCCTATATTCCGGGCCAGAAAGAGCTTCAGGACAATACCGGCGCGACCGGGGTCGGCACGGGTGACGTCGAAGGTGCGAAAGCGCTTCTGACAGACGCCGGCTACACATTTGTTGACGGCAAGCTGCATACGCCGGATGGCAATCTGCTGCGCGATATCGACATCCTGACCTATTCGGCCGATCCCATCCGCGTTCAGCTGGCCGAGCTGGCCCAGTCGGAACTGGCCCAGATCGGCATCACCGCGACCATCGACGCAGCCGACCGCTCACGCTACACGCCGGAAGCCAAGGCCGGGAATTTCGATATCTATGCCACGGCGACAGCACTGGATCTTGGCGCCTTGTCGCTGGCCCAGTGGTACCAGACGGGTGCCGCGCGCAACTATTTCGGCTATTCCTCGCCGACCGTGGACAAGCTGGTCGACGAAATTTCGGTGACGCTGGATGACGCCAAGACGGCCGAACTGACCAACGAACTCGACCGCGCGCTTCTGTCGGATGCGATCGTCGTTCCGCTTTTCCCGATCACCAACATGGCCGTCTACTCCGACAGCTATGCCAATATCTTCGTCAATCCTTCCAAATACGGCACGACGATGAACATCGCGGATTGGGGCCTGAAGGCCGACTGATCGCGAAAACTAGGCGGAGCCAGCCGCATGACGGTGGCTCCGCATCCGCCATCCTTTCTTGAAAGATCTCACCATGAGCATCGACTTCGTCGTCGCGACCCCGCACGACGCGGTGCATTTCAATGATGTGCACCGCAACTACACCGCCTCGGCCGGCTATCTGGTCTGCAACAACATCTATAACCGCATGGTTCTGACCGAGTGGTACAATTTCGACGGCTCCTATCCGGATCTCGCCACCCATTGGGAAATGCTGGACGGGGCGCGTCGCTGGCGCTTCCATCTCAATCAGGCGGCGCGCTGGCAGGACGGCGTGCCCTTCACCGCCCATGATGTCACCTATACGCATCTGCATGCCAAGAAGATGGGCTATACCGGGGCCATGTTTCTCACCGATGTCGAGGATATCGTCGCCGTCAACGATTATACCGTGGACTATCATCTGAGCGGGCCGAATTCCGGATTTCTGGTGCAGCTTGGCAATTTCATCTTCTCGCATTTCCTGCCGCGCCATCTCTACGAGGGTACGGACTGGGATACCAATCCGCACAATCTCAAGCCTGTCGGCTCCGGCCCCTTCCGTCTGGTCGAATGGGAAAAGGGCAAGCAGATCGTTCTCGAAAAGGTCAAGAACCACTGGGGACCGCAGCCAGAGATCGATCGCCTGATCCTGAAGATCCAGCCCGATCGCGATGAATGCGTGAAAATGGTGGTGCGCGGGGAAGCGGATTTCTTCCCGCAGGATACCCTCACCTATGACCGTCTCCACCTGATCGATGGTGCGGACAATGTCGAACTGATGCGCAACAAGGGGCCGGGCATGGCGCTGCTCGACTTCAATCATGGCAGCCCGCTCTGGGCCGACCAGCGGCGCCGGGAGGCCATTGCCAAGGCCGTCAACCGTGCCGATATCGCAAAGATCGCCGATCCGGGGACCAGCTTTGCCTGGGACCACTATCTGCTGGAATCGGTGGGCTGGGCCTTCAATCCCGATGCCAGGGCCCCCGGTTTTGACCTGGACGGCGCCGAGCAGCTTTTGAATGAAAGCGGCCTTACCCGCGATGCCTCGGGCGCGCGCGGCAGGATCAGGCTCTATTTCATGGAAATCTTCCATGGCCACCGCGCGCTCGCGGCAATCGTCGCCCGCAACCTCAGCGCCCTTGGCTTCACTGTGGAGCATGAAGGCCTGACCTCGGTGGACTGGTCCAGGCGCATCCGCCGGGAGCATGACTTCGATCTGATCATCGTCGGCGGCACCATGGCGCCCGATATCGACATCACCTCCACCAAATATTCCTCGACCGGCCTCAACAATATGGGCCTGCATCACAACAAGGATGCCGATGCCGCCTATGCCGCTGGCCGCAGCGCGATGAGCCGGGCGGAACGCGGCGTTCACTACCGTCGCCTGCAAGAGGTCTGGCAGCGCGATTGTGAGTTCGTTCCGCTTCTCTGGTACGGCACCTATTATGCCCGCTCGAAGCGATTTTTCGGCTGGGCTGACCAGCTCGATTATTCGATCCCCTGGTGGCACTGGGGCCGGATTCGCCCGGTCGCGGAACAATAAAAAGGAAAGTGATGCTGTGAGAACGGGAACGACACCATGCTTGTGCTGATCGGAAGCCGGTTGCTCAACAGCCTGCTCATCCTCATAGCATCGACTTTCGTGGTCTTCTGCCTTGTTGCCATGGCAGGAGATCCGCTTGGCGAACTCAGGGACCAGCAGCCGCCGGTCTCGGAAGCGGTCATCCATGCCGAAGAGGTGCGCCTCGGCCTCGATCAGCCGATTCCGACGCGCTATCTCCGCTGGGTCACCGGGGTTTTGCACGGTGACTTCGGTCCCTCGGTGAAACCTAACCAGAATATCGGCCAGGAACTGGCACCGCGCGTCTGGGTCACGCTCAGGCTGGTGATGACCTCAATCGTCATCGCCAGCCTGCTGGCGCTCGTCGCCGGCACCATCGCCGCGCTCTACCGCAACCGGGCGGCGGACCATGTCATTTCCACGTCGGCTTTCATTCTGATCGCTCTGCCATCCTTCTGGCTCGCTGTCCTGCTGAAGCAGCTGGGCATTGCCTTCAACAAGGCGGCCCATGCCCGCATCTTCTACACCGTCGGCGATGTTTCCGTGCCCGCGCCGACGCAGCTACTGCCGCTTCTTGCCAATATGGCGGGCCACCTGATCCTGCCGACCATCGTGCTGACCATGATTCATTTTGCCAGCTGGAGCCGCTATCAGCGCGCTTCGGTGGTCGATTCACTCTCGAGCGATCATGTCCGCTTTGCGGTTCTGCGCGGGCTCTCCCGCCGGCGTATCGTCGCGACACATGTCATCCGCCCCGCACTGATCCCGATTGTCACCGTGATTGCGCTCGATCTGCCGGCACTGTTTTCCGGCGCCATCATCACCGAAACCGTGTTTCAGTGGCGCGGCATGGGCGGTTTTCTGCTGGAATCCATCGCCAATCGCGATGCCAATGCGGTTATGGCCTGGCTGCTGGTCGCCGCCTTTGCCGTCGTCCTGTTCAATCTTCTTGCCGATATCATTTATGCGCTCATCGATCCCAGGGTCCGCTATGGCCAGGCCTGATACCCGCCCCCCCTCTCGTCTTGTTCTGGCCTGGAAGCGCTTTCGCGCCAATCCGATGGCCATGATCGGCCTTGTCATCCTGGTGCTTCTCGTCGCTGTTGCAGTGCTCGGTCCCGCGCTCTGGCATTATGGCTACAAGGATATCACGCCGGATCTTTCCAGGCCGCCATCCTGGGCGCATCCGCTTGGCACCGATACGCTCGGCCGCGACATGCTGGCGATGGCGATCCGCGGCATGCAGCAATCGCTGCTGATTGCAGGAACGGTGGCCCTTGTCGCCGGGTTGATCGGCACACTGATCGGGATCGTTTCCGGCTATTTCGGCGGCATGGTTGATGCCGGCATCATGCGGCTCGTCGATCTGGTGCTCACCATCCCGACGATCGCCCTCGCTGCCTTTCTCGGCAATGCGGTCGGCAATTCCGGTGTGTCGTGGCTGGGGCTCGCATTGGTTCTGGCTGCTCTTTACTGGACTTCTGTCGCCCGCCTGGTGCGTGGCGTTTCGCTCAGCCTGCGCGAAATGCCCTTCATCAAGGCCTCACGGGTGATGGGCGCGCGGCCGGTCAGGATCATGCTGACCCACATGGTCCCCAATGTTGCCGACCAGATCATCGTTGCGACCGCAATTCTTGTCGGCGTTTCCATCCTGTCTGAAACGGGCCTGTCCTTCCTCGGATTCGGCATCCGGCCGCCCGATACGTCGCTCGGCCTCCTGATTTCCAATGCCCAGACGGCGGTTCTGACCCGCCCCTGGCTGTTCTATGCACCAGGCGTCCTGATCATCCTGATCGTTCTGTCGATCAATTATCTCGGCGAAGGTCTGCGCGATGCCCTCAATCCGCGCGCAACACCCACCAATCCGCTCGTCGCCCATCGTCGCCGGCGGCGCCAGACGGCCACGGCAGCGCCGGCCGGGACGGCCGCTGCGCTTGTCGAGATCCGCGACTTCACCGTGCATTTTGACGGCGCGGTCAGGCCAGCGGTGGATGGGGTATCGCTTGAGATCGGTCGCGGCCAAGTGCTGGCGCTGGTTGGCGAGAGCGGTTCGGGCAAATCGCTCACATCGCTTTCGATCGCCGGTCTTCTGCCTGCGGGCAGCAGGGCAAGCGGCTCGATCACATTCGATGGCAAGGATCTGACTGGGCTGGGTTTTTCCGAGTGGCGCCGCTATCGCGGTCAGCGCATCGCCACGATTTTGCAGGATCCCTCGACCAGCCTCAATCCGATCCTGACGATCGGCGCCCAGTTTCATGAAACCATGCAGGCCGCCGGGCGGGTGTCGCGAAGCGAGAGCCGCAGGCGCGCCGTCGCACTGATGACGCTGATGGCGATCCGTGATCCGCAGAGCCGGCTTGACCAGTATCCGCATCAGATGTCGGGCGGTATCCGCCAGCGCATCGTCATCGCGCTGGCGATGATCCACACGCCCGACCTCATCATCGCTGATGAACCGACCACGGCGCTGGATGTGACCGTGCAGGCCCAGGTGCTGGACGCCCTGCGCATTGCCCGGGAAAAGACTGGCGCGGCCATGCTGTTCATCACGCATGATCTGGCGCTTGTTGCCGGCATTGCCGACCGTGTCGCCGTCATGCGCGAAGGCAGGATTGTCGAGCAGCGTGCCGTTGGCGCCCTGTTTCAGGCGCCTGAGCATGACTACACACGCAGGCTGCTGCAGCTTGCGCCACGCCTCGACAGGGTGGCCGAGATGCAGCGAGAGCCGCGACAATTCGACGGTAATCCGCTGCTGCGCCTCGATGGGCTGTCGCGGCATTTTCTCAAGCCACGTGGCAAGACTAAGCGCGGCAGCGATCGCACCATTCATGCGCTCTGCAATGTCAGCTTTGACCTGATGCCCGGCGAAACACTCGGCATTGTCGGTGAATCCGGATCGGGCAAGACCACATTGCTCAATACGGTTTTGGGGCTATACCCGCCATCGGCCGGACGCGTTATCTTCGATGGCATGGATCTTTCGACACCGCTGGCGCGGCGGCAAGCCAGCCGTCACATGTCGGTGGTGTTTCAGGATCCCTATTCCTCGCTCGACCCGCGCATGACCGTGAGCGCGCTTCTGGCGGAGCCGCTGCGTATTCACCGGATCGCAGGCGATGCGCATCGCCGCGCACTGGCGGTTCTGGACCGGGTGCGCCTTCCGTCATCGGCCCTGAGCCGTTTTCCGCATGAATTTTCCGGCGGTCAGCGTCAGCGCATCGCCATTGCCCGGGCGCTGATGCTCGATCCGAAGCTTGTGGTTCTCGACGAACCCGTTTCGGCTCTCGATGTCTCGATCCAGCAGGACATCATGGCGCTGCTGGGCGAGCTGCGCCGCGAACTCGGCGTCTCCTATCTGCTGGTGGCGCATGATCTTGCCATCGTTGCCGAGCTTGCCGATCGCATCGGCGTCATGTTTGGCGGGCAGATGCTCGAAATGGGCGAAAGCCTGCAGATCGTTTCGGCGCCCCGCCATCCCTATACCCGCCAGCTGATCGACGCCGTGCCGATCCCTGATCCAGAGGCGGAGCGTGTACGCCGCCTGCGTCAACGCCCGCCTGCCTGGCCCAATGAACATTCCCCCCTTCCCGCCTGCCCGCTTTCTGGAGATCCAGCATGAGTCTGACCCGCATTCACGTCAAACCCCGCATGAGCGGGATCGTCATCAATGGCACAAATGTGCACCTGTCCGGTATGACAGCGGCGAAGCGCGAGGGGCGCACGGTCGCCGAACAGACAGGCGATATACTGAAGCGTATCGATGAGTTGCTGGCAGATGCCGGAACCGACAACCGCCACCTTGTCCAGGTCAATATCTGGCTGAGCGATATCGAGACCTTCAACGAGATGAACACCGTATGGGATGCCTGGGTGCCGGAAGGATGCGCGCCCGCTCGTGCCACCGTCGAGGCCCGGCTTGCTCATCCCGATATCAAGGTCGAAATTCAGGTTCTGGCGTCCTTGCCATAACTGCGGCTCCCCAGGCCTGACGAAAATCGGCCGCCGGCATTCGCAGCACCGAGCCCCAAAAATGCCGCTACCTGAAGCCGCTCATCAGCCAGACCGGTGACAGTTCTCGGCGTGTCGTTCGATCATCAATGGATTTTTGGAAACACAGCCCTCGCGCATGACGCGTCGATTCAATAACATAGAGCGTCCTGGTGCGTCCAAAAGGACGCCGGCGCTCTAACGGAGCAGTTCGGAGACGGCCTTGGCCGCAGTGCTCACCTGGGATCGAATGTCGCGCAGCATCGAAAGATCGTCGCCGTCGCGCGGCAGAAGGCAGCCAAGCGAACCGATGACGCCACCGCCCGGATCGCGCAGAGCGACGGCAAGACTGATGACGTTGAGCCGGAACTCTCCCGTGTCGACCGCAAAACCATGACGGCGAACCTGCCTCAGGCTTTCAACCAGATCACCGAGGGAAACCATGGTGAGATCGGTGAAGCCCGTCAGACCACGATCGGCCACCACCCGCGCAATTTCCGGCTCGGGCAGCCATGCGAGGATGGCCTTGCCAAGCGCCGTTGCGTGAGCCGCAGCGGCGAACTGGGTCTGATAATTGCTGAGTGAAACACCATCGGCACGGCCGGCCTCGGCGGCGATTGTCAGCTCGGTTCCGGAGAAGACAGCCATGCAGACCGTATGACCGATCTGATCGCGCAGCGCCATCAGATGCGGGAGGGCGGCACGGCGAATGTCGAAATGCGCGCTGCCCTGGCGGGCCATTTCGCCGATCCGCGGCCCGAGATGATAGGTCCGCGGATGGGCATTTCGCGTCACAAAGCCCCGTTTTACCAATGAGTTGAGCAGATGGTAGCAGGTCGGCGTCTTGAGATTGAGATCCTGCGCAATGTCCTGAAGCTTCAATGGCTCGGTGGCAGCCGCAATATATTCGAGGATCGACAGGGCGCGATCGACGGACTGAATCGTGACCCCTTCGCCATTGCCGGCGCCGGCACCAGGCTGATCGTCCTTTTCGTCACGCGGACGTTCGCCACCGTCGAGCACGACCTGTGTCTTGTCCGTCGTGATGTCGGCGGGCTCGATACGGCGGGGCGTGGCAGGATAGCCGAATGTATTTCTGTCCATCGCTTAAAACCTGTCGCTTTCAATGGGGCGCCCCGCCCTCGCCAAATCAGACCGCATCGATCATCGGCCCTTCAGCCGTACTTGAAGCCCCGGCATTGATCAACAGCGCAACCAGGCAGAACAGCGCTCCGACCACCGTCACCGCAAGCCAGCCGCCATAATGCCAGGCAAAACCGCCAGCAACCGTGCCAAGCGCCCCGCCGGCAAAACGCGTTACCATATAGACGGTATTCAGCCGGCTGGTCGATTGCCGGTCGATGCCAAGGATCGTCGACATGCTGGTCACATGGCTCATCTGCATGCCGAGATCGAGAAGGATCACCGCCGGTACCATCAGCACGAGCGAGCGCGTCGCGCCCATGAACAGGACGAAGGCGAGCAGCATCAGCGCCCCGCTGAAGACCAGCACCTGGCGGGTGGAGAAGCGGGAGACGGCCCGGCCTGTCGCCAGCGCCCCGATGACGCCAACGGCGCCGACCAGCGCAAAGGTTCCAGCCATGCGGGCCGAATAGTGACCGGGCATGGCGCTCAGATGAAAGGCAAGCGTCGTCCAGAAGAGGCTGAAAGCGCCGAATTGCAGGGCCGCAGCAAAAGAGATCGAACGCAGCAGCTGATGCCGCAGAAACAATGTCTTCAGACTGCCCATCAGATCCAGATAGGACCCCTTGAAGGTCGGGGCAAAGGCCGGCAGGCTGAGACGAAGCACGATCATCAGGACAATCATAATCCCGGCAGCGAGAAGATAGACCTGCCGCCAGCCGATCAGATCACCCAGCCACCCACCGACAAAGCGCGACAAGACAATGCCGAGCAGCAGCCCGGCCATCACCTTGCCAACAGCCGAAGGTGCATTTTCAGGGGGCACGATCTGGCTCGCGATCGGCGGCAGGATCTGTGGCACGATACTGGTAAGCCCGATCAGAAAACCAAGCGGCACGACAAGCGCATAGGTTCCGGCAAGGGAAAACAGCACCATCATGCAGGCCGAAAGGCACAGCATGAGGCTGATCATCCGCCGCCGGTCCACCCGGTCGCCCAATGGCAGAAGCGCAAGCAGCCCGAGCGCGTAGCCAATCTGCGTGGCGCTTGCGATCCAGGAGGCGGCCTGATCCGAAATCGACAGATCGGCTGCCATTTCACCCAGAAGCGGCTGATTGTAATAATTATTGGCAACGACCGTACCCGCCGTTACGGCCATAAGCCATATGGTCCTGCCGGGTGTGACCGTCGCGTTGTCTGCCATGCTGGAAGTGCCTTGTAAGGGAAGCCATGTGGCTCCGGGAAAGGAAAGAGGAACGGGCCGTGGCCCGTCCCGATGTCTGCGGCGCTGTTTAGCTGAAGCGCTCTTCCGCCAGTGCCGCACGGCCGCTTTCAGCCAGAATCCGCAGCGTGCGCTCGCGAAGGGCAGCGGCGGCAGAAGCGGCGGAAGCATCGGTCAGGACGCCGTCAACCTTGCGCGCCACGCCATTGATGAAGACGGTCTCGACATTTGCGGCATCGGCAAAGGCGACCACCGCATCAACGGGATCAATCGCCGGCACAAGATTGATGTCATTGGCGCGGATCATGACGATATCAGCCTGCTTTCCCGGCTCGAGCGAGCCGATCCGGTGATCAAGCCCCATGGAGCGGGCATTTCCGATCGTTGCCCATTTCAGTGCATCATAGGTGTCGTGGCTCTTGCGCGGGGGGACGGGCATGCCGCGATAGACGGCATTGGTCGCGGCGGGCGCATCGGTCTTTGCCGCTGCATCGCGTTTGATATTGCGGAACAGCCGATCGATCGCCAGACTTTCGCGCATGGCGGCCAGCATCGAGCCGGATGTTGCCGTCTCGCTGTCATTGCCGATCGCCGGCAGGCCGCCCGCTTCGAGAACGCGGCTGATGAGCGGCGCCTTGGAGCCGCCGGAAATTTCGGTCGTTGCGGTGGCGGTAATCGTGTTTCCTGTCGCGATCAGAAGCTTGATCTCGTCATCGGACATGGCATTGCCATGAACCGCATTGTGGCGGCTGCCGAGGATTTTCTTTTCAGCAAGGGTGAAATAGCCGCCATCGACCTTGCCCTTGCGGCCGGAATAATGGGCGCTGGACCAGAGGTCGAGTTCGGCGGCAAGCGCAAAGTCCTTTGCGCAGACCTCGACCGGCGAGTAGTCGGGGCCCAAAATGCCGAGCGCGAGGCTCATCATGCCGCCATCGGAAGAATAACGCTTTCGCAGCCGGCGCGCTTCTTCCGCCGGATGCGGAACCTGCGAGAAATGCACTTCCCCTTCCCGCGGCAGCGTCTTGACCGTTCCGTGAATAAAAAGCGCACGGATGCCGGCGCGTTCCAGCCCGGCAATGGCCGCGTCGGAATGGTCGGGCGTGCGGTTGCCGTGGCACCATTCGAACACGCTGGTGACACCACCGCTGATCAGCGACAATGCGCCGACATATTCGGATTGAAACATGTCGTCCGGCTGATAGACCGGCACCCATTCCGTCTGCATGTGCAGGTGATGCTCGATCCCGGTCCAGTTGACGCCAAAACCGCGCACCGCCGTCTGCCACATATGGATATGGCCGTTGATCAGGCCTGGCATGACAATGCGATCCGTGCCGTCAATCACCTCGACATCGGGGCCGGGAACGATGTCTGTGCCGACCGCGACAATGACGTCATCTTCAAAGAGCACACCGGCATTCTTCAAGATCCGGTCCTTGCCATCCATGGTGATGACGGTGGCGTTACGGATGAACGTTTTGGTCATTATTTCATCTTCCTTTGAGAAATCAGCCGCGCGGATCAAGCGCGTCACGCAGCCCGTCACCGAGCAGGTTGAAGGCGAGCACGATCAGACAGATGGCTCCACCTGGAAAGATCGACATCCATGGCGCCTGTTCGAGAAAATTCTTGGCGGTGTTCAGCATCGACCCCCAGGATGGGTTCGGCGGTTGCTGACCGATACCGAGAAAGCTCAGCGCGGCTTCCGAGATGATCGCCGTCGCAATCGAGATCGTCGCCTGCACGATGATTGGCGGCAGAATGTTGGGCAGCACATAGCGGATGATGATCCAGCGATGCGGCAGACCGATCGCTCTTGCGCCTTCCACATAATCCTCGGTTTTGGTGACAAGCACCTGTCCGCGCCCGAGGCGGATGAAAATCGGTGTGGCGGCAAGGCCGATGGCGATCATGGCATGGGTGAGCGAGGGCCCGAGAAAGGCGGCGATCGAGATTGCCAGAACAAGCGAGGGAATGGCCAGCACCGCTTCTGCAACACGTGAGATGCAGGCATCCAGCATCCCACCGAAATAGCCGGCAATGAGGCCAAGCGGCGTGCCGATGGCAAGTGCAACACAGACGGAAACGACGCCCGCCATCAGCGAGGCACGCGCACCATAGAAGATGCGTGTCATGATATCGCGGCCAAGCTCGTCGGTTCCGAAGGGATGAACAAGGCTCGGCGGTTGCCGCACGGCCAGATAATCCGGCTTCACCGGATCATAGGGCGACAGGACACCGGCAAAGATCGCCAGAAGCACGAGAACCAGTACGACGATCAGACCGGCAACGGCCCCCTTGTTCTTCAGGAAGCGCTCAAGGCTGCGATTGCGCCGCTTGACAGAGGGCCGTCCGGCCAAAGGCGCGGCAGCAGGTGCGGAAGCGTTCGAAGTGCTACTCATCAGCCCTTCCTCAGTTTCGGATTGATCAGGATGTAGAGCATGTCTGCCAGCAGATTGAGCAGGATGAAGGCGATGGCCGTACACAGCACGACGCCCTGCACCACGGCGTAATCACGGGTGAAGACGCCATCGACCATCAACTTTCCGAAGCCTGGAATGGTGAAGATCTGCTCGGTCAGAACCGCACCGGCCATCAGCTCGCCGAACAGCAGCGTCACCATGGTGACCACCGGCATCAGCGCATTGCGGAAGCCATGCCGGAGCACAACGGCGGGCCGGCGCAGCCCCTTGGCCCGGGCAGTGCGAATATAGTCGGAGCGCAGCGCCTCGATCATGGCTGACCGGGTGTGACGCATGAGATAGGCCGCAATTGGCGTCGACAGCACGAAAGCGGGCATGATGATCAGCTTGAGAAACCTGACCGGATCCTCCGTGATCGACACGAAGCCACCGGAGGGCAGCCACTTCAGATGCACGGCGACAACAAGGATAAGAATGATGCCGAGCCAGAAATTCGGGATCGACATGCCGGCAAGACCGAAGGCATTGACCACATAGTCGGTGCCTGTGCCCTTGCGGGTGGCGGCAAAGATGCCGGCAGGAATGCCGATCAGTATGGCCAGCACCATGGCTGCGGCGGAAAGCTGAAGCGTCACCGGCAATTTCTGGGCGATCAGCGTCGTTACCGGAACTTCGGTTCTGAGCGAGTGGCCGAGATTTCCGTGCAGCACATCACTGATCCAGTAACCATACTGAACCCAGAGCGGATCGTTGAGATGATACTGTTCCCGCAAAAGCGCGAGCACGGCCGGATCGCGTTCCTCCCCTGCAAAGATCAGGGCAGGATCGCCCGGCATCAGTTTCTGCATCAAAAACACGATGACAGAGACGATGAAAAGCGTCGGTATGGCGATGAGTAAGCGGCGAAGCAGGAGATTGAGCATGACAGATCTTCGGCGATGGCGACGCCCCGGCACGGGCCGGAGCGCCGCGTCTGGTCGCGGTTACTGGGCGAGCGAAACGTCCTTCAGGCGGATGACGCCATCGGAATAGGGAACAAAGCCCTCAAGCTTGTCGGAATAGGCGTAGGCCCACAGCTCGTTGTAGAGGAAGATGTAGGGGCGTTCCTGCATCATGATATCCATGAACTGCTTGTAGTATTCCTTGCGCTCGGCCTCGTCCGATGTCTCGCGCGCCTTGGCAAACAGTGCGTCAACCTCCGGCGAGCAATAGCCGGTGTCGTTCAGAGAGCTGCCGCACAGGGCGAAGTTGGAGAAATTGCCGTCGGGGTCGACGCGTCCGGCCCATCCGGCCTGGCCGATGTCGAAATTGCCATCGGCAAGGGCGGCCTGCAGTGCGGAAAACTCGCTGGCCTTGAGCTTGACGTCAAAGCCTGCTTCCCCCGCCATGGCCTGGATCAGTTCCATCACCTGCTGCATCAGCGTGTTGTTGCCATAGATGATCTCGACCGTCGGATGTTCGTAGCCGGCCTCCTTCAGCAGCGCCTTGGCCTTTTCGACATCACGCGGATGCGAGCGGCTGTCGTCATAGGCGAAATGGAGCGGCGAGAAGGGCTGGAAATCGGGCTGCAGCAACCCCTGACCGGCAACCTGATTGATGACATCGCGGTCGATCGCGAGATCGAAGGCCTCACGGACCCGCACATCCTTCGCCATCGGGCTGTCGCCCTTCAGGTTGATTTCAAGGCCGCGCCAGCCAAGGCTCGGAACGGTGGCAAAGCCGAGTTCCGGATCATTCTTGACCGAAGCAACATCGCTGGGGGCCACGCGTTCGATCAACTGGAAAGCGCCGGAGCGCAGATTGGCAAGGCGAACCGTTGCATCCGGCACGGGCATATAGGTCACCGTGTCGAAGTGGAAATGGTCGGCATCGTAATAGGTCGGATCCTTCTCCAGCACGATCTTGTCGTTCTGGACACGCTCCTTGAACTTGTAGGGGCCGACGCAGACCGGATTCTGGGCAAAGTCATCCTTGGCGAAGGCGGTCGGCGACAGCATCATGCCCGGCTGACCGGTCAGCTGCGACATCAGCGTGCTGTCAGGGGCCTTGAGATGGAGCGTCACGGTCAGAGGATCAATGACCTCGACATTGTCGACCGAGATCAGCTCGGCCTTGCGCAGGCTGCCCTCAAGCGTCATCGAGCGATCGAAATTCGCCTTGACGGCGTCTGCATTGAACGGCGTCCCGTCCTGAAAGGTTACACCATCACGCAGATGGAAGGTCAGATCCTTCTGATCGTCGGAAAGATCCCAGCTGGTTGCAAGCTCGGGCACATATTTGAGATTGGAATCGACATCGACCAGCGTATCGCACATCGACTGGAACACGACCTTGCCGACGAAGGTGCGCGAGCGGTCCGGATCGAGAAGATCGGGATCATCCTGCAAACCGATGGTGATATCCTGGGCGAGAGCGGCCGAGGCGCCTGCCATCGTGGCAAGCAGCGCAATGGCACTGACGGACAATTTCATACGAGCTGTTCCTTTCATTGCTTTATGGGATATTGATGCGTTTCAGTTTCAGTCCGGGAGGGTCTCGGGGGTCAGCGCCTGCCGGGCGCGATAGAGCTGCAGGCGCTGTTCAAGCTTTGACGGGACGGCCATCTCCGCTGCTGCCTTCGGGCGAGATTGTCGGATTTCGGCATAGAAATGACAGGCTGCCTGGTGACCATTTCCGACATCGCGAAGATGCGGGACTTCTGTCAGGCACCGTTCCCGCGCGAAGGGACAGCGCGGATGGAAGCTGCAGCCGGAAGGGACATTGGCCGCATCCGGCAGATCCCCTTCGGCGGCCGAACGCGCCTGCCGCGCGGCGGGCGACGACACGGGAACGGCCGCCATCAGGCTCTGCGTGTAGGGATGAAGCGGCGCACCATAGAGGTCTTCCACCGGGCCGATCTCGACGATCTGACCGAGATACATGACCGCGACGCGATCGCTCATATGGCGCACGACGACGAGATCATGGGCGACGATGATCATCGTCAGTCCGAATTCGTGCTTCAGATCTTCGAGAAGATTGATGATCTGGGCCTGGACCGAAACATCCAGTGCGGAAACCGGCTCATCGCCGATGATGAGCTTCGGATCACCGGCGAGCGCGCGGGCAATGCCGATACGCTGGCGCTGTCCACCGGAAAACTCATGCGGATAGAGATCCGCCTGATCCGGCCTCAGCCCGACGCGGGCCATGAGATCAAGCACTTTGTTGCGACGCTCCTTGCCGCTGAGGCGGCCCTCGAGCCAGATCGGCTCACCGATGATCTCGGCGACGGTCATGCGCGGGTTGAGCGAGGAGAACGGGTCCTGAAAAATCATCTGCGCCTGACGGCGGAAGGCGCGCTTGGCACCGCCCTTCAGCGCAGCGACATCCTGGCCCTCAAACACCACCCGTCCCTCGCTGAGGGCGATGAGGTCCAAGAGCAGGCGCGACAGTGTCGACTTGCCACAACCGCTCTCGCCGACAATGGCAAAGGTTTCTCCGTGGCGGATCTCCAGATTGACCGCACTGACCGCATGAACGGGCCGTGGCGCCTTCAAGAGATTGGTGCGGCTGAGGAAGGTCTTGCTGACGCCATCAGCGCGCAGGATGATTTCGGAAGTCATGCGGAAGGCTCCAGGGCGATTGCCGTCGTGTTCTCTTCGATGGGCGCATGAAAGCAGGCAACTGAATGATCGCTGCCGAGATCCGTCATCGGCGGCTTTTCGGCAAAGCAGCGCGCCGAGGCGAAGGGACAGCGCGGCGCAAAACGACAGCCAACAGGAAAATCGGCCGGCGCCGGAACATTGCCGTCGATCGTGGCCAGCCGCCCGGCGCGCGCGCCCATCGTCGGCATCGCACCGAACAGACCGATCGTGTAGGGATGCTGCGGATCCTCGAAGATCGCCTCCGTCGTGCCGCTTTCGACGATCCTGCCCGCATACATCACGACAAGCCGGTCGGCGACCTCGGCCACCACGCGCAGGTCATGGGTGATCATCACCACGGCGGTTCCGGTTTCACGCTGCATTTCTTTCATCAGATCGAGGATCTGGGCCTGAATGGTCACATCCAGGGCCGTGGTCGGCTCGTCAGCGATCAGCAGTTTCGGATTGTTGATCAGCGCCATGGCAATCATGATGCGCTGGCGCTGACCGCCGGACATCTGGTGCGGATAGGCGTGAAAACGCCGTTCGGGCGCCGGAACACCGACCCGCCGCAGCATGTCGATCACCTCGTCCCTGATGTCTGCGCGGCTTCCCGGACGATGGCGCCGGATCGCCTCCCCAATCTGATAGCCGACGGTGTAGGATGGATTGAGCGACGTCATCGGCTCCTGAAAGATCATCGCGATCTCGTTGCCACGGATATCCTCGCGCCGCCGCTCGCTGACCTTGAGCAAATCCTGCCCCGCAACCCTGATTTCGCCGGCCATGCGCGGCGCCGACAGCAGCCCCATGATCGCCAGCGACGTCAGGCTCTTGCCACAACCGCTTTCGCCGACGATGCAGAGCATTTCACCGCTACGGACCGAAAAGGACACCTGATCGACGATATCGGGCATGTCCGGGCCGGAAAAACTGATGCACAGATCGCGCAGTTCAAGCACGGCTTCGCCCGCGTGATCATCTGGTCGATTCAACATCATACTCCTGCAGTGAAAGCCGTTCGGAATTCATTGTATGCAAGAAGTATTCACGAAATTTCGTGTTGTGAAATAGCGATCCGCGAAAATTTCATGAAATTCAGTCGAAAAACATCGATTTGCACCGTTTTTGAGCAACAATTCGCAATTTCAGCGATATTTGCCGAAATCTCGACCATCCTGATTTTAGTCAATATTGAATATTTTATATTATGAAATATTTTCACGCTCAAAAGCCGCCGCACTCAAAGGCATGCCCTTCCGCGGTCGTCATCCTCAGACAGGAGGCTGAACATCAAAAGGCGCAGAGAGGTGGTTGGCACGTTCATCTGCCGTGAACAACGACGATCATGTTCTCGGACGCGCTTTCGTCTCATCGGCCCAGCTGGCCGTACCAACGCGAGACACGTCAGCCGTCAACTGATGGCAACAGCTGTATGTGACTTCAAAATATGCTCTTTTAGGCTGATTTCAGTGCATCACCATTTGATCTTGAGGCCAATATTGCCTCCATAACCATAGGAACCACTGTTGAGTCCTGAAGAGGCGGCAAGTTCGGCATAGGCACTGAAGTGTAGCTTGGCGGTCCGCCAGTCGTAGGACATGCCGAGCGCAATATCGCCGGACCAGTCATCGGGTTGCGAGGTGAAATTGTAGAGCTCGGAAACGGTCGCGCTCGTCTCGCCGAGAAACTCATGACTGAGGCCCGCGGTCCCGTAGAGGCGTGCCGAACGGGCCCGGCCCGCCGCATCCTGCCACGCGCTGGCCTTTTCCAGCTCAATCCCGACACGGCCAAGAAGGCTCTGTCCGCGGTCGAAATCCACCTTGTCGGAATAGGCGCCCGTAAAGCCGTCAATGGAGACGGAGGTAAAGGAAAGCTGCGCCTGCGGCGTCAGTGAAACACCCTCTGCAACCACGATGCTCTGGCCTATTTCCGCCGAGAGACCGTAACCGAAGGCATCGCTGTCTTCCGGGGAAAACACCAGGTCGTCGGCCTTCAGCTCGCTGGTGAACCAGGTCATATCGGCCTGTCCGTCGAAATAGAAGCCGCCGGTTGAAAACCAGGTGGTTGTGGCGCCCAAGCCCCATCCCGTCGGGCGGATTTTGGAGTCTCCGTAACGGGAATGGATAGTTGCTTCGCCATTTCTGTAGCTGCCCGTCAGACCGGCGACCAGAATGCCGGCATCATTGTCGACGAGAAGGCCGTCCAACCCGGTCTGCAGTTCAAACTGCGAGAGATCACTGTCATAGCTGGTGGTGCTGTCTTGCGGATCGTTGTGACTGAACGCGCTATGGACGCGCCCCCAAACGGCATCCAAAGCGGGGCCGGACGAAAGCGCTGTGCCATGGTCGTAGCGCCCGCCCGTTCGCCCGGAAAGCGACGGCATCCGCATCATGTCGAGAACGACCGATGGATAAGCTTCGTAAAGTGGCACATAAGGCTGCAGCGTCACGCCGGCCGCAATCCATTGCCGCAGGTTGCGGCTGTCGCTGAAATCGAGGGTCTGAATTTCCTCGAAAGAAACACGGCCAGAGGATGACAGATAGTAGCCGAAGCTAAGATAGGGGGCATAGACGCTCGTATTCTTGTTCAGCACGAGTTGATAGGCGTAGACCGAAGCAAAATATATCCCCCCTTCAAGAACAAAGGCGTTATCCGACGACAGGTCCGCTGGGTCGAGCGCGATCAGCAGCGTGTACCCGCCGACAGGATTACCGGAATTGGCGGCATTGATGGAGATCGTAGTCGAACCGGAGACCTGTCCGTTGAGAGAAAGCGTATCGCTTCCATATATCGTGTAAGACGACATCCGGTGAAAGTCGACATCAAGAACAACCGAGCCGCCATTGCCGGTATAGTTTCCGCTGACCAGGAGCGAAGTGTGTGTCACGCCATCGGCAAGGTTGAGCGTTCCACCACCGAGCATGAAATTGCCACCGACGGTAACCTGGCCAGAACCTTTCACTTGAAATTCGGAGAGCCCGGAAGCGGAAACGGAAACACGGGGTTCGATGACCATATCGCTGACGAGTTGAACATTGCCGTTGAGTGTGCTGTCACCCGCGCTTGTGTCAATCGTCAGGGTTGAGCCCCCTGCGATCCACAGATCGCCAAAACCACTGGAGCCAGTCGTGTCGAGATCAAGGCGTCCGCTCATTTCGATTGCGGAATCCTGAAGATAGATCACCTCCCAGTTCGTCAGCCTTGATGCATCGATCTTGCCGGTGACCCCCTGATACTGCAGGTAATCGGAAGCAGAATCGGCATCGCCGCCATCGAGAGCATAGGTTGAAGGGTCAGGCAGTTGCAGTTGCTCGTTAGCGATTTCTGAGCCGAAATAGGCTGCATCACCACTGCCCTGGCCAAAGAATGTGCCGTAGAAGGCCCCGCCAGACCACAAAAATAGATCGAGGCCCTGATCGGTCGGCAGCGTCGCGGGATCCCGGGACTGATCGTAGTCGCCATAGACATTTCCAGTGAAGGTTCCACCTGATATGGCAAATGTGGAGTCGCCGCTCCCCATCATCGCGGCACCTGTAACCGTTCCCGATGTGCTGACGATGAACGAGCGCGCCCAGCCCTCGGCACCTTTCCAGATCGAATAACCGTTGCTTGCAGCCGATGCATCAACAACCATTTCTGCGCCGATAGTGATACGGATATTGTCGGAAATGGTCGTCACCGTGCTGTCAGAGGGGATGCCAATGGCGGCCTTTGCGTCACCGCTCGCAGTGATAAGCCCTCTGGAAAGGTCAACTTTCGTCGACTTGCTGTTGGCGCTGTTGGAAACGCCGATACCAAGACTGTCCGTTCCAGACACCTGGATCGTGCCCTCAGTCATGGAAATCGAAACTTCGCCCGCCCCGACGTTACGGGCAGAAAGTCCATGACTTGCCGTGCCGCTGGTTGTAATGGCACCTCCCTCCAAGGTCAGTGTCACCGTGCCGGTACTCGCGATATTGTCGATTTCGCTCGCCACGCCGGGGGATAAATTGCCGGTTGTTATGACGCTGCCGCCAGACATGGTTGTGCTGGCATTGCCGTAGCTGGCCAAGGCCGCAAGCGCAGCGGCTCCGTCCTGCGCGAATGTCACCGTCCCGCCTGTCATGGTGATAGTGGCATCGGTCAATACAGTCGCCAAGGCGTGAACCGAGCCGTTTACCGTGGCGTCAGAACTGCTTCCGTCGGTAATCTTGACCGATGCCTTTCCCAGCTTGGATTGGGCCAGAATATCTCCGTTCACCGTGAGGTATTGGGTCATCAAAAGGCTCGCGAGCGATGAGTTGTCGCTGATCGCCCCGATCGTGATATCGCCGTTCACAGTCATTGCCGGGTTCTTGAGCTCGATCGTGCCGCCCTCGACATAGGTGATCCCGGGATAATTCGACATGGTACATTCAACGGCAGTCGTGGCGGAAATCACGTCGCCACAGACCCCGTCTTCGGCCTTCGCGACGCCTGCACCGCAAGCCACCAGGGTGGCCAGTGCCACGGAGGCCAGGAGCGGCAATGGCTCGGCGCCGGTTGCCAAGCGGAGTATCTCTGTCGATCGCATTGTTGCTCTCATTGGTTGAATGCAATCGAACATACACACTCTCGATAAGAGCAATCACCAAAAGAATTTGCAATGTAAAAACAACATTTATTGATGTTGCAATCGTGCAACTTTAGGGCGCATGATGTCTCCCATGTAAGCAATTCAGATTAAGATGACATCGCCGATGTTCGGACTTGTCAATAATGACATCAATCAATAGAACGGTTGAATGATCCAGACCTTCTTACCTTTCGGATGGTGAATGCAGCCGGCGTAACCCGCTTTTTCCGCCGCAAATTTCGAGCGGCAAGAGCTGTCCGGTCCCGGACGGGGCAATCTGCATGGCAATCTTGTCATCGCCGGCCGGCCTGCCGTCCAGAGCGCGAGCCATGGCCACCCGGCTCTGTCTCAAACATGTTTTAGTCGGAAAGAGAAATCCAGACACAGCGGAGATCCCGGAATGAACGGTCACGACGACAAACGACGATCGGCCGAACCCGTCGACGCCTGGCCACCCGCCCCGCCCCTGTCGTCCTGGACGATAGCCCTCGGCGGCGCCGTGTCGCTCGCAATTGCGATGGGAATTGGCCGTTTCGCGTTCACGCCGATCCTGCCAATGATGATCCATGACGGTTCGCTGGATTTGTCGCTGGGAACAACACTCGCGAGCGCCAACTATTTGGGTTACCTCGCCGGTGCAATGCTCTGCATGGGATTACCGCGGCTCTGGTCCAGCGCAGCCCTGACCAGATGGGGTCTGGCGCTTACCGTCCTGCTGACGGCTGGCATGCTTTTCAGAAACCACCTTGGATGGATTGGCTTCCGCTTCGCGGCGGGTCTGGTGAGTGCGGTGGTTCTCGTCCACACATCAAAATGGTGTCTTGGCTTGCTTGCCGCGAAGGGGCGGCCCGCCTTGGGGAGTATCATGTTTACAGGCGTTGGCCTTGGCATAGCCCTGTCAGGTCTTGCGGTTTCCGGCATGGTGCAACTTGGGTGGCAATCGAATGCCGGATGGATTTGCTTTGCACTGATATCCGCTCTTTTGACCATATTGGTATGGAAAGTCTTCAGAACCAGCGAGGTGCCCTATGTCCACAGAGCGACTTCTATATCCGCGCATGATGACCTCCCGGAAAACGCAGCCGAAATGACCTTGTTCTCTATTGCCTATGGCCTGGCCGGCTTTGGCTATATTGTGACAGCGACATTTCTCCCGGTGATTGCCCGAGCGACCCTTCCGCCTGCGGCTTCATCCTGGCTGGATCTGTTCTGGCCGGCTTTTGGGCTAGCTGCCGTGACGGGATCTCTCATCGTCGTTCGCACGGACTGGCTGCGCGATCCGCGACTCGCCCTGACATTCTGCTACGTGATCGAGGCCCTGGGCGTCTTTGGAGCCATGGTCGTGCCCACCGTCTCCGGCTTCTTCGTCAGCAGCATATTGGCCGGGCTCCCCTTCAATGCGATCAACTTCTACACAATGCGTGAGGTCACGCGACTTCGCCCGCATCATGCGGCGCGCTATATGGGAATGCTGACCGCGCTGTTCAGTATCGGGCAGATCGCCGGCCCTCCCCTTGTCGATGCAATTTTAGGCTTCTCACCTACGCAGCAAGCTGGCTTTGCTACATCTTTGGGAATTGCCGCAGCAGCACTTTTGACGGGTGCGGCAATCTTTCTGTTCCTGGCCTGGAAATGGCCAATTCGCGACACCGCTCTCTGAAGCGGCCGTTTGCTCCATCGTCTTTGAGAGCAAGAACGATCGAATCTCAACGGAAAAATGCATTAAAAATAATTTCAAATTGGAATTTATCAGCGATCACGAAGCACGATAGGAACTCCGACCTAGAGCGCCGTGCGTCCTTTTGGACGCAGCAGGACGCTCGATCTTATGGAATCGACGCATCGTTCTTTTCGTAAATCGATTCCGATTTTCGATCCGATGTGCCAAAGCGCGCCGTGCCGGCGCGCATCAACAAAACGGAGAACCTACAATGCCTATCGGAGTCTGGGCGCTGACTGCGGCCGCCCTTGCTATTGGCATGGCAGAATTCGTCATCGTCGGCATTCTGCCTCAGATTGCCAAGGATACGAATGTCAGCCTTGCCACCGCCGGCCTGACCGTCAGCATCTATGCTCTGGCTGTTGCGGTCGCCGCCCCCTTGCTGACGGCGCTTACCGGCCGCCTCGACCGCAAGAAGCTTGTGCTGGCCCTGATGGGGCTGTTCATGGCGGCGAACCTGGTCTCGGCGCTGGCACCCAGCTTTTCCATTCTGCTTTTCGGGCGGATCCTCTCCGGCATTGTTCAAGGGGTCTTCTATTCGATCGCAACCGTGGTCGCGGCTCAACTCGTGCCGAAGGACAAGGCGGGGCAAGCGATCGCCACCATGTTCACCGGGATCACGCTCGCACTGATTTCCGGTGTTCCCGCAGGCGCGTTCATCGCCAACGCATTTGGATGGCGTGCGACTTTCTTTGCTGTGACGGGGATTGGGCTCCTATCCTTCGTCGCGCTCATCGCATTGCTTCCGGCAGATCTGGAACGCCCCGTCTCCGCGTCTTTTGCAGAGCAGCTGTCGGTGGTCTTCAAACCACGTCTGACATTGCTTTTCGCCATCACCTGCGTCGGCTATGGCGGTTCCTTCGTCGCCTTTACCTATCTGTCTCCGATCCTGGAAACCTTCACGGGCATGACGCCAAACGGCATCGGAACCTTGCTGTTTTTCTACGGTGTCGCCGTGGCGATCGGCAACCTGATCTGCGCGCGCATTGCTGACAGAACGGGCGCCATGCCGGTTCTGCTCGGCATCTATGCCATCATGGCTGCCGCTCTCCTTGCCCTGATCCCACTTTCAGGCAATCTTTGGACTGTTACGCCTCTGGTCATCCTTTGGGGCATTGTTGCTTTCGGCTCTGTCTCAATCCTGCAGCTTTATGCCGTCAGGCAGGCCGCGCTGATTGCACCGCGCGCCATCAATGCGACGTCAAGCATGAATATATCGGCCTTCAATCTTGGCATCGCCCTTGGCGCCGGCGGTGGCGGCATGGTCGTCAATCATCTGGGACTGGCAATGACCGGCCCGGTAGCAGGCATTGTCGTTCTCGCCGGACTGCTGCTGGCACTTGTCAGCGCCACGATCGACAGACGCCATTGTGCCCGGTTGCGTGATGGCAATGGCGGCGAATGCCCCGACGATCTCGCAACGGCCTGAAAAGGAAGGGGCGGTCCTTATGCGGCCGCCTTTTCTGCATCCACGGCCAATGCGCGGAGGGTCTCAAGCAAAGGGGAAGGATCGTTGCGCCGCCAGGCCAGAGCAACACTGAGGACGGGCGCCGGTTCTTCCAGATCGACAATATGCATGTCATCACTGGTCGCACAATCGATCCGATTGCTGACGAAGCTGACCCCCATGCCCGCCTCGACCAGGCAGAGACAGGTCTGCCCCTCCGTGCAGTCCTTGACACGCGGCCGAAATCCGGAAACGGCGCAGGCGCGAATGATCTCGTCATGAACACCTGGATTCTGAGCGCGCGGCGGGATGATAAAGGTGTCGCTGGCGAAAGCGGAAAGCGGAAGCGGGCCACCGGCATAGCCCTTCATGTGCGGATGGCAGGCGGGAACAGCCAGGCGCATTTTCTGCGCATGGATCTCGCGCATGTCGAGTTCCGGGTCACTTGCCGGTGCCAGCAGAAAGCCGGCATCAATATCCGCCGCCAGCAAGGCCTGACACTGGGCATCCGTCGGCAGCTCGCGAATTGAGACCTCGATCTCGGGATGCGAAACGCGAAAGCCGCGGATCACCTGCGGGAAAACCGTCTGCATCGCCAGCGGCGTGACGCCAATGGAAAAGCGACCGCTCTTTTCTGCAATCGCATGTCGCACCGCCCGCTGCACTTCATCGAGATGCCTGAGCAAGCCGTCGGCCTCGCGTCGCAAGACAACACCTGACGCTGTCAGTGAAACCCGCCGTGTCGTGCGCTCGAAAAGCTTCACGCCGAGCTTGTGCTCAAGCTGTGCAACGGTCTTGGTGACAACAGGCTGAGACATGTTCAAAAGCTCGGCAGCCCTGTTGAAATTCAGCGTTTCGGCAACGCGTATGAAACAGCGCAGCTCCTTGATTTCCAATATATCCGCGCTCCATAAAGTCCAGAATGGAATTTCTTTCAATTCAGTTCTGGAATTAATATAGCCGTCATGCGTGGATACGGCAATGGATGCAGCGCCCGAACGCGAGCGGTCGAAGGTCAGTCCGCTGCATTCGCCTTGGCAATGGCATCGTCCAGATGTGCTTTCATCTCGTCGTAGGGAATGCCGCCGACAATTTTTGCGCCATTGATGAAGAAGGATGGCGTTCCCTGGACGTCGAAATCATCGACGGCCTGATCCGTCAGGCTGCGAAGCGCCTGAAACGCGTCCTCATTGGTGACCAGACGGTCAAATTCCGCATCCGATATACCATTTTCCGCGGCAATCGACCTCAGTGTCTGGTTAAGGTCCTGAGCATTGATCAGATCGTCATAATGCGCATAGAAGGAGGCGACGAACTGGTCGTAATTCTCTGCACTCTGCCCTTCAGCCAGCATGAAAATCGCCATGTCGACATTGTTGCGGACGAAGGGACGAAACAGATAGCGGATTTTCCCGGTCTGCACGAACGCCTCGTTGATGCGCGGTGCCACCGTGGTCCGGTACGCGACGCAATGGCTGCAGGTGGGGGACGAATACTCGACCAGCGTGACAGCGGCGGTGCTGCTCCCCTCTGGCCGATCCGCCCGCCCGGCGGCCGCGGAAAGATCGGCATCACCGGCAATCGCCTGTGATGCGAGCACCATCAGGCCCAGCGCGGTCAGGATCGCAGGAAATCGGTATTTGGAAAAATCGCAGAAGCTGCCGTGAATGGTGATCATAGCTGATCCTTTCGTTGCGATCGCTTGCCTGAGCGGTGCAATTGATCTGAACCGGGAGCAAAGCGCCATCGCAAGGTGAAGGAGTCCAGACCATAGCTGATGGCCTCGAAAGCAGTCGCCAACCCGTCATTCAACTATCTTATTGAATAATAGGGTCGCAAGCGTGACAGATTGAAGCGGCCTTCGGACTGCGTTCTGCTCCGCAACGCGAAAAATGCGCAGATTCAATAAGATAGAGCGCTGGCAACCCAGCTGGCGAGGCCATATTGGGCCGCCGCGAAAATGGCATGGGCCACAACGAGGTAGAGCAGCATGACGGCCTGGTTGGGGAGTTTATGCGCCATGACGCCGGCCCCGAGACCGGGAAAGAGAATAAACATGCCTGCGAGCGTGCTGGCGAGAAAGCCGATAATGACGACAGGCCAGACGGTCGGGTGGTGAATGAAGCCGCTGCCCCAGAACAGCAGAAGCAAAACGGCGTAACTGATGCCGATGACGTAATGAAAAGCCCAGCCAAGGGCACGCTGTCCGGCACTGGGCGGTGTGGTGTCGGCGCCGTTCAGGATGAATTGCCCCTGGGTCAAGCCGATCAGCCAGCGGGCGACAACGCCCCAGTTGGTCGGCAGGATTCCGGTCACCCACTTGACGATCATGACCCAGATATCAAGCGCAATTGTCGCGCCAATTCCGACAACCAGTGAAAAGAGGATTACATCACTCATGCCCGTTTCTGTCCTCTGCTTTGTTCAGGCCTGGCCGATGGGCAGATCTTTCTGCCTTCTGCCTTAGCGGCCGGGAATCGTCACGATCGCCATAAGTCAATCATTCAAATATTTTATTGAATGATTGATCGTACTGCAAGAGCCATCTGGCAAGCTGCAGCATTCAAGGCTCCTGCGGCACAGATGGACTGGAGTGGCTCGCTTGCGCTAGAAACCTGTCAAAAAGAGAAACAGACGACGACTATTCGGTTGGCAGCCCGGCGGCCTGCCATTCGGCGACACCATCTGGAAACCGTCGAACATGAAAGCCTTGCCTGGCAAGCAGCAGCGCTGCCTGGGAAGACAGGACACAATAAGGGCCACGGCAATAGGCAATCACCTGCCGTCCGGTGTCCAGTTCGGCGATACGATGCGCCAGATCGGCGACCGGAATGTTGGTCGCCCCCGGCAGGTGTCCGAGACGGTATTCTTCTTCCGGACGGACATCGAGAAGCGTCACACTGCCAGTGTTCAGGAGTTCGATCAGTGCGTCGCGGGAAATTGCCTCCAGTGTTTCAGGGGAGGCAATACTGTCCTGGCGAAGATCGTCCTGAAGCGCACGCTGAAAGGCTGCATAGTGTCGCATTGCCTGAATGACATCCATCACCGGACCCTCGGCCAAACGATACAGAACATGCTTGCCATCCCGGCGTGACTGGACGAAACCGCTGCGGCGCAACTGCTGCAGGTGCTGCGAGGTATTGGCAACGGACAGTCCGGAGATCTCGGCCAAACGCTCAACAGACCTTTCTCCCTGACCAAGATGATCCAGCAAAAGCAACCGGTGTGCGTTTGCCAGCGCTTTGGCGTGTTCACTCAGGTCCTGATAGAATTTCAGATTGAAGTCGCTCATCTGCTCTGCTGCTGTTATCTCGATATCTTAATCTCACGTCCCGCCTGGAGGCGTCAGGTCCTGATTGCGTAAGGCGCCCTTCTGGACCGGCTCGGCAAGATATGACGCGCCAATTAATTCTATTTCAGAATATATATTGATATTGAAATAGAACTTAAACCGCTCTGCCAAGCGCATATATGACCTTTAGCACAATGAACGGCAAGGTCATGCACAGAAAGCTAATCATTATCGGCGCCGGTCCGGCCGGCTACACCGCTGCCATCTACGCCGCGCGCGCAGGGCTGTCTCCTTTGCTTCTGACGGGACTGGAACCGGGCGGTCAGCTCACGATCACCACGGATGTTGAAAACTATCCCGGTTTCGCCGACGCCATTCAGGGGCCATGGCTCGTTGAGCAGATGCGCGATCAGGCGGTCAGGATGGGAACAGAGATCGTCTCGGACCTTGTTACCAGGGCCGACCTTGATGTGGAGCTCCGGCTCCATTGTGACAGCGGCGCTGAATATACCGCCTCTGCCCTGATCATTGCCACCGGCGCCAAAGCGCGCTGGCTGGGCCTGCCGTCTGAAACCCTTTACCAGGGCGGTGGCGTTTCTGCCTGTGCCACATGTGACGGATTTTTCTACCGGGGACGGACAGTGGTGGTCGTGGGCGGAGGCAATACCGCCGTCGAAGAAGCGCTGTTTCTTGCAGGCATCGCTGGCCGGGTGATTCTGGTTCATCGCCGCAACAGTCTGCGCGCAGAGAAAGTCATGCAGGAACGTCTTTTTGCCCATCCGAAGATCGAGGTGATCTGGAACGCAGAAATTGCCGAGATCACCGGGACTGAGACGCCCCGGATCGTCACCGGTGTTCAGCTTCGCGATACCCGCAACGGCGATCTGAAAGAGATCGCCACCGATGGCGTCTTCATTGCCATCGGCCACAGTCCGGCAACCGCTCTCTTCGCCGGTCAGCTGGCACTGAAACCAGGCGGATATATCAGCACCACTCCCGACAGCACGGCGACCACGATACCGGGCGTCTTTGCCGCTGGCGACGTCGCCGACGACCGGTTTCGCCAGGCGGTAACGGCTGCAGGCCAGGGATGCATGGCAGCCCTTGAGGCCGAGCAATATCTTGCCGGCCTGCCGGATCAGCACGCTGCGTGACAATACCGAAACGCCAAGGAGACATTCATGTCCAACGTTACCAAACTCGACAGCAATAATTTCAACAGCTTCATGGAAGGCACCGGCTCGGTGAAGGTGCTTCGTTTCTGGGCAACCTGGTGCAGGCCCTGCATCGCCCTGGAGCCGATCTACAACGATGTTGCGGCAGAACTGAAGGATGATGCCGCCTTTGCAGAAGTCGACATCGATGTCGCGCCTGAAATTGCCGGCGCCTTTGGCATCCGCTCCGTTCCAACGGTGATCATCTTCAAGGATGGCAAGCCGGTTCAAGGCGTTGTCGGGCTCAACCCGAAGGAACGCTATACCGCCGCAATCAAGGCAGCAGCCTGAAAGGACAAGACAATGGCAGAGATGAAACTGACCGCTGCATGGCAGGGTGATTTCAAGGGTCAGGGCAAGATTTCCGGCGACGGCTGGGATGTTACCATCGGCATTCCGGCAGACCTCGGCGGCAGCGGCGCGGGCGCCGATCCGAAGCAGCTCTACACGGCTTCCACGCTGGCATGTTTCACAGCGACCCTGCGCGCCATCACGGCAAACAAGAAAATCCCCGTCGAAACACTTGCCGTGGAGACGTCGGCGGTCGCGACCGACGAGGCCTTCTCGATTGAACACACAGCCCTCCTTCAGTTGAAACAGGCCGCAAGCGACGCGGATATCAAAGCTGCGCAGCGCGCCGTCGAGACTGCGGACAAGATTTGCGCTGTCGGCAACCTGGCGCGCAAGGCGGGCGTTTCGATCCATGCCAAGGCAAATATCTCGATTGCGCCCTGATCCGCGCTGGGCGCGTCAGATCATCTATCGGCGCGCCAATTGTCCGGCCCTTCATATCCATTTTTGAAGAGCCCAGCCGGGGCCGCGACCACGACATCGCGGTCCCGCCGCCACCCCATCCGGCAGAACCAGATCGTAGCCTGCGCACAGAGCCGGAGGCCCCGCTTCAACTGGCGACGGCATTCACGCGTTCTGATCCGTTCTTCCAGTTGCCGGATGACCCATTTTCGGCTCCGAAAAGGCGCGTTGCCGATGCGGATAGGCACCGCCGCTGGGTGAGGGTACCGACTCCGTAAGCTCCCCCTGGTCAACAGAGACGTTCCACGGCATCGCACTGTTCGTTTCATTTCGACACCTCTTGTTGCGCAAACCTGGCGCAACGTATATGCCCGTTGTTAACGACGAGGTGAAAACGATGAAGCGTCCGACTTTACGGGCCATAGCGGAACTGGCCGACGTATCGGTCTCGACGGTTTCGCGATTTTTGCGCGACGATATCTCATTGCGGGCTGAAACGGAGCAACGAATCCGAGCAGCCATGAAGCATGTCGGCTACGATAGCGCCAAGCCCCTTATGTCAGGTGATACGACGGCGCCGCCAAAGAGGCTTGTGATCGGGCTGATCATCCCGAATTCAGCCGACGGCTATTCTGGCACCATCATGGACGAAGTCGTCAAGGCGGCTGCAAGCTATGACATGGATGTACTGGTCACCTCGGCGCTCGAGAGCCCGGTTCAGCAGGCAAAGTGCATGCAGCTTTTCGCCTCAGGCGTTGCAAATGGCATTATCACGTCAGGACAGCTGATTGCACCGCAGCTGTTGCGTTCGATCATCGCAAAAGGGGTGCCCGTCATCATATTCGACGACAAGTTCCAGGGCGATCTCCCTGTTGATTGCGTCATGGTCGACAACTATTCTGGCGCTTATCAGGCAACCTCCCACCTCATCCACCATGGTCACCAGCAAATCGCCTTTGTCGGCGGCATCGCCGAGCTGCATTCGACGAAAGAACGGCTCCGGGGCTGGCGCGATGCTCTTGCCCGTGCCGGCATCGATCCGGACGGGCAGATTGTGCGCATGGGTGAGTTCAGTGAGCAATACGGTCAGGCCATCCTCCCGCATCTCGTTGAACTGACAAATCCACCGACCGCGGTCTTCGCCGCGAGCGACCGCATTGCCATCGGCATTATGATGGCGGCAAGACAGCAAAAAGTCTCCGTGCCCGGGGACCTGTCTGTGGTTGGCTTTGATGATATCGAGGCTGCATCGCTCATCTCGCCACGGCTGACCACCGTGCGTACGCCGCTCGCAACCATGGCCCGCAACTCCATGAAGCTGATGGTCGAACGGATGGCGGACCTGAATGGCGCAACCAGCGATGTGATCGTGCCGGTCGCGCTCACCCCCGGGGAAACTGTTGCGCCGCCCATGCCGGCACGATCGCGTGAAACCCAAGCCGCCAGAAGCTGAACCATCTGCCAGCATCCGCAGCACCGTGTCCGACCACACCGATTGTGGTCGGTTCCAGCATGCTTTTCATAAAAAATTGCGCAAATTTAGCGCAAATTTTTATTAGCGTATTGACTTTGACGCATCCTTATCCGGATATTGCGCTGACTTCGAATTTTCTGACGTGTCGACCGGACTGTCTGGGGCACCGATCCGTCTCACAGACCGCATTGTGAAAGCGCCACAACGATGACCAGCCAACCAGATTTCCGCTTCGGCGTTGATTTCGTGACACTCAACCATCCAGGTTTTTGGGGCTGTGACAGCGAGGCCGGCATTCGCGATATCGCCCGCGCCGATCCCGCCGCCTTTTGGGACAAAGCACTCGACACGGCCGCTGCATCGGGTGTCACGGGGATAGAGCTGACCTTTTCGCCCTTTCACTGGAGCGAAGCGGTTTCGACATTCGGCTCCGTGACACGCTTTGCCGAGGCGCTCGGGTCGCGAAACCTTTCGGTGGCAAGTGGTTTCTTCTCAGACCTGGCAGAAGGACATGACCTATCGGACAGGGCAACCACAGAGCGACTCCTGGAGCGGGCCAGACGCTACGCGGAATTTCTCAGCGCCAGCGGCGCCGATGTCATGGCAGCCGGACTGACGATGCGACAAACGCTTGGTGACCGCCCGGCCCGCATCTACGACCTTGCTGCCGCGCAGGTCGTCGCCGATTTTGTTAACAAGCTCGGCGTTGCCGTGGCCGACCACGGCGTCCGCCTCGCCCTGCATACCGAATCGCATTCAATCTTCGCCATGCCCCGTGACATTGATCTGATGATGATGCTGACCGATCCGGCCTATGTTCATTTCTGCCCGGATTCATCGCATATCCTCATTATGGGTGGCGATCCTGTTTCGGTCATCGATCGCTATCGTGAGCGCATTGTTCTCACACACTGGAAAGATGCCATCGGGCCGATGCCCGCAGACACGCCCATTGATGCCGACATCTTCCTGCGCCATCAGCCCTATTTCTGTGATTTCGGCGCCGGCCGGGTCGATTGGAAGGCCTGGCTTTCAAGAATGCGCGACCGCCACGCGCTAAACTGGCACATTCTTGAGCTCGATGCCGCAGCTGACCCGGCCGCCGCCATTCGCAAGGGCATCGCGTTCTTTCAGACGCTTGCCAGCCAGAATTAAGCAGAAACATTCCCAGTTCAGCGCCTCGCCGTGCCGGATCTTTGGCGCGGCGTATGTCTGCGCCATGCAGGAGACACCAAATGAACGAGACACGCTTCGACGCTATGGTCATAGGATCGGGAGCTGCCGGCTCCTTCGCGGCTCAAGAGCTCACGGCGCAAGGCCTGAAAGTCGTCCTCGTGGAGGCCGGACCCGAAATCGGACCGAAAGACCTGGACCCGGACAAAGCCAAGGAACCGCCAGACCCGATCAACTTCTGGGAACGGGCAAGGGCAACCGTGAAAGGGCAGCATATTCAGTCCCGGGCGGCATTTTTCTCCGAGAGCATGGCCCACCTTTTTGTCAATGATCGCCAGAACAATTATACGACCCCGGCCGATGCACCGTTTCACTGGATTCGGGGCAGGCAGGCCGGGGGCCGACTGCACACCTTCGGCCGGGTATTGATGCGCTGGTCGGACGATGATTTTCGCCTGCACTCTCGCAGTGGCGACGGCGTCGACTGGCCGGTCAGCTACGATGAAATCGCCCCTTTTTACAGTGAGGTCGAGCGAACACTTGGAGTCTACGGCAATCCGGACGGCGTGCCGACCCAGCCGGATGGGGATTTTGCCGGACCCGCAAAGATCACCCCGGCGGAAGAAAGCTTCAAGCTGCGCGTTGAAGGCAAATGGCCAGGGCGACGCGTCACGTCCTGGCGCTATATGGCACCGGACCCCTCACGCATTGCCAAACCCATGCAAAAGGCTCTGGCAAGCGGCAACCTCACCGTACTCTACAATCAGATCGCAAGCCGCATTCTCACGGACGCAGAAACCGGCCTTGCAACGGGTGCCGAGCTGATCGACCGCCATGACAAGAGCAGACGGACCATCCGTGCCGCCGCCGTTGTTCTATGCGCCTCCCCGATCGAAAGCCTTCGCCTGCTGCTGAACTCAGCATCGACTGAACATCCCGCCGGACTTGCCAATGGGTCAGGCCTTCTCGGGCGCTATTTCATGGACCAGCTCCCCTGCATCGCGTCCGGCGAATATCCCGACATGACCGGATTTTCAGGTGATGACAGCCTGCCGCCAGATCCGTTTTACGCCCCGCTCAGTGGTGTTTTCATTCCCCGTTTCGTCGGCGAGAACGGCTATGCCACAAACCGTTTTGACTACCAGATCAGCGTTGGCCGCAAGCCGGTTGCAGCCAGCGCACCGGCGCGGCTCGACTTTTTCGGCTTCGGCATGATGATGCCTTCGCCCGACAATCACATAACGATCAATGCCAGACGGCGCGATGCCTTCGGCATTCCGATCGCGCACATCACCTGCCGCATGAGCGAGGCAGACCGCGCCCTGCTCAAGCAGCAAATAGCCACGCTGGAAGAGATCGTCACCGGGGTCGGCGGACGTCTGGAATTCGTCGGCTCACCGCTCGGGCTGAAAGAAACCGGACGTGGCGCCTATCCCGATCTGCCGCTCTTCTACCGGTTGATGTTTCGCCTGATGTTCAAGCGCACGGTGACCATGGGCTCGGCAATTCATGAATCCGGCGGCGCCCGCATGGGGGAAGACCCGAAGACATCGGTGCTGAACCGGTGGAACCAGAGCTGGGACGTCAAGAACCTCTTCGTCACCGACGCCAGTGCCTTTCCGACCTGTGGCGTTGCCGGCACGACTTTGACCGTGATGGCACTGACACTGCGGGCCTGCCGCCATCTTGGTGAAGAGCTTCGGGCCGGCCGGCTGCACTAGCACGACGCCACCGGCCATCACGGATCTTCGACATCTTGCCTGGGCGCGCTGGAGCGCAACAGGGGCAATCTGGACGTTTTCTGGGCAAGATGACAAAACATTGCGCTATTTTTGCGCAAAAATAATTACTAAAACGCAATTTTTTGACTTCAATAATGCCAGAAAATTGCTACACTTGAAACAGGAGACAAAGCGGCTGCCAGGCGATGGCCATGGCCGCAGGCGTTCTGCCGGACGGATTGAGATCCTCCATTGTCCCAATTGAACCGCATTGACCACCAATCCTGACGTTCAAAAGGGAAGCGCATGAACCGATTGATCCGCCATGGCTACATCGTCACAAATGACATTCATCAAACGGTGCTGGAGCGGGGCGACGTTCTTATCTGTGGTGACACGATCGCAGCCGTCGGAGCAGACCTTTCCCAACAGGCTTCAGCGCTTCCGGACCTTGAAACCATAGATGCGGCCAACCGCATCGTGATGCCCGGCCTCATCGACGCCCATATGCATTCGAACGAGGGTTTCGAGATGGGGCGCTACGACAATCTGCCGCTCGAAATCTGGCTTTCGGAAGTCTATCCGCCGGCCCATGTCCCGCACATGACCTGGCGGGACAAATATCTGCGCGCCATGCTGGTCGGTATCGTCTCCATCCGCTCCGGGGTCACCACGCTTCAAGACGACGTCCTCAACCTCGCCTTCACGCCCGACGCTGTTGACGCGACGGCCTCAGCCTATCGGGATCTCGGTCTGCGTGGCTGGATCACAGCGTCCATGTGGGACGAAGGCTATTGCGACAGCCTGCCCTTCCTGCGCAACATCATGCCTGAAGCACTGGTGCAGACGCTCGATGCTCTGCCCGTGCCCGGCCCCAAGGACCAGATCGCGCTTTTTCACCAGCTCCGCGACAGCTGGCATGAAAAGGATAATATGCGGATCATTCTGGGACCCTGCGGCCCGCAACGCTGCTCGCCGGAATTGCTTGGCGCGGTGGCTGATCTTTCGCGCTCCCTCGACCTGCCAATCCATTGCCATGTTCTGGAAACCAAGACCCAGGCCGTCACGGGGCAAGAGAAATACGGCAAGACCCTCGTCGGTTTTCTTGCAGATGTCGGTTGCCTCACGCACCGCCTGACGATGAATCATGCCATCTGGCTCACCGAGAGCGACATCGAGATGATGGGCGACGCCGGTTGTTCGATCACGCATAATCCGCTGGCCAATCTCAAGCTTGGCTCCGGCGTGTCACCGGTCAGAACGCTTTTGCGGTCCGGTGTCAATGTCGCACTTGGCTGCGACGGCGTTGCCTCGGCTGATACGGCAGACATGTTCCAGGCCTTCAAGGCCGCGTCGATGGTTCACAAGATCGGCACTTTTGACTATTCCGAATGGATTGGTGCCCATGACGTCATGCAGATGGCCACGCATGGCGGCGCCCGCTCGGGACTGATGGGCGATGCCGTCGGATCAATCGAGGTGGGCAAGCAGGCCGATATCATTCTTCTCGACCGCCATGAATGGGGCCTGATGCCGCTTCACGATCCGGTCCAGCAGATTGCCTTCAGCGCCAGTTCGGAAGCGGTTCAGACCAGCATTATCGCCGGAAAGGTCGTCATGAAGGATCGAAAGCTCTGCTGTGTCGACGAGGAGGCGCTGCGCGGGGAAATCGCCGAAGCCGCCGACCGGTTCCTGCGTGAAGAATGCCCGCAAATGACCCGCCACGCAGCCACCGTCCGCCCGTTTCTCGACCAGATGTATGCGAAGGCGACCGAGCGGGAAATCGGTCTTGGACCACGCGTTCGCCTCCAACCTGCGAGCAAGGCCGTGCGCTGAGACGGAGACAATGCGGCGGAGCACGGCACTGACGGCCCCTCGGACACCACAACACTGAATACGCCAATACAATCGGAACCGGATGTGGAAATCGACATGCCCTTGATGAACTGGATGGATCTCTCAACCCGAGAATTCGACCACTTGCCGACCAATGCGGTGGCTATCCTGCCGATCGCGGCCATTGAACAGCACGGACCGCATCTGCCGGTCGGTACCGACACATTGATCAATCGTGGCATCATTCACCGGGCAGGAAGCTTTCTTGATGAGAGTGTTACCGCGCTGGTCCTTCCCGAGCAAGCCGTTGGCGTTTCAACGGAACACCTCAAATTCGCAGGAACATTATCGCAGTCGACCCAGCTTCTGCTTGACTATCTGACAGTGATACTGGAGCGCGTGCACGCCGCCGGCATCAGCCGCGTCCTCATCTACAACACCCATGGTGGCAACAAGTCTCTGCTCTATCCGTTGGCGCTCGAAATGCGCGCGCGTCATGACATGCTCGTCGCCTTTTCCAGTCGTGGCGATGCCGGGATCCCCTCAGGGCTCTTCAATCTCCCGCATCTTGAATTCGACATTCATGCCGGCGCGATTGAAACCTCGATCATGATGGCGCTTCACCCCGAACTGGTCAGTCAGGTTGAGATCCGTGATTTCGTTTCCAACGCCATCGGATACGAAGAGCGCTTCCAGCATCTTGGCGCCGGCCCCGGCGGATCACGCACGGCCGGCTATGGCTGGATGAGCCAGGACCTCAACCCATTCGGTGCCTGCGGTGATGCACGCGCAGCCACGCCGGAAGCGGGTCACATGCTGGTCAATCATGCAGCCAAAGCCCTGGCGGGCATTCTGGCCGAGATCGCATCGGCGAACGATCTTCTCAAAAGCAAGCCGAAAAACTGAGAACAACAATCTTCAAGAGGTGAACGAAATTGAAAATAGCGAAACTTCTCAAATCACTCGTGATCGTCGGCGCCGCCAGTGCTGCACTTGTCGGCCAGAGCGCCTTCGCCGACCAGGATTTCAAAGGCAAGACCCTGGTGGTCGGCGTCTGGGGTGGCGATATTGAAAAGCTGATCCGCGACCATGTTGTCGGCCCTCTTGAGCAGGAAACGGGCGCCAAGGTTGAACTTCTTCTCGGTGGAACCGGCGATCGTTTTGCAAAGCTCTATGCCGAGAAAGACAATCCGACCATGGATGTCGCCTTCCTCAACATTTTCCAGGCTCCCCAGGCTGAAAAAGACGGCATCGTGGTTGCACCAGATGAAAACGCATCCTTCTACAAGGACATCTGGCCCGGCATGAACCAGGGCTGCTATGCCATGTCGCTGAACGGGCTGGGCATTGTCTACAACAAGGACATGATCAAGAAGCCGGCAGAATGGTCAGACCTCTGGGATCCGCAGTTCAAGGGCAAGATTGCCCTGCCGCCCTTCCCCGGAGCTGAAGCCAACGGCCTTCTGGCGATTGCCGCTCGCCTCGCAGGAACCGATGAGCATGATCCGGATGCAGCCTTCGCCAAACTGAAGGAACTGACCCCGGTTCCGCTGACCTACGGCAATCTCGACGAATTGCTGAGCCTTGTCGATTCCGGTGAGATTGCCGCTGCGCCGATCATCGGCGGCTACGCGATGGCATCGTTGCCCAACTATGACAATGTCGCCTTCCATTTCCCGACGGATCCAGGCCCGGTTCTGGTGCGTGACATGCTCTGCATCGTCGCCAACAGCCCGCAGCCCGAGCTCGCCAAGCGCTTCGCCGCACTGGCCCTGAATGTCGACACGCAGACGGCCTATGCCAACAAGCTGTTCTTTGGGCCGACCAACAAGAACGTCAAGCTGTCGCCCGAGATCTCCGAAAAGGTCATCGATACGCCCGAAGAAGTGAACAGCCTTGTGCAGCTCGACTGGCCCTATGTCATGAGCCACAGCAGCGACTGGACCGATCGCTGGAACAAGGAAATTCTCGGCAACTGAGCCGGATTTCCCGCCGCCCCCTTCGGCGGAAACAAAGATCGTCGCGGCACTCATGGTCGCGACGATCCGGCCTCTGGCAAAGGCATCGCGGTTTCAGGGATCAAATATATGACAAAAGCCAAGACGACGATTTTTCTGCTGCCGGGCATTGCCCTGACGCTCGCCGTTTTCATACTGCCTTTCGCCTTTCTGACAGTCACCAGCTTCTGGTCGCAAAAGGAAGGCTCGCTGCTCCTCGATCCGAGTTTCACGCTCAAGAACTACATTCGTATTCTGACTGACCGCTTCTTTCTGTCAGTGGTCTGGCGCACGCTTCTGATCGGCCTGGCAACGGTTGCCATCTGCCTCGCTTTCGGCCTGCCGATTGCACGCTGGATTTCCCACCGGGCGCGAAAGGCGCGCGGCCTGCTCATTATTCTGATCCTGACACCGATGATCAGCGGTGCGCTGGTGCAGACACTGGGTCTGGTCAATCTTCTCAGCCTTCTCGGGCTTGTCAACGGTGCGCTGAAATCGCTCGGTCTCATTCACAGCTCGATCCATTTTCTCGGCAACGAGACCGGCGTCTTGATCGGCCTGGTTCAGGCCTTTCTGCCGCTCATGGTCCTGCCGCTGGTGACGACACTCAGCCGCTTGCCCCGCGACATGGAATTGGCAGCCCACTCCCTCGGCGCAAACGGGTTCCAGATCTGGAGAACCGTTATCCTGCCGCTTGCCATGCCCGGCATTCTGGCGGGCTGCGTGCTGGTATTCTTTGCCGCCGTGACGTCCTTTGTGACGCCGCAAATTCTCGGTCAGGGCAAGACACCGACATTCGGGACCGTGATGTATCAACAGGTGGCCATGGTCAATGACTGGCCGTTCGCCTCTGCTCTGGCGGTGGTCATGCTGATCATTCTTGCCCTTGTCACATTCGCGCTGAAGCGTTGGTCGGGAGCCCAGAAATGAAACTACACGGTCGCTTGATCGATCTTGTCTGGATCGCCATCATCATCATTGGCTTCATCGTCGTTCTGACGCCGATCTTTGTCATCTTCCTCTCCTCCTTCAATGCTTCAGAAGCGTTCCGCTTTCCGCCGCGAGGCTATTCCCTGCGATGGTATGTTGCCGCCTTTAGCAGACCGGAATATGCAGCGGCGTTGCGAGTCAGCATGATCGTCGGAACGATTTCCACCGCGCTTGCCGTCATCATCGGCGCCTTGTCGGCGCGCGCGCTCATCAAGAGTGAGTTTCGCGGCAAGGCAGCGACCGAGGGCCTGCTCCTTGCTCCTCTGGCGCTTCCGCATATCGTCTGGGCCGTCGGCCTGACGCAGATCTACGCGCGGATCGGTATCGGCGGCTCGCTGATCGGCCTTGTCCTGGCCCATACGACACTCTGTCTGCCCTTCGCCGTCAGGATCATGATGACGACCTTCAGCCAGCTCGATGAAACACTTGAAGGTGCTGCACTCAGCCTCGGCGCCTCTCAAAGCCAGGTCCTGCGAACAATCACCCTGCCTCTGATCTGGCCGGGCCTCCTCACAAGTGCGGTTTTCACCTTCCTCACCTCATTCAATGAAGTCACGGTATCGGTCCTGATCGCCGGCTCGCGCTATCTGACTTATCCCGTAAGGGTCTATTCGGAAATGCGCAGCCAGGGCATTGATCCGACAACGGTGGCACTCAGCGCCATGTTCGTGGTGGTCGCCGTTGCTTTGGTTCTTATCGGCGAACGGATGTTTCGTTGGTCAAGCCGCCTCTAATTCTCTCACCCGCCACATATCAGCACTGCGATAAAGGACAAAGAACGTGAGCGACACTTATCTTTCCATCGAGAATATGTGGAAGGCCTATGGTGACACCAAAGTGCTCCATTCCGTCTCACTGGACGTTCAGAAAGGCGAGTTTCTGGCTCTGCTTGGCCCGAGCGGCTGCGGCAAGACGACCCTGTTGCGGATGATCTCCGGTCTGCTGCAGCCAAATGGCGGAATGTTGAAACTGAACGGAAAAACGATCACCGATGTCCCGGCCAACCGGCGCGGTATCGGTCTGGTCTTCCAGAATTATGCCCTGTTTCCGCATATGTCCGTTGCCGAGAATGTCGGCTATGGGCTGCGTATGCGCAAGGTCGCCAAGACCGAGATTGCCGCTAATGTCAAAGAGGCTCTTGATCTGGTGAAACTCACGCATCTGGGAGAAAGGATGCCCTCAGAGCTGTCCGGCGGCCAGCAGCAGCGTGTGGCTCTTGCCCGTGCGCTGGCGATCAAGCCGCAACTTCTGTTGCTGGATGAGCCGCTGAGCAATCTCGACGCCGTGTTGCGCACCAGCGTCCGCGCCGAGCTTCTCGAGCTTCACAATCGCACCGGGCTGACGACGATCATGGTCACCCACGACCAGGCCGAAGCCATGACGCTCGCCGATCGCATCGTAGTGCTCAACAATGGTCACGTGCTTCAGCACGATGCACCTCAGGCGATCTACGAACAGCCGCAACATGCTTTCGTCTCGACATTTGTCGGCTCACCACCTGCTTCATTGCTCGAAGTCACCCGTCGCGTCGACGGCGGCTACCGGCTCGAAGACACAAACTGGGACGCCGGGTCTCACCTCAGTCAGAAGCTCGCCGAGATCAAGCGCCGGAAATATCACCTGGGTCTGCGGCCGGAAGAGCTGAGCTTTTCTGCCGAAGGCGCCCTTGCCTCACTGCCCTGCGCCATCAGAACGGTCGAATATCTGGGGGCCGAGCGGCTCGTTCATGTCGATGTCGGAACGCAGAAACTGATCGTTCGGCTCGGGCGCTCCGACACCCTTCCGTCAACACCGGGTCATATCTACCTGCAAACCTTGCCTCCGATCTTCGACACAGAAGACGGACGCCGGCTGGGATGACAACGACAGGTCTTTGATGCGGCCCCGGTCCCCAAGACCAGCATGATCTCACCGGCGCCAAAGAGAACGCGAAAAAAATGCCAAAGCAGTCCCATGCGAGACGGCTTTGGCGATCAGCCGCTTTTGCCGTCTTCCCGATAAACGACAACGTTCGCGCGCCGGCCACCTTTGTCGTGGTGGCAAATTCGGGATTTCCCTCGCCGCTCAGTGCATGCGCCATTTCCGGCGCGCTGCCACTTTTTTTCCGACAAGGCCAGGTCGGACTGACCGTTGTGGCCAAGCGGGCGGCAAATCTGCGTGAAAGCATCTCATCAACACCCTGGTGATTTGACCTGAGCAAATAACTCGTGTTTCCTGTCATTGTTGCTGGAATCTGGCGTGGCCGTCCAGACAGCGTGCTTGTTGGCCTTTTCTGATGTTCTCATTTCAAAGAATGGCTGCTTGGGTCATGAACCCGGCAATGACCTTGAGCTGCCTGCCGAATCGCCAAAGACACGACGCCTTCATTTTCTGACGTTACCCGTCGAGGAAGAGACAATGCTCCAGAATCTGGCTTCAGCCACTGCGCCGCATCAGGGAAAGACCATTGACTCGTTTGGCTGCCCGTTCAGCCAACTCTCGACAAACCAGAGCCTTCGTGGTGGCGATATCAGCTTCTTCCGCAAGAGTGCCGAAGATGAGCACCTCAGCCAGGTCGCGACAGATGCGAGCAATCGCGGTTTTGCCATCGGGGTATCCATGGCCAGCGGACACAGGCGGCGGATCTTTCACGCGCATCACGCTGCCAGCTTCGTCTTTCCGCAAGACGGGCTCTACATCCGCAATCTGGCCGATCCCTACAAGGCGGATCTCGCCGGCCCGTTTGACTTCCTGCTTCTGGAGATTTCACCTGCCGCACTGCAAAATATCGCTCAGGAGAGCGATCTTGCCACGGTGACCGAGCTTCAGCTCAAGACAGCGGAAACCGATACCGTCCTTGCCAGCCTGGTCAAGGCCATGGCCCCCGCGATCGAGAATCCAGGCGAGAGCAGCAAGCTGTTTGTCGATCAGCTGGCCACAGCCATCGGCACGCATATCGTCCAGCGTTACGGCGGCGCGACGCGTAGAGCAGCTCCCGGCAGGAAACTGTCCCGGGCACACGAGGTCCTGGCAAAGAACCTTCTGAGCGAGAATCTGCATGGCGACATCTCGGTTCTCGAGGTCGCGCGCGCCTGCAATCTGTCGCGCGGCTATTTCATCCATGCCTTCCGTGAGACGACCGGCATGACACCCTATCAGTGGCTGCTGAATGCGCGCGTCTCGCGGGCCTGCGAACTGCTGCGCTCCTCGACGCTCTCACTTGCCGAAATCGCCTTAGCCTGCGGCTTTTCCGATCAAAGCCACTTCACCCGCGTCTTTACCAGAGCGACCGGTGCAACACCGGGCCTCTGGCGGCGAACCGCCTGAGAGAAAGCCACAGGCCCCGGCAATTCATGCGTTTGACCTGAGGTCTGAAATATCTGCAGCGGCGAGCGGAAAAATCACTTTTGACAAGACATGCGGCGGGCGTTGCAGTCTGCTTTCCGACAAGGCTTCCGCGCCGGATAGCCCAGACACGAACGGGAAGGACACGCTGATGACCGTTATCTATCATGTCGGCCTGCACGCTGATGGCTATGCCTACCGGATGGAGGAGGCTTGGTCGGAGACATTCCCCACGCATAAGGCTGCCCTTGCGGCGGCGCGTTCGGCTGCCGCCAAGCAGCGCGCCGGCGGCAGGGATGCCCATATTCTTTATGAAACGGAAGATGGCGAATGGCATCGCGAATATGCCGATGGTGGCGATCGGCCCGAGACCATTGTTGTTGACGATATCGAATGACCTGGCCGACGATTGCGAACCGGGCCGCGGGCTTTCAGGGCCTGCGGTCCGGCCGGCCGGTTCATTTTTGCTGCATGTCATTGGTCATGGCGACCAGAAGCCCGCCAAGGGCAACGGGGAGCGTCAATTTGATGGTCCGGGGACGGCGAAACTTCTCACCGGGCAGTATCCGTTCAAGGTCGACCGGTTCCGCCAGGCTTTCAATGCCGTCGCGAAGTGGAAGCTGCGTGTCATTCTTGGTCATGGATCAAGTTCCTTTGGGGTATGAAACAGGCGCCCGGACGGCGTGGCCGTCTCACAGCGGGCAGTCAGCAACGTTGTCCTGAAATCATCGAGGCTGTGCGGCCAGGATCGAAGCACGCCGCCAGTCTGTCGGCGTCACGCCGGTGTGACGGCGAAAAATACGCGAAAGATGGGCCTGATCGGACAGGCCGCAGTCAAGGGCGATTTCCGAAAGCGGTGCATCTGTCAGCGCGATGCTTCTTTTCGCCTTTTCGACCCGCCGGGCGATAATGAAGGCATGGGGCGAAACACCGAAACTCACTTTGAAAACGGATGAAAAATAACTGACACTCAGCCCGAGAAGGCCTGCCAGTTTGACGAGTGTAATCGTTTCGTCGATGTTTTCCTCGATATGACGCCTTACCTTGGAGACCTGCCAAGGTGCAAGGCCGCCCCTTGCAGCGACCACCGGCTTCGCCGCCGGCGTTCTGTCCGCCGCCTCGTCCGGGCCTTTCGCCATGATCTGCTGCGCCTGGTTCAGGCAGGTCAGAGCCTTGCCGCGATCGTTTCCGTTCAGCAGCAGCGCCTGACCGATAAGCTTGGAAACGCCCGCGGAGGCGGGATCGGCAAAGATTGCCTCAACTGTGGCAAACGACGTCAGCGTTGGATCGGGATAGGTCATGGTCAGTTCCTCGGAGATGGTTGATCGGCAAATTCGATGCTCCGATGGTGACCGAGAGTAGCAGTCGACTGAATTACACTCGTGTTCGTCAATGCCAGACATTCGTTTGTCCGGCCTTATACCCGCGTATAGGTCTGCGGGTCGCGCCAGAAAGGCCGTGGCTTGCACCACGGCCAGCAAGGCCTTCGCCAACGGCGGAGGCGACGCGCTTGACTGAGCCGTTTCTGACATCGCCGATCGCGAAGATGCCTGGTCGCGACGCCGAGACCGTCCCGGCCGCCGGTTCTTCGGCGATGCCGAGCTGATCGACAAGCGTCATCAGGTCGGGACGCACCAGAATATGGCCGTCCGGCTCGACAACCGCCGGCAACTGTTCCTTGCTCAGCCCAAAATCCGCCATTTGCGGTCCGGATGCGGTGCCCGCCGACCCAAAAAGACCGGACGGACGCGGAGGGGAGCGCATCCGTCCGGCAGTCTGGCACCGTCAGGCGTTGGTGGCGCGCAGGATTTCGAACAGGAACCAGATGCGTTTTTCGGTCTCGTCGATCCAGTTCTCCAGAAGGCTCGCCGTGGCGACGTCACCATGTTCGTCGCAGACGCCATGAAGCGCGCGCATGCGGGCGGCCAGATCGGCGTTGTCGGATCGCAGCTCCGCCAGCATTTCGTGCGGATGGACGAATTCGGCGTCATTGTCGGCGATCCGCTGCTTTGCGGCGATATCGCCGATCGAGGTCAGCGTCAGACCGCCGAGCTTGCGCACGCGCTCGGCAAGCGGGTCGGTCATGGCCAGCAGATCATCGGCGTGATCATCGAGCATCAGATGCCAGTCGCGGAAACTGGCGCCGGACATATGCCAATGAAAATTCTTGGTTTTCAGGAACACGGCAAAAATATCGGCCAGCAGTGCGTTCGCACCGGCGGTGATATCCCTTGCAGCCTCGACGCCAAGCCCCGACGGCGTGTGAAGCGATGCGCTGCGACGTGCGGCAGTATTACTATCCATCTTTCGGTCTCCTTGTTGAGATTTAGTCAAAACGCCCGCTTGCCGGCGGATCACTGGCCGGAAAGCTCTCCCGCAGGGCCTCGTCGACCCTGTCATCCGCTTCGGCGGCCGGGCGGGCTTTGTGTGGAACCGGCCTCTCTTCGCGCCAGCTGAGCATCAAGGCTGCGGCAATGGTGAGCGGCGGAATGAAGAAGCAGAACCGGTGCGACACCCGGTATGCCAGCGCCGCAACCGCACATCCGGCGGCGAACAGAACGAGCGCCCGGATCAGCGGCATGAGCCGCGGATAGATGGGCAGCCCCTTCGTTCTGTCGCCGAAGAGGACGTCGGAAAGGTCCAGCATGATCTGCGTTGTGGTTCCGGTCAGAAGCGTCGTCGGCGGCTGATCGGTCAGATGCGTGCGATGCAGCGCATTCTGGATCGCCATCGCCACCACCAGAACCATGCCCAGCGGCACGGATGCGTCGCCGGCGCGATCATGCAGCGGCAGCACGACAGCGAGGAGCGCGGCGAGCAGAAACAGCGCGCATTTGAGCGCCAGAAAGACCGGTACCGCCTGAATCCTGCGCCTCTGCATCCAGTCGCCGAAAGCGCGCGCCAGCAGCACGGTGATACAAAAAACCGGCAGCGCCAGAAGCTTGGCCAGCACGCCACCGGTCCCGTTTGCGAGGGTAGCACCCAGGGTCACGAAATTGCCGGTGACATGGGCGGTGAAGAGCCCGTTCAGGGCGACAAAGCCCATCGTGTCGACATAGCCGCCATTGAAGCTCAGCACCGATGCGATCGAAGACCGGGACATGGAATGACTCCATCAGAAGCGGGTAAGGCTGTCGGCCCTGCTTCCATGACGGCAATGCCCCGCCATGGAAGCGGCCTCTACGATCAATCCTGAATGAAGGTCAGAATGTCAGGATTGAGAACCTCGGCATGGGTTGTCAGCATGCCGTGCGGGAAGCCCGGATAGATCTTCAGTGTCGAGCCCGGCACCAGCTTTGCCTGGAGCTCGGAGGCATCCTTGTAGGGCACGATCTGGTCGTCATCGCCCTGCAGGATCAGCGTCGGCACGGTGATGGCCTTCAGATCGGCTGTCTGGTCGGTCTCCGAAAAGGCCTTGATGCCCTCGTAATGGGCCTTGATGCTGCCATTCATGCCCTGACGCCACCAGTTGTTGATCACGCCCGGATAGACCTTCGCATCGGGCCGGTTGAAGCCATAAAACGGGCCGGAAGCGACATCGAGGAAGAATTGCGCCCGGTTCGCCGCAAGCTGCTTGCGGAAATCATCGAAGACTTCGATCGGCGTGCCGCCGGGATTGCTTTCGGTCTTGACCATGATCGGCGGCACGGCCGCCACCATGACGAGGCCGGCAACGCGGCCCTGCGGCTGGCCGTAGCGGGCCACATAGGCAAGCGCTTCGCCGCCGCCGGTGGAGTGGCCGATGTGAACGGCATTCCTCAGATCGAGCGCTTCCGTGACGGCTGCGGCATCGGCGGCATAATGCGCCATATCGTGTCCGTCACTCACCTGCGCCGAGCGACCGTGGCCGCGACGGTCATGGGCGACAACACGGAAGCCCCTGTTGACGAAGAACATCATCTGCGCATCCCAGTCATCGCTGGAAAGCGGCCAGCCATGGTGGAACATGATCGGCTGGGCATCCTTCGGCCCCCAATCCTTGTAGAAAATCTCGACGCCATCTTTGGTGGTGATAAAGCTCTCGGCCATCTGGCTCGCTCCTTCGGGTTGGTTCTGCGCTGTTTGGTTCTGAGGCTCCTGCGCCATCGCAAATGTCGGCAAGGCCGCAACGGTGGAGACGGAGGCACTGGCAATCAGCACCTGCCGGCGTGAGAGGAAAAACTGCGTTGCATTGTTCACCTGCGTCTCCTTTGAATGGCGGCGAGCCCATCGGCTGGACTGACAGGTGGAACGCTAGCCGGGAGCGCGAACTGGCGATTGTCAAAAACGCGCGCGGTTTGGACAATCGTAATGTTTTGTGTTGATCACCGGACGTTCGGGCTGAAGCGCTGATCGGGTCATATTGCAGCAATACTGATCTGCTTTAGGATCGGCATGATGCATGAGGATGACCTTGCCGTAACCGACGCGCTGATTCATGACCTGCTTGGCAGGCACACGCCGCTATGGGCGGGTAGACCGGTGCAGCAGATCAACACAACCGGGACTGACAACGCTCTTTACCGTATCGGCCAAACCCTTGTTCTGCGCATTCCGCGCCGGGCGGCGGCCATCCCGCTGATCACCAAGGAACTCGACTGGCTTGCGCATCTCAGCGACCTGCCTCTTGCGACACCGACATTGCGATACCGGGGGCATGCAGATCTGGGCATGGACTGCCCCTTCGGGATATTCGACTGGATTGACGGCACACCTGCCACGCCTGAAAACATTGCGGATGCCGATGCGGCGGCGGTGGCGCTGGCCGCTTTTCTGAACTCGCTGCATCAAAAGGCAACCATCGGTGCACCGAGGTCCGGCACAGCCAACATGTCGCGCGGTGTCCCACTGGCCGAGATGTCCGAGCGCACACTTGCCGCCATCACTATCCTTGCCGATGAAATCGATACAGGCCCGGCGCGGCGTCTCTGGGACACGGCACTGGCGGAAACCCACCGCGGTCAGCCCGTCTGGCTGCACGGCGATCTGAAGGCCGATAACCTTCTCGCCCTTGATGGCAGGCTTTCCGCCGTGATCGACTGGGGGCTTTCCGCCGTCGGCGACCCTGCGGCCGACTATGCGGCAGCATGGTTCTGGGTCAGCCCATCAGCCCGGCATCAATTCAGAAACACCCTGGAAGCAGGTGACGGAGACTGGTTGCGCGGCAAGGCCTGGGCGCTCTACGGCGCTGTCATCGCCCTGAGTTATTATCGCGGCGGCAGGAACGAACCGCTTTGCCGGCAGTGCAGGCTCACCCTGTCGAGACTTGATCTCCTTGTTTAGCGCCGGGCAGCCTGAAACTCGCTCAGGCCCCGAACCGCCTTCGGCCCAAACCCATGTCCAGCGTGCCTAAACCCACGTATAGGGCGCATCTTGCAGGAAAAGCTGTAGCCTTGTCGCTGTTGCCCCGATCGTGCCGCCGACGGGGTGATCGCGGGAAACGTTACCCTGATCCGGGTTCCCCTCCCTCCGGATCAGGACGGATCCGCAATTTGCGCGAAGGCCGCCTTTCTTCCCCCTAGGAAAGGCGGCCTTCCTGCACAAGCCTCAAGCGGTGGCGTGAAGCCCTCAACGCAGCGTGACGCATTTGACTAGACCTTTGTATAGGTCCGCCGGGCTGCCGTAACCGATAGGCTTGAAAGGGAAAGGCAAGACCATTGATGATGCAGGGATTGGAGTGGACATTGGCACAGCAACAGGCAGGCCGCCACGAACGCCTGTTTGCCACCTCAACGGTGCTGGTTGCAGCGGTGATCTTTACCGTCGACACCTTCACCGATATCGAGGGCGCGATCGCCGTTCTCTATGCCATTGCGCTTCTGCTCGCCTCCCAGGCCGTCAGCCGCACCGGCCTCATCCGTTTCTCCGTCATCTTTCTGGTTCTTGCGCTCGTTTCCTTCTTTCTCACCCATGCCAGCGATCCGACCTTTCAGACCTTTCTGCGCCTCGGCGTCGCGCTGGTGGCCCTCGGGCTGACGACCACGCTGCTGCTGCGCAATGACCGCGCCAGATTCGCGCTGCTCGAGACGAATGCCGCCCTCAGACTGAGCGAGGGGCGCTATCGTTCCATCTTCGAACGCACCCGCGTGGCGCTGTGGGAGCGCGACTATTCGAAACTCCGCACCTATCTGATGGACCTGAAAGCCAGAGGCTTCGGCGATGTCCGCACCGTTGCCAGACAGGATCCCCAATTCATCAATCGCTGCATCGGCATGATCGAGATCGTCGCCGCCAATGATGCGGCAATCGACCTTCTCGGCTCATCGGCAACCAGTGCCTCCGACGCCACCATGCACGACTTTATTCCGCTCAACAGCGAAACCTTCGTATCGCTGCTGCAGGCGATCATGAATGGCGCCAGCTATTTCGAGGACAATGCAGAGGTCCTGAATGATGTCGGCGAGCCGAAGATCGTTCTTCTGAGCATCAGCTTTCCCGAAGAACAGGTCGCTTATGACCGGGTAGTGGTCAGCATGGTCGACATCACCCAGCGCGAACAGGCCAGACACGCGCTGGCCAAGGCCCAGGAAGAACTGGCCCGTGCCTCGCGCGCGGCGACGGTCGGCGCGCTCTCCGCCTCGCTTGCCCATGAACTCAACCAGCCGCTCGGCGCCATTGCCGTCAACGCCCAGACGCTGCTGCGCTGGCTCGATCGCGACCCACCGGACATGGAGGCTGCCAGGCGTTCCGCCGAGCGGATTGCACGGGACAGCCAGCGCACAAGCGATATTCTCAGGAACACGCGGTCGATGCTGTTTTCGCAACCCGGCGAAACCCAGGCCCTCGACCTGATCCGGCTCGTCGATGATACGCTGACATTGATGAAATATGATCTTCAGCGTGAAGCGATCACGGTGGAATTCACGCATGATGCCGCCGTGCCGGTCATAAGCAGCGGCCGCCTCGAACTCCAGCAGGTGCTGATCAATCTCATTTCCAATGCCATTCAGGCCATAAAGGCTACATCACCGGATCGCCGGGCTCTGGCGATATCGCTGCATGCGGATGCCGAGCGCGACACCATCTCGATAACGCTGCACGACACGGGACAAGGATTGAGCCCGGAAGCAATGCAGAAGCTGTTTACGCCTTTCTTCACGACCAGACTGGATGGCATGGGGATAGGTCTTTCGATCTGCCGGAATACGATCGAAGCAAGGGGGGGCACCATCACCGGACGGAACCATCCGGACGGCGGCGCTCTGTTCGAAATCACGTTGCCGAAGGAGACAGCCAGTGCGTGAACGAAAGAATGCGCAGCCAAAAGCCGGGGGGCCCGTCGTCTATATTGTCGATGATGACCTCTCCATGCGGGAATCACTGGTCGACCTGTTCCAGTCCGTCCAGATTGCCGCGCAGGCCTTTGCCAGTCCGGATGCCTTTCTCGCCGAGGCAGATCTGTCACAACCGGGTTGCATCGTTCTTGATGTCAGGCTTCCCGGCGTCAGCGGTCTCGACTTCCAGTCGCAGTTGGCGCAGGAGGGCAGCACTCATCCGATCATTTTCATGACGGGCTATGGCGATATTTCCATGAGTGTGCAGGCGATGAAGGCCGGCGCGGTCGACTTTCTGGCAAAACCGTTCCGTGATCAGGATATTCTTGATGCTGTCCTGGCCGCGGTGGAACGCGATGCCGCCAGCCGCCGCGAACGGGACCGCCATCAGGAGGTCAACAGCCGCTTCGAAACGCTGACACCACGCGAACGCGAGGTCATGGAACGGGTCGTACAGGGCCTGATGAACAAGCAGATCGCCTTCGAGCTTGGAATCAGCGAGATCACGGTCAAGCTGCACCGCGGTAATGTCATGCGGAAAATGCAGGTCAAATCCGTCGCCGAGCTGGTCCGCAACGCCGAACAGGCAAGTCACGGTCTTGCTCCGCCAACGTCAAAACCATCAGTAATACGCGCCGTCTGACCTCGGCGCGCACGGCATGAAAGTCGCACTATCTTGACCCAGTCTGCGCTAATCGCAATCGTCGATGATGATCTGGCCATCCGGGAAGCTCTCGATGACCTGGTGAAATCGCTTGGCTATGAAAGCTGCCTCTTCGCATCGGCAGAAGCCTTTCTCGGCTTCCAGCCACGCGCGTCGGTCGATTGCATGGTGGTTGACGTCAAGATGCCCGGTCTGAGCGGGCTGGAACTGCAAAGCCGGCTCAATCAGGAGCGCGATCGTCCACCGATGATCTTCATGACCTCCTACCACGACGAACGTACGCGAACCGCTGCACTCGAGGGCGGCGCGATCGCCTTTCTGGGCAAGCCTGTCGATCTGACCGTTCTGATCAGCTTCATCGAAAAGGCCATCGAGGCCTAGCGCACAGCTGACAGGATTTTCGCCCGTGAGCCGCCAATGGGCGCGATCGCGGCTGCAGGCGCGTGCGCCTTCATCCCCCTTTTTCGATGTCTTCCCGGCGGCGGCTTTCACCTCAGCGCATCACAAACCAAAGCATAGGTCTGGCTGCTTCAGGTATGATTGAGGCAGCTCCTTTCCGGTGCCAATCTCAACACAGCCCGAACAACAGAGCGGGCGCCACCAATCAAAGGCAAGCAAGATGAGATGTCGCCAGAACCGGCCGGCGTCCCGCTTCTGCCATCCCCAGGGAAAGGACAAGACCATGAAAGCTCTCACCGACAAGCAGCTGTCGTTTTCGGCCTATTCGCACGACCTCGACATTCCCCTCGATCAGATCGATATCGCAGACTGGCTCTTCAACCTGCCGGAAGCGGAATATCAGCGCTGCTGCCCGCCCGATCACATTTCCTGCGGCGCAACCTTCACCGATGACGGCCGGCGGATGTCGATCAATGTCGAGAAAATCGGAACCGGACTGGTGATCCAGCATTATGTTGCCGAAGAGGCCACACCCTCCTATTGCCGGATGAATTCCATCTCCGACGTGTTCACCCCCACCGGCGAACGCACGCAGGTCAATGTGATCTGGGAACTGATCGCCGAGGCCATTGACGGCAACCGCACGCGCTACACCAATCGCGTCACAAGCCACCCGACCGATGTTTTCATGACCTTCATCGAAGCCCATGGCCAGACCTTCGAAGAGGCATCCGCCGCCCGTCAGGCCGCCAGCGGTGACCATAACCACCGCGAAACACCGCTCTTTGCCGAAAGCATCGCCCGCAAGGCCCGGGCAAAGGCATCGGCAAAGTGAAGGCGATCACGTTCGATCAGTTTGGCGGGGCGGATGTGCTCCGCCTTGCTGACGTCCCCGAACCGGAAATCCGTCCGGATGACCTGCTGGTGAAGGTGAAAGCGCTTGGCGTCAACCGGGCCGATCTGCTTCAGCGTCAGGGCTATTACGGCGGACAGACCTATGGCGAAAGCCCGCTGATGGGGCTGGAAGTTGCAGGAGAGGTTTTGATGACCGGAAATAGCGTGACGGATATGATGCCGGGTGCCCGGATCATGGCGATCGTCGGCGGCGGTGCCTATGCCCAGTATGCGCGGGTCGATCGTGGCATGGCGGTCGCGATCCCTGACGGTTTCGGCTTCATCGAAGCCGCAGCGGTGATGGAATCCTTTGTCACCGCCTGGGAGGCGCTTGTCCATCTGGGCGAACTTAGCCCCGGCTGTTCGGTCCTCATTCATGCCGCCGCCGGCGGTATCGGCTCGGCCGCCGTCCAGATCGCCCACGCGCTCGGCACGCGGGTGTTCGCCACGGCATCACAGGACCGGCGACAGCAGGTGATGGCACTTGGCGCCGAGGCGGTCTTCGATTACCGGACCGAGGATTTCGAGGCAGGCCTTCACGCGCTGACGGGTGGTCTGGGCGTCGATGTGATCGTCGATTTCGTCGGTGGCGGCTATCTCAGCCGCAATCTTCGCAGTCTTCGCCCCGGCGGACGGCTGGTCCAGGTCGGGCTGCTCAGTGGTGAGGACACGGCCGAAATTCCGCTGGCCCTACTGCTCCACAACCACCTGCGCATCATCGGCACGGTGATGAAATCAAGAAGCATGGAGGAGAAGCGCGCAATGGTGCGCCGCTTTGCCGAAAACGGCCTGCCGATGTTTGCCGATGGGCGTCTCAAACCCGTCATCTGGCAGAGCTTCCCGCTCGATCAGGCCGCCAGAGCCCATCAGGCGATGGAGGCCGGACACGGTTTCGGCAAGATCGTCCTGACGATCGACCATGAGGCCTGCGGCCCCTGAAAGGCCGCCCGCCCCTTCCTCACCCGTCGACAGCGAGGCCCGTTCCATGTCCATCGAGCAGGATTACGACGTTCTGGTTGTCCTGCTGATGGCGGTCCTCGCACTGGTGCTGGTTGCCCGCTATTTCCGCCTGCCTGCCGCCGCGGCGCTGATCCTCGGCGGCTTGGCGCTGGCTTTCATCCCGACGCTGCCCGTCGTCACCTTTGATCCCGATCTGGTGATGGTGGTTTTCCTGCCGCCGATCCTTCTCAGCAGCGCCTATCAGACGGTCTGGCTGGATTTCAAACAGTATTTTGCCGCCATTACCTCACTTGCCGTCGGCGCCGTTGTCTTCACAACACTCGCAACAGCCTGCGTCGTTCACTGGATACGGCCGGACCTGCCCTGGTCCACGGCCTTCACCCTGGGTGCCGTCGTTTCCCCGCCCGATGCCGTCGCCGTCAAGGCGGTGCTGGACCGGCTCAATCTTCCCAACCGGGTCTCAACCGTCCTGACCGGCGAGAGCCTGATCAATGATGCCAGCGGCCTGGTCCTGTTTCACTTTGCCGTCACCTCAGCCATCAGTGGAACCTTCAGCCTGCCCGAGGCGATTGGCTCCTTTCTTCATATCGCGATTGGCGGCATCGCCTTCGGCTTTGGTTTCGGCTGGATCGCCCTGAACCTGCTCCGGCGTTTCGGCAATAGCGAGCTGATCGTCACCGGCACACTGCTTCTGGCGACCGTTTCCTACATGCTGTCGGACCGGCTGGGTTTTTCGGGTGTTCTGGCAACGGTGACCACCGGATTGATGCTGGGCTGGCAGCAGCACGAAATCTATTCGGCTCGAACCCGCATGCGCGCCGAAGCCTTCTGGCGGGTGCTCGTCTTTCTGCTGGAATCGCTGCTCTTCGTGCTGATCGGTATGGCGCTGCGGCAGGCTCTCGCGGGTTTTTCCACCGTCGCTGACGGGCTTCATCGTCTGGCCCTGCCGGTCGCAGGCGTCGTGCTGAGCGTTATCGTTGCCCGGTTTGTCTGGCTTGTGGGATCAGACCTCTGCCTTTCCGTTCTCCAGCGGTTCGGCGTTTCTTCGAAAGAACGCCCTTCGCTGCCGATGACCATCATTGTCAGCTGGGCCGGCATGCGCGGCGTGGTGACGCTCGCCGCGGCGCTGTCCCTGCCGCTGAGCTTTCCCGGCCGAAATCTCATCCTGGCATCGGCTTTCGGCGTGATCCTGGTGACGGTGCTGGTGCAGGCGACAACGCTGCCGCTGCTCATCGGCCTGTTTCCCTCCATCACAAGGCAGACCAGTTCGACCCGCGCCAGAGAAGAGGCACTGGCGCGCCGGAAGATCGCATTGAAACAGCGCAGGGCATTCGCCGATCATGCCGCGCAGCAGCGGCCCTCAGCGCGGGGCGCCAAGACCGCCCTCCCCGGCAAAGGAGATTTCGAAGCCCGGCTCGCGGCGCTCAGCGTGGGGCGCAGGGAAATGCTGCGGCTGTATCGCCGTGGCCAAATCTCCGACAGCGTCATGGAGCGTATCGAGGAGGATCTGGATCTGCAGGAAATCGCCATTCTGCGGCAGCGCGACGATGCCGCGTGGAAGGGCGGGGCCTGAGCGACCGGCCATTCCGCCCGCTTTTCCGGGGCGCAACAAGAGGCCGCCCGAAAGGCGTTTCGGGCAGCCTCTGTCTCCCGTTCCGGTCCGAGAGCACCTATGCTGATTGCGGAAAATGCTCAGCAAGCGCGCTGATCGCAAATTCGCGGTTGGGCGCGCGCCGCACGTCCTGATCAGCAAAGGCCGCGGCCACGGGATTGATCATGATCTCGGAGACGTCGAGCGCCTGCGCCAGGCGGGCAATATCGTCCGCAACGCGATCCGGTGAGCCGATGATCCACGAGCGCCTGAACATGCGCACCAGTTCTGAATAGCGGTCTGGGAATGCGCGCCCATCGGCGTCTTCCGCCAGCATCTGCGGCTGAACCGGCTCTCCGGATCGGAATGCGGACATGAAAAAGAGCTGCGGCCTTGCCAGACGCTCAGCCTCCGCGTCACTGCTGCCGACCACGACGATCACCGAAACAAGGACTTTCGGCGCCGCCAGATAAGGGCTCGGCCTGAAGCGTTCCCGATAGAGCCCGATCGCCTCTTTGGCGCCTTCCGCGCGGATATGATAGCCGAAGGCGTAGGGCAATCCCAGTTCTGCGGCCATGGCGGCCGAATAGGACGATGTTCCCAGGATCCAGATATCCGCAGCGCTGCCGGCAGAGGCAACAGCTTTGAAGGACAGCGCACGGCCGCCCTCCATCACCTTCAGACCGTCCGGCCTGTTCATTGCGATCAGGCTGGCAAGGTCCCCGAGATAGGCCTCGTCGGATTTCATTTCAGTGCCACCGCGCAACAGCGACCCTGTCGCCCAGTCCGTGCCGGTTGACCGTCCGATGCCAAGATCGACCCGGCCGGGAAAGCAGGCTTCGACGAGCCCCATCTGTTCGGCGACCAGAAAGGGCGGATAATGCGCCAGCAAGACGCAGCCTCCGATCCGGATCCGCTGCGTCGATGCCCCGACAACCGGCGCGAAGCTTGCCGTCTGGCTGGCGGCAACCGCAGCGACATTGTGGTGCTCGGCCAGCCAGTAGCGATGATAGCCGATTGCGTCGCCAAGTCTGGCCAGTTCGAGCATGGAACTGAAGCAGTCGGAGGCGGACTGGTTGGAACGGATCGGGCCAATGTCGAGAATGGAAAGTGTAAGCGTCTTGTTCATGGTCTACGCCACAAGCCGGTCGGCAATCTGGTGGAAGGCGCGGACCTTGTCCTCGATATCGAAGGTCATCATGGTGAGCATGACCTCATCGGCGTCATAGGCCGCCGCGCGCGCACGGATCCCGGCAGCAACGTCATCGATCAGCCCTGTCACCTCGCGATTGGCAATCATGCCGAGATAGGTCGCCTGTCGGTCCGAAAACACAAGCGTCCTCAGGCCATCGGGGGCCGGAACCGCCTGCGGATAGGTACCGCTGTCGCGCATGAGCCGGAAATAATCCGACGCCTTCTTCATGTCAGCGAGCTTTTCTGTCGTATCGGCGGTGACACAATTCAGCGCGATGAGTACCCGCGGCTCAGGAAATTCCGGCGAGGGCCGGAAAGTCTCACGATAGCGTCGGACCGCCGCTTCTGTCGCTGCGGGATTGATGAACAGCGCGATCGCCAGCCCCATCCCTCTTTCGGCGGCCAGCCGGCCGCTGTCGGGATGGCCGCCGGCCGAAAGAAGCCAGAGAGGCGGCGCGCCGGTGACATCAGGCATGGCGGTGGTTTGGGGATAGCCACCGTGGAAGAACCGCTCCAGCTGGGCAACCTGATCGGGAAAATCGATCCCCTTTGGCGGATTGAGAAAGAGCGTTGCCTGAGGATCACCGCCGCTCGCCCGGCCGATACCGCAATCGATACGCCCCGGGAACAGAGCTTCAAGCACGCGGAAGTTCTCGGCAACCTTGTAGGCGCTGTAATTGGGCAGCATCACACCGCCCGAGCCGAGACGGATCCGATCCGTCTTCGCGCCGACCGCGGCGAGCAGAACCTCAGGCGATGCCCCCTGAAGGATGCGCATATTGTGATGTTCGGAAAGCCAAAACCGCTCATAGCCGAGATAATCCGCCTCGCGGGCGAGCCAGACAGTATTCTGGATGGCATCTGCAGCCGTACTGTCTTCTGACAGGGCTGATTGTTCAAGTATCGAGATTTTCACCACATATCCTTTCAGGAAGGTGGCGACTGCCGGTCTGAAACCGGCAGAACGTGGCCGGTTTCAGCAGGGGATGGTCGCCGGGGCAGCCCGGATGAGCCGGGAGATGCTGTGGTGAAGTTTATGCGCGCCAGCGGTCCGCCATAACTATACGAGGGTTTAGCCGAGCTGCACCTATGGTTGCTCCAGGCGTGTACAGCCTGCCTATTTGCCGAGCGCCAGACCTTCGGCGATCCGCACCAGATCCGCCAGCGAGCGGACATCCATCTTGCGCATGACATTGCCGCGATGCAGCTTGACCGTGACTTCGGAAATCCCGAGTTCATAGGCGATCTGCTTGTTCATCAGGCCGTGCACCACCAGCCGCATGACCTCCTGCTCCCGTGGTGTCAGCGCGTGATAGCGGCTGTGATGGGCCTCGCTTTGTGCGACCGCCGCACGCCGTTCGGCATCCCGGGCAAAGGCGACACGGACCGCCTCCAGCAGATCCCTGTCGCTGAAGGGCTTGGTCAGAAAATCGGAAGCGCCAGCTTTCATCGCCTGAACGGTCATCGGGATATCGCCGAAGCCGGTCATGAAGATGATCGGCATTTTCCTGCCCCGCTCGTTCAGATGCGCCTGCAGTTCAAGACCGTTCAGCCCCGGCAAGCGGATATCGAGCAGAATGCAGCCTGCCTCAGGCGTCGCTTCGGCAAGAAAGGACGCGGTGTTAGCAAATGCGACAACCGGCATATCCAGCGCGGCAAAGAAATCGACCAGTGACTCGCGCAGCGACGCATCGTCATCAATGATATGGACGACCGGTTCCGGGGGACGTTTGCTGGACTGAGAAGAACGAACCATCACGCCGGACTTTCCAACGTTCTGCAGTATGCCGTCAATGCCATGGGCACGATTACGCGGTTTCAGAGCGAATGATTTGAACAGGCACGCCCTTATAGGCCGGCGTGCCGGATCGGCGATCGAAATGGCTGAGCGGCACGATCGCGTTCATTTCGGGATAATAGCCGCCAACCGAACCCTGCGGCAGATCATAGGCAACGGCGGTATAGCCACGCACCGCCCGCCCTGGCCCGCCGTCAGCAATCGCAACGACGTCGATCAGATCGCCATCGGCAAGACCGCGCGCCTGCAGATCGGCCTCACTGATGAAGATGACGTCGCGCCGGCCGAAGACGCCGCGATAACGATCATCCATCCCATAGACCGTCGTATTGTACTGATCATGGCTGCGCATCGTCGCCAGAACCAGTGTTTCGGGATCATTCAGACGCGGATCCTCATCGAGACCGGAGGCGACAAGGAAATTGGCTCTGCCGGATTTGGTCCGCCATTCGCGCCTAGAGGCCGGAACATGGAGGCGGAAGCCACCCGGCACGCGGATCTTGCGGTTGAAATCCAAAAAGTCAGGAAAGACGATCTCGATCTTGTCGCGAATGCGGTCGTAATCGGCAACCAGCCCGGCCCAGTCGATCCCGTATTTTTCCCCCAGCGTCGCCGCGGCGATGCCGGCAAGGATGGCCGGTTCAGATTTGAGCCGCGGGCCAGGCGGATTGAGGAAGCCGCGCGAGGCGTGGACCATGGACATGGAATCTTCAACCGTCACCGCCTGCGGCCCGCTGGCCTGGGTATCGAGATCGGTACGGCCGAGGCATGGCAGGACGATACTGGTCTTCGCCGTCAGCAGATGCGAGCGATTGAGCTTGGTGGCGATGTGGACCGCAAGATCGAGCCTGCGCATGCCCGCAAAGGTCAAGGCGGGATCGGACATGGCCACGGCAAGATTGCCACCGAGACAGACCAGCGCTTTTGAGCGGCCATCGACAATCGCCTCGACCGCCTCAATGGCATTATGCCCCTTCTCCGCCGTCGGCCGAAAACCAAAGGCACGCTCCATGCCATCGAGCAGGCTGTCATTGGGAATTTCGGTGATGCCGACCGTGCGATCACCCTGCACATTGGAGTGACCGCGCACCGGGCAGATGCCGGCGCCGGGCCGCCCGATATTGCCGCGCAGCATCAGCAGATTGGCCGCCTGCTGAACATTACAGGTGCCATGAGCGTGCTGGGTGAGGCCCATGCCATAGCACAGGATCACGTTTTTGGCGTTGAGATAGACATCAACCGCGCAGCTGATCGCATGATGGGTGAGGCCGGAGTAGCTGAGAATATCCTCCCAGCTGGTCCGCCCGATATCATCGCGCAGCGTATCGATGCCGGTCGTGTGGCCGGCGATGAAATCATGATCGAGAACGCCCGGACCGCCCTTGGCGCGATCCGCGTCATCACGCTCGAAGATCAGCTTCATCATGCCCTTGAGCGCGGCCAGATCTCCGCCCGTTTTCACCTGATGATAGGATGACGCAATTGCGGTCGAGGAGAAGGTCGCCATCTCGACCGGGTTCTGCGGCGCGGCAAATTTCTCCAGCGCCCTCTCCCGGAACGGGTTGAAGACCACGATCGGCACGCCCCGGCGGGAAGCCTCATGCAGCGTCGTCATCATGCGGGGATGATTGGTACCGGGATTATGGCCGAAGCTGAAGATCGCATCCGCTTGGTCGAAATCCTCAAGCGTCACGGTTCCCTTGCCAACACCGATGGACTGCGGCAGGCCGACGCTTGTCGCCTCATGGCACATGTTGGAACAGTCGGGGAAATTATTGGTGCCGAAGGCACGCACGAAGGTCTGAAACAGAAAGGCCGCCTCGTTGGACGCGCGCCCGGATGTGTAGAATTCCGCCTGATGCGGGCTTTCCAGCGCATTCAGTTCCTTGCCGATCAGGGCGAAGGCGTCTTCCCATTCGATCGGCTCATAGCGATCGCTTTCGGCATCGTAGATCATTGGATGCGTCAGGCGGCCCTGATCTTCGAGCGCATGGTCGCTCCATTGCCAGAGCTCTGCGACCTTGTGGGTGGCGAAGAAATCCGCCGTCACCCGCTTTGCCGTCGATTCCCAGGTAATGGCCTTGGCGCCATTTTCACAAAACTCGAAGGATGAGGTGTGTTTCGGGTCCGGCCAGGCGCATCCCGGACAATCAAAACCTTCCGGCTGGTTCGCCTTCAGAAGGGTTGCGGTTCCCTGCACTTCCACCTGCTGGCGTGCAAGCGTCGCGGCAACCGCCTTCAGCGCCCCCCAGCCACCTGCGGGTTCGTGATAGGCCTTGATACCGTCCGGGCGCTTCTTCGTCATGGCACTCTCCACACGTTAGTGAAGCCCGAGCCTAGCAGGCGACGGCACATGGCAAAGCTATACAAAGATGTAGGTCATAAGCGACCGGGCTGACACCGGCCACCGGACCGGCGAAATGCCTGAACCGGATGTACCGGCACAGACCTAGGTCCAGGTCGCGATCCACATCCGTATGATATTCGGACGCCGCCACGGAACATATCTTTCCCCTGCCGCACAACAGGCGGCCAGTGTTGAGGCCGTCCGGCAGAACGGGGCGGCAAACCCGATCGACCCACAGGAGAATATCATGAACCGCATCTCGAAAATCCTTATTGCCTCGGCCTTTGCAACCATGTCCTTTGCCGGCGCATCCTACGCCGCCGATGGCGCCGCCATGAACTGGCCAGCCCATCTCGATGAGACGCTGGCAACCTTCGATCAGAACTTCAACGTCAGGAGCCTGTCCGATACCAACAATGACGATGACTTTGCCGATGTTGACGGCCTTCCGCTCTCGGCCGGGTCTGTCCAGCTGGTCCAGGCCGCCATCCGCGCCAACGAACCGCTGATGCTGCGCATGGATGAACGTGGCATCGACGTCAACGACGTCGTCAATGCGCAACGGGCCGCCGATGGCAGCATGACCTTCTGGCTGCGCTGAACAGACGGAAGCCCCGGCGCGTGCGACGTGCCGCAGATCCGAACCAACGAAAAAGGCCCGGAAGACCGCTGCTGCCGGTCATCCGGACCTGGCCGCACTTTTGCACTGCACCAAAGACAGGAGCATTGTTATGACAGAACCGATCCGTCCCCGCGACATGGCGCGCGCCTTCACGCCGGCACTGGCCGATTTCATTGACGACCCGTTGTTCAGCAAGGTCTGGGAGCGCGAAGGGCTGTCGAAACACGATCGCAGCCTGATCACTGTCGCAGCACTGATTGTGCTGAACCGGCCGGAAGAACTTGCCGCCCATCTTCGGCGCGCTGTCAAAAACGGTGCATCAAAACAGGAACTGAGCGAAGTCATCACCCATCTCGCTTTCTATGGTGGCTTTCCGGCCGCAATCAGCGCCTCGTCTGTCGCAAGACAGACGCTGGGCATGCTTGATGCTGCGTGAGGTCATGCCCGGTCGGAGCAATCCGTTTTTCCGAAGAAGCGACGGACGCTATTTTTGAAGAAGATGTCAGACTGTCGACAAAGCTTTCCAATCCCCACTGGCGTCATATCTGTGCTTGACACAGATATCCATCCGCCGCGCATCTGCACGGCAAAAGACTCTTATAATCCAATGCTATGAAGAGCCTGGATCCCCGTGACGAGCACGGGGATGACGACGGAGGGGCAGCTGTTCCACCCCGCGCACATGAGTTTGTCCGCAATCTGGCACTTTTTGAAGGAAATGTTTGTCTTTTGTACAATAGGCATCAAGAGTTTCAGCCGCAGTAGGGATTTGGTTGACGCGGTGCAACAGGGAGTGTCTCTTCAGCTCTGTTCACGCAACCAGACCGGAATGGAATGACCTACTTCTTTGGAGACCGGCAGATTTTCGGGCGCGAAACCGAACTTGCCATGCTGCAGGAGGCTTTAGAACGCGTAAGCCAGACCGGCGACGGCGAAGTTGTGCTGGTCCGGGGGCCAACGGGTATCGGCAAAACTGCACTGGTAAAGGCCTTTGCCAGCGCCGGGGTTACGACCCGTTTTGCCGCCGCCAGGACTGAAGACATGTCCAGCCATGTTCCCTACGGCCCGGTCTTCAGGATTCTGGAGAGCATCTGCCAGCCAGGGGAAATGGAGGGATTGGCCCTTTCGCCGGATGCGAGCCTGTCGGATTCGCCGGCGCAACTCAGCGCCCGCCTGACCGAGGCCATTCAGGCAAAGGCCTCTGCCGCTGCTCCGCTTGTGATTTTCATTGATGACCTTCAGTGGCTTGATACGGCATCGGCAGCGTTTTTGCGCGCATTTGCTGCAGACGGGATGAAGAATATCCTGTTGATCGGCGCCATCCGCACGGATGACGGACAGGGCATCGTCAGCGGCCAGCCCGGCTCCATGCTGGAACATGCAGCCAGTCGCACCACCCGGCTGGACCTTTTGAGCCTGCCGCCCAATGCGGTGGAAGACATGATGTCATCGCAGCGCTTTGGCGATGGGCTGAAACCGGTGGCGCGCCTCGTTCAGTCCGTGGCCAGTGGCAATCCCTTTCACATTCGCCTGATCCTGCGGGATCTCTCTCGAAAGGAAGGGCGGCAGGACCTGACCGTCCTTCTGTCTGCGCAGAAGAACTGGGACATTCAAACACTCATGTCCGGCCATTTTGACCAATTGCCGGAGGAGACCCGACAGATCCTGCAGCTTGCTGCCTGTATCGGCGCTTCGAGCGACCAGCGCCTGCTGGCCGCGGCTGGCCGGATTTCCGACCAGAGACTTGATGATCTGCTGTTCCCGGCCATCCAGAACGGCCTTGTCCGAATAGAGGGTGGAGCCATCCAGTTTCAGCATCACAGGCTGCGCGAACATGTTCTGACCGGGCTTGCCTGCGATCAGCGCGCCAGGCTTCATGCCATGATTGCCTGCAGCATGATCGAGGCGGAAAATCCGCCGATCGCACAGCAGCTTGCTGCCGCAGGACATATCGTCAATGCCGCCGACGCTCCTGCCTTGCGCGGCCATTCCGGGGCCATGCTTGCCGTCCTGCTCAAGGCAGCGCAGGTGGTCAAGGCGGCCGGCTCTCTGGATGCGGCACTTTGCTATGCCGAGAAGGGACTTTCGCTTCTCGGTGAGAGTGAACCGCAAGGGCCTTTGCAATGGACTTTCGAACTGCTGCGCTGTGCCATACTGGTGGAAATCAAGGGCGCGGCCATCCATGATGACGCGCTCGAAAGACTTGCAGCCCTCGCCCGATCGCCCCTCGATCAGGCGCGCGCCCTGCGCCTGAAGGCCGGGGTGCTGATCTTGAGAGGCGCCTATGAACGGGCCATCAGTCTTGCGCTTGATGGCCTTGCTTGCCTCGATATCCACCTGTCGCGCAAGCCTGACGAACCAGAGATCGCAGCAGCATTCAGCGCCGCCATCGCCGCCTATGACGCACTCGTGGCGGATGGCTTCGAAAACGCGCCCCTTCTGACCGACGAGAAGATCATCGTGGCGATGGATCTGCTGGCAACCCTGCAATCCTCGTTCTTTTCCGATGATGGCCTGAAATGCCTGCATGTCGCAAAGATCGTGGAACTTTCCGCGCGCTATGGCGTCTGCGAAGCCAGTTGCTACGGCCTCGCCTGGTGCGGTGTCTGCGTTGCCGGCGAATATGCGGCCTATGAAACGGCGCTCGGCCTGGCCGAAGCCGCCGTTGCGCTTTCCAAGGCCCGTTCATTTCAGGCCTATCGCACCTCGGCTCTGGTTGCGCTGGATCAGGTCAGCGTCTGGCTGAAACCGCTTTCCTATGCGCTGATGCGCGCCAGGGAGGCCTATGATCATGGCAAGCGCAGCGGCGATGTCAGCATGGCCTGCTATGCCGCCAACCATGTGGTTTCCGACCTTCTGGCCATGGGCGCGCCACTCAGGACAGTCGGCAGCGAGATCGAGCGCGGACTGGAGCTGGCGCGCGGCGTGGGGTTTGACGATGTCATCAAGATCCTTGAATTGCAGCAGCGTTTCGTCGAGAAGCTCGCAGGCACCGACATCACAGCAGCGGCAGCCGGCGATGCCGCACTGATCCGGTCGGGATCGGAAATGTCGCCGCTCAGCTTCTGGGGGCCGCTTTTTGATGGAATTGCCGCCTTTCATCATGGCCGGCTCGAAACGGCATCACATTTCCTGACGCAGGCCCGCAAATGGACCTGGACCACTCCGGGCCATATTCACATTGCCGATCTCCATTTCCATGCCGCACTCTGCCAGATCATGCTGGGGTGCGATCCGGGCGCAGACCGTGCGGTGATCGCAGGGCTTGCGCGCGGCAATCCGCTGACCTTCGCCAGCAAACAGGCCCTTCTCGATGCGGAAACCCACCGCGCCAACGGCGAGACGATCCATGCACTCCGCTGCTACGAGCAGGCGATCGAAGCCGCTGGCAATGCCGGATTTCTGCATGAAATCGCATTCGCGCATGAACGCGCCGGGCGGCTTTCCTTTGAGACTGGCCTTTTCTCCGCCGCCCGCCTGCATCTGCGTCAGGCGCAGCATTATTACAGGCGATGGGGTGCGCAGCCCAAATCCGAGCAGATCCAGCTGGAATTCACCGCGCTTTTCGCCACCGATTGCGACGACAAGCGCAAACCGGATGCACAGGAACAGCACCGGGCGGCGCAGATGGATGCCCGTGCCGACCTGATCCGGAACGCACATGTCACCATTCTCGGCAGCATGGCCGCCGCCATCGTTCACGAGGTCAACCAGCCGCTCTCGGCCATTGTAACCTATGCAAATTCAGGCGCGCGCTGGCTGCAGCACAAGCCACCGCAGCTTGATAAGGCCGCCAGCAATTTCGCCCGGATCGAACAGGCCGGCATGCGCGCGAGCGGCATTGTCATGGCGCTGCGCTCCCTGGCCAAGCAGTCCCCCGCCAATCTCGAATTTGTCGATCTGAGCGCGATCGTCAACCAGGTCCTGCCGATCGTCGAACGCGATGAAAGGGCAGAAGGCGTGACGATCACATGCGCGCTTGCCGCTGATGGCGGGCTGTTTGCCGATTCCATCCAGATCCAGCAGATTGTCCTCAATCTGATGACGAATGCGCTGGACGCGATGCGGGCCAAATCCGGGCGCCGCGCTCTGGCAGTTGCCTCGGAAATTCACGGATCCGATATCAGGCTCCTGGTCAGCGACACTGGCAGCGGCATTGCAGAGGCGGTGCGGGACAGGATTTTCGATCCATTCTTCTCCACCAAGGACAGCGGTCTCGGCATGGGGCTTTCGATCTGCAAGACGATCGCTGAAATTCATGGCGGCAGCCTTGGCATCGGCCAAAGCAGTGCAGCCGGGACGACCATGGTTCTGAGCCTGCCGCTGACAGCCATGCCGCAAAGTGCTGGTGAGGACCCTCCGGCGCCCTGACTACCCACGCAGGCCTTGCGCCAAACGCATGGTGGTTTCGACAAAACCGTCCATTTTCCAGATATCCTGACAAGACCATTTTCCTGGCGGCCGTCAAATGTGGGTCACGCCAAGCAGAAAATGGAGTTCACGATGACCTGCCTTTCGATTGATCCGCCCGCCCGGCGGCGGTTTCAGCTATCCAACCGTGTGATGACAATCTATAGCGGTGTGACGGCGGCAACATTCCTTGCAAGCGCTGCAGCGCCGACACCGCTTTACCTGCATTACCAGAGCGCGTTCCGGCTCGGTCCGGGGGCTTTGACGCTCATTTTCGCCGCCTATGCGCTCAGCCTGCTTGCAGCGCTGCTGACGGTCGGAGCACTCTCGGATTTCGTCGGGCGTCGCCCTGTCATCTTCGTTGCGACAGCAACCAATGTTCTGGCCATGCTGCTCTTCGTCACCGCGCATTCCGCGCTGGAACTCGGCGTGGCCCGCACGGTTCAGGGCTTTGGCACAGGCATGGCCACAACGGCGCTCGGGGCGGCGATCCTTGACACCGACCGCCGGTTCGGACCGATCATCAACAGCGTCACCGCCTTTGTCGGCCTGTTCTTCGGCGCAATCGGCTCAGGTCTGCTCGTGCGTTTCGCGCCGGCGCCGACAGAACTTGTCTATCTCATTCTGCTGGCCCTCTCCGCGCTTCAGGCCATTGTCATTTTCTGGATGCCCGAAACAACGAAACGTCGCCCGGGTGCGCTTCACTCACTGCTGCCGGAACTCAAGCTGCCCAAGCCTGCACAGCGCAGCTTTCTTCATGTCTCACCGGTCAATATTGCCGGCTGGGCGCTTGGTGGACTGAACTTCTCGCTGATGCCTGCCCTTGTGGAGCTTGCCGAGGGACGACATGCGCCCCTGACAGGAACGCTCGTTGTCGCCACGCTGATGGCTGGTGCAGCAATCGCTGTTGCAGCGCTCGGCAGGATTGCCGCAGAACGGGCGCTGATTGCCGGTGCCAGCGCACTCGCCATCGGCATGGCACTCGCCCTTGGCGCCATGTCCCTGCCCTCGGTCCCGCTCATGTTTGCCGGTGTCGCACTCGCCGGGGTCGGTTTCGGAGCCTCCTTTTCCGGCGCCTTCCGTGAATTGCTGCCGCGCGCCGAGGCCGACGACAGGGCCGGCCTGCTCTCGACCTTCTACATCGAAAGCTATCTCGCCTTTTCCCTTCCCGTGATCGTCGCAGGGCTTGCCGTCCCGCATTTTGGTCTCGAAAGGACCGCCATGATTTATGGCGGTGTCGTCATCGCGCTGGCACTGGTCTCGGCAGCGATCTTCTGGATCCGCATGCACCAGCGTCTGGCATCCGACGGCGCGCATGAAAAGACGTGAACCGCGAGGGGGTCAGGACCGGCGTTTCCCTCGTCATGATATCGATCCACACGGCAATTCAGATACCCGAACAAAAGCTTGGCCCCGGTTTGAGTGGCAAAGCAGGGCCGGGCGGAAAATGTCGGCTGATGTGCCTCAATCTGCCGTGCTCCTCGGTCAGCAAGCTGATCCGGGATCTCGAGGCGCGTCTCGGCATAAAGCTCGTCGAAAGGACAACCAGCGCATCGGCGAAGGTGTCGACTGCGTCATCCGTGGCGGCGCGCTTTCAGACTCCCGACTGAAAGCAAGAAGGCTTTGTGCGCTCGATTACGTGGTCTGCGCCGCCCCCACCTATCTCGACGGACGGGTTCGAAGTGCCACAGGATCTCGGCGCGCAACACCAGATCGTCAGCTATTTTTCAGCATTGAGCTGATCAAGCGCATGCATGATCGCAATTTCAGTCGGGTCGAGAACCGGCATGGCGAGACTGGCGGAAAGCCTGGCGGTGACGACATGGCCGGGCAGATTGGTGCTCCAGATCAGGATGGCGTCAAGCCCGCCTTTCTCCGCGAGCCGCACCGCCTGCCTCTCCAGCGCTTCGAGCGACACCAGCGCCGCGTCGAAATTCTCGGTCACGCCGAGATGGCTGCCAGCTGCGATCGTGATCTTTTCCGCGGCGAAGGTCGCCGTCAGCCGGGTCACTTCCTCGGCCTTTCCCTGGGCAACGAGGCCGATCCGCGTCAGGCCGCGCCGCCGGAGATAGTCGGCGGTCGAAAGCGCGGCCGTCAGGCAGTCCGTACCGGTGCGCCGCCGGATCGCCGCGCACAGGCGGCGATCGTGATCGAAGCCGAGAAAGGCGCCGCGCGTGGCGTTCCAGACGATCACGTCAACGCGCGCCTCGCCGAGCAGGGCGGCGGCGGCGAGGAGAACATCATGGTCATAGCCGCCATCGGCGGCGCCGGCATAGGGCACCCGGGTAAAACACGCATCGATTTCGGGATGATCGCGCAGGACCTGATGGGTCACCCGTTCGACGATCCGGTTCGAGGACGGCAGAATGACGCCGATCGCCCTGCGGTCTGGCTGCGCCCGTTCCATCAGTGGTTCCGCACGATCAGGCTGCGCTCGGGCGAGAAGCGCACGGTCCATTTTTCTCCCGGCCCGGGGCCGGGCCCGGTTCCACCGGAAAGCGTCGCGATGAATTCGCCGCCGTCGGGTCGTTCCAGCCAGACCGAAAGCGTCTGACCCTTGAACACGGTGCGCAGCACCTTGCCGGAAAAGACATTGCTTTCCTGCCCCGGCCCGTTTTCAACATCGCCCGCCGGGCTGAGCAGCACGTTTTCCGGGCGCACGGCAAGGGTAACCTGTTCGCCGCGCCCGGCATCGTGGGCGATCGCGCTTTCGAGCAACACGCCGGCGCGATCGCGCAGCGTCGTTCGCCCCCAGCTCAGTTCGACAATCGTGGCTTCCAGGAAATTGGAGCTTCCGATGAAGTCGGCGACGAAATGGGTGGCCGGCCGCTCGTAGATCGCCCGGGCGTCGGCGACCTGTTCGATCCGTCCGCCCTTCATCACCGCGATCCGGTCGGCCAGCACCAGCGCCTCCTCCTGGTCGTGGGTGACGATGATCGTCGTCAGGCCGAGTTCATTGGCAAGCTGACGCACCTCGATCTGCATCTCCTCCCGCAGCTTCTTGTCGAGCGCCGCAAAGGGCTCGTCGAGAAGCAGGGCGCGCGGATGGTAGACGATCGCGCGGGCGAGCGCGACACGCTGTTGCTGCCCGCCGGAAAGGGCCGCGGGCATGCGCTCCTCGAAGCCGGAAAGCCTGACCTGCGCCAGCGCCTGGCGGGCCCTTGCGGCCGCTTCGCCTTTCGCCATGCCGCGCATGGTCAGCCCGAAGGCGACGTTGTCGAGCACGTTCAGATGCGGAAACAGGGCGTAGTTCTGAAACAGCATGCCGAGATTGCGCTGGTGGACGGGCAACGCCGTGACCGCAACCCCGTCGATCGCGACCTCGCCCGATGTCGGCCTCACCAGGCCGGCAATCATGCGCAGGGTCGTGGTCTTGCCGCAGCCCGAAGGCCCGAGCAGCGCCAGAACCTCGCCGCCGCCGGCGACCAGATCGACATCGGCGACGACCTTGTTGTCGCCATAGCTGCGGCTGAGACCGGTAAGCCTTATCTCGGCGCCGCGCCGCTCTTCTTCCATGATTGCAGCCATCGCTCACACCCTCTCTTGATGCCTTGGACACCGGCCCGACGACGGGCCGGCGCTATTGCGCCGGATCGCCTCAGACGGCGAAGATGGCGTTGAGTTTTTCCGTCCAGGCGGAACGGTTGGCGTTGATATATTCCCAGTCCGGGGTGAAGAGGCCGCGCTTGTCCATTTCCTCGACCGGATAGGCAATATATTTCAGGGTCTCCTCGGAAAATTCGATGCCGGAGACCGGCGGCGCGGTCAGGGCATATTCGGAGAAGGCCTTCTGCACCGAGGGTTCCAGCATCCGGTTCATAAAGGCGACGGCAACATCACGGTTCGGGCAATCCTTGACCAGGACCTGGCAATTATTGCCGGCGAAGCTGCCTTCCTTGGGGAAGCTCATGGTCACCGGCGCGCCCTTGGCCGTATAGGGATAGATGTATTTCGACAGTTCCAAAAGGCCGATCTCGGCCTGGCCCTGGGCGATCTCGGCCGCCGCCTGCGGGCCGTTGTCGAACAGGTTCATCACATTCGGCTTCAGCTCGGCGACCTTGTCGAAACTGTCGTCGATCAGATACTGCGCCTCGGCGAAGGGTTTGCCGGATTTGACCGCGGCGGCGACGATCAGGAAGAACACGGACGGGGTGTTCTTCGGGCTAACGAGCTTCAGCTGGCCCTTATAGTCCGGCCCCCACAGCTCGGCATAGCTCGCCGGCGGCGTGACCGAGGTGTTGTGGAACATGCTGGCGACCGAGATCGCCAGCGCCGTTCCCCAGCCGTCGAAACCGAAGCGCGGATAGAGATTGGCGAGTGCCGGCATCTGGTCGGCCGGAAGCTGCTCGATCAGCCCCTCGGTCTTGCAGATCGGGATCGCGACGTCATCGATGAACATCACCGAATATTTCGGATTGTCCTTGGTGGCGCGCATCTTGCCGACATTGGCGAGGGTGAAGCCCTCTTCCGGGGTGACCTTGCAGTCGAAATCCTTTTCGAAGGCCGGGATGATCTCCTTGCGGACGAATTCGCCCTGCGAGCCACCCCAGATGCCGATCTGGATTTCCTTGCCGGCCGCAAAGCCGTTGCGCACGAAGCTCATCGGCGCGGCGAGAGCGGCCGTCCCGAGTGCGAGCTTGCCGAAGGTACGTCTGGATATGTTGGTCATGTTCAGTTCCCCTTTTTGGTTTGGTCGAAAACGGGATCAGCTCGCCAGCCTGGCAAGACTGATGCCGAGTATTTTCTCGATGAAAAGCACGAGAACGAGAGCGAAGAAGATCATCAGCGAGGCAATGGCGGCGATCGACGGATCGAAGGAGCGCTCGATGACGGTGTAGAGGTAGAGCGGGATCGGAAAGTGGTTGCCGTCGGCGAGCCACATCGAGATCGGGTAATCGTCGAAGGAAACGATGAAGGCGAAGATGCCTCCGGCGATGATGCCCGGTCGCACCTGCGGCCAGATCACCCGGGCTGCAACGGTGCGCGGCGGCGCGCCGAGAACGGCGGCGGCATCCTCGAGATTGCGGTCGACCAGCACGAAGCTCGCCGAGACCGAGCGAATGACATAGGGCAGGCAGACCACCATGTGGCCGATGACCATCTGCATCAGCGTGGCGCGTGAGCCGAGCATGGAGAAGAGTTGCAGCAGCGCGACCCCGGTGACGATCAGCGGCACGATCAGCGGCGACAGGATCAGGCCGAGCACGCCATCCTGGCCCGGCAGGCGGTAGCGCGTCAGACCGGCGGCGCAGGGAATGCCAAGAGCGAGCGAGAGCGTGGTGACGATCGCGGCAAGTTCGAGCGAATACAGGAAACTGCCGCGTGCATCCGCATTGGCGAGCACGACGCCATACCATTTGAGCGTGAAGCTCTGCGGCGGAAACACGATATAGGGCGTATCGGAAACCGACATCAAAAGCGGTACGATCAGAGGCGCCACCACAAGGGCCAGTATGACCGCGACAACGATCTTAAGAAGCGGGCTGACAGTCTCGTTCATCGCGCACCTGCCGTCCATGAGGCGAAACGCCGGTTGACAATCTTGAGGAAGAGTAGGTTCGAGGCCAGAACCATGGCGATCAGCATGGTCGAGATCGCCGCGCCGAAGGGCCAGTCGTTAAGCGTCAGGATCTGCTGTTCGACCAGCGTGCCGAGCAGCGGTGAGAAATTTCCGCCGAGGATCTGCGGTGTCACATAGGCCGCCGCGCTCAGCGAGAACACCAGCGAGGCCCCGGTCGCAAGGCCTGGCAGGCTGAGCGGAAACGTGACCCGGCGAAACACGGTCGCCGCCGACGCGCCTGCAACCCGCGCTGCCTCTTCCACCGTGCGGTCGATACGCGCGATCGCGGAAGCGAGCGGCATCACCATGAATGGCAGGTAGACGTGAACGCAGGCGATCAGCACCGCCCATTCGGTGTAGAGCAGGACCGGCGGATTGCTGATCCCGACCAGCTTCAGCACCCAGGCAAGCGCGCCGGTCTTGTTGAGGATGGTCTGCCAGCCATAGGAGCGGATCACCACATTGACGAGCAGCGGCGACAGGATGGTGATCGTGACGATACGCGCCAGCTGCGGACCGCCCCGCGCGATCGCGATCGCCAGCGGATAGGCAAAGAGCGCAGCAAACAGGCTGGTCATGAGCGCGATCCGAACCGTTCGGATCAGGATGCGCACATAAAGGTCGGTCGAAAACAGGCGGACATAGTTCTCGATCGTCAACCCCTCGACCGTGACACCGTCGATGGTATGGGCCGAGACGCTGAGCCAGATCATCGAGAATACCGGCCACAAGAACCACACACCGAGAAACAGGACGGCGGGCGCGACGAGCAGCAGACCCGTGCGGCTCGTCCCGGCGAAGACGCCGGCCCGGCTGCGGGCGGCCACGCCCTTGCCTGCAGATCCGGCGCTTGTGAGGCCGGTCAGGGCGGAGGTCGCGGGCGCGTCATGGCTGGTGCCATTGGTCATCGGCCTATCCTGGGTTCTTCCTGAAGGGTGACGGGGTATGTCTTGCTGTCGTTGAAACAGATGATCAGCGAAAAGAGCGTTGCCGTCCAGAACAGATTGAGCAATAGTGCATTCGAAAAATTAGGATGCTCAGATGCGCGCTTCCCTCGTTCCAGCCTCGCTTCGCTATGCCGATCAGGTCGCCCGTTCGGGTTCGATCCAGAAGGCAGCGAAGGAACTCAACGTTGCCGCCTCGGCGATCGACCGTCAGATTCTCCTTCTCGAACAGGATCTCGGCGTCGAGCTTTTCGAACGCCTGCCGCGCGGCATGCGGCTGACGGCGGCCGGCGACGCGCTGGTGACGCTGGCGCGGCGCTGGCGATCAGACGAACGCAGGGCCGTCACCGAAATCAGGCAGCTGCAGGGTGTCGATCAGGGCCATATCCGCATCGTCGCCATGGACAGCCATGCCAATGGCTTCCTGCCGAACCTGATCGAACGCCTGTCGCGCGAGCAACCGCGGATTTCGCTCGAGGTCGAGATCGCAAGTCCCGACGACGCGCTGACCGCGCTTCTTGCCGGCGACGCCGATATCGCGGCAATCTTCAACCTGACGCCGCGCCGCGACATCCATTTCGTCTGGACCACGGAACTGCCCTTCGGCTGCGTGATCGCGCCATCCCATCCGCTGGCACGGCGGTCCTCGGTCAGCCTCCAGGAGGCGACGAGCTATCCGATCGCGCTGCAAAGCAAGGCGCTGCTGATCCGGCGTTACCTCGACGCGCATTACGGCTGGCTGTTCACCGATCCGCAAAAGGCGGTGGTCACCAATTCGCTTCAGCTCGTCAAGCAGCTCGCCGGCAATGGCCGCCATGTCGCCTTCACCTCCGAACTCGACGCCGCGCCCGAACTTGCCGCCGGGCAATTGCTGTTCCGGCCGGTCCGGGATGAAGGCGCCGATCCGCAAACGCTGACCGTTGCCATCGACGCCCGCAAGACCACCTCCCGCATCGGACGGATGGTCGCCGAGGCGATGAAGGAAGAGATCGAAGCCTCGCTCGCAAGGGCGAGGCCAGACCGGACCGACGCCCCGCAGTGAACCTGTCCGAGACCGGCATGGTCGCGGATGGAAAGCTGAAACTGCCGATCAAGCCAGAGCGCGGGTTCAAGACCCTGAAAACAGCCTGTGCGACGCGCAATGGTTTCGACCTCATGCGTGCTTTTTGACGGGTGACACCATGGAGAGGTCGGCATTGTTGAACATGCATGCGCCACTGAACCGAACGCGCCGACCGAAGCCGGCGCGTTCGTCGCCCAAAATCTCGAAGGTCAGACCGCCTGACACCGAAAAGACGGCTTTCTCTCTGCCGCGATGACGATCTGCAACAGAGCGACTATTCCTCCCGGAAGGCCAGGTCGAAATAGTCCGTGAGCGGCTTCAGAAGATAGGTCACCGGGCTGCGCACGCCCGTCTGAACGAAGGCCTGTACGGGCATGCCAGGCATAAGCCCCAGCGTCCGGGCCGTTGTCAGCGAAGCCGGATCCAGCGCAATTTCAACCCGGAAATAGGTCGAACCGCTCTTTTCCTCGACAAGCGTGTCGGCGGAAATCATGCGCACTGTGCCGCTGAATTCCGGCGTCGTCCGGCTGTCAAAGTTCGGAAACTTCAAGATCACATCCTGCCCGACATGAACACGGTCGATCGAAGCCGGCGACACTTTGACGGCAAGCACGAAGGGCTCATCCGCCGCAGCGATGGCTGCCACTTCGGCACCCGGCTGAATGACGCCGCCGACGGTGAACATTTTCATGTCATAGACCGTGCCATCCATCGGTGCACGCAGCGAAAGCCGGCCATATTCCGTATTGATAACGGCAAGATGCTCCTTCAGCTCCGCCAGCTGCGGACGGATCTGCGCAACTTCGGACTGCGCCGACTTGCGCGCATCGGAGGTGACCCGCAGAAGCTGAACCTTATCGCTGGCAAGATTGCCTTCAGTCTCAGCAATTGTCACCTTCAGATCGGCAATCTGCGCTTCCAGCGATGCCGACTGCTGTTTCAGGCTTGATACGACATTGGCAGGGGTCAGGCCACGATCAAGCAGGCCCTGATAGCGCTCAAGCTCTTCATGCGCGACATCGAGTGCCCTTCGCAGAGCCGCAACCTCTTCCTCCGAGGCTGCGATCATCGCATCGGCCTGCTCCTGCTGCCGTGCCAGCTGCTGCTTCAGCAGATCATTCGATTCCGCCGTGACGGCAAATAGCTTCTGCTCGCCGTCAAGAACCGACTGAAGATCGGGATCCGCATCGGCTTCAGCCTGAAGATCGCTGGAAAATGTCAAGGTCTCCTGACTGAGAACCTGAGCCTGCGCCCGGGCCAGACTGGCCTCAGCCTCGAAGATCTGGCGCCTGAGAATCTGGCGCTGGCCGCTGAGCATCGTATCGTCCAGCAGGATGAGCTGCTGACCGGCCTTCACCTTTTCGCCATCATGAACATCGATTTCCGCCACGACACCGCCATCGGGATGCTGGATGACCTGACGGCGCGCCTGAACCTCCACCTGCCCTGAAGCGATCACCGCACCGCCGATCTCGGTGGAAAAGCCCCACACGACAATACCACCGGCGGCCAGGGCCAGAGCCAGAAAACCGAACCGCAAAATTCGCCTGGAAGACCATTTATCGGACATCTCAGTGCCCTCCCGTAGCAACTGCATTTTGAACCGGGGCGCGAGCAAAACGCTGAAGCACCTCGTCGCGCGGGCCGAAAGCGCGCTGCTGGCCCCGCTCGAGAACGAGAACATCGTCGCAGGCGGCAAGCGCCGAGGGGCGGTGCGACATGATGATGACGGCCCTGCCATCCTCCTTGGCGGAGGAAATGGCGCCGTTGAGAGCCATCAACCCCTCATCATCGAGGCTGGCATTAGGCTCGTCGAGCACGAGCAGCAAGGGATCGCCGAACAGCGCGCGCGCCAGCCCGAGACGCTGGCGCTGGCCGCCGGACATGATCCCATCGCCTTCCGTCAGCGGTGTATCGTAGCCCATCGGCAGACCGAGGATCATCTCATGCGCCCCGGCCTTTTCGGCGGCAAGCACAATGGCCGCCGGATCGGCGTCAGGGGTAAAGCGGGCAATATTTTCAGCCACTGTTCCGGGAAACAGAACCACGCTCTGCGGCAAATAGCCCAAATAGCGACCAAGCGTGTCTTCGTCATATTCACGGATATCGGCGCCGCCAAGCCGGATGACGCCGGCGCCTGCCGGCCACAGCCCCGTAACAGCGCGGGCAAGCGACGACTTTCCCGCCGCCGACGGCCCGATCACCGCAAGTGCCCGGCCTGCCGCCAGCGAAAAGTTGACATTGGTGAGAACGGGCTTGCGCTCACCGGGCGGGACAACCGATATCGCCTCGACATCAAGGCGGGCCTGCGGCCGCGGCAATGGCATGCGTTCCGCCTGATCGCCGACCTCCTCGAGCAGCAGGGACAATGTCTGCCAGGAGCGGCCGGCACGCTGGACCAGAGCCCATTGCCCGATCACCTGCTCGACAGGCGCAAGCGCACGACCCAGCAGAATGGAACAGGCAATCATCGCACCGGCGTGGAAATTGCCCGCCAGAACCAGAACAGCCCCCAGCGCCAGCGCCGATGACTGCAACAACTGACGGATCGCCTTTGAGGCAGACAGCAGCCTGCCCGAAACATCGGACGTGGCCAGGCTGGCTTCCAGCGCTTTGGTGCGCAGTGACCGCCAGCGCTCCTGAAAGGGACCCGTCATGCCCAGTCCGCGAAGGGTTTCCACCTGCTTGCGGGCACGCTCGGTGGCCGATTCCGCCTCCTGCTTCAATCGGGCAGCCTCCGCATTCCTGCGTGCTGTCAGCCACTGATTGGCAATGCCAAGCACGGCAACAATGACAAGCCCGGCAACACCGAGAAGGCCGAGCCAAAAGTTGAAGCCGAACATGATCGCCAGAAAGAAGGGGACCCATGGCAGGTCGCACAGCGCACCAGGCACGGGCGAGGCCAGAAACGCCTGGATCACGGCGAGGCTGTCAAGCGCTGCCGCCGGTTTCTGCCGGATTGCCGGAACCCGTGACCGTTCCAGCACGACGCGAAACACCCTGGCGTCGAGCCGGTCCTGAAACCGCGCCCCGATCCGGGCCAGAACCCGTCCGCGGGCGTTGTCGAGAACACCCATCAGCGCGTAGAGGAGCACGATGAGAATAAAAAGCGCTGTCAGCGTCGCCATCGAACGGCCGGGAATGACGCGGTCATAGACCTGCAGCATGAACAGGGTTCCGGTCAGCGCCAGCACATTGACCACGGCGCTGAACACCGCCACACCGCCAAAGGCCTCGCGCGAGGCGGCGATGGCGGCGCGAAGCTCATGATTTTTCGTTTGCTTGTTCGTGAACATGAAAAGGCCCTCGTCTCGGACGGGACCCGATTGCCGGAACGGATGGTTCATCCGCCTGAATGCCAGCGAAAGGCTCTGAATGCCCCGGGGCCGGGCACCAGTCCGTCGATCGCAGCACCGGGCGACATCGCTTATGCCGTCATCGGTCCTGTCGAATTCAGTTCAGATCGGCGCGAAAACGCTTTTTCGCGACTTATATTTAACATCGACCTGACATGATCAATAAATAGGAATAAAAAATGTTCTAAATGTGTCAAAAATAGCTATTATATAATATACATTCATTTTATACATTAAGTTGAATATTTACAAAGACATGCTGCATCATACCCCGCATCCGCCTCAGATTGCCGCCGCGCCCTGTCGGCCGCGCAGCGGCAGCGGCCGGCCCAACGACACCGGCTGCGCCTTGCCGGCAATCAGGGCCAGAGGGAAATCTGCCCGAACCGGCGCCGGAACTCGCTGTCATTGCCCGTGATGAATCTTCCGCCTGAACCCGGAGACAGGACAAAGTCATCGCCGGCATGCACGGTCGCCAAGCCATCCGGCCAGGGCGGATGTCGGCGGCGATCAGACAATGCAAGGGCGCTGTCGGCCGGCCTTTCACAGGTGGATAGTGAGAGGCGAACTATATTTATCGTTTATTATCATGTCGTTATTTATTTTCTGGACAAGCAGATCGAGATGGAAGCACGTCGACAGAAATCGTATCGATGGCAGAGAGGCTTTGTCGGTACAGCCCAGACCGGAAAATGCAATGACGCCCGGGCCCATGCCTCCGGGGGATGCCCCCCCAAATACAGGTACTGCAAATTTATATCGTCAATATAATTGACGCTCTATTATTTTATACCTATATAAAGACCTGGAAAAAGGGTTGAGCAGGTCGCATGAACAGCCTGCAGAGCACCCCGACCGGAAGGGCTTCAGACGCTCCGACAGCCTTGTATTCACAAATCGCCAGGCAAAGGGTGATGTTGTTCCGGCTTCCGGAAAGTGAGGTTATACATGACCCACAAAAGATCAATACTCATTGATACTCTGTTCGCAGAGCCTGATCCGAATACCGGGCCACTGCAACGGGCCGTGGCGGCAGCGCCTTTGCCAGCGGACAGTCATGCGCAGGCGCATTCGCGTCGTCACAGGCAAAGTCTGTCGCATCCGCCCTGACCATCGCAAGCCAGTCCCCTGAAGCGGGAGCATCCGGCAGCGCCCATGACGGCGCTTGTCAGAACGATCTGTTGCGCCCGGCTGAAGCCGGCCGCCGCAACAGGCCAGCCGGCCCAAAGCAATATGCCGGCATCAATCGGTGGGACACGCATCGGGCACCGGCAAGGCCGGGGCCCGGAAGCCGTGTCACGCCAGGCAGCGCCCTCCTCTCCACTCCGGCGCTGCCACTTCAACGGGCAAGCCGCAGACGCACACTGCGTTCGTCTAGGCAGGAGTGGAAGCAAACAGATGGCTCGCAAGAGGAATTGTGAGCAACAGGGAGGTTAAAATGTCAGGACACACAGATCTTGAATACGACAACGGAACTGACTTTTTTACGATGCATTTTGACGGAGACCTAGAGATTACTGATCTCGATTTGGGACATTCGACTTATGCAGACGGCAAGGTCACGCGGGAGCATGACAAGGCAAAGGTTTATATTGACCACACGGAATACAGTGACACAGTCAATAGCGATACAAACCCCTATTATGATGAATGGAAAAACGGCACCCGAATTCTATTCAAATTCATCGGATCCTCTGGGGGAGATGAAGTACATTTCGAGGACAATGACTGCAGTTATGCTTGTGCGTTCGATTTGGGGGCAGGCAATGATATCTACGACGGTCTGGGCTCCTGGAAAATTCCCTTTGTCCATGTAGATTTGGGAACAGGAGACGACATAGCCAGATTTAGGGGCTCGCATGACAAGTCCCATCATACGACGGTGGACGGCGGTGATGGCAATGACAGCATATATTGCCACGACGGCGGCTATGCGGATATCGACGGCGGCGCCGGGGACGACTATATCGTCGTCACACAAAACACCAATGCACATCCAGGCCGGATCGCCGTCACGGGCGGCGCCGGCGACGATACATTCGTCATCACCCTTCAGGACGAACCCTTTCAGCCACCCATCTCTAATCATACAGGGTTGGGAACGGTTACATTCGCTCTCGATGTGATTCAGGATGCGCTTGGCTTAAGCCCCGGTACCGGGTTGGCCAGTAAGGGGATGGGCTATATTATCAATGCCATCAACTTCGGAACGCGAGAGGTTTCCCGCAGCCTCAACTATGCTTTCGCAGGTAAGTCGGAAGGGAACAACAGCGACCTAGACAGCAATGTACGGATCCTCGATTTTGATCTTCAGCATGATCAGCTGATCCAGGCCTTCTGCAATGCGAGCGATGGTCCTCAGCCTTATACCAACGAAGAAGGGCAGGGCCTAAACGACACCTTCAATCTGGTGTTCAGAAATGACGAGCAAAATATTGTCTCCGTCATCCAGCTCGACAAAGGCATCTTGACCGATATCAAAGATATCGCAGCTGCGCATGGTGAGACGTTGCGCGCGGGCTATGATACAGAAGTGCTAAAAAATCAGATCCTCAACAGCACGATCGCTTCAACGATTGTCGTGAAGAAAGTTGACGGCGCGATCTACATGATGACCCAAGGTGACGGTGAAAACGACAAAATTCAGCTGACTTCAGACAGTATCAAATCTCTGTTTGACGATCGCCTTGGCAATCATGATGACCTGACTGCTATGATCAACACGATGCGCAATGGCGACACATACTATGTTCTGGGCGAAAACGGCGTCAAAATGGGAGGCTCCATCTACGACGGTCACGATTGCGGCGCAAATACTGTCGTTGTCGGCTGCGACGGAAGCGAACTGATCTTCGGCGGCAAACCGAGTGACTGGCTGCAGGACAGCAATGGGGAGTGCCAGGCAAATAAACATGCAGCAACCGGCGGCAGCGAAATCTTCGCTTACGGCGGCAATGACATCATCTACGGCACATGGGGCACTGATTTCATTTATGCCGGCGATGGCAACGACACTGTTTCTGGCGGCAATGGCGACGACAGGATCTATGGCGACTCCGGTAACGACACGATCAACGGCGGTGGCGGTAACGACACGATCAACGGCGGTCGCGGTAATGACACGCTCACGGGCGGCGCCGGCAATGATGTGTTCGTCTTCACGCGGTCTCCAGATGCCCAAACCATCGACGAGATCCTAGAGAACCCCTTCAATGGTTTTGGCCATGACACCATCACCGATTTTGCACAAGGCGAAGACACGATAAGGCTGCAAGGCCTAGAAAGCCTAGATGGTATCTTCAACAGCTGGGATACTCTTCGGGACCATATTGAATATCGCGAGGTTTACGGTTTGGGCTATTGCGCTGTTCTGGACAACGGAAACTGTAGCGAAATCACCATCCAGTTGCAGGAAAACCAGCATCTGACGGAAAGCGATTTCATGTTCGCCTGATCATCAGACCTGAAAGACCATGCCGTGCGGCCGCAACCGGCCGCACGGCTTTTTCATGCGCTGCCGCAGGCCTGATCTCAAGGGATCGATGGCATTGCCAATGTCTCTGCGCTTTGCCGCAGATGGGCACTTGCGCTTCTGATCATGCGGTCATCTCGGCCGCAGGATCGGCCCACAGGCGGACGGCGTCTGCCCGGTCAGCTCGCCGACGGCCTGTGCCATGCCGTGCAGCTTCAGCTGTCGCAGCATGATGACGATCGCACCGCAACCAGTTCATATCGCCCCATGCGGCCCCTGCCATGCATTCGGTGTCTACAGCATCGGCCCGAAAGTCGGAATCGATTTTCGACAAGCACGATGCGTAGTTTCAATAAGTTAGAGCGTCCTTGGTGCATCCGAATGGATGCACGGCGCTCTAAGGGCTACGCAATGCTCTTTCGGGCGCGATTACCCGATTTCCATGCGGATGGAAGGCTGCCCCGACTTGCAGCCTCCCAAGATCTTGGCCCCAAAGCCTTCCGTTCAATGATGATCCGGAAACAAAAGGGGCCGCGTGACGACATGACCTTCGCCATCAAGGCGCACTGCTGGCCCGACGTCGGGCCGCTGTCTCGGCATTCGGTCTTGGCCATTTTTGGCACGCCGAGGCGAAAACTTGGCAATATTCGTAGAGCACGCCGCCCGCCCAACCCGCTTAATGAGGACAGATCGACACATCGCTGAATGTGTGGCGATGAACCCGGGGCCGGGCTGAAAAAGACCTCAGAGAGCCCCGCGACCGTTCGAGGGGTCTGCATGACACATGAACCAATCCTGGTGGCTGCGGGTATCAGCAAGCGATATGGCGGTGTCGCCGCGCTGAAAGATGCCAGTTTCGAATTGCGCAAGGGTGAAATTCTCGGCCTTTGCGGCGAGAACGGCGCCGGCAAAAGCACTCTGATCAAGATTCTCGGCGGCATCGTCATTCCCAATGAGGGAAGTCTGTCAATCGACGGCATTGCGATTGCCTTCGGCGAACGCCCGGACCCCGCGCTCCTGTCGATTGTTCACCAGGAATTGTCGGTCATCCCGCACCTCTCAGTGCTCGACAATATCATGCTGAATCGCAGGAAAACCACGGCAGGCCTTTATCTTCGCGGCCGGCTCGCGCAGGAAACGAAGGCGCTTCTGGCTCTCGTCGGGCTTGACCATGTCGATCACCGGACGCCGGCCGGAACCCTGACACTTGCCGAACAGCAGCTGATCGAAATTGCGCGCGGCCTGGCAAGCCAGTCGCAGGTGCTGCTGCTTGATGAGCCGACCGCAACACTCTCCGATGCCGAGATCAACAAGGTCTTCGCGGTGCTGCGCCAGTTGCGGGACCGCGGCACCACGATTGTTATCGTCAGCCATCGCCTGGCGGAGATCTTTGCTCTGACCGACCGTATTACCGTCTTCCGCAATGGCGAACATATCTTTACGAAAAACACCGAAGACCTCGATCCACAGTCACTGGTTCGCGCCATGATCGGCCGTGATGTCGAGCATGTAGCCAAGAGTGCGGGACGGGTCAGCCCGTCCGAAGCCCCGGCCCGAATTGAAGCCCGCACCCTTGGCGTGGCAGGCGGGTTCGGCCCGGTCGACTTTTCGGTTCGCCCGGGTGAAATCCTCGCCATCGTCGGCCAGCTTGGCTCGGGTGCCGATACCATTCTTGAAACCATGGCCGGTCTTCACAAGCCATCTCAGGGCGGACTGAGCCTGAATGGAACGCCTCTTTCCCTCCGCAGCATCGCCGATGCCTATCGCAATGGCATTGCCTATGTCGCGGAAGATCGCGCCGGGCGGGGAGTGTTCCTCACGGCCAGCATCGAGATCAACATCACCGCGCAAATCCTGAACAGGATCAGCCCGTTCGGCCTGATCTCTTCAAGCCTCAGCAAGAGCCGGGCCCTGCCGCTGGCACGTGCCTTCCAGATTGATGAGAAACGACTTTCGCATCAGGTTTCGACCCTGAGCGGCGGCAATCAGCAGAAGGTGTCGCTGGCAAAAGCAGCGGCAACCGAACCGCAGCTGCTGCTTCTCAATGAACCGACACGCGGCGTCGATGTCGGCGCACGCGCAGAAATCTATGCCCGGCTGCAGGCGCTGGCGAGCGAGGGACTGGCGATCGCCTTCTACTCGACGGACCTCGAAGAGGTCATGGAACTCGCGGACCGCATCGTCACCGTCTATCGCGGCAGGATCGTGCGCGATCTGCCGCATGACGAGACGGATTCCGATGAAATTCTGAAAGACATTCTGCACGGCCGACAGGAGACCGTCCAATGACATCTGCTTCGAGCACTTCCGTCTTCACCAAGGGCCGCAGCATGACCGCATTTTCACCGGCAAGAATGCATGCGACCGTCATTCAGCTCATCCTGTTGGCGATGATCATTCTGGCCGCTCTCACCGTGCCGAATTTTGCCTCGGCCAGCAACATCAGCGCCATTCTCTACACCGGTGCTCCGGTGGGCGTTGTTGCAATCGGCCTGGCCCTGATCACCCTGTCGGGCAATTTGTTTGTCCTGTCTCTTTCGGCAACGGCAGCCCTGGCGTCGATCATTTTCGCCATGCTTTCCTCGGGAAGCCTTCCGGCGGCCATCCTTGCGACCCTTCTTGCGGGCGCGGTGGTTGGGTTGATCCTGGGCGTGGTCGTCGTATCCTTTCGCAGCAATCCGATCATCACCTCGATTGCAGCGGCGTCACTGATCAGCGCGATTGCCCAGTATCTTTCCAGCGGCCGTACCGTACTGATTGATGCCGATACCGGCTGGCTCGGCAATGGCGCGCTTGTCTCCGGCCTGCCCTATCAGGCACTGATTTTCGTCGTTCTTGCCTTGATCCTCGAATTCATCATCGAACGGTCCCGCACCGGCAGAGAACTCAGGCTGACAGGCATGAACAAGGCAGCGGCAGCGCTCGCGGGGATCCGCACATCACGGGCTGCAATGCTTGCCTATCTCATCGCCGGCACGGCCGCAGCTGCTGCAGGCGTCATGATTGCAGCGCAGGCCGGTGCAGGCAATCTGCGGGTCGGTCAGGATCTCGATTTCAGCGCCATTGCCGCCGTCCTCATTGGTGGCGTCGGCATTAAGGGCGGGCGCGGCCGGGTGCTGGATGCCGCCGTCGGCGCCATTTTTGTCGCCGTTCTCTCCAACATCCTGCTGGTCAACGGCTTCTCCTATGAAGTTCAGCTCATGGTCAAGGGCCTTGCGGTCATCGGTTCGGTCATGCTTGGCGCTGCGCTGAGCCGCGAACGGAACTGATCGAAGCCACGAAAGGTTTGAAAGCGTGACAAGATCCCTCTCCTTCTATCTCCGCCTGGCTCTTCTGCCTGCTCTGGTCATCATCTTCAGCGTCATGACCACGGGTTTTCTCTCGATCGGCAACATCTATGCCATCGGCCAGACCTTCGCTGTCATCGCTCCCGTGGCCCTTGCAATCGGTCTGACCATGATTGCCGGCGAGCTCGATCTGAGCGTTGGCGCCATGGTGGCGCTTGCCGGCCTCATCATGGTCAAGTTCGGCGCGGATTACGCCGTGCTCGGCATCCTGGCCGCTGTCCTTTTCGGTGCGCTTGTCGGCGTTTTGAATGCGTGGCTGACCTTGCGGCTCAAGGTCTCGTCTCTGGTCACGACGCTCGGCATCATGATCGTCCTGCAGGGTGCCTCTGTCTGGCTTGAAGGCGGCAAGACAGCGATTTTCGATCATCTCGAAATGACGGATTTCGTCGGTCTCACGGTGGTTGGAATTTTCTCGCCCTGGAGCATCAGCGCACTTGTTCTGGGCGCTATCCTGTTCGTCGTCCTGTCCTTCACCAGGCTTGGTCGTGACATTTATGCCGCCGGCAGCGACCGCAAGGCTGCGCTGATGAGCGGGACCCGTATCCGCCCGGCCCTGATCATGGTCTTTGTCTGCGCCGGCGCTTTCGCCGCCATCGATGGCGTGCTGATGGCCATCAGCCTCGGCCGTGCATCCTCCCAGTTCGGTGGAAGTCTTCTCATCCAGTCTGTCACCGCAGCCATTCTTGGTGGCGTCGCACTGTCGGGCGGGGTCGGCAAGGTCTCCGGAATCCTTCTCGGTGCACTGATCCTGTCTGTCCTCAGCAATGGCCTGAGCTATATCGGCGCCGACAGTTCAACAATCCTGCTCGCCAATGGCGGGATCCTGCTCATCGTCGTTCTTTTCGAGAGCGCGCTGACAGAACGTTTCCTTCGCTCTTTCGGTCAATCAATCCAAACCAGCAAACACTAAAGGGGAATTTCATGCTTGACCTCAATCCGCGTTCCTTTCTGAAATCGCTGTTGCGCGGGGCCCTGCCTCTCGTCGTTGCCACGGGTGCGCTGGCCAGCGCGGCGCTCGCCGATGATGCCGCCGGCAAGAAAGTCATCTTCCTCGGCGCCGATGACATCTGCGAATACTGCGCTGCCTATAATGATGCGCTGCGCCTCTATGCCAAGGATGCCGATCTTGATCTCGAAGTCGTCACCAACAAGTTCGATGCCGCCCAGCAGGCGACCCAGATCACCCAGGCCATTGCCAAGAAGCCCGATCTGATCCTGCTCTGGACCATTGACGGCACGGCGCTGTTTCCCTCCATGCGCAAGATCGGCCAGGCCGGAATTCCGCTGCTCCTGACCGACGTTCAGCCCGATGCTACACATGATGATCTCTGGATCTCCTACAGCGGCGCCAATTATGAGGGCGAAGGCCGAGAAGCCGCAGACCTCATGCTCGAAACCTTCAAGGCGAAGGGCCTCGGCGAGGAAGGCGACGTCATCATGATCACCGGTATTGTCGGCCAGGCTCAGACCATGTCGCGATACAAGGGCTTTTCCGAGCGCCTCGCCGAAATCGCTCCCGGCATCAATATTGTCGCCCAGCAACCCGGCAACTGGGATACGGGCACCGCGATGGACGCCGCATCGGGCCTGCTGACAAAATATGGCAGCACGATCAAGGGCATCTATTCCGATGAAGATGTCATGATGAAGGGTGTCGTCGCCGCCGCAGATCGTGCCGGTGTCGATGTCACCAAACTCGCCATGGTTTCCGTCGGCTGCGAGCCGGCCGGTGTCGAGCTGCTGAAACAGGGCAAGCTTGATGCAACCCTTGGCCAGGCCCCTGCCGATGAGGCGCGCTATGCCATCGACAGCATTGTGAATTACTTCAGCGGAGCGAGCCTCGAAAAAAGCGTCTACACCCCCATGCCGATCGCCCGCAAGGCCAATGGCGGCGCCGAGTGCAAGCCCTGGGATCAGTTCTGATCCTCTGATCATCCTGAACGACGAGAGGCGCTCCGCTTGGCCGGAGCGCCTCTTGCTGTTGAGGCCTGTCCGGACTGCGACAGCAAGGCGCTCAGAGCAGGGATTTGGGCGTTACGCCGAATTCCTTCTTGAAGGAGCGGCCAAAGTGGGAAAGGTCGTTGAAGCCGAAATCCAGTGCGGCATCGGTGATGCTGCGGACCCTGCGCTCGGAAATGGCAGAATAGGCCGCCTGCAACCGACGTGTCTGCAGCCATCCCATCGGCGTCGTGCCGGTTTCAGCAAACAGCCGGCACAGGGTTCTGACAGAAACATTCTGCTCCCTTGCAACCTGCTGCAGTGTCAGTGAACTGTCTGCCATATGGGCGTTCAGATAACGTTTGACCTGCTCTATCTTCGAGCGGCTGGCCGCACTTTCGGCAGCGGTGTCGCCGGTTCCCTGCCTTACGGCAGCTGCAATCATGTCGAGCATGGATGGGCTGAGCTGCAGCAGTGCATCGCTTTCGACCGACGTCGCCAGACTGTGGGCTTCGCCAAGAAGCGTGCCGAGCAACTTGCCGAAAGGCGAACCACCGGACAGGATCACGCCGCCCAGCCGGTCGACATCAACCAGCCGCGAAGATGCGATCGGCCGCGGGATCCGCATCAGGATCGAGCGATACGCCTGATCATAACTATAGCTGTAGGGCCGACCGGAATCATAAAGCAGAATGTCGCCAGCGCGATGCATCACCGAATTGCCGTTCTGCTCAAACCGGCCTTCGCCGGAAACCATGAAGGAAACGAAGAAATCGTCACGCGGGCCACGTCGGACATCGAAGGCTTTGCGTTCATAGGCAATGCCGGTGGAGGCGACATCGCTGATTTCCGTGGTCCCGAATTCCTGCGTCCTGAGACTGGCATTGAAGCCGGAAACCGAGCGGACACGGCCGCTGCAAGGTGCATAGGTGCGGTAGACCAGCTCGTGCCAGTAATCGAAGCGCTCACCGGCGCTGATATCCCTCGTCGAAAACTGCTTTTCCATGACGCCTGCCTGTCTGGCTTCAACCCCTAACGTAATCTTTGCAATTTTCATGCCAAAACACAGCAATTTCTTGAGATTGGCATACCTTGACGCCGACAGGGTCGATGCCTTGCCTAACTACCTGACGAATTTCGTCAAATTCGGTCACGACGGGAAAGAAAGCCGCCGCCCTTCACCCTCTGAGAAGGGTCGGCAGCAGTGATCAACAACCCAGGTGATCAAAGTAGAGGCAATATGGCGCGGCTTCGAACGGCGGCCGTTCGTGCAGGTGAAGGGTCGATCTGGCACGAAACGGCGACAATCTGGCAACTGAGCACAAATTCGATGCCGCGCTTGCCGCTATCCTGCCTTCTCATTGCTGTTCGACGCTGACCGGGAACCATCATCAAGGCTATCCGGCTTGGCCGACAAGACTGAGGTGAAGGACCAACCAATGACCGAAGCCAGTTCCAAGACCCTGCGCCTGCTCATGCCCCAATGGCAGGGCGGCACCCTACCCGCCTATCATTTCGGTGCCCAGATGCTGAACTTTCTGGCGCCCGTCACCAAAGGCGACACGATCACCGTTCCAGTCGCAGCCCCTTCCGAGGCCGACCTTCCGGTTGAAGACGGCATTGTTGCCCGTACCGTCCTTTTGCAGCAGGCCGACGCCGCCGCCGCCATTCTTGCTGAACAATGCCCGGACCGTATCGTCGTCCTCGGTGGCGATTGCCTCGTTGACCTTGCCCCTTTCGCCTATCTGAGCGAACGCCATGGCGACGACCTGGCGGTCCTCTGGGTCGACTCCCATCCCGATATCCTGACGCCGGACCATTTTTCACACGCCCATGCCATGGTGCTCGGCAATCTCCTCGGCAAGGGCGATCGTGACTTTGCCTCCCGGGTCAGGAACCCCGTCAAGCCGCAGAATGTCATGTATGCTGGCCTTTACGACATGATGCCGCTGGAATGGGATTTCGTGCGCGGCAACGGCATGGCAATGGCCACCCCCGCCGAGCTTGCCGTTTCAAGCGACAAGGTGCTCGACTGGTTTCGGTCGACCGGCGCCAGCCGTCTGGCCATCCACCTCGACCTCGATGTTCTGGATCCGAAATTCTTCCGCTCGCTCTATTTCAGCAATCCTCTGGATGCGCCGGGCGTATTCGGAGCAACACCGGAAGGCCGGATGACCATGGACCAGGTCACGCGCCTGCTGAATGATGTCGCCGCGGTTGCCGATATTGTCGGCCTCGGGATCGCGGAACATCTTCCCTGGGACGCCATCGCATTGAAAAACATGCTGGAAAGCCTGCCTCTTATCGGCCAGACCGTCTGAAGAGGCACGGAGATCCCGGCAGGTGCTGCCATGCAGCCCCGCATGCAGGATATAAACAACAAGACTGGAGAACATAATGTACACTGTCGCATTCATCATGAAACGCAAACCCGGCATGAGCCTGGAAGAGTTTCTGGCCTATTACAAAGACCGTCACGGCCCGCGCATGGTCGAGCTGATCAAGGATGAAGGCCTGATCTCCTACGATCATTTTCCAGTCGATGTCGAAATAACCGATGGCCGCTACGTTGCAAAGGATGGGCCGGCCTATGATGCAATTTCGGTCTATACCTTCGAAACGCAGGAACAGGCCGAAAAATGCTGGGCTTTTCCAGAAGTGATCGCCGACAGCGAAGCCTTCATCGACTTTGAAACAATGGTTACGCTGCCGGCAGCACGTCGCAAGGTCTTTCCTCTCGGCTGATCGGTCGGGTTCAAAACATACGGCCAGCCGGCCGGCGTGTCATGTGATTGTCCGGCATCGTCAACGAACGGGCGGCCAGCCCCCCCCCGGACGGCCATCACTGGCTTCATGGGGCGCCTTACGCAGGACAGGCTCGCCTGCTCTGGCTTCTGGCGTAACGAGACCGCCTTCTCGCCCCGGCATCGACGGCGAGAAGGCGGCGCAACAGTACCGGCGGTCTCATGCGCACGCCACAAGTGGCCGACTTTTGCTCCGCCCCGTGGCCGGATTTTACTCCGCCGTTGACAAACGGCCATGATGAATGACCCCACCATCCAGGCGATACCGACGGCAATGCAGGACAGCACGAACAGCGGTATAACCGCCCGGCTTCTTTCTTCGGGATCTTCCGAACCGGAATCAGTTGCGTCTTTAGTCTTCCAGTCCGGCCAGCTGGAGAGAATCAACCCCAGTCCAGCCACGCAGGCAACGGCGACAATGAAGAGAAACGGCGAGACGGTCGGCGCAAAATTCAGGGCAATCGCTGCGGAACTCATCAACGGCCCGCCAGCCGCCCCGCCCGTGAATGCCAGGGTTGCAAGCGTTGCCGCCTGTCCCCGTTTGTGCGGCGGCGACAATTCATAAAGCGATGCGGACGCCATCGCGGTAATGCCACCCGTACCGATACCGTTCAGGAACCGTCCAGCGAGCAGCATTGTCACGTCATGCGCGAATGCAAAGGTCAGCGCTCCGGCCGCCGTGATGACCAGGCCGGGCAGCATCATGCGGCGGGGATCGCTAACGGACGAGCCGATCCGCGATGATACCAGAAGCGCAACGAGTGTCCCGAGTGCATAGGTGGCAAAAATCTCCGTCACCATGGCATGGCTGAGCGAGAACGTCTGCAGGTAGGTGGGATAGAGCGGGCTCGGAGCGGTGCTGCCCAGAAGGGCTGCAAAGACCGCGAGCGCAACCGAAGCGCGGGCCAGGAAATAGGATGGAACAGAGTGCATGGTGTGAGCTGATTGAGTCTGGTTTGATCGGATTGAAGACGACATGCCTGAGACAGTCAGAGGGCCGTGATAATGTATAAGCCCTTGAATAGATGAAGCGAATTCATTGTTGAAAATGGGAGAGCTGACGCTGCCATCGGCTTTCGAACTCCGAAAAGCTGAAAAGGCATACCGGCAAGGCTCTGGACAAACTGAACGTCAAATAGATTGACCAAGAGGGCATAGTCAAGGGACATCGCCAGATAGGCGGCCGGTCCGGGGCCGCAAGCCGCCCCTCCCCGGTTCGCGCTGAAGGCACCGGTTTTGGCCCCGCCCCTGAGCTCGGATCATCTCTGGCGACGTCCAGCTCGCTACGATCCGAATGAGCCAAACCCGAAAACACCGATCCTGATTGAGGCCACCGCCGATACGCCCAGCCTATCGGCGGCAATTTCGTCTGACCGCAGTTGATTTGTCCGCGAAAAGCTCAGACCGCAGCTCTGGCTTGACGGTTCAGCACTGCCTGCAGCAGCACGAAAACGAGCGGAACGGCGAAAACGGCGGCGCTTGCCAGAGCGATATCGGGATAGCTCAATCCGCCCTTGAGCACGACCGCACCGACGACAGCGCCCAATCCATTGCCCAGATTGAAAGCCCCGATATTGACCGACGACGCAAGACTGGACATGCCCTCGGCGGCCGACATCACCCGCATCTGCATTGTCGGCACAAGGGCAAAACACAGACCGCCCCAGACGAACAGCAGCAGCAGCGTCGGAATATACTGATCGACCACGAAGACCAGGGCGATCAGAACGACAATCAGACCAATGAGCGTTCCGACCAGGGTCCATTGCAGGGATCGGTCAGCCGCCCGCCCGCCGAGAGAATTGCCGACCGTCATGCCAAGTCCGACAACGACGAGAGCAACTGATATCATGCTGGCCGATGCACCCATGGAATGTTCCAGGATCGGTGCGACATAGGTGAAGACGGTGAATTGCCCTGTCGATGTCAGCACCGTCATGCCGAGAGCAAGCAGCACGGGTCGCCGCAGCAACATTGCAATTTCCGCCCTGGCATCCCCTTCCGCATCTGGCGCCAGATGCGGCAATGCGCGCGAAAGCGCGATCGCGGTCAGAATGCTGAACCCGACAATGACCAGGAACGGTACCCGCCAGCCAGCCAGGTCACCCAGATATGTCATCGCCGGCACACCGGCAACATTGGCCACCGTCAGCCCCATGAACACAGCCGCAACGGCGCCCGCCTGCCGATCCGCCGGCACCAGGCTTGCGGCGACAATCGCACCAACACCAAAGAATGTTCCCTGGCAAAGCGCCGTCAGGCCCCTTGCAGCCAGAAGCACCTGATAGGTCGGGGAGATCGCCGCGAGCAGGTTACCAAGTGCCAGAATGAGCGCCAATATGATCAGGAGCCGATTTCGTGATATGCGCCCCGACAGCAAGGTCACCAATGGAGCAAAAATCGTGACCCCGAACGCGTAGGCTGTGACGACCAGTCCGGCATTCGGAATCGAAACATTCAGATCGCTTGCGATCATCGGCAGGAGACCCATCGGAGAGAACTCCGTCAGGCCGATGGAGAAAGAGCCCAGTGACAGGGCCAGCAATGCCGGATTCAGTTTCATTGTTCTTGATTTCACCTTGGCTCAAGGCTCTTCAGAGAGCGGGAGATGATTTGATTCCAGCTGCATATGGACGAAATCTGCCGATGACGTTAGACCAGTGGCAAGCAACCCACTTTTGACTGTGAGGCAAAGATAGAGACCGGTTCAGACAAGATGCGCGAGATGGAAGTCTTTGTGGCGGTGCTCGATGCGGGGAGCTTCTCGGGCGCTGCGCGACAGCTCGGCATGACACCTTCGGGCGTCAGTCGAACCATCAACCGAACCGAAAGCCGGCTTGGCGTCAGGCTCCTGACGCGGTCGACCCGGGCCCTGCAAATCACCGAGGAAGGACAGCGCTTCGGGATCGTGGCCCGCCGCATCATCAAGGAACTTGCAGAGGCCGAAGACGAGATTTCGGCGGGCAGCGGCCCATCGGGCCTGCTGCGCATATCGGCGGCGGTATCGCATGGTCGCTTGAGGATCGTTCCTCTGCTGGAAGAATTCTCCCGTCTCTATCCGGCCATCCAGATAGATTTGACCCTGACGGATCTTCTGGAAGATCCATCACAGGGCATGACGGATGTCTCCATCCGCTTCGGAAAGCTGGCCGACAGCAGCCTGATGGCCCGCAAATTGGGTGAAGAGCCCATGGCCGTGGTGGCAGCGCCTGCCTATCTGCAGGCCCGCGGGGTCCCGCATCACCCGGAGGATCTCAAGGCTCACCAATGTCTGCTTTTCAATTTCGATCAGTCACGCTCACGTTGGCCTTTCCTGGACAAGGGGCGAAAGATCGAGGTGCAGGTGAGTGGCAGTTTTCAGGCCAACAGCGGCGAAGCGCTCGGCATGCTTGCCGTGTCCGGCCTTGGCATCGCACGTGTGGGCAGGTTCGCCGTTGAAGCAGAACTGCGCTCAGGGGCTCTGACGGAAATTTTGGAACCCTATTGCGCCAACGACCAGCACCCGGTCCATGCCCTGTTCGTTGGCGGGCCGGCGCTTCCCGGCCGTGTCCGGGCGCTGGTCGACTTCCTGGCGGATCGGTTGAATTAGCAGGTCGACAAAGTCAATTCCACGTTTCCCCTCTAATAACAAGTAGTACTAAAGCTGCGTCTCGGGCCTCCCTGGCGACTAACGAAAGACCGAGCCGAAAGCCGGTTGGTCGTCTCCGAGGCAACATCACAAATAAACTGATGTATTGTTTTTAGTTATTTGGAAATAGGCCCGTTTATCCCTAGGCAGATTGAGAACCTCTGTCCGTAACACAGGTAAATTGTGTGCGGCCAAGAGACACGAAAGAGGTGGGACGCCTCTTTCATCAACTGCCACCGGGGAATTCGGCATCACATTTGCCGAATCACGTCATGCAGATCTGACTGCGACTGGCAGCCAGTCTGCGAGGGGACAATGTGTCATGAACTTTCTGACCGCACTGGTCTGTGCCTTTCTGTCTGCCATTTTCGGCCATCGTGCCGGCCGGCTGCCGATGCGCCGCCGCCGTCATCTGTCGCGCCAGCTTGCCTGCTTTTCGCTGGCCTTCACGCTCGTGCTGCCGCTGTTTGCCGCCTCCGTGCCGGCGATCGTGCCACGCGCTGAGGCCGCTGAGATTCCGACGCTCAGTTGCAAGTCTGAAGGCTGGGTACTTAATACTGCCAGTCTCTCTTCAACATCAGCGCTCCAGTCGGGCGTGGATCCGCATTGGGAGATAACCGCAGTCAATGGTCCCAGTGTCAGCGGTGCCCAGTACCCGGCGGGGAGCGTGACTTTCCAGCCGGCCATAATACTGGCTAATAAGTACCTTCAGCAGCAATATCCCTATGCCAAGGGATTTACCAATGCGAACTGGATCTCCTATTCGGATTCGGGTCAGCAAACCTCTGATTTTCATGACTACTATTTGCGTTATCGATTTAATCTCGATCCCGATACCGATCCCAGTTCGCTTAAGCTGGAAATGGACTACTATGCCGATGACTCGATTGCAGCCGTCTTTGTAAATAGGCTGAGCCAGAACGTTTCGAGTCCTATTTCTGAGGGCAGATATGACTATACCAATAATGGTTGGGAAGCCGGTCATCAGGCTCAGGGCAAGTTACAGGGAAACTTCCAGACTGGCCTCAACGAGATCGTCATTCAGGTCAAGTCCGCTCTTGATGCGACGGGATTTCTTGCCCAGTTCACTGCCTCGAGTGTTTGTAATCCGGCTGCCCCGCCCAAGATCAAGCTTTCCGGCGTGGCGAAAGTCAATGGTCAGGAAAATGCCACCTTCAAGCCCGGCGATACCGTGACATTCAACTACACGGTCAGCAATCCGGGCCCGACACCTGTGTCCTCGGTCAGGTTGAACTATGACAATCCGCCGGCCTTCGGGTCCCGGACGAACGTTCAGCCGATGCCGGATCTTGCCATAGGTGCGGCAGAGACGCCCTTTGCGGTTTCCTATACAGCCACGCAAGCGGATTTTTCCAGCGGCGAGATTACCAATACTGCACTGGCCGCGGCCATCGGCAATGGCATCTCGGTTGAAACCGATCCGGTCACGCTAAGGGTTCAGGCCAGTCAGATCGGCAGCTTCGATGCAAATAAGGACGTCTACAACACGACGGCGAACACGAAGGACTATTACCGTGAAGGTGATGTCCTGCATTACACGATCACGGTGAAGAATACGGGGTCGGTGGCACTGACGAATACGCGTCCGGATGACCAGACGCTGGCGCAGAAGGGTATCACGCTGCGCATCGAAAGCGGCTCGGAACCGCTTCAGCCCGGAGCGCAGATTGTCTATGGCGCAGACTACAAGGCAACCGCTGCCGATGTGGATGCCGGCAGCCTCACCAACATCGCGACGGTTTCCCCGCGCGATGCCAATGGCAATGACCTGGAACGCCTGACGCGGGAGGCGAAGATTAATGCCCAGGCACCGTCCTATGACTTCACGCTTCAGAAGGATGCGAAGGTTGAGGATGGCACGGCGGACGGTCGCTATTCGGCGGTCGGCCAGACGGTTTCCTACGCATTCAAGGTGAGCAATACCGGCGATACGGTGATCCGCGATGTCAATATCGCGGACACGGACCTTCCGGGTCTTGTCTGGAAGGAGGGCCAGACGATTGCCTCGATCGAACCGGGACAGAGCGCGACGATCCAGGCCACCTACAAGGTGACACAGGTCGATCTTGACCGGGGCCAGATCCACAATACCGCCTCTGCCACGGCAAACAAGCGCGACGGCAACCCCGTCGATGGCGGCTCACGTACGGATGACGCCACAGTCTATGCTGCCCAGAAGGGGGATCTTTCGATCGTCAAGTCGGTCAAGGTGGACGGGCAGGATGTCCGCACCTACAAGCTTGGCAGCAAGATCGTCTATTCCTTCAAGGTGACCAATAACGGCAATGTTGCCGTCGACAATATCGCCGTTCGCGATGATGACCTCAAATCGGGGATCACCATCCAGCCGGGGTCTTTGACCAGCCTGCAACCCGGTGGTTCAACGGATTTCTACACCTCGACCTATGTGGCGACGCAGGCCGATATGGACGCCGGGCAGATTACCAATGCCAATGCGGTTGCCAGCGGCACTACAAAGGCCAGCGGCCAGCCGGTGACATCACCGCCTTCCAATGCCGTGACGATCTCGTCTGCGCAGGCCCCGGGCCTGACGCTTTCGAAGGACGGCTCGGTTGCCAATAGCCGTGGCGATAACAAATACGCCGCCGGCGAGACGATCAGCTATACGTTCAATCTCGAAAATACCGGTAACGTGACGCTGAGCAACATCACGATCACGGACAACGTCCTGCCTGCTGGCACGGTGTACAGTCCGGCTTCTGTTGCAACGCTGGCTCCGGGGAATACGGCCCGGATCTCCGCCAGCTACAAAGCCACACAGGACGATGTCGACAACGGCAGGATCGTCAACACGGCAACGGCGCACAGCACTCTGCCCGGCGGCGGCAAGGGCCCCGATTCGGCGCCTTCGACCAAGACACTTGATGCGTATCAGAATGCGGTGCTGACACTGGCGAAGACGGGAAGCGTGCAGAACAGCGATGATGGTTATTACACCTATGTCGGTCAGACGGTTCGATACGCGCTGACGGTCGAAAACACCGGCAATATCAAGCTGACCAATGTGACGATCGACGATCCGAATCTCAGCTGGGAGCAGGGCAACACCGTCGCCACGCTTTCGCCGGGCCAGAAGACGTCGCTTTACGGATCCTACAAGCTCAAGGCGGAGGACCTTAAGCGCGGCGAATTCACCAACACGGCCAATGCCCAGGCTACGGCCAATCTTTCGACCAAAGCGCTGACAGTTGTTCACGCGAATGAGGCGCATTACACGGTTGAGGCCAATCTTCTACCGGCGCTGAAAACCACCAAGACGGCGACCATCAAGGGACGCCCGGACAATAGCTATCAGGCCGTGGGCGATGAGATCGACTACACGATCAAGGTCGAAAACACCGGTAATGTGGCGATGACCAACATCACACTGAAGGATGACCTTCTGACCGGTCTCGGCATTGTGCCGACACCCGACGATCCGTCGAAGGTGGCAAGCCTTGCGCCGGGTGAGACCGTAACCTTCACTGCCGCCTACAATGTTACCCAGAGCGATCTCGACAACGGGTCCGTCACCAATGTGGCCAGTGCCAGCGGCACGCCGCCCGGCGATCTGCCGCCGGTCGACAGCCCGCCCGATACGGTGACCTCCGATGCCGGAGCGCAGCCTGGCTTCACCGTGGTCAAGAGTGGTACGATCGACGATGGCGGCGTTCGCTATGACAGCACCGATGACACGATCACCTATCACTTCGTGGTGAAGAACACCGGCAATGTCACGCTGAAGGATATCAGCGTCACCGACAAGTCGCTGCCGCTGACCGTGACGCCTGACAAGGCCCTCACAGATCTTGGTCCGGGTGCGGAGGCAGGTTTCACCGCCCATTACAAGGTGACTGTGGACGACCTTGATCGCGGTTCGATCACCAATATCGCAACCGGCCACGCCAACAGGCTCGACGGTACGCCGACGGGAGACGTGGACAGTAACCAGGTCGTCCTTGAGGCCAGCCAGAATGCGAGCCTTGGCCTTAAGAAGGATGGCGCGGTCATCAATCGTGTCTCGGACATCTATGTTGTCGGCGATACGATCGAATACACCTTCACGGTGACAAATACCGGCAATGTCACGATGAACAGCATCTCGATCATTGATGACCTTCTGGATGGAAAGGCAACGATCAATCCGTCCGTCTATGCTGAGCTGAAGCCGGGCGACAGCACGCCCTTCACAGCACAGTACAAGGCGACCCAGGCTGATGTCGACAACGGTGCGATCATCAACCATGCCACGCTGACGGCCAAACTGCGCGACGGCAGCGACCTTGCCGATCCTCCGAAGGCCGAGCACCGGATCAATGCCGATGCCAGGCCCGGTCTGGTGATCCACAAGACCGGCGTGCTCAACGACGACAACGACAACAAGATTGGCGACAAGGGCGAGACGATCACCTACACGTTCGAGGTCGAAAACACCGGCAATACCACCATCAATGATGTCCGCATCGTTGACGCTATGCTTGACGGTGCGGGTGTGAAGACCAGCCCGGAGACGCTCGACAGCCTCAAACAGGGAGAAAAGCAGGTATTCACAGCGATCTATCCGCTATCGGACAGCGACGCTAAGGGGTCCAGCGTGACCAATGAAGCGCATGCCTCAGGCACACGGCCCGGCGACGGCTCGCCCTTCGACAGCGACCCGGATACGGTAACCGTTTCCTGGGTGGCGCCTTCGACGCTGAAGGTCGAGAAAACCGGCACCTATAATGATGTCGACCAGAACGCCTATGCGTCTCTCGGCGATACGATCACCTATGAGGTCACCATCACCAATGACGGTGGCCAGACGGCCGAAGACGTGCTGCCGGTCGATCAGGGCGTGAGCTTTGATGGCCATGAGGCCACCGGCACGCTCGCCGCCTTCGATCCCTCCGGGCCAGTGACGCTGGCACCGGGCGCCTCGCAGCACTACACCGTGACCTACACGCTGAGTGAGGCGGATATTGAAGCTGCGGCTGGCAAGGATGAGGCGGTGATCAACCAGGCAACGGCCACCGGCCGTGCCGGAAAGCAACAGCTGCCCGCCAATATCGCGACAGCCAAGGTAAGCCTGCCGCGCACCGAGCCCGCCGATATTTCGGTGGTCAAGACGGCAGGCATCCGCACGGTGCATCGCGGCCAGAAAGCCCCGTTCACCATCCTCGCCACCAATAACAGCGACCGTCAGGTCACAGGCTTCAGCGTTGTCGACACCATTCCTTCGGGCTTCCGCTATGTCACGGGCACGGCAACGATCAATGGTCAATCCGTGACTCCGGTTGTTGCCGGGCGCCAGGTCCGCTTCGAGAACCTGACGCTCAAGCCGAAGGAGCAGCTGACGATCTTCTTGCAGATGATGGCCCTGTCGACGGTATCACCGGGCACCTACACCAATGTCGCGATTGCCGATGATGGAAAGGGCAATTCCATCTCGGGTCGGGGCGAGGCATCGGTGGTCATCGCTGTCGATCCGGTGTTTGACTGCTCGGATATCATCGGCCGCGTGTTCGACGACAAGAACGGCGATGGTTACCCCGATGATGGCGAACCGGGACTGCCGGGCGTCAGGGTTGCAACCGTCAACGGTCTGCTGGTGACCACCGATCCGTATGGCCGGTTCCACATCGCCTGCGCGGACCTGCCCGACAACACGATCGGTAGCAACTTCATCCTGAAACTGGATGAGCGGACACTGCCACAGGGCTATCACATGACGACGGAGAACCCGCGTGTCATGCGCCTGACGGCCGGTAAGATGATCAAGTTCAACTTCGGTGCGGAGGCCGGCACGGTGATCGGACTGGAGATTACCGATGATGCCTTCCTCAAGGATGAGGCCGCACTGAGCCCCGACTGGGATCAGGGCCTTGACCAGCTGATTGCCGTGCTGAAACAGCAGCCGGCGCCGCTCAGGATCAATTACCGCGTCAAGCATAATGGCGCATTGCAGAAAATGCGTGCAGACGCGCTCAGCGAGGCGATCCAGGCACGCTGGAAAAAGGCCGACGGCAAGAAGCCACTCGATATAGAAGTGCGCACCGAAACCGGAGGCTGACCGCTCGCGCGGCCGATTTCCGGTCCGCTCCGCGGACGTTACAGCAGCCCCGGGCACCCGGGGCTGCTCCCAACTGCAGACAAACCCGTCGATGTTTCGGCGGGTTTTTCGTTTTGGCGGGCCGGACTGTTCGCGGATGAAGGACATTGCGCCAGCCGAACCGGTTGTGCGTTACGAATACAAGGAGCCGGGCGGCCTGATCCATCTCGATATCAAGCGCCTTGGCCGCTTCAATCGCGTTGGTCACCGCATCACAGGCGACAGGACCGGAAAGAGCAATTCACACGGCATCGGTGCGGAGGCATTGGCAATTTCGCTTGCGTGGCATCCGCGTTTCGATGCCGATCCGGCTCATCGCTGGCACAGGTCAGCCCTGCGCAACGTGTGCGCCGCTGGTCAAACGATATGAAGGGGCGGTGGCTGCAAGGCAGGCACCCGCGACAATTCGTGCCTGTAGATGCCGCGGTCGACAACAAGGGGATGCGACGGCCGCCTCACTTATGCGCGGAAATCAACAGTTCAGGGGTCACATTCCTCGACGGCGATCGAAGGCAATCCAATGGTGCCGATCGTCTGGCAGCAGAGGACCTGCTCGTTATCTTTGCACTTGGCCTACGAAATAGACAAAAACACTCCCCCTTTGGGTTTTTTATTGCAATGCACGCAACAATCAAATGCAGCTGACCCCATTTTTAAGCCCTCGGACGGTTGATAGCGTTCCTCACACGCGTCAAATGCAACAGCTAAACAAGGCGATACCAACTTATGTCTGGAACGCTGGAACTCTGCGGTGTCAGCCGAACCTTCGGCTCAGTGGTTGCACTGCAACAAACCGATCTCACAATAGAAGAGGGAAGTTTCTGTGCTCTCCTTGGCCCCTCGGGATGCGGCAAGACAACGACCCTGCGCATCATAGCCGGTTTCGAAACGCCGGACACCGGCACAGTCAGGATTGCCGGCAAGGATGTCCTGTCGCTGCCGCCCAACCGCAGAAATCTTGGCATGATGTTTCAGGATTATGCGCTGTTTCCGCACATGACGATTGGCGACAATGTCGCCTTCGGCCTGCGCATGGCCGGCATCGGACGTGCCGATCGTGAAAGGAAGGTTCGCGAAGCGCTGGAGATGGTTCATCTCCCGCGCGTCGAAGCACGTTTTCCGCATGAACTGTCGGGCGGCCAGCGCCAGCGTGTCGCCCTTGCGCGCTCGCTGGTGACCAACCCGCAAGTTCTGCTGCTCGACGAGCCGCTTTCCGCACTCGACAAGAACCTGCGGGAAAACATGCAGTTCGAACTGAAGCGGCTGCAGCGGGAGCTCGGGATCACGACGGTCATGGTGACCCATGACCAGGAAGAAGCCTTGACCCTTTCGGACAATATCGCGGTCATGTCAGCCGGTCGTATCCGTCAGTTCGGAAGCCCGACAACCGTCTATGACAAGCCGAACAGCCGGTTCGTTTCCGAGTTTCTCGGCGCCGCGAATATCTTCAGTGGCACCCGGGAAAGTGAAGACTGCCTGCGCATCGGCGGCGGCAGTGATGCCATCTCTGTGACATTGCCGGACGATGCCCCTTCCGCAAAAATGCTGTCGCTTGGCGTACGCCCGGAGAAGATGCGGATGTCGGCAGAGCGGCCCGCCCTCGACACCGCAATCCAGTGCCGGATCGAGGCCGAGGTCTTCCGCGGCTCGTCGCGTGCCTTCGAGCTTTCTCATCCTGCGTTTTCAAGCTCCGTACTCGCCTATTCCCTTGCTTCGGATCTCTCCGGAAGCGGCCTGCCTGCAAAAGGCGAAATGGTCTGGATCGGCTGGGATAAGCACAATTCTTTCGTATTTGAAATTGAGGACTGACCGATGGCATTGCCTACCGGATCCAAATGCCGCGTCGGCATCGACGTCGGCGGCACCTTTACTGACTTTGTCCTGGCCGACACCGAAACCAACCAGCTGACCTTTTTCAAGGAACCATCGACCCCGTCCGATCCCTCCGAAGCTGTTGAACGTGGCATTCTCGGCGTGATCGAACGCGCCGGCAAAACGCCCGCCGATATCGAGCTGATCGTTCACGGCACGACGATCGGGCTCAATGCCATCATTCAGCGACGCGGCGCGAAAATGGCGCTGGTTGTCTCAAAGGGCAATGGCGACGTTTTCGAAATCGGCCGCGGAAAGCTGCCGAGCGCCTTTGATTACAGGGTTCAGAAGGAAGACAGCCTCATCCCGCGTGACCATGTCTTCGAGGTTCCGATCAGGACCTGGCCGGATGGCCGGACCGATGACGGGCTTGACGAGGCGGGCTTTGCCGCGCTGGTCGGAAAGATCCGTGATTGCGGCGCTGATGCTGTTTCGGTGATGCTGCTGAATTCCTATCGCGCACCGGAGGCCGAGCATGGCCTCGCGACGCGGATCAAGCAGGCTCTGCCCGACGTTCTTGTCTCCGAGAGCGCCGACATCTGGCCCGAGATCCGTGAATATGAACGCGCCCTCGTCTGCTCGCTCAATGCCTATATCCATCCGCTGATGAACCGCTATTTCGATCGCATGGAAGAGCGGCTTACGCGAAGCGGCCTGACCGCACCGATCTACATCACCGCGAACAATGGCGGCACGCTGGGTTTTTCGACAGCACGCTCACGACCGATCGACACCATCCTCTCGGGCCCGTCCGCTGGTGTCGTCGCATCGTCGCGGCTTGCCGAGGTCAGCGGCACGGAGCGCCTGATCACCTTCGATATGGGCGGCACGTCGTCCGACATCGCCGTATCGCTGAAGGGGACGCCGGAATTTACCACCCACACAATGATCGGCGATTTTCCGTTGATCCTGCCTGTGGTCAATGTTTCGGCGATCGGCGCTGGTGGTGGTTCGATCGTATGGGTAGACCCTCAGGGCATCCTGAAGGTCGGTCCGCTCAGTGCCGGTGCTGATCCGGGCCCCGTCTGTTACAGCCGCGGCGGCACCCAGCCGGCATTGACCGATTGCTTCGTCGGCCTCGGCATTCTCCGGCCCGATGGCTTTCTGGGCGGCCGCATGAAACTCGATCGCGACGCCGCGCTGGCTGCACTCGAGACGGTCGGCAGGGGCGTCGGGCTGAACAGTCCGGCCGAGACGGCCGAAGCGGCTCTGCGCATCGCAACGGCCAAGATGGCGACCGAACTTCAGAAGCTCATGGCTCAGCGCGGTCTGGATCCGCGCGAATTCACGCTGGTCGCCTATGGCGGCGCCGGACCGACCCACGCGAACTATCTGGCCGAGGAAATCGCCTGCCGGGCCATCATGGTCCCGCCATCGCCCGGAACACTCTGCGCACTCGGCGCGATCTCGACCGACCTGAAACGGGACTATCTGCGCTCCGTCCGTGCACTGATCGCAGCTGGCGACGCCGATTTTGCATCCACCCTGACCGAAACGGCAAAGGACGTGGAGGCGGAGGCCGCGCTGTGGATCGCGGAAGAAGGCGATATCGTCGGTCCGGTCACCACTCGCTGGAGTGCCGACATGCGCTACAAGGGCGAGGGCCAGGAAACCATGGTCGACCTGCCGGAAAGCGCGGTCGCCAACGCGGATCTCGCCAGCATCATCGAGCTGTTTCACGCCCGCCACGATGCGCTTTACGGCTTTCGTGACGATCATGCCGCTGTCGAATTCATCACGCTGCGCGCTCAGGTCACCGGCCAGATGCCGCCTCTCGGCTTTCCGGCCCATGACCCGGATGCGGAAAGCAACGCGGTCGTCGACACCCGCGAAATCTTCGTCCACGGCAGGCCGCAGATGGCCACCGTCTATCGCCGCGAACGCCTGAAACCAGGCTCTGAACTCACGGGCCCGGCGCTCGTCGAACAGGAAGATACCACGGTCTGGATCCTGCCTGGCTGGACCGGACGCGTGACCGACAAGGGCGTCATCTTCATTGAAAGGACGCAAGCATGAACTTCGACCCCGTTCTTCTCGAGATTCTCAACAACAAGGTCTCATCCGTAACCGAAGAGGTCGGCTTTACCATCCGCAGGATCGGTCATTCGCTGTTCGTCAAGGAAATCGCCGACTTCGGCACGGCGCTCGCCACGCCGGACGGAAAGTTCTTCGCCTATCCTTCGGCGATCGGCGTCGCCAATTTCATCGACCTCGACTGCGGGCCTTCGGTTGCCGCCGTCGGCGCGCTGAAGCCGGGCGATGTGATCATCACCAATCACCCCTATGCCTCCGAAGGGCTTGCGACCCATACGCCGGATATCAATATCATCGTTCCGTATTTCCATGGCGACCAGCTGGTCTGCCTCGGCTGGTCGTTCCTGCACATTTCCGATGTCAGCGGCAAGGTTCCGGGCTCGATCTCGCCGAGTTCTACCGAGCTTTTCCAGGAAGGCATTCTGATCCCGCCGGTAAAGCTGGTTGAAGGCGGCAAGATGAACGAGGCAGTCCTCGCGCTGCTGCAATCCAACACCCGGACGCCGCAGGACAATATCGGCGACCTCAAGGCCATGCTTGCCGCCCATCGCTTCGGCGAAGAGCGCGTCAACCAGATCATCGCCCAGCATGGTCTCGAGACATTCATCGCCTGCCAGAACGCCCTGATGGACTATGCCGGGGAGAAGGCGCGCGACGTGATGCGGGCATTCCCGAACGGCATCTACGAGTTCTCGGACTATATCGATGACGACCTGCTCACCGCCATTCCGATGCGCATCCGCGTGAAGATGGAGCTGACCGACGGCGAAATCGTCTTCGACTTCGAGGATACGGATCCGCAGACCGGCGCATCCTTCAATATGGTGACCGCCGGACGCCGGCACGCCTATCTGACCGGCGGACTGCTGATGATGGTCCTGACCAGGGACCCGACAATCCCGCGCAATGCCGGCATTTTCAAATATATCCGCGCCAGGCTTCCAGAAGGGTCGCTGGTCAATCCGGTGTTTCCCGCATCGGTCGGCGTTCGCCATCTGATCGCCATGCGCTGCAAGGATGTGGTCCACGGCGCGCTGGCCAAGGCGGACCCGCAATCGGTGCCTGCAGCTGCTGCGGGTATCATCATCCCGCTGGTTTTCGCCGAACCGCCGAGCGAGAAGGACGCTGCCGTTCTGGTGCTCGAACTGATGGTCGGCGGCCTTGGCGCCGGCGAAGGTCTGGACGGCGTCGACGGTCGCGGTGCGACGCTTGCCAACATGGTCAACAATCCGATCGAAATCATCGAGGACAGCGCCGCGGTCCACATCGTCGAATTTTCTCTGCGGCGCAATTCCGGCGGCGCCGGTCAGTATCGCGGCGGCAATGGCCTGGTTCTCACCTTTGAGGCACTGAAGGACGGCTGCCAGGTCCTCGGTCGCGGCATGGACCGGTTCCGGTTCCAGCCCTGGGGCCTGAATGGCGGCGCGCCCGGCGCGGGCGCGGTCAACATCGTCAATCTCGGCCGGCCCGACGAGCGTCGCATGGGCAAGATCGACGTGGTGACCCTTGCCAAGGGTGACACCTTTACCGTGATGACGCCCGGCGGTGGCGGCTTTGGCGACCCGCTGATGCGTGATCCGCAGGCCGTCCTTGCCGATCTCAACCTCGGGGCGATCGACGCCGAAACCGCTGAGACCTGCTACGGGGTCGTTATCCGCGACGGCGTACTGGATGCGGAGGCGACGGCCGGGTTGCGCAGAAAACGCAGCAGTAAAAACGCCGGGGCCGCGCTGTTCGCCTTCGGGCCGGAGCGCGAGGCCTGGGAACGGCTGATGCCCGACGATCGCTATCACGAACTGCTGTCCGCCCTGAACAGCTATCCCCCGGCCGCCCGCTTCCAGCGCCGCAAGGCCTTCTTCTCCTCCCTTTATCCCGAATTCCGCGATGGCAGGCCGGTTATCCTCGCCGATATCGCGGAGGATCCGGAGGGCCGGCGCTTCGACACGGCGCTCGCGCTTCTCAAACAGTGAATAACCAAGCCAGCTAATAAAAACGAAACAATAGTTCCAGAAGGGGAACGTAGCATGACCCAGTTTAGCAGACGCATTTTCTTGAAGACCACTGCCGGCGTCGTTGCCGTTGCAGCCACTGGCGCAGGCCGTGCGGTCTTTGCCGCAGACCGTCCGTTGATCGTCGGCAGCTATGCCGGAACATTCGAAGAGGCGATGAAATCGACCTTTGTGCAGAAGTTCGTCGCCGATACCGGCGTTCCGGTCGAGCTTTCGATCGGCGGCCCTTCCCAGTGGCTGAGCCAGGTGGATGCCAATCCGGACAGCCCGCCGGTTGATGTTATCCTGACCTCGCCGCGCGATGCCCTCAGCGAGGGTGCAACCGGCAACTACGGCAAGATTTCCGACCACGATCTCCCCAACCTCGCAGACGTCGATCCCCGTTTTGTCGATATCTGCGGCGGCTACGGCGTTGCCTTCGACTATGGCGGCGGCGGCCTTGCGGTCAACACGAATGCGGTCAAGAACCCGCCCAAGTCGATCAAGGAGTTCGTACAGCGCACGATCGACGGCGAATGGGTCGCCGCCCTGCCGACGCTGTCCTGGCAGGCGACCCCGACCGATCTGATCTGGGCATTCAACGACGCACTCGGTGGAACCGTCGATGACATCAGCCCGTTCATCGACGCCATGAAGGCGATGAAGCCCAATCTGGTCTTCTGGACCGGCCTGCCCGACTTCCTCACCCTGATGCAGTCCGGCGAAGCCGATATCGGTGTCTATACCGACGGCCGCACCTGGGCCTTCAATCGCGCCGGCAATCCCTGGCTCCAGTTCATCAATCCGGAAGAAGGCGCGGTCATCGAATGCATCGCGGCGATGGTGCCGGCGCATGCACATCCCAAAGCCTGGGATTTCGTCAATTACATGCTCGATCCCGTGCTGCAGGGGCAGTTTGCCGCGATCACCTATTACGGCATGACCAACAGCAAGATTGTCTATCCCGACAGCGTGAAAGACATTGTCACGCGCTGGCAACAGGGGCGCCTTGTCCCGACGGAGGAAATCGCCGCTGTCACCCCCAAGTGGGTGGAGACCTGGAATCGCGAGCTCGGGTTCTGAGGCCATGACAACGATCCCGGCTGCTGCGCCTGCGACAATGCAGAGGCTGCGCTCAAGACCCCGGCGTCGGTCGGGGTCGTATCTTCTCATTCCGGTGGCTTTGTTCCTCCTCGCCTTCTACGTCATGCCTCTCGTCTGGACGGTCAGGTTTTCGTTTCCGTCCTGGCACGAGGGGCTGGCGAATTACGAGAAGCTGCTGAGCGACAGCTATTATCTTGGCGTCCTGTTCAAGACGATCGCGCTCAGCGCGGTCGTCACCCTGGTCTGCGTGATCGTGTGTTACCCGATAGCGGTCTATCTGGTGCGAAAGGCGGGCTCATGGAGCGGCCTGATCGTATTCCTGCTGATTGCGCCGCTCTTGACGTCGATCATCATGCGCACCTATGGCTGGCGGGTCATCTTCGCCCGCCGCGGGCTGCTCAACAATCAGCTCGTGCACTGGGGGATTATCGATCATCCGCTGGCAATCCTGAACAATCCGACATCGGCGGTGATCGGCCTCGTGCATGTCATGGCGCCGTTCATGGTTCTGGCGATCGCGAGCTCGCTTCAGGGCGTCAGGCCAAGCCTGGAGGAATCCGCGCGTATTCTCGGCGCCTCCCGGTTCACCACCTTCTTCAAGATCACGCTGCCGCTGACGCTTGATGGCATCGGCACGGGGGTGATCCTGGTCTTCATGCTCGCGAACGGAAGCTTCGTGACCGTTCTGCTGCTCGGCGGAGGTTCGATGCAGACGCTGCCGCTTTTGATTTATCAGCAGTTCAATGTCACCCGTGACTTCGCCTTCGCCGCAGCGATGAGCAATGTCCTGCTGGTCATTGCTGTCATCTGCCTGTTTCTGCAATTGCGTCTGATCCGCCGCAAGGGAGTTCAGTGATGGCCGCTCATGTCTATTCCCGAAGCTTCGCCGCGCGCATGCCAGACTGGGTGCTGAGCGTCTTCACACTGCTTTTCTTCATCTTCATGATCGCGCCGATTGCGGTCGTGGTCGCTGCGTCCTTTACCAGCGTCAGCTATGTATCTTTCCCGCCAGTGGGCTTTTCGCTGAAATGGTTCGGAAAGGTCTGGGATTACAAACCCTTCGTCGACAGCTTCATCGTTTCGCTGGAAGTGGCTTTCGGCTCCGCCATTATCGGCGCCATTCTGGCGATCCCGGCGGCGCTCCATCTCGCCCGTTCCAGGTCGGCCTTCGCCGGGGCGATCTCCAGCTTCATGCTGTCGCCGCTGTCGCTGCCGGCGATCGTCCTCGGTTTCTCGCTGCTCTTCTATCTCTCGGCCATCGGCGTGCCTCTCTCGATCACCTCGCTGCTCATCGCCCACACGGTGGTAACCGTTCCCTACATCATGCGTTCCGTCATCGGCATCTATCGCTCGGTTTCGCCGAGCTATGAGGAAGCGGCGGCGGTGCTCGGCGCCGGCAGCATGCAGACCTTCTGGCATGTGACACTCCCGATGATCCGGCCCGGCGTGTTTGCAGGAGCGCTGTTTGCCATCCTGATTTCAATCGACAACCTGCCGCTGTCGTTCTTCTTCAGTTCAGTCAACACCAACACGCTTCCGGTCGTCGTACTGTCCTACCTCGAAAACCAGTTCGATCCCGCCATTGCGGCGATCAGCACGATCCAGCTTCTGTTCGCCATCCTGCTGCTCGTGATCATGGAGCGGATGTACGGCCTGCGCCGGATGGCCCTGTCGATGTGAGCACGCGCTCAAAAGCATTATCCAAGGAGACATACTAGATGCGTCAAGAAACGAAAGTCGTCACCGGAGGGCGCCACCCGGAGCGCTTTGGCGGAGCGGTCAATACCCCCGTGATCAGAACATCGACCGTCGTCGCTGAAACCGTCGCCGACTGGAACCGGATGGACGAGCCTGATTATGACGGCATGATCTACGGACGGCTCGGCACACCCACGGTGTGGTCGCTGGAGGAAGCCGTAGCCGAACTGGAAGGCGGCGACCGCAGTTTCGCCTATCCGTCCGGCCTCGCCGCCAATGTCGGCGCGGTTGTCGCCTTTGTCAGCGCGGGCGACCATGTGCTCCTCACCGACAGCGTTTACGGCCCCGTCCGCCGGTTCATGAACAATGTCCTGAGCCGCATGGGTGTCGAAGTTTCGTTTTTCGATCCGCTGGCCGGGGCGAGCGTGAAGGAGCACTTCCGCCCCCACACCAAGGTCGTCTATGTGGAAAGCCCCGGCTCACTGACCTTTGAAATGCAGGACATCCCGGCGATTGCCGCCGAAGCGCACAAGATCGGCGCCGTTGTGCTGATGGACAATACATGGGGCACACCGCTCTACTACAAACCCTTCGAGCACGGCGTGGACGTCTCGATCCAGTCGGCGACCAAATACATCGTTGGTCATTCGGATGTGATGATGGGCCTGGTGACGGCAAAGTCCGAGCATGCGCCGAAGGTTCAGCGTTGCCGCCAGGATTTCGGCCTCATTCCGGGCCCCGACGACAGCTACCTCGCGCTGCGCGGCTTGCGCACAATGCATGTGCGGCTGGCCCAGCATCAGAAGAGCGCGCTTGCACTCGCCGATCTTCTCGCCGGCTCGGCGTCTGTCGAACGGATGCTTTGCCCGCAGCGCCCCGGCGATCCCGGGCACGACTTGTGGAAGCGTGATTTCACCGGCGCCTGCGGTCTGTTCGGCGTCGTTTTCAAGCCGATGTCCAAAAAGGCGCTCGCCGCTTTCATCGACGCCATGCCGCTCTTCGCCATCGGCGCATCATGGGGTGGCTATGAAAGCCTCGTCATGCAGGTTCATCCCGAAAAGGCCCGCACCGTCAGCCCCTGGACCGACAAGGGGCCGGTTATCCGCTTCCATGCAGGCCTCGAGAATATCGATGATTTGCTCGAGAATGTTGAAGCCGGTCTCACCGCACTTGGAAAGGCGCTCTAGTCGATGGATGCCACCAACGCCCGGGCCGAAGGCGAAAGCAGGATGCCGCGCGATCTCTGGGTATTGACGCTTGCCCAGGCGCTCGGGGCATCCTCACCTCCGATCATCATGTCGCTCGGTGCGTTGGTCGGCGGGGTTCTGGCGCCGCATGCGTCGCTCGCAACCCTGCCGGTTGCTGCCTATACGTTCGGCATTGCCGTCGGCACCCTGCCGGTGGCCGGGTCGATCCGACGCGCGGGCATGCGCAGGACCTATATGATAACGGCCTGCATTGCGCTTCTGGCCTCGCTCTGCTCGATCACAGGAATAGCGTTTGCCCATTTCTGGCTTTTCTGTCTCGGGACGGGTGTCACCGGCATTTATGGGGCCGCAGTGCAGAGCTACCGCTTCTCGGCGGCCCGAACGGTCGCTCCGGAGCTGAAGGGCCGGGCCATCTCCAATGTGATGGCGGCGGGGCTCGTTGCCGCGGTCATCGGCCCGCAGATCGTCGTCTGGACCGGGCTTGCCCTGCCCGACCAGCCCTATCTCGGCGGCTTTGCCGGGCAGGCCGTACTGGCCCTGCTTGCACTTTCAGCCGTCTCGCTGCTTCGGCCGGGGCGTATCGGGGGGGCTGCGGTCGTGCCGGGGCTCCGCGCCGCGTCGCTGCTGCTGCAGCCGCGTTTTGCCGGACCGGTCGCAGCGGGCGTGATTTCATACATTGCGATGACGCTGATGATGACGTCGGCGCCGATGGCGATGGTTGCCTGCGGCCACAGCGTCTCCTCCGCCGCCCTCGGAATTCAATGGCACGTTCTCGCCATGTATCTTCCAAGCCTTGTGACCGGAAGGCTGATCGATCGGTTCGGGGCGAAATGCATGACACCGGTTGGCCTGATCCTTCTCGCGTTGAGTGCCGTCGCCGGTCTGGCGGGCGTCTCCGTCGCCCATTTCTGGGCTGCACTCATTCTGCTTGGTGTCGGCTGGAATTTCACCTTCATCAGCGCGACCACGATGCTGGTTCAGGCGGCTGCGCCCGAAGAACGTTCGGCCGTGGAAGGCGCCAATGATTTCGTGGTTTTCGGCTCCGTCGCGGTGACTGCACTGCTGTCGGGATATCTCTATGCCTATTCAGGCTGGGATCTGATTACCGATGCAATTCTCGCGCTTGCGATCCTGGCGCTTGCCGGAAGCATGATCCGGAAACTGGCATGATTTCAGTTCCAGCGCGGAAAATCCCTGCGACGGAAATAGCCGACCACAAAATCGGAGAACGCCCGGACCTTGGGCGAAATATGACGGCTGCCGATGTGGGAAATATAAATCTTTGCCTCCGGCTGGACCGCCCATTCCGGCAGCAGAACTTCGATCTCGCCACTGGCGATCTCATTGTGGCACATATATTCCGCCACGAGCCCGATGCCGAGCCCCTTGAGAATGGCACCATAGATGGCATCGGAACTATCGGAAGTCATTGTCCCGCTGATCAGGATATCGCGGATCTCGCGTTCGTTCTGGAACTGCCAGTGGGCCGCAGAATAGTTGGTGAACCGCAGACAATTCAGGTGAACCAGATCCTCCGGCTGGCGCGGATAGAAATGGCGCTCAAGGTAACTGCGCCGGCCGACAAGCAGGCGCCGGTTCGCGGCAATCTGCCGGACCACCAGGCCGGAATCCTGAAGGCTGCCGGTCCGGATCGCGATATCGTAGCCTTCCGCGACCAGATCGACGAAGCGGTCGGTCGAATTGGCTTCGACCTCGACATCGGGGTAGCGGATCATGAACTCGGTAATCGCGTCGACCATGTGAAGCCGGCCGAAGGCAACCGGCATGGTGATCCGCAGCTTGCCACGCGGAGCAGAGGTGAATTCGCCCATCATCGCATCTGCTTCGGCAATCTGCTCCAGAATGAGCAGGCAGCTGTCGTAATAAAGGCGGCCCGGCTCGGTCAGAGAGACACGTCTCGTCGTCCGATTGAACAGGCGCACGCCAAGCAGATCTTCCAGTCGCGAGACGCGACGGCTGATCGTCGAAGCGTTGGTTTTGGAGCTTTCAGCCGCTGCCGAAAACGATCCCAGACTTGCGACATTTACAAAGGCGGAAATCAACGAAAGGCGATCACTGTCATCGGCATTGCTGCCGATGAAAGCTGGCTTTTGAGTGTCAACCATGCAGGAGGACCTCGGCGCGCGAATGTTCTGACACCGGACGCGAATATCGCGGCATTCCGCGCCCGTTTCTGGCGATACCCGCCTGTCCCCTTGCATGAAAGCTACACAGAAGATCGAACCATTTCAACTAGATCGGAAACGTCGGTACTAATTAATTCAGGAATGAGACATGAGCGCAGCACGCGACAGCCAAATTCAGTCACTCCGTCTGGGAACCGGTCGCTACGACCGGATCCAACCGCTTGCCAACGGCCGCGTCGAGGCCCCGTTCATCGACTGGAAGCCGATGTCGGTCGCCGTCATCCCGTCGGCCTTCGCCAGGGGAGAACTCGATCTCGCCGAGATTTCGTTCGGTGAACTGCTTGCCCTCAGACAGGCGGGAGAGCGCGTGAAGGCGCTGCCGGTTTTTCCTTCGATCGGCTTTCGGCATGATACGCTCTATGTCGCCGCCGGCAGCCCGCTTGCGACGGGCTCAGATCTTGCCGGCAAAAGGATCGGTGCAACGCTGCTGCACGGCACGACGACGATGTGGGTCAGGGAAATCCTCAGACGCCAGTATGGTGTCGGCTACAACGCCGTGAAATGGATGATCGGTCCGCTGGACAAGCCGGTGGAAACGGCAAAGACCCTGCCGGAGGGCCCGCTTGACACCGCTCCGATCGCCGCCGGCGACACGCAGGTCGCCATGCTTCTGCGCGGCGAACTCGATGCGATTTTGTCCTACAAGGTTCCGGCGGAGGTTGGTTCCGGCCAGATGCGCCGGCTGTTTTCCCGTCCCGAGGAAGAATGGCAGCGTGATCTGCAAAATGGAGGCACCGTGCCGCTGCTGCACGTGATCGCCATGCGTGAAGAGCTTGCGGAGGCTAAGCCTGCCCTGCCCGATCGCCTGTTTCGCGCCTTCGTTGCCGCACGCGATCTGGCGCTTTCCGATCTTGCCGAAACTGCGGTTTTCACCACCTCGCTGCCCTTCCTGTCGGAAGTTGTCGAGAAGGCGGCCGCGGTCATGCCGTCAGGCATCTGGCCTTACGGGCTGGACAGCGCCGGCCCCGGCATTGAAACCTTTCTGGACATGGCACACGATCAGTCGCTTGTTGCAAAACGATACGCGGCAGACGACGTCTTTTTCGATCTCAGGGAAAACGAATGCTGATCACACCCGACCGCGCAACCGTCGCAACGCATTGGGGCACCTATCTCTACGAGACGGGTGATGAGCGGCTCAAACCGCACCCGATCGATCCCGATCCGTCGCCGATCGGGTTCGACATGCTGGCAGCGGCCCGTCATCCCGTTCGCATCGCCCGGCCCTCCGTGCGCCGCTCCTATCTTGAGCGTGGCGCGGATGCTGGCGGCGATGGACGCGGGCGCGAAGACTATGTCGAAGTGTCCTGGGACGAAGCGCTTGATCTGGCCGCCAGTGCCTATCGCCAGGTCATATCGGAACGGGGCAACGAAGCGATCTACGGTGGCAGCTACGGCTGGGGCAGCGCCGGTCGGTTTCATCACGCACAAAGCCAGCTCCACCGGTTCCTAAATTGTGTCGGCGGCTACACCTCTTCGGTCGGCACCTACAGCCATGGTGCGGGCTCGACACTCTTGCCGCATGTCATCGGCTCATCGGACGGCCTTTCAGGCCGGCATACATCCTGGGAGCGGATCGCGGAAAACGCCGATCTGGTGGTGATGTTCGGCGGCACGCCCTGGAAGAACAGCCAGGTCAATGCCGGCGGTGTCGCGCGCCACAGCCTGAGCACCCATCTTTCCCGTTTTGCCGAACGGGGCGTCAGCGCGATCAATATCAGCCCGATCCGGGACGACGTGCCGCTCGGCACCCGGGCGGAATGGCTGCCGATCCGCCCTGGATCGGACGTGGCATTGATGCTCGCACTGGCGTTCGTCCTTGATGAGGAAGGCCTCACGGACACGTCATTTCTTCAGAGCCACACGGCCGGCTTCGACGTCTTCGCGGGCTATCTGCGGGGCAGCGACGACGGGCAGCCAAAGACGCCGGAATGGGCAGCGCCGCTTTGCGACATTCCGCCGGACGAAATCCGTCCTCTCGCCCGGCGCATGGCGAAAGGCCGCACTTTCCTGATGATGGCCTGGTCGCTGCAGCGCGCCGAATATGGCGAGCAGCCGTTCTGGATGCTGGTGACACTCGCGGCCATGCTGGGCCAGATCGGCCTGCCGGGCGGCGGATTCGGATTTGGATATGGCGCTGTCGACGGGACCGGCCGCGAAGCTCCGATACGCTGGCCATCCTTTCCTCAGGGCATCAACCCGGTCAAAAGCTTCATTCCGGTCGCACGCATCGCCGACATGCTGCTTCATCCGGGCGAGTCTTATGATTTCAATGGCGAGCAGCGCCGCTATCCCGAAATCGAACTCATCCACTGGGCGGGCGGCAACCCGTTTCACCATCATCAGGATCTCGGGCGTCTGACGCGCGCCTGGCGCCGGCCGTCAACCATCATCGTGCAGGATCATGTGTGGACCGCGACGGCCCGAATGGCCGATATCGTCTTCCCGGTTGTCATGCAGGTCGAACGCGACGATATCAGCTGCTCATCCCGTGATGCCATCCTGACACCCTCACACCGCATCCTTGAACCCTATGCCGGCGCCCGCAGCAACTATGCGATCCTGTGCGGCCTGGCCGACAGGCTCGATGCGGGCCAGAAATTCAGCGAGGGGCTGGCCGAAGAGGGCTGGATCCGCAGGCTTTATGACCAGGCACGCCGACGGCTCGCCGATATCGGCCGGGAAATTCCCGACTTCGAGAGCTTCTGGGCCGGCGGCCCGCTGGAAATTCCAGGCGGGGATGCCGGCGATCTCCTTGGCGCCTTCCGCGATGATCCGGCAGCAAACCCGCTGCGCACGCCGACAGGCCGGATCGAGATCGCATCGGAAACGATCGCCGCGTTCCGCTATGAGGACTGCCCCGGCCACCCGACATGGTTTGAGCCTGAAAGCTGGTCGGAACCAGGCCTGGCGCTGATCTCGAACCAGCCGAACCGCAAACTGCATTCGCAGCTCGAATTCGGCTCCTATGCGCAACAGGGCCGCCCCGGCGGCTGCGAACCCGCGCGCATTCACCCCGACGATGGCGCCGCGCTTGGTATTGCCGATGGCGCGACGATAAAGCTGTCGACGACGCGCGGAAGTTGCATCGCCAGAGCCGTCTACAGTGAAAACCTGCGCCGCGGTGTGATCCAGCTTTCGACCGGGGCATGGTTCGCGCCGGAAAACCCGGACGACGCGCAGCCGCATTGTCTTGCCGGCAATGTCAATGCAGTGACCCGCGACAAGGGAACATCCCGTCTTGCCCAGGGGTCTGTCGCCCAGTCCTGCCGCGTGACCGTCACCCCTTGCGAAGGCACCCTGCGGAGACTTGATGTCTATACGCAAGCGCCAGTGACGAGGCCGAGGTCGGCCACAGATTCATAACGACTGATCCGGATTGACCTGGGACCCGGCTTCCCTCCATTTTTATGGAGGGTGTCGGCCGTTCTGCCATCAACACCGCACCGACCGAGAGGGCAGCAAATCCTGCAGCCTGAAAAGACAAGCGCTGGGCGTCCTTTTGTCCGCCCGGCGCTCCTATTGATTGAATCTGAGCATCGTTCTTTCCGAAAGCCGATACCGATTATTAGCCGATGCACTAGCCGCTTCAGCCGCCGAAACCAAAGCCGGGAGGCATGTCGGTGAGCGTGATGCCAAAGGGCTCGAGGCTCTTCATGATCCAGGTCTGGTTGTTACCGATGCGACGGTTATATTCGGCCCAGGCGGAAACGAAGCTCTTGAACGTCTCGTCCGCTTCGTAATTTACAGCGATCACCGATGGGGTTGACAGAACCGGGGTCGGAACCTTGACCGAACCGACCGTTGGCGCCTTCTTCGAGATCACCAGACCGTTGAGCATGGTGTTGATCAGGCCCTGTGCCTTGCCCGTGGTGACGGCGACGATCGCCTCATCACGAGTCTTGAAGCGCAGAATATTGGCCTTGGGCAGAAATTGCGTTGCCATCAGGTCCTGCGCCGAGCCGAGATCGACGGCGAAGGTGTATTTCGAGTCGTTCAACTCATTCCAGCTCTTGCCCGAGAGTTCATCATCGGCAGAGACCACGACAAAACTGTTGTAATAGGTTGGGTCAGAGAAGGAGACGGACAGGGCACGGACCGGCGTCGCGGTTACTGCAAAAGCCATATCTACCTTGCCGCTCTGGACATCAAGGATGGCGTTGGCCCAGCTTGATTCCACCACTTCAAGCTTTACATCGAGCGTCTTGGCAATGTCGTTTGCCATATCGATGACAAAACCCGACCATTCGCCGGTGCGCGGGTCCTTGTTGAAATAGGGCACCTCATTGAGGATTGCCGGAATGCGCAGGACACCGCGCGAGCGGATGTCATCGATCGTGCCAGCCGACGCCGCCGAAGTAAAAAGCGAAAGCGCCACGGCCGCCACCCCACAGATCTTGGCAAAAAAGTTCATTGTTAATTCTCCATTGTTCCCCAAATGAATAGTTGGATCCGCTCAGCAGAAGCCGACTTCGCTTTGGCAGCCGTCGCGGACGACGATCAGACTAGCGACTCGACAATTGCTAACAATGCTAGAGAACTGGAGATGCTTATCCGCTTTTTTGTATGTCCGCCTCAAAGCGGCGGCAACGCATCACCGCGTGGCGGATCTAGGATCGGTCCGACCAGCTCATGCAGACAGTCATCGAACAGTTGCTGGACGACCGGATGCTGCTGCAGGAAGACGGCATTGCCGAAATAAAGCCGAACCTCCGGCAGATTGACAAGCCTTTTTGTTCCAAGCGTCAGGTCTTCAGGCCCGACGCACCAGGAGGGAATGATGGAAAAGCCAAGTCCTTCCTCAACGCAGCGTTTGACGCTCGAACTGCCCGAGGTTGATATCACCGGCTGGATATTGCGCCCGTTGCTGCCCAGAAAGTCGACCGCCAGATTGCGCAGCGTCTGGCCGGGCTCGTAAGTGACGAAAGGACGTCCTTCGGCCCAGTCCGGAATGAGCTCCAGCGCCGGTGCCTCGCCCCAGCTCGCCGGATAGACAAGGCTTAAGTGATAACTGCCAAGCAGCCGCTGCGGCACCACAGGATCGCCGAAGTAGCGCTCGGAAATACAGACATCGAGACTGCCATTCTTGACCAGTTCCGCCAGCACCGTATCGCGCTCGTAGACGGCGAACTCCATATCGGGAAAGGCCTCGCGAAACCGTGTCATGATTTTGGGGAACAGGTAAAAAAAGGTCGCCTGCGGCATGCCGACACGCAACGAGGAGCGCTGCGCCTCAATGAGCCGGGCCAGCCGTTCCAGCATGATATCAAGTTCCGGATGCAGCAGATTGTAGAGTGTGCGGCCGCGTGGTGTCAGCGCAATGCGCTTGGCGCCTTGCTCGCTGTCGATCAGCTTGCCCTTGAGGATCTGCTCGAGACGCCGAACGTGATTTGCTGCCGACTGATAGGAAATATTGAGTTCGCGAGCAGCTCCCGAAAAGGACCCGTGCCGAGCGACCTGATAGAACGTCTGAATAAGCGTAAGGCTGATTTCTGCCATGTTGAAAATCCCCTTTTGTCAATTTTAGGGGGCGGGGCAGTCAGGCGCCGATACAAAATTCTTGTGCTTTGAGGGCCGTTCTCTTGTATCGACGGCCCGCGCTGACGGCCGTCAATATGATCGATATCGAATGCCTGCAAATCGGTCAAACAGAATGCCCGTTCATCCGCCATCCACTGCCATCATCATCGGCGCCGGTATCGTCGGCGCGGCCACCGCCTTCTTTCTCACAAGGCGTGGCGTCACCGTGACATTGCTCGATGCGAAAGCACCCGCAGCCGAAGCCTCGGGGGCTGCCGACGGCGCCGTCTCGGTTGCCAGCAAGCGTCCGGGCGTAATGATGAATGCCGCCCTCAAGGGGGTGGAGCTTTATCGTCAGCTTGCCCGTGACGGACTGTTTTCCGATCTATTCCGAGATCGGTCGACCTTCATCATCGCCGCCTCCGATGTGGAATGCGCGGTGCTGGAAGCGCACAGGAGCGCGCTCTCAGGTGCCGGTGTTGCGACTGAACACCTTGATCGCGGTGCGCTGCACCGCCGTTATCCGGTGCTTTCGGACAGGGCCGAAATGGCGATTGAGGTGATGAATGACGGTCATGCGATCGGCTATCAGATCGTCAACCGCCTGATTGCGGCGGCCGGTATTGCCGTGATGCGCAACGCCAGCGTCATGAAGCTTGTCGCAAACCGCGCTGGCACCCGGATTATGGGCGTTGAAACCGCCAATGGCCTACTCACTGCCGATCTTGTCATTGTCGCTGCTGGCACCGGTTCAGCCAAACTTGCCGGCCTTGACCATGTGCTGACACCCAGAAAAGGGCAGCTGCTGATAACCGAGCGGGTGGCAGCGCTGAACGCTTCCATGCCCGGCTCGATCATGTCCGGCCGCTATCTGCTGAGCAAGGGCAGCCAGAAAGGCGCAAGCGGCGAACCCGCGCGCGGTCTCGGTCTGGTGATTGACCCCTTGCGCACCGGACAGTTCCTGATCGGCGGCACCCGCGAGGATTTCGGCGACAAACAGATCACTGATATCGATGCTGTCGCCCATATTCTCGCCGATGCCGTGGCGCTTGTACCGCGTCTTGCCACAGCGCGGCTGTTGCGCACCTTTGCCGGGGCCCGCACCGCCGTCAGCGACGGCCTGCCGATCATCGGCCGGCTGCCCGACTTCGAAAACGCCTATATCGCGACCGGTTTCGAGGGCGACGGGATATGCCTTGGCCCCGTAACCGGCAAAAGCGTTGCCGAGCTGTGCTGCGGTGAAACGCCAACGCTCGATCTTTCCCCGTTCAGTCCGGGTCGCTTTGCCATGCGGGAGCGTGCGGCATGAAAACGCAAAGCTTTACCTTCATGGGGCAGGACATTCCCTTTCGTAGCGGCGAAACCGTTGCGACAGCGCTTGTTACAGCAGGCATCAACCGCTTTGGTGCCGACGGACTTGGTCAGCCAACCCGCTATTTCTGCGGCATTGGCGCCTGCCAGTCCTGCCTTGCCCGTATTGATGGCGTTGTCCGCGAGACCTGCCTGACGCCAGCGCGACCCGGCATGCGTGTAGAAAGTCTGGAGGGCGGTTATGTCTGAAACAGAGAAAGCCATCGATGCCCTTGTCATCGGAGCAGGCCCCGCTGGCCTTGCCGCCGCAATACGACTGGACGATCTGGGTCTTGCCGTCACCATGATAGAACAGCGCCCGACCATTGGCGGCGCCATCTATCGCCAGCCGATTGACGGCGTCGCGCCAGTGCCGCAGCCAGCCGCCGCAAAGGCCCGCTTTGCAGCTCTGCGAAAAGCTGTCGGTGCCCGCGCGATCGAAAGGCTCCACGAATGCCTGTTTCTCGGCGTCGATGGTGACGGCGTTGCCCTTTGCGAGGAGCGGGTGTCAGGCCGCGTGTTGCGATTTCGGCCCAGCATCGTCATCGTCGCCACTGGCGCGGTTGAAAAGGTTCTGCCGCGGCCGGGCTGGCAGCTTCCCGGCGTTTCCACCGCTGGCGGTCTTCAGGTGATGATGAAGGAGACCGGAAAAGCGCCCGCTGGCCGCATCATTCTTGCAGGCAATGGCCCGCTTCTGATTGCCGTGGCCGCCCAGATGACCCGGCTCGGCAACCGCCCCATTGCCGTCATCGAAGCCGGGACGCCTTTTGCCCGGCCGCTTGCCGGTCTGAAACTGATGGCGTTTCCCGGACTGCTGATGGAATCCATCGGCTATATGGCAACGCTCTTCATCCGCTTACTGTCATACCGGCAAGGCGCCAGGCTTGTCGCCATTCGCGCGGAAAATTCCGGCCTCGTCGCGACGATCCGGTTTCGTTCCGGAAAGTTTGAGGAGATTGCCGCCGACCGAATCTGCCTTCACGACGGCATCCGGCCAAATGATTTCGGCCTGCCTTCGGAAGGCGTGAAGCCCGTCATTCGCCACGCGGGCGATTGCCGCGAGGCGCTGGGCGCGGTAGCGGCAGAGGCGGATGGGCGCCGCGCCGCCGATGACGCCGTTGCCGCCCTTTCCGGGCCTGACAGCAAAGGCACTTCGCCGGTCGCCCGAATGCGCCGCGCTCAGACGATCCTCACAGAGATGTTCCGCGCTGCCGACCCATCACCCTCCCTTTCCGGCCTGCCGGACGAGACGGTGATCTGTCGCTGCGAGGGCCGGACGCTCTCCGAGCTCAAGGCGCTGATGACCGGAGCCGATGCGCCGGGCGGGCGCGAGGTCAAGCATAATGGCCGCTTTGCCATGGGCGCCTGTCAGGGGCGCTTCTGCGCCCACAATACAGCGGCGCTGATGGCGGAAATCAGGCCGACTTCGCCCCCGGTGACGGCCGCTGATCTGACCGGCCGACGCTGGCCCGTGCGCCCGGTTGCGATCGGCGCATTCCTGAAACAAGAGCCCGAAACCTCCCCCGACGCCATACAAGACAAATGAGGACAAGATGACCCTGGCACGCAAAGCCGATACCGTGACGATAGACGTCCGCAATCCCTTCAACGGCGCCATTGTTGGTGCGGTCGGCGCGGCCTCGCCGGCTGAAGTCGCAGCCGCCGTTGCCTGTGGGAAGATCGCTGCAGCCGACTTCCGTTCATCGACACCGGCCATGCGCCGCGCGCTCCTGAATGCGCTGGCCGGCGAAATCGCCAAGGATGCCGACAATCTTGCGCAGATCATTTCCACTGAAATGGGCAAGACCATTCGCGAGGCCCGCAATGAAGTGCGCCGCGCCCAGAACACGCTGAAGCTTTCCGGCGATGCCGCCACCTTCAATGACGGCGAGGCGCTTTCATGCGCGATCGTCGAAGGCGGCGCCGACCGGTTGGCGACGATCACCTATGAACCGGTGGGCGTCGTTGGTGCGATCACCCCATTCAACTATCCTCTGAATCTTCTTTGCCACAAGCTTGGCCCTGCGATCGCTGCTGGCAATGCCGTTGTCGCCAAGCCGTCACCAAAGGCGCCGCTTGCTGCTGCAAGGCTTTGCGAACTCGCCGAAAAGGCCGGTTTCCCGAAGTATCTGTTTCAGGTGATCCATGGCGGAGCCGAGGCGGCGGCGGCGCTCGCCCGCTCGCCCATTGATCTCCTGTCGTTCACCGGCGGACCCGTTGCTGGACTGGCCTTGAAGAATGCCACCGGCCTGGTCCGCTGCCTGATGGAACTTGGCGGCAATGATCCGCTGTTCGTCCTGCCCGACGCCGATCTCGACCGGGCGGTCGCCACAACTATCGGCCATCGCTTCGAGATTGCCGGACAGAGCTGCGCAGCGGTGAAAAAGCTCTATCTTCACGCCGATATCGAGAAAGCCTTCACCGCGAAACTGCTGGCCGCCGTCGATGCGATTGAATTCGGCGATCCTTCGCAGGAAGACACCGACATGGGCACCGTAATCGACCTTGCCGCTGCAAAGACCGTGGCCGATCGCCTTTCGGCAACGCTTTCCGATCACGGTGGCAGGCTGCTGACTGGTGGTACCCATGATGGCACCATCTTCGCACCGACCGTGATCGCCGATGTCGCTGCGAATGCGCCGATCATCGCCGAGGAAACGTTCGGCCCGATCATCGCGATCCGCACCTTCACGGATGCCGCTGCTGCAATCGCTGAAGTGAATGCTGGCTCATACGGACTTCAGGCTGGTGTCTTCACCAATGACCATGCGCTGATCCGCCGCTTCTCGCGCGATCTCGTTGTTGGCGGCGTGATGATCAATGAGGGCCCGGATTTCCGCGCTGAACACGTCCCGTTCGGCGGCGTCAAGCGCTCCGGCCTCGGTCGCGAGGGCGTGCGCATTGCCATGCGCGAAATGTCGGAACCCAAAGTCGTGATCGATTGAGGAGAGAATGATGCGTATCGGAATTCTCGGCGCCTCGGGTCTTGTCGGCACCTGTTTGGTTCAACTGATCCTGGACAGTCCCGGCCTCGAACTGGCCGCTGCCCTTGTCTCGCCCGGTTCGCGCCTTGCCGGAACACCGGTTGCCGGCGGTGGCATCGAATACCGCCCGGCTGACGCTGAGATGAACAGCCATTGCGACGTGATGATCGATTTTTCGACGCCGGCGGCAAGCCTCTCCCTTCAGGCCCAGATTGCAAAAAAGAACATCCCGACCGTAATCGGTACTACCGGATTTTCCGCCAAAGACGATGCGACACTGACCGGTTGGTGCGCGCACCGGCCGATGCTGATCAGCGCCAATTTCGCCCGTGGTTTCGAAGCTTTCCGCCTCGCAAGCCTGGGCTATGCCCGGATGATGCCCGATGCCGAACCGCGTGTGTTCGAAACCTATCACGCCCGCAAGAAGGCGGATCCGTCCGGCACATCGAAACTGCTGGCGGCCGAGATATCGAAGACCCGCAGCACGGCGATGGGGTTTGAAGCACCCGAAACGCCGATCACGGTGAAGCGGGAAGGCGATATCGTCGGCATTAACGAAGTGAGTTTCGATCTTGGTTCGGCCGAAACCCGTTTCACCTATCGCGTACACACACGCGCTGCCTATGCCGAAGGTGCGCTTGCTGCTGCGCAATGGCTGGTGGCAACGCCGCGCCCGGCGGGGCGTTACACGCTTGCCGATAGCCTTGAAGGTTGAGTGGCCAATTTCCAGAGGATAAGATAATGACAGACCTGAAAAGCCGTTTCACCGGCGTTTTTACCGCACTTGTGACGCCCTTTCGCGATGGCACCATTGATTTCGATGCCTTCGACGCGCTGGTAGAGCGCCAGCTTGAAGCCGGTGTTGCCGGGCTTGTGCCGGTTGGCACCACTGGCGAGGCGGCCACTCTTTCCGATGATGAAGCCGAAGCCCTGATCGCGAGGACTGTTGCCCTTGCAAAGGGCCGTGCGCTGGTAATGGCGGGCGCTGGCGCCAATGATACGAAGAAAGCCGTCGACAAGGTGCGCCGCGCAGAAAAGGCAGGCGCCGATGCGGTTTTGGTCGTCACGCCTTACTATAACAAGCCGCCGCAATCCGGCCTGATTGCCCATTATGGCGCTGTCGCCAGCGCAACCACATTGCCGATCATGCTCTATTCCGTCCCGGGGCGTTGTGGCGTTGAGATTGCGCCAGAAACCTGCGCAACACTGGCCGGCCGTCATTCCAATATTGTCGCCATCAAGGAAGCCGGTGGCTCTGCTGCCCGCGTGACGGCTCTGCGCCTTGCCTGCGGTCCGGATTTCATCATTCATTCCGGTGATGACGGGCTGACGCTTCCCTTCCTGTCGCTTGGCGCGATCGGCGTTACGTCGGTGGTCGCCAATGTCGCACCGGATGTCATGGTGGCGATGGTTGACGCCTTCCAGAATGGCGACACTCATAAAGCCCTGAAACTGCATGAACTCGTCGCCGAGTTGACCGATGGCATGTTCATCGAAAGCAATCCCGGCCCGGTCAAGGCGGCGCTTGCCATCTCCAATCTCGCAGGCCCCGAAATGCGCCTGCCGATGGTGCCGGTTTCGGATGCGAACCGGGAACGGCTTGCCGGTATTCTCGGCCGTTACGCATCGGCAGCCTCAAACTTCCAAGAAATGCGGTAAGCGGCCTCATGTGCTTTGCATTGTCGGCCTTCGCTTTGCAGGCAAGAATTGAAAAATATCATCCGGCCTCTCACGGACCGGCAATCAAAAAAGACAGGGGAATTTTTATGCAAGAAAGACGGGAAAGCCGTCGCTGTCGGCATGTCGTGATCAGCGCGGCGGAACCACGGCCGAAGGGGAGACCGTGATGCAGTATCACTGGGACTTCCACTCCGTCTGGCAATATCGCGATCTGTTCATCTTCGGACTGTGGACCAGCATCGTCTACACGGTCGGTTCCATTATTCTCGGGATCGCCATCGGTCTTCTGACCTGTTCAGCCCGTCTTTCCACCTGGAAAATGCTGAACTGGATTGCCCGCATCTATCAGGAAATCTTTCGCTGTACGCCACTTCTGGTCCAGCTTCTCTGGTTCTATTACGCCTTCCCGCTGATCGTCGGCATCTCGATCGACAACCGTGTCGCTGCCACGCTGGCACTGTCGCTTTATGTCGGCGCTTTCTATGCCGAGATTTTCCGTGGCGGTATCGTTTCGATCGAAAAGGGGCAGCGCGAGGCTGCTGCTGCCATTGGCATGAGCCCGGCGCAGGCGATGTGGCGCATCATCATGCCGCAGGCTCTGAAGCGGATGCTGCCGTCCTTCATCAACCAGTCGGTGATCCAGTTCAAGAATACCTCGCTGGTTTCGGTTATTTCCGTCGCTGACCTCGCCTATATGGCCGCCGTCGTCAACGGACAGACATACCGCCCGCTCGAATCTTATACCGTCATGGCCGTGCTCTATATCGTCGTTCTGCTGCCGATGATGCAGGCTGCCGACTGGCTGGAAAAACGGATGCGCAAGAGTGACTGAGAGACCGGAGTTCCCCATGGACATGATCGAAAAAACGAAGACCACACCGGTGCTGGAAGCTGTCGGCCTCTACAAGAGCTATGGCATTCACGAGGTTCTCAAAGGGCTTGATCTTAGTCTCACGCGCGGCGAAGTGGTGGCGCTGATTGGGCCGTCCGGTTCCGGCAAATCGACCTTCATCCGCTGTCTTAACCTGTTGGAAACGCCGACCGGCGGTGCGGTGCGCTTTCGTCAGCGCGTGGTCGGCAACAAGTTCCGGGACGTCGGCCCGCAGATCGGCATCGGCACGCTTCGCCGCCATGTCGGCATGGTTTTCCAGCATTTCAACCTGTTCCCTCACAAGACTGTGCTGCAGAATGTCATCGAAGGTCCCCTGATCGTCTGCAAGAAGCCGAAACGGGAGGCAGAGGCCCATGCCATGGAACTTTTGGAGCAGGTGGGGTTGGCCGACAAACACGGCGCTTACCCCAATCATCTGTCCGGCGGGCAGAAACAGCGCGTCGCCATTGCCCGGGCGCTCGCCATGAAACCGGAGGTGTTGCTGCTCGACGAGGTGACAAGCGCGCTTGATCCCGAACTCGTCGGCGAGGTTCTGGCGGTTATCCGCAATCTCGCCGAAGGCGGCATGACCATGGCGATCGTGACTCATGAAATGGCTTTCGCCGCCGATGTCGCAAGCCGCATACTGTTTCTGGATCAGGGTGTGATCGCCGAACAGGGCTCCGCCGACGAAGTGATCCTCAATCCGCAAAATCCGCGCCTGCAGGCTTTCGTCTCGCGGTTCAGAGGGGTCGGGGCATGACGCGGTTCAAGGTCGCAATTTTCGGCGCCGGCAATATCGGCTCGGCACTTGCCGCCAACCTGTCACACGGGCAGGATGTCGACGTCACGATGATCGAACCTTCGGAAGACGCGCTCGATAGCTTCTCGGCACTCGGCCTCGAGGCCGAGACGGTGCGGCCGAAGCGATCAGGCGATATACCTGCCGCGGCCAGAACGGCCGATTTGATTGTCGCGGCAACCCCGGGCTGGGCAGTCAGCGGCATTGCCGAGATTGCGGTCGGAGCAAAGACGCATTTTCTCGATTTTGCGCCGCTGCGGGCCGAAGTAAAGAACGTGCTTGGTCCACTTGCACAGAAACGTGTGGTGCTGAATGGCTGCGGCATCGCACCCGGACTGGTCGAGAATATTGCCTGCAATCTGATTGCAGAATGCCGACGGGTAAGCGAATTGACCATCCGCGTCGGTTCTCTGCCGCGTTTCCCGGTCAATCGTCTCGGTTACGGTCAAATCTGGGATATCGATGCGCTTATCGATGAATACACGAAACCCTGCGAAGCGATCCGCGACGGCAATACCGTTATGATTTCACCGCTTGAGGAACTGGAACAGTTGCGCTTCAACGGCACGGACTATGAATGTTTCACAACCTCGCGCGGGCTTTCCGACCTCTCACCCTACCGCGCCGCGGGCATTGACCGGCTGACCTTCAAGACCTTGCGCTATCCGGGTCATCTCGATCATATGCGTTTCCTGCTGGATGATCTGGGCCTGCGGGAAAAACGCGATATGCTGCGCTCCTTGTTGATGAACGGCCTGCCAATCGTAAAGGATGATGAACTGGTCCTGTTTCTCACTGCCTGGCAAAAGGCAGGTGCGAGGCGTATCGAACAGTCACAGACCTACCGTTTTCGGCCCGGTCCTGACCATCCCTTCAACGCCATGATCTCGGCTGCATCGGCCTATGCCGCAAGCCTGATCGCGCTGGTGAAGGACGGCCAGCTTGGCCAGGTCGGGTTTGTCGATCATCACCAGATCGAAAGCCTTACGCTGCTGAAGGGCCCGTTCCTGAGCAGGCTGATTGCCGCCTAGTGCATCAGCTAGAAAATCGGAATCGATCTTCGCGAAAGGACGATGCGCACAACAGTCTTGCTGGCACCTGTCGCCAGCAGCGCATTGTTCTTAACACTCTGCGCTTCCTCAGCAATCGTTTACAGATCTTGCTGGTATGCTTCGGTGTCAACGACGCGCGGGAGGCGATCAGCGGCGACGTTCAGCTTGCGCGGAGGTTCAGACAACTCACATTGAGCAGATGGGCTGCGAACGAGCAGTTCGAGACACTGGGGACCCGGGACCGTTACCAATCCTGCGAAGCCAACCGCTGGGATGGCGCGTCACATGTCCTGTGCTGTGACCAGCTTCGAGCTGAAAACGGGCGCGAACTCCCCTCCCCTTTCCCGCAAAATCGCGTTGCGGCTCCGCGAGCGGGCGTAGCGATCGTCGAGCGTGCTGGACCGGACATGCTCCGAATGCTGCGTGGGTGCATGATGGGCGACAACCGTGCTCGATTCTCTAGCGCCACCGAGAACATGATCGCTCGCGCCAACAAGCTGCGCGCTTATGGGAAAATGCAGCGAATTTGAGAATCCTGCTGCAAAGATTCTCACAATTAAGTGCCAAACCCGAACCGAACTGGCGCATTCTTCCACTTAAGTGACAAGCGATAGCTGTCTCAGCTGAATAGGTCATCCACATTGAAGGCTCGTGCTGCGTAGCTCCAACATGCGGCGGCTGATGTCGACCGCGAAGACAACCATGCACCCGGCAGCAATCTTCCGAGAAATTCAATCCCGACGCCCCAGTTGCGATTAGACAACCCCTTCAGTTCATTATTCAAAAATGGGATTTTTCTATCTGTTTTGCCTATGACACCAATTACAGGCCTCGAGACTTCATACTTCGCTCTGGAATACGGACATGGATGGAAACAACATCAATCGCTCATCTTTCCAAGCGGCCCATTCTGAATAGCCCCGGGAACTGTAGACACCTTCCTGCCTAAAAATGAGGTAAGAAGGCGACCATGAGCAAATCGAATTTCAGTGACGATTTCAAAC
>NZ_JAATVV010000007.1 GCF_013184775.1 Martelella sp. HB161492
CTTCGTCTCTTTCCGGTAAGCCAAAAGCCTACCAACAAAGCCGCTCGCCACGTTTCTCTTTCTTCTTTATTCAATTGTCCAAATAACCGACGAATGAAATTCGTCGTAAACCGCCCCGTGCCAAAACCTTTTGAGTTCGAACACGTCAACCAGCAAAGCTAATTGGCGGGAAGGGATCGTTGCTCAGTCGCCGCAGCGACCGGCGACCCCGTCGGTGGTGTGCATATAGTGTTAAGCGTCCACCGAAGTCAACATGCTAATTTCAAAAAACTGTAAAAATCTTCGATTACGCCGTAGCCATTGGCCACCACCCCGGTTTCGGCCTTCAGTGCCATCCCCTCCCTGCCCCGGCACCGGCTGTTGGCGCCAGGCGATATCGCCGGCCCGGCCGTGGCCGGTTACGCCCCACCGGCCGCGCTAATGACAGATCTGACTTTCGGGCGCGTTCACGATGGCCTAGAACGTGAGGCATAGAACTGCCATCTTTTCCCTGGGGGGCCTCATGTTCAATCTTCTCACCGATATCAGCGGCCTTGCCGTCGGCAATGCGCAGGATCTCGATCTCGCCTCCGGTGTCACTGTCGTCACCTTCGACACGCCGGCAATCGCCTCCGGTTTCGTTCTCGGCGGCGCCCCGGGCAGCCGTGAGCAGAAGCTTCTTGAGCCCGGCGCCACTGTCGAGGCTGTCGATGCCTTCGTTCTTGGCGGAGGCTCGGCCTTCGGGCTCGATGCAGCCGGCGGCGTCCAGTCGGGGCTTCGCGCCGACGGGCGCGGCTTCCTGGTCGGCGATGTGCGGATCCCGATCGTGCCGCAGGCCATCCTGATGGATCTGCTCAATGGCGGCAACAAGGACTGGGGGCTTCATGCCCCTTATCGCGACCTCGGCTATCAGGCCTATCGCAATGCGCACGGCGACGCTTTCGCGCTCGGCACGGTCGGCGCCGGGACGGGCGCGACAACGGCAACGCTGAAAGGCGGTCTCGGCTCTGCCAGCCTCCGCCTCGCTTCAGGCCATATCGTCGGTGCCCTGGTGGCCGTCAACGCGATGGGCAGCATCACCGTTGGCGATGGCCGCCATTTCTGGGCCGCGCCCTTCGAACGTGACCGGGAATTCGGCGGCATCGGCGAGGCCCCGGCCTATCAGGAAACAGATCTCGCCTTGCGGATGAAAGGGCTTCAGACCACCGCCACCACGATCGGTGTGATCGTGACCGATGCCGCCCTCACCAAGGCTGAAACCCATCGCCTTGCCATTATGGCTCATGGTGGCTTTGCCCGGGCGATCTATCCCGCGCATCTGCCAATGGATGGTGACACGGTGCTGTCAGCAGCCACATGTGAAAAGCCGATGACGGGCCCCGCCGACTTTGCCCATATCTGCCACGCCGCCATGACGACGATGGCGCGGGCGATTGCCCGCGGCGTCTATCACGCAAAAGCGCTCCCGCAAGCGGGAGCGCAAAAGGCCTGGTGCGATCTTTGAAAACGGGATCGCGGCGAACCGCGGCAGCCTTACTTGCTGCCGACGGCGTAGCCGCCGCCGATCGCGACATTGAGGCTCACATAGTCATTGGCCATGCTGGCAACAGCATCGGCAAGATCAGCCTCGGCACTCGAGACGGAGCGCTGCGCATCAAGAACGTCAAGCAGCGAGGTGGCACCATCCTTATAGCTGGCCGTCGAGAGATCGAGTGCCTCCTTGTAGGACGCAACCGTCGCCCGCAGGGCAGAAACCGTGCGGCCATCGCGCGAAACCTTGGCCAGCGCCGTCTCAACCTCCGAAATCGCGTCCAGCACCGTCTGCTGCCAGGCAAGATAGGCCGCACGTGCCTGCGACTCGTTGATCCGGACGTTGGCTCTCAATGCGCCACCGTCAAAGATCGGCAGGCTCAGCGCCGGACCGAAGGACCAGGATGTCAGACCGTTGCTGCCGGCCAGGTGTGACGCGCTGAGGCTTGCCGTGACGGTTCCGCTCAGCGTGATCGAAGGATAGAGCGCTGCCTCGGAAACGCCGATATTGGCGGTCGCCGCAGCCAGCGCCTGCTCCGCCTTGCGGATGTCAGGACGATTGCGAATGAGATCCGCCGGAACCCCGCTTGCATAGGTCGCGCTGGTCATCGGGATCGGCTTCTTCTTGTTCATCTGGTCGATCAAGGTCGCAGCCGGCAGACCCATCAGCGTCGAGAGCGAATAGACCTGCGCGCGATAGCTTGCTTCCAGCCCCGGAATTGACGACAGCTGCGCATTGACGAGACCTTCCGACTGCGCCACATCCAGACGCGAGGACGCACCGGCATCAAGCTGGAACTGGGTCAGCTTCAGCGTTTCCCGGCGGCTGGCAAGGTTCGACTTGGCGATCTGCAGGCGCTCCTGATAGAGGCGCGCATTCACATAGGCCTGAACCAGATTTGAAATCAGCGCCAAGCGGGCAACATCTGCCGATGCATAGGCCTGACCAAGCTGGGCTTCAGCAGCCTCGCCGGCGCGCTTATATTTACCGAACAGATCAAGATACCAGGAAACAGGGATCGACCCCGTGGCCGTGTTGGTCAGCTTATGCGCAGACGTGCTTGCCGCTTCACCGGCCGAACTGCCGACCGCATCGCTACCCGTCAGATCGACCGAGGGATAAGCGCCGGCTGTTGCGGTGATGATACCTTCCTGAGCCTGGGCGATGGCCTCGACCGCCTGCAGGATATCGAGGTTCTGCGCCAACCCCTTATCCACATAGGCATTGAGCTGCGAATCGTTAAACGATGTCCACCAGGCTGTCTGGGTCACGTCGCCATCGCTTTTGGTACTGCCTTCGCTGAATTTGGTCGGCAGCGGCATGTCAGGCTTCTGATAGTCGGGACCGACCACGCAGCCCGAAAGCAACAACATAACGAAGGGTACGGAAACGCGGCGCAATAGCATGGGTCTGTCCTGTCAGGTTCGGCCGTGGCTTACACTAGCCGTTTCGATATTCCTTTTAAGCGCCGGGGAGGCCCCGGCGCAATATGGTTAGCAATCTTTAAATTGCCTGCTGGTCTTCGGATTTGGCCTCTTTCTTGCGTTCGATACGCATGATCCGGCAAACCGCAACGAAGAAGGACGGAATGAAGAAGACGCCCAAAGCCGTTGCAGCCAGCATGCCGAAGAACACGGTAATGCCGATTGCATTCTGAGACGCAGCACCCGCACCCGACGCGACAGCCATCGGCAAGACACCAAGCATGAAGGCAAGCGAGGTCATCAGGATCGGCCGCAGACGCATGCGCGCCGCCCGGATGGCCGAATCAACCGCCGTCATGCCCTGATCCATCAATTCGCGGGCGAATTCGACAATCAGAATGGCGTTTTTCGCCGCAAGACCCATCGTCGTCAAAAGCCCGACCTTGAAATAGATGTCGTTGTTCTGACCAGTGAAATGGGCACCAAGCACCGCACCGAAAATACCGACAGGCACGGCAAGGATCACGGCAAAGGGAATCGACCAGCTCTCATAGAGCGCGGCAAGGCAGAGGAAGACGAAGACCACTGAAATCGCGTAAAGATAGCTCGCTTCGTTGCCCGAAACCACTTCCTGGTAGGACATGTCCGTCCAGGCCACCGTAAAGCCTCCGGTCAGCTGCTTCACCAGACCCTGAAGCTGGTTCATCGCTTCACCAGTCGAGAAGCCCGGCTGGGTACCGCCCGAAATATCGACAGCATTATTGCCGTTATAATGGGCGATTGACGGCGCACCGGATACCCAGCTGATCTTGGTGAATTCCGAGAATGGCACCATTTCACCGCTGTCGTTCGACGCATACCACTTGCCGATATCGTCCGGCTGCATGCGATAGGGCGCGTCACCCTGAACATAGACCTTCTTGATCTTGCCGTTGATGGTGAAGTTGTTGATGTAGGTTCCGGCATAGATCGTCGACAGCATCGACGTGACCGAAGCAAGGTTCACACCATAGGCGCCGACCTTCTCCGTATCGATATCGAGCATCATCTGGGTCTGATTGGCCAGGGTGTCGGTACGCGTCTGCGACGCAATGCCACCCTGATTCATCTGGGCGATGACGTTTGTCGTCGATGCAAATGTCGCATCCTGACCACGGTTACCGCTGTCGACGACATAGCCGCTCCAGCCTGTCGAGGTGCCAAGCCCCGGGATCGCCGGCGGCAACAGCACGTAAACCTGTGCATCGCGGATATGCGTATAGAAGTACATATTGGCGCGCTGGAGAATCGCCCCAGCACCGGCGGATTTTGCCGTGCGCTGATCGAAGTCCTTCAGCTTGATGAAGTTCATGCCATAATTCTGTCCGGTACCGGCAAATGAGAAGCCGACAGCGGAGAACACCGCATCAACATTCGCACCTTCCTGCGTATCGAAATAATTCTGGATCTCTTTCATCACTGCATTGGTGCGCTCGGTCGTTGCGCCATCTGGCAGCTGCACGATCGAGAACAGATAGCCCTGGTCCTCATCGGGAAGGAAGGCGCTCGGCAATTTGCCGAAGTAGTAGACCACGCCGCCAACGACGACCGCGAACACCAGGAAGACCGGGATCATCAATCCGAGCAGACGCTTGACTGTTCCCGTATAGGCATGTGTCATCCGCTCGAAATTGCGGTTGAATATGCCGGACAGACCGCGGTCCTTCTTGGTCGGATCGACCGATTTCAGGATCGTGGCGCAGAGTGCCGGCGTGAAGATCAGCGCCATCAGCACCGAAAGCACCATGGCCGAGACGATCGTCACCGAGAACTGGCGATAGATGATGCCGGTCGAGCCGCCGATGAAGGCCATCGGAATGAACACAGCCGACAGAACCAGAACGATACCGACCAGAGCACCGGAGATTTCCGCCATGGAGCGGATCGTCGCCTCGCGTGGCGGCAACCCTTCCTCATGCATGATGCGCTCGACGTTCTCCGTCACCACGATCGCGTCGTCAACGAGAAGGCCGATCGCCAGCACCATGGCGAACATGGTCAGCGTATTGATCGAATATCCGGCGAACGCCAGCACGCCGAAGGTACCGAGCAGGACCACCGGCACAACGATCGTCGGAATGATGGTCGCACGCAGGTTCTGCAGGAAAATCAGCAGCACCAGGAACACGAGAACAATGGCCTCGAACAATGTCTCGACAACCTGTTCGATCGACAATTCGACGAAGGGCGTCGTGTCATACGGATAGATGACGTCGACGCCTTCCGGCAGCGTCGGCTTGATCGAGTTCATGAAGTTGACAACGTTTCTGGACGTGTCAACGGCGTTCGCGCCACTGGCAAGCTCAACGGCGAAACCGCCGGCGACCTTGCCATTGTAATAACCCTGAATGTCGTAATTCTCTTGACCCAGCTCGACACGGCCGAGATCGCCAAGCGTCACCGTTGCGCCGTTTTCGGTCACCTTGACGACGATGTTGTCGAATTCACGCACTGTGGTCAGCTGCGTCGAGGACACAACCGTCAGATTGAGCTGCTGCCCCTTGACGGATGGATTGTCGCCCAGATCACCAACGGCGACCTGCGCATTCTGCGCCTCGATCGCGCTCGAGACATCGGCAACCGTCAGATTATACTGATTGAGCTTGTAGGGATCGAGCCAGATGCGCATGGCATAGGGCGTGAAGAAGGCCTGTACGCTGCCAACACCATCCAGGCGCATCACGCTGTCCTGGATCGTGCTGTCGATGATGTTGCCAAGATCAGCCGCTGTATAATCGTTGTTCGACGAGGTCAGCGCGACAACCATCAGGATCGATGACGACGAATGGTTCACCGTCAGACCCAGCTGCCGAACCGTATCGGGCAGCTGCGATTCGACAAGCTGCAGCTTGTTCTGGACTTCAACCTGGGCAATCTCGGGATCGATTGCCGGTCCGAAAATCACCTGAATCTGCGAGGAGCCATTGCTTGACGTCGATGTCATGTAAAGCATGTCATCGAAGCCCGACAGGCCGTCTTCGATCACGTTGGTGACCGTTGACTCGACGGTTTCCGCGCTGGCGCCGGGATAGGTCGAAGAAATTGAAATCGTCGTCGGAGCGATTTCCGGATATTGCGAGATCGGAAGCGTCAAGACGCCAAGACCGCCGCCGATCATGATCAGGATCGCCACAACCCAGGCGAAAATCGGTCGATGAATAAAGAAATTAGCCATTAATTGTCCCTCGAGCGCCGGGGTTTATCTGTCGCGAAAACACCATTCGCTCAACCGTTGCTGCCGGAACTGGCCGCATTCTTGTTCGAGGAACCGCCGGATGCATCCGCCGGCTGCTGATCAACAACCACGCCGTCATCATTGATCGTCACCGGAACCGGATTGACGGTCTTCACACCGCCAACCAGACGCTGGAAGCCGTCAACAATCAGCTTGTCGCCATCGGAAACACCACTGGTGACCAGCCAACCATTGCCGGAAGACTGTGCATCCTTGAAAACCCGCGTCTCGACCGCATTGTCCTTGCCGACGAACTGTGCCGTAACCTTGCCACCGGGCTCGATCTGGGCCGCACGCTGGGGAATGAGATAGCCCTGGGTTTCGTCCAGCGTCAGCGTCGCACGCACGAACATCCCCGGCAGGATCACGTTTTTAGGATTGTCGAAAACGGCGCGGAGATTAACCGTTCCGGTCGATTCATTGACCGTGCGGTCCGAGACATCGAGATGACCCTTGACGTCATATTCGGTCCCGTCATCCAGCTGGACGGTAACCGTGACCTTCGAAAGATCGGCTTCAGAGCCGAGTGACGACGAGTATTTGCTCGTGCCTGAAAGCACTTCCGAGGCCGATTCATACATATCCACGTAGACTGGGTCGAGCTGGTTGATCTGAACCAGCGGCGTGGTCGAACTCGACGAGGCAATATTGCCGATCGCGATATTCGACACGCCCAGCGCACCATCGAAAGGTGCATAGATGCTGGTATGATCCAGATTGACCTGCGCCGCAGCGACGGAAGCCTTGCCGGCCTCGACATCGGCGAGCGACTGCTCGTAGGAGACCTGTGCATCGGTCAGCTGGATCTCGGTCGCGCCCTTGTTAACGATATTCTTGTAGCGCTCGTAATTCGCCTTCATGCCCGGCACGGTGGCATTGGCCTTGGCAAGGGTTGCCTTGGCCTGATCAAGGGCGGCCTGATAGCTGTCCTTCTCGATCTGATAGAGAAGGTCACCCTTCTTGACCGTGGCGCCGTCGGTAAATGCCTTTTCTTCGATAATGCCGCTGACCTGCGGCACGATCTCGGCACTGCGATAGGCGACGGCCCGCGCGGGTAGCGTCGTCGTGATCGGCAGCGTCTGCTGCTTCATCTCGATAACACCGACAGACGGCGGAGGCATCTGCATGCCTCCCTGCTTCTCGCCTTCCTTACTACAAGCTGCCGCTGTCACGGCCAGTACGGAGAGAAGAGCAATTGAAAGCTTGCGCGGCTTCATGGGCACCTATCCAAATCAACAAATCGAAACAATTTACGCCGTTCTAGCACACTCACCAGCGTGCCGGAACAGTGAATACAACTGTTGGGCGTCAACGGGCCGGATTCCGGCGAATTACCGCGAGACTGCTTTAGTGACGTATCTCAGCAAGCATCACTTGGCAACGCCGTATTTCAAACCCGCATCAACAAGACGCAGTATGGCATGCGCTTTGTCAGATTGTGTTGCCAGATCAGCACATTTAACCATATTCGGATGCAGCACGCAGGTCAGCATGTCGACGATGACCTCGGCATCGCGCACCGGATCACCCTCGCGGAAAAGCTGCGCCTTCATGCCATCGTCGAGAATGGCGGCGATCCGGTCCCGCACCAGACCGCGATACATGCGGCCCTTGTTTGCAGGGTCTTCAAACACGAAAGGCAACATTTCGAACAGGTAGCGATCATTCTGCATTTTCTGCAGGTGATCCTTTGTCAGCCGGTCAACGAACCGAGTCAGCCTGATGTCGGCTGGCAGACCGGTATCCTGCTCCACTTCGTCGCAATGGGCGCGAAAGCGCTCGCCATAGCGATAGGCGATCGCCTGCCCGAGCACCAATTTGCTCTGAAAATGCTTGAAGACATTGGCAGGCGACATTTCAAGTGCGGCAGCGATGTCGGCGATCGAGACGCCTGAATAGCCCTTCTCGCGGAAGAGCGCTTCAGCAGTGTTGAGAATATCCTCGCGGGTTTCCTCTGCTTTTCGTCTCACTCGCCGCATGCGCTCAGATCCAGGCCGCTTCGGGATAATAGGCGGAAAGGCGACTGCGAATTCGCTCCTTGACGCTGTCGCCAGCCTCATCGGCGACGAAATCCTCGCCGGTAATCATCCTGAAGGCCTGCTGGTAGACGGACGCGGTCTCGCGCACCAGATCTTCGGGAATTTCGGGGATCTGGTCATGATAGGGATCGCAGCGCTCGGCCACCCAGGCACGGATGAAATCCTTGTCGAAGCTTTCCGGGCGCAGGCCTGCGGCAAATCGCGCATCATAGCTCTCCGCAATCCAGTAGCGGCTCGAATCGGGCGTATGGATCTCATCGGCGAGCAGGATATTGCCAGCGTCATCCTTGCCGAATTCATATTTGGTATCAGCGAGAATAAGTCCGCGCTCCGCCGAAAGCGCCTGGCCGCGGGCAAATAGCGCCAGCGCATGGCGGGATACGGTCTCCCATTCCGCCTTCGTCAGCAGTCCGCGTTCGATGATCTCGGCTTCTGTCAGCGGCTCGTCATGGCCGCCGTCAAAGGCCTTGCTGGTCGGCGTGATGATGGCTTCGGGCAGCGCCTGATTATCCTTCATCCCGTCGGGAAAATCGAAGCCGTAGATTTTACGCTCACCCTTTTTGTAGCGGGTGAGGATCGACGTATCGGTCGTGCCGGCAAGGTAGCCGCGCACAATGATCTCGACCGGCAGGATTTCGAGCCTCTTTCCGACCACGACATTGGGATCGGGATAGGCCATGACATGATTCGGGCAGATGTCAGCCGTTCTCTCGAACCAGAAGCGGGCGATCTGGGTCAGAACCTGCCCCTTGGTCGGGATCGCCGCCAGCACGCGGTCAAAGGCCGAGAGCCGATCGGTCGCAATGATGATTCGCCGGCCATCCGGCAGATCATAATTCTCCCGCACCTTGCCGCGGTAATAGTTCGGCAGTTCGGGATAATGGGCTTCTTGAAGAATACGCAAGGCAATCACCTGTTCTGGATGATGGGTACGCCGATATATGCCTGAACGAACCCCTCGCCTTTCCTTAACGATTTGTAACACGAACAGCAATATTTGTAATCGAATGTGTCTGCGGCCGAAACCGGCATCAATTTCCGCCGGAGAGCACATAAACCGCGCTCCGCTCTGCCCGGGTCAGGCACCGGCTCGGCGAATCGGACTGGCAAAGACCGGGATCCATTTTTTCGCCCGATGGTCTATATTCCGCTTGCTGACAAACCATCGGTCCGAAAACGGGACTCGATTATTGAAATACACGATGCTTCGTTTCATCCCGTCGAAGCGTGCAGCCCCGCGTCCCCGTCGACGCATGGCGCGCTCATGACCGGCATGAACCACCTGCTGAAGGCCGAGCCGCCATGGAATTCCTGCCGTCAATTTCCGTTCTGCTGACATTCACAGCAGCCACGATGCTTCTGGCAATCACCCCCGGTCCCGATATGACACTTGCTGTCGGCAAGGCGATGCGGGAGGGCAAATCCGCCGGACTGATGGTGATCCTGGGCACGAATTGCGGCCTTGTCGTCCACACGCTGCTGGTCGCCTTCGGCGTTTCGGCGCTGATTGTCGCCTCGCCGCTGGCTTTCGCCATGCTGAAGACCGGCGGTGCGGCCTATCTGCTCTTCCTCACCGTCAATGCCATCCGCAAGGGGTCCAATTTCGTGATGGACAGCGAAAACCGGGCCGAACGCCGCCCCGGCGCGCTTGGAAAGGCCTTCGTCAATGGCCTTTCCGTGAACCTGCTCAATCCCAAGGTCATCATCTTCTTCATGACCTTCCTGCCGCAATTCGTCGTCGCATCGGACCCGTACGTCACCGCAAAGCTGATCTTTTTCGGTGTCTGGTTCATTCTGACATCGCTGCCGATCACGCTCGGCACCACCCTTGCCGCCGATCAGCTTTCAGGCTGGCTGAAAGCGCATCGCCGCGCGCTGCGGGTGATTGACTATCTCTTTGCCGGCGTCTTCTCCGCCTTTGCCGTGAAGATCCTCATGACCCGGGTCCACTGAAAGCCTTATTCCCGGCCCTCGGACGCAGATACGGTCCCTGCCCCGTCCGGACCTCTATTCAGGCAATCCTCCAGCCGGGCGCGCAGGAAGCGCCGTTCCGGCTCCGATCCCGACAGCGCGATCGCCTGACGATAGGCGATCGCCGCCGCGGCATTGGCGCCGGTGCGCAGGAGAAGATCGGCATGCAGCGCATGGAACGGCTGATAGCGGACAAGCGCCGGGGCAATCGGCTTCAGCCGGGAAAGCGCCGCTTCTGATCCCTCGACATAGGAAAGCGCGGCAATACGGTTGAGCGCGTGGACGGGATTGTCGCCCGTCTCGGCAAGAAGCGCGTAAAGGGCGGCGATCTGCGGCCAATCGGTCGCGGCAAAGGACGGCGCCTCGGCGTGAAGCGCGGCAATTGCCGCCTGCAGCTGGTAGGGGCCCGGCCTGCCGCGCCGCAAGGCCTTTTCGAGAATGCCGGCCCCCTCGGCGATCTCGCTTTTGCGCCAGAGGCTGCGATCCTGCGCTTCGAGCGTCAGCAAAATACCGTCGGCACCGGTCCGCGTTCCGCTGCGGGCATGATGCAGCAGCATCAGCGCCAGCAGGCCTTCCGCTTCCGGTTCGCCGGGCGAAAGCTCCAGCATCAGACGGCCGAGACGGATCGCCTCGTCACAGAGATCGACACGGATGAGCGTTTCGCCGGAAGCGGCATAGCCCTCGTTGAAGGCGAGATAGATCACCGCCAGCACGCCCTCAAGCCTGTCCGGCCATTCCGATGGCGCCGGCACGGCAAAGGGGATACCGGCGCGGGCGATCTTCTGGCGCGCCCTGACGAGGCGCTGCGCCATCGCATCATGACCATCGAGAAAGGCATCCGCCACCGCTTCGGTCGAAAGGCCAAGCACGGAACGCAGCGTCAGCGCGACCGACGTCTTGCGGTCAAGCGCCGGGTGGCAGCAGATGAGGATCAGCTTCAGCCGCTCGTCCTCCACCACCTCCGGTTCGGCGCTGGCGACGGCGATGGCGTTTTCGAGCAGGAAGACAATCTCGCCGCTTTTCGTCTGGAAGCGCTGGGCCCGACGCAGGCGGTCGACCGCCTTGCGCCGCGCCACTTCGACGAGCCAGGCGGCCGGATTTTGCGGGAGGCCGCTGCGCCGCCAGTGCAGGAGCGCTGATTCCAGCGCATCCTGGAGGCTGTCCTCGGCCAGCTGAAAATCCTTCAGCGCACCGACGAGGATTGAGAGCAGGCGTCCGCGCTCGAACGCTGCGATCCGGGCGATCGCGACCTCTGCGGTTTCGCCCGGACCGGCCGCTGTCACCGCTCGAACACCATGATCGGGCGGATTTCAACCGAACCCGTCTCGGCATGGGGGATCATCGCCGCATAGCGGATCGCCTCATCAAGGGTCTCGCAATCGAGGATGTAGAAGCCGCCAAGCTGTTCCTTGGTCTCCGCAAAGGGCCCGTCCATGGTCTCGACCTTGCCGGCGCGGACGCGGACGGTGGTGGCGGTGGCGACCGGCTGCAGCGCGTCGCCGGCGACATAGACGCCGTCCTTGTGGTAGGTGTCGTTGCAATGGGCATAGCCGCCCATCATCTTGCCGAAATTGGCGCTGCCCGGAGCGGGCGTGGTCTGTTCGGCGGCGTAGATCAAAGCAATGTATTTCATTGTCGTTCTCCTGGCTGACCCCGTCCGGCATGGACGGGATGCGACAATGACGAACGGGAATGCCGCTGATCGACATTCCCGTCAGATTTTTTTCGACAATGCAATCGGAAGTTATCACCAAAGCGGCGCAGCACATCCTGCGACGGCCGCTCTTCGTGACCGGTACACCCGTCAGTCGCCGTGATTGGCGATCATCATCGCCTCATAGGCCAGACGTTCGGTCTTGCGCATGCGTTCCGATTCCGATTTCAGCTGGCCGCAGGCGGCGAGGATATCGCGGCCGCGCGGCGTGCGGATCGGCGAGGCATAGCCCGCCTGATTGATGAAATCGGCAAAACGTTCGATCGTCTCCCAGTCGGAACACTGGTAGTTCGAACCCGGCCACGGGTTGAACGGGATCAGGTTGATCTTGGCCGGAATGCCCTTCAGAAGCCTGACCAGATCACGGGCATCCTCAAGACTGTCATTCACGTCCTTCAGCATCACATATTCAAAGGTGATGCGCTTGGCATTGGACAGGCCGGGATATTCACGGCAAGCCTTTATCAGCTCTTCCAGCGGATATTTCTTGTTGATCGGCACGAGAATATTGCGCAGGTCATCGCGCACCGCATGCAGCGAAATCGCCAGCATGCAGCCGATCTCCTCTCCGGTACGGTAGATTTCCGGCACAACACCCGAGGTCGACAATGTGATACGCCGCTTCGACAGCGACAGACCGGCATCATCAGAGGCCAGAAGCAGGGCGCGCTTGACGTTTTCGAAATTGTAGAGCGGCTCGCCCATGCCCATCATCACGACATTGGTGACCTTGCGGTCGCTTTCGGGAATAAAGGCCCCGTTCGGCGCATCCTTGTTGGGGAAATCGCCCAGCGCATCGCGGGCGGCCATCAATTGCCCGAGAATTTCTTCCGCCGTCAGATTGCGCACCAGCCGCTGCGTGCCGGTGTGACAGAAGGAGCAGGTCAGCGTGCAGCCAACCTGGCTGGAAATGCACAAGGTTCCGCGATCGGATTCTGGAATATAGACCGTTTCAACCTCGACCGGCCTGCCGGCGCCGCGGGCGGGAAAGCGGAACAGCCATTTGCGGGTGCCGTCAGACGAAATCTGTTCGTCGACCACTTCGGGACGGGCGATGGTGAAATGGTCAGCCAGCGTCTGGCGCAGATCCTTGGCGACATTGGTCATGTCGGCAAAATCGGTCACGCCGCGAACATAGATCCAGTTCCACAGCTGATTGACCCGCATCCTGAGCTGGCGTTCGGGAACACCGGCATTGAACAGCGCCTCGGCCATTTCCGGCCGGGTCAGGCCAACAAGACCCGGCTTCTCGCCGTGATTGGCGGCTTTTCTGGCCTTGAGCGCATCAAGGTCAAGCGTGGCGGTTCCTGAAACGGACATGTCTTCAAGCTCCAGACGGAAATACGCAATTCGCCCCTCACTCACCGGTCCAGCCAAGACCAGCGCGACGGGCGCCTGCGATGAATGCGAAAACGGGCCGCGAACCAAAGTCGCGGGCTTCACGGAACGGGGTGACAATCTGCCCTGCAGATCATCTGCCATTCCTCTCGGCGGCGCCTATAACATGGATTGCCTGGCACGTCACCTGCCTTGTCTTCAAGCCCTCAAAGCAAAAACCCGGCAAAAGCCGGGTTTAGGGTGTCGCGCATGCACTGAAGCGGATCAGTTGCAGGCCGAGATCTTGTTGAGCGCTGCGGTAATACCGATCAGCGAATAGGTGTGAACCGTGTTGGTGCCGCGGGCAGACGTCGCCCGGACTTCCATCGACCGGCCGCCCTTCATCGCGTTGACCAGCGCCGGCTCCTGGGCAGCGTTTTCAAGCCATCCGCCCTTGCCCTTGAAATACATCGGGAAGCTGTTGCCATCGACGACGACATCGATCTTCGAACCTGGCTTCAGGTCGAAACCCATCATCGCCTGCGGTTCCAGCGAAACATTCTGCCCCGGATATTTGGTAACGACGAAGAAGTTGTCGCCATGGTCGACATTGGCGGGCTCCTTCTTGGCCGGAACGGAGAGCACATAGCAAACCTTGCCGGCATCCGACTGGTAGGAATAGGCCACCCATGCGTCGAATTTCTGCATCGGTGTCGGCGTCTGCGCGGAAGCGGCCGACACGCCAGCGAACAGGAGAGCCAATACGATAACAATTCTTTTTACAAACATGTTGTCCTGCCGTTTTTTTGCTTGCCGCGGGCCCGCTCATACAAACGACCGGGCCAGTACGAACCTAGTTCGGAACTTTGATACGCATTCGAGGTTACCAAAGCGTCAACAAGCCCCTTTTCAACGCTTTGCGGCCCTTCACGCATCCCGAACCGTCTACATTTCTGTTTAAGACGGTGAAACGGGGCAAGAATTGGGCATAGCGCCAGATCGCTCTGCAGGAGAGCCAATCGCGCCCGCAAATGCGGTCAATCCGACAAGAGATTGGCGCGTCTAGCCCGCTTCGGCAAGAGCCTTGTCGGCACGGGCGTAGTGGACCGGGCGTAAATTGCCGCGGATCATGGCAAAGGCTGCCGTCAGCACCGCCACATCGTCGGAAAAACCGACAACTGCGAATACATCCGGGATCAGATCGGCAGGCATGACAAAATAGGCGAGTGCAGCCAACAGCACGCCGCGCGCCGTTGCCGGCGTATCGCGGTCGAGTGCACAATAATAGGCGGCAACGACATCGCGGGCAAAGGGGATCCGTCCCGCCGCACGGCGCAGCGTTTTCCAGAAACCGTCGCGCACCGCCTGTTCGCGATCAGCGCGGGCCTCGTCATCGCCCGGCTCCAGAATCTCGCCGAATTTCACATCATCCATCTGTGCGCACTCCCTGCATCAGGACTGATATGGGCGTGCAGCACACCAATTCAAAGCCCGAAACGATGAGCTGCGCGGTCCATCTCATGCGCCAGCACGATATCTTTCCCGGTCAGGCCGCCGACGGCATGCGTTGAAAGACTGGCGCCAACCCGGGCATAGGAATTGTTCCAGTCCGGATGATGATCAAGCCGCTCAGCCGCCAGCGCACATTCGCTCATGAAGGCAAAGGCCTGACGGAAATCAGCGAAGACGAAGTCGCGACAGATGGCCGTTCCGTTTTCGGTGACTGCCCAGCTTTCGAGGCCGGCAAGGGCGGTTTCGATTTCCGACGGTTCCAGCCGGCGGATTTTCGTGGCATCCTCGTTGCCGGACTGGCTGCCTTGTTCGAATTTCTCACGTTTCCAGACGAGCATCATGACCCCGAACGTCAAACCTTCTTTGCTATTTGTGTGCACCGGCAATATCTGCCGTTCCCCGCTTGCCGAGGGTGTATTTCTCGATCTTGCTGAAAAGGCCGGCCGCGCCGACGCCTTTGTCGTCGATTCGGCGGGTACCGGCGGCTGGCATGAGGGCGAATTGCCCGATCCTCGCTCCCGTGCCGTGGCGAGGGCACATGGATTCGACATTTCCAACCAGCGTGCCCGCAAGATCAGGGCAAGCGATTTTCAGACCTTCTCGCTCATACTGGCGATGGATCGCGGGAACCTCGCACAGCTGAATCAGATGTCACGCAGCGCCTCTAGCGCTCAAATCGTGCTTTTTAATGACTTTACCATCGGTCTTTCGAAAGATGTTCCCGACCCCTATTATGGCGGGCCTGGCGGCTTCGAAGACGTCTATGACATGCTGGTGGCAGGCTGCCAGTCGCTCATATCAAGGCTTTCATAACGGTCCTCGTCGGTCAGATCGAAAGCCTCTTCCACCCGGTAGGGGCCGCCGCCGACCGAATCGCGTGATGACAGCAGCACAAAACGATTGACCTTGAACGGCATGGTCTGGAAATTGCCGCGCGCAGACAGATAATCGGCGACATCGGCGAGTTTTGATCCCCGAAGCCGTGCCAGCGTCACATGCGGGGTAAACTTGCGCGGATCGGCGCCAAGCCCGATGCGCTGGCAGATCCGCTCGATCTCGCCCTGAAGCGCATAGAGCTCCGGCACATAGGGAACACCCGCCCACAGCGCATGCGGCTTCTTCGAGCCGAATGAGCCAGTACCGGACAGTCTTACGGAAAATGAGGGCCGCTCGATCCGATCGAGCCAGTGCACCACCTCGTCGGCGGTTCTGAAATCGACATCGCCGATGAAACGCAGCGTGATGTGGTAGTTTTCCACATCGATCCAACGCGCGCCGGGAAGGCCACCGCGCAAAAGCGAAAGGCTTAATGCCTGTTCGCGCGGAATTTCGAGGGCGGTGAACAATCTTGGCATGACGCGCTCCCCAAAATGCTTTGGACAGTATCCAGCGAATCACGCAAGTGCACAAAGCGCAAGGATTATTTTTGTTGTCCCCCGATAGTTGCCAGGAAGGCCTCGACCGCGGGAAGCGATTTTTCAACCATGATCTTCACCCCGTCGGCATTGGGATGCATGCCGTCTGACAGCTGCAGATCCGCATGGGTCGTCACGCCATCCAGGAAGAACGGGTAGAGCGGCAGCCCCTGCGCTGTGGCAAGTCCCTCATAGATGCCATTGAAGGCCGCCGCATAGGCATCGCCCATATTCGGGGGCGCCATCATTCCCATCAGCATCACCGGAATGTGCCGCTCGGACAGTCTTTTGACCATGGCCTCGAGATTTTCCTTCGTCTTGTCCGGCGAAATGCCCCGCAATGCGTCATTGGCACCGAGTTCCAGCAGAACACCGTCCGTCCCCTCGGGGATGGACCAGTCGATACGTGCCAGTCCGCCCGATGTCGTGTCGCCCGAAACACCGGCATTGGTGATCGTCACATCATAGCCCGCTTCATTGAGCGCCTTGTCCAGCTGCGCCGGATAGTCCTGCCCCGCCGCCAGCTCATAACCGGCGACAAGGCTGTCGCCAAGGACGACCAGCTTCAGCGGATCAGCCGCCATGCCCGGGCGTGCAAACGAAATCGTGATCGCTGCGACGACTGCGAAAAGACCTGCGGGTTTGAATTGCATATCAGGATTCCTAGATTCACTATCAGACTGATCTCATGGTGGCGGCATCTGCCCATCGGCACAGACTAATGTGTTGCAGGTAGGGCCGAATTTCAAAACGGAATGATATTTTGAGCGCGTTTCTGATCGAATTGAAGAATGCCGACCTGACACTCGGGGCCGGTTCCGCTGCCGTGCATGTGCTGAAAAACATGTCTCTTTCGATCGAGGCCGGACATTCGGTCGGCATTCTCGGCCCATCCGGCTCCGGAAAGTCGACGCTGCTGATGGTGCTCGCCGGGCTTGAACGGCTTGATCGCGGCGAGGTGACGATTGACGGAACCGCACTCGGGCCGCTGTCCGAAGATGCGCTTGCCGCCTTTCGCGGTGAGAATATCGGCATTGTCTTCCAGTCCTTCCACCTGATCGCCAATATGACCGCATTGGAAAATGCCGCCATTCCGCTGGAACTTGCCGGCCGCCGCGATGCCTTTGATGTCGCCCGTGCGGCTCTGACAAGCGTCGGGCTCGGCGAAAGGCTCGAGCACTATCCCGGCCAGCTTTCCGGGGGCGAGCAGCAGCGCGTTGCCATTGCCCGCGCCCTGGCGCCGCGCCCGGCACTGCTGATTGCCGATGAGCCGACCGGTAACCTCGATGGCGAGACCGGCCGGCAGATTGCCGATCTGCTGTTCGCCGCGCAGAAGGAAAGCGGCACGACGCTGGTCCTGGTGACCCATGATCCCGCCCTTGCCGCACGCTGCGACCGCCAGGTCCACGTCCGCTCCGGCGAAATTGCCGATGACGGGCTGAAAGGCAGCGATGACGGACATCCCGTGCAGGGCGGACGGGCCGCCGAATGATGAAAAGCCGCTCCAATCCCGCTCTTGCCCTTCGTTTTGCGCTGCGCGAAATGCGCGGCGGCCTTGCCGGGTTTTACATTTTTCTCGCCTGCATCGCCCTTGGCGTCACCGCCATTGCCGCAGTCAACTCCGTCGCTGATGCCGTCAATGCCGGAATTTCCGAGCGCGGCCGCCAGCTTCTTGCCGGTGACATCCGCTTCGAGACGGACAATGAACCGCTTTCCGGCGACATGCTCTCCTATGTCGAGGGACTTGGCACAGTATCGCAGGCGATCACGCTGCGCTCCATGGCCCGCAAGGCTGATGGCAGCGACCAGTCGCTGGTCGAGGTCAAGGCGGTGGATCATCTCTATCCGCTCTATGGCAGCGTCATTGCCGATCCTGACGCGCCGCTGAAACAGGCTCTGGCACAGTCCGGTGATCGCTATGGCGTGCTGGTGGCACCGCTGCTGATCGACAGGCTCGGCCTTTCCATCGGCGACACGCTGCTTCTCGGCAACACGAAACTCAAGATCACCGGCACCATTACCGAAGAACCCGATGCGCTCTCGGAAGGCTTCGGCTTTGCCCCGCGCGTGCTTCTGAGCACTAAGGCGCTGAATGCCTCAGGCCTGGTGACCACTGGCAGCCTTGTTTCCTATGCCTATCGGGTCAAGCTTGCCGATCCTACCGCCGATGTTACCGCTCTGAGCGAGGCTGCCAAAAAACGCTTTCCCGATGCCGGCTGGTCAATCCGCACCAGCGAGCGCGCAGCACCGTCGCTGTCGGAAAATGTCGACCGGCTATCGCAGTTCCTGACGCTTGTCGGCCTTGCGACCCTGATTGCCGGCGGCGTCGGCATTGCCAACGCGGTCAGCGCCTATCTGGAAGGGCGGCGCAACGCCATCGCCGCGTTCAAATGCCTCGGTGCCCCGGCCGGCATGGTGGTCATGATCTATTTTCTCCAGATCGTGCTTGTCGCCCTGATCGGCATTGCCATCGGCCTGGTCTTCGGCGCGCTCATTCCCTTCATCGCTTTGCCGCTGCTGGCTGATATCCTGCCGATCGGCGCCACTGCCGCGCTCTATCCCGGCGCATTGCTGCTGGCGGCCTCCTTCGGTCTGCTGACCGCGATCGCCTTCGCCATTCCCGCTCTTGCAAGCGCGCGCGCGGTCCCCGCCACCGCACTGACCCGGGCAATGACCTTCGAGACAAGCCGGAAGTTGCCGCTCTCCTATCTCCTCACCGCAGCCCTCACCCTTGGCCTCATTGCTGCCCTTGCCATCTTCACCGCCGAGGATCGCAAGCTGGCAGCAATCTTTCTCGCCGCCATGGCAGGCTCTTTCGTGATCCTGCGATGTGTTGCCGTCGGCATCAAGGCGATTGCCCGCATCACCCCGCGCCCGCATGCGCCGTCACTGCGACTGGCGCTCGGCAATCTGCACCGTCCCGGCGCCCTGACAGGTCCCGTGGTGCTGTCGCTCGGGCTCGGCCTGACGCTGCTTGTGGCGCTGGCGCTGGTTGACGGCAATCTCAATCGCGAGCTTTCGGCAAGCCTTCCCGCGCGCGCGCCGGACTTCTTCTTCGTCGATATTCAGGGCAATGAGGTCGACGGCTTCAAGGATATCGTCAAAGCCCAGGCGCCCGGCGGCGATCTGTCCATGGTGCCGATGCTGCGCGGGCGCATCACGGCGCTGAACGGCGTCAAACCGTCCGAAGCCAATATTGCGCCGGGCGGGCGCTGGGTGCTGCGCGGCGACCGCGGCATCACCTATGCCGAGGCCCTGCCTGAAAATTCGACGCTTGCAGAAGGCGAATGGTGGGCAAAGGACTATGCCGGTCCGCCGCTCGTCTCCTTTTCCGAAGAAGAGGGCAAGGAGCTCGGTCTGAAGCTTGGTGACACGGTAACGGTTCAGGTTCTCGGCCGTGAGATCACCGCGACAATCGCCAATTTCCGCAAGGTGGAATGGCAATCCATGTCGATCAATTTCGTCATGGTCTTCTCGCCGAGCACCTTTGCCGGCGCCCCGGTGAGCTATCTCGCCACACTTGTGGACCAGAGTGCCGATACCGCCACCAATGCCGCAGTGATGCGTGCTGTCGCCAATGCCTATCCGACGGTCACCACGATTGAGGTGAAAAGCGCGCTCGATGTCGCAGGCAAGCTGGTGAGCCAGCTCGGCACCGCCATCCGCGCGGCCGCCGTGATCGCGCTTGTCGCTGCCATGCTGGTGCTGGCCGGAGCGCTTTCGGCCGGCAACAGGCGGCGCGGCCATGATTCCGTTGTGCTGAAGACACTCGGCGCCACCCGCCCGGCGCTGATCCGCGCCTTCATCTATGAATATGCACTTCTGGGCCTGCTGACCGGCGTCTTCGCGCTGCTGGCCGGCAGCCTTGCTGCCTGGTATGCAGTGGCGAAGATCATGACCCTTCCCTTCTCGCTGCTGCCGCTCACCGCGCTCTCGACCGTCATTCTGGCGATCATCGTCACCGTCACGATCGGCCTGTTCGGGACTTGGCACATTCTCGGCCAGAAGGCATCGCTCTATCTGCGGGAACTGTGACGCCTGCCGGCCGAGCCCGCCCGGGACGCCTTAGGGCATCGGCTCGAAAATCGGAATCGATTTTTGAAAAGAACGATGCGTCGATGAAATAAGATGGAGCGTCCTGGTGCGTCCAAAAGGACGCACGGCGCGTCAGTCACGCCGGTCGCGCAACGCATCCAGCAACGCATCATTGCGACGGTCGGCGTAGAAATTCTGCACTGCAAACAAGGCCCAGATGGCGGCAACCGGCCAGCCGATCAGCGTGATCTGGAGAATGAGGCAGATGATGCCGGAGATCGGCTTGCCGATGGTGAAAAACGAGAGCCAGGGGAGGATGACCGCGATGAAATAGCGCATGGATACGTCCTTTCCGGTTACTGATCCGTCTGCCACGGAAAACCGGTATTTTCCGGCGGCTTTTCAGTCAGATGGGGTGCCGGGAGCCGATTTTGAGGGGGCGTTGACAAATACTGACGAAATTTTGAGTTTCAGTCTGCGCTTTTTGCACGCAAAAGCCTTGTATCACCACTATTCTCCCATCATATTATCCACAGGCTTGCTGGGCTCCGCAGCGGCGCCGGGGCGTGTGCTATGGGTGCACCGCCCGACACCGTAACCCATACGGAGCTTTTAAAGAGGAATTCAATGGCTGATCTTCGTAACTATCAGAACCGCGCGCAGACGGGAGTGCGTTCGGATGCTGAAATCGACCAGGGCCTGCGCGCCTACATGCTCCGGGTCTATAACCTGATGGCGCTCGGTCTGGTGATCACCGGTGTGGCGGCCTTTGGTGTTTTCAGCCTGTCCGTCTCCAACGGCCAGCTGACCCAGTTCGGCCAGGTCATGTACGCATCCCCGCTGAAGTGGCTCGTCATGTTCGCGCCGCTGATCGCCTTTTTCTTTCTGGCGTTCCGCATCAACAAGATGACCGTAGCCGCCGCGCAGGGCGCCTTCTGGGTCTATGCCGCACTCACGGGACTTTCGCTGTCGACGATCTTTCTGGTCTATACCGGGCAGAGCATCGTTCAGACCTTCTTTATCACCGCTGCCTCCTTCGGCGCCCTTTCGCTTTACGGCTACACCACACGGCGTGACCTTTCGGCGATGGGTTCCTTCATGGTGATGGGCCTGTTCGGCATCATCATTGCCATGCTGGTCAACATCTTCCTGCAGTCGGCAGCGCTCAGCTTCGCTGTCTCCGTTCTCGGCGTTCTGGTCTTTGCCGGTCTGACGGCCTGGGACACCCAGAAGATCAAGGAAATGTATTATGAAGGCGATGGCCACGAAGTCGCCGGCCGCAAGGCTGTCATGGGCGCGCTGACGCTCTATCTCGACTTCATCAACATGTTCCTGTTCCTGCTGCGCCTGTTCGGCAACAGCCGCAACTGATCGCATCAGAACCAATCATCAAAGGCGGCCTTCTGGCCGCCTTTTTTGTGCTTGCCAAAGGAAAAAATGCGACACACAGTCATGGGCAAAACACGAGATTTCTGACCATGAGCATCACAATCCGTCCGGTGGTCCACGCCGATCTTGCCGCCATTACCGGAATCTATGCCGAAAGTGTTCTGAACGGCACGGCGAGCTACGAACTCGACCCGCCGGACGAGGCAGAAATGCGCGCCCGCATGGATGCGATCCTTGAAAAGCGCTATCCCTATTTTGCCGCCACTGACGATACCGGGACGCTGATTGGCTATGCCTATGCCTCGGCCTTCCGCACCCGTCCGGCCTATCGCTGGATTGTTGAAGATTCAATCTACATCGCCAAAGACCAGCGCGGCCGCGGTATCGGCAAGGCGTTGCTTTCAAGCCTGATCGATGCCTGCCAGAGCCTGGGTTTCCGGCAGATGATCGCCGTCATCGGCGGCGCGGCACCAGCCTCAGTTGCCTTGCATCGCGGTCTAGGCTTTGCCGATGCCGGCAGGCTTGAGGGCACCGGCTTCAAGCATGGCCGCTGGCTCGATACCGTTTTCATGCAGAAAAGCCTCGGCGAAGGCACGGCGACGCTGGCAGATACGACGCGCTATCCAGGCGTCATGTGAAGCGACCGTTCCGGCGCAAGCGGAGCTCTCGCGGAGAAAAGATCGCTATTTTTCGACAAGCTTCAGCTTGCGATCGAAGACCTTCAGCACCTGGCGAAGGTCGTGACCCCGTTTCAGTACCATGCCTGCGGTGTTGGTGACGGAAAAAGCCCCCTGCTTGGCAGCAAGCTTCGGGTTCTTCTCGATGCGATAAAGCGGCATTTCACCCGAGCGCTTGAACACGGAAAAAACCGCACAATCCTTCATATGGTCGATGGCGTAGTCGCGCCATTCGCCCTCACCGACCATGCGGCCGTAAATCCAGAGGATTGCATCGAGTTCGCGCCGATGAAAGGTAACCGGCAGGGCGTCCTTGCCGCCATTGCGATATTGCCCGAGATCAACCACAGCCGCGCCGCGGCCGCTTGTCTGCTTCGCTTCCGGCTCTTCCGCCATCAAAACTCCTGTTTCAACGTGACAGGTTTGAGACAGTCTGAACGCTTCAGACAAAATTGCAAGTCCTGCAGCAGACATGTGGGGAAAAGCCGAACGGGCCGGGTGCTTTCCGAACGCTTTATTAACCTTGAGGTCTTAGTTTTTCTTAACAAAGATCCACCCTGATCCAGTATCGCGTATCATGCCAAAATCGCCCGTCACCACGTTCGCGCCCATCTGCCAGAAGCCGTCGACAGAAGCGGTGTCGCGCCGCGATGCGCTGACACTTAAGGCATGCGCCATTGCGATCCGTATTGCGCATCATGTCAAACACCTGGTCCAGTTGCCGGGAACGGATAAGGTTTTTCAGCAAGCGCTGACGGGGGGTGCGCTCAGATGAGCATCATCCGGCGTGATATCGGTCCCAAACCGCCATCGCGGCTGAAGACCAAGCTTTCCGTGGTCCGCGCCGGACGCACGGTTGCCGATCTCCGGCTTGAGCTGAGAACCGGTGGTGAGTTCTCGGTATATTCGCGCGCGCCGGAAGAGTTTGAAACGGCGATGGAGCGCCTCGCCACGGATGCGATCGAGGCGAACATCTTCCATACCGCCGCTTTCACCCATACCGCGCTCAATCAGGAGGGAAGCGGCCTCAGACTGGCGCTGATCGGCACGCCACAGGCCGGCGGCGACCTGCTTCTCGATGCCGCACTGCCATTCCGGATTGAACAACAGGCCGGCACTGGCGTCATCTGCGCCTGGGCCGAGCCCGATATTGCTTATGCGGCACCGCTGATTGCGCGCCGCAACCCGATGGCAACGCTTGATCAGCTGTTTGATGCGCTGGGCGGCCAGCTTGTCAACCTGCCGCCTGTTCTGGTTTTCGAGGGGCTTGTCGCCGATGGCCCCTTCATGCGCTATGCCCGGGCGGCGGCGGCCGCACGCGGGCTGTTTTTCCGCGTCGCGGCGTCGCGCCGGGCAAAGATACTGACCCCTGCCGGCCTGACATCCCCCTCCCCCTCGGCAGAAGAGCGGCGGCGCTGGACGGCCATGCTGGAGAAGTGGACTGCCCTTTCCGGGCCGGATGGACTTGCCTTTGAAATGGCGCGCAATCCGCGTGAGATTGAAGCTCAGATCGAGATGCTGGCCCCGCTTCTGGATGAAAGCGGCGGCGCTGCCGATATTGTCGGCCTTGGCGCCGTGGCGCGCAGGCTTTCCGCCCGCGACCATCTGAGGCTTTATACGCTGAAACATCATGGCGCACTCGTTGCCGCCGTCCTGCAACCGGTTCTGGCCGGCGAGGCCTGGGTCTGGCAGATCTATGTTCATCCTGAATTCAGCGTCTTCGCACTGGATGAGCAGCTGCTGCTGCGTCTCGGCGAATGGAACCCGACAGATCCCAACATCACCACGACACGGATATCGGTCAGCAACAATGATCGGCTTGCCTCAAGCATCTGGCCGGAAGAAGAGGGCCGCGCAACGCTGATTGTCGGCCTGCGCCCGGAAAGCGAGCGCGCCGTCGATGCCGTTGCTGCCTTCCATGACACGGTCCGGGCCTAGCGCATCGGATGCGATCGAGGGCTTGCCCGAAGGCCAACCAGGCAGGGGGCATGATCAGGGGTCAGGAGTGACAGGATTTCAGGCCTGTTCCGGCCGGTCGCGCGAGAAGCTGTGCCACATCGATATCGGCAACAAGCGGATGGAAGCCACTGTCATCATCCCCCTTTATCAGAATGTTGATCGGAGCTGCTCCTTCCGCGCCACCACCATTCCAGCAGGCCTTTTCAAGCCCCACCGAAAAGCCGGGGCGGACATCACCGCCGGCGGCGCGCACCGCCTCCATGTCGCCCTGCTGCTCACGCAGATCCAGTGCATCACCCGGCCGGAGCCGCAGGACATGCACGACCTGACCGGGCTTGATACGTGTCGCAACGCCCTGGCCTTCGGCTGTGTCCGGAACCGCGACAAGATCATAGCTTCTGGTGATCGTCTTGCCGGCCGGGTCCTGCTGGAAAACGGTGAGTGCCACGCCCGATGCCGGCAGTCTCAACGCCTCGGGCGCGAGAATGGCAATTCTGAGCGCCGCCGGATTGGTGGCAATCGGTGACGGCAAAGGATCCGGCGCCGGCGCAAAGAGCGAACAGCCTGAAACCAGCGCCAGCGGCACAAGCGCCGCTGAACCGATCAATCGTGACATCAAACGCATCAGCCCAACCGTCATCATGGTTAATTTTCGGTCAAGATAAGCGCGCAGGGCTTAACACGCTGTAAACAGCGCGCTGAAAATCATGCAGGCCGGACGCTGCCAGGCATCCTCCCGGCAGCAGCCCGCCTTCCGCACGGCGCAATGCGCGTCGTCGAAATGTCTGATGGCGTTCAGAGGCCTATCTCATTGGCAAAGGGCGGATTGGCGCCCGCGCGCGAGACCGTGACAGCAGCAGCCTTCGCGCCAAGCGCCAATGCATCGGCGATCGCCGCGCGCGAGAGCGATGCCACCTTGTCCACGCTCAAAAGCCCGGCAAGATCGAGAGACGCCAGCACGCCGGCATCGAATGTATCGCCGGCACCAACCGTATCGACCACCTCCACCTTTTCGCTCGGCACCTCGACACGATGTTCGGCGGAATAGCCGATCGCGCCATCGGCGCCGCAGGTCACGATCACCAGGCTAGCGCCCGCCTCAAGCCAGAAGCGGGCCTTGTCATCCATGCTGCCGGAAAGGTCGAACCAGTCGAGGTCCTCATCCGAGAATTTGACGATATCCGACTTCGCCGCCATGCGCCGGATCCGGGCCTCATGCGCTGCCTTGTCGGTGATGAAGCCGGGACGGATATTGGGATCCAGCGAGATGACGCGGCGGCCGGCCTCCCGCATCAAAAGCGCTTCATAGGTCGCGCCGCAGGGTTCCGGTATCAGACTGATGGCGCCGAAATGCATGGCCGAAACATCATCGCCGATAACCGGCAGATCCTCTGCCGTGATCATGCGCCCGGCCGTGTTTTCATCATAAAAGGCATAGGATGCCGAACCATTGACCAGTTTGACGAAAGCAAGCGTCGTCGGGCGGTCGGAAATGGCCGAATAGGAATAGTCGACCCCGGATGCATCCAGCTTTTCGCGGATGACGTCGCCCATCAGATCGCTGGAAAGACCCGTGAAAAAGCCGGTCTCGCGCTTCAGCCGCGCCAGCGCCACCGCGGTGTTGCAGACAGCACCGCCAGCATAGGGGGCAAAGCCCGTCTCCCCTTTTGTCGTCTCACGTGGCAGCATGTCGATCAAGGCTTCGCCGCAACACAGGATCATGTCTCTCTCCCTTTCAGACAATGGTCCGGGCCCGCCAGCCTTTGCAGCCGCTGAGCCCGGAAGATGTTCAGCCGTCCGCCCGGCTCACACGATCAGTTCATCGCGACCGCCATGGGCGCGCGACCACTCCATCGGGTGATCAAGAAAGGCGGCAACGGCCTTGAGCTTTTCGTCATCGAAGAGCGCCTTTTCACGCGCCACAGCCAGCACATGACGCCAGGTGGCGATATGATGCAGGCTCACACCGCCTTCGCTGAACCGCTTCGGTGCTTCGGCAAAGATATCGTAGAAAAACAGGGCCAGACCATGTTCGACCACACCTTCGGCGGCGCGGATCGCGTTGATGAAGGTAAACATGGAGCCGCCAGCGGTCGTCAGATCCTCGACGACAAGCACGCGCGCGCCCTTGGGCAGATGCCCCTCGATCTGGGCATTGCGGCCATGACCCTTCGGCTTCTTGCGGCAATAGATCATCGGCAGATCAAGGCGTTCCGCCAGAAAGGCAGCAAAGGGAATGCCGGCCGTCTCGCCGCCGGCAACACAGTCAAAGGCTTCAAATCCGGCACCACGCATCACGGTGGCGGCAGCAAAATCCATCAGCGTCGTACGGATACGCGGATAGGAGATCAGCTTGCGGCAATCGATATAGACCGGGCTGACCAGGCCTGACGCCAGCTTGTAGGGCTCATCGGGCGAGAAATGCACCGCGCCGATTTCCCAGAGCATTCTGGCCATCAGATCGCCCATGACTTCCGGTTCGGCAAAACTGGCGTGGCTCATCGCATTCCCTTTCGTCGCTGTCGTCTTTGCCGCCCGCGCATCATCAAATAGCCCTCATGGCCTGACGGTGCGCAAGCGATACGCTAAATCTTTCTTGAGAGCGCCTTGGTGCGCCCGGGGCAACGCTCAATGCATTAGCGGATGCAGGCTGAAGCGGCCTTCAGTCAAGCACCCGAGATGCATTTCATCGTCTTTTCCGGTCAGAAACGCCCTTTTCGGACTGGACAGGGGAAATGTTCGGTCCCGCTGCCATGGCGCAAGGCTCAGCGCCGCCTCAGGCGATCCGTCCGGATCCGGCACCAAGATAGCGGGAATCCGGAGCATCGCAATGACGGAACCTAAATCGGTTTATTATTTTTTTGCACTGCCGTCTAAAACGGCTTTGGGCCGTATCGATTGCCCTGCTGCACCCCTGGAAGGGCTGACATGATCAGTACCGCAAAGGCACCCAGCACCGGCACCAGATACAGAACCAGCCAGCGGCCGGAACGGCCGATATCGTGGAAACGGCGCACGCTGACGCAGATAAAGGGCAGCAGGAAGCCCAGAAACACCACGAGACTCAGCGCCGGTGAGCCCCAGAAGAAAAGATCAAAGACAACAGCCACAATATTGACCAACACAAAGATCGCGGCAAAACACCAGAATTCCTGACGGCTCGCACGCCCGTGCAGAACACTGTATTTCGACATGGCGAGCGAAACATTGCTTTTGAATGACATCAGCAGTCCCTTCGTCGTTGCCAGACAGTTCTCTCCCCCATCGGAGCGTGCACACTGTCTAGAGCCGGCTCAGGCCCACCATGGGTTTCGTGCCAGCAAGACCGGGGGTCCGTCGCGGAACCGCCCCCCCGACCGCAAAGCGGCGCCTGGTGAATTCCAAAACCGACAGGCTGGTTACTCATCTATTCTGCACTGCGTGAATTTCGATACCGAAACATGACAGCGCGATCATCTACCCACAAAGTGTTGAAACCAAAACCCGTGCGCCAAACTCAACCGGAAATTTCATGAAAACGTAGCATATGTCAGGAAATAGACAACGGCGAATCCGAAAATTAGGGCAAAACAGACGAACAAGCCCATAAAACAACAAACAAAACAGGATCATCCCGGCTCAGGAAGCATCATATATTCAAAGTTTAAAATATATGATGCTTCGAAACCCGGAGAAAGTCAGACTTCCATCGCATAGCCAGCACCGCGTACTGTGCGGATAACATCTTGCATTTGCGAAAAATTCAGAGCCTTGCGCAGCCGGCCGACATGAACATCGACAGTACGCTCGTCCACGTAGATGTCATGTCCCCAGACGCCATCGAGCAGCTGGGCGCGCGAAAAGACCCGGCCCGGCGAGCTCATCAGAAATTCGAGCAGGCGGAATTCCGTCGGCCCCAATCTGACTTCACGGTTTTTGCGATGAACACGATGGGTTTCGCGATCAAGCTCGATATCCCCGCATTTGAGCACGGTCGAGAGCACTTCCGGGCGCGCGCGGCGCAGGATCGCCCGCACCCGTGCCATCAGCTCAGGCGTGGAGAAAGGCTTGACCACATAGTCATCGGCGCCGGTGGCAAGCCCACGCACGCGCTCGTTTTCTTCTCCGCGTGCCGTCAGCATGATGATCGGCAGCCGCTCGGTTTCGGGACGCATCCGCAACCGCCGGCAAAGCTCGATCCCGGATACGCCAGGCAGCATCCAGTCTAGCAGCAAAAGATCGGGCACCCATTCCTGCAGGCGGATTTCAGCCTCATCCCCCCTGAGGATCGTTTCGACCTCATAACCTTCGGCTTCGAGGTTGTAGCGCAGCAGAACACTCAGCGCCTCCTCGTCTTCCACCACGGCGATTTTCGGAACCATTGTTCAAACTCCGTCCTTCGGAAAGCTTCAGATGTCGTCAGAACCGACAGCGGTCGAGCGGTCGTGTTTCGGACGCTCACCCTGCGGCTGCGACCCGGTTGAAATATAGTAGATCATCTCGGCGATATTGGTCGCGTGGTCACCGATGCGTTCGATATTCTTGGCGCAGAAAAGAAGGTGCGTGCAGGTGGTGATGTTGCGCGGATCTTCCATCATATAGGTCAAAAGCTCACGAAACAGCGATGTGTAGATCGCGTCGATTTCGTCATCGCGCTCACGGATCGAATTGGCTTTTTCCGGCTGCCGGGCGGTGTAGACATCCAGCACTTCCTTCAGCTGGATCAGCGCAAGTTCGGAAAGATGCTCGATGCCATGAGCAAGCTTTCGCGGCACGCCGGTGCCCTGCACGGCGATGACCCGCTTGGCCGTGTTCTTGGCGAGATCACCGACCCGCTCCAGATCGGCGGCAATCCGGATCGCCCCCATGATCTCGCGCAGATCGGCGGCCACCGGCTGACGCCTTGCGATCACCACCACCGCCTTGTCGCCGATCTCGCGCTCGGCTTCGTCCAGCATCAGGTCATCGGAAATGACCTTCTGGGCCAAAGCGCTGTCAGTATTGACCAGGGCGCGCACACTTTCGCCGACCATTTCCTCGGCAAGACCACCCATCTCGGAAATGCGGCGCTGCAGATATTTCAGTTCCTGATCATAGGCTGTCAGAATATGTGAAGGGGCCATGTCTCTTTCCTTTCGGCCGCAAGGCTCGCGAAGCGCCTGGCTGTTATCCGAGGCGTCCCATGATGTAATCCTGGGTGCGGTTGTCGGCCGGATTGGTGAAAATCACATCCGTATCGTTTTCCTCCACCATGTGCCCCTGATCGAACATCGCCGTGCGCTCCGAAACGCGGGCCGCCTGCTGCATCGAATGGGTCACCATGATGATGGTGTAGTTCTCCTTCAGATCGAAGATCAGTTCCTCGACCCGGGCTGTGGCAATCGGATCAAGCGCCGAACAGGGCTCGTCCATGAGAATGACTTCGGGCCGCACGGCGATCGCCCTTGCGATGCACAGCCGCTGCTGCTGGCCGCCCGAAAGGCTGGTGCCGGGCTCGTGCAGCCGGTCCTTGACCTCGTTGAACAGCCCGGCCTTGATCAGGCTGGTCTCGACGATGGCATCAAATTCGCTGCGGCTTCTGGCAAGGCCATGGATCCGCGGCCCGTAGGCGACATTTTCATAAATCGACTTCGGAAACGGATTGGGCTTCTGGAACACCATGCCGACACGGGCCCGCAATTCGACAACATCCAGATCCGGGGAATGGATATCCTTGCCATCCAGCAGAATGCGGCCGCTGATGCGGCAATTGTCGACCGTGTCATTCAGCCGGTTCAGCGTGCGCAGAAAGGTCGACTTGCCGCAGCCGGACGGGCCGATCAGGGCAGTCACCGCATTGGCGCGGATCTTCAGATCGACATCGAAGAGCACTTTCTTCTCGCCGTAGAAGACTGAAACCTGTTCGCTGACGAACTTGTATCGCATTGCGTTCATCTCAACATCCGTTGCCTGGGCCCCAAGCGGCCCTGAAATCCTGTTCATCGCCCGCCCTATCGCCGCCTGGAAAAGCGCCGCCGCAACAGGGCTGCTGTCAGATTCACCGCCATAAGGATCACCAGAAGCACAATGATCGCCGCCGCGGTGCGCTCGACAAAAGCCTCCTGCCCCTCACCTGCCCACATATAGATCTGCACCGGCAGAGCCGTTGCCGGATCCAGCAGGCCTGAAGGATAATCGGCAACAAAGGCGACCATGCCGATCAGAAGCAGTGGCGCCGTCTCGCCGAAAGCCTGAGCCAGGCCAAGAAGCGTTCCCGTGAGAATGCCGGGCATCGCCAGCGGCAAGACATGATGAAACACCACCTGAACCCGCGACGCACCGACAGAAAGAGCCGCCTCGCGGGTGGAGCGCGGCACGGCGGCAAGGGCGGCGCGCGTGGTGATGATGATGGTCGGCAGCGTCATCAGCGTCAGCACCAGACCGCCAACCAGTGCTGTCGAGCGCGGCATGCCAAGCAGGCCGATGAATACGGCAAGCCCCAGCAGACCGAATACGATGGACGGCACGGCAGCCAGATTATTGATATTGACTTCGATGAGATCGGTGAAGCGGTTGCGCGGCGCAAATTCTTCCAGATAGATCGCTGCCCCAACGCCGACGGACAGTGACAGCAACATCACGATCGCCATCATCGTAAGTGAACCGGCCATGGCAACGCCGATGCCGGTGGTCTCCGGCCGGCTGGATGCGCCGTTGACGAACAGTCCCGTATTGAAGCGCGCGCCGAGCAGACCCTGAGCGTCAAGCGTTTCGACAAAGCCGCTCAGCACCATTTCGTCCGGTTTCATGCTCGCCCCCGCCGAAGCGCCCTTCCGGATCTTGTCCAGCTCCGAGGAGGCCAGAAGCGCGACCGGCTCGCGGCGCCCCAAAAGCGACGGATCGGCCATCACCATATCGCGCAGGGTAAAGCGCGTGCTGAGCGAGATCAGCCGCATTGCCTGACGGCTGGCATCCCTGTCAGCCGGATCGATGCCGAGAACCTGATCCAGCGCCTCGGAGACAAGCGGCATATAGTTCACGGTCTGGAGCCGGTCGGGATCCTCCACCCCCTGACCCGACGGATCGATCACATCGGTCGCAAAGGTGATCGGCAGGGTGACGACCGTCTGACGGAATGCGCCGGCTCCGCGGTCAACCACGTTGAAGATCAGTGCGGCCAGGAAAAGGAGCCCCAGCAGAATGGCGGCCATCCCCGCCAGCCGGAAACGGCGCTCGGCCGCATAGCGGCGTCTCAGCCGCCGCTTGCGCTGCTTCTCGTCCAATGGCCAGGCCGGTATGTTGACGTCGTGGGTCATTCATACTGCTCCCGATAGCGGCGGACGATATAAAGCGCATAGATGTTGAGGCCGAGGGTCAACACGAACAGGGTCAGCCCCAGGGCAAAAGCGACAAGCGTCTGCGGTGATGTGAATTCGAGATCGCCGGTCAGCTGGCTGACAATCTTGACCGTGATCGTTGTCATCGGCTCGAAGGGACTCATATGCAGCTGGGCGGCGACGCCAGCCGCCAGAACCACGATCATCGTTTCACCGATGGCCCGCGATGCCGTCAGCAGCAGAGCGCCGACAATGCCCGGCAGAGCGGCCGGAAGCACGACCCGCTTGATGGTTTCAGACCGGGTGGCGCCGAGACCGAGAGAGCCTTCGCGCAGATCCTCAGGCACCGCGTTGATAATGTCATCGGCGAGCGAGGACACGTAAGGGATCAGCATGATTCCCATGACGACACCCGCCGTCAAAACCGACTGCGCCTGAATGAAGGCGTTATAGTCGCCAGTCAAAAGCCGGCTGAGCGAAGCCGAAAGATCGCGAAAGAACGGCCCAACGGTCACCAGTGCAAAAAAGCCATAGACGATGGTCGGAATACCGGCCAGCACTTCCAGAACCGGCTTTGCCACCAGCCGCAGCCGCGGCCCCGCATATTCAGCCATGTAGATCGCGGCATAAAGCCCGATCGGAACGGCAACCAGAAGCGCAACAAGGGCAATATAGAGCGTGCCGGCAAGCAGCGGCACCAGCCCGAACTGACCGGACGGCTGGTTCTCGCCCGCCAGTCCGAAACGGGGATCCCAGACCGTGCCAAAGAAAAAGGCGCGCGGCGAGACGATCGAGAAGAAGCGCAGCGCCTCGGTCAGCATTGACAGCACGATGCCGAGCGTCGTCAGGACCGCCAGCGAGGATGCCAGGATCAGACCCGCCAGAATCAGCTGCTCGATCCGGCTTCTGGCCCTGAAGGCCGGACGTACCTTGCGGTAGGAGATCGCCATGCCGCAAAGGGCAACAAGCACCACAAGCGCCACAAGACACAAGCCGCTCACCCGCCAGGCATGATCGAGCCTGACGGCCGCCTCTATCAGCATCCGGGACGGATTGTCGGCAACCGGAACGCCTGTTCCCGCAAGGGCATCGGCGATGGAAATGTCGCCAGCGCTGATGGCGGCGACACTGCCTGCGGGAAGCCGCGCCAACCCGGCGGCAATCTGCGCCACAGTCTCATAGGCGAGATCCTGCATGGCTGGCGACTGCGTGGAAAGCGCATCGGGAAAGCCCGAGCGGATATAGCTGCCAACAATTGCAGGGCTCGCCACCAGCCAGACAAGCACAACAACAAGCGCCGGCAAGACCGTCGCAACGCCGACAAAGGCGCCGTGATAGACGGGACGGGAATGAGGCCGCTGCCGCGCGTCCGAGAAGGCAAGCGCACGGGCACGCGCTGCCAGAAAACCGGCGAGGCCAAGGGCGGCAAGCAGAGCCAGGGTCAGCGCTAGAAACATCTCAAACGTCCCGACGGGTCAAAGCCAGATCTCCGGCTGAGTGGCGCAGCAGCGCCTTGCTGAAGAATAGCGGACCCGGTTTGAGCTGAGATATGATCATGGCCTCACAACGTCTCGCCATGTTCAACCCGCTGTCGCATCGCTGCCCGCTCCGTTTCCGGCGCAGCGACAAGTCCGCGTTCAGTCAGCAATCCATAAGGCCCGATCATATCATCCGACAAGAAGAAGGCGACATATTCAGCAAGGCCGGGCACCACGCCCAGATGTGCCTTTTTCACATAAAAATATAGCGGACGCGACACCGGATAGGCGCCGGACGCAACGGTTTCAGACGACGGAACAACGCCGGAGATCGACGCGACATTGAGCTTGTCGATATTGTTTTCGTAAAAGGACAGGCCGAAAACCCCGAGGGCGGAGCGATTGGCCGAAATGCGCGCCAGTGTTTCGGTATAGTCGCCGTCGATATCCACCGCCCGGCCATCCTTGCGCACATTCAGGCAGGCCGCATGGGCGCTCTTTGCCCCACCTTTAGCGACAAAGGCGTCATAGGCACCTGCCTCAGCACAGCCGACCGCCAGAAGCTTGACTTCGAAAACCTCACGCGTGCCGTGTTTTTCGCCCGGGATAAAGACCATGATCGGCAGGTCCGGAAGATCGGGGTTGACGTCGGACCAGCGCTTGTAGGGATTGTCCACCAGCTTGCCATCCACAAACACGCGGGCGGCAAGGGCTAAAAACAGATCGGCCGGCGTCAGATCAAGATGCGGAGCCGAAACGTCATTGGCAAAGACGATGCCATCATAGCCGAATTTCACTTCCTCGATGGCGCTGACGCCGTTTTTGGCGCAGGCGGCAATCTCCGCCGGGCTGATCGAGCGCGAGGCGTCGGCAATATCGACCGTATCGAGCCCGACGCCGCGGCAGAACTCCTTGATCCCGGCGGCCGAACCGCCCGATTCCACCACCGGCGTGCGGAATTGCGAATAGACCTCACCGAAGGTTTCGGCGACGATCCGCGCATAAGGCAGGACGGTGGATGAACCGACGATCTGGATCTGGTCACGTGCTTCGGCTGCAGACGGGACCTGCCATGCAAGAAGAAGCGAAGCGAACGCGTATATCAGACCTTTCATATCGCTTCTCCTGCGTAAATACCGGGTCAGAACGCCGGATCGCTCCGACATTTCCCGATCTGGAATGGCATTCCGGGCAGAACGCCCGGGACATGGCCTTGCTGAAACGGCACCCAGATGTGCGACATCGCAACGCCGGACCGGTGTCTTGCAACGCAGCAGCCAGACAGAACGCCCGCCACCCGAGTGTAAGAAGCCGCTCCAGAGCTAGCGCCGTCGAGACAGCGTTTTATGTCATTTTTGCAAATTATTTATGACGATTTATGATTTTGTTTTTTCAGGATTTTTCAGAACGCCTTGGTCGGCACAGGCAAAAGGCGGCGGATCAGGCGGCCATTTCGCCCGCGCGGCTAGAAACGCACGGTGAACTCGGTTCCCTTGCCGACCTCCGAACGCACGACAAGCCTTGCGCGATGGCGGGTCAGAATATGCTTGACGATGGCCAGTCCGAGGCCCGTCCCCTTTTTCGAGCGGCTGTCGGCAACCGAAACACGATAGAAACGCTCGGTCAGACGCGGCACATGTTCCGCCGGAATGCCGGGACCATGATCGATAACACTGACTTCAGCACCGCGCGGCTTGATCGCACGTAATACGACATCGACCCGGCCGCCCTCGGCGCCATATTTGCAGCCATTTTCGACCAGGTTTTCGAAGACTTCGACCAGTTCGTCATGGTCGCCGTTGACGCTGACCGGCTCGTCCGGCAGGTCGAGCACGACCTCGACCTCGAGATCGCGGGCGAGCGGCAGCAGCGCGTCGCGCACATGTTCAAGCAGGGGGCCGAGCTCGACGACCTTGTCGGGCGGCAGATGGGCGCGAACCTCGAGCCGGGACAGGGACAGAAGGTCGTCCACCAGCCGGCTCATGCGGGTGGCCTGATCCAGCATGATCGGCAGGAACCGCTCCTGTGCCTTTGCATCGCCTTTGGCGGGGCCCTGCAGCGTCTCGATATAGCCACGCAGCGAGGCAAGCGGTGTTCTGAGCTCGTGGCTGGCATTGGCAACGAAGTCCGAGCGCATGCGATCAATCCGCCGCGCCTCGGAAATATCGCGGAACATCAGCAGGTAAAGCGCCGCCTCGCCAGCCCGCGTGACCCCGCCGACCGGCACCGAGCGCACCAGATAGACCCTTTCGGACGGCAGGCGTTCGGAATATTCGATCTGATTGGAGCGCCCGCTTGTCAGCGTGTCACGCACGATATCGAGGACGCCTGGCGCGCGCATCCGCGCCGAAATATGCGCGCCTTGCGGCACGGCACCGAATGTCGTACCGGCAGAGCGGTTCTGGAACAGCACCGAACCATTGGCGGACAGCACATAAATGCCGAGGTCAATCTCGTCGAGAAAGGGCGTTATCGCATCCAGATCGACATCATTCCTGCTGTCTTCTGCCGGCAGAGCGACCGGCGCAGGCTTGATATCACGCGGGTCATCCCCGGCGGCATAAAGTGCTGCGCCAGCAAGAACAAGCCAGCCGAACCCGACAGCCACCGGATCGACAGCCAAGGCAAGGGCGCCGCCGGCGATAAGGGTAACCGCCCCCAGCATCAGCCGTGCACGACCTATTCTGGACCACAATCCCCTTCCCGCGTTCAAACCGTCTTCCAATATGCGCTCCGCAAGCCTGGCCACTGTCATGAAACGGGTCTGCTACACCCGTTTCATGACAGCTATATTGCCAACGGCGCCCTAAAAGCATCTTTTTTCGCGTTACTCGACCACCCGGGCCTGAACCGAATAGATATCGAGCGGCAAGGCATCGCCGTTGAGATCACCCGAAATCATCATTTTCGTCGGCGGCGTTCCGCCGGGATCAAGCTTGACGACCAGATGTTCCTTCTGCGACGGCGCCATGAAGCGATGACGCTCGCAGCCGTCAAGCGTGCCATCCGCGCAGGCGATGGCAACCGGCTGACCGCCACCCTGTGGCGCGCGCACCACGAAATCGACGATCACCGGCCGGGCGGCGGCGGCCGAGACGATGGTTGACGGCAGGGTGAAGGCAACCGAGCCTTCACTGCCTTCTGCCATTGCCGTGATCCGCAGCGCCGGCTCGCCCTCGACATTCACGGCTTCAGCCTTGGCCGCGGCGCCGGTTGAAAAGCCGGATGTGTCGCCAGGTTTGAACATATCTGTCCACATCACCTTCGGCTCGGAGGGATCACCGGTCACGGTCACCCCATCGTCTGTCTCAGCGACATCAGAGGTCATGAGCCACCACCAGCCGGCCGCGACAATGCCGATGACCAGCAATCCGGCAACCATCGCCGAGGCAATGATCCGGCCCCAGTGGATCGGCGGACGTCCGCGCTTTTCGGTCTTGCGCTGGACGGCGGCCTGTTTTTTCTCGCGCTTTTCATGGTTCTTGACCCGCTTGGCGCGCTTCTTCTCATTGCGACCGGCGGCAAGCCCGTCTCCGGCACCGTGCTGGGCCTGAAACAGACCGGACCGATCTTCCGTCTCACCGTCAGCCAGTCCATCATCATCCGCCCGCTCAGCCACCAGGCGCGGCGCTGCCACATCGCTTTCGGCTGCAGCCTGTGCATCGTCAAAGATGGCATGGTCACTTTCCCGCCGCACATCATGGGCGGAGAAATCAGCCGTGGCGAGATCTGGCTCATGGCGTTCCAGCGGCTCGAAATCGGGAGCCGGTGCCGCGCCCTCTGGTTCAGCCAAAGGCGCAAACAGATCAGGCACCTCCTGGCGAGGTTCTGGCGCTGCCGCGGGATGCGGTGTGTCTCCCGTGGCAAACACATCATCAAACAGCGGCGCCGGTGTGGCCTGCAACCGCGAGGCGCGCACAGCCGCTGATTCGGCGCGCTCGATCTCGGTGATCACTTCTTCCAGCTTGCGCCGCTGGCGCGAAACTGTTTTCAGGTCGGTGATATTCTGGTTACGCAGGCCATTATCCAGCGCCTGACGCGCCGCCTGATAGATACGCGCGCGCTGATTGGCATCGCTGCGGTCGGCGCGTTCAAGCGCCTTTCTGATTGCATCTTCCAATCCGCTCACAATCAATTCCCGTGTTCGTTCGGCCCGAAATGCTATTGACAGGGTTTAATAGGCCGGATCAAGGCAAAAGCGAAGACGCTTGCGCGGAGAATTGCATCGCCGGGCGAACTGTTCCAAAACGGTCGCACAGGCGCTATCCTTTTCTTCCGCATTGAAAATGCCTGCAGGAAAGAGAACCCCTTGGCCGAAAACTTTCGTCTCAACGACCTGATGCAGATCGCCCGTGCCGAGGGCCGGATTGTCGCCGAGGATGCCGCCGTGCGGCTGGGCGTCACCGTTCAGACCATTCGGCGCGATCTGGTCAAACTGTCTGAGACCGGCAAGCTGACCCGGGTCCATGGCGGCGCGGTACTGCCATCCGGCACCGCCAATATCGGCTATGCCGACCGGCGCGGCCTGATGGCGACGGAAAAGGCCGCCCTTGCCGCTGCCTGTGCCAGCGCCGTACCGGATGATGCTGCATTGTTCATGAATATCGGCACCACCACCGAGGCGGTCGCCCATGCGCTTCTGTCGCATCAGCGGCTGATGGTGGTCACCAACAATATCAACGTTGCCAACACGCTTGTGGCCAATCCCGGTTGCGAGATCGTCGTTGCCGGCGGCCATCTGCGCCGCTCCGATGGCGGCCTTGTCGGCACGCTTGCCAACCGCATCGTCGAGCAGTTCAAATTCGACATCGCCATCATCGGCTGTTCGGCGCTGGACCAGGATGGCGATCTGCTCGATTTCGACATGCTGGAAATCGGCGTCACCCAGGCGGCGATCGCCCGTGCCCGCAGGACCTTTCTGGTCGCCGATCATTCGAAATTCTCCCGCAATGCCCCGGCCCGGATCGCCTCGCTGCGCGACATCGACATGGTCTTCACCGACCGGCCATTGTCGCCCGCGCTCGAAAGGGCCTGCGGTGACTGGAAGACCGAAATCGTCATTGCACCGGCAGGCGGCGACACTGCATCCTCTCAGGAAAACTGAACCTCGCGGTCCGTCCGTTCAGCGGGACCGATGCTTCAGCCGTCAATTCCCTTGAGGCGGACGATGGAACCTGCCGCTGCCGCTAGCTGGCAGAATTTACGGCACAACACGGCCTCCAGAGGCCGACCGGTTTCATTCGAAAAAGGAAATTTTTTATCATCTTTCCCCCGCTCAGTATGACGCCGTCAACCTTACAGGCGAGGAACCGATGTTACGTCTAAACCTCCATGCACAGAACAATATCCGCGTTTCCCGTCAGGAAATCGAAGACTTGCGGAACGCACTTTCCCAAAACAAGGAGGAAACCAGGAAGATCAGGCAGGAACTGGCTGAGTTCAAGGTGAAACAGGCACAGATACAGCAGCGGCAGTCTGAACTGGGCGGCCTCTTCGAATCCGTGAAACGGTTAAGCCTCTGCGACGGGGAACGCAGCAATGTACGGCGCGAAAAGTGTGCCAACGCATTGGATATCCAGCAGACCACGGCAAGGCTGGTTTCGGCGCGCAACGAGACGGGCCGTCTGAAGGAAAGGCTTGAAGCCTATGAGAAGGACTTCAATCAGCTGCCAAGCTATGAAGAAGCCACACGCGGCAGGACGACCGCCGCAGCAGCCGGAGCGATGACCCACATTCAGCGGGGCGGGCAATAGCGTTCGATTGCCCGAAGCGCCAGAGCGGACGGCCCGCGAGACGGGCCGTCCCAGAAATCGTTGCGCCCTCAGGCGTTCCAGGCGATGGTCTTCTGGGTCTGCTCGCCGAGGCCCTCGATACCGAGATGCATGGTCTGGCCTTGCCTGAGATAGACCGGCTCCGGCTTGATCCCCATGCCAACACCGGGCGGTGTACCGGTGGTGATGATGTCACCCGGTTGCAGGCTCATGAACTGGCTGAGATAGGCGACCAGATGGGCAACGCCGAAGATCATCGTCTTCGTCGAGCCGTTCTGGTAGCGATGACCGTCGACCTCAAGCCACATGGAGAGGTTCTGCGGGTCCTCAACCTCGTCGCGGGTGACAAGCCAGGGGCCGATCGGGCCGAAAGTATCGGCGCTCTTGCCCTTCACCCACTGGCCCGACCGCTCGATCTGGAAAGCACGTTCCGACAGATCATTGACGACGCAGTAACCGGCGACGTGCGACAGCGCGTCTTCTTCCGCGATATAGCGGGTTTCCTTGCCGATGATGATGCCGAGCTCGACTTCCCAGTCGGTCTTGACCGAATTCTTCGGGATGCGCACATCATCATTGGGACCGATAATGGCACTGGTCGCCTTCATGAAGATGATCGGCTCATCCGGCGGCGTTGCGCCGGTTTCTGCGGCGTGATCAGCATAATTGAGGCCGATGCAGATGAACTTGCCGACCTTGCCGACGCAAGGGCCGATACGGCTGTCAGACGGCAGCACTGGCAGGGCACCGATCTCGGCTGTGCGAATACGAGCAAGCTCGGCATCCGACAAGGTGTCTCCGGCCAGATCAACCACCAGCGCTGAGATATCGCGATAGGTTCCGTCCGTATGCAGGACAGCCGGTCTTTCGGCACCCTTGGCACCGAGGCGAAGCAGTTTCATGGTATTTCTCCCGTTTCACGACCCTTTGGTCAGGCCATGTGCGCAAAGTTATGAAGGGTTTCGGATTTCATCTCAATGGAGAAGCCCGGACTTTGCGGTGGCATATAGGCCGCATTCTCGATCCGGCAGGGCGCAAGGAAATGCTCATGCAGGTGATCGACATATTCGATCACCCGGCCAGCCTTGCTGCCAGAGACCACAAGATAATCAATCATCGACAGGTGCTGGACATATTCGCACAATCCGACCCCGCCGGCATGCGGCCAAACCGGCAGCCCGTATTTCGCCGCCATCAGCAGCACTGAAAGCACCTCGTTCAACCCGCCAATGCGGCAGGCATCGATCTGGACGATATCGATGGCACCACCGGCGATGAATTGCTTGAACAGAATGCGGTTCTGGCACATCTCGCCGGTGGCGACCTTGACCGGCGCCACCGCCTCGCGGATCTTCCGATGGCCGGCGACATCGTCGGGGCTGGTCGGTTCCTCGATGAAGAAGGGGCGGAAGGGTTTCAGCGCGCTCACCCAGTCGATGGCCTGATCCACTTCCCAGACCTGATTGGCATCAATCATCAGCGTCCGGTCATCGCCGATCACCTCACGCACGATCTTGAGCCGGGCGATATCTTCTTCGAGATCCTGGCCGACCTTCATCTTGATATGGGTAAAACCGGCATCAACCGCTTCCTGCGCCAGCCGTCTCAGCTTCTCATGGCTGTAGCCGAGCCAGCCGGCCGATGTGGTATAGCAGGGATAGCCGTTGGCCTTCAGCTCCGCGATCCGCTCCGCCTTGCCGGCTTCGGCCCGGCGGAAGATCTCAAGTGCCTCGTTTCTGGTGATGGCATCGGTGAGGTAGCGGAAATCGATGATCGAGACCAGCTGCTCGGGCGACAGGTCGGCGACCAGCTGCCAGACCGGTTTCTTCGCCCGCTTGGCCAGCAGATCCCAGACGGCGTTGACCACGGCACCGGTGGCAAGATGCATCGCCCCCTTGTCCGGTCCGATCCAGCGCAGCTGGCTGTCGCCGGTGACATGCCGCCAGAACCGCCCCGGATCCTCCTCGATCCAGTCGAGATCGAGCCCGGCGACACGGCCGGTCAGGGCGGCGATCGCCGCGCAGACCACCTCATTGCCGCGGCCGATGGTGAAGGTCAGACCGTGGCCTTCAAGCGCACTGTCCGTCGCAAGAATGACATAGGCGGCAGAGTAATCCGGGTCAGGGTTCATCGCATCCGATCCGTCGAGCTTGGCCGAGGTCGGAAAGCGCAGGTCATGCGTCGTAAGGCCGGTAATCTTGGTCATGTGATATCAGGGTCCGGTCAGGGCGGCAGGCCGCGTTTGGTGTTGTCGGTTCGGTTCTCGTCAGCAGGCCCAGGCGCCGTCAATGATATGGGCCTGGCCGGTCGTATAGGTGGCGCCGGCGAGATAGACGGCGAGATCGGCGATCTCTTCGGGCGTGCCGATCCGCCCGATGGGCTGGCGGGCGATGAAATCGCGGCGCGCCTTTTCATAGTCACCGGTCGCCTTCAGCCGGTCCTGCAGCGAGGGGCTGTCGACGGTGCCCGGCGCGATGGCATTGCAGCGGATACCCCTGGTCACATAATCGGCGGCGATTGCCTTGGTGAGCCCGATCACGGCAGCCTTGGTGGTGGAATAGGCAAAGCGGTTCGGCACGCCCTTGATGGAGGAGGCGACCGACGACATGTTGATGATGGCACCGTCGCCCTTCTCGATCATGGCGGGCAGGAAGGCACGGATCGTGCGCACCATCGCCTTGACGTTGAGATCAAGCGCGAAATCAAGATCGCCGTCCTTCATCTCGAGCACCGAGCCGTTGTGGACCACACCGGCGCAGTTGAACAGGATGTCGATCGGCCCGATCTCGGCGGCCGCGTCCGCCACGGCGGCGTCCGAGAGCACATTCAGCACCCGGGTCTCGATGCCGGCTGGCAGTTCAGCCAGCTTTTCGGCATTGATATCGGTTGCAATCACACGGGCGCCGGCTGCGGCGAAGGCCTTTGCCGATGCCGCGCCAATGCCTTGCGCTGCGGCAGTGATCAGGCAGGTTTTTCCGGACAGATTGGACATGAGCGCCTCCTCTTCGTGCTCAGGCAATGATGCGATACGCGCCCGGGACCGAGGCGTGCTCGATCGCGGCAAAATCCCAGTCGATGCCAAGACCGGGTGCAGATGACGGGATGGCGTGACCATTTTCGATGGTCAGGCCCTGATGGGTGATGCTGTCGAGCTGCGGGATATATTCGACCCAGCGTGCATTCGGCACGGCAGCGCAGAGCGCCACATGCAGCTCCATCAGAAAATGCGGTGCCACGGCGATGTTGAAGCATTCCGCCATATGGGCAACCTTGAGCCAGGGCGTGATTCCGCCGATCCGACCGACATCGACCTGAACGACAGAGCAGGCCCGGCGCTCCAGATAATCGCGAAACTGGCCCGGCGCATAGAGGCTCTCACCGACAGCAACCGGGATTGATGTCCGGCGCGACAGTTCCACATGTCCGGCGACATCGTCCGCCGGAAGCGGTTCTTCCAGCCAGCCAAGACCAAGCGGCTGATAGGCCGCCGCCCGGCGGATCGCCTCGTCAACGCTGAAGGCCTGATTGGCATCGGTAAAGATCTCAAAACCGGGCCCGACCGCGTCTCGCACGGCTGCAATACGGGCGACATCTTCGTGAATTGGCCGCCCGACCTTCAGCTTGGCGCCGGAGAACCCTTCCGCCTTCGCCTTCAGCGCATCGTCAACGAGGGCTTCGGGTTCCAGATGCAGCCAGCCGCCTTCAGTGGTGTAGAGCGGCACCGAGGCTTGCGCCCCGCCCGCCAGAAGGTGAAGCGGCAGGCCGAGCTTTCGCGCTTTCAGATCCCAGAGCGCGGTATCGATGGCTGCGAGCGCGATCGAGGTGATCGCGCCGACTGATGTCGCATGGGTCAGGAACAGAAGATCGCGCCAGATCCGCTCGATCTCCAAGGCGTCGCGGCCGATCAGCGCCGGGCCGAGCGTCTTTTCCAGAAGCGCCATCACCGATGGGCCGCCGGTGCCGATCGTATAGGAATAGCCGGTGCCCGTTGCGCCATCATCATCGGTGATCGTGACGATCGGTGTTTCCTGCGAGACGAAGGACTGGATCGCATCGACCCTTCTGACCTTCGGCTTCAGGTCGACCATCCTCAGTTCGACGCGGGTGATCTTCGCCATGGTCAGGCTCTTAAGCTTCTGCCCGATGCCTGATCGAAGACATGGAGGCGGTCGAGATCAAGCGTGAAGGTCAGGGTCTCACCGGATGAGACCGGCCGCGGATCCAGCATCTTGGCCTGGACATCCTTGCCGGCAAGCTCGGTGAAGATGATCGTCTCGGTTCCAAGCGGCTCGGCAATCACCACGCCAAGATCGATTTCCAGCGACCGTTCTTCAGGATGCAGCGAATGCCCCTTGGGCGCAAAGGCATCGGGGCGGAAACCAATCACCACCGTCTGCCCGTTCAGCAGCGTCGGCGCAATATCGGCGGGCAATGGCACGGCTGTTCCGTCGGCAAGCCTTGCAATGGTCGTACCATCGGCACGCTCGACCGTGGCATTGAGCTGGTTCATCGGCGGGGAGCCGATAAAGCCGGCAACGAAGGTGTTGACCGGATTTTCGAAAACCTCCGTCGGCGTGCCGACCTGCTCGACATGGCCGTCACGCATGATGACGATCCGGTCGGCCAGCGTCATCGCCTCGACCTGGTCGTGGGTCACGTAAATGACCGTGGTCTTGACGCGCTGATGCAGTTTCTTGATCTCGACGCGCATCTGGCCGCGCAGCTTGGCATCGAGGTTCGAAAGCGGCTCGTCGAACAGGAACACATCCGGATGGCGGACAATGGCGCGGCCCATGGCCACACGCTGGCGCTGACCACCCGAAAGATTGGCCGGCAGGCGGTCCATGAAGCTTTCAAGGCCGAGAATGCCGGCCGCCTCATCGACGCGCGGCGTGATCTCCTCCGGCTTCATGCCGGCAATCTTCAGGCCGAAGCCTAAGTTTTCGCGCACCGTCATGTGCGGATAGAGCGCATAGGACTGGAACACCATGGAGATATTGCGCGACCGGGGCGGCAGATCGTTGACGACGCGGTCGCCGATACGGAGCTCGCCGCCGGAAATCTCCTCAAGGCCGGCGATCATTCTGAGTGTTGTCGACTTGCCGCAGCCCGACGGGCCGACCAGAACGACGAATTCATTATGGGCGACATCGAGATCGATGCCATGGACAACGTCCATTGATCCATAGCGCTTGACGATTTTGGAAAGGTGCACTTCGGCCACGGGACTATCCTTTCACACCACCGAACGTCAGTCCGGCAATCAGATGCTTTTGTACGATGAAGGTGAGAATGAGCGCCGGAATGATGATCATGACGGCCATGGCGCTCATGCCGGTCCAGTCAACGGTGAACTGCGCGGTGAAATCCATCAGCCCGACAGGCATGGTCTTCGATGCGGTGGTGCGGGTCAGCTGACTTGCCAGGGCGAATTCGTTCCAAGAGGTGAGAAAGGCGAAGATGCCCGCCGAAGCAAGGCCCGAACGGGCCAGCGGAAATTCCACCTTCCAGAAGGCCTGCCAGCGGGTGCAGCCATCGATCTGGGCAGCTTCCGACAGATCGATCGGGATCTGGCGGAAGAAGCCGTCCGTGAGCCAGATGGTGAAGGGAATGTTGATCGCCATATAGACGAGGATGATGCCGAATTTGGTATCGATCAGACCGAGCCGGCTCCAGATGATGAAGAGCGGCAATGACAGCGCCACACCGGGCACGGTGCGCGACAGCATGAAGGATAAAAACAGCGCCCCCTTGCCCCTGAAGCGGTAGCGGGCAAAGGCATAGCCGCCCATCATCCCGACCAGGATCGCCACCACGGTGGAGGTCAGCGAAATGATGATCGAGTTCAGGAAATAGGAACCGACCGGCAACCCCTGCTGGCGATCCGGCAGCAGCCCGAAAATGCCGAGGAAATTATCCAGTGTCCAGACCTGCGGGATCCAGACCGGCGGGCGGGCGAGAACCTCGACATTGGGGCGGAAGGCGGTCAGCACCACCCAGGCGCCCGGGACGACCAGTACCAGCATGGCGCAGAACACCATGAAGCGGATGCCCCAGCGCTGCCAGGGCCTTTCGATGGTCTTTGCCGCACTCATTGGGCGCCTCCCATGAAGGCGCGCGCCTTGGACAGGTTCTTGTAAAACATGATGGTGAAGGCGATCGACAGAAGGATCGAGATATAGCCCATGGCGTTGGCCATCCCCATTTGTGAATTCTGATATCCGGTGCGCGTCATCAGCGTCCAGATGAGTTCGGTGCGCCCGGCCGGGCCGCCATTGGTCATGATCTTGACCATGTCATAGGCGCGGGCGACATCGAGCGAGCGGATCGTCATGGCAATCCAGATGAAGGGCATCAGGAAGGGCAGCGTGATGTGGCGGAACACCTGCAGCGGATTGCAGCCATCGACCTTGGCCGCCTCGATCGGCTCCTTCGGCATGGCGAGCAGACCGGCAAGCAGCAGGATCGCGAAGATCGAGGTCGACATCCACATCTCGGCAACGATGATCGAGTAATTGGCGAGCCAGGCATTGACCAGCCACGGAATGGGTTTGGAAATCAGCCCGAGCGAGAACAGCGCATTGTTCACCAGCCCGACGGAATCGTTGAAGATATATTTGAACTGGAAGCCCACCAGAATCGGCGAGAACATCATCGGAAACATCATCACCGTTCTGAGCGTGCGCTGACCCCAGGTGATCTTGTTGATGAGCAGCGCCAGGCCAAGCCCCATCACCATTTCCAGATTGAGCGCAATGGTGATGAAGACGATGGTGCGGCCGAAGGCCCACCAGAAATCCGCATTGCCCATCAGGCGCTTGTAGTTTCTCAGTCCCACAAAGTTATAGAGCGTATGGGGCTTGGTGAGATTGTAGCTGGTAAATGACGTCCAGAAGGACACCAGCAGCGGCAGCAGCACCACCGCGAGGATGACGATGATGGCCGGCAGCAACAGCAGATACGGCGTCGCCTTCGGCGACCTGAGAAACTTCATGTCACGCCTTCAAGATTGTTCGATGTATCGGAGACCGGTGTTCCCGGGACTGGACCGCCGGACCATATCCGGCGGTCGCTGATAGAGATCAGGCTCAGTAGTAGCCTGCATCTTCCATGATCTGCGTCGCCTGCTTGGCGGCGTCATCCAGCGCTTCCTGCGCCGTTTTCTCGCCAACGATTGCGGCCTGAAGCTGCGGCCAGAGCACGTTGGAAACCTCGATCCATTCCGGAATCAGCGGCGGCGTACGCGCATCTGCCAGCGACTGCTGCCAGACCTCGAACATCTGGGCGAGGTTCTGCTTGCCGTTTTCATTGAACCATTTGATCACGGCCGGATAGGTGGCGGTGCGGGTCGGCAGGTTGCCGGCCTCGGCCTCCATCATTTCGCTTTCATCATTGGTCATGAACACGGCGAAGGAAACGGCTGCTTCCTTGTTGTCGCAATCCTCAGTGACCGAGAAGGAATGCGAGCCCGACCAGCCGCCACGCTTGCCGGACGTGCCGACCGGTGCCAGCGCATAGCCGAGATCATCGGCAATCTTGGACGAGGACGGATCGGAGAAATAGGCGGCAAAGCCCGGCCAGTCGAGATCAATGGCGAGCTGACCGGCGGCCATGGCCTGACCGATGTCATCCCAGGTGTAGTTGACGGTACCAGCAGGCACGGCCCCTGCCTTGTAGATGTCGATGAACCAGTTCAGCGCATCAACGCCGGCCTTGGAATTGAAGATCGGCTTCAGGTTCTCATCAAAGATATCGCCGCCATTGGCGCGCAGGATTTCCATGAAGCGGCCGGACATGCCCTCGTCCTTGCCGGCAAAGGCGGTCCCGTAAAGGTTCGGCGGATCGGCAAAGAAGATCACCTGATCCTTGAACTCGTCAAACGTCTTCGGCGGAGCGAGATCCGTGCCGTATTTCTCCTTCCACGCCGCCTGGTTCTTCGGGTCGGCATAAAGGCTCTTCTTGTAATAGAGGTTGGAAACGTCGGTCACCCGCGGCAGCTGGACGAGGCGGCCATCAACCTTGGCGGATGCCAGCGTGCCAGGCACATATTTGTCGAGTTCGGACTGGGGAATATAATCCGTCAGATCGATATAGAGATCGCCATATTGCGGGGCGAAGCTCGTGTGGTTGGAACCGACGCACCAGTTCACCGAACCGGCGGCGATATCCTGCTTGATTTCACGGTCGAGATCGAAGTGATTCTTCGAGGATACGATTTCAACCTTGGCACCGGTCATCTTTTCCCATTCGGGAATGCGGGTATAGAGCTTTTCATACTGCGTGCCGCCGATAAGCTTCACCTTCAGCGTGTAGTCGGGAAACGAGCCGTAATCGAAGTCGTCAGCATGAGCGGCGGTCACAAGCGCGCCAAGCGCGCAACACGCCGCCAGAAGCGTCGTCAAGGGTTTCACTGCCATTTTCTCCTCCTCGACTTTTCAAACGCCAAGCCAGAAAAGACTTGATCCTCCATATTTGAAAAGTCTATTCGTATATAAGCATGGTTTTCGACGAAACGTCAACGTCCGGGTTCCGAATAAAGACCGATTTTGGAATTCTTGTGGTTGCAAGACGCAGCATGTTGCGGCGAAAAAGAAGGATGCGGCCCCTTTTCGCATGAGCAGGAAAAACAATGACAACAGAAGAAAACGATCGCTACCGCGCCCCCGCCCTCGACAAGGGTCTCGATATTTTTGAACTCCTGGCCGAAACGGAAGCACCGCTGAGCCAGGCCGAAATCGCCAAGGCACTGTCGCGCACGCCCAACGAGATTTACCGTATGCTCGACCGGCTGGTGCGGCGCGACTATATCCGCCGCACGCCGGAGGATCGCTATGAGATCACGCTGAAGATGTTCGAGCTGGTCCATGCCCGTCCGCCGCTCAGACGGCTTGTCAATCAGGCTGTACCGCTGTTGCAGAACCTTGCCCAGGATGCCGCGCAATCCTGTCATCTGGTCGTCTTTGACCGCAATGCGCCGGTGGTCGTTGCCCAGGTGGATGCGCCGTCCTACTGGAGCCTTGCCGTGCGCGTCGGCACCAGGCTCGGCCTCACCACCACCGGCTCGGGCCTTGTCTTCCTTGCCATGGCAACGCCGGAACATCGCGCGCTGATGCTGAAAAGCACTGGCGAGAGCCTTTCAGCCGATCTTGAGGCGGAGCTGGAGACGATCCGCAAGCAGGGTTATGCCCTGATGCCCAGCGGCCAGATTTCCGGCGTCACCAATGTCACCGCTCCGGTGATCGGCCCGCTCGGCAGCGTGATTGCCGTGGTGACCTGCCCTTATACCGAGCGGCTCGACCGCGCGCTGGAGACCGATATTCAGGCCGCGCTGGCGCTGGTGCGCAAAACGGCCGAACAGCTTTCCCAGGCCCGCCGGCAAGGAGGAGACGCCGGATCGGCCGATCACCCCGCATGACAGGAGGCGTTCATGCGCATACTCGACACCCATCTTCACCTGGTCGAAAAGGACCGCTTTTCCTATCCATGGCTTACCGGCGCCCCGGCGCTTGACCGGACGTTTTCAGCCGCAGCCTATTTTGCGGAGGCAGAACAATATGGCATCGAGGCCGCTCTTCACATGGAAGTTGATGTGGCGGAGCAAGACATGGCGGCGGAAACCCGCTTCATGCTGTCCGCCCATCCGAAGATAGCAGGCGCGATCGCCGCCTGCCGGCCGGAAGACCCCGGTTTTCCGGCCTATCTGGAAGAGATGGCCGCGGTTCCGGGTGTCAAGGGCTTCCGCCGCGTGCTGCATGTCGTTCCGGACGACATCTCGCAGACCCCGCTCTTTGCCGAAAATCTGAACCGTCTTGCCCCGCTCGGGCTTTCCTTTGATCTGTGCGTTTCCGCCCGGCAATTGCCGCTTGCCATCGATCTGGCGAAGAAATGCCCCGATGTTCAGTTCATTCTCGATCATTGCGGCGTTCCGGATATCGAAGGCGGCGGGCTCGATCCGTGGCGCAACGATATGTCCGAGATCTCCCGGATCGACAATGTCGCGGCGAAAATCTCCGGTGTCATCGCCTATGGCGGCAAAGACTGGTCGGTCGCCGGCATGCGGCCCTATGTCGAACACGTCATCGCGGCCTTCGGCTTTGACCGCATTGTCTGGGGGTCCGATTTTCCGGTCTGCACGCTGACGGCCAGTCTGAAGGACTGGGTTGCCGCGACAAAGATGCTCATTGCCGGCGCCAGCGCAGAGGAGCAGGAGAGACTGTTTTCACGCAACGCCATGCGCATCTACAAAATCTGACGCCTCAGGGAGGACCTCATGAAACGCTACGGAATGGTGATCGGGCTCAATGCCGACAAGGTCGCCGAATACAAGAAGCTCCACGCCAATGCCTGGCCGGAGGTTCTGGCCATGATCAAGGCCTGCAACATTTCCAACTATTCGATCTTCCTGCGTGAGCCGGAAAACCTGCTCTTTTCCTATTACGAATATCACGGTGACGATTATGAGGCCGACATGGCCAAAATGGCTGCCGACCCCAAGACGCAGGAATGGTGGACCTTCTGCATTCCCTGCCAGAAACCGCTCGATACGAAGAAGGACGGCGAATGGTGGATCGATATGGAGGAAGTCTTCCACGTCGAGTGAGGTCGTCGGCGCGCGGCAGTTCAGACAAGCCCGCGCGCGACGATGCTCTTCACCATGTCCGTAACGCTGTCTTCGATCGCAAAGGGCGCGCGGCCAAGCAGACGTCTTGCACGCGATGAATCCAGCACGGGCCGGTAGCCGAGTTCGCCGACATTGGCGCGGATATCGCCATCGAACAGGGCAAGCAGCCGGACCAGCCAGTCCGGCGCCTGCCGGGTCGGGATCTTCTTCGCATAGTCAGGGGCCGCCCGGGCGACAATGGCCGCCAGATCCTTCATCCACAGCCCTGCAAAGGCTGAAAGATGACGCTTGCCGGCCGCCGCATCATCGGTGAGGGCGTTGACATGCAGCGCAGCGGCATCGCGAACGTCGACAATATCGACCGCCAGCCGCGGCATCATCGGAAACTCGCCGCGCAGCAGGCGCTGGAAAATCGCACCCGACGTACCGGGGTCATTGTCCAGCAGCGGGCCGACAATGAAACCGGGATTGATGACGGCAAGCCGGGCCGGGTCACCGGCCAGTTCCCAGGCGCGCCGTTCAGCCAGGTTTTTCGACAGGGCATAGGCCGAGAGCCTGCCCTCGGCAGGATCAGGCCAGTCATCGGAACCCAGATGATCGGGCCGGCCGGGACCGCGACCATAAACAATCGCCGCCGTCGATGAGGTGAGTACGACCCGCGCCATGCCCGCCTCCTCGGCCGCCCGCATCGCCCGCTCGGTGCCTTCGACCGCCGGGCGCACCAGCTGATCCGGGTCCTTCGGCATGGAAGTCACAAAGGGCGAGGCGGAGTGGATCATGAAACGCGCGCCGTCAGCCGCAGCCTCCCAGCCGGCATCGCTCATCAGATCAAGCGTGACCGTTTCAAGCCGGGACACATCTCCGCCGGCCTTTTGCAGCGTTTCGCGCAACGCTTGCGCGCGGGCGCCGTCCACCCCCGGATTGCGCAGGCTTCCCCGCACGCTATAACCTCTGTTGAGCAATTCGAGGGCGATATGGCCGCCGAGAAATCCGGTGATACCTGTGAGAAGCACTGTGTCGGTCATGGGGGTCCCTTGAATTGAACGATTTGAACAATAAATGTTCAATTGGTAAGATTTTTGGAGACTTCAAGGCCGTGCCTGCAACAACGAGCAAAAAAACAGCCGAACGGACGCAACGCATTCTCGATGCAGCCCAGCAGCAATTCCTGGAAACCGGGCTGCGCGGCACGACAATGGAGACGCTCGCCCGCCGTGCCCGCGTCGCCAAGCCGACACTCTACGCCTATTTCCCCGACAAGGAGGCGGTTTTCACCGCCGTGATCGCACGGCTGATGGAGCACTGGAAAACCATTGTCGGCGCCGCGCTTGCGGCAGGTGGCTCATCCGAGGAACGCATTGCCCGTGCCTTCCTTGCCAAGTTTGCTGCAGCAGATGACCTCATTGCCGGCTCCCCCCATACTGACGAGCTGATGCGCGAGGGCGCCAGTCTTGCCACCCGCAATGCTGCCAGCCTCGAGGCCTGGCTCTATGAGGCCATCGAGACGCTGCTGGTCGAGGATGGCCTTGAGCCAGACGACGCTGCCCGCCGCACCAGCCTGCTGGTCGCCTGCCTTTCCGGGCTCTATAAGTTCACCACCAGACGAGAATATCTGGCCGGAGACGTGGCCTTCGTTACCCGCCAACTGCTGGCCTAGCCTATCGGCCGCAGGCGCGCCCTGGCACGGGCGCTGCCATGGTTAACACCCGCTCACCACGGCATTCACACCTTCTAAACCCTGCCGGAACGGGTTTTGATAACCATTACCAAGCGCCAGATTTTCTTAACCCTAGCTGTTAAGACGGTTGGTAAGAACCTCGCCTATGATCGTCCCCAGAGAGACGCAGAAGCGTCGCCACAGAAGGCCCGCAACGGGCCCGTTAAAAAGGGTGATCAAATGTCGTATTCGGAGAGGACAAGGGACGCGGAAGACGCCATGATCAGGGTTGATCCGCAGCATTTCCCGCAGAAGTTCAGCTATGCCGCCAAGGGGGCCGAGGCACGCATCGGTGTCAAGCTGGACGAGCGCGGCGCCGTGGTTCGCCGCAACCTGCCGTCAAGCAAGCTGCCCTTCTCGATCGCATTGCCGGGCCGGGCCTTCAAGGGCGTTGCCGCCCGCGCCATCGCCCACCGCGAAGGCAAGATCACCGTCACCCTGGAACTGCATCATTCCGATCCGGAAATGTGCATTCCGCTGCTCGTCACCCATGATCTGAACGATATCGTCGCCGACTGGCAGAACTGGTCGTCGCTCTATGATATTCCGATGCTGATGGTCGAGGCCGACGGCATCGCCCGCCCGGTTGCAAACGGCGCCGACGAGATCCGTCCGGCCAATGACACCGACATCACCGGCACCATCCCGGCGCGCAAGAGCGCCCGCACCATGATGCGGCTGAAGGATGGCGCACTCGGCGCCACCATGAAATATGCAGCCAAGACGATTGTCGCAGGCTAGCGCCTTGCCGGAAAAAGCCGAAACGGGCTAGGCAACAAATGCCGACACCGTCAGACCGAGAAAGACCACCAGGCCGACATAGAAGTTGAACTTGAACAGCCGCAGACATTGATCACCGTCATCAATGTCGAGAACGAAGATCTGATAGGCCATCATGGCCGCCGCAATGACAAGGCCACCCCAGGCAAAAGCGCCGACGCCTGCCAGTGCAAAGGCTGACGCCGTCAGCACCAGCGTGATGCCATAGAGGCCGACGAGCCAGGGCTTGGTATTTTCGGCAAAAAGCCGCGCGGTGGACCGGACACCGATCAGCGCATCGTCTTCCTTGTCCTGATGGGCATAGATCGTGTCATAACCGATCGTCCAGGCGACAGCGCCGATATAGAGCAGGACCGGCGCGAAGGACAGCGAGCCGAACACGGCCGACCACCCGACAAGAGCACCCCAGGAAAAAGCCAGACCGAGAAAAAGCTGCGGCCAGTCGGTAAACCGCTTGGCAAAGGGATAGATCGCCACCACCACCAGCGACAGGATCGCAAGGCCGATGGTGAAGCTGTTGAAGCAGAGCAAAACCGCAAGCCCGGTCAGCGACTGCAGCGCGATGAACAGCTTGGCCTGAAACCTTGTGACGCGTCCCGATGGCAGCGGCCGCGAGCGCGTCCGCGCCACCTTGCCGTCAATCTCGTGGTCAACGAGATCATTATAGGTGCAGCCGGCACCGCGCATGGCAACCGAGCCAATGAAAAACAGGATGAGATGGGCGATGAACTGCCCCGGCCGCAGGGCGCCGGCATTGGCCGAGACATCAGCGGCAAGCGCCGCCGACCAGAAACAGGGCCACATCAGCAGCTGCCAGCCGATCGGTCGGTCCCAGCGGGCAAGCTGGGCATAGGGCCAGAGCCAGCGCGGCAACAGGCGGTAGACGAAATTATCCGACGGCGCGTCAAACACGCGGCCGTCGTTATCACGAACTTGGTCCATTATCGTCCCCGGTTCCTACATGATCGTTCAGACCGGCCGCTCCGTTCCAGAACCGGCCGGCCGAAATGCTCAGAACTCCAGCGGCTCGAGCGGCGCGCGGGAGGCTTCCTTCTGGCGGAATTTTTCCTCAGCCTCGAACATATAGCGCCGGTTGTTGGGCGTCGCAAACTGGCTTTTCGACAGCTGCATCTGAAAGATGAACATCTTGTCCCATTCAAACGCCATTTCCGAGCCGGCGAGATAGAACTCCCACATGCGGAAGAACTGCTCGTCATAGAGCTTGATCGCCTCTTCCTTGCGGGCGACGAAACGATTGCGCCAGTTGCGCAGCGTATAGGCGTAGTGCATCTGCAGGATTTCGATGTCACGCACCAGAAGGCCAGCCTTTTCCACCGCCGGCATCACCTCGGACAGCGCCGGAATATAGCCGCCGGGGAAGATGTACTTCTCGATGAAGGGGTTGGTCATGTTGTGACCAGCGACATCGCGGCCGATCGAATGCAGCACCATCACGCCGTCATCATCAAGAAGCTCGAAACACTTCTGGAAGAAGTTGTTATAGCGCCCGGTTCCGACATGCTCGAACATGCCGACCGACACGATCCGGTCAAAGGGCTTGGCCTTCATCGTGCGGTAGTCCTGCAGCTCGAAACGAACCCGATCGGACAGGCCGCGCGTCTCGGCACGTCTCGCCGAAATCGCCAGCTGTTCATGCGACAGCGTGATGCCGGTCATGTCGACACCGGCCATCTCGGCGAGATAGAGGCTCATGCCGCCCCAGCCCGAACCGATTTCAAGCACGCGCTGGCCTTCGGAAAGACACAGTTTTCCGGCAATGTGCCGTTTCTTGGCCAGCTGGGCCTCGTCGAGCGAAATCCCCGGCGGGTCGAAATAGGCACAGGAATACTGCCAGTCCTCATCAAGGAAGAGGTTGAACAGGGCTGGCGTCAGATCATAGTGATGCGATACGTTCTTGCGGTTGTGGTTGATCGGCAGTCGGGTCTGCAGTTGTGCCAGACCGATTCGCCAGAAAAGCTTGACCGCCATCATCGGCGAAAAAACCGTAGACAGTGTGTTTTTGCGGATCAGCGACAGAAAGTCGTAAATATCACCGTCATGCAGCTTGAAACGGCCCTGCATGTACATTTCGCCCAGCGTCAGGGCCGGATCGGAAGCCAGCAGCTTTTCTGCTTCGGCATCGGTAACCTCGACGCTAACGCGTTCGCCGGTGCCATCGCCGTGGGTGGTTTCACTGCCGTCGGCCCATTTGACCTTCAGCGTTCCTGTGTTCACAATCTTGTCTACGAGATTGGGCAGAGAGGATGCCATCAAAATCTCCGAATAAATGCTATTGTCATATATTAATGCGTCAGGCTCACATTATTCAATTTGGAGCGAGAAACAAGCAATCGATTAGATTCTACTTTTGCGCGAATTTCTCCTTTGTTTCCAAGGGCAAGTGCCCGATAGCCGATGCGACCCGGTCTCGCAGAAAAGCATCGCCCGCGCATTCGAGAACGAGGGGCTGGCAGTTGATCGCCAGACTTGGAAACGGGGCCACAAGCCGCCCCTGTTGGCGATAGCGATCAATCAGCGCGTGATGCCCCATGAGGATGCCGCCGCCGCCAAGTGCCTCATCGAGAGCCATGCTGTAAAGTGAGAAAACCGGTCCTTCCGGAATGGAAGTCTCGTCATTCATAACCTGTTGAAACCAGTCCCGCCAGTCATTGTTCCACAGCGCATCCGAAATCAATGGAAAGGCAAGCAGGTCCGACGGCGTGGCAAGCTTGTCAGCAAGCGCCGGCACGCAGACCGGCGTCATGGCGTCACGCGCCACGACGATCTGTCCGACAGCCGGGTCAGCCGCGCGGAAAAACAGGCTGAAATCAAACATCTCGCGGGCCAGATTGGGCGGCCGTTCCAGAGCTGTCACCGAGATTGTCACACCGGGAAAGGCCTGTTTCAAAGTACCGAGCCGCGGCGCCAGATAAAGCTGGGCAACAGAGGGAAGCGCTGCGATCTGCATCCGCTTCGGCCTTCCTGCTTCGCTGAGTCGGCGCTGGGCGCTTCCCAGCGCGTCAAAGGCCCGGGTGAATTCGCCAATCACCTCGCGACCCAGCGCCGTCAGCCTGACGCCCTTGGAGCGTCGCTCGAACAGAGCCGCCCCCGCCCAGTCTTCAAGCGCCTTGATATGCTGCGAAATCGCGGCCGGGGTCACCGAAAGCTCTTCCGCTGCGGTGCTGAAGCCGCCTAACCGCGCGGCCGCCTCAAACGCACGAAGCGCATTGAGCGGCGGACCTTTGGGACGGGGCGGAGCGACCGGCATGACACAAATCCTTGACCTAGTTTTTCTAAGCCAAAATTCATTTAATCTCGCTTGTCAATGGAAACCGCGCTTCTAGACTGGCACCAAAGCAATCGCAGGGGATCTTTCATGCTTGCCGAACGTGACTGGCTGCCAGCGCAAAGCGCTGAACGAATCAACACCATTCTCAAGACCACCACCGGTCTTTCGCCCGCTGAAAGCGTGACCCGGATCGAGGCGCTGGCGCGGGAAAATGCCGAAATTCATACAAGGCGCTGCTTCAACCTCAACCCCGCCACCAATGTGATGAACCCGCGTGCCGAAGCCATGCTTTCAGCCGGTCTCGGCTCGCGGCCTTCGCTCGGCTATGCCGGTGACAAATACGAGATGGGCCTGCAGGCGATCGAGGAAATCGAAGTGATCGCCGCCGATCTCGCCGCCCGGGTCTTCGGTGCGAAATATGCCGAAGTGCGCGTTCCCTCCGGTGCCATCGCCAATCTCTATGGCTTCATGGCCACCTGCGCGCCAGGCGACACCATCATTGCGCCGGATGCGGAGGTCGGCGGCCATGTTACCCATCATGCGGCCGGATGCGCCGGTCTGTTCGGCCTGAAAACCATATCCGCGCCAAGCGATGCGACGGGCTATTCCATCGATATCGACAGACTGGCGGTGATGGCGCGCGAATTCCGCCCGGCACTGATCACCGTCGGCCAGAGCCTCAACCTGTTCGAACATCCCGTTGCCGACATCCGTGCGATCGCCGACGAGATCGGTGCCAAGGTGATGTTCGATGCGGCCCATCAATGCGGCATCATCGCCGGCAGGGCGTGGAAGAACCCTCTCGATGAGGGCGCGCATTTCATGACCATGAGCACCTATAAAAGCCTGGGCGGCCCGGCGGGCGGGCTGATCGTCACCAATGACGCCGAGATCGCCGAAAAGCTGGAGGCAATCGCCTTTCCCGGCATGACCGCCAATTTCGATGCCGGCAAGACGGCGGCCCTCGCCATCTCGCTGGCCGACTGGCTCGACCATGGCAAAGCCTATGCCGACGAGATGATCGCCACAGCAAGGGCCTTTGCAGAGGTGCTGGCCGAGGCCGGACTGCCGCTCTTCGCCGCCGAACGCGGCGTCACCGCCTCGCATCAGTTCGCCCTTGAGGCAGCCCGTTTTGGCGGCGGCCAGACGGCATCGAAAAAGCTGGAGCTTGGCGGCTTCCTCGCCTGCGGCATCGGCCTGCCGATCGCCGCCCTCGAAGGCGACAATAATGGCCTCAGGATCGGCACGCCCGAACTCGTACGCTTCGGTGTGAACCGTAGCAATGTCCGCGAGATCGCTTCGCTTTGCGCCCGTGTCCTCATGTCGAATGCGCCCGAAAGCCTTGCCGGCGAAACGGCGGCATTGCGGGCCAGATACCAGTCGCTGCATTTCATCAACGGCTGACGGCAAGATGCCCGCGGCTCTGGAACAGCCGCGGGCATCGCAATTGGAGCGCCGTGCATTCTTTTCGAAGATCGATTCCGATTTTCGAGCCGATGCGCTAAGTGCGACCTGCCATCATGACGCCGAAACCAGCCCCCGTGCGACGGCGGTTCGCGCCCAGCACAAGCGCCGCGACGCCGAGCATTGCGCAATCAGCGACAGCGCCCGAAAGCCAGATCCCGGTTTCGCCCAACGCCAGCGGCAGCAGAAAAATGCCCGGCACCACCAGGAGATAAGGCCGCGTCAGGCCGAGAGCACCGGCCGCCAGCGCATTGCCGATGGCCTGGAAATAGCCCGACAGCATGATCATCGGCGCGTAGATGACATAGGTGATCACCAGAAGCCGGGTGATCCGCGCCATCTCGGCAATGGTCGCCGGATCGGTGACGAAAATCCGGGCGATCGGCCCCGGCATGCCCATCAGTATTGCCTCGACGGCGATGCCATAGACCAGCCCGACCACAAGACCGATCCTCAGTGTCTGATCGGAGCGGACAAAGGCGCTGGCACCGAAATTATTGCCGACGATCGACTGACAGGCGAGATTGAGCCCCATCAGCGGCAGGAAGGCAAAGGTCATCACCCGCGTGACGATGCCATAGGCAGCAATGGTTGCGGCATAGTGATCCCCGCCCCAGATCTGCTCGGCAACGATCATCGCCCCGGACGTGACGCTGACGCCAGCCAGCGTCAGAGACGGCGGCAGGCCAAGCTTGACATTTTCGCACCAGCCGGAAAAAGCGCTGCGTCCCGTTGCCGCCCATAAAGTCAGCGGCGTTCGACCGGAGAGCCTGAGCGCCATGGCAATGACAAGCGCCACCACCTGCGCGGCAAGCGTACCGATCGCGGATCCGGCGACACCCCAGCCCATCAGGACGATGAAGATGTAGTTGAAGCCGATATTGGCGAGCGTCACTGCAACACCGATGACCGCCATCAGCATGGCGAGCCCCTCGGAGCGCAGCGCGTCGCCCTGAATGCCGATCAGAAAGGTCAGCGGGCTGCCATAGACGACGATGGCAATATAGATCATGCCCATCCGCGCAAGATCGGCATCACCCACCGAAAGCCAGCTGATCAGCGCCGCACCCGTCAGGGTAAAGGCAAGCATCAGGACAAGACAGGTCGCGACAGCCAGGAGCGTTGCCGACTGCATCGCCGCCTGCGCGCCACTTTTGTCGCCCGATCCCAGACGCCGCGCCAATATGCTGGCCATGCCGGATGAGACCAGCGTCGACAGCGCATTCAGCGCCATGAAAACGGGAAAGACGAGCGTGACCGCTGCCAGCGCATCCGCGCCGACATAAACGCCGAGAAAGATCGCGTCGACGACGGTGAACAAGCCGCTCACCAGCATGAGGACAATGATCGGTGCAGCCGTCTTGAAAAAGAGCGGCCAGAGCGCACCGGTGAGATAGGGATTCCCCGTATCCGGAGAGATTTCGCGTGTCATATTCGGTTCCAGAAGGAACACCCGGGAGAAGCCAGTGCCCGCATTGCCGCCGATTCGGGTGTTACATCCGAAATGGAGACGAGATCAGGCCGGCTTCACCATCGTCTTAGCGACGCGCGGGCGGCAGGTGCCGGCAACCCTGACGGCGGCCAATTAAGGCCGGTAACGTCTGGTTGTCAAGCACCCGCGCCATTGGTCGCAGTCGCCGGATCAGGCCTCCGCCAGCGTCTTCATCCGCCGTCCGCGGCTCGCCCGGTACGAAAACAGCACCAGCGCGATAATGGTAACGGCGAAGGGAATGGCCTGAATGATTTCCGCCGGGATCCAGGCGAAGAAGTTCGGCATCACGATCGACAGCGCCTCGAAGAAACCGAAAAACAGCGCCGCAAGCGCTGCACCCACCGGATGCCGCGCGCCGAGCAGCACCGCCCCGAGTGCGATGAAGCCGCGACCCGCCGTCATGTCGCGGGTGAAGCCGACATAGTTGAACATGGCAAGCTGTGCCCCGCCAATGCCGGCCAGTGCGCCGGAGGCAACCAGCGCCCAGAACTTCACCGCCATCACCGAAATGCCGGCAGCTTCGGCCGCCGCCGGATATTCACCGACGCCGCGCAGCCACAGCCCGTAAGGCGTGCGATAGAGGACATACCAGACGCCGATCACCGACAGCAGGGCAAGCCAGGACAGCACCGAGTTATGACCGAAAAGCGCATCGAGCGTCGGTCCGACAACCGGAACCGCAGCAAGGCCCGGGATCGGCAGTTCCGGCACGGCCTTGGAGATCAGGTTGATGGAGGTGCCCTTGTCGCCGCCGGTGGCGAGAGACAGTGCAAAGACCGTTCCGCCCGTGGCAAAGATATTGATGGCAAAGCCCACCAGCACGACATCAGCCTTGCGGTTGAGGTGGAAATACCCCATCACCGCGCCGAACAGGCCGCCCGCCGCCATGGCAGCGATGACGGCGACATACCACGGCGCATAGACCGAGGTGACGACCGCCGTCAGCGCCGCAATCAGCATCATGCCTTCCAGCGCCACATTGAGCGCGCCCGACAGATCGGCAATCAGCCCCCCCATCGTCGCAAACAGTAGCGGCGTCGCCGTGCGGATGACCATGACGAGGAAGGTCGCGGAAAAGATCGTTGCTACAAGATCAAGCATTTTCGTCCCCCTCAGGCTGCTGCAGGTCTAGCGAACAGGCGCGCAATCAGCTTGCGGCCCGGCACCGAGAAGGACGAGGCGACCAGCAGGATCACCAGCGCCTGAACCACCGAAATCATTTCCGCCGGTACATCGGTGCGGATACCCATCAGCTGCGCGCCCTGCCTGAGATAGCCGTAGAAGATCGCCACGACCGGCACCGCCAGCGGCCGGTTGCGCGCCACAATCGCAATCAGAATGCCCTCAAAGGGCAGTCCGCCATCGAAATCAATCGCGATCCGCCCGAAGGCCGTCCCCTGTACGAACACCGCCCCCAAAAGCCCGCCAATCGCACCGGAAACGGTCATCGCCGACACCATGATCGAATTGGCGCGGATGCCGGAATATTCGGCAAAGCGCGGATTATGCCCGACCAGCCTGAGCTTCAGCCCCCAGCGGGTGCGGTAAAGCATGAACCAGACAACGACGACGGTGATGATCGCGATGACGATACCGAGATCGAAACGCGTATGCGGAATGAAGGCCGGGAAGATCGAACTTTTGGGGAATTTCGGCGACATCAGCTGGCCGGATCCGGCCGGTGCAAGATCCGCACGGACGATATAATCCACCACCTTGATGGCGATATAATTCAGCATCAGCGAGGAAACGATTTCATTGGCGCCAAAACGGGCCTTGATATAGCCGGGGATGAAGCCGTAGATCGCCCCTGTCACAATCGCCGCAAGAATGGCGGCCGGAATGGCAAGCGCCGTCGTGCCAACCGGCGAGAGCGCCACCAGCGCCGCGAAGAGCCCGCCGACAAAGACCTGCCCCTGGACGCCCATGGAAAACTGCCGCGCCTGAAACACAAGTGCGAAGGCAAGACCTGTGAGTGTCAGCTTGGCGACATCATCGACCCAAAGCCCCATGGTGCGCTTGGAGGAAAGCGGGCCGGTCAGCAATGTGTCGATCGCCTTGCCAGGATCATCGGAGGTGAACCAGATGGCAATGAAGGCGACGATCAGCGCACCGAGAAGGGCAACCACAGCGCGGCCCACCTCGTTGAAGACCGCTTCGAACCGGGAGTTTTTTGTGCGTGCCATCAGAGTGCCCTCTTCATGGTTGCCACATCCTGTTTTTCGATGCCGAGCATATACATGCCCAGCGTTTCGGCGGTCAGCGTTTCTGAATTGACGAAGGCGGCAACGATGCGGCCGCGATAAAACACCACCAGCCGGTCGGCAAGCGCCAGAAGCTCCGACAGGTCCGCCGAGCTCAAGAGCACGGCCGCGCCGCCGTCGCGCGCATCGGCGATTGATTTCCAGATAAACTGGGTCGCACCGAGATCGACGCCGCGCGTCGGCTGGTTCACCAGGAGCACACCCGGCTGTTCCGACAGTTCGCGTGCCACGACCACCTTCTGCATGTTGCCGCCCGAAAGCGTACCAACCGCAAAATCGGGCCCGCCGACGCGGATCGAAAATTGCGCGATCAGCCTCTCGGCATTGGCACGGATCGCCTTGAGGTCCAGCAGGCCGGAGCGAACGAAGCGCCGGTCGGCAAGCTTGGTCGACACCAGATTTTCAGCCACGCTGGAACCGGTCGCCAGCCCTTCGGCGATGCGGTCCTCTGGAATGCTGGCGACGCCCTTTTCGCGCCGTTTCAGCACGCTCATGGCAACGATATCGGCGCCATCGACGTCAATGCGCCCCGAAGCCGTCCGGCGCAGCCCGGCAACCGCTTCCAAGAGCTCGGCCTGACCATTGCCCTCGACGCCGACAAGACCGACAATCTCACCGGCATGAACGCTGAGCGACAGATCCTCGCAGACGGTGGTGCCGCTTTCGGAAACGATCTTCAGCTTCTCGACCGAAAGCCTCGTTTCACCGCGCGCCTTGGAACGCTCGACCCGGAGGCTCACCTCACGCCCGACCATCATCGTCGCAAGCGCCTGCTCGCTCGTCTGGGCCGCGGCGACCGATCCGACGGTCTTGCCGGCACGCATGACGGTGATCCGGTCTGAAATCTCCAGCACTTCCGGCAGCTTGTGGGCGATGAAGATGACGGTGCGGCCTTCGGCGATCAGCGAGCGCACGGCGGTGAACAGCTCTTCCACCTCCTGCGGCGCCAGCACCGCCGTCGGTTCATCGAGAATGAGAATGCGGGCATCCCGATAGAGCGCCTTCAAAATCTCGACGCGCTGCTGCTGGCCGACCGGCAGCTTGCCGACGGGCGCCAGCGGATCAACGTTCAGGTGGAACCGCTCGGACAGTGCCCGCACCTTGGCAATGGCGGTTTCACGGTCAAACTTGAAGCCGGAGCCCGGCTCGGCGCCGAGCACGACATTCTCGTAAACGGTGAAGGAGGGAACCAGCGAAAAGTGCTGGAAGACCATGCCGATCCCGGCAGCGATGGCCTCGGAGGGATTGGCGAAGGACACCGCGCGGCCATCAAGCCGCAATGTGCCGCTATTGGGCTGCTCGATCCCGAACAGGATCTTCATCAAGGTCGATTTGCCGGCGCCGTTCTCGCCGACAACCGCATGAACTTCACCCGCATTGACCGAAAGATTGACGCCATCATTGGCGACAACGCCACCGGGATAAACCTTGCCGATGGCGGCGGCTTCAAGACGTGGAGCCATAAACCCATCCTTTCAACTGAAAAGGCGCCCATCCTTTCAACTGAAAAGATGAGCGCCTGCCAAATGGTGGATTACTGACCCATCGCCGTATCGACGGTGATCTCGCCGGAGACGATCTTGTCTTTCTGTTCATTGACCTCGGCACGGACATCAGCCGGGACCAGCTTGTCGTAATAGGAATTTTCCGAGATGCCGACGGCGCCATCGGCAAGCCCCAGCAGGATCGCCGAACCGTAGGGCGCGGTCCCCTTGATGGTCTCATCAAGCGCGGTCACCAGCGAATCACCGACCTTCTTTTCCACCGACGTGAAGATCACACTGGCCTGAGCCGGATCAGAATCAGCGAAGATCATCGCCTGGTCGCTGTCAACGCCGACAGCAAGCTTGCCTTCGTCACGCGCGGCCTGAAGCGCGCCAACCCCGGTACCGCCGGCAATCGGGAAGACGATATCTGCCCCTTGCGCGAACTGGGCCAGTGCCAGTTCCTTGCCCTTGGCCGGATCGGTGAAGGAGCCGGCAACCGAACGCATGACCTCGACATCCGGATTGGCAGCCTTGGCACCCTGTTCGAAACCAACGGCGAATTCGAGAACGGTGGAACCTTCAACGCCAAGAATTTCACCAAGCTTGCCGGTCTTGGAAATCTTCGCGGCGGCATAGCCGGCAAGATAGGCTGCCGTCGAGGTGCGATACTGGATCGCCAGAACATTCGGATAGGCGCCACCGGAGAAATCCGGCGCATCATCAAAGATGATGAACTTCTTTTCCGGATATTCATCGGCCAGCTCGGCAATATAACCGGTCATTTCCCAGGTTCCGGCGATGATGACGTCATAATCGCTGTCGGTGACATCGGCCAGCGCCGGCTGCCAGCGCGAGCGGTCAGATCCGGCCTCGATCACCGTTGCCTTGACCGGCAATTCGGTCTCGGCCTTTTTCAGACCCGCAGCAGCGGAATCCAGAAAGCTCTTGTCGCCAAGCGTGCCATGCACCACGAAGGCGACCTTCAGCGGATTGTCGGCGGAATAGTCTTCGGCCATCACGGCCGGTGCAGAAACCGAAAGGGCAAGGCCCGTGGCAAAGGCAAGCTTGCCGAATGCACGGCGGGTAAGGGAAGGAAGGCGCATGCTGTTCTCCTTTATCGTATCGTCTTGTTGTCTTGCAGTCCCCTGAGACGGTCTGAGCCGTCTCGACAATAAATATTCAGAGCCGCCCCTGATCGTCTCGAAATATCAGATCGCCGCGCGGGCAGTCTCCACACGCGTCCAGAAGCGCTCGTAGGTTGTCTCATATTCGCGGCGCAAGGTGGCAAGATCTTGCTTGATCAGCCGTTTTTCAACAACCAATGCCTCTCCAGCCACAAAAACATGGGAGACATCACGGCCGCTCCCCGAATAGACCAGAAGCGTCGCGATATCGGGAACCGGCGAATAGCCGGGACCATTCATGTCGATGGCGATGATATCGGCGGCCTTGCCAGGCTCGAGCGAGCCCGTCTCGTGATCAAGGCCGAGCGCCCGGGCACCGTCAATGGTTGCCATGCGCACCAGCTCGCGGCTCGAGATCGGCTGGGCAACGCCTTCGCGGTGCGATGCGGCAAGGCCTGCGACGCGCATTTCGGCGATCATGTCATAGGAATTATTGGCCGCGACATTATCCGTGCCAAGCGCCACGGTAATGCCGGCCGCGCGCAGTTCCTTCACCGGGCAGATGCCGGGCTTGCCGGACCGCAGCCCTGCAGTTGCGCAATGGGCGACAGACGCTGCAGGCGCCGCAGCAAAGATGGCGATATCCTCGGGCGAGAGATCCAGGCAATGGGCGGCATGGACACGGCCATTGAAAAAGCCGTCGCGGTGCAGCGCCTCGGTCGCCGTCAGCCCGTAGCGCGCCATGGTTTCCGCATTATCCTCAGGCCCGGCGGCCATGTGCAGATGCATGCCGCAGCCATAGCGGATTGCCGTCTCGACCTCGGCGCGGATCAGATCCTCGCTATTGTCGACATAGGGCGCATGCGGGCCGAACCATGGCACGATCCGCCCGCCGGCGCGCGACTGGCGCTCGATGAAGGCGGAGGCGGAGGCCAGTTCCCGCTCGCCGCGCTCCCTGTCGCCCAGCTGCACGATGCCATAGGCGATCACCGCGCGGATGCCGCTTTCATCAGCAGCCTCGGCGATCTCATCAGCAAAGAAATACTGCTCGCAGAAGGTCGTGGTTCCCGACAGCAGCATTTCCGCACAGGAAAGCGCGACAGACGGCTTGATATCGGCAGCCTCAAGCGAGAGCTCGGGCTCGCGCACCGAATTATACCAGCCCTCCATGGTCAACAGGCTGTGGCCCTCGGTATGGCCGCGAAACAGGATCATCGGCGAATGCGTGTGCGCATTGATCAGCCCCGGCATGACCAGATGGCCGGCAAGGGCAAAATGCTGGTCAAAACCTTCGGCAGCTGGCCTGGTTGCCAAGGGGCCAAGCCCGGTGATGCGACCATCGGTGAAGGAAATCCAGCCGCGCTCATAAACCGTATCGGTCTGATCAGCGGTCAGGATCGTCGTCTCGGAAAGCAGAACTGAAACCATATTCCCCATTCTTTTTTTAGCGTTTCAGCTAGCGACTTATTGGCTCCCGCTTCCGGCTTGTCAAATCCTATTCCCCGCCCTATGCCTGAAAAATACGCTTGTTTTCGCAGCGCACACATGTCGCACGTTTTCATCAAGAAACCAGAATCCGGGAAGGTAGCCGCGTGAACCCGATTGCGCCCCCTGATAATAACCGCAAGAACCGTATCGCCGAGACTGAAGCCAATCATGGCCCGGCAATCCGCCAGGAGGCCGAAAGCCTCGCCGGCCGCGGCCGCGAAGCCCTGAAGACCAATGCCGGCAGCGTGGTTTCTGCCGCCGCGGCCCAGAAACTCTGCGACCGCTACGCCATCGACGATATCGAATTTCTGATGGCCGTGCTCGTCGACACGGCGGCGCTGCGCGCGCGCCCTCCGATTTCCGGCTTTTTCGTCGGTGCGGTCGGGCTGGAAGCTGAGACCGGTAATCTGATTCTCGGCGGCAATCTCGAATTTCCCGGCACCCATCTCGGCTTTTCCGTCCATGGCGAGGGCTTTGTCGCCTCGCGCGCCTTTTCGCGCGGCACATCGGTGAAGACCATTGCGCTTTCGGGCGCCCACCCCTGCGGTCATTGCCGGCAATATCTGTCCGAATTCGCCGTTGGCTCCGATCTCAATCTCATCGATCCGCTTGGCCACCGGTTGAAGCTTGCCGATCTCTATCCCTGGCCCTTTTCCCCCGAAGCACTGGATGAAAAGGGCGCCGAAGGCGGGCGGATCAACTTCCCCGATCTTGCCCTTGCCGGCGATGTTCGAGACACGGTCGCACCCGCCCTCCTCGAAGCCGGAAAGCGCGCGCACGCGCCCTATAGCCGCTCGCCGGGCGCGGTTGTCCTGGGCCTGAAAGGCGGCGCACTGATCACCGGCGCAACCATTGAAAGCGTGGCTTTCAACCCGACCATGCCGCCGCTGCAGGCCGCCCTTATCGACCTTCTGGCGCATGGTTTCGACTATAACGACATCGAGCATGCAGCCCTTGCCACCGTCACCGGCGGCCCGGTCGATTATGCCCGCTCGACGGCGGAACTGCTGAGCGTGCTCGCACCGCAGGCAAGCCTTGAAGTCCATAGCTGGAGCGGGCTATGAGCAGCTTTCTCGAGGCCTCCAGGGCAAGCTGGCCGGAGATCGAAACTGCAGTCGCAGCAGGTGCGCTTGCCGTCGTTGCCGTTGGCGCCTGCGAACAGCATGGCGCCCATCTGCCGCTCATCACCGATACGGTGATGGCCGAGGGCGTTGCCCGCGAAATCGCCCGCCGCGAAGGCGCAGTTCTGCTGCCGCCTGTCACCTATGGCGAGGCCTGGAACAATGAGGCCTTTCCCGGCACGATTTCGCTTTCGCCCGAAACGCTGCAGGCGATGATTTTCGATATCGGCGCGGGCGTGAAGCGGATCGGCTTTTCCGCGCTCATTACCGTCAACGGCCATTTCGGCAATCGCGAGCCGATCGCGCTGGCCGCCCGCAGGCTCAATAACATCCATAACCTGCCGGTTCTCTCGCTGGATTATCCCGGGCTGGACGCGCTCTGTGCCGACGTTCTCGACAGCAAGCCTGCCGGTTTCGGATTCATGCATGCCGACGAGATGGAAACATCCTTCATGCTGGCCCTGGCCCCCGACAGTGTGCGCATGGACAGGGCCGAAGCCGAATATCCCGACTTCCCGCCCACCTTCGGCATGGAGCCGATGCAGCTGCGCGATTTCAACAGCTCCGGCGTTTTCGGCGATCCGCGTCCGGCAACGGCTGAAAAAGGCCGCCGTCTGATTGATGGCGTCGTTGCCGAGAGCCTCCGCCAGATCAGCCTGTTCAGAACACGGCACGGCATCTGAACAAAAAAAGGCCCCCGCGTTTCAGCGCGAGGGCCCTGTCATTTCAGCCGGGAACGGCAATCAGCCGGAGATCTTCGAGAAATCGGCAACCTTCTCCGTCGCCTGGCGGATCATGGCAAGCAGTGCGAGGCGGTTGGCACGCACGGCCTCATCATCAGCATTGACCAGAACATCGGTGAAGAAGGCATCGACCGGTGCACGCAGGGCAGAAAGCGCCTCCATGGCATGGAAGAATTCTTCCGCCGCCGCCGCTTTCTCAGCCGCCGCAGAAGCCGACAGGATCGCCTCATAAAGCGCCTTTTCAGCCGGAACCTCAAACAGCGCCGGATCGACCTTTTCGGCCACCTTCGTCTTCTTCTTTTCTTCCGCTGCCAAAAGCTGGCTGGCGCGCTTTTCACCGGCCAGCAGGTTCTGCCCGTCTTCCGAATCGAGGAATTTGGTCAAGGCCTCAACCCGGCGCGCCACGACTTCCAGATCATCGGCATCCCCGGTCAGCACCGCATCGATCAGATCATACCGCGCGCCCATGTCGCGCAGATAGACCTTGAAGCGGTCATGGAAGAAGGACAGCAGATCGCGATCGTCAAACACCGAAAGCAGCTTCAGCCGGACACCGCGTTCCAGAATGATGCGGATGACGCCGAGAGCGGCGCGACGCAGCGCGAAAGGATCGCCCGAGCCGGTCGGCTTTTCACCGATCGACCAGAAACCGGTCAGCGTATCGAGCTTGTCGGCCAGCGCCACCGTGAGCGAGACCTTGCCGCGCGGCACGACATCGGAGGGACCGAGCGGCTTGTAATGCTCCTCGATCGCGGCGGCGACATCGTCGCTCTCGCCCTGGAGGCTCGCATATTTGCGGCCCATCAGGCCCTGAAGCTCGGGAAATTCACCAACGGCCTCGGTGCGAAGATCCGCCTTGGCCAGCACGACGGCACGGTCAACCTCTGCCGCATCGGCACCAACGACCGGCGCCAGCTTGCCGGCAAGCGCGCGGATGCGCTCAATGCGCTGGCCCTGCGTGCCGAGCTTGGCATGGAAGGTCACGTTCAGTGCATCGAGCTTGGCCATGCGCTGATCGAGCGGCTTTTTCAGGTCGAGCCCGAATTTGGCCGCCGAAGCTTCGAGCGTCTTCAAGTCGGGCAGGTCGCGTTGATCCATGTGCCAGAAATGCAGGCCATCGGAGAGGCGCGAGCGCACCACCTTGCCATTGCCATGGCGGATTTCCGCACCGCCATCGGAGGCGGCGATATTGGCGACCAGAATGAACTTGTTGGAGAGCTTCTCCTCACCCTGCACGCGGGTGACGAAGCATTTCTGGTTGGTCTTGATCGTCAGCCGGGTGATCTCGTCCGGAATTGCCAGGAATTCCGCCTCGAATTCGCCAAGCAGAACCTGCGGATATTCGACAAGGCCCGACACTTCATCGAGCAATGCCGCATCTTCCACCAGTTCCAGCCCGTTGGCAAAGGCGAGATTGGCAGCATCGTCCGCAATCACATGCTTGCGGCGCTCGGCATCGAGAATGACGCAGGCCTTCTCAAGCCCTGAGACATAATCGTCGAAACGGCGCACGGCAAAGCCTTCCGGCGCGTGGAAGCGGTGGCCATAGGTGATGTTGGAGGCGACAATGCCATCGATCTCGAAATCGATGACCTCGGTCTCCTCGATCTCGGTGCCAAAGGTGCAGACAATCGACTGCAGGGGACGCACCCAACGCAGCGCACCGGGATTGACCGACTGCGCACCCCAGCGCATCGATTTCGGCCAGGGAAAATTGCGGATGATGCCCGGCATGATGGCGCGGATGATATCGCGCGCGTCCTGACCGGGCTTTTCGATGATGGCGACGTAGAAATCGCCCTTCTTCGGGTCCGACTGGATCTTTGCCTCGGAAATATCGGCAAGACCGGCGCCGCGCAGAAAGCCTTCCAGCGCCTTTTCCGGTGCGCCGACGCGCGGGCCCTTACGTTCCTCGCGCACATCAGCGGACCGTGCCGTCAGCCCCTTGATATGCAGCGTCAGCCGGCGCGGCGTCCAGTATTCCTTGGCGCCCTCATAGGTCAGACCCTGATCGACAAGCTGATCGGTGACGAGCTTCTTCAGATCGCCTGCAGCTTTCTGCTGCATGCGGGCCGGAATTTCCTCGGAGCGAAGTTCAAGCAATAAGTCGGGCATGACGGGCTTCTATCGTGTTCACAAAATGATCGTGACGGGGTGTTAGCAAGTCGGCACGCAAAAGTCATCCGGCAATGCGGGTTTTCGCGCTCCGGCCGGAGAAGAACCGCAATCATGCCCGCAAATCACCCGATTTGGCGGCAAGTCTGGGTTAGGGAGAAGGAGACCGACCCATGAACACGCTTTCCGTCCTGCCGCTGATCCTGATATCCGGCGCATTTGCCGATGCGGTACGCGCCGCTCCGGCGCTGCCTGAGGGAAGCTATCGCAGTCACTGCATGCCAATCGGCAAGGATGGCCGCCACGGCTTCATTGCCGGGGTGACGATCGAAGGGCGGAAGCTGACCGCAACAGCCCAGAACTACGCCCACAGCAACTGCGATATACCGACGGTCCGGCTTTCATACGAGGGCGCGCTCGCCGAGATCGCAGAGGCAGAGGGACAGCGGATCGATTTTGTTCAGAAAACCGGACCGTTCAATTACACGCTGTTGTCGGATGACATTACCGCCTACTACAACAAGAACAGCGCCACCGCCGGATGCGGCATTGATGACTGGCAGACCGATGTTCCGCGCAATGTCGCTGGCCGCACCTGCGCGCCATTTGCCTTTCCGTCAGAAGGAACGCTCTTGAAGGACAGTGTCTGGTCCGATGACGACGGCATTACCTTCGCTCGCCTGCCCCTGGACTGGTCCACACGCGAAACCTATCCGGAAACACCGTCTGCCATCCACTTCCTGCGCATCGAAGACTGAGCGAGCTTACCAGCCGCCACCGCCGCCACCGCCGCCACCACCGCCCGAAAAGCCGCCGCCGGAGGAAAATCCGGAGGAGGAGGTGTTCTGTGTCGGCATGGATGACGACATGGTCGAGGCCATGGAGGAAGAGAAGGCGCCGATCTGGTCCGACAGGTGATGATGGCTGAAATCGCCATGATACCAGTAAGGCGAATAATAGCTGGCCGTGCCTGCGGCAACGGCGGCCGAAAGCCAGATGTCGAAGGTCTTCGACCAGGGCTTTTCCAGGCCAAGCGCGACGGCATAGGGAAGCAGAGTTTCGAAATGCTGGGGCGACATTTTCGGCGCACCCGCCATGTTCATCCGGTCGGCTTCCGCCAGCGCCAGATATTGCTTCAGCCCGGCAATCTCATCCATCTTCTTCCGCCCTGCAGGCGTCGGCGCCCCCATCAGCGTGAAGAAGACAAGGTTCATCAGCACGATGCCGCCAATGGTGACAATCACGGCCCAGTCCTCACCGAAAAGCTGATCGGAGAAGAAAGTGAGCATGATGCCGCCAATCGTATGGATGGCGAAGAAACCGCCAAAGGCGATCAGCAAAAGCAGCCTCACCACCAGGAATGCGCTGTTGTTGCGCCGGCTGAAGCTTTTCGAGATCGCCGTCGCAAACAGGCCGACAAAAATCGCCATGAAGATCGACAGAAACAGGATCGGGATCACCGTATCGCTGATCGTGCCAAAGGCCAGAAGCGCAATCACCGAAATGACAGACAACACCAGCCCACCGCCGATATAGCCGCCATTGGTGACGAAATATTCGCCGCGATGCTCGCCGGTAATGGCCCCGGTAAAGGCGCTCGCCATGGCCGAAACCGAGCTTGAATGCGCCTTGTCGATGGTGAAGACACCACCGACATTATCAATATCCTTCAGCACGGCGCGCTGGCCGGACGGCAGGCTCGGATCGAAAGATTTATCCGTGCGGGTGATCCGCATGCCCTTTTTCGGCTCGTCAATGGTGACAAAACCCTTGACGGCCAGATCGATCACGGTTGCAGCAATGGCATCGAAACGGTGCGACCCGAAGCCTTGATGCTCGACATAGGCGACCAGCCCCGGCGACAGCCCTTCGGGCGGCTCCCAGCGCGGCACGACAACGCCCGGCCTGGGATCGCGGCCGACCCGCAGCCAGAAAATCATATAATAGGCGAAGACCAGAATGAGGCCGCCAAAGCCGATGAAATAATTGCGATAATCGGCAAAGAACCACGAGGCGCTTGTCGTCGATGATGGCCCGGTGATCGCCCCTTTCGGGATGGCGACCACAACGGAAAGCCCCTCTTCCGGCGAAAGCGGCGCCGTGGTGGTGACGGTGACGACATTGCCGTTCAGGCGCGCGCGCGCCGCCTTGCCAGTGGCGCCGTAATCTCCGGTGAAGAAATCCGTCTTCAGCGGCGTCACCCCCTCCGGCAGACGGATGACCGCCGTGGCGGTTTCAATCGGGTAGGCCCAGAAATTGCCGGTGGCATTCCAGTAGACCTCGTCATGATCACTGAAGGCGCGCAGCTGGCGGTCGGTGTCATAGGTCAGCACATAGGTGTGGTCACCGGGCGGCAGCATGCGATCGGCAGAACCGATATAGATCCGGATGCCCCCGGAAATGCTTTCCGTGTGCCACGCGACCGCCTGGCCATCCAGCGTGACCGATTTCAGATCAAAGGTCACCGAACCGCTACGACCATTCTCCGCCCGGAACTTCAGCGGAAAATCGCGATAGATGCCATGGCGGATCTGATCACCTTCGCTATGAACGGCAATCGTTTCGGTGACATCAAAAAGGCCGGATGGCTCGACCGTCACATCCGAGGTAAAACTGTTGATCACCTCGGCAGCCCGTGCCGGCAGAACCGGTGCCAGCATCAGCGCCAGCAAAAGAACCGCCGGCGCCACCAGCCGCATCATCTCCCGCACCAGCAGGTCCGAGGCATTTCTGTTCCGGTCTGCTGTCGCCATGGTCGCTGTCCTCAGTCCTCGAATGTCACGCCAAGCGCAAGAAGCGCATCCCAGTAGCTGGGATAGGTCTTGCCGACGCAGAGCGGATCAAGAATGGTGATGCCGGATATCTTCAGCCCCGCCAGTGCAAAACTCATGGCGATGCGGTGGTCGGCAAAGGTGTCGATCTCGGCCGGCAGGTGCTGGCCGGCAAGGCTCGGATCGGCATGGACGATCAGATCATCGCCCTCTTCTTCTGCCAGCCCGGCACGGATGCCGTTCAGCCCGAGCGACAGCGCCCGGGTGCGGTCGCATTCCTTGACCCGGAGATTTTCAATGCCGGTAAAGCGCACCTTCGTCTCGTTGAAGGCGGAGAGCACGGCCAGCGTCGGCACCGCATCCTGCATCTGGCTGCCATCGATCACCGCCGGCATATGCGGGAAAGATGCGATCACCTGATAGGCCCTGGCATCAGGCTGGGTGAACCTGTCTGCAGCCGTGCCGATATCGATCGCGCCGCCGGTGAGCTTTTCCGCCGCCCACAGATAGGTGGCGGCAGAGGCATCCGGCTCGATATGGAAATCGGTCGCCTGATAGCCGGTCGGCTGGACCCGCCAGCTCGCCGCGTCGATCTTGTCCACCCTGGCCCCGAAGGCTGCCATGGCATCAAGCGTCAGATCGACATAGCCGCGCGCGCCGATATCCGGGCCCGTCAGCGCCACGGTGACCGGCTGGTTCGCGCCTACAGGGCCAAGCGGTGCAGCCATCAGCAGGGCGGAAACATACTGGCTCGAAAGTCCGGCATCAATCTCCACCCGGCCGGTGCCGAAATGGCCATTGCCTTGGATTGTCACCGGCGGGCAGCCGGTCGGGGCCTTAGCATCAATGCCAAGGCTTCTCAGCGCCTTGACCAGCGGGCCGATCGGACGCTTGCGCATATGCTCATCGCCATCGACCACCACCGTGCCCGAGACGCTTGCCACGGCCGCGGTCAGAAACCGTGTTGCCGTGCCGGCATTGCCGAGAAAAAGCGGACCGGAAGGCGGCTGAAGCACACCGGAACCGGTGACGACAAATGTCGTTGCATCCGGTTCATCGACGCTCACGCCCATGGCTCTGAGCGCATTGGCCATGTGACGGGTATCATCACTTTTCAGCGCGCCGGTCAGCCGGCTCGTGCCTTTTGACAGGCCGGCGAGCAACAGCGCGCGGTTGGTGATCGATTTTGAACCGGGCGGGCTGACATGGCCGGAAAGCGCATGTTCCGGCGGAATGACGGTCAGCCTGTCTTTGTCAGTCATCGGACGTTCTCTCTCAACGAGCCCTCATCAGGCCGAAATGTTCAAAAGGAGACCTGCGGCACCGCGCGATCGGCGCTGTTGTCGATCTCGAAATAGTCTTTCTTGTGAAAGCCATAGCGGCTGGCAACCATATTGGACGGAAAGCTCTCGACCTTGACGTTCAGGTCGCGGGCAGCGCCGTTATAGTAACGGCGCGCCATCTGGATCTCGCTCTCGGTCTGCTGCAGCGTCTTCTGCAGCTCGGCAAAGTTCTGGCTCGCCTTGAGGTCGGGATAGGCCTCGGCAAGGGCGAAAAGCCGGCCCAGCGCCTGGGTCAGTTCGCCTTCGGCAGCAGCACGTCCCGCCACATCGCCCGCCGGCACGGCCGTCGCCTTGTTGCGCATGGCAACCACCTCTTCCAACGTGCCGCGTTCGTGGCCGGCATAGCCCTTGACCGTTTCCACCAGATTGGGAACCAGATCAGCACGGCGCTTCAGCTGCACATCAATGCCGGACCAGGCCTCTTCCGCCACCTGCCGGGCGCTGACAAGGCTGTTATAAAGCGAGATCGCATAAAAGATCACCGCAACGGCGATGACGACAATAATGATAAGGGCGGTCAGCATCGATACTCTCCCTGACTGATCGGGATGAGGCTAGATCGCCGCGTCCCCATGTCAATCCTACATGACGATTCAACCCTACATGTCGATCTCGTGACCGAATGGCTCAGGCCGCTTCGGGTGCATAGCCTCCGGCATCGGTCAAAAGGAAGGCCTCGCCGCAGGCCTTGGCCAGCGTGCGCACGCGCAGAATATAGCTCTGCCGTTCCGTGACCGAGATGACACCGCGCGCATCCAGCAGATTGAAGATATGCGACGCCTTGATGCACTGGTCATAGGCCGGGAACACGCATTTATGCAGCATGCCCGCTGCGGTCGGGTGGCCGGCGTCAAGCAGTGCCTTGCATTCGGCTTCCGCATCAAGGAAATGGCGATGCAGCATCTCGGTATTGGCATATTCGAAATTATGGCGCGAATATTCCTGCTCGGTCTGCAGGAAGATATCGCCATAGGTGACCTTTTCATCGCCTTCACGGCCGTTGAAATTGAGGTCATAGACATTGTCGACGCCCTGCACATACATGGCAAGCCGCTCCAGACCATAGGTCAGCTCGCCGGCCACCGGCGCGCATTCAATACCGCAGACCTGCTGGAAATAGGTGAACTGCGACACTTCCATGCCATCGCACCAGCATTCCCAGCCAAGCCCCCAGGACCCGGTGGTCGGGTTTTCCCAGTCATCCTCGACGAAGCGCACATCATGCAGCAGCGGGTCGAGCCCGATCGCCCGCAGCGAACCGAGATAGAGCTCCTGCAGATCCGGCGGCGAGGGCTTCAGCAGAACCTGATACTGATAATAATGCTGCAGACGGTTCGGGTTCTCACCGTAGCGGCCATCGGCCGGGCGGCGGGAGGGCTGCACATAGGCGACATTCCAGCGCTTCGGCCCGAGCGCGCGCAGCGTCGTTGACGGATGCAGCGTACCGGCGCCCACTTCCATGTCATAGGGCTGCAAAATCGCACAGCCCTTGTCCGCCCAGTAGGACTGGAGCGTCAGGATCAGCCCCTGGAAGGAGCGTTTGGGGTGCATATGGGGCGCAATCTCATCACTAGACATGGCGAACCGGCTTTCTTTGGCTTTTCATTCCGGTTGCGGTGAGTGCCACGGAAGGGCCAAGGGGTCAAGCTTGTCGAACGGCAAGGGCCGCAAATCACCCGCAAAACAGGCAATCTGCAGCCCCCCTCCGCTCATGGTCGGCAAGACGACATCAGGCGTCGGCGGGAAGCGGACGGAATTCGTCCTTGCTCGGCGTCAGCAGGCTGACAACCCAGATGGCGATAAAAGCAGCGATGAAACCGGGAATGATCTCATAGACACCGGCACCACCCATGAAGCTTTGATCGAAGCCGAGCGCGATCCAGCCGCCAACCGTCACCGCGCCGACAATCAGGCCGGCAACGGCGCCCCAGCCCGACATGCGCGACCAGGTGAGCGACAGGATGATCAGCGGGCCAAAGGCGGCACCGAAGCCGGCCCAGGCGTGCGATACGAGGCCAAGAACCTTCGAATCCGGGTTCCAGGCTATCCAGGCGGCGAGCACGGCCACCAGCAGCACGAAGAAGCGGCCGATATTGACCAGTTCCGGCTCGCTGGCATGACGGCGCAGGAACAGGCGGTAGAAATCCTCCGTCAGCGAGGAGGAGGAGACCAGAAGCTGGCTCGAAATCGTGCTCATGACCGCCGCCAGAAGCGCCGCCAGCAGGAAGCCGGTGATCAGCGGGATGAACAGCTGATTCGCCAGAATGATGAAGATCGTTTCCGGATCCTGAACCGTTATGTTGTTGCCGACCACGAAAGAACGACCGAAAATGCCGACGCCGATGGCACCAAGCAGCGAAATCACCATCCAGGCCATGCCGATATTGCGGGCGGCAGGCACATCCTTGACGCTGCGCACCGCCATGAAGCGGACGATGATATGCGGCTGGCCGAAATAGCCGAGCCCCCAGGCAACCGCCGACAGCCAGCCGATCACGGTGACGCCGTGAATCATCGACAGGAAATTCGGATCAACGCTCATCATCCGCGCCTCGGAGACACCAAAGCCACCGGCACGGATGACAACGACGATCGGCATGATCACCAGGGCGATCATCATGATGCAGCCCTGAACGAAATCCGTCAGGCTCACCGCCAGAAAACCGCCAATCAGCGTATAGACCAGGACGATGCCCATGGTGATGAGAATGCCGACCTGATAGGGGTTCAGGCCCTTGATCGTCACCAGATCCTGAAAGGCCGTGTCAAACAGCTTGCCGCCAGCAACAAGGCCTGACGCGGTGTAGACCGCGAAAAAAACCACGATGACGACGGCTGACACCGTGCGCAGCATGGTTGACTTGCTGGGAAAGCGGTTTGACAGGAATTCGGGGATGGTGAGCGCATTGTCATAACGCTCGGTCTGTTCACGAAGCCTTGGCGCAACGATGATCCAGTTGAAGAACGCCCCGACCACGAGCCCGATGCCGATCCAGCTCTGGGCCAGACCGCTGACGAAAAGCGCGCCGGGAAGCCCCATCAGCAGCCATCCGCTCATATCCGAAGCACCGGCCGAAAGCGCTGCAACCGCCGGCGATAGCTGACGGCCGCCAAGAATATATTCTTCAGAACTCGATGTGGACTTGCGCCAGGCGTAAAAGCCGATCCCCAGCATCAAGAGAAAATAGATTGACAGGCTGATCCAGATTCCGGTGCTCATGATTGCATCCCCCTTCTGTTTGCCGCCCGGTGCGATCAAGCGCTTGGACGGGGATTTCCTTTCGTCCGGCGGGCACACTCAATACAGCATGGCCTCCACCGGACCTTCCCGTAAAAGCTGTACCATCCGAGCAGTGGCTGCCACAACCCTTGAGAAGGATTTCCTCAACCGGCGCGTTTCGAACGGCCGATACGGCACCTGAAAAGCCTGCCATCGATGGCAGCGAGACCAATCGCGATCAACCCCATTCCGAAGAAATGGCGTGGCGCCAGATGTTCGCCCAGCACAAAAACGCCGAGCAGGATCGCCGAGACAGGCACAAGAAAGGTCACCAGCATGATATTGGTCGCGCCTGCTGATGAAAGAATACGGAAATACAGCACATAAGCAAATGCCGTTGAAAAGACGGCCATGGCGGCAAGGGCCGCCCAGGCAAACGGCGGCGCGCCGGCGATCAGGGCAAACGGTCTTTCGATAACCATGGCGAGCGGCAGCATGATGATGGCAGCCGCCGTGATCTGGCCCGCCGCCGCGGTCACCGGATCAACGCCGAGCCGGCGAAAGCGCCGGCCGAAAACACCTGCAAACGCATAGGAAAGCGCGGCCCCGAGAACCGCGACCTCGCCTTCAAGGCTATTCGTCAGACCGGAGAAAGCCGAAGCGCCGATCATGATGGCGACGCCGGCAAAGCCCGACACGACGCCTGCCAGCCGGTTCACCGACATTTTCTCATCGCGGGTCAGGAAATGGGCGACCACGACGCCGAAGAGCGGTGTCGTGGCGTTAAAGACCGAGGCGAGACCACTCTCAATGCGGGTCTGTCCCCAGACGATAAGACTGAAGGGCAGCGCATTGTTGAGAAGCCCCATGCCGAGACATGCAAGGATGACCGGTCCGGAAACGGGCACCCGGCGCCCGGTGAGCTTCAGTACCAGAAGCAGCACGGCAGCGGCGATCAGCAGTCTGAGGGCGACAATGGTGAGAGGCGGCAGAACCTTCACCAGAACGCCGATGAAAAAGAAGGACCCACCCCAAAGCACGGAAAGGGTCACCAGCATGGCCCATTCGGCAAGCCCCATCGCCTTCATGAACAATCTCCGCTCCGGCCGCACCATCGCGGACGACGCAAAGCCTTAGGCCGAATCGGTTTGCTGCACCACCTGATTTGCAGCAGGGGGAAAATTTCACCGGCCGGAACGTAGCCTGAAGCGCGACCTGGAGCGCGACGATGAAAGCAGGCGTAACGGTCCGAACAGTCAGTGAGGTTATTCCTGGTCCTTGCGCACGCTGTAGACCCCGGTGTCGGGGTCTTTCACCAGTGTTCCGATGGCACCATTCTTCTGTTCGGCACGGCGTTGCTCACCGCGCTCCGTTGTCTTCTCGGCATCGGCGATGAACTTTCGGTAGAGCATATATCCGCCGCCGAAAATAGCAGCCATGACCAGCAATTGCGGCATAAGCGCCTCTTTGATCCTGTGATTCGCGCGTTAGAGCCCGTAACGCGACCATAATGCACGCTCTTCCGCCTGTTCGGCAAGACCGGCGGCGAGGCCTGCGGCAATCCGTTCGCCGGAAAGGACAACGCCCGGCACCTTGCGCCCGACAAGCGTGGTCGGGCCGGAGATCAGCTTGAGCTCGACATGGTCGCCATAGCGATCCTTAAGTGTCTTGCGCATGTCGCCTATGCCATCGACCAGACCGAGGGCCAGACCGCGCTTTCCGGACCAGAACAGACCGGAAAACAGCTCCGGATCATCGGCGAGCCTTGCACCGCGCCGCTCCTTCACCATGTCGATGAAGACCTCGTGGATCTCGCTCTGAAGCGACTTCAGAAAGGTGATGTCGCGCTCTTTCTCCGGCTGAAACGGATCCAGCATCACCTTGTTCTCACCCGAGGTATAGACGCGACGCTCGATCCCGAGTTTCTCGATCAGCCCGGTAAAGCCGAAACCACCGGACACCACGCCGATGGAGCCGACAACGGAAGTGGGATCGACAAAAATCTCATCGCCCGCCAGCGCAATCATGTAGCCGCCGGATGCGGCCACATCCTCGACAAAGATGAGAACCCGTTTGTGGTTTTCTTCCGCCAGAAGACGGATGCGCTCGAAGATCTGCCGCGACTGAACGGGCGAACCGCCAGGCGAATTGACCGAAATGGCCACCACTGGCGCCCCTTTGAACGTGAAGGCTTTCTCCAGCGCGGGTGCAACCGACGCGAGATTAAGCATCGGCCGCCCACGCGAACCACCCGCCATGATGGCGCCCGCAAGACGAACCACAGGAATGACGGTCCGGTCTTTTCTGAACCGTGCCGGAATCAGCCTCTTCAATGCATCCTTCATCGGGTGCTCCTCTCGATCAATGCGCGCTAGATGTATGGGCTTTCGCGTCAAAGACAAGAGCAGAAATGCACAGAGAGGAATCTCGCCATTACATGCGCGAATAAGCCGCCCGGCCATTGTTGAGATCATCGACATCAGCGGCAAAAGCATGACCGGAGGTTGCATGCATAACAAGTGGACTGCGCAATTGCAGTCGCGCCCGCGATCCCTTGACCGCGCTGACCAGAATGCGGAAGGCATTTTCGCCGGCGCGGGCATGAACCGGCGTCATCTCAAGCCCGCCGAAACGCTTTCCGCAGGCGGCGATGATGTCGGCAATGGAGTGCGGCCTGGCGATCAGCGACAGCGTGCCGGACGGCTTTAAGATCGCCCCGGCCGTGCGGATCCAGTCTTCGAAGAGATCTCCGGCAATCGCATGGGCGTCACGTTTCAGCGGATCGGGCGTGGCACGGTCTAGCGCGTCGTTGAACGGAGGGTTCATGATGACATGATCGAAACTGTCATCCACGAGCCCGGCAGCATTGCGCGCCGCGCCACGCAGGGTCACATCGGCTTCAAACAGCGCCACACGCCCGGCAATCCTTGCATTTTCGGCCAGGGCAAGCGTCTTTCGGGCAAAGCCGGCCATATCGGGCGATCGCTCGAACAGGCTGACACGGGCCTCATGCAATCGCGCGGCAACAGCCAGGCCCGCGCCGCCCGCACCCGCACCGAGATCGGCAACGCGGATCGCCCCGTTGCCCGTCACCATCGAGGCCAGCAGCATGGCATCCATGCCCGTGCGATGACCTCGTCCTTTCGGCTGCACCAGATAGAAGGCACCACGGTGAAAGGCGTCGACCGTTTCATGTTCTTCGATGATTGCCACAGCCCCACTCATGCCTGGCGCAGTTCCTTTTCCAGCCCGGCATCAATCAAAAGCGCGCGCGCCTCTTCTAGATCCTGATCATCGATCATCAGCCGGCGCGGCAGAAGGCCGAGCGACCCTTCTGTCAGGGACATGGCCTGATCGGCAACGAAAAAGTGAATTCCGGCCTCTTTCAGCAGGCTTTCCACAAGGCTCAACAGCACGGCGTCATTTGTGCGCATGAGGTTGATCAAAGACAAGAACTTCTCCAAGATTTGAGCGTAACGAAACAATTTGCCTCTTGTCGCATCAGGGCGGCCTCCCTATTGTCAGCGACAATTACGTTAACAGGAGCGATCAGCCTTGGGCGTCGTCACACCGCTAGCCAAGAAAACCGAACAACCCGCATCCATAAAGCCGATTGTTGACCTGACAAAGGCGGATATGGAGCGTGTCAACAATCTCATCCTGTCCAAGGCCGGTTCAGATGTCCAGATGATTCCAGAAGTGGCTAACCATCTGATTTCATCCGGTGGCAAGCGTCTGCGGCCGATGCTGACCCTGGCAGCCGCATCGCTGTTTGGCTATTCCGGTGAAGGACATGTGCTTCTGGCGACCAGCGTCGAATTCATGCATACGGCAACGCTGCTGCATGACGATGTGGTCGATGAAAGCGATCTGAGACGCGGCAAATCCTCGGCTCGGATGATCTGGGGCAACCAGGCCAGCGTCCTGGTTGGCGACTTCCTGCTCGGCCAGGCCTTCAAGATGATGGTTGATGCCGGTTCGATGGATGCACTCGCCGTGCTTTCCAACGCCGCCGCCGTGATTGCCGAAGGCGAAGTGTTCCAGCTCGCGGTTTCCAAGAAGATGGAGACCACCGAGGCTGACTATATCAGCGTGATTCGCGGCAAGACCGCAGAGCTCTTCGCAGCCGCTGCCGAAGTCGGCCCGATCATCGCCAATGCCCCGCCAGCCGCCCGCACGGCGCTGCGTGACTATGGCATGGCGCTCGGTCTCGCATTTCAGCTGGTGGATGATGTGCTGGATTATGGCGGCTCCAGCGCCGATCTCGGCAAGAATACCGGTGATGATTTCCGCGAGGGCAAGATCACGCTGCCCGTGATTCTGGCCCATGCACGCGGCACCGCCGACGAGAAAGCCTTCTGGCGCGAAGCAATGGAAGACGGGCATAACGATGACGAGGCACTCGCCCGGGCGAAAGATCTGATTGCCAGGCACGGCGCCCTGGAAGACACGATTGCCCGTGCCCTCGAATATGGTGAAGAGGCACGTTCGGCCCTTTCGGTGCTGCCCCCCTCGCCGATCAGGCAGGCGCTGACGGACGTCATCGACTTCTGTATCGCGCGAATAAGCTGACCTGCCGGAATATTGCCGTCTTCAGGCCGCAAGAAAGCCGAAAGCCCCGAAAGCACCTGTGGAGAGAAAATTTGATGGATAGCAAGCGCCGTTTCAACATTGGCTCCAGACGGCTCCTGACGACCGCCGCGCTTGCCCTTGCGCTTGGCTGGCCCGCCATTGCCAGCGCGGATACGGCCCCGGTGACGCCCGCCGAGGCCATGTCGATGACGGCCAACAGCTTTGCCGGTGCGCTTTTGGCAGGGCAGATGGCCGCCGGCGACAATGACCTTGAAAACGCCATCGCATTCTTTCGCCGCGCCCTGCAATTCTCTCCGGACGATCCGGGCACCAACAGCCAGCTGTTTGTCGCCCTGATGTTTCGCGGTGACATCGAAGGGGCGACGGCACAAGCCTCCAATGTTGGCGGCAATATCCAGCTTGCGCCGCTCGTTTCCCTGGCGCGCGGCCTCGACAGCTTCAAGCGCGGCAAATATGACGAGGCGCTCAAGCAGCTCGGCACCTACAAGGACAGCGACATTGACCGGCTGGCCGCCAATCTCGTTTCCGCCTGGGCCATGGCTGGCAAGGGTGATGTCGATGGCGCGCTCGCCAGTCTCGACGGGCTCAAGGGACCCGACTGGTACAAGGTTTTCGCCAATTATACCGCCGGAGCCATTGCCGATCAGGCCGGCCTGACCGACAAGGCGCGCAGCTATTACAACAATGCGCTTTTCGATGAGGCCGGCGTGCGCGCCGCCCCCGATACATTGCTGAAGATCGTGACCGCCCTTGCCGCCATCGAACAGGCCGCCGGCAACACGCAGAAGGCGCTCGACGTCGTCTCGGTTGCTGAAGGTTACGGGCTCAACGACGCCGTACTGACACCGCTGCGCGACCAGATCAATAATGGCGTGACGATCGACGGCAAGGTCGCCTCGATCGAGGCCGGCGGCGCCAGCGCCTTCTTCATGCTGGGCGCGGCTCTCAATCAGGGCAGTGCTGACGATCTCGTTTCGCTCTATATCGCGCTTGCTGCAGCCCTTGACCCGAGTGATCCCGGCACCCTGTTCCTTCAGGGACAGCTGGCGGTCAACGCCAAGGATCCGGAACTGGCGCTGTCCTATTTCTCCCGCATCCCTGCAGATGCACCGCAATACCGCCTTGCCGAGCTGCAGAGCGGGCTGGCGCTTGCCGATACCGGAAAGGGTGATGAGGCCAAGGCCAAGCTTGAAGACCTGATCGCTGCTTCGCCGAGTGACCGGCGCGGCTATCTGGCGCTTTCGGCGATCTATTCCTCTGACAAGCAATATGAGGATATGGCGCGGGTGCTCGACAAGGCCGTCGAGGTCATCGGCCCTGTCCCTGCAACCGATGACTGGGGGATTTTCTACCGGCGCGGCATCGCCTATGAACGGCTGCACCAGTGGCACAAGGCAGAACCCAATTTTTTCAAGGCGCTTGACCTCTATCCCGATCAGCCCGAAGTGCTGAACTATCTCGGCTATTCCTGGATCGATCAGGGGATCAATCTCGACAAGGGCCTCGACATGATCAAGAAGGCCGTCGACAAGCGGCCGGACGATGGCTACATCGTCGATTCGCTTGGCTGGGCCTATTACCGCCTTGGCCGCTATGACGACGCGATGAGCGAGCTGGAACATGCCGTGGAGCTCGACAGTTCGGATCCGACGATCAACTACCATCTGGGCGATGCCTACTGGCGCAACGGGCGCAAGCTCGAAGCGATGTATCAGTGGAGCAAGGCGCTTTCCCTTGATCCCGAGCCTGACGATATTCCCGAGATCAAGGACCGGCTGGCCCATGGCCTGCCTGACCTGCCTGCAGCAGCGGACACAAAGAAGGCCGCCAATGCCGGGAGCACACAGAGCCCGGCAAGCGATGACCCGGCTCCGGCCACGGCCCAATGACGACGGCTGACGCCTTCGACCTTGCCGAGGACGCGCCGGCCAAGATCAATCTGGCGCTTCACGTCACCGGGCGAAGGCCGGATGGCTATCATCTCATCGACACGCTTGTGACCTTCGCCGATAAGGGCGACAAGCTGTTCTTCACCCGCGCCGATAACGACCGTTTCACGGTTTCGGGCCGTTTCGGCGAACGCATTCCCTCAGGCCCGGCGGCAGAAGCCGAAAATCTGGTGATCCGGGCCAGGTCCTGCATGCAGGACCTGGCTGCAGCAGAGGGCCGGACCGCAGCAGCCGTGCACATCCATCTTGAAAAGAACCTGCCGCCCGCCTCCGGCATCGGCGGCGGTTCGGCCGATGCAGCGGCAACATTGCGCGGTCTCAACCGGCTCTGGCAGCTCGACCTTACGCATGAGCGGCTGGCGCAGGCCGCCCTCGCGCTGGGTGCGGATTGCCCGATGTGCGTGACAAGCCGGCCGCTTCTGGCACGCGGCATCGGCGAGGATCTGACCACGCTTGCGCATTTCCCGGCGCTGAACATGGTGCTGGTCAACCCGCTATCGCCGGTTTCAACGCCCGCCGTCTTCGCCGCCCTGACCCATCGCGAGAACGCGCCCCTGCCCGCCATTCCTACTGCCGCCGGAGCTGAGAGGTGGCCGGCGCTGATTGCCGCCGGGCGCAACGATCTGGAAGTGCCGGCACTTGCCCTGCTGCCGGAGATCGGCGCCGTTTTGCAGGCGCTGGAGAAAACCGGGACAAAGCTTGCCCGGATGTCGGGATCGGGGGCGACCTGCTTCGGCCTTTATGAGGACGGCGCTGCCGCAGCAGAAGCGGCCGAACGGCTGGCGCACGCCTTTCCGGACTGGTTTGTGATGGCCACCAGAACGGGTTCGGGAGAACAACCATGAGCAAGACCGGCGAAGACCGCCCTTTCATTCCAGTGCGCTTTGCCGTGCTGACCGTTTCAGACAGCCGAACGCTTACGGACGACCGCTCCGGCGCCACCCTTGCCGGGCGCATTGTCGACGCCGGACATCTGCTGAGCGAAAGAGCGATCCTGCCCGATGACAGCCAGCAGATCCGCGAACTGGTTCTTCGCTGGACCGGGCGCGATGATATCGACGTGATCGTGACCACCGGCGGGACAGGCTTTACCGGACGTGACGTCACGCCGGAGGCCATCGAGCCGCTGTTCGACAAGCGAATGGATGGATTTTCGGCCATCTTCCACCGCATTTCTTTCGAGAAGATCGGCACATCGACCGTGCAGTCACGGGCAACGGCCGGACTGATCGGCACCACCTTCGTATTCGTGCTGCCAGGTTCGCCCGGTGCCTGCAAGGATGCCTGGGATGGCATTATCTGCGGGCAGTTCGACTATCGTCACCAGCCCTGCAATTTCGTTGAAATCATGCCCCGCCTTGACGAGCACCTGAAGCGGAAAAAGACCTGAGCCAGCGAGACAGCCTCACGCCCGCGCACGCTCGACCACCCAGGCCGGAATGATCTCACAGGACAGGCGTCTTGCGCTCATGCGTCCCGCAAGAGCAAAAGGCGACGAACCGCAATCTTCGGCTTTTTGCAGCGCAACCTTTTTCGGCATCAGCAGCCCCGTTTCAAGCGGGCATTTGCGGCGGAAAAGCGCGGTCAGCCATGAGCGCCGGTAACGGCTGGAATGGGTGAAGCGCGCCGGCCGGTCTTCCAGCGCCATATGCTCGGTCACCGTTTCAACCCAGCCGGTCAGCGGCCGCGCACCTGGTTCCACCAGCATCACCCAGTCGCCCCGCGCCGAGGTGATCACCGCTTTCAGATCCCAGTCACGGTGAAAACGGCATCCCGCCGCCTCCGCAACGATCTCGGTACCATCGGTGGAGCCGTGATCCAGCACGATGACATCGCTGACAAGCCCCTCGACAGCCCCTGTCACGAGGCTGGAAAGCGTGTGCGCCAGCGCCGGCTCCTGATTTTTGCATTCGATAATGACGGTCAGCATGTCTATTCTTATGCAGAGCTTGACGGAAATGTGAAGGGTTTCTTCACTATGTTCTTGCTTTGTTCCGGTCAATCCGCTATCAGAGTCTCACAAACGCTGCTTTGGAGGTTCCGATGAATGAAGTCGTGCGCATGATGGCAAGTCCTGATGCGGCTTTTGAGGCCGGTTCCCTCTCACCCGAAACCGGCCTGGAGCTGATTGACAGCGGCCGGCGCAAAGGGCGCGGCGCCACAGCGAACCCCGATGGCCGCTTCGAGGTGCTGAACCGGACCCATTTTGATGATGGCTGGGACCGCGATGACAAGCCAGCGCCGCTCAAGACCGACGTTCAGATCGAGAAATCCCGGACGGTCATTACCCGTAATACATCTCCGGATGTGCCGTTCGAACGCTCCATCAATCCTTATCGCGGCTGCGAACATGGCTGCATCTATTGCTTTGCCCGGCCGAGCCACGGCTTCATGGGGCTTTCGGCAGGCCTTGATTTCGAGACCCGGCTGTTCGCCAAGCCGGATGCGGCACGCCAGCTTGCCAATGAATTGTCGAAACCCGGCTATCGGGTGAAGACCATTGCCATCGGCACCAATACGGATCCCTATCAGCCGATCGAGAAGGAATGGCGGATCATGCGCCAGATCCTTGAGGTGCTCTCGGCCGCCAACCATCCGGTAACGATCACCACCAAGTCGGCGCTGGTACTGCGTGATCTCGACCTGTTGCAGACCATGGCCGAGAAGCGGCTGGTCAAGGTGATGATGTCGGTGACGACACTCGACCGCAAGCTTGCCCGGCTGATGGAGCCGCGAGCCGCAACGCCGCCGCGCCGGCTGGAAGTGATCCGTGCTCTGTCAGACGCCGGCATACCGGTCGGAATAGCGCTGGCGCCCGTAATCCCCGTGCTCAACGATCATGAGATCGAGCGCATTCTCGACAGTGGCAAGGCCGCCGGCGCCGTTGAGGCAAGCTATATTCTGCTGCGTCTGCCATTGGAGGTCGCCCCGTTGTTCAAGGACTGGCTGCTTGAGCACTACCCTGAACGGTTCCGTCACGTGATGAGCCTGATCCGCTCCATGCGCGGTGGCAAGGATTACGATGCCGAATTTGTCCGGCGGATGAAGGGCAGCGGACCTTATGCCTGGCAGATTGCCCGCCGCTTCGACATGACAGCCAAGCGGCTCGGCTTGATGAAACGCGGCATTGCGCTGCGCGACGACCTGTTTTGCCCGCCCAATCCAGGAGGGACCCAGCTTTCGCTGTTCTGACCCTTGCTTTCCGGCCGGAAGCCGCCCTTGTCTTTCCGGCCGATGAAGTCCCCTGCCGCCGCATTTTGGGGACTTGCAGGAGATCGGCTGGTTGTGTGAAATGGCGCCATGTCACCACGCAAACCAGCCGATTCTCCAACCCTTTTTGAAATCCCCGCCGGTGGGCCCGATCTTGCGCTTGAACGTCAGGCGCACAGACGCGGTTTCCGGCTGATTGCCGGCTGCGATGAAGCCGGACGCGGGCCGCTGGCCGGCCCGGTCGTGGCGGCGGCGGTGATACTGGATCCCGCCCATATTCCGCCGGGCCTCAATGATTCGAAAAAGCTGACAGCCCGAAGACGCGACATTCTGTTTGCCGAGATCATGACACATGCCACCGTTGCCATCGCCTCAAGCGGCCCCGAACTGATCGACCGGATCAATATTCTGCGTGCCAGCCTTGATGCCATGCGCCGCGCGGTCGAAGCCCTTGCCGTCACCCCGGATATGGTGCTGACCGATGGCCGCGACACGCCGCCGGATATCGAAATGCAGGCCAGCGCCGTGATCAAGGGCGATGCCCGCTCGCTTTCCATTGCCGCCGCTTCCATCGTCGCCAAGGTCGCACGCGACCGGATGATGGATCAGGCAGCTCGGGTTTTTCCGGTCTATGGCTTTGAAAAACATGCGGGTTACGGTACGGCGGCGCATCTTGACGCCATACGTCAACACGGCGCCTGCCCGCTGCATCGCATGAGTTTCCGACCGCTCAAAAGGGATTGAGCAGCGCGTTCCGGCCGCGCCGTGACCGCACACCACAACAGATGATGTAAAGGGGGAAAATTTCGGGAAAATGATGGTCGGAGTGGCGTGATTCGAACACGCGACCCCCTCGTCCCGAACGAGGTGCGCTACCAGACTGCGCTACACTCCGTGACCAGCGGCGCTTCTATAGACCAGCCCTTACGATGAGGCAAGCGGTCAGAGCGAATTTTCTGACACTTTTATGCATGAGGCTGCAGGATCGCGCAGCAAAGCCCCTCCGGGCGCCCAGGCAGCGCGACGGGAATTGCATATAATTGACAATTTTTCGGTGATTTCATTGCTAAGTGATGAAATGTTGGCCCAATCACCCGATTTATGCCGATTCCACGCATGATTCCACGACTGGATCACTTGACCACAGCCATGCTCTCGCGCTATGTCAACGCTCCAGAAGAGACTGCCTGACGCGCGCCCTTGCGAAACAGGTGCAAGGCACAGCATCGGCTTCGCATCTGGAAATCGCTGACATTCCGGCGCAAGATCGGTGTTTCAGGATTGCTCAGACTTCAAAGCTTCTCACGATTATCGGGTAACGGTGAACACGCATGATCAATACTCCCTATCTTCTGTTTCTGGGCGATGCGCCCGACCAGCTGGCGGCCAAGGTTGCCCAGGGCATCAAGGACTGGCGTCCCGAGTTTGCGGTCGGTCAGCTGAAGCTTGATGGCTGCAATGCCGATCTCGGCCTGCCGGATCTTTCGATTTCAGAGGCCGTTGAAAAGGGCGTCAAGACGCTCGTCATCGGCGTCGCCAATCGCGGCGGTATCATTTCGCCGGCCTGGAAGAGCGTTCTGCTCGAAGCGCTTGAAGCCGGTCTCGACATCGCCTCCGGCCTCCACAACCTGCTGCGCGATGAGGCTGACCTTGCCGCCAAGGCCAAGGAATGCGGCCGGGCGCTGCATGATGTTCGCGTTCCCTCCGTCAAGTACCCGATTGCCAACGGCAAGAAGCGGTCCGGAAAGCGCATGCTCGCCGTCGGTACGGATTGCTCCGTTGGCAAGATGTATACTGCACTCTGCGTTGAAAAGGCGCTGCTCGAAGCCGGTGCCAAGGCCAGCTTCCGTGCCACCGGCCAGACCGGTATCCTGATCACCGGCGAAGGTGTTCCGCTTGATGCCGTCATCGCCGATTTCATGGCCGGATCGGTGGAATATCTGACCCCGGAAAACGACGCCGATCACTGGGACCTGGTCGAAGGCCAGGGCAGCCTGTTCCATGCCTCCTATTCCGGCGTCACCATGGCGCTCGTCCACGGCAGCCAGCCGGATGCGCTGGTCCTCTGCCACGTGCCGAACCGCCCGCACATGCGCGGCCTGCCCGACTATCAGCTGCCGTCACTGGAAGATCTGCGCGACGTCGCGCTGAAGCTTGCCCGCGTGGTCAATCCGGCCTGCGAAGTTGTCGGCATTTCGCTCAACACCCATGGCATGTCGGATGAGGACGCCGCGAAAATCTGCGCCGAAACCGAAGCCCGCATGGGCCTGCCGACGGTTGATCCGTTCCGCCACGGCGCAAAGCGTCTTGCCGACGCGCTCCTTGCCCTATGAGCGGCGTAACGCTTCACGCGCGCGAAGATGTGTTTCCGGTTGCCGGAAGCTTCACCATCGCGCGCGGTTCCCGCACGGAAATCCGCGTCGTCACCGTCACACTGGATGATGGAACGCATCGCGGCCATGGCGAATCAGTCCCCTATGCGCGCTACAACGAAACCGTCGATGGCGTGATTGCCGACATCATGGCGCTGGAAGGCGCCATCGCCGCCGGCATGGACCGGATTGCCCTGCAGACGCGGCTGCCGGGCGGCGCGGCGCGCAATGCGCTTGACTGCGCCTTCTGGGACCTCGAAGCAAAGCGGACGGGCAAGCCAGTCTGGCAGCTCGCCGGGCTTGATGCTCCGGCGCCGCTGATGACGGCCTACACGATCTCGCTTGGAACGCCGGAAAAAATGCGCAGTCAGGCTGCCGAAAACGCTCACCGGCCGCTTTTGAAGGTCAAGCTGGGCGCGGATGGCGATCTGGAACGGATCGAGGCCGTGCGCGCCGGTGCCCCCAATGCCGATATCATCGTCGATGCCAATGAGGGCTGGTCGGTCGAGGCCTATCGGGCACTCGCCCCGACACTGGTTCGCCTTGGCGTCAAGCTGGTCGAGCAGCCACTGCCGGCTGGCAAGGATGAGGCGCTGAAAGATATCGCCCGCCCGCTCCCGGTCTGCGCCGATGAAAGCTGCCATGACCGGAAATCGCTGGCTGATCTTATCGGCAAATATGACGCGATCAACATCAAGATCGACAAGACCGGCGGCCTCACGGAGGCGCTTGCGCTCAAGGCCGAAGCCGAGAAGGCGGGCTTTCAGATCATGACCGGCTGCATGCTCGGCACCTCGCTTGCCATGGCGCCCGCCATGCTGGTGGGGCAAAACACCGCCTTTGTCGATCTCGATGGACCGCTGTTGATCGCGGCCGATCGGGAACATCCGATCCGCTTTGAAGGTTCGAAAATGTATCTGCCCGAGCCCGCTCTCTGGGGCTGAGCTGAACACGGCCATTGCAGAGCGCTTTCGCGGTTCTCCGGAGCCAGACAGTGCTCTGCCTTTTGTCTTTTGGCGTTCCGGCCTGCAAACCGGCATCGCCCTTTCCTTAAAAAAATGCTCGACGATCATGCCGGCCGCCCTCAGCGCCGGCATTTTCTGTGTGTCCTGTCCGGTGCGGACGCGCCTGCCAGGCAAGCTCAAAATCTCTGTATTTTTTTTGTCGACAATTCGTCGGCTGACTGTTAATGACGAAGAAAGTGAAGAAAAGCCCGCCTTTTCGGGCCTTAAGACGACGGGACAATCATGAGCAATTCAGTTTTCAAGGGATGCATGCCGGCGCTGATGACGCCTTGCCATGCCGATCGCACGCCGGATTTCGATGCACTTGCCGAAAAGGGCAAGGAACTTATCGCCCTTGGCATGTCCGCCGTTGTCTATTGCGGTTCGATGGGCGACTGGCCGCTGCTGACGGATGAAGAACGCCAACAGGGCGTTGAAGCGCTCGTCAAGGCTGGCGTTCCGGTGATTGTCGGCACGGGTGCCGTCAACACAAAGTCGGCTGCCAGTCACGCAGCTCACGCCGCCAGGGTCGGCGCCAAAGGTCTGATGCTGATCCCGCGCGTTTTGTCGCGCGGTTCCTCGCTCAGCGCCCAGAAGGCCCATTTTTCCGCGCTTCTCGAGGCCGCCAATGGCCTGCCGGCGGTGATCTATAACAGCCCCTATTACGGATTTGCCACGCGCGCAGACCTTTTCTTCGATCTGCGCGCCCAATATGCCAATCTCGTCGGCTTCAAGGAATTCGGCGGCAAGGCAGACATGACCTATGCGGCGGAAAACATCACCACCGGGGATGATTCGCTGAGCCTGATGATCGGCGTCGATACCGGTGTGTTCCACGGTTTCGTCAATTGCGGTGCCGTCGGCGCCATTACCGGCATCGGCAATGCCCTGCCGAAGGAAGTGCTGCACCTCGTGGCTCTGTGCGAAAAGGCCGCCACCGGCGATGCCGCCGCCCGCCGCGATGCCCGCGAACTGGAAGATGCACTGATGGTGCTGTCGACCTATGACGAAGGTCCCGACCTCGTGCTTCACTACAAGTATCTGATGGTACTGAATGGTGACGCCAGATATGCGCTGCATTTCAACGCGACGGACGAACTGAACCCGGCGCAGCGCCGCCACATCGAGAACCAGTACGCCCTGTTTAGGGCCTGGTATGCCTCGCGCTATCCAGCCTGACATTGACCGGCAGACCCCGCGCTGCGGTACGGGGTCTGTTCTTGCCGGGAAACCGGGCCCACCGCCAGCTTTCAGGCCGGCTGTTTCGACGGCCCTCCCTCGGGCAAAGCCGCGCCCTGTTCGGCAAGGATGAAATCGCGTTTGCCCCTGAGCTCGGCCAGTTCCTCGAGCACGGTATTGATACCGAGCGCACGCTCATCGAGATTCCGCTCCAGAAGCACATCAAGCGCATCCGCGGTCTCGTCATCATGCACGCCGACTGCCGCCAGTTGCTTGGCACGCCCGAATTCCTTCTGCCCCATCACTCTCTCATACAGTTCCTCCGCTTCTGCCTCGCGCTTTCTGTCCTCGTCGACAAGCTGTTTCAGCTTTTTCTCAAGAGCGGCAATCCTTGCATTGGCGACGGGCAGAAAGGCCGCCCGCTCTTTCAGCGCCTGCTGCGCTTTCTGCTTTGCCTGACGCGCTCTGGCGCGACGGCTGCGCCCCATTCCTGCCTCAGCGCACTTCTGCTCCGGCGCGGTTCCTGATCCGGCAGACAGCTGATCGAAAGCATCTTTGGCAACGGCCATCTTCTCTTCCATCGTGGGCTTGTCCTGCGCGATGTTCGCCGCCGGTGATGACGGGCCGGTCGGCAACGATAGCAACGTCGCCTGCTGGGCCGTCAGCATGGCCTGACGCTCAGCGCTGAGTTTGGCGAATTCTGCCGATCTGTCGCAGACAGTCTGAAACTGCCTTCCGAGCTCTGATGCCAGTCCGAAGATCACCCGCCCGGCCTCTTCCAGATTTCGCCCGCCTGACGGCGCCTCAGCCTGGGCACTGCTGTGCAAGGCGGGCTGTGCCGCCGTGGAGAGTTGGCGTGCCGCATTCCGGCCGAGATCGGAAATCGCAGAGCAGATCCCCGCGATCACATCGGTGAGGCTGTCCAGCTTGGCTTCTACCTGCCCGAGCCTTTCCGCCCGTTTGGCCGCGTGCAGCGGCGCCGGCGCGCTTGATGCCCTGCGCCCGGACGGCGCGCTCGCCGGAACCATCTGCGTCTGCGGGACCGGCTTCGATCCGGCCGCGATCTGCTGTGTCTGCATCGGCGGTTCTCCCTGGTCCGATTACAAGCCAAGCATAGATAATCCTGAGCGATAGCATATTCGCTTCTACCGATAACCGGGCAGCCGCGCTTCGGGATGGGACCGAGCGTCAGCGCCCGACCGGACGCGGCGCTGCCACGATCACGCAACCCGAATTCTGCAGTGCATCAGCGGTGGCGGCCATAGGCCTCTGCGCATGTCAGGGACGACATCCCGATGCCGGAACAGCGCGGGAAACCCCTTCTCAGACATCAATCAGAACGATTGCTGCGAATTTGAGCAGTGGATTTCGCGCATTTTCGCGAGCCTTGCGCTCAGCGCATGGCCGCTTTGTGGCAAGCCTACTGCCTCGAAGGATCGAAGCCAGCTATATCACGTTCAACAGAGATTGATGAGCGCCGACGAAGACAAGCGCCGCTCAAAACAAGAGAGACCAAGACGATGGGCATGGCACGTTCTTTCAACAACTGGGTAAAGTACCGGCAGACCGTCAGCGAGCTCGACCGCATGTCAACCCGCGAGCTGAGCGACCTCGGCATCAACCGCGAAGACATCCGCCGCGTCGCCCGCAAGGCCTCCTTCTAAGAATTTTTCCTGGCCTTTCCGGCCGGAAAAAAAGCTTCGACACGGCGCACTCCTCCTCCCAGCGCCGTTTCGATCCGGTTGACGGTACTCCTCCTCCCAATCGTCAACCGAACCCAATGACGCCCACCGGATCCTCCTCCCCCGGTGGGCGTTATTTTTTTGCCCGCATGGCTGTCGCCGCATCGCAGCGCCCTGTCGGGGACACGCCGAAATCAGCGCTTTGACAGGCGGTCCGAGGCGTCTATGGTTGTGCCAGACTCACAATAGATGATCACGGTCCGCCATGAATCCGAATGAAAAATCCCCTCTCACTGCCGCCTATTTTGATTTCCTCAGCCGCTGCAAGACGGAAGTCGAGGTCTGCGACTTCATCCATGACGAAGCGCTAAAGCAAGGTTTCGCTGACGCAGCCTCACCTCATGACGGCGGCCGGCTGAAGATTTCGCTGAGGCTGAACAAGCGCTGCGGCATTCTTCTGTCGATCGGTGATTTTGCAAGCATCGACAAGGGACTGAAACTTCTCGCGACCCATGTCGACAGTCCGCGCCTTGACCTGAAACCGGCCCCCGCGCAAGAAAAGTTCGGCGTTGGCACGCTGCAGACCCGCTATTATGGCGGTGTCAAATATTATCACTGGGTCGGGATGCCGCTGGAACTGCATGGCCGCGGCCAGCGTGCCGATGGCAGCACATTCTCGGTGCGCATCGGCCGCGGTGCCGACGAACCGGTCTTTACCATTTCCGATCTCGCCCCCCATCTCGGCCATCAGCCGGAGGGCGGAGCAAAGAACAGCACGGCCATCACAGCAGAGCACCTCAACCTGATCTCCGGCCTGCGTGGCAGTGACGGCGAGACCGGCCGTCCGGCCAAGGTATTCGAGAAGCTGCTGCAGGCGCTCGATCTCAAACCGGAAGATTTTGTCACCGGCGAATTCGAGGCCGTGCCTGCCGTGGCGCCGCGCTATATCGGCTTCGGCGGCGACCTCATCGGCGCCTATGGCCATGACAACCGCTCCTGCACCTTTGCAGCGCTGCAGGCGATGTTTGCGGCGGATGATCCGAACGGCAATTACGGTTTTGTCTTCACCGATCGCGAGGAAGTCGGCTCGCAGGGCATTCACGGCGCCGATTCGAATATGCTCGAACGGTTCCTCTTCGAAGTGTTCGAGAAATTCGGCGACAGCAATTATTTCCGCCTGCGCCGGACGATTTCCAACACTGTCATGGTCAGCGGTGACGTCAATGTCGCCTGCGATCCGACTTGGTCCGGGCCAACCGATGAGAACAATAGCGGCCATCTTGGCAAGGGTGTCTGCATTGCCAAATATACCGGCGCCCGTGGCAAGCGCGGCGCCAGCGAAGCGGATTCATCGCTCGTCGGCCAGATGCGCAATATCATGATCCGCGAGGGCATTGCCTGGCAGCCCGGCGAGCTCGGCAAGGTCGATTTTGGTGGCGGCGGCACGGTCGCCATGCATTTCACCCGTCAGGGCGTTCAGGTCTTCGACATGGGCCCGCCGGTTCTCGGCATGCATTCACCCTTTGAGATCCTCTCCACCGAAGATCTGAAAACCACCCGCGACGCCTATGCCGCATTCCTGAAGAGCTTTGTGATCGAAAATCCGATCGCCTGAGCGGATGCATGAAAGTGCTTGAAATGGAACTTGTTGATTTTCTCAATGACGCCGTCAGCCCCTATCACACCGTGACGACGGCAATTGCGCTTCTAGAAAAGGCAGGCTTTGAGCGGCTGGCGCCAGAGGCACCGGCCAGCGCCGGCAGACATTACACGGTCATCGGCGGCAAGACGCTGTTCGCCTGGATCGCGCCGGAACAGGCCGATTCTTTTCACATCGTCTCTGCCCATACGGATTTTCCGGCACTGAAGGTCAAGACCGAACCCTATATCAGCAAGCTCGGCAGCCATTTCCTTGCCATTCATCCCTATGACGGGCCCAATCTTGCGCGCTGGATGGACCGTGACCTGAAACTTGCCGGGCGGATCTATGTTGCCGACCGGGGCCATGTCGTGCCGAAAATGATCGCGCCGGATCTGGCGTTCCGCACGATCGGCCTGCCGACGCATATGTCGCCCGGCGGCGATGCGGTCAATGCCCAGACCGATCTGCATGCCTTCTTCGGCACCGGCAAGGCGCTGAGCCCAGAGACCTTCTGGGAAATGCTGACCGGCGACGACAGCGGCCAGCCGCTGGAACATGATCTCTATCTGCATGAGGCTGCCGGCGCATCCCATTTTGGCGTTGATGACGGCTTTGTCAGTTCTGGCCGGCTCGACAATCTGATCTCCTGCTTCTCCGCGCTTTCGGCCCTTGCCGCGACGAAAGCGGCTGCAGGCAGCACCATCCCCATGGTGGCGCTGTTCGACGCCGAGGAAATTGGCAGCGGCACCTGGCTTGGCGCCAAGTCGCCATTGCTCGAGAACCTGCTGAAGAAGCTCGGCGGCGATGATGTCACCGCCATGATCGGCCGTTCGGCCCAGATCTCGCTTGATGTCGCCCATGCGGTGCATCCGCTGACGCCGGAGCTGTTCGACAGCCAGAAATCGCCGATGATGGCGGGCGGGCCGGTGTGCAAATATGGGATTCGCGGCAATTATGCCTATTCCGCCAATCTGATGGCCCAGATCCGGCTTCTCGCCAGCCAGATCGACTGCCCGCTGCAGCAATTCACCTATCGGGCCGACCGCGGACAAGGCGGCTCACTGGGACCGCATTCGTCCACCGCCCTTTCAATCCGCACCATCGATCTCGGGGCGCCGATCTTCGCCATGCATTCGATCCGCGAAGTCTGTGCCGAAGCCGACGTGACCGCGACGACGGGGCTGATTTCCGCCTTTCTCGCCGCATCCGCCTTTTTCAAGGGCTATGACGACGACTGACCGGCAGGCCCGCGGTAGAAACGGCCAAGCAGAAGCGGCGTCAGATACATCGGGATCTGATAGCAGGCGATGAAGAGATAAAGCGGCGCCATGATCGAAGCCGGAAGGGCGGCGAGAAACAGCATGTTGTTGCGGTTGCCGGCGGAAATCGCATGGGCGGCGGCGGCAGTGCTGCCGATGCCGCTCTTCATCTGGAAGATGTAGGCAGCAATCTGCAGGCCGAAATTGAACAGAAAGGCCGCCGCCAGCGGCGCCATCAGCTGCATCGGCGCTTCCCGCATCGTCGTGCCGAACGCCGCCATCAGCCCGATGACGGCAAAGGCCATGGCAAAGGCGGAAAGACCGTCAACGGCAATCACATCCCGCTCGCTCAGGACCGGTTTCCAGAAATGGCGAAGGGCGAAGGCAAGCCCGGCCGCCGCGCCGATGATGACAAGCAGGCGCAGCGATGAAAACACCACGGCCGATGGCGCGCCGAAGAGCGGCCAGAAGAAGAAGGCCGGAAGAACGGTGAGCGGCAGAAGCGCCGTGCCGACAATCAATAGCCTGAGCGACGGCGCCGGATCATGACCGGCCATCAGGGTCAGGTTCGGGCTGCCGGAAATCGGCGAAGCGGCAGCGGCCAGCACCACGGCATTGGCAAGCGGACCGGAAAAGCCGCAAAGCCGGAAGCCAAGCGCCAGCAGACAGGGCAGCCCCACCTGAAACAGAACCACGATCAGGACCGTGGTCTTCAAGCCGGAAAGCCGGCCGATCACAGCCGAAGGGCCAATGCGGAATGCAGCCAGAAACAGCATCACCGCCACGACTTCGGGAATATAGGCCTGCAGCGTCGCGGCAAGCGGCGGCAAACCGATTCCGACGATGAGACCGGCCACCAGCACGATGCGCCCCTGCCGGGCAAGCCAGGCGAGACAGAAAAAGATCAGCGCCATGGCTTGTCCTGCCGGCAATGACGCCGCCGCGAAACCGGGCTCAAAGCCCGATCTCGCGCATGTGAGACGGCAGCCAGGTGGCCAGATCCGGGACGGCGATCAGCAGAAACACCATCGCCACCATGATCAGGAACATCGGAAAGGCCGCCTTGGCGATGAAATTCATCTGGTGCCCGGTCATCCCCTGCATCACGAACAGGTTGAAGCCGATCGGCGGGGTGATCTGCGCCATTTCCACGACGACCACGACGAAAATACCGAACCAGATGAAATCTATCCCCGCCTGGCGGATCATCGGTTCCACCACGGCCATGGTCAGCACAACGGAGGAAATGCCATCCAGAAAGCAGCCGAGCACGATATAGAACACCAGCAACGCCATCAGCAGTTCGAACCGGCTGAGATGCAGTGAATTGATCCAGGCGGCGAGCGCCCGCGGCAGGCCGGTAAAGCCCATCGAAAGCGACAGGAAAGCGGCACCAGCCAGAATGAGCGCAATCATGGCCGAAGTTCTCGTCGCCCCCAGCAGGCTGTCAATCAGCGATTGGCGCGTCAGCGAACCCTGCACCGCCGCCAGCACCATCGCCCCGATGACACCGAAGGCGGCGGCCTCGGTTGCCGTGGCAAAACCGAGATACATGGAGCCGATGACCACCAGAATAAGGGTCAGCACCGGAATGAGAAAGCGCGACCGTTTCAGCTTTTCGGCAAAGCTCATGCGGGGCTCCGGTTCGGGCCGGTAATTCTTCGAAAGCTTCGAGATAACGGCGATATAGCCCATGAACAGGGCGGCCAGCACCAGCCCCGGCACGATGCCGGCAATGAACAGCTTGGTGATCGATTCATTGATCGTCACGCCATAGACGATCAGCGTCAGCGATGGCGGGATCATCAGGCCGAGGGTCGCCGCACCTGCCAGCGTGCCGATGACCAGATGTTCGGGATAGTTGCGGCGGCGAAGTTCCGGCACCGACATCTTGCCGACCGTCATCAGCGTCGCGGCAGACGAGCCGGAAACGGCGGCAAAGACGGTACAGCCGACGACATTGGTATGCAAAAGACCGCCCGGAAGCCTGGCCATCCAGGGTGACAGACCCTTGAACATGTCCTCCGACAGACGCGTTCGATAGAGGATTTCCCCCATCCAGATGAACAGCGGCAGCGCCGTCAGTGTCCAGGACGACGACGAGCGCCAGATGATCGTCATCATGGCATCGCCGACGGGACGCGAGGTGAAGAGCTCCATGCCGAACCAGGCAACGCCGAGCAGCGCCAGCCCGACCCAGACGCCGGACCCCAGAAGGATGAAAAGAACGACAAGAAAAATGCCGATGGGAAGAAGTTCGCTGGCCATGATTATTCCGCCTGCTCCTGATCTTCCGGGTTTTCCGCAATATTGGACTGGCCGGTCAGGATGAGCGTCACCAGATTATCGGCAAAGGCGAGCGCCAGAAGCACCGCGCCGGCTGCGACGGGAAGCTGGACATACCAGAGCAAGGTCGCATCCTGCCCCTGGCTGATATCATGCAGCTTGCGCGACCAGTAGACGAGCTTGATCGCATACCAGGCCAGATAGGTCGATGTGACGGTGGCAATGGCCAGACACCAGAGCTCGCCGAAGAAACGAAACCGCCCCAGCGCCGTCAAAAACAGGTTCACCCGGATATGGGTGCCGTGATTGAGCGCATAGGCAAAGGCGAGAAAGGACGAGGCTGCCATCAGATAGCCGGCATATTCGGCGCCGCCCGGGAAGATCAGCGCCGACCAGCGCGCAACCATCTGCACGACGATGACGCCGAGCATGGCGACGAGACAGGCGGCCGCAAGATAGCCGGCGAGATGGTACAGGCCATCCAGTCCTTTTCGTATCGGATTATGAGGTGAAATTTCGAGCATGCCTTACCCCCGACAGATCGGATGATGACCCGGCGCGCCAGAAACGCACCGGGGTCTGTGATGGGGGTCAGTTTGCCTTATAGGCCTCGATGATGGCCTTGCCCTGATCGCCGGCGCTGGACAGCCATTCCGTGGTCATGGTCTCGCCATAGCCTTCCAGATCGGTTTTCAGCTGTTCACTGGGGGCAGCGACAGTCATGCCGTTTTCGGCCAGCGTCTTCAGATAGCCTGCCGTCAGCGACTTGGCCGTATCCTCGCCGCGGGTCGCAGCTTCGGCACCGCAATCCATGATCGCCTTCTGACCGGCAGCATCAAGACCGTCGAACATGTCCTTGTTGACGAAGATAACATTGCGCGGCAGCCAGGCCTGAACGTCATAGAAATGATCAAGGCTTTCCCAGACCTTGCTGTCGACGCCGGTCGAACCGGAGGAAATGAAGCTTTCGGCAACACCGGTCGCCAGAGCCTGCGACAGTTCCGCCGCCTCGATCTGCACCGGCACCATGCCGGCCAGTTCGGCAATGCGGGCGGTTGCGGCATTATAGGCGCGGAACTTGATGCCCTTCAGGTCAGCGGCGGAATTGATTTCCTTCTTGGTATAGAGACCCTGCGGCGGCCACGGAACCGAATAGACATAGACAAGGTTCTGGTCGGCAAGCGCGGCCTTGATGTCATCAATACCGGCCGCCCAGAGCTTGTCGGAAGCATCGAAGGAGGTTGCCAGGAACGGAATGGAATCGAGGCCGAAAAGCGGGTTCTCATTGGCATGGGCCGACAGAAGGCGTTCACCGATCGGCGCCTGGCCGGTCTGGACCGCGCGCTTGATATCATTGCCGGCAAACAGCGAGCCGTTGGGATGCACAACGATTTCCACCGCACCATCGGTGGCAGACGTCACGCATTCGGCAAATTTGGTGCCGTTTTCAGTGTGGTAGTTGCTGGCGGGATAGGCCATCGGCATATCCCAGGTTTCGGCATTGGCGGCAGTGGCGGCACCAAGGCCGAGAGCTGTTGCGGCCATAAGGCCCATCATCGTCTTCATGTTCAGGTTCCCCTTTTTTTCATTTATGAACGCTTCGTCTTAAGCGAAACGTGCCGGATCATAACGGCCAAGGTCATGATTGACCTTTTGTCCCGTCAGAATTTGCGTCAGCAGCCTTCCCGTCTTCGGGCCGCCCGTCAAGCCAATATGATGATGACCGAAGGCGAGCCAGGCACGTTTTTTCCTCGGAACGGCCCCGATCAGCGGAATACTGTCGGCAGGCGCCGGCCTGTGGCCCATCCATTCGGTCTTCTCCTTGAAGGTCAGGCCCGGAATGGCAGCGCGGATATTGTCCATCAGCAGCTGGAACGGCGCCCGAGACGGCGGCGCATCAAGCCCGCCGAACTCGACGATGCCAGCCAGCCGCAAACGGCCTTCCATCGGTGAGATCACGAATTTGCCGCCGGCATGCATAACCGGCGCGCGCGGCATGATATTCGGATCCCAAAGCTCGACATGATAGCCACGCTCGCTTTCAAGCGGCACGTTGAGTCCGAGTTTTGCCGCAAGCGGCTTGGACCAGGCCCCGGTCGCAATCACCACATCGTCGAAAGACATGGTTTGGCCACCGGCCCTGACGCCGGTAACCACGCCGTTTTCGATCGCAAAATCACTGACCTCGGCCTTTAGGATCTCGGCGCCTTGGGTCTCGGCATGCGCGGCAAGCGCTTTCACATAGGCGCCGGGATCCGTGATCATGCCATGATCCGGCACGCGTGCGGCAAAGCCGCAATCAGCAGAAAAGACCGGATCATAGGCCTTGAACCGGTCACCCTCCAGCTCCTCCCAGGAAATGCCATGCGCCTTGCGGATAGCCCAGCCGAAACGGTCACCGGTAAAATGGGCGCGGTCGCGATAGACGAAGACATAATCGGACGGCCGGATATAGCGCTCGGCCGGTGTGCCGGCGGCAAGTGCCTGATGCTCGGTCAGGCTGTCGCCGACAATGCCGTGAATGGCGGTCGCAATCCGTTCCACATCCCGCGCATTGGCATGCGACATGTAGCGGAGCAGCCAGGGCGCGAGTTTCGGCAGATAGGACCACTTGAGAAACAGCGGCTGGCCGGGGTCAAACAGCATGCCCGGCGCCTTTTTCATCAGCCCCGGCACCGTCACCGGCACGATCGAGGCCGAGGCCAGCACGCCACCATTGCCATAGCTGGTGCCCTCGCCGGGGCCCAGCCGGTCGATCAGCGTGACCTTGTGGCCGGCGCGCTGCAGCCAGATGGCGCAGGAGACGCCGACAATGCCCGCACCAACAATGCCAATATGCCTTTTCTCATCACGCATTCATGCAACCCATTCACTGACCGGCGCTGCTGCCTCATGCAACGGCTGCGCGATCACATCAATCAATGTCGGGCCGTCAAATGCAAGCGCTTCCTTCAGCACAGGCTCCAGCATCGCCGGATCCTCAACGCGGAAAGCCTTGATGCCGAAAGCACTGGCGACCGCGGCATGGTCTGTCCGGCCGAAATCGACATTGTAGAAGCGCTTGCCGAAACCGGAATTCTGCCCGGCCTTGATCCAGCCGAAAGTGGCGTTGGAAAAGACGATCGCCGTGATCGGCATGCGGTAGCGCGTCAGCGTTTCCAGTTCGCCGCAGGAAAAACCGAAGGAACCATCTCCCATCACGGCCACCGTTTTGACATCCGGCCGGCCCGCATGGGCACCGATGGAGGCGGCCAGAGCATAGCCGAGCGCCCCATGGGCGCGATTGGTGATGAAATGGCGCCCGGCGTCGCGCCAGCGGTAATGCGCCGAGAAATAGGGACAGGGTGTACCTGGATCGGCACAGATGATCGCATCATCGTCCAGCAGCCGCTGCAATGTGGCGATCACCCGTTCCGGGCGGATCGGCCGTTCAGAAGAGGCTGCGAGCGGCTCAAAGGCGGCAAACTTGCCAGCCCAGGCTTCAGCCGCGCGCGCCTGACCGTCAAATGAAATCGCCGGCTGGCGCGCCTCCACGGCCGCCGTCAGCGCTTCAAGCGCCAGTTTCGCATCGGCGACGATCGCCACCTCTGTCTGATAATTGGCACCGATGACCTGCGGATCGCTGTCGATATGGATGAAACGAACCGATGTCTTCGGCGAACGCCAGCGCTCAGTGGTAACCGATCCCGCCCGGCAGCCGATGAAGATCACCAGATCGGCCACATCCACGACGGCGCGGGTGGCGGCGACACCGCCATTGGAGCCGACGACACCAACCGCCAGCGGATCGGTTTCAGCAATCGTGCCCTGACCGGAAACGGTGGTGGCAACCGGCAGGTCGAGCCGACGGGCAAGGCGCAGAAGGGCAGCCTCGGCCCCGGCAATCACCGGCCCGCCGCCAGCAATCACCAGCGCGGATTTCGCCGAAAGCAATGCATCCGCAGCCGCTTCGATCGCCGCCGGATCGGGGCCGGAAGGTTCCGCCGGGAAATGGGCATGGCGCGGATCGGCCCAGATCTCGGCCGGATCGGTCTCGCCCTTCTGGGTATCGAAGGGCAGCGCGATATGGGCCGAGCCGGGCTTGCCCGTGGTCATGGCCCTGAAGGCGGCGCGCATCATCGCCGGCACCTTGGCCGGATCGTCAATCGAGCCATTCCACTTGGTCAGCGGCCGCATCAGCGCCACCTGGTCGAGCTCGGTCAGCGGATAGCGCCCGCGTGCCGTGGTCGAAACATCGGTGGTAATGGCAAGCACCGGGATCGAACTTTCATTCGCCTCGACAAGGCCCGGCAGGATATAGGTCGCACCGCCGCCCGACGGCCCCTCGCAGACGCCTGGCTTGCCGGTGACACGGGCATAGGCGTCGGCCATATAGGCGGCATGGCGTTCATCACGCGTCAGGAAATGGCGAATGCCGTGATCGAGCCTGGCCAGCGCATCATAAAAGGGCAGCGTCGTGTCACCACAAAGCCCGAACATATCGGTCACGCCATGGGCTTTGAGCATGTGGACCATGGCTTCCGCTCCGCTCATGCGGTTCGGCAATGCGGCATCTGACATCGGTGTTTTCCTGCACTTGTTTCTGTACTCTGATCTGTATACAGTTTTGCATGTTGATGGTTTTGCCGACTTGTGTCAAGGAAGGCCTTCATCTGTTTCAGAGGAGACCCCGTTGAGCGAAACCCGCGTTGAAGCGCTTTACACACGCGTCAAGGAAATGACCGTGAACTTCACGCTTCGCCCCGGTGAACGCGTCAACGAAGTGGCGCTTGCCCGCACGCTGAGTGCCAGCCGCACACCGCTGCGCGAGGCGCTGAACCGGCTGGTCGCCGAGCGGCTGCTTGATTTTTCAGCCGGCAAGGGCTTTTTCTGCCGCGGCCTTGATGCCCAGTCGATCTTCGATCTTTACGAGCTGCGCGCGATTCTGGAAGAATCCGCCGTGCGCCTCGCCTGCCGCCGGGCAAGCGACGACGATCTGGCAGCCTTGCGCGCCGGCCCGTTCGAGGACGGTCTTGTTTACGAGGACCGCACGATTGGCGAAGCGAGTGCTGCCGACGAGGCGTTCCACATGGCCGTTGCAAAGCTTTCCGGCAATGCCGAGCTCTGTCGCGAACTCGACCATATCAATGACCGCATCCGCTTCATCCGCTGGGTCGACATGGCAGCGGCGGTGCTTCGCACCAAGGGCGAACACCGGCTGATCATGGAGGCGCTGGAGCGGCGCGATGCCGACAGTGCGGCACGGACCATGCGCAGCCATGTGGTCAAGCGCATGGACCAGATCGTCGCCTCGGTGCGCGAAGGCTATTCGAATATCTATGTTGCCGGCCCGGAAGAACTGACCGAACGCCGGCTCGAACCGGGAGACGGATCATCATGAAGGCAAAGGGCGGCAAGGCGGTCTATGGCGCGTCTGTCGGGATTTTGATGCTGGAGGCGCAGTTTCCGCGTATTCCGGGCGACATGGGCAATGCGCTGACCTGGCCCTTCCCGGTACATTACAAGGTCGTGCGTTCGGCAACGCCGGAACGCGTGGTGCTGCAGGGCGCCGAAGGCCTGCTCGATGTCTTTGTCGAGGCAGCCCGCGAACTGGTCGCCGATGGCGTCGACGGCATCACCACCAATTGCGGGTTTCTGTCGCTGTTCCAGGCGGAACTGGCCGCTGCCGTGCCGGTGCCGGTCGCCACCTCATCTCTGATGCAGGTCTCGCTCGTCAACCGGCTTCTGGCGCCGGGAAAGCGCGCCGGCATTCTCACCGTCTCCGGCTCGACGCTGACGGAACGGCATCTGGCACTTGCGGGCGTGCCGGAAGGCACACCGATCGGCACCACTGAAGGCCTCAGAGAATTCACCCGCGTGCTGATGAAGAACGAGCTGGAACTGGATGTCGATCTGGCCCGCCAGGACAATATCGAGGCCGCTGAAAAGCTGGTTTCAGCCCATCCGGATCTCGGTGCCATCGTGCTCGAATGCACCAATATGATCCCCTATGCCGCCGATATTGCAGCAGCAACCGGTCTGCCGGTCTTTTCCATCGAGACCTTCGTGCGCTGGTTCCAGGCCGCGCTCGTGCCGCGTCGCTATGGCTGAGGCCAAATGAAAAAGGCCGGTGGTCTCCCACCGGTGATCAGAATGTTGACAGACTTTTCTGCACCCGCTGGCGTCATGCCTGTGCTTGGCACAGGCATCCAGCCCACGCGCATCGAAGCAGCAAAAGTGATCTTTTCGCCCAATGTCTCGAATTGACTGGATCCCCGTGGACCAAGCCCGGGGATGACGACGGAGGGGTGGCTATTCCACCGCGAAAAGGCAAGCTGGATGACGTCGCCAAAAGTCTGACGGCCGGTGGTCTCCCACCGGCCGTCCAGATGTCAATCACTGAAGAGCAATCACGCAACCGCGCGCGGCTTGACCAGATTGCGCTCGACCAGAAGCTCGGCGATCTGGACTGCATTCAGCGCAGCGCCCTTGCGCAGATTGTCGGAGACAACCCACATGGCGAGACCGTTTTCGACCGTCGCATCTTCGCGGATTCGCGAGATATAGGTGGCGTCTTCGCCAGCGCATTCGACCGGGGTGATGTAGCCGCCATCCTCATGCTTGTCGATCACGAGGCAGCCGGGTGCCTCCCGCAGGATATCGCGGGCCTGATCGGCGGTGATTTCGTTTTCAAATTCCATATTGACGGCTTCGGAATGACCGATGAAGACCGGAACGCGCACGGCCGTGCAGGTGACCTTGATCTTGGGATCAAGCATCTTCTTGGTTTCGGCCAGAACCTTCCATTCTTCCTTGGTATAGCCGTCTTCCATGAAGACATCGATATGCGGGATCACGTTGAAGGCGATGCGCTTGGTGAACTTCTTGTTCTCGATCGGGTCGGCAACGAAGACGGCGCGGGTCTGGTTGAACAGCTCGTCCATGCCGTCCTTGCCGGCACCGGAAACCGACTGATAGGTCGAGACGACGATGCGCTTGATCTTGGCAAAATCATGCAGCGGCTTCAGCGCAACAACCAGCTGGGCCGTCGAGCAGTTCGGATTGGCAATGATATTGCGCTTGGTAAAGCCGGAAATCGCATCCGGATTGACTTCCGGAACGATCAGCGGAACATCGGCATCGTAACGCCAGGCCGAAGAGTTGTCGATGACGACACAGCCCTGGGCGCCAATCTTCGGCGACCACTTCTGCGAGACCGAGCCGCCGGCAGACATCAGGCAGATATCGGTATCGGAGAAATCATAGTTCTCAAGGTTGGAGACACGAAGCGTCTTGTCGCCGAAGGACACTTCCGTGCCGACCGAACGGCTGGAGGCCAGCGCGACAACCTCATCAGCCGGAAAACCGCGCTCAGCCAGAATGGCGAGCATTTCGCGTCCGACATTGCCGGTGGCACCGGCGACTGCAATCTTGAAACCCATGGCTAACAGCTCTCTTTCAGTCTCTCCTCGCTGGGGCTGGAGCGAAAGGCGCTGGTTTAGCGGCCTTTCAGTCCCCGGCCGGACCGGGGAGAGAGCGGCGTGGCCAGAGACGATCAGACGGTTTTCGTCGTCGTTTTGGCCGTTTTTGTGCAAAAAGCGGAAACAGGGAAGTCATGCCCGGCAGCTTCTGCCTGGCTCATCCGTTCACCGATGATAAAATTCACCTGAAACATGGGACGCTTCCTCTGACACGAGGCTAATGGCCCCTTTGCGCGCCCAAGTCAAGATACGTTTTGCTGACGGGCCCAAATGCTCTCCTATGACGTCCAGTCATGAGGAGAACCAGACCAGGGCGCGGTACAGGATAGCCGCCCGCATTGAGGTTGAACAGCACCCGATGTCGGACAAAGACGACGGCCAGAGCATAGGAAAACCACGCCCCGTAAGCGAGCCCGGCAACAATGTCACTGGGATAGTGCGCGCCGACAATCACCCGGCTGATGGCGAGCCAGACCGCTGCCATGAAAAACATCACCCGGTAGCGTGGAAAGAAGAAGGACAATGCAGCGAAAAAAGCGCCAACCGTCGCAGCATGGCCAGACGGAAAGCTGGCAAAGTGGGAGTTGAACGCGACAGGTTCGAAGTGGAGCAGCCCGTACTGCGTGAATTCAGAGGGCCGCGCACGGCCAATGACACGTTTGATCACATTGACCGTGATGCCGGAGCCAACAATCGCGATCAAAAAGTAAGTCGCCGCCTGCGCCAGAAAAATCGCCTTTGCCTGTGTCCGCCTGTCTGCGGCAAGACGCCAGCCCGCGCCTGCGGCAAGAAGCAGCAGAAGCGAACCGATGATCATCCAGGACGAATTTCCGAAACCGGATGCGACCTGACCATAACGCATCACCAGCGGCGACAGGTTCTGCCGGGTGCACACGAGCGGTTCGTCAAAGACAGCAAAAGCAAGCAGCACTGCGGCCAGGGTCGCAAAGAGGCAAAGCCTCCAGCAGATCCTCGCTTTCCCTGCGCTCAGACAGGAACGACGACGTTGAGGCGAAAACCAGATTGGCATTCAAGCTATCCGTCTTGAATTGGTTACAGACCATCAGCCAACGTTATAATTCGCCAATTGACACAGCAATATTACAGGCCACGATATCGCATAGGTTTAATCGATTTTACACAACAACCATTTCGTGTCCGAAATTTTGGATGCCCGGTGCAATCGGGTTCGAAAACCACCCGGTAGCGCGCGAAAACCACCGCCATAGCAAAAGCCAGCCAGGCGCCGAAGAACAGGCCGGCCACCACATCGCTTGGATAGTGAGCGCCGACCGCCACCCGGGCGAAGCCGAAAAACAGTGCCAGGCTGACGAAAACCGGCCGGTAGCGCGGCGCAAGCAGAGCCATGGCGCCGAAAAACGCGCCGGCAGCCGTCGAATGGCCCGAGGGGAAGCTCTGATGCGCGTAGGAAAACAGCCCGCCGCCGAAATGAAAATCGCCGACACTGTCAAACAGCATCGGCCGGGCCCGGCCGATCAGCCGCTTGACAAGATTGGCAATGGCCGAGGCCATGGCAAGTGAACTGAAGAGATAAAGCGCCTGCTGTCCGAGCAGCAATGCCGAAAGCCTCAGCCGCCGGGCTGCCGGACCGGCACTTGCGACAAGGGCGCAGCAGGCAAACACAAGCACGGCGCTCAGAAGCCACTTTGATGTCGACAGATCCGTCAGCGCCAAGGCAATGCTGCGGAAGACCGGCGAAATGCCGGCCGCCGCCATGGCCACCGGCCGGTCAAGCACCGCAAGGCAAAGCACCACCAGAGTGGCACCCGGCAGCAGAAATTCCGGCCAGCGCGTCGCTTTGAATGTGATCCGCCGCTGCGGTGCCGGCCAATTCAGACCGAAACGCACAAGCGGATGCCCGGAGGGAAAAGCGGGGTGATCGGACATGAACATAGCCCCTAAAATAGATCGGCCGAGGCATTTATAAAGCCCCGGCCGCACAGCTTTTTTCGGATCGGTCCGATCAGCCCTTGAGCTTGGCAGCAAAGGCCTTCAGCACCGCCTCGCCCATTTCTACCGTGTTCACCCGCTTGCAGCCTTCCGACATGATATCGCCGGTCCGATAGCCATCTTCCAGCACCGAAGCGATCGCGGCTTCCAGCGCCTCGGCTTCGGTGATCATGTTGAAGGAATAGCGCATGCACATGGCAAAGGACGCAATCATCGCCAGCGGATTGGCAATGCCCTTGCCGGCAATATCCGGCGCGGAGCCATGCACAGGCTCATACATGGCCTTGCGCTTGCCAGTCTTGGGATCCGGTGCGCCGAGAGACGCAGACGGCAACATGCCGAGCGAGCCCGTCAGCATCGCGGCAACATCAGACAGGATATCGCCAAACAGATTATCGGTCACGATGACATCGAACTGCTTCGGCGCCCGCACCAGCTGCATGCCGCCGGCATCCGCCAGCATATGCGAGAGCTGAACATCCTTGAACGCCTCATCGTGAACCCGGGTCACAACCTGGTTCCAGAAAAGGCCGGACTTCATGACATTGCGCTTTTCCATCGAGCAGACGCGATTGTCGCGCGTGCGCGCAAGCTCGAAAGCAACGGCGGCAATGCGCTCGATCTCATAGGTCTCATAGACCTGCGTGTCGATCGCCCTCTGCTGGCCGTTGCCAAGGTCGATGATTTCCTTCGGTTCACCGAAATAGACGCCGCCGGTCAGTTCACGCACGATCAGAATATCGAGGCCTTCGACGAGGTCAGGCTTGAGCGATGACGAGGCAGCCAGGGCCGGATAGCAGATCGCCGGGCGCAGATTGGCAAACAGCTGCATGTCCTTGCGCAGGCGCAGAAGGCCGGCTTCCGGCCGGACCTCATAAGGAACGCTGTCCCATTTCGGTCCGCCGACAGCGGCCAGAATGACGGCATCTGCGGCCATGGCGCGGGCCATGTCAGCGTCGGAAATGGCAACGCCATGCGCATCATAGGCCGAACCGCCGACAAGGCCGGTTTCGGTCACAAAGCCGGCACCGGTCTCGCGGTTCAGAAAATCGATGATCTTGACGAGTTCGGCGGTGATTTCCGGGCCGATGCCGTCACCAGGCAAAAGAAAGAGCGAACGATTGGTCATGGGCACCTCCCGATAGGCAATGATCAGCCTCCGGCGGCGCCCGCCGGCGGCGTGCTGAATTGTTGTTCTGAAAAGCCGCAGGGCAAAGCCGCTCGACCTGTCAAGGCTGGGTTCTAGACCGGGCGAGGCCCCAATTCAAGCCGGGGAAGGCCGCTTCGGTACGCCCGCTCGCGAATTCAGGCCGCGAAACCCTTGTGCCGCGCTATTGCGGCCCGTCACCGCGCAGGAGCTGAACGAGGGTCGGCGTCTCGGGTGTGGCATGATCGGGCTTCTGTCGTTGCGGCGGCGTGCCGTATCTGAGCTGCACGACCTTGTAGCCACCGGCCTGAAGCTCCGTCAGCAGGCCCGGCAGGAAATGCGCCGTGCGGGTCTGCAGATCATGCATCAGGATGATGCCGCCGCCATGCTTTGCCAGCCCGGCCATGACGCGGTTGATCAGCACCTGTGACGATGCTGGACGGTAATCAATGGAATCGATATCGACGCCGACCGGTATCAGGCCACGCGCTGCAATCATCTGATCCAGCCTGCCGCTTTCGGAAAGATAGGGAAAGCGGAAGAAGTGGGGCTCCTGCCCCGTCGCCGATGTGACCGCGGCAACGCCCTTGTCGATCTCATTCTGCGCGGCCGCTGTCGACAGCTGTGCAAGGTTGGGATGCGAATAGCTGTGCGTTCCGATCGTGTGACCGCGCCGGGCGACATCTGCGCCAATGGCGGCATGGCTGCGCGCCATTTCCCCCACCATGAAGAAGGTTGCCTTGACGCCGAAAGCATCCAGCGTATCGAGAATGGATGGCGTATTCTTCGGCACCGGCCCGTCATCAAAGGTCAGCACGACTTCCTTCGGTGCCAGAACGATATCGTGTGTCTGGTCGATATAGATCACCCGACCGGCAAGCCCTGATCCTGCAGCAGACTGGAATGGCGCCACAGCCGCCACGACCGAATGGATGGCCTCGCGCTTGAGTTTTGGCACCGGCATGGCCGGATCACGATCCTGCGAAAGCGACGATGTGCTCATGGAACTGGCCTCCACAGCTTTCGGCTCCGCAGCAGAGCCGGATATCGGAACAAGCAGACAGGCAGTCAAAACAAGCGAAGGAAGCCAATGAAGCATATCCGAATCAGAACCTCTGCACGAAAGCGAGAACTGAAACCGATTGATAGCCCTCTCATGCCATATAACAAAGCGATATTGGCGGCGGCCCCCAAGCACTGCGGCGACTGTCACACCTGCGCAACATCTGCCTTCAACAGGGCGCGGCTCAGAGAATCAGAATCGCGCGGAAATCATTCACATTGGTCAGCGTTGGCCCGGTAATCAGCTGATCGCCGAGCGCCTCGAAAAAGCCGTGGCCATCATTGTTGTCGAGCGAGGCATGCGGATCGATGCCGAGCGCACGGGCGCGCGCCAGCGTATCCGGCGTGATCACGGCCCCCGCAACCTCTTCGCGGCCATCGACGCCATCGGTATCGCCTGCAAGTGCATAAACGCCCTCAAGTCCGCCAAGATCGACGGCAAGCGACAGCAGGAATTCGACATTGCGGCCGCCGCGACCATCACCATGCACCGTCACGCTCGTCTCCCCGCCGGACAGGATCAGACCGGGCCGCGTCACCGGAACGCCGTGATGAACACAGGAACGGGCAATGCCGGCATGAACGATACCGACCTCCGCCGCTTCGCCTTCAATCGTGTCCCCCAGCATCAGCACAGGCAGGCCAGCCTTTTCCGCCGCAGCGCGGGCGGCTTCGAGCGACATGTAGGGCGTGGCGATAATCACCTGCGTCGCCCCCTCAAGGCGCGGATCATCAGGCGCCACGCAGCGTGCGGCCGGCGAAGCCAGATGCCGCTCCACATGGGGCGGCAGATCGATCCGGTAGCGCTTGAGGATCGCCCGGCAATCATCCACGGTCGTCGTCTCACCGATCGTCGGTCCGGAAGCAATCACCGCGGGATCGTCACCTGGAACGTCCGAAATCATCAGCGTATGGCAATGGGCCGGATGAATGGCGGCGGCAAGCCTGCCGCCCTTGATCGCGGAAAGATGCTTGCGCACGCAGTTCATTTCGTCGATCGAGGCACCACAGGCCAGCAGCGCCTTGTTGACGGCAATCTGATCGGCAAGCGCCATACCGTCCGGCGGCAATGACAAAAGCGCCGAACCGCCGCCCGAGATCAGCACGATGACGAGATCATCGGCCGTCAGATTGCTGACAAGCGACAGAATCCGCCGCGCCGCCGCTTCGCCAGCCGCATCCGGCACGGGGTGGGAAGCCTGAACGATCTCGATCTTCGAACAGGGCGCCTCATGGCCGTAACGGGTCACCACGAGCCCTTCCAGCGGCCCGTCCCAGCAGGCTTCCAGCGCTTCCGCCATGCGTGCGGACCCCTTGCCTGCGCCGATGACGACCGTGCGCCCCTTTGGCACTGCGGGAAGATATTTCTTCACCTGCGCCATCGGGTCGGCCGCTTCCACCGCCACCTGAAACAGCGATTTGAGGAAAGCTGTCGGATCATCGGCAAAATTCATTCTCAAAAACCCCCGGCTGGCACGCGAGGCCGACGGAAGGACCGGCAGGCGCGTCGTCATTGCAGTGTCACCGAGTGTTTCACAGAAAAACTATGCGCTCAAGCAATCTGAAGGGAACACAACCCCGCCATGCAGCGTTCAGTTCACATGGTGGGATCAGCTCCACAATCGCCTTGTCGTGCCCTGTGGCCGAAACGTATTTCCCGGCCAATGACAAGTTTTTATGAAATTTCGGGTGGGGTTGATAGCTGCGGCGCAAAATTGTAGTAAAGGTATCCATTATGACAGAAGCACCTGAAACTGATAAATTTCCAAGTATTGCCCTGATTTCGACCCATGGATACGTTGCCGCTGATCCGCCGCTTGGCGCTGCCGATACTGGCGGTCAGGTCGTATACGTTCTTGAACTTGCAAAAAAGCTTGCCCAGCTCGGCTATTCTGTCGATCTCTACACCCGCCGCTTTGAGGAGCAGCCGGAGATCGACATCGTCGATGATCGCGTCAGGGTTGTGCGCATCCCCTGCGGTGGCAAGGATTTCATTCCCAAAGAATATCTCTATCGCCATCTGCTCGAATGGAGCGAGAACGCGCTGCGCTACATGCGCCGCAACAATCTCACCTATGACTTCATCAATTCGCATTACTGGGATGCGGGCTATGCCGGCATGCGCCTGTCGGAAGCGCTGGACATTCCGCACCTGCACACGCCCCATTCGCTCGGCATCTGGAAAAAGCGCCAGATGGAGACCGACTACCCCGATCGCGCCGACCAGTTCGAGAAGGATTTCAACTTTTCTGAGCGCATCCGTTTTGAAAGCCAGATCTATCGCAGCTGCGACGCCGTGATTGCCACGACGCCGTTGCAGGTCGACATGATCATCGATGATTATTCGCTGAAGGAAGACAGGGTCTACATGATCCCGCCGGGTTATGATGACAACCGCTTCTATCCCGTGTCGGCCGCCTCGCGGCAGATGCTGCGCGAAAGATTCGGATTTACCGGGAAAACGGTGCTGTCGCTTGGCCGCCTTGCGACCAACAAGGGCTATGATCTTCTGATCGATGGCTTCGCGGTTCTTGCTGAACGCGTGCCCGATGCCCGCCTGCATCTGGCCGTCGGCGGCGAGAACATGGACGAGCTCGAAACCCGCATTCTCGGCGAACTGAAGGATCAGGTGAAGGCGCTCGGCCTTGAGGACAAGGTGGAATTTTCCGGCTATGTCTCCGATGAGGATCTGCCCGATATCTACCGCGCCGCCGATCTGTTCGTGCTTTCAAGCCGCTACGAACCCTTCGGCATGACCGCCATCGAGGCCATGGCCAGCGGCACGCCGACAGTGGTGACCACCAATGGCGGGCTTTACCGCGCCATCAGTTTCGGACGCCACGCCCTGTTTGCCGATACGTTCGACAAATATGACCTCGGCATCATGATGATGAAGCCCTTCAAGCACAAGCGGCTGAACGACCGTCTGTCGCGCATGGGCGCCCACAAGGCCCGCAGCCTGTTCACCTGGACAGGCATTGCCCAACAGCTGATTTCGCTGGTCGAAGGCCGGCCGATCCGCCAGTCACTGCGAGACAGCGACTGGGCCGAACCCTGGCACGATGGCGACTGAGCCATGAAACCGCGTCTGTTTTCGTCCGATCTCGACGGAACGCTTGTCGGTGATCCCGCAGCGACAGCCCGGTTCCGCACGGCCTTCGAGGCGCTCGCCCCCGAAGACCGGCCGGTACTGGTCTATAATAGCGGCCGGCTGATCGATGACATGCTCGCGCTGATCCCCAAGGCAGGCCTGCCGGAACCGGATTTTCTGATCGGCGGTGTCGGCACCATGCTGCATGGTCTTCGCGACAGTGCCATTGATGCGGGGTTCGCCGAACAGATCGGCTCTGGCTTCGACGCCAGCAAGATCGCTGCCCTCATGGGCGAAATTCCTGATGTCCACCGTCAGCCGGAGCGTTATCAGCACGGACTGAAGTCAAGCTGGTATCTTGAAGACGCCGATGCGGCGCGGCTGCAGGCGATCGAACGCCAGCTCAGGTCTGCCGGTCTCGACATCAAACTGGTCTATTCCTCGTCCCGCGATCTCGATGTGCTGCCCAGGGCCGCCGACAAGGGCGCGACCCTCGCCTTCCTTGCTGCCCGGCTTGGCCTCGACATGCAATCGGTCGTCGTTGCTGGCGACACCGGCAATGATCGCGCCATGTTCGAGGTGGACGGTGTCCGCGGCATCATCCCCGCCAATGGTTTCGACGAATTGCGCGCCCTTGCCCCGGCGGGGGCCCGCATCTACCACGCCCGCGCCGCTATTGCCGATGGTGTGATTGAAGGTTTGCGGCATTTCGGCCTGCCGCTCTGACGGGTCCGGGCAACACGGAACCGGCCACAAAGCAAAACCGGCCGGTGTCTCCACCAGCCGGCTGCAAAGAAAGAACGGCTTTTCCGCCTCAGGCCCAGGGGCGATCGGCAGCGAGCCTGGCCTCATAGGTGGCAATATTGCCCTGCTTTTCCATGGTCAGCGAAATATCGTCGAGACCGTTCAGCAGGCAGTGCCGCTTGAAGCTGTCGAGTTCGAAGCTGATAGAGCCGCCATCGGGACCGGAGATTTCCTGCTTCTCGAGATCGACTGTGATGATGGCATTGGAGCCGCGCTCGGCATCATCCATCAGCATTTCCAGCTGTTCCGGCGTTACCTTGATCGGCAGAATGCCGTTCTTGAAACAGTTGTTGTAGAAGATATCGGCAAAGCTGGTGGAGATCACGCAGCGGATACCGAAATCGGCCAGCGCCCAGGGCGCATGCTCGCGCGAGGAGCCGCAGCCGAAATTGTCACCGGCAATCAGGATTTTCGCTTGGCGATAAGCCGGCTTGTTGAGCACGAAGTCGGCATTTTCGGAGCCGTCTTCATTGTAGCGCGCTTCGGCGAAGAGGCCCTTGCCGAGACCGGTGCGCTTGATCGTCTTCAGGTAATCCTTCGGGATGATCATGTCCGTGTCGATATTGACAACCGGAAGCGGCGCCGCAACGCCGGTAAGCTTGACAAATTTTTCCATTGCACGTCCTCAGCGCGTTTCTGAAGGCAGATTTTGTTTGAGAACGGGATAAAGGGCTTTTGCGCATTTTTCAATGGCAAACTGTACCTGAGGGTACGCCCACACGATTCCACCCTGGAAGCGCCGCGACAAAACGACGCTCCAAAGTGATTGATCCGGCTTTACAGATCGATGATCTTGCCGCGACCGTCATCCCAGACGCGCATGTCTTCCTGACGGGCCGACCTGCGGCGTGCGCGTACAGGAACCGCCGAGCGCTCAAGCCGCGCGGCGAAAAGGCGCGCGAGAGAAAGCACGGCAAGAACGCCAATCAGCGCGAAGCCGACAGAAGCTGCAAAGACCGTCAGAACCGCAATAGCGGCAAGACCGACGATCGCCATCAGTACCGAACGGATATTCTGCATCGTCAAAATCCTTTCACATTTGACAATCTGGCGCTTTGGCAGTTCTTTCGCAAGGGGCGAATGCAAATTTGTCTCTCCGAATAATCATCAAAATGCTGAAATAACGTTTCAGCACCCCGCAACCGCATTACTTATAGAAAATATGGTAGGACTAAGGCTATGGACCGGATTAAGCTGCGCCGTTCTGTTTTGTGTGTTCCGGCAGTCAACCGCCGCGCGCTAGCGAAGACCGCCACGCTGGACTGCGATGCTGTGATCTTCGATCTCGAAGACGCTGTCGCGCGTGAGCGCAAGGCCGAAGCGCGTGAGAATCTCGAGCAGCTCTTCATCAACAACCGCCCCCAGGGCAAGCTGACGGCAATCCGCATCAATCCGCTGTCGACGGATTTCGGCCGTGAGGACATGAAGGTGGCAATGGCCTGCCAGCCGGACGCCATTCTCCTGCCCAAGGTGGAGACTGTGGCCAATGTCGCAGCAGCCAGCGCCATCCTCAACGCCAATGGCGCGCCCCTCAGGGTCAAGCTCTGGGGCATGATCGAAACGCCGGAAGGCGTTCTCAACGCCCATGCCATTGCCGGCGCCTTCTCGGTTGCCTCCGGCGGACGCCTCGAGACCCTCGTCATCGGTGTCAATGACCTGCGTTCCGAAACCGGCGTTCTGCCGCAGTTCGGCCGTCCCTATCTGGTGCCATGGCTGATGCAGGTGCTTCTGGCCGGGCGCGCCTTCGGCCTTTCGGTGGTCGACGGGGTGTTCAACAACTACACCAATCAGGATGCCTTCATTGCCGAGTGTATCCAGGGCAACGAAATGGGCTTTGACGGCAAGATGCTGATCCATCCCTCGCAGATTGCCGGCGCGAACCAGCATTTCAGCCCGTCTCCGGCCGCCCTCGCCGAAGCGCATGCCATTATCGCGGCCTTCGCCGCACCGGAAGCGCAAGGACAGGCCGTGCTGCAATTCAACGGCCGGATGATCGAGCGGCTGCATCTGGAACAGGCCGAGGCGCTTGTCGCCATTGCCGAAGGCATTGAAAAGCCGGAAGGAGACAGCCTGTGAAGCTCTACCGTTTCCTCACCGGACCCGATGATGCCAGCTTCTGCCATCGCGTCACCGATGCGCTGAACAAGGGCTGGTCGCTCTCCGGCGCGCCGTCGATCTCCTTCAACCACGCCACCGGCCAGATGTATTGCGGCCAGGCCGTGGTGAAAGAGGTCGAGGGCAAGGACTATGACCCGTCGATGAAACTCGGCGAGCAGTAAGCGCCAGGCTTTTGCGCTCCACATTCATCAAACGCGCCGCAGACTTCAGGCCTGCGGCGCGTTTGACATTTGTCATTTGACGAACTGGCCACAGCCTCTACCAATGGTGCGGTGAGCGAAACAGCGGCTGAGAGGAAAGCAGATCCATGGATGCGACGGTGGCGACGGAAGAGCCGGTTCTGATCGAGACACGCGGTGCTGTCGGTCTGATCACCATCAACCGGCCGAAGGCACTGAACGCCCTCACCCATCAGATCATCCGCGACATGCACGCCGCGATTACGGCCTTCGAACATGCCCCTGACATCGCCGCCATTCTGGTGACAGGCAATGGCAGCCGGGGTCTGTCTGCGGGCGGCGATGTGCGCGAGGTCCGCGAAAAAGTGCTCGCCAGCGATGCGTCGGCCATCGATTTCCTCGCCGACGAATACCGGATGAATGCCCATATCGCCCGGCTCGACAAGCCCTATATCGCCATCATGGATGGCATCGTCATGGGTGGCGGGCTCGGCATTTCCGCCCATGGCTCGCACCGCATCGTCACCGAACGGAGCCGGCTTGCCATGCCCGAAACCGGGATCGGGCTGTTGCCGGATATCGGCGCGACCTGGTTCCTGTCACTGCCCGATCATGAATTCGGCACCTATATGGGCCTTTCCGGCGCAACCGTCGGGCCTGCCGACGCCATCCGCATGAAGATCGCCGATCATTTTGTCCCCGCTTCGCGGCTGCCCCGGCTGGTGGAGGCGATCCTCGCCCTTGAGGGTGAAACATTGGAACAGGCGCTCGACCCGCTGATAGCGGACTTCGCCACCAGCCCGGCCTTTTCGCCGATCGAATTCGAGCACCGGCTGATCGATATCGCCTTCCGCCATGACACTGTCGGCCAGATCCTTGCCGCATTGCGCCGCGACGGTGGCGCCTTTGCCCTTCAGACCGTCCGCCAGATCGAAGGGCGCTGCCCGGTCTCCGTCAGGCTGACGCTGGAGCTCATTCGTGAGGGTGGCCGCTCCGAACGGCTCGAAGATTGCCTGGAGCGCGAGTTTGCCGCCGGTCAGAAAATGATCTTCCGGCCCGATTTTGCCGAGGGCGTACGCGCCACGCTTATCGACAAGGATCATGATCCGCACTGGCAGCCGGACAGCCTCGATGCGGTGGATGACGCCATGATCGCGAAGATCATTGCACCGGCAGAACGCCGCCTGTTTGACTGAGGCGATCAACGCGTCGATCGGACTGGATCCGTTCGGATGATGCCCTGGCGCATCCAAAAGGACGCACGGCGTTCTAGAGCGGCATGAACGGTCGCAGCAGATAACCATCCGGATCACGCAGCCAGAGCTGGCGCTGCCCTTCCTCGCCATCTGCCGTGCGGTACCATCTGTCTTCCGGCCCCAGCACCAGCGGCCATTCGGCCGTCTGAAGCCGGGCGACAATCGCATCGAAATCATCGACGGCAAGCTGGAAATTGACGCCACCGCCAAGACCTGAGGCCAGCTCATCAATGGTCCGGCCGATGCCGATCGTATCCAGCATCAGCTGCGCCTGCCCCTTTTGAAGGAAGGCAAACCCTTCCTCCGGCCGGTCATAACGCACGGAAAAGCCGATCAGGCCGACATAGAAGGCAAGGCTTTGCTGAAGATCCCGGACGGATAGTTCCGGGATCAGCGCATTGAAATTCACTTCACGCCCCAGAGGATCTTGAAGCGGGCATTGCGGTAGGTCTCTCCATGCTGACGGCAGTTCTTCGCAAGGATGTCCTCGTAAGGCAGACCGCGATTGGCGACCAGCATCAGCTTGCCGCCCGGCTTCAGCGCCGCCAGGGCCGTTTCGATGATCGTCTGGCCGAGCGCCGGTTCTGCCGCCTGCCCGGAAGCATGGAAGGGCGGGTTCATGATGATCAGGTCATAGCGCGTCTTCACCGGACCGGCGGTCAGGTCCTGCCAGAAATACTTGACCGGCATGTGGTCGGACTTGCCGGCGAGATTGACACGCGCCCGCTCCAGCGCCCGGTGGTCGGCCTCGTAGAGATCAAGCCCGCCAAGCCGTGGTGCCGTCTCGAGCAGCATCGCCGACAGATAGCCCCAGCCGGCGCCGAAATCGGCAGCCAGACCGGCAAAATCCTCCGGCAGGCGTTCGCCCAGAAGACGTGAGCCTTCGTCGATCCGGTCGTGGGAGAAAAGCCCGGGGACGGTGGTGAAGCGGCCATCGATCTCGACGGCGGGATGGGTGAGCGCCGCAATCGCGGCTTCAGGCTTTTCCGGGCGGGCGAGCCAGATCGCCACACCGTGATATTTCGGTGTCGATTCAACACCGTCAATCAGGCCGGCAAGGCGCTTGCGCATCGACTGCACGCCCTCTTCCTTGGCGCCCGCGATCACGATCATGCCACCGGGGACCGTATTGGCCAGCGCCTCGGCGATATGATTTTCGTTCTCGCCGCGATGCTTGGTCAACAGCACCAGCGACAGATCGTATGGCCCGTCGCCACGCTCCGGCTCGACCGCCACACCTGCGGCCTTCAGGCCATCGAACAGGCTTTTCAGCGGCTGCACGGCGCAGATCTCCGCGCCGAAGCCCTGGGGCAGGCGGAAGCCGGGCTCGGCACCGTAAAACAGCGCACGGCCGGACGCGGGCATGTCGAGCACGCCGTTTTCAAAAGGATAGAACAGGGTTTTCAGCGTTTCGCGAGACATGGCTCAAGCTTCCTCGATAAGGCAAGGGGCGCGGGCAGAAATTGCCCGCGCCCCGAAATGCAGCATATGGAATGGGGACGCCTTATTCAGCGTCGTCCTTCTTTTCCTTGCGCTCGGGCTTCGGCAATTCCTTGCCGGTTGCCTGATCGACGATCTTCATCGACAGCTTGACCTTGCCACGCTCATCGAAACCGATGAGCTTGACCCAGACCTTGTCGCCTTCCTTGACCACGTCGGTGGTCTTGGCAACGCGTTCCTGTGCCAGCTGGGAGATGTGGACCAGACCGTCGCGGGCGCCGAAGAAGTTGACGAAAGCGCCGAAATCGGCGGTCTTGACAACCGTGCCCTCATAGATGGCGTTCAGTTCCGGCTCGTCAACGATCGAGTGGATCCACTTCTTGGCGGCCTCGATCTCCTTGCCGGAAGACGATGCGATCTTGATCGTGCCGTCATCTTCGATGTTGATCTTGGCGCCGGTCTTTTCAACGATTTCGCGGATGACCTTGCCGCCCGAACCGATAACGTCACGGATCTTGTCGACCGGAATGTTCATCACTTCGATGCGCGGTGCAAATTCGCCGAGCTGCGAACGGCTCTCGGTGATGGCCTTGGCCATTTCGCCGAGAATGTGCAGACGGCCGCCCTTGGCCTGGTTCAGTGCAACGGACATGATCTCTTCGGTGATACCGTCGATCTTGATGTCCATCTGCAGCGAGGTGATGCCGGAATCGGTACCGGCAACCTTGAAGTCCATGTCGCCGAGGTGGTCTTCGTCGCCGAGAATATCGGACAGGACAGCGAAGCGTTCACCTTCCTTGATCAGGCCCATGGCGATACCGGCAACCGGCTTGGCCAGCGGAACACCGGCATCCATCAGCGCCAGCGAGGTGCCGCAGACGGTGGCCATCGAGGACGAACCGTTGGATTCGGTGATTTCAGAAACAACACGCAGCGTGTAGGGGAACTGTTCGGTTTCCGGCAGCATCGGATGGACAGCGCGCCAAGCGAGCTTGCCATGACCGATTTCGCGGCGGCCCGGCGAACCCATGCGGCCCGTCTCACCGACCGAATAGGGCGGGAAGTTGTAGTGCAGCATGAACTTTTCTTTGTACATGCCGGTCAGGCTGTCGACATACTGCTCGTCTTCGCCAGTGCCAAGCGTGGCAACAACCAGGGCCTGGGTTTCACCACGGGTGAACAGCGCCGAACCATGGGTACGCGGCAGAAGGCCGACTTCAGCAGTGATCGGACGCACGGTCTGAAGATCACGGCCGTCGATGCGGCTCGATGTGTCGAGAATGTTCCAGCGAACGATCTTGGCCTGCAGATGCTTGAAGACCGAAGCGATATCTTCGTCGGAATACTTCGCCTCTTCGCCTTCGGCCGGAGCGAAATGCGCCTTGACCTTGGCCTTGACGGCATCGACAGCGGCGTAGCGGGACGCCTTTTCGGTGATCTTGTAGGCATCACGCAGTTCGGCTTCGGCAAAGGCCAGCATTTCGCCTTCCAGCGCGGAGAAATCTTCCGGCTCGAATTCGCGCGGCTCCTTGGCAGCAACCTCAGCCAGCTTGATGATCGCGTCGATCACCGGCTGGAAGCCCTTGTGGCCGAACATGACGGCGCCGAGCATGATGTCCTCAGGCAGCTCCTTGGCTTCCGATTCAACCATCAGAACAGCCTCGGTCGTGCCGGCAACGACGAGATCAAGTGCCGTTTCCGGCATTTCGTCGATATGCGGGTTCAGCACATACTGGCCGTTGATGTAGCCGACGCGGGCGCCGGCGATCGGGCCCATGAACGGAACGCCGGAAACCGTCAGCGCGGCCGAGGTCGCAACCATGGACAAGATGTCCGGGTTGTTTTCCATGTCGTGCTGCAGAACGGTGACCACGACCTGGGTGTCGTTCTTGTAGCCTTCCGGGAAAAGCGGACGGATCGGACGGTCGATCAGGCGCGAAACCAGCGTTTCGTTTTCGCTCGGACGGCCTTCACGCTTGAAATAGCCGCCCGGGATCTTGCCGGCAGCATAGGTCTTTTCCTGATAGTTGACCGTCAGGGGGAAGAAATCCTGGCCCGGCTTCACGTCCTTGGCCGAAACGACGGTCGCTAGAACGACGGTTTCGCCATAGGTCGCGATCACGGCTCCATCGGCCTGACGGGCAACCTTGCCGGTCTCCAGCTTCAGCGGCCGGCCGGCCCACTCGATTTCCACGGTGTGGGTGTTGAACATGTCTTGTCCTTTTTCTGCTTCCCGCAACGCCTGCCCATGGCCTGCCGCTGCGGGTTCATCTCAAATGACGCATCATGGGCAAGACAGCTCGCCGCTTCTGAAATAAGGGAAGCGGCCGGCAATCCTGCCCCATGACGGGTCTCTTCATGTGGCACGGCCGCCCCCGGCGAACCGTCTAGTCCTCCTGCAGCGCCGCCACCTGCGCTACAGGGTGCCAAAGCGCGCCCCTGGCGCGCCTTTTCAAAGGAAAAAGGCGGACGCAAACGCCCGCCTTTAAAAAATCAGCGACGGATGCCGAGACGACCGATCAGAGCGGTGTAGCGGGCTTCGTCATTGCGCTTGAGGTAATCAAGCAGCGAACGGCGGCTGGAAACGAGCTTCAGCAGGCCACGACGGGAGTGGTTGTCCTTCTTGTGGTCCTTGAAGTGCTCGGTCAGATTGGTGATCCGCTCGGTCAGGATGGCAACCTGAACTTCCGGCGAACCGGTGTCGCCTTCCTTGGTTGCGTATTCCTTGATCAGCTCGGCCTTGCGTTCAGCAGTGATCGACATCGTAACGTCCTTTCTGTGTAACGAGGATTTAAAGTCGCCCCGGCCGGGATGTCGTCCAGCAGAGGTCATTCAAAAGCATATGTTGCAATGCTGGCGGTCATATAGGGCAAAAGGCAGGGATTGTCGAGCCCGCCAGTAAATCCACGACCCGCAGCGCTCGCCCCGGGGCGCGGGCCTCAGCCGAGAAGATCGCGCGCGACGCGCATGAAGACCCGTCCGCCGATTTCGATCAGATCATCGGGAAAGGCATAATCGGGATTGTGCAGATCGGCATTGTCCATTCCCGAACCGAGAAAGAACATCGCCGCCGGGCAGATCTTGCCGAAGCGGCCGAAATCCTCCGATGCCCGCATCGGCAGATCACCGCGATCAAAGGCGACACCTTCCGCCGTCAGCGCTGCGGCGAGATGATCAACCGCTTCCCCGGCATTTTCGCAATGCATGAAAATGTCATCATAGCTGATCGCAACGCCAAGCCCGCAGCGACCTGCCGCGTCGATGGCAACCGCCTCGGCCCTTTCCCGCAAGGCATCCATCCGGTCATCGGTCAGCGTTCGAAGCGTCACCCAGACTTCCGCCGCCCCCGGTGCGATGCCAAAGGCGCGTTCGCCCATTTCCGCGTGGGTCACGGTCACCAGCGCAAAATCGGCGTCGCTGTGCCGGCCATGGGCAAGCGCGGCCAGCGCCGGCATGATTTCCGCCAGGGCAGGCATGGGCGAAACGCCCGTATGCGGCAGCGACGCATGGGCCGTCTTGCCGGAGAGAATGATGCGCATGCCGCGCGAGGCGCAATTGACCGGACCCGCCATCAGCGATGCCGTCCCGATCGCCATGCCCGGCTGGTTGTGCAGCGAAAAAGCCATGTCAGGCGCAAGAGCAGCAAATTGCGGATCGGCGATCACCGCTGCCGCCCCAGCACCGGTCTCCTCCGCCGGCTGATAGAGCAGCACCGCCCTGCCGCGCGCCGGCCTTTGTCTGGAAAGACCGGTCGCCAGCGCTGTCAGGATCGCCATATGCCCGTCATGGCCGCAAAGATGCCCCTTGCCCGGCACTTCGGAGGCATAATCGAGCCCGGTCAGTTCCTCGATCGGCAGGGCATCGAGCTCGGCGCGAAACAGCACGGTTGGCCCCGGCTCGGCGCCTTCAAAGACAGCGGCAACACCATGACCGCCAAGACCGGTCACAAGCGCATCCGGTTTCAGCGGCTGAAGATAGGACGCGACCCTTCCCGCCGTTCGCCGCTCTTCACCGGAGATTTCCGGATGACGGTGCAGATCGTGGCGCAGTTCGATGAGGTCGACAAGGTCGCGGTTGGTGAGAAACATGGGCAGGCTCGATATGATTGGCATCAACGCCGCCACATTCCTCCCCTCGGCCCGGCATTGCAAGTCCGTAGCTGCCGGATACGAAAAGGCCGCCCGCACCGAGATGCGAGCGGCCTGTCACAACAGGTCCTGAAATTCTCAGCCGAAAACGCGGCGCGGCTTGAACTGGCCCTCGGCGATCTCGCCAATGGCAATCAGCTTGCCACCGATCGAGGCATAGGCATCCGGTTCCGCGACGGGCGCCTGGGCGCCGCGCAGAATGATCGGATTGCCAAGGCGCAGACGCCGGGCCTGATCATCATTGACCGGCACATGCGGCAGGCTTGCCAGCGCTTCGGCAGTATCAAGCAGCATGGCATCGAGCGCTGCGAGGCGCTCGGCTTCATCCTCGATGTCTTCCAGCGCCACCAGATCGGCCAGCGGCACCAGCATATCCTCGGCAAAGGGGGCGACGAAGGGTCGCCGCAGTGCCGAGATGTGGCCAAAGCAGCCAAGATCGCGCCCCATGTCGCGGGCCAGTGCCCTGACATAGGTGCCCTTGCCGCACTCGACTTCGAAATCGGCGGTGTTTTCATCCGGGCAGCCGATCAACGTCAGCCGGTGAATTTCGACCTCGCGGGCGGGCATCTCCACCGTCTCGCCTTCACGGGCGAGATCATAGGCGCGGGCGCCATCAATCTTGATCGCCGAGAACTGCGGCGGCACCTGCTCGATCACCCCGGTATATTTGCCCAGAAGCGCTTCGATATCGGCCTTTGACGGACGCTTCGGCGACGTTTCCGTCACCTCGCCTTCCAGATCATCAGAAGCACGCTCTTCCCCCCAGGTGACGGAAAATTCGTAGATCTTGCGACCTTCCATCACATAAGGCACCGTCTTGGTGGCATCGCCAAGGGCGATCGGCAGCATGCCGGAGGCCAGCGGGTCAAGCGTACCCGCATGCCCGGCCTTTTGTGCCTTGAACAGCCACTTGATCTTGGAAACAGCTTCGGTGGAGCCGAAATCAACCGGCTTGTCGAGGATCAGCCAGCCGGAAATCGGACGGCCCTTGGGTTTTCTCTGTCGTGCCATGCTCAGTCGTTATTGTCGTTGTTGTCGTCGTCTTCATCGTGATCGAGATCGCGCGCCACTTCCGGCGAGCGCAGAAGCTCGTCGATTTTCGCGAAATTGTCGAAACTGGTATCATCGCGGAACCGCAGTTCCGGCATATATTTCATCTGCCGCAGCTCCGGGCTCACCCGGCCACGCAGGTAGCGGGCATGGTGATTGAGGGCTGCAACAAGTGCATCGTGATCGTGATTGCCAAGCGGCGTGACATAGGCCGTGGCAATCTTCAGATCGGGCGACATGCGCACTTCTGAAATCGAAATCACAGTGTTTTCGATCAGCGGATCGCGGATATCGCCCCTCTGCAACACTTTCGTCAATGCGGCACGCACCTGTTCACCAACGCGCAGCATGCGCTGGGAGGGCGCCGAGGATGTGGCTCTCGTCATCTTGGCTCTGATTCTGTCGTCTACGTGTTTGCGCTCTGTCCGCTTGTAACGGGGTTCGAACCCGCCCGGACAGTTCCTTGCGTGATTGGCGGGTCGTTTAGCGCGTTGTCGCCTTCAGGTCAATCGCTGCGCGGCAGATTGGGCGCTGGCGCATGACCATCCGCCTAAAGTCGGAAACCGCCCCAAGCGTTTGATCCAGCGCAAAGCCTCTGCTGAAAACCAAGGCTAAAGATGATCTCAACAACCGGCAGAAGGGCTTCCAAAGCCTTTCGGAATGCAGAACAGAGGGAGCCATTTCGCCGTTTCAGATCCAGTTTCAGGACACTTCATCTTCTCCTCCTCCTTCAACTCGTGAAGTGTTCTGGTCGGCCGCGTCCCGCTCGGCCATTCTCCCTCCTCTCATATGCGGGAAACTAAAAAACGGGCCGCGCCATGCGGTCCGTTTTCATTTGTTCCCAGCCCATCTGGAGTCTTTGCGCATCAGGCTCCTGGAGCGCCGTGCGGCCTTTTGGGCGCACCAGGACGCTCCATCTTCTTGTATCGCCGCATCGTTCTTTTCGAAAATCGTTTCCGATTTTTGAGCCGATGCGCTAGCGCACACCGTTCCTCGGGATCAGCTTGGCCCGCGGCAGTCGCACCTCCATCTGTTCGGGCTGCGGCCTTCCGCGCAGCCGCGCCCGGGGTATCACAATCGGCTGGTCAGGCATGTGTGGACGCAACCTTGCCCGTGGCAAGAGGATCGGCTGCACCGGCAGTTCGGGTGGACCGCTCCGCTGCATGACCGGCTCCTCGTTGGTGCCCGGCCCCGTCGACCAGATCTCTTCATAAATCGACGACATGTTCAGCTCCGAATGCGCCTCGCTCTGTTTCAATGAGCTGATTGACCCCGGCGGTGTTGCAGGCCTTTCATCGAGCGCTTCGGGAGCGGATGAAGCAATACCGTTCCACAGGGAGCGAATGGTTGCGCCCGCGGATGGTTCAGGACGAACCGCCTTGGGTGCAGCCAGGCGCGCGGGAGCGGAATGATAAGGTCGGAAGGCACTGTTTTCGGAAATATGAAGGAAAGCCATAGGAAAATTACGCTCTGACTAAAGGGGTAAAAAAGCCGGCGGGCGAAGCACATGCGACAGCCTGCCGACACATGTGAGACCCGACTATCGCCGCGGCACACCCGAACGAAAATTCGATTTTCCTGATACTCCGCCGCGATTACCCATCAAAAAGGCCGGCCCGCTGAAGCGGACCGGCCCTTCTTCGATGATCGCGGCAACGCGCTGTCAGAGCGTGCGGCTGATATGTTCGACGCGGAAGCACTCGATCGTGTCGCCAGCGCGGATATCTTCGTAATTTTCGAAGGCCATGCCGCATTCCTGACCGACCGGCACTTCGCCGACTTCGTCCTTGAAGCGCTTGAGCGTCTTGAGCTTGCCCTCGTGGATGACCACGTGATCGCGCACCAGACGGACACCGGCACCACGTTCGACCTTGCCTTCGGTGACCCGGCAGCCGGCAACCTTGCCGACCTTGGAAATGTTGAAGACCTCGAGGATCTCCGCATTGCCGAGGAAGGTTTCGCGGCGCTCCGGCGACAGCAGTCCCGACATCGCAGCCTTCACGTCATCCACCAGATCGTAGATGATGTTGTAGTAGCGGATCTCGATGCCGGCCTGTTCGGCAGCACGGCGGGCCTGGGTATTGGCACGAACGTTGAAGCCGATGATCGCGGCATCGGAGGCTTCCGCCAGCGAGATATCCGATTCGGTGATACCACCGGCCGCCGCGTGGACGATCCGGGCACGAACCTCATCGGTCCCAAGCTTGTCGAGGGCCGCCTGAATCGCTTCGACCGAACCCTGAACGTCGCCCTTGATAACGAGCGGGAATTCCTTCCGGCCCGTATCCTGGAGCTGGCTCATCATCTGTTCCAGCGAACCGCGCGAACCCGACTGGCGGGCCGCCGCCTTGTCGCGGGCAAGCCGCTGGCGATATTCGGCGATCTCGCGGGCCTTGGCTTCGTTCTCAACAACGGCAAAGCGGTCACCGGCGGCCGGCGTTCCCGAAAGACCGAGAATTTCGACAGGTGTCGACGGACCGGCATCCTTGACATGGGTGCCGCGGTCATTGACCAGTGCGCGCACACGCCCCCACTGATCACCGGCAACGATGATCTGACCCGGCGTCAGCGTACCCTTTTGAACCAGAACCGTGGCGACGGCACCGCGGCCGCGGTCAAGCTCGGCTTCAATGACCACACCTTCTGCGGTACGGTCCGGATTGGCCTTCAGGTCGAGAATTTCCGACTGCAGCAGGATCGCTTCCAGCAGCTTGTCGAGATTCTTGCCGGTCTTGGCCGAAACCTCGACTTCCAGCGTCTCGCCGCCCATGGTTTCAACGAAAACCTCATGCTGCAGCAGCGCTGTACGCACCCGCTGCGGATCGGCTTCCGGCTTGTCGATCTTGTTGATCGCCACGATGATCGGAACGCCGGCCGCCTTGGCATGGCTGATGCTCTCGATCGTCTGCGGCATCACGCTGTCATCGGCAGCAACCACCAGAATGGCAATGTCGGTCGCCTGGGCACCGCGGGCACGCATCGCGGTAAAGGCGGCGTGGCCGGGCGTGTCGATGAAGGTAATCTTCTGACCATCCTGCTCGACCTGATAGGCGCCGATATGCTGGGTGATACCGCCAGCTTCTCCGGCCACCACATTGGCATGGCGGATCGCATCCAGCAGCGAGGTCTTGCCGTGGTCGACATGGCCCATGATGGTGACGACCGGCGCACGGGACACCATGTCCTTTTCATCGTCCTCACGACCGAAGATACCCTCTTCGACGTCGGATTCAGCAACGCGCTTGACGGTGTGACCAAATTCGGTGGCAATCAGCTCGGCGAGATCGGCATCGATCACGTCGCCGGGCTTCATCATCTGCCCTTCCTTCATCAGATACTTGATCACGTCGACGGCCCGTTCGGACATACGCTGTGACAGTTCCTGAATGGTGATGGTTTCCGGCAGGATGACCTCGCGCAGTACCTTCTCGCGCGGCTCCTGAGCCTGGGCACGGCGGAATTTCTCCTGCCGCCGGCGCATCGCCGAAAGCGAACGACCACGGGTCGCACCGCCATCCTCGTCGGAGGTAACGGTGGTGACCGTCAGCTTGCCACGGCGGCGTTCACCCTCGCCCTTCGGGCGGGCTGCCGGCTTGGCGGCAGCATCGGGACGCACGACCTTGCCGCGAACGGCTGCCGGACCGCGGGCGCTGCGATCATCCTCTTCGGTTTCGCGGCGCGGCTTGCGGCCACGCGCTGCATCATCATCATCGCTGGCACGGGTGGCCGTGCGCGTGCGCTGTCCGGCACGTGCAAGCTGCGCCTCGGCCTCGGCGGGATCCGTCACGACCTTCTCGGTAGCGCGCGGGGCGTTGGCACGCGGCGCAGGCCTTGCAGCCGGACGGGCCGGCTCGGCGGCGGGACGCTCCGCGGCTTCGCTTGCAGCGGTTTCGGCGGCGGTCTTTGCTTCCTCAGCGGCGCGCTTGGCGGCCTCTGCCTCTTCCGCAACGCGGCGGGCTTCTTCTTCAACCTTGCGCTTGGCATCGATCTCTGCCTGGCGACGGGCTTCTTCAGCCTCGGCGACACGGCGACGCTCGTCTTCGGCATCACGGGCCTGCGCTTCGATCAGCGCCCGGCGACGGGCTTCCATTTCACCGGCGGACAGATCATGCAAAACATTGCCGCCACGGCCACGATTGCCATGATTGCGATCCTGACGCGGACCATTGCCTGACCCCTGGCCACCACGCTGGCGGTTCTGATGATTGCCCTGATTGCGATCCTGACGCGGCCCGCCACCCTGACGGTGCTGCGACTGCGGCGCGCGGGCAGCAGGCTGCTGCGGCTGGGGTGCCGGACGGGCTGGCGCTGCTTCCGTGCGCACTGGCGCCGGTTCGGCGGCCTTGACCGGTGCGGGAGCAGCAGCCGGAGCTGGTGCGGGTGCTGCCGGGCGCTGCGGAGCAGCCGGCGCCGGCTGCGGTGCTGCCGCTGCAGCCGGTTCATCCTCGGGCTTGTGAACCCGGCGTTTGCGGGTTTCGACCACGACTGCCTTGCTGCGACCGCGGCCCATATCCTGGCGCACGGTTCCCTGGCTGACACCCGACGGCTTGAGTGTAAGTGTTTTCTTGCCCGATACGCTGAGTGTCTTGTCGTCTTTATTGTCCGTCATACGGTTCCCGTTCCTTGGGGCGAGAACCGGCTTTCAGGAAAAAGCGCGCATTCCCGCTATCTAAATCAAAAAGTGGCGTCCGGCCAAAATCCGTGACGTCGTCATTGTCTTGTCATCGCCGCGTTTCCTCAGCGCTTGGCACTAGGCCCTCCTGCCCGAAACCTTACGAGCATGTTTGCGCGCTTCACTACACCCTCACCGGCCTTCCCCGCAAGCGCTGCAGCGTGTTTAAACGCATTCTCGCCCAAAAGAGCGATCAATTCTTCTGTCCCGAAGGGACGAAAAGCCGGAATCTCGGTATCGAGCTCATTTGCGAGCATGAATGCCTTGCGCGCCTGATCAAGCTTGCGCACCCCGTCATCGGCCGCATCTTCAGCGTGAAACACCGCGATGGCCTGCCCCGAACGGATCGCCAGATCGACCTTTGTCGAGCCAGTGACAAACTCGCCTGCCTTGCGCGCCATATGGATCATGCCAGCAAGCTGACGGGCCAAAAGCCCGTCGACCATATCCGCCAATTCTGGCTCTGCCGTGACCTTCGCCTTCAGCGCGCGGGAAAAAAGCTTTTTTTCAACCGCCTGTGCCACGGCCCATCGTTCGGCCGTGACCCAGCAACCCCGACCCGGCAACTCCCGTTTGAGGTCAGGAAACACGACGTCGCCGGGACCGGCGACGAAGCGGATCAGATCCTCCGGCGTGCCCGTCTGGCGGGTAACGATGCAGGTTCGCTCGTTCATCTCCGCCTCTTCATCGCGGGCAGGCTCCATGTTGCTCAGGCCTTTTCCTCACCATCGGCTTCGGTTTCGGCAACGGCGTCGCCTTCTTCGCCAGCCTCTTCTGCGACAGCGTCTTCCTCAGCCGCTTCCGCAGCACTGGCAAGATCTGCCTCGGTGATCCAGCCCGCAGCGAGACGTGCCTGAACAACCATGTTCTCGGCTTCCACACGCGACAGGTCGAAGGAAGACAGAATGCCTTCGAAACGCTTGGTCTGGCCGTTCTGGCGCTCGCTCCAGCCAACCAGATCGTCAGCAGCGCAGCCGGCGAAATCTTCAAGCGTCTTCACACCATCCTCGCCGAGTGCCACCATCATCGCCGACGTCATGCCGTCGATCTGACGCAGGTCGTCAGAGACGCCCAGCGCACGGCGCTTCTCGTCCATCTCGGCTTCAAGACGTTCCAGATATTCGCGTGCACGCGTCTGGATTTCCTGGGCCGTTTCCTCGTCAAAGCCTTCGATCGAGGAGATTTCATCGAGTTCGACATAGGCCACTTCGTCAATGGCTGCGAAGCCTTCCGAAGCGAGAACCTGACCGACCATCTCGTCGACATCAAGCGCTTCCATGAACAGCTGCGAACGCTCGTTGAATTCCTTCTGGCGGCGCTCCGATTCCTCGTGCTCCGTCATGATGTCGATGTCCCAGCCGGTGAGCTGCGAGGCAAGGCGGACATTCTGGCCGCGACGGCCGATGGCCAGCGACAGCTGCTCGTCGGGAACGACAACCTCGATGCGCTCGGCGTCCTCATCCAGAACGACCTTGGCCACTTCGGCCGGCTGCAGCGCGTTGACGATGAAGGAGGCAGGATCTTCCGACCACGGAATGATGTCGATCTTCTCACCCTGCAATTCGCCGACAACGGCCTGAACGCGGGAACCGCGCATACCGACGCAGGCGCCGACCGGATCGATCGAGGCATCGTTGGAGACAACGGCGATCTTGGCGCGCGAGCCCGGGTCGCGGGCAACCGACTTGATCTGGATGATGCCGTCATAGATTTCCGGCACTTCCATGGTGAAGAGCTTGACCATGAACTGCGGGTGGGTACGCGACAGGAAAATCTGCGGACCGCGCTGCTCGCGCCGCACGTCATAGACATAGGCGCGGATGCGATCGCCATAGCGCGGGGCCTCGCGCGGGATCATCTCGTCACGGCGGATAATGGCTTCACCGCGGCCGAGATCGACGATGACATTGCCGTATTCGACGCGCTTGACCGTGCCGTTGACGATCTCGCCGATCCGGTCATGATATTCTTCATACTGGCGGTCACGCTCGGCTTCGCGCACTTTCTGCACGATCACCTGCTTGGCCGACTGGGCGGCAATACGGCCGAAATCCATCGGCGGCAGCGGATCGGCGATGAAATCCCCGATCTTGGCTTCGGGGTTGCGGTCCTGGGCCAGCGCCAGCGGGATCTGGAGGTTATAGTCCTCGGCGTGATCGACAACTTCCAGCAGACGCTGAAGGTGGATTTCTCCGGTCTTCGGATTGATGTCGGCGCGGATATTGGTGTCCGTGCCATAGCGCGAGCGCGCCGCCTTCTGGATCGCATCGGCCATGGCGGCCAGAACGATCTCGCGGTCGATAGACTTTTCCCGCGCCACTGCATCGGCAATCTGCAACAGTTCAAGCCGGTTCGCACTCACTGCCATTGATCTGTCTCCGTCTTCAAAAGGGGAACCGTCGGTTCCGATGTCATTCTTTGTCAGGCCCGTGCCGCTTCAGCGGCAATGCAGGGCCTCAGTTGCTTTCGGCACCTTCGCCATCATCCGGCGTGCCATTTTCATTGGCCGCCCGCGCCTTTGCCTGCTTGTCGGCACGCAGCGCATCGCGGATCAGTTCATCCGTCAAAATCAGCTTGGCATCGGCCAATGCCGAAAAGGGGATCGTCACCTCCGGGGCCTCGCCATAGGCAACGCCATCGCGCAACAGCGTGAAATCATCCGGTCCCGCTTCAATGATGCGGCCGCGGAAACGCTTGCGGCCGTCGACCATCACCGAGGTCTCGCATTTCATCAGATGACCCTTCCAGCGATAGAAATCCGTCTTGCGGACCATCGGCCGGTCAATACCGGGTGACGACACTTCGAGATTATAGGCGCGGTCGATCGGGTCTTCGACGTCGAGCACCGGCGACACGGCCATGGAGACCTCTTCACAGTCCTCCACCGTCATCGTGCCATCATTGCGCTCGGTCATGATCTGCAGCGTCAGGCCGTTCTGGCCGGAAAGGCGCACGCGCACCAGCTTGAAGCCCAGATCCTGCAGGACCGGCTCGATCAGATCGGCAACGCGCTTGTCGATACCCGTCTCGACGATCAGCCGTTCTTCCATCGAATTCACATCCATTGTCGTTTCCGTTTCCGCCGGGAATTGCGCGCCAAATAAAAAAGAGCGGGTCCGGCCGGCCCCACTCTCCATCTGACGATCAAGAATTTTGCCGGGTGATACACCCGTTCTGCCCAAAATGCAAGCATTTCCGAAAGGCACTCTTTCGCGAAAAACCGTCACGGCTATAGGCAGGCGCCATGGTATCGGCCTATATTGCCGCACCGCCAGCACAGTCGAATCGCTTTAGGGATCAAGCGCATGCCGCAACCCCAGACCTTCCTGTCACCATTCTCCTACCCGACCTTCCGCAATATCTGGTCGGCGTCGATCATTTCCAATATCGGCGGCATGGTGCAGGGCGTGGGGGCGGCCTGGATGATGACGTCGCTGACGCCATCCGAAAATATGGTGGCGCTGGTCCAGACATCCAATACCCTGCCGGTCATGCTGTTTGCGCTTCTGGCAGGCGCGATTGCCGATAATTACGACCGGCGCAAGGTCATGCTGGCGGCGCAGATCTTCATGTGCGTCGTCTCCTTCATGCTCGCCTTTGTTGCCTTTTCGGGCCTGATCACGCCGTGGCTGCTGCTGGCCTTCACCTTCCTGATCGGTTGCGGCGGCTCTTTGAACAACCCGTCCTGGCAGGCCGCTGTCGGCGACATGGTGCCCCGCGAGGAGGTGTCCGGCGCCGTGTCGCTCAATTCGGTCGGCTTCAACGCCACCCGCGTTGTCGGTCCGGCCATCGGTGGCGCGATCCTCACCTTCACCAGCCCCGCCATCGCCTTTCTGATCAACGCTCTGACCTATATTCCGACGGCCATGGCGCTGGCCTTCTGGAAAAAGCCGGTCGAGGTTGACGAATTGCCGCGCGAAAAGATGGGCACGGCGATTCTCGCGGGCCTGCGCTATGCAGCCATGTCGCCAAACATCATCAATGTGCTCTGCCGCTCCGCCATCTTCGGCTTTGCCGCCGTCTCGCTTCTGGCGCTGCTGCCGGTTGTCGCCCGCGACGTGATTGACGGCGGACCGCTGACCTACGGCATCATGCTCGGCGCCTTCGGCATCGGCGCCATTGGCGGCGCTTTCGCCAATGCTCCGGTCCGCGCAAGGCTTTCGGGGGAAGGCATCGTCCGTTACGCCTTTCTCATTCTGGCCGTTTCGGCAACCGTGGTCGGCTTTTCCACCAGCCTTGTGATCTCCTGCATTGCACTTTTCTTTGCCGGAGCCTGCTGGGTGATGGAATTTTCGCTGTTCAACACCACGATCCAGCTCTCGACCCCGCGCTGGGTGGTCGGCCGGGTGCTCTCATTCTATGCCACCGCCACCTTCGGCGGCCAGGCGCTGGGTGCCTGGGTCTGGGGCATGCTGGCGGAAAATCATGGCATTGCCTTCTCGCTTGCCGTATCCGGCGCCACCATGGTTTTCGGTGCAGCCATGGGGCTGCTGTGGAGCATGCCAGGCTTCTCAAAGCTCGATCTGTCGCCGCTCAACCGTTTCCGCACACCGGAACTGAAGCTTGACCTTCTGCCGCGCTCCGGCCCGATCGTCATCGAACTGGAATTCGAAATCGCCGATGAGAACACCATCGAGTTCCTGCGGCTGATGTCGGACCGGCGGCGTATCCGCATCCGCGATGGCGCCCGCCACTGGGCGCTGATGCGCAATCTCGCCAATCCGGACATCTGGACGGAGACCTATCATTCGCCGACCTGGGCCGATTATGTGCGCCATAACCAGCGACGGCTCCTGTCGGACGGTGATCATTTCGATCAGGTGCGCGCCATTACCCGCAACCAGACAGGTCCGAAAGTGCGCCGCATGATCGAGCGCCAGGCCATTGCGCCCAAGGACGAGGTCTTCAACCGCACCTTCATGGATACGCACTGAACCTTGAGCATCGGGCGAAGAAGGGCTTGCCGGTTTTCGTGAAGCCGGTGCGTCAGGATAAGGCACCAGGTCATCGGGCGGCCCGGATAGTCCGTCCGATGCGCCGGGTTCAGTGCATCAGCTCTTTCTGCAGAGAGGGCGTCGGCCAGCAGGTCTGCTGGTAGCCGGAGCGTGCCTCCCAGTCGCCGATCGAACGCCTGGTCTTGTAGCCGACAAGCCCGTCGGCACCGCCGACGTCATAGCCCATGCCCTCAAGTTTCTTCTGCATGTCGGCGACGTCGGAGCGCAGCAGCGTTCCCGTCTTCTGCCAGGGTTTGACGAAGGATCCCATGCCATACTGGATCCGGTCGGCCAGATTGCCGACAAACAGCGCATAGAGATCTGAATTATTGTATTTCTTCAGCACATAGAAATTGTCGGTGACGACGAATTCCGGTCCGTAGCGCCCCTGCGGCACCAGCATCATGCCGGATTTGCGCATTTCATCGGCGGGGAAGCTTTTTCCGGCGACACGGTTGATCCCCTGGCTGACCCAGGACGAGATGGCGCGTGCATTGTCCGGCCCTTCCTGAGCGCAGGAGACATTGGCCGGGACCGTCACTTCATAACCCCAGTCGCGTCCTCTGACCCAGCCGTCGCTGGCCAGATGATTGGCAATCGTCGCCATGGCATCAGGCACGGAATCCCAGACATCCGTCACCCCGTCACGATCGAAATCGACGGCGTAATCGAGAAAATTGGACGGCATCAGCTGCGGCTGGCCGAAGGCGCCGGCCCATGAGGCCTTGCGTTTGTCGATCGGCGCCGCCCCTGACTGGACGATCTTCAGCGCATCGATGAATTCGGAGCGGAACATGGCCTGACGGCTGCCCGTCATGAATGCCTTGGTCGCCAGCACCTGAAGGATATCGTATTTTTCCTCCACCTCGCCGAAGCTCATCTCGCGACCCCATATGGCCAGCACAATGCGGCCCGGAACGCCATAGCGCGCCTCGATCTGATCCAGGACCGGCTGATATTGCCGGTAGAGCTTCTGGCCGCGCTGGGCGAGATAATTCAGATTATTTTCGCTGAAATAATTGCCGGGCTCGGAAAATTCCGGCTGGGTCTGGCGCCGTGTCGCCGGCGGCTTCTCGCCTGGCGGCACCAGATCGGGCAGCGACCAGTTGATCGCAAGCCCCTTTGTCGCCTTGTCGTAGACGGCGGGTTTGATACCGGCTTTGAGCGCCGCCTTGCGCATGTCACCGGAAAGCCAGCTGGAAAATTCGGCGTTGACGCTCGCCTGGCTATAGGCAAAGGCTTCTGCCGCCGGCAGGACAAGCAGCCCCGCAGCCAGAACAAGGAGCGCAGTGAAGCGCCGGGCGAAACGGAGTGCACGCAGCTCTGCCATGGTTCTGGTCTCCTTCCACGCATTTGGCCCCAGCTATTGCACAAACATGGTTACCGAAGGGTAAACGGGAAGAGCGGGAATGGCGCGCCAGATCGGTCATGGGCCGCATGGGATCAAGATGTCGTTGCCATGAGGGCGTTGACGGACGGATGGTCACCCATCATTAATCCTTAAATGCTTAATGGAAGAAAAAATTCACGATCGCCACACTCCGGACCGTCTCGGCGCGGGTGCTGATATCCTTACGTCCCGCCGCGCGATCTTCCGGCCGTTTCGAAATTGCGGAGCATCATGTCAACGCTTTATCACCACCCCATGTCCGCCGCCTCCCGCTTTGTCCGGCTTGTCATGGGCGAATATGATTTTGAGTTCGACCTCATCGAGGAACGCCCCTGGGAAAAGCGCCGGGCCTTTCTGGCTGCCAATCCTGCCGGCACGTTACCCGTCTATGTCGACGATAATATGCGCGTGCTCTGCGGCGCCTCGGTGATTGCCGAATTCATTGACGAAACCCATGGCGTCCTGCAGCGCGACCGCCGGCTTTTGGCCGAAGAACCGTTCCAGCGCGCCGAAATCCGCCGTCTGACCGAGTGGTTCCTGCAAAAGCTCGAACATGATGTCACCTATCCGCTGTGCCGCGAACGCGTCTACAAGCTGCAGATGACCAGCGGCAATGGCGGCGGCGCACCCGATTCGCGCATTCTGCGCGCCGCCCGCGCTAATATTCAGCAGCATCTGAAATATCTCTCCTGGCTCGGCGGCAGCCGCCCCTGGCTTGCCGGAAAACGGTTGAGCTATGCCGATCTTGCGGCGGGCGGCGCCATTTCGGTGCTTGATTATCTCGGCGAAATCAAATGGGAAGAAGCCCCCGGCGCCAAGGAATGGTATCAGCGGCTGAAGTCTCGCCCGTCCTTCCGCCCGCTTCTGGCAGAGCGCGTGCGCGGTGTTGTGCCGGTTTCCCATTATGCCGATCTCGATTTTTAAGTCTGTTGCCTTTTAGGCTTGACTTGCCAGAGCCCCCGTCAGGGGTAAAAATGGATCGTCATTGCTACATCCGCACAGCGCAAAAGGCTTGAGGCATGGACCGATCGACACAAAAGCTCAAGGCTTTCATCGACGGCGAAGCGCGCGACAACGGCTTCGATGTCTGCCGGATCACGCGCGCCGAAGCCATGCCGGACGCCGCCGAAGCGCTGCGTCAAGGCATCAGCGCCGGCTATTACGGCACGATGGCATGGATGGAAGCGACTTTTGAACGGCGCTCGAACCCGCTTCATCTCTGGCCCGAGGCCCGCTCGATCATCATGCTCGGCATGAATTACGGTCCCGACACCGATCCGCGCAGCCTGCTGCAACAGCCGGACAGGGCCAACATCTCGGTCTATGCCCGCAATCGCGACTATCACGATGTCATCAAGGGCAAACTGAAACAGATGGCCGGCCGGATCGCCGCAAGGACCGGCGAAGAGGTCAAGGTCTTTGTCGATACCGCCCCGGTGATGGAAAAGCCTCTGGCTGCCAAAGCCGGGCTCGGCTGGCAGGGCAAGCATACCAATCTCGTCAGCCGCAGCCATGGTTCCTGGCTGTTTCTCGGCTCGATCTTCACCACCGCAGAGCTTGCCGCGGACCCGGCCGAAAAGGATCATTGCGGACGGTGTCGCGCCTGCCTCGATGCCTGTCCGACCGATGCCTTTCCCGCTCCCTACAGGCTGGATGCGCGGCGCTGCATCTCCTATCTGACCATTGAGCATGCCGGCGACATACCGGAGGAATTCCGGGAGAAGATGGGCAACCGCATCTATGGCTGTGACGACTGTCTTGCCGCCTGCCCCTGGAACAAGTTCGCCCGCGCCGCTGCCGAGATCAAGCTTTCGGCGCGCGACGACCTGAAGGCCCCTGAGATCGCAACCTTTCTCGGCTTCGACGATCAGACCTTCCGCGCGTTCTTCTCCGGTTCACCAGTCAAGCGTATCGGCCGCGACCGCTTTGTGCGAAACTGCCTGATCGCGGCTGGAAACAGCGGTGAAAAGGCCCTTGCCGGCCGTTGCGAATTGCTGCTTGAGGATCCGTCCCCGCAGGTCAGGGCCATGGCGGTCTGGGCGCTCTCACGGCTGCTGGCAACCGAAGACTTTTCCCGCCTTGCCAGCCGTCATCGCCACGAAACGGACCCGAAAGTCAGCCATGAATGGGCAAATGGGAGGAGTGCGCTATGCATCTGATGATCTTTGGTGCCGGCTATTCCGGAAAGGAAATCGGGCGGGCGCTTGCGCCCAATGCCACCCAGGTTGCCGGAACGATCCGTTCTGCGGACAAGGCCGGCGCACTTGCCGATTGCGGCATGGAGGCGTTCATCTTCGATGGCGAGACGATCGACCCTGCGCTCAAGCACAAGCTCAGATCCGTCACCCATATCGTCCAGACCATTCCGCCGGGCGACAATGGCGATCCGTTGCTGCGCGCCGCCCGTGGTGCGACACGGCAGGATTTCCCCTCACTGCAATGGATCGGCTATCTTTCCACCATCGGCGTCTATGGCGACCACAAGGGCGAATGGATTGATGAAACGGCGCAATGCCGGCCGACCTCGCTGCGGTCTCAGCTGCGCTACGAGACCGAACGCAGCTGGCTGCAGGCGGGCGCCAACCATTGCATCCCGGTCGCGATCATGCGGCTTTCCGGCATTTACGGCCCCGGCCGCAACGTCTTTCTCAAGCTCAGGGATGGCTCCTCGAAGCGGGTGATCAAGCCGGGCCAGGTTTTCAACCGCGTCCGGGTCGAGGATGTCGGCTTTTCAACCGCCTTTCTCGCCGAACATGGCTTTGGCGGCGTCTTCAACATCACCGATGACGAACCGGCGCCGCCGCAGGACGTGATCGTCGAGGCGGCCCGGCTGATGGGCATCGCGCCGCCGCCGGAAGTCGCCTTCGAGGCGGCGGAAATGAGCGACATGGCGCGCTCCTTCTGGAGCGACAACAAGCGGGTCAGCAACAAGAAGATCTGCAATCTCGGCTATGAGTTCGAATTTCCGAACTACAGGCAGTCACTGAAGCAGATGTGGGAACTCGGGCGCCAGGACACAGCCTGACACGCCGCCCTCAAAGATCAAATGTCGCCGTCACCGGAACATGATCGGACGGCTTTTCCCAGCCGCGTGCCTCGGCCAGGATGTCGATGCCGGCAAGGGCTGGCGCAATATCGGGCGAAGACCAGACATGATCGAGCCTGCGGCCGCGATTGGCGGCAAGCCAGTCCTTGGCGCGGTAACTCCACCACGTATAGATCTTCTCCTCATCCGGCACGCCCTGGCGCATCAGATCGACCCAGCCACCAGCCGCCATCACCGCCTTCAGCCCATCGGTTTCAACCGGCGTATGGCTGACAATCTTCAGCAGCTGCTTGTGCGACCAGACATCATTCTCGAGCGGCGCAATGTTGAGATCACCCACCAGAACGGAGGAGACACCATCGCCCTTATCCGCCTGAAGAGCCTTCATTTCTTCTATGAAATCAAGCTTATGGCGAAACTTCGGATTGATTTCGGGATCCGGCTCGTCACCGCCGGCCGGCACATAGAAATTGTGCAGCCGGATCTTGCGACCACCCGCCTCGAACACCGCGGAGATATGGCGGGTATCGCCCATCTGGCAGTAATCGGTGGAAAAACTCTCCGACAGCGGCAGGCGTGAAGCGATCGCCACGCCATGATAACCCTTCTGGCCGTGCATGATGATATGCTCGTATCCGAGCGCCTTCAGCGGCTTCAGCGGAAACTGGTCATTGGTGCATTTTATTTCCTGCAGACAGAGCACGTCCGGGCGGCTGGCGGCCGCAAAGCGCTCGACGATCGGCATACGCAGCCGCACCGAGTTGATGTTCCAGGTCGAAATCTTCAGCTGCATCTGCCATTCCCGCCATTGCCGATCAAACAAGGCCCAGCAATAGGCGATTCTCAGGCCGGATCAAAGGTTCAATTCGGACCTGACATGATGTCATCATAGGGGATGCGGAAGGTCGACGGCCCGAACTGGATGCCGGAACGGGTATTGAACAGCATCACCGTCGTGTCCTTGCCCTGGGCATCGGTCACGATCCACTGGCGCAGGTCGAAGGTCTTGGTGTCGAAGGTCAGCGTGATGGTCTGGTCGCCGAAGATCGTCTTGTCGCCGAGCACGATCGTTGTCAGACCATCCTTTTCCTGAACATCGCGCACCATGCGATGCTGCAGATCGATATTGTCGGAGAGCAGCAGGCTGAGCGGCGTGCGAGACAGCGGATAGAAGTCCCAGGTCTCAAGCTTGGTGTTGCCGATGGCGACATTGCGCCCGTCCGCGATGACCTTGACCGGCGACGGCTGGTCATAGTCGAAGCGCAGCTTGCCCGGCCTTTCGAGATAGAATTTGCCGCCCTGCTGGTCGCCGGTCGGGCCGAACTGAACAAACTCGCCGGTCATCGTCTTGACCGAGGAAAAGTGATCCGCGATCTTCTGTGCCACATCGGCCGGTGCGGGGGTCACCGGCGCGCCTGCAGCCGGCGCGTCTCCACGATGGGTCGGCAGCGGAACATTGCTGCCTGTCGGCAGTTCGGGCGGGGTCGTCAGGGCTTCCGGCGGCGTGGGTGCCTGCGCGAATGCCGAAACCGGCAGCATCCCCACAACGAGGAGCGCGGCGAGGCCGAGCCTTTTATGTGCGGCTTTCTTGGTTTCAGAGGCCATGCCGTTCATTCCTTCGTCATTCAATGTCTCAATGAGCTCTATAACGGCCCAGATAGGATTTCGTGCCCCGCCATCAAGGCGCCTTGATGGCAAGGCCCGCCTGAAAGCCGGCAGATCCGGCTTTCTCGCCAGCAATCAGCGCGGCCCTTCGATAATGTCCTGTTCGGTGGGAACCAGGATTTCGCGCTTTCCGGCATGGTTGGCCGGGCCGATCACCCCTTCCTGCTCCATGCGCTCAATCAGGCTGGCTGCGCGGTTATAGCCGATGCCGAGCCGGCGCTGGATATAGGAGGTCGAAGCCTTGCCATCCCGAAGCACGATCGCCACGGCCTGGTCATAAGGATCATCCGAACGGCCGAGATTGCCAAGGCTGCCATCGCCCATATCGCCATCCTCGTCATCCTCGGCGGTAATCGCCTCAAGATAATCCGGCGTTCCCTGCGTCTTGAGATAGGCGACGATTTCCTCGACCTCAGGATCGGAAACGAAGGGGCCGTGAACACGCTGGATGCGGCCGCCACCGGCCATGTGCAGCATGTCGCCCTGACCGAGCAGCTGTTCGGCCCCCTGTTCGCCGAGAATGGTCCGGCTGTCGATCTTGGATGTGACCTGGAAGGAAATGCGGGTCGGGAAATTGGCCTTGATCGTGCCGGTGATGACATCGACCGAAGGACGCTGGGTGGCCATGATGACGTGGATACCGGCCGCACGGGCCATCTGCGCCAGCCGCTGCACCGCGCCTTCGATATCCTTGCCGGCCACCATCATCAGATCGGCCATCTCATCGATGATCACGACGATATAGGGCATCGGCGACATGTCGAATTCTTCGGTCTCGTAAAGCGCCTCACCGGTCTCGCGATCAAAGCCGACCTGAACCGTGCGCGACAGCGTCTCGCCCTTTTCCTCGGCCTGCTTCACCCGCGTATTGAAGCCGTCAATATTACGCACGCCGAGCTTGGCCATCTTCTTGTAGCGCTCTTCCATCTCCCGCACGGTCCATTTGAGCGCGACCACCGCCTTTTTCGGATCGGTCACAACCGGCGACAGAAGATGGGGAATGCCATCATAGACGGAGAGTTCAAGCATTTTCGGGTCGATCATGATCAGCCGGCACTGGTCCGGCGACATGCGGTAGAGCAGCGACAGGATCATGGTATTGACCGCAACCGACTTGCCCGAGCCGGTGGTACCGGCAATCAGCAGATGCGGCATCTTGGCGAGATCGACCGTAACCGGTTCGCCGCCAATGGTCTTGCCAAGCGCCATGGCGAGCTTGGCCTTGCTCTTCTCGAAATCCTCGCTGGCGATGATTTCCCGCAGAAATACGGTTTCCCGGGTCGGGTTCGGCAATTCGATGCCGATGGCATTGCGGCCGGGAATAACGGCAACACGTGCCGAAATGGCCGACATCGACCGGGCAATGTCATCGGCCAGACCGATGACGCGCGACGACTTGATTCCGGGCGCCGGCTCGAGCTCGTAAAGCGTGACAACCGGGCCGGGACGGACATGGATGATCTCACCCTTGACGCCGAAATCCTCCAGCACGCCTTCCAGCATACGGGCATTCTGTTCCAGCATCTCCGGTGACAGCGCGCGGTCGCGGGCAATCCCCTTCGGTTCGGCCAGAAGGTGGACCGCGGGAAGCTTGAAGCCGTCATCACTGATGAACGATGCCTGCGCGTCACGGGCCACCCGGGCGCTTGGCCGCGGTGGCGGCGCTGCCTGCGCCACGAAATTGGCCCGCGGCATCCGCCCGCCACCGGCAGCGGTCATCTCCGGATCGCGACGGCCGCGGCCGTCGGCCGGGCCACCATCGAAATCAGCGCTCAAAACACCCTGCGGCAGGACCTCGGCAGCGAAATCGTCATCATCCTCATATTCATCGAAAGGCGGCACGAAACCGGGCGCCCCGCGCGTCGCGCGGACATCGGGATCGATCAGGCTCGGCTCACCACGGCGCTGATAGGTGGGCGCCTCCAAGGGGGCATCGAGCCCGTCGAGCCGCTCAAGGGCGTCCTGATTGAAATCATAGGGCTCTTCAAAACCCTCGTCATCGTGACGGCGCGGGCTGCGGCCGAAAATGCGGTTGAAACGTGCCCTGATGATCAGCCAGGAATGCTCCATATAGCCCAGCAGCGGCAGCAGCGAGAAACCATGTTCGCGCTCGTCATCAAGATCGCCGACGGAAGGGATGGAGGAAGCCTCCGCCCGTTTCTTCGCCTGTGCCGATTCCGGCACGACCCGGGGATGACGAATGATCAGCCCGGCCGAAAACAGCATCAGAAACAGTGCCGGCAGCGCAAAAATCGCACCAATGATGATGGCGGCAATGCCCGCCGGATAATGACCGATGAAAAGCGCTGGAAAGCGCAGCACCAGATCGCCGGCAACACCGCCAAGCCCGTTGGGCAGCGGCCAGGTCGGCGGCGCCGGAACACAGCCGAGCACCGATGCGGTCATCGCCGAACCGCCGAGCCAGGCAAAAAAGCGAGACGGCTTGCGATAGATCTTGCGGCCGGTCATCATCGACAGCGACCAGGCAAGAACAGGCAGAAGCGCAAACACGGCGGCAAGCCCCAATGTCTGCATCACGATGTCGGAAAATTCCGCACCGCCATAGCCGAGAAGATTGGTGGGCAATCTGCCCGTTGCGTGAAAACTTGACGGATCGGCGACATTCCAGGTCGCCAGCGCCGCAATGGCAACGCAGAGCGCACCAAACAGAACAATACCGAGAAGGGCGACGATCTGGCGCCACAGGAAAGCGAGGACCGAAAATTCACCGTCGCCGCGCCCGCTCATCCGTTCTGCCGATGCCGTCATTCCTGTCTTTGCCATACTCAAACCCGCTCAGTCTTGGGAATGGCCGGCAACCCTGAGCGGGCTACCGCACCGCCTAGAGCGCCGTGCTTCCATCCGGACGCCCGAAGGACGCTCTATCTCTATGTTTTTCGAGCGTTTCCGGACAGAAAACCGGTATCCGCTTTCCCGGAAACGCTGCAGCCCGATCGCTATCGGACAATTCTCACCACTGTGAGACTAGCAGCGAGGAGTTAATGCCTCTTTAACCATGGCAGGCGGCCGACCATTTTCGCAGGCACCGCCATAAACAAAAACCCGGGCCGAAAGGCCCGGGTTGATGGCAAGGCTCCTGCGGGGAGCCAAGCGGGATAAGATCCGGTTACTTGAATTCCGGATAGGCTTCGACGCCGATTTCGGCCTTGTCGAGACCGGCTGTTTCCTCTTCCGGCGAAACCCGGATGCCCATGACGGCCTTGAGGATGAGCCAGACGACCAGCGACACGACGAAGGTGAAGATACCGATCGAAACAATACCGATGATCTGCGTGACATAGCTGGTGTCGGGGTTCGTCAGCGGAACGATGAAGGTACCCCAGATACCGGCGCAAAGGTGAACCGGAATAGCACCGACAACGTCATCGATCTTCAGCTTGTCGAGCAGCGGGACAACGACAACAACGATAACACCGCCGATGGCACCGATGAAGAGAGCGGCCGGAACGGACGGCGTCAGCGGCTCAGCCGTGATGGCAACGAGACCGGCAAGCGCACCGTTGAGAACCATGGTGACGTCGACCTTCTTGTAGATGATCTGCAGAAGGATCATGACGACGACGGCGCCGGCAGCAGCGGCCAGGTTGGTGTTGACGAAGATCTTCGAAACGGCCGATGCATCGGCAATCGAACCGAGTGCGAGCTGCGAACCGCCGTTAAAGCCGAACCAGCCGAGCCACAGGATGAAGGTACCGAGAACGGCGAGCGGAATGTTCGAGCCCGGCATCGGGTTGACCGTACCGTCGGAGGAGAACTTGCCAAGGCGCGGGCCGAGAACCAGGGCACCGGCGAGCGCTGCCCAGCCACCGACCGAGTGAACCAGCGTCGAGCCGGCGAAGTCGGAGAAGCCCATTTCGGACAGCCAGCCGCCGCCCCACTGCCAGGAACCGGTGATCGGGTACATGAAGCCCGTCAGGATGACGGTGAAGATCATGAACGGCCAGAGCTTGATGCGCTCGGCAAGCGTGCCCGAGACAACCGAAGCGGCCGTGGCGCAGAACACCATCTGGAAGAACCAGTCGGAAGCGACCGAATAGGACGAACCATCAGCCATGGCCGAAGCAGCTTCTGCATCCGGCGTCGGGATCATGTAGGGACCGAATGTGCCGATGAAGCCACCGTCGACATTGGTGTACATCAGGCTGTAGCCGGTGAACCAGAACATCAGACCGCCAACGGCATAGATGGCGACGTTCTTGAGGCCCTGCATCGAAGCGTTCTTGGTCCGCACCAGGCCCATTTCGAGCATGGCGAAACCAGCAGCCATCCACATGACGAGGAAGCCCATCACGAGGAACAGCAGCGTGTTCAGGATCCAGGCCACCTCACCCGGAACGCCTGCGGCTGTGGAAAGATCAATCACGGTCGTGTCCTGGGCAAAAGCCGGGAGCGCAAAAGAGCCAGCAGCAATAACGCTGGCGCCCGCGACAAGTTTGAGTTTGGAATACATAGAAAGAATACCCCCTGCGGTTTTACAGCGCTTCGGAATCGGTTTCGCCGGTACGAATACGCACGGCCTGTTCGATGGAATAAACAAAGATCTTGCCGTCCCCGATCTGGCCGGTCTTTGCCGATGAAGCGATAGCCTCCACTGCCTTCTCTACGACGTCGGCAGCGACGGCGACTTCGATTTTCAGCTTGGGAAGAAAGCTGACGGCATATTCAGTGCCGCGATAGATTTCGGTGTGGCCCTTCTGCCGGCCATAGCCTTTGACTTCCGTTACAGTCAGGCCCTGGATACCGACCGAAGTGAGAGCTTCACGCACCTCATCCAGCTTGAACGGCTTTATAATGGCCATAACAATTTTCATCTGGTTTCCCATCCTTTGTTTGTCCTCGGCCCAGAGCCGACTCTCCTTGCCTCTGACGGCAGCAATCAATCAGAGGCCCTCAACATACATTCAAAGTGCGTGCCAGTTTCAACAATCCGTTGATGCGCCCCGAATCTTGGCCGCATTTTCCCCACAAAATCAGCACGCTGCCGCCACAGCCTTCGGGCTGCGCTCAGAATCTAAGCAATTTTTGAAATTTGCGCATCTATTAAGCAGGCGACTGCCTCGAAAAAAGACGTAAAAACAGGCAGCCCAGCGCGAGGACGCCGCCGCATTCCTGTCCGAAATGCGGCGGCGAATCGTTTCTCTGATTACATGTGATAAGCGCGTTCGCCGTGCGAGGCGAGGTCGAGACCGGCCAGCTCATCATCCTGAGAGACACGCAGACCGACAATGATGTCGACGATCTTGTAGAGGATCACCGAACCGATCAGGCACCAGGCGATGGTGGTGGCAACGGCGATAAGCTGGGTCATGAACTGACCGGCCATGGTGACACCGTCGGCATAGCCGATGCCGCCCAGAGAGGACGAGGCGAAGATGCCGGTTGCCAGCGCGCCGAAGAAACCGCCGACGCCATGGACACCGAAGACATCTGCGGTATCGTCATAGCCGAAGCGATGCTTGACGGCCGTGACGAAGAAATAGCAGAGCGGCGAAACCAGGAGCCCCATGATGATGGCACCCATGGGCCCGGCAATGCCGGCCGCCGGGGTGATCGCGACCAGGCCGGCCACCATGCCCGACGCAGCGCCGAGCATCGAGGCCTTGCCGCGGGTCATCTTTTCAACCAGGCACCAGGACACCGTTGCGGCGGCCGTTGCGACGAAGGTGTTGACGGTTGCCAGCATGGCACCGCCCGACGCTTCGAGGTTGGAGCCGGCATTGAAGCCAAACCAGCCAAACCACAGCATGGCAGCGCCGACCATGGTCAGCGTCATGGAATGCGGCGCCATTTCTTCCGATTCCAGATGCATGCGCTTGCCGACCATGATGGCGCCGACAAGACCGGCGACACCGGCATTGATGTGAACCACGGTTCCGCCAGCGAAATCGAGCGCGCCGAGATCAAACAGGAAGCCACTTGCATCCCAGACCATGTGCGCGATCGGGAAATAGACGACGGTGACCCAGAGTGCGCAGAACAGAACGGCGGCGGAGAACTTGATCCGCTCGGCGAAGGCGCCCAGGATCAGCGCCGGCGTGATCGCGGCAAAGGTCATCTGGAACAGCATGAAGATATATTCCGGAATAACCGCATCCGAGAAGGTTGCCGCCGTGCTGTCAGGTGTGACACCGGACAGAAACAGCTTGGAAAAGCCGCCGAAGAAGGGATTGACGGCACCGCCAAAGGTGAAGGAATAGCCGTAGATCACCCAGATCAGCATGACGGTACAGGCAACAACGGTGCATTGCATCAGCACCGAGAGCATGTTTTTCGAACGCACCAGGCCGCCGTAAAACAGGGCGAGGCCGGGCAGAATCATGAAAAGAACGAGCAAAGTGGCAATGAACATAAAGGCCGTGTCGCCTTTGTCAGGCACAGGCGCATCCTGCGCATGGGCGGAGAGAGGCAGCAGGGCTGCCACACAACCAAGCCCAAGCCATCTCATTCTGTTAAGAAGAATTCCGGTGGTCATCTATCGGCCTTTCTTGCAGAAAACCGCTGACCGGACCCGCAGCCCCGCCCGATACGGAGCCGACCGGAGCCGGCGCGTGTAGACATGCAATACAAGGCGCGTGCCAGTTCGCGCCTGCCTTTGATTTTCATCAAGTCAAGACAGCGTTGACAGGCAAAAAGCCGATATTAATCGCAATGCCTGGTCGCATTTGCCGAAAGTTTCATCACATTTGCGTCATCGCGGCAGATCTATTGCGGGCCTTTGCCTTTTTCGTAGAACGGGATAACGGTCTCACGCGCGCGGATCAGCCCCTCCTGGGCGACGCTTGCGACAAGACGGCCGTCCCGGCTGAAGACACGGCCGATCGCCAGACCGCGTGCATTGCTGGCAGATGGCGTTTTCTGCACATAGAGCAGCCAGTCTGAAATTTCAAAAGGGCGATGGAACCAGATCGCGTGATCGAGGCTTGCCGCCTGGATTCTGTCAGAAAACACCGAGGCACAATGCGGATAGAGCGTCGAATCCAGCAGCGTCATATCAGACATATAGGCCAGGAATGCCGTCTGATAGGCCCGGTCGGCCGGCGGTTCGCCGCTGGCGCGGATCCAGATCGCCTGCTCGCTCGACCCCTTTTTCCGCCACAGGAAGTCCTCGACATCGACCGGGCGGATTTCGATCGGCCGTTCCCGCTGCCAGTAATTGCGGATCGGCGCCGGTGCCCCTGTTGCGCTGTCGGCAATCAGCATCGCCTCGGCGTCCAGCGCCTCGGGCGGGGGAACATCGGGCATCGCCTCCTGATGCTCATAGCCCTCTTCCTCACACTGGAAAGACGCCGTCATGATGAAGATCGGCTGACCATGCTGGATGGCGCGAACGCTGCGTGTCAGAAAGCTCTTGCCATCTCGCAGACGGTCGACTTGAAAGATGATCGGGACCTCGGTGTCGCCCGCCCGCATGAAATAGCCGTGCAGCGAATGAACATAGCGGTTCATCGGCACGGTGCGCTGGGCCGCGACCAGCGACTGGGCAACCACCTGTCCTCCAAAGACGCGCTGCCATGTCGTTGCCGGGCTTTCACCGCGATAAAGATTCTCCTCCAGCCGTTCCAGATCGAGAAGATCGGCCAGTGCCTTGCCGCTTTCTCTGTCTTCGGACTGTGACATTCGGGCTCATTCCCTATATTGAGGTTGAACGGATTGCGAACCGGGCTTGAAACGCACGGCTGAGGGAGCGAAAAGGACACCGGACAGGGCGCCGGCCGCGTGCTCCCGTTGACGGCGCGGTCCGAGACCGCAAAAGAATTCTTTTTGAGGCAAATTGCAAGGAAGCACGTGATGAAAGACATGATCGTCGTCGGTGGTGGCTATGTGGGTCTTTCGGTCGCCGTGGCCATCAAGAACGCGGCCCCGCATCTTGATGTCTCGCTGATGGAAGCGGCCCCCGAACATGTCTGGGAAAAAGATCAGCGCGCCTCCGCCATCATCGCGGCAGCCGTCAGCATGCTGAAGACGCTTGGCCTCTGGGACGAGATCCGCGAACACGCCCAGCCGATCAACGACATGATCGTGACCGATTCGAAGACCGCCGATCCGGTTCGACCGGTCTTCCTGACCTTTGCCGACAACAGTGCGACATCGGCTCCGTTCGCCCACATGATCCCCAATGTCGTCATGGTGCGCGCTCTGCGCCGCGCAGCGGATGACCTGGGCATTGAAATCCGCCATGCGGCTTCGGTCACCGCCTTCGAAAATGAGGGCGGCCGGGCAAAGATCACGCTCGCCGACGGCGAAACCGTCGAAACCCGCCTCGTCGTCGCCTGCGATGGTGTCCGTTCAAAACTGCGCGACATGGCCGGCATCAAGACCGTGCGCTTCGACTATGGCCAGTCCGGCATCGTCACCACCATCGCCCATGAGCGCCCGCATAACGGCCGGGCCGAGGAGCACTTCCTTCCCGCAGGCCCCTTCGCCATTCTGCCGCTGACCGGCAATCGCTCTTCGCTGGTCTGGACGGAACGAACCGCCGATGCCGAACGTCTGGTCGAAAGCGATGACCTCATCTTCGAGGCCGAACTCGAGCGCCGTTTCGGCCACCATCTCGGGCCACTCACCCTTGCTGGCGGCCGCCGCGCCTTCCCGCTCGGGCTGACGCTGGCGCGCGCTTTCATCGCACCGCGGCTGGCACTGGCCGGTGACGCCGCCCATGGCATCCATCCGATTTCCGGCCAGGGCCTCAATCTCGGCTTCAAGGATGTTGCCGCCCTTGCCGAAACCATCGTCGAAGCCGACCGCATGGGCTTCGATATCGGCGCCATGGATACGCTTGAGCGCTATCAGGCCTGGCGCCGTTTCGACACGGTGCGCATGGGGATGACCACCGATGTGCTGAACAGGCTGTTTTCCAATGATATCGGCCCGGTCCGTCTCGCCCGCGATATCGGCCTCGGCCTCGTCGACCGCATGCCCGGCCTGAAACGCTATTTCATCGAAGAGGCGGCCGGCCGCGCGTCGCATGCCATGCCGAAACTGCTGCTCGGCGAAACACTCTGAACCCGGTTCCCGGCCACGCCCAGGACCTCTGGATCCCACCTGCAGATTATCTGGGTATATTACGTGAAATACATAAAGTCATGAAATATCTGATTAACATATACACAATACATCGTTAGTTACCGTTTTTTTATTATGAATTATCTGAAATGGCGAATAATATTCCTTAGGTTCAGAGGAATATTATTCGTCATGGCTATTTTCACAGATCCAAATTACAAGAACACCTTCGCGTTGAAGCTGCATCAAAGCCCGCCCGCGAGCGGTGAACACGGAAAAAGCCATCCGACAGGTCCCGACAGCGGCAGCCCCGCTGCAGATAAGCGCGCCCTCTCGACGGCTCAGGACAGCTTGTCCGGGCTTTATCAGAAAGCAGAAACACAATCAGGTCCCAAGCCTAATATTCTCGCGAGAACGCTCTACATCAGAAGTCAGAGCGACATTCTGAACCGGTCCTTTCCCGATGGCAGAACACAGACGATGACACAACCGCAAGGCGTCTGCATGACGGCCTCGACGCATTATCTCATGAAGTCACTTGCGGAAAAGGGGCCGGATTACTGGACCTGGGTCGACCATGACAATGCCGGCCAGAAGCTCTACGACGACTATCTCGGCAAGAACAATGGGGAGTTCGCAGGCCAGAAGCTCATCAACAAGATGAGGCAACAACTGACCGAAAGCGGCCTCGATCATATCGAATCAAAATACATTCTCACCGGCATGAAGGACATGTCCGAGACGCAAAAGAGCGAGAGGCTGGCTATCATTGCCAGAGGCCCCGATCCGAAAGCGTCCATCCCGCAGCTGGAAAATCATGTTCCGGAAAAACGGGACGCCATGACATCGATTGAGAAGGCGAAACTTCTGCTGAGGACAATCATGCCGTCTCCCAGTGAAAAGAGCGAGAACGCGGCGGATGGCGTGCGAACGGGCGGGCTGATCTGCCTGTTCGACCAGCGGCACAACATTTCGGGTGCCGGCCATGCGATCGCTTTTGTCAACGTGACCGCGACGAAGACGCGGGTGGTGGATCCCAATATCGGCGAGCTGGAGTTCGACAATCGCGCATCTTTAGGAAGATGGCTCACCAAACAGCTGAAGAACGGCTATCTGAAAGGCTATCAACGCTTCGAAATTGAACGCTTCCGCCAACAGCCGCAAGACGCGGTCGCGCTTGCGCCATCGAGATAATCACGTCAGCTGCCGTGCTTCCGAAACCAGCATGATCGGCACGCCATCGCGAATGGGATAGGCAAGCCGCGCCTTTTCAGACACAAGCTCGCCCGCCTCGCGATCATAGGTCAGCCGCCCCTTGGTCAGCGGGCAGACCAGAAGTTCCAGCATGCGCGGGTCGATGCGCGGATCATATTTATCCTGTGATGCCGGCATTATTGCAGCTTCTCGCCCGGATCGCCGGCAAGCGCGAATTCGGTGATCGCCACGAAAAGCTCGGCCCGCGCCTTCAGGTCCTCGGCTTCCAGCAGCGCCTGTTTTTCCGCAGCACCAAAGGGCGCCATCATCGCCAGCGAATTGACCAGAACAAGGTTGCTCGCCTGTTCGATATGGCCCCAGTCGACCTCCAGCCCCTCGGAATCAAGATAGGCCCGGAAGACCTCGAGCAGACGGCTGCGATTGACGCTATCCTCTTCGTCCTCCGATTTGAGATCGCCCATGAAAGGATTGATCTCGAAGGAACGATAGGGATTGGTGCTGCGCAACTCGTTCATCAGGCGGAAACGGCAGACCCCGGTCAGCGCCGTGAGATAGCGGCCGTCCCCCGTTTCGGCGAAGGAGGTGACGCGGCCAATGCATCCGACACCGGCGAGCGGCGTGACGTCGCTGATCTCCATCCCCTCTGAAACCCGCGCCGGCTGTACGAGCCCGACCAGCCGGTTGCCTGAAAGCGCCCGGTCGAACAATGCAAGATAACGCGGCTCGAAGATGTTCAGCGGCAGATGGCCCTGCGGCAACAGCAGCGCACCGGGCAGGGGAAACACAGGCACGGCCTCCGGCAGATCATCCCGCCTGATGTAACGCGCATTTCCCACTTGCATGATGCTGCCTTCCTTTGCGTTTGGTGTCTATGAAAACAGGATCGTCGACAATTTGCGCCGCGCGGCGATGGTCGCCGGGTCCTTCGCACCCCAGGCCTCGAAGAAAGAGACCAGCTGCTTGCGCGCGCCGTCATCCTCGAATGTGCGGTCTTTCTTCATGATCAGCAGCAGATGCTCGGCCGCTTCCATGCGCGCGCCCTCGGCGCTCCTGATCTTGGCCAGGTTCATACGCGCTGCATGGTTGTCGGGATCGAGCGAAAGCTGATGCTCCAGGGCATTGGGATCGCCCAGCTTGCGGGCTTCCTCAAGCTGCGCGATCTTGGTCTGCAATGCCTTGATCGCATCATCATCCTTCACACTGTCGGGGATTTCCTCAAGCAGCGCCTTGGCGCGCGCCAGATCACCCGCGGCAATGAGGCAGCGCCCGATGCCGGCAAGGGCACGCGCGTTTTCCGGATCAGCCTGGGCGATTGCGCCATAGAGCTGCAACGCCTCCTGCATGTTGTCCGCAGCCAGAAGCGTGTCGGCCTCTTCAAGCGCGGCCGCAATCTCGGCAGCGCGATCCTGTTCCGACGGCGCGGAAGCGGCAACCTTGGCGATGAATTCGCGCACCTGGCTTTCCGGTAACGCGCCCATGAAACCATCAACCGGCTGGCCGCCGGCAAAGGCGACAACAGCGGGGATGGACTGAATGCCCATCTGCCCGGCAACGGCCGGATGGTCATCGATATTCATCTTCACCAGCTTGACCTTGCCGGCCGCTTCCGTCACCACTTTCTCGATCACCGGTCCGAGCTGCTTGCAGGGACCGCACCAGGGCGCCCAGAAATCGACCAGCACCGGCTGCTGCTTCGATTCCTCGATAACATCCGCCATGAAGCCTGCGGTGGTGGTATCCTTGATGAGCCCGCCGGGCGGTGTCGCACCATTGGTGTTGCCGTCGACCGACACATTCATCTGTCCGCCGAACGAACCGCCGTAAGGATTGTCAAAACCGCTCATCAATGTCTCCCGCATCGGGCCAGGCCCGTTAATAACGTAATAGAAAGATCGTGTGTCACGCCGTCACTTTCAAGACAAGCGGCTCATGGCCCGTTGCCCTGATAAAGCGCAGCAGATCGTCGCGGCCGACCGACGTCGTTGCCGTGTTGCGCAAGGGATGGCAGTTGATCACCGAATTTTCCATCAGTGCCTCATCAAGGATGAAGGTCACATTGCCCTGCGTGTCATTGAGCGCCGCCAGCGCCGTCACCGAACCGGGCTCAACACCGAGAAATTCGCGCATCTGCTCCGGCCGGCCGAAGGACACGCGTCCCTGAGCGCCGATCAGGCTGTGAACTGTCTTGAGATCGACCGTGGCATATTCTTCCACCGTCAGCATGAAATAGCGGCTTTTCTTGTCCTTGACGAACAGGTTCTTGGTGTGGCCGCCGGGGATTTTTTCCCGCAGGTCATCCCCCTCCGCCACGGTGAAAACCGCGCGGTGCTCCATATTCTCATAGGAAATGCCCAGTTCATCGAGATAGGCAAACAGGTCGTCGGAAGTCTTCGGGTTCATTTCACTCATCGGTCCGGGTCGGCTTTGTTGCATTCTTCATCAAGGCCGCCATCTTCAGCACCATTTGCCGATGAATGCAACAAAGCCGCCTGACCGGCTAAAGCGAAAAGCTGATGCTGTGCGCGCCGCTTTCAAGCCGGAAGGCCCGCCCGGTGAGCACCACGCCGTCGCATCGAACCGCATCAAGCCCGGCGGGCAACTCCACCTGCGCAAACACGCCCGGCGGCAGCGTCACATGCCATTCTCCGGCATCACCAGACAGTTTCCATGCGCTTTTGACCGCCCCTGTCCGCGCCGCGTAGACCGCCTCGACATGGCCAATACGGCGATCGAAGACCGGTCGCATCAGCACGCCGCGATAGCCCGGCGCCGTCTCCAGCCAGTCAATCCCGGCAAGCCGCGCCCAGATCCATTCGCCGACCGCACCATAGGCATAATGGTTGAACGAATTCATCGCCGGGCTCTGGAAGCCGTTTTCCGGTGTCCAGCCATCCCAGCGCTCCCAGATCGTGGTGGCGCCGTGCCGGATCGAAAAACCCCATGAGGGATAGCTGTCTTTCAGCAGAAGATCGACGGCGCGCTCTTCCGAGATGAAATCCGCCACGACCGGGCAGACATGGCGCACGCCGAGAAAACCGGTCTGAAGATGCCAGTCAGCCGCGGCAAAGAGTTGTTCCAGCCGGGCTGCGGCAAATCGTTTCAGCCGTGGCGGAAGCACGTCAAAGGCGAGCGCCAGCAGATAGGCCGTCTGCGTGTCGCTGGACAGCCGGCCCGGCGCGACCCAGTAGGCTTCGAGAAAGGCGGCCCTGAGCGTCGTACCCAGCGCCTGCCAGCGCAAAGCATCGCGCCCGATCGCATCCGCAATACCGGCCATCAGATCGGCAAGATGGATCCAGTAGGCTGAAGCGACCAGAAAGGGATCGGTCTTCGGCCCGACATTGAGCCAGTCACCGTAATTATTGTTGTTGCGATTGCGGCGGATACCATCGGGATTGGCATCCGCGATATAGTCCATCCAGGCAGCGAGATTGTCATAGGCCCGGACCAGCAGCGTATCGTCGCCATAGCGCAGATAGTGATGCCAGGCCATGATGATCGGCCCGTCGCCCCAGCCCGGCGCTCCCGGCTGGGGTGTCAGCCGGTAGGGATTGAGCGGCTTGGTCGGCGCGACATCAGGAAAGGCCCCTTCCGGCGACTGGCCGTCGATCAGGTCCTCCATCCATTTCTTGAGGAAGGCATCGATATCCATGAAATAGCCGGCGGTCTTCCAGAACACCTGCGCATCGGCCGTCCAGCCATAGCGTTCGTCGCGCTGCGGGCAATCGGTCGGCACAGCGAGGAAGTTATCGCGCTGACCCCAGAAAATATTGGAAATCAGCTGGTTGACCATCGGATTGCCCGTGGAGATGGTCCCGGACACCGGCGTGTCTGTCTGGATGGCAACGCCTTCGAGCCCGACGAGCTCACCGGGGCCCTCGATCCTGACGCCGACATACTGAAAGCCGCGAAAGGTGAAACGCGGCGTGAAGCACTCCTCGTCCGCGCCTTTGGCGATATAGATATCCTCATTCACCGCATAGCGCATATTGTCGAGATAGAGCGTGCCGTCATCCTTCAGCCGTTCGGCGAAGGACAGACGGAAAGTGCTCCCGGCCTCAGCACGCAGCCTCAGTGCACAATATCCGGCAATGTTCTGTTTCAGATCATAGATCGCCATGCCGTCGCGCGCATGCAGGTGATGGGCGGGCAGCCGGGCGACCGCGCGGATCGGTTCGGCGCGCTGGGCATCCAGCTGCGGCGCCTTCGGATCCGGTGTGAACACCTCCACCGGCTGCCAGAGGGCCGTATCGAACCCGGCTTCGGCCCAGCCATTGATCTCCAGCCTGGCATCATAGGCCTCCCCAGCCAGAAAATCGGAATAGAGGATCGGCCCCTGGACGGTCTGCCAGTCGCCGTTACTGACGATGACCTCGCGGCGGTCGCCTTCAAATTCCAGCACGATCTGACAGCAGAAGCCAGGCCGTCCGCCATAATGATTGCCGGCGCGGCGCTGGTTATGGCCGATGCGGCCGGAATACCAGCCCTCACCGAGAATGGCACCGACGACATTCTCGCCATCGGCAAAATGACCGGTGACATCATAGGTCTGATATTCGACGCGGCGGTGATAATCCGTCCATCCGGGCGCCAGAACATGATCGCCAATCCGCGCGCCATTGATATAGAATTCATAGACACCGAGCGCCGTCACATAGGCCGTTGCCCTGACCGGCGTTCCTGCAAGCTGCACCGCGCAGCGCAGATAGTCGGCAGGGCGCGCCTGAAAGCGGTTGTCATAGCGGTTGCCCTGCGGCACATCACGCCCCGCTGGCAAGACGAAATAGCGCGCTATCCAGTCCGCCTGCCAGTCTTCCGCCCTCAGGCCGGTGAAGAAAAATGCGGGCGGGCAAAAGCCAGAAGCATGGCCCGCATCGTCAAAAACGCAGACGCTCCAGAACAGCTTGAGACCGGATCTGAGCGGCGGCCCGTCATAGCTCATGCCGGGAAAGGACGTTTCCCGGCGGCCGCTGTCATAGAGCGTCCCATGGCCTGAAGCGGCATCCTCGGCGGTCAATGCGACAACAAGGCGAAAGGCCGATTGCGCGCCGCCCGTGCCGCCAAGCGCCCAGGAAAAGACAGGGGCCTCATCATTCAGTCCGGGGGCTTCGTCAAGATGGGCGACGGCGAGGCGTAGCGGCGCAAGGGCGGATTTCATCTCATTCATGATCATGTCTCGATCAACGTTGCATTCAGGATTTCAGCGTTTTATTCAGAGCTTCAGCGCCCGTTCGCGGGCATTGCGGATGTGATTATCCATGCTTTCAATGGCGCCCATCATATCGCGGCGTAAAATCGCATCGATGACGGCGAGGTGATCACCGAAGGCCTCCGGCAGGATGTGTTCGTTAAGCCTGATCCGGTCCAGCTTGATCAGCCGCATGCGGATGACGTTGATACTGTAGGCATGGCGCAGAAGATCATTGCCGGTGGCCGAAATCAGCAGATTGTGAAACGCCGTATCGATATCCTGGCCACGATCCAGAAGCTCGGCGGTCGGATTTTTCGCCACCGCCTCGATCATGTCGGCATGCAGCCGGCGCTGGCCTTCCAGCACGCTGTCCGGCAGATCGCGAACCGCCTGCATCACCGCTTCGCGCTCAAGCGCTGCGCGCATCTGAAACGTGTTGCGGATCATCGGCAGATCGATCGCCGGAATGAGAATGCCGCGCTGTGGCAGCACATTGACCAGACCCTCCGACTGCAGCCGCGGCAGCAATTCGCGCAATGCGCCGATTGACAGGCCGAGCATGTCGACCAGATCACGCTGGCTGACCATCTGGCCCGGTCTCAGCCGGCCGCTCAAAAGCGCCTCCTGAAACCGGTCATAGGCAATATCCTTGATGCCGGATCCGCCCGGATCGGCAATCTGCGGTTTGGTCAAACTCTCTCCTCCCCTGGCGCCGTCTGACGCTCCTGCGTTATGCCTCCCGGTTCAGGCCACCGCATCAATGGCCGCGTCGACCTTTGTCATCACCGCATCGGATGCGGCGGCAAGCGGCGGCATGGGACGCGCAAAGGGCGGATCGGCCCGCTTTGCCGCGACCAGCGCTTTCAGCACGACGAGCCCGCCATTGCCATCCACCGCCTCGATCCTTGCCTTGGCGCGGGCGCGAAGCTCCGGCGTGACAGGCCCGCCATAAAGCTGGACGCAGTCGGCCGGATAGGGATTGGTCATACCACCGATCATGCCTGCGCCGCCAGACGCAACCATTTCGGGCAGGATCCGGTCATCGCCGGTGAAGATGGAAAGCTGCGGAAAAGCCTTGATCAGGGCCAGCCCGCCGGCCAGATTGCCGGTCGAATCCTTGATGCCGACAATGCGGCTTCCAAGCCGTTTCAGCATCACCTCAACCAGCGGCACATCGAAACTGACGCCGGAAAAATGCGGAAAATTATAGAGCACGAGGTCGATCTCGGGCGCTCCGGCGCGCTCGATCATCGCTTCGTAGAAATCGGCCACGGCCGCATGTGATGATGGCGCGTAGTAGAAGGGCGGGATCACCAGTGCCGCGCGCGCATTCAGCCGGGCGATGGCTGCAAAGAGTTTCGCCGCCTCATCGAGTGAAGACGCGATGACGCCAGGGATATGGCGCCTCAGATCCGCCCCCAAATCGGCAAGGATTTCAAGTGCGGCGATTTTTTCGGCACTGGAAAATGATGCCCCCTCACCGGTCGTGCCGAATTCCGAAACGAAGGCACAGCCCTCGCCCAGCATGAAGTCCATGTGCGACTTCAGTTTTTCGACATCAATCGCCAAGTCTTGATCAACAGGTGTAACAGAAGCGCCAACCACACCCTTAAGATCCGTTCCGGCCAGCATGGTGTTCCTCCCTCCCACGCAATCCATTATCGGATAGCTAATACTATAACTGATACAATCAGTATTTACATCAGTCAAATTAGCCCGTAAAGTCCGTTTTATTCACCGGAATGGAGCTCTGAGGGATCCGGTGAAATGACTTTTGGGAGGAATTCAGTTGACCAAGCACCTTTTCGCGAAGGCTCTTCTTGCCACGACCTTGCTTGCCGGGCCGGCACTTGCCGCACCGATAGAAATGAAGATGACCGTTCCGTCGGTTCCCAGCGATGTACATACCAAGGCACTGCATGTCTTCAAGGACAAGCTGGATGCGGCCATGCCGGGCGTCTTCGATGTTCAGATCTATGATTCCGGTTCACTGTTCGGCCAGGGCGCCGATCTTGATGCGCTGCAGCGCGGCAATGCGGAAATGACCTATGTTTCCTATCAGCTGATTGCTGATGCACTGCCGCAATATGGCCTCCTGACCGCAGGCTATCTGTTCCAGAGCCCCGAACATTACCGCGCCTTTCTCGACAGCGATATCGGTGCGGAGTTCAAGCAGACCGTGTCCGATGAAATGGACATCACGCTTCTGGACGCCTGCTATCTCGGCACCCGCCAGCTGAACCTGCGCAAGAAGATGGACGTCAACACGCCGGATGACCTGAAGGGCGTGAAACTGCGCATGCCGAGTTCGGATGCGTGGCTGTTCCTCGGCCAGGCGCTTGGCGCCAACCCGACACCGCTGCCCTTCGGCGAAGTCTATCTCGGGCTGCAGACCGGCACGATCGATGCCCAGGACAATCCGCTTCCGACCGTCGAGGCTGCCAAGTTCTACGAAGTGACCGAGCAGATCACCCTGACCTCGCATCTCGTCGATGCCATCAATTTTGCCGTTTCCAACACGTTCTGGAACGAGCTGGATGATGCGCAGAAGGGTGCTGTCACCGATGCAGCCAAGGCTGCCTGTGACTGGAACAATGCCGAGCGCGTGAAGATCGAGAGCGACCTCGTCTCCTTCTTCAAGGACAAGGGCCTTGCCGTGACCACACCCGATGTCGACGCGTTCCGCGCCCATGTCCAGGAAGCCTACAAGAATTCGCCCCGGGCGAAGGACTGGCCGGACGGCTGGATGGAAAAGATCAACCAGCTGGCCGAGTAACAGGCCATGCCCGCGCCATTTGATACCGGTGCCCTGCGAAAGTGGGGCACCTTTCTCAAAACCATCGCCGATGCGATCGGCGCCCTGTTCTTCCTGTCCGCATTCGCCGGCTTCATCATCCAGATTTTTTATCGTTATGTGATGAACCAGCCGCTGCTGTGGACCGAGGAATTCACCATGATCGCCTTCATCTGGGCGGTTTTCTGGGCGGCGGCCTTTTGTGTTCCGATCCGCGAACATGTGTCCTTCGATGTTGTCTATGACATCGTTCCGGCCCGCACGCAGCGTATCTTCACCATGATCTCCATGGTAGCACTGATTGCCGCCTTCGTGCTGCTGATCCCCTATACCTGGGACTATCTCGATTTCCTGACTCGCAAGAAGAGCTCGGTACTGCGCATCCCGATGAACCTCATCTATGGCTGCTACATGCTCTTCCTCGTCGGCTTCACCATCCAGGCCGTCTGGCGTCTCGTCCAGCTGTTCGGCCCGAAATGGCACGATCAGATCTGAGCGGAGGCGTTGGACAATGGCATTCTTTTCCGATCATGCTCTGATCATCATGCTGGCCATCATGGTCACGATCACGATCACCGGCCTGCCCTTCGGCATCGCCATGATCGTATCGAGCATTTTCTATCTCTTTCTCGCCCATCGCGATGTCGGGCTTGCGGCCGAAAACGTGCTCAACGGCGTGTTCGGCAATTTCGTCGCGCTCGCCGTGCCGCTGTTTATCTTTGCCGCCAACGTCATGAACGAGGGCAAGATATCCGACCGGCTGCTGGATTTCTCGCTCGCCGTGGTCGGGCGTCTTCCGGGCGGACTGGCGCAGGTCAATATCTTCACCAGCCTGATCTTTTCCGGCATGAGCGGCTCGGCGATTTCCGATGCAGCCGGCGTCGGCAAGATCATCACCGACATGATGATGAAGGAGAACCGCTATCCGCGCGGCTTTGCCGGGGCGCTGACAGCGGCCTCCGCCGTCGTCGGGCCGATCTTCCCGCCATCGATCCCGATGGTGTTCTACGCGCTGATCTCGTCGACCTCGGTCGGCGTGCTGTTCCTCGGCGGCGTCGTTCCGGCCCTGCTGATGTGCACCGTCATGGCCATCGCCGTTGCCATCATGGCCAAGATCCGCGGCTTTCCCGTTGAAGAGGCCGTGCCGCTCAGAATGCTGCCGGTCGTCATCATTCGCGCCTTTCCCGCGCTTTTGATGCCGATCATCCTGCTTGGCGGCATCTATTCGGGCATCTTCACCCCGACCGAAGCCGCCGCAGTCTCAGCGCTTTATGCATTGTTGCTGGCATTCTTCGCCTATCGGGTTCTGGGTCTTGCAAGCTTCTGGCGGGTGGTGGTCTCGACCGTCAAGACGACCGCTGTCGTCACCATGGTTCTGTGCGGCGCCTTCATCTTCAACTATGTCATCACCATCGAGCGCGTGCCGCAAATGGTGTTCGACACGGTGCAGAACTACCAGTTCGAACCCTGGCAGTTCCTGATGCTGCTCAACATCCTCTATCTGCTGCTCGGCTGCATTCTCGATGTCTCGACCATCATGCTGGTGGTGACGCCGCTGTTCATTCCGACGGCGGCCGCCCTTGGCATCGACCTCAATCACCTGGGCGTCGTTCTGGTGTTCAACATGATGATCGGGCTGATCACGCCGCCCTATGGCATCCTGCTGTTCATCATCAAGGCGCTGAACGGCATCCCGCTTGCGGAGATGATTCGCGAGACATGGTTCTTCATGGCAATCCTGATTTCCATGCTTCTGGCGCTCACCTTCATTCCGGGTCTGGTGCTCTGGCTGCCGCGTGCGGCGGGCATGCTATAAGCCTGGGGCACGCAGCTTATTTCAACATGACGCAGCCAAGGGCCGGTCACCACCTGACCGGCCCTTGGGCTGTCAAAGCCGGATGGCGCAAAAGGCCTCAAGAGGAAAATTCCTTAAAAACAAAGGCTTTACGCCCTTTTTGAAAAAAAGACGAAAAATCCGTCATTTCCCTGTTGCATTTAAAATCGGCTTAGGCCATATACGCCTTCGTCGCCGCCGCGGTGGTGACCACCGGCCACTGACTACCCCCGGCCGGGTGCAAGATGAGCGGGTGTAGCTCAGGGGTAGAGCACAACCTTGCCAAGGTTGGGGTCGAGGGTTCGAATCCCTTCGCCCGCTCCAGTTTCTCTTCAGAACAGTCCGTTGAATTGAGAAGACAGCGCGTTCTGGTGACGCTTGCCGCGCCGTGTCTCGGCACAGCAGCAGATTGCAGCGCTGAAATCCCCATTACCAATTCGCATCATTTTGCTCTAAACACATTGGCAATGCGTAAGCCCGAAACATAAGGGATATGCATCCATTTCGATGCCCGCGATCATGTAGAAAGAGACAACGCCAATGCCCTCCAACATTCTCTGTTTCGATATTGGCGGAACCTCGATTCGTGCGGGCCATTCATGCGCCATGGGCGAACTGACTTTCCTGGAGCGCATTGCCACCCCCACCCACGACCATGAGGCGTTCATCGCAGCCCTTTCCGCCTATGTCGGACGGCTGGAAGAGAAGCCCGCCCGGATCGCGGTTTCGCTTGCAGGCGTGGTTGATCCGAAGACCGGCGGGCTGATCGTCGCCAATATTCCGGCCATTCACGGCACCGATCTGGCACAGGATCTGGCGGCGGCCACCGGCATTGCCGTCACCATCGCCAATGATGCCGATTGCTTTGCCATGGCCGAAGCGGTGGCCGGCTCCGGCGCTGGCCACGATATCGTCTTCGGCATTATTCTGGGAACCGGTGTCGGCGGCGGGCTGGTCTCCGGCGAAAGGCTGATCAATCGCAACGGCGGCTTTGCCGGTGAATGGGGCCATGGTCCTGTTGCCGCGCAGATTGCCGGAACGCCGCCGCGGGCGGTGCCGCGTTTTGCCTGCGGCTGCGGCCAGACCGGCTGCCTCGACACCGCCGTCAGCGCCCGTGGCATGGAGCGGATCGACCGGCTCAACGGCGGCGATGAACGAACGGCAGAAGCCATTCTGACGGCGTGGCGCGCCGGCGAGGCCAGGGCCGTCGACACGCTCTCGGTCTATCTCGATCTCATCGCCGGGCCGCTGGCCATGGTCGTGAATATGACGGGAGCATCGATTGTTCCTGCCGGCGGCGGGCTTGCGCGCGCGCATGACCTGGTCGCGGCGATCGACCGCGCAGTGCGTCCGCTGACGCTTGCCCAGCCTGTCACACCCCTGGTGGTACCGGCCCTGAGCGGCAGCGAGCCCGGCCTTCTGGGCGCAGCCATTCTCGGCCATCAGGCGCTGGAACAGGCCTGATACCAAGGATCACGGATCAGCGCTCATAAGAGGCGCACGCAGCGACAAACAGCAACAGGCCCTCGCAGCGCGAGGGCCTGTTGCTGTTTGTCAGGAGAACCCGATCGCCGGCATCGCATGATGCCGGCCCGGCAGATCAGTCGTCATAGCGCCCGAAGAGCGTCAGCATCGCCTTGGTGGCAAGGCCCAGAAGAATGGTGCCGATGACCAGCGCCAGCGAGAACGACATGGTGTTGGTCGAGAACCAGTTGGTGATGACGAGGCGGATGTTGCGGATCGAGAACGGCGTATCGAAAATGAAATCCGTCGATCCTGCGGCGATATTGTCGATCACCCCGGTATTGCGGTTAAAGGTGGTGATCCGCCCCTGCACCGCATCCCAGTGCTGACGCTTGGTGAGCGATGTCATGCCATAGTTGAGGTTTTCGGGTGTCGGCGCGGCAACCAGCGTCCAGGCGCCGTTGCCATCGGGGCTTGGCTCCTGCGCAATCATCATGGAAACCGAATTGGGCGGCAGATAGTCGCTGTCCGGGCTGGGCAGGAAGCGCAGCGTATCAAAGGACAGGTCGTAATTTCGCTTGAGATATTTCTCCACCTCGAAGATCCAGTTGTACCAGCCGGCCGTGACCGCCTCGTCCCATTGCTCGATTGTCGTGGTCGGGCCTTCGTTGGTATTGGCTTCACCGCCCGATTGCTGCGTCCACGTGCTGCGGCTCGTCTGAGAGATCTTCACCTGACGCAGTGCCTCGGCCGGGATCTGGCCGATACTGCCAAGAAACAGCGCATCGCCCTCACCGATATCATCCATTGACTGGACCACATCGACCGGGATCTGCTGACGGGCAGAATTGGCGAGCTTGCCGATGAAACCGGATGCGGCCGACAGCGAATCCGAATTCAGCGAGTCGATGTAGAAGGGCACGCGGCTTGTCTGGTTCGAATAGGGAAAGGCCGTGCCGCTGGTGGCCCAAAGATCCGGCACCTGCGCCACACGGCCGAAATTCGGCATCTCGAATTCCGATGTATCAAACAAGGCAAAGCGCGGCGTGGCATTGTTGGTCGCACCTGGCAGGCATTCTGCGTCGGCCTTGGTCAGAAGTGCCGCTTCGATGACGACCTTGTTCACACCCGGCTTGAACTGACGCATGGTGAAGGTGATCGGGTTGCGGCGCAGAACGGCACCGTTGACCGTGCTGATCGGCCAGGTCGCCGCCAGCTGGTCATTGACATAGATATGAATGCGGCTCCCCGGCAGCACCTCGGGCGAATAGGCCGCATCCAGCAGAAGCCGGGCCTCGCCATAGGCATTGGCATAGAAATCTGCCGGCAGGCCAATCGAAAACTCGGTGCGGAAGGAACGCCCGGAAAACTCCTGCGTCGGAATGCCGAGCTGCTCGAAGGACAGGCTGCGCTTGCCGGTCAGAAGCTGGGTATCCTGCTTGCGCCAGGAGTGGGTCGAGAAGGCCTCATCCTTGACCGCAGCCGTCTGGGCGGCCGGACGGGTGATGCCGTCGACCAGCGGACCGATCAGCTGCCACGATGGCGCCATCAGCACGAGAACGCTCTGGCCGAGCTTGTTGGTGGCAATGAAGCGCGCCGTCTGCGTCGTGCCGATCGCCGGAAGCGCATCGCCAAGCAACGGCCGAAGCTCGGTGGGCGTGCCGACATAAACCGGCAGGACCCCGGAGGCGAATTTTTCCGGCTCCGATTTCGAATAGGTGAAATAGGTATTGGGCATGTCGGCGAGAAGCGCCAGGCCCTGCGACAGCTCAAGCAGCGGGTTTGCCGCAATCGGCTGGTCGAGCCCCGGCACGACCAGGTGGAACTGGGTCCGCCCGGTGGCATCGACACCGACGCCGCGAATATCCTCCGTCTTCGACAAGAGCGCCGCCGAAGCATCGGAGAACATGATGAAGGTGCGTTCCTGATCGATCTGAGTCCACAGATCATAGGTCGAATCGAGACTGCAATCGGTACGGTGACGCTGCTTCGCCTTGAAGGAAACCAGATTATAGCCCGGCTTCAGCACGTCCGGCGGAATGTCGTAACGCCGGTCGGCCTCGTTTTCCGAAGCGGTCAGCGGCGGCTTGGCAATGACGACATTATTGATGGAGATCGTGAATTCCGAGAATTCCGGCGCGATGAAGATCGAATTCTGATAGCCGACATTGAGTGTCGCGGTCGATCGCGATTGCGCATCGGTCAGATAGACCGACCAGGTGTCATCGACGATTTCACCTTCCATGCGCATCTCGTCTTCGGGAACGAGATAGCGGAAGAAGGGCAGCGTCGCCTTGCTGGCAAGGCTGTCCACCACACCGCCATCGCCTTCTTGCTTTTGCTGGCTCGGCGGCGGGCCGCTCCCGTCGCTTCCCATGCTGAAGGGGGCTGGCTGCTGCGCGGCAGCAAGACCCGGCACGATCAGCAGTGCGAACAGGAAAAACAGTGTCTTCGTCTTCATCACTTGCCTGCCCCACCGGTGTTTGACTGATATTTTCCGATGAAATAGCTCAGCCCGCGTCCCATCTGCTGAATCGACGTCTTGATGAACCAGAACGTGCCGCCAAGCGTGCCCGGATCATTCTTGCGCGCCTGCAGGAGCTGCTGCCAGCGTTCGGAATTGGCATACATGAGATCGGACACCATCGTATAGTGCAGGCTGTTGGTCGGCGCATAGCGACAGCCAACCATGGCCAGTTCGCCAAGCGAGCGGGCATGACGCAGCGTCACCGGAATGGCCCCCTGGTCGCCGCCGCGATGCGGTTCGACGCGCAGCAGCGCTTCCGTTCCCGGCCGCAGCCGGTCGAGATCACGCACCTGAACCTGAAGTCCGGCGCCATCGGAGGACACGTCCTCGATCGTTCCGCGATAGACATTGTCGCCGATCACCAGCTCGCAGCGGCGCGACATCTTGATGCGGCGCGCTTTCTGGCGCTCGCCGGCTTCCGACACGACGCCAAGCGCCGCAGCCGTCAGGAACAGGTTGAGGAAGTTCCAGCCGCCCACAACCCAGGTCACGCCGGCAAGATAGGGCTCGGTATAAAGCCGGTAGGCCATCATCACCATGGCTGCGACGAAGATGAAGAAGATAACGAAGAAGGGACGTGAGATTTCCGACAGACGGCTGTGCTCGATCGATTCATCCTTCGCCGTCACCTTGAAGGAGGGCTTGCGCGGATTGATGATCGCCGACACCACCGCCGGCATCAGATGGATGGTCTGAACATATTCATACAGTTCGGAAATCCAGGGCCAGCGGAACTGTCCGAACAGATAGTTCTGCGTCAGGATGTTCACCACCAGATATGACAGCGTATAGGCCAGGAATTCACCACCCGACGCATTGAAAACCTGCAGGCCGAAGAACAGGTAGAACAGCGGCGCAATCATGAAGGACGCGCGCGCAAAGGGGAACAGCCAGAACAGGTTCGAGGACATGTAGCAAAGCCGTTGCGGCAGCGACAGCCCGCGCAAGAGAAGCGGGAACTTGAAGCGCAGGATCTGCATCATGCCCTGGGCCCAGCGGCTGCGCTGTCCGATGAAGGAGGAGAAGGTCGCCGGCTGCAGGCCGGCAATCAGTGGCCGGTCGACATAGACCGAGTTCCAGCCCTGGGCATGGAGCGAAACGGCGGTTTCGCAGTCCTCGGTAATCGACACACCGGAGAAGCCGTTCACCGAATTCAGCGCCTTTCGCGACAGGACAGCAGCCGAGCCGCAGAAGAAGGACGCATTCCATTTATCGAGACCGCGCTGAATGATGCCGTAGAACATTTCGTTCTCGCTCGGCATCAGCTCATAGGTGCGCAGATTGCGCTCCAGCGGGTCGGGATTGATGAAGAAGTGCGGCGTCTGCACCAGGAAGAGCTTCTCGTCTTCCATGAAGTAGCCGACCGTCTCCTGAAGAAAGTCATTGGCTGGCGCATGGTCGGCGTCAAACACGACGATCAGATCACCATTGGTGTACTGAAGCGCGTGGTTCATGTTGCCGGCCTTGGCATGCTCGTTGCGCGGGCGGGTAATGTAGCCAACCCCCAGTTCGGCGCAAAGCTGGCGCAGTTCCTTGTATCGGGTCTGGGCGAGCGAAGCCTCAACCAGGTTCTTCGAGTTGCGCTTCTGCTCCGTGCCACCATCGTCGAGAAGATAGACCTTCAGCTTGTCCGACGGATAATCCATCGCCTTTGCTGCGGCCAGCGTATTGGCGAGCAGCTGGAAGTCCTCGTTATAGGAGGGGACATAGACATCGACATAGGGAAGATCACCTTCCAGCTTGCCCCATCGCGGACGTACGGGCAGCGGCAATGCCACAACAAAAAGGCTGAGCCCCAGCATCATCACAGAGAACATTTCGGCGAGATAGAGGATCAGACCGGGAATGAAGTTCTGCAACTCGGTGATCGGCGGCAGGGTACTGGTGGTGCGCCAATAGACATAGCGCAGAACGATGGACGTGCCGAATGCCAGCGCGATCAGACGCCAGTTTCCTTCCGCATGCATCTGCTTCAGGACCGTCATCACCGCGACGGCGACAACGCTGACGACGATCTGCGTGCGCAGATCAATCGGCAATGTGACGAGTCCCAGAACGAGAATCGATGCAAAAATCCAGAAAATCAGGATTCCAGCCTTGCGCATGTGGTCGAACCTTTCTCGGAAACAGCTCTGCTGCTATTTCGCCGAGCCTGAGCGAGAAAGCTGAAGAATTACTTTCAAGCCCGGACTTTTTCTGATGTCAGACTGCTTTTCCTGCCGGACAATATCTGCTCCGCCCCTTAGAATTCAGTACTTGTGAAGCGGCAGCATAGCAAGATCATCTTTGCCACTGGGAAGCCGGACGGTTTGCAGATATTGCCGCTCTCCCGCCTTCCCTGTCATGGCCATGCATTCATCAGCGACCCGTATCATCAATTACACGTAACAGTCGTTGAACCGGGCAGAAGCCGGCAGGGCGGTCCGGGAATGGAGCCGGTTCCTGCCTGTGCTGCCGATGTCGCCGTGCTGGCCGGTGCACCGGCGGTCGCTGCCGGGATCTGGCGCTGAGGCGCCGGAATCGTGCTGGCCGGCGCGATGGCAGCAGCCGGCGCGGCCACCGGCGAAACCGCAGGCGCACTGGTGACGACGGCACCCGCCGGCTGATCAATGATCGTGACGTTCTGAGCGTTGCTGACCGGCGCGGCGGTGCTTACCGTCCTTGTCGTCGATGGCGTGCTGCGCCGGACCGTTGATGCCGGCAGAACCGTGCTCGTCTTGGCCAGATTGTCCTTGCGATCGTCATAGACCTGCTTCGGATAGGTCGGGGCGCCCGTCTTGCCAAGAAGCGGCGGCGGCGGATTGGCATCGCCATAGGGGTTCCAGCCAAAGGCCTCGACCGCACCGTTGATGGTATAGCCATACATGATGCCAAGCAGATCATCCTCGCTGGCGCCGGTCTCGCAGAAGCGCACCCTGATCTGGATCGTTCCCGCCTGACCGAAGGCATCGCGGGTGTCGCGGCCCGGACGGATCTGCTGCCAGCCATACATGCAAAGGTCATTGCCGCGGCCATAGCCAAAGGCATAGCCAAAGGGACCGTAATTGTTCTGCACATAATAGGGTGACTGCTTCATCACGACGCCAGGAATTTCCTGCCGCATCGTCTCGGCGAGATTTGTCTCGTTGACCGAGTGATAGGCCAGCGACTGACCGTTCAGCGGTGAATAGTTCGCAACACCGAAGAATTGAGTCTGAATATAGTTCTGTCCCTGCGTGCGGGCATTGGTCACCAGCAGGATACGCTGCTGCAGCGCGTTGGAATATTGATGCTCAAGAACCGAAATGATGGCCGGGCCACCGGGCGGCGGCATGACCAGCGCATCTTCCGGCAGCGCTGTGCGGACAGCGGAACCATAGGGCATGACCGGACCGGCACAGGCCGTAAGCAAAAGGCCGAGACCAGCGATTGCGACGCCTGCAAGCAAGCCTGCTCCCTTACTTCCGGCTTTCGATTGTCTCATTGCTCGGCTCACCCTGTTGCGCAGTTTCCTGCTCATTCTTGTCGCCGCCAGAATTTTCACATTTTGGTAAAGAAAGCACTAACATGCGGTGCAACTAACGTTTCAGACCGCATAAATCCCGTAGAACAATGCTACAGACATGGCATTTTAGCGCATCCCTATGTTGTAATTCTGCTATTTTATACTTTCTTAAGGACAATATGGCTCTTGTTAGGCGAGGAAGCGCGCGTCGAGGCGCTGACGACAAAACAGCTCTTGGGCAGGTGGCGCGTGCCGGACCTGCCCGGAAAGCCGGAGTATCTGAGTTATGAAACTGGCCTATATTGCGCTCACGGCGGCGGGTATCGCAGTGATTGGTGCAATCAGCATACACGGGACCAACCGGAATGCTGCCGAAAAGGCGGCTCAGCCGGTGACTGTGTCCGATTTCGACCAGGCCTATGATCAGATGCTGCGCGACCCGCCGCAGCAGGCTGGCACTGGCACCAGCGCCGATAGCAGCGATCCGAGTTTTTCCGGTCTGAACCAGGCGCAGGCGCAGTCAGACAGTCAGGATCTGCGCAATCTTCCCGAAAGCGAACAGGGCAAGAGCGGGAGTGATGCCACCCAGATTACCCGCGCGCCGACCCCCGCCGCTGCAACCGACGCGACCCCGGCAGGGCCCAGCGTCGATGAAAGCGCGCTACGCTATTTTGCCCAGCAGGGCGATCTTGAAAGGCTGCAGGCGGAAATCTCGCGCCTGCGGGCGCTTTATCCCAACTGGACGCCGCCGGCCAATCCGCTCGCGGTTCAGGATAATAGCGACAACCAGCTGCAGGCCATGTGGCAGGCTTACGCCGAAGGCCGCTATCAGGATGTCCACGACATGATCACCGAGCGACAGCAGCGCGAACCCGGCTGGGTACCGCCGGCCGATCTCACCGATCGCCTGTTCATCGCCGAGACCCGCCGCAACCTGCTCGCCGCCGCCAAGGATCAGGATTATGCCAAGGTCATCGATCTGGCCTCGCAGGCTCCGAGCCTTCTGACCTGCGCGGAGGTGAACGTCATGTGGCAGGTGGCCGAGGCCTTTGCCAAGACGGACAAGATCAGCCGCGCCGATGATGCCTATACCTATATTCTCACCAATTGCGAAAAGCCCGAAGAGCGCTACGCGACAATGCAGAAAGCCATGTCGCTTCTGCCCTATGACGATGTCGTCAAGCTTTTCGCACTGGAACGGACCGGTGATGACGGCAAGCCCGAATTCGAGGATCTGCGCAACCAGCTGCTGCGCGACCGCTTTGCCGAGGCTGGCAAGGACGCCAATATCGTCATTGCGCCCGATGATCTGGCACGCATGCAGAAACTGGCCGACGACAGCAAGAGCGCCGATGATTCCCAGCTTCTCGCCTGGTATTTCCTTATCCGCGGCTCCGACGAGGCGGCGGAGGAATGGTTCCGCAAGGCTCGGGACGAAGGCGACAGCGCCACGATCTCGCAGGGTCTCGCACTGCTTCTGATCAAGCAGAACAAGTCCGACGAGGCCGAAGCGGTGATGTATCCCTGGCGCAACAGCTCAGACGAGGCCAAGGACACCTATCTCAACGCCGTGGTCAACATGCTCGGCCGCACACCGCGCGTCGCCTATTCCGACGAGGTGCTGAAGCGCATGGCCGACGTTGTGACGGAGACCAAGAGCGTTACGGCAGCCGAACAGTTCGGCTGGTATTCCAACAATTTCAAGCAGTGGATGACCGGGCTTCAGTGGTTTGAGGCCGGGCTGTCCTGGGAGCCCTGGCAGGAACCGCTCGCCTATGGCGTGACGATAACGCTGAACGAGCTGGGCTACAGACCCGGTGTCTATCAGATGCAGCGCATATGGGCCCCCTATTCCGAGCGTATCGCCTGGCTCAACGACCCGAATGCGCCGGTCAACAGTCTCGACAATCTTCTGGCAACCGTTTTCCGCCTGACCACGGTGAAGCTGGCCAATGGCAAGACCTCGGTCTCCGCCGTGCCGATCGCCGAGGTCAATCTGGCAACGGGTGAGCAGAAGCCGATTGGTGCGGCCGCCATGTCCGTGACCGGCGATGCCACACCCGGTGTCGCCCTGACGGCACCGGTCAACGCCCCCGGGGCGGCTGGCACCGGCGATGCTGCCGACAATAGCCAGGCGGCGAACTATGTGCCGGACTATTACAAATATTACTATGGCCAGACGACAACCGGCGTTGACACCCACGGGCTGATGGTACCGACCGGCAACCAGCCTGCCCTGCAGAACCTGCCATCGCTGAACGGCCAGTCGATCCCGAAATCGATGATCGCGACCGACCAGGTGACCGGCGAGGAAACGGTGACCATCCTCAACACCGACCTGTTGCTGAACACCAATCCCTACAGGCCTTCGGCCCAGCAGGTGGCCGCCGCGCTCTATACCTATGGTCAGCCCTCCGACAAAACCGTTGTCTGGCGCTTTGATGATGCCGCATATCGCAATCGCGACTTCCTGCGCCAGTACAAGCTCGGCACCTACCAGCCGCAAACGGCAACCGAGACAACGACGCCCGTGACAACGACGCCGGTGGCAACGACGACCACCGCTGCCGCGCTTCCGGCCGGATCCGAGGTGACGATCGGTGCGGCAACGGTCACCCCCGTTGCGGCGACCACGACCACGCGCACCACCACCCGCAGCACCGCATCCGGTGCGACGAGCTCGGGAAGCTGCTGGAGCGGGCGCTCGCCCGGCAGCCTGTCTGCTTCGGCAGCCCTGACCCAGGGCTGGTGCCTGATGGACCTGCAGCGCCCGATGGAAGCAGTCCGCGCCTTCGAAGTGGCTCTCGGCTCGTCCTCATCGAAAACCCGTGAGGAAGCCGCCTATGGCCAGAGCCTCGCTTACATGCGCATGGGGCTGACCTCCAAGGCAGCCGCCGCCGCCTCCCAGACGCCGATGAGCGCCAAACGGCAGACCGATCTGCAGGTTCAGATCCTCACCGATCGTGCGGTCACGGCCTATAATGGCGGCCATTACCGCGATGCGCTGCTGATGCTCGATCAGCGTGACCAGCTGGCTCCGGCCGAAGATGGCCTGATGGTGATCCGCGGCTATGCCTATATGCAGCTGCAGCGCTACAACGACGCCTACAAGGTGTTTGAGGCGCTGGCCGAAAAGGGGAATACCACGGCGATGGACGGCCTGGCGCTGGCCCGCCAGCAGATGATGGGCAACGCAAACTAAGAAGGCGGCCGCATCTGGCCGCCCCAGTCTGTCGACAAAATCATTCAGATTGCCGGCGTGGGGCGGAATAGCCGCGCGGACGCGCGGCGGCTGGATGCCTGTTGACCAAGCACAGGCACAACGTCAGTAAAAGGGCGCGCGGTTTGTCAGCAATCTGAGGCGGCCGCATCGGGCAACCGCTTCCTCATCACCAATGCTGCTGTGTCGATCCGAACGGCGCCTGATCCGAGCCGGACCCTGGCGCCCGGCAACCCTTACTTCGCGGAAAGCGGCAGCGTTCCGGCGCGCTTTTCAGCCTCAAAAGCAACGGCCGCATCCACATAGGCCTCCTGTCGTGCAACGCTCCAGTAGCGCAGTTCCTCAAGCGGAATGCGCTGCCCGGTCACCGCGCAGACGACATGCGTTCCGGGAACGATCACCTCGAAATCGGCATCAAGATATTTGATGCGGGCTTCGCCCCGTCCGTTACCTTCGAGAATATTCAACGTAAAAACTCCATGACAGGGCGCCTTCAGCGCCCGAAAAGCCGCTCAATATCGGCCAGCTTCAGTTCTATATAGGTTGGCCTTCCGTGATTGCATTGTCCAGAACCCGGCGTGACTTCCATCTGACGCAGCAATGCATTCATCTCTTCCGGCCGCATCCGCCGGCCGGAGCGGACCGAACCATGGCAGGCCATGGTTGCCGCCACTGATTCAAGCCGCGCAGACAAACCGTCGGCAGTCTCCCACTCGCCTGCCTCTTCCGCAAGGGCTTGGATCAGCGCCGGTGCATCGACCTCCCCCAGCATGGCCGGGGTTTCGCGCACCGCAATCGCCCCCGGCCCGAAGCGTTCGAAGGCAAGGCCAAGCTGCTCCAGCGTATCGGAGAAGGGCATCAGCCGGTCGCAGTCTTCCTCCGGCAGGTCGATGATTTCAGGGATCAGCAGCACCTGCGAAGGAAGACGCCGGTCCTTCAGCGCCTTGCGCATGGCCTCATAGACCAGCCGCTCATGGGCGGCATGCTGATCGACAATCACCAGCCCGGTCTCGGTCTGGGCAATGATGTAATTTTCATGGATCTGGGCTCGCGCAGCGCCAAGCGGATGCCCTGTTGCGGCCTCCTCAGCCGTTGCCGGCTGCGGCTGGTCGGCACGTGCCGAAGGCTGATCAAAACCAGCAAGACCCGACTGGACGGAAGGCGTGCGCCAGGTCTGCGGCGCGGCGCGCCAGGTCGCCGGCTCCGGCGTTTCCTGGCGAAAGCCATCCGGCCGGTAGGGCGAGGTCGCCGGCGACCAGTTGGCATTTCTCGTCCTTTCGCCCTGCGCTGCGCCGAACCCCGGACGAAAGGCTCTGAGCATCTGATCGGCGCCGGTCGAGGATGCCCGGTCGCCATGGCTTGACAGACCCTCGCGGATTGCCCCGATCACCAGCCCGCGCACCAGGCCCGGATCGCGGAACCGCACATCGGCCTTGGCGGGGTGAACATTCACATCCACCAGCGCCGGATCGAGCGTGAACCACAGAACGGCGACGGGATAACGCCCCTTCGGCACCGTCTCGGCATAGGCCGCACGGATCGCGCCCATCAGCATCTTGTCCTGCACCGGGCGGCCATTGACGAAGGCATAGACATGGCCGGAATTGCCGCGGTTGAACGTCGGTACACCGGCATAACCCGAAAGCGCCACATCTTCGCGCAATGCATCGATGGCAATCGCATTGTCGGGAAAGTCCCGGCCCAGCACCTGGGCGATACGGGCCAGGCGGTCACCCCCCGTCGCCGGCAGTTCCAGCGTTGAGCGGTCAGACCCCGACAGCACGAAGCGCACCGCCGGAAAGGCCAGCGCCATGCGTTTGACGATCTCGGTAATCGCGCCTGCCTCGGCCCGCTCGCTCTTCAGAAACTTCAGCCGCGCCGGCGTTGCAAAGAACAGATCCCGGACTTCCACGATCGTCCCCGGATTGACCGCGGCAGGATGGGGCTCTTCCAGATGGCCGCCGGAAAGCGCCACGCGATAGCCTTCGCTCGCAGCCTTCAGACGGCTGGTGATCGACAGTTTCGCCACCGAACCGATCGATGGCAGCGCCTCGCCGCGAAAACCAAGCGTTCTGATATCGAAAAGATCGTCGGAAAGCTTCGATGTGCAATGACGGCGGATCGACAGAACCAGATCGTCCGGCCCCATGCCCGAACCGTTGTCGGTGACGCGCAGAAGCGACTTGCCGCCGCCTGCCGTGGCAATCTCGATCCGGCTCGCCCCCGCATCAAGGGCATTCTCGATCAGTTCCTTGGCGGCACTGGCCGGGCGTTCGATCACTTCGCCGGCAGCGATCTGATTGATCAGATTTTCGGAGAGTTGCTTGATGGCCATGACCTGTCTTAGTCGGATTTGCGCCTGAGGAAAATGCGCAGATGCGCCACTGTCCCCGTGTTTTTTTCCGATCACAGCCTATCGATGCAACTTAATGTTTGATGTCACCGACAGAATTGCGTTCTGTAATATATTCGATTGGGAAAAAGGGGGCCCGAATGAACGCAGATCCGTTGCTGCAGCCTTATCAACTCAAGCATCTGACCTTGAAGAACCGACTCATATCGACCGCGCATGAGCCGGCCTATGGAGAAAACGGACTGCCGACAGAAAGATACCGGCTCTATCACGCCGAAAAGGCGAAGGGCGGCGTTGCTCTTACCATGACGGCGGGTTCGGCAGTCGTCTCCCCCGATTCGCCGGCAGCCTTCGGCAATCTCCAGGCCTATCGCGATGAGATTGTCCCGTGGATGCGGCGGCTGGCATGGGATTGTCATGAACATGATTGTGCGGTCATGATTCAGCTCACCCATCTCGGACGCCGAACGAGCGGCTGGAATATGGGTGACTGGCTGCCCGTTCTGGCTGCATCTTCAGTGCGCGAGGCCGCCCATCGCAGTTTCCCGAAAGAGATGGAGGATTTCGATTTCACCCGCATCGCCGCCGATTACGCCGCGGCAGCCGAGCGCATGGCCGATGCCGGTCTCGACGGGATCGAAATCGAGGCCTATGGCCATCTGCTTGACGGGTTCTGGTCGCCGGCCACCAATTTGCGTGATGACCAATATGGCGGAGCGCTGGAAAACCGGTTGCGCTTCACGTTCGAAGTGCTGGAGGCTGTGCGCCGCGCCGTCGGCGATGAATTCATTGTCGGCCTGCGCCTGGTCGCCGACGAGAATATGAAAAACGGCATCTCCCGCGATGAGGGACTGGATATCTGTCGCCGTTTCATCGCCAGCGGCAAGGTCGATTTCCTGAACCTGATCCGCGGTCATATCGACCATGATGCACCGCTGACCGATGTCATTCCGATTCAGGGCATGGCATCGGCGCCGCATCTCGATTTTGCCGGGGAAATCCGCAAGGCGACCGGTTTCCCGATATTCCATGCCGCCAGGATCGGCGATGTCGCCACCGCCCGCCACGCCATCGCCGAAGGCCGGCTGGACATGGTCGGAATGACACGCGCCATGATTGCCGATCCGCATGTCGTCCGCAAAATAGAGATGAAGGACGAACACCGCATACGCCCCTGTGTCGGCGCCACCTACTGCCTGGATCGTATCTACGAAGGCGGCGAAGCGCTCTGCATTCACAATGCTGCAACAGGACGGGAGGCGCTGATGCCACACGATATTTCCCCCGCTTTCCGCAAGAAAAAGGCGGTGGTCGTCGGCGCCGGGCCCGCCGGGCTGGAGGCCGCGCGGGTGCTGGCCGAACGCGGCCACAAGGTGTGCGTGTTGGAGGCCATGAATGCTGCCGGCGGCCAGATCAATCTGCTGGTGCGCAATCCGCGCCGCCGTGAAATGATCGGCATCATCGACTGGCGGCTGGCCGAACTGGACCGCCTCGGCGTTCAGATCCGGTTCGACTGCTATGCCGAGGACTATGATGTTCTGGCCGAGCGCCCCGATATCGTCGTGATCGCCACCGGCGGCGTGTCGCAGCTGCCGCCGCTGGAAAGCGGCGAGGATCTCGTCGTCTCGAGCTGGGAAATCCTCGGCAACACGGTGAAAATCAACGGTCCGGTTCTGCTTTACGACGATCATGGCGGCCATCAGGGCCTGACGGCGGCGGAGGTGATCGCGCGCACGGGCACCAAGCTCGAGATCGTCACGCCGGAACGCTTCTTCGCCCCCGATGTCGGCAGCATGAACCATGTGCCCTATGCCAGGGTCTTTGCCGAACACAAGGTCACCCTGACCATTAACCAGCGGCTGAAGGCGGTGCGCCGCAAGGGCAATGGGCTTGAGGCCGTGCTGGTTTCCGATTTTGCCCCCGGTGTGGAACAGACGCGCGACGTCGCCATGGTGGTTGCCGAATACGGAACCATGGCGATGCAGGACCTTTATTTCCAGCTGAAGCCGCTGTCGCGCAATCTCGGCGAAGTGGATTACCGCGCGCTGATCGGGCGCCGGCCCTTCCTGCCGGAAACCAATGTCAACGGCCAGTTCGACCTGATCCGCATCGGCGATGCCGTCCATGCCCGCAATATCCATGCCGCCATTTATGACGCGCTTCGCTATTGTGCGATGCTCTGATCGGCTGCCGCGCCGGGACGGGTGACCGCCCGTTGATGATCTTCAGGGCCGGTAAGGCGGGTCGAAACGCGGCGTCGCGCCCGTCACCAGCGCGAAGGTGAAGCCCGCATTGGGCTCTTCTCCCGGGTCGGTGTGCTGGGCAGCGGATGTCACCAGCATCCAGCCGCCGTCGCGGCCGATAAAGGCCGGGCATGTGGGTTGCCGGGCCGGCAGCTGGTAGCGTGCCACCAGCCGGCCCTCAGGACTGTACTGATCAAGAAGCGACGCGCCATAACGGGCATTCCAGATATAGCCGTCGCCATCGCAGATCGCACCGTCCATGCCGCCGAGCCGGCTCTTGGTATCGACCAGCACGTCCGGTTCATCCACCGGCAGACCGGTCTCGGGATCAAGCGCCACCTGCATCAGTTTCCCCGTCGGCGTGTCGACAAAATAGCCAATATCTCCCTCAGGCGAAAAGCAGATCGCGTTGGGGATCGTGATCTTGTCGTAAAGCTTGGTCACCTCGCCACGGGCAACATGATAGATCGCGCCGGCGCCCTCTTCTTCCTGCTTGCCCATGGTGGAAATCCATATGGCGCCCGAATTGTGCACCCGCCCGTCATTCGAGCGGGTTGTGTCATCATCCGCCTCGATCGCGGCATGCAGCGTCAGTGCACCGGAGCCGGTGTCACGGAAGTAAAGCCCCGTCTCCATCGCGATCAGCTGGCGATGCTCATCCACCGCTGCCATGACGCTGGCCATTTCAGGCAGCATGATGATGCGGCGATCACGGCCGGAAACTTTGAGAAGATTGAGCTTGCGGTGCAGGATGTCGAACCACCAGACGGTATCGGTCGCCGGATCATAGCCAGGCCCCTCCCCCAGAGCCAGGCGTTCATTGCTGAGTATCTTGCCTTCGAAAACGATTTCCTGTGTCATTATCCTGCCTCGTCATCCCACCGTTTCCGGAAAGGGATTCCGCTTCCTCCAAACCAAGCATCATCCGCATGCCATTCATCTTGTAAAGGCGAAAGCTGCGGCAGAAGCATGGCCACACCATACGCCGCTACGCGCCCGACATCCTGCCTCTTTTCCCATTCAACATCCCGGAGAGGTCGAACAACTGCACTGCCGCTGCCGCCAGTCCTTCCCTGGCGGCTGCCTCTGCATCATGGACCATGCATGACTGACCAAGCCTTTGGAAGGCGTGTTCGTAAAATTCGCAAAGCCGCCCCGAAGCAATGAGCCAGACCGGCCCATCACCATCAAAGGCACGCAGTCCGCCTGAAAGCTCCATGCCCACCAGAAGTCCGAACAGTTCCGCCTCTGCCCGTTCGGGCGGGATTCCCTCCAGCAGATTGCGTGCCCTTATCGCATGCGCCGCATTGAGATAACGCCCCGGAGAACGGAACGCGCGCTCCACCGCATTGAGGAAAGCCGTCTCGTCCAGCCCTTCCGCGCCGCGCAGGATCGGCGTCAGCACCGAGGCGCGCTGCAGGACAGAGAACATTTCTCCTGTCATATGGGTGGCGATCCGCGTGACATCGCCGCCTTGAAGGCCGACCCAGCGCGAAAAACGGCCCGGAATGCAGATCCGTGCAGACACCTGCGGCTGGCCGGCGAAAAGACCGAAAAGCAATGTTTCCTCGCCACGCATGAAATCGGGGTCGGCTCCGCGCTGCGCCAGTGCCGGGAGAATACGCACGTCCCGGGCGAGGCCATCAACCCGCATCGCATGCCGGGGAAGACTGTCCAGCCGCATCGGCAGCATCACCGGCGGCACTTCCTGCCAGCCCTGTTTGGCACCGGCCATGCCGCAGATGACGACCGGAACATCATGAGGAACCGAAAGCGCCGCCAGATTCGATTCAAGCGTTTCGGAAAAGCCCTCCGATTTCACCGCTGCCAGGCTCTCGCTGGCCTGGCGTTGCGAAATGACCGTCCCATCTGCCTCCATCAGCCAGGCTCTGAAGGATGTCAGCCCCCATTCAACCGCCGCAAATGCCCCCGCCATTGCAATCCTTTCCTTTCCTGCCCGTCCGGATCCGCCCGGCCGCAACGCCGGCACAATCCGATTTCTCCACCACAATTGACCGGGTATCAGATTTTGTCATTGCGCAACCTCAAACATGATCGCGCAAGCATTTTTACCGCAACTGCGCCAGCGTCGTTTCGACGCGCAAAACTTTTTTTGCCCCGCCATAGCCGGCAATTATACATGCGTGCAAAAGCCTATTTATTAAGCGCTGTCAATAATTTGTGCAGTGCACAGCGTCACTCTGCATTAACGAACTGACATGTTAACACCTAACCATTTGTTCTCCTGACGAAAAAAGTCACTTGCAAAGCCAAATTGAATCCTGCATTGTCCCGTCAGGTCCAGAGGGGATGACAAGAGACCGCGCGCTCAAAAAGCGTGAATTAAGAACAGAAACCGCCGGCTTGCACGATTGGTCTCCGATCCTGCGCTGGCGGTTTTTCTTTGTCCCCGCACCCGCCAGCTCATCAGCCCGGAAAGCATGAACGCAGCACAAAAAGCATCGGCACCGCCATTGGCGCGGCCGCAAAAGACCGTTATTGCAAGTGTTCGGATGTTTTCGGTACGGCGGACCATCGTCTGAAACCGAAACAGTTATGTCTTGTTTTCAGTATGTTGCTGAAGTGACGGATCGGCCATCTGCGGACATTTTCCGCCCGCAGCAGCGGCCAGACGGCACAAGTGAGGTATCATGAGCGCAGTGTCCCGGGAAAAGATTCTCTCCAGCCTCAGGGCCATCAAACTGCCGGAAGGCGGCAATCTTGCCGATAGCGGCATGGTCTCCGACATCTTCATCGCCGAGGGAAAGGTCTATTTCTCGCTGACCGTCACCCCGGAAAAGGCAGAGGCGCTGGAACCCGTGCGTCAGCAGGCGATTACCACTGTCAAAGCTCTTGATGGCGTCAGCGAGGCTCTTGTGACTCTGACGGCAGATCATCCGCCGGCAGCAAAGTCCAGCTCACGTGAAAAGCCGGCTTCGCAACCGCAAAAACCGGAGATCCCCGGAATCGGTGCCATCATTGCCGTCGCCTCGGGCAAAGGCGGCGTGGGCAAGTCGACCACGGCGATCAATTTCGCGCTGTCACTGTCCCGCCTCGGCCTGCAAGTCGGCCTGCTTGACGCCGACATCTACGGCCCTTCCGTACCGCGCCTGACCGGGCTTTCCGGCCGGCCGCTGCAGGGGCCGGGCCGCACCATCCTGCCAATGGAAAAATTCGGCCTCAAGATCATGTCGATCGGCTTTCTCGTCGATGAGGGCACGGCGGTGATCTGGCGCGGCCCCATGGTTCAGTCGGCATTGCTGCAGATGCTGCGCGAAGTCGCCTGGGGCAAGCTCGATGTGCTGGTGGTCGACATGCCGCCCGGCACCGGCGACGCTCAGCTGACCATGGCCCAGCAGGTGCCGCTGGCCGGCAGTGTCGTGGTTTCCACACCACAGGACCTTGCGCTGATCGACGCCCGCAAGGCGATTGCCATGTTTGAAAAGGTTGCGGTTCCCGTTCTCGGCATTGTCGAGAATATGAGCAGCTTCATCTGCCCCGATTGCGGCAGTACCCACCATATTTTCGGCCATGGCGGCGCGAAGGCGGAAGCGGCAAAGATCGGTGTTCCATTCCTCGGCGAAGTGCCACTGGCCATGGACATCCGCGAAACCTCGGATGCCGGCACACCCGTCGTCGCCTCGGCCCCGGATGGCCCGCATGCAAAAGCCTATATGGCGATTGCCGAAAAGGTTGCCGGAAATCTTGGGGCCGCACAGAAGAAGGGTCCGGCCATCGTCTTTGACTGAGGCCAGCGGGCGCGGCAGGGATCGCACGGTGCCTTGGCCTTCCTGTGGCAGGCGCTCTATCTTATCGAATCTACGCATCGACGGCAGGTCAGGCCGTTCCGGCCTTTTCGGCAATGCCGGCCTGACACTGCGGGCGGCGTCAGGCCGTAAAGACGCATTCGCCGCCGATATGGGTCGAGACAAGATCGAGATCCGGCGTCAAAACCACGAAGTCGGCATCAAAGCCCGGCGCCAGCCGCCCCTTCGTTGCCGCGCCTATGGCCTCAGCCGGATAGAGCGAGGCCATGCGCAGCGCCTCGTCCTGCGGCACAGCGAGCATTGACATGACATTTTTGACGCAGCTCAGCATATCCGTATCCGCACCGGCCAGCGTACCGTCTTCCAGCGTCAGCCGGCCGTCGCGGCGATAGATCGTCCGGCCATTGAGTTCGAAGGTTTTCTCATCCGTTCCCGTCGGCGACATGGCGTCTGTGACAAGGAAGATCCGCCCCGGACCGCTCTTGGCCCTGAGCGCGACCCCCATGGCGACCGGATCGACGTGATAGCCATCGGCAATCATGCCGCAGGATATCCGACCGTCGGACAGCGCCGCCCCGACAAGCCCCGGCTCGCGATGCTTGAGCGGGCTCATCGCATTGAAGAGATGCGTCGCCATCTTCGCGCCGGCATCGACATAGGTCTTCGCCTCGACGCAGCCGGTATCGGTATGGCCGAGCGACACCGTATATCCGGCTTCAGAAAGCGCTGCCACCTGTTCCCGCGTCACATTTTCCGGGGCGATGGTGATCATGGCAGCGCCAAAACGACCGGCATGTTCAACCAGAAAGGCGAGATCCGCATCATTCATCGGCCGGATCAGGGCCGGATCATGGGTTCCCTTGCGCGACAGCGCCAGGTGCGGGCCTTCCAGATGCAGACCGAGAAAGCCGGGCACGCCTTGCGCCGTCGCATCGCAGCCCGCCAGAACCGCGGCATGAACAACATCCGGCCCATCGGTGATCAGCGTTGGCAGAAGCGCCGTGGTGCCGAATTGCGCATGCGCCGCGCAGATGGTGGCAAGGCCCTTCACGCTCGGATCGTTGTTGAGCAGCACGCCGCCGCCGCCATTGACCTGAAGATCGACGAAGCCCGGAACGATGAGCCTGCCATCGGCGGCAATCACCCTGTCTGCCGCGGGTGCATCAGCACTGGCAACAAGGCCTGCGATCTTGCCGTCCTCGATCACCAGAACCTTGCCGTCATGGGTTTCGGCACCATCGAAGATCCGGGCACCGGTTATGATTGTCGTCATCTCACTTGGTCTCCGTGACCTTGTTGAGCGCAACCGGCGCATCCGGATTGAAGCCGCGGGCAAGCGAGAGCCGCTCGATGAAGGAATAATAGGGCAGGATCAAAGCCAGGGCATCGGTGACCGGATGACCGGTCGCGACAAAGGGCAGCTTTGTCGGGCCATCGGAAAGATCGGAGGCCAGAAAGACATTGGCACCCTTTTGCGCCAGCCCGTTGGCAATCGCAGCCACCGAGGCTTCCGCCTTGTCACGGGCGGAAAATGCAATGATCGGGAAACGCGGCGCTACCAGCGATACCGGACCATGCATCACCTCGGCAGACGAATAGGCCTCGGCATGCAGCTCGCAGGTTTCCTTGCATTTCAGCGCCGCCTCACTGGCAATGGCAAAGGACGGTCCGCGACCAAGCACATAGATCGACTGTGCGTCCTTCAGCGGCGCGAGCAGCATGCCCCAGTCGCAGGCAAGTGCCTTTTCGAACTGCTCCGGCAGGGCGGCAAGAGCCGCCTTCAGCGCCTGATCACCCTTCCATTCCGCCAGGACAGCAAGGCCGGCAACGATGGAATTGACATAGGACTTTGTCGCAGCAACCGCCTTTTCGGGACCGGCGGCGATATCGATCGGCCGGTCGGCAGCTTCCGCCAGCGGCGAATTGATGGTGTTGACCAGAGACAGGGTCAGCGCCCCGCCCTTGCGTGCGGCCTCGCCCATGGCGACGATATCGGGGCTTTTGCCAGACTGCGAGATCGAGATCGCCGCCGCCTTCTCAAGCTTCAGCGGTGCCTCGTAAATGGAGGCAAGCGACGGGCCGAGCGAGGCAACCGGCACGCCGGCAATAAGCTCGATCGCATATTTCAGAAAATAGGCGGCATGATCGGAAGAGCCGCGCGCCACGGTGACGACCACCGACGGATCGCGCACCGAAAGCGCCTTGCCCGCCTCGGCAATGGCAGCCTTCTGCCCATCCAGAAAGCGGGCTGCCGCCTGCGGGATCTCGAGGATCTCGCGTCGCATCATCGTCATCTCGGTCATTTTCAAATTCCCTGGGTCATGAATATCGGGGGTTATGTTCGGACAGGACTGCCCGGTCAGACATTATCGAGCGTCAGCTCGGCAATCAGGTCATAGACGTCGCTTCTGTAATGGGCCTGCGTCACCTCGATGACGCGGCCAGTCTCATTATAGGCGATGCGCTGCACCGAAAGGGCCGGCGCCCCCTCCGGCAGATCGAGAAGCGCTGTCTGCTCGGACTTCAGCACCACGGCGGAAATCCGCTGAATGGCGCGAACCGGCCGGACACCGCGCGCAGACAGGGTCTCGTACAGCGAATGCTCGACCGCTTCCGGATTTGCCAGGATATCCTCCGGCAGGCTGGTGCGTTCGATCGCCATCGGCATGTCATCGGCAAGACGAATACGCGTCAGCCGCGCCACCCGGCCGCCCGGCGACAGGCCGAGTGTCATCACCTCTTCGGTGGTCGGCGAATAGAGCCCGCGCTCCAGCCAGCGCGAATGCGGCGTCAATCCGCGCGACAGCATGTCTTCGGTAAAGGAGGTCAGCCGCGACAGCGGCTGCTGAATGCGTTCGAGCGGCCGGGCGACGAAAGTGCCCGAACCGTGCTTGCGCATCAGCAGTCCTTCCTGGGTCAGCTCCTCGATGGCACGGCGCACCGTCACCCGGCTGACACCGGCATCCTCTGCCAGATCCCGCTCGGGCGGCAATGCCGCACCGCTGTCGAGCCGGCCGGAGGAGACCGCATCGGAAAGCGCGCGTTTCAGGCGCAGATAGAGCGGCCCTTCGCCAACGAGATCCAGAGGCTGGATGATCCTGTTCATGCGCTCAACGTCTCCGCTCACACCTTCTGCCCTGCAAGAAGCCTACCAATCCAAAGGGTATTAACACCAATATAATACCACGTGGCAAGTCATAACTTCCAGTCATTTCCGCCGCTTGGAACCATCGCCACCGGAATGGCCGCTTGCCTGCCAACACTGCGCCACGAATTGTGCGCGGTCAATTTCGCACGGAATGCGATTTCTCTCTTTACAGGGTTTGGAAAAACGGCAATGATCAAATTGGTATTTTAATGGTATCTTCGAGGAATTGTTTTGGCACGGCTGTCACTGAAGGGAATCGTCAAGCGTTTCAAGGAAACGGAAGTGCTTCACGGGATCGATCTCGAAATCGGCGATCGCGAGCTGATCATTTTTGTCGGCCCGTCCGGCTGCGGCAAGTCGACCCTTCTGCGCCTGATCGCAGGCCTTGATCCGATCACCGATGGCACGCTGTCGATCAATGAGAAGATCATGAACGATGTCGCGCCGTCAAAGCGCGGCGCGGCCATGGTGTTCCAGTCCTATGCGCTCTATCCGCATATGGATGTCTATGAGAACATGGCCTTCGGCGCCCGGCTGATGGGGCTTTCCAAGGCGGAGGTGGAAACGCGCATTGCAGAAGCCGCGCGCATGCTGCGGCTGGAAGACTATCTGAAGCGCAAGCCGCGCCAGCTTTCGGGCGGCCAGCGTCAGCGTGTCGCAATCGCCCGTGCGGTTGTCCGCAAGCCGGATGTGTTTCTGCTCGACGAGCCGCTTTCCAACCTCGATGCGGCACTGCGCGCCGATGTGCGGCTCGAGATCGCCCGCCTGCACCGCGAGATCGGCGGAACGATGATCTATGTGACCCATGACCAGGTCGAAGCGATGACGCTGGCCGACCGGATCGTGGTGATGAAGGATGGTTATATCGAGCAGGTCGGCACACCGCGCGAACTGTTTGAAACACCGGCCAACACCTTTGTCGCGACCTTTATCGGCTCACCGAAAATGTCGCTGCTCGATGTCGCCCATTCCGCCGGTCAGCTCGGCATTGAAGGCACCGGCGCCATTGCCGGACCGGCAGGCCTGCCCGGGGGTGCGCTCACCATCGGCGCGCGCCCCGATGCGCTCGACCTTGTCGCGGGCCATGGCGAGGGCTTTGCCGGCAAGGTGATCTATACCGAATATCTCGGCGACGATTCTTACGTCTATGTCCGGCTGACGAGCGGCGAGCAGGTTACCATCAGGGTGCCGCCGACCCAATTCTTCGATGCCGATAAAGACGTGTCCGTGACGGCGCGCGCTGATGCGCTGCACGTCTTCGACAGGACGAGCGGCCAACGCGTCGCCTGACACAAATGTCAGGCGGGCCGCCCGTCACCGCATAAAAGGGGAACGGAAGAAAGGAACCAACCGGATGAAGCCCTTCGTCAAGACTATCCTTGCGGCTGCAGCCTTTGCTGGCATTGCCGCACCTGCATTTTCCGAAGAAATCTCGTTCTGGGGCTGGCGCACGGAAGACGTCGCCCAGTATCAGGACTTCATCGCCATGTTCGAGAAGGAAAACCCGGACATCACGGTCAATCTGCGCATGGTCGAGGCCGTCAGCTACGGCACGATCCTGAAGACGGCGCTGGCCGGTGATGCCGGCCCGGACGTCATGATGGTGCGTGCCTACGGCTCCTTCGAAGATCTCGCCTCCGGCGGCTACCTGATGCCGCTGACGGATGCCGTTCCGGCGCTGAAGGATTTCCCCAAGGACGCCCTTCAGGCTGAAACGCTGCGCTCGGACAAGACCGTCTACGCCGTGCCTTTCGCGGCACAGACCATGATGATGCTCTACAACAAGGACCTTTTCGACCAGCTCGGCCTTGCAGCCCCCGTCACCTGGGATGATGTGAAGACCGACGCCGAGGCCCTCAAGGCCGCCGGCATCTTCCCCTTCGCCAATGGCACCGCGGCTGCATGGCAGAACGAGGTTCTGACCTTCGGCATGGGCGCCTCCACCATGGGCAAGGGCTTCTATGAAGACGTCATCAACGGCAAGGCCGATTTCACCGATCCGCGCTTTGTCGATGCGCTGACCCGCATCAAGGACATGGGCCAGTATTTCCCTGACGGCTTCGTCGGTCTCGACTACCCGTCCTCGCAGCAGCTCTTCGCTTCGGGCATGGCCGGCATGTTTGTCGGCGGCTCCTACGAGCTGGCGGCCATGAAGAGCCTGAACCCCGATATCAAGATCGGCGTTGCCCCGGCTCCGAAGGTCAATGCCGATGATGAAGGCCTTGTCGCCGTCTATTACGATGGCGGTTATGCCGGCAATGCCAAGACCGAACACAAGGAAGCCGTAACGAAGTTCTTGAACTTCCTGGCCTCGAAGGAATTCGGTCAGGCCTTCGCCAATGAACTGTCCAACATCTCGCCGATCCCGGGCGTCACCTTCGACAACCCGGATCTTCAGGCTGTATCCGACCTCGACAAGTCGTCGATCCCCTACATGATGCTGGTTCACTTCCGCTTCGAGCAGCCCTCGGGTTCGACGCTCGTTCAGGAAAACGTTCAGAAGATGATGGCTGGTGACGAAACACCGGAAGGTGTCGGCAAGGCCGTTACCGACGGTATCGCCACCTATTACGCGCCGTTCCAGAAGAACTGATCGCCACAATCCCGGACCGGCTTGATGCCGGTCCGGACCCTGAAATGACCGCCCTCAAGCCAAGCGGTTCATTGTGAACCGGAGACCTGTTCATGCCGTCCATAAAGCCCACACGGCGCGGCCTGTGGATCACCAGCCTCATCGCTCCCGGCCTTCTGGTGATGATCCTCTTTGTCGCCTACCCGATCATTTCCGCGCTCGCCTATGCCTTTTATGACTGGCACGGCCTGGCCCGCGGCGAGTTTGTGGGTTTCCAGAATTTTTCCGACGTTCTCATGCGTGAGCCCTACAAGAGCGATATCCGCAACGCCTTCATGAACAACGTCATCGTCTTTGTTTCGCTGATGATCATCCAGAACGGCGCGGCCTTTCTCCTGGCCTATGCGCTGTGGCGCGAATTCCCGCTGGCCCGGTTCCACCGCATCGCCGTCTTCCTGCCGGTGGTGCTCTCGACCGTCATCGTCGGCTATCTGTGGAAACTGTTCCTCAATCCGGTTTTCGGCCTCGTCAACCATCTTTTGAAGCAGGTCGGGCTTGCAGCCCTTGCCCAGCCCTGGCTCGGCCAGCCGGAAACGGCACTGCCTTCGCTCATTCTCGTCAATGCCTGGCACTGGGTCGGCTTCCCGACGCTGATTTTCCTCGCCGCCATGCAGCGCATTCCCGGCGAGATCTATGATGCCGCGCGGATGGAAACCGAAAGCGAATGGGTCAAGATCCGCAAGATCATCTGGCCGCTGGTCGCCCCGGCTGCAACAATCGTCTTCGTGCTGCAGTTCATCGGTTCGTTCAACTGGTTCGAACTTCCCTATATCATGGAAGACATTCTCGGCTCGCCCTACGGCCATTCCGATGTGCTGGCGCTCTATTTCTACCGCCTCGCCTTCGGCGGCCCCTCGACCGGCGTTGCCGATTTCGGCCATGGCAGTGCGGTTGCCGCCCTCGTCTTCATCTTCATCACGGTTTTTGCCACTGCCATGACCCTGTTCCTGCGCCGCCGGGAGATTGAACTGTGACCTCAGCCGTCTATTCCGAAAAATCCGGTCTCTTGCGCACCTTCGGCCGCGACGGCCTGCTGCAGATCTTCCTGATCGCCAATTCCTTCATCATGATCGCGCCGATCGTGATCATGGTCTTCTCGGCCTTCAAGCCGACCATGGAGATCTTCCGTCATCCCTTCTCGCTTCCCGATTTCACCGATCTCTCCAATTTCGTGGCGATCTGGACCGATACCAATTTCGTCCGCTACTTCTTCAATTCGGTTCTGATCACCGGTTCGGCAATCGCCCTGATCCTGATCCTCGGCACCATGGCGGCCTATGCGCTGGCACGCTACACCTTCGCCGGATCGAGCTTCATTCTGCTGTTCTTCCTGGCGGGGCTGACCCTGCCGCTGAAGCTCGCCGTCATTCCGCTTTTCGTGCTGATGCGCGATCTCGGCCTCCTGGACACGCAGTTCTCGCTGATCCTGATCTATGTTGCCATGGGGCTGCCCTCCGCGGTCTTCATCATGACCGGCTTCATCCGTTCGCTGCCCGGCGAGCTGGAAGATGCGGCCCGCATGGACGGCGCTTCGGAAGCACGGATCATGTGGTCGGTGATGCTGCCGCTCACCCGGCCCGCCATGGTGATCGCCGCCATCAACAATCTCGTGCCGATCTGGAATGACTTCTTCTTCCCGCTGATCTTCCTGCAGAACGACAATCTAAAGACCCTGCCGCAGGGACTGACCGGCTTCATGGGCGAATATACCACCAATTGGGGGGTGCTCTTCGCCGGCCTCACCTTCGCCGCCGCTCCGATCACCATTCTCTACATCGTGCTGTCGCGCCAGTTCATTTCCGGCATGACATCCGGAGCGATCAAATGAGCCTCACCCTGCCGAAAGGACGCCTGATCGTTTCCTGTCAGGCGCGAAAGGACAATCCGCTTCACGGCCCCGTTTTCATGGGTGCCATGGCGCTGGCGGCGCGTGACGGCGGCGCCGGTGCGATCCGCGCCAACGGCGTTGACGACGTCCGGGCGGTGAAGGCGGCAGGGCTGCCGGTGATCGGCATCGACAAGGTGTTTGATGACCGCGTACCCGTCTATATCACGCCGACGAAAAAGGCCTGCAATGCACTGGCCGAAGCCGGCGCCGATGTGATCGGCATTGATGCAACGCCGCGCCCGCGCATCGGTGACAGGCCAGCCGCGCTCATCCGCCATATCCGCGAACAGCTCGGCCTAGAGGTATTCTGCGACATTTCCACCGTCGAGGAAGGCCTGATTGCCGAACAGGCCGGCGCGACCTATGTTGCAACCACGCTTTCCGGCTATACGGATTATACCAAACGTGCTGTGCGCGAACCCGATTTCGCCCTGATCGAGGCGCTTTGCGCCCGGGCCGCGATCCCGGTCATCGCCGAGGGGTGTTTCGATACGCCGGCGCTTGCCAGACAGGCGATCGATTATGGTGCGCATGCCGTTGTCGTTGGCACGGCGATCACCAATCCGCGTGAGATCACGCGCGGCTTCGCCGGTGCGCTTCAGTCGGGCAGTTGAGGGTGCGGGAATGAGTGCTTTCTATCTTGGTGCCGATGTCGGCGGCACGGCATCGCGTTTCTGCCTCACCGATCAGGCCGGCGCCGTGATCCGTCGCGGGACGGCGCCGGGCGCGACGGGACACATGTTCAACCCCGATGCCCGCGCCGCCTTCGAGCGCACGGTCGATGCGATTGCCGCTTGCGTGCCGGAAACCCTGTCCGGCCTTGTCATCGGCATGACAGGCTATGGCCCGCGTGCAGAGACCGATGTCGCCGATATCATCGGCAAAAGGCTCAAGATCGCGCGTGCGAAGATCTTTGCCCGCGACGATATCGAGCTGGCCTTTCGCGCGGTTTTCGCGCCCGGAAAGGGCCATCTCGTCTCCGCTGGCACCGGCTCGATCGCCGTGCATCTGACGGAAGCCGAAACATTGCTCAGGATCGGCGGCCGCGGCACGATGATCGACGACGGCGGTTCCGGCGCGTGGATTGCGCTTGCGGCGCTGCGCGCGCTTTATCGCCGGATCGACGAGACGGGATCGCCGGGCGATATGGCCATCCTTGCCGACCAGCTGTTTGCCGCCGTCGGCGGCAGCGACTGGTCCGACACCCGTTCCTATGTCTATGGCGGTGATCGCGGCCGCATCGGCGCGCTCGCCAAGGCTGTGGCTGAGGCGGCCGAGGCAGGCGACGGTTTTGCTGATCAGCTTTTGCGGCAGGCCGGCTTCGAGCTGGCCCGGCTCGGCAATATTCTGATGGCCCGCGGCGGAAAACATCCCGTTGCCTTTGTCGGCGGCGTCTTGACGCTTTCGCCGGTCATCGGCGCGACCATTCTCGCCGAACTCAAGGGCGAGGCGATGTTTCCCGTTCTCGATCAGGCCGAAGGCGCCGCCCGCCTTGCCCGCAACCATTTTTCTGCCGGTGAAGCCGGACATCATTTCAGTCAGGATAAAGCATGAAATCGACCACCGAAACCGCCTCCAAACGTTATCTGACCATTGATGACTGGCCCGCCGGTGAGCTCGTCTCGGGCATTGTCGAAAGCCAGTATGCCGCCATTGGCGCCGTGCAGCGGGCCCAGCAGATGATCGCCGCCGCCGCAGAGGCCATAGCCGCACGACTGGAGGACGGCGGACGGATGATCTATCTCGGCGCCGGCACCTCCGGCCGTCTGGCGACGCTTGATGCTGCCGAATTGCCGCCGACCTATAATTTTCCGCGCGAGCGGGCCTTTGCCCTGATGGCGGGCGGAAGCGACGCCTTTATCATTGCCCGGGAAGGCGCAGAAGATGATCGCGCGGCAGCCGTCGCCGATCTCGATGCCGCCGGCCTCACGCAAAAGGATGTCGTGATCGGCATCGCCGCCAGCGGCAATACGCCCTATGTCGCCGCAGCGCTCGCTCATGGCCGCTCGACCGGCGCCGTCACCGTAGCCCTCTACAACAATCCCGATGGCACGGTTGCCACGCATGCCGATTTTCCGATCCTCCTGGAAACCGGCGCGGAATTCGTCGCAGGCTCGACGCGAATGAAGGCCGGAACCGCCCAGAAGGTGGCGCTGACGACGCTGTCAACTGCGGTGATGATCCGACTCGGCTATGTCTATCGCGGCCGGATGGTGGAAATGAAGCCGACCAATGCCAAGCTCTACCAGCGCGCCCGCGAAATGGTGGCGGAACTGGCCGGGACCGATATTGCCACTGCGACAACGGCACTGGAAGCCTGTGATTATTCCATCAAGATCGCCACCGTGATGCTGAAGAAATCGCTTTCCAGCGCGGCGGCGGCGGCGCTGATTGCAGAAGCCAGAGGCAATCTGCGCCGCGCGCTTGAAGGTTGAGCGAGCAAAGACCGCGAAAGACTTGCCTATCGCGGCAATGCGCGATTTGATGCCGGGACCCAATCCCGGAGATGATTTGCTTGCAGCTACAGGCGATTACCTATTTCAACGAGCTGGTTCGCTCGCGCTCGATCCGTCAGGCCGCTGAAACGCTCGGCGTCTCGCCGACCGCAATCAGCCGCCAGCTCGAAAATCTCGAATATTATTTCGGCGCGCCGCTGGTCGAGCGCGGTGCGCGCGGTATCATGCTGACGGCGGCGGGCGAACTGCTTGCCGCCCGCTCGCGCGGGGTGATGCGCGATCTCGAAACCGCCCGTCAGGTGATCGATGATTTGCGCGGGCTGAAGCGCGGGCGCGTTTCCATCCACGTCAATGGTGCGGCGATCAACGCCATTCTGGCGCCAGCGCTGGCGCGCTTTTACGCCCAGTACCCAGCCGTCAGGATCGAGGTTACGGTTTCCTCTGCCCAGGCCGCGCTCAATGCCGTGACCGGTGGACAGACCGACATGGCCGTGACCATGTTCACCCCTCCCGAAGCGCAGATGGATATCCGCTTTCGCCTGCCGGTACTGCATGTGCCGGTGATGGCGCCGGACCACCCGATCGCCAATCTGGCCGAGATACCGCTCGAAGCCATCCGCGCCCATCCGATCGCCATGCCGGACCGCTCCTTCGGCATCCGCCGCGCCTTCGACTATCGCCAGCGCTCCGCAGGCCTCGAACCGGTGGAAATCGCCTTTACCACCTCATCGCTGGAGCTGCAGAAGGAACTGGCCCGCTCGGGAGCAGCCATCCTGATCCTGCCGGCGATGACGGTGATGCGCGAAATCCGCGCCGGCGAACTCGTTGCAATCCCCTTTGCCAAACAGGCAGAGATCGCCTCCGACCTGCAGCTCGGCCGCGCGAAAAGCACCGCACCGAGCTTTGCCGCCGCAAGACTGGCGGAATTTCTCGAAGAGTTTCTGCCCGCCCAGGCCAAACGGGTGACCGCGGAGCTTTAGGGCAGCCAGGATCGAGTGCAACGGTTTTCGTTGCACTGTGCGATCAACTTTAGCATTGCGTTTACACTTGGCCCTCGGGCAAGCTATAAAAAAACAACGATAATCAGTCTTCTCAAATAACCATCCAGAAGAGGCCCCGTTTTCATGACACGTCATTTCCGTTCGCTTATGGCAGCGACCGCCCTGATCGGCCTTGCGACCGCCGGCACAGCCTTCGCCGAAGCGCGCACCGATCTCGTTCTCGGCATGAGCATTGAACCCTCAGGTCTCGATCCGACCATCGCATCGCCTGTCGCCATTGGTCAGGTGGTCTGGCAGAACCTGTTCGAGGGCCTCGTCAAGGTCGACGAGGAAGGCAAGATCGAGCCGGAGCTGGCATCCAGCTGGGATATTTCCGACGATGGCCTGACCTATACCTTCCATCTGCGTGACGGCGTGACCTTCCAGGACGGTTCGGCCTTCAATGCCGATACCGCCAAGTTCACCATCGACCGCATCATCGCACCCGACAGCGTCAATGGCCAGAAGGCGCTTTACAAGGCGATCGAGAGCACCGACGCCCCGGATGAGAGCACGCTGGTGCTGCATCTCTCCGCCCCGTCCGCCGACCTTCTCTACTGGCTCGGCTTCCCCGCTGCCGTGATGGTTTCGCCCGACAGCGTCGATACCAACACCACCAAGCCGGTCGGCACCGGCCCGTTCGAATTCTCCGACTGGAAGAAGGGCAACGAGGTCACTCTGGTCAAGAACCCGAATTACTGGGGTGATGCGCCGAAGCTCGACAAGGTGACCTTCCGCTTCATCGCCGATCCGCAGGCCCAGGCCGCGGCACTGACCTCCGGCGGTGTTGACGCCATTCCGGAATTCGGCGCGCCGGAACTTGTCGATCAGTTCAAGAAGAACGCCGATTTCAGCGTCGAGATCGGCGCGACCGGCATGGAAGTGGTCGCCGGCATGAACAATGCCGAAAAGCCCTTCTCCGACGTCAAGGTGCGTCAGGCGCTGATGATGGCGATCGACCGTCAGGCCATTATCGATGCCACCAATTCCGGCTATGGCACGCCGATCGGCAGCCATTTCTCGCCGTCGGATGCCGGCTATGAGGACCTGACCGGCGTTCTGCCCTATGACCCGGCCAAGGCCAAGGCACTGCTCGCCGAAGCCGGCTATCCGAACGGCTTCACCTTCACCATGAAGGTGCCGAACCGGGCCTATGCCGAACGCGCTGCTGAAATCATGCAGGCCTATTTCGCGCAGATTGGCGTGACGATGAACATCGAAAGCTCGGAATTCCCGGCCAAGTGGATCCAGGACGTGTTCAAGGACACCAATTACGACATGACCATTATCGGCCATGCCGAGCCGCTCGATATCGGCATTTACAGCCGTCACCCCTACTACTTCAACTACAACAACCCGGACTTTGACGCGACCATGGCCTCGGTTGCCGCTGCCAAGACCGAGGATGAGCGCATCGCTGCATATGAGAAGGCCGAGGAAATCCTCGCCAATGATGTTCCGGCGCTGTTTCTCTATGCCTGGCCGAAGATCGGCGTCTGGAAGGTCGGTCTCAACGGCTTGTGGGTCAACGAACCGGTGCCCTCCAACGACGTCACCGACGCCTACTGGAGCGAATAAACCATGATCAGGCCGCCCGCATCGAAAGAACCAAGAGATGCGGGCGGCAGACCGGCCCGAAATACCGCGCGTGACGCGGCCGGGCCTGAAACAAGCGCAGGCACATATCTGTTTTGCCTGATCAGAGCGGCAACGCGCCCGCAAGGAACTTTCGACCGATGCAGCATATCGCCAGATCGCTTGCAGGGCTGATCCTCACCCTGCTGGTGATTTCCTTTGTCATTTTTCTGATCATGGAGGCCGTTCCGGGCGATCCGGCGGAAATCATGCTCGGAACATCCGCGGCACCTGACACGCTGGCAGCCCTTCGCGCCCAGCTTGGCCTCGATCAGCCTTTTCTGGTCCGCTATGTCGAATGGCTGTCCGGTATCCTCCACGGCAATCTCGGCGACAGCTATACCTATCACACACCTGTCGCCCATCTGATCGCCGAACGGCTGATGGTGACCCTGCCGCTGACCGGCCTTGCCGTCGTGCTCTCCGTGGCAATTTCGCTGCCGCTTGGTGTGATTGCCGCGTCCCGTCCGGGTGGCATCGTCGATATGTTCGCCTCGCTCTTTGCCCAGATCGGCATTGCGGTTCCCAATTTCTGGATCGGCCTGTTGCTGATCCTCGGCATCGCCCTGACCTTCGGCTTTCTGCCTGCCGGTGGTTTTCCCGGCTGGGAGGCCGGGTTCTGGCCGGCACTGAAGGCACTGATCCTGCCATCCGTGGCACTTGCCATTCCCCAGGCCGCGGTTCTGACCCGGGTCACCCGCGCCGCAGTGATCGAGATCACCAATGAGGATTTCGTCCGCACCGCGCGCGCCAAGGGGGCAACGCCGTCGCATGCGCTGTGGCGCCATGTCGTGCCCAATGCGCTGATCCCGGTCGTCACCATGCTCGGCATGCAGATCTCGGTGCTGATTGCCGGCGCCGTGCTGGTTGAAAACGTCTTCACCCTGCCCGGCATGGGAACCCTTGCCTATCAGGCACTCGCCCAGCGCGATCTGGTGGTGATCCAGAATGTGGTTCTGTTCTTCGCTGCCATCGTCATGGGCATCAATTTTCTGGTCGATGCGCTTTACACAGTGCTGGATCCGCGTCTGAGGACCCGCAAATGAAGCGTATTCCCTGGTCTCTCATCATCGGCGGCATCATCACCGCTTTGCTCGTCATCGCCGCGATCACCAGCCGTTTCTGGACGCCGGTGGATCCGACCGCGATCAATATCGTCAACCGGCTGAAGGGCCCCGGCCCCGGTGGTCTTCTCGGCGCCGATCATTTCGGCCGCGACGAGGCTTCGATGATCATGGCCGGTGCCTGGACCTCGCTCGGCATCGCCTTTTCGGCGATCTTCATCGGCGGCTCGATCGGCACCGCGCTTGGTGTCACGGCTGCGGCGCGGCGCGGCAAATTCGAGGCGCTGATCATGCGCGTCAATGATGTGCTGTTCGCATTCCCGCCCGTGCTGTCCGCCATTCTTCTGGCAGCCATCCTCGGCGGCGGCCCGGTCACCACCATTGTCGCCATTGCGCTGTTCATGATCCCGGTTTTCGCCCGCATCACCCGCGGCGCAGCCCTGCAGATCTGGGCCCGCGACTACATCCTTGCCGCCCGCATGGCCGGCAAGGGCCAGACGCGGATCACGCTTGAACATGTGATCCCGAATATTGCCGCTCAGATTATCGTGCAGGTGGCAATCCAGACCGGTCTCGGCATTCTGACCGAGGCCGGTCTCTCCTTCCTCGGCCTTGGCGTCGCCCCGCCGACCCCCTCCTGGGGCCGGATGCTGGCCGATGCCCAGACCTATCTCTCGATCGCGCCGCATATGGTGCTGGCGCCTGGCCTTGCCATCTGCATCGCCGTGCTCGGCCTCAACCTTCTGGGCGACGGCCTGCGTGATCTGACGGACCCGCGACGGAGGCAGGCGACATGATGCTTGAAATCAACAATCTGAAGGTTGCGTTCAGGAACCAGAGCGGCCCGGCAACCGAAGTTGTCCATGGTATCTCACTTGCCCTCGACAAGGGCCAGACACTCGGCATTGTCGGGGAATCCGGCTCCGGCAAATCGGTGCTGTCGCTCGCCACGATCGGCCTTCTGCCAAAGACGGCAACCGCCACCGGCGAGATCCTGTTCAACGGCGAGGATCTGCTGAAATGCTCCGAGAAGCAGCTCTGCCGTCTGCGTGGCTCGAAGATCGGCATGATCTTTCAGGAGCCGATGACCGCCCTGAACCCGGCGATGAAGGTCGGCACCCAGATTGCCGAGGGGCTGAGGTTGCACAAGGCGATTTCGGCATCCGAGGCGCAGGCCGAAGCGCTCAGGCTTCTGGATATGGTGCAGATCCCCGAGGCGAAGCGGCGGATCAACTCCTACCCGCATGAAATGTCGGGCGGCCAGCGCCAGCGCGTCGGCATTGCCATTGCACTGGCGCTGAAACCCGACCTGCTGATTGCCGATGAGCCGACAACCGCACTCGACGTGACGGTGCAGGCGGAAATCCTCGACATTCTCGACGATCTCGTCACCGAGCTCGGGATTGCGCTGATCCTGATTTCGCACGATCTCGGCGTGATTGCCCGCATCGCCGACCGGACACTTGTGATGTATCGCGGCGACGAGATGGAACAGGGCGAGACCGAACGGGTCCTGCGTCAGCCGGGCCATGATTATACCCGCAAACTTCTGTCCGCCCTGCCGCGCCGGGCGCGTGCCGGCTTCCTCTCCGACAGGCCGGGAGACGGCGCATGATCAAGCTGCTCGAAATCCACAATCTGACCCGCGAATTCGGCCTTGGCGGCGGCGTGGTCAAGGCGGTCGACAATGTTTCGCTCAGCCTCGAAGAAGGCCAGATCCTCGGCATTGTCGGGGAATCCGGCTCAGGCAAATCGACCCTTGCGCGCATTGTCATGGCGCTTGACAGGCCGACTGCCGGCAATGTTCTCTTCTCCGGCGAGGACCTGTTTGCGCTTCCGGCCGAGAAGCTGCGGCGCATGCGCGCCCATTTTCAGATGGTGTTCCAGGATCCCTATGGCTCGCTTGATCCGCGCCACCGGGTCGGCCGGATCATCGCCGAACCGCTCTATCTGGAAAAGAACGCACCCACCGGCAAGGCAAGACGCGAACGCGTCGGCAAGCTTCTCGAAGAGGTCGGCCTTGCCGCGGCCGATATGGACAAATACCCGCATGAGTTTTCCGGTGGCCAGCGCCAGCGCATTGCCATCGCCCGGGCGCTGATCACAAGGCCGAAGCTGCTGGTGGCCGACGAGGCAACCTCCGCGCTTGACCTCACCGTGCAGGCGCAGATCCTGAAACTGATCCTCGACATGCGCAAGAGCCACGGCATTTCGGTCCTGTTCATCACCCATAATATCGGCGTTGTCGACGAGATCTGCGACCGCGTTGCGGTGATGCAGGCCGGAAAGCTGGTGGAATATGGCCAGGTGCGCGATGTGCTCGACAATCCGCGCGAGGCCTACACGAAAAAACTGCTCTCGGCCGAGCCCACCCTGCGTGAGATCGGCCGCAAGAAGCGCATGGCGGGCGAGCCGCCGCCATCGTGAACCTGCCTTCTCCCTGTCGCCTGATCATTGCCCCCCGAAAACAAGAATTTCCGATATGACCGATTTTTCAGACCTGAATACGCGCGCGCTTCTTGATGCCTATGGAAGCGGCGAAGCGAGCCCCTCGGACTATATGCGCTGGCTGATTGCCCGCGTCGAACAGGTTGAACCGAAGGTTTGCGCACTCTATGCCTTCAAGCCGGAAGAAGCGCTGAAGGCGGCTGAAGCCTCGACGAAACGCTGGCACAAGGGCGAGACCATCGGCCCGCTCGACGGTGTTCCCGTCACGGTCAAGGAACTGATCGCCACCAAGGGCGACCCGATCCCCATGGGAACCGCCGCATCCGAGATGACACCTGCCAAAGAGGATGCGCCGACCGCAGCACGGCTGAAGGAAGACGGCGCGATCATCTTCGCCAAGACCACCTGTCCCGATTACGGCATGCTGTCTTCCGGCCTTTCGACCTTCCATCACCTAAGCCGCAATCCGTGGGATCTGACGCAAAATCCGGGCGGTTCCTCGGCTGGTGCTGCAGCTGCGGGTGCAGCCGGTTTCGGCCCTTTGCATATCGGCACGGATATTGGCGGCTCGGTGCGTCTGCCCGCAGGCTGGACCGGCCTGTTCGGCTTCAAGCCGACGCTGGGGCGCATTCCGATCGATCCCTATTATACCGGCCGCTGCGCCGGACCGATGACCCGCACCGTCGATGATGCCGTCATGGTGATGCCGACGATCACAAAACCGGACTGGCGCGATGCGACCTCGGTGAAATATGAAAATCTCGACTGGGATGTCGCCCCCGCCAATGTCAAAGGCCTGAAGATCGGCCTGATGCTGGATGCCGGTTGCGGCATTGATGCCGAGCCGGAAGTCAAGGAGGCGGTGATTGCCGCAGCGAAGCGCTTCGAGGCGGAGGGCGCCGAAGTGGTGGAAATTCCGCCGGTGCTGACGCGCGAATGGCTGGACGGGCTGGATGTGTTCTGGCGCGCCCGTTTCTGGGGCTCGATGCTGAAGCTGACGCCGGAAAAGCGCAAGACGATCCTGCCCTATATCTTTGAATGGGCCAAAACCGGCGGTAACGCCGATCCGGTCGACGTGGTCAAGGGCTTTGATGCGACCATGGCCATGCGCACGGCCTGCGCGGCCGTGTTCCAGACGGTCGACGTGGTGCTTTCGCCGGTCAACCCGAATGTCTCCTACCCGGCCGACTGGGCCTCACCCACCAATGATCCGCAAAAGCCCTTCGAGCATATTGCCTTCACCATGCCATGGAACATGGGCGAGCAGCCGGCCGCTTCGATCAATTGCGGCTTTTCGAAAAGCGGCATGCCGATCGGCCTGCAGATCGTCGCGCCCCGTTTCGATGATCTGACGGTCATGGCGCTTGCCAGAGCCTATGAAGACTGGCGCGGCCCGACGGTCAACTGGCCGACATTGTGAGGCCTGCCGCCCGCCGGATTTGCCGGGCATCGTCATACAGCAGCGATTGCCCGCAATCTCCCCCTTGAGGGGGGGAGATTGCAAGCCGCAAAACGGGCCTCAGGCGGCTATCAATCCGCTGTCATGCCGCCATCGACAGGCAGGCGGACGCCGGTGACGAACCTGGCTTTGTCGCTTGCCAGATAGACCACAGCATCGGCAATCTCATCCGGCTCGGCATAGCGCTGGAGCGGAATGGCCGTCGCGAAGCCTTTCTTGGCCTCGCCTCCGGCTCCGGGCGCAAAGCCCTCCTCAAGCGAACGCATCATCCGCGTCTCGACCGGCGAAGGATGGATGGAATTGACGCGGATGCCGTCGCGCGCGCCCTCAAGCGCTGCGGTGCGCATCAGCCCGACCAGCGCATGTTTGCTGGTGACATAGGCCGAGACATCCGGCGTTCCGCCAAGACCGGCGACGGAAGACATGATCACAACGTTGCCTTTGGTCTTTTTCAGCTCCGGAAACGCATATTTCAGTCCGAGGAAGATGCCGCGCACATTGACGGCCAGAACCTTGTCGAACATGGCAATCGGATAATCGGTCAGCGGCTGGACGACGCCCTCGATACCCGCATTGGCAACGAGAATATCCAATCGGCCATAGACCTCGACCGCGGCCGCCACATAGGCCTCCGACTGCGCCGGATCGGTGACATCGGCGACCAAGAAGGACGCCTGCGGCCCGATATCGGCCACCGCCTGTTCCAGTGCGGCCTTTTCCAGATCAACCAGCAGGACCTGCGCACCTTCTTCGACAAAACGTTTAGCCGTTGCCAGTCCGATGCCGCCGGACCCGCCGGTTATGATCGCGACCTTGTTGCTGAGTTCTTTCATAACGCCCTCCCATTCGTGATGAACCGCAATTTATGTGGGCGTTTGATGCTCAAAGAGCAAGAAAGATGACCAAATGATCATGCTCCGGTCCGCGACGGGCTGGCTAGCTGAGATCGGACGCCGTCAACACCCCGGCGAGCCAGTCGAGAAACACCCGCAATCGCGGCGTCATCTGCCGGTTTTGCGGATAGACCGCCGTCAGCGGCGTCGGCGGCGGCGGAAAATCCGGCAGCACCTCCACCAGCCGTCCGGCAGCGAGATCCTCTGAAAAGCGATAGCGCGGTGCCTGAACCAGGCCAAAGCCGAGACGGGCAAGCTCCGCCATCGTGTCGGAATTATTGGCCGTCACCCGCGTTGCGAGCCGGACAGGCCGGGTTTTGCCGCCAACCGCAAACTCCAGCGGCATGACCTCACCGCTGCGCGATGAGACAAAACCGACGGCAAGATGTCCGTCGAGATCCTCGATCCGTTCCGGCTTTCCGTGGACGGCGAGATAGGCCGGGCTGGCGCAGGTGATCTCCGACAGCGCGCCCAGCCTGCGGGCAATCAGGCCGCTGTCATCCAGCTCGCCGGCGCGGATCGCCAGGTCCACCCCTTCCCGTACCAGATCAACATAGCGGTCTCCCTGACCGAAATGAATGAAAAGCTCCGGATAGCCTGCGAGAAACGCCGGCAGGCCCGGCAGAATGAAGGTCTGCGTCAGCAGCGGGTGCGCCTCGATCCGCAACAGGCCGCGAGGGGTGTGATCGCGAAAGGCATTCTCCGCCTCATCGACCTCGGAAAGGATTGACAGGCAGCGCTGATAGAAGGCGCGGCCGTCCAGCGTGGTGGTGACATGGCGCGTGGTGCGCTCCAACAGCCGGACACCAAGATCGGCCTCCAGCACCTTGATCGCCTCGGTCGCGGTGGAGCGGGCAAGGCCGAGATCATGGGCGGCGGCGGAAAAGCTGCCACGCTCCACCACCCGGACGAAAAGCTGCATGCGGTCAAGACGGTCCATCGCCATTGTTCATCACAGACGAATTATGATGTCAATTCCGCGGAGATTGTTTGCCGGACGGAACGGCTTATCTTGTCACCAACAGGAAAGGACACTCCCATGACAAAGACAGCGATCATTACTGGTTCCTCGCGCGGCATCGGTGCGGAAATCGCCCGCCGGCTCGGCCGCGCCGGCATGAGCATCATCGTCAACTACGCCGCAAGCGAGGGCCCGGCACTTCAGGTCGTCGCCGACATCGAAAAGGCCGGCGGCAAGGCGGTTGCGGTGAAGGCCGATATCGGCGCTGCCGACGGCATGAAAACGCTGTTCGACGCTGCCGAACAGCATTTCGGCACGGTCGATATTCTCGTCAACAATGGCGGCATCATGAAACTCGCACCGCTTGGCGCCGTCGATGATGCGAGCTACGAACAGCAGGTGGCGATCAATCTCGGCGGCACCTTCCGCGGCATCCGCGAGGCGGCAAACCGCCTTGCCGATCAGGGCCGGATCATCAACTTCTCCACCAGCGTCGTCGGCACCAAGCTGCCGGCCTATGGCGTCTACGCTGCCACCAAGGCCGCGGTTGAAACCATGACCCAGATTGCCGCCAAGGAACTTGGCCCCCGCGGCATCACGGTGAACGCCGTCGCCCCCGGCCCGGTCGCGACCGATCTCTTCCTCGAAGGCAAGAGCGAGGAACTGCTGGCACGCCTCAAATCCCTGATCCCGGCCGGCCGTTTCGGCGAGCCCGCCGACATTGCCGAGGTCGTAGCCTTTCTGGTTTCGGAGGAAAGCCGCTATGTCTCCGGTCAGGTTCTGCGCGTCAACGGCGCGATGGTGTGAGCGGAAAAGCGCCCGGACGCATTGCCGTCCGGGACCCTTGCTATCCGCTCGTCATACGCCGATCCGGCCCGAAGGCGGCGACGATGGCTTCGACGAAACTGCGGATCTTCGCGGTCGGCCGGCGCCCGGAAACATAGGCGACCGACATCGGCCGGCTCGGTCCCTCGTAATCGCTCAGGATGCGTCTGAGGCGGCCGGCCGCGAGCGCGTCCTCAAGGATGTTGGCCGGCCCGAGTACGATGCCGGCGCCTGCCGTGGCGGCACCGAGCAGAACGCGCCAGTCATTGCTCATCAGCCGCCCCCGGACCGGCACCTTCTCCCATCGCCCGGCAGTGGCAAATTTCCATTCACAGACCTGCGGCACGATGTTGCGGCCGTAGATCAGGCATTCATGCCCGGCAAGGTCGGCCGGTGAACCCGGTTCGCCATGGTCTTTAAGATAGGAAGGCGCCGCGCAGGCGATCAGCCTGTAGGGCTCAAGCGGATGGACGGTCAGCGCGGCATTGTCCACGGGCCCGATCCGCACGAGAACCTCGTAATCCTCCTCCAGCGGATCGACGAACCGGTCATCTAGGCTGAGTTCGATCTCCATGTCGGGAAACCGCCGCAGATAGTCGGTGACGAAGGGCGCGAGGCTGAAGCAGCCGAATGTCTTGGGCGCGTTGACCCGGAGGAGCCCCTTCGGATGGCGCCGCATGTCAAGCGCCAGGCTTTCCGCCGCTTCCGCCTCCGCAAGGATGAAACGGCAGCGCTCGTAATAGGCGCGGCCAATCTCCGTCAGGTTCTGCCGCCGCGTCGTCCGGTTCAGAAGCGTCGTTCCAAGCCGGTCCTCCAGCAACACGACATGCTTCGCCACCATCTGCGCCGAAATGCCGAGTGCACCGGCCGCAGCGGCGAAGGAGCCGAGATCGACGGTCTTGACGAAGACCGACATGCTGGTGAGACGATCCATGATTACCATCCATTTGGTTTTCAGTGATGTTCATTATTGTGTATTTATCGCCTATTTGTTGTCAATTACAAGAAGCCAGCTTCAACCACAGACGGATCACCTCCATGAAGATTGGTATCATTGGCGCCGGTTTTGTCGGCCGTGTCGTTGCCCAGAAAGCGATTGCCGTCGGCCACGACGTCATGCTCAGCAATTCGCGCGGGCCGCAGACCCTGTTCAGCCAGCGCGCGGCGCTTCAGTGCGCCACCGGCACGATCGCGGAAGCGATCGCCTTCGGCGATATCGTCGTCATCGCCATTCCGCTGCCGGCCTATGCGACGCTCGATCCTCAGCTTTTCGACGGCAGGATCGTCATCGACGCGGCCAATTACTATTTCGAGCGCGACGGCCATATCGCCGCGCTCGACCGGGGCGAAACGACGACCAGCGAAATGATTGCCGCACATCTGCCAAAGGCCCGGCTCGTCAAGGCCTTCAACGCCATCCGCATGGTCGATCTCGAAACGAATGGCATGGCATCGGGTGCCCCCGGCCGCAATGCACTGCCGCTTTGCGGCGACGATGCCGCGGCCAAGGCGCTCGTCGCCACGCTCTATGATCAGTTCGGTTTCGACACGGTCGATGCCGGCCTGCTTGCCGAAGGCTGGCGCTTCGAGCGCGGCCGCCCGGCCTATTGCGTGCCGATGGACCGGGAAACGCTCGAAGCAACGCTTGCGGGCACCACACGCTGAGCCAAGGGATCAGGACGTCAAAAGGCCCGGACGGTCTCCCGCCCGGGCCTTGAATGCGTTTACGCGTGCGTCAGAAAACGTCAGTCCTTCTGGCGCCGCGCCGGGAACAGGATGACATCGCGGATCGACGGACCATTGGTCAAAAGCATGATCAGCCGGTCGACGCCAATGCCGAGGCCACCGGCCGGCGGCATGCCGTGATCCATGGCGTCAAGGAAGTCATCATCCAGCTGCTTTTCAAGCTCGCCACGGGCATGGGCCTGTTCCAGCTGCTCGACCATGCGGCGGCGCTGTTCAACCGGGTCGTTGAGCTCGGAAAAGGCATTGCCCAGTTCCCAGCCATTGACATAGGTCTCGAAGCGCTCGACCAGACGCGGCTCGCCCGGCACTTCCTTGGCGAAGGGCGAAATATCCTTCGGGAAATGGGTGACATGCGAGGGCTGGATCAGCGTCGCTTCCACCTTCTCTTCGAAGATGAAGGAGAGGCATTCGCCCCAGGTCCAGTCCTTCTCGACCTCGAAACCGGCCGCCTTGGCGGCAGCGCGCGCCTCTTCATCGGTCTTGATCGCAAGGAAATCGATACCCGTTGCCTGCTTGACTGCATCCGGCATCGGCACGCGGCGGAACGGGCCCTTGAAATCGATCACCTTGTCGGTGAATTCAAGATCGGTCTTGCCATAGAGCGTGATGGCAAGCGTTTCGAACATGCGTTCGACAATGCCCATCATGTCCTCGTAATCGGCATAGGCCCAATAGCATTCCATCATCGTGAATTCGGGATTGTGCCGGGTCGAAACGCCTTCATTGCGGAAATTGCGGTTGACCTCGAACACCTTGTCGGTAAGCCCCGACACCAGAACGCGCTTCAGATAGAGCTCCGGCGCGATGCGCAGATACATGTCGATATCAAGCGCATTGTGGTGCGTCTTGAACGGGTCAGCCGTGGCCCCGCCATAGATCGACTGCAGCATCGGCGTTTCGACTTCCATGAAGCCCTCGCCTTCGAGGAACCGCCGGATACCGGAAATGATTTTCGAACGCTGGACGAAACGCAGCTTCGATTCCTCATTGCTCATGATGTCGAGGTAGCGCTTGCGATAACGTGTCTCGATATCTGACAGACCGTGATACTTCTCCGGCATCGGCAGAAGCGCCTTGGTGAGCATGGTGATCTCACGGGCATTGATGGTCAGCTCACCGCGCTTGGTGCGGCGCACCACGCCGGTCACGCCGATGATATCGGCCAGATCGATCAGCGGCAGCAGCGCGCGCGTTTCTTCCGGCGTCACATCCTTGTGGCAGAAGATCTGGATCTTGCCCGACGCATCGCGCAGGTCGATGAACATGCCGGAATTGCGCATCGAATGCACACGGCCGGCGACGGTGACGATATCGTCGGTTTCCGTATCGTCAGCGAGATCGGCGTATTTCTCAGCCAGTTCCTGATTGGTGATGCTGCGATGGAAATGGGCCGGATAGACGTCACCGATCTTTTCGCGCAGCAATGCCAGCTTCTGGGCGCGCACTTCCGTCGCGTCGGAGGAAAGGGCAGCTGTTTCAGTCTTGTCACTCATCTTACTTCTCCGCGCTTGCGGCAACCATGCCGGCCACGACCTGTTCGGCGACCTTCAGCCGCTGGCGAACGACGGCACGTCCGAGAATTTCCATGCTGTCGAAAAGCGGCAGCGAGCGCGATGTACCCGACATGGCGACAAAGAGCGGCGCAACCACCGTTCTCAGCTTCTTGCCCATATCATCGGCAACCTGGCGCAGGCAGGCTTCGACATTGTCCATATTCCACTCGACCAGCTTTTCAAGCGCCGGCTGGACCGTCCGCAGAATATCGAGAATTTCTTCCGGATTGGTCTTCTTGATGCCGGCAAAGGCGGCCTCGGCGGGGACCAGATCCGACTGCAGCAAAAAGCCCATCAGCGACGGCAGCTCGCCAAGCTTGGAAATGCGGCTCTGCGACAGCGTCAGCCCCTTTTTCATCCGCTCATTTTCCGCCGCCCAGCGGGCAACGCGCAGGATGAAATCATCTTCCGAAAGTTTTTCACGCAGCCAGCGGCCGTTCAGCCAGTCGAGCTTCTGCGTATCGAAAACGGCACCGGACTTGTTGAGGTTGTCCGTGTCGAACTTCGCGATCAGCTCATCCATATCCATCATCTCCTCGCCTTCGGAGATCTGGATGAAGAACAGGCCGAGGAAGTTCATCAGCGCTTCCGGAAGATAGCCAAGCGCCGAATAATAGGAGATCGAGGTCGGATTCTTGCGCTTCGACAGCTTGGTGCGGTCGGGATTCTTCATCAGCGGCAGATGGAAGAAGGTCGGCGGCTCAAGCCCGAGATACTGATAGATCAGGATATGTTTCGGCACCGAGGCCAGCCATTCCTCGCCGCGCGCCACATGGGTGATCTTCATCAGATGATCGTCCACCACATTGGCCATGTGATAGGTCGGCATGCCATCTGCCTTCAGCAGAACCTGCATGTCGACGGCATCCCACGGGATCTCGACATCGCCATAGACGCCGTCGGTGAACTTGCAGGAGCCTTCGGTGGGCACCTTCATGCGCACGACATGCGGTTCGCCGGCATCGATACGGGCCTTCACTTCCTCGGCCTTCAGATGCATGCAGAGCCCGTCATATTTCGGCGCCTTGCCTTCGGCACGCTGGCCGGCACGCATCAGCTCCAGCCGCTCGGGCGTGCAGAAGCAGTGGAAGGCATGGCCGTTTTCGACCAGCTTGTCGACGAAGGGCTTGTAGATATCCTTGCGATCGGACTGGCGATAGGGGCCATAGGGCCCGCCGACATCCGGGCCTTCCGCCCATTCCAGCCCGCACCATTTGAGCGCTTCAAGCACTTTTTCCTCGAATTCGGGGGTCGAACGGGTTGCGTCCGTATCCTCGATGCGCAGGATGAAAGTGCCTCCTGTCTTCTTGGCGAAGAGGTAGTTGAAAAGCGCCGTATAGGCTGTGCCGACATGCGGTTCGCCGGTGGGCGATGGCGCAATGCGCAGGCGTGGGCCGGTTTCACTCATCTTGGATCTGTCCATGCTTCCGGTCAGGCTCCGATCCGCCCATTCTGGCGGTTCTCGGTTGCGGCCCGGCCGTGCGGTTTCTGGTTGCTGTCGAAAGCTCCGCGCCTCGGTTTTCACCGCGCAATTTTGCGGAGTTTCACTGGCCAGCCTTAGGCCACATTCAACCGTCAACGTCAAGGCCAAGGCCCGAAAAGCGGCCAAAACCGGGGGCTTTCGATCAATATCGGCAATGCCGGCCGGCAGAAGCGGCAGCACCCGCCAGCCCGGCTGCTTTCCGCAAGCCAAGTGTGCTTTGCATATGTACCATGCAGGTGAATTTGGTCAGGTGACTTGACACATCTGCCAAGGCGCGCGATAGCAGGCAAGGTAAATCGAACCCGACGGTTCGAAATGAATTTCACCACATCGTTTTTGATCCGCTCAGGCGGCTGCACTCCGGAAAGACCTCTCATCATGGACAATCCTGCCGGCAATGACGAAAACATGAAGACGGAAGCCAAACCCGCGGCTGCGAAGGGCGGCGGTGCGCGAAAAGTCGTCTTTGCAGTCATCGGCCTTGCCATTCTCGGCGGTGCTGTATGGTTTGGCTGGAACTGGTGGACCAACGGGCGCTTCATCGTCTCCACCGATGATGCCTTTATCGAGGGCGATATCGCCGTCATGGCGCCGAAGGTTTCCGGCTATGTGGTCGAAGTCCCCGTCAGCAACAACCAGCAGGTCAAGAAGGGCGATCTTCTGGTGAAGATCGACGATGGCGACTACAAGAATGCGCTGTCCCAGGCGGAGGCGCAGCTCAATGCGCAGCAGGTCTCCATGCAGGCGACCCAGGCGCAGATTGAAGGCGCGAAAGCCTCGCTGCAGCAGGCAGAAGCCAATCGCAACGCGCTCGACCCGCAGATCGACAATGCCAAGACCGCGCTGACCCGCGCGACGACGCTGAAGGAAAAGGGTGCAGCCACCGTCGCCGCTTTCGATGATGCGCGCTCCGCCCTTGATCAGCTGAAAGCCAAGGTGGACGCCGCCAATGCCGCCGTGGCCGTGGCCAAGGCCAGCATCAACACCTATCAGGCGCAGCTGGCCCAGCAGCAAGCCGCGCTGAAGGAATTGCAGCTAAGTGTCGACCTGGCCAAGCGCAATCTCGGTTTCACCGAAATCCGCGCGCCCTTTGATGGCGTTTTCGGCAACAAGAGCGTTCAGCTCGGCGATCTTGTCTCCACCGGTTCGCGCCTCGGCTCACTGGTACCGACCCACCAGCTCTATATCGTTGCCAATTTCAAGGAAACCGAGATCGACAAGCTCGGCATCGGCGCCAAGGTGAAGGTCCGGGTTGACGCCTTCGAAGCCCATGATTTCACGGGAACGGTGGTAAGCCTGTCGCCGGCAACCGGTTCCGTATTCGCGCTTCTGCCGCCGCAGAATGCCACGGGCAACTTCACCAAGGTGGTTCAGCGTATTCCGGTCCGCATTTCCATTCCTGATGATGTGCTCGATCGCGACTTCCTGAAGGCCGGCCTTTCGGTGATCGTCGAGGCCGACAGCCGCACCGCGCCGCATGGCACGCTTGGAGAAACGGCCGGACGCTGATCACCCGGCCGTAAAATTCGACAAACCAGCCCCCTAACCGCAGGCCACCAGCTGAACTGGAAGAGCAGATCATGGCAGATACAGCGACGATGGATGGCAGCGCTTCGCCGGCTGACGAGCCGAAGGTCACCGCACGCAGCGTTGTGGCCTTTATCGTCATGGCCTTCGGCATGTTCATGGCGATCCTCGATATCCAGATCGTCGCTTCCGCACTCACCGATATCCAGGCCGGCATTTCGGCCAGTGCCGATCAGATCGCCTGGGTACAGACATCCTATCTGATCGCCGAAGTGATCATGATCCCGCTATCCGGCGTGCTTGGCCGGATCTTTTCGACACGGATCATCTTTTCTGTCTCCGCCGCCGCCTTCACCGTCTGCTCGGCGCTATGCGCCACCGCCACCAATATCGACCAGATGATCATCTACCGTGCGCTGCAGGGCTTCATGTCCGGCGGCATGGTACCGGCGGTCTTCTCGGTTGCCTTCACCGCCTTTCCCGAACGCCAGCGCGCCGCAGTCATTCCGATCGTCGGCCTTGTGGCAACGCTGGCGCCGACCATCGGACCGACCGTTGGCGGCTATCTTGTCGACGCCATGTCCTGGCACTGGCTGTTTCTCATCAATGTCGTGCCCGGCATTCTCGTCACCATCTTTTCCTGGATGCTGATCGATTTCGACAAGCCGGAATTCTCGCTGATGAAGCGCTTCGACTGGTGGGGCATGATCGCCATGGCGGTCTTTCTCGGCTCGCTCGAATATTTCCTCGAGGAAGGCAACACCAAGAACTGGTTCCAGAGCGAGGAAATCATCTACGCCTTTCTCGCCATGTCGATCGGCGGCGTGCTCTTCTTCATCCGCGCCTTCACCTCGAAATTTCCGGTGGTTGACCTCAAGGCCTTCGGCAACATGAATTTTGCCATCGGCTCGATCTTCTCATTCTCGATCGGCATCGGTCTTTACGGCCTCGTCTATCTCTTCCCGCTCTATATGGCCCGCATTCGCGGCTATGACGCGCTGATGATCGGCGAGACCATGTTCGTCTCCGGTATCTCGATGATGCTGACAGCCCCCTTTGTCGGGATATTGACGCAGAAATTCGACGTCCGCGCCATCATGGCGGTCGGGCTCGGCATGTTTGCCTTTTCCACCTGGCAGATGATGCATATCACCGCCGACTGGGACTATTACGAATTGTTCTGGCCGCAGGTTTGGCGTGGCATGGCACTGATGCTGTGCATGGTACCGGTGTCCAATATCGCCCTTGGCACGCTGCAGCCGTCAGAGGTGAAAAATGCCTCCGGCCTGTTCAATCTGACGCGTAATCTCGGTGGCGCCGTCGGCCTGGCGCTGATCAATACCATGCTGACCAGCCGCGATGATTTCCACTATGACCGTCTCGCCGAGAGCGTGAATGCGGCCCTGCCGGCCACCAAGGAATGGCTGGCCACGCTTCAGAACAATTATGATGCCTATGGGCTGAACGGTGAACTGGCTGCGATCTACAAGCTCTATGAAACCGTGTCGCAGCAGGCCTGGCTTCTGGCCTTCATCGATGTGTTCACGGCGTTGACGGTGCTGTTTGCCATTCTCACGATCTGCATCATCTTCGTGCGCAAGCCGGGCGCGACGGCCGGCGGTGGCGGGCACTGACCGGCCTTGGCAGGGCGGCCGCTCAGCGGGCGGGCCGCGTGGCGTAGCAGGTCATGAACATGTGAACGGCCCGCGTTGCCATGGCATTGATCTCACAGGCCGGCGGTTCTTCCTCCAGAAGTCCGAACAGCCGCATCTTCCACATGTGGCCGCTGCAGAGTTCAAGAAACTGCTTGGCGGCAATATCGATATCCTCGATCTCAAGATCGCCGGCATCGATGCGGGTGCGGATATAGGCTGAGAGCGAGACAATCAGATTTTCCGGCGTATCGCCGAAAAAGGCGCGCACCAGATGCGGAAAGCGATCGGCAACGCCAATCGCTATGCGCATCGCCCGGATCGTATCCTCTCGCGTCAGCCCCTCGGCCAGCGACACGGCAAAGCGATGCAGGATGGTCTGCGTATCGCCCTCTGTCTCGAGCGCGGTCCGAAGATCGGCGAAAATCTGCTGTTTCCGCTCCAGGATCATGGTGCGGAACAGGATTTCCTTGTTCTCGAAATAGACATAGATCGTGCCCTTGGAGACGCCCGCCTCCCGGGTGATGTCATTCATGCTGGCAGCGTCGAAGCCAACACGGAGAAAGACCCGCTGCGCCCCTTTCAAGATCTGCGCGCGCTTGACCGGATCTTCGCCGGCCGCATGACGCCTGGAACGCCTGAGCGCACAAAAGCCCTCGGACCCCAATCCGTGAACGCCATGTTTCTTGAAAGGCAAGCGCCGCGCTCCTTATCTCCGTACCTGTAATGATATCAGACATACTGAGCGCGGCGATGCAATTCAACTATAATCAAACCAGCGGGTTCGATCTCATGCCTTGATCGCGTTCATGATCTCGTCGGGCGTATATTCATAGCTGGTCGAGCAGAACTCGCAGGTGACCGTAACCTTGCCATCCGTCGTGCTTTCGGTGATCTCCTCGGCCGAAAAGCCTTTCAGGACATCAAGAATGCGCCCGCGCGAGCAGCTGCAGCGATCATAAACGGCCTGTGCCGGATAAACCGTGACGCCGCGTTCGTGAAACAGCCGGTAGAGCAGCCGCTCGGCACCAACGGCCGGGTCGGTCAGCTCATCGACATCAATGGTCTCGACAAGCGTGCTGGCTTCCGTCCAGGCATCGTCCGGATCATGCGAGAACTGTCCGTCATCGCCATCGCCGCCATGCAGATCGGGCTGACGCATCCGCTCCGGCTCTTCCGGCAGAAACTGGGCAACCAGCCCGCCGGCGCGCCAGGTCTCGCGGGTCTGATCACCGTCACGCGCGAAAAGCTTGGCGACGCCGAGCTTCACCGTGGTCGGGATCTGTTCCGACTGGCGGAAATAGCCGGTGGCAATCTCATCAAGCGAACGGCCATCCAGTTCGACGATACCCTGATAGGGCTGCATGAAATTGCCCTGATCGATGGTCAGCGCCAGAAACCCCTTGCCGAGCAGCTGTTCCGGCGCGGTTTCACCAGCAACGACAGAAGCTGCCAGCTTGTCCTCATCGAACCGGGCATAGGCGCGCAGCGCATCCGGGGTCGAAAAATCGGCCACCAGCAGATCAACCGGACCATCGCTCTTGGTCTGGGCGGTAAATTTGCCGCTGAATTTCAACGATGTCCCGATCAGCGCCGTCAGCACCACCATCTCTGCCAGCAGCCGTGCGACCGGCTCCGGATAGTCGTGGCGGGACAGCATCGTGTCGAGCAGAGGCCCAAGCTGAACCGTGCGGCCGCGCACATCCAGTGCATCGACCTGAAACGGAACAACCATGTCGTCGCCGGCGAAGCCAAGTTCGCCGAGCTGGCTTTCAATATCTTGCATGTGTTCACGCTCCTTGGTGGAGAAAGGCTGACACAGGATCACCATCCGTTCAACCGCAGCCTGAGGCCCGGTCAAACCGGCAGCAACCGGTCAGCCCGAAATGTCGGGGGTCTTGAATTGCCCCCTATGTAATGTGTCGGTTGCGGTTTTGAAACCACCGCTCTGCACGATGCCGTTGACAGTCCGTATCCGCCTCAGAAAGCGCCGAGGCACCAGGCCAGAACGGATTTCTGCGCATGGAGACGGTTCTCCGCCTCATCGAACACGACAGACTGCTTGCCGTCGATCACCTCATCCGTGACTTCCTCACCGCGATGGGCCGGCAGGCAATGCATGAACAGCGCGTCGGGCGAAGCCTTTTCCATCAGCGTCTGATTGACCTGATAAGGCTGGAATACATTATGGCCGCGGGCCTTGTGCTCCTGGTTCATCGACACCCAGGTATCGGTGATCACGCAATCGACACCCTTCACCGCCTCGTCGGCGCTTTCGAAGATGTTGATCTCGGCCCCTTCCGCACGCGCCCAGTCGATGAAGCGCTGTTCCGGCTCCGATCCCTTCGGCACGGCAATGTTCATCCTGTAGGAGAAGCGCGCCGCCCCTTCGACCAGCGAGTGAAGCACATTATTGCCATCGCCGGTCCAGGCCAGGGTCTTGCCGGCCACCGGGCCGCGATGTTCCTCGAAGGTCTGCAGATCGGCCATGATCTGGCAGGGATGGGTCGCATCGGTCAGCCCGTTGATCACCGGCACGGTGGCATATTCGGCCAGTTCCAGCAGGCGGGCATGATCGGTGGTGCGGATCATGATGGCATCGACATAGCGCGAGAGAACCTGAGCGGTGTCGCCAATGGTCTCTGCGCGGCCAAGCTGCATGTCCTTGCCCGAGAGAACCAGCGTTTCGCCGCCAAGCTGGCGCATGCCGACATCGAAGGAAACGCGGGTTCGCGTCGAGGGTTTCTCGAAGATCATCGCCAGAACCTTGCCGTCAAGCGGCTTGTCGGCGGTGCCCGCCTTCTGGCGTGCCTTGCGCGTGGCGGCATCATCGAGAATGTCGCGCAGCGTGGCTTTCGACACAGCCGAAAGGTCGAGAAAATGTCTTGGCTCAGCCATGGATTCCTTATCCTTGTTCACTCTGCGTGCTGGGGCGAAGCATGCGCGGCATGCACGGTCCCGGCCGCCTTTTCCAGGCGCGCCAGCCCCTCGCGCACGTCCTCTGCTGTTACAGTCAGAGGCGGCAGAAGACGCACCACATTATCGCCGGCGGGAACCGACAGGAGACGTTGATCGCGCATGGCGGCGTTCAGTTCGCCAGCAGGCACCCTGGCCCTGACACCAAGCATCAGACCTTCGCCGCGAATTTCATCGATCACATCCGGGTAGCGATCCTTGATCGCCGCCAGACCCTGCTGGAACAACAGTCCCATCTCGCGCACATGCGCGAGGAAGCCATCGGCCAGCACGACATCCAGAACCGCATTGCCGACAGCCATGGCCAGCGGATTGCCGCCAAAGGTCGTGCCGTGAACACCCGGCACCATGCCGGAAGCCGCATTTTCGGTTGCAAGACAGGCAGCCAGCGGAAACCCGCCGCCAATGCCCTTGGCGATCGCCATGACATCGGGCGTCACGCCCGTCTGCTCATAGGCAAACAGCGTGCCGGTACGGCCGATGCCGCACTGAACCTCATCGAACATCAACAAAATATCATGCGCGTCGGCAAGATCACGCAGGCTCTTCAGGAATGCCTTGTCGATCGGCTTGATGCCGCCCTCACCCTGGACCGGCTCGATCAGGAACGCGGCGGTCTCTTCGGTGACTGCTGCCTTCAGGGCTTCCATGTCACCGACCTTGATCTGCTTGAAGCCCGGTGCCTTCGGCCCGAAGCCTTCCATATATTTGGCCTGACCGCCAGCGGCGATCGTTGCCAGCGTCCGGCCGTGGAAGGCACCCTCAAAGGTGACGATGTCGATCTTTTCCGGGTGCCCCTTGGCATAGTGATAGCGGCGCGCCGTCTTGATCGCGCATTCAATCGCCTCGGCGCCGGAATTGGCAAAGAAAACCCGATCGGCAAAGGTCGCCCGGGTCAGCCGTCCAGCCAGCGTCTCCTGTCCGGAAACGGTGTAGAGGTTCGACAGGTGCCAGAGCTTTTCAGCCTGGCTCTTCAATGCCTCAACCAGGTGCGGATGTGCATGGCCCAGCGAATTGACAGCAATGCCGGCTGCAAAATCGAGATATCGCTCGCCCGTGTCGGTGATAAGCCAGACACCCTCGCCGCGCTCGAAATTGAGCGGAATGCGAGCAAAAGTATTATAGAGAGGCGAAGCCTTCGACATTATTGCGAACTCCCGGCGAGGACAGGAGCGGAGTGACAGATTGCGCCCGCTCCAAAAAGTAAAAATGCCGCCTTTGCGGGCGGCGTCTCTATATTGGCTTTTTCGCCCGTCATGTCAACAAAACGCGACCATAACGGATGAATGCTGAATCTTTTGCATTTACGCCCTTGACCAAGCAAGTTGGGGAAAACTGCAAAAACGAATCATCGTGATTCGGCCCAACCTTGCCACGCTTGCGCCACGAGCCTACTTTAAAGCCCACAACGACTGCAAGCGGCGGATCTTTTTACCCGAGTAGCCCCCAGTTTCCTGTTTCACGGACTTCTTCCGCGGAGCACGCTGTGGGATTCCGCCCGCAAATCGCGGAGAGGACTATATGAGCTGGACAGACGAGCGTGTTGAAAAACTCAAACAACTCTGGTCCGAAGGGCTGAGTGCCAGCCAGATCGCAGCCCAGCTGGGCGGCGTCAGCCGTAATGCCGTGATCGGCAAGGTACATCGCCTGAGCCTTCCGGGCCGCGCCAAGAGCGGTGCCCCGGCGCCGGCACAGCCGACGCGCGCCAGCAAGGCCAATACAACGCCGCCGCGCGCGCCCAATTTTGCCAGCCGCGCATCAACCCGTTCCGGTACGACCACTTCGGCACAGGCAAGCGCCAGCATTGCGGCCCAGCAGGCACCGCGCACGGCAGGCGCGACCGCGCTGAAGCAGGAGGTTGAGCTGGAAACGGTCGCCGAGATCCAGACGCAGGTCGACCGCAAGAATGTTGTCGTGCCGATCATGCGCCGCATCGCGCTGACCGAACTGACGGAACGCACCTGCAAATGGCCGGTCGGCGATCCGACCCAGGACGACTTCTATTTCTGCGGCTGCGAGGCACCTGAAAACTCGCCTTATTGCAGCTACCATGCCAAGCTGGCCTATCAGCCCGTCAGCGACCGGCGCAAGCCACGCTGATCGAGCCGTCGCATCGGCGCTGATGGACGACCCCCTGTCAGGCAGGCCCTGTACGAAAAGCCCTCACGGTTCGCCATGAGGGCTTTTTCTTTGCCGGTTTCTGCCCGGCCCGCAAACAGATGTCCTGCGGACAGCGATCGTCAGGCGGCGCGACGCAGCTTGACAGCCCGGATCCTGGCACCGGTCGGCACGATGACACCGGCGGCCCCCGTCAACCAGTCGCACTTCAGCTCGAGGCCGAGAAACCGGCGACGCTCAAACGGTCCAGGCATGACAAGATGCTGTGCCTTGGCTGCGGAGAAACCGAAGCGCTCGTAATATTCCGGATCGCCCACCAGCAGGATGGCGCCATGACCACGCTTCTCCGCCGCCTTGATGGCCGCGCGCATCAGTGCCGCGCCGATCCCCTTGCCTTCGGCCCGCGGATCGACCGCCAGCGGCCCCAGGAGCAGGGCCGGAACGCCGTTTCCCCCGGCCGAGACGCCGGCATCGATATGCCAGAGCCGAACGGTTCCGACGACAAGGCCGTTCTCGTCACGGGCAACAAGGGCAAGGCCTTCGGCCGGCAGGCGGCCGCGACGGATCTTTTCCGAAGACTTCTTCCTGCGATTTTCCCCCATGGCGCGGTCGAGCAGGTTCTCGCGAACCGCGACATCACGCGGGCTTTCCGTTTCGATAACAAAGGACGGTGCGGCAAACAGCGCGCGGATTTCACCAATGACGTCGGTCATGTCGTTGTCCCCCAATAGGCATGCGAAGGACTGAAATGAGCGCAGCAGGCCGTGACCGCTGCGTGGCGAAACGAGCGCGGCCGCAATAGCCGCGCATCATGACGAATTGTGCTGGAAAGACCGGGCCCGCTTGCCGCGGACCAGCCATATCAGATCACGTAGGACTTCAGCGGCTCGAAACCGTTGAAGGCAACCGAGGCATAGGTCGTGGTATAGGCGCCCGTGCCTTCGATCAGAACCTCGTCACCCACCGTCAGCGTGATCGGCAGCGGATACATGTTCTTTTCATAAAGAACATCGGCGCTGTCGCAGGTCGGACCGGCAATGACGCAGGGCTCCATCTCATCGGCGTCGCGTTCCGTGCGGATCGGATAGCGGATCGCTTCGTCCATGGTTTCGGCGAGACCGCCGAACTTGCCGATATCGAGGAAGATCCATCGGTGCTGATCGTCATCCGACTTCTTCGACACCAGAACAACCTCTGCCTTGACCACGCCGGCATTGCCGACCATGCCGCGGCCGGGCTCGATGATGGTCTTCGGGATCTGGTTGCCAAAATGACGGGTCAGAGCCGCGAAGATCGCCTTGCCATAGGCTTCTGCGGAAGGAACATCACGCAGATACTTGGTCGGGAAGCCGCCGCCCATATTGACCATCTTGAGATAGATGCCCTGCTTGGCCAGCTGCGCGAAGACGCGCTTGGCATCGCCGAGCGCAACGTCCCAGGCATCGAGCTTGGTCATCTGCGAGCCGACATGGAAGGAAACGCCGTAGCTTTCCAGACCCAGCTGATGGGCATAGACCAGCACGTCGACCGCCATCGGCGGAACGCAGCCGAACTTGCGCGACAGCGGCCATTCAGCGCCTTCACCATCGGTCAGAACGCGGCAGAAAACGCGGGCGCCGGGCGCGGCGCGGGCGATCTTCTCAACTTCCTCGTGGCAGTCGACAGCAAAGAGATTGACGCCAAGCTCGTAAGCGCGGGCAATATCGCGCTCCTTCTTGATGGTGTTGCCGTAGGAGATGCGGGTCGCATCGGCTCCGGCGGCAAGGGCCATCTGGATCTCAACAACCGAGGCGCAGTCGAAGTTCGAGCCGAGATCGGCGAGCAGCGACAGGATTTCAGGTGCCGGATTGGCCTTGACGGCATAATAGATCGAGCTGTCGGGAAGCGCGTGGCGGAAGGCCTGATAATTGTCGCGAACAACGTCGAGATCGACAACGAGGCAGGGGCCTTCGGGGCGCTGGGTCTTGAAGAATTCTGCGATACGTGCGGTGGTCATGCTGGTAACCCCTTCTCAGAAGCGATATCCGGATAAACCGGATGGACAAAGGGCGCATCGACACGCTCACGATCCCGGCCGGTGGAGACCCCGGAGATCGGTTACGGCTAACGCCAGACGGATGGACCTGTCGTGTAAGACGAGTCCGGCTTTGTCTGCCTTGGATTGGAGGGTGAACCCGACCGCACTTCCGGCAATGATGGTATGTGCCTCTTCAGTACCCCTGCGGATGGAAAGCAGGGAGACACCAGAAAGGCCCGCACCGTCGTTGCTTCAAGATGTCCTCGCTTGACCGGTTGGCCGGGGAAGCGACTGGAGGGGTTAGTTCCAGGTACCTTACCGAGATCCTCGCCATTTCGAGGGTCGGCGGACACCCACAGGCACGCGCGACTTTGGGCAAGCGGAGATTTATTCAAACAGGACCGCAAAATCAAGTGGGCAGGTTGTAAAATCCGCACGCGCAGGCGATCATCTGTGCTATCCGTTTGACAAAGAACAAACATTTTTTTGAAAGCGACAGCGAGCGGCCATGGATACACTGACACGCATGCGTGCCTTCATCGATGTGGTGGAGGCGGAAGGTTTTTCCGCCGCCGCCCGCAAAACCGGGCGCTCCAAGGCGCTTCTGTCCAAATATGTCCGTGAGCTGGAGGATGATCTCGGCGCCCTCCTCTTGAACCGGACCACGCGCCAGTTCGCCCTCACCGAGGCCGGCCATATCTATTATCGCAGCGCTGCAGACATTTTGCAGGAGATCGACAATCTCTCCGATTCGGTGCGCGCCAATAATACCGATCTGCGCGGACGGCTGAAAATCTCCGTGCCGCGCACCTTCATTGATGCGCCGATCGGCCAGTCTCTGATCGATTTTTCCAGCGAACATCCCGATGTGACGCTGGAAATCGTCGCCGAGGATCGCTTCGTCGATCTGGTGGAAGAGGGGTATGATGTCGCCATCCGCATCACCCGGCTGGAAGATTCCGCGCTGATTGCCCGCAAGCTTGCCGACTCGGTCAATCGCATCTGCGCCTCGCCCGCCTTTCTTGAAAGCCTGGAACAGCCGCTGAGGAAGCCGGCCGATCTGGCGCATGTTTCCTTCATCGTCGACACCAACCCGAAATCCTATTCTTCGATCCGCTTCCGCAACGACGATGGCACGCTTTATTCGGTGCCGATCCGCGGGCCGATCGAAGTCAACTCGCCGATGGCGACCATGCGTGCCGCGCTTGCCGGTCTTGGCGTTGCTCTGATTCCGGATTTCGTCGCCCGCCAGGCACTTGAGGACGGCCGCCTCGTCTCGATCTTCGATGACAACCTTCCGCCGGGAGCGGGCATTTATGCGATCTTTCCCCATCGCCGCTATCTGCCGGTCAAGGTGCGTTCCTTCGTCGACTATCTGACGAAATGGTTCCGCGAACATATCGACTGAGCAGCGATGTATTACATTTTCCCGAAAGGCACCTTTGTCGTCGCCCTCAGGCGCTATCAGCGGTTCTATGACGACCCCCTTGCGGTGAAAGCCGGCGAAGCGGTCATCACGCTCGGTGGAAAAGAGACCGATATCGAAGGCTGGAGCTGGTGTCGCGGCGCAGACGGCCGCGAAGGCTGGGTACCGGACAGCTGGCTCGCAGAAAAAGATGGCGGCCAGATCGCCCTCCGCGACTACAATGCGCTGGAGCTTAGCGTGGTGCCCGGCGACCGGCTGGAACTGCTGTTCAGCGAAGGCGGCTACCTCTTTTGCCGCAATCCGGATGGCAAGACCGGCTGGCTTCCCGATGGTATCATGCGGCTTGACACATTAATGTGATCTTTCCATCCGAGGTTTGGCCCATTGCGGCTCTTTTTTGACTCAATCCCGTTTCAGGGTCTGACAATCCTGAAACGGTCGCGACAACGGACACCGCCCCCATGAATGCCAGATGGCCTGCCGCGCTTTCCTGCCTGTTTTTGCTGCCTGCCGGTCAGGCACTCGCGCATCCGCATGTCTTTGTCGATGCCAGGCTCGAGGTCGTTGCCGATGACAAGGGCAATATCACCGAACTCCACAATGTCTGGCGCTTCGATGAGTTCTTCTCGTCATCGGTGATCATGGACTATGACACCAACATGGATAATCAGCTGACCGGTGACGAGCTGACCGATATCGGCAAGACGGTGCGCGATTCTCTGGTGGAATACGATTTCTACACCCAGATTACCGATAATGGCGAAACGGTGAAGCTGAAAAAGCCGGACGTTATCCATGCAGATATGAAGGATGGCCAGCTGCTGCTGTTCTTTTCCGCCGAGCCGGAAAAACCGCTGAAGCTGAAAGGCCATCTGACCATAGGCGTTTATGATCCGACGCTCTACACCTCGATCGACTTTCACCATGACAGCGACATCGTCACCATGGGCGATGCCTTCAAGGCCTGCAAGACCGAGGTCGTACGCCCCGACCCGGACAAGGTGATTTCCGAAAACAAGAACGCGCTGACGGCAGCCTTTTTCTCCGACCCGACCGATATGAGCAAACTCTTCGCAACCCAGCTGGACATACAATGCGACTAGCGAAACTCGGTTTGATGATCGGCCTGCTCTTCATTGCCTTTCTGGCGGGCGCCACCATTGCCCAGGCGCAGGTGACGCCTCTCGGCATCGGCACGGCGGAGCCGTCCTTTTCATCCTCCTTCGCACCGCTGGAACATCTGCTGATCATCATCAATCAGTATCAGCAGCGCTTCTATCACGCGCTCACCGCCGCCCTGAAGGCGATGCGGGACGATCCGTTCAAGGTCCTGATTCTTGTCGGCCTCTCCTTCGGCTACGGCGTCTTTCACGCCGCTGGCCCCGGCCATGGCAAGGCGGTGATCTCCTCCTATCTGATTGCCAATGAAAAACAGCTGAGACGCGGTATCTTCGTCGCGGTCCTCGCCTCTCTGGCACAGGCCGTTTCGGCGATCCTTCTTGTCGGAACGGCCTATTTCGTATTGCGCGGCACCTCCGTTTCGATGCGCGATGCCACACTCTACATGGAAAAAGCCAGTTTTCTCCTGGTTGCCGCCTTCGGCGCCTGGCTTCTCTATTCGAAGATCCGGGCGCTGGTCGCTGGCCGCCGGCCGGCATCCGGCCAGATCGATCCCGCTACGGCCGTGCCCCAGGGGGCCGGCACGACCGCAGTCCGCACAACAATGCGTTTCCAGGCAGAAGAAATCGTCCCCCACCCGGATCCCAATCACATCCACGGGCCTGATTGCGGCTGCGGTCATATCCACATGCCGATGCCGGCTGACCTTGCCGGAAATCGCATGGACTGGAAGGCAGCAGGATCGGCCATTCTGGCGATCGGGATGCGCCCCTGTTCCGGCGCGCTGATCGTGCTCACCTTCGCCATTCTCAACGGCCTCGTCCTTGGCGGCATTGCCTCGGTCTTTGCCATGGCAGTCGGCACCGCGATCACGGTGTCCGCTCTGGCCATCATTGCCGTCGCCTTCAAGGGCATTGCCGTGCGGCTTGCCGGTGCAAATACGGGACGCGGCGCCTTTGTCGGCCATGCGATCGAAATCCTCGGCGCGCTCTTTGTCCTGCTGGTCGGGCTGACGCTCTTCGCAGCCGCCACGGCCGCCGCCTGACCGTCAGCCGAGCGCCTTGTCAACGATCGCTGCGCAATGCAGAGCCGTGGTGTTGAACATCGGCAGATCGGGGCGGTCCGACTGATCGATCAGCAGAAAGATCTCGGTACAGCCGAGGATCAGCCCCTCCGCCCCCGCATCGCGTGCAAGCCGGTCGACAATCTCCAGATAGCGCATCCTGGATGACGTCTCGAGCCGTCCGAGACACAGTTCGTTGAAGATGATCCGGTCAATATCAGCCTGCTCGGCATCATCCGGTACCACAATATCGAGACCGAATTGCGTGGCATAATAGTCGCGCATATAGCGCTCGCCCATGGTCGTTCTGGTGCCGAGAAGTGCCACCGTCGTCAGTCCTTTCGCCCGAATGGCCGCAGCTGTCGGATCGGCAATATGAAGGAATGCGCAGTCTCGTTGTTGCATCAGCGGCCCCACGGCCTTGTGCAGCGTGTTGGAAACGCAAATGATGAAATCCGCCCCGCCAGCGACCAGCCGGTCGATATTGCCCTCCAGATAGGCTGACAGTGCCGGCCAGTCATCATCACGGATAAACGCTTCGATATTGCCGAAATTCATGCCGGCAATCAGCGTTTCGGCGATCTCCCAGCCCCCGAGGCGCCGGTTCACCCCGGCATTGATCATCTGGTAATATTCCGCCGTCGCGACATTGCTCGATCCACCGAGAATTCCGATCCGTTTCTGCATCAGTGGTGTTGTCCGCATTCTGGTCTCCTTTGCTGAAAGGTGACTGAAGCATGCGGAGGATCCACTTTCTTGAACGCTATTGATGCCGGGCAAAGGTACCAGGCGTCATGCCGCAGATCCGCCGGAACCATCGCGTCATGTGGCTCTGATCCGAAAATCCCGCAGCCACGGCCGCCTCGGCAAGCGGCATCCGCCTGGCGATCAGATCTCTGGCAAGTTTCACCCGCTCGGATTCGAGCCACTGAAACGGGCTGAGGCCGAACTGGTGATGAAATGCACGGCTCAGATGTTCCGGTGAGACACCCGCCTCTGCTGCCAGCTCGCAAAGCCTCGGCGTGACTGCAGGCGTTTCCCGCAAACGCTCGGCGACCCGGCGCAATGCCTTTGCCGCCGGCGCCGGTTCGGGATGATCGGCAGGCCACAAGCCGCCGAGAAAGGCCGCCAGCCGCTCCTCAGAAAGACCGGCATCCTCCGCCCGCGCGCGTGCCAGCGCCGAAAGCAGTTCTTGCCCCGCCCTTGCCTGATCTGTCCCGGCCTTCAGCAGCCGAAAGCCGGAAAAGCGACGTCTGTCATTCGTCCGGTCCAGCCCGAAGAGTGCCGCAGTTTCGAGCCGCGGCAAATAGAGCGCCTGATAGTCCCAGAATGTGCCGGCGGGTGTTTTCGCCGCGTGAACGACATCCGCAGCAATGACCAGAAGATCGCCCGGCAGCGCTTCCCCCTCCTGGCGGTCACAACGAAAGAGCTTGCCGCCGCCGCAATAGGCGGCGATGACGATTTCGTCATGACTATGCGGCGCGAAGGCAAAATGCCGTTCGACGCTGCGCAGCATCCCCGCCCCGCCGAGAAGATCGATCTGCCGGTATTCCATTGCCTCAGCCATCTGTTGCGCGACAAACATCATAGCCTGAAGCATCGGCCGATGGGTAGACACCCGGTTTGCCCACTTTCAGACGCCAGAGCCACCCGAAAAGCCAGCGCCGCCGATCCATCCCGTGACCGGCGGGAGGCTCGCCCCCCGCCTCAGGCGCTGCGGGCGGCGGCAATATAGGCAGCGCCCTCGCGGCCATGCAGAAAGCCGTTGGAAAGCGGTGCGGCCGGATAGATCGCCTTCAGTTCCGCTAGTGCATTGTCAGCGGCAAGCCTGCCATCAAGCACGGCGCGATAGGTCAGCGCCACCGCCACCATGTCGCAATCCTGCGGCGACAGACGGAACCGGGAAATGCCTGCGGCCCGGAGCGCGCCGAGTTCGCCAACCAGCGACTGGCAGGTGTGGGACACGGTCTGCACCCCGTTCAGCACCAGAAAAGGCTGATGATCAAGGGTTTTCACCGCCAGACCGTCCGGATCGTCGCCACAGACGAACTGGCAGTTATCCTTGATCTTGCCCTTGGAACGGGCATGCGCACAGCGCGCGGAAATCGCAAGCGGCATGCGGCCGAAGGCGAAGACCTCCAGCTCGACCCCCGGATCCCCGGCGGCGATCGCCGCAATCGAATCCAGCGGCAGCTCCGGCGGCAGACAGATGGCTGTGGCACCGCGCGATTTCAAAACCCTGGCCGTCGGCGCATTATAGACGTTGACCAGCGGCCCGACCGTATGCGGGCGATCCTTGAGAAAATTCAGTGCCGACAGATCATTCGCCTCGACGGGGTAAGGCGAGCCTTCCGCCGTTTCACGCACCTGCTTGATCTCGCGCGGCAGCGTCACCAGCGCATAGGTGGAGATGATCACCTCCTTGCCGGCAGCCTCCAGCCGCTCGATCACCTCGGCCAGATGCGGCTCGGTGAAATGCTGGCGCTTGGAGCAGACCGTCTCGCCGACAACGACACGGTCAACCGGCGCTTCATCGGCGATGCGGAAATAGAAGTCCCGCCATTTCGGTCCGTCCCAGAGCGCATAGACCGGCCCGAGCGTCAGTTGTGCCTCAGCCATGGCTTATCTCCACTTTTTCTCGTAAGCACCGGAGGTCGTCTTGCCCCCTTCGGAAAGCCCCTTCAGCCGGGACAGAAGGGCTGCCCGTGCTTCAGGTTCGGCCGTCAGCGCCTTTTTCAGCGTTGAAACCACTTCGGCCACATAGGCCTTGCCGCGCTGGCGGCCCTCGATCTTCAGCGCCGAAACCCCGGCGGCCCTGAGCGCATCGATCTCGCTCATCACGTCAAGCGAGACCGGATCCTCGAAGGCATAGCCGCAGGCTTCACCGATATCGAAACGGCCCTTGCAGAGCGTCGGATAACCGGCGGCCTCGCCATCGCCGAAACGGTTGATCGTGTAGCCGCCAAGCTCGGAGACCATGTCATTGCCCTCGCGGCGGTAGCGCACATGGCTTGCCGGTGAGCAGACGCCGTTCATATTCGGCGATTTTCCGGTGGCATAGGAAGAGAGCGCGCAGCGTCCCTCGGCCATGACGCAAAGTCCGCCGAAGACAAAGACCTCGATCTCGCATTTCACCGCCTTACCGATCCGGGCAATATCGGCAATTGTCAGTGTGCGCGGCAGAACGACACGCTGGGCCTTGAAGGCATCGACAAGAAAATTGATCGCATCCGGGTTGGAGGCCGATGCCTGTACGGAAACATGCAGGCGCTGTTCAGGGTATTTTTCCGCGACATGGGCCATCAGGCCGAAATCGGCGAGAATCAGCGCATCGGCGCCGGCAGCAACGGCATCAGCGGCGCCGCGATACCAGATCTCCTCATCACCGGCACGCATGAAGGTGTTCAGCGCCACCAGCACCTTCACATTGTTCTTGTGAGCGTAGGCAATCGCCTCTTTCAGCTCCTCGCGGGAAAAATTGAGGCCGGGGAAGTTACGGGCATTGGTCTCATCGCGAAAACCGCAATAGACCGCATCCGCGCCAGCCTCCACGGCGGCGCGGAAGGCCGACGGCGTGCCGGCCGGGCAGATCAGTTCCATGCGTGCGGCTCCTCAAACAGAACCTTGCCGCGAATGCGTGCCGCGGTATGGGCGACGAGCGGTGCAAAGGGACCGGCAAGCGGTGCCAGGTCGGTCGGCAGATCGATTTCGCAATCATCAAGCGCGTTTCTGAGCGCCAGCGTTGCTTCCATATCGCCCGAAACGGACAGATCGCGCGAGAAGAACAGCGCATCGCCATCCAGCCGGCCTTCCATCAGCGCCAGCAGAATGAAGAAGGGGCCTTCGACCGTGGCATCGGCGTGGATCTCGGCGTCCGATCGAAGCACCGTTACCTCTTCCGCCGCGGGGGAAATCACGAATGTGAAGGGCAGGTCGACCGGCCGGAAGGCATAGGCCTTGGCCTTGTGCTCGCCAAGGCGTTCAAACAGGGCCGGATGCTTGCGCATCAGCCGGTGCAGCAGCATGTTTGCCGTCCGCTCCGCCAGGGCGATGGGCACGAGATCGAACGGGATAGCAATAGCAGGCGGTAATCTCATCGTTCTTGTCTTTCGCTAAACTTCCATAGCCGCAAACTATCGGCAGCCGTGGCCTTGCGATTTGAGCTAGCGCAAAGACTTGCCCTTTTGTGCACGCCAAGGCTTGGCCATGAAAAACGACGCCCCGCCCCGCCGCTATGACAGCCTTAAGGACTTTCTCGCAACGCTTGAAAAGCGCGACAGGCTGAAGCGTATCACCAGGCCCGTTTCGCTGGTTCACGAGATCACCGAAATCAGCCGCCGCGTCCTGCATGCCGGCGGTCCGGCCCTTCTTTTCGAGCAGCCGGTTGATGCTGACGGCAATGTCCTGGCCATTCCCGTGGTGACCAATCTCTTTGCCACACGCGAGCGGATCGAATGGGGCTTCGGCCTTGCCGGCGGCCATATCGGCGATCTCGCCACGCTTCTGGGACAATTGCGCGCACCGCAGCCGCCCGCCTCGATGCGCGAAGCCTTTGACAGCCTGCCGCTGATCCGCTCGGCGCTGGCGCTGGGCGTGAAGCAGAACAACCGCCCGCCCTGCCAGGAAGTGGTGCTGAAGGGGGATGCCGTCGATCTTTCGCGGCTGCCGATCCAGTGGTGCTGGCCGGGTGAACCGGCACCACTTGTCAGCTGGCCGCTGGTCATTACCAGCGATCATGACGATCCGGACGATATCAATGTCGGCGTCTACCGGATGCAGAAGCTGGGCAAAAACCGGCTGATCATGCGCTGGCTTTCCCAGCGCGGCGGCGCCAAGCATTTCCGCTCCTGGCAGAAGGCGGGCCAGGACATGCCCGTCACGGTCGCGATCGGCGCGGATCCCGCGACGATATTGTCAGCCGTCATGCCATTGCCGGAAGAGATGAGCGAACTTGATTTTTCCGGCGTTCTGTCCGGCCGCAAGGCGCGCATTGCCCGCGCGGTTTCGCAGCCGCAGATCGTGCCTGCCAATGCCGAGATCGTGCTCGAGGGCAGCGTTTCGGTGACGGAGGAGGCCGATGAAGGCCCCTATGGCGACCATACCGGCTATTACAATGCCGTTGAACGCTTCCCGGTCTTTACCGTTTCGGCGATCACCATGCGGAAGAAACCGGTCTATCTTTCGACCTATACCGGCCGGCCGCCGGATGAGCCTTCCGTGCTGGGCGAGGCGATGAACGAGCTTTTCGTGCCGCTGGTCAGACAGCAGGTCCCGGAAATCCTCGACATCCACCTGCCGGCCGAGGCCTGTTCCTACCGCGCCATCGTCGTTTCGATCGACAAGCGCTATCCCGGCCAGGCACGGCGGGTGATGATGGCGCTATGGTCGATGCTGTCGCAGTTCAACATGACCAAGCTGATCATCGTCGTCGATCCGGACATCGATATCCGCAACTGGAAGGATGTGATCTGGGCGCTGGTGACCCGCTATGACGCCTCACGCGATACGATGCTGATTGACAACACGCCGATTGACTATCTCGACTTCGCCTCGCCCAAGGCCGGCCTTGGCGGCAAGATCGGCCTTGATGCCACCATCAAGACCGGCACCGAGACGGAGCGCGAATGGGGCCGGGTGATTGCCATGAGCGAGGATGTGAAAGACCGCGTCGATGCGCTCTGGCAGGATCTCGGTCTTTGAAGGCGGGCTCAGTGGCGGCGCTGGTAGCGGGCCCTGAGCCAGAATATGATGAACAGCGCCAGAACGAAAAGCACGCCAAAGCCAAAGCCGAGAAAGGGTGAAATCCGGCCAAGCAGATTGACCACTTCCGGCAGGAACAGACCGCCGATCACCATGACGGCGAGGATGATACCGGCGGCAATCAGGCTGGAGCGCTGGGTGTCCTTATGCGCCATCCCCGCCCCGCAATGTCGCAAGATCTCGTTTCTGCTGGCCGGCCGCGTCGAAATTGTCCGGATTGAGCCAGGCTTCAAAGGCTGAGCGCCGCGCCGGCCATTCGCTGTCGATGATCGAGAACCAGGCCGTGTCACGGTTTTCACCGCGCGAAATCATATGCTGGCGGAACACGCCCTCAAAGGAAAAACCAAGCCTTTTCGCTGCCGAGCGGCTCGGCTGGTTCTCATTGTGGCATTTCCACTCATAGCGGCGATAGCCGAGATCATCGAAAATGTGATGCGCCATCAGATAATGGGCTTCGGTCGCCATGGCGCTGCGCTTCATCGCCGGGCCATGCGCGACGGAACCGACCTCGATCGAACCATTTTTCGGATCGATGCGCATATAGCTCGCCATGCCGACAATCTCATCCGTACCGGCCCGCTTGAACACCCGGGTGATCCAGTCTCCGGCGCGGTTATGACCATCAAGCCAGTCGCTGAAGTCACTGACGTTACAAAAATCATGGGCGGGAAAATAGCGCAGCAGCGTGTTGACGGCCTCGGGCGAACCGCCCAGCGCCTGCCACAGGCCCGCGGCATGATCCGGCCCATGCCAGGGCGTCAGCGTCACGTGCAGGCCGCGCTGGGTGACCGGCTGGGGTCGCAGCCGCGGGGCAAAATCCTTCAGATCCGTCATCGCCAGTCCTCGCTTCAGCCATCAAAAGACAATGCGGGCGCCACAACGGGCGCCCGCATCGAAAACCGCTTACTTCTTCAGCGTGTCGCAGGCTTCCTTGGCCAGCGCCTTGATGCCGTCCCAGTCGCCCTTGGCCACCAGATCCTTCGGTGCCACCCAGGAACCGCCGACGCAGATGACGTTGGGCAGTTTCAGATAGTCCATGGCATTCTGCGGCGAAACACCGCCGGTCGGGCAGAATTTCAGATCCGCGAGAGGCGAGGACAGAGCCTTCAGATAGGGCGCGCCACCAGCCTGTTCGGCGGGGAAGAATTTCATCAGACGATAGCCTTCCTCGCGCAGCGTCAGCATTTCGCTGGCCGTTGCCGTGCCGGGCAGAAGCGGGATCTCGCTGTCATCGGCAGCGTCCAGGATCTCGCCGTTGACGCCGGGCGACACGATGAATTTGGAGCCGGCCTTGACGGCGGCTTCGTAATCCTTGGCCGAAAGGATGGTGCCGGCACCGATGACGGCGCCTTCGATCTCTTCCGACATCGCCTTGATGACATCAAGAGCTGCCGGCGTGCGCAGCGTGATTTCCAGCGCCTTCAGCCCGCCTTCGACGAGCGCGCGGGCCAGCGGCACCGCATGCGCAACCTCTTCGACGATCAGGACCGGGACCACCGGCTGTGCCGTCAGAACGGAGAGGAGGGATTGGGTTTTTGCTTCCATGGTCGGTCAGTCCTCATTAACCGGTTAGACGCAACTGCTTCCGGTGACAGATAAATCGGCCTGCCCGCCGGAAACAAGCGAGAATAGGGCGTGGCAAGCGCCGGTCTGGGAGCAACGCGGCAATGCCTCACCTCGTGGAATACCGTGCCGCTTCAGTCAAGTCGAGCCTTAAGCGACATCACGGCACTTGTATCTTGTTTTTGTTATGCCAGTTTGATCTCGATTAATCATAAGCAGCATGCCGGTTTGATGGCAGGGAGTGGAAATGGCCAGGGAAATTGAGCGCAAGTTCCTCATTCGCACGGCGGATTGGGAAAAGCAGGCGGATCATGGCGTGCGACTCACCCAGGCCTATCTGGCCGGCGGACCTGACCGCTCCGTGCGGGTGCGCCTTTTCGACGGCAAATCGGCAAAGATCACGCTGAAATTCGGTGACGGCACCTTTGCGCGCGATGAATTCGAATATGACGTGCCGCTGGACGATGCCCGGCAGATGCTGCACCATGCAACCGGGATCGTCATCGACAAGACCCGCTATAGGGTCGCGTGCGGCGCCTTCACCTATGAAATCGATGTTTTTCACGGCGATCATGATGGCCTGATCGTCGCCGAGGTCGAACTGCCGGATGAGGACGCTAAGCCGCCACTGCCCGACTGGCTCGGCCGCGAGGTGACGGGTGACCGGCGCTATCTCAACCAGTCGCTGTCAAAACGCGCCGGGCTACCGGAGGAGATCTGACATGGCTTTCGAGATCGACCCCGACAAGCCGTTCAACGAGGCCTTCCGCGCCGTTGCCATCGAGGAGCTGTCCAAGGCGATCGCGCTTTTGAGCGAGCAGCCCGACGGGCTGCATGAGGCGGTGCATGCCGCGCGCAAGCGTTTCAAGCGGCTGCGTGGCCTTTACCGTTTCGCCCGCGCCGATGCCAAGGGCTTCGCCCGGCGGGAAAATGCCCGTATCCGCGATATGTCCGCCTCGCTTTCCGCCGAGCGCGATGCGACCGCGCTGATCGAAACGGTCAATTACCTGCGCAGCATCGGCCCTGATGGCAAGACCGATATGGCACTTTATGCGCTGGAACGCGCATTGACGGCACGGCGCGACGACATCGCCATGAGTGATGGCGCGCTGGAGCGCAAGGTCACCGTGGCAATCGGCACGTGCCGGGCGGCGATGGAGGCGGTCAAGGCCCATGAATTTGCCCCCGGCCGCAAGAAGGCCGCCGCCCGCATCGCCGCAGGCTGGCACCGGACGCTGAGCGCAGCCCAGGTGGCGCTGATGTCGGCACGGGCCGGCAGCGCGGACGAGGATTTCCACGAATTGCGCAAGCGCAGCCAGGATTACTGGATGTTCGCAAGCCTCGCCGCCGGGATCTGGCCGTCAGGCCTTTCTGCCAGACGCGAGCGGGCAAAGCTGCTGGCTGATCTTCTCGGTCATGAACATGATCTGAGCGTTCTTCTCGTCCTTGTTGGCAGCAAGGAGGAACGACTGGTCCATCAGGATGCGCTTGAGACCGTCGCGAGCGCTGCGGCAGAGGAGCGCCTGCGGCTGCGCAAGGCGGCAATCAGGCTGGCCCGGCAGCTCTACTCCGACGATCCGGACCGCGAGGCTCAGGTGATCGAGCGGCTGTGGCGCGGCTGAACCCCCTTTGATCCGGGCCGTTCCGGCAGGTTTGATTTGCCAAGCATGGGGCGAAGGGTGTATTGACCCGCGCCATGACAGGACTTGAAAAACATCAAGAACGGCAGGACAAGGCCATGGCTGAGAACGGACCCTTTCTGGTCGCAGCACTCTATCACTTCGCGCGCTTTCCCGATTTTCGCGATTTCCGCGCTCCCCTTCTTGAAAAGGCCGAAGCCGAGGGCATCCGCGGCACGCTGCTGCTTGCCCATGAAGGCATTAACGGCACGGTTGCCGGCAGCCCCGACGGCATTGCCGCCCTCCTGGATTTCATCCGTGCCAGACCGGAATTTTCCGGCCTCGTGCATAAGGAAAGCCAGGCTTCGGAAATGCCGTTCAACCGCATGAAGGTGCGGCTGAAGAAGGAAATCGTCACCATGGGTGTCGAGGATATCGATCCGCTGAAGATCGTCGGCACCTATGTCGAGCCGAAGGACTGGAACGCGCTGATTTCCGATCCCGAAACCGTGGTCATCGACACCCGCAATGATTATGAGACCGCCATCGGTCTGTTCAAGAACGCTGTCGATCCGAAAACCAGAACCTTTCGCGAATTTCCCGAATGGGTGAAGGCCAATGCCGGCCTGCACAACAAACCGAAGATCGCCATGTATTGCACCGGAGGCATTCGCTGCGAAAAGGCCTCCGCCTATATGAAGGAACAGGGTTTCGACGAGGTCTATCACCTCAAGGGCGGGATTTTGAAATATCTCGAAGAGGTGCCGGAAGACGAGAGCCTCTGGGAAGGGGCCTGCTTTGTCTTTGACGAGCGCGTTTCGCTGACCCACGGCCTGAAAGAGGGCGGACATATTCTCTGCCACGCCTGCGGCCATCCGGTCACGCCGGAAGAACAGGCCATGCCCGCTTACGAAAAAGGCGTTTCATGTCCCCATTGCGAAACGCTTTATGATGCCAGCGACCGCGCCCGCTTCCGCGAACGCCAGCACCAGATCGCCCTTTCCAAGACACGCGGCGAGCGCCATCTCGGCGCCTGAGGCATTTCCGGGGAAAACGGCAGCGCTTGCGAGCCGTTGACATGACGGTGCCCCGCGCTGCGGGGCATTTTCGGTTGAGTCTGGATCAATCAGAAATCGGAAAGCCGTGTGCGCACCGAATCAAGCGCGCTGACCATTTCGGCAAAGCCCTGCCGCAGCCGCCGGTCCATGGCTTCGCCAATGTCGGGATATTCACCGACGAGCTTGATGAAGGCCTCGCGGCTGATGAAGAAGATCTCGGACCGCAGATCCGCCGTCGCCGTCAGCCGGTGCGCGATGGGGCTGACCAGCGCCACTTCCGCCAGCACACTTCCCGGACCAGCAATCCCGCAGGACTGTCCGCCCGCCTCCAGCGACAGCTTGCCCTCGGCCACCACATAGGCGCCTTCGCTGATATCGTTTTCCCGCAAGAGAAGCTCACCAGGCTCGAGCCTGATCTGCCGCGCGGTAAAGGCGACAAGCAGCAGCTGATCGCCGGTGAAGCCGGAAAACAGATCGGTTCTTCGCAGAACCTCGATGTCGCGGGAAAGTGCCATCCCCTGTCTCCCTCTCCGTCTCGACTGCTGGCGATCGCTCTCCTATAGGCCATGACAGGTCATGGCACCAGCTTGTAACCACCGTTTTCCGTGACGAGAATGCGCGCATTGGAGGGATCTTCCTCGATCTTCTGGCGCAAACGATAGACATGGGTTTCGAGCGTATGGGTGGTGACGCCCGAATTATAGCCCCAGACCTCTTCAAGCAGCATGTCGCGGGTAACCACCTTCTGGCCGGCACGGTAGAGATAACGCACGATTGCCGCTTCCTTCTCGGTCAGACGGATCTTCTTGCCGACGAGATCGGTGAAGACCTTCTGTCCGGGCTTGAAGGTGTAGGGGCCGACCTTGAAGGTCGCATCCTCGCTCTGCTCATGCTGGCGCAATTGCGCCCGGATGCGCGCCAGAAGCACGGCAAAACGGAACGGCTTTGCCACATAATCATTGGCACCCGCCTCAAGTCCGAGAATGGTGTCACTGTCTGTATCATGGCCGGTCAGCATGATGATCGGTGCCTTGAACCCGTTCTTGCGCAGAAGCTTCACGGCTTCCCGGCCATCCATATCCGGAAGCCCGACATCCATGATGAGCAGATCGATCTGGCCTTCCCGGGCAAGCTTGATCGACTGGGCGGCAGAGCCTGCGGCATGAATGATAAACTCGTCATAGAGCTGAAGCTGCTCCACAAGCGTGTCGCGAAGATCCTCATCATCGTCCACAAGCAGGATCGTCCTTGCCGTCATGCGCCATCCTTCCCTGATCGGCGGGCCGTCACGACCTGCCATTGCACCATTATGATCCGGAGCTTATTGCTATGACGTTAGTCCGTTTTCACAGACAAAGCAAAAATCCGTGACCCACGCCATTTCCCGCCGCTATCCACGGCAGAATACCATCTTACCGCAGGATGAACCCCTTGTCGTCCGCCGCCTGCCCGGCGCGGCGCACCGCGCCCTTCTCCGCTTCGGACCGCTCTGCTTTCCCGCCGCCATTGGCGTCCATGGCATCAGCTGTCGCAAACGTGAAGGTGACGGCAAGACACCGCTCGCCAGCATGCGGCTTCTGGATCTCATGGAACGCCCGCGCCGTCGCCGCTTTCCGCCTTCGCCGCTGAAGCGCCGCCTGATCTCAGGCCGCGATGGCTGGTGCGATTCGCCTTCAGACGCCAATTACAACAGGCCGGTCCGCCTGCCCTTCGCGCCGAGCCATGAACAGCTGCTGCGTGATGACGGCCTTTATGATGTGATCGGGGTGCTCGACTGGAATGTGACGGCGCGAAAGCGCCATGCAGGTTCGGCAATTTTCCTGCATCTGGCGCGATCGGATTTTTCCGGAACGCAAGGCTGTGTCGCCATCTCCCGCCATGCCATGCGCGTGATCCTGCCGCATCTTTCGCGCAGAACGAAAATCACGATCCTTCCCTAGCGCATCGCCTCAAAAAGAACGATGCGCAGATTCAATAAGATAGAGCGTCCTGGTGCGTCCAAAAGGACGCTCGGCACTCTAGCGGGTTTGATGAAAGCCGCGTTTCCCGGTCAATCGCCCGATGTGACCGGTCGCTCCGGCGGTGCGGAGATGGGCGTCACCACTTCCGCATCATCATCGGCATGCCGGGCCGCCTCGGCGGCCTGCTCGCTGCTGGCGGCCTCCAGTACCCATTCGCGCCAGATCGCCACGATCAACGCCATCAGCACCGGCCCGACGAAAAGCCCGACAAGCCCCATGGTCTTGACGCCGCCCACCAGACCGAAAAACGTCGGCAGGAACGGCAGCTTGATCGGCCCGCCGACAAGGCGCGGGCGCAATGTCTTGTCGACGATGAACAGTTCAAACGTGCCCCAGGCCAAAAGACCGAGGCCATGAACCGGCGTGCCGCGCGCGATCAGATAGACGGAGATCAGCGTGAAGGTCAAAGGCGCCCCGCCAGGGATCAGCGCCATGACGGCGGTGATCAGGCCGAAGGTGATGAAGTTCGGCACACCGGCCAGCCAGTAGGCGGTGCCCAGCACCAGCCCCTCGCCAATGGCGATCAGGGTCATGCCGGTAACGGTGGACGAAATCGTTGCCGGAACCACGCGCGAGATGCGCTGCCAGCGCTCGGGAAACAGCCTTTCGCCGATCATGTCGAGCTGACCGGCAAATTTATGTCCGTCCTTGTAGATGAAGAACAGCGCGATCAGCATGAACAGCAGCGCAAGCACAAGATTGAAGAACTTGCCGCCAAGGGCCAGCGCCGTGCGGTAGATGCTGCCAATGTTCTCGCCGCTGACCGCCTGGATCAGCTGGCCGATATCGCCGGGCTTGCCAAGATAGTCATGCCACTTGCCGACGATCCACTCCCCGACCACAGGAAGCGTGGTGATCCATTCGGGCGGCGGCGCGCCGAAACGATTGGCCTGGGTTGCCCAGATGATCCAGCTCTCGGCCTCGCGCAGCACATAGGAGACAGCAAAGACCAGCGGCACGATGATAAAGGCGAGGATCAACAGAATGGCAATCGCCGCAGCCAGCGGCCGGCGGTTGCCGACCCGCCGCTTCAGATCCTCAAACAGCGGATCAGAGGCAAAGGCGATGATCAGCGCCGCCAGAACCGGCACGATGAAGCCATGAAAGAAATAGATTGCGGCGACGATCACCATCAGCAACAGCCAGCGCGCCGCCGAGACGGATGGGATCAGCGGCAGGCGGGACGAACCCGCAGACGTTCCGATCCAGCGTTGTTTTCTGTGTTCTGATGGCTCGCCGTGAAGGTCTGACATTTCATTCCCGTTTCAAATCCGGCGTAACCCAGAAAGTCACATCAAGTGGCACCCGCCTTGAAAACCTCTGCCCCGACGGTGCAAGCGACGTTTCCGGATTTTCGTCGCGCCCTATTTACGAAAGACCCTGTGTCAGTTTCAAGTCGGAAACATCGCTCAGCCAAGAAAGCTGCCATCGGAAGCGTATCCTGCGGCGGCAAGAACCTGAAGCGCTTCCTGCCGGCCCGGCCGTGACGGATCAGGATCGGCCACGGCCTGTGTGGCGGCAAGGCAGGCGCGATAGTCCGCCGGAAGCGCATTTTGATGCGCACCGGCGACGACAAGACCGCGATACCAGTCGAAGGGTTTCAGCGCGGCATCGCGGTAAGCGGGGGGCGCCATATAGGTCATTGCGCCAAGCGGCGGTCCGCCATCGAGCGGGGTAACCACAATGGCTTCAATGCAATCATAGCCCCGGCCACGCCCTTCGGCTGCATCGAGCGCCGGACGGTCAGCCGGATCAAGCGAGAAGACGACGCCGAAGACGGCTTGCCCGGCCACCGGCAGGATGGTCGCCTTGCCCGAGCGATCCCGCCCCGACTTGTCAAAGGCAAGGCCGAAGTCATCAAGCCTTGCGGCACTGAGCATCCGGGCCGAAGGACAGCGCCGCATCAGCCTTTCGCCGAGCATGTTCGAACCATAGGCGAAATAGATGAGCGCGGCCATGGTTCCTCAGCCCTCCAGCTCCTCGCGCAGCATTTCCAGCTCCAGCCACTCTTCCTCCTTGGCGGCGAGGTCATCGCGAAGCCTGGCAATCTCGTTTGCTACCTTGGAAAACCCATCGGGATCGCGGGAGAAGAAGGCAGGATCGGCCATTTTCGCCTCCAGCTTTTCCACGGCGGCCGAGATCGTCTCCATCTCCTTCGGCAGGTTTTCGAGCGCGAATTTCTGCTTGAAGGAAAGCTTGCCCTGCTTCTTCGCCGGCTCAGCCTTTGTTTCAGCGCTCTGCTGGCGTTCCTTCTTCGCCTTTTCCGCCCGGCGGGCCTCATCGGCCGCGCCCTTGCGCTGGGCCTGCATGTCGGTATAGCCGCCGGCATATTCCAGCCATTCACCATCGGGCGAAAGCGGCACTTTCGGCGCAATCGTGGTCGTCACCGTGCGATCGAGAAAATCACGGTCATGCGAGACGAGGATGACGCTGCCCGAAAACCCGGCAACGATTTCCTGCAGCAGATCCAGCGTTTCGATATCGAGGTCGTTGGTCGGTTCGTCGAGGATCAGAAGATTGGCGGGGCGGGCAAGAATGCGCGCCAGCATCAGCCGTGCCCGCTCACCGCCTGAAAGATTGCGGATCGGTGTGCGTGCCTGTTCCGGCTGGAACAGAAAATCCTTCATATAGCCGGAAACATGGCGCTGCTCGCCATTGACCAGCAGGTTCTCGCCACGCCCGTCGGTCAGATAATGCGCCAGCGTATCGTCGGGGTTCAGCTCCTCGCGCTTCTGGTCGATCGTGGCGATCTCCAGATTGACGCCAAGGCGGACGAAACCCTCATCGGGCGCCAGCTGGCCGGTGAGCAGCTTCAGAAGCGTCGTCTTGCCCGCGCCATTGGGGCCGACGAGGCCGATGCGGTCGCCGCGCTGGACGCGAATCGAGAAGGGCTTGACCACCTGCCTGTCGCCGAAGGACTTGGTGATGTTTTCCGCCTCGATCACCAGCTTGCCGGATTCGCGGCTATCCGCGGCGCTGGCCTTGACCGTGCCCTGCGGCCCCTGATGCGCACGGTGGCGCGCGCGCATGTCATGCAGCTCGCCAAGGCGGCGCATATTGCGCTTGCGCCTGGCCGTCACGCCATAGCGCAACCAGTGTTCCTCCCGCACGATGGCGCGGCCGAGCTTGTGCTGTTCGGCCTCTTCTTCTTCCAGCACCTTGTCCCGCCAGGCCTCGAAACCGGCAAAGCCCTCATTCAGACGCCGCGCCGTGCCGCGATCGAGCCAGACCGTTGCGGTGGAGACATTTTCGAGAAAGCGCCGGTCATGCGAGATCAGCACCAGCGCCGAACGCGTGCCCTTCAGTTCCTCTTCCAGCCATTCGATCGTGGTGAGATCGAGATGGTTGGTGGGCTCATCGAGAAGCAGGATGTCGGGTTCCGGTGCCAGAACCCGCGCCAGCGCTGCTCGCCGCGCCTCACCGCCCGAAAGTGTCTTCGGGTCGGCCGCCGGGTCAACACCCAGATGCTCCATCAGATAGGTGGCGCGGTAGTGATCATCGCCGGGTGCCAGGCCGGCCGCGACATAGGCCTCTGCCGTGTCGAAACCCGAAAAATCCGGCGCCTGTTCGAGATAGCGGATGGTGGAGCCGGGATGACGGAACACCTCTCCCGACTGGGCTTCCACAAGACCGGCAGCGATTTTCAGCAGGGTCGACTTGCCCGAGCCATTGCGCCCGACAAGGCATATCCGGTCACCCGGCTCGACCTGCAGACCGGCACCATCCAGAAGCGGCGTGCCGCCAAAGCTTAAGTGAATATCGTCGAGTTTCAGAATCGGCGGTGCCATCAGTCAAACTCCCGTAAAGTCATGGGGCCGCGCCAATATGATCGCCCGTCCGGCCTCAAGCGACAGCCGGACCGGCCCGCCGGCGCGCCCGGCAATGTTGGAAACGGTTCTGGGTGAACCGAAGGCGACCGAAAAGCCCTGCAAGGGATAGCCGGCATTTTCGATCGAGAGCCCGGCGAGATCGGAAAAGCCGAGCACGGAAAACAGCGCACCTGGCGGAAGATCAATCTCAAGCGTGCCGGGAAGCAGCGGATAGGCCTCCTCCTCGCCTGAGGTCAGCATGATCTCGAACCCTTCTGCCGCGAGGCTGACGGCAAAGAGCATGTTCATCATCGCATGATCTGAGCGCGCGCCTGAAAGCGCGCCAGCCATGATGATGCGTTTCGCGCCGCGCGCAATGGCCTCACGCACCGCAAGCGCACCATCCGTCTCCGCCTTGGCCGGCGGGAAGGTCTTGCGTTCGACCGCATGGAACCGTGCGGTTGTTTCGGCGTCGCTGGAATCGAAATCGCCGACCCAGAGCTCGGGCGTCACACCGAGCAGAACGGCATGGGCCATGCCGCCATCGGCCGCGATGAACCGGCTATTGGCCACACGTTCGCTGAGACGCTTGTCAACCGTGAGCGCGCCGCCAAGCAAAATGGTGAAATCCGTCTGTGTCATGGAGAAAGGCAATAGCGAAAGCCCGCGCCAAGCGGAAGTCCCATCTATGCGCCTTTTGCCCTTTTCGGCGCTTACGCGCCATCATCATCCCTGGCGCCGGCCTGCTGCGCCGAATATTCACCGGTGCGCTTTTCCAGCGCGGCGATGAAGCGCTCATAAAGCCGCGCGAACACTTCGACATCTTCATGGGGCCAGCTGTCGGTGATCGAATGCAGCAGCTCACGCTTGACCTTGCGGATCTCCTGCACCAGCTCTTGCCCGCGTTCCGTCATCACCAGCACCGTGCGACGGGCATCGCTCTGGCAGACGCGTCGCTCCAGCACACCTTCATTCACCATCTCGGCGACGATCCGGCTGGCGCGCGACGGGTCGATGCGCATGCTTTCCGCGACAACGCCAATGGTCGCGTCACCCTTGGTGCCAGCACGTCTCACCGCATCCAGCACATCAAGATGTGAAACTTCGAGCGCTGGCGCCACTTTGGCAATCGCCAGTCTGCCGATGATGCGCCGCCGGGTCATCAGACGGTTGCGCGTCATCGCGGCTGAAATCCGTTCGATCGCGTCCGGTGAGGCCGACTGGGCGGCGTACTTGTCCTGTTCGTGAGTCATACATCAATGCTTTATCAGGAAATCGCGCCCGAGGAAATATGACCTCGGCACGCGTTTGACATTGACAAATACATGACTTTCGCACATATTCCGCCGGATTTTGCCCACTGAGCATCATTTCGGCATGCGTGAACAGGTCGCCGCCACAGTACCGAAACGCGGCGCAGGGCACTCTCACCCCCTTTGTGGCGCGTCGCCCATCGAAACCCCTTAAAAGCCGGATCCGCATCTGATGAACCAGCAAGGCAATTTCGTTTCTCTCGTCGAAGATCCAAGGCTTCGCATTATCGTCTTTCTGTTTCTGCTGATGGCGATGTTTCTGGCAACGCTGGACAATCAGATCGTCTCGACCGCGCTGCCGACGATTGTCGGCGATTTCGGCCATATGGAGCGCTTCGGCTGGGTCGCCTCCGCCTATCTTCTGGCAACCTGTGCGGTGATGCCGGTCTACGGCAAGCTCGGCGACCTGATCGGCCGGAAATATGTGCTGATGGCGGCAGTGACGATCTTCCTGATCGGCTCGCTGACCTGCGGCCTCGCCGTGTCCATGAACACGCTGATTGCCGCCCGCGTCTTGCAGGGCTTCGGCGGCGGCGGGCTGATGGTATCGATCTTCGCGCTGAATGCCGATCTGTTTCCCGGCCGTGAGCGGGCCCGCTATCAAAGCTATACCTCCCTGGTGATCATGACGTCCGGTGCTTTCGGCCCGATGCTCGGCGGCACGATGACAGCCGCCTTTGGCTGGCGCTCGATCTTCCTGATCAACCTGCCGCTTGGCCTGATCGTGCTTGCCGGGCTGGCGCTTCTGGTGCCGAACAGAAAACCGGACCGCAAGCCGAAGATCGATCTGGCTGGCGCCGTGCTGCTGGCGGCAAGCGTGACCGGTATCGTGTTGTGGAGCGATTCGAGCGAGATCTTCGGTTCGATGATCGCCCCGCAGAGCCTTCTCGTCATCGCGCTGGCGGCTGTCTTCGCCATTGCCTGGGTCCTTGTCGAACGCCGCGCCCCCGAGCCGATCATTCCGCTGCCGCTGCTGAAGAACCCCACTGTCGCCCTGCTGATCATTCTCTCGGTGGCAAGCGGCGGTATCGCGCTTGGCATGGTCAATTATTTTGCGCTCTTCCTGCAGACCGTTCATGGTCTTGCCCCGGCCAAGGCCGGCCTGTTCTTCATTCCTGTGACGCTTGGAATTGTTCTTGGCTCGCTCACCACCGGCCGTCTGATCGCGAAGACCGGGTATTACAAGCGCTATGCGGTGGCCAGCATGTGCCTGTCGGCGACCGCCTTTATCCTGCTGATGCTGTTTGCGCCGGTCTCTCCGCTGTGGCTGATTGCCACCCTGATGGCACTTCAGGGCATGGGGATCGGCTTTGGCCAGCAGGTTCCGGTGCTCGGCGTGCAAAATGCCGCCCGTGGCGGCGACATTGGCGCGGCGACCGGCACTGTCACGCTGTCGCGCATGATCGGCGCCGCCATGGCCATCTCGGTTTACGGAGCCATTCTTGCCAAGGGTCTTGACGATGCCGGGATGATCCCTGGCGCCGGCAATCTTGCCGAATTGACACCGACGGCCCTTGCAACGCTGACAGGTCCGGCCCATCAGGCCGCGATTGCCGGCTATTCCGATGCCTTCGCCAACCTGTTCATGTTCTCCGTCACCATGGCGCTGATCGGTCTTTGCGCATCGGTGCTTTTGAAGCGGATCCGTCTTGGCGAGCATCATCCGGTGCCGGTGAAGAAACCCCTGGCCGCATCCGCATGAGGCCATTCCCGGCACGGCTGGACGTCAGCACACCGGCGGTGCCGCCGTCTTCTTCGCTCACATCGAATTGCGCTTGAGGCTGGCCTGCGCCGCCATCTCGTCATGGCCCAGCGGTGCCGGCACAAAGGCGATCACCCGGCGCCGACGCTGAGCGCGCAGGCGCTGCCGCCGCTCCAGAGACCAGCGCGCCACCCAGTATTGCGCCGTCAGGCCCGCCAGCAGCAGGGCGCTATCTTCCAGGAGACTGGTATCAACGACCGCCCGCAGGGTCTGCAGCATCATCGCAATGACCGAACCGGTGGCAAAGGTTGCAAGGCTTGCCCGTCCGAGAATATCGATAGGCCGCATGATCGCCGATCGCGCCAGTGCCGGGAAGGCGGGTATCGACGTCAGCACATAGGCAAGCGCCAGCACATTGACGAGCCTGAGCAGTGCCAGCATGTCCTTGCGCTGATCGGCGATGAAGCGCGGCGTATCATCCGGCCAGGGAAATGCGTCGCGCACGATAAACTGCCAGTAGCCGGCGAACAGGACGATTGCCAGCGACACCAGAAACAGGGCCGGTGAGAAGGGAATCCAGCGCTCTCCGCGCTTGGCGGACATGCCGCCGGCAAGACCGATGGCAAAGAGCAGCTGCCAGCAGAACGGATTGAAATACCAGCCCCCGCCCTGCGGCCAGTTGAACATGTGAAGTGGCACGACGCGGCCAAGCACGAAAATGCCGGCCGATACGGCAAGCATCAGCATCAGGCTGCGCGTTCCCAGCCACATCAGCGTCGGCAGGAACAGGAACAGGATGAGATAGAGCGGCAGGATATTGAAATAGGCGATCTGATAGGTCAGCAGAAACAGTCCGGACAGCGTTTCATAGGGTGCAGTGACGACCTTGGTGATCCCGAGCGAGCCGACATAATCCGTCAGCGGAAAGAAGGCGGCGGCGAGCAGGACGACGACGATTCCGGCAAGGCTCGAAAGGATGTGAACCCCGTAGATCGTCTTCATCCTCTGGAAGATCTTGGCGGTGGTCTCGCCATAGCGGCCGCGATAATAGCCGCGCGAATAGGCAAGACCGGCCGAGACGCCGGCAATAAGCACAAAACCCTCCGCGGCATCGGAAAAACCGAACATGCGGATCGTGTAGTTGGAGAAGAAATTGCCCGGGACGTGATCGATAAAGATCATGATCAGCGCCAGTCCGCGCAAAACATCGATGCGTGCGTCCCGCGGGCTCTTCTTTCGAGGGAGGAGCCCGTTCTTGTCCTTGCCATCAATTGTGTTCATTGCTCTATCCGTGCAGCGCCTGAGCGCCGACAGGCTCTTCTGCCTGTTTCAAGTCATCCCGGTCAGCGCCGGGAATTTCGGCCATCTCCGTCTCCCAGCGCGACTGGATATTGCGCTGGATCAGGATGACAGGAGCTGGCTGACGTTCCTCGACGGTCTTGAACAGGCCAAGCCTGGCCGCGATCACGCCGGAACGTTTCGATGAGGTAAAGGCAATCATGAAGGGCGCAAGGATCTGTGGCACGGCGATCGGCATCAGCCAGTAAAACAGATCCGGTGCCAGCATTTTCGAGCCGATCAGCAGCAACAGCCCGGTCGCGACGATCCACCAGCTGGCCTGAAAGGCATCGGAGACGGAAAGCGTCTGCCCCTCGCGGTTGGAGGCTGGCCAGCCGCCATCCATGCCCAGCAGAACCTGCACCACCGAGCGGCTCTGATACATCAACGTGATCGGCGCCAGAAGCGACGACCAGATGATCTCGACCAGCGTCGACCAGAACACGGCAAGAAAACCGCCCGAGGCCCGCGCCTCACCGGTCAGGCCGCTTCTGAGAGCGATCAGCAGTTTCGGCCCGATCAGAAGACCGCCGACACCAACCATCATCGTGACCGCGAGGGCGGTCTCGGCGCGCGGAAAGATCGCGTGAAGATAAGGCGTCGGGAAATAGTCCGGTTCTGGTGCAAAAAGCGGTGCGACAATACAGGCGATGATGAACAGCATCCACAGCGGCGAGGTCAGATAGGCCATGATCCCCTGCAGAAAGGTGAAACGGTTCCAGCCCTTCAGCCCCGGTGCGCCGATCAGCTTGATGTGCTGGAGATTGCCCTGGCACCAACGGCGGTCGCGCTTGGCGAAATCAATCACATTTTGCGGCCCCTGCTCGTAGGAGCCGACAAGATCGGGATCGACCCGGACAATCCAGTCGCGCCGCGCCAAAAGGGCGGCTTCGACATAATCATGACTGAGGATGTGTCCGCCGAAGGGGGCGGCACCGTGCAGTTCCGGCAGGCCGCAGCTTTCGGCAAAGGCTTCTGTGCGCACCAGCGCATTATGGCCCCAGAACGGACCTTCGGTTCCCTGCAGCCCGGCAAGACCCCGCGTGTAGATCGGCGAGAACAGACCGGCGGAAAACTGAAGCGCGCGGGCAAACCAGCTGTTTGCGCCAATCACCTTCGGCAGGCTCTGCAGCAGGCCGAGTCGCGGCTCGGCCTCCATGCGGCGGAGCATTTCGACCACCGTCTGCCCTTCCATCAGGCTGTCGGCATCAAGGATCAGCATATAGGTATAGCCAGCCCCGTAATGGCGGACGAACTCGCCGATATTTCCAGCCTTCTTGCCGGAATTATCGCTGCGCCGGCGATAATAGACGCCGATCGGTTCAGCGACCTCATTCTTCAGCGTCAGGAACCAGCCTTCCTCATCGGCAACAATATCGGGATTGCGGCTGTCGGACAGGACGACGAAATCAAAAAGGCCGCCATGCCCCGTCTGCTGAAGACTTTCCGCCATTGCCGCCACGGCCGAAAAGGTCGCCTTGGCGTCCTCGTGATAGACCGGAACCAGTATGGCCGTGCGTGCGCCCATGCCGCTTTCTGAAAGCTGCACGCGCGCAATCTTGCGCTTCCATCCGGGGATCAGCCCGCCAATGCCCAGTGCCGCCCCCCAGGCGATCCAGGCCGAGGTCGCGGCGGACAGGAAGATCCGCACGAAATCGACCCAGTCCATTCCATCGGCAAAGAACACGTCAACAGCCAGTCGCGTCGCGATCATGGCGGCGATTATGGCAAAACCGATCGAAACTATGCGTCGCGTGGCGAGCATATCAAATCTCCTGCCCGGCTATGAAGACGGCAATCAGATCGACCGCCGCCGCGAGGCACCAAACAAGGGGAACAGATAAGACAGAATAGGAACGCGGTGGCGGCGCGAACGTTCCAGAATCTGCTCCGGCATCGGCAACGGCGCCGCCGAGGGCAGAAAACGGCTCATCTCGCCAAGCCCGGTTTCACTGTCAATTCGGTTTCTCATCTCCAACTCTCCACTGGTAGAGCCAAATTTCACTCAGGTCCTGCTTGCCGTCATTCAGGGAACCGACGAGCTCGACCGGCTTGTCGCCATCGGGCTTGAGGTCGATCGCCAGCCGCCAGACCCCCTGCCCGTTGACCTGAGACACGGTGCTGTGCACGATCTGGGCATTGGTGGCACTGACATTGGCCTGGACCTCGGTCCCCGCCGGCAGGTCGGCAAGCGAGCCCCCGGCAAAATCGACGACAAACTTGCGCGTGCCGTCGTCATCTTCATTGCCCGAAACGCCGCCTTCGCCGCTGCGCAGCTCGACGACACGGGCAAGCCTTGTCTGATCTTCTTCGATGGAACCCCAGGTCAGGCGATAATCGTAATTCGCCGACCCGCCAGCCTTCGCCGGCGCCTTGGGCTGCCAGAAGCAGACGATATTGTCATTGATCTCGAGCGCCGTCGGAATCTCCACCAGCGATACGGTGCCGTCGCCCCAGTCATTCAGGGGTTCGACCAGCAGCGACGGGCGGCGTTCGTAATGCGCTTCCGCATCCTGATAGTCATCGAAATTGCGGTGACGCTGATAAAGTCCGAATGCGCGCGGGCTCGCCTCGCCGAGATAGGAATTGGCAAGCTTCTTCGGGTTCTCGAGACTCCGCCAGACCTCGGTTCGGTCGGAACGGATAATCTTCAACCCTTCACTGTCATGGACCCGCTCGCGATAATCATCGAAGGCGTGATGATTGGCCGGGCCGAACAGATACATCGATGTCATCGGCGCGATCCCGAGCCGACTGATGTCGGCCCTGAAGAACAGTCGCGCCGACACTTCCATCCGCGTGTTCATGCCCGGCGTGATGACGAAGCGGTAAGCCCCGGTGACACTCTTGGAATCAAGCGCGGCAAAGACCGTCAGTGACTCATCATCCGGCTTTGGCCGCTGAATGTAGAAATCCGTGAACATCGGAAACTCTTCGCCGGCATTGGTCGCGGTGTTGACCGCAAGACCGCGGGCGGAAAGACCGTAAAGAGAGCCCTTGCCGAGCGCCCGGAAATAAGACGCCCCGAGAAAGGAAATCAGTTCGTCGCTGACATCTTTGCGATTGAGCGGGTAGTTCAGGCGGAAGCCGGCAACGCCGGGAAGATCGGCGCCGGCAAAGCGCGATGGATCCAGCGGCGGCTGATAGATGAAATCATCGGCGGTGAACTCAAACTGCCGTGCCTTGCCACCGGCAACCTCAAAAAGCCCGACCGGCGTCTTGTAGAGCCAGCCCAGCGGAAAGACATGCATCTGAAAGTCAGAACGGTCACGCCAGATCGCCTTGTTCGGATCGTAACGGATCGCACGGAACTCGTCATAGCTCAGATCATCGAAGGGACCTGCCCCCGTCTCCTTCGGCGCGACATAGGGTTCGCCGGCCTTTTCCTTCATCATCTGCGTCAGACTATCGAAGGAAAAGTCTATGGCATCGTCCGAAAGCGTCGGCATGGCTGGCTTTTGTTGCGCCGCCGGCTGTTGTGTCTCAGCTGGCGCCGGGTCTCCGTCGGCCAGCACCGGTCCGGCCATGGCAGACACGGCGAGGGCACCCATTGCCGTCTGGGCGAGGAAAGTTCTTCTTTTCATCTACAATCCGGAACATCAATAAAGTGAAGGCCTTGCGGGGCGCTTGCTGCGGAGCAAATGGCCGTTTCCGCCGCCCTGTCATGCTACATCTGCCCGTTTTTTCCGGACAGAAGCGCTTTCAGGATCGAGGTCGCACCATCTCATTCATTCGCTAAACGCTACTGACTGAACAAGGTTCCTACGTTTTATTTGAAACCCTTTTTTTTTCAACTATTCCGTTCGAATAGCACCCAAAATCTTTCGCCGCAGGGCGGCGCACGAAACGGCTGGCCCAAAGCGCCAACCGACCTCGTTAACAAAATAGAAACTTTCGGCGAAACGATGGCAAAACCTCAGACACAAGATGATTCGTAAATAAAAGCCGGTATTCGCCTTTCGGCATTGCAACACAAGGCTAACTGACTCGTATCACACCGGAAATTTCGTCGGCCCTACCATAAGCGCGCACCAACCCAATTCGCCTTTCGGCCCGGCGGCAGGCGATCGAGGCGAGCAGTTCGCAACGTTTTTGCACGCGCCGGAACCGGGAGCGCCATCGCCGGAAAAATGCATGTGAGGCAGACGTCAACCAGCGCCGGAAATGCGCAGCGCACGCCCGTCTGGCAGCACGGCCGAAAATCGCAGCCATAATCGCAATTCCACCCCAGAATTGCTCTTGTTTCGGCCGGTGGAAGGTGTATAGGCAGCGCCGATATTGACCCCTCACATGCACGATTGAGAACTCTGGCAAATGTCCATGCTGCGCCGTACCTTGCTGAAAAACGCGGCCCTTCTGACCGGATTTACGCTTCTGCCCGCATCGCTGCGCGCAGCGCGTGCAGACCAGCTCGGTCAGCAGCCTTTTTCATACCAACTTCTGATTGAGCGCGCACGCGCGCTTGCCAATACCCCCTATATTCCGCCCTACCAGCCGATGCCTGACGTCGTTCATGCGATCGACTATGAACAGCATGGCAAGATCAAGTTCAGAACCGACAGGGCACCCTTTTCCGGTCAGGCCGGCACCAGTCCAGATGGCGCCTATCCATTGGAATTCTTTCATCTCGGGCGCTATTTTACCAAGAGCGTGAAGATGTTTCTCGTCGAGGACGGTGTTGCATCTGAGGTTAGCTATGACCCGTCCATGTTCGACATGCCGGATGACAGCCCCGCGCGCCAGCTGCCCGCCGATAGCGGCTATGCCGGGTTCCGCCTGCAGGAATGGAAGGGCGCCGATGACTGGCGCAGCCAGGACTGGGTCGCTTTCCTCGGCGCATCCTATTTCCGCGCCATCGGCGCCGACGGTCAATATGGGCTTTCTGCCCGCGGCGTCGTCATCAATGCCGCCGTGCCCGACAAGGCCGAGGAATTTCCCGACTTTACCGAATTCTACATCGCCGAAACCACGGACCCCGAACAGCCCGTCACGATTTGTGCGCTTCTGGACGGCCCGAGCATTACCGGTGCTTACCGGTTTTCCATTCGCCGCGGCACCGATCGCACAAAAGGCGTCGATATGGAGATCGAATCCTCGCTGTTTCTGCGGGAGGACATCGAGCGGCTTGGTCTCATGCCGCTGACCTCGATGTTCTGGTATGGCGAATATGGCCGGGAGCGCATGCGCGACTGGCGCCCGGAAGTTCACGATTCGGACGGCCTTGCCTTGTGGACCGGAACGGGCGAACGTCTGTGGCGGCCGCTGAACAATCCGCCTGAACTGCGGATCTCGGCCTTTTCAGACGACAATCCGCGCGGATTCGGCCTGTTGCAGCGCGACCGCAATTTCGATCATTATCAGGACGGTGTCATGTATGACCGCCGGCCGAGCCTGTGGGTCGAGCCGCTGGCACCGCTCGGCAAGGGCGGCGTTCAGCTGCTCGAAATACCAACCGATGACGAAATCCATGACAATATCGGCGCCTTCTGGGTTCCGGATGAACCCGCACGGCGCGGCAACAGCTACCAGCTGCATTACCGGCTCTTCTGGCAGAACAATGAGCCCTATCCGGCGGAAAACATCGCCCAGACGATTTCCACCCGCATTGGCCTTGGCGGCGAGCCCGGCAAGCCGCGCCCGGAAAATGTCTACCGCTTCGCGCTGTCCTTCGATCGGCCATCGGTGATGCAGACCATCCCCTATGGCGTGTTTCCGAAGGTGGATGTCACCACCAGCGCCGGCACGGTCATCCGCGCCTTTTGCGAACCGGTGCCAGGCGGCAATGTCTGGCGGGCGATCTTCGATCTCGAATTGCCGCCGGATCAGCTGAGCGAGCTTCGGGTCTTCCTGTCGATGGACGGCCAGCCGCTGACCGAGACCTGGATCTATCAGTTCTCACGCGCGCTCGGCCTTTCAGCCACGTAAGACAAAAGGGCGCCACGATCGCGACGCCCTTTTGAAATGATGCCGTCTGGACCTCAGGCGGCCTTGACGATTTCCACCAGATCGACCTTGAAGGTCAGATCCTGTCCGGCCAGCGGATGATTGGCATCAACGGTCACCTGTTCGGCATCGACGGCGGTGACGACCAGCGGCAGCATTTCGCCGTTGGGCGTGCGGGCCTGAAGCCTGAGACCCGGCTCGACAGGAACGCCTTCCGGCATGGCCGAACGCGGCACCGACTGAACCTTGGCCGGATCATGCGGGCCATAGGCCTCAACCGAGACGACCGTCACCGTGCGGCTATCACCGACAGCCATGCCGGAGATTTCCCGGTCGAGGCCCGGAATGATCTGGCCGGCGCCGATGGTGAATTCAAGCGGCTGGCGACCTTCCGATGAATCAAAGGTCGAACCGTCATTCAGCGTTCCGACATAATGGATACGCACCGTATCCCCGCTCTTTGCTTCTGCCATTGATGTGCTCCTTCCTGTTGGTCACTCACGCATCGAAAGGCGGGAGCTTCAAGCCCAGCCGCTGAAACGATCGCGCAAATAAAGAGTGTCACAGCGCCGCGTCTTTCGACGCCGGGCGCTCTAGGACGAGCCGACACACATCCTGCGCATGACGACCTGAATGCCGCCCGTCACCCTTTCAGCGCAGGCACGGCATTCCTCTTTCCTCAAATATCGCGCATCGCTGAAAGCCGGCCAGAAGGCCATGCCGGGCGATGCGACGGCGGGTTCACCGCATTTTATGCGGTGAGGCCTGAACGTAGTCATTTCGGCCAGCATTTTCAAATCTTCTCGTCCCCCTTGCAATGCTGAAATGACAGGGATACTCCTGACCTTGCTCTAACGGGGTGCTGCGGATGGTGATCCATCCTGCTGCTGAGAGGCTCAAATGCCAACCCGAGGAACCTGATCCGGTTAAGACCGGCGGAGGGATTAGACGCGTGTCGCAACAGACGCCCTTTTCCCCTTCCATGACGAAAATTAAAGAGGAGATGGCGTCATGCCAAAAATGATTTCCCTGGCGCATCGGCTCGAAAATCGGAATCGGTTTTCGAAAGGAACGATGCGTAGATTCAATAAGATAGAGCGTCCTGGTGCATCGAGGCACATGCAGCACGCTCTTAGCCTTGCAGCCCTTACGGGACTTGCCGCCCTTTCTGCAGCGACTTCCGGCTTTGCCGCTGACAAGGTGCTGACCGTCTACACCTATGAGAGCTTCAATGCCGACTGGGGCCCCGGCCCTGAAATCAAGAAAGCCTTCGAGGCGACATGCGGCTGCACGCTGAAATTCGTCAGTGCCGAAGACGGCGTGGCGCTTTTGAACAAGCTGAAGCTGGAGGGCAAGTCGAGTCCCGCCGATATCGTGCTGGGCCTCGACAACAACCTGATTGCCGAAGCCCGCGCCACCGGCCTGTTCGCCCCGTCCGAGATCGACACCGGCGCCGTCACTATTCCCGGTGGATTTGCTGACGACACTTTCGTGCCCTTCGATTACGGCTATTTCGACGTCGTCTATGACAGCCAGGCCATGTCCGCACCGCCGACAAGTCTCGATGATCTGGTCCATGGCGACAAGGACCAGAAGATCGTCATCGAAGATCCGCGCACGTCGACGCCCGGGCTTGGCATGCTGCTCTGGTTCAAATCGGTCTATGGCGACGATGCTGCCGATGCCTGGAAGGCGATGAAGGACCGTGTGCTGACGGTGACGCCCGGCTGGTCCGAAGCCTATGGCCTTTTTACCGGCGGCGAAGCGCCGATGGTGCTTTCCTACACCACCTCGCCGACCTATCACGAGATCGAGGAAAACAGCGAGCGTTACAAGGCGGCCAATATCAGCGATGGTCTTTATATTCAGGTCGAGGTCGCCGCACGCACCGCCATGGCCGATGATCCGGAACTGGCAAAGGAATTCCTGGCCTTCATGATTTCCCCGGCCTTTCAGGATGTCATCCCGACAACGAACTGGATGCTGCCTGCCGCGCCGACATCAAGCCCGCTGCCGGCGGCCTTTGACAGGGTCGTCACCCCGGATAAAACGCTGTCCTTCCCGCCGGAAACGGTTGCCGACAACCGCAAGGCCTGGATCGACGAATGGCTTGATGCCATGAGTGCCCGATAAGCGAAGGACGGCCCCACTGAACGGCTATCTCACCACAGGCGAATATCGCAGCGCGATGACGACCGGCTTCCTGGCCTTCGTGGCCGTTGCCGGTTTCATCGCCATTGCGGTTTTTGCCCTTGCCGGTTTTGGCGCCTCGGATGCGGCGGCCGGCATCTTCACTGATGCCTATGTCTGGCGGATCCTGCGCTTCACCCTCTGGCAGGCGAGCCTTTCGACGCTGATTTCGGTGATGCTCGCCATTCCCTTGGCGCGGTCCCTGGCCCGCCGGCCATCCTTCCCCGGCCGGCTTTGGGTGATCCGGCTGATGGCCGTGCCGCTCGGGCTTCCGGTTCTCATCGGAGCGCTGGGGCTGATCGGGATCTGGGGCCGGCAGGGGCTGTTCAACGATATGGCCGACTGGGCCGGTTTCGGCCGGCCGCTTGGTATCTATGGCCTTTTCGGCATTTTGCTGGCCCATGTCTATTTCAACCTGCCGCTTGCCGCCCGGCTGATGCTGGCCGGGCTGGAGCGGATCCCGCCGGAATATTTCAAGCAGGCCGCCATGCTGGACATGCCCGGCCGCTCCGTCTTCCGCTTCATCGAATGGCCGGTGATCCGCCCGCTCATTCCCGGTATTGCCGGGCTGATCTTCATGCTCTGCGCCACCTCCTTCACGCTGGTCCTGATCCTTGGCGGCGGACCGGCGGCAACCACGCTTGAGGTCGCCATCTATCAGGCATTGCGTTTCGATTTCGATCCCGCCCGCGCCGTCGCGCTGTCAGGCCTGCAGATCCTGGTGACCGGAGCCGTGCTGCTGGCGCTTGCCGCCCTGCCCCGGGCCGGCGACCCCGGAACCACGGCAGGTCACCCGGGCGTGCGGCCAGACGGGGTGCACCGCCACCTGAAGCTTGCCGACGGCGTGCTGATCGTCGTCTTTTCCGCCTTCCTGCTGCTGCCGCTGGCGATGATCCTCATCAACGGCGCCAAGGCCGACCTTGTGCGCATTGTCAGCGAACCGATTTTCTGGACGGCACTTTCGACGAGCCTTGCCATCTCCTTTTCCGCAGCCTGTCTCTGCCTGATTCTCGCCCTTGCCTTCATCGCCCTGCAGGATAGCGTTCTCGAACAGCCGAAAGCCGGGCCCGCCGCCCGGCTTCTCGCCGTTCTTGCCTCCTCCACCGGTTCGCTGGTGCTGCTTGTGCCGCCGGTCGTGCTCGGCACCGGCTGGTTCCTGGTGCTGCGCCCGTTCGGCCTGACGGATTTTGCCGCCCCGCTGATTGTGATCGCCATCAACGTGCTGATGGCCCTGCCATTTGTTCTGCGCGTTCTTGCGCCCGCTGTCAGAACCCACCGGCAGCGCACCGCCCGTCTTGCCGCAAGCCTCGGGCTGACAGGCCTTGCCCGGCTGCGCATCGTCGACTGGCCTGGCCTGTCGCGAAGCGCTGCTACAGCCATGGCCTTCGCCATGGCCCTGTCACTCGGCGACCTCGGCGCGATTGCACTTTTCGGCGGTGACGGACTTACGACGCTGCCCTATCTGCTTTATAGCCGGCTCGGCAGCTACCGCACGGCGGATGCGGCGGGACTTGCGCTCATTCTCGGCTTCCTCTGCCTGATGCTGATGAGCCTTGGCACGCGGCGCATCGGCGCAGACCCACACTGACCGGAGACAGACCATGGCCGCGCATGTGACGCTTGATCGTGTCGAGCTTTTTCTTGGCTCAGCGCAGTTTCATTTTGACGGCACCATTGATGCCGGAACCATCACCGCCGTGACCGGCCGATCCGGTGCCGGAAAGTCGACACTCATCAATCTGATTGCGGGCTTTGCCATGCCCGATGCCGGAAAAGTGATGATCGGCGGGCAGGACATGACCGGGCTTCATGTTTCGCGGCGCCCGCTGACCCTGGTGTTTCAGGACAATAACCTCTTCAGCCATCTCGACATATTCACCAATGTCGCGCTGGGCATTTCGGCGACGATGCGCCTTTTTCCAGAAGACCGGCAACGCATTGACAATGCCCTTGTCCGGGTCGGACTTGATGGCTTTGGCAAACGCATGCCGGCCACGCTTTCGGGTGGCGAGCGCCAGCGGGTTGCCTTTGCCCGGGCGCTGGTGCGCGAACGGCCGATCCTGCTGCTCGATGAGCCTTTTGCAGCGCTTGACCCGGAAATGCGCGCAGAAATGGTAAAGCTGCTACTTGAACTCCACCAAGAAACCGGCAATACCGTGATCATGGTTTCCCATGAACCCGACGAGATGAATGCGATCGCTGAAAGCCGCATCATTGTCGAGAATGGTCGATTTCTCGCCGGTGTTGAGAAATCCTCAACCCATTTCAGCAAGGAATCTTGAAACATATCAAAATCGGGAACGTTGCGGGAAAGACAGCGTTCCGTTCAAAGGGTTCAGCGTCAGCGGGCACATTGGATGAATGACACAGGGAGTTCCATGCTCCGGACAGTAATCGCGGGCAAAATGCGGCGCCACTGGCGCGCAGCTGTGGCAATGGCCTCGGCTTTGGCGCTGGCCGCCTGTCAGACCGACAGCAGCCACTTCATTATCGCAGGACCGGATGGTGCCAGCAGCCAGACCGTGGAGGCCTTGTCGCGCAAGGATCCGAACGCGGCCATGGGCGCGCGCGAGCATCCGCATATTCTCGAGACCTATGGCGGCGAATATCGCGACCCGAAGGTTGAGCGCCTGGTCGCGCGGATCGCAGGTGGCCTGACGGCGGTCTCAGAAAATCCGCAGCAGACCTACCGCATCACCATTTTGAATTCTCCGACGATCAACGCCTTTGCGCTGCCCGGCGGCTATCTTTATGTCACCCGCGGTCTGCTGGCCCTTGCCAATGACGCCTCGGAGCTGGCCGCAGTGCTGTCGCATGAAATGGCTCATGTTACCGCCAATCACGGCATTGAGCGGCAGCGCCGCGAAGAGGCCGAGGCGATCGCCAACCGCGTTGTCTCCGAGGTTCTGCCTAGCGATCCGAAGAACCAGGATGTGCTGGCGCGCGGCAAGCTCCGGCTTGCGGCCTTCTCCCGTCAGCAGGAGCTGGAAGCCGACGCCATCGGTATCCGCATGCTGGCCGAAGCCGGCTACGATCCCTTCGCTGCAGCCCGCTTCCTGCGCTCCATGGAGGCCTTTTCCAACTATGAGGCCGACCATAACGATAATGGTCCGCAGGTCGACTTTCTGTCCAGCCACCCGAGCACGCCGCGCCGCATCGACCTTGCGGAAGGCCATGCCCGTGATTACGCCGCCACCGGCAGTTTCGAAACGGGCAAGGATTATTATCTCGACGGTATTGATGGCATGCTGTTCGGCAGCAATCCGGAAGATGGCTATATCCGCGACCGGACCTTCTATCATCCCAAGCTTCAGATCAGCTTCGAGGTACCGCCCGGATTTTCCATGGTCGACAAGTCCAATGCTGTTGTCGCCATGGGACCGAATGATGTCGCAATCCGCTTTGACGGCGTCAACGCGCCAGCGCGCGAGGACCTGGCCGATTACATCAAAAGCGGCTGGGTCACCGGCCTCGTCCCAGGCTCCGTCACCACGACGACCGTCGGCGGCATGCCGGCCGCCAATGCCAAGGCGGTCGCCGGAGACTGGCAGTTTGACGTGACGGTGATCCGTTCCGGTTCCGATATCTATCGGCTGCTGACAGCCGCCCCCAAGGACAGCACTGCGCTTGAGCCGGCGGCCAACGCCGTCAGCGCAAGCTTCCACAAGCTCAGTCCGCAGGAAGTCGCCGCGCTGAAACCCTTGCGCGTGCGTATCTACACCGTGAAACCCGGCGATAATGTCCAGACCGTTGCCGGCATGATGATGGGAACCGAACGCAAGCTTGATCTCTTCAAGGTGCTGAACGCTCTTCCCTCCGGGGCCACGCTCTCAGTGGGTCAGAAGGTCAAGATCGTTTCGGAATAACCGCCGCACCGCTGTCGGCAGACAGGATTGAGGCCCGGGACGAAGCGGCTGCATCGTAGCTTTTCCATCGTCCGGGCTTCAGGCGGCAGTTCTGACAGCGCAGGCCGTGGGGTGGGCCGCTGTCAGCACAGCCGCGTCCTCTGCACCATCGCGCCGATGGAAAAGCCAGTCGCACCCGCCAAGCTGCACGGCAGCACAGAAGCGAAAGCCCGCCTTGTGCAGCACGCGGCGGGATGCATGATTGCCAGGATGAACCACCGCTCCGACCGTGGCGCGGCCATGATCGGCTTCGGCGGCATCAAGAATGGCGGCAACGGCTTCCTGTGCCAGCCCGCGCCCCCAATGATCCGGGTTCAGATGATAGGACAGGTTGAGCCCGGCGACCGGACCGTTCAGCGTGATGCCGGCGAAACCGATCGGATTGCCGTCACGTTCGATCAGATACCGCCCGAAACCGAAATCCTGCCAGTGACGGATCTCGAGCCTGAAGCGCCGCGCAATCCGCGCCGGCGGCTCGGTTTCGCGTTCACCGGCACCCGGCTTCATCTCCGGACGCGCGTAAAGTTCCTGCGCAAAGGACAGATCGCAATATGATGGCGGCCGCAACAAAAGCCGCGATGTTTCAAGGGCGCGCGTCAAAGACTGCATCGCCAGCTCCTCCCACGAACCGACGCCACACCTCCCCGTGTGACGCGTCGTCCTCAAAACAGGACGACGCCGCCAAAACTGACAGAAATCAGTCAGACCGGCAAGTTCAGGCGTGGCCTGCCGGGCGCTGCATGATTTCGGACTCGCCGCCGGTCATGGCATCGCGCAGCTTCTCAATCGCCCGTGTTTCGATCTGGCGCACCCGCTCCTTGGAAATGCCCAGCTCGCTGCCGAGCGCCTCCAGCGTGGTCGCTTCCTCAGACAGCCGTCGCGCACGAATGATACGGTCTTCGCGCGGTGACAGGCGCCGCAAGGCGATTTTCAGCCGGCTGCTCATCCGCTCGCCGTCAATCATCACCGTGACCTGCTCTTCCGGCAAGGGCGCTGTGCAGACCAGAAAATCCATGCGTTCGCTCGCCCCATCTTCATCACTGACCGGGGCGTGCAGCGAGGAATCACTGGCCGAAAGGCGGGCATCCATGCTCTGCACGTCACCAACCTTGACGCCGAGCCGCGTCGCAATCTCGTTGTAGATTTCCTGAGAGGTCAGCGACCGGTTCTGCTCGGCAATCTTGGCTCTGAGCCGTCTGAGCTTGAAAAACAGAGCCTTTTGCGCCGAAGAGGTGCCGCCACGCACGATCGACCAGTTACGCAGCACATAATCCTGCATCGCCGCCCGGATCCACCATGTGGCATAGGTGGAAAACCGGACGCCGCGCTCCGGCTCGAAGCGTGAGACAGCTTCCAGCAGGCCGACATAACCTTCCTGGACCAGATCGGATTTGGGCAGGCCGAAGCCGCGAAACCGCCCGGCCATGGAAACGACGAGGCGCAGATGCGCCATCGCGATATCATTGCGGGCCTTTCTGTCGCTGTCATTGCGCCAGCGCTCCGCCAGATCCTGCTCCTGCTCACGTGTCAGATAGGGCGCCGCCATGGCAGCGTCGACGAGGCTGCGGTCATCCTGATTTGAACCCATAACTTCCCGCCTTTCTCCCCACCCTGACCTCAGCATGCGACATTTTGTCCGCATCGCAATCGAAATCGCTTTGGTGAAACTCAATTTTGAGTGAGCGGTCCTCCATTGCGCAAGACTGCCTAAGATCAAGAACGTATGAAACGGTTATTCGGTTCATCTGCCGACGCGTTTTTTTTGACCGGTCGCGTCCTGCTGGCCGGCGGGCATGAAAAAACCGGCCGCGAAGGCCGGTTTTGACAACTGATCAAAGTCTTGAAAGACCGCTTACGCGGCTTCCTCATGGGCGTCATCGTCTTCACTGACCTTGCCGCGCTTGGGAGACTTGGCAAGATGGGTTTCGACCAGACGAACCGCTTCCGTTTCCGACATCTTGTTGACGGCTGCGATCTCGCGCGCCATGCGATCAAGAGCGGCTTCGTAAAGCTGACGCTCGGAATAGGATTGCTCAGGCTGATTATCGGCCCGGTAAAGGTCACGGACAACTTCCGCAATCGAGATCAGATCGCCGGAATTGATCTTGGCATCATATTCCTGAGCGCGACGCGACCACATGGTGCGCTTGATGCGGGCCTTGCCCTGCACAACCTTCAGAGCACGCTCGACGAAATCCGTCTCCGACAGCTTGCGCATGCCGATGCTCATCGCTTTGGCGACCGGAACCTTCAGTCGCATCTTGTCCTTGTCGAAATCGATAACGAAGAGTTCGAGCTTCATGCCCGCCACTTCCTGTTCCTCAATCGCAGTGATCGTGCCTACACCGTGTGCCGGATAGACAATCGCTTCACCAGTCTTGAAACCGTGACGACCCGAAGACTTGTTCTGTTGTACTGTCATATGCTTCAAAAACTCCCTGTTACGCATCCGGCGGGCGCCGGCGCCGGGCGGAATCACCCGACAGTGGCGAGCGTTTGACGTCACTCGCCTGCTGTATCCACCAAACGTGCATAATAAAGCGTCGCGTACTCAGGCCCGAAGCCATTGCGCACATAATCCGGGGGGAAAAGATCGACGTTTATTTGATTGCTTTCTTGGCTAGGATGGCAAATTTTGCCGTTTTTTGGATCAGTCCCAAATATGTAGCACAAGATTGGCGCAGAATCAATGAAACATGCACCCGCGACCGTCGCCACGGGTGAAAATAACGATGTTGGCCGAGACCTATCCAATTTGCGGCCATTCGCCAAGCCCCAAAATGCCGATCAGCACCAAAAAAACAACAGCCTTCGATCAGTGTCGAAATGATGCCGTTATCAATCGCCCTTGCCGGGCTTGTCCGAGAAAAACTTCTCGAACTTGTTTTCCACGCCATCCATCTCGGCAGCCTCATCCATCGGCTCGCGCTTGATGGTGATATTCGGCCATTGCGTCGAATATTCGGCATTGAGCTTCAGCCAGTCATCAAGTCCCGGCTCGGTATCCGGGCGGATCGCCTCGGCTGGACATTCCGGTTCACAGACGCCGCAATCGATACATTCATCGGGATTGATGACGAGAAAGTTCTCGCCCTCATAAAAGCAGTCTACCGGGCAGACTTCGACACAATCCGTGTATTTGCAGCGAATGCAGTTGTCGGTCACGACATACGTCATGAAAGGCTCCAGATCAGAAATTCCCGACGGACAGTTCCATGAACCACCCGTCTTCAGCGCAATTACAAAGCCGTCTCACACTGGCCGAGACCGGCAGAGCACTTTGCCTTCATGGCCTGAGGTACCGGCTTTGACGCGCTATCGCAAGAACATTTCGTTCCACAGATCAGCAGAACGCAGGCAGGATTTTTCCTTTTCAGCGGCTGCAACACCATGCATGACGCAAAATCAGCTCAAAGATCTTCGTCTCCGGTGAGCCGGTCCAGGGCGCGCCTTTCCTTCTTCGTCGGCCGCCCGGAGCCGGGAAGACGCTGGGCCTGCTCGAACGGCGTCAGCGGTTCACGCTTCGGCACTGGCGGGCTGTGATCCTCGTAAAGACGCTGCGCTTCCTCATATGGACCGCGCCGGCTGCCCGCCGCCACCACGACCAGCACCACATCGCGCCGCTCCAGCGCCAGTTCGACACGGTCGCCCGGCATGATTTCGACGCTGGAACGGGCAATCTTCTGCCCGTTCACACGAACATGGCCGCTGTCGACCAGCTTTTGCGCCAGAGAGCGCGATTTTGCCATGCGGGTGAAAAACAGCCATTTGTCGATGCGCTGGCGTTCGCCGCCAGCGCGCTCGTCGGTTCCGGTCCTGTCCGCCGCCCTGGCCATTGGCCTCAGCGCTTCATCTGCGCCTTCAGCGCAGCAAGCTTGGCAAAGGGTGAATCTGGATCAACCGGCTTTTCGCGCCGCTGCGGACGCTCATTGCGCTGCGGACGATCCTCATCGCGACGCTCGCGCTTCGGTCCCTTGCCGTGACGCTGACCACGGGAAGCCTGCTCGCCCTCGCCGCGCGGTTCGCCCTGGCCGCTGCCCTGGCCGCCCTTGCGGCCCTGCGGCCGCTGGCCACGGCCACGCTCGGGACGGTTGCCACGTTCATTCTGCGAACGCCCGCCGCCCGGACGCCAGAGCAGAACCGGCTTCGGCTCTTCAGCCGGCTTTTCCTCCGTTGCCGCGACAGCCTCATCCACGGCTGCGGCAGCCGTTTCGGCAGGCGCGGCATTGTCCGTCGAAACGGGGCTTTCCTCAGCGTCAGCCGGAGCCGCCGAAGCCTCACCCTCTGAAGGGCTCTCGGTCTTTTCAGCCGTTGCGGCGTGACGCTTGGCAACGGTTTCAACCGCAACGCCGGCCGGCTTTGCCTGCTGGGTCTGCGCCTCGCGCTCGGCCTGGATCGCCGTCAGTTTCTCGACCTCTTCCGGACTTGCCACATCCGCGCGATAGCCGAGACCCTTGAGGATTTCTTCCATATCATCGGGCGTTGCACCGAGGATCGACATCATCGCCGGCGTGGTGACAAACCGGCGCCCGTCAAAGGCACCTTCCGGCGGCAGCGCATCGCTTGCCTTCCACTGGGTCAGCGGGCGGATGAGATCGGCCAGTCGCTCGAGAATGTCGATGCGCACGGCGCGCTTGCCGAGAAAGCGGAAACCGGCCAGCTTGTAGAACATGCGCTCATAGGTCGGGTCGGTGACGACGGAGGTACGCCCGGCCGCCAGAACCGGAATGAGCTCGCCATAGCCGGGTTTTTCCAGGCCGTCATTCTTCAGCGCCCACAACAGCGTGATCAGCTCGGCCGGTGCCGGCTTCAGAAGTGCCGGAATGAAGACGTGATAGGCGCCGAAGCGGACACCGTAATGGCGCATCGAAGCGCGTGCGTCCTGATCCAGCGACTTCACCTCATTGGCCACATCGCGGCGGAACAGAACGCCCAGATTCTCAACCAGCTGGAAGGCCAGGCCACGCGCCAGGCCCTGAATATCCTCGGCCCGGGACAATTCATCGAGCGGTTTCAGCACCGTCTGGATGTGATGCGCGACGAAACGCTCGATGCGGGCAACCGCGTGATCACGCGCCGGCCCGGACAACTGTTCGTCCGCCAGCAGGATGACCCGCGGGCGCAGGATATCATCGCCGGCGACGAGGCGGGCCACCGGATCGCCAAGCCATCGCAGGCTGCCCGACGCATCAATCGCCAGGTCCGCATTGCCCGAGGCATGCAGCCTTGCGGCGCGCGCCTCAAACTCCAGCGCCAGCGCCTTCTGCGCTGCCGCCTCGATCGCCTTGGCGTCAGGTCCCTCAGCGCCGGAAACGGCCTTGAAGCGAAATCCCGCCAATTCCCCTACATGATGCCCTTCAACGAAGACATCACCATTCACGCTTATTTCTGCTTCCAGCATCGCATTCTCTCTCAGGCGCTTCATCAGCACAGATGTCCTGCGGTCAACGAAGCGTTTCGTCAACCTTTCATGCAGTGCATCCGACAGCCGATCCTCGATTTTCCGTGTCTTTTCCTGCCAGTGTGTCGGATCGGCAAGCCAACCCGGTCGATTTGAAACATAAGTCCATGTTCTGATCTGGGCGATCCGCGCGGAAAGCGTGTCGATCTCGCCATCCGTCCGGTCCGCATGGCGGACCTGGCTCGCCAGAAAATCCTCGTCCACCTGCCCGCGATCAACCAGGTCACGATAGAGCGAGGCAATCAGATCGGCATGCTGTGCCGGGGCAATCCGGCGATAATCCGGCAGCGAGCAGGCATCCCACAGGGTTTCGATCCGCGCCGGGCGATCCGCGCGCGCAACAATGTCGGGATTGCGCGTCAGAAACTCCAGTGCCCGCTGATCCACAGCCGGCAGGGCGCGGGTCAGGCCGGATACGGTCGGCACCTGATCAAGGCTGTTTCTGAGGGCTGCAAGCGAGGCGAAATCCAGCGCTTTCGAGCGCCATTGCAGCACCTTCACCGGATCGAATTCATGCGCTTCGATACGCTCAACCAGCTCATCATCAAAGGGGGCGACCCTGCCCGTCACGCCGAATGTGCCGTCGCTGGTGTGTCGCCCGGCCCGGCCGGCCACCTGGGCCAGCTCGCCGGGATTGAGCGGACGGTACTGAAACCCGTCAAATTTCCGATCCTGGGCAAAGGCCACATGATCGACATCGAGGTTCAGCCCCATGCCGATCGCGTCCGTCGCCACCAGATATTCGACATCACCGTTCTGATAGAGTTCAACCTGGGCATTGCGGGTACGCGGCGACAGCGCACCAAGCACAACGGCAGCGCCGCCACGCTGGCGGCGGATCAGCTCGGCGATCGCATAGACCTCGTCGGACGAAAAGGCGACGACGGCGGAACGGCGCGGCAGGCGTGTGATCTTCTTCTGCCCGGCATAAAGCAGATGCGACATGCGCGGCCGTTCGATCACCGAAATGCCCGGCAGCAGGCTCCTGAGGATCGGCTTCATCGTCGCAGCGCCAAGCAGCAGGGTTTCCTCGCGGCCGCGCAGGTGCAGGATCCGGTCCGTGAAGATATGGCCCCGCTCCATGTCGCCGGCCAGCTGCACTTCATCGATCGCGACAAAGGCAACATCGGCCTCGCGCGGCATGGCCTCGACGGTGCAGACCTGAAAACGGGCTTTGGGCGGGCTGATCTTTTCTTCGCCGGTGATCAGCGCGACATTGTTGACGCCGACCTTTTCAACGACCCGTCCGTAGACTTCGCGCGCAAGCAGCCTCAACGGCAGTCCGATCACGCCGCTCGAATGCGCCACCATGCGCTCGATTGCAAAATGGGTCTTTCCGGTATTGGTCGGTCCGAGCATCGCGGTCACCCCGCGTCCGCTCAAGATCATGGCCTTAGCATTCAATGTCCCGGTCCCGATCCTTTTTGCTGGGGCCAAGGGACCTGCCCCCAACAGTGTCGTCCTCAATTGCGGCGCTTGTCCTCCCGGTCCGCGCCAGCGCATCCCTGTATAGATGGCTCTTGGCCCGCCCGCAAGCAAGGAGGCGCGCTGTTTTCGCCTTTTCGCCCCCTGCACGTTAAGAATTGGAACAGATGCGAACGAAAAGGCGACGAATCGCTGACCTGGAAGGCTTCCCGCTTTGTTCACGGCTAGATCTTGGGGCCAGATCCATCTGCACCACGATATCTCGGATCCGATCAGGCCACACCGCATGATCCGGCGTCAAAATGGCGCTGCCATGTTAATCTTTCTTGCCGAAATCTTAACAATTTCGTTACCCTCGACGCCATCTGGAAAGCGTGAACCTTGTGGCTGCAAACAACCTGGAATTAACCTTCAGGCCAAAGTGAGAACGAAAAGGCGACGAATCACAGACAGCGGCATTTTCTACTTTTGTTCACCGCTATATCTGGTGTAATTCACTGTTTCTTAACCATATTTTTCTTCGCAAGGGCCCGGCGGATCATGTTTTTGAAGCGCCCTCGTTAACCTTTTGCGCCCCCCTGGCAAGGGATTTTCGGGAACCGGAAGCAGCATTGAGGAATTCCTATCTTCAAGAGAAACCAAAGGAGTTCCCCCATGCTCGGAACCATTCTTCTGATTGTCCTTATCCTGCTTCTCATCGGCGCTCTGCCGAGCTGGGGCTATTCCCGCAGCTGGGGCTATGGCCCGTCCGGCGGCGTTGGCCTGCTGGTGCTGATCATTATTGTTCTCTTACTTTTGGGCGTCGTCTGATAACATGTCACGTGTTCAGAAGCTAAAAAAGGCAACCGGAAACAGCCAAAGGAACACGCCATGAGAAAAGCCCTTGTTACCGCACTGCTCGTATTGCCGCTGGCGGCCGCCTGCACCACCACCGAGCGCAACACCTCCATTGGTGCCGCGACGGGCGCCGCCATCGGCGGCATTGCCACCAACAGCTGGGGTGGCGCTGCCATTGGCGGCCTGGCCGGCGGCGCGGTCGGTGCAGCCGTATCGCGCTGACACAGCCTGCCGCAACGCCACATGGCGGTTCTGCGGCATTGCGATTGCAAAGCGCCACCCAGTCCTTCGGGATTGCGTGGCGCTCTTTCGTTTCAGCACTTTTTCACACGGTGCAACGGGCAAAATCGCGACGTTCAGGAAAGACAGCCCTGACATTTGCCCTTTACGCAGTCGCAACAAGACAAAGTGATTGTAACCGAGCCATTTTTGCGGTTACATCATCGACGGGAAGAGGAATAAACGAATAAATCGCGGGGAGGAGGCAAATATGCCCGGAAGCGAAAGTAACACTGTCATCAAAAAATACGCCAACCGCCGTTTGTACAATACCGGTACAAGCAGCTATGTGACGTTGGACGATCTGGCAACAATGGTGAAAAAAGGCGAGGATTTCACCGTTCGCGATGCCAAGACCGGCGATGACATCACCCATATGGTACTCACCCAGATCATCTTCGACCAGGAATGCCGCTCGGGCCAGGCGCTTTTGCCGGTTTCCTTCCTGCGCGAGCTGATCAGCTATTATGGCGATCAGATGCAGGCAATGCTGCCGGGTTTTCTCGATCACGCCATGAAGGCTTTCAGTGAGCAGCAGCAGCATATGCGCGACCAGATGGACCGCGCTCTTTACGAAAATCCGCTGAAGCGCCATCTCTATCAGAATGACAGTGATGAGCGGCCGATCGGCCGGTATCAGCCGCTGGTGGCCAGCGCCCGTCATGAAACCGAGGACAATGGCGACACGGCCGAGAAAAGCCATGCGCTGGACGATCTGAAGAAACAGCTTCAGGTGCTCCAGGAGCGCCTCGAAAACATGTGACGGCCGAGCAATCCTCGGAACGCCCCTCTCCATCCCGCCACCGTTGCGACCCCGGACGGGCGGGATGGCCTTGGTCTATCTGCGGGCGGGCGGAAGCGGTATTTTCTGTAAAAATCATGACAGCAAAAGACAGCGGCCCGGCTGATGCCGGACCGCTGTTTCAGTGTCGCGATCTGAAAGCCCGAAGGCCCTTCAAGATCAGGCGTTTTCCTTCGGTGCCAGAACCTGGCGGCCGCGATACATGCCGGTCTTGAGATCGATGTGATGCGGACGGCGAAGCTCGCCCGAATTCTTGTCCTCAACATAGGTCGGGGCGCTGAGAGCGTCGGCCGAACGGCGCATGCCGCGCTTGGACGGGGTCGTTTTTCTTTTCGGTACAGCCATTGTACTACTCCACTTGCGGCAAGACATGGTCACCGTCGGAAACATCCAACCGCAAGATCCATCTCTCACAAACTTGAAAATTTGGCGCGCTTATACAGGGCCAGAAGGCTTTTGACCAGTCCTTTCGATGTTTTTTTGAAAGAACGGCCATGTGACGATCCTTATACCTCGTCTTCCGGCACAATCCAACTCTCCGCCAGCGCTCCGTCGCGCCAGCGCTGATAGGCCGGCAGCGAGCGCATCACCGACATATAGGCGAGCGTTGCTTCATCCGTGACCAGATCGAAGACCTCGAACCGGTTGACCACCGGGGCAAACATGGCGTCGGCGGCGGTAAATGTCGAAAACAGGAACGGCCCGCCCGACCGTTCGATCGCCTCGCGCCAGATCGTCTCGATCCGCGCCACATCCCGCTTCACCGCATCCGACACCGCGATCGCTTCCGGCTTGCGGCGGAAGCTCATCGGGCAGGCACCGCGCAGGGCCGTAAATCCGGCATGCATTTCCGCCGAGATCGCCCGGGCCAGGGCCCGTTCGGCGCGATCGTCCGGCCACAGGCCGGCCTCGGGGAAAAGCTCGGCCACATATTCAATGATCGCCAGTGATTCATGAATGACCAACGACCCGTGATGGAGAGCGGGAACGCGTCCGACCGGCGAAATTTCGAAGAAACGCGGATTTCCGGCGGGAAAGTCGAACGGGATCAGCCTTTCCTTGAAGGCGATGCCGGTCGCCTCCATGGCGATCCAGGGTCTCAGTGACCAGGAGGAATAGTTCTTATTGCCGATATAAAGGGTCAGATCACTCATTGGCCGTTGTCCTTTCAGTTCAAGCCCCCCGCGCAATATCAACCTTTGCGCGCATACATGGTTTTGCAGACGAACACAAATTGAATAAGGTGATTTCAGTCATAAAGGCAGCTGATATAGCTTCCGGACTTGCGCGCCAGCCGCTCTACCCGATTTGCAAGCGCATTCATGTGCGCAGAAGGAGCCGCAGCCTGGCGACCATCCGGATCCGGCAGCGAAACCGCCAGCAATGCGGCCTGCCGCCGCGACAGTTTCGCCGCCGGAATGCCGAACTGGTTCTGCGCCGCCGCCTCGATGCCGTAGACACCCGGCCCCCATTCGGCGATGTTGAGGTAGATTTCCATGAGCCGTTTCTTCGACCAGACCGCGTCGGCAGCCAGCGCCAGCGGCAGTTCCAGCCCCTTGCGCAAATAGGAACGGCCATTCCAGAGATAGAGATTCTTGACCGTCTGCATCGGAATGGTGCTGGCGCCACGCGTTTCCTCGCCGGCAAGCGCCTGATCGATGACGGCGCGATATTCGCGCCAGTCGACGCCGTGATGGTTACAGAACTGACCGTCCTCCGACATCATTACCGATTGCACCAGAACCGGTGCGATATCATCAAAGGCGACCCATTGCCGGTCATAGCCCTGAAATGTCGCCAGCCGCGCCAGCATCGGCGTCGATACCGGATGGACGAAGGAGGGCAGATAAAGCGGCAGCAGAACATAGGGCAGAAGCAGCAACAATATCAGCACCAGAACGAGGCGTCGCAGGAGACGCTGCGGCCGGCTCTTTCTTGAAGTCATGGTCGGTTGCGTTTCCTCTGCCTGAGACCCGGCCATCGCCGCAGCTTGTACCTGAAAGTTCCGACCTTCTGTTTAGCCCGAAATACCATCCGTTAAAAGCTTCATGCGGCAATTCTTCAGCTTGCGGCAAATCCTGTTGAATATGACGGTCCGCCATGCCAAGAGACGGACATGACAAAGCCCGCCCACGACTTCTTTTCTGCCCGTCTGTCTGAGGCCCGCATGGCCGTTGAGGAAAGCCTTGACGCATTGCTGTGCGCCGCGCCCGCCGAAGGCGAGACCGCGCGGCCGGCCGGCCTGCTTGCGGCCATGCGCCATGGCGTGCTGAATGGCGGCAAGCGCTTTCGCCCGTTCCTCGTGATCGAAACGACGCGTCTTTGCGGCGGCGACCCGAAAGCTGCCATCCGGATTGCCTCAGCCCTTGAATGCATTCACTGCTATTCACTGATCCATGACGATCTGCCGGCCATGGACGATGATGACCTCAGGCGCGGACGGCCGACCGTTCACAAGGCCTTTGACGAGGCAACCGCCATCCTGGCCGGCGACAGCCTTCTGACACTCGCCTTCGATATCGTCGCCGATGATGCGACGCCGCTTGGCGCGCAGACGCGCCTGGCGCTGGTGAAGGCGCTTGCCCAGGCCGCCGGTCTTGGCGGCATGGCTGGCGGTCAGGCGCTGGATCTCGCCGCCGAGACAGAAAGGCCCGATGAGACCGGGATCATCACGCTTCAGGCGATGAAGACCGGCGCACTGATCCGCTTTGCTGCGGAAGCGGGCGCCATCATCTCCGGAGCGGATGCATCAACCCGTGCCGCCCTAGCCCGCTACGGCGCAGTGATCGGCCTTGCCTTCCAGCTCGCCGATGATCTGCTGGACCTCACGGCGGATGCCAAGACCATGGGCAAGGCAACCCAGAAGGACGCGGCCCATGGCAAGGGCACGCTGGTGTCGCTGCATGGACAGAACTGGGCCGCCGCGCGCCTCAGCCAGCTGATTGAGGAAGCCGAAACGCTGCTTGCCCCCTTTGGCGCCGATGCCGAATGCCTGATCGAGGCTGCCCGCTTCGTTGCCAATCGCAGGAGCTGATCCGATGCCCCTCCCCGTTGCCCTTCAGACCGATGGACATGTAACCCTGCTCAAATGGCATCGTGGACGGCGCAACCTCGCCGATACGCCCTTTTCCGGCAGCCGCATTCTTGAAGGCATGGCGGCGGGTGCAAGCGTCGAGATTGACCTGCAGATCCATGGCGAGGGCGGCATGGTCGTCCTCCATGATCCACGGCTTGAACAATCGACCACTGGCCTCGGGCCGGTCGCGCGCACGCCTGCCTCAGGCTTTGCCGGTATCAACCTCAGAGACAATGACGGCGCCGACAGCGGCGAGCCGGTGATGCTTCTCGACCGGCTGACCCGGTTGATCGCAAGCCGCCCCATCGGCAGGACCGCGCTGCTGCAGCTCGATTTCAAGGACCGGCTCAGCGATTTTCACGACAATACGCTCGATGCCTTCATCAAGGCCGTCAGCCCCGTTGCCGGCCACATGATCCTCTCGGGCGGGGATGCTGAGGCCGTCAAAGCGCTTTCCGCCGGCATTGCCGACCTCGCCATCGGCTATGATCCCTGCCTCTATGGCGCCATGGAGCGGGTGCTCGAAAGCGGCGATTTTGCAGGCTTTGTCGAGAATGCGCTGAAAACCGCCCCCTGGGCCAGCATGATCTACCTTCATGTCGACCTGATCCTCGCCGCCGACCGCGCCGGCTTTGACATGATCGCGGCCTTCCATGCCGCAGACAAGACCGTCGATGCCTGGACCATCCACGCGATCGACGGGACTACACGCCCGAAAATCGCCCGTCTTCTCGAACTGAAGGCAGATCAGATCACCACCGACGATGCCGACAGGCTGTTCGAGGTCTTTGGCTGACAGATCTCAACAGCCGATCTGGCTGCGGATGCGCCGGACTTCGGACAGCGAGGAACAGACATTCTCGCACGGTATGCCGTCACCATCGCCATCACCGCGACTGTAGCCGCCGCACCAGTGGCGGACAGCATCGGCGCAGTTTGTCGCCATCTTGCAGGACCAGCCCGCGGCCGGGTGAACGAGATCATTCGGGATCGGCGTCATAAGGGCCGGTTCCGCCGAAGGGCTGACTGGCAATAACAGGCTCAACACGAAAGCAAGCGGAATGAAACGGGTCATGGGCAGCAGGCTAGCGCATCGGCTCGAAAATCGGAATCGATTTCCGAAAAGAACGATGCGTAGATTCAAGACGATAGAGCGTCCTGGTGCGTCCAAAAGGACGCACGGCGCTCTGGCGCATCGGCAAAGCCGCGCCAATGCCCTTTCACAGGTCGATTACCGTTCATCGGCCCCTGGCTGCCCCGCCAGCCGGACAGACCTCAGGTCCGCCCCGGCAGAACCCGGTTTGGCGGGCGGTGGCCGTCATAATAGGCACGAATATTGATGATCACCCGGTCACCCATATCGATGCGGCTTTCAATCGTCGCCGAGCCCAGATGCGGCAGCAGCACCACTTTGCCGGCCTTCGCCAGCGCGATCAGCCGCGGATTGATCGCCGGTTCGTTCTCGAACACATCGAGTCCCGCACCGGCAATCTTGCCCTCCTCGATGAAGCGGATCAGCGCATCCTCGTCGATGACATCACCGCGCGCGGTGTTGACCACATAGGCTTCGGGTTTCAGCAGTGCCAGCCGCCTTGCGGACAAAAGATGAAAGGTCGCCGGCGTTGCCGGGCAATTGACCGAGACGATATCGACGCGGGCCAGCATCTGGTCGAGACTGTCCCAATAGGTCGCTTCCAGTTCGGCCTCGGTTGCCGGATTGATGCGGCCGCGATTGGAGTAATGCACCGAAAGCCCGAAAGCACGTGCGCGCCGTGCCACGGCCGTACCAATGCGCCCCATGCCGACAATGCCGATCCGCTTGCCCCAGATCCGCCGGCCGAGCATCCAGGTCGGCGACCAGCCGGGCCAGTCACCGGGATTGCCATTGGCGATCAGGCTTGCGCCCTCCGCCAGCCGGCGCGGCACGGACAGGATCAGCGCCATGGTCATATCGGCGGTATCTTCCGTCAGCACATTCGGCGTGTTGGTGACGGTGATGCCCTTTCGGGCGGCGGCATCGACATTGATATGATCGAAGCCATTGGAAAAGCTCGCAATCAGCTTCAGCTGCGGCCCCGCCTCGGCAATCAGCGCCTCGTCGATCCGGTCCGTCACCGTCGGCACGAGCACATCGTAACGCTTCACGGCGGCCACCAGCTCTTCATGGGGCACCGGCTTGTCCGTTTCGTTGAGCGTCGTGTCGAACAATTCGCGCATTCTCGCTTCCACCGCATCGGGCAGCTTGCGCGTGACAAAGACAGTCGGCTTCTTGCGGTTGGTCATGGCGTCACGTGTCATTAACAGCTCGTTAAACATGTCGGGCGATAATGCACCCGTTCAGATTTATTTTCCACTTGCGGACCGCAGCGGCCGGTCCTGTCTGGGACGGCGCTTCTTCGACCGGATGCAAAATAACAGGAAGGATGGCTTCGGGCTGAGACATGAAAGCGATATCCCGTCTCATTTCCGCGCTTTTGTGCGCCCTCATCCTTGCTGCAGCGCTGACCTCGGCTCAGGCCCAGACGAGCCAAAGACGCGGCGCCTCCGGTGAACCCCTGCCGCGCTTTGCCGTGCTCAAGCCGGATCGCGCGCGCATGCGCGTCGGCCCCGGTTTCAACTATGCCACCAAGTGGATCTACACCAGACCCGGCCTTCCCGTTGAGATCATTGAGGAATATTCCACCTGGCGGCAGATCCGCGATGCCGATGGGACCGAAGGCTGGATGCATGTCTCGGTTCTCTCCTCCAAGCGCAATGCCATGGTTGCCCCCTGGCTGCGCGGCAGCGCCGACAAGCAGTTTCTCGACGTGAAAGCCAGCGATAACGACAATGCCCGCAATGTCGCCTCGCTCGAGGCCGGCGTGATTGTCAGCCTGAAAAGCTGCGACGGAAAATGGTGCGAGCTCGAAAAGCAGGGGGTCAAGGGCTTCATGCACCAGAATGACCTCTGGGGCGCCTATCCGGGCGAAGTCTTCCACTGAGCCCCCTTTGGCCCGCCTTAGACGGCGGGCTTTTCTGCAAGAATCATATAATTGACATCCGTATCGCGCGAGCGGTTCCAGCTATTGGTCGCCAGGTTGAAGAAGACACCCTGACGCTCGACAATAGAAAGACCCGCTGCCGTGAGCGGCGTTTCGATCTCTTCGGGGCGAACCAGCTTTTCATATTGATGCGTGCCTGGCGGCAGCCAGCGCAGCACCCGCTCGGCCGCGAAAATGGCGAGCGCCGCCGCCTTCAGCGTGCGGTTGATCGTGGCGACGAACATCATGCCGCCAGGCCTGACCAGTGCGGCAGAGGTGGTGAGGAAAAAATCGACATCAGCGACATGTTCCACCACTTCCATGTTGAGGACGATGTCGAATTGCTCGCCCGCTTCCGCCAGCGCCTCGGCGGTGGTGGCGCGGTAGTCGATATCGATCCCGGTCTCGCGGGCATGGGTTGAAGCGATGCCGATATTCTTTTCCGACGGATCAATGCCGGTCACGCTGGCACCCATCCTCGCCAGCGGTTCGGACAACAGCCCGCCGCCGCAGCCGATATCGAGAATGCGCAAGCCGGCAAGCGGCCGCGCCGATTTCTCGTCGAGGCCGAAATGCCCGCAGACCTTTTCGCGGATATAGCCGATGCGCACCGGGTTGAACTTGTGCAGCGGCTTGAACTTGCCATGCGGATCCCACCACTCGGCGGCGATCTTCGAAAACCATTCGACCTGGGATTCGTCGATTGTCGTCCTAGCCGCTTCGCTCATCGGAACTGTCTCCATTGCTGCTTCGACCTCAGATATAGAAGCCGGGATCGCGCGCGGCAAGGCGAAGCTTGTCTTTAAGGCACCATCCGTTTTGGCGCCCCGGTTGCCATATCGGTGGCGATATAGGGCAGTGCGGCTGCCTTCCAGGCGCCGAAGCCGCCCTCCATATGCGCAATACGGCCAAAGCCAGCGCCAAGGCACATATCGGCAACCCGGCCCGAACGGATGCCGGAGCCGCAATGCAGCACGATCCGCTTGCCATCCTGGGTCGGGAAATTTTTCGGATCGGTAAAGGCCATCGGCGACAGCAGCGAGCCCTCGATATGCTCAAAGGCATATTCAGCCGGCGTGCGCACATCGATCAGGACAATCTCGCCGGCATTGAGCGCCGCCGCCACCTCTTCCGGTGTCCAGGTCTCGACAATTCCGTTATTCAGCTCTTCACTCTTCATGGGCTTCTCTCCGCGCTTTCTCAATGGCCGGAGATTAACCGATATTTCTATGCATAACTACGAATAATCGTATATTAATGACAAAAAAGACCCGCCGCAAACGGGCGGGTCAGGGAATATCAGGCCCGAAGCGCTCAGCCGCGGATGACGCCACCGGTCGACTTCTCGACATTGGCGACGATCTTCTTTGTCAACGCCTCGAAATCCTCATCCGCCAGGGTCCGGTCGCTCGGCTGGATCTTCACCTCAACCGCAACCGATTTCTTGCCCTCGCCCAGCGACGCGCCTTCGAAAATATCGAAGACCGTGACACCGGTGATCAGCTTGCGATCGGCCGATGATACGGCGCGCTCGATGGCTGCGGCCTCAACGCCGTGATCAACGACAAAGGCGAAATCGCGGGCGACGGCCTGGAAGGCCGACAGCGTCAGCGCCGGCTTTGTCCGGGTCGCCTTCTTCTTCGGATCGGGCATCGCATCGATGAAGATCTCGAAGCCGCAGAGCTTGCCCGTCACGTCCAGCGCTTCCAGCACATTGGGGTGGAATTCGCCAAAATGGCCAAGCACGATCTTCGGTCCCATCTTGATGGTGGCGGAGCGGCCCGGATGATACCAGTCCGGCCCGCCGGCAACGATCTGCACATTGCCCATCGGCAGGCCGCAGGCCTCCAGCACAGCCAGCGCATCGGCCTTTGCGTCAAACACGCCGACGGCGCGGCCGGCGCCTGTCTGAGCGTTCGACCACATGCGTCCGGCACCGGCAAGGCTTGCGGTTCCGCGACGGATACCGCCAGCCACGCGACGCTGGCCTTCCGGCGTGTCGTTCTCATAAGTGCCGGAAACTTCAAACAGTGCCACGTCGCCATAGCCCTGATCGGCATTGCGCTGGGCAGCCATCAACAGCCCCGGCAGCAGCGAGGGGCGCATATCCGACATATCGGCAGCAATCGGATTGGCAAGCTTGAGCGACGGATCGCCGCCGCCGAAAAGCTTCGCCTGCTCTTGCGAAATGAAGGACCAGGTAACGGCTTCGAGCATGGCGCGTGCCGCAAGCTCACGCCGTGCCAGCCGCGAGCGGATCTGCAGCACCGTCAGGATCTTCTCGTTGACTGCACCGGCATGGGGCAGCGGTTCGGGACGGATCTCGTCAACGCCATGAATGCGCATGACCTCTTCCACCAGATCGGCCTTGCCATCCACGTCCGGCCGCCAGGAGGGAACCGATACGGAAACCGTCTCGCCCTCGCCCGCAACGCCAAAGCCGAGATGGGTCAGGATCGCGCGGGCTTCGGCCGCCGGAACATCGAGGCCGGTCAGGCGCTTCACCTCCGAGAACGGGAAGGAAACGACCCGGGCGTCATAGCCCTGATAGCCCACCACGGTCTTTTCCGTCGCCGTGCCGCCGCACAGTTCCAGCACCAGTTCGGTGGTGCGCTCCAGCCCCGGAACCATATATTCCGGATCAACGCCGCGCTCGAAGCGATAGCGCGCATCGGTGATGATGCCGAGATCGCGGCCCGAGCGGGCGATGTTCATCGCATCCCAGAGCGCCGATTCAATCAGCACCTCGGTGGTGTTCTCGTCGCAGCCGGACTGTTCGCCACCCATGATGCCACCAATGGATTCAACCCCATTGTCATCGGCAATCACGACATTGTTCTCGGTGAGCTTGTATTCACGCTCGTCGAGCGCCAGGATCGTCTCCCCGGCTTTTGCGCGACGCACGGTCAGCGAACCCTTGACCTTGGCAGCGTCGAAGACATGCATCGGCCTGCCCTGATCGAAGGTCATGTAATTGGTGATGTCGACCAGCGCATTGATCGGCCGGAGACCGATGGCGATCAGCCGCCTCTGCATCCATTTCGGGCTCGGGCCATTCTGGACACCCTTGACGAGACGCAGCGCAAAGCCGGGGCAGAGATAGGCATCGTCTTCGGCAAAATCGAGCGTCAGAGAAACCGGCATCTTGCCTTCCGTGGCAAAGGAAGGGGCCTTCGGCGCCTTGAGCGTGCCGAGGCCCGAGGCGGCCAGATCCCGGGCAATGCCGAAAATACTGGTGCAATCGGGACGGTTCGGCGTCAGATTGATCTCGATGACCGGATCGTCAAGACCCGCATAGGCGGCAAATGACGCGCCCACCGGCGCATCCTCGGGCAGGTCGATGATGCCGTGGTGATCGTCCGACATATCGAGTTCTTTTTCCGAGCACATCATGCCCTGGCTCTCGATACCGCGGATCTTGCCGACCGAAAGCGTCACATCGATACCCGGCACATAGGTCCCCGGCAGCGCTAGCGCGCCGACAAGGCCGGTCCGCGCATTGGGCGCGCCGCAGACGATCTGAAGCGGCTTGCCGCCATTGACGGCGGGACCGGCATCAACGGTCAGAACCCGCAGCCGGTCTGCATCGGGATGCTGCCTGGCATCGATGACCTTGGCGATGGTAAAGGGCTTATAGGCCGCCTTGTCGTCGACATCCTCGACCTCAAGCCCGATCGTCGTCAGCCTTTCGCAGATGTCTTCAAGCGTGGCATCGGTATCCAGATGATCCTTCAGCCAGGAGAGTGTGAATTTCATGATCTTTCTCCCTTAAGCGCTCAACCCGGCAAACAATGTCGGAATGTCGAGCGGGCGGAAGCCGTAGTGATTGGTCCAGCGCTGATCGGCGGCGAAGAAATCGCGCAGGTCCGGCATGCCGTATTTCAGCATGGCGATACGGTCGAGACCCATACCCCAGGCAAAGCCCTGATAGACATCGGGATCAAGGCCGCAATTCTTCAGAACATTCGGATGAACCATGCCGCAGCCGAGGATTTCCATCCAGTCATTGCCTTCGCCGAACTTCACCTGCGGACCGGAACGGTCGCACTGGATATCGACCTCGAAGGAGGGTTCGGTGAAGGGAAAGAAGGACGGGCGGAAACGCATGGTCACACTGTCGACCTCGAAAAAGGCCTTGCAGAATTCTTCCAGCGTCCAGCGCAGATGACCGACATGAGTCACCTTGTCGATGACAAGGCCTTCGACCTGATGGAACATCGGCGAATGGGTGGCATCGGAATCCTGACGATAGGTCTTGCCGGGCGCAACGATGCGGATCGGCGGCTCCTGAGCCTTCATCGTGCGGATCTGCACCGGTGACGTATGGGTGCGCAGAACCTTGCGCTCACCTTTCTCGTCCGGCTGGAAGAAGAAGGTGTCGTGCATTTCACGCGCCGGATGGCCTTCGGGAAAGTTCAGCGCGGTGAAATTGTAATAGTCGCTTTCGATGTCCGGCCCTTCGGCAATGGCAAAGCCCATATCGCCGAAAATCGCCGTGATCTCGTCAACGATCTGGCTGACCGGATGGACCCGGCCCGTCTGCGAGGGCGATGGCCTGACCGGCAGCGTCACATCCACCGTTTCCGCCTTCAGCCGTGCCGTCACGGCCGCATCCTTCAGCGCCGCCTTGCGCGCGCTGATCGCATCGGTGATCTCGGTCTTCAATTCATTGATCGCCGCGCCACGCGTCTTGCGCTCATCCGGGGTCATCTTGCCAAGCGTCTTCAACAGCTCGGAAACCGATCCCTTCTTGCCGATAGCGGCAACCCTGACCGCTTCGATCGCTGCCTCGTCCTCAGCCCCGGCGATCTCTGCCGTAAGCCTAGCCTTCAGATCTTCAAGATCGGACATCTTGCCTCTCGCTTGCCGGAAGGGCTCTTGCCCCCACCCTCATGAATGATCATTTATTCCGTTTTCCTGACGGAAACGTGAAAAACCCGCGACAGGCCGTGCCAGCGCGGGTTTCCCAAAATATGAAAGGAAGTAAAGCTTGGGAAGCGCTGGCTTTAGGCTACAGCGCTTTCAAACTCGTTGGCCGTACCTTCTTCCTTGAGGTATTCCAGGCCCTTCTTCGAAGCAGCAACCAGCGCTTCGAATGCCTGCGGCTCATGGATCGCCATGTCGGAGAGAACCTTACGGTCGACTTCGATGCCAGCCTTGTTCAGGCCATCAATGAAGCGGCCATAGGACAGGCCATATTCGCGAACGGCAGCATTGATACGCTGGATCCACAGCGCACGGAAATTGCGCTTGTTAACCTTGCGGTCGCGATAGGCGTACTGCTTCGACTTGTCGACAGCGGCCTTGGCGGTGCGGATGGTGTTCTTGCGACGGCCGTAGAAACCCTTGGCCTGCTTCAGAACCTTCTTGTGCTTGGCATGGGCGGTAACGCCGCGTTTTACACGTGCCATATCATGATCTCCTTAGAATTCTTTTTGGTTCAGACGCAGGTTACTTGCCGTAAGGCATGAACTGCTTCACGATCTTTGCATCGGCTTCCGACAGAACCATCGTGCCGCGCGCATCGCGAATGAACTTGTTGGAACGCTTGACCATGCCATGGCGCTTGCCGGCGGCAGCGACCTTGACCTTGCCGGTGGCGGTGATCTTGAACCGCTTCTTGACCGACGATTTCGTCTTCATCTTGGGCATTTTGCTACTCCATTATTGTTTGATCGGAACGGGAGACGACCCCGATCCAGCATTTTGAACAGACACGGCATGCCCTGCCGGCCTGTTCGGACGGCGCGCTTATACGCGTTTTGTTTTCGAAACGCAACCGCTTGAGACAAAGCTTTCGCCGCCCGCGATGGAATCACCGGGCGGCGTAGGTTTGTCTTCTCGATGTCGGGTCGAAATTACTTCGGCGCCAGAACCATCAGCATCTGACGGCCCTCAAGCTTCGGCTCGGCCTCGACCTTGGCGAATTCCGCCGTGTCTTCCTTGACCTGGGAGAGAAGCTTCATGCCAAGTTCCTGGTGCGCCATTTCACGGCCACGGAAACGAAGCGTTACCTTGACCTTGTCGCCACCTTCGAAAAAGCGGCTCATCGCCTTCATCTTCACCTCGTAATCGTGGCTGTCGATGTTGGGGCGCATCTTGATCTCTTTGACCTCGACGACTTTCTGCTTCTTGCGAGCCTCGGCAGCGCGCTTCTGGTTGGCGTATTTCAGCTTCCCGAGATCGAGGATCTTCACCACGGGCGGTGCAGAGTTCGGCGCGATTTCCACCAGATCAAGCCCGGCCTCCTCGGCCATTCTCAGGGCTTCGTCGGTCGGTACCACACCCTTGTTTTCCCCGTCTTCAGTGATCAACTGCACCTCGCGCACGCGGATATCGCGATTGGCGCGGGGGCCTTCTTTGGTCGGGGGGGCGGCTCTGTGAGGTCTGCGAATGGTCGTTGTCTCCTAAAAAATTGACAATCAGGGTTATAACGTTCCCTTGCGAAAAATGTTTCATTCTTCGCCATGGGAGATAGTTGTTCTGAATGGGCAACGTCAATAACACAGAAAAAAAAGAAAATCACCTGCCGATCATGGGTTAAAGACCCTCGAACAGACCAAAACGCACCGAAGGAGGCGATTATGGCCGATGAAACTGCTCTCACATTCCTCACCGTTGAGCGCGCGGGCAAGCCCCTGAAACTGGCCATGCGGCTGCGGCAGGCACAGCAGGACGGTGCGCCGGTCCTGATCTGGTTTTCCGGCTATGGCTCGGACATGCTCGGCACCAAGGCAGAAGCGCTGGACCTCTATGCAGGCGAAAACGGCCTTGGCCTGATCCGCTTCGACTATGCGGGACATGGGGAATCAGAAGGCGCCTTTGCCGATGGCACCATCTCGTCCTGGCTTGAGGACGCGCTGGCGGTGATCGCCGAGGCCGGCGCAAAAGACGCGATCCTGATCGGCTCCTCGATGGGCGGCTGGCTCGCTCTCAGGGCGGTGCAGGAGCTGAAAAAGCGACAATCACAGACAGTGCCGAAGGGCCTTCTGCTGCTCGCCCCGGCCCCGGATTTCACTTCGGACCTGATCGAGCCGGATCTCGGAGAGCGCGAGAAGGCCGAACTTGCCGCGCGCGGCTATTTCGAAGAACATTCGATCTACGGCCCGGAACCGACGATCTACACCGAAGCGCTGATCGAGGACGGACGCCGGAACCGCGTCCTTGACGGGATCATCGAGACCGGCTGCCCCGTCACCATCATCCAGGGGCGGCAGGATCCTGACGTACCCTATCTCCACGCGCTGAAGCTGATGTCCCACCTGCCAGCCGACAATGTCGTTCTCACGCTCGTCAATGACGGCGACCACCGCCTGTCGCGCCCGGAGGATATTGCCCGCATGCTCGACGCGCTTTCCAGCCTCGTCACGGCGGCAGCAAAGCCTTAACGGAAATTAACCATTTCCCGCTTTTCGCGGCCGCAGTCACCACATGCTGATTGACTTGCGGCAGCAAAATCCCTTAACTCTTTGTTAAGAATTAAGGGATGCGCGGGTATTCACGTGTTTAATTTCAAGCACATAGCGGTTTTGGTTTCAGCTGTCTCGGCACTTGCCGGGATCGCATTTCCTGCCTTTGCCGCATCGAGCCCGGCCATGCCGACAGGTGGCATCACCTCGCAGCCGATCGGACATTATGAGTTCTGCCAGCTGCACCGGGTCGAATGCTCCATCAAGTCCAGCAACACCGCACCCGCCGATCTGACCCAGCATGGCTGGGCATCGGTTCAGAAGATCAATCTTCAGGTCAATGAAACGGTCGCTCCGGTCACCGATCAGGAGCTTTATGGCCGTGACGAGGTCTGGGCCTATCCGACCCATGGTGCCGGCGACTGCGAAGACTATGTGCTGGAAAAGCGCCGCCTGCTGATCAAGGCCGGTATTCCGGTGACGGATCTGCTGATCACCGTCGTACGAAAGCCCAATGGCGAAGGCCATGCGGTCCTGACGCTGCGCACCACCGGCGGTGACTATGTGCTCGACAATCTGAACAATGCGATCACGCTGTGGTATGCCACGCCCTACACCTTTCTGAAGCGTCAGGCTTCGTTTGACACCGGTCGCTGGGTCAAGATTGAAAACAGCACCGACCTGCCGGTCGCAGCTCTGAAGTAAGCCGGGTTTGCCGGGCGCGGTCTTTCGTCCGGAAACGCGCAAAACCAAGGGACAGAGCGCTTTCGCTCTTCTGAGAGCATGCGGAAGCGCTTCACGACACCGCCGGCTACGGCGGAGGAGACGGCATGAAAATCCCGAAAACGGCACCTCTCATCGTCCTCACCGGGGCTGGCATTTCTGCGGGCTCGGGCCTTGCCACCTTCCGTGGCTCAGGCGGCCTCTGGGCCGGATATGACATCAATGAGGTGGCGACGCCGGAAGGTTTTCAGCGAGATCCCGAACTGGTGCATGATTTCTACAATATGCGCCGCCATGAAAGTGCGGCAGCCCTGCCCAATGCCGCGCATCGCGCCCTTGCTGCCCTGGAAGATGCCTGGGAAGGGCCGTTTCTGCTGGTGACGCAAAATGTCGACGACCTGCATGAAAAGGCCGGTTCAAGGCGACTGATCCATATGCATGGCCGCCTCAATTCCGTGCTTTGCACTGCCTGCGGCAAGCGCAGCGAATGGCATGAGGATACCGGCAGCCAGATACCGTGCCCCCATTGCGGACAACCGGCCCTCAGGCCGGATATCGTCTGGTTTGGCGAAATGCCCTATCACATGGAAGAAATCGGGGCCGCGCTTGAGAATGCGGGCCTGTTTCTGTCGATAGGCACCTCCGGAACCGTCTATCCGGCAGCAGGCTTCGTTGCCTATGCCAAGGAGCAGGGAGCGGAAACGGTCGAGATCAATCTTGAAAACACCCATAACCCGCTCTTCGACCGGCATGTGAGCGGAGACGCGGCGGCAACGCTGCCAGCCTTCGTCGAAAGCCTGCTGCGGTCAAGGAGCGGTAACGGCAGCTCGATCTGACCCGAAGGCTCGGCCGAGCAGCACATGCAGCGTCGCATCAGTCGGCACTGACGACCCGGTTGCGGCCGCCGGCCTTTGCCGCATAAAGGCGCAGATCCGCGCGGCGGATGAAGCCATCAATATCATCATTCTTGCCCGGAACAGCGCAATAGCAGCCCGCGGAAATGGTCAGGTGCAATTTTCCATTGTCGAGCTGGATCGGCGTTTCGGCAATCAGCAGCCGCACTTCTTCCGCCAGCGCCTCCATCTCGCCATCCTGCGCGTCAAGGCAGTAGGCCACGAACTCCTCCCCGCCATAGCGCGCGATGAAGGTGCTGTTTTCGCCAAAATGCGCCTTCATCAGAACAGCCAGCTGCTGCAGACACTGGTCACCGGCAAGGTGGCCGAGCCGGTCATTGACCGGCTTGAAGTGATCGACATCGATCATGGCAAGCGCGAAGGGGACAGCTTTTCCGCGACAGAAGGCGAAGTCTGATTCACCCTGCGCATCGAAATGCGAGCGGTTGAAAAGTCCGGTCAGTCCATCTGTGATGTTGATTTCCTGCAGTTTCCGGTTGGCCGCATTCAGCGCCTCATTGAGGCTTCTGAGCTTGCGGTTCCACAGGAAAAACAGCAGCAGCGCGAGCACGACGCCGCCGGCGACGGCAATCAGCAGCCGGAAATCCACCACACGGCGGAAGGGCGAAAGCCGCTGGGTGTTGACGATGGTCTCAAGTTCGGTGCGATTGAGACTGCCAAGCAGCTTGGAGAAAATCTCCCCCAGCTGCGGCTGATCGCTGCGTGCGGCAATCGCCGCCTCATAGGCCTCGGCAATACGGCCGGAGATCTTGATGTCGTTGGTCTGCATTGCCATGATCTCGAAGCCAAGACTGTCGAGCGGTCCCAGCATCGCGTCAAGCCTGTCGTCGCGGACCCGCACCAGACCCGCCTTTTCACTCGCAACAGCAACGAGCGTCACATCCGGGTAACGTTCCCGCAAGAGCGCGTCCGGCACATGGCCGGGCACATAACCAACCGTCTTGCCGGCAAGATCACGCAGACTGTTAACGAAGGGATCCTCGATCTCTCCGGCGACAGCCGTCGGAACATCGAGATAGGACATGGTGAAATCCCAGCTCCCCGCCGAAATCTCATGCTGCGTGGCGAAGGGGAGTATGTCGCAGCCGGCATCGGCCAGATCCTCGGTCGGACTGCCGAGATCGTGGACCGCGACGGCCTGCCAGGAAAACCGGCCGCGCTTTGCCAGCGCCGCCATGATGTCGGCAGCGATGCCGGAGAAATTGCCCGACTGATCCATGCTCGAAAACGGAGCGGCATTCGGATCGACGCAGACGCGGATAACCCCCTTCTCCCGCAGGAACCGTTCTTCTTCCGGCGTCAGCGGCGTGCGCGCCTCCCCGATACCGGCAATCGGCGGCCCGAGCCAGCGCGCCTCCATTTCCTGCCAGCGCGACACGGGAATGGCAGCAATGGCCTCATTGGTGATGCTCTGGAGATAGGGATATTTCGGACTGATGCCGAAACGCAGATCTTCCCGCGACACGCCGGGAAGCGTGAATTCACCGCCGATCTGAATGTTGATCAGGCCCAGCCGCCGGATGATAGCGTTGCCATTGGAAAGAGACATAATCGCCGCATCGATGTCTCCATGGGACAGCGCCTGCAACAGCGCTTCCTGCGTATCGAAACTTCTGACATCGGGATGAACCGCTTTCAGCTGGTCGGAATAATAGATGTCGCGTCCGATCCCGACCACCTTGCCGTCCAGCGAATCCAGGCCGTTATAGGGGCCGAACCCGGATCGCAGGAAGACGGCGTTGGGGATCTCGTGATAGGCATCGGAAAACAGCGTGTAGTCGGCCCGCCCCGGCGTGTAGGACATATTCGCCAGCATATCGATATCGCCACGCTGGAAGGCGGCCAGCAATTTCGCCCAGTTGTCGTAGACCGGTTCGAACACAAGCCCGGTTGCCGATGAAACATACTGGGCGATATCAACGGCCAGCCCCTGGCCGCGCCCACCCGACAGGAAGCTGAAGGGCTCGTAATCGCTGATGAAACCGACCTTCAGCGGCGGCGCATTTTCGATGAAGGACTGTTCCTCGGGCAGAAGCCTGAGCGGACCGGCGCGTTGCGGCCGGCCAGCGCGATAGCTGAGCCAACGCTCGGTAATGGCGCTCAGATCCGCATTGGTAAGCGCTGCAACGGATTTGTCCAGCACGGCCGACAGCATGCTGCGATTTGCATCATCGGGCAGCTTCAGCACGCCGAGGCGAAAATCCTCAAGCGCAACGGCTGCAATATCAGGGCTGCCATCCGCTGCAACATTGGTGAAGCCATTTTCACGGATGAAGAAATTGGCCGTCATTTCCGGCGCGAGCGCGGCATCGATCCAGCCGAACGCCACCGCTGCCATCAGATCGCGGTAGCTGGCATATTCCACCGGTGCAATGCCGGCAGCCTTCAGCGCCGGCTGATAATAGATATCCTTGATCACGCCGATGCGATTGTGCCGCAATGTCTCGATATTCTGCGCAGCGCTGATCGGATGATCGACATTCTCGAACAGAACCGTGCGGCGCAGGTGATAAGGGTCAGTGAAATTGATGAAGCCGTTGCGATCATCCGTTTTCGAAATATCGGCGATCGCGTCCAGCGAACCGAGCTGGAACTGGCGGTAGATTTCCGGCCAGGACCCCATGCGGATATCGAATTTCAGGCCGGATATCGCCGCGATCCTGTCAATCACATCAACGGTCCAGCCCATGATCTGGCCATTGCGATAAAAGGAATAGGGCTCGTTGTCAGCCACGACGCCGATGCTGATCACCCCTTGGGCGGCGATCCAGTCACGCTCGGCACCGCTGAATTGCGCCTGATCGAGCTTGGCCTCCGAGGGCACGGCAAAGGCCTGCGATGCCAGAACGAAAACGGCAGCACACAAGGCGCAGACAAACGCCATTGACCGAACAAGTCGGCTTCGGTGCAGAAAGGGCAGCGTCAAACAAGCGCCCCCGATTTTCCACCCAAAACACGCTCTACATCAAATCGCAACACGAAAACCCGAAACTCCCCACCGACATATGCACGAATATGACTTACCTCGATCGGGCGTACTGACCCTGCCCCCTCGTTCACGCCCGAAGCCCTGTCTCGCAGATCCATCGCCCTCAGCGCCAGGTCGAAATATAGGTAACGTAAGATGCCCGCAAATAGCAAGTTGCCCGCGATGAACACTACCACCACGCCGGGCATAAACGGACTATTTATGCTGTATCAGGCTCAAATTACATACTTTTAACGGAACCGAACAGCTTGATTGTCTTAATCGGATGATTATAGTCAAGTTTTGGCATTGCGGTTTCCGGCGCCGCCCCTTTCCGCCAAACAAAACAGAGGACGTCATGAACGAAACAACAATCGCAAACAGTCCCGTTATTGAGCGTGTGCGCCACGAACTGAAACGCCGCAAGCTGACCGTGGTGTCGCGCGAGCAGATTTCCCCATCCATGCTGCGCCTGGTCTTTTCAAGCGATGATCTTGCCGATTTCACCTCATCGGCACCCGACGATCACATCAAGATCTTCATCGATACCGGCGCGGATAAGCCGGAAATGCGCGACTACACGCCGCGCAGCTATGACAATGAAGCGCGCCGCCTCACCATTGATTTCGCCCTGCACGAGGCCGGTCCGGTGACCGCATGGGCAATCGGTGCCAGGATTGGCGATGAGCTGGACATTGGCGGACCGCGCGGATCAGCGGTCCTGAAGGGTCCCAAGCGCTTCATCCTGATCGGCGATGAGACCGCATTGCCGGCAATCGGGCGCCGTATCGAAGAGGCTGCGGATGGCACCAGCATCATCAGCCTCGTCGCCGTGGCAGATGAAAAGGACCGGCAGAGCTTTGGCACGAAAGCCGCTCTTGACGATCACTGGCTGGTGCGCCCCGAAGCGGCATCAACCGATCCATCGGTCTTCATCACCGCCTTGCGCGATCTTCCCCTGACTGCAGAAACCTTTGTCTGGATTGCTGCCGAAGCTGCCGTTGCCCGGGCCATCCGAAACTATCTGGTCGAGGAACGTGGCCATCCGCTGACCTGGCTGAAGGCCTCCGGCTACTGGACCAAGGGCAAAGCCGACGGTGCCGACAAGGCCATCTGACCCCGTGAGGCCCGCCGGACTGGCGATGCGGCGCTACGCCGCCGCGAGCCAGCGCCGGGTGATTGCTTCCGCCGGCAGTGCGATGACGGCAATACCGTTCTGGGCCAGAAAGCGGCGTTCATTGCGCGTCAGCGTATCGGGATTCATCACCGCATAATGCGGTCCCGCCGAGCGCTTCATGATCTGGCGGGCATAGGTTCTGAGCATCTGATCGTCAAAGCGGCAGCCGAGGAACAGAAAACCCCGCTCGGTGCGCAGACGCCTGATCGCATCGGGGATCGGGGTCTGAATGTCGATTTCGGTCAGCACCTCGACATAATCACTGTCAGCCACCAGAAAATTGCCCGCCGGCGCGCGGCTGCCATGGGGTTCGTAGAGCACGGTCGTGGCAAAACTGTCCGGCTCCAGCGCGTCTCCGGCAAGATCATAGGCCTTGGTCCAGATATCGCGATGTTCCAGCGCCCGGGTCACGCCCTGAAGATTGACCACACCGTCAGCTCCGGCGGCGATCAGCGCTTCGCGCATGGTGCCGTCATACCAGCTGTCGATGATCAGCGGCAGTCTGAGGCTGGCGAGATAGCCATGCAGTGCCGTCGGCGTGGTTGTTGCCGCAAAGATCTCCGACATCCATGCGGCCAGCGTCTTGCGATGGCGGCGCTGCTCGATATATTGCGCCACCGACCACATATTGGTGCGGATGCGCGAGGGCACGGGCTGACGTGTGCAAAGCGCTGCCGCCACCGCTTCCGGTGCAGCCGGAACCGCAGCTGTTGCGCCGTCGAACGTCAGCAGGCCGGGGCCAAGATAGGGGATCACCGCACCGGTCATCAGCCTTTCGCGCAGCGTATCGGCGCATTCCTCCGCAGCAGCCCCTTCGGCCACAAGCACGATTTCCTGGTTCACATTCATGTTCATGGCCTCTCTCCTTGGTTTCCAGCGCCGCTGTCAGTCGTCTTCACCGAGTTTGCGGGCATTGACCGTCACCGGCAGACGGGTATCGCCCGGCATTTCGGGCAGTTCGAAGCGCCAGCCATTTTTCAGCGTGACGATCCCACCCCAGAGCGCCGCGCTTGTCGCTTCGACAATCGGTTCCTCCAGATCCTTCTTGGCCAGATAGGCGGAATAACCGCTGTCGATCTTGCGGATCATGACTTTCATGCGCTTTCGCTCCCTCGCTGGAGGCTGTTGACGCCGCGCGCGGCACGCACGGATTTTTGCGGATGATCGAGGCTTTTCAGCTCGCGCGCGCGCATGCCGACAAGCGTGCCACGTTCAACCCATTCGACCGAATAGATGTAGAATTGCTGCAGGAAGGTGCCGATATCGCGGACATAACCGGTATCGCCCTTCCGGACGAGATTTTCGCCGATATCCTTGCCGGGATAGGTCCCGTCATTCTTCACATGCCGCGTCGCCTCGACCTTTTCGCCGGGGAGAAACAGCGGCCTTGTGCGGATTTCGACCGCTTCCTCACGACCAAGTCCCATTTGCCTCACTCCTTGTTCAAAAGATCCTCAAGCCTCAGCCTGGCGCATTCGGCAACCGCCTCATCCTCATCATCCGCCAGCGGCTGAAGCGCCTCCGGCACGATCCGCGCGGCAACGGCAAAGCGCACGCGAAAATCGGCATCGTTCAGCATCAGATGCAGCCGTTCCGGTGCCATGCGCCGCGCCACCTCGATACGCACCAGCGGCTCGGCATCCCGCATCAGGCCCGGCAGATGCTCCGGCCTGATCCGGCGGGCCACCTCGCGGCGGATCTCCGGGTCGTTGTCGGCGAGCATCAGCAGCAGCAGATCGGGCGACGCGGACCGTGCCGCCGTGAGGCGCACCTGATAATCCTCGTCGAAGAGCATCGGCCGCAACGCCTCACCGGAAAGCCTGCGGGCCAGCGCAATCCTGACCCGGCGGTCCGGATCATTGCGCAACGGCAATATGCGTGCCTCCGGCAGCCGGGCCGACGCTGCCGCCCGAACATCGGCTTCAGGATCCGACAGCAGCGTGACCAGCCGGAAGGGCGTGGCATAGCGGGCCGCTATCGCCCGCACCTCGAAGAAGGGGTGATCGAGGTAACGATCCGCCATCTCCGGGTTGAGGCCGAAAAACCGGTCGATCCGGCGCGCGCGAATATCGCGCACGCAGGCCTTTTCCAGATCGCAACGCCCCGAGATCCGGTTTTCCTCATGCGGACAATCGCCGCAGGATACCGGATTGCCGAGCCAGTCGATGGCCCCTTCGGCGGTTATGTCGAAGAATGGTTCGTTCATCTCCGGCTCCGCTCGGCCCCATTGCCCGTGTCAGGCTGCAGGGGCAGGAACACAGGTATTCGGCACCGGGCAGACTGAAGCGCATTGCTGGGTGTCGAAATAGCCGTCGCATTCGGTACATTTCTTGGCGTCGATCACATAGGTTTCGCCCTTGAACCTGATCGCGCCGGTCGGACATTCAAATTCGCAGGCCGAGCACTGGGTGCACTGGGAGGCGATGATTTTGAAAGCCATCTTCATTTCTCCTGTTCGATGATGGTTGATCTGCAAAGTCATGGGACAGGGGGGAGCCGGCGGCTGCTCCCTGTCCACCGGTCCGGCATCACGCCGATGCCGCAGCGAAACCGACACCGAAAACATCTCTGTAATAGGCGCCGATAGCTGTCTCGATATAGTCAAAGCCGTAAGTGTCGCTGGCCGTCAGCCCGGCTGCGGCAAGCTGATCGCGCGGGCAGTCGCCGATCTTGGCGCAGAGCACGGCATCAATGCCCTCAAGTGCTGCGATCACGCCATCCAGCGTCGCATCCTCACCGAAACCATCCAGGCAATATTGCTCGACCTTGCGGTGGCCGACGAAGGAAATGCCCTCCGGCGTCGCCTCATAGACCTGAAACTCCCGCGCATGGCCGAAATGCTCATTGATGCGGCCGCCGCCCTTGGTCGCAACCGCCAAGAGCAGCGTTCCGCCAGCCGTTTCCTCGATCGCGGCCTTCGCCTCCTGCTTGGCACGGGCGCGGTCATCGCGCTCTGCCGCGACCACTTCGCGATAGGTTTCGCGCCGCGCCGGATCATAGCTCACGGCCTCGGGGATCTGATCGAGGGTAAATTCCTGACCGCGATCCTCGCCCAGCAGACCGACGGCATCGGCCCGGCACTGGCGGCAATGGCGCATCAGCTTGGCACCGCCCGACAGCTTGTCCTGCAGCGCCTTCAGCTCCATGGCACGCGGGCCGCGCTGGCCGGTCAGCCCGTAATGCGTGCCATGGGCGGGATCGGAGATCAGCGGCATGACATTGTGAAGGAAGGCGCCGCGCGCCTTCACCCATTTGTTGACCTCGATGAGATGCTCGTCATTGACGCCAGGGATCATCACCGAATTGATCTTGGTGAGAATGCCGCGGGCGGTCAGCATTTCCAGCCCCATCATCTGCCGTTCATGCAGGATGGTTGCCGCCTCGATGCCGGTATAGCGCTTGTGGTTGTAGAAGATCCACGGATAGATCTTTGCGCCGATTTCCGGATCGACCATGTTGATGGTGATGGTCACATGGTCGACATTCATTTCGGCGAGCTCGTCAACATGCTCCGGCAGCGCCAGGCCATTGGTCGAGATGCAGAGCTTGATATCCGGGATTTCCTTCGACACGGCTTCGAAGGTTTGCCTCGTCTTGCGCCAGTCGTAGCAAGCATCGCCGGGACCAGCGATACCGAGTACAGAAAGCTGCGGCACCTCATTGGCGACCGTCACGACCTTTCTCAGGGCCTGATCGGGGGTCAGCTTTTCCGAGACCACACCCGGCCGGCTTTCGTTCGAACAGTCATATTTGCGATTGCAGTAGTTGCACTGGATGTTGCAGGCCGGCGCCACCGCCACATGCATGCGGGCGAAATAGTGATGCGCCTCTTCCGAATAGCAGGGATGATCCTTGATCCTCTCCCATACGGCTGGGTCCATATCTTCCGGCTTGTCCGACGAGCCGCAGGATGAGGACGAGCAGCCGCCCGATCCCGGTTTTTCGAGCATTTCCGCCATGGCGGAGGACGACGCAAGGCTTTCAAGCGAAATCATCGGGCTGGACATGGGGTCTTCTCTCTCCGGTTCATCAACATTCGAAGAGAACTGTGCAACGCCCGTGCCAGTCTATTTTATCGTTTTATTTCAATATGATATATTTTTCTCGTCGCTCTTTGTCGGAAAATCCCGAGCCAATTGTCGGGTCCGCGACATCCCTGTCCGCCCGTTTGTCGCACCCATTGACGACGGACAAACAAAAGCCGCCGCGATCAGCGGCGGCTCAGATTGCGGACAAAGTCATTCAACTTGTCTGTTTGGGGTGGAATAGCCATCGCCTCCGTCGTCATCCCCGTGCTTGTCACGGGGATCCATACTCTTAAGGATTTGAATAAGCAGAGTCTTTCGCCGCGCGGACGCGCGTCGGCTGGATGCCTGTGGACCAAGCACGGGCATGACGTTAGAGAAGGGGCTAAGCTTTGTCAGCAATCTGGGCCGCCGCGATCAGCGGCACCTTTTGGGATCGCGATCGTGAAGCCTCCGGTCAGTTCAGCGCTTCGAGCGATTCCGGCAGGATCTGGCCGCCATCGACAACGATCTGCTGCCCGGTGATATAGCCGGCTTCCTCAGAGGCGAAGAACAGCGCCGCATTGGCAATATCGGTGACCGTGCCGAGCCGCTTCAGCGGGATCGAGGCCTCCATCGTGGCGATATAGTCCTCGCCCATGCCGTCGAGACCTTCCGTGGCGATATTGCCGGGCATGACCGCATTGACGGTAATGCCTTTGGCCGCCAGCTCGATCGCAGCCGTGCGCATGAAGCCGAGCTGGCCGGCCTTGCTGGCACCGTAATGCGACCAGCCGGGAAAGCCGGTGATCGGCCCGGTGATTGACGAGGTGATGACGATGCGGCCGCCGCCTGCCTTGGTCATGGCCGGCAGAACCGCAGTGACCGAAAGAAAGGTGCTTTTCAGATTGGTTGAAATCACATGATCGAAATCGGCAGCCGTCATCTCGCCGAGCCGCGCGGCCGGGAAGATGCCGGCATTGGCGCAGAGCACATCGATCGCGCCATAGCGCTCAACGGCAGCTGCAGCCATCGCATCGCAGCCCTCGCCCGTCGACACATCTGCAGCAAAGCCCGAGGCATTGGCACCGATCTCGGCGGCCACCTTTTCCGCATCCGCCAGATTGCGCGACACCACCAGCACATTCAGGCCCGCCTCGCCGAAACGTCTGGCAATGCCCTTGCCGATACCGCGGCTGGCGCCGGTCACAATCACCGTCTTGCCCTGTAGTGACTTCAACATTTCTCGTTCCTCTCTGTGTTTCTGTTGTGTTGTTTCTGTTGCACCCGCAACGACGCTGCACATCTCAACGCCATCATCCGCTTGCTTTTTCGGCGACGTGCACAAAAGAAATGCACAATTATTCCCGTTATTTAACTGACCCCGCCCGCGGCTGCGGCAGCAAAGCCGAAAAACCGGTGACCGCGCAACCCTCAGGCATGCAATGCAACATGACATCGAAAAAAAATGTTGTAAACAACACATTATTGCGACACACTTCCCACATCAAAGTTGAACATGCCAACAAGGCAGATTGGGGAACCGCGATGCAGAATTTTTCCAGACGCAATGTCCTGCAACTGATGGGCGCAGCCGCTATGGCCGGTCCGCTGATGAAGGCAGGAAAGGCTTTCGCCGCACGTGAGAACGAACTCAACATCCTGTGCTGGGAGGGTTACAACTCCGCTCAGGTGCTTGATCCGTTCCGCAAGGACCACAGCGCCAATGTTCACGCAGAAAGCCTGACCAACGACCCGACCATGATCAACCGCCTGCGCGCGGGCGAGACCAATATCTGGGACCTGATCAACGTCAACAATCCCTGGGCCCGCAAGATCATGTATCCGGCCGGCCTGATCAAACCGCTGCCGAAGGATGAGTTCGAACCCTTCTTCGACAAGATGCTGCCCCAGTTCAAGCCGCCTTACAAATGGGCGATGAGCGAGGATGGCGCCGAACTTCTCGGCATGGCCCAGCGCTTCGGACCCTATTCCTTCGTCGTCAACACCGATGTCATTTCCCGCGCCACGGCGGAAGAACAGGGCTGGGACCTGTTCAATGATCCGAAGCTTGAGGGCCGCTACGGCATTCTCGAATCCGATGACTGGAACGTCTTCGACATCTTCCTGATCGCCGGCATCAACCCCTTCATCGAGCATTCCGATGATGACATGAAAAAGTTCGAGGAAACCGCGCTGCGCATCTTCAAGGGCGCGAAGCTGGTCGGCGATATCGCCGCCATGAACCAGGCGCTGATTTCCGGCGAAATCGACCTGCAGCTGACCGGCGGCACCTATTCGGTCTCGCCCGCCCGTGCCGATGGCTTCGCCAATCTGCGCGCCGTGACCCCGCTCAAGGGGCCGATCGACGGCAAGGGCGGCGTTGCCTGGATTGAAATCACCTCCACGGTCAACAATCCCCAGCTCTCGCCGCTGGCGACCGACTTCCTCAAATATGTCCAGGACCCGGAAGTGGCCCACACGGTCGCCTTTGCCGAAGGCACCTTCAACCCGGTCGCCCAGATGGGCAATCCGGACTGCTTCAAGCTGTTCACCAAGGATGAGCTCGACGCCATCCAGTATGACAGCCTGGAAGAGGAGATGGACCGCTGCGCCGAATATGACATCGTGCCCGATTACGACAAGGCGCTCGATATCATGACCTCGGCCAAGCGCCAGGGCGGCTGATCGCCCTTTCGCCTGCCCCGTGCGGGAGCCGGAAAACCGGCTCCCTTTCCATGCGCCGCCAGCCAACCCGGCATGCGGCTTGCGTGACAATTTCCGATAACATTCAAAAATTTCTTCGAAAGCGAGCATGACCATGGATGCTGCGTTGACCGCCGACCCCTCCAAGACCACGGCAAAGCCGATCCTTCAGCTCGTCAACTTGAGAAAGACGTTCGGTGATTTCGCCGCCGTCGACGGTATCAGCGTCGATATCCGCGAAGGCGAATTCGTCACCATCGTCGGCCCGTCCGGCTCGGGCAAGACCACGCTTCTGCGCATGCTGGCAGGGCTTGAAGGCCCGTCGGAAGGCTATATCTCGCTGCGCGGCGAGCTGATGAATGATGTCCCCTCCAACAAGCGGCCGACCTGCCTGGTGTTCCAGTCCCTGGCGCTGTTCCCGCACAAGACGGTGGGCGACAATATTGAATTTCCGCTGAAGGTGAAGAAGGTGCCGGCCGGCGAGCGCAAGGCCCGGGCGCTCGAACTTCTCAACATGGTGCGCCTGCCGGAAAGCTATTACGGCAAGAATGTCATGCGCTGCTCGGGCGGTGAGCGCCAGCGCGTCGCGCTGGCCCGCGCCTTTGCCTATGATCCGGACGTCCTGTTCTTCGATGAACCGCTTTCCGCGCTCGATTACAAATTGAAAAAGATCCTCGAAAAGGAGTTGAAGGACCTGCATCGCGAAAGCGGCAAGACCTTCGTCTACATCACCCATTCGCTGGAAGAAGCCATGGTGATGTCAGACCGGATCGGCGTCATGCGCGCCGGCAAGATCGTCCAGATCGGCTCGCCGGAAGAGATCTATGCCCGCCCCGCCGACCGCTTCGTTGCCGAATTCTTCGGCGAGGTGAACAGCTTTGCCATCGCCCGCGACGGCTATGGCAAATGGATGTCGGACGGTCTTGCCAAACCGGTTGCCATCACCGCCGGCAAGGAGCCGGCAAGCGGCACCGCCACGGTGATTGTCCGGCCCGAAAACATGCGTTTCATCGCCGATGGGACCGGCGCCGATAACACCTTTGCCGCCACCATTTTCAATGAATATGCGCTCGGCTCGCGTATCCAGTATCAGCTGCGGGCGGGAAAACGCACGTTTCTGGTCGAGCTGCCGCGCGGCGCGGCCACAACGCCCGATGCTGACGGCAAGGTGCTGATCGGCTGGGATGCCAGCGACGCCATCGTGGTGGAGGGCTGAGATGACGGCGCTCCCGATGGAAAAATCAACATCAGCGGCGCCGAAGGAGAAGGGGCTCACCCTTTCCGCCGGCATCGCCTCGGCCAGCCCGGTGGTGATCCTGCTGATCCTGGGTTTTCTGGCACCACTGATCACGGTGGCAGCCTATGCCTTTGCGACACCGAAAAGCTTTGACGTTTTCACCAGCTTCACCTTCGCGAATTTCGCCGAGATCTTCTCGGCCGACAATACGGTCTGGCTCTCCTTCGGCTGGTCCCTGCTCTTTGCCGTGATCACCGTGGGCCTGCTGCTGGTGGTCGCCTATCCGATCGCCTATGGCCTCAACCATGTTTTCGGCAAATGGGCCGGCTTTGTTAGCGTGCTCTTCGTCTTTCCGCTGTTCGTCTCGGAAAATGTGCGGCTTTACGGCTGGGTGCTGTTCTTCATCAAGAACGGCGTTCTTGATGGCGCATTGAAATGGATGGGGCTCGGCGGTGCGCCGGAAGTGCTCTATTCGCCGCCGATCATCCTGTTCGGCATGGTCTATGTCTACCTGCCCTTCATGCTGTTTCCGATGGTGCTCGGCCTTGCCATGGTGCCGAAGGATCTGGTGGACGCCGCACGCGATCTCGGCGCCGGACGGCTGATGATCTGGCGTGAGATCGAGCTGCCGCTCGCCATGCCCGGCATCCTCATCGGCGTGCTTCTGACCTTCGTGCTGGCGGCCGGTGCGCTGACGGAATCAAAAATCCTCGGCGGCCAGTCGATCATCACCATCGCCCAGGATATCGAAGTGGCCTTCACCTATGCCCAGAACTGGCCGCTCGGCTCCGCACTGGCACTGATCCTCGTTGTCATCGTCAGCGGCCTGTCGCTCCTTATCCTGTCGAAACTCGATCTCGACCGCATTCTCGGGAGGCGTTGAGAACCATGGAAAAACCATCCCCCTCACGCTTTTTCATTCGGGCCTGGACCGCCTTCGTGGTGCTGTTCATCTATATGCCGATTTTCTGCGGCGCCCTGTCGGGCCTGTCGAAGAGCCGCTACTTCATCTTCCCGGTGAAGAAATGGTCCTTCGAATGGTGGCAGAAGACATTCGATTCCTTCGAGATCCATCAGCTGCTCAACAATTCGCTGCTGATCGCCTTCATCGTCACCATCATCTCCGTTGTCATCGGCTTTTTCGGCGCGCTCGCCTTTGCCCGCTATGACTGGAAGGGCCGCCGGCTCTACCAGAAGCTCCTGCTCCTGCCGGTCTTCTTTCCCCAGCCGGTGCTGGGTCTGGCGCTGCTGCTCTGGTTCAACGCGCTCGGCATCAATCCGAGCTGGCAGACGGCCGTGGTTGCGCATCTGGTCTGGATCGTGCCGGTCGTCACGCTGGTGATCGCCATTCAGGTCTATGGCTTCGACCCGACGCTGGAAGAGGCCGCCCGCGATCTCGGCGCCGACAATATCACCATCCTGAAAGAGGTGACGCTGCCGATCCTGTGGCCCGGCATCTGGTCCGGTGCGCTGTTTGCCTTTCTTCTGTCCTGGGGCAATTTCCCGCTGTCGCTCTATACGACCGGCGTCGACTCGACGATCCCGAAATGGCTCTATGCCAAGATGGTCGCCGGCTACACGCCGATGGTGACAGCCCTCGGCACGATGAGTACGCTCGCCGCCGCTGCCGTTCTGCTGCTTGCAGGCTTCTTTGCCCTTATGGCAGCCAAGGCCCGTGAACGCGGCAGGGAGAGCATCTGATGAGCTGGAAAACCAAATGGCGGTCCTTCTACTATCAGGGCGCGCCGGAACCGGCCGATCCGGCCCTGGAAAAGGGCAAGGTGGCGCTGCTGATCATCGACGTGCAGAACACCTATCTCAAACGCCCCGATCCCGACACGCTCACGGATGCGGAACTGGCGCGCTACCATGCATGGACACCGTTTCATGACCGCATGCATGAAACCGTCATTCCCAACAGCCAGAAACTGCTGCAAGCCTTCCGCGCCCGCGGCCTCGACGTGCTCTATGCCCGCATTGCCGCACTCAGAACCGATGGCCGCGACCGGTCGCTGTCGCAGAAAAAGCCCGGCTGGAACGATCTGCTTCTGCCGAAGGACGAATGGGACAGCCAGATCATCGACGCGCTTGCCCCGGAAAAGGACGAGATCGTCGTCACCAAGACCACGGACAGCGCGCTCACCGGGACCAATCTGCGCCTCGTGCTCGGCAATCTCGGCATCACCCATGTGGTCTGCGCCGGCATCTTCACCGATCAGTGCGTCGCCTCCACCGTGCGCAGCCTCGCCGATGAAAGCTTCGACGTGATCATTGCCGAAGATGCCTGCGCGGCGGGCAGCACCGAACTGCATGAGCGCGAGATCGAGATCATGAACATGATCTATGCCAGCGTCATGTCATCAGACGAGCTGATCGCCTATCTGCCGGAATGAGCAGCCATTCTTGCCCAAAGACGTTGAACCTGCAACAAGAGCGGTTCGAACTCACACATTGCGACGACGGAGGCCGGGGGAGCGTATGAAACTGTCCAAATCGGAACGCCAGGCACAGATCCTGACCGAGCTCAATGGCACAGCGAGCCTGCGCGTTGCCGAACTCGCCCGCCGTATGGACGTTTCAACAGAAACCATCCGCCGCGACCTCGACGAGATGACCGAACAGGGGCTCTTGAACCGCACCTATGGCGGTGCCACCCGTTCGCTTTCAAGCGAGCCCGCCGTTTCGGAGCGCCACACCCTGTTCATCTCAGAGCGAGAGCGCATCGCCAAGGCGACCATCCCGCTGATCCGCGATGCCCGGATCCTGATGATCGGCTCCGGCTCCACCACCGTTCACGTCGCCCGCCGCATTGCGGTGGAGATGCGCGATATCACCGTTCTGACCCATGCTTTCGGCGTTGCAACGGTGCTTTCGATGAACCCGACCATCAAGGTGCTGATGCTGCCCGGCGACTATCACGCCGATGAAGGGGCGACCGTCGGCGTTCACACCGTCTCGTTCCTCAACGACTATTTTGCCGATGCCGCGATTCTCGGCGCCTCCGGCCTTGCCGAGGACGGGCCGACCGACGCGCTGATCGAATGTGCCTCGGTTTATTCCGCCATGGTGCTGCGTTCCTCGCGCACCATCGTCACCGCTGACCATTCCAAGCATGGGCGGATTTTCCCGGCCCGCTATTCCAGCTGGAAGAAACTCGATCAGCTGGTCACCGACATGGCACCGGCCGGGAGCCTCGCCCGTGCGCTGACCCAGCACAATATCGATGTGACGATCGCGGATTAATCCTCAAGCCCGTTCCAGCGGGCGACATCACTGTCGATACCGAACAGATCCAGCATCCGGCCGCAGGTCTGGCGCACCATGGCGTCGAGACTGTCAGGCGCTGCGTAAAAGGCAGGGACAGGCGGGGCGATCACCGCGCCGATTTCGGCGAGCTGTGTCAGCATGCGAAGATGGCCGAGATGCAGCGGGGTCTCGCGCACCATCAGCACCAGGCGGCGCTTTTCCTTCAGCACGACATCGCCGGCGCGGGTCAGAAGGCTGGAGGTCACGCCGGTCGCCATCTCCGATGCGGAGCGGATCGAACAGGGGGCGACCACCATGCCCAGCGTTTTGAAGGAGCCGCTGGCAATCGCCGCCCCGACATCATCTGACGGATAGATCCGGTCGCAACGGTCCGCAAGATCGGCAGGATCAAGCCCGGTCTCATGGCGCAGCGTCCGGACAGCGGCATTGGAGACAACCAGATGGGTCTCAACGCCGGCCTGCCGCGCCATATCCAAGATGGTCAGGCCGTAGACAGCACCGGATGCCCCCGAAATGCCGATGATGAGGCGCCTTTTCTCCATGCCGCGTTCCCTGTTGCCGGCCCTGTTGCCGGTTCGTCTCCGACAGGATTAGCGGCAATGCCGCTCGCAGGCCTTGCGCTGGCGCAAGCCGGAGGCGTTACGGCGTCAGCTGTATCATTGCGCCACCGGCACCATCACTCAGCACCATCACCGTGCCATCGCGGGCCACATCGACATCGCGGATCCGCGCCATGCCCTGAAGGTAGCGGGCCTCCCCCGTCACCCGGTCACCGTCCAGCGTGAGGCGCACCAGCGCCTGGCCTGCCAGCCCGCCAATCAGCACCGAGCCCCGCCAGTCCGGAAACACATCACCGTCATAAAAGGCCATGCCGCTCGGCGCGATCACCGGGTCCCAGTAATAGACCGGCTGTTCCATGCCGTTCTGCTGCGTCAGACCCTCGCCGATCGGCTGGCCATTGTAATTGATGCCATAGGTGATCACCGGCCAGCCATAATTCCTGCCCGCCTCCGGATGGTTGAGCTCATCACCGCCGCGCGGCCCATGCTCGACGGTCCAGAGCCTGCCATTAGGCCCGAGCGCTGCCGACTGGAGATTGCGATGGCCATAGGACCAGATCTCCGGCCGGCCGCCCGGCATTGCCGGATTACCGGGGGCGGCACCGCCATCAGGCGCGATCCGGATCACCTTGCCAAGATCAGTTGAAATATCCTGGGCCAGCTGGCGCGGCGCTGCCAGCGAGCGCTCGCCCGTTGTCACGAACAGCATGCCGTCACGATCGAAAACGAGACGTGAACCGAAATGGGCCGATGAATTCCAGGCCGGTTGCTGGCGGAAGATCACCGCAACATTTTCCATTGCCGTGTCATCGGCCGATAGCGTGCCGGTGGCAACGGCGGTGGCATTCCTGCCGCCCGCGCGCGGTTCGGCATAGGACCACCAGACCCGGCGGGTCGCATCGAAATCATCGCGCACCACGACATCGAGCAGCCCGCCCTGCCCGCCATAGGCAACGGCAGGCATGCCGGAAACCGGTCTAGAGACCGCGCCGTCGATGCCGACAATAACAAGATTGCCGGGCCGCTCCGTCACCAGATAGCGCCCGTCCGGCAGCTGATCCATGCCCCAAGGGCTGTTGAGTCCTTTGGCAATGACCTTGCGGTTCAGTGCAACGCCCTGATCAAGAACCGGGGCACGGGTCTGCCCGGCAAAGGCCGGATGCTGATCCGGCGCATTCGGCGGGGCAGCGTTGAAATCCTTGGCCGACGCACAGCCGGTGGCCAATACCAGGACGGTAAAGACGGTGGTGATCCCAGGTTTCATCCGCATCTTCCTCCCGTTGACGCCCAAAGGCGCATCACGCCCGAAAAAGCGGGCCATGATCTCAAACTGGGAAGCAGCGGGCGAAGTTCCAGTGCTGCCGGCAGAAAAGCCTTATCGGCCGGCAGCATGAATGGCTGAAGCGAGCCGGCTCACGGAATATGGTTGAGCCACTCATCGGAGGAGAACTTGCCGGCGGCGAGCTGTTCCGCCGCCGCGATCTCCGCTTCTGTCAGCGCGCTTTTCCTGCCGCCATTCAGGCCGATGAAGGTATCGGTCATCGATTTCAGGATCGCCTCGCGCGGCAGGCCGGTCTGCGTCTTCAGCGGATCGACACGCTTGGCAGCACTCGCCGTGCCCTTGTCGGACAGTTTCTCGCGGCCGATGCGCAGCACCTTGGTCATCTTGGCGGCATCCATGTCATAGGCCATGGTGACATGATGCAGCACCGTGCCGTTGGAGAAGCGCTTCTGCGCTGCGCCGCCGATCTTGCCCTCGGGCGAGGCGATATCATTGAGCGGCTTGTAAAAGGCCGCGATACCGACCTCATTCAGCGCTTTCAGCACCCATTGGTCGAGAAAGGCGTAGGAATCGGCAAAGCTCATATCCGCAACCAGCTCGGCCGGCGCATAAAGCGAATAGGTGATGATCGAGCCGGGTTCGACAAACATCGCCCCTCCGCCGGTCACACGGCGCACGACCTCGACGCCGTATTCGCGGCAGGCCTCCATATCGACCTCATTCTTCAGCGACTGGAACGAGCCGATGATGATGGCGGGCCGTTCCCATTCCCAGAAGCGCAGCGTCGGCGCACGCCGGCCCGCACCGACCTCGGCCGCCAGCACCTCTTCGAGCGCCATATGCATGGTCGGCGCGAAGGGCTGCCCATCGAGGATCTCCCATTCATAATCGCGCCAGGTCTTGGCAACGCCAAGCGCTCGCCTGACCGCAATGGCAATCGCCTCGACCGAAAAGCCGATCAGCGCCGCATCGGCGCGGATCCCGGCATTGAGGGCTGCAACAATCGTCTCCACCGAGGCCGCCGCCGGCAGACCGTTCAGGCTGTTGCAGATATCGGTGAGCGCCTCGGCCGGTTCGAGAAAGAAATCGCCGGCGATCTGCACATCGGCAAGCTTGCCGTCGCGGACCTCAAGATCGCAAACCACCAGCTTGCCGCCGTGAACCTTATATTCTCCGTGCATGGCTTTCCTCATCCATTCCTGTTTCGGCGGTTTTCCGCTTCTTCAACCAAATCTTATCGCGCCGTCGGATTTCTGCCCGGATCAAGACGATCCGGCCGGCCATCAAGCGCCAGTGTCGCAATCTTCGGCGCAGTCGACGAAATCACCCGGCCGCGCTTCAGAACGAACAGCCGCGCCGGTTTCAGCCGCAATGCCTCCAGCACGTCTTCAGCCTGCAGCACCACCAGATCGGCGGGATGACCAACCGCAAGGCCATAGGCCTCAAGCCCCAGGGCCTTGGCTGAATTCACCGTGACCGCCTCATAGATCTTCTGCTTGTCCTCAACGCCGGACATCTGCGCCACATGCACCGCCATATGGGCGACCTCGAGCATGTCGCCGGAACCCATCGAATACCACGGGTCCATCACGCAGTCATGGCCGAAGGAGACATTGATACCAGCCGCCATCAGTTCACGCACCCGCGTCAGCCCGCGCCGCTTCGGGAACGTATCGTGGCGACCCTGCAGCATGATATTGATCAGCGGATTGGGAATGGCGTTGATCTTCGCCTCGGCCATCAGCGGGATCAGCTTGGAGACGTAGTAATTGTCCATCGAATGCATTGACGTCAGATGCGAACCGGCAACCCGGCCCTGCAACCCGAAGCGGATCGTCTCGGCCGCCAGCGTTTCGATATGCCGCGACATCGGGTCATCCGTTTCATCGCAATGCATATCGACCGGCAGGCCGCGTTCGGCCGCAATCCGGCAGAGCGCTTCGACCGAGCGGGCGCCTTCGGCCATGGTCCGCTCGAAATGCGGAATGCCGCCGACCACGTCAATACCCATATCCAGCGCCCGTTCCAGCGATTTGACCCCGTCCTTCGCCCGGTAATAGCCATCCTGCGGGAAGGCGACCAATTGCAGGTCGATATAGGGTTTGACCCGGTCCTTCACCTCCAGCATCGCCTCGGCGGTGACAAGGCGCGGATCGGACGTATCGACATGGCTGCGGATGAACAACAGCCCCTGCGACACGGCAAGATCACAATAGGCCAGTGCCCGTTCGATCAGCGCTTCCTTTGTCAGCATCGGCCGGAGCTCGCCCCAAAGCGCAATACCTTCTAGAAGCGTGCCGGAGACATTCATGCGCGGCAGGCCAAGAGACAGCGTCGCATCCATGTGGAAATGCGGATCAACGAAGGGCGGGCTCACCATCCGGCCACTCGCGTCGATCACCTGACGCGCTTGCGCCGTAATCCCCGGCTCGATCGCGCCAATAAGACCATCGGCGATGGCAATATCCACACCCTTCCGGCCATCGGGCAGGTTGGCATTCTTGATGATGAGATCAAACATGGCGGAACTCCTTGGCAAAAATCAGCGTTCGCCGCGCCGGTAGGGCTGCATCAGCGCCTGCGGCACACGGGCGCGTCGCGCCATGACGGCAAGGGCAGCAATGGACAGGATATAGGGGATCATCAGGAACAGCTGATAGGGCACAACGCCGCTGAGCACGGTTTGCAGCCTGAGCTGGAAACCATCGAAAAAGGCAAACAGTAGCGCCCCGAACAATGCCCGCTCCGGCTTCCATGAGGCAAAGACGACGAGGGCGATACAGATCCAGCCGCGCCCCTGCACCATGGTCGGGAAGAAGGAGTTGAAGGCCGAGGTGGTGAGAAATGCGCCGCCGACGGCCATCAGCGCGCTGCCGGCGGTGATCGCGGCATAGCGCACCAGCATCGGGTTCAGCCCCTGGGCTTCGGCCGCATGCGGGTTTTCGCCCGTCATGCGGATCGCAAGGCCCGCCGGCGTACGCGCCAGGAACCAGGCCAGCACCAGCGCCAGCACAATCGCGAGATAAGTGGGCGCGGTCTGGGTGAAGAAGGCCGGACCGATGAAGGGCAGGTCTGACAATCCGGGAATATTGATCGGCTGAAACGGCTCGATCGTCGGCGGCGTGCCGGAAACCGGCACCAGAAGACGGAAGAGATAATAGGAAAAGCTCGAGGCAAACAGCGTCACGCCAAGGCCGGACACATGCTGCGACAGGCCAAGCGTGACGGTAAGCGCGGCATGCAAAAGACCGAAGACGGCGCCCGCCAGCGCTGCGATCAGAAGCCCGGTCCAAAGATCCGCGCCATTATAGACCGCCAGCCAGCCGATCATGGCGCCGAAGGTCATGATGCCCTCAATGCCGAGATTGAGAACACCGGAGCGTTCCGACAGCAACGCCCCAAGCGTGCCGAGGATCAGCGGTGTAGCGATGCGCAGAACGGCTGCCCAGAGCCCGGCGGAAGCGAGAATATCGACAAGCGCGTTCATCGGCGGATCCTGTATTGGGCAAAGAAGACGGCGACCAGCATCGACAGCAGTGACAGCGCCACGGTGACGTCGGCAATATAAGTTGGAATACCGAGTGCGCGGCTCATGCCATCCGCGCCAACAAACATGGTGGCGGTGAAGAGCGCGGCCAGGACAACCCCCAGCGGATTGAGGTTGGCGAGCATGGCAACGACGATGCCGGAATAGCCGAAGCCCGGCGACAGGTCCGTCGTCACATAGCCCTTGACGCCCAGCACCTCGACGGCACCGGCAAGCCCCGCAAGCCCGCCGGAAATCATCGCCACGACCACCAGCGTGCGCGCCAGCGGCACACCGGCAAAGACCGCCCCTTTCGGGTTCAGCCCGGCGGCCCGCGAGCGCAGGCCGAAAACCGTGCGCGACTGGACGAAATGCACGATGATCGCCAGCACCACCGCAATCACCAGACCGAAATGCAGCCTGGAGCGCGCCAGCAGCTTCGGCAGGCGGGCGATCTTGTCGACAGCTTCCGACTGCGGCCAGCCAAAGGCCAGCGGATCCTTCAGCACACCATCAATCAGCATCGAGACAAACAGGATGGCGACGAAATTCAACAGCAGCGTCGTCACCACTTCATCGACGGAAAAGCGCAGGCGCAGCCAGAGCGGGATCAGCAGCAGCACCATGCCGGCAATGGCACCAGCAATGAGCAGGATCGGGATCTGCATGAGACCGGGAAGCCCCGAGGTCAGATGGGCACCAACGGCGGCAACGGCAATGGCACCAAGATAGAACTGCCCCTCCGCACCGATATTCCAGAGCCGCGCGCGAAAGGCGACAGCGGCGGCAAGCCCGGTCAGGATCAGCGGTGTGGCACGCGTCAGCGTTTCGGAAATCGACAGTCTGGAGCCGAAAGCGCCGACCAGAATTTTCCAGTAGGCCTCGAAAACCGGCGCTCCGGCCGCAGCAATCAGGACCCCGGAAATGGCAAGCGCCACGACAACAGCGATCAGCGGCGTCGCAATGGTCAGCATGAGCGAGCGGTGTTCGCGCCGTTCAAACCGCATGGTTCGTCTCCTCAAAGGCACCGGCCATCATCAGGCCGAGCCTGGTCTTGTCGGCGTCTTCTGCCATGACGGGCGGCGACAGCCGGCCGCCGACAATCGCCTGAATGCGATCGGCAAGCCCCATGACTTCATCCAGATCTTCCGAAATCAGCAGCACGGCCGTGCCGGCCTTTCTGGCGGCGAGAATGCGCTCGTGAACAGCGGCAACGGCACCTTCATCCAGCCCCCGCGCCGGCTGCGCGGCCAGCAGGATCTTCGGATTTTCAATCAGATTGCGGCCGAGAATAAGCTTTTGCATATTGCCGCCCGACAAAAGCCGGGTGCGGCTCGCCGGCGTTCCGCCACGCACATCGAAACCGTCAATGATCTGGCGGGCGAAAGCGATGCCGGCCTTGCGGTCGACAAAACCGTGGCTCTGATAATCCTCGATCCGCTCCAGCACCGCATTCTCCCAGATCGCCATTTCGCCGATCGCGCCTTCGCCATTGCGATCCTCCGGCACGCGGCCAATGCCGAGCCGGATGGCATCGGCGACGGTGAGATCGCCGACGGCCTCGCCAAACAGCATCAGATCGCCCGTGGCACGCTTCGCGGTCCCACTCAGAAGCCGCGCCAGATGCGCCTGACCATTGCCGGAAACACCGATAATACCAAGCACTTCACCGGCATGAAGACGGAAGCTGACCTGTTTCAGCCGGTCGACACCGGCCTCGCGCAGCGTGATCCCCGCCGCTTCCAGCACCACCGGCCCGGGCGTTGACGCCTCACGCACCGGACGCTTGACCGCATGGCCGACCATCAGTTCGGCAAGTTCGGCCTTCGACGTATCGCCGACGGCACGCTCTGCGACATGCCGGCCGCCGCGCAGGACCACGATCCGGTCGGCCGTCGCCATGACCTCATCGAGCTTGTGGGAGATGAAAATCAGCGACAGGCCTTTTGCCGCCATATCCTTCAGCGTCGAAAACAGTTTCTCCGCTTCCGGCTGGGTCAGCACCGCCGTCGGTTCGTCCAGCACCAGAATTTCGGCATCGTTGTAAAGCGCCTTGAGGATCTCGACACGCTGCTGCTCGCCGACCGAAAGATCACCCAGCCTGGCATCGGGATCAACGGCAAGGCCGAAACGGGCGGAGATCTCGGCGAGTTTCTGCCGTCCCGCCTTCACATTGGAAGACAGCCGCCACAGGCGTTCCGTGCCGGTCATGACATTTTCCAGCACGGTGAGATTGGGGGCGAGCGAGAAATGCTGATGCACCATGCCGATACCGGCGGCAATGGCAGCACGCGGCGAGCCGGGCGGCAATTCGCGGCCCTTGACCGTTACCGTGCCTTCATCCTGCACATAATGGCCGAAGAGAATGCTCATCAGCGTCGTCTTGCCGGCGCCGTTTTCACCCAGAAGCGCGACGATCTCACCCTTGGCAAGCGAAAGCGAGATCGCATCATTGGCGAGGTTATCACCGAAGCGCTTGCTGACATTGCTGATCTGAAGAACCGCCGTCATCGTCCAAATCCTGCTATTGCGAAGGGATGGTGCCAAAGGTCCTCGTTCTCAAGCGTCTGCGCAAGTCCGAGAAGTGGCAGCTCCGCGCCTGAAGGTGCCATCAATTGCAAGGGAAGCGGCAGGCCGTCATGATCAGCACCGACGGGCAGCGTCAGCGCGGCAAAGCCGGACATATTGGCAAGCGTCGCCAGCGGCGCGAAGGCGGCCATGCGGGCAAAATGGGCTGCCGTATCGCCATGATCGGCAGGAAAGGCACCGACCGGCCTTGGCGGACCGGAAAGCATCGGCGTTGCCAGCACATCGAAGCCGTCAAACAACGCCTGGCAATCCCGCGCGACGAAGGCGAGCCGATTGGTGATCTGCCAGACATCCGTGCCGGACATCGCCAGACCACGGGCGACAACCGCCTGTGTCAACGGCTCCAGTTTCGTGCAGTCGAGGCCGAAGCGCCGGACATTGGTGGCAAGATTGATGGCTGCAATATCGCCGAACAGCGCGGCGCATTCTTCCGCCAACGCCGAGACCCTGGCCCATTCCAGCGCGACAAGGCGGTGGCCTTTGCGTTCAAGACGGCGCGCCGCATCCAGCACCGCAGCGGCGCGTTCCGGCGTGGTCGGCGTTTGGTCTCCGGTCTCGGCCAGAACGCCGATTGACAGCATGCCTCCGGCCTTGCTCGGCTTCACCTCCGGGAAGGGTCCCTTCGCATCGCCGCTGAGCGTCTCAAAGGCAAGAGCCGCATCGCGCACCGAGCGGCAGACGGCAAGTTCGGAGGCAATGCCGCCGAGATAATTGCCATAACCGGGCCCGGCCGGCATGGCACCGCGACCGGGTTTGAGCCCGACCAGACCGCAGGCGGCGGCCGGAACGCGGATCGATCCGCCCGCATCGGTCGCATGGGCGATCGCGACAATGCCCGCAGCAACGGCTGCGGCCGAACCACCGGAGGAGCCGCCGGGCGAAAGCCCGGGATCGAGCGGGTTGCGGGCGCAGGGCCCGATCAGCGGTTCAGCGGCCAGCGACAGGCCGAATTCCGGCGAGGTGGCAAGGCCGAACATGCAAAAGCCCGCCGCGCGAAACCGGGCGGCGAGATCACTGTCCAGATCGGCATTGGGCGCCATGGCGCGTGAGCCGGCGCGAAGCGGAAACCCCCTGAAAGGGCCGCCGAGATCTTTGGCCACCAACGGCACGCCGCCAAACGGCATGCGGCGCTTCTCATCAACCGGAAGGCTGTCGAACTGCGCCGCCGCATCCAGCCCGGCCGTTTCATCGACCAGGCAGAGCGCACCGAGCGCAGACTGGGTTTTCGCCGCGGCAAGCGATTGTTCCATCGCCTGCCGCGCCGTCAATTCGCCTTTGCCGATGGCAGCGGCGAGCGCGGTCGCATCGGCCGTCATGACGTTCCTTACTTCGGTTCGTCCATGTTGCGCGGCACTTCAAACGTGCCGTCGATGATTTCCTGGCGCTTGGCCAGCATGGCTTCTTCCGCCTCCTTCGGCGCCACACCCTCGACGAAAGCGATATCGCTGCCGCCTTCCTTGAGCATGCCGAAAGCGGTGTAATCCTGACCGACGGCATTGCCGGCGGCAACATCGGCAAGCGCTGCATTCAGGATCGGGCGGAAGCCCCACAGCGCATTGGCGAAGACCGTATCGGGATAACGCGGCGTATAGTCGATCAGCGAACCAACAGCCTTGATGCCACGTTCCTTGGCGGCATCGGCCGTGCCGATGCGCTCGCCGAACAGGATATCCGCACCGGCATCGATCTGGGCGAGACCGGCTTCGCGGGCCTTCGGCGGATCGAAGAAGGTGCCGATGAAGGTGACGGAATGGGTCGCATCCGGATTGACCGCCTTCACGCCTTCAGCAAAGGCGTTGATCAGCATGTTGACCTCCGGGATCGGCATGGCACCGACCGAGCCGACCTTGTTGGTCTTGGTCATCTTGCCCGCGAGCATGCCGGCGAGATAGGCGCCATCATGGTTCCAGGTGCCGAAGACACCGAAATTATCGCCTTCCGGACCAGCCGAGGAGCCGAGCACGAAAGCCGTGTCGGGATAATCAGCCGCCACTTCGCGGGCTTCTGATTCCACCGCATAGGCCTCGCCGATGATCAGATCCATGCCCTGTTCGGCATATTCGCGCATGGCGCGGGGATAATCGGTCGCCGAAACGCTTTCGGAGAACTGGTAGTCGATCACGCCTTCGGCGGCGGCATCCAGCAGCGCCTGATGAATGACCGAGTTCCAGGCATTTTCGACCGGCGAAGCGTGGATAGCGGCAACTTTCAGCTTGTCCGCCGCCATCAGCTTCGGACCGGCGGCAACAGTTGCCATCACGGCGCTCGAGATCAGCAGCGAGCGACGTGTCAGCAGGATGGATTTCGACATGGTTGGGACCCCTCTTTGACCAAATGGTTAATATTGTTATGAATTGCCCAAAGAAGTGTCAAGCCACGAAAGTGCTTATAAACCGGGCATATACATGACAGAATCTGCCCGCAAAAGTCGCCAATCAACGGCAAAAGTCAAGCGCTATCATCAACTTGGCAATCGGCAAGTCTGGATCGGCGAATCGCACTGCGTCGCCGGAGGAATAACAGAAAAAGCCCGCACATCGCTGCACGGGCCTTCATATTCCCGATCCGGGAAAAAACTCAGATCGCGCCAGCGCGGCGATTTTCGATATAGAGTTCGCGCAGCTTCAGCGACAGGGCACCGGGCTTGCCGTCGCCGACGGTCTGGCCGTCAATGGCGGTGACCGGTGTGACGAAATTGGAAGCAGAGGTATAGAAGGCTTCCTTGGCGGCCTTGGCCTCTTCGACCGTGAAGGCGCGTTCCTCGACCTTGATGCCGTTACGGGCAGCAATTTCCAGAGCGGACGCCCGGGTGATGCCGGGCAGGATCGCATGGCTCAGCGGCCGGGTGACGACGATATCATCCGCCGTGACGATATAGGCCGTGGCGGAAGACTGTTCGGTGATATAGCCGTCGCGCACCAACCAGGCATCGTCTGCGCCCTTTTCATGAGCTTCCATCTTGGCAAGGCTCGGATAGAGCAGCTGCGTCGTCTTGATGTCGCAGCGGCCCCAGCGCAGATCCTCGACCGTGGCTACGGTGATACCCTTCTTGCCGGTCGGCGTATCGATGACGTTCTTCTTCTGGGTGAACATCAGAAAGGTCGGCGTGGTCTTGTTGTCGAACATGAAATCACGGTCGCCGGCATTGCCGCGCGAGACCTGAAGATAGATCAGGCCCTGCTCGATATTGTTGCGCTTGACGATTTCGCGGTGCAGCGCCAGCAGTTCCTCTTCGGAAACCGGCATCTTCATGTCGATGGCAGCGGTGGAGCGCTTCAGCCGCGCCGAATGGCCGGCATAATCCAGAAGCTTGCCATCCAGCACGCAGGTGACTTCGTAAATGGCATCGGCAAACAGATAGCCGCGATCGAAAATCGAAACCTTGGCTTCTTCTTCCGGCAGCCACTCACCGTTCAGATAGACGATACGGCTCATTCTTCTCTCCAGTTTTAATCATGACACGGATGCGCGGCGGACGGAAACCATTCCGCGTGTTTCTGCGAACCGCCAGTGGCGCCTGTCCCGTTCCTCAATCGCACATACAGCCAAAAAGAATTCGATTCAAGACGTCAATATTCGAGGAATCTTGCGCTAATATCTTTTTTTGTCGCAAGATAGGCGATTATCCGCCTAGTTTAAGCGGAATTGAGCCGTTTGAACACATGAATCATGAAGGCCGCCGCAAAAAGCGGCGTCGCCAGATTGACGATCGGGATCGCGACAAAGCAGGCAATCACCAGCCCGGCGAAGAAAACCCGCCAGGCATGCTGGCGCCGGAAGGCCCTTGCTGCCGCCACATCCATGAAGCGCATGGCGGCAAATTCGAAGAATTCCCGGCCAAGCAGATAGCCGTTGACAACAAAGAAGGCGATGAGATTGACGCCCGGCACCAGCAACAGGGCGAGCGCGACGAGATTGCCGAGAATGACGATGCCGAGAAATTTCAGCGACGCGGCAAGCGCCTGAAACACCGGCATGGCGCGTCCCGGCGGATCATCGGGATAGTCGATCTTCTCGATATGCTCGGCCGCGTCATCGAGAAAGATACCGGCGACAAAGGCGGAGACCGGCGACATCAGCATGGCGAGCGTCAGCGCCAGCCCGACACCGGCAAGAAAAAGCAGCACGAAGGAGATCCATCCCGCCCAGTCCGGCATGGTCGGAAAGAGATGCGCCAGAAACGGGAAGGCCAGCCACATGAACAGCGCACGGACGGCAAACCAGAGCGCGATCAGGCAGATCAGCGACAGGCCGAGCACCTTCCACAAAATGCCGCGCAGTTTCGGATCAATCAGATCGGCACCGGCCCGGCGCGCGGCTTCTATCAGCATGTCTGGCAATCTCCTTGATCAGCTCCAGCGCCTGATTTGGGACCGGCCGGGCCGGGTCGCAAGCCCCCCGCGCCAACGAAGCGCTGCGGCAGCCTCAGGCCACAAGTGTGGTGCCGTAGGTGATGCCCTTTTCCTTCAGCCAGCGGCGATAGGCGATTGACGTCGCATCGGCGCGTGTGGGGATTTCCGCCCGTGGCTCCATCGGCAGCAGCACCGGACGCTGGTTTTCGAGAATGATCCGGTCCTGCAGGAAAATCTCCTGCTGAAACTGGATCATCGCCGCATCGCTCGCCTGATCGTCAATCATGTAGAGCCCCGGATGAGCACGGCAGAGATCCGGCGCCATCGGCTGCACGAAAAGCGCGATCACATCGAAACGGTTGGCGGCACCGGGACAGGTCTTGTAAAGCAGCGTGTTGAACGGGGCCATGACGCGATAGGTATAGTCGACATCGACGGCACCCTCGGCCGAAAGGGCCGCGCGCGGCTGCTTGAAGGTACAGTCCGTCGCCCAGACTTCATCGACATCGCGGCGGATCTCGACCTTGTAGCTCTTCACCTCGGTATGCGGCTCGGCGCCGAGAATATCGGTATGGACGAAGGGAAAATGGGCAAGATCGAGAAAATTCTCGACGATCCGGAGGCCCGAGGCGCGCACGGTCACCGCGCCGCAGGTGATCGCCCGGCGGTCAGGCTCGGCAATTTCCGGCAGGTCGAAAAGATCGCGGGCCGGTTCGCCCGGCGTGGTCCAGACAAAGCCATAGCGGCGGATCACCGGCAGGGCCGCACCATCTTCGAACCGGCGGACGGTAATCACATCGCCGCGCCGCGTCAGAAAGAGCGCCGATCCCAGCAGGATGGTCTCAGTCTCGCCTTCGCCAAGATCACGCTCGGCCGAGACCACATACCATTGATCAAGCGCTGCCTGTTCCACCATTTATTCGCCCCGTCTCTCGTTTACCCGGACAATCTTGAGAAGTTTTCACGCCCGAGTCCAGTGGCTTGACATTCGCAGATCCGCGTCCTCCGATAGCGCCAATCAACGAAAGGCTGCCGATTTGACGGATCAGACCACCGAAACGACCTTCCGCTTCTCCGGCAGGCTCTGCGCGCCAAGCTTTCGCGCGCTTGCCGAGAACCGCGCAGCCAGGCTGGCGCTCCAGATCGATATTCTGGCGCTTGATGAACAGGCTGCCCAAATCCGGGTGCGTGGCCCGCAGGCTCTCATCGGTGCTTTCGAAATGGCCTTGTCTCTCGGTCCCTATGATTGCATGATTTTCGATATCACCACATGCCCGGCCTGACCCGGCCGCAATCCACCCCGCCGAAACCTATCCCGAAAGGCATCAATTCATCATGGCAGCAACCTGGTATCCGGTAGCGCTCTCGGAAACGCTCGAAAACGGCAGCTCCGCCGGTACCCGCATCCGGGGCAGGGAAATCGCCATCTGGCGCGACAATGAAGGCAAGGCCCATGCCTGGGAGGACCGCTGTCCCCACCGCGGCGTGCGCCTGTCGCTCGGCTTCGTGCGCGGCAATCACATTGCCTGCCTCTATCATGGCTGGGAATATGCCAGCGACGGCCAGTGCCGCTACATTCCCGCCCATCCGGAACTTGAGGTGCCGAAAACCATCCGCGTGCCGCGCTATAGCGTCGCAGACCATGCCGGCATCATCTGGACCACGGCAGAGGATGATGGCGACCCGGCAAAGCTTCCGGAGCTTTCCGGCCCGATCGTGCCGGTGCGTTCGCTCTATGTCGATGCAACGCCTGAGAGACTGCTCGCCTGCCTGAAAGACGCCGACGAAACCGCATCGGGAGAGCCGGACGGAACGCTCTGGCGTGCGACCATTGACGCAGCGCCGCTCGTCGTCGCGGTTCAGCCCTTCGATGGCAAGATCACCGCACTGCATATCGTCATCGCCGCAGCGGCCGGCACCGCATCACGCATCGCGGCCGCCCGCTTTGCCGAACGCCTGCGGCTTGCCGCCGAAACAGCGCCTGGCCTGGAGGCCGTCCAATGAGCCATCTCATTCTCTATGATCACGCGCTGGACGAAAACTGCTATCGCCTGCGCCTCTTCATGGCACTTGCCGGGATCCCCTATGAGACGGTGGCAATTGATTCCGTACCCGGCGATGCCCACCGCTCTGCAGAAATGCGCGTCCTTTCGCCCGCCGCCGTCCTGCCGGTGCTCACCGATGACGGCAAGGCCTATCCGGGCACGATCGGCCCGCTCGTCCATCTCGCCAAACTGGCCGCCCGGACAGCGGATGGCGGCCCCTGGCGACCCGACGCCGAGGCCCCTGAAATCGCCGGCTGGCTGGAATTTGCCGTCACCACGCTGAAAGCCGCCATCGACGCGCGTTTTGAAGCTTTGTTCTCGCCCACTGGCGGGCCGTCGGATGATCTGCGCCAGGCGGCACGCGAAGCGCTGCGCATCATGGACGATCACATGACCCGCCGCCAGATCGCGGGTGCGGAATGGTTTGTCGGCACCGCAGCCAGTCTTGCCGATGTCGCCTTGTTCCCGAGCTTCGGCCTGTCGCGGGATTTCGGCGTCGATCACGATGAATTTCCGGCCTTGAGACGCTGGTATCGCCGCTTCCGCGCCTTGCCGGGCTTCATCACCATGTCCGGCATTCCCGACTATCACTGAAACGAAAAAGCCCGGGCCGAGGCCCGGGCTTTTCAATTTCATTCCGCAGACACCGCTCAGGCGGCGTCCTTTGCCTTGCGCTCCAGCCGGCGGGCATGCAGCACCGGCTCGGTATAGCCATTGGGCTGCGCGCGGCCCTTCAGCACCAGATCGAGCGCGGCCTGAAACGCAACCGAACTGTCAAAATGACCGGCCATCGGCCGGTAAAGCGGATCGCCGTCATTCTGACGGTCGACGACCGCTGCCATCTTCTTCATCGTCTGAACGATCTGATCTTCCGTGACAACGCCGTGATAGAGCCAGTTGGCCATATGCTGGGAGGAGATGCGCAGGGTCGCGCGGTCTTCCATCAGGCCGATATCGTTAATGTCCGGCACCTTGGAGCAACCGACCCCCTGATCGATCCAGCGCACGACATAACCGAGAATGCCCTGCGCATTATTGTCGAGTTCCGCCTGGATATCCTCCTGCGACCAGTTGGGCCGCACCGCAACCGGAACCGAGAGAATATCCTTCAGCGAGGCACGCTGACGGCTGACCAGGCTTTTCTGCACCTTCTCGACATCGACCTCATGGTAATGGGTCGCATGCAGGGTTGCCGCCGTCGGCGAGGGCACCCAGGCGGTATTGGCGCCGGCCTTGGGATGACCGATCTTGGCCTCCAGCATACCGGCCATCAGATCCGGCATGGCCCACATGCCCTTGCCGATCTGGGCATGGCCCGCCAGGCCGCATTCCAGCCCGATATCGACATTCCAGTTTTCATAGGCTGCAATCCAGGCAGCCGCCTTCATGTCGCCCTTGCGGATCATCGGACCGGCTTCCATCGAGGTATGAATCTCGTCGCCGGTGCGGTCGAGGAAACCGGTATTGATGAAGACGACGCGATCCTTTGCCGCCCGGATACATTCCTTGAGGTTGACCGTGGTGCGGCGCTCCTCATCCATGATGCCCATCTTCATGGTGTTTTCCGCCATGCCGACAAGTCGTTCGACGCGGGTGAACAGCTCGGTGGCGAAGGCCACTTCCTCCGGCCCGTGCATCTTCGGCTTGACCACATACATCGAGCCGTTGAGCGAGTTCAAATGCTTGCCGCCGGGGCCGATGTCGTAAAGCGCGATCAGCGCCGTCACCAGCGCATCCATGATGCCTTCCGGGACTTCACGCCCGTCGCGATCGAGGATCGCCGGATTGGTCATCAGGTGGCCGACATTGCGGATCAGCATCAAGGAGCGGCGGCGCAGCAGGAAGGGCTTGCCATCACCGTCCTTGTATTCCGTATCGGGATGCAGGCGGCGGGTGAAGGTCTTGCCACCCTTGGAAACGTCTTCCGACAGATCACCCTTCATCAGGCCGAGCCAGTTGGAATAGGCCAGAACCTTGTCCTCGGCATCGACAGCCGCCACCGAGTCCTCGCAGTCCATGATCGTGGTAATCGCCGATTCCAGCGCGACATCATTGATGTGAGCCGGGTCCTGGCGGCCGATCATGCCATCGGCGTCAATCGTGATTTCGATGTGAAGATGGTTATGCGTGAGAAGAATGTGGCTCGGGGCCGCGGCTTCGCCAAGGTAACCGGCAAACTGCGACGGATCGGCAAGGCCGGTGATCCCCTTGTCGGTCGCAACCATCAGGGCACCGCCTTCAACCGTCAATCCAAGGACGACGCTCCAGCTTTCACCCGCCAGCGGCACAGACGTGTCGAGAAAATTGCGGGCCCAGGCAATCACCTTCTCGCCGCGGACCGGATTGTAACCCTTGCCCTTTTCCGCACCGCCCTCCTCGGCAATCGCATCCGTGCCGTAGAGCGCATCATAAAGCGAACCCCAGCGCGCATTGGCAGCGTTCAGCGCATAGCGCGCATTCATGATCGGCACGACCAGCTGCGGGCCGGCAATGGTGGTGATCTCCGGATCGACATTGGCGGTGGAAACGGCAAAGTCCGGCCCTTCCGGCAGAATGTAGCCGATCTCGCGCAGATAGGCTTCATAGGCACCCATATCAGCCGGCGCCCCGTTTTCCCTGTACCAGGCGTCAAGCTTTTCCTGCATCGCATCGCGGGTCTTCAGCAAAGCGCGGTTCTTCGGCGCAAGCTCATGCACGATCTCGGAAAATCCGGCAAAATAGGCGTCGGGATCAACGTTGGTTCCCGGCAGAACGTGATCGTTCAGGAAATCGTAAAGCGCCTTGTCGAAGGCGAGGCCGAATTTTTCGATGCGGGCCATGGGCGTGCCTCATGAATGGAGTTTTGATTGTCCGCAAAGTGGGGGTGAAAGCCGCCAAGGTCAACTCGGCATTAATTTGAAATATTTTCAACCATTCGGAAACAAAGCCGAGGCTGGGGCTGCTCTGGCAAGTCTTTTCTTGCAGCCGGCGGGCGCGATCGCTAATGGAGGAACGACCGACCATTCCCCCGGACATCTTCGGGCCACACGCAGATAATGGCGAAAAGCAAGCATGACGAAAAAGGCACTGATCACCGGCGTAACGGGGCAGGATGGCTCTTATCTGACTGAGCTGCTGCTGGAAAAGGGCTATGAGGTTCACGGCATCAAACGCCGCGCCTCGCTTTTCAACACCCAACGCATTGATCATCTTTACGAAGACCCCCACGCGGCGGCCGTGCCGATGAAGCTTCATTACGGGGATCTGACCGACGCCTCCAGCCTGACCCGGCTGATCGGCGACATCGCGCCGGACGAGATCTACAATCTCGGCGCCCAGTCGCATGTGGCCGTTTCCTTTGAAGCGCCCGAATATACCGCCGATGTCGATGCCGTCGGAACCCTCAGGCTGCTCGAGGCCATGCGCTTCCTGGGTCTGGAAAAGAAGACGCGCTTTTATCAGGCATCGACGTCAGAGCTTTACGGCCTTGTTCAGGAAACGCCGCAGCGGGAAACCACTCCATTTCATCCGCGCTCGCCCTATGCGGTTGCAAAGCTTTACGCCTACTGGATCACGGTGAACTACCGCGAGGCCTACGGGCTTTATGCCTGCAACGGCATCCTGTTCAACCATGAAAGCCCGCGCCGCGGCGAAACCTTCGTGACCCGCAAGATTACCAGGGCGCTTGCGAATATTGCCATGGGTCTGGAAACCTGCCTCTATATGGGCAATATCGATTCCCTGCGCGACTGGGGCCATGCCAAGGATTATGTGCGCATGCAGTGGCTGATGCTGCAGCAGGATCAGCCGGAAGACTTCGTGATTGCGACTGGCAAGCAATACAGCGTACGCGAATTCATCACCTGGGCGGCTGCCGATCTTGGCATCAGCCTCGAATTCACCGGCAAGGATATTGACGAGAAAGCCGTCGTGACGGCAGTTGCGGGTGACAACGCGCCCGCCGTGAAGGTTGGCGACGTCATCATGCAGATTGATCCGCGCTATTTCCGCCCGGCCGAAGTCGCGACCCTGCTCGGTGATGCTACCAAGGCAAAGGAAAAACTGGGCTGGACCCCGGACATCTCTGCGCGCGACATGTGCCGCGAGATGGTCGAAGCCGATCTGAAAGCAGCGAAGCGTCACGCGTTGCTGAAGGAACATGGGCTTGATCTGCCCGTCAGCATCGAAAGCTGATCCGGCGGCATTCCCGGTGAGGCCACGATCACCGAGACTGCGCGCCTTCTTCTGACGCCGTTTCGGTTGCGATCCGGGTCCGGCTTTCCTGAAACAGCCCTATCGCCGGCACGGCGCTCACAAGAAAGGCATCGACATGACTTATGAACTGACGGGTAAGAAAATCTGGGTGGCCGGTCATCGCGGCATGGTCGGTTCCGCGATCGTGCGACGCCTCGGCAGCGAGAACTGCACCGTCATCACCGCAGGCCGCGATCGTGTCGACCTGAAACGCCAGTCCGACGTTGAAGCCTTCATCGCCGCTGAAAAGCCGGATGCCATTGTCATGGCGGCGGCCAAGGTCGGCGGCATTCTCGCCAATGACACCTATCCGGCCGATTTTCTCTACGACAACCTGATGATCGAGGCCAATATCATTGATGCTGCGCACCACAATGATGTCGACCGTTTCCTGTTTCTCGGCTCCTCCTGCATCTATCCGAAACTGGCACCGCAGCCGATTGCAGAAGACGCGCTTCTGACCGGACCGCTGGAGCCAACCAATGAATGGTATGCAATCGCCAAGATCGCCGGCATCAAGCTGGCCCAGGCCTATCGCCGCCAGCATGGCCGTGACTATATCTCAGCCATGCCGACCAATCTTTACGGCCCCGGTGACAATTACGATCTTCGTTCCAGCCATGTGATGCCAGCGCTGATCCGCAAGGCCCATGAAGCCAAGGTGTCCGGGGCGGCCGAGGTTGTCGTCTGGGGAACCGGCACGCCGTTGCGCGAATTCCTGCATGCCGATGATTGTGCAGATGCGCTGGTCTTTCTCCTGAAAAACTATTCCGGCCACGATCATGTCAATGTCGGATCGGAGGAAGAAATCTCGATCCTGGAGCTGACGAAGCTGGTCTGCAGGATCGTCGGTTTTGAGGGCAATATCGTTCACGATCTGTCAAAGCCGGATGGAACACCGCGCAAGCTGATGAGCGGTTCCAGGCTCCGCGAAATGGGCTGGAGCCCGAAGATCGCCCTTCAAGATGGCATCCGCAATGCCTATGCGGAATTTCTCGCTGGCAATTTCGCCGCACGCTCACTTGAGAAGCAACAACAGGCCTGAGCCAGGGTGCGTCCTTTACGGACGCACATCCTTCGATGGATTGCGTCGGTGAGAACCGAGAGCGTTGGCAAGCGCGGCGGCGTGTCAGATCATGACACCTTCCGTCATTCTCGCGGCCCCTCCCTCAGACACCGGCAGGAGATGGTCGGCAACGCATTCAGCGCTTGCCAGCGCGCCTTCGACCCAGCCGGGATAATTGGTGAACAGGTCAGAACACACCACCGCATCATCCCCGATCGGCCAGTAGCCGGCCGGGACCAGATTTATGCCTGAACGCCAGAAGGAAACGCCCTCGGGCCAGAACTGATGCTCGGCCGAGACCGGATGGGGAATGGTATCATCGCCGAGGGCAAAGGGCAGGACATCGCGAATGGCTTCGACAAAGGCCATATGGACACCCCGGTCATGCACGAAAGCCTCGTGCAGGGCATGCGCGCTGCGCCCGTCACTATAGACCAGCAGAAATTTCCCTTCCCGTGGAAAATAGACCTTGCGGAAAATCGAAGCACTGGTGAAGCAGCGCCCCTCCAGCCCCATGCCGTCCCACCAGCGGTCCGCATAGCTGAAATAGGCCTTGGTCAGTGGCACGGCGCTGATGCCATCGCGCAGCGTTGGCGAGAGCGAAATGCCGCGCAGACGCAGCACATTCCCCAGCGGCACGGCGAAAATCACCTTATCGAAGGACCGGTTCTTCCGGCCGGAGCGCGTGTCCAGGCCGAGCACATGGCCGCCGCCGGGCCGGATCTCGATCCGGGTCAGTTCATGTTCGAGGCAGAATTCAACCTTTCCGGCGATGTCGGCCTGCAACGCCGCCGGCAGCGCGGAAAAGCCCTGTCTGAAACACATCCATCTGCGCCGTTCATCGGCAAATAGCCCCCCCGTCTCGGGATGGTGGCGCAACAGCTGGAACCCTTCGTCGAAACTCAAATCCTTGTTGCGCAGCAGATCGTAACCGCACATTTCGACGAGATAATCGAACTTACGCCGCCCGAGCGAATTCAAGGCCGCCTGTTCCAGATTCATGCGCTGCCTGTCACACGGCGCAAGCGAACTGAAGTAATCGCTGAGCTGGCCGCAAAATCCTTTCAGCAAATGCCATGTCTGCTCGTGCAGCCCGCGCTGCAGCGGCGAGAGAACAAAAGCGAAGGGCATTGTTTCAAGCCCGAGCGCCAGCGCCAGCCGGCTGACCCGTTCATGGGCGAGCGGATCAAAGCGCCCGGCCCCGAGCTCGGCAATCCCGGCGCCGTTGTCGAGAACCCGCGACAGGATGCGCCCGCCCACGAGGTCGGACTTTTCAATGACCGTTACCCGCGCATCAGCAGACTGGCTGAGTTTGCGCGCCACCGCCAGGCCGGCAATGCCCGCCCCGATAATTGCATATGATGTGACCATTCCTTCGTCTCCGATGATCGAAACGTGACCCGTTGTTCAATGTCGATCGCAGGTGGAAACGAACATCACTGGCGTTTCTACTGTCGCGGGCCCGGTCTCTCTACCCGCCCGCCAAAGCCTCACAGACGGCAAAAAGCCGGCTCTGCCCGGGCAAGCGGACAATCGCCATAACGGCCGGCGCGCCCATTCAGAGCCGTCAACCGACAGAAAGCATGCGCACAAAATTCACAGGATCCGGAAATGGTAGACGTCACCCGATCCGCCTTTTTTCATGCCATCCTCCCCAATTCTGCCGACCCACGCGACCGACGAGGGGGACAATGACCTCACGCTGCCCTGCGACAAACCATAAAGAATAGACGGTTCATTTTTTCAGAGTAATTGCATATTTTCCGTTCACAACAATGCCGTGTTTGTATGTTTTTATTGAATTGTTCATTCATCGACACAAAACAAAATATAACTCACGAAATTGACGGAATTTTCCATCGGTAATTGTAAAATAAGCATCATATATGATTCTCATTGCTTGACTTTAGGGGGCAAGGTTGGCTGGACGCATCAAGGACAGCGAACGTTTCTATAATCGGATTTCACTGGACGATGCGATTTTCGAGCTTGAGGCCTTGTGGCCAGGGCTTTCCAGATCGCGCCTGGATGTTCGGGAGGCAGCCACCAGACGTCCAAATCCGGTCTGGGTCGGAGACAGCGACAGCGGCTATGCTGGCGTTCGAGTCATGATCCTCACGACCCATCTGATTTATCGCTTCCTTGGTGACCGGATCATCAAGATCGCCGACCTTGCAAAGGTGGCGGAACTCAGCTGCTTCACCGCCGAGACATTGAAGGCTGCCGGCATTACGGATTCCGACAGCAGAAAGCGGCTTCGCTATGCCATCGCCGAACTCGCATCGGAGAATAATCGCAACACACCGCACTACAATCCGGCCTGGGATCGGCTGGTCTTCTGCCATTTCGCCTGTGCGGCGCGCACCGCCATTCTCCGCCATCAGGACCGGCCGGCCGGCACAGCAGCCGTCTTTGACGATGCCTCTGCGCTCTATGACAGGATCATCGCCGAGCGTTGCACGACGGCCGGGGAGATATTTCATGTCATCCGCTCCGTCTGGCTCGGAAATCTGCCCTATTGCCCGCCGCGCCGCCCATCCGGAAGCGCGAGCAGTTCAGCGACGGCCCGGCGCGGCCCGGCCCGCCACTACATACCGGCAAAGCTGGCCGACTATCTCGGCCCGGGCGGCCATCTTGCACAGGTCCGCGTCCCGGATAAGCTGAACGAACTTGCCGAACGCGTGCTCGATCAGTTTGCCCATGCCCGCGAGCGTGTGGCATTGCTTTCGGGCCAGCGAAATGCCGGCAAGTCCGGTTGCGTCATCGCGCTGCTGCGCCGGCTGCAGAGCCCGGACCAGCCGACAATAGGATTTCACCTGAAGCCGGATGACAGCGCTGCAGCCAGGCTCCTTCCTGTCTTCTCCGTCAGTGTCCAGGACCATTCCGGCAGCGACCTCATGCTGCTCGTGCTGTCATTCCTGTCGTCTCTTGATGAACGCAGCCGGCAGCAATCGAACACAGACCATCTGGCGCGCTTCAAGGCTTTGCAACAGGAGTTTGGTCGCGATAGCGACGGACAGGGAATGAAGGACCTGCCTGGACGCATCGCCAGCCTGCATGCGCGAAATCCGGCGCTTTTCATTCTGACGAACTGGGACGATCTGAGCTGGAGCACCCCGCGCGCGCAATTGCGCGATCTGTCCAAGACATCGCTGATCCGCCTTCTGCACGACAGTCACAGCGACAGCCGCATCCTGCTGACAACGACCGAAACGCCAACGGTTAGAGCGAACCGGCTTTTGCCGCGGTTCAGGACCTACAGGCTCGATGACCCGCGTCTGCGCGATGTCCGGCGTTATCTGCCGGCACTGGCCTATCCAGCCGTCTATGGCGAAACGCTGTTTGATGCGGCCGAACGTTTCGGCGATTGCTGCGTCCCCGGAGATCAGCTCATCCTCCTGGCGGCAATGCTGGAAATCTGCCGCGGTGACCCGGCCTGGGAGGAACGGGCAATCAATATGGTCGCCGCCCTCAGAGTGCACGAACAGCAGCCGACGCGCGGCATTGCCACCGGTCCAATTGCCCGGATTTTCATCGAGCGGCTTGATCAGCTTGGTCTTTTCCGCCCCGTCGCACTGATCATGGCCTGCGACGACGGTCTGCGCCTTGACACGCTGTCCGGCCTGCTCGAGCAGTGGAACCAGACCGAGAAGTGCAAAACCGCAGACATGATTGCGGCACTGACCACCCTGGAGGCGCTGTCCAACAGTTTCCTGCTGAGACGCCGGATCATGGCCGCTGCCGCCGGCAGCGATCGCCCTGCCGAAGGCGAAAGCTACCTTGAGATCTTCGAGGCGCTTCGCCAGCTGTTGATGCGCGTGCTGGGCGACCCCGATGAGGCCGACTGGGCGTCCCCCTATTGCGCCATCCTGCGCGACGCCACGCGCCAGATCGCCCTTTTATGCTTTGACCGGGCCCAGGACTGGCGCTGTCGCAACCTGGCAAGTGCCGCGACACCGCGCTTGCGCGACATGCTCCTTGATATCCAGTCCTATGAAACGCTTCTCGCCAGTCTCGACCCGCAGGCGCTCGAAGATCAGGCGTGCAACCGCGCCGATATCGCGGCCATGCCGCTTTTGCACCATGCCCGCGATGTGGTTTTCCTGCGCGGAACGGAGCACAGCCCCGCCGTCGCCATGCGCTTTGCCGTCAAGACCATCCTGTGCGACATCATCGATCGCGATCACCGTCTTTCCGTGAACTTTTCCCAGGATCTGATGCGGCTCCGCCTCTACCTCCTGATCTTTCTTGAGCCCGGCCAGCGCCATCTGGTTCAGCCGGATGCCTGCGGCCCCGGGGCCCTGCCAGGCTGCCTGCCGGCCTGGATCCGAAGCATCTTCACCGATGCCGAGATCTTTCGTCTGCTTGAAACAATCGCACTGTCGGCGCTTCAGGCACAGGTGCCGGAAATCGTGCATTGGGCCTATGAACGATGCGATGAACTGAAATCTGCCGCCAATGTCGAGACAATCAGCGATGAGACTGTTCTGCAGAAGATCACCCGGATCTTCTGCGCAACAATCGACATGGCCATCGCGCTCGGCCATCCGCTTGCAGCGACCGGTCCCGACGCGCACGGCCGGCAGGGACATGAGCGCACATTGCGGGGGCTGGAGCGGTTCATGCACGAACATTTCCACGATCTCATACCGCTCACCGGAAAGCCGCCCGGACAGGCCGGGGCCGTGACAGCCGAGACCGGGCGGATCAGTGCGCTGCAGCGGCTGAGATTGCGCCTGGCACATCTGATTTTCCTGACGGGCGATTTCCACCGCGCAATGGCTGAACTCGACCTGATCCATGCATGGGACATGGCGCTGGCGCGCAATTCCGGTTCGGGCCGGGCCAGCGTTCTGGAGGGACGGCCCGCGCGGATCGCGCTGGAGATCATGATGTCTTCCAGCGCCGGCCTTTCGCCCCGATCCGGTGATGACCATGGCGCAAAACAGGCCCTTGCCCACAGGATCGGCGGCATGCTCGAGGCGAACATGGCCAGACTTGCCCGCTTCGGCGGGCCCGACCAGGCGGCGCTGCTGATAGACCGTGCGCGTTTCGCCCTGATGCAGGGACAGAGCGAGGAGGCCTGGCAATATGCGTCGATCGCCCGCGCGCTCTACAATGACAGCCGCATTTCCCATGGCAATCAGGTCCAGCTCATGCTCAACCTGCTGACGCTGCTGTCAAGCTGGCTGGAACACTGGAACAACCGCCTGGCCTGCGACGTCCGGGCCACGCCGCCCGTCTGCGAAGATGAGGTGGTGCGCGAAATCGATACGCTTTATGAGACCGCGCGCGCGCTCGACCTCAAGCCGGCGGCCGGCAAGGCGCGCTTCCTCAAGATCCGGCTTGGCTGGCTGCGGCGCAAGCGGGAGGGCGGGCCTGCCCCCGAATGGCGCGATATCGCCCGTGCCGACCTGAAGGAGACCATCGCGCTGATGCAATCCTGTGCCGACAGGTCGCTGGAGCGCGACATGCAGGCGCTTCTGAGCCAACTTTAGCGGCAATCCGGCGGTCGCAGTCTTCCATGACATCCCCGGCACATCGGGCGCGAACGCCATTCAGCGAGATAGAGCGTCCTGCTGCGTCCAAAAGGACGCACGGCGCCCTAGCGCATCGGCTCGAAAATCGGAATCGATTTTCGAAAAGAACGATGCGTAGATTCAATAAGTTAGAGCGTCCTTTGTGCATCCGAATGGATGCACGGCGCTCTAGCCGGACAATGCCGGAGACAGACGCTTCATCACCTGCTGAGATGCGGTCAGCACCAGCCTGCGGCCTGCCGCTTCCTCTGCAAAAGCGATCGTGATGGCGTCACGCGGCAGCTCTTCAGCCCCACGCTCAGGCCATTCAATCAGGCTGATGCCCTCGCCAAGCGCCTCGTCCAGGCCAAGCTCGACAAGTTCCGACGGATCGCCGAGACGGTAGAGATCGAAATGAAAGATCGGCGGCACCGTCTCATAGGCCTGAACAAGGGTGAAGGTCGGGCTTGGAACCTCAAGCGCCTGATCATCTGCGCGCGCGCGGATCAGTGCTCGGGCCAGCGTTGATTTCCCCATGCCGAGATCGCCATCAAGCAAGAGGCAGTCGCCGGTTTCCAGACGGGCGGCAAGCCGCGTGCCGAAGGCGATCGTCGCCGCTTCATCGGCCAGAAAGACCGAGCAGCTGACCGCTTGCCCGCTCATTCGGCCGCAACGACATGGGCGCCGCCATGGCCCTCGCCGGCATCTGGAATACGGCAGGTGACCGTCGTGCCGGCGCCGGGTTCGCTGTCGATGAAGACCTTGCCCTTATGCAGGCCGACAAAGCTTTGTACGATCGCCAGGCCAAGCCCCGCTCCGGCGGCAATGCGCGCCTCGCTTTCGCCAGCGGAAAAGCGTGAGAATACCGTCTTCAGCGCATCCTTTTCGATCCCCGGACCGCTATCGGTGACGGTGAAGACAAAATCGCCGTTTTCGCGCCAGCAGGACAAGGCGATCACTGACCCTTCCGGCGCATATTTGATGGCATTGCCGACAATCTTCAGCAGGATCTGCTTCAGCCGCTGGAAATCGGCGGTGATGGTGCCAAGCTCCGGCGGCGCGGTAATTTCCAGCGTCACCTCCGCCTCCTGCAGCCGCACGGAAATGTCGTCGGCAACCGAATCGATCAGATCATCGAGCGACATCTCGTCGAGATCCAGCGTCAGAATACCGGCATCGGCCGATTTCAGGTCGATCATGTCGTTGACGATGGTCATCAGCACGGCCGAGGAATTGGCGATGTGATCGACATAATTGCCCTGACGGCTGTTCAACGGCCCGATCTGCGGCGATTTCAGCAGTTCGGCAAAGCCCATGATCGACGTCAGCGGCGTGCGCAGCTCGTGGCTGACATGCTCGAGGAAGGTGTTCTTCAGCTCTTCGGCCTTGCGCAGCGCATCGTTCTTTTCCGTCAGCGCTCGTTCGACCTGAATGGAATCCGTCTTGTTGACGAAAGTCAGCATGGTCTGCGCGTTCGGCAGCGGCGTCACCGCATAATCCAGCACCAGCCCTGATTTCAGATCGAGACGGCCCTGTTGCGACAGGCGTTCATCGTCGAAACTGGTGATCATGCGGGCGAACAGCCGCCAGCCGCCGGGACCGTCATAGCTTGTCTCGCAGAGCGACACCAGCTGACGGATATGGGTATCGGGCGCAGCATCTTTCTCGCTGATGCCCCAGAGCGCGCGGAAAGCCGGATTGGAAAGCGACAGACGTCCGTCCGGCCCGAACACCGCAACACCTTCAGAAAGGTGGTCAATGGTTTCGCCCTGCACCTTCACCAGCGTGTTGTAGCGGGTCTTGAGCGCAATCTGCTCGGTATGATTTTCGAAGACCCAGGTCGTTCCGCCGCGGGGATGCGCCGAGGCGAAGACTGACAATGTCTCGCCAGTGGGCAGATACCAGAGATCGCTATAGGGGCCGATGGAGCGGTAGACCGAAAGCGCCTTTTCCTTCCAGTCCTTCCAGTTATGCGGCTCGGGCAGCTTGCCATCGGCACGCAGCCGCTCGAAGAATTCGCCATTGTCGGGACGCGATTCCATGAAGCCCATGTCGAGCCGCCAGAGCTTCTCGAAGGCCTGATTGTAAAAGCGCAGCCGCCGGTCCGCGTCGAAGATGGCCACCGCCGTATTGAGGTGGTTGAGCGTATCGGCATGATTTTCCAGCGTCAGCTCAAGCGCATTTTCAAGCCGTTCACGGTCAGATATATCGCGCGCCAATCCGGCAGAGCCGTCACCCGTCGGGACTTCGAGAATGGCGAAATGGGAACGGTTGCCGCCAATCACGATCGGCTCATGGCCTTCAAACCGCTTGCCGGAACGAATTTCGCCATCAAGCCGGGCCTGGGCGGCTGTGCCAAGCAGCGGCCGCTCCGGCGCGCCCTCCGATGGATCGACCGCGCGCTTGTAGGCTTCGTTGACCCAGGCGAGGCGCCCTTCGCCATCGCGCAGCCAGACGGGCATGTCGGTGGCGTTCAGAAGTGTCTCGAAACGCTTCAGCCGCACCTGCAGCCGCTTGTGATCGAGCCGGAGTTCGGCAAGTTCGGCGCGCACGGATTCCAGCGCACCAAAGCGAACATGGGCCCTGCCACCAGTGGTGCGGCCAAGCACTTCAAGCACATAGCCCTTCTTCGTCTCCGCCAGCATATCGAAGGCCTTGGCCTTTTCGCGCAGCGCGGCGATGGCGGGCACGAGCTGGCGCACGCTGCCGGGTGCAAGCCAGTCGTCAAAGGAGAGGAAATCACTGTCTTCTTCCGGTGCACCGGCCTCTTCCGGCAAAGTGCCAAGAAATTCCGGCGCTGCCTTCGGATCTTCCCAGAGAATGATCCGCCGGTTCTTCTCGGCATTGAGCGCCTTCAGGCTCAATAGCCGCTCATGGGTCTGCTCGAGCGCATCGCGGATCACGCGATTTTCAGCTTCCGCCCGTCCACGCAGGCGGACAAACCACAGGGTCGAAATCAATGTCGACGCCAGAACGCCGAACACGGCCGAAAGCGTCATGACTTCGCCGGTCGTAAATCCGCTCTGCAGCACCGGGTCGAAATCCTGGGCGGCGAAAGCCGACGAGGCAGCCAGGGCTGTGCCGGAAACCAGCGCGGTCATGAAGGCGCTGCGTAAGATCCGGCTTGCCATGCGTAAAGCTCCTCATCTGTCGGCAACAGGACATGTAGCCCTGAAACCCGCCGCTTTTTTGTCTTTGACGGTAAGGTGCTTCTGCCGCGTCACACCATTCCGCCCTTTCGGAAGATACGGATCTGCCGCCATCTCCCGCTTGATCTGATGAAACGAACACGGTCCGAAACCCCGAAATGACGGCGTTTAAGCGAAAACCGGGCCTAAAAATCAGGCGAATCGCACCTTAAAAAACATAAACGCTTGGCGAATCCGAAAAAAGAGTCCGCCGCAAATAAACAAAGCCGCGCCTGTCATTTGAAGGCGCGGCCAGATTAGAAGATTATGCTTACCGAATGCTTAATAGCGGTAATGATCGGGCTTGAACGGGCCTTCCGGCGTCACACCAATATAGGCAGCCTGCTCCGGCGACAGCACCGTCAGCTTGGCACCGAGCTTGTCGAGATGCAGGCGTGCAACCTTCTCATCGAGATGCTTGGGCAGAATGTGAACGCCCTTCGGATATTTGTCGCGATGCAGGAATATTTCCATTTGCGCCAGAACCTGATTGGTAAAGGACGCCGACATGACGAAGGAGGGATGCCCCGTGGCGTTTCCGAGGTTCAGAAGCCGCCCCTCTGACAGCAGGATCAGCCGCTTGCCATTGGGGAAGGAAATCATATCGACCTGCGGCTTGATATTGGTCCACTTGTAATTGCGCAACGAAGCCACCTGGATCTCGTTGTCGAAGTGGCCGATATTGCCGACAATGGCCATGTCCTTCATCTCGCGCATATGCTCGAGGCGGATGATGTCCATATTGCCGGTGGTGGTGATGAACAGGTCGGCCGAGGACAGAACGTCTTCCAGAACAACAACTTCATAACCATCCATGGCTGCCTGCAGCGCGCAGATCGGATCCGCTTCGGTGACCTTGACGCGGGCGCCGGCACCCGACAGCGAGGCAGCCGAGCCCTTGCCGACATCGCCATAACCGCAGACCACGGCAACCTTGCCGGCAAGCATGACGTCGGTGGCACGGCGAATACCGTCAACCAGCGATTCCTTGCAGCCATACTTATTGTCGAATTTCGACTTGGTGACCGAATCATTGACGTTGATGGCCGGGAAGGGCAGCTGGCCGGCACGGGCGAGCTGGTAGAGACGGTTCACACCTGTGGTGGTTTCTTCCGTGACGCCATAAAGCGCTTCGCGCTGCTTGGTGAAGAAGCCCGGCGTCGCCGCCATGCGCTTCTTGATCTGGGCGAACAGCACTTCCTCTTCTTCCGAATGCGGGTTCGACAGCACGTCTTCACCGGCCTCGGCGCGTGCACCGGTCAGGATATACATGGTGGCATCGCCGCCATCATCGAGGATCATGTTGGACAGGCCGCCATCACGCCACTGAAAGATCTGGTCCGTATAGGTCCAGTATTCGGCGAGCGTTTCCCCCTTGACCGCATAGACCGGCGTTCCGCTGGCAGCAATGGCAGCCGCAGCGTGATCCTGGGTCGAGAAGATGTTGCAGGATGCCCAGCGGACATCGGCGCCGAGCACCTTCAGGGTCTCGATCAGAACGGCCGTCTGGATCGTCATGTGGAGCGATCCGGAAATGCGCGCACCTTTCAGGGGCTGGCTTTCACCGAATTCCGCACGCGCGGCCATCAGGCCCGGCATTTCTGTTTCGGCGATATCGATTTCCTTGCGACCGAAATCAGCAAGCGCGATATCGGCGACGTGATAATCCTGCGTGGCGCTCATCATAAACTCCGAAAATCTAGCTGTAGCACATGGCGGATCCTTCGACCCGCCGGGCCCTTTCAGGGCCGTCAGTTTCAGGCCAAGGGTTTAACAGCCTTGCCGGAACCATGCAAGAAAGACATAAAGAAATCTTTATGTCTTTCCGACAATCTGGTCTGCGGCCTATTCATGCCACAAAGAATGGCAAGGATTGGCGCATGAACAGGATGCGATCCGGGCTTTCAACACGGTGCGGGGATATCGATGGCAGATGGCAGTTCAACCGGCCGGGTCACTGGCCTTGGTGGCATTTTCGTGCTGAGTGCCAATAGCGAGGGGCTTTCTGCCTGGTATCGCGACGTGCTGGGTCTGACGGTCGAGGCCTGGGGCGGCAGCCGATTTGACGATGCGGCACGGCCTTCCGGATCGTCTTCGCTGTGGTGCAGTTTCAACGCAGAGAGTGGCTATCTTGCGCCTTCACCACGCGATTTCATGATCAATTTCATCGTTGATGACATGGACCTGATGCTCAGCCGGCTTGACCAGAAAGGCGTCGCCATTCTCGGCCGCGATGACAGTGATGACAATGGCCGCTTCGCCTGGGTGCTTGATCCCGACGGTACCAAGATCGAATTGTGGCAACCGGGAAAGGCCTGACCGCGCTCCGGAGATCGGCTTCACGAAAACGGCGTGGATGTCCCGGGCCGGCCTAGAACGCCGTGCGTCCTTTTGAACGCAGCAGGACGCTCAATCTTATTGAATCTACGCATCGTTCTTTTCGAGAATCGAACCCGATTTTCGAGCCGATGCGCTAGCATTCCTCGCCAAAGCGGCATTCGACCAGGCTGGCAATCGCATCAAGCGCTTCATCGGCATCCGGGCCGCTGGCGCTGACGACAATCTGGCTTTCGATCCCGGCAGCCAGCATCATCAGCCCCATGATCGAGGTACCGCCAACGCTCATGCCATCTTTTGATACGGTGACATGGGCATCGAAACGTTCGACAGTCTGCACGAACTTCGCCGACGCCCGCGCGTGCAGGCCACGACGATTGATGATGGTAAGTTCACGGCTCGCTTCGCTCATCAGGCCGCGACCCTATTTTCCGTTGAGCACACGGCTGGCGACATTGATATAGCGCCGCCCGGCATCTTCCGCCTCGGCCAGCGCCTTTTCCATGTCATTGTCGCCACGCACCGCAACCAGCTTGATCAGCATCGGCAGGTTGACGCCGGCAATGACCTCTACCCGCCCAGCGCTCATGATCGAGATCGCCAGATTGGAAGGCGTTCCGCCAAACATGTCGGTAAGGATGATGACACCATTGCCGCTATCGGCCTGACTGACGGCCTTGAGAATGTCATCCCGCCGCTGGTCCATATCATCTTCGGGACCGATCGAGATCGTCTCGATGGCGTCCTGCGCGCCCACCACATGCTCAACCGCGAGGCGGAACTCCTCGGCCAGTCTGCCATGGGTTACAAGCACCAGTCCGATCATGTTGGTTTCGCTCCCTTTTTCATGTCCAGTTTCGGCAATCACCCCGAAACCCCATAGACAACCTGTTCGCCCATCTTGTCGAAGTGGCGGCGAAGTGCAAGCCCAAAAGGCGGAATGTCACCAGCCCATTGCTGCGGCACAAACGTCCGGTACTGGCCGGACACGGGAGCGCGCGACGGATTTCTCTTCGCCCATCGGCTCGAAAATCGCGTTCGATTTTCGAGCCGATGCGTCGATTCAATAAGCTAGGGCGTCCTGCTGCGTCCAAAAGGACGCACGGCTCCCTAGCGCAGGGGCCGGGCCGGGCGCCCCTCTGTCAGGCCCGGGCAAAGCGCGTCCAGCCGGGCAAGCGGGCTTGCGCCCTGAAGCGTCAACGGCAGCAGCGGCAATGTTGCACCGCCCGGAAGCGTGAACAACAGACCGGTTTGCGGAAGTCGCTCGGCCGTTTCAGCATTGACAGGCTGGACACAGACATCCATCACCGCTGCCTGCAGATGGTCGGTTATGACAATGCCGCTGCCGTAGATCTCGATCTTGCCGGCAATGGCCGGCGGCGCACTGGCAATCACCCGCCCGCCTTGCTGCGTGATGAACAGCTGATCGTCGGCGACAAGCCGGGAAAACAGCCCCAGCGCTGCGGCCTCTGCCATCAGCGACAATGCCAGACTGCTCTTGCCCGCCCCCGACGGCCCGACCAGCATGATGCCGGTGACACCGATGACGACGGCGGTTGCGTGCAGATTAAGCACCCCGCTCATGCGTTGCGATGGCCGGAACTCGCCGGCAGGGTGAGAATGAAACGGGCGCCGGTGATGTCGCCGCTTTCCTTGTCGACAATATTTTCCGCCACCAGCGTGCCGCCATGCGCCTCGGCGATCTGCCGCGAAATCGACAGACCGAGCCCGGAATTCTGTCCGAAAGCCTCACCATCCGGCCGGTCGGTGTAGAAACGCTCGAAGATGCGCTCAATGTCTTCAGCCCGGATGCCCGGCCCGTTGTCCTCGACGGTGATGACAATGTGATTGCGTCCGCGCCGCAGCCGGACACCGATCCGGCCGGTTTTCTCCGGCACGAATGAGCGCGCATTCTCGATCAGATTGGTGATGATCTGTCCGATCCTGAGATCATGGCCGAAAATTTCGAAACTGTTCTTGCCGCCATGGGGCGCATCGACCTCAAGGTCAATCTCGACCGGCTTGCGCGAGCCGATATCCCGCGACAGCGTCACAAGATCATTGAGCAGCGTCTCGACATCGAAGACGGAAGCGTCCTCACGCGCGAGCTCCGCATCGAGCCGCGACGCATCGGAAATATCGCTGATCAGCCGATCGAGGCGGCGCACATCATGCTGGATGATTTCGGTCAGCCTCGCCTTTGCCTCCTCGGTTCTGGCAAGCGGCAGGGTCTCGACCGCGCTTCTGAGCGAGGTGAGCGGGTTTTTCAGCTCATGGGCGACATCGGCGGCAAAACTGTCAATCGCGTCAATCCGGTCGTAAAGCGCCGTGGTCATTTCCCGAAGCGTCGTCGACAGATGGCCGATCTCGTCCTGGCGGGCAGAATAATCGGGAATTTCCTGGCGCTCCCGCGGCCCGCCGCGACGGACCCTGACGGCGGCTTCGGAAAGCCGGCGCAGCGGATTGGCGATCGTCGAGGACAGCATGAAGGACAGGACCATGGTCACAAGCGAGGTGACCACAAACATGCGGATGATCGCCAGCCGTTCATTGTGGAGGATCTTGTCGATATCACCGGCCTGGGTCGACAGGAGCAGAACCCCGAGCACAGCGCGAAAGCGCTGGATCGGCACGGCAACCGAAACGATCTGGTTCCCCTGGTCGGTCATCCGCACTTCCTTGGCGGTCTGGCCGTTCAGAGCTTTCATCACTTCGGGATAGATCGAGCCGTCACCGCCCGGTGCTTCCTGATAACGCGCCTCGCCATGTGGCTGCAGCACCCAGTTGAGGAAATTGCCAAGCTTGCCGATCACCGTTTCGGTCGTCGTTTCACTCACCGGTGGCAGGTCGTAGCGCAGGATCTGGCCGCGCGAAAACAGATAGCGTGAATCGAGGATCAGATTGGCATCGGGATCGAAAATCTGCGCACGGGTGCGCGTCGGCGAGATCAGCCGTCTCAGGATCGGTGCAACCTTTTCCGGGTTGATCGGGAATTTCAGATCCTCGTCATTGGGAGAGGGTCTGGCGCTTTCACCGGCCTGCAGCTCCAGCAGCTTTTGCGGATCAAGCGTCATCGTGTCGCTCTCGACCGACACCGACGAGGCAATCGCACCGGCAATCATCTCGCCCTGTGTGGTGAGGCTTTCCATGCGGGCTTCAATCAGGCCTTCGCGGAACTGATTGAGATAGAGAATGCCGCCGACCAGAAAGAACAGTGCCAGAAGATTGAAGAACAGGATACGCCAGTTGAGGCTGGAGAAAACCGTCGCAGCCAGAACCTTGCGCAGGGTCATGAAAGGCCCACGCCAGCGTTTCCTGATCCGCGATGTCGCGGCCTGTCCAGTCCGTTCGGTCACGTCATGCCTGTCAAGCGGCGTCGCGGAAGCGATAGCCGACGCCATACAGGGTTTCGATCATGTCAAACTCGCGATCAACCAGCTTGAACTTCTTGCGCAGGCGCTTGATGTGGCTGTCGATCGTGCGGTCATCCACATAGACCTGATCATCATAGGCCGCATCCATCAGCGCGTCACGGCTCTTGACCACACCGGGCCGCTGGGCGAGCGACTGCAGGATCAGGAATTCCGTCACGGTGAGAGTGACCGGATCGCCCTTCCAGGTGCAAGTGTGACGCTCCTGGTCCATGACCAGCTGGCCGCGCTCGAGCGGCCGGTTCGTCTCGCTGTCACCGGTCTTGACACCGCCCGATGCCGCAGCATCACGCCCGGCAACGCGGCGCAGAACCGCGCGCACGCGTTCGACCAGAAGGCGCTGCGAAAAGGGCTTTGTGATGAAATCATCGGCGCCCATCTTCAGACCGAAGAGTTCATCGATTTCCTCATCCTTGGAGGTGAGGAAGATCACCGGAACATCCGATTTCTGACGCAGACGGCGGAGCAGCTCCATACCATCCATGCGCGGCATCTTGATGTCGAAGATCGCCAGCTGCGGCGGGTTGGACAACAGCCCGGTCAGCGCGGTTGCGCCATCCGTATAGGTATCGACACGATATCCCTCGGATTCAAGCGCGATCGAAACCGACGTCAGGATGTTTCGGTCGTCGTCCACAAGGGCGATGGTCTGCATCATAGGCTCCTACTGTCGAGAGGCCGCGTTTTAACGGCGGCCGCTTCTGATGTCTTTTTAGCATCTCTTGGAAAAAAACTGGAACAAATTGTGGCAACGCCGTCTTTGCGGCGCTCTGACACGGTTAAACCGGCTTTTTCTCGCTCTTCGCCATATCCGGCTAAATATATGGCAATCCACGCGGATTTAAATCTTACATGCCGCCACAATTTTGTTTAAAACGATTAAATAATTGATATTGCTATATTTTATGTCATTTCCCGTTGCACATTCCGACTTGATTAAATATAAGTTTAAAAAATTCAATTTGTTTAGCCAATGAAGGATTGGATCATGGAGGAATTCGGGCTCTACAATCAGGGGTTTCCGGCAGCATCGCTGGGTCTGAAAAACCTGGGGGGTGTTTATTACAATCTTTTGCCGTCACAGCTCTGCGAGGAATCATTGCGTCGCGGCGAAGCCGTTTTGACGGCCGATGGCGCCCTGCGCGCGCTCACCGGCCAGCATACAGGCCGTTCTGCCAAGGACAAATTTGTTGTCTGCGACCAGACCACCGAGCCCGAAATCTGGTGGGACAACAACAAGAAGATGTCGCCGGAGCATTTTGCGCTTTTGAAGCAGGACATGCTGGCCCATGCGGAAGGCCGCGACCTCTTCATTCAGGATCTGATCGGCGGCGCCGATGCCGACAATGCGCTGCCGACCCGTGTGGTCAGCGAATATGCCTGGCACGCCATGTTCATCCGCAATCTGCTGATCCGTCCGGACCGCGCCCAGCTCGAGCATTTCACCGCCAGGCTGACGATCATCGACCTGCCGAGTTTCCGGGCTGATCCGCAGCGTTACGGCTGCCGCACGGAGACGGTGATCGCCTGCGACCTTACCAACGGCCTGGTGCTGATCGGCGGGACATCCTATGCCGGCGAGATCAAGAAATCGGTCTTCACCATGCTGAACTATCTGCTGCCGGCCCGCGGCGTCATGCCGATGCATTGCTCGGCCAATGTCGGCGCGAAGGACGACGCCGCCGTCTTCTTCGGCCTGTCGGGCACCGGCAAGACCACGCTGTCGGCCGATCCGACACGCACGCTGATCGGCGATGACGAACATGGCTGGGGCAAGAAGGGCATCTTCAACTTCGAAGGCGGCTGCTATGCCAAGACGATCCGGCTTTCGGCGGAAGCCGAGCCCGAGATCTTCGCCACCACCAAACGCTTCGGCACCGTGCTCGAAAATGTCGTGCTTGATGCCGACCGCAAGCCCGATTTCGATGATGGTTCGCTGACGGAAAACACCCGCTGCGCCTATCCGCTCGATTTCATTCCTAATGCTTCGAAAACCGGTCAGGCCGGCCACCCGAAGACGATCATCATGCTGACGGCCGATGCTTTCGGCGTGCTGCCGCCGATTGCCAAGCTGACGCCGGAACAGGCCATGTACCACTTCCTGTCAGGCTATACCGCCAAGGTTGCCGGCACCGAAAAGGGCGTGACCGAGCCGGAAGCCACATTCTCGACCTGTTTCGGCGCTCCCTTCATGCCGCGCCATCCGGCGGAATACGGCAATCTTCTGAAGGATCTGATCGCGCTTCACGAGGTCGATTGCTGGCTGGTCAATACCGGCTGGACCGGCGGCGCCTACGGCACCGGCAAGCGCATGCCGATCCGCCAGACCCGCGCCATGCTGGCAAAGGCCTTGTCAGGCGATCTGAAATCGGCGGAATTCCGCATCGATGACAATTTCGGCTTTGCCGTTCCGCTCGCCATTGATGGTGTCGACCAGACGATCCTGACCCCGCGCGACACCTGGTCGGACCCGATGGCCTATGACCGCCAGGCCGCCAAGCTTGTCGACATGTTCATCAGCAACTTCGCCAAGTTCGAGACCCATGTCGACGACGGCGTACGGGCTGCGGCACCGAAGACGCTTGCCAGCGCCTGATCAGGGCTCCGTGGGAGGAGCACAGTGAAAATGCCCGGCCGGTTTTTCCCTGCCGCCGGGCATTTTCCCCTCTGATCTGCTTGCCCTTGGCCCGCACCCCGTGTGATATGGCGCCAAGGAGTGGACCATGGCTGCAAGCGATCTTCATATCAACGACCGGATCGTCATTTCCGGCTGGGAACTGACCGAACAATTCATCCTGACCGGCGGCCCTGGCGGGCAGAATGTCAACAAGCTTGCCACCGGCGTTCAGCTGTTCTTCTCCGTTGCCACCTCACCTGCCCTTTCCGAACGGATCCGCCGCAATCTGATCCGCATTGGCGGCCGGCGCGTCTCCAAGGAGGGCGTGCTGATGATCGAGGCCAAAAGCCACCGCAGCCAGGAGCGCAACCGCGAGGACGCACGCGAAAGGCTGAAGGAAATGGTACTGGAGGCCGCCCTGCCGCCTCCGCCGGCGCGGCGCAAGACCAGGCCCACGCGCGGCTCGATTGAACGCCGGCTGAAGGAAAAGTCCGGCCGTTCCGAGGTCAAGAAGATGCGCGGCAAGCCGGGCCGGGAGGACTGACCGCCATGGCCGCAACCGGGCTGCCCGACGGCTTTTCCTATCTGCCGGACCATCTCGACCGCAGGGCCCAGGAAGCCCTTGTCGGCGACATTCGCGCCATTGTCGCAAAGGCCCCGCTCTATGTGCCGGTGATGCCGCGCACGGGAAAAGCGATGTCCGTGCGCATGACCAATTGCGGACAGCTCGGCTGGGTGACCGACAAGGAGCGCGGCTATCGCTACCAGCCGCTTCACCCGGTCACGGGGCAAGCCTGGCCGGACATCCCGCCCGCACTGCTGGCGCTCTGGAACACGCTTTCCGGTTTTGACGCCCCGCCGGAAGCCTGCCTGGTGAATTTCTATGACGAAACCGCGAAAATGGGCCTGCATCAGGATCGCGACGAAGCGGAATTTTCAGCGCCGGTCCTGTCAATATCGCTCGGCGACAGCTGCCTGTTCAGGATCGGCGGCCCGTCGCGCGGCGACAAAGCACAATCGCTGAAGCTCAGGAGCGGCGATATCGTCATCCTTGGCGGCAAAAGCCGGCTCGCCTTTCATGGGGTGACGCGGATTTATCCCGATACGTCGACCCTTTTGAAGAAAGGTGGACGGATCAATCTGACGCTGAGACGGGTTACCCCCGTCTGACACCCGTCACAGTTTCCTCAGCGCCACCGTCTCCACCAGATGATCACGGCCTTTGCGCAGAATGAGATCGGCACGCGGCCGGGTCGGCAGGATGTTGTTCTCGAGATTCTTGAGATTGATATTGCGCCACAGATCTTCCGCGATCGACAGCGCTTCGGCCTCATCCAGCGCGGAATAGCGGTGGAAGTAGGAAGCCGGGTCCTGGAAGGCGGTGCGCCGCAGCTTGAGGAAACGGTCAACATACCACTGCCGGATCTGTTCGACTTCCGCATCGATATAGATCGAGAAATCGAAAAAGTCCGAGACGATCGGCACCATCCGTCCGCCGGCCGGCAGATCGCGCGACTGCAGCACATTGATACCCTCGAAAATCAGGATATCCGGCCGGTCAACGGTCACGAAGCCATCGGACAGAACATCATAGGACAGATGCGAATAAAGCGGCGCGCGGACATTCGGCATCCCGGCCTTGATGGCGGAGAGAAATTTGAGGATCGCACCCGTATCGAAGCTTTCGGGAAAGCCCTTGCGACGCATCAGCCCTTCTCGTTCAAGCACGTCATTGGGATAGAGAAAGCCATCCGAGGTGACCAGATCGACCTTGGGGCTTGACGGCCAGCGCGCCAGCAGCTGTTTCAGCAGCCGCGCCGTGGTCGACTTTCCCACCGCCACCGGTCCGGCGACCCCGATGATGAAGGGGGTCTTGTTGTCGTCCTCACTGAAATTCAAAAACCGCTTGCGCTGCCGGAACAGCATCTGCGAGCTTTCGACATGCGATGACAGCAGCCGTGACAGCGACAGATAGATGCGCCGCACTTCTTCCAGATCGATCGGGTCGTTGAGAGAGCGAAGCTGACGGACTTCCTCCGCCTTCAGCGTCATCGGCGTATCGGCGCGAAAATGGGACCACTCATCCGCCGTGAAGAAGCGATAGGGCGACACCTGCCCCGCCGCGAAACGATCGAGCGCAATTGCCGATGCGTTGATCTCGTCGGCCAAGGCCGTTCCCGCCGTCGTCATTCAACCGTCCGCCCCGCCTTTTCGGCTATGCCCGACTGGCCCTGCCGCCGTGCAAGCTCGTTCATGACATCATCCAGCGGAATATCGGCAATTTTGAGCACGACCAGCAAATGATAAAGCAGATCAGCGGCTTCATAGGTCAGATTTTCGCGATCTTCGGCAATGGCGGCAATCACCACCTCGGTGGCTTCCTCACCGAGCTTCTTGGCCGCCTTGCGCTGGCCGTGGGACACCAGTTTTGCCGTCCAGCTTTCATCCGGAGAAGCACCTGCGCGCTTTGCGACAATGGCTTCAAGATCGGCAAGCGAAAAATCGGTCATGGCTTTCCTCCCTCAGTCCAGCCGCATCGCGATACCGCGATCAGCCATATACTGTTTGGCCTCGCCAATGGAATAGGTACCAAAGTGGAAGATCGAGGCCGCCAGAACCGCCGTCGCATGTCCCTCGGCAATCCCGTCCACCAGATGATCAAGCGTGCCGACGCCGCCCGAGGCAATCACCGGCACCGAAACCGCATCGGCAATCGCGCGCGTCAGCTCCAGATCATAGCCGGCCTTGGTGCCATCGCGATCCATGGATGTGAGCAGGATTTCGCCAGCGCCAAGGGCCACGACCTTTTCGGCAAATTCCACCGCGTCGATGCCGGTCGGCTGACGGCCGCCATGGGTGTAGATCTCCCAGGCACTGCGGTTTTCCCGGCCCGGCGCCTGCGTTGCCCGACGCTTGGCATCAATGGCGACAACAATGCACTGATTGCCGAACTTGTCGGCTGCTTCGGCGACGAAATCCGGGTTCTTCACCGCGGCCGAGTTGATCGAGACCTTGTCGGCACCGCAGAGCAGCAGCTTGCGGATATCGGCGACCTCGCGCACGCCGCCACCAACGGTGAGCGGCATGAAGCACTGCTCGGCGGTGCGGGTGACGACATCGAAAATGGTCTCGCGATTGTCCGACGTGGCGGTGATATCGAGAAAGCAGAGCTCATCGGCACCGGCCGCATCATAGGCGCGCGCCGCCTCAACCGGATCGCCGGCATCAATCAGATCGACGAAATTCACGCCCTTGACGACACGGCCGTCCTTGACGTCGAGGCAGGGAATGACACGGGCTTTCAGGGTCATTTGATCGTCTCCGAACCAATCATGATCACCGGGCAGGCCTCAATGGCGCTTCAAATGCGCCTCAGCCGGTCGGGGTCAAATTATGTCTGCCCTTCTTATAGTGGGTCACCGCGCGCTTCAATGCCAGAACGACAAGCCAGCCAGACGCAATTGCAATGGCAAGTGGCTGGGTTACCAAAAACAGCCAGGCCGCAATGGCCATAGTGCCGATCAGCGCGCCAACATCATGGCCAGCAACGACACAAGGGTAAAATCCGCCCTCATCCAGCCGGCAATCATGGGCGTCAGCCACCGCGATGGCGGCCATGGCTGACACAACCGGCGCAAAGGCCAGACACAGAAGCGCTGCGGCAAACAGGATGGAAAACCACGGCTGGCGCGGTGGAAGCCTGTGCATCAGGCCTTTGCAGCGGCCAACAACGCCAGCGCCGCCGCCGGATCGATCCGCCCGTCATAAAGCGCGCGGCCGGAAATCGCGCCTTCGAGGCTCTGTGCATCCGGCTCGGTCATGCGGGCAATATCATCCATCGAGGCAAGGCCGCCCGAGGCAATCACCGGGATCGAAACTGACGCCGCCAGATGCAGCGTCGAAGCCCAGTTGATCCCGGCCAGCACGCCGTCACGATCAATATCGGTATAGATGATCGCCGCGACGCCCGCGCCTTCGAAGCGCTTTGCCAGCTCGACAACCTCAAGCTCCGAGGCTTCCGCCCAGCCCTCGACGGCCACCTTGCCGCCGCGCGCATCAATGCCGACGGCAACCTTGCCCGGAAAGGCCTTGCAGGCGGCCCTGACCAGATCGGGATCGCGAACCGCGACCGTGCCGAGAATGACGCGGGCAAGCCCGCGCGACAGCCAGTTTTCGATATGCTCCAGCGAACGGATGCCGCCGCCAAGCTGTACCGGGTTCTTCGTCGCCTTCAGGATGGCGTCGACGGCATCGCCATTGACGGTGCGCCCGGCAAAGGCGCCGTTCAGATCCACCACATGCAGCCAGGAAAAGCCCTGGTCCTCAAAGGCTTTCGCCTGGGCGCCGGGATCGGGATTATAGACCGTCGCCTGGTCCATATCGCCCAGCTTGAGGCGCACGCACTGGCCGTCTTTCAGATCGATGGCGGGAAAAAGGATCATGATTTTCGTCTCTTGTCTGACGCCTTACGGCGTCCACTCCAGGAAATTGGCGATCAGTTTCAGGCCGAGCGTCTGGCTCTTTTCCGGGTGAAACTGCGAGCCGGCCTTGTTGCCATTGGCAACGAAAGCGGTGACGGGACCGCCGTAATCGGTCACGGCAATCACCTGTTCCGGCTTCTGTGCCGCCAGATGATAGGAATGGACGAAATAGGCATGCAGCCCGTCTTCGCCCGTCTCGATGCCGTCAAACAGCGGGTGCTCGCTCCTGAGCGTCAGCGTATTCCAGCCGATCTGGGGAATTTTCAGCGCACGATCGGCTGGTTTGATCAGCGTGACATCGCCGGAAATCCAGCCAAAACCGTTCGTCACCGTCTTTTCCAGGCCGCGATCCGACATCAGCTGCATGCCGACGCAGATGCCGAGGAAGGGGCGCGCCTTTGTCTCGGCCACCTCGATAATCGCTTCGACCATGCCCGGCACGGCATCAAGCCCCGCCCGGCAATCGGCGTAGGCGCCAACGCCCGGCAGCACGATACGGTCGGCGGCCGCAACGATCTCTGCCTTGTCGGTCAGGATGATTTCCGCATCGCTCCCACATTCGCGCGCGGCGCGCTCGAAGGCCTTGGTGGCCGAGCGCAGATTGCCCGACCCGTAATCAATGATGGCGAGAGTGCTCATGGTGACATTCCATAGGCGTCCATCAGGGCGATGCCCGACGGCGCCGGTTCGGCCCTTGTCGGGCCTTTCGTTGCAAAATCCGGCGGGGCGGTCTCGGCCTCCTCAAATCCGGCGAAATAAAGCTCTTCGGCCTCATCGATATCATCGGCAACGATGACCGCATCGAGACGAAAGCCGCGCCGCTCCATCGCATTGGCAGCAAAGCCGCGCGCCTCAAGCGCGATGAAGATGTTGAGCGCAATTGCGCAGAGGCCCGCTTCCATATCGAAGCCGCCGAGATCACCCGCAGCCGCGATCAGGAGCGACAGCACGAGCGTTAAGCTCCCGGCGCGCCAGGCGCGCTGGAACAAAAGCCAGAACGGTCCGAAAACAAGCGCCCAGAAGGCAAAGCCATCGCGGATGAAAACGGTCTTTTCCGGCGCCTTTTCAGCACTTTCACCGGGCGGTAGCAGAACCAGAAAACTTGCCATGATCATCCTCCATCAGGCGAGCATGCCCTTGGTCGAGGGCACGCGGCCCTCCTGGCGCGGATCGATCTCGGCCGCGGCGCGCAGGCTGCGCGCCACCGCCTTGAAGCAGGTTTCGGCGATATGGTGGCTGTTGGCCCCGTAGTGATTGAGAATATGCAGCGTGATCCCGGCATTCTGGGCCAGGGCGTGGAAAAACTCCTTCACCAGCTCGGTATCGAAAGTGCCGATCTTTTCCGACGGGAAGGTGACGTTCCACACCAGATAAGGCCGGCCGGACAGGTCGATTGCCGCCTTGGTCATGGTCTCGTCCATGGCAAGATCGATCGAGGCATAGCGGGTAACACCGGCACGGCTGCCAAGCGCCTTGGCCAGCGCCTGACCGATGGCGATACCGGTATCTTCCACCGTGTGGTGATCATCGATATGGGTGTCGCCCTTGGCGCGGATCGTCATGTCGATCAGCGAATGACGGGCAAGCTGATCCAGCATATGATCGAAGAAACCGATCCCGGTGGCAATATCGGCAATCCCGGTGCCATCGACATTCACGGCCACCGAAATTGCGGTTTCCTTGGTCTCGCGCTGAATTTCCGCGCGACGCATATCCTGCTGAACGGCCATATCCCTCAACCTTCTTCACTGCGGATTGATGACCGTCTCTTAACAGGCACATCCCTGTTTCGCAAAAGAAAAGGCAGTCCGGCAATCGTCTTGTAGTTTTACTTTGCCCGTTTCTCGTCTAAATCCGGATGCTCAATTATCAGGGGACGCCAAGAGGGGACAATTTTCATGACAACACAATCCCGCCCTGCATTCATCTATTTTATTGCTGCCTTTGCCTCCGGCGGCCTACTGGCTGCGATGACCCATATGAACGGTCTGGTTGCCCATTATGGCAGCCCGCTTTTTGCCTCCTTCGTCGCCCATGGCGCTGGCACGATCGCGGCGATCATCTTTCTCGGCCTGATCTTCGCCTTTTCGGGCAAGGGCCGGCCTGCGGCTGCGGGCGCATCGCCCCGGCTGAAGGCACCCTGGTGGGCCTATCTTGGCGGTGTTTCAGGCGCCGCCACCGTCATTCTTGCCTCACTCTCGGTCAATTCCCCCCTGGCACTGTCCGGCACGATTGCGCTCGGTCTTGCCGGTCAGGTGATCTTCTCGCTTGCTGCCGACCGCTGGGGCCTGTTCGGCCTGCCGGCGCGCAAGCTCGATCTGCGCGATTTTCTCACCGTTGCCCTGATCCTTGGCGGATCCGTTGCCGTCATTCTCGCGGGAGGCCCCGCATGATCACTGCCATTTCAGCTGCACTGACGGCCGGTCTTCTCGTCGGCATCTCGCGTCAGATCAATGGCCGCCTGTCGCTGTCGACCTCGCCGATGATCGCCTCCTTCTTCAATCATATCGTCGGCTTCATCACCATCTGCCTGCTGGCACTGGCGGTCGGCGGGCTTTTCCCGCCCGATATTTCCGCGATCCCCGCCTATGCCTGGCTGGGCGGACCGATCGGCGTCATCTTCGTCGCCGCCGGCTCGTGGGTCATCCCCAAAATTGGCGCCGTGGCAACGGCCGTGCTGATCATTGGCGGCCAGATGCTGACCGGAATCGTCGTCGATATGGTGAGCGGCATCAATGAATTCTCGCCGCTGCGCGATATCGGCCTGCTGCTCATTCTGGGCGGGATTTTACTTGCGCAAAGACGCACATAGGCCAGAAGCAAGGGCACGCGGATTGCAAATGCCACGCCGCTGCCTACATAGGACCACGAACCGGCGCGCCGACATGAGGTTGAAAAGCGCCGCGAAGGACAAGGTTTGAGCCCATGAGCGAACATAATCCCTACGGCACGATGCATGCGACGACGATCATTACCGTGCGCAAGGGCGGTCAGGTGGTCATGGCCGGCGACGGCCAGGTCTCGCTTGGTCAGACAGTGATGAAGGGCAACGCCCGCAAGGTGCGCCGGATCGGCAAGGGCGGCAATGTGATCGCCGGTTTTGCCGGGGCCACCGCCGATGCCTTCACCCTTCTGGAGCGGCTGGAGCGCAAGCTCGAGCAATATCCCGACCAGCTGATGCGCGCCGCCGTGGAGCTGGCCAAGGACTGGCGAACCGACAAATATCTGCGCAATCTCGAAGCCATGATGCTGGTGGCCGACAAGGATGTGACCCTGGCGATCACCGGTAACGGCGACGTGCTGGAGCCCGAACACGGCACCATGGCGATCGGCTCCGGCGGCAATTACGCCTATGCCGCGGCCCGCGCGCTGATGGATGGCGACGGTTCGGCCGAGGAAATCGCCCGCAAGGCCATGGGCATTGCCGCAGAGATCTGCGTCTACACCAACCAGAATGTCATCGTCGAAACGCTCGACGCGGCCTGAACGGGCGCGACCAAGAGCAGCGGCTCCGGTGCTTTCATAAGGCCGGAGAACCGTCAAGGAGCACTGAAATCATGACGAATTTTTCCCCGCGCGAAATTGTTTCCGAACTCGATCGCCATATTATCGGCCAGCACGACGCCAAGCGCGCCGTCGCTATTGCGCTCAGAAACCGCTGGCGCCGCCAGCAGCTGTCGGAAGACCTGCGCGATGAGGTCATGCCGAAGAACATTCTGATGATCGGCCCGACCGGCGTCGGCAAGACCGAGATTTCCCGCCGCCTGGCAAAGCTTGCCGGTGCGCCATTCATCAAGGTCGAGGCAACCAAGTTCACCGAAGTCGGCTATGTCGGCCGCGATGTCGAGCAGATCGTCCGCGACCTGGTTGAAATCGGCATCGTGCTGGTGCGCGAGAAGAAACGTCAGGACGTGCAGGCCAAGGCCCATGCCAATGCCGAGGAACGCGTGCTCGATGCGCTGGTTGGCAAGACCGCCTCGCCGGCCACCAAGGACAGTTTCCGCCAGAAACTGAGAAATGGCGAGCTGGACGACAAGGAAATCGACATCGAGATCGCCGATACGCCGGCCGCGGGTCAGGGCTTCGAGATCCCGGGCATGCCGGGCGCCAATATCGGTGTTCTGAACCTGTCGGAAATGTTCGGCAAGGGTTTCGGCCAGAAGACCAAGAAGGTCCGCACCACGGTCAAGAACTCCTATGCCGATCTGATCCGCGACGAAAGCGACAAGCTGATCGATGACGAGGTCATCCAGCGCGAGGCCATGCGCCTGGTGCAGGAAGACGGCATCGTCTTCCTCGATGAAATCGACAAGATCGCCTCCCGCGAGGGCGGCATGGGCGCCGGCGTATCCCGCGAAGGCGTGCAGCGCGACCTGCTGCCGCTGGTCGAAGGCACCACGGTTGCCACCAAATACGGCCCGGTAAAGACCGATCACATCCTCTTCATCGCCTCCGGCGCCTTCCACGTCTCGAAGCCGTCCGATCTCCTGCCCGAACTTCAGGGCCGCCTGCCGATCCGCGTTGAATTGCAGGCGCTGACCAAGGAAGACTTCCGCCGCATCCTGACGGAAACCGAGGCCAGCCTGATCCGCCAGTACAAGGCGCTGATGGAAACCGAAGAGCTGACGCTCGATTTCACCGAGGACGCCATCGATGCGCTGGCCGATGTTGCCGTTCATCTGAACGCCACCGTTGAAAATATCGGTGCCCGGCGATTGCAGACGGTCATGGAGCGCGTGCTGGACGAGATCTCCTTCAACGCACCGGATCGCGGCGGCCAGGAAATCACCATTGATGCGGCCTATGTGCGCCAGCATGTTGGCGATCTGGCGCAGGATACGGACCTCTCCCGCTTTATCCTGTAAATGGCCCCCAATCGAAGCAGCAAAAAGCCGCCGGGTTTCCGCCCGGCGGTTCAGACTGTCGAGAATGCTTTCCAATCCCCACTTGCGTCATATCTGTGCCTGACTCCAGCAGCCGTGCCTCTGCACGGCGAAAGACCCTCTAAGTCCTACAGTGCCCTGAAGCGGCTGGATCCCCGTGCCGAGCACGGGGATGACGACGCAGAGGGCGGCTATTCCACCCAGGACAGACAATCTGGTTGATTTTGTTAGCAATCTGAGCTGCCGGGTTTACATCCGGCGGCTTTTTGATGCGCCTCGCCCTTGCCTCAGCCGCGGCCGAAATCGTCGACGAGACGGATGATGTCGTCTTCGCCGAGATAGGATCCGGTCTGGACCTCGATCAGCTCCAGCGTGATCTTGCCGGGATTGGCAAGACGGTGCACGGCGCCGAGCGGAATATAGACCGACTGGTTCTCGCTCAGCATCTTGACCGTGTCATCCACCGTCACCTCGGCCGTGCCCTTGACGACGATCCAGTGCTCGGCGCGGTGGTGATGCTTCTGCAGCGACAGCTGCTTGCCCGGATGCACGAAGATCCGCTTGGCCTGGAAGCGTTCGCCCTTGATGATCGAGGTATAGCCGCCCCAGGGCCGGTAGGAGGTCGGATGTTCGCGCGCCAGCGCTTCGGTCTTCTTCGAGGCCTTCAGCTGCTTGACGATCTGCCCGACATTCTGGCTGTCTTCCAGCCGGCCGACATAGACCGCATCCTCACCGGCAATCACCGCCATGCCCTCGAGCCCCTGACCGGCCACATGAAGATGGCGCGAGATCACCAGCGTGTCCTTCGTATTCAGCAGCGTCGCATCGCCCGAAACGACATTGCCGTCGCCATCCTTGTCGCCATCCTTCCAGATCGCATCCCACGAACCGAGATCAGACCATTTGAACGCCGATGGCACGACCGCCGCATTGCCGGTCTTTTCCATGATCGCATAGTCGATCGAGATATCCGGGCACTGCGCGAAGATTTCCGCATCGAGACGGGTAAAATCGAGATCGCCCGTATCCTTCTCCACCGCTTCGGCGGCAAGGCTCATCACCTCCGGCGCATAGACCTCCATCTCGCCGATCAGCGTGCCGACCGGAAACATGAACATGCCCGAATTCCAGGTGAAGGTTCCGGCCGCAACCATTGCCTCCGCCTTTTCCAGCGGCGGCTTTTCGACAAAACGCTTCACCGCAAAGGCACCCGGCGCCAGTTCTTCACCCGCCTCGATATAGCCATACCCCGTCGCCGGCTCACTCGGCGCAATCCCGAAGGTCACCAGCTTGCCCGCTTCGGCCGCCGCAAAGGCGGTATCAATGCAGGAAAAATAGCTTTCATCCGCGTCGATCTCATGGTCGGAGGCCAGAACCTGCATGATCGCACCGGCGCCGAACATCGACTGCACCAGCGCCGCGGCCGCCGCAACCGCAGGCGCCGTATTGCGCGCCACCGGTTCGAGAATGATCGACGACAGCGCGATATCCATCTCGCGCGCCTGCTCGGCCACCAGAAAGCGGAAATCCTCATTGGTCAGCACGATCGGCGCTTCATAGCGCGCATCATCGGCAACCCGCTCAAGCGTCTTTTGAAACAGCGTCGTCGGCCCGAGGAAACGGATGAACTGTTTTGGCGCGGCCGCGCGCGAAAGAGGCCACAACCGTGTCCCCTTGCCACCGGCCATGATCACGGGAACGATTTTACCAGTCATGTTTCAATGTCTCCAAATAAAGCTAGAAATTAAAATCAGGGTTCAGCCAACGTCAAAGGCGGCAAGCAGGGCAAGTCCCTGCCCGAGCAGATCTGCCGCCGCCGGGGCGCTTTCAGCCTCGACATAGCAGCGCATCTCCGGGGCATTGCCGGATGGCCGGAAATGAATGATGCGGCCATCTTCAAGCGTCACCCGCAGCCCGTCAATATCGCTCTTCGCCGCCACCCGGCCCAGCGGCGCGACAAAGGCGCCGAGATTGTCATCCGAGCCGCGCAGATAGGCCATCAAGGCTTCAGAACGCGACTGGGCAAAATCCTTGATCCGGTCGGCAGCGGCAACCGGCAGGCTGAATGTCGCGGCAAGGCTGCTCAGGGGCTTTTGCGCCCGCACCGAAAGATAAAGCGCCGACAGGATCGGCAGGAAGCAGTCACGCGTCGGCAGCGCATCGATCGGCCGGCCCGACGGCGCAAAGCCAGAGCCGGTCAGAAAGCCGCCATTGGCCTCGAAACCGACCACGCCATGCCGGCCCGCTTTCAGGGCCTCTTCCATCCCCGCGATCACATAAGGCGATCCGACGCGGGTGCGCACAACATCGAAAGCCCCGTTCTTCTCGATCCCGGAATTGGAGGTGACCGGTGTCACCACCACATCGGCCCCCAGGAAACGCGCCGTCATCAGGCCGATCAGATCGCCGCGGAGCGGTGTGCCGGTCTCATCGGCCACCAGAGGCCGGTCGGCATCGCCATCGGCCGAGACAATCGCATCGAAGTGCTGCTCTTGAGCCCAGCCCTTCAACAGCGCCACCGTTTCATCCGAAACGGCTTCCGTATCGACGGGAATGAAGCTTTCCGAACGGCCAAGCGCCATCACCTCGGCGCCGTAATGCGCCAGAAGATCAACGAGAAGATCCCGCGCCACGGTCGAATGCTGGTAGACGCCGACCCGCAGGCCAGACAGGGCTCCCTCCGGCAGAACGGCAAGATTGCGCTCGAAGAACAGCGTCATCGCCTCGCCCGCCCGATCGTCGCCTTTCAGCCGGCCAGCCGCCATCGTGCCGTCAAGGGCGCCAGCATGGCGGCTGATTGCCGCCTCGTCTTCCTTGGTGATCTCGCCGCTCGGCGTATAGAACTTGATGCCATTGCGGTCGGCGGGAATATGCGAGCCGGTGACCATAACCGCGCCTGCGTGGCGGGCAAAACCGTAAAGGCACAGCGCCGGCGTCGGCAGCGTGCCGCAATCGACCGGCTGAAAACCCGCCGCCGCAATCGCCGCCATGCAGTTTTCGGCAATCTCCGGGCTCGAAGCACGAAAATCGCGACCGACAAGGATCGGATCCCCCGCCTTCGCCATCCCGCTTGCAAGAAGATGACGGCAGAAGCCAGCCATGTGAACCGTCGCTGCCGCTCCAACAAGCGCCGTCGAAAGACCCCGAAGACCGCTCGTTCCGAATTTCAAATCCATCTCTAAAACCATCCTGAAAATTTAACGTCAGACCGGAGAGAAGGTTCCGCAAGACGAAAAACCGGTCGTTTTTGATGGCGGAAGACCCGGCTATGGCGCAATCACGCGCCAGCAATCAGGCCCTCTCGCGCTGGCAAAGGCCGCTTCAAGGGGCCAGAGGCAAAGGCGGCTTTCCGCCGGGCAATCGCGTGAAATGCCGGTCCTTCGCTCCCTCCGGCTTGCCTCTGCTGCCTATTGGATAGGCTGCGTGATCCTGTCAGTCAAGTTCAGCACGGGCGCGATCAGCGCAAGCCGTTGCAGCCCGGCAGGTCAGTGCGCCCGGCCCGCAGATGCGCATCAGGACCACAGCGGCGCGGCGGTCAGAGAAATGACAAGCGCATGATTCGTTTCGAAAGTCGATTCCGATTTTCGAAGAGAATGATGAATAGATTCAATATGATAGAGCGTTCTGGTGCGTCCAAAAGGAGGCACGGCGCTCTAGGCATTGACCATCGGAACCACCAGGACAAAGCGCGCGCCCGGTTCGTTATCTTCGATATGGACGGCAATGCCGTGCAGATCCGCTATAGCACGCACCAGGCTCAGGCCGAGCCCGTTACCCGGCGTGCTGCGGCTTCTATCCAGCCGATAAAGACGCTGGAACAGCTTGTCGCGTTCAGCCCGGGGAATGCCAGGACCGTCATCACAGACCACCGCGATCAGGCGCCCGTCCTCGACATCGAGCTCAAGGCCGATCCGGGCGCCGCCGGCGCAGTGGTTGATGGCATTCTCGACGAGATTGACGAAAAGCTGCATCAGCAATTCTCGATCGCCCGACATCACGGCCGGCCCCTGCCCCTTATAGGTGAAGCTCAGGCTTTGCCCGTTATCCTCGGCGACATCCGTGTAGATTTCGGCGATCGCCCCCATGATTGCGGCAAGGTCGAGGGTCTGGAAACGCTTCCGGCGGGCACCAGCCTCGATCTGGGCGATCCGCAGCAATGCCTCGAAGATGGCATTGATCCGGTCGCTTTCAGCCAGTGCCTCTTCAAGCTGTTCTGGCGTTGCCGCCCCGTGGGCGGACAGCGCCGCGGCCTCTTCCAGCACCAGCCGCAAACGGTAGAGCGGCGTCTTCAGATCATGCGCAATATCGGTGCTGACCTGACGCATGCCCTCGACAAGCGCCGACAGACGATCAAGTGCGGCATTGATCTGGGCCGAGACGACATCGATATCATCGCCCCTGCCGACCAGGTCAATCCGGCAGTCAAGGCGGCCGCTGGAAACCTCGTTCATGGTTTGAGCGATGCGATCCAGCCGTGCCTGGGCCCGCCGCGCCAGAAGGATGCCGGTCGCAAGCGCCGCCAGGATCGCCAGCCCCGTCGCCCAGCCGAAGTTGATCAGCAAGACCTGCGCCATATCCTCGGTCTCCGACAGGTTCTGCCCCACGACCAGGACGCCGCCGGCGATCGCGCCACGCATCACCCGAAAGCGGTCCTGGCCGGAAAGGCCGAGATCGACGGCGGAAACTGTCGTCAGCCCCTCCCCGGTCGGTGGCCTTTCGATATTTCCGGCACGCTTCTTGCCGTCTTCAGCCCCGAGATAGAACACCCAGTGCTCATGCTGGCGTAACCGCGAGAAACTTCTCACCGTCGCCACCAGATCCTCCGCATCCTCCGGCTCATAGCTTGAGGCAACGATGGCATAGGTCTCACGGACGGAAATATCGAGATTGGCATAGATCTCAGCGCGCACGACGAGAAAGGTCGCCAGAAAGACAACAAGCGACGACAGCACAAAGAAGACACCATAGGTCAGCGCCAGCCGGACCGGCGTGCTGCGCAACAGCCTGTTACGGCGCATGGAAACTGTATCCCGTATTGCGAACCGTGTGCAGGAGCTGGACGGAGAAGGGCTTGTCGATCTTGGCGCGCAGCCGGCTGATATGGGTTTCGACGACACTGGTCTGCGGATCGAAATGAAAGTCCCAGACCTTTTCCAGCAGCATGGTCCGCGTCAGCACCTGTCCTTCAGCGCGCATCAGCACTTCCAGCAACGTGAATTCGCGCGGCTGCAGCTCGATCACCTTGCCGCCGCGATGAACGACACGGCGGACAAGATCCATCTCAAGATCGGCAACACGCAAAACCGTCAGTTCCGCCTTGACCGGCGGCCGGCGACCAAGCGCGTTGATGCGCGCCAGAAGTTCGGAAAAGGCGAAAGGTTTCACCAGATAATCATCCGCGCCGGCTTCAAGCCCCTCAACCCGATCATCCACACCGCCAAGCGCCGTCAGAAACAGCATCGGTGTTGCCACTCTGGCGGCACGGGCCGCCCGCACGACCGAAAGCCCGTCCAGTTCCGGCAGCATGCGATCGATGATCAGAAGCTGGTAATTTTCCGAGGCCATCATGGCACGCTTAAGGCCCACGCGGCCATCGAAGACGACATCACAGACATGACCGGCTTCACTCAGCCCCCGGCTGAGAAAATTCGCAGTGCGACGATCATCTTCAAGAACCAGAATGCGCATGATGAGCAGTCCCATTCCTCTCTTGGCCGATTATCGGCTGCGCCTGAGGCTCAGCATGAGGATCACCATGCAGCCGACGATCAGGAAACCGCCGGCCGCAAAAGGCGAAACCCCGAAACGGCCAACCGCCAGGGCACAAAGGAAGACAACAGCCAGAACCTGCAAAGCGAGCCAGCCATCGTCGACAAACAGCCCATAAAGCTCGGCAAGGATCTCACGAACCAGTTTCATTGCGAAGCTTCCATCGTTTCGCACTCCGCTTCGAGCCGCCTGACCGCTAGGGCCGACACCCCGGCAAACAGCAGGAACAACGCCAGGACGGACAGATCGCCGCCGGGCCAGTGCAAGCCGATCGCTTCACCGACCCAGAAAACCCCGAAGGCAGTAAGCATCAGCCCGACGACGAATTTGATCGTGTTTTCCGGTACGCTGGAAAGCGGCTTGTGCACGACAAGGCCGACAAGTGCGACCAGCAGTGCCGCCGCAAGCGCGCCAATGCCCGCAACCATCGTCATGTTATGCGCCGTTCCAGCGGCGATGACGATGAAAACCACTTCAACGCCTTCAACCAGCACCGCCTTGAAAGCCGCAATGCCGGCAAGGTAATCCGAACGGCGGTTATCGTCCCCGTCCGCGTAAGCATCGATCTCTCGCGCAAAGACGGCCGCCTCATCACGGAGCGCAAGCCGACCGGCAGCACGCAAAATCGCCTTTCTCAGCCAGCGCATGCCGAAGAGCAACATCGCCGTACCGATAACCAGCTGCAGCGGCTGCAACGGAACCAGAGCGAAGAACGGACCGAAACTGAGAACCAGCCCGACAAGGACAAGAAGCGCCAGCGCGCTGCCGGTGAGCGCCGGACGCAGGCCGCGCGTCAGACTGACCGCCAGCACAATGGTAAAGGCCTCGACGACCTCGACAAGCGATGCAAGGAAAGTCGCCGAAAATGTTGAAAACAGTGCTGCAGTGTTGTCCATCAGCCAGTCCGGATTTCCGAAACATGCCGCGCCGATAAAGCCTCGGTCTTTCGGGAAGACGCGTGCCGGAAGCATAGCCGACGGGCGGTCCACGGCAAGCAGGAATGCAGTTTATCACGAATCCGTAAGAAACCGGCGCCTGTCCCGACCCGCTCCTTTCCGGTGCAACACCGATCCGGGCATCCCGTCAAGGTTACGCGACAACAGGATCATAGCCTGAAAGGCGACAATGCCAAAACACCGCTTGAGGCCAGCCAGGCACCGTGTAGTTCGCCGGCCGAGCGGCAGGAGGCATCTCAGCGCGCGGGCGGAAGCTGGGTCTGAGCTCGCTGGTGATCGGCTCGTCATTGGCGGAGAAACGCCAAAACCCCTGCAGCTGGGCTGCAGGGGTTTTTGAATGATTTGGTTGCGGGGGCAGGATTTGAACCTGCGGCCTTCAGGTTATGAGCCTGACGAGCTACCGGGCTGCTCCACCCCGCGTTATCCTTTGAGCAC
>NZ_JAATVV010000008.1 GCF_013184775.1 Martelella sp. HB161492
TGCAGCCGTCAGCGACGTCTTGCCATGGTCAACGTGACCGATCGTACCGATGTTGACGTGCGGCTTCGTGCGCTCAAATTTACTCTTTGCCATGCTTGGCTCCTTATCTTTCAGACCCCGTGACGGGGTTAGTCTCTACTTGTCGTTACGGGTGTATCCCGGTCACTTCTGACCGGAATACTTCGCCTGAATTTCCTGGGCCACGTTGGACGGGACCGGAGCATTGTGGTCGAAGACCATCGAATACTGTGCGCGACCCTGCGACATCGAACGCAGGTTATCGACATACTTGAACATGTTCGCCAGCGGAACCAGAGCGTCGATAACGGCGGCATTGCCGCGCGATTCCTGACCCTGGATCTGACCACGGCGAGAGTTCAGATCGCCGATCACGTCACCGACGTAATCTTCCGGCGTCACAACCTCGACCTTCATGATCGGCTCGAGGAGCTGTGCACCAGCCTTGCGGGCAGCTTCACGGAAGCAGGCGCGCGAGGCGATTTCGAAGGCGAGAACCGACGAGTCAACATCGTGGTAAGCACCATCAACGAGCGTGGCCTTGATGCCCAGCATCGGGAAGCCAGCCAGCGGACCGGAAGACAGAACGCTTTCGATACCCTTCTGAACGCCGGGGATGTATTCCTTCGGAACAGAACCACCAACGATCTTGGATTCGAAGACGAATTCTTCGCCATCCGGATTGGGTTCGAAAATGATCTTGACGCGGGCGAACTGACCCGAACCACCCGACTGCTTCTTGTGGGTGTAGTCTTCTTCGTGCGCCTGGGTAATGGTCTCGCGGTAGGCAACCTGCGGCGCGCCGACATTGGCCTCAACCTTGAATTCGCGCTTCATGCGGTCAACAAGGATGTCCAGATGCAGCTCGCCCATGCCAGCGATGATGGTCTGGCCGCTTTCCTCATCCGTGGCAACACGGAAGGAAGGATCTTCAGCAGCAAGACGGTTCAGCGCGAGGCCCATCTTTTCCTGGTCAGCCTTGGTCTTGGGCTCGATGGCGATCCGGATAACAGGTTCCGGGAATTCCATGCGCTCAAGAATAACAGGCTTCAGCGGATCGCAGAGCGTGTCACCAGTGGTGGTTTCCTTCAGACCGGCCAGAGCAACGATGTCGCCAGCAAAGGCTTCTTCGATGTCTTCACGGCTGTTGGAGTGCATCTGCAGCATGCGGCCGACGCGTTCACGCTTTTCCTTGACCGTGTTCATGACCGACGAGCCCTTTTCGAGCTTGCCCGAATAGATGCGGCAGAAGGTCAGCGAACCGACGAAGGGGTCGTTCATGATCTTGAAGGCGAGCATGGAGAGCGGCTCGGCATCATCGGCGTGACGCTCGATGTCCTTCTCGGTCTTCACATCGATACCCTTGATCGAAGGAATGTCGACAGGCGACGGCAGATAGTCGACAACACCGTCCAGCAGCGGCTGAACGCCCTTGTTCTTGAAGGCAGAGCCGCAGAACATCGGGAAGAAGTCAACAGCGATCGTGCCCTTGCGGATCAGAGCGCGGATCTGGTCGTTGTCGGGCATTTCGCCTTCGAGATAGGCTTCCATGGCGGCTTCGTCCTGCTCGACGATCGTTTCGATCATCTTTTCGCGCCACTCTTCAGCCTTGTCCTGCATGTCAGCCGGAATGTCGGTGACATCCCATTCAGCACCCAGGTGCTCGCCGTCCCAGACGAGAGCCTTCATCTCGATCAGATCGATCACGCCGGCAAAATCGTTTTCAGCGCCGATCGGCAGCTGAACGACAACCGGGGTCGCACCAAGACGGGACTTGATCATCGAAACAGAGCGATAGAAATCGGCGCCGATCTTGTCCATCTTGTTGCAGAAGATCATCCGCGGAACGTTGTACTTGTCAGCCTGACGCCAGACGGTTTCCGTCTGCGGCTCAACACCGGCATTGGCGTCGAGCAGGGCAACAGCACCGTCGAGCACGCGCAGCGAACGCTCGACTTCAATGGTGAAGTCAACGTGGCCGGGGGTGTCGATGATGTTGAAACGGCGCATCTTGCCGTCGCGGCCCTTCCAGAACGTGGTGGTCGCAGCAGAGGTGATCGTGATGCCACGCTCCTGCTCCTGCTCCATCCAGTCCATCGTGGCTGCGCCGTCATGAACTTCGCCGATCTTGTGCGACTTGCCGGTGTAGTAAAGAATACGCTCGGTCGTCGTCGTCTTGCCGGCGTCGATGTGCGCCATGATACCGAAATTGCGGTAGTCTTCGATTTTATATTCGCGAGCCATTGAGGACTGCCTTTCGAAATATCGAACGGTTGATTACCAACGGTAGTGGGAGAACGCGCGGTTGGCGTCGGCCATCTTGTGCGTGTCTTCACGCTTCTTGACGGCAGCGCCACGGTTGTTCGCAGCATCCATGAGCTCGCCCGAAAGGCGCTCAACCATGGTTGTCTCGTTGCGCTTGCGCGCAGCGGCGATCAGCCAGCGGATTGCCAGGGCCTGACGGCGCTCGGGACGGACATCGACCGGAACCTGGTAGGTTGCACCACCAACGCGGCGCGAACGAACCTCAACATGCGGGGCAATGTTGTCGAGAGCCTGATGGAATACATCGATCGGGCTCTGCTTCATCTTGCCTTCAACCGCATCAAAGGCACCGTAGACGATCGTCTCGGCGACCGACTTCTTTCCGTGCAGCATGACGGCATTCATGAACTTGGTGACGACCAGATCACCGAACTTGGGGTCCGGGTTGATCTCACGCTTTTCTGCACTGTGGCGTCGTGACATGTTTTGTCTCTCAACAGTTGCGGCACTTCATCACGCGGAGAACCTCGCGCAGCGCCATAAAAACGAAAACCGAATTACTTCGGACGCTTCGCACCGTACTTCGAACGGCGCTGCTTACGATTCTTGACACCCTGAGTATCGAGCACACCACGGATGATGTGGTAGCGAACACCAGGCAAGTCCTTTACGCGGCCGCCGCGGATCATGACGACCGAGTGTTCCTGAAGGTTGTGACCTTCACCAGGAATGTAGCCGATGACTTCAAAGCCATTGGTCAGGCGGATCTTGGCGACCTTACGCAGAGCCGAGTTCGGCTTCTTCGGTGTCGTCGTATAAACGCGGGTGCAAACGCCACGCTTCTGGGGGTTTTCCTGCAGGGCAGGAACCTTATTGCGCTTTACCTGCGCCTGGCGCGGCTTGCGGATCAGCTGGTTTACGGTAGGCATACAACCATCCCTTTAGAATTACGTCTCTCATCGCCCTTTCGGGCACAACCTAATGCCGTCTCCGGCGATAAAGAGCACATTCAGCTTTTATATGCGCACAAACGTGGCCCGACCCGCCAATAGCAGATGGACCCCAAAAGCAGAGGACACGGTCGCCTTGCCGCGTCATGCGTGCAGCATTTGATCTTCAACGTGCTGTATTGGAACCTAGTCTGAGGTGAACTCCGGGACGAGTCATCCCGAACGGCCAAGCCTCACATGGGTTCGATGGCGTGGGACATACTGTGTTAACCCCGATCAGTCAAGGGGAACGGCTCGAAATAGTTGGTTTCGGGCCACCTGACGAAACCCAAACGCGCGTTTTAGTGAAACCGGGTAATAATCGCCCGACAAATCCCGGTCTCAGGCACGATCCTGTCGTCCTTTCCGGCCTTTTTACGTGAGATTGACCTCACAGTCGATTCCTGCGGCACGACAAAAACGGCTGTCGTGACTCACGAGGAGAATCGCTCCGTCATAGGCCGCAAGTCCGGCTTCGAGAATCGCAACCGACTCGAGATCCAGGTGGTTGGTCGGTTCATCAAGGATGAGCAAGGGCGGTGGCGTCTTTCCGCCCAGCAGGCAGGCAAGCCCTGCCCGCATGCGCTCACCGCCGCTCAGCTCTCCTGCGGGCCGCAAGGCTGCATCGGCCCTGAAGCGGAAGCGGGCAAGCGCGGACCGTCCGTCATTGTCCCCTTCACTGGCATTGAGCCGCCGATAGTTGGCCAACAGGCTGATCCCGTCATCGAGCAGCGACACCTGCTGGTCCAGGACGGCATAGGGCACGAGGATCCGGGCCTCTCCCGCCAGAGGCGTCAGCCTGCCGGTCAGAATAGCGAGCAGTGTCGATTTGCCGGCTCCATTTTGCCCGAGAATGGCCATGCGCCGCGGCCCGGTCAGCGCGAAGGTCAGACCTGCAAACAGGATATGTTCGCCATAGCCGCCGGACAGATCGTTGACCCGGATCACCCGACGGTCTGCGACCAGACCGCTCGGTGGCAGCTGGACGGTGAAGGGTTCCAGCACCTCAAAGCCCGCCTTGGCCGCCTTCAGCGCTTCATCAGCCATCGCCGCCTGACGAGCGTTCAGCACGGTCATCCGGCCAGCCGAGGCTTCTGCCTTGCGCTTGAACCCACTCGCGACGATTTTCGGCTGATCGCCGCGGGCCGCCTTGCGCCGCCCTCTGGCATCACGCCGCGCCTTGCCTTCACTGCGTTTGCGCGCCGTAGCGGCGACCTTCCGTTCCAGGCTCAGCGCATCGGTCAGCGCCCGCTCGGCGACGAGTACCTCAGCCGCTTTCGCCTCTTCATAGGCGGAATAGTTGCCGCCATAGCGCTTCAGCCCCTGGCTGCCCATCGCAACGATGACATCCATCTCTTCAAGCAGATCGCGATCATGGCTGACGACAACCGCCCCTTTTCGCCAGGTCCTCAGAAACAGGACAAGCGCCGCCCTGCCCTCGCGGTCGAGACTGTTGCTTGGCTCATCGAGCAGCAGAAAATCGGGATCGGCGAAATCAAGCGCTGCAAGCCGCGCACGGGCGACCTGCCCGCCGGAAAGGCAAGCAAGCGCGGTGTCAATCGGCCGTGCCAGGCCGACACGCTCCAGTGCCGCTGCCGCGCGCGCCGGAGCCGACCAGTCACAGCGCGACAGCGCCGCCGCATCCGCCCGTCCGGCTTCGGCGTCGCTGATGCGATCCAGCATGTCGCGGATCCCGAAGAGATCGGACAGGCAATCGCCGGCAGCAATGGCAAATGAATGATTGAGAATGCCGATACGGTCCGGCGCGGTGATATAGCCCGATGCCGGTGACAGCTGACCGGAAATCAGTGCAAGCAGGGTCGTCTTGCCGATACCATTGCGGCCGATGAGACCGCAAAGCTCGCTACCGAAATTGCAATTGATGTTCTGAAACAGAAAACGTCCGTCATCTGTCCGGTAGGACAGATCCGACAGGATCACGGAATTTGGCATGATTCATCCCCAAAGCAGAAAAAACTTTCATTGCTTAGAGATTGGAATCCATGTCAGACACATCCTGTTGGCATTGCGGCGGCTGTGTAGATACATGAAGTGTGCAACACAGGCAAGTGCAACCGAAAACCCACCAAGCAGTAAGGAGCGATCATGATCGCCATTCCAGGATATACACGCGACGGTGAACGCATGGTGTTCATCATCACCGGCAAGGTCTATCACGAATGGAACGGCGATGCTGAAGTCCATGTCCTGATTGCCGCCCCCGACGAAGACAGCGCCGTACGCAACACGCTCAACGCGCTGGCCGCCGAAGGCTATGCCGAAGCCGACCTCGATCAGATCGGACTGATCACCGAGATCCCTGACGAAGAGCCGCATGCTTCAGCCTATGAGACTGCGCTCGAAGGCGAAGTTGCCATCATCAAGATTTCCGGCGAATAGTCTTTTTGAGCCGGTGGCACGATGCTGCCATCACGGCTGACCTTGTTTGCGCTTTGGCCCGAAAACGCAGCGGATTTATGGGCCGATCGCATCGATGGAATATCGCAGACGCCTCAAAGGGGCCGGATAGCGGTCCAATGCTTCAGAGGTTGCACCCCTCCCGGCGCGATAGGGCGAATGTCGGCACTGCCGCACGTTCCCGGCCAAATCCGCCACCCAGATCGGCGAATGCCTTCAGCAGCTGCAGCGCTATCCCATATTCACTGCTTCCAAACCGGGCCGCGAATTCCGCTTCGGTCTTCTTTACCACCCGGTGATAGACCTCCGCCGCCTGACGGCCGCGTTCGGTCAATGTGACGTTGAGCCGCCGGCGATCGCGCTCATCGGTCACCCGGTTCAGATAGCCGCGTGCCACGAGCGCATCCACCAGCTGGCCGGCCGACTGCTTTGACAGACCGAGCTCCTGAATGAGCTCGCGCAGTGGAATGCGCTCACGCGAGGCCACACCGGCGATCACGAGCGCACCGCCCTTTGGCAGATCATCATAGCCGGCACGCCCGAGTGAGCGCGCCAGAAGGCCGCCATAGGCCTTCATCGCGTTGCGCAAAAGCGCCGGCGTGATCAATCCGTGTCCCATATCTCTGCTTGCCATCCCGAGCGCTCCGTTGCCGTATCTCCTGCCTGTCTGATTATTTTAGGGCGGCCTTATAGTAAAATCGACTTCCCTGATGTCCCTGGAGCCGCAGCGTCGCCCGACCGCAGATGCAAAAAGCCCGGCGGATCGCTCCGCCGGGCTCTCGATATCGCAGACTGGACGTCAGGCTTATTCGCCCGGCGTCGGCTCGCTTTCCGGGTTCATCGCCGAGAGCATCGGCGTGGCTTCATCCGCACCGCTGGTCTTGCGACGCTCTTCGAGGATGAGGTCATCACGCGACGTGGCGATACGGCGGATCTGCGCCATGGCGCGACCCGTACCGGCCGGGATCAGACGGCCGACGATGATGTTTTCCTTCAGGCCCTGCAGCGTGTCGACCTTGCCGGCGATTGCCGCTTCGGTCAGCACCTTGGTGGTTTCCTGGAAGGACGCCGCCGAGAAGAAGGACGGCGTCTGCAGCGAGGCCTTGGTGATGCCGAGCAGCACCGGATTGCCTTCGGCCGGGCGCTTGCCCTCTTCGATCAGCGCATCATTCATGTCTTCGAGTTCGATGACATCAACAACATCGCCGGTGATATAGCCGCTATCGCCCGAAACCGTGATCTCAACCTTCTGCAGCATCTGGCGAACAATCACCTCGATGTGCTTGTCGTTGATCACAACGCCCTGCAGACGATAGACTTCCTGGATCTCGTTGACGAGATAGGAGGCCAGCGCCTCGACACCCTTGATCGCAAGAATGTCGTGCGGAGCGGGGTTGCCGTCGAGAATGTAATCACCCTTTTCGATGTAGTCGCCATCCTGAAGATGGAACGGCTTCGACTTCGGAATCAGGTATTCGACACTTTCGACACCATCTTCCGCAGCCTCGATCTGGATGCGACGCTTGTTCTTGTAGTCACGGCCAAAGCGGATCGTACCGTCGATTTCGGCGATGATCGCGTGGTCCTTCGGACGGCGGGCTTCGAACAGTTCGGCAACGCGCGGCAGACCACCGGTGATGTCCTTGGTCTTGGCGCTTTCCAGCGGCGAACGCGCAAGCACGTCACCCTGGCTGACCTTCTGGCCGGGCTCGACCGAAAGGATGGCGTCAACCGAGAGCATCATCCGGGCTTCACCACCACGCGGCAGCTTCACCACTTCACCCTTGTCGTTCTTGATCACGATCGCAGGCTTCAGATCCGCACCACGCGGCGTCGAGCGCCAGTCGATAACCGAACGCTTGGTGAAGCCGGTGGCCTCATCCGTCGTTTCAGTCACCGAAAGACCTTCAACCAGATCTTCAAAGGCAACGATACCGGCAACTTCAGTCATCATCGGACGGGTATAGGGGTCCCATTCCGCCAGACGCTGACCGCGCTTGACCGCATCGCCGTCATCAACGAACAGCTTCGAACCATAGGCAACACGCTGCGACGAGCGCTCCTGACCGCGCTGGTCGAGGATCTGAACCGCCATGTTGCGGCCCATGGCGACGAGAACGCCCTCGGAGTTACGCAGCACGTTGCGGTTCTTGATCTTGACCGTGCCCTCATAGGAGGATTCCAGGAAGGACTGGTCAACCACGTTCGCCGTACCGCCAAGGTGGAAGGTACGCATGGTCAGCTGGGTACCGGGCTCACCGATCGACTGTGCGGCAATAACGCCGACAGCTTCACCGATATTGACCGGCGTACCGCGTGCAAGGTCGCGACCGTAGCAGACCTGGCAGACGCCGGTCTGGACTTCGCAGGTCAGCGCCGAACGGATCTGCACCGACTGGATGCCCGAAGCTTCGATCTTGATGACGTCGGCTTCGTTGATCTGACGGCCGGCTTCAACGATCAGCTCGCCCGTGTTCGGATCTTCGATGTCGACCAGAGCAGCGCGGCCGAGGACACGCTGGCCGATCGACGCAACGATCTGACCGGCATCGACGATGGCCGTCATGGTCAGGCCCTTGTCCGTGCCGCAGTCATTGGTGTTGACGATGCAATCCTGGGCAACGTCAACCAGACGGCGGGTCAGGTAACCCGAGTTCGCCGTCTTCAGAGCGGTATCGGCAAGACCCTTACGGGCACCGTGCGACGAGTTGAAGTACTCGTTCACGGTCAGGCCTTCCTTGAAGTTCGAGATGATCGGCGTCTCGATGATTTCACCCGACGGCTTGGCCATCAGGCCGCGCATGCCACCCAGCTGACGCATCTGGTTCACCGAACCACGCGCACCGGAGTGAGACATCATGTAAATCGAGTTCATCGGCTTCTGACGACCGGTCTCTTCATCGAATTCGACAGCCTTAATACGGGCCATCATCTCTTCGGTGACCTTTTCGGTTGCCTTGCCCCAGGCGTCGACGACCTTGTTGTACTTTTCGCCCTGCGTGATCAGACCGTCATTGTACTGCTGTTCGTATTCCTTCACCAAGGCTTCGGTATCGGCAACGATCTTGTGCTTGGCATCCGGAATGACCATGTCGTCCTTGCCGAACGAAATGCCGGCCTTACAGGCCTGGGCAAAGCCGAGCGACATGATGCGGTCGCAGAAGATAACCGTCTCTTTCTGACCGCAGTGACGATAGACCGTGTCGATCATCTTGGAGATGTTCTTCTTGGTCATTTCCTGGTTGCAGGTTTCATACGGCACATTGACGTTCTTCGGCAGAAGCTCGCCGATGATCATGCGGCCAGGCGTGGTCTCATAGATCTTCGAAACCATCTCGCCGTTTTCATCAACGGTACGGAAACGGCCCTTGATCTTGGTGTGCAGCGTCACGACCTTGTTTTCCAGAGCGTGATGCAGCTCGCCCATATCGGCAAAGACCATGCCTTCGCCCGGCTCGTTCTGGTTCAGGATCGAGAGGTAATAGAGGCCGAGAACCATGTCCTGCGACGGCACGATGATCGGCTGACCATTGGCCGGATGCAGGATGTTGTTGGTCGACATCATCAAGACGCGGGCTTCGAGCTGAGCTTCAAGCGACAGCGGCACGTGAACAGCCATCTGGTCGCCGTCGAAGTCAGCGTTGAAGGCGGTGCAGACGAGCGGATGCAGCTGAATGGCCTTGCCTTCAACCAGCGTCGGTTCAAAGGCCTGGATGCCCAGACGGTGCAGCGTCGGCGCACGGTTCAGAAGAACCGGATGCTCGCGGATGACCTCATCGAGAATATCCCAGACTTCCGGCCGTTCCTTTTCAACCAGCTTCTTGGCCTGCTTGACGGTCGAGGAATAACCCTTGGCATCAAGACGGGCATAGATGAACGGCTTGAACAGCTCGAGCGCCATCTTCTTCGGCAGGCCGCACTGGTGCAGCTTCAGCTCCGGACCGGTCACGATGACCGAACGGCCGGAATAGTCGACGCGCTTGCCGAGCAGGTTCTGACGGAAGCGGCCCTGCTTGCCCTTGAGCATGTCGGACAGCGACTTCAGCGGGCGCTTGTTGGCACCGGTGATGACGCGGCCGCGGCGGCCATTGTCGAACAGCGCATCGACAGATTCCTGCAGCATGCGCTTTTCGTTACGGATGATGATGCCCGGCGCGCGCAGTTCGATCAGGCGCTTCAGACGGTTGTTACGGTTGATCACGCGGCGATAGAGATCATTGAGGTCAGACGTCGCGAAACGGCCGCCATCGAGCGGCACCAGCGGACGCAGATCCGGCGGGATCACCGGAACGACCTTCATGATCATCCATTCCGGGCGGTTGCCCGATTCAATGAAGTTCTCGACGATCTTCAGCCGCTTCATCAGCTTCTTCTGCTTCAGATCAGACGTGGTATCAGCCAGCTCGGCGCGCAGGTCACCGGCGATCTTTTCCAGATCCATGCTGGCCAGCATTTCATAAATGGCTTCAGCACCGATATTGGCCGAGAACTGGTCTTCACCGAATTCATCGATCGCCAGCATGTACTCTTCTTCGGAGAGCAGCTGGTTCTCCTTCAGCGAGGTCAGGCCCGGCTCGGTGACGATGTAGTTTTCAAAATAGAGAACGCGCTCGACATCCTTCAGCGTCATGTCGAGCAGCGTCGAAATGCGGCTCGGCAGCGACTTCAGGAACCAGATATGGGCAACGGGCGCGGCGAGCTCGATATGGCCCATGCGCTCGCGGCGAACGCGCGACAGCGTCACTTCAACGCCGCACTTTTCGCAGATAATGCCCTTGTACTTCATGCGCTTGTACTTGCCGCACAGGCATTCGTAATCCTTGATCGGCCCGAAGATACGGGCGCAGAACAGGCCGTCGCGTTCCGGCTTGAACGTACGATAGTTGATCGTTTCCGGCTTCTTGATTTCGCCATAGGACCAGGAAAGGATCTTTTCAGGGCTGGCAATCGAGATCCGGATAGAATCAAAGACCTGCGCCGGCGCCTGCGGATTGAAAAGATTCATGACCTCTTGGTTCATGCCTGTCTCCTTGAATGGGCGGTTGAGCCCTTGGGGGCACACTCTGTCGCTTCCCGGCCGACACAGCATGCCTTGTAAAAACGGGTATAGCCGCAAAATGCGGCGAAAGCGTTTCCCGACACTTGAAATCGGGAAACCGGCCGCGCCCCCTTCAGGCAGGAGGCGCGCCGCTTTTCAATCTTATTCGGCTGCGTCGGGCAGCACGGTCTCTTCGGCTTCAGGCTCGCCGGCCTGATTTTCCAGTTCGACCGAAAGACCCAGCGAACGCATTTCCTTGACCAGAACGTTGAAGCTTTCCGGAATACCGGCTTCAAACGTATCATCGCCACGGACGATCGCCTCATAGACCTTGGTACGACCGGCCACGTCATCCGACTTGACCGTCAGCATTTCCTGCAGCGTGTAGGCAGCGCCATAAGCTTCCAGAGCCCAGACCTCCATTTCGCCGAAGCGCTGACCGCCGAACTGCGCCTTACCACCGAGCGGCTGCTGGGTGACGAGCGAGTAAGGACCGATCGAACGGGCATGGATCTTGTCATCAACCAGGTGGTTGAGCTTGATCATGTACATGTAGCCCACGGTGACCTTGCGGTCGAAAGGCTCGCCTGTACGCCCGTCATAGAGCACCGACTGTCCCGAAGGATCATAGCCTGCACGGCTCAGCATTTCCGAAACATCGCCTTCATGGGCACCGTCGAAGACCGGCGTGGCGATCGAAACGCCGCGTTTGGCTTCTTCGGCCAGAAGGACCAGCTGGTCGTCATCGAAATGCTCGACTTCGCTGCGTGCTTCAGAGGCATAGACCTCGGTCAGCGTTTCCTTCAGCGGCGCGATCTCATTGGTCTGGCGATACTCTTCGAGCATCTCGCCAATGCGCTTGCCCATGCCCGCACAACCCCAGGCCAGATGGGTTTCGAGAATCTGACCGACATTCATGCGGCTCGGCACGCCGAGCGGGTTCAGCACCACGTCAACATGGGTACCGTCTTCGAGGAACGGCATGTCCTCGATCGGCAGGATGCGGGAAACCACACCCTTGTTGCCGTGACGGCCGGCCATCTTGTCGCCCGGCTGGATCTTGCGCTTCACAGCGACGAAGACCTTGACCATCTTCATGACGCCCGGAGGCATTTCATCGCCGCGCTGGACCTTTTCGACCTTGTCCATGAAGCGCTGCTCAAGCCGCGCCTTGGATTCGTCGTACTGGCCACGAAGCGCTTCGACTTCGCCCTGCATTTCCTCGCTCTCAACGGCGAACATCCACCATTGCGAACGCGGATAGGACTGAACCACCTCTTCCGTCAGGACAACGCCCTTCTTGAAGCCCTTGGGGCCTGCAATCGAGGTCTGGCCATCCAGCATCTCGAGAAGACGGGCATAGACGTTCCGGTCCAGGATCGCCTGTTCATCGTCACGGTCCTTGGCAAGACGCTCGATTTCCTCGCGCTCGATGGCCATGGCACGTTCGTCCTTCTCGACGCCGTGACGGTTGAACACGCGCACTTCTACGACCGTACCGAAGGTTCCGGGCGGCATGCGCATCGAGGTATCGCGAACGTCCGATGCCTTTTCACCGAAGATGGCGCGGAGGAGCTTTTCTTCCGGCGTCATCGGGCTTTCGCCCTTCGGCGTGATCTTGCCGACCAGGATATCGCCCGGATGTACTTCGGCACCAATGTAGACGATACCGGCTTCATCAAGGTTCTTCAGTGCTTCTTCCGAAACATTCGGAATGTCGCGGGTGATTTCTTCCGGACCCAGCTTGGTATCGCGGGCCATGACCTCGAATTCTTCCAGATGGATCGAGGTGAAGACGTCTTCAGCGACAATCCGCTCCGAAAGCAGGATCGAGTCTTCGTAGTTGTAACCGTTCCACGGCATGAAGGCGACGAGCGCGTTGCGGCCGAGTGCCAGGTCACCAAGATCCGTCGACGGGCCGTCGGCGATGATGTCGCCGCGGTTGATGATGTCGCCGACGCGCACCAGCGGACGCTGGTTGACGCAGGTGTTCTGGTTCGAACGCTGGAACTTCATCAGCCGGTAGATATCAACACCCGACTTCGAGGCATCGAGATCTTCCGTGGCACGGATAACGATACGCGTTGCATCGATCTGGTCGACCACACCGCCACGACGGGCGGCAATGGCAGCACCACTGTCACGGGCAACGATCGGCTCCATGCCGGTTCCGACAAACGGCGCTTCGGCGCGCAGAAGCGGAACGGCCTGACGCTGCATGTTCGAGCCCATCAGAGCGCGGTTGGCGTCGTCGTTTTCCAGGAACGGGATGAGCGCTGCTGCGACCGAAACCAGCTGCTTCGGCGAGACGTCCATCAGGTTGATGTTTTCGCGCGGTGCCAGCATCACGTCACCGGCATGACGGCAGACGACGAATTCCTCGACGAAGCTGCCCTTCTCATCCAGCATCGCATTGGCCTGGGCGATGTAGTACTTCGCCTCTTCCATCGCCGACAGATAGATCACTTCATCAGAAACGATGCCATCGTCGGAAATCTTGCGATACGGGCTTTCGATGAAGCCATACTTGTTAACGCGTGCGAATGTCGCCAGCGAGTTGATCAGACCGATATTCGGGCCTTCCGGCGTCTCAATCGGGCAGATACGGCCGTAATGGGTCGGATGCACGTCGCGGACTTCGAAGCCGGCGCGTTCGCGCGTCAGACCGCCCGGGCCAAGTGCCGAAAGACGACGCTTGTGGGTGATTTCCGACAGCGGGTTGATCTGGTCCATGAACTGCGACAGCTGCGAGGAACCGAAGAATTCGCGAACCGCAGCGGCAGCCGGCTTGGCGTTGATCAGATCCTGCGGCATGACCGTGTCGATCTCGATCGACGACATGCGCTCCTTGATGGCGCGCTCCATGCGCAGCAGACCCAGACGATACTGGTTCTCCATCAGCTCACCGACCGAACGGACACGACGGTTGCCGAGGTTGTCGATATCGTCGATCTCGCCCTTGCCGTCACGCAGCTCGACCAGCGTCTTGACCACAGCGAGAATATCGTCCTTGCGCAGAACGCGAACGGTATCTTCAGCGTCTAGGTCGAGACGCATGTTCATCTTCACGCGACCGACAGCAGAGAGATCGTAACGCTCGCTGTCGAAGAACAGCGAGTTGAACATGGCCTCGGCCGATTCCATGGTCGGCGGCTCACCCGGACGCATGACACGATAGATGTCGAACAGGGCGTCCTGACGGTTCTCGTTCTTGTCGGCAACCATGGTGTTGCGGATATAGGCACCGACATTGACGTGGTCGATGCCGAGGATCTGCAGCTCGTCAATGCCCGACTCGATGATACCGGCCAGGTTCTTCTCGTCCAGTTCCTCACCGGCTTCGAGATAGATCTCGCCGGTTTCGAAATTGACGATGTCTTCCGCCAGATAGGCACCGAACAGCTCCTCGTCGGAAACGCGAAGTGCCTTGACGCCCTTGTCCTTCAGCTGACGCAGCATGCGCGGGGTCAGCTTCTTGCCGGCGTCGGCAATGACTTCGCCACTGTCGGCGTCAACAAGTGCACTAATGACCTTCTGGCCCTTCAGACGCTCGGGCGAGAACGGCACGCGCCAGCCTTCGCCGTCGCGGACATAGGTTGCCTTGTCGTAGAAGGTGTCGAGGATCTCTTCGGTATCCATGCCGAGGGCCATCAGCAGAGATGTGACCGGGATCTTGCGGCGACGGTCGATACGCGCATAGACGATGTCCTTGGCGTCGAACTCGATATCGAGCCAGGAGCCACGGTAGGGAATCACGCGTGCAGCAAACAGCAGCTTGCCCGACGAATGGCTCTTGCCCTTGTCATGGTCGAAGAACACGCCCGGCGAACGGTGCATCTGCGAGACGATAACGCGCTCGGTACCGTTGACGATGAAGGTCGCATTGTTGGTCATCAGCGGCATGTCGCCCATATAGACCGACTGCTCCTTGATGTCCTTGATCGACTTCGCGCCGGTATCCTCGTCAATATCGAAAACGATCAGACGCAGCTTGACCTTCAGCGGCGCGGCAAAGGTCAGGTCGCGCTGACGGCATTCGTCAACGTCGAATTTCGGAGCTTCGAATTCGTAGGAAACGAATTCGAGCATCGAGGCGCCGGAAAAATCGGTGATCGGGAAGACGGACTTGAAAACGGCCTGAAGCCCCTCATCGGGGCGGCCGCCAACGGGTTCGTCAACCATGAGGAACTGGTCGTAAGACGCTTTCTGAACCTCAATCAGGTTCGGCATCTCCGCCACTTCCGGAATTTTTCCGAAAAACTTGCGTACGCGCCTGCGACCGTTAAAGGAAAGGGTCTGAGCCATCGTCGCTCCTTGTCAAACTGCATCCGGGCCTGCAACAGACGGTCACCGCTGGCCAGTCGGCTCCGTCACGATAAAGGGGGTCTTCTTGAGAACCCATTACCCAAAGGCCCGTCTGGGGGCCTTTGGGTAATGACTTCGGGTAGAAAAGAGCGGGATCGCGGGTGGCAAAACCACCCGCAACCCTGAAACCAAAAGCTTACTTGAGCTCAACCTTGGCGCCAGCTGCTTCCAGCTTGCCCTTGAGTTCTTCAGCTTCAGCCTTGGAAACGGCTTCCTTGACGGCCTTCGGAGCGCCTTCAACGAGGTCCTTGGCTTCCTTGAGGCCGAGACCGGTGATGGCGCGAACTTCCTTGATGACGCCGATCTTGTTAGCGCCGGCTTCAGCCAGGATAACGTCGAATTCGGTCTTTTCTTCAACGGCTTCAGCAGCAGCACCGGCGCCACCAACAGCTGCAACAGCAACCGGAGCAGCGGCGGAAACGCCCCACTTTTCTTCGAGCATCTTGGAAAGCTCAGCAGCTTCCAGAACCGTCAGGGCGGAGAGGTCTTCTACGATTTTGGCGAGATCAGCCATGTTATCATTCCTTCGTGTGTTTGGTTCGAACTGGTTCGAAATTCATAAACAGCGAAAAACCGCCTCAAGCGGCTTCGTCCTTCTTGGCGTAGGCGTCGAAAACGCGTGCAAGCTGCGTTGCAGGCGCTGCGACAACCGTTGCAATGCGGGTAGCCGGGGTCTGAATCATACCCACCAGCTTCGCACGCAGCTCGTCCAGCGAAGGCATGGTCGCGAGCGACTTGACACCTTCCGCGTCGAGCACGGTTGCCCCCATGACACCGCCCAGAACAACGAGCTTGTCGTTGGTCTTGGCGAAATCCATGACGACCTTCGGAGCCGTAACCGGGTCATCGCAATAAGCGATGAGCGTCTGACCCTTGAACAGGTCAGTCATTCCCTCGGACTCCGTACCCTGAAGGGCAATTTTGGCCAGGCGGTTCTTCGCGACCTTGACCGTGCCACCGGCAACGCGCATCTTCGAACGAAAGTCGTTCATCTGCGCAACCGTGACACCGGCATAGTGGGCCACAACAACTGAACCGGAAGCCTTGAAGACTTCGTTCAGCTCCGTGACGAATTCGCGTTTTTCCGCTCTTTCCACTGCCTATCTCCAGTTGACAGGACCAACTGGCCCTGTCGGGTTTGCCTTTGCCGCGCGGGACTTGGCGTTACCGCGAAGATCCCGAGCGACGCTCGAGGATCCTGTCCCCTTTCGGCACGCTCTAAGAACGAGCCCCAAGGCACAACCAGGTTCGAACCAAATTCCTCGCCAAAATCACGGAACCTCCGCAAAGAATGACGGTAAAATCGGTCTCACCCGTCTCATGCAGGCTGATGGATTAAGGTTGCCCACCTGCAATCTCGGACAGGAAACCGGGATAAATCCCGGAGTTTTTCCGGGCCCTGGAGCCCGGAAAACACGTCAGGAAGCCTGTAAAGCCAGGCTTCCGAAATCAAATCAGACGCTGACCGTCGAAAGGTCAACCTTGACGCCCGGACCCATGGTCGAGGACAGGGCAACGCGCTTCAGGTAGTTACCCTTGGCGCCAGCCGGCTTGGCCTTGACAACAGCATCAGCGAAGGCGCGGATGTTTTCTTCGAGCTTTTCAGCACCGAAGGAAGCCTTACCAACGCCCGCATGGATGATACCGGCCTTTTCGACGCGGAATTCGACAGCGCCACCCTTGGAAGCTTCGACGGCAGCCGTCACATCCATGGTAACCGTGCCAACCTTCGGGTTCGGCATCATGCCGCGGGGGCCGAGAACCTTGCCGAGACGACCGACGAGCGGCATCATGTCCGGCGTGGCGATGCAGCGGTCGAAATCGATCGTGCCGCCCTGAACCAGATCAACCAGCTCTTCGGCGCCGACGATATCGGCACCAGCGGCCTTGGCTTCATCAGCCTTGGCGCCGCGTGCGAAAACGGCTACGCGAACCGTACGGCCAGTGCCGTTCGGCAGGTTGACGACGCCGCGGACCATCTGGTCCGCGTGACGCGGATCAACGCCGAGATTCATTGCGATCTCGATGGTTTCATCGAACTTGGCGACGGCACGTTCCTTGACCATGGCAACAGCTTCGCTCAGCGAGTAAAGCTTGTTGGGGTCAACGCCTTCGCGGGTCTTCTGAATACGCTTTGCAATCTTGGTCATGGCAATCAACCCGTCACTTCCAGGCCCATGGCGCGGGCAGAACCCTCAACCATGCGCATTGCGCCTTCGATATCGGCAGCATTGAGGTCACTCATCTTCGCTTCGGCGATCTTGCGGACCTGCTCTGCGGAGATGGAACCTGCCTTGGCCTTGCCCGGCGTCTTGGAGCCCGACTTGATCTTGGCCTCCTTCTTGAGGAAGTAAGATACCGGCGGCTGCTTCATGACGAAGGTGAAGGACTTGTCCTGGAAATAGGTAATGATGACCGGGATCGGCATACCCTTTTCCATTTCCTGCGAAGCGGCATTGAACGCCTTGCAGAATTCCATGATGTTAATGCCACGCTGACCAAGAGCGGGACCGATCGGCGGCGACGGATTCGCCGAACCTGCCGGAACCTGCAACTTGAGCTGGCCTGCAACTTTCTTAGCCATTACTCTGCCTTTCCTGTTTCGACCGGAAGACCCGGCCCTGGTGCCGGCTTTCGCCAGCGGCTGCGGTTGCGTGGTACGGAACTGTCAGGACCCGGCTTGAGACCCCTGCCCTTCCACGCGAATACCCCGAAGGGAACTTAAACCTTTTCGACCTGCCCGTATTCGAGCTCGACCGGCGTTGCGCGGCCAAAGATCGAAACCTCGACCTTCAGGCGGGCGCGCTCTTCATCCACATCCTGGACGACGCCGTTAAACGAAGCGAACGGACCATCGGAAACACGCACCTGCTCGCCAATTTCGAAGGATACGGTCGCCTTCGGGCGCTCCACGCCTTCCTGAACCTGGCCGAGGATATGATCAGCCTCGGAATCCGGGATCGGTACCGGCTTCTGCTCGCTGCCGAGGAACCCGGTCACGCGCGGCGTGTTCTTGATCAGATGGAACACCTGATCATTCATATCAACCCGGACCAGTACATAGCCCGGGAAAAACTTGCGCTCCGAATCAACCTTGCGGCCGCGACGAACCTCAACGACCTTCTCGGTCGGAACGAGGATACGATCAAAATACTGATCGAGGCCCTTCTGCTTGGCCTTCTCCTCAATCGCCTCTGCCACCTTCTTTTCGAAGTTGGAATAGGCATGAACAATATACCAGCGCATCGCCATCTTGTTTTCCCCGCCTGTTAATTGCCGAGATTCAGCACAAAGCTGAGGCCCCAGCCCATCAACTGGTCAGCAGCGAAAAAGAACAACGCCGCAGCAACCACCATAACGAACACCATCAGGGTCGAGATCATGGTTTCCCGGCGCGACGGCCAGACGACCTTGGCCGTCTCGGAGCGAACCTGCTGCAGAAACGTGAATGGATTGGATTTCGATGCCATAAACTGCCCACACCATTACGGCACGTAAAGCGGCATGAGCCAGCCCCACGCACCGCGCGTCTGTTTTGATCTACATAGCACCGTTTTTCAAAATCACAAGAGGAAAAACGGCAATACCCGAAATTATACGCTTGAATACAAGCTGCGCAGTAAAGCAGATTGCAAGCGAAATGGCAGGGGCAGAGGGGCTCGAACCCCCGACCTGCGGTTTTGGAGACCGCCGCTCTACCAACTGAGCTATACCCCTTTGCCTCTTCCGTTTTCGCCAATTCGGCGATCCGGTTCCAGACATGGCGCTCCATTTACGGTGCTGCGCCACGCTTTGCAAGTGGCTTTTTCAAACTTTTGCCACCACCAGCCTCCGTGCCTGCCTCAGCCAGCACCAAGCCCTTTCCGCCTCAGGCCCTCAGCGCCAGATTGTCCGGGTCGAACGGGCTCTCCTCAACCACGGTGGCATCATAGAGTTCGCCAAGGATCTTGATTTTAAGCCGTGTTCCCGCTGTCGCATAGGCCGGAGCGAGCATCGCAAGTGCGATTGATTTGCCGATTCGCCAGCCAAAGCCCCCCTGGGTGGCGCGGCCGGCAAGCGTTCCATCGGCAGCATAGATCGCCTCGGAACCGCGCGCATCGACGTCCGTATTGCCCTCAACCAGCAAGGTCGCGAAGATGGCGCCAAGCCCTTCCTCCTTCTTTTTCAGCAGCTGATCGCGGCCGATGAATGGCTTCTGCGGTTTGATGAAGCGATCGAGCCCTGATTCGTAGGCCGTGTATTCGATGGTCATTTCCCGCTGCATGGCGCGGTAGGATTTCTCAAGCGCCATCGCATTCATCGCCCGGATACCGAAAGGCTTGATGCCGAATTCGGCGCCGGCCTCCATCAACCGGTCAAAAATATAGGCCTGCATCGCGATCGGATGATGCAGTTCCCAGCCCAGCTCACCGACGAAATTCACTCTGAGCGCATGCGCCGTGGCCGCACCGATCGCGATCTGCTGGCCGGTCAGCCAGCCGAAATCGGAATTTTCAAGCGATGTCCGGGTCAGCTTCTTCAGAAGATCCCGCGACTTTGGCCCTGCAACCACCAGAACGCCCATTTCCATCGTCATCGGGCGCAATGTCACCGAGCCATCGCTCGGTGCCAGCCGCATCAACAGGTCATGATCATGGCTTTCGAGCCCCGCCCCCGAGACGAGGTAGAAGCGACCTGGCATCCATTCATAAAGTGTGAATTCGGCCCTGACGCCGCCCTGCGCGCCAAGCAGATGGCAAAGCGCGATCCGGCCGCGCTTCTTCGGCACCGCATTGGCGAAGATACTGTCAAGAAATGCCCTCGCCCCCGGGCCCGACACCTCCATCTTGGCAAAGGGCGTCATGTCGAGCACGCCGACATGCTCGTGCACATGCTTCACCTCGTTGCCGACATGCTCGAAATAATTCGAGCGGCGGAACGACCACTTCTCGACAATACGGCCATCATCCAGCGGCTCGGCGTGATTATGATTGGTGAGCACATCCGCCCCGACACCCAGTTCGCTTTCATCGAGCTGATAGCCCTCCGGGGCATACCAGTTGGCGCGCTCCCAGCCAAAGACCGAACCAAAGACGCCGCCGAGTGCCTTCAGCCGTCCATAGACCGGCGATGTTTTCAGCGGCCGTGCTGCTGCCCGCTCCTCGTCCGGGTAGTGCATGGTGAAGACATTGGCATAGGCTTCCTCGTTCTTTGCGATCAGATAGCCTTCGGTGGCATAGGGGCCAAACCGGCGCGGATCGACACCGGCAAGGTCGACGGTCGGCTCGCCCTCGACGATCCATTCGGCCAGCTGCCATCCGGCACCGCCCGCGGCGGTAATCCCGAAGGAATGACCCTCATTGAGCCAGAAATTTTTCAGGCCCGGCGCCGGACCGACGATCGGATTGCCATCAGGCGTATAGGCAATGGCTCCGTTATAGACCTTCTTGATGCCGACCTCGGCAAAGGCAGGCACGCGGGCGAAGGCGGTCTCGATATGCGGCATCAACCGGTCGAGCTCTTCCTGGAACAGCTCATATTCGCTGTCGGCGGACGGCCCGTCGACATAACAGACCGGCGCGCCGGCCTCATAGGGCCCGAGAATCAGACCGCCTGCTTCCTCGCGCATATACCAGGCACTGTCGGATTCGCGCAGGACACCCATTTCCGGCAGGCCCTGCTTCTTGCGTTCCAGAATAGCCGGATGCGGCTCGGTGACGATGTATTGATGCTCGACCGGGATGACCGGCACGTTGATGCCAACCATGGCGCCGGTCTTGCGGGCGAAACTGCCGGTGCAGGAAATCACGTGGTCGGCGGTGAAGCTTTCCTTGTCCGTCTCCACCTGCCAGGTGCCGTCGTCATTCTGGCTGATCGCCGTCACCGTTGTATTGCGCAGGATCTTCGCGCCGCGGTCACGCGCCCCCTTGGCAAGCGCCTGGGTCAGGTCGGCCGGCTGGATATAGCCATCGTCAGGATGCTGGATTGCGCCGAGCAGGCCATCCGTCTCGCAGAGCGGCCAGACCTCCTTGACCTGCTCGGGCGTCAGGAATTTCACATCGACACCGATCGTTTCGGCGATACCGGAATAATAGAGATATTCATCCATCCGGTCTTTCGACATGGCGAGGCGGATGTTCGACACCTTCGAGAAGCCGACATTCAGACCGGTCTCGTCCTCAAGCGACGAATAGAGATCGACCGAATATTTGTGCAGCTGGCCAACGGAATAGCTCATATTGAACAGCGGCAGCAGGCCCGCGGCATGCCAGGTCGAGCCGGAGGTCAGCTCCTTGCGCTCGATCAGGACGGCATCACTCCACCCCTTCTTTGCCAGATGGTAGAGGGTTGACACACCAACCACGCCACCGCCGATGACGACCGCTCTTGTCCTCATGCTCATTTGCTCCGCCTCATCTTCATGTTGGGCGTGCAGTTCCAGCCCGCCTTCATCGACTATGCAACGCAAGACGGGCGGGCCAAGAGTTCGTTTGCGACATGCTTCGCCGCCGACGCGACGCGGCTCCGTCAAATTCGGCGGCTGCGCTCAGCGCCCGCCACTGTCATCATTGCCGGCATCCGGGTGATCGAAAGCGGGGTTCGGGTTCTCATCAATCGGCTGGGAACGACGCCTGATCTCAGCTGCCAGCGCCGCAGCCTCCTCGCCATCACGATCGGTAATGATGTGAAGATCGCGCTGCGGGAACGGAATTTCGATGTTCTCCTTGCGGAACCGCTCGAAGATCGCCACCCGGAGATCGTTCCTGACCGGAATGCCGTTGAAGACATCGGCCAGATAGACCCGCAGCTCAAAATCAAGCGAACTGTCACCAAAACCGTTGAAGATCACCATAGGCTCGGGGTTGGCGAGCACCAGAGGATGCGCCTTGGCAAGCTCAAGCAGGATATCCATCACCTTGCGCGGATCGGAAGAATAGGACACGCCGACGGCAATTTCCGACCGGCCCATGTGATTGTGATGCGTCCAGTTGCCGACGGATGCATTGATGAGCTCGGAATTCGGCACGATGATCGACTGACGCTGGAAGGTCTCGATCTCAGTCGCGCGCACCGAAATGCGCTTCACGAACCCCTCCGTCGTTCCCGACACAATCCAGTCGCCGACCTTGAACGGCCGCTCGATCAGCAGGATCAGGCCGGAAACGAAGTTCTGGACGATGGTCTGCAGGCCGAAACCGATACCGATCGAAAGTGCCGAGGCCACCAGCGCCAGAGAGGACAGGTTGACGCCGGCCGCCGAAATGGCCACCAGCACGGCCAGCAGGATGCCGAGATAGTTGATCCCGGTCTTGACCGAATTCCTGACACCCGGATCGGCACGCGAACGCAGCAGCACATTGTCATCAAACCACTTCTGGAACCAGCGGGTCAGAAGATAGCCGGCGACGAACAGAATGATCGCCAGCAGGATGCCGCCAAGCGAAATCGTGATCGAGCCGAGGGTTACCGAGGTGAGATGCTTGGCCGCCCAGAGCCTGATCTCGGCAAGGCGCATCCCCCAGGCGACCAGCAGACAGGGAATGCCGATCAACACGGTGAGCGCATAGATCGCCAATCCGGCCAGAAGCGAGATCTGATCGATACGCACCGGGGAAAGCTTGAACCTCTCGGCAATCCTGCGCCCCTGATCGGTTCTGAGCATGGTGCCGGGCTGCGACACTGCATTGCCGAGCAGGATCGAGACATAGGCCGTCGACAGGATCGCACCGGTCAGTACCACCTGCATGGCAATGAAACGCGCCAGAGCAATATAGCCGGTAATCGCGCAGGCCAGCAGAAAGAAACCCGCCAGCCGGATCAGGCTCGCCATCAGCGAGGGCCAGAGCAGTTTGACGGCACGCGTGCGCTGACGCATCGCATCGCCATGAAACGGCTTGATGAAGGAGACGGCGACGAGAATAAGCCCAATCAGGATCGCGGCAACAAAGCTGCGCACCGCTTCCAGCGCCAGATCCGCCGCCAGCGTTTCGTTCAGAACGTCAATGATCTGGTCGCCCCAGTTGATCGCCGCCATCGCCGTGATCGCCCAGTGCAGCTTGCGCGCGGCACTGGTGCGCATCGGGATCAGCCGCCAGGCGGGATCACCGGGAGAGAGCACATTACGGGTCAAGAGAAAGACGAAGAAGATGACGGCGATGGCCTTATAGGTGGTGAACACGAATTGCTGAACATCGGGCACCAGCACATCGAGGCCGTAAAACAGCAGATACGACACCGCCAGGAAGGCGGCGATCACCAGTGATGGCAGCCCCGTCGAATAGGCTGCGGTGACCAGCTTGATGAAGAAATCGGGCTTGTCGTCCTCCGACACCATCTGCGCCAGCCGCCGCCGCATCAAGGCAATGGTGGCGCTTCTGAACAAAAAGGCGGCAAGTGCGGAAAGACCCAGCGCCAGCACCAGCTGCACCCGCCTTTCCTTCCAGATATAGCGGAACCATGCGCCATAGGATGCCTGAAAATTCCGATATTCCTGCTGCACGTATGAGATGAAGTCGGCCGCAAACAGATCCTGAAGACTAGTGTGGGCAAAGAGTGCATCGGTAAACAGGTCACGCCGCATCGTGGCGATCTTCTTCGATGCCTCGACTGCAGATGCGGCGAGCTTGGTCGCCTTGTCCGAAAGAGCGCTCAGTTCCGACCGCTCAGCGATCAGCTGGTTGCGCTGGTCGGTGGTCACAGCGGGTTCTGGCGGATCATTGGAACCCGGCGCCTTGCCCAGTTCGGCGATCTGGTCGCGAACCGTATTGAGCTTGGCTTCGATATCCAGGGAGAGCTGGTTAAGGTCGCTGTCAAGCTGATCGGCAGTCGTCTGCAGGCTGGCGAGCTCGTCATCACTGAGGCCGCTTTCCTGCATCTTCTTGTCAAGCGTCGCATAGGTGGCTGCGAAAGTATCGAGCTGTTGCGCCTTCTCATCGATAAACGGATCCGACGCTACCGTCGCATTCGCCCGATCGACATTGCTCTGGGTATCAGGTGTCTGCGCAAGAACAGGCTGGCCCGCACCAAGGGTCAAAGCGAGGACCAGCAGCAGGAACGCGCCAAAATGACGGCTGTTCAGGCGCAAGGGCATAAATGCGGCATCTAATTTCAAGTCATGCTCCATATTTTCCCGCCAGAAGCGGTGAGCGCAATGAATGCCCGGAATGATGGATCATCGCTGAGCAAAGTCCATAGCATCTAGTCTTCAAGATCGAGGCTGACAGACAAAGCGTACAGCAACATGTCATCCGAAGGTCTGTTTCAGTCCTGCCCCTGACCAAATCCGCCCTGCCCTGCCTCACTGGCCAGATAGGCCAGTTCGGCCCGCGTCGAACGGCGTCTCAGGATCTGATTGCGATGCGGAAAACGTCCGAAACGGGCAATGAGATCGCGATGCTGCCGTGCATAGTCGACAAAGGTTTCGGCAACCTCTCCCATGGTCTCGAACAGATGGACCGAGCGCTCCTGATCACTGATCTGCTCGGAATGCTCGAAAGGCATGAAGAAGAAGACCCGGCGAACACTCGCCACCGCTTCATGGGCACCGCTGGCAACCGCCAGCTTCGCCTCCCGAAGCGCCAGCATGTCGGTGGCATAGGCCAGCGGGGTTGAACGGAACATGTTGCGCGGGAACTGGTCGAGAACCAGCACTGCGGCCAGATGATAGTCGGGTTTCGACCGCCACAGCGGTTCGACATCGCGCGCAAGCGCCAGATGCGTCAACAAAAACCGCGCGCGGATCATCGCATCCAGACCTGCCGGATCGCGCGGCGCGAACCAGTCTTCCGGTGTCAGTTCCTCGAACCAGAACTCGAGCACCTCGCCCGGATGACACATCGCTTTGAGATTACCCACCATAGCCTCGCCTTCCCGTCGCGTACGCAAACCCACAGGTATATTGCCCGCGATTTCTTTCGTGGGCTGCCAATAACATCCCCAAACAGGACAAACAGGTAACGTCCCGCCGACCAGACGAATCTTGGTCACCAGACACTACAAGAAGTATCTCCCGCCTGTGTAGTCACGGCGCAGGCGCGCCCGGATATATTTCTTCAGCGACAGTTTTCGGCTTCGATGCTGATGAAAAACCTGCCACAAACCGGCAGGAGGCTTATCTTCGCTGCACCAGGGACCAAACTGGCTCGGATCAGGCAGAAGCCTGACACCTTCGCGCTGGGCAAGAATTGTCAGCACTGACTGGTCATGACGGTGATCCACGAAGTCAGGCAGGTTTGGCTTTCCGAGCTGGTTGGACTCGTCAGTGAGCGCCCGCCGATCGCAGCAGGCAACACCGAGCGCAGAGACGAATTCACGGGCCCGCGCGCCCGCCCTGTAGAGCTGGAAGGATGCAGCCAGCTGCACCGACGACCAGTATTCTTCGGTGTCTGCGTCGAGCGCGACAAAACAGTCTCGCTTGGTCCACATGGACATTCGAGCACTAAAAGCCGGATATTGCTGGAAAAGGCAGATATCGTCACTGCCTAGCGCTCTCGTGAGGCAGGAGGGATCGCCAACAAAAGTCATCGCGCTGTCGAGGTATAAAACAAATTCTTGATCCGGTACCTTTGAGAGCACATCAGCGATGATAAATGGCTTCCAAAGCCAGTAGCCGGCGCCTCGAGGCTGCGCCATGATCTCCGGCTGAGCACGACGAAGGTCTGCAATGACTGCGTCGCCAGGCCCGTAAACCCTGACATCATGAACTCCGAAATGCTTTGAACTTTTCTTCAAGAGCGCCGCCGCCTGCGAGAAATTCTCGGTGGCATAGCTAACAACAACGACCATCAAGCCTCCCAAACACGTTGATTGCAAGGACGCAGCTCTACCGGAAGAACAACCGCCAGACGATCCGCACGCGGTTCGCTTGCAAAGCGCATATCCCCGGCGCCCCAGCCACCACATACAAGCGCAATTATGGCAATCGGGCACCCAGCAGAATCTGCGCCATGCTTCGCGCCGGCTTGCGCCGGCCCGGACCAGACGATACAGTCTTGTGAATGACCGCTCAAGCAGGCGAATGAAGAGACATCATGAACGAAATGCGCCCGTCACCGGTGCGTAGCGGCGCCTCTGTCGCCGTCGCCCTTATCTTTGTTCTTGTTCTTTTATTCGCGATCAACTGGGCGGGGTCTTTTCTGAAGCCCTTCGCGCTGGCACTGTTCATCATTGCCGTCACCTGGCCGCTGAAAAGCAGGCTTCAGCGTTTCATGCCATCCATGCTGGCGCTGGCGCTGACACTGCTTTCGACCATCATCATCTTTTTTGCCTTCACCATGCTCGTGGTCTGGGGCTTTTCCCGGGTCGCGACCACCTTTATCGGCGCCGCCTGGCAATTGCAGGTCGCCTATCAGGAACTCACCGGCTGGCTGAGCTCGAAGGGCATCACCGCAGCAACATCCCTGAATGATGTTTTCAACGTCGGCCTTCTGGTGCGGACCTTGCAGCAGATCACCGGCCAGGCCAGCACGACCTTAAGCTTCTGGCTGGTGGTTCTGGCCTATGTGGCACTTGGCCTGGCGGAACTGGACGCACTGCGCGGCAAGATCGATACGCTTCACAACCCGCAAATGGCCGAGACCATGCTCCGCGTTGCCCGGGCCACCTCGCGCAAATTCGCCCGCTACATGCTGGTGCGCACGGAAATGAGCGCGCTGACCGGTTTTCTGTTCTGGGCCGTGGCAACAATCCTCGGCCTCGACTATGCGGTGGAATGGGGCGTGATCGCTTTTGCGCTCAATTACATTCCCTTCATCGGTTCGGTCATCGCCACGGTATTCCCGGCCGCCTATGGAGTGATCCAGTTCGAGCACTGGCAAACTGCCCTGGCGCTGTTCATCTGCCTGAACCTGATCCAGTTCACCATCGGCAATTATGTTGAGCCGCTGGTCTCGGGTTCGCTCCTGTCAATCTCACCCTTCATGGTCGTCTTCTCGATTTTCTTCTGGACCTTCATGTGGGGTCTGTTCGGCACCTTCCTCGGTGTTCCGATCGCCATTGCGCTGCTGACCATCTGCGAGGAAACGCCGTCGCTTGCCTGGCTTGCCCGTCTGTTCGGCCGTGCGCCACCGGCGGAAACACCGGCCCAGCGTGCCGTTCTCGAGCTTCCCGCGCCGGACAAAAAGGGCTGACGGTCTTTTACCACATGGATTTCGCCGCGCGCTCCGGCCATTCGGCATCATAGGTTTCAGCATCGAAATCGCTGACACTTGCCGCGCGGGTGAGTTCGCCCGGTGTCGGCAGTGTCTTCGGATCGACGAAGCGCTCAGGGTTCCACAATTCGGCCCGCATCAGGGCGCGCGCGCACTGGAAATAGACCTCGTTGATGGTGATCACGATGACGCTGCGCGGATGCCTGCCGTCCATCTCGAAGCTTTCGAGCAGCGCCGGCTCGACGCTGACGACGGCGCGGGCATTGATCCGCATGGCATTGTTCGAGCCCGGCACCAGAAACATCAGCGCGACGCGCGGATCTCGCACGATATTCATCAGCGAATCAACGCGGTTATTGCCACGCCAGTCAGGCAGGTGAAGGGTCTTCTCATCGGCCACCCGCACCACGGATCCGGCATCACCGCGCGGTGAGCAGTCAAGCCCTTCCGGCCCGACGGTTGCCAGTGCGACGAAGGGCGACGCCTCGATCATCCGGCGATATTCGGCCGTCAGCGCCGGCGTCACCTTTGCCAGCGACGCCTCCCCCGGCGCGCCATAGATCGCCTTCAGCTGTTCGACCGTTTCAATGATCTTCATTCAGGGCCCTCCTGTTTACGAGACGGTACAAGACTAGCCAGGGCGCGTGACCGGCAGATGAAAGCGCTGAAGGCCTTCAGCGATCGCGGCTGAGCCCCTTTTCGGCAAGCTCGGCTTCATAGGCGGCAAAAAGAACATCGCCGGTCTCGCCGAGTTCGCGCAGATAGGTCCAGGTAAATATGCCGCTGTCATGCAGATCATCGAAACCGATCCGTACGGCATAATTGCCGGCCTGCTGCACGGTGATGATCTCGACCTTTCGCTTGCCCGGCACTGTCACCTTCTGCCCCGGACCGTGTCCCTGCACCTCCGCCGAAGGCGAAAGCACGCGCAGCATTTCGGCTGGAATGGAAAAGCTTTTGCCATCGGCAAAGCTGACGGTCATCTGGCGGCGATCTTTGGAAATCCGGATTTCGGTCGGTTCGATAATCATAGGATCCTTCACGACTGCGTTCACACCCTGTTGTTTGTCTTCACCCTTGACCGCAGCCAAGTCAAACGACATTTTCCCCGGAGAAGGAGAGATGCGCCAGTGGATACCAGTTTACTTGCACCTGTAATGCCGGTCAGAAACCGCGAACGTCCGCCGCTTGTCGACAGTTTCGGCCGGACGATCTCCTATCTGCGCGTTTCCGTGACGGATCGCTGCGATTTCCGCTGCACCTATTGCATGGCGGAAAACATGACATTTCTGCCGAAGCGCGACCTGCTGACACTGGAGGAGATGGAGCGGCTGTGCAACGCCTTCATCGATCGCGGCGTGACAAAGCTGCGTTTGACCGGCGGTGAGCCACTGGTGCGCAAGAATGTCATGCACCTCTTCGAGGGGCTTGGAAAACGGCTTGGCAACGGTCTCGACGAACTCACGCTGACCACCAACGGCTCACAGCTGCACCGTTATGCGGAAGACCTGTTCACTGCGGGCGTGCGCCGGGTCAATGTCTCCCTCGACACGCTTGATGCAGAGAAATTCCGCACGATCACCCGCTGGGGCGACCTGCCAAAGGTGCTCAACGGCCTGCAGGCGGCGCTGAAGGCCGGATTGAAGGTCAAGCTCAATGCCGTCGCCATTGCCGGCGTCAACGAACGGGAAATCCCGGCGCTGATGGAATTTGCGCATGGCGAGGGGATGGAGCTGACGCTGATCGAAGCCATGCCGCTGGGGGACGTCGATCAGGACCGCTCAGCGCAATATCTGCCGCTGTCCAAGGTGCGCGCCAGCCTTGCCGAGCGCTACACGCTGACCGACAGCCCGCATGCGACCGGCGGCCCGGCCCGTTTCGTCACGGTCGCAGAAACCGGCGGCCGTCTCGGCTTCATTACGCCACTCAGCCATAATTTCTGCGCCAGCTGCAATCGCGTCAGGCTCACCTGCACCGGCATGCTCTATCTCTGTCTCGGTCAGGATGACAATGCCAACTTCCGCAAGGTTCTGCGCGAAACTGACGATGATGACAAATTGCACGCTGCCATCGACCGGGCCATTTCGCTGAAGCCGCTCGAACATAATTTCGAGCTGGACGAGCACCGCGCCAGGGTGGCGGTGAAACGCCACATGAATGTCACCGGCGGCTAGCGCGCCGCCGCGACAACCGGACATCGCATTTGGCGAAAGCATGCCACGCAGTTTCAATCCGTTCGCGCACAGGCGCTAAATCCGAAGGACAATTGACTGATCGTCTATGCGGCAACGGCTTTTCGGGTTAAGCGTCAGTTTCCCGGAACGACAAGGCCCATCATGCGCATTTCCTCCAATATCCAGGGCGCGATCTTCATGATCCTCGCCATGGCCTGCTTTGCTGCCAATGACGCGACCGTCAAACTGCTGACGAAAGAGATTGGTATCGGCCAGATCATGTTCTTCCGCGGGATGATCATCGTCCTGCTGGCGCTGGTGATTGCCTGGCGCGGCGGCGTTCTCGCAAGCGTGCGCAATGTGTTGCAGCCGAAAATCCTGATCCGCAGCTTCTGCGAGCTCGTCGCGGCGATAACCTATCTCGAAGCGCTGCGGCTGATGCCGCTTGCCAATGCCTCGGCGATCCAGCAATCGCTGCCGCTCGCCGTCACGCTCGGGGCGGCGCTGTTCATGGGCGAGCCGGTCGGCTGGCGGCGGTGGAGCGCCATTCTCGTCGGCTTCATCGGTGTCCTGATCATCATCCGCCCGGGTGCGGGTGGTTTCGATACCGGTTCGTTTTTCGTAATCCTGGCGGTTTTCGGCGCTGCATCGCGTGATCTTCTGACCAAGACCATCACCGCCTCCGTGCCGGCCATCGTCATTACGCTTTCAACAGCCATGCTGCTGACGGCCGGTGGTGGCATCATGGGAACGATGGAGGCCGACTGGAGCATGCTGACAGTTCCGATCCTGCTCAAGCTGGTTCTGGCTGCGGCCTTTCTGCTCTGCGGCTATCAGTCGATCGTGATCGCGGTCCGCAAGGCGGACATCTCCTATATCGCACCGTTCCGCTATACCGGGCTGCTATGGGCGGCGCTTCTCGGCATGATCGTCTTCGCCAACATCCCCGATGCCCACGTCCTCACCGGTGGTGCCATCATCGTCGCGGCCGGACTTTATTCCTTCCATCGCGAACGCAAGCGCGGCATCGCGCCTCTGGCAGAGACCACCCAGCCCGGCCCTTCCGAAGGCGGCGGGCTGATCGTTCGCGCCCAGGAAGAGGCCAGCGAAAGATGAACCTGCCGGTCCTCATTCTTGCCGGCGGCGCGTCGCGGCGCATGGGCCGGGACAAGGCAGGAATTGTGCTCGATGGCATGACGCTTGCCGCCCGTGCTGCTGAACGGCTTTCCGGTATCGCCGATCCGCTGCTGCTGAGTGCCGGCGCTAAAACGCTGAAAATCGACGGCGCCATTCCTCTGCTCGACCGGATCGGCGGCTTCCAGGGGCCGCTTGCCGGCATTCATGCGGGCCTGTCCTGGCTTTCAGAGCAGAACCATCCAGCCTCCCATCTGCTGAGCGTCGCCGTCGACACGCCGTTTTTCCCGGACGCTCTTGCCGCGAAACTTGCAGCGGGCCCCCCGGCTGCGGACGAAATCGTTCTCGCGGCATCGGCCGGGCGCCAGCATCCTGTCTTCGCGCTCTGGCCATGCGCCCTGAAACCGGCGCTCGAGGCATTTCTGCTCAAGCCCGACAGCCGCCGCGTCATGGATTTCATCGCCGCCCATCCGCATCGCAGCGTTGCATTCGCGCAGATCGAAACGCCCCTCGGCCCGATCGACCCCTTCTTCAACATCAATACCGATGAAGATCTTGCCACCGCCGTCCGCTTTGCGCCGCATTTCTCACTGCTGTGAAACAGGTTGCGCCACGCAGCGATCCGCCCTAAAGCGAATCCAGGAACGTGTTCGAGGATAACCATGGCAAAGAAGATAGACGAGCAGAAGCTGGCCGAAGCCTATAACCATGCGCTGGCACTGGAAAAGGCGGGGTCCTTCGAGCTGGCAGCCGAAGCTTATCGCCGGGTTCTGGCGCTTGATCCAGACGATCATGGCGGCGCTTGCGTGCGGCTTGCCGCCATGGGCTATGGCGATACGCCGGATAAGGCCCCCGACGCCTATATCGAAACACTGTTCGATCAGCATGCCGATGATTTCGAAGATATTCTCGTCGAAAGGCTCGGCTATTGCGTGCCGCTGATGATCCGCCAGCGTTTCCAGACACTGGAGACCGGCCCTTTCTACCGCATGCTCGATCTCGGCTGCGGCACGGGTCTTGCCGGCGGCGCCCTGCGCGACATGGTCGATGACATTACCGGCCTGGACATTTCCGAGAACATGGTGCGCATCGCCCATGAGAAGGATCTCTACGAGACGCTTTATGTGGCCGAAGTCGAGGATTTTCTCGATGACAATGACGAGGAAGCCTTCGATCTGGTGGTTGCGGCAGATGTCCTGCCTTATCTCGGCCGGCTGGAGCCGATGTTCTTCGGCGTAGCGGAAAACATGGTCGAAGGTGGCATCTTCGCCTTTTCCTCGGAGACCCTGCCCGATACGGTTCTCGGCGAGAAGCCTTTCATGGTCGGCCCGCACCAGCGTTTCGCCCATGCCCGCAACTATATCGAGGAACGGCTGGAAGCGACCGGCTTCGATCTGGTGGAAATCACCGACATCAATGTGCGTTTTGAAAATGGCGAGCCGACGCCCGGCTATCTCGTCATCGCCCGCTATCAGGGCTCGTGACGCCGGCCAAGCGCCCAATAGCGCCACGGCTGATACCAGCGCACCGCCGGATCCAGCGTTTCCGGTACCGGGTCGAACCCATGGGTTCCGCCCGGTCCGCAGCGTGAAACCCTGAACAGCGTCAGAAATCCGCCGCGCCAGAGCCCATGCCGGGCAATCGCCTCATAACCATATTCGGAGCAGGTCGGCATGTGGCGGCAGGACTGGCCGACAAGGCTGGAAAGCGTCAGCTGATAGGCCCGGATCAAGGCCATGCCGAAAAGGCGTCCGGGCGTTTTGCGAAACGGCCCGCGAAAATTACGCGAATGCGGCTTCTCGTCCTGGCGGTCGGAATGATCGTGGCCTGATGCGCACATCGCCGTCAGACCGCCTGTTCCTGCGGACTGTCATGGCTCTTCTCAAGATTTGCAAGCGCCTTGACCGTGGCCTCGAAGGTCAGCATGACGGAGCCGTGACGGGCGGGATAATCCTTGACGGGCTGAAGACAGCGCATCTCAGCAAATCGGCCATCGGGGCCGTCGCCACCGTCTTTCAGCATCGCCCGCATCGCCTCCCGCGCCAGCCGGATTTCCGCCGGTGTCGCGCCGATGATCGTGTTCGCCATGATCGAAGCTGCTGCCTGACCCAGCGCGCAGGCCTTGACCTCGTGGGAAAAATCGCTGATCCGCCCATGCTCGAGCTTCAGATAGACGGTCATGCGCGAACCGCACAGCCGCGACAGGGCATCGGCCGAACAGTCCGCCGCTTCAAGCCGGCCGGACCGGGTCAGGTTGCCGGCATAGGACAGAATTTTCGCTGAATAGATATCGTCCATCATTTCACCATCCTGCAACAGGCGACAAGGCTTTCGCGCTTCCCACCTGACATAGGCGCCGCGTCAGGCCAGTACAATGGCTTCTATGCGGCGGAAACCGTCGGGCGCAATTGCCAAACGCCGCCGAACTATCCTATCTAGTCGAGATCACAGAGGAAAGAGCATGATCCCATTTGATACGCCGCCCGAAGACAAATCCGAACTCGATGAAGCCAAAGTCTTCACCCCGCGCTTCGATGAACACGGCCTCGTGACGGCCGTCGTGACCGATATCAGGGACGGTGCGGTGCTGATGCTTGCCCATATGAATGCCGAAGCGCTGTCGCTGACGCTGGAAACCGGCATCGCCCATTATTACAGCCGTTCCCGCGCGAAAATCTGGAAGAAGGGCGAAACCTCGGGCAATCTCCAGCATGTCGAGGCCATTCTCGCCGATTGCGACCAGGATGCCGTCTTGCTGAAGGTCCGCGTTGCCGGCCACGATGCCGCTTGCCACACCGGACGGCGGTCCTGCTTCTATCGGGCGGTTAGCCTTGTAGATGGCAAGGCGGCGCTCACTTCCATTGACGACCGCCGCGCTTTCGACCCGGCGGAGGTCTATGGCCACAAGCACTGAGCGCGCCGCTTAGCTCGCCAGATAGGATTTGATGTGCTCGGCTTCCATCAGCACTTCGCGGATGCGTGACTTGACCACATCACCGATGGATACGATGCCGGCAAGCTTGCCGTTCTCCTCAACAGGAACGTGACGGAAATGCTTGTCCGTCATCACTTCCATCAACTGGTTGACGGTTGTGCCCTCGTCACAGCGGAACACATTTTCCGTCATCCCTTCGGCAACCGGCCGGGTGAGACACTTATCGCCATGTTTGCCGATCGAAGCGACCAGATCGCGCTCGGTGAAGATGCCCTGGATATGCATGGCATCGTCGACAACAACAACAGCACCGATCCGGCTCTGGTGAAGCGTCGATGCCACTTCCCCGATCGTTGTCATGCGCTCTACGGTGACGACATCGCGCCCCTTTTCATCCAGTATCATTCTGACGGTGATGACCATCTACGCCTCCTTCGCTGAATGCCGCCGCCCTCCCTTGACGGGGACAAGCCATGATGGTGCATGAGAGGCCGGGCAATAGCAAGGAAAAGCGCTCGATCTAGCGCTGATCGCAAATCAGAAGCGCAGGACGCGCGGCGTGCGATGATCGAACAGCGGGAACGCCAGAAAGCCGAACAGAAACCCGCCAATATGCGCCTGCCATGCGACATTGCCGGCATCGACACCGACCAGACCGAAACCGGCGGCAACAGCGAGATTGCCAAGCAGCCACACCAGCACGAAGGCCCTTGCCGTCTTGTTCTGCGCCACCTGGATGATCGACAGACGCGGATTGATGTGGGCATGAACGCTGAAAGCACCGCGCGGGGTGAACACGAATCGGCAGGCCGCGCCCATGAAGGCCGAGACAACGCCCGACGCGCCGATCAGGATTTCCGGCGATCCCCAGTTCAGCGCCGCAAAGAAGAAGGCGGAGAAAACCGCACTGGCGATCCACAGAACAGCAAAGCGCAGCGAGCCGATACGGTTGGCAACAGGCGCGCCGAAGATCGCCAGCCAGATGCTGTTGAAGATGATATGCGTCCAGCTGCCATGCAGAAGCGAATAGGTTACCGGCGACCAGAGCCAGGGAAGCCCCTGCTGATCAAGCGGTAGGGCATAGCGGCCGGCGACGAAGCCAAACCGCGCCCACAGCACAGACCGTCCAGCAAAATCAAGTACATACTGCTGAAACAGGAAGACAGCGAACAACACGGCCAATGATGCGAGAACCGCTGGCGGCAGATTGACCGGCGGGTTTGACGGCGGCTTCTGGCCATGGGGCGGCCGGGAAAAGGGAGATGGCATGGCAGACGATCTTTCCGGTTTATGCGCCGTTCGGGTGTAGCGCAAACACACAGACATTTCAAAGCCCATCCCGTCCGTCAGGCTCTGAGCCCCGCATCGCGATTGCAAGGCCATAAAGCGCATGGTGGCCGAAGCGCTATTTTTAGGTTATAAATTCGCATGTTGACCGGTTCGCTGAAAAGCAGAGCCCCTTTCTCCGTTTTTCAGCGAACCGGTCATCGAAATGGGGGGTGACAGACCATTCCTTAAGTCTTTGTTCACCGTGTTGAGATCAGAATAACGGGTGCTCTGGCTCGCTGAAGGCGCCGGCGCTATCATCGGCGCAGTCTTCGCCAGAAATTTTAACGCCAGCTTCCGCAAGAGTATATCTAATGCTGCAAGAGGCTTTTCGCCGCTTTCGTCTGAAATCCGTAAACGCCGTGCTCACATTCGTGCTCACGTGCATTGTCGTTTCGACAGCTTTTCCCGCTATCAGCGCTGCGGATACCAATGATGCCGCCATCGTGGTCGATGCCAATACAGGTAAGGTTCTCTACAGCGAGAACCCGGATGCGAGGCGTTATCCGGCATCACTGACCAAGATGATGACGCTCTATCTGATGTTCGAGGCCATCGACAGCGGGCAGCTTTCGCTGGACAGCAAGATTACCTTCTCGAAAAATGCCTCGGCACAGCCGCCAACCAAGCTCGGCATTCGCCCGGGTGGCAGCATTACCGTGCAGACCGCGATCTATTCGCTGATCACACGATCTGCCAATGACGTGGCCGTGGCCGTTGCAGAAAACATGGGCGGTTCGGTTTCCGGCTTTGCCAATATGATGAACAACAAGGCCCGTTCGCTCGGCATGACCAACACCCATTACGAAAATCCGAACGGCCTGCCCAACAGCAAACACGTCACCACGGCGCGCGACCAGGCCAAGCTGGGCCTCGCATTACGCCAGCATTTCCCGCAATATTACCAGTATTTTTCGACCACCAGCTTCAAATATGGCAGCACGTCGATTGCCAACCATAACCACATGCTGGGTACAGAAAACGGTATTCGCATTGACGGCATCAAGACCGGCTACACCAATGCCTCCGGTTTCAATATCGCCACCTCGGCCACGATGGGCAACCGCTCGATCGTTACTGTTGTCATGGGTGGATCGACGGCCGCCAGCCGTGACAAATGGGCCGACCGGCTGATCACCTCCTATATGAAGAAGGCTTCGAATTCGCGGAAGAAGAGCTATGTCATCGCCCGCGCCTCGACCCCGCGCACCATTGCGATGGATAAATTCCCGGACAATCCGCCGATCCCCTATCAGCGCCCCGTCGCCGATACCGGTATCGCGCTTGCCTATGCGTCGGCTGACGAGCCAGTCCCTGCACCGGCGCCCTCCGTTTCGGGTCTTTCCGGGCCGCAGGCCGACCTGGTTGCCAACGTGCCGATCCCGACAGAACGCGCGCCTGCCAAGGCCAATAATGACGAACCGCTTACGGTCGAAGACGTGCTTGCCTCAGCCAATCACGCAGTTGACGCCGTGGGCGAAGCGATCGTTCCCGCCGCCAATGCCGCACAGCCGGCGCCTGACAAAACGCTGACGACCCAGTCGATCGGTGTTCAGGGCTGGGTGGTTCAGGTTGGCACGGCTGCCACGGCAGAAGGCGCAAATGCCATTCTCGAACGCACCAAGACCCAGGCTGACGGAACGCTGAATGCGTCCAAGCCCTATACGCTCGCCTATAACAGCGGAGGCCAGCAGCTTTATCGGGCCCGCTTCGCCGGCTTCTCCGACGAAGAGGAAGCGGTGAATGCGTGCCGGGTTCTCAAGCGCAATGGCGTCGAGTGCTGGGCCAGCCTGCAATAGGCGCACCTTCAAGAAATCGCCACAATCACAACAAAAAGCCGCCTTTTCGATAAAGGGCGGCTTTTATCATAAACACATTCTAAAGAATTACTGCTTACTTTCAGTGTCAGCGGTTCGTTCAGAACCGTCAGGTGCATGCCGAAGGCAGCGCCGTCAGAACCTCGAATTGACTAACACGAGGCGTGACGTGACCAGGAAACAACACTCCGATACCCCAAATTCCGCGCCGGGCGATCATCGGCGAAACACGTTCAACCCGCTTTCCGAAGCCGCCGCGCGGCTCGCGGATTATGCGCGCGCACAGGGGCGATCACGGGCACGCGAGCTGGTAGGGCTACTGGTCAGTCAGGGCGCCCGCGCCGCCCGCCACGCCGAGCCGCCAGTCAGGATCCACATCTATCTTCCCGAAGACGAACAGGGTATCCGGCCCATCAATCTCAGGCTTCGCTGACGTTCGCAGCGGCGGCAAGGCCCCAGGGCGGCCCGCAAGAGCCAATGAAAAAGGCGCATCGACCGATGCGCCTTTTCGCATTTTGGAAGCGGCGGGCGCGAGCGCCCTGCCCCATGATCACATTTTGACAGCCGAAATCTGGATCTCGACACGCCGGTTCTGCGCGCGGCCTTCTGGCGTCGCATTGGAAGCGATCGGATACTGGCTGCCAAAACCCATTGCCGAGATGCGCCGGCCGCTGACGCCCGACTGCATCAGATAGCTGGCAACACTGTTGGCGCGCTGCTGCGACAGGTTCATGTTGTAGGCGTCCGATCCGGTGGAATCGGTGTAACCATTAACATTGATCGCGGTGCGGTCATATTTCACCAGAACGGTGGAGACAGCATTCAGCGTCGAGTAGAAATTCGGAACGATCTGATACTGATCGGTGGCGAAGGTGATGTTTGACGGCATGATCAAGGTCAGCTGATCGCCATTGCGCACGACCGAAACACCGGTTCCAGCCAGTGCTGCGCGGAATTCCCGCTCCTGACTGTCAATATAGGCCCCGATGCCGCCGCCTGCGACCGCACCGATAGCACCGCCGATAACAGCCCCCTTGACGTCGCCACCGATCAGACCGCCAGCGAGCGCGCCGATCGCCGTGCCTGTCAGCAATCCGGTACCGGTGTTGTTGTTCACCGTCTGCCCGGTATTCGGATCAGTGGTGGTGCAGCCTGCAAGAAATGCTGTTCCGAGAACAGCGATCATTGCCTTCTTAAGCATGGAATCCCTCAAATTTCGAAATCATCGCGAGTTCAGACAAATATTGCGGCATGTCTATGTCCGAAAGCCATTCTGTTGGCAAATATCGTCGACAAGGCGCTCGTCAAGTGACGCCGAGACGAAAGTTTAGTCTGCACCGCAAAATAAAGCCGCCACCGAACTCGATGTGAGCGCGGTGGCGGCGTCTCTCGAAAGGCAGATTACTTGGTTGCCATTGCCGGCGCTGCGGCAGCAGCTGGCGCGGCCGGGGGGGCGAGCCGGATTTCAACACGGCGGTTCTGCGCACGGCCTTCCTTCGTGTCGTTCGAAGCAACCGGGTCAGCCTTGCCATATCCGGTCGGAATGACGCGCGACGGATCGACACCCTTGTTGATCAGGTAACCCGCGACTGAATCGGCACGCTCCTGCGACAGCTTCAGGTTATAGGCATCCGAACCGGTGGAATCCGTGTAGCCATTCACGTTGATCGCCGTCTGGTTATACTTGACCAGCAATGCGGCAACCGCCGTCAGCGTCGGATAGAATTCCGGAACGAGATCAGCCTTGTCGAAGGGGAAGGTCACGCTCGACTGAAGCACAAGCGCGATATATTTCGGCGTGCGGATAATCGTCACGCCGGTACCTTCAAGCGTCTGCCGGAATTCGGCTTCCTGCTGATCCATGTATTCGGCAGGCGAGCTTGCATTCACGGTGGTCACCGTAACGGTCTGCGGCGCCGTCGCATTCATGCTGTTGCTGGCGCAACCGGCCAGCAATGCGGCAGCAGCAGCTGCGATTATCATCTTCTTGATCATGTCTTCCCCTTCCGGTCCAGATCAATAGTTTTCGGAGCTTACACAAAAGCCCGCCCAGTTCAAACCAGTAAAAGAGGTATTATCCGGTTGAACGCAACCGCTTTTACCGCTTTTCAGCTTACGCCTGTCCGTCACTTGCCGGGATTGTCGAGGCGTGTTGCAGCTCGCGATGCAGCCTCGCCTCCTCGTCAGCTTTCGGCTTGGAGAATCGCGCCAGCAGAAGATAGGCCACCGGTGTGACATAGAGTGTGACAATGGTTGCAAAACCGAGACCGCCGACAATGACCCAGCCAAGCGCGATGCGCGCCTCGGCCCCGGCACCGCTGGCAAGCACCAGCGGCACGCCACCGAGAATGGTCGAAATCATCGTCATCATGACCGGGCGCAGACGCAGATTGGTCGCGTTTTCGACCGCATCCCTGACGCTCTGGCCGCGATCGCGCAACTGATTGGCGAATTCGACAATCAGAATGCCATTCTTGGCCATGACGCCGATCAGCAGCACCAGCCCGATCTGCGAATAGATATTGAGGCTCGTTCCCGTCAGAAGCATTGCCAGAATGGCACACCCCATGCCGAAGGGCACGGTGAAGAGAATGATCAGCGCGCTCCAGACACTTTCAAACTGTGCGGCCAGAACGAGGAAAACAATGACGAAGGCGAAACCGAACACCATCAGCATGCCGGAGGAATTCTCGCTCAACGCCGCTGCTTCCGCCTGAGGCAGGACATAGGCACCGGGCGGCAGAAGCGGTGCGGCGAGTTTCTCGACCTCGGCAAAAGCTGGTCCGAGCGCAACCCCCGTCGCCAGGTTGGAAGACATCGAAACCGCTGCGAGCTGCTGCTGGCGTTCCAGCGTCGGCGCTATCGAATGTTCGGTCAGCGTCGCAATGGTCGACAAAGGCACGATACGGCCATCGCCCGTTCTAAGGAAGATATTCTCCAGATCGGCCGGATCATCAATATTGTCGGTATCGGCCGTCAGCTCGACACTGTAGCTGTCACCGTCAATATAGACATCACCGATCGAATCCCCATCCAGAAGCGCCTTCAGCGCCGTCGACAGGCCAGAAATGCTGATGCCGAGATCCGAGGCCTTCTTGCGGTTGAGCGTGATCGCCACCTGCGCCTGCGTCGCGTCATTGCTGAGCCGCGGATTGACGAAATCAGCATCGGTTTCCATCGATGCCAGAAGGGCGCTTGCCGCCGTTGCCAGCTGCGCATGGCTTCCACCGACCAGCGAGAAAGACAGACCATTGCCACCGCCGCGGATATTCAGCGAATTCGGCTGCATGGCAAAGGCCTGCAGCGCAGGCACCTGCGCGGCAGCCGCGTTGACGTCTTTGGCGATCTGATCCTGTGTGCGGGAGCGCTGATCCCACGGAGCAAGGGTCAGCACCATGAAACCGCTATTGGTGTTGCTGCCGAACCCGGAAATCGAAAACAGGCTGGCAATTTCCCCCTTGTCGATCAGCGGCTGCAGCTTTTCTTCAACCTGCTGCATCCGGTCACGCGTGTAGTCAAGGCTGACACCCTGAGGCGCGGACACACGCAGCATCAGCATCGAGCGGTCTTCCTTGGGCAGCAACTCACTGGTGATGTTGCCATAGGCGATATAGGCACCGAACATCAAAAGCGCACCAAGCGACAATACGACCAGCGGTGCGGAAAGCGCCCAGCGCAGCGTCACCCGGTAGAGCGCGGCGAAGAACATGCCGAGCCGCGCAATCGGACCGGGCTTGGTATGCTTGTGCTCGACCAGAATTCGCGAGGCGAGCATCGGGCAGAGCGTCAGGGCCACGAAGGAAGACAGCAGCACGGCAAAGGCCAGCACGAAACCAAATTCGCGAAACAGCCCGCCCGCCTGCCCCGGCAGGAAGGACAATGGCACGAAGACGGCAGCAAGCGTTGCCGTGGTCGCGATCACCGCAAAGAAAACCTCCTTGGTCCCGAGCACGGCCGCCGCACGCGGGCCCATGCCCTTGGAACGCAGGCGGACAATATTCTCCAGGACCACGATCGCATCGTCCACCACCATGCCGGTGGCAAGAACAATGGCGAGAAGGGTGAGGATGTTGACCGAAAACCCGGCGAGATAGATGGCTGCCAGCGTTCCGATCAGGGCGACCGGTAGCGTGATCGCCGGAATGAAGGTGGCCCGCCAGTCGCGAAGGAAAAGATAGATGATCGCGACAACGATGATGGAGGCCAGGATCAGCGAACGCACAACCTCATCGATGGAGCCGGAAATGAACACCGCATCATCATTCGAAACATGGATGGATGTGCCTTCAGGCAGGGTCTTGTTGAGCTCGTCAACGACCTTGTGGGCGCCCTGGGAAATTTCCAGCGTATTGGACTTGGCCTGACGGATCAGCCCGAGACCGACGCCAACCTGGCCGTTATAGCGCAGCCCCGTCGATGCCGTATCCGGCCCGAAGGTCACCGTTGCGACATCGCCAAGACGCACATTGTCGGCAACCAGAATATCCTCGAATTCTTCCGGCGTGGTGACATCAGCGGTCGCCCGCACGCTAAGCGCCTGCTTGGTGCTGGTGAGATTTCCGGCGGGTACGTCCCAGCTGACATTGCTGAGCGCCGTCGCAATATCAGCGACCGTCAACGCCCGGCTGGCGAGCGCCGCCTGATTGATATCGATGCGGAACACCTTGTCGCGGTCGCCATAGACATCAACGTCGGCAACCCCGGGAACGGCGGCCAGCTTGTCTTCAATCTGATCGGAGACCAACTTGGTGAGACCGTCGAGATCCAGCGTGCTGGAGGTAACGGCGAGGCGCATGACCGGCTGTGAATCCGCATCGGCCTTGACGATTCTCGGGTCGTCGACATCATCCGGCAACTGGTTCTGGATCTGCCCGACCGCGTCACGCACATCCATCGAGGCAACATTGATATCGGTATCGGACGAGAATTCCAGTGTGACACGGCTTGAGCCGGTCGAAGACTGCGATGACATGGACTGCAAGCCGCTGACACGGGCGACAGCGCCCTCGATCACACTCGTCACTTCCTGATCAACCGTCTCCGGCGCTGCGCCCGAAAAGGTCGTACGCACCGTGATGACCGGACGGTCGACATCCGGCAATTCGCGAACCTCAACGCCGAAATAGGCGGCAAGGCCCGCAACCACGATCATTGCATTGAATACGAAGGCCAGGATCGGGCGCCGGACAAAAAGGGCCGTGATGCCCGGATCCTCCATGGCCTCTTCGTCGTTCAGCTTTTCTTCGCCATAAACCTCGTGGGCCACGAGATCCGCTTCATCACTGCCGCCCGGCGGAACATGATCCTTGTCACTCATATCCGCTCCCTCACGCCGCCTTGCGGGACGAAACCTGTTCGCCCGCCTTGCTGCCATCCTGGTTGACGACGTCGACCTCAGCCCCCTCGCGCAGACGCTGCAGTCCCTCGGTAATGACCTGATCGCCCGGCTTCAGATCGCCATCGACAAGGATCAGATCCGGATTGCGGCGAATGATGCTGACACGGGCCTTCTGCGCCTTTCCGTCGACGAGCTGCCAGACATAGGAGCCCTGGGAATCCCACTGAACCGCAAGCGAATCGACCGCTGGATAGGTATCGCCGGCAAAATGCATGGTGACATTGAAGGACATGCCGGCACGCAGCGCATCATCGGCATTGTCGATCTTGGCCCGCACGGTGAAGGTCCGGCTGGCTTCGTCAATCCGGTTGTCGACAGCCTCGACCTCGCCCTTAAACAGTTTGTTCGGCGTCGCAACCGGCCTTGCCTCAATGGCCTGACCGGACTGGATAGCGGCGGCAAAGCGCTCGGGCACGGAAAAATCAACGAGGATTGTCGACCGGTCGTCAATCGTCACGATCGGGCTTGCCGTCGTGACATAGTCACCGGCATTGATCTGCAGAATGCCGGCAATGCCTGCAAAGGGCGCGATAATGTCGCGCTTGGCAAGCGCCAGCTCTGCCGACTGCAACTCAAGCTCGGCGGTCTGCTCGGCAATCTGCGAGGTGTAGAGGCTCAATTCGGAAATGGATGACTTGATCTTCTGATTGATCTGCGACTGACGGGCAGCCGCTTCAAGCGCCACCTTCGCCTGATCCCGTGCGACCGTTTCCTCACGATTATCGAGCCGGGCGATCACCTGCCCCTTGTCAACCATATCGCCGGACGAAATCAGCACGTCCGTAACGGTCCCGGCGACCTGGGGCAGCACCGTCACCGTCTGCACGGCCTCACCATCACCGATTGCCTCGAGCACATCATTGACGACCCCCGTCGTGACAGGCTCGGCGACAACCCGGGTTTTCTGCCGTCCACCAAAACCGCCGCCGCCTCCGGCACCTCCAGCCTTCGAAGCGGACTGCGTGACAGCGCCGCCAATCCCCAGCTTCGCCAGGACATCACGCCCGCCGGGCGCAAGAAAAAGCCAGGCGACAGCGGCAACCGCCAATATCGCCAGGCTGGCCAGAACCTGTGTGTAAATTCGCATAGAAGTCCCCGGTAGGAAGCACCCTGTTCATGCTGCATTGGGAAACAGCCTGTTTTAACAGGGCTTTGAAAGAAATTATGAACGACTGATTCAGGAATACAAGACTGGCAGCGAAACCTCTCCAAAGTTTAACATAGATCGGCGTGAGCGCGGCGACTACCAGATTTTTCCAAAGATACATCAATATTTCAGTACGTTACACCAAAGAACATGCAAACCTTTTCACCGCGCAAGACCGAATTTGCGATACCTGCAGCTTACAAATAATCGTGATCGGTACCGAATTGGTACCTGATTAAGAAATTCCGGTAAGACCGGGTGACCGCAGTGAAAGACGGTCAGCAAATATCTCAAAGAGACACAGCACCCGCAAGACGGCCGAATACCCGCACATGCATAGCTGGTTCAGAAAATTCAAACTGACAATAACTAAATAATAGCAAATACAGCTAGGTATTATCCACATTATAGCGAGGCTAAAATGGACAAAATATCTACAGCTACCAGAACTGCAACGCCCCACACCAACGATAAATTCAAAGATGTATATGACAACCAGAACCGGTCACACGTTCAGAAGACGGGTTTGGGCGGATACAACCTTGACAGAGCCTACGGCCTGACGAGCCCAAGAAGCATGACAACTGAAGCAGACAATCTCAAGAGGGACAATCTGACGGAACTGTACACGAATATTGATAGCCGATACGCCGGCCGCACGACTCGTAACAGCAATCGCTAAGCCGAGAGCATCGGCCGGTTCGATTTGTATTCTGAAGGCAGGTCGATATTCGGAAACGACGTCTGGCCGCGTGATATCCAAGCCCCGTTTGGTCGCGCTGGAAATATCATGCGGCCAAGATGCCCCCTCCCAACGAACAGAGGCGTGGGAGATTATCATCGCGCGCCGATCTCCGGTCTTGGTCCGCGCAGGAAAACAGCACCGCATTCTGCCGTAAATCCAGCATGGCCAAGTGGCCAAATCGCCTCCAGTGCCCCGGATCATCAGCCAGGATGCAGGCACTTGCTGCGCCAAATGAGCATTCGCTTTTCGCCACGGCAGATATGGATGCGCGGCTTCAATCGCATGTCAGAACTCATTTTGTTCTGGTTTTGTCGCCATGGTGCTTTTCTTTCCGGCATTAATCACTAAATTGGCGGCATGATTCATCACGGCGACGATATTCCCTTTTTCGATGACGACGAGCCGGGTCCGGTGCCTCCGCGGCGCGAGGGCAGCGGCATTGCTGCGCGTGCCATGGCGGCACGGCGCGAAACTTCCGTGCCCGATTATCTCGGCGGCCTGAACCCCGAACAGCGCGATGCCGTCGTCACCACAGAAGGTCCGCTTCTGGTTCTTGCTGGCGCCGGCACCGGCAAGACGCGCGTACTCACGACGCGCATTGCGCACATCCTCGCTTCCGGCAATGCCTATCCCAGTCAGATCCTTGCTGTGACCTTCACCAACAAGGCAGCACGCGAGATGAAGGAACGCATTGGCGTTCTGGTCGGCGGGGCTGTCGAGGGCATGCCCTGGCTCGGCACCTTCCATTCGATCGGCGTCAAGCTGTTGCGCCGCCATGCGGAACTTGCCGGCATCCGCTCCGACTTCACGATCCTCGATACCGACGACGTGATCCGCCTGATCAAGCAGCTGATCCAGGCTGAAGGCCTGGATGACAAGCGCTGGCCTGCACGCCAGTTCGCATCCATGATCGACGGTTGGAAGAACAAGGGGCTAACGCCTAAGGATATTCCCGAGGGCGACGCGCGAGCCTTCGGCAACGGCCGTGGCCGCAAGCTCTACCAGGCCTATCAGGACCGGCTGAAAACGCTCAATGCCTGTGATTTTGGCGACCTGCTGCTGCATCCGATCCATATTTTCCGCCAGCACCCCGACGTACTGAAGGAATATCACAAACGCTTCCGCTACATTCTGGTCGATGAGTATCAGGACACCAACACCGCGCAATATATGTGGCTAAGGCTTCTCGCCCAGCGGCCGGGCCATGATACCGGACCGGTGAACATTTGCTGCGTTGGTGATGATGACCAGTCGATCTATGGCTGGCGCGGTGCGGAGGTCGACAATATCCTGCGATTCGAGAAGGATTTTCCCGGCGCCAAGGTGATCCGGCTCGAGCGCAATTACCGATCCACGGCGCATATTCTCGGCGCGGCCGGCCACCTGATTGCCCATAATGACGGCCGCCTCGGCAAGACATTGTTCACCGACCGTTCGGACCCTGATGACGCCAAGGTGCAGGTTCATGCGGCCTGGGATTCGGAAGAGGAAGCCCGTGCCGTCGGCGAGGAAATCGAACAGCTGCAGCGCCGGGGCGAACAGCTGAACGACATGGCGATCCTCGTTCGAGCCTCCTTCCAGATGCGCGAATTTGAAGACCGTTTCGTCACGCTCGGCCTCAATTACCGGGTTATCGGCGGGCCGCGCTTTTATGAGCGCCTCGAGATCCGCGATGCCATGGCCTATTTCCGCATGGTCTGCCAGCCGGCCGATGATCTGGCGCTTGAGCGGATTATCAACACACCCAAGCGCGGTCTTGGCGAAGCCTCGATCCGCAAGCTGCATGACCATGCGCGTGACCGCAACATTCCGATGCTGGCCGCCGCGCGTGAACTGTGCGACACCGACGAGATGAAGCCCAAGGCGCGCAAGGCGCTTTACGATGTCGTCACCCATTTCGACCGGTGGCAGGGTCTGCTGGAAACCACGCCGCATACCGAGCTGGCCGAGACGATTCTCGACGAGAGTGGCTATACGGAAATGTGGCAGAACGACCGCTCTGCCGAAGCGCCGGGCCGCCTCGAAAACCTGAAGGAACTGATCCGCTCGATGGAAGGCTTCGAGAGCCTGCGGGGATTTCTCGAACACGTTTCACTTGTGATGGATGCCGAGCAGAACGAAGATCTCGATGCCGTATCGATCATGACGCTTCATTCCGCCAAGGGTCTCGAATTCAAGACCGTCTTCCTGCCTGGCTGGGAAGAGGGCCTGTTCCCGCACCAGCGGGCCCTTGACGAGAGCGGCCGCGCCGGACTGGAAGAGGAGCGCCGGCTTGCCTATGTCGGCCTCACCCGCGCCAAGCGCAACTGCCATATCTGGTTTGTTTCCAACCGCCGCATCCACGGCCTGTGGCAATCGACCATGCCGTCGCGCTTTCTCGATGAATTGCCGACCGATCATGTCGAGGTCGGCGAGACCGAGATGTCCTATGGCGGCTATGGGCAATCACGCTTCGACCGCGCCGAGCCCTTTGCCAATTCCTACGGCACGCCGGGCTGGAAGCGGGCACAGTCGCATCGCAGCGATGCGACCCGCGACAATTGGGGAACCAGATCCGGCCACCAGGTCGAGCGTATCGGTTATGGCGAAAGCGGACCAAGCGGCAAGACCATCGAAGGCGAGCTCGTTGCCCGCTCGGTGGAAACGACACCGTCCCGCTTCGCCCCTGGAGACCGTGTGTTCCACATGAAGTTCGGCAACGGCAACATCGTCGCGATCGAGGGCAACAAGCTGACAATCGATTTCGACAAGGCCGGCCGCAAGCGCGTGCTTGAAGGCTTCATCCAGCCGGTCTGAATGACCAAGACACACAAACCTGCGATCGCCTCCGGATGCTGAGCTGTCATAGTTCTGGACCGTTCGTCAATACATGTGAATTTGCGTGTCCGACCCGCACCAATTCGTCTTTTGGAAAGCATTTTGTGCTGTATGCTTGCTTCTGATTTGATTGACGAAGCCAATCACGGCTCCGATGGCCCGAAAAGAGAGAATGAGAACAAGGCGGGTTTCTTCAGCTATTTGGCCGCTTCCGGCCAATTTCTGGGCCCGGGCGATTGCCCGCGGGCTTGCGCTCATGCTTTTGGTTCTGCTGACAGAACCATTTTTCCTGACAGAGATCGCCTGTGCGCAGAGCCATCTGAATTTCGGTGACGTGTTCAGTGACAGTCCGGTCGCCATGTTGCTGGTGGATCCCGATGATACCCGTATCCTGAAGGCGAATGATGCTGCGGCGCGGTTTTATGGTTTCAGTGTGACCACCCTCGAGACCATGTCGATCAGCGATATCAACCAGATGTCGAGCGACCAGATCCGCGAGGAAATAAGCCGGGCAAAAGAGCTTCAGCGAAACTATTTCCTGTTCCCGCATCGCTTCGCCGACGGTACCACGAGGACAGTCCGCGTTTTCACCTGGCCGATCCAGTATGCCGGATCGACGGCGCTGCTCTCCGTGATATCCCACGCAGACGGCGAGCAGGTTACGACCCAGTCACTCAGCGACTACACCAGCAATCTCAACAAGGCGATCATGGATCGGAGCCACGAGCTTGAGCAGACCTACAGGCTGTTCAGCCGCACGCTGGCTGTCGCGCTTATCGGTCTGCTGGTGATCATTCTTCTTCTGGCTTTCAACACCATGCGCCGGCGTCGGCTGGTCCGTGAACTTGGAAGGCAGCATCTTCTGCTCAGCGTCCTGATTGATGCCATCCCTGACCAGATCTACTTCAAGCGCTCCGATGGCCGCTTTGTCACCTGCAACACCGCAGCCGCCGCCTTTGTCGGCATGCCGAAGGAAATGATCTCCGGCAAGACGGATACGGAGATTTTCGGCGCCAGCGCGAATGATCTGCTCCGGCGGCAGATCTTCAGCGATGTCAGCGATCAGGCGACCTTGACGAATGAAGGCGAGATCACCGGCCCGACCGGCAATCGCCTGACGCTGGAAATGATCAAGTCCGCCGTGATCGACCCTGACGGCAACCGGCTCGGCTCGGTCTCGGTGTGGCGCGATGTCACGGAACGGCGGCGCACCGAAGAACGGATCGAGACGCTTGCCTATTACGACCCGCTGACCGGGCTTGCGAACCGGGCACGGGCCTATGACGCCATCACCGCCTACCTCAAGAGCCCGGAACACAAGCGTGGCTTTGCGGCCCTCATCCTGTTCGACCTCGACAATTTCGCCGCGCTCAACTCGATCTTCGGCCATGACGTCGGGGACGGGCTGCTTTGCACGGTTGCCAGCCGGCTGTCGGGTAACATCTCTGCCAGCAGCATGGTCGCACGTATTTCCAGCGATGAATTTGTATTGCTGCTGACCGGGCTCGGCCCTGACGAAGCGGTGGCGCGCGGCCGCACGGCGGAGGAATTGCAGCGCCTTCATGCCGCCGTCAGCGCCTCCGCCATGGTGCGCTCGCGTCACATAACGCCTAGTTCAAGCGCGGGCGTCATTCTTTTCGGCCGCGAACGCACGAGCGTTGACGACCTGTTGCGGCGCGCCGATCTAGCACTGCACAGCGCCAAGGAACGCGGCCGCGGCCAGATGGCCTGGTTCCAGACGGATATGGTCAACGATCTCGTTGAGCGTTTCGATATCGAACGGGATCTGCAGAACGCACTGCTGCACGACCGGTTCCGGATCTATCTTCAGCCGAAGGTTTCGACCGCCTTTTCCGGGAACTATTATGAGGCATTGCTCAGGCTCGAGCACCCAAGCCGCGGCATTATCGGGCCCGATCATTTCATCGGCATTGCCGAAAGCACCGGCATGATCCTCGCCATCGGCGCCTGGGTTCTTGACCAGAGCGTCCGGCTGCTGCGCGCCAATCCCGACATCCATCTGTCCGTCAATGTTTCCGTCCAGCAGCTGCTGCAGGATAATTTCGTCGAGCGGCTGGAGCGACTGATCGCCACCTATCGTTTTGATCCGGCGCATCTGACGCTGGAAATGACCGAAACGCTTGTCATCGCCAATTTCGAAATGGTGTCAGCACGGCTGAAGCAGGTTCGCGCGCTGGGCATCCGCCTGTCTATCGATGATTTCGGCACCGGCTATTCCGCGCTTATCTATCTGAAGCGGCTGCCGATCGACGAACTGAAAATCGACCGCAGCTTTGTTGCCGGCGTTCCGGGCGACACCAGCGACACCTCTCTTGTCGAATTCATCGTTGCCGTGGCCCGCCATCTGCATCTGACACTGGTCGCCGAGGGCGTCGAGAACGAAGAACAGGAGGTCTGGCTGCACGAACGGGGATGCGAATTCCTGCAGGGCTATCGCTACAGCGAACCAAAGCCCGTTGAGCATTTTCTCGGCCCTGCTGCGATCTGAAACAGAGATCGGCGCTGCAGACATTGTCGAGCGGCATGAACCTGTTGCATCCTGCCCACATCACAGCCTGTCAGAATCACCCCCATCGGAAGCCATGCCCATGAAAGCGCTCCTGCTCGTCGACATTCAGAACGGTTTCTGCCCCGGCGGCAATCTCGCGGTTGAAGACGGTAATGCCGTCGTCACGGTCGCAAACCATCTGATTGAAAAAGGTGACTACGATCTCGTCATCGCCTCGCAGGACTGGCATCCGCCGGGCCACGGTTCCTTCGCCTCCGCCCATCCGGGCAAAGCCCCCTTCGATATGGGTGAACTGGCCGGCAAACCTCAGGTCATGTGGCCGGATCATTGCATCCAGAACACGCCCGATGCCGCGTTTCACCCGGACCTCAGGACAGATGCGATCGATTATGTCCAGCGCAAGGGCATGGATCCGATGGTCGATTCCTATTCGGCCTTTCGTGACAATGACCGCAGTGCCAGGACCGGCCTCGATGACTGGATGCGCGCGCAAGATATCGATACGCTCGATGTGATGGGCCTTGCGACAGATTTCTGCGTCAAGTTCACCGCGCTCGACGCCCGCGAGATGCTGCCCGGCGTCACGGTACGGCTCATCGCCGATGGCTGCCGCGGCATCAGTGCCGACGGTGTTGCAGAGGCGCTCACCGCGCTGCGTCAGGCCGGTATCGCGGTGATTGACAGCAAGGATGCCTGAATTTTCAGACCGGTTTTTCAAGCAGCAGGATCTGATCGGCCAGATCGTCCAGCCGGCTCATCAGCACGCCATGCGCATCGCGCAGGCCCTGATTGTAGAAAAGCGGCCCGAATTCGGTGCAGAGGAAATCGAAAAACAATTCAGCCTGCAACTGCCCGGTCTCGCATTCCAGTTCGCTTTCAAGATAATCGCGCAACCGGGCGGCAAAGGCCGTTTTTTCTGCGCGCGAAAATTCAATCATGATACCTGTCCTTCATTAATGGGTCGATCAACAATTCTCGTTTGAATTCCGGTCACGACCATTTCATGATCCGCCCTTCACGTGAAAGAAGACAAATGCATAAAGACGGATTTCTGACCGGGCTTAAGGATGGCCTTGTCCCCTCACTCTCGGCCGCGCCCTTCGGTGTCCTGTTCGGCGCCGTGGCTGTTGCGCAGGGTCAGACGGTTTTCGAAACGGCGCTCATGAGCATAACCATCTTCGCCGGCGCCAGCCAGCTGGTCGGCGTCGAACTGTTCGGCCATCGCGTCGCGGCCTGGATCATCATTCTCTCCATCGTGGCCGTCAATTTCCGCCACGTGCTCTATTCTGCCGCCATGACCCCGGCGATCACCCATTTCAGCCTGCCGGAAAAGGCAATCGCCTTCTTCCTGATGACAGATCCGCAATTTGCCGAAACGCTGAAGCGTCATGAAAACGGCCATGGCGTCAGTTTTGTCTGGTATCTCGGTGTCGGCCTCTGCCTTTATGGTTTCTGGAATGTCATGACGCTGATCGGCGCAACCCTTGGCGGCTTCATCGACGATCCGGCAGCCCTTGGCCTCGATATCCTGCTGCCGATCTACTTCCTCAGCCTCGTGATCGGCTTCAGGAAACGTGATAACTTTCTGCCGGTCGTCCTCGTCTCCGCCCTTGGCTCCGTCATCGCCTATGCCACGATCGGCTCTCCCTGGCATGTCAGTATCGGCGCTCTGGCCGGTATCGCGCTCGCTGCCGCCCTGCCTCCGAAAACCAACAAGGAGGCGAGCGCATGAACAGCTTTACCGATCAGCACATGATCATCGTGATCCTGCTTGCCGCCGTTGCCACCTATCTCACCCGCATTGCCGGCTACGTGCTGCTGTCGGTCATGACCGATATACCGCCGCGCGCCGAAGCGGCTCTCAATGCCATTCCGGCTGCGGTGCTGACCACGCTGGTTGCGCCCGCCTTCTATTCCGGCGGCTGGGAGGCGAAGATTGCGATTGCGGCCGCACTCGTGACCGGTCTCAGATTCGCCTCACCGCTGCCGATGATTGGCGTCGGCTGGTCGCTGGTCATGATCCTGCGCTATTTTGTGATTGCCTGATTCTTCATAAGATCACAGCCTTTGGCGGATCTTTCTATGTCAGCGGACGGGTTGCGGCCTCAAGCCAGGCCCGTTCGGCAGCATCGGCGACAAGCGGAGAAAGCCGCTCACGCACCTCGCCATGATAGGCATCCAGCCAGACAAGTTCCTCACGCGTCAGCAGGGCGGTATCGATCAGGCGGGCATCGATCGGGCACCAGGTCAGCGTTTCGAAGCCAAGCATCGGCCGGTCGCCGCCGTCAACAGGAGTGGCTTCGGTCACCACCAGCAGGTTTTCGATGCGGATGCCGAAGCTGCCGGGCAGATAATAGCCGGGCTCATTGGAAATGATCATCCCCGGCTCCAGCACGGCACCGCCTGCGCGGGAAATACGCTGCGGACCTTCATGGACGGACAGATAGGAGCCAACGCCGTGGCCGGTGCCATGACCGTAATCGGCGCCCGCCTTCCAGAGCGCGATGCGCGCCAGCGGATCAATATCCTGGCCGCGGGTGCCGACCGGAAAGCGCGCCGCCGAGATCGCGATCATGCCCTTGAGGACAAGCGTGAAGAAGCGTCTCTGCTCGGCCGGCACCGTACCGATGGCAAATGTCCGGGTAATATCGGTGGTGCCGTTCTGATATTGCCCACCCGAATCGACCAGATACATCTCGCCAGCATTCAACATACGGTTGGTATCGGTTGTCACCCTGTAATGAATGATGGCAGCATTCGGCCCGGCGCCGGAAATCGTTTCGAAGGAAATATCCTTCAGCGGGTTCTGCATGCGGTCACCCGTTCTGCGACGGGCATCCTCCAGCGCCTCGGCGACGTCGATCTCACTGACACTGCCGGGCTCCTGACAATCCAGCCAATGCAGGAAGGAGACCATGGCCGCGCCATCCTGGAGATGGGCCTGACGGGAGCCGGAAAGCTCGGCAGCATTCTTGATCGCCCGTGCCAGCACGACCGGATCGGCCTGCCCGCTCCAGTGCCCTCCGGCCGCCTCGATCAGGCGGACCACAGCGAAAGGTGCCTGCGCCGGATCAAGCAGGATCATGGCCCCGGCGCGCGCCAGATCAGTAACGGCGGGCCCGAAATCTGCCGGTTCGGCAAGATCGGCAAGCCGGGCAAGGTCGGCACGCACCGGATCATCAATCTTGTCGGAATCAATGAAGATCATCGCCCCGCCGTCCCTGCGAATGATCGCGCGCGACAGCGGCGACGGTGTGTGAGCGACATCAAGGCCGCGAATGTTGAAAAGCCAGGCAACGGCCGTCGGATCGCTCACCAGCAAAGCATCGGCATTCTTGCCTGAAAGCATCGATGCAAGGCTGCCTAGCTTTTCGGAAGCTTTCTGACCGGCCAGATGATCCGGCTGGATCGAGATTTTCCCCTTCGGTTCAGCCGGGCGGTCGGACCAGATGCGATCGACCGGATTATCCTCGACAAGAACCAGTTCGCCGCCAAATCCTGACAGCGCCTGCTTCAGCTGTTCGATTTCTTTCAGCGTATGCAGCCAGGGATCAATGCCGAGTTTCAGCCCCTTCGGTCTGCGCCCTGCCAGAAACACATGCGGCGGTTCTCCGACAAGGTCACCGCCAGACATGAGCGCCGGATCCACCTGTGCGGCAAGCTGGGTGGTATAGCGCCCGTCAACGAAGACAACGGCTTCTTTTTCCATGATCAGCGCGATACCTGCCGAACCGGTAAAGCCGGTCAGAAAGGCAAGCCGCTCGGCGGAAGGCGGCAGATATTCGCCCTGATATTCATCGGCATGCGGCACCAGAAAGGCATTGATCCCGAGTTTCGGGAAAAGTGCGCGCAGGGCCGCAATGCGCGGCGCGGCCTGCTCAGGACGGGACACGACTTCGAAGGACTGGAACATGGAACACCCGGACATTGCGCCGGATCGCGTCCTTCAAACCGGAGCGTTCCGACATGCGAAAATGCAAAGCGGCAGGCCAGAGCCTGACACGGTGTTGAAACAATATCCGCACCGGACCCGCCTCGCAAGCAATGCTGGCCGCGAAAGCGTGGCGCCCGCAGGACGGATTGCGCCATTATGTTCTGAACGAATGACAAAGAAATGCGGCAACCTGCTCAATTTCGAGGCACATCATGACCAATCTTAAGGTCCGCATGACGGATCATGCGTCTGCTGCATGGCTCCCATGAGACAGACCCCCTGCCTCGCCCAGGTTGTACGGCCTATATAGGGTTCAGTTAATTGATCAAGACGTCGTTTGAGACGCGGAGCTGAGAAACGGGTTCAAGGCCTGCCTCGCGACGAATACAGGATCGGCAGCAAGCTGAGCGCCGATCCGGAAACAAGGAGAGATAAAATGGGTATCTTCCGTAACGCTTACAAGAACATCACCGAAGCCCGCCAGCGTCAGGCTGACCGTTATGTCAACGGCGCTCTGATGAACCTCGACGACGCTTCGCTGACCGCGATGGGTACGTCCCGCGCCGAGCTCCGCCGCAAGGGCAGCTCTGCCTACCTCCTCTGATGCCGGTTTCGCTGGTCCATCCTCCCAGGACCGGCGCAAGCCAGCCAGAACGGTCTGCTTGAGCGACCCGCTCGCGGATCACGATCAGGAAACTGATCGAAGGCGGTGCCTCTGGCGCCGCCTTTTTCGTTGCAGCCAGAATTGCCAGAGACTTTGCCAGAGACAAGGCAGGCCCTGGTCAGTCGGCCTTGGGAAAGAGGAGCTCGACGATATAGCCTGCATCGAAGCGGGTATCGAGCATGCCGTAGCTCGAACGCCAGCCCGATGCCAGCCTGGTTTCCAGATAGGCATCGGCAATCCGCCCGGCACCGAGGCGATAAAGCTCCGCCGCCGCAGCAGCATGCGCCAGCTGTTCGACAAAGATCCGCGCAGCACTGGGATCAGAGCGGCAAAGCGCCATCGCTGCGCGCAGCACCTCGATGATCTTGGCGCCTGAACTGCCGAGATCGCGGCCGATCAGCCGGAATACGGCCTCAAACAGATCCGCACCGTGGTCGACGACCTTGAGCAGATCCAGCGCCATCATGTTTCCGCCGCCATCAAGAATGGCGAGTGCGGGCGCATCACGGTAATGGCGCGCCAGGACCCGGTCCTCGCTATAGCCGTTGCCGCCCATGACCTCCATCGTCTCGGCAATGACGGCGGGCGCGAGCTTGGTGGCGAAATACCGCGTCACCGGCGTCATGACCCGTGCATAAGCGGCTTCCTCGCCACTATCCCTTGCCCGGTCGAATGATTCGGCCAGACGGAAGGAAAGGGAGCCGGCTGCGGCGACATCGAGCGCCAGATCGGCCAGAACCCTGAGCATGAGCGGCTGGGCGACAAGCGGCCGCCCCTGCACCAGGCGGGACCGGCTGGCATGCACGGCCTCGGCCAGCGCGGCGCGCATCAGTCCGCCGGCGATAACGGCCTGGTCAAGCCGCATCAGCGTCAGCATATCAAGCACCGTGCGAGACCCCTCACCCGGCCCACCGAGCAGAAAGCCGAACGCATCGGAAAATTCCATTTCCGCCACGCCGACCGATCGCATGCCGAGCAGATCCTTGATCCGCTGAAGATGCAGGCCATTCGGCTGGCCGTCATCCAGAATGCGCGGCACGATGAAGCAGCCCACCCCGGCCTCGGTCTGCGCCAGCATGATAAAGGCGTCGCTCATCGGCGCGGCGACCGACCACTTGTGGCCGCTCAGGCGATAGATCCCCTCGCCGACGCGCTCGGCACGCGTGGTCACGGCCTTCAGATCGCTGCCAACCTGTTTTTCGGCGATGGCCAGCCCCACGGTCACGGCGGATTTCTGCCCGCCGGGCCGCGTCGTCGAATCATAGCGGCGCGTCAGTATTTTCGGTGCCCAGATGGCCCGCAATTGCGGCGAGGCCGCCAGAACGGAAACAGCAGCCGAGGTCGATGACATCGGCAGAAGATGACCGCATTCCAGCTGCGCGCTCAGGAACATCCGCACCGCCCGGATCTTGTGCGCCTTGCTGCGCGAATCGGCATCAAGCGGCGGCTCCCAAAGCGATGAATGCAGCCCCGATGACATGGAGCGGCGCATCAATGCGTGCCAGGCAGGGTGATATTCAACACTGTCGATGCGTTCGCCCGCCGGACCATGGGTCTTCAGGATCGGTGCGTGGATATTGGCCATGCGCGCCAGTTCCTGCGCTTCCGACGAGGTCACATGGCGTCCGAGCGTCAGCAGATCATCCCTGAGCGGCTTTGACAGACTGCGCGTCAGATCGCCCAGCAGCGGATCCGACTGATAGGCATTGATGCCCGTAAACGGCCTCGGCTGATTGAGTTGACTATATATCGTGTCAGACCGGCTTGGCGTCATTCGGATCACTTCTCTTCTCTTCGGCAGCAGTTGGCACGCCGGGACGTGCCATGTCAAACCCGGGTAACAATGCGATCAGGCGCTTGCAGGGTGGACGCACAGCCATTATAGACCGCAAGACCCCATACGGAGGAAAGCTTTATGGTCTTCTTTCCCCATCGCCATCTGATCGGCATTCAGGGCCTTTCCCCTGTCGATATCGAAACCCTTCTCGACAAGGCCGAAGAGGCAATCAAGCTCAATCGCGCCCGCGAGAAGAAAACATCTACCTTGCGCGGCCTCACCCAGATCAATCTGTTCTTTGAGGCTTCGACCCGAACCCAGGCATCGTTTGAACTGGCGGGAAAACGGCTCGGCGCCGATGTCATGAATATGTCGGTCGGCAATTCATCCGTCAAAAAGGGTGAAACGCTGATCGATACCGCCATGACGCTGAACGCCATGCACCCGGATGTTCTGGTGATCCGCCATTCCTCGGCAGGCGCTGCAGCGCTTCTGTCGCGCAAGGTCGCCTGCTCGGTGGTCAATGCCGGCGACGGTGCCCACGAGCACCCGACTCAGGCATTGCTCGACGCGCTGACGATCCGCCGCGCCAAGGGCCGCCTCGACAATATCATCGTGGCAATCTGCGGCGACATTCTCCACTCGCGTGTCGCGCGCTCCAACATCATTCTGCTGAACACGATGGGCGCACGCGTCCGCGTTGTCGGACCGGCGACATTGCTGCCCGCCGGCATGCGCGACATGAGCGTCGAAGTGTTCGACACAATGGAAGAAGGACTGAAGGGCGCCGATGTCGTGATGATGCTGCGCCTGCAGCGCGAGCGCATGGCCGGTTCCTTCGTGCCTTCGGTGCGGGAATATTTCCGCTTCTGGGGACTGGACGCCGAAAAGCTGAAAGCCGCCAAGGAAGACGCACTGGTGATGCATCCCGGCCCGATGAACCGCGGCGTCGAAATCGCCACCGATGTTGCCGACGGTCCGCAGAGCGTGATCGAAAAGCAGGTGGAAATGGGCGTTGCCGTGCGCATGGCGGTGATGGAAACACTGATGCTGTCTGAAAACGGAGGGCCGCGCCCATGACAACGCTGGTTCTGACCAATGCGCGGGTCGTTGATCCTTCGCGCGATCTCGATGCCAGAGGCACCATCATCATCAAGGACGGCATCATTGCCGCGGCCGGTCCGGAGGCGGCGAACCAGGGCATCCCCGAAGGCGCCGAAGTGGTCGACTGTGAAGGCCTCGTTGCAACGCCGGGGCTGGTGGATTCGCATGTCTTCGTCGGCGAGCCCGGTCTCGAGCATACCGAGACAATCGAATCGGCAAGCCATGCGGCGGCGGCCGGTGGCATCACCTCCTTCATCATGATGCCGGACACCAATCCGCCGATCGATGATATCGCGCTGCTTGAATTTGTTCTGAAGACCGCACGCGACAACGCCGTCGTCAACATCTATCCGGCTGCCGCCCTGACCAAGGGGCTGAAGGGCACGGAAATGACGGAACTCGGTCTGCTGAAGGAAGAAGGCGCCGTTGCCTTCACCAATTGCCAGCATCCGATTGCCGACAACCGCGTGCTGCGCCGTGCCATGACCTATGCCCGCTCCTTCGACAGCGTCGTGTCGCTGGAGCCACGCGATCCCTATCTCTCGGCAGGCGACATGAATGAGGGCCTGTTTGCCAGCTGGCTGGGCCTTGCCGGCATTCCGCGCGAGGCGGAAATCATTCCGCTCGAGCGTGACCTGCGGCTGGCAACCCTGACAGGGGTCCGCTATCACGCCGCCAAGATCTCGGTGCCGCAATCCACCGAAGCCATCCGGGTCGCCCGCGAGCGCGGCGCCAATGTCTCGAGCGGCATCTCGATCAACCATCTGACGCTCAACGAGCATGACATCGGCGAATACCGCACCTTCTTCAAGCTGTCGCCACCGCTGCGCGCCGAAGAAGACAGGCTTGCGATGGTCGAGGCCCTGAAGAACGGGCTGATCGACATCATCGTCTCTTCGCATGATCCCCAGGACGTCGATACCAAGCGCCTTCCCTTCTCCGAAGCCGAGAACGGCGCAATCGGGCTGGAAACCATGCTCTCGGCCGCCCTTCGCCTGCATCACTCGGGCGAGGTCCCGCTGATGCGGTTGATCGACGCGCTTTCGACACGGCCGGCAAAACTGTTCGGGCTGGAAGCCGGAACGCTGAAAGCCGGTGCGCGCGCCGACGTGACACTGATCGACCTGGAAGAGCCCTGGATTGTCGGCCCCGAAACGATCCGCTCGCGTTCGAAGAACACCACCTTTGAGGATGCCCGTTTTTCAGGCCGCGCCGTTGCAACCTATGTCGGCGGCAAGTGTGTCTATCAGCGCAGCCTCTAGAGCGCCGCGCGGCCTATTGGCGTTGCGTCTCGCCCCTGCCGTTCCGGCACAAGCAAAAAAAGCTTCTGCCGGAACGATCGCGTCGATAATAGACTTAGCGCATCTTCCCGTTTCGCATAAAACGGTAATGCCCCGACAACAGTCCAGAAGGACCGGCCCATGACTGAGATCCTTTTCTTTCACGTGACCCTGGCACAGGCCGCCATCGTGCTCGTCGGTGGCTATCTTCTGGGATCGATCCCCTTTGGCCTGCTGATCACCCGGATCGCCGGACTCGGCGACATCCGTAAGGTCGGTTCCGGCAATATCGGTGCCACCAATGTTCTGAGAACCGGCAAGCGCCACCTGGCAGCACTGACGCTGCTGCTGGATGCCTTCAAGGCGACGGCCGCGGCCATCCTCGCCACCGCGCTTTACGGCCATGATGCTGGCATACTGGCCGCCTTTGCCGCCTTTATTGGCCATCTTTTTCCGGTATGGCTCGGCTTCAAGGGCGGCAAAGGCGTTGCAACCTATATTGGCGCGCTTCTCGGGCTGGCGCCTGCCGTGGTGCTGGTTTTTGCCTTCGTCTGGCTCGTGGTTGCCCGCCTCAGCCGCTATTCCTCGCTCGCCGCTCTGGTTGCAACCCTTGTCATTCCGGTTGCGTTGTGGATAATGAAGCAACCAGAAATGTCGCTGGTTTTCGCCGTCATGACCTTGATCTCATGGTGGCGACACAAGGCAAATATCGAGCGCTTGATTTCCGGCACGGAAAGCCGGATCGGAGATAAGGGATGACCACAGACCGGCACCAGAGAATGTTCTTTAGTCTTGGTGCCGATCTATGCCGAATGACCTATTGAAGGGCGGCGAATTCAGTGCGGCCGCCTCGCCATTGAGACGATCCGGCATCGTCCTCACCGACAAGCAGCGGCTGGCCTGGCTCAGACTGATTCGCAGCGACAATGTCGGGCCGGTGACCTTCCGGTCACTGATCAACCATTACGGAACCGCCGAGACAGCCCTTCAGATGATCCCCGAACTTGCAGCACGCGGCGGCTCATCCCGTGCGATCAGGATCGCGACCATCGCTGAGGCCGAGCGCGAGATGGAGACAGCCCACCGCTTCGGTGCCCGCTTTGTCGGGGTTGGCGAGCCGGATTATCCCCCGGCGCTGCGCACGATCGAGGGCGCTCCCCCGCTTCTGGCGATGAAGGGCAACGGCAATGTCGCGACCCGACCCGCGCTCGGAATCGTCGGCGCCCGCAATGCTTCGGTCAGCGGCGCCAAGTTCACCGCCATGATTGCTCGTGCGGCCGGCAGCGCTGGCTACAGTGTCGTTTCCGGTCTTGCCCGCGGCATCGACGCGGCCGCTCATCGCGCAAGCCTCGCCCATGGAACTCTGGCGGCAATCGCCGGTGGGCTGGACAGGCCCTACCCGCCCGAGAATCACGAGCTCTATCATGCCATTGCCGATGAAGGCGGCGTGGTGATCACGGAAATGCCCTTTGGCTGGGAACCGCGTGCGCGCGACTTTCCCAGGCGCAACCGGCTTATCGCCGGTACCTCACTTGCAGTTGTTGTCGTCGAGGCGGCGATGCGCTCCGGCTCGCTGATCACGGCAAGACTGGCGAACGAGTTCGGCCGCATTGTCCTGTCGGTGCCCGGCTCGCCGCTTGATCCGCGCTCGGAGGGAACCAACCGGCTGATCAGGCAAGGGGCATCAATCATCTGCAGCCCCGATGATGTGCTGGAGGCGCTGGCGCCGCTGACCCAGATGGAACTGCCGATGTCGCCCGGCGCCGAAGATGGCAGGGACGGGCAAAACCAGGATGACCTGATGCCGCCAAGCGAGGATGAGCGCTCCCGGCTCGCCGAAGCGCTGGGGCCAAGCCCATGTCATCTGGATGATCTGATCAGCTTCACCGGCATAGCTGCAGGCAAGGTGCAGTTGCTGCTGCTCGAACTCGATCTGGCCGGGCGGCTGGTACGCCATGCCGGTGGCATGGTTTCACTGGCATGAGCAGGTCAGGCAATGCGGGAGGCGCGGCAGAAATGGCCGGAAGGTCAGAAAAAACGAATGAAACCGGGAAAAATCGTCTTTTGAATGTAACCGTCTTTTTACAGCCGTACTCGTAATTATATTCCCGGCCGCAGTTGAGACGGGAAAGAGGTCACATTTTTGGTTTGGAGCGGGACTGCAGATCGGTCGCCTCGATATAGGCCATGTCGATGAGATAGCTCAGCATGTCCTCGCCGGACGCGTCGGCCAGGCGCCTGAGCTCGCCGAGCATCTGTCGAATATACTCGATGCTGTCAGCGAGGTGGACCTGGGTTTTGTCATTTGAAGACAAATTCGACATTCTGACTGTGTCCGGTTTGACTAAAACTACGGCTGGCCCGACCTCCTGTCGAAGCCAAGCTTGCTCACCATAACAACTTGCCCTGCGATTGCAATAAACTAAATAGCACTTATAGGTTGTATTTTGCCAATGCAGCCAAATTTTCGGTGCTAGGGCTTGACCGGACGGAAATCACTGTCCATGTCGGAAGCCAACGGGCGAATGCAAAACTGGCTTTTTCTTGTTATGCCGGCCCCAAGAAAGAATTGAGACAGAGTGATGGACGTAGTCGTTGTAGAATCCCCAGCGAAAGCCAAGACAATCAATAAATATCTCGGCAAGGGGTACAAGGTTCTCGCGTCCTTCGGCCATGTCAGGGATCTGCCCGCCAAGGATGGTTCGGTTTTGCCGGATGAGGACTTCGCCATGTCGTGGCAGGTGGATTCAGCTTCGGCAAAGCGGATCAAGGATATTGCCGATGCGCTGAAATCCGCCGATGGCCTGATCCTGGCAACGGACCCGGATCGCGAAGGTGAAGCCATTTCGTGGCATGTTCTCGATGTCTTGAAGAAGAAGCGCGTCATCGGCCAGAAGCCGGTCAAGCGGGTGGTGTTCAACGCCATCACCAAAAACGCTGTTCTCGATGCCATGGCGCATCCGCGCGATATCGATGAGGCGCTGGTCGATGCCTATCTGGCCCGGCGCGCCCTCGATTATCTGGTCGGCTTCAATCTTTCGCCAGTGCTCTGGCGCAAACTGCCTGGCGCCCGCTCTGCCGGCCGAGTGCAGTCGGTGGCGCTGCGTCTGGTCTGCGACCGCGAAAGCGAGATCGAGCGTTTCGTGCCTGAAGAATACTGGCGCATTTCCGCCGATCTGAAAACGCCGCGCGGCGATGTTTTCGAGGCCCGCCTGGTTTCGGCTGAAGGCAAGCGCGTCCAGAAACAATCGATCGGAAACGGCGAGACTGCCAATCGCATCAAGGCCATGCTGGAAAGTGCGGCCTATACGGTGGAAAGCGTCGAGGCAAAGCCGGTCAAGCGCAATCCCGGCCCGCCCTTCACCACGTCAACACTGCAGCAGGCAGCCTCCTCGCGCATGGGCTTTTCGGCTTCGCGGACCATGCAGGTTGCCCAGCGCCTCTATGAAGGCGTCGATATCGGTGGAGAAACCGCCGGTCTGATCACCTATATGCGTACCGACGGCGTGCAGATGGCGCCGGAAGCCATCGAAGCCGCCCGTGCTGCGATTGGCGACCAGTTCGGTGCCCGCTACCTGCCGCCAGCGCCGCGGGCCTATTCCACCAAGGCCAAGAATGCGCAGGAGGCTCACGAGGCCATCCGCCCCACCGATTTCTCGCGCACACCGGCCATGGTGAAACGCTATCTCGACGCTGATCAGTTCCGGCTCTACGATCTGGTCTGGAAGCGCGGCATTGCCAGCCAGATGGCCTCTGCCGAGATGGAACGCACCACCGCTGAAATCATCGCTGCCAGCGGGTCCGATCGCGCCGGTCTGCGTGCCGTCGGCACCGTCGTGCGCTTCGATGGCTTTCTTGCGGCCTATACCGACAACCGCGAGGAACAGACCCCCGGCGATGACGGCGACGACGATGGACGCCTGCCCGAGATCAACCAGGCCGAAAGCCTCGGCAAGGAAAAGGTCAATGCCAGCCAGCACTTCACCGAGCCGCCGCCGCGCTATTCGGAAGCCTCGCTGATCAAGAAGCTGGAAGAGCTCGGCATCGGCCGCCCGTCGACCTATGCCTCGACGCTCGCGACCCTGCGCGACCGCGACTATGTCAATATCGACCAGCGCAAGCTGATTCCGCAGGCCAAGGGCCGGCTGGTGACGGCCTTCCTCGAAAACTTCTTCACCCGCTATGTCGAATATGACTTCACGGCAGGGCTTGAGGAAAAGCTCGACGAGATTTCCGACGGCAAGCTGAACTGGAAACAGGTGCTGCGCGATTTCTGGAAGGATTTCTTCGCCCAGGTGGAGGACACCAAGGAGCTGCGCGTCACCAATGTGCTTGACGCATTGAATGAAGCACTGGCGCCGCTGGTCTTCCCCAAGCGTGAGGATGGCGGCGATCCGCGCCAGTGTCAGGTCTGCGGCACCGGCCAGCTGTCGCTGAAGCTCGGCAAATATGGCGCCTTTGTCGGCTGCTCCAACTATCCCGAATGCAATTACACCCGCCAGCTCTCCGCCGATGCCGAGGCCGATGCATCGGGTGTCAACCCGAACGAGCCGAAGGAGCTTGGCAAGGATCCGGTCACCGACGAACAGGTGACACTCAGAACCGGCCGTTTTGGCCCCTATGTCCAGCGCGGTGACGGCAAGGAGGCCAAACGCTCCTCGCTGCCGCGCGGCTGGAAACCCGAAGATGTCGATTTCGAAAAGGCGCTGGCGCTCCTGTCGCTGCCGCGCGATGTCGGCCAGCATCCGGAATCCGGCAAGATGATCTCTGCCGGGCTCGGCCGCTACGGACCTTTCGTGCTGCATGACGGCACCTATGCCAATCTGGAAAGCATCGAGGATGTGTTCTCGATCGGTGTCAACCGCGCCGTGTCGGTGCTGGCGGACAAGAAGGCCAAGGGCGGCCGCGGGCGTGCCACGCCTGCAGCGCTGAAAAGCCTTGGCGACCATCCCGATGGCGGCGAAATTACCGTGCGTGACGGCCGTTACGGCCCCTATGTCAACTGGGGCAAAATCAACGCCACCCTGCCCAAGGGCAAGGATCCGCAAAGCGTGACCCTGGAAGAGGCCCTGCCGCTTCTTGCCGCCAAGGCCGGGACCAAGAAGCCTGCCAAAAAGACCGCTGCAAAGAAGACGACGGCCAAGAAGGCGGACGCCGACAAGACCAGCGAGAAGAAACCGGCAGCGAAGAAAAGTGCTGCCAAGTCCAAAACCGCTTCAACTGCGAAGAAGAAAGCGCCGGCCAGGAAAAAGGCCGACAGCGCGTCCGCGGGCGAAGCCGAAAGCGGTGACAATTGATCGCAAAACCCCGTTCCGGCAAGAACTTGCCGACCAAATCCGCCGACGCACCGATCATCCATGGTCAGGTGCCGCCGCGTGACGTGCTGCTGCGCTTCATTTCGGAAAATCCTGACCGCGCCTCAAAGCGTGAAATCGCCAAGGCCTTTGGCATCAAGGGTGCGGAGCGCATTGCGCTCAAGGATGCGCTGCGCGACCTCGAAGACGAGGGCATGCTGCAGAAAAAGCGCAAGAGCCTGATGCGCCCGGGCGCGCTGCCACCGGTGACGGTGCTCGACATCACCACCCGCGACAAGGACGGCGAACTGATCGCCCGCCCCGCCGAATGGCCGGAAGAGGAAGGCGCGGCGCCTGCCGTTCTGATCCGCCAGCCGCCCGGTGCGACGCGCGGCAAGAAAGGCGCCCCCGCCGCCGGTATCGGCGACCGGGTGGTCGCCAAGATCTTCCGCTCCAAGTCGGAAACCGGGCCGGCCTATACCGGCCGCGTCATCAAGCTGATCGACAAGCGCAAGCTCGCCGCCCTCGGCGTGATCCGGATGATGGAGGATGGTGACGCCCGGCTGATGCCGATCGACCGGCGCGACAGTGAGATCGCGATCACCGAGGCCGATCTTGGCGGCGCCAAAGACGGCGACCTTGTGGAGGTTGATGTTCAGCGCTCGGGCCGATTCGGCCTGCCGCGCGGTTCTGTGCTCAGCATTGTCGGTTCGCTGGCTTCCGAAAAGGCGGTCTCGATGATCGCCATCCACGCCCATGGCATTCCGCATATCTTCCCCAAACCCGTCCTTGACGAGGCCGAGGCTGCCAAGCCTGCCGACATGTCAAAGCGCGAGGACTGGCGCGATGTGCCGCTGGTGACCATCGATCCGCCGGATGCCAAGGACCATGACGACGCCGTCTATGCCGAAGCGGACACTCGTCCTGAAAATGAGGGCGGCGTGATCGTCACGGTGGCGATTGCCGATGTCTCCTGGTATGTCCGCCCGGGCTCGCCCCTGGATCGCGAAGCCTTGAAACGCGGCAATTCGGTCTATTTCCCCGATCGCGTCGTGCCGATGCTGCCGGAGCGTATTTCCAACAATCTCTGCTCGCTGCGTGAGGGCGAGGACCGCCCTGCCCTTGCTGTGCGCATGGTCTTTTCCAAAGACGGCCGCAAGGCGTCCCACACCTTCCATCGCATCATGATGAAGAGCGCCGCCAAGCTCTCATACCAGCAGGCTCAGGCAGCGATTGACGGCAAAACCGATGACAAGACCGGACCGCTGCTCGAGCCCGTCCTAAAGCCGCTATGGGCCGCCTACGCCATCATGACGCGCGGGCGCGACCGTCGCCAGCCGCTCGATCTCGACCTGCCTGAACGCAAGATCCTGCTGAAGGACGACGGTACGGTGGACCGCGTCACCGTTCCCGCCCGCCTCGATGCGCACAAGCTGATCGAGGAGATGATGATCCAGGCCAATGTCGCCGCGGCCGAGACACTGGAACAGAAGAAACAGCCGCTGATCTACCGCGTTCACGACCAGCCCTCTTTGTCCAAGCAGGAGACGCTGCGCGAATTTCTGGCGACACTGTCGATCCCGCTTGCCAAGGGCGGTGCATTGCGCGCCAATGCCTTCAACGGCATCCTTGCCAAGGCCGAAGGCAGCCCGCACAAGGATCTGATCAATGAAATGGTGCTGCGCTCGCAGAGCCAGGCAGTCTATTCACCGGAAAATGGCGGCCATTTCGGCCTCAATCTGATGAAATATGCCCATTTCACCTCGCCGATCCGCCGCTATGCCGACCTGATCGTTCATCGCGCGCTGGTCGCAGGCCTTCACCTCGGTGACGGTGGACTGACGCGCGAGGAAGAGACGCAGCTTGACGACATCGCCGCCGAAATCTCGACCTTCGAGCGCCGCGCCATGGCGGCAGAGCGCGAGACGGTTGACCGGCTGATCGCTCACCATCTGGCGGGCCGCATCGGCGAAAGCTTTGACGGCAGGGTGGCCGGCGTCACCCGCTCGGGCCTGTTCATTTCGCTTCCCGATTATGGGGCCGACGGCTTCATCCCGGTCTCCACGCTTGGCGCCGATTTCTTTGTTCACGACGAGGTGCGTCAGGCACTGGTGGGCGAAAAAAGCGGGCTTGGCTACCAGCTGGGCGATACGGTCGAGGTCCAGCTTGTCGAAGCGATCCCGCTGGCCGGCGCCCTGCGCTTCGAGATGCTGAGTTCCGGCCGCAAACTGCCGGGCGCCCAGCGCTCGTTCCACAAGTCAAAGCGCGGCCGCGTCCAGCGCGGCGGCGGCGCTGGCAGGAGCCGGGGGCGTCGCTGAACGCCCCCTCACCGCGCATCGCACCGACCTTCCGCATCCGCTCAGGCCTCGGAGCCTGACAGTTTCATCAGCACGATCCCCGAGATGATCAATACGGCCGCAATCAGCCTTCCGGGCGTCACGGCCTCGCCCAGAATGGCAATACCGATGGCAAAGGCGCCGACAGCGCCAATCCCGGTCCAGACCGTATAGGCGGTGCCAAGCGGCAGGGACCGCATGGAAACCGACAACAGAACAAAGCTTGCCAGCGACGCGACGATCGTGATGGTGGTGGGAACGGGCAATGTGAAGCCGGCGGATTTCTTCATCGAGAAAGCCCAGACGATTTCCAGCACACCGGCGATTGCAAGATAGAACCAGGCCATGGCGGCCCTCCTTTTCAAAAGTGGGCCGGGCCGTCCCGGAATGATCACGACGACGCGGGTCGTCCCGCGCAGGCCAGTCCTTTAGCCCCGGTCACGCAGGAAATCAATGTTCTCACCGCGCCACGCCAAGCCAGATCACGTGCTTGAGGCCGCGTCGCTTGGCATTGGCGCGCACCATGTGAACCTCGGTGTCAAAACCGCTCTTTTTCATCCGCCCGGTGAAACGTTCATCCGGGCCGGAGGACCAGATGGCCAGCACACCGCTTGCCGTCAGCGCCTTTCGGCTCCGCGAAAGTCCCTGAAAATCATAAAGGCCATCATTTCCCGCCCGCGTCAGGCCGTCCGGCCCGTTGTCGACATCGAGCAGAATGGCATCGAAGGCATGCTTTGATCCCGAGATCAGCGCGGCGACATCGCCGTCGAAAATTTCCACGCGCGGATCATCCAGACAGCCCTTGAACACCGGGGCCATCGGCCCTCGCGCCCATTTGACCACCGCAGCCACCAGCTCGGCGACGATCACCCTGGCATCCTCAGGCAAAACAGCAAGGGCCGCACGCAAAGTGAAGCCCATGCCAAGCCCGCCAATCAGCATCACCGGCGCCTTGCGGGCGGCTAGCTTTTCAAAGGCAAGCTCGGCCAGTGCTTCCTCCGAACCGGAAAGACGGCTGTTCATCAGCTCATTGGCGCCGAGCATGATGGAATATTCCGTGCCGCGCCGCTTAAGCCTGAGCGTACCGGTCTCGCCCGGTATCGAAGCTTCATCGAGTTCTTCCCATGGAATCATCTGAATGCCCTTCCTCTGACGATGAGGTCTATCACGCACGCGGCCAGATACTGTCCAGATTTGCGCAAAAATATTTGCCAGCGGGTAAAGTTGGTCTATGAGATCTGCACATCGAAAACGCGTTTCATCGCAGCGAAGGACAGTTCGCTGTGACATTTGCAGACGCGGGCAGGATGCAGATGCTCTGTTTCGGCCGGGGACCGGCCCTCTTGAGGAAATGATACTACATGCCGCAGTCTTCGTCCGAGGCCGCCCCGACGGTCATTCGCTGGCGTTCTCTGGTTGCCGCCATCGCCGCCGTTACCGCCGTCGGAATGGCGATGGGACTTGGCCTCCCGCTCCTGAGCGTGATTCTCGAAAAGCGCGGCATCTCCTCCTCGATGATCGGCTTCAATTCCGCCATGGCCGGGATTGCCTCGATGATGGCGGCGCCACTGACCACACGGCTGGCGCACAGATTTGGCGCGGCGCCTACCATGATCGGCGCCATCCTCATTGCCGCACTTTCCGCACTCGGCTTCTATTACGCGCCGCATTTCTGGATGTGGTTCCCGCTCCGCTTCACCTTTCACGGCGCAATTTCCACCCTGTTCATCCTGTCGGAATTCTGGATCAACGCCGCGGCGCCGCCACATCGGCGCGGCCTCGTTCTCGGTTGCTACGCAACGGTGATGTCGCTCGGCTTTGCCGCGGGCCCGCTGATCTTCTCGGCAACCGGTAGCGCCGGACTCCTGCCCTTCGCCATCGGCGCCGTCATCATTCTGGCCGCCGCCATTCCCGTCTTCATCGCCCGCAATGACGGTCCGAGCATCGACACGCCGCCGGATCTGCATTTCTTCCGCTATATCTTCGCCGTTCCCTCCGCCACCGCCGCCGTGTTCATCTTCGGTGCGGTGGAAGCGGGCGGCCTGTCACTGTTTCCGATTTTTGCGACGCGCTCCGCCTTTTCCGAACAGCATGCAGCCCTGCTGCTGACGCTGATGGGGGTCGGCAACCTGATCTTCCAGATCCCGATCGGCATGATCACCGATCATCTGAAGGATCGCCGCCAGATGTTGCTGGCGCTGGCCGTGATCGGCTTTGTCGGCGCGCTCGCTTTGCCGTTTATCGTCCACAGCTTCATGCTGACCGCCATCGTCCTGCTCTTCTTCGGCGGCTCCATTGCCGGGCTCTACACGGTTGGCCTCAGCCACATGGGCACGCGGTTTTCCGGCGCCAACCTTGCGGCCGCCAATGCCGCCTTCATCTTCTGCTACGCTATCGGCACCGTCATCGGACCGCAGGCGATCGGCAGCGCCATGGATGTGGCCGGCAAGGACGGCTTTGCCGGAGCTATAGCCATTTTCTTTGGCCTTTACCTGCTGCTTGCAGTGGTTCGCCTTGTTTTTCGGCGTCGTCAGCCTTGACTTTTGCGTCAGGATTCGTAGTGTCCCGCCAGACTTCGCCAGGGCCGGAATAAACTGGTCACAGGCGATCCTAGCGAAGCGTTCAGCCCTTCGTATCGAAGCTGGGCGCTTTTTTTGAGTTTTTAAGCAAAGTCCGGGCATACCGGTTCCGCATTTCGATGAGAAGGCGGACTGCTCTTAAGGCGGAACGAAAATGGCAAAGGCAACCACGATACTTATCAAGCTGCTGTCCACGGCTGGCACCGGCACCTTCTATGTAGCAAAGAAGAACAGCCGCACGATGACGGAAAAGATGGTCAAGACCAAATATGATCCGGTCGTACGCAAGCATGTGGAATTCAAGGAAACCAAGATCAAGTAATCTTCGGTCTCCATGAGTTTTCAAAAAACGCGCAGCTTCGGCCGCGCGTTTTTTTATGGCTATTTGCCTTCTGAGTCGCGCTTTCTCGCCTGCCGTACCGCCCGCCGCTCATGATGCGCCATACGAAAGGCCGTGATACGCGCCCTGAACGCGGCGACACGCAGGGCGATCTCAGCCCGCCCTCGCCCGACCTCCTGCAGCTCATCCGCATAGGCAATGGCAAGCGCCTTGCGGTAGCTTTCCAGCCCTTCCTGGGCCATGGATTGCAAGCGCCGCATCACCGACACCCAGACGGGCGACACCAGCAGGCTGATCGCAGTGACGGCGATGACCAGGCGATAGAGATCCTCACCCAGTGCTCCGGCGGCAAGACCGGCTGCGGCGAGCACGAAGGAGAATTCTCCCACCTGAGCCATGGAGAGACCGGCAACCAGCGCCGTCTGCGGCGACGAGCCGGTCCAGCGCAGCAGCATGACATTCAGCACCGATTTGGCGGCGACAATGGCGATGGCGGCAAACAGAACCGTAAAGAGCTTGTCCCAGATATAGCCGAGGTCGATCAGAAGACCGATCGACAGGAAGAAAATCACCAGCAGCACGCTCTGGATCGGCTCGATCACCGGAATGATACGGCTGCGCAGCGTCGAATTGCCGACACAGATCCCAGCGAGGAAGGCACCATAAGCCGGCGAGAGACCGGCAACGCCGGTCAGCGCGGCAGCACCGAAACACAAGGCCAGCGCCCCGAGCGCCAGCAGCTCGACCTTATCTTCAAGTCTGTCGGCAAAGGGCACTTTCAGTTTGCCATAGCGGCCGAAATACCAGAGCAGCCCGGCCATCAAGCCGACGGCCACCAGAACCTTCAGCACCGTGCTTGTCACGTCAAAACCAGCACCGCCGAAGCTTGATTCGAAAATCAGCATCGGCACGACGGCGATATCCTGAGCAATCAGCACGCCAACAGCGATACGCCCGGCATCGCCGCGCAGGACGCCCATTTCATCCAGCATCTTCATCGCCACGACCGTCGACGACATGGCGATGACAAAGCCGAGGATAATCATTTCACGCGGTGAGGCGTGAACCAGCGCACCAATAATGGCCGCCAGCGCCATGGCGCTGACAAGCTGGCCGCAGACGACAAGCAGGGCCTGCCTGAGCGACATGACAAATGCGCGGATGGACAGCTCCATGCCGATGAAAAACAGCAGCATTACCACGCCCATCTCCCCCAGGAAGGCAACGCTCTCACTATTTTCGATCAGCTTGAAGCCGGTCGGCCCGAGCAGGACACCGGCAAGAATGAAGCCGACAAGCGGCGGCTGGCGCAGCCAGAGAAAGGCAATACCGGCAATCGCAGCAACCGCAATGACAAGCGCCACAGCAACAAAGCTGACACTATGGCTGGCAACTTCAGTCGTTTCGGCTACGACGCTCTCCAAATTGTCTCTCCTTTACGATGCAGGGGATGAAACAGACCCCGATTCCGCCTCGAAAATATCGACATGTTGGCGGTCTTCAACAGCGTTGCGAGAGTGTGAAGCGAAAGCATTGAAAAATCGTTCCACCCCGGGAAGACAAAATATCGCAGTCGCACAGCAAAAAAACAGCCCCGTGGCGCATGAATTCCCTTAGACAAAGGTATGAAAACAAACCGATTTAGTCACTTGGTCAAGGACAATAAACCCCTTACAAGCGGCGTGATGATGAGCATGAAGCGCATATATATTGCGGCGATGCAGCAATGATTTTGCTTTCGTATCGCCTGAAACCATCATATCTTTGCTGAAAACAGGAGGAAACCGCGATGAGCATTTCACGGTCTCTGCAGGCGGTCGTCGTCTGCGCAGCATTCGCTTTTGTAGCGTTCATGCTGTTCATCTAAAGTCGCACTTGTTTCGCGGCTTTCCAGCCCGCCGGTTTTCCGGCGGGACGAATTGGAACCTTCGGGTGGCCAAACGCTTTTTCTTTTAGTGAGCAGTACCTATCTGATGGATATGACATGATTGCTTCGCCGCCACATGGTGAGGCGTGGTGTCCTGCCCGCACCTTGTTGAAAGGCCAGGGCCGGTCCGATGGGAAGGCTTGTGAGAGAAAAGGAGTTTGCCATGTTCGATAAAGTGTCCACGCCGTCCGATCTTCTGGAACGTTTGCGCCCCGCGCGGCCTCAAAGCGTTCAGGATGTGGTGCGTGATGAAGTCAATGCGCTCGCGCTGACCGCCCGCAAGCATCCCGCCGCCAGCGGCTCAGCTCTGGCCCTGATTGGCCTCCTTGCCTTTGGTGCAGGCTTCTTGTCGGGACGTGCCTGCGAACAGGCGCATAGTCCGCGCCGCCGCTTGTTTCGCCGCCGCCCGAGCGCGCGCGAGCGCTTCAGTGACGCGGCGAGCCGCTTTGCAAAGAAATACAAATAGATCGTTCATCGGCTCTAGCGCTGTCGCCACAGCAGAGAAGATCCAACATTGTCGGATAGGGGACGCGCCCGTTGCAGCCCCTATCCGAAGCTTAAGTGTCGACTGGCCGACGCGGCATCAGTTCGACAGGGACTTTTTCACCTCAAGCCATTTGCCGCCACGATAGGTCAGCTCTGCCGTCTCACCTTTCGCGACTTCCGTCTCCGAGCCATCGACGTTCAGCGCCACAGACCAGGTGGAATTTACAACCAGCTTGAAGCGCGATCCGTTCCTGATACCCGTCGGCAAGATAACTCTCCCGGTCCAGGCACCATCCGCCGTATCAACTTCGATCGAGTCGTGCTGAAGGTAGAGCTGTTTCAGATAGTCGCTCGAGTTTGAGAGCAAGGACAGCGCATCCGTCGGCACGACGTAGTAGTCAGTCTGGATCACGGCGTCCTGGTCGAACCACTGATTGTGACTGAAAACCAGTTCTGCGCTCTCCCCCTTGGTGAACGCCCGGTCCGAGCCATTCGCGAACAGATTGACCGGCAGGGTGGAATTCACCGTCAGACTGAACTTGCTCCCCTCGGCAACATGGTCCGGCAGTCTGATAGTCCCGACCCAGGCCCCATCCTGGGTTATGGCAGCAATCTTGGCGTGATCCGCGAAAAGCTGCCCGAGCTGATCGGACTGAGCCAGTTGGCCCAATGCGTTGTTGGATGTTATCTGGAAGTAGGGTTCGTTCAACGTCCAGTGTGAACCGGCGTAATGATAGGGGTCATTGATTTCCGGCGGACCGACCAGATCCATGCCGCCGGTGCTCATGTAGAAGCCTTTGACATTGGGTGCAGTGCCGCCAAACCCTCCGGCAACCGGCAGAACATCGGTATCGCCGTAATCGTAGTTGAAGCAGACATCCGAGCCGCCGGAAGCCGCATCGAGCCCGCGATCAAAAGATACGTCCGTCACCGGATACTGTCCGCCCCCCTTTCCAGGCGTGTACCATATGTCGGAATAGATGATCAGGGTTTGCTCGACATCCGCACATGACGGGTTTCCAGAGATGTAATTTTCCAGAAAGGAAAGCGGAATCGACGGATAAAAGTCATCAGGATTGGGAACACGGATTGTGAAGACATCGAAATCGTCGGGAAAGCCGCTGTCATTCTTCCCCTTGAGGTGAAGCGTGTAATCAAGAGCACCGCTAACGACATGTTCGGCTCTGACGGTGAAGGTGTAGGTTTCTCCGAGATGGAAATCATAATCGGAAAAACATTGGAGAAGATCCCCCTCCGCTGTCCCTGCGACTGCATCGCCGCAAATCTTGTAAGGGTCGTTCACCACTTTAGGCAAACCATGTCCGGCGTCCCACAACGTCATGATCAGCTTGCGCGAGTGCGGCGCCAGAAAGGTGGTTCCGGTCTGCTGAAGCCCCAGATATCCGCCCCACCAGTTCATTGCAGCATAATACATATAGCGGCCAGACGTGACGGGTGTCATCGACACGGAAAAGGCACGCCAGTCACTGGCGCCGTTTGCCTTGTAATTGATGTAGCGGACGTGAGCACCGGCCGCGGTGAAGGGAAGCTGCGATACATGCCCTGCAAGCGTGGCACGTTGCTGGATGTTCTGCGCGTTATCCGCAACCAGCACCGGATCCGGATTTGTATCCGCGAACCAATAGCCGCGCACGGTTCCGTTTTGATCGGTTTTCTGCGCGTCTGAATAGAAGAAGCGACCATCATCGACGGCCTGCGGATAGACGCGCACATGGCAGCCAACGGCGGCAGCGCCCGAGGGCAGCGTGGCCTTGGCGACGATCTGGCGCGGCGTCCAGCTACCATCACCCTGGACATAAAGCCGGTCACCAAACAGCGACCCCTTCAGCGCAAAGACGGGCGTGGTCGTTTCGAATGAAATGCGGGCAAGGCTGCAGTCGTCATTTGCCCTGGCCAGTCCCGGGGCAAGAAACCCGGTGAGCCCGCATAATGCGACGGATCCGAGCCACCTTGCTCCAATCAGGTTGAAAACGCCTCTGCCCGATCGCGCCAAGGCGCGCCGATATCGCGTTTTGGGTGAAGAATGTGTCATTGTCTGTCGATCCTGTGTTGATGCGACAACGCGAGCCGATAGCCTTGGCGGCTGTCGCACGATGTTGTTGTTTACCCAGAGAAAAACAGGAAGCAGCCACAGAAGAATTCACCGCCATTGCGGCCATTCTAGGGCGAAATGATCGCCAGGAATAAAGCTATAGTATTGATATAAAACGGTTTTAAAGGCATCAACTTGCGCCAGGGACTGGCGCAAATGTGACAGCATTTTGCCATCCCCCAAACACAGGCGCGGCGGAAATATCGCAACCTCACGCAACCTCTTTCGGCCTGCGCCAGAGCGCCAAACCGAACAGGCATTCTGGTTCAGTCAGGTGTGGCGCGGTTTCGCGACCTGGCAGCGGTGCCAGCGCCATTCGGCGCGGCGGGAAAAATGCCAAGCAAGCCTATGGGACATGAGCATGCATGTCCCGGCGAGATTTCTCTGTTTCTGAAGAATGGGCGATCAAGATAAGAATGGTCGGGGTGGCGGGATTCGAACCCACGACCCCTTGACCCCCAGTCAAGTGCGCTACCGGGCTGCGCTACACCCCGACCTGCCGTAACGGCCCGTCCCCTTTAGCTTTTCATGTCTCGGCCCGCAAGAGGCAATTTCCGTTTCAGACACAAAATCGGAAAATTCAGTCCGGATGGCTTCAGATCGCGTCGGAACGACACGGCAGCTTCCTTCCGGCACGTCAGCGGCCAGGACGCATCGCCGCAAGGGCTGCGGCCATGGCAGACTGATCCACCCCGACATCACGATAGGGCTGGCTGTGCGTCGCATCAGCAGCAAGCCCGGCAAGTTCACCGCTGATTCGCGCGATCGCCGCGCTGTCCAGCAGCTCCGGATGCACGGTGGTACGCAGGCTGTAATCGACGCCGCTTTCCAGCAGCGCCATCAGGCTCCGCCGCGCTTTCTCGCCGCTCCGCGGCACCTGCGTGATCGTCTCATAATCATCAAACGGCGCCTTGATATCGAGGCCCACCCAGTCAATCAGCGGCAGGAGCCGTTTCAGCCGGTCGGGATAGGGCCCGGCGGTGTGAAGCCCGACGCGGAAGCCGCGCTGCCTGACATCGCCTATCGCCGCCTCAAGCCCCGCCTGTGCCGTCGGCTCCCCGCCAGAAAAGACCACACCATCCAGCAGGCCGCGCCGGCGCTCCAGAAAACCAAGAACATCATCCCAGCTCAGGCGCGCCTCGCGGCCGGCCGGCAGAAGATCAGGATTGTGGCAATAGGGGCAGCGCCAGGGGCAGCCCTGCAAAAAAACCGTCGCCACAATCTGCTCTGGCCAGTCGCAGAAGGAAACCGGCTCCAAGCCGCCGATGCGAAGACCGGCGGCGGCGCTCGGGTCAGCCATCGGCGCCGGGCTCAACGAAATTCCGGCGCTCGTTGAATTCCCCCTTCTTGCCGGTATTGAATGAGGAGACCGGCCGGTGATAGCCCATCACCCGTGTCCAGATCTCGCAAGGCTGGCGCTCGCTGTCGTCCAGGGTGATCTCATGTCCTTCGGTGATGGTGTTCTGCATATCCATTTTGTGTCCTTTCAGCAGGCAATGGCCCGACGCTTCTGTTCCAGCCGTTCAGCATCGCATTTCGGGCAGAAAGCATGCTCGCCGGCGAGATAGCCGTGGGTTGGGCAAATCGAGAAGGTCGGGGTGACGGTGATATAAGGCAGGCGGAAATTCTCCAGCGCACGGCGCACCAGCTTCTTGCAGGCCTCGCCGGACGACATGCGGCTCCCCATGTAGAGGTGCAGCACGGTTCCGCCGGTATATTTCTTCTGCAGCTCTTCCTGCAGCGACAACGCCTCGAAGGGGTCATCGGTGAAGCCGACCGGCAACTGGCTGGAATTGGTGTAATAGGGCTGCTCGTCCGTTCCGGCCTGCAGAATATCGGCAAAGCGCTTCCTGTCCTCCCGCGCGAAGCGATAGGCCGTTCCCTCTGCCGGTGTTGCCTCCAGATTGTAGAGGTGGCCGGTTTCCTCCTGAAATCCGACAATCCGGTCGCGAACATGGTCGAGTAGCCGCAGGGCCAGCGCCCTGCCCTTCTCCGTGGTGATATCATCACGGTCAGCGGAGAAATTTCGCACCATCTCATTGATGCCGTTGACGCCGATCGTCGAGAAGTGATTCTTCAACCGGCCGAGATAGCGCCTGGTATAGGGGAACAGCCCCTCATCGATCAGCCGCTGGATCACCTTGCGTTTGACTTCGAGACTATCGCGGGCAAGCTCAAGCAGGCGGTCGAGCCGGCCGAGAAGCGCTGCCTCGTCACCGCGCGCGAGATAGCCGAGCCTGGCGCAGTTGATGGTGACGACGCCCAGCGAACCGGTCTGCTCCGCCGAACCGAACAGGCCATTGCCGCGCTTCAGAAGCTCGCTGAGGTCCAGCTGCAACCGGCAGCACATCGAGCGCACCATATTCGGAGAAAGCTCGGAATTGAGGAAATTCTGGAAATAGGGCAGCCCGTATTTGGCCGTCATGTTGAAAAGCCGTGTGGCGTTCTCGCTTTCCCAGGGGAAATCCGGCGTGATGTTGTAGGTCGGGATCGGGAAGGTAAACACCCTGCCCTTGTCATCACCGGTCGTCATCACCTCCATATAGGCACGATTGATCATGTCCATTTCGGCCTGGAGATCGCCATAGGCGAAATCCATCTCGACGCCGCCGATGACCGGATATTGTTCCTTCAGATCATCCGGGCAGACCCAGTCGAAGGTGAGATTGGTGAACGGCGTCTGCGTCCCCCAGCGCGAAGGCACGTTGAGATTATAGATCAGTTCCTGGATCGACTGCCGCACCTCGTCGTAGGACAACCGGTCCTTCCGGATGAAGGGCGCCATATAGGTGTCAAAAGACGAGAAAGCCTGCGCACCGGCCCACTCGTTCTGCAGCGTGCCGAGGAAATTGACGATCTGGCCAACGGCGCTCGACAGATGCTTCGCCGGCCCCGCCTCGACCTTGCCCGGCACGCCGTTCAGCCCTTCGCTCAGAAGCGTGCGCAGTGACCAGCCCGCGCAATAGCCGGAGAGCATGTCGAGGTCGTGGATATGCAGATCGCCAGCGCGGTGCGCCTCGCCGATCTCGCGGGCATAGACATGGGAAAGCCAGTAATTGGCGGTCACTTTGCCGGAAACGTTGAGGATCAGCCCGCCAAGCGAATATCCCTGATTGGCATTGGCATTGACCCGCCAGTCGGACCGGTCGAGATATTCGTCAATCGAGGAGACCACGTCGACGGCGACACGGCGGTCATCGCGCAGACTGGCATGGCGCTCGCGATGAACGATATAGGCGCGCGCTGTCTCGAAATGGTCGGCGCCGACCAGAACCCGTTCGACAATATCCTGAATCCGCTCGATCGAGACCGCCGAACGCCCTTTGGCGCCCTGGCTGAGAATGGCCACGACCAGTGCCGTCAGACGTGCGGCCTCGTCGGGACCGAAGGCATCTGTGGCGATGGCGGCCTTGAGGATGGCCTTCTCGATCTTGGCCGGATCGAACGGCGCACAGGCGCCATTGCGCTTGATGACCTGGTCAGGCTCGGCTGCGACAGTCCGGTTGGTTTCGGGGGCGAGTTCTCGCCTGGTAATCTGGGGCATTCAGCGCCTCTTCTCGGTAACGAGAGCGCACTGACCAAAAAAGACGCAAAGCAGCAGCAGGGCGCAGCAGCACCCTGTTTCACCGGATCACGCCCTTGGGATCACCCCGCCCTCAGACAATATCGCGTCGCGGCAGGTCTCCTGGCTTGCGGGTCAAAAACCCATGCTCTGCCTTCCCGGAAATCGTCCAGTGGCTCAGATGAACATGGCTCTCACCGCTCACAGTTGCGGGGGCAGCGCCGGCCTTCAGCCCCGTTTCAAAGGGCTTTCACCGGCTTCCCTCTTGGCTTTCGCACCTTATGATGCGAATGACCGCGACACCCCATATAGGCCGCAGATAAGCACCAAACGCAAGATGTTGAGGGTGCGGCGAATTTGCTTGAAGAAAATCAAAGCCGGTGGCGATCAGCTGCTGCGTACCGCATGATGATATTTGCGGTAGATGTCATCAATATCCACCGTTGGCGTCGGGGTCTCGATATTCATGCCTTCCAGCGTCTCGAGGATGATATTCGCCGCCGCCAGATTGCGGAACCATTTATGATTGGCCGGCAGCACATACCAGGGCGCATACCGGGTCGAACAATTGCCCAGCATCGCCTCATAGGCCTCGATATAGGCATCCCAGCGCTCGCGCTCGGCATAGTCGGAGGCTGAGATCTTCCATTGCCGTTCCTTGTCCTCAAGGCGTTTCTCGAAACGGTCGAGCTGCTCATCCTTGGAGATGTAGAGGAAGAACTTGACGATGGCGACGCCATTTTCCGACAGATATTCCTCGAACATATTGATCTGGTGATAGCGTTTCGACCACACCTTTTCCGGCACGAGATTGTGAACCCGGGCAATGAGAACATCTTCATAATGCGAGCGGTTGAACACCGCCACCTGCCCAGAAGCCGGCGTTCTGGCATGCACGCGCCAGAGAAAATCATGCAGCTGTTCGGTCGCTGTGGGCTGCTTGAAACTCGCGACATAGGTCCCCTGCGGGTTCATCGCCCTGATCACATGCCAGCAGACGCCATCCTTGCCTGCTGCATCGATGCCCTGCAGCACCACGAGAAGCGCATGCTTTTTCTCGGCATAAAGCCGCTCCTGCAAGGGCGTGATCCTGTCGAGCACCTTTTCGAGCTCCGCCTCGCCGGCCTTCTTGCTATCGATCTCGCCGTGGTAACCCGGATCGATCTTGCTCAGCTGAACCTTGCTACCCGGCTCGACCACCAGATGCTTGCGAAAATCCATGGCCATCCTCCTTCTGCCCTGTGATCTGCAAGGGCCAGCCGGGGGTCCGGCCGGCCCGCGCGCAAGCCTAACGATTTAGGCGTGCATTGATAAGCTCAATCGACATGGCGCGCCTGAGCGAGCGGTTCTCCAGCACGGTATCGATCCCCAGGCGGATAAAGCCGAGGATGAAGAGCCAGATCAGCAGATAGCACCAGACAAGGCCGATCAGACGCCAGGGCAGCTGCGGCACCAGAATTCCGAAACCACACATCAGCACAGCCGCCACCTGCGTCAGCACAATCGCGATCAGCAGCGGACGGGCCGGGAAAGGCGGCTTGAGGAACCAGTTTTCCTTGCGCGCGACGAGCAGCAGCAAATGCCCCCCGGCGACCAGCTGCAGGAACATCATCGACTGGATATGGGCCTGATTGGTCAGCCCGAGCCCGGCCCAGCGGGCCGGCTCCGACAGAACCTCCATGCCCATCAGCAGCAGGCCGAAAGACTCGACAATCGAGGCAAAGCCAAGCACGGCGGCAATCGTCAGCAAGCGCGGCATCTTCCATCGCACCGGCTGCTCGCTCACCGTGGTGTTGTCATAGGCAATCGTCATGATCGGCACGTCATCCAGCAGCGACATGATCACGATCATGATCGGTGTCAGCGGCTGGAAACCAAGGAAGATGGTCGACAGCACGACCAGGAACATGATGTCCATGGTCAGAGCCACACGATAGACCGTATAGGCCGTGATGCGGCCGAAGATGCGCCGCGCCTCGTCAATCGCGTTCTGGATCACGGAAAGGCCCGGCGCCGTCAGGATCAGCGCGGCAGCGCCGCGCGCCGCATCCGTTGCCCCGGATACGGCAATACCGCAATCGGCCTGTTTCAGTGCCGGCGCATCGTTGACGCCATCACCGGTCATGGCAACCAGATGGCCGGCCTCCTGAAACGTCTTGACGATGGCATATTTATGCTCGGGAAAGACCCGGGCAAAGCCATCGGCCGCCAGGATCTGACGGGCGATCGGTCCCGGCACATGATCCGGATCCATATCCGGCGGAAACACATCCGCAGCCGTCATGATATTCGAGCCGAGCCCCAGCTGGCGCGCTGTTTCCCGGGCAATCGCCGTGTCGTCACCGGTGATCATCTTGACCGTGACGCCCTTGGTGCCGACATTTTCGATGGTCGACTTCGAATCATCGCGCGGCGGATCGAACATCGGCAGGATGCCGAGCAGCGACCAGCTAGCACCGCCATCATCCGAACGGGCAACGGCAAGCGCACGATAGCCCTTGGCACCGAGTGCCGAAACATCGCCATCGACCTTCTTCGATACCGCTTCATCCGCCTTGGCCAGTTCGACAATCGCATGCGGGGCACCCTTCGCCGTCAGGAAGGATACACCATCCGGTCCGGTGACGGAGGCCTGCGTGCGCTTCGAAACCGGATCAAACGGGACGAATTTGTCGATCCGGTAGCCCTTCAGCACGGATTTATCTGCAAGCGCACCGATCACGGCACCATCGATCGCATCGGCATTTTCCGCCTTCGAGGCCAGCGCTCCGGCGAGAATGATCGCCTGCGGATCGGCAGCGGCAACGGCGATCGGATCGCCAAGCGTGAGAATGTTCTTGGTCAGGGTTCCGGTCTTGTCGGAGCAGAGAATATCTGCCCCCGCCATCTCATCGATCGAGGTCAGCCGCGAGACGATCGCCTTTTCCTTCGACAGGGCCAGAGCGCCGAGCGCCATGGTGATGGAAAAGACGGCAGGCATGGCAACCGGGATCGAAGCAACCAGCAGAACCAGCACGAATTGCAGGATCTCAAGCGCATCCGACAGGCCCCAATTGTCGGTCTTGACGATGTCGACATAGACCTGAACGGCAACCATGATCATCGCCAGCACCACTGCGACAACGATCAGGAAATTGCCGATCTGAAACATCGCCTTCTGTGCCTGGCTTACCGCGCCGGCACCGGCGACAAGTTTCGCCGTGCGGCCGAAGAAGGTCTCACCGCCCGTTGCCGTCACCACGGCGGTCATCTCGCCCTGCTTCACCACACTTCCGGAATAGGCCTCATCACCAATATGCTTGGTGACCGGCAGTGATTCGCCCGTCAGTGCCGCCTGGTCGATCGAGGCATAATCGCCGCCCACGAGCCGGATGTCCGCTGGAACGATGCCGCCAAGCCTGATCTTGACGATATCGCCAGGCACCAGTGTCGCCGCATCGATGGTGACAAAGGCACCGTCTCTGAGCGCCGTTGCCTGCGGTGCCAGCGAATTCTTCAACGCTGTCAGTGCATTGGCCGCCTTGTTGTCCTGAAAGAATTCGAGCCCGGCATTGAAGATCAGCAGACCGAAAATGATCACGAAGTCGCCGATATCGCCGAGAAACAGCGATACAAGAGCAGCCGCTTCGATCATGAAGGCGATCGGTCCGACAAAATGAATCGCAACCTTCTTGAACAGGCTCTCCTTCTTCTCGGGCAGCGCATTCGGGCCATACTGGCCAAGCCTGGCTTCTGCCTCGGCTGCACTGAGCCCTTTGTCCGGATCAACCTTGAGCGCTGACAGCACAAGCTCCAGCGGCGCCTTGGATAGATTTTCCTTGCCTTCATCTGCCATTGCAAATCTCCGCATAAAAAGATCTTGGCACGACTGCCGTGCCCATCCCCGATGATCTTTAGCCGGCCTGAAGTCCGGCGCGCATCATGAAGCTTATTCCACCAACAGAACGCATTAAAGGAACATTTTGCAACCGCGGATATTGCACTGCAAAGCGTCGAATCATCGCAGCTGGGAGCAATGGAAAAACGCGCCACAGAAGCCTGCAGCGCGTTGGCAATTTTGTTGCTTTCATCTTTCAGCGCGGCAACGGACCGAGCAGCCGCAAACCTCAACCGTTCCGCAAGACGGCGGTCAAAGGGAGAGAATCAACCGGACTGAAACTAGCGCACCTGATCCAGCAGGCGCTTGCACTCCAGCAGGTCGTAAAGGACTTCCTGCAGCAGGTTGTCATCGGCCTTGCCGCGACCGCTCGCCGGCGACAACTTGCCGCTGTCATCACCACGGCCGAAAAAGCGCCGTCCCGCCGATTTCTTCGGCCGCCCGACGATCTGCTCGTCATCGAACATCGATGTCTGGTCGCTGCCGCCATGGCCATCGTCCTGACCGGCGCCTGAAAGCGCCTGCAGAACCTCGGCATCCCCGGTTCCGACGGCGGTGACGAATTTATTGCCATTGGTGCGCAGCAATTTCTGCACACCCTTGATCGTATAGCCGTGATCGTAGAGCAGATGCCGGATACCCTGCAGCAATTCGACATCTTCGGGACGGTAGTAACGACGCCCGCCGCCGCGCTTCATCGGCTTCACCTGCGTGAAGCGGGTCTCCCAGAACCGCAGCACATGCTGGGGCAGATCAAGCTCCTCGGCGACTTCCGAGATGGTTCTGAAGGCTTCCGGGCTCTTGTCCATGAATCAGCTCCTGATGCGCGTGTAATGTCATTATTTCAACGAGATTCGCTGCCAGTGACAAGGCTGACATGCCGCAACCGCGCGAAAAGATCAGGACGCGTCACGCGCTGCCTTGGCCTTGCGTCCAAGATGCGATTTCAGGATCTTCTGCTTGAGGACGTTGGAAGCCTTGAAGGTCATGACGCGCCGCGGCGAAATCGGAACTTCCTCGCCGGTCTTCGGATTGCGGCCTATGCGTTCGTTCTTGTCGCGCACTTGGAAAGTCGCAAAGGATGAAAGCTTGACGGTTTCGCCGCGCACGATCGCGTCACAAATTTCGTCAATGACCATTTCGACCAGTTCAGCCGACTCCGTCCTCGAGAGTCCGACCTTTCGGAAAACTGACTCAGCCAGATCCGCACGCGTCACAGTTTTGCCAGGCATTCCCGCATCCTATTGATTGAAAAATTCCCCGTCCGCGAAGACTATTTGCGTCTGCGCACGCGGTCAAGTCAATGGTTGCCAGCAAAGGCCGCAATCCGTTCACCAACGCAACAATACTGCGCCCCAGGTGAAGCCGCCGCCCATAGCTTCCAGCATGACATGGTCATTCTTGCGAATCTTTCCGTCCGCCACTGCCGACGCTAGCGCCAATGGAATCGATGCTGCCGACGTGTTGGCATGACGGTTGACCGTGATGACAACCTTTTCCAGCGGAATACCAAGCTTTTTGGCAGAGCCTTCGATGATGCGGCGATTGGCCTGATGCGGCACAAGCCAGTCGAGTTCATCCGCCGTGATGTTCGCTTCTGCGAAAGCGGCCTCGATGACATCGGTGATCATGCCGACAGCATGCTTGAAGACCTCCCGGCCCTCCATGCGCAGATGACCGATCGTGCCGGTCGATGATACGCCGCCGTCGACATAAAGTTTTTCACAGTGAGAACCGTCAGCACGCAGGCTGGTGGCGATAATGCCGCGGCCTTCGGCCTGCTCTTCCTCAACCGCCTCAAAGATCACGGCACCGGCACCATCACCGAACAGCACGCAGGTCGTGCGATCGGTCCAGTCGAGAAGCCGCGAGAAGGTTTCCGCGCCAATCACCATAACACGTCTGGCGCGCCCGGCCCGGATGAAGCTGTCGGCCGTCGTCACGGCGTAGACGAAGCCGGAACAGACAGCCTGCATGTCAAAGGCGAAACCATGATGCATGCCCAGACGGCTCTGAATATTCACGGCCGTTGCTGGAAAGGTATTATCCGGCGTCGATGTCGCAACGATGATCAGATCCAGATCATCAGGCGTCAAACCTGCATCCGCAAGGGCTGCACGCGCGGCAGCCTCACCAAGCGAAGCCGTGGTTTCATCGGCACCAGCAATATATCTCTGGCAAATGCCCGTCCGCTGCTGAATCCAGGCGTCGGAAGTGTCGACAAGCATCTCAAGCTCGGCATTGGTAACTACCCGCTTCGGCAGCGCCGACCCGACCCCACACACAACAGAACGGATCATTCTTACTCCCTATCGACAGACCATCTGGAAAGCGTGGCTCGCGTCCTGCAGGCTGCGTCTTACTTGATACTAATGCGCCCATCGAACCCTGGTCCGTCGAACGCGTTTCTCTTATCCCTGCCGGGACGGATTTCACAACGCACTTTTCGTTACAAACGTAAAACTAAACTTCCACCGATCACATCTTAAGGGTGTGCAACCGGAAAAAACGATCGTGAATAGCAACACATCAGCCCCCGCCCCCAGGCAACCGGATCAGCCGATATGCCTCTCGGCTGATGGGCTAGCCAAGTGCAGCTTCAGGTCCGCGCGGCGGTTCATGCTTGGCGTGGTATTCACTGAGATCCTGTTGGATTTTTGCGGTCAGGCCGTTTTTCACCATGTCATAGGCCACTTCGACGGCAGCGGAAAAACCCTCTGCATCCGTGCCGCCATGGCTTTTGATGACAATGCCGTTCAGACCAAGAAAGACGCCGCCATTGATCTTGCGCGGATCGAGCTTGTCGCGAAGCATGGCAAAGGCCGCCCGCGCAAACAGATAACCGATGCGTGACATCAGCGTCCGCGACATCGCCATGCGCAGGAAATCGGCAATCTGCCGGGCTGTGCCCTCGGCCGTCTTCAGTGCGATATTGCCGGTGAAACCTTCGACAACAAAGACATCGACGGTTCCCTTGCCGAGATCATTTCCCTCGACGAAGCCTTCATAGGCGAGATTTTCGACATTGGCCTCGCGCAGCAGCTGGCCGGCCTTCTTGACCTCTTCGACGCCCTTAATCTCCTCAACGCCGACATTGATGAGTCCAACGGTCGGCCGCTTGATTTCAAAGAGCGCGCGCGCCATCGCGCCACCCATCAGTGCAAAATCGAGCAGCTGCTTCGCATCCGCACCAATCGTTGCACCGATATCGAGGACGATGCTCTCCCCCCGCGTGGTCGGCCAGATGCCGGCGATGGCCGGCCGGTCGATCTCGGGCAATGTCTTGAGGCAGAACACCGCCATGGCCATGAGGGCGCCGGTATTGCCAGCAGAAACGGCAACATCAGCCTCGTTGTCACGCACAGCCTGTATTGCCTGCCACATGCTTGAAACATTCCGTCCACGCCGCAAGGCCTGGCTTGGTTTCTCATCCATGCCGACCGCAACGTCGCAATTGTGAACGGTTGAGTGTTCTTTCAGCTTGGGATGAGCCTCCAGCAAGGCTTCGATCTCATCCTGTTTGCCATAAAGCTGATAGCTGATATCGGGATGGCGCTGCAACGCTTTCGCGGCGCCGCCAATTGCCACCTTGGCCCCGACATCGCCGCCCATGACATCTATCGAAATCTTGATCACGCGTTCTTGAATCCCATTACCTTGCTTCAGATGAAGCCGGGTCAAATTACCCTTTTTACCCTGCGAAACAACCACAGCCGGCCATTTTACGATCATTCTGCCTGCACATTGGTTTCGGCACCAAATATTTGGCAGTTTTGTGAATTCCTCTCAAGTCCTCAGGAAAAGTTGTGCCTGATACCTCAGAAAGGTTTTTCATTATCCCCTTGCTCGCGCATCGCCAAGCCCTTTACGGCTCGCGCTTCCAATCCTTCAGCGCGGCGAAGGGTGATTCCTTGATGTCCTCATCCTCGGCGGGCACCTCTTCCTCTTCCTGCGATGGCTCAAATCCGACGCCTTCCTTGCGCGGATAAGGGTCGATACCGAGCGCGATCGCCTCGATCGCAACGGCTGCCAGATCAATCTCGCCACCGGCAAAGACTTCCGGTGCATCCGGACCGTCCGGATCGACCAGCAGCGCGCCGTCTTCGCTGAAGTCGCGCTTGATCTGGCGGGAGCCCTCCGGCAGGAAAGTCATGTCGACCTCTTCGTCAACACGCGCCGCAATCGGCTCAAGCGTGACACTGCAGGCCTGGGTCAGACGCGCCGAGACCCGCCCGCGCACCCGCAGCCCTTCCTTGCGCCACAGCGTCACCTCAAGATCGGCGACGGCACTTTCGACCGAGACCACGTCAAAAACATCCGCGAGCGCGGCACGGCCGGCAGCATCAGCTTCGATATGAACATGCTTGACCTTGCCCGACGCGCGGGCTGCGGCGAAGGGGGAAGTAAAGCCGTCAATGGCACTTTCGGCATTCTCAATGGGCACGGCCCGTCTCCAGATGTTCAGGGACAAGGAAGCTCACAAGCCCTGTCTCCACGACAATTTCGTCCAGCCGCTCCAGATGATCCGTATTTTCCAGCATCCAGCGCGCCAGCTCGCCCATATCAGGCGGATCGGATTTTTCCGAGTAAAAATTGAACTGCAGCGCGCGCGAAAGCTGGGAGAGGTCACGCGCCTCAAGCGCCTGGGCATAGCGTTCGAGCCTGCCGTAAAACATTCCGGCCAGTTTTTTCATGCGCTTCGGCACCGAATTATCACCGACCCCCAGTTCGCGAATCGAATAGTCGACATCCATGAAAAAGGCATCGACGATGGCCTGGGCGATTTCCTTGCCGGCGGCGCCGGACTTCGCCGTGCGGCGCAAAAACAGAATCATCACCACCGACAGCATCTCGAAACGGCCCATCACCGTATCCGGTACACTATATTCCACATAGAAACACGGCATCCGTGTCGTCGCCGTAATCACGCCATACTGGCGGTCGACAATCACCTTGTTGTTGCGCCTAGAACCAAAAATACCCATCGCCATATTTCTTCTTGATCCGCAATCGAGGCCGTCGCCGACACGCTTTGCATTGCATCCGGACGCAAGCTGGTTTACCCAAGCATTTCGCAGTCGGCAATGTCATCTAGACAAGATAGATTGACGGCGTCCGGAACGCTTGCAAAACTCATTCGATGGTAATTTGCGGTCTAAATTCTCGCAACCTCGAATGTAGGAGCTTTGGCAGGTGATCCCATGAGCGGACGGTCATCCGCCATGGATACGCGAAAATTGACCAACGGGCCGTTAGATTATTGGCCAGACAAGAGATTTGTAACAGGGAGTGTTTCTTGGAAACTCGTCGCAGGAGCTTTGGAGCGAAACCGGTTCGTCTGGCAGTTGCAGGTGCGGTGATCGGCCTGACCCTCGCCGCAGCGGGATGCTCGACCACCCAGACGCTGTATCAGGGATATGTGGTCGATGAGCAGATGCTGCAGCTGATCAAGCAGGGCTCAAGCCGCGAGCAGGTGCTTTTGACGCTTGGCCAGCCCTCCACAACGGCAACCTTCGATAACGAAGTGTTCTACTATATCTCGCAGCAGAAGCAGCGGACCTACGCCTTCCAGAAGCCGCGCCTGATCTCGCAGGAAATTCTTGCGGTCTATTTCGGCTCGGACGGCCGTGTCGAAAAGGTCGCCCGTTACACCCTGCAGGACGGCCATGTTGTCGATATGGTATCCGACACGACGCCGACCGGCGGCAAGGACCTGACCTTCATCCAGCAGATCCTGTCGGGTTCGGGCAAGAATTCAGCCCGGAACTTCTTCGATACGGCTGCAGGCAACAGCGCCATCAAGTAAGGGCGCTGCCACAACGCGAATTCAAGAAAGGCCCGGTCGCATGCGACCGGGCCTTTCTCTGTTCCGAGGCTGCACGGAACGCCGGCCCTTTCGGACCGGCGCCGTTTTCATGCGAGAATTGCAAGCAGCAGCAACGCGACGATATTGGTGATCTTGATCGCCGGATTGACGGCCGGACCGGCCGTATCCTTGTAGGGGTCGCCGACGGTATCCCCCGTGACCGAAGCCTTGTGCGCTTCTGATCCCTTGACGTGGCGGACGCCATCCTTGTCAACGAAACCGTCCTCGAAGCTCTTCTTGGCATTGTCCCATGCGCCACCACCCGAGGTCATCGAGATGGCAACGAACAGGCCGTTGACGATCACGCCCAGCAGCGAGGCACCGAGGGCTGCGAAGGCCGAGGCCTTGGACCCCGACAGCGCCCAGACGCCAAAAAAGACGACCAGCGGTGCCAGAACCGGCAGCAGCGAGGGAATAATCATCTCGCGGATTGCCGCCCGGGTCAGCATATCAACCGCACGGCCATAATCCGGACGATCCTTGCCTTCCATGATGCCGGGCTTTTCGCGGAACTGCTTGCGCACTTCCTCCACCACGGCACTCGCCGCCCGGCCGACGGCCGTCATCGCGATACCGCCGAACAGATAGGGGATCAGACCACCAAAGATCAGCCCTGCCACGACATAGGGGTTTGACAGCGAGAAGGAGATATCGCCGATCCCGGCGAAGAAGGGATATTTGTCGCCATTGGCGGCAAAATAGCTCAGATCGTTGGAATAGGCGGCAAACAGCACCAGAGCGCCAAGACCGGCCGAACCGATGGCATAGCCCTTGGTCACGGCCTTGGTCGTGTTGCCGACGGCATCCAGCGCATCGGTGGACTTGCGCACTTCCGGAGGCAGTCCGGCCATTTCGGCAATGCCGCCGGCATTATCCGTCACGGGGCCGAAAGCATCGAGCGCGACGATCATGCCGGCAAGGCCGAGCATGGCGGTAACGGCAATACCGGTGCCAAACAGCCCCGCCAGCTGGTAGGTGGCGATGATGCCGCCGCAGATGACGAGCGCCGGCAGCGCCGTTGCTTCAAGCGAGACCGCAAGGCCCTGAATGACGTTGGTGCCATGACCGGACACCGAAGCCTGGGCGATCGAGGTGACCGGACGCTTGCCCGTGCCGGTGTAATATTCGGTGATGACCACGATCAGTGCGGTGACGATCAGACCGACAATGCCGCAGAGGAACAGGTTAAGGCCGGTGATATCGCGGCCGGCGACCTCTCCGAGGCTGCCGAAGCCGACCGTTGCCAGAACGGCAATGGCCAGACCGATAATCGACAGAAGGCCGGTGACGATCAGACCGCGGTAAAGCGCGCCCATGATCGAGCCGTTTGCACCGAGCTTGACGAAGAATGTTCCGGCAATCGACGTCAAGATGCAGACCGCGCAGATGGCCAGCGGCAGCAGCATGACACTTGACAGAATGGCCGTCCCGCCAAAGAAGATCGCCGCCAGAACCATGGTCGCGACAACCGAAACCGCATAGGTTTCGAAAAGGTCGGCCGCCATGCCGGCGCAGTCGCCGACATTGTCACCGACATTGTCGGCGATCGTTGCCGGATTGCGCGGATCATCTTCGGGAATACCGGCTTCCACCTTGCCGACCAGATCGCCGCCGACATCTGCCCCCTTGGTGAAGATGCCGCCGCCAAGACGGGCAAAGACCGAAATCAGCGATGCACCGAAACCGAGCGCAACCAGCGCATCGATGACCATGCGGTCGCCGGGATCATAACCAAGAATAACCGTCAGAATGAAGAAGTAGACAGAAACGCCAAGCAGCGCCAGGCCAGCAACCAGCATGCCGGTGATGGCACCCGACTTGAAGGCGATATCAAGCCCTGCGGGAAGGCTGTGCGATGCCGCCTGGGCGGTGCGCACATTGGCGCGAACGGAAACATGCATGCCAATAAACCCGGCCGCTCCCGACAGGACAGCACCGATGACAAAGCCGATCGCCGCCGTCAGCGACAGCAGCAGCCATGCCAGCACAAAGACGACAACCCCGACAATGGCAATCGTCGTATACTGGCGCGTCAGATAGGCCTGAGCGCCTTCGCGGATGAAGCCCGCGATTTCCTGCATGCGCGGCGAGCCCTGATCCGCCACCATGACTGAGCGTATCGCCCACAAGGCATAGACAATGGATATAAGGCCGCAGATTATTACTGCGAGTAATATCATCATTTCCCGTTTTCCTTCCCTCTACGGCTTCACCGGTGCTTTCAGACAATTCCGGTTCTGCTGAATGATGCCGTCCGATCCGGATATGCCGGATCGTCATTGCCGCCTGGCCATCTTGCAGACTGTCGTCTGTCCTCCCTGCCCATGGCGGACCACGATGAGAGTGCGGTCAGCTTGGTAAGGCGTCAAGTGGCAACAGTAGAGGGATGAAAAAGCACGGGGCGCTTTGCGATAAAGCAAAGCGCCCCGGAAAATTGCAAATCGATTTAGAAAGACCGCCTTGCAGGCTTCAGCCCTTCTTCTCCTCACGCAGCTTGCGCGCCAGACGGTCGAGCACAGCATGAACCAGCTTGCTCTCCTCGCCCTCGAAAAAGGCAACCGCGATCTCGACATATTCGGTGACGATCACGGCAACCGGCACATCCTTGCGATCCTTCAGCTCGAAGACACCGCAGCGCAGGATTGCACGCAGCGTGCTGTCGAGACGCGAAAGCGTCCAGCCATCGGCCAGTGCGCCGGCAATCAGCGGGTCCAGCACCTTCTGCTCGCGCACGACGCCTGCGACCAGAAACCGGAACCAGGATGCATCCGCCTTGAGATAGGTGTCGCCGTCGATTTCCTGACCAAGGCGATAGGCTTCATATTCGCTCAGAACCTCGGACAGCGACGTTCCGCCGACATCCATCTGGTAGAGGGCCTGAACGGCGGCAAGCCTTGCCGCACCGCGCTGGTTTGCTGTTTTCTCGTTTTGCATGTTCCACCTCGCATGCCCTTCAGGGCTGCGATCAAAATTTCCCGGGTTCTTCGGATGCGCCGCTAAACCATGAACCGGCCCGCTTCGCAAGTCACTTTGCACGTCAGGCGCCGTCTGTATCCGTATCGCGGCCGATTTTCGCCGAAAATTCGGAAATGATCTTCTCGAAATCCTCTGTCGTCGAGAAATCCCGGTAGACAGAGGCAAAGCGGACAAAAGCGACATCGTCCAGGCTTTTCAGCGCTTCAAGCACCAGGAGCCCGATCTCCTCGGAGCGGATCTCGCTCTCGCCCGAGCTTTCCATGCGCCGCACGATGCCTGAAACCGCGCGCTCGATCCGCTCACGTTCAACCGGGCGCTTTCGAAGCGCGATCTCGAAGGAACGGACCAGCTTGTCGCGGTCAAAGGCGACCTTGCGGCCATTTTTCTTGATCACCACGAGATCGCGCAGCTGTACCCGCTCGAAGGTGGTGAAGCGCCCGCCGCAATCCGGGCAGACCCGCCGCCGGCGGATGGAGGTATTATCCTCCGCCGGCCGCGAATCCTTGACCTGCGTGTCAGGCGAATTGCAGAAGGGGCAACGCATCAGCCGAGATAGCCATACATCGGGAAGCGATCGGTCAGCGACACGACCTTCGTGCGTACGGCAGCTTCGACGGCGGCATTGCCTTCATCGGAATTGGCTTCCTTCAGTCCGTCGAGGACTTCGACGATCAGGCGGCCGATCTCGGCAAAATCCTCTTCCTTGAAGCCGCGCGTCGTGCCGGCCGGCGTGCCGAGGCGAACACCGGAGGTGACGAAGGGCTTTTCGGGGTCGAAGGGAATGCCGTTCTTGTTGCAGGTGATGTAGGCGCGGCCGAGCGCCTGTTCGGCGCGCTTGCCGGTGGCGTTCTTCTTGCGCAGATCGACCAGCATCGAGTGATTGTCCGTGCCGCCGGAAACGACATCAAGGCCGCCATCCATCAGCGCACCGGCCAGTGCACGTGCATTCTTGACGACCTGAGCGGCATAATCCTTAAATTCCGGCTGCAGCGCTTCGCCGAGCGCCACGGCCTTGGCGGCGATGACATGCATCAGCGGACCGCCCTGCAGACCCGGGAAGACGGCCGAATTGATCTTCTTGGCAATGTCTGCGTCATTGGTCAGCACCATGCCACCGCGCGGACCGCGCAGCGATTTGTGCGTCGTCGTGGTAACGACATGGGCATGCGGGCACGGCGAGGGATGCTGGCCACCGGCGACGAGGCCGGCAATATGGGCCATATCAACCATCAGATAGGCACCGACCTCATCGGCGATGGCGCGGAACTTCTCCCAGTCCCAGATGCGCGAATAGGCGGTACCGCCGGCAATGATCAGCTTCGGCTTTTCCTTGCGCGCCTTTTCGGCAACTTCGTCCATGTCGATCAGATTGGTGTCGCGGGTGACGCCATAGGAGACAACGTTGAACCATTTGCCGGACATGTTGACCGGCGAACCATGGGTCAGGTGGCCGCCCGAATTGAGATCGAGACCCATGAAGGTATCACCCGGCTGCAGAAGCGCGAGGAATACCGCCTGGTTCATCTGCGAACCGGAATTCGGCTGAACATTGACGAATTCGACGCCAAACAGCTTCTTGGCGCGTTCAATGGCCAATTCTTCGGCAATATCGACGAACTGACAGCCGCCATAGTAACGCTTGCCCGGATAGCCCTCTGCATATTTGTTGGTCATGATCGAGCCCTGAGCCTCGAGAACGGCGCGCGAAACGATATTCTCCGAAGCGATCAGCTCAATCTCATGACGCTGACGACCGAGTTCCTTACCGATCGCGCCAAAGATCTCCGGATCGGTATCGGCGAGTGAACGGTTAAAGAATGTTTCGGTAAAACCTGTCTGATTTGTCATCGCATGAGGCTCCTGAGCGGGTTGCGGGCGGAAGGCGTTTTAACGCCCGCCGACCTAACGTGCAATAGAACAAAGCCGCCTGCGGTATAAGTCCGCAGGCGGCATTCAACATCTTATTCGCGAATCTTCGTTTCGCGCGGCTTATTCAACACCCGTCGTGGTCTGCAGCGCCAGTTCCGGCGCGCCATCAAGGTTATAGATGTCGTCGCGGAACTGAACCACGCCATCGCGCGCCGACCAGGCCGTTATATAGACGAAATGGTTCGGCACTTCCTGTTCCAGCTTGACCGGCGTTGAAATGCCGCTGCGAATGGTTTCCTCGATATGGGTACGATCCCAGCCGGGCGTATCCTTCAGCAGCCAGACATCAAGGTCACGGACATTCTCAATGCGCACGCAACCGGATGATTCGAACCGGACAAAGTCATTGAACAGGCTCTGCGTCGGCGTGTCATGCATGTAGACTGAATACTTGTTGTGGAAGTTGATCTTGGTCGAGGCCATCGCGCTGTTGGGGCCCGGATCCTGACGGAAGGTCAGGTTCGGCGCCTTTTCAGCGTTCCAGTCGATCGTCATCGGATCAACTTCCCGGCCCTTGTTGTCGTAAAGATGGATCTTCTGATCCGTCAGATAGTTCGGATCCTTCTGCATCAGCGGCATGATATCCTTCTGGATGATCGAGCGCGGAACAGTCCAGGGCGGATTGAAGATGATCTCGAAGATCTTGGAATTGAGAATCGGCGTCGCGCGCGTCGGCCGGCCGACAATCGCCGTATTGCGCAGGGCGACCACGTTATTTTCAACCGCTTCGGCATAGGCTGCCGGAATGTTGACCAGAACGTAGCGCTGGCCGAGATCGGTTCCCAGATCCTCGATGCGCGCCAGATTGGTCTCAAGCTGGTTGAGCCGGACATCGGCGCTGACATTGAGCGCCTTCAGCGTGTATTCGTCGATATAGCCGGTTTCCGGCAGGCCATGGCGGGCCTGGAAATGGCGCACGGCCCCCTGAACATAGCTGTCATAGGAGTTCGACATGCCGGCGGAGGCCTGCAGGTCGCCGGACGTAATCAGGCGCTTGCGCAGCTGCTGCACGGAAGGATCCGTGACGCCGAACTGCAGTGGTACGTTGGGATGAACCTCGGTCCAGCCGCCATTGGCGACGATCTGCTGATATTCGCCGATCGCCTGGGTCTGGTTGATCGCGGCGTTGGGGCCGAGAATGGGCTGGTTCGATGTCACGACGGCCTGAGCGCGCGTATTGGCGGCATCGAACTGGTCATCCCAGTTGCCACGGCCCTGCGCATTGATCAGCGCATCGACAGCCGTTTGAGCCCGCGCCAGTGCGGGCATTGCCAATGCACCAGCCGCAGCTGCCGTCACGAAGGCGCGTCGCGAAAGGCGCTTCTTCGAAAATTCGCTTCTGTTCTTCTCAGTCATCTCAATCCAGCTCAAAAGAGGAAAAGCCGAGAGCGCAAAGCGCCACATTCGGACATCGGAAACGGTCTTGGACCTTTTACCCTATGCCCTTTCACAGCAATATGGCCAATTGTTGTCGGCAACGGGTCGTCGAAAGGCAAGGCCAACCACACGCCACCTTAGTGCCAGCGAATGAACATCCGGTAAATCCAGAGCGCCATATAGACCAGAATCAGGAGGATATGAAGAGCGACGATAAACGGCGCTTCACCGAAAATACGCGGATAGGCACCATGGGAGACGATCTGGATTCCCGCGCCGATGAACCAGATCACGGCCCCCCAGCCAACGCCGAACCAGAGGCCCAGTGCGGCCACCGGAAAACAGACAGCCAGGATCGCTTCGACGAAGCGGACATCGGGGTGAACCACATCAAAACGTCCGGCGCCGCCATGCGAAAGGCCGATCAGCGCGGCCCAGCAGCCAAGTGCCAATATGATCAGGTAGAAGGCCACTCCCCGCTGGAACAGCAGAAAAAAACCCTGCGAAAAACTTGAACGATAAGTCGTGCTGCGATCCGTTTCCATGACCGTTCTTATAGCCGAATCCCGGCCTAACAGAAGACAGCTTTTGCGCTGGTGAGACAATTCGATCATTTTATCGTGAAAGGCTTGGTGCTAAACCGCCTGACATCCGTCAACTGACGAGACGAGAGCCGAGGCCCAGAATGAATAGCAATGAAGACAAGACCCATATCGTCGACAGGATTACCGGACACCGCCGCATGCGCCGGATCCGCAAGGCCGACTGGCAACGGCGCATGGTACGGGAAAACCAGCTGCGCGTTGATGACCTGATCTGGCCGGTCTTCATCGTGCCGGGCACGAATATCAGCGAACCGATCCCGGCCATGCCGGGCGTGGAACGGATGAGCGTCGACCGCCTTGTCGAGGCTGCACGCATGGCCGCAGATCTTGGCATTCCAGCCCTTGCGACCTTCCCCAATATCGAGATGGAGAAACGGGACCAGACCGGATCGGAAATTCTCAATCCCGACAATCTGATCAATCAGGCGACGCGCGCCGTCAAAAAAGCCGTTCCCGAAATCGGCATGATCACCGATGTGGCGCTCGACCCCTTCACCAGCCACGGCCATGACGGGATCCTGCGCGACGGAATCATCGTCAATGACGAGACGGTGGAACATGTGGTCAAGGCAGCGATTGCGCAGGCAGAAGCAGGATCGGATATCATCGCCCCCTCCGAAATGATGGATGGCCGTATCGGTGCCATCCGCGAGGGACTGGATGCGCATGGTTTCCAGGATGTCGGCATCATGTCTTACGCGACGAAGTTCTCCTCGGGCTATTATGGCCCCTATCGCGAGGCGATCTCCACCAGCGGCCTTCTGAAAGGCGACAAGGCGACCTATTACGTCGATCCGGCCAACGGCACCGAAGCGATCCGCGATGCGGCGCTCGATGTGGAGGAAGGCGCCGATATGCTGATGGTCAAGCCCGGCCTGCCCTATCTCGATATCTGCTGGCGGCTGAAGGAAGCCTTTTCCCTGCCGGTTTTCGCCTATCAAGTCTCCGGCGAATATGCGATGCAAAAGGTCGCCGCGGAACGCGGGCTGATTGATGGGGACCGGGTGATGATGGAAACCCTGCTCGCCTTCAAACGTGCCGGCTGTGACGGAATCCTGACCTATTTCGCTGTCGATGCCGCCAAAAAGCTTGCGAAAGCCTGATATTGCGCGACAAACCATTGCAGCTGGGGGCCAGCGCCCCCAAATGCATGGGCCTGACGCCTGCAGCCTTTCTGGGTTGCGGCACAACGAAAGCCCCAAAGAGGTCTGCCATGAGCCTTGACAGAGACACCAGCCTTTATGCACCGACCGACTGGCGCGCCTATTCCGGCGTTCTGTCGCGGCGGATCTTCGCTTTCCTGGTCGATTACATCGTCATCGCCCTGCTCTGGATCCCTGCCGCCGTGATCGTGTTCTTCGTCGGCATCGCCACCTTCGGCCTCGGCTTCCTGCTCTATCCGATCCTCTATTTCATCGTCGCCATCTTCTATTTCGGCATGACGATGGGCGGTCCGGCCCAGGCCTCGCCCGGCATGCGCGCCATGGGGCTGAAGATCGTCCGCACCGACGGCATGCCGATGGATTTCCTGACGGCGGTCGTGCATCTGGCGCTGTTCTGGATCTTCAACTCGCTTCTGACGCCGCTGGTGCTGATCGTCGGCATATTCACCAGCCGCAAGCGCCTGCTGCATGATTTCCTCGTCGGCGCGGTGATGGTCCGCAGCGAGCAGTTCTGACGTTTTTCAGACAGACCCTGCAAATATCTGACGGGCTTGACCTCAGCAGTTGACCTTTTTCCGGTTTAGGCCATGCTAGATCCATGAACCGGTTCGCCATCTGGCGCTGCCCGGCTCGTGAGATCAAACTGAACCTGGCGTGACCATCCGGTAGGCTGAATATGAACACTCAGACCACGCAGTCACCACAATTCTATCTGACTGCCCCCGCGCAATGTCCCTATCTGGAGAAGGAGCGCGAACGGAAGGTCTTTACCCATCTGGTCGGACCGCGTGCCGCCGAGATGAATGACCTTCTGACCCAGGGCGGTTTCCGGCGCTCGCAGAATATCGCCTATCGGCCCGCCTGCGAAAACTGCCGCGCCTGTGTATCCGTGCGCATCATCGCCAGCGCGTTCACGCCGCATCGCAGCATGAAGCGCACCATAGCCCGCAATGCCGATCTGGCCGGAACGGAGCTTCCGGCCCGCGCCAGCCTCGAACAATATGACCTGTTCCGCACCTATCTCGACAGCCGTCACCAGCAGGGCGGCATGGCCGACATGTCGATCGGCGACTATTCGGTGATGGTGGAGGAAACCCATGTCGAGACGCGGGTGATTGAATATCGCGTCCGTTCGGGCGCTCTGGAGGACCCCGGCGAGCTTGTCGCCGTGGCGCTGACCGACGTGATGATCGACGGGCTCTCCATGGTCTACTCCTTCTTCAACCCGGCATATGAAAAGCGCTCGCTCGGCAGCTTCATGATCCTCGACCATATTCGCCGCGCCGAGGAAGCCGGCCTTCCCTATGTCTATCTCGGCTACTGGGTGAAGGGATCGCGCAAGATGGATTACAAGAAGCGGTTCCTGCCGCAGGAGCACCTGACCGGCCACGGCTGGGAACGCGCAGATCCGGACGCAGATCTGGAAGACTAAGTCGCAGACAGTTGGCATCAAAAGGCAAGCGAGCGCCGCCGGTGGCAGCGCCCGCCCGATTGTCAGTCTTGCGTTCCATATTTGCGGAACAGCGCAGCGGCGGCGGCCATGACGGCAATTGTGAGGCCATAGAGCATGACCGTCTGCTGAAGCCCCAGAAATGGCAGGGCAAGGCCCGCGGCCACGACCGGAACCCCGAAGGCGATATAGCTGAGCGTAAAGAGCGACGCGAACAGCTCGCTGCGCTCATCTGGTCCGGCAAGCGGCGCGAGGGTCCGGATCAGCCCGTAGAAGCAGGCGCCGAAGCCGGCACCGCCAACGGCGAGCGCCAGAAGGTAGAGGGCGAACCAGTGGAGCCCGATGCCGACCAGGGTGACGATGGTTCCGATCGCCAGCGCCGATGCCCCGGCAAGCGTTGCCCGGCGCGGCGCATGGCGCGTCGCCAGAAGCGTTGCCCCCGCTCCGGCACCGGCCATCAGCGTCACAACCAGCCCCTGCAGCACGAAATCCGTACGGCCGAAAATGCCGGAAACGATCGCCGGACCAAGGGAAAGGTAAAGTCCGCCCGTCGCCCAGCCGGCAAAGATGGCCGGCGCACCGCGCCAGAAGGCACCCCTGGCGGCAACGGGAACACCAAGACGGGGCTTCAGCGATTGCATGAGCCCCTCGTGACGCGGCGCCGTTTCCGGCTGAAGCCAGACGAAAAAGACGAAAAGCAGCGACAGGGAAACGATGCCGCCGAAGACATCGAATTTCGGCGTTGCGCCGAAATCCATGACGATGCCTGCCGCCAGTGAACCGAGCGCCAGTCCGCCCAGAGGCAGGACGGAATTGCAGATGGCGGCAAGGCCCGGCATGTCCGGCGGCTCGAGATCAACGATGCTGGCCGGCAAGGCTGCGAGCAGCAGCCCGCAGCCAACGCCCTGAATGATGCGCGCCACGAGCAGCATGGAAACGCTGTGCGCGGTGCCGAACAGCAGCGCAGAAAGGCCGAGAATGAAGAAACCGGCAGACAGCACCGGCCTCCGCCCCAGATGATCGGACAGCGCCCCGGCGATCAGCAGCGTCAGCAACAGGGATACGGCATAGATGGCGAAGATCGCCGTCATCATGGCTGAAGAAAAGCCGAGCTCCTGTTTCAGCAACGGATAGAAGGGGGATGGCGCACTGGCCGTCGCCATCATCATGGCACTGCCGGCAAGCATGACCCAGAACCCGCCACGGGCACGGGCGGAAGAGGCAATCGAGACTGTATCCGACATGGTCGCTCCATCGGAATGCTCAGCGACGTCAGAAGACATGTCGCCAATAGTTCGAAAATATTCGAACTATTCCCTACTACCAATCACACGACGGTTCAACTATATTCGAACCATGAAGAATGCCAAGCCCTCACACGTCCATGAACTGCCGCATCCGGCCACCGACGAAATCGTGCTGACGCAGGTGCTGTTTGCTCTCAGTGATCCCGAACGTCTGGAGATCGTGCGCCAGCTGAGCGAGGGACCGCTGGAAATGGCGCAGTGCTTCCTCTCTGATCCGGAAATGCCGAAATCGACCAAGTCGCATCTGATGAAAGTGCTGCGCGAATCGGGCGTGGTACGCAACGAGCCCTGCGGACGCGGCCGGCTGCTGACATTGCGCCGCGACGACCTCAATCAGCGCTTTCCGGGAATGATCGACGCCATTCTCGCAGGCGACAAGGGGTGAGCGGCCGCCGCGCCTAAACCTTCATCACCACGACACCGGCGGCAATCAGCAGCGCTGACAGCCAACGCCAGCGGTTGACCTTTTCATTGAGGAGAAAGGCGGCAATCAGCGTCGCAAACAGAATGCTCGTTTCCCTGAGCGCCGCCACGAGCGCGATCGGCGCGACCGTGAAGGCCCAGACGACAATCCAGTAGGCTCCCAGAGACATGGCCCCTGCGGCGATGCCGGTCTTCCATGCGGGCAGCACCGCCGAGAAGACACGGCGTCCTTTGATGCATACGGCAACCACGGCCATGATCAGCGCATCCACGATCACCATTGCCAGGATAAAGCCGGTCGCCGTTCCGGCAATCCGCGCGCCCGTGCCGTCCACCAGCGTATAGCTGGCGGTAAAGCCCGCGGTGCCCAGCGCGTAGAACACCGCCCGGCGATCCATCCTGTTTTCGCGGGCCCCCTTCAGCGTCATCAGCAGGATCCCGGCAGAGATCACCGCGATCGCCATCAGCGCTGCCGGAGACAGGACGACCCCGAGGCAGGTGAGCGATACCAGCGTCACAATCAGCGGCGCCGTTCCGCGCGCCAGCGGGTAGGCCTGGCTTAGATCGGAAAAGGCATAGGCCCTGATCAGGAACAGCTTGTAACCGGTATGCAGCAGGGCAGCGGCGGCAATAAAGCCCCACGACGCCAGTGCAGGCTTTTCAACGAAAGGCAGGATCGGCAATGCAATCGCCGCCTGCACCAGCGCCAGAAGCAGGATGGTCGAGAACCGGTCCAGACCGACCTTGACCACAGAGTTCCAGCCAGCGTGAAGCAGCGCAGCCAGCAACACGGCCGCGAAGACATAGGTTTCCATCAGCTATTTCCAGAAAGCAGCGCCGCCGGAGACCGCGCATAAAATGAGATAATATTTCATACTGTCTTTTCGCTCATTGATTTCTTTTTGAAAAACGACAATTCTTCGCATTCAATGTGAGAAAAACGCACATGAAACGCGGCACGATTCCCCTCAACGCTCTGCGCGCCTTCGAGGCCACCATGCGCCACGGCCAGATGGGGCTGGCGGCAGATGAGCTGGGCGTCACCCATAGCGCCGTCAGCCGGCAGGTTCGACAACTGGAGGCAATCCTCGGCGTCGCGCTCTTTGAAGGTCCCCGTAACCGGCTGACACCGTCTCAGGCGGCACTGGACCTGCAGCCGGTCCTCAGCGAGGCTTTCGAGAGCATTGAGCGTGCCGTCGCCCGGGCGATGCAGCGTGATCGCCAGATCCTCGACGTTTCCTGCACCAGCACGCTAGCCATGCGCTGGCTCATACCGCGGCTGGTCGATTTCCAGACACGCCACCCGACCATCGAGATCCGTCTGACGGCCGATGACGCTGCGGTCGACTTTTCCCGGCACCGGTTCGATGTGGCCATCCGCGTGTTGAAGCCGCCCTTTGGCGACGCCATCGTCGACCCGCTGTTTCCCGACGAAACCGGCCCCGTGCTCAGCCCGCGCCTTGCAGGCGACATGACACTGGAAAACGCCGAGGCGCTTCTGCATCTTCCGGCATTGCAGACCAGAACGCGACCCCATGCGTGGATGGACTGGGGACGTCAGCTTGGCCTGTCCCCACCGGCCGATGGCCGCATCTTCGAACATTTCTATTTCATGCTGGAAGCGGCAACCGCCGGGCTCGGGGTTGCGATCGCGCCTGAGATACTGGTTCGCGACGATCTTGCGGCCGGCCGGCTGATCGCCCCGTTCGGCTTTCTGCCGTCGGGGCTGACCTATGTCGCGCTTCGCCCGCGAAGGCCGAACCGGGCCGCAGAACGCTTTGTGAACTGGCTGACCGGAGCGAGCGAGACGGGAAGCAGCAATGGCGGCGACCACTAGTGCATCTGCTCGAAAATCGGAACGATTTTCGAAAAGAACGATGCCTAGATTCAATATGATAGAGCGTCCTGCTGCGTCCAAAAGCACGCACGGCGCTCTGGCCCCCAGCCTTATTCCGGCAATCGTGAAGGCAAGTCGCAGCCCGCCTGTTCGGGCGGCCATCTCAGCAGAGGCGGGCCGCCGACGGCATCTTCAGGACGTGCCGGAGGCCTGAGCGGTCAGGATGCTTTCAGCTCCGTACCGTCGTCTTCCGTGTTCTCGAGGCGATCGTAAAGCGCAGCATTGAACCGTGCCATGTAATCGGCAAAGCGATCCACATCCTCGCCATCCCATCCCGCCATCAACCGCTCCATGCGCTGGAGCCTGGTTTCGCGCATATTTTCCGCGAGAATGGCCCCGTCCCTGGTCCGGGCGACCAGCACGCTGCGCCGGTCATCCGGGTCGGCCTCTCGCACCACGAGGCCACGCTCTTCCATGGCAGCCACCTGACGGGTTACCGTCGTTGCATCGAGCGCCAGCGTCCTCGACAGGACCCCGACCTTGCGCGGACCTTCGGCCAGCTGCAACAGCAACAGATAATGCGAACGCTCCAGCGGATAATTGCGCCTGCGATTAAGCGCCTCCAGAAGGCGCGCAAGAACCGCGGCCTCCTGCTCCAGTGCGCTGATCCCCTCAGCAGCTTGCTGGCTCACCATATGATCTCCCTGTTTTTCGTACTCAGGCGCTACCGGCGACACGAATTCGATCATTTGCCAGCCCGTTACACCAGAGGCGCGAATCAGGATCATCGGGCGCCATCCCCGGTCGCTCGATGACCTCGAGCCTTTATGCACGGAATAAATGCTTTTCACAGCCTTAAAGATGCAGATCCCGTTGCAGTGCCACGTTAAATTATATATGCATCATACATTATTTGTATCTTACATCAATAGTGAAAGACCGCATCATGGCTGCGCATGACGCAACTCCCAACTTCCTCGATCAGCCGAAAGCCGTCTGGGCCACCGCCTTTGCCTGTGTGGTTGGCTTCATGTCGATCGGGCTTGTCGACCCAATCCTCACCTCCATCGCCAAGGGACTGAACGCCTCTCCCGCCGATGTGTCGCTTCTGTTCACCAGCTACTTCCTTGTTACCTCGGTGATGATGCTGTTCACCGGCTGGCTCAGCAGCCGTATCGGCGGCCCGAAAACCCTTCTGGTTGGCGCCGCGCTGATCATCGTCTTTTCGGCGCTTGCAGGCATGTCCCATTCTGTTGCCCAACTGGTTCTGTTCCGCGCCGGCTGGGGACTTGGCAATGCCTTTTTCGTCGTCACGGCCCTTTCGGTGATTGTTGCATCGTCACGCGGTGGCATGAGTGCGGCGATCCTCATGTATGAGGCGGCGCTCGGGCTTGGCATTTCCGCCGGCCCGCTTCTGGGCGCCGCCCTTGGCGGCATGTCGTGGCGCTACCCCTTCTTCGGCACGGCCACCCTGATGGCAATCGGGTTCATCGCGATCTTCTTCCTCCTGCCCGCGCAACCGAAACCCACACACAAGATCTCGGTCACCGCGCCGATCCGCGCGCTCGGCCATGCCGGACTGCTGACTGCCGCCGTCGCCGCATTCTTCTACAATTACGGCTTCTTCACCGTACTGGCCTTCGTGCCCTTCGTGCTCGACATGTCGGCGCATGCGGTTGGTCTGATCTTCTTCGGCTGGGGTCTTCTGCTGGCGATCTTCTCCGTCATCGTTGCTCCACGCCTGCAGGCGCGCTTATCGACCGTTCAGATTCTCGTCGGCTGCCTGTTGATCTTTGCGCTGCTGCTGCTGGTGATGGCCTATAGCCCGATCAAGATCATCGCGCTCTGCGTCGTTCTTTCCGGCGCGCTGATGGGGGTCTGCAACACCGTCTTCACCGAGCTTGCCCTTGGCGTCTCCGACAGCCCGCGCCCGGTCGCTTCGGCCGGTTATAACTTCGTGCGCTGGTTTGCCGGCGTCATCGCCCCCTTCGCCGCTCCGCATCTGGCAGAAAGCTTCGGCACGGCCTCGGCATTCTACGTTGCCGTGATTGCCGCGATCGCATCGTCCCTGGTGCTTTATCTGCGCCGCCGGACGCTCACCGAAAAGGACGAGAGCGCGCCGGCACCGGCACCGGTCAGCGCCGGCGTCGTTGCCGCGATCGCCGGGCTGCCGCAGGATCAGGCCATTCTTGCCCGCGCTGCAGAACTGGGACGCAACCACGCCCTGCCCGTGTTCGTGCTGCATGTGCGCACCTATGAGGTGATGGATGGAACCGCAGCAGCAGCCGAAAAAGGCGCGGACGCCTTGCGCCTGCTCGATGCGGCCATTGCCGACATCAAGACACGGGGCCTTGCCGCCAGTGGAGAGGTCATCGAAGCCGCCGCCGCCCATCTGGTGCCGGCCATCGACGTGAAGCTGAAGGCGCTCGCGCCCCGCTATGTCGTGCTCGGACGCGGCACCGGCGGCGATCTCAGCCATGGCAGCACGGTCGAAGGCCTGGTGCGCAGCGTTCCGGAAGGCCCGGAAGTGGTTCTTGTCTGAGCAAGACACGAAAAGGCCCGCAGATTTGCGGGCCTTGTTGCTGCTGACGACCCTCGTCCCTTTTTCTGACGTCATGCCTGTGCTTGGTCCACAGGCATCCAGCCGACGCGCGTCCGCGCGGCGAAAGACTTTTTTATCCAATGCCATAAAGAGCCTGGATCCCCGTGACGAGCACGGGGATGACGACGGAGAAGAGCTATCTCACCCCAATCAGGCAATCTGAATGACTCTGTCAGCAGTCCGAGGCCCGCAAATCTGCGGACCTTGTTGCTGCTTCGGATATCTCACCCGGTGAACTTGCTCGAGCGCGGGAAGCCCTTGGGCACGATACGGCCTGCCATGGCGCGGTCGCCCATCCATTCGATCAGCTCGTCCTTCGAACGCGAATGGGTCCGCCCCGCACTGTCGCTCCAGCTCAGCCCCTCCGCCATGGCAAAGCACTTGGCATCCGACAGACCGCCATCCTTGTAGCGCTGAAGGCGAACGCCCTTGCCGCGAGCCATTTCCGGCAGCTGCGTGAGCGGGAAGACCAGCATCTTGCGGTTCTCGCCGATGACGGCAACATGATCGCCGGAAACGGGCGTGGAAAGTTTCAGCTCGGCCTTGGCCGAGAGGTTCATCACCTGCTTGCCCTTGCGGGTATTGGCGATCATCCCGTCTTCCTCGATGACAAAGCCCGACCCTTCCGTTGACGCCAGCAGCAGCTTGCGGCCAGCCTCATGGACGAAGGCGGTCACCACGTCCTGATCGGCCTCCATGTCGACCATGATACGCAGCGGCTCGCCATGGCCACGTCCACCCGGAAGCTTGTCGGCACCGAGCGTGAAGGCCTTGCCGCCCGTGGTCAGCACCACCAGCTTGTCCGTCGTCTGCGCCGGGAAGGCAAGCTTCAGCTGATCGCCTTCCTTGAAGGAAAGACCCGCCGTGTCGACATGCCCCTTCAGCGCCCGGATCCAGCCCTTTTCCGAGATGACGACCGTAATCGGCTCCTTCTCGATCATCGCCTGATGAATTGCAGCCTCGTCTGTTTCCGGTGCATCGGCAAAGGTCGAACGGCGGCGGCCAAGCTCGGTCGCCTTGGCGAAGGTCTTCTTCACCTCGCTGATTTCCCAGCCGACCGTCTGCCACTGTTTCTCATCCGATCCGAGCAGCTGCTCGATCTCCGCCTTCTCCGCCGTCAGCCCCTCGAATTCCTTGCGGATTTCGAATTCCTCCAGCTTGCGCAGGGCCCTCAGCCGCATATTGAGGATAGCCTCGGCCTGGACGTCGGTGATCGAGAAACGCTCCATCATCACGGCCTTGGGCTCGTCCTCCTCGCGGATGATGCGGATCACCTCATCGAGGTTGAGATAGGCAACGAGCAGGCCGCCGAGAATTTCCAGCCGACGGTCGATCGCTGCCAGCCGGTGACGCGAGCGACGCACCAGCACCTCGCGGCGATGGCCGAGCCATTCACGCAGCACATCAACAAGGCCCATGACCTTCGGGACCTTGCCCTGCGACAGCACGTTCATGTTCATCGAGAACCGGCTTTCAAGCTCGGTCAGCTTGAACAGCGATTCCATCAGCAGCTCGGGATCGACCGTACGCGTCTTCGGTACCAGCACGACGCGGATATCTTCCGCCGATTCATCCTGAATATCTTCCAGAAGCGGCAGCCGCTTGGCGATCAGCAGCTCGGCAATCTTCTCGATCAGACGCGATTTCTGCACCGAATAGGGAATTTCGGTGACGACGATCTGATAGTTGCCGCGGCCGAGATCTTCCTTCTCCCAGCGGGCGCGCACGCGGAAACCGCCGCGCCCCGTGCGATAGGTTTCGACCATGCTGTCGAAGCTCTCGACGATGATGCCGCCGGTCGGGAAATCCGGGCCCTGGATCATCTGCGCCTTGGGCCCTTCCTGGCCGGGCAGCGTCATGATGTCTTCAACACCGGCGTCGGGATGCTTGATCAGATAGAGCGCGGCCTCGCACAGTTCGTGTGCATTATGCGGCGCGATCGACGTCGCCATGCCGACGGCAATGCCGGAGGCACCATTGGCCAGAAGGTTCGGAAAGGCACCCGGCAGGACGATCGGCTCATCGTCCTCCTCGTTATAGGTCGGGCGGAAATCCACTGCATCCTCGCCAATGCCTTCCAGCATCAGCGCCGCCACCTCGGTCATGCGCGCTTCGGTGTAACGCATGGCTGCAGCGCTATCACCATCGATATTGCCGAAATTGCCCTGACCATCGACCATCGGATAACGCTGGGCAAAATCCTGCGACAGACGCACCAGCGCATCATAGATCGAGGCGTCGCCGTGCGGGTGAAACTTACCCATGACGTCGCCGACGATACGGGCGCATTTCTTGTAGGCGGCATTCGGCCGCACGCCCATCTCGCTCATGGCGTGAATGATGCGGCGGTGCACGGGCTTCAGCCCGTCGCGCACATCCGGCAAGGCCCGGTGCATGATGGTCGACAAGGCATAGGCAAGGTAACGCTCCTCGAGCGCCTTGCGCAGGTCAACCGGATCGATATTATCGCCACCATCAGGCGGAAGAAGATCTTTTCCCATAGAATTCTGTTAGACGATGCAAGGCAGCCGGGCAAGGCGGCCAACGCACACTCCCCTTAAAAATCAGGGCATTCAGCGCGAAGGCAAAGCCTGCGGGGTTGCGCATCACACGCATTTATTGTCCCCTGACAGGGTCCACTCCCTTGCCTGGGAGGCGTTTCCCATCACGATGGTTTAGAGCTGCGGACCTTTCAGCGGCTAGCCCTGTGTTCCGGATGTCTTTTCATCACTCCCACCCGCAGCAAAAAGGTCAGCCAAGCCACTGAGAAAACTGTTCTTTATCGATGTCTGGCGGGAAACAATTCCCGAGCCGGCCGTCCTCTCGATCCGAGCAGAACCGCAGAACATGTCAAATGGAAAGCGAATCCCGGCGGCAGGTTATACCACGCAGGGTTCGCTTTTCGCCTTAGTTCCCGTTATAAGGTCGTTATCATCGCAGCTGCGAGAATGAACAGAAGACGCCCCGGGCCGGAGAGTTTCATGAAGACACATCACGCTTTGATCTTCACTGCCGCCATGCTGGCCATGCCGGTTATGGTAGTTCCGGCACATGCCGTCGACGGCGCAGACTTTCTGAGCAAACTCGAAACCGTGCAGACCGCCCAGTCGAGCCAGACCTTCAGCTATTCCGGCATAGAGGCGGGAGCTGGCAACACCCTGGTGGTCCGCGATTTTCTGCTGAGACCGGCTGACGGCACCGCAACGGATGACAGCTTCCGGCAGGTCGCCCCGGTCGATCTCGTCGTGACCAATCTTCGGGAAAATGCCAATGGCAGCTATGACGCCGATTCGCTGAGCATGCCGGCAACCGAATTTGCCAACAGTGATTCCAGCTTTGGCTTTGGCGCGCTCGTGTTCAGCAATATCCACGTGCCAGCCGTCCCGTCGAATGACAGTTTCGAGGGCCTGTTTCACGCCGATGAAGCGCATGCGACCGGGATTGATGCGTCCTATAACGGAAAAACGGTTCTTACGGTTGACAGGATCGACAACCAGCAGATCTACGACATGGACAGCCAGACCGTCAGCTTTTCCTGGCAGGCCGCCAATCTCGCCTTCGACCTCACGCCGGTCGATACGCTGAATCCGTCCCTCAGGGAGCGGCTGCAAAAACTCGATCTGATGGCGGCAAAGGCCAACCTCTCTTCCGTTGGAACGTGGAACCTTGGAAGCGGCGAGTTGCGGCTCACCTCCGCAAAGGCTGAGATCGACGATGTCGGCGCGATCGAAACCAGCGCCGATCTGATGGGCTTTTCGATGGATACGCTCGGCCAGCTTGATGATCTGACAGGGCTCGCCCTGCCCGGCAAGAGCGATGGCGCTGCGGCGGCGCAGAAGCAGGCGCAATCGCTGGTCCTGATGCAGAAATTCGCCGTCAGCTCGTTCTCGGTTCAGTTTACCGATGCTTCCATCACCGACCGGCTGCTGGAAATGCTGAGCGCCGAACAGGGCCAGAGCAAGGACGCGCTGACTGCCAAACTGCTGAACACGCTGTCTGGTGCCCTCGGCTATTTCAATTCGCCGCCCTTTGCCGCCATGGTCAACAGCGCCGCCAATGCCTATCTTGCCGACCCGAAATCGCTGGAGATCAAGATCCAGCCGCCATCGGCAACACCGATCTTTTCGGTATTTCTCACCGGCCTTGCCGCACCGCAGGCCCTGCCCGGCATGCTCGGCCTTTCCGTGGCCGCCAACCAGTAGCGCGACCGGCTACCGACCCGATCAAAAAAGCCCGGCGGAGCGATCCACCGGGCTTTTCCATCAATTGGAGGGAAGGACCGATCAGTCCTTCTTCTGCGGAATGATCCGCAGCGCCAGTTCGCGCAGCTGTGTCGGGCTTGCCTCGGCGGGCGCGCCCATCAGCAGATCCTGCGCCTGCTGGTTCATCGGGAACAGCGTGATCTCGCGCAGGTTCTTCGCGCCGACCAGCAGCATGACGATACGGTCGATACCGAAAGCGCAGCCACCATGGGGCGGTGCGCCATACTGGAAGGCGCGATACATGCCGCCGAAACGTTCCTCGACATCGGCCTTGGACAGACCGACCAGCTCAAACGCCTTGACCATGGTGTCCGGCGACTGGTTACGGATCGAGCCCGAGGCAATTTCGAAGCCGTTGCAGACAGCATCATACTGGAAGGCCTTGATCGTCAGCGGATCCTGGTTCTCCAGCGCTTCGAGACCACCCTGCGGCATGGAGAAGGGATTGTGCGAGAAGTCGATCTTCTTCTCGTCCTCGTTCCACTCGTAGAAGGGGAAGTCGACGATCCAGCACAGTTCGTAACGATCGCGGTCAACAAGGTTCAGTTCCTCACCGGCGCGGGTGCGGGCTTCACCGGCAAACTTGACGAATTTCTCCGGCAGGCCGGCAACGAAGAAGCAGGCGTCGCCATCTTCAAGGCCGAGCTGGCTGCGGATCGCATCGGTGCGCTCCGGACCAATATTCTTGGCCAGCGGACCGGCGCCGACGATCTCTTCGCCTTCCTTGCGCCAGAAGATGTAACCGAGGCCGGGCTGGCCGGAGGACTGCGCCCAGGAATTCATCCGGTCGCAGAAGGCGCGGCTGCCGCCGGTCTTGGCCGGGATCGCCCAGACTTCGACCTTCGGATCCTTTTCGATCATGCCGGCAAAGACCTTGAAGCCGGAACCGGCGAAATGCTCGGTGACAGCTTCCATCTCGATCGGGTTTCTCAGATCCGGCTTATCGGTACCATATTTGCGCATCGCCGTGTCGTAGGGAATGCGCGGCCACTTCTGGGTCACCGGCTTGCCTTCGGCAAACTTTTCGAACACCGAGGTCATGACGGGTTCCATCGTTTCCCAGACATCTTCCTGGGTCACAAAGCTCATCTCGACGTCGAGCTGATAGAACTCGCCCGGCAGACGGTCGGCGCGCGGGTCTTCATCGCGGAAGCAGGGTGCGATCTGGAAGTAGCGGTCGAAACCAGCCACCATGAGCAGCTGCTTGTACTGCTGCGGTGCCTGGGGCAGTGCGAAGAACTTGCCCTGATGGATACGGCTCGGCACGAGAAAGTCGCGCGCGCCTTCCGGCGAGGAAGCCGTCAGGATCGGCGTGGTATATTCGCCAAAACCGGCATCGGTCATCAAAGAGCGCATCTGGGTGATGATCTTGGTGCGCTTGACGATATTGGCGTGCAGCGTCTCGCGGCGCAGATCAAGAAAGCGATACTTCAGGCGAACATCTTCAGGATAGTCCGGCTCGCCGAAGACCGGCAGCGGCAGTTCCTTGGCAGTGGAGAGGATTTCGATCTCTTCGGCGTAGAGTTCGATCTCACCCGTGGCCATATTTGCGTTCACAGTTTCCTCGGTGCGGGCGCGCACCTTGCCGTCAACGCGAATCACCCACTCGCCGCGCACTTTCTCGGCGGTGGCGAAAGCTTTCGAATCCGGATCAACCACGACCTGCGTCATACCGTAATGGTCGCGCAAATCGATAAAGAGGAGGCCACCATGGTCGCGGACACGATGCACCCAGCCGGACAGGCGGGCGATGGTACCGACATCGGACTTCTTAAGGGCGGCACAGCTGTGACTGCGATAGCGATGCATAATTTAATCCTGAGTGCGTTCATGGGGCGGTCTGCCGCTTCGATCAAGCGGTCGCCCCAATAGAAAATCTGGCGGAAAAACGCATGGTGGGGCCTGTTTGTCAAGGCAATCCGGCCAGTTTGGGGCAATGGAACAAAATTCCCCGCCGCAAGAGTGCCGCGAACCAGCCGTTGCAGTGTCGCCGGAACGCACCAGCAACGGCACATCGGCGGCCTGAGAGCGGCTGAGTGCGCTCCATTTGAGCGCAGCGCTTGACATGAGCCGCTCAAAGGCAAAGGAAAGAATGAACACACGAAACCAATTGATGATGATGATCGAAACAACCGCTGCGCTTACCGAGGCCTGCCAGACGCTGGCCCAATCCGACTTTGTCACCGTAGATACGGAGTTTCTCCGTGAAAGCACGTTCTGGCCGGAACTCTGCCTGATACAGATGGCGAGCCCGGAGCTGGAAGTTCTGGTTGATCCCCTGGCCAAGGGCATCGATCTTGCGCCTTTTTTCGAACTGATGGCCAATCCGAACGTAACCAAGGTTTTTCATGCCGCCCGCCAGGATCTGGAGATTGTCTACCATCTTGGCAATATGCTGCCGGCACCGCTGTTTGACACCCAGGTGGCAGCAATGGTCTGCGGCTATGGCGACAGCATTTCCTATGATCAGCTCGTTGCCCGCACCACGGGCGTAACGCTTGACAAGTCATCACGCTTCACCGACTGGCGCCACCGGCCGCTCAATGAAAAGCAGCTGACCTATGCCCTGGCCGATGTGACGCATCTGCGCGAGGTTTACAAAAAGCTGATGCAGCAGCTGGAGCGCGAAGGCCGCACCGCCTGGCTGACCGAGGAGATGGCGGTGCTGGAATCACCGGCCACCTACGACCTCCCGCCGGACGAGGCCTGGACCCGGCTGAAGATGCGGGTGAAAAAACCGATCGAGTTCGCGGTGATGAAAGCCGTTGCCGAGTGGCGCGAAAACGAGGCGCGGGGCCGCAACGTGCCGCGCGGCCGGGTGCTGAAGGATGACGCCATTTACGAGATCGCCCAGCAGCAGCCGCAGACGCCGGAAGCGCTGGCGCGGCTGCGCATGATCCCGAAAGGCTGGGAACGCTCATCCTCCGCCCATGGGCTGATCGAGGCGGTCAAATCCGCCTTCATGATCCCGAAGGCCGACCTGCCGCGGGTTCCCCGCCCCGCCCAGCCGCCGGAAGGCGCTGCGGCAGCTGCGGAACTGCTCAAGGTGCTGCTGAAGATCATTGCCGATCAGCAGCAGGTCGCAGCCCGCGTGATCGCCTCTTCGGATGACCTTGACCAGATCGCCGCCCATGGCGAGGCGGCCGAGGTTGCCGCCATGTCGGGCTGGCGCCGGGAACTGTTCGGAGAACCGGCACTGAAGCTGATCAATGGCGACATGGCGCTGCGCTTTGTCGACAAGAAGGTGCAGATCGTCACGCTGTAACATTGCGTCACCAGAAATACATGCAAAGTTTACACAAGCTTAAAGCGGCCGACATGTTCGGCCGTTAGCTCCTTTGGTGTTTTCACCACCATCGGGGACTTTTGATGAAATCTCTTTTTCTTGCAGCACTTGCCACCCTTGCTGCGGGCACCGCCCTTGCCGATGAAACCGTTTTTCCGGCAAGGCTTGCCGCCCACGCCATCCTGCCGGGCAATACGATCATCGCCGCACCGGCCGATGCGCCAGCCTATATTCAGACCTCGGCCAAATTTCTGAAACTTGGCGTGCCGCGCGTTGATGCCGTCGGCTCCGTCGCCGGCATGGATGGCAAGCGCCCGACGGGCCTTGCCACGCCGTTTGCCGGTCAACCGATGCAGGGCTTTTCCGGCATCAAGGCCATGGATGACGGCACGTTCTGGAGCCTGTCTGACAATGGCTTCGGCTCCAAGGCCAATTCGTCGGACGCCGCGCTGATGATCCATCACCTCGCCTTTGACTGGGACAAGGGCACGGTCACGCCGGTCACGACGATCTTCCTGTCGGATCCGGACCGGATCGCCCCCTTCCCGATCGTGCTCGAGGGATCTGACAGCCGCTATCTCACCGGCGCCGATTTCGATATCGAATCGATCCAGCCTGTCGCCGATGGTTTCTGGATCGGCGACGAGCTTGGTCCCTATGTGCTGAAATTCAATCCTGAAGGCCAGCTGCAGGCGGTCTATGACACGCTGGCCGATGGCAAGCCCGTGCGCTCGCCCGACAATCCGGCTCTGTCGCTGCCCAATCCCGGCGGCAAAATGCCCACCTACAACCTGCCGCGCTCGGGCGGTTATGAAGGCATGGCGATTTCACCCGATGGTGCCCATCTCTACGCCCTGCTGGAAAAGCCGCTTGTCGGCGAGGATGGCAAGCCTGAGACCGTTGACGGCCACGAGGCGCTACGGGTTCTGGAGTTCGATACCGCCAAAGCCGACTGGACCGGTCGTTTCTGGTTCTATCCGCTTTCGGACGGCGGCACCAATATCGGCGATTTCAACATGATCGACGCCACGACCGGCCTGATCATCGAGCGCGATGGCGGTGAAGGCGACCCGGCGCTTGCTTGCGCCGACAGCAGCAAGGATGCGACGGACTGCTTCGCCCACCCGGCGCTGCACAAGCGCATCTACAAGATCGAAATGACGGATGAAAACGCAAACGGCGCTGCCCGCAAGATCGGCTATATCGACCTGATGAACATCGCCGATCCGGACGGCCTTGCCCGCCAGGGCGGCGCGGACGGCATCTATACCATGCCCTTTGTCACCATTGAGAATGTGGACGTCATTGACCCGACCCATATCATCGTCGGCAATGACAATAACCTGCCCTTCTCCGCCGGCCGCAAGCTGGATGCCGTTGACAACAATGAGTTCGTCATTCTGGATGTCGCCGATTTCCTGAACGCCAAGTGATCAGCGAAAACGAGTCCCGGCCGCAATGGGCGGCCGGGATCTTTCAGGAATGCATCTTTGCACCTTTGGTGATCTTATCGGCGAGCTTCCTGTCGGCGGAAAAGGCAATCCCCGCCACTTTCGCATCTTCCGGCGCGAATTCCGCAAAGACCGCCCTGTTGGCGGCATCATGGCCGGTCGAGAACATCTCCTCGATATAGAGTGCCGTCGCAACACCACGCGAAATGGCACGTTCCTGCACCTTTGCAAGCGTCACCTGATCACCTGCAAGGATGATGATCGGCTGGGCGCAGAGCGGGTGATAGACATTGCCGGCACGATCCCTGTATTCTTCGCCGATCAGTGATGGATCAGCCGCGCCGACGCCCGTCGCCAGAAAGGCGGTCACGTTGAGCTTCTGCCAGGTTGCGAGATCATCGCGAACGACAATGATGAATTTGGTTTCAAACATGGGAAGTAACTCCGGTCTTGGCTTTCAGAAAGCAGATTTCAGCTCGGACCTAACGGATCCAGCCACCGGCGGTCTTGAACCTTTGTGCAGACCGGGGAGCGATGCCATTCACATGGCTGCAGGCAACAGCCGGATCGAGCGCATCGAAGCGCGATTTCAGGGCAATGGCTTTTCGCCGCACCGCCATGACACCTATGCGCTCGGAATCACGCTTTCAGGGATCCAGACCTTTTCCTATCGCGGTGAGGCTCGCGTCTCGACGGCTGGCCGGCTGATCGTTCTCCATCCCGACGAACTGCATGATGGCGGTGCGGGCGGGAAGGACGGACTCACCTATCGCATGCTCTACCTGCCGCCAGAACTGATCGCGGCAGCCGGAGAACGTGCAGCAGCCCCCCTGCCCTTTGTCGGCGATCCCGTGGCCGACGATCCGGCGCTGCGGCATGCCCTTATCGACGCACTCAGTGATTTGCAAAGCCCGCTTTCGGGGCTGCAGCTGGATGATGCTGTGACCGGTATTGCCTCGGCGCTTGCGCGCATGGCGGGCGAGATCCCGCGCCGACAGGAAATTGACCGGCGCGCAATGACGCGCTTGGCGCAGCGGCTGCGCGAGGAGTGTGTCAATCAGCTCGGATCGCGCGTGCTGGAGGCAGAAACCGGCCTTGATCGCTTTACGCTTGCCCGCCAGTTCCGCGCTGCCTTCGGCACAAGCCCGCACCGCTATCTGATCCAGCGGCGCCTTGACCATGCCCGACAGATGATGGCCCGGGGTGTTTCGCTGGCCGAAGCCGCAACGGCATCCGGCTTCGCCGACCAGGCCCACATGACCCGGCATTTCGGCAGGACCTACGGTATGACACCAGGACACTGGCGGGCGCTCAGACGCACAGCGTAATCAGTCATCCTCGTCGAAAAGCCGGAACTGTGTCATGTCCAGCTCTTTCGGCGGATTGAGGCCGAGATGCTTCCATGCGGTGGCCGTCAGCACACGGCCACGCGGGGTGCGCTGGATGAAGCCCTGCTGGATCATATAGGGTTCGATAATATCCTCGATCGCATCGCGCGGCTCCGACAGCCCCGCGGCGATGGTTTCTATGCCGACGGGACCGCCGCCAAAATGGCGGGCGATCATGTTGAGATAGCGCCGATCGAGCTGATCAAGCCCCATATTGTCGACCTCGAGCCGGGTCAGCGCCTCATCGGCAATGATGCGCGAGACTTCATCTTCGCCCGCCACATCGGCAAAATCACGCACCCGGCGCAACAGACGACCGGCGATGCGCGGCGTGCCACGGGCGCGCCTTGCAATTTCGCGTGCGCCATCTTCCGCCATGCCGAGCCCCATCAGCCGGGCGCCGCGCCGGATGATCAGTTCCAGCTCCTCGACCGTATAAAAGTTCAGCCGCACCGGAATCCCGAAACGGTCCCTGAGCGGCGTGGTCAAAAGCCCGAGCCGGGTGGTGGCCGCCACGAGTGTGAACTTGGCCAGATCGATCTTGACCGAGCGGGCGGCGGGGCCCTCACCAATGATCAGATCGAGCTGGAAATCTTCCATCGCCGGATAGAGAATCTCCTCAACCGCAGGGTTGAGCCGGTGAATTTCATCGATGAACAGCACATCGCGCTCTTCAAGATTGGTCAGAAGTGCCGCCAGATCGCCCGCCTTGGCGATTACCGGCCCGGAAGTTGCCCGAAAATTGACCCCCAGCTCCTTCGCCATGATCTGCGCCAGCGTGGTCTTGCCGAGCCCCGGCGGGCCGACAAATAGCACATGGTCCAGCGCCTCGCCGCGCTTCTTCGCCGCCTCGATGAAGATCTTGAGATTGGCACGCGCTTCTGCCTGGCCGGTGAAATCATCCAGCGATTGCGGGCGCATCGCCGCATCAATATCTTCGCCGCGTTTCTCAGGCGCTATCAGGCGGGTGTCATCACTCATGATTCAGTCGGTATCCATTGATTGCGGGCACGGCCAAGATGACCATAGAGAAAGATCAGTGCTGCGCCAATTCCTTCAGGCCGAGACGGATCAGCGTCGCGCTTTCAGCCCCCTCGCCGGCATTTTTCAAAGCTGCGGCCACGGCACCGGCCGCCTGATCGCGTGAATAGCCGAGATTGGCAAGCGCCGAAATCGCATCGGCGACAGGCGCGGCAACGGCGCCCTCGCCGACATCCTTGCGAAAGGCGATCGCTTCATTGTCGCCCGCCGAAAGACCCGCCGGCACCTTGTTCTTCAGCTCGGTGACAATGCGGGTCGCCACTTTCGGGCCCACGCCTTGCGCCCGGGAAATCGCCGTCTTGTCGCCAAGCGCGATCGCATTGGCGATTTCGCCGGTGGCGAGCGTCGACAGGATCGCAAGTGCCACGCGCGCGCCCACGCCCTGAACACTTTGCAGAAGGTTGAACCAGCCGCGTTCCTCACCCGTGCGGAAACCATAAAGACGGATCATGTCCTCGCGCACGAAGGTCTCGATCACCAGACTGACTGCCTCGCCGGGCGAGCCGATCCGCGACAATGTCCGCGCCGAACAATAGGCGACATAGCATACGCCATGTACGTCGATGAGCACATGATCGTCACCGATCTCATCAATCACGCCCTTGAGCTTGCCAATCATATCATCCCCTAGCCGGCCAATGCGGCCTTGAGCAGACGGTTTCCGCCGCGATTATGCGCGTGACAGACCGCAATCGCCAGCGCATCCGCGGCATCGCTGCCCTTGAACTGAACACGCGGCATCAGAACCTTGATCATCATATGGATCTGTTCCTTTTCACCGTGGCCAACACCGATAACCGCCTTCTTGACCGCATTCGGGGCATATTCCGCCACCGGAAGCCCTGCCAGCGAGGGCACCAGCAGCGCAATGCCGCGGGCCTGGCCGAGCTTCAGCGTCGCCACGGCATCCTTGTTGACGAAGGTCTGCTCAACCGCAGCCTCGTCCGGGCGGTAGCCGTGCACGACCTCCGACAGGCCGTCATGCAATTGCCGCAGCCTGGAGGGCAGATCCAGCTGGCCATCACTCGTGACCGTGCCCGAGGCAACAAAACGCAGCGAGTTGCCAAGCGTCTCGATCACGCCCCAGCCAGTCCGCCGAAGCCCCGGGTCTATCCCCAAAATCCGAATCGTCTTTTCCATGAACAAACCTTACCGATGACGGCCGCAGGCTTCCACAGAAAAGTGAACAAAACAAAAACATAGCGAATTTTCTGAGACCGGCGGTCACGGCATGCAAGGACGCATCCGTCAGAATTATTTTGCGAAAATCATCGTATCGCGCGGTCTTGCTGGGCATTGATCGCCAGCCGGGGGAGCCACAGGCCGATGATTGCGCGGTGGCCGCGCCCCCGGTCAACCCTTTAAAAAGAGGATATCGCTGAATGAAGACCAGAATCGCCATCATGGCCCTCGCCGTTTTCGTTGCCGCACCGGCTTTCGCTGGCGAGACCGAAGTTGAAAACAGCAAACTGCCGACATTCACCGCCGACAAAATCGAAGAAATCGACGACAGTTCTGTCGCACTCAAGGGAGATGTAAAGATCTTCCTCGGTGACCACACCTTGCAGACCGACGAAGCGATTCTCACCTTCGATGACGAAAGGTCGGTCACGATCGATGCCGGCAAGATCACCATCATCGCAGAAGATGATGGCGCCGAAGCCCAGGGTGCTGACAACGCGAAATAGGGCGATCAGAAGCAGGGATCGCTCCTTCGTCTTCAAGATGCGAGAGAAGACGCTGCAGCCATCGACACCGGCCCTGGCAGGACGATCCGGGCCTTGCCTGCGAAACGCGCGCAGGCAAGGCATTTGAGCTGGCCTTGCCGCCGTTGCGGCGGCCAGACAGATGCGGAACGGTCAGCCTTGCGGGGCCGAGCCTGCCGTCCTCACGCCATGGACGCTATCGCATTCAGGCGTTTCAGCTGATCCTCGCCGAGCGTCAGCGCTGCGGCATCAATATTGTCCTTCAGGTGCGCCCGCTTCGAGGTACCCGGAATGACAAGCATGTTGGGGCTGCGCTGCAACAGCCAGGCCAGCGCCACCTGCTGGGCCGAAGCGCCAAGCTCCGCCGCGACCTCATCTAGCGCCTGCGACTGATACGGCGCGAAACCGCCAAGCGGAAAATAGGGCACATAGGCGATGCCCTGTTCGGCCAGGCTGTCGATCATCGCATCATCATCACGGTGAACCAGATTATAGTGGTTCTGAACACAGACCACGGGGGCAATATCCTGGGCGATCTGGATCTGCGCTTGCGTTACGGTGGAGAGCCCGATATGGCCAATCAGCCCCTCCTCCTGAAGCTGGCGCATGGTCCGCATCGGCTCCAGCAGGGCAGCGTCTTCACTGAAACCGGCCACACTGCCCATGCGCAGGTTGACGATCGGCACCTGATCAATTTTCAGGCGCAGCAGATTATCCTCGACGGATTTGCGCAGGAAATCTGGTGCGTGGTTCATGTTCCAGCCGCCCTGATCATCCCGCCAGCCGCCGATCTTGGAAACCAGAACCAGATTTTCAGCGTAGGGATGAAGCGTTTCGGCGATCAACCGATTGGTGACATAGGGACCATAGAAGTCACTGGTGTCGATATGGTCAATGCCGAGCGCAAGCGCCTCTTTCAGAACGGCACGGCATTCTTCCGGATCTTTCGGCTCGCCGAAGACATGCGGACCGGCCAGCTGCATGGCGCCGAAGCCCATGCGGTTGACGGAAAGATCACTTCCGGGAAAGGTGAAGCGACCGGCTGCAGATGCGGGTGTTGAATGGCTCATGATGCTCTCCTTCATTGGCTGCAGCGGATATAGGCCTCCCCCGACCGGTTGATAATCCGCACAAACACGAATAGGGTGATCGATATGTCGAACAATCGTATTCTGCCTCCGCTTGATGGCCTCTTCACCTTTCTCGCCGTGTCGCGTGCCGGCGGTTTTCGCGCCGCTGCCAACCGGCTCGGCGTCTCCCCCTCCACCGTCAGCGAGACGATTGCACGGCTGGAAGCGGAGCTTGGCGTGCCGCTGATCATCCGCACCACCCGCAGCATCAATCTGACGGAGGCAGGCCGTACTCTGGCAGCCCGGCTTGAACCGGTGATCGCGGAAACGCGATCGGCGATCGCCGAGGCCACGAGCATGGATGGTGTCGTGCGCGGCCGGTTGAAGCTGCAGGTGCCCGGCGCGGTGATGATGGATATATTGCCACCGCTGATCGACGGCTTCTTGCAGAAAAATCCTGAGGTTCAGATCGAGATTATCGTCGATGACCAGCTGACCGACATGGTCACCAAAGGCTGTGATGCAGGGATCCGTTACGGTGAGCATCTGGCGCAGGACATGATCGCAATTCCCATTGGTCCGCGCCAGCAATGGGGTGCGCTGGCCGCAGCACCGGCCTATCTGGAACGGCGCGGCACGCCCGACCATCCACGCGCGATCCTCGATCATGAATGTATCCGCTTGCGCTTCGCCAGCGGCGCACTGACGGAATGGGAATTCGAAAAGGATGGCGAGACAATCGCCATCGATCCGCTCGCACGCCTGATCGTCGGCACGTCCGGCTGGCGCGGCGCCGTTGGTCTTGCCGTTGCCGGCCACGGACTGATCCTGACCTTCGGAAACTGGCTGGAACCCTATTTCGAACGTGGGGAACTGGTTCCCGTCATGAAAGACTGGTGGGTGCCGTTCGAGGGGCCGTTCCTCTACTATTCCAGCCGGCTGACACCGCGCCCCTTACGCGCCTTCATCGATCACATCACCGAAGAACGCAAAGCCGCAGAGCAATAGCGGCAAGTGGCAGCAGCTATTTTTTTGCAAATCATCTGATTAATTCCTAAGTGACAGGTAAACCGTTCCGAACGAGACAGGATTTTCCGATGACTGCATTTTCGATACTCGACCTCTGCCCCGTCGTTGAAGGCGGCACCGTCGGTGAGGCACTGGATGCGACCCGGCAGATGGCGAAAGCGGCCGAGACTGCGGGCTACACCCGCTTCTGGCTCGCCGAGCATCACGGCATGATCGGCATTGCCAGTGCGGCGACCTCCATTGTGATCTCGGAAGCGGCGCGCGCCACCGAGACCCTGCGCGTCGGTGCCGGTGGCGTGATGCTGCCGAACCATTCGCCGCTGGTGATTGCCGAACAGTTCGGCACGCTGGCAGCGCTCTATCCCGGACGCATCGATCTCGGTCTTGGCCGCGCGCCCGGCACTGACATGCTGACTGCGCGCGCCCTGCGGCGCAATCTCGAAGCGGGCGCTGAAAGCTTCCCCAACGACATCCTCGAATTGCAGGCCTATCTCGGTGACGCCGCCGAAGGACAGAAGCCGATAGCCACGCCGGGCGCTGGCACCCATGTGCCGCTTTATCTGCTCGGCTCCAGCCTCTACAGCGCCCATCTGGCCGCAGCCCTTGGCATGCCTTACGCCTTCGCCTCGCATTTTGCCCCGGAAATGCTGTTTCAGGCGCTCGATATCTATCGCCGTAACTTCAAGCCGTCGCCAGAGCTCGAAAAGCCCTATGTGATTGCCGGCGTTCAGGGGGCGATGGCCGAGACCGACGAGGAGGCGGACTTCCTCTTCACGTCCGGCCTGCAAAGCTTCGTGGCGCTCAGGCGCAATGCCCGTGGCAAGATGCCGCCGCCAGTCAAATCCATGGATGGCATCTGGAGCGAAATGGAAAAACTGTCGCTGGAGCATACCTTCCAGTTCGCCGTCGTCGGCGGACCGGAAAAGGCCAGGACCAAAATGGCGAAATTCGTCGCCGATACCGGCGCCGATGAGGTGATCATCTCGATGCCAATTCATTCGGTGGCAGCACGGCTGAAATCAGTCGCCCTGTTTGCCGAGATGCGCCACGCCCTGAAGCAAGCGGCCTGACCGCCTTCCCTCAGCCGAATTTGCGGCGGAGCCAGTCCCGGGCGAGGCTCGTATCCTCGCCCGCCGGTGCCCAGCCATGGCCGCTGTCGAGCCACATCAGATCGACATCGGCACCGGCATTGCCAAGCGCTGCCGCAAGCCGTTCGGCATCTTCAAGCCTGCGCCGGGAATCCTCCCGCCCCGCCAGAAGCAGAACGGGCTTGGTTTCAAGGACAGGAAAACGGTCCGTCAGCGGCTCCGGCCGCAGCAGGATCGCGCCGGAGAACCGCGCCGGCGCCAGAGATAGCAGGGCCTGTGCCATCACCGCACCACGCGAATAGCCAACAAGTACCGAAGGCTCAGAGCCGCCCCCCGGCAGTTGCGCCATCAGCGCTCGCGCCCGGTCCGCGGCAAGCGCCCGATCAAAGCCGCGTCCGTCCTCCCGTTTTTCGAGAAAAGTGAAGCCTGCGCCGTCAATCAGCGCACCAACCGGCAGAATATGCCGTGCATCCGGTGCAATCGCTTCGGCAAACCGGCCCCAGTCCGCCGGGCCACCAGCGCTCCCATGTAGCAGGATCAGTTCCATCACCTACCTCCCCGCAAATGAAAACCGCCCGACCAAGACAGGTCAGGCGGCTCCATAAAGTCATGAATTCAGCGAAATGTCAGGCCGAAAGCTTGGCCATGGTCTCGTCGTCGACTTCAAAATTGGAATAGACGTTCTGGACATCGTCATCATCTTCCAGATTTTCGATCAGCCGCATCAGCGAGGTCGCCTTTTCCTCGTCCACCGGAATGGTGTTCTGCGGCTTCCAGATCGCCTTGACGCTTTCGGCTTCACCAAGCGCGTCTTCCAGCGCCTTGGAAACCTCGTTGATCGCCTCGAAGGCGCAATAGATGGTGTGGCTTTCCTCGTCGCTCTCGACATCGTCGGCGCCGGCTTCGATCGCGGCCTCCATGACGGTGTCGGCATCGCCGGCTTCGACCTTGTAGACGATCTCGCCGACATGATCGAAGGAGAAGGAGACCGAGCCGGTTTCGCCCAGTGCGCCGCCCGCCTTGGTGAAGATCGAGCGGACATTGGAAGCGGTACGGTTGCGGTTGTCGGTCAGCGCCTCGACGATGATGGCAACACCGCCCGTACCGTAACCCTCATAGCGGACCTCGTCATAATTCTCCGCATCACCGCCGGCCGCCTTCTTGATCGCGCGCTCGATATTGTCCTTCGGCATGGACTGGGCCTTGGCGTTCTGGATCGCCAGACGCAGGCGCGGGTTCATGTCGGGATCAGGCATGCCGGTCTTGGCCGCGACGGTGATTTCGCGCGCCAGCTTGGAAAACATTTTCGAGCGCACCGCGTCCTGACGGCCCTTGCGGTGCATGATATTCTTAAACTGTGAATGGCCAGCCATGTGCTCCGCCCCTTGAATGCTTTTGAACGCCTGAGCACCCGGCATCCCGAAGGGCGACGAAACGGTGCTCTACCTGTTAGGAACCGCGCATCACATCCGCCAGGACCTGTTTCCGGCCCAGAGCCCGGATGCGCTGGATTGGGCGCCTTATACGGGTGCGAGCGCCCGCGTTCAAGAGCTTCAAGCGTTTTCCGCAGCGCGAATGCCTACCAGACACCCTTCAGCAGCAGGATTTCAGGCGTCTTCGGCAATGTTGTGAGCGAAACCCTCAGCGTCGGCTGCTCGGAATAGACGACATCATATTGCCCCTGAAACAGCCCGGCAAAGGCGCGCACCGGCGCGCCGGTGCGATGCATCGGCAGCACGATGGAAGAGTGCAGCCGCTCGATCACGTTGGACATGCTCTGCGGCCCGAGCGTCAATCCGCCATCGATAGGCACCATGACCACATCGAGACGACCGATCCGGGCGATATGCCCGTCGGTCAATTCATGATGCAGATGGCCGAGATGGCCGATGCACAGCCCCGCCACCTCGAAGATGAAGATGGAATTGCCATCCGCTTCGAAACTGCCGAAGGCGCGGATATCGGTGGTCACATTGCGGATCAGCACGTCATCGACGACGAGATTATGCTCCGCCGGCAGGCCGGGCGCATCGCCCCAGCCATGCAGCACATAATCGATCGCCGGATCCGGCAGCATGGTGAAATGGCTCTGATGCGCCTTGTTCATGGTGGCGACATCGGGCGGCCCGCCGGGGATCACGGCGCCGGCATAATCGGTTGCGATCCGCACACCACCCGGCGTCTCGATCACAAAGGTCGAATGGCCGACAAAAGTAATCGCCACCTCCGGCGCCTGATAGGCAACCGGCGCGAAGCTGGCAAAGGTGACATGCGGCAGCGCCTCGGCAATCGCCTGGCACTGGCTGACCGGCGGGCGCTCCTGCGCCTGCGCTGCGGAGACAGCGAGGGCAATAGAGGCCGGAACGAGCATCGCGATCAGACGAAGCACTGCCTTTCCCTCCAGATTTTACGGATCGGGACAGCATGCGGGAGCGACGGGGAAAAATCCATGGACGCCGGCCACGCCGGCGTTCACACGTTCGTGAGCATCCTCAGACCGCCTCGAGCTCCGCCTTGAGCCGCGGCAGCACGGTATTCCTCCAGCCGGGGCCCATATTATCAAAGGCAAAGCGGTGTCTTGGATTGGTGAAATCGAATCCCTTCTGCTCCAGCCGCAACACCGTCGCATCGCCTTCCTGCCGGAGCTCCCAGTGCAATTCGAAGTCACCGAAACGGTAGACCAGACGTTTCTCCGGCTCCGCAACAATGACGCAGCAGTTGATCATGCCCCAGTTTCCCATGTCCATGGTGAAGCAATGGCCGACCACCGCCGCAATGTCACCCGGCCGCCACCAGCCGGCAATGCCTTCAGGCGTCGAAATCCGCTCCCAGACCCTGGCAGGAGTGGTCCTGATACGCTGCTCAACAACCACGCTCTCAGTTTTCATCAATGGCCCTCTTCAAGATCGGAACACAGCGCCGCGAGCTGGGTTTTCCAATAGCGTTCGAAAGGTTGAAGCCAGTCGTTGAGGGCAAGAAGCGGTTCGGCATTCAGCGCATAGATCCGCTCTCGCCCACTCTTCGTCTCGCTCACCAGGCCGGCCTGCCGCAAGATACCGAGATGTTCCGAAACCGCCGGCCGGCCGATATCGAATGCCTCGGCGATGGCACCGGCCGTCCGCTTTTCGATCAGCAGCATTGACAAAATCTGTCGTCTGGCCGGGTTGGAGAGCGCGGAAAAGAGGGCATCATGTTGCATGACGCCATTATGTCGGAAAAAGCCGACACGTCAACTTTTTCCGACGTTTTATTCGGCGGAGCCTATGACCAGAACGACGGCACCGTTTCCTCAAGCCTCGGGCCAAGGCGCAAGGGGGCGATCTTCTCGGCAAGGCCGGTGGCATCGGAAATCTCGACGCCGACGCCGCAGATCGTCGCCGGGCCGCTGGCTGCCTCGAAGCGGTTCTTGTTCATCTTCGAGACGAAGCGGTTGAGCGGCTCTTCCTTGTCCATGCCGAGCGAGGAATCATAATCGCCGCACATGCCGGCATCCGACATATAGGCCGTGCCGCCATTGAGGATCTGGCAATCGGCGGTCGGCACATGGGTATGGGTGCCGACGACAAAGCTGGCGCGTCCATCGACGAAATGACCGAAGGACTGCTTCTCGCTGGTCGCCTCGGCATGGAAATCGAAGATGATCGCGTCGACCTGCTCCTTTAGGGGGCAAGCTTCGAGAATCGTCTCGCCCGCCTTGAAGGGGTCATCAAGTTCGGGATGCATGAAGACGCGCCCCATGATGTTGGCAACAAGCACGCGCGCGCCATTGCGGGCATAAAATATGCCCGAGCCGCGGCCCGGCGTTCCGGCGGGATAATTCGCCGGTCTGAGAAACTGCTCATGCCGGTCGGCAAAGATCACCGCATCACGCTGGTCCCAGACATGATTGCCGGTCGTCACCACATCAGCGCCGGCATTGATGGTTTCCTGAAAAATCGCCTCGGTGATGCCGAAACCGCCAGCTGCATTCTCGCCATTGACGACAACGAAGTCGAGTTGCAGATCGCTGATCAGACCCGGAAGCCGGTCCCAGACAGCCTTGCGCCCGGTGCGCCCGACCATATCCCCCAAAAACAGAAGCCGCATAATTCCCTTTCCAAGCCCCGCCGGACGGCTATCCGCGGAACCGAACATCTATAGTCGTGACCGGCATCGGGCCGGCCTTCACGCGCCGCAGCGGTGAAAACCGCTCTCCGTCAGCACCGCATCAAGCGGCACATCATGCGCCTCGGCAGCCACAAATGGCACTTCTTGGAGATCAAAGGCAATACCGATCATCATCGGACGGCGATTGGCGGCGATCAGACGCGCTATGGCGCGGTCATAATGCCCCGCCCCATAGCCAATCCGGTTTCCGGCCAGATCAAAGCCCGCAAGCGGCATCAGCAGGATATCGGGATCGACGGTTTCAGCATCGCTGCCGGGCGCCATGGTGCCGAAACCACCGGCAACCAGCACGCAGCCCTTGCGGTGATGCCGGAAAAGAATGGTTTCGCGATCCAGCACCACGGGCAGCGCGATCCGCGCACCGACATCTTCCAGCGTCTCCAGCAGCGGCCGGACATCGACCTCGGAACGGATCGGGAAATAGCCGGACACGACCCTGCCCGCGACCTTTTCGGCAAGGGCCGCCGTGCCGGAAGCGGCGATAGCAAGGCTCTTTTGTGCGCGTTCTTCAGGTGAAAGGCTGTCGCGCCGGGCAAGGCAATCCCTGCGCATCGCGTCTTTTCTGGCGCGTTGATCTTCCACCGGCACTCTCCGGAAAAGCTGGCCTGAGGCCAGAGGAAAAGAGAAGTGCGATCCACAACAACCGGTGGAATGAGTAGATCCTGGGCGCCTACATAAGTAGGTGGGTGCCATATATCCCAGCCCACGGGCCAGGTCAGGGACAGCTCCCTTAGGATCGAGTAAGGCCCCGAGGATTCAATGTATCCTGCCGAGAGGCGCAGACCGCAGGATCTATATAAAGCGGAAAAGGCGCCCCTTAAAGAGGCGCCGTGACACTTGCCGTACGATTTTTCAAATTCACTGAAAAAGTGCCGTGAAAAGCACCGTCCTGTCGCAGACTCAGCCTGCCGTGATCTTCGCCGAAAGCGCTGAAATTCTGGAAGAAAGTGCCTCGAGCGCAGCAGCGATCTCGGCCTCGCGGGCACCGGTCTCAGCGCCTGCCGTTTCTTTCTCGCCACGCAGCGCCTGAAGCTCGGCAAGATTGCTTTCCAGCTGGGCACGCGTATCGCTGAGTTCATCAATGATCATGATCCCCGCCATGACCGTCAGGCGCAGATCGCCGATCTCGCCGAACTGGCCACGCAGATGCGAGACATAGCCGTCAAACCGGGCGGCAAGATCATGCAGATGATCTTCCTGGCCCGCTTCGCAGGCCATTCGATAGGCCTTGCCGTCAATGGTAACCGTTACCTGCGCCATGCACGGCCTCCTGCGGCAGCGATCTCACACTCATTTCTCATGATCAAGCACCGCCCGAATGGTCTCCATCGCCGTGACAAGTCTGCGCGACACCTCACGATTGACCTCCTCAAGACGATTGGCCTTGAACTGAGCCTGGTCGAGTTCGCGCGCAAGTCCTGCCCGGTCGGCATGGACGATACGGACCTCATTTTCCAGATTCTCGCGGTCCTTGAGCGTCTCAAGCCGGGCATCAACCGCCTCTTCAAGGCCGGAAAGTGCCCTGTCGATTGCCTGAAGGGCCTGATTGAGATTGCCCGCTGCTGCCGCCATCATCACCTCTTGCCGTGACCACTGCCTGCCGAAATCCAAATTCCCGCATGACTTGTAGAGCCAAGCCACACCACCAGAAATCGTTGAGAATCGACAAACTCGCCATTGTTTTCAACGCGATCTTATGGATGCTTTACAGCCCGCGTCAACAAAACCCTGTGGATGCAGCGACTTCCCCCGCACGGAACTGTGGACGGCGCAGGCAGGCCAAAGCGGCCAGAGCCCCTGACCAGAACCGTGCCAGCAAATATTAATCGTTTGAATTGTCTTATAGCAAGGCAAGTGTCATAAAGAGGGTCTAGAAGGCTTCAAGCCGCAGGAGCCTCCGAAGCGTTTTGAATGCCGGGTTGGCGGTGCCAGAATATGCGGTAGATGACCGTCAGGAAATGGTGTAGGGTCCGTGCGTCTTCAGGTTTGCAGTGGGAAAAAGTCATTTTTTTCTGCCCCGCACGACCGGCCTACACCGGACCTGGGCGCATGCAAACGGCATTTTAAGCCTGCTGGCGGGATCTCCCAGTCCTGGCAGTAAAATCTGAGATTTATTGTTTCCCGAATCAAGAAAAGCGAAAGACCCATGACTTCTCGTGACAAACACAATCGGATGGCAAATGCGATCCGTTTCCTGTCGATGGATGCCGTGCAGAAGGCCAACTCGGGGCACCCCGGGCTGCCGATGGGTGCCGCCGACGTTGCGACAGTTCTGTTCACACAGTTTCTGACCTTCGATCCGAAGAACCCCCGCTGGCCGAACCGTGACCGGTTCGTGCTGTCGGCGGGCCATGGCTCCATGCTGCTCTACTCCCTCTTCTATCTTCTCGGTTATGAAGATGTGACGCTCGAGGATCTGAAGCAGTTCCGCCAGCTTGGTTCGAAGACCGCCGGCCACCCTGAATACGGTCACGTTGCTGGCGTCGAAACCACCACTGGCCCGCTTGGTCAGGGTGTTGCCAATGCCGTTGGCATGGCGATCGCCGAGCGCAAGCTTGCCGATGAATTCGGCACGGATCTGATGGACCACTATACCTATGCATTGTGCGGCGATGGCTGCCTGATGGAAGGTATCAGCCAGGAAGCCATCGCGCTGGCCGGCCATCTGAAGCTGAACAAGTTGATCCTGCTCTGGGACAACAACTCGATCACCATCGACGGCGCCGTTTCGCTGGCCGATTCGACCGACCAGCATGCCCGCTTCCGCGCCTGCAACTGGAACACCATTGCCGTGGACGGCCACAATCCGGATGAGATTGCCGCTGCCATTGCCGAGGCCAAGAAATCCGACAAACCGACCATGATCGCCTGCAAGACGACCATTGGTTACGGTGCACCGAAGAAGGCCGGCACCAACAAGGCGCACGGCTCGCCGCTCGGCGATGAGGAAATCGCAGCCACGCGGGCCGCACTTGGCTGGGAATACCCGCCCTTCGAGGTACCGGAAGACATTCTTGATGCCTGGCGCGTTGCCGGCCTGCGCGCCACCAAGGTACGCGTTGAATGGGAAGACCGTCTGGATGCCGCCAAGGCGGAGACCAAGGCCGAATTCAACCGCCGCTTCGCCGGCGAACTGCCCGGCGCCTTCGAGCCTGCCATCCAGGCCTACAAGAAGAAGCTGGCTGAGGAGAAGCCGAAGCTTGCCTCGCGCAAGTCCTCGCAGAATGCGCTGGAAGTCATCAATGGCGTTGTTCCGGAAACCATTGGCGGCTCTGCCGACCTGACCGGTTCCAACAACACCGATACCAGCCAGACCGCCGGCATCACGCCCGATGATTTCTCCGGCCGCTTCCTGCACTGGGGCATCCGCGAGCATGCGATGGCGGCGGCGATGAACGGTATCGCGCTGCATGGCGGGCTGATCCCCTATTCCGGCGGCTTCCTGATCTTCTCCGATTACTGCCGCACCTCGGTGCGTCTGGCAGCCCTGATGGGCATTCGCGTGATCCATGTCTGGACGCATGATTCCATCGGCGTCGGCGAAGATGGCCCGACCCATGAGCCGGTCGAGCAGATGGCTTCGCTGCGAGCGATCCCGAACCTTTTGATGTTCCGCCCGGCCGATGCCACGGAAACGGCGGAATGCTGGCAGCTGGCGCTTGAAAACAAGCACCGTCCGTCCGGCCTGGCGCTGACCCGCCAGAACCTGCCGCCTGTCCGCACCGAATATACGGAAAAGAACCTCTGCGGCACGGGTGCCTATGATCTGGTTCCTGCTGATGCTGCCGAAGTGACCATCTTCGCCAGCGGTTCTGAAATCGGCGTCGCCGTCGATGCCCAGAAGGTGCTGGATGCCAAGGGCATTTCGACCCGCGTTGTCTCCGTTCCCTGCATGGAACTGTTCTTTGAACAGCCGGAAGACTATCAGAAGGCCGTTATCGGCAATTCGCCGATCAAGGTCGGCATTGAAGCGGCCATTCGCATGAGCTGGGATGCCTTTATCGGTTCGGACGGCATCTTCATCGGCATGACCGGTTACGGTGCTTCGGGCAAGGGCGAAGAGCTGTTCAAGCATTTCGGCATTACGCCGGAGGCCGTTGTTGAAGCGGTCGAAGCCAAGCGCGTCTGATTCGTCGCTTTGTACAAGAATGACACCTGGCCTTTCCCTACAATGGCCAGGTGTACCCGCCCCCTCTGGCCGCGCTTCGGTTTGACCCGGATCACGGCATGCGTATTTCAACCGGTTAAGCTGCCGCTCGCGCCGCAGGCTTGCCACATTTCCGCGATGGCTTCTTTTCCGGCGATTGCGAAGCGTATAAGAGAGATACCGGTTGCTCTGCGATGATTGATCAATACTCGCTGAAATGGGAGTTCATAAAATGACTGTAAAAGTTGCCATCAACGGCTTTGGTCGTATCGGCCGCAATGTGCTGCGTGCCATTCTCGAAAGCGGTCGCAAGGACATTGAAGTCGTTGCGATCAACGACCTGGGCCCGGTTGAGACCAATGCCCACCTGCTGCGCTATGATTCCGTTCATGGCCGCTTCCCGCACGAAGTCAAGGTTGACGGGGACACGATCGACGCCGGCCTCGGCCCGATGCGCGTCACCGCGATCCGCGATCCGAAGGAACTGCCCTGGAGCGATGTTGATATTGCGCTGGAATGCACCGGCATCTTCACCGCCCGCGAAAAGGCAGCCATGCTGCTCGAAAGCGGCGCAAAGCGCGTTCTGGTCTCCGCTCCGTCCAAGGGCGCCGACAAGACCATCGTCTACGGCGTCAACCACAACACGCTGACCAAGGACGACCTGATCGTTTCCAACGGTTCGTGCACCACCAACTGCCTTGCTCCGGTTGCCTATGTGCTGAACAAGGCTTTCGGCATCGAACGCGGCTACATGACCACGATCCACTCCTACACGGGTGACCAGCCGACGCTCGACACGATGCACAAGGACCTGTACCGCGCCCGTGCCGCTGCCCTGTCGATCATCCCGACCTCAACGGGTGCTGCAAAGGCTGTCGGTCTCGTTCTGCCGGAACTGAACGGCAAGCTTGACGGCTCCTCGATCCGCGTTCCCACCCCGAATGTTTCGGTTGTCGACCTGAAGTTCGTTCCGAGCAAGGAATGCACCGCCGAAGAAGTCAACGCTGCGGTCAAGGCTGCTGCCGAAGGCGAACTCAAGGGCGTTCTCGGCTATACCGACGAACCGCTGGTTTCGCGTGACTTCAACCACGATCCGCATTCCTCGATCTTCGCCGATGCCCAGACCAAGGTTCTGGAAGGCAAGCTCGTGCGCGTGCTGTCCTGGTACGACAATGAATGGGGCTTCTCCAACCGTATGGCCGACGTCGCCGTCGCCATGGGCAAGCTGCTCTGATCGAAAAGATCGCTTATTGCTCCGCTTGCGGGGCATGATGAACAGGCCGGTTCTCCGGCCTGTTTTTTTGTGTCCGCATCACCGCCCCTCTTCCGCCACGGCATGAAACATTGACGGGACCGGCCGTGCAGAGCTGATCAGTGTAGATTACATATATATATTTCAATGACAGCCGCAGTAATTCCGGGTTCACATCTACAACCCCAAGCCCACACGCTGTGAGACCGGTTCGCTGCAACGCCCTTGGCGGCAGATCCGATGTAGATGGGGACGACGATACATCAATGTTGCTGGCCGAAAAGCTGCGTGCTAATTTTAATTGGTTATCGGGAATATATTCTGGAATCATTGCCGAACCCGGTTTTGGATTGGCGCGTTCGTGACCTTGCATTAGCTAGAAGCAGAATTCATGCACCGGCGTATCGTGTTTCACATCGGAGGATATGAGCGGAACAATCCGGAACGTTTCTTCAGGCGCTTCGCACGCGGACTGTCTCGTTTTGAAACCTGCTGGTCGCTCAGCACCGAAATTCTCTCATCGGCCACGGAAGACGAATATCATACCGCAACGGCGAGGATCAGCTGCCGCGACGGCGAGCGGGAAAGCCTGACCGACTTCTGTTTTCTCGATTTCGACGATCTTGTCGTAAGAGATGTCGAAAAGCCGTTTCTCCTGCGCCTGGGCAAATATGCCGCCGCCGTTGCCGATTATGCCGCAAGCGGCACGCTGTGGCGCTTTTTCAGGGCCAACTGGCGCTTTGCACTCTATTTTCTCTTTCCCATCGGCGCGATGGCGCTGTTTCTTCTGGCAGGCCTCCTCGTCTTTCTGGCGATTGATGCCGTTGAGCCCTTTCCCGGACAGTTCATTCTCGCTTCCGCAGCTGGCATCGCCACGATCATCGCGCTCGGCAATTTTCCGGGCCGGCGTTATCTCGTCTATCATCTGATGGATCTGTGGTCCTTCAGCAGCCGCCATCTGCGCGCCCGGCGCCCCGATATGGATGCCCGCTTCGTGCTGTGGACCGATTTCGCCATGGCGAAGCTTGCTGCCGGAAATTATGACGAGGTGCTGCTTGTGGGCCATTCCACCGGCGGAGCGCTCATTCTCGATTTCGCCTACCTCCTGTCGGAACGGCTCCGGCAAGAAGGTGTGGAAGCAGCATTCACGATCGTGACGGTGGGATCGACAGCATTGAAGATCTCCCTCCATCCCGCAGCCAAGCGCGCCCGCAGCCGCCTTGAAGCGCTGGCCGGACAACCCGGCATCGCCTGGCATGATTTTCAGTCACTGACCGACATCATCAATTTCTATAAATGTGATCCCTATGCGCTGGCCGGCCTCACGCATGATCGCGCTGAAGCCTTTCCATATCTCTATCGCGTCCGCTTCCGCCACACGCTGGACGAGGCGCAATATAGCCGCCTCAAACGGAATTTCTTCCGCGTCCATTACCAATTCATATCCGCGAATTCGCGCCGCTATTTCTATGATTATTTCATGATGACATGCGGCACGCGCGCGCTCAGCGATCAGCTGGCAGCCATGGACGCCAGCCCCGCGCCGAAAGCCGGCAAGGAGGCAGCATGATGGTTTCACTTTCCTTCTGGTGCTGGCTCGTCCTCACTCTGGCCTGGTGCGCGCTGCGCTATCCGGCGGTGCGGCGCGCATTGCGGACCCGCATCCGTGAAAAGCGCGCCGATCCACTGGATATCGGATTGCTGACCCTTTGCGGCCTGACCCTGTTTGCCGGTCCGATTGCCTGGTTTGCGGGCGATCTCCTGCCCCGTTTCGACCGTCCGCAGGCCATCATCACGCTGATTCTCGGCCTTGCAACGGGGGCCGCCTTCCTCTGGCTTTTCCGGCGCAGCCACAAGGATCTCGGCAAGAACTGGTCAGTCACGCTGACGCTGCGTGAGGAGCACAGGCTGATCACCCGTGGCGTCTACGCCCATATCCGCCACCCGATGTATGCCTCCTTCATGCTCTGGGGCATATCGCAGGCGCTGCTGGTGTCCAACTGGATCTTTGGCTTTGCCGGCCTCATTGCCGTCATCCTGCTTTACGCAATCCGCCTCAGGCGCGAGGAAGCGATGATGACCGCCGCCTTCGGCACGCAATATGCCGATTATGCAGCCCGCACGAAACGTCTGATCCCCGGCATATTCTGAGCCTGGCGGCAATTTCTCGCGCGGAAATACCCGCTCCGCGTGATGTCTGTCGCAAAGATCATCGGCCGGACTTCACCCTCCATATTGCGCCAGCGTTTCCTTGATCAGTGCGATGATGGCATCGTGGATCACGGGCTTATCTTCCATATTGATGTGGTTCATGCTGTGCGGGCCACCGAATTCAGGCGTATGAACGTCGACATTTTCCAGCGTCCCGGTAAAGCCCTCTCCGGGTGAGATCTTCCGCCAGAGCACCCTTCCGTCGGTGAAGAAATTCACCGCCCGGCTGACATTGGCCGGAATCTGAGGATTGCGATCGGTGCTGTCGAGCGTGATCGTCAGTGCCACGGGAATGCCGAGCGCATTGAGATCGTTGGCAACGCTGATCACCGCATTGGCACCAAGGGAATGCCCCACGAGAATGATCGGGCGATTGTCAGGCGAAGCCTGGTAATTGCGGGCGATTTCGCGCGACAGCCATTTGTCATCCGCCACGGTGAAGACCGTGGCATGAATGCCCTGTGCCGCAAGCTTCTTGTTGAGCGGAAAAAACCCGCGTGAAAAGAATTCCAGACCGCGAAACAGAAAAATCTGGCCGCTGGCGGTCTCGGCCATTCCGGCTTCAGGAATAAGTCCGGCGAGTGTGAGTGATCCAAGTGCAAGCAAAAACTGGCGGCGCTCGATCAATTTTGCATTCCCCCATTTCAACACAGTCAATCTCATCCGCAAAAGAGAGAGACACGGGACCACAAGTAGAAAAGCTGCCTATATCGGGCACATCATGCGGCAGCCATTGACACTAAAGCATCAGAGAGCTGATGCATTCAAGCATATTCGTTTGTGCCTTCGCTGCTGTGAATAACGAGAAAATCCTTTGTGGCTCCGATCATCCGTGCGGAACAGAAAACGGCAGATGCATTCAAGCAGCGGTTCCGGAACGCTTGCCGTGAAGACCGGATTTTGCCATGATTTCCAGCCTATATTCTGCCAATTCTGTTGGGCAGTCACGATCTCGCCAAAGGGGTAGAACCTTGAAACATGTGCAGCATGACCCGGAAGCGGTGATGGACGCCTATGGCCGGGACATCAATCTTCATGACTTTGGACGGATCGCCAGTCTGATCTCACCGGAAGCGACCTTCTGGTTTACCGACGGCACGCATCACGGTCTTCACGATATTCGCGCCGCCTTCGAGACCACCTGGCGGCAACTCGAAAACGAGGTCTATGGCCTGAAAGATATTGCCTGGGTTGCACGCGGGCGGTTCTCGGCCTGCTGCACCTATCGTTTCTTCTGGACCGCCGAAATCAACGGCAACGGGATCGCCGGTGGCGGGCTTGGAACGACCGTGCTGCGCAAGGAGGATGACGGGCTCTGGCGCATCATCCATGAGCATCTGAGCAAGGCTCCCTGAGATATCGTCTTGCGCGTGCCGTGCCTCACGGTCAGCCACGGGGCCAGTCGGTGCCCTGCCACGCCATCGCAGCGCGATCGACCACCGCGCGGGCCGGGACAATGATGCCGTGCCCTTGACCGATGGCAAAGCGACGGGCAACGCCTTCGGCGATGAGATCCGCACCGATGGCGATGAAGCGCTCCGAATTCATGTTTTCCCCGATCCGATAGCGCTTCCAGACCCGCTGGCCATTCTCCGTGATCGCAGAGGCCTGCTCCTCCGTCGGCCGATCGGGAAAGGCGCGATCCTCTGCCAGATGCACCATGGTGCAACGGTCGAAGCCGACACCAAGCAGAAGAACGAGAGCATTTTGGCGGTAGAGTTCGGCAAGCGGGGAGCCTTCTCCGAGCGGGCTTTCAAGATCATGACGGCGCACAAGCCTTTCAGCGCCGGCTCCGCGCGCGGCGAAGGACGTCATGGGATGATGGCTGCGCAGAACTCCCGGCCAGGTGCGAAACAGTTCAGCGGTCTGGCCCATAGCCCGGCTCGGCGTGGTGGCGGGATCGAAAGCCGGCATTTCCGCTTCGATCACCTCATGCCATGCAGGCGGAACGGGTGGGCACGACCAGCCTGCCGGATCGGTCATCTGCGATGAATGGGTCGGCATGACAATTGTGCCCCCGTCACCGGCGACATCGATCAGCGCCTCGATCAGCGCCACCGGACCGCCAGCGATCCAGCCCAGCGCCTTGAGCGAGGTGTGGACGATCACCGTGCTTGCCGGCGACAGGCCTGCTCCAGCCAGATCGGCAGCAAGGCTCCGTCGCGTGGCCGGCATGTTTGTTCTTTCCACCAGAGCCGCTTCGTTCATCACGCCTTATCCTTACCTTGATATTGCCCGGCAGTGGCTGGGTAATTCCCAATTCGGACCTATATCCGCCCTATAGTCGCTGAATAAGCACAGTGTCATGACATGCGAACCAGAGGATGAACTGATTGACGATATTTTATGTAGCCGTTCTGGTTTGCGCCTGCATGATCCTGCTCGCCGCGCTGTCAAGCGCGCTCGCCTATCGCTTCGGGGCGCCCCTTCTGGTTCTCTTTCTCGGCGTCGGGCTGCTTGCCGGCACTGACGGGCTGGGCATCGAGTTCGACAATACCGCCCTCACCTATTATGTCGGCTCACTGGCGCTTGCCATCATCCTGTTCGATTCCGGTTTCGGCACGGCTGCGAAAACCTTGCGAAAGGCGGCCGTGCCGGCGCTGCTGCTGGCGACGCTCGGCGTTGCGCTGACAGCGGTTCTGGTGGCCTGCGCGGCGCATTTCGTTTTCGATTTCAGCCTGGCACAGGGCCTGCTGCTGGGCTCCATCGTGGCCTCGACCGATGCCGCGGCCGTATTTTTCCTGATGCGGATCGGCGGTATTCACGTGGTCGAACGCGTGTCGGCAACGCTGGAGCTGGAATCCGGCATCAATGATCCGATGGCGATCTTTCTGACGCTCACCATCGTGACGCTGCTCGCCCCTCAGGGCCATGAAAGCTTCGCGGTCATCCCTCTTGCGCTCAGCTTTCTCCAGCAGCTTGGCTTCGGTCTTGTCTTCGGCCTCGCCGGCGGCGGCATGATCGTGTTTCTCGTCAACCGTTTCGGGCTCAATCGCGGTCTCACGCCGATCCTTGTTCTGGCGCTGGCGCTGATCGTCTTCTCGGCAACCGGCGCGGCGGGCGGCAGCGGATACCTCGCCGTCTATGTGGCCGGACTTTATGCCGGCAACAAGAATGTCCGCTATTCCGGCGCCATCCGCCACTTCCAGGAGGGCATGACCTGGCTTGCGCAGATCATCATGTTCGTGCTGCTCGGGCTTCTTGCCACACCGCGCCATTTCGATGCGATCATCATTCCGGCTTTGGCGATGAGCCTGTTTCTGGTCTTTATCGCGCGTCCGCTCGCCGTCTGGCTCTGTCTCCTGCCTTTCAACTATCGCCCGCGCGAAACCAAATTCATTTCGCTGATCGGACTGAGGGGCGCGGTCTCGATCCTGCTGGCACTGCTGCCAATCCTTTATGGCCTGCCGATGGCCAATGACTATTTCAACATCGTCTTCGTCATGGTGCTGACCTCGCTTGTCCTGCAGGGCTGGTCACTGGCACCTCTGGCAAAGCGGTGGAAGCTTGTCACGCCCGTGCCTGCGGGACCAATCGAGCATGTTGAGATCGACCTGCCCGGCGAGGCCAATCACGAACTCGTCGTCTATGCCCTGCGGGAAGACTGTCCGGTGCTCACCGGCACACCAATTCCGCGCTGGGCTGTCCCTTCGCTGGTGATCCGCGACGGCCAGTCGACGCGCTTCTTTTATGCCGGCGAGCTGAAGGCGGGCGACTATCTCTATCTCTTCATCGAACCGGGCCGCTCGCCACTGCTTGACCGCCTGTTCTCGGTGCCGAAGCCGCTGGCGCCGGAGAGTGACCCGGAAATGTTCGGCTCGGACACGGTGCTGCCCACCCGCCCGATGTCTGAACTGGAAGCGCTGGGCAGCAGGATCAAGATCGCCGAAGCCGAGCGCAGCCTGACTGTTGCCGCGTTCATGAACCACCGGCTCGGCGCCAGACCGGCGATTGCCGACCGGGTGGAGATCGGCCCGCTTTCACTGATCGTGCGCGAAATCAATGCCGAGGGCGAGATCAGCGCTATCGGCATCTGGCTTGAGACCGAGGCGCCGCCAGGCCTTCCGATCTTCATGAATTTCCGCGAGATCATGCGGCTTCTGACCCGTCGCCATGCCAGAACGCGGCTTGGGAAGGATGAGGGCTGAGCGCAGCACTGGCATCTGTCAAAACGCCGCTGACAATTGCAAATTCGCCAGCACCGCACTGCATGGAATGTTGCATTCCGGAGCGGAAATTTGATCTGAGATCATTGCCGAGGGCGATGGTTTTGACTAGGAGTCGAACGGCTTGAAAGAGATTTCGCCGGTTGGGGCACGCGATCAAGATACGGGGGTCAATCGGCCCGGCGGTCGCGACAGCTCCGATCCGGCTTGATGGACCATCGGCGCTGGCGGATCCCGCCGGCCCGCCAACATAGTCAGAGGAAGACCGCCATGCCCGCCTTCAAAACCCTTGATGACCTCACCGATATCGCCGGAAAGCGCGTGCTGCTGCGCGTCGATCTCAATGTCCCGGTTTCCGATGGCAAGGTCACCGACACGACGCGCATCGAGCGCGTTGCCCCGACCATTCTCGAACTGTCCGAAAAGGGCGCCAAGGTCATCCTGATGGCGCATTTCGGCCGGCCGAAGGGCGCTGTCGTGCCGGAAATGTCGCTGAAGCTGATCATCCCCTCGGTCGAGGAAGTGCTGGATCACTCCGTTGCCTTTGCCACGGATTGCATCGGCGAACCGGCCGAAAAGGCCATCGCCGCCATGGAAAATGGTGACATTCTGCTGCTGGAAAACACCCGATTCCACAAGGGCGAGGAAAAGAACGAACCGGATTTCGTCGCCGCGCTTGCCAAGAATGGCGACATCTATGTCAATGATGCCTTCTCCGCAGCCCACCGCGCACACGCCTCCACCGAAGGCCTCGGCCATCACATGCCTGCCTATGCCGGCCGCACCATGCAGGCCGAACTTGAAGCCCTCGAAAAAGGCCTCGGCGTTCCGGTCCGCCCGGTTGTCGCCATTGTCGGCGGTGCCAAGGTTTCCACCAAGATCGACCTTTTGCAGAACCTGATCGAAAAGGTTGATGCGCTGGTGATCGGCGGCGGCATGGCCAATACCTTCATCGCCGCCAAGGGCATTGATGTCGGCAAATCGCTTTGCGAACATGATCTGGCCGATACCGCCCGTGCCATCATGGCCAAGGCTAAGACCACCAATTGCGCCATCGTGCTGCCGGTCGACGGCGTTGTCGCCCGCGAGTTCAAGGCCAATGCCGACAACGAGACCGTTGCCATTGATGCCATTCCCGCTGACGCCATGATGCTCGACGTCGGCCCCGCCTCGATCGCACTGGTCAATGAATGGATCGCCAAGGCCGCAACGCTGGTCTGGAATGGCCCGCTCGGCGCCTTCGAAATCGAGCCTTTCGATACCGCCACCGTTTCAGCTGCGAAATTTGCGGCGGAACAGACCCGGGCTGGCAAGCTGATTTCTGTTGCCGGGGGTGGCGACACGGTTTCGGCGCTCAACCATGCCGGTGTCGCCGATGACTTCTCCTATGTTTCCACTGCTGGCGGCGCCTTCCTCGAATGGATGGAAGGCAAGGCCCTGCCGGGTGTGGAAATTCTGAAGAAATAACGGCTTCAAAAACCGTCCGATAGCAGGCACCGGTGCGGCAACGCGCCGGTGTTTTGCATTTCAGGGCCGGATCAGCAGGACAATGCCGAACAGGACAAAGGCGAAGACGGCAATCTTCCAGAAGTCCATCCGCTTTCTCAAACCCGGAACGCCGAGTGGCCTGATGATATGCGCCACCATGGCGGCAATCAGAAGCAGGGCGATCAGCTTGGTCATCAGGTTCCTTTCTGGCATCCTCACTGCGGGCGGCGGCACAGCGGGCCGCCGTGGCCCCCGGATCTGCGAAAATCTTTTGCAGAGCCTCATTTGGACCGGAATTCGTCTGGATTTCAGTCTATTGAGCGATAATTATTAAGATTGAACGCTATAATTGGACGTGACAACGCCGCCGGATGCGTTTTTCATGACAAATCATGGCTGAGCCACGTCAATCATTCTGCTGACCTCAACGGGGGACAGGGTCTTGCGGAATTTGTGCCGGCAGAAAATGCAAAGTGAGCATTTATCGGCCGTCCGATCTGCACATCCCCTGGAACTGCCGGACAAGCGGGACGTTAGGTCTTTGACGTCCCTCTTTTCTAAACCCAACCGATCAGAGCCTACTCGCATGAAACGCAATCTACTTCCGGTTTTTGCCCTTCTTCTCGGTACTCTCTTCCTGTTCCTCGGCAACGGCTTGCACGGGCTGCTGTTGCCGCTGCGCGGTGCGGCGGAAGGCTATAGCGACACCTCGCTCGGCTTTCTCGGCACCTCCTGGGCGTCGGGCTATGTGATTGGCTGTATTCTGGCGCCGAAACTGATCATGCGGATCGGCCATGTCCGCGCCTTTTCGGGTTTCATTGCCATCATCTGCATCGTTGCCCTTTCCACAGGTATCCTGATCAATGACATTGCCTGGATTGTGCTCAGGGCTGCGACCGGCTTTGCCACGGCCGGAACGCAGATGATCATCGAGAGCTGGCTGAATGAACGCGTCGACAACAAGAGCCGTGGCGTGGTGTTTACATTCTACACTGGCATCACCCTGTTCGGCGTCGTCGGCGGCCAGATGATTGTCGGCTTCGGCAATCCGCAGACGCCGATCCTGTTCATGGTTGCCGGCATCTTGTACTGCATCGCCATGTTGCCGACCACCGTCTCCAATGCCGCCTCGCCGAAACCGCTCAGGGCTGTGAGGATCGATCTCAAACTGCTCTACCGCAATTCACCCGTCGCCTTTTTCGGCGTCTTGCTGATCGGCATCGCCAATGGCGCCTTCGGCACGCTGGGGGCTGTTTTCGGCGCCCGCGCCGGGCTTCACGACAGCCAGATCGCCTTTTTCATGATCATCGCCATCCTCGCCGGGGCGCTGGCTCAGGTTCCGATCGGACGGATTTCAGACCTGATGGACCGGCGCTATGTGATTGCCGGGCTTGCCGGCGTCGGCGCTACGGCCGCCCTGCTGATCGTGCTGTTCAAGCCGGAAAGCACCTTCCTCTTCGTGCTGATTGCCTTTTATGGCGCAACGGCGAACGTGCTCTATCCGATCACCGCTTCGCATGCCAATGACTTTGCCAGCGCCGAGGATTTCGTCAAGATCGCCAGCGGCCTGCTGTTCCTGTTCGGCATCGGCACTATCATCGGCCCGACCGTCGGCGGCCCGATCATGTCGGCATTCGGGCCCTATGCGCTGTTTCTGATCACGGCAACGGCGCATATTCTGATTCTGGCCTATGCCATCATCCGCTCGCGCATCCGCGCCGCCATTCCGGTCGAGGATCGCGACTTCCCGTTCAGTCCGATGCCCGACGCCGCGGTTCCGGTATCGACCCCGGAAGGAATCCATCTGCAAACCCGGCCACCCCAGGAAGAAGGCCCGGCAGAAGAACAGCCAGCAGAAAAAGAAAAGGAGCCCGTCAATGCGTGATGACGAAGACGCAGACAGGAAGCCGCCGAAAGGCCAATATGTCATCGGCGCCGATCTGGAGGTCCACTCGGTTGAAGCACTGGAAACGCTTGTCAACGACCTGAAGGGCGAGATCGAGCGGATCGAACAGGCAATCGTCAAGAAATCGGCCGGCAAAAAGGCCGCAGAAAGCCTGTTTCGCAAGTAGTCACAGGCGTTTACCATTTGTTAACCTTTATCGATGATTATTGTGAACATCGGGAGATCTGTCTTTCATTCCGATATCACCTAAAACTCTGAGCCGTCATGACGGCTCTTTTTTTGTGCGCAACATCATCGCAGATGTGGGTATTAACCCTTCGTTAAGATACTGCTTGCGGAATTCCGCTACAGGATTAATGGTGCAGTCATTCAAAGAAAGGCCGCTTTCCTGCGGTTTTAGTGTGTGGCGTAACCAGGGAATACCAATGACAAAGCGGGAAGCGACAACGATCAGCTTCGCGGGCCGTGCGGCCTCATCGCCGCAATTCGACATGCTCTATCGCGAAGGCATGGCGCTCGTGGAAACCACAGCTGCCTATCTCGACGGCGTTGGCCGCGCTGCATCGAAAATGCTGCCCCGACAGGCCGCCACGCTCTATTCCGCCGAATCGATGCGACTGACGACCAGGCTGATGCAGCTCGCATCCTGGCTTTTGCTGCAGCGCTCGCTTAACAGCGGCGAAATGACGCGCGATCAGGTGCTGAGCGAGCGGCGCAAGCTACGTCTTGGCAAGGATCACGTTGATCGCACCGCGCCGGGATGGATTGATCTGCCCCCCGGTTTCCGCGATCTCATCGAACAGTCGCTCCGACTCGAATCCCGCATCAGCCTGCTGGATGACAATCTGCTGAGCACCGAGACCGACCTGCCGGAAAGCGGCAACGAGAACAATGTGATCGCCCAGATCGATCTGCTGCGCACGGCTTTCGGCTCCCGCTAGCGCATCGGCTCGAAAATCGGAATCGATTTTCGAAAAGAACGATGCGTAGCTTCAACAAGCGTGAGCTTCGGACGAAAGAGTGGCTATTGTTTTTTCGATAACCAGACGCGTCGGAAACAAGATCCTGCAGCACCGGTTTCAAACCGCCGATCCATCAAAGGCCCGCTTGTGCGGGCCTTTTGTCATGCGCCCTGCCCTGCTAAGGCCGTAATTCACACCCAAAAATCGGGCAACAAAAAACCCGGCCGAAGCCGGGTTTTTCGGAAATCTCGCGTTCAAGACCGCGATCAGAGGCCGAGGCCACCGAAACGCTTGTTGAACTTCGAAACGCGGCCGCCACGGTCGAGCAGGTTCTGCTGACCACCGGTCCAGGCCGGATGAGAGGTCGGGTCGATGTCGAGGTTCATGACATCGCCTTCCTTGCCCCATGTCGAGCGGGTTTCGAATTCAGTACCGTTGGTCATGACAACCTTGATGGTGTGATAATCGGGATGAATATCAGCCTTCATAACATTCTTCCTGCAAGCTGGATCCATGCAAGGCAGTCATTGCACCAGCTGGACCGATTGAATAAACAAAGCCGTGAGACCGTCCTTGACGCCACGGCTTTCCGATTAGGTTGCGCTGGCTATACAGGAACGCAAAGCGAATAACAAGGGCCGCCGCGGTCAATATGACGGCTTGTTGACATCAAAGGAAGTGAATTTGACCCGCAAAGACAACGGCTCCCGGCGCCGCACTGATCTGAAGCCCCTCACCCGCCTGTTCCCCTATCTGATGCGCTATCGCGGCCTCGTTGCCGGTGCGCTTGTCTTCCTGATGATGGCCGCTGTCGTCACGCTGATCCTGCCCGTCGCGGTTAGGCGGGTGATCGACCATGGTTTCACGGCGTCCAACCCTGGCGTGATCAACACCTATTTCCTGGGCCTTGGTGTGATGGCGCTGCTGCTCGGACTGTCTTCGGCCCTGCGCTATTTCTTCGTCATGTCACTCGGCGAACGGATTGTTGCCGATCTCAGACGCGACGTGTTTTCCAACGTCATCCGGCTGTCGCCAGCCTTTTTCGACACCAACCAGTCCGGCGAGATCGTATCGCGACTGACCGCCGACACGGTTCAGGTGAAATCCGCCTTCGGCTCTTCCGCCTCGATTGCGCTGCGCAATCTCATCATGGGGATCGGCGGCCTCGGCATGATGATCTGGACCTCGCCACGGCTCTCGGTACTCGTCATCATTGTCATTCCGCTGATTGTCATTCCGTTGATCGCATTCGGGCGCAGCGTCCGCGGCCGCTCCCGCTCGGCCCAGGATGAACTCGCATCCGCTGCCGCCTTTGCCAGCGAGACCATTGCCGCCACCCGCACAGTGCAGTCCTTCAACGGCGAGGACATGGCTGCCCGTCAATATGCCGGTGCGGTGGAAACCGCCTTTGAAGCCGCGCGGACGGCACTCAGGGCCCGTGCCGTGCTGACGGCGATCGCCATCAGCATCGTCTTCTGTTCCATCACCGCAATCCTCTGGTATGGCGCCCACAGCGTTCTGTCCGGCACGATGAGCGGCGGCACGCTCGGGCAGTTCCTGCTTTACGCGGTACTTGCCGGCAGTGCGCTCGGCCAGCTCTCGGAAGTCTGGGGCGAAGTCTCGCTGGCTGCAGGGGCTGCGGACCGGCTCAGCGAGCTCCTGTCCGAACCCTCGGCGATCACGGCGCCAGCCGAGCCGATTGCCCTGCCCGAGCCGGCCTCGGGCGCGATCAGCCTCGCCAATGTCTCCTTCCACTATCCGAGCAGCAATGCCGATCATGGTGCCCTGACGGGAATGACGCTTGCCGTCAACCCGAGCGAGACCGTCGCCATTGTCGGCCCGTCAGGCGCTGGCAAGAGCACGCTCTTCGCGCTGCTGTTACGCTATTATGATCCGGTTGCCGGCTCGATCCGTCTCGATGGCGTCGATCTGCGGGACGCGCGGCCTCAAGATGTGCGCGCCCGCTTTGCGCTCGTACCGCAGGATGTGGCGATCTTCGCTGCCAGCATTTTCGACAATATCGCGCTTGGCCGTCCCGGCGCCAGCGCCGAAGACGTCTATGCTGCCGCCCGGGCGGCACAGGCACATGACTTCATCGAAAAGCTCGAGCATGGCTATGCCACGATGGCGGGCGAACGCGGCGTGATGCTGTCCGGCGGCCAGCGCCAGCGCATCGCCATTGCCCGCGCCATTCTGCGCGACGCGCCGGTGCTGCTGCTGGACGAGGCGACATCTGCGCTTGATGCCGAAAGCGAGACACTGGTGCAGCACGCCCTTGCCGGGCTGATGAAGGGCCGCACGACGCTGGTGATCGCCCACAGGCTGGCAACAGTGCTGAATGCCGACCGGATTATCGTCATGGATGGCGGCCACATCGTCGAGCAGGGCACGCATGAGGCGCTGGTGGCCAAGGGCGGGCTCTACGCCCGCCTGGCTCGGCTTCAGTTCGATGTCGAGACACGCACAGGAACCGAGGGCTAGAGCACGGTGCGTCCTTTTGGACGCACGGCGCTCTATCTTATTGAATCTACGCATCGTTCTCTTCGAAAATCGATTCCGATTTTCGAGCCGGTGCGCTAGCCCCCGGACCGCTTGCCGCTGGGCATGAAGGTCGCCATGGCGATCAGCACGATGCCGACCCAGACCAGCGGCGACGGCCACTCGCCGAAAACAACAACGCCAACCATGACCGCCATGGGCAGCGCCGAGTGGATCACCGGCGCCAGCACGACAGCATCAGCCATGGAATAGGCTTTCAGCATGCCGAAATTGCAGCCATTCATCAAAATCGCTGCAGCGATGATAAAGCCCCAGTCCGCCAGGCCAACCGAAGACCAGTGCGTGATTGCCGGTCCGACCATGATGATGGCGGTGACCACATACATCCAGAACAATGCCGGCACGATCTGCTCGTTCATCGCCAGAAACTTGAGCACGATATCCTTGGCAGCCAGCGCAAGCGCTGCGGCAATAGCGATCAGTCCGGCCATCTGGAATGTGCCGCCGCCCGGCTGCAGAATGAAAAGCGCACCGGAAATGCCGAGCCCGACCGCCAGGAAGCGTCGCCAGTCCGGCCGCTCCTTGAGAAAGATCATCGCCAGCGGAATGACGAAAAATGTCTCCAGCTGCAGCAGCGATGTGGCCACGGTAAAAGGCAGAAGCTTCAGCGATGTATAGATCAGGAAGGAGACGAGCGCGCCCAGGACGCCACGCAGCAGCAGCAGGCGCGGCGACTGAATGCGAAAGCCGGAAGCCCCCTTGCGCAGCGCCAGCGGCAGAATGACCAGCGCAGCCGCAACATTCTGCAGAAAGATCAGCATCACCGGATCATGGCGCGTTGTCAGCGTCTTGGTCAGTGTATCGATTGTGGTAAAGGCGGCCACCGAGCCGATCATCAGCATGATCGCGATGGTTTTCTTGTCGAAACGCATTCGACCCGAAACCGCCATGGTTTCGTCCGTCATGTAAAGCTTCTCCCGCGGGAAGACCGATTGTCGTTGATGCTTCCTGGAGAAACCTCGTCCGCTTGTCAGGAAGAACAGCGCAGGAAAAGCGCGGCACTGGCGCTTCATGGCCATGCCCTTGCGGAGCCCGCAAACTAGAAAAAAAACGCGCAATTTTCAAGCCCTGAGAAAAACCCCGGCCAGAAGACCGGGGCTCAGAACTTACTTTTCGGTCAGCTTGAACTCGATGCGCCGGTTCTGCGCCCGGGCCTCAGGCGTTTCGCCCTCGGCAATCGGCTCGAATTCGGCAAAGCCTGCCGCCACCAGGCGATCGGGCGACACGCCCTGCGAGATCAGGTAGCGCACCACCGAAGCAGCACGGGCGCTCGACAGTTCCCAGTTATCGGTGAACTTGCCGCCCGGCTTGATCGGCACATCATCCGTATGGCCGTCGACACGCAGAACCCAGTCGATATCGTCCGGAATTTCCTTGGAAATCTCCAGAAGCGCAGAAGCAAGCTTGGCGAGCTCCTGACGGCCGGCATCATTGAGTTCGTCGGAACCAGAGGGAAACAGCACTTCCGACTGGAACACGAAACGATCGCCGACCACGCGGATATTGTCGCGATCCGAAAGAATTTCACGCAGCCGGCCGAAGAAGTCGGACCGGTAGCGGTTGAGTTCCTGTACCTTCTGCGCCAGCGCCACATTCAGGCGACGGCCAAGATCAGCGATGCGGGCCTGCGAATCCTTGTCCTTCGCTTCGGAGACCTGCAGCGCCTCTTCGACGGCGGCCAGCTGAGCGCGCAGAGCGGCAATCTGCTGGTTCAGAAGCGCCAGCTGATTCTGGGCCTTGGCCGAAATCTGCTTCTCGGCTTCAAGATCGGAGGACAGGCCGGCAATCTTCGCATTGGCAGCATCGGAAACACCGGAGCCCTGATCAAGCAGCGACTGAAGCCGCGACTTGTCGCTTTCGGCTGCGGCCAGTGAGGCCTGCAGCGTGGCGATCATGTCATTGGCGTCCTGATTATTGCTCTTCTCCAGCGCCAAGAGCTGGGTCAGTTCAGCGATCTGACTGTTGAGACGGTTCAGAACCTCGTCCTTGCCGGAAATTTCACGTGTCAGGATGAACTGGCCGATGACGAAAACCGTCAGCATGAACATGATGGCGAGAAGCAGCGTCGACAGGGCGTCGACGAAGCCGGGCCAGTAATCGACATTGCGGCCGGAACGCCGGTTTCGGGCGAGCGCCATGATCACCGCCCCTCAAGCTTGTCAGCAAGCCGCTGCAAGGTCTGCCTGAGTTCGCGCGATTCTTCCTGTTGCGCCTCGATCCAGTCGCGCAGCATCTGCTGCTCGTTGCGCATGTTCTTGACCACGCCCTGAATACCTTCGGCAAGCTGAGCCATGGCCGGAACCGCGCTCTGGCCAAGACCGCCGCTCTCGGCGATCCGGTGCAGTTCTGCCGCCAGAACCTCGAACTGCTCGCTGGAGCCCGCAGCCACGCCTTCCAGCGCCGGTGCCAGATCCGACGTCACGTCCGTCATGCTCGAAAGCCAGTTTTCCAGCTCCATGTAGAAGCGGTTCTGGGCGCGGCCGGCCTGAAGATCGAGGAAACCGAGCACCAGCGAGCCGGAAAGGCCGAGCAGCGAGGAGGAAAAGGCCGTTCCCATGCCGGACAACGGACCGGAAAGCCCTTCCTTCAGTGCGTTCAGAACATCGGCGCTGTCGCCGGAATTGGGATCAAGCCCCTGAATGATCGAGCCAATCGAGCCGATCGTGTTCAACAGCCCCCAGAAGGTACCAAGCAGGCCGAGAAAGACCAGCAGTCCGACCAGATAGCGCGTCGTATCGCGCTGCTCGTCCAGCCGGGTGGCGATCGAATCGAGAATGGAACGCAACGACGAGGTCGACAGCGCCATGGTCTGGCGCGAGCCGATCAGGGCGCGCATCGGCGCCAGCAGCTTGGGATCGCGGCCAACGCGATCAGCACTGCCGGCGGCACGGAAGGAATTGAGCCAGCCGACCTCGCGGCGCAGCGCCAGAACCTGACTGAAGACCATCAGCACGCCGATAATGGCAACGCCAAGAATGAGCCCGTTGAGGCCCGGATTGGTCATGAAGGCATTGTGTGCCTGGCGGTAAAGGATCGCAATACAGAACCCGACCAGGATCAGGAAGATGACCATGGTCCAGAAGAAGGTCATCGGGCTCGACATCTTCTGAGCAAACCCGCGTCGCGAGGTTTCGCGCACATCATACTGCTCGAGTTCGACATCCGACATAGGGCCTCACCTCCGGCAAATCTGATTTCGAAACGCCCCGGTGACCATTCAGATTGGAAAATGAGGGGCGCACGTGAGAGAGCCGGAACATTGCCTGCTCCGGCCTTATCAAGCTCTATTCGAAAATGGTGACGAATTGAAGGGCGAAGCCTAGAAAATGGCACCGCAACCGCAATTGTCCAATATCAGATTATTTTTCCAGGCGGCGCTGGATCTGGTCCATCAGTGCGATGCGGATCATCTCATTGCCGGCAATCACACCGCCGCTTTCGAGAATGTTCTGCCCGCCCTTCATGTCGGAGATGAAACCGCCGGCTTCGCGTACCAGAATCAGGCCGGCAGCCATGTCCCAGGCCGAGAGATATTCTTCCCAATAGCCGTCAAGGCGACCGGCAGCGACATAGGCAAGATCAAGCGAGGCAGCGCCCATGCGGCGAATGCCGGCAACCTCACCCATGACGTGGCGAAGCTCCACCAGAAACTTGCCATGATGACCGCGGCCCAGATGCGGCACGCCGCAGCCGATCACGCAATCGGCCAGCTGGCGGCGGGCCGAAACGCGGATGCGGCGGTCATTGCAGAATGCGCCGCCACCCTTTTCAGCGACAAAAAGTTCGTCTAGCGCCGGATTGTAGATAACACCTGCAACCACCTCTCCCGAACGCTCAAGCGCCACCGACACGGCAAATTGCGGAATGCCATGCAGGAAGTTGGTCGTGCCATCAAGAGGATCGACGATCCAGCGGTGCTGACCGTCGGTACCCTCTTCCTCGCCGCCTTCCTCACCGAGAAAGCCATAGGTCGGGCGGGCGCGCAGCAGTTCGGTGCGCAGGATCTTTTCCGCCTTGAGATCGGCCTGCGACACGAAATCGGCCGGTCCCTTGACCGAAACCTGCAGGTTCTGCACTTCACCGAAATCACGCGTCAGCGAGCGGCCCGCCTTGAGGGCGGCCTGAACCATCACGTTAAGGAGAGCGGACCGGGCCATGAAAGAATATCCTTGTTATTGCGCCGTCACCAGAAGGACAGCGAGGAAATGCGGTGTTTCACGGTTCATGAACACAGAATAGGGGCAAATTCAAGTATGCAAAACCGCCGATATGCCTCAGGCGGCTGCCTGTATGAATGATTCGACACGATTCCGGCCCGCATTCTTGGCCAGATAAAGCGCCTGGTCGGCGCGATCGAGCGCAATGCGCAGCGCACCATCTCCAGCGAAGAACGCGGTGACCCCGGCACTCACGGTGACCGAAAAGCGCTCGTCACCATGTTCAAATGTCAGCCTTTCGATCATCTTGCGGGTCTGCTCGGCAACGACGACGGCATTCTCGATCACCGTATCTTCGAGAATGACGGCAATTTCCTCGCCGCCATAGCGCACGACCGTATCGCTGCGACGCACGCGGCCGGTAATGGCGCCGGCGACCTTGAGCAGCACATCGTCACCCCGGGCATGGCCGAACTTGTCGTTGATCTCCTTGAAGTGGTCGATATCAAAGAGAATGACACAGGCCTGGCGGCTGCCTGCAGTCATGGCGCGCTCCAGCTTCAGCTCGACATCATCGAGAACGCGGCGATTGAACAGATGTGTCAGTGGATCGCGCTCGGCCTCAAAGGCCAGGAGACGGGTATATTCATTGTTCGAGCGCGCCGCCTCGAGGCACAGGCCCAGCAGCAGCACACCGAAGAAGTTGATTGTGATCAGCGGGATCAGCGCTGTCCTGATGATTGCCAGTCCGGCGGGAAAGCCCATGGCGAAGGCCGAAAGAACCATCAGTGAAGCCATGGCCGCCAGAAGGAAAAAATGGTGCGGCTGATAACGTCTTGGTCCGAAATACCAGAGCAGCATGCCGGCGGCGCCGGCGATCGTCAGACCGATCGAACCGGCGAAAGCACCGCTGCCGCCCAGCGCGAAACGCGCCGAAACCGCCATGGCAAGCGCGATGAGGCCCGATATCGGCCCGGCAAAGGGAGAGGCAAGCGCGAGAAAAACGCTGCGGGCATCGAAAAAGACACCAGGAGACACCTGAATCGGGCTCAGCATGGCCAGAACGGCAGCGCAACCGAAGAGCAGACCACTAATGACAACGCCCGAAAATCGCTCCCGATAATACCGCAGCAAGGCGAAATAACCGAGAACGACCAACGCACCAAGCCCCAGACTTGATACAAGCTGAGCAATTGAAGTCAGTTGCTGCAAAGATGCCAACCTCTAATATGCATCTCAAATAACCAGAGGCAGGACGTGCTCCCCCCGGAGCCGAAAATCAAGATACACAAAAAAGACGCGCTGAACAGCGCTGAAATTCGCCTAATACTAGAATTTTCCGGCGGCCGTATTGGCGCGCGCCTCAGCCAGTTTAAGCTGATCTGCTGGCAATTGCTTCAGATAGGTATCAACCTTCGGTTCAGAAAGTCCGGAGCGCTGCGAAAGCAGATAAAATGTCGCGGCCGAGACCGGGTCCTTTTTCGTGCCGACGCCATCGCGAAACATATCGCCAAGCTTGCTTTGCGCTGCGGGATTGCCGGAAATGGCGGCACGATGCATCCACTCAAAGGCCTGTTCCGGATCGGCGCCCTGCCCGCCTCGGCCGCTGACCAGCCTGAGCGCCAGATCGATCTGGGCCGTATCAAGGCCATCCTTGGCTGCGCTGTAGAGCCAGAAACCATTGGTGATCCGCTGTTCTTCCGGCAGGCTGGTATCCGCCAGATAGATCTGCGAAAGCGCATATTCCGCTTCGGGTATGCCGGCATTGGCAGCCCTCTCATACCAGGGCAAGGCGTCTTTGGTGCCATCTGCACTGCCCTTGGCATTGGAAATGATGAGTGTGGCGAGATTGTAGGCGGCCTCGGCATTGCCCGCTTCGGCCGCCGCGCGAACAAGGGCCTCGCCCTTGGCCGGATCCTTGGCAACACCCTGACCGGACAGCAGCATCATGCCGTAGCGGTTCTTTGCCGCCGGACTGTCGCTTTCCGCGGCCATGCGATACCAGTCGGATGGCGAGCCTGCCCGCGCCTTGGAAATAAGGTCCTTGTCCAGCATCACCGCAATCAGCGTCTCGGCATCGGCATCGCCCTGATGCGCGCGTTTCAGCGCTTCGGAATAGGCGGTCTGGAACATGCCGCGCTGATAGGCGCCATAGGCTTCATCCACGGGACCATCATAGGGCTTTTCAGGCGGAAGCTCGGGCAGCGGGCTGCCCATGCGCGCATAAAGCTTCAGGCCGGATGGCGTTCGCGCCACGTTCAGATCTTCCGGTGAAACAAGGCGGCTGCCGCGTTCGGGCACCGGCGCGGCCAGCGCCGGCGGGGTCTCAACGGTGGATGTGGCTGCATCTGCCTGCGCCAGGGCCGGCGAGGCGATTGCAAATCCGCTCATCAGAAAGGCGGCCGCAAGACCGTTGCTGCGTTTAATCATACTGCCATCAATATTCAAATCGTGGCGCTTTTTCGTCAAGCACCGCATTGACCTGGGCAACCATGGCAGCCGGCCCGCCGGGCGCGGAGAAGACGGCCCGTCCCAGTCCGACGAATTCGGCCCATGTGCCGGCAACATCCATGGCACTGGCAGGCTCGCTTCCGCCCATGACGATGCAGGGAATCTCAACCATCGAAGCCCACCATTCGCCCAGCTCGAGGTTTTTCGGATGTGCTTCGGCCCTGCTGTCCCCGTCGAGCCGGCCAAAAAGAATATAATCCGGTGATTTCTCACCGATTTCCAGCGCCTCGTGACGATCGCCCGAATGGCCGGCGCCAACGATCAGCTTCGGCGAGAATTTCTCCACCGCCTCGGCAACGGCATCCGCACCGCCCTCGATATGCAGACCGTCAGCGCGGGCGCGACCGGCAACCCGGCTGTCACCGGCAATGATCGCCGCAGCATCATAATTCTGGACAAGAGCCACCAGCTTTTCCGCCCGCTGCTGGAATTCATCCAGACCAAGCGCATATTGCGGAATGATGACCGAGGCAACATCGCCACCCCGCAACGCATCCCCCAGAAGCCTCTCCTGCTCTGCGGCATCGGCAATATCCGGCACGATCAGAACCAGACGGCAGCGTGTTTCGGCACTTTCCATGACAGCCTCCCTTGTCCTTTTATGATTGACCGGCTGCGGCGGGACAGGAACCGCAGGACCGTGGCGACAACACCCCGTCATCAGCAACAGGACGGACACTCGCAAAACTCCGATAAATCCGATAGACCACAGTTTCAACCGAGTCTTTGTTCATATGCTACCCGATCCCTTGTTTTATGCAGCTGCCATTCCGGCGGTGATGCTTGTCGGCCTGACGAAGGGCGGCATGGGCGGTGCGCTTGCCCTGCTCGGCGTTCCGATCCTGACCCTCGTTGTCGATCCGGTGACCGCTGCGGCCGTCATGCTGCCCATCCTGATTGTCATGGATGGCGTTGCGCTCTGGTCCTGGCGCCACCACAATCACTGGCCGACGATGAAGATCATGCTGCCCGGCGCCATGATCGGTATCCTGCTTGGCTGGCTGACCTTTTCCATGGTCCCCTATTCGCTGACAAAGCTTCTGGTCGGACTGGCGACCGTCAGCTTTGCCGGCAAGTATTTCTTCGATCGCCTTCGTCCGGGTCCGAAGGAAGAGACCCCGCCTGCCCCGCAAAAACCGGTCAAGGCGACAATCTGGAGCCTCGTCTCAGGCTATACCAGCTTCATTTCCCATTCGGGCGGCCCGCCATTTCAGATCTACACGCTGCCGCTGAAGCTGGATGTCAAATCCTATACCGGCATGAGCGTGCGTTTCTTTGCCATCGTCAATGTCGTGAAGCTTCTGCCCTATTACGCGCTGGGCGAGCTGCGGATCTCGAACCTCATCGCATCGGCAAGCCTGCTGCCCGTCGCCATCATCGCCACCTTTCTCGGGGCCCAGGTGGTCAAACGCATGAAGATGGAGGTGTTCTACCCCTTCATGTATATCATGGCCTTCCTGGCGGGGCTGAAACTGGTTGTCGACGGCCTGTAGCAAAAGGGCCGGATCGCTCCGGCCCTTCCAGAAAGATTATTCTTCTTCGCCGGCGGCCAGCATGCCGAGCGCGATCAGATAAGTATCAAGGATCGCTTCTTCTTCCATGCGCTCCTGCTCGTCCTTCTTGCGCAGGGCAATGATCTTGCGCAGAGCCTTGGTGTCAAAGCCGGTTCCCTTGGCCTCGCCATAGACATCCTTGATGTCATCGGCAATCGTCTTCTTTTCCTCTTCCAGGCGCTCGATGCGTTCGACAAACGAGCGCAGCTGGTCGCGCGCAACACCCTGTGCGTCAGACATGTCTTTCTCCTGTTGGACTGTCATCCTGCCCCTTTCCGGCAGGTCTGCGCCGAAAGGGACATTTTCGTAAATTCAAAAGCGGGCCCTTGCCTGCCGCGAAGCGCCGCCAAGGTCAAGCGTTCAAATGCGGCAAAGCCTCATTCGGCGGGTTTGTTCACTTCAAAAGCAGCCTTCTGCGCCGGACTGGCCTCGCGCTGGTGAAGCGTCTTCCACGCCTCATAGGGCATGCCGTAAACGATCTCCCGGCTTTCTTCCTTTGAAAGGGCAATGCCCTTTTCCGCCGCTGCGTCGCGATACCAGTTGGAAAGGCAGTTGCGGCAAAAACCGGCCAGGTTCATCAAATCGATATTCTGAACATCGCTTCGGTCACGCAAATGCGCGACCAAACGGCGAAAGGCTGCCGCTTCCAGCGCCTCTCGCTCTGTCTCTTTCAGCTCACTCATGCTGGTCATCCTCTTTCTCGAGCCCGATGCATCAATCCGCCCGGGATGGGTAATGACGGATCTCATGTAAGCTATCCTGATCATTGAGTGCGGCAAAAACAGGTACGAGCCGGTCAATCCACAGATCAATCCCGGCCTGATCCGAAATCAGATCCTGCCGCACCTCAAGCAGGGCATGGGGCAGGCCCTTTAGCGAACAGTGACGATACATCGTGTCGCCCTTGAGCGCGCCGTCATAGGGCTCGTTGTCACCGATGACGAGGCCGTCTATCGCCGCAAGCCCGGCAATCAGCGCACTGGCCGCACGCGGATCGCTGTCCCACAATATGCCGGCATGCCAGGGCCGGGCGGCGCCCTTCCAGGCATGGGTGAAGGAATGGATGGACAGCACCAGCGGCGCCCGGCCCGATGCCGCCCCGGCAGCCTGCAGCGTTTCGTCGATCGCGGCATGATAGGGACGGTGATAGAGCGCAAGCCGCTTTTCGCGCTCGTCGCTGCTCAGCGGATGATTCGCGGGAATGATGGCACCGTCAGAGATTTTCATGATCAGCGTCGGGTCGTCTTCACCACGATTTGGATCGATTAAAAGACGTGAGAAACACGATATGACAGCCGGACAGCCGAGCCGTTCCGCAAGCCCGCGCACCAGTTTTTCCACGCCGATATCATAGGCGATGTGGCGGGCGAAGACGGCGGGATCGAGCCCGAGATTGCCATATTCAGCGGGAAGTCTGGCCATGGCATGGTCACCAAGTAAAACAATGCCATTGTCATAATTTCCGGCTATTCTCTCATATGCGTTGACGTTCGGCATGGATATCCATTGCAGAATTGATGATAATAGGCGTTGATGGCATGGAGTCGGCGCTTTCGGCAAGACGGCTTTACGCCACAGATTCGCCCTTTGTGGCGACAAAACTGAAAGGGCCATTACAATCGATTGAAGCCGCGTTGACTTTCTCCCACGGTCAACGCAAAACAAGATAACGACACAAATGCTCAACTCAATGACCCAACTCGCTCCCGATACCGGCCGTCGTTCAAAGGCCTTCACGCTTCTTCTGAACGCCCTGCCGCTCGGAAGCGCGCTCCTGCTTGGCGGTTTTATCGCCGGCTTCGGCGCTCCAGGCGTCGCCCATGCGGAATTCCGCGTTTGCAACAACACATCCAAGATCGTCGGCGCTGCCGTCGGTTATCGTGAGGAAAAGGGATGGGTCTCCGAAGGATGGTGGCAACTCCCAGCCTCCACCTGCATGACCGTTGTGCCGGGCCCACTAAAAGCACGCTACTACTATCTCTATGCCGAAGACGCGACCGGCAGCGGTCGCTGGACAGGCTATATCAACATGTGCGTCGCAGAAGACGAGTTCACAATCGTCGGCGTACAGGACTGCTTTGCCCGCGGCTATCAGAGAATGGGTTTTAGCGAATATGACACAGGGCGGGAGGAAAGCTGGACTGTGCAGCTTTCCGACAAGCCCAGCACTCAAGAGAGTCAGAACTGATGAGACGTAACAGAAAAGTCAAAATTCTCGCCACACTTGGCCCCGCCTCGTCCGAAGAAGAAGTCATCGAAAAGCTGCACAAGGCTGGCGCTGACGTTTTCCGCATCAACATGAGCCATGCCAGCCATGATGTGATGCGCACGCTGATCAAGCGCATTCGGAATGTTGAAGCACGCTGTGGCCGGCCAATCGGCATTCTTGCAGACCTTCAGGGCCCCAAGCTCCGTGTTGGCAAGTTCCTCGACTCCAAGGTCGAGCTCGAGATCGGCCAGACCTTCACCCTCGACGACATTGACGAGCCCGGCAACGAGAAGCGCGTCTACCTTCCCCACCCCGAAATCCTTCAGTCCGTTCAGCCCGGCCACCGCCTGCTGATCGACGACGGCAAGCTGCAGCTCCGCGCTGAAAAGTGCGATGGCAAGAGCATTGTCTGCACCGTCGTTGCCGGCAACAAGATTTCCGACCGCAAGGGTGTTTCGCTTCCCGACACGCTGCTCGGCGTTGGCGCCCTGACCGAAAAGGACCGCCTCGACCTCGACGCCGTGCTCGAAACCGGTGATGTTGACTGGGTTGCCCTGTCCTTCATCCAGCGCCCGGACGATCTTGCCGAAGTGCGCAAGATTGCCCGTGGACAGGTCGGCCTTCTGTCGAAGATCGAGAAGCCGCAGGCCATCGAACGCATCGACGAGATCATCGAGATGTCGGATGCCCTGATGGTTGCCCGCGGTGACCTTGGCGTGGAAATGCCGCTTGAGGCCGTTCCCGGCCTGCAGAAGAAGCTGATCCGCGCCTGCCGCGCCGCCGGCAAGCCGGTCGTCGTTGCCACCCAGATGCTGGAATCGATGATCACCTCACCGGTCCCGACCCGCGCTGAAGTGTCCGACGTTGCAACGGCCGTATTCGAAGGCGCCGACGCGATCATGCTTTCGGCAGAATCGGCTGCAGGCGACTATCCGGTTGAAGCCGTCACCACCATGGCCTCGATCGCCCGCACGATTGAGAAGGAAGCGCTTTACCCGACCATCATCCATGCCCAGCGCCCGCAGCCGGAAGCAACCGGCGCCGACGCCATTTCGCTGGCAGCCCGCGAAATTGCCGAGACGCTGAAGCTGACGGCAATCGTCACCTACACCGCCTCCGGCACCACCGGCCTTCGTGCCGCCCGTGAGCGGCCGAATGTGCCGATCATCGCCCTGTCGCCGGTTGTCAAGACGGCGCGTCGCCTGGCCATCGTCTGGGGCCTGCACTGTGTCGTCGCCGCTGAGCCGACCGGTCTCGACACCATGGTTGACGAGGCCTGCCGCATCGTCGTTGACGAGGGCTTCGGCAAGCCAGGTGACCGCCTGATCGTCTCGGCCGGTGTTCCGCTTGGCACGCCAGGTGCGACCAATATGCTGCGCATCGCCTATATCGGCATGGACGGCCAGTCGGGCGTCTGAGCCGCTTCGGACATGCTTTGCGAAAGGCCGCGATTTTCGCGGCCTTTTTCATGAGCAAAGATCGGTTCAGGACCGCTGCGGATCAGCCGGATTGAAAAACCGCAGATTCTCGTTCCGAAGCAAGTCGTCGAGCGGATCCGACGTGTCCGGGCCTGGCGAGGCCGGGCTCTCCGGCTGATCCGTCATCTGTCCGCCCTCGAGATCTTGTTTCTGAGCCGGCCCGGCAGATGAACTGGTGGCCTGCGACGGATCGGTCTGGTGCCCGACAGGCATCAAAGGCGCCCCCTTAGCCCAATTTTCTGCGGCAGCGCGTCTCGCAGACCATAAAGCATAGGCCACGAGAAAATCATGGCTGATCGCGACCCTTTGCCGCTTTTCACCATCGACCTGCTCTGCAAAGTAGATTTTGTCCGCGGCGCGCGCAGCGACGTCACGCATCCCACCGGACTGCACGGGCGGGCTGATATTGCCCGCATTCCGCCGCTTGCGGGGCGGCGGAGATTCGGAACGGGATGTTTCAGCCTGGCTGACAGACTGGCCGCCATAGAACTGAGATCGGTAATACGCGAATGATGACAAGGGCATATGGTCTCCTGAAACGCTGAATTGTCGGAGATCGCACCTTAGGCAGCCACCCTGACATGATAAATTCGCTTCAGGCTATAATGGCGGCGCTGCATGTCCGTGCAGCAATCGCAGCTGAGTGACCGGCCTCAGCAGAAGCGGATGCTGCCGCCTTCCACAAAGGTGACGCCTTCGACAGCCTTGATCACCGGTGCATCGGGAAATTCAATCCGGCGCTTCATCAGACGGATCGCCTCTTCGCCAAGCCCGGCCCGGTCATAGCGAATCGAGGTCAGCCGTGGCGCCGTCATGGCCGACCAGCTGATGTCGTCAAAGCCGATGATGGAGAAATCATCCGGCACGCTGAGACCGCATTCGCGCGCCGCCTGCATGATGCCGATCGCCATGAGGTCATTGCCGCAGACGATCGCCGTCCAGTCCCAGTTCTCGCGGCTCTCGAAGTAACGCTTGAAATAGTCAAGCGCTGTTTCGTGCCGGTCATAGCCAATCACCACCTGCTGGCCGCAGGCATCCGGGCATTCGGCGATCGCATCATAAAAACCGCGCAGCCGCTCGCGCGGCGAATACCGCAAATTGCCTGCAACGAAGAGAATGTTGCGATGGCCGGCTGCGAGTATTTTTCGTGTCGCCAGTTTCGAGCCGGCATAGTTGTCGACGATGACGCTATCGAAGCGCATATCGGCATCGATATTGTTGACCAGAACGAGGCTGCCGCTGTGCTGAAAGAACCGCGCCACCTCCGGAACCGGATCGACATAGAACATGAAAGCGGTGGCGGTGGCGTGACTTTCGGCATTTTCCTCGATCAGCGCGAGGTCGATATCCTCTTCCGGCAGAAGCTTGGGGAAGAGTTCGAACGCATTTTCAGCGGCTGCCGCGACGATGCCATCATAAGTTTCCTGAAAGATCGGATGCAGGCCACCGGTAACGGGATGCATGGGCAGATAGACAACGGCCTTGACCGCGGGCACCGCCAGCGATACCGGCGGACGCTCGGAATAGCCGAGTTCATCGGCGATCCGGCGAATCCGTTCACGCACTTCAGGCGAAATGCCGTGCGCACCGCCAAGAGCCCGCGAAACGGTGCTGATGGAGACATCGGCAAGCTCGGCAATATCCGCCTGATTGATGCGCTTCGCCCGTTCCTTCATCCTGCCTCCACCTTCCTGTCGCATGTTCTGACGGCGATCCATCTATCGCAAATCATGGCGCACTCCCTTGCGCTTGACCAGCCAGAACCAGATTAAGAGCATCGCCGCAATACCGCCAAGAAGCGCGCGCTGCAAGCTCAGCTGATCCCCGACAGCGCCGAGGATAACCGCGCCAAGCGCCGGTCCGACGCGGAAGATAATGCCGTGGATCGACATCACCCGGCCACGCAGATGCGCTGGTGAACCAAGCTGCAGGACCGTCTGCGAGGCAACACCGCCCGCCGCCAGCGCACCGCCGAACACGGCAGCACCGAAAAGCGCCACAGAAGGCGAAGACGTCAGCGCCAGAACCAGTGCCCCTATCACCGCCAGCAACGTGCCCCAGACAGCGAGCTTGACCTGACCACGCTCACCGCTGACCATATTGATGACACCGGCAATGATGGCGCCAAAGCCCATGGCGGACGAAAGCCAGGCCAGCGTCTCGGCACCACCGCCGAGAACCGCATCCGCCAGTTCCGGAAGAAGCTCGCTGATCGGCCGGATCAGAAAGGCGGCCGTGGCATAGAGCAGGAAGACGAAATAGACCGTTGGCTCGGTCAGGATGTGGCGTGCGCCCTCGGCGATCTGGCTGAAGATCGAACCGGTCGCCACCAGCCGTGGCACGGCATTGAAATGCACCACCAGAAGCGAGAGAAAGAACAGACCGGCGAAAAAGGCTGTCACCGTCAGCGCCACGGACGAACCGAAGCCGGCAATCAGCCCGCCGGCAATGGCAGGCCCTGCAAAGCGGGCGAGATTGAACAGGATCGAGTTCAGCGAAATCGCTGTTCCGAGCTCCTCCCGGTCGACAAGCCCGGTGATTGCCGCCTGACTGGCCGGCTGGGCGAAGCCGACAATGACGCCATTGCAGGCGAGTAACGCCAGCATGATCGGAATCGACAGCAGCCCCTGAAGATCCATCACCGCTAGGGCGGAATAGATGCAGACCGTGGAGAACTGGATCCGCATCAGAAGGCGGCGCATATCGGCACGGTCAGCAATCACGCCCGCATAAAGACCGACCAGCACCGTCGGCACCATTTCTGCCGTCACCGCCAGCCCGACCCAGAGGCTCTTGCCGGTCATCTCCCAGGCAAGCCAGGCGATGGTGGTCTTCAACATCCATTGGGCAAGCAACCCGGCGCAATTACCGAGCGTGTAGAGCCCGAAGTCACGCCGGCCAAACAGCGAGCGAAGATGTGTGGATGCAGACATTTTCGAAAACCTACCGGGTCAGACCACGTGCATCGACTCGCCACGTGAGACGTTCATCGCCCGCCTTGACGAAGATGGTATCGTGCAGATTGGAAACCGGACAGACGTGATTTGGCACTACGCGCAGGATCTCACCGATTTCCGGCTTTTTCTGACAGGCCGATAGGTCGACCATGCCATGCTCCTCCGTCAGCCGGACGATCACCGCATCGGGATATTCACGAATCAGGCCATGTCCCGGGCCGCCTTTGCCCGAAGGATCGCTGGTGAGGGACTTTGTGCCGGCATCAATGATCGCACGATCGGGCTCGGGCCGCGAAACGACGGTGACAATGACATCAAAGGCGCAATCTTCCAGCGCGGCATGACCGGCCCCCATCATCATCCGGTCGTTGTAGATATAGGTGCCGACGCGCAGCTCATCGATGACGCCAAGCTCATGAATATGCAGCGACGCAGGCGTCCCGCCGCCCGACACCATCGGGATTGGCAGACCGGCGGCCGCGAAGACAGGGCGCGCCGCCTTGACGAAGACGGCAGATGCCTCGTTTGCCGGATAGGTCATCAGCCCGGCGAAACGCAGCCCTGGTTCTGCAGCAACCCTTTGCGCCAGCCTCAGCGCTTCTGCGACCGACATGACGCCGGTGCGCCCCATGCCGCTGTCGAATTCGACCAGAACAGCTATCTCGGCACCGCCCATCCGGGCGGCGGATGCAACGGTTTCAAAGGCAACGTCATTATCGATCGCCACCGTCATCTTCACCCGCCCGGCAAGGGCGGCAAGCCGCTTTGCCTTGATCGGGCCGATGATCGGATAGGAGATCAGAATGTCATCAATCCCGGCATCGGCCATCACCTCGGCCTCGCCGAGTTTCTGGCAGGTGATGCCGCAGGCGCCGAGTGCCATCTGGCGCCTGGCAAGTTCGGCAATCTTGTGGGTCTTGATATGGGGACGCAATTTGATGCCATGGGCATCACAATAATCCTGCATCCGCTTCAGATTGGCCTCAACGATCGCCAGATCGACGAGCGGCGCCGGGGTATCGATATCTTCAATGTGCACGGCGATCACCCTTTCAGATGCGCTTTCCCGTCTGGGGATTGAACAGATGCTCCATGCCGAGCTGGGGGCGGACCGAAAGGACCGCATCGCTGTCGACAACAAGGCGATGGCGGAACAGCGCCACCACGCTCTGCCCGCCGACCTTGCCGTAGACATAGGTATCGGCGCCGGTCTGCTCGACCAGATCGACCGCCAGCGGCAGGCCCTCGCCGTCGGGAGCGAGTTCGAAATGTTCAGGCCGGATACCGAGCGTCAGCGTGTCGCCCGGCTGCAGCCCCGTGGCACCGGGAAGTGCAATGGAAATGCTGTCGCTGATCATGGCCCGCATCTGTCCGTCGGACGAGGCGATCGTGGCATCCAGCAGGTTCATGGCCGGCGAGCCGATAAACTTGGCGACGAACAGCGTTTTCGGCGTGTCATAAAGTTCCAGCGGCGTGCCGATCTGCTCGATATGGCCGGCATTCATCACCACGATCCGGTCAGCAAGCGTCATCGCCTCGATCTGGTCATGGGTGACATAGATGGAGGTGCGGCCGACCTTCTTGTGCAGCGCCTTGATTTCGGTGCGCATCTGCACACGCAGCTGCGCATCGAGATTGGAAAGCGGCTCATCGAAGAGAAACAGGCTCGGCTCGCGCACAATGGCACGGCCCATGGCGACGCGCTGGCGCTGGCCGCCGGAAAGCTGGCGCGGATAGCGCTCCAGATAGGGCGTCAGGTTGAGGATTTCGGCGGCATGGGCAATCTTGACGTCGATCTCTTCTGCCTTTTCGCCTCTGAGCTTCGGGCCATAGGCGATATTGTCACGCACCGTCATATGCGGAAACAGCGCGTAGGACTGGAACACCATGGCGATATTGCGCCGCTGCGGCGTGACATGGTTGGAGCGATGTCCACCGATGATGAGGTCGCCATAGGTCACTTCTTCCAGACCGGCAATCATGCGCAGAAGCGTTGACTTGCCGCAGCCCGACGGGCCAACCAGAACGACGAATTCGCCATCCGGGATCATCAGGTCGATGTCGTGCAGAACCTGATGATCGCCGTAATGCTTGTTGATCTGCGAGAGAACCAGATCCGCCATCACATATCCTCCAGCGTCAGCTCGCGTGACATCGCCAGATTGCCAGCCATCAGCCCGCCATCGACCGGCAGGGTAACACCCGAAATGAAGCCGGCATCATCGGAGGCCAGAAAGGTGATCGCCTTGGCGATATCGACCGGCATGGCAACGCGCTGCAGCGGATACCATTTCTTCAGCCCGTCCATGACATCGGGCTTGCGGGCGATACGGTGATCCCAGGCAGGCGTCTGCACCGTGCCGGGGCAGACGATATTGGCACGGATATTGTGCTCGCCATATTCCGTCGCCATGGTGCGCGTCAGGCTGACAAGCCCGGCTTTGGCGGCGCTATAGGCCGGCTGGCCGAAGGTGGCGAGGCCGTTGACCGAACCGACCACAACGATCGCGCCGTGCTTCTTTGCCTTCATGCCATCAATGGCAACGCGGATGGTGTTGTATTGCCCTGCCATATTGTCGGCGACGTCCTGACGGAAGCGTTCCGGCGAGGTCTTGTCCATGGTGGTCGTCGCACCGCCGGTATTGGCATTGGCTACAACGATATCGATCGGTCCGAGTTCGGCAACGGCGGCATCGACCGCTGCCTGCAATGCATCAAGGTCGATGATGCTGGCGGCAGCCCCGGCGACAGGAAAGCCTTCAGCCTTATAGGCGGCAACTGCAGCATCGACGGCCTCGGCCTTGATATCGCTGATGATAACCTTGGCCCCTTCGGCCAGGAAATCCTTGACCACGGCGGTTCCGATACCGCCAACGCCACCTGTCACAAGCGCAACGCGCCCTTCAAGTCTTTTCATTTCAGTTCCCCGTTCTCATTTTTATGAGGTTTTCATTTGAGGCCATGCATGGCGCGGCCGACCCATTCGAGCCCGCTCGCGCGCACATGACCGTAATTGTAGAAACCAAAGCCGGAAACCCCGGCGCTTTCAAGCGCGCTGACCGTTGCGCCAAAGCCGCCTTCGCTGGAATAGTCCGGCGCGCCGGGCCGCAGCACCGCCCGGATCGACACGTCTTCTCCGGTGCGCGCGCGAATTTCCGACAATTCCGTCAGCGCCGTCTCGGCCGGCGGCGTGTAGAAGCAGACTTCCAGCCCATCGGCAACCTTTGACAGTGCCGCAAGATCAGACCCTTCCAGATAGCAAAGACCGACCGGCTGATTGACCGAAGGAATGATGTGGATGCTCGCATCCTTGCGCACCGCCTCCCGGATCTCTCCGACCAGGCTGGTCACCGCATCGCAGCGCATGCGGTGATAGGCGGCAAGATCGGCATCCAGCACCAGATCGGCCTCGACCCAGGCGCGGTTGGTCACGGGATGCGGCTCATAGGCGGCATCCATGGCGCCTGCCACATGTTTCTTCACGCGGCCCCGCAGACCGGCGAAATCAATCCCTGCAAATTTTGCACGATTTGCGCAATTTTCGCAGAAACACAGGCCAAGCAGCATTTCCGTGCCCGGCATTGCGCCCAGCAACGCAAATTCATGGTGATAGCCGTGGCGGAACGGCAAAAAGCCAGGCGTCTCCAGCGTCAGCCCGGCAACATCGTGAGAATTGGCGATGTCGGCGCAAAGGTTGACGGCATAGGCACGCACGTCCGGATTGGAGGGACAAAGCGAATAGACGTAGCGGTCACCGAAAGCGTTCTCGACCACGCAATCGGGATGGCGGGCGCCGAGGAAACTATTATGCAGGAGAACGGTCCACGCGCTGACATCGACATCGGAGCGGGCGCAAAGCCGCGCGAACACATCATTGCCGGCCGCAAATCCACTGATTTCCGGCTTGATCGCTGCGTAGCGCGACGCATCCGCAGCGAAATGCGTGCGCCCGTCTTCGGGAAAGAAGATCTTGCCGTTGATGCCTTTCGGCCTGGTAAACTTGCCGGCATGATAGGCGGCGGCATAGGTGACCGTGTTCAGGCCAAGCCGATGAACTTCATCGACAAAACGCTGATCATCCATCTCCGCAATGTCCCAGCCATAGGCAAAAAGACCGCGGTATTTTTCATCTGCTGTTCCATTCATCGTGGCTTCTTGCCCTCTTTCTGTCCGGCGAATGCTGACATGGTAATGCAAATTGCGCAATATTTGTTTTTTGCATAATTTTGCATTTCCTGCATTGACGACGAGGAAATCGTCAGCCTAAGCTAAAGTCGTAGGGGAACGCCGGCACAAGACCGGCTCCAATCTGGAGAAAAATCATGCATCAGCTTTCCACGCGCAAGATCAAGGGCGCAATGCGTCTTACACTTGCCGCTTCCACACTCGCCATTCTTGCCGCAGGCGCCGCCGAGGCAGGCACCGTGCGGGTGACGATCCCGGAATATTCTTCCAACACCATGCCATATTTCCAGCAGGCCGCCGACGCCTTCATGGCGGAACATCCCGACACCAAGATCGAACTTGAAATGGTGCCGTGGGCCTCGCTGCAGCAGAAGCTCGTCACCGACATTTCCGGTGGCGTCAATGCCGACCTCGCCGTGATCGGCACCCGCTGGATTCTCGATTATGCCGATCAGGGCGTTGTCGAACCGCTCGACAGCTATATGGACGATGCCTTCAAGGATCGCTTCTTCCAGACCTTCCTGACGCCTTCGGTCGTCGACGGCACAACCTATGGCCTGCCGATCGCCGCTTCGGCCCGCGCCATGTTCTACAACAAGGACCTGTTGAAGGAAGCCGGCTTTGATGCCCCGCCGGCCACCTGGGACGACATGCTGACCGTTTCGCGCGCCATCAAGGATCTCGGCAAGGACGGCACTTATGCCTATGGCATTCAGGGCAAGAGCACCGAGACGGACGTCTACTGGTACTACCCGATGTGGAGCTACGGCGGCACCATTCTCAATGCCGATGGCAAGTCGGCCGTCAATTCGGATGCCGGCAAGAAGGCCATGGACATCTACACGACGATGATCAAGGAAGGCCTGACCGAACCGGGCGTGACCGACTATCAGCGCGCCGACATCGAGAACCTGTTCAAGCAGGGCAAACTCGGCATGGTCATCACCGGCCCGTTCCTGTCCAAGCAGCTGAAGGAACAGGCACCGGACCTGAACTACGGCCTCGCTGCCGTTCCGAAGGGCACCACCTCCGCGACCTACGGCGTGACCGACTCGATCGTGATGTTCCAGAATTCCAAGGTCAAGGATGAGGCCTGGGCCTTCCTCGACTTCCTCTTCACCACCGATCAGCGCGTCAAGTTCGATCAGGCCGAAGGTTTCCTGCCGGTCAACAAGGAAGAGGCAGCCAATCCGATGTTTGCTGACAATGCCGACCTGAAGGTGTTCACCGACCTTCTGGCAGGCGCCCATTTTGCCCCGCTGGTCGCCGGCTGGGAAGAAATCGCCGACGCCACGATTACCGACCTGCAGTCGACCTATCTCGGTCAGATGGAGCCCGATGCGGCGCTGTCCGACATCGAGACCAAGGTCAACGACGTCATCTCGCAGAACTGAGGACAAGGCCGCAATGCCCGCTCATTCCGTATCCGACCCGGAGATGGCGCGTGACGGGGGCATTGCGGCCCCCACTCCCCTCTCGCTCTGGTCAAAAAAGCTGGCGCCGCTACTGTTTATCGGCCCTGGCCTCATCCTTTCAGCCTTCATCATCATCTACCCGGTCTATGCGCTGATCCAGACCTCGCTGCGCAAGGTCACCCGTTTCGGCCAGGTGAAGGGGCTGAATGATTTTGCCAATTTTCACGCGGTTTTTTCCGACCCGCTGTTTCAGCAGGCGGCCATACGCTCGGTCTGGTGGACGCTGCTGGTGGTCGGCGGCACGCTGATCTGCTCGGTCGGCCTGGCGCTGATCCTCAATGACAAATTCCACGGCCGCGGCTTTGCCCGGGTGATCGTCATGCTGCCCTGGTCGGTATCGCTGTCGCTCCTGACGGTTGTCTGGCGCTGGGCGCTGAACGGTGAGACCGGCTATCTCAACCATCTGCTGGAACAGCTCGGTATTCTGCGCGATCCGGTGGTCTGGCTGTCCAGTGGCTCAACAGCCTTCACTGTGATGATCCTGATCGGCATCATCGTCTCAATCCCCTTCACGGTAACGATCTTCCTCGGCGGTCTGTCGTCCCTGCCCTCGGATCTCTACGAGGCAGCCAGGATGGAAGGGGCATCGAACTGGCACTGTTTCAAGACCATCACCCTGCCGATGATGAAGCCCTATCTCAACATCGCCATCGTCCTGAACGTGATCTATGTCTTCAATTCCTTCCCGATCATCTGGATCCTGACGGAAGGCGGACCGGCCAATTCCACCGATATTCTGGTGACCTATCTCTACAAGATCGCCTTCAAATACGGAAAGCTCGGCGAAGCATCTGTCGTATCGCTCCTGATGTTCGTCTTTCTGACCATCTTCGCCATGATCTATCTGCGCCTCGTTCGGGAGGAAAAAAATGGCTGATGCCCGTCGCTCCCTGATCTACTGGATCATTCTGTCTCCGCTGGTCGTCATCAACCTCTTCCCCTTTGCGGTGATGATTTCGACGTCGCTGACGCCGGGCGATGAGGTCCTGTCCGGTGACCCGCGCTGGATCCCGAGCCATTTTGCCTGGGTCAACTTCAAGGACATGTGGCAAACCGTCGGTTTCGGCGAGGCGCTTACCAACTCGCTTGTTGTCGGCGTTCTGACGACGGTTCTGACCATCCTCGTCTCTGTGCCGGCCGCCTATGCCATGGTGCGCCTCACCTTCAAGGGCAAGTCGACCTTCCAGACATTCCTTCTGGTGACGCAGATGTTTTCGCCGGTGGTGCTGGTGATCGGCCTGTTCCGGCTTGTGGTCGGCATTGGCGCGCTCGATTCGCTGATCGCGCTTTCGGTGCTCTATTGCTGCTTCCACATCGCCTTTGCCGTCTGGATGCTGCGCTCCTATTTCGCCTCCATTCCCGTCGAGCTGGAACATGCCGCCTGGCTGGAGGGTGCCTCCGCCTTCCACGCCATCCGCACGGTGTTCGTGCCGATGGCAGCGCCTGCCGTTGCCGTAACGGCGCTTTTCACCTTCATCGGCGCCTGGAACGAATATGCGCTGGCACTCGCCATATTGCGCTCGTCCGAACATTACACGCTGCCGCTGAAGATCGCCGCCCTGTCGTCCGGCCGCTACCAGATCGAGTGGCATCATGTGATGGCCGCGACCTTTGTCGCCACCATACCCGTCGCCATTCTGTTCATGTGGCTGCAGCGGCACATGATCACCGGGCTCTCCGGCGGAGCGGTAAAGGGCTGATCCTTTTCAATTCAAGACTGTGAGTTAAGACAATGTCCGAACTGAAACATTTCCATGCACCCGAGACCTCGCCCAGCGCGGCACCGCTGAGCCCTGCCGTGCGCGCCGGTGATTTCGTCTATGTTTCCGGCCAGGTGCCGGTCTGCGCGGATGGCTCGATCGCCCCGCATGATATCGAGACACAGACGACCCAGGTGATGAAGAACATCGAGAAGGCGCTGAAGCTTGCCGGCTGCGAGATGAAGGATGTCTGCAAGACGACCGCCTGGCTCCATGATGCCCGCGATTTCGGTCGCTTCAACAAGGCCTATGCGGCGTTTTTCGAGCCCGGAAAATTCCCGGCCCGCACCACCAGCGAGGCACGTCTGATGATCAACATTCTCGTCGAGATCGAGGCGATCGCCTACAAGCCGCTCTGAGCGATCCGGGCGTCCTCAAACCAAGAAAAGCATTCGATCTGCCAGCCACTGATGGGTGGCAGAGCCTGAACGGAGTCACTTCTATGACCACCACAACTGCGTCCGCACCCTATGATCTGATCCTGAAGGGTGGCCGCGTACTTGACGAGCGCAACGGCATAGACGGCGTTTTCGACGTCGCCGTCAGGCACGGAGCGATCGCGGCGGTCGCGGCCGATATCAGCACCGAGGGCGCCAAGAGGGTTGAGGATGTGAAGGGCAAGCTGGTTGTCCCGGGCCTGATCGACCTGCACACCCATGTCTATCATAAGGCGACCTCACTCAGCGTCGATCCCAACATGATTGCCCGCCGCTCGGCCATGACCACGCTCGTCGATGCCGGCAGTGCGGGTGCCGGAAACTATGACGGTTTCCGCGACTATGTCATGGCCCATTCGCCCTATCGCATTCTCGCCTTCCTCAACATCTCGTTTCCCGGCATTTTCGGCTTCGACAAGGGCCTGTTCATCGGTGAGGCCACGTTGCGCGAAATGCTGCCGGTTGATCGCTGCGTTGCCAAGATCGAGGAAAACCGCGACAAGATCATCGGCGTCAAGGTCCGTATCGGCGGACCGGCCACGGGTGAACTGGCGCTCGGGGCGCTGGAGCTGGCGCTGGAAGCCGCCGAGAAGGTCGGCCTGCCGCTGATGACCCATATTGGCGGACCGCCGCCATCCTATGCCGACGTCGTCTCGATGCTGCGCCCCGGCGATATTCTCACCCATTGCTATCGCCCCTCGCCCAATTCGGCGCTGACCGAGGATGGCGAGATCCTGCCCGAGATCATCGCGGCGCGCAAACGCGGCGTCCTTTTCGATATTGCCCACGGCATGGGTGCCTTTTCCTACGAGACCGCCGAACCGGCGATCCGTCAGGATTTCCTGCCCGACATCATCTCCTCGGACGTCCATGTCGTTGCCGTCGAGGGGCCCGGCTATGACCTCCTGCATGTGATGAGCAAGCTCTATAATTGCGGCGTTTCCCTGCCGGAGGTGATCGGCATGTCGACCAGCCGTCCGGCGCTTTCGATCCGCCGCCCGGATCTCGGCCATATCGGCGTCGGCGCCAATGCCGATATCACCGTACTGGATGACTGCGAGGCCAATTTCATTTTCTCCGATGTGCGTGGAACGGAACGTCCCGGAAAGCGCATGCTGCAGCCCGTCGCCTGCTATCTTGGCGGCAAGGAAATGGAAGTGGGCCGCCGCCCCTTCGAGGAGCGTTTCCTGACACGCTGCGCCTGCTGCTGAGGACGACCATGACAAGACCGATGATCGAGATCTGCGTCGAGGGTCTGGAACAGGCGCTTGCAGCAGAAGAGGCAGGTGCCGAACGCATCGAGCTTTGCGCTGCGCTTGCCAGCGAAGGCGGGATCACACCTTCGATGGGCGAAATCCGGCTGGCGGTCGCTCGTCTTTCCATACCCGTCTTCCCGATCATCCGCCCGCGCGGCGGCGATTTCTGCTACAGCGATGCGGAATTCGAAGTGATCCTGGCTGATATTGCTGCTGCCAAGGAGGCCGGAGCTGCAGGCGTGGTGACCGGCATTCTCACTGCGGACGGCCGCATTGATGTCGATCGCATGAAAAAGGCCGTTGCCGCGGCCCGGCCGATGGGCGTGACCTGCCACCGTGCCTTCGACATGACCCGCGATCCGCTCGAAGCCATTGATGACCTGATCGAGGCCGGGGTGGACCGCCTATTGTCCTCCGGTCAGCGCATCACGGCGGAGGCCGGAAAGGACATTCTGAAAACCATGATCGCCCATGCCAATGGCCGGATCATCATCATGGTGTGCGGCGATCCCGATCCGCGATCGCTCTTTGCCGAGGACAACCCTGTCACCGGCATTGATTTCCATTTCGGCGCCACCGCCTTTTTCGACAGTCCGATGCGCTACCGCAACCCGCATGTCTCCATGGGCAAAGGCACCGAGGACCGGGAATATCGCCGCTTCAGACTGGACGGCGAGGCCGTTCGCGCAAAGGCTAAGGCACTCAGGGACCGGTTCTGAGCCTTTTCCTATCCACGGCTGAACCGCCCCGGCGGCATGCCGACATGTCGGCTGAAGGCGGTAGAAAAGGTGCTGGCGGAGCCGTAACCGATCCGCTCGGCCACCTGATCAAGCGCCAGACGCCCCTCCCGCAACAGGTCTTTGGCAATGGTCATGCGCCAGGTCAGAAGATATTCCATCGGCCTGACACCGACGACAGCGGCGAAACGGCGGAAGAAGCTTGTGCGTGACATGCCTGCCACCTCCGCCAGAGCGTGCACGGTCCATGCCCGTTCGACCTCGGCATGGATCTGACGCAGCGCAGGCGCGATGCGCGGATCGGCAAGGCCGCGGAGCAGGCCCGGCCGGGTCTTTTCTGCCGGGATCGACCGCAAGGCCTCGATCAGCAGTATCTCGACCAGCCGTTCCAGAATGAGGTCACGCCCGATATCATCGCGGGCGGACTCCTCCCCGACATAGCGCACCAGCTCCGCCAGTCGTGGCACCCCGCGGACATGGATCATGACCGGCAGCAGCGACACGAGCAGATCGGCATCCGGCGAGGCAAAGGAGAAATAGCCGCCGAACTGCCTGAGATCCGGCGGACCATCCTTGCGCCCATAGCGCATATCACCGGTTGCCGGTAACGCCATATGCGGATCGCGGTGAACCGGCTGGGCAGGATCCAGCCCTGCCATGGTGAAGGCCGGCGTTGCTGGCAGCAGCACGAAATCGCCGGTTTCGAGAAGAACCGGCACCTCACCATCCACCGTCAGCCGGCAGCACCCTTCGGTGACGGCGCAAAAGCCCGGCGCGCCAGATGCCGCATAGCGAACGGCCCAGCGCCCGGCGCCACTGATCTGCTTGGAGAAGACGGCTCGCGGCTTCAGCAGCCTGACAATTTCCGTAAGAGGATCGGACAATTGGAACTCTTGCAAATTTTATTGGCACTATTCATTGATGATCGTTTCAGATTTGTCCTTAAATTTACGCCTGTCAACACGAGAACGACAGGAGACCGACATGAAAACCGTCCTCATCACCGGCACCTCATCCGGTTACGGCCATGAAACCGCGCTGCATTTTCTGGCGAAGGGCTGGAACGTCATCGCCACCATGCGCAATCCCCGCAGCGAAGGCTTTCCGGTTTCAGACCGGCTGCGCCTTCTGCCGCTGGACGTGACCCGCCCCGACAGCATCGCCGCAGCGATCGCGGCGGCGGACGGGATCGACGTGCTTGTCAACAATGCCGGGATCGGCGTGGTCGGCGCGTTTGAAGCGACACCGATGGCGCATATCCGCAAGGTGTTCGAGACCAACACATTCGGCACGATGGCGATGACCCAGTCGGTTATCCCGGCGATGCGTGCGCGCGGCGGCGGCGTTATTGTCAATGTCACCTCCAGCGCCACACTCGCGCCCATGCCGCTCGCCGCCGCCTATACCGCCAGCAAGCAGGCCATAGAGGGTTTTACGGGTTCGCTGGCCCACGAACTGGCCGCCTTCGGCATAGCCGCCAAGCTGGTGGAGCCCGGCTATGCGCCGACCACCCGCTTTGCAGCAAACACGGACATTCCGGTGATGGATCTGATCCCCGAAGCCTATGCCGCTTTTGCCGGACCAATCTTTGCCGGCTATGCCAGCCCCGCTCTGACGACCAGGGAAAGCGATGTCGCGGCAGCCATCTGGCAGGCGGCAACCGATGGCACGGCACGCCTGCGCTATCCTGCCGGCGCCGATGCCATCCAGCTGGCTGGCTAGCGCATCGAAGATGCGCGGCAGCGGGCAGGCCGCACATGGCGTTTGCCAGCCCTATCCTTTCAAAAATGAAATATGTCTTTCATTTTCATGCGATTGCCTCACGCGCGCACGAGACCGAAAAAGGCATAAACAAACAATCGCAGATACATTCAAGGACATAGGGAGATTGCGATGAGCGAAGCCGAAGGTCAGACCCGCCGGTGGTGGAAAGAAGCCGTTGCCTACCAGATCTATCCACGCTCCTTTGCCGACAGCAATGGTGACGGCATTGGCGATATTCCCGGCATCATCGAAAAGCTTGATCATATCGCTGGCCTCGGCATCGACGTGATCTGGCTCTCTCCGCATTTTGACAGCCCCAATGCCGACAACGGCTATGACATCCGCGACTATCGCAAGGTGATGGCCGAATTCGGCACCATGGCCGATTTTGACCGGCTGCTGGCCGAGATCAAAGCGCGCGGCATGCGCCTGATCATCGACCTTGTCGTCAACCATTCAAGCGACGAGCATGAATGGTTCGTCGAAAGCCGTTCCTCGCGCGACAATCCCAAGCGCGACTATTACATCTGGCGTGATGGATCGAAGGGTGTGCCGAATAACTTCATCTCCTATTTCGGCGGATCGGCCTGGGAGAAGGATCCGGCAACAGGCGACTATTACCTCCACTACTTTGCGAAGAAGCAGCCGGATCTCAACTGGGACAATGATGCGGTGCGTGCCGAGGTCTATGACCTGATGCGCTTCTGGCTCGACAAGGGCGTCTCTGGTTTCCGCATGGATGTCATTCCCTTCATCTCGAAAAACTTCGATTTCCCGGACATGACAGCAGAGCAGATGAAGGACCATGCCCATGTCTATGCCTCAGGTCCGCGCCTGCATGAATATCTGAAAGAGATGAACCGCGAGGTGCTCTCACATTACGATGTCATGACCGTGGGCGAGGCTGCCGGGGTTCACGATATCGAAACTCCGCTCTTCGTTGACGAGGCGCGCGGCGAGCTCAACATGATCTTCAATTTCGCCGTCGTCATGCTCGACCGGGACGGATGGCGCTGGAAAGAGCGCAAGCTGACGGACATGAAGGCGACCTTTGGCCGCCTCGACCGCGCCGTCGGCGCCACCGGCTGGAATACCGTCTTCCTCGGCAATCACGACCAGCCGCGCGCCGTCAATCATTTCGGCGATCCCTCGCCTGAATATCGCGTTCTCTCGGCCAAGGCGATCGCCACCATGATGCTGACAATGCGCGGCACGCCCTTCATCTATCAGGGCGAAGAGATCGGCATGGTGAACTATCCCTTCACCGACCTCGACCAGTTCGACGACATCGAGGTGAAGGGCTTCCGCCAGGATTTCATCGAAACCGGCAAGACAACGCCGGAAGAGCTGCTGGAGAACCTCAACAAGGTCTGCCGCGACCATGCCCGCACGCCGATGCAGTGGGATGGCACCGCCCATGCCGGTTTCACCACGGGTGACAAGACATGGTTGCCGGTCAATCCCTGCTATCCAGACGTGAATGCCGCGGCCGCCCGGGCTGACGACAACTCGATCTACCATCACTATCGCCGGTTGATCGCCTTGCGCCACGCCAGCCCAGCTCTGGTCTATGGCCATTACAGCGATCTCGCCCCGGACCACGAAAGCCTCTACGTGTTCGAACGCAAGCTTGGCGATACCCGCTTTATCACGGCGATCAACTTCACCCGGAAGCCCGCCGAAATCACCATCGACGGCATTGCTGGTGCAGAAGTGGCCTGCGCCAATACCGAGGGGCGAACCATTGGCGGCAACATGCTGACCCTTGGCCCATGGGAAGCCCTGGTTTTACGCTGCCTCTAGAGCGCCGTGCGTCCTTTTGGACGCACCAGGACGCTCTATCTTATTGAATCCACGCATCGGACCCAGGCCGAAGCAAAAACACCGCCCCGAAGGGCGGTGTTTTGCATTTCAGCTGACGTTCGTCCTCAGACCAGACGACCGTGGCAATGTTTGAATTTCTTGCCGGAGCCACACGGGCACAGATCATTGCGGCCGACATGCTTCCATTCCTCCGGCAGCTCTTCCACAAGGCCGGCGGCAGTGGCGGCTGCAGCACCGGGTGCGGCGGCCTGCGCCACCTCATCCTCACCGGTATCCGGATTGGCGTGATGGGCCTGGAGTTCATCGGGGCGCGGCGGCGCAACGGGAGCCTGCGGCGGCGGCGGCGATGCCTCACGTACCAGCTGCACGCGGGAAAGCTGCGAGACCGCCACTTCGCGCATATTCGCCAGCAGCGCCTGGAACAGCTCGAAAGCCTCGCGCTTGTATTCCTGCAGCGGATCACGCTGGGCGTAGCCGCGGAAACCGATCACTGAACGAAGATGGTCGAGATTGACGATATGCTCACGCCACAGATGGTCCAGCGCCTGCATCACAACCTGACGCTCAACATATTTCAGCACGTCCGGGCCGAACTGGGCCGCCTGCTCGATCTGTGCCTGACGCGACGCGTCTGCAGCAGCGGTCACGCGCTCAAGGATTTCCTGCTCGGCAATGCCTTCTTCCTTGGCCCATTCCTCGACCGGAAGATTGAGGTTCAGAAGCCGCAGGCAATCTTCCTTCAGACCGGCAACATCCCACTGCTCGGCATAGGCACGTTCGGGAATGCGGTGGGTGACAGCATTTTCAATCACTTCCGCGCGCATGTCAGCGACGATGTCGGAAATATCATCCGAATCCATCAGCTCCTTGCGCTGATCGAAGACCACCTTGCGCTGATCGTTCAGTACGTCATCATACTTCAGCAGGTTCTTGCGGATATCGAAGTTGCGCGCCTCTACCTTTTTCTGTGCCCGCTCCAGCGCCTTGTTGATCCACGGATGAACAATCGCCTCACCTTCCTTCAGGCCAAGCTTCTGGAGCATGCCCTCCATGCGGTCGGAACCGAAGATGCGCATCAGGTCATCCTGAAGCGACAGGTAGAATTTCGAACGGCCGGGGTCGCCCTGACGGCCGGAACGGCCGCGCAGCTGGTTGTCGATACGGCGGCTTTCATGGCGCTCGGTGGCAATGACGTAAAGACCGCCCGCTTCCAGCGCCTGCTGCTTCAGCCTGACAACATCGTCCTTGATCGCCTGTTCCTGGGCATCGCGCTCCGGTCCTGCCGGAGTCACCTTCCAGGGGGTCTCGATCCGCTCGCCCTTATCATTGGTGGTGACGTCGAAACCGGGCTCCAGATGGCCAAGCTCGGCCATGATGCGCATGTCGACATTGCCGCCGAGCTGAATATCGGTACCGCGACCAGCCATATTGGTGGCGATCGTCAGAGCGCCGGGCACACCGGCCTGGGCGATGATAAAGGCTTCCTGTTCGTGATAACGCGCATTCAGCACGCTGAAATCGGCAATGCCGTCGCGCTTCAGCGCCTCGGCGAGAAGTTCTGACTTCTCAATCGAGGTCGTGCCCACCAGCACCGGCTGGCCCTTGGCCTTGGCGATCTTGATCTCTTCAACGATCGCCAGATATTTCTCGTGGACGGTCATATAGACTTCGTCGTCCTCGTCGAGACGGGCGATCGGCAGATTGGTCGGCACTTCGACAACATCGAGATTGTAGATATTGCCGAATTCTTCCGCTTCCGTTGCCGCCGTACCGGTCATGCCGGCCAGCTTGTCATACATGCGGAAATAATTCTGGAAGGTGATCGAGGCCAGCGTCTGGTTTTCCGGCTGGATCTTCACCCGTTCCTTGGCTTCGAGCGCCTGATGCTGGCCCTCCGAATAACGCCGCCCCGGCATCATGCGACCGGTAAACTCGTCAATGATCACGACTTCGCCGTTGCGGACGATGTAATCCTTGTCGCGCGAGAACAGCTTGTGGGCCTTCAGCGCATTGTTGAGGTGGTGAACGATCGCGACATTTTCGACGTCATAGAGCGAATCGCCCTTCAGAACGCCCTGCGCCTTCAACAGCTGCTCAAGCTTTTCCATCCCCTCTTCGGAGAAATTCGCCGAGCGCTGCTTCTCGTCAATCTCGTAATCTGCCTCGCTGAGCGAGGGAATGACGGCGTCCATTGCCACATAGAGATCCGAGCGGTCATCCAGCGGACCGGAAATGATCAGCGGCGTGCGGGCTTCATCAACCAGGATCGAGTCGACTTCGTCGACGATCGCATAATTGTGCCCGCGCTGAACCATCTCGTTGCGCTGCATCTTCATATTGTCGCGCAGATAGTCGAAGCCAAGCTCGTTATTGGTGGCGTAGGTGATGTCAGCAGCATAGGCCTCACGGCGCTGCTCATCGGACAGTCCGTGGTGGATGACGCCGGTTCTCATACCCAGAAAACTGTAGAGCCGCCCCATGGTCTCACTGTCACGACGTGCCAGATAGTCGTTGACGGTCACGACGTGAACACCCTTGCCGGACAGGGCATTCAGATAGACGGGAAGCGTTGCGACCAGGGTCTTGCCTTCACCGGTCTTCATTTCCGCGATTGCATTTTCATGCAGGATCATTCCGCCGATCAGCTGCACGTCGAAGGGCCGGAGCCCCAGCACGCGCTTGGATGCTTCACGCACCACGGCGAAGGCTTCAACAAGCAGATCGTCCAGCGACTTGCCATCGGCGAGCTGCTTTTTGAATTCCTCTGTCTTGGCTTTCAGCTGTTCGTCAGAGAGAGCCGAAATTTCTGCTTCTCGTGCGTTGATTGCGGCAACGCGCGGGCGGTAGGAACGGACCCGGCGTTCATTGGCCGATCCGAACAATTTGCGGGCTACGCCTCCGAGTGAGACCATTTCAATAGCTCTTTCTGAAAGTTGTCATATTCGATGCGTACGTAACGCCATACGTTGTTTTTCCTGGCATGCGGACCTGCTTGCCGCCCCTAGTCACTGGACGCAGGCTAGGCAGACAGATAAGAGGGGGGTTAAGGGATGTCAACGACAAACGCCGTTCCATATTGGCCACATTCTTATGAACACGGTCGGGGGGAAGGGAATGGCGCGATGCTTTTCCACCAGTCAGATAAAGGTGATTTCATGCAAAAACGTTATTTGGTAGCCGCTGCTCTTCTGGCGACGACCGTCGGTTTCGGCCTCCCCTCCTTCGCGCAGGATGCCGCTCAGCCGGCGACCGACGCCACGGCGGCACCGGCTGCCGATGCTAGCGCTGCCGCACCCGCACCTGCCCCGGAAACCGTCATCGCCACGGTCAACGGTCAGGATATCCACCAGTCCGAGCTTGATGCAGCGATTGCCGAGTTCAAGGGGCAGGTCGGCAACATGCCCGCCGAGCAGCTGAAGGCACTGGCGCTTTCGAGCCTGATCAACATGAAGCTGATGGCAAAGGCCGCCGAGCAAGAGGGCATTGACAAGACTGACGCGTTCAAGGCCCGCATGGCCGAGCTGCGTGACCAGGAACTCTACAATGAATATTTCCAGGCGCATGTTGCTGACGAAGTGACCGACGACATGGTCAAGGCCCGCTACGAAAAGGAAATCGCAGCTGCGCCGAAGCAGGAAGAAGTCAAGGCCGCACACATTCTCGTCCAGAGCGAGGATGAGGCCAAGGACATCATCAAGCAGCTGGATAACGGCGCCGACTTCGCCGAACTTGCCAAGGAGCATTCAAAGGATTCCAACGCCTCTGACGGCGGTGACCTCGGCTACTTCTCCAAGGGCCAGATGGTTCCGGAATTCGAAAAGGCTGCCTTCGCCCTGAAGCCGGGCCAGTATACCGAAACCCCGGTCAAGACCCAGTTCGGCTACCACATCATCAAGGTTGAAGACATCCGCGACAAGCAGCCCGTTCCCTACGAGCAGGTCGCCCCGCAGGTGCGCCAGATGGTGGTACGTGACAAGTACATGGAAGCCATGAACGCACTGAAGCAGGGTGATACCGTCGTCATCGAAGATAAGGACTTGCAGAAAGCCTACGACGACGTCAATAAACAACAGCAGGCACAGCAGTAATCGCCTGACCCGCGGCCCGCTCTGATCAAGCGGGCCGTTTCTCCATCTAGAACGGAGCCATCATGTCGTCCGCCATTTCGCCCCTTGCGCCCAAATCCTATCCGCCAATGCCCCCCGTCAACGGTGTCCGCCTCGCAACGGCCGCTGCCGGGATCAAATACAAGGGCCGAACCGATGTCATGATGATGGTCTTCGATGCGCCGGCGAGCGTTGCCGGCGTCTTCACCCGTTCGAAGTGCCCGTCTGCGCCAGTTGATTACTGCCGGCAGAACCTGGTCCACGGCACGGCGCGCGCTGTCGTCGTAAACTCCGGAAACGCCAATGCCTTCACCGGCAAGAAGGGCGCAGAGGCCACCCGGTTGACCGGCGAGGCCGCCGCTGCCGCTGTCGGCTGCGCCACCAGCGAAGTCTTCCTCGCCTCCACCGGCGTTATCGGCGAACCGCTCGACGCCTCGAAATTCCTGGGCGTGCTCGACAATATGGCCGGCGCGGCCGTCGAGGATTTCTGGTTTGATGCCGCCAAGGCCATCATGACCACAGACACCTATCCCAAGGTTGCCACGCGTGGCGCCACGATTGACGGGGTTTCCGTCACCATCAACGGCATGGCCAAGGGCGCCGGCATGATCGCGCCCGACATGGCAACCATGCTCTCCTTCATCGTCACCGATGCCGCAATCGATGCGGCCGTGCTGCAGGCGCTGCTCTCGGAAGGCGTCGGCCCGAGCTACAATTCCGTGACCGTCGACAGCGACACCTCCACGTCTGATACGGTCCTGGCCTTCGCAACGGGGGCCGCAGCCAAGGTCGGCCAGACACCGGTGACCGATGTCGCCGATCCCGCGCTTGATGATTTCCGCTCCGCCCTTCACGCCCTGATGATGGATCTGGCGCTTCAGGTCGTGCGTGATGGCGAAGGTGCGCGCAAGATGGTCAAGGTGCTGGTAACCGGCGCCGAGAACAATCAGGCCGCCGCCGTGATCGCCCGTTCGATCGCCAACTCGCCGCTGGTCAAGACCGCGGTTGCCGGCGAGGATGCCAATTGGGGCCGTGTTGTCATGGCCGTCGGCAAGGCTGGCGAAAAGGCTGAACGCGACCGGCTGGCGATATGGTTCGGCGATATCCGCGTCGCCGTCGAGGGCGAGCGCGATCCGGACTATTCCGAGGCGGCCGCTTCCGACGTCATGAAGCAGGACGACATCACCATTCGCGCCGATATCGGCCTTGGAGAGGGAACGGCAACGGTCTATACCTGCGACCTGACCAAGGAATATGTCGCCATCAATGGCGATTATCGCAGCTGAGCCACACAGGCCGGCTTGTGCCCGAGACGCTTTTGATCTGATTGCAATATCCCGGCATCCCCGTCTGGCGTGCCGGGATTTGTGTTTGCGCAGCGGCGGAGCCAACCATGCCAGACCGCCAAAAGTCTAATCCCAAAAGCGCTAATATTACGCAGAATAGCTATTCTTCTTGCATCCGCTTTTACAGATCGATTTTTATTGTTCTCACAATTCAGAAAATCACTATGACTCTTTCCTGTAAGGGATTAACTTGATCGCCCAGCACCGGGCGAAAACGATGCAAAAATGACAGCGATATCACCGCAGAAACGGACTTTCGCGGCCGGCAGAAAGACTGGCGATATTGCGATCACAGATTAAGGCATGAGCAGGTTCTGCAAGATTGCCGTTGGGGAAAACAGTGACGCACCGGATTTCATTGCGTATCTACGTTCTAGCACTGTTGCTGGCGCTGCTGATGACATCGCTCTCCGTTATTGTTGTGGTTCAGTTTAACGCCACACGAAACATGCTGATCGTTTCCGCGGAGCAGCTTTTCGCCAGAGCCAGCAGCAATGCGAGCCAGTCCCTGAATGCGATCGCCGAAAAGGCGGCCATGGCGGCAACGCTTGTCTCCAAATCGGCGCTCGCCGACGAGACCAGCCTCGAGGGCCGCGAGAAATCCGCCGCAATGCTCGCCGAGATCCTGCGTCAGGATAACGCCATCTCCGCCGTCTACATGGGTTATCGCGACGGCGACTTCTTTCTGATGCGCAGAATCACCGCCGGTCAGCCGGGAACCGCGCGCCTTGCAGCCCCGCCCGACAGCCAATTCCTGTTGCAGACGATCATGCGTGATGGTCCTTCCACGCCGTCGCAGGGACGGTACACCTTCTACGATTCTTCGCTTCACATTCTTCAGGACCGCATCGAGCCGGGCTATACCTTTGATCCCCGGCAGCGGGACTGGTACAAGGAAGCAATCAATACGATCGGTATCCACCAATCGGACCCCTATGTATTCTATACCACCGGAGAGCTCGGCCTGACCTTCAGCCGTCAGGACCCGACGGGATCTGCGGTTGCCGGAGCCGATGTCACCCTGGCTCAGCTCAACAAGATTCTTGAACAGGACCGCCCAACGCCATCCTCCGTCGCCGTCATCCTCGGCGCCGGCGATCAGGTGATTGCCAGCAGCGAGGCAACACGGGAGAGAGCGGAAGGAGATTCCGCGACGGCGGCAAGTTATGGCATGCCGCCCGCACTGGCCAATGCAGGAAAGCAGGCACTCAGTGATATTCTGAGTGCAACCGCATCGGCTGAGGTGGTGTCACGCGCCCTCACGGAAGGGCAGCAGCGCTGGCGCATCTTCGCCCAGGCCTTTCCCGGATCAAGCGCCTATCGGCTGGTCATCGCCAGCCCTGAAAGCGAACTGACGGCCGAGGCTGAACGCATTCGTCGCCACCTGCTCTACTGGTGCATCGGGGTTATCGCCGTCTCGATCGCGCTGGCACTGGTGATTGCCCATATCATCGCCGGTTCACTGCGCCGGCTGGAAAGCAAGGCGCATGACATTGGCTTGCTGCGCTTCAATACCCGACACAAGAACCGGTCTTTCATCGTCGAAGTCGACCGACTCGGCCTGGCGATCGACAAGCTAGAGACGACGGTCCAGCGCCTGCTTTCGGTCAGCAAGGCGCTCACATCAGAAGAGGACTATACCGCGCTGCTCGATCTGATCATGTCCAGCACCGTCGAGGCGACCGAGGCCCGTGGCGCGATCCTCTATCTCGACGCAACCGACGGCAAACTCGAGCCGGCCTGCGCCGTCATGGACGGCGCGCATGTCGATATCGCTCGGATTCCCGTCCTGGACCGCCAGCAGCGGCAGCATCCGGCGATGGCGACGGCCGGAACGGCAGGGCGTGTCTCGGCCGCAAGCCGGGCAGAAATCTCACGATGGTATCCCGATACGATCGCGGCGGAAGATTTCACGCTGGTGCGCGTCGGTCTGTCGGATCGCAAGGGGCTGAGGCTTGGTGCCCTGCTTCTTTTTCTTGCGCCGAGTGAAAACCCCGAACGCGACCGGGCGGATATCCTCGCCTTCACCTCCGCCATCTCCGGTCTGGCGTCCTCGGTCATCGAGACAGCACGGCTGATCCACGACCAGCGCAAGACCATTTTCGGCATGGTGGAACTGGTTGCCAGCGCCATTGACCAGAAAAGCCCCTATACCGGCGCCCACTGTCAGCGCGTTCCGGTCTTGACCGAAATGATTGCCAAGGCTGCGATCGCAACAACCGAAGGCCCGCTGAAGGATTTCAGCATGACCGCCGATGAGCAGCAATCGCTCAACCTCGCCGCCTGGCTGCATGATTGCGGCAAGGTGACGACACCGGAATATGTCATCGACAAATCGACCAAGCTCGAGACGATCTACAATCGCATCCACGAAATACGCACGCGCTTCGAGGTGGCAAAACGCGAGGCAGAAGCGCACTGCTGGCGCGACATTGCGGAACAGGGACTGGCGGGCGCCGGCCGGCAGGCCCGTCTCGACAGACTGGCGCAGCAATGGGCCGAACTGGACGCGGATTTTGCCTTTGTCGCCGCATGCAACACCGGGGCCGAGCCCATCCAGCCCGAAACCATCGCACGGCTGAATTCCATTGCCGGCAAATCCTTCACCCGCACCCTCAGCGACCGGCTGGGCCTTTCATGGGAAGAGGAGGCGCGCCTGGCCAGGACCGATGCGCCCGCCCTGCCGGTGGCCGAGCCGCTCCTGGCCGACAGCCCGAACCATGTCATCGAGCGGCAGGAACGCGACAAGATCGCCCCGGACAATCCGTGGGGCTTTACCATCAACGTCCCGACCGTGCTCTATAACCGCGGCGAGATCTACAACCTGTCCATCCGCCGCGGCACACTGACTGACGAGGAATTCTACAAGATCAAGGAACATGCGGTCTCCACCATTCGCATGCTCGACAAGATCCCCTTCCCGGCCCATCTCAACGGCATTCGCTATCTTGCCGGTGCCCATCATGAACGCATGGACGGGAACGGTTATCCCTGCAGTCTGGATGCGCGGGAACTGAGCATTCCGGCGCGGATGATCGCCGTGGCCGACGTCTTCGAGGCCCTGACGGCGGCCGACCGTCCCTATCGGCGGGCCATGCCACTTTCGCGTGCCCTTTCGATCATGGCCTCGATGCGCGCGGAGGGGCATATCGATGGCGATATTTTCGCACTCTTCCTCACCTCCGGCGCATGCCTCAGCTACGCCAGAGCCAATATGAAGCCGGAGCAGATCGACGCGGTGGAAATCGCGGATTATCTCTAGCGCATCGGCTCGAAAACCGGAATCGATTTTCGAAAAGAACGATTCGTAGTTTCAACACGATGGAGCGTCCTGCTGCGCCCAAAAGGACGCGCGGCGCTCTAGACCGGCAGCGCCAGGGCCAGCATTTTCAGTTGCCGCGCGGCAACACTGTTGCAGCCACCGTCATCATGGTGTTTACAGACACCGCGCCCAGCCTATTATTGCGGCCACAACAATGACTTGGGTTCCCGCACGGAAGCGAAAGACACGTGAATACAGATCTGCCGCTGGTGCGGCGCCTTGAAGCTATGGGCCTCAGAGCATGGCCGGCAAAGACCGTCGTCTATGACGGCGCCTGGCAATACCGTCTGACTGCGGGCCACCCGTCCAAGAGGCTCAACAGCATCACGGTGCTGGATCAGTCAGACATTGCAGATATCGAAATCAGGCTGGAGAAGGCCCGCCGTCACTATGCCTCGTTCGGCCGGCCCATGCTTTTGCGCGAGACGCCGCTGACGCCGGCAATGCTGATGGAGTATCTCTCGAGTGAGGGCGCCGAAGCCTTTGATGAGACAATCGTCATGACCCTTGATCTGACGCGGTTCAGCGGCGAGGCGACACTGGATCTGCTGCCAAGTCATGATATCGGCCGATTCGCCGATGCCGTGCTGGCGGTAAAGCCGGAAGATGGGCTGACCAAGCCTGGCCTTGCTGAAGTGGTGACAGGCATTCGCCCGGCCCACGGCTTTTTCATCCGCGAAGAAAGTGATGGAACGCCGCTGGCCGTCGGCCTGTGTGTGCAGGATTTCGAGATGGCCGGCATTGAGCTTCTCACAGTGAAGGCCAGTCAGCGCCGGCAAGGTCTGGGACGCGGCATCACCACAGCCATGCTGCACTGGGCGAAGAGCCGCGCGGCACGGCTAGCCTGGCTGCAGGTCACCAGCACAAACGAACCTGCCATCACGCTCTATCGCAATATGGGCTTCACCGAGGCCTATCGTTACCGCTACTGGCGAGAAACCGAGACCCGATGACTGATTTCAAAATCCTGCTGGTTGCCGCCTGCGCCCTGATCGACGCCGATGGCCGCATTCTTCTTGCCAAGCGCCCGGAAGGCAAAGCGCTGGCCGGCCTCTGGGAATTCCCCGGCGGCAAGGTCGAGCCGGGGGAAACGCCGGAGGCCTGCCTGGTCCGGGAGCTCGAGGAAGAACTTGGGGTGACGACGAAACCCGCCTGTCTGGCGCCGCTCACCTTTGCCAGCCACACCTATGAAAGCTTTCACCTGCTGATGCCGCTCTATGTCTGCCGCCGGTTTGAGGGCATTGCCACCGGCCGCGAGGGACAGGCGATCAAGTGGGTGCGCGCCGCCAATCTGCGCGACTACCCGATGCCGCCCGCTGACGAACCGCTGATCCCGATGCTGCAGGATCTGCTTTAGGACCTCTGCCTGATGTTCGAGATCCCGCGCCTCAACACCAAACGCCTGATCCTGCGCGAGGCTTTGATGAGCGACTTCAGCGCCTATGCCGCGCTCATGGCCTCGCCGCGGGCAAATGGCATGGGCGGGCCCCATGATGAAGCCGCCGCCTGGCACATGTTCTGCCACGATATCGCGCAATGGCCGTTGCTGGGACATGGGGCATTGATGGTCGACCTTGCCGAAACGGGCCAGTGTATCGGTCAGGTCGGCATCAACCATGGGCCGCTTTATCCCGAGCATGAGCTCGGATGGCTGCTCTATGACGGTTACGAGGGCAAGGGATATGCAACGGAAGCGGCAAGCGCCTTGCGCGACTGGGCCTTTTCAGCGCTGAAGCTTGAAACGCTGGTCAGCTATACCGACGCCGACAATACCGGCTCCATCGCCGTTGCCAAAAGGCTTGGCGCCGTTCTGGACGGGCAGGCACCCCGTCCGCATCCGGCCGATCTGGTCTGGCGCCATCCCCGCCCCGAGGCTGCCGCCCTCAGCGCTTCAACGGAATTTCCGAGGTGTTGAGTGCATCGGCAAGGCGGGCCTTGGCCGAGCCTGGTTTCAGCGGCTTTTGCTGGCTCTCATGCGGCGCCCAGCCCGAAACATAGATGATGGAAAAGGTGGCGCGAATCCGCCCGTCAGGATCGGCATAACGCTCGGCATAAAGCTCGGCCGCGCGCAGGAAGAAGGCGCGACCGACCGGCTTTTTCGATCGTCCGGCGAGCGGATTGCTCATGCCCATCGCCTTCAGGTCAGCCATCAACGCAAACAGATTGTCATAGCGCACCGTATAGCTTTCCTGATCCACCACCGGCAGGGTGAAGCCGGCACGCTGCAACAGGCCGCCAATATCGCGCACATCGGCAAAGGGAATGACCCTCGGGCTTGCACCGCCATAAAGCTCCGCCTCAGCGGCCAGCAGACAGTCGCGCAGTTCGCCAAGCGTTCCCGCGCCGGGAATGGCTGCGAGAAACAGGCCATCAGGCTTCAGCGCCCGGCGGATCTGGATGAACATGCCCGGCGTATCATTGGTCAGATGCAGCGCCAGCGGCGACAGCACGAGATTAACCGATTGCGGGGCAAGATCAGGCCATTCCAGTGCGGCGACCCGCAGATCCTCACCCGTCGCGCCGAAGGCCTGATCCACCTCGACCCGCTCGATTGTTTCGACCTTGCCCGTGGCAAGAGCGGCGCGGGCGGCAAGCCCGGTTGCGCCATGCAGCTCCACCCCGTGGGCGAAATGACGTTCAACCACGCCGAGCCGCTCTGACAGTTCTTCGGCTGCGATCTTCAGCAGGAAGTCGGCACCGGGAACTGCGGATTGCAACGCTTTCAGACGCCGGGACGCTGCCAGAGCCGTGTCGAAGATTTCGTCCATGATCCTGTCTCCTTCACGCCGGGCGCTGTAAAATCCTGCTCGCAAAGAACGCCTGACAACGATAATGTCAAGCGATGGACACAATTCACCGGCTGCAAACTCCGCTCTTGGCTGCAGGCCGTGCGCTCGGCACGTTCGGGGCCGCGCTCGGAACGCTGGTGCTGCCGGCCATGTGCCCGGGCTGCAAACGGCAAACAGGCACGCCGCACGCGCTCTGCCCCGACTGCTGGTCCGATATCCGCTTTATCGAGCGTCCCTATTGCGAGGTTCTGGGCCTGCCCTTTTCCCACGATCTCGGCACGGACATTCTGTCGCCGGAAGCGATCGCCCATCCGCCGCCCTTCGATAAACTGCGCTCCGCCGTTGCCTATGAAGGCAAGGCACGGGTGCTTGTTCACATGTTCAAATATCGCGACAGCCCTGACCTTGCCGTGATGATGGCGGGTTTTATGGCACGCTCGGCTGATGGCATTCTCGAGGAGGCCGACGCGATCGTGGCAATTCCGCTTCACCGCCGCCGCCTCGTCGCCCGCCGCTTCAACCAGTCCGCCGAACTCGCCCGCCAGCTGGCAAAGCTTTCCAAAAGGCCGTTCCTCGCGGGGCTGATCGAACGGCGACGGCACACCGATCACCAGGTCGGCCTCACCAGAGCCGCCCGCGAAGACAATGTGCGCGGCGCCTTCGCGATTGCGAAAGGCCGGGAGGGCGAAATCTTCGGCAAGACGCTGGTTCTGGTCGATGACGTGTTCACCACCGGCGCCACCATCGCCGCAGCGACACGCATGCTGAAAAAGGCCGGGGCAGCGCGCGTCTTGGTCTTGACCTTTGCACGCGTCCTCTATTGACCCTATATGACAGATAAATTGAACATTCGAGAGTGACGAGGCCATGGCCAGGATTGAAATCTACACGCGTGAATTTTGCGGCTTCTGCATGCGCGCCAAGCAGCTTCTGACGGAAAAGGGTGCCGCGTTCACCGAGTTCAACGCCACGGAAACGCCATCCGCGCGCGCCGAGATGATCGGCCGTTCCGGCGGGCGGGCCACCTTCCCGCAGATCTTCATCAATGGCCACCATGTCGGCGGCTGCGACGATCTCTATGCGCTTGACGCCGAAGGCCGGCTGGACCCGATGCTCGCAGAAGAGGGAAGCGCTGAATGACATTCACCGCAGCAGCCATCCAGCTCTGTTCGACCACCAGCCCGGCGAAAAATGTCGCGGCGATGGAAACACTGGTGCGCGAGGCCGCGAACCGCGGTGCAGGCTATATCCAGACGCCGGAAATGACGGGTGCGGTGCAAAAGGATCGCGCCGGTCTCAGGGCGGTACTGCGTGGTGAAGCCGATGATCTGGTCGTTGCGAAGGCCGCCAGCCTTGCACGGGATCTCGGCATCCATCTCCATATCGGTTCAACCGCCATCGCCCTTGATGATGGCATGATCGCCAATCGCGGTTTTCTGTTTTCGCCCGAAGGCACTATTCTGGCACGCTATGACAAGATCCATATGTTCGATGTCGATCTCGACAATGGTGAAAGCTGGCGCGAGAGCGCAGTCTACAGGCCGGGCGAGAGGGCAGCTGTGATCGACACCCCGCTGGCCAGGATTGCCATGGGGATCTGCTACGACGTCCGCTTCCCTGATCTGTTCACCGCCCAGGCGCTTGCCGGGGCCGAAATCCTGTCCGCGCCTGCGGCCTTCACGCGCCAGACGGGCGAGGCACACTGGCATGTGCTGCAGCGGGCCCGCGCCATCGAGAACGGCGCCTTCATGATTTCTGCCGCCCAGGCCGGCCGGCATGAAGACGGGCGCGAGACCTATGGCCATTCCATCATCATCGACCCCTGGGGACGCATCATGGCGGAGGCCGACGGTGAAGGCGAGGCGATCGTCATGGCCGAAATCGACAGCGCCGCTGTCAGGGCCGCCCGCGCCAAGATCCCCAACCTGAAGAATATCCGCCCCTTCACGCTCGAAACTTCAGCGCCCTGACAAGGAGATACAGGCGTGATCCATTACGCACTGACCTGCGACAACGGACATGGATTTGACGGCTGGTTTGCCGGGAGCGACGACTTCGACCGGCAGGTCGAGAGCGGCTTTCTCACCTGCCCCGTCTGCGGATCAGCACGGGTGGAGAAATCGCTGATGGCACCTTCCGTTTCCACCGCGCGCAAGCAGGAAGAAAAGCAGCAGCGTCTCGTGAAGAAGGCTGAGCGCGAAGCGGCTGCCAAGCTTCGCGAAGCCGTTGCCGCGATTCGTGCCAACAGCGAAGATGTCGGGACGCGGTTTCCCGAGGAAGCGCGCAAGATCCACTATGGTGAGGCGAAGGAACGCGGCATTATCGGTGAGGCGAAGGCCGACGAGGTGCGCGCGCTCATCGACGAAGGCATCGAGATCATGCCATTGCCACAACTGCCCGAAGATGCGAATTGACCCGCCCTGCGCTACGCCATCAAACGTCACGATCATGACCGGAAATGGTGGAGCCGAGCGGGATCGAACCGCCGACCTCTGCAGTGCGATTGCAGCGCTCTCCCAGCTGAGCTACGGCCCCGTCAATAGAGCTCTTACTCCAATCAATTATCACAGGCAAGCAGTCCGGACGCCTTTTCGGCCTCATAAAACCCCGCATTGCAACAAGCCGCATCGCAAGAAATATATTCTTTATATACAATAAAAATCTCAAAAAAGATAACAAAACAAAAATGCACCGTTGCCAAGAAACAACATCTCCAAAAACAATGATCGAAATTCCGATCATATTCTTTCAATAGATTGTAAATCTCAGCCTGAAATGTATGCTTGGGTTGCAGATCATCGAGTTTATGCGTAATGCGCAGCACTCTGGGGACATGATAACTGCAAAAAATAAGAATAAACGAAGTTCGGAGATCAGGGTATGAACTTGAAAAGCCTTCTATTGGGATCCGCTGCGGCTCTCTCGACGGTAACGTCGGGTTATGCGGCAGATTCGGTCAACAACACCGCCATTATCGTGGAGCCGGTGTCGCATCAAAATGTTGAAGTCTGCGATGCCTTCGGCAAAGGATATTTCTACGTTCCGGGTTCGGAAACCTGCCTGCAGATCGGCGGATATGTGCGTTTTGAAGTCAAGTTCGGGGGGATCGATACCGGCTCAACGATCGATGGCGACTGGTCGCCTTATGCAAAGGCGCTTCTGTCGATCACCACCAAGACGGATACCGAAATCGGCGTCCTGTCATCCGTCTTCCAGCCGATGATCTATGCCTATGCCAATGGCGACGGCACCGAGGTGGAGCTGGACAACGCCTATATCGATGTGGGTTCAGCAGTTCAGCTGCGCGCCGGTTACTTCAAGTCCTACTGGGATGACGACCTTTATGGTGAGCTCGACAAGATCGACAACGTCACCAAGAACAACTCCATCCGTGTCGCCTATGCCGCCAATGGCTTCACGGCGGGCCTGGCGCTCGATGCCCTGAGCGCAAGCGACACGGGCGCAAACTCGGTAAAGCTCGGCATTTCCGGCCGTCTAGCCTACGCGCTTTCCGATTCTCATTATATCAAGCTGGATGGTGCCTACGACGGCTACGACAATGCCACGGCCCTACGCTTGATGACCGGCTTCGGCATCGGTCCGGGAACCTTTGAACTTGCAGGCCTCTACGCCAGCGCAATGACGCCATATGCACCGGATTTCACCGCAAATAACTGGAATGACTCGCCCATTGCCGGCACCTACATGAAATATGCCGTTGCTGCAGACTATTATTTCAACGTTGCCGACAACGTCGTTCTGGTGCCCCAGGTTCAGTACAACGTCGCCAGCAATAACAGGACCTTCTGGGAAGCCGGTACGGTGGTGGACTGGGAAGTGGTCAAGGATCTGCACGCCAAGGCAAACATCAACTATGCCTTCCTGAGCAGCGACTGGAATCAGCAAAACGTCTTCGGTTGGTTCCGGCTTGAGCGGGATTTCTGATGGTCATGCTTTCGCATTGCCAACGATAGAGCAAGTTGACCTGAAAAGGCCCTCTCGGGCCTTTTCGGCGCTCTTGTGGATGTCCCCGCCGTCGCCGGGCTGAATGACCCTGAACGATCGGTGCTGCATCACCACATTCAAATTTTCGGGGAACTCATCAACATGCCACTCAGTCCTTCCATTTGCCATGAGAAAGGCAGTTTCGCCGGAAACCCGTCCTTATGCACAGCGATGAGCGTGCCTGCCGGAGCCCTGTATGTCACGCCTGCGGCAACCCCTTCCTTCCGACCACCGAAAACGGAATCGCGTTTCGACGAATCTTCCATGGAATGGAATTCTTGAAATGCGATCCGATTCAGCACGCGCGAAGCCATAACCTGCGTCGCTGCATCGCTGACCAGGATTGATTTTCTCTCGCATACGTCCTGCAGGTCTTTGTAATCGATCTTGATAGGCTTAGCAGACAGGCGGTAATCCGCGCCGTCAGTCGCATCAGCAGAATCTGGAGCCCGCGACCTTGTTTTGCCTGCAAATTCCGAAAGGGTCCGGGCATAGCTGTCAAGCGCCCTCTCGACTTTGCTTGCATCAAGATCGTAATGAACATGAGAAACAATCGCTAAGGACCCGGCATGCTTATTTGTCACCGAGTTGTTTCTGATCGATGAAACGATCGTGTTTACCCAACCTGCACCGGCCTTCTCACCCTCAAACGTGACAGGCTTGTCCTTGCTTATCCAATCGCCGATTGTCAAAGGTCCATTGCCAAAATTCTCGACGAGGGAGGCCGGCTTATTGATACTCGCCAGCGCTTTATGCAGCAGGTCGTCCCTGTCTTTTGCGAATGTGAGAGGCGCTTTGACAAAGTCTGCGCCCTCGAAGACAAGGGTTTTCGACTGCATGGTCTCAAGCAAGGTCGCCGTAAGCTGATCTTTCAATTTGCTGAGCTTATCAACAGTGTCGCGCGGCGCATGCCTGGCGATCTCTTCAAGGTCGGCATTCATGCTCTGGAGTTTTGTTCGGAAGGCTTGCGGCAATCTCGACTCCTTCATGGCATTGAAGACGCTTTTCTGATCAGCATAACCACTGGCCTGGCTCGTCAGCCCTTCTTTCTTCAGCACGCCGGGAGGAAGAGGTCCCTCGTTACGCGTATAGATATTAAGCGGGAACGAGACTGAGGCAGTTCCCTCCAAGGAACTCGAAGTCGTCGCGGACATCTTGCCATTATCGTTACGCTCGAGTGTCTTGCGCGAAACTTGAACTCCCGTTTCGACGTCGGCTATCAGCGACGCTTTGAGTTTCAGCTCCGCTGCGATGTTCGTGGCGGTTTCGGCGGAATGCCCGACATTAAAGATACCAAGCGGCTGCGAAGGATCCGCCTTCTTCTCGCCCAACAGAACCTTGAGCGTATCGCTGATCCTGTCGCTGGATTGATAGAAGACGAGCTCATCCTGCGTCTCTTTCGTCCACCCGGCGACCCCGCCGAGCGCGAGCCCCGTCTCCGCATTGACGACCGAACTCGAAACAGACGGAAGTGCAAGGGCGTTACCGAACAAGACTTTGACATTTGCTTCGGCACCAAGCGCTTGTTTTGATTTGGCCCTTACTCGAATCTGAAACACATCACCGCCGACATTTTCGACTTCAATTGTAGAACCGCCGACCTTGCTTCGACTGAAAGAAGCAGAAACAGCAAAATTACCAACCCCGTAACCGGCAGCGCACTTCCACTCCATGGAGCGGCCACTGGAAAATGAAATGGAGCTTCCTGACTGCGGGAGCAGTTTCTGGACAGCATCAATGAAACTGGAACTCCCCTCTACTGCAGCACGCTCCAGTAGCCGGTTGCTCAACACATTCGGGCCCGTGTTCAGTATGCGATTGGTCGCGTCTCGCTCGGCAGCCATCTGACGGTGCATTGCTACGCTTGATGCTGAATCCAGCTGTGCGTACAGTTCACCTGGCTCCACCAATTCTGAAATTTTTTCACTCCAGCTATCGAAGCCGCGCTGTGTCGCATCATAAAGCTCACTCGCCTTACCGGAGGAACGGTCGCGTGCCAGGGAGGATACCAACACCTTGGCAGAAATCACCGCCGCTGCCAGTTTGCGAACATTCAGGTCACTTACGGATTCCTCATTGCTTTGAACGCGAGCGATATCTTTCCTGAAACGGTACAGTCTTGTCCTGAGAAGCCTGAGATTTCTCCTATCATCATCCGAAAAATCATGTCGCGCCAGAATTTCATGAATGGACTCCTCTGTTTCACGACACCGCAATGCAATAACAGGAAGAATTTTATTATTCTCCTTATCGACTTTTTTACCGAATTGAATATTTTCAGCAGGCGCCTCCATCACCCCATTATTCTTTTCAACAAGCCTCAAAGCATTGACTATATTCATTGATTCAATTTCTTTAATACTTTTTGATCTATTATTGTTTTTGCATTGAATTACGCGATCGAGTGCCGAGTCCGGGTCACGCAAAAGCCCCTTCAATTGCGAATAGTTTTCCTCAATATTCCTCTTGGCATCGTTTCCTTTATTGACAACCCTTTGATAATCTGACGTATTTGACAATACTCCGACTGCGCCAGACGATAAACCATCAAGGTTACTTGCGCCTGCCTTGAAAGCTGCAGTAACACCTCCATTTACGCCAATCTTCTGGAATCCCGTTCCGACGGCTGTTAAGGCCACCGTTTTCGCGACACCTTGAACCGCCGTCCAAATTTCAGCCCTGGTGTCAGATTTATGCACACCGTCGCCCGCCCCTTTGCGGACAATATCTCTTTTGAAAGAGAACGCCGTTCTGGTGGAATATGTTTTCGATCGGTCGTTCACATTGCGGGCACCCGGAGCATATATATGTGACCCTAGACGACGGGATTTGTCGTAGATGTGATCCGCCTCGAGGCCATCGGCCTTCAAATAGACGGATGCCCTGCCCTCGCGCAAAATCTCAACATTTTCGCCGAAGCGCCTCAGGCCGACGATTTTGGTTTTCCCCTTCGATTCTATCTCGGTTTCCTGTCCGGATGAATTCGACCTGAACACAACTTGATTTGAGCCGGGGCGAACATACAAAAGCCCCTCTTCGTCGCCATTTTTTGCCGGAATCTTCATCGGATCTACGAATCGCAATGCTTCGTCACATGGCCTGAAATCAAGTCGAATTTTAAATGGAACCGCGCCTTGCCCCTCTTGTAGCTTTGCATGATTGCCCGGCACGAAGTCGGCCTTTTGTTCGCCCGGTTCCAGCTTGAGGTCAATTTGAATATTGTACAGGTCCTGCGGACGATCCTTGTCGCTGACCTGTGCCACAAGCGTTGAACCAGGTCCGAGCCATAGTTTCTTGAAATCGACCGCCAACTGGCTTTTGTCGATGACGATTTCGGACTGGACGGAGAGTAAATCCTTTCGGATACCCTTAAGAAGTGCCTTTGGCCAACTCAGGTTCTTGCCGAAGCGAAGAGCGATATCGCCGCCTTCGCGGACTTCAAGATTGCCATGGTCTGCAGAAACTATGTTTTGACCGCGTTTCAAATCTGGCCAGACATGGTCTAGGCTCAAGACGTTGCCTAGGTTCACACTTGGCGCCTCGCGCGTGCATCGCTCGGGCGAGCGCTCCAGAACCCCGTCCGTCACGCCATCAGCCCCGGCCTTGAACAGGCTCGACGGCGCCGAAGTGCCATCAAACGACCCGACGGAACCCGTGCGCGACGATAGCATCGCAGAATCTGCTCTGGCAGCAGCAGCCGGCGCCCGACCAAAACAAGAGCTCAGCGTGGCATCACGGGCGGCCAGATCGGCATCGCCCGATTCAAGCCCTTGGCCGGCATTCCGATTGATTGCCGAAAAGATAGCGGGGGGCGCAATCGTGCTCGAAGGCCTGACTATCTGATGCGCTCCGGCAGCTCCGCTAGGGATATTATTCATGTTCAGGCCTCCTAAATGAAAGTCGACCAGATTTATATCTACGTAATATAAGTTAGAAAATTTCCTTTTTGCTTAGTGAATATTCAGAACCCTTAACATTAATTATCTGAAATGCACCGATTTTCAAAAATACAAACACTTGCATCCGGTCAGCACTTAAAACGGATTGCAAACGTTAAAAACAAATAATGAATAATGCGCCCGGATGTCAGCATCTTACCTGATGCCCCCCCTTAACTGCAGATAAAGTGTCCGGCGCCAACCGTGATGGTTCTGGCATGATCTCCAGCTGCGGCGCGAATCTCCGCAACCTCCGCCGCTGCAAACGCACGGCCATCCGCCAGGCGGACATCGGGATCAGGAACGGCAGACAGCAGCAGGCGCGTATAGGCATGGGCCGGATTGGTCAGCACGGCGTCAACCGGCCCCCACTCAACCACCTGCCCCGAGAGCATAACCATGATATCGTCAGCGACATAGCGCGCCGTGGCGATATCGTGGGTGATGTAGAAAAGCGCCAGACGGTGCTCCCGCTTCATCCGGTTCAACAGGTTGAGGATGCCGAGCCGGACCGATACATCCAGCATTGATGTCGGCTCATCGGCGACAATCACCTCAGGTCGGACGGCGAGTGCGCGGGCTATGGCAATGCGCTGGCGCTGACCGCCCGACAGTTCATGCGGAAATTTGGCGAGCATCTGCTCCGGATCGAGACGAACCTCGGCAAGCAGGCGGCGCATTTCCGCCAGCCGCGCCCGCCGGTCGAGATCGCGCCGATGCAGCTTCAGCGGCCGCTCGAGATGATAGGCGATGGAATGGGCCGGATTCAGAGCCGCGAAAGGATCCTGAAACACCATTTGCACCGAACGGCGATAGTCTCCCATGCGCTGCTCCGAAAGTGGCGCGCCGCGAAAGGAGATCGTGCCGCTGTCGGCGCTGTATTCACGCATGAGCAGGCGGGCACAGGTGGTCTTGCCACTGCCGGATTCCCCGACCATTGCCAGCGTGCGCCCGGCCCGCAGCGCAAAGGACACCGAACGCGCGGCATAGACCGGCGGCGTCCCGGCAAAGACCTTCGAGACTTTATCAAGCCGCAGGATTGCGTCATCAGTGCCCGTCAATCGTCTTCTCCACGAATTTGCTGACCGTGCAGGCGTGGCATGGAAGCCCATAGCTTGCGCGTATAGGGGTGCTGAGGGTCATTATGGATCTGCTGCGCGGTCCCGGTCTCGACCAGCCTGCCCTCGAGCATGATGCCAATCCGGTCCGAGACCTGCACCATCAGGCCCAGATCATGGGTGATAAACAGGACAGAAAAGCCGCGTTCACGCCGCAGCTGATCAATGCGCTGCATGATCTCGCGCTGCACCACGACATCCAGCGCCGTGGTCGGCTCATCCATGATCAGAAGCTTGGGATCGAGCGCCAGGCAGATGGCAATGACGATCCGCTGCCGCATGCCGCCGGAGCACTGATGCGCATAGGATTTCAGCCGGTCGGCGGGAATATCGACCAGCGCCAGCAGTTCGGCCGCCCGCTCCCGCGCCTCAGCCCGGTTCATGCCGCGATGCACCTTGAGCACATCATAGAACTGGCTTTCGATGGTCAGCACGGGATTGAGCGCATTCATGGCGCTTTGAAACACCATCGCCACCTCGGCCCAGCGGAATTTCGAAAGCGCCTTGCTGTCGAGATCGAGCACATTGCGCCCGGCGACGATGATTTCCCCCTGACGGATCAGCGCCGGCGGCTTGTGCAGCCGGCTGACGGCAAAGGCGATGGTGGACTTGCCACAGCCGCTCTCGCCAGCCAGACCGAAGAACTCGCCCCGGGCAATATCAAAACTGACATCCGAAACCGCGTGAAAGTCTTCAGCCTCGCCAATATAGTCAATCGAAAGATTGCGCACGGAAAGTATGGGATCCATCAAAGCCGCCCCTCCCCGGCCCGCACAAGGCCGAACCATCGGCCGAGCCTGCCAGCCGTTCGAAGCCGCGGATTGGCGACCTCATCGATCGCAAAATTGACAAGCGCCAGCGCCACCCCAAGCAGCGCCAGCCCGAAGCAGGGCGCCAGCATATCCCACCAGGCCCCGACCGTAAGCGCAGAGGAATTCTGCGCGTTATAGAGCATGACGCCCCAGGACACGGCATTCGGATCACCAAGTCCGAGAAATTCCAGCGTGGCCTCTGTAATCACTGCGAAGATGACGCTGCCGAGAAAATTGATGCCGACGATCGAGATCAGATTCGGGAAGATCTCGAACGCCATGATCCGCCATTGCGGCTCCCCCAGCATTTCCGCCGACTTGACGAAATCCTTCTCGCGCACCGAAAGCGTCTCGGCCCGCGTCACCCGGACACCCCAGGCCCAGGAGGTAAAGCCGAGGATCAGCGCAATCACCAGCGGGCTGGCCTGACCGATAAAGGCGGCCAGCACCAGCAGCAGCGGCAGATTGGGGATCACCAGCACCATATTGGTGAAGAAGTTGATGATCTCATCCGTGAGCCCGCGCCTGTAGCCGGCGATGATGCCGAGAATGGTGCCGATCGCGGTGATCAGGAAGCCCGCGCCGAAACCGACGGCAAGCGAAGTGCGCGCACCATAGAGAAGCTGCGTGAAGACATCGCGTCCGACACGGGTTGTGCCAAGCAGGTGATCCCATGATGGCGCCTGATGCGGACGCCCGACACGTGATGTCGGGCCGAAAGGCGTCAGAAGCGGTGCCAGGATTGCGGCCAGCACGATCAGCAGAATGATCGAAAGGCCGATCACCGCCTTTCGGTTCTTCACAAGGCCTGAGAGCAGTGTTTTCACCTAACGGCTCCTCTTCAGACGCGGATCGAGCAGGACATAGCTCAGATCGACAATGAAATTGGCGGCTAGCATGGCGCCGGTCATGATCAAGAGCTGCCCCTGGATCACCGGATAGTCCCGCGCCAGGATCGCCTGATAGAGCGTATTGCCAAGCCCCGGATAGTTGAACACCACCTCGGTCACCAGCGATCCGCCAAGCACCGTTCCCAGCGCTATCGCCAGGTTGGAGACTGTCGGCAGAAGCGCATTGCGCGCGGCATACCAGAACATGACGCGGCTGTCGGACAGGCCCTTGGCGCGGGCCATGGTGATATAGTCCTCGCCCAGCAGGTTGATCATGTTGTTGCGCATGGTCACGGCAAAACCGCCGGTCAGCACGATCAGCATGGTCATCAGCGGCAGGAAGCCGTGATAGGCAACACTGCCGATGAAGGCCCAGCTAAAGCCGGGATCCAGCATCGGATCAAAGGCATAGCCGCTGGGAAACCAGTCAAGCGTGAAGGAAAATGCGAACAGGAGCACCAGTGCCACGACCACGGCGGGAATGGCGGTGGTGAAGATCGACAGCATGGAAACAGAGGTGTCGGTGCGCGAACCGCGCCGCCAGGCGGCAAGGACGCCCAGCGTGGTGCCAAGCGCGAAGGCCAGAATGGTCGCAAGCCCCATCAGGCCGATGGTCCAGACCGCAGCCCGCGCCAGAAGTGCTGTTACCGGCAGCGGGAAATATTTGATCGACATGCCAAGATCGCCGGTAAAGACGCTTTGCAGATAGGCGATATATTGCTGCCACAGCGGCGCATCGATGAAACCGAAAGTCAGTTTCAGTGCGGCAATATTCTCAACGGACAGCTGCGACCCGGCGCTAGCGAACATCATCAGGATGGGATCGCCCGGCATCATGCGCGGCAGAAAGAAATTGATCGTTGCCGCCGCAAGAAAGGCGGCCAGATAGAAGCCAAGGCGGCGCATCAGAAAGGCCATACGCCTCTCGTCCTTTCACTTGGAGATGGAAGGAGAACGCCGGCGCGGCCGCAAGGGACGCACCGGCGAAAATCGCGGCAGTGCTATTCTGCAACCGGCTTCAGTGCCAGAAGCTGCAACAGGCGGGCCGGATTGTAGTTGGAGACAACCGGGATAACGAAGGGGTTGTCCGCATTCGCCCAGCCGGTGAAGCGTTTGGTCGAATATTCATAGAAGGCCGGGCTGTTATAGACCGGGATCACCGGGAAGCCTTCGGCAACGATCATCTGCGCCTTGTCGAGCAGGTCCTTCTGCTTGGCCTGATCCTTGGTCTGCTTGTATTCATCAAGCACGGCCATCAATTCGGGGCTCTGCCAGCGCTGGGCCGCAAAGCGGCTCTTGCCGATGTCATCCGGGTTGAAGGCCCGCATATAGGGGAAATAGGGTGATGCCGCCGCGGCAAGCGCATTCAGCGTCATGTCATATTTCCCGTCGATCAGGTCAGAGGTCCACACGGCGGCTTCCGGCGTTGCCATCTTCACATCAAGACCGGCGGCCTGCATGGTTTCTATGGCAATCTGCACCGCATCGATCCAGTCGGTCCAGCCATTGGGGATTTCCAGCGAGAACGAGATCTTCGAACCATCCGGATTGTCGCGGAACCCATCACCATCGGCATCCACAAATCCGGCCTGGTCGAGCAGCGCTTCGGCGCCCGCCTGATCGAAGGTCGTGTACTTGCCATACTTGGCCTTCACCTCCGGATTGAGGAAAGACTTGTAGACTTCACCGAGATCGGCCGGATCATCATTGACGATCGGGTAGCCATAGCCGGCAATATCGACGATTGCCTGACGGTCGATCATCATCGAGACCGCGCGGCGGAAATCGACATTGTCAAAGGCCTTGCGATTATTTTCGTCTGGCGCCTGAAGGTTGAAGGAGAAGGAGACAAGGCTCGACGGCGTCAGCCAGTAGTGATTATGCTCCGGGTCCTTCTTGACAAAGGTGTTGTCGATATCGGGAATGAAGCTTGTCGCCCAATCGAGCGTGCCATCGGCAAGGGCAGAAAGGGTCTGCGGATTATCGGCCAGCTGCGGGAAGCGCAGGCAATCGACCTTGAGCGTATCATTGTCCCAGTAGTTCGGGTTGCGGCACTGCTCATAGACCTGCGGGGTGAAACGGGTGATTTCCGTCATCGGCCCGCTGCCGACCGGATTTTCATTGGCAAAGGTCACCGGATCGTCAATCTTCGACCAGACATGTTCCGGCACGATCGGCACGGCGACGATCAGATTGGCGATCAGCGAGTTCGGTGCGCTCAGATTGAACGTCACCGTGCGCGCATCGACCTGTTCAACGCTGGAAAGCTGCCCCCAGATACTGGTGGCATCGAGTGCAGGAAATTTCTTCAGATAGTCATAGGTGAACACGATATCGGCGGCCGTCAGCGGCTCACCGTCTGACCATTTCAGATCGGGACGCAGCGTGAAGGTGATGCTTTTGAGATCATCCGCCAGTTCATAGCTTTCAGCCAGACGGAAGACCGGCTTATTGCCGTCAATGCGGTTGAAGATCACGAGCGGCTCATAGATGAAATCAGGCGTCGAATAGCGCGCCGAGGTCTGGTTGAACGGGTTGAAGTTGCGCACCCAGGTCGTGGTGTTTTCCGAGTTGACGGTCAGGACCGTCTCTGCCGATGCAACGGACGCCGAAGCCATAAGGGCTAAGGCAAGCGGTACAATGATGCGGTATTTCTGCATGGTGGGACCCCTCTTTGCGGATCGTTATGTCAGGCCTTGCGGGCCATATTGAATGTATTGAAAATCGCCTCGACCTCTTCATGGGTCTTTGCGACATCGACGCGCTTTTCGCCGAGCATCGCATCGGCGCGCTTGAGACGCACAAGCGTGTCGACGCTCAGTGGACGGGCGGCTTTGGCCGCCGCCTCGCTGTCAGCAAGCGTGCCCTGGCTGTGCAGCGCGATGTCATAGCCGGCATCAAGCACACCGGCGACGCGTGATGCCCAGGAGCCGCTGAGTGCTTCCATGGTCACGCAGTCGGAAATCAGCACGCCGTCATAGCCCATGCGCGTGCGGATAAAGTCGCAGACCGGTGCGGAGACGGAAGCGACCGTCGCCGGGTCGATCTCGGAATAGATCACATGGGCGACCATGGCCCAGGGAGCATGTTTCAGCGCCAGAAATGGCTTGAAATCGGAGGCAAACAGGGTCTCGAGCGGTGTCGAGATGGTCGGCAGCTCGAGATGCGGATCGACGGTGACGCGGCCATAGCCCGGAATATGCTTGATGATCGGCATCGACCCGACCGCAAGCATGGCCTCGACGACAATACGGCCAAGTTCGGTGACCACTTCGGGGTCATCGGAAAAAGCGCGTCCGCCGATAACCTCATGCATGCCCTTGAGCTGCAGATCGATCACCGGGGTGGTGCCGGAGCCGAGTTTCAGCTCGGACAGCATTGAGCCCATGGCGAGCGTCGAGAGTTTCAGTGCGCGTTTCGCCGCCTCCATATCCTTCATCGCCAGGGCGCCGAAATCACCCAGCGCCCGAAACAGCGGCCAGTTGCCATTGTTCAGCCGCTGAACACGCCCGCCCTCCTGATCGATGTAGACAGGTGCATCAGCGCGGCCGACGGCATCACGAAACTGATCGACCATGGCACGGATCTGGTCCGGTTCTTCGAGATTCCGGCGAAACAGAAACAGGCCATAGGGATTGGTCTCACGGAAAAAGGCGATTTCATCCGCGCTCAGGGAGAGACCCGGCATCCCGACAAAAAGCGCAAGCGGCGTTGAAGACATGACAGACGACTTTCAGCTCTGGTGTTTGTCGCGGAGAAGTCCGCGATAGATATCTTCGCCATCGGACGGGATGACGATCGCTCCCACGGCCTTCTGGTAGAATTCCGTCGGACCGGCAGCGCCGATGATGGCATAGGCATAGCCATCATCCTTCAACGCCCGAAGCGCCCGGTAAAGCAGAACCTTGCCGATTCCCTTGCCGCGCGAGGCCTCATCCACCCCGGTAGGACCAAAGAAACCGCGCGCTGTGGCATTGTAGCAGGCAAAACCGACCAGCCGTCCCGCATCTGTGGCAATGAAACAGCCCGGAGGCTTCTGCGCCATGGCCACCTGAACTTCACTTGCCCAATAGCGGCTGAAATTTTTCTCGGCCCATTCAATGATGAAATGGCTCTCCGGCGGAAGAGCCCTGCGTACCGTCACAGTCTCAGCCACGCGCGCCGAAGACAGCGCCTCAAACCGGCGCGCATAGAGATTTACCAGAAGATCCGCCATCGCCTTCCCCCCGAATGCGCCGGAAACAATACCAATCTAAAACAAATAAGAACCAGAATTTCGCAATTGGCAAGCGATGAATGACATATCTCGCCTGCGGCACGGCGGGATACTGTGGAATTCGCGCTGATCCCGGCATGACCGACCCGGCTCTACCGCCCCTTAAATTCATCCAATATACTGGTTTTTATGTATTAAATCAGATTCAGTGATCAATTTCCGATGGATAGCACTGATCCTGCGGCCGCAGCGCCAGCAAAGATGACAGCTTGCCCGGGAGGTGGTACGCGTCCAACGCGATTGGTCTTAAATGGGTTTCATGCAAACGGGTTGAACGGACATTCCGTGACCAGAAAAAAACGTCTTCCGATGGCGCATAATGTCAGCGCTTTCACTTGCACGTAAACCGTATTAATGTCCCCTCTCCGAAGCGGCTGATCCGGTTACCCCGGCCGCTGGAACAGTCCGGTCCGAAATGTTCCGCTGCCTGAGTAGAACATATCTGCCAAAACGAGAGAGTACCTGTGAACGATAAGTCGTCTGAAACGCAGATGTTCGAACTGGCCCCTGTGGCCATGTGGCTCGAAGATTTCTCTGATGTGAAAGCCATATTTGAGCGATGGCGCCGTGAGGGCGTCAGCGATATTCTCAGCTTTCTCACGCAACACCCGGCACAGGTTCTTGAATGCGCGCGCGCCATCAAGGTCCTGCGGGTCAATGCCAGAACGCTTGAACTCTTCGAGGCGCGGGATTTCAGCCATCTGGTCGCCAATCTTGAAACCATGTTCGCTGGCGACATGATGGAGACCCACCTCAACGAGCTGATCCAGCTTTTCGAGGGCAAGACCAGTTTTGCAAGCGACACCGTGAATTACACGCTGACCGGGAAGCGCCTCGATATCCACCTTCAGGGCACCGTCCTGCCCGGCGCCGAGCACAGTCTCGAGCGCGTTCTGGTGACAACGCAGGATGTGACAGCGCTCGAGGATGCCCGCCGCGCGGAGCGCAGCCAGATGCTTTATGCCAAGGGCCTGTTCGAGCACTCGCCGGTGTCGCTCTGGGTCGAGGATTTCAGCCGCATTCGCCTGATGATGGAAGATCTGCGCCAGCGCGGCATATCCGATCTCAGGGTTTTCACCGATGTTCACCCCGAATTCGTGCGCCAGTGCATGCGTGAAATCCGGGTTATCGACGTCAATCAGGCAACCCTGGAGCTGTTCAACGCCCCGGACCAGCAATCCCTTTTGCAGAACCAGCACATCATTTTCCGCGACGACATGCAGGAGCCTTTCCGCGAACAGCTGATCGATCTTTGGGAAGGCCGGCTGATGCATGTCCGCGAGGTGATGAACTACGCGCTGGACGGCTCGCAACGTTATGTCCTGCTGCAGTTTTCCGTCTTTCCAGGATATGAGAAGGACTGGTCTCTGGTGCTCGTGTCGCTGACGGATATCACCGCCCGCAAGAAGGCCGAGGCCTATCTGGAATATCTCGGCAAGCATGACGTGCTGACAAAGCTCTATAACCGCGCCTTCTACAGCGATGAGATCAACCGGCTGAACCGCAAGTCATTCCGCCCCGTCGCGATCCTGATCATCGATCTGAACGGGCTGAAGGAAGCCAATGACACACTCGGCCATGATGCCGGCGACAGCCTGCTCAGGCGGCTTGGCGAAGTTCTGAACGAGGCCGTGTCGCAGCCCAATTGTGTCGCACGGATAGGCGGCGATGAATTCGCCGTCCTCATGCCGGGCGCGCAGCTGGAGGACGCCACACTGATGGCCGACGATATCGGCCGGCTTCTGCACATCAACAACCAGTATTATTCCCAGCACCCTTTGAGCATCTCCGTCGGGATCGACGTTTGTGCCGAGGGTGAGCCCATGGAAACAGCGATTCGCCGGGCCGATAAGGAAATGTATCGCCAGAAACGTGCATTCTATGCGGTCAAGCCCAGCAATAGCGTATCGCAACGCTAGCCGTCGTCCTTTTGGATGCACCAGGACGCTCTATCGTATTGAATCCACGAATCGTTCTTTTCGAAAATCGATTCCGATTTTCGAGCCGATGCGCTAGGTCGCACGGATCCGCCCACGGGCCGGAAGGATTGCGCTAACAGGTTGAATCTGAACATCCGCCCCAAGACAGACGCACGGAATTCGCGTAATATCCGTCGATGACCGTCCCGGGGAGGATCAAGGCCGCGATGAGCCGACGCAAGGCTGAAACACATCCGACGACCGCAAGGCACGACTGGAAGCGCCTTTCCATTGCAGCAGGGCTCACCTTGCTGGTCGTCACGATCCTGCTCGGCGTGCTGGTATCGCAGCTTATGCGCGAACTGAATGATCTGCGCGAAAGCTCAAAAGACAACCTTCAGTGGTCGCTCGCCCAGCTTCAGGTTGAACTTCTGACCCTGCGTGAAGCCGCCGATGCGGTCGGACACGCCCCCACGGCCGAATCGCTCGCCGAACTGCGTCAGCGCTTCGACATTTTCTACAGCCGCATTGACACCCTTCAGACCGGGCCGGTCTTTATCGATGTCGCATCGGACGCAAAAACCGGCGCAGCCTTGAAGGAAATAAGGCTGCTTCTGGATGGTGCCCTGCCGATGATCGACGGCAGCGACACCGTGCTGACCGAAGGGATCCCCTGGCTTGAGCAGAATTTTGCGGCCATGCAGCCGAGTGTCCGCGAGATCGCCCTCGCCGGCGTGGACACCCTTGCCCGCAACGCCGACTATGAACGGGAAACCTTTTCCCATCTCCTGACGCAAACCGTTCTGCTTGCCTGCGGTGTCATCATCACCATGCTGCTGGCCCTTTTCATGCTGATCTGGCAATTCCGCATTGCTCGATTTCGGACCGAGGAACTCAAGGCCCGCAACCGCCTTTACGAGAGTGCCATCAATGCGTCTCTTGACGCCATTGTCGTCTCCAATGAAACCGGAACGATCCTTGATTTCAATCCCGCGGCCGAGCGGCTTTTCGGCTATACCCGCGACAGCGTTATCGGCAAGAGTGCCGAAAACCTGATCATCCCGCCCACGGACAGGCAGCTGCACCGCCAGCGCCGCCAACAGCTGCTGGCGCAGGCACCGGACGATATCCTGCTCTCCGGACGGCAGGAAATCGATGCCATGCGGGCCGATGGCGAAACCATTCCGGTTGAGCTCTCCCTCGGCCTGACCCGCCACGGTGACGGACAAATCCTGACCACCTACATGCGCGATATCTCCGAGCGCCGTCTGGCACAAAGGGCGATGGCCGAGGCGCGCGATGATGCACTCGCAACGGCCAAGGCGAAATCCGATTTTCTCGCCATCATGAGCCATGAAATGCGCACGCCGCTGAACGGCGTCATGGGGCTTCTGGATCTGCTGAGCGAGACCCGTCTGACGGCCAAACAGCGCGATTACGTGAAGACTGCAATCACATCCGGCGAGATCCTGCAACGCCATGTCGACGATGTCTTGAACATCAACCGGATTGAGGCCGGAGCGACAAGATTGCAGCCGACCCGTTTTCCGGTGGCCCCGCTGCTCACGGAGCTCAAGAAGATCAATGAACCGGCGGCGATTGCACGCGGCAACAGGATTGAAACAGAGATTTCCAAGGGCGCGGATAGCTTCATCCAGGATCGCCAGGCGCTGCGCCAGGTTCTGATCAACCTGATCGGCAATGCCGTCAAATTCACCGAAAACGGCACGATCCTGCTCAAGGCCCAACAGCATCGGCAGGACGGCACTTTCGAGTTCTCGGTCAGCGATACCGGCATCGGCATTTCCAAGGAAGACGCCGCGCGGATTTTCGACGATTTCGTGATGCTGGATCCGTCCTACAAGCGCACAGCGCCGGGCTCGGGCCTCGGCCTCGGCATTTCGCGCCGGATCACAGAACTGATGGGGGGCACGCTCGGGGTTACCAGCGAGCCGGGCCATGGCAGCCGTTTCTTCCTGCGACTGCCGCCACTCGCCCTGCCCGCCGCCGCGGAGAAAACCACAGCCGAACCGCTGACCGCGGGCAAGGACCCCGGTGAGACTGTCCCGCTTTCGGTGCTGCTGGTGGAAGACAATGAGACCAACCGCTTCGTTGCCCGGGAAATGCTGAAGCGTCACGGCTGCCGGATTACGGAAGCAAGTGACGGCGAGGAAGGCGTAGCACAGGCAGAGAATGCCCGCTTCGATCTCATTCTCATGGATGTCAGCATGCCCCGCCTCGATGGCATCGCCGCGACAGGCATGATCCGCAACGGGAACGGCCCCAACCGCAACACCCCGATTGTCGGGCTCACCGCCCATGCGCTGCCGGAAGATGGCGCAAGGCTGAAAGATGCCGGCATGCAGGACATCATGCTCAAGCCGCTTCGCGCTGCAACCGTTTCAGACCTGGTCGCCCGCTTCGCCGCAGCATCGGTGGAGAGAGACGAGACGCCGCCTCCTGCTTCAGACCGGCCGGAGGACCTGCTTGACCTCCAGACACTCGGAGAACTGGCCGAGGCTCTGCCCAGAAAACTGTTTAATCAGCAGCTCGACCGTTTCGTCGAGGAGCTGGCGGAATCACGCCATCGCTTCTGTGATGCTCCGACAGAAGGCAGCGATCTTGATGCGCTGGCCGCCTGTGCCCACAAGATGGCTGGCTCCGCTGCGGTCTTCGGCGCAACGGTGCTCAGGCTGAAACTCATCGAGGTCGAATCGGCGGCAAAACATGGCGATTCACAGCAGATTGCGCCGCTTTGCGAGAGCGCCCATCTGACGGCGAAGGGCACGCTCAACGCGATCAAGACCTTTGCCCGCAGCTATGGCGCTGCCGATTAGAGCGCCGTGCGTCCTTTTGGACGCAGCAGGACGCTCGATCTTATTGAATTGACGCATCGTTCTCTTCGAAAATCGATTCCGATTTTCGAGCCGATGCGCTAGCCACCCGCGCCGTCGCTTTTCTATACGAAAGCGTAGCGCACTGCGCCGAAGAGGCCGGTGCATGACCTTAGGCACGCTCCCGCTCTTATCTCGCCCCACTACAATATGGATCCAGATTGAATTTTTCCGCCCGGCGAGATTGAGGGCGCGCAATCACGGTTCACAAGGCACTGGCCACGAGAGCCGCTATCAGCGCCCCGCCTTGACCAGGCACCCGGTCCAGGGAGACCAAACATGCCGACATTTTCGGTCATCATCACTTGCTTCAACGCCGCCTCGACACTGGCCCAGACGCTCACCGCGGTCCTTGATCAGAGTTTCTGGGATCTTGAGATCATCGTTGTCGACCGCGGGTCGACAGATGAAACGCTGGCAATCGCCCGCGCCTATGCCAGCCGCAGCAGCCGCATCAAGCTGATAACGCAACACGAGAACAACCCGGCAGCAGCCTGCAACCGCGCTGCCCTCAATCATGCTGGCGGACGCTACCTCGCCTTTCTTCAGCCTGGCGATCTGTGGTCGCTGGACAAGCTCGATCTGGTGGCGCGGCGGCTGGAAAAAAGCGATGCGCCCGATCTCGTCTGCGGCAGGGTCGCCTTCTTCCGCGACCGCCCCGAACAGGCCGTGGCCAGATCAAGCCTATCCACTGTCGCACTCACGGTAGCGGATCTGCTGGCTGGCGATGGCATCTGCACCCGCTCCAATGTCGTGGTCACACGCAACGCCTTTACTGCCTCCGGCGGGTTCGACGCCTCAATCGCCGGCACGGCTGAAACCGAATGGCTGATCCGCCTTGCGGCCTCCGGCCGCCGCCTTGTGGGCATGAACGACATTGTCGTCTTCCAGCCGGTCAAGGACGGCCAGCTCCTGAACGACATCGCCGCCTGGCGCGCGGGCTGGGAAGCCGCCCGAAAAACCGCGATCAGGGCCGACCGCAGCCTGTCTCCTTCGACACTGCGCCTTGCTGAGGCAACGCATCTGAGCAGGCTGGCGCAGCATGCATTATGCACTGGTGCCGGACGCGGCACCGCCTTTCGGCTGGCGGCAGAGGCGCTGCGGATAAGCCCGGCATTGCCACTGCGCCAGCCGCAGCTTTACGGCCTGATAATGGCCGCGCTGCTGGAAAAGGCCAGCCTCCTGCCACCGCCGTCGCACCGGCAATGGCGCCGCTGTACCGGTCCCGATCAGCAGATGGGGCGTGGATTTGCCAAACCGGATTAATACCAGTATGGATCCAATAGAGAATTTTTGCCCCGGATCCGCGCCATGTCTGTTTCACGCCAGCTCCTCGATATCCTGCGACAGGATCTCGGCCAGTCCTCGCCCGATATCCCGCTCTACAAGCGACTAAAATCAGCGCTTGAAGGCATCATCCTGTCAAATGCGCTCAAGGCGGGAGAAACCCTGCCCGGCGAACGCGCGCTGGCCGAAGCGCTTTCGCTCTCCCGGGTCACGGTCCGCAAGAGCTTTGCACTGCTGGAAGAAGAAGGACTTTTACTGCGGCGCCATGGCGCGCGAACGGAAATCGGCTCACGGGTGGAGAAATCCCTGTCGACGCTGACCAGCTTTTCGGAAGATATCCGTGCCCGTGGCATGGAGCCAGGATGTCTTTGGATTTCAAAGATAATAACGCGTCCATCACCAACAGAAATGATGGCGCTCGGCCTTGGTGCCCATGAAATGGTGATGCGCATGCGCCGGGTGAGAACTGCGGATGAAAAGCCGATCGCGGTCGAAACGGCAACGATCCCCCAGCGCTTCCTGCCCGCACCGGATATGGTGAAGGAGTCGCTCTACGAAGCGCTTGCGGCACGTGGCTTCCTGCCCGACCGCGCCGTGCAGCGCATGCGGGCACGGCCGGCCACTGCCGAAGATGCCCGCTATCTTTCCTGCCCTCCAGCCTCGCCCTTGCTGGTGACCGAACGGCGCTGCTTCCTGGCTGGTGGCGAGGTCGTCGAATATTGCGAGACCAACTACCGCGGTGACGTGTATGACTTCGTGTTCGAGCTGCAACGATAATACCAGTTATTAACTGGTTGCACGCTGGTCTTTTTTGCGCTCCAATCCTCGCAAAAGAATGACAAGAGGGTCCGTCGTGGAGTACGCATTTCGTTCAGACAGCCTCATCGTATCGTGTCAGCCCGTGCCGGACGGACCGATGGATGATGGTATCTTCGTGGCCGCCTTTGCCGCCGCCGCAGAGGCAGCCGGTGCCGCAGCGCTCCGCGTGGAGTCGGCAGCCTATGTCAGGGCGACCCGTCCGGCGGTGAAAATTCCGATCATCGGAATCGTCAAGCGCGATCTCGATGACAGCCCCGTTCGCATCACGCCCTTTGTTTCCGATGTCGAGGATCTGGTCACAGCGGGTGCAGATGTGATTGCCTTTGACGCGACCGACCGCATCCGCCCCGTGACGGTGGCGGAACTGGTCAAGGCTGCCAAGGCCCATGGCAAGCTCACCATGGCTGATTGCGCCAGCCTGGATGACGCCAGACGGGCGCTGGCGCTGGGTGTCGATTTCGTCGGCACCACGCTTTCAGGCTATACAGGCCCGGGCCCGGAGCCGGTCGAGCCCGACTTTGCCTTGATTGCGGCGATGCGCGCGCTGACCCCGAATGTCATTGCCGAAGGGCGCATCCGCACGCCGGATCAAGCGTCAGCGGCAATTGCCGCAGGTGCCCGCAATGTCGTTGTCGGCTCGGCAATCACCCGTACCGAACATGCCACCGGCTGGTTCCGCGAAGCGGTGGAGAAAGCGAGCATCAGGCGTAGCGGTACCGCGCTGGCGCTCGATATCGGCGGCACGAAATCGATGGCCGCTCTGGTGACCGGCGGCACCGTCGTCGAAACCGTTACCATCGCCACGGCACGCGCGGAAGGTCCGGATGCCTGGCTTGCCGCCATTGCCGAGAAAACCAAAGCCTGGCGGGGCCGCTATACCCATGTCGGCATCGCCGCGACCGGGCTGATCGATCAGGGCAGCTGGCAGGCGCTCAACCCCAAGACGCTTGCCATTCCCGCCAATTATCCGCTGGAACAGCGCGCCAGCGCGATCTTCGGCGTCTCTGCCCGCGCCTTCAATGATGCCCAGGCAGCCGCCTGGGGCGAGTATCTGATTTCGGGCCATCCCGGCTCCTCTCTGGTTTTTCTCACCATCTCCACCGGGATCGGCGGCGGCGTCGTGATCAATGGCAGGCTCCTTACCGGCCTTGCCGGCCATTTCGGCCTGACCGGCGGCATGAGCCCGCTCGAGGATCGGGTATCCGGCCGTTTCATCGCCAGTGAAGCCGAACGGACCGGCCATGCCGGCGATGCAGTCAGCGTTTTTGCCGCAGCGGCGGCCGGGCAAGACTGGGCCGAGGCCATTGTCACGAAGACCGCCCAGAAGGTCGCGGCCCTGACGGCCGACATTCAGCTGATGTTCGACCCGGATGAAATCGTGGTCGGCGGCGGGATCGGTCTCGCCACCGGTTTTCTCGACCGGGTGAAAGCCGAACATCTTCACCTTGCTGAAAGACTGAGGCCACGACTTGCCGCCGCCCGCTCCGGAACGGCCGCCGGCATTCTCGGCGCCGCCGACATGGCCCTGACAGACGCCTGAAGCGGCGTCTGGACAATGCCCGCATGACGACAACTGAACAATAACGCATGAAAAAGGGAACAATCGATGATCAGAAGAACAGCTCTCGCGGCCTTTGCCGCCCTTCTTGCCGGCACAGCGCTGCCAGGTCTTGCCAATGCCAATGTCACCGTTCTCGGCTGGCCCGGCGGTTCGGAAGAAACCGCCCTTCGCGCCGTTGTCGACACCTATAACAAAACGGCCAGCGACGACGATCATGTCGACCTGATCTTCTTCAGCCGCGATGGTTTTTACGACAAGCTCCAGGCCGATCTTGCGGCCGGGTCCGATGCCTTTGACATCAACCTGATCGCGACCTATTCGATCGGCCGTTACGCGCCCTACATGGAACCGATCGAACTCGGCCCCGAGGCAGAAACGGTCTTTGGCGATGCCGTGCTCAAAACCATGCAGTATGACGGCAAGCAATATGGCGTGCCAACCGACCTGTCGCTGCATTTCATGTATTACCGCACCGACCTGCTCGACGAGCTTTTGGCCAATGACGCGGAAAAAGCCGAATATTCCAAAATTGCCGAACAATATCTTGGCAAACCGATGCAGCCCAAGCCCGCCGACGAGTGGACCTGGGACGACTGGGCGGCAACCGCGCTCTACTTCTCCAAGTCTGTGAACAAGGCCAGCCCGGTACGCTACGGCACCGTGCTGCAGATGAAGAACCTGCTGTTCAACATGATGGTGTTCCAGTCATTGCCGCGCTCCTATGGTGCGGACTGGGAAGATGCGAACGGCAATGTGACCATCGATTCCGAGGGTTATCGCAAGGGTCTTGAACTCTACAAGATGCTTTATGACGCCGGTGCGACCCCGAAGGATTCGCTGTCTTACGAATATCCAGAAACCAATGCCGCCTTCACCTCCGGCCAGGTGGCCACAGCGCTGCAATGGAACGCCGCCGCCGCTGATCTGATGGACCCGGAAAAGGCGCCTGCAGTTGCCGATGCCACCGGCATTGTCGCACCGCCTGCCGGTCCTGATGGCCGCGCCGACCATATTCACGGCCTCGGTCTTGGCCTCAACAAGAATGCCAAGAACAAGGAGGGTGCAATCAAGTTCCTGAAATGGCTCTCCACCGAGGATGCCGCGCTTCTTTACGCAACCAATGGCGGTTCGCCGGCACTGATGCCTGATGTCGTCGCCAAGATTGCCGATCAGCGCCCCGATCTCGTCGATCTCGGCCAGTTTGCAAGCAAGTATGGCTATGTCATGAATGGCGGAACCTCGGCCAATGCGCTGTCGATTTACGAGCTTCAGGCGCGTGAATTCACCGGTTACTGGTCGGGTCAGGAAACGCTGGATGAAGCGCTGGCCAACACCAAGTCCGGTATGGAAGCGCTTCTGAAGCAGTAAGTTCTGCGATTGCGGGCGGCGATCCCCTCCGCCGCTCACGTTCCGGGTGCGCCGGAACCGGGTCACGCTTCGGCCGAAGCCAGGGCGTGACCCGCAGCCGCGCCACCTCGGGAGCCCCTTTACGATTGACCAGGCGAGATGAAATGCACCTTATAAAGCCCGGCGAAGGACGCCTGTTTCTGTCACCGCTTGTCGTTTTCCTGTTGCTGTTTCTCGGCTTCCCGGCAATCGTGAACCTTGTCTACTCGGTTTCGAATGTGTCGTTTGAGACCCTGCGTGAACCGCATATCAGCGGTTTCGGCAATTATGTCGATGTGCTGAGCGACCGCCATTTCTGGCGCGCCTCGTGGTTTTCGCTGCGCTTCGGCATCATCACCGCCGTGCTGGAATGCGTGATCGGCCTGTTTCTGGCGATCTTCCTGTCGCCGCTTCTGGCCAAACGCTCCTGGCTGATGGCGCCGCTGATGCTGCCCCTGATGGTGGCGCCAGCCATGATCGGCCTGATGTACCGGCTCGTCCTGCATGAATTTGCCGGTCCGGTTCCCTATTATCTTTACCTCTGGTTCGGCGACAGTCCCGCCTTTCTCGATGCGGATAACGCGTTTCGCACGCTGGTGGTGATTGAAACCCTGCAATGGACACCCTTCGCCTTTCTGCTGTTCCACACCGCCTATTCCGCCATTCCGCTTGATGTGCGCGAGGCAGCCGCCCTGGACGGCGCGACCGGCTGGACGCTTCTGACCAAGGTGGAGCTGCCGCTGATCAAACCGACGCTTGTGGTCGCCTTCCTCATCCGCTTCATCGACGGATTCCGGGTTTTCGACAATATCTATGCCCTGACCGGCGCCGGTGCGGGCGGCTCCACCACATCGCTGTCGATCTACATCTATCAGGCCTTTTTCAAGGAGGGCGCCATCGGCAAGGCCGTCGCCGCCTCCGTCATCCTGTTCATCGTTTCACTGATCGTGCTTTACAGCCTGACGGCGCTTGGCCGCCGCAAGGGAGATCGCTGATGCTCAAATCATTGCGCTGGATCGTCTTTGTGATTGCCGCGGTGGCGATGAATTTCCCCGTCATTGTCACGCTGATCACCTCCTTCAAGAGTGCCCGCGAAATCGCCACCAATGCCGGTCTGTGGATCAACCACCCGACGCTTGCCAACTATCTCTCGGTGCTGACCGATACGTCGCGCTTCAACATCTGGCTTTATCTGTGGAACTCCACCGCGGCCTCGCTGATCGCCACCATTCTGGCGATGATCCTGACCTTTCCGGCCGCTTATGTGATCGCCCGCAGCGAGACAGGCCGCAAGGTGCTGTTTCCCATCGTTGTCAACTTGCGCGCCGTGCCGCTGATCATTTTCGCCATTCCGCTTTACATGATGTATCAGTGGGCCGGTCTTCTCGATACCCGGATCGGCCTTGGCCTGATCCTCACCATTGTCAACATTCCGCTGGCACTGGTCATTCTGGTCAACGCCATTTCCGATGTGCCGATCGAGCTGGACGAGGCTGCCAAGGTGGATGGCGCCAGCACATTGCACACGCTGCGCCGGGTGATCTGGCCGGTGGTGCGCCCTGCCCTTCTGACCACCTTCATCTTCGGCTTCATCACCGCGTGGAACGAGTTTCTCTTCGGTCTGATGCTGACGACCAACCATGCCGTGCCGATGACGGTCGGCGCCTCCTTCTTCTTCGCCGCCAGCGGCGGTGGTGTGAACTGGGGCACGGCGTCTGCGGTGATGATCATCGGCGCATTGCCGCCATCCGTGATCGGTCTGCTGATGTACAAGCAGATCTTCGGCTCGATGACCGCCGGTGCGGTGAAAGGCTAAAGCCAGGTCTTAAAAATTCTCGCCGGAGCGCCAGTGGAGAATGAAGCTTAAGGCGATCAGCGCTGGCGGCACAAGAAAGCAGAGCTTGCCCGCGACGAGATAGATAAGCGCTGCTGTTGCGCAGCCAATGCCAAAAGCGACCAGAGCCGGAACGAGCATCTTCAGCCGCCCGCTCACCTTTTCCCGGTCGATGTCGCGCCCGAACAGGATATCGGCCAGATCCAGCATGATCTGGGTCGTCGTGCCGGTCATCAATGTTGAAGGCGGTCGTTCCGGCAGATGAACGCGGTGCAGAGCGTTCTGCATGGCCATTGCGACGACCAGAACCATGCCGAGTACGATCTCGGCGGTGCTTGCGGTCTTGCCGAAGGTGATCGAAAACGCCATGCCAGCGGCGATCGAGAACAGGATGAACTTGGTCACCAGCAGGATCGTCACCACCGGATAGTCCTTCTCCTTCAGCCACTGTCCGAAGATACGGGCAGCGAAGATGGAAAGACAGAAGACCGGAATGGCGAGAAGCTTGGAAAATTCCCCGCCCGTACCATTGACAATGGAGGCCCCGAGCGTGACGAAATTGCCGGTGACATGGGCCACGAACAGCCCGTTCAGCGTGACAAAGCCCATTGTGTCAACATAGCCGCCGTTAAAGCTCAGAAGCGATGCAAGGACCGGTTTGGACATATGAAGTCTCCACGCTGATTGGAAGGCGAAGACTTTGCCGTCACGGCCGCGGCGAGGCAAGTGCTGCTTTCAGGCAAGCGCCTTCGGCATGGCGGAAGCCGCATGACGCGGGCCTGGCACGATACCGCGGTGGTTGAGATTGGCGATCACGCCGGCACCGAAGACGAGGGCTGCGAGTGCCAGTCCCGCAAGCGTCCACAGGAACAGCGAGGCACTGGCAGCGAGGATGCTGGGGGTGACAAAGGCAAATCCGGCGCAGACGAAACGGCTGACGGCATAGGAAAGACCGAGCGCGCTTGCTCTGGCACGGGCCGGAAAACTCTCCTGGGTCCAGACCTTGTAGGTCGCCTCACCGGCAAAGCAGCAGCCGAACTGGTAGAGGCAGAGGCCGATGATCACGAGGCCGAGCTGACTGCCCCCGGAAACCGCCAGCATGACCATAGCAACAACGATGGCTGCGGCGCCGGCATAGAAGACCGGGTTTCTGAAACGCGTATCGACGAGACGGACATAAAACACTGCAAGCGCTAAAACGACGATCTCGATTGCCACACTGAGGCCGGTGGCAAGAGGCTGCGACGCTCCCGAAACCATGACGAGAAAATAGTTCTGAAACTGACCGAAGGTGTTGGCGAGCAAGCCCCAGCAGATATAGAAAAGAATGATCAGCACGGTGGTGCGCCGCAGCACCGGATCACGAAACAGGCGGGCAAGCGCAAAGCCTGACGGCGCATTCTCCATGCCCTCATCCGGCGCCGATGACACCGGCGCGGCGCCGAACACGCCGCCAAAGGCACTCGCGGCGAAGGTGATAAGTCCGGTCAGCGCCAGCACCGTGAAGATGATGCGCACGCCCGCGAGACCAAGGCCGGAAAACACAAAGCCGAAGCCCATGGACCCGGCAATGCCGACCGTCCACATGACCTGCGTGAAGGAAACCAGCCGGGCCTGCGCATCCTGAGGGGCCCGCTCAGACAGAAGCGCGACCGAGGCCGGAAGTGCTGCACCGGAGGAGAAGCCGCCGATCACCGCCGCCAGAACAAGCATATCCGCGTTGCTGGCCAGCGCCATCAGTGCCGCACCCAGGGCAAAAACGATGATCGCGATGTTGAAGATGCGGTGATGGCCGAAGCGATCGGCAAGCGGACCGCCGACAAGGGCACCGGCGGCAATGGCCAGCGTCAGCCCGCCGCTGACAATACCGACGGCCCAGGCGCTCATGACAAAGGAAATCTGCCAGATGGCAATGGCGATGCCGACAGAAACGATGATGGAAGAGCCAAGATAAGACGCCATGCCTGCAGTCAGCGCCATCTTGAACAGCTGCCTGCCGCCACTGGCAGAAGAAACGGATCTGACCGTCATGAAATGCCCCGGACGCCGCACATTCCCGGCAGGTCGCGCGGCTTTGCGATCTCCTGACGGCATACAATGCGCGTAAGGCTGCTGCATCGCAATATCAAGGATCAGAATCAACTGACCGCACGGCCAAATTGCCGCAGCCGGAATTTTCACCCCCGCCGGCGATATCAGGCGCCGGGCGGGGAACGGAACTCAAGATCAGGCGGGCAGCGTGGAAAAGACGAAGCGCATGCGATGCGCATAATGTTCGCCAGCCTTCAGCACCACGGAGGGGAAGTTGGGATGATGCGGGCTGTCAGGATATTTCTGGGTCTCCAGCGCGAAACCGGCATAGGCGTGATAGGTCACACCGTCCTTGCCGGTGGTGGGGGCTGCCTGGTAATGCGCGGCCGTATAAAGCTGAACCCCCGGCTGGTTGGTATAAAGCGCCATGGCGCGGCCGCTCGCCGGATCATGCGCTTCTGCCGCCAGGTGCATTTCGCCATCATAGGCTGACAGGCAGAGATTATGATCATAGCCGATGCCCGGCCAGGTCTCGGTAATATGATCGCCGATCCGGTGCGCCGTGGTGAAATCGTAAGGCGTGCCGGTGACGGAGACGATCTCGCCGGTCGGGATCTTTTCCTCTGTTACCTGGGTATAGTGGTCGGCGCCGATCCACAGGATCTGATCTTCAACGCTGCCACTGCCGTGCCCACCGAGGTTCCAGTAGCCGTGATAGATGATGTTGGCGATGGTGGCCCGGTCGCTGACGGCTTCCATGGTCAGTTCCAAAGCCCCGTCATCGTCAAGCCGATAGGTCGTGGTCGCCTCAAGCGCGCCCGGATAGCCCTGATCACCATCAGGCGAATGAAGCCGGAAGATCACCGCATTGCGGGCTTCATCGGTCTCGGCGCGCCAGAACCTTTTGCCGAATCCCGGCAGGCCGCCATGCAGATGGTGCGGGCCGGAATTGGTCGGCAGCTGATAATCGACGCCGTCCAGGCTGAACTTGCCATAGGCAAGCCGGTTCGACAGCCGGCCACAGATCGCGCTGGCATTGCCGGGATTGCCGACATAGCTTGCCGGATCGTCATAGCCGATGACGATATCCTCGACCTTGCCCTTGCTGTCCGGGCGGGTCAGCCGGGTCATGATCGCGCCATAGGTCATGACCTCGATCTCGGTGTCTCCACCCTTCAGCCGATAGGCATCAACATCCTGACCATCGATCGTTCCGATGATGGCGTGCTTGATCTCATGATGTGCCAAGGCACCTTGCTCCTGTGCTCTTAAGATTGAAGCGCTGCGGCCGCCGGACATGCCGTTGCCAGAACATATCCGGCGGCTGCCTGCGGTCCGGGGCTCTGCGTTCCCCGAACCTAAGCGATATCAGCCAAATCCTGATTCCTGAAGGATCAGGATCAATCGCGTCCGATTGTCGCTTTCACCGTTTCGGCAACGCCCTTGGCGGTGATGCCGAACAGTTCGAACAGGACCGGCGGCGGGGCGGATTCACCAAAGCGATCAATGCCGACGCAACCACCTTCAAGGCCAACATATTTACGCCAGTATTCAGTTCCGGCCGCCTCGACCGAAATGCGCGGCACGGCTGCGGGCAGCACCTCTGCCTTATAGGCAGCATCCTGACGGTCGAAGACGAAGGTCGATGGCATCGAGACCACCCGGACATTCACGCCCTCGCCGGCGAGTGCCGCCTGCGCTTCCAGTGCCTGGCGCACTTCCGCACCCGTGGCGATGATGACGGCATCAAGCTTGCCCTTGGCCTCGCTCAGGACATAACCACCCTTGTGGATGAGGGCAGCCTGCGAGGTTTCGCGCTTGATCGGCGGCAGAACCTGACGGCTGAGCGACATCAGCGTCGGCGTATCGCGATGCTTGATTGCCACATCCCAGGCCACCGCTGCTTCGGCTGCATCACCCGGACGCCAGACATCAAGGTTCGGGATCAGCCGCAGCGAGCCCAGATGTTCGATCGGCTGGTGGGTCGGGCCATCTTCGCCGACGGCAATCGAATCATGCGAAAGCGCATAGATGACGCCGAGCTTCATCAGCGCTGCCATGCGGATGGCATTGCGCTGGTAATCGGAGAAGACCACATAGCCGCCGCCGAAGGGCCGGAAACCGCCATGCAGGAACAGGCCGTTCATGATCGCGCCCATGCCGAATTCGCGCACACCGCAATAGATGAAATTGCCGCCATCCTCATCCGTTACCGGCTTGGCCTTATCCCAGATCGAAAGGCACGAACCGGCGAGATCTGCCGAAGCGCCGATCAGCTCGGGCAACTCATCGCCCAGCATCTGCAGCACATTCTGGCTGGCCTTGCGCATCGGTATGGTTTCCGTCAGCCCTTCCGCCGACGCCGTGAAGGCAGCCATTTCGGCGTCAAAATCAGCAGGAAGATCGCCCTTCATCCGGCGCAGATATTCCTGAGCTTCGGCAGGATAGGCCTTTTCATAGGCAGAAAATGCCTCATCCCAGGCACTTTCGGCAGCCTTGCCTTCCGCCTCGGCATTGAAGCCGTCATAGACCGCCTGCGGGATCTCAAAGGGCGGAAGCGACCAGCCGATCGCCTCGCGGACGCGAGCGATTTCAGCATCCCCGAGCACGTTGCCGTGGCAATGGGCCTCACCGGCATAGGTGGGTGAACCCTTGCCGATCGTGGTCTTGCAGCAGATCAGCGTCGGCTGTTCGGTATTGGCCTTGGCCTTGGCAATCGCTGCATCGATCGCATCGACATTGTGACCGTCGACGGCGCGGATGACATGCCAGCCATAGGCCTCGAACCGCTTCGGCGTGTCATCGGTGAACCAGCCACTGACATGGCCATCAATCGAAATGCCATTATCGTCGTAAAGCGCAATCAGCTTGCCGAGCTTCAGCGTTCCGGCCAGCGAGCAGGCCTCGTGCGAAACGCCTTCCATCATGCAGCCATCACCGAGGAAGGTGAACGTGTGGTGATCGACGATGGTGTGGCCGGGCCTGTTGAAGCTTTTCGCCAGCATCTTTTCGGCGAGCGCCATGCCGACGGCATTGGCAATGCCCTGGCCGAGCGGGCCGGTGGTGGTTTCGACACCCGGCGTATAGCCATGTTCGGGATGGCCCGGCGTCTTGGAATGCAGCTGGCGGAAATTGCGGATGTCATCCATCGACAGATCATAGCCGGTCAGGTGCAGCAGGCTGTAAAGCAGCATCGAGCCATGGCCGTTCGACAGCACGAAGCGGTCGCGGTCCAGCCAGGCGGGATTTTTCGGATTGTGCTTCAGATGGCGGGTCCACAGCGCGACGCCGATTTCCGCCATGCCCATCGGCATGCCCGGATGACCGGAGACGGCTTTCTGGACGGCATCCATGGACAGAACCCGGATGGCATTGGCAAGGTCGGTTGAGGAGGCCTTGGTGGTGTTGCGGTCGAGCATTTTAAAACCTCGATTCTGGCCGAGGGGAGACGGGCCGGTCCGCCTTCTGTGCGGTACCCCGGCGTTTCTGATCCCGAAACGACCCGATATTACTTTGCTGGATGTTGTTACTTGTAAGCTGTGACGATGAGTTCGATCAGCATTCCCGGACCGAGCGTGCCGGGGCAGATGGTCGCGCGGGCAGGCATATCTTCCGGCGCAAGCCATTCCTTCATGACGTCATTCATGGCTTCCTTGTCGCCGAGGTCCTTCAGATAGACCCAGATGAACAGAAGTTTGGTCTTGTCCGATCCGGCGGCGGCAAGATAGGTATCAAGCTTGGCAACAGCCTCGCGGGTTTGTCCCTTGATATCCAGGCTCGTGTCGTCGCATGCCGTGCCGCCGACAAAGACGAAACCGTCTTTCTCCGTGACCCGGTGCAGGACAGGGGTAGGCAGATATCTGTTGACCATAGGTGTCTCCTTTCCTTGTGGGCGGGACCTGTCGCAATGCTTGTGGAAGGGCGCGGCAGGTCCCCACTATGTCTCAGTGCCGTCAGAGACGGCGCCTTCTGAGTTCTTCATTGACGCGCGCGGCCATGCGTTCCAGAGAGGCCATGGCGGATACGCCGTCAAAAATGGTGGGTGCAGCCGATGGATCACCGGCAAAGGCCAGCGCTGCATCATGCATCAGCGCGGCATAGCCCTTGTGATCCTCGTTGGCGGCGGCGGTGAAATTCGGGGTCCAGGAAAGCGTGTCTGCGCCATCGGCAAGACCTGCCGCCGGATCATCGGCCTTGAAGGCCGGATCGCGGAAATAGCGGATATTGATCACGTTCTCGATCTCGATCCGGCGGTGATCGCCCATGATCGTGATCGCCTCGGTGGGCGTTCCCCGCGATTGGATGGTTCCCATGATGATGTTGCCGATCGCCCCGTTCTCGCAGGCAAAATTCATATGCATCAGCATATGGCCTGGCTGGTGCTCGCTGGCACGGATCTCGAAATCGGCAAAGGGCGCACCGGCAAGCCAGGGCATCAGATCCATGTAATGAACGCAGTGATGCAGGAAGAAGCTGGTATAGTCCGGCGTCTTGCCGAAATAGGCAGGCCCCGACATATATGAGCCGGACAGCCCCAGAACCGGACCGAAATCGCCCTTGCGGATGATGTTTGCGGCGATCTTGTTGCCGGTCGAATAGCGCTTCATGAAGCCGACAATGACCGGCTTGTTTGCTTTCTCCGACGCATGGGCAATCTCTTCGGCACCTTTCCTGTCGCGTGCCGGCGGCTTTTCGAGAAAAACCGGCAGCCCGCGCTGAAGCGCTGCAATCGAAGCCTCGCGATGGAGATCGGGACCGACCGCCATGCCGATGGCATCGAGCCCCTTATGAGCGATGAGATCACGCCAGTCGGAATAGACCGCCTCGGCGCCATAACGCCAGCGTGCCGCCTCGGCCGCAGCCGCATTGAGATCGCAGACAGCGGCAAGGCGCATATCGTTGCGCCCGAGCTGGGGCATGAGCATCTGCGACGCATGAAGGCCGCAGCCGATCCAGCCGATATTGAGTGTCATCGCCGATACTCCGCCATAGATGCCATGGCTCTGATCAGGGCGATGGCATGTTTCAGTTTCTCGCTTTCATCGTCATGCGGTGCCCGCCACTGGGCGATCGGCAGACCGATCCGGTCATCATTGCGGCGGAAGGGTTCCAGCGTCAGCGGCCCGTCATAGCCGACGGCAGCAAGCGCCCGCATGGTCTCGGCCCAGTCGATATGGCCGGTTCCGGGAAAGCCGCGATGATTTTCATTGGCCTGGAAATAGACGATACGATTGCCCGCCATGCGGATCGCATCGGGTATCGAACCTTCCTCGATATTGGCGTGGAAGGTATCAAACAGCAGACCGAGGGCTGGATGATTGACTGCATCGATCACCGAAATTGCCTGTGAAACCGTTGAAATCACATCCGTTTCGTAGCGATTGAGTGGCTCAAGTGCCAGCTTGCACCCGGCCGACTGCGCCAGCGGGGCAAGGCTCGCCATGGCCTCAATGGTGCGTTCGCCCCGGGCGCGCATTTCATCTTCGGCCACCGGCGCGGGCGCACGGCCGGCAAAGACCATCGGTGCGCCATAAAGCGGGCCGCCGAGGAAGCCGGCGCCGAGCGCTTGGGCAACCTCGAGGGCATATTTCAGATAATCCAGCCCCGCTTTGCGGATGACCGGGTCAGCATCACTGACCGAGCGGGAGGCATTCACCCGCGCGGCAAGCGCCACGGTCAGGCCCGCGGTCTCGATCGCCGCGCGTGTTGCGGCAAGATCGAGATCGTCCTCCGGCTCGGGGACAAGCAGTTCGACAAGATCGAAGCCGAGCGACTTCATGTGGGCAAAAAGCGGCAGGTGCTGTCGTGTAAACGGCCGCGCAAATTGCATCGATATGATACCGACTGGATTATTCACGTAAGATCTCCCTGTCTGTCAGCCCTTGACCGCACCCTGGGTCATGCCGCTGATCAGGCGTTTTTGAACAATGAGGAAGAGGATGGTTGCCGGCATGGCGCCGACAATGCCGCCTGCGGTGAGCAGGCCCCACTGCACCTCATACTCACCAATCAGGGTCTGGATCGCGACCGTGATCGGACGGACATGCGAACCGCCGAGCGTGAGGGCATAGAGATATTCATTCCAGGCCGTGATGAAGATGTAGATGCCGGTGGCAATAATGCCGGGCATGCACAGCGGCAGGACCACGCGCCTGAGCGCACCGAGCCTCGTGCAGCCATCCGTCATCGCCGCTTCGTCAAGCGACTTCGGAATGCCGTTGATATAGCTGGTCATCATCCAGACCGAGAATGGAATGGCCACCGTCGAATTGGCGATGATCAGTGCCAGATGTGTATCGATCAGGCCGAGAACGCGCATCAGCACGAAGAGCGGCAGGATCAGCAGCACGATCGGGAACATGTTGATGATCAGGAACTGGATCAGAAGGTAACGTTTTCCCTTGAAGGAAAAGCGCGAGAAGGAATAGGCCGCCGTCACGCTCAGCGTCAGGCCGACAATCACCGTGCCACCGGCAATGATGAAGGAGGTCAGCATGTTGCCCAGGAAGCCGACCGTCTTGAACAGGCGGACATAGTTCTCGAAGGTCGCACCGATCAGGCTCGGTCCCTGCGTGAACAGCTTGTCTTCCGCCGTCAGCGAGGTCAGAAGCATCCAGAGATAGGGGCCAAGAGTGAAGAGCAGGATCAGCACCATCGGCAGTTCGACAAACAGCACACGCCTGAACGTGGATTTCTTCCCGACGATCATTGCGAGACCCTCCCGACCTTACGCAGATAAACAATGACAAGCCCAAGCAGCATCAGGGTGAAGAGAACGGCAAGCGCCGAGCCATAACCGAAATCGAGATTGGTGCGGGCCTTGATGAAGGCGTAGAGCGGCAACGTATAGGTGGAGTAACCGGGACCGCCGCCGGTCATGACGTAGATGACGTCGATCGAGTTCGCGACCCAGATGGTCCTGAGCAGCACAGCCGTGACCAGAACGCCAGAGATGCCGGGCAGTGTGATGTGCCAGAACTGGCGGAACTTGCTGGCGCCATCGATGGAGGCCGCTTCATAATAGCTCCGCGGGATCGATTGCAGACCCGCCAGGATCATCACTGCAAAGAAGGGGAAGCCCTGCCAGGTCAGCGTCAGAATGATGGCGTAAAGTGCAGTATCGGGATCAGCCAGCCACGGGATGGACTGCTTGATGATATCAACCCTCAGCAGGAAATCGTTGAGGATCCCGTAATTGCCGTCATAGATCCACACCCACATCAGACCGATGACAACGCTTGGCAGCGCCCAGGGAATGATGATCAGCGCGCGCGCCAGCGGACGCCAGGGAAATTCCTGATTCAGCAGCATTGCAGCGGCAAGGCCCAGAAGCAGTTGCGACGGGATGGTGATGCCGATCCAGATGACCGTGTGCTTGAGCGAGATCCAGAACACCTCGTCATGCAAGGCATTGATGAAATTCTTCAGGCCGACAAAGGGCATGGAATGTGGCTTGAACAGCACATAGTCATGCAGGCTCATCCAGGCGGCCTGGACCATCGGGAAGAAGACGATTGCAAGCGTAACGATAACCGCCGGTGACAGCAGCGCGTAGGGGAGCACCCTCTTGGCAAGCGCCGCACGCGACATCGGCTGCTCGGTTTCTATCATTGTCATTTTCGTTTCGCCGGAGAGGCGCCGGCGCCCTGATTGTTCCCGCCAAACGGCAGACAAAATTCGATCGTCTACCGGTGCGGAACCGGTATGAACGGGGGGAGAACCGGCCCGGCCCCCCTTTGGGCCGGGCACTTGTCTTTTCAGGCTGGGGGACGGCTTACGGGTTGAACAGTTCGTCGATATTCTGGTTCATCTGCTCAGCCGTGATCTGTCCCAGCAGCGCGCGCTGCATGTTGACGGGCCAGACCGTATTCACGAAGTCGGCGGTTGCGGTGACATTGGGCAGCATATGCGCGAAAGGCAGCGATGCCACCGTTGCATCGACAAAGCGCTTGGGATGCAGCGTCCAGTTGGCCGCATCCGTCTTGCTGACGGGCAGCTGACCGGTGGATTCGTTGAATTCCTTGTTATTGCCTGCCGTCGACAGGAAGGAGATCCACTTCCAGGCCGCATCCGGAGCCTCTGACGACGAGAAGATTGCCGTTTCCTCATCACCAAAGGATGTCCAGTGGCCGCCGCCGCATTCAGGAACCGGTACAGCCGAGACCTTGTCGCCAAGGGCTGCAACCATGTCATTGGCCGAACCGATATGGTGAATGGTCATGGCCGTCTTGCCGGCCTTGAAGGCACCGATCACTTCCTTGAACCCGTCATTTGGTGCTGACGGCGGGAAAACCTTGTCCTTCTGGAACAGGTCGACGACGAACTGCGTGCCGGCAATGGCATTCGCATTGGTCATGCCGCCCTTCTCGAAACTGACACCTTCACGCGAAAGCGTGAGGCTGCCCCAGTGATCCTGACCGCCAGCACCGCCGCGGAAGCCAAAGCCGTAGACATCCGGATTGCCGTCACCATTGGTATCGCGGGTCAGCTTGATCGCATCCTCGCGGAATTCATCGCAGGTTTTCGGCGGCGTCAGGCCAAGCTCATCAAACATGTCGGTGCGATAATAAAGGTAAAGCACAACATATTGCAGGGGCAGATAATATTGTGTTCCATCGTCCGATTTGGTCAGATCGAAGAGATTTTCTTCAATATCCGAAGCTCCGTCCCAGGCCTGGATATAATCGTCAAGTGGCACCAGCGCGCCCATTTCCGTCAGGCGCGACTGTGCGTTCATCTTCACCATTGCCGCGTCCGGCGCATTGCCGGCAACGATCGAGGCATAGAGATTATCGTAGTAAGTACCCCATGGAATGTTTTCAGCCTTGATGGTGATATCGGGGTTCTGGGCTTCGAACTTTGCCACCAGATCCGCCATCGGATTGTCAGCATTGTCGAAATGATACCAGAACCGCACGGTATCCTTGGCGTTGGCTGCTGTACCGCATGCAAGCATGGCTGCGGTCAGTGCCACAACTGAAACGACTTTCCTCATTTGCTCCTCCGCTTGTCATCGAACCAGGTTCGACTAAGTGGTTTCCTCAGTGCCCGTAAATTCTCGGAAGGCTTTTGCTGCCTCCTCCGCTGCCGATCGGGCCTCGGCAAGAACTGAACCCATTTGCATGAAACCGTGCACCACTCCTCCGTGGAGCCGGTAGAAATCCTGCCGCCCGAGCGCCGCAAGACGTTCAGCCAGCTTCTCGCTGTCAGAGCGCAGCGGATCAATCGCAGCAGCATTGATGTAAAGCGGCGGAAGCGCCGCCAGCGCCCGGTCATCCGCCCTGAGCGGCGCAACCAGCGGGTTTTCACGCTGCGTTCTGTCGGGCGTGTAGAAATCCCAGTAACGCATCATCTTCGCCCGGGTCAGACCGGGGCCATTCTCGCAGTCGATATAGGACTGCGAGCGAAAATCATCGTCATAGACGCCATAGAAAAGCAGGCCGCAATCGGGCAATACCCCGCCATGCTCGATCTGCGTCAGCATGGTCGCAAGCGCCAGATTGGCACCGGCGCTATCGCCGGCCAGCGCCAGCGGCCGGTTGATTCTGGCGAAGCGCCCCTTGCCTGACAGCACCGCCTGAAACACGGCGACACAATCATCAAGGCCAGTCGGGAATGGAAACTCTGGCGCCAGACGGTAATCGAACGTCAGCACGTGAGCATCCGCCGAAAGCGCCAGGAGCCGCGCCGCATATTCATGCGTTTCCATGCTGCAGAAGGCCCAGCCGCCGCCGTGAATGAAGACGATCAGACCAGACGCCGTCTCGCTCGGTGTTATCAGCCGACAGTTCAGCGGCCGCGAATGGGCAACATCGAGGGTGAAGTCCCAGCTCCGGCGGATGACCGGAAGATCCTGGTTCCAGCGGCGATTGGTTGCCTCCGCAAGCGCCCGCCCCTCGGCCGGCGCAAGTGTCGTCGGGTCGGCAAGGCCACGATCCTCGCGCTGAAGGCGCTCAAGGATCTCAGCCATTTCCGCTGTCAGCAAACGATCCTCGGGCCTTGCCCGAAACCACGTGCCTGCCGACCATATCTGCCTCGCCCCTCCCGACATAACCGCACCTATTGCCTGCTTGCAGCCTCACCGGCCAGGATATCCGGGCCGAAATTGACGATGGTCGTGATGTGGTGGCCGAGTGCCGCCGCAACCTTCGCCGGATCGCCGCTGTCCAGCGCCTCGACGATGCTCTCATGCCGGTCTGCCGTCTCAACGAGATCAAGACGCCCGCGCGAATTCAGAATCTTGAAACGATGGTTATGCACGAGGCAGCGATGCAGCACCGGGCCGACGCTCGGCAGATCAGCCGCATCGAACAGCCGCAGATGGAACGACCGGTCGACAAGCGAAAGCTTGTAGGCGTCACCCTCCCGGGCAATGGTCTTCATCTGCAGGATGTAATCCAGCAGCTCACGGCGCAGCAGAGCGCCATAACGCTGCAAGACACGTGCGACATTGCGGGTCTCGATCTCCTTGCGGATCATGATCATTTCCCGCGCATCATCGGCGCGCGAGTCGGCAACGAACGTGCCGCGATGGGCCATCCGCTCGACAAGACCATCATGGTTGAGCGCAATCAGCGCCTCACGCACCGTTGACTGACTGCACTCGAATTCCTCCGCCAGCTCCAGCTCAAGGATCGGCGCCATCGGCGGACGCTCCCCCAGCATGATCTGACGCTGCAGATCCTCATAAACCGTATGGCTGCGCTTGGCGGTACGGCGTGCCGATCCACGGCCCGTCGCCATCTTCTTCCCTTCCGGCTTTCCGAAACTTTCGATCGCCATATTCGTATCCATCGCTTGCATATCGATAACGTTATCGTTAATCTACCGATACCAATTTCGTTTGGCAAGTCGGATTTTCGCCAAATCTGCTGTCAGCCACCTCCTCTCGGGGAAAGCCTGTCGCGATCTTGCGAAGTCCTTCGATCATATCTGTAAGTCGCGGGTTATCGTGCCAGCCCGCTCATCTGGGAGGATGCAATGGCGAGTATCAAGCTCGAGCGCCTTGTGAAAAACTACGGTGCCTTCAATGCAATCAAGGGGATAGATCTGGAGATCGCGGACGGTGCCTTCGTGACCTTCGTCGGCCCATCGGGTTGCGGCAAATCGACCCTGTTGCGCATGGTCGCCGGCCTGGAGGAAATCTCCGGAGGCAAGCTCAAGATTGACAATAAGGTGGTCAATGACCTGGAACCGCGTGAACGCGATATCGCCATGGTCTTTCAGGACTATGCGCTCTACCCGCACATGACCAATGCCGAGAATATCGGTTTTGGCCTGAAGATGCGCGGTCACACCAAGGCCGAAATTGACGAACGCGTCAGGGAAGCCGCTGAAATTCTGCAGATCGCGCCCCTGCTGGAACGCAAGCCCGGTCAGCTTTCCGGCGGTCAGCGCCAGCGCGTTGCCATGGGGCGCGCCATTGTCCGCCGCCCGAAGGTCTATCTCTTCGACGAACCGCTTTCCAACCTCGACGCCAAGCTGCGCGTTGACATGCGCACCCAGATCAAGCGTCTGCACACATTGCTGAAGACCACGACCATCTATGTCACCCATGACCAGGTCGAAGCCATGACGCTTGCCGACCATATCGTCATCCTCAAGGACGGCGTGATCATGCAGCAGGGCAAGCCTGTCGACGTTTATGAACGGCCGATCAGCCGCTTCGTCGGTGAATTCATCGGTTCGCCAAAGATGAACATCATCACCACGACGCTGGAACGACAGGGCAGCGCAGCCAATTTACGCTTTGTCGATTTCATTCTGCCGGTTGAAAATGTCGAGGGCGAGACGGGCACTGAAGTCGAAATCGGCATTCGCCCTGAACATCTCATCCCCTGCACGCAGCAGGAAGCGCTCTTTGCCGCGCGTATCGACGTGCTGGAGCCGCTTGGCTCGGATACCCATGCCATCTGCCTGCTGGGCGACACGGAAATCACCGCCCGCCTTGCTCCGGATGCGAGCCTTGCCCCCGGCCAGACGCTCTATCTGAAAGCCGATCCGGACAAGATCCACTTCTTCGATCCGAAAAGCGGTCTTCGCCTCGAAACAAGGGCCCGTGCGATGCCCGCCCTCGCCTGATCCTTCTCCCATGGGACGCGCCGATGGCCGGGTGTCCCTGTCTCGGGCATGGGATGGCTCCGACGTTCACCATCCCATGCCAAAACTGGAGCCCCCGCTTCGCCAGTCCACCGGCAAGCGGGGCTTTTTCTTCCCGCCCAAGAACGAGCAGTCTGGGCCGAGGCTGCGGCCTTCCGACAGCATCCCCCTCATCTCGCAGGATCGCCTTGCCTGGCGATACGAGCTGGTTCAGGGCATCGCGTATGGATGACCGAGCGCTTCTGCCAGGGCCTTGAAAACGCGCGTGGCCGGCGATGAGCAGACCATATCGGTCGCATTGCCAGCCAGAACGGCCGCATCACCGCAATCGCCCGAGGGGATATCGCTGTTGGTCTGAACGACGACGGTCGTATCGCTTGTCGTGTCATAGAACACGGTCGTGTTGTAGCCCGGCAACTCACCGGAATGACCGACCCAGCCGCCGACACAGCCCATGGCGATGCCATAACCGGAAGGCGACGGGAAACTGGCAAGCCGCACCGCCTGCGTTTCCGGGTCCAGAAGTCCCTGTCCCGTGCCCAGCGCATGGCCATAGGTCAGAAGATCATCAAGGCTGGAGATCATCCCACCGGCCGTCCAGCCCCAGGACGGGTTCCAGTGAGTCGCATTCGTCGGCGCATCCGGCGTGGCATCATTGCCCTGCATCGTGAAACCCTGGGGATAGGGCGCGGGAATTTCACTCGAGGTCCCGGGCCAGAAGGTGTTGTCCAGCCCCAGCGGCTGGAAAATCTGCTCCTTGAACACCTCCCCGACCGGCTTTCCCGTCACCTTCTCAATCACTTCGCCCAGGAGCACCGTATTGGTGTTGGAATAGTCGAAGCGCGCGCCCGGCGCGAAGATCGGCGAATCATCAAGGCCATATTTCAACAGTTCATCGACAGGAATAACGCGGTCTGGATGCGAGAAGAGACGATCCTGAAAGGCGTCCGAGAGCGTGTAGCTGGCAAGCCCGCTGGTCATATCAGCAAGCTGACGAAGCGTGATCTGATCTCCATTGGGAATATCGGCAATATAGCTGCCGATCGTATCGTCCAGCGAAACCTTTCCCGCCTCAACCAGCTGCATGAGTACCGTTCCGGTGAAGGTTTTGGTGACCGAGCCGATCCGCGTATGCATGCCGATCTCCATCGGCGCACCGGTTTCAGGATCGGCAAGACCATAGGCCTTTTCCCAGTGACCTTCCGGCGTCTGAACACCTGCAATGACGCCGGGCGCAGCGGTCTCGCCAAGAACGGCGGTGACGGCGGCATCAAGTCGGGCTGCCATTGCATCCGGCAACAGTGCCGTCACCGCTGCATAGGGCTTTGCCGCAGCCACGGCAGCCGGATCGGCAACACAGGCATCGCCTGCAGCAAAGGCTGCACCACCCGCCAGCGTCACCGCAAAAAAGACGATCGGCGCCAGCCTGTCACCTGCCTGCCAATTTCCAACGCCCGTCATTCGCACATCCCCTTAAATATACAGCTGTTTATGAACCGAATTCACATGTATCAATGTCAAAGCTTATCTAGAACGATTGTGCCGGCAAACAAAGTCAGCAAGGGATTAATCCTTGTATAAATAGCTGCGAAAGCAGATTTTTCTGAGCAAATCGCACCCATGATGCCCATCTGACGCTCGGGATGATGCGGCAGATCCCGCATTGACGGTTCTGGATATTTCCTGCAGCCAAGGCATTACGAACGGAACCACCAGCGGTCTGGGGCCTCGAGCCGCTGCCCTTCTGCCGATGCTGATCGAACAGCAGGGCAATACTGTCGGCCAGGTCTGGCCGCCAAGCCATGTCCGGGGAACCAGGCGGCGGCGGTCATGCGATGGCGCCTCGCCTCAGCTTGCTGCAGGCTCGGCACTGGTTCTGACCCGGAGAACCCTGAGCGCATTGAGGATCACCGCGACATCGATGACCTCCTGCAACAGGGCGCCCTCGACCGGCACCAGATGGCCGAAGGCCGCCGCGATCATGGCAAGGACGGAAAGCCCGATGCCGACGGCAACACTTTCAAGAGCGATATGCCGCGCCCGGCGGGCAATCTCGATGCCGGGCCGAAGCTGCCCGACCCGGTCGACTAGCAGAACCACGTCGGCCGCTTCCGCCGAGGCCGCAGCGCCCCGCGCGCCCATCGCCACCCCGACATCGGCGACGGCCAGTGCCGGAGCGTCATTGATGCCGTCGCCGACCATCATCACCGCCGCATGCTTTCGCTCGGCTATCACCAGAGCCACTTTCTGATCCGGCGTCAGACCGGCATGAACCCCATCAAGTCCGAGACCCGCTGTCACCCTTTCGGCAACATCGGCGCGATCACCGGTCGCCAGCAGAATTCTCGAAATCCCTTCCTGCCGCAGCCCGTCAAGCATGGTGCCAGCCTCCTGGCGCAGGGGATCCGCCATAACGAGACAGCCCGCCAGAACGCCATCCACGGCAACGGCCACCAGCACGGAGCCAGCGGCCTTGTGGTGGCGGCTTTCCGCTTCCGCGCCCAGCCTTGCGGCAACAAATCCGGCCCCGCCAACCAGAACATCATGCCCGTCAACGCGGCCTGAAAGCCCTTCACCGGGAAATTCCGTTACAGCCTGCGGCACCGGCAGCACCATGCCCTGGGCCTGCGCCTGCGCCACGACCGCCTGCCCGACCGGGTGCCTCGATGCCTGATCGAGCGCTGCGGCATAGCGCAGAAGCTCAGTTGCCGAAAACCCCGCGGTGAGATCAACGGATACGATCTGCGGCCGTCCCTCGGTCAGTGTCCCGGTCTTGTCAAGGATCAGTGTCTTGATGCGGGCCATGGCCTCGAGTGCCGCAGCCCCCTTTATCAAAACGCCGAAATGGGCCGCCCGCGACATGCCGGCAACAAGCGCCACCGGAACAGCCAGAATCAGTGGACAGGGCGTTGCAACAACCAGAACCGCCACCGCCCGGATCGGATCGCCCGTCAACCACCAGGCACCCGCCGCCAGAATGACCGTCACCGCGAGAAAGCCGATCGACCAGAGGTCGGCCATGCGTGACATCGGTGCGCGCGATTGCTGCGCGGCCTCCACCAGGCGGACAATCCCGGCATAGGTGCTCTCGCCGGCAGAGCGGCTGGCAACCATGTCAAAGGCTTCGCCGGCATTCATGGCGCCGCTCATCAGCTCCGCCCCGTCATCATAACGCGCCGGCAGGGATTCGCCGGTCAGCGGTGATGTGTCGAGAAAGGCCACCGACGAAACAAGCTGCCCATCGACCGGGACCGCCTCCCCCTGACGGATGAAGAGCCGGTCACCCGGCTTAACGGCGTCGAGCGGCACATCCTCCAGGCCGCCATTGACGTGCCGTGTCGCCGTGCGCGGCACGCGGGAAAGCAGATCGCGCATCTCGCGCCGCGCCCGGCCCTCGGCAAAGCTTTCGAGAAAGGTACCGCCGGAATACATGACCGCGATCACGGCTGCGGCCAGCTCCTCACCGAACAGAAGCGCCGCAGACATGGAAAGGGCGGCGACCACATCAAGGCCGACCTCGCCGCGCGCCAGCGACCGGACAATTTCGAGAACGAGAAAGAAAAGCACCGGGACAACGCCGATGCTCCAGATCACCGCAGCAGGTGCAGACAACCCCAGAAGCCGCAGCACAAGGCCGACAAGAAGCCCGGAAACGGCAATCGCCAGAAGCGTCGTCTTCAAACGCCGGCCGATCTCCTGCATTTGCGGCTCTCCCCTTCGCAGACGCAGCCCGATCACCGCTGCGCAACCGCCACCGAGGCGGGAACAGCCAAGCATTCGTCAGCCGTTCCCGATTGTCCAGTATTATCAACATGTCGCACGCGAGAGATGTCATGCGACATGACAGGGGTCAAAATGGAACCATCACCATCGCGGGGCGCCCGCATGAAATGCCGCACCACGCATCGCTGAAGTCCGCTCGCGCGAGGGCGCTGGCCGTCGCCATCACAGCACCGGCGTTAACAGGCGCTTGCCGGCAAAATGCGCATCGAGATTATCGAAGACGAGCTTCCCCATCGCCTGGCGTGTCTCATAGGTGCCGGATGCGTGGTGGGGCTGCAAAAGCACATTATCAAGCGCCATGAAGCGCCGATTAATCTTCGGCTCGCCCTCGAATACATCAAGCGCGGCCGCGCCGAGCGCCTTCGTTTCGAGCGCTGCCAGAAGCGCGTTCTCGTCAATATTGGAGGCGCGCGAAATATTGATCAGCATGCCCTCGGCACCAAGTGCCGCTATCACATCCTGATTGACGATATGACGGGTGGCAGCAGAGGCGGCCAGCGTGACAAACAGGAAATCGGATCGTTCGGCCAGTGCCACGGCATCATCGACAAAACGCCAATCGGCGGCATAATCCTTGGGCGCGATATCGCTATAGGCGATGTCCATGTCGAAACCGGCAAGGCGCCGGGCCACCTCATAGCCGATGCGGCCAAGACCGAGAATCCCGGCACGCTTGCCATGAACGCGATGCATGAGCGGATAAAGCCCCTTCTCGGCCCAGTTGCCACTGCGCACGAAGCGCTCCGCACCGACCATGCCGCGCGAGAGGCAAAGCATCATGGCAACGCCCAGATCAGCAACGTCCTTTGTCAGGACATCCGGCGTGTTGGTGACGTGGATGCCCCGCTCCCGCGCCGCTTCAAGATCAACCGCGTCATAGCCGACGCCATAAACGCTGATGATTTCCAGTGCGGGAAGCGCTTCGATCAGCGCCCGATCGGCGCCCAGCTCACCACGTGTGGCGATGCCGCGGATATTGCCCGCATGGGCAGCCAGAAATGCCGGCTTGTCCTGCGCTTCGAAATAGCGGTGCATGGTAAAACGGGCGTTCAGACGCTCATCATCCCAGCTCGGATAAGGTCCGATCTGCAGGATTTCGACTTTGCTCATGGTTGCCTCCGTGACGTTCATGATACTTATGTTATCGATATCATCCGATACCGCAAAATTGCCGGGCCCACCGCCCGTTCAGCTGCGGTGATTACTGTCCAGCAATTGCAGAAAAAGGGCCGAATGATCGAGATCGCCGCCATCAAGCCGCCCGACGAGATCGGCAAAACGATCGCGCTGAAGCGCCGTCAGCGGCAAGGTCAATCCCATGTCCCGGCATTCCGACAGCACGTTCTCAAGATCCTTGAGTTGAAAGGCTGAGCGGCCGCCGGGCACGAAATCGCCCTCCTGCATGCGCTTGCCGTGTTGCTGCAGGATGACGGAATCAGCGAAACCGCCCTGCAGGACAGCCCGGAAGGCAGCCGGATCAATGCCGCCTTCGCGCACCATCAGCGTCGCTTCGGCAACCGCGCCGATGGTGATGGCGACAATCGCCTGATTGGCGAGCTTGGCCAGCTGTCCGCTGCCGGCAGGACCGAGCAGAATGGCGCGTCCCATGGCTGAGAACAGCGACGCCAGCGGCTCGAACCGTTCCGCCTCGCCGCCTGCCATGATCGCCAGACTGCCTGCCTCGGCACCGCGGGTGCCGCCGCTGACCGGGGCATCGATGTGATAGATCCCCAGTGCTGAAAGCCGTTCAGCATGGTCACGCGCCTCGGCCGGACGGATGGAGCTCATATCAACCACCGTGGCGCCCCGGCGGATTTTCTCAGCCGCGCCATGGGCAAACAGAAAATCGGCGACCGCCGGGCCGTCCGACAGCATGGTGATGACGACGTCCGCAGCGCTCACCGCCTCTTCCGGCGTTTCCGCAAGCCCGGCTCCAAAAGCGACCAGCGCTTCCGCCTTGGCCTTGCTCCGGTTCCAGACCGTGACGGGAAAACCGGCCTTCAGCAGGTTTTTCGCCATGGGCGCTCCCATGAGGCCCGTTCCGATAAATGCGACCGTCAACATCTCATCATCCCAGTTTGCAGCCATTGGCCGTGACATAGATTGCATAAAGAGAGGTGGAAGCGGTGATGAACAGGCGGTTCCGTTTTGCCCCTCCGAAGGTCAGGTTGGACACCGGTTCAGGCACATGGATCTTGCCGATCAGCGTGCCATCGGGGTGAAAACAGTGGACACCATCGGCGGCACTGGTCCAGATCCGGCCTGAGCGATCGAGACGGAACCCGTCGAAAAGTCCGTTGGAGCAGGTCGCGAAAATACCAAGATCATGAAGGTGGTTTCCGTTTTCCACCCTGAATGAGCGAATGTGGCGCGGACCGCCGGAATGATGCGTCGCACCGGTATCGGCGACATAGAGCAGGCTTTCATCGGGGGAAAAGGCGATCCCGTTCGGCTTTTCCATCGTATTGATAACCCTTGCCACCGCGCCTGAGACCGGATCGGCGCAATAGACGTGGCAGCCCGCAATTTCCGGCTCGCCATAGTCCCCCTCGTAATCATGCATGATGCCGTAGGAAGGGTCGGTAAACCAGATTGTCCCGTCGGATTTCACCGTGACATCATTCGGCGAGTTGAAGCGTGCGCCGTCGAAACGATCGGCGATCACGCGAATCGATCCGTCAAATTCCGTGCGGGTGACGCGCCGGGCGAGATGCTCGCAGGTCACCAGCCGGCCCTCATTGTCGAGCGTGTTGCCATTGGCATTGTTGGCGGGCGCGCGGAACACCGAAACGGCGCCACTTGTCTCGTCGAACCGCATCATCCGATTGTTTGGGATATCCGAAAAGACGAGGTAGCGCCCGGCACCGAACCAGGCCGGCCCTTCCAGCCAGCGCCCGCCGGTCCAGAGCCGTTCCAGCCGCGCATGGCCGACAAAACAGGCCTCAAATCGCGGATCGAGAACCTCGAATCCGCTTCCGTCTATAACACCGAACATGGTCTCCTCCCGAAACCCGATACCGCCGGTCAGCACGCCTTGAAGGATCTGACACAACGGCAAACGCTCTATTCAGCTGCCTCAGGCAATTCTGGCCCAGAATCCGGTTGACGCTGCGGTTCGTTTTGCCCGGGCATGAATTTTTGATATGATATCGATAACAGCCATGTTATGAACGACAATCAGGAAGTCTGTCAAGCGTCCCACAGAGCGCGGTGAACCGCAAGCCTCAGCGAGGATCGGTCGCATCGGACACCGACAGAGACTATGGAATACTGATTTCTGCGCGGCTGCAGCGTCCCGGGCCGTCCCCGGGCCATCACAAGGCTGCCATTGTCGCGGATATCAGTCTTGCGGAGAGCGAACATTGCCGGAAACGGACAAGAACAAGACGGCGAAAGACCCTGTGCGTCAAGGCACCGCACCGACGATGGCCGATGTCGCCCGGCTGGCCGAGGTCTCGACCATGACGGTGTCGCGGGCTCTGAAAAAGGATGGCAGCGTCTCGAAGGAAACCCGCAAACGCATTCTCGAAGCCGTAGACCAGCTCGGCTATGTGCTCGATCAGTCGGCAGGCTCGCTGTCATCACGCCGGACCGGCTTCATTGCCGCACTCGTTCCCTCGATCAACAACTCAAACTTCTCCGAAACGGCTCAGGGCATTACCGAAGCCATTGAGCAATCCGGACTGCAGCTTCTGCTCGGCTACACGGATTACGCACCGGAGAAGGAAGAACGGCTGATCCAGTCGATGCTGCAGCGCCGCCCGGAGGGCATTATCCTGACCGGCGGCGCGCATACGCCATCGGCCCGGCGCATGCTGAAGAATTCCGGAATCCCGGTGGTGGAGACCTGGGAAATCCCCGAACATCCGATCGACAGTGTCGTCGGCTTTTCGAACAGCGCCGTCATGAGTGACCTCGTCAAGGCACTGGCGGCCAGGGGCTATCGGAAATTCGGCTATATCGGCGGCACAACCTCGCGTGATACGCGCGGCAGCATGCGCCGCCAGGGCTTCCTTAAGGCCATCGGCGAACTCGGCCTGGAGCCCGGACGGCTGATCTCCTTCGGCGTTCCGCCAATCACCATCCAGCAGGGTGCCCAGGCCATCGTCTCCATGCTCGAGCGCTGGCCCGACACGGAAGTCGTATTGTGCGTTTCGGACCTCTCGGCCTTCGGCGCGCTGATGGAGTGTCAGCGCCGCGGCATCAAGGTGCCCGACGATATTGCCATCGCCGGCTTCGGCGACTACGAGATCTCCGCCTATTGCCACCCGCGCATCACCACCGTCAACGTTGGCTGCCGCGACATCGGCCGTTTCGCCGCGGAAAAACTCCTGCGCCGGATTTCAGGCGAAGAGCTGGCCGGCGACGAGCTGATCCTGACGCCCTACCACGTCCTTCTGCGCGAAAGCACCTGAGCGCAAGCCGCACAGAACGAACCGACGCCCCCAGGCCATGATCGCAGCCATGGCCTTGCGCCACGGCATGTGCCCGGCGCATCCGGGCCACGGATGCTTCCGTTTCCAGGTTCCGGGCGTATCCGAATCTTCCAACTTGACATCGCTAAATGTTATCGATAACAAATATACCATTCGGGATTTTGGGAGGAATACTCGATGGAAGACGGCAAACTCGTCGAGTTTCGGTCAATCACCAAAGTATTCGGTGGAACGAATGCCCTCACCAACGTGTCGCTGACACTTGGGAAAGGCGAAATTCTGGCGCTGCTTGGCGAAAACGGTGCCGGAAAATCGACGCTGATCAAGACACTTGCGGGCATTCACAAGCCAGATGGCGGTGAGATCCGTTTTCGTGGTGAACCCTATAGCCACCGCCCCCCGAAACCGCAGCAACGCCAGCCGATCGCCTTCATCCATCAGGATATGGGGCTGATCGAGTGGATGACGGTCGGCGAAAATGTCGGACTGGCCCAGGGCTTCTCGATGCGTTCCGGCCTGATCGACTGGTCTTCGACGGATGATCGCGCCGCAAGGGCGCTGAAGCTTGTCGGCTGCGACTTCGACCCGCAGACACGGGTTTCCAGCCTGAGCCGCACGGAAAAGGCGCTGGTCGCCATCGCCCGGGCGCTGGCGACGGACGCAGACGTTCTGGTGCTGGACGAGCCGACGGCGAGCCTTCCTGCCGATGAGGTCGAACGACTGTTTGCTGCCATCAGACCGCTGAAGCAGCACGGCGTCGGCATGATCTATGTCTCACACCGGCTGGACGAGATCTTTCGCATTGCCGACCGTGTGGCGGTGCTGCGTGATGGCCATCTGGTCGGCGAGAAGCAGATCGCAGAGACCTCCTCATCCGAACTGGTCGAGATGATTGTCGGCCGCAAGGCCAATGAGCTTTTCGTCAAATCCACGGCTGCCCCCGGCAAGACACTGGTCTCGGTGAAGAACCTGACCTGCCCGGCCGTCGGCCCGGTCTCCATGGATATCCGCCAGGGTGAGCTTCTCGGACTTGTCGGTCTGCGCGGCGCGGGTCAGGAGGCGGTTGGCCGGGCATTGTTTGGCGCCCAGCCGTCGCAGGGCGAGGTGTTTCTGGACGGTAAGGTACCGGATCTTTCCTCGCCGATCACAGCCATGCATGCCGGGATCGGCCTGATTGCCCGCGACCGGGCGGAAGAATCCGTCGCCATGTCGCTTTCGGTGCGGGAAAACATGTTCATGAATCCCGGCGCCAACAAACGCGGCCTGTTCACCTTTCTCAGCCATTTCAGCGAGGCAGCCCTGTCATCAAGGATCGGCGAAAGCGTCGGCTTGAGGCCGAATGATCCGGAACTGCCGGTCGAGGCGCTTTCCGGCGGAAATCAGCAGAAAGTGGTGGTCGGACGCTGGCTTGCGACCGGGCGCAGGCTGCTGATCGCCGAAGACCCGACCGCCGGTGTCGATGTCGGCGCCAAGGCCGAGATCTACCGCCTGATTGCCCGCGCGGTCGAAGCCGGGCTCGCCGTTGTCGTCGTGTCGACCGATTTCGAGGAGGTGGCCAATATCTGCCACCGGGCGCTGGTCTTTTCACGCGGTCAGATCATTCGCGAATTGTCAGGTGACGCCCTGACCACACAGGCGCTGATAACAGCCGCCTCCGCTTCCGAAGCGGCCTGAACGGGAGGAAAACATGCAATCACTGGAATCGACGGCTCTGGAGCCGACGCCTGCGGAACTGAAGGGCCTCAGCCTCATCGAAAAGCTGATCCGCTTGCTGCCCGTCTATGGTCTGGTCATTCTGACGGCACTCCTGATCATCCTGTTCTCGATCATGCTGCCGGATACGTTTCCGACCATGCTGAATGTGCGTTCGATCATCTCCGACAAGGCGATCATCGCCATCCTGTCGCTGGCGGCGATGATCCCGATGGCCGCCGGACGGATTGACCTGACCGTCGGCTACGGCATCGTGCTCTGGCACATTCTAGCCATCAGCCTGCAGACCATGTTCGGCCTGCCCTGGCCGGTCGCCGTGCTGATCGTATTGTCACTCGGCTGCCTGACCGGGCTTGTGAACGGCTTTCTGGTCGAGGTCGCCAAAATCGATGCCTTCATCGCAACGCTTGGCACAGGCACGGTGCTCTATGCGATTGCGCTGTGGCACACCGGCGGGCGCCAGGTGGTTGGCATGCTGCCGCAGGGATTTTATGCTCTGAACGGCACCATGGTCTTCGGCCTGCCCATCACCGGATTTTACGTGCTCGGCATCGCGTTGGTCATGTGGATCGCGCTCGAATATCTGCCGATCGGCCGCTATCTCTATGCCATTGGCGCCAATCCGAAGGCAGCGGCGCTGAACGGCATTCCGGTGCGCAAATTCGTGGTCGGCGCTTTCATCAGTTCAGGCTTCCTGTCAGCGCTTGCAGGCGTTCTGCTCGCCTCCAAGCTCAGGATTGGCCAGGCCAGCGTCGGGCTCGAATATCTTCTGCCGGCCCTTGTCGGCGCCTTTCTCGGCTCCACCACCATCAAGCCCGGCAGGGTCAATGTCTGGGGCACGGTCGTCGGCGTCGTCATTCTGGCGGTCGGCATTTCCGGCATTCAGCAATTCGGCGGATCGTTCTTTGTCGAGCCGCTGTTCAATGGTGTCACGCTTCTGGTCGCCATCGGCATTGCGGGCTATGCCCAGCGCAAACGTGGTGCCGCCACCAGAAAAGCTGCACGCAAATAGGCCGTTGGAGGAGTGAAACGGCTACTGCTTTCACGGGAGGAAAACATGAAACGCAGAACATTATTGCAGGTCATGGCAGGCAGCGTCGCCATGTTCACACTTGTTGGCACAGCGGCGGCAGATGACATGTCGGACGCCAAAGCCTTTGTCGAGAAATACGCCTCACGCGTATCCGCCTGGGATGGCCCGACAACGGGGCCGAAAGCCGTCAAGGACAAATCCATCGTCATTCTTGCTGCCGATATGAAGAATGGCGGCATCCTGAAAGTGGTGGACGGCATTACCGAAGCCGCCAAGGCCGTCGGCTGGAAGGTGACAGCACTGGATGGCGCCGGCTCGATCGCCGGACGCACCGCAGCCTTCGGGCAAGCCATGGCGCTGAAACCCGATGGCATCATCATCAACGGTTTCGACGCTGTCGAACAGGGCCCTGCGATGGAGCAGGCCAAGGCCGCCGGCATCCCGATGGTTGCCTGGCACGCAGCCCCCGCAGCCGGCCCTGCCCCTGATATCGGCGTCTTCACCAATGTGACGACCGATCCGCTGAAGGTCTCGCGAGCGGCGGCCGACTGGGCCTATGTTGATGCGGGCGGCAAGCCTGGCGTCATCATCTTCACCGACTCGACCTATGCGATCGCCATCGCCAAGGCCGATGAGATGAAGCAGCAGATCGAGAAGCTCGGCGGCACCGTGCTTGAATATGTCGACACGCCCATCGCCGAAACCTCGCAGCGCATGCCGCAGCTCACGACCTCGCTGTTACAGAAATACGGGGCGAAATGGACCCATTCGCTGGCCATCAACGACCTCTATTTCGATTTCATGGGCCCGTCACTGGCCGCTGCCGGGCTACCCGGCGATGGCGCCCCCTCCAATGTCGCCGCCGGTGATGGTTCGGAAAGCGCCTATCAGCGGATCCGCGCCGGCCAGTACCAGGATGTGACGGTGGCCGAGCCGCTTTATCTTCAGGGCTGGCAGCTGGTCGACGAGATGAACCGGGCACTCTCCGGAGCCGAATGGTCGGGCTACATCGCGCCATTCCATGTCGTTACCAAGGACAATATCGAATTCGACGGCGGGCCGGACAATACCTTCGAACCCGACAACCACTATCGCGATGAATACAAGAAGATCTGGGGCGTCGAATAGACCCGGATAATCTGAACGCGCCTGCAAGGCCCCGGCTGAACCGCCGGGGCCTCCAGACAGTTGACAGAGCTTTGCATTCCCCGCTGGCGTCATATCTGTGCCTGCCACAGATATGACGCTGTGCGTCTGCACGGCGAAAGCGCCTTTTATTCCAATACTCTGAAGAGCCTGGATCCCCGTGACGAGCAAGGGGATGACGACAGGGCGGCGGCTATTCCACCCCAGGCAGGCAAACTGAATGACGTTGTCGGCAATCTGAGGGCCCCGGCTGAGCCGTCGGGGCCTTTTGCCATTTCAGCACCGATCAAAAATGCCGGCCCTGCGTTGCAGGACCGGCCTTCAGAAACTCCGCCATCTCAGGCTGGGGACAATCATTCAAAAGCGAGCTGGACTTTCATCGCTCTGGCACGATCACTCGCCGTCTCGAAGGCGGCAATCGCCTCATCGAGCGGATAGGTACCGGAAATCAGCGGTTTGATATCGATCCGCCCCTGATTGATCAGATCGACGGCAAGGCCGTATTCCTCATGGAAACGGAACGAACCGCGGATCTCGATTTCCTTGGACACAACCATATTCTGCGGCAGGCCGACCTCTCCGCCAAGACCGAGCTGCACCAGCACGCCGCGCGGCCTGAGCGCCTGCAAACCGCTGGCGAGTGCCCGCGCATTGCCGGAGGCCTCGAACATCACATCAAACGACCCCTTGCCTGCCCCATAGGCAGCAAGCGCATCCGGGTTCCTGGCAACATTGATGACCCGGTTTGCCCCGACAGCCTCAGCATAGGGCAGGACATCGTCCATGACATCGGTCACGACGATTTCCCGGGCGCCATGCGCCCGCGCGGAGACAATGCAGAGCGCGCCGATTGGCCCGCAGCCGGATACCAGCACGCGTTTGCCCAGAAGCGACCCGGCACGCGAAACGGCATGCAGCGTCACCGCCAGCGGCTCGGCCATGGCAGCCTCGCCAAGCGAAACGTGATCGGCGACTTTGTGGCACTGCCATGCCTCGGCCACCAGCACCTCGCGAAAAGCACCCTGAATATGGGGCATCGGCATGGCGCTGCCGTAAAAACGCATGTTGACGCAGTGATTTTGCAGCCCCTTCAGGCAATACTCACAGTGATTGCATGGCCGTGAGGGCGAGACGGCAACCCGATCGCCGACAGCGAACGTGCTGACACCGGCGCCAAGCGCGGTCACCGTGCCGGCAACCTCATGGCCAAGGATCATCGGTTCGCGCACGCGCACATCACCAAAGCCGCCGTGATTGTAGTAATGCAGATCCGAACCGCAGATGCCGCCGGCACCGATCCGGATTTCCAGCTGGCCCGGCCCCGCCGTTTCAGCCTCGATATCCTCGATGCGCAGATCTTTCGCCGCGTGAATGATGGCAGCTTTCATGGATACCTCCTGTTCGAAAGCGTTTCTGGGCGGATGTTCCGGCGCGGCCTGAAGGCCGGTTGCCAGCACGCCCGCACAGCCTGGAAAGACGCACAGTGCCGGACTGGATGTGAAGCAAGGAGGGCTTCCTCCGGCAACCTTCGCTGACGCAACGGCACCTCATCCGCCCTCTCCGGAAACATTCTGTTTTCCTCCAGAACCAAATTGCACCTTGATTATGTTATCGATAACAGTTAAGTCAAGAACAATAAGATCCGGCACAGACAGCGACACCCGGGCACGCCCCGGGCAGGCGGATCACGCCGGCCCAAGGGAAGGAGACAATCATGTCAGACATGTTCAGGCTCGACGGCAAATATGCGCTCGTGACAGGTGCGAGCCAGGGCATCGGCAATGCGCTGGCCTGGGGACTTGCGCGGCAGGGTGCGACACCGGTGATCAATGCGCGCAACCGCGACCACGCCGAAGCAGCCGTTGCAGAATTTGCGGCGAAGGGTTTTGCGGCGCATGCAGCGATCTTCGACGTCACCGACAAAAAAGCCGTCGACGCGGGTGTCGAAGCCGTTGAAAGCACGATCGGACCGATCGAAATTCTGGTCAACAATGCCGGCATTCAATATCGCACGCCGCTGGAGGACTTCCCGGAAGAACAGTGGCACCGCCTGCTGGAGACCAATATTTCCGGCGTATTCTTCACCGGACAGGCCGTTGCCCGGCACATGATCCAGCGCGGTCACGGCAAGATCATCAATATCTGCTCGGTGCAGAGCGAACTGGCACGGCCGGGCATTGCCCCCTATACCGCCACCAAGGGCGCAGTGCGCAACCTCACCCGTGGCATGTGCACGGACTGGGCAAAATACGGGCTGCAGATCAACGGTATCGCGCCCGGCTACTTCAAGACCCCGCTCAATCAGGCGCTGGTCGACAATCCTGAATTCACCGCCTGGCTTGAAAAGCGCACGCCTGCAGGCCGCTGGGGCAATGTCGATGAACTGATCGGCGCCTGCGTCTATCTTTCATCGCCAGCCTCTTCCTTCGTCAACGGACACGTTCTTGCCGTCGATGGCGGCATCACCGTGAGTGTCTGAGATGGTCAATCGCATCGTCGTGATGGGGGTCAGCGGTTGCGGGAAGTCTTCGGCCGGACTGCGGCTTGCCGAACAGCTCGGCGCGCGCTTCATCGAGGGCGATGACCTGCATCCCGCAGCCAATGTCACAAAGATGCGCACCGGCATTGCCCTTGGCGATGAGGACCGAGCCCCGTGGCTTGCAAGGGTCGGTGAAGAACTGGCTAAGGCAACGGACGAGACAGGCGTTGTCATCGCCTGTTCGGCACTGAAAAAGGCCTATCGCGACCTGTTGCGCGGGCTTGCCGGACCGGAGCTGCGTTTCATCCACCTCGCCGGATCGCGCGCGCTGCTGGCCGAGCGGATGGCAAACCGGCCGGGGCATTACATGCCGGTGTCGTTGCTTGACAGCCAGCTTTCAACCCTTGAACCAACAACCGGCGAACAGGACGCAATCACGCTAGACTGCGCCCTTCCGCCGTCCGCGATAGAACAGGCATCACTGGCCTTTCTGGCGACCAACAGGAGGAGTGACGCATGAGCGAGACAGTTGCCGTCATCGGTGCGGGCATCATGGGCACCGCAATCGCCACACGACTGATTGAAACCGGCAAGACCGTCGTGGCTTTCGATCTGGACAAGGCCAGGCTTGCTGCCCTGACCGAAAAAGGAGCGACCGCGGCAGGCTCTGTCAGACAGGCCACCCTTGAAGCCAGCTTCGTGATCCTGAGCCTCAATCACGCCGATATTGTCGAAGCTGTCGTCTTTGGCGATGACGGCGTGGCCGAAGCGGGCAATGCCGAAAAAATGCTGATAGACATGTCTTCGATCGACCCGGTAGCAACGGCGAAAATGGCAAAGCGCCTCAGCGATCAGACCGGCATGGCATGGCTCGACTGCCCGCTTTCAGGCGGGGCGCCGGGGGCTCTTGCCGGCCGGCTGACGGTGATGGCCGGTGGCGAGCAGCAGGATTTCGAGCGGGCACGGCCGGTCATGGATGCACTTTGCGCCAACTACACGCTCATGGGCGGCAGCGGCGCCGGCCAGACGACCAAGCTGATCAACCAGCTTTTCTGTGCCGTTCTGTTCCAGGCGGTCGCCGAAGCCGTCAAGCTGGCTGAAGCCGGTGGCGTCGATGCGCGCGCCATTCCCGCAGCCCTTGCCGGCGGCCGTGCCGACAGCAGGATCATGCAGGAATTCATGGCAAAATTCGCAGCACGCGATTTCACCCCGACTGGTCGGATCGACAATATGCTGAAGGATCTCGACAGCCTGCAGGCCTTCGCACTGAAAACCAGAACGCCGCTGCCGATGACCGGCCAGGTCACCGAAATTCACCGTCTGCTGGTCGCTGCCGGCCTTGGCCCGCGCGACAGCGCCGAGATGATGCGGCTGCTGGATGGGACTGCCTCAGACGCATAAGGCAGGGCTTCCGCGCCAGACGGGGTACGGATGCCCATGCGGGACGAGGCCCGCCAGCGACAGACAGAACACAGAAAATCAACCCCTTACCGGGCCGGAACTGGAGGAAACGACATGATCATTCGTTACGCATTGTTTGAAGGCAAGGTGCACGAAGGCCGCGAAAGCGACTTCCGCGCCTATGTTGAGGAAAAGCTGGTACCGCTGTGGCGGCAATTTCCAGGGGCCGAGGACGTCCAGGTCTATTTTGGTGTCGAACGGGATGACGGCGCGCCCGAATATGCACTGATGATGGCAATCCGCTATCCCGATCTCGAACAGGTCGCCAAAGCGCTTCAGTCCGATGTCCGCTTTGAGAGCCGCGACGTCACGCAAGGTCTGATGACCATGTTTACCGGCCGCATTCACCATCACGTTCTGGATGGCAAGCAATATTCACCGGCCTGACCTGCCCTGCCAACCGGCGGGCATGGATTGACCGATACGGCCCGCCGCACTCAAAGCTTCATCCGGATCGTGGCGCTGAGACCGCCAATCGTCGCTTCGGACAGCACGATCTCGGCGCCGATCCGGTGGGCAACCGTTGCAGCGATGGAAAGGCCGAGCCCCGCGCCGTGGATCGCCCCCGACAGATCCGCCCGCCGCTTGCCACGCCGGAACCGCTCGAACAGCGCGTCGCGGTCGTCCGGCGCGACGCCCGGCCCGTCGTCTTCGACGACGATCAGCAGCATGCCATCGTCACGCCGGCATGACATCGTCACCGTCGAGCTGGCATAGCGGATGGCGTTCTCGAGCAGATTTCCAAGGATCATCTCGAAATCTTCCGGCCGGCCGACAAGAGAGACCGGTTCAAGCTGAAGATCCAGTTCCTTGCGCGCTCTGACGGCCTGCGGATAGAGTTCTGCGGCAATGTTTGCGAGCACCGAATCCACCGAAATGCGCCTGGCTGCGGCCAGCATATCGGTTTCGGCCCGGGCCAGCGCCAGAAGCTGACTCACCAGCCGCGTGGCACGGTCAACACCGAGCCGCACCCGGCCAAGTGCCGCCCGCGATGCCTCATCCATCCCCTGCAGGTCGACGGTATCGAGCTGTGCCCGGATCGCGGTCAATGGCGTGCGCAATTCATGACTGGCATCGGCAACGAAGCGGCGTTCCTTCTCCAGCGCATCCTTCAACCGCAAGAACAGATCATTCAGCGCCCGGGTGACAGGCAACAGTTCTTCGGGCGTATCCTCCGTTCCGATCGGGTCAAGCGCATCGGGATTGCGCGCGGCAAGTTCCTCACTCAGCGCCAGAACCGGTCGCAAACCGCGCCTGAGCGCCGTCAGGAGCAAGACCAGCGTCGCGGTGATGCCGAGCAGCATCGGCACCGCCCCGCTCAGGGCCACGGAAAAGACCGTCTCCCACATCTCGTCGCGGCGCAGCCCGGCATAGACCTCAATCTTGCCGGAAGGGGAAATGGCATGTTCGAGAAACCAGAAACGGTTCTTGTCCATGGTCTCCGGGCTGTTGGGGGTGCGAATGACCACCCGCCCGGACGAGCGTACGATGACGAAGTAATTCGGATTGTGCCGTGAATGCAGGGTCTGCTCGAGCGAGGCTTCCGAGATTTTCTCCTTATCGAGGACCGTCGCGACAGTATTGGCCAGAAGCGACAGCTGGTCGATATAGGATTTGTGAAGATCATACCAGGTTCCCAGCACGATGAAGGCGGAGGCAAATACCCATATGGCTGCGAGAACAAGGGTGATCTCGCGCATGAGAAGGCCGCGCAGGCTGCGGACGGGCGGGAGAAGGCGCTTGATCATGGCATCATATAGCCCACGCCACGCAGGGTTCTGATCCTTTGGGCGCCGATCTTGCGCCTAAGCGATGACACCAGCACCTCGATCGTGTTGCTCTCGGCCCCCTCGCCCCAGCCGTAGAGCATATCGGCGATCTGTTCTTTCGACACGACCCGCCCGCGCTGTTCGGCAAGATAGATCAGAAGTTTGAACTCCTGACCGGGCAAGGTCAGCGCCTCGCCGTCCAGGGTGGCACTATAAGCCTGAAGATCGATGGTCAGGCCGTCACAGGAAATGAGGTCATTGATCCGTCCGGTGGCCCGCCGCGCCAGCGCACGGGCGCGGGCGCGCAATTCATCCATATCGAACGGTTTCAGCACATAGTCATCGGCGCCGAGATCAAGCCCACGGATGCGGTCCGCCACCCCATCGCGTGCCGTCAGGATCAAAACCGGCACGTGATCGCCCCGCCCGCGCAGCCCGCGCAGGATATCGAGCCCATCAGTGCCCGGCAGGCCAAGATCCAGGACAACGAGGTCATAGCCGCCGGCGCGCAACACCGCTTCGCCTTCGGTTCCGTCACGCACCCATTCCACCTGGGCATGATCAAGGGCAAGGCCACGCTGAATGGCATCTCCCACCAGATCATCATCCTCAATCAGCAAGGCTTTCATTCATGCGGCCTTCCCGCCCCCGGACGAAAGGCTTTGGGCATGTCTGAAACGGCATGCTGATGGAGCTTGACGGCCAGGCGGCGCATTCGCCAGATCTGCTGGATGATGACGGGAAGCGGAACGGTCGCGAAAATGTCGCGCAGCATCAAAAGGTCGGCCCTGATTCCGACCCAAAGCCCCTGTTTGGCTGATTTGAGCGGACTTTCAACCTCGGGCCAGCGCACAATCGCGATCCGGGCGCCCTCATCGATCCAATGGGCATTCATGGCGACTTCCATTCCAAAACCAGGCAGGCGCATCAGTTCTGCTTCCGTCCCCAGAAGGTGACGCGGCAGGACACGTTCGCCCGAAATATAGTCGATCCCGATCACTTTCCAAAGCCATGGCGCATTGCGCCTCAGGCTGATGGAGACATCCGCCTGCCCGCGCAGAACCGGACGGATCAGCCGGGTGAGCGCCGCCCGCGTCAGCCCGACAAGATCACTGTCGAGCAGCAGGAGATGCTCAAAGCGCGCCGCATTCAGTCCAGCCGCCACGGCAGCACTTTTGCCGCCGTTCGTCGCCAGCACAATCAGCCGCGCGCTTTCAAACCGGCGCACGACCTCGGCGGTGCCATCACTGGAACCATCATCGACGACAATCACCTCGTCGATCAGCGGATGATCGATGACCGATGACAGGACAGCGCCGATCCGCGGCGCTTCGTTATGGGCCGGAATGATGCAGCTTATTCCCTGGCGCATTTTCGCCTCCATAAAAACCAGACAAGCCCCATCAGAACGAGCACGATCAGGATGATCCAGCTACCGCGCCCTATCCAGCTGTCGATCTGCTTGTAGGCGTCGCCGGCAAAATAGCCGAGCACCATCAGCGCGATGGTTTTCGGCACCGTGCCGATCAGGTTGTAGACAAGAAAAGCGAAAACCGGCATGCGCGCCGCGCCTGCAGCGGCCAGAATGGCAGACCCTGCCGAGTGGGTGATCTTGCCGAACAGCAGCGTCCGCCCGCCACGTTCCCTGAAATGCCGGGCAAGCTTTGCACGCCGGCCGGGCCTGAGCCCCATCCGGCGCTTCCATTTCTCCGGCAGCCGGTGCAGCCCGTAGCGGCCGATACTGTAATAGCCAATATCGCCGACAAGATCAGCCAGCACCAGGATGACGCCGAGTGACCAGAGATCGAAAATGCCCTGGCGCGCCAGATAGGCGGCCAGCACCGTCACGATCGGCCCCTCGAAGATCGCCGCGAAGGCAACCAGCCAAAGGCCGTGATCCGAGAGGAAGGTGATGATGGTATCAAGCGGGATCATCGGCCAGCCCCATGGCATTGCCGCGCCACTCAAAGCCGCGCCGCGCCCAGGTCGCAACCCAGATCAGAGGCAGCAGCAGATCACGCAGCACCATCGCAGTGATGTCGCGGGGGCCTGCAGGCCATCCGGCGAGCCGTGCCAGCGCCGCCTCGACAGCAAACCAGCCGATGACGAAGGGGATCCCCCAGATTGCAGGCACAGCGATCAGAAGCGCAATCAGCGGCGGCAGGAAACCCATCGTCAGTTCCAGCAGGAAAAGCCCGACGAAACCGGCACGGCGCACCCGTGACCAGCGGATCTGCCGGTCCCAGACAGTCCTGAAGCTGCGGCGTCCGATCGGCTGAACAAAGGCATGCGGCGCCAGGCGGACTTTTTTACCCTCGGCGCGGACAAGCTTGGTAAAAGCGACATCCTCGGCCAGATCGCTGCCAAGCGCGCCAAGTCCGCCGGCTTTGTCCAGAAAGGATTTTTCGACAAACAGCGTCTTGCCCTGCGCAAAGCCCAGCCCAAGGCTGTCAGCAGACAGTTGCCAGCGGGCCTGGTGGCCGTTGAGAAAGGCGCATTCGAGCGATCCCCAGAGATTTTCCGGGCGCGCGCCTGCAGCCGGGCTGGAAACAAGCGCGCAATCCGGGGTCCAGGCCAAAAGCAGCGTCTCTAGAAAATCCGGCGGCAGCAGCAGATTGGCGTCAACCATCGCCACGAAGCGTCCCTCGACTTCCGGCCAGCCCTTGAGCAGATTGTCAAGTTTCGGATTTCCGGTCTCCCGGTCGTCACCGATCAGAAGACGGGCAGGCCGGGCGGGATGAAGCGCCATCATCGCCCGCAAGGCAGCACAGGCGGGATCATCAGCGCGCGCGGCACAGAAAATGATGTCATAATCGGGATAATCGAGCAGAAAGCTACTTTCCAGGGTTTCAATATCACTCGGATCAAGCCCGCAGACGGGCCGCAAAACCGTTACCGAGGGCTGGCCGGCCAGGCGACCGGCTTTTCTGGGGCGATAGCGCCATGCCGTCAGCATGGCGGTTGCAAGATAGAGCCCGGTCAGAAGAACCATGATGAAAAGTGCTGCAGTCGTCATTGTCGGTACCTGTTCCGGCCGCCTGAGCCGCGTTTGCATCCAAAGGTTCCCGCCCCAGTGATCGATGCGCCCCGGCCGTCTTCGGCCTTTGGACCATCTGTCGTCAGCCTGATCATATTATGTGAGTCGGTGCTGCAGTATTTTCCAGACGGCATTGCCGCTGAAATTTGCTATCCCCCTCATACCGCATGGGTTTCGCCCTCGACGATCTCCCGATGCCGGCGGCGGCGGAAGACCGGATCGGCCGCATGGCTCACGCTCTGCTTGAGAAGCTGCAATGCCCCGTCTTCACGCTCGGCAATCGCGGTGAAATTCTGGATCCAGTCGCCGCAATTGGCATAGACCGTATCGTCGATCTCTCTCAGCGCCGGCTGATGAAAGTGACCGCAGATGACACCGTCCAGCCCTTTCGCCTGCGCCTGGCTGACAAGTCTCTTTTCGTAGCTGCGGCGTGGATAGCGCAATTTGTTGAAAGACGAGATCAGATAGTCCGTCGCCCGGCGCTCGTGCGGCTCGGCGAAACCGGCCCTGGCCCTGATTTTGAACTCAACAACGCTGCAGGCGCGCTCGATATGATGTCCGGCGCTGACCAGATGGGCATTGTTGAACAGCGGGACATCCTGGCCATCGCCGTGAACGACAAGATAGCGGCGCCCATCGGCGGCCTCATGGATGGCATGGGACACCGGACTGACCGGCAACCGCATCGCCGCCGGTGCGGTTTCGGGATGAGGATCGTGGTTGCCGCTGACATAGACAAATTCGGCGCCCTCAACGAACCGCTTTCTGAAATAGGATATCACCTCCATCTGCGCCGTCGACCAGGTTGGCATTCTGGGAACCCACAGATCGAGAATATCGCCGACAAGCACATATTTGTCGGCGGGATTATCGCGAAGAAAGCGGATCACATAATCCGCGCGTGATCCGAAGTGACCGAGATGGAGATCCGACAGAAACAGCGTGCGATGGCACGTGGTGTCCTTGATGGCATAAGGCAACATCTTGTTCTCACTTCGCTAAAGCGCAGCCATGAACTGGAATGAACTGCAATTTTCCGTCCAGGCTTCCGGTCAACTGACCTGATAGACCGCAAATGTGAGATAAAGCTGAAGACGTCAGCGAAAGCCGACACTTATGGCTGCAACAGAGTGCCGCGTCCCGGCGCATGTCATTACCGCTACAGCAGGATGATCAGCAGCGCCGAAAGCGTGAAAAAGGCTCCGATGATCGAGGTCAGCATGGCGATGGAGGCCATGCCCTCATGCCCGACCTCCTGGGTGAAGATCGCATACATGCCGAAAATCGGCATGGCGGACGACAGAATCAATGCGCTGAACAGCCTCGGATCGGAAAAACGGCAGCCGAAAAACGCAAGGCAGGCCGCCATCACCACAGCCAGCGCCGGAAAGATCAGAAGCTTGGCCGAGGCGACAAGTACCGCGTAGTTCAGGTGCCCGCGCAATGGCAGCCCGACCAGCGTTCCACCGATGAAGAAGAGTGCCACGGCCGGCGTCGCCTGGGCGATCATGTCGACAAGGCGGACAAATGCATGGGGCAGCGGAATGCCAAGCAGAGCAACGGCCAGCCCGGCAAACATGCCGAGGATCATCGGCTTGGTGAGGATGCTCTTCAAGAGCCGCCGCACCATTGCAAAAGGCGTCGGGCTTGCCACCGTCTGCGCCTGCTCCAGAAGCATGAGCCCCAGCGGCAAGAACAGGAAGTTCTCCACCACCACATTCATGGCAAAGACGGGTGCTGCGATCTCAGGCAGCGCCAGAAGCAGGATCGGATAGCCAATATAGGCAGAATTCGGCGTGCTGGCGCCAAGGGTTGCGGCCGCACGCCGGGTGCGTTCGGCACCGGCGATGGAGACAGCCAGCCAGATCAGCCCCATATTGACGAGCCCGCAGACCGCATAGATCGAGAGATAGAGCGGCTGGGTGAAATCGCTGCGATCACTGCTGGTCACCGCGCTGAACAACAGCGCCGGCAGGCAGACATTGACCACAAACCGGCCCAGTCCGCTGATATCACTCTGCGCGACCAGACCTTTGCGCACCGCGCCATAACCAACCGCGATCATCGCGAAAACCGGAAAGATGATGCCGAGAACTGTAAGCATATGAGAACATGACCACTCCGGGGCCGGACCTTTGGGTCAGCGGAGACGGCATCAACAGCAGCCGGCCTTGCCGCTAGACAGGGGGAACGGTGAAATATGTGAATGCGTCACCTTAGCGATTTTCGATCCGCCCGTGAAGTACCGTCGCACGTCCTGCCTTACGAAGCGTACCGGCCCGAAAACCGCTGTCGATTTTCGGGCCGATGCGCTAGGCGCTTGTCATCTCGCCCCGTTCGATCTGAAGCTCGCGATCGGCAATCGCAGCCAGCAGCTTGGGTGTGGATTCAGTGATGAACAGCGCCAGATCCGAGCGCTCCTTGCGCAGTCTTGAAAGCGTATCGGCATATTCAAGTGCCAGTGCCGGGGCCAGACCCTGAAATGGCTCATCAAGAAACAGAACCTTGTCAGCCACCATAAGTGCGCGACCAAGCGCCACCATCTTGCCCTGCCCGCCGGACACGCCGCCACCGGGACGCGCGCGCATCGTGTGCAATTCGGGCAGGAAGGCATAGACTTCCTCCAGCCGGCGCTTGCGCTCGGCGGGCTGCATCCTGATCGCCAGGGCCGGCAGAAGAATATTGTCTTCAACCGTAAAATTGCCGATCAGCCGCCGGTCTTCCGGCGCATAGCCGATCCCCAACCGGGCGCGATCATGGCTGGGCATGTCCTGAATTTCACGGCCCTCAAGCCTGATCGTGCCGCTGTTGCGTTCAATCAGGCCCATAATGGCGCGCAGGGTCGTGGTCTTGCCCGCGCCATTGCGACCGATCAGAACGGTGCAAAGCCCGGCCGTCAGTTCAAGCTTCACCGCACGCAGCACCTGAACACCGGCAATTTCGACCGAGAGGTTTTCAACCTGAAGCATCATGCCACTCCAATCACGTTTTCAAGCACGCGCGGGTCCTTCATCACTGCGGCAGGTGTTCCCTCGGCCATGATGCTGCCAGCGTTCCAGACAACGACGCGGTCGGCATAATTTTCAACGATGTCCATGTCATGTTCGACAAACAGCGCCGTGACACCTTCCGACTTCATCGCCTTCATCAGCGTATCCATCAGCGGGAAACGCTCCAGCGCCGAAACGCCACTGGTTGGCTCATCCAGCAGCAGAAGCTTTGGCCGAAGGGCCATGGCGACCGTGACATCGGCGAGCTTGCGCAGGCCTTCCGGCAGCGTGCCGGCAATCGTCTCGGCATGTTGCGAAAGGTTCAGGAGTTCCAGCAGCTCTTCCGCTTCGCGGCGGTAGGCCGGCCGGTCGAGCGGATGCAGGATATGCCAGATGCCGCGGCGCGCCGCGATCGCCAGCATAACATTTTCAATCACCGAGTGATCGGTGAAAAGCTGTGGAATCTGGAAGGCACGGGCAATGCCGCGTCGCGCAATCGCCCGCGGTTCCATCCGGGTGATCTCCTGATCACCGAGCATGACCCGCCCTGCGACCGGACGGACATAGCCGGTGCACAAATTGAGGAAGGTGGTCTTGCCGGAGCCGTTCGGTCCGATAATGGCAACGAATTCACCCTCATTGATCGTCAGGCTGACGCCATCGGCCGCGCGCACGCCGCCAAAGGCGACCTGCAGGTTCTCCGCTCTCAGAAGTGGCTTTGTCATAGCTGCGGCTCCTTTGCGTGATCCTTCTGGCCGGCGACATTTTCGACGAGACCGTAGAGACCGCGCGGCAGGAAGAAGATCACCACCAGAAGGGCGATGCCGACAATCATGTTCCAGGCCTCAGCCGCATAACCGACCGCCACGGTATGCAGGATTTCAAGAAAGATGGAACCGAGGAACGGCCCGGCGATACCGGCAATGCCGCCGAGAACGGCCGTCAGCACCAGATGGCCCGATTCCGTCCAGAAGGCGAATTCCGGCAGAACATGGCCGATCGACATGGCCCCGATGGCACCGCCGATCCCGGCCAGCGCTGCGGAAAGCGTATAGGCGAACAGAAGCGTCGCCCGGGCCGATACGCCGAGATATTCAAGCCGCACCTCGTTGGAATGAACCGCCGACAGCGCGTGGCCGAGCGGACTCTGAAGGTAGCGATGCACCAGAAAGCCGATGACCAGAACCAGGACCAGCGCAACATAATAGAGCAGCGTATCGGAGGCAGCCTTGCCGAGCTCTACACCGAAGACAGTCGGCACCGGAACACCGATGCCATCCGTGCCGCCGGTGATCGCGTAAAGCTTGGACACCAGCGAGAAGATCACCATGGAAATCGCCAGGTTGAGCATGGCGAAAAAGATCGCCCGGTAGCGAACCAGAAACAGGCCGAAGACGAAGCCGAAAAAGGCCGATACGACGACGGAGAAGATGATCAGCAGTGCCATATCGTGAATGCCGAGGCGCGTCGCCATGAAGGCGGTGGCATAGGCACCGATGGCATAGAACATCGCATTGCCGAGCGAGATCAGACCGGCACGCAGAAGCAGCATCACGCCAAGCGCGGCAAAGCCCTTGGCAACGGCAATCGTCAGCACGAATTGCGAATAGGGAAACAGAAGCGGCAGGAGCGCCAGGAGAATGAAGCCGATGCCGATGATGAGGGAGAGCTTCTTCATCAGATCTTCCTCGACGTATTGCTGCCGAACAGACCGTAGGGCCGCCACAAAAGCACGATCAGCATCACCAGATAGGGGGCAACGGCATCAAGCGCGGGGGCAAAATAGATCGCCAGCACCTTGGCAAGCGCGACGATGATCGCAGCGACGGCAGCACCTTCCACCTGGCCGAGCCCGCCAATGGCGGCAACGGCAAAGGCAAGCACGGTTGTATCCGCGCCAAGCCCCGGCGCGACACCGCTGGTCGGCGTTGCCAGCGCGCCGCCGAGCGCAGACAGGAAAATCCCAAGCGTGAAGGCGATCATGAAGATGCGGTTGGTGTTGATCCCCATGGCCTGGGAGACTTCGCGATCGGCCACCACCGCAGCCAGCAGCTTGCCCATGCGGCTGTTGCGGATGAAAAGCCTGAGACCGACCAGCACGACGACGGCGAGAACGATCAGCAGGAGCTGGTAATTGAGATAGACAATCCCGCCGAGGTCGGTAATGCCAAGCAGCGACATCGGCGTATCCTCGTAAAGCGAATCCACGCCGAAAACCATGCGCTGCAGATCTTCAAGAATGAGGAAAAGCGCAAAGGTGACGAGAACCTGCACGGCTTCGCTTTTGCCATAGGTCCAGCGGATCAGCGTGTTTTCGATCAGCGGGCCAAACAGGACCGCGACAAAGATCGCCGAAAGCAGCAGCGCGGGAAAGGTCAGCCATGCCGGCAGGCCGGCGCTGACAACAAAGAGGCCCACAGAGGCCGCTACATAAGCGCCGATGGAATAGAAACTGCCATGGGCAACATTGAGAATGTTCAGCACGCTGAACACGAGCGTAAGCCCCACGGCAACGAAGAAGATCAGCGCCGCATTGGCGAGGGCGTCGACGGCGAGCGGTATCAGAGTTTGCAACATATCCCGGGCCCGGCTGTGAAAACGGAAAGGGCAATCTGCCCCGGAAGGCCCTGCGCCAGTCAAATGCGGACGGCGCAGGGCAGTTTGTCGATCATCTATTACTTGTATGAACCCGGCTTCGGCATTTCCGACAGCAGATCGGGCGAGAGCGTGCCGATCCAGGCGATCGGATCTTCGCCGACCGGCGGCAGAAGCTTGGCGCCATCATAGCGGACCATATCAGTCATGACCGGATAATCGACGCCATCGACAGTGGCCGTCGTACCGATCACCTGATCGACGATGCCGTCATTGTCGGAACGCAGGACGACGTCACCGGTCAGCGTCGTGAACGTGCCGTCCTTGAGGGCTGCGGCAACCTGATCCTTGCTCGGCCATTCGCCGCCATTGTCAGCAATCGCCTTTTCATAGGCCGCCTTCATGATCTCGAAGCTGTTGGCCATCTTCATCGACGGGAAGACCGGATCCTTGCCGAATTTTGCCCGGTAATCGGCGGCAAAACTGTCAGCGCCGTTGGCGGTGGCATCGGAGGAACGCCAGTAGCCATCACCAAGAACGCCGACGATCGCGCCATCGGGCATATCGACATTCTGCAGCGAGGATTCGCCCAGCGCGAACACCGCCTGGCTGGTGCGGAACAGACCGCGCGGGCTGGCCTGACGGACGAAGTTTTCCAGATCACCGCCCCAGAGGTTGGAGAAAATCACATCGGGACGGGCAGCAGAAAGGCGCGAAATTTCCGTCTGGAAGCTGGACGAGCCCATTTTGGGGAAGAGTTCCGCGACAATCTGAACATCGGGCTTCATCACCTTCAGCGTCGCCGTGACGATCTCGGCGGCATCATGGCCGAAGGAGTAATCCGGATTGATGATCGCGACGCGCTTCACATCGGGGTTCTTGTCGAGGAAGTAGAGAACATAGGCCATGAACTCGGCAACCGTGTTGCCGTTCGGGCGGAAGAAATAGGGATGATCGCCCTTCTGATAGAGCTGATGCGTGTCGCAGTTCCAGCCGATCGTCGGCATTTTCATCTGGTCGGCAATCGGCGCAAGTGCCAGGCAGTTGCCGGAAGAAAGCGCCGCAATCATGAAATCGGTGCTCGGATCTTCGCCGAGACGGCGATATTCGGAAATCACGCCTTCAGCGCCCTGCGCTTCATCGACATAGGTGGCCTTGATCGGAACGCCATCGATGCCACCGGCAGCATTGATCTCGTCAATAATGGTCTCAGCACCCTGCTGACCGGGGACGCCGTAAGCGGCAGGACCGCCGGACATGAAGGTGAAGACACCGACGTCGAGTGACTCCGGCTTGTCGGCAGCAAAGGCCGAGGTGCTGAGCGCAACCATGGCTGCGACCGTGACCAGCGACCATGCGCGAGGTGATTTTCTCATGGCAATTCCCCTGATTTTAAAAGACGTTACGGCATTCTCGACCAAAGCGTATCTTCACGGCGCACCTGCGGGAGCGAAAGTTTGAACGGCAAAAGAAAACGCTTGTGATATTTCACATACTGTTTATAGATTTGCAATTGTCAAGACAATTCGCACAAATCATTTGCACGTCCATTTTTTGGGCAGTGCACCAATCATTGATCCAAGGAACTGAAGCATGGTGCTAGCGATGACCGTCTCATCCGCCGCGGGCGAGAGGCCAACCGAAATCAAGATCGACACACTTGTCATTGCCGGATGGGCCGGCCGCGATAAAGAAGCCATGGAGCACCACATCCAGGAACTGGAAGCGCTTGGCGTTGCCCGTCCGAAGCAGACCCCGACCTATTACCGCGTGTCCGCATCGCGTCTGACGACAGCCGGGACCATCGAGGCCAGCGGCCGCGCCTCCAGCGGCGAGATCGAGCCGGTTATGCTTGCATCAGGCGGCAAGCTCTTTGTCGGTATCGGCTCGGACCACACGGATCGCGAGGCGGAAACCGTCGGCGTCACCGTTTCCAAGCAGATGTGCGAAAAGCCGGTCTCGTCGACCGTCTGGCCGTTTGACGAGGTGGCCGCGCATTGGGACAGACTGATCCTGCGCAGCTACATTCTCGAAGACGGCGCCCGCAAGCTTTATCAGGAAGGCGGCGTTGCAAACCTGCTTCACCCGAAAGACACGATGGCGAGATATACCGGCGGCACGCCGCTTGCGGATGGGACAGCCCTTTTTTGTGGAACTCTTCCGGCAATCGGTGGCATAAGAACCTCAGATCGCTTTGAGGGGGAAATCGAAGATCCGGTTCTTGGACGGACGATCACATTCCAGTATGCAATCAAGACCCTGCCGATTGCCGACTGAGAGCCTTCTCAAAAGCGGCGCACCCCGGCCAAGGCATCTCTGCCGCAGGTTTTCGACCTGCCGGGTTTAACTGACAATGTATGTTCGGAGAGCGAGAAACATGGCGCGAGCAGCGACAAACAGGTTGGACATCAAGGATGGCGCGATGCGCCGTCAGCCGCGTTTATCGCTCCGCGACCAGGCCTATCAGGTCATCAAGAGCAAGATTGTTTCCTGCGAGCTGAAGCCCGGTGAAGCCGTGACCGTTACCGATCTGGCCGATGCGCTCGGCATTGGCCGCACGCCGGTCATTCAGGCGGTCGACCGGCTGATGATCGATGGGCTTGTCGAGGTGATGCCGCGCAAGGGTGTTGTTGTCAGCCCGGTCTCGCTGGACGAACTGGTGGAGCTGATCGAGGTGCGCCAGATCAACGAAGCCCGCGTCAGCCGCTGGGCGGCGGAACGCATTCAGGACAAGCAGGTCAAAGAGTTGCGCGACAATCTCGACCGCATGCTGAAGGCGACCCAGAAACGCGAGCTGGGTCAGCTGATCGCCCTCGACAGAGCCTTCCATCAGGCCATTGCGCTCACGGCCGGAAACTCGATCATGACCGAGCTGCTCGGTAATCTGCATGACCGCGCTGTCCGCTTCTGGACGCTGTCGCTCAATGTGCCTGATCAGAACAGCCGCGTCTGCGACCAGCATGCCGAGATCATCGAGAAACTTGCCGCCCATGATCCGGATGGTGCCGAACAGGCGATGCTGTCGCATATCAACGCCTTCAAGGCCAACCTCTTCGACACGCTGATGAAGAGCTGACCGGTCCTCAGACCGGTCAGAACACGAGCCTGATCAGCGGCAGATCAGCTGCTCGACCTTCCTTGCCACGGCAAAAAGGCGGCGGTCCCCCATGGTCTCGCCCATCAGCATCAGCCCGACGGGCAATCCCGAAACCGGCAATGGCAGCGAAATGCCGCAGCGATCAAGAAAATTGCCGACCGTCGTGTTGCGCAGCGCGAGAATATTCTGGGCGCCATAATAGGCATCGTCGGCATCTAGCTCTGCCGTCACCGGCGCTTCCATGGCGACAGACGGCATCAGCACCGCATCATAGGGCCTGGTGATCGCATCCGCCCGGGCGATGATTGCCTTGCGCACGGCAAGGATATGCTCATATTCGCCGGGTTCCATCGTCTCGGCCTTCATGATGCGAATACTCACACGCGGATCATATTCGCTGCTGCGCGTCGCCAGATAGGCCTTGTGGATCGCAAAGGCTTCTGCCGCGATGATGCCACCATGCGCATTGAGGCCCGGCAGCTGCGCCAGATCTTCGATACGGATATGTTCGACCCTTGCACCGGCCTTTTTGAGGGCGCTGACCGCATCATCAAAGGCCGAAGCCACGCCCGGCGTCACATCATCGGTGACATAATTGTCAAGGACGGCAAAGCGCATCTCGCTGAGTGCGGGCACGTCCGGCAGGGTGGTCGCCTCACCCGCCATGATCGCATCCGTCAGTGCGCAATCATCCACTGAACGGGTGATCGAACCGATGGAATCGAGCGTCTGCGACAGCGGGAATGCGCCTGACGTCGGCACGCGCCGCCCGGTCGGCTTGAAGCCAACCAGCCCGCAGAAGGCCGCAGGAATACGGCAGGAGCCACCGGTATCGGTGCCGATGCCGATCGCCGCCATGTCATCCGCCACGGAGACGGCGGCACCGGAAGACGAGCCGCCCGGCACCCGCGAACGGTCCGCCGGATTGCCGGGCGTGCCGTAATGCGGGTTCATGCCGAGACCAGAATAGGCAAATTCGGTCATGTTGGTGTGGCCGATGATGACGGCGCCTGCCGCCCGAAGTCGGGCAATAGCCGGAGCGTCAGCGGCGGCCGCAGGTTCCTTCGCCAGAAGGGCGGACCCCGCCGTTGTTACCAGCCCCTTCACGTCAAACAGGCATTTGACCGAAACAGGAATGCCAGCCAGAGGCCCCAGCGTTTCGCCGGCCTTGCGGGCGGCGTCCACACGTCTGGCCGTTTCAAGCGCATCGTCGCCATTGAGCGCGGTGAAGACGCGAGCGCCCTCCCCGCTTTTGTCATTGATCCGCTCAAGGCAGGACGAGACCAGTTCGAAAGAACTGATCTCGCCTGCCTCAAGCTTCGAATTAAGTTGAGAAACCGTCACGCTCATTTGCTCTCGTCGTAATAGTGGATTTCCATCAGAACGCAGCCTTTTTCAGACTTGAACGGGCCATGATAAGCACCCGGCGGGCGGCATGCATAGGTGTTGGGCTCAAAGCTTTCGCCACCTTCACCATTTTCATCATTGCCGACGGTCAGATCGCCGGAGACGAGATAGACCTCTTCCCAATAATCATGAACAAAGGGCGCGGTGGTGAAGACACCCGGATCAAAGCGCAGAAGCCGCGTGCGATTGCCCTTCTTGTTTACCTCATCGAGATGACCGGCAAGGATCTTCTGCTTGATGCCCTCGGGATATCCGGGTGGCGGCGCCCAGCCATTCGGGCCCATATCGATCGCGTGGAATTCCTTATGTTCTTTTTCAATCGCCATTTTGTCTTACTCTGCTGCTGTGGAAATCTGATTAATCTCATCGTCAAGGCTGTAGCTGTCGAGCATGCGGTCAACCAGCCCGGTGCAGCTGTCCCAGTCGAAGGACCGGAAGGAATGCCCCTTGGTGACGAAGGTCGCACCGGCATAGAACATTTCATACTGCGTATGGCGTGAGGCAAATTCAGAGCCGACCGCATCCCAGGCCAGCTTGAAGAATTTCACCCGGCCCTCCGACGAGGTCGTCGGCGACTGCTGGGTCTTGCCGATCAGTTCACGCATTTCCGGATCGGCAAAATCCGAGACTGAAGACGGCAGCATGATCATGCCGCCACCCGCGAGATCACGCAGAACACCCATGATCTGGTTATACATCTGCTGGGTCAGAACCTGAGCCGCATAGAGCGTATGGCGGTCGGGAACGAAATATTCGCCATGCTGATGGCCCTTGATTTCCATGGCATGGACGAAGGCATCGACCATGGCGGACTGGGCGGCCAGCTGGCCAAGCGTTTCACGCACTTGCGGGAAGGCCAGAACACCATTGGTCTCAGCGGTGCGCCGCGCAATGCCCATCAGGAAGCGCATCTTCACCATCAGGCGGATCTGGGCCTGATAGTTCTGATAGACATGCGCGGGCGTGGCATGGAACTGCTTGAAGCACATCTGCGTGTCCTGATTGATGAAGACCCGATCCCACGGAACCTTGACGTCATCGAAATAAAGAACAGCGTCATTCTCATCGAAACGGCTTGCGAGCGGATAGTCGAAGACAGAATTGGCAGCCCCTTCATAGGACTTGCGCGACATGATCTTTAGCCCCTTGGCATTCATCGGAATGACAAAGGAAACGGCATAGGGTTCCTCGCCTTCGCGCAGCGGCTGAATGCAGGTCACAAAGACCTCGTTGGCAAGAATGCCGCCGGTCGCCAGCATCTTGGCGCCGCGGATCGTCAATCCTTCGCTGTCTTCATCGACGACACCGGCCGACAGGAAGGGATCGGCCTGCTCATTGGCCTTTTTCGAGCGATCGGCCTGCGGATTGATGATCACATAGGTGAGATAGAGCTCGTTGTCGCGGGCATAGGCATAGTAATCGGCAAGCGCCTTGGCGCGGGCCGGATCATAGGCCTCGAACACCTCCCGGCCCATATACATGCCGGCAATGGCGGAGGCGACGTGATCGGGCGCACGGCCGAGAAAACCACCATGCAGCTCGGTCCAGGCTTCCAGTGCCTTGCGGCGTTCAACCAGATCGGCATGGCTTTTCGGCAGCTGCCAGATACGGTTGGCGCGATCGCCGTTCGATCCCGGAATCTCGTAGGTCATCAAGTCGCGGTTTTCAGGTGCGGCCTGAAAATCATAGATCGAGGCCATGGACTGGACCGCATTGCGGAAGGACGGCGATGTCGTCACATCATCGACGCGTCCACCATTGATGAGAATGCGTCGCCCGTCCTGAAGGCTGGCAATATGCTGTTTCCCGGTTTTTATCATTGGTTGCTCCTTAAGAGGCAGATTTCAGTAGTGGATGGCGAGAGGCCAGGAAGGTGCCTCAGCCTGTTGTTTCTCGATGGTGGCATAGCGCCCGCCGGCAAACAGAAGCGGACGGCGATCGACGGACATGGCGTGGCGCTCGACACGGCAGATGAACAGGCGGTGGTCGCCGGCGTCGTATCTGTGGTCGACGCTGCATTCGAACAGGGCCGCCACGCCGGAAAGAACCGGTGCGCCATGAAGCCCGTCGCGATGGGCAAGCCCCAGAAATTTGTCACCCGGACGCGCGAAACGGTTGGAAAGTTCCATCTGGCTTTCGCTCAGAACATGGATCGCGATCCCTGTCGCGCGTTCCCATTGCGGCAGGCCGCGCGCCCGGCAATCAATGCTGAAAAGCACCAGCGGCGGATCGAGCGAGAGCGAATTGAACGAGGTCATGGTCATGCCCAGCGCCTCGCCATCAACACGGCAGGTCATGACGCAGACAGCAGTCGCAAATTGCCCGAGTGCCCGGCGCAGCGCCTTCTGATCGGTAATATCGATGCTCATGCCTTCTCCCCGGCTTCCTTGAGGAGCTGATCGGACAGCGCCAGCGCATCCTCCGCACTGTTGCGCAGTGACGAAGCGAGCAAACGCAACAGCGCGAAATTCTCCGCTGTTACCGGCGCGAACAACGAGTCGTTGATCTGTCGCTGAACCGGTGCAAGCTCATGCAGCAGCTGCTCGCCCTTTGCAGAAACGGAGAGCATGACGCGGCGCATATCCATCGGGTCAGGCTCTTTCTCAACCACGCCCATGGCGGCAAGCTTCTTGGTCTCAGACGCGACAAAGGTCGGCGTCAACGCCAGATGGTCAGCGACGCTGCCAACCGTCGCATCATCGCCGGCGGCAAGCTGACGGATGGTGATCAGGATCGTATATTGCGGACCGGTCAGCCCGATAAAGGCCGCAAAGCGGCCGCGCACCTGCTGCAGACGCGATGAAAATGCCAGCAGATCATGCAGCATCTGCCGGAATTGCACATCGCTCCCGCCCTCAATGAGGGCCGGTCGAGAAACGGTCAGCTCAGGCCTGGTTTGTGTTCCCATCATTTATCGCCTTGTGATATTTCACAAGAAAATTATTGAACTAACTTCATTATCTTGTCAAACGCAATTTTGATCTTTGTTATTTTTGTAGAATATTGATTAAAAACAGACACTTAATAAGATAAATCCAACCGCGTCCCGGCCGAATGACGGGAGACCGCAACTGAAAACTTCGCATGATTTTCAGCAAAGAAGGTTGGGATGGGCCGGCATCATTGCCCGCATTCACTGCCGCAACCAGCATCAGCAGGCGCGCTCGCGGAGGCTCCTGAGCATGAGATTGACGAGAACCGGTCGCCGCTAGAGCGCCGTGCATCCATTCGGATGCACGGCGCTCTAACTTATTGAATCTACGCATCGTTCTTTTCGAAAATCGATTCCGATTTTCGAGCCGATGCGCTAAGCCGGCGATGCGTCAGGCCCTGTCATCGATTGCCGCGACCTTGTCACCGTCCTTGACCGGAAGAGCCACCTTCATGCTGTGTTCTTCCGCTCTGATCAGCATTTCCCGTGGCGCGACAGAAACACCGGCCTCGCGGAACATCTGCCGGACCGCCTCATAGACCACGGCCCGCAAGGCGAACTGGGTTCCGGGAATGCATTTATAGACGAGGCGGACGATCATCGCAGTCTCATCGACAGAAATAATGCCGGAACTCTCGACCGGACCGGTCAGGTTTGCGCCATGAACCCTGTCTTCGAGCAGTTTCTCGTTCATCGCTGCCAGATGGGGTTTCAGCCGCTCGAGGTCGGTATCGAATGGCAGCCGGAAATCCAGCCACATGGCTGCCCAGTCGCGTGACTTGTTGGCAATCGTCTTGATCTCACCGAAGGGAATGGTGTGGATGGCACCGAGCGGATGGCGGATCTGCACGGAGCGGATCCCGGCGCGCTCGACGGTCCCGCTGGCGATGCCGACATCAACCAGATCGCCGACCCGCAGGGCATCGTCGGCGAGGAAGAAGATGCCGGAAATAATATCCTTCACCAGCGTCTGACTGCCCATGCCGATGGCGATGCCGACAATGCCGGCACCGGCCAGCAGCGGCAGGACATCGATACCGAGACTGGAGATCACGATGATCATCGTAATCGCGGCAATGGTGATCAGCAGCGTGTTGCGGATCAGCGGCAGAAGCGTCGCCACCCGTGCCTGGCGCGCAACATGCATCGCCTCGGTCGCATGGTCCGCATAGGCGCTGCGCAACAGCATCCTTCTTGAGCCGATCAGCACCAGATGCCAGGCAATATAGGCCAGCACCAGCGTGATGCAGAGCTGGGTCGCCGAAGGCAGGATCGCGGCGATTTTCGAATTGCTGATCCCCTGCCACGGACCGCTCCAGTTTCGCACCAGCGCCAGCAAGCCGACCAGAACAGCGCCCGACTGGCCAATCCGCGCAAAGAACTCGATGAAGGTCGGCATATCTCCGGCAAGCGGCGCGCCCTTTCCTTCCTCGATCAGTCGCCAGCGGCGTGCACGTTCGCCCGCCTCGGCTCTCGCCGCCCAGTCATCCATCAGCAGGCAGGCCACCACCATGGCCAGCAGGATCATGAAGCTGAGCACGGCAAGCGAACCCGCCTGCGGCCGGTTGAGCAGCAGCAGGATCGAGGTGAAGAACCACGAAAGGCAGATGTAGAATATCGCAAACAGATGCCATACGGCGCTCAGCGACTTCCAGCCGAGGCCCCGGCTGCGTCCTTGCGGATCGGTCGCCAGGATCGCCGCTATCGCCTTGCGGTTCGAAAGGCAGGCCCCCATCAGCAACAGTGCCACGACCGAGCGCGATAACAGCGCAAGCGTCAGCGTCTTGTCGGCCGACATGCCGGCGGTTGAAAGCAGGGTGGTCGTCGCCAGGAAGAACAGCGCCAGTCCGAAAATCACCACCGATTGCCAGTAAAGCCTGCGGGCCGAAACATCGGACAGTGCAACAATGCGCATTGACGGATGATGCGGGGCAAGCGGAATACGTACAAGAAGCGCGAAGCCGCGCATGATCAGAAAGGCACCGAGATAGGATACCACGAAAAGCTGCGCACCGGGATCGCCCTGAACGCTCATCAGCAATGGCCAGCCGCCGACAAGCGCAAATATGACGATCGCAACGAAGTCGCCAGACAGATGGATCGCGCGTTCGACCGGACCGCTTTTCGTGAACCCTCGCCGCATCTTGCGGAAAATGAAGCGGAACAGAACCTCCGCCACTGCACCCGCACCAAGGCAAAGAAAGGCCCTGAAAAGAATGGCCGAGAGGCTGAAGCCTTCATCATCGAGAAGGCGCAGGAAAGCGGCCGTTTCCGCCGGAAACCCGGCAATTCCGGCAACCAGGCTTTCAAGCCTGAGTGCAGCCGCAGTCGCATTTTCGGTCAGAAACGAGAAAATCGTTCCGAGCCGCTCCATCGCCGAGGCGGCATCCTCGCCATCAGCGGCCTGGCCTGCCGACAATGTTGCGGGCAAAAGAGCTGCAGCAAGAGCAATGGCAGCGCGGCGCATCATCATATCTCCAGCGTTACGGTGTGGCAGAGCTTCGGGCAAAGGCAGCATCGCGCGGCAGCACCCGCCAGCGATAGCTGTCGACCCAGACATCGGAGAGCGAGCCGCCAAGCCCCAAACTGCCGCGTGTCCGGCCACGCCCTGCAGCATCCTCAAGGATCCCGCTCAGCGCCGATTTCGCATCAGCACCGCGTGTGCCCGCAGAGCTACCGCAATTTTCAAGAACATTGCTCAGATTGAGCGCTTCGGCATTTTCCTCAAGCTCGCTGACCAATACATAAAGCCGCTCATAACCCGCCGAATAGGGTACGGGGCCGAGGCAGTCCGAGCACATCACCATCGGCGCGCCGAGTTCACGCATGGCGGCATCCCCCTCAACCAGCTCATAATCGACATGAACGCAATATTGCGCATCGATGTGAATGCGATTGACGTCCCTTTGACCATCGCGCGAGCCGCTTGCGCGAAACCGCAGGAGATCGCACTGCTTGAGATCATCCATGCCCTCAAGCGGCTGAAAGCCTGTTTCCCGCATCGCGCCAAGCGCGACCTTGCACTCGCGCCGCGGATTGATCGTGGAGCCGGGCGGATCGAGAACCGTGATATCGCTTGGATTGCGCTCGGCATCAACGACGACAGGTGACGGGTTGAACGGGCTGGTCTCTTCGCCGAGCTGATCCAGCGTATGCGCCAGACGCTCGGCTTTCAGGATCCGCACAAGCAGCGTCCCAAGTGCCGCGTCATCCTGCGCAAGAGAGAAGGAAAGGCCCATCGGCTCGTCTTCGATCAGGGCGGAAGGGCCGAACCAGAGCTGGTCGTCCTTCAGGATCACCTGAACATCAAACACCGGATCGCCAAGCGCGACGCCAATACCGCTGTCGCGCGCGGCCAGGGCCACGGCAGTTCTGAGACGGTCAGCCACCGGGGAAGCAGGCTCCAGCGGTTGGCCGGTCGCCATATCGAGAACGGAGGAGAACCGGACCGTCAGATTGACCGGCGAAAGCTCGATCTGGGCAAAATGCGCATCGGCAGGCAGGCTGCCATCAAAGGCACACAGCGTCTTACTGTCGGGAACGCAATCCTGCGAGACCGGGCGCAGGTAAGCGCGCCGTGGCTCTGCCTCCTCGACCTGGGCATAGCCGATGACGGCATCTTCGGGATCGGCGATATCACCGATCAGCGCGACCAGAGTGCCGACATCAAAGCCATGCAGCAGGCCGGCCTCGACCGTATCACCGTCGACGAGATAGCGGGCGGGGCCGGTATAGCCGGCATTGCCGAATACCGGATCATCAATCATGTCACCTTCCCAGAGCGGGGTCTGGATCGCCGCCATGCCGAAACCACCCCCCTTGTTGAGATCAGACAGGATCGCCTGAAACAGCTGCCGGTAGGTGAGGCTCTGCCGGGTTTCCAGCCGCGCGGCAAGCGCTGCGGAAAACAGACCGAACCACTGGCTATCGTCACCCGCCGCGCCATGGCTCATATCCACCTCGCGCGCGACATCATTCGACCGCGTGGCATAAAAGGCGAGAAACCGCCCATCGCCATCCGCTTGCCGGATCGGATCAGGACCCGCATCCGCAGCACGTTTCGCAACCATCCTGGCCTGGGAAATATCAACACCCAGAACCCGAGGATCAACCTCGCGGGTGGCAATGTCGGTTTCAAGCGCACGGGTGCCGCTGCCCGAATGGCAACTGTCCATCACCAGGAACACATCGGCACCGCTTGCGCGCACCAATGCCACCAGATCTCCGATCTCGTCATCAGAAAGGGCATTGGGAACGATGCCGCTGCCATCGTCGGAGAGACGTGTGTCGGAGGGCAGAAAGATCTCATCCAGACCGTCCGTCTCATCGCCGCTGACATCAATCTCGCGCGAGCCGTGCCCACTGAGGTGAATATAGACCTGATCGCCCTTTTCTGCCCGCGCCGCCAGCTGCGTGAAAGCATCAATGATGGCCGCATGGGTCGGCCTTACCGCAGCGCCAGGCATGTCCCCCAGCAATTCAATATCAGTAAAACCGACCTTCTCGAGGACATCGCTCATCAAAAGCGCATCATTGGCCGGCCCGCGCAGGTCGGGAATATCGGGATCATCATAAGATGAAACGCCAATGATCAGGGCACGCTGCTCCGCATGGGCAGCACATGTGCCAAGAATGAGAGATAACAGGCACAATCTTAATCCACCCCACATGGCTGCGGTCCCCGTTCAACAGCGGCCACCCCTGGGCGGCAATTCAAATTCAATGTGAAAACACAACTATCACAAACAGATATTATGTTTACTTCCCTCGACCGGAAGATAGACTGGCTCTTTATAGACCGTCAATTTCAAAGGCCGTGAAAATGCGTCTCGCACAAATCGTATTGCTGTCATTTCTGTCAACATGCGCCTTCGTGCCCTTTCCGGCCTTAGCGCAGCAAGTATCGCCCTTCGATCCGGTCGGTTTCGAGATTACACTGTCAGGCGTTACTGATCCGACCGAGAGACTGACCCTGATTGATGCGGCAATCGCTCAGCTTGAGGCCGACAAGACACCGGACCTGGAAGTCTATTTCGACTTGTCCGAGATGCGGCTTGATCTATTGCGCGCGGCGGACCAGACGCTTCTTGCCGCCAAAGCCGCCGAAGGCCTTGCTGATTTTGCCACAAGCCGCAGCGCCGAGATCGATCGCAACCCCCTGCCCTATCTCGACCTGGCGGCCGCTCTTTACACAAAGGCGGAGGCCTATCGCGAAGCCCTGCGGGTGCTCGACAAGGCGATCGACTATCGCACGAATGGCGGCCAGTCCGGCCAGCCGATTGCTGATCTGATCGCCCGCAAGGCTGAGATCGCCACCCTGCGCGGTGATCAGGCCAGTGCCGAGCGCTTCAGACAAATGGCGGCAGCAGCGCTGAAACCGGTTGAAGCCGGCGCACGTAGCGCAGATGGCGAAGGCGGGTTCAGTGCCGTCAACGTCTTCTACGCAACGGACCGTGCCAGAACCGGAAACAACGACCCGGCCGATTTCTACGGCTACGGCCGCGGCGATCTCGAATATGGCGTCGTCACGGTGACGATCCCCAAGCAGCACGTTCCCGGCGCGATCGAGACACCGTCGATCTGGAAACTCGAATTCGGGCCATCTCCTGCCAAGCATGTCATGGTGGAAAAAGTCGATCCGCTCGATGTGAATGACTATTTCTCCCGCATGAACAACGAACTTGAACATCGCGAACGCAAGGAAATCGTCGTGTTTGTCCACGGCTTCAACACGCGCTTCGATGCGGCCGCCAAGCGGGCAGCCCAGCTTGCCTATGACATGGATTATCGCGGCTTACCGGTGCTTTATTCCTGGCCATCGGCCGGCCAGACCATGCGCTATGTCGCCGATACTGCCGTGGTGCGCCTTTCCGGCCGGAGGCTCGCCTACTTCCTGGAGGATCTGCGCAACCGCTCCGGGGCCGATACGATCCATATCGTCGCACATAGCATGGGCAACCGCGCCCTCACCGATGCGCTTGAAATTCTGGCGCTGCGCAACGGCGTGGAAGAGGGTGACGCGCCATTGTTCGGCCAGGTTTTCTTCGCCGCGCCCGATGTCGATGCCGGACTGTTCAAGGAAATGATGAAGACCGTTCATCCGATCGCCGAGCGCCTGACGCTCTACACCTCGCATAATGACTGGGCGCTGGTTGCCTCGCGCAAGCTTCATGGCGATGCGCCGCGTGCCGGTCAGGGCGGTGCAACGGTTGCAACCGACCAGCTGTTCGACACGATCGACATGTCCGACCTCGGCGAGGACATGCTCGCCCATACCTATTTCGCAGATGACAGTTCGGCGCTTGCCGATATTGTCTCACTGATCTGGAAAAACCCGCCGCCGGATGTGCGCTGCGGCATGAACAGGGATATGACGGAAACCGGCCAGATCACCTGGAAATATCAAAAAGGCGGCTGTTTCGACAAGATGATGATCGGCATGATCAGCCATCTCTGGGATCAGAACAGCATCACGCCGGCAGATGTGAGCAATCTCGTCGGCCGTCTGGTCGTCGACAAGGCGGAGGCCAGCGCGCTGGAAGGCAGGCTCGACACCTATATCGAGCCACAACCATAAGGTGCTGGTGTCATGCGCATCCGCCATCGCGGTCAAGCGTCCTCAGCCGCCAGCAGCAAACTCACAGGTCTGCGTCATGCCGTGATTCTGGCCAGCCAGCTCTGTCTTGCCGTGCTGGTGCCAGCTCCAGAAACACCGGCAGCGGCGCAGACGCAGGATCAGACCTCCGGCACGCTGTTCGAGACGTTTCAGGACCAGTGGCAGACAGAGGACTTTGCCGCCGCCGCGATCACGATGGAAGCGATCATCGCAGACAATGATGCCGCCGGAACCGGCAATATCATGGAACGGGCGACCCTCGCCTACTATCATGCACTGAGTTATCTGCGCGCTGAAAACACATTGGCCGCGCTCAACGCCGCACAGGCGGGCCTGTCACATCAGCCGCCCCTCACGTCGAAATATCCCGAGCTTAACTTCATCGCCGGCTGGGCAGAGAGCCGCCTCGGCTTCTTCAGCGCAGCAGCAGGTTCCTTTTCAATCGCAGCGGATCTGGCGGAGGCTTATAACGCGAACGGATCCGGTCAGTATGATCGCGCAACAATTGCGGCATGGCGGCTGCAGCAGGCCTACTATGACAGCCGCGCCTTCACCGTACAATCGGCCGAAAACACCATCGACCCGCTGCGTGCCGCGATCGCCGCCGACGCGACGATCCGCGGTGCGCCAAATGACCAGGCCAGCTATCTTCTGGCGCGCGCGCTGAATGCACAGGGCTACGAGATCGAGGCGCGATCCATCTATCTGCGGCTTGCCGCTGAGGCAGTGGATTCCGTCGCCGCGATGTCGCTTGGCCGGCTTGCCATTCTCGAAAGGGAGCTCGGCAACAGGGCGGAAGCGAAGCGAACGGCTGAAGCGGCACTTGCCAAGGACAGCGGGCTCGAAACGGCACGTAAAGCCGTCATGACCAGCCTCATAGCGCTTTCCGGCCCGCCCGAGACGCTGGAAACGGGGCTTGAGACCGCCGTTCAACAGGTCGCCGTAATCGGCGCGATCGGTGAAAAGACCACCTATGAAGACATGCTGGACGTGATCGATATCGTGATGCTGATGATCGATCGTCTGGCCGCCATGGACGAAGTGGATCGGCAAACGGCAGAAACCGTCAGCGCGACGCTCGGCCTTCTTTCCGCCAGTGCGCCATCCTTCGCGTCTGATTCTTTTGCCCAGCATCGCGTGGCGGCGATCCGGCTCAAGCTCGCCGGCATTCTTGAAGCGCTTCAGGATCGCGACCGGGCCCGGAACCTCTATACCGAAATCTTCCTCTGGCCCGGGGCAACATCACTGGAGCAGGCCAATGCCCAGGCCGGGCTCGGGCGTCTCGGGATCATCGCCGAGGGCGATCTCCGCGATGACCTGATGACCCGCGCCAGCTTCTTCACACAGGCGGCGGGCTACGCAGAAAGCTTTCTGGAGACCATCCCGGCCCGTCAGGAGGAGCTTCAGGCGACGCAGGTTTCCCGGCTTTCCGGCATTCTGCAACAGGCTGTCGATACGGAATATGACCTTCTGGACAGCGCGCTGATCACCGGCCCCGATGGCGCCCCCAATGTTGATGCACTGGGCATTCAGACCGGCCCCTATGTCTTCCCCTTCGCGCTCACGCCGGGCGATGGCTACGCCGCGTCTGCCAGCGAAGGCCTGCGCGCCCGGCAGCTCGAAACCGCTTTCCGGCAGATCCAGATCGCAAGACAGAGCACCGCTGGCCGCGCCATTGCAGCCATGACCGCACGCATGAGTGCGGGATCGGATGAACTCGCCGCGCTTCTGCGTCAGCGCGACGCCATCATCGCTGAGCGAAGCCGCATTCTCGGCCTTGCCGGCAGCAAGGACCTGGACCGCTTCAACCTGCTGGCCGATATCGAACGGCAGCTCGATGCCGTCGAGGCTGATCTCGATCAGCGCTACCCGCAATTTCGCGACCAGATTGCCATGCGCCCGCTCACGCTTGCCGAAACGCGCAGCCTCTTGCGGCCGAATGAGGCGCTGGTGACCTATATGGTCACCGAGGCTGGCCTGCATGTCTTCATCATCACGCCCGACAAGGTGGTCTGGTACCGCTCGCCCCTCGACCGGCAATGGCTGACCGATACCATCGAGACACTGCGCCGGACACTGGATCCGAATGGCCCTCTGCGCGGCCCCACGCGTGGCGCCATGGCGGCAGGTTTTCTCGATGACGACGCCGCGGAGGCGGAGCCCGGACGTTTCGATCTCGGCCTTGCCCATGCCCTCTACAACAAGGTTCTTGGCCCCGTCGCCGCACTTCTGCCGCCGGAGCAGACACTGCTGATCGTGCCCGATGGCGCTTTGCAGGCGATCCCCTTTGCCACCATGGTCACCGAAGCGCCCGATGAAACCGTAACCGGACTTGCCCGTTTCAGAGCCGCCCATTGGGCCATCCGCGACCACGCCTTTGCCACCCTGCCCCTGCCCTCGACCCTGCGCGCGCTTCGCAACAACGACACGCCGCCAGCGCCCCGTCATTCCTTTGTCGGGATCGGCGATGCGAAATTCACCCAGGATCCGAAATGGCTGCGGCTGGCGCAACTGCCCGAAACAGGCTTCGAGCTCGAAACACTGAACGCCATCATTGCCGACGACAGCGGCAGGCTGCTTTTGCAGGATGCTGCCAATGAGGCAATGCTTGCCGAAACCGATCTGCGCGACACGGCCGTTCTAGCCTTTGCGACCCACGGGCTGATGGGCGGCGAGGCGCGTGGCCTCACCGAACCGGCACTTGCACTCACGCCGATTGATCCCGGCGTTTCCGCCATGTCCGGCGCGCGCGACGGGCTCTTGACGACCGGCGAAATTGCCGAACTCGACCTCAATGCGGACTGGGTTCTGCTGTCTGCCTGCAACACGGCGGAAGGCGCTGATGGTGAAGGCTCGGAAGGTCTCTCCGGGCTGGCGCGGGCATTCTTTTATGCCGGCGCGCGCCGGCTTGTCGTCTCCCACTGGGCGGTGCAGAGCGATGCGACCGTGGCGCTGACGACGGGCATGTTTGCAGCGCTGACCGATGCCGCACGCGATGAAACCATGACGGCGGATCAGGCGGACAGCGGCGCCATCGCCCTGCAGCGCTCGATGCTGAAACTGATCGACGATGCGCCCGATCCGCAATGGACCCATCCCGGCATCTGGGCGCCCTTCGTCACCATCGGCTGGTAACGCAACACACTGTGATCAAGGCTTCCTGACCGACACATCAGGCCCGCTCTATCACCCCGGCATCAGAACCGGTAACCGAGCCGGATGGAGCCGACATGGGACTGGTAGCCATCGGCGAAGCTGCCGTCATATTCGAGCTTCACCTGCAATCCGTG
>NZ_JAATVV010000009.1 GCF_013184775.1 Martelella sp. HB161492
CAGATTGCCTGTTGGGGGCGGAATAGCCGTCCCCCCCCGTCGTCATCCCCGTGCCTGTCACGGGGATCCAGTTTCATATGGCACTGAACAGAGACGGTGACCTTCGCCGCGCGGACGCGCGTCGGCTGGATGCCTGTGACAGGCACAGGCATGACGTTGGAGAAGGGGGCAAGCTTTGTGTCAACGGTCTTCCCCCGGATCGCATGATCCGGGGCCTTTTCGTTTCTGGCTCTGTCAGCTCTGACTTTGCGACTGGCTCTGACTTTGGCTGATGACCTGCAGGTTGACTGACATCTGCCCGAGACCGCCGCCAAGCGTCATGCCGACGACGGGGGCGGCATCGGTGTAATCGAGGCCGCAGGCGATCCGCACATAGCGTTCGTCCGGGCAGACCTTGTTGGCGGCATCGAAGCCGACCCAGCCAAGCCCTTCCAGATAGATCTCTGCCCAGGCATGGCTTGCCGACTGGTCGGTGGTGCCTTCCATGAAGAGATAGCCGGAAACATACCGTGCCGGCAGTTTCATCTGCCGCGCGCAGGCAAGAACGATATGGGCATAGTCCTGGCAGACGCCGGCTTCATGGTCCAGCGCCTCTTCTGCCGTGGTCGTCGTGCTTGTCACGCCGGGCTTGAAGGTCATGCGCTCATGAAGCTTCGCCATCAGGTCATGCAGACGTGCGAGGTCGCTGTCGCCGTCCAGCGATGCCACCAGCGCGCGGGTTTGCTTGCCGATTTCCGTCAGCGGCGTTTCCCTGAGGAAGAGCCACAACGGACAATCGGATGAATGCGGGCCGTAAATACCGTCGGTATCGCGCGTTTCCACGGTGCCGGTGGCAATCAGCCGCATGGATGACTGTTCGCCATCGACGGAAACGAGCCGGACCAGGTTCTCATACTGGTCGCTATAGCTCACCTCGCTTTTGGCGCCCTCAATGGCAACGCTCCAGTCGATGACCGTTTGACCTGCCGAATTGACCGGCGTCAGCCTCAACCGCTGCAGTGAAAAGACGACCGGCTCCTCATAGCGGTATTCGGTCACATGGTTGATCTTCAAAAACATCGTCGTTTCCCGATCCCTGTTTGTGCCTGTTGCCGCTTCACTGGTAGAAACGGTAGCCGTCGCTGATCTGCTGGCTCAGCTGGTTGTTGTGGCAGACGAAATCCTCAAGAAATTCGTGCAGGCCATTATCCATGATCGTCTTGATCTTCTGGCTGCGCAGCTTGTTGCGGATCGCGTGCGCCGTGTCATGGGCGGGAAGCCTGCTGCCATAGTCATTGGCCAGATAGTCGAGATTGGTGACGATCTTTTCGTAGCAATAGGCGAGCGATCGCGGCAACTGGACATCGAGGATCAGGAAATCGGCGATCTGGCTCGGGATATATTCGCCATTATAGACCCAGCCATAGGCCCGGTGCGCCGAGACCGAACGCAGGATCGATTCCCATTGCAGATTGTCGAGCGAAGAGCCGACATGATGCACGGATGGCAGCAGGACATAATATTTCACGTCGAGAATGCGGCTGGTATTGTCAGCACGTTCGATGAATGTGCCGATATGGGCAAAATTATAGATCTCGTTGCGCAGCATGGATCCATGAAACGTGCCGCGAATGAGGGCCGTGCGGTGCTTGATCGAATCGATCACCTGCGGCAGATCGGCGGCCTTGACCTTGCCGGACAAGATCCGCGTCACCTCGATCCAGCATTCATTGGTCGCTTCCCATATTTCGCGGGTCAGGGCCGTGCGGACCAGGCGGGCATTGTTGCGTCCCGCGTCGATGCATGAGAGCACGCTTGACGGGTTGCGCCGGTCGCGCAGCAGAAAATCGACAGCGTTGTCTGCCGTCAGTTCGTCATAGGCATCCTTGAAGGTGTCGGCGACGCCTGCACTTTGCAGAATCCCGTCCCAGTCATCCGCCCCCTTGGAGCGGGTCAGCGAGACGCGTTGACCGGCATCGATCAGGCGCGCGATATTCTCGGCCCGCTCGATGTAGCGGAACATCCAGAAGAGGCCGTTTGCGGTTTTTCCCAGCATCGATCAGTCCTCCAGAACCCAGGTGTCCTTGGTGCCGCCGCCCTGGGAGGAGTTGACGACGAGCGACCCCTCCTTGAGCGCAACACGGGTCAGTCCGCCCGGCATGATGCGGACGCGATCCGAGACAAGGACATAGGGGCGCAGATCGACATGGCGGGGGGCGATACCCTTCTTCACCATGATCGGAACGGTCGACAGCGACAGCGTCGGCTGGGCGATGTAGTTGGCGGGCTTTGCCTTCAGCTTGTCGGCAAATGCCTCGCGTTCCTTCTTGCTGGCGGTCGGGCCGACCAGCATGCCGTAGCCGCCGGAGCCATGCACTTCCTTGACAACCAGATCGGCCAGATTGTCGAGCACATAGGCAAGGCTCTCCGGCTCCGAACAGCGCCATGTCGGAACATTTTCCAGCATCGGCTTGGCACCTGTGTAGAATTCGACGATCTCAGGCATGTAGGAATAGATCGCCTTGTCATCGGCAATGCCGGTGCCCGGCGCATTGGCAATGGTGATGTGCCCGGCGCGGTAGACATCCATGATGCCGGGAATGCCAAGCGCGGAATCCGGGCGGAATGTCAGCGGATCGAGGAAGGCATCGTCAACACGGCGATAAAGCACGTCAATTGCCTCATAGCCGCGCGTGGTGCGCATCTTGACCTTGCCGTCGATGACACGCAGGTCAGATCCCTCGACCAGTTCCGCACCCATCATGTCGGCAAGGAAGGAGTGTTCATAATAGGCGGAGTTGAATATGCCTGGCGTCAGCACGCCGATGCGCGGCCGCGTGCCGGTGAAGCCAGGCGGGGCGAGCGTCGCAAGGCTCTGGCGCAGCGCCAGCGGATAGTCTTCGACGCGGCGAACCCGGTTCTGGTAAAAAAGCTCCGGGAACATCTGCATCATGGTTTCACGGTTTTCCAGCATGTAGGAGACGCCGGACGGTGTGCGGACATTGTCTTCCAGCACATAGAACTGGTCTTCGCCGGTCCGCACGATATCCGTACCGCAGATATGCGTGTAGACCCCGCCGGGCGGTTCAAAGCCAATCATCTGCGGCAGGAAGGCGTCGTTTTCTTCGATCAACCGGCGCGGCACGCGGCCGGCCTTGATGATTTCCTGCTTGTGATAGATGTCCTGCAGAAAGGCGTTGAGTGCGATCACGCGCTGTTCGATGCCGGCGGCAAGTCTGCGCCATTCCTTGCCGGAAATAATGCGCGGGATGATGTCAAAAGGGATCAGTTTCTCAGACGAATCCGCATGTCCGTAAACGGCGAAGGTGATGCCTGTTTTTCTGAAAATATTCTCTGCCTCGCGGGATTTCGCCAGCAGATGTTGTGGATTTTGTTGGGAATACCAGTCGTAATAATCTTTATATGGCTCACGTGGTGCTGAGCCGTCGCCCATCATTTCATCGAAGGTCAAAGCGTTCTTCCCCCGTTTGTTATTTTTGTATAGAAATACAACATCAGCACCAATGCAAGCACCATGCCTGATTGAAAATCGCTTTCTGTTCAAGTTTACCCAGCACCAAAGGTTCTGAAAAAAAGGCATTTTTCGAAATTCGCCAAACAATTGGGCAAAGTGGGGTGCAGGTCGGGCGCGCGGCGAATGAACGTGGCGACCGATGGTTGAGACTTTTCGTGTTGGCTTTCGATAATTTGCAGCGCGATTGCGCCCACGCCGCCGGCGGTTGCGCCGCCTTGGCCTCTTTGCGCTTGTCTGATCTCTGATCATATCAGTTGTTGAATATGTGCTCATGTCTGCTTTATGATCAGTATGCATGTATCTGGGAGGACTACATATGCTTTCGACATTTCGGATGACGCTGGCTGCTGCCGGCGCCGTTGTTGTTGCCGCGTCCGCGCCAGCGCTGGCGGGCGAGATGCCCTTCACCGTGAAGGACGGACTTTTCGATCTTGCCAATCAGGATACGCTCGGGCTTTCAAAGCCAGAGGGGGTTGAAACCGTAACGGTGTTCGCGCCGGGGGATGATGACTGGCAATTCGTAAACGGCATTGTGCTCATTCCCTTCAAGGGAAAGCTCTATGCACAGTGGCAAAGTTCGAAAAAGGATGAGGATGCCACCGAAACCGTGGTGGTTTATGCGGTCAGCGATGACGGTAAAACCTGGTCGAAACCGGTGGCGCTGACGGCGCCGTGGAATGAAGGCTATCACAGCAATGGCGGCTGGATCACTGATGGCGACACACTGGTTGCCTTCATCAACACATGGCCGGATGCGGTCAGTCCGCGCGGCGGCCACGCAGAATATATGACCAGCACCGATGGCGAGACCTGGAGTGCGGCTCAGCCGGTGATGATGGCAGATGGAACGCCGATGCCGGGGATTTTCGAACAGGATCCGCATCGGCTACCGTCCGGCCGCATCATCAATGCCGCGCATATGCAGCCGGGTCTGACCGCCAAGCCGATCTATACCGATGATCCGCTCGGCCTGTCGGGCTGGCATATCGGCAAAATGGATAATCTTCCCCATGAGGGAGACATCACCCGTGAGCTGGAGCCAAGCTCCTATCTGCGTGGTGACGGCGCCGTGGTGATGATTTTCCGCGATCAGGGCGATACGTTCCTGAAGCTTGCCTCCGTCAGCACCGATAACGGCGAAACCTGGAGCCTGCCGGTTGAAACCGCCATGCCGGATGCCCGCACCAAGCAGAGCGCCGGCAATCTGCCGGACGGCACGGTCTATTTCGCCGGCAGTCCGACGGGCCACAAGGGGCGTTTCCCCCTGGCGCTGGTCACATCGTCAGACGGTACGGATTTTGATCAGGCCTATCTGCTGCGCGCGCAAAGCGACATGCAGGCCCAGCGTGGTGAGGGCAAGGCCAAGCGGCCGGGCTATCATTACACCAAAAGCATCGTCTGGAATGACAGCCTATGCGTCAGCTACGCCACCAACAAGGAAGATGTTGACGTGACCTGCGTGCCGCTTTCGGCGATCAGCCGCAACGGCCAGTAAAAGCGAAAGATGCAAGCAAAAGGCCCGCCGGCAGATATGCCAGCGGGCCTTTTCATTCATTGATCAATCCGCTTCAGGCCGAATGGCGGGCCTGACGGCCATTGCCGGAAAAGCGGCGCTTCTGGCCCTGACCGGGCTTGCGCGGCCGCTCGCTGCGGTTTTCGTTGCGACGGCCAGCGGCGTGATGCTCGCCGCCATTGCCGCGTTCGCCATTGTTGCGCTCTCCATGGCTGCGCTCGGAATGGCTGCGTTCGCCATTATTGCGCTCGCCGGCAAAGCGGGAAGGCTTGCGCGGGCCACGGCCATTGCCGCCGCCGCCGCGGCGCTTCTGCTGCACCGGACGATCTGCGCCGGCATGCGGCTCGCCGCTGGCAACGGCAATCTCGACACCGGTCAGCTTCTGGATGTCGCGCAGCAGACGGGCTTCGTCAGGGGCGCAGAAGGCGACTGCGATACCGGCCTTGCCGGCGCGTGCGGTCCGGCCGATGCGGTGAACATAGGCGTCCGGCACTTCCGGCAGGTCATAGTTATAGACATGGGTCACGCCGGGCACATCAATGCCGCGGGCGGCAACATCGGTTGCGACGAGCACGTTGACATCACCCTCGCGGAAGGCCTTCAAGGCGCGTTCGCGCTGCCCCTGGCTCTTGTTGCCATGGATCGAGGCCGTGGCGAAGCCGCGCGAATCGAGGAATTTCATCAGCTTTTCGGCACCATGCTTGGTGCGCAGGAACACGATGGCGCGGCCATCGGGATGTTCCGACAGTGCGGTCTTCAGCACTTCGGTCTTTTCGGCCTTGCCGGCGACGAAATGGACATACTGATCGACACGGTCAGCCGTCTTGCCGGGCGGGGTTACCTCGACGCGGGCGGGCGACGACAGGAAGCGGCTGGCGAGGTCCGAAATCGATTTCGGCATGGTGGCCGAAAACAGCAAGGTCTGGCGCTGATCGGGGACCAGACTGGCGATCTTCTTCAGATCGTGAATAAAGCCGAGGTCCAGCATCTGGTCGGCTTCGTCGAGCACGAGATGTTCGACGGTGTCGAGGCGCACGGCGCGGCGGTCGATAAGGTCAAGCAGACGGCCGGGCGTGGCGACCAGGATATCGGTGCCGCGCTGCAGCTGGAAGGACTGGCGGTTGATCGAGGCACCGCCAACGACCAGCGTGACCTTCAGCGGTGTCTTGCGGGCAAAAAGCTTCAGATTTTCAGCGATCTGGTTCACCAGTTCGCGGGTCGGGGCGAGAATCAGTGCCCGCACGGTCGTGGGCGCAGGCTTGTGCCCGCCACGCAGCAGCATGTCGATCAGCGGCAGGCCGAAAGCGGCCGTCTTGCCGGTGCCGGTCTGCGCCAGGCCCATAAGGTCGCGGCCTTCGAGAACGAGGGGAATGGCCTTTTCCTGGATCGGGGTCGGCTTTTCGTAACCTTCGTTAGCGATACGGTCGGAAAGCTTGGCGGAGAGGCCGAGCTCGGAGAAATTTGTCAAAACAAAGCGCCTTTCAAGGCAAAACCAATCGACCCGGACGAGGTCGTCAGACCTTCCGGTATCGTCTGGTTTCAAGAACCCCGCGTGAAGTGGGAACTTGTCGGGTGAAAACGGCTTTCCCGCGCGCCGGAAGACCGGCCTTACGTCAGTTGCGCTTGTCCCAGACCTGCCGGCGATTCCGATGAAGGAAAATTCTGTCCGGCCGGCATGCTCACGCGGCATGCGGAAAAGGAGGAAAGCTGCGGCCTAGATGCGTGTGAACCTTCAAAATGTCAAGTTTTATTTCGGCATGGTTGCATTGCATCGCCGCCCCGCCAGCATCTCGCGCTTGCCGGCAAAGCCCGCTCGGCGTTCGACATTGAACCCTGCAGCAGCGAGATTGCGCCGGACGAAGCCGGCGGCGGTATAGGTGCCGAAGGTTCCGCCATCAGCGGTCAGGCGGAAGACGTGCTGCAGCAGTTCGCGTGACCACATTTCGGGATTTTTCGACGGCGCGAAGCCATCGAGAAACCAGGCGTCAAAGGTCTGATCAAGCCGGGACAGGCATTCCAGCGCATCACCGCAGTGAAGGGTGAGGCTGGTCTGGCCATCGACAGGCAGCGAGAACGTTCCGGACGGTTGCTTCGGCCAGAGCGAGACAAGCGTCGCACGCTCGCCGTCGATTTCGGGCCAGCGGCGAAGTGCCCGGTCAATCGCGTCAGCATTGATCGGGAAGCGCTCGAAGGAGCTGAAATCAAGCCGGGCGCCGGGCGGGCGGCAGCGCTTCCACTGCCGGAAGGTTTCGCAGAAATTCAGCCCGGTGCCGAAACCGAGTTCGCCGATGCTGATCGTGCCAGCGGCGGCAAACCGGTCCGGCAGGGCATTGGCATTGATGAAGACATGACCGCATTCGGCGCGGCCGTCATGGGTCGAAAAAAAATGATCGCCAAAACCCTTGGAAAACGGCAGTCCATCCTCATCCCAGGACAGGGAGAGAATGTCACCATCGGTTTTTCTTGCATCGCTCGCTTGTTTGTGGTCCGCATCGCTCATGATTGATGGCGATAAATCCGGAATGGCCGCCGGTCAAACGGCTTCTTCGAAAATAACGGCCGATCTGGTGATTGTCGGCGGTGGCGTTATGGGGCTTTGGGCGGCGTATCACGCCGAGAAAGCGGGTATCGAAACGCTGCTTGTCGATGCCGGCATGCCGGGCCAGGGGGCCAGCAATGGGCTTGTCGGCGTGCTGATGGCCTATATGCCGGATCTCTGGGACGAGAAGAAGCGCTTCCAGTTCGACGCGCTTTTGCGGCTGGAAGGCGATCTGGCCAGGCTTTCCGCCGAAACCGGGGTCGAAACCAGCTATCGGCGCAGCGGCCGTATCATGCCGATCAATAGCGAGCGCCAGCGCAACACCGCGCTCGCCCGTCAGCAGGAGGCCCGTATCAACTGGAAAGCGGGCGATCGCCAGTTTCGCTTCGACGTGCTGGAGGATACACCGGTTGTTGGCTGGCCGGCTGCACGAACGGACCGGTTCGGCTATATTTTCGATGATCTGGCGGCTCACGTCTTTCCGCGCGATGTGGTTGCAGCGCTTCTGGCGTTCCTGGCTGGTGCCCGACATGTGCGGATCATGCCGGGAATTCGGGTTTCAGCAATCGATGCGGCAGGTCACGCCATCCGGCTGAACGATGGCGGAACAATCGGTTTCGGGTCCGTGATCATTGCCGCTGGCACAGGGGCTTTCCCGTTGATGCAGCCGCATCTGGCGCCTGAGGGCCGGAGTCTCGGGCGTGGTGTGAAGGGGCAGGCGGCGTTGATGGCCGCTGATCTCGATCCGGCGCTGCCGATCCTTTACGACGAAGGACTTTATGTCGTTGCCCATTCCGGCGGGCGCGTTGCCATTGGCTCGACCAGCGAGGACCGCTTCGATGACCCGTCATCGACCGATATGCAGCTGGAGGCACTGATCGCGGCCGCCCGGCTGATCGTTCCGCAGCTCGCCGAGGCTCCGGTGGTGGAGCGCTGGGCCGGCCTTCGGCCGCGGGCAATCGCGCGTGATCCGGTCGTGGGTGCCTTACCCGGTCTTGATCACGTGATTGCGCTTGCCGGCGGCTTCAAAACCTCTTTCGGGCTTGCGCATGTGCTCGCCGAATATGCCGTGCTTGCCGCAACGGGTAATGTTTCGGTTGCGTTACCATTGAAATTCCATCCGCAAATCCATCACAACTGGGCGATGAAAAAGTAAAGTTGAAGTATTTCTCCGGTTTCTGTCGTCTTGCTGTCACCCAAATCACCTATTTCGGGCGCGAGGGAAGGCACTCTATTTGAAAGCTGACGACAATGGCCGAGGCCCGGCGCTATGCGATTTGTTTTTCGCCCGCACCTGATGCTGCATTAACCGGCGTCGCAGCCAGCTGGCTCGGGCGCAATCCCTATTCCGGTGCGCTGATCGATCCACCGCTGCTCCCGGGCATCGGCATGCACGAAATCGCCTATCATACGGCGCTGCCGCGCCGCTACGGTTTTCATGCTGCGCTCAAGTCCTCCTTCATGATTGCGAGTGATGAAGACGAACAGCAGCTCTTGCGGGCACTGATGCATTTTGCCTTCATCTCCGATCCTTTCGTTCTGCCGCCGCTGACTGTTGCGGCCATCGGCGATCTCCTGGTGCTTGTCCCCGCTGCAGATTGTCCGCAGGTCAATGCACTGGCAGCAGACATCGTTGCCCGCTTCGATCACTTTCGTGCGCCTCTTTCCGAAGCCGATATCGAGCGGCGCGATCCTGATGGCCTGTCGCCGCAGCAATTTGCCAATCTGCACCGCTGGGGCGAGCCGAATGTGATGGAAGCCTTCCGATTTCACATGGCGCTGACGGGGCCGCTTTCAGCGCGCGATCTCGCCCGCTTTAAGACTGCAGCCAGCGGGTTTTTCGCGCCGGTTCTGACCGATCCGGTGACCGTCGACAATATTGCGCTCTTTGTCGAGGAAGAACCGGGCGCGCCCTTCCGGGTTCATTCGCTCCATCCCATGGGGCCGGTTCGCACCCGGCGCAGCGGCCGGCGGCGTGTTGCCTAATCGCGACTGGCCTGCGCCCTTTTTTGCTGCGATATGCAGGCTGATTGGTCCGCTGTGGCGCTTCCCCTTGGGCGGGAAAGGCACTAACCTCGCCCTACGTTAACATGGGTGAATCGATGAGCGACTATCTTTCCAACTATCCCCGCGATCTTGTCGGCTTCGGCAGGACCACGCCGGATCCCAAATGGCCGGGTGACGCACGTGTTGCCGTTCAATTCGTCATCAACTACGAAGAAGGCGGCGAAAGCACCATCATGGATGGCGATCCGGCGTCGGAATCGCTTCTTTCGGAGATCGTCGGTGCCGCGCCCTGGCCCGGGCAGCGCAATCTGAACATCGAATCGCTCTATGAATATGGTTCGCGCGCCGGCTTCTGGCGGCTGTGGCGGCTGTTCACCAGCCTGAAAGTGCCGGCAACCGTCTATGGCGTGACCATGGCCATGGCCCGCAATCCGGAAGCCGTCGCGGCAATGAAAGAGGCTGGCTGGGAGATCGCCAGCCACGGCTATCGCTGGCTGGAATACAAGGATTTCGACATCGAGGCCGAGCGCAGGCATATTCAGGAAGCGGTTCGTCTTCACACGGAAATCACGGGGGAGAGGCCGCTCGGCATCTATCAGGGCAAGCCGTCTGACAATACGCTGAAACTGGTGATGGAAGAGGGCGGTTTTGTCTATTCCGCCGACAGCTATGCCGATGATCTGCCCTATTGGGTCAAAACGCCGGAGGGCAAGCCCTTCCTGATCGTGCCCTATACGCTCGACACCAATGATATGCGCTTTGCCACGCCGCAGGGTTTCAACTCTGGCGACCAGTTCTTCACCTATCTGAAGGATGCGTTCGACACGCTTTATGAGGAAGGCCGGGAAGGCCATGCCAAGATGCTGTCGATCGGGCTTCACTGCCGGCTCGTCGGGCGCCCGGCGCGTGTCGCTGCGTTGCGCCGTTTCATGGAATATGTGCTGTCTTTCGACAAGGTCTGGGTGCCGCGCCGCATTGATATCGCCCGCCACTGGCACGATAACCATTATCCGGAGATTGCGCCCTGATGATTGCCCGTGACGTCTTCGTCAGCCGCTTCGGCGGCGTTTTCGAGCATTCTTCCTTCATTGCAGAACGCGCCTATGATCAGGGGCTTGTTGCAGAACCGTTGACCGTCAAAAGCGTTCATCAGGCCTTGTGCACGGTGTTTCGTGCGGCCTCCGGCGCCGAACGGCTGGATGTGCTGCGCAAGCATCCCGATCTCGCCGGAAAGCTCGCCACGGCGGGCAATCTGACCATGGAAAGCCATCGTGAACAGTCCGGTGCCGGCCTTGACCGGCTGACCCCCGAAGAGCACGTAGAGTTTACGAAACTCAATTCCGCCTATATAGAGAAATTCCAATTCCCTTTCATTATTGCAGTCACGGGGCTCAATAAGGACGATATTCTTGCTGCGTTCAAACAGCGGGTCGCAAATGACACCGAGGTTGAACTGGCGACTGCCTGCCTGCAGGTGGAGAAGATCGCCGGCATCCGGCTGCAGTTCCTGCTGCCGGAGTCGTAAATGTCCGATCAAGAAATGAGTGTGTCCCTGCCGGATTTCGCCGTTGGTGCGATCAATCTGGCATCGGCCAGACTTGGCGCGCGCGCGCTTTATGCAACTGACCAGTTCTTCGCGCCGCTGTCGCGCATGCTGAAAGATGATGCGGCCGTTTTCCTGCCGGGTGAATATGATGAACACGGCAAGTGGATGGATGGCTGGGAAAGCCGCCGCAAGCGCGTACCCGGCCATGACTGGGCTGTGATCAAGCTGGCCATGCCCGGCCGGATCCGCGGCTTTGATGTCGATACCAGCCACTTCACCGGCAATTTCCCGCCGCAGTGTTCGATCGAAGGCTGCTATCTGGAAAAGGGCGACCCGGACGACAATTCCGACTGGCAGGAGGTGCTCGACCGCACGAACCTGAAGGGCAACAGCCACCATTATTTCGAGATGGATCAGGAGACGCGGCAGAAGGTCTTCACCCATCTGCGGCTGCATATCTATCCCGATGGCGGCATTGCGCGTCTGCGCGCCTATGGCTCTGCCTATTTCAACTGGGACAAGGTGGGTGACGGCGAAGAGGTCGATCTCGCCTATATCTTTGGCGGCACCCATGCGCTGCACTGGTCCGATGCCCATTTCGGCCATCCCGACCGCATGTTTGCGCCTGGCCGCGGCATCAATATGGGCGATGGCTGGGAAACAGCCCGCCGTCGCGGTCCCGGCCATGACTGGGTGATCATGAAGCTTGGCCATCCGGGCATCATTCGCCGTGTCGTCGTCGACACCGCCCATTTCAAGGGGAATTTCCCCGATAGCTGTGCGCTGTTCGGTGCCTATCTGCCGGATCAGGCCGATGTTTTCACGGCCGAGGAGATCGCGGCTTCGGAAAACTGGCAGCCGATCCTGGAACAGACCAAGCTTTCAGCCGATCATATTCATGAGTTCGGATCGGATCAGGTCAGAAATATCGGCCCGGTCACCCATGTTCGGGTCGCCAATTACCCCGATGGCGGTATCAGCCGGCTTCGTCTTTACGGCGTGAAGGGATAAGCCATGAGCATTCCGGTCAGGGTCGAGCCGCTGACGCCAGAGGCATTTGCTCCGTTCGGATCGGTGATCTTCGCTGATCCGTCCACCATCCGGATGATCAATGGCGGCACGACGACCCGGTTTCATGGTCTGGCAAAAGCCGAGGCCAGGGGACTGGATGCGGAGGTGATCATCAGCATCTTTCGCGGTGAGGCACGCAGTTTTCCCTATCATGTCGACCTGATGGAACGCCATCCCGACGGCAGTCAGAGCTTCTCGCCGCTGTCAGGCCGGCCCTTTCTGGTGATCGTCGCCGAGGATATGGGTGGAACGCCGGGCAAGCCGCGCGCCTTTCTGGCGCGGCCGGGCGAGGGGGTGAACTACCGCGCCAATGTCTGGCATCATCCGCTGATGGCACTTTACGAAACCAGCGATTTTCTGGTTGTGGATCGTGCCGGGCCGGGTAACAATCTGGAAGAGTATTTCTATCCCGCTCTGTTCGTGATTGAGGAGGAGCCCAAGTGACCGGCCTGACGACACATGTTCTTGACACCGCGCTCGGCCAGCCGGCGGATGCGCTCAAGATCGATCTTTACCGCATCGGCAAGGATGGCCGCCAGTTCCTCAAGACCGTCTATACCAATGATGACGGCCGTATCGACGGCGGCCCGATCCTCAGCATTCACGAGATCGAGACCGGACAGTATGAACTGGTCTTTCATGTCGGTGATTATCTGCGCCGTACCGGGGCCGCCATGTCGGAACCGGCCTTCCTGGAAGATATCCCGATCCGCTTTGCGATCGCCGACGTGACGGCGCATTATCATGTGCCGCTGCTCCTCTCGGCCCATGGCTACTCGACCTATCGCGGTAGCTGACCTCTGTTCTTTTAACCGCACTGACAAGACAAGGAGCGTGACCATGCGGATAGCTGTCATCGCCGATATTCACGGCAATTGCGATGCCCTGGAGGCCGTTCTGGACGATATCGCCCGGCGCGACGCCGACCTCATCGTCAATCTCGGTGATTGCCTGTCTGGTCCGCTGCAGGCCGGCGCGACCGCTGAACGGCTGATGACGCTTGATCTGCCGACTGTGCGTGGCAATCATGACCGGGCGCTGATCGACCGTGCTTTCGAAGAGATGGGTGACTGGGAGGAGCCGGCCTTCCGCCAGCTTTCTCCCGAGCAGCTCGACTGGGTGCGGAGCCTGCCGGTGACGCGGGTGGTGGCAGACGAAGTCTTCATGTGCCATGCGACACCCGGCGATGACAATATCATGTGGACCGAGGCGCTGCATGAGAGCGGCTCCTTCACACTGCGACCGCGCGCTGAAATCGAGGCCTATGCACAAGGCACAGACTATCCGCTGATGCTGTGCGGTCATTCACACATTGCCCGCTCCGTGATGCTCGCCGACGGCCGGCTGATCGTCAATCCCGGCAGCGTTGGCTGTCCCGGTTTCGACTACGACGTCCCCTTCTATCACAAGCTTGAAACGGCAACGCCGTTCGCCTGCTATGCGATCATCGAGAAACGGGTGTCGGGATGGATGCCGAGTTTTTACCAAGTGCGCTACGATACCACGCGCGTGGTGGCGCTGGCGACAGAGAGCGGGCTTCAGGACTGGCCATCGGCTCTGGCGACGGGGTTCGTGGCATAGGCTGTTGGCTCCGCAGCCTGCGCCGGTTCGGCACTGTTATCGATTTTTCTGAATTTGTAACGCAGCTTTCCTGATCTAGCTTCCTTACGTGTTCTCAGAAAGAAGGGGGAGGCTGCATGCCTGTTGATCCAGCCCGGATATCCGTCGATGGTTCCCGCGCGGTGCCGGCGCAGAGTGAATCTGCGCCGCATTCGCAAACACGCAAGCGCGGTAAATCTTCAGCGTCCGTGAGGAAAACCGTCAGAGTGGACACGCCCGCGCCTTACCCTAACCCCTCGGCCTTGCATGCGGATCGCGATGACCGGCGGCAGGTGTTTGCAGGCCAGCGCGATCCAGGGCGCGCAGAATCTCAGGCGCAAAGCCTGCGCGAGACTGATGTCGAACGCGACTTGCACGACCATATCGATAGGACGTTCTGGCGCACGGGCAAAAAGGTCTTTATTCGCGAATGCCAGAAAACTGGCAGCGGGCACGTTCTGACCGTAATGCAGAATTTGGATGAGCAGGGGATCATGGCTGAATGCAAGCGGCAACTGAATTGGCTCAAATGGATACGGGGTGCGCGGGAAAGGCAGGCCCGGGCCGGCAGCAGCAATCCCGGTCCGTCCGCGACGGTCGCGAGCCAAGGCGCTGCTGTGCCATTGCCGACTCCCGCGCAACCGGGACCATCCAGGGGAACCGATGCTCCGCCCACTTACGAGCAGGCGATGATGCAAATGTACGGGACCGTGCCCGACCAATTTGCCGGGCATATGCACGTCGGAATGCTCTATTCAGACGTCGGCCTTGCGCCTCAGCAGTACCACTCCGGAACAGGTCCGGCGGACAATGTGCCTCCAGCGCCTGCAGCTGCAATTCAGCCATGGCCCACGGGAATGTAAGACTTGTCCAAAGCGCGGTGCATCCATTCGGTTGCACCGCGCTTTGGATCATCGGGCGCTTCATCTGAAGCGTCCGATGATCCAGCCTTTTCCAATTCCGCTTCGTGTCATCGAAAGACCGGCAACCCGCTTTTCGCCCGATGTTCCAATCGACTGATTTCTCAGAAATCCAGCTTCGCAATAATATCGCGGTCGATCGTTTCGATGTCACGCTTGCCGCACAGCGCCATGGTGATGTCGAGTTCCTTGCGAATGATGTCCAGAGCCTTGGTGACGCCGGGCTTGCCCATGGCACCGAGTCCATAAAGGAAAGGGCGGCCGATGAAGACACCTTGCGCGCCAAGCGCGCGGGCCTTCAGCACATCCTGGCCGGAGCGAATGCCGCCATCCATATGGATTTCAATCTCGCCGCCGACGGCATCGACAATTTCAGGCAGGACGGAGATCGAGGAACGCGCGCCATCGAGCTGGCGGCCACCATGATTGGAAACGATGATGGCATCGGCGCCGGTCTTTGCCGCCATTTTCGCGTCCTCGGCATCGAGAATGCCCTTGAGGATCAGCTTGCCGCCCCAGCGTTCCTTGATCCAGTCGACATCGGCCCAGGAGAGCTTGGGGTCGAACTGTTCCGAGGTCCAGGCCGAGAGCGAGGAAAGATCTGAGACGCCCTTTGCGTGGCCGGCAATATTGCGGAAGGTCCGGCGTTTGGTCTGGAGCATTTCCAGCGCCCAGAAGGGCCGCGTGCCGACCTGCCAGAGATGTTTCGGCGTGAATTTCGGCGGTGTCGAAAGACCGTTGAGAATATCCTTGTGACGCTGGCCGAGGATCTGCAGATCGAGCGTGAGCACGAGCGCGGAACATTTGGCGGCCTTGGCCCGGTCGATCAGGCTGGCAATGAAATCGCGGTCCTTCATCACATAGAGCTGGAACCAGAAAGGCTTAGTCGTATTTTCCGCCACATCCTCGATCGAGCAGACACTCATGGTCGAAAGGGTGAAGGGAATGCCGAATTCTTCCGCTGCCTGAGCCGCAAGGATTTCGCCATCGGCATGCTGCATGCCGCAAAGCCCGGTCGGTGCAATGGCAACCGGCATCGACACATTCTCGCCGATCATGGTCGAGGCCAGCGACCGATTGGTCATGTCCACCAGAACGCGCTGGCGCAGCTTGATCTTTGAAAAATCGCTCTCATTGGCCCGGTAGGTGCTTTCCGTCCAGGCGCCGCTGTCGGCATAGTCGAAGAACATCTTCGGCACACGCCATTTTGCCCGGCGTTTCAGGTCTGCAATTGTCAGCGGCTCGGAAAACATGATGATCTCTCCTCCAAATATAAATAGCCTTATCACATATGGGTGAAAAGATGCCAAGTAGGATCACATCCCCGGCCATTCGCCTGTGGTCGGGGATTGATATTCGTCATGCGCCCTTCGGATAGCTAAAGCAAGGACTTGGCCGGTTCACCGGCAATATAGGTCTCGGCGATGGCGCGATCATCGCCAAGCGTCTGCAGCAGGAACAGCTCCTCGGCCAATGTCGAGACAACCTCGTGTTTCAGGGCCATGGCGGGTGTTGCCCTTGCGTCAAGCACCACGAGATCGGCATCAAGACCGGGATCAAGCGCACCGATCCGGTCCGACAGCGACAGTGCTTCGGCATTGCCGCGGGTCAGGTAATAGAAACTGGTCAGCGGATCGAGGCGCTGCGATCTGAGCTGCTGTATCTTGTAAGCCTCATCCATGGTCTGCAGCATGGAATAGGAGGAGCCGCCGCCGACATCGGTGGCAACGGCAATGCGAAGCGGCTTGGCCCGGTCTTCGCATGCGCGGAAGGCAAACAGGCCCGAGCCGAGGAACAGGTTCGATGTCGGGCAGTGAACGGCAACGGCACCCGCTTCCGAAATCGCGTCACGTTCGCGTTCGCTCAAATGAATGGCGTGGCCGAGCAGGGTCTTTTCCCCGAGCAGGCCATAGCGGGCATAGATGTCGGTATAATCGACCGCTTCGGGGTAGAGCGAGCAGGCGAAATCAATTTCGGCCAGATTTTCCGAAAGATGGGTCTGGATGTGAAGATGAGGGTGCTCGGCGGCGAGCGTCCTTGCGGCTTCCATCTGCTCTGGCGTCGAGGTGATGGCAAAGCGCGGCGAGATGACGACATGGTTGCGCCCCTTGCCGTGCCAGCCGGCGATGACCTCTTTCGTCTCGTCATAGCCCTGCTGCGCCGTGTCGGTCAGCGCATCCGGGGCATTGCGGTCCATCATCACCTTGCCGCCCAGTGCCAGGACATTCCGCTTTGCCGCTTCGGCAAAATAGGCATCGGCGGAGACCTTGTGGACCGAGCAGTAGGCTACCGGCGTGGTGGTGCCATGGCGCACCATCTCATCGAAGAAATGCGTGGCGATGCGGGCGGCATGCGCTTCATCGGCAAAGCGCTGTTCTTCCACGAATGTATAGGTGTTGAGCCATTCCAGAAGATTGGCAGCGTAGGAGCCGATCACCTGCATCTGCGGGAAATGCAGATGGGCGTCGATGAAACCGGGCATGATCAGATGCGGACGGTGATCGATGATCTCCGGATCGCCGGATGCCTCTTGCCGCACCGTTTCAAAAGGTCCGGCAGCAAGAATACGGCCTCCCTGAATGAGGAGGCCGCCATCTTCTTCGTAGAAATAGGCATCTGTGTCGGCGAGCGTTTCCGGCCGGCGGTGGAAGGACAAGAGCCGGCCGCGCAGAAGGCGTGTTTTCGTCATTCTTTTGATTTCGCTCCGATGCTTGATTGGTACCAGGCGACCAGTGTGGCACGCTCTTGTGGCGTCATGTCGGTCACATTGCCCGGAGGCATGGCATGGCTGCGCCCGGCCTGCAAGTAGATCTGGCTGGCGCGTGCTGCGATCTCCGCATCATTTTCCAGCTGAACATTGAGCGGCGGGCGGTGGATGCCTTCCCAGACCGGTTCGGCCGCATGGCACATGGAGCAGCGCGACGAGACGATTTCCTTGGCGTCGGCAAAGTGCGGATCAACCGCAAATTTCTCGAAAGCCGGTGCCACTGCCATGTTCGGGTCTTCCGGCTTCAAGATGCGTGGCGACGTCGACAGCCACATGATGGCGATGAAGATGATCGCCGTCAGCGCCCAGGTCCAGTTTGGCTGGCCCTTGCGGGCATGCATGGTGTTGAAATAATGCCGGATGGTCACGCCCATCAGGAAGACCAGCGAAGCAATCACCCAGTTGAACGAGGTCGCAAAAGCCAGCGGATAGTGATTCGACAGCATGAAGAACAGCACCGGCAGGGTGAGGTAATTATTATGCGTCGAGCGCTGCTTGGCGATCTTGCCATATTTCGGATCGGGCGTACGTCCGGCGCGCAGGTCGGCGACGACGATCTTCTGGTTCGGGATGATGATGAAGAACACATTCGCGGTCATGATGGTCGCGGTGAAGGCGCCCATATGCAGGAAGGCGGCACGGCCGGTGAAGATATGGGTGTAGCCATAGGCCATGCAGACCAGCAGCACATAGAGCAGCAGCATCAGCCCGACCGTATGCTTGCCGATCGGCGACTTGCACAACTGGTCGTAGACCAGCCAGCCGATTGACAGCGAGGCCAGCGAAATCAGGATCGAGACCGGCGCGGAAACATCGAGAGCCTCGCGATTGACCAGAAAGAGGTCGGCGCCGCCATAGTAGAGAAGGCAGAGCATCAGGAAGCCCGATACCCAGGTCATGTAGCTTTCCCACTTGAACCAGATCAGATGATCCGGCATGTGCTCGGGCGCGACATTGTATTTCTGGATATGGTAGAAGCCGCCGGCATGGACCTGCCATTCCTCGCCGGATACCGCCGGTGGATGATACGGGCGCTTTACCAGCCCCAGATCCAGAGCAATGAAGTAGAAGGACGAGCCGATCCAAGCAATGGCGGTGATGACATGCAGCCATCGCACCGCAAATTGCGCCCACTCCCAGATGATCGCCAGTTCAAACATTCAATCGTTCCCCCGAATATGAACTTATTGTGATCTTGCGCAATTTCGTCGGAGAAAAAAAGCTCTGTTTTACGTTGGCCTGCAATTGACGGAAGTGGAGCGCGTGAATGCCTTGTCTTCGGGCAGAATGCCTCAGGAAGCTGCAGAAAAAACTGTCAAAAGTTCAGCCGCGACCATGGCGGCGATCACCTCCGGCCGCTTGTCCCTGACGACGGCGCCGCCGATTGGCAGCACCAGATTTGCGACAGAAGCGTCGGACAGGCCCGCCTCCCGGGCGTGGCTCACAAAGGTGGCGCGCTTGGTTTTCGAGCCGACCATGCCGCAATAGGCAAGATCACCGCGTTTGAGGGCTTCAACCGCAATCAGAAAATCCAGCGCATGGTCATGGGTGAGGATGACGACGGCGCTGCCGGGGGGCAGGGCAGCAATCTCGGCCTCCGGCACGGCAACGAGACGTGGCGTTACCGCATCAGGCAGGCCCTTCAGTGTTTCCGCACGGGTTTCGACGAGGCGGACATTCATCGGCAGCGGCGCCAGCGCTGTGGCAAGGGCTGCACCGACATGGCCGCCGCCGAAAATGGCCACATGCGGATTGCCAGCTGTTTCGGCCCGTGCCTGTGCGACAAGGCTGTTGATGGCCGCCTCATCGACAGCGGCAAAGGAAAGCGCAATCCGTCCGCCGCAGCACTGGCCGATCTCGGGCCCGAGCGGAATATCGAGCAGGTGCTCTGCATCCGCCCCGCCCAGCAGCTTGCGGGCGTGGTCGATGGCGAGAAACTCCAGCTGGCCGCCGCCGATCGTGCCGAAAAGCCCGGTTTCCGACACCAGCATATAGGCGCCCTGTTCGCGCGGGGACGAGCCTTTCACACCGGCGATGCTGACCATCATCGCCGGCGCTTCACGCGCAATCCAGGCCGTAAGGCCATCGACGGTGATCATTGTCCGCTCCGGACCGCCTTCATCCGTTCAACCGCCATCAGCACGCGCTCCGGCGTTGCCGGGGCGTCAAGCCGCGGGCAGGCGGCATAATCCGCCACCGAGGCGACGGCCATATCCAGCGCCTCGAGCGCGGAGATTGCCAGCATGAAGGGCGGTTCGCCGACGGCCTTGGAGCGGCCGATGGTTTCCTCGATATTGGGCGAGAAATCGGTGAGCGCGACGTTGAAGACCTTCGGCCGGTCCGAGGCCAGCGGGATCTTGTAGGTGGAGGGCGCATGGGTTCTGAGCCGGCCCTTATTGTCCCACCACAATTCTTCCGTCGTCAGCCAGCCGAGACCCTGAATATAGCCGCCTTCGATCTGGCCGATATCGATTGCCGGATTGAGCGAGCGGCCGACATCGTGAAGGATATCGGCACGTTCCATCAGATATTCGCCGGTCAGCGTGTCGATCGAAACTTCGGTGCAGGAGGCGCCGTAAGCATAGTAGAAGAACGGGCGTCCGCGACCGGCCGCGCGGTCCCAGTGGATCTTCGGCGTCTTGTAAAAGCCCGCTGCCGAGAGCTGCACCCGGCCGCCATAGGCGCGTTTGGCAAGTTCACCGAAGGGGATTTCCTCATCGCCAATGCGCACCCGGTTCGGCAGGAATTCCACCTCTTCCGGCTTCACCTTGAAGGTCTCGGCGGCAAAGGCGATCAGCCGGTCCTTGATCTGGGTTGCGGCGTTGAAGGCGGCAGCCCCATTGAGATCGGCGCCGGACGAGGCCGCAGTCGGTGCGGTGTTTGGCACCTTGCCGGTGGTGGTGGCGGTGATCTTCACCCGTTCGAGGTCGATCTGGAACACATCAGCGACCACCTGGGCGACCTTGATGTACAGTCCCTGACCCATTTCCGTGCCGCCATGATTGAGCTGCACGGAGCCATCCTGATAGACATGCACCAGCGCGCCGGCCTGGTTGGATGAGGTCAGCGTGAAGGAAATGCCGAATTTGACCGGGGTGAGGGCAATGCCCTTCTTGATCACCCTGCTTTTCTTGTTGAAATCGATGATTGCCTGACGGCGGGCGCGGTAATCGCTTGAGCGTTCCAGCTCCTCGACCACGCGCAGGATGATGTTGTCCTCCACCGTCTGGTAGTACGGCGTCACATCCCGGCCGGAACCCGGCTGGCCGTAGAAATTGGCCTTGCGGATATCGAGCGGATCCTTGCCGAGCGCATAGGCGATTTCTTCCACCAGCCTTTCGCCAAGCACCATGCCCTGCGGTCCGCCAAAGCCGCGATAGGCGGTGTTGGAGCAGGTATGGGTTTTCAGCGGCCGGGAGACCAGATGCACATTCGGCAGATAATAGGACGAATCCGCATGAAACAGCGACCGGTCCGTGACCGGTCCGGACAGATCGGCGGAAAAGCCGCAGCGGGCGGCAAAGGTCGCATCCACCGCTTCGATCATGCCGTTTTCGTCAAAGCCGATATCATAGGATGTCACGAAGTCGTGGCGCTTGCCGGTGATCGCCATGTCTTCATCGCGATCCGGGCGGATCTTGACGGCGCGGTTGAGCTTTTTGGCAGCCAGCGCTGCAATCGCGGCAAAGGCGTTGCCCTGCGTTTCCTTGCCGCCGAAGCCACCGCCCATGCGGCGCTGAAACACGGTCACGGCATGGGAGGGAATGTGCAGGATATGGCCGACAATATGCTGGATCTCGCTTGGATGCTGGGTTGAGGCCCAGACGGAAACCTCGTCGTCTTCGCCGGGGATGGCCATGGAGATCTGGCTCTCCAGGTAGAAATGTTCCTGGCCGCCAATTTCCATTTCTGCCGTGATGCGGTGCTTTGCGCGGGCAAGCGCCTCTTTCACATCGCCGCGCTGCAGCGTCATCGGCGTGCAGACATTGGGCGCATCGGCAGCAATCGCGTCGCGCACATTGGTCCAGAAGGGCAGATCGCGATAGGTGATCTTCGCCAGCCGTGCTGCCGAACGCGCGAGTGCACGGGTCTCGGCGACAACCGCAAAGATGATCTGGCTGTGATATTCCACTTTCGTGTCGGCAAACAGCGGCTCATCGCCGATCCCGGCAGACGAGATATCGTTGACGCCCGGCAGGTCCTTCGCCGTCAGGACACAGACGACACCCTGTGCCTTTTCAACGGCGGAAAGATCCATGTCGATGATCTCGGCATGCGGCCGGTCCGAAAGGCCGAGGCCGACATGGAGCAGCCCCTGGGGTTCGGGGATGTCGTCGATATATTCGGCGGCGCCGGCCACATGCTTGTGGGCCGAATCATGCCGGCGCGGATCATGCATGGCGCCACTGATGCGGGTCTTGCTGACGATCATGTCATTGGCGGACTTGTCCATTTCACACCTCCGCGGTTTCAAAGCGGACGAGTTCCTGGCGCTCGCCTGTGGTTTCGAGGAAGAAACGGGTCAGAAGGTTCTTCGCCGTCAGCATCCGATAGGCCGATGTGGCGCGCCAGTCGGAGAGCGGACTGAAGTCGCTTTCAAAGGCGGCGCGCACGGTCTCGATCATCTCCTCGGTCCATGGCTTGCCGGCAAGGGCAGCCTCGACATGGCTCGCCCGCTTCGGCGTTCCGGCCATGCCGCCAAAGGCGATGCGGGCCTCTTTCACCGTTTTGTCGTCGGCAAGGCTGACGAAGAAGGCACCGCAAAGGGCGGAAATATCCTCCTCCCTGCGCTTGGAAAGCTTGTAGACCGCATAGTGACTGCCGGTTGCGGGCTTCGGCACGGTGATCGCCTCAACGAATTCGCCGGCGGCGCGGTCCTGCTTGCCGTATTCGATGAAGAAATCTTCAAGCGGCAATGTGCGGCGGCCTTCGGTCGATGCCAGCGTCACCGTTGCACCAAGCGCGATGAGGGCAGGCGGGGTGTCGCCGATCGGCGAACCATTGGCAATATTGCCGCCGATCGTGCCCATATTGCGCACCTGCTGGCCGCCGATCCGGTCGATCAGCCTGCCAAGTGCCGGGATTGCCTTGGCCAGAACCGGGAAGGCTTCAGAATAGGTGACGCCAGCGCCGATGGTGATCTCCGCATCGCTGTCGCTGATTGTCTGCAGCGCGTCGATATGATTGATGAACACCACCGGATCGAGCGGCCGCATCTGCTTGGTGACCCAAAGTCCGACATCGGTGGAACCGGCGACGATGGTGGCCGCCGGCTCACGGGCGAGCACTGCGGCAAGATCGTCCGGTGTTGCCGGAAGGATGGCGCGGCTCTTGCCATCGCCGATGGTGATGGTTTCGTGCTGCTTCAGCGCTTCAAGCGCGGTGATCACGCTGTCACGCTCGCGGGCAATCGCATCGAATGCCGCGTCCGGCCGGGTGGCTGCGGCGCGCTCCGCTGCCTTGACGATGGGCTCATAGCCGGTGCAGCGACAGAGATTGCCCTGCAAAGCCTTCTCGATGGCTGCCCGCGAGGGGTTTTCGTTTTCCATCCACAGCGCATAAAGCGACATGACGATGCCCGGCGTGCAGAAGCCGCATTGGGAGCCATGCATGTCAACCATGGCCTGTTGCACGGGATGCAATGTACCGCCTGTCGCCAGATGCTCCACCGTCACCACATGGGTGGCGTTGAGCGAGGCGACAAAGCGGATGCAGGAATTGACCGTCTCATAGACCAGCCTGCCGCCCGAAAGCCGGCCGACAAGTACGGTGCAGGCACCGCAATCGCCCTCCGCGCAGCCTTCCTTGGAGCCGGTCATGCGCTTTTTCAGCCGGAGAAAGTCGAGTAGCGTCTCGGTTGGAGACAGGGTCTCCAGCGCTATGGCTTCGTCATTGAGTATGAAACGGATCGTCATCAAAACTTCCTGCTTAAGGGTGGTCGGGCGGCCTATTGGGCCGTCCAGCCTCCGTCGATCGAAATATGCGTGCCTGTGATCTGTTTTGCGTCGTCACTGGCGAGAAACAGCGCAGCGGCTGCAATCTCCTGCGTGGTGACGAATTCCTTGGTCGGCTGGGCGGCCAGCAGCACATTCTGCTTGACCTCTTCCTCGGTGATGCCGCGCGCCTTGGCCGTATCGGGGATCTGCTTTTCGACCAGCGGCGTCAGCACATAGCCGGGGCAGATCGAATTGCAGGTGATGCCGAAGGTCGCCAGTTCCAGCGCCACCGTCTTGCTCAGTCCCATCACGCCATGCTTGGCCGCGACATAGGCCGATTTGAAGGGCGAGGCGACAAGGCCATGCGCGGAAACCAGATTGATGATCCGTCCCTTGCCGGCCTTCTTCATGATCGGCACGGCATGGTGGATCGTGTGGAACGAACTCGACAGGTTGATGGCAATGATCTGATCCCACTTTTCCGTCGGGAAATCCTCAACCGGGCTGACAAATTGAATGCCGGCATTGTTGACCAGCACATCAAGGCCGCCAAACGTGCGCTCCGCTGTTGCGATCAGGTCGGCAATCTCTTCCGGCTTGGTCATGTCGGCCGGATGGTAGATCACCGCGCCATCGCCGAGACTGCCGACGCGGGCGACCGCCTGATTGATATCCTCCTCCTTACCAAAGCCGTTCAGCACGACATTATCGCCGGCCTTGGCAAAGCCTTCGGCGATGCCCAGCCCGATGCCGCTTGTCGAACCTGTAATCACTACACTGCGTGCCATTCAGAATGTCTCCTCAATCCATTCTCCGCTCTCTCACAGAAGCGTATCACTTCCACGTTAAGCGCATTGTGCGGCGCTTTCAATCTGCGATGCGACAGTCATATGCCAAGTTTCAAGCGCTATTTTGCTGGCAGTGTGCGCGCTTTTCGGCATCGCAACCGACCGTCTGCGTGAAAACAGTGTTCACTGATCGGGCACGATCTGCCTCTTCTATTCCGTCAGTCATGAACGATATTGTGGTGCAAGAGAAATACTATTCTGCGGAGCCAGCATGGAACTTGGAATTTTCACCTTTGCCGATGTCGATCCCGCCGACGGCATTGATCGCGGACAGGAAGCAGAACGGCGGATGAAGAACCTGCTGTCTGAGATCAGGCTTGCGGACGAACTCGGCCTTGATGTCTTCGGTGTCGGCGAACATCACCGGGTTGATTATCTCGTGTCGTCACCGGCAACGGTGCTGGCGGCCGCTGCGGCCACGACGACAAAGATCAGGCTCACCAGCGCGGTCACCATCCTGTCTTCCGACGATCCTGTTCGGGTGTTCCAGCAGTTTTCCTCCGTCGATCTGATCTCCGGCGGCCGGGCCGAAATCATGGCCGGGCGCGGTTCCTTCATCGAATCCTTTCCGCTCTTCGGCCATGCGCTGGAAGATTACGATCAGCTTTATGCCGAAAAACTCGATCTGCTGCTGAAGATCCGCGACAATGAACATGTCACCTGGTCCGGTCAAACGCGGCCGCCCCTGACCGGGCAGGGCATCTATCCGCGTCCGGTTCAGAACCCGCTGCCGGTCTGGATTGCGGCTGGCGGCACGCCGCAATCCATGGCGCGGGCTGGTTTTCTCGGCCTGCCGCTGATCATCGCCATCCTCGGCGGCCAGCCACGCCGGTTTGCGCCACTTTTCGATCTTTACGCCCGGGCTGCCGAACAGGCGGGCCATGATCAAAAGAGCCTGAAGCGCGGGATCTCGGTTCATGGCTTCGTCGCTGAAACCGCGGACAGGGCGCGTGACATTTTCTACGCACCACAGGCCGCCGTGATGAACAGGCTCGGCCGCGAGCGTGGCTGGGGGCCGACATCGCGCGCCCAATTCGATGCCTCGACCGGGCCAGAGGGTGCGCTCTTTGTCGGGGATCCGGAAGGTCTGGCGAAAAAGATCGTCGCCCATGCCCGGATTTTCGGGCTTGACCGTTTCATGCTGCAGATGGCAGTCGGTCTCGTGCCGCATGACGAACTGATGCGGGCGATCGAGCTTTTCGCCACCAAGACCGCGCCCATGGTGCGCGACATGCTGGCGGACGACAAGGCATAGGGCCTGGCGAATCCTTTTGCCGGGTTTGGAAAGGGCTGAAATGATTGTAGAAACCGAAGCAGAACTGGCGGCACTGAAGGAGATCGGGCAGATCTGCGCGCTGGCTGTGAAAACCATGGCAGAGGCGCTGGAACCCGGCATCACCACGCGTGAACTCGATCTGATCGGCCGCAAGGTGCTGGAAGATCACGATGCACGCTCGGCGCCTGAGGTCTGCTATGCCTTTCCTGGCGCGACCTGCATTTCGGTAAACGAGGAAGTCGCCCACGGAATTCCGGGTGATCGCGTGATCGGCGCTGGCGATCTCGTCAATCTCGACGTTTCGGGCGAAAAGAACGGCTTCTTTGGCGATACGGGCTCGTCTTTTGCCGTTCCTCCGGTTTCCTCGCGGGTCTCCAAGCTCTGCCGGGATGGCAGGCGAGCCATGTGGGTCGGTATCAATCAGGTCAAGCCGGGTGCCCGTTTCGGCGCGATCGGCGACGCGATCGGCAAATTTGCCAGCAAAAACCACTATACGCTGATTCAGAACCTTGCCAGCCACGGTATCGGCCGCTCGCTGCATGAGGAGCCGTCGGAGCTGTCGACCTGGCCGGATCGCAGCGACCGGCGCCAGATCTCCGAGGGTCAGGTCTTCACCATCGAACCCTTCCTGTCGCTCGGGGCGGAATGGGCGGAGGAAGAGGACGAAGAGTGGATCCTCTACAGCCAGCCGCGGGCCTTGACCGTGCAATACGAGCACACGCTGGTTGCGACACGGAACGGGCCGCTGATCCTGACGCTGGCCGACGGTCAGCGCTGAGGGTGGCAGGCTCTGCCGAAACCACCATTTCGAAATATTAATGTTTACCTACTACTTCTTGCCTGAATTACTGGTTCAGTTGCGTATAATCGCGCCCTGCACGCAGCATTTTCAGAAGGTGTTTTCTTGTTCCAGTCGTTCTTTCCGAAACCGCATCTGCTTTTTTCATCGGCCGTTATCTGGGCGCTGATCGGCGTCGTCTCATGGTACACGATCGGCCAGCAGGTCGGCATCAATCTCGGTTTCGCGCTCTCGCCAGCCGACCAGAACCGTGCAGGGCTCGGCTATTTCGTGACCGCGGATTTTGTCTGGTTCTACCTCTATTATGCGTTCTTCACGCTGACATTCGGTGCCGCATGGTGGTTCATGGGCGGCAATCACCGCTGGCAGCTCTGGTCGATCTGGGGCTCGTCGCTGATTATCTTCATCACCTATTTTTCCGTCCAGGTTTCCGTCGCGCTCAACAACTGGAACCGGCTTTACGGTGACATGCTGCAGAAGGCCTTTGAGGGCAAGCAAGGTGTGACTGTCGGTGATTTCTATTCGCTGTTCGTGATTTTTGCCGAGATCGCCGCCGTTGCCATCACCGTCTTTGCCTTCCAGCGCTTTTTCGTCAGCCATTATGTGTTTCGCTGGCGCACGGCGATGAATGACTATTATGTCAGCCTGTGGCCCAAGGTTCGCCATATCGAAGGCGCTTCCCAGCGTATCCAGGAAGACACGATGCGTTTCGCCACCATCATGGAAGGACTGGGCGTGTCGATGATCAATGCGGTCATGACGCTGATCGCCTTCCTGCCGGTGCTGTTTGCCCTTTCAAGCTACGTGAAGGTGCTGCCGATCGTCGGCTCCATACCCGCGCCACTCTTCACCGCGGCAATCATCTGGTCACTGTTCGGTACGGTGTTTCTGGCCGCCGTCGGGATCAAGCTCCCGGGTCTTGAATTCCGCAACCAGCGCGTCGAGGCCGCCTATCGTAAGGAGCTGGTGCTGGGCGAGGACTATGAGAACCGCGCCGATCCGCCGACGCTGAAAGAGCTGTTCACCAATGTCCGGAAAAATTATTTCCGGCTCTATTTCCACTACACCTATTTCAATCTCGCCCGGTCGTTCTTCATCAACGCCGATAATATCTTTTCAACCGCGATCCTGGTGCCGACCATCGTCAGCGGCACGATCACGCTCGGCATCTTCAACCAGATTTCCACCGCCTTCGGGCAGGTTTCGAATTCCTTCCAGTATCTGGTGAATTCCTGGACAACGATCGTCGAACTTCTGTCGATCCACAAACGTCTGCGATCCTTCGAGGCCGCCATTGAAGGCATTGATCTGCCCGAGATCGAGCAGGAGCAATACATGGCCCCCCGTCAGGATCCGGCCAGTTCGGTGACGAGAACCCGGCCCGGTCCCTGATATCGTATCAGGCGGCTTTTAAACCGGCGCTTCGCCCTAGCCGCTCTGCCCATGGCGTTTCCGGAAACCGATTTCGATTTTCGGGACATTGCGATAGGGTGAGCGCCAGATATCCGGTCCTTGGAAGAGGGGTTCTCCATGGCAATGCTCGTCGTTGCAGTTCTGATTTTCACGCTTCTGCATCTCATTCATGCCTTCGCACCGGCTTTTCGCCAGCAGATGATCGACCGGCTTGGCGAGAAGGGCTGGCGCGGGGTTTTCTCGATCGCCGCACTGGCCGCCTTTGTCTTCATGGTCTGGTCGTTCGGTCAGGCCCGGCAGGTCACCGGCGTTCTCTATGCGCCGCCGTTCTGGATGGCGCATATCACCATCCTTCTGATGCTGATTGCGATGATCTGTCTGTCGGCCAGCTTCTTTCCGCCCGGGCATATTGCCCGTGTGATGAAGCATCCGATGGTGGTCTCGGTCAAAGTCTGGGCGTTCGCGCATCTGCTCGCCAATGGCGAAACGGCGTCGGTGATCCTGTTTGCCGGCATCCTGATCTGGGCCGTCATCCTGCGGATTGCCCTTGCCCGGCGTGAACGGGCGGGGCTCTTGACGCGCAAGCCCTTCGTGTCCGCACGTTACGATCTTTATGCCATCGTGCTCGGTCTGGTGCTGTGGGGGCTGTTCATCTGGAAGCTGCATCTCTGGCTGATTGGCCTGCCGATCAGCTTTGCGGCTTGAAAAATACATCAAATTGCCGGGACATTCCGTCCCGTTCCGGCATTTTGTCCTTACAACAGCCGAAAAATAGGCTAGAAGGCCCGGCACTGGAACATGATTTATCAGTGCCGGAGTAGGTAGAATATGGCCAACCAGAACGACAGCTTTATCCGCGAAGTCAATGAGGAACTGCGCTCCGACCGGATGCGCGATGCCTGGCGTCGCTATGGCCGCTATCTCATTGCGCTCGCCGTTCTGGCCGTTGTCGGCACGGCTGCCTGGCGCGGTTACGAATATTGGCAGGACCGCAAGGCGGCAAGCTCCGGCGATATTTTCATGACGGCGCTGAACCAGATCAAGGCTGGCGAGAACGACGCTGCCAAGAAGACGCTGGCCGAACTTGAAGCCTCCGGTCATGGCGACTATCCGGTGCTGGCCAAGCTGCGTGCGGCAACGCTTCTGGAGCAGAACAGCGATACCGCCGCTGCCATTTCGGCATTCTCCGCCATCGGCAAGGATCGCGCGGTTCCCGAGGCGCTTCGTCAGGCTGCAAAGCTGCGTGCCGGCTGGCTGCTGGTGGATACCGGCACCTATGATCAGGTGTCGTCCGAGGTTGAGGAACTGGCCGTCGACGGCAATCCGTTCCGCTTCTCGGCGCGGGAAATCCTCGGCCTTTCCGCCTTCCGCAACGGTGATTATGATGAAGCCAAGCAGCTTTTCGATGAAATTACCGGCGACAGCCAGGCGCCGGTGAATATCCTCAACCGTGCCCAGATCGTGCTTGATGTGATGGCCGCCGACGGTGACACCAAGCCGGATGCTGCCCCGGCTGCAGACGATCAGACGCCGGCTGCCGCAGACGATGCCCAGTCCAGTGACGAGCAGCCTGCCGGTGATGATGCCAAGGCAGACAGCGACACCAATTAAGCCTGCATTGCCAGAGCTTTAGGCGCAATTCCGGAAAAGCGGCCACCACGCTCTTTACTCGGAATTGCGTAAGACAAAGAGTTAGCGCATTTTCGCTTTTCAGGGAAAAGCGAAAATGTTTGCGTTTTAAGGGAAGAACCATCATGAGCTTCAAGGTTGCCATCGTCGGGCGTCCGAATGTCGGCAAGTCGACGCTGTTCAACCGGCTCGTCGGGCAGAAGATTGCCATTGTCGACGATACGCCGGGTGTGACCCGCGACCGTCGTCCGGGCGAAGCCAAGCTCTACGATCTCCGCTTCACCATCATCGATACGGCCGGTCTTGAAGAGGCGGGTGCTGACACATTGCCGGGGCGCATGCGTGCGCAGACGGAAGCAGCGATTGACGAAGCCGACCTGTCGCTGTTCATCGTTGACGCGAAGATGGGGCTGACGCCGGCCGACAGCACGCTGGCCGACATGCTGCGCCGTCGCGGCAAGCCGGTTGTGCTGGTTGCCAACAAGTCTGAAGCGCGCGGTTCCGATGCCGGTTTCTACGATGCCTTCACGCTGGGCCTTGGTGAACCCTGCCCGATTTCGGCTGAGCATGGCCAGGGCATGACCGATCTGCGCGACGCGATCATTGCGGCGATCGGCAAGGAGCGTGCCTTTCCCAAGGAAGAGCCGGTCGATGAGGCGCTGACCGATGTCATGCTGACCAAGGAAGAGGCCGACGATCCGGATGCAGCGCCTGCCTATGATGACAATAAGCCGCTGCGGGTTGCCATTGTCGGTCGCCCCAATGCCGGCAAATCGACGCTGATCAACCGCTATCTCGGCGAAGACCGGCTGTTGACCGGGCCTGAGGCCGGGATTACCCGCGATTCGATTTCGGTCGAATGGGAGTGGCGCGGCCGGCCGATCAAGCTCTTCGATACCGCCGGCATGCGCCGCAAGGCGCGCGTGATCGAAAAACTCGAAAAGTTGTCGGTTGCCGATACGCTTCGCGCCATCCGCTTTGCCGAATGTGTTGTCATTGTCTTCGACGCGACGATTCCGTTTGAAAAACAGGATCTGCAGATCGTCGATCTGGTGATCCGCGAGGGCCGCGCCGCCGTGCTGGCCTTCAACAAATGGGATCTGATCGAGGATCAGCAGGCGCTTTTGAGCGAGCTCAGGGAGAAGACCGAGCGTCTTCTGCCGCAGGCGCGCGGTATCCGTGCCGTCACGGTTTCGGGAGAGCGCGGAACCGGGCTGGACAAGCTGATGCAGGCAATCGCCGATACTGACCGGGTCTGGAACAGCCGCATCTCGACGGCCAGGCTCAATCGCTGGCTCGATGGTCAGCAGGTCTCGCATCCGCCACCGGCCGTCTCCGGCCGTCGCCTGAAGATGAAGTACATGACGCAGATGAAGACCCGTCCGCCGGGCTTCATGATTTCCTGCACCCGTCCCGATGCGGTGCCGGAAAGCTATATCCGCTATCTGATCAACGGCCTGCGCAATGATTTCAACATGCCCGGCGTGCCGATCCGGCTCTATTTCCGTGCCGGGGACAATCCGTTTGAGCACAAGCGGCGCAAAAAACGCTAAGCGTCGAGATCACGATGAGCGCTGCGGATGTTGTCGTAAAACTGTGCCGCAGACGCCTGCCAGGAATAATGATGCGAGAGGGCAATTGCCGCCTCTCGTGAACAATCCATTGCCCGAAGGGCGGCGGCGGCGAGGTCATCATCAAGCGCGCCGGCGTCTGCATGACCGCCGAGAATGTCGAGCGGCCCGGTGACCGGATAGGCGGCCACAGGAACGCCGCTTGCCAGTGCTTCAATGATGGTGTTGCCGAAAGTGTCTGTCCTGGACGGAAAGACGAACACATCGGCCTGCGCATAAGCCTTCGCCAGCGCCTCGCCATGCAGCATGCCGGTGAAATGGACTGCCGGATGAGCGTTCTGGAGCGCCTCGCGCGCCGGCCCGTCGCCGACCACAACCTTGGTGCCTGGCAGATCGAGATCGAGAAAGGCAGGCAGGTTCTTTTCCACGGCCACGCGCGACACTGTCATGAAGATCGGGCGTTCAAGGCCGAAAGGCTGTTCTTCACGCGATCGCGGGTGAAACAGCGTGTGGTCGATGCCACGGCTCCAGCGCATCAGGTTTTTCAGGCCGCGTGCTTCAAGCTCTCTGGCCAGACTGTCGGTTGCCACCATGCAGCCGTTACCGGAATTGTGAAACCAGCGCATGAAGCGGTAAAGCAGGCCGATCGGCACCGGAAAGCGTGCCGAGACATATTCCGGAAAACGGGTGTGATAGCTGGTGGTGAATTGGATGCCGTTTTTCAGGCACCAGCGCCGGGCCTTCAGGCCGAGCGGACCTTCTGTGGCGATGTGTACATAGTCGGGCCTTGTCGCGCTGATCGCCGCACTGACGCGGCGGTAACTTGCCAGCGCCAGGCGGATCTCCGGATAGGTCGGCATCGGCATGCTGCGAAACAGTTGCGGCGTAATCATCGACACGGCAATACCGCGCTTTTCAAGCTCCGTATTGGTGTTCTCGATTGAACGGACGACACCATTGACCTGCGGATGCCATGCATCGGAGATGATGGTCAGTCGGCTTGGCGCATCGCTCTTATTCGTCATTCGGGCTTTCCGATTCGGGAACGGGGCTGCCAGTCTTGGCGGTCACGCCGTGTTATCTGCGAATGATGATGGTTTTATTACATAAGGTTGCGCCGGCGATATGCTGCGCGCCGGCATGCACCATGCTGCGCAGCAGCATCTTTGGCAATCGACACATTTACGACGCGCTGTGCCGGCTATAGTCTGTGGCGCAAACAGGCAATCGGGGACAGGGCATGAACAAGCAAAAGGGTGGCAAACGCCTCTGGTGGCGCGGCGGGGTGATCTACCAGATCTATCCGCGTTCGTTTCAGGACACGAGCGGTGATGGCATTGGCGATCTGAACGGCATTACCCGCAGGCTCGCTTATGTTGCCGAGCTTGGCGTTGACGCGATCTGGCTGTCACCTTTCTTCAGGTCGCCCATGGCCGATATGGGCTATGACGTCTCCGACTACTGCGATGTCGACCCGATGTTCGGCACGCTTGCGGATTTCGATGCGCTGGTCGCTGAAGCGCACCGGCTCGGGCTGAAGGTGATCATCGATCAGGTTCTCTCGCACACATCCGACAAGCATCCCTGGTTTACCGAGAGCCGGTCTTCGAAGGACAATGACAGGGCGGACTGGTTTGTCTGGGCAGATGCCAAGCCGGATGGCACGGCACCCAATAACTGGATGTCCGTTTTCGGCGGGCCGGCCTGGGAGTGGGACGGCGTCCGCAAGCAGTATTACATGCACAATTTCCTGGCATCACAACCGGACCTGAATTTCCATTGTCAGGCGGTGCAGGATGCGCTGCTTGAAACGGTGCGCTTCTGGCTGGAACGCGGTGTTGATGGCTTCCGGCTCGACACGGTGAATTATTATTTCTGCGATGCGGAGCTGCGCGACAACCCTGCCGTCGATGGTGAACTCGGTCCCTCGGGGCTCGATGCGCCGGATGTGAACCCCTATGGTTTCCAGCAGCATCTTTTTGACAAGACGCGTCCGGAGAATATCGCCTTTCTCAGGCGGTTCCGGGCTTTGCTTGATGAATATGACGACCGTTCTTCTGTCGGCGAGGTGGGCGATGGTGCGCGTTCGCTGAAGACGGTGGCCGACTACACGTCGGGCGGCGACAAGCTGCATATGTGCTACACCTTCGATTTCCTCGGGCCGCATTTCTCGCCCGCTCATATTCGCGATTGCGTGACGGACTTCTTTGACGTCGTGGCCGATGGCTGGGTCTGCTGGGCCTTTTCCAACCATGATGTTGACCGTCATGTCTCCCGCTTTGCCAGGAATGATGCCGAAAGGGCGCCGGTCGCCAGGCTGGCACTTTCGGTCATCACATCGCTCAAAGGTTCGGTCTGCCTTTATCAGGGCGAGGAGCTTGGACTGCCTCAGGCAGAACTGGCGTTTGAGGATCTGCGTGACCCCTATGGCATTCGCTTCTGGCCGGCTTTCAAGGGAAGGGACGGATGTCGCACGCCGATGGTCTGGAATGGGCAGCAGCCAAATGCCGGCTTTTCGTCTGCCAAACCGTGGCTGCCTGTGCCGGAAACGCATGTCTCGCTCGCTGCGGCAAGCCAGGCGGTCCAACCGGACAGTGTCTACATGCATTATCGGGCGATGCTGGATTTTCGGCGTGAGCACGATGCCATGTTTGACGGCGAGATCGCCTTCATCGATTGCGCTGACGAGGATATTCTGGCCTTCACGCGTGAGGCCGATGGCGAGCAGCTTCTGTTTGTCTATAATTTTGCTGACGAGCCGCGACGTTTCACGCTTGAAACCACGCTTGAGGGGTTGAAGCCGCTCGATCTTCCCGGCATGCATGCGGAACTGAACGGCGCGACGGTTGATCTTGGTGCCTTTGACGGCTTCTGTGCCCGTGTCTGACGGGAGACGCGGGGCCAAGCGGGAGCTTTATTCTGTTGTTGGCCGAAGGCGGCGAGGGGGCAGACTTCCGTAGAATTGATTTCAAGTTCACAGGACTTTGGCCCAATTTTTCCTGTAAGCCCTATTACAGGAGAATTGCTTATGGTTGTCGTCAACCCTGCTTCGCCAGCCAATCCTTCGGGTATCAGGCAGGCTCTGCCTGAGCGTGGAGAGGCAAATGAGGGCACAGGCGGTTCCGCACGGCAGGGCCATTCGGAAGCCTCGAACGAGCGGCTTGCAACGCTTCTCAATGCCTGTTCAACGCAGATCATCAAGTCTCTTGAAGCCCGAGATATCACCAACTTCGTCAAGGCGCTGCCGTCGATGAAAAGTGATGAGCAGCTGGCTTATGCCGCGCGGGATTTTCGCAAGGCATTTGGGTATCACGCGGTCAAGGGCATGCTGCTGGGCGCCAATGCTGATGGCTATGACCTCCGGTTCGGCGAAGAGCGCTATCAGGAGCGATTGCATGACGTGATCAAGCAGGGGCTTGGGCGAATTGATACCGGCCTGTCTGGCGCGCATTTTCATACCGCCCTGACAGAGGTGCAGAAAAGCCGGCTTCTCGGCGATTTCAGCCTCGACACCGCGCCGGAAGAGCACCGGCAGGCGCTTTTCGATCGCGCTCTTGGCCTGGCCGAGCAAATTCGCAGCGGTACAGCGGTCCATCGCCATGACGATATCGCGATCTATAAAGGACTGGCGCAGGGTCTTGAACTTCTGCCTCTGGAAAGCCGGGCAAGCTGCTATGACCGCATCGCCGCAGCGATTGAGCGCGGGCCATCGCCCCGCGATCATGAGCGCGTCCATCTGTGGGGCATGCTTCATGCACTCGAAAACAGCGATGACATCATCGAAAGGCTGCAGGATGCCCTCGACAATGCCGAGCCATGTCTGAAGGATCCGAAACTTGCTAAGCTCTTTGGGCAAAACGTCGGGACGGCGTTTGCGGCCCTGGCTGCAGCAGAACCGCCTCTGGCGCGCGATTTGGATCACGCTCTGTTTTCCCGCTTTGCCGGCCTTTGCCTTCAGATTGACGATGACACGGTCCGCCAGACGCTTCTGAGGGACAATCTGCGTGAAAATCTACGTCCGGTACGGATCCATAATTTCGCTTTCGAGCGTCTGAACATTCTGATGAACACCGCTGTATCGTTGTCGCAACCGCGCCTTGGCAGCGCTGTGGAGGCTATTCGGGAAAGACTCCTGCTGTCTCCCCGCCTCAGCAACGACCAGCGGCGAGATGCCTATGGCAAGTTGCTGACGCTGACGAACCATCTGGACAGGGATGGCAAAGCAGATGTGTGCCATCGGCTTGCCAAGGAGTCTCTCTTATACTGCGACGAAGCCGTAAGGCCGGCCTTGTTTGATTTGCTGGTCGAAAACTGCCCTCCTTTCTCCGATATCAAGAAGGCAGATGAGCGCAAATGGCTTAAGGTTACCACTACCCTTGCCGCGAAGATTGTCACTCGCTATCGCGATGACCCTGTAAATTTTGATGTGACCCGAACAAAGCTTGTCAATCACATCCTTCGTCACCCGCTTCCCTCAAAGCGCAAACTCCTTCGAGTCCTGGCCAGGCAGCTTGCCGGGGAGCCGGAGCTTGCCAATTTCGCACGGGAGGTCCGGGATCTGCAGGAGCAGGCTCAACGATCGGAGCGGTGAGCCGAACGCCCGAGGGGCGAAAGGATCAGAGCCCCTGATCGAGCAGGCGGAAATTGTCAACGTCAACCATGCCGCGGTCTGAGATCTTCAGATGCGGGATGACCGGCAGTGGCAGAAAGGCGACCTGAAGGAAGGGTTCTTCAAGCGTTGTTCCGAGGTCGTAGGCGGCCTGACGCAGGCTGACGAGATTATCGCGGACGACTTCATACGGGTCCAGACTCATCAGACCGGCAATCGGCAGGGCGATCTCGCCTTTGATCTTGCCGCCTTCGGCGACGACAAAGCCGCCGCGGATCTGCTTCAGCCGGTTGACGGCCAGCGCCATGTCGTCTGCATCGACACCGACAACGCAGATATTGTGGCTGTCATGGCCGACCGTTGAGGCAATGGCACCGCGCTTCAGGCCGAAGCCCTGCACGAAGCCATTGGCGTGATTGCCATTCTTGCCATGCCGTTCGATCACGGCCACCTTGATGATGTCGTTGTCGAGGTCAACGCTGGCTTCGTTGCCGGATTTCGGCAGATGGTAGCGGCGATGCTCGGTGATGATCCTGCTGGGCACGACGCCGATGACGGGCCAGTCCGTGTCGCGTGCTGCCACGGAAAAATCGGCAGGCGCAACCGCTTTGGCCTTGACGCTGTCGAGGCCGACGGCGTCAACAGGCTGGCGCGTATCAAACAGAGCCTCGTTCACCAGTCGGCCGCCAGAAAACACCATCTCGGCACGGCAGTCCTCAAGGCTGTCAATCACCACCAGATCGGCGCGCTTCCCCGGAGCAACAAGGCCGCGATCGAAAAGGCCGAAAGCCTTGGCGGCAGAAATCGAGGCGGCGCGATAGACCGCCAGCGGCGATGCACCTGCGGAAATGGCTGTGCGGATCATGTAGTCCAGATGGCCATGCTCAGCAATATCAAGCGGATTCCGGTCGTCGGTACACAAGGCGATATAAGGTGACAGCCGCTCGGTGATGAGCGGTGTCAGGGCGGCGAGATCCTTGGATACCGATCCCTCGCGGATCAGGATATGCATGCCCTTGCGGATCTTCTCCAGCGCTTCCTCAGCCGTCGTCGCTTCATGCTCGGTTGAAATCCCGGCCGAGATATAAGCATTGAGATCGCGTCCGGACAGAAGCGGCGCATGGCCATCGATGTGACCGCCGGCAAAGGCCTTCAATTTTGCCATGGCGACGGGGTCCTTGTGGACGACGCCGGGAAAATTCATGAATTCTGCCAGGCCGATCACCTTTGGATGGTCGCGGAATGGCAAAAGGGCTTCCACCGGCAGGTCGGCGCCGGATGTCTCCAGATGCGTTGCCGGCACACAGGAAGACAGCTGCACGCGGATATCCATGATCGTCTCGAGGGCGGATTCGAGAAAGAAGCGGATCCCCTCGGCGCCGATGACATTGGCAATCTCATGCGGATCGCAGATCACCGTCGTGACGCCGCAGGGCAGGACACAGCGGTCGAATTCATGCGGGGTGACGAGCGAGGATTCGATGTGGAGATGGGTATCGATAAAACCCGGAACGACAATACGGCCGGAAATATCGATCTCGCGAGCGCCGGCATAATTCTCGGTCGTGCCGATAATCATGTCGCCGCAAATGGCGATGTCCGATGCCACAAGTTCGCCGGTGACCAGATCGAAAAACTGTCCGCCCTTGAGGACGATGTCGGCCTTTTTGCGCCCTGTCGCCTGGTCAATTCTGTCTTCAAGCGTTGCCATGGAGCCTCCGAGAGCCACAGATGATTCTGTCGACAATAACGGTTGGCGTCCGGCTTGGAAATGGGGCGGGGCGAGACGCCGCCGCCGCGCGCTCAGCCTTCAACGGCTACGGTAAAGGAGAATTCCACCGCTTCTCCCGGCGGCAGGATTTTGGTCGAGGGCCGGTTCAGGATATCCGATCCCTTGCCATGGGCTTCGGCCATGCCGTGCCAGGGTTCGATGCAGATATAGGGCGCACCGGGCTTGGTCCACAGCGCCAGATTGGGCAGGTTCTCAAAGGTGAAGGCGAGCGAGGGGCCGTTTTCAGCACTCAGGGTCAGCTGGTCGCCCGCGCCTTCGGGAAAGATCATTGCATCGTCGATGAAATAGTCATGATCCAGTGCCAGCAGGCCTTCGGAGAACGGGGAGGGCAGCGGCGTCAGGTCGATCAGGCCATCGCGCAGACGCACGAGTGGCGGTTCCGCCCGGTTTTCCAGCGCGACGTGATGGACGCTTCCCTTGGTCATGCCGGGCATCGGCCAGCAGAAGGCCGGGTGGAAGCCAAAGCCGAAGGGCATTGCGACCTTGTCATGGTTCTCGACGCGCGCCGTCACCTTCAGGCTTCGGCCTTCAACGGCGTGGGTGATGGAGAGCAGAAAGTCAAAGGGGTAGGCGGCGCGGGTCTCATCGGAGGGGCCAAGCTCCATGCGGCACAGGCTGTCGGTCTTTTCCGCCACGCTGAAGCGCGCGCGCCGCGCAAATCCATGCTGCTTCATCGGCATGCGCACGCCGTCGATCTCGATCATGTCATTGGCCGCCTTGCCGACGATCGGAAACAGGATCGGGGCGCGTCCGGCCCAGAACGCCGGATCGCCGCTCCACAGCCATGAACGGCCATCGGACGTATCGAGTGACTGGGTTTCCGCGCCGAGTGTTGCGACGGTGACGACAAGGTCGTCATTGGCAATGCGAATGGTCTCGGACATGGAATCTCCTCGTTTCTGCCGGCCACATCTGGCAGGCATTTCAGTCCATTTCTGTGCGGGCTGCAATGAAAAACGCCGCGTTTTTTGAGGACGCGGCGTTTCAGGTTCTCGCAAGTGTCAGGCGGTCGCCATTAGCACCTTGCGCAGCTTTTCGAACAATTCGTCGATCTCCGACTTGGAGATGATCAGCGGCGGCGACAGGGCGATGATGTCGCCGGTGGTGCGGATCAGCAGGCCGTCTTCATAGGCCTTGAGGAAGGCGTTGAAGGCCCGCTTGGTCGGCTCGCCTGCAAGCGGCGACAGCTCGATCGCGCCAATCAGGCCGATATTGCGAATGTCGATGACGTGCGGGCAGTCACGCAGGCTGTGCAGCTGTTCTTCCCAGTAGGGGCCGATTTCGGCGCCACGGGTCAGAAGGCCTTCTTCCTGATAGGTTTCAATGGTGGCCAGGCCGGCGGCCGAAGCGATCGGGTTGCCGGAATAGGTGTAGCCATGCATGAATTCGATGGCATGATCCGGCCCGTTCATGAAGGCATCATGGATTTCGTCACGCACAAAGACGGCACCCATCGGGACGACGCCGTTGGTGAGGCCCTTGGCGGTCGTCATGATATCGGGAACGACGCCGAAATACTCCGATGCGAAGGCGGCACCCAGGCGGCCATAACCGGTGATGACTTCGTCGAAGATCAGCAGGATGCCATGCTTGGTGCAGATGTCGCGCAGGCGCTTCAGATAGCCCTTCGGCGGAATGAGAACGCCGGTGGAGCCCGAAACCGGCTCGACGATGACGGCGGCAATGCTCGAGGCATCATGCAGGCCGATGATGCGTTCCAGATAATCGGCCAGTTCCACGCCATGCTCCGGCTCACCCTTGGTGAAGGCGTTCTTTTCCGGCATGTGGGTGTGGGGCATGAAATCAACGCCGGGCAGCATCGGGCCGAAGGTCTTGCGGTCCGCGACAATGCCGCAGACCGAGGTGCCACCGATGTTGATGCCGTGATAGGCGCGCTCGCGGGCGACGAACATGTAGCGCGAACCTTCGCCGCGCACCTGATGATAGGCGCGGGCAATCTTCAGCGCGGTATCGACCGATTCCGAGCCGGAATTGGTGAAGAATACATGGTTCATGCCTTCGGGCGAAATATCCGTCAGACGGTTTGCAAGTTCGAACGCCTTGGGATGGCCGAGCTGAAAGGCTGGTGCATAGTCAAGCTCTGCGGCCTGGGCCTGGATCGCTTCGGTGATCTTCGGGCGGCAATGGCCGGCATTGTTGCACCACAGGCCCGCCGTACCGTCGAGAACCTTGCGACCGTCATGGGTCGTGTAATACATGTCCTTTGCTGCGACAAACAGGCGCGGTTCCTGCTTGAACTGCCGGTTGGCGGTAAAGGGCATCCAGAAAGCCCGCATATCGTTCGGGGTGATATTGCGTCGATCAGACATCAACTGCTCCACTGAAAAAAGCCCGCTCAGCGGGCTGACTGTTCTTGGTATTTTTGTGGCCGCAAATTAGCAGGGTAAAGCGATGCGTCAAGCACGAACGATGTGAGACCAAAGATCGCGCCGCGACAACGCTGTCATGGCATGCTGGGCTGAACAGCGGAATGCTGGGGCCACTCGGCTTCCTGGCCGTAGATATCTTCCAGTGCACCAAGCAATTTGAGGACCGGATCGGCATTGCTGGTGTAGAAAATCGTCTGAGCCTCACGACGCGTGGTCACAAGATTATGAGCGCGAAGTTTGGACAGATGCTGGGAAAGCGCCGACTGGCTGAGGCCGACGCGATTTGCCAGAACGCCGACCGGCAGTTCACATTCAACCAGCGCACAAAGAATTTCCAAACGTTTTGCATTGGCCATTGCGGAAAGGACACCTGCAACGTTTGTGGAGCGCTCGGAAAGGGTTTTCGTGTTCATTCTAGTGTTCCGGTTTTCGCATTTTCGCGGTTCTCGCCGCTTCAGCTACTTTTGTCTGTTTTGCATAAATAAAATTGACGCCTGCGTATACTGTCAAATCTTGGATATTCGCTGTTTTTGTCGAGGAAAGGGCATTCTCGGCACATATTCCGTCATTCCCAGCGTACGTAACGCGATGCGCGACAAGGTTGCGCCATCGAAGAGGTCAAATCCGAGAGGGTCGGCGCCGACGCATTTCATCCCGGCAAAAGCGGGAAGCCCGCCATTTTCGATCTGGTCTGTAACGATCCGGATCATTTCCATATCGTCAAAGCCCTCGGCGGGATCTTCGGCACCGCGCGGCATCAGGTCTTCTGCCGAAAGCGCGAAGGCCTGTCCGAAACCGCCATTGAGGCTGGCCGACAGCGGCTCAAGGCGGAAAAAGGCGAAATCGGGAAAATCGATGTAGAGCGCGGATTTTGGATGCCGGAGCAGAAAACGCGTGCGCAAACGGTCATGATCGGCGCTGTCACGTCGGACAATCGCCGCATGGCATTTCAGGGTCATGCGTGCGTGGGCAAGCGGATCGCCTTTGCCCGGCTCGCCAACGAGGAGCGAGATGCGAGCGTCTGCCTCGATCGCCTGACGATGGGGGGCGAGCCGCGACAAAAGCAATGCAGGCGTGCCGTCGGCGCAAAAGCCGATCAGAACGCGACTGACCAGCGGAAAGCCCGTTTCCGGCTCAAGCGTTGCCAGAGCCGCAAAACGCGCTTCATGCAGCAGACGCTCAGCCAGCAGCCGTGCGTCATCATCTGTCGCACGCAGGATTTTCGTCGCTTCCGCCATGATCGACTCTGATTGGTTAACTAGGGCGAACTTATCATATTATCTGCGAAAAACCATGATGTTTTCGAAGGATGTGCGGGGAACTGCTGTCAGCCACCGTCCTGTTTGCGGTGGACGGTGAGGCCCGAGACGATGTCGCGCGCACCAATCGTGCCGATGATGCGGCCGTGATCGACGACCCCGATACTGCCTTCACTGCCGGCGATGACATCAAGGATATCGAGCAATGGCGTATCCGGCCGCGCCGTGCCCGCGACACTGGCTCGCAGGCCCTCGGCTACCGTGCTCGGCTGCATCACATCGGCGGCGGTCAGCATGTTGATCGGGTTCATGTTCTGGACGAAGTCGAACACGTAGCTGTTGGCTGGCCGGCTTACGATCTCGCGCGGTGTGCCGCACTGGATAATGCGCCCGCCTTCCATGATGGCGATGCGGTTGCCGAGCTTGAAGGCCTCATCGAGATCGTGGCTGACGAAAAGAATGGTCTTTTTCAGCCGGCGCTGGATATCCAGAAGTTCATCCTGAAGATGCGAGCGGATCAGCGGATCAAGCGCGGAGAAAGGCTCATCCATCAGCAGGATCGGTGCGCCGGTGGCAAAGGCGCGGGCAAGTCCGACACGCTGCTGCATGCCGCCGGACAGGGCGGCGACCGGATGATTGGCCCATTGCGACAGATTGACCAGTTCCAGCTGCTGCTCGACCCGACGCTTGCGCTCGGCTGCCTTCACGCCGGCCAGCTCCAGCCCGAAGCCGACATTTTCCGCAACACTGCGCCAGGGCAGCAGTGCGAACTGCTGAAACACCATCGAGACGGTGTGCATGCGCAGATCCCGCAGCACCTTTGCCGGCGTGTGATAGGGATCGACCGGACCGTGACTGGTTTCCACAACCACCCGGCCGCGGGTGACGGGGGCAAGGCCGTTGACGGCGCGCATCAATGTCGACTTGCCGGAGCCCGACAGTCCCATCAGAACCAGGATTTCGCCTTCTTCAACGGCAAGCGATGCATCGGCGACACCGACGACATTATCGGTTTTCCTGGCGATCTCGTCGCGGCTGTGGCCGGCGTCGATCAGCGGCAGTGCCTGCTCTGGCTTGTGGCCGAAGACGATATCGACATTTTCAAACAGGACCGCAGCACTCATTTCTTGTCTCCCGCGCCGTCAACCTTGAACATGCGGTCGAGAATGATCGCCAGAATAACGATACAGAGTCCCGCTTCAAAGCCCTTGGCGACATTCACGGTGTTGAGCGCGCGCAAAACCGGCACGCCAAGTCCGTCAGCCCCCACGAGCGCGGCGATAACCACCATGGACAGCGACAGCATGATGGTCTGCGTCAGTCCGGCCATGATCTGGGCCGTGGCATAGGGCAGTTCGACCTTCACCAGCACCTGCCATGAGGTGGCGCCGAAGGATTGCGCCGCTTCCACCAGCGGGGCGGGCGTCGAGACGATGCCGAGGCGTGTCAGGCGGATCGGTGCGGGAATGGCGAAGATGACGGTGGCGATCAACCCCGGCACCATGCCGAGGCCGAACAGAATAAGGGCCGGGATCAGATAGACGAAGGTCGGGATGGTCTGCATCAGATCGAGCAGCGGACGCAGCACCGTGTAGAACCATTGCCGGCGCGCGGCGATGATGCCAAGCGGGACACCGACCAGCATGGAAACGGCGCTTGCGGCGAGCACCAGCGACAGCGTCTCGGTGGTTTCCTTCCAGTAGCCCTGATTGATGATCAGCAGAAAGCCGAGGATCGTGCCGATGGCGACCGTGACTGACCGGCGGAGCGCAAAGGCGATCAGCGCGATAACGGCCACCACGGCGAGCGGCGGCGGCGCTTGCAGCAGATAGAGAAGACCATCGATGACGGCCGACATCAGATTGGCAAGCGCATCGAAGAAGCCGGCGCCATGATCAGTCAGCCAGTCGACGGCGAGCTTGGCCCACCGGCCGAGGGGAATTGGGTGTTCAGTCAGCCAGTCCACGTTTTTCGTCCCGGATTGACGCATTCAGGGGAGGGAACGACGGCCAGTCTCAGGCCGCCGCTCCGGTATGAAAGGCTCAGTTGATGCCAAGCGCGGTCTTGACGGCAGGCAGTGCATCGCCAGAGCCGTCAAAGGTGGTGACGCCCTCAAGCCACGGGCCAAGCGTATCCGGATTGGCCTTCAGCCAGGCTGTTGCTGCCTTTTCCGGATCCGTGCCATCATCGAGGATGGCACCCATGATCTCGTTTTCCATGGGCAGCGAGAATTTCAGGTTCTTCAGGAAGGCACCGACATTGGGGCACTCATCGAGATAGCCTGCGCGGACATTGGTGTAGACGGTCGCGCCGCCAAAATCGGGCCCGAAGATGTCATCGCCGCCGGAAAGATAGGTCAGGTCAAACTTCGCGTTCATCGGATGCGGTGCCCAGCCGAGGAAGATGATCGGCTTCTTGGCCTTGTCGAGGCGGGCGACCTGGGCGAGCATGCCCTGTTCGGAGGATTCGACGATCTGGAAATCACCAAGGCCGAAATCGTTCTTGTCGATCATGTCGATGATCAGGCGATTGCCGTCATTGCCCGGCTCGATGCCGTAGATCTTGCCGTCGAGCTCATCCTTGTGCGCAGCGATATCGGCGAAATCCTTGATGCCAAGGTCCGCGCCATATTCATTGGTGGCAAGCGTGTATTTCGCACCTTCGAGATTTTCGCGAACGGTTTCAACCGAGCCATCGTCGCGATAGGGGCCGATATCGCCTTCCATGGTTGGCATCCAGTTGCCAAGGAAGACATCGATATCCTTGTTCTTCAGCGCGGTATAGGTCACCGGAACCGAGAGGACCTTGGTGTCGGGCTCATAACCGATGGCTTTCAGAATAACGCTGGTGGTGGCCGTTGTCGCAGTGATGTCGGTCCATCCGACATCGGAAAAGCGGACGGTCTTGCAGCTGTCCGGATCGGCGGCCAGCGCCCCTGTCGAAAGAATTGCCGTGATCGCCAGAGCAAGGGCCGATCGTTTCAGTTCCATCATGACGTCTCCATCTGTTCCCGTTTGCCAATTGTCTGTTTTGTAGCGGCTGTGGCAGCTCAACTCAACCGTTGCGCAGGGTGCCCGGCGGGGAACCGCGTGCGCTTTTCTGTGGCTAGTCGCATTTTGGGCTTTTTCGTGACCGCCGGCAGCGGCATTTAGAGGCAACACCGAAAGACAGGACCATGGCCAAGCTACATTTCCACTATGCCACTATGAACGCAGGCAAGTCGACACTCCTGCTTCAGGCCGCCTATAACTATCGTGAACGCGGCATGCATGCCGTTATTCTGGCTGCTGCCTTTGATGACCGGGCCGGAACCGGCATTGTCGCCTCGCGCATCGGGCTCAAGGCCGAAGCCGAGGTTTTTGATGCCGACACCGATCTCTTTGAGATGGTCGTGCGGCTGAATGCCGAAAGACCGATCGACTGCATCTTTGTCGACGAGGCGCATTTCATGACAGCGGCCCATGTCTGGCAGCTGGCCCGCGTTGTCGATGAAGCAAAGCTGGCGGTGATGGCCTATGGGCTGAGAACCGATTTCAAGGGCGCACTCTTCCCGGCAACGGCGGAGCTTTTCGCCCTTGCCGACGAAGTGCGTGAGGTGCGCACCATCTGCCATTGCGGCCGCAAGGCGACGATGGTGGCGCGGCTTGATTCCAGTGGCAATGCCCTGATAGACGGACCTCAGATCGAGGTCGGCGGCAACGAGCGCTACGTCTCCTATTGCCGGATGCACTGGAAGGAAAAGACCGGGCGACGCTGAGTGCGGATGACCCTGGCCAATCGGGATAAAGGTTCATGCATGTCGTTCGCCATATCATTGCCGCTGTAACGGCCCTGCTGCTTGCCGCAGCGCCCGCGCTCGCCGCTGGCGATGCGGCAAAGGGGCAGGCCCTGTTCAACCGCTACTGCAAGGCCTGTCATACGGTCGAGGGGACCCAAAACCGGGTCGGCCCCTATCTCGCCGGTGTGACCGGTCGCCCGGTGGCGACTGCTGAGAACTATCATTACACGCCAGCGATGCGGGCCTTCGCAGACACGCATCCTGAATGGACGCCGGATCTGCTGGCCGGCTACCTGGCCAATCCGCGCGCGCAGGTTCCCGGCACCCGCATGGCCTATGCCGGCACGCGCGATCAGCAGGCTGCGGCCGACCTTGCCGCCTATCTGAAGAGCCTGCCGGCAGCGCAGTAGGCCTGTTGCCGCCGAACGTCTCCATCATTCCTGTTGGCCAACCTCATCAGGAGATCGGCGTTTGCTGGTCCATTGTCAAAGATGAGGCGCATTCGCCGCATCAGACGCCGATTTTGCAGGGTCCAGACGTGCATTCAGCGCTGAAGCTGCGCCGTCTTGGGTGACGATGTCCCACAGGCTCCGTTCTCCCGCGCCCGCTTCGCTGATCATCCGGCACTGCTTGAGGGCCTGGATCTTGCCGCTGTCGGAGAGGATATCGAGGGTTTCGGGGCAGCAATCCGTCATGAGCATCCTGATGAGATCGTCGCGTGGCGGCGATAGTTTCAGAAGGCTTGCTCGGGTGCGGGGTAGCAGCATCCTGGTGAAGATTTCACCGGCGCGGGGCATGTCGCAGAGTGTGTCGAGCGTCGAGCCGGGGTTCGTCTGCGCATCCGCCGAGAAGGTCGTCCTCCTGTGGTCTGGGACAAGGCCCATGTCATCCAGCAGGAATTCGAGGGCCTTGTCCTTGAAGGCGTCTTTGTCTGTGGGGCGGCGGCTCGAACGATCCACAGTTCTTGCAGCCTCCAGAATCGCATCGTTCAGCGTTCTTCGCGTCCCATTCTGCAGCCGTCTATATCGAATGGCGATCGAGCCGGCTTTTGTTCCGTCATCAATCAACATGACACGCTGCTGTCTCGGGTGAGGCCTGCGTTCGCCTTCAGTCATCGGAGCGTTAAGGCCGCCCGGCACCAATTTCTCCAGTTGGGCAAACGCATCCCTCTGCTCGAAAATTGCGATCATGCGCGCGTTGATCTTGCCATCGTCGTCAAGGAGCCCGTTCTTCTTCCATGTCCGGTCATGTTGCGGCTGCTCCAGCAGTAGCCAGAGCAGTGCGTTTGTGCATGGCTGGTTCTGGACGATCTTCAGTGCGGCATTGCCTTCGCTGAGGCCTATGGCATCGCGACGCTGCTCAAGATCAGGGTTCACAAGGCGGAAAATACCTTTGAGGCTCGGTAACGATAGCAGGGCCTCTGTGAGGCGGGATGTAGCCTCCCCATCCTTTTCGGCCAGTTTCATCTTTTGCAGATTAGCCAGAGTCCCGGGGCTTGTGAAAACCTGCAGCATCAGATGTGTCGGTTCATCCGTGATGATGCGTGAAATGTGTCTATTTGCTTTGCCGGCAGCGTTGATCAGGCCCAGTTTTACAAGGGGGGCCCGTCTGTCTGGGTCAATCAGCAGGTCGAGTGTCTCGCAGGCAAAATGTTTTTTGACGGTCTCCCGGAAAGTCTCGGGGGGAAGTTCCAGTTCCAGGAGTGCGGCCTGATTCTTCTTCTTCAGCAAGAAGTCGAGTTTGGATTTAGCATCCCATGGATCGGCCGCGCAGAAGCTATCGAGAAAAGGGGGCTTTGAGGGAGCAGTGGCCGCGTCTTCGTGAAGCCCGATCTTGTGAAACAGATATTCCAGGCACTCCCGTCTGAACGCTTCATTCTGTTCGAGGGCAAACAACGTGCTTTTCTGGGCGTCAATTTTCCGGTCTTGCGTTTCCTGTGCGATCATCGTGTCAATCAGCGTTTGCGTACGACGGTTCAGTTTTGAAAATATCTGCTCGGCCGACGGCGCTGATGATGCCCGGTCCATCCCCTCGGCGCGCTCCGCTTTGCGGACAATACCGGATTCGTCGGCGCAGTTCGGACGTTTGAAGCCCCGGCGCGCCACTGGCTGGCTCCGGGCTGCGAAAAGCGCTGACATGCCGGCAGCGTTTGTCTCGGCGTTGGAGGTTCCGGCCTCCTGCCGGTCTGCATGGATGTCAGAATGGCTTCCGGAGGGTTCTCCGTCTGCCCGGTCATCACGGCGTTGATCTGTCGTCCCCGCTGGCAATGCCTGGGGCAGGCCCTGCGGTCCGAGTGGCCGCTCGTTGCGGCTGCCAGCATCTGGTTCCGGGCCATGTGGTGGTGCCGGAGGATGGTTGCCCGGCTGCGGCGTGACCGGCCTGTCGTGGTGTGCAAATGAACCGCGTTCAGAAATGGATCTGGCCATGTCAATGTCCTGAATACTGTGCCTTGTCTTTAGAGATTGGATTTGTTCTATCTTTTGATTGGACTAAATGAAATTCGCAGAATCAAAATTATATCAATATGATAATTTTAGCTGGCAGCACCGAATTCAATGAATTTTATTCTTGCTGGCGGGGCTCGCGTGATGGGGCGGTTGCTTTGGCGCGGCATCCGCACAGCTGAACTGAACGCAGCACGAAGATGCTGCTGATGGCGTCATCAATGCAAAAAATTTACGTCGTTTGCAAAGTTTTCAGCGCGCGGAATCGGGGGTAGATTGCGCGACAAACATGTGTTGCGGCCGTTGCGCTATGGCCGCCAGCGATCCGGGAGGTCATGATGTCGCGTGAAAGAGAATTTGCCTGGGACAGGCTGCCGATCATCCAGAAGATGGCGGCGAACAATCCGATGAACGGTAATCCGCTCAAGATCCGTGATGACATGGCGGTCGCTGTTTCCCGACTCTTTGCGCCGCTGAAAGACCATTTCTCGACCGGCAATGCCCGTATCGAGCTTTCGGCGGGGGCTGCGCATTATGATGACGGTGCGACGGCGATGGAGGCCTTCGTGCGGCCGCTCTGGGGCATGGCACCGCTGGTTGCCGGCGGCTATGCCTTTGACGAGGCCTGGCGCTATGTCGAGGGGCTTGCCAATGGCATGGACCCGGAACATCCCGAATATTGGGGTGACATCGCCCCCTTTGATCAGCGCCTGGTCGAGATGGCCGGTATTGCGCTGGCGCTGCTGGTCGCGCCGAAAATCTTCTGGGAGCCGATGCCTGACGCCGCGAAGAAGAAGGCGGTCAGCTATCTTCTGAAGATCAACACCTATGATGTCGCCGACAATAACTGGCTGTTCTTTCGCGTGCTCACCAATCTGGCGCTGCGCAATGTCGGCGAGGAATGGTCGGAGGCGGCCGTGCGCGCTGCGCTGGAGCGGATCGAGAGTTTCTATATCGCCGATGGCTATTATCTTGACGGCAAGTGGCGCCAGCGTGACTATTATTCGCCGATGGCGCTGCATTTCTACGGTCTGGTCGTTGCCAAGGTGGCGGGCGATCTCTTCCCCGACTATGCTGCGCGCTATCGCGAACGTGCGCGCCTTTTCGCGCAGGATTTCCAGCACTGGTTCGCCGACGATGGCGCCGCCATTCCCTATGGCCGGTCGCTGACCTATCGCTTTGCCGAGGGCGCCTTCTGGGCCGGCTGTGCCTTTGCCGATGAGGAGGTGTTGCCCTGGGGGCGGATCAAGGGGCTGTTGTTGCGGCATCTGCGCTGGTGGTCGGATCGGCCGATCACCGATCGCGATGGTATTCTGAATATCGGTTATGCCTATCCGAACCTTTTCATGTCGGAGAGCTATAATGCGCCGGGTTCACCCTATTGGGCGCTGAAAAGCTTTCTCGTGCTCTGCCTTGAAAAGGATCACCCCTTCTGGGCGGCCGAGGAGGAGGCGCCGGAAGCGCTGCCGGGCGGGCGTGTGATTGCGCCGGCCGCGGGCTTCATCGTGCGGCGGGCTGAAGGCGATACAGTGATGCTGACCGGCGGCCAGGATGGCCACGAACATCGCGGTTTCGATGCCAAATACAGCCGCTTTGCCTATTCCTCAGCCTTTGCCTTCTCGGTGAAATGCGACATGGTTTCGCCCGAGCAGCCGGACAAGAGCGCCGTTGACTGCGGCATGATGATTTCGCGCGATGGCAGGACCTTCATCTCGCGGGCCGAAGTGCTTGAAGAGGGGATCGACCAGAATATGGCCTTCGGGCGCTGGCGGCCGGATGAGCGGATCACCATTGAGAGCTGGCTCGATTTCGCCAGCGAAGGCTGGCATGTCCGGATCCACCGGATCGTCACCGAGGATGCCCTGGTGATTGCCGAAAGCGGCTTCTCGCTCGACCGGACCGGCGAAAATGCACCCGGCTTTGCCGAGGGACTGAAGACCGAGCCAGGGCTTGCCATGATCCGCACCGGCTTTGCCACCTCGGCGATCCGCGACCTCACCGGCGACCGTATGGCGACGAATGTCCGCGCAGCGCCCAACACCAATCTGCGCTTTCCCCGCACGCTGTTTCCGCGCATCGAAGGCCGTGTCGGGCCGGGCGAGACCTATCTGGTCAGCGCCGCCTTTGGCGTGACGCGGCCGATGGAGGCCTTGCCGCCCATCGCGGTGCCGGAAACGGTCGCCAGCTTCTGCGCCGCGCGTGGTATCGTGCTCAACGCATTCTGACGGCCAAGGGGAGGACGGGCACTCTGGTTGAGATTGGAGAACTGACGCGGAACCGGCGACGGGTCAAGCTGCGTGAAATTGCCGATGAGGCGGGGGTGTCGATTGCCACCGCCTCGCGGGCGCTTTCGGGGGCCGACGGTATTTCCGCCGCCGTCCGCGCCCGCGTGGCGCAGGTGGCCGCCCGGCTTGATTATGTCGGTCAGGGGCCGGCGCCGGAGGTGATTGTTCACTCGGCGCTCGATATGGGCATGTCGGGCCTTCCAGCCTTTCAGCAGGAGCTTTTTGCCGGCATTGAAGAGGCGGCGCTGGCGCTTGGTGTCGGTCTCACCGTGCGTGTTCACCGGCCCGGCGAAGGGCTGGAGGATGCTGACCTCTCGGCCGGGCGCGGTGCGCGCGGCCATATCCTGATGTCGGTTCAGGACGAAGTGCTGATTGGCGGATTTGTCACCCATGATCTGCCGGCGATCATCGTCAATGGCTTTGATCCGCTGATGCGGCTGGATACGGTGGCGGCGGGAAACCGGGCCGGGGGCTATGCCACGGCACGCCATCTGATCGGGCTCGGACATCACCGCGTCCTGATGCTGGAGCACCGGGCGCGTCTGCCGGTGATGGACCGGTTCGACGGCGCCCGTTTCGCGCTTGCCGAAGCCGGGCTGCTGCATGATCCGGGGCTTTGTTCCGACATGTCGGTGATGAATCCCGATATTGCCTATGATCTGATTGTCAGGCGCTTGGCGGATCATGGCGGCCGGCCTGATTTCACCGCCGTGCAATGCCCGAATGATGCCGCCGCCTTCGGGGTCATGGCCGCCCTTGGCGATGCCGGCTTTTCCATCCCCGACGATGTTTCGGTGGTTGGTTTCGATGATATTCCCATGGCTGCCAGTGCCAGTCCGCCGCTGACGACGGTCGCCGTTCCCAGGCATGAAATCGGCGCTCACGGGTTGCGTCGGCTGATCGCGCGCATCCGTGAACCGGCGATGACGGCGGTCTATGCCGAGCTTGCCGGACGGCTGGTCATTCGCAGCTCCACCGGGGCAATATGTCGCCGCCATGCCGATTGAATTGCGCGCGCAGATAGAAAATCTTCATATCTCTGTTACGGTTCTGGCGCGAAATCCGGGTTGAGCGTTTTGCGGCAGGATCGGTTTCTTGGGGGGGGTGAAAGTGAATATCAATGCGGATATCGGCTTCTGGGACAGGCTCGCTGCCAGATACGCAAAATCTCCGGTTGCGGATCAGGGCGGCTATGAGCGGACGTTGGAACGGACAAGGTCTCATCTGAAGCGGACGGATCAGGTTGGCGAGCTTGGGTGCGGAACGGGAAGCACGGCACTTCTGCTTGCCGCGCATGCCGAGACATATCTGGCGACGGATTTTTCCGGAGAAATGATCCTGATCGCCAGACACAAGCAGCAACAGGGCGAACAGCAGTCCGGACTGGACTTTCGCTGTGCGACGGCAGACGATCTGGCCAGGGAGGGCGCGCGGTTCGACGTGGTTCTCGGTTTCAACTATCTTCACGTTGTCCGTGACCTGCCCGCAACGCTGCAGGCAATCCATGCCATGCTGAAGCCTGGCGGGCTGTTCATTTCGAAAACCCCCTGTCTGCGGGAGATGAACCCCTTGATCAGGCTGGTGGCGCTGCCTGTCATGCAGCTGTTCGGCAAGGCGCCGCATGTCACGTCATTCAGTGCCAGAGCGCTGGATCAGGCCCTTGGCGATGCCGGCTTCAACGTCATTGTCACCGAATACCATGCCAGCAAGGGGGCGGATCCGCGCCCCTTCATCGTCGCTGCGCGCGTGTGAAGGCGGCTCGGCATCTGATCTGCGAAAACAGTTCGTGCCGGTTGCAGACGGGTGACTGCCCGCTGATCCGGCTTTTTCTCATTCCGGATCGGGTTTTCGAAAAGAACGCACGGCGCTTTAGCCGCGGCGCTGAAGTCTTGCGGCCTGACGCAGGCGCTCGTCACGCATCAGGTTGCGATACCGTTCCTGGCTGCCCTTGAGATGATCGCGCATGGCGTCACGCGCACCCTGTTCATCGCCGCTCGAAATGGCGACAACGATCCGCTCGTGCTCCCTGATCAGCAGATTGCGGTAGGCGATCTCATCGCCATCATCCTCTTCGATACGCTGACCGGTCTGAGGAATGACGGCCTTGCCCTGCATTTCGAGAAAGGTCGAGAACAGCGGGTTGTTTGTTGCACGTGCGATGGCAAGGTGCAGTGCAATATCGGCATCTGCCCAGCGCGGACCGTCGTCGCGGGCGGCAATCGCGTCGGCATGGGCAACGAAGATCGCTTCTTCCTGGGCCGGTGAACGGCGCAGGGCTGCAAGGCCGGCGGCCTCGATTTCAAGCGGTGTGCGGGCTTCGAGAATTTCCAGTGAAGAATAGAGCCGTTCACGGTCAACACTGGGATGGGTGCGGTTGAAGGCAAAGCCGATCGGGTCGAGGACAAAGACGCCAGCCCCCTGTCTCGCTTCGACAAGGCCGTCGGAACGCAATGCCGCGACGGCCTCGCGCACGACGGTGCGCGATACGCCATGCGCCTGGGTCAGCTGCGCTTCGCTCGGCAGCTTCTGGCCGGGTTGATAGGTGCCGTCGAGGATGGCGCCGCGCAGGGCATCGCTGACGCGGGAAACGAGCGTGCCCGTACCCGCTGTGCTGCGGCTTGCCGATTGAGTGGCCAATTGCATCCCCTTCCAAGCATCCGCCATTTTTGGGCGGTGCAACATGTCTGTTTGGTGCCGCAGTTGCAGCAAATCATCACCTAATTGTATGACAAGCTGAATTATTTGGCAACAAATGAATGATAAGTGCTCCGTCTAGGCCTCTGTTCCCCAGGCCTCGATCTGGGTCAGTGCCGGGAAGGGGGAGGGGTCATCGGCCTTGATCAGCTGGTCGATTCGGATCCATTCGGTGATGCGTGGTTCGATGGCATGGCGTTGCGGACCATCAACCTTGCCAAGTGGCAGATCGGTGCTCCATCCATCGCTCAGGGTCATGCGGGCCCGTTGCCACCAGGCGTCATGCGGAAAATCGGCGCGGCTGAACAGAGCCACTTCGCTAAGCCTGACGGGCCGGCCGAAATGAATGGTGATGGCAGCATCGGGATCGGAGTTGATGCCCCAGCTCGTATAGGGCCAGAAGCCGTGATTGTCGGCGGCGGTCTCGCCATCAATGGCATTGCGGGCGGCGAAGGCTGCTTCGCCGCGGGTTTCCACCGTCGCTGTCGCATGCGGGAAGATGCTGTGATTGTCGGCGTGGTCCAGGATGTTGACCGCGAGATTGCGCTCAGCCGCGATTTCCGCAGGCCGCGCTTGGCGCGCCATGATCCGGTGCCGCGTGCCTGAAAAGGCTTGCGGCGGATAGATCATCGTCTGTTCGCCAAAGGGAACGGAGAAGGAAAAGCGCCGCTCTTTCATGAAGATGATCGCCGGGGCGAGCGCGGCATCCACGGCGAGGCTGAGGAAGCAGGGAAACTGATCTGTCTCGATGACGATCTGCTCGCCGGGATGATAGCTGCCCTCGTGAACCAGATAGGCATTGTCGCCAGCGGTCCTTTCCCTCAGTCGCGCGCCGTCCTTGTCCTCAATCGCGATTGTGATGGTCATGGTCGTCTCCCCTCAACGGATGGCAAGCCTGAGCGTGTTTCCGCTCAGGGGCAGAAGGACGCGGAAAAGGCGCGCCGGCCAGGCTGCGCGCAGCCGGGAATCAGTGATGTCGAGCGGCTCGAGCCGCATGGCGCTGGCGCCGGAAATGGCAATTTCGCCAAGGCCGGGCAGGGTGATGAGAGCATCACCGAGCTGCGGTTCACTGGCGAACAGCAATGACAGGACAGCCGGACGGTCACCGTCGAAGCGGTCTTCGATGTCAATCCCCTGGCCCTTGTGAAACAGGACGGCGCGGTGATAGCTGCGCAGCTGTGCCGTATCCGGCCAGGCGCCGGCAAGCTCCATCGCGATGGCTGCCAGATCATCCTTCAGGGTGACGGCAACATCGCTGGCGGCGTATTCCACTCCGTCCTTCTGGTCGATGCCGTCAAAGGCCGGGAGATTGTGGAAGCCGGACTGCATGGTCCAGATCTCATAACGCCGTGCCGAGAAGGTTTTGGCGGTGTAGTTTTCAACGCCGATATCGATCAGAAACGGCTTGTTGTCCTTGTAAAGCGTGAAGCTGCCGACATCGTTGTGATTATGGCTGTCGCCATTGTCGCCCGCCTTCACGGCGAGTGCGAAATGCTGGTCGCGCGCCACCAGCAGGCCGAGGCTTTCGAAGAAATGATCCGGGATCGCCGGCATTTCAGGCGGCGTATCCGGCAGGTCGATGGCGGTCATGGCCGTCTGTAGCCGGTAGAACAGGTTGATTTCTTCCGGCAGGTCGGGGGCTTCGCTCAAGGCGATGTCGCGGGCGGCAAACTGCATCAATCGGCTGGAGCCGACGGCCTTGCCGAACAGATATTCCCGCGCACCGCAACGCCCCGCCCGGGCGGAGGAGTCGTTGAAATTGAAATAGCGCTCGCCATCGACATGCATGAAGAGAATGAATTCCGCGATATTGCGGATTTTCGTATTCTGCCAGAGCGGCGCGAAGGCCTCGGGCGCCACGGCGCTCAGAATGTTGAGGGCGTTGAAGAGACAGAGGCCGGCATGGCGATAATAGAGCACGCCTTCTTCACATGCGCCGTCCTCGCCATATTCCTTGAGGAAGCAGTCAAGACTGTAGGCCGCTTTCTTCACCACGGCGCGACGGACGTCAGCCGGTGTTGCGCTGGTGAAGGTCGCGAGCAGCACATTCTGGGTGCACCAGGCCGTCCAGTTGTTCATCGGCTCATCGCCGTTGCCCATCCACCAGAAATGCGCGTTGAGGTATGGGGTGATGATGCGGCGTTCGATCTCATCTTGGATCCGCGCCGCAATGAAGGGGCTGACACGATCGAATTCTGCTGCAAACAGCCAGTTGAGGGTCGCAAGCTGCGCTCCGGTCTCGGCGGCGAAGAGGTCGATCACCGGCCTCCTGGCATCGGGCAGCGGCAGGCATGGCGTGTCGCGGATATAGGTGTTGTGGGCAGGAAGCTGCCAGCCGCTTTCCTCACACAGAAGCAGGGCGCCATCGATGATCCGGTCGATGTGGCGGCCTTTGCCTTCGCTGCATTCTGCCAGCGCATAGGCGTTCAGCATGCGCCGCCGTTCCATGAACTTGGCTTCGAAACGGGTTCTGTTGCCGTTCCGGGTGAATTCCAGATAGTCGCTGGCCGTCAACAGTGGCCAGTCCGTTCCGGCAGTCTGTGCACGCTCTGCCAAAAGCTGCTTCCAGCGGTCGGGCAAAGATGTCCACCGGTCACGATCGCCATAGGCTGCTGCAGGCGAAAAATCGCCGAGTGTTTCGGGCAGCCGGTCAAGGCATTCGAAAAACATCATTCCTCCCATGCGCCGCACCTGTCACATGATTCCTGTCCCGGCGCCTTTGCGCAGCGGTTATCAGGAAGCTCATGAGCCTTCCACCGCTCGCGTCGTTCATTAGATATCATACAAGTTGATGAGATTTCAAACGCCAAAAAACATTTTTTCGAATACTTGTCGTATGATTTTTTTGAATGTAGTATGAGACGAAATCAGGGCATGGTCTTATTGCCCGGCAAACAATGCCTGCTCGGGTCTGGTGTGATCGGGCGGTGTTCAGACTTGGGAGGAACAAGTGGCTGTGAGCAGCTTGGAACCTGCGGGCGGAGCCACGGTTCGGCGGAAACGGAAGGTGTTGTCGAAACGGCAGCAGAAGCTTCGTGCCGGACTGGTCGCCTATTCATTCATTGCGCCGAACTTTCTCGGCTTTGCGATTTTCACGCTTGGGCCGATCATCTTCGCCTTCGCGCTTGCCTTCATGCACTGGGATGGATCGAACCCGATCCAGTTTGCCGGTCTTTCGAATTTCTTCGCGCTGTTTCACGACAGCGCCTTCATCGCCGCCTTCTGGAATACCATCATCTACACGGTCTTTTCCGTGCCGCTGACCATGGCCTGCTCGCTCGGGCTGGCGCTTCTGTTGAACCAGAAGATCTTCGGCCGGGACTTCTTCCGCGCGGCGATGTTCTTTCCCTATGTCGCCTCGCTGGTGGCCGCTGCCGTTGTCTGGAACATGCTGTTCAACCCGGCCATGGGCCCGGTCAACATGATCCTCTATACGCTCGGCGTCGATCCGAAGAACCTGCCGGGCTGGGCTGCCGACAAGGACTGGGCGATGGTCACCATCATCCTGTTCGGCATCTGGAAGCAGGCCGGCTATTTCATGGTGATCTATCTGGCCGGGCTTCAGGGCGTGAACCGCGAGCTCTACGAGGCTGCCGATCTCGATGGTGCCAATGCCTGGCAGAAGTTCTGGAACGTCACCATTCCGCAGCTGGCGCCGACCACATTCTTCGTCTCGGTCATGCTGACGATCAACTCCTTCAAGGTGTTCGACCAGGTCTACATGATCACGCAAGGGGGCCCCGGAACCTCGACGCTGGTGCTGGTCTACCACATCTACAACGAGGCCTTCATCTCCTGGGATCTCGGCTATTCCAGCATGGTCGCGCTGGTGCTGTTCGCGCTCGTCCTCACGGTCACGCTGGTTCAGTTCCGCTATTCGCGCAGTCTGGACTAGGGGAGGGCAAATCATGCGTATTTTCGGTCATAAAATCAAACTCAGCCGCATCCTCGTCTATGTGCTGATCATTGCCATCACGGCGATCATGCTGCTGCCCTTCGTCTGGATGCTGTCGGCATCGCTGAAGCTGAACCGCGAAGTGTTCGAATTCCCGATCCACTGGATCCCGCAGCATCCGCGCTGGCAGAACTATGTCGATATCTGGACCAAGATCCCGCTCGGCCTGTTCGTCTTCAACACCGCCAAGATCACCTTCATGGTGACGATCCTGCAGCTGTTCACCTCATCCTTTGCGGCTTACGCCTTTGCCAAGCTGAAGTTTCCCTATCGCGACGTGCTGTTCCTTGGCTACATCGCCACCATCGCCATGCCCTGGCAGGTCTATATGGTGCCGCAGTTCATCCTGATGCGTGAATTCGGCCTCTATAACACCCACTGGGCGCTGATCGCGCTGCAGGCCTTCACCGCATTCGGCGTGTTCCTGATGAAGCAGTTCTACATGTCGATCCCGGATGAGCTCTGCGAGGCGGCCCGTGTCGACGGCATGAACGAATATCAGATCTGGTGGAAGATCATGCTGCCGCTATCGAAGCCGGCCCTGTCGACGCTGACGATCTTCACCTTCGTCTTCGCCTGGAACGACTTCCTCGGGCCGATGATCTATCTGACCAAGACGGATCTCAAGACGATCCAGATCGGCCTTCGCATGTTCATCAGCCAGTATTCGGCTGAATACGGACTGATCATGGCGGCCTCGGTTGTCGCGATCATTCCGGTGCTGATCGTCTTCCTCGCATTGCAGCGCTTCTTTGTTGAGGGTGTTGCCTCTTCCGGACTGAAAGGCTGATGACGATGACCATTCAACAAAAGGCCTTTCCTGTCGCGCCGATCACCGACGCAGAGATTGCCGGGGCGATTGAGATTGCCGTTGCCCAGGTGCGGCGCAACCTGCCGGATTTCACCTTCCGCATGCAGAACCATTCGAGCGTCGACAATTTCTATCCCGCCGTCGACAATAATCAGTGGACCTGCGGTTTCTGGCCGGGCGAGGTCTGGCTTTCCTACGAGCTGACCGGTGACAAGGTGTTCCGCCATGTCGGCCAGATCCATGTGCAGGATTTCCTGCACCGGATCGAGAACCGCATCGCCACCGATCACCACGATATGGGCTTCCTCTATTCGCCGACCTGTATTGCCGCTTACATGCTGGTTGGCGATGAGGATGGCCGGAAGGCGGCGATCATGGCCGCCGATCAGCTGATCGAGCGCTACCAGCCGGTCGGGCGTTTCATTCAGGCCTGGGGCGAGATGGGGGCGGCCGACAATTACCGCTACATCATCGACTGCCTCCTGAACCTGCCGCTGCTCTATTGGGCAAGCCGCGAGACCGGCGATGAGAAATATCGCGACATCGCCCGCATTCATGCGGCAACGACGCTTGCCAATTCCTTCCGTCCGGATGGCTCGACCTTCCATACCTTCTTCATGGATCCGGTCACCGGCGGTCCGGTGCGCGGCGCGACGCAACAGGGTTACCGCGATGACAGCAACTGGGCCCGCGGTCAGGCCTGGGCGATCTACGGGCTGGCGCTGTCCTATCGCCATGATCCGAAGCCTGAATATCTGGAGATGTTCGGCAAGGCGCTCGCCTTCTTCATGACGCGTCTGCCGAAGGACATGGTGCCGTTCTGGGACCAGATCTTCACCGATGGCGATGACGAACCGCGCGATTCATCGTCGGCTGCGATTGTCGCCTGCGGGCTTTGCGAGATGGCCGATATCGTCGGCGGCGCGGCGGCGGAAGAATATCGCGATCTCGCCCGGCGCTTCATGAAGAGCCTCGTTGATATCTATGCCGTGAAGGATCCGAAGATCTCCAACGGCCTGGTGCTGCATGGCACCTATTCGAAGAAAACCCCCTTCAACAACTGCACACCGGAAGGCGTCGATGAATGCGTCTCCTGGGGCGATTACTACTATCTCGAAGCGCTGATGCGCCTTTCGCGCAACTGGTCATCCTACTGGTGAGGGGCGCCGCTATGAGATTTGGGAGGAATGGATAATGTCCGGTATCTCGCTTAAGAAAATCAACAAGACCTATGGCGCGCTCACGGTCGTCCATGACATCGATCTGGAGATCGCCGACAAGGAATTCATCATTCTGGTTGGCCCGTCGGGCTGCGGCAAGTCGACGACGCTCAGGATGATTGCCGGCCTGGAGGAAATCTCCGGCGGTGAGCTTTATATCGGTGAAGACCTCGTCAATGACGTGCCATCGAAAGAGCGCGACATCGCCATGGTGTTCCAGAACTATGCGCTCTATCCGCATATGACGGTCTACAAGAACATGGCCTTCGGCCTGCAGCTCAGAAAGGCGCCGGAAGCCGAGATCGACAAGAAGGTGCGCGAGACGGCCAAGACGCTCGATATCGAGCATCTTCTGAACCGCAAGCCGAAGGCGCTTTCCGGCGGTCAGCGCCAGCGCGTGGCGCTTGGCCGGGCCATGGTGCGCAATCCGGAGGTCTTCCTGCTCGACGAGCCGCTGTCCAACCTCGATGCGAAGCTGCGCGGCTCGATGCGTACGGCGATCACCAAGCTGCACCGCCAGCTCGATTCGACCTTCATCTATGTGACCCACGACCAGGTGGAAGCCATGACCATGGCCGACCGGATCGTGGTGATGAAGGATGGCTATATCCAGCAGGTCGATACGCCGCAGATGCTTTACGACCACCCGATCAACATGTTCGTTGCCGGCTTCATCGGCGCACCGCAGATGAACATGTTCACGATCACGGTCAAGAAAAAGGGCGATGACTGGGTCGGCATCTTCCACGATACCGAATTCCCGCTCGTTCTTGGCGACAAGCATGACCGGCTCGCCCCCTATGAGGGGCGCGAAGTGGTGCTCGGTATCCGCCCGGAAAACTTCCACGAGGCCCAGCCCTATGACATCGCTCCGGAACTGACGACGCCGTTTTCGGCGCTGATCGATCTGGCCGAGCCGATGGGATCGGAAATCCACCTCAACATGTCAGCTCATGGCGTCGATCTGATCGCCAAGGTCTCGCCGCGCTGCACCGCGACCGACGGCGAAAATGTCACCCTGATCGCCGATCTCGCCAATCCGCATCTCTTCGACAAGGAAACCGAGAAGTCGATCCTTTACTGATAAGGTCTGCGCAAGGGAGGCGCCGATCATGAACTGGATGACGAACTGGATGATGCGGGAGGGGCCGGGCATTCCCAAGAATGCGCCGAAGAAGACGGGGCTTGCGCTGTTCTTCTTTGTCCTCTTCCGTGAAGCATGGGACCTGTTCAAGCTCAATGTGATGCTGCTGGTCCTGTCGATCCCGCTCGTCACCATTCCGGCAGCTTTTGCGGCTGCCACCCGGATCACGGTGCTGATGGTTCAGGATGAGAATGTCTATCTCTGGCGTGATTTCTGGCGTGCCTTTCGCCAGTATTTCCGCGCCGCCACGGTTGCGGGTCTCGCCTTTGCTGCCGTGCTCGGCCTGTCCGGCTATGCCGTCTACATCTATGCGCAGATGGCCCGGCACAATCTTGCCTTTGCCATTCCCGTCGCCATCGGTGCCAGCGTCGTGATTGTCACGGCGATGACGGCATCGGTCTATTTCGTGCTGATGGTGCGCAGTGAGCTGCACGGGGCGCCGCTTCTGAAAGCCGCGCTGATGGCGGTTCTAGCGCGGCCGCTGCCGATTCTTGGCGGTCTGGCCGTCGTTGCGGCCCTCTGGGTTGCCCACATCATTTTCTATCCGGCCTCGGTCTTCATGCCGGTGGTCTTCAACTTTTCCCTGGGCTCGCTCGTGATGACATTCACAGCGTTCAGGGCGAGCGATTTCGCGCTTAGCCTCGCCGGAGTGACGGGGCCCGATCACGGCGCGAATGATCCAGCAACGGCGCAGATGCGCAACTGATCGGAGGAGATATTATGCGTAATATTGTGAAGGCAATGCTTCTGGCCACGGTTGGCCTGATGCCGATCGCCGCCCATGCGGACGATACGACGACCATCAACTGGGCGCTGTGGGACTGGGATGCCACGGCCTATTATCAGCCGCTGATTGATGCTTTTGAGGCCAAATATCCCGATATCAAGGTCGAGCATACCGATCTCGGTTCGACCGACTACACCACCATGCTGATGACCCAACTCTCCGGTGGCGGCTCCGATCTCGACGTGGTTCAGGTCAAGGATATTCCGAGCTATGCCAATATGGTGCGCACCAATTCGCTGCTGCCGCTCGGCGATGACATCAAGAGCGCCGGTATCGACACGGCGGCCTATGGCGGTCTGATCGAGGCCCTGACGGTGGACGGCAATATCTACGCCCTGCCATTCCGTTCCGATGTCTGGATCCTCTATTATAACAAGGATCTGTTCGACGCGGCCGGGGTCGAATACCCGACCAACGACATGACCTGGACGGAATTTGCCGACAAGGCCCGGGCACTTTCGTCCGGTTTCGGTGCCAACAAGACCTATGGCGCGCTGTTCCACACCTGGCGTTCGACGGTTGAACTGCCCTGCATCATGGATGGCCAGCACACGCTGGATGGCGGTTCTTACGACTTCCTGAAGCCCTGCTACGACATGGTTCTCGGCCTGCAGAACGATCAGGCGATCCCGTCTTACGCTTCGCTGAAGACCACGAATACCCATTATTCCGGTCCGTTCTACAACGGCACGGTCGCCATGCTGCCGATGGGCAGCTGGTTCATCGGCACGCAGATCGCCAAGGTCAAGTCGGGTGAATCGCTTGCCAAGAACTGGGGTATCGCCCGCTATCCGCATATGGATGGCGTCGAAGCCGGCACCACGGCAGCAACCATCACCTCCATCGCCGTTGCCGCCAATTCCAAGCATCAGGATGCGGCGCTGAAATTCGCCAATTTCGTTGCCGGTCCCGAAGGTGCCAAGGTGATGGCTGAAACCGGCACGCTGCCGGCGATCTCGAGCGATGAGGTTCTGGCTGCCATCGCTGCCAAGGACGGCTTCCCGCAGGACGATACGTCCAAGGGCGCGCTCAAGACCGTCAAGAGCTATCTGGAAATGCCGGTCAACCTCAAGGCCGCCGATATCGAGGTGGTGCTCAACCGTGCCCATGACTCGATCATGACCGACAATATTTCGGTCGAAGATGGCCTGAAGGAAATGAATGATGGCGTTCAGCAGGTGCTGAACAAAAACTGATCGATCTTTGTGATCCTTGGTAGCTCCGGCCTTTCGGCCGGGGCTTCTTCCTGCTACAAACCTAATCGTTTCGCATCGCATGTCGAAACGGGGAGGAAATACCGCAGGCACGCCGGCCGCCCGGTCCATGGCGTTGTTGCGTCGGTCATCCGTTACATGCATTCAGGGAGTTGAGCGATGTCCAGTCTTGGCGAAGAATTTGCCCGTCAATTTGGCGGCGTGCCGTCCTATTACCGCGCGCCGGGTCGGGTGAACCTGATCGGTGAGCATACCGATTACAATGACGGTTTCGTCATGCCGGCTGCGCTTGAATATGAGGCAGAGGCGGCCGCCGCGCTCAACGGCACGGACAAGATCCGCCTGTTCTCGCTGAACAATGGCGAAAGTGCCACTTTCGATCTTTCCGATCCCGCTCCCAAGCCGCTTGGCAACTGGACCGATTATGCCTTTGGTGTTGCCGTGAAGCTGAAAGAGGCTGGCAAACCGATCAGGGGCATCGATATTGCCGTTTCCTCATCCGTACCGGTCGGCTCTGGCCTGTCGTCATCGGCGGCCTTTGAGGTCGTGACCGGTTTTGCGCTGCTGTCGCTGATCGGCGAACAGGTCGACACGGTTGAACTCGCCAAGATCTGCCAGAAGGCGGAAAATGAATATGTCGGCATGCGCTGCGGCATCATGGACCAGTTCATCTCCTGCAATGGCGTCCATGATCACGCGCTGATGATCGATTGCCGCTCGCTTGCCACGCGCTCCGTGCCGCTTGATCCGAAGGCGCGTGTCGTTGTCGCCAATTCCATGGTGCACCACGCGCTTGCCGGTGGCGAATATAACAAGCGCCGCGAAAGCTGCGAGGAGGGGGTGCGGCTCTTGCGTCCCGCTCTTGGCGAAATCGCCGCGCTTCGCGACGTGACGATCGAGGATCTGGAAGAGAACCGCGACTTTCTGCCGGAGGTGACCTATCGCCGCTGCAGGCATATCATCACCGAGAACGAGCGCGTACTCGATGCCGCTGACGCGCTGGAGAACGGGGACCTGAAGACGTTCGGACGGCTGATGAATGCCTCCCACGCTTCCATGCGCGATGACTACGAAATCTCCTGCCCGGAGATCGATATTCTGGTCGAGATTGGCCAGCGGCAGACGGGCGTCTACGGCTCGCGCATGACCGGCGGCGGTTTCGGCGGCTGCACGGTCAGCCTTGTCGAGGCCGAACATGTCGATGCTTTCATCGAAAATGTTGCGGCTGAATATGAAAAGGCGACCGGGCTGAAGTCGCCGATCTTTGCCTGCGCACCGCAGGCCGGTGTCTCTGTGCTGCAACGCGCCTGAGACGACACCGGAAAGGAAGGAGCATCCCATGAATACCTTCGCCGATCATCCGCACCGTCGCTTCAATCCGCTCTCCGGGGAATGGATCCTGGTTTCGCCGCAGCGGGCCAAGCGCCCCTGGCAGGGGCAGGTGGAAGATCCCGTGCGCCCCTCGATGCTGGCGCATGATCCTGATTGTTATCTCTGCGCCCGCAATACCCGCATCAATGGTGAGGTCAATCCGGACTACCAGCACACCTATGTTTTCGACAATGACTTTCCCGCGCTCACCACCGATGCGCCGGACGAGCGTTTCGAGGACGGTCTGCTTCTGGCCGAGGGCGAAAGCGGAATTGGCCGGGTGCTCTGCTTCTCGCCGCGTCATGACCTGACGCTGGCACGCATGGCCGTTGATGATATCGTCCATGTCGTCAATGAATGGGTGGCGCAATATGAGGAGCTGGGGGCGATGGAAGACATCGCCCATGTGCAGATCTTCGAAAACCGCGGTGCCATGATGGGCTGCTCCAACCCGCATCCCCATGGTCAGATCTGGGCGAGCCGCCATGTCCCGAACGAGCCGGAAAAGGAAGGCCGCAACCAGCTGGCCTATTATGAGAAACACGGCCATCCGCTGCTGCTCGATTATCTCGAACAGGAGCTGAAGCTTGGTGAGCGCATCCTGTTCGAAAACGACACCTTTGTCGTGCTGGTGCCCTACTGGGCGATCTGGCCGTTCGAGACCATGGTGCTGCCAAAGCGGCATATCCGTTCGATGGACGAGATGGAGCCATCGGAACGCCGGGATCTCGCCGAGGCACTGTCGAGCGTGACGATCCGCTACGACAATCTGTTCAAGACCTCCTTTCCGTATTCGATGGGCTTTCATCAGCGGCCGACCGATGGCGAGGAACATGACGAATGGATCCTGCACGCCCATTTCTACCCGCCGCTCCTGAGATCGGCGACCGTGAAGAAATTCATGGTCGGTTTCGAGATGCTGGGCGGACCGCAGCGCGACATCACCGCCGAACAGGCGGCCGAGCGTCTGCGGGCGCTGCCAGAGATCCATTATCTCGCTGAGTAAGACATAACGGTGCCGGATGAACGGCGCCGATCCCTGATTATCCTTCATGCCGCCCGGCTCCGGGCAAAAGGTAACATGATGATTGCTGAACCCGATCTCGGCTGGCTCGCCGATCCGCGCGTCTTCGCCGTCAACCGTCTCGATGCTGTTTCCGATCATATCGCCTATCCTGATGCAAGGGCGGCTGAGAGCGGGCTTTCGCTTTTCCGCCAGAGCCTTAACGGCGAATGGGCTTTCCGTGCGGATGCGCGCATTGCCGAACGCCCCGCAGGCTTCCATGCGCGCGATTTTGATGCGAGCGGCTGGGGGCGGATCGAGGTTCCGGGCTATATCCAGCTGCAGGGCCACGGTCACAATCAGTATGTGAATACCCAATATCCATGGGACGGCGTTGCCGATATCCGGCCGCCGGCGATCCCGGAGGATAATCTAGTCGGTTCCTATATCCGTGATTTCACCTTTGCCGGCAGAGCCGATGACGGTCGTGTGGTGCTGACCTTTGATGGTGTCGAGACGGCCTTTTATGTCTGGCTCAATGGCGTCTTTGTCGGCTATGGCGAAGACAGTTTCACGCCGTCGCGGTTTGATATCACCGATCTCGTCGAAAAGGGTGAAAACCGGCTTGCCGTGCAGGTGTTCCAGCGCTCCTCCGCCAGCTGGATCGAGGATCAGGATTTCTGGCGTCTGACCGGTATTTTCCGCGAGGTCTGGATCGAAAATCAGCCCGCGCTGCATCTCGATGATCTTTTCGTCACCACCGATCTGGCGGATGATTTTTCTGCCGCAACGCTGAAGCTGCGGCTGAAGCTTGCCGGGACTTCGGGTGTCGTTGCGGTCTCGCTTGCCGATGCGACCGGCAAAGCGGTGGTTGCGCTTCAGGATTTTGAAGCTGCATCCGAAATGGATCTTGCCTTTGCCATCGACCAGCCGGCCCTTTGGAGCGCCGAAGTGCCGAACCTCTACCGGCTGGTGATCACGCTGAAGGACAAGGCGGGTCGTGTCAGCGAAGTCGTGCCGCAGGCCGTCGGCTTCCGCCGTTTCGAGATGATCGACAAGATCATGCATCTGAACGGCAAGCGCATCATCTTCAACGGCATCAACCGCCATGATTTTGACGCCTATCGCGGCCGTGCCGTGACCTATGAGCAGATGCTGTGGGACGTGAAGTTCTTCAAGGCGCACAACATCAATGCGGTGCGCACCTGCCACTATCCCAATCAGTCGGTCTTCTACCGGCTTTGCGATGAATATGGGCTCTATCTGATCGACGAGACCAATCTGGAAAGCCACGGCTCCTGGCAGAAGGATGGCAAGGTGCTGCCGGACTGGGTGGTGCCGGATGGGCTGCCGGAATGGCGCGACTGCGTGCTCGACCGGGCGAAATCCATGCTCGAGCGTGACAAGAACCACGCCTCGATCCTGATCTGGTCCTGCGGCAATGAAAGCTTCGGCGGCAAGACGCTCTACGAGATGTCGGAATTCTTCCGCTCGCGCGATCCTTCCCGCCTCGTTCATTACGAGGGCGTGTTCCAGGATCGTCGCTACAACGATACTTCTGACATGGAAAGCCGGATGTATGCCAAGCCCCAGGAGGTTGAGGCCTTTTTGCAGGATGATCCGCAAAAGCCCTATATCCTCTGCGAATATATGCATGCCATGGGCAATTCCTGCGGCGGGATGCATCTCTACACCGATCTCGTCGACAAGTATCCGATGTATCAGGGTGGCTTCATCTGGGATTATATCGACCAGGCGATCGCGGTTACCGGTGAGGATGGCAAGCCGCTGCTCGCCTATGGCGGCGATTTCGGCGACCGGCCGTCGGATTACGAATTCTGCGCTGACGGCATCGTCACCGCCTTCCGCGCGCTGACGCCGAAGGTTCAGGAGGTGAAATACCTCTACCAGAATGCCGATCTGACGCCGGAGGCCGGCGGCGTGACGATCCGCAACAAGAACCTGTTTGTCTCGACGGCAGATTTTGCGCTGTGCTACACCTTGATGCGCGATGGCGTGGTGGTCTTCACGGGGGCGACGGTTGTCGATATTGCGCCCGGTGAGACGGCTTTCGTGCCGCTGTCGCTTCCCGACAGGACGCAGCCCGGCGAATATGTGCTGCAGACCGCGCTCTGCCTGAAACAGGATACACTCTGGGCCGGTGCCGGCCATGAGGTTGCCTTTGGCGAAGCGGTTCTGTCCGGTGCGCTGGCGGTGAAGGCGGGCAGCAGGGCGGGTGCCAATCTGCGCGTCATTCGCGGCGATCTCAATCTCGGCGTTCAGGCGCCGGGCTTCACCGCGATGTTTGCCCAGGTCTATGGCGGGCTTTCCTCGCTGACGGTCGGAACGCTGGAATTCATCCGCCGGCCGCCGCGCCTGACCTTCTGGCGCGCCATGACGGATAATGACCGTGGCCGCAAACATGGTTTCGAGCTTGGTGCATGGCAGACGGCAACGCTGTATCAGAAGATTGCCGCTGTCGAGATCGATGCCGAGGCCAATGAGCCGACAGTGACCTACCGTTTCACACTGCCTGGCCTTCCTGTCGAACCGAGCGTGATATATCGTGTCGGCCGCGACGGGCTGGTCCATGTTGAGGCGCATTATCCGGGCGCTGAAGGTCTGCCGGAATTGCCGATCTTCGGCCTGCAGTTCACCATGGACAAAAGCTTCGACCGGTTCCGCTATTATGGTCTGGGACCGGAGGAAAATTATGCCGACCGGGCCAAGGGCGCACGACTCGGGATTTTCGAAAAGCGCGTTGCCGACAATCTTCCAGCCTATCTCGTGCCGCAGGAAGCGGGCAACCGCATGGGCGTTCGCTTTGCCGAAGTCACCGATGCAAAGGGCAGGGGGCTGCGATTTGCAACAGAGGCCGCGCCATTCGAGTTCAATGCCCTGCATTATGCGCCGATGGAGCTGGAAAATGCTTTGCGCGTCGAGGAACTTCCGCCAGTCTATCGCACGGTTGTGACGGTTGCGGCAAAACAGATGGGCGTCGGTGGCGATGACAGCTGGGGCGCGCCGGTGCATCCGCCCTATCGTCTGTCTTCGCAGGCGCCTCTGTCGATCGCTTTCGCGCTCTCGCCCATCGGGGTTTCGGCAGTTTGAGAATGCTGTAACGAGTTTTTATCATCGGCGCCCGGCGGAACGCAGGAGATGCCGGAAAGGAGAAAAGAAATGGCCATTCTGGTAACAGGCGGCGCCGGCTATGTCGGTTCGCACATGTCACATGCGCTGGTGGATCGCGGCGAAAAGGTTGTGGTGATCGACGATCTTTCGACTGGTCACAAGGAGCTTGTTCCCGAAGCAGCCAAGCTGGTTCAGGGTGATATCGCCGACAAAAAGCTGATTGCGAAGCTGATCGCCGATGAGGGCATTGTTGCAATCGCCCATTTTGCCGGATCCATCGTCGTGTCGGATTCCGTTTCCGATCCGCTGACCTATTACGAGAACAACACGGTCCGATCGCGGGCGCTGATCGAGGCGGCCGTCGAAGCCAAGATCCAGGCTTTCCTGTTTTCCTCCACGGCAGCTGTCTACGGCGAGCCGGGGGCGGATATCCTTGATGAGGGGCAGAACCTGCAGCCGGTCTCACCCTATGGCTGGTCGAAACTGATGACCGAAGTCATGCTGCGCGACAGTGCAACGGCCTATGGGCTGAAATATGCGGCACTCCGCTATTTCAACGTCGCTGGTGCAGACCCGAAAGGCCGCACCGGTGAAACCCGCGAACATGCAACCCATCTGATCGAGATCGCCGCGCAGGCGGCGACCGGTCGGCGCAACCGCATGCAGATCTTCGGAACCGACTATCCGACCCCGGACGGCACCTGCCTGCGTGACTATATCCACGTCACCGACCTGATTGATGCGCATGTGAAAGCGCTGATGCATCTGCTGAATGGTGGCGAGAACTTCGTGGCCAATTGCGGCTATGGTCACGGTTTCTCCGTGCTGGAAGTGGTCAATGCGATCAAGCGCGTTTCCGGCGTTGATTTCCGCGTCGATCTCGCCGAGCGCCGTCCCGGTGACCCGCCCTCACTGGTGGCTGACAGTTCGCGGGTGCGGGCTCTGCTTGGCTGGGAGCCGCAATATGACGATCTCGACACCATCGTCAAACATGCACTTGCCTGGGAGGACCAGCTGGTCAAGGGACGCGTCAAACTCTGAGCAGCATTATCTGATGACGGGCCCGGCAGATGTCGGGCCCATTCTGTTGGTGGGTGGAGGCTTGTAATGGACGATCAAACGACAATGGCAGACGGTCTTGCCGACGGCATGGTGATCAAGCTGTGGCCCGACGGGGCGCCGGGCACGCCGGCCGATTTTCCGCCGCAACGTATTGTTGATCTTTCGCCCATCCTGTTTCGGGCCGAGCGCGAGCTGAGCTCCATTTCCGCCCCTGCCATGACGGTTTTCCGGCCGGAGAATCCCAATGGCATGGCGGTGATCGTGGCGCCGGGCGGCGGCTATTCGCGCATTACGCTTGCGAAAGAGGGGCGAGAATGCGCCGAGTGGCTGGCCCGCTTCGGCATCACCACATTTGTGACGACCTATCGTCTTCCCGCAGAGGGACACGAAAACGGGGCCGATGCGCCACTTGCTGATGCAAAGCGCGCCATCCGTCTGGTGCGGCACAATGCGGCAGCCTTCGGGATTGATCCCGGCCGGATCGGCGTTCTCGGCGCTTCGGCGGGCGGCCATGTCATGGCATCGCTGCTGACCGGTTTTGGGCGCGACGTCTATCAGCCCGTCGATGCGGCCGATGCGGTTTCGGCACGGCCGGATTTCGGCATTCTGCTCTATCCGGTCATCACCATGGATGTTGCATTTGCCCATGCCGGCTCGCGGCTCAGGATGATTGGCGAGACGCCGGATGCTGCAGCGATTGCGCATTACTCACCCGACCGCAATGTGCCGGATGATTGCCCGGAAGTGTTCATGATGCTTGCCGATGACGACCGGGCGGTGCCCGCCGACAATGCGGTGCTGTTCTATGCCGGGCTTCGGCGGGCCGGTGTGAAAGCCGAGCTGCATGTCTTTCGCGATGGCGGGCACGGTTTCGGCGTTGAGCGCATCACCCATCTGCCCGGCGGCGTCTGGCCTGATCTTGCCGAGGCGTGGATGCGGCGTATTGGCATGTTGCCGCAAGAATGATGGCGGCGGAGCGATGAAGAATTGAACCCGGCGGGTGATGACCCTATCTGAAAAGCGGGCATGATGCGGCATTTACCGGTCCATGCCTGAAGGGGACAGATCAAGGAGTGGGCCATGCCGGAATTTCTCAAGAACACGATGAGACGGATCGGTGCTTTCTTCCGGCGGATCGGTGCGCTTCTTGTTGCAGCGGTGGTGTGGCCGTTCAGGGCGGCAGGTGGCGCTTCCGGGCGTCGCGGCCTGATCATCAAGTCCGGGCTCGGTGTTTTCGTTCTGGCGCTGGTGCTGTTTTACGCAACCTTCTTCTGGCGCACCGAAATCTGGCACGGTTTCAATCCTGATTATGTCGACAGCTATCAGCTCAGCGAGCGCTCGCTGCCGGCCGGTTCGAAGCTTCCTGCCGCGGGTGATGGCAGCAGTGCCGCCTGCCAGTCCTCCGCGCTCGTCACTGTGTTGGCCGATCTGGTGGACATGAATGTCAATCAGAATAGCTGGATTTCGTCGACGCTCGCCTATCGGCTGGGCTTTTTCGGACTGGATTGGGACAAGACGCCGTTTTTCGACAACAAGGCTGCCTTCCAGCGCGGTGTCAATCAGGCGGTCAGGCGCTCCACGGTGGAGCTGGTTGACACGCTCGGGCGCGTGCGCGGGACGTCCGGTGTTGACAACAATCTCCAGGATGCGCGCGGCAATCTGCAATATGACGAATATTCCTGGTATTTCGGGCTGCAGCCCTTCGGCTTCAAGACGCCGACACCGAGCTTCTATCGTTCTGCCGTGAAAAGCCTCAAGCGCTTCAATGCCGAACTTTCCGGCTGCAACACGGTGTTTGACGCCCGCGCTGACAATCTGAGCCAGTTTGTTGACCGCATTGCCAATGATCTCGGTGCCACGTCGGCAATCCTGCGGGAGCGCTCGGAAAATCACAATGGCGGCTGGTTCGATACCAGGGCCGATGACCGGTTCTGGTTCGCCTATGGCCAGCTCTACGGCTATTACGGCATTCTGGCGGCGACGGGCGCTGATTTCTCGCAGGTCATTGCGCAGCGCGATCTGACGGCGCTTTGGGATGAAACAGAGGATCAGTTCCGTGCGGCGCTTGCCATTCAGCCGGCGATCATATCCAACGGTCGCGAGGATGGCTGGATCATGCCAACGCATCTTGCGACCATGGGCTTTTATATTCTGAGAGTGCGCTCGAACCTCGTCGAGATCCGATCGGTACTGGATCGGTAAGAATGCCTTAGCGGATCAGTCCGCAGCGGATCGCTTTCGCCACCATCTGCGCGCGGTTGACGCAGTCCAGCTTGCGGATCGCATTGCCGAGATAGGCATTGACCGTATGCTCGGACAGACCGAGGATCTTCCCGATTTCGGCAGACGTCTTGCCCTCGGCCGTCCAGCTGGCAACCTCCGTCTCGCGGGCGGAGAGCGGCTGGGAGCAATCGAAGCTCTGCTGGCGCAGCCGCTCGAAGGAGGAGAAGATCTTCAGTGCGACCATGCCGAGCTCATTGAGCTCGGATTGAGCCAGCTCCATGCGGTCACCGATGAAATAGAGCCCCAGCCGCCAGTGATCGAGCGTGGTGAAGGTGAAGCCCATGCCCATGGAAATACCAAATGCCGCAAGCAGCCGCGCGTAATAGCCCGATGTCGGCTCGAGATGGTTGCTGCTGGACGACAGGCGCCACTGCACCGGCATGAATGAACGTGTTGAGGTCCGGGCAACAGCCGAATGGGCAAGCAGGTTGCGGCGGTCATAGGCAGCGAGAAAGCTATCCGGAATTGACGTAAGGTGGATAAAGGGTGCCAGCCTGTTCGCATTGGGTGTCGGCAGGTCGATCAGGCAGTACTGGCTGAAGCCGAAAGCCGTCTTGACCTCGGCGACGATATCGGCGAGTTCGTCCATATTCTGGCTTGCACGAAGCCTGGCCTGCAGCCGCGGCTGGCGCTCTGTCTCGGGGATGATCATGTCAGAACTGGGACGCTTTCCTGCCATCGGGCAGACTCAAGTGATAAGATAGTCATGCTATAAATTCCAAAAATATGAATCCGTCGTTTCCAATTCAGCATTCGTGAAAATATTTCATCAGTGTTTCGATCTGCGTACCGGCCTCTGCAGGAAGCGCTGATCTCTCCCCAGACAGGCAATGGCGCCGGTTCTTTTGTGGTTCAGCTACGCGTTCTGATTTCAAATCATCATGAATCATTCGAATTTGACGATTGACGAACGTGAAAATCAAGCGCGAACGTCCCGAATTCCGTGTTTTCGCGCAAAGCCCTTTCCACAGAGCGAAATCATGGGCCGACTGTTGCAGCCTTGCCAGAATCGCATTCTGACGAAAACTTGACAAAAAGATGGTAGAAATAATCCGGATATATATTGACAAAAATACTCATGTTTTTTAACGCCATCCTTACAGAGATTGTTCCGGCCGCCTGAGAGGCACCGGAGTTCAGCCAAGCCAGCCAGAAACGGATCATCCGCTCCAGCCAGCCAGGCGCTTTTCAAAGCGAAGGATTTGGTAATGCGAATGGGGACATTCCGTAAGGCCTTTTGGGGTGCTACGGCACTTGCAACACTGGCGATGCCGGCCTGGGCCGAAGATGGCGCGACCGCGGCAGCCGATAGCGACACGACCGTGCTGGCGCCCGTCACGGTGAAGACAGCAGCCAATGGTGATGCCAGCGGCGTTGCCGATACGCCCCTGGCCGTTGATGTCACGGCAGCAGAGCTTGACCGTTACGAGATCCAGTCGGTCGATGATCTCGGAAATATGCTGATTCCCGGTGTCGCCTTTGCCGGTGACGAGGGCGGCTCGATCAATATTCGCGGCCTTCAGGGACCGCGTGTGCTGACGACGATTGATGGTATTCCGATCCCCTATCTTGATCCGGGCGCGCGTTCCGGTTCCGGCGGCGGTGTCGACAGTTTCGATTTCAATGCGGTCGCCAATGTCGATATCGTGCGCGGCTCCGACTCCAGCCGCGCTGGCAGCGGCGCCATGGGCGGTGCCATGGTGCTCTCCACGCTGCAGCCGGAAGATCTGCTGGAACCCGGCGAGAGCTGGGGCGGACGGTTGAAGATGACCTATGACAGCGCCGATCGTTCGCTGAAGACCGACGCCGCCGTTGCCGCCCAGGGCAAGCAGGGCACTTCGATCCTGTTCCAGGGCATCTACACCACCGGTCATGAGACCGAAAATCAGGGCACCGTCGGCGGGACAGGCGCGACGCGCTCCGAGGCCAATCCGGCCAATTACGATGAGGACAACTTCCTCTTCAAGCTGAAGCAGCAGATTGACGACGCCACGACCATCGGTCTGACCTTTGAGCGTTATGACTACGACAATGACATCGATCTGATGACTGCGCAGGGTTCGACCTACAAGCCCGGCGACTGGAACGGATCGGAAGACAGCCATCGTGACCGCGTCTCGCTCGACTATTCCTATGATGCCTTCTCCACCGACGGCTGGATCGATGCGGCCTGGGCCACGCTTTACTGGCAGCGTAACCAGCGCATCAGTGGCACGGGCGGCACCCGTCTGACATCGCCGGCCGGTGCCTATGGCCGCCAGTCGAAGATCACGGAAAATGATTTCGGCTTCAATGGCTGGGCGGAAAACACCATTGATGCCGGCAATCTCCAGCATAACATCACGGTTGGCGGTTCCTTCAATTACGCCAACACCCAGCAATATTCATCCGGCTATGATAGCTGCGATGTCACCTTTGCCTATGCCTGCAACTACTACCACAACAATCAGGCGGATACGCCGGAGGTGGATTCCTACGACCTCGGCCTTTATGCGCAGGATGAGATCGTCTTCGGTGACAGCGGCTTCGCACTGACGCCTGGCGTCCGCTTCGATGCCTACTGGCGTGAACCGCAGGATACCGCAGCCTACGAAAACAACCCGATGTATGAGACCTATGGCATGCCCAGCGCCCAGAACGGCGTTCATGTCTCCCCGAAGCTTCTGGCCACCTATGATCTGACGCCGGACGTTCAGCTCTACGGCCAGTTCTCCACCGCCTTCCGCGCGCCGACCACGCCGGAACTCTATATGGCCTATGGTTCGCCGGGCAGCTATCTGTCGATCGGCAATCCGGACCTGAAACCGGAAACCAGCTGGGGCTTCGAACTGGGATCGAATTTCGGCGACGATATGTTCGGTGGCCGGGTCTCGGCCTTCTACAACCGCTACCACAATTTCATCGATACCGAGACGCTCTCTGACAGCGAGATCTCCGCGCTCGGCCTGGACCCCTCGGATTACATGTTCGTCTATCAGAATGTGAATATCGAGAACGTCCAGATTGCCGGTCTTGAGCTCTCGGCGCAGAAGCAGTTCGAAAATGATTTCAGTGTCCGCTCGTCGCTGGCCTTTGCGCGTGGCTGGAACATGGAAACCAATGAGTTCCTGGCTTCGGTCGCACCGCTGAAGGCCATTCTCGGTGGTGGCTACAACAACGAGACCTGGGGCGCCAATGCCAATTGGGTGCTGCAGGCTGCGGTTTCCGAGCATTCCGATGCCAGCTATGCCTGGCCGGGTTATGGCGTTGTTGATCTGACCGCCTGGTGGGCACCTGAACAGCTCAACGGCTTCAAGATCCAAGCCGGCGTCTTCAACGTCTTCGACCAGACCTATTACGACTCCCTCGACTGGCAGGAGACCACACTGACCCAACCCAAGACCTATTATTCGGAGACGGGCCGCTCCTTCCGGGTCACGCTGACGCAGACCTTCTGAGGACGCACGCAATGGGATTGAACGAAGGGCGGCTCCGGCCGCCCTTCAGATTGCTGGCAAAGTCGTTCAGATCGCCTGCTCGGGGTGGAATGGCCGCCCCCTCCGTCGTCATCCCCGTGCTCGTCACGGGGATCCATACTCTTAAGGATTTGAATAAGGAGAACCTTTCGCCGCGCGGACGCGCGTCGGCTGGATGCCTGTGACAAGCACAGGCATGACGTTAGAGAAGGGGCTAGGCTTTGCCAGCAGCCTGAGGGCGGCTCCGGCCGCCCTTTTTCATGCACCAAAGCCATTCTGTTTGGTCTTGCCACGCTTTGCGGGCTGAGGTACAAAACGCCCATGATGACAAACGCGAACATTGCAAATTGGTGGTGGGCACGCTAAAGCGGCCACGATCACGCATGTCGATTTGATCAGGATAAGCCGCCCAAGAACTGAGGCGGCTTTTTTGTATTTCGGGCTGTCTCATTGCGGGGCAGGGAGCAATCGGCGGGAACCGGCACAGGGCTGGCCCGAAAGACGAGGTGGAACACATGAGCCTTCACGAGTCCGAGACCGGGGAAAGCTATCTGACCAGGGGTGGCGTGAACATCACCCGTACACGGCGTTACGTGCCCTATGGCAGCGCGGTTTCCAACTATATCGAGCGGCTGGATGAGCGGCGCGGCGTGGTTCTGTCATCCAATTATGAATATCCCGGTCGCTATACCCGCTGGGACACGGCGGTGATTGATCCGCCGGTCGCCATCTCCTGTCTTGGCCGCACCATGTGGCTCGAGGCCTTCAATGGCCGCGGCGAAGCCTTGCTTGGCATGATTGCTCCGGTCGTGGAGGCGCTGGATGCGGTGACGATCACCGGCACGAGCGCGCGCCGCATTGATCTCAAGGTTGCTGATCCTGACCGTCAGTTCACCGAGGAGGAACGCTCCAAGGCGCCCACCGTCTTCACCGTCCTGCGGGCGATCGTCGATCTTTTCTATTCGGAAGAGGATGCAAGCCTCGGACTTTATGGGGCGTTCGGCTATGATCTGGCCTTCCAGTTCGATGCGATCACGCTCAAGCTCGAACGCCCGTCGGATCAGCGCGATATGGTGCTCTATCTGCCCGATGAGGTGATGATGGTTGATAACCACGCGGCCAAGGCGTGGATCGACCGCTATGAATTCAAGAAGGACGGGCTGGCAACGGCCGGCAGGGATGGCGAGATCGCCGCCGATCCGTTCCGCTCTTCGGACAGCGTTCCGCCGCGCGGCGATCACCGCCCCGGCGAATATGCCGAGCTGGTGGTCAAGGCCAAGGAGAGTTTCGTGCGCGGCGATCTCTTCGAGGTCGTGCCCGGCCAGCAGTTCATGGAGCGCTGCACCTCCAGGCCGTCGGCGATTTCCAAGCGGCTGAAGTCCACCAATCCCTCGCCCTATTCCTTCTTCATCAATCTGGGCAATCAGGAATATCTGATCGGCGCGTCGCCGGAGATGTTTGTCCGCGTCACCGGGCGGCGGGTCGAGACCTGCCCGATCTCCGGCACCATCAAGCGCGGCGAAGACCCGATTGCCGATAGCCAGCAGATCCTGAAGCTTCTGAACTCGGTCAAGGACGAGTCCGAGCTGACCATGTGTTCGGATGTGGATCGCAACGACAAGAGCCGCGTCTGCGAGCCAGGATCGGTCAAGGTTATCGGCCGCCGGCAGATCGAGATGTATTCACGGCTGATCCACACCGTCGATCATATCGAAGGGCGCCTGCGGCCCGACATGGACGCGTTTGACGCCTTTTTGAGCCATGCCTGGGCGGTGACTGTCACGGGGGCGCCGAAACTCTGGGCGATGCGCTTCATCGAGAACCATGAGAAGAGCCCGCGCGCCTGGTATGGCGGGGCGATCGGCATGGTCGGCTTCAATGGCGACATGAACACCGGGCTGACGCTCAGAACCATTCGGGTGAAGGATGGCATTGCCTCTGTCCGTGCCGGTGCGACGCTGCTTTACGATTCAAATCCGAAGGAAGAAGAAGCGGAAACGGAGCTGAAAGCCTCAGCGATGCTCGCTGCCATCCGCGAGGCGGAAACGGTGAGCGAGGCGCCGGCCGTGCGCAGCGTTGCGCGCGTTGGCGAGGGTGTGAAGATCCTGCTGGTCGATCACGAGGACTCCTTCGTTCATACCCTGGCCAACTATCTGCGCCAGACAGGCGCCACGGTTTCCACCGTGCGCTCTCCCGTGGCTGAAGAAACGCTCGACCGGATCAATCCGGATCTCGTTGTGCTTTCGCCCGGACCGGGTTCGCCGAAGGATTTCGACTGCGCTGCCACGATCAGAAAGGCGCGCGCACGCGGCCTTCCGCTCTTTGGTGTCTGCCTTGGTCTGCAGGCGCTGGCCGAGGCCTATGGCGGCTCGCTGCGCCAGCTCGCCGTTCCCATGCATGGCAAGCCGTCCCGCATCCGGGTGCTGGAGCAGGGACGGCTGTTTGCCGGCCTGCCAAAGGAAATCACGGTCGGCCGTTATCACTCGATCTTTGCCGATGCCGTGGCTCTGCCGAAGGCCTTCATGATTTCGGCGGAAACCGATGACGGCATTGTCATGGGTATCGAGCATGAAAGCGAACCGGTGGCCGCCGTTCAGTTCCACCCGGAATCGATCATGACCCTTGGCGGTGATGCCGGCATGCGCATTATCGAAAACGCGGTGATGCGGCTAGCGCGGCCTGCGGACGAAACGGCAAATGCCGGTCGCAAGGCCGTCGGCCTCTAGTCCCGGTTAGTGGTATAACTTGTGATATCAGGGGCGGCGGAAATTGCATCTTCGCCGCCTTTATGTCTATAAGCGGGCGCGCCGGGCAGGGACCGGCAAGACGATCGAAACCATTCAGGCAGACAGAGATGACAGAGACTGGCAGGAGCACAATCAGCCGGCTGGCGCTGGCCAGTATTCCGATTTCCGTGGCCGTCTTTGCGATCAAGTTCCTGGCCTACTGGCTCACCGGTTCGGTCGCACTTCTGTCAGATGCGCTGGAATCGATCGTCAATGTCGTCGCTTCGATTGCCGCCTATATCGCCATCGTCTACGCCGCCAAGCCCGCCGACCACGATCATCAGTTCGGCCATTACAAGGCTGAATATGTCTCGGCGGTTCTTGAAGGCGTCTTCATTATCGTTGCGGCGCTGCTGATCGTGCGTGAAGCGGTCGGAGAGCTGGCCAACCCGACCATGCCGACATCAGTCACGCTCGGTCTTGGCGTCAATGTCATCGCCAGTGTCATCAATGGTGTCTGGGCCTATCTTCTGATCACCGAGGGGCGCAAGCGTCGCTCTCCGGCGCTGGTGGCAGACGGGCAGCATATCCGCACCGATGTGGTCACCTCTGTCGGTGTGGTCATCGGCCTCGCTCTGGCACTGGCGACCGGCTATCCGATCTTCGATCCGCTGCTGGCGCTTCTGGTTGCTGCCAACATCCTGTTCGAAGGCTGGAGGGTGATCTCCTCGTCAATGAGCGGGTTGATGGATTCCGCGCTGACGGGGGACGAGGAAGACGGCATCCGCGCCGCCATTGCCGCCAATGCGGAGGGGTCGATCGGGGTTCATGATCTGAGGACCCGGCGTGCCGGTCCGGCTGCCTTTATTGATTTCCACCTCGTCGTGCCGGTTGATATGAGTGTTGGCAAGGCACATGAAATCTGCGACCGGCTTGAGGCAGCCATCAAGACGGCCATTCCCGGCGCCAGTCTGGCCATTCATGTGGAGCCGGAAGGGGTGAAACCCCATGGCGTGCGGGTGCGGATTTAGCCCGGGTCGTTCCAGAATAAACGGCCGCTGCTGCTACAATTGAAACTTGAGAGGATAGGCTCATGGTCAAGACAGATGTTTCCGGGCTTTCCCAGCTCGGCCATGCCGTAGAGGCACCTTCAAATCCCGAAGATGCGGTGATGGAAAAGGTGCCGTTCAGCCAGGCTGGTACGGATTTCGTTGTCCGTTTCACCGCACCGGAATTCACCTCGCTCTGCCCGATGACGGGGCAGCCGGATTTCGCCCATATCGTTATTGATTACATTCCCGGCGAATGGCTGGTGGAATCGAAGTCGCTGAAGCTGTTTCTCGCCTCGTTCCGCAATCACGGTGCCTTCCACGAGGATTGCTCGATCTATATCGCCAAGCGGATCGTTGAACTGCTCGATCCGAAATGGCTGAGAATTGGCGCCTACTGGTATCCGCGAGGTGGCATACCGATCGATGTCTTCTGGCAGACGGGGACACCGCCGGACGGTGTGTGGCTTCCGGATCAGGGCGTCAAGCCCTATCGCGGGCGCGGCTGAGACGAGAGCACTGGTGGCGAAACAGAAACGCCGCGCGGTTTTGCCGCGCGGCGTTTCTCGTTGGCTTGGCCGTAGGGCTCAGGCGGCCATCATGGCGATGCCGGCAAGCGCCGTTGCACCGCCGAGAATGCGCGAAAGCGTGGTGCCGCCAAAACGGTTGAGGCCCATGCCGATGCCAAGACCGGCAGCGTGCAGCAGGGCTGTGCCGACCATGAAGCCAAGGCCGAAGCGGATGGCGCCGGCGCCACCAAGCTCGGTGCCATGGGCATAGCCGTGGAACAGCGCAAAGACGGCGACCACGGCTGCTGAAACCGGCGTTGGCAGCTTGACAGCGAGGGCAACCAGCAGGCCAAGGCCGACGACGGAAGCGAGGATTGCCGGTTCGACAAAGGGCAGGTAGACGCCTGAAAGTGCCAGCGCAAAGCCGAACCCCATGGTGGCGACGAATGCTGCCGGAACCGCCAGCATGGCCCGTCCGCCGATCATCGAGGCCCAGATGCCGACAGCGACCATGGCCAGGATATGGTCGGCGCCGAACAGCGGATGCGAAACGCCGGCCATGAACGAGCCGTGTTCTGCGGGGTTGAGATGGGCAAAGGCCGGTGCGGTTGCGGCGGCAAGGATCAGTGCGGACAAGGCGATGCGCTTGAACATGGTTCCCTCATTTTGTTGTCAGGGCAGATCTGGCCCGTAGGGGCAGGCTGAAGTTGAGTGCGTCAAGATTAGCGATCCGGCGGCAACCATGTCCATACGTAAATTGGCGCAGGTGTCATTTTGCCCCCCCTCAGGCACTTCGGTGTGAATTTCCTTTGTCATCGGCAATTGTTTTGTCGCGCCGGAGGCATTAAGTCGGGAGGTGCAACATTCAGTTTCGGAGATGCGCATGAACGACGAAGACGAAGACGACAAGAAGACTGAACTGCCCCTGGGCAAGGAAGCGGAAGCCAACCTGTTCAAGTCGCGGTCCATCTTCATCTATGGGCCGATCACGCAGGAGCTGGCGCAGCGGGTCTGCTCGCAGCTCGTTGCCATGGCAGCCGTCAGCGACGACGATATTCGCGTTTTCGTCAATTCGCCGGGCGGTCATGTGGAATCGGGTGACTCGATCCATGACATGATCAAGTTCATCAAGCCGAAGGTCACCATCATCGGTTCGGGCTGGGTCGCTTCGGCCGGCGCGCTGATCTATGTCAGCGTTCCGAAGGAGCGCCGCATCTGCCTGCCGAACACGCGGTTTCTGCTGCATCAACCCTCCGGCGGCACACGCGGCATGGCTTCCGATATCGAGATCCAGGCCCGCGAGATCATTCGCATGAATGAGCGGCTGAACAAGATTTTCGCCGAGGCAACCGGTCAGTCGGTCGAAAAGATCGCCCATGATACGGATCGCGATTACTGGCTCTCCGCCGATGAAGCCATCGGTTACGGTCTGGTGTCGCGAATCGTTTCCAGCCAGGCCGACCTCTGAGGCAAAGGCCATAGACGTCAGTGATTTCAATCCCCCGTCCTGTCAGGGACGGGGGATTTTTTTAAGGCGTTGGGTGACGCCCGGCCTGGTCCTTGGGCCTAAAACTGCGCCCGGCCGCTCGCTTCTGCCCTGTCCGGCCTTGCAATGCCTGCGCGCATTTGATCTTTGTTGAACCTTCCTGTCGCTCGCTGCCCGGTACGCCTATGCTGAAAGACTTCTCCCTTCAGGGCCTGTTCATGGGCCTGCTGGTCGCCTTTGTCGGTTTTGCCAGCTCCTTTTCCGTTGTTCTGCAGGGGCTCGCCGGTGTCGGTGCATCGCCGGCGGAAGCCGCATCGGGCCTGATGGCGCTGTCGATCGCCATGGGGCTGAGCGGCATTCTGATTTCCGCCGTCACACGCATGCCGGTCAGCATCGCCTGGTCGACGCCGGGAGCGGCATTGCTGGCAACGGCGGGCATGCAGCAGGGAGGCTTTGCCGATGCGGTTGGTGCCTTCATCATTGCCAATGTGCTGATCATCATTGCCGGGCTGGTGCGCCCCGTTGGCCGCGCCATTTCCGCCATTCCCGCCCCGATTGCCAATGCCATGCTGGCCGGCGTTCTGTTAAGCCTCTGCCTGGCGCCGGTTCAGGCTGTGTCCTTCAGTCCGATCCTCGGTCTGCCGATCATCCTTGCCTGGGCCGTGGCCGGCGCCTTCAATCGGCTGCTGGCGGTTCCGGCAGCACTTCTGGCCTTTGCGCTGGTGGTTGTTTTCGGGGTCGACATTCCCGACGGCGCCTGGGCTGGCGTTGCCGAACAGATGCTGCCGCGCTTTGTCTGGGTGACGCCGCATTTCTCGCTGCAGGCGACGATCGCCGTGGCGCTGCCGCTCTTCATCGTCACCATGGCGTCGCAGAATATTCCCGGTATCGCGATCCTGAACATCAATGGCTACCGGCCGGAAGCGGGCCGGCTGTTCTCGCTGACAGGCCTGTTCTCCGTCATCGCGGCGCCCTTTGGCGGCCATGGCATCAATCTTGCGGCCATCACCGCTGCCATGTGTGCGGGGCCGGATGCCAATGCCGATCCGGCCAAACGCTACTGGTCCGCCATCATCGGCGGGGTCGGCTATGTCCTGCTGGGGCTGTTGAGCGGGCTGGTCGTCGCCCTTGTCAGTCTTGCGCCGACGATCCTGATCGAAGCCGTGGCAGGCCTTGCCCTGATCGGCGCATTGGGGGCATCGGCCATGGGGGCCTTCAAGGAGCCCGATGCGCGAGAGGCCGCTGCCGCGACCTTTCTGGCCGCTGCTTCTGGCGCCAGCTTCTTTGGCATTTCCGGTGCCTTCTGGGGGCTGGTTGCCGGACTTGCCGTGATGGGAATGAAACGTGGCGTTGAAAAGATGAGGGGCGGCAACAAATAGGGATTGCGAACTGCCGCCGTTCATGGCCAATTCATAGTAAACAAACTATGACTGTCAGATATCTTCAGGATTAAACGGTTCCAAACGGTCACATGGGGGTGAAGATTGGTTTCGAAACTGCTGAAAATTCTCGGTGGTTGCGCTGTCACGGCAATGCTGTCGGGTTGTGTCGTCGAATCGGGTGTCGGCGTGGGCTATGGCTGGGGCTATACGCCCTATGATGACTATCCGCCCTTCGTCGCCGGTAACCCCTATCCCTGGCTGGTGCCACCGGGCCAGCCCTGGCAGGGGCCTGGACCGGATCCGAGGCCTGGCCATCATCCGCCGGGGCCAAATGGCGGACGGCCGCCTGGTGGCGGACCGAGGCCGCCTGGTGGCGGTCCGCGGCCGCATGTGCCGATGGGGCCGGGACCGGAAATACCGCATGGCGCGGGCGGTTTTCACGGCGGCAATTTCGGTGGCGGGAACTTTGGTGGCGGCCACTTTGGCGGCGGCGGTTTCCGCCGGTAATCGGGCAGGCGCGCGGGGCGATGCTCGCATCGCTCCGCCTATGCCCGTGGGCTTCTGCCTGTTTTCTGGCGCTGATGCCGCATGGTTGTGCAGTCAGGTCCAAAATTCGGATTGCAATGCAGGCCGCTTGCCGCTATGAAGCCTGTCATGAACACGATGACGAACCAGTCCCCGGCCTTTATGCCGTCTGCGGTCCAGACCGCCGGCGCCGGTTCTGCCGTTCCTCAGACGCTCCTTCTTCTCGGCCTTACGCGCGGTTGCCGGGTCCGTTGAGGAGCGCCCGGCGGCCGAAACCGCCTGGGTCTAAAAGCGCTCCTCGCTGAAATCTCCTGAAACTGAATTTTACGAGACTGATCCGGTCCGGCACGACGATGTGCATGAGACACCGGGCGCATCGAAGGACGAGACAATGAACGAGAGCGTCAATATCATTCGCAAGGGCATGCCGTCGGCATCCAGCAAGTACCAGCCTTACGGCCAGATCAACCTCACGGACCGAAGCTGGCCGTCGAAACGCATCGACAAGGCGCCGATCTGGTGTTCGGTCGATCTGCGCGACGGCAATCAGGCGCTGGTTGATCCCATGGGCCATGATCGCAAGGCCCGCATGTTCCAGATGCTGCTGGATATGGGCTTCAAGGAAATCGAGATCGGCTTTCCCTCTGCCTCGCAGACGGATTTCGATTTTGCCCGCTGGTGCGTGGAGGACAGCGGTGTTGGCGAGGATGTGTCGCTGCAGGTTCTGGTGCAGTGCCGGCCGGAGCTGATCACCCGCACCTTCGAAGCGCTGGAAGGCGCCAACCGGCCGATCGTGCATTTCTACAATTCCACCAGTGAGTTGCAGCGCCGCGTGGTGTTTGGCAAGGATGTTGCCGGCATTCGTCAGATTGCCGTCGATGCCGCCAAGATGATCACCGATATGGCGGAAAAGGCCGGCGGTGGCTATCGCTTTGAATATTCGCCGGAAAGCTTTACCGGCACGGAGCTCGATGTGGCGCTGGAGGTCTGCAATGCGGTGATCGCCGAGGTGAAGCCGACACCCGACAACAAGCTGATCATCAATCTGCCCTCGACGGTCGAAATGTCGACGCCGAACATCTATGCCGATCAGATCGAATGGATGTGCCGCAACCTGGACAATCGCGAAAACCTGATCATCTCCGTTCATCCGCATAATGACCGTGGAACGGGCATTGCTGCGGCGGAGCTGGGGCTGATGGCAGGCGCCGACCGTGTCGAAGGCACGCTGTTCGGCAATGGCGAGCGCACCGGCAATGTCGATATCGTTACCCTGGCGCTGAACATGTTCACGCAAGGGGTCGATCCGGAACTGGATTGCTCCGATATCGAGCGGATGAAGGCCGTCTACGAATATTCCAACCAGATGGTGATTCCCGAGCGCCATCCCTATGTCGGCGAGCTGGTCTACACCGCCTTTTCCGGATCGCATCAGGATGCCATCAACAAGGGCATGAAGGCGATCCGCGTCGCCAACAAGCCGCAATGGGAAGTTCCCTATCTGCCGATCGATCCGCAGGATGTCGGGCGCACCTATGAGGCGATCATCCGCATCAACTCCCAGTCCGGCAAGGGGGGGATCGCCTATATCCTGCAGCAGGACTACGGCATTCACATGCCGCGCGGCCTGCAGGTGGAGTTCCGCGAGCATATTCAGAAGATCACGGATGAAGAGGGGCGGGAGCTGCCCTCGAAGCGGATCTATGAGGAGTTTGTCAAATATTACGTCGACCAGCCGGAGGCCCGGATCAAATTTGTCGATCATCACACCTATCCGCAGGGCGATGCCAAGGGGGTGCGCATGGTGACGGCAGAAATTACCGATGGCGGAGTGACAAAGCGCATTGATGCGCAGGGCAATGGTCCGGTCGACGGCTTTATCAATGCGCTCTCGGCCTATCTCGGCGTGAAGCTGACCGTTGCCGATTATTCGGAGCACTCCATGCATGAAGGTTCGGATGCCCGGGCGATATCCTATGTCGATGTCGCCTATCCGGGCGGCCATCTCTATGGCGTCGGCGTCAACACCAATATCGTTGCCGCTTCGCTGGAGGCGATCGTTTCTGCGGCCAATCATATTCTGGCGACACGCGCCGAAGGCTGAGATCGCGAAAGCGGCAGATATCCAGAAAACCCCGGCTGAAAAGTCGGGGTTTTTTATGTCGGCGGTGACAGAAAGAGAGCCAGACGGCTCAGAAGGACAGATAGGCCGATTTGGCGATGTCGGAAATTTCGGCGTCCGAAGACGGGGCGACCACTGCGTAAAGCGCGGCATTGCCCTGCCACCAGGCAATGCCGATATCGTCGCGAATCGTCTCGTTGACCTCGGTGATCTGGTTATCCTTGGAGGCAGACTGGGCAATGGCGAATACCGAGAAGGGTTCGCCGGTTGGCTTGCGGTAGAAGAGCTCGGCACCGGGCAACCGGTTGATCGAGACGATCCGCACGCCTTCGAAGATCATGTTCTTGTCGGCAAAAGCGGGTATCCGGATATCCAGTCCGGTGGCGCGGCTCATGAGGTCGCGAACTGCAGCCGGGTCATCCGGTCCGACATCCAGCATCGGCTTGTAGCCGCGGCCAAACAGGCGGAAGGAGACGCAGATCTCGTCAAGCCAGTCGATGCCAGCGTCAACCGGCAGACTGAGATTGGGAGTGGATGGCACGGCTTCACGTGATACGCCAAGGCCAATAGCGGCCCCCATGCCAAGACACATGAAGCCAACCAGCCCGGTGGCCAAGAGGCCACGGCCAGAACGACGTTTCTTATTCTTGATCTTGCGCTCAGATAGGGCGACGTCCATAACTCAAAGCTCTATGTCCGGAAGCGGTTCTTGTTGATTGGCTTCCAGGTTATTTTGTTCACGTGTCACACGTTGCGCTGATATTGGCCTCGCTCTTGGATTTGGGCAAGACCATTTCCATATCATTTTTTATGATATCTTTCAGCACATGGAAACATGGCAAATTCCGGTCGGGTCGTTAAAAAAACTTGCATCGATACCGGAATTTTCCCCATATTTCTTGCTGCCTAGGCTGTCACACGGAACAGAACACTACATGATATCCAACGATGGGAATCGGAGCGCCCGTTGTTTTTCGTATCCCGCTCCGCGGAGGCCGCCACCTGGTGGCCTAAACGATTTGGTTGGTTATGACTGAAGTTTTGCAGGGAGCTGCTGCCACTCGCCAGGCACTGATCTCCACAGCGCTCAAATTATTTGGCGAGTTCGGCTATAATGCGGTATCCACGCGGCAGATCGCGGACATGGCCAATGCCAATATCGGCAGCATTGCCTATCACTTCGGTGGTAAGCCGGGCCTGATGCGGGCATGCGCCAAGTATGTCATTGCGGCAATGGAACAGCAGTTCGGTCACTCCGCTCTCGATCCGATCCCTGAAGACATAACGCGGGCGGAAGCGCGCAAGGAACTGCTCGACAGTCTGCCGATCCTGATCACCAAGATCTCCGATCGTCAGGATGCCGAGCAGATTTCATCCTTCATGATGCGGCATATCTCGCAGCCAGGCGAGGCCTATGACATCCTTTATGAGGAGTTCCTGCAGCCGCTGCAGACGCGGCTTTCGACGCTGATTGGCCGGGCGACGGGTCGCGATCCGGCCAGTGAGGAAGTGCGGGTTCTCACCTTCACGATGATGGGACAATCGACCTATCTGCGTCAGTGCAAGCACACGGTCAAGCGAAGCCTCGGCTGGGAAAAGCTCGGTCCCGATGAAGGCAAGCTGCTGCTCAAGGTGCTGGAGACGAATTTCAATGCGCTGATCGACGCCTATAGCGTCGAGTGAGCCGTGCCCCAGTTCAGCGCGTCTGCCAGGAATAGCTGAATTCATTTTCCGCTTCGAAGACGCCGTTTTGACCTGATAGCCCGTGGCGGGTGCAGGTGAAACTGTAGTCACCGTCGGTTCCTGCAATCCTGATCAGATTGAAGGCGGCGGGCGGCTTCCTGCCCAAGGGGCCCTGACCTGCAGCGGCGATTCCGATCACAGGCACCCGGCCTCTGGCCGTCGCGATGAAGTTGATCGTGTTCAGATGCGTATGGCCATGCAGCACGAGCTCGCAGCCGCCCGTGGAGACGGCAGCGGCAAAGCGCCTGATGCCGATGAGGCGCTTGTGGCGGCTGGCTGCCCCGGTGATTGGCGGATGATGGATCATCACCACTCTGAACAGTCCTTCTTCGCCGGCTCTCTGCAGAAGCTCTGCCGTGGCGCGCGCCTGTTTCTTGCCGAAGCTGCCGATGGCGAGGAAGGGCGGTGAGGCGATGGCGCTGGAACAGCCGATCAGCGCCACGGGGCCGCGCCGTCTGATATAGGGGAAAAACTGCTGCTCGTCACGCAGGCTGAGCGGCTGGGCGGCGTCACCCGCCATGAACGGACGCCAGGCCTCGTTCACGCGTGCATAGGCGCCCGCGACATAGGCGTCGTGATTGCCGGGGATGAGTGAGACATTGTGCGGCTCGCCGACGCTTTCCAGCCAGCGGGCGGCATTGTCGATTTCCGTACGGGTCGCAAGGTTAACCAGATCACCGGTGATGGCGAGGTGGTCCGGATGCTGATCGGCAATGGCCAGCAGCAATTGCTCCACCGTATCACCCTTGTGATGGCGGGCCCGGTTCCGGTGCCAGTTGATATAGCCCGTGATTCGCTTGGAGAAGAGCTCGCGCGGCGACACCCGCGGCAGCGGGCCAAGATGGACATCGGAAATATGGGCGAGGGTGTACATGGTCTCTGTCATAGCGATGCGATTGCGCCGCCGCAAGATTGCTTTGCCATGTCGCAGGCGTCATGCCGGACTTGACGGATCTTGAAATAAGGATATTAAATGTCCTTAAGGATGTTCTATATCCTTAAATAATTTCAGGAGATGACGATGACACGCCCGGATTATCAGAAACTCGCGCCGGATCTGGTCAAAGCCTATTACGGCTTCAGCGCCAGACTGACGGGTACGTCCGTTGAAGCCACGATCAGGCATCTGATCGATCTCAGGATTTCGCAGATGAACGGCTGCGCCTTCTGTGTCGATATGCACAGCAAGGAGGCGAAGATTGACGGGGAGGGGGAGCTGCGGCTCTATCACCTGCCTGTCTGGCGGGAGTCTCCGCTGTTTTCAGCGCGTGAGCGGGCCGCCCTGGCCTTTGCCGAGGTGCTGACTGAGATTACTGACCATGATGAGATCAATGCAGCCTATCAGGCGCTGCGGGCGGAATTCTGCGATGCAGAGATCGCCGAATTGACCTTCATGGTGGTATCGATTAACGGGTGGAACCGTATTGGAATCGCCTATCAGAGTGTTCCGGGATCGCTTGACGCACTTTACGGTCTCGACAAGGCCGGACTGGAGTTGGATGCAGCTTAGAAATCAGGTCGAATGGGTCTTGCATTGTGCGGCGGTTCTGGCCGGCGCACCGCCGCATGTCTATCTGCCGACCAAAACCCTTGCCGCGTTTCACGGCATTCCAAAGGAATATCTGTCCAAGGCCTTGCAGGCCCTGTCGCAGGCGGGACTGGTGGAAAGCACGTTGGGCCCGTCCGGTGGCTATCGCCTGGCAAAGCCGGCGGACGATATCTCATTTCTGGATGTTGTCGAAGCCGTCGAAGGCAAGGCGCCGCTGTTTGCCTGTCGCAATATTCGCGACAATAATCCCTGCCTGCCCGAGGGCCATTGTTCGACCGGGATCTGTCCGGTTGCCCGTGTGATGCTTGCCGCCGACCGCGCCTGGCGCGACAGCCTGGCCGCCGTCAGCCTGGCGACACTGAGACGCGACGTCGAGGCCGACGTCGCGCCCGATATTTTGAAGTGCAGCGCCGATTGGCTGGAGCAAAACCGCTAGAGCACCATGCGCCATTTTGGACGCATGGTGCTCTAGCTTATTGAATCTACAAATCGTTCTTTTCGAAAATCGATTCCGATTTTCGAGCCGATTTGCTAGAGCGCATCACGCCCGTGCGGCGCATCCAGATTCTGCAACGGCCCCATCGGCACGACGCCGGTCGGGTTGATGGTTTTGTGGGAGCCGTAATAGTGGCGCTTGATGTGGTCGAAATTCACCGTCTCGGCAACGCCTGGCACCTGATAGAGCTCACGCAGATAACCGTAAAGCGCGGGATAGTCGGCAATCCGCCTCAGATTGCACTTGAAATGACCGACATAGACCGGATCGAAGCGCACCAGCGTCGTGAACAGGCGCCAGTCGGCTTCGGTGATCTGGTCGCCGACGAGATAACGCTGTTTCGACAGGCGGTCTTCCAGTGCGTCAAGCGCCGCAAACAGCCTGGTCACATGCTCCTCATAGGCGGCCTGGGTGGTGGCGAAGCCTGACTTGTAAACACCGTTATTGACCGTGTCATAGACCTGCGCATTGATCGCATCGATCTCGCTGCTGAGCGCTTCCGGGTAGAAGTCCAGCGTGTTGCCGGTGATGCCGTTGAAGGCGGAATTGAACATGCGGATGATTTCCGCCGACTCGTTGGAGACGATGGTTCTGGTCTTCTTGTCCCACAATACCGGCACTGTGACGCGGCCGGTATAGTCATCTGCCGCTGCCTTGTAGACCTGCCAGAGGAAATCGGCGCCATTGACCGGATCGTCGGTGCCGCCGTCGCGGTTCTTGAATTCCCAGCCGTTCTCGAGCATCAGCGGGTCGACGATCGACAGGCTGATCAGGTTTTCGAGGCCTTTCAGCTTGCGGAAAATCAGCGTGCGATGCGCCCAGGGGCAGGCCAGGGACACATAGAGGTGATAGCGTCCGGCCTCTGCGGCAAAGCCCGGTTTTCCGGTCGCTCCGGGGGCGCCATCGGCCGTCAGCCAGTTACGGAACTGGGCGTTCTCACGCTTGAAATGTCCGTTCGTCTTCTTCGTTTCGTACCAGACATCTTTCCAGACGCCGTCAACCAGCATGCCCATGGCGCTCTCCTTTCTTTTCGTTTCTGAGGGAGAGATACGGTCTTTGCGCCAAATTGCCAGTCCTCAATCTCTTGACAGTGTGTTGCGCCCTGTCCCGGACGGTTGCGATTTGCTGCGAAAAAGTCTGGACCCTTGGCTGCATTCCTGCTAGAGGCAACAGACTTTATGACAAAGGCCAATTGATGCTGCTGAACCTGCGACGACGCTGAACCGGATGAGACGGGGCTTTCCAGACCCCGAATGAGTTTTTGCGCGCCGAGAACAGGTTTTTTCCGACATGACAGCCGATTTGCATTATTGCGCCGAACTGGTTTCCCACGACATCGAAATCGAAGAGATCAACGACGAGGCCTTTGGCCCCGGGCGGTTTACCCGTACAGCTAGCCGGATTCGCGAGCAGGGTCCCCATGACATGGAGCTTTCCTTTGTCTGCCTCTGTCAGGACAAGGTGATTGCGTCGGTGCGCATGACGCCGGTCTGGGCTGGCAAGGTTGCCGGACATATGCTCGGGCCACTCGCGGTCCGGCCGTCTTTCAAGAATCAGGGCATTGGCCGGCGTCTGGTGGCGATTGCCACCGAAGCGGCAGCCAAGGCTGGTTCCGAAGCCGTGATCCTGATCGGTGATGCGCCCTATTATGGACCGCTTGGCTTCAAGCCGATCATCCCGCCGACATTGCTTCTGCCCGGTCCTGTCGATCCGCGCCGGATTCTGGCTTACCCGATTGCCGCCGATGTCGGCAGCCGGATGGTCGGAATGATGCGCTGGCGCGGCTGAGCCGCTCCAGCGTCAGGAAACGCCGCAGGCTCAGGAGCGTCCTTCGCGCCACCATGTCGCCGAAAGCGCCAGCAGCAGAAGCGCAATGCCAAGGAACCCGGCAAACAGCGGCAGGGTGCGGATGCTTTTAAGCACGGTATCGCTGGTCATGTGGATCGGGATGGCGTTGCCATCAGCGGCACGCATCGCGCCTGATACCAGCCGCAGCGGCGGCACGGAGGTTGCAGCGCCATTGCTGGCGACAAGCCGCCTGGTGAGGCCATTGCTTGCTGCACTTAACGGTTCAAGCGTCTCCGTGGTCGAAATCATCGCCCTGAATTCCGGTGCATTCGGATCACCGATATTGATCAGGCGTTCCAGATCGCCGTTATCAATGGTGAACAGGCCGGTTTCATCCAGATCCGTTTCACCGCGATAAAGCCCGGGCTCGGTTTCATCGAGCGGCAGCTGGATCGTCTCGCCGGACGGTGTGTGGATCGTGGCCGGGCCGGGGGCGTCGCCCATGGTCTGACGGGTGACCGTCAAATGCCGGCCATCGGCCTTTGCCGTCAGCGCCTCGTCTTCGAGCGCCGGTTCCTTCATCAGCCAGTGGGCGATGCGACGATAGAGCTGCGCATAAGGACCGCCGCCTTCGAAGCCGCGTGCCCAGAGCCAGCCCTGATCGGACAAGAGCTCCGCCACGCGTCCGTCGCCCACCTTGTCGAGCACCAGAAGCGGCTTGCCGTCGGCCGTCATCACGGTCTCGCCTTCCGCCCCGCTGACATCGATGGCGCGGAACCAGCGGCCCCAGTCCGGCGGCTCCGATGCGGAGCCCGGCAGGTCGCGGGTTACGGGATGTTTGCGTCCGAGATCGGAAAGCTCAGGATAGTAGCCGCCCGTGGTAACATTTCCGCTCGGGATTGCCGGCAGGACGCTTGAAAGCGGTGTTGCGGCAATCGATTCCGGCCCGGCGATTTCCGGTCCCGCGGCAACCAGAAGTGCGCCGCCCTTACGCACATATTGGGCGATATTATCGTAATAGAGCAGCGGCAGCACACCGCGGTTCTGGTAGCGGTCAAGAATGATCAGATCGAAATCGTCGATCTTGTCGTTGAACAGTTCGCGGGTCGGAAAGGCGATCAGCGACAATTCGTTGATCGGCGTTCCATCCTGCTTTTCCGGCGGGCGCAAAATCGTGAAGTGGACGAGATCGACCGAGCCATCGGACTTCAGAAGGTTGCGCCAGGTTCGCTCGCCGGCATGGGGAGAACCAGACACCAGCAGCACGCGCAGGTTCTCACGGATCCCCTCAACCTCCTTGACGGCACGATTGTTGACGTCGCTGAGCTCCCCGGCAATCTTGTCCACGGAGAGTTCGACAATATTGCTGCCGCCATTTGGCACGTTGAAGCGCAGCGTGGTCGGCTCGCCCGGCTGAACCCTCATCGTTGCGATGATGTCGCCATTGACCCGTGCTGTCACCGTTGCCGCTGACGCATCTGCCGGCGGAATCGCACCATCATCGATCACCCGGAAGGTGACGGACTGATCCTCGCCGACAAGACCGAAACGCGGTGCTTCATCAATGGCGATCCGCCGGTCAAACTCTTCAGGCCTGCCGGTAATCAGGGCGCTGAGCGGCGCCTGACCGCCGAGAAGGGCGGTATTGTCCGGGATGTCGTGGATCTCGCCGTCAGTAATGAAAATGGCGCCGCCAAGCCGGCTTTGCGGAACATCGCGAATGGCATCGGCAAGGGCGCCGAAGGCGCGCGTCGAGGCGGAACCATTTTCCTCGGAGGTCGCAACATCGATGATGCGCGGTTCAATCAGCGGCTTTGCCTCAAGCTCCTTTTGCAGGGCAGCAAGGGCATCGTCGCTCTGCTCTTGCCGTTCTCCGAGCTTCTGGCTCTGGCTGCGGTCAACAACGATCGGAACAATGGTCGGCAGCGGCGAACGTTCCTCACGCGACAATGTCGGGTTGGCAAGTGCGGCTATGATCAGCAATCCGGAAAGCGCGCGCAGCGTCGTGCCCTTGAGGCGGGCAAAATAGCCGATGCCTGCGAGAAGCGCGACCATCACGACAGCGGCGAGCAGGACCGGCAGCGGCAGGAAGGGTGAAAAGGCAAGCTGCATTACTGGCCGAGCCTTTCAAGAAGAGCCGGGACATGAACCTGGTCGGCCTTGTAGTTTCCGGTCAGCATATACATGACGATATTGACACCGGCACGATAGGCGAGAACACGCTGGCGCGGATCGGGTGGAATGGTTGGCAGCATCGGCGTGCTGTCATCATTGATGGCCCAGGCGCCGGCGAAATCATTGCCGGTGATAATGATCGGGGACACGCCGTCACCGCCCATGGAACCGGAACCCGGTTCGGCAAGGGCCGGATTGCTGCCGCCTTCCGCCTCCACCCAGAGCGGCGAGCCGTCATAGCGTCCGGGAAAATCATCCAGAAGATAGAAGGCGCGCGTCAGCACATGGCCATCCGGCACCGGCTCCAGCGGCGGCACATCGATGGAGCTGAGGATCTGGCGCAGTCGCTGGGTATTGGCGCTGGCGACATTGCTGCCGAGCGGCGAATACTGGTCGCGCGTGTCAAACAGGACCGTGCCGCCATTGCGCATATAGGCGTCAATCCGGGCAATGGCTTCAGGGCTCGGCATGGGGGCGGTGGCAGAGATCGGCCAGTAGATCAGCGGATAGAAGGCCAGTTCGTCCTTCGCCGGGTCCACACCAACGGGATCGCCCGGCTCGAGCGCGGTGCGGTAGGAGATAAACTCCGACAGACCTTCCAGCCCGCGTTTGGCGATATTGTCGACATCGTCTTCGCCGGTGATCACATAGGCGAGGTGAGTCTCGTCAAGCTGAGCCATGATGACGGCATCATCCTCGCTGGACTTTTCATTCGCATGGGCGGTCTGTGGCTGGATGAGACCGGCAAGCGGCACCAGAGCGATCACCAGTGCCATGGCCGCCGTCTTGCCGTTGCGGCGCGAAAAGGCACCATTCATGAGCAGCATGATCACTCCGTCAGCCAGAAGCAGGAGAAAGGCGATCCCCAGCAGCCATGGCCTCAGCGACACGGTCTGCGGACCGTCGATGAAGCCGGTGCTGGCGCTGGGCGACAGGGCGCCCGCTTCAAAGGGAGAAAGCGCGTCGCCGGCATTGAAGAGATTGAGCGCGACAAAACCGTCGGCACTGCCATAAAGGCCGGGCGGATTGTCCTGGCTGGCAACAGGGCTGGTATCAGCCCGGATGGCGAGCGGCTTGGCATTGGCCGTGTCGGTTGACAGCGCGCCATCGGCTGAGAGCAGACGGTAGGGCGGCAATGTTCCGGCGTCACCGGCTGCAACGGCGCTTCCCTGCGACAGGCGGATCACCCGGCGCAGCATTTCAACGAAAAAGCCCGAGATCGGCAGGTCGGACCAGGTCGCATCGGCAGCGGTGTGAAACAGCACCAGCCGGCCGGCACCGTCATCGGCGGCTGTTACCAGAGGCGTGCCGTCGGTCAGGCTCGCCCATGTATGTTCCGGCAGTGTGGCGGTGGGTTCGGCCAGAACCTGCCGCTTGACCGTGATATCGGCAGGGACCGGCAGCCCGGCAAAGGGGCTGTCCGGAGAAAACGGCGCCAGATGCTGCGGCTCGCTCCATGACATGGCGCCTCCGAAAGCGCGGGCGCCTTGGCGCAGCTGCACCGGCAGCAGCGAATCGTCGCCATCGCTGGCTGCAAGGCGCGGTCCGGCGAAGCGGATCAGCGTGCCGCCAGCCTTGGTCCAGTCCTCGAGCTTCGCATGGACATCGTCAGGCATGGTGCCGATATCGGCCAGTATGATCACCGATGGCTTGTCGGCCAGCAATTCATCAACCTGTTCGCCCAGTGTCTGCTTGTGGCTCTGCACGAGGTCCGCATAGGGCTGCAGCGCCTGACGTATATAGTATACCGGTGTCAGAAGCGGCTGGAAATCATTGGCTTCATCGCCGGTAATCAGGGCAACGCGGCGGCGCCTGAAACCGTCATCGACCAGATGAACGCCACCGGCATCGGCTGAACCATCGAGCCTGAGTGCCGCGAAATCATTGCGCAGCTCAAAAGGCGCCGACAGCGTTGCGACAGCGCTGGTGGCATCAGCATCGAAACCGGCATCGGCGCTGGCAATCAGCCGGCCCTCCTTGTCATAGGCGTTGACCGTCCGGGTCTCGGTCGTTCCGGCATCGGCGCGGATCACGCTCACGCGGGTCGCATCGGCATCATTATGCGCCAGACTGATTGCATCAGGGGCGGGGCCGCGCCGTCCAAGCACCAGCATGGCCGCAGGCTTCAGCGCGTTGAGTGTGGCAATGGCCGCAGCATCACCGCTTGCCGAGAGATCGTCCGAGATCAGCGCCAGCGTGCCCGGCCTGGTTCCGTTCAGTCCGCTTGTGAGGTTTTCCGCAGCCTTTTCGCGATCGGGACGAAGCGGGGCCGGGCGGGCGGCGGCCAGCCTTTCGCGCGCGGCCGTGGCCGAAACCGGGCTGGCGTCGCCGGCCGGACCGGCGGTAAAGGCCAGCGCAACGGCCAGATCCTGTTTTTCCGCCTCGTCGATCAGGCGCGAGGCGGCGTCAACGCGGTCCTGCCAGTCTTCGGCGGTTGCCCAGTCATTATCGACGACGAGTGCCAGCGGCCCGCCCGGGGCAAGCTCGGTGTTCTGCGGGTTCAGCAGCGGATCCGCCAGCGCCAGAATCACCAGCGTCACAAGCAGCATGCGCAACAGCGTCAGCCACCACGGACTTCTGGCCGGCGTTTCCTCCCGTCTGGCCAGCCGGGCGAGGATGGCAAAGGGTGGAAAACTTTCCTGTGTCGGGCGCGGCGGCGTCAGCTTGAGAAGCCACCAGATCGCCGGCAGCAGCACCAGCGACAACAGCACGAAAGGGCTGGCAAAGGCGAGAAGGCCCATCAGTTGCGCCCTCCAGCCATGGTTTCCCCGGAAAGGCGCACATGAAGCGTGCTGAGCGCTTCGGAAGCAGGGTGGTCGGTATGGTGGGTGGCAAAGCTCCAGCCCAGACGGCGGGCCTCGGCGGCAAGGAACTGGCGCCGTTGCTGATAGAACTGCAGATACTCATCGCGCAGGCTTTCCGCGCGCCCAAGTGTCAGCCGCCTGCCGGTCTCGGGATCGCGGAATTCCGTGCGGCCACGATAGGGAAAGCTTTCTTCTGCCGGATCGGCAATTTCCATCAGATGACCGCGGATGCCGCGTTCGGCCAGCGGTGCGATCCGGGCGATCAGCGCGTCCGGCTGATCGAGAAAATCGCCGAAAATCACCATGTCGGCATGATCGCGGATCAGGGTGGTGTCGGGCAGGCTTGGCGGCCGGTCGGGCTGAAGCGAAAGCGCATGGGCCAGCCGTTCGGCACCATTGCGATGTGCAACTGGTGCCATGATTCCGGGCACGCCGATCCGTTCGCCGGAGCGCAGCAGAAGCTCTGCCAGTGCCAGCATCAGCACAAGCGCACGTTTTTCCTTGGAGACCGGGGCGAGCGTCGAGCGGAACAGCATGGACGGCGACAGATCGACATGAAGCCAGATCGTGTGGGCAGCCTCCCACTCCATGTCGCGGACATAGGCATGGTCGTCGCGGGCGGAGCGGCGCCAGTCAATCCGGGTATAGCTCTCGCCCGGCGCATAGGGGCGGAACTGCCAGAACTGTTCGCCGGTGCCGCGGCGTTTGCGGCCATGCCATCCGGCGATCACCGTATTGGCGATCCGCCGCGCTTCGGTCAGGCAGTCGGGCATCAGAGCCGCACGCCGGGCGGCCTCGCTCAGGGCGCTGCCGGCGGCGCTTGGCGTGACGCTGTGTCCAATGGGTGCCACGTGATGACCTGCTTTCAGTCGCGTGCCGCGATCTTGGCGATGATATCGGAAAGCTTGACGCCCTCGGCGCGCGCAGCGAAGGACAGCGCCATGCGATGTTTCAGCACCGGTTCGGCGAGCGCCCGCACATCGTCAATCGAAGGGGCCAGCCGGCCCTGATAGAGCGCGCGGGCGCGCACCGTGAGCATCAGTGCCTGGCCGGCACGTGGCCCGGGACCCCAGGCAATATGGCGGTCGGTGTCGGCCTCGCCATTGCCCGGACGGGCGGAGCGCACCAGCTTCAGGATCGCCTCGACCACGCTTTCGCCGACCGGCATCTGCCGGATCAGCGCCTGAATTTCCATCAGCCGCTCGGCGGTCAGAACCGGGCTTGCGGTCTTTTCCGCAAGACCGGTCGTTTCCAGGAGGATGCGGCGTTCGGCTTCCAGTTCGGGATAGGCAACATCGACCTGCAGCAGGAAGCGGTCCAGCTGCGCTTCGGGCAGCGGATAGGTGCCCTCCTGCTCCAGCGGGTTCTGCGTCGCCAGGACGTGGAACGGGCGCGGCAGCGCATAATGCTGGCCGGCAATCGTCACGTGATATTCCTGCATGGCCTGCAGAAGCGCTGATTGCGTGCGCGGTGAGGCGCGGTTGATTTCATCGGCCATCAGCAGCTGGGCAAACACCGGCCCTTTGATGAAACGGAAGGAGCGCTTGCCACTTTCATCCTGTTCCAGCACTTCCGCGCCGAGAATATCTGACGGCATCAGATCGGGGGTGAACTGGATGCGGCTGGCGCCAAGGCCGAGCACGGTGCCAAGCGTGGTGACCAGCTTGGTCTTGGCCAGACCCGGCACGCCGACAAGCAGCGCATGGCCGCCGGACAGAAGCGAGAGCATGGCGTTTTCAACCACGGCCTCCTGGCCGTAAATCACCTTCGCCGTCTCTTCGCGCACGCTTTTCAGGTCATCGAGAGCCTGCTCCGCCTGCTTGACGATTTCGGCCTCATCAATGTCGTGACCGGTCGGTCGTGTCAGACCCATGCTGTTTTCTCCGCGATAGTGATACGCCAGGGCGGGCGAACCCGAAAATCGAAATAATACCGCCACATGATCGCAATCAGGATAAACACCTCTTGGCGGCTGACAAGACGGATCGAAATGACTATTCCGAGAGCGAGCTCTTTCGAGACCGTAGGTTTAAACCGGGACCGAAACATGACAATACGAAAAAGCAGCGATGTAAGTGGCCTTGCCGGCGAAATAGCACGGCTGTTTACCGAAGAAGACATGAAGGCGGCCGGTGCTTTGCCTGTCGAACGCTGGAATCCGCCCGATTGTGGCGCCATCGATATGGAGATTCGGCGCGACGGCAGCTGGCACTACATGAAGACGCCGATCGCCCGGGAAGCGCTCTTGCGGCTGTTTGCCTCGGTGCTTCGCAAGGACGAGGATGGCGAAACCTATCTCGTCACGCCTGTGGAAAAGGTGAGGATCCGCGTCGAGGACGCCGCTTTCCTGGCTGTCGAACTGAAGATTGCCGAGCAGGGCGGAGAGCCGCTTCTGGCGATTCGCACGAATACCGGCAATATCATCGCGATTGATGCCGACCATCCGCTGCGATTTGTGCATGAGGGTGAAGATGGCGCCCTCAAACCCTATGTAAGGGTGCGCGGAAGGCTGGAAGCACTGTTTTCGCGCGCATTGGTGCATGATCTCGTGGCGCTGGGCGAAGAGGCCGAGATCGACGGAGAGGCAATGTTCGTCATCCGCTCGGCTGGTGCCGTTTTCCCGGTGATGCGGATGAAGGATATCGGAGATGAAGCATATGAGTGAGGCCGGGGCTTTCAGCGCTTCCGAATTTCGCCGGCGGGCGCTTGACCAGAGCGGGCGGCCGCTTGCGGAGGCCTGGCGCGACCATGGTGACCATCGGCTGAACCCGGATCTTCTGGACGGACTTGAGAGCATCGCGCTGCGTGATGCCGCGGTTCTGGTGCCGGTGATCGATGACGGCGCGGAAGCGCGGGTGATCTTCACCCGACGCACGACCAAGCTGCGCAAGCATTCCGGCCAGATCTCCTTTCCCGGCGGTTCCATCGATCCGGAGGATGCAAGTCCTGAAGCCGCTGCGCTTCGCGAAAGCGAGGAGGAGATCGGCCTGTTGCGAAATTTCGTCGAGCCGCTGGCGCGCATGCCCAATTACTTCGCCGGGACAGGGTTCAAGATCACACCGGTGCTGTCGCTGGTGCGTCCCGGCTTTTCACTGACGCCCAATCCCGATGAGGTGGCCGAGGTTTTCGAGGTGCCGCTCTCCTTCATCATGAACCCGGCCAACCATCAGATGGGCCACGCCGTGCTTGCCGGTCATGACCGGCAATTCTACGAGATGACCTTTGGTGAATATCGGATCTGGGGCATCACTGCCGGTATCATCCGGACAATCTATGAAAGGCTTTATGCGTGACAAGCGTCAAGGATCAGCCCTGGTTTATGGCTGAAAATGTTCAGCGCGTTCTCGACGTCATGAATGGCGACGGCGCGGAGACGCGTGTTGTCGGCGGCGCGGTGCGCAATGCGCTGATGGGGCTTTCCGTCAACGATATCGACATGGCAACCACGCTGGAACCTGACGCCGTCATCGCCCGGGCGAAGGCCCATGGCATGAAGCCGGTGCCGACGGGTATCGACCATGGCACGGTGACGGTGATCTGCAATCACCAGCCCTTCGAGCTGACGACATTGCGCACCGATGTCGAAACCTTTGGCCGCCACGCTCAGGTCCGTTTCGGAACGGACTGGGCCGAGGATGCGGCCCGGCGCGACCTGACCATCAATGCGCTTTATGCCGGGATGGATGGCGAGGTTATCGACCTTGTCGATGGTCTGGCCGATATCGAGACGAAAACGGTGCGCTTTATCGGAGATGCCGAGCTCAGGATCCGTGAGGACTATCTGCGGATCCTGCGTTTCTTTCGCTTCTTCGCCTGGTACGGTGCCGGCCGGCCTGATGCTAAGGGTCTCAAGGCTGCCGCCAAGGCACGCGACGGGATCGCCACGCTGTCGGCCGAGCGGATCTGGAGCGAGCTGAAAAAGCTTCTTTCGGCTGAAGATCCGTCGCGGGCGCTGCTGTGGATGCGACAGACCGGGGTTTTGACGCTTGTTCTGCCGGAAAGTGAGAAATGGGGGATCGACGCCATCGGACCGCTGATCGCGACGGAAGCGCAGCTTGGCTGGACACCGGACCCTTATCTCCGTCTCGCCGCGATCATTCCGCCGGACGAGGGGCGCGTCAGCGCCATGGCGCGCCGTCTGCGCCTGTCCAATGCCGAGGGGGCGCGGCTGAAGGCCTTCGCCCGGGCGCCGCAGATGGGTGACGGCATGAGCCAGGCCGCGCTGAAGCGTCTGCTTTATCGCCATGGCAGGGATGGGATCGAAATCCGTCTGCGGCATCTGCTCGCATCGGCCAGGGGAAAAGCGGCCGCTGGCGATCTGGAGCAGGCGGCGGCATCGGCGCGGCTCCTGGTACTCCTCGAAATGGTCACCTCGTGGGAGAAGCCGCTCATGCCGATCACGGGCGCGGATGTGATCGCGGCCGGAGCCAAACCTGGACCACAGGTCGGCGAAATTCTCAAGCTGCTGGAGAATGAATGGGTCGAGGGGGGATTTGCATATGACCGGGCGACACTCGCCGCCCGGATGGAAGCGCTGGTTGCGACGTTGAAGCCCTAACCGGCTTCCGTCGTGTCGCGGATCCGTTCCTTGATGTTTTCGACCATGTTTTCACGGATGATCGTTTCACCGTGAGCGGATCTGAGATGCTCGACTGCACGAAGCACCACTTCCGCCTCATCATTCGAGGCCGTGTGCCACTTGCAGCCGGGTACGAGTGTTCCGCAAGAAAATTCCTTCATGTTCATCTCCCTTTCGCTGTTATGGCTGGTTTTGAGGCGCCGGAATGTCATCATGACATTCAAAAAGCCGCATGCCAGCTTCTCGCTTCGCGGAGACGCATTCGCCGGAGGAATTATAGACCCGGCCAATGCGCCGGCGATCCAGAGCTCCATCGGATCGAGCCGAACGCTGAAATCAACGTCCGGCAAGCCGATGCCTAGAGTCAGTACGTCCTGATGAACGCACTAATCTCTAATGGTGCTGAGCCCAAGTTTCAAAAACCGCCGAACTTTCGCATGGTCTTCCATGTCTGGCGGCCATTTCGTCAGCGTGCTGCTTGCTCTTATGGTCCTCGGGCTGGAACACAACCGGAGGACGGTCCTTTGCAGGAGCCTGCTGCTTTTCGTGGGCATGGGTGTGATCTGTCATCATACTGCTCCTCCCAAAGCAAGTTTGCAGCTTCAGTCTATCAAAAAGGTGGGCATAGGAAAGGCCGATTGCAACGCCTTGTAAGGAAATATTAGTAAAATGCTAAAATGTCGCAGGTCAATTATGGCCATCTGACGACAGGCGGCATGGACGAGAGAATTGTATCTACATTTCCGCCCGTTTTTAGCCCGAAAATCGTGCCCCGATCGTAAAGCAGATTGAACTCGACATAACGGCCGCGCCGGATCAACTGCTCGTCGCGATCCTCAGATGACCAGTCGTGGTTGAAATTGCTGCGCACGATCCGCGGATAGACGAGATTGAAAGCCCGTCCGACATCCTGGACAAAGGTGAAATCGGCATCCATGCCACCTTTTTCCGGGGCGGAATGCTGCCAGTCGAAGAAGATGCCGCCAATGCCGCGCGGTTCCTTCCGATGCGGCAGGTAGAAATAGTCATCGCACCAGTTTTTCAGCCGGGCGTAATCGACAATGGACGAATGCCGGTTGCAGGCCACTTCCATGGCGCGATGGAACAGCATGGTGTCCGGGTCGGTCTGGGTCCGCCGCCTTCCCAGTACCGGGGTGAGATCGGCGCCGCCGCCATACCACCAGCTCGAGGTGACGATCATGCGCGTGTTCATGTGCACGGCGGGAACATTGGGGTTCACCGGGTGAGCGATCAGCGAAATGCCGGAGGCCCAGAAACTGCGGTCCTCACCCGTGCCGGGGATCTGGCTGCCGAAATCCTCGGAGAATTCACCAGAGACCGTCGAGGTGTGGACGCCGACCTTCTCGAAAACGCGCCCCTGCATCACCGATTTGCGGCCACCGCCTTTGCCGCCTTCACGGGTCCAGTCCTCGGCCGCAAAGCGGCCCGGTTCCATATCGGACAGCGGCCCGGTCAACTCGTTTTCAAGCTGTTCGAAGCTCAAGCAAATCGTGTCGCGCAGGCTTTCGAACCAGCGACGGGCTGCTTCCTTCCGGTCCTCGATATCATCAGGCAATCCAGAGGGAAGTTGCGGTCTTTCCATGTAAAGAGGCTCCAGAGCTCGTTCGTCTGACATGTGTTGCCGGGGCATTTCCCCGGCGGCTATGCGTGAAATGACTCGCAAAGCAGTTCGCCGAATCCTATCTTGTTTGTCACCAGAGGGATAGCGTCATGGCAAAACTTCCAAAGTCGCCATCCATGGATGGCCTGAAGAAACGGATCAGAGATCACCGGCAGGCAGAGAGCGACGGTTTCGTGCGCTCGCGCTATGTTTTGAGCCGCGAAGAGGCCCGGGCCAAGGCGCGTGAATGGTTCGATGCCTGGCCAAAAGCGGCCTACTGGACCGAAGTGGAAAGCTGGCGCCTTGACGAGGATGGCCGGATCGAATTCACCATGCGGCGGCTGTCATCAGCCGACTGACGCGAAACCATCCGTCTGTCGCAGTGCCTCGCCGGCAATCATGGCGACGGACATTGCGAGGTTGATTGAGCGCTGGCCCTCGGTCATGGGAATGGTGATGCGATGGTCTGCGATCGCGTGGACATGCTCTGGCACACCGGCACTTTCTCGCCCGAACAGCAGGATGTCGCCATCGCTGAAGGCAAAATCCGGATAAGGCCGGCTTGCCTTGGTCGAGGCGAGCACCAGCCGGCGACCCTCCTCACCGCGCCAGGTTTCAAAGGCCTCCCAGTCGACATGACGGGTGAGGGTGACACTGGCGATATAGTCAAGACCCGCGCGCTTCAGATTGCGGTCGGAAAGGGCAAAGCCTGCCGGCTCGATGATATCGACGGCAAGGCCGAGACAGGCCGCGAGCCTGAGAATAGTGCCGGTGTTGCCGGCAATATCGGGCTGGTAAAGGGCGATACGCAGATTTGTTGTCATGGCGCTTTCCTAGCGGCCCGCTTGTTCTGCCGCAAGTGCAGTCATTGCCGCCCTTCAGATCAGACCGATCAGCTTCCACCACAGGAAATCCAGCGGCAGCAGCACGGCGATGGTGATGAGGGACAGTGGCAGGGTGATCCTGATCATCCGTGAGACCGGCTGGCCGGTCACCTGCAACCCGACCATCAGCGGGGCTGCCTGATAGGGCAGCATGACGGTGGAAAAGCCAACGACCTGGGTCATCAGCACGGCCGTGACGCTGAAGCCCGTCAGGTGGGACAGTTCCGCAGCCAGCGGCGCCAGCACGGCGGGGACGCCCGGAAGCGTGGTGACCATGCCGGTGAGAAAAGCCATCAGCGCCAGCGACATGAAGTTGAGGAAATCGCGGCCCGGTGTCAGCGGCAGCGCATTTTCGAGCCCGTGAGCGATGGCCGTGCCGAGCCCGGTGGCGTTGATGACGGCGCCGAGCGAGAGAATGCCGGCGGTGAAGATCAGCACGCTGAGACTGACGGTCTTGTCGAAATTCTCCGGCCTGATTGCGCCAATTCCCGGCACCATCAGAAGCAGCGAGGCGGAAAGGCCGACCCAGGCAGCATTGATCCCATGCATGCTGTCGGTCATCCACAGCAGCAGCGTCGCGAGCAGGATGGCGATCGCATACCACTGCCGGGCGGAAAGCGGCCCGGATGCCGGCACATCCTGATTTTCTTCCGGCAAGGGCGCGCCGACGCGATCGGGGAAGAAATGCAGCACCAGAAACACGGTGATCACCCCCTTCAGCAGTCCCAGCACGGGGAAATGTAGCGCCAGATAGCTGGCATAGGTCAGTGTGATGCCGTGGATCGTTTCACTGGCGCCGGCCAGCACCAGATTGGGCACATTCGAGGGCAGGATGGTGAAGCCTGTCATATTGGCCGAAAGGATGAGTGTGAGGGCAATCGCCGTGTGGCCATTCGATCCCTTGGCAAAGCCGGCGCGGCTGGCGAGCGCCATGGCAATCGGCAGCATGACGAAGAAGCGCCCGAGCGAGGAGGGAATGATGAAGGAAAGCGCTGCCGTTGCGATGAACAGGCCGCTGACCAATACCGCATAATGACCGGTCAGATGGCGCCCGAGGATGGCGCCAAGCCGCTCACCAAGGCCGGAGCCGCGCACGGTGGCGGCAATGATGGAGCCGGAGAAAACCAGCCAGATCGCCGTTGATGTGAAACCGGACAACACCACGTTCGGCGGCGAAAGTTTCAGGATCAGGGTCACGGCAAAGAAAAGCAGGCTGGCCATGAAGCCGGGCACGATGCCTGTCGCCCAAAGGCTGAGCGTCACCAGCACAATGCCGAGCGTCAGCGTCTGGTCTTTCGTCAGCATATCCGGCGGACTGACGACCAGATAAAGCGCGATCAGAAAGAGCGCGAGGACAACAAGATGTTTGATCGTGAGATATTTGCGCAGCATTTGACTTCGTCTGTTTGAAACCTGATGACGGCAATCCTATTTCATGCGCAGGCATTGCGGAATAGAGACATCATGACAACTGATATCGCCAATCCGTCAGATTTAAGCCCGGAGGCGCCGGGCTGGCTTGTCGATCCTGCCCGGCCGCTGCTGTTTCGCGCGGGGCGGTGGAATGCGGGCGATATCGGACGCGCACCGCATTCGCATCCGCGCGGACAATTGCTGTGGGCGCAGGAGGGCGTGCTGACCGTGCGTTCCTGCGGAGCGCAATGGCTGGTGCCGCCAAGCCATGCAGTGTGGATTGATGGCGATGTCCGCCACTCCGTGGCGATGCAGACCAGCGCGACGACCTGTTTCATCTATGTCGATCCATCGGTTGAAATTTCCGGGCGCGGCCGTTGTGAGGTGCTGCATATGAGTGCGCTGATGAAAGCGCTGATCCTGAGATTTCGTGCATTGAGCGATGCGTCCGGTGAGGCTGCAAGGCTTACGCATCTTTCCGCCGTTATCCTTGATGAACTGGCGGCACTGGAGGCAGCACCGCTCAGCCTGCCTGCCGGCAGTGATCCGCGGCTCAGGCGGGTAACGGCGCGCCTGCTGGAAAATCCCGAGGACAATACGCCGCTTGCCGCGCTTGCGCCTTTTGCCGGCGCTTCCACCCGCACGCTGGAGCGGCTCTTCGTGGCCGAGACGGGCTTACGCTTTTGCGAATGGCGAACGCGGCTGAAGCTGATGGAGGCCGTCAACGATCTCGGTCAGGGCAAGAGCAGCGCCGCGATTGCCGCGCGGCTCGGCTATCGGAGCGCCAGTGCCTTCTCGGCCGCCTTCAGGCGTCAGTTCGGTCGGCCACCGCAGTCTTTTCTGGAACGCGTTGACGATAACCGAACCACCGGCGCCCTGCGCGCTGAGGCCTGATTGGCCGGTCCTTGCGCGCGGCGCGATTGGCTTCTGCCAGTTCGCAGAGCCGGGCGATTTCCGATTCCACCTCGGCGAAGCTGTCCTGACGGCGATTGGCCCGTGTTGCCGTGACCAGCGCGCGCGGATGGCCTTCGGGATCGGCAAGCGCCAGAAGTGCGGCCCGCGCATCCTCAAGGCGGACCTCTTCGGGGGGCGGATCGTCAAGCGTGCGGTCTTCGGCATAGGCGGTGATCCGGTCACACAGGCGCTCGGCGCCGGCAACGGCGGGAAACCACGCCGCCGCCTCGCGGCCTGCGGGAGGCGGTTCGGCAATGAAGCGCTGCAACTGGGTGCGAAGGTCGGAGAGCCTGCGCAGCGCCAGCCATTCGGCATCGGAAAGGGCCCGGTGAAATGCCGGCAGCCCGTCTCGGCTCGGCACGGGAGCGGTTGCTGCATCCAGATAGGCGCCGACGCTGGTCAGGGCGGTGGCAAAGATTTCATTGAGCTTTCGTCCCTGCGAGCGCGGCCAGATCATGTAGCCGAAGATCAGTGCGATGGCCGAGCCGAGCACGGTGTCGACGAGGCGCTGCAATCCGTAACTGGCCGAATGGCCTGGCACGACCACATCAATCATCAAGAGAATGATCGGGGTGATGAAGGTGACCATGAGCGCATAGGATCTGAGACCTGCAAAAGGCAGGATGGCGCAGAGCGCGGCAATGCAGATGATCTGCGGATAGCCTGCTGGCACGAAGAAGGCGATCGTCGTTCCGAGCAGGACGCCGAGCACGGTGCCGATCGAGCGATGGATGGCGCGAACGAAGACCGAGCCGAAGTCCGGTTTCAGCACGATGGCGACCGTCATCGGCAGCCAGTAGGAATGATCGCCGCTTTTGAAATGACCGGCGATCACGGCAATGCCGATGCAAAGGGCCAGCTTGGCGGCGGAGATGACGACTTCGCGGCCAAGGATGAGCCGGCGGGCAAATCTTGCGGCAATGCGGGTGGAAATCAGTGGTGTGCGGATTTCTTGCCGTGGCTCTGCGGCGACCGGCTCCGCGCGGGAAGACCAGATGGCCTCGACAAGCCGCTCCGTCGCGCGCATCAGCTCTCCGATTTCGCGTGGCGCTGGACCGGGATGGCGCACCGGCGTCACCGGCGGTGGTGGCGGTTCGCGCTGATCTTTCTCGACCGCATCGGCGATCAGCTGCAGCCAGCTGGCAACCCGGCGAAGTTCGGGAACTGTCGCCCGTCCTGCAATGATGACCATGTTCAGATGGTTGGCAAGGCTGACCATTTCGGCGGCATGCAGCACATAACGGGTGCGCGCGCGGCTGTGGCTGCGCTTCTCGATCAGCGAGGAATAGGCAGTCTTGGTGATGTCGGTCACACCGCGGCGCGCCGCCACCAGTTCCCGCCTTGCGCGGTAGGAGGACTGTGTCTCCATCACCCGCGCAACCGCGAGCGCATGCTCTGCAATATGGTCGAAGATGCGGGCAAGCGTCCTGCGCTCGGGCCGGTCGCGGTCCATCAGCGCACCGATCCCCAAAAGCAGGCAGACAAAGCCGGCCCCGCTCAGAAATTCCAGGAAGGTCCGGTAAATCGAACCCTCTGCCGGCACGGCCGTGACGACGACCGCCAGCACCAGCATGTTCATGGCGCCGGTTGAAAAGGCGGCTCCGTAGCCGCTGATCAGGCCGGAAAGGAAAGCGATCAGAACCAGAAGGGCGAGGGTGAGATAGCCGTGACCGGCAATCTGCGGTCCGATCAGGCAGCCGGAAAGGCCGACAAGTGTTGAGATTGCGATCTGGCGGAAGCGTTCTCGATACGGATCGAGCCGGACGGCAACCGCGGTCAGAAAGCCGCCAAGCGCGACATAAAGGGCGCCTTCTGTCTGCCCGGCCATCAGACCGAGGAAAAGCGGCATGCTTGTCGCGATGGCAAGGCGGAGTGCATGGCGCCAGGGCCGGTAAGCGGCGGGCGCGACCAGTGCCAGACTGCGAACCCAGGCAGCGGGGCGGAGCGTGAGATTGCGAAGCGGCATCAAGGTCTCGTTACGGTTTTTGAGCGCAGGGCTCACGCATGGTTCCCGACATATTCTAGCGGCGATTGGATCGATGCGACAGGGTGCATTTCATCAGCATTCATCGCTTTCACAGTTTAAATACCTGAAAATGAAGCATTTTTATGCCATTAGTTGCGAAATTGGCACAGCGGTTGTAAATGACGGCTTTGCTTTGCCCCGTTGCTATGCAAATCGATCTGAATCGGTTATGAACACAATCGTCTTTTCTCTAACGAACGCAGGAGGCATCGGAATGAGTAATATCTACCCAGCTGTGATGCTCGGCGTTCTGCCCGTACGGGCCGCCTGATCTACCGGGCTTTTTTCATTTCACTTCCCGAAATTTTTCTTTTGTCCTGACGCGGGATCGACATGCCCGTGTCTCTGCTTTCCGGGTCGGCTGGCGCCTTTCTGTGCCTTTTGCGTCCGCGATTTTTGCCGAAAGCAGGTCGAACGGAGTTTTGTCATGTTTGGCTGGTTTGAACAGCGCTTGAATGCTTATCCTCAAGAGGAGCCGGACACGCCGCCCAACGGCCTGTTCAAGTTCCTGTGGCATTATTCGAAGCCGGCAATGCCGTGGCTGATTGCCATGTCGATCAGTTCGGCGATCATTGCCGTCGGCGAAGTTATCCTGTTCCAGTTTCTGGGCGATATCGTCAACTGGCTGTCGACGGCAGACCGGGCAACCTTCCTGCAATCGGAGTGGCCGCGTCTTGCCGGCATGGCGGCGCTGGTGCTGTTGATCCTGCCGGCGGTCGTCATCTTCGATTCGCTGGTCATGCATCAGACCCTGCTCGGAAACTTTCCGATGATCGCACGCTGGCAGATGCACCGCTATCTGCTGCGGCACGGCATGAACTTCTTCGCCAACGAGTTTGCTGGCCGGGTTTCGACCAAGGTCATGCAAACCTCGCTGGCGGTGCGCGAAACGGTGATGAAGGCGCTGGACGTGTTCGTCTATGTCTTCACCTTCTTCGTCACCATGCTGGTGGTCGTCGGATCTGCGGACTGGCGCATGCTGCTGCCGCTGATGCTGTGGATTTCGGTCTATATCGGGCTGATTGCCTTCTTCGTGCCGCGTCTGAAAAAGATCTCGGCCGATCAGGCGGATGCGCGCTCGATGATGACGGGCCGGATCGTCGACAGCTACACCAATATCGCCACGGTGAAGCTGTTCTCGCATGCCGGCCGCGAGGCGGTCTATGCCAAGGAAAGCATGGATGGCTTTCTCGATACGGTCTATCGGCAGATGCGGCGGATCACCCAGTTCCAGGCGCTGGTTTATATGAACAACGCCATGGCCCTGTTTCTGATTGCCGGGCTTGGCATAGGCCTGTGGATCGGCGGTCATATCGCGGTCGGCGCGATCGCGGTAGCCATCGGCCTTGCCATGCGCATCAACGGCATGTCGCAGTGGATCATGTGGGAAGTCTCGGCCCTGTTCGAGAATATCGGCACGGTCTATGACGGCATGGGGATGATGACCAAGACGCACGAAGTCGTCGACGCTGACGATGCAAAGGCGCTGACGGTCGAAAAGGGCGGGATCGTCTATGACGATGTCACCTTCAACTACGGGCGGAAGAAGGGCGTGGTCGAAAACCTCACCCTGCAAATCCGTTCCGGCGAGAAGGTTGGTCTGGTCGGCCGTTCCGGTGCGGGCAAGACCACGTTGATGAACATGCTACTGCGCTTTTATGATCTGGAGGGCGGCCGCATTCTCATCGATGGTCAGAATGTCGCGACGGTAACGCAGGAAAGCCTCAGGGCCAATATCGGTGTGGTGACGCAGGATACCTCGCTGCTGCATCGCTCGATCCGTGACAACATCGCCTATTCGCATCCCGAAGCCAGCGATGAGGCGGTGATTGCGGCAGCCAAGCGCGCCAATGCATGGGACTTCATTCAGGGGCTCTCCGACATGAGAGGGCGCACCGGTCTTGATGCCCATGTCGGTGAGCGTGGCGTGAAACTGTCGGGCGGCCAGCGCCAGCGCATTGCGATTGCAAGGGTGTTCCTCAAGGATGCGCCGATCCTGATCCTGGACGAGGCGACTTCGGCGCTTGATTCCGAGGTCGAGGCCGCAATTCAGGAAAGCCTGTTCGGGCTGATGGAGGGAAAGACGGTGATTGCGATTGCGCATCGGCTTTCGACCCTGACCGAGATGGACCGGCTGATCGTGCTCGACAAGGGAAAGATCGTCGAGACCGGCACGCATCAGGTCCTGTCGCATGGCAGCGGCATCTATGCCGATCTGTGGCGGCGCCAGTCGGGCGGGTTCCTGGCCGATGAGCCTGCAGCAGCAGAGACTGCCGCCGAATAAAAACGTGAAAGCCGGGTTCCCGAGGGGGCCCGGCTTTCATTCTTTTCATTTTACCTCATTTGCATTTTGATATATGCGGTTGTCATGTTTTTTCGCGCCATTTCACGTATTTTCGAAAACTGGATCGATCCCTTTGCGGAGCGGCCCGCTGCCATGCCGCCAATGGGGCTGAGGGCCTTCATTCTTTATCACGTGCGTCAGGGCAAATGGCCCTTTATCGCCATGCTGGTCATCGGTGGCGGTGTTGCGCTGATGGAGACGGCATCCTTCTGGTTCATGGGCGTGCTGATCGATTTCCTCGGCGATACGCCGCGTGAATCTGGCTGGAGCGGGCTGATTGCCGATCATGGCTGGGCGCTCTTCGGCATGGCCTTTGCCATGGTGGTGCTGCGCTTCCTCTTCACATCGCTGCAGACGCTTCTGGAAGAGCAGACACTGGTCTGTGGCTTCGTCAATCTGGTGCGCTGGCAGAATTATCGCTATGTGGCGCGCCAGTCGCTGGATTTCTTCCAGAATGATTTTGCCGGACGCATCGTCACCAAGGTGACGCAGGCTGGCCAGGCGATCGGCGACCTGATGTCGGCGCTGCTGCAGGTCGTGTGGTTCATGGTCATCTACACGGTTTCGACCCTCATTCTGATGGCCGGGCTGAACTGGCGCTTTGCCGCGCTGATTGTCGTGTGGATCGGGGTCTTTGCGCTGCTGGCCTGGTATTTCATTCCGAAGATCCGCGAGAATGCCAAAGAGCTGGCCGAGGCCAATTCGGTGATGACGGGGCGGATGGTCGATTCCTATTCGAACATTCTGACGCTGAAGCTGTTCGGTCGCGACAGCATGAATGATGATTACATGCGCGGCGGTTTCGAGCGGCTCCTGGATCGCGCCCGCCGCTTCACCCGGCTGATCACGGGCGTTCGCTCATCGCTCTCGCTGCTTTCCGGTATCATGATCACCCTGATTGCAGGGCTCTCCGTTCAATACTGGTTCGCCGGCACGCTGACGTCCGGCGAGGTCGCCTTCACCATCGGTCTGGCATTGCGTCTCAGCATGCTGCTCGGGCGGATGATGATGCAGATGAACGGCATCATGCGCTCGCTCGGCACCGTGCAGAATTCCGCCGAGCTGATTGCCCAGCCGATCCGCCTGGTCGATCAGCCTGCTGCGGCAACGCTTGAGGTGAAAAGCCCGGCTGTCTCCTTCGAAAATGTCAGCTTTTCCTATGGCGCCGCCAAAGGCCGGCCTGTCATCCGCAATCTCTCGCTTGATATCGCGCCGGGGGAAAAGGTGGGCATTGTCGGGCGTTCGGGGGCCGGAAAGTCGACGCTCGTCAATCTGCTTCTGCGTTTCTACGACCTTGAGTCCGGCCGGATCCTGATCGACGGTCAGGACATTGCCGCCGTGACGCAGGAAAGCCTGCGCGCGCGGATCGGCATGGTGACACAGGATACCGCCCTTCTGCACCGGGCGATCCGCGACAATATCAGCTTTGGCCAGGGCGATGCCGAAGAGGATGATCTCTGGCAGGCCGCAGCGCGTGCGGAGGCCGACGACTTCATCGCCACGCTGGAGGATCAGCGCGGCCGCAAGGGCTTTGATGCCTTTGTCGGCGAGCGCGGTGTCAAGCTTTCCGGCGGCCAGCGCCAGCGCATCGCCATTGCCCGTGTGATGCTGAAGGATGCGCCGATCCTGGTGCTGGATGAGGCGACATCGGCGCTCGATTCCGAGGTCGAGGCTGCGATTCAGTCCAATCTTCTGCGCCTGATGGAAGGCAAGACCGTGCTCGCCATCGCTCACCGGCTATCGACCATTGCCGCCCTCGACCGTCTTGTGGTCATGGACAGGGGCGAGATCGTCGAAATGGGAAGCCACGAGGAACTGCTGCGGGCTGGCGGCATTTATGCCGGGCTCTGGGCGCGTCAGTCCGGCGGCTTCCTGCCGGAAGCCGCTGAATAGAGACGTCAGTTCCCGCCGGGCTTTTGGCTCTCAACGGAGATGTCGGCCATCAGGCCGTAATGATTTGATCCGAAATTGTCTTCGATCCGGTGAATGCTGTCGATATGGGCAGGCGGGCGCACCAGAATATGATCGATGGCGAGGCCAAGGGACGGCGCCGAGATGGGCCATGTCCGGGGTTCATGCGCTGCTGTATGCAGGCCCAGTTGCTTGAGGAATGTCTGGACATCGCCTGCGAGGATGGACGAGTTGAAATCGCCGGCAAGAATGAGCGGGCCTTCAATCGTGCTGACGAGCTGTGCGGCGTCACGCAGTTCCTCCGCGTGGGCGTCGTCATAATAGGGCTTCGTCAGATGCAGGGCGACCACGCTCACCGAGCTGCCACCACCAAGGTCGATTTTTGCCTGCATATAGCGATGGTCCCTGATGCCGCCAACCGACCTTACCTTGCCCTCCAGTAACGGGTGACGGGAGAGGATCATCAGATCGCAGGTCTTCGTTTTTTCGCCGCAGCCGAGCCTGTAGGGATAGGTCTCGGCAAGCTCCGGTATGCGCGCGGCAACGGCATCCGATTCCAGAATGAAGGCGACATCGGCCTGCGCTGAGCGCAGAAAGGCGGAGATTTCTGCGCCATTGGTGTTCGCATTGAAAATGTTGAACTCGATGACCTTGAGCTTGTGTGGCGCGGCGGCAATGGTTGCCGGCTGTTCGACGCGTGCGCTGATGAGGTTCAGATAGATCAGCATCGCAAGCGAAGCGACGAGCGGCAGCAGCGAATAGGGCCACTGGCCGGTGAGCACAAGCAAAAGCGACACGAGGATGGCGAAGACCGCCAGATGAAGCCGCATGCCGCCAATGAAGGAAAAGAACCAGGAACTCGAAAAAATCGGGATGATGCAAAGAACGATGGCAGACAGCGCCGCGGCGCTGAGAAGTGTCGAGATTGCTTTCAAATCAATGTTCCGCAGAAGGTGAACGGGGAAGCTTTATCAAAAAAGAGGCAAAGTCAGCCGGGCAAAATGAACGGCCTGCAATTTGGTGACAATAACTGCTTCTTCCTGGAGGCGCAAATACGACCAAGGCTGGACATCAAACAGTATCGCGCTTAAAACTTTAGGATCATAACAGAAGCCGGTCGCGCTTCCGTCGGGGGACCGACCTGGGAGAGGGGGCGCCAAACGGTGTCAGGCACTGGCGGATGGAGGGTTTGCTGTGCAGGAAGAACAAGTGCCGTCGGATGCCTCCGGCGAGCCTACCCGGCGTGATTTCCTTTTTTTGACGACAGGCGTTGCTGCCGCCGTTGGCGGCGTTGCTGCGGCCTGGCCTTTCATTGACCAGATGCGTCCGGATGCCTCGACACTGGCGCTCTCTGTGGTCGAGGTCGATGTGTCCAGCCTCGAGCCCGGCATGTCGCTAACCGTGAAGTGGCGCGGCAAACCCGTCTTTGTCCGCAACCGCACGGAAAAGGAGATTGACGAGGCCAAGGCCGTGTCGCTTGCCGATCTCAAGGACCCGGTGGCGCGCAATGCCAATCTGGCCGCTGACGCCACGGCCACCGATATTGATCGCTCGGCGGGCGACGGCAAGGAAAACTGGATCGTCATGATCGGCTCCTGCACCCATCTTGGCTGTATCCCGATCGGCCAGTCCGGTGATTTCGGCGGCTGGTTCTGTCCCTGCCATGGTTCGCATTACGATACGGCCGGGCGAATCCGCAAGGGACCCGCACCGCAGAACCTGGCGGTGCCGGTCTTCACGTTTTCATCCGACACAGTGATCCGGATTGGCTGAGGGGACAACCGATGAGTGATCATTCGACCTATGTGCCGAAAAGCGGTATCTCCCGATGGATTGACAGCCGCCTGCCGCTGCCACGCCTCGTGCATGACAGTTTCGTTTCCTATCCGGTGCCGCGCAATCTCAACTATGCCTACACCTTCGGCGCCATGCTATCGGTCATGCTGGTGGTGCAGATCGCCACGGGCGTGGTGCTGGCAATGCATTACACCGCCTCGACCGACGGCGCTTTTCTCTCGGTCGAGAAGATGATGCGCGATGTGAATTATGGTTGGCTGCTGCGCTATATGCATTCCAACGGCGCCTCCTTCTTCTTCGTCGCCGTCTACCTGCATATTGCGCGCGGGCTCTATTACGGTTCCTACAAGGCCCCGCGTGAGATCCTGTGGATCCTTGGCGTGGTCATCTACCTGCTGATGATGGCCACCGGTTTCATGGGCTATGTGCTGCCCTGGGGGCAGATGTCGTTCTGGGGCGCAACCGTGATCACCGGCTTTTTCACCGCCTTTCCGCTGGTTGGCGACTGGATCCAGCAATTGTTGCTCGGCGGTTTCGCCGTCGGCCAGCCGACGCTGTCGCGCTTCTTCGCGCTTCACTATCTGCTGCCCTTCATGATTGCCGGCGTGGTGATCCTGCATATCTGGGCGCTGCATGTGACCGGGCAGACCAATCCGACCGGTGTCGAGGTCAAGTCGAAGAGCGATACGGTGCCCTTCACCCCTTATGCCACGCTGAAGGATGCGCTTGGCGTGACGGTTTTCCTGATCGTCTATGCCTGGTTCGTCTTCTACCTGCCGAATTTCCTTGGCCATCCCGACAACTATATCCCCGCCGATGCGATGAAGACGCCGTCGCATATCGTTCCGGAATGGTACTATCTGCCCTTCTACGCGATGCTGCGGGCCATCACCTTCAATATCGGGCCGATCGATTCCAAGCTTGGCGGCGTGCTGGTGATGTTCGGGTCGATCCTGATCCTGTTCTTCCTGCCCTGGCTGGATACGTCAAAGGTGCGCTCGGCCGCCTACCGGCCGTGGTTCAAGCTGTTTTTCTGGCTGTTCGTTGCCAATGCGCTGATGCTTGGCTGGCTTGGCTCACAGACCGCTGAAGGCATTTATGTGACCATGTCGCAGTTCGGAACGCTCTATTATTTCGGCTTTTTCCTGGTGATCATGCCGGTTCTGGGGATCGTGGAAAAGCCGACGCGCATACCCAATTCGATCACCGAATCGGTGCTGGAAGACGCTGAACGGCGCGCAGCCCGAACCAAGACAACTGGGGCCTGAAGGGAGCGGATGATGAAAAAGCTTGTCGCACGTCTGCTTCTTGCCGGTCTTCTGGTTCCCGTCTGTCTCGGCACCGCCTTTGGCGCCGAAGAGGGGGAGGGCGGTACGCCGCATTTCCCGCTCAAGCATCCGCCGTCGCAGAACTGGAGTTTTTCCGGTCCTCTCGGTACCTATGATCGCGGACAGCTGCAACGCGGCCTGAAGGTCTACAAGGATGTCTGCTCTGCCTGCCATTCGCTCAATCTGGTTGCCTTCCGCAATCTGACCGATCTCGGCTATTCCGAAGAGCAGGTGAAGGCGCTTGCTGCCGAATACGAAGTGCAGGATGGGCCGGACAATGACGGCAACATGTATATGCGCCCGGCCGTGCCATCCGATTATTTTCCCGCACCCTTTGCCAATACCGAGCAGGCGGCCGCCTCCAACGGTGGTGCGGCCCCGCCGGATCTTTCGCTGATGGCGAAGGCGCGCGGGATCAATCGTGGTTTTCCGACCTTCATCTTCGACATGTTCACCCAATATCAGGAAGGCGGGCCGGATTATATTCATGCGCTGCTGACCGGCTTCCAGGATCCTCCGGCAGGGGTGGAGGTGCCGTCCGGTTCCTATTACAACCCCTATTTCGCCAATGCCGCCACCCTTGCCATGGCGCCGCCGCTTTCCGACGGGATCGTTACCTATGATGACGGAACGCCGGAAACAGTGGATCAATATGCCAAGGACGTATCGGCCTTTCTGATGTGGACGGCGGAGCCCAAGCTGGAGGCCCGCAAGCAGACGGGGCTTGTGGTGATGGTGTTCCTGGTCATCCTCACGCTACTGGTCTACCTCACCAAAAAAGCGGTCTATGCCGGCAAGGATCATTGATTTTTACGTCGCAAACGTGAACAAAAGAAGCGTTTGCCGCCGTCGTCGTCGCGGCATGCGACCTGCCGCGACACCGGTGCTGCCGGTTGCCCCGCGAACGGGTCGGCAGAATAGTGGATACTGAAAGGAATTCTGGCATATGAGCGCCAAATATGAGCTGGCTGATTCAATTCGGTCGATCCCCGACTACCCCAAGCCCGGCATTATCTTCCGTGACATAACCACGCTTCTGGGTGATGCCCGCGCGTTCCGCCGGGCGGTCGACGAACTTGTTCAGCCCTATGTCGGCATGAAGATCGACAAGGTCGCCGGTATTGAGGCCCGCGGTTTCATTCTCGGTGGCGCACTGGCCCATCAGCTCTCAGCTGGCTTCATTCCGATCCGCAAGAAGGGCAAGCTTCCCGACAAGACGGTGAGCATGACCTACAGCCTGGAATATGGCGAAGACGAAATGGAAATGCATGTCGACGCGATCAAGCCGGGCGAGAAGGTCATTCTCGTCGACGATCTGATCGCCACCGGCGGCACTGCCGAGGGTGCGGTGAAGCTGTTGCGCCAGATCGGCGCCGAGATCGTCTCGGCCTGCTTCATCATCGATCTCGTCGATCTTCCCGGCCGCAAGAAGCTTGAAGCCATGGATGTCGAAGTGCGTTCGCTGGTGCAGTTCGAAGGCCACTGAATGAAACGGGCGGCGCCAGGCCGCCCGGATATTGTCTGGCGGTTCAGGCGGCAAGAGCCGCCTTTATATCGTCTTCAATCTCTTCCGGCTTGACGGTCGGGGCGTAACGTTTCACCGGTTCGCCATCCCTGCCCACCAGGAACTTGGTAAAGTTCCACTTGATCATACCCGATCCCAGAAAGCCGGGCTTGTCCTTCTTCAGATAGGCGTAGAGCGGGTGGGCTTTGTCGCCATTGACATCGATCTTGGAAAACATCGGGAAATCGACGTCGAAGCTGGTCTTGCAGAAGTCAGCGATCTCTTTGTCGCTGCCCGGCTCCTGGCCGCCAAACTGGTTGCAGGGAAATCCGAGAACGACAAGACCCTGATCGTTATATTGGCGATAGAGTGCTTCCAGACCCTCATATTGCGGGGTGAAGCCGCAGCCGCTGGCCGTGTTGACGATCAGGAGGACCTTGCCCTCATAGGCGCTGAGGCTGATCGTCTCGCCGGTGATGCCCACTGCCTCGAAATCATAGACGCTCATATCTGCCTCGCATGTGTTATTGCTGTGAGGCTCAATGTGCGTCGGATGCCGCCCCCGTTCAAGGGGCGGCAGGCCTCGTTCACGTGTTGAAGCGGAAATGGATCACGTCGCCGTCATGGACGACATATTCCTTGCCTTCGTCGCGTGCCTTGCCCGCTTCCTTGGCGCCGGTTTCGCCCTTGCAGGCGACATAGTCGTCATAGGCGATGGTGAAGGCGCGGATGAAGCCGCGTTCAAAATCGGTGTGGATGACGCCTGCGGCCTGCGGAGCCTTGGTTCCGCGACGGATCGTCCAGGCACGGGTTTCCTTCGGGCCGACGGTGAAATAGGTGATCAGATCGAGAAGCTTGTAGCCTGCGCGTATCAGGCGGTCGAGACCGGCCTCTTCCAGGCCGAGCTCGGAGAGGAACATCTCGGCTTCTTCGGCATCGAGCTGGGCCACTTCGGCTTCGATGGCGGCGGAGATGATGACCGTCTCGGCAGACTGCTTGTCCGCCATTTCGGCAACCGCTCTGGTGTGTTCATTGCCCGTGGTGGCGTCAGCTTCGGCGACATTCAGGACATAAAGCACCGGCTTGGATGTCAGCAGGTTGAGCCCCTTGAGAATCTTGATGTCTTCCGGATCAAGCGTGGCATTGAGGCTGCGGACCGGCTTGCCGTCCTGGAGAAGTGCAAGCGAGGCTTCCATGACCGGCAGATTGGCCAGCGCTTCCTTGTCCTTGCCGGTGGCGCGTTTGCGGGTCTGGTCGACACGGCGCTCCAGGCTTTCGAGATCGGCCAGCATCAGTTCGGTCTCGATCGTGTCGGCATCGGCGACTGGATCGATCCGGCCCTCGACATGGGTGATGTCATCGTCCTCGAAACAGCGCAGCACATGAACGACAGCGTCGACTTCGCGGATATTGGCCAGGAACTGGTTTCCGAGCCCTTCGCCCTTGGAAGCACCACGCACCAGGCCGGCGATGTCGACAAAGGAGATGCGGGTCGGAATGATTTCCTTCGAACCGGCAATTCTCGCCAATTCGGTCATGCGTGCGTCAGGAACCGCAACTTCACCGGTATTGGGCTCGATGGTACAGAAAGGGTAATTGGCAGCCTGCGCCGCAGCTGTTTTTGTCAGCGCATTGAAGAGGGTCGACTTGCCGACATTGGGAAGGCCGACGATACCGCATTTGAAGCCCATGGGAATGTCTCGCAGTTAATTCAAAAGGTCTGGTTGGTGGCTATGGGCGATGTTGACGGTCAAGGTCAAGGCTTGATCGCCTTTCGCTGGCTTTTCCGGGCCGCATCTTGCAAGAATGATGGCAAAAGCGCACAATGCAGCCGTTGCCTTTTGTCAATTTGCCGTGCAAAGACGGGGCGCTTTCAGTTCTTCAATTTCATCGAGCAGGCACCGGTCATGAGCAATCAGGGTACCGATCTCAAGAGCGCGACCAAGACCGCGCCGAAGATTCAGCGTCCGCGATTATACAAGGTCATTCTCGTCAACGACGATTATACGCCGCGCGAGTTTGTCATCGTCGTGTTGAAATCCGTGTTCCGCACGAGTGAGGATCAGGGTTATCGTATCATGATGACCGCGCATCAGAAGGGAAGCTGCGTTGTTGCGGTCTATGCGCGCGATATTGCCGAGACCAAGGCAAAGGAAGCCGTGGACCTTGCCAGGGAACTGGGCTTTCCGTTGATGTTCACCACGGAACCGGAAGAGTGATCGGGTTCAGTCTTCCTTCTTTTCGCCCAGCAGCTTTTTCAGCATGTCGGCCATCGGCCCCGATACCGGCGCCTTCTTTTGCCGGTGGTCGCGCGCCTTGTGGATATGCGACTGGGCCTTTTTCGCGACAGGCTGCGGTGCGGGTGCTGCCGGTCGTGATGGCGCACTGCCAGATAGCGCCAGCTTGTTCATGAATTGTGACTCTTCGCCGCGCACCAGCATGGCGGCATTGGCGGCAAGCGCGTCCAACAGCGCCTCAAGCCATTCGCGGTCGGCCTTGGCGAAATCACCGAGGACATGGCCATGCACGCGTTCCTTGGAACCCGGATGGCCAATGCCGAGACGCAGACGCCGGTAATCCGCGCCGCAATGTGCGTCGATTGAACGGATGCCGTTATGGCCACCGGAGCCGCCGCCGGTCTTGATCCGCGCCTTTCCGGGAATGAGATCGAGCTCATCATAGATCACGATCAGATCGGCGGTGGTGAGCTTGTAGAAGCGCAATGCCTCGCCGACCGCTTCACCTGAAGCATTCATATAGGTCTGCGGCTTGATCAGCAGCACTTTCTCGCCGGCCAATGTGCCTTCGCTGATCAGTCCCTTGAATTTCTTCGACCAGGGGGAGAAACCGTTTTTGTCGGCGATCGCATCAACGGCCATGAAGCCGATATTGTGGCGGTTGCCTGCATATTGCCCACCGGGATTGCCGAGACCTGCAATGATGATCATGTGATGATATCCTTTCGCAACTGGCCTCTTGGCGCCTAATGCGGGCAGCTGTCAAGCGCAAGCGGTGATCAGTCGCGCCGGACAATGCCGTCTGGCGCCTCGCGCTCAAGGAAGAGCAGCGTATCGGCCAGTGACATGGGGCGGGCATAGAGGAAGCCCTGCGCATATTGGATGCCGATGCGGCGGGCGAGGGCGGCCTGTTCCGCGGTTTCCACCCCCTCGGCAATCATATGACATTCCATTTTCTGCGAGATTGCCGCAATGCCTTCAATCAGCCGTTGGCTCCGCGCCCCGATCTGAGGGTCGGGATCGGTGCTGGCAGAGGTGAAGGACTTGTCGATCTTGATGACGTCGACGTGAAAGCGGTTGAGATAGGAGAGCGACGAAAAGCCGGTGCCGAAATCGTCAAGTGCGATGATGCAGCCTTCGGTGCGAAGCTGTTCCAGCGCAGACCTGACGGAGGGGCGGTCTTCCAGAAAGACGGCTTCGGTGATTTCAATTGTCAGCGTTTCGGGCGCGACGCCGCTTTCCCTGAGCTTTTCGCTGACAAATTCCGCAGTTTCCGCCGTCAATTGCAGGGGGGAGAAATTGACGGCGATCCGACACTGTCCCGGGTGCAGTTTTGCCGCGATCATCGGAAAGCGGGCCAGCGCCTTTTCAAGGATCTGGCGGCCGATGTCATCGATCAGCAACGTTTCTTCCGCCACTTCGACGAAACTTGCCGGTGAGAGAACACCCTTCTGTGGATGACGCAGCCGCATCAATGCTTCAAAGCCGATGATCCTGCCGCTATCGAGGGCAACGATCGGCTGGAAAAAGGGCTCGAACCAGCTATTGGCGAGGCCGTCGGCGATATCGATTTCGATCATCGCCCGTTCACGCGCCCGTTGCAGCATGTTGGGGTGGAAGAAGCTCAGCCCGTCGCGGCCAAGCCGTTTCTGCTGATACATGGCCAGATCTGCCCGGCGCAGGAGCTCGCGCCGCGTCAGCGCGTCGTTCGGATAAAGTGCAATGCCGATGCTGACGGAGGTGGAGACCATGATGTCACCGGCGGCAAAGTCTTCGTCACAGGCGCTGAGGATCTGCATCGCCGTCCGCCGGGCATCGTCAATTGCGTCCTTGCCGGCGATGACGATGGCGAATTCGTCGCCGCCAAGGCGCGCCGCCAGTCGGGCCCGCGCAAAAATCGGCTCCATGCGGGCACAAAAGGCGCGCAGAAGTTCGTCCCCGGTGGAGTGGCCGTAGCTGTCATTGACGCTCTTGAAGCGATCGAGATCGATATAGAGGCACGCCAGCCGCGTCGTATGGTCGGCATTGGTGATGGCATGGTCCAGCCCTTCTTCGAAGCCGACGCGATTGAGAAGTCCCGTCAGATAATCGGTCACGGCCTGATGTTCTATCCGTGCCTCGGAGCGGCGCAGCTCGGTGATGTCGGTCATGACACTGAGCATTTCGACGCCGCCATTGATGGTCGAGACGGCGGTTTCGACGATGAGAACATCCAGAATATCGCCATTCGCCTTGATCAGTCGCAGCGTCGTATTCTGTGCCGGTTCACCGATCCTGTAGTCCGTCAGGCGCTGGCTGCAGATATCGCGATCTGCCTCGACCACGAATTCGCTAAAGGCGCGTCCGATCACGGTATTTCGGCGGTAGCCGGTGACAAGCAGCCAGTAATCGCTCACCGCACTGATGGCGCCGCTCATCGTCGAGGAAAACAGCATGGCCGGTGTGAGATTGTAGAGATCGGATGCGCGCCGATGCGCCTGCTGCAGAGCCTGTTCTTCCTGTTCCAGCTTGTCCAGCATGTCATTGAAGCTCTGAGCCAGCATGGCGAATTCGTCGTTGGAGCGCGGCGTCACGCGCTGGCGGTAACCAAGCCGCTGCGTCGCTTCCATGGCCTCGGTCAGCGCCCGCAGGGGACGGATGATCAGACGGCGGTGAACGGCGATCGACGCGGCAAACAGCATCAATATGCCGATCACGAAGCTCAGGAGTGTCAGCAATTCGGTATGGGAGAAGCCGGACAGCAGTCCGGGGCGGTGAAAATACAGTCGGAGGACCCCGATCTCCTCATAGGCCGACAGCGTCTTGTAGACGATCGGACGGGTCACCGACGGCAGATGAAGAACATCCTCTCCCGCTCCCGGTGCTGACAGCCTGACGGCCACCGAGCCGACCTTGCCGGAGATTTCCACCCGGGCGATATCTGGCTCGGAAAGAATGCGCTGTGCGATGGCTTCAACACTTGGACGGTCAAAATCCCAGACGGGCTTTGCCAGAGCAAGAACGTTCATTTCAGCCAGGCTGGCCAGCCGGTTGGCGCTCTGTTCACGCGCGCGCTGCATGGAAATGATGGTCAGGCCGCCGAGCAGCAGCAGCAAAACAACAGCGAGCACGATGCTCACGACGTTTCTGAAGCGGTTTTCGATCGAACGGATCATCTATCACCGGCTGACATGCGACCAGACCAGGAGCATCATGCCGCAGTGCACCCAAGTCATTACAAAGCAATCATGGTAGTGTTTGCCGGTAAAAGGCAAGCGAAGCACCACAATATTTTTGCCTGTAAGTTTATTTTAGGAAATACCGAAAATTTGAGCGCGCATCCGGAGCACAAGGTGTGTATTCACGGTTGCATATTCTGGAGCGTAAACATCAGGATACGCGGCCAAAACAAAAAGCCGCATGCCCTTGAGCATGCGGCTTCGTCGAAAAGAACAGGCTCTAGAGCACTTATTCTTCAGTTTCACCTTCAGCGTCGTCGGCTTCAGCGGCAACACCGCCGGCCGGAGCTGCGATGGTGGCGATGGTGAAATCGCGATCGGTGATGACCGGGGTCACATTGGCCGGCAGGGTGACGGCAGAAATGTGAACCGATTCGCCGGCCTTGACCTTGGCGAGGTCAACGGTGATCGAATCCGGGATCGCGGTGGCCGGGCAGTGCAGCTCGACTTCGTGACGAACGACGTTCAGAACGCCGCCGACCTTGATGCCGGGGCAGATTTCTTCGTTGATGAAGTGAACCGGAACAGCAACGGTGACCAGGCTCTTTTCAGAGACGCGCAGGAAATCGACGTGAACGACGAAATCGCGGACCGGGTCAAGCTGGTAGTCCTTCGGCAGAACCTGATAGGTTTCCTTGCCGACTTCAACCGACATCATCGAGGTCATGAAGCCGCCGCCGAAGATGCGCTTGGTGATCTCGTTGGTGGAGATGGCGATCGAGACAGGGGCCTGCTTGTCGCCGTAGATTACTGCAGGTGTAAGGCCATTGCGGCGCAGTTCGCGGGAGGACCCCTTACCAACCCGATCGCGCGCTTCGGCCTTGAGCACGTAGATTTCCTTGCTCATGGCAATTCCTTTCAGAGTGTATAGCGGAGTGTTTTGCGACCTTGTCGAAGACGGAGCCTCAAAACGGAAGTACAAGACTCCCATCCGCGCTGCCTCCAAGGGTGTCTGCACGGACGCTGCTGCTATAATCCAGAAGGGGGAAATGTCAAGCTCGGACGAAGAAACGTCTGGAATCGGACTGTCATTTATGCGATTTTTTACAGTGCAGATGAACAAAACAGTGAAAAAAACAATGAATGCTCTGCCGAAACTGCCTGAACAGGGCTGTGAGCGAGGCATGGATCCAGCTTCAGGATGCGTCGCGGTGCCCATTTTATCCATTATTCTGTATCGAGGTGCTGAATGACGGCCCTTGTGACCAGTCTTGTGGTACAGCATTCTCATGTCACTATTCTGATCGCGCTCGCGGTTGTTCTCACGGGCGGGTTTCTGACCATGTGCCTGATGGGACGCCTGCGCGGTTCGAGCGGAAGCCAGTTTGCCATCTGGCTCTTCCTTGCCGGCTTTGTCGGCGGCATGACCGCCTGGTCCACCCATTTCATCGCTATGCTCGGCTATATCGTCGACGTGCATCATGCCTATGATCGGGTGCTGACATTTCTGTCGCTGGCGATTGCGATCTGCACGACAGTCCTGGCGATATCGATCGCATTTGCAGCCCGCGGCAGCGCACTTGTCGAAGCGGCGGGCATTATATTCGGCTTTGGCGTCGCGCTGATGCATTTTGTCGGAATGCGCGGCTTTAAGGTGGCTGGCTATCTGGAATGGTCCGTGTCCAGCATCGTCTGGGCTCTGATCATGGGAAGCCTGTTTGGCGCTCTTTGCTTCTCGGTCTGCATGCGCGCCAAGATGAGGCGTCCGGAATGGCTCGCAGCGGTTCTTTTCGGCCTGTCGATTTTCTGCGTCCATTTTATCAGCATGGCTGGCCTCAAGATTATTCCGGCAGAGGGGATCGTGCTGTCGGGGGCAGATCTGCCGGCCAGGACCATGGTTTTCGTCACGCTGCAGGTGACATCGATTGTCCTTGTTCTGGGCGTCTCCATTCTGATTCTCGACAGCAAGACCCGGGAAGGGTTCGATGAACGGGTTCTTCAGGCAGGAGCGCGCGATGTCCTGACCGGTCTTTCCAACCGCGTCGGCTTCAATGAACATTTCTCGGAGTTGTTTGAACGCGCGCGGACGCGGCATCGGCAACTGGCGGTGATCCATCTTGATATCTCCCGCTTCAAGCAGATCAATGATGTCCACGGTCATCTTGCCGGTGACTATGTGCTGCGCGTGATAACGTCACGGCTGCTATCCTGTCTCGGCAATTCCGATTTTCTCGCCCGTGTCGGCAGTGATGAATTCGCGATTGTGATCGAGGCCTATAATTACCGCAGCGATGCCTTGCGGCTGATGCGGCGTGTGGGGACCGAGATTGACAAGCCGATCGAGTGGAGCGGCACTCAGATCCGTGTCGACTTCCGGGCCGGGATTGCCGTCTTCCCTTCCGATGGCATCGAGCCGGATGAACTGATTGCCCGCGCGGACGCTGCCCTTCTTCGGGCAAAGCGTTCGACCAGTGAGCGCAGTATGTTTTACGATGCACGGCAGGACCACCATGAGCGCCGCCGCAATGCACTTGCCTTTGACATGCGCCGGTCGCTGCAGGAGGGGGAGTTTGAGCTTTTCTATCAGCAGCAACACCTGACCAGCGACCGGTCCATTTTCGGTTTTGAGGTCCTGCTGCGCTGGTTCCACAAGGAACTCGGTTTCGTGCCGCCGGATGAGTTCATTCCGATTGCCGAACAGACCGGCTTTATCCTGGAGCTCGGCGAATGGGTGTTGCGCGAGGCCTGCCTGAACGCGGTCAGCTGGAAGAAACCCTATCAGATCGGGGTGAATGTCGCGCCGCTGCAGCTTGCCGATGACCGGTTGCCTGCCAAGGTGAAGGCCATCCTGGAGGAAAGCGGCCTGCCGCCGCGGCGTCTGGAACTGGAAATCACCGAGACCGGCATTATCGCCGACTATAACCGCGCCTTGGCGGTGATCACGCAGCTCAAGCAGCTTGGGGTCAAGGTGGCGATGGATGATTTCGGCACCGGCAACTCGTCGCTCCGAACCCTGCAGCAATTCCCCTTCGACAAGATCAAGGTGGATCGTTCCTTCGTCTCCGGCCTGCCCGATGATCAGCTGTCAGCGGCAATCGTGCGTTCGACTGTCATCATCGGCGCCAGCCTTGGCATTCGTGTGCTGGCTGAGGGGGTGGAGACCGAGGAGCAGCTGGCCTTTCTGCTTCAGGAGAACTGCATGCGCGCACAGGGCTATCTGTTCGGCAGGCCCAAGCCATTCGACGAAATCAGGTCGCTGGTGATGACCGAAAGCTGACAGCAGGCTGACAGCAACAAGGGCGACGCCTGAAGCGCCGCCCTCAGACTGCTGACAAAGTCGTTCCGATTGCCTGTTCGGGGTGGAATGGCCGCCCCCTCCGTCGTCATCCCCGTGCTCGTCACGGGGATCCGGATTCATAAGACATTGAATAGAAAAGTTCTTTCGCCGCGTGGACGCGCGACGGCTGGATGCCTGTGACCAGCACAGGCATGACGTCGGAAAAGATGGAGAGGGTTGTCAGCAATCTGAGGGCGACGCCTGAAGCGCCGCCCTTGTTGCGAAAAAGACCTCAATGCCTGGCTTCAGTCGAACAGGCTCGATACGGAGCTTTCGTGACTGGTGCGGTTGATCGCTTCGCCGATCAGCGACGCCGTGGTGACGACGCGAATATTCGGCGACGAGATCACATCACCGCGCGGCTGGATCGAATCGGTGATAACCAGTTCCTTGAGGGCGGAATTGGCAATGCGCTGCACCGCGGTTCCGGAGAGAACACCGTGGGTGATATAGGCGGCCACGCTCAGCGCGCCGTTCTTCAGAAGCGCTTCTGCGGCATTGCACAGCGTGCCGCCGGAATCGATGATGTCGTCTATCAGGATGCATTCCTTGCCGGCGACATCGCCGATGATGTTCATGACTTCCGACTCGCCGGGGCGCTCGCGGCGCTTGTCGACGATCGCCAGAAGACAGTCGAGTCGCTTGGCGAGCGCACGGGCGCGGACCACGCCGCCGACATCGGGAGATACGACCATGACATTCTCAAGATTGCGCCGCGCCTTGATATCCCGTGTCAGGATCGGCAGCGCGTAGAGATTGTCGGTCGGAATATCGAAGAAACCCTGGATCTGACCGGCGTGAAGATCGAGCGTCATGACGCGGTTGGCGCCGGCCTGCGTGATCAGATTTGCCACCAGCTTGGCCGAGATCGGCGTGCGGGGACCAGGTTTGCGGTCCTGTCGTGCATAGCCGAAATAGGGAAGGACTGCGGTAATCCTTCGCGCCGAAGACCGACGGAACGCATCAATCATGATGAGCAGTTCCATCAGGTGGTCATTGGTGGGGAATGACGTCGACTGGACAACGAAAACGTCCTCGCCGCGTACATTTTCCTGGATCTCAACGAAAATTTCCTGGTCAGCAAATCGTCTGACGCTGGCCTTCCCCATGGGGACGTTGAGATAGTTGCAGATCGCATCGGCGAGTTGCCGATTCGAATTGCCTGCGAAAACTTTCATTTCAGCTCGCCCATTGCCGTCGTTATGGTCGCCTTTTACCGCTCCCAGATGCGAATGCAAGTCGCTTGAGCGGTACAGTGGTGTTTTTCCGTCGATTTATGACGGAAGGGTGTCATTTCGGTGTCGCGCTTGGGTCTCGCGGAGCATCACCCCTGCGAATCCAGCCAGACCATCAGATCGGCGACGCTCTTCTGACCGATGGTCTCCATGGTCTGGTTCGGAACGGCGCTCCAGGGGTCGCTCGACGTTGTCGGCGGTACCTCCTGCTGGCCCTGAATGCGATGAACGCGCTGGCCCTTGGCATCCATGACATCCCAGACATAGATCACCGCGACGCTGTCATCCTTTTTCACCGCCGAGAAATAGCCCTTGAGGCTGAGATCTGCATTGTCATCGCTCATCGGCTCAATGGTGAGCCCGGCAGCACGTGCCCCTTCACCGAGACGCGAGGAGAGCGGCTGCAGCTTGTCATCCGGCGCTCCGACAATCGGCAGGAATCGGATCGAACTGGCATTGGCAAGCGACGTTGTCTGAGATGCACCGGCTGTGCTGGGGGCCACTGTCTGTGGTGCAGGGGCCGCCGTTGCGACGGGTTGCGGGCTAGACGCCTGGACCTGTTGCGGGGCTTGCGCGGGCTGCTGAACGGATGCGGTCAAGGCCGGCGCCGTTGCCTGGCCGGCCGGCAGGGCCGGCGTGTCGTTTGAAAGACTGGCGGCCTGCGCACCAAATGTGCTTGGCGCCCGGCCAATGCCGGGTGTGTCGTTCAGCGTCGTCGCCGAGGCCGTCGCAGCTGCAGTGACCCCCGCATAGGTCGTTGGCGGGCTTGCCTGCTGATAGGTTTGTTGCTGTGATCCGGTCGATGGTGGCGGCAGGCTCTGGCTGGTGACGCTGTCGTCGGGAACCGTTGCCGCAAGCGGGCTTGTCTGCATCAGTGTCGGCTGACCATTGCCGCCAATAGCCTGCGGCGGGGACTGGCTTACATTCAGTGCATCACTCGTCGTGCATGCCGTGAGTGTCATGGCCAACAATGCAAGGCCCGCAAATTTGCCCGCCACGTTCAATCCCTTGCTTCGTTTCCGCGCGCAGCAGCCGATCGACCGCTGTCGTCTGTCACGCGTATCTGTTTCTTCGATATGTCAGCGATGTGAGAGGCCGACGTCCAAGTCCTTAAACCACTTGTCTTAAAGCTTCCTGATGCAGCCGTGTGATATTGTCAATTCTGCGGCGAAGGGACCGATCAACGGTGGATCATGCTCAGCGGATGGCGTGACAGCGGCCGTGGTGCATTTTCTGTGGTCAGATAGGTTCGACCGAGCGTCATGGCGGTACCGGTATCGGAATCCATGATGATCATATGGACGAAGAGCGACATGCCCGGCGCGATGGCCTGCATATTGCCGGTATGAAACATCTGGTGCTCCATCCATGAGGGGGCAAAGCGGGCGCCCAGCGAATAGCCGCAGGCATTCAGCCGGTGGCGGGAGAGGCTGAAGGCGTCCATGACCTCGGCGTGGCGGTCAAAGACGCTGCCGAAATTATTGCCGGGGCGAAGAATTTCCTCGATCGCCTCGATACACTCATGGCAGGCCCGATAGAGTTCATTGTGCCTGTCGGAAGGCTTGCCGGTCAGAAGGGTCCGCATCGCGGCAACGTGATAGTGGCGGTAGACGCCCGCCCATTCGAGGGTCAGCTGATCATCCTGATCGAGACGGCGGCGGCCGGTTTTGGAGCGGCACAGAAGCGCTGCCTCACCGGAGCCGATGATGAAATCATTGGCAGGCGGATCGCCGCCGCCGGAATAGACGGCGGCGTGCATGGCGGCAAGAATATCGGCCTCACTGCCACCGGCGACGGATAGCGGCAGGGCCGCATCCAGCGCATCATCGCAAAGCGCTGCGGCCCGTTCGATATAGGCGATCTCTGCCGGGCTCTTGATCAGGCGCAGCTGGCTGACAAGATAGGAGGCGTCTTCGAGCTGGCAAAAGGTCTGAAGCTGGCTTTCGATCTGGTTGGCGACACGCCCGGTCATGCCGTGGGTATCGTATTCCACCCCGACCCTGGCGCCCAGCAGGTCGAAGTCCGACATCAGCTCCTTCAGGTCGCGACTCGGGTCGCTCTGCCCGCGATCGACCCAGATGCGGATATCGGCAATGTTGGAGGTCAGCCGCGCCTGCCTCAGATCGGCGGACCGGGTCAGAAGTGCCATGCGGCCATCGGCGGTGACGACAAGGCATTGGAAGAACACGAAGCCGAATGTGTCAAAGCCAGTCAGCCAGTACATGCTTTCCTGGGCGAAGAGCAGGATTGCATCCAGTTTTCGGGCCTTGAGGCCGGCTGTCAGCCGTTCCAGGCGGTCCTGATATTCTTCGCTCGAAAATACCGGTTCCATCTAGTGCTCTCCAAGTGCAATGGCAGAGATCTGCCGGCCATAATCCGGTTCACGCCGATGCGTGGTTCTACGGTAGGAAAATAGTCCGTCCTCATCGCCATAGGTGCAGTGATCCATGATCTCGAAACCGACGCCTGCCGCGCCGAGCTTCTCTCCGACAAAGGCCGGCAGATCGAACATGGCATGGCCCCGGTTGATCGATGGCGAGAAGAAACGGTGATTGTCGGCATTGTGTTCCTTGAATGTCGCGACAAATTCCGGGCCAACTTCATAGGCGGCGCGAGAAATGGCAGGTCCGAGGCAAGCCGTGATGTTGGCGCGGCTGGCGCCCATCTTTTCCATCGCCGCGATGGTTGCTTCCAGAATGCCTGTCACGGCGCCGCGCCAGCCCGAATGTGCCGCCGCGATAACGCCCGCCTCAGGATCGGCAAACAGCACCGGCCCGCAATCGGCCGTCAGTACGCCGAGCACAAGGCCGGGCGTGCGCGTCACCAGCGCGTCGGCTTTCGGCTGGTCGCCGGAAAAGGGCGCGGATACCGTCACCGCATCGGCGGAGTGAACCTGATGAACCGTGACGAGATTTTCGGTCCCGGCACCGAACCATCTGGCAACGCGGCTGCGGTTCTCGTGAACATCCTCGGCCTTGTCCTTGGAGCCGGGGCCGCAATTGAGGCTGGCATAGATACCGGTCGAGACACCGCCCACACGGGAGAAAAAACCATGACGGATGGATGTTCCGGCCGTCTTTTCTGCAAGACGTGAACTTTGCAGGGGAGCCAGATCCGGCGTCCTGTTGAGCATGGCGCGCTTCCTCGTTTCAGGTTTTGATAGCGATGGTGGTTGGCGCAGGCGCCAATGTCAATCGGCGGGTAAGAATGGCGGCAGCGCGATTGTCGCACCGGAGACGGCGAGCACCTTGAACAGGTCCCCCATTTCACCAGCGCCATTGCCGGCTAGACGCTGCGCGGCCTCGATGATCGTCTTCTGCGTCGTCGTGTCGCGGCCACGGCCCAGCTGCGATGCGCGGGCGCCAAGGCCGAGACCGGCGAGAAAATCGCCCTGCATCAACGGTGGGTGCACATGCAGGCCGGCAGCTGCAGCGACGGATGCCAGTGCGAAGAAGTCGACATGGCTGGTCAGATCGGCCTCACCCGGATGGGCCAGAACAGGATCAAATCTGTGCCGATAAAGGGCCTGCAGCGTATCACCCGTGCCGGGCTGCAGATGGCCGTAATCGATGATCAGCGCCGTGCCGTTATCCCGCTTCAGGCGTTGAGAAATCTCTGCCATCAGCGCTTCGCGGGCCGGCGCGATTTCATAAAGGCTTCCCTCGGGCTGGGTATCGGCATCCGGTGGCAGTGATCCGGGATCCAGCCGTGCCGGCCCGGTTCGAAAGGCGAGCGTTCCCGCGTCATCAAGGCCGACCAGCCGTTCGAAAAAGCCGCCGCCGGTCTTGACGAATTGGCGGATCGGCAGGGCGTCGAAAAGCTCATTGGCGACAAAGAGCGTAAAACCTTCCGGAACGGCCTCCAGCCGGTCGACCCAGTGGAGTTTCTGCTGGTGCTGGCTAAGCGTTTCGCGCTGCCGTTTGCGAAGTTCCGGGCTTGTTTCGAGCAGATAGACCGAAACGCCAGCATAGAGGGCAGGGGCGAGGCGGGCGATCACCTTCAGCATGTCAGCCATCATCGTGCCGCGCCCGGGGCCGCCCTCGATCAGCACCACGCGATCCGGACGGCCATGGGCCTGCCAGGCGGCGACAAGACAGGTGCCGACCAGTTCGCCGAACAGCTGAGAGATTTCCGGTGCGGTGGTGAAGTCACCGGCACGTCCGAGCGGGTCGCGGGTCAGGTAATAGCCATATTCGGGATCGGCAAGGCAGAGCTGGAAATAGACGCTGACCGGGATCGGGCCGTCTTCAGCGATCATGCGCACCAGTTTTTCGCCGAGTGCCGTGATCACGCCGGCGTGCCCGTTTCATACCGGCGGGCGCGGTTTATGGCAAACCAGACGCCCCACAGGCCCACGGCAAGCATGGGCAGGGACAGGATCATGCCCATGGTCAGCCAGCCGCCATAGAGATAGCCAAGCTGGATATCCGGCTGGCGGAAAAATTCGACGAAGATCCGCGACAGGGCGTAAAGGCAGATGAAGACGCTCGATGTCAGCCCCGGCTTCTTCAGCGTGCCGAGGAAACGCACCAGCATGAACAGGACCAGCAGGCTGAAAAGCCCCTCGAGGCCGGCTTCATAGAGCTGGCTCGGGTGGCGCGGCAAGGGGCCGCCGGTGGGAAACACCATCGCCCAGGGCACGTCGGACACCCGGCCCCACAGCTCGCCATTGATGAAATTGGCGATCCGGCCGAAGAAAAGCCCGACCGGCGTTACCGTCGCGATCAGGTCGAACAGGCTCCAGGTGGAAATCCGGTTGCGGTGCGAAAACAGGATCATCACCGTGATCATGCCCAAGAGGCCGCCATGGAAGGACATGCCGCCATCCCAGATCCTGAAGATCAGCAACGGATCTGCGGTCAATTGCGGCAGGTCGTAAAACAGCATGTAACCGAGCCGCCCGCCGATGATGATTCCGAGCACCGACCAGGTGATGAAATCGTCGAGCTTGTTCTGCGTCAGCGGCGGCGTTGCACCGCGCCAGAGCTGCGTCTGCTTCAGCAGGTAGCGGGCATAGAGCCAGCCGATGAGGATGCCCGCGACATAGGCGATGCCATACCAGTGCACGGCAAGCGGGCCGAGGCTGAAGGCTATCGGGTCGATATTGGGGTAGCTGAGCGAGGCTTCGACGATCTGATCTGGCTGCAAGGGCTGAGTTCCATTATGATGGCGGCGAAGATGGCCGGTCTTTGTGACGGGGTCAAGACGTCGCTTTGGTGGCTTTTGGTCTTGCGTGTCAGCGCGGCTGTCACTACTTGAGTTCTGGAACGGGCGCCAAGCCTGCCCGGCATTTTCATGAGGGAGACAGGAATGAGCACCGGTACAAATCGCATTCTTGATGATCTGGCCAAGCTGATGACGGACGCCGCCGGCACCGTGCAGAGCGCTGGCAAGGATGTAGAGACCGCCTTCAAGGCACAGGCCGAGCGCTGGCTCAACAGCATGGACATCGTCAAGCGCGACGAGTTCGAGGCCGTGCGTGAAATGGCCATCAAGGCCCGTGACGAGAATGAGGCGCTGGCGGCGAAAATTGCCGCTCTGGAAGCCAGACTCGCCGACAAGGCGGAGTAAGCGTATCTGTCGTTGACGCTTCAATGCTAGCGGCGACAACGCAATGAATCAGGGCGTTTGCCCGTTTGACGCTGCTTTTGATCACAGGAAAGGCCCCGGTTTTTTGCCGGGGCTTTCTGTTTTGCGCCTTTGCCGAGTTTTTCCCACATTTCTTTCAAAAAAAAACCGGCCTGTGGACATGCCGAAAAAAGCCAGTGTCATGAATCGCTTAAGAGTCTCACCTGAATCATTTTCGCAGCTTCTGGGTGCTGGCTTGGCACCGTTCTGGCGATCTTGGGGCTTCCGTTCCCTGAGCCGCGTTATAGACTGATTTTAAAAGATGATTCGAAATTTTGGAATTCGGTGGAGCGTGGCTTCAGGCGCTGGTGTTCGTTACTGCGATACCGCATTGTAAGCTTCAGGTCTTCAACCTGAAAGGTGATTGATGAGCCTTCTCGAGTGGGAAATGGAACGGCAGTCCAATCCGGTGGACATGATTGAGTTCGTGGCCTCCAGCAATGACTGGTCGTTTGAGCGTTCCGGTGAGGATGAGATTGCCATGACGGTTGGCGGCCGCTGGGCCGACTATCATGTTTCCTTCTCCTGGATGGCGGATTGCGAGGCGCTGCATCTGGCCTGCGCCTTTGATCTCAAAGTGCCTGACAGGCGCATGAACGAGGTCGTCAAGCTGCTGACGCGGGTCAATGGTCAGGTGCTGATGGGGCATTTTGACTTCTGGCGGCAAGAAAGCGTTGTCGTCTTCCGCCAGTCCCTGCTTCTGGCCGGTGGTGCCGAACCGACCAATCAGCAGGTCGAAGGATTGCTGTCCTTCGGGCTTGATTCCTGCGAGGCCTATTTTCAGGCGTTCCAGTTCGTCGTCTGGTCGGGCATGTCTGCCGATGAGGCGCTGGCGGCCGTTCTCTTCGAAACCGTGGGGGAAGCCTGAGATGTCGTCACTTGCTGGACTTGGCAAACTGGTACTGGTCGGTGCCGGCAATATGGGCGGCGCGATGCTGTCCGGCTGGATCGCCGGCGGTATCCGGCCTGACAATGTTCTGGTGATCGATCCCAACCCGTCTGATTCCATTCGCGCGCTGATGGACCGCAGCGGCGTCAGCTATGCCATGCTTCCGCCGGAAAATGTCACGGCCGATATCCTTGTCCTCGCGGTCAAGCCGCAGGTCATGTATGCGGTGCTTGAAACGCTTGCGCCGGTGATCGGCCCCGATACGCTGGTGATCTCGATTGCCGCGGGCAAGACGCTGTCCTATTTCGAGGAACGTCTCGGCGCGCTTGCCATGATCCGCACGATCCCGAACACGCCGGCGATGGTCAAGAAGGGCATGATCGGTGCCTTTGCCAATGCGCGCGCCGGGGCGCAGCAGAAAGCGGATGCCGAAACGCTGCTGTCTGCGGTCGGCCAGGTCGAGTGGGTGGAAAAGGAAGCCGATATCGATGCGGTCACGGCCGTTTCCGGCAGTGGTCCGGCCTATGTCTTCTATCTGGTCGAGTGCATGGCGGAGGCCGGGCGCAAGCTTGGCCTGCCCGAAGACCTTGCCATGCGGCTCGCGCGCGGTACGGTGATCGGCGCTGGCGCACTGCTTGAAGGTGCCGGCGATGATGCCGCGACTTTGCGCAAGAATGTGACCTCGCCGGGCGGCACCACGGCTGCAGCCCTTGCACATCTGATGGCCGAGGATGCGCTTCAGCCCGTCTTTGACAAGGCGCTCGCCGCCGCGCGTGCGCGTTCCGAAGAGCTTTCGGGCTGATCGCCGGCCGGTTAACCAATCCCATCCGGGGAACAGACATATGGCTTCCGACGAAATCAGCTTTGACGATTTTATGAAGGTCGATATCCGTGTCGGCACGATTGTCGAGGCGGAGACTTTTCCTGAAGCGCGCAAACCCGCCTACAAGCTTCGCATTGATTTCGGCAGCGAGATCGGCATCAAGCGCTCATCGGCTCAGATTACGGTGCACTATGCGCCCGACAGGCTCGTGGGACGTCAGGTTCTGGCGGTGGTGAATTTCCCACCGCGCCAGATCGGTCCGGTGCGCTCCGAGGTGCTGACACTCGGTTTTGCCGATGGTGATGGTGCCATCGTGCTCGCAGGTGTCGATATTGCGCTGCCCAATGGCCAGCGCCTGATGTGAGCCAAGGCTGCCCATACGTCACGCCGGAATAGTCCTTCACACCGGAATTGCGATGACGGCGCGCAGGCCGCCGAGCGGGCTGTCGTCAAGCGTGACATTGCCGCCGTGGCTGCGGGCGAGATCCCTGGCGATGGCAAGACCGAGACCGGTACCGGACGAATCGAGATTGCGCGCATCATCAAGCCTGAGGAACGGCTTGAACACATCCTCGCGCCTTTCTGCGGGAATGCCGGGGCCGTCATCGTCAAAGATGATGGTCACCCATTTGCGCTCGTGGCGTACGGTGACGTCCAGCCGGTTGGCGTAACGGCGCGCATTGGATGCCAGATTGCCGACAAGCCGGGCAAAGGCGTTGGGCCGCACCTCAATCTCGTCGTCGCCTTCGATCGTATAGTTCAGGATTTTTCCGTGAAGTTCGAAATCTTCCTGCTGGCGCTCCATCAGGGCGCCGAGGCTGACGGTGTCGGATGTCTCCTCGCCATCGCCGCGGGCAAAGTCGATATAGCCCTGCAGCATGCTCTGCATTTCTTCGACATCTTCATTGAGCGCCTCGATCTCGGGAGAGCTGTCCAGCAAAGCGAGTTGCAGCTTGAAGCGTGTCAGGATCGTCCTGAGATCGTGGCTGACGCCATTGAGCATGGTCGTCCTTTGCTCGATCTGGCGTTCGATGCGTTCGCGCATCAGCACGAAGGCGAGGCCGGCGCGGCGAATTTCCACGGCGCCGCGTGGCGTGAAGGGGGCGGTTGATCTCTGACCCTTGCCGAAATTCTCCGCCGCGCGGGTCAGTGAAAGGATCGGGCGGATCTGGCCGCGCAGGAACAGTGTGGCAATGCCGATCAGCACCAGTGACGTTCCAACCATCCAGAGAATGAAGATGTGGGTATTGGACGCATAGGTCATGCTGCGCCGGGCGAAGACGCGCAGAATGCCCTTGTCGAGCTTGATCCGGATTTCGACAAGGCGGGAATTGCCGACCGTGTCGATGAAGAAGGGGCGGCCGATGCGCTCGGAGATCTGCTGGGCAAGCACCTGATCCAAAAGGCCGAAGAAGGGTTTCGGCAGCGGCGGCGGCAATTGTCCGTCCGGCTCGATTGCCACCCGCAGGTTCATGTCCTCGCGGGCAATCCGGATGATATCGTCATAGGTGTCCGGACCGGTGCTTTCGATCAGATCGATGATGGCGGCGATATCGCCGGTTACCGCGGCGGAAAGCCGCTCTGTCACCATCTGCCAGTGGCGCTCCATGAACACCGTGGCAATGACAGCCTGCAGCAACAGCATCGGCATGATGATGATGAGCAGCGAGCGGGCATAGAGGCCGCGCGGCAAGCGGTGATGGACGAAACGCGCGAAGGTCTTGTAGGAGCCGAGAATCTGGCGTCCGGGCGGCACGGAAGGAACGCTGCACAGGCTGGACCAGAGCCGCCGGTTGAGATTTCCCCACCGCCGCAAAAAGGTGAGCAGCCGCTGTTTCAGTCGTGCTGGCATGCGCTAGTCCCGGCTCAGCCGATAGCCGATGCCGCGCACCGTCTGGAGATAGCGCGGATTGGCCGGGTCGGTCTCGATCTTGCGGCGCAGCCGGTTGATCTGAACATCGATCGTGCGCTCGTTGATGTCAGAGGTCGAACTGGCGAGATCAAGCCTGCCGACGGTTTCCCCCACCTTGGATGCCAGCATCGACATGATGTCCTGCTCGCGATCCGTGAGCCGGATCAGCTCACTGCCCTTCTTCAGCTCCTTGCGGGCGAATGAATAGGCATAGGGGCCGAACATGACGACCTCAATGGTTCGGGGCTGCACGGTCTGGCTGCGCCGCAGGATATTGCTGATCCGCAGCAGAAGCTCCCGTGGCTCGAAAGGTTTGGCAAGGTAGTCGTCAGCACCGGCTTCAAGCCCGGCAATGCGGGCGTCCGCCTCGGCCCGCGCCGTCAGCAGCAAAACCGGAACATCGCGGATTTCGCGCAGGCTCGATGTGAGCGAAAGCCCGTCCTCCCCCGGCATCATCACGTCGAGCACAAGAAGATCGAATTCCAGCCCTTCAAGCTTGCGGCGGGCATCGGCGGCATCGCTGGCCGTGGTGACCCGGTAGCCACTCTCGCCGAGATAGCGTTTCAAAAGGGTTCGGATGCGGGTATCGTCATCAACGATGAGAATATGGGCCGCATCGTCGGCGGGCATGGTGCTGCTCATCGGTTCAACTGGCCTCCGGATTGATTCTGTCTGCGTTCAGCATTTCTGCTGGGCCGTATCGCACATCTTTTCGAGAAAGCTGAATACGGTTTGCCTTTCGCCCGGTGCAAGCTCTTCCATTGCGCCTTCAATGCGTCGCAGCTGTGGCGCGACCAGTGTGCAGCGCAGGGTTTCGCCCTTTTCTGTGAGAAAGAGGCGGCGCTGGCGGCGATCGCTCGGGCCGGCGGCCTGGCGCACATAGTCCATATCGATCAGCTGTTTCAGAACGCGTGCGAGGCTCTGCTTGGTGATCTTGAGAATATCAAGCAGGTCCGCGACAGTCATGCCGGGATGGCGGCCAACGAAGTGGATGACGCGATGATGGGCGCGACCGAAACCAAGTTCTGCCAGAATGGCGTCGGGGTCAGAGACGAAATCGCGATAGGCGAAGAACAGCAGTTCGACAATCCTGAACTCATCCGTTTCCTCCAGTGGACTATCGGCGCGCTCCGCGTCTTTTCTGGCTTCACTCAACACGATATTTCGATCCCCGGTCCTTGTCGATGCTGCTTCATTCCGGCACTTGGCAGGAACGGTCATTCTGACATAGGTTTAGCGCCGTTCGACGCCGGTGAGAAGGGCAAAGGGCCGGCTTTCCGGGGCAAAGAGGAAGTGTGTCGCGCTTGCGGGTGCGAAGTCATAGAGAGGGCCAGCCAGATGGCAAAGCTTCAGGCCGGGATCATTCCGGTAACGCCGCTGCAGCAGAACTGCACGGTCATGTTCGATGCGGAAACCCGTCAGGGCGTGATTGTCGATCCCGGCGGCGATGTCGATGTGATCATTCAGACGCTCGAGGAGAATGGTCTGACGCTTTCGGCGATCTGGCTGACCCATGGCCATCTCGACCATGCCGGCGGCGCGATGGAGCTGAAGGAGAGGCTTGGGCTTGAGATCATCGGTCCGCACGAGGCTGACAAGCCGATCCTCGAAAACATCGAGGAAAGCGCCAAGCGCTTCAACATGGAAGGCATGGTGCATAACGCCTATCCGGATCGTTTTCTCAATGATGGCGAAACGGTCAGTTTCGGCGAGCATGTCTTCGAGGTCTATCATTGCCCCGGCCATGCGCCCGGACATGTCATTTATTTCAACCGGGAACAGGGCTTCGCCCATCTCGGCGATGTGCTGTTCAACGGCTCTGTCGGGCGCACGGATCTGCCCGGCGGTGACCACCAGACCCTGATGAATTCGATCCGCGACAAGGTTCTGCCGCTCGGCGATGACGTCGGCTTTATCTGTGGGCACGGGCCGGGCGGACGCATTGGTGAGGAACGCAGGACCAATCCGTTCCTCAAGGGGCTATAGTGCGCCGTGCATCCTTTTGGGCGCCCCAGGACGCTCAATCTTATTGAGCCGATGCGCTTGAGCCCGGTCCATGTCCGGTGCCGGTATTGACAGGCGTCGGCAGGGTGGGCTCAAGCGCTTCCCCGATTTGGGAAGCGCTCTCCATTTTCGTCAGTCACGGACCAGAGTGACCCTGCCGCACGGGCAGGCAGGCAATATGCCGTTCGAGCTTCAGTTGTTCGGGCGGAAGCCGGGCGGCGCGATATTCCATGCCAAGCTAACAGGCCAAACGGCCAGTGAAATGCGCCAGATCAATGCAGCGCGGTCACAAGCCATGCCTTAACGGGTGCAAGAGCAAAGAAGATTGCAGAAATCGCGTCGCGGAAGGCGCGAGAAAGGCGAAGTCGATGCGCAATTGCCGCTTCGTTGCGGATAATTGGCATATAAATGCAGGCGCCTGCGCGCGAAGCGCCCACGTTTGACGAAACGGTCTTAACAGCTGTTGCAAAACATGCGTTCTGCTTCAGCGGCAAAGCCGGTAAAATGTCACAAAACCCCCCCTGCAGACGCGCGGTCTCCAGTCTTTAGGTCTTGCCGTGCTGATCGGGCTCAGCCTGCGATCTGCAGGTTGACGGCCTTCGGGCCCTTGCCGCGACGATCCGGCTCGGTGTCGAAGCTGACCTTCTGGTTTTCAGTCAGTCCGGTCAAACCGGAAGACTGAACGGCGGAAATATGGACGAAAATGTCCGCGCCGCCATTGTCCGGCTTGATGAAGCCGTAGCCCTTGTCTGTGTTGAAAAATTTTACAGTGCCTGTTTCGGCCATTCTCTGGGTCCTTTGCTCTCCGCCCTCGCTTTCTCCCGGAGGGGGATCATTCCAATGCTCGATCGCCCGTGAAGGGCAGCGCAGGCAGTTCTTGAATTGTGAGGAAAGGTACCGTTGTTACCGCGGCTCTCGATTATCCCGGGACGCAACCTCAGGTTAATCCTAAAGAGATACCGCCCGGAATATTAGCGTTTCCGGCGCGCATGGATTATTGGTCTTCCCGTGCTCGCAAAATGCCCGAACGCCGTTACAATGCGGTGTTTGCTGGATATTTGCAAGCGAAACTTTGCTGCAAAAGTCATGGTTGCGGCCTTTTCCGTCCGCTGTATCGCACATGATGGTTGTTTAGTGGTGCCTGGCAAGGTCATTTTTCTTTCCGGCTCTTGCGCATCGCGAATAGGCGCAGAAACGATATTGCTCAGACTTGATTTTGTTTTTTCCGTCCAAGTTCAGGCAGAAGCTCAACCATGATGATCGCCAGAAACATCAATGCGCAGCCAAGATAACCTGCCGGGACAAGCCTTTCGTGAAGAAAGAGCGCCGCGCCGAGCGCGCCGAATAATGTTTCCATTGACAGGAAGATTGCCGCCTGCGGCGCAGTCGTATAGCGCTGGCCAATCACCTGCAGGGCAAAAGCGACGCCGGAAGAGACGACGCCGACATAGAGGATCTCAGTCCATGATCCGGCAATCGAGGCCAGGCTGATATGTTCGCCGGTGATGAGGCCGGCAGCCACGCCCAGAATTCCGCAAACGAGAAACTGCACGGCTGACAGCATCAAGGGTCTGCCGCTCGGACCGACGAAAAGGCCCACAAGGGTCATCTGCGCGGCCCAGAAAAGCGCACAGAGAATGGTCAGCCAGTCGCCGACATTCAGTTTTGAAAGGTTGCCGCCGGACAGAAGGTAGATGCCGCCAAGGGCCATGAGGGCTGCGGGCCAGACGACCGGGTGGGGTGGCTTTCGCAGGATGATGAGGGCTATAGCCGGCACGGCGAGCACGTAAAGACCGGTGAGAAAGCTGGAATTGGTGACGCTGGTGTGGATGATGCCAACCTGCTGCAGGGCGGAGCCACCGAACAGGGCGATGCCAATGAGCGCGAAATGGCCATAATCGTGGCGGACAAGGCGCCGTTGCGATCTGGCGCCCTCGGCGAGCGCGAATGGAAGAACCACGAGCGCGGCCAGAAGGAAACGGATGCCAATAAACCAGTAGGGTCCGATATAGGCCATGGCGGTGGATTGGGCGACGAAGCCGCCACCCCAGATGGCTGCTGCGAGAAGAAGGATGCCGTTTGCTTGTAGTCGGTTCATCGGTGGTTCATGCAGTTTGTTGATAAGCTCGCCGCGTCGTTGCGCTTTTCGCGGAAAAGGCGGATTTCTGCGTCGCATAAACCCGGCGCTGAGCGATAGCAAGGATCAACCGCTCATGGGCCCGGAGATGCTGGTGGATGGCTGTTGCTGTAACGCAATTGGTTCGCCATATCGTGACGGATTTGCTAGAAGGCATGTTTGAAAATGCAAGCGACATTTGAACTGGCGCTGGACTTGGCAGGAGAGGGGACGCGTGGGATGAAGATTTGCAAAGCTCTGACGGGGACCGTCCTTGCCGTCGGCTTGAGCCTTGTGAGCCTTGCTGTGCCGGCGTCCGCCTTCGAATTCCGCCAGTTCGGCGACTGGGGCGTCAGCTGCGACAACGCCTATGACTGCACGATCTCGTTCAATCCCGCCACTGCTCCGGCTGACAAGGCGGGGCTGAGCGGACTTCAATGGCATCGCACCATCGATCCGTCATCGCCGCTGCTGATGTCGCTGCCCTTTCCGCCCGGCTTTTCGCAGAAGGCAGATGCGAAGGGCAATTTCACCATCGCTGTGGACGGTGTCGAGCGTTATAGTGTCGCGGTCAAGGATCTGAGCCGCGACGATGTGCTGGGCACGTTCGGGGTCAAGGAGCCGGATGGGCTCCGTAGCCTGTTCTCCGCCATGACCAAAGGACGGGTGGCGACGATCAGCTTTAGTGGCGCTGCGGGCGTCATCTCAAGCGATATCAAGCTTGACGGTCTGGAAGATGGTGGTCGCTTTATCGACAACCTTCAGGAACGCAACGGCCGGACCGATGCGCTGATTGCTTTCGGGGCGACACCACCGCCGACCAATGCACCGGTTCACGCGATTGACAGCCTGTCCCAGCTGCCGGATTCGGTTCTGCGCAACCTGAGTGACGAAAAGAGCGTGTGCTACACGACCGATGATCAGCTGGCGCAGGCGGATGCCTTTTCTTTCGAGACCTCGACGGGGACCGCCATCATCTTGCCCTGCGGTCCGAGCGGGGCCTATAACCAGCCCTACCAGATCTATGTCGGCAACGGCGAAGCCTTTCACCGCTCCGAATTTCCCAATGTCAGCGATGCCGGTATTACCGTTCTGGAGACGGTCTACAATGTCAGCTTTGATCTCAAGGAGCGCAAGCTGACGTCAGTCTATCTCGGCCGCGGGCTGGGGGATTGCGGTGTTGCCCATTACTGGAACATTGATGACAGTGCGACGGGCAATCCACTCGTTCTGACGGAAGAGCGCGGAAAAAGCGCATGTGACGGGAGTGGCGTCGGGGCCGACAAGTGGCCGGTTACCTGGTCGGCTGATCAGCGCGACACGACGGAAAAATAAGGTTTTACAATTCCAGGCCCGCGCTGTTGCGCGGGCATTTTTGTCTGGCCTTCATGCAGACTGGAGGATCAGAGCAGGCCGGAGCTTTCACGGTTGCGGCGCTCCTCGTCGCTTGCAAATGAGGAGATGCTTTCACGCCATAGGAAAGACGCGCCAACCACCATGGCTATGAAGGTGGCCATCAGGCCTGCCATGACAAGATCCCTGGTCAGCATGCCCGATGCCAGGCTCTCCGGCGCTGCTATCGTCGCCCCTTGCGGGAACATGAGATAGTAGTTGAGCAGAAGGGCGGAGGGGTGCTGCAGCGCCGTCACACCGTCAGCCTGGGCGAGCGGTGCGACATAATTTCCGGCCGGTGCGGCAAGGGCCGGCGTTGCTGCTGCCAGAAGTCCGAGCGATGCCAGCAGCATTTTCGTCCTGCCGATTGGGGCGGAAACGATGCGGGCAGCATATCTTTTCAGTTCCATGACCCGTTTCCTTTCGAACAACCTTTCGATGTGAACTAATTAACCAACAGATTGCGTTCTGAGATGGGCCGAAACTGGGTCAGTGCAACAAAATTTAAGGCAGATTTATGATTATATTAATGTCAGGTTAATTCGGTTCGCACTGACCTTATCTTTCATGACTTTGCGCCTGTGGATATTGCCCGCCGCCTTTGCATCTGATCGCCTGCAGGCGCTGGCGTGGCGGGAAGATTGTGGCTGATACGTCAAGAAAGACGCCGAAAAAGCGGCCGCCTTGAAACTGGCGGACCGATTGCTCTTGAAACCGGCGCAAAAGTGCGATTAGACCAATGACGCTGAAAAGATCGATGTGAACCCGGCTTTTCAGATGACAAAACCTCAATTCAAATCAGGACACTGATCATGGCCTTTCTTGCAGACGCCCTTTCTCGTGTGAAGCCTTCCGCCACCATCGCCGTGGCCCAGAAAGCCCGCGACCTCAAAGCGAAAGGCCGTGATGTGATCAGCCTCGGCGCGGGCGAGCCTGACTTCGATACACCGGACAATATCAAGGACGCTGCGATCGAAGCGATCAAGCGCGGTGAAACAAAGTATACGCCCGTTCCCGGCATTCAGCCGCTGCGTGAGGCGATTGTTGCGAAGTTCAAGCGCGAGAATGGCCTTGACTACAAGGCCTCGCAGGTGATCGTCGGTACCGGCGGCAAGCAGATCCTGTTCAACGCGCTGATGGCGACGCTGAATGCGGGCGATGAAGTGATTATCCCGGCGCCTTACTGGGTTTCCTATCCCGAGATGGTCTCGCTTTGCGGCGGCACCCCGGTTTTCGTCGCCACGACGCAGGAAAACAATTTCAAGCTTCAGCCGGAAGACCTGGAAAAGGCGATCACGCCGAAGACCAAGTGGTTCATCTTCAACTCGCCGTCCAATCCGTCGGGCGCCGCCTATTCGCATGATGAGTTGAAGGCGCTGACCGACGTGCTGATGAAGCATGAGAATGTCTGGGTTCTGACCGATGACATGTATGAGCATCTGACCTATGGCGATTTCAAATTCGTCACGCCGGCCCAGGTTGAGCCCGGTCTTTATGACCGTACGCTGACGATGAACGGTGTTTCGAAAGCCTATGCCATGACTGGCTGGCGTATCGGCTATGCGGCCGGTCCGGCGCCGCTGATCACCGCGATGTCGACGATCCAGAGCCAGCAGACGTCGGGCGCCTGCTCGATTGCCCAGTGGGCTTCGGTGGAAGCGCTGAATGGTCCGCAGGACTTCATTCCGATGAGCAAGGTTGCCTTTGAAAAGCGTCGCGATCTGGTCGTCTCGATGCTCAATCAGGCCGTCGGCATCGCCTGCCCGAAGCCGGAAGGCGCCTTCTATGTCTATCCGTCCTGTGCAGGGCTGATGGGCAAGACCGCGCCGTCGGGCAAGGTCATGGAAACGGACGAGGATTTCGTCACCGAGCTTCTGGAAGCAGAAGGCGTTGCCGTGGTTCACGGTTCTGCCTTCGGTCTCGGCCCGAACTTCCGTATTTCCTACGCAACGTCGGATGAGCTGCTGGAGGAATCCTGCCGTCGCATCCAGCGCTTCTGCGCTGCTTGCAAGTAATATAGCGGTTTCGACCATTTGATCTTGAGGCGGGCAGCAATGCCCGCCTCTTCTGGTTTTGCAGCGCTGGCTTAACAACTTGGTCAAAAGGCGTTATAGCGGCGACATATTTCATCTCCTCAACAGGTTCCTTTCGCCGATATGTCTGCCGTTTTGCCTCTTTCTGCCCATGGCCGCAAAGCCTTACATTCGGTTTGTCTCGCCGTTTTTCTGACCGTCTTTCTGATGCTTGCCGGTGGTCATGCGCAGGCACAGCAGGCCGGTACGTCGGCACCATCTCCTGCGGGGACTGCGTCAGCCGGCACGGAACCGAACCTTTTGATCGGCACGCATGCTGCCCCGCCTTTCGTTGCCCAGCGTGCCGATGGCGGCTGGTACGGGATCAGCATTGACCTGCTGAATGAGATCGCCGATGAGGTCGGCTTCACCTATAAGCTTGTCGACATTGACAAGGACGACCTCGTCGCCAGCGTTCAGAGCGGCAAGATTGATGCGGCCATTGGTGCTGTGCCGATCAATGGCAAGGACGAGGCGCGGATCGACTTCACCCAGCCCTACTATCACAGCGGCATTGGCGTTGCGGTCCACGACACCAATCCGGTCGAGCTTTCCTTCATCTTCAAGCTGATGACGTCACCGACGTTTCTGTCGACCATCAGCCTGCTGATCGGTCCGGTGTTCTTCTTCGGCGCGCTGATCTGGCTGCTGGAGCGGCGTGCCAATCCGCAGCAATTCGAGCACCGGCCCGGACGCGGCGTTTTCAGTGGCTTCTGGTGGGCGACGGTGACGATGACCACAGTCGGTTATGGCGACAAGGCGCCGGTGACCTTTCTTGGCCGCCTCATCGCCATGGCATGGATGTTCATTGCCCTGCTGCTTGCCAGTGTCACCACCGCCCAGCTGGCCGCCGGCTTGACATCGAGCATGCGCGAGAGCGTGGTGGCCGGCTTTGGTGATCTGGGGCATGTTCGTGTCGGCACGGTTTCAGGCTCTCCGGCTGAGACGGCGCTGAAGGCGCTCAGTATTCCTGCATCCGGCTTTGACAACATCGAAGCCGGCCTTGCGGCGCTGTCCGCCCACAAGATCGATGCCTTTGCCTATGACAAGCCGGTTCTGGACTGGGTCGTGCAGTCAAAGGCCGGCATCAAGGTCAGCGATATCGTATTTTCCGAGGAAAGCTACGGTCTGATCCTGCCGCAGAAGGATGCGCTGCGCGAACCGATCGATGTCGCCATTCTGAACCTGCTCGACACCAAGCAGTGGGATCTGGTTCTCAAGCGCTATATGCCGGACTTACCGGACTGATTGCCTTCGTCGACATAAGCGCGCATGCCAAGATAAAGGGCGTCGAATGCCGCACGGCAGTGGGGCGAGCGTCCGAGGTCTTCATGCATGGTGATATAGACAGGAAGCGACAGCGGAATGGCGCCTTCAAGAACCTCGACAAGATCCGCCTCCCGGCGGCCGAGCTGCAGCTGGCTGAGGCCAATGCCAAGGCCGGCACGAATGGCGGCAAGCTGGGCAAGGTTGCTGTCTGTCCTGATCCTGAAATGCGGCAAGGCGAGATCGGGAAAAGCACGCATGCTGTCGCGGACATAGCTGAGTTCGCGATCAAAGCCGATCACCGTATGGCGAGCAAGATCATCGAAGGTCTGCGGTATCCCGTGTCGTTGCAGATAGCGGCGATGGGCAAAGCAGCCAATGCCGATCCGCCCGGCAAGGCGCATTCTCAGCGCATCCTGCCGCGGCTCGACCATGCGAAGAGCGATATCGGCCTTACGCAGCAACAGGTCCTCCACCGAGTCGGAGATTGACAGCTCAATTTCGAGCGCCGGGTGTGCTTCAAGCAGCGGCTCGAGCACAGCCGGCAGAACCTCAACGCCGATCACCTCACTGACGCTGATGCGCACCGTGCCGGAGACCTGACCGGCCGTCTGTGATGCCGCGCGGCCAAGCGCTGATGCTGTTGCCGCCATGGCCTTGGCCAGCGGCCGCATAGAGAGGGCAACCTCGGTTGGCTGCAATCCCTGCTGGGACCGGGTGAACAGCGGTTGTCCCGCCGCAGCTTCCAGCGCGGCGATATGCCGGCCAATGGTCGGCTGCGTCAGTGCAAGCTCACGCGCGGCCGCCGACAGCGAGCCTTTTTCCAGCACGGCCAGCAAGGTGCGATAATGGTCCCAGCTCAGATCACTCATATATTTATGTATAGCAACGGCAGAATTTTATGCAATTCCGTATGGGGGGCATGTGAGCGCATCATGCATTCATCACGATTGCGATGGAGATGAGCGATGATTGAGGCAAAAGGGCTTGAGCGGCCAACGGCACTGGTTCTGGGCGCCGGCGGCGGCATTGGCGGCGCCGTGGCAAAAGTGTTGTCTGCACGCGGCTTCAGGATCAAGGCACTGTCGCGGCGTGCGGAGCAGATGCGTGTGGTCCGGCCCGAATATGAATGGATCTCCGGCGATGCCATGAATGGCGAGGATGTCACCAGAGCAGCAGCGGACGCGACGCTGATCTTTCACGGCGTCAATCCGCCAGGCTACCGGAACTGGGAGACGCTGGCCGTGCCGATGCTCGACAATACGATCGCCGCAGCGCGGGCGAATGCGGCGCTGATCCTCTTTCCCGGCACGGTCTACAATTTCGGCCGCGAGCAGTTGCCGTCACCGGAAGAGGATGCGATCCAGACGGCGACGACGAAGAAGGGACGGATCCGCATCACGATGGAGAACCGTCTGCGGGATGCCGCCGAAAGCGGCACGCAGGTTATTATCGTCAGGGCAGGGGACTATTTCGGCCCCGAAGTGGCCAATAGCTGGTTCAGCTATCTGGTCAAATCCGGCCGGCCGGTGCGCTCCGTCACCCGGATCGGCCGCAAAGGCGTCGGTCATCAATGGGCCTATCTGCCGGATGTGGCGGAAACAATGGTGCAGCTGGTCGAACGCCGCAGCGCGCTCGGCGCCTTTTCACGCTTCCATTTTGAGGGAACCTTCGATGCGGATGGCGAACAGATGCTTAAGGCCATCGGCCGGGTCGCCGGATGCGACAATCTGAAGGTCAGGAACTTCCCCTGGTGGATGGTGCCGCTTGCCGCGCCCTTTGTCCCGGTGATGCGGGAGGTGCGGGAAGTGTCCTATCTCTGGCGGGAGACCCTGCACATGCGCAATGACCGGCTGGTCGCGGTGCTCGGCGCGGAGCCGCGCACGCCGCTGGACACGGCGATCCGCGTGACGCTGATTGGCCAGAACTGCCTGCCCGGGCCGGATGCCATTCCGCTTACAGCCCCAGCACGGACAGCATGAGGAAGGTCGCAAAGAGCACGAAATGCGTCATGCCTTCGATCGCGTTGGTTTCGCCGTCATTGACGTTGATGGCGGCGGCGACCAGCGTGATGGCGACCATGGTGATCTGAACCGGTGTCATGGCCATGATAAAGGGCTGGCCGGTGAACAGTGCGATGGCCTCCACCACGGGCACGGTCAGGATGACGGTGGAGAGCGATGCTCCAAGGGCGATATTCATCACTGCCTGCATGCGGTTGCCAAGGGCTGCGCGCAGGGCGGTGAGGATCTCCGGTCCTGCCGAGATGGCGGCGACGAGAATAGCCATCAGCGCCAGGGGCGCGCCGGTCCCCTCGAGCCCGTGATTGAGGAAGGAGGACATGAACTCGGCGAGAATGCCGATCAGGAGGACGCCAGCGATGATGACGCCGATGGAGAAGGTGGTCGAGCCATTTTCGCCCTCCTCGCCGTGCTCCGCGCCGCCTTCGGTGACGGCGTGCTGTTTTTTCGGCGCGCGGTAGGAGAAGAAATAGCTGTGCTGGCCGACCTGCATCTTCAGGAAAAGGGCATAAAGCGCGAGCATGGCGACAATGGTGAAGCCGGAATAGAAGTGCCATTTGGCCTGCGGAACAAAGTCGGGCACGATCATCGATATGCCCATCGCCGTCAGGATCATCACGGAATAGGTTTTGCCGGAATCGCTGTTATAGGGCTGTTCGCCATGTTTGAGGCCGCCCAGAAGGGCGGCAAGGCCCAGTATGCCGTTGATATCCAGCATGACGGCCGAATAGATCGTATCGCGCACCAGCGTCGGCTGTTCGCTTTCCGACATCATGATCACCAGGATCAGCACTTCCACGGTCACCGCGGAGAGCGTGAGGATCATCGTGCCATAGGGATCGCCCGCCTTTTCAGCGAGAATTTCCGCATGATGGGCAACGCGCAGCGAGGCGCAGGCGATCGATGCCACCAGCAGCGCGGCAATGATCAGCAGTACCGGCCGCGAGGCATGGGCAAGCAGGTGTTCGAGATAATAGGCGATTGCCGCCACCGGCAATGCCTGAAGCAGTAAAAGCTCGCCCCTCAGCGCGCGCAGCATGGCATATCCCCAAAACGAGGTTGGTGTGATCCCTTATCCGGTATCAACGTGGCAGGCCGGCAAAGGTTTCGGCGCACCACGCGGATTGTTCCAAGGCTTTCAGCCGCCAAGGAAAGGATAATCGATATAGCCCTCGGCGCCGCCGCCATAGAGCGTGCGCTGGTTCAGCGGATTGAGCGATGCGTTGATCCTGAGGCGCCTGACATAATCCGGGTTGGCGATGAAGGCCCGGCCAAAGCCGATCAGATCGGCGCGTTCCTTCTCCAGTGCCTCGATCGCCTGGTTGCGGTCATAGCCATTATTGACCATCCAGGCACCGGTGCCATCCGTGCGGTAATAGGTCTGGCGCATTTCATCATAATCAAAGGGCCGCCCACCCTGGCTGAAACTGCGCTCGCCGCCTGTCGCGCCCTCAATCACATGCACATAGGCAAGATCATAGGCCGAAAGCTGGCTGGCGATATAGTTGAAGAGGCCCTGCGGTGCGTCGTCATGCACATCGTTTGAGGGCGTGACCGGCGACAGCAGCACCGCGGTGCGGCCGGAGCCGATCTCGCGGCTGACCGCGCCAACGATGTCGAAGAGGAAGCGGGCGCGATTCTCGATCGGTCCGCCATAAAGATCCGTGCGCTGATTGCTGCCCGAGCGCAGGAACTGGTCGATCAGATAGCCGTTGCCGGCGTAGATCTCAACACCATCAAACCCGGCCGCCATGGCGTTGCGGGCGGCCTTTCGGTAATCATTGATGATCTCCGAAATCTCGAATGGCTTGAGTGCGCGCGGCATCGACGTCTCGACGAAATCGCCGGTTCCGTCCGGATAGACGACAAAGGTCTTGGCCTTTGCCTGAATCGCCGAAGGTGCGACGGGCGGATCGCCAAAGGGCTGGAGCGATTTGTGCGAAATGCGCCCGACATGCCAGAGCTGGCAGAAGATCTTGCCGCCGCCCTCGTGCACGGCGCCGGTCACCTGGCGCCAGCCGGCAATCGCTTCATCCGTATAAAGTCCGGGAACATCCGAGAAACCCTGCGCCTGTTCGGTGATCGCGGTTGCTTCGGAAATGATCAGGCCAGCGGTGGCACGCTGCCGGTAATATTCCACATTGAGCTCATTTGGTACCGCTTCAGGGGAGCGGTTGCGCGTCATGGCCGCCATAACGATGCGGTTCTCCAGCGTAACATCACCGATGGTGATTGGGTCGAAGAGATTTGCCATGGATTCCCTTTCAGTGCCGACCGGCCGCGATGACGTCTACGAGAATTACATGATGGCCTCGCGCGGCGCAATTTCTCATCAAATGCTTTTGTTCTCTCAGTGGCCGAACCCTGTCAGGGCCTGCCGCTCAATCCGTGTCTAGTATCCTAAAATCGTTATCATAGGGTGAAACTGGTAAGAATTCGTTTACTTCGTTTCGCATTTTGCAGACTTTGAAAAGCGCAAAAAAAAAGGACCTCCAAAAGGGGTCCTTATGAGTTGTGAAGGTAAAACCTCCAGAGGGGAACAGCTGCTGCAGCGGGACTGGAGAGCCAACCGCCAGACGCATCAGCTATTAAGGGATATGGTTCTTTTTTGTGCGCATTGCAATAGTTTTCAGCGGGCGATGCGAAAAAAAAGTTCAGCCCCTGTCAGATCGTAAAAAAAAAGGGCCACCGAAACCGGGGCCCTATAAGTTAGAAGGCTTCTCAAAACCTCCAGAGGGGAACAGCTGCTGCGGTGAGCCAGGGAGAAGTTGGCCACCAACTGCATCAGCTATGTGCGATATGCTCTTTCATTAGGCAATTTTCAATGTTCTATTGTGCATGGCAGCTATGCATTTTGTGTAAAATCACGACTATTGTGACTAAGTTCAAGTCATCCTGCATCTCTGCCTACAAATAAGGCAAAATCGCGACGGATCAATGCCGGTTCTGCGGCGCGACCGTGGCGCAGTCGTGGCGTCCGGTGTTTGGTGTTGGCCTGATTCTTGCCTGCGCAGCCGCAGCCTTGCGCTCGGCCCGGTTTTCAGGGGCCGGAACAAGGCCTCAGCGCCTGAGCGATTCGATTCTTCTGCCGGTGATGCTGACCTGACGATCGTCAGTTTCCCGCCCGCTGATCGCGCTCAGAAGCTCCAGTTACGGGCCTTTGAGACGATGAAATCGCGGAAGACTTTCAGCTTGGCCGAATTCTTCATTTCATCGGGATAGCAGAAATAGGTGTCGAAGGTCGGCACATCCGCATGGGTGACGAGCTGCAGCAGGCCGGGATCGCGACCGACGATATAGTCCGGCAGGATGGCGATGCCGATGCCGAGAAGCGCCGCCCGTTTGATCGAGGTCAGCGAGTTGATCTGCAGATGGGCCGGCCGCGGATTGTCGAAGGACCGCCCGGCGATCTCCAGCCAGTTGACGTCGAGCAGATAGCTCGGCGCCGGTTCGCCGAAGGAGATGATGCGGTGATTGTCGAGATCCTCGATCGTCTGCGGCTCACCATAGCGGTTGATATAGGAGGGCGAGGCGTAGACGTGCATGTGAACGGTGAACAGCTTGCGCTGAATGAGATCCGGCTGCAGCGGCTGGCGCAGGCGGATCGCGCAGTCGGCGTGGCGCATGTTCACGTCGACTTCCTCATTGTCGAGGATCAGCTGGATCTGCATGTCCGGATAAAGCTGCAGGAATTCCTGAACCTTGTCGGTCAGCCAGCCCTGGCCGAGGCCAACCGTGGTTGTCACCCGCAGTTTGCCGGATGGCTTTTCCTTGGTCTCGGTCAGGCGCATCCTTACGCCTTCGAGCTTCAGCAGCACGTCATGGGCGGTGCGGTACAGCAGCTCGCCCTGTTCCGTCAGGATCAGGCCGCGCGCATGGCGATGGAACAGCTTGACGCCGACATCCTGCTCGAGCGCGCTGACCTGGCGGCTGATGGCGGACTGGGAAAGATGCAGCTTGTCAGCCGCATGGGTAAAAGAGCCCGCCTCGGCTGCCGCATGGAAAATGCGCAGCTTGTCCCAGTCCAGAGGCATTCCTGAGCTCTTCATGTCCGTCTACTCCGCAGCGGCGAGCGTTCCCGCTTTTTGGGCAGTGAGGAAACGGTCCGCTTCCAGAGCTGCCATACATCCCATTCCCGCCGCGGTTACCGCCTGACGGTAGTTGTCGTCCGTAACATCACCAGCGCCGAAGACCCCTTCAATGCTGGTCTTCGTTGTGCCGGGCTCGGTCCAAAGATAGCCATTCGGCTTCAAGCGTAATTGATCCTTGACAAGATCAACCTGCGGAGCGTGACCGATGGCGACGAAAACGCCATCTGCCGCGACTTCACGGGTTTCGCCTGTCACGACATTTTTCAGTCGTGCACCGCTGACTGTCGCGGGCAGGGGAGGCACTGCACTGGAACCGAGAATTTCGTCAATGGCGTGATTCCAGATTACGCTTACATTCTCAAGCGCGAAAAGCCGTTCCTGCAGGATTTTCTCGGCCCTGAAGCTATCACGGCGATGAACGACCGTCACAGTTTTCGCGATGTTTGCGAGATAAAGCGCCTCTTCGACTGCGGAGTTGCCGCCGCCGACAACGATCACGTCCTTGTTGCGATAGAAGAAGCCATCGCATGTGGCGCAGGCGGAAACGCCGCCCCCCATGAAATGCTGCTCGCTCTCGATGCCGAGCCATTTGGCCTTGGCGCCGGTTGCCAGGATCACGGTATCGGCGGTCCAGGTAATGCCTGAATCCGTCGTTGCGACAAATGGCCGCTTGGAGAGATCAAGGCCGGTGACGATGTCATTGACGATCTCGGCACCGACATGTTCTGCCTGTTCCAGCATCTGGCTCATCAGCCAGGGGCCCTGAATGGGATCGGCGAAGCCAGGATAGTTTTCAACGTCGGTGGTGATCATCAGCTGTCCGCCCTGATCAAGGCCGGCAATCAGCACTGGTTTCAGCATCGCGCGCGCAGCATAGATGGCAGCGGTATATCCGGCGGGACCGGAGCCGATGATCAGCACGGGGCTGTGACGATCGGACATGTCAGTTCCTTTCAATGACACGTCTGCCCGGTCTGTGGCCGGCCAGCGCGTCCGTAAAATCTTTTCCCTCATTTATGGCTGCTCACCCCCAGCTTTCAAGGTGGTGATCTTCGCTACCAACAGAGCATTTCAGACAGTTGAAAGATTCATGCTTGTTGTTGTAATATTATTGCGCAAATCAAGGTGGCTACGATTCACCAATCTCACATCATGAAGGAACACGGTATGCGCGCCGATCTCGATGCGGTCGATCTGAAGATTTTGCGTGAACTGCAGCGCGACGGTCGTATCACCAATGTCGATCTGGCCGAGCGCGTTGGCATCTCCGCGCCGCCTTGTCTGCGCCGGGTTCGCCGCCTTGAAGAGGCCGGTATCATCGAGGGTTATCACGCCATGCTGAGCGCGCCGAAGCTCGGCTATGACCTTGTTGCTTTCTGCATGGTTGGCCTCAAGCACCAGTCGGAGGCTGAGCTCAAGGCTTTTTCCAAGGCGACCGATGACTGGCCGATGGTGCGTCAGGCCTGGATGACCTCCGGCGAAACCGATTTCCTCTTGCATTGCGTTGCCGAAAATCTGATGCAGTTTCAGGATTTCGTTATCGAAGTTCTGACCAGCCATGAACATGTCGACACGGTGCGGACCATGCTGACGATTCGCCAGGTCAAGAAGGTCGGTCTGGTCGCGCTCTGACTGCTTGAGACTGGATATTGGCCAGCCGGCAAGCGCCCGCTTTCCCGGGACGGCACGATGCGCGGTCAGGACCTCGCGGGAGGCCGACGCTTCAGGACGTCCGGTCCATACTCTCCTGAAGCCGCTGATAGGCGAGGAATTCCTGCTCCAGCATCGTCTGCGTGGTGAAATGCTTCAGCACATGGGCGCGGCCGGCTTCACCCATGCGCTGCCGTTCTTCCGGCGCATCCAGCAGATGGTCGATGGCTGATGCCATGGCTTCGGCATTGCGTGGCGGCACCAGCAGGCCGGTCACGCCGTCGATGACTGTCTCGAGGCTGCCGCCATGGGCTGTGGCGATGATCGGCCGGGCCATGGCCTCGGTTTCGATTGCCACACGGCCAAAGGCTTCCGGACGTATGGAGGCGGAAACGGCAAATTCGCTAGCAAGAAGCACTGCCGGAATATCGGAACGACTGCCGCACAATCTGACGCGGTCGGCAAGCCCGGTTTCGGCAATCAGGCTGTTCAGCGCATCGATGGTGGATTGCTGGCCGCTGCCGACAATGGCGAGGCGAGCATTGTCATGCCGGCTTTTCGCCAGCGCCTCGACGAGGAAGCGATGGCCCTTCCAGTCGGTGATCCGCCCGACAATGACGATCAGCGGCGCATCGGCTGTGCCGCCAAGCTCGCTGCGGACCCTGGCAACCGCCTCCGGCGCGAGCGCGTCCGGATCAAACTGTGCCGGTTCGACCCCGCGCGGGGCGACAATGATCTGGTCGGCCGGGTAACCGTAAACGGATATGATGTGGTCGCGGATGAATGCGGAATTGGCAACCACCAGCGGCCCTTTCAGCATGACACCGTTATAGATCCGTTTCAGCCGTCCAGAATGACCATAGACGCCGTGGAAGGTGGTGAGGAAACCGACCTTGCGCCGTGCCATGCGTGTTGCCCAATATCCCGCCCAGGCCGGCGCGCGGCTTCGCGCGTGCACAATATCGATCTCGTCTTTGTCTATGAGGGCGGCGAGTTTTCGCGCATTCTGCCAGATCGCCAGCGGCGACTTGGCGCCGACACCAAGGGGAATATGGCGGGCGCCGGCCTGTTCAACGGCCTCAACCAGCCGGCCGCCGGCGCTGACCACGACATTTCCGATGCCGCGCTGGCTGAGAAATGCTGCCATTTCAACGGTTCCACGCTCGACGCCGCCGTCGCCGAGCGCAGGCAGGATCTGCATGATACGGGATTTGAACATGGCATCACTCCAGAAACTCAGTGCTGAAGACGCCTATCAATGAGGCTCGTTCGAGGCAAGCATTCATACGTCTCGGATAAATATTGGCATTCCTGAAGCCGATGCGATATTGAACGGCGGTAATTCTAGATGGAGTGGCAAGCGTGCAGACCATCGTGTGCATGAAATGGGGAACGCGGTACCCCGCCGATTATGTCAACCGCATGTGGTCGGCGATCAAACGCAATACCGGGCGTGAGACCCGGCTGGTCTGCTTTACCGATGATCCAAGCGGCATTGATGCTGCGGTGACGACCTTTCCGCTGCCGGACATCACCATTCCCGAAATTCTTGCCTGGACGCCCTGGCGCAAGCTCTCGCTCTGGCAGGCGCCGCTCGGTGATCTTGAGGGCGACGTTCTGTTTCTCGATCTTGATATTGTCATCACCGGCAATCTCGACGATCTGTTCGATTTTGCCCCCGGAAAATACTGCGTTTGCGAGAACTGGACCCAGAAGGGAAAAGGCATCGGCAATACGTCGATCTTCCGCTGGCATGTCGGCCGAAACACGCATGTCTTCAATGATTTCAACGCCGACGGCTATCCGATCTTCCAGAAATACCGCATCGAGCAGACCTATATTTCCGATGTCGTCGATGACATGGTGTTCTGGCCCGAGGCGTGGTGCGTGAGTTTCAAGCATACGCTTGTTCCGGCCTGGCCGCTCAACTTCCTCAAGGTTCCGCCGCTGCCCGAGGGCACAAAGGTGGTGGCGTTCACCGGCAAGCCGGATCCCGATGAGGCCGCGATCGGCAAATGGCCGGCCGGTAAAGCCTGGAAGAAGCTCTACAAGCACGTCCGGCCGACGCCTTGGATTGACGAGAACTGGCGCTGAGACGTCAGCGGCGGATCATGTTCGCGATCCGGTTCTTCAATTGCAGCGTTTCGCGGAAAACGATATCGGCAAGGCTTGAGACCGGTGCGGCAATGCGCGCCGCGCGATGGGACTTCAGCTCTTTCACCGCAGGAATATAGGGGGGCGGCTCTGTGCTGGTGACGATATCGGTGATCCGCGTAAAGCAGTTATAGTCCTCGATCACCCGCCGGCGGGCTTCGATGATGGCTGGCAGCCGTTTCTCATATTCATGATCTGCGATTGCCGCCTTCATGATGGCGACCGCTTCGTCCGGCTTGCGGATATCGAGCGCGATGAAACTGTCCTCGGGAAAGTAATCGGCCGCATTCGGAGCGCCGAAATAAAACGGCAGCGACAGGCCGAGAAAGGCATCCGACAGCTTTTCGGTGATGTGGTGCTGCGCCACGTGATTCTCGATGGCGAGGTGATATTTGAACGGATCGAGCGCCTCGGCCTTGTCGCGCATGGGCCTGCGGCCGTGGCCGTAAACTTCCATCTCAGGCAGTGCCTTGGAGGCAAATTCGGTAAAGTCATAGCGCAGCCGGTGCAGCGTATGGCCCTGACGCTTCGTCGAGCATACCGTTGAAATCAGCTGGCTCTTTTCCGGAAAGCTGTTGGCGATCATATCTGCGGTTAGGGCCGTCTCGCCACCCGTCCCATAATACCAGAAAAGCCCGACCTGGCTCCAGATCCGCCCGTCATGCCGCAGGGCAAAGGGTTCCTGGCTGGTCAGAACATGGCCGAACTGGCGCAGGAAACTGCGGGAATAGATCCGGATGGCGCTTGGTTCGCTGGTCAGCAGAAGTGTGTTTGCCGGCGGGCAGGGAAGTTGTTCCGAGCGCCCCAGGCGCCGGTCCTGACTGTCGACGGGCAAATCGTCATAGACAACCAGCCAGTCATAGTCCGGCGCATCGCTGTCGAGAATAAACTGAACGCCCCTTGATTCCTCAAAGCCCCGACGCAGTTGCCGGGAGTAATTCTGCTGTGCCGCTTTCACCATCGGGCCGCGGACAACGAATTTGATGCGTATGGGGCGGTTGTCGTGCATGCTCAGAGTTGTTCAGCCAGCGGCAAAGGCGGCCTTTGGCCGCCAGTGACGATCTATTTCCAGAGAACTTCAAGAATTTCGTAGGAGCGGGCACCGCCCGGGGCGTTGACTTCAACGCTGTCGCCTTCTTCCTTGCCGATCAGCGCACGCGCGATCGGAGAGGAGATCGAAATCTTGCCTTCCTTCACGTCAGCCTCGAAATTGCCGACGATCTGATAGACCTTCTCATCGTCGGTTTCCTCGTCGACGAGCTTGACCGTCGCACCGAATTTGATCTTCGAACCCGACATGGTCGCGGGATCGACAATTTCCAGACGTGCGGTAACATCTTCCAGTTCGCCGATGCGCCCTTCATTATAGCTCTGGGCTTCCTTGGCGGCATGATATTCGGCATTTTCCGAAAGGTCGCCATGAGCGCGCGCTTCCGCAATTGCCTGAATGATGCGGGGACGTTCTTCCTGCTGGCGCCAGCGCAGTTCCTCGACCAGCTTGCCGGCGCCGCCCCTCGTCATCGGTACTTTTTCGACCATTTCAAATTCCTTTGGCCTATTGTTCTTGCGGCGGCGGGCAGGCTTTTCTCCCACGCCTGAAAACGCCGTTCGCTCTGTGTTCAAACTTTCCTCGGCCGCCAGATCGGGATGAAAGACAGCGCTTTCCTCGCCCTCTGAGGCACACAAAAAGAAACAGGTTCCAGAGCAAGAGCCCGGAACCAGTCTCAAATCACTGCGGAATCTATAACAGAAGCATGGCCGCGATTTCCAGATAATTCGTGGCGCGGCTTTGCGAATGCCGGTTATCCGGCGCGAAAAGCCCGGTTTTACGGGCTTTTCGCGGAGGATCAATGATGGTGATGGCCGGTTCCGCCGGTTTCGTGGTGGTGCATGTGATCATGATCTTGGTGCCCGGCATGGGCACCATTCCGGGCGATCCAGAAAAACCAGATGGCCGGGATTGCGAAGACGATATTCAGCCAGAATGTGTAGTCGATGCTGAAATGGGTCAGTTCCGTGCGAATGTCGGGCACAGTCTGCGGCACGAGGCCGAGAACGGAAAATGCGCCATCCATGACGATACCGGCGGCAACCATGGTGACAAACATGACGCCGGCGATATAGAGCGCCATCTTCCAGCCGAAATAGCGCCGATAGGCATCGATCAGCGGCAGGATGATCAGATCGGCATAGATGAAGGCAAGCACGCCGCCGAAGCTGGCGCCGCTTGAAAAGAGCACGGCTGCCAAGGGAATATTGCCGACTGAACAGACGAAGGTGAAAATGGCGATGACGGGCCCGAGCACGGCATTGACGGGAATTTGCAGCCAGGCCGGAGCATCGGTCAGAAACAGGCTTTGCCAGAAGCTGGTCGGCACGAAGGCGGACAGGAACCCGCCGATCAGGAAACCGATCAGCAGATCCTTCCACAGCATCGACCATTCCATGACGAAATTCTGGGCGATTCGGCTCGCTGCCTGGGGCTGCTTCAGCCGCGCGAGCAGGCTATCGCCCTGAAGCGGCTCCATGTGATGCTGGTGACCCTTGCCGGTTTCCTCGTGTTCACGGGCTGCCTTTTCAAGTGGTTTGGAGAGCGTGAGGCGAACAATGACCGTCATGATGACGATCAGCACAACTCCGCCGATCCACTCGCCGAGCATGAATTGCCAGCCGAGAAACAGAAGCAGGATGATGCCGAGCTCAAGGACGAGGTTGGTGGAGGCGAACAGAAAGGCGAGCGCATTGACGAGCGCTGCTCCCTTCTTGAACAGCGTGCGCATGATGGCGGCCGACGCATAGGAGCAGGATGAACTGGCGGCGCCGGCGGCTGTGGCAAGCGCGATCTCGCGGGGCGTTCCCCGTCCGAGACGTTTCTGCAGCGCCTCGGCCGGAACTGCGGCCTGCAGCACCGATGAGATCGTGAAGCCCAGGACCAGCGTCCAGCCGGTTTTCCAGGCCATGCCAAAGGCCATCAGCAATGCCTGGCCCAGATCGTGAAGGATGGTGTTCATTGGCTTCCCCTTTCCCGTTCAAGCCCCGATGGTGGGGAATTGTTCCCGCGCAGTCTTGAAAAAAGCGCCGGAAGCGGCACGACAGCGCATAAATGGCTCTTTACGGAGGTGGTTTGCCGAGATTAGCATGTTTGCGTTGCCGGTGCATCGATGGCGTCGTTTGCAAGAACCGGCCGCGCTCATCTCATGATGATGATGTGTCCTGCACGCCCGGACGTTAAACCGGGCTGATGGATGGATCCCGCCCGGTCTGGACGAGGATTTCTCCATGACAGATCTGCCCGAACGCCCCCGTTACTTTTCTCTGAGGAATGGTGACAGGGCCGCCTTGCCCTTCTCCCAGTCTGAATATGATCTCAGGCTCAAACGTCTGCGTGCCATCATGGCGCGGCACGATCTTGACGCCGTGCTGCTGACGTCGATGCACAACATCGCCTATTATTCCGGCTTTCTTTATTGCAGTTTCGGCCGCTCCTTTGGCTGTATCGTCACCATGGAGACCTGCACCACGGTTTCCGCCAACATCGATGCCGGACAGCCCTGGCGGCGCAGCCATGGCGACAACATCATCTATACCGACTGGCATCGCGACAATTTCTGGAGGGCCGTGCAATCCATTGCCGGTTCTGTCCGACGGATCGGCATTGAAGGCGACCACATGACGCTGTCGGCGAAGACGGCGCTCGAGGATGCCTTCGGCGCCATCACGCTTTTCGACGTGGCGCCCGAGACGATGCGCGCGCGCATGATCAAGTCTGCGGAAGAGATCGCGCTCATCCGTGCAGGCGCCCGCATCGCCGATCTTGGCGGCGCGGCGATCCGTGACGCGATTTGTGAGGGCGTCCGCGAAATCGACGTCGCGATCGCCGGACGGGATCAGATGGAGCTGGCGATCGCCGAAGCTTTTCCCGAGGCGGAATATCGCGACAGCTGGGTCTGGTTCCAGTCTGGCCTCAATACCGATGGCGCTCATAATCCGGTGACCGCGCGCCGGCTCGAGGCCGGCGATATTATGAGCCTCAACACCTTTCCGATGATTTCCGGCTATTACACCGCACTGGAGCGGACGCTTTTTCTCGGTGAGCCGGACGCGGCGTCACGGAAGGTCTGGGACATCAATGTCGCCACCCATGAACTGGGCCTGTCGCTGATCCGCCCCGGCATATCCTGCGCTTCGATCTGCGAGGAACTCAACCGCTTCCTGAAGCAGGAGGGCATGCTTCAATACCGCTCCTTCGGTTACGGACACTCCTTCGGCATGCTCAGCCACTATTATGGTCGCGAAGCGGGGCTAGAACTGCGGGAGGACATCGACACCGTGCTCGAGCCGGGCATGGTCGTGTCGATGGAGCCGATGCTGACCATACCCCAGGGCATGGCCGGCGCCGGCGGCTACCGCGAGCATGACATCGTCGTCGTCGGGGAGACCGGCGCCGAGGATATCACCGGCTTTCCCTTTGGGCCTGAGCACAATATCATCGCGGCATAAGGCAAGGCGGCTGCGTGGCCTCAGTCCGCCACCGTTTTGAGCAGGGATTCGAGGCGATCGAAGTTCTGCTCATTGGCAGCGCGCAACAGATGACTGATTGCCTCGTTTTCTTCGGTCCTGTCGAACAGCATGCGCCATGAGAGGCGCGTGCCGGCATCTTCATCGGTGAAACGCATTTCCAGGGTGAAGGCGTGGACCGGTTCATGATGGATCGCGCGGATAAACTGCCCGGCGACGACATCGGTGAACGACCAGCGATTGTCGAAATCGGTGCCGTTCGAGGCGGTCATGGTAATCAGCCAGCTGCCGCCGGGACGAAGATCAAAATCGGTGATGCTGTTGGAAAAACCGTGCGGTCCCCACCAGCGCTCCAGCATGTCGGGATCGGCAAAGGCTTCATAAAGCGTTTCGCGGGAAACGGGGAAGACCCGTTCATTGAGGATTTCGATCTTGTCAGTCATGGTGCCGGTATCCTGAAATTACAGGGACAAAAACGGCGGGCTCTCGCCCGCGTTCAGATTGCTGAGAAACCTTGCCCTCTATCCGTCGTCATCCCCGTGACAAGCACGGGGATGACGACGGATAGAGGGGCTGCTCCACCTCAAGCATGCAATATGAATGGCTTTGTCAACAGTATGAAGGCGGACTCTCGCCCGCCTTCATAGCGCGATATCGCGCATATATCAGTCTGACAGATCAGGCGTAGCTCTGCAGCGGCGCGACTTCGAGCTGGCCCTTCTTCAGCGCCCGGATCGCCTGGGCGGCGGCAAGTGCGCCGGACATGGTGGTGTAATAGGGCACCTTCTGGGTCAGCGCCGCGCGGCGCAGCGATTTCGAATCCGAGATCGTCTTGTCATTGCTGGTCGTGTTGATGACCAGCTGGACCTGACGGTTGCGGATCGCGTCCTCGATATGCGGGCGGCCTTCGCGAACCTTGTTGATCTTGATGGCGGCAATACCATTCTGCTCCAGGAAATCGCGGGTGCCGCCGGTCGCCATGACCTTGAAGCCCTCTTCGACCAGCAGCTTGATCGCCGGCAGAACCCGGGCCTTGTCTTCCTGCTTCACCGAAACGAAGACGCAGCCCTGACGCGGCAGGTCGACGCCTGCGCCCAGCTGGGCCTTGGCAAAGGCAATGGCAAAATCGCGGTCAAGGCCGATAACCTCGCCGGTGGAGCGCATTTCCGGGCCGAGCAGCGTATCGACGCCGGGGAACCGGGCAAAGGGGAAGACGGCTTCCTTGACGGCAATGTGATCAAGCGCGCGCGGATGCGGCTTCTCCCCATATTCGCCGATCGCGTCGTCGAGCACTTCGCCGGCCATGACGCGTGCGGCGATCTTGGCGATCGGCGCACCGATGGTCTTGGCGACGAAGGGAACGGTCCGCGACGCGCGCGGATTGACCTCAAGGATGAAAATCGTGCCGTCCTTGATGGCATATTGCACATTCATCAGGCCCTTGACGTTCAGCGCCAGCGCCAGTTCGCGGGTCTGTTCCTCAAGTTCATCAAGAATGGCGGGAGACAGCGTATGCGGCGGCAGCGAGCAGGCGCTGTCGCCGGAGTGGATGCCTGCTTCTTCAATATGTTCCATGATGCCGGCGATGAAGACGTTTTTGCCATCGCAAAGGCAGTCGACGTCCACTTCGGTGGCGTTGGTCAGGTAGCTGTCGAACAGAAGCGGGTTCTTGCCCAGCATCGTGTTGATCTGGCCCGTCTTGTCGTTCGGATAGCGCTGCTTGATGTCTTCGGTTACCAGTTCCGGTACGGTTTCCAGCAGATAGGTCGAAAGCCCGGCGTCATCATGGACGATCTGCATGGCGCGGCCACCCAGAACATAGGACGGGCGCACGACCAGCGGGAAGCCGATCTCGCCAGCGACGAGGCGCGCCTGCTCAACCGAATAGGCAATGCCGTTCTCCGGCTGGTTCAATTCGAGCTTGATCAGGAGTTTCTGGAACCGGTCGCGGTCTTCGGCGAGATCGATCATGTCCGGCGCGGTGCCGAGGATCGGAATACCGTTTTTCTCCAGCGCTTCGGCCAGCTTCAGCGGTGTCTGGCCGCCGAACTGGACAATCACACCGACCACTTCGCCGTCTTCCTGCTCGGCGCGCATGATCTCAATCACGTCTTCAGCCGTCAACGGCTCGAAATAGAGCCGGTCGGAGGTGTCGTAGTCGGTGGAAACCGTTTCCGGATTGCAGTTGACCATGATGGCTTCAAAGCCAGCATCCTTCAGCGCGAAGGCGGCATGGCAGCAGCAATAGTCAAACTCGATGCCCTGGCCGATCCGGTTCGGGCCGCCGCCGAGAATGACGACCTTCTTGCGATTGGAGATCTGAGCCTCAGAACGGGTGGCACCGGCAAAGGGCAGTTCATAGGTCGAATACATGTAGGCCGTCGGCGAAGCGAATTCGGCCGCGCAGGTGTCGATCCGCTTGAACACCGGGCGCACACCGAGCCGGTTGCGCAGCTGGGCAACTTCCTTCGGCCGGCCATGGGTGAGGCTGGCAAGCCGCTGGTCGGAAAAGCCCATCGACTTCAGCATGCGCATATTGTCCGCATCGTCCGGCAGGCCGTGGACGCGGAGCTTTTCTTCCATGTCGACGATGCCCTTGATCTGGGCAAGGAACCACGGGTCGATCTTGGAATGTTCGTGGACTTCTTCTTCGGAGAAACCAAGGCGGAACGCCTGGGCAACCATACGCAGGCGCTCCGGCGTCGGTGTGCCGATGGCGGCGCGTACGGCGTTGAAGGGCTCGCCGGTGTCGTAGCCGGGGATCTCGATCTCGTCGAGGCCGGTCAGACCGGTCTCCAGACCGCGCAGCGCCTTCTGCAGCGATTCCTGGAAGGTGCGGCCGATGGCCATGACCTCGCCGACCGATTTCATCGCCGTCGTCAGCGTATGTTCGGCACCGGGGAATTTCTCAAAGGCAAAGCGCGGGATCTTGGTGACGACATAGTCAATCGACGGTTCGAATGAGGCCGGCGTGGCGCCGCCGGTAATGTCGTTTTCAAGTTCGTCCAGCGTATAGCCGACGGCAAGCTTGGCCGCGACCTTGGCGATCGGGAAGCCGGTTGCCTTCGATGCCAGAGCAGAAGAGCGCGAAACGCGCGGGTTCATTTCGATGACGACCAGACGCCCATCCTTGGGGTTGACCGCGAACTGAACATTCGAGCCGCCGGTTTCAACGCCGATCTCACGCAGCACCGCAAGCGAGGCGTTGCGCATCATCTGGTATTCCTTGTCGGTCAGCGTCAACGCCGGTGCGACGGTGATGGAATCGCCCGTATGGACACCCATCGGATCGATATTCTCGATCGAGCAGATGATGATGCAGTTGTCCGCCTTGTCGCGAACGACTTCCATTTCATATTCCTTCCAGCCGAGGACTGATTCTTCGATCAGCACTTCGGTGGTCGGGGAGGCATCGAGGCCGGAACCGACAATCTCGAAGAATTCCGAGCGGTTATAGGCAATGCCGCCGCCCGTTCCGCCAAGCGTGAAGGAGGGACGGATAATTGCCGGCAGGCCGATCACGTCAAGCGCCTGGGCAGCAATCGCCATGGCATGGGCCATGTAACGCTGCTTGCGGTCGGTATTGCCGAGGTTCCACTTGTTTTCCAGCGCATCCAGCGCAGTGTCGAGAGCGTCGCCGGACAGCGTGGCCCGCAGTTCGGCGCGTTCGGCCTCGTGTTCCTGGCGATCCTTGTCCTTGATCTCGGTGGCATTGGCGAGCATCGAGCGCGGCGTTTCCAGCCCGATCTTGGCCATGGCCTCGCGGAACAGCGCGCGGTCCTCGGCCTTGTCGATGGCATCCGGCTTGGCGCCGATCATCTCGACATTGTAGCGCTCGAGAACGCCCATGCGGCGCAGCGACAGCGCGGTGTTGAGCGCGGTCTGGCCGCCCATGGTCGGCAGCAGCGCGTCCGGGCGCTCCTTGGCGATGATCTTGGCAACGACTTCCGGCGTGATCGGCTCGACATAGGTCGCATCCGCCAGACCCGGATCGGTCATGATCGTTGCCGGGTTTGAATTGACGAGGATTACACGATAGCCCTCGGCGCGCAGCGCCTTGCAGGCCTGTGCACCGGAATAGTCAAACTCACAGGCCTGGCCGATGACAATCGGCCCCGCGCCGATAATGAGGATGGACTTGATATCTTGGCGCTTTGGCATGGGTGCTTCCGTTTGTTCTCGTTCCTGCATCAAAAACCGGCACGGAGAACCGGCCGGCTTGAGCGTCGTCGCAAATTTCTAGGCTAGGAGGGCCTTATAGGCAAAACATTGCCCGAACGGAACCCCGAAAATGGCCGAAATTGGGGATTGGGCAGGCAAATGCCGAACCGAAGCGTATCGGATCGGGACTGAAACCGGGCGACTTTCCGTGAAAGTCGGATCTGACAAGCCTTGCGGCAAAGGGATGTGCAGACTTGATCTGCGTGAAAAGAATCACATTTTGCCAAATCACAAATGAACCAAATCACCGCCAGCTACGTTTACAGAGCAAACAAGAGGAGTAACAACATGATGGAATATCTGCCTCTCATCGCTTTTCAGTCGCTGTTTGCCGCGGCCGGCCTCGGCGTCCTCTACCGCATCGTCGCAACGAAAAACGCCGAAGCGGGGCGCGCGCGCCACCTGCGCTGATCCCGCATGCGCTATCGCATGGCAGGTCTTTCCGGCCTGCCATTTTTCTCGGCTTGACGCGAAGGCATCATCATCCCATCTCAGCCTCACCTGACCATTGAAGGTTTCGCGTCATGCTCCTTGTCCATTATCTCGAAGATTCCCGTGCGCACCGCATTCTCTGGCTGCTGGAGGAGCTTGGTGTTGACTACAGCATTCGCGTCTATCGTCGCGGAGAGGATATGAGCGCCCCGGATGAACTCAAGCGGGTGCATCCGCTCGGAAAGTCGCCGGTGATCGAGGATGGTGACCGTGTCATTGCCGAGAGCGGCGCAATCGTCGAATATCTGCTTGATACCTATGGGATGTCCTCCGGTCTCAGGCCGGCTGCCGGATCTGAAGCGCTGCAGGATTACCGCTACTGGCTGCATTATTCGGAAGGTTCGGCCATGCCGCTTCTGGTGATGAAGCTCGTCTTTCTGAAATTGCCGGAGCGCGTGCCATTCCTGATGCGGCCTGTGGTCTCTGCTGTGTCACGCGGGGTGATGAAGGCGCTGACCGATCCGCAGCTCAAGGCGCATGGGGCCTTCTGGGAAGAGACGCTCGATCGCAGGGGCTGGTTTGCCGGTGACGGTTTTTCCGCGGCCGATATCATGATGAGTTTTCCTGTTGAGGTCGGCATGGCGCGGGTGCCTTTTGAAAGACGGCCGCAGGCCGTCCTGTCGTGGCTGGCGGCCATTCACGCGCGGCCCGGCTATCGCCATGCGATCCAGCGCGGCGGCGCCTATCGCTATGGGACGAAGGCAGAGTAGCTTTCGCAACAGAAAGAGGATATGGGAGGAGGCCGCTCGGGCCCCGATATTGCCTGGCCCCTGCGTGTCAGTTTCAGGTGCTCTCATGTCTGTCACAATGCCTCCTGCGCAAGCAGCCGGTCATTCGTGGTCTCGCCATTTTCGCGAAACGCTTTCCCTTGGTATCCCGCTTATCGGTGCGCAGCTTGCCCAGCAGGGCATCAACACCACCGATATTGTCATTCTGGGCCAGTTGAGCGCGATCGATCTCGCCGCCGCTGTTATTGCCACCCAGTATTTCTTCACGCTGTTCATCTTCGGCTGCGGTCTGGCGATCGCGGTGATGCCGATGGTGGCCCAGGCCTATGGGCGGGGCGATGAAGTGGCCGTCAGACGGTCACTGCGCATGGGCATGTGGGCATCGATTGCCTTCGGCCTCATGGTGCTGCCGCTGTTCTGGTATTCCGAGCCGATCCTGTTGGCCATCGGTCAGGAGCCGGATGTGGCGGCAAGGGCAGCGATCTATTGCCGTATCGTCGCCTTTGCGATGTTTCCGGCGCTGCTGTTCAATGTGCTCAGAAGCCTTGTCAGCGCCACGGGCCGGGCCGGTATCGTGCTCTGGGCAACGATCCTGATGCTGCTTTTGAATGCGGCACTCGCCTATATCGTCGTGCTTGGGCATTTCGGTCTGCCGCGTTTCGGCATTGCCGGCGCTGCCGTGGTTGCCTTCTCCGTGCAGCTTGCCGGCTTCCTGTTCCTGGCGATCTATATTGAGCGCGATGCGGAAATGCGGCGCTATCAGCTTTTCGTCCGCTTCTGGCGGCCCGACTGGGGTGCCCTGCGCGAAGTCGTGGCGCTCGGTCTGCCGATCGGTGTTGCCGTTCTCGCCGAGGTGTCGATGTTCACCGTCGCTTCGCTGATGATGGGCCGTTTCGGCGCCATTCCCCTTGCCGCCCACGGCATAGCCATGCAGCTTGCGGCGATCACCTTCATGGTGCCGCTCGGCCTGTCTCAGGCCGGCACCGTGCGGGTCGGCGTGTTTCACGGGCAGGGGGATTTTGCCAATCTGAAGCGGGCCGCCATTGCCGTTGTCGTGCTCGGCCTTTGCTACGCCATGATCGGCACCATGGCTTTCGCCTTTCTGCCCGCACAGCTCGCCAGCCTGTTCATCGATACCAAGCTGCCCGAAGCCGCCGCCGTCATCGCCTATGCCGTGCCGCTGATCATCATTTCCGGCTTGACGCAGCTGGTCGATGGCACGCAGACGATGATGAGCGGTCTTTTGCGCGGGCTGAAGGATACGCGCATACCGATGGTTCTGGTGCTGATTTCCTATTGGGGCATTGGTCTCGGCTGTGCATTTGTTCTGGCATTTCCGTTTGATCTCAAAGGGATAGGCATCTGGATCGGCTTCATGTTCGGTCTTGCGTCCGCGGCTGCGATGCTTGCCGCGCGCCTTTTCATTCTGCTGCGGCGCGAGCGTAACGCGCTTGTTGCCTGAGGTCTGTGTCGCGGCTAATCTCGGCGCTCTGATGGGAGGATAACGATGCGTAACGACATCATCTTCGGGGCTTTGCTACCCTATCTGACCTTTGTGCTCGGTCAGCATTTCGGATTGTCGGTCGTGCATGCGCTGGCGCTCGGATCCCTGTTTCCGATTGCGACGATCATCGTGTCCTATGTCGTCAGCCGCCGGATCGCCGCTGTCAGTATCATCACGCTTGCTGCAGCGCTGGCCTCGCTGGCGGGCAGTCTCTGGTTCAACAGCGCCTATCTGGCGTTGTTGAAGAATTCGCTGATTACCGGTCTGATCGGGCTTGTCTTTCTCGGTTCGCTGTTTGCGCCGCGTCCGCTGATCTTCTTTCTCGCCGCCGAGGGAAACCGGGAGAAGCAGGAAAAATACGAAGGCTTCTGGCAGACCCGTCCCGGCTTCCGCCGCACCATGCGGGAAATGACGGGCATCTGGGCGGCCGTCCTGCTTGGTGAGGCTATCCTGCGGGCGGTTCTGATCCCGCTTCTGCCGATCGATATTTTTCTGGTTGTCAGTGAGGTGATGTGGATTGCCGTTTTCGCCGGCATGATGACCTGGAGCATCCGCTACGGCAAACGCCGGTCGAAACAGCTCGAAGATCAATCTTCATGAAAAAGGGCGCCAAAGCGGCGCCCTCAGGCTGCTGACAAAGCCATTCAGATTGCCTGTTTGGGGTGGTGTAGCCGCCCCCTCTGTCGTCATCCCCGTGCTCGTCACGGGGATCCCGGCTCTTCTGGGCATTGGATTATAAGAGTCTTTCGCCGCGCGGACGCGCGTCGGCTGGATGCCTGCGACAAGCACAGGCATGACAACAGCAAAAAGGGGGCGAGGTTTGCCTGCAGTCTGAGGGCGCCAAAGCGGCGCCCTTCCTCAATTCACGGATCTGTCAGGCTTCAGGCGCGCTCGGAAAGAAGGGCCTCGCCCTTCTGTTCGCGCACCATGTTGATGAAGCGGCGGAAGAGGTAGTGGCTGTCCTGCGGGCCGGGGGAAGCCTCGGGGTGATGCTGGACCGAAAAGACCGGCTTGCCGACAAGGCGAAGGCCGCAGTTCGAACCGTCAAACAGCGAGACGTGGGTTTCTTCCACGCCATCCGGCAGAGAAGCCTTGTCCACGGCAAAGCCGTGATTCATCGACACGATCTCGACCTTGTTGGTGGTGAAATCCTTGACCGGATGGTTGGCGCCATGATGACCCTGATGCATCTTCACCGTGGTGCCGCCAAGCGCCAGTGCCAGCATCTGGTGACCGAGGCAGATGCCGAAGACCGGCAGGCCGCTGTCGATCAGCGCACGAATGACCGGAACCGCATATTCGCCGGTTGCTGCCGGGTCGCCGGGGCCGTTGGACAGGAAAATCCCATCGGGCTTCAGCGCCAGGATGTCTTCGGCCGAGGTCTTGGCGGGAACCACCGTGACCTTGCAGTCCAGACCGGAAAAGAGACGCAGGATATTGCGCTTGACGCCGTAGTCGATGCAGACGACGTGATAGGCCGCATCCGTGTCTTCAAGGTTGCCATAGCCTTCGTTCCAGACCCAGGGCTTTTCGCGCCACTGCGAGGACTGGCCGGAGGTCGCCTCGATCGCCAGATCCAGACCTTCAAGGCCGCTCCAGGCTTTGGCTTCCGTCTTCAGCGCTTCGATATCGAAATGGCCGGAAGGATCGTGGGCGATCACGGCATTCGGCGCGCCATGTTCGCGGATCCAGGCCGTCAGCGCACGCGTATCGATGCCCGAAAGGCCGATAATGCCACGTGCCTTCAGCCACTGGTCGAGATGCTCGCTGGCGCGATAATTCGACGGCTCCGTAATATCGGCCTTGAAGATCGTGCCGACCGCGCCGCGTCGTGCGGCCGGTGTCAGGTCTTCGATATCTTCGGCATTGGTGCCGACATTGCCGATATGGGGAAAGGTGAAAGTGACGATCTGCCCGAGATAGGAGGGATCGGTGAGGATTTCCTCATAGCCGGTGAGGGCAGTATTGAAGCAGACTTCCGCCTGCACCCGGCCCGTCGCGCCCATTCCCTTGCCGTAGATAACCGTACCGTCTGCGAGAACCAGTACGGCGGTTGGCTTGTTGATCGTCCATGCGGATTGGCTAGTCATCATCGTCCTTTGCGCTTCCAGCTTATCCTTGCCGCTTGTTCTTTGCGGTGCGGATCGCCATATATTGGCCGCATGATCAGGGGCGTCCGGCTGCTTTTGCAGCGGCGCGTGGCAAACACGACCAATTCTGATGCGGTTGCCGGAAAATAGTCAAACCCGGCTTGCGGGTCAATTGCCGAGGGTGCACAGTGCGCCGATAGACAAAAAAACTTCGCTGACGAGAACATTTGATTTGATCGTGGACGCTGGATTCGCTAAACGCCCCCGCTTGTTCACGAGGAAACGCCGCTGCAATCAACCCCCCGGCTTTCCCAGGAGATATGTATGTTGCGCGACAAGCTCGCTTCCGCACTAAAAGATGCCATGAAAGCCCAAAAGCCGGTCTGCCTCTCAACCCTTCGTCTGGTTCAGGCAGCGATCAAAGACCGGGATATTGCCCATCGCAGCTGCGGCAAGGATCCGGTCACGGATGAGGACATCATGACGATCCTGGTCAAGATGGTGAAGCAGCGCGAGGAATCGGCGCGCCTCTACGATGAGGCCGGTCGTGCCGATCTTGCCGCGCAGGAGCGTGAGGAAATCAGCGTCATCAAGGGTTTTCTCCCCGCCCAGCTATCGGAGGAAAAGGTGCGTGAGCTTTGCGCTTCCGTCGTGGAGGAGACCGGCGCCCAGGGGCTTCGTGACATGGGCAAGTGCATCAAGGCCCTGAAAGACCGCTATTCCGGCCAGATGGATTTTTCCAAGGCCTCCGGCGTGGTAAAGGAAATGCTGAAATAGCATTCCCGTTTCCGGCGGCTGTTTCCGCCGGCGATGGTACTTTTCCCGTATTGTCGTTATGGTGATGGCTGCCCGTCCGGCGAAAACAATCCGGACGGCGGGCCAAGAGGTATCGATGCGTTTTCCGCCTTCCTTTCTTGACGAGATCCGCGATCGCGTTGCGATCTCGAGCGTGATCGGGACGCGCGTGTCATGGGACCGTAAAAAGACCAATGCCGCGCGCGGTGATTACTGGGCGTGCTGCCCCTTTCACGGTGAGAAGACCCCCAGTTTCCACTGCGAGGACCGCAAGGGGCGCTATCATTGCTTCGGTTGCGGGGTGACGGGGGATCACTTCCGCTTTCTCACCGATCTGGACGGCATGAGCTTTCCCGAAGCGGTACAGGCGGTTGCCGATCTTGCCGGTGTGCCGATGCCGGCCCCCGACCCGCAGGCCGAGCGGCGCGAACGCGAACGCCGCAGCCTCGTCGAGGTGATGGAGCTGGCAACGGGCTTTTTTCAGGATCAGCTGCAGTCTGCAAATGGCAGTCGGGCGCGGGCCTACCTGCGCGAACGCGGGCTTTCCGCCCGCACCATCGATACGTTCCGCCTTGGCTTTGCCCCTGACAGCCGCAATGCGCTGAAGGAGTATCTCGCCGGAAAAGGTGTGGAAAAGGAACAGATCGAAGCCTGCGGTCTGGTGGTGCATGGCGCCGATATCCCGGTTTCCTATGACCGGTTCCGCGACCGGATCATGTTTCCCATCCTGTCCTCGCGCGAGCAGGTGATCGCCTTTGGCGGTCGTGCCATGCGGGCTGACGCCATGGCGAAATATCTCAATTCCAACGATACCGAGCTGTTCCACAAGGGCAATGTCCTGTTCAATTTCGCCCGTGCCCGAAAGGCGCTGTCCGGTGCCGACGGTGCCAAGACGGTGATCGCCGTTGAAGGCTACATGGATGTGATTGCGCTCGCGCAGGCCGGAATCGGCAATGTTGTCGCGCCGCTTGGAACCGCCCTGACGGAGGCGCAGCTTGGTCTTTTGTGGCGCATGACGCCGGAGCCGGTGCTCTGTTTTGATGGCGATGGAGCGGGCATCCGTGCGGCCGAGCGCGCAGCGGGTCTGGCGCTGCCGCTGATCAGGCCCGGCCATTCCTTGCGTTTTGCGCTGCTGCCGGACGGGCGCGACCCGGATGATCTGATCCGCGATGGCGGACGACAGGCTTTCGAGGCTGTGATGGGCCAGGCCCGGCCGCTTGCCGATATGGTTTTCGAGCGCGAGGTCGGCTCTGCCCGCAGCGATACACCGGAAAGCCGTGCCGCGATCGAGGCGCGAATCAATCAGCTGGTCCAGTCCATTGCCGATGAAAATGTCCGCCGGCACTATCAGCAGGATTTCCGCAACCGGCTTTACGCCCGGTTTCGCGGCAATGGCGGCGGCGGGCAGCGGCGTGAGGACCGCGGCCGTCAGGGTAATCGCAACCGGGCAGGGGGCGCACCCTTTGCCGGGGCAGGGTCCTTTGCCGCCTCCGATCGTCTGGCGCGGTCATCGCTTGCCAGCGCCCAGTTCCTGGCCAAGCCTTCCTTCCGCGAATGCCAGATCGCGCTTTGCCTGCTGACCCATCCGGCGCTTGCCCGCGAGGAATTTGACAATATCGCCACCCTGACCTTCGAGAGCGCGGATATGCGTGCCTTCTGGGCCGCCTTTATTGCCAATGTCGCCCGGCCCGGCATGGATTACCAAAGGCTGGACGAGCATTTGCGCGGTGCGGGCTTTGCGGCGATGCTGGACCACTTCCAGGTTCTGGTGCGCCAGAATGTGCCCTGGATTGCGAGCCCCGATGCTGCGCTTGATGATGTGCGGGAAGTCTTTCATCAGGCGCTGTCGTTTCATAACCGGGCGCGCTCGCTGGAGCGCCAGCGGCTGGAGCTGGAGCGTGAAATTGCCGAAGCGATCGAGGAAAGCGATATCGAACGTCACGACCGGCTGTTTGATGCATTGCGTGCCGTGCTGAACGAAATTTCCCGGATCGAGAACCAGGAAGCCGATATTGATGGCTTCGGCATCATGTCCGGGCGCAACGGTCAGGTGGGTGAGGCGTCGTGATTCGTTTCCGACGGGACACAGCACGTCAAGAATCGCTGATGCCTGTCAGGATTGCAGCAATAGGGGGCTTGTATTTGCCCGGCGGGATCCTAAATGTGTGTCTTGCGAGAAGCGCTCTATCTATGGATGGAACCTGCTGAGCGGTCTGATGCGTTGTGAATAGAGCGGATTTTTCGAATAAATCACGCGTGAAATGGATTGAACGCTTGACTGACAGAGAATTTCTGGGAATCACCATTTCAGATGGCAAAGCGCAGCGAAATTTCACGATAGGTACTATGTGCACCCGGAGCCAAGGCTCCGCAAGGGTGCATTTTGTCCTGTTTCAGGGTTTGCGGATGAAATGACTGGCCGGATGCCGTTGTCTCCTTGGAGACTTTGTTAAGCATTCGCCATTAAGCCGCTTCTGGCCAGCGGCAGAAACGTCAGGGAAGCAAAGTACATGGCAACAAAAGTCAAGGAAAACGAAGAAGCCGAAACGGAGCGCGAAGGCGGTCATGACGGACCTCTTCTGGACCTTTCCGATGACGCTGTAAAGAAAATGATCAAGACCGCGAAAAAACGCGGTTATGTGACCATGGACGAGTTGAACGCCGTTCTGCCCTCGGAAGAAGTCACGTCGGAGCAGATCGAAGACACGATGGCCATGCTTTCGGACATGGGCATCAACGTCATCGAGGACGAAGACGAAGTCGAGCACGACAACGACGATAACTCCGACGACAGCGAGAGCGAAAGCGACAGCACCGAGCTGGCGACCAGCACCGGCACCGCCGTAGCCGCGACGAAGAAGAAAGAACCGACGGATCGTACCGATGATCCGGTGCGCATGTACTTGCGCGAAATGGGTTCGGTCGAGCTTCTGTCGCGCGAGGGCGAAATCGCCATCGCCAAGCGGATCGAATCCGGTCGCGAGACCATGATCGCCGGCCTGTGCGAGAGCCCGCTGACCTTCCAGGCGCTGATCATCTGGCGCGATGAGCTCAATGAAGGCACGACGCTCTTACGCGAGATCATCGATCTGGAAACCACCTATTCCGGTCCCGAGGCCAAGGCTGCACCGCAGTTCCAGAGCCCGGAGAAGATCGAGGCTGACCGCAAGGCTGCCGAAGAAAAGGAAGAAAAGGCACGTCGCAGGAAGCCTGCCGACGATGTCACCGATGTCGGCGGCGAAGGCATGCCGGCGGAGGAAGAGGAAGAAGACGAGGATGAATCCAACCTGTCGCTGGCGGCCATGGAAGCCGAGCTGCGTCCGCAGGTCATGGAAACGCTCGATCTGATCGCCGACACCTATATCAAGCTGCGCAAGCTGCAGGATCAGCAAGTTGAAGCCCGTCTTGCGGCGACCGGCACGCTGACCAATGCACAGGAACGCCGCTACAAGGAGCTGAAGGAAGGGCTGATCACCGCGGTCAAGTCTCTGTCGCTCAACCAGAACCGTATCGACCTGCTGGTCGAGCAGCTTTACGACATCAACAAGCGCCTCGTTGAGAATGAAGGCAAGCTGTTGCGCATGGCGCTGAACCGCGGTGTCAAGCGCGATGACTTTCTGGAACATTATCAGGGTGCCGAGCTTGATCCGAACTGGATGAAGTCGATCGCCAATCTTTCCGGCAAGGGCTGGAAGGATTTTGCCCGTGAAGACGGCTCGCTGATCAAGGATCTGCGCACCGAAATCCAGAGCCTTGCAACGGAAACCGGTATTTCGATCGCCGAGTTCCGCCGCATCGTTCACATGGTGAAGAAGGGTGAGCGCGAGGCGCGCATCGCCAAGAAGGAGATGGTGGAAGCCAACCTCCGTCTGGTGATCTCGATCGCGAAGAAATACACCAATCGCGGCCTGCAGTTCCTCGACCTCATTCAGGAAGGCAATATCGGCCTGATGAAGGCGGTCGACAAGTTCGAGTATCGCCGCGGCTACAAGTTCTCCACCTATGCGACCTGGTGGATCCGGCAGGCGATCACCCGTTCGATCGCCGACCAGGCCCGCACGATCCGCATTCCGGTGCACATGATCGAGACGATCAACAAGATCGTCCGCACATCGCGCCAGATGCTGCATGAGATCGGCCGCGAGCCGACGCCTGAGGAGCTTTCCGAAAAGCTCAACATGCCGCTGGAAAAGGTCCGCAAGGTGCTGAAGATCGCCAAGGAGCCGATCTCGCTCGAAACCCCTGTGGGTGACGAGGAAGATTCGCATCTCGGCGATTTCATCGAGGACAAGAATGCGCTGCTGCCGATCGATGCGGCTATTCAGGCGAACCTGCGCGAGACCACGACCCGTGTTCTTGCCTCGCTGACCCCGCGTGAAGAGCGCGTGCTGCGCATGCGTTTCGGCATCGGCATGAACACCGACCACACGCTGGAAGAGGTCGGTCAGCAGTTCTCGGTCACCCGCGAACGTATCCGCCAGATCGAGGCGAAGGCGCTCAGGAAGCTGAAGCATCCGAGCCGCTCGCGCAAGCTGCGCTCGTTCCTCGACAGCTGATCGGCGGAAAATGCGGATTTTGGAATGAAGAAAACCCGGCTGAAAGGCCGGGTTCAGACTGCTGACAAAGGCATTCATATTGCTTGTTTGAGGTGGAATAGCCTCAACCTCCGTCGTCATCCCCGTGCTTGTCACGGGGATTCAGATACATAAGGCATTGAATAGACAGGGCTTTTCTCCGCGCGGACGCGCACCCGCTGGATGCCTGTGACAAGCACAGGCATGACGTCAGTGAAGGGGGTGAGGTTTGTCAACAGTCTGAACCCGGTCGAGAGGCCGGGTTTTTCGTTGATGGTGATCTCGTGCCGTTCAGCGGACTGCAGGCGGAAATGCTCAGGACATGAAGAGCGTTATGCTCGGGATCAGAATGACTGCGAAACAGGCCATGACGATGAAGGCGCGCTTCCATGAGCCGACGAATTTCGACAGCAGCCATGGCCCCAGAAGCCAGTAAGCAAGCGCGGTGAAAAAGCCGGGGAAATAAGCCCGCTCCCAGATGACCCACCAGACATGGGAAATCGCGTTGCCCATGGCGCCATAAATGACGAAGAAAAGAACCGGTATCAGCAGGAATTTCCTGTTTCCGGCAAAGGCGCCGATAAACGCGAGGGCAAAGACGAAATAGGAAAACATGTTGATCCCGACAAACAGCATGGTGCTGTATGGGCTTGCGCCGTAGAGCGTGGGAAATTGCTGGTAGAAACCGGTCGAGAATTCCTCAAAGAAATGGACGAATTGCCAGGCAAAAACGCCGAAATAGATTGGGTAGAGCGTTCGCCCATCCGGGATCGGGCTCTGTTTCATGAATAGTATTGCAAAGACCGACCACGTGATGATGAGGCCGGGTACAAAGGTGGCGAGCAGCGGCCTGCCGCCGATCGCCACAAAGACAATGGCCATGACAATCGCGATCAGCGACCCGATGGCGAAATCCTTTTTTGCAAGTGTTTCAGACGTGCGCATCGTTATACTCCAAAAAAGTCAACAGATGTTGATATAATCTCCTGACGGTTGAAAAAGTCAACATGTGTTGGCATAATTGCAAAAAAAGGGAGAAGAACAGGTGAAGAAATCGGACAGGACGCGGGCGGCCATTCTGGCGGCTGCGCGGCTGGTTTTCGCTGAGAATGGCTATGAAGGCACAACGGTTCGCGCCGTTGCCGCGCAGGCGGACATCGATCCGGCGATGATCATTCGCTATTTCGGCAATAAGGAAAATCTCTTTGCCATGGCATCGACTGTTAACCTGTCTTTGCCGGATATCGGTACAGCGTCAGAGGCGGAGATAGCGGTTGTTCTGGTGGGGCGCTTTCTTCAGCTTTGGGAAGGCGAGGGGGCCGGGATGGGGCTGCCAATTCTGCTTCGTTCAGCCATGACTCATGCCGCCGCGCAGGCGAAGGTCCGCGATGTTTTCAAGACGCAGGTTGTGCGGATGTTTGAAACGCGGTTTCCAGCCGCACTGGCTGAAGAGCGGGCAGGCCTGGTCCTGTCGCAGCTCTTCGGCATGGCACTGTGCCGTTATGTTCTCGACATTCCACCGCTTAATACGATGACGGGCGAGAAGGTTATTGCCGCGATCGCACCTGTCATCGCCATACATCTTTCGCAGAAGTAGCAGGCTTTGGAAAGGGCGGGGAGCCGGTTACGGACATGCCGCGCCAAGGGTGGCGGCCGCGTTGCCGGAACACGCTGCTTCTGGGATCATGATGAAAATTCGGATGACTATCCGACGATCAGCTGCTGGCCTGTTCCCGCAGTGCTGTCGCCGCTAAACACCGCTTTGTCATCCTCCATCCACACCTTGCCTTCGGCAAAGCATTTGAGCACTGCCGGATAGAGCTGGTGCTCGACGGTGAGGATACGGGCGGCGAGCGTATCGGCGTCGTCGCCGGGGATGATCGGCACGGCGGCCTGGCCGATGACCGGGCCTTCATCCATGCCTTCGGTGACGAAATGCACGCTGCAGCCCGCAATCCGCATGCCGGAATCGATCGCACGCTGATGTGTGTGCAGGCCCGGGAAGAGCGGCAGCAGCGAGGGATGGATATTGATGATCCGTCCTTCATGGGCGCGGATGAAATCGCCGGACAGAATCCGCATGAAGCCGGCAAGGCAGATGATGTCTGGATTGAGTGCGGCAAGCGCCGTCAGCATGGCGGCTTCATGCGCTGCCTTGCTGTCAAACTGCTTGCGTGGGAAGACGAATGTCTCAAGGCCAAGCGCTGCAGCTTTCTGAAGGCCGCCCGCATCAGGCTTGTCGGCAATGACGGCGACGATTTCGGCCGGAAAATCCGGCGCCTGGCAGGCTTCGGCAAGCTTGACCATATTGGAGCCGCTTCCCGAGATGAAGACAACGACCCGTTTTTTCGACCCGCTCATAGATTGATCATGCCCTTGTAGACGGTCCCTGCCATATCGTCCGTGCGCGGCACGATCTGGCCAAGCCTGAAGGCGGTTTCACCGCTTCCGGCCAGAACCTCGAGCACAGAATCAAGCTTGTCTGCCGGGCAGACACCGATCATGCCGACGCCGCAGTTGAAGGTGCGCAGCATTTCCGCCGGTGCAACACCGCCGGTGCGCGCCAGCCACGAGAAGACGGCCGGAACCGGAATGGCCGCAAGGTCAATCTCGGCGGAAAGGTGGGCCGGCAGGACGCGCGGGATATTTTCCGGGAAACCGCCGCCGGTGATATGGGCAAGTGCCTTGATGCCGCCGGTCTGGCGGATGGCCGCCAGCAGCGGCTTCACATAGATCTTTGTCGGTTCCAGCAGCGCTTCACCAAAGGTCTTGCCCGGTGCAAAGGGGGCGGGCGCGAGCCAGCCGATATTGGCCAGTTCGGCAATGCGGCGCACCAGCGAGAAGCCGTTGGAATGGACCCCGGAAGAGGCAAGGCCAAAGATCACATCGCCGACGGCGAGGTCTTCTGACGGCAGCAGGGTACCGCGTTCGGCGGCGCCCACGGCAAAGCCGGCAAGGTCATAGTCGCCCTTGGAATACATGCCTGGCATTTCGGCCGTTTCACCACCAATGAGCGCGCAGCCGGCCTGACGGCAGCCCTCGGCAATGCCTTCGACAATGGCCGCGCCCTGATCGGGATCAAGAGCACCGGTGGCGAAATAATCGAGGAAGAACAGTGGTTCGGCACCCTGTACCACCAGATCGTTGACGCACATGGCGACGAGATCTATGCCGACGGTATCATGCTTGCCGGCTTCGATCGCGATCTTGAGCTTGGTGCCGACGCCGTCATTGGCGGCAACGAGAACCGGATCGGAAAAGCCGGCGGCCTTGAGGTCGAACAGGCCGCCGAAGCCGCCGATCTCACTGTCTGATCCGGGGCGGCGGGTCGATTTCACGGCTGGCTTGATCTTTTCGACCATCAGGCTTCCGGCATCGATATCGACACCGGCGTCGCGATAGGTCAGTCCGTTCTGTCTCGTCTCGGTCATGGGCGTATCCCTCATGAAAATATCAGAAGTGGGCATTGCATGGCGCGCAAGGTGTTGCAAGAGTGCGACCGCCTTCGCAGGGCGATATTGACAGTTTGAACGGCGCTTTTGCGGCCCCGGCAGCCAAAGTCGGCGGATTTTTCGCAAAATCGCTGCTCTATCGTCCCGGCAGCAGCGTCGTCTGAAGTTTCTGGTCCGGCCTTTTCAACGTTGTCAGCGTGAGGTGAAGCCCGTCTTCGGCAATCGTTTCAGCGCCGGCTGGTCGGGCCAGGCGGCGGGCAAAGGCTGATGCCCTTCTCCGTCAGTGCCCCGCTGAGGTGAAAAACGGCCAGCAGGATTGCTGTTGCCGTGTCTGCTTTTTCGACCACTATGCCTGCTCCGGATCTGCTGACATGCCGTCGTGATGGGAACGTGTTATCGCCGTCCCGTCTTTGTCAACAGCTGCGCTGCGAGGTCACCGATGCGCAGGGCCCTAGGCCGCAGGGCGATGCGCGGGTTTGTGCACACTGTCCACAGCCTCGCCTTTCTCTTACCTTATTCCTTTGCCCGGCGCTGATAAGGACTGTTGGAAGGTGGCGGGTTTGCCGGTATAAGCCAGAAAGGTTGATCGGGGAGTTATCCATGTCGGAACGCATGACAGGCGCAGGCCTGAAAAGACAGCTTTATTTCTGGCTGCTATTTGTCGTCGGTGTGGCAATTTTCCTGTTCGTGTTTCGCAGCATCTTGCTGCCTTTCGTTGCTGGCATGGCGCTGGCCTATTTCCTGGATCCGCTGGCCGACCGGCTGGAGCGGCTGGGACTTGGCAGGGCGACGGCAACCAGCCTGATCATGCTGCTGTTCATCGTGCTGTTCATCGCAGTCCTGCTGGTGGTCATTCCACTGCTTGTCAGCCAGGCGGCGGAGGTCGCACAGAAGCTGCCGCAATATCTCGCCCAGATCGAGCATTTCGTGCAGACATCGCGGCTTCACAACCTCGTTGACTGGGGCAACAGCCAGCTCTCGGAACTGAGCCAGAATATCGGCAAGGTGCTGTCGAGCGGCGTTTCCTTCGCGGGTACGCTTTTCGGCGGTATCTGGAGTTCGTCGATGGCGGTGATCAACGTGGTTTCCTTCGTCGTGCTGACGCCGGTTATCGCCTTTTACCTCTTGCTGGACTGGGACCGGATGATCGCCAAGCTCGACCGCTGGACCCCGCGCGCCTATGTCAAGGATGTTCGTTACCTGACAACCGAGATCAACAAGGTCATATCCGGCTTTGTCCGCGGGCAGGGTTCGCTCTGCATCATTCTCGGTGTCTATTATGCCGGAGCGCTGTCGCTTGCCGGGCTTAATTTCGGTGCTCTGATCGGTCTTTTCGCCGGCTTTGTCAGCTTCATTCCCTATCTCGGCTCGTCCTCGGGCTTTGTCCTGTCGATGGGGGTGGCGCTGGTGCAGTTCTGGCCGGATTATGGCCGGGTCGCCATCGTGCTCGGCATCTATCTGTTCGGCCAGTTTCTGGAAGGCAATGTCCTGCAGCCGAAGCTGGTCGGATCAAGCGTACGCCTGCATCCGGTCTGGCTGATGTTCGCTCTGTTCGCCTTTGGCGTCTTGTTTGGCTTTGTCGGACTTCTCGTTGCCGTTCCTGTTTCGGCGGCTGTCGGTGTTCTGGTGCGCTTTGCCATTGACCGTTATCTGGAAAGCGATCTTTACTGGGGCGATAACGAACAGAGATCTGCCGCGACGCAACTGGCCGATGGCCAGGAGGGAAAGGCAGAGGGCAAACCCTGAAATGGAAAAGCGCAGTCAGCAATTGCCGCTTGATCTTGGCGCGCACGAAATGTCGGGCCGCGATGATCTGCTGGTCTCGCCGTCGCTGGCACCGGCGGTTGAGATCATCGATCACTGGCCGGACTGGCCGGGACCGGTTGTCGTGCTTGTCGGCCCGCCGGGCTCCGGAAAGTCGCATATCGCGAATATCTGGCGTCTTTTGAGCGGGGCGACCGATGCCGGTGCTGCTGTTGTCTCCGGTCGGGTGCTGACCCCGGCAAAGGCCTTTCTGGTTGAGGATGCAGATCGGATCGGCATTGATGAAACAGCGCTTTTCCATCTCATCAACACGGTTCGCCAGCATCAGAGCCATCTGCTTTTGACGGCGCGCGGCATGCCGTCATCCTGGAAGGTGAAACTGCCGGATCTCCGCTCCCGTCTCGCCGGCGCCACGATCGTGGAGATCGGCGCGCCGGATGATGTGCTGCTGTGGCAGGTTGTCTTCAAGCTGTTTGCCGATCGCCAGATCGAGGTCGATGACCGGGTCGTTGCCTATATTATCGCCCGTATGGAGCGCTCGCTGGAGGCGGCGCGGCTGATCGTCGAGGCGATCGATCGCTATGCTCTGGCCAAGGGCAGACGGATCACGCGATCTCTGGTGGCGGAGGTGATGGAGACGCTTGCGCTTGATGGTGACCGCAGGCAGGGCTGAGCGCCGTGCCCGCCATCGGTGTTCAGGCGCTGCTTCTTACGCGGACATGGCGGTCTGTCATCGTTCCGTCGCCAAGTTCGGATAGTCGGTTGCAAAAGTTGAATATTTGGAGAGGTTGACTTTAGCTTATGGAAAACACGGCTTCGATGATGTCCGGCGATGGTTTCACAGCTGGTGGTGAGGATCTGCGCACAAGCCCGCAGCGCTTCGTCAATCGCGAATTTTCCTGGCTGCAGTTCAATCGCCGTGTGCTTGAGGAAACCCTCAATCCGGCCCATCCGCTTCTGGAGCGGGTGCGCTTCCTGTCCATCTCAGCCGCCAATCTCGATGAATTCTTCATGGTCCGTGTGGCGGGGCTGGAAGGCCAGGTGCGCCAGGGCGTGACGATGATTTCCGCCGATGGCAAGACGCCGGCCGAACAGCTTTCCGATATTCTGAGCGAGGTCGACAATCTGCAGATGGAGCAGCAGGCCGCCCTTGCTGTGCTGCAGCAATATCTGACCAATGAAGGCATCCAGATCGTCCGGCCCGGCGCGCTTTCCGAAGAGGACCGGATCTCGCTGACGAGCGAATTCGAACAGGGGATCTTTCCAGTTCTGACGCCCCTGTCGATCGATCCGGCGCATCCCTTTCCCTTTATTCCCAATCTCGGCTTTTCCATGGGCCTGCAACTGGTCAGCCGGGTTGGCCGCAATCCGATGAATGCGCTGTTGCGCATGCCGCCGGCACTGAACCGCTTCGTGCGCCTGCCGGATATTGATGGCGTCATCCGTTTCATCACCATGGAAGATCTGATCGGCATGTTCATTCACCGGCTCTATCCGGGCTATGAGGTGCAGGGCTATGGCACGTTCCGCATCATCCGCGACAGTGATATCGAAATCGAGGAAGAAGCCGAAGATCTGGTGCGCTATTTCGAGACGGCGCTGAAGCAGCGCCGTCGCGGCTCGGTGATCCGGGTCGAGACGGATTCGGAGATGCCGGCTTCGCTGCGCCGTTTCGTGGTGGAGGAACTTGGCGTCGGCGAAGACCGCGTTGCCGTTCTGCCCGGGCTTCTGGCGCTCAACACCTTGTCGGAAATCACCAAGGTTCCGCGGCTGGATCTTCTGTTCAAGCCGTTCAACCCGCGCTTTCCAGAGCGGGTGCGCGAGCATGTCGGCGACAGTTTCGCCGCCATCCGCGAGAAGGACTTTGTCGTCCATCACCCTTATGAATCCTTCGACGTCGTGGTGCAGTTCCTGATCCAGGCCGCGCGCGACCCGAATGTTCTGGCGATCAAGCAGACGCTTTACCGCACCTCCAATGACAGCCCGATCGTGCGTGCGCTGATCGACGCGGCAGAGGCCGGCAAATCGGTGACGGCGCTGGTGGAGCTGAAGGCGCGCTTCGATGAGGAGGCCAATATCCGCTGGGCGCGCGATCTGGAACGCGCCGGCGTGCAGGTGGTTTTTGGCTTCGTTGAACTGAAAACCCATGCCAAGCTGTCCATGGTGGTCCGGCGCGAAGACGGCAATCTGAGGACCTATTGCCATCTGGGCACCGGCAATTACCACCCGATCACGGCGAAGATCTATACGGACCTGTCCTATTTCACCTGCAATCCGAAGATTGCCCATGACGTCGCAGAAGTGTTCAACTTCATCACCGGCTATGGCGAGCTGGAAGAGAATATGAACCTCGCCGTCTCGCCCTATACGCTGCGCCCGCGCATCCTCCAGCATATCGAGGAGGAGATCGAGCATGTGAAGAACGGTCTGCCCGGCGCGATCTGGATGAAGATGAATTCGCTGGTTGATCCGAAGATTATCGATGCGCTTTATCGGGCCAGCGGCGAAGGCGTCGAGATCGACCTGGTGGTGCGCGGCATCTGCTGCCTCAGGCCGCAAGTTCCGGGGCTGTCGGAGAATATCCGGGTGAAATCGATTGTCGGCCGGTTCCTGGAGCACAGCCGTATCTACTGTTTCGGCAATGGTCACGGCCTGCCGTCAGAAAATGCGCGGGTCTATCTCGGCTCGGCAGATCTGATGCCGCGCAACCTTGACCGGCGTGTCGAAGTGATCGTCCCTTTGACAAATCCGACTGTGCATGAACAGGTGCTCTCGCAGATCATGCTGGGCAATGTGATTGACAACCAACAGAGCTACGAGATACTCCCGGATGGTACTTCCCGCCGGATCGAACCGCGTGAGGGCGAGGAGCCGTTCAACGCGCAGGAGTATTTCATGACCAATCCCAGCCTTTCTGGCCGTGGTGAGGCGCTGAAATCAAGTGCGCCAAAGCTGATCGCCGGACGTATGTCTGGCCCACAATAATAGCCGGGTCTCAATGGTGGAATCTGAAGCACAGGGACGGCTTGCGGGCATTTCCCCTGTCTCCGTGGTCGATATCGGATCAAACTCTGTTCGTATCGTCATTTATGAAGGACTGTCGCGTGCACCGACAATCCTGTTCAATGAAAAGGTGTTGTGCGGGCTGGGCCGCGGCATTGCCGTCACTGGCAAGATGGATGAGGACGGCGTGGAGCGGGCGCTCAAGGCGCTGAAACGCTTCGTCGCGCTTTCCCGTCAGGCCGGCGCCGTAAAGATGTATGTGCTGGCCACGGCTGCTGCCCGTGAGGCTTCGAACGGGCCCGGCTTCATCTCGGCTGCAGAAACGATCCTGGGCGAGGAAATTCGTGTCCTCACAGGCCGGGAGGAAGCACTTTATTCCGCCTATGGCATTATCTCCGGTTTTTTCGAGCCGGACGGGATTGCCGGCGATCTTGGCGGCGGCTCGCTGGAACTTATCGATATTTCCGGAAACGCATCGGGGCAGGGGATCACGCTGCCACTCGGCGGCATCAGGCTTTCGGAGCTTTCGGAAGGGTCGCTGGTCAAGGCGCGCGCTTTTGCGCGTAAACAGGTCAAGAAGGTCGAATTTCTGGAAACCGGCAAGGACCGCATCTTTTACGCCGTTGGCGGGACCTGGCGTAATATTGCCCGCCTGCATATGGAGATGACCGGTTATCCGCTGACCATGATGCAGGGCTACGAGCTGTCGACGGAAACGGTTCTCGCTTTTCTCGACCGGATTGGCGAAGACGAGGACCAGAAGGATCCGGCCTGGTCGGTGATCTCCAAGAACCGCCGTCAGCTGTTGCCCTTCGGCGCGATTGCCATGCGCGAAGTGCTGAATATCATGCAGCCGAAAAGCGTCTGTTTCTCCTCGCAGGGCGTGCGCGAGGGCTGGCTCTATTCGCTTCTGAATGTCGAGGAAAAGCGGCAGGACCCGCTGATCGTCGCGGCGCAGCAACTGGCGATCCTCAGGGCGCGTTCGCCGCGTCATGCCAGTGAAATTGCCGAATGGACTGGCCGCATGGTGCGCCGTTTCGGCATTGAGGAGACCACGGAGGAGACGCGTTACCGTGAGGCAGCCTGTCTGCTCGCCGATATCAGCTGGCGCGCGCATCCCGATTTTCGCGGATCTCAGTCGCTGAACGTGATCGCGCATTCATCGCTCGTCGGCATCACCCATCCCGGTCGCGTCTTCATCGCGCTGGCCAATTACTACCGCTTCGAAGGGTTGCGCGACGATCACATGACCGATGGTCTCGCTGCGATCACCACCCCGATCTTCCTGGAGCGGGCGAAGCTTCTGGGCGGGCTCCTGCGGGTCGCCTATCTCTTCTCGGCGTCCATGCCCGGTATCGTCGGCGATCTGGATTTCGTCCCGAGCCAGAATCCGGATCTCGATCTGGAGCTGGTCGTGCCGGAACGTTACGCCGATTTTATCGGTGAGCGTGTCGAGGGCCGGCTGCAGCAGCTGGCCAAGCTGACCAACAAGCGCCTGGCCTTTGCCAGCGCCTGAGGGTTGTTTTCGGACCTGAAGAGCGCCCGGGTGTCGCACCCGGGCTGAGCTTGCTGACAAAGTCTAAGCCCCTCTCTAACGTCATGCCTGTGCTTGTCACAGGCATCCAGCCGACGCGCGTCCGCGCGGCGAAAGACTCCGCTTATTCAAATCCTTAAGAGTATGGATCCCCGTGACAAGCACGGGGATGACGACGGAGGCAATGGCTATTCTACCCCAAACAGACAAGCTGAATGACTTTGTAAGCAGTCTGAAGCCCGGGTGTCGCATCCGGGCTCTTCGCGTTTCAGCGGCGCTTGTGCGGCCCGGTATCGGCATCGCCCATGGCGGACTGGATGAAGGCGATGGATGCGTGGAGCTTCTCGGTTTCCCAGGCATTCAGCGTGACGGGCAACTGTTTCAGAATGCCTTCACGCCCGATCATGCAGGGCATGCTCAACGCGACATCGCCATCATGGCCGTACTGGCCGGCAAGTGTTGTTGACGCCGGATAGATGCTGCGCTCATCCAGAAGCACGGCCCGCGCCATGGTGATCGCGGATTGTGCCACGCCCGCATTGGTCCAGCCCTTGCCGTTCAGGACGTCATAGGCGGCCGAGACGATTTTGGCCTTGACCACGTCTGGGTTGGAAATATCTGCATGCGGTTCGAGATAATCGTTCAGCCTGTCAAAGGGGATGCCGGCGACATTCACATGGCTCAGCACCGGGAAGGCCGTGCTGCCATGCTCGCCCATCATGAAACCGGTGACCGATTTCGGGTCGATCTGGTAGGTCTCGGCAATGAGTTTGCGCAGACGTGCCGAATCCAGCATTGTGCCGGTGCCGAAGACCCGGCCTTTCGGATAGCCGAATTCGTTCTCGGCGATATAGACCATGGTGTCGAGCGGGTTGGTGATCAGAATGACGATGGCATCGCGGGTATATTGGGTGATGCCGGTCATGACCTCGCGGATGACGGCGCAATTGGTTCTGGTCAGGGTGGAGCGGTCCGGTTCGCCCTTGGGATCGTTCGGATCCGGAAACACGCTCGGGCCCGCCGCAACGATGATCACGTCGGCGTCGGCGCATTGCTCATAGCCGCCGGATGTGACAGTGACATTGGTCATATAGGTCAGCGCGGTGGCCTGAGCCTGATCGAGCGCTTCGCCAAAGGCGACATCCTTCAAGATGTCGATCACGCCGATCTCGGCAAACAGACCAATTTTCATGGCATCGGCGAGGACATAGGAACCGACATGTCCAACACCGACGACGACGAGCTTGTTCTTGTGCATCATTTTCTCTTCATGTTCTTGTCTGGCGCAGCCCGGCGGCACACGCTCCACCGCGCGACGGGCTTACAGCCATTGCTGCCTTGAGGCAGGCTGATTGTTCTTCAGGAACTGACGGGTGGGCGAATGCCATCCGGGCCTGATGATCAGGTCGGGGAGACGCTAGCACGAAGCGTTCCTGACAACATTGATTTTCAGGAAGTTATCGGCGTCATTGCGCATTCACATCGGAGAATTGGCGTCGACGCCAACGGGCAATCTTGTCTGGATGCAATCCTTGCGCGATAATCGGTTACCGACGGACGGGGAGGCGCTGTTCATGTCTGACACGAATGCCAGAATCGAGGCCTTTTATGCAGAGCCCGGACACTGGATGCAGGAAGCTCTGGCGCTCCGCGCCATTCTGCGCGAAACGCCGCTGGCTGAAGATTTCAAGTGGTCCAAGCCCTGCTACACGCTGGAGGGGGCCAATATCGCCGCCGTCTGGCGCATGAAGGAGGCCTGCACCCTGTCCTTTTTCAATGGTGTTCTGCTCGATGATGAGGCCGGACTTCTGGTGGCCGCCGGTGAAAATTCGCGCTTCATGCGCATGATCCGCTTCGTCTCGGTCGGCGAAATCGAAAGGCGCAGGAATGTGCTGCTGGCCTATATCGCCGCGGCCATTGACAACGAGAAATCCGGACGAAAGGCGGATATCCCGAAAGCCGAAATCCATAGACCCGCGGAACTTCTGGCGGTACTGGCCAGCGATCCGGCGCTGGAACAGGCTTTCGAGGCGCTGACGCCGGGCCGGCAGCGCGGGTATTGCCTGCATTTTGCACAAGCCAAAAACGCCGCTACCCGGCTTTCGCGCATTGAGCGGAGCCGCTCCGCCATTCTGGCGGGCAAGGGGATGCATGACCGGTGATGGCCGCCGATGCGTAGATTCAATAAGATAGAGCACTGTGTGTCCAAAAGGACGCACGGTGCTTTAGGCTGCAGTTCGCGAAACCAGCTTTGCAAGCGTCTCGTAAAACAGGCCGTAGCCCCCCGTTCGCCAGCCGAGCGCATTGAGCCGGGTCGTTGTCATCAGGCTTACAGTGTCATGGGCGGCGCGTGCGGGCAGGGGATGCGGGCAGGCGGTGGCCGCCTTCAGCGGCGCCAGAATGGCATGGGTGTCGGTGACGATATCCGTGGCGTTGAAGGAGAGGCCTGAGACCTTGTGCTGCGGCGCGGACGCCAGAAGCAGGGCCGCCTTTGCCAGATCCTGGCCATGCACTTCGCTCGCGGCCCGTGAAGCGATCATTTCACCGGCAAGGTAACTGGCGAAGAGTCCGTCCCATTTGTTCGGGCTGAGCTGACCATAGACCCCGGTTGCCCGGAGGCTTGCGGTGACGAATTGTGGTGTTGCGAGAGCGGAAAGCGCCTGCTCTGCCTGATATTTGACCTGACCGTAAAGGCTGGTCGGCGCCGGAACGAGCATGTCATCAAGTTCTGTGCCGGGGGCAAAACCGTCATAGACGGCGCGGCTTGACAAAAACAGGCAGCGCTGAACACCCGCGGCGCGGGCAGCTTCGAACAGGGCGATGCTGCCATCGAGATTGGCGCGGATGAAACCCGCCGGGTCATCGCCTTCGCCGCCGCGATAACGGCCCGGCTGGTGCAGAAAGGCGGCATGAACGAAGATATCCACGCCATCGAAGAGGCCATCTGGATCGCGGTCGGGATCCAGAATGAGCGGGCGGTAGGCGAGCGGGGCTGCGAACATCTCCGGCGGCGGCGGCGTTCGGCCGGCCACGCTCACGCCGTGACCGCTGGCGCGAAAACCGTCCACCAGATAGCGGCCGACAAGGCCGGTGCCGCCGGAAATGAGAACATGCGTCATGGCGTTTCAGGGTTTTTGAGGCTGGCAATCTCCGGAATGTCCTCACCGTCGAAATAGGCCCACCACAGATCAATCAGCGGCTTGAGCTGTTCGGCACGGGGATGGTCGTCTTCCCAGGGCTTCTCATACTGATAATGCAGCACGCCGATTTCGTCCCAGCGCCACAGCGCCGGCAGGTTGAACCAGACATATTGCAGCATGTTCATGAACACAGGCAGGCCGTGCCAGTCGGGAAAGAATTCCTGCAGGAAGGTCTGATCGGTGCGCCGCCAGAAGGCATCCGGCGCATCAAGGACCTCCAGCATGAGGTTGAAGGTCTCAAGATCCGGCCGGGCGACGAAGACACCGGAATTCAGCCGGTGGAAATCGGCGACCGTTTCATAGACATTCGGTGCGGCCGAGAATTCCGGGTAGAAGAACAGCTTGTCGATATTCTTCAGCACCAGCGCATCGGCATCAATGAAGACGCAGGCGTGATATTCGGTGAGCTGCCAGAGCCGCAGCTTGCAGAAATTGTCGAGCGGCGTGTGGAAGTCCGGTTTGCGCCCCTTGGTGAAGGGGGCGTTGTCATGGACCTTCTTGCGCGCGTGGCGCTCGTTGAAACCATCGGAAAGCGGCAGGTGATCGACGGCGATCATCCGGCAACCGATGATTTCCAGCTGCTCCAGTGCCGCGTCCGGCGTGCCGCCGGTATAGAGCACCACGATATCAGCAGGCGTTCCCGAGAGCTGCAGCGAGCGGGCAAGCGCCAGTGCGCCCATGGCATAATCGCTGTTGGTGACCAGCGTGACATAGGCAAAGGCATATCCGGCATCCGCGCTGCGGCGGATGCCATTTTCACTATCGGCTTTGATCATGGTGTCAGGAAACGGATTTCAGCGACTTGCCTTCGGGATCGCGATTGATCGTCTTGGCAATGTCCTTGGTCCATGCCGAGACGGCCGGAACACGCTTGCGATCAACGCGGTAGGCGAATTTCTTGGCGATATCAACGATCTCACCCAGAAGCCCTTCCTTCAGTGTGATCGGGTTGAGGCCAAGGCCGATGAACTTGTCATTCTTGACGATCAGATCGTTTTCAGCCGCTTCCTTGCGCGGATTGGGCAGCCAGGCGATTTCGACACCGGTCATCTCCGAGATCATCTTGGCCAGATCGCGCACGCGGTGGGTTTCGGTCATCTGGTTGAAGATCTCGACGCGGGAATTGCGGGCCGGCGGGTTCTTGAGCGCCAGCTCGATGCAGCGGACCGAATCCTGAATATGGATGAAGGCGCGCGTCTGGCCGCCCACGCCATGCACTGTCAGCGGATAGCCGATCGCGGCCTGGATCAGGAAGCGGTTCAGAACCGTGCCATAATCGCCGTCATAGTCGAAGCGGTTGATCAGCTGCGGATGGCGCTTGGTCTGTTCCGTATGCGTGCCCCAGACGATGCCCTGATGCAGATCGGTGATCCGCATGCCATCATTCTTGGCGTAGAAGGCAAACAGCAGCTGATCGAGGCACTTGGTCATGTGGTAGATCGAGCCGGGATTGGAAGGGTAGAGGATTTCCTGGCCAACGGTGTCGCCGTTGACGGCCTCGAACTGCACCGGCAGATAACCCTCCGGGATCGCCGCACCGACGGTCGAATAGCCGTAGACGCCCATCGTGCCGAGATGGATGAGGTGGGCATCAAGCCCGATTTCGACCAGTGCATTGAGCAGATTGTGGGTGGCGTTGACGTTGTTGTTGACCGTGTAATTCTTGTGGCGGTCGGTCTTCATCGAATAGGGCGCGGCGCGCTGCTCGGCGAAATGAATGATCGCGTCGGGACGTTCGTCTGCAAGCCACTGCTTCAGGATCTCATAGTCTTCGGCAAGGTCGATCAGATGGAAGTGAATGCGCCGTCCGGTCTCGGCATGCCAGATGCGGGTGCGCTCCTGGATCGAATCCATCGGCGTCAGCGACTGCACGCCGAGCTCGGTATCGATCCAGCGCCGCGACAGATTGTCGATGATGTGGATTTCGTGGCCGGCATCCGACAGATGAAGCGATGTCGGCCAGCCGATGAAGCCGTCGCCGCCCATAACCGCAATTTTCATGGATTAACTCCCGTCCGATTCAAATACAGATGTGCCTAAGGTCTGCATTAGTATGACACGAATGCAATGATTTTGTTACGGGCTATCGCAAGAGGAGACAATGCGCGGCCTGTGCCGTGCGTCGCGAGGATGGTGCCTAAGGCGGATCCGTCAATGTCGGTTCCGTTGATGTCATCATCGTCGATAGGAACCCTAGACACCTTTGGCGCCGTCGAAAGAGGCACCTGCCTTGCCCGCATGGGACGCTGCCGCAGATTGCGTCGATGGGGGAGAGGTTTCGACATGGTCTGAAAGCCGGATGTGGTTCATTGCCTTGCAATTGCCTATGCTGTCTGGCATCGCCGGTTTCGAGCCGGCGGCGATGAAGACAGGATGAGAATGAGCATGACCGAAGACATCACAGATAATGAACTTTCCGCAGCGTTCGGCGGACGTCTCGAGAACGGACTTCATCGCCTCATGCAACGGGTTTACTATGAGGATACCGATTTTTCCGGTGTGGTTTACCACGCGCGTTACCTGCAATTTCTGGAGCGCGGACGGACGGAGTTTCTGCGTTGCCTCGGCGTTGGCCAGGCAAAGCTCAGGGAGATCGATGAAGAGGGGCTGGCCTTTGCCGTGCACCACATGGACATCACCTTCAAATGGCCCGCACGGATGGACGACATTCTCGAGATCCGCACGACCACAAGAAGGACCACTGGCGCGCGCATGGTGCTCGATCAGGAGATCCGGGCCAATGGTGTGACCCTCATTCTGGCGATCGTCACCGTTGTGGCTGTCAACGCGAAGGGCAGGGCGCGCCGGCTGCCGGATGACCTTGCCGCGACCATGGCGCGGGGTGCAGGCCTTGATTAAACATGAGTATTATGTGAAGGATTTTTTGCCTTGAGTCTCGGGCATGAAATGCCAGAATCACGGAATGCCGTGGACGGATTCACGTCGCGGCGGTGCAACAAAGTAATGATCCCTTAACCATAATGTAGTTTTATGGTGAATACGGGATTTGCCGGCCTTGTGCCTCCCTTTCACCACGATTCCGGTGAAAGAAGGTCTGAGAAACTGGGCAATCCGGTACATGCCGGGTTTCCGGCCCGGACTTGCAGGCGACCTTAAACTGTACCCACGCCCGGGTGAACGGGCTTCATATCAAGGACTTGGATTTAAATGGAACAGCTTGGGTTGGACGCGACGACGGCGAATATCGGCCTTTTGGCGCTCTTCTGGCAGGCGGGGCTGATCGTCAAGATCGTGATGCTGGGACTGATCGCAGCGTCGATCTGGACATGGGCGATCGTGATCGAGAAATTCATCGCCTATAACAAGGAAAAACGCGCCTATAACCAGTTTGAAGATGCATTCTGGTCAGGAAATTCGCTGGAAAAGCTCTACGGCAGCCTGGCCGAACGCAAGACCAGCGGCATGGCTGCTATCTTTGTTTCGGCCATGCGCGAATGGAAGAAATCCTTTGAGCGCGGCGCACGGGCGCCGGTCGGTCTTCAGATGCGTGTCGAAAAGGCGATGGACGTGTCCATTCAGCGCGAAAGCGAAACGCTTGAAGCGCGGCTTGGCTTTCTCGCCAGTGTCGGATCGGCGGCGCCATTCATCGGCCTGTTCGGCACGGTTGTCGGCATCATGACGTCGTTTCAGGCGATCGCCGGGTCGAAGTCGACCAATCTCGCCGTTGTCGCACCGGGTATCGCCGAGGCATTGCTGGCCACCGCGATCGGCCTTGTCGCCGCTATTCCGGCGGTCATTGCCTATAACAAATTCTCAAGTGATGCCGGCAAGCTGACGGCGCGGATGGAAGGTTTCGCTGATGAGTTTGCCGCGATCCTCTCCCGCCAGATCGACGAAAAGCTGCAGCCGCGCCAGGCCGCTGAGTGACGACCAAGCGATAGAAAGGCTTTAACTATGGCAATGTCCGTAGGAGCAGGTGGGGCAGGCGGCGGTCGCCGCGGCCGCCGTCGCGGTCGCAAGCGGCCGATGAGCGAGATCAATGTGACGCCGCTCGTCGACGTCATGCTCGTTTTGCTGATCATTTTCATGGTCGCTGCACCGATGATGACGGTCGGTGTGCCGATCGACCTGCCGGAAACCCAGGCTCAGGCGATGAATTCGGATACGCAGCCGATCACCGTATCGGTCAATTCCGATGGCAAGGTCTATCTTCAGGAAACCGAAATCCCGATTGATGAAGTGGTGGCCAAGCTCGAGGCCATCTCCAAGACGGGTTACAATGAGCGTATCTATGTGCGCGGCGACGCCAATGCCGATTATGGTACCGTCATGAAGGTGATGGCGCGGATCTCGGCTGCCGGTTTCAAGAATATCGGCCTCGTCACGCTGCAGGAAAAGGACAGCTGAGCGTCGCCATGAAGCGCAGTGTCGCCATTTCGTTTGTATTGCACTGTCTTGTGATCGGGATGGCCGTGCTCGCGCTCGGCTCTCCCGACGCATTCGAAGTGGCAGACGTCAATGCCCTGCCGGTGGAGCTTATCCCCGTTCAGGAGATTACCCAGATCCAGCAGGGTGACGACAAGGCTGATCTCGCCGATATTGCCGCACCCGTGCCGACCAAACGGCCGGATCCTGTCCAGGATGCGCAGAATGTCGGTGATAACACGGTCGATCTGAACACCCAGAAAAACGCCAAGGCCGCAACGCATGAACAGAAGGCTGCGGCGCCACCAAAGCCTTCCGAAGCACCGGCACCCGAGCCGCAGCCGACGCCTAAGCCTGAGCCTGAGCCCGCACCGGCGCCAGCCCCGACACCGGAGCCGGAACCTGCGCCAAAGCCCGAGCCAGCACCGGCGCCGAAGCCTGCCCCTGAACCTCAGCCCCAGCCCAAGCCGGAGCCGACGCCCCAGGCGGTCGAGACACCGGAACCGGCGCCCGCGCCAGCCGAGCAGACGCCAGACGATCTGGCCTTCCCGGATCAGGCGCCGCTGCCGCAGAAGCGGCCGGAGACAAAGGCTGCAGAGGCCAAGCCGAAGACCGAGCCGCCGAAAACCGAGCCCGTGAAAACCCCGGATCAGGCTGAAAAGCCAACACCGAAGCCGACGGAAAAGCCGAAGACCGACAAGACAGAAACGGCGACGGACAATACCGAGAATTTCGATGTCGATCAGATCGCGGCGCTGCTTAACCGTGATGCCGCCCAAGGCGGCGGCGCGAAGCGGTCCGAGACCCCGGCCGCGCTTGGCGGCCAGAAGACAACGACAGGGACTGAGCTGTCGCAGAGCGAACTCGACGCGCTGCGCGGCCAGATCCAGCGGAACTGGTCAATTCTCGCCGGTCTTGATGGCGCGGATGGCGTGCGGATTCGGATCCAGATGAGCCTGGACCAGAATGGCGCGATCATCGGCGAGCCGCAGGTCACTGCGACGGGCGGTTCGGATACCGCCCGGCAGATCCTTGCCAGCGGCGCCCGGCGCGCAGTGATGAAGGCTTCACCCTTCACCCAACTTCCGCCTGAAAAATATGAAGCTTGGAAAGAAGTCGTCGTCAATTTCGACCCAAGCCAGATGTTATGATTTTCACCGCCGGTGTCAGCGGGGGAGGGACCCGCTGCCCCTGAATGTGATCACCGGTCAAAAGCTGAAAGGCCCGTCCGATTATGCTAAAACGCTGCTTACTTCTCATCTCGCTTGCCTATGCCGGGCTGAGCATGATGTTTGTCGCACCCGCCAATGCTTTGGTTGAGATCGATATTTCTCAAGGCAATGTCGCACCGCTTCCGATCGCGATCACCGATTTTGCCTCCGATGACGGTATCGGCGCGCAGATCTCCGATGTGGTGAGCGCGGATCTGAAGCGGTCGGGACTCTTTGCCCCGGTCGACAAGGCTGCCTTTATTCAGAACATGACAGATCCCGATGAGACGCCCCGTTTCCAGGACTGGCAGCTGATCAATGCCTCGGCGCTCGTCGTCGGCAGGATTTCTAAGGAGCCGGATGGCCGGCTGCGCGCCGAGTTCCGCCTGTGGGATACCTATGCCGGTCAGCAGATCGTCGGCCAGCAGTTCTTCACCAAGCCCGACAACTGGCGCCGCGTGGCCCATATCATCGCGGACCAGATCTACAAGGCGCTGACCGGTGAAGACGGCTATTTCGACAGCCGCATCGTCTTCGTCTCCGAAAGCGGTCCGAAGAATGACCGCAAGCGTCAGCTGGCGATCATGGATCAGGACGGCGCCAATGTGGAGATGCTGACCAGCGGCGACTACATGGTCCTGACGCCGCGTTTCTCGCCGAACCGGCAGGAACTTACCTACATGTCCTATGAAAATGATCAGCCGCGTGTCTATCTTCTGCAGCTGGATTCGGGGCAGCGTGAGGTTGTCGGCAATTTTCCGGGCATGACCTTTGCACCGCGCTTCTCGCCGGATGGTCAGCGGATCATCATGAGCCTGCAGCAGGATGGCAATGCCAATATCTACACGATGGATCTCAGAACGCGGGCGACGACGCGGCTTACCAGCACGGCGGCCATCGATACATCGCCATCCTATGCGCCTGATGGTCAGCAGATCGTGTTTGAAAGCGACCGCGGCGGTCGTCAGCAGCTCTATGTCATGAATGCCGATGGCTCGAACCAGCACCGTATCTCTTTCGGTGACGGCTCCTATTCGACGCCGGTCTGGTCGCCGCGCGGTGATCTGATTGCCTTTACCAAGCAGTCGGGCAATACTTTCTCGATTGGTGTCATGAAGCCGGATGGCAGCGGCGAGCGCATCCTGACCTCGGGCTTCCACAATGAAGGCCCGACCTGGTCGCCGAATGGCCGCGTGCTGATGTTCTTCCGTCAGAATGCCGGCGAGGGTGGTCCGCATCTCTACACGATCGACCTCAGCGGCTATAATGAACAGGAAGTGCCGACCCCGCAATTCGCATCGGATCCAGCCTGGTCGCCGGTGCTGGACTGATGCAGGAAATGGCGCGTGCGGGCGGGTCTTTTCAAGGCCGTCGGCACGCCGCTGACGTTGATCTGGAGGCGGTTGCTACTTGAGAGATGCAAGGTGTTAACCATCTTTCTTGAGCAGGCGTTAACGCCAGAATGCGATAAAGGGAACGGAAAATTTACTGTCTTTCTTTCGCAGAAACGGACTATGCGTTAACCCCGGGCCATAGCGGTTCCGACAGGTTGACGCGGAATGAAACGGTTTTGGAAGGCATGCGGAACTTTGCCTTCTGTTACCGGAGATGGTGAAGATACGTTCCTGCCTTTCCGGCCGGTGGCGGTGTCGATCTGAATTTGGAACGAGGATCCTATTCGTTAAGGAGTGCGGCAATATGAGCCGAGCAATCATCGGGGCTTCCAGCCCGCATATGAAATTCTTCAAGCCGACGGTCATGGCTATCTGCGCTGTCGTCGCACTGGGTCTTGCCGGCTGCGCCTCCAAGGACCAGAACCTGCCGGGCAACGGCGCAAACGGTGCCTATGGTTCGGCTGCTGGCGCGGCGACGCCCGGTTCGTCGCAGGACTTCGATCTGAATGTCGGTGACACGATCTATTTCGAGACCGACTCGACCTCGATCACGCCCGTTGCCGCAGAAACGCTGAACAAGCAGGCCCAGTGGCTGCAGCGCTATTCGCAATACGGTATCCGTGTCGAAGGCCATGCCGACGAACGCGGCACGCGCGAATACAACCTTGCGCTCGGTGCGCGCCGTGCAACCGCGACCAAGAATTATCTGATTTCGCGCGGCATTCCTGCCAACCGCATCAGCACGATCTCCTACGGCAAGGAACGTCCGGTCGCCACTTGCGACAATATCAGCTGCTGGTCGCAGAACCGCCGTACCGTCACGGATCTTCTTGGCGGCAACTGATTGCTGTCTTGCTCAAAAAAAGCGCTGGCTGTCATGGCTGGCGCTTTTTTGCCATCTGGCGGGCCTAAAAAGCACGCAAAGGTTAAAAATAATTCGAATCGTTCCTATAAAGGCCAGAATGTCTTCCTAGCTATAGGCTAAGGATATTCGGAAATATGTTTTATTGATTGGGACGAAGGACGACATGAGAAAGACACTTCTCGGCCTGCTTGCCTGTTCGGTTCTGGCGATTTCGCAGCAACAGGTGATGGCGCAGGGCTTTTCACTGTTTCCGAACCGGCATGCAAGCGAAACGACCGCGACACAGCCGGTGACCAAGGTGCAGGCAACCGATCCGAGCATGCAGATCGACGAGTTGCAGCAGCAGGTGCGCGATCTCACCGGGCAGGTGGAAGATCTGAGTTACCAGATGCTGCAGATGGAAGAAAAGATCCGCAAGATGCAGGAGGATATCGAGTTCCGTCTGCAGGATCTCGAAAATGGCGGCGGTGGTTCGTCAGCGCCTGCAAGCAACAAGGCCGGTGCCGCCGAGCCTTCTACGCCGCCGAGCACGCAGAGTGCCGCGGCCACGCCTGAGCTCAATCTTCCCGATCCCGCCAAGGTTCCGGATGCAGCCAAGGTTCCGGATGCAGCCCAGGCGAAACTGCCAGCCGCTGCCGAAGGTGATTCCAGCGACGCGCAGTTCTACAAGGTCGCCTATGACCTGATCCTGTCGGGAGACTATCCCCAGGCTGAGCAGGCCTTTGGCGAGTTTGTGCTCAGCTACCCAAACAGTGCGCTTCTGCCCGATGCCAGCTTCTGGCTTGGAGAAGCGATGCTGGCGCAGCAGAAATATAATGATGCGGCCAAGACCTTCCTGAATGCCTACAAGGCCTATGGCTCCTCCGACAAGGCGCCGGAAATGCTGCTGAAGCTCGGTGAATCGCTTGCCGGCCTCGACAACAAGGAAACCGCCTGCGCCACCTTCAAGCAGGTTCCCTCCCGCTATCCCGATGCCGCGCCTGCCGTCCTGAGCAAGGCGTCTGCCGATATGAAAAAACTCGGCTGCTGATTGCCATGCATCCCTGTGAAGACATTGGCCCCTGCGATCCTGATGTCGCGGCCGATGCTTTTTTGGCGCGCATCATGCCCGCCGCCGGACTGCCGGTCACAACATTGCTCGTTGGCGTATCGGGCGGCAGTGATTCACTTGGCCTGCTGATGGCGCTGAGGGCGGCAAAGACGCGGCTGCGGCGGGATGATCTCCGGCTGGTGGCGGCAACGGTTGACCACCGGCTGCGTCCCGGCTCTGCCGATGAGGCCGGAAGAGTTGGCGCGATCTGCGCCAGCCTCGCGATCGATCATGAAACGCTTGTCTGGCATGATGCAGCTTCGGGGCCAGCTGTCTCGGAGCGCGCCCGCAATGCACGCTATCTGCTGCTGCAGGATCTCGCAGCGCGGATAGAGGCGCAGGCGATTGTCGTCGCCCACACATTCAATGATCAGGCTGAAACCGTTGCGATGCGCCTGAAGCGCGCGCCTGATGGCGAGGGGCTCGCCGGCATGGCGCCTGCCGTGCTGATCGGCGGGCGGCACTGGCTGCTGCGTCCCTTCCTGTCTGTTACGCGTCAATCCATTCGCGACGGGCTCACGGCGCAGGCGCAGGGTTGGATCGATGATCCGACCAACGAGGACCGTCACTATGAGCGCGTGCGCATGCGTCAGAGCCTGGATGATGATGCGCGCGAAGCGCTTGTCTCGCTGGGGCGAGAGCAGGCGGGCCTGCGGCAGGCGCTTGGCGAAAAGGCTGCGGTGCTGGCCGGAGAGGCGGTTACGGTCCATGGTCGAGGACTGGCTGAAATCGCGGTTCCTGTCCTTCGTGCGGCGGATGCGGATGTCGCCGGCCTGGTGGTGAGAAGTCTGGTGGCGGTCTGCGGCGGGCGCGTCTTTGCAGCGGGACGCGATGTCCGTGAGCGTCTCGTCGGTCTGGCCCTGTCTGCCGGTGACGGCCGGATGACGGCCGGGCGCTGTGTCATTGCAAAAAAAAGTGATCGCCTGTTCATCGTCCGGGAAACCCGTGACTTGCCCGTTCTGGACCTCGCACCCGGCGAAAGCGCATGCTGGGATGCACGGTTTGTCATCACGAATCACACAGCAGGGCCGGTCTGCGTCAGGCCTTGGGCTGAAAGCGATGCTCCGCAGGCGATGCCGGCCGTGCCGGCTTTCGTTGCGACGCTGCTTCAGCGGTCGCTGCCCGTCCTCAGCGCAGGCGATGGCGGGGGCGAAGCGCTGCAGGCCGGAAATATCCGGGTTGAGCCCTATCTTGCACCCTATGAAAATTTCCTGCCGCTCTTTGATCTTGCGCTCGCCAATGCTATCGCGGCGTTGTTTCGTCGCACGTCATTTGCGGGGGCCGCAATGGTCAAACATGCCGTGGAAATTGCCTCATGAAACAATGGTTGTCTTGGCAATAGCTGATGGCGACCCTATGTTAGGCCTAATTCTACGGCGGATCTGACGCCGAACCTATGATTTCGGGGATTTTGATGAACCCAAACTTACGTAACATCGCGCTCTGGGCGATTATCGCACTGCTGCTTATCGCGCTGTTCAGCATGTTTCAGTCGACGCCGTCACATAATGCGTCGAGCCAGGTCGCCTATTCCAAATTCGTCAGCGATGTCGATTCGGGCCAGGTTCACGATGTGACGATCACGGGCAACACGATCACGGGTACGTATTCGCAAAAGACGGGTCAGACCTTCCAGACCTATGCGCCGGTGATCGACGATACGCTTCTGAACAAGCTGGAAGCCAATAACGTCATCGTGGTGGCGCGTCCTGTCAGCGACGGATCGGGCGGGTTCCTGAGCTATGTCGGAACACTTCTGCCCATGCTGCTGATCCTCGGTGTCTGGCTTTTCTTCATGCGCCAGATGCAGGGCGGCTCGCGCGGGGCGATGGGCTTCGGCAAATCGAAGGCCAAGCTTCTGACCGAGGCACACGGCCGTGTCACCTTCGATGATGTTGCCGGTGTCGATGAGGCCAAGCAGGATCTTGAGGAAATCGTTGAATTCCTGCGCGATCCGCAGAAATTCCAGCGTCTGGGCGGTCGTATCCCGCGCGGCGTTCTGCTGGTTGGTCCGCCCGGTACGGGTAAGACGCTTCTGGCCCGTTCGGTGGCGGGTGAAGCCAATGTGCCCTTCTTCACCATTTCCGGTTCGGATTTTGTCGAAATGTTTGTCGGTGTCGGCGCATCGCGTGTGCGTGACATGTTCGAGCAGGCGAAGAAGAATGCGCCCTGCATCATTTTCATCGATGAAATCGATGCGGTTGGCCGTCATCGCGGCGCCGGTCTTGGCGGCGGCAATGACGAGCGCGAGCAGACGCTGAACCAGCTTCTGGTCGAGATGGACGGCTTCGAGGCCAATGAGGGCGTGATCCTGATTGCTGCGACCAACCGTCCCGACGTTCTCGATCCCGCGCTGCTGCGTCCGGGCCGTTTCGACCGTCAGGTTGTTGTGCCGAACCCGGATATTGTCGGCCGTGAGCGCATCCTCAAGGTTCATGCACGCAACGTGCCGCTGGCACCGAATGTCGATCTCAAGGTGCTGGCCCGCGGTACGCCCGGTTTTTCCGGCGCCGATCTGATGAACCTCGTCAATGAAGCAGCCCTGATGGCCGCCCGGCGCAACAAGCGTCTGGTGACGATGCAGGAATTCGAGGACGCCAAGGACAAGATCATGATGGGCGCAGAGCGCCGCTCCTCGGCGATGACCGAAGCGGAAAAGAAGCTCACCGCCTATCACGAAGCCGGCCACGCCATTGTGGCGATGAAGGTGCCGGTCGCCGATCCCGTCCACAAGGCGACGATCATTCCGCGCGGCCGTGCGCTCGGCATGGTGATGCAGCTGCCGGAAGGCGACCGCTACTCGATGAGCTTCAAGTGGATGGTCTCGCGCCTTGCCATCATGATGGGCGGCCGCGTTGCCGAGGAAATCACCTTCGGCAAGGAAAACATCACCTCCGGCGCGTCGTCAGATATCGAGCAGGCCACCAAGCTTGCCCGCGCCATGGTGACGCAGTGGGGCTTTTCCGATGAGCTCGGTCACGTCGCCTATGGCGAAAACCAGCAGGAACTGTTCCTCGGCCATTCCGTATCCCAGTCGAAGAATGTTTCGGAAGCCACGGCCCAGAAGATCGACAGCGAAGTGCGCCGTCTGATCGACACGGCCTATCGTGAGGCGACCGAGATTCTGAAGGACAATCACGAGGGTTTTGTCCAGCTGGCGGAAGGTCTGCTGGAATATGAGACGCTTTCCGGCGACGAGATCAAGGCACTGCTGCAGGGCCAGAAGCCGTCCCGTGATATGGGCGACGACACGCCGCCGTCGCGCGGTTCTGCCGTGCCGACCATGGGCGGTCAGAAGAAGGAAAACGACAAGCCGGCCGGTGATGGCGATGCTGACAGCAAGGGCGGTTTCGAGCCCCAGCCACACTGACACGCCTGCCTGTTTCGGCAAGATTTTGGAAAACGCCGGCCTTGCGCCGGCGTTTTTCTTCTGTCGGCTCAGGGTCCCGCTTCCGCCACAATCGGCAGGTCAAAGCACGATGGGCGAGGGCAGTCCTTGGGAGTGCCCATGGCGCGTCCGGATGGGAGCACGGGCGTTCATGGTAACGTGATGTTAGCGACGTTGACGTTAATTTAAGTGTCGCTGGGCGATAAATCTGTCAGAGAATGACGACTTGCGAGGTAAAGGCGCGTCGCGCCTCCTGCCAACATCACAGATATTGGATGGTGGAACCTTTGGTTCCCCGCAGTGAAACGGAACAACAATGGCACGCAAATATTTCGGAACGGACGGTATTCGCGGACAGTCCAACAGCTTCCCGATGACCCCTGACATTGCCATGCGGGTCGGGATTGCGGTCGGTACGGTTCTACGACGTGGCGATCACACCCATCGGGTTGTCATCGGCAAGGATACGCGCCTTTCGGGCTATATGCTGGAAAATGCCCTGGTGGCGGGCTTCACCGCAGCCGGGCTCAACGTCTATCTGCTTGGCCCGATCCCGACTCCGGCCGTTGCCATGCTGACGCGCTCCCTGCGCGCCGATGTCGGCGTGATGATTTCGGCATCGCATAATCCTTTTGCCGACAACGGCATCAAGCTCTTCGGCCCCGACGGCTACAAGATGTCGGATGAGCTGGAAGCGCGGATCGAAGCGCTGCTTGATCGCGATGATTTCTATCCGCAGCTGGCCAGCGCCAACAAGATCGGTCGTGCCCAGCGTGTTGACGGCGATATCTATCGCTACATCGAATTCGTCAAGCGCACGCTGCCGCGCGATGTGACGCTGCATGGTCTGCGCGTTGTCATCGACTGCGCCAATGGCGCCGCCTACAAGGCGGCGCCGACGGCACTGTGGGAACTGGGCGCCGATGTGGTGACCATCGGCACGGAGCCAAACGGCCTCAACATCAACAAGGAATGCGGTTCGACCTATCCCAAGACGCTGCAGCAGAAGGTGCATGAAGTGCGCGCCGATATCGGTATCGCGCTTGATGGTGACGCTGACCGGGTGATCATTGTCGACGAGAAGGGCAATATCATCGACGGCGACCAGCTGATGGCGGTGATTGCATCGATCTTCCACGAGGATGGCATGTTGCAGGGCGGCGGTGTGGTCGCGACTGTGATGTCCAATCTCGGTTTCGAGCGCTATCTGAAGAAGAAGAAGCTGGAGCTGGTGCGCACCAAGGTCGGTGACCGTTATGTGGTCGAGCATATGCGCAACCACGGCTACAATGTCGGAGGCGAACAGTCCGGCCATATCGTGCTGTCGGATTTCGGCACGACGGGTGATGGTCTCGTGGCTGCGCTGCAGATCCTTGCCGCCGTGAAGCGCTACGGCAAGCCGGTGAGCGAAGTGTGCAACCGCTTCGAGCCGGTGCCGCAGCTCCTGCGCAATGTCCGCATCAGCGCCGGCACCAACCCGCTCGCCGAGGCTCTGGTGCAGGAGGCGATCCGCGACGCCGAGGCCGAGCTTGGCGAAAAGGGCCGTGTGCTGATCCGTCCCTCGGGTACCGAGCCGCTGATCCGCGTGATGGCTGAAGGTGATGATCGCGGCCAGGTCGAGCGGATCGTATCCGGCCTGATCGATGTGATTGGCAGTGTCCGCGACGCCGCCTGATCCCGGCGGATCACAACGGATATTCTGGAAGGCGCGTCTGCGATCCGGACGCGCCTTTTTCCATGCGTTTCATTCAGCCACAATCGGCGGGCCGGTCTGTTCCACTGTCGTCCGGATCAGCTCGATGAATTTTGCGACATTGGGATCGGAGCGCCGCTCGGGCAGGACATAGATGCCCAGAAGCCATTGCGGCACCATTTCGCCTTCGAGCATGCGAACCTGGCCGAGCCCTTCAGCGATGAAAGCATCGGCCAGCAGAGCGCTGTGGATCAGAATCGTGTCGGTGTTGCGGATGATGTCCATGCAGGCACGCATGGAGTTCGAGGTGAATGACAGCCCCTCACGACTGGGTTGCGGTCCGCCGAAACTGGCATCGACCAGCAGCCGTTTCAATCGTGCCTCGGGCGGAAATGCCATGGCCGTTGGCCAGGAGAAGACTTCCGACATCCGTCTTGGCGCATCGAGCAGGGGGTGGCCGGGCCGGGTGAAATAGCCATCGCGGGCGTAACAGAGGGGGATGAAGTCAATGTCCACTTCGCGCGCCAGATTGGCGATCTGATGGCCGACAAAGAGCGAGATATCGCCGGCCCATAGCTGGTCCATGCAGCGCATGGCGTCGCCAATCGAAACGTTGATCGGCGCGTTGGGGTGCTGGCGGAAATGATCAAGCACGAAATCCTTCAGAAACAGCGTCCATGACGAATAGCCGGTGCCAATGGAAATGCCGTGATCGATCTCGGCCTGCTGGCGTTCGATGGTTTCCAGCGCATTGTCATAGAGGCGGCGCATCAAAGCAGCGTTCTTGTAAAGCGTCTCGCCGAAACGCGTCAGACGGACCCCGCGTGACGAGCGCTCGAACAGCTTGGCGCCAACCGTCTGCTCCAGCTTCTTCATGGCGTAGGTCAGTGCCGGTTGCGAGACCAGCAACCGTTCGGCTGCAGCAACAAATGACCCCATTTCCGTGACTGCCAGAAACTGCTCCAGTGCCTTGTCCATCCTGCGTCCTCCCGTGTCGGCGGGCGGGCCGACAACCGCCCAATGCTGATATTAATATAAATGTGGCTTATAGAAGTCGATATTTTTTGTATTTGTTTTCGAGTTTTTGTCTCGCTACGTTTTTTACATCAACCGGACCGCATTGTTTGGCAATGCCTTGCAGGGAGGTTTGCAGGTGAGCCCGGTTGTACTGCTGCGCTGGTGAGTGGCGTAGCTTTTGACTGACATTTTAAACGTTGAATTGCGAATGGGAGGAGAATCATGAGCAATTTCGTAATGAACAGGCGCCGCTTTCTCGGCGCCAGTGCAGGCCTTGCCGCCATGCCACTTTTTGCGCCGCGTCTGGGCTTTGCAGCTGATGCCGCCAATATCCGCATGGTGTGGTGGGGCTCGGAGGAACGGGCGCGACGCACCACGGAAGCGGTCAAGGCCTTCGAGGCCGCCAATGCGGGCATGAGTGTCGAAACCGAATCCATGGGCTGGGACGATTACTGGACCCGCCTTGCGACCCAGGTAGCCGGCGGCAATGCGCCCGATTTCATGCAGATGGATTATCGTTACGTCTCGGAATATGCCCGGCGCGGCGCAATCCTGCCGCTGGATGACTATCTCGGCTCGGTGCTGAAGATTGAGGATTTCGGCAAGGTCAATCTGGATTCCTGTTCCGTTGACGGCAAGCTTTACGGGGGCAATGTCGGCGTCAATTCCTTTGGCACCATTCTTGATCCGCAGCTGTGGCAGGATGCCGGTGTCGAGCCGCCGACCTATGGCACCAGCTGGGATGAATTTACCGAGAAGTGCAAGGCCTACAGTGCCGCGACCAAGGCCAAGGCCAAATATGCAACGGCTGACGCCAGCGGCAGTGAAAACCTGTTTGAGGGCTGGCTGCGCGAGAACGGCAAGGCGCTTTACACCGCCGATGGCGAAATCGGCTATGATGCTGACGATGCGGCGAAGTGGTTCACCTACTGGGCGGATATGCGCAAGGCCAAGGCCTGTGTTCCCGCCGATATTCAGGGGCTTTACAAGAATTCGATCGAAACATCGCCGCTGACGCTTGGCTATTCAGCCTCCGACTTTGCCTTCTCCAATCAGTTTGTCGGCTTCCAGAAGCTGAACCAGCCGACGCTCGAGATCACGGCGCAGCCGGTGACCCCGGATGGCAAGCCTGCGCATTATCTGAAACCGTCGCAGATGTTCTCGATCTACGCCAATTCCAAGGTCCCGGAACAGACGGCGATGCTGATCAATTTCCTGATTGCCGATCCGGCTGGCGCGCTGATCCTCGGTGTCGAGCGCGGCGTGCCGGCATCGCCTGCCATCCGTACGGCACTGTTGCCGACACTGGACGCGCCAAGCGCCAAGGCGGTTCAGTTCATCTCCGATCTCTCTCCCTATGTCGGTGATTTGCCGCCAGCTCCGCCCCAGGGTGCCGGTGAAATGAATGCGGTCATGATCCGCATCAGCCAGGAGGTCGCCTTCGAGGCGTCGTCGCCGGAAGATGCCGGCAAGGCGCTGGTCGCTGAAGCACAATCCGTGCTGAAGAGGGGGTGAGGCACATGGCGATCAGCGAGCAATCGCGCGCCACGGTCCTTGAGGGCGGGGGAAGTCCCCCCGCCCGTTCCATCGCAGGCGTCTTCAAAAAAAACGCATCGGGCTATTTTTTCCTGGCCCCCTGGCTGATCGGTTTTTTCTGTCTGACGATCGGACCGGCACTGGTGTCGCTCTATCTGTCCTTCACGGATTTCGATCTCTTGCAAAGCCCGCATTGGGTCGGCATGGCGAATTATGTCCGCATGGCCACCGCAGACCCGAAATTTACCGCGGCCATGCATGTCACCTTCATCTATGTCATTCTCTCGGTGCCGCTGAAGCTTGCTTTCGCGCTGGCGGTCGCCATGGCACTCAACCGCGGCCTGAAGGGGCTGACGGTCTATCGGGCAATCTTCTATCTGCCCTCGCTGCTCGGTGCCTCGGTCGCCATTGCCGTGCTGTGGCGGCAGCTCTTCGCCGCTGACGGCATGGTCAACAGCGTTCTGGCGATCTTCGGCATCGAGGGCCCCAGCTGGATCTCCAATCCGCATTATGCGCTCTACACACTGGTGATCCTGTCGGTGTGGCAGTTCGGCTCGCCGATGATCATCTTTCTTGCCGGACTGCGGCAGATCCCGACTGACATGTATGAAGCAGCAAGTCTCGATGGCGCATCGGCCTTCCGGCAGTTCTACCGCATTACCCTGCCGCTTCTGTCGCCGGTGGTGTTCTTCAACTTCGTCATCCAGACGATCGAGGCGTTCAAGGCGTTCACGCCAGCCTTCATCGTCTCCGGGGGAAGCGGCGGGCCGATCAATTCGACGCTTTTCTACACGCTTTATCTCTATCAGGAGGCTTTCGGCTATTTCCGCATGGGCTATGCCTCGGCGCTGGCCTGGGTGCTGGTGGTCATCATTGCGATCTTCACCGCCTTTTCCTTCCTGACGACAAAATACTGGGTGCACTACGATGAGTGATGAAGCCCGCATTCTTCCCGGTCAGCAAAGCGATCATCCCTATCTCCGCTCGGCACTTCTTCATGCCGTGCTGATGGCGGTGTCCTTCGTGATGCTCTATCCGATCCTGTGGATGCTCGCCGGGTCACTGAGGCCTGCCTCGGAACTGTTCGGTGGCAATACCTCGCTGATCCCCTCGCAGGTGACTGTCTCGGCCTATCCGGATGGCTGGTTCGGCCTGCAGGTGAGCTTCGGCCGGTTTTTCTTCAACTCGCTGTCGATTGCCACCCTTGCCACGCTTGGCAATGTGTTCGCGGCATCGCTGGCCGCCTTCGCCTTTGCCCGGCTCAACTTTTTCGGGCGCAGTTTCTGGTTCGCGCTGATGCTCGGCACGTTGATGCTGCCCTATCACGTGACGCTGATCCCGCAATATGTGCTGTTCTTGAACCTCGGCTGGGTGAATACCTGGCTGCCGCTGATCCTGCCGAAATATTTCGCGGTCGATGCCTTCTTCATCTTCCTGATGGTGCAGTTCTTCCGCGGTATTCCGAAGGAACTGGACGAGGCAGCACAGATGGATGGCTGTTCGCCCTGGCGGATCTACCGCAAGGTGATCCTGCCCTTGTCCATGCCGGTTCTGGCGACGGCGGCGATTTTCTCGTTCATCTGGACCTGGGAGGATTTCTTCGGTCCGTTGATCTACATCTCCGACATGAAGAAATACACCGTGCAGCTTGGCCTCAGATCCTTTGTGGATTCCAGCGGCACATCGAGCTGGAACGAGCTTTTCGCCATGTCGATCCTGTCCCTGATCCCGATCTTCCTGATCTTCCTGTTCTTCCAGCGGTTGCTGATCGAAGGCATCGCCACCACCGGAATGAAAAGATGAGGATCACGCGGTCATCGCCTGACCCTGATGGGCAGCAGCGATGCCGCGACGAGAAAGAGAGTAACTATGTCAACGAGCATTCAACTCAGCAAGGTGACGAAGCGGTTCGGGTCGCTTGATGTGATCCGCGGCATTGACCTTGAAATCCGTCCCGGTGAATTCACCGTTTTCGTCGGTCCCTCCGGCTGTGGAAAATCGACGCTTCTGCGGATGATCGCAGGCCTTGAGACCATTTCCGGCGGCGATCTTCTGATCGCCGGGACAAGGATGAATGATGTCATGGCCTCGAAGCGCGGCATTGCCATGGTATTCCAGTCCTATGCGCTCTATCCGCATATGACAGTCTACAAGAACCTCGCTTTCGGTCTGGAGACCGCTGGTCTCAAGCGGGACGAGATTGACCGCCGGGTCAAGGAAGCCGCCGAAACGCTTCGCATCAGCGAATATCTCTCCCGCCGGCCCAAGGCCCTGTCCGGCGGCCAGCGCCAGCGTGTGGCGATCGGACGGTCGATCGTGCGCGATCCGAATATCTTCCTGTTCGACGAGCCCTTGTCCAATCTCGATGCCGAGCTTCGGGTGCAGATGCGCGTCGAGATTGCCAAGCTGCATGAGCGGCTGGGCAACACCATGATTTACGTGACCCATGATCAGGTTGAGGCTATGACCATGGCGGACCGGATCGTGGTCTTGAAGAGCGGACAGGTGATGCAGGTCGGCACGCCGCTCGAGCTCTACAACACGCCGGCCAACCAGTTCGTTGCCGGCTTTATCGGATCGCCGAAGATGAACTTTCTTGAAGGCACGCTTGGCAGCGATGGCACGCTGACCGTTGCCGGAACAACGGTCAGGCTGAGCGGAGCTGCGGCCGGACTTTCGGCTGCCGGCGAGACGGTTACGTTCGGCATCCGGCCGGAACATATTGTTCTCGGCGAAAGTGCCGGTGAAACGCTCGGCGAGGCTCGGGTTGAGCTGGTCGAGCATCTTGGCGGCACGACGGCACTTCATGCAACGACGTCAACGGGTGAGAGCCTGACCGTTGTTGCACCCGGTCAGTCGAAGATCGCCCATGGCGATCTCATTCCCATCGGTTTCGATGCGGAAAACGGCCATGTCTTTTCGAAGGACGGGGCAGCGCTCCGTCATTGAAATGCAGTCAATTGCCCGGCCATGTGAGGCCGGGCCATCAAAAGGGCAAGACAATGAAATACGCAATCGTTGGTACGGGATCGCGGCACAAGATGTTTCGTGGCGCCGTTGCCGATACCTATGCTGACAAGAACGACCTTGTGGGCCTGTGCGACATCAACGAGAAGCGGCTGGCGCTCTCGGCTCTGGCCGTCGACAAGGGCGGAAACGGCATTGCGACCTACCGTGCCGAACAATTCGGCGAAATGATCGATGAGCAGAAGCCGAATACCGTCATCGTCACCGTGCCGGACTATCTCCATCACGATTATATCATCGATGCCATGCGGCGCGGTTGCGATGTGATGACCGAAAAACCGATGACCATCGATCTGTCCAAGCTGAAGGCCATTCTCGATGTGCAGAAGGAGACCGGCCGCAAGGTGACGGTCACCTTCAACTATCGCTACACGCCGGCCCGCACGCAGATCAAGGACATTTTGATGTCGGGCGCGATCGGTGATGTGACGGCGGTTTCCTTCCGCTGGTATCTCGACCGCGTTCACGGTGCCGACTATTTCCGCCGCTGGCATCGCTACAAGAACCAGTCCGGCGGTCTGCTGGTGCACAAGTCGACGCATCATTTCGATCTCGTCAACTGGTGGCTCGGTTCGTCGCCGACAAATGTCACCGCCCATGGCAGCCGTGCCTTTTATCAGCCGGAGATGGCCAAGCAGATGGGGCTCAGCGAACGTGGACCGCGCTGTTACGGCTGTCCCGTGGCGGAAAAATGCGATCTGAGGCTGGATCTGATGGCCGACGAGGCCCTGCGCGAGCTCTATCTGGACGCCGAGGATGAGGATGGCTATCTGCGTGATCGCTGCGTTTTCGACGAAGACATCACCATCGAGGACACGATGCAGGTTCACGCCACCTATGCCAATGGGGCGATGCTGAACTACACGCTTTGCGCCTACAGCCCCTGGGAAGGGCTTGAGGTGAAGTTCTACGGTACCAAGGGCGAGCTGTCGCATCGCCATGTCGAGGTGCATGGCGTTTTCGGCGGCGAACGGGCCAAGGCGGAAGGTTCGGAGGCTATGACCACGACACTTTATGTGGCCGGCAAGCCTGCGGAAGATCTTCCGGTGTGGGAAGGGGCAGGGGCCCATGGCGGCGCTGACCCGGTCATGCTTGGCTATCTGTTCGATCCGGACATGGGCCATGACCGCTATGGGCGCGGATCGACCCATATTGACGGCGCCTGGTCGATCCTGACCGGGATTGCCGCCAATGCCTCGATTGAACGCAATGAAACCGTTCACATTGACAGTTTCCTGTCCGAGCACGGTATCGTCCTGCCGAAGAAGGAATGGAAATTCGGCTGAATTGAAAAAGGCCGGCGGAGCGATCCGCCGACCCTTTGACTGCTGACAGAGTCATTCAGATTGCCTCATTGGGGTGAGATAGCTCTCCTCCGTCGTCATCCCCGTGCTCGTCACGGGGATCCAGGCTCTTTATGGCGTTGGATAAGAGAGACTTTCGCCGCGCGGACGCGCGTCGGCTGGATGCCTGTGACCAGCACAGGCATGACGCTAGAGAAGGGAACTCGGTTTGCCAACAAGCTGAGCCGGCGGAGCGATCCGCCGGCTTTTTCAGGAAAAGCCGTGGCCTGGTTTAGTTCAGGCAGTGGCGCAGCTGCAATTCGTAGGTGCGGGCCATTTTCTGAGCCCGGGCAGCGCCATTAAGGGCAACCGGACGGTTTTTGTAAACGCCGCGGGCATAGCCCGTCTGACCGCTGTGATAGGCGAGGTAGAGGTCGTAGGCGTCATTGAGCGGAATGCCGTTCCGGACATGGCTCTGATAGTGATACCAGGCAATGAATGCGATCGAATCGCCGAAATCCGTGCGGCTTGCACCGCGGTTTCCGGTCTGACGCTTGTAGTCATCCCAGGTGCCGTCAAGCGCCTGGGAAAAGCCGAGGGCGCTGGAGGGGCGGGAGCCCGGGAAAATGCCGAAATACCATTTGCGCGGCGGACGAGCATTGGAATCGTAAGACGATTCCACATAAACCGTCGCCATCAGAACCGAGACGGGCACGCCATACTGGTTGGATGCACGCTTGACGTCACGCGACCAGTTCTCGAAAATTCCGTTCTTTTGCGCCAAAACGGCGCAGCTGTTTTCGGTATTGCTGATCGTAGTCGAGCAGCTCGACAGAACAGCAAGGCTGAGCAGGGCAAAAATGGCCGACAGAACCGATCTCTTCATGCTTGCAGCTATTAGGTAACAGACCTTAAAAAAACGTTGGCAAACACGGTTAATGCCGCATCCGGCAATCCTGCACTTGATCTTCGTGCCCGCTCGTGCTGAAGCTTGCGCCGGGCATGCCTGCAGCGGAAAAAGTTTGGCTTTGACATAAGCCCCACCGCACTATAAGGGGACCGCCTGATAACTAGAGCTGTAAATTTCGGCTCGACGGCTTGAATGCCGGTCTTCATCCGGAGAATCACGAGGGTATTGACGTGGCCAAAGCGGAACTTGGAACCAAGAGAACCTGCCCCGATACGGGCAAGAAATTCTATGACCTGAACAAGGATCCGGTCGTGTCGCCCTATTCGGGCAATTCGTGGCCACGGTCCTTCTTTGACGATACGGCCATCAGCAAGGTCCTTGAGAAGGAAGAGGAAGAAAGCGACGTCCAGGAAGTCGACACCGAAAACGGTGATGTCGAACTGGTTTCGCTTGAGGCATCGGATGACGACAGCCCCTCTGACAACATGCCGGACATCGATGGCGAAGAAGATGATGATGTCGATCTCGGCGACGATGATGACGACACCTTCCTCGAAGAAGATGATGATGACGATGATGACGATGTTTCCGGCATTATCGGCGTTTCCGACGACGACGAGGAAAACTGATCGCGCATTGATGTGATCAGGTCTGGATCTTGTACAAACCCGCGCTTCGGCGCGGGTTTTTACGTTCGCGCCGTGTGGAGCCGGGCAGGCAGGGGGCCTTCCGCGCCAAGATTGATCCAGTCTCCGTCAAAACTGTCCTGAATGGCGCGTGCGATGCTGGTTTTGCCGGAACGTGTTGCGCCGTTCAGAATGATGATCCGTCCATTTCCGTGCGCGATCATCGGCCGTGAGCGGCGTTGGCGGCCGCGAGCAGGCCCGCCGATGGGCTGGTGAAGGCCTTCGGGCCGGTCGAGGCGCGTTCTGCCGCCTCTGCCATGGTGGCCTGGGCAAGGGCGATATGATCGGCGCTCTGTGAATAGGCCCGGTCAATGGCTGCGGCGATGTCGTTGTAATAGCCATCCAGATCGCCAGCCTTGCGCCTGGCCCAGGCACCCTCAACCAGCTGGATTGCGAAATTGCCGCCAGATGGTTCTGCGATGCGGGCAAAGAGGGCGCGTGTCGGCTCCATCGTGGTCGGCGCGGCGCAGAGCACGACAAGCCTGCCGCCGGCGCCAAGGGCCTCAACGGCCAGTGCCTCATCGACACGCAGGACGGGGCTTGCGGCTTCTGTCACTGCCTCGCTTGCCGGGCCGAGCGTCGAGCAGGTCAGCAAGACGGCATCGGCGCTGCGCGACAGCGCTTCGAGCGCACGGGCCGCCTCGTCCCGGATCGCAGCCGTCAGCGCGCCCTGTTCTTCGGCGCGCGCCAGAAGATCGGCACGCAGCGTGTGGCTCAGTGTCAGGCCATCGATGGCGCGCGCCGCCGCGTCAAAAACGGCGATATTGCTTTCAACGGTGTGGAGGCAGGCGACATGCATTTCATTCTCCGCTCGAATCGTGGGTGACAGGGTGAGGGTAGCGCAGTGCGATGACGGTTTCACGGGCCCGTTTCAGTGATGGCGCTGCGGACAGGGCAAACTTTCTCACACTGCAAAAGCCCTTGTTTCGGGCGATTTTTCACCGCCGATGAAATTTTTGCGACGCAAGTCATTTTTGGGGCTTGCATCCGTCAGGAAAGCAAAGTAACAAGCCGCCATCCGACGCGAACAGGCGCCGGGCGGGTCGAAAAAGAACCAGCTTTCGATCTGTTTCGTGGGGCTATAGCTCAGCTGGGAGAGCGCCTGCATGGCATGCAGGAGGTCAGCGGTTCGATCCCGCTTAGCTCCACCAAATCTTCCCCTTGTTTGTAAATTGCAGCATAGTTTGAACACCTTGGACAGGCTTTGACCGTTTAGGTCACATGGCTTCGTCTTCGCTATCGGGTCAAATGCTGCGAACGCCTTCAAGAATGAGCAAGCAGCCGCCGAAGATGACAACGCCATCGAGAATGTAGACATGCGTGGAGTGTGAAAGCTTCCGGGTGAAACGCTTCGCCAGGAAAGGGCCGGGAAGCGCGGATACACCTATGAGAGCCGCCATGATCCATGAGGAATACGGCAAAGCGCCCGCTGTCTGAAAAACAAGAACCTTGGAAAGCCCCAGAACAAGGGATATCCCGGCATCGGTGGCAACCACCGCAGGGCCATTCAGGCCAGCCGCCAGCAGAATGGTGAGCAGGACTATTCCCGCACCGGATGTTCCGCCCGTCAGCAGACCATAACCAATTGCTGCGGTGGTCAATCCTTTTCGGCTTAGGTTGCCGTGAAGCCGCATCAGATAGCGACGAAGGGGAACCAGGAGGATCAGCACTGAGCCGATGAGAATTGAAACGCCCGCTCCGGAAAGCCGTGTATAACCGAACGCGCCCAGCGCACAGGTCGGTAATGAGACTGACGAAATCAAAATCAGCCTGGAACGATCAAGTTCGGAGAAAAAGGCGACAACCCGGCTTCCGTTCGTCAGGAGTGCCGAGAGGCTAATGATCGGCACAACATATTGAGGGCCAACAATGGGGAGCAGAACTGGCGGCAACAATAATCCGGTGCCATAGCCGGTGACGCCTCCTATGAATGCCGCAGCGAAGGCTACCGCAGCCACAAGCGCATAAAGCCAGATGGTTGTATCCGCAGAAATTGTGTCCATGAGCGAATTATCGCCAATTTCAAATTTCTGCTAGCGGTAAAATTCAGAAGACGGGCCCACGGCCGCTCAGTTCGCGATCCCTGAAAAAACGACCGCCCCCTTCCGGCCCTTTTTCTGCCGGTCCCACGGTGCCTTCGCAAATCGAAGTCTTTCGAGCACGCGCGGCGGAAACCTCTTGCGGCGAAGCTCTGATGCTATCTGGCTGAATTGATCAGACCGCTGCATGTCGCGATGTACGAACGATGTGGTGCGTGACGCGCTCCCGGCGGGCAGATCGCCTGGCCGGAGCATCGAGCCGGGATTTGTTCGTCACATGAATGCCTTCTTGACGCTGGCGCCCGGTTGGTTGCGTTTCACACTGCAAAAGCCGTCAGAGGGGCCGTCAAGGGCCGGAACGCCCCGCTCAGGCGGGACGCTTCGGTTTCCGGCTCTTGTGCTTCGGCGCCTTGCCGCGATCGGCTGAGGGGGCCTGATGCTTGCGGGACGGTTTGCCGTCCTGCTTGAATTTCGGTTTCGCCTGTCTCGGCTTTTCGCGCATCTCACCGGCCGGCGTGATGCGGATGCCTTTCTCGACGCTGCCGGGCTTCCTGAGCTGTGCCGCATAATCGGCGGCCTTGTCGGCGGCGATTTCGAAACGGGTTTCGGTGTCATCGATCCTGATCGCGCCGACATCGCGTCTGGTCACGCCACCGGCGTTGCAGATCATCGGCAGCAGGAATTTCGGATCGGCGCGCTGCTTGCGCCCGAGCGAGATGGTGAACCATACGCCGTCCTGCATGTCCGTGCTGCGCGGTTCGCGAACCGGGGCATGTTTGTCCGCGGCCCGGCGGACGCGGCCCGAGGCCTTGTCCTCGAGCATTTCGGCGGGAAGCGGCGAGAGTTCCTCGGGAACGGGATGGGCGGCGAGCTGCTGGCGAAGGAACGCCGCTGTAATGCGCTCAGGCCCCGCCTGGGCCAGCAATTCGGCCACGAACGCAGCCTCCGCTCCTTCGGGCTCTGCGGCAGAGGCGGCGGCATCGATGATCCGCCGGCGGTTGCGCGCTTCGATATCGGCAATGCCAGGCGCTGCACGGACGGTCGCTGTAAGCTTCGCCAAGGCAAGCACGCGCCGGGCAGCACCGCGCCGGTTTTCCGGAACGATGAGCACGCAGACGCCCTTGCGACCGGCGCGGCCGGTCCGGCCGGAGCGATGCAGCAGGGTTTCCGGATTGCTCGGCACATCGGCGTGGATCACGAGGTCGAGGTTGGGAAGGTCGATGCCGCGCGCGGCGACATCGGTCGCCACGCAGACATGCGAGCGTCCGTCGCGCATGGATTGCAGCGCATTCGACCGCTCCGATTGCGCCATTTCCCCCGAAAGCGAGACCACCGCGAAGCCACGATTTGCCAGCCGCGCCGTGAGATGGCGAACCGCCTCACGCGTGTGGCAGAACACCAGGGCGCCGGCGCTGTCGGTGTCGAGCAGCGTGTTGATGATGGCGTGTTCGCGCTCGTCGCGCCGCACCAGCATCAGCTGATAGTCGATGTCGGCATGCTGTTCGCTGGAGCCGGTCGTCTCGATGCGCACCGCATTTGTCTGAACGGTTCTGGCCAGCTCGGCGATGCCGCGGCGAACAGTCGCCGAAAACAGCAATGTACGGCGCTCCTCAGGTGCAGCGCCGAGAATGAACTCCAGATCATCGCGAAAACCGAGATCCAGCATCTCGTCGGCTTCGTCGAGCACCACGGCGCGAATGGCGCTGAGGTCCAGCGCGCCGCGCGTGATGTGGTCGCGCAGGCGGCCGGGTGTGCCGACGACGATATGGGCGCCGCGGTCGAGTGCACGGCGTTCGTTGCGCATGTCCATGCCGCCAACGCAGGTCGCGATCCTGACGTCAGCCGCCGCATAGAGCCAATCGAGTTCCCGCTGAACCTGAACGGCGAGTTCGCGCGTTGGCGCGATGACCAGGCCGAGCGGTGCGGCCGCCGCCGCAAAACCTTCGCCATCCCCAAGCAGCGTCGGTGCGATGGCGATGCCGAAGGCGACCGTCTTTCCCGAGCCCGTCTGCGCCGAGACCAGGAGATCGGCGTCACCGTGATCTTCATTGGTCATCGCCAGCTGAACCGGCGTCAGCGCGGTGTAGCCTTTCGCAGCGAGTGCCTGGGCAAGGGCCGGATGGATGCCGGCGATCGGGGATTTGTCGTTGGAAACGGTATTCGGCGTCATGGTCACCACCTTTGCTGGTTGCCGAATATCATCATGTGTGCGCTCTGGATAGCGATAGTTTGCCGCCATCCGCGCCTGTCGCAACACCGGGCTGAAGGCGACATCCAGCGAAATCGACCGGAGGGCGGAGCCGAGAGGATGTTGACTGATTATCGGTCAGATCCGCAGAGCGGGCGTAGGTTACGTGGCGTGCGAAGGTCAACTGAGGGCGGGGAGCGGACGTTTGTTGCGGGGCGGGTGAATGGCTGCTTGCCCACAAAAGTCAGGACAAAATGCCAATTTTCTTCAACCACGTCATCACCAAATCTGGCCATTGTCCGATAGGAAGGTCCGGCTTTCTAAGTGCAAACGCATGGCCGCCTTTGCTAAAGATATGCATCTCGGTAGGCACGCCTGCCTTCTCGAGCCGATCCGCATAGACCAGACTATTGCAGACGTTGTCTGTGTCGTCGTCGCGCGCATGAACAAGGAAGGTTGGCGGTGCCTCCCTTGTAACTTTAAAATTGGTCACTCGCGGTTGTCCGGAGTCAAAGCACATATGCCCAGGAAAAGCCGCGACAGCAAAGTCCGGCCGGCTGCTCAACTTGTCAGCTTCATCAACGAGCGCATAATTGGGTTTGAGAATGTTACTTGTCTCGGCCACCAGAAAACCGCCAGAGGAAAACCCGATCACGCCAATCTTGTGCGGATCTATCTTTAGTGATTGCGCATTTGCTCTCACGAGCCGGACAGTACGTTGAGCATCCTGAAGCGCCCGGCGAATCTTTGGCGTAATCCGGCACTTGCATTCCTTGTTCCAATAGTCGTCGCTTCCTGGCACGCGATATTTGAGAAGGATGCACGTTATGCCGTTGGAGGTTATCCAATCACAGATTTCCGTGCCTTCCAGGTCCATCGCCAGAACCCGGAATCCTCCGCCTGGAAACACGATAATCGCAACGCCCTTGTTCTCGCCTTTGGGAGAATAGACCGTAATTGTCGGATCGGTGACATTGAGAATGGTCTGCGTTCCGGGTTTCAAGCTTTCCGGCGGAAGCGAAATGCCTTCCATATCCGGCGCACCATGCGGCCAGATTGGAATTTGTTGGGCATCGCCTTGGGGCTGCCAGACCTCACTGTCTTTCGCCTCGGTTTGCCCGCTCACGGCAATCGCACCGATCAGACATAAAATTAAAAAGAAAAGTATCCGCGCCACTTTTTCAAAGTTTCTCATCCGCCATCGGTCCATCCCATTCCTTTCATAGAAGCTGACAATGCTTGAATTTAGAACAGTTTGTCCAAAGCGGATATTCCGCCTGTTGGAGGTGAATGGCAACTCCGGGCCGAAAGCGACTAAGCTCCTCTCAAATCCGAACGTCCGCTTCGCTGATTGGCGAGACCAAAGCCGCCAGTCTCCTCCCGACCCCGGTTCTGCCGGTCCGCGCGCGCGTTCCCGCCGAAAGGTTTGTTTGTGCCCGGGGGAATTGTCCCCCGGTTTCGGTTTCACGCCGTCATTCCGGCCCGAGGCGGGGGCGTCAGGCCATTGTCATCGTTGCTGCTTGCGGTTTCAGGCAGATAGCGGCCTGCGGGTGATGAAGCGGGTTTCGAGATAGGCTTCAACCGCTTCCGAGCCGCCTTCCGTGCCATAACCTGAATCGCGGATGCCGCCGAAGGGAACTTCGGGCAGTGAAAGCCCCAGGTGATTGATCGAGACCATGCCGCTGTCGACTTCATTGCCGATCCGGGCGGCGGTGCGGTCCGAAGCGGTGAAGGCATAGGCCGAAAGGCCGAAGGGCAGGCGGTTGGCCTCGGCAATCGCCTCGTCAAGATGATTGAAGCGATTGATGACGGCGACTGGCCCGAAGGGTTCCTCATTCATGATCCGTGCCGAAAGCGGCACATCGCTCAAGACGGTCGGGGCGAAGAAATAGCCGCGATTGCCGAGTCTCGCTCCGCCGGTCCGCAGCGTGCCGCCGGCGGCCACCGCATCATCAATCAGCGCCTCAAGGGCAGGGATGCGCCGCGGATTGGCGAGCGGGCCCATCACCGTTTCGGGGTCTAGCCCGTTTCCAACCTTCACCTCGGCCGCCGCCTTTGCGAAGGCTTCGATGAAGCGGTCGGCAACCGGTTGCTCGATCAGAAAACGCGTCGGTGAGACACAGACCTGTCCGGCATTGCGAAACTTGTATGTCGCCATTGTCGCGACGACCGCGTCAACATCGACATCGCCTGTGACGATGACGGGGGCGTGGCCACCGAGTTCCATCGTCACCCGCTTCATATGCTGACCGGCAAGCCCCGCCAGCATCTTGCCCACCGGCGTCGATCCGGTGAAGGAGATCTTGCGGATGACGGGATGGGCGATGAGATATTCCGAAATCTCGGACGGAATGCCATAGACCAGGTTGACGACGCCATCCGGCAGGCCGGCATCGGCAAAGCAGCGGATCAGTGCGGCCGGCGCGGCGGGGGTCTCCTCCGGCGCCTTGACGATGATGGAGCAGCCGGTGGCAACAGCGGCCGACAGCTTGCGCACGACCTGGTTGATCGGGAAATTCCACGGGGTGAAGGCGGCAACCGGGCCGACCGGCACCTTGACCGTCATTTGCAGCACATCGGGATGGCGCGCCGGAATGATCTGCCCATAGGTGCGGCGGGCTTCCTCGGCAAACCAGTCGATGACGTCGGCACCAGCCCGGATTTCCGCCTTTGACTGCGACAGCGGCTTTCCCTGTTCGCGGGTCATCCAGACGGCAATGTCGTCGCAGCGTTCCCGCAGCAGATCGGCGGCACGGCGCATGATCCGGCCGCGCTCGAAAGCAGACGTTGCCCGCCAGACCGAAAAGCCCTGATCAGCGGCGGCAAGCGCGTCGTCAAGATCCTGTTTTTCTGCCCAGGCGACCGTGCCGATGACGTCTTCCGTGGCAGGGTCGAGAACCGCGATGGTCTTGCCCGAACGGGCGGGCCGCCACTGGCCATTGATGAACAATTCAACGTCCGGATAGTCTTTCATGCTGTTACCTTTATTTCAGAAGCCGAAAGAATGCGGCTTGCGCCTGTTCTTTGCCTTTATCAACTTTTTTTCACAAGGAATTCAGAGCAGGAACGCCGGAGGCACATGTTTGAAGGGAATGGCGTGCAGATCGCTCGGCGCCGGGCCGGGCGATTCAATGTCAATGAGCGCGCCGCACAGCGGCTCGAAAGAGGCGCGGAAATGGTTCTTTGCCTTGACCAGCAAAAGGTCGGTCTCATCGAGATCGATGCCATGCAGCCGGCACCAGCCCGGATCGTTGACGCTCTGGCAGGTCTCGGCAATGATGATGCGAAGATTGTCGCGCCGGATGACGGCGGTGCGGCCGATGGAAACGGCAAGGCCATTCTCCATCGGTCCCTCATTGCGAAACCGGCCATCCGTCAGCCGCTCTATGGTGCCGTCAAAGCAAACCGGCGCACCATATTCGGGCATGATGCGCCCGCCGAGCTGTGCCTCGATCGGCGCGCCTTCCCCCAGCGCAAACGCCCGCTCCACAAGCGCCGGATCAAAGAAGAACGAAAAGACGGTGCGCCGGGTCGAGCCGCTGTCCAGGAAGGCCCGTAGAAGCCCTGTCGTATCGCCGATGCCGCCGGAAAGCGGGTTGTCCGCCGTGTCGATGACGGCGATCGGCCCCTTTCTCCCCGATGCCAGCAGCGCTTCTGCCCTTTCGAGCCCGGCAGGGGCGGGCGTCACCTTGGCTCGGAAGGCATCGCGACGCGCCATCATCGCATCATGCATCTGCCTCAGCGATGCTGAAACATCCGTTCCAGCCTCTGCCGTAATGGTGGCAAGGCCGCTTGAATAGGGGCTGTCGGCATAGGTGAATGAGGCAAAGTAGGTCGCGTCATCGATGGCGGGATCAGCCGTCAGCCCCTCGGCAAAGGTGACGAGCTCGCGCATCGGCCCGCTGGCGGTGCGCATCATGTGGCTCAGCGGCAGCATCGGCACGGGCAGCATGTTGAGACGGTAGGCGCGGCCGTTCCGCAATGTTTGCATGAGCATCGACAAAGCCCGCTCGCCGGTCTCGAACATGTCGACATGCGGATAGGAATGGTAGCCGGACAGGATCTGCACCAGTCCGGCAATGTCCGGGTTCAGGCAGGCATGCATGTCGCAGGTGATCGCGATCGGCACATCGGGACCGACAGCGGCACGGATGCGTCGAAGCAGGTCGGTATCGGGTGAGATCGACCGTTCGGACAGGGTCGCCCCGTGCAGGGAAACATAGACGCCATCGTAAGCTTCTGATCCGAGACCGTCGATGATCAGGTCATGGATGGACTGCATGTCCTCCTCGACGGCAAGGCCACCGGGGGGTGCTGCGGTGCAGAGCGAGAAGTGAACGTCAATATCGCCCTCACGCTCCATCATCGCCACGACGGCGCCGATCTCGGTCGCCGTGCCGCGATAGAAGTCGGCCGCCGAGGGTCCGATCTGCCATTCACGCTGCTGAAAATCGGCAAGCCGCGTCGGCACAGGCGTGAAACTGTGGGCCTCGTGCCAAAGCCGGGCCACCGCGATCCGCAGATGTTTTTCCATAGACTGTCCAGTTCCCTTTCGTCGGCGCCGCGCGATCAAACCCGGCCGGAAAGATGGCCTGAAACATGACCTCAGCGAGCGCGCTCCGTGAATAATCCATTTGTTTCATATTTTGCTATTGCGATCCATATAGATTTTGATACTAATCAATGAAATAAATGTTTCAAGCAAAAACGCGACCGGGGAACATGGAAGATTTTGACTTTATCGTCATCGGTGCAGGCAGCGCCGGATGCGTCATGGCCGAGAGGCTGAGCCAGAGTGGCCGGTATAAGGTCCTGCTGCTGGAGGCAGGCGGCGGCGCGCGCCGGATGAAGGTCGCCGTCCCGGTCGGCTATCTCTATACGCTCGGAGATCCGGACTATGACTGGTGCTACCGAACCGAGCCGGAAGCGGGGCTTGGCGGGCGCAGTCTTGATTATCCGCGCGGCCGGATCCTTGGCGGCTCATCGGCGATCAACGGCATGATCTATATCCGAGGCCAGGCCGAAGATTATGACGGCTGGCTTCGGTCCGGCTGCACGGGCTGGGGGTGGGACGATGTCCTTCCCTTCTTCCGCGCGATCGAAGACCACCATGCAGGCGAGACCCCGTACCACGGCACAGGCGGGGGATTACGGATCGAGCCCTCACGGGTCCGCTGGCCCGTTCTTGAAGCCTATATGCGCGCCGCGATGGAACTCGGCCTTCCCTTCCGTCCGGATTTCAACTGCGGTGACAATGAAGGGGCGGGTTTCTTCGAGGTGACGCAAAGACGCGGCATACGCTGCTCTGCTGAGAGCGCCTTTCTCCGGCCGGCCCGCCACCGCGCCAGCCTTTGCGTGCGCACGGGCGTCGAGGTTGACCGGCTGATGCTTGGCGAAGGCCGCGTCACGGGATGCATCTATCGCCATGCCGGCAACATCGTCACGGTGCGGGCGCGCGGCGAGGTCATTCTCTGCGCCGGTGCGATCGGCACGCCGATGATCCTCGAGCGCTCCGGCATCGGTGAGGCGAACCGTCTGAAGGCGCGTGGGGTGATGCCTGTTCTCGACAGCCCGGAAGTTGGCGAGAACCTGCAGGATCACCTGCAGATGCGTGTTTCCTTCCGGCTGAGGAATATCGGCTCGCTCAACGAGCGCGCGGCCTCGCTGTTCGGAAAGGCGGCCATGGCGGCAGAGTATGCGCTCAACCGCTCCGGGCCAATCTCCATGACCCCGAGCCAGGTGGGCATCTTCGCCCGGTCAGCGTCCGACGTGGCACGGCCCGATCTGCAGTTCCACGTTCAGCCGATTTCGATGAGCGACGGTCACGGCACGATGGATCGTTTTCCCGCCCTGTCCGCTTCTGTCTGCAATCTGCGGCCGCAGGCGCGCGGCAGCGTCCATCTGAAGGCGGATGGTGGCGTTCCGGAAATCCGTCCCAACTATCTTTCGTGCGAGGCGGACCTTTCCGTGGCCACGCGCGGCATCAGGCTCGCGCGCACCATCGCCGCCCAGCCGGCATTTTCCCGCTATGTCGAATGTGAGACGCTTCCCGGCGCCGGGATCCGCGACGAGGCTGGCCTTCGCGATGCCGGAGCGCGCATGGCAACCACCATTTTCCACCCGGTCGGCACCTGCCGGATGGGAGGGGACGACGCCAGCGTTGTCGATCCGCGACTGCGCATGCGCGGCATTGGCGGCTTACGGATCGCCGACGCCTCGATCATGCCGCAGATCGTTTCGGGCAACACCAATGCGGCGGCGATCATGATCGGTGCCAAGGGCGCAAGCCTGGTGCTCGAAGATGCGGCCTGACCCCTTTTTGCGGCCAGCCGCACGCACTGCCTTCATTTCAGGACCCATATTGAATTTGAAAGACCATCCATGAGCCAGCTGATGCACCGCGATTTGCGGCACACCCCAAAAACTGCGGCAAAAGCCGAAGGGGCCTATATATACGACACCGCCGGCAAGGCCTATCTCGATGCCTGCGGCGGCGCGGCAGTGTCCTGCCTTGGCCATGGGCATCCGCGCATTCGCGAGGCCATCATCCGTCAGCTCGATACGATCGCCTATGCCCATACAAGCTTCTTCACCTCGGAGCCTGCCGAAAGGCTTGCGACCAGACTGGTGGAGGATGCACCGGCCGGTATCACCCATGCAATGATCCTGAACGGGGGCTCCGAAGCCGTCGAGGCTGCGCTGAAAATGGCGCGTCAATATCATGTAGAACGCGGCGAGCCACAGCGGCGTCATGTCATCGCACGGCGGCAGAGCTATCATGGCAACACGCTCGCAGCGCTGGCGACCGGCGGCAATGAGGGACGGCGCAAGGCGTTTCAGCCGCTTCTGATCGAGACCCACCATATCGGCCCCTGTTTTGCCTATCACTATATGCTGCCAGGCGAGAGCGAGGCGGATTATGCCGCAAGGGCCGCGGGCGAACTGGAGGAAAAGATCCTTGCGCTCGGCGCCGGCTCGGTGATCGCTTTCGTTGCCGAAACCGTTGTCGGCGCGACGGCAGGCGCGGTGCCGCCGGTCGGCGACTACTTCAAGCGCATCCGTGCCATCTGCGACCGCTATGGGGTTCTGCTGATCCTGGATGAGGTCATGTGCGGAATGGGGCGGACAGGAACGCTCCATGCCTGCGAGCAGGAAGGGATCGTTCCGGATCTGCAGATTGTCGCCAAGGGGCTCGGCGCTGGCTATCAGCCGGTGAGCGCCGTGCTGGTGTCGGGGCCGGTCTACGAAGCCTTTTCCCTCGGTTCAGGCGCTTTCGCCCATGGCCACACCTATATGGGACATCCCGTGGCCGCCGCAGCAGCACTCGCCGTACAGGAGGTGATTGCCGAAGAGCGGCTGCTCGACAGCGTGAAGAACCGGGGCGCCTATCTGATGCAGGCCCTGAAAGCCCGCTTCGGCAACGCGCCGCATGTCGGCGATATACGCGGCCGGGGGCTCTTCATCGGTCTCGAGCTGGTCAGCGACCGCGCCAGCCGCGCCCCCTTCGATCCGAACCTCAGGCTCCACGCCCGCGTCAAGACGGCAGCACTCGACAACGGCCTGATGATCTACCCGTCGGGCGGCACGATCGACGGCCAGCGCGGCGATCACATCCTTCTCGCTCCTCCATTCATCCTCACGGAAGAACAGGCCGATGAAATTGTCCAGCGTCTCGAAGATACGCTCGACGCCGTCATCAAAGCTCTTTGAACCATAACAACAGAGGGAATACGAACATGCTCAATCTCCGCAGACGCAGCCTGCTTGCCATGATGGCAGGCCTGGCAACCGCAACATTCGGCGCTTTCGGCGACAGCGCACTGGCGGCCGAAGAAAAGACCCTGACGGCCGTGATGAGCGGCAATCTGAAAGCGCTCGATCCGTCGGTTTCCACCGCCCAGATCACCCGCACCCATGGTTTCATGGTCTATGACACGCTGCTCGGCATGGATGCCCAGTATCAGCCGCAGCCGCAGATGGCGGACTACACGGTATCCGATGACAAGCTGACCTATACATTCACGCTGCGTGATGGCCTGAAATGGCATGACGGCAGCGATGTCACCGCGGAAGATTGCATTGCCTCTCTGAACCGCTGGGCAAGCTATGATGCCGGTGGTGCAAGGCTGTTCAAGCAGGTTGCCTCCCTCGCGGCAACGTCTGACAAGACCTTCGAAATCAGGCTGAGCGCACCCTTCGGCCAGATCCTTGCGCTTCTGGCCAAGCCATCGCCGATCCCGCCCTTCATGATGCCGAAACGCCTTGCCGAAACGCCGAAGGGCCAGCAGCTGCCGGAGCAGATCGGCTCCGGTCCGTTCAAGTTCGTGGCTGACGAATTCCGCCCGGGCGACAAGGTGGTCTATGTCAAGAACACCGATTACGTGCCGCGTCCGGAACCATCAAGCTGGACCGCCGGCGGCAAGGTCGTCAATGTCGACAAGGTCATCTGGCAATCCATGCCTGACATGCAGACAACGCTGAACGCGCTGCAGAACGGTGACGTCGACTTTGTCGAACAGGTTCCGCTCGATCTGCTTCCGGTGATTGAGGCCATGCCGGACGTCGATACCGGCATGGTGCGGCCCTTGGGCATGCAGGTCGTGGCGCGCATGAACCATACGCTCGCCCCGTTCGACAATGTCGATGTCCGTCGCGCGGCGATGCTGGTGCTCAATCAGGAAGAACTGATGCAGGCGGCGATCGGAGACCCGCAATATTATCATCTCTGCGCCTCGATCTACGGTTGCTCGACGCCGCTGGCATCTGACGCCGGTGCCGAATGGCTTTATGGTGACGGTCGCAAGGAAAAGGCAAAGGAGCTCCTGGCCAAGTCCGGCTATGACGGCACGCCGGTGATCATGCTGCAGCAGACGGAGCTTGACGCATTCAAGCCGCAGCCGCTGCTGGCCGCTCAGCGCATGCGCGAGATCGGCTTCAATGTCGAAGTTCAGTCGATGGACTGGCAGACCCATCTGCAGCGCCAGTACAGCCGTGCACCCGTGGCCGATGGCGGCTGGAACATGCTGTTCTCCGCATGGGGCATCACCGGGATATGGGATCCGCTGGCCTCGACCGTGATTGATGCGAGCGGCTCCAGCCAGGCCTGGTCCGGCTGGCCGAAGGATGATGAGCTCGAGCAGATGCGCACTGAATTCTCGGTGGAAACCGATCCGGTGAAGCAGAAGGAAATCGCCGAGAAAATTCAGGCGCGCGTTCTCGATCAGGTGAACTATGTTCCGCTCGGCGAATACGACATCATCGCCGCCTGGAACGATCGCGTCGAGGACATTCCTCAGGGGCCGCTGACGCTGTTCTGGCAGGTCGAACTGGCCAAGTGATGATGACGGCGCCCGGGACGGCTGTGCCGCTGCCGGGCGCCATCTTTTCCGCCATGGCGGCATGGAGAAATGTGAGAACATGTTGAGATTTTTGGTGACGCGGCTGCTTGCGGCGATCCCGGTGGTCCTGATCATCATGGTGATTGCCTTTGGTCTGCTGCATCTGACGCCCGGTGATCCGGCACGCGTCATTCTCGGGGAGAATGCGACGGAGGAAAGCCTTCAGTCCGTGCGTGAAGCGCTCGGCCTGAACGCGCCGCTGGTGGTCCAGTTCTGGCGCTGGGTGGTGAATGTCCTGCATGGGGATTTCGGCACGTCGATGATTTCGCAGGTGCCGGTCGGCACGCTGATCGCCCAGCGCATCGGTCCGACAGTCTGTCTCGCGCTCTACTCCATCGTCATCACCATCATCGTCGCCATTCCGCTCGGTGTTCTCGCCGCCTGGCAGCGCGGTGCTGTCATAGACCGTGCCATTCTGACGCTTTCGGTGCTTGGCTTTTCCGTACCGGTTTTCGTTCTCGGCTATGTGCTGATTGGCGCCTTTGCGATCGACGTCAAATGGTTTGCCGCCCAGGGCTACAAGAGCCCTGCCGACGGTATTGGCCCATTCCTCAGCCACATGACCCTGCCGGCCGTGACCCTGGCGTCGACCTATATCGCCCTGATTGCACGCATGACACGCGCCTCGATGGTCGAGGTTCTCGATGAGGATTTCATCCGCACGGCCAGGGCAAAGGGCCTTGGCGAGCCACGGGTGCTGTTCCGCCATGCATTGCGCAATGCCGCGGTGCCGATCATCACCGTCGTCGGTTCCGGCTTTGCCATGATGATCTCGGGCGTCGTCATCACCGAGAGCGTTTTCAACATCCCCGGCATCGGCCGTCTGGTCGTGGAATCGGTGCTGTCGCGCGATTACAGCATGATCCAGGCACTGATCCTCCTGACCGGCGTCCTTTACGTCGTGGTCAACCTGCTGATCGACCTTGCCTATGCCATCACCGATCCGAGGATCCGCTACCAATGAGCAGCCCAGCCCTCTCGCCGGCCTACCGGCACAGCATTCTGACGCGCATCTTCGGCACCAGCCGGCCGCACATCATCACGCTTGCGGCCATCATCATGCTGGCGCTGATCGTTCTGGCGGCGATTTTTGCACCGCTCCTGTCGGCTCATGATCCTGTTCTCATGGTGCCATCGGAACGGCTGAAACCGCCGTCAGCCGATCATCTTCTGGGAACTGACGCCATGGGAAGGGATCTCTGGGCGCGCATTCTGTTCGGTGGCCGCGTCTCGCTGATCGTCGGGGCAGGCGCCACGCTGGGTGCCGTCGTGATCGGCCTGCCGCTCGGTCTGCTGTCCGGCTATTTCCGCAGGCTCGATCCGGTCATCATGCGCATCATGGACGGGCTCATGGCCATTCCGGGCATTCTGCTGGCCGTGGCGCTGATTGCCATCATCCGTCCCTCGCTGACGACCGTGATCATCGCCATCCTGATCCCGGAAATCCCGTCGGTGGTCCGTCTTGCCCGTGCAAGAGTGCTCACCGCCCGCGAGGAGCCTTATGTCGAGGCCGCCCGGCTTCTGGGCACGCGCGGCCCGACCATGCTGGTCCGCCATCTGCTGCCGAATACGGTCGCTCCGATCGTCGTACAGTCGGCCTATATCTTCGCTGCGGCGATCCTGACGGAAGCGGCTCTTTCCTTCCTCGGTGTCGGGATCAGCGCGGAAACACCGTCCTGGGGCAATATCATGGCCGACGGGCGGCTCTATTTTTCGATCAAACCCTCGTTGATCTTCTGGCCGGCCCTGGCGCTGACGCTGACAATCCTGTCGATCAATATCATCGGTGACGCGCTGCGTGATGCGCTTGACCCCAAGACAAGCAAGCGGAAAGGCTAAGCCGTGAACCCCGAAACGACATCACTGCTGCAGATCCGCGACCTGCATCTGGCCACCACCGGCCTGATGCCGAAACAGCTGCTCAACGGCATCAGCCTCGACATCAATCCGGGGGAGACACTGTGTCTCGTCGGTGAGAGCGGATCAGGAAAATCGCTCACCTCGCTTTCGATCATGGGACTGCTGCCGCAGCGCGAACTGGCGGTGACCAGCGGTACGATCAGCCTTGACGGAGAAAACCTGCTCAACGCCTCGGCCAAACGTCTGCGCCAGCTGCGCGCCACGCGGATGGCGATGATCTTCCAGGAGCCGATGACCGCGCTCAACCCGGTGATGACCGTTGGCGAACAACTCGATGAGGTTCTTGCCATTCACACCAGCCTCGGCCGCTCGGAACGGCGCAGGCGGGTGATTGCTGCGCTCGACGATGTCCATTTGCCGGATCCCGAGAGGCTGGCGCAGCGCTTTCCCCACCAGCTTTCCGGCGGCCAGCGCCAACGCATCATGATCGCCATGGCGCTGGCCCTCGAGCCGAAACTGCTGATCGCCGACGAACCCACGACGGCGCTCGATGTGACCACCCAGGCCCAGATCCTCAAATTGATCAAGGAATTGCAGGAAAGGCATGGCACGGCCGTGCTGTTCATCACCCATGACATGGGCGTGGTGGCCGATATTGCTGATCGCGTTCTCGTCATGCGCAAGGGGTCACCCGTTGAGGAGGGCGCGGCGCGGATGGTGATCTCAGAGCCGAAGGAAACCTACACGCGTGAGCTCCTTGCCGCTATTCCGACGCTCAGGCCGCGACCGGCGACGACCAGCCATAAGACGGTTCCGGCCCTGTCTGTCGCGCGGCTCTGCAAAACCTTCAGCAGTGGCCGCCACACCGTCAACGCACTGAAAGATGTCAGCATCACGCTTCATGCCGGGCGCACGCTCGGAATCGTCGGCGAGAGCGGTTCCGGGAAGTCGACGCTTGCGCGCTGCATCATGGGGCTGGAGGAGGCGACTTCGGGAACAATCCGTATCGACGGAGCGGATATGAGCACCGCCAATGCCGAAACCCGCCGGCTTCAGGCCGCACGGCTGCAGATGGTGTTTCAGGATCCGAACCGTTCGCTCAATCCACGCCGCACTGTCATGCAGAGCGTGACCGAGGGCGCGATCAACTTCGGTACAAGCCGAAGTGCTGCGATGGAAAAGGCGGGACGGCTGATCGAAATGGTCGGCCTGCCGGCCGCCTCGCTCGAGCGTTACCCGCATCAGTTCTCGGGCGGACAGCGTCAGCGCATCGCACTTGCCCGCGCGCTGATGATGGATCCGGAAGTGATCGTTGCCGATGAGGCCGTCTCCGCGCTTGACGTTTCTGTTCAGGCCCAGGTGCTGGATCTGCTCGAATCGCTGCAACAGCGCTTCGGCCTGGCGATCCTGTTCATCACCCATGATCTGCGGGTTGCGGCCCGGCTCTGCGACGACATTGTCGTGATGCAGCGCGGCGTCGCCGTCGAGGCCGGGCCGGCGGAAAGCGTGCTGGTCCAGCCGCAAAGTGACTATACCCGCAGCCTGCTGGACGCCGTGCCAGGCAAAACGCTGGACCAGGTGACAAGCTTCTGGGCCAACGTCATCCGGCAGGAGCAGACGGCAGAGGTGACCCCGGTCCCGTGACAAGGACCCGGCGACTGGTCTTTCGCGCTGCGATCAGCTAGCCTGCTCAACACGATAGCTATATGTCAGGACCCAATGGGTAATAATCCGCTTCACGAAGATATCATCGCCCGTTTTCCGGACATGCCGCCTCAATTGCAGGCCGCTGCCCGTTTTGTGCTCGACAATCCACGTGATGTGGCTCTGCTGTCGATGCGCGATCAGGCAAGGCTTGCAGGCATTGCGCCGGCAACCATGACCCGGCTGGCAAAGTTCCTCGGCATGTCGGGCTATGATGAATTGCGAGCGCTGTTCCACGATGCGATCCGTGCTGAAGACAATTCCTTTGCCGAAAGAGCCCGCCAGCAAATCCAGAATCAGGCGCTTGAGGGCGATGTGGCTCTTGCTTCGCGCATGTTCGCCAAGCTGGCGGATCAGATCGAGGGTCTGTCCCGGCTGGAGGTGCTGCAATCCGTCGCCCAGGCTGCCGATATGCTGGCGGGCGCGCGACGGATTTACGGCCTTGGGCGCCGCTCCTGCCATCCGGTGCTGTGGCAATTCAACTATATGATCTCGCTGCTCGGCGAGCGGGCCATCCTGCTTGACGCACCGGGCGGAACCGGAACCGACGGGCTTGCCCATGCCCAGCCGGGCGATGTGCTCTTTGTCATGACGATCAACCCCTATGCCCGCGAAACGCTGGAGATCTGCGAATATGCCCATGCGCGCGGACTGAAGATCGTTGCGATCACCGACAGCGAGGTCGCCCCGGTACGCGAGATCGTCGACGTTGCCATCATCGTTCCGACCGACAGCCTGACCTTCTTCCATGTCGTGACACCCGGTTTTGCGCTGGCGGAGGTTCTGGCAAGCATGCTTGCCGGGCGGGCCGAGATGAATGCACCGGAAGTGCTGGGAGAGACGGATACGCATCTTCGCCGGCTCGACACCTATGTTGCCCCTTCGCGGCGGCGGCGCGATTAGGCCTCCGGGACGCGCATGACCGGCAAGGCGACGGAATTTCCCTATTCGGATGGTCATTCCAGCGCGCATCATATGAGTCCTAATCATTGTCTCTTGGTATCAGCCAGGCGCCCCAGAACAGACTGGCGAAGAAGCGCAGCGGCGTGCCGAAGCCTGTTTCATTCAGAAGTGCGGCAAGCGCTTCTTCCGAGCGGGGCGGTTCTGCGCCCTGAAGGATGCGGGCCAGCTTTTCCTCAATCTCTGCGTCGGCCGTGCCATGCAGGCGCCATAGATTGGCCCATGCCGCCATGAGCTCGGGCTGCGAGGCGTAGGGCCGGACATTGCCTGCCAGAACAAGGGGTGCTTGCGGTTTCAGCCGGGCAGCGATGTCGCTCAATATCGCCCGTTTTGCCGCGTCGCCCGGCAGATGATGGATAACGCCGATCATGATCGCGGCATCGAAGGGCGGCGATTGCTGCAGGTCAGAAACCAACCCCTCGACGAAGGTGACCCGCTCGCTCAGATTCGCGCCGGCAATCTGCGCCTTTGCCAGTTCGAGCATGGCAGGAGCAGGATCAACCGCGACAAAGGACCAATGAGGCTCGAGGGTCGCGGCCGTGATGATCTCGCCGGCCGTGCCACCTGCGCCAGCCACCAGCAGGCGTGCCGCCCGTCCCGCGCCGAGTGCGGCTGAGAGCATGCAGGCCGACAGGGCATGGCAGGCGTCATAACCCGCAAGGGCTATCCGGCTCTGGCGGGCATATTCCCCGGCGCGATCGGCATCGAACTTGGCAGCGGATGTCTGGTTCATGAATGTCTCCTTCCTGGTCTCATCGGCTCTGGAACAGCGTTCTTCCTGAGGGTAGAGTATTTCGAGGCAGGATTTTGCGGGAATACATGATCGAACGTCCAGAACAGCGGGAAAGATATGATCGGCTGTCGGCCTTCCTGAAGGCCTTCGCGCTGAGTGCCGCCTATCTTGAGGAAGCGGAAGCGGCCAATCTGCTGATCCTGGATGGCGAAGGGCAGGGGCATCCGACCAAACTAGTCTATCGGACCCGGCTGTCTGCAGCCTTGCCGCCGGATGGCGCGCTTCTTGCCGCCGCACGGGTGGAATTTGGTGGCAGCGTCAACCCGCTGATCGGCGCTTTGCCGGATCAGCTGTGCTTTTCGCTTGCCGAGGCGCCTCAGCTTTACGGCTTGTCGGAACTGATTGTGGCCGAGGCTGATACGGCCCGCTGCGGCGGCGGCACGATCAAGGCACGCCTGTGCGAGGTCGTTGTCGTTCTCGCAATAAGACGCGCGATCGCAATGGGTACCGTCAATGCCGGTTTGCTTTCAGGGCTTGCCCATCCTGAGCTCCACAAAAGCCTCGTTGCAATCCATGACGAACCGGCGCGGAGCTGGACGGTGCCGGAACTGGCCCGCATCGCCGGAATGTCGCGCGGCGCCTTTACATCGCATTTCAGCCGGGTTGTCGGTGAAACGCCAGCGGCCTATCTGAATGGCTGGCGCCTGTCGCTGGGGCGCGCGGAATTGCTGGCGGGCCGAAGCGTCAAAACCGTCGCGGCCCATGTCGGCTTTGGCAGTGCGGAAGCTTTCTCTCGCGCCTTTGCCCGCAAATTCGGCTATTCGCCGCGTCAGGCCGGAACCATTGAAGGGCGCTCGATCGATCGAAGTGCACGATAGCCAGATCGATGCGGATGAGCCATTTCAGACAGTATCTCGGTATCAGCGGAAGAGGATGGTCTTGATGGCGACGCCATTCTGCCAGCGTGCAATTGCGTTGCGGATCTTTTGGGATCTGCGCCTCAGCTTCCGCATCAGAAAATTGCCTTCATAGCGGGCCTTGCCGCCCGTCACCGAGCCGCGTTCATCGACCGACTGGGTGATTTCGGATGCGATCTCGATGCGCCGCGGGTCATCGGCAGGCAGGTAGAAATCCTGGATGCAGATCGCCGGATCGAGTTGGTAAATCTTTAGCTTCGAGAAGATGGCGGAGCCGGGATAGAACATGAATTCATCAACCGGCTGACGCAGCTTGTCGCTGGCTGCCGAGAGCGTTTCCATGCCCTTCTTTGTAACGATGTAGCCGGCGGTTCCCCAATGAAAGTCATGAAGCCGTCTCAGACCACGGGTTCGGGTGATCTTTTTCTGCTTGCGGTCAACGGTGGTTTTCCAGCGGGTGGTTTCGATCTTCACCAGGTCTGCATCCTGTGGAATCCAGCTGTCGGCGCTTTCAAGCAGGGGGCCCGCGTCGTCACTCAGATGAATGTCGTCTTCAAAGATGCAGATCCAGGGCAGGTTGCGGGCCAATCCTTCGCGCCACAGCCGGAGATGGCTGAGATAGCAGGCGATCTCACCGGAATGGAGCGCCCGCCCGCGTGTCTTCAGTGAATCGGTTATCGCGGCGGTTTCCTCGGGATCGAGTGTTCTCGCATCCACGGCGGCAAATCGTTCGAAGGCGAGGGACCGATCCGACAATAGTTGCTGCATGCGCTGCATGCGGTCTTGGCTACGGTCCAGATTGATCACGAAAATCGGCATGCTCAGTGCGGCTCTCCAGCGTTTCTCGACTACCCGATATAAGGTGAATGTGCCGGAATTGGTATTGCAAAATGTCGGTCTCTGCCTTTGTTTCCTGTCGTCTTTCCGCCTGTTCGCGGTGTTGATCCTGCTTGCTGCTCTCGGTGCTGACGCGTCGCCGGGACCTCCCTCCTGCAGCGACGTGCATCGCCGATGAGGTTTTGCTGTGTGATTGCCTGCGCTTCAGCTGAAACAGCGCAATCCCTTTGGTCACGAAACACATTCTGCGCCGCAATCAGAAGCCCGTATAATGTCTTGATATTGCTCTTTAGGCTGTTGTATTTATTGTGTATTATCTGATAAATAGGCGCTTCTCAGGGGTATGTGGCCCTTGACCGGCCGATCACCCGTGCCGGGAAACGCCGTGTAATCCGGAGCGTTTTCCGCCAATGTCCGGTGGCTGGGAATAAAGAATTATCGGCGCGGATGGGGCGTGAATGGAACAACGGTTTACGATCATGGTTTGCACGCGGCGCCGCCAGACGCAGCTTCAGGCCTGTCTTCGATCGCTTCTGCCGCAGCTGCAAGGCCCGGGCCACGCCGTGGTTGTGGTCGAGAACGACAGTGCGGAACATAGCCGTGGGGTTGTGGAGGAGCTGGAGAAGAGCTGGCCCGACGTGTCCTTCGTCTACGCGCTCGAGACGGAAATCGGTCTGACATCCGCCCGCAACCGGGTATTGTCCATTGCGCTGGAACAGGCGCCGGAATGGCTGGCTTTCATCGATGATGACGAGACAGCGCGGCCGGACTGGCTTGAGGCCATGTTGCGCGGCATCGGGACCTTCGGCGCCGATGTTCTGACCGGGCCGGTTCATTACGTCTTGCCGGACGATCTGCCGCTCTTTTATCAGCCGCCGAAGCTTGCGCGTCACGCCTATGGCGATGTGATGGACAGTGCGGCGACCAACAACGCGGTGATGCGCAAAGCCTTTTTCCTCGAAGAGGGGCGGGATTTGCGCTTCGATCCGCAATACCGGTTCCTCGGTGGCGAGGATACCGAGTTTTTCCGCCGTGTCACATCGGCGGGAGGGCGGATCGTCTGGCTCGATGACGCCGTTGTCGAAGAGATTGTCGAGCCGTCCCGTGTCGGCCTTGCCTATAACCTAACGTCCTGGCAGCGCGTGACATCGGCCGAAATGATCGATTTCATCCGCAAGCATGGCCGGCTAAAGGCCGCGAGCCGATTTCTGCCGCGCGCGCTCGAACGCGGTGTTTCGGCGCTTGTCATGTTGATCCTCGGTGCGGTGACGATGCTGTTTTCACGCCGGAAAGGCGTTCAGACGATTTTGCGCGGACTCAAAAAGGCCATGGCCGTTTTCGGCTGGGGGCGTGGCTTTTTCGGCCTGTTGCCGCAGCCCTATCGCCAAAAGACAGTGCAGCATCCATCGCGGTAATGCGATTGGCCGGCAGGTGAGGTGTCAGGGACGCAGCGTCGGCGGAAGATGCAGCGTCAGCCTGGCCACTTTGGCGCCGCGCTCGAAGCTGATCTCAGCGCCGAAACTGCGGGCCCGTTTTGTCATGTTGCTGAGGCCATAGCCGCCTGAAGGCGGCACGGCGCGGCGGATGTCGTTTTCAACGACAATAATGGCTGCTCCCTTGTCATCGGCTTGAGCCCGGATTGTGATGCGGGTTGCCGGTCCGTGCTTGACCGCATTGGTCACGGCTTCCTGGAGGATGCGCAGAATCGCAAGCGCACTGGAGGGGGTGATCCCGGTCACCGGCGGCATGGCTTCGGTCGACCAGTCCAGCTGGACACCGATCCTTCGCAATTGCGGCCCGCAGCGTTCCTGAAAGCTTGCAAGTGCGACGCGCAGATCATCATCGCCGAGATCGAGGGACTGAACGACCAGTCGCAGATCATCCAGTGCCTCGCGCGCCGAGACCCCGATTGCACCGGGATCGGCATCGGATTTCTCGGATTGTGCGATGATCGAGACCAGATGGCCGCTCAGGCCATCATGCAGATCGCTCATCAGCCGGGTGCGTTCCTGTTCGAGAATGGCCTGGGCGCTGCGTTCCCTGTCCTTTTCATGCAGCCGGCGCAGTTCGTTTTCCTGATCGGCCATCTGGCGCTGAAGGGACGCATTGGCGCCGTCCACCTGTTTCAGACTCAGCACAAGCCGTCCGGTCAGGATCGACATGATCGCCAGTGGCGCGACCGCCGGAATATAGGGGGAGAGCATGCGTGTGCCCTGACCGAGGCCGAACATCATGCTCATATCATTCAGACCGAACAGGATGCTGAGGCCAAAGGGAATGGCGATGATGCCCGAGATCCAGTCCCGTGTGCGGACATAATGCTCCAGAACAATGGTCGATGACAGCGCCATGATGCCTATGCTCATCAGCGCTGCGAGAAGGATCACCACGGGGATCGGCAGAAGTTTCTGGCTGCCCAGGATCAGGAGCAGGACGGGCAGGGCGATGATTGCAATTGTCAGTTTGGCCGGGCGCGGGCGCTCGGCAAGTGCAAGCGCCAGGCCGATCGTCAGCAGGCTCACGGTCATCTGCGCCAGCCCCAGATAGAGCCGCATGGCCTCGGTCTCTCTGGCGGGCAGGAGATAACCTGCAACCGTTGACAGGAAGCTCACCAGCATCATCAGACTGAACCAGTAAAAGACTCTGTCACGCGGGCGCAGCAGTGTCATGGCGATGACGCTGATCATGATCATGGCCTGCAGCGCCAGAGATGCGGCCCGCCATTGCTCGATGATGAAATCATAGAATTTCTGGTAGGGCTGCAACGCGCCGGCGGTGGTCAGGTAAACGGGCGAGAGATAGGCGGAGATCCAGCCGTCAACACGTTTCTGGCTGATCTCAAGGCTGTTGCTGCCGGCATGCAGAAGCTGCTGGGGGATTGCCGCCAGATAGTAGCTGCCGTTGCGCTCGGTCGAGAAGAAGCTGCTGGCTTGCGGTTCAAGCAGAGTGCCGTTGAGCCGTGCATCGACCCCCTGGCGAAACGAGGGGATGAAGAGGACGGGGTCTCGTTCAGGCACGGCCGAGGCAGGAAATTCCAGATGGTAGGTGACGGAGGCCTGTGGCGGCGTTCCGTATAATTGCCAGCTTCGCGGCAGGGATACGGCAATCGGCAGGGCACCGGCCTTTTCAATGGTCGCATGATCAAGGACGGTTGCCCCGGGCGGCAGGGGCAGGGTGATGATATGGGGGAGCGCTGCGAGCAGCAGGGTCGTCAGAATGACGGGCAGGAGCGCGCAGAACACACTGCCGCGAAAGGCACTCCAGCTTTCCCGGATCGGCGTTGCGGCTGCATGTGTGATGGTCACAGCTTGATCAGCCCCTGGCGCGCCGCTTCAAAGACCGCTTCGGATCGATTGGAGACCTGCAGTTTGCGATAGATGTTGCGAATGTGAACCGGTACGGTCTGGCGCGATATCTCCAGCCGCTGGGCAAGTTCGGCATAGGTGAACCCTTTGGAGATGCCCCAGAGAATGTCCATTTCCCGATCCGTCAGCTTCGGGCCGTTATCCGGCAGGCTGGTCTCCGGCGTGCCGGCGGAGAGGCGCTTTACCAGTATGCGCGCGATGCGTGAGGAGATCGGCGAACGACCTGCCATCAGATCCGTGATCGCCTCGATGAGATCGGTGAAATCGGCATCTTTCAGCAGGTAGCCGGTCGCGCCGGCCTCAATGGAATTGAGAACGGTCCGGTCATCTGCAAGAACCGAGATCACCATGGCCTGCGCCTCGGGCCGCGCGATGCGCAGCGCTTCGATGGCCTCTATGCCATTGCCATCAGGAAGGTTGAGGTCGGTTATCAGCAGGTCGAAATCGTGGGTGCTGATCGCCTCGATCGTCTCGGCAAGCGTGCCGCAGGAGGCAAGTAGCAGGCCGTCCTGCCAGGCTGAAATCAGTTTAGACAGACGCTCCCTGATGATCGGATCGTCCTCGCTGAGAATGATCCTGCATAAGGCTGCGCCTCCGGCCTTCTGGGCCGGCGGCGAAAGGTCTGCATCACGCTCTTCTGGTTTGATGGTCATCCTGAAACACTCGGCGCGACATCGTGCGTGACGGCCAGACGGGAAAGACGCGCCAGCACCGCTATGTCACGTTTCTACATCTGTTTCTGACACGCGGAAGGTTCGTCGCCAATACCATAAATATGGTATTTTGTCAGTTCTGTGTTGGTCCTATCTCTTGCCCTGTCGCAGCCCTCAGAGGCGTCTTCGCAGATCGGTCTGCGCAATGAAGACGCTGTCATCAACCGGGCGATTCAACCGAGGAAAAAAGTCATGACATCTGCTGTCAGGACCAGGCAGACCAGTTCTGGAGCGCCGAAGAAAACGCACAAGCGCCTGTTTGGCTGTACGTGCGGGCATAAGCTGCGCCTTGGCGCATCGCGCTGTGGTGCGTGTTATCGTCCAACCCCGATCTATAACCGGCGATGGTTCTATCTGCTTGCCGCCTTCGGTGCCGTGCTTGGCCTGTTGATCGTCAAGCTGTGAGCAATGCCGCTACTGAATACTAAAGCCATTTTCAAAAATCATATCTTACCTGAGACTTACTAAAACGATCACCACTATCAAGATTAGCCCCTGAAAATCGGACTATTCATATTGCCGGGCAGCTCTGCCGGCTGGAAGCCTTTGTATCTTCCGGCCGGCAGAGTGTTTTGTCGTTCCGGCACCACGATCGCCCGAGCTGGCATCGGCAGGGCCAACCGAAACTGACGTTCAGTCCGCTGAACTTGCCAGAGCTCTCATGAACATCACGCGCTTTCTTTGCCATGTCCGGTTTCCGCCGATGCAGGGACAGGCGCAGCGGCCATGGCCGCAGCTTCTGCGGCGGCCTTCAGGACGATCGCGCACCGGAGGGGCAGGGAGCAGCGATCACGAATCCTGCGTCGAAACGGGCCTATTTTCGTGTTTGCTAATAAAATTAATACTCGCAAAAATAGTGCGCAATCAATCAAAAGCTGTTTTTTGTTACAATAAATTACTGAAAAATAAGGGTTTTTGTGGTTTTACTGCAACATACACCTAATTTGTAACGCGTAAGCTTCTAAAAACATGTCTTGCGGTTGCGAACATGAAATGTGTCCAGCAACATCACTTTCGAACGGGAGCAAAACTCCTGTTCCCTTCTGACACATGAGATGCTGAGGCCCCCCCCCTGGCGGGACACCCTCCTCGTTTATGGACTTTGGAGATCATTATGAACGTAAAGAGCTTATTTCTGGGTTCTGCTGCCGCTATCGTGACAGCGTCCGGCGCTTACGCCGCGGATCCGGTTGTTGTCGTGGAACCCACGGCGACGAATAATGTTGAAGTATGTGATGCCTTCGGTAAGGGCTACTTCTACATTCCTGGCACAGAAACTTGCCTGAATGTTGGCGGCTATGTTCGTTTTCAGGTCGATTTTGTGACGTCTCCGTCGGATTCTGCAAGTTGGGACGTCTTCACGAAGGCACACCTGGCTGTAAGCTCCAAGACGGACACCGAACTGGGTGTTCTGACCGGCGACATCGAGCTTAACACCTATGCCTATGGCGATGGTACGAGTTCAAAGGTTTCGCTTGACCAGACCTATCTGGCATTGGGCGGCTTCCAGGCTGGTTACTTTGCATCCTATTGGGATGAAGGTCTGCTCGGTGAAATCGATCACCTTTCCGGCAACACCTACTTCAACTCGATGCGTTATGTCTTCCTTGGTGACGGCTATGTCGCAGGCCTGTCGCTCGACGCTCTCGATCCCGATATGGTTGACTACACCGGCAACAACGACATGGCCAAGCTCGGCGTTTCGGGTCGTGTCGGCTTCAGGGCTGGCGGCGTCGGCATGAAGTTGGACGGCGGCTATGATACCTACAATGAGGATGGCTCGCTCCGTCTGATGAGCGAATTTGCGCTTGGACCGGGCAAGCTGAACCTTGGTGCTCAGTACAGCTCCGGCTACAACGCCTATGCCAACTCGTTCAGCTGGTTCTCTTCGTCTGATCGTCCCGATGGTCTCTACAGCGAATGGGCCGTTGCTGCCGGTTACGCTCTTAACGCTACCGACAAGCTGAAGATCACCCCGGCTGTTCAGTGGACCACGGCCAAGGCTGACACGATGGATGACAAGAGCTACTGGGAAGCCGGTGCCCTGTTTGACTACACCATCGTTGACGGTTTCCATGCGAAGCTCAACCTGCGCTATGCTGACCTGCCGAACCCCTATAACGACGCTTTCGGCGGCTGGTTCCGTCTGCAGCGCGACTTCTAATCGGCTTTTGTCGATCAACGGAAAGGCCCGGCATTGCCGGGCCTTTCTGTCTGGGCCCTGGCCTTGCCGGCGGATATCTGATTGTCCGAAACCAGGCGAATACGGCTACAGTCGGGCAGCGTGTTGGTTTCCACGCAGAACTGAGCCGGTTAGGCGGATAATTTCCATTGAGAATTGAGCCATGTGAACCTTTCCCCAACGCCTTTAGCGACGGGGGCAACGGAGTGATCCACATGGGACTTCTAAACATCATCCGGCGGATGGCACTGCGCGAGAAGTTGTCGGTGCGCGAGATCAGCCGACGAACCGGATTGTCACGCAACACGATCGCCAAGTATCTGAGCGCCGGCACCATCGAGCCGCCATTCACTGTGCCGGAACGGCCGAGCAAGCTTGATCCATATGCTGAGAAGCTGTCGGGTTGGCTGAAGAGCAAAGCCGATGCGCGGGATCCTGCGGCAAAAGATCGGCCGCGATCTCGGCGACGAATTTGGCCAGGATGTCGAGGGCATCACGCAAACGCTCAGCGTTCCGGCAACCGGCCTTGATGATCTCGAAAGCCAGCGTGACAGCGTTCAGATCAACGGCAAGACCTTCGAGATTGCCAACCAGGCCGATGATGGCCGGGCCATGAAGGTGCTGTTCCTGAAAGGCAATGTCTGATGGCGCATATGCGGACACAGATCTTTGACGCGCTTCTCGCCCGGCTTTCGGCGATCCCGGAATTCTCCGGCGCTGGAAAGGTCAAGCGCGCCCGCACCGAAGCAATCCGCGAGAGCCTTCTGCCGGCGCTGACCGCCACATGGTCGGAAAAGCAGGAAACGGCAACCATCCGCCCCTGTGCCGGGCCAAATGGTGAGGATGGTTACGACCGGCGCCTGCCGATCGATATCATCGTCCACTTCAAGGCCGAGGATCCCGATATCGAGTTTGACCGGCTGGCGGTTGAGATTGAGGCGGTGCTTGGCGCGGCGATCAAGCTCGACGGTCTGGTGATCGAAATGGTGCTGGACGAAAGCCGGCATTATGTCGACCGCGCGACTGGGATATCGCTCGGGATTGGCGCGCTGACTTATGTGGTGGATTACAAGACGTCGAACGGGGATGCGGAGGCGGCCGGGGAAGAGGCTGGTTGAAGTTGGAGAAGGACAATTATGTGCTGCCATTCCGGTGGCGTCAGGGAATTCAGAGCGATCGGTAAGGCTGCCTTTGGTTGTGTAATTTTGTAATATAAATGGATTATTCGTAAAATTGCATGGAATATTTCTTTCTGAAATCGTTTTTACAACGTTGATTAATCTGCGGTTTACTAATTATTTTTGCTTGAAATGTTCGGTCTTGCTAAATTTTAAAAATAAAACTTCAATTTAATATCCGATAATAACATAATGAATACATAAAAACATCTATGGAGATTTCGGAATGCCGATCGAGAGAAATGCTGGTTCACAGCAACCACGAGCGCCGCAACCAATAGCGGGAAACCCAGCAGCGCAGCGACCGCGAGACCCGCAGCCAGTTGCGAAGATGAAAGGACCGCGGCGACCTCCAACTTGGAAGCCACAACACCCGAGAGCGCGCGCGAAGGAAGAAGCGGCAGACGCGGCTGCGCTAATGGTGGAGAGGGCGGCCGTAAGACTTCGGATGAACGAAAATATACACCGTGTCGTCAGGGAAAGAGCCAATAGTCTCATAACCTCAATAAGACAACTACATGCGCAACAGCTGCAGATGCAGCAGCCCAGCGCTGGTGATCGAACTGGCCGGGATGACTCTCAGCAGCCCAGCACCAGCGGCATAGGCAGCGGAGAGTTCCGTCCGGAGCAGCCGCGAAGCTGACCTGCGCCTGGCACGTCCTTAATCGGATAGTAGAAAGGATTGAGCAGAGCGGCGGCGCGCCCGACTGGCGAAGGCGAACTTGAGGATCCTCCACAGAACGCGGATTTACGCGTGGTATCGCTTCGGCAGTCGCCGTGCCTTCCGGACGGATCCGTTCGCTGCGCTAGATGGCGCATATGCGGACACAGATCTTTGACGCGCTTCTCGCCCGGCTTTCGGCCACATGGTCGGAAAAGCAGGAAACGTCAACCATTCGCCCCTGTGCCGGGCCGGATGGCGAGGATGGTTATGACCGGCGCCTGCCGATCGATATCATCGTCCACTTCAAGGCCGAAGATCCAGATATCGAGTTTGACCGGTTGGCGGTCGAGATTGAGGCGGCGCTTGGTGCAGCCACAAAGCTCGACGGTCTGGTGATCGAAATGCTGCTGGACGAAAGCCGGCATTACGTCGATCGGTCAATGAATAGCCCCGTGAATAGCCCCGGGTTTTGTAGACACCCTCGGTTTAGATTTTCTGCTGTCGTTCGAAGTCGACGGGCGACAGCATGCCGTTGCGGGCGTGTTT